>NZ_RJAC01000021.1 GCF_003999975.1 Actinoplanes solisilvae | reverse complement strand
ACGGCGAGCTCGACCACGTCCCACCCGCCGAACACGAAGCCCTACACGCGATGACCCACCCGGTCACCGCAACCCTGGAAACCAGCTAACCAACTCTCCATCAAACCCGGGGCTTGACACAATCCACGGCGAGCACACCGCGCGGTGCCACCCGGTTGCGCTGACAAGCAGTCCAGCCGGACGACAGTTCCCAAGTTCAGGAATACAGGCCCCTCCCCGTCCATGATCGATCCGAGATCCTGGTTTCAGGCCCCTGAAATGCGGTCGAGGCCCCTACATCAAGGATCAGCACAACGATCAAGCCGGGGAGAGCCCTGTCTCCTGGTATCAGGCACGACGGCGAGCCAAACAGCCACCGCGACCGGCCGTCATGGGTGAGGCGTCTGGGCCTCAGGGGAACGGCTGCGCGAACCAGATGCCTGCACCGGGCCTCCACGGCAGCCCCCGAGCCCGGAGGCTCTCTACGAGGCGCAGATCGCCGCGGAGCAAAGCGGAGCCAGAGGCACAACAACGAAGTCAACGGTTGTCGCTGCGACCACTGAAGATGGTCAGGAAGAACAGGAACACGTTCAGGATGTCCAGGAAGATCGATGCGGCCAGCAGCGGCGCCGACTGGATGTCGGTATTGCGGCGCAACCGCTGGAAGTCGACCATCGTCAGCACCGCGAAGATGACCAGGCCGAGGATCGCGTAGATCAGCGCCCCGTTCGGGATGTTCACGAAGATCAGCACGATGCTGAAGGCGATCAGCGCGACCAGCGCCCAGAACGCGTACCGGGCCAGCTTCGACAGGTCACGCCGGGTGGCGTACCCGGCCGCCCCGAAGCCGGCGATGAACAGGGCGGTCGCCCCGCCGGACTGCCACAGCGCCTGCGGGTCCTGCGACGCGTAGAACGCCAGGGTGGGCGCGACCGCCAGCCCGATGAACAAGCCGAACGCCGCGAGCAGCCCGATGGTCAGTTCGCGGGACCGGCGGGCCGAGAACTGCATGCCGATCAGGGCCGCGAACGACGCGATGTAGGCGATGATGGCCGGGCCGCCGGTCAGGTTGCGGCCCAGGTAGGCGCCGAGGGCGAACAGTCCGGCCGTGCCGGCGACGTACGCCATCGTTTGCGCGAACAGGGTGTGGCTGCGGTCGCGGGTCACGACCGGCCCGTACGCGTAGGTGTTGTCCATGACGTCACTCTCGCCTTCCGACCCGTCGGGCCGAGCCAGGGAACTCCCCTGGTTCCTCCCCGGCCCGGGTTACGAGGGGCGTGGTACCCCACCACACCGGCGCGCAGCACACCCGGTGTTGAGCGTCACGTGGCGACCGCGTAGTCGACCAGCAGCCCGCCCGAGGACGTCGGCCTGACACGTCGCAGGTCGAGGCGGCGTAGGGCCGGCGCGCGGGAACTAATCGGTCAGGTCGACGATGTCGCGGCCGAGGGGCCAGAACGCGACCGGCACGAGCTTGAAGTTCGCGATGCCGAACGGGATGCCGATGATCGTCACGCACTGGGCGATGCCGGTGGCGATGTGGGTCAGGGCCAGCCACCAGCCGGCGACGACGACCCAGATGATGTTGCCGATGCCGGAGGCGACTCCCGCGTGGGGGTTGCTGACGACCGTGCGTCCGAACGGCCACAGCGAGTAGACCGCCAGGCGCATCGCGGCGATCCCGAACGGGATGGTCACGATCAGCGCGAAACAGATGAGAGCCGCGATCCCGTACCCGATGGCGAGCACGAAACCGCTGCCGAAGATGAACCAGAGAACGTTCAGGATGAGGCGCACAGATCAACTATGCCTGGTCGGCGCCACCGTTCTTGCGTCCTGTCTCGTCGGCCGTCTCGGCGAGCGCGGCGGCGGTGGCGGCGGCGGTGGCGATCGCGGCCGCGTCGTCGGCGGGCGGCGGCACCGGGTCGGACGGGTCGGCCGGCCCGTCGTCGGGCTCGCCGTCGGAGGGCCCGACGGCCGAGGCCAGCAGCGCCGAGTTCGGGATGTTCAGCGGCCCTTCGGCGGTCTCGAGCACGGTGTAGAGCAGCCCCGCCGAGACGATCGTGCCGTAGTGGGGGCCGCCGATCGCGCCGGAGAGCACCCGCACCTGCTGCCCCGGCAGGTAGGGCCGGGCGAACAGCAGCACCAGCCCGGCGAACAGGTTGCCCAGCACAGGTTGCGCGGCCAGCCCGAGGATGACCCCGGTGACGGCCCCGCCCACGAGCAGGTGCTGCAGCCCCACGCCGAGCAGGTCGCACACGGCGAAGATGGTGATCAGATAGCCGCCGAGTTGGGTGACCAGGCGAAGCGGGGTCGCGGCCACGGCGCCGGCTCGCGCCTGGGTGATGCGGTGGACCTCGCGCGAGGCCGTGCGCGTCGACAGGATGCCGGCCACCGCGACCAGCACCGCGCAGCCCCACGCGATCAGCCGCTCCTTGAGCGAGGCCGAGTCGATGTTGCCGATCTGGCTGCCGGCGATCAGCGCGGCCAGCGCGACGAGCCCGAACACGACCGTCCTGCGGAAGTCGGGCCGCACATGTTGCTCGATCAACTTCCACGAGTCGCCCGGCCTCTGACCCATTCCGAACATTCTCAGTTCCTTCCGCGCGACCGCGATCCTATCGGTGCGCCCATCCGCGACCGCACAGCCGTCCCGAAACGTCGGACAGTTCTCCGGAACTTTCGGAAATTCAACCGCCATCATTCCGTACGACCCCAGGGCAGCGCACGATTCCCCGAAGGGTTCCTCGACCCCGACCAGCAGAATCACCGTACGTGCGTTACCGCGATGTTTCCGGAAGTTGTTGACATGGCCCGCCGATCGCGGCAATACTTACGCCATCGATTCCAGTCGATCGGGGCCACCCCGAACGGCCCCGTGAAGCCGGCTCCGGCCCCACGGACCCCCGGCTGCGAATCCGCCGCGACGACGCCGGCGGGCGGTGGCCCATCCACCGAATCCGCCCCGCCGGCGTCGTCGCGCGCTCCGCCTCCGCGCGAGGGCTCACCGCCTCAGTTCGCGACGCCGGCGAACTCCGCCACCGTGATCACGTCGGCCTGGGCCGGGAAGACCTTGCCGGTCAGCACCCGGTGCACCTCGGGGTCGTTGTCGAGGCAGCCGTCGGCCAGCACGGTCAGGCGGAAGTCGCGGTCGGCCGCCTCGCGCAGGATGGACAGCACGACTCCGCTGGTCGCGATGCCGGTCAGGATCAGGTGGTCGATGCCGCCGGCCCGCAGCACGAGGTCGAGGTCGCTGCCGGCGAACGCGCTGACCCGACGCTTGGTCACCACGATGTCGCCGTCCCGGGG
The DNA here is from genome assembly GCF_003999975.1 of Actinoplanes solisilvae. Lineage (GTDB taxonomy): Bacteria > Actinomycetota > Actinomycetes > Mycobacteriales > Micromonosporaceae > Actinoplanes > Actinoplanes solisilvae. The sequence goes on along the minus strand of NZ_RJAC01000021.1, from coordinate 169,924 downwards.
CGCGACGGCCGCGTGGATCGGGTTGGCGTGGTGCGGCGTCCCCCTCAACCGGCCGAACATGCGGTTGTTCACGCTGACCTCGGGCGCGCCCGGCCGGAAGCCGACCGTCACATAGATGACGGGGGTGCCCGCTTCCCGCGCCGCGGCGATCGCCTCGGCGAGCCGGGGCAGATATGCGGCATCGGGATAGCGGGCTACGACCGCCTCCTGAACGTCCATGACCAACAGCGCGCTCGTCATCGCGGGCCTCCGAGTTATGTCATCGCTTGTTTACTTGCTCACGCTATCGGACGGCCTCTCGGCGACGGGCGGCCGGTCGTAGCCTCAGGGCATGACTTTGCGGACACGCGTGCTGGGCAACGGGCTCGAGGTCTCGTCGATCGGCTACGGGGCGATGGGAATGAGCCAGGGGTACGGCCCCGGACCCGACCGGCAGGCCAACATCGAGCTGCTGCGGGCGGCGGTCGATCGGGGCGTCACGTTCTTCGACACCGCCGAGGTGTACGGCCCGTTCGTGAACGAGGAACTCGTCGGGGAGGCCCTGGCACCGCTGCGGGACCGGGTGGTGATCGCGACGAAGTTCGGGTTCGCGATCGACGAGGCCGGCCGGCAGAGCGGCGTCGACAGCCGGCCCGAGCACATCCGCGTCGTGGTCGAGGCATCGCTGCGACGGCTGCGCACCGACCGGATCGACCTGCTCTATCAGCACCGGGTCGACCCGAACGTGCCGATCGAGGACGTGGCCGGCGCCGTCGGCGAGCTGATCACGGCGGGCAAGGTGGGCCACTTCGGCCTGTCCGAGGCGGCCGCCGCGACCGTACGGCGGGCACACGCCGTGCAGCCGGTGACCGCCCTGCAGTACGAGTATTCGCTGTGGTTCCGTCGTCCCGAGGGCGAGATTCTGCCGCTGGCCGAGGAGCTGGGCATCGGTTTCGTCCCGTTCAGCCCGCTCGGCCGGGGCTTCCTCACCGGCGCGATCACGCGCGACACGGCCTTCGCCGACGACGACATGCGTGCCACGCTGCCCCGCTTCGAGGCCGAGGCGCGCCAGGCCAACGAGGCCGTGGTCGACCTGCTGCGCCGCAAGGCCGACGACAAGGGCGCCACCCCCGCGCAGATCGCGCTCGCCTGGCTGCACGCCCAGCAACCCTGGATCGTCCCCATCCCCGGCACCCGACGGCTTTCGCGGCTCGAGGAGAACATCGGGGCCGACCAGATCGAGCTCACCGCCGACGACCTTCGCGAGATCGACGAGGCGGCCGCGGCGATCGACATCAGGGGCGCCCGCTACACCGAGAACGCCGAGCGCCTGACGAACCGCTAGAACCTCAGGCCCGTACGGATTCAGCCTCGTCGGCGGTACGCAGCCGCGAGCCGGGCGAGGCCCGCGGCACGGTGACCGTGAAGACCGCGCCGTGCGGGTGGTTCTGCTCGTACGACACATCGAGTCCACCGGTCTGCGCGAGCTGATGCACCAGGTAGAGCCCGAGACCCGTACCCGCCGTGGTCGTGGCGACGCCCGAGCCGGCCCGCGCGAACCGGTCGAACAGGTGCGGCACGAAATCGGCGGGCACGCCCTCACCGTGGTCGGCGACGCGGATGACGACCTGCTCCTCCGCGTTCGCCACGGTCACCTCGATCGGCGGACGGCCGTACTTGGTCGCGTTGTTCAACAGGTTGCCCAGGATGAGCTGAAGCTGACCGGGGTCGGCCAGGCCGGTCGTCTCGTCGGGCGCGATGACCGAGACCGGGGTGGTCGCGCTGACGTGATGGGCGACGACCGCCTCGCGGACGGCGTGCGAGACGTCGGTGCGCACGGGCCGGGCCAGCATCGCGCCCGCGTCGAACTGGGCGAGCATCAGGATGTCGGTCACGAGGTCGTTCGCCCGGTGCCCGGCGACGGTCATTCGACGTACGTCATTGGTCTTGGCGTGCTCGGGAATGTTGGCCCACTCCTCGAGCAGCAGTTCCCCCAGCCCGACGATCTTGGCGAGGGGCTGGCGGACGTCGTGGCTCAACATCGCCATGACGTCGGCCAGGTGTGTGTTGGCTTCCTGCAGCTCCTGGGCCCGCCGGGCAAGCTCGGCCCGGTCGTGGTCGAGTTCGCGCTCCAGGGCGCGGCGCTCGGTCGTGTCGATGATCTGGGTGGCGAAGTACAGCGGCCGGCCGTCCTCGTCGCGCAGCACCGAGGCGGTGATCGACGCCTCGACGACCTCGCCGTCGGCCCGCAGGTAACGCTTGTCGAGGTCGAAGCCGTCGAGCCGCCCGGCCAGGCAGTCGCGCATCGGCCCGGTGCTCAGCCCCGCGTCGTCGGGATGGGTGAAGTCCTCCAGCGGGCGGCCCAGCAGGTCGTCCTCGGCCCGCCCGAAGATCTGAACCGCGGCCGGATTGACCCGCAGGCAACGCCCCCGGGAGTCGGCGAGCACCATGCCGATCCGCGAACCGTCGAACACCTTGCGGAACCGGCGCTCGCTGAGCAGCAGGTCACGGCGGCTGGCCCGGGCCCGGCCGGCCGCGGCCACGACGGCCAGACCGACGACGGCTGCCCCGGCCAGAGCCGCCCGGCCGGCGACCTCGTTGTTGCGCAGCGAGCCGTAGAGCACGTCCTCGCGCACGGTGGCCGACAGCCGCCACGGAGTGCCGTCGACCTTCACCGAGGCGTAGCGCCACCAATGGCCGGCGCTGCTGTAGCGACCTTCGGCGGCGTCGCGCAACGCTTCGGCCAGCGCGGCGTCCTGGGAGGCGAGAGTCGGCGTACGGGTCGAGAAGGCCTCGGTGCCCGCGACGATGTTGCCGGCCGAGTCGTCGAGCTGGACCCGCGCGCCGGTCAGCGAGAGCGCGCTGGTGAAGTACGAGGCGAGCGGGCTGGCCCGGATCGGGATCGCCCCCGAGAACACCCGCCGCCCCGACGACGTCTCGAACGGTACGGCGAACGCGACGACCGGGATCCCCTCGGCGTCCGCGACGACCACCCCTGACACGGCAGGCCGGCCCGCGAGCGCGGAGCGCAGATGTTCGTAGCGGACGGCGATGTCCTTGCCCAGTTCCTTCGGGTCGGCGGGGGCGGTCTGCAAGGCACGGCCCTGGTCGTCGAGCAGCACAGCGGCCGGGTATCCGAAGCTGGCGACGGCCCGGTCGAAGTCCCGCTTCTGCACCACGGGGTCGGACAGGGAGGCGCGGGCCTGCACGCGTTCCCGCTCGAGCACGTCGGCGGCGACGCCGGTCATGAAGTCGCCGAGCACGCGCACGCCGTTGTCGAAGCGCATGGCCACCGCGTCGCGGCTGTTGTCCTGCTGCCACAGCAGCACACCGGTGCCCACGACGACCAGCAACAGCCAGACCATCAGGGGCACGGCTACCGGACGCCACCACTGACTGAGGCCGCGCATACCCCAACATCGGCAGCTTCCGGAAACTCCTGAGCCGCACCGAGTAGTCGCTGGGCCTGAACGGGACAAACGGCTACGTTCGCTTCATGGCGCGCATCGCTGACGTCGCGCGGGCCGCGGGCGTCTCCGCGAGCACCGTCTCCTACGTGCTGTCCGGCCGCCGCCCCATCTCCCCCGAGACCCGCGATCGCGTGCTGCAAGCCGTACGGGATCTGGGTTATCGCCCCGACGCCGCGGCCGGGGCCCTCGCCGGGGGCCGCACCCGCACGATCGGCCTGGTCGCCCCGCGCTGTGACGACCTGACCGCCGCGATCATCCAGCGCATGGTCGGCACGATCCTCGAGGTGGCCCGGCGCCGCGACCACGACGTCCTGCTCATCGATCCGCGCGAGGGCGCCGAGGGCCTGCGACGTGTCATCGGCTCGCGTCTCGTCGACGGCGTGATCCTCATGGACACCGACGAGACCGATCCCCGCGCCGGCCTGCTCGAACTCTCCGGCATCCCGGCTGTCGTGCTGGGCTCGCCGAGCGACACCGGCCTGCCCTGCGTCGATCTCGACTTCGCCGGCGCCGCCCGCCTGGCCGTCCGGCATCTGAGAGCGAGGAACGCCGACGGTGTCGCTCTCATGTCGCCGCCCGAGCTGATCGGCCCGCCCGGCAAGGGCTACGCCCGCCACACCGCTCACGGCTTCCAGTCCGAGGCGGGCCCGACCCATACCGTACGGGTGTGCGAGCCGACCTGGGCCGGCGTGGACGACTGGCTCGCCGCCGTCACCCGCGAGCTCGGCACCCTGACCGGCATCGTCGTGCAGCACGAGGCGGCCCTGCCCCCGCTGCTCGGCCTGCTGCGCCGCGAGCACCGTGACGACGTGACCGTGGTCCCCATCTGTCCGTCCGAGATCGCCCACCTGCTCGAGTCCCCCGTCGACCACGTCGAGATTCCCGTGACGGCCATGGCCCGTACGGCCGCCGAGACGCTCCTCGACCAGCTCGAGCACCCCGGCCCGGCCGAGTCACGGCTCTTCGAACCCCGTCTGGTCCTCGCCTGAGGTTCGAAGAGCCGTGCGCCGCGCTCAGGAGAGGGCGGGCTGCCAGACGTACGTCTGCGGGGCCGTCGCCACCGAGGTGCGGAAGTTGGCCTCGACCTGGGCCAGCTCGCGCGCGTTCGGGTACGAGTTGGTGCACGAGATCGGCGCGCTGCTGCCCGACATCAGATCCGCGCACAATCCCGTACGCCGGTCGGGCAGTCCGAGAATGTGGCCGAGCTCGTGGGCGGCGATCCGCGGCGGGTGGTAGCCCTGGTTGACCGCCTGGCGACCCATCCAGACGCGGCCGTTGCCCAGTGAGGTGGTCTGCGCCCGGGGCCAGCCGTTGTCGGCGTAGACGCGGATGTTGGGGGTGCGCCCGGCGGGGACCGGTTCGAGGCGCACGTTGGTGGCGCGGCTGTTCCAGATCTGCGCGCCCTGGTTGACCACGGCCACGAATTCCTGCGCCTGGCTCGCGTCGTAGTAGAGGACGCGGGGTGCGGCGCTGGCCGGTGCGGCGCCGGCGACCTGAACGCCGGCGATCGCGACGGCGGCCACGAATGCGGCCGCCAACCGTCGAAGAAGCATCGATGCCTCCTGAGGGGGTGTCGGGGCTTCCGACACTAGCCATCAAGAGACGTTCATCAATGCATTGGAGGCATACCGATTACGTCCTACCGTGCGTCACGTGGGCCACGACCAGGTCACCGATCATCTGTCGCAGGTGCGTACGCAGGCCCGGGTCGAGCAGGTCGCGGTCGAAGATGGCGCGGAACGTGTAGCGGTTGGCGCCGCGGAAGATGCAGAACGCACTGATGATCATGTGTACGTCGAGGGCGTCGAGGTCGTCGCGGAAAAGCCCGGCGGCCACGCCCCGGGTCATGATGCTTCGCAGCACGTCGAGGGCGGGCGCGGCCAGCCCGTCGCGGACCTCGGACTTCAGCAGATGCTGGGCGTAGTGGATGTTCTCGATCGCGACGAGACGTACGAAATCCTGGTGTTGCTCGTGGTGGTCGAAGGTCAGCTCGGCCAGCTTGCGCAGCGCCTCGACCGGCTCGAGATGGTCGACGTCGAGCTTCTGCTCGAGCGCGCGGATGTGCCGGTAGGCCTCTTCGAGCACGGCCAGGTAGAGCCCTTCCTTGCCGCCGAAGTAGTAATAGATCATCCGTTTGGTGGTACGGGTCTTCGCCGCGATCTCGTCGACCCGGGCGCCGGCGTAGCCCTGGTCGGCGAACTCGTGCGTCGCGATCTCGATGATCTCGGCCCGGGTGCGCTCAGCGTCCCGCACCCGCTCGCCGTTCGTCGCCTCGGACCCCATCCGCAACCTCCGCACTCGCGTACACGAGAACTGTAGTCAGGCGCCCGCTCTCAACTCGGCGGCGCACCGGCCGATATGCACCCTCGACGTTTTCGATCGAGGGGGCCGCATGCCGCGTTGGTTCTGGGCGCACGCCGTCGAGCTGGCGGGTGCGGTGCTGGTCGCGGCGAACCTCGTCTGGGTGCTCGTCGGCCTGGAGCACGAGTGGTCCTACCCGGTCATCGGCTGGCTGACGCTGCCCGTCGGGGGAGCCCTGGCCACGTACGCCTGCTGGAAAGCCGCCCGAGACCCGCGCACCCGCCGCTTCTGGCGCCACTTCACGCTGGCCGGAGTGTTCTTCACAGCCGGCACCGTCGGCAACACGATCGACGCCGTCGGCGGCCCTCAACCCTCGCAACTGATCAGTCCCGTCACCGTCGGCTTCTATCTGGCCGTGCTCGCGCTGGTGCTGTGGGCGCTGCTGCGCCTCCCGTCGTGGCAGCGCAGCCGGGCCGACTGGACGCGGTTCGGCCTCGACGCCTTGATGGTGCTGATCACCGTCGGGGCGATCGTCTGGCACCTGACGCTGCGCGACCACCAGCGCTGGGTGACGCAGACCGGCTCGGCCGCCTCGATGCTCGCCATCATGCTGGTGGCCTGCCTGGGCACGGCGACGTTCGTCAAGGTCGGTTTCGCCGGGGCCGGCGGCCTCGACCGGCGGGCGATCCACATCCTGGCCGGCGGTTGCGCGCTCAGCTCGGCGCTCGGCGGCCTCTCCCCCTTCCTGAGCCCCCTGCCCTACCTGTCGTCGAGCCTGCTGGCCGTGCCGGTCGCCGCGCTCACCATCAACCTCGCCGCGCACCGCCACGCCCGCAGCGGCCCCCGTGTTCCGGCGGCGCGCCGACCCACCAGAAAGATCACCATCCTTCCGTACGTCGCTGTGGCCGTCACCGACGTGCTGCTGCTCTCGACCGGCACCGGCGACCCGGTCGAGACCACCGCCATGCAGATCGTCGCCGTGGCACTGACCGCCCTCGTCGTCGTACGGCAGATCCTGGCCCTGCGCGACAACCAGCGCCTGCTCGGCACCGTCGACGCCCACCTCGACGAGCTGCACCGCTACCAGGACAAGCTCACCCACCAGGCGACCCACGACAGCCTGACCGGCCTGGTCAACCGCGCGATGCTGGAACGCCATGTGGAGGGCCTGCTCGCCGACGGCGCCCGGTTCCACGTCGCCCTGCTCGACCTGGACGACTTCAAGGTCGTCAACGACCGCCTCGGCCACCATGTCGGCGACCAGCTCATCAACGTCACCGCGCGGCGCCTCGCCGAGATCGCCGGAGAGCGGACGCTGGTCGCCCGGCTCGGCGGCGACGAGTTCACCCTGGTCCTCCCCGGCTCGGAGGACGTCGAGATCCTGCTGGCCCGAGTCATCGAGACCGTCGGCGCGCCGGCCGACCTGGACGGGCAGGTCGTGCTCACCGCGGCCAGCGTCGGCGTCACGACCAGCCGCCCGGGCGACGTGCCGGCCGAGCTGCTGCGCCGCGCCGACGTGGCGATGTACGCCGCGAAGAGCGCGGGCGGCGGCGTACGGCACTGGTTCGACCCGGCCATGGACGAGGCCGCCGACGACGCCGCCCGCCTCGCCGCCGAGCTGCGCCGCGCCCTGCCCGAGGGCCAGCTCTTCCCCCTCTACCAGCCGATCATCGCGCTGCCCGGCGGCGAGCCGATCGGGGCCGAGGTGCTGCTGCGCTGGCAGCACCCCGACCGCGGCCTGCTCGGCCCGGACACGTTCATCCCGCTCGCCGAGGCCAACGGCTTCATCGTCGAGCTCGGCCGCTGGGTGCTCGAACAGGCCGTCCGGCAGGCCGTCGAGTGGCGCGACCGCCTCGGCGACCGGGCCCCGAAGCGGATCAGCGTGAACGTCTCGGCCCGCCAGCTCGAGGATCCCCGCTTCGTCGACCAGGTCGCCGCCCTGCTCGCCGAGAGCGGGCTGGCCCCCGAGATCCTCATGCTCGAGGTGACCGAGACCGCTGTGCTCGCCGCCGACCTGGCCGTCGAGCAGTTGCACCGGCTGAAGGCGCTCGGCCTGCGCATCGCGCTCGACGACTTCGGGACCGGGCACTCCTCGCTGAGCCTGCTCATGGACTGCCCGGTCGACGTGCTCAAGGTGGACAAGTCGTTCGTCAGCGGGGCGACCGCCGGGCGGGCGGGCGCGATCATCGTGAACAACCTGATCGGCTTCACCGACGACTTCGGCATCGACGCCGTGGCCGAGGGCGTCGAGACGGCGGCCCAGGCGGCCCGGCTGCACGAGGCGGGCTACCGGTTCGCCCAGGGCTACCTCTTCGGGCGGCCGATGAGCGCGGCCGCCCTCGAGGATCTGCTCACGGTCACAGCTTCTGCAGCTGCGTGACCACCATCGCGACAGCGAAGAAGCCGTAGAACCCGATGGCGATGAGCATTCCGCCCAGCCGCCAGCCACCCAACCGTACGGCGGCCGGCAGGTCTTTGGTGTTGAGGCGCACGAGCAGAATCGAGTAGAGCAGCGTCACGACCGACGCCGCGCAGGTCGACACGATCAGCAGGCCCAGCGGCTGGGTGAAGCCGGCCAGCAGGATGATCGAGCCCAGCACGATCTCGGCCCACACGACGGTCAGGTAGATGCGCGGCTCGGTCCAGCGAGTCGAGTCCATCGTGTAGTTGCGCCGCAGGAAGTCCGACGCGACCCGCCCGATGATGTCGAGCAGCCCCATCGCCGCCGCCCACAGCGACACCACGGCGACCGCCAGGAACAACACCTTCAGCCAGCCGCCGACCTCGTCGCCCAGGATGCCGGCCTCGATGCGCAGGAACGACGTGTCGCTCTTGAGGTCGTCGCGCCCGAACAGCGTCTGGTAGGCCAGCAGGCACATGATCGTGATGGTCACGAAGCAGACCGCCACGAAGGTCGCCAGGTGCTCGGTGTTGGCCCGCTTCCACCACACCCTCCAGCGCGCCATGTTGGCCTCGTCGGTCGCGAAGGCGTACCGGTCGGTGCCCGCCGCCTCCTCCCGCCCGGTGATCGGGGAGACCAGCCGCGGCACGTGCGCGCCCATGCCGTAGCGCTTGTCCCTGATCCAGTTGCTGAGAACCAGATTGTGTACGCCACCCGCGCCGGCGGCACCGATGGCGCTCAGCAGCAGCGTGAACGTGATGCCGTCGGGGATCTGCCCGAACTCGGTGACCGTGGCCTTCGCACCCTCGCCCCACGTGCTCAGCGAAATGACGAAGATGACCGCGACGAGCAGGAAGAAGATGGTCAGCCCGACCTTGACCACCTCGACGCGCTCGACGGTCGTGTAGACCACTTTGGACACCGAGAGCAGGATGCCGATGACCACCAGCGTGCCCACGGTGATCCAGACCGGGTCGCCGCCGCCGACCAGGTAGGTCAGCACGGTCGAACCGCTGGTCGCCCAGCCCGGCCACACGTACTGGAAGGCCCCGGCCAGGCAGATCAGAATGCCCCAGCCTTTCCACCAGCGCGAGAAGCCGGCCACCACGGTCTGGCCGGTGGCCAGGGTGTAGCGCTCGATCTCCATGTTGATGACGAACTGGACGGCGAGGGTGCAGAAGGCCAGCCACAACAGGCCGAGGCCGCCGATCGCGGTCAGGTAGGGCCACAGAATGATCTCGCCGGCGGCCATGCCGATGCCGACGGCGACGACGCCGGGGCCGACCATGCGGCGCAGCGACAGGGGTTCGGGGAGGTCACGGGTCTCGGCTGGAGCTTGGGTCGGGGTGGGTCGCATGGGGGCTCCTGGGGGTTTCACGCGGCTTCGCGGTGCTTCAGCAGTTCGTCGAGGTGGCGCAGCATCCGCGGGAGGTCGGGGGTTCGCCCGGTGAGCAGCTCGAACGCGGCGGCGGCCTGGTAGGCGCACATCGCCGTGCCGCCGGCCGCCCGCAGTGCGGCGTCGCGGGCCGCGCGCAGCAGCGGCGTCTCGACCGGCATGTAGACGATGTCGGCGACCCACAGCCCGCGGTGGAGCAGGCGTGCGGGAAGAGGCAGTCCCGGGTGGGAGCGCATGCCGGCCGGGCTGGCGTTGACCAGTCCGTCGGCGTCCGCGATCGCCGCCGCCAGGTCGTTGGGCGCGGCGACGGTGAGGCGGGGATCGTCGAGACGGGCGGCGAGCTGCTCGCGCCGGCCCGCGTCCGGGTCGACGACGGTCAGGTGCTCGACGCCCAGGGTGAGCTGGGCATAGGCGCAGGCCGCGCCGGCCCCGCCCGCCCCGAGCTGCACGACGCGGCCCTTCACGAGACTGCGGTACGCCTCGGTGAAGCCGTACGCGTCGGTGTTGTGCCCGGTGCGGCGCCCGTCGGCGAAGACCACGGTGTTGACCGCGCCGATGGCCCGGGCCTGGGGGGACAGCCGGTCGACGAGCCCGACCACCCGCTGCTTGAAGGGATGGGTGATGTTGAGCCCGGCGAAGCCCTCGCTCTCCGCCTTGTCGAGCAGCCGTACGAGGGCTTCCGGTGACTCGGTGTCGAACAACTCGTACGTGAGGCCGAGGCCGTGACCACGGCCCTCCGCCTCGTGCAGCGCCGGGGACAGAGACGTGCCGATGCCGGCCCCGATCAGCCCACAGCGCATGCGTTCGCCTCGCAATTCATCAATGTACGAACTGGTACGTTAGTTATGCGCTGTGACCGGGGCCACTGTCAAGGGTTTGTGTAGCCTGACCCGATGATCATCGTGGCGAACGTGCTCGTGGCGCTGGTCGCGCTCATCCACGCGTACATCCTGGTCCTGGAAATGTTCCTGTGGACCACTCCGCGGGGGCAGCGCGCCTTCGGCCTGACCCCCGCGTTCGCCGAGCAGACCAAAGTGCTCGGCCTGAACCAGGGTCTCTACAACGGATTCCTGGCCGCCGGCCTGGTCTGGGGTCTGATCGCCGACAACTTCGGCGCCAAGGTGTTCTTCCTGTCCTGCGTAGCGATCGCCGGCATCGTGGGCGCGATCACCTCGAGCCGCCGCATCCTCTACATTCAGACCGTTCCGGCCGCGCTCGCCCTGCTCTTCGTGCTCCTGTAACGGGCCCTCATCACCCGACTCGCGGCCGGCCCGGCCGCGAAGACGTACGCGTCGGGGTCGTCCAGCGCCCTGCCGGTGTTGCGATCGACCACGACCGGGTCCACCTCGTCACCCGTCGCCGCTTCGACCAGGATCATGCTGCGCTCCTCGGGCGCGAGCCGGCTGTTGCCCCACGCCGCCAGCGCGACGACCACCGGCCGCAGCGAGCGCCCCAGCTCGGTCAGCACGTACTCGTATCGCGGCGGGTTGTCCTGATAGCGCCGCCTCCGCAGGATCCCCTCGGCCACCAGCGTCTTGAGCCGGCTGGTCAGCATGCTCGACGAGATCCCCAGGTTCGCCTCGAACTCGTCGAACCGCGTGAAGCCGTCGAAGGCGTCGTGCAGGATCAGCAGCGTCCACCACTCCCCCACGTGCTGCACAGTCGTGGACAGAGGGCATTCCCGGTCATCCCGCCGCACCCGAGCACCCATACTGCGAATTTAGCAGCCACTCACCGCCTCCTGAGGTCCCGCCGCACGCCGCCGGGCACAGACACTGGCCGGACGCCACCTAGACGGGCCACCACATGAACCTCCGGAAGAACGAGCAGCGACAAGCGGGCCAAGCGGCCGCCCGCGGCCGGCGGGGACAGCGGCCAGAGTGCATTCCTGAGAGGTAGTCCGCATTCTCAGGGCGCGTGCGTGACGGGTGATTATCGCCGCCCGGGTCGGTCAGGTCGATTACGTATTTCGGCGACGAGTCGGCGACGAAAGTACGACCCTTTCGTTCCATGAACTGTCGGCTTAGCGGCTTTGTGGACATTGATCTCCACGATGGACAACCTCTTCGATCAACGCGGGAACAGCCCGATGATCTGCCGCTCCTCGCTGACCAGGACCGAGGTCGGAGCACGTCGTCCGTCCACTTGCCTTTTCTTTTCGAGCGACCGGACAGCCATCCGAAATTCGTACGAACGGTGGATCTGGCTGTTTGCTAGCGTCCAGGCCATGGCACCTCGCGTAGATCGCGTGGCGGTGATCTTCGCCGTCCTTGTCCTTGGATTCTTGGAATTGCAGTTTTTCGCGAATGACCTTCTTATCACCCTGGCCGGAGTGGCGGCGATCCTGGCCGCCGGCGTGGCCCTGCAGACCGAGCTGATCGGCCCGATGATCGGTCAGCGCCGAGCCCCGTCGCCACCGTCCGGCGGCCACCCGCGGCACGCGCCGCCCCTGCCGCCGGCGCCGAGGGAGCCGGCGGCGAGGGAGCCGTCGCCGGAGAGGATTGCTCGTCCACTGACGGTTGCCACGGCCGGAGCGGCCGCGCCGGCCCCGGTCACCACCCTGACCCGCGAGGCCACCTACCCCGCTCCCCCGGTCTTCGGCCAGCGGCCCTCCCGCGCGCACGCCCTGCCGTGGCTGCTGCCCAAGCCGGTCGCCCAGCCCGGCGTCGCGGCCGACGAGGCCCGGCTCGGCGACCTCACCGTGCGCGCCGCCTCCCTGCTCGGTCCCGGCCACCGCTGCGAGGAACCGGCCGTCGCCCGCCAGGACGCGTACGCGCTCGGCCGTGACCCGACCGGCCGCTATCTCATCGTCGCCGTCGCCGACGGGCTGTCCAGCAGTTCACGATCCGACCTGGGCGCCGCCACCGCCGCCGAGGCCGCCGTCGACCTGATCGCCCACGCTCTCGGGCGGCGCCCCGACCCGGCCGCCCTCGACGAGAGCCGCATCCTGCATGACGTCTGCGCGCGGATGACCGACGAGGCCGCCCGGCGCGGGCTCACCGCACAGGACGTCTGCGCCGTGCTGATCGTCGCCGTCGTCGACACCCACTCCGGCCGGAACGGGCGCGACTGCTGGTTCACCTGGATCGGCGATGTGTCCGCCTGGCAGCTGCGCGGGGAGCGGTGGGAACCGTTCGCGGGTGATCTCAAGGCCGACGACGGCGGCATCGCCTCGAACGCGGTCAGCGCCTGCCTGCCGTTGCACCCCGGCCGGGCCGAGCGCCGGATCTACCGCTTCCCCGCCGGCGCTGTGCTCGCCCTGGTCAGCGACGGCGTCGGCGACGCCTGGACGATGATGTCCGAGGCCAACGCGTACTTCGCCCGGCAGTGGTCCGATCCGCCCGCGCTGGGCGCGTTCCTCAACGACATCGGGTACGACGCCCGCGGCTTCCAGGACGACCGCACCGCCGTCACGGTCTGGACCGGGCGGTGAACGCCCCCGCCGCGTGGCCGCTGGCCGCCGCGATCGACCTCGCCGACCTCGGCCCTCTGCCCGCCTCGATCAGCCCCGGCGCCGGGCAGAGCACCGGCATCCACCCGCTGCCCGGCCACGACGGCTGGCTCGCCAAGCTCTACCACAAGCCGGCTGACATGGACGCCGCCGGCTGCCTCGACTGGCTGATCGGCCTGCCCGCGAGCATGCCGCCGGCCGACCGTGACCGGGTCGCCGCCTCGACGTCCTGGCCGGTCGCGGCGCTGCTCGACGGCGGCAAGACCGTCGGCTGCGTGCTTCCGCGGGCGCCGGCGAGATTCCGGGCCGCCTTTCCGCCGGGCAGCGCCGAACGCTACCTCGAGGTCGACTGGCTGGCCCGGCCCGACGCCTCGTTCGCCCGGCGCGGGCTCACCCCGCCCACCTGGAAGGAACGGTTGCGGGTGAGCCACGACCTGGTCTCGGTGGCCGCGCTGCTCGGGCGTTACGGTCTCGTCTACTCAGACTGGTCGTACTCCAACGCCTTCTACAGCCCGGCCGACCACAGCGCCTATGTGATCGACGTGGACGGCTGCGGCCGGCACCGGATGACCAACATCTTCCAGCCCAACTGGGAAGACCCGCACGCCCCGCGCAGCAGCCCGGCCGACACCACCACCGACCGCTACCGGGTCGCGTTGCTCGTCGCCCGGCTGCTCACCGGCGAACGCGCCGCCGTGCACGTCCTGCACGCCCTTGACGACCTGCCCGACCCGGTCCTCGCCGAGATCCTGCGGGACAGCCTGCTGGCGACCGTTCCGGCCCAGCGCCCGGCCGCGGCCACCCTGCTCGCGGTGCTCGACTCGCGCCCGTACCTGCGAATGCCGGTGGATCGCATGCCGCTCCCGCCCCGCCCGGCCGTCACCGCGCAGCCGCCGCGCGTGCCATCCGCGACGCCGGTCACGCCGCCTGCTGCGCCGGTGCCCGGCCCGGCTCCCGATCTGTCCAGCTACTCCGGCCGCCGGGCCGCGGCCACGGTTCTCGTCCTGCTCATCCTGCTGGTCCTGGCCATCATCCTGGCCTCGAACTGAACTATCGAACGGAGTTCCGCCGATGACCGACGACATGCACCACATGCGGCAGAAGTGTCTGCCCACCTATCTCGTCATCGACGTGTCGACCTCGATGTCGCAGCACGAGCAGACCCTCAACCGGACCCTGCAGAAGCTGCACAGCACCCTCGCCAACAGCCCACGGGTCTCCGAGTTCGCCCACATGTCGATCATCGCGTTCTCCACGCAGCCGTGGGTCGTCATCGAGATGACCGACATGGAGTACGTGCCCGGCATGCCCGAGGTCGCGTGCGACGGGATGACCAACTACGGCGCCGCCTTCGACCTGGTCCGGGAGCGCATCGACATCGACCTTCCCGCCCTGACCGCCCAGGGCAAGGCCGTCCTGCGACCGATCATGTTCTTCCTGACCGACGGCGCGCCCACCGACGGCGAGTGGGAGAACGCCTTCCGCGTTCTGGTCGACAAGGGATGGCGCCGCCGGCCACACGTCGTCACGTACGGCTTCGGAGCGGCACAGGAGGAGGTGCTCGGCCGGATCGCCACCAAGGCGGCGTTCCTCGCCGACGGAAGCTCCGGGCAGGAGGAGGCGCTCGCCACCGCCCTGCACAGCGCGCTCAACTCACTGGTCGCCTCCGCCCAGGCCGACGAGCTGCTGATCCCCGCGCAGGCCACCGGATACAAGTCGGTCCCGCTGGAATACCTCGACTGATGGGCGCCTACCGTTCCCGCCGCGCCGACGCCACCGGTCTCGCGCTCGCCGCCGCCGTCGCCGCGCTGGCGTTCGGCGGGGTTCTGCAGACCTTCCGCATGATCGTGGACGATCCCCCGCCACCGTCGAAGACGCCCGCGGTGACGTCGACCGTCCCGTCCACGGCGCCGACGACAACGCGGCCCGCCCGTCCGGACGGATGCCTGCAGGCACGCGACTCGTGCCGCCGGACCGAGTGAGGAGAACGACCCATGCTCTGCACCTACTGCGGCGGCGACAACACCTCCGCCTACCTCGTCTGCGCCCTCTGCGGCCGGCCCCGCCTGATCACACCGCCGACCGGTGGGAACGCCACCGCCACGCGTACTCAGGCCACGGCGACCAGGCCGATGACCACCGCGACCGTCCCACCGATCACCCCGTTCCAGCGTCCGGCGCCCGTCGTGCCGACACCGGCCGCGGCCGCGGGCGCGCCGAACTTCGCGCGCGACGCCACCCGGTACATGTGCGCGGCCGTGCAACTCGACAGTGCGCTCAGCCGCCGCATCCTGGCCGGCACGGTCGAGCAGCCGCTCCGCGCGGTCGCCTCGTCCCCGGGCGTCGACCTCGCGACCGTCGTCAAGTACGCCGTCGCCGCCCGTCGCCGGCAGCGCGTCACCGACATCCTGCTGCTGTTGTTCCTGCCGTTGTGGCCGGTGTTCGGACTGGGCCTGCTGCTGGGCTGGCTGGTCGTCGCCCTCGAACGGTTCCGCACCTCGTACCGGGTTCTCGCCCCGAAACTACGGCGATCGGTCTTCGACCCGGACCAGGCCCCCGAACCCGCCTCCGACCACATGCGCCGCCGCATCGCCGACCTCGCCGCGCGCGACCGCGGCAACGTGACCGTCTACCCCGATTACGAACCGTTCCTCGGCTTCGGTGGACAGGAGAAGGAGTGGTCGTTCGTCGCCGACGTCAGCAAGCCCGCGATGGGCGAGACCATCCGCCGGTTCACCGTCGCCGAGGTGCACGACCACGTCGCCGGGGCGATCAAGGCGCTCAACCTGCCCGGCGTCACCGTCGACGACCGCCTCTTCGCGGCCGGTGACGATCTGCTCAACGGCTCGATGCCCGCGGTCGCGCCGGAGTTGCTGCCCGATCCGCTCAGCGCGCCCCGGCAACAGGTGGGCCGCGACGTGATCAGGCGGCAGTGGGACACCCCGCAGGACCGGGCCCGGCCCTACCTGGCGCTGCGGATCACCGGCTGGAGCGGTGAGCTGGTGATGACGATGTTCGTCCGGTTCGTGCAGTACCGCGACGAGCAGCTCTACGTCGAGGCCGACTACCGGCTGCTCGGCCCGCTGCGCAAGGACTACCACTCGGTCGACGACCTGCGCGAGTACCCGACGTTCCGCCAGGTCGGCCGGATCGTGGCGGCCACGCTACCGATCACGATCATCCGGCAGATCCGCTCCCCGTTCGTCGTCGTCGCCGAACTGTTCCGCCCGATGACGCTGCGCTCGGCGCTGCGCCGGGACCGCCGCGAGATCACCGAGGAGCGCACGTTCAACTACGGCGCCACGATCGCGCCCCGGGAGGAAGCGATGGACAAGCGCTACCACCGTTACTTCCAGGTCGCCGACAAGGAGCACTACCTGAAGATCATCGAACGGCGGGTGCTGGACTCGCTCGAACAGTTCCTCGACGCTCACGGCATCGACGCGTCGGACGTCCGCGAGCGGCAGACCATGATCCTCAACTACGGCCTCATGGCCACCGGTAGCAGCCAGATCAAGGCCGACAACATGGCTGTCGGCCTCAACGCCAAAGCCACGGCGATGATGAGCAAGGTCGCCGGCGGCGGAAAGGGCTGATCACATGTCCAACATCAACTACGGCATGCAGGTGGGCGGGAACGCCCGGATCGAGGCGGGCAACCTGGCCGCCGGGCTGGGCGCCCAGGCCACCCAGCACGGTGCCGGCGGCGACCAGGTGGCCGCCCGGATCGACGAGGTGCTCCGCCTGATCGAGGCGAACCGGTCGGCCCTCGACGAGCCCGACCTGGCCCGCGCCGAGGTCGAGATGGCCCGGACCGAGCTGGCCGCCCGCCAGCCCCGGCCCGACCGCGTCCTGGCCGCCCTGAAGCGAGCCGGCGAACACGTGGGCGCGGTCAGCGCGATCGCCGTCGCCGTGCAGTCGGCCGCCGCCGCCGTCGGCACCCTTCTGTAGACGATCGGGCCGCAACACGTGAGGTCGGTCATGCCCGTCGCCGGCCCCACGTGTTGCGGCGCAGCCGCCGGCTCAGACCGCTGCAGCAGCCTCGAGGATCGCCTCAGCCACCGCCTCGGGCCGGGACACGCTGAGAGCGTGGGACCCACCCGCGATCTCCCGGATCGACTTGGCCCCCGCCCGATCAGCCATCCACCGGTGCAGCTGAACCGGAATGTTCAGGTCACCGTCGCTGTAGACGAACCACGACGGCAGGTTCGCCCAGGCGGGCTCCGGCGACGACAGCCCCGTGGACAGCGCCGCCTCGGTGACCGGCCGCTGCGTAGCCGCCATCAGCTTGGCCTGAGCATCGGTGACGTCGGCCGCGAACTGGTGATGGAAGACGTCCGGCCGGATTGCGAACTCGTTGCCCCCCGTCGACACCGGGTACGCCGCCAGCGCTTCGCCGAGGCTGCTCCCCGGGAACTTCGTCGAGAGCTGGAACGCCGACTCCCCCGGCGCCGGCGCGAACGCGCACACGTACACCAGTCCCTTGACCTCGTCGTTGCCCGCCGCCGCCTCGGTGATGACCATGCCGCCGTACGAATGCCCCACCAGCAGCACCGGCCCACCGATCTCGTCCACCACGTCGTTGACGTACTGCGCGTCGCCCGCCAGGTTGCGCAGCGGATTGGCCACCGCGATCACGTCGAGGTCTTCTCCGGCCAGACGTTCGATGACGCCGTTCCAACTGGCCGACTCGGCGAAGGCTCCGTGGACAAGGACTACGGTCGGCTTGGTGATGTCAGTCATGGTCTCTCCCGGTTCAGGGGGGCGAACAGCCCCTTCACCAGGGCTGACCGGACGGGCAGGGCAACCGTGACGGAGGTGATCGTCACTGGTCCGGCACTGGCTTTCGGACTGGTCGCGGGGCCAGGATGAGATGCCGGGAGGGGGCGACGAATGAGCTTGGGGGACCTCGACGAGGCCACGAGGGTGTTCATGGAGGTGCGGCCGCGCCTTTTCGGGATCGCCTATCGCATGCTCGGGTCCGCCGCCGAGGCCGAGGACCTGGTGCAGGACGTCTGGATGCGCTGGCAGATGTACGACCGTGAGACGGTCGAGAATCCCGCCGCCTTCCTGGCCACCACCACGACCCGGCTCGCGATCAACCACCTGCAGTCGGCCCGGGTTCGCCGGGAGACATACGTCGGTCCTTGGTTGCCCGAGCCGATCGACACCAGCGCCGACCCCTATCTGGGCGCCGAGACCGGCAACGCCCTCGAGTTCGCCGTCCTGATGCTGCTCGAGAAGCTCTCCCCCACCGAGCGTGCCGCTTATGTGCTGCGTGAGGCCTTCGACTACCCGTACGGGCAGATCGCCGACATTCTGCAGAGCAACGAGCCGGCCGTACGTCAAATCGTGAGCCGCGCCCGGAAACATGTGGCCGGGGAGCGTAAGGCGCCGGTCTCGGTCTCGGCCCAACGGGAACTGCTTGCCACCTTCATCACCGCCGCCCGCTCCGGTGACCTGCAGGGTTTGGAGAAGCTGTTCGCCGCCGAGGTCGCCAGCATCACCGACGGCAACGGTGCCAAGAACGCCGCCCGCAAGATCGTCGTCGGGTCCGAGCGGGTGGCGAAGTTCATCGCCGCGTTCTCCACGTACTTCTGGGAGGGCATGGATGCGCGGTTCGTCACGACCAACGGGCGGCCCGGCGCCGTCTTCAGCCGTGACGGGGAACTCATCGTGATGGTGACCCTCGACGTCTCGGACGACGGCATCGAGCACATCTACTGGATGATGAACAAGGAGAAAATCGCTGCCTTCGGGTGATGGGTTGTCACAAACGGGCGGCCTGTCTTGTCTTAGCGAGCGACAAAGCCCGCATGCGAGAGAACAGAGGGCACAGTGCGCACGATCCTGGTGGTCGGTGGTGGCTACGCCGGCTTCTACACGGCCTGGAAACTGGAGAAGAAGCTTCGTCGCGACGAGGCCCGGGTGATCGTGGTCGACCCGCGGCCCTACATGACCTACCAGCCCTTCCTGCCCGAGGTCGTGGCCGGTTCGGTCGAGGCCCGGCACGCGGCCGTCTCGCTGCGGCGCCACCTGCGCAAGACGAAGCTGATCAACGGCAGCGTCACGAAGATCGACCATGCCCACCGTACGGTCGTCGTGCAGCCCGCCGTCGGCGAGGACTATCCCCTGTCGTACGACATTCTGGTCGTCACCGCCGGGGCGGTGACCCGCAAGTTCGCTATCCCGGGCGTCACGGAGCACGCGATCGGCATGAAGCATGTCGAGGAGGCCGTGGCGATCCGCGACCGCTTGCTGACCGCTTTCGACCAGGCCGCCACGCTCGAGCAGGGCCCGGAAAGGCAGCGCCTGCTGACCGCGACCTTCGTCGGTGGCGGCTTCTCGGGAGTCGAGGGCTTCGGCGAGCTGCTGTCGCTGGCCCAGTCGCTGGTCAAGAAGTACCCCGAGATCCACCGCGAGGAGCTGAGCTTCCACCTCGTCGAGGCGCAGGGACGCATCCTGCCCGAGGTGACCGACGGACCCGGCAAGTGGGTGGTCGACCAGCTCGAGAAGCGCGGCGGCCACGTGCACCTCAACGCCCAGCTGCGCTCGGCCGCGGACGGGCACATCGTCCTCTCCACCGGCGACGAGTTCGACTCCGAGCTGATCGTCTGGACCGCCGGCAACGGCGCGAACCCGCTGGTCGACAACCACACCGACCTGCCCGTGAACGCGCGCGGCCAGCTCATGGTGCGCGCCGACCTGCGCATCGGGACCGACGCCGAGCCGATCGAGGACGCGTGGGCCGCCGGTGACGACGCCGCCGTTCCCGACCTGGCCGTGCCGGGCGCCGCCACGGTACCCAACGCGCAGCACGCCGTACGGCAGGGAAAGCTGCTGGCCAAGAACCTGATCGCGGCGCTGCGCGGGGGCCGGGTCAAGGCGTACAAGCACGCCAGCCTCGGCGTGGTCGCCACCCTCGGGCTCGGACGGGGCATCTTCCAATGGCACGGCATCGTCATCAAGGGTTTCCCGGCCTGGCTCATGCACCGCGGCTACCACGTGCTCGCCGTTCCGACCTGGGAGAGGAAGGTGCGGGTCCTCGCGGTCTGGACGACGGCCGCTGTCTTCGGGCGCGACATCGTCTCGCTGGCCTCGGTGCAGCACCCTCGCCGCGCGTTCGAGACCGGCGGCGAGCCGGTGCGCGCGAGCGTGGGCGACCGTGGCTGACGTCCCCCCGATCGATGGAAGCCGCACGCCGGCTGGCCGGGGCCTGCGCGACCTGTGACCTGCCCGCCGTCGAGGCGCTGCTGGCCCACGACGTGGTCGCGCTGTGTGACAGCGGCGGGCTCGTGGAATCGGTTCACGAGCCCGTCGAGGGGGTAGCCGACGTCGCGGTCTTCACGCTGAGCGTGCTCGGGGGCCGGCCCGGGACGGCGGTGACGGTCGAGAACGTCAACGGGCAGCCCGGCATCGCGGTGCGCCTGATCGACGGCCGGGCGGTCGCGGTGGTCGCCCTGGCCTGCGTCGACGGCCTGATCACCGGCCTCTACATCGTGCTCAGCCCTCTCAAGCTGCGGGGCTGGCACCGGCCCTGAGCCTTGCCCCGGCAGAGCATGGTTCCGCTTCTCCCGCCGCGACACAGTTGAGTCAGACATCAACTGACCTGGGGGTTTCTCGTGAGTACCAAGCTGGCCGTGGTGACCGGGGCGAACAGCGGCGTCGGTCTCGGCCTGGCGACGCGCCTGGCCGCCGAGGGCGCCGACCTGCTGCTGCCGGTGCGTGACCCGGCCAAGGGCGAGGCAGCCGTGGCCCGCATCCGATCCGAGGTTCCCACTGCCCGCGTACGCCTGGCCGCGCTCGATCTCGCATCGCTGAACTCGGTCGCGGCGTTCGCCGCGACAGTCGACCGGCCCGTCGACATCCTGATCAACAACGCCGGTGTGATGGCCCCGCCGACCCGGCACACCACCGCCGACGGTTTCGAGCTGCAGTTCGGCACCAACCACCTCGGGCACTTCGCGCTCACCGCCCGGCTGCTGCCGCAGTTGCGCGCCGGCCGGGCCCGCGTCACGACGATGACCAGCAGCGCCGCCCGCAACGCGAAACTCAACTGGGACGACCTGCAGGCCACCTCGAACTACTCGGCGATCAAGGCGTACGGGGTCTCGAAGCTGGCCAACCTGCTCTTCGCGCTCGAACTCGACCGCCGCTCGCGCGCCGAGGACTGGGGCATCGTCAGCAACGCCGCGCACCCGGGCACGACCCTGACCGGCCTTTACGCCGCCGGGCCGAACCTGGGCCGCGACAAGCCCGGCAAGCTCGAGTCGGTAATGGCGCGCCTGGCCAAGCTCGGCCTCTTCGTCCAGGGCGTCGATCAAGGACTTCAACCGGCCCTGTACGCCGCCACGAGCGCGACGGCCCAGGGCGGACGGCTGTACGGTCCCGACGGCATCGGGCAGTTCACCGGCAAGCCGACCGAGCTCAAGCTTTACCGCCCGGCCCGGGACGCCACCGCCGCGGCCCGGCTCTGGACCGTCTCCGAAGACCTGGCCCGCGTGGACTTCGTGGCGGTCTGACGATGGACCGCGCGCTGCTGGCCGACTACCTGCGCACCCGGCGGGAGGCCCTGCAACCCGAGGATGTGGGCCTGCCCCGGGGCCGTCGCCGCCGCACGCGCGGTCTGCGGCGCGAAGAGGTCGCCGTGCTGGCGGGCATGTCGATCGACTACTACACCCGGCTCGAACAGCCGCGCGGGCCGCACCCGTCCGAGCAGATCCTCGAGGCGCTGGCCCGCGCGCTGCGGCTCTCGCTCGAGGAACGCGAGCACCTGTTCCGGTTGGCCGGCTACGCGACCGGGCGGCGGCCGGCCGACACCGACCACATCAACCCGGGGATGCGGCGCATCTTCGACGGTCTGCAGGGTGCGGCGGCCCAGATCGTCAGTCCGCTCGGCGAGACGCTGCTGCAGACGCCGCTGTCGGTGGCGCTGATCGGCGACGAGAGTGTTTTCTCCGGAGCGGCGCGCAGCAAGCACTACCGCTGGTTCACCGACCCGGCGGCGCGGCTCGGCTACCCCTCGGAGGAGCGGGACGAGCAGAGCCGGCTGATCGTGGCCGATCTGCACAACTCGTACACCCGGGACGGCAAGGAGTCGCGAGCCGGCGCGCTCGTGGCCGCGCTGCTGCGCCAGAGCCCGGAATTCGCGGAGCTGTGGCGGGAGCATCCGGTGGCCGGGCCGTACTGCAGCATGGTGCGGCTGGTGCATCCCGAGGTCGGCGAGATCGACCTCCACTGCCAGCGTCTGATCGACCCCGACCAGTCGCAGCAGCTCGTCGTCTACACCGCGACACCGGGGTCGCCGAGCGCCGAGAAGCTGGAGCTCCTTTCCGTCCTTGGAGCCCAGCGCATGTGAAAACGCCCGCACGACCTCATCGTCGTGCGGGCGCAATGAGGGTTGTTCAGGGCGGTTGAGACCAAGCGGTCAACCTGCGGCTGGGTGCAACTCGAGGTCGGCCCTGAACAACCCTCATCCAGCGAGCGGGCTACTTCTGCTGGGCGAGCCACTCGCGGTAGGTGGTCGTGGTGAGCGTGGCGTCGTCGGGGGCGGTCAGGACCGAGCCCTGCACCGCGCCGAACATGCCCGCCGACGGGTCGGTGACGATCTGCGTCGACACGCCCTTGGCCTGGGCCGCGATCCGACAGAGCTCGTCGAGCGCGAACACCTCGGGCCCGGCGACGTTCTTGACGGCCAGCAGGGGCTTGCCCGCGGCGACCTGGGCCACCGCGCGGGAGATGTCGGCCGAGGCGAGCGGCTGCACCGGCGTGGCCGGGATGTGGGCGACGTCGCCGTCCAGCCCCATCTTGATCACCGACGGGACGAACTCGAAGAACTGGCCCGCGCGGACGATCGACCACGGGACCGGGCCGGCCTTGAGCAGCTCCTCCTGCAGAACCTTGGCCTTGTAGTACTCCAGGTCGGGAACCTGGTCCACCCCGATGATCGACAGGATGACGGCGTGGCCGACGCCCTGACGCTCGGCCGCGTCGAGCATGTTGTCCATCGTCTTGTGGAAGAAGCCGGGCGACTTCTCGTCGAACGTGGGCGAGTTGGTCAGGTTGACGACGACGTCGGCGCCCTTGAGCCCGTTGTCGAGGCCCTCGCCGCTCAGCAGGTCCACCCCGTTCGAGGGGGACAGCGGCTCGGCGTCGTGCCCGTGCTCACGCATCAGCGTGACAACCTGCGAACCGATGAGGCCGGTCCCGCCCAGCACCGCGATCTTCATCTCGGTC
This sequence comes from Actinoplanes solisilvae, assembly GCF_003999975.1. Classification (GTDB taxonomy): domain Bacteria; phylum Actinomycetota; class Actinomycetes; order Mycobacteriales; family Micromonosporaceae; genus Actinoplanes; species Actinoplanes solisilvae. The sequence goes on along the minus strand of NZ_RJAC01000021.1, from coordinate 146,690 downwards.
ACACCCTTCGTATCTGATTCCCCTGTCTCACCCCCTACGACCGGACAGCCCCCCGCGCTGTGACACGGCGCTGATCGTCCGCGGTCCCCGCGCCCCGCCGTGCCGCCGCCCCCACCTCTCGCCTTGATCGTTGACTGTCACCCAACTCACCGTCGCGGACCGCCTGGCCGGCAATACGATTTGTGGCAGCGGCGTCACCAACCGGGGGGATTCGCGATGCCTGATCATCAACCGGACCAGGCCGTCTTCCATGCGATCCTGCCGGAACAGATCAACTGGCAGCCGTTCCCCGCGTTTCCCCCGACGGTCCGCCTCGCCGTCGTGGTGGGCGACCCGACGAAACCGGGCCTCTTCACGATCCGGGTCAAGGTGCCCCTCGACGTCAAGCTCCAGCCGCACCGACACATCGAGGACCGCGTCTACACGGTCATTTCCGGCGTCTTCTACATCGGCCTCGGCGAGGAATTCGACGAAACACAGCTCCAGCCCTATCCGCCCGGCAGCGTCGTCGTCCTGCCCAGCGGAACCCCCCATTTCCACTGGGCCAGATCCGGCGAGTACGTAACTCAGGTCACCGCCATCGGCCCGCTCGGAATCGAGTACACGAACCCGTCCGACGACCCCCGCAACAGCTGAGCCCGCTGTTCGAACGGCCGAGCGCCTGCCCCGTGCGGGAGAGCATGACGCAGTTTCAGGCCACTGGCCGGCAGGGGGCAGCGGGGAAGGCTCGCCGCCCTCGCGAGACTGAGGGCGCGAGGCTGGCAGGCTCAACTGACCTGTACGGCTGCTCCCGTCCAGGTCGAGGGCCGGCTTCCCGGCGGCGAGCCCTTCTATTTCCGCGCTCGCCAACACGAAGCCTGCCTGGCTGTCGGCGGCCCGGATCCCGCCGATCTCCCCGACTGGGAACAGTGCAGCCCGCACTCGAAGGCGAGCTGTCTCCCCGCTGACGACGGCCTCGCGATCCTGTCGGCGCTCGCCGCCGCCTACCGGGAAGGACGCGAACTCGACGACTGACCGTTCCGACGGGCGAAGGCGTCGGTATTGAGCCGCCAGCCGTTGCGCTGCGGGTTCGCACTCGACGGCAGGGCGCGTCCGGCCTGCCACGGACTCGCTTTGCCGTGTACCCGCCCGCCGAGCGCATGTCGAGGATGATCAGCTCAGGCAATCGGTGGCGTGCTGAGGGGGACGTCGGTCTTTCCAGGGTCGGCCATCAACGTCTGCCGGACTGTCTCGAGGATCTCGTCGGATAGCGGCGTGCCCGCGGTTGCCCGGGCAAGAGAGATCGCGCCGACCATCGCCGCGAGGGTGTTGATCGCGTTCCGCCGGCGGTCATCGTCGTAGTAACTCTCCAGCTTCGTGAGTGTGGTCGTAATCCCGGTCCGGTAAGCCTCACGAAGGGGACTCCCGTCACCGGCGCGGGCCGCGTCGGTGGCCAGCGCGGCGTTGGCGCAGCCGGAGCCGGGATCATCGCGGTGCATGGTGGACAAATACTCAGTGAGCAGGGCTTCGCGGGCGTCGGCTGTGTCCGCCGCCTCGTCTCGCAGGCGCCCCATCAAGGCTAAAATTTCGCTGAACGCATCGGTCGCGGCCAGGCCGACGAGCTCGTCCTTCGAGCCGAACTGTTTGTAGAACCCTCCCTTGGTGAGGCCCGCGGCGGCCATCAAGTCGCTCAGCGGGACGCCCGTACCGTCACGGCGGATGAGCCGGGCGGCGTTGGTGATCACTTCGGCACGGTTTCGCTCCGCCACCGTCTTGGAGTTTCGGCTCATGTCGACTCCTGGCCCTCTAGTGCACTGACTGAGATTTAGATTACGTACGGAATCTTACCGCGGCCTGTTAGATTCCAAGCGTAATCCAAACGAGTGGAGGAGCTTAGATGGCTACTTACCTGATCAACCACCTGCGGATCCCCGGCGGCGTCCCGAACGAGGGCGCCCTGTCGTACCTCGAACAGGTCGACGCGACTCTCGCGGCGTTCGGCGGGAAGATCCTCGCCCAGAGCGACCCGACCGTCGTGGAGGGGGCGTGGCCCGGCAGCGTCGTGCTGATCCAGTTCGCCGACCGCGCGACCGCTGAGGCCTGGTACAACTCACCCGAATATCAGCGGATCCTGCCGTTGCGGACCAACAACAGCATCAACGACCTGATCCTGGTCGACAGCGTCGCCGACGACTTCACCATGGCCGGCATCGCTGGGTACGTCCGCAGCTTGCAGGCCGGCGCCGCCTGACCGGCCAACCCGGGCTCTGCCCAGGCAAGTCGTCCACGACGGCAGGGTTGGCCTGCACGCGGCGATGATGCCTGGCGAGCCCGGGGCGGCGTCCTGTTTCGGGACTTGCATCTGATACCCGGGTACAGGCTTACCGTCGGGTTGTGACCACGACCGACGACTGGGCTGCACGCCTCATACCGGCGATCGTTTGAAGAGCGGCGTTGCTCAAAGGGGACGTTCACCTCGGCGCTGGGATCCTGATCGCGCTGGGACCCGATCGCGCCAGTGTCAGGGATGGGCTGCACGATCTGACCGCAGGGCCTTGACTGGTGCAGAGAATGCACCCGGAGGATGGCCCGCCGGCGTTCGCGGGACTGTGTGAGATGTGGGCGGACCCGGCCAAGGAGAGCGATGATCCACACCGCTGGCTGTGGTCCGCGTCGATCATCACCCACCACGGCACCTGGCTCGTCAAGCCTTTTGAGGATTCGCCAGAATTCGACGCGCTCGTGCTGGATCTGACGCGGCGAGCCGTGTAGCGGCCGGCGACTGCAGCTCATCGTCGCCCTTCAGGAACGGTGGGATGTCAATCGTTTCGCGTAGGCTTCAGCCGGGGCTATCTACCTCTGTTGGGCGCTGGCAGGCTGGCCAACATGATGGGAGCATCTGGCGATTCCGGTCCCGGGCCTCGCGACGGGACCGGCCGCGCGCTGCCCGGGCAGTCCGGCGCGGTGAGGGGCCGCGAGGGGTCGGCAGCCTCGTTGGCTGCCGAAATGCGGGATCTTCCTGCTTTGGAGTGGCCGGTCCGGTCAAAGGGAGCGACCTCGTCGTACGTGACGTTCATCGAGGACGAGCCAGAGCTAGCCGACGCCGTGGCCGCGGCCCGTGTTTGGTGGCGGTCGCGCACCCAACTGTGGGTGGCGCGATAGCCCTGCGCCGCGGGCTGACCCAGCGCGTCGGCCTCGCGCACCAGCCGCGCTTGCATCACGAGCGCCGCCTGTTCGAGCCGGTGGGCCGCGCGCAGCAGATCGGCGATCTGATGCTCGGGCACCGGCCACAGATCGGCTGCGGCGAGCTTCGCCGCGTCCTGACCAACCTGCCGCATCGCTGTCAACACGAGGCCCATATTCGAACATCCGTACGACAAAACGCGGCCTCGCGGAGATCCATGTCCACCATCTGAAAGCCGCCCGCGCGGGCTGGGCCTTCGCGGCGAGCGGCCTGACGTTGTCGGCTTTTCGCGGGTCGGCACTGCGCGCGACCCGCGCCACAACGCCAGTTTCCGTGCCGGAGGGGGCCTGATCGCCGCGTTAGGATCGCGCTCGCCCGGGGCTACCGCTGCCGGGCAAGGCAAGGGAACACGAACGGAAGTGCCACGATGACCGATCACGGGCGACCCCCGTCGGCCTCGGAACTGACGCTGTCGCAGATCATGGACCAGCACCACACCAACCTGATGGGTACGGTCCACGGCGGGCGCATTCTCAACCTGATCGACTCGGTCGCCGGAGTCGTGGCGGCCCGCCACTCCGACGGCCCCGCGGTCACGGCCGCGATGGACGAGACTCTCTTTCTTCAAGCCGTACGGGTCGGCGACGTCGTTCACGTGCAGGCGCGCATCACGTGGGCCGGGCGCAGTTCGATGGAGGTCGCCGTACGGGTCACGGCTGATCGCTGGGACCGGGCCGTGCCCCCGACCGTCGTCGCCACCTCCCACCTGGTAATGGTCGCGGTCGACGACAATGGCGGGCCGCGTCCGGTGCCGGCGCTGCTGCCCGAGTCGGCCGAGGACCGGCAGGCGTTCGAGCAGGCCGAGATCCGCCGCCGCCACCGCCTGACCCTGCGCGCCGCCCTGGCCGGCCACAGCACGGCGGAGGGCGCGCTCCTCTGACAACGGTGATCAACGGACCGGCTGCGGGTGTCAGAGGCCGGCCGCGTCGTCGTAGCGGCCGCGCAGGTCGCTCATCTCGGTCGCGGTCAGGGCTTCCTTCGACGCCAGGTCCGCGTACTTCGGGGGGAACATCTCGCGCAGCCGGTCGACGTACCGGATGGTCTCGGTGGCCTCGACGACCTGGACGCCCGGCGGGTCGGAGGACAGGTCGACGATCACCGGCCCGGCCAGTTTGACGGCCACGTCCCACGGTCGGAGCGGCTCGGCGACCCCGCAGAGGTGAAAGCCATAAACCGTACGCACGTCAGCCAGCTCAGCGGCCTGGGCGGGTTCGAAGCCGTAGACGTGGACCCCGCACACCACCGGTGTCTTCTCATCGACGGCGGGCTGGGTGCCGTGGTGGTTGTGCCCCGCCGCGGCCGGTTGTTCGAGCGTGGTTCGCAGTCGGGTCAGCAGCTGCTCGGACACGTCGGGCGGGTCGGCTCGCAGCACGACCGCGCCCGCGCTCGCGACCAGCAGGATCGCCGCCGCTCCTAAGTAGCGTTTCATCGTCGCTCCTCGGCGGTCCAGCACACCGCACGATGTGCTGGACCGGTCCTTCACTAGGCGAACGTCACGTCGCTGCACCACATGTAGGCCTGGTCGAGGTGCGAGGCCTGCCAGATGACGAAGAGGATGTGATGTCCGGTGTAGCCGGACGTCGAGATGTTGAACGAGATGTTCTGGGCCGGCGCGTACCGGCCGGTCTGCGTGATGAAGTCGAGGTTGCCCCAGCCGAGTTTCTGGGTGGCCGGGTTGAACCCCTGCTTGCTGACGTAGACCCGGAAGTAGTCGGCGCCGTGGCTCGCCTGGTCGTACAGCTTCACCGTGAAGTTGCTGCTGATGCTGGTTCTCCGCCAGGCGCCGGCCTGGTTGAGGCTGTCGTTGCGGGACAGGCCGTTGCTGCAGAGCTGGCCGTCGGGCGTGCGCGCCTGGAACTGGGCGCCCAGGCCGTCGCGCAGCGCGCTCATCCAGTTCCACATGGTGTCGGGGTTGGCCTGGAACGCGTTCCAGCACATGGGGTCCTGCGTCTGCATGGCCGGGTTCATGTGCTGGTTGCCCCAGGACTGCCAGCACTGGTAGGCGCGGGACGCGGGGCTGACGATGGTGCCGTGGGCGTGGGCCGCGCCGGTGAAGGGCAGCATGCTCGCCACCAGGGCCAGCAGTAGGACGAACACGCGGCCGGACCGGCGGGATCTTCGGGGATGCACGGTCTGAGCTCCATTCTTCGGGGACGAGGGATGGGAGCGCTCCCAGAGCAGCATCGCACCGATCTGTCCGGATATCAATCCTTGTCGATTATTGGGGGCGAACTACTTCTACCTCATCTGAACCGGGAACCGACGGCGGCCGGGCGTCGTGTGATCATCACGCCTCCGGCAGGCGTGGCGGCGGCGCGGGGTCGTACAGTGGCCTCGCCGTGGTGCTCGGGAAGCCGGTGAAGAAACCGGCGCGGCCCTCGCCACTGTGATCGGGAAGCTGGAGGCCACCCAAGGTCACTGGGCTCGCAAGAGCCTGGGAAGGCCGGCCACCGGCGCACCACCCCGTCAGCCAGGAGACCGGCCACGGCACCGAACGACCCGTCCACGAGGTGCTGGAAGGCGGTCCGCTGTGCGGTCTCCTGTGTCCTGGCGCGTTTTCGCGCCGTCCATCGTCGTCGCTCTGCTCGTGCTTACCGGCTGCGCCTCCGGAGACAACTCCGGCAGGGATGACAAAGCCCCCGCCCCCTCGCAGGCCGCCCCGATCACCAACTGCGGCACCCCGGTGCCGGTCAGCAAGCCGCCGGCCAAAGCGGTCACCATGAACCAGTCGGCCACCGAGATCATGCTGGCGCTCGGCCTGCAGGACCGGATGGCGGGCACGGCCTACCTCGACGACAAGGTGCTCCCCGACTTCGCGGACGCGTACGGGAAGATCCCGGTGCTGGCCAAGGAGTACCCGTCGAAGGAGAAGCTGCTCGAGACCTCCCCCGACTTCATCTACGCCTCGTTCAGCAGCGCGTTCGGCGACGAGGGCGTCGGCGACCGGGCCGAGTGGCAGAAGCTCGGCGTGGGCACGTACATCTCCCCCGCCGGTTGCCCGAAGGGGAGCCAGCCGGCCAAGCTCGGCCTCGACGACGTGTTCGGCGAGATCCGTGACGTGGCCACGCTGTTCGGCGTCCCCGAGCGAGCCGAGAAGCTGATCACCGAGCAGAAGAGCCGGCTCAAGAAGGCCCCCGCCGCCACGAAGGTCCTGTGGTGGGACGGCGGCAGCGACGCCCCCAGCGTCGGCGCCTGCTGCGGCGCCCCCGGCATGATCATGGACGCGGCCGGGGTCACCAACGTCTTCGCCGACGTCAAGGGCAACTGGGGCGACACGAGCTGGGAGGCCGTGGCCGAACGCAACCCCGACGTCATCGTGCTGGTCGACGCGAGCTGGGACCCGGCCGACAAGAAGGAGCAGTTCCTCGAGAAGAACCCGACCCTCAAGGACCTGCCGGCCGTCCAGCGGAAGAAGTACGTGGTCATCCCGTTCTCGTCCACGTCGGCCGGCGTCCGCAACGTGAGCGCCGTCGAGGACCTGGCCGGGGCCCTGAGCTGAAGACGCTGCTCACGGCCGCGCTGATCCTCTCGATCGGCGCGGCCGTCACCCTCGGCCCGGCCGACCTGTCCCTCGGTACGGTGTGGACGGTCGTCGCCGGTCATCTCGGCCTCACCGAACCGTCCGTCCCGCTGCTGCGCGACCACATCGTGTGGCAACTGCGGCTGCCCCGCGCCCTGGGTGCGGCCGTGGTCGGCGCGGGACTGGCCGTCACCGGCGCCGTGATGCAGACCGTCACCCGCAACTCGCTCGCCGACCCGTACCTGCTGGGGGTCTCCTCCGGCGCCGCACTCGGGGCCGTAGGGGTGATCGTGCTCGGCCTGGCCCACGGCGTCGCCGCTCTGACCGCCGGCGCGTTCCTCGGCGCCCTGCTGGCCTTCGGCGTCGTCGTAGCCCTGGCCGGCGGCTCGTCCCCCACCCGGGTCGTGCTCGCGGGTGTGGCGATCGGTCAGCTCTGCGCGGCCGTCACGTCGTTCGTCGTCATCTGGGCGGCCGAGCCGCACGCCACGCAGAGCATCACGTTCTGGCTCTCCGGCTCGCTGGCCCGCGTCGACTGGACCGCTCTGGCCTGGGCCTCGGCCACGCTCGCGGCAACTCTGGGCGTCGTGCTTCTCAAGGCCCGCGCGCTCAACGCGTTCGCGTTCGGCGAGGAGGCCGCCGCTTCTCTGGGCGTCGACGTCGGCCGCGTACGGTGGCTGCTGCTGGTCACCACCGCGCTGCTCACCGCCGTGCTCGTCGCCATCAGCGGCGCGATCGGCTTCGTCGGCCTGATCATCCCGCACGCCGTACGCTTCCTGACCGGCCCCGACCATCGCCGCGTGCTGCCGGTGGTCGCTCTCGCCGGCGCCATCTTCCTCGTCTGGGTCGACACAGCCGCCCGCACGGTCTTCGAGCCGCGCGAGCTTCCCGTCGGCGTGCTCACCGCGATCCTCGGCGTACCCGCGTTCGCCTTTCTGCTGCGCCGCGGGGGGACCCGCTGATGCTCGACATCGACGACGTCTCGTGGTCGGCCGGCGCGACCCGCATCCTGTACGAGGTGACCGCGGCCGTCCCGCGGGGCAGCCTGGTCGGTCTGCTCGGTCCCAACGGCTCCGGCAAGACCACTCTCGTACGGGCCGTGGCCGGTCTTCTCCGGCCCGCCCGCGGTCGCGTGACCCTCGGCGAGGACGACGTGGCCCAGCAGCCCCGCGCCGTCATCGCCCGCCGGATCGCCCTGCTGGCCCAGCACGCCGACACCGATCTCGACCTGACCGTCACCGACGTCGTGCTGCTCGGCCGTTTCCCGCACCGCCGTTCCCGCTGGTCGGACGGCAGCGACGACCACGAGATCGTCGAACGGGCCCTGCGCCGCGTCGACCTGGACGGCCTGGCCCACCGCAAGTGGCAGACCCTCTCCGGCGGCGAGCGGCAACGCGCCCAGCTCGCCCGCGCGCTGGCCCAGGAGCCCGAACTGCTGCTGCTCGACGAGCCGACCAACCACCTCGACATCGGCCACCAACTTCAACTGCTTTCCCTCGTACGCCGCTCCGGCGTCACGACCCTGGCGGCGCTGCACGATCTGAACCTGGCCACGATGTTCTGCGACAGCGTCGTGGTGCTCGACCAGGGTCGTGTCGTGGCCGCCGGGGAACCCGCGAAGGTGCTGACCCCGGCACTGCTGTCCGACGTGTACGGCGTCAACGCCGAGATCCTCGACCACGACGGCCGCCCGGTCATCGTCTATCGGAGGCCGCCCGCGTGAGCCGCGTCGTTCTTCCGGTGGCCCGCTCGGTCACCCATCACGACGGCACGACGCCGTAGACCGGCTGGCCGCTTCGGTCGGAGCCACCGCCTGTTTTCTCGACGGCGCCGCGCCCTCGCTGCACGCCGTTCTCGACGCAGTGCCCGACGGCGACGAGGTGGTGGTGCTCGCTCGGGGTCAGCGCGCACCTGGGCAACCTTTTCGGGCCGGCCAACCAGGTGCTGCTGGCTCTGCTCGCGGTCGGCGTCCTCTGCGTGATCGTCTGGGGCTACCGCATGTGGTGGCAACGACGCCCCACCCGCGTAGGCCGCGGCGCTCTCGTCGGTGCTCCCCCGGTCCCGCGTGGCGCGTGGCAGCAGCTCCCGCCGTGGACGATCGTCGTGGGCGTCCCGCTCGTCATCGCCCTCGGCTGGGTGATCCCTCTGTTCGGCATCCCGCTGGCCGGGTTCCTGCTGGTCGACATCTTGGTGGGCGCGTGGCGCTCCCGCCGGGGCCGGGCCGGCGATCCCGGTCTCACCGCCGCCGGCGGGTAGCTGCCCCACTGCCAGGTGGAGCCTAATCCGTCAGGCTCCACCCCGGCCTCGGCTGCGCGGTCCAGGTGCCGCTCAGCCTTCGGCATCACTGCTCCGGAACGTACGCGGCGGCGATGGGCGCAGCCACTCTCCAGCCGAGGGTTTCGTAAAGGTGGCGACCGTCGTCGGTGGCGACCAGCACGCCGGAGTCGGCGCCGAACTGAAGGCCGTGGAGTGCCAGCGTGCGCATGACAGCGCTGCCCAGCCCGCGGCGCCGGTGTTCGGGCGCGGTCTCGACCTGGTCGACGATGCCGAACGGGCCCGCGACCGCGAGCCTGCCGGACGCCGCGATCTGCCCCTCGTGACCGAGGATCGCAGCGCTGATGACCTGGCCGTCGATCTGGACGCTTGTGGTGTATGGCGGGGAAGGTTCGTCGGAGGCGGCACGGTATGCCGCGGTCATGAGGTAGCAGGGCTCTGCCGTCTTCCACTCGGGGGGAAGAGCGGCGCGCAGGTACGCCGGTTCCGTGGCGGCCTTTATCCATGTCCCAGGGGCGTTGTGACGGGCGCCGAGCCGCGCCAACGCCTGCTCGTCCCGGTCGTGAAGCACGTAGCGCATGCGGTGCGCACGTAGCCCCACGTCGACACGCCAGCCACCCGGAAATGCGGTGGGTGCGGGCGTTCCGCGAGAGATGGCCCAACCGTGGACCCACGCACTGACCAAGCGCGGCAGGGCGTCGGGAGAGTTCGCGCTTCCTGCGGTTGCCTCTACTTCGTGCTGCACGATCGTCCCACCTTGCTCGGCGATTCTTCAGACCGCGATCTTATTGCAAACTATTGGCAACAGAGCTGCGCGGTGATTCATGGCATCGAGCGTGGCGGATCGGACCAGTCCTCAGCACAGTCCTCAGCGCAGCGGACGAGCCGATCAGGTCTGAGATGGAGCCACGATCTCAGGTGCCGGCCCTCGGTTGCGCACGGTGGCCGGCCCGGGCGCCCGCCTCACACTGAACTGCCGAGAATCAGATGGCTCCGCAGCCGCGGTCACCGTTATCGTCCCAGGCATGGTGGTTCATGACGAGTCGGAGTGGCTGGCGGTGCTGCGAGCCCTCGACGAGCCCGGAGCACTGGGGCAAGCGGTGGGCCTGGAGTTTCCCCGCGACTTCGACCGCGCGGCGACGCAACTGCGATTCGAGCAGCTCACGACGCGGTTGAGTGACATCTTCGGCGGCCCGCTCATCCCCGGGCAGGGAGCGCACCAGGATTCTTCCCGCTTCGGCGAGATTCGCATACCGCCCGAGTACACGACGACACGCGCCAAGCGCACCCGTATCCGCTTTCCGGTCATCGTGGGCGTGAGCAACTTCGGCAACCTAGCCACATGCTGGGCGGGACGAGATTCGCTGTCGCCAGACACCCTGACGGTGCCCGCGCCGCCGCTGCACCTCGACGACCGCGCCCGGGTCGAAGAGGCACTGACCGACCTTGGCTATCGTTCCGTCCCCCACGGCATCCTCCAGACCGGGTACGACGGGCCGAACCAGTGGGTCTTTGGTGATCGAAACGAAACGTGGTTCATCCGATACTTCGCCGAACTCTGACGCCTGGACGGCATCCGGACCTGCCGCTGAGCGGGCGCGGCGATTCAACGGGCGGTGACGCTCGTTCATCGGCGTCAGGCTGCCCGACGTGTTGAAGTGCCAATGGCCGACGCAGCGGTTCTCGCCGCCGCGTGACTGCCGGTCTGTTCAGCCTCAGCGTGACAACCGGGGTGGATTGTGTCGACGAGGCCGGGGCATGGTGATCCGATGAATCCCGCCTTCGTTCTCGTGCACAGTCCATCGGTCGGTCCGCGGACGTGGGCACCGATAAAGACCAGACTTGACGTCAGTGGCGCGGTGACGACGGTGCCGAGCCTCGTGGGCGTCGCCAATGCCGGACCACCGTTCTGGAAAGAGGTTTCCCGGGTCACTCGGGAGGCCATCGACCAGCTACCGGCTGATCAGCCGATCGTGATCGTGGCGCACAGCAACGCCGGTCTGTTTGTTCCTGTCATCGTCACCTCGGCGCCGCGCCCTGTTGCCGGGTGCCTCTTCGTCGATGCGGCATTGCCGTCAGTGCCCGGCCCTACGCCTGTGGCGACGCTGGAACTCTTGGAGTTTCTGCGCCCGAAGGTGGTCGACGGGCGGCTGCCGCAGTGGACGGCATGGTGGGACGAAGAGGACGTCGCACCCATGTTCCCGGACGCCGATGTGCGCCGAGCGGTGTCCGCTGAGCAACCTCGACTGCCGCTGAGTTACTACGAGGAACTGGTGCCCGTGCCTCTCGGCTGGGACACCAACCCATGCGGTTATCTGCTGTTCGGTCCGCCGTACGAAGCGATGGCGCGCGACGCCGCGCGACGCGGGTGGCTCGTCGAGCAGATTGAAGGGCTGCACCTTCACGCACTAGGTGTCGTATTCGCCGTTCCACGGCTCATGGAATCCAAGTCCCTGTGGGTAGAGCTCGGCCCATGGCCCGCCATGGCCCTCGTCCGGGTCGTCCGTGGTCTCATCGATGAGGCCAAAGACGACGTTGTCGAAGTCGACGCGGAAGGGCCGGATGGCGATATTGCAGTTCGTGACCGCCTCGAGGCCGGCCAGCCAGTCCGACAAGACCTGCTCGGCGGCCTCGACGGCTGCGGGGCTGTCGCCCCTGAAGCCGGTGAACCGGAGGTTCGAGCCAGTGTGGTGCCCGCTTTCGTCGAAGAGATGGAGCACCGCGTAGATCCGCTGCTGGTTCCGCCAGTCGTGACCTGGCCTGACGCCTTCCTGGTAGGCGCCGGTGATGTCGGCGAAGAACTGTCCGCCCGCATGCCGTCCGATGCGGCCCGTACGGTAATCGGGCTCGTACTTGATCGGGATGACGTCTGGGAGTCGCACGGCGCGGATCATAGCCAGTATCGCCCGGCGTCCGCTCATAGCCGCAGACACGAGCTCGACGGCACCCTGCGGCATCGCATCGATCTCGGGGTCGACATCCGGGCCGGGGCGCACTACACCCAGTTCCTCGTCTACGACTTCGACGGCGACGGGCGGGCCGAGATCATGATGAAGACCGCGCCGGGCACCCGGGACGGCCGGTCGCGTTTCGTCACCATGCCGGCGGCCGACGTGCGGGCCGGCCGGAAGCACACCGACGACTACCGCCTCAGCGCCGCCGGCTACTACCAGCATCTGGTCACGATGTTCCAGGGCTGGCACGCGCACCCCGAAGTGGTCGCTCAACGATGGCCGCGCACCCTCGAAGAGGCGTTCGGCATCGCACCCGCCTACCCCTATCCGCTGAGCCGCGCCGACGCCGGGAAGCTCGCCGACCATTTCATCGACGTCTACGCCCCGGCCCGCAGCGCCCGCAACAACCTGCGCGCCTTCGAGGGTTTCGTCGTCGACGGCCCCGAATATCTGACCGTCTTCGAGGGAGCGACCGGCCGCGAGCTCGAGACGATCCGTTACAAGCCGGGACGCCACGACGACGGTCTGATGTGGGGCGACTACGCCATGCCGCGCATCGAGCCCGCCAACCGCGTCGACCGTTTCCTGGCCGCCGTCGCCTATCTCGACGGCCGCCACCCGAGCGCCGTTCTCGCGCGCGGCTGTTACACGCGTTCGACCCTGGTGTCGTACCGATGGAATGGTCGCCACCTGGTCGAGGACTGGTTCGTGGACAGCGGTTTCGTGCCCATGACGAACCCGTTCAACGACACGCCGCACGGGTCGCGACGGGAGCCTGCTCTATTCGTCGTTCGGCGTGCTCCCCGAGGGCAGCGCCGCGCCGGGGCAAAGCGTACGGCTGGGGCATGGAACGCCATGCACGTCACCGACATCGATCCCGACCGCCCCCGGCCTCGAGATCTTCACCGTGCACGAGAACGGCACCTCAGCCCCGTACGGAATGGCCATGCGCGACACGAGAACCGGGGAGGTGCTGTTCGGGTCGTACTCGGGGCGCGACACCGGGCGCGGCATGGTCGGCAACGTGCTGCCCGAGGAGCGCGGGATCGAGGCGTGGGCGAGCATGCCGGGCGGCTCCGAGGCGCTGGGGCTGCACACGGCGAAGGGTGTCGTACGGCCGGGCGCGATTCCGGGCACGAATCAGAGCATCAGGTGGGCCGCTGATCTGACCACTCAGATCGTCAACGGCGCGGGCGAGGTGACGCCGACGATCGACGACTGTCGGCGCGGCCCGCGGCTTCTATCTCGCGTCGGACACCGACTGGGGCAGGATTGCGGCGTGACCCTCGTACGCGTGGTGGATGTGACCCATCGGGTCCTCAGCGACGTCAGCCTGTCTCTGCCCGCGGCCCGGCTCGCCGCGCTGGCCGGGCGCTCCGGGTCGGGCAAGTCGACGCTGTTGCATCTGATGGCGGGGCTGATGGCGCCGGTGAAGGGCGAGGTGACGATCGCGGGCGAGCCGGCCCACCTGGTGAACGACTGGGCGAAGGTGTCGCTGCTCCCCCAGCGCGCGGCCCTGGCGCCCGAGCTGACCGTGGCCGAGAACGTGCTGCTGCCCGCCCGGCTGCGCGGCTACGAGCCCGATCCCGAGCTGTTGCCCCGTCTGGGTCTCGACGCGCTGGCCGACCGCCCGGCGCACGACACGTCGCTCGGCGAGCAGCAACGCACCGCGCTGGCCCGCGCGCTCGTGCTGTCGCCGGTCGTGGCGCTGCTCGACGAGCCGACCGCCCATCAGGACGACGACCACGTCGAGCTGGTGACCACCGCCCTGACCGCCGCTGTCGCCGCCGGCACCCTGGTCGTCGTGGCCACCCACGACCGGCGCATCATCGACCTGGCCGACGAGCTGCTACCCCTGAGAAATGGACGAGTCTAGGGCCGACTTGAGCTCCCGCCGGTTCGCGATGCCGAGCTTCGTGAACACCTTGCGCAGGTGCCATTCGACCGTGCGGGCACTCAGGAACAGCTCGGCGCCGATCTCCGCGTTGGACTGGCCGTCGCGCGCGCGGCGGGCGATCTGCCGTTCCTGCGGGGTCAGCTCGACCGGGGTCACCGCCGTCGCCGGGCCGCGCACCTGGTCGCGCAGCTCGCGGCGGGCGCGCTCGGCGAACGCCGCGGCACCGAACGAGCGGAACATCTCGTACGCGGTGCGCAGTGGAACGCGGGCGGCGGCGGTGCGGCCCGACGCGTGCAGCCACTCGCCGTAGAGCAGGTGGGTCCGGGCCGCGAGGAACGCCGCGCGGCAGCCTTCCAGAATCACGATCGCCGACCGGAAGAGGCGTTCGGCCTCGGGCCCGTCGGTGAGCAGGGCGCGCGAGCGGGCCTCGGCGCCGCGGCCCCAGTCGGTGTCGCTCGGTCCGGTGCGCGAGGTCAGCCGGTCGAGGGCGGCCAGCGCACCGTCACGGTCGCCGCTGAGCGCGGCCGCCTCGACCAGTTCGACCAGGGCCCAGTTCGCGAAGCCGGTCTCCGGCCGGTACGCGGTGGCGCGCTCGGCCGCCGCGCGGGCCTCGGTGTAGCGGCCCAGACCGTTGTTGAGCACCGCGGCCGACAGGTGCACCACGGTGAAGACCGACCCCTCGCGTCGTTCGGTCACCCCGTCGCCGACCAGCGGGACGAGCCGGTTCACGGTTTCCTCGTCGCCCTGCCAGGCGGCCACGGCGAGGGCCGCGCAGGCCGGCTGCACGTCGCCGGTGGCCACGCCGACCGACTCGACCTCGTCGACCAGGGCGCCCGCCTGGGCGAGTTCGCCCTGGTGCAGGTGCAGGGCGAGGCGCTGGTAAAGCAGGTACGACATGGTGGCGAGCGCGCCGGTGCCGCGGGCCATCCGCAGGTTGCGGGCGGTCAGCGCCTGCCAGACCTCGTCGTCCCAGACGGCGTGGGCGGCGTGCGAGACGACGTAGCCGAGATGCAGGGCCTCGCCGGGGGTGAAGTCGCCGTCGCGGAACCCGGCCAGGGCCTGCCGCACGAGCGGGGCGCCCTTGTCGAACCCGTCGGAGAACAGGTGGGCCAGGCCGTCGAGCAGCCGGTCGGGCGGGCCGGGTTCGCCGGGCGCGGGTGGGGCGTCCAGTGCCGCGGCGGCCACCTCGGCCAGTCCGACGTCGGTGGCGAACCGGCCGACCAGCACCGCGGCCGCGAACGCCTCCAGGTAGGCCTCGCGGGCCAGGCCGGCGTCGAGCGGTTCGAGCCGGCGGGCGGCCGCGATCAGCAGGCCGGGCGCCTCGGGCGTGCGGGACGAGGCGAACGCCATCTGGGCCCGCAGCAGGCCGACGCGGGCGGCCCGGGCCTCGCCGGGCGGGCCCGCCTCGGCCCGCGCGAGCAGCGTGGACGCGGCCTCGGGGGCGCCGGCCTGATATTTGGCGCGGGCCGCGGCGAGCTGCCGTTCGGCGCCGCGCATGGGGTCGGCGGTGAGCTCGGCGGCCCGCTCCAGGAACGCGGCGGCCGCGGCCAGCCCGCCTCGGGCCTGGGCGCGGCCGGCCGAGGCCTCCAGCGCGGCGGCCACTGCCTCGTCGGCACCGTCGGTCGCATAGGCGCGGTGCCAGACCTGCCGGTCGGGGTCGACGGTGGGGAAGGTCGCCTCGGCCAGCGCGTGGTGGACGCGCCGCCGCTGTTCGGGCGACGCCGCGCCGTAGACGGCCGAGCGCACCAGCGTGTGCCGGAAGACCACGCGGACGCCGATCTGCAGCAGCCCGGCCGACTCGACCTCGTCGCCCGCCTCACGGCCCAGCCCGAGCAGCCGCGCGGCCCGCCAGAGCAGGGACGAGTCGCCCACCGGGTCGGCCGCGGCGAGCAGCAGCAGCGTACGGGCCGGCTCGGACAACTCCTCGGCGCGACGCTGGAAGCTGTCCTGGATGCAGCCGGTCAGCCGCGGCAGCCGGAAACCGCCGGCCAGGCTCACCGGCGACCAGCGCAGCGGCAGCTCGAGCAGGGCCAGGGGGTTGCCGCGGGCCTCGGCCAGGATCGCCTCGCGCACGCCCTGGTCGAGCGGCCAGCGTACGACCGAGGCGAGCAGCTCACGAGCCTCGGCGTCGCGCAGACCGCCGACCGGCAGGCCGGGCAGGCTGCGCAGATGCTGGACGGCGTCGCCGGCGGGTTCGCGTACGGCGAAGAGCATGAGGATCGATTCCGCGCCGAGGCGGCGGGCCACGAAGGTGAGCGTCTGCGAGGAGGCGAGGTCGAGCCACTGCGCGTCGTCGATCACGCAGAGCAGCGGCCGCTCGGCGGCGGCCTCGGCGAGCAGGCTGAGCACGGCCAGGCCCACGAAGAACGGGTCGGGCGCGACCCCGGCCCGCAGGCCGAACGTGGTGCGAAGGGCGTCGCGCTGCGGGGCCGGCAGCCGGTCGAGGTGGTCGAGCAGCGGGCCGCAGAGCTGGTGCAACGCCGCGAAGGGCAGCTCCATCTCCGACTCGATGCCGGCGACCCGGGCCACCCGCATGCGGCGCGCCGCGGCGGTGGCCACCTCGTCGAGCAGGGCGGTCTTGCCCATGCCGGCCTCACCCAGGAGCACCAGGGCGCCGCTGCGGCCGGCCGCGACCGCGTCGAGCAGTCCGTTCAACGCCGCCTGCTCATGACCCCGTCCTCGCAACACCGGGACATCTTTGCCCATCGCGCCCGCCCCGAGCAACATAAGAGCAGGTCAGGGCAGTGATGGCGGCCGATGGGGCACAGTTCAGCCGCGGGCCAGCAGGGCGAGGGCGGCCGGGTCGCCGGTGCGGCTCACCACGAGGAAGGCGGCGAGCAGCCGTACGCGGTCGTTGGAGGCGGCGGGCTTGCCGCGGCCCTCGTTCAGGCGGGTGCGGGCGCGGCGCACGAGCTGACGGGTGTTGGTCTCGGTCAGGCCGAGCGCCTCACCGATCTGCCGGTGCGGATAGCCGAACGCCTCCCGCAGCACGAACGCGGCACACTCGCGCGGGGTGAGCCGTTCGACCAGCACGAGCAGCGCGGCCCGCAGCTCCTCGGTGCGTTCGAGTTGCTCCGCGGGGTCGGCGCCGCGGTCGGCCCGTTCGACCGGCCATTCGCCCGGCGAGCCGCGGTGACGAACGTACGCGGTCTGGATGGCGTTGATCGACAGGCGGGTGGTCGTGCTGGTCAGGAACGCCGGGACGTTGCGGATGACGGTGCGGTCGGTGTGGTCCCACCGCAGCCAGGCGTCCTGCACGACGTCCTCGGCATCGGACTCGCCGCCGACGATGCGTCGCGCCGTATGCAACAGCCGGTCGCGCACCTCGAGGAAGTCGTCGAGGTGGGCCGGCCGTTCGAGCACTGCTTCTGACACAGGTTTCTCCCCAGGGTGACGGTGACGCTCAGGACGCTAGGGAGACGCAGGTCAGAAGCAGTGCTTCGGGAAGTGACGAACGAGTGACACGCGATGTGCCGGGGATCACCACCACGGATGTCACAAGCGCGGAGGCCACCGTGTCTGCGCTGCAAAAGGAACGCCTGCACTGCACCCGAGTGGACGGAGGAAACGGTGACGGTCGTGAAGTTCCAGATCCTCGGTCCCGTACGGGTGCGGCGCGGCTCGGCGGACCTCGACCTGGGCGGCCGTCAGCAGCGCCTCGTGCTCGCGATGCTGCTGGCCAACGCCGGTTCGGTGGTCAGCGTGAGCGAGCTGGTCGACACCCTCTGGGAGGAGGAGCCGCCGACCAGCGCCGTCAACGTCGTGCACCGCTACATCGGCATGCTCCGCCGCCTGTTCGAGCCGGGCCTGCCGATCCGGGCCACGGGTGACTATCTGGTGCGGCAGGCCGCCGGCTACCAGCTACGCGTCGACGACGATTCCCTCGACCTGCTCAGATTCCGTACGCTCGTACGCCGCGCCCGCGAAAGCGGTGACCAGCTTCGCGCCGTCGCCCTGTTCACCGAGGCGCTCTCGCTGTGGCAGGGCCGGCTGGCCGCCGGGCTGGAGCCCACGTCGCAGACCCATCCCGTGTTCATCGGGGTCGAGGCCGAGCGGGCCCAGACCGTCCGCGAGGCCGCCGACACCGCGCTGCACAGCGGCCAGGCCCGGCTGGTCATCCCCGCGCTGCGCCAGGCCACCGGGCAGGACCCGCTCAACGAGGCGCTGCAGGCGCGGATGCTGCTGGCCCTCGCGGCCGACGGCCGGCAGGCGGAGGCGGTCGACCTGTTCCGGGCCGTACGGGTGCGGCTGCGCGACGAGCTGGGCATCAGCCCGGGCGCCGAGCTGCAGGACGCGTACGACCGTCTGCTGCACCAGCGGGCCGGGGCGAGACCCCTGCCCGAGCCGTACGGGGTGGCGCCCGCCCCGGCGACGCGGTCGGAGCTGGTCGGCCGCGACGAGGAGCAGATCGTGCTGCGCCGCCTGCTGACCGGCGCGACGGCCGGGCGTGGGGCCGCCGTGCTGGTCACCGGCAGCGCCGGGGTCGGCAAGTCGGCGCTGCTGCGTGCGGCCGGCAACGAGGCCGCCGAGCGCGGCTTCACCGTGCTGTCCACGGCCGGGGTCGAGACCGAGCGGTGGTTCCCGTTCGCCGCGCTGCACCTGCTGCTGCAACCGTTGACCACCGCCATCGACAGCCTTCCCGAGTCGCACCGGCTGGTGCTGCGGGGCGCGTTCGGGGCGGTCGACAGTCAGCCGGACGCCTACCGCGTCGCCTTCGCCGTGCTCGAACTGCTCGCCGACGCGGCCGACCGGCAACCGCTGCTGCTGCTCTGCGACGACCTGCAGTGGTTCGACACCCCCAGCCGTGAGGTGCTCGGCTTCGTCGCCCGGCGGGTCCGCGACCACGCGATGCTGGTCGTCGGCTCGGTGCGCGGCGAGGCCGCCGACTGGCTCGCCGGCACCGACTATCCGCAGCTCGACCTCGCGCCGCTGCCGCTCGGGGAGGCCACCGAACTGCTCGACTCGCGGGCGCCCGAGCTCACGCCGCCGGTGCGCGCGCTGATCCTGGAACGGTCGGCCGGCAACCCACTCGCGCTGGTCGAACTGCCCAAGGCCGTCCACGGGGGCGCCGAACGTGGCTACGACCTGCCCCTCACCCAGCGCCTGGAGGCCGCGTTCGCCGCCCGCACCGGTGAGGTGAGCGCCGCTTGCCGCACGTTCCTGCTGGTCGCCGCGGCCGAGCCGACCGCGCCGCCGGCCCGGCTGCTGGCCGTGGCCAGCCGCCTCGTCGGGTCCCCGGTGACCTGGGAGACGGCGCGCGAGGCGGTCGAGTCCGGAATGTTGACGCCCTCACACGAACGGATCGAGTTCCTGCATCCGCTGATGCGCTCGGCCGTGCACAACCGGGCCACCCTGGGCGACCGGCTGGCCGCGCACCGGGCCCTGGCCGCCGAGTTCGCCGACGACCCGGAACGCCGGCTCATCCACCTCGCGGCGGCGTCGTTCGGCCCCGACGACGGCCTGGCCGCCGAGCTCGAGCAGTTCGCCGACGGCGCGCAGGACCGCGGGCAGGTCGCGGCGGCCGTGCCCGCCCTGAGCCGGGCGGCCGGCCTGGTCACCGACCCGCGCCGGCGCACCCGCATCCTGATCCGCGCGGCCGAGCTGGCCGGCGACCTCAACGACCGCTACCAGACCCGGCTGCTGCTCGAACGGGCCGACCTGGCCGAGGTCGGGCCGATCGAACGGGCCCGGCTGCTGCTCGTCTCGGACAACGCCGCGTTCGACCCGGGCGAGCCCAGCCGGCGCATCCACGACATGGTCGGCGCGGCCGCCGGGGCGTACGACGTGGGGGCCCGCGACGTGGCCGAGAACCTGCTGTGGCGGGCCGCGGCGCGCTGCTTCTTCCAGGACGGCGACGAGCACACCCGGGCCGAGACCGGCGCCGAGCTGATCCGGTCAGGGGTCGACCCGGACAGTCCGCTCGCCGTGACGATCCGCGCGTACACCGAGCCCTACCGCCACGGCGTCGACGTCCTCGACCGCCTGCACCGCTTCACCCCGGACCCGCAGGACGGCCGCAGCCTGCACTTCCTCGGCTCCGGGGCGATGGTCATCGGGGACTTCACCCACGCCGGGCGCCACCTCGAGCAGGCGGCCGCCGTCTGGCGCGAGCAGGGACGCCTCGGGCTGCTGGCGCGCTCGCTGGCCGGCTCGTGGCCGCGCGTCTACCTCGGCGGGCTCGAACAGGCCCGCGACGAGTCCGAGGAAGGCTACGGGCTGGCCCAGGAGACCGGCGAGACGATCGCGCTACTCGGGCTGACCGCCACGAAGGCGCTGTCGGCCGTGCTGCGCGGCGACTCCTCGACGGCGGAGCAGGCCGTCAAGGAGCTGCGCGCCGACGCACTCTTCCCGCACATGCCGTTCGCCACCGTGATGGCCCAGCAGGTCGACGGTCTGCTCGCGCTCTTCGGCGACCGGCCCGAGGAGGCGTACGAGATCCTGGCTCGCGTCTTCGACCCGGCCGACCCGCATCACCACTCGGTGAGCTGCTGGCTGGTCGCCCCCGACCTGGCCGACGCCGCCGTGGCCGCCGGGGAGACCGCGCACGCCCGCAAGCTGCTGGCCGACCTGCCCCGCCTGGCCCGTTGCCTGCCGTCGGAGATGATGACGTCGGCCGCCGTCTACACCGCCGCCGTGCTGGGCGAGGACGACCGGCTGTTCGACGCCGCCCTGCCGACCGGCTGCCGTCTGGTCCGCGCCCGGCTGAGGCTGCAACACGCGCGCCGGGTCGGCAACGCTCCCGAGCTGCTGCGCGCGGCCCGCGACGAGTTCGACCTGATGGGCGCCCGCCCGTTCGCCGAGGCGGCCCGCGACGAGCTGCGCGCGACCGGCGCGGACGGCGGACGACGCCGGCCGGTGCTGAGCGAGGGCCTCTCGGCGCAGGAGATGCGGATCGCGCTGCTCGCCTCGCAGGGCATGAGCGACGAGGAGATCGCCCGGCGCCTGTTCATCTCGCACCGCACGGTCGGCTCGCATCTCGACCAGATCTATCCCCGGCTCGGCGTACGCGGCCGCGGTGATCTCGCAACCGCGCTGCCCCGAGCAGCCGTGCTCCCCCCGGCCGTGTGACGGGAACTACTGCGCGTCACCGCCCGGACCGGCTATGACCGATAGCTATGAAGCTGCCGCCGCTGCCCGACACGCTGCCCCGGTTCATCGAGGCCCGCGGCGTCCGGCACAACACCCTGCGCGACCTCGATGTCGACGTGCCCCTCTGGCGTACGGTCGTGGTCGCCGGGGTGTCCGGCTCAGGCAAGACGTCGCTCGCGATGGGCACGTTGTACGCCGAAGGGCTGCACCGCTTCCTCGAGGGCCTCAGCACGTACAGCCGAAGGCGCCTCACCCAGGCCGAACGGCCCGACGCCGACCGCATCGACCACCTGCCGCCCGCCCTCGCATTACGCCAGCGCCCGCCGGTGCCCGGCCCGCGCAGCACGGTCGGCACGATGAGCCAGGTCCTCAATGTGCTGCGGCTGATCATGTCGCGGCTGGGGACGCACATCTGTCCCAACGGCCACGAGGTGCCACCGTCGATCGCCACCCAGGCGATGGAGATCCACTGCCCGACGTGCAGCATCGCGTTCGAGGCCCCGGGCGCGGAGTCGTTCGCGTTCAACTCGATCGGCGCGTGCCCGCGCTGCGGCGGCATCGGGACGGTCTTCGAGGTCGACCCGGTGCTGCTGGTCCCCGACCAGGACAAGACGATCGCCGAAGGAGCCGTGCTTTCCTGGAACGTGGGCGGCCGCCGGCTCAGCATGTACGCCGCGGGTGAGCTGGGCGTCCGGCTCGACGTGCCGTACCGTTCCCTGACCGGCGACGAGAAGAACCAGGTCCTGCACGGCGAGCCGGTGAAGCAGATCGTGACAGTTTCCGGACGCAACGGGCGGCAGGTGCAGCTCAATGTGACCTACGACAACGCCATCACGGCGGCCGAGAAGTCTTCGAACAGCAAGTTCCTGGATTCGCACACGTGCCCGATCTGCCATGGCACCCGGCTCAGCCCGAAAGCGCTGCGGTCCCGGCTCGACGGCCGCAGCCTCGGCGAGATCAGCGCCCTCGACCTCGACCACCTGCTCGGCTTCGCCCACGGGCTGCCGCCGCTCATGCCCGACGAACTGTCGCGCATGACCACCGGGCTGGTCGGCGAACTGACCGGGGCGATCGGCCCGCTGCTCGACGTCGGGCTCGGCTACCTGGGCCTCGACCGGGCCGGCTCGACCCTGTCAACCGGCGAGCGGCAGCGCATCGAGCTGACCTCGACCGTACGGGCCAACACGACCGGCATGCTCTACGTGCTCGACGAACCGTCGGTCGGCCTGCACCCGAGCAACGTGGAGGGTCTGCGCAAGACGATCGGCGCGCTCGCCGGCAACGGCAACTCGGTGGTCGTCGTCGAGCACGACCTCGACATGATCCGCACCGCCGACTGGATCATCGAGATGGGTCCCGGGGCAGGCCGGCTCGGCGGGACGGTCGTGGCCGAGGGGACGCCCTCCCAGATCGCCAAGAACCGCAAGTCGCTGATCGGCCCGTTCCTGGCCGGCGGCCCGGCGGTGACCCGGCCGCCGCAGCCGCTGCCGTCGACATCGGTTCTTCTCGCCGTCTCGGACCTCTACAACCTGCACGACGTGACGGCCCGCTTCCCGATCAACCGGCTGACCGCGCTGGCCGGGCCGTCGGGGGCGGGTAAGACCGCGCTCGTGCTCGACAGCCTTGTGCCCGCACTGCGCGCTTCCCTGGGTGGGGCTGCGCTGCCGGGTCACGTCGCGTCGCTCGACCCCGCTTCCGTGCGGCAGGTCGTCGAAATCGACGCCACCCCGATCGGGCTCAACGCGCGCAGCACTCCCAGCACCTACTCGGGCGCTTTCGACGCTGTTCGCGCCCACTTCGCCGCGGCGTCGGGCCTCACCCCGGGCCACTTCTCGTTCAACACCAAGGAAGGCCAGTGCCCGACCTGCCGCGGGCTCGGCACCATCGACCTCGACGTGCAATACCTGCCCGACATCAACGTCACCTGCCCGACATGTCACGGCCACCGGTTCAACCCCGCCAACCCGGTCGTACGGGTCGACGGCCTCACGATCAGCGACGTCCTCGAACTGACCGTCCGCGAAGCCCTCGACCACTACGCGGACACGCCCGCGATCGCGCGGCCGCTGCGCCCGATCGTCGACGTGGGACTCGACTACCTGCGCCTGGGCGAACCCACCCCGTCCCTGTCCGGCGGCGAGTCCCAACGTCTGCGCATCGCGGCCCGCCTGCGCAGCAGCCAGCGCAACGTCCTCTACGTCCTGGACGAGCCTTCGACGGGTCTGCACCCGCTGGACATCCGTACGCTGGTAGGCGTCTTCGATCGTCTCCTGGCCGACGGTGCGACCATAGTCGTGATCGACCACGACCTGGACGTCCTGGCCGCAGCCGACCACATCATCGACATGGGACCCACCGGCGGCCCCGACGGCGGCCGCATAGTCGCCCAAGGCACCCCCGCTTCCGTCGCAGCCGACCCGCACAGCGTCACCGGCCCCTACCTGGCCTCCCACCTGAGCCGCGACTCCCTCGACCGGCTTTAAGATGCGGCCGTGACATACGTCCTCGCCGAGGCCGACCTGGTCTGGAACCGGGCGATGTCCGATCACCCCCGGCGGCGGCGTCGGGGATCGCCATCTGTGGGCGATGGCCAAACCGTACGCGCGCATCATGGGCAGCGGTGTATCAGCGCGAGCTGCGGGATGAACAACGGCGGCGGCGCCATCTGCTGATCGCATGCACTGTGCTGACGGCCATCAGCACCATTGCCGGCACAAACAGGTATACCCAGTAGCCACCGAGCAGCAAAGCGACGCCGAGCAGGGCCAGTCCGCCGCCCTCGGCCACCACCAGCGCACCGGGGGTGGCGGTGGAGTCCTGGGTGGCCGTGCGGCCGGGCCGCACCAGGCCGATGCCCCGCCACAGCCCGAGACATCCCAGCAGAAGACAGATCCAGCCGGTGACCACCGCGAGCCAGTCGGGCACTCTTGCTCCTCCGCTCGCGCCGCGCTGTGTCGAGACGGGAGGACTGTAACGCGGGCGAGCCCGGTGATCAGAACCGGCGGTCGCGATCGAACCACTCGCGCACCCGCGCCACGGGGATCAGACCGGCGGCGAGCTCGGTGCAGACGGTCCAGGCGTGCTCCCGGTAGACGGTGTCGATATCTTCGCTGATGGCGTTCAGATCGGCCACGAAATCGCCGAGCGCCTGCTCCACCGCCCGCAACCCGTCCGGCGGGGCGGCGTCGATCGCCCGCCGGGCCCGGGTGTACGCGGCGCAGGCGGCCCGGCCGAACGCCGGGGACTCCTCCACCCAGTCGCGGAACGGGTTGTCGAGATGCTCGGCCAGCCACGACTCGGATTTCGTGCGCCGCGCGGACACCGCTGTCGGGCTCCCCCGGAACCGGCCCCGCAACCTCACGGCCGTGGTCCGGCGAGCGCCCTCCAGCACCAGGCTGCGCAGCTGGGGCAGGACCGGCAGCGACGCTGGGTCCAGGCCGTACGCGTCGCCGAGTTCCAGCCTGTGCAGGTGGGGGTGCTCGCTGAGGCGTGCCGGCTCGGTGATGACGCCCGGCGTGGCGTCGAAGGTCAGCCTCAGGTCGCGCAACTCGGCCAGGGTCGCCAGCGCGGCGGCGGAGAACTCGCCGCCGACGCTGATCCAGATCTTCGACGTGCGGCGCAGCCCGGCGGGAATCTCGACCCGCGCGCCGTGCTGGAACAGGCGCAGCTCCAGGTCGGCGCCCTCGCTCGGCGCATCGACTCGCAGGCCGTCCGGCGGTTCGAACAGAAGTAAAGTCTCGATGCCCTGGGGCAGCCGCACGCTACGGAGGCGAACGCCGTCGAGACGCACGGTGCCCAGGTGGGTCCGCCGAAGATCAAGGTCACCTTCGGCGTCGCTCCAATAGAGGAAACGGATGCCGGGGCGGGCGCTGACGGCGTCGCTGATCCCGCGATCGGGGCCCGACCAGTACACCGTCAGGCAGTCGGGCAGCAGATCGAGCTGCGTCCAGTCGACCGGCCCCACACTCGGCACCAGCCCGCCGGCCGGCCTCAGGTTGAGCACCCGCGCGCCGGGCACCATCTCGCGCGGGCCGCCCCCGAAGTCGACGGTGATGCCACCGCTGGGCTCCCGCGCGTCACGAACCGATCGGAAGGTCCGCCAAGAATCCGCTGACACGCGGCCATGCTAGAGAGCTTCGCCGCGGATTTCTGCCCTCAGCTATCCCGGGTCGGAGATTCCCCCGGGTCGGGCATCCGCTTCCCGTGGCCGGTCACAGCGGCACGGTGGTCACTGAGACTTTCCAGGCAGGCCGGCGTCGTGGTGCCGCGCGGTGCCGCCGGTTGCGGTTGCGCGGCTCCCCGAGCCGGAACAGGAGGTCACCGGGGGGCGAGGTCCACGGCCGGGGATGTCGTGGACGACAACGCCGTGACTGACTCGGGGCGGCGGCGGGCGATGCCGGCTAGCAGGTCGGCCAGTTGGACTCGGGGGTCGTCTCGGGAGTCGACCATTGTCAGGCCGGTCAGCAGGGGGCGGCCGGCGCTGTGCAGCACCTGTTGCAGGCGGGTCAGGCGGTCGGCGGTCAGGGCGCTCTGCTCGTCGTGGACCACGTGGATCGGGCGGGTGCCTCGGCTCCAGAAGAGGACCGTCTCGGCCAGGGCGGGTAGCAGCGGTTCGAGGGGTGGCGGGATCGAGCGGTCGTCGTTGTCGAGGCGGGTCACGATCGAGCGCACGTGGGCCGGGTCGAGACCGTCCAGTTCGGCGCGGGCCAGCGAGTCGCGCAGGCGGAAGAGGCGGGCCAGGGCTACGTCCAACGGCGGCCGGCGTTTGGGTCGGACCAGGTCGACGAAAGCGTCCAGGAATTGGTCGCCGCCGCGAAGAAGCGCAAGCGCGACGGCCCGGTGCTGCGGCGTCAGGCTGGTGCCGGCGGCGTAGGTCGGGGCGGTCAGCAGCAGGTCGACGATGCGGGTGGCCACGAAGTAGCGCTTGTCGATCAGGTGGACGTGGGCTCGGCCTCGCAGCGCGGTCAGCAGGGCCGGGAGCGGGTCGCCCGCTCGGCGCAGGAACGGGCCGGACTTGAGCTCGTGCGGGGGCAGCCGGAGGGACGCGATCAGGGTCGCGGCCTCGTCGACGGTCAGGTCGACGCTGGCGTGGGTGATGACCGGGGCGTCCGAGCGCAGCAGGTTCGTGCCCGAGAAGCCCGATTCGTCGCAGGCGATCTCCAGCACCGGGCCGGCCACCGGGCCAGAAGGCGGCAGCCCGCCCTGCAACGGCGTTCGGCGCACCCCGACATGGTTGCCCGCGACCGTGAAAACGTACAAGCGATTATGGGTTGACCAGGTCGCGGCAGAGGGCGGTGACGCTGTGGACGATGGCGCCACCGTCGCGACGACTCGAGACCAGGCCGGCGGCCCGCAGAGCGGACAGGTGCTCCGACGAAGATGACACGCTGATGCCGACCTGCCGGGCGATCGTCGAGGTGGTGTGGCGTCCGGGACGCGCCGCGTGGTGCAGCACCGCGCTGCGGGTGCGGCCGAGCAGCCCGGCCAGGGGGTCGGTCTCGGGTGACAAGACCGGGATCGGCGGGACGGGATGGACCACCAGCGCGGCGCGTTCCGGCACGACCAGCACCCGGGGGCGGGGGCCGGCGAAGACCGAGGGCAGCAGGATCAGGCCGTGGCCGCCGAGCCGCACCTCGCCGTCCTGCCAGGTGTCGACCTCGAGTACGGGTGCCCGCCAGCGGATGGACGAGTGCAGGTTCGCCAGGACACCGTCAGCACCCGAGAACGTGTAGTGGTTCGCGGCCTCGCTGACGATGCGGCGGTGGGTGCGGTTCAGCGCGGCCCAGTCCGGGGCGAGCACCTGGTCGAAGAACGAGCGCATGGCGGTGAGCAGCGCGGAGAGGACCTCGGGGTCGGCGTCGGCGAACCGGCGGCGGGCGTGGGTCACCGCGACGCGACCGTACGCCGAGGTCACCTCGGCCCGGATCCGGCGTGCGGGGGTGGCGCGGATCGCGGCCAGGCCGCCGTCGATCGAGGAGCCGCCGGTGAGGGGGGTCAGGAAGTCGGGCACGAAGCCTTCGGCCGGGGTCAGATGATGCAGCGGCCGCACCACCGGCAGCGACGATGTGACCCGGCGGGCCAGCGTCGGCAGTGAGGCCGCCACGGACGGTTGGCGCAGGGCCTGGCTCGCCAGCAGAACCGTGCCGGCCGGGTGCAGCCGGTCGGCGAAGCGGATCCGCGCGAGGTCCGCGGGGCTCAGCCACAGACGCAACATCAGGTCAGCTTGCCAGCATTTCGGCCGGGGCCGAAACCGTTGACCGCCCGGAAGCTGATCACCGACCCTCCAGGGATGGCGGTCGAGAGAGACGGGGGACAACCGTGCGGCGTACGGTCGTGATCATGAGCGCCCTGCTGTTGCTGGCGGCGTGCGGCGGCAACGGGGAGCCGCCGGAGGCCCCGGCGGCTCCGACGACACAGGAGGCAGCGCAGAAACCGGCGGCGGGCGATCACAAGATGACGCTCGACTTCGGCGGCCAGAAACGTACCTTCCTGCTGCACGCCCCGCCCGGCTACACCGGGGACAAGCCGGTGCCTCTGGTGGTCGCCATGCACTTCTTCCCGGGTGACGGCGCCGCCCTGCGCGACATGATCGAGATGGACGCCAAGGCCGACAAGCACGGCTTCCTGGTCGCCTACCCCGACGGGGTGTCGGCCGCGTTCAACGCGCTGATCTGCTGCGGCGCCGAGGACGACGTCGGCTTCCTCAAGGCGCTGACCGAGAAGCTGGTCGCCGACTGGAAGGTCGACCCTGACCGGATCTACGCCACCGGCATCTCGAACGGCGCCGACATGAGCTTCCGCGCCGCGGTCGAGGCGTCCGGGGTTTTCGCCGCGGTCGGACCGGTCAGCGGCGGCCTCGGCGGCCCGCTGGCCGACAAGTCCGACTTCGTGCCGAAGGAGCCCGTCTCAGTGCTGACCATCGTCGGCGCCAACGACCAGTACTACGACACCTTCCAGGCCGGCCTGACCAAGTGGCGCGAACGCCTCGACTGCAAGCCGGTGGAGACGAAGGGCAAGGGCTTCACGCGCTCCAAGGCCAAGTGTGCCGACGGCTCGGACGTGGAGGTCTACGTCGTCACCGACATGGGCCATTCCTGGCCGGGCGCGAAGAAGGGCCCGATGGCCATCCCCGACGCGCCGATCGTGGCCACCGACCTCCTGTGGGCCTTCTTCGCCGCGCACAAGAAGCTCTGAGCGCAAGAGGCTTCACGCCAGCGGCAACCACACCCGCATGGTCGAGGGCCCGCGTGACGCCCAGGAGTGGTAGGGCCGCAGCGTGACGGTCGTCTTGTCGAAGACCGGTTCCGGGGGGTTCGACGCATACGGCCAGTCGCCGTCGATCGGTGCCAGAATCCGGCACGACGCTGTCACCGCCCCGGACCCGTCGTCGGTCAACGGCTGCGACGGGTCCAGCTGCAACGCGTCGACCGAAACACCCGCGGGCAGGTCGACCGACTCGGCACAGTAGACGACCGGTCCTCGTTCCACCGCCACTGACCCGCGTACGGCATCCACGCGCGGATCGGGGAACGTCAGCCGCGGCTCGACCGGCAGGTGCAGGAAGACCGTGTCCCCCTCGTCGAGCCCGTGCCTGATGCTGATCCACCCGGGCGTGGCCTCCTGCACCACTCCCCCCGCCGAGATCGTGGCCCCCGCCGCCCATGGGGGAATGCGCAACGTCAGCGTCCACGGTGTGTCGGGCGCGCGGCGTACGCGGATCGTGATCTGCCCGCTCGCCGGGTAGGACGTGTCGACGTCGAGCAGGACGTGGCGGTCGTCCGACAGGGTGACGTCGAGCGACGCGGCGGCGTACTGGTGAATCTGAATGCCGCCGTCGTCGGCCGTGGCCAGATAGGTGGCGAGCGACGCGAACGTGCGGGCCAGGTTGGTCGGGCAGCACGAGACCGTGAACCACGGCGCGCGCAGGTTCGACGAGGCGCGCGGCACCATCTCGTCGGCCGGCGGGAGCACGCCGAGGGTCCGCTGGTGCAGCGTGTTGGTGTAGAAGAAGCGTTTGCCGTCGTCGGCCGGCGACGTCGCGATGACGTTGAACAGGGTGCGCTCGATCAGGTCGGCGTACCGGGCGTCGCCCTGCGCGAGCAGCAGCCGCCACGCCAGCATGACCGACCCGACACTGGCGCAGGTCTCCGAGTACGCCCGATCGGGCGGGAGCACGAAGTCGTCGCCGAACGCCTCGTCCTGGTGCCGGGCGCCGACACCCCCGGTCAGGTAGACGCGGCGGGCGACCGTGGTGCGCCATTGCTTCGCCACCGCGTCGAGCAGCGTCGGATCGCCGGTCTCCACGGCCACATCGACCGCGCCCGAGGACAGATACATGGCCCGTACGGCATGCCCGCGCAACACGGTCGCGTCCCGCAGGGGCAGGTCGTCCTGGAAGTAGGCGCGGCCGAACTCGATGTCGCCGAGGGTCTGCCGCCCGCGCCGCTCGATGAACAGCCGCGCCTGCTCGAGGTAGCGCGGATCGCCCGTGACGCGATAGAGCTCGACCAGCGCGGGCTCGACCTCGGCATGCCCGCACACCGACTCGATGCCACCCGCACCGAACACGTCACACAGGTGATCCGCCGCGCGCACGGCTACGTCGACCAGTTCGTCCCGGCCGTACGTCCGGGCTCGGGCTACGGCGGCCTGAATCAGATGCCCGTACGAGTAGAGCTCGTGCCCCCATTCCAGATCGCTGTAGCGCGACGGCTGTCCCGTACGCCCGAAGTTGGTGTTCAGGTAGCCGTCCGGCTGCTGGGCCGCCGCGACCTGTCCCGCGATCGCCCGGAACCGCTCGTCGATCGCCGGGTCGCCCGTGCGGCCGTACTCCCAGGCCAAGGCCTCGAGGAACTTGTAGACCTCGGTGTCCGAGAACTCGCGTCCCTGCCGCTGTTCGGGTGCGGAGGTGAAGTTGCCGAGCCAGCCGGACTTGGTGAGCCAGTGCTCGATGTGGTCGAGGGAGGCCTGCCGGTTGACGTCCTGGTGGTGGCCCCAGAATCCAGGCTCGCGCAGGACGACCTCGCGCAGGCCGAGGGGTCGGAAACGGCCCTGCGAGGGGGCGGCGGGCGTGCCGCCGCGACCGGTCCAGTCGGAAGTAGGCATGTGCGCGTCAACCCTTCAGTGCGCCGGACATGAAACCGCGGACGTAGTGCCGCTGGAGGGCGAGGAACAACACGATGCAGGGCAGGGCGAGCACGACCACGCCGGCCTCGGTCGCGCCGTAGTCGACGATGCCCATGACCTGCTGGCGCATGTTGGCCACGGCCAGCGGCAAAGGCACCTTGTCGGAGTCGCTGATCAGCACAAGCGGGGTGATGAAGTCGTTCCAGGCGGCCAGGAACGCGAACAGGCCCACGGTGATCAGGCCCGGTTTGGCCGCCGGGATGAGCACGTGGCTCAGCGCGCGGAACGAGCCGCAGCCGTCGATCAGGGCCGCCTCGCGCAGTTCGCCCGGGACGGCCTCGAACGAGATGCGCATCATGAACGTCGCGAACGGCAACTGGAACATCGACAGCACCAGGGCCAGACCGATCAGCGAGTTCTGCAACCCCAACGAGTTCAGCAGAACATAGAGAGGGATCAACAGCGTCGCGTACGGGACCATGAGGATCGCGAGGGTCAGCAGGAACAACGCGTTGCGGCCCGGAAAGCGGAACACCGCGAACGCGTAGCCCCCGGTGACCGAGGCGAACAGCGTGAACGCCACCGTCATGAGCGAGACGGCCACGGAGTTGACCACGTACTGGAAGACGCCGGCCTGATAGTCGGCCAGGGTCACGTAGTTGGCGAGGCCCCAGCCGTCGGTCTGCTGGGTGCCGGCCTGCGGCGAGACCGAGGCCACGGACGCCCAGACGAGCGGGAACAGGAAGATGAGAGCGAGGCCGCCGGCGAGCACATGCTGCGGCGTACGGGAGAGGGTTTTCAACAAGGGTCAGCTCTCCTTGCCGCGCAGGCCGCGGAACTGGAGGACGTTGACGACGAGCAGGGCGGCCAGCACCAGGATCGACAGGGCGGCGGCGCGGCCGAGGTCGTTCTGGCCCTGGAAGGCCATGTTGTAGACGAGCTGCACGATGGTGACCGTGCTGTTGTCGGGCCCGCCCTTGGTGAGGATGTAGAACTGGTCGAAGGCGAGCAGCGAGCCGGTGACGCAGAGAATCGTGCAGAGCGCGATCGACGGGCGCAGCAGCGGCAACGTCACGTGGCGAAACGTCTGCCACCGATCAGCGCCGTCGAGCCGCGCGGCCTCGTACACGTCGCCGGGAATGCCCTGAAGACCGACGAGCAGCAACAGCATGTAGAAGCCGGCGAACCGCCACACGATCAAAGCCACGGTGGACCAGAGCGCGGACCACGGCGTACCCAGAAAGGAAGTGTCGCCCGGGAACGGGCTGCTCTGCGGCGAATAGAGCGCGTAGAACAGCAGCGACGCCGAGGCCAGGCCGAGTGCGCTGGGCACGAGGAACGAGGTACGCAGAAAGCCCGTCCACCGGTTCGACTCCTGCACCAGCAGCGCCAGGCCGAGCGCGAGCCCGAGCAGGATGACCGTGGTGATGGCGGTGTATTTCAGCGTGAACCAGACCGCGGGCCAGAACAGCCGGTCGTCGACGGCGTCGGTGAAGTTCTCCGGCGCGTTCAGTCCGCGGTTGCCCGCGAACAGACCCCAGTCCGATACCGACATCCGGCCGACCAGACCGATCGGCAGGACGAAGAAGATGAGCACGAACAGGGCCGTCGGAGCGGCATAGGCCAAGCCCGTCAGCGCTTTCCAGCGGCGCGCCGGCCGACGTCGTTCGACGGCCGGCGCGATTGCCTGCGAAATCACCCTACTGACCCAGGATGTCCGTGAGCGCGGCGTTGTCCTTGGCCAGGCCGGCGGGATCGCCGTAGACCTGGTTGCGGAACAGGGTCATCCAGGGGCTGCCCGGGGCGTTGAAGGCCTGCTGGAAGTTGACCGCCACCGGCGTCTTGCTCTGCGGCGACCCGGCGACCTGGTTGACCGTCAGGACGCGCGGGTCCTTCTGGGAGTACTTGTTGTCGGCCAGGTCCATGCGCGAGACCGTGCTGTCGTTGGCCGCCAGCACGTCGACCTGGCCCGCCTCGGAGGTCAGCCAGGCCATGAAGTTCCAGGCCTGCTGGGCCTTCTTGGAGTCCTTCGAGATGCCGATGCCGTCGCCGCCGACGAACGTCGAGGCACCCCCGTCAGCACCCGGGATCGGGACGACGCCGACGTCGACCGTCTTGGAAGCCGTCGACAGCAGCGTCGCCGGGTACGGCATCACGCCGATCTTGCCCTCTTGGAAGGCGGCGACCCAGGTCGGGCCGGTCTCGTCCTTCGAGCCCGGAGCGATCGCGCCCGCGGCCTGCAGCTCGCGCCAGGTGGCGTACACCTTCTGGGCGGCCGGGCTGTCGAGCAGCGACTTCGTGCCCTCGGGGTTCATGACGTCCTGGCCGCCGGCCCAGATCATCGGGAACCAGGTGAACACGTTGCAGCCGCCGCAGTTGCCGCCGAAGAAGGTGCCGTAGACGTCTTTCTTGCCGAGCTTCTGGACGGCGAGCGCCTGCTCCTTGAACTCGTCGAGCGTCGTCGGGCCCTTCTCGGGGTCGAGGCCGGCCTCCTTGTAGAGCTTCTTGTTGTAGAAGATCACCGACAGATCGAGGACGTACGGCAACACGTACCGCTTGTTCTCGAAGGTGCCCGCGGCCAGGTGCCCCTGGTTGATCTTGTCGGCGTACGGGAGCAGTTTGATGCTCTCGGTCAGGTCGGCGAACAGACCCGCCTTCGTCCAGTTCGGAACGTAGACGATGTCGGCCGCGAACAGGTCGGGCAGATCGCCGCTGCCGGCCGCCGCGCCCACCTTGGCGACGTAGTCGTCGTTGGGGACGATGGTCAGCTTGACCTGGTTCTTGTGTGATTTGTTGTACGCGTCGACCAGCGCCTTGGCCTGGAGCTCCAGCGGCGCACGGGTCCACAGGGTCAGTTCCGAGCCGTCGTCGGTGCCCTCGGCGGTGATCCCCGCCGTCCCACTTCCGGTGTCACTGTCGTCGCCTCCGCAGGCCGCCACGCCGGCCAGCAGGCCCGCGATCGCGATCGCGGCCACCGCTCTGCGTATGGTCAAGGTGCTCCTCCGTATTTCGGGTTTCTATCAAGGCGTTTCGCTTCGACGTACCACGGGGAGTATGTTGACAAGCAAGATCGCAGCTCAGGCCGGTTCCTAGGCCGGGGTCCGAGTTGCCGAAAAGGTTTTCAGGAACGTAATCCTGTGGGTATTTTGCTGTCAAGACTTTTGGTAGGAGGTCCAGGTTGGAGCGCGCCACTCTGCGCGACGTCGCCCGGCTGGCCGGGGTGTCGGTCGCGACCGCGTCGAAGGCCCTGAACGGCCAGCCCCAGGTGCGTGCGTCGACGCGGGCCCGGGTGCTGCAGGCGGCCTCCCAGCTCGCCTTCTCCCCCAACACGCTGGCCCAGGGCCTGGTCACCCAGCGCACCGGCACGGTCGGTCTGCTCACGTCCGACCTGGAGGGTCGCTTCTCGATCCCGATCCTCATGGGAGCCGAGGACGCGTTCGGCACCGACCAGACCTCGGTGTTCCTGTGCGACGCCCGCGGCGACAGCATCCGCGAGAAACACCACGTGCGCGCCCTGCTGTCCCGCCGCGTCGACGGCCTCATCGTCGTAGGGGCCCGGCCCGACAGCCGCCCGTCATTGGGCCACGATCTGCCCGTCCCGGTGATCTACGCGTACGCCCCGTCGGACGACCCGCGTGACCTGTCGCTGGTCGTCGACAACGAGGGCGGCGGCCGCCTGGCGGTCGACCACCTGATCCGCTGCGGCCGCCGGAAGATCGCGCACATCACCGGCGACGCGACCTACGGCGCCGCCCAGGACCGCGCGCGCGGCGCCCTGGCCCGGCTGACCGAGGAGGGCCTGGCGGTCGCGGGCGGCGAAGTGTGGTTCGGCATGTGGTCCGAGGCGTGGGGCCGCGGCGCCACCCGCATGCTGCTCGAACGCCACCCCGACGTCGACGCGATCTTCGCCGGCTCCGACGAGATCGCCCGCGGCGTCCTCGACGTGCTGCACGAGGAGCGCCTCGACGTCCCCGGCCGCGTGGCCGTGGTCGGCTACGACAACTGGACGATCCTGACCGCCAACGCCCGCCCGCCACTGACCACAATCGACATGAACCTGGAGCAGCTGGGTCGCGTGGCCGCCCAACGACTCTTCACCGCCATCGGCGGGACGCTGGGCTCGGGCACCGAGAAGTTCGCGCCGAAGCTGGTCACCCGCGAGTCGACGGCCCCGCTGCGCTAGTTCCAACTTAACGGGGCGCTGCGCCTCGGGTCTCTCGGGCGAAAGGCCGTTTACCGTGCTGCGGAACCCTCCCTCGGGTCGGTGCCTGTCATCCCGCGAGCGAGGAGAACACCCTGCTGGTCGACAACGCCCGCCTGCGCGGCCCGTGCCACAACCCCGCCCTTCCCGACGCCCTGGTGCTGCGGCTCCTGGATCATCCCGGCGCCGACGTCGTCGCCGTCATGTACGGACGCGAATGGTCCGACGAACTCTTCGACATCCTCGCAGCCAACCCCGACGTACGCCTTCGGGAGATGCTCGCTGGAGCTCTTCGACGACCCGGAGACCACCGAGGCCGTCGCCGCCAACCCGAACCTGCCCGTCGAGCTGATGGAGGCGATCCTCGAGGCAGCGACCGAATCGGACGATCCACCGCAGGACGCCGTGCTGGTGCTGGGATACACCACACCGACGCACGAGCCCATCGCCGAGCTCTGATACCCCGGCTAGCCGATCAGGACCTGTTCGAGGCGCTCGATCCCGCGTAGCACCTCGGCGCGGTGGCGGCCCTGCTTGAGCCAGCTGGGCAGCCGTTCCACCATCGTCATATGAAGGCGATTGTCGGGCCGGCGGCGCAGGTCGGCTTGGACGTAGGCCTTGAGATAGGCGAGGTGGCCCGGGTTGTAGGCCCACAGGGTCTGCCCGGCACACGCTGCTTGAAGGCGCAGCGGCAGACCGAAACAGGGATCGCTGAGGGGCCTGATCTCCCGCACGCAAAGGGTCCCGCTGCCGACCCGCGTCACCGCGCCGCAGCCGTCGCAGGGCAACGCATAGTGCTTGTGAGGCGCCGACCTCAGGCGCCGGGACGTCCTCAGCCGACGCCCGCAGCGACCACACCGCCACACGGCCAGAACCTCCACCGGAGCAGGCAGTCGCCCTTCCCCACCGGCCTGCCGCCGCGAGAACCCGCACCGCGTGCAGCCCACGGCGGCCGGTTCCCAGCGACGGGTGCCAAAGTTCCAGCCCCGCCGCACGGTAGCCGTCCCCGCGCATCGCGGACAGCGGACGACGAACTCGTCGGCAAACGAGTCCAGCCGTTTCCCACTGTCCACGAAACGAGTCTTATCCACGCCCCGGACGCTAAGCCCGCCGGGCCGCCGCGGCAATCGCTTTACGACACGCCCAGAACCTCGCGCAGCTCGGCCGACCGCACCTCGAAGATGTCGAAGAGACCCACCGCTCTCAGCGCCGGCACCGCTGCCCGAAGCTGGTCAGCCACCGCGTCGTAGCTGCTCGTGCCCGGTTCGAGCCCGTCGAGCGCGCGTACGTTCGCGATGAAGGCCGCGATCGTGCCCTTGCGCACCTGCACGTTCTCGAATACGCCGAACTCGGCCCCGTCGGGCAGCACATCCTCGGGACGGACAATTGCGTCGTCAGCCATTACTGTGTTCCTTTCCCCGTGGTTCGCGAATTCGACGCTACCCCTCGGGATTTGCCGACTGCTTGCGCGCGAAGGGACCACCCCATGACCGTCGTGGAACTACGCCCGATCGAAGACGCCGACCTGGACGCGCTCTTCGACCAGATGCGCGACCCTGAGTCGGTCCACATGGCCGCCTTCACGTCCCAGGACCCCAACGACCGCGCCGCTTTCGACGCCCACCGAGCCAAGATCCGAGCCCGCCCCGACGTGACCGAGCGAGCGATCACCGCAGATGGCCGCCTGGTCGGCAGCATCGCCAGCTTCATCATCGAGGGCGAGACCGAACTCACGTACTGGATCGACCGCCCGTACTGGGGCCAGGGCATCGCCACCCAAGCCCTGACCCTCTTCCTCGACAAGGTCATGCTCGACCGCCCGCTGTTCGCCCGAGCCGCCAGCGACAACAAGGGCTCCCTGCGCGTTCTCCAGAAGGCAGGCTTCACCGTGACCGGCACCGAAGTCGGCTACGCGAACGCCCGCGCCACCGAAATCGAGGAAACCCTCCTGCGCCTGGACCCCCGTTGACCCCGTAGGTCCCTCAAGCCGGGGCCTGTCAGGTATCGGCAGGTTTGCTCCACCCGACGAGGATCACGGCCGTGATGAAGTAGCCGTCTTTGTCGACCTGCGTCGCCGCATGCAGCTCGACCGATGTCGAAGTGATCCGAACCGAGTGCGTCTCCCAGTACGCGTAGCGAAGATCCCGCTGCCACGCCTGCGTGATCTCTTCCGCCACCCGGCGCGGTGAAGCCGAGCTCTCAGCGAGGCAGCGTGCCGTCAGCGGGCGTGCTGGATCCGCACTGCTCGACACGGCCACCTCCCTGATCGACGGACACCGCCACAGATAGTGATCGAAGTCGATCGATATGCCGGAAAGGTTGTCCGGATCCGCCGCCGGAGCCGCGCCGGCAATGGCCCGCACAGCCGCGATGAACTCGGCGCCGGGCAGGCCGCCTTCCCACCCGCACACCACGCAGGTCTCATGGGAGCCGGGCGACCCCGACAGCGTCCGATATCCACAGCAGACACATACGACAGCCGGCTCCACGGCTTCCAGGCTGCACCACCCGACCGCCGGAGAGCGCGCGATTTTCCGCCGCACCACCCAAGCCCTCCGTCACTGACCGCAGCGCCCTCCAACGTGAGGCATCGATCTGCCGCCCGTCACGGCCACCGGTGGTCACCCGGCTATCCATGCCCGCACCCGTCGTCCTCCAGCGTCTGCCGCCCGTCACGGCCGTCGCGCTTCAGCTGAGGGCATCCCCGAGCGCCTTCGACCCGCCGGAAGGACGCGAAACGCCCGGCCGCAACCGGCACGGTTCGTCCGCTCAACCACCGCCGAGGCCCGCGCGCACGGTGACCCATCCCCGCGTAACTGACTGCCCCGCAAAGGGGTGGTGCGGTATGCGAGAGTCCCGCGAGGGCCTGGTCGGCGGGTGATACTGGCCGGGTGGCGGACGGCTGGGTGCTGCATGTCGATCTGGACCAGTTCTTCGCGTCCGTCGAGGTGCTACGCCACCCCGAGCTGCGCGGCCGCCCCGTGATCGTGGGCGGGTCCGGCGATCCCGCCCAGCCCCGCACGGTGGTCGCGACCGCCTCCCGGGAGGCCCGCGAGTTCGGCGTACGTTCCGGGATGCCCATGCGGATGGCCGCTCGCAAATGCCCCGAAGCGGCCTTCCTGCCCACCGATATGCCGGCTTACCAGCAGGCCTCAGCCCAGGTCATGGCAACATTACGGGCCTTTCCCGTACGGCTGGAGGTCCACGGCCTGGACGAGGCGTTCCTAGGCGGCGACATCGACGACCCTCAGCGCCTCGCCGCCGACCTCAAAGCCGCGGTCCTCGATCAGACCGGATTGACCTGCGCCGTCGGTATCGGCCGCAACAAGAACCAGGCAAAGATCGCGGCAAGGTTCGCCAAGCAGGACCCGACCGGCATCGCCACCCTGACCGACGAGACGTGGATGCCGGCGATGGGCACCCGCCCGGTAGGCGACCTGTGGGGCGTAGGCCCGAAAACGGTCCCCAAATTAGACGCTCTAGGCCTGCCCACAATCGCCGACCTGGCCGCCGCCGATCCAGACACGCTGCTGCAGCGCTTCCCACCGCGAGCCGCCATGTGGCTCTCCATCATCGCCCGCGGCGGTGGCGACACCGAGATCGTCACCGAGCCGTGGGTAGCCAAGTCCCGCAGCAAGGAGGTTACGTTCGCCACCGACCTGACCGACCGAGCCGACATCGAACACCAGGTGACCGTTCTAGCCCGCCAGCTAGGCACAGAGGTGGTCGCAGCCGGCCGCCGCGTGATCCGGGTGGCGGTAAAAGTGCGCTCCTCAAGCTTCTACACACAAACCCGAGAAACGAAACTACGCGACGGCCCAAGCACCGACCTGGACGTAATCGCTCAAGCAGCACTGGAGGTGCTGGCAAAGATCGAGCTGAAACGCCCCGTACGCCTCCTCGGCGTACGCGCCGACCTTTCCCCCGACGAGTCCCCCTGAGTGGCGCGAAGCGCCAGGCCGCAACCGGCACGGTTCGTTCGCTTGACCACCGCCCGCGGTCCGCGCGCAGTTACTTGAAGCCCTTGGTGACCACCGCGCGGCAGCAGGGCCTACGCCCCGTCAGGTGACCGCCCAGTTTCCGCCGCAGCCAGCCCCCGGTGACCCATCTCCTGCCGTAACTGACTGCCCCGCAAGGGGTGGCCGGGGGTGAGCAACCACAGTCATAGCCGCCCCTCAAAGACAGTGGTTGCTCACCCCCGGCCACCCCGTCCCACCGCAACAAAACCGGGGACCCGCCAATTCGGCGAGCCCCCGGTTCAATCTAAGCCGGGTCAGGAAACAGTGAACGGCCCAAACGTCCCACCCTGGTTGGACTCGATGTAGAGGACGCCCGGGTTGGCAGCCGGCGCAGCCCCGTTACGCAGCCGCACCTCGTACTCCCCGATGGCCGGCGCCGCCGCCGCAACCACAGCCGCCGTAGTGAGCACGGGCCCGGTAGGCGACCCCGCGTGGATGATCACGGTTGCCCCCAGGAACGATCCCGAGCCGCTGACCCGGAAGTCACCCGCCTTCCAGCGAGCCGTAGTGATAGTCACCCGGTCGACCGACGGCGTGACGAGCACGGTGTCCGTCTTGGAGCCCGACGCCGTCGTGACCGTCAGCCGGAACGTGTATCCCTTGTTGGTCATCGGCGCCCGGTAGAGCGGCACCGTGAAGCGCGGGTTCAGCGTGGTGGCCAGCGTCAGGTTGACCCGGTCCGGGTCGTTGGCCGCGATCGGGTTGGACGTCCCCGTGGCCAGCTGCGTCCAGGCGTACGTGGCCGGCGCCGTCGATCCTGCCCCTGTGAGCGTCACGATGGTGTTGCGTGCCACCGCCAACCGGTCGGGACCAGCGTTCGCCACGACCGCTCCTTGCGGCGTCAGCGGCCCGAGCCGCGTCGAGGCTTCGCCGTACCCGTTGACGTTCCGGGCCCGTACGGTGAAGAAGTATTCGGTGTCGCCCGCGAGCCCGGTGATCGTCAGAGTGGTGGCGGTCGTCTCGCGCAGGTTGCCGACCTCGGCGCCCGCCGCGTCGAAGACCTGAACGCCGAACCCGGTGATCGACGGGTCGGTAGCGGTCCAGTTCATCGTGACCTGGCCCGGCCCCACCGCTGACGTGCCGAAGGTCGGCGCGTTCGGGGTGGGCGTGTTGGTGATCGTGTAGGACCGCTGCCCGATGGCCGAGATGTTGCCCGCCAGGTCGAAGGCCACGAACTTCAGCGTCGACGTCGCCACGATGTTGATCGGCCCCGTGTAGAGCAGCGCCGAGTTCGCCAGTACGTCCGCGAGGACCGGGTCGGTGCCGTCAGTCGTGTAGTAGATCTCCGAGCCCAGCTCGTTCGCGGTCAGCGTCACCTGCCGGGCCGTCGGGTAGCTGCCGTCGGCCAGCGATGCCGACACGGTCGGCGGGGTGGTGTCCGTCTGCGGCTGCACGATCGCGGCCGGGAACGTCAGGCCCACGCTGCTGACCGAGACGACCTCGATGTCGTAATCCTCGGTCGCCGACAGCCCCGTGATCGTCGTGCCCCGCGCTGCCTGCCCGGTGATCCGGCGCCCGATCTCGACCTGCTCACCGCCGGCCGACGTACGCGACACCGCCGTGGCCCGGTAGCCGGTGATCGCCGGGGTACCCGGGATCGTAGCCGCCGGGGTCCAGCTCAGTTTGACGCCTCCCTCGACCTTCGCCGCGGTGAGACCGGTCGGTGCCGGCGGTCCCGACTGCAGCGGCCCGTTCGGGCAGCCGCCCATGCCCGGCCCGCCCGGCTCGCCGTACTCGGCGATGGTCAGTCCTTGCCGGTTGCCGTCGACGTCGGTCTCCTCCCAGGAGAGCAGCCGCTCCCCCAGTCCCGCGTTGGCCGCGATCCGCGCCGTCTCGGCGTCGTCGAAGATGTAGGTCGCCGTGAACGTGTCACCGCTGAACGCCAGCGCCGACTGGTATCCGCCCCGGGCCGCCGGCGTCAGCGGGCCCGGGAGCGCCCGGACGTCGCGTCGGGTGACGACCGTGTCGGTCAGGGCCGGCTCGACGATGCGCTGTTCGACGTCGGCCCGGTTGACGGTCGGCCCGATGTGACCCGTCACGGTCACGGTGGTGCCCGACTGCACGGCGTCGGCGTTGACGTACGCGTCCTGCACCGTGGTCTGCGCGACCGGGACGTCGCCGAACCGGATCGACGCCACGTCGCCGGGCAGGATGTCCGGGGTGACGTTCAGGCCCGTGCCCGCTCCCCAGCAGTAGCCGCCCGGGTGGTTGATCTCGAAGGCCACGTCGCCCTCGGCGACCACGCCGGCCGCGGAGCCGACGATGCCGACTCCGGGCCGGGTGACCTCGATGGTCGCGGTCTCGCCGATGTGGTCCTGGTAGCCCTCGACAGTGATGAAATCCCGGTTGGGGAAAACGACCAGGTTGTCGGGGAAGGTCGGCACGCCCACGGCGGCCGAGGCCTCCAGGGGGATCACGGTGACGCCGACGGTGGCGGCCAGCACTCCGGCCACCGTGAGCCGCAAACCGCGAGAAGGGGGTCGATGCATGGGGGTCTCCGTTTCACCGAACGGGCGCGCTACGAAAGTTGGGCTCAACGTAGGTAGCGGGTCTGAAGTCCCCCTGAAGCTCTGCTGATGTATCCCCGAGTCGAGCGCTTCAGCTCGCCCGGGCGGCCAGGATGTCCTGGTAGTGCTGGTTGAACATGACCCCGAGAACGTTGCCGAACGGGTCGAGCACGGACGCGGTCACATATCCGGTGCCGCGCTCGGTCGGCTTGTCGTGCTCTTTCGCCCCGAGGGAGAGCAGCCGCGCGTACGCCGCCTCGACGTCGTCGACGGCCCAGTAGACGATCGCCCCCGACGCCTGCCCGGTCAGCGGATGCGGTGCGTACTTGCTGTCGAGAACGCCGAATTCGTGCTGGTAGTCGCCGACCCGCCACTCGAGGTAGGCCCCGCCCTTGTCGAAGTAGGGCTCGATCTCGAACACCTGCGAGTACCAGGCTCGGGCCGCCTCCATGTCGTCGGCGAAGAACGTGACTGTGGTCAAACCGCGAAGTGAAGTAGTCATGGCTTCATCCTGCCCACATAAGTGCTCACCTCCTGAGCACTTTTCCGGGCAGAATCGAAAAACATGCGAGCCGATCGTCTGGTTGCCGCCCTGCTGTTCCTTCAGGCCCGGGGCCGCGTCACCGCCGCCGAGCTGGCCACCGAGCTGGAGATCTCGGTCGCCACCGCCCGCCGCGACCTCGAAGCCCTGTCCAGCAGCGGCATCCCCGTCTATCCCCAGCCGGGCCGGCACGGCGGATGGCAGCTCGTCGGCGGTGCCCGCACCGACCTCAGCGGCCTCAACGCCGACGAGGCCCAAGCCCTGTTCCTGCTGGCCGGCCCGGCCGCGGCCGCTTCCGACGAGGTCAAGACGGCCCTGCGCAAGCTTCTGCGCGCCCTGCCCGAGACGCTGCGCACCGAAGCCCAGAAGGCGGCCGCCGCCACCCTGATCGACCCGGCCCGCTGGGGTGAACTGACCCGCGACCGCCCCGACGAGGTGCGCCACCTGCAGGAGGCGGTCGTCCGCCAGCGCCTCGTCACGTTCGGCTACAAGGGCGTACGCCGTGCCGCCGAACCCTGGGGCCTGATCGACAAGGACAACGTCTGGTACCTGATCGCCGGCACCGAGCGGGGCCGCCGCACGTTCCGGGTCGACCGCGTCTCCGCTTTGGAGATCACCGACCAGACCTTCGTACGCCCCGACGACTTCACCCTCGACACCGCGTGGGACGAGGTCGTCGGCGCGATCGAGCAGCGCCGGTCGCGTACGTGGGCCACGGTTCTCATCCCCGAGCGCTTCGTCTGGGTGCTGCGGGACCATTTCGGCCGGCACTGCCACCCCGGCGAGCTGCTGG
Organism: Actinoplanes solisilvae; assembly: GCF_003999975.1. Classification (GTDB taxonomy): domain Bacteria; phylum Actinomycetota; class Actinomycetes; order Mycobacteriales; family Micromonosporaceae; genus Actinoplanes; species Actinoplanes solisilvae. The sequence continues at coordinate 104,549 of NZ_RJAC01000021.1, read as the reverse complement.
AGGACGGCCGTGTGCGGGTGCGGGTCGGTGCTCCTACGCCGCTCGACATCGCCCGCACGCTGTCCGGCTGGGGCAGCACCGCGGTTGTGGAAGAGCCTGAGGCCGTACGGGGGGAGCTCGCTCGTATCGGCGCCGAGCTGACTCAGACCTATATGCCGGAAAAGTAGGGCTACTCTCAGCGTATACTCTCAGCGTATAGTCGTCCGCATGACGGTACCGCTGACCCTCCTCGGGCTTCTCGAACGCGAGCCACGCCACGGCTACGACCTCAAGCGCGACTACGACTCCCTCTTCGGCCGCGACAAGCCGCTCTCGTTCGGCCAGGTCTACGCGACGCTGAGCCGGCTCGCCCGCGACGGCAAAGTGGTCATCAGCGACCTCGAGGCCGGCGCCGGGCCCGACCGCAAGCGATACGTCATCACCGATCGCGGGGCGACCGAGGTCGACACCTGGCTGACCGAGCCGGTCGCGCCCGAGCCTCACCTGCAGACCGTGCTCTTCGCCAAGGTGACCCTGTCGCTGCTGCTGGGCCGCCCGGCCGAGCACTATCTCGACACCCAGCGCGCCGCCCACATGCAACGCATGCGCGAGCTGACCACGGTCAAGCGCTCCGGCAGCCTCGTCGACTCGCTGCTCGCCGACCACGCCCTGTTCCACATCGAGGCCGACCTGCGCTGGATCGATCTCACCGCGGCCCGCCTCGACGCGCTCGCCCAGGAGGTCAGGTCATGACGGTTCTCGAGGCCCGCGACGTGCATCTCGCGTTCGGCAGCACACCGGCGCTGCGGGGCGCCGACCTCTCCGTACGGGAGAACGAGATCCTCGCCGTGATGGGCCCGAGCGGCTCCGGCAAGTCGACCCTGCTGCACTGCCTGGCCGGCATCCTCGTCCCCGGCAGCGGCGAGATCCACTTCGACGGGCGCCGCATCGACCGGCTGGGCGAGACCGAGCGCAGTGCCCTGCGCCGCGACCGTTTCGGCTTCGTGTTCCAGTTCGGACAGTTGGTCCCCGAGCTGACGGCCGAGGAGAACGTCGCGCTTCCCCTGCTTCTGGCGGGCGTACGCCGGCAGAAGGCGCTCGCCGAGGCCAGGGTCTGGCTGGCCCGGCTCGGCCTCGACGGGCTGGAGGGCCGCACGTCCGGTGAGCTCTCCGGCGGGCAGGCGCAGCGGGTCGCCCTGGCCCGAGGGCTCGTCGCGCGGCCACGGGTGCTGTTCGCCGACGAACCGACCGGCGCCCTCGACTCTTTGACGGGCGAGCACGTGATGGACCTGCTGGTGAGTTCGGCGCGCGACGAGGGCACGACCGTCGTGCTCGTCACGCACGAGGCGCGCGTGGCGGCGTACGCGGACCGGGAAGTCGTCGTCCGCGACGGCAAGGTGCTGGCCCTGACCGCCGAGGCCGTCGCATGATCCGCTTCGGGCTGCGCCTCACCCTCGCCGGAGGCCGGGAGGCGGCCGTACGGCTGATCGTCATCTCGGTCGCGATGGCGCTCGGCGTCGGCATGCTGGTCGCCGCGCTCGCCGGGCTGGGCGGTGTGTCGAGCCAGAACGACCGCTACGGCTGGGCCAACTCGCGCACGGCCGAGGGCCCCGATCCGCTGTGGTGGCAGCTCCGCGTGGACGGCTTCGGCACCCAGTCGATCGGCCGCGTCGACCTGGCCGCCACCGGTCCGCGCTCGCCCGTGCCGCCCGGACTGCCGCGGCTGCCCGGGCCCGGCGAATACTTCGCCTCCCCCGAGCTGGCCCGGTTGATCGCCGCCACGCCGCCGGCCGAGCTGGGCGACCGTTTCCCCGGCCGTCTCGCCGGCACGATCGGCGACGACGCTCTGCCCTCCCCGGCGTCGTTGGTGGCGGTCGTCGGCTATGCGCCCGACGTTCTGTCCCAGCGTCCAGGGGTGGTGCGGGTCGGCACGATCGCGACCGTCGCGCCGACCAGTTGCCCCGGCGGCTGCTGGTCGGGCATCCCGACGTCCGGGTTGCAACTGATCCTCGGCGTGGTCGCGGCGGCCCTCATCTTCCCGCTGATCATCCTGGTCGGCACCACCACGCGGCTGGCCGCCTCCCGCCGCGAGCAGCGCTTCGCCGCGATGCGGCTGGTCGGCGCGACACCCCGGCAGATCTCGGTGGTCGCCGCGGTCGAGGCGACCGTTTCCGCGGTGGTCGGTACGGCGGTGGGCTTCGGGCTCTTCCTCGCGTTCCGGGACTCGCTGGCCGCCGTGCCGTTCACCGGCGCGCCGATGTTCCCCGCCGACCTGGCGCTGAGCTCGTCCCTGGTGATCGGCGTCGCGCTCGGCGTTCCCCTGCTGGCGGCCGTGGCGGCGCTCGTGTCGCTGCGCCGCGTACGGGTCTCGCCGCTGGGCATCGCCCGCCGGGCCGTGGCGCGTCCGCCGCGCGTGTGGCGGCTGCTGCCGTTGCTGGCCGGGCTCGGCGAACTGGCGTACTTCGTCGGCCGCCGCCCGCAGACGACCGACGGGCAGATCCTCGCCTACCTGTCCGGCATCTTCGTGGTGATGATCGGCCTGGTCGTGGCCGGCCCGTGGCTGACGATGGCGGTCGGCCGCGTCGCCGCCCGTCGCGCCGGCGGCACCGCCTCGCTGATCGCCGCGCGCCGTCTGGCCGGCAACCCGCGGGCCGGTTTCCGCTCGGTCAGCGGCCTGGTGATCGCGTTGTTCGTCACCACGGTCGCGGTCGGCATCATGGGCACCCTGACCGCCGATCGCGCGGCCCCGAGCGCCATCGACAGGTCGCTGCTGCACACCATCTTCCGCGACGAGCAGACCGCCCCGGCCGGCGATCCGGTTCCGGCCGCGTTGAAGACCCAACCGGGCGTACGGGCTGTCGTCGTCACCCGCCATCCCACCGACGACATCCCCGTCCCGCAGACGCCGCTGGGCGACTGGGGCTGGCCGTCCTCCCTCGTGGCGTGCGCCGACCTCGCCCCGATGCGCACCAGCGGCCGATGCGCCCCGGACGCCGAGGTCGCGTGGGTCTACAGCGGCGTACGGGGCCCCGGAAACTGGGACGGCGTCTGGCCCACCGCCGACGTCTCCCCCGCTCGCCTGACGACGCTGCGAACCGACTCGATAGTCACCTACACCGACGGCTCGACGGCGGCGCTGGAACAAGCCCGCACCACGCTGGGCGCGGCCCACCCGATGATGTACGCCCCGTTCACCGAAGCCGAGTGGAACGCCGAGACAACCCGCGTCTTCCAGGGCTGGCAACGCCTGGCCGACGTGGTGGTGCTGACCAGCCTGGCCATCGCCGGTTGCAGCCTGGCCGTGGGCGTGGCCGGCGGCCTGAGCGAACGCAAACGCCCCTTCAGCCTGCTCCGCTTGACCGGCGTCCCGCTGCGCACGTTGCGTCGCGTGGTGGCCCTGGAGAGCGTGACTCCCCTGCTGGCCGCCGCGGTGGTGGCGCTGGGCGCGGGCCTGCTGTCGGCCCACCTGTTCCTGCGGGCCCAGATGCAGCTCGACCTGCACCCGCCCGGGCCGGCGTTCTACGTGGTCGTGCTGGCCGGCATCGCCGCGTCCCTGGCCGCGATCAGCCTGACGCTCCCGTTGCTGCGCCAGATCACCGGCCCGGAGGTGGCCCGCAACGAGTGACGGCCAATCGAGCGCGACGACTCAAGTTCGGGGGCGCGCGGCCGAAGGACAGACGCGCCGAGAACGTTGTCCGAGCGCTGGTGGGCCGTCTGGCTCGCCGGTGGCTGCACGTCGGCCGCCGCCTTCCCGTTCCTGCCGATGGGCCTGTGGCAGGTGTTGGTGCCGGCACCCTCATCGACTCGGCGATCATCGCGGTCGGCGTCGGCATCGTCTATCTACGCTCGTGCTCGAGCCCGTCCTCACCGACACGTCGATCTACCGTCGAGCGCAGCGCGTGCCAGGTCGTGATCCTCGACCTGGCCGGTTTCAAGCACATCAACGACCGGCTGGGGCGCGCCGTCGGCGATCAGGCCCTGGTCGCCGTGGCCGAACTGCTGCGCGACAGTGTGCGCGAGGGCGACCTGGTCGCGCGGATGGGCGCCGACGAGTTCGGCGTCCTGGTGCGCGACACCCGCCCGGGCGAGGCGAACGCTGGTCGTCTACACCCCGGCGCTGGACGAGCGGGCCGAGGCCGACGAGCGGCTCGGCGCCGACCTGCGCCACAGCCTCGAGGACGGCGACTTCTTCCTGGTCTATCAGCCGATCGTCGAGCTGCGCGACGGTCGTACGGTCGCGGTCGAGGCTCTGATCCGGTGGGTGCACCCCGTGCGCGGCTTCGTGACGCCGGTCGCGTTCATCCCGGTGGCCGAGGGCAACGGGCACATCGTCGAGCTCGGCGAATGGGTCATGCGGACGGCCTGCCGCCAGCTTGCGACCTGGCGCCGCGAGCTGGGCGCGGAGGCCCCGCGTTACGTGAGCGTGAACGTGTCGGCGCGCCGTCATCGTGGACGCGCTGATCCACGTCAGCGAGGGCCTGGGGCTGCGCGCGGTCGCCGAGGGGGTCGAGACCGCCGAACAGGCGCAATACCTGCGCGAGCTCGGCTATCACTACGGGCAGGGCTACAAATTCGGCAAACCGGTGCCGCACCCGTTCGAGTCGGGGTCAGCGCGTCAGGTCGTGCCGGCGGTGGGTCAGCTTCTCGGCCAGCCAGACGGGCAGTACCCGGCGGGCCGGGAACACCAGCGACGCGTTGCTGCCCACGGCGTACCGCTGGCGGGGTCTGCTCGCCTCGATCGCGCCGACGATGGTCGCCGCCACCCGCTCGGCCGAGACCCCGGCGGCCTCGTTGCGGTTGAGCGCGGCGAGCATCGTCTCGTAGTCGCGGCGATGCGGCGAATCGGGCCCGATGTAGCTGGTGCGGCGGGCGCTGAGGCCGGTGCTGATCGAGCCCGGCTCGACCGTGGTCAGCCACACCCCGTACGGGGAGAACTCGTGCCTGGCGCCGTTGGCGAAGCCCTTGATCGCCGCCTTCGTCGCCACGTAGGACGATCGATACGACAGCGGGAACGACGCGAGCATCGACCCCACCATGACGACACGCCCGTACCCTCGCTCCCGCATTCCCGGCAGAATCAACTGCGTCAGCCGTACGGGTCCCAGCACGTTGATCTCGAAGATGCGGTGCAACGCTTCGACGGGCAGCTCCTCGAACGGGCCGCTCTGGCTCTCGCCCGCGTTGTTCACCAGCACGTCGACGGGCCCGGCGGTTGCCGCCAGCGCCTCGATCGACGCCGGGTCGGTGAGGTCGAGCGGCAGGTATTCGACGCCGTCGGCACGCTGGTGCGTCTCCAGCGAGTCAGGATGACGGCTCGTGCCGAGAACACGGAAGCCGCGCGCGACGAGCGCGGCCGCCGTGGCCAGCCCGATGCCCGACGACGCCCCGGTGACCAACGCGGTGCGATGCATCGCAGCACCCTATCGAATGCCGGCCCCCGCCCGGATCCCGTTGATCGACGTGTTCCCCACCCGGGCCGTTAACGGCGCTCCTGGTTCAACTCGGCGAGGAGGCCGTCGCGGTCGGCCAGGACGGCGCCCAGGATGCGGCGGCCGGCGGCCAGCAGGTCGGCGACGTCGGGCGTACTCAAGGCGTACATGACCAGCGGGCCGTCCCGGAAAGAGACCACCACGCCCGTACGCCGCAGCACCGCCAGCTGCTGCGACAGGTTCGACGGCTCCACGTCGATCTCGGCGAGCAGGTCGCGGACCGGGCGCGGGCCCGCCTGCAGCAGTTCGAGCACGCGGATACGCACCGGATGGCTGAGCATCCGGAACATCTCCGCCTTCGCCTGATAGAGCGGCACCGACATTCGACGTCTCCCCAAATTCCGAACTGACCGCCTCCCGAATTGCAGAAGTCGTCAACTCGCATCCCACAACAGCAAAATCTTCGATCCCGGGTACGTCCCGACGACGCACCCCCTGTCCGATCGACGATCACCGTTGCGGCCCATGCTCGTTCCAGCGCCCGTTCCGGCATCCCTCCGAACGGGCGCTGACCCCACGGAAGGAGCACACGGCGTTATGGCCGACATGGACGTGGCACTCAAGGACGCGTTGCAGGTCGACGGGGCGATTGCGGTGGCGGTCGTGGACTGGACGAGCGGCATGTCGCTCGGCACGGCCGGGGGAGGTTTCGGTTTCGACATCTCGGTAGCGGCCGCGGCCAACACGGAAGTGCTGCGCGCGAAGCTACGTACCCTGGACATGCTCGGTCTGCGCGAACCGGTCGAGGACATCCTCGTGACCCTGGACTCGCAATACCACCTGATCCGCCCGATAACCGCCGCCGACGGCGCCGGACTCTTCCTCTACCTGGCCCTGAACCGGGACCGCGCCAACCTGGCGATGGCGCGACACCGGCTGAGGCTGATCGAGAAGCAGCTGGAGGTCTGACCCCGGCTCGACGGAAGCGCCCGGCCAAGCCGGTTCGTTGAGCGGGCTTATCGGGCGGTGGCCTGCGAGCCGGCTTATCGGGCGGTGGCCTGCGAGCCGGCTTACCCGGCGGCGGCCTGCGAGCCGGCTTATCGAGCGGCGGCCTGCGAGCGGAAGCCGGCGATCAGCGCGCCGAGGACCCGGGTCAGGCGCGGCTCGACGTCGACGATCGCGTGCGACAGCTCGGGCTCGCTCTCGTACAGCTCGCGCAGCCGGGTCCCCGGGGCGGCCATCTGCCACAGGGCACCGGCCATGCTCGTCGCGGTCGCCACCACGTCATAGGCCTGCTCCTCCTCCAGGCCGAACGCCTCGCGAAGGTCGCCGACGACGGCCCCGACCGCGGCGAGCGCCGTGCGCTTGTAGTCGCGGACCGCGTCGAGGGACACGTTGCGTTCGAGGTTGAGCGGCGCCTGGGCCAGCAGGTCGCAGAAGAGCGGCCGCGAGGCCAGCGACCGGGCCAGCACGACCTCGGGCGCAGCACTCCGCCACGACGCGCGCACGTCGGCCGACCAGTCCCGCCAGCCCTCGGCGGTCAGCGCCAGAAAGATCTGCTCGCGGGTCTCGAAGTAGCGCAGCATCGCCGACTTGTGCAGGCCGACCTCGGCCGCCACGTCCGTCAGGGTTACCTCCCGGACACTGCGAGTAGCAGCCAGGGTGCGCGCAGCCTCGAGGATCGCGCGTTCGCGATGGTGTTTGGCTTCCGCACTGCGGGCGCGCTGAGGGGTCGTCGACGTCACACCCCCATCTTACACAACACCGTTGCGCTATTAACGCAACCGAGTTTCACTAGAGCCATGACACAGACATGGTTCATCACCGGTTCCTCCCGGGGCTTCGGCGCCGCCCTCACCCGCGCCGCCCTCGAAGCGGGCGATCAGGTCATCGCCACCGCTCGTAAGCCCGCCGACCTGGCCGAGCTCGTCGACACGTACGGCGAAAGGGTCTTGCCGGTCGCCCTCGACGTGACGGACCGGGCCGCCGCCGACGCGGCCGTCGCCCAGGGCGACGAGCGTTTCGGGCGCATCGACGTGGTGGTCAACAACGCCGGCTACGCCAACATCGGGCCGATCGAGACCACCAGCGAGGACGACTTCCGCCGCCAGTTCGACACCAACTTCTGGGGCGTCTACAACGTGACGCAGGCCGTGCTGCCGGTCCTCAAGGCGCAGGGGGCGGGCACGATCGTGCAGTTCTCGTCGATCGGCGGGCGGGTCGGCGGCACGCCGGGGCTCGGCTCTTACCAGGCGGCCAAGTTCGCCGTCGACGGCTTCACCCGGGTGCTGGCGACCGAGACCGCGCCGCTGGGAATCCGCACCCTGGTGGTCGAGCCGAGCGGCTTCGACACCGACTGGGCGGGAGCGTCCATGGGCTTCCATGACGTGCCCGCGGACTATGCCCCGACCGTGGGAGCCTTCGTCGAAGGGCTGAGCCGGACGGTGCTGGCGGCGGGCGACCCGGCGCGGGCCGGCGAGATTCTGGTGAACGTGGTGAAGCGCCGGAACGTGCCGACGCACCTGCCGATCGGGGTGAACGCGACGGAGATGGCGCAGGATTACTCGCGGAAGCAGATGGCCGAGACGGAAGCATGGGCGAACGTTAGCCGCTCCGCCGACTTCGCCGAGCCTTATCCACAGGCCTACCCCGAGGACTGATTCGCTCGTCCACAGGCTCCCGCGATCTTGGGCGCTTCCGCGTAGCGTGAGGGCCGTCCCCACCAAGGGAGGTTGTGTGAGCCGCTTCGTCGAAGGTGTGATGGCAACTGCCGCCCGGGCCCGCACCGGCATGGTGACCGGTGAGCCCGGGGCGGCCGTCCGTCGCTCGTGGACCGATCTGCACGCCCAGGCCCGCCGCATAGCGGGCGCGCTCGTGGCCGGCGGTCTGCGCCCGGGCGGGGCGGTGGCGGTGCTGGCCGGAATGCCGGCCGAGATCGCCCCTGTCGCCCAGGGCGTCTGGCTGGCCGGCGGCAGCATGACGATGCTGCACCAGCCCACCCCGCGCACCGATCTCGAGGTCTGGCGCGACGACACGCTGCGCGTCCTGCGGATGATCGAGGCGCAGTCGGTCGTGGTCGGCGCCCCGTTCGAGCCGATGACCCCGATCCTCGACGCCTACGGCATCAAGCACTACGACCTGGCCGCCCTGACCAGCGGGCCCGATGTCGACCCGGTCGACGTCGACGAGGACAGTCCGGCCCTGCTCCAGCTCACCAGCGGTTCCACGGCCGACCCCAAGGCCGTGCGCATCACCCACCGCAATCTCTACGCCAACCTGCGCGACTCCAGCGAACATCTGAGCTGCGGCGAAGACGGCGTGATGGTCTCCTGGCTGCCGATGTTCCACGACATGGGCATGATCGGCTGCCTGGCCCTGCCCATGCTCAGCGGCCTCGAACTGGTCAGCGTCACCCCGGCCGATTTCCTGGGCCGCCCCCTGCTCTGGGCCGAGCTGCTCAGCCGCTACGGCGGCACGATCACGACCGCGCCCAACTTCGCCTGGGCCGTGCTCACCCGCCAGCTCGCCCGCGTCGAGCCGGGCACCCTCGACCTGTCGGCGCTGCGGGTCGCCTGCAACGGCGCCGAGCCGATCGACCCGGCGACGATGCGCGCCTTCGTGACCGCGGCGCAGCGCTTCGGCTTCGACCCGGCCGCGGTCAACTGCTGCTACGGCGCCGCCGAGAGCACCCTGGCCATCTCGCTCTCCGCGGTGAGCGAGCCGATGATGCTCGACCGGGTCGACGCGGCCGCGCTCGAGCGGGAAAACCGCGCGACCCCCGCCGACGGCGGCGGAGCGGTGCGCGAGATCCCCATGTTGGGCCGGCCCTTCCCCAGCGTCGAGGTGCGGGTCGTCGACGACGACGGCAAACCGCTGGGCGACCGCGAGGTGGGCCGCCTGCAGCTCCGCGGCGAGTCGGTGACCGACGGCTACGTCACGCCCGACGGCTACGAGCCGGCCCGCGACGCCGACGGCTGGCTCGACATCGGCGACGAGGGCTATCTGGCCGACGGTCAGGTCGTCGTCTGCGGCCGCCGCAAAGACGTCATCATCATGGCCGGGCGCAACATCTATCCAACCGACATCGAGCGGGCGGCCGGTTCGGTGCCCGGCGTCCGCGATGGCAACGTGGCCGCCGTACGCCTGCTGGCCGGTGACGGCGTCGCCCGCGAGTCGTTCGCCGTGCTGGCCGAGTCGCGCCAGGCGACCGACGAGGCGGCCGCCAAGCAGATAGCACGCGAGGTCACGGCCCGCGTGGTCGCCGAGATCGACGCCCGCCCGTCCGTCGTCCGCATTCTGCCACCCGGCTCCCTGCCGAAGACACCATCGGGCAAGCTCCGCCGAGCGGCGGCCCGAGGGCTGCTCTGAGGGGCGGTCCAGGGCAAGCCACGCCCGCGCGGGGGCACGGCCGCGCGGGGCGAGGGCCGGGCGCGTCAGAGGTCGAGGACGACCGGTCCTTTCGGCTGGGCTGAGCAGATCAGCACGTTACCGTCGGCTGGTGGGTCGACCGGTTCGGTGGTGTAGGAGACCTCGCCCGAGAGCAGGCCCGACTCGCACGTGTGGCACACCCCGATCCGGCAGGACCAGCGCACCGGCACGTCGCAGGCCTCGGCGAGGTCGAGCAGGCTGCCGCGACCGGCGGGCCAGTCGACGGTCAGGCCGCTGCGAACGAAGGAGACCGGCGGCCCGTCGCCGGGCGACCCTGCGGGTGGGTGTGGCGCGCCGCCCGGCGCTGCGCTGATGCCCGGCGTGAGACCCGGCCGGGCCCCGAAGATCTCGGTGTTCACGCGTTCCGGCGCCAGCCCGACGTCGAGCAGGGCCGCCGAGAGATCGGCCAGAAACTCGGTCGGCCCGCAGAGATAGGCGTCGGCGTCGACCGGCACGGGCAGCGCCCGGAGCACGTCGACCGTCAAATGGCCGGCCCGGTCGTAGTCGCGGCCGAGCCGATCATCCGAGTCCGGGCGGCTGAAACAGATGTTGGACCGCGCGTTCGGCAGGGCGGCCAGCAGCGCCGCCGTCTCCGCCGCGAACGGGCGGTCGGCGCCGTCGCGGGCGGCCTGCAACCACCACACCTCACGCTCGGGCATCCCCGCCGCGACCGCGTAGAGCATCGCGAGCATCGGCGTAGCCCCGACCCCGCCGCTGATCAGCAGCACCGGCGTCGAACCCGGGCGCAGCACGAAAGTCCCCCGCGGCGCGGCCACGTCGATCAGGTCGCCCGGGTGGACGCGGGCGTGCAAATAGGTGCTGGCCGCCCCGTGCGGTTCCTGCTTCACGCTGATGCGATATCCGGCGCCGTCCGGCGGCCCCGACAGCGAATAGCTGCGGATCAGCGGCGGCTGTCCCGAGTCGGGCCGCAGCCGCACAGTCAAGAACTGCCCCGGCAGCGGCGCCGGCACTCGATTGCCATCCGGGTCCTCTAGGCGTACGGAGGAAATGGTCTTGCTCTCGGTCTCGACCGCGGCGACCCGCAACTGCCGGAAGCCCGGCCAGGCCGGGGGCGGCTCGGTCTCGACCAGGCCCGCGTTGCCGCTCGCCGACGCCGGTCGGCTCACCATCGCCCGGAAGGAGCCCTGCCAGCCGGGGCTGAGCGCGGGGATGCGCAGCGCCCGCTCGATCCGGTCGAGCGGATGGCCGGGCAGGTAGAGCAGGCCGTCCATCTCGGCGACGGTCATCCGTTCGGGGCCGTCGGCGACCTTGACGATCTCGTCGCCCGCCTGCACCGAACCCTCTTCGAGCACGCGGAAGTAGAAGCCAGGCCGATGATGTTGCACGAGCAGCGCCGGCATCCGGGCGTCGTCCATCCGCAGGCCGACCCGATAGCACGTGACCCGCGGCTGGGTGACCTCGAAGAGCGCCCCGCCGATGCGGTAGCGGTCGCCGATGTACACCTCGTCGTCGGGCAGGCCGTCGATCGTGAAGTTCTCCCCGAACTGGCCGTGGGTGAAATCGTCGCGGCCGAGAAATTTCTCCCAATATCGGTACGCGTCGAGCTGGTAGACGAACACGGCCCGCATCTCGCCGCCGTGGCCGCCGAGATCGCCCTGCCCGTCGCCGTCGATGTTGAGCCGGCGCACCATCGCCGGGCCGTCGACGGGTGTCTTCCAGATGCCGGTGAAGACCGTCCGGCCGTGCCAGGGCACGTCCTTGGGCTTCCCGACGTTGATCGAGCGCAGCACCCCCATCAGGGCATCGTGCAGCAATTCTGACCTGCGGGGAAGCCCGGCGGACTCCCCCGCAAGCGATCGTCAGGCAGTCTGGCGCTCGTAGGCACCGGCGTCGACGCCCGGGCCGATCCAGCGCGCATCGCCGTCCCAGTCGGTCGTCACCCCGTACGCGTCGATCCCCCGGTTGAGGGCAGGCGAGCCCGACCTGAGGCGGAGGTTGTCGCTCGACTCGAACTTCGGGTCGGCCTCGACCGAGGACGGGGCGGCCGTGGTGCCACCGGCGCTGTGGATCGACTTGATGCCGGTGTAGTTGTGGCCGTAGTAGACGTTGTGACCCTCGTCGATGGCTGCCTCGTTGTGACCGGCGTTGACGGCCTGCACGACGTTGTTGTGGAACTGCACGACACCGGGCTCCAGACCCGTCGAGAGCGGGCCCGCACGCAGGCTGAGCATGACGATCGTGTTGTTCGTGATGATCGTGTTGTCCACCCCGCCGAAGTCACCGGTTCCCTGCACGTTGAAGCCGTACGCGTCCTCGGGCCCCGACACCGTCGTGGTGATCACGTTGTCGTAGAAATGCGTGTTGTTCGTGCCGTCGTTGCCCAGCTCGGAGAACGTGTGGTTGTCGACCGCGGTGTTGTGGTGCACGGTCGTGTTCGTGCCGCCGTAGAGCTCGACAGCCGAGCCGTCCTGCCCGAAGTCGTCCGAGTCGCCGACGTTGCCGCTGAACGTGTTGTGATCGATCTGCACACCGTCGGCCGCGAGCACCGAGACACCGCACGCGCCGTAGTCGTCGTTTCCGCCGCCCGGCTGGATGACCATGGTGTTGTCGCGCAGCACGCTCTCGGTGACCCGCAGCCGGTCGGCGCCGTCGTCCGCCTGCACGCCGATCGCATTGTCGGTCGCGATCACCCGCCGCACGATCACATCCGCGGCCGTGACCGAGATGCCGACCTGATCGCCGGCCCCGCCCTTCTGCACCTGCAGGTCCTGCACGACCACGCCCGGCGCCGAGACGTCGATGACGTGGCTCGCGCCCCGGTTCGCGTCGAGGACCGGCAGCGCGCCGTTCTCGTCACCGTAGGCGCCGTACGTGATCCGGGCCGTGTCGGCGGTCAGCCCCGTGCCGGTGAACGTCTGGCCGCGCTTGAACAGCACCGTGTCACCCGGAACCAGCGTACGGGCGTTGACCTCGGCGACGGTCTTCCAGGCGCTGCTCGGCGAGGTGCCGTTGTTGCTGTTGCTGCCGGCCGGGTCGACGTAATACGTGGTCCCGGTCACGGCGGTGATCCGGTCGAGGTGCAACTGCCTACAGGTTCCCTCGTACGAGTTCAGGAAGTCGATGTGGACGAGCGGCCAGTCCCCCGTCCAGGTCCCGGTGACCGTGTAATCGGTCCACGTGGTCGCGGAGACGGTGACCGTGCCCGCGGCCACGCCGTTGACCTTCACCGCCATCTGCGCCGCCGCCGGACCGCAGGCCGCCTGCTTGGCCCTGATCCGGAACGCCGTGGTGGTCACGTCCCCGGTCGCGAGAACGATGTCGTTGCTGGTCGTGCCCCACATGGCGACGGCCGCCCCACCACTCGCGGCCGAGTCGGTGAGATGCGATCCGTTGGCCGGGGGATAGATGAACCCGTCGTTCTCGAACTCACCGGTGGCGTCGGCGAACGCGGCGGCGGGGGCGAGCAGCACACCGGTGGCGGCCACCGTCGCGGCCATCAGGACCGCGCCGCGGCGGCGCCGCAAAGGATGGTTGATCGTCATGCCTCTTCAATATCATCAACATCGATGCCACGCTGGCCCTTCGCCGTCGACAATGCGGCGCGACAAGACCAGCAGCATGCATCGTGGACCCGGCATCTTCCGGCCGGCGCTGTGCTCAACGTGTCCCCGGACTCTAGGTCTGGGCTTGAGCCTGGCTGCGCGACCTGGTCACGAAGCTGAGGTCGCGGGCCTAGACTGGCGCGATGCCGAGTGAGATGTCGTGGCTCAACGAGCCTCCTCAGTGGTCGGAGAACGACGGGCTGATCCGGGTCGTCACCGGGTTGAAGACGGATTTCTGGCGGCGTACCTTCTACGGCTACGTGACCGACAACGGGCACTTCTACCGTCGCGCGGTCACCGGCGACTTCACCGCCGAGGTGACCGTCTCGGCCGGGCATTCCACGTTGTTCGATCAGGCCGGTCTGATGCTGCGCGCCGACGAGCGCACCTGGCTGAAGACGGGTCTCGAGGTCACCTCCGGTGCCGTGCAGCTCAGCACCGTGCTCACCCGCGACTTCTCCGACCTGTCCGTGGTGCCGCTGCCCGGGTTCCGCGGTGAGCTCAAGCTGCGGCTGACCCGCTTCGGATCGGCGGTCTGCGTGCACCGCGGCGACGAGGACGGGTCGTGGCATCTGGTCCGGCTCGGCCATCTCGATCTGCCGGAGACGATCGATGTCGGGGTCATGTGCTGCTCGCCACAGCGTGCGGGGCTCGAGGTCAGCTTCCGGGACTTCCGGGTCGGCGAGCCGATCCCGCGGGACGGGCTGGAGTAGCCAGGGTCGCAAGATCGGGATGGTCGATCAGGGCCGGCGAGCCGCTGATCTTGGTGCTCCACAGGTCCACAGCTCCCAGCGTGTCCCCCGAACGGGCCACCAGAACGTCGAGCAGCGCCGACAGGCTGACCTCGTCCAGCGAGCCCCCGGACGGGGCGTCGACGGCCGCCCGCATCCGTAACACGACCGGATTATGCCCGGGCCCCCCGCCCCTGAGTCCGTCGCACCGACCGGTCGGCCGATAGGTTGGAGGTTATGACGACCTACTCCGGGCCGGCCAGGCTCACCCTCGTCGACGGCACCCATGTGTCCGGCATGGCTTCGCTGAGCACCCACCAGCGTGGCGGCATCGACGGCTGGGGCGGCACGTTCCGCCCCGATCAGAACACCGACGACCTTCGTAACGCCGGTACCGGCCTCTCGCTCGAACTGCCCTACGACCAGATCGGGGCCGTGGACGTCACCAGCGTCCGCAAGCTGCTGGCCACTCAGATCCTGATGTCTCTCACCGGCAGCGGCCCCGCGCCCTTCTGAGCAGGGCGAACGCATTGACCGGCGTTGTTACCCTGCGATTCGGGTACGGAGATGACGTCGGAGGTCGGTTTGAGCTTCGCCCTGAACATCACGGCCATCATCATCTCGCTCACGGCCGTCGCGCTGTCCGCCTTCTTCGGGTTGCGTCAACTGCGCTCGATGCAGAGGGCGAACAGCACGATGGTGACGATCGAACTGCTCACCCGCGAGTGCCGCACGAACGAGTTCCTGGAGAGCGAGGAATTCGTGCTGTACGAGCTGCCGAAAGCCTCACCCGGCAACGGCGTCACCGGCCTGACCCCGCTGCAGCGCCGCCACGCGACCCGCGTCGGCCTGTTCTACAGCAGCCTGGGCGTGCTGGCCTCGACGGGCGGGGTCGAGACGAAAATGATCGTCGCGATCGTGCCGAATCGCGCTCGCCGGGCGTGGACGGCCCTGGAGCCGTACATCAGGGCCGAACGCACGCTGAGGTCGCCGACCTATGTCTCGTTCTTCGAGCACCTCGTCTGCCTGATCAACGAGGCCGACCCGGCCCGGCACCACGAGATTCACCGGCTGCGCAAACTGCCCGAAGAGATCAGCGTACGAAACGTTCCCGCCGCACCGTAGGCCGCCGCCCCCGGATCGTGCTGCGCTGCATCGCCGCGATGACCATCTCGGCGGCCGGCTCGGGCACCTCGACCAGCGAGAACCGGTCGGTGATCTGGATGGCGCCGATGTCGCGGGCGTTGAGGCCCGACTCGCCGGCGATCGCGCCCACCAGGTCCTGCGGGCGCAGCCCGGCCCGTCGCCCGATGCCGAAGAACAATCGCGCGACGCCGTCGTTCGACGGTCGCCCCCGCTGAGCCGGCCCGCGGTCGTTGCGCTCGTTGCGCTCGTTGCGCTCGGGCCTCTCGCGGGGCGCCGGGATCTCCTCGTCCTCGACGTCGCCGCCCGCCGCCTCGTGCAGCAGCTTGATGGCGGCCAGCGCGACGTTCTCGACGTCGAACTCGTCGGTCAGCGAGTCGAGGACGACCCGGAACCGTTCGAGGTCGTCGGTCTCCAGGCTGGCCTGCAACGCCGTACGCGTCAGCTCGAGCCGCCGCGCGCGCAGGTCGGTGACCGTCGGCAGCTTCTCGAGGGTGATCCGCTGCCCCGTGAGCCGCTCGATCGCCTTGAGCATCCGCTGCTCACGCGGCTCGGCCAGCGTGATCGCCGACCCCTCGCGCCCGGCCCGCCCCACCCGTCCGATGCGGTGGACGTAGGCCTCGGGAGCCACCGGCACGTTGAAGTTGATCACGTGGGTGAGCTGCTCGACGTCGAGCCCGCGAGCGGCCACGTCCGTCGCGACCAGCAGTTCCGTGCTGCCGCCGCGCAGCCGGCCCATGACGCGATCTCGCTGGTCCTGGCTCATGCCGCCGTGCAGGGCCTCGGCGCGGTACCCGCGACCGTTCAGGTTCTCGGTGACCTGATCAACTTCTTCCCGCGTACGGCAGAAGACGATCGCGGCCGAGGGAGCCTCGACGTCCAGGATGCGGCCCAGCGCGGCCTGCTTGTAGGGCCGGGCCACGATGTAGGCGCTCTGGCGGACCAGCGGGATCTCGCCCGGTTCGACGGCCTTGCGACCCATCGTGATCCGCACCGGCTCGCGCAGGTGACGGCGCGCGATGCTGTCGATACGGGGCGGCATCGTGGCCGAGAACAGCACGGTCTGGCGCTCGGTGGGCGTCTCGGCCAGGATCGCCTCGATGTCCTCGGCGAAGCCCATGTCGAGCATCTCGTCGGCCTCGTCGAGCACGACGGTGCGTACGTCGCTGAGGTTGAGGGTCTCGCGCTCGATGTGATCAAGCACCCGGCCCGGCGTGCCGACGACCACGTCGACGCCACGCTGCAACGCCTGGAGCTGGCGCCCGATCGGCTGACCGCCGTACACCGGAAGCACGCGCACGCCAAGATCACGGCCGTAGCGGTGGACCGCCTGCGACACCTGTTCGGCCAGCTCACGGGTGGGCACGAGCACGAGCGCGGCCGGGCCCTCGGAGCGCTTGCCGGAGGCCAGGCTCTGCAGCACGGGCAGCGCGAAGGCGGCCGTCTTGCCGGTGCCGGTCGCGGCCTGACCCACCAGGTCATGGCCGGCCACCAACGGCGGGATGGCCTCCTGCTGGATCGGGGTCGGTTCCTCGTAGCCCAGGTTGGTCAACGCACGGAGCAGTTCCGCCCGCAACCCCAGTCCGGCGAAGCCCGCCTCGGACTCGAGCGGATTAACGTCCATGCCCACAACCATAGGAGAGCCCCCTTTCCTACTACGCCAGGGGGCTGGCCGCAGCCTCGCCGCAACATATGGCAACCGCTTCCCACCCGCGGGCCGGGCGGCGTGGAATGACGGGCGTGACTGAGCCTGATCCCGCAGAAACCGAGGCGGCCGCCGCCCACGTGGCCCGCCAGTTGACCGAGGTCGGACGGCTGGGCGTGGCGTTCTCGGGCGGCGTCGACTCGTCGGTGCTGGTGGCCCTCGCCGCGCGGGCGCTGGGGGCCGGACGGGTGCTGGCGATCCTGGGCGTCTCGCCCAGCCTGGCCGCCGACGAGCGGACCGCCGCGCACCGGGTGGCCCGCCACATCGGGGTGCCCGTGGTCGAGATCGAGACCCACGAGGGCGACCGCGACGCCTATCGCGCGAACGGCCCCGACCGCTGCTTCCACTGCAAGGACGAGCTCTTCACCAGGATCAGCACCGACGTGCTCACCCGTCACGAGCTCGACGCCCTGGCCTACGGCGAAAACGCCGACGACGTACGCCGCCACGACCGCCCCGGGGCCCTCGCCGCGGCCGCCCACCACGTCTTGACCCCGCTGGCGACCGCCGGCCTGAACAAAGCCGCCGTACGCCGCATCGCGCGCGCCTTCAACCTCCCGTGCGCCGACAAACCGGCCGCGCCCTGCCTGGCCTCACGCATCCCGCACTTCACCACGGTGAGCCCGCGCAAACTGAGCGAGGTCGAACGCGCCGAGGCAGCCCTGCGCCGTCTGGGCTTCCAAGATCTCCGCGTACGCCACCACGGCGAGATCGCCCGGGTCGAACTCCCCGCCGAGGACCTCCCGCGTGCCGTAACCGCGCCCCTGCGCGAACTGATCCACGAGGCGGTGACCGCGGCTGGTTTCCGCTTCGTCACCCTCGACCTCGCCGGCATCCAGTCGGGCGCGTTCACGGCCGCCGCCCTGCAACCCGCCCCGACCGTGTCCGCCCGAGCTCAGCTCGCCGAAGGCCCCCGATGACCAGCACCGACCTGTCCTCCGACGCGGCCCCGCCCACCCACGCTGACCTGCCCTCCCAAGCCGCCCTGCCCGCCCACGCCGATCTGTCCTCCTACGCGGATCTCGACGTGGACCGGGCTCGCCGGCGCGGCTACCCCGAAGCCGTGTACTGCGCGGGCAAGACCCCCGAGCAGGTCGCCGGAATCGCGGCGGCCGTGCGCGAAACGCCGGACACGGTCACCCTCTTCACCCGAGCGGGCGACGAACACGCCGCAGCCGTCCTGAGCGCCCTGCCCGATGCCTTCCACGATCCGACGGCGCGGCTGCTCGCCTGGCCACCGGAGCCGCCGGCGCCGAGCGGTGAGCGGGTAGTCGTGGTGGCCGCGGGGACATCCGATCTGCCGGTAGCCCAGGAGGCGGCCCTGACCGCGCGATATCTGGGCCGCGCGACCGAGCTGATCGTGGACGTCGGAGTGGCGGGACTGCACCGGATCCTGGCCCACGTGGAACTGCTGCGCGCGGCGCGGGCCGTCGTGGTGGTGGCCGGCATGGACGGGGCCCTGCCAGGCGTGGTCGCCGGACTGATCCCGGCACCGGTCGTCGCGGTGCCGACGTCGGTGGGCTACGGCGCCGCGTTCGAAGGGTTAGCGCCACTGCTCACGATGCTGAACGCGTGCGCCCCTGGCGTAGCCGTAGTCAACATCGACAACGGCTACGGCGCCGGCCATCTAGCGGCCCAGATAGCCGCCCCGTGAACGAAGAGAACGGAACACGCCCCAGCCGGGTAGGCAGCAAGCCCGAGCCGTGTGACAGCTTCGGCAGTCGTGACAGCGGCAGCAGTCGTGACAGCGGCAGTGGCGACGGCAGCAGCAGCGGTCACACCGTCGGCGGGGGCGGACTCGATGCACGGCGAAACTCGGCGCGGCCCGGCGGCAGGCATGCCTGGATCGACGCGTCGGCTGGGGTGGCCGGCGACATGTTGCTCGGCGCACTGCTCGATGCGGGCGCTTCGCTCACAAACGTGCAATCAGCGGTGGACGCCGTGTCCGGCGGAACCGTGCGAGTGGGCGTCCGAGCGGTGAAACGAGGCGGGCTGCGAGCACTCAAGGCCGAGGTCGAGCCGCTGGTCGAGGACCCTGCGCATCGAACATGGCGGAACGTGCGCGAATTGCTCGAACGCGCAGGCCCGATCGCTCAATCGGCCACCGCGGTGTTCCGGCGCCTGGCCGAGGCGGAGGCCCACGTGCACGGAATCCCGCCCGAGGACGTGCACTTCCACGAGGTAGGCGCCCTGGACGCCATCGCCGACGTGGTCGGCTGCTGTGCCGCCCTGGCCGACCTGGGAATCGATACGGTGTCCGCCGGCCCGGTAGCCCTCGGCTCAGGCACCGTCTGGTCGCAGCACGGACGCCTCCCGATCCCCGCCCCAGCCGTAGCCGAGCTGGCCAAAGGCTGGCCGATATCAGCCGGCATCGGGCAAGCCGGAGTCGGCGGTGGCGGTGAGTTGGCGACACCCACAGGGATGGCGCTGTTGCGCACTCTTGCGCGAACGTGCGAAACGTTGCCGCCGATGGTTCTCGAAAGCGTCGGGATCGGCGCCGGCACCCGCGACCCGGAGGGCCATGCCAACGTCGTGCGTGTGCTGGTCGGCGTGCCGGACGGCAACACCCGGACCGGTGAAACGGCTGTTCTGCTGGAAGCCAACGTCGACGACCTGGATCCACGACTTTGGCCGGGCATCCTGAGCGGGCTGCTGCGAAGTGGGGCGTCTGACGCCTGGCTGGTTCCGATCGTCATGAAGAAGGGCCGCCCGGCGCACACATTGAGCGTTCTGTGCACACCCGGCGTCGCCGATGCGCTCCGCGATCAGATCTTCCGCGACACCAGCACCCTCGGCGTCCGGGACAGCCTCCGGGGCAAGGTCGCCCTCCATCGCGCGTTCACCGACGTCACCGTGGACGACACCCGCATCGCGGTGAAGATCGCCCACCATGACGGGATCGTGCTTCAGGTCATGCCCGAGTTCGAGGACGTGGCCGCGCTGGCCCGCCGTTCCGGCCGCCCGGAACGCCTGGTGCTCCAGGACGCCCTGACCGCCGCGGCACGCGCGGGCCTGATCGTCGGCATCGACCTGCCACCAGGCCTTCGGCCCGGATAACCGCCGCGAGGCCCGCGCCGCGGCCGCTGCTCACGAACCGGGCCGGATCCGGCCGCGATCGCCGCACCCACACAGGACAATACGGTTCAGATGCACTGATGTTTCCCCATGATCTTCATGTCGGCCCGCACGCTACCGACCAGCCATTCATGGGATCAAATCGATTAGTTCGCCCCTCGCAGCAGGCTCTCCGTCCGGGTCGTCAGGGCGGAGTCCTCGGCCAGGTCGGGAGCGAGCAGAGCCAGGACATCGTGGACGGATCCGGCTGCCGCCACATAGGGAGCGGCGCCCGCATCCGTGACCGGGGCGCCGATGCCGCGCAGGTGGTCGATCCAGGCGGCCAGAACGCGGGCGGCACCGGTGGCGGGCCGGCCGGCCGCACGCTCGGCGCGTAGGACGGGGACGACGCGGATCGGGATCTTCTGGGAGCCGTCGGCGGCGATCTGAGCCAGGGTGTGGCGGATGCGCGGATTGGCGAAACGCTCGATCAGGGCTGCGCGGTACGCGGTCAGTTCGGCGGCGGGCAGCGGGACGTGACGACTGGCCTCGTCCCACCATTCGTCGAGCCAGGCGCGGCAGACGGGGTCGGCCACGGCAGCGGCCACCGTGCCGTGACCGCGCGCGCTCCCGGCGTACGCAAGCAGGGAATGCCCGCCGTTGAGCAGCAGCAGTTTGCGGGTCTCGTGGGGCACGACGTCGTCGACGAAGCGGGCGCCGCCCTTCTCCCACGCCGGGCGGCCGGCCGGGAAGTCGCCGCTGAGGACCCATTCGGTGAACGGCTCGGTGACGACCGGGGCGAGGTCGTCCCAGCCTCCGGTCGCGGCCACTTCGCGTACGTCGGAGGGCGTCGTACGAGGCGTGATGCGGTCGACCATCGTGGCCACGAACGAGACGTTGGCGGTGATCCACTCGTCGAGGGCGGGGTCGAGGCGCGCGGCCAGTTCGTGCACGACGCGGGCGGTGACCTCGCCGTTGCCCGGCAGGTTGTCGCAGGACACGACCGCGACGGGGCCCGAACCGGCCAGCCGGCGCGCGGACAGTCCCGAGACCAGGCGGTCGGCGACGACACCCGACGGGGCGTACGCGGCCTCGGTCATGGTCAGCGTGATCACCGAGACCGACGGGAGCGCCACCGTGGTCCGCCAGGCGGCGGCGTCGCTGCCGGGATGGGCGGCCACGATCGACGTCTGCACTTGCAACTCGTCTGTGGACGGGCCGCGCAGAACGAGCGTGTAGCGACAGTCCTGCCTGTTCAGGGACGCAGCCAGCTCGGCCGAGCGGCCGGTGAACGCGGCGATCCCCCACTCCTCGTCGAACCCGGTGTACCAGGCCTGATGAGCGCGGAAGAAGCCGCCGAGCCCCAGGTGAGCCATCCGTAGCGGCCTCACAGTTTGAACACCTCACGCGGCTGAGTGGTGACCAGTGCGGTGAGCGTTTCGAGCGCCTCGTCCTCGTCGAGACGGTGTTCGGCGACCAATTCGGCCAGGAAACGCGCATCCAGCCGGCGGGACATGTCATGTCGCGCGGGAATCGAGCAGAAAGCGCGCGTGTCGTCGATGAATCCGGACAGGCGGGTGAACCCGGCGGTCTCGGTGACGGCGTGCTGGTAGCGCCGGATCTCGCTCGGGTTGTCGAGGAACCACCAGGGCGCTCCGGCGTACAGGCAGGGGTAGAAACCGGCCAGGGGCGCGATCTCACGGCTGTAGACGTCGGGGTCGACCGTGAAGAGCACGAGGTGCAGGTTCGGGTGCGTGCCGAAGCGCTCGAGCAGCGGCTGCAGAGCGGCGGTCAATTCCAGCTGTACGGGGATGTCGTGTCCGGTGTCCGGGCCGAAGGACGCGAGCGTCGGGGGGTGATGGTTGCGCCAGACGCCGGGGTGCAGCGTCATCACGAGGCCGTCGTCGCAGGACATGCGGGCCATCTCGAAGATCATGTGGCGCCGGAAGGCGGTCGCCTCGACGGTGGTGATCGTGCCGGCCAGCGCCGAATGGTAGAGGCGCTCGGCGTCACGGATGTCGAGCGGTTCGGTGCCGGCGTCGAAGTGGCCGTGGTCGGCCGAGACCGCGCCCAGCGACACGAAATAGCGCCGCCGCTCCTCCAGCGCCGCGATGTAGCCCGCGTAGTCGCTCACGTCGCCGCCCAGCTCCTTGACGAGCGAGGACCATCCGGGACGACCGACCTCGAGGTAGCGGTCGGGCCGGAAGGTAGGCGCCACCCGGGTCGTGATCGCCGGGTCGTCGCGGAGGGCGCGGTGCGCGGCCAGGTCGTCGGCGGGGTCGTCGGTGGTCGCCAGGAACGAGATGTTGAAACGCGCAAGAAGTGCGCGCGGCCGATAGCTGTCCTGAGCGAGGCGCGCAGAAATGTGATCGTACAGCTCGTCCGCGTTGTCCACAGACGGTCTCTCGCGAACACCGAAGATCTCGGCGAACGACGACTCGAACCAGAACCGCACCGGCGTCCCGCGGAACAGGTGCCAGTTCGCGCAGAAGATCCGCCACGCCTCCCGCGCCCGCGCCTCCGGAAGCGGCCCCTCCCCCACGCCCAGTGACGTCAACGGCACCCCACCCGCGTGCAACAGCCGCGTCACGTAGTGATCGGGCTGGATGAACAGCGAGGTCGGATCGACGAACGGCTCGTCGTCGAGGATCAGCCGCGGGTCGACGTGCCCGTGCGGACTGACGATCGGCAGGTCGCGCACTTCCTGGTAGAGGCGGCGGGCGATCGACCTCAGGCCCGGGTCGGCGGGCAGCAGCCGGTCGGGATGCAACGTCAGGGCAGCCATGCGCCCGAGCCTCGGTGCGCGGCGCCGATCAGCGCAACGAGTTGCCAGTTGTTGCCTGACCGGCCGGGCAACAACTGGCAACTCGTTGCCCTCCGCTGTCGTCGCGTCCCACAGTGACCCCGATCACTCCCTACCGGCAGCGGCTCAGAGGAGAACCCCCGAATGAACTCGAGAAAGCTCACGGCGCTGGCCGGTGTGTCGGCCCTCGCCCTTGCTCTCGCCGCGTGTGGCGGCGGGGATGACGGCGGCGAAGGTGGCGCCGGTAAGACGCTCAATGTTCTGATCGCCGCGAACACTCAGTACCCCGAGGAGTTCCAGGCCTGGCAGAAGACCATCAGCGATAAGTTCAAGGCCGCGACCGGCGCCGACGTGAAATTCGAGACGTTCGCCAGCGCCAACGACGAGCTCACGAAGATCCAGACCTCGGTGGTCTCGGGGTCCGGCCCGGATGTGTACGCGGTGGGCACCACGTTCACGCCGACGGCGTACTCGACCGGTGCTTTCGTGAAGCTCGGCGACGAGGAGTGGCAGAAGATCGGGGGCAAGGAGAAGTTCAACCCGGCCACGCTGGGCATCTCCGGGCCGGACGAGCAGAACCAGGTCGGCATCCCGTGGGTGAGCCGGCCGTTCGTGATGGCCTACAACACCGACCTGCTCAAGGCGGCCGGGATCGAGAAGCCGGCCACGACCTGGGACGAGCTGACCCAGCAGGCCAAGCAGCTCACCAAGGGCGACCAGTTCGGCCTGGCGATCGCCTACAAGGACAACTTCGACCCGTGGAAGTTCGTCTGGGGAATGTCCGTGCAGGCGGGCAACCCGCTGGTGGACGGAAAGACCGCGAAGCTGCAGGACCCGACTGTGCAGAAGGCCTACCAGACCTACTTCGGCTGGCTCACCAACGACAAGGTCGTCGACCCGGCCGCCATCGGCTGGACCAATCCACAGGCTGTCGCCGCGTTCGCCAAGGGCAAGACCGGCTACTTCATGCTGACCACCCCGACGGCGATCAACTCGCTGGAACAGGGTGCGGTCAAGGGCAAGTGGAAGTTCGCGGTGCTGCCGACCGTGCCGCCCGGCGCGACCAGCCGCCCGGCGAACGGCATCGAGGCCGCCAGCATCCTCTCCGGCGACAACCTGCTGGTCGCCGACTACTCCAAGAACAAGGACCTGGCCTTCGAGTACGTCAAGCTGGTCACCGACCAGGAGGCCCAGCTCGACTACTACAAGAAGTTCGGCAACCTGCCGGCCAACGCGGCGGCGCTGCAGACGTTGTCCACAGACGCGCAACTCGAACCGGTGACCGAGGCGGCCAAGAAGTCGGTCGCGACCCCGTTCACCGGTGCCTGGGCCGACATCCAGCTCGCGCTGACCAACGTGGCCGTGCAGTCGCTGCCCGACCTGTCCAAGGGGTCGCTCAGCCCCGCGCAGATCGACACCCGGATCGCCGACGCCCAGAAGGCCGCGCAGACCTCGCTGGACAGGGCCAAGTAAATGACGACCCTCGCCCCGCCTCCGCAGAAGGCGCCACCCCAGGACGTACGGCGTAAGGGTGTGACCGAAAGGCAGCGGCCGCTCTGGCTGCTCACGCCCGGCGGCCTGCTGATGGTTCTGATCATCCTGATTCCACTGGTGCTCGCCCTGTGGATATCTCTGATCGACCTCGACCAGTACACCCTGCGGAGGTGGGTCGAGGCGCCGTTCATCGGGCTCGGCAACTACGTCGAGTCGTTCAGCTCGGGCCTGCTCAACTCGATCTGGATCAGCGTCTCCTTCTCGGTCCTCTCGACGATCGCCACCGTGCCGATCGGCATCGCCGCCGCGCTGGTCACGCAGAACAAATACCGGGGCCGCGCACTTGTGCGTGCGGTCTTCCTCATCCCGTACGTTCTGCCGTCGTTCGTGGTCGCCACGGTGTGGCGCACGATGCTGCAGCCGGACGGGGTGGTGAACCACTGGCTGTCGCAGATCGGGATCGACGGCGGGCTGTGGCTCAGCGGCCCCCGGTCGTACTGGGCCCTGGTGATCGTCGAGATCTGGGCGGCCTGGCCGTTCATTTATCTGCTCTCGCTCGCCGCCCTGCAATCGGTGGACCACGAGGTGCACGAAGCGTCAGCTGTGGACGGCGCGACATGGTGGCCGAAGCTGCGGCGCGTGATCCTGCCGTATCTGCGCGGCCCGGTACTGCTCGCCTGCCTGCTCGCGACGCTCAATCACATCAACAACTTCACGCTGCCGTTCGTCCTGTTCGGGGCGCCCGCGCCGGACGATGTCAACGTGATGCCGATGCTGGTCTACGTCACCAGCTTCCAGAGCCTGCGATTCGGACTGAGCGCGGCGATGGCGGTGCTGTCGCTGGTGCTCATCGCGATCCCGCTCTTCATCTACCTGCGCGCCGTCCGGCTCGACGTGCACGAGGAAGGAGGCCGGCGATGACCGGCAGCACCGCAGTGCACGAATGGACAGTGCGCGTCCCGGAGGTGTTCATATGAGCACCACGGCCTCGGCTGAGGCCACTCGCCTGCTGCCGCGATGGATGCTCGTGACCATCACCGCGCTGCTCTGCGTGATGGTGCTCGTTCCGGTCGCCTACATTCTGCTCGCTTCGCTCAACAGCGACGTGGGTGTGGCGTCCGGCGAGTTCTGGCCCAGCTCGTTCAGCCTGGACAGCTACTCGCGCATCTGGACGACGGCGGACCTGTCCACCGGCATCGTCAACAGCCTGATCGTCTGCGCGGTCACGGCGGTCGCCTCGGCGTTGCTCGGCACCATGACGGCGTACGTCCTGGTCCGGTACACGTTCTTCGGCCGGTTGACGATCCTGCGCGGTCTCGTCGGGCTGCAGAGCATTCCGGGCACGCTGATGCTGCTGCCGGTGTTCGTGCTGTTCTCGTCGGCCGGCAACTACCTGGGCCTGACCGTGATCGGGACGCGCTGGGGGCTGTTCCTGGCCTACCTGACGTTCGCGCTGCCGTTCTCGACCTGGGTGATGGTCACCTACCTGCGCGGACTCCCCCGCGAACTCGAGGAGGCGGCCCGCACCGAGGGTGCGTCCACCATCGTCATCCTCTGGCGGATCATCATCCCGCTGAGCCTGCCGGCGATCGTGGTGTCGGGCATCTTCGCGTTCCTGCTCGGATGGAACGACGTGCTGTTCGCTTCGGTGCTCACCCGCCCGGAGACGCACACCGCCGCGGTGGCGCTGCAGATCTTCGGGTCGCAGCAGGAGGGCGGCGCACTGCCGGTCTATTCACAGATGATGGCCGCTGCGCTCATCTGCGCGGCCCCGGTCGTGCTGCTGTACCTGGCCTTCCAGCGCTATCTGGTGGGCGGGCTGACCGCGGGCGGTGTGAAGTGAGGGTCGCGCTCATCGGCCCCGGCACCGTCTCGGTCGTGCACCTGGCCGCGATCGAGAAGCTGAGCGCCTCGATCGGCCTGGAACTGGCCGGCGTCTGCGACTCGCGCCGCGATCACCGGGAGTTCCTGGACGACGTCCGGCCGGAGGTTGTCCACATCTGCACACCACACGATCAACACGTGCGGATTGCGACAGACGCCCTTGAGCGAGGCGTGCATGTCCTGCTCGAAAAGCCGGTCGCCAACACGGTCGCGGAGGCTGACCGCCTGGTCGCCGCGGCCAAGGACCACCCCGACGTCAAGATCGGCGTCTGCCTCCAGAACCGCTACAACATGACGTCACGAGCAGCGTACGACCTGCTGCTCTCGGGCGAGCTGGGCACGGTCACCGGCGCGTCGGCGTCGGTGTTGTGGCATCGCGACGAGGCCTACTACGCCGCGAAGCCGTGGCGCGGCCTCAGGTCACGGGCCGGCGGCGGTGTCCTCATCAACCAGGCCATCCACACCCTCGACCTGCTCCAGTGGCTGCTCGGCGACGTCACTACCGTCACCGGCCACGCCGGTTGTTACGGCGGCGCGTCCAACGAGGTCGAGGACACTGCACATTTGCTGCTCGACCATGCACGACCCGCGCGGAGCGTCTTCTTCGCCACGACGACCAACGCTGTGGACTCGCCCGTGACGATCGAGATCGTGGCCGAGCGGGGAACGCTGTATCTGCGCGGCGACCTGACGGTGGCGTACGCGGACGGGCGGGCCGAGACGGTGTCCGAGCTGCTGCCCGGTGGCGAGGGCCGGTCCTACTGGGGAGCGTCGCACGAGTTGCTGATCGCCGACTTCTATCGATCGCTCGACGACCCCGAACCCTTCTGGATCGGGCCGGCCGAGGCGCTCAAGGCGCAGCACCTGATCGACGAGATCTACCGACACACGAGCTGAAAGGCCTTGCGCGATGTGGACTCTCTCCGGATTCTCCGACGAGATCTCCCCCGACTTCACCGAGCAGTGCGAGGTCGTCACGGGACTCGGCATGACCCACGTCGAGGTGCGCAGCGCCTGGGACGTCAACATCCTCGACCTCTCCCCCGACCAGCTCGACACGGTCAAGAAGACCCTTTCGGCGTACGGATTGAAGGTGTCCTCGATCGGGTCGCCCATCGGGAAGATCCCCGTGACCGAGGACTTCGCCCCGCACCTGGAACGGATGCGGCACGCCGCCGAGGTCGCCCAGCTGCTCGAGGCCCCGTACATCAGGATCTTCTCGTTCTTCATGCCCACCGGCGACGACCCGTCCACACATCGTGCAGAAGTGATTGAGCGAATGCGCGCGATTGTGCGTGTCGCGGAAGAGGCCGACCTGATCCTGCTGCACGAGAACGAGAAGGAGATCTACGGCGACGTGCCCAGCCGTTGCCTCGACCTGATCCGCTCGGTCGGCTCGCCCTACCTGCGGCTGGCCTGGGATCCGGCCAACTTCGTGCAGGTCGGGGTGCGGCCCTACACCGACGGTTATGCACAGCTGCGTCCGCACGTCGAATATGTGCAGATCAAGGACGCGCTCGCCGCCGACGGCACTGTAGTCCCGGCCGGCGAGGGCGACGGCGAGGTCGCCGCCACGATCCGCGCGCTGCGGCACGACGGCTTCGACGGCTTCTTCTCCCTCGAACCGCACCTGGCGGCGGGCCACGCCACCGGCGGTTTCTCCGGCCCCGACCTGTTCCGCACCGCCCACCGGGCCTTCACCGGCCTGCTCAAGACCGAGGAGATCGATTACGCATGAGTGTCCCGTCATTTGCCCTGGGTGTCCCGTCATTTGCCCTGGTCGGCGCGGGAGTCATCGGCCGGCATCACGGCTCGGTCATGTCTCGGCTCACGGACCGGTTGCGGCTGACCGCGGTCATCGACGTGGTCGCCTCGCGCGCTGAGGAACTGGCCGAGGCGCGCGGCGGGCGGCCGTTCACCTCGCTCACCGATGCCCTTTCGAATGAACAGATCGACGTCGTCGTTGTGTGCACGCCGACCGGGCATCACGGCACGGTGGCGATCGAGGCGCTCGAAGCGGGCAAGCACGTCATCATCGAGAAGCCGGCCGAGATCACCGTCGAGAAGACCGACGAGATCATCCGGGCCCGGGACAAGGCGGGGACGCTGGTCACGGTCATCTCGCAGCACCGGTTCGACCCGTCCACCGAGAAGACCCTGGCCGCCATCGGCGCGGGCGAGTTCGGGCGGGTCAGCTCGGGCATCGCGGCGATCGACTGGTGGCGGGGGCAGAGCTACTACGACTCCGGCGACTGGCGCGGCACCTGGGAGCTCGACGGTGGCGGCGCGCTCATGAACCAGGGTGTGCACACCGTCGACCTGTTGGTCGCGGCGCTCGGGCGGCCTGTGGAAATCTTCGCCTACGCGGGCACACTCGCGCATGAACGCATCGAGGTCGAGGACGTCGCGGTCGGTGTGGTGCGGTTCGAATCGGGGGCCCTGGGCGTGTTGCACGCGACCACCTCGGCGTACCCGGGCCTGAGCGCTCGTCTGCAGGTGCACGGCGATCGCGGGTCGGCGGTCATCGACAACGACCAGCTCGCGTTCTTCCACGCCACGCCGGCCGGGGAAGACATCGAGGAGCGGCTGATGGGCACGACGCGGGTGACGTCCGGAGGCGGTGACGAGACGGCGAGCAGTAACCCGGGCGCGCTGTCCGACGCGCATCGGCGGCAATACCTGAACTTCCTGGACGCGCTGGCCGGCAACGACCGCCTGCGCGTCGACCTGGAGACCAACCGGCAGTCGATCGCGGTGATAACCGGGGCGTACGAGTCGGCGCGAACGGGAAGGCCAGTGCGGCTCGGATGAGACGGATCGCAGCAAACCCCATCCCGTACTGGGCCACGGCGGGCAAGACCCGGGAAGTGTTCGAGGAGGCGTTCGGGGATTTCCACGCGATCGGCTTCACGGCGGTCAAGGCGGACGTCCCCGACGACATGACCGCCCCGGAATATCGCGCGTGGATCGGCCGGTACGGGCTGTCGCCCTCGCTCAGCCTGTTCAACTCGCCGTTCGACGAGTCCGTCACGGTTGTGGATGAGGTTGAGCGAGCCAAACAATTCGCTCAGGTTCAGGTGTCGCTCGGGCTCGACCGCACCATGGTCTCGTCGATGGCGGTTCCCGCGCGGATCGAACAGCCGGCGGTCGGGGCGGGCTTCGACGAGGGCCGGCTCAAACGCGCGATCGACATGTGCGGCGAGGTCTGCCGGGCGCTGGCCGCCGAGGGCCTGCGGCCGCTGCACCACTCCCACGTCGGGGGCGTCTTCGAGACCGAGCACGAGATCACACGCCTGCTGGACGACCTGGGCGCCGACGTGATCGGCTTCGGCCCGGACACGGGACATCTGCGCTGGGCCGGGATCGAGCCCGCCCCGTTCATCCGCCGCTACGCGGACCGGCTGGGCGGCATCCACATCAAGGACGTCTACCCCGACTTCCTGTCCGGTGGCGACGGTTCCTACCGGGAGAAGACGGTCACGAAGCGCCTGTGGGCCGAACCGGGCCTGGGTGTGGTCGACTTCGACGCCGTGCTCGACGCGATCCCGGCCTCGTACGACGGTGATTTCATGATCGAGGTGGACGAGCCGTCGGTGGACTCGAAGCTGGAGTCGCATCGTCTGTCGTTCGCGTGGGCACGACGCGCGCTGGCGGGCAGGATCGAAGAGTGACTTCAGCGGTGACCGGGCGAGCGGCCCGGGTGGGTGGCGCCGAGCGGGTGCTCAGCGAGGCCGAGGTGCGCGAGTTCGTCATCGAGCAGCTCGCGCACCTGGATGTGGACGGCCGCAGCGTCTGCGTGCTCGTTCCCGACGCGACCCGCACGTGCCCGCTGCCGTTGCTGGTGGGCGCCGTGCACCAGGCCCTGCACGGGCGGGTATCGCGGCTGACCGTGCTGATCGCGCTGGGCACGCACGGGGCGATGACCCCCGAAGCGCTCGAAGCGCACGTCGGCGTCTACCCGGACACGACGGTCATCAATCACGCGTGGTGGGAGCCGTCGACATTCGCCCACCTCGGCACCATCCCGAGTGAGCGAATCGCCGAACTGTCGAGCGGCCGGATGAGCGGGGACGTGCCCGTTCTGCTCAATCGCGCAGTCGTCGACCACGACATCGCGCTCGTGGTCGGCCCGGTGCTGCCGCACGAGGTGGTCGGCATGTCCGGCGGCAACAAATACTTCTTCCCAGGCGTCGCCGGCCAGCAGATCATCGACGTCTCGCACTGGCTGGGCGCCCTGATCACCTCATCCGAGATCATCGGAACGACCGGCCTGACCCCCGTCCGAGCCCTGATCAACGACGGCGCCGCCCTGATCCCCGCCGAGACATACGCCTTCTGCGTAGTGACAGCCGAATCGCCCACCGAACCCGCGCCGCTCCCGGTCCACGGTCCGATCCCCGGCGACCCCGCCGGCCCCGGCGCCCACAGCTCGATCAGCCCGCGTATACCTGTGGACAGCGACAAGAGTTCCGCGCTGCACTCGATCTCGTTCGGGGACTGCATCTCGTCGTGGGCGAGCGCGGCCGAGATCAGCGCGGCCACCCACGTGACCTACCTCGACCGGCCCGTGCGGCGCGTGTTGTCGCTGGTCCCGACCATGTATGACGAGATCTGGACCGGGGCCAAGGGCTTCTACAAGGTCGAGCCGGTGGTGGCCGACGGCGGCGAGGTCATCCTCTACGCGCCGCACATCACCGAGATCGCGGCCAGCCATCCACAGATCTACGAGATCGGCTACCACTGCCGCGACTATTTCGTGAAGCAGTGGGACTCGTTCAAGAACGTGCACTGGGGCGTGCTCGCTCACTCGACCCATCTGCGCGGAGCGGGCACGTTCGAGCAGGGTGTGGAAAAACTGCGCGTCGACGTCACCCTCGCCACGGGCATCCCCGAGGAGGTGTGCCGTTCGGTCAACCTCGGCTACCGCGACCCGGCGACGATCGACGTGGCGTCGTTCGCGGCCGACCCCGACACCCTGGTCGTGCCACGCGCCGGGGAGGTCTTGTTCCGCCTACGCTGAGCGGTCGAACGGCGCACCACCAGCCGCACGGGCAGCACGAGCGGCCGTCCGCTCGGCTTCGCGCCCTGGGCGACCGCGATGCAGTTCTGCACACCCGTGAAGCCCATCCGGTAGAGCGGCGACGCGATCGTCGTGAGCTGCGGCTCGACCAGCTCGTCGAAGATGATGTTGTCGAAGCCGACCACGCTGACCTGCTCGGGAACCACCATCCCGAGCCGGCTCAGCCCCTTCACGATCCCGATGGCGAGCTGGTCGTTGTAGGCCTGAACAGCAGTCGCGTCGGTCTCGGCCACGTGCAGCGCGGCGCCCAGACCCGCCAAGACCGTCGGCTCGTACGGCCCCAGCCTGCGCGCCTCCAGCCCCAGATCGGCCGCGGCCTGCCGCAACGCCCGCCACCGCACACCATCGGACCAGCTCGTCTCCGGCCCCGCCACGTACGTGATCTTGTCGTGGCCCAGCGAGGCGAGGTGTTCGGCGGCCCGCCGGATGCCGCGCTCGGCGTCGTTGAGCACGCAGTTCGCCTCGGGGATGATGCGGTTGAGCAGCACGACCGCCTTCTGCTTGGCCACCATGCGCAGCGCGGAGTCGGTCATCCGCGAGCTGGCGATCACCACGCCGTCGACCTGTGCGAGCTCCTGCTCGATCGTCTGTCGCTCGACCTTGGGAGACTCATTGGTGTGCGACAGGATGAGCTGGTAGCCGGCCTCACGCGCGGCCTCGTACGCGCCCTTGATGATGTCGCCGTAGAACGGGTTGGTGACATCGGCGACCACCAGGGCGATCGCGTTCTGCACGGTCCCGCTGCGGGGCTGCCGCGAAAGTGCCGTGGCCGTGCGATATCCCAGCTTCTCGGCCGCCTCGAAGATCCGTTGCGCGGTGTCGGCGTTGACTCTTCCCGGCCGCGCGTAGGCGCGCGAGACCGTCGAGGCGGCGACCCCCGCCTCGCGCGCCACGTCGTAAATAGTCGGGCGACTCATGTCCAGGATGTTAAATCGGTCATCGTGCGCACAACAGTCCTAGCGGTCATCGCATCTGCGGCCGTGCTGCGCCTTGTCCCGCTCGAACCCGCGCCGGCAGCGGCGGCTGAGCGTTTCGCGCAACCCGAGCAAGTGTGTGCAATCAGCGATGAGCGTTTGGACGAACTCTCCGGCCTGGTGGCTGTGGACAACGGTTACGCCGTGGTCAACGACGGCTCGGACTTCGCGAACCGCCGCCGGATCTTCTTCCTCAACAGCTCGTGCCGGGTCACGCGGACCGTCCCCTACCCGTCCCGGCCGCGCGACCCGGAGGACCTGGGCCGCGCCGGCGACGGCAGCCTGTGGATAGCCGACATCGGCGACAACGGCCGCAGCCGCACAACCGTCGCCCTGTGGAAACTCGCGCCGCGCGCGAAGAGCCCCGTCCTGTACCGCCTCACCTATCCCGACGGCGCCCACGACGCCGAGGCGCTGCTGGTCTCGCGTGACGGCAGCCCGATCATCGTCACGAAGAGCGGCGGAACCGCCGGCCTGTACGCCCCGGCGCGAGCGCTGAGCCGCGACAAGGCCACCCCGCTGCGCCTGGCCGGCGAAGTCACCGTGCCCCTGACCACCACGAGCAACCCGTTCTCGTTCCTGGGCCGCGCGGTGATCACCGGGGCCGCCGCCTCTCCGGACGGGCGCCACGTCGCGTTACGCACCTACGCCGACGCTTTCGAGTACGACGTCGATGACGGCGACGTGATCAAGGCCCTGACGACGTCGAAGCCGCGCCAGATCCCCCTCCCGGACGAGCCCCAGGGCGAATCGATCACCTACAGCGCCGACGGCCGCTCCCTGCTGACCGTCTCGGAGTCCTCGGGCCAGCCGGCCGGCTCCCGCCCGGTCCTCCTGCGTTACCCACTGCCCGACCGCCCCGCAGCCACGGCTACTCCGTCCGCACCGCCGACACCGTCGCCGACTGTTTCCGAAGCTCCTGCCGCACCGAACGCACCGAACTCCCCGGCTCAGGCGACGAAGCCTGCCGCAGAGCCGACTACGGCAGCAGCCTCGGAGACGACGCCGTTCAACTACATCGCGGTGATCGTCGGCGTCGTCGTGCTGCTCGGCGTCGCCTTGGCGGCAATCCTCGTTCTCCGACGCCGCCGGGAATAGGTCGGCAGGCACACCCAACAGGACCGGCCCGCCGTCGGGGTCATTCGGCGGGTGGGGCCGGGCAGGGCCGGCGAGTTCGGGTGCTGCGGGTGTCACGAATTCGATCGGTCGCGCGTCCTAGCGGCATGACCTCTGAAGCTGGCGGCACTGCGGTTGTCGCGATGAAGAAATGGCTGCGTGGCGGGCTGTTCACCCTGGCGGGCCTGCAGACGATCGTCGCGGCCTGGCAGTATCTGCTCCCGCGCTCGTTCTACGACAACTTCCCGACCGTCAAGCTCGACCCGCCCTTCAACGAGCACCTGGTCTCCGACGTGGGCGGGCTGGGGCTCGCGGTGACCGCCACGCTCTACTTCGCGGCTGTCGTGCTCGACACCAAAGTCGCGGCGGCGGCACTGCTCGGCTACGCGGTCTACGTCGTGACGCACTTCATCTTCCACGTCACCCACTTCGACAACTTCTCGCTGCTCGAAGCGATCGGCGTCGGCACGGGGCTCGGCATCGAAGTGGTCCTCGCCGTGCTGCTGATGTATGTCACGTGGTTGATTCACCGCGCGGAGTCGGCCATCGCGCAGCCCGTGCGCGCCCGATGAACAAACGACAGCGGTGAGTCGAGTGGCTCACCTCGACTCACCGCTGCCGTCACGAGTAATGAGCCGAGTGGCTCACCTCAGGAGCGACCGGGCCCCGGCGGCCATTCCGGCGGCGCGTCGTTGACGCGGGCAACACCCCGCGCGGGGTACGGGCCGTCGGGCGCCCCGGATTCCACGGACGCCGAGCCGTCGACCGTGCTCATCCCGGAGCTCTGGACCGCGTGCGAGTCGGGGGCGGCACCGGGAACCGGGGACTTGACGGATTCGGGGGCGCCGACGGTTCGGCGGCCTACGGGCGGGGGCCCTTCGGTACGGACTTGCGCGCTTGGGGTCGTACGGCTGAAGGAAGCTGACGCTGACGCGCCTGGGGCGACCGACGCTGCTCCGGCCAGGGCCGGCATCGGGCCCGCGCTCGGCCACAGGGAGGGGCGGCGTTTGGC
This sequence comes from Actinoplanes solisilvae, assembly GCF_003999975.1. Classification (GTDB taxonomy): domain Bacteria; phylum Actinomycetota; class Actinomycetes; order Mycobacteriales; family Micromonosporaceae; genus Actinoplanes; species Actinoplanes solisilvae. The sequence goes on along the minus strand of NZ_RJAC01000021.1, from coordinate 70,154 downwards.
TGAGACGTCCTCGACCCAGCCGAACAGCACCACGGCACCGAGGACCAGCAGGGCCTCGATGATCAGCATCCAGACGACGTACTGGAAGGTCGCCCACGGCACCTGGTAGTGCTCGAGGAGCATCGCGCCGACCGTGATCAGGGGGAAGTGCCAGAGGTAGATCGTGATCGCGCGGGCGTTGATGACGCGGACCGACTCGGAGAGCCACTTGACGCGGTCGAGGAAGGCCATCGTGGGGCGGAAGCGGAGCACGATCATCACGAAGGCCAGCGACCACAGGCTGCGGGCGATCGGGTCCTCGTTGAGGTCGAAGCCCCATGCGGTCGGGTGGGTGAACAGCCAGTAGAGACCGATGCCGCCGATCACGGTGACCGCGGCCGCGTAGAGGGCGATCGGCATGCGGTGCAAGCGTCCGTCGCGATGGGCGAAGCCGACCAGCCAGCAGGCCGCATAGGTGACGAAGTCCCACATGATGCCGTCGACCGGGTCGGGCAGGCGGAAACCGGTCGCGGTGAGCACGACGAGGATGACCAGGGGCGCCGCCACCACGGCCCAGCCGAACCGCTTGTACAGGAAGTACAGGATCGGCGAGACCAGGACGAAGATCAGGTACGCCCTGAGGTACCAGAGGACCTCCCAGAAGGGCTCGCCCCACGAGCTTCCCGGCGGGTCCTCGAGCGGGAACAGCCAGAAGACCAGGTTCAGCTTGTGCAGCGGGTGATCGGGATCGGACGTCGACCAACCGTGCCAGAACATCAGGGGCAGGGCGATCGCGGCGAAGGTCCAGAGGGCCGGCAGCAGGCGGCGGATGCGCGACCACACCGCCTTGCGGGCGCCGGCCTTCGACAGGGACGCGGCCATCAGCGAGCCGGCGATCGCGAACATGACGCCCATCGCGGGCAGCACGTAGGTCAGCCAGGCCCACCCGAACGCGTGATAGACGACGACCCGCACGATCGCCACCGCCCGGAGCGTGTCGATGTAGCGGTTGCGCGACGGCTTGACCGTCGGCGGAGCGGCGGCCGCGGGCACGGCCGCAGCGGGACTTGCAGTCATCAACGGGGCCTCCGCCACGATCGCGAACACAGCTCCCGTTCAGGATCATGGCCGTGACTAGGGCGGGGAACCCTCCTGACGCCCCCTGGGCCCGTCCGTACGGTCACGACCCGGTGACCGTACGGCGTGTTACCGCCAGAAACCCTGGTGTACGTCGGCGGCGCTGGTCAGGTCGGCGGGGCCGTCGACGACGATGGGGCGGCCGCCGCGCTCGAAGACCTCCCGCGACGACAGACGCAGTGGGGGCACCCCGTCGTCGTCGACGATCGCGGCCAGTTCGGCCGAGGAGAAGGCGAAGACCATCCGCCCGATGCCCGACCAGTAGATCGCGCCGGCACACATCGCGCACGGCTCGGTGCTCGTATAGAGCGTGCTCTCCGCCAGCACCGCCAGCTCCCACCCACCGGCGGCGCGAACGAGGTTGGTCTCGGCGTGACCGGTGGGATCAGAATCGGTCACCGTTGAATTCAGTCCCTCGGCCACGCTCCCGTCGGGCGCGACCAGCAAGGCACCGAAGGGGTGATCTCCGCGGTTACGCGCGTCCCAGGCGAGGGCGACGGCCCTTTCGAGGTACGCCTCGTCGACGGCGCTGATCGCGCTCGAGCTCACAAAGGTCATTGCGCACTGTAACCGGAAACGATTTGCCCGCGATGCGACCGCACGGAAGGCTTCCGGCATGGAACCCCCTGAGATGATCAATGCCGGTGAGCTGGTGCTGAAGCGCTGGGAGCCGGAGTGGGCCTCGGAGGCCCTGGCCGCCATCGAGGATTCGCTGCCCGAGTTGAAGCAGTTCATGCCGTGGGCCACCGACGGGTACGACCTGCCGGCCGCGCAGGACTTCCTGGTGAAGAGCCGGGAGGGCTGGGAGGAAGGCACCCAGTTCAACTACGCGATCTTCACCTCGGTCGGGGAACTGGTGGGCTCGATCGGGTTGATGACGCGGATGGGGCCCGGGGTGCTGGAGATCGGCTACTGGATGCGGTCGCCATACGCGGGCCGCGGTTACATGACGGCGGCGGTCGAGGCGCTCACCCGGGTCGCGCTGACCATGCCGGGGATCGAGCGGGCGGCCATCAAATACGACGAGGCCAACATCGGCTCCGGGCGGGTGGCGATAAAGGCCGGGTACGTCGAGGTGGGCAAGGAGGTCCGCGAGGTCGAGGCGCCCGGCGAGTCCGGGACCACGATCGTCCGCGAACGCCGGCACTGAGCGATTGACGGACTCCTTTACGACGCATAACTTACGAGGAACCTCCGGAAGTTACGGGAGCGAAATCCACCAACGTTCCTCGAAGGAGTCCCAGTGCTCACGTCAGCCCGGGCCGTGGTGGCCGTCCTCGCCACCACGGCAATGCTGGGTTACCTGGCCCAGCCCGTTCAGGCCCATTCCGGCCATTCGCACGGTAAGTCGCTTCGCTCGGTAGCTCCGCGAGACTTGCGGATCGGCACGGCGGTCGCGGGCGGCGGCCACCACCTCGAGCAGCCCTATCCCGACCCGTTCACCTACGACCGGCCGTACCGCAAGGTGCTGGCCAAGGAGTTCAGCTCGGCCTCGCCCGAGAACCAGATGAAGTGGGAGTTCATCCACCCCGAACGGCACCGGTACAACTTCGGGCCGGCCGACGCCATCGTGAAGTTCGCCCGCGAGAACGGCCAGGCGGTACGCGGCCACACGCTGCTGTGGCACAGCCAGAACCCGGCCTGGCTCAACGAGGGCACGTTCACCAAGGCCGAACTGCGCTCGATCCTCAAGAACCACATCTTCACGGTGGTCGGCCGCTACAAAGGCAAGATCCACCAGTGGGACGTCGCGAACGAAGTCTTCAACGAGAACGGCGAGTACCGGCAGGAGAACATCTTCATCCGTGAGCTCGGGCCGGGCATCGTCGCGGACGCGTTCCGGTGGGCGCACCAGGCCGACCCGCGAGCGCAACTGTTCCTGAACGACTACGGCGTCGAGTGGCCCGGGGGCAAGGTCGACGCGTACGAGGCGCTGGCCCGTCAGCTCCTGGCCGAGCGGGTGCCGTTGCACGGCTTCGCGTCGCAGGCCCACCTGAGCATGCGTTACGGCGCGCCCGACCAGTTGCGCGGTGTGCTGCAGCGCTTCGACGACCTCGGCCTCAAGACCGCGATCACCGAGCTCGATGTGCGCATGGACCTCCCCTCCGGTGGTGTGCCGACCGCCGAGCAGCTCGCCACGCAGGCCTCGTACTACAAGACCGTGCTGGACGCCTGCCTCGCGGTCGACGACTGCAACTCGTTCACGATCTGGGGCTTCACCGACAAGTACTCCTGGGTGCCGGTGTTCTTCCCGGCCGAGGGCGCCGCGACGGTGATGTGGGACGACTTCGGCAAGAAGCCGGCCTACTACGTCCTGCGCGACACCCTGGCCGGCGCCCGCCGCTGACGGGGCTCAGGCGCGGTTGTCCAGCACGCGCCGCAGGGTGGCCGCGAAGTTGTCGGGGTCGCCCTGCTGGCCGAACTCGCCGCCGAGGAAGCCGGCGTGGTTGCTCGGGAACCACGTCGGCTCGACGCCGAGGCCCGCGGCCACGCCCAGACCGCCGCGGTTGGCCAGTTCGTCCTTCGACTCCTCGCCCACGCCGATGACGATGCGGGTCGAGGCGGCGCGCAGCGCCTCGAAGTCGGGCTCGTAGTGGGTGCAGGAGACCAGGTTCTGACCCAGGAGCGGGTCGTTGCGGTCGCCGTTGTCGTCGGCGGGCAGGCCGAACTCGGCGGGGCTGGGCGCGGGCTGGTCGATCCACCCGGCCGGAACGTCACCCTTGTGGCTGACCATCATGATGAACCGGACCATCGCCGGGCCCATGCCCTCGCGCTGGTAGAGCTCGGCGATGCCCTTGGTCGCGGCGGAGGCGGTCTCGCGGTCGGCCAGCACCGGGATGATCGGCGGCTCGTGGGCGACCAGGGTGCCGACCTGGCCGGGGTGGGCGGTGACCAGGGCCAGGGCGTTGACTGCGCCGCCGCTGGAGGCGAAGACGTCGACCGGGCCGCCGCCGAGCGCGTCGATGATGGCGCTCATGTCGTCACCGTGCTGCTCGGGCGTCGACTCGGTGGCCCCGCCGGTGAGTTTGCTGCGGCTGACGCCGCGTGGGTCGTACGTCACGATGGTGCGGTCGGTGAAGTGCTTGGCGAGCGTGCCGAAGCCGCTCGCGTCCATCGGCGAGCCGACCAGCAGCAGGACGGGTCCGTCGCCCTTGCGGACGTCGTAGGTGATCTCGGCGCCGGGCGTGGTGATCGTGTGCGTCTCAACAGTCACAGCAGTGGCCTTCCCTCGAATGTCGTGCTGGTTGGACCCTGGGTGTCGCCGGAACTCATCGGCGCCGCCGGAACAAATTCTCGCTGTCTCGGGCGACCGGCGGGACCGACTTAGGTACTGGCTCGAATCCGTACCGAAGCATCGGCCGAAAGTCGCAGTCGGCCGGTAACGTCTCCGGCTCCGAGCCGATGTGCTCAACCCCCGCCGTCCGGAATTCTCGGACATCGGAACCGACACGGGAGGTCACGATGACTATCGAGGACGACAACCGGCCGGCACGGCAGCGGGTCGCCCTGACCGGCATCAGCTCGCGGGCCTGGGAGCACCCCGCCGATCGGGGTGCGCTCACCGCGCTGCGCGAGCTGCGCGGGTTCGACGACGTGGTACGCGGCCTGTTCGGCATGTGGAACGAGCGGGGGTTCCGCCTGTCCTACCTGGCCGGCGCCATCCGCGTCGACCATCGGCAATACCCGCGGGTGCACGGCCTGTTCGCCGAGGCCGCCGACGTCCTCGACGTCGCCGAGCGCCCCGAGCTCTATGTGAGCCAGTCGCCGATCATCAGCGGCAAGGCGATCGGCATGGACCGCCCGTTCGTGGTGATCAGCACGGCCGCGGTCGAGAAGCTCGACGACGACGAGCTGCGCACGCTGCTGGGCCGCGAGATCGGCCACGTCCGCAGCGGCCACGCCGTCTACCAGACGATCATGACGATCCTGACCCGCTGGGTGACGAACGTGAGCTGGCTGCCGGTCGGCGCGATCGCGCTGCGGGCGATCATTGCGGCGATGTACGAGTGGTGGCGCAAGGCCGAGCTGTCGGCCGACCGGGCGGGCCTGCTCGCCGCGCAAGACCCGGCGGCGTCCCTGCGCCTGTTCATGAAGATGGCCGGCGGCGGCGACCTCTCGCAGATCGACACCGCGGCGTTCCTGGAGCAGGCCGCCGAGTACGAGGGCGGCGGCGACCTGCGCGACAGCATCCACAAGATCGGCATGACCGCGTTCACCGGCGAGCCGGTTCCGGTGGCACGCGCGGCCGAGCTGCAGAAGTGGGTCGACTCCGGCGACTACGCCCGCATCCTGGGCGGCGACTACCCGCGCCGCGAGGACGACGGCGACGCCTCGGTGACCGCTGACGTGAAGGCGGCGGCCGCCAGCTATCGCGACTCGTTCCGCGACTCGTCCGACCCGCTGGTCAGCTTCGCCCGCAAGGCCGCGGGCGGGGCCGCCGATCTGGTCGGTTCGGCCGCCCGCGGCGCCCGCAACTGGGCGAACGGGCGGGGGTCCGACAACTGAACTCCGACAGCGACTGAGCTTCGCCGGCGGCGCGGGTATCGAGGCCGCGCCGCCGGCGGAACAACTCCTACGCGGCGTCGTGCTCGGCCATGACGTCCTGCCGAGCCGGCTCCTCGCGCAGGATCGCGGCGTTGAGCCACTCGTCCGGAATCGCGAAGGCGTCGACCAGCGTCGTCAGGTGCGGGCGGAGCTGGCGCAACAGCTCGTTGACCAGGCCGGTGACCGCCTTGGACCGGGCCGGGGTCAGCCGCTGGTGCTCCAGGTACCAGCCCTTGTGCGTCTCGATCGTGCTCAGGGCATAGAGGTCGCAGACCTTGGAGAGCAGGGCGCGTGCCTCGTCGTCGCCGGTGCGGTCGATGCCGGCCACGAAAGCCTCGAGCACGACCCGGTCGATGTGCGCTAACGCCGTCTCGAGCACGTGGTCCTGCACGTCGTTGAAGATGTCGAACTGCCGCGCCTTCTTCTGCCCGGCGCCGGCCCGCAGCCGCCGCACCGCACCGTCGAGCAGGTGCTTCTCGCGGTCCTCGAAGAGCGCCAGATGCCAGCCGCGGTCGGTGAGCGCGACCTCTTCGCCCCGCCCCGGCACGGCGTCGATCAGCCGGTGGATCAGGCCGCGGGCCGCCGTGCGTTCGAGGACCATCGATCGCACCTGTTCGGCGACGAAGGTGGCGCGGCCCCAGCCGTCGAGCGACCCGAACGCGTCCCGATAGCCGGTGAGCAGCCCCTTCGCGACGAGCTGCAGCAGGACGGTGTTGTCGCCCTCGAATGTCGTGAACACGTCGGTGTCGGCTTTCAGCCCGGGCAGACGGTTCTCGGCCAGATAGCCGGCCCCGCCGCAGGCCTCCCGGGCGGCCTGGATCGCCCGGGTCGCGTGCCACGTCTGCGCCGCCTTGAGCCCGGCCGCCCGCGACTCGAGTTCACGCTGCCGGTGCTCGTCGACGGGGCCCTGCGAGGTCTGCACCTCGTGCAGGGCGCCGACCAGCTCTTCCTGGGCGAAGTGCAGGGCGTACGCGTCGGCGAGATGGGTCACCAGGATGCGTTGATGGGCCAGGTAGTCATTGAGCGCGATCTCGCGCGTCTCGCCCGGCGCCGTGAACTGCCGACGCGACTCGCCATAGCGTACGGCGATGGTCAGCGCCTCCTTGGCGGCGTTCGCGGCGGCACCACCGACGACGACGCGGCCGCGCACCAGGGTGCCGAGCATGGTGAAGAAACGGCGGACGTCGTTGTCGATCGAGCTCGTGTAAGAGCCGTCGGGGGCGACCTGTCCGTAGCGGTCGAGCAGCATCGCGCGGGGCACGCTGACGTGGTCGAACGAGAGGCGCCCGTTGTCGACCCCGAGCAGGCCGGCCTTGTGCCCGTCGTCGCCGATCGTCACGCCCGGCAGCGGGTTGCCCTGCTCGTCGCGGATCGGCACCAGCCACGCGTGCACGCCGTGCTGCCTGCCGCCGGTGACGAGCTGGGCGAAGACCACGGCCATGCGCCCGTCGCGGGCGGCGTTGCCGATGTAGTCCTTGCGGGCGGCCGCGTGCGGGGTGTGCAGGTCGAAGGTCTCGGTCGCGGGGTCGTAGACGCAGGTGGTGCGCAGTTGCTGCACGTCGGAGCCGTGGCCGGTCTCGGTCATCGCGAAGCAGCCGAGCAGGTCGGCCGAGATGATGTCGCGCAGGAAGAGATCGTGGTGGTGCTTGGTGCCGAGGGCCACGACGGCGCCGCCGAACAGGCCCCACTGCACGCCGGACTTCACCATCAGGGAGAGGTCGATCTGGGCGAGCATCTCGGCCGCGACCACCGACGCACCAGGATCGGCCTGTCCCCCGTACGCGAGGGGGAAGCCCGCGGCGATGCCCGGGTCGGTCGGCAGTTCCCGCAACAGGCGGGTGACGCGCTCGCGCGCCTGATCGATCGTCTCGCCCGGCACGGCCACGAATGTGTCGCCGCCGAGCTCGGTGCGGGCGGCCTTGCGGACGTGCGCCCACCGTCCGTCGAGAACCTCTTGCAGCCGCTCGCTGAGCATGTCGCCCCCCTTTGTTACTGGCGGGTAGCAACCTTACCCTGACGGCCGCGCGGTCAATCGGTGAAGCACGCCACCGTGGCCGTCAAGCGACCAACGCCCAGGCCAGACGGCGGCGGGCGCGACCCCGGCGCGCGTCATACAGCTCTTCGACCAGGCGGCGGGCCCAGCGCATGCGAGGTGCGGCTGACTCGGGGTGGTCGCCGTATTCGCCCGCGACGTCGGCGGCGCAGCCCCGGACCCCGCGGTGGGCGCGCACGGCGATGCGGATCGCCTCTTCCACGGTGTCGTAGGTCGGTTGGCTGCCGGTCGCAAGCCGGCTGGTGAACAAGGCTTCCGCGCGGGCGACGGTCAGGATGGTGGCGGTGGTCATGCAAATCTCCCCCTGGAACGAGTCTCGTATGAAGCTCTCAACGGGTAGACCGAGAAGCGGGTTCGAATTCACCGCCAAAGTAACCGTGAGCTACGACAAATTCTGGTGCGCGACTGCGTTCTTCCGTCGGCGGAGGCGCAGGTCAACGGCAGGTAGCCCACTCGACACGCTAGGTGTGGAGACATTGGTCTACGAAAGCCGTCAATCGACCAAAAGGTGCATCATCATGCCCGCCTCGGCGTGGGGCAGGTTGTGGCAGTGGTTGGCCCACATGCCGGGGTTGTCGGCGACGAACGCGACCTCCCAGACCTCGCCCGGGCGTACGTCGAACGAGTCGAGCCACAGCGGGGTGCCGCTCGCCGCCCGGCCGTCGCGCGACAAAACCAGCACATGGTGGCCGTGCAGGTGCCACGGGTGCACGACCAGCGACCGGTTGACGACGGTGAACTTGACGATCTCGCCCGAGCGGACGACCTGGACGGGGATGTCGGGGTCGGCCGCGCCGTTGACCGTGTGGGCATAGCGCGGCAGCAACCCCCGCAGGTCGAGACCACGATCGAGCACCAGGGTGAAGGAGCGGTCGAACCGCGACCACGGCACCGGGGCCGCCTCGCCGTACCGGAGCGGATCAAGAACCGGCCACGAATCGGTGGCGGCCTCGCCAGTTCCCCAGACCGTCCGGCCGTCCACCTGCAACACCGCCGGACCCGTGAAGGCCAGGTCGTAACGCCCTCCGGCCGCGATCCCCACGGCCGTGTCGACCAGGGAGGCCGGCCCCCGCAGATCGACCCCGTCGATCGCCACCACCCGGAAAGGCGCGCCCGACAAGGCGTACCGGTGGGGATCGCTGTCCGTATTGATCAGACGCAGCCGCACCGAGGTGCCGGGCTTGACGGAAGTCGCCGGCACCGGCACCAATCGGCCCGCGAGAGTGTGGACCGGCACGGCGATGTCGACGCCGGCCACCGGCCCGGCACGGACCACGAGCACCCCGTAGAGGCCCTTGCGAACACCGATGTCCGAGGCCGAATGCGTGTGATACCAGTAGGTCCCGGCCTGATCCGCGCGGAAGCGGTAGACGAACTCCTGCCCCGGCAGGACCGCCTCCTGCGTCACCCCCGGCACCCCGTCCTGACTGTTCGGAACGTCGTAGCCGTGCCAGTGCAGCGTGACGCCCCGCCCGATGTCGCGGTTGCGCAGCGTCACCTCTATGACATCGCCCACCAACGCGTTGATCTCAGGGCCGGGCACCTGCCCGTTGAAGGCCCACACCCCGTCAGCGCCTGCCGCGGCGGTAAGTGTGAACCGCTTGGTCGGCTCGCCCACGCCCGGCGCCGCAACTGCGTGATCATGATGTACGGCGGGGGGAGCGCCCGGCGCGGCGGCGAGCCCGGTCCCGACGACCAGGGCTGCGATCGCCGTCACAGCCGCTGCCCTCGACGACCGCGGCGCCGGGCCCCGCAAGGTGATCGCGCTGGCCGCGGCCACTCCGGCGACCGCCAGCAGGCCCACGCCCGCCGACACCGGGTATCCGTCCAGGACCGTCACGAGCAGACCAGCGCCGGTCGCGTACCCCGCGAAGAGGAACGCGACCCGGCGCCGCAGCACGAGCCCCACCAACGCGGCAAGCGTCAAGGGCCCGGCGATCAGCACCTTCTCGGCGGCGAACCACCACCCGGCCCGGGTGAGCGCGACGACCGTGACCACGCGGGTGACGGTCGCCAGCAGCGCGAGCAGGGCCAGCCCGGCCGTGAGCCGGCGCCGCCCGATGATCGAGGTGGCGCCTGCCCCGAGCCACCCGGCCGTCGCGAGGAGGCCGGCGAGCAGGTCGGCGACGAGCCACGAGCCGGTGGTCACGCCGGTTCCAGCACGGGTCGGGTGAGCCGCGCGGCTCCTCGGGCAACGGCGACCGCGACGTGCACGGCGACGATTCCGTTGACGGCGTGCAGTCCACCGACGACGGACGACGCGACGCCGGTGAACCCGTCAGCCAGCCCGGCGAGCAGCACCTGGAGGATGATCAGCCCGAGCGGCAGAACGGTCAGGGCGACGAGCCGGCCCGGTGCCTTGGACAGAACGGCGAGCAGCGTGGTGGCCAGGGTCAGGGCGGGGAGCACTGCCATGCCCGTGATGCTGTGCAACACGTACGCGTTGTCGTCGCCCGTTTCTGTGAAGGCCCCCACGGCGGCGAAGACGAACTGCAGGCCGAAGACGATGAACAGCGCGTGGCTGACGATGACGAAGGCTTTGCGCACAACGGCGTCCTAACGGTGGGCCGGGAGCTGCCGGTGCACCTCGGCGGTGAGACCGGTCGCCGCTGAGGCTTTTGAAGGGGTGAAGAAGCGGTAGGTCATGGATCCGATGCTCGGCCCGGCGAGGCCGGAAAGCGTCGTGCGGCCGCAGGCATCGGCGAACGCCGGATACTGCGTTCGCGGTATGCCTCATCTACCCCCACAGAAGGATGCAGCTGAGCATTCGGCGGTCCTACAGTGCCCACATGCGCCCGGACCTGCCATACGCCCTCGGGGGCATCGCCCTCGGCGCCGTGCTGCTCGGCAACGCGGCGCTCGCCCCTGACGCCACCGCCGTGCGACCCCTCGACGTGATCCTGGTCCTCGCCATGGCTGCTGCCCTGGCCATGTGCCGCCGCTTCCCGGTGCCGGCGTTGCTCGTGGTGACCGCGGCGATGCTGGCCTTCCACCTGCGCGTGCACGCCGGCGTGGCCGCCTCGTTCCCGGTTCTCCTGGCCGTCTACTTCGCGGCCTGGCGGGGCCATCGCGTGGTAGCCGCTTTGGCCAGTCTTGTCTTTCTCGGCGGCTTCCTGGCCCGCGACGTCGGCACCGCACCCGCCGGCGAGGCCGGTCAACAGCTCGTCGAACGCACGTCGCTGCTGCTGGGCTGGTTCGTGGCCGCCAACGTGGCCGGGCTCGTCGCGCGGCAGCGCCGGGCCTACCTCGAGCAGGTCGAGCAGCGCGCCGCCGAGGCGGAACGCACGCGGGAGGAGGTGGCGCTGCGCCGCGCCGGCGAGGAGCGGCTGCGCATCGCCCGCGATCTGCACGACTCACTGACCCACAGCATCTCGGTGATCAAGGTGCAGGCCGGCATCGCCGTGCACCTGGCCCGCAAACGCGGCGAGGAGCCGGCGGCCGCCCTGCTGGCCATCCAAGAGGCCGGCGGGGCGGCGATGCGCGAGCTCAGGGCCACACTCCAGGTCCTGCGTGCCCCAGACGACGACGCCGGCGAGGTCGGCACGGTCGGGCTGGCCCGGCTCGACGAACTGGCCGAACGCACCCGGGCCGCCGGGGTCCCGGTGCGGATCACCGTGTCGGGCGACCCGTCCGGCCTGCCCGCCGAGGTGGATCAGGCCGGCTACCGCGTGGTGCAGGAGGCGCTCACCAACGTCGCCCGCCACGCCGGCCGGGCCAACACCGAGGTCCGCATCGACTGCATGCCGGCCCAGCTCAGCGTCGTGATCATCGACGACGGCTGGGCCGCGGCGGAAGACCGCACGCCGCGGGACGGACTGGTGACGGCCGGAGTGGGGTTGACCGGGATGCGTGAACGGGTCACCGGGCTGGGCGGCACGCTGAAGGCGGATCGCCAGGACGGGGGCGGATTCGCCGTACGGGCCACGTTCCCGCTCGACAGCTCGGCGCGACACGGTGGCTCCGCGTGATCCGAGTGCTACTCGTCGATGATCAGACGTTGATGCGAGCCGGGTTCCGGGCGTTGTTCGAGTTCGAGGAGGGTTTGGAGGTCGTCGGCGAGGCCGGGGACGGTCGCGAGGCGGTCGAGCTCGCCCGGCAACTGCGGCCCGACGTGGTGCTCATGGACATACAGATGCCGGGCGTCGACGGGATCGAAGCCACCCGCCGCATCAAGGCCGATCCCGCGCTCGCCGGGGTCCGCATCCTGATCCTGACCAACTTCGGGCTCAACCCGTACGTGTTCGCCGCCGTCCGCGCGGGTGCGAGTGGCTTCATGCTCAAGGACGCCGATCCGGAAGAGCTGTTGCGGGGCATCGCCGTCGTGGCCCGCGGTGACTCGCTGCTCTCCCCCGCGGTGACCCGCGCGTTGATCAGTGAGTTCGTCGCCGGCCCGCCGCCGGCCGACCCGGACGCCGGGCGTGACGTGCTGACCGGGCGCGAGCAGGAGGTCGTCGGTCTCGTGGCGCGCGGCATGAGCAACGATGACATCGCCGCGCACATGGTGATCAGCCCGCTGACCGCGAAGACGCACGTCAACCGCGCGATGACGAAGCTGCACTGCCACGACCGCGCCCAGCTCGTCGTGTGGGCGTACGAGTCAGGGCTCATCGCCCCGAGGCGGCGGTGAGTCGTGGTCGCGGCTTTGATCCGCGGCCCGGCCGAGGTAACTTCGCCTCCCGTGACACAGCCCCTGCGACCCGGCGACCCTGAGTTCATCGGCCGCTACCGAACGCGTTCGCGGCTGGGTGAGGGCGGTATGGGCACGGTCTTCCTGGCCGAGGCGCCCGGCGGCCGCCTGGTGGCCGTCAAGGTCATCCGCCCTGAGTACGCGCACGAGCCCGAGTTCCGGGCCCGCTTCCGCAGCGAGGTCAACCGGGCACGGCAGGTGCCGCCCTTCTGCACGGCCGAGGTCCTCGACGCCGACCCCGATGTTCCCTACCTCGTCGTCGAATACGTCGACGGGCCCAGCCTCAGCGACGTCGTGGCCGAGAACGGGCCGCTCACCGGCGGAAATCTGCACGGTGTGGCCGTCGGGGTGGCAACCGCGCTGGCCGCCATCCACGGCGCCGGGGTCATCCACCGCGACCTGAAGCCGCGCAACGTGCTGTTCGCGCTGGGCACACCCAAGGTGATCGACTTCGGGATCGCCCGTCCGCTGGAGCCGACCAGTTTTCACACCCGGGCCGAGGAGGTCGTCGGGACGCTGGCCTACATGGCCCCCGAACGTCTCGACACCGCCGACCGGCCGCTCACGCCCGCGGTCGACGTTTTCGCGTGGGGCGCCGTCGTCGCCTATGCCGGGGCCGGCCGCACCCCGTTCGGCGGGGACACCCCGGCCGTCACCGCTGCGCGCATCCTCACACAGCCGCCGCGGGTCGGCGACCTCCCGCCCTACCTGGCCGAGCTGGTCACGGCCGCCCTGGAGAAGGACCCGGCGAACCGCCCGACCGCGCCTGAGCTGCTCGACCGGCTGCTGGTCCCGGGCGCGCCCGCTCCGCTGCCCGCTCAGTTGCGGCGCGAGGCCGAAGCCGCAGCCAAACAGCCCCGCCCGTCGCGACGTCGCTGGGTGGCCGTCGCCGCCGCGACCGCTACCCTTGTGGCCGCCGGCGCCGGACTGGTCTTCCGGCAGCTCAACGACCCGCAACCCGCCGCGCCCGCGGTCGACTCCAAGCCGCCGGTGGTCGCCGGCCCGAGCATCTTCGACTCGCTGGAGCGCAGCGCGTTCTTCGAGCCGTCCACCGGGGACGACGGTTCGTGCAGTCACCAGCGGGGCCTACGCGTGCGGTCCACCGACTCCATGATGTGCGGGCTCTATTCACGGACGGTCTTCCCGGCGGCCCAGAGCGTCGAGGTGCGGGCGACCCTGTCCACCGCGACCTCCTGCGCCGCGATCTGGTTCCGGGCCACAACCGAGGAGGACGACCGGTTCTCCGACAACTACCGTGTGTCGGTATGCCCCACGGCGGTGAGCCTCACGAGCTCGATCGACGGCCGCGAGACCGTCGTCGCCTCGACCGACCGCCCGACCTCGATCGGCACCGCCCACGAGCTGCGCCTGACCGCCGACGACCGGGAGGCGACTCTGACTGTCGACGGCGCTCCGGCCCTGAAGGGCCCGCTCACCGAGTCGTCGCTGATCAGCGGCCAGGTGCTGTTCGGCGTCGTGGCCCGCCCGGGTGGCCGCGCCGACGTGACGTTCGCCGAGGCACGCTTGCGCTCCGGCGCCACCACCGGCTTCCCCGCCGTGCCCGCCTTCACCAGCGGCGACGCCCAGTTCAGCGCGGGGATCTGGCTGATGTACGACGCCGGGCACATCTCCATCGTCGAACCGACCGACTACCTGCCCGGCGCCGAATACTGCCGCCGCCGAGGGCTGCCCGCCACGTCCCCGGCCTGCGTCGAGAAGACCGTCCCGATCCCCAGCTCGTCCCAGGTGGCCGTACCGATCGCCCGCAAGCCGACCTATCTCGACTACCGTCCCGATCGCGCGAAATGCCTCGACCCGGCCACCCACGCCGGCACCTGCACCGTCCCCTTCGGCGACTTCGTGACCGACATCGGCCCCTCCCCCTTCGCGGCCCTCGTAACGATCCGCGGCGGCGAGGTGGTCCGGGTCGCCCGGATGGCGGTGTCGTCGGGGAACTGACACTGGTTTGCCGTCGCGACGTCCACACTGGTGTCATGGGGCTTGACCTGGGCAGTGTGGAGTTTTACGCGGGGCCGCCCGTGCTCGGTGGGCCGGACGACCTCGACGTGGTCATCCGGGATTTCATCGCCGGGGCCACCGACACGTTGCTGATCGCGGTGCAGGAGCTGGATTCGCGGGCCGTGGCCGAGGCGGTGCTGGCGGCCAAAGCGCGCAAGGTCAGCGTGCAGATCGTCCTTGAGGGCGACTACCTGGTCGAGGATCCGCCGCTCGCCGACCCGTGGAGCCTGAGCGGGGACAACGAGCACAACCGGGTCATTCACTCGGCGCTGCTGCGGGCGGGCGTCGACCTGGTCACCGACCTGAATCCGAAGATCTTCCACCAGAAGTTCATCGTGCGGGATCCGGGCGCGCCGACCGCGGCCATCCTCACCGGGTCGACGAACTTCACGCTGACCGACACCGGGACCAACGCGTCGGGCAACAACCTCAACCACGTGCTGATCCTGCGCGGGCAGACCGCGACCGGCCTCTACCTGCGCGAGTTCGAGCGGCTGCGCAGCGGCACGTTCGGCGAGCTGCGGGAACGCCGCGAGTCGAAGCCCCGCGGCGTTCCGCCTCGGCGGCATCCGGGTCAAGCCGATCTTCGCGCCGCACCAGGGGCCGGAGATGGAGCTCATGAAGCAGATGCTCAAGGCCGAGCACCGCGTCGACTTCGCGATGTTCACCTTCGCCCAGTCCTCCGGCATCGACGACACGATGTTCTGGCTGCTCAAGGCCGGTGTCCCGGTGCGCGGGGTGCTCGACCGCGGCCAGGGCAGCCAGGCGTGGGCAGCCACCGTCCCCCTCAAGGTCAAGGGCGCCGAGTTGTACGAGAACACGCCCGGCAACGGGGTGCGCAAAGTGCATCACAAACTGATGGTCATCGACGAGCGCCTGGTCGTGGCGGGCAGCTTCAACTACACCGCCCCCGCCGCGACCCTCAACGACGAGAACATCGTCGTGCTCGGCGACCTCGAGGAGACCAACCCGGCGGCCGAGGCGGCCCAGCGCTCCCTCGCCGCCTACGTCCTCGCCGAGATCGACCGCATCATCGCGAACCTGTCCCGGCCGGTTGCCGACCAGCACGAGCGGCCCACCGGCCATCCTCCATCGTCACGCTGATCGGATGGTCGAACGCCGCCGACACGTGTGACGTGCTGAGCACGTCGACGGCGGGTCCGGCTGCCACCACGCGGCCGGCCGAGAGCAGCAGGGCGTGCGTGGTGCTGGTGGGCAACTCCTCGAGGTGGTGGGTCACTACGATCGAGGCCAGGCGGGGATGCGTACGGTCGAGAAGGTCTATGGTCTCGAGAAGTTGCTCGCGGGCCGCGACGTCGAGGCCGGTGGAGGGCTCGTCGAGCAGCATCAGGCGTGGGTCGTTGATCAGGGCCCGCGCGACCAGCACCCGCCCCCGCTCGCCCTGCGACAGGGTGGGCCAGCGCTCCTCGGACTGGCCGCCGAGCCCGAACGTGTCGATCAGCGCGAGCGCCCGCTCGACGTCCGCCGGGTCGTGAACGATGCGTGGCGGCGTCTCGATCGACCCGTGCAGACCGGTGAGCACGACATCACGTACGGTCAGGGGCGAACGCAGCGGGTGACGCGGGTTGACGTGCCCGATCGAGCGGCGCAGCTGCTGCAGGTCGACTCGCCCGAGACGATGCCCCAGCACGCTCACGCTGCCCGTGGTCGGAAAAGTCAGCGCGCCGCAGAAGCCGAGGACCGTACTCTTCCCGGCGCCGTTGGGGCCGAGCAGAGCCCAGTGCTCACCCTCACGCACGGTAAAACTGACCCCGTGCAGGATCTGCTTGCCCTCGCGGCGGAAGGTCACGTCCTGTAGTTCCACAACGTTCATAAGGCCCTTAAGGATGCCAGGCGGGCCGGTCCGGTGATCAGTGAGAAGCGCCGCAAAACATAGGGTTCGCTGGTGACCTTCAAGATCCGCTTCGCCCGGGTGCTGACCGAGGTGTTCGCGCCGGGCGTGCTCATCGCCGTGCTGCTGCTGGTGGTCGGCTTCCACGCGGGCAGCCAGCCGGGCGTCTCCCGGTGGTGGGGGGCGCCGGCCGCGTTGTTCGCCGCCGGCATTCCCATGGCGTACGTCGTGAGGGGTGTCCGCCGAGGTCGCCTGACCAGTCATCACATCCCCGAGCGCGAGCACCGCCGGGGCCCGCTGATCTTCGGCACGGTGTCGGTCGCCATCGGCACGGCGGCGCTGGTGCTGCTCGGCGCGCCGCGGGAACTGCTCGCCCTGCTCGCCGCCGGGTGCGCCGGCCTGGTCGTCTTCGGGCTCGTCACGGCGTACTGGAAGATGTCGATCCATGCCGGGGTGGCCGCCGGGACCGTGGCGGTGCTGGTCGCGGTGTGGGGGCCGATCGCGCTGATCGGCCTGCCGTTGGTGCCGCTGATCGGCTGGTCGCGGCTGGTGCTGTCGGCGCACACGCTCGCCCAGGTGGTGGCCGGGTCGACCGTCGGGGCACTGATCGCCGCAACAGTCTTCCCGGCCCTGCGCTGAACCGGCCCCGCTGAACCGGCCCCGCTGAACCGGCCCCGCTGAACCGGCCCCGCTGAACCGGCCCGCGCTGAGCGTCAGTCGCCCTTCACGTTCACGATCTGGCGCAGCGTGTGGCGCACCTCCACCAGGTCGTCGGCGTCCTGCATCACCACGTCGATCGGCTTGTAGGCGCCCGGGATCTCGTCGAGGAACGCGTCGGTGTCGCGGTACTCGATGCCCTTCATCGCCTCGCGGAGCTGGTCGCGGGTGAAGGTCTGGCGCGCCTTCGAACGCGAGAGCTGCCGCCCCGCTCCGTGCGGCGACGAGTTCAGCGCCACCTGGTTGCCCTTGCCGACCACCACGTAGGACGCGTCGCCCATCGACCCCGGGATGAGCCCGGCGCGGCCCTTCTCGGCGTTGATCGCCCCCTTGCGCGAGAGCCACACCTTGCGGCCGAAGTGGGTCTCCTGCTCGGTGTAGTTGTGGTGGCACTGCACCCGCTCGAGCTCGCGGACGTCCCCGCCCACGTAGTCGGCGAAGCAGTCCACGACGCGGTCCATCATCTCGTCGCGGTTGGCCAGCGCGAAGTCCTGGGCCCAGCGCAGCTGCTTGATGTAGGTCCAGAACTCGTCGGTGCCCTCGGCCAGGTAGGCCAGGTCAGGGTCGGGCAGGTCGATCCACCAGCGCTTCATCGCCGCCTGCGCGACCTTGATGTGGTGCGTGGCGATCTTGTTGCCGACGCCGCGCGATCCCGAGTGCAGGAAGAGCCAGACCTGCCCGTTCTCGTCGGCGGTCACCTCGATGAAGTGGTTGCCCGACCCGAGCGTGCCGAGCTGCAGCTCCCAGTTGCCGGCGTAGTGGCCCGGCTCGAACCCGGCCTTCTCGGCCTTCGCCGTGAGCTGCTCGATCCGCTTGTGGGCCGTGTCGGTCACGCTCGTGTTGTAGACGCCCGCGCTGAGCGGGACGGCGTTCTCGATGGCGGTGCGCAGCTTGGCCAGGCCCGGCTTGAGGTCGTCGCGGTGGTACTGCGTGCGCACGGCGGCCATGCCGCAGCCGATGTCGACGCCGACCGCCGCCGGGATGATCGCCCCCATCGTCGGGATGACCGAACCGACCGTCGCGCCCTTGCCCAGGTGCGCGTCGGGCATCAGGGCGATGTGCGGAAAGATGAAGGGCAGGCGGGAGGCTTTCTCGGCCTGGGCCCGGGTCTGGTCTTCGAGCAGGCTCGCCCAGTTCACCAGTCGCTTGTTGATCTTCTCCATCACATCGCTCCTTTCCGTCGTCAGCTCCGCCACGCTAGCCCGTCAAGATCGTTGACGCTCGCGAATTACCGCCCGCGGTCGCCCCGGCCCCCGACCGTCCGCCGCCCCTGGCCTCCCGGCCCCGGCCGCCCGCAGAGGCACGGTCCCACGCCGAGGCCACAGATCCGGCCGCCGATCGTTGATCAAGGCATGATCCGCGTACGAGCCTCCGCCGCAGCCCTCATCGCAGCGCTCACCCTCGTCGCCCCTCCCGCCGTGACCGCTGCCGGCCCGGCCCACGCGGCCCCGGTCGTGCGGGAGCCGGCCGGGATCGGGACGGCGATCGACGACGTGCTGGCCGACCCGGTGTTGGCCGGCTCGCAGGTCGGGGTGGTCGTTGCGGACGCTCGGACGGGAGCGACGGTCGTCGACCGCGGCGGCACGCGGCGGCTGCTGCCCGCGTCCAACGCGAAGCTGTTCACGTCGGCCGCGGCCATGTCGATCCTCGGACCCGGGCACCGCTTCGTGACCGAGGCGCGGGCGTTCGGCGTACGCCGGGGTGGTTCTCTCGACGGTGATCTGCATCTGCGGGGTGAGGGGGATCCGGCGTTGACGCCCGAGGGGCTCGACGCGCTGGCCCGTGACGTGGCCGCGTCCGGGTTGCGCGTGGTCACCGGGGATCTGGTCGCCGACGACACCTCCTTCGACTCGCAGCGACGGGGGTTGGAGTGGGCTTGGGACGACGAGGCTTACTCGGGGGCGGCTCCTGTCTCGGCGCTGACGGTGGCGCCCGACAAGAACTATCTGGCGGCCACGGTGAGCGTCAAGGTATCGCCGTCGCCTGTGGACAACGGCCCGACTCGCATTTCCGTCGAACCGGCCGGGGCACGAATGACCGTCGTCAACGAGGCGATTACGGTCGGGAACGCGACCGCGATCTCCGTGACGCGCGGTCATGGCAGCAACAAGCTGACCGTCACCGGGCAGATCGCGGCGAAGGCACAGTCGGTGATCGAGACGGTGGCCGTGTGGGACGCGACAGCGCTGACGGCGAACGTCTTCGACGCGGCGTTGCGGCGACACGGCGTACGCGTGCACGGCCGGATCGTCACGGGGAAGGCCACACCGGCCGAGGCGGCGCTGGTCGCCCGGCATGCCGGGCCGCCGCTGCGGGAGCTGATGGCGCCGCTGCTCAAGCTCTCGAACAACGTCATGTCCGAGCTGCTGGTGAAGGCGATCGGGCGGCGTGCGGCCGGGGTCGGCTCGTGGGCGGCGGGCACCAATGCCGTCGCCGCCTATCTGGGCGGGCTGGGGCTCGACACCGCGACGATGCGGCAGGTCGACGGGTCGGGGCTCTCGCGGCGCAACCTGGTGCCACCGGCGACGTTCGCACGGTTCCTGATGGCGGTGCGCTCCGAGCCGTGGTTCCCGGTCTGGCAGGCCGCGTTGCCCGTCGCCGGTGATCCCGATCCGATGATCGGCGGCACGCTGCGCAACCGGATGCGCGGCACGGTCGCCGCCGGCAACGTGCGCGCCAAGACCGGAACGCTTACCGGGGCCGCGGCCCTCTCCGGCTATGTGACCGGGCCCGGTGACCGTCCGCTGGTGTTCTCAGCGATCATCAACAACCAACTGTCACCCACGGTCACACCGGTGCTCGATCGGATCGCGATCGCGCTGGCGAGTTGTCCACAGCCGGAGAAAAGGGCCGCGAAAAACCTCGGAGCTTCCTTGTAGGTTCTCGGCATGTCACCGACCCAGCCGGATCTGCTGCCCGAGACCAGCCGAGCCCTGCTCCACCGCCTGGCCACCGCCCAGGTCGGCGCGAGGGCGCCCTCCATGATCGCCGCCGTGGTGCGCGACGGCCGTTCGGTGTGGTCGCAGGGCCGCGGCGACGTCTCCGGCAGCGACGTGCAATACCGCATCGGCTCGATCACCAAGACCTTCGTGACGCTGCTGGTGCTGCGCCTGCGAGACGAGGGCCGGCTCGCCCTCACCGACCGGCTCGACGACCACCTCCCCGGCACGACGGTCGGCGACGCCACGATCGGTTCGCTTCTGGCCCACACCGCGGGCCTGGCCGCCGAGCCGCCCGGCCCGTGGTGGGAACGCTCACCGGGCACGCTGCGGCCCGAGCTGACCGACGTGCTGCAAGACGATCCTCGAGTGCATCCGCCGGGCCG
This sequence comes from Actinoplanes solisilvae, assembly GCF_003999975.1. Taxonomy (GTDB): domain Bacteria; phylum Actinomycetota; class Actinomycetes; order Mycobacteriales; family Micromonosporaceae; genus Actinoplanes; species Actinoplanes solisilvae. Next base: position 49,840 of record NZ_RJAC01000021.1, on the reverse strand, counting down.
GCGTTTCCACTACTCCAACCCCGGCTTCGCCCTGCTCGGCGCCCTGGTCGAGCGCTTGCGCGGCAAGCCGTGGGCCGAGGTGCTGGCCGACGAGGTGCTCGAGCCGCTCGGCCTGACCCGCACGGGCGTGCGGCCCTCCCCGCCACAGGCGACCGGCTTCGCCGTGCATCCGTGGGCCGACGTGCTGCTGCCCGAGCCGGCGCAGGAGTACGGCGCGATGGCCCCGGCCGGCGTGATGTGGTCCACGGTGGATGACCTGGCCCGGTTCGCCGCGTTCCTGCTCGACGGCGACGAGCGTGTGCTGAGCGCCGACACTCTCGAAGAGATGCGGACGCCCGCTTCCGCGCCCGAGGCCGGCGCGTGGGACGCGAGCTACGGTCTGGGCACTCAGATCCTGCGCCGCGGCGATCGCCTGCTGTCAGGCCACACCGGGTCGGTGCCCGGTTTCCTCGCCTGCGTCTGGGTGAGCCCCGACGACGGGCTCGGCGCGGTGGTGCTGACCAACACCACGGCGGGCGTGCCCATCGGCGGCCTGGGGGCCGACCTGCTCGACATCGTCGCCGATAGCGAACCGCGCATTCCCGCCCCGTGGAAGCCGCTGCCCCACGTCGACCAGGCGGTTCTCGACCTGGCCGGGCCGTGGTTCTGGGGGCCGGCCCCGTTCGTGCTGCGCCCGCTGGCCGACGGGTTCCTCGAGCTGGGCGCGCTGTCGGGCAACGGCCTGGGCACCCGCGTGCGCCCCTCGGGCGACGGCACCTGGGTCGGTCTCACCGGCTACTTCGCCGGTGAGACCCTGCGCTTGCGCCGCGGCACCGACGGCGCGGTGACCCACCTCGACCTGGGCACATTCGTGTTCACCCGGCAGCCCTACGACCCGCCCGCCGTCATCCCCGGCGGCGTCGAGCCCCCGGGCTGGCCGACGTCACAACCGGAGAGGGGGCCGGCCTAGAGAGCTTTCCTGCACCGGGCCTCCAGGGCAGACCTCGACCCCGGAGGCTCTCTGGACGTGGCGGGCGGGCCGATGAGATCACTCGCGCTTCCTAATTGGAGGCCTAGTACGATCCCTCGCGTTTGCGCTCACGAAGAGAACCACGGGGAGACGTCAATGCGTGACAAGGTTCAGACGAAGGCGTTCGAGCAGGTCGCCTCGATGCTGCAGCCGGGTGAGCAGCCGGTCGCAGGCACCCGCGCGGTGGTCGGGAAGTTCGGCGCGAGCCGGCTCGGCACGGCCGTCAAGCAGGGGATCGCGATCGACGCCGGTGGGGCGCTGGCGGCGCTGCTGGTCAAGAACAGCAAGCAGTTCGTGGTCGTGACCACCGACCGTCTGATCTTCCTGTCCCAGACGTTCATGGGCGGCGCCGGCAAGACGGTGCTGGGTGAGATCTCCCGCGACCAGGTGACGCTGGCCGAGGCCAAGATCGGCGTGATGAGTGTGCTGCGGCTGGCGTTCGGCGATGAGGGCGAGGGTATCTCGCTCACCTTCCCGGCCGTCGACAAGCGGAACGCCGAGGCTCTCGCCGCCGCGCTGCGGCCCGTCCCGGCGGCCTGACCGAGGCCGTCACTCCGGGACGACCGGCGGCCCGAGACGACCGGCGGCCCGAGACGACCGGCGGCCCGAGACGACCGGCGGCCCGAGACGACCGGCGGCCCGAGACGACCGGCGGCCCGAGACGACAAAGCCGCCCCAGCGATGCCGGGGCGGCTTTGTTCGGTCGCGGGTCAGCCGCGCGGCGTGCGCAGGGCGGCCGAGATCGCCTCGATGATGCGGGGGCGCATCTCGGCGGCCTTGATGACGGCGTCGACCGAGCCGATCTCGACCGCGCGCTGGATGCTGTGGACGCGGTCGAACTCGGTGGCGACCTCGCCGAGCTTCTCGGTTCGCACCGAGTTGCGCAGCTCGTCGAGTTCGGCGGCCAGCGCGCCCCGGTCGGCGCCCGACGCAACGGCCAGGCGGGCCTCCGCGTCCTGCACGCGCGGGTCGGCGGCCGTGCGGGCGTTGACGTCGCCGGTGAAGACGACCGCAGCCGCGGGGGCTCCGCCCAGCACCGAGGCGAACGAGCCCTCGAGGGCCAGCACCGTCATGTTCGGGTTCAGCCGCTTCGAGAAGACCACGAACGCGCCGCCGTGGTAGCGCGAGATCACGGTGAAGACGATCGGGCCTTCGAAGTTGACGATGGCGCGGCCGATCTCGGCGCCGTACTCGAGCTGCAGTTTGCGCATCGACTCGGGTGAGCCGTCGAAACCGGAGAGGTTCGCCAGCACGACCAGCGGCCGGTTGCCCGACGCGGCGTTGATGGCCCGCGCCGCCTTCTTCGACGAGCGCGGGAACAGCGTGCCCGCCGTGTAGGTGTCGGGGCCGTCGGTGGGCGGAAAGCCGCGCCGTGTCACCGACTTCGACTCGATGCCCAGCAGGCAGACCGGGATGCCGCCGAGGTGCACGTCCTGTACGACAGCGGTCTCCGCGTCGGCCATGCCGGCCCAGCGTTCCAGCACCGCGTGGTCCTGGTCGGCCAGCGCCCGCATCACGACCCGGATATCGAACGGCTTCTTGCGGTCCGGGTTCGCGGCCGCCGAGAAGATCTCGCCAACCGAGGTGAAATCCGTGCCGGGCACGTCGTGCGGGTAGGAGGAGATGTCACGATCGACGGGGTCCGACGACGGTGCCCTCCGCGGCCCCGAAGCACCCGGCAGCACGTACGTGTGCTCGTAGTGGGACATGAGCACGTCGCGGGCCGCGGCCAGGTTCGGCGCCCAGTACTGCGCCTGCCCGTTCGGCCCCATCACCCGGTCGTAGCCGCCGATGCCGAAGTTGTCCTCGGCCGACACACCGCCGGAGAAGTCGAGCGACTGCTTGCCGGTCAGCACCATCGCCGAGTCGGGCGTCATGATCAGCACGCCCTTGGTGTGCATGAGCATCGTCGCTTCGGCGTTCCAGTAGGGCTGGGCGCCGACGTTGATCCCGGCGACCACGATGTTGATCTCGCGGCCTTCCTGGGTGAACTCGACGATCCGCTTGAGAGCGGCGGCGACCCAGTCCATGTTCTCGGTGCCCGAGTCCATCGAGATGCGCGCGCCGGCCGACAGCGCGTACCACTCCAACGGAACGTCCATCGACGCGGCGAGGTCGAGACCCGCGATGACGCGCCGGCACTCCTGCTCGGACAGCGCCCCCAGCGCCTTCGTCGGGTCACCCAGCAGAACGACCCGCGTGATGCCCTCGGGGTAGAGCGGAGTCGTGGTCGTGACCACGCCCGCGACCAGCGCCGCCGTGTTGCGCCCCTTGGGACGGTCCACCGGCACGAGAGCGCCGAGCGCGTCGAGGTCGTACTCCTGGAAGTCGCCCAGCAGGCCCGTCAACTCGTACGGATAGACGGTGTTGCGGGCCGCCGCGCGAAGGACCTTGAGCCGGTAGTTGTCGAGCGGCTCGATCGGCTCGTCGGAGGGCGCGCCGATGGTCAGCGAGGGAGCACCGGTCGCGTCGTTCGAGATGCGCACGGCGATCTTGGTCAGCTTGCCGGTGGCCGGGTCGAGGTGGCGCCCGATGAACTCGATCTCCTCGAGCCCGGCGCCGGTGGCGGTCGGGAGCACCCGGCGGGCCAGCATCTCCATCTCGGAGCGGGTGACGGTGATCGGCGGCCACACGTAGATGACGATCCGGTTGGTGCTGAACCGCTTGTCCGAGGGGCGCTGCGACTGGGCCCGCCGGATCGAGTCGAGGCAGGTCGCGATCGTCTCCTCGGCCGTCGGCAGGGCGACCAGGCGGCCGTCGTGCTCGCGCAGCTCGGTCAGGTCGCGCACCTGGGCGAAGGCCACCAGCCGGTCGTCGTTCGGGTTCTCCCGGGCGACGCAGCGGAACAGGTAGATCTCCTCGTCCGAGGACGGCAGGCGGGTCAGGTCGAACTTGCGGAGCCGTTCGAGCTGCATGCGCTGCGCGATGTACGGGTGCAGGCCGCGGATCAGCCGTTCCTCGGCCAGCCCGGTCGACGACGGACGCCACGTGAAGTGGTGGTGCCCGAGCGCGCCGCCGCGACCCGCGACCGTGGTGGTGAGCCGGCGCACCTGCGTGGGCAGCGGGTGGGCGCTCACGATCTCGTAGAGCGCGGCCGCCATCGCGTCGGAGTCGGCCGGCTGGCCCTCCCACGACAGGTAGATGTCGGCGTCGATCGCGACGTCGCCGGCTAGCGCGGCCAGGCCGTCGAGGGCCGTGCCGAGCTCGTCGAACGCGACCGCGGCCGAGACGATCCACGAGCCGTCGCGCTCGGCGACCAGGAAGTCGCCTTCCGTACGCAGCCCGGTGAGTCCCTTGTTGCCGTAGTAGCGGCGGGTCAGCACCTCGAGCATGACCGAGTTGTCGAGACTGGGCCGCATCAGGCGCTGGCCGAGCACGCGGACCAGCGGTTCGGTGCTGCGCACCATCTCGGCGATGCGGTCGGCGCGGTCGGGCGACTTCGGGTCGAGGTCGAGTTCGCGCAGGTTCTTGCGGACGCCGGTGTAGACGCGGGCCCGGTTGCGCAGCAGCAGCGGCTGGCCGAACCACGAGAACACGACGCCGCGGGCCAGGTCGGCCAGGGCCGGGTAGCGCACCTGGGTGGCCGCGATCAGCCGCTCCAGGGCCAGACCGGACGGTTCGCGCAGGGTGTCGTCCGGCGGCGCCTCCCCCAGCCAGGTGCGCAGCAGGGTCGAAACCACCTTGACGTCGGACGAGGCCCGCTGCTGGGCGAGGAAGATGCGGAAGACCGCCGCCTCGAGCTCGGGCGTACGGTCAAGCTCGTTGACGCCGTAGTGACCGAGCGCCTTGGACAGTCGCGTCTTGAACGACTCGGTGAGCCCGGCCCGCTCGGCGTCGAGGCTCTGCAGGTAGGTGTGGAAGTACTCGCGGGCGCTGTGCACGTGGGTGTCGCCGGGGCCGTCCTCGCCGGCCGGCCGGTTGCGGCTCAGCTCGGCCAGGTCGCTGAAGACCTCGAGCAGCTCGATCTCGCCCACCAGCGTCCGGTCGGCGGAACCCAGGTAGCCGGCGAGCACGCGGCGCTCGTCGACCGGGTCGGTGTCGAAGCCGAGCAGCTGGCTGCGCAGGTCTTCGCGCAGGCGCTCGGCCGACTCGGCCGGCGCGGGCGGCAGGTCGATCTCGACGGACTCGGCGGCCGCCTCGACCTCGGCCTCGGTGTCGCCGATCGGCTCGAGCCGCAGCAGCGCCGCCCCCGAGTCGACCTTGGCGCCGACGGCGACCAGCGACTCCTTCACGCGGGCCTTGAACGGCGCGCGGAGCACGGCCTCCATCTTCATCGCCTCGAGCACGAGCACGGGCGCGCCCGCCTCGACCTCGGCGCCGACCTCGAGCGGGACGGCGATGACCAGCGCCGGCATCGGGGAGCGCAGCACGCCGCCCTCGTCGCGGCTGACCCGGTGGGTGACGCCGTCGACCTCGACCAGGTGGACCGCGCCGTGCGCTCCGGTGAGGACCCGGTGGCGCTCGCCGTTGACCGTGATGCGGCCGGTGTGCTGGTCGAAACGCTCCAGCTCGACGTCGGCGGTGCGAACCTCGTGACCGGCCTCGATGCCGACGCGGAACCGGCGGGCGCCGACCCGGGCGACGCGCACGCGGTAGGTGGCGCCGCGCAGCTTCAGGTCGAGGGGGCGGCCGCTCTCGTGACGCACCTGGGGACGGCCACCGAACGCCGTCGACAGCAGACGCTCCTCCTCGGTGCGTTCCTCCTCCTCGTACGCCTGGATCGCGGCGACGGAGAGCGCGACAGCCGAGTGCTTGTGGGAGACGAGGCGGCCCTCACCCCGTACGCGGTCGATCCACCCCGTGTCGGCCGAACCGTCGATGACCTCGGGCTGGTCGAGCAGGTCGAGCACGAAGCTCTTGTTGGTCGCGCCGCCCTCGATGACGACCGTCGTCTCGGCCATCGCCCGGCGCAGGCGGCCCAGGGCCTCGTCACGGTCCTTCCCGTACGCGATGACCTTGGCGATCATCGAGTCGAAGTCACCCGGAATCGTGTCGCCCTCGCTGACCCCGGTGTCGACGCGGATGCCCGGTCCGGCCGGGAGGTCGAGCCGGGCGATGCGGCCCGGCGAGGGGGCGAAGTCGCGGTCGGGGTCCTCGGCGTTGAGCCGCGCCTCGACGGCGTGCCCACGCTCGGCCGGCGGTTCCCCGGTCAGGCGCCCGCCCGACGCGACGTGCAGCTGAGCCTTGACCAGGTCGAACCCGGTGGTCGACTCGGTGATCGGGTGTTCTACCTGCAGGCGTGTGTTGACCTCGAGGAACGCCAGCAGGTCGTCACCCGGGTGGTAGAGGAACTCGACCGTGGCCGCACCGCGGTAGCCCACCGCGACGGCCAGCCGCTCGGCCGACGCCTTCAGCTCGGCGGCCCGCGCGGGCGGCAGAACGGGCGACGCCGACTCTTCGATGACCTTCTGGTTGCGCCGCTGCACCGAGCAGTCGCGCACGCCCAGGGCCCACGCCGTGCCCTCACCGTCGGCGATGACCTGCACCTCGACGTGGCGGGCGCCGGTGACCAGGCGCTCGAGGAAGACGATGCCGCTGCCGAAGGCGCGCGCGGCCTCCTGGCTGGTGCGCTCGTAGGCGTCGGCGAGCTGGTCGGCGTCGCGCACGACGCGGATGCCCCGGCCGCCACCACCGGCGGTGGCCTTGAGCATCAGCGGGTAGCCGATGGTCTCGGCCGAGGCCAGAGCGGCATCCAGGGTGTCGACCGGGCCGCGGCTCCACGGCGCGATCGGCACGCCGACCTCCTCGGCGATCAGCTTCGAGCCGATCTTGTCGCCGAGCTTGCGCATCGCCTCGGGGCTGGGCCCGATGAAGGTGATGCCGATGCGCTCGCACAGCTCGGCGAAGGCCGGGTCCTCGGCGACGAAGCCCCAGCCGACCCAGGCCGCGTCGGCCCCGGTGTCGACCAGCGCGCGCTCGAGCGCCTTGAGGTCGAGATAGGGCCGGGCGGCGGCCGGGCCCAGGTCGTACGCGATGTCGGCCTCGCGTACGAAGGTCGACCCTCGATCGACGTCGGTGAACAGAGCCACCGTCTCGATCGGGGCCGCCGTCTGCGCGGCCAGCTCACGGACAGCATGGATGAGCCGCATGGCGGCCTCACCACGGTTGACGATGGCGATACGACTGAACACCGGAACGAGTCCCTACCTCACGGAAAGCTTCGACAGGAGACTACAGAAGTGCCACGGCGGGGGGTACGGCGTTCGGCCCCGGGTACTACCGCTAGCAGGAATGTGCGATGCCGAACGACGTGGAAGCCTGGTTCTCGTGACACTGCGATGCCTGCTCGTGGACGACAACGACCACTTCCTCGCCGCTGCCCGCGACCTGCTGGAGCGTGAGGGACTGGTGGTTGCCGGCACCGCGTCCGACATCTCCGGGGCGCTGGGCCGCGCCGGTGAGCTCGCCCCCGACGTCGCCCTGGTCGACATCAACCTGGGCGGCGAGAGCGGCTTCGAACTCGCCCGGCTGCTCTCCCCCACACCTGTGATCATGATCTCCACCCACTCGGGTGACGACTACGCCGACCTGATCGAGGCGAGCTCCGCGATCGGCTTCATCAACAAGATCGAGCTGTCCGCCGTGACCGTGCGGTCACTCGTCGGGGTCACCGAGCCTCAAGGAACGTGAGCACGGCCAGCACCCGGCGGTGATGATCGTCGGTCTCGGGCAGGTTGAGCTTCGACAACACGCTGCGTACGTGCTTCTCGACCGTGCCCTCGGTGATCCACAGCCGGCGGGCGATGCCGGCGTTCGACTGCCCCTCGGCCATCTGGGCCAGCACCTCCCGCTCACGCGCGCTCAGCACGGCCAGCGGGTCGTCGCGCCGCCGGGCGCTGACCAGCTCGGACACCAGCCCCGGGTCGATCACCGAGCCGCCCCCGGCGATCCGCTCGACCGCGGCCAGGAACTCGGTCACGTCGGTGATGCGGCTCTTCAGCAGGTAGCCGATGCGACGCCCACCGGCCAGCAGCTCCATCGCCTGATCGACATCGGCGTACGCCGAGAGCACGAGCACGCCTGTCTCGGGCAGCTCGGCCCGGATCTCCTGCGCCGCCTGCAAACCCTCGGTCGTGTGCGTCGGCGGCATCCGCACGTCGGACACGACCAGGTCAGGCTTGGCCGCCCGCACCAGCCGCATCAGCTCGACGGCGTCCCCGGCCTGACCGGCCACCTCGTGCCCCGCGCCCTCCAGCAGACTGGCGATCCCCGCCCGCAGCAGAACGTCGTCCTCGGCCAGCACCACTCGCAACCCCGTCATGGCCTCGATTATCGCGATACCGGCTACCCGGTATAGAGGGGTGGTGGTGGCCTCGATGTGCGGGCGCTGGTTTTTGACGAGTCTGATTGGCATGTGTACGCACTCCCCTGAGTGCCCACCCATCGATATGCCGGGTTGGGACACCGCAGCGCTGCTGGTCCACCACGAGGACCTGGGCTGGAGCATGTTGTGCAACGGCGCGATCCTCATCGACGCCGCCGTGCAGCCCGCTCCCGCGCCGGTCGTGACCGAGATGCCCGCCCGGGTCGAGCGCACGCGGAGCCGTACGCGGACCCGCAAGGCCGTCCCGGCAGCGACCCGGCGCCGGACTGTCGAGCCCATCGCCGCCTAAGTTCTTTTCCCGTACGCGACCCGGCTGGCCTCGATGTGGGGCACGTGCTCCATCGCCCAGCCGGCCAGCGCGAGCGCGGGCGGCAGCAGGCTCCGGCCGGTGGGGGTCAGCTTGTACTCGACCCGCGGGGGCACCTCGGCGTGCACGGTGCGCGACACCAGCCCGTCACGTTCGAGGTTGCGCAGCGTCAGGGTCAGCATGCGCTGCGAGATGCCGGGGATCTGCTGCCGCAGGTCGGTGAAGCGGACCCGTTTCTCGTCGAGCGTGGCGACCACCAGCAGCGTCCATTTGTTGCAGATCTGGTCGAGGATCGCGCGCAGAGTCTTGCCGCCGTCGCCGCGGATCATGCAGGTGTGCTCGTACTCCGACATTGACAACTCCCTGTGCCTGAGGCACACGAATGTGCCTTTTGTACGCGGTCCGGCAGTGCCCCATGATGTGGCTACTTACGATCAGTAACCATAGGGGCTGACATGCACGTCGCGTACTGGGTCGTCGCCGGACTGCTCGCGGTTTTCTACCTCTACTCGGGCGCGTTGAAAGCTCTGCGCAGCCGAGCCCAGTTGCTCCCCATGATGGCGTGGGTCGACAAAACCCCCATGGCCCTCGTACGGGTCATCGGCGTGCTCGAAATTCTCGGGGCACTCGGTTTGATCCTGCCGCCGCTGACCGGCATCGCGGTGGCGCTCGCGCTCGTCGCCGCGATCGCGCTGGCGCTCCTGCAGGTCGGCGGGATCGTCGTGCACCTGTCGCGGGGTGAGGCGCGGGTCGTCGGGCTGAACGTGGCCCTACTGGTGCTCGCCGGGGTCGCGGCCGGGCTTGCGACCGTGTGGCTGTAGCGGGATCCGGCAGGTCACGGTGGTGCCCTCGCCGACCGGGCTGGTCACGTCGAGGGTGCCACCGAGCGCCTCGATACGGTCCTTGAGGCCGAGCAGCCCGGTGCCGCCGGAGAAGTCGGCCCCGCCGGTGCCGTCGTCATGCACGCGCAGGCGCAGCGAGCTGTCCTCGACGTACGCCTCGATCTCGACCACGGTGGCGCAGGCGTGCTTGACCGCGTTGGTCAGCACCTCGGACGCGACGTAGTAGGCGCCCACCTCGATCGGCTGCGGGAGTCGCTCGTCGAGCCGCACATCGACCTCGACCGGGACCGGGGAGCGGCGGGCCAGGGCGCGCAGGGCCGGCCGCAGCCCGGAGTCGGAGAGCACGGCCGGGTGAATCCCCCGAGACAGCTCCCGCAGCTCGTCGATGACGGTCATGAGGTCGGTGCCGATCTCCGAGACCTCGTCGGCCTTCTCGGCGTTGTGCGCCGCGGTGCGCAGTCGCAGGGCCAGGGCGACCAGGCGCTGCTGGGCGCCGTCGTGCAGGTCGCGCTCGATGCGGCGCCGGGCCTCGTCGGCGGCGGCCACGATGCGGGCCCGGGAGCTGATCAGCTCGGCGCGGCTCTGCGCGTCGGCCACCGAGGTCGCGACCAGCTCGGTGTATTCGCTCATGCGGGCCTCGGTGTCGGCCGGGAGCTGCGACTCGGCCGACCCGACGGCGAACATGCCCCAGAGCCGGCCGTTCACGACGACCGGGACACCGACGGCGGTGGAGTCGACCCGCGACATGCGGCCGGTGTCACGCACCTGCTTGATCAGCGCGGGCGGCACCTCGGGGACGGGCAGACCGGCGCAGGCCAGCTCGGTCGTCGAGCCGTCGAGTTCGTACCGGACGAGGTTGGCGGTGTCGCTGTGCAGGTGGTCGCGGACCTCCCGGGTCACGGCGTCGAAGATCCGCTGGGGTTGCTCGCCCTTGGCGATGAGCAACGCGAGGCGGCGCAGGGAGGCCTGGACCTCGGCCATCTGGCCGCTGGCCCGCTCGGCCGCGACCGCCCGGCGCGCGAACACGGTCGCCACCGTGCCGACGATGACGGCCATGCCGAGGAACGTGGCGAGCACCGTGTAGGCGGCCTCGGAGAGATCACGCAGCGGCGGGAGATAAAACCAGTCGTACGCCAGGATGACCGCCGTGCCGACGGGCAGGGTGAACAGGATGCCGAAGGCCCGAGCGAGCAGCAGCACCACGACCAGCAGCAGGACGGCGAACGGGATGGGGTGGATGTTGTCGCGCGCGAGCGTGCAGACCGCCCGGGACACCTCGAACGACAACACACCCGCGATCGCCGCGATGGCGACCTGTAGTGGGAGGGGAATCCTGGACAGCACGCACCGAGGCTGCCATCGCGGAGCCCCGATGCACAACATTCGTTGCTCGCGAACCGATTCTGACCGCTTGGTGTGACGCAGATCGCTCCGTTTCTCAGATCGCGAAGCTCATGGCCGGCAACGTGCTCGCCACCGCCCCGCTGATCGTCGCGTTCCTGGTGGCCCAGCGGAAATTCATCGCCACGATGACATTCACCGGATTGAAGGGACGAACGCCTACCGTGCGCGTACGGAGTAGGTCAGGTGCGTCACCCGGGACGACGACTCCGAACGCACCTGCTTCAGCGCGACTTTCGACGCGTCCACGCCTTCGAACAAGCGGATCCCGGAGCCGAACAGCACGGGCGACAGGGCGATCGAGAACTCGTCGACCAGGCCGGCGTTCACGTACCGCAGGATCGTCGTGCCGCCGCCCGCGATGCGCACGTCCCGGTCACCGGCGGCCTCGCGAGCCTGGTCGAGCGCGGCCTCGATGCCGTCGTTCACGAAATGGAAGGTGGTTCCGCCCGGCCGTTCCCAGGGGTCACGCTTCTCGTGGGTGACGACGAAGACCGGCGTGTGGAACGGCGCGTCCTCGGGCCACGCATGCTCGCCGGCGTCGAACATTCGCTTGCCCATGACGCTGGCCCCCGTACGCTCGAAGGTCGCTTGCAGGATGTCGTTGTCGCGCCCCTCCTCACCGCCCCCGCCGAGCTTCAGGTTCGCCCGGAAGAACCGCTGCGGGAACACCCACGCCTGCAGTTCCATCCACTGGCGCCCCATCAATTCGTCGGCGGACTCGGGCGCTACGAACCCGTCCAGCGACATCGACACGCTGAAGAACACGGACATCAGTTCTCCGCCCCTTTCCGAAAAGCCTTGATGACGTACGCCGCCAGGTTGCTCAGGGTCTGCCGGCCACCCTCGATCGCCCCGTATTTCTCGACCGCCTGATCGCGCAGCTCCTTGGTCGGGAATACCGTGCGCATCACGACGCGGGTCGTCGCGCCGTCGGGCTCGAACGTCAGGAACGACTCGAAGGCGTTCGGGTCGTCGCGGGACTCACCGTGCAGCAGCGCGATGCGCTCGGGCGGGGCGATCTCGGTCCAGTCGATCCACTCCTGATAGTCGGTGCCGTCCGGGCCGTGCATCACGAAATCCCAGGCGCCGCCCTCGCGGAACTCGAAAGCGCGGGTCGTGGTGGTGAAACCGTGCGGCCCCCACCACTGGGACAGGTGCCTGACCTCGGTGAAGGCCTCGAACACCAGCTCTCGTGGCGCGTCGATCACCCGGGAGATCAGGATTTCCCGATTTTCCTCCGCCATCATTCCCCCTGCCGTGCGTGTTTTAGGTCCTGCACATAGGTGTCCAGGCGGTCGAAGCTTTCGTTCCAGAACTGCTCGAAGCCGCCGACCCATTCGTGGATCGGGCGCAGCCCACGGGCGTCCAGGCCGTAGAGCCGCTGTTTGCCCGCCTTGCGGTCGCGCACCAGGCCCACCTCGCGCAGCACCCGCAGGTGCTTGGACGCGCCCGGCAGGCTCATCCCCAACTCGTGGGCCAGGTCGGTCACAGGGCGTTCACCTGCTCGCAGCAGGGCCAGGATGTCCCGGCGCTGCGGTTCGGCGATCGCGTTGAACGCGTCCGACGTCGTCGCTGCTCGTGCCATGCCGCCACGATAGTTTCCGATATAGGAAAACGTCAAGCGGACTAGTGCCGACCTATCGCGGGCCTCGCGGCTATAGTTCGCGGCTATGCGTGCGTATAAGCCCGGGGCCGGCGACTCGGCTCTGGCGTTGCGGCCGGCCCGGTGACCGCGGGCGGCGTCTCGGCCGAATCGCTCGCGTCGTTCGCGGTTTTCGCCGATCACCTCAACTTCACCAAGGCCGCCGCCGAACTGCGCATCTCGCAGCCCGCGCTGCACGTCAAGGTGCGCAAGCTGGCCGAGTCGCTGGGACGGCCGCTCTATCACCGCGACGGCCGCCGTCTCGTGCTCACCGCCGACGGTGAAGCGGTTGCGCGTTTCGCGCGTTCGCACGATGAGCGGCTCGCGCAGTTTCTCGCCGAGTTCGCCGGCGCCGAGTCCACCCGTCCGATCGTGCTCGCGGCCGGCCAGGGCGCCTACCTCTATCTGCTCGGCGACGCCATCCGCACGATGCTGGCCGAGGAACCGGCCCGCCTGCGCCTGATCAACTGCGACCATCGGCAGATGCTCACCGCCGTTCGCAGCGGACAGGCCCACGTGGGAGTGAGTGTGCTCGACGTCCTCCCCGACGACCTGACCGTCACCGAGCTCGCCACTTTTCCACAGGCGCTGCTCGTTCCGGTCGGCCATCGGCTGGCCCGCCGCCGCTCGGTGGAGTTGCGTGACCTGGCCGGTGAGCGAATGGTCGTCCCGCCGCAGCACCGTCCCCAACGGTTGTTGCTCGAACGCTCACTTCGCTCAGCCCGAACCGGCTGGACGGTCGCCGTCGAGGCCGAAGGCTGGCCCCTCATCACCCATTTCGTCGCGCTGGGCGTGGGCGTCGCCATCGTCAACGGCTGCGTGCCCGCGCCGTCCGGGCTCGTGGCCAAGCCCGTCACCGACCTGCCGTCGGTCACTTACCACGTGGTGCACCAGCCGTCCGCCGCCGCTGACCCGCGGGTCGCGGCCCTGCTCGACCGACTCCGATGACGAGACTCCGGCGGCTCGTGGCCGTACTCGTCTCAGCTCTGATCTTCGGCATGGTCGCGGCCCTGATCAAAGGCGACCACGACGGCATCCGCGACACGATCGGCAACCTGAGCACCCCGTGGCTGCTCGTCGCGCTCGCGGCCGGACTGCACACTCGCTCACTCCTGCGTGGCGCGCTGCTCGGCGTGGCCGCCACCGTCACCGCGCTGCTCGGCTTCTACGTGATCGTCGCTGTGACCGCCGACGGCGGACACCTCGAACACGTCCTCCGCGACAACCGCACATGGCTGTTCTCGGGTTTGCTGAGCGGCCCGGTCCTGGGTGCCTTCGGGGCCTTCCTCCAGCGCCGCGCCCCCGACGTCCCCCTGGCCGTGACCGCCGTGACCGGCCTGCTCCTGATCTTCGAGCCGCTCGTCATCTACGCCGCTCGCATAGTCCCCGGCTGGCGCGAGGTCATCCACTGGCACCTGACCCCCGCCATCTACATCGCCGAGGCCCTGCTGGGCTGCGCGGTGCTCGCGTTGGCCTGGCGCCGCGCCAGATCCCGCTGACGCCGCACCCAACTCCGCCGGCGATCTAAGCGGGCAGGTCCGCTCGCGTTGCCTGCGCGGCCGTTCCGCCGGCGGCCCGGGTGCTCAGCGAACCGGCGGTGACAGCCCAGCGCAGCGCGGACGGCAGGTCGTGTCCGCTCAGACGGGCCGCGAGAAAACCGGCGTTGAAGCTGTCGCCCGCCCCGGTCGTGTCGACCACGTCGACCTCTACGCCCGGGGCCGCGCACGAGCCTTCGGGCCACCACGCTTGAGCGCCCCGAGCGCCGTCCTTCATCACGACCGTCGTGCCGGGCAACTTCGCGGCAGCTTCCTCCGGACTGGACGCACCGGTCACGGCGAGCAGTTCGGCGGCGTTCGGCAGGAACACGTCGGTGTGCTCGAGGATCCCGCTGAGCGACTCCCACTTACCGGAGGGATCCCAGTTCGTGTCGAGTGATGTGGTCAGGCCGACGCGATGTGCGCGTTCGAACACTTCGCTCAGTCCCGCGGCCAGCCCCGGCTGCAGGTAAAGCGACGCCACATGCACATGACGCGCACGAACGAGCAGTTCGTCGCTCACATCGCCGGGGCGCAGGGCCGAGATCGTTCCGGGCAGGGTGAGCATCGCGCGGTCGTGCGGTTCGGACAGGATCACGGTCAGGCCGGTCGGCACTGGCTGCTCGCCCCGCCCTCGCCAAGCCCAACACCACCGAACTGGTCGAACTGCTCGGCGACACAACGAGCGTCCACAGGCTGAGCGAACTACTGAGCGATACGACAACCAGCGTCCACAACCTGCTCACCGACGCCACGATCGCTCAGATTCGTGCAGCGACGAGCAGTCCGGTTGTCGTCTCGCTCGGACCGGGCGGATTGCTGGCGGTCACGCCGGACGGCGCCGCCGTCGACCCCGGCGCCTTCAACGTGATCACCGTCGAGCACGCCGAGGCCGTCGTCACCGGCGCCGAGCAGGCCAACCGCCCCGTCATCCTGCAGATCAGCGAGAACGCCGTCCGTTTCCACCACGGCCGCCTGACCCCGATCGCCGCCGCCGCGCGCGGTCGCCCGGGACTCCACCGTCCCCGTTGCCCTGCATCTGACCACGTCGAGTCGGATGACCTGCTGGCCCGGGCCGCCGCCAACGGTTCGGCTCGGTCATGTACGACGCGTCCCGGCTCCCCTACGCCGCGAACATCGTCGCCACCACCGCGGCGGCCAAGCTCTGCCACCACGCCGGCCTGTGGATAGAGAGCGAACTGGGCGAAATCGGCGGCAAGAACGGCGCCCACACCCCCGGCGCCCGCACCGACCCCGCCCAGGCTTCCGCTTTCGCCGCCGCCACCGCATCGACGCCTTGGCCGTAGCGGTCGGCTCGTCGCATGCCATGCACACCCGCACAGCCCGACTCGACCACGATCTAGTCGCCCGGTTGCACGAATCTGTTCGAATCCCGCTCGTTCTGCACGGTTCCTCCGGCGTACCGGAGGACGAACTGATCGCCGCGGTCCGTGCGGGCATATCCAAGATCAACATTGGCACGGCTCTCGACCTGGCCTTCACCGGCGAGATCCGAGCAGCCCTGCGCGACCACCCCGACCTGGTCGAACCCCGCCGCTACCTGGCCCCGCCCGCGACGCCATGGCCACCACCGTCGCCGAAGCGCTACGCCTGCTCGCCGCACCGGTCCGCAGCCGGCGAAGCCGAAGCGCTATCCCTGCTCGCCCTGCCGGTTCACGGCCAGTTGCCCCGAAGGCCCAGCGACTGCCTGCTCCGACGGCCGCCCCGCGATCAGGTCGGCGATGTTCAGCCCCCACCGGCCGAAGCGCGCGTCGAACCCGTCGGCCCGGTCCTTGGCCCGCACACCTTTGGCGGCGTCGTAGTGGTGCCGAGCCCACACCGACCCCGGCCGGGCCAGCCGGAACGCCCCGACCCACGAGATCGGCGGAACAAACACCCCGATCACCGCGGTCGAGTATTTGCCCTTGCGCACGCAGATCAGCACCGCCGCCAGGTGCACCAGGGCAGACACCACCACAACCACATGCCCGGCGCCCAGCCCGTCCGTCGCGGTGATCGGATTCAGCCCGAGCAAGGCCAGCCCCATCACGCTGAGCGTCAACGCGACGAGCTGCACGGACAGCTGCCCCTGGGGCGACCAATAGACGTCCTTCAAATGCAGGATCAGCGCGAACTCGTCCAGGATCAGCGACGACCCCACCCCGATCAGCACCCCCGCCACCTCGGCCCACGGCCGTGTGCCGCCCGTCGCGACCGACAGGTACGCACCGATCAGGGTGAGAATGATCCCCGGCACGGCGTGGTGGATGTGCACTCCGCCCGAGATGTTGTTCCGGAACGGCCCTCGGCCCGCCCGGATCATCCGCGTGATGGTCCGCGTCGACAGGAACGTGAGCAGGAACGACACGAACAGCAGCAGGAACGGCAACCGCCCAGTGGTCATGGCAACCTCGCGATCATCCTGAGGGCATGTCCGCACGATAGCGGCCGGAAATCCCGATGCGGGACCACCGGGCGGCCCTCATAGACTGGGCGTATGTCACACAGGAGACCCACGCTCGCCGACGTCGCCGCGGAAGCCGGCGTCTCCAAAGCGGCCGTCTCCCGCGTCATCAACGACGCCCCCGGAGTCGCCGCCCAGACCCGCGAACGCGTACGTCAGGTCATCACCGACCTCGGCTACCGCCCCGACCCGGTCGCCCGGGCCCTGGCGTCCGGCCACGGCGACGTGGTCGAGCTGGTCATCGTCGACGACACGTCCGTCTTCGGCACGAGCCCCTACTACGGCCGCGTCACCGCCGGCATCCTGCAGGAGCTGGCCGGCAGCAACGCCCAGCTCCGCGTCCACGTGGTCGACGAGCTGAACACCGCCGCCCTGCTCAACCGCATCGCCGCCTCGGTCAGCCTCGGTGTCCTGCTGATCAACGTGCCACCCGTGCTGGCCGGTGAGTTCTACCGCCGCTGCGAACGCGTCGTCACGATGGGCCCCACCGTGCCCGGCCTGCCCTTCGTCGGCCTGGAGAACCCCGAGGGGGCGTACGCGGCGGTTCACCATCTTTTCGAGACGGGTCGCCGCCGCATCGCCGCCCTGCACGGTCCCGACGGCAACTCGTGCGCCGAGGGCCGCCGCGAGGGCTACCGCCGTGCCGTCAAAGACCTCGACCTGCCCGAGATCTCGGCCACCGGCAAGTTCCGCCGTGAGGCCGGCTACGAGCTGACCCAGCGCCTGCTGGCCGAGCACCCCGACCTCGACGCGATCTTCGCCGGGTGCGACCTGCTGGCCACCGGCGCGATGCAGGCTTTGGGCGACGCCGGCCGGCGCATCCCCCGTGACGTGGCGGTCGTCGGCTTCGACGACAGTGTCATCGCCGAGTGCGCCAATCCGCCCATGTCCTCGGTCCACCAGCCTGTCGAGCAGATGGCCGCCGCCGCCACGAGAGCCCTGATCAACCGTCAGATCGCCCCGCACTGGCGCTGTGTCTTCCCGGCCCACCTGCAGATCCGCCAGAGCACGGCGCCCCTGAGCACGGCGTCTGAGCGCACGGCGGCCTGAGCAGAGCGGCCTGAGCAGAGCGCCTAAGCACAGCGGCCTGAGGCCGGCTATCCCAGCCGGTCCCGGAGGGCGGCCAGCGGCCCGTCCCAGTCGCGGGCCAGCACGCCCAGGAACTGCTGCGCCACCTTCATCGGTCCCGAGTCCAGGCGGTAGCGGACCCGGCGGCGCTCGCCGGGTTCGGCGATCACGAGGCCGGCCTCGCCCAGCAGGGTGAGGTGCTTGGCGATGGCCTGCCGGGTGATCGGTAACCGGGCGGCGAGGTCGGTCGCGGTGGCCGGGCCCCGGGCCGCCAGCGCGGCCAGGATCGCTCGCCGGCTCGGGTCGGCCAGGGCCGCGAAGACCTCCTGCGCCACGGACTCCAGGTCAGAGTTTTCCATCGAGATACGCGACCAGCTCACCCAGTTCGTTCTTCCAGCCCTCGGTGTTGCCCGAGAACGCCTTCTTGTGGTCGTCGTCGGGCAGCTGCGAGAAGCCCGACTCGACCACGGTCAGCGTAGTGCCGCCCCCGTTGGCCTCCAGCGTGAACTCCACATAGGTGCGGCGCGGGTCCCCGTCGGGCAGCCCGTAGATCGGCCACGTGTACGCGAACACCCGCGGCGGTTCGAGCCGCTCGATCGTCAGCGTCGCCGTGTCGCCGCTCTCCCAGCACAGTTTCGCCTGCCCACCGATCCGCAGGTCAACCTCGGCCCGGTTGCCGAACCACGTGCCCAGCCCCTCCGCCGTGGTCAACGCCGCCCACACGCGCTCCGGCGCCTGCGCCAGCTCGACTGTCCGCTCGATCCGATCCGGAAATGCCATGTCCGCCTCCTGAATAGCAACCACTTGGTTGCCACTCAATGTATAGCAACCAACTGATTGCGTCAACGCCGAGCGGAGACCGATCCGGCGGACCGGTCCGGCGACGCTGCCGGACCGGACGCCGCGGATCACGGGCGCAGCTGGAAGACCATGTTGAACGGGGTCTCGGCGATACGGTCGAAGCGGGTGAAACCGGCGCTCTCGGCCACCGCGCGCAGGCGCGACTCGCCGGCCTGCGCCCCGAGGGCCGCCCCGACCTCCTGCGACAGCGAGTTCGGCGTGCAGAGCAGCGTCGACGCGCCGTAGTAGACCGCGCCGACCGGGTTCAGGTTGTCGGCGATCGCGTTTCCCGCGTACGGCTCGACCAGCAGCACGCTGCCCGCCGGGTCCAGGCTTTCCCGCAGGTGGCCGAGCACGCCGGCCGGGTCGCCCATGTCGTGCAGGCTGTCGAAAAGACAGATCAGGTCGTACGTCCCGGACAGCTCCTTCGCCCGTCCGACCTCGAACCGCGTCCGGTTGCCGACACCGCCCGCGGCCGCACGCTCGCGCGCCGACGAGATCGACTCGTCGTGGTAGTCCGTGCCCACGAACGTCGACGCCGGATACGCCCCCGCCAGCAGCACCGTCGAGGCCCCCAGGCCACAGCCCACGTCGGCCACCCGGATCCCCGTCCGCAACCGCTCCTCGACGCCGTCCATCGCGGGGATCCACTCCGCGGTCAGGTGCGCGTGATACCCCGGCCGGAAGAACCGCTCGCAGCCCTCGAACAGGTCCTTGTGGTGTTCGTGCCAGCCCACCCCCGCTCCCGTACGGAAGGCCGTCACCATCCGGTCGGTCGAGCGCACCGCCGCCAGCATCAGCTCGAACCCGCCGATCACGCAGGCCGGGCTGCTCTCGTCGGTGAGCGCGATCGCGTTTTCCACAGGCAGTTCGAACCGATCGTCCCCGGCGTACGCGACGTAACCGGCCGCCGCCTGTGCACACAGCCATTCCCGCACGTATCTCTCGACCGTCCCGGTGCTGTCGGCCAGCTCGCCCGGCGTGATCGGGCCGGCCCCGGCCATCGCCCGGTACAGGCCCAGCTTGTCCCCGATCACCGCGAGCGACCCGTTCAGCATCGCGCCGAAGTCACCGACCGACTTGAAGACGAATTCCATGAGCTTCTGCTCGTTGACCGCCGTAGCCGTAGTCATCTCAGTTCCCTCTCCTCAGTGGTTGCCGGGGAACGTAACCAGCCCGTTTTCCCATCTCTGTCCGTTTGCTGTCCGCACTGCGCGCTCGAACAGCGCACAATCACCGCGTGGCCGACGCACTGCGCGTTCATCTGCTCGGCGGCTTCCGCGTGGAGGTCGCCGGCCGCGACGTGCCCGACGGCGAGTGGCGGCGCAGTGGCGCGACCGCCCTGGTCAAGATCCTGTGCCTGCATCGCCGCCTGCACCGGGACCAGGCCGTCGACCTGCTCTGGCCGGACGCCGCCGGCGACGTCGGTCTTCGCCGCCTGAACAAGGCGCTGCACTACGCCCGCCGCGTGCTCGGCTCCGACCGGCTCCGGCAGCGCGACGGCATGCTGCTGTTCGCCACGGACAATCTGTGGACAGACGTGGACGCATTCGAGCAGGCCGCGCGCAAAGGCGACACCGAGGCGGCCCTGGCGCTCTACACCGGCGACCTTCTCCCCGAGAACAGGTTCGACGACTGGGCCGAGCCCCGCCGCACCGAGCTGCGCGACGCCGTGGTCCCCCTGCTGCTGGCCCGGGCCTCCGGCGGCACCCCGCAGCAGGCCGAGCGAGACCTGCTACGCCTGATCGCCCTGGACCCGCTGCACGAAGAGGCCTACGCCCGCCTGATGCGCCTGGAAGCCGGCCGGGGCCATCGCCACGTGGCGCTCCGCTGGTACGACCGCTTGGCCGCCCAGCTCCGCGCCGAACTCGACGTCGAACCCCGAGCCGACCTCCAGCAACTGCACCGCACCCTGTCGACCGGCGGGGTGGTGGAGGAACAAGCGCGAGGAACGGCGGGCGTCCGGGCGGGGAAAACGGCCCGAGCCGGGGCGGGCGGCCAGGCAGCGGAACTGGATGGAAGTGCGCACGGCTCGGCTCCACGGCGAGCGGGAGCTCCGGCGGCCGCGAGAGCCGAAGAGCGCGCTGTCACGAGAGCCGAAGAGTCCGCCCGCACAGGCCCGAGCGAATCGGGCGGGAATGGGCCGGACGAGGAACGCAAGCTCGTCACGGTTCTCGACGCGGACCTTCGGGGCGTTCGGGGCACGGCGGCCGACGCCGATCCGGAGAGTGCGCGCCGCGAGATAGCCCGGTGGACCGACCAGCTCGGCGAGATTGTCGCTCGCTGGGGCGGCGCGGTGCAGCCGCTGCTCGGCGGCGGGGTGATCGGCATCTTCGGCTTCCCGACGGCCCGCGAGGACCATGCCGTCCGCGCGCTGCGGGCCGCCTCCGAGATTCTGCGTCGCTGCCCGGCCCCGATCCGGCTGAGCGTCGACACCGGCCAGATCATCGCACCGGCCTCCGGGGCCGAGCTCTCCCGAATCGGCGGTGCCGTCCTCGACAGCGCCGCTCGCCTGCGGGCCGCCGCCGCCCCGCACACTGTCCTGGTCGCCGACCGAACCCGCCGGGCCGCCGAGCAGGTCGAGTTCCGCGCCGGCGCCTCGAGCCCGGCAGCGTTCAGCCCCGGCCCAGCGAACCGGGCGGCGCTCAGCCACGGCCCAGCGAACCCGGCGGCGAACGGTACCGACGACCCGGCAGGAAACGGCTCCGCGGATCCGGCGGCGAACGGCTCCGCGGACGCGGCGGGGTTCCGCTTCAGCGACGCCTACTCGGTGGGTGCGCCGCCCGTCATCGCCTACCGGCTTCTGAACGGCGAAATCGATCGAGCCGCGCCGACGAAATCCGCCCGCGAAACCCCCATGATCGGCCGGGCCGACGAGCTCAAAGCTGTCCTCAGCCTCATCGACGAGGCCGTGACCAGCGGCCGCCCTCGCCTGATCACGGTCACCGGCGTCGCCGGGATCGGCAAGACGCGGCTCGTGCACGAGATCGTCGCGCGGCAGGAGAACGCCCGGGTGCTGGTCGGCCGGTGCCTCGCGGCCGGGGACGGCATCACGTTCTGGGCGCTCGGCGAGATCCTGCGTCAGGCGTGCGGCATCCCGCTCGGCGACTCCGGTGCCCGCGCCCAGCAGCGTCTGCGGGACCACCTGCGCGAGGTCCTCGAGGGCCAGCGCCTGACTCCGGCCGAGCTCGACACCACGATCTTCGCCCTGGCCACCACCGCCGCCGTACGGCTCCCCGACAACCCGCTCGACGCCGCCGACCCGCGCGAGGTCGCCGACGAGCTGAGCCGCGCCTGGCCCCGCCTGGCCACCGCGTTCGCCACCCGCGGCCCGTTGCTGCTGGTCGTCGAGGATCTGCACTGGGCCGGCGCTCCCCTGGTCGGCATGCTGTCGCGCCTGGTGACGCGCGCCCACGGCCCGATCGTCGTCCTCACCACGGCTCGGCCCGAGTTCCTCGAGTCGCAGCCCGGGCGCCCCGACGTCAGCATGGTGTCGCTGCGCGAGCTCCCGCCCGACGACAGCCGTACGCTCCTGGCCGCTCTCCCTCATCCGCCGAGCCGCCGCGACGAGATCCTGGCTCGGGCCGAGGGCAACCCGTACTTCCTGGCCCAGCTCGCCGCCCACGCGAAGGACGACGACTCCCTGCCCGACACGCTGCACGCCCTGCTGGCCGCCCGCGTCGACGCCCTGCCCGCCGACGAGAAGCGCCTGCTGCAGGCCGCGTCCGTGATGGGCCGCGTCTTCTGGACCCCGCCGCTGCGTGCTCGCCTCGGCGACAACTTGCCGACGATCCTGGCCGCCCTAGAGGACAAAAGCCTCATTCATGCCCGGGACGACGAGTACGCCTTCCAGCACGCCCTGCTGCGCGACGTGGCGTACGCGAGTCTGCCCGCGGCCCAGCGCGCGGCCGGGCACGCCGAGGTCGCAGCCTGGCTCGAGGAGGTCTCCCGCGAACGCATCGACGAGGTGATCGAACTCGTCGCCGTGCACTACTCAGCCGCCGCCGACGGCCCTGACGCCGACGAGTGGACACGCGGCAAGGCCTTTCGTTCGCTGATCACCGCCGGCATCGCCGCCCGCCGCCGCTGGGCCGTCCCGCGCGCTCTCGACCTGCACCGGGCCGCCGTACGGCATGCCGCGACCCCGGCCGAGCGGGCCGGCGCGCTCGAGGCGATCGGCGACGACCACGAGACCGCGTACGCCGGTGACGAGGCCGTCCAGGCGTGGCGCGAGGCGATCACGGCGCTGCGCAACGCCCCCGAGCACGGCGATCGGCGGGCCGGTCTCTGCCTGAAGACCGCGCAGATGGTCGTGGCCCGCTGGGGTGGTTTCCGCGCGCCGGCCGATCCCGCTCTCGGCGACCGCGTGATCGACGAGGGCCTGGCCGCGGTCGCCGACCCGCCCACGAAGACCCAGCTGCTGGCGCTGCGCGCGCTGTGCGGGGGCCGCTGGGCGTGGACCGGCCGTGACGACCCCGTCCCGGTGACCGGCCGGCAGGCGGCCGCCGACGAGGCCTGCGCGCTGGCCGACCGGCTGGGTTCGCCCATGTTGCGCGCGCAGGCGCTGCTCGGCCTGACCGCGGTCCGGTTCCTGCAGGAGCGCTACGACGACGCCGTCACGACCGTGCTCGACGAGGTGGCCCTGGTCGAGCAGGAGGGCCGCAACCGGGACCGCGCGCTCGGGCACGCCATCGCCTGCCTGGTCGTCGGTGGTGTCCGCGGCGATTACGAGCTGGCCCTGGAGCACGCCCATCGATCGTACGACTGGGCTCGTGATCTTTCCCCGCACGACCGCCTGCACGGCACCGCGGCGGTGCTGGTCTGCCTGGAGGAGCTGGGCCGCTGGGACGAGGTCGACCCGTTCCTCGACGAGCACCTGAGCCTGCGCCAGGGCCCGATCGTCGGCATGGCCTGCCCGTACATCCGCAGCGGTCCGTTGACCGGAGCCCTCGCGCTGGCCCGCCGCGGCGATATCGCCCGCGCCCGCGAGGTCGCCGCCACTGTGAGCGTCGACCTGAACTATCCGGGGATGGCCGAGGTCGTGCGCGCCCGTCTGGCCGTCGTCACCGGCGACGTCACAACCGGACGTGCCCTGGCCGAGCGGGTCGTCGCGCTGGGCCGCCGCCCCGGCCCCGAGGAGATCCCGCACGAGGCCCTCGCCCTGGTCGAGGCGTTGCGCGCGGCCGGCGACCACGACGCCCTGGCCGGCTTCCTTCCCCACGCGAAGAAGACGGCCGCCTATCTGGCCCCGCTCAGGTCGGCGCTTACGAAAAACAGGTCAGCCCTGGATCCAGTCGAACGTGCGTGACACCGCCCGCTTCCAGTTCGCGTACTCGCTGTCGCGGCGCTCGGCGTCCATCGTGGGCATCCACTGCGCCGCCCGGTGCCAGTTCTGCCGCAAACCCTCCAGATCGGGCCAATAGCCGACAGCCAGCCCAGCGCCGTACGCCGCCCCGAGCGACACGGTCTCAGCAGCGAGCGGCCGCACCACCGGCACATCGAGAACGTCGGCGATGTACTGCATGAGCAGATTGTCGGCCGTCATCCCGCCGTCCACGCGCAGCGTCTTGAGCGCCAGCCCCGAATCGGCGTTCATCGCGTCGACCACCTCGCGCGTCTGCCACGCGCTGGCCTCCAGCACGGCTCGGGCGAGGTGACCCTTGGTGATGTACGAGGTGAGCCCGACGATCACCCCGCGGGCTTCGCTGCGCCAGTGCGGGGCGTAGAGGCCGCTGAACGCCGGCACGATGTAGCACCCGCCGTTGTCGCTGACAGTGCGCGCCAGCGTCTCGATCTCCGGCGCGCTGGCGATGAGTTCGAGCTGGTCACGGAACCACTGCACCAGCGAACCCGTGATCGCGATCGAGCCTTCCAGGGCGTACGCGGCCGGTTCGCCCTTGATCTGATAGGCGACGGTGCTGAGCAGGCCGTGGGTCGAGCGCACCAGTTCCGAACCGGTGTTGAGCAGCAGGAAACTGCCCGTCCCGTACGTACATTTGGCCTCACCCGGCGCGAAACAGGTCTGGCCGAACAGGGCCGCCTGCTGATCGCCGAGTGCCGCACCGATGCGCACCCCGGGGAACGCCGCGGTGGCCGTGCCGAACACGCCGATCGACGGGCGCACCTCGGGCAGCATCGCGCGCGGGATGCCGAAGAACTCGAGCGACGCCGGCGACCAGTCGAGCGTGTGGATGTCGAGCAGCAGCGTGCGGCTCGCGTTGGTCACGTCGGTGACGTGCAGCCCGCCGGTCAGCTTCCAGATCAGCCAGGTCTCCATCGTGCCGAACAGCACCTCGCCGCGCTCGGCCCGCTCGAGCAAGCCGGGTGTGTGGTCGAGCATCCACCGCACTCGCGGCCCCGAGAAGTACGTGGCCAGGGGAAGACCGGAC
The DNA here is from genome assembly GCF_003999975.1 of Actinoplanes solisilvae. Lineage (GTDB taxonomy): Bacteria > Actinomycetota > Actinomycetes > Mycobacteriales > Micromonosporaceae > Actinoplanes > Actinoplanes solisilvae. The sequence continues at coordinate 25,016 of NZ_RJAC01000021.1, read as the reverse complement.
CGGTGGCGTACGCCCTCAGCGCCCGGAAGGTGGTCGAGCCGGCCGACCATCGTGTCGGTGCGGGTGTCCTGCCAGACGACGGCGTGCCCGATCGGCTGGCCGGTCTTCTTGTCCCACAGGATCGTGGTCTCGCGCTGGTTGGCGATGCCGATGGCGGCGACCTGGTCGATGGTGGCGCCCGCCCGGCGCAGCGCCTCGGGGCCGAGCCGTTCGACGTTGCGCCAGATCTCGGCGGCGTCGTGCTCGACCCAGCCCGGCTTCGGGAAGTGCTGCTTGTGCTCCTGCTGGGCGAGCGAGACGAGCTGGCCCCGCCGGTCGATGACGATGCACCGGGTCGAGGTGGTGCCCTGGTCGATGGCGACGACGTAGCGCTCGGTCATGGGGCCCCTCCTCGGAATGTCGCTCCAAGATCACGGGAGACCGCGCGGGCGGCGTCCCTCACATTGGCCACCAGCGCGGGCCGCGGGCGGTAGTGGCTGTCGCAGATGCGTTCGACGTGGCCCGAGATGCCGATCGCGCCGACGACGAGCCCGCCGTAGGCCCGGATCGGCGCGGCGATCGACGCCTCGCCGCGGTGCAACTCCTCGACCTCGGCGCTCCAGCCGGCCTCGCGTACCGCCCGCAGGGCCTCGGTCAGCTCACGCTGGGTGCCGGCCGTACGGCTGGTGAACCGGTCAAGTGCGGCGGGAGCGGCGGCGCCGTCGGCACGGTAGGCCAGCAGGGCCTTGCCGAGGGCGGTCGCGTGGATCGGCAGGAGACTGCCCACGTCGAGCGTCTGGAAGGTGTCGTCGGGCCGGAAGACGTGGTGGACGACGAGCACCTGGCCGTCGAGCACGGTCCCGATGCGTACGGCCTCACCGCTGCGCGCGGCGAGCGGGTCGGCCCAGTTGATCGAGCGGGAGCGCAGCTCGTTGACGTCGAGAAAGCCGGTGCCGAGCCGCAGCATGGCCGCGCCGAGCTGGTAGTGGCCGCTGACCCTGTCCTGCTCGACGAAGCCGACCTTGCGCAACGTCTGGAGGATGCCGTGGGTCGTCGGTTTGGCCAAATCGAGCGAACGGCTGATCTCGGCCAGGGAGAGCCGCCCGGAACCGCCCGCGAGCAGCCGCAACACCGCTGCGGCGCGCTCGATGGACTGCACTGTTCCCGGCACGTTTCGACTCTATGTCGCCGAGCCGCCACGTCCAGCTTTCCGACGTTCGACATTGTCGAATGGCGTTCATTGTCCGTGCTCGACTCGATACCTAGCGTCCGGGGCAATGGCAGCCCCAGTGGTAACACGGTAGGAGGGCACATGGCACCACCTCGGAAAGTCCCGGGAGGCATAGTCGGCGAACTGGCCGCTGAGTTCGCCGGGACCATGATTCTCATTCTCTTCGGTGTCGGCGTGGTGGCCCAGGTGGCCGCGGCCGGCATCGGTGATCACGACAGCATCGCCTGGGCCTGGGGCCTCGGCGTGGTGCTCGGCATCTACGTAGCCGGGCGCGTCAGCGGGGCGCACCTCAACCCCGCCGTCACCGTCGCGCTCGCGGTCTTCAAAGGCTTCGAGTGGCGCAAGGTCCTCCCGTACGCCCTCGCGCAGACCCTCGGCGCCTTCGTGGCCGCGCTCCTCGTGCGGTGGAACTACACCGAGGTGCTGCACGCGGCCGACCCGGGCCTGACGATCAAGACCCAGGGCGTCTTCTCCACGCTGCCCGGCAACGGGACTTTGCCGGTCGGCGAGTGGGGCGCCTTCCGCGACCAGATCATCGGCACGGCGATCCTGCTGTTCCTGATCCTGGCCGTCACCGACGTGCTGGGCACTCCCCCGGGCGCCAACCTGGCCCCGTGGATCATCGGCCTGATCGTCGTGGCGATCGGCATGGCGTGGGGCACGAACGCCGGATACGCCATCAACCCGGCCCGCGACTTCGGGCCGCGACTCGCCAGCTTCCTCACCGGGTACGGCGGAGCATGGCGGGACCAGACAGGGTATCTGTATTTCTGGATCCCTATCGTGGCACCCATCATCGGTGGCGTTGTCGGCGCCGGCCTGTACCAGGTGCTGGTCGGACGGTTCCTGCCCTCGGCGGGACCGCAGGAGCCGGGAGAGCTGCCCGAAGGCCACGGCCGAGAGCATTTGGAGGCACGCAATGGCTGACTTTGTCGGCGCCATCGACCAGGGCACGACCAGCACCCGCTTCATGATCTTCGATCACGGCGGCAACGAGGTGGCCCGCCACCAGCTCGAGCACGAGCAGATCCTGCCCCAGGCCGGTTGGGTCGAGCACAACCCGGTGGAGATCCTCGACCGGGCGGGCACGGTCATCCGCACGGCGATGCAGAAGGCCAACCTGCAGACGACCGACCTGGCCGCGCTGGGCATCACCAACCAGCGCGAGACGGCGGTGGTGTGGGACCGCAAGACCGGCCGGCCCTACTACAACGCCATCGTCTGGCAGGACACCCGCACCGACCGGATCGCCTCGGCGCTCGACCGCGACGGCCGCGGCGACGTCATCCGCCGCAAGGCCGGCCTCCCGCCGGCCACGTACTTCAGCGGCGGCAAGATCCAGTGGATCCTGGACAACGTCGACGGCGTACGCGCGGCGGCCGAGCGCGGCGACGCGATCTTCGGCAACACGGACAGCTGGCTGATCTGGAACATGACCGGCGGGCAGGACGGCGGGCACCACCTCACCGACGTCACCAACGCCAGCCGCACGATGCTGATGAACCTCGAAACCCTCGACTGGGACGACGAACTCCTCGGGTTCTTCAACATCCCCCGCTCGATGCTGCCCGAGATCCGCCCGTCGTCCGACCCCAACACGTACGGGGTGGTGCGCTGGCCGAACCCGTTCGGCGGGGAGATCCCGCTGACCGGCGACCTCGGCGACCAGCAGGCGGCCATGGTCGGGCAGGTGTGCTTCGCGCCCGGCGAGGCCAAGAACACGTACGGCACCGGCAACTTCATGCTGCTCAACACCGGCACCGAGCTCGTCCGCTCCGAGAACGGCCTGCTCACGACGGTGTGCTTCAAGTTCGGCGACGCGGCCCCGGTCTACGCCCTGGAGGGCTCGATCGCGGTGACCGGGTCGGCCGTGCAGTGGCTGCGCGACCAGTTGCACATCCTCAACGACGCCTCCGAGAGCGAGCGGCTGGCGTCGCAGGTGCAGGACAACGGCGGCGTCTACTTCGTGCCGGCGTTCTCGGGTCTGTTCGCGCCCTACTGGCGCTCGGACGCGCGCGGGGCGATTGTCGGGCTGTCCCGCTACAACACCGACGCGCACATCGCCCGGGCCACGCTCGAATCGATCTGCTACCAGAGCAAAGACGTGGTCGACGCGATGGCGCAGGACTCCGGGGTCAATCTGGACGTGCTCAAGGTCGACGGCGGCATCACGGCCAACAACCTGTGCATGCAGATCCAGGCGGACGTGCTCGGGGTGCCGGTCAGTCGCCCGGTGGTCGCGGAGACCACCGCGCTCGGGGCGGCGTACGCGGCTGGTCTGGCCGTTGGTTTCTGGAAGAACACCGACGAGCTGCGCGAGAACTGGAACGAATCGAAGCGCTGGCAGCCCGAATGGAACGACGAGCAGCGGGCCGAAGGCTATGCCAAGTGGAAGAAGGCCGTGGAACGGACGCTGAACTGGGTAGACGTGGACTGAGGCAGTAACCGCAGCCGATTACCGGAAGGAACAAGAGCTGTGTCTATCCGCGGCGGAAAACCGAAAGGAACTGAAGCGGGATGACAGTCGCACTTTCCCCCACCTATCGGGCATCGGCGCTGGCCGCACTGGCCGACGCTGAGCTCGACGTCCTGGTGATCGGCGGCGGAGTGGTCGGAGCGGGGGCGGCGCTCGACGCCGTCACCCGCGGCCTCTCCACCGGACTGGTCGAGGCGCGCGACCTGGCCTCGGGCACGTCCAGCCGCTCGAGCAAGCTGCTGCACGGCGGCCTGCGCTACCTCGAGATGCTCGACTTCGGCCTGGTCAAAGAGGCGCTGCACGAGCGGGACCTGATCCTGTCGCGCCTGGCCCCGCACCTGGCCCGGCCGGTCCGGTTCCTCTACCCCCTCAAGCACCGGGCGTGGGAACGCGCGTACACCGGGGCCGGCGTGACCCTGTACGACACGATGGCGCTGGGCGGCGGCATGCCCCGGCACCGGCACCTCACCCGCTCGCACGCCCTGCGGGTCTCGCCGGCGCTGCGCAAGGACGCACTGGTCGGCGCCATCCAGTACTACGACGCGCAGGTCGACGACGCCCGGCACACGATGTTCCTGGCCCGGACGGCGGCGGCGTACGGGGCGCACGTGGCGTCCCGCACCGAAGTGGTCGGCTTCCTTCGGGAGGGCGAGCGCGTCACCGGCGTACGGGTCAAGGACCTTGAATTCGACACGACCTTCGAGGTACGGGCCCAGCAGGTGATCAACGCGACCGGGGTCTGGACGGACGACACACAGAAACTCGTCGGCGAACGCGGGCAGTTCCACGTCCGCGCCTCGAAGGGCATCCACCTGGTCGTGCCACGCGATCGCATCCAGTCGTCGAGCGGGCTGATCCTGCGCACGGAGAAGAGCGTGCTCTTCGTGATCCCGTGGGGGCGGCACTGGATCGTCGGCACGACCGACACCGACTGGTCGCTGGACAAGTCACATCCGGCGGCGTCCAGCACCGACATCGACTACCTGCTGGAACACGTCAACACCGTGCTGACCACGCCCCTGTCACGGTCGGACGTGCAGGGGGTGTACGCGGGGCTTCGGCCGCTGCTGTCGGGCGAGTCGGAGGCCACGTCGAAGCTGTCCCGCGAGCACATGGTGGGCAGTCCTACGCCGGGGCTGGTCGTGGTGGCGGGGGGCAAATACACGACATACCGGGTGATGGCCCGCGACGCGGTGGACGCGAGCGTGCACGGTCTCGGGCGCTCGGTGCCGCCGTCCTGCACCGAGAGGGTGCCGCTGCTGGGCGCGGACGGGTTCCCGGCCCTGTTCAACCAGCGCCGGGTGCTGGCGTCCTCGTCGGGATTGCACGTGGCCCGGGTCGAACACCTGCTGGGCCGGTACGGCAACCTCGTGCACGAAGTCCTCGAACTGATCGCGGCGGACAAGTCGCTCGGGCAGCCGCTGGGCGGGGCAGACGACTACCTGCGGGCGGAAGTCGTGTATGCGGCCAGCCACGAGGGAGCTCGTCATCTCGAGGACGTTCTGACCCGGCGTACTCGCATCTCGATCGAGACCTTCGACCGGGGGGTGGCTTCGGCTCAGGAGGCGGCTGATCTCATGGCCGGCGTGCTCGGGTGGACGCCGGAGCAGACGGCCAACGAGGTGAAGAACTACCGGCTCCGGGTCGAAGCTGAGCGGGCCTCCCAGGAGCAGCCGGACGACGAGACCGCCGATGCTGCTCGGCTAGGGGCGCCGGATGTGCTGCCGTTGACTGCGGGGACGTAGGTCCTCCAACGCTGCGACGGCCGGTCGCCGTCGTCATGTTGGTCCTCTGCGCGTTCTTCGTGATCTGGTCTCGGAAGAAGCGCACCTGAGGCGCCCTGCGGGGGCGGACGGAGATCACGTTTTTGGTGCCCGGGGTGGGCGTTGTGGGCGTCGGCGAGTGACCATGTTGTTGTGGTTGCGCGCAAGAACACCGAGCTGGGGGATTTCCTGCGGGCCCGCCGGGCCGCCCTGACACCGGCCGAGACGAGCGTGCCGGTTGTGCCTTCGGCGCGGCGGGTGCCGGGGCTGCGGCGTGAGGAAGTGGCGCTGCTCGCGGGGATGAGCGTCAAGTACTACACCCGCATCGAGCAGGGTGAGAACCATCAGATGTCTGATGCTGTGCTCAACTCGATCGCGGATGCGCTGCGGCTGGATGAGACCGAGCGTCGGCATCTGGGGCGGCTCGCCAATCCGTCGGGGCGGCGGGCGGTGGGGCCCGAGGCCGTTCGGCCCTCGCTGCGGTCGCTGGTCGAGGCGGACACCGAGCGGATGGCCTACATCGTGGGCCGGCGCTTCGACCTGCTGGCCGGCAACCGGGTCGCGTACACGCTGCACGGCTTGGAACAGGGGCAGCCGGTCAACCTGGCCCGGCGGCTGTTCCTCGACCCGGCCGCGCGGGCCACCCACACCGACTGGGAGAAGGCCGCGCGGAATACGACCGCTTATCTGCGTCTGGCCGTCGGCAACTTCCCGGACGACACCGAGCTGGCCGAACTGATCGATGAGCTGCGGGCCGGCAGCGCGGACTTCGGGCGGCTGTGGGCGGCGCAGACGGTCGACGAGTGCACCGAGGCTGTGGTCGGGTACAGGCATCCGCTGGTGGGGGAACTGCTGCTTACCGTTGAGGCCCTGAACGTGCCGGACGCCACGGGACAACAGGTCGTGTTCCTCACCGGTGCCGACGCGGCGTCGCAGAAAGGGCTTCGCCGGCTCGCCAACCTGTGACGAGCCGGCGGTCGTACGGTCAGGCCTTGAGCTGGTCGCGGTGCTCGTTGGCCCACTGCTCGAGCGGCTTGAGCTGGGGGTTGATCTCGCGGACCAGGTTGAGGTCCCGGTTGCCTACGAAGGTTTCGGCGGCCTCCGAGTAGAACTGGAACATGTTGCCGACCTCCATGGCGAGGTCCCACTCGGCGGCGCGCATCTGGTCGAACGTTACGGGCACGTAGGTGACCTTCTCGCCCAGCACGCGGCCGAAGAGCTCGGCCAGCTCGGCGCCGGTGGCGTGGGCGCCGGCCAGGCCGACGGTGCGGCCGATGAAGCGCGGGCCGGCCTTGAAAATGCCGTACGCCGTTCGGCCGATGTCCTCCGAGGCGACCATCGAGAGGGCGGTGTCAGCGAGCGGGAGGGCCAGGATGAGGCTGCCGTCCTCGGCGCGGCGCGGGCCCTGGCCGGCCAGGAACGACTCGTAGTAGAACGTCGTCTCCAGGAACGTGGTGGGGATGCCGAGCTGCATGAAGTACGCGTTCTGCTCGCCCTTCACGTCGAAGTGCGGCACCTTGTAGCCGTCCTCGAGGTCGGGCAGCTCGCTGCCGAGGTGCTCGAAGTGCGGGCGGGTGTCCTCCAGGGTCGACCACACGACGTGCTTGAGGCCGGCGGTCTTCGCGGCGCGGGCGGCGTTGCGGGCCTGGTCCTTCTCGCGCTGCGAACGGTTGCGGGTCTCGGACTCGGGCAGGGCGTCCCAGAAGTTCGTGACGATGTACGCGCCGTAGGCACCGGCGAACGCGGCGGCGATGCTCGCCTCGTCGTCCAGGTCGGCCTCGACGACCTCGGCGCCGCGGGCGGCGTACTCCTTCGCCTTGTCCGAACCGGCGTTGCGGGTGATCGCCCGAACCGCGAACTGCCCGTCCGGGTCGTCGAGGATGGCGCGTACCAGGCCGCCACCCTGCGAACCGGTCGAACCCAGCACAGCAATGATCTTCTTGTCGCTCACGGTCCTGTTCCTCGATACTCGATCTCGATGAGGTCGAGTAAGAGCTTGACGTGTCAACCACACCCCGGACTGACCACGTTTCGGGTACCCACGCCAGGGGGTGGCTGAGGGCTTTGCCACCCCCTGGCGGAGGCCGACTGGAGCGTCAGGCTCCCCGCTCGCGCTTGACCAGCTCGCGCACCGCGGGGGCCACCTCCGCCGCCAACGCCTCGGCCATGGCGTGGTCGTCGCCGCCGATGATGAACGCGCTGATGCCGTGGTTCAGGGCCAGGTCGGCGAAGTGGTCGATCCAGCTCGACGGCGGGCCGTCCATGCGCATGAAGTTCATCAGGCGGCGTACGGCGGCTGGGTCCCGGCCCGCCGAAAGAGCGGCCTCGTCGATGCGGGCGTTGGCGTCGGGCAGGCCAGCCGGGCCGCCAGGAACGTACTCCATCGTGGGCAGCCAGCCGTCGCCCAGAGCACCGGTCAGCGCGAGCATCTTCGGTTTGTAGGCGCCGACCCAGACGGCGATGTCGTGGGCCGGCGCCGGTCCGCGTTTCGCGCCGACGACGTTGTAGTAGGTGCCGTCGTGGTTCACGCGGCTGCGGGTGTCGGTGTCCCACAGGTCGCGGATGATGGCGATGCCCTCGGCCAGGGCGTCGACGCTCTGGGCGGGGGTCAGTTTGCGGCCGCCCATGGCCGCGATCGCGTCCTGGAAGCCGCCCGCGCCGATGCCGAGCTCGAAGCGGCCGCCGCTCAGGATGTCGAGCGAGGCCGCCGCGCGGGCCAGCGGGGCCGGCGGGCGCAGCGGCAGGTTGAGGACGTTGCCGCTGACCCGGATCCGCGAGGTCTGAGCGGCCACATAGGACAGCAGGGTCCACGTGTCGTAGAACGCGGGCTGGTAGGGGTGGTCCTGGAACGTGACCAGGTCGAGGCCGGCCCGGTCGGCGGTCTGGGCGAGCTCGACCGCGCCGGGCGCCGGCGTCACGAACGTACCGAAAAGCAGGTCGTGGCCATAGTCGGTCATGAATTTTCCTCGGTCGCAAAGGGCGTGAAGGGCGTGCTGGGTGTGATGTTGAAGTTGTCGCGGAACAGGTTGGTCGGGTCGTACCGGTGCTTCAGGGAACGCAGGCGGGCGAGCACCGGCGGCGGAAACGCGTCGGCGACGCGTTCGGGCCGCAAGTCGGTGTCGAAGCTGAGATAGAGGCCGTCGAAATGCGCCGCGAGCCGGTCGAATTGCGAGTCGAGGCCCTGTCGGTCACCACCCATCGCGGCCACGCTCATCTCGGGTGTGCGATAGGAGAACGCCATCTCGCCGGGGTCGACATCCGTGATCGCGCCGCCCATGTGACGCAGCTGGAAGTAGTAGACCTGACCGGAGCGCAGCAGCCGGGCCGCGTCGCGGGCGAACGCGTCGGTCAGCACCGGCACGAACGCCGACCGCGCGACCGGCTCGCCCCGCCCGTGCTGCCCTTCCGGACCGACGTCGGCCGCCTCCCCCATCACGTCGGCGTAGCGGGTGATCACCACCTGCTGCTGGGCGAGCATGCCGATCGACGCGAAGGGCGTCAGCCGTGAGATGACCACGTCGGGATCGTCGGAGTCGACCATGCCGTACAGCTGAATGACCGACTGTCCCTGCCGTGGCGGGCCGGTGACCAGGAAGACCGTCGTGTCGCGGGGCGCGTTGCGGGCGACGGCACCGTACTGCTTCAACGACTCCTCAAGGTCGGCGCTGACCAGCACGAGCTTGGCCCAGCCGACCTCGCGCACCTCGTCGACCTCGAACTCGAACGCGGTCGCCACCCCGAAGTTGGCTCCGGCGCCGCGCATCGCCCAGAACAGGTCGGGGTTCTCGGTCGCCGAGGCGCGCACCGGCGTGCCGTCGGCCAGCACCAGCTCGACTGCCCGCAGGTGGTCGATGGTCAGCCCGTGCGCCCGCGACAGCAGCCCGATCCCGCCCGCCGTGGCCAGGCCGCCGACCCCGACGCCGCCGTAGTCACCCGACCCGAGCGCCCAGTCGTATTTGTCGAGAGAGACGGCGACCTGTTTCCACGTCGCCCCGGGCCCGACCCGTACGAGACGTGCCGAAGGGTCGAGCACCTCGATCGTGTTCATCCCGCTGACGTCGATCACCAGGCCGCCGTCGTTGGTCGAGCGCCCGCTGATGCCGTGCCCACCGCTGCGCAGGCCGAGCGGCAGATGCCGGTGCCGCCGCGCGAACTCCAGCGCCGCGGCCACTTCGGAAGGCGTACGCGGCTGAAGGACCAAACCCGGTGAACCGCCTCGCAGATAGGTCGACCGCCGCCCGCGAAAGCTCCGATCGCCCGGTTCAAGAGCCGGAACCGGAACGCCGTCGTAGTCGATGCCGTCGCGCCGAAGTGCCCGAGCGGCAGCCGGATCCGCGTCGACCACGACCCGGCCGCCGGTCAGCGTCTCCAGGCTGTCCAGGGTTTTCTCCCTCATGGCATCGGACGACGCCTCGAAGGACACGCCGATCTTGGTCCCCGAGGTCCGCCCGGCCAGCCACACCGCGGTCGTCAAGGGATCGAGCCCCTCACCACTGTCGCGCAGGACGACATCGCCGTCACGAGCCGCTGCCACCAACTCCTCCGGAGAGGCCAGCGCCAGGTCGAGAGAAGTCATCTTCATCCTCCATCATCTTCTGGAGAGATAGTATTGCGAAAAGACGATCTGACCAAAAGATAGGATGGACCGGTGAGCGATGCGACAGCGGACTTCGGCGCGGCCCTGGGCACCCTGCTGCGGTCCTACACCGACCGGGTCGGCCCCAAACTGGGCGATTTCCCCCACGGCTCCCGCGGCTACCAGACCCTCAGCGAGGTCGTCCACGGCCAGGTCCCGAGCCAGGCCACCCTCGCCGCCCGCCTGGGCATCGACCGCACGATGATGACCTACCTCATCGACGATCTCGAGAAAGCCGGCCTCGTCGAGCGCCGTCCGAACCCCGACGACCGCCGCCAGCGCCGCATAGTCGCCACCGAACTGGGCCGCGAGTCGATCGCGAAGCTCTGCATCCAGGTCACCGAGGCCGAGGAGGCCGCCCTCGATGGCCTCGACGCCACCGAGCGCGCCCTCTTCCGCCGCCTCCTCGACAAGGCGTCCGGCTCGCCCCAGCACACGACCGAGGCCTGCTCAATCGTAGAAAGTGCCTTGAAAGCCGTATAAGTACGCCCGCACACCTGACACCACCGCAATAGGGCCGTTCGCACCGCTGCGGCTACTCGCCGTCGCTGGTCACGGCCGTCCCCGACCTCCGGGCCAATACTTGTGGTTGCGCAAGTGTTTCGCCGCTCGCGATCCCGGGCATCGGCGACCTTCATGGAAAGCGGGTTCCTCGCCGGCGGACGTTACCGGCTGATCGAGCGTCTCGGCCACGGCGGCATGTCCGTGGTCTGGCGCGCCACCGACGAGGTCCTGGGCCGCGACGTCGCCCTCAAAGTGCTCGCCGCGCAGCTCGCCACCACTGAGCTCGCCACCGCGCAGGCCGTGCTGCGCCATCTGCGGGACGAGGCCCGCGCCGCCGCCGGACTGCGGCACCCCAACGTCGTCGAGGTCTACGACTACGGCGAGTCCGCCGAGGACGGGCGCACCCTGCCCTATGTGGTGATGGAGCTGGTCGACGGCCGCTCCCTGCACGACCTGCTCAGCGGAGGTGCGCTGCCCTGGCGACTGGCTGTCGTGATCGGTGCTCAGGTGGCCGCCGCGCTGGCCGCCGCCCACACCCACGGCGTCGTGCACCGCGACGTCAAACCGGCCAACGTCATGGTCACCTCGACCGGCGCCAAGCTCGTCGACTTCGGCATCTCGGCCGCGGCCGGCGCCGACGACGACGCGGCCGGTGAGATCCTCGGCACCCCCGCCTACCTGGCCCCGGAACGCATCAGCGGCGGCCCGACGTTGCCCGCCACCGACGTGTACGCCCTGGGCCTGCTGCTCTATCTCGCTCTGGCCGGTCACCAGCCGTGGACGGCGTCCACCGTCACCCAGATGATGCGGGCGCACGTCTACTACGAGCCCGCCCCGCTCCCGCCGGTCGCCGGACTGCCGTCGCCGGTCGTGCGGCTGGTCCGCCGCTGCCTGGCCAAGCGCCCGGCCGAGCGGCCGTCCGCCGCCGAGGTCACCGAACTGCTCAGCGAGATCGCCGGGCTTCCACCGGCCCAGCTCCTCGACGTGCCCCGTCCCCACGAGGGCCACGAGCCTCATCGGACCGCCGCCCTGCCCACCTCGGTGCGCCCGCCCGCAGCCGGTGGCCGGATCGTGAGCGCGGCATCGCGTACACCCCGGCGCCGGGTCGCGTCCGTCGGCGTCGCCGCTGTCGTCCTGCTGGGCACCGGCCTGACCGCGTGGGCCGCCACCGACGACAATGCCGGCTCCCCCGCCGTCGCCGTCGCCGGAACAGCTCCGACCGCGGCGCCGTCGCGTACCTGCACCGTCCGCTACGCCCTGAAGGGAACCGCCACCGGCCGGGCCGCGGCCGACGTGACGATTCTCAACACCTCCCCCGTCGCTGTCCCGGCCTGGCAGCTCTCGTTCGCCCTGCCGTCCGACCAGCGCCTGCTCAAGGGCTGGTCAGGCACCTGGAAACAGCAGGGCCGTACGGTCGTCGCCGCGGGCGGCCGGCTCCCCGCCGGGGGCACGGTGGCGACCGGCTTCGCGACGGCCTACGGCAGGGTGGCCACCCTGCCCGTCACGTTCCGCCTGAACGGAACCGAGTGCCAGGCCGAGATGTCCGTACGGGCCCCGGCCGCTACGACGCAGCCGGTGAACCGGTCCACGGCAAGAAGGCCGGTCGCCGATCCACCCGCGGCCAAGCAACCCGGCCCCGGAAAGCCGAAGGTCAAGCCGAAGCCCAAGGGCAAGGCGCTCGGACACCGGTAGGCTGAGCTGCTGTGATCGGCTCCGACTGGTTCCTGCTCGGCGCGCCCTGGGACTGCTCGGGCACGGGCCGCGGCGAACAACTGGCCCCCGCCGCCCTGCGCCGGGCCGGCCTGAGCGATCTGGTCGACGTCGACCTCGGTGACGCCGCGACCACGATCACCAGCACCGACCGCGACCCGGCCACCGGCATCCGCGCTCTGCCGGAGACCGTCGCCGCCGCCCACGCGCTGGCCGAAGCCCTGCACACCGCCCGCCGCGACCACCCTGACCGTCGGCCCCTGATCCTCGGCGGCGACTGCAGCCTGCTGCTGGGCGTCTTCCTCGACCTCGGCGACACCGGCCTCTGGATCGTCGACGGTCACCCCGATTTCGTCGACCCGCCCGACTCCGACACCGGTGAGACAGCCGACTCGGAACTGGCCATCCTCACCGGCCGGTCCTCGCTGTCCGCCCTTTCCCCCGCCGACGTGGTCCTGATCGGTCACCGCACCGCCGACCTCGACCCAGCCTCCGCCGCCGAGCTGTCCCGCCTCCCCGCCGACCTGCTGGCTCTCGACGCCCGAGCGGTCATCGACTCCCCTGCCGCAACCGCCGCCCTGGCCGCGGCTCATACCGGCGCCCGTCCAATGTGGCTGCACGTCGACGTGGACGTCCTCGATCCCGCAGCCCTGCCCGCCGTCACCTATCCCCAGCCCGGCGGCCCCGGCTTCGACCAGCTCGCCGCCCTGCTCACCCCGTTGGCGGCCGCACCCGCCCTGTGCGGGGTCAGCGTCGCCGACTTCCGTCCCGATCTGGACCCGGACGGCCGCCGGGCCGAGCAACTGGTCGAGCTTCTGTCCCGCGTCCTCTGAGAACCGTCGCGGTAGCGCTCTCCCCTCCCCTGACCGGCCATTTCATCACGTCCTTATAGATGTATTTAGATGTTTGTACTATGTCGCCACGGGGTCGGGGTGGGGTCGGATGGCTGTGGTAACAGCCATTCCACTCCAGGAGGTACCGTGCGCACCCCACCCCGTGCGTTGGCGGGAACCGCTGCCGGATTACTGGCGGCCACGATCGTGTTGACCGCCTCACCGGGCGCGAACGCGGCGCCCGCCGCTCCGGTGAAAGCCCCGTCCGAGAAGGTGCAGGGCGACGACCACCATGACCATGTCATCGACAATCGCCAGGGACGCGTAGCCCCGACGAGCAGCCAGCGAGCTGCCGCCGCGGGCGCGCAGGCCCGGTGGAACAGCCTTGGTACACCCTCGACGCTGACCGCGACCGGCGCGGCGCTCGAATCGGGTCTGCCCGCCGACAACATCGCGGCCGCCCGGGCATACGTGGACAAGAACCTGGACGTGCTCGGGCTCACCGCCCGGGGCGCGGACGCGCTGGAGCTGCTGACCACCTCACCGATCGGAGAGGGTGCGGCGGTCATCTTCCGGCAGAAGTTCGGCGAGCTGGTCGCCGGGCGCGACGGTCTGCTGTCGGTCGGCGTACGGGACGGCCAGGTGTGGTTCGTCAGCTCGTCGCTGTCGCGCGACGCGAACACGCCCGAACCGGCCACGATCGACGCCGCCCGCGCCGCGGCCCTGGCGGCCGAGGAGGCCGGCGTTTCCGGCGCGACCGTGCTGGCCAACAAGCTCGTCGCCGTGCCGACCCCGAGCGAGGGCGCCCGCGCGGCCTGGCAGGTCACGTTCGGCGCCGGCCTGAGCGGGGCCGACCCGGTGGCGTACACGAGCTATGTCGACGCTCGTGACGGCGGCATTCTCGTACGCGAGGACATCGTCAGCCACGACAGCGACAACCCATCGTGGGACGTCTTCCCGAACTCGCCGCCGACGAACTACTCGTCGGCCGACACCCGGAAGACCTTCTGCTGGACGCCGCAGCGCCGTTGCGACGAGGTCGTGGGCACCAGCGCTTCGCCCCAGCCGTGGGACGTCGTTCCGAGCACGGGCGAGCCGAGCTTCACCACGAAGGGCAACAACGCTTTCGCCGTACACAATTGGGACTCGAACGACCCGTTCACCGTGGGCACGGAACTCGCGACGCCGCGGCCGAACCGGGACTACCAGTACAGGTGGACGAACCAGTGGTACCGGGAGCGTTGCTCGCCCGACGTGTTCACGACGCCGCAGCGCAACGACATCGACGCCGCCCGGGCCAACCTGTTCGTGCAGCACAACCGCATGCACGACTGGTCGTACCACCTCGGGTTCACCGAGGCGACCTGGAACATGCAGGACGACAACCAGCGTCCCGGTGGGCTGCCCGACGACCCGGAACAGGGCAACGCGCAGGCCGGCGGGATCAGCGGCGGGCCGCCGACCTTCGCGGCGCGCAACAACGCCAACCAGATCACGCCGCCCGACGGCGAGGCGCCGATCACCAACATGTACCTGTGGCAGCCGGTCGCGGCCGCCTTCTACGGGGCCTGTGTCGACGGTGACTACGACATGTCCGTGATCGGGCACGAGTACACCCACGCGATCACCAACCGCATGATCGCCGGGCCGGACGCGGGTCTGAGCTCGCCGCAGGGCATGAGCGAGAGCTGGTCCGACCAGCTCGCGGTCGAATACCTGGCCGAGCACGGGTACGCGCCCAAGGGCGAGCGGGGCTTCACGGTCGGCGAGTACGTGACGACCGACGCGGTCGCCGGCATCCGTAACTACAACATGAGCAACAGCCCGCTGAACTACTCGAGCGTCGACTACGACTTCGTCGGGCTGCAGGTGCACGCGTCCGGTGAGGTGTGGAGCGCGACGAACTACGACATCCGGCAGGCGTTCATCAAGCGGTACGGCCAGGGTTCGGCGTCGCTGAACAAGGCGTGCGCCAACGGCAAGCTGCCGGTGACGAAGTGCCCGGGCGGCCGGCGCTGGATCCAGCTCGTGTTCGACTCGTTCCTGCTGCTGGCCAACAGCGCCAACAGCCAGGTCGACGCCCGGGACGCGCTGCTCGGCGCCGACCTGGTGCGCTTCGGCGGCAAGAACCAGGACATCCTGTGGAACGCGTTCGCCAAGCGCGGTCTGGGTGAGGGCGCGGTCAGCCTCGGGGCGGGCGACGCCGACCCGACGCCGAGCTTCTCCTCGCCGTACGCGAAGGAAGGGACCTTGAAGTTCCGGCCGGTGGACGAGAAGGGCAAGCCGGTCGCGGGCGCGAAGCTGTTCGTGGGTGACTTCCAGGCCCGCGCGGTCGCGGTGGCCGACACCGACCCGGCGACGCCGCTGCCCGACGAGGTCAAGCTCGTCGCGGGGGCGTACGGATTCATCGCGCAGGCGCCCGGCCACGGCCACGCGCGCATCGCGAAGACCCTGGTGCTGCCCGTGCTGACCCGCACGCTGGGGGTCAAGTTGCCGACCAACCTTGCGTCGGCGGCAGCGGGCGCGGTGGCGACCGGCGACGGCATCAACCTGGCCCGGATCACCGACGACGACGAGGCCACGAACTGGGCGTCGCTCAACAGCCCGGTGGCCGGCAAGCAGGTCACCGTCGATCTGGCCGGCGGGGTTCAGACCGTACGCCGGGTGCAGGTGAGCGCGCAGCTGCGGCCGCCGGTCACCGGGGACCCGGACGCCGGCACGCAGAACCGGTACTCGGCGCTGCGGCAGTTCAAGGTGCTCGCGTGCACCGCGACGGCCACGGTGACCTGCTCGAACGCGTCGGAGTTCCGGCACGTGTTCACGAGCAAGCCGGACGCCTTCCCGGCGGTCGCGCCGCGGCCCCGGGTGAAGGACCTGAAGATCAAGTCCTTCGACATCAGGCCGACGACGGCCACGCACCTGCGCCTCGAGGTCGTGACCAACCAGTGCACCGGCGGTCCCGACTTCGCCGGTGAGCAGGACGCCGACCCGCGGGCGACGACCGACTGCGCGACGGTGACGACGGCCAATCCGCAGCCGCTGAACGTGCGCGTCTCGGAGTTCCAGGCGTACGGGAAGTAGATGCTCTTGCCCGGGCTGCCCTTCGGTGGCGGCCCGGGCAAGAACTTTGGGCCCTCCTGTGATCCTGGCCGCACGCTGGGCCTACGGTTGTAGGCGTAAGCCGCGCACAGGAGATTAGGAACCGTGACGACCGAGGACGCCGATCGCGAGATCGCTTTCCGGCCCGGACCCGGGCTGTTGATCGACCACTCGGACGATATGACCCACTTCATGTTGGTTTACAAGTTCGGTCTGGCCGAGATCGGCACCAAGATCACGATTCTGGCCGAGGAGCTGGCCCACCGCGGCCGGGGCAACCCGATCGAACACGTCAGCCCCCGCCTGAAGACGACGGCCAGCATCACGGCCAAGGCCCGGCGGATCAACTGCCCGATGACCGTCGACGACGTGCGCACCCGCATTCGCGACATCGCGGGCATCCGCATCGTGTGCAGCTTCGTCTCCGATGTCTACACCGTGGCCGACATGCTGACCCGCCAGCCCGACATCAAGCTGCTGCAGACCAAGGACTACATCGCCCAGCCCAAGGCCAACGGCTACCGCAGCCTGCACCTGATCGTCGAGATCCCGGTCTTCCTCAGCGAACGGGTCGTCTCGGTGCCGGTCGAGGTGCAGCTGCGCACCGTGGCCATGGACTTCTGGGCCAGCCTCGAACACAAGATCCATTACAAGTACGACCCGGTGGTGCCGGGCGCCGTGCGCGAGGAACTGGCCGCGGCCGCGGAGGACGCGGCTCGCCTCGACAAGCGCATGGAACGCCTGCACCGCGAGATCCACGGCCCCCGCAGCTAGGGCCTCTCGCGTGGGCCCCGCCGCACCCCCACGCGACCCACCCGATAGGCCATACCGTCAGCCCTCGTTGCGCTCGTTGATCCGGTTCAGGACCCCCTCGAGCGTGTCGCGGCTCTCGCCGATCACGTCGCTGCCCCAGCGCTCCTGCACCTTGACCGTCGAGCCGTCGTGCAGGGTCAGCTCGGCGTTGATCGGCACCGCCTTGACGATCTTGGTGGAGGCCACCTCCTCGAACGGCACGAAGCGGTAGATCCTGGCGAGCTCGGCCGGGTCGTTGGCCGAGAGCAGCCGGCCGATCCGCTCCTCGCCCTTGTCGCCGCCCTTGGGCGCGGGCACGAACAGGAAGCCCCGGCTGAGCAGGATCAGGTCGTGTTCCTGCTCGTCGACCTTCACGTTCGAGATCGCCCCGATCACGCCGGCGCCGTTCGCGGTCGCCTTGGCCTCGACGACCTTGGCCGCCTCGACCTCGATGCCGGCCTGCTTGAGCCGCACCCGCGCGTCGTCGAGCGTCTCGGCGTTCACGGCCAGCTTGGCGATCTCGGCGTAGTCGAGGGCCGCCCCGCCGCGGTCGACCAGGCTCACCGGCTCCGACCAGGAGTGCTTCCAGTACGCGACACCGCTGCGCAGCGCGGCCAGCGTGATCAGGTCGTCCATGATGCCGGCGAACTTGGCGGCCGCCTCCTTGCGGGTGGCCTGCGGGAAGAACTCGGCGGCCAGCTCGCCCAGCCGGCCCGCGGCGACCAGGTCGAGCACCTCGGCCAGGCCGGCCTCGGGCACCGCGGCGAGCCGGGCGGCCGAACGGAACACGCGGTCGGCACGGTTCTGCACCACGCGGGTCGTGGCGGCGGCGGTGAACTGCGCCCAGGGCAGCACCTCGCGGTCGCCGAAGTCGACCACCTCACGCTGCAGGGCGAGCCAGGCCTGGTCGCTGTGCGGCAGCAGCACGTCGGCCGGGCGGTCGTCGACCGGGTGGTTCACCGGCGGCATCGCGTTCATCGCGGCGATCCGCTCGCCGATGGCCGGGTGCGTGTCCCAGCGGGAGGTCTCGGTGTCGGGCTCCTCGTCGCGCAGCCTGGCGAGCTCGTCGGGCCGGGCCGCGAACAGGTGCCGGAAACCGCCGAACACGTCGTCGGGCGCGACACCGCGCTCCCAGCCATACGAGATGTAGTTGTTGAAGTAGAAGCCCCAGGCCGCCGAGACCACCGGGATCTCGCGCATCGCCGAGGTGGCCGCGGCAGCACCGGCCACGCGCACCGACACCTCGTCGGCCTCGAGCTCCTGGCGGCGGGCAACGCCGTTGCTGACCAGCAGGAACAGCCGGCCGTAGCCCTTGAACACCCAGCCCGCGACGTTGAACTTGCCGACCCGGCTCAGCGTCTCGCGCAGGGCCAGCCGACCGCGATAGGTGATGCCGGCCAGCCGGGTGTGCGACCCCGAGTAGTGGCCGAGCTCGTGCGCGATGACCGAGCGGAGCTGGTCGACGGTGAACGTCTGCAGCAGCGGCACGCCCAGGTAGAGGCGGCGCGTGCCGGCGATGAGGCCGAGCAGCTTGCTGTCCTCGCTGACGGCCGCGTTGACCTCGGCGACGAGACGGATCTCGTCGGGTGCGCGAGTGCCGGCCTCGCGGGCCATGTCGGCGACCAGGCGCCACAGGTCGGGCGCCTGCTGCGGCGTGATGATCAGGCCCTCGGGCTCGTCGGGCTTGACGCGCATAGCCTTCCACAGGCCGACCGCGACGGCGCCGAACGCGGCGATCACGATCCAGCTCAGTTTGACCGCGCCCGCGCCGTGGATGTGCGTCCAGATCTCGTACAGAAGAAAGCCGGCCGCGGCGAGCTGGAGCAGGCCCAGCACATAGAAGCCGATGAGCATGACGACCGACAGGACGGCACGCATCGCTGTGTTCATTAAGGTGTTCCTTCCCCCGTTCAGCAACCGTCCAGCTTCGAACGGCCGTCGGAAAATACCGGTAGTTGATCGCGCGAGCAAGACCCTTAAGATCTGCTTCCACCACGGGGAGGGAGATCGATATGTGGCCGTTCCGCAAGAAGCAGCCGGCCGGGCTGACCATCGACGAGACGCACGGTGACCCGACCGCTGTCGCGCTGCGTGACGCGTTGCGCGCGAGGGACTGGAAGACCACCCGCGACATCTTCGAGCCGGTCGCCGACCCGGACGCCCGCGCCTACCTGATGTCGGTCGCGGCCGGCGTCGACGGCCTGCAGGACTGGGTCGGCGAATGGCAGGCGGCCGCACCGCAGTCGACGCTGCCGCTGCTGTTCAAGGGCTGCCACGGCGTGTTCTGGGCGTGGGAGGCCCGCGGCTCGTACGGCTCCGAGCACACCAAGCAGGAACAGTTCCGCGAGTTCTGGCGCCGCCTGAAGATCGCCGAGAACGCGCTCGACGACGTGGTCGCCCGCGACCCCGACGACGTGACCGCGCTGACGTGGCTGGTCACCTCGGCCCGCGGCCGTCAGGTCGACGCGACCGAGGCGCGGCTGCGCTTCGACGAGGTGGTGAAACGCCACCCCGGCCACGTGGTCGCGCACGAACAGATGCTGCAGTACGTGTGCGCGAAGTGGTTCGGCAGCGAGGAGCAGATGTTCGAACTGGCCCGCTCGGCGACCGCGGCGGCGCCGGCCGGAAGCCTGGTGCCGAACATCCTCGCGACCGCCCACCTGGAGAAATACCTGAGCGCGAACAGCGCCGAGCACATGGAGACCGACGAGGTGCGGGCCGAACTGCTCGCGGCGGCCGAGAAGTCGGTGCTGCACCCGTCGTTCCGGCCGCACTTCGGCTGGCAGGCCCGCGGCAACACGTTCGCGATGGCGCTGGCGTGGGCCGACCTGCACGACGCGGCCGCCCGGGTCTTCGACCTGCTGGGCGACCAGGTGACGAAGTGGCCGTGGCAGTATCGCAACGGAGGGAACCCGGCCTCGGTCTTCACCGAGTACCGGGACATCTCCTACGGTTTGCGGGCGACGACCGCATAGATGCCCAGGTCGTCGCTGACCGGGCGGTCGGCCGGGTCGTCCTCGGCCCGCCAGTCGCTGACCAGCACGATGCCCGGCTCGACGATCTCGAGGCCGTCGAACCAGCCGAGGATCTGATCTTTGCCGCGGGCGCGCACGTCGGTGCCGCCCGCGGCGAACATCTTCTCGTACGCGGCGATGCCCTCGGGCGAGCTGAAGTCCATCGTGCCGTGCGTGATCGCGACGAAGCTGCCCGACGGGAGCACGTCGACCAGGGTGCGCACCGAAGCGGCGGCCTGCGCGTCATCGTGGATGAAGTGCAGAATGGCGATGAGCAGCAGCCCGACCGGCTCGTTCAGGTCGAGGGTGTCACGCAGCGCCGCGTGCTTGAGAATCGCCTCGGGGTCGCGAAGATCAGCCTCAAGGTACGCCGTACGCCCCAGCGGGTCGCCTTGCAGCAGGGCGCGGGCGTGCACCATGACGATCGGATCGTTGTCGACGTAGACGACCCGCGACTCGGGCGCGACGCGCTGGGCGACCTCGTGCGTGTTGTCGGGCGCGGGCAGACCGGTGCCGACGTCGAGGAACTGCCGCACGCCCTCGCCCCCGACGAACCGCACGACGCGGCCCAAAAACTTGCGGTTGGCGCGCGCGAGCGCCACCACGATCGGGAACGCCTTCGCGATGGCGTCACCCGAGGCCCGGTCGGCGGCGAAGTGGTCCTTGCCGCCGAGCCAGTAGTTGTAGCGCCGCGCGGGGTGCGGCACGGAGGTGTCGATGTTGTCGCCCACGACCTGCATCATAGTCAATCCGTCAATGTCCACACAGGACGTCGGTGGGGTTTCCCACAGGGCTATGAGCTGCGCGACAATGCGGTGACGAGGCGACTACCTGGGGTAAAACTTCGGGGTATGACAGACAGGCCACCTCTTCCGCCCTTCACCCTCGAGACCGCCATGCGCAAAGTGCAGGCCGCAGAGGACGCTTGGAACACCCGCGACCCCCAGAAAGTGTCACTTGCCTACACCGAGGACTCGGTTTGGCGAAACCGCGACACGTTCGTCACCGGACGGGCCGCAATCGTGACATTCTTGACCGGCAAGTGGGAGCGCGAACTCGACTACGCCCTCCGCAAGGCCCTGTGGTCGTTCACCGCCGACCGCATCGCCGTGCGCTTCCAGTACGAGTCCCACAACGCCTCCGGGCAGTGGTTCCGCAGCTACGGCAACGAGCTGTGGGAGTTCGACTCGCACGGTCTGATGCGCCGCCGCGAGGCGAGCATCAACGACGTCGCCATCAATGAGAGCGATCGGCGGATCTTCGGGCCTCGGCCTGAGTCGGAGCATGGGCAGGACATTCCTCTGCAATGAGACTCGGTCGCCCTGGGACGGGGTGGGCCGGGAAATGGGTCACCGGCCGCTGGCGGCAACGAAAGCCGGGCGGTCACCTCAAAGGGCGTAGGCCCTGCTGCCGCGCGGTGGTCACCACGGCGCGCAAGTAACTGCGCGCGGACCCAGGCGGTGGTCAAGCGAACGAACCGTGCCGCTCACCCACCGGGCGCGGAGCGCCCTGCAAGCGCGCAGGCCCAAAACCGGGAACGGGTCGCCGAAGACCTCGACCCGAGGTTGGGTGCTCTCCTCGCGCAACCAATCCGCAGGTGCTCTCCGAGCGCTCGGCCGGGGGTGTGGGGGCAGCGCCACCACGGTCTTCCACCAACACCAACCCCGTAACACGCAGGCACTCCGGCTCGTTGATGTCGGCAACCTCGCGAAGGGGGCGCACAAGCGATGCGAGTCTGGAACTGGATCAGGGACCACCGAACGCAAAGCGTCATCTGCCTGGTAGCCCTGCTGGTAGGAATCCTCGCCCTGGCCCGAGACGTGATCGGCTACCAGATCCTCGAACCGCCACGACCCGCCCCCGATCGAGTGACGCCCCCGTCAGCGCAGCCCTCCCCCGACGGGTCGCCAGGAGCGGTAAGGCGCGGCCCGCACCCGCTGCACATGATCGGCGGGCAGCCAGACGTATTAGAGACGGAGGTGGACCTGGACGACAAGGCGCTCAACTGGGGCGTCAACACCTGCGGCGACCACTGCGACCTGAACCTCCGAGGCAGCCCGAACGGCGTAGAAGAGGCGTACGGCAACCTCGCCCTCTCCCCCGCCGACCGCGGCTCCTGCCGGGCCACCACGGCGTACGGCTTCACCCTGACACCACGAGAGGCGACGGAAGGCAAGCAACTCTGCGTCCTGACCGACGAGGGCCGGCACGCGGGCCTCGTCGTCAAGCACGTAAGAAAGAGCAGCCCCGACCGCCTGGAGGAGATCGTCTTCGAGGTCACGGTCTGGGAGAAATAGGACCCTGCGCGGCAGCTGGATCGACCGTCCCGCACACTCTCCCCATGGCGGATGTGACGGTCCTCGGCGCCGGGGCGGCCGGGCTCGCGGTGGCGGCCCAGCTCAAGGCTCAGGGTGTGGACAGTGTCGTGCTCGAGCGCGGCCCCGCCGTGGCGACGAGTTGGCGCGGTCGGTATGACCGGTTGCGGCTTCACACCGTACGGCGGCTGTCCGGTCTTCCGGGTATGGCGATCCCGCGAGAGTACGGGCGGTGGGTGCGGCGGGATGATCTGGTGCGCTACCTGGAGGCGTACGCGGAACGCTTTGGTCTGGACGTTCGGGGCGGGACGACCGTGGAGCGGGTCGAGCCGGGCGCTGACGGGTGGTCGTTGCGGCTGGCGGACGGGTCGGAGCAGTCGGCGCGGGTGCTGGTGGTGGCGACGGGCTATCTGCACACGCCGGTGGTGCCGGAATGGCCGGGGCTGCCGTCGTGGGAAGGCACACTGACGCACTCGGCCGAGTATCGCAACGCCGTGCCGTTCGTGGGCAGGAACGTGCTGGTGGTCGGGCCGGGCAACAGCGGGGCCGAGATCGCCACCGACCTGGCCGAGGGTGGCGCGGCGTCGGTGAGCCTGGCGATTCGTACGCCGCCGCACATCGTCCGGCGTACGACGGCGGGCTGGCCTGCGCAGATGAACGGGCTGCTGCTCGGCCGGCTGCCGGCGCGGCTCTTCGATCCGATGGCGGCCACCCTGGCCCGCCTCGAAATGCCCGACCTCAGGCCGTACGGCATCGCCCGCTCGGCGAAAGGGCTCGGAACCCGTTTGCGCACCGAGCGCTATGTGCCGTTGCAGGACGTCGGGATCGTGCGCGACGTCCTGGCCGGCCGGGTGCGACCGATTGCCGCCGTGCAGGGTTTCACGCCGTCGTCGGTGCTGCTGGCCGACGGCACGAGCATCGAGCCAGACGTGGTCATCGCGGCCACCGGGTACGGCACCGGGCTGCGCGACCTGTTCGAGGAACCGGCACTCTTCGACGAGACGGGCGTGCCGCTCGTGCACGCCGGGGCTGCGGCTCGCCCCGGTCTCTACTTCATCGGGTACGACGTGACGCTCGGGGGCATGCTGCGCCAGGCCGCCATCGAGTCGCGCCGTGTGGCCCGCGCCGTCTCCGCCGTCGTCGGACCGCCGCGAGCGACGTCGCCCGGACATCACATCCAGTCGTCCTCGTAGGGCTCGTCAACCGGCCGCCTCGAGCGTCAACTGCAGGTAGCTGTCCGGTGTGCCCGTCGCTTCCCGGGCCGGCTCGTTGCTCGGCTGCACGCGGATCGACACCGTGTCGCCGCCCTCGACCGACACGGTGAGCGGGGCGCTGCCCGTCCAGTCGATGACCGCGCGGACGGTGTGGCGGCCCGGCCGGACCGGCAGGATAAGCTCGGTGCCGTTGCGGACGACGCCGGCGACCTGGCCGTCGACCTCAAGCTGGTAGGTCCGGAAACGGTCACGCCACACCCGCGACGGACGGTGAATCCGCAGATACGACTCTGTCGTCTTTCCTGCGCGACCTTTGCGTCGCCGCTCCCGCCGATTGCCGTGCGTCAGTGTCTCGGCGGACGCCCAGCGCTCCGGCGCGGTCGGCGCCGTTCGCAGCCTCGGCGGGACCGCGAAGTCGAAGCGGCCCCACCAGCCCACCGGCGGGATGAGGCAGAAGAGCAGAACGCTGACGATCCACAGGGGCACGTCGTACAGCGCGCCGGGGTCGTCGCTCTCCAGGATCGTCGCCACCAGCACCGCCAGGAACAGCGCGGCCAGCGCGAGGTGGGTCACCAGCCAGACCCGGTCCCGCCACCGGACCCGGCTGGCCCGCCACGAGCCGCGCCACCAGGACGGCAGCAGGAACAGGGAGCCGACCGCGTAGAGCAGCCCGAGAGCGGTGCACCAGAAGCCGAAGTCGCTACGCCACACGGGTAAGCCATCCGTTCACGAGCCGCCTCTCGCTCATCGGCTGCACTTCGCTGACCCGACGAACTCGGTGACCTCGCGACGCAGGAACGCCAGAAAGTCCTGCAGATTCGCAGCCACCGCTGTCGCACCATCCGCGTCGTACGTCTCGCCAGTGAGAGCGCCGCCCGACAGTCGAAGAACCGGCGCGTCCTTCCCGGCGGACATGGCGAACAACGCTCCGCCGCCGCCGCTGCCGAACACGATTACCGTCCGCCCGTCGCTCAGCCGGCGCGGATGGTCCGGATCCTCACCCGGCAGCGGCGGACGGTGGATCCAATAACCGTTGTTGATGTCAGGTAGCCGCACTTCTGCCACAACCTGGTGGAACAGCAGCAAATCGGCCGGCAGGTCGCCACCGTGCAGGTCAGCCAGTCCAGCAAGCTCTGCCGCAGTGGCTGGCCCGCTGACCTCGTGCTCGCCTGGCGGGAATCCGAACCGCGGTTCGAAAATGCTCAGCAACTCGCCGATTCCGGTGCGCACGTCAGCGCGCCATCGCTCGATCCAAGCCTCGTCCAAGCCGCTCTGCCCTTCCTGGCCGATCCGCACGCGAGGCTACACATGGCCATCGACGACGGACCCGCCTGAAAGACATCCCAGGAGTTTGAATGTCAAGCGGCAGCGTCGATGAGGTGAGCGGACCAGGCGGTCGCCTCGTTGTAGGGTGTGCCGGTTTTGAGGCATCCGTGCAGGATGCCGACGA
>NZ_RJAC01000020.1 GCF_003999975.1 Actinoplanes solisilvae | reverse complement strand
AAATGTTGCCAAAGGAATCTCCCACCAAACTTGACCCCGCAAAACGAGGCAAGCCGGCCGGGGTATTACTAATTGGCACTGGCTTATCAAGCACCCTGTTGAGTTCTCAAAGAACAACCGCTCCCGGCTTACTGCTCCGGGGCACTCGCTCAACTTTACTAGGTCTTCCTGGCGTTGTCAACCGGTTTCTCCCGGTTGGTGC
Source organism: Actinoplanes solisilvae (assembly GCF_003999975.1). Taxonomy (GTDB): domain Bacteria; phylum Actinomycetota; class Actinomycetes; order Mycobacteriales; family Micromonosporaceae; genus Actinoplanes; species Actinoplanes solisilvae. The sequence continues at coordinate 194,433 of NZ_RJAC01000020.1, read as the reverse complement.
CTCTTCGTCCTAGTGCCTCCCGGATTCGAGGCGCGCAGCGTCGCTGCGTTCCGTGTTTCCTAGGATTTAGCAGGACGGCCGCTGCGGATCTCTCCGCTGCCTCGCCCGTTTCCCTGCTGGCCTGGAAAAGATTACACGGACGTTCCTGGGGCTCCAAATCGGGTACCCGTACCTCGCATATGCCCAGGTCAACACGGAGAAACGACAGTAAGGCCGCCTGGCGAACGATCAGGGATGGGCAACCTCGACAGCGCCGTCGCGCACCCGGACTCGCAGCAGGGGCTGATCCGCGGCCGCCGGCCCGTGCACAACCACGCCGTCCCGCAGCCGGAAGGTGCTCCCGTGCCAGGGGCAGACAACGCAATCCTCCTCAACGGCGCCCTCACCGAGCGGGCCGCCTTCATGACCGCATCGCTCCACCATCGCCGTCACGGTCTGCCCGTCGCGGTACAGCAGCACCGGCACATCGCCGACCGTCCGCACCGCGGGCTTCCGCTCCGGCAGCGTCGACAGCTCCCCGACCGACGTCCAGTCATCCGGCACACGCGGCATCTCGGTCGCCGCGTGACTGACCCCGCCACCCAGGGCGTACGACAAATGGCCGCCCAGATGGGCACCGAGGCTGATCACCGTCAGTCCCGCGAAGCTCAACGCTCGCCCGGAGCCCCCACGCAGGCGGGCGACGAGCGAGGCCGCATAGAAGCTGACTCCCACCACGTTCACGGTTGCGTGCACCAGGCCCAGCCGCTGGCGGTCCCTGGTGAGCTCCGACCAGTCGACCAGGCCGGCAGCCACAGCCGGGGCGACGCTGGCCGTGCCGACACCGATCAGCGTGGTCGCCGATCGGTGGCCGCCCGGCACCAGGTCGAGGACGGCCGCCGAGATGAACGCTCCTACCGGCACCTGCACCAGCACCGGGTGCAACGGGTGACCCTGGGGCGTGCCGTGCAGCAGGTCGCGCAGCCACCGGGGTTTCACCACGGCGGACACCGCTGCCTGCAGTTTGTCGGTCACGCCGTCGAGCGAGCGTGCCTCCTCGAGCCGGCTGAGCATCTGCATTCCGTCGCGATTCCCCGACGGAGAGCGACGAAACCCGAAGGGAGGCATGGTCTACGGCACAGATTGAGCGTCAGACACTTATGGTGCCGTTCATGGACGGATTCATCGCACCGGGTTTCGCGGCGGTCGGCGAGGCGTTTGCCATCGAGCCACGCGGAGGCTCGGCGCTGACCGTGCTGCGGGACGGCGAGCCGGTGGTCGAGCTGGTCGAGGGCTGGCGCGACGAGGCCCGCACCGCGCCGTGGCAGCCGAACACTCTGGTCAATGTGTATTCGACCGGAAAGCCCGTGATCGCCATGGCCGCGATGATTCTGGTCGCTCGTGGCCTGGTCGATCTCGATGCGCTGATGTCCACCTATTGGACGTCTTTCCAGACCCCAGCCTCCGTACGCCAGGTCCTGTCCCACACTGCGGGCCTTCCCTTCTTCCCGGTTCCGCGTACGGCCTCCGCCTTCAGCGACTGGGACCTGCTCTGCGGCGACCTGGCCGCGACCTCGCCGGAATGGGAGCCGGGCACGGTGGCCGCCGAGCACGCCTTGACGTACGGCCATCTGGTCGGTGAATTGGTGCGCCGCGTCGACGGTCGGCCTCCTGCGCGGTTCGTCGCGGAGGAGCTCGGTTTCGATTTCGGATTCGCGCTCGCCGATGCCGACCTCGCACGCTGTGCCGATCTCGAGTTCGACCGCCCCGACTGGCCCCAGCGCAACGCGGGCGAGCCTGATTCGCCGAAGTCGCGGGCGATCAGCAACCCGGAGGGCGCCCGGGACCTGTCCGTCGTCAACAGCACCGCCTGGCGTCAGGCGACCGTGCCCGCGGTCAATCTGCACGCGAGCGCCACCGGCATCGCCCGTTTCTACGCCGCGATCCTCGACGGTTCACTGCCCTCGCTGGCGGTGCCGCAGTTCACCGGCCCCGACCTGTTCATCGGCGAGGAGACGACCTGGGGTCTGGGCGTGCAACTCGAACCGGACGGCACCTGGGGCCACGGCGGACTGGGCGGCTCGGCGGGCTACGCCGACCCGGCGCGCGGCCTGGCCATCGCGTACGTGACCAGGCGTCTCGGTGATTTCGCGGCGCTCGACCGGATCGACGCCGCACTGCCTCGCTGAAACTTCTCAGGTGCGGCTGTTCGCGCCCGATTCTGACCAGCGCGGAAGAGGGTTCACAGTGAGGCGGCCGCGAGCGGACATGGCTGGTGTCCGGCATTCTCGCGGCCGTTTCCGCGGCCATCAGCGCACTGTGAGCGGGGTTTCCGCCTCGATCCGGGACAGCTTCTCAGGGTTGCGCACGTAGTAGATGCCGCTGACCCGGCCGTCGTCGATCCGCAGCGCGGCGACCCCGTCGATCTCCCCGTCGAAGCGGAACAGCAGCGCCGGGTTCCCGTTGATCACGGTCGGCTCGGCGCTCAGCGTGCCCCCGACCTTCTGCATGCTGCCGAAGAACAGGCGGATCGCCTTCTCGACCCCGACGATCGGGCGCAGTGCGGTCAGCTTCACGCCACCGCCGTCGCTGACCACGACCACCTCGGGCGCGAGCACGTCCAGCAAACCTTGCAGGTCACTGGTCTCGACCGCGCGCTGGAACGCCGCCAGCACCTCCCGCCTCTCGCCCGGCGAGACCACCGTACGGGGGCGACGGGCGTCGACGTGTTGCCGAGCGCGGTGCGCGATCTGGCGTACGGCGGCCGGGGTCTTCTCGACCGCCGCGGCGATCTCGTCATAGCTGATGTCGAACACCTCACGCAGCACGAAGACGGCGCGTTCGGTCGGCGAGAGCGTCTCGAGGACCAGCATCATCGCCATCGACACGCTCTCGGCCAGCTCGACGTCGGCCGCCGAATCGGGCGCGGTCAGCAGCGGTTCGGGCAACCACGAGCCCACGTACGCCTCTTTGCGCCGTTGCATGGTGCGGATGCGGTTGAGTGACTGGCGGGTGGCGATCCGGATCAGGTAGGCGCGCTGATCCCGTACCTGGTCCAGATCGACTTTGATCCACCGCAGCCAGGACTCCTGCAGCACGTCCTCGGCGTCGGCGGCCGATCCGAGGATCTCGTAGGCGACGGTGAAGAGCAGGTTCCGGTGGGCGACGAACGCGTCGGTCGCCGGGTCGCTCATCGGGGCACCGCAGGCGCGGTCTCGGTCTCGGTCTCGGTCTTGGCGCGGCGTACGGTCTCGGCGCGGCTGCGGTCCTTGAACCACAGGTTGATCGAGCCGGGGCGGCGAGCCTCGAGCTTCAACTGCCAGATGGTGCTCTTGCAGACGCCCTCCTTGAGGGTGGCCATCGACTTGGTGCCCTCGTAGAACGCCTTGGTCACGGTGTCGTCCTTGCGCGCGACCTGGACGACGCCGGCCCCGCGGCCGAGGCTGATGCACTCGCCGAAGAACCCGACGTCGAAGTGGCGCGGCTGCTTGCCGGCGATCCGGTTCAGCACCGTCTCGGCGGCCTGCGGACCGATCTGCATCGCGGACTGGCAGCTCATGCGCACCGGCAGGCCCGACGGCGACGCGGAGTCGCCGGCCGCGATGATGCGCGGGTCGTCCACGCTCGTGAGCGTCTCGTCGGTGAGCAGGCGCCCGAGCGAATCGGTGCTGAGGCCGCTGCGAACGGCGAGGTCCGGCACGCTGAAACCCGCGGTCCAGATAGTCACGGCGCTGGGCAGTTCACGGCCGTCCGCGAGCTGCACCGCGTCGGCGGTCATGGTGGCCACCCGCGCGTCGCCGCCCTCGATGATGGTCACGCCGAGTTTGACGAGCCGTTTGGCCACCGCGCGCCGGGCCTTCGGGTGCAGGTAGGGGCCGAGCACCTTGCCGCAGACGAGGGTCACCCTACGGCCCAGTTCGGCCAGCTCGGACGCGGTTTCCAGGCCGGTCGGCCCGGCGCCCACGACGGTCAGCGGGGCCGAGGCCGGCGCGGCCGCGATCACCGGCTGCAGTTTTCGGGCCTGCTCCAGGGTGGAGATCGGGTAGGCGTGCTCGGCCGCGCCGGGGACGGCCGGGGTGCCGCTGCCACTGCCGGCGGCGTAGACCAGGTAGTCGTAGTCGAGGGTGCCGCCGCCGGCCAGCACCGCGTGGCGCTCGGCCGCGTCGATGGTCGTCACGGTGTCGACCAGCAGCTGGACGGGCCCGGCGAGAATGTCGCGGTATTCGACGAGCGCGTCATCCGACCCGCCGACCAGCTGATGCAGCCTGATCCGCTCGACGAATTCCGCGCGTGGGTTGATCAGGGTCACCGACACGTCGTCGCGCTGCGTGAGCCGGTTGGCCGCCATCAGGCCCGCGTACCCGCCGCCAACCACGATGACCTTGGTGTTCTCCGACATGGCCACTCCTCTTTCGAAGGTTTGACCCCAAGACACCGCGGCGCACGCGGATGTGACATCGGAAAATCAGGTCTTCCGCTGACGACGAGAGCGTCCGCGGGAAAGATCCGGAAAAGCAAAACGTCCACCGTGCGTTTCCGCAGGTGGACGGTGCTCAGAGCCCGGCGAGAGGCCTGGTGGCCAGGGGCGGGGTCGAACCGCCGACCTTCCGATTTTCAGTCGGACGCTCGTACCAACTGAGCTACCTGGCCTTGCATGTTTCTTGCGGTCCTGACGGGACTTGAACCCGCGACCTCCGCCTTGACAGGGCGGCGAGCACTCCAACTGCTCCACAGGACCTTGCTGTCTTACCGTTCCTCGCTGTCTTGCCGTTCCGTACTGCCTTGCTCTTTACTGCCCGGCTAGCTTAGCGGTTGCTTGCCGCTAACTTACCAGTACCCCCAACGGGATTCGAACCCGTGCTACCGCCTTGAAAGGGCGGCGTCCTGGGCCACTAGACGATGAGGGCAACTCCGCAAGTATTGCACGTCTGCAATGCTTTGCGGCTTGACCCCAACCGGGCCCCCGCTTGAGGCTTGGAAAGCATACGTGATCCACCGACCCCGCTTCAAATCGGTATCCCCTTCCGTGCGGCACCGCCATGACCTGCGGAAACGTCAGCAGGCGGCGGCTTGGACGGCTTCTACGGCCTCGGCGAGGTTCGTGAGCTGGGCCACTCCGGGAGGAAACGGGCCGTGCCAACCAGGTCCGGCGGCGGCGGTCAGCAGCGGCGGATGAGGCCCATCGGCCACCTGGGCGAGCTGGAGAACGTCGGCCGTCGCGGGCGTCTGCGACCAAAGCACGACCACGGCGGGGCCGGTGCGCGCGATCGCCTCGGCCAGGGCGGCCGGGGGCACGCGAGCGCCCAGCAGCCGGCTGGCGACGCCGACCTCGGCCAGTGCGGCGGCCAGGGCCTCCAGCGGCAGCGTGTGCTGTTCCTCGTCGACGGCGGCGAGCAGCACCCGGGGGATCGCCGTGCGATCGGGGCGGGGCACCGAGGCCAGCACTTCGGTGATCGCGCGGGAGAGCAGGTGCTCGACCTCGATGTAGCGCGAGGTGGCCTCGTAGCGTTCGCCGATGCCGATCAGCACCGGCATGGCAACTTCGTTCCAGGCTTCGATCACCCCGTGGTCAAGAACCACCACCTCGACGATGTCCCGCATCGCGGGCGCGTCCAGGCGCATGGCGGCGCGGGCCAGTCCGCGGGCCGCGGGTGAGGCCGGGCCGACGGCGATCGTGTGTCCGCCGCCGTCCCGGGCGGGTGCCGGGGTCAGCATGTCGGTGGGGGCGCGCCGGGCCCACGCGGCTGCTTCGGCGGGGGCGACGCCCTGGGCGGTCAGCCGGCGCATCACCTCGAGGCGGTCGAGGTCCTGCTCGGTGTAGCGACGGTGGTGTCCGGGGACGTGTTCGCTCGGCCCGAGGCCGTACCGCTGGTGCCAGGTGCGCAGGGTCGTGACCGCCACTCCGAGGCGGCGGGCGACGGCGCCGGCGGTCAGTCCTTCAACGGCCATCGGGCTGGACGACGACGCCGGTGACACCGGCGAGGCGCTGGGTCACCCCGAGGAGCCAGGGCGCGTACGCCCGGGAGTCGCTCTCGATCTCGGCGAGGAGCGTCGGCACCGGCGCCCAGCGCAGGTCGGCGACCTCGTCCGGGTCGGGCATGGGGTGCACGCCGGCGGGCAGGTCGCCCACGAGCACGTGGTCGTACTCGTATTCGACGCGGCCGGTGGCTGGGTCTTCCGCGTAGTAGGCGTAGACGCCGACCTCGCTGAGGGTCACGTCGGCGATCCCGACCTCTTCGATCAGGCGGCGGCCGGCCGCGATCTGCAGCGGCTCGCCCGGCAGGGGGTGCCCGCAGCAGGTGTTGGCCCAGCGCAGCGGGAAGCGGGTCTTGACCGCGGCGCGCTGCTGGAGCAGCACCTGCCCGAACTCGTCGCGCAGGAAGACCGAGAACGCGCGGTGCAGCCGGCCCGGCGCCCGGTGGGAGTCGGCGACGGTGGCCGTGCCGAGTGCTCGGCCTTCGGCGTCGACCAGTTCGACGAGGTGTTCCTCGCGGGCGGTCACGACGCCCGCCCGGTGACGCGAGCGGCGGCCAGCTTGCCCGAGATCAACACCATGGGTACGCCCACACCGGGCTGGGTGCCCGAGCCGGTGAAGACCACGTTGTCGAGGCCGGGGTGCAGATTGGCGGGGCGGAACGGCCCGGTCTGGCCGAACGTGTGCGCCGCCGCGAACGGGGTGCCGGCGGCCATACCCTGATCCTCCCAGTCTGCGGGGGTGATGATCTGTTGCACTTCGATGCCGTCGCCGAAGCCGACGTAACCGCGCTGTTCCAGAGTGCGGACGAGCGAAGCCGCGTATCTCTCGGCCAGGCCGCCACGCCAGTCCATCGGACCGGCGACCAGATTAGGTGTCGGTGCAAGCACGTAGTAACTGTGCCGTCCGGCTGGGGCGCCCGACGGATCGGTGCGGGTGGGGTTGGTCACCAGCAGCGAGGGGTCGCTCATCAGCAGCCCCTGGCGGATGACCTCGTCGAACGTGCCGCGCCATTTCGATCCGAAGTGGATGTTGTGGTGCGCGATCTTGCTGTAGCCCTGGCGGGAGCCGAGGTGCAGAACCACGCACGAGGGCGAATATCGCAGGCGTCGCTGCCGGGCCGGGGGGAGAAGATCGCGTTTGGCGATCGGCAGGTCGGGGTTGAGTACGACCACGTCCGCCGGGATCCGTGAGCCGTCCGCGGTGATCACGGCGGTGGCCCGGCCGTTGGCCGTCTCGACGTCGGTGACCGTGGTCTCGTAGCGGAAGGTGACGCCGTGTTTCTCGGCCGCGCCGGCGAGCGCGCGGGGCACGGCGTGCATGCCGCCCTTGGGGAAGAAGACGCCGGCGACCGAGTCGAGATAGGCGATCACGGCGTAGATGGCGAGCGCGTCGTGCGGCGCGAGTCCCGCGTACATCGCCTGGAACGAGAAGATGCGCTGCGTACGGGGGTCTCGGAAATATTGGTTGATCTTGGGTTGGAGGCGGCGGAACCCGCCCATGCCCAGCAGCTTGAGCAGGTTGAGGTTGAGCAGGTCGACCGGGGTGTCGAGATTGCGGTCGATGAAGGCGTTGCGCTCGAGGCGCCAGAGCTGCCGGGCGAAATCGACGAAGCGCAGGTAGCCGTCGGCCTCGCGGGGGCCGCAGACCCGGGAGATCTCGGCCGCCATCCGTACGGTGTCGGTGCGCACGTCGAGCGTCGAACCGTCGGGATAATAGGCCCGGTAGGCCGGGTCGAGCGGCGTGAGTTCGAGCCAGTCGCTCAGGTTCTCGCCGACGGCGGCGAGCGGCTCGGCGATCAGTTCCGGCATCGTCAGCACGGTCGGACCGGTGTCGAACTCGTAGCCCTGAAGGCTGAGCTTGCCCGCCCGGCCGCCGGGGACGGCCTCGCGCTCGACGACCGTCACCTGCCGGCCGGCCGCGGCCAGATGCAGGGCGCAGGCGAGCCCGCCCAGTCCGGCGCCGACCACGACCACGTGATCGGTGCGTCCCGTCACTGTTCGCATAGTTGAGTGCACCTCCGGGTGGACATCATGCCGGGCGGTGCGTGACACGGACCGCAAGTTCGATGAGGGCCGCGCGGGCATCCTCGTGGATCGGGGCGCCGGCCAGCGCGGCGATGCCGTCGGCCACCCGTTCCTGAATCATCGCCTCGACCCGGGCCGGCGCTCCCGTCTCGGCGATCAGCTTGGCACGCCGCTCGATCAGCGGTTCGGGGCCGCCGGAGCCATCGGCGGGGTTGATGGCTCCGGCGGAGTCGAGGGCGAGCTCGGCGCGTTGCTCAGGAGTCGCGAGCTTGTGCGCGAGCATCAGCAGAGCGGTGGGCTTTCCGGTACGCAGGTCGTCGCTGGCCGGTTTGCCGGTAACCGCGGGATCGCCGTAAACACCCAGCAGGTCGTCGCGAAGCTGGAACGCCTCGCCGACCGCGAGGCCGTATTTTCCGTACGCCTCCTCGGTCTGCGGTTGGGTGAGGCCGGTCAGAGCCAGACCGAACTGCAGCGGGCGCTGGACGGTGTAACTGGCGGTCTTGTGCCGGGCGACGAGCAGGGCGCGCTCGGTCGACCAGGCGCTGGGCTGGCTTTCGCCGAGAATGTCGAGATATTGCCCGGCGATCGCCTCGACGCGCATGCGGTCGTAGTAGGCGCGGACGGCGGGCGGGTTGCCGGCGCGGGCCAGCAGCTGGTCGGCCCAGACGAGGCAGAGGTCGCCGACGAGGATCGCGGCGGCCGAACCGAACCGGTCGGAATCTCCGATGCTGAGGTCGCTCTCGTGCTGACCGGCGAAGATGCGGTGGGCGGTCGGCAGGCCGCGGCGGGTGGCCGACCCGTCCATCACGTCGTCGTGCACCAGCGCGAACGTGTGCAGCAGCTCGAGCGCGGCGAAGGCGGGCAGCGCCGGCTCGACCGGCTCGCCGGGTCCGGCGGCGCCGCGCCAGCCCCAGTAGGCGAAGACCGGGCGCAGCCTCTTGCCGCCGGCGAGCACCAGACCGCGAGCGGTGCGGGCGAAGCGGCCCAGGGCCGGGTCGATCGAGTCGAGCGACGCGATCTGGGCGGCCAGAAAGTCGGCGAGGGTGCCGTCGATCGCGTCGATCAGCGCGTGTGGGGACGCCCCCTGACGGGGTATGCCCAGCTGCCTGTTTCCCTCGAGCGTGTCGTTGGCCACGAGTAGTACCGTACCCTTGCTTTGAAGTTGCGTCGATTCGTGCGTCGATTTTCTCCGGAGGAGCCCGTGGAAACCGATCTGACCGCGGCCTACGAGCGGTGCCGAGAGCTGCACAAGCGCCACGGCCGCACCTATTACCTGGCCACGAAGCTCCTCCCGGCCTGGAAGCACCGGCATGTCCACGCGCTCTACGGCTTCACCCGGTATGCCGACGAAATCGTCGATGAAACCTCGGATCTCCCACCAATTGCTCGCGCCGAGAGGTTGACGCAGTGGTCGGCCGCCTTCGTCGCCGGCCTGCGGGGCGAGCCGGTCGACGACCCGCTGCTGCCCGCGGTGCTGCACACCATCGCCGTATTCGACCTGGCCGTCGACGATTTCGCGACATTTCTGCGCTGCATGGCGATGGATCTCACGGAGACGTCGTACGCGACCTATGACGATCTTCTCGACTACATGGAGGGCTCGGCCGCCGTTATCGGCACGATGATGCTGCCGATCCTCGGTTCGAGCGACCCGGCCGCCGCGCGCGAGCCGGCCCGCCAGCTCGGCTTCGCCTTCCAGCTCACCAACTTCATCCGCGACATCGCCGAGGATCTCGAGCGCGGCCGCGTCTACCTGCCCGAATCACACCTCAACCGCTTCGGTGTCACCGACGACGACCTCGCCCGTGGCCTGGTCACGCCGCCCGTCCGAGAGCTCATCCGGTACGAGGTGGGGGTCGCTCGCGAGCACTACGCGGCCGCCGCCCCCGGCATCGTCATGCTCGACCCCGCCTCACAGGCCTGCATGCGTACGGCGTTCGCCCTCTACGGCGGCATCCTCAACGAGATCGAGGCGAACGACTACGACGTCTTCAGCCGCCGCGCCACCGTGCCCAACCGGCGCCGGGCGTCGGTCGCGATGCGCAGCCTGCTCACCAAGCCCGGCGTGCCGGTGCGGACGGGGGCCTGAGATGCGTACGGCCGTCGTGCTCTTCACCCGCGACCTGCGCATACGGGACAACCCGGCGCTCGCCGCCGCATGCGCCAACGCCGAGCAGGTCGTGCCGCTCTATGTGCTCGACCCGCCGCTCGGCCGGCTCTCGGCCAACCGCACCCGCTTCCTGCACCAGTCGCTGGCCGACCTGCGCTCGGCGCTGCGCGAGCGGGGCGGCGACCTGGTGATCCGTACGGGCGACCCGGTGGCCGAGGCGGTCGAACTCACTCGGTCGGTCGACGCGGAGGGGATCGCGCTGGCCGCCGACGTCAGCGCCTACGCCAAGCGGCGCGAGGAGCGGCTGCGACAGGAGTGTGAACGGCACCGGATCGCGTTGCGGCTGTTCCCCGGCCTGACCGTCGTCGACCCGGGTGAGCTGCGGCCGGGCGGGGGTGGCGACTCGTACAAGGTGTTCTCGCCCTATCACCGGTCGTGGCGCGCCGCGAAATGGCGCGACGAGGTGGCGACCCCACGCTCGATCACGATGCCGGGCGGAGTCACAGTCGGACAACTGCCCGCGCTGCCCGCGGGTGAGTCACCGGACGCGGCGGAGGGCGGCGAGACCGAGGCACGACGACGGCTGGCCTCCTGGTTGCGGCACATCGGGCCGTACCCGGAGTTGCACGACGCGATGGCCGACGACGGGACGAGCAGGCTCAGCCCGTACCTCAGGTTCGGTTGTCTGTCGCCTTTGGAGCTGGCCAACGCCGCGATCAAGCAGGAGGCCGAGGAGTATGCGCGGCAGCTCTGCTGGCGCGACTTCTACTACCAGGTCGCGCTGACGTTCCCGGCGTTGTCGACCAAGCCGATCAGGCCCGCCGGCGACACCTCGTGGCGCGACGACGCCGACGCGCTGCAGCATTGGCAGGACGGGCTGACCGGAGTTCCCGTCGTCGACGCCGGCATGCGCCAATTGCGCGCCGAGGGCTGGATGCACAACCGGGCCCGGCTGATCACCGCCGCGTTCCTGACCAAGCACCTCGGCCTCGACTGGCGGGCCGGAGTGCAGTGGTTCTTCCGCTGGTTGCTCGACGGTGACGTGCCGAACAACTCGGGCAACTGGCAGTGGGTGGCCGGCACCGGCAACGACACCCGGCCCTATCGGAAGTTCAATCCCATCCGTCAGGCGCAGCGGTTCGACCCCGAAGGCGTGTACGTTCGGCGCTACGTTCCCGAACTCAAGGGAGTCGAGGGCGGCGCCGTGCACCAGCCCTGGCGCCTGCCGGACGAGGTCCGGCGCGGCCTTGACTACCCGGGGCCGCTCGAGTCACATCGAGATGAGGCGGTGTGGCTGCGGCCGTGACCCCGCCCGGTACGCCCGGGCGGGTCTCAGCGGGGCCCGGCGGCTGTTGCGTCCGTCATAACGTCAGGTCGACGGGCCCCGCACCCTTCACGGCAGCAGGACGCTCTTTCCCCCGCCGGCCGGGTTGTCATGCACGGCTGCGAGATCCTTCAGCGGGCGGCGCTCGGCGACGTCGATGACCAGCTCACCGGCGTCGACGCGGGCGACCAGATCGGCGAGCCGGGCCGGGTCGGGCCGCAGGAAGACGTTGATGTTCGGTCCGGCTGTGTTGAAACCCGGCGCCTCGGTGGCTACCAGGTTCACCACCACGTCGAACTGCCCGCTGAGCGGCTCGGCGGTGTAGTCGATCAGGTGGTCGGCGCCGCGGGCCCGCAGCCGGTCAGCGCTGCGCTTGCTCGCGGTCGCGGTGACGACGGCGCCGACCTGCTTGGCGAGTTGCACGGCATAGCCGCCGACGGCACCACCGGCACCGTTGATCAGGACGGTCTGCCCCTTCTGCAACTTGGCGTGCTCGAAAAGGACCTGCCACGCGGTCAGGGCCGACGAGGGCAGGGCCGCGGCGTCGGCGAGATCGACCGTACGGGGTGCGCGCACCAACGCCTCGGCGGGCACCAGCGCATATTCGGCCGCCGAGCCCGGAGCGGTCATCGAGAGGAGCGCGATGACGGGCTCGCCTGCCGGCCACCCGGCCGCGCTCAGAGCAACCGTGCCCGACAATTCGATGCCGGGAACGTGCGGCAGGTCGACGGGGAACACCTGCTGCAGGTAGCCACCTCGAATGCCGTCGTCGACCGGGTTGAACGCGCTGCCGGCGATCTTGACGAGCACCTCACCCGGGCCGGGGACGGGAGTGGGCACCTCTTCGTAGCGCAGGACCTTGCTGTCGCCGTAATCGTGGAAACGCACTGCCTTCATGGTGGGCCTCCGTCGTTGTGTCGTCTTGCTACGACTTCGAAGCATCCTCTCGCTACGAATTCGAAGCAATATGGTGCTCGTCACGATGCTTCGAGTTCGCAGCGGTAGCCTTCGGGCATGCCCTTGCAACCCCGCCAGCTGGGGACCTACTTCGCGCTGATCGAGGCGGTGAACCTCTTCCAGCACGCCGTCGAGCAGCAGCTCCGCGCCGACGGCGACCTCAGCGACATCCAGTTCCAGCTGCTGATGCGGCTCATCGGCGCGAACGGGCAACTGACGATGACCGAGCTGGCGGACAGCGTCGTCTACAGCCGCTCCGGCCTCACCTATCAGGCGGGCCAGCTCGAAAAGGCCGGCCTGGTCACCCGCGCCCCCGACCCCCGCGACGACCGCGCCACCCTCGTGACGATCACCGACGCCGGCCGCGCCCGCATCGACCAGGTCCTCCCCGGCCACGTCGACGTGGCCCAGCGCCTGCTCTTCGCCCAGCTGACCGACGACGACGTCGACGCCTTGGGCGAGATCATGACCCGCATACGAGACCATCTGCGCGCCGAGCCACCCAGATCAGCCGCCCCCCGAAAGTCAGCCCCCCGCAAACGCAACCCCGAGTAGCCCGCGCGCAGGCTATGGACAACGGGGTTCAACCCTCGTCGACAGTGCGATGGCTTCATTCGCGAATGACCGCGCCAAGGGCTGGCGGGCCGCCAGGCGTTGGTACCTGTGGGATGATCGGCGGCGTGACACTTCACAGAAGGGGCTGTGCCTCGTAGAGCGCCTGGATTGCTGCGTCGCCGTTCGTCGATCGCACGAAGCCCATGGATCCGCTATCGCGACGTTCCTGGGTTGTCCGGCCGCGCCAACGCTGCTGTCCGTCTGCTGGAGGGGCGGCTCTGGTCGCCGGGAGTGGTAGCTGCTGCGGTGAGCGTTTGGAGCGTCCATGCTCACGGCACTCGGCGGCGGTGGAAGCCATGGGAAGCGGAGTTCACATGTTCGTGTTGCGGCGAGGGCTGGGCACGGGCGCGCTTGGAAGAGACGGTTGCCATGCTGCCCGCCCATGCCGCGCGGGAGCTCCGAGCCGTCATCGACTGCTTGGATAACGCCTTACTCAGGCGCACTCATCATGATCCGCAGACGCCGGACGATGATCCTTGGTGGCTACGCCGCTGTTGAACGTCGGCGCCATCCCGGCACTGGTCCTTCGGAACGCCGTGGATGCTCGAGATCGCCCTCGTGAGCCTGGGTCCAGGGGCAGCGGCATGGGCGGCTATCGCAGGCGGGACGCGCGGAGTTCGAGGTAGCGGCGTTCCGGCAGGCTGAGGGTGCGGCGGGCGGCCACCAGATACTCGGCGCGGGCGGCCGTCGCGTCGCCGGCGCGTTCGAGCAGGTGGGCTCGGACGGCGGAGACGCGGTGGTGATCGGCCAGCGCCGGGTCGCGGGCGGCGAGGGAAAGCTCCCGCAGACCGACCAGCGGGCCGTCGACCTCGGCGAGCGCGACGATCCGGTTCAGCGTCACCATCGGGCCGGGGGCGAGCACGTGCAGCACCCGATAGAGCGCGAGGATCTGCTCCCAGTCGGTGTCCGCGGCGGCCGCAGCTTCGGCGTGCACGGCGGCGATCGCGGCCTGCACCTGGAACGGACCGATCGCGGTGTCGCGCAGCGCGGCGGTCACGATCGTGATGCCTTCGGCGATCGCCGCGCTGTCCCACAACGTACGGTCCTGGTCGGCCAGGGGCACGAGGGCACCGTCGGGGCGGGTGCGGGCCGGGCGGCGTGCGTCGGTGAGCAGCATCAGCGCGAGAAGTCCGGCTACTTCGCCGTCGGCTGGGAGCCGCGCGTGCAACTGCCGGGTCAGCCGGATCGCCTCGGCGCTCAACTCGACGCGGTGCAGTGACGTTCCCGAGCTGGCCGTGTGGCCCTCATTGAAGATCAGATACAACACCTGCCGTACGCCGGGCAGTCGCTCTTCAAGATTGTCGGGGAGCACGAAGCGGGCGCCTTGGAGCTTCTTCTTCGCTCGGCTGATCCGCTGGCCGACCGTGCTTTCCGGCACCAGCAGCGCGCGAGCGATCTCGGCCGTGCCCAGGCCGCCGACCGCGCGCAGGGTCAACGCCACCTGCGACGCCGCCGTCAGGGCCGGATGGCAGCAGAGCACCAGCAGCGTGAGCTCGTCGTCACCTCGTACTTCGGGGGCCGGGTCGGGCGGCAGCGCCTCACGTCGACGGCGTGCCTCGTCGTTGCGCAGCAGTTCGATGCGCCGGCGCGAGGCGACCCGGATCAACCAGGCGCGCGGGTTGTCGGGCACGCCCTCGGCCGGCCACTGGCGTGCGGCCGCCAGCAGGGCTTCCTGCACGGCGTCCTCACTGCTGTCGAAGTCGCCGTAGCGACGCACCACCGCGCCCAGCACCTGCGGCGCGGCCGCGCGAAGCACCTCTTCGACCGGGGTCAGAACTCCCACCCGCTCATGTCGAGCACGGGGCGTACCTCGACCTCGGTGTTGGCCGCATCGGGAACTTTGGCCGCCCACGCGAACGCGTCCTCGGGCGTCGGGCAGTCGATCAGATAGAAGCCGGCGAGGTGCTCCTTGACCTCGGCGAAGGGGCCGTCCGAGACGATCGTCTCGCCGCCGCGGACCGAGACGAAGCGGGCCAGCGACGGGTCGGCCAGCCCTTCGGCGGCCACGAGCACCCCCGCCTCGGCCATCTCTTCGTTGAGGGTCAGATGGTCGCGGCCGAAGGTCGTGCGCTCGTCGTCGGACATCGCGTCCCAGACGGCGAGGCTGCGCTCGTTCGACTGAATGAGGATCAGATATTTCATGGCTCATCTCCTTCTCTCACCAGCATGTCGAAACCGGGCCGCCGGCTTCGACGTCTCGGTCACCAGCAGCCGGAAGTTTCTGGGATAGGAGTCAGAGATGCGCGAGATCCGAGAGGTGATCGAGGGCCGGGCCGCCCGGCTCAGCGAGGGCGACGTACGGGGGTTCCTGGCCTACGCCGCGCCCGAGGTCGTTCTTTACAGCCTGGCCCCTCCGCTGGGCGAACGGGTCGACAGCGGCGACCCGACCCCGGTGGAGCAGTGGCTCGCCACCTTCGAGGCGCCGCCGCGCCGGGAAGTGACCCAGCTCGAGATCACGGCGGACGGCGATGTGGCCTTCGCGACCAGCATCGACTCGATGAGCGCGACGCCGAAGGGCACGACCGACTCGTTCACGCTGTGGTACCGGGTGACGATCGGTCTGCGCCGCGTGGACGGGCGCTGGCTGGTCGTCCACGAGCACGAGTCGGTGCCGTTCCTGATGGACGGCTCCTTCGCCGCCGCTGTCGACCTCAAGCCCTGATGAGCCGGACGCCGGGCCTGAAGAAGGGGCCCGGCGTTTGTCGACCATGCGCGCAGACCTTGTAGGCCGCTGCCCCGTCGATAAGAGTGTTGTCAGGTTCTCGAACAACAACGCATATCGATCTTGGCGAGTCTGGCGGGGCGAGGAGGACGGCGTGCTGACTTTCACCAACGCGGCCGAACAGGCGGCCTGGAGCATGGCGGAGGCGTTGAGCGAGAAAGCCTTCGCCGCGATGAAGAACGCCGAGGAGGCGCAGGAGGCGTTCCGGTTGGGGCGGGTGGCGATGCGGCGGCAGTTCAAGGCGCGTGGCCTGTCCGAGGTCGACGCCAGCATCCGGTGGAAGAGCACCGCGCAGGCGCAGGCCGCGCTGGCCGATCACGAGTTCTACATGTCGCTGGCGTCGATGTACAACGAGGCGGCAGCCGCCCAATATGCCAAGGCGCTCTATCTGAAGAGTCGTTAGGCGGCTCGGTGGCGCAGCGTCGCCACCGTCGAGCCGGCCAGCGCTAGCAGGCAGTCGGGCAGTTGCCCGTCGGCGATCGCGGCGCCGAAGAGCGCCTCACCGGTCGGAATGTCGCCGTTGACGTAGGCGCTGACGAAGCGGGCCACCCAGCGCTTGTCGTAGCGCGCGTCGTCGATGCCGGGGAAGTCGAGCGTCCACGCGCCGCCGGAGGGCACCTGGCCGACCATCGTGGCGGCGAGGCACCAGGCGACGTCGTACGCCCCGACGATGCCGGAGCGGTCGACGACCGAGTCGAACGTGCCGACCACCGCATCACTGTCGCCGCTCAGCGCACTCTGGAGCACGAGTGCCGCGTCGTCGATAGCGTGCTGTGGTACCTCGGTCACGTGAAAGAAGGTACGTGGATCGGTCAAGGTTCGCCCGTCGAGAAGGAAATCAGGCCCCGCGCAACAGGCAGGTGATGCGCGCCGTGCAGACGCGCTCCCCACTGTCGTCGGTGATGACGATTTCGTACGTCGCCATCGTGCGGCCCCGGTGGACCGGTGTGGCGATGCCCGTGACAACGCCCGAGCGGGCGGACCGGTGATGGGTGGCGTTGATGTCGACACCGACGGCGAACGGCCGGTCGACGGTCTGGCCGTGCATGACCGCTCCCACCGAGCCCAGCGTCTCGGCCAGCACGCAGGACGCGCCACCGTGCAGCAACCCGTACGGCTGGGTGTTGCCCTCGACCGGCATGGTGCCCACGACCCGCTCGGCCGAGGCCTCGCTGAGCTGGATGCCCATGCGCGCACCGAGCGATCCGCCGCCGCCGGTGGTGAAGAGTTCCTGCACGCTGTCGGCAGCTATGTCCATTCGATGAACGTTACCGGCGACGCTCGGCTCGCGGCGTTGTGAGTTGGGCCCTACTGTTCCGGGGGTCACGTTCACAAAATCTTGGGAGGTTCCGTGACCGAGCCGCAGGAGACTGTCGAGACTCGCGGGGACGACCGCGTCGACCTGATCGCCCGGGACGCCAACGGAGACGGCCGGAACGACGTGTGGGTGTCCGACACCGACGGGGACGGCAAACCCGACCTCTTCCAGTTCGACACCGACGGCGACGGCAAGGTCGACGTCACGATGGTCGACCTCGACGAGGACGGGAACCCCGACCTGATCGTGGACGGCGACGGCGGGCTGCCCCCGGCGGTCTGAAAGACCTCAGATCCGGAGATAGCGTGGCGGCACGGCCGAGGTCAGCCAAACGCCGTTCGCGCTGAGGCGGAAGACGTGACCGTCTTTCGCCATTTCGCCCGCCGCCACCCGCAGCACCACGACGTCGGCTGACCGGCGGCGCGCCACCGTGAGCGCCGTCGGCACGTCGGCGGAGAGGTGCACGTGGTGGCGGCTGCGCGAGTGCAGCCCGGCACGCAGGATCGGGTCGAGGTTGCTGCGGGGCGTGCCGTGGAAGAGCACGGGCGGCGGGTCGACCGGCGGCAGTTCGAGGTCGACGGGCACCCGGCGGGAGTGGCCCTGGCTGGCCCTGATCCAGTCGGTGCCGTCTTCGCGGCGGGCCACGGCGAAGCGGGACTTGTCGTTGTGCTCGACGACCGCGTCGAGCTCGGCCCGCGTCAGACGCAGAGCGGCGAGCAGTTCGTCGACCGGCACCCAGCCGTTCGCGTCGAGAGTCAGGCCGGCCGACTCGGGCCGGTGCCGCAGCACCAGCGCGATCCGCCGGCTGACGCGCACCTGCTCACGGCTCAGGGCGGTCACTCCCGCAGCTCCATCACCGCGAGGTAGTAGGGCCGGTCGGAATCGTCGATGGCGGCCAGGCGCCACGGCGTTCCCTCGAGCAGTCCTTCCAGCTCGGCCACCGAGAGGTTCAAGTAGTCGAACCACTCGCTGGCGACCCGGCGGTAGCGCAGCCGCAACCGGATCTGCCCGCCGAACCGGCCACGGTCCCGGTTGCGCTGGTGATAGGCGACCTGCACCGGGTCGGTGGTGCCGTAGGGGTCGGTGCCCTGCGCGACGATCCGGGCGCCGGGATTGGCCAGCCGGGCCAGCGCGGCCAGGAAGACGGGGGCGCGTTCGGCCCCCTCGAGCAGGCCGAGGTTGTTGCCGAGCAACAGGAACGTGTCATACCGGACGCTGGCGGATGCGTACGCGTCAACGGTGTTGAGGACGGTGTCGCGCAGGCCTCGGCGGCGTGCGACTTCGATGGCTCCGGGCGAGGTGTCGAGTCCCGTCACGGCCATGCCCCGGCGTTGCAGCTCGATGGCCGTACGTCCGGCACCGACCCCGATATCGAGGACGTGCCCGCGACAGAGACTCAGCGCCCGGTGGTCATAGTGCTCCCACTCGCCGGGCTCGTCGAGATAGTGGTCGGCCAGTGCGCCGTTGATGAGACCGTCGTCGCGTTCGATCACCTCGATCACCGGGCGGTGCTTGCGTCCCCCGGCGAGCGGTCGTGGCCCGATCCCGGTGTGCACCGCGTAGGCGTCGCGGATCATCTCGCCGAACGCGTCGCCGACAAGAAAATCGTCCATGACCACTACCCTTGTGCCCATGCCGACCTTGGAGCAAATCAGTTCGGAGAAGTACGCCTCCCTGACGACGTTCCGCAAGGACGGGAGCCCGGTCGCGACGCCGGTGTGGGTCCTGCCCGCCGGCGACGGCGCGGCCGTCTGGACCGTGAGCGACTCCTGGAAGGTCAAGCGGGTCCGCAACAATCCGCGGGTCACCCTGGCCGCGTGCGATGTGCGAGGAAACGTACGGGGTGAGGCCGTCGAGGGACGGGCCCGCATCGGTGATGACGCCGAGCGCGATCACTTCGCCGAGGTGCTGGCGCGCAAATACAGACTGCTCGGCGTCTTCGGGACGCTCCGCTATCGGCTGATGGGCAAGCGCCGGCGCGAGCGCATCACGGTGATCATCGTGAATCCGGCCTGACAGCCGAGCGGACTCCAGGAACTCTGGATACGAAGAAGGGGCGATCGCCTTCCCCAGCGCTCGCCCCTTGCAACGATCTTCCGTCTCGACCGAGGAAGGTCGGTTCAGTCGCCCTGACGCTGCGTGGGAATCTGCCCCTGCAGCAGGGCACGAACCTCCGACTCCCGGTAACGACGGTGGCCGCCCAGAGTGCGGATCGCACTCAGCTTGCCAGCCTTCGCCCACCGGGTGACGGTCTTCGGGTCGACACGGAACATCGACGCCACCTCGGCCGGTGTTAGTAGCGGCTCAGGATCGTGCGTACGCGATGCCATCGGTCACTCCTCCACAGGTACCTAAAGACATCGGCCGGGGTCCCGCCGGCCGGTGCGTCTCTCATGGTCCGGCTAGTCCCCGATGTCCGACATGGGCCGAACGGACGAACGTCCCCAGATAGACGGATGAAGCATGCCCGATTTTTGCGTGTTTTCTACGCCAGATAGTGTCTCGTTTAGTCCGATTATCACGCTTCGGCGACCCATGATTACGAAGAGTGTTCACCTCGGGAGCGTTCCCACGGCAGGTGAAACAAGCCCTTCTGTACGCATTCCCGCAGCTCAGTTGCAGCGTTCCAGCAGTTGGACCGCGCGCCAGCGCTCGACCAGCTTTTCGTAGGCGCCGGAGGCGTCGTCGGCATCGCCGCGCGACAGGGCCGACAGCCCGGCCGCCACCACGCCGGGTGAATCGTCACCGGCGAGAACGTCATCCGGGAGAAGGTTGACGAGGCCGCCGTAGTCAAGCTCGACGATCGACCGCGGATGGAACTCCTCGAGCCAGCGAGTGCCCTCCTCAACGGCCTCGGTGATCGGGGCGTCGCCGAGCGACTTGCGCAGCACCGCCACCGCGCGATGGGCACGCCGGCGAGCCTTGGAGATCTCGGTGCGGTAGCGCAGCATGCGCGGTTGGGAGGCAAGGTCGATGACCCGCTCCTCGAGGTCGACGAAGACGAACCAGCGCAGCGGCACACCCCAGGTCGCGATCTGCTCGTGCACCCGCGGCACGCCGTGCTCGAGCACCTTGGCCCCGCTGCGCCAATCTTCCACGATGGCCTTTGCCTGACCGGCCAGCACGGGCGGCACGAACGCGTCGGCCAGCACGCTGGGCACGCCGTCACGCGCGTTGAGGGCGGCCTCGGCCACACGCAGACGCAGGTTCCACGGGCAGACCAGCAGCGAGTCGCCCGACTGCAACACATAGGCCTCGTCGGGAAGATCGGGCAACCTGGTCCAACCGGCGCCGAGCGCCTCGAGAACGGCCGAGCGCTGCCGGAGCGGACCGTCGACCGGGCCCAGGGCGCGACCCTCACGGGCGTATTTACGCCAGAAAACCTGACGGTCTCGATCGAACGCGGTCAGCGGCTCGTAAACCCTCAGGTACGACGCGAACAGTGACGGCACGGCGCGATCCTTTCACGAAATCGGCCGGGTGGAACTTCCCGCGCGGACGTAATCACCGCGACGACTGCCCGACTAGGCTCGCACTGTCCGGCACACCCTCGCCGGCCGACCCGCCCCACAAGGGCCTGAAACGAGATCAGGAGAACAGCCATGGGCGTGTTCGACACCGACGGCACCGACGCCAACGGTCACGAACAGGTCGTCTTCTGCCAGGACCGGCAGACCGGCCTCAAGGCGATCATCGGGATCTACTCCACGGCCCTCGGGCCGGCGCTCGGCGGCACCCGCTTCTATCCGTACGAGAGTGAGGAAGCAGCGCTCGCCGACGTGCTGAAGCTTTCGCGCGGCATGGCGTACAAGAACGCTCTGGCCGGTCTTGACCTCGGCGGCGGTAAGGCGGTCATCTGGGGCGACCCGGCCCGCGCCAAGTCCGAGGGTCTGCTGCGCGCCTACGGCCGCTTCGTCGAGTCGCTGCACGGCCGCTACTACACCGCGTGCGACGTCGGCACCTACGTCCCCGACATGGACGTGATCGCCCGCGAGACGCGCTACGTCACCGGCCGCAGCCTCGAGCACGGCGGCGCCGGCGACTCCTCCATCCTCACGGCCTGGGGTGTCTTCCAGGGCATGCGCGCGGCGGCCGAGCACACGTGGGGCCGCCCCACGCTCGCCGGGCGGACGGTCGGCATCGCCGGTCTCGGCAAGGTCGGCAAATACCTCGCCGGCCACCTGATCGAGGACGGCGCCGCGGTGATCGCCACCGATGTGAACGAGTCCGCGCTGAGCTGGGCCCGCACCACCTATCCCCAGATCGAGCTCGTCGCCGACACCCAGGCCCTGATCACCTCGGACCTCGACGTCTACGCCCCGTGCGCGCTCGGCGGCGCACTCGACGACGACACCGTCGGAGTCCTGCGGGCCAAGGTCGTCACCGGTGGCGCCAACAACCAGCTCGCCCACCCCGGCATCGAGAAGACGCTGGCCGAGCGGGGCATCCTCTACACGCCCGACTATCTGGTCAACGCCGGCGGCGTGATCCAGGTGGCCGACGAGATCGAGGGCTTCAACTTCGAGCGGGCCAAGCTGCGCGCCACCGGCATCTTCGAGACCACGCGCCGCATCCTGCAGGTGGCTGACACCGAGGGCGTCGCTCCCGCGGTCGCCGCCGACCGGCTCGCCGAGCAGCGCATGGCCGAGGTCGGACGCCTCCGGTCGATCTATCTCAGCTAGGCCCTCACCTGTACGAACGGTCGGGTTTGAGAACCCGAACGGAGGGCACCGAGGGTGAAAATGAGAGCGGTTTAGTGCCTGCCGCGCGTTCCGGGACGGAAAACCGCGACGCGCGGCAGTGTCACACGCAACCCGAGGTGCCGAAGGCGGCATCGTCCATGTACCGTAAGACCCACGAGAGATGCCTAACGTCATCGGGGCCCGCCTTCGGGCTGCCCCGAATTCTGTGCGAGGGGGTCGAGCCATGGGGCGCGGCCGTGCTAAGGCCAAGCAGACGAAGGTGGCCCGGGAGTTGAAATATCACTCTCCGAACACCGACCTCACCGCCTTGCAGCGCGAACTGGCGGGTGCCGGTAAGTCCGACCGTCACTTCGACGACGACAACGATGAGTTCGTCGACGATGACGAGGACGACGCTGACGACGATCAGGACTCCTGGTCGCCGACAAGGCGCTGACCCCGCATTGCACAGAGCACGCGGCAGACCGCGTGCTTCCGTGTGTCGTGGTCATTTGTCTTAGTCAACACTGCCTACGGTTCAACACCGAAGCCCACGCGGGCTGATGTCCGCGTGGGCTTCGAACCGATTCCGCCTCGCGCCGTTGAGCCCGCTGACGTTGCGCGTGGGCTGCCGAGCGAACTACTGCCTGGGCCTGTTGTTCCAGTTGTAGAACGTCGGGATGTTTTCAAAATGGTTCCAGGCGCAGACGGCCGAGCTGTCTTCTGACGTGCTTTCGGCTCGGGACCGCCGGGCCGTTTCTGCTTCCTCGATGAGCGCGGCCAGCCCTGCCCGGGTGTCGCGCACCCGTGCCGTCACCGGATCGATCCCCAGCTCGTCGGACAGCTCAGCATCGGACAGCCGAGGACTCGTGGTCTCGGGCATGGTCCAGCACTCCCTCCAGTAGGCGAATCTTGCTGTTCCGGCAGTGGTCGGTCTCGGTGGTGTCGAACCGGCCCTGCTCGAAGTAGCGGTTGGCCGCGTGGGCGCCCCCGCAGAAACCGAAGTACGGACAGCTTGCACGGCACGACTCCACGCCCTGCAGGAACTCGCCGATCCACGACGTGCCGGCCGCCCCGGCGAGGATCTCCGCCAGCGGCGTGGTGAGCACGTTGCCACTGGTGAAGTCGCCGTATCGCGGGTCGGAGAAGCCGGCCAGCTCGGGCGAGAGCAGCACGACCGAGCCGTCGTGCGCGACGGTCGGGATCGGGTCGAGCCGCCGGGGCAGCAGGTCGTCGGCGGTGCCGTCGAGCACCGCCGAGACGTAGCGCAGCGACCACTCGACCTCGCGCAGGTGGATGCGAGGGTCGGCACGCCAGGCCGTGACCAGCTCGGCCCAGAAGGCGGTGACGTCGGCGGCGGCGTGCCCGTTGGCACGGGTGTTGACGCCCTCCTGCTCCTCGACGTTGATGCCGAGCACGTCGCAGCCCAGCTCGAGGAAGTAGGCGTAGAGCTCGGCGGCGAAACCGGGCCGCGGGTCACCGACGACGCAGAGCGCCGAGAACGGGAGGTCGTGTCGCCGAAGCGCTTCGATGCCGCGCACGATGCGGTCGTACGCGGGCTTGCCGCCCCGGGTGACACGCTCGCCGTTGTGCGCCTCGGGACCGTCGACGCTGACACTGACCCGTACGTCATGGGTCTGGAAGAATTCGCACCAGGCGTCGTCGATCAGGGTCGCGTTGGTCTGCACGTGGTGCTCGATGCCGGGGCCGAAGGGCGCCATCAGGGCAGCGAGATGATCGCGGCCGGCCGCCAGGGGCTCACCGCCGTGCCAGACCACCGAGAACCGCCCGTCGCCGGCCCAGCCCTCGACCGACGTGGCGACGGCCCGGGCGACCTCGACCGGCATGCGCTTGTCGGCGGCCCGGAACGGGAGATAGCAGTAGCCGCAGTCGAGGTTGCAGAGGGTCGTGGGCTGCATCACGACATAGGTCGGTACGGACGCGATCCCCCGCATCCCATTCCAGGCCCGCTCCACCAAAGCACCCCCGTCCGGCGGAAAATGTGAGAACTCACGTCAGAGGCTAGGCCTCGGGGTCCACCGGAGTAAACGAAAGATCCGCATGTGCCGGATATCGACACACGCGGATCATTTCACGTTCGGGCGGCAACGCCCAAGATCTTTCGCCTGGCCGTAGGTGCGGAACCCCGTCAGCCGCGGGTGTACTGACCCATCATCTGCACGTCGCCGGCGCCCTCGATGACCTCGCCGACCTGCCACGCCTCGACGCCACGGCCGGTCAGGTAGGCCATCGCGCGGTCGGCGTCGTCGGACGAGACGATCGCGAACATGCCGACGCCCATGTTGAACGTGGCTTCCATCTCGTGGTCCTCGATGCGGCCCTTGGCCTGGATGAGGTCGAAGATGGGCTGCGGACGCCAGGTCGAACGGTCGACGACCGCGTCCATGTTCGTCGGCAGGACGCGGTTGAGGTTGCCGGGGATGCCGCCGCCGGTCACGTGCGAGAACGCGCGGACGTCGGTCTCCTCGATCAGGCCCAGGCAGTCCTTGGCGTAGATCTTGGTGGGGGTGAGGAGTTCCTCGCCCAGGGTGCGCTGGCTGCCGAAGTCGTCGACCACCGAGTCGAGACGCATGCGGCCGGCGCCCAGCAGGACGTGGCGCACCAGCGAGTAGCCGTTGGAGTGCAGGCCCGACGAGCGCATCGCGATCACCGCGTCGCCGACCTCGACCCGCTGCGGGCCGAGGATCTCGCTCTCCTCGACGACGCCGACGCCGGTGGCGGAGACGTCGTACTCGTCCGGGCGCAGGACGCCCGGGTGTTCGGCGGTCTCGCCGCCGAGCAGCGCGCAGCCGGCGTAACGGCAGCCGTCGGCGATGCCGGCGCCGATCTCGGCGACCTTGTCGGGCACGACCTCGCCGCAGGCGATGTAGTCGAGCAGGAACAGCGGCTCGGCCCCGCAGGCCACCAGGTCGTCGACGACCATGGCGACCAGGTCGATGCCGATGGTGTCGTGGATGTCGAGCTGCTGGGCGATGACCAGCTTGGTGCCGACGCCGTCGGTCGAGGAGGCCAGGATCGGGCTCTTGTACTTCGCGGTGTTGAGCCGGAAGAGGCCCGAGAAGCCACCCAGGTCGCCGATCACCTCGGGGCGGGTGGTCTTCTTCACCTTCGACTTGAGCAGCTCGACGGCCCGGTCACCGGCCTCGATCGAGACGCCCGCGTCGGCGTACGTGGCCGTGCGCTTACGCACACCGCGGCCGGCGCCCGCCGTCCACGGCTGGCGGTCGGCGCCCTCAGCGCCGTTGGATCCGGCACTGTTGCGCTCGGACACGTGCGTCACGGTTCTCCCCTTAGAGCGTTCTTCGTCAGTCACGGGTGGTTCAGGGCGGTCGAGCCACCCTGGCCGGCCATCTCGGTGGCGAACTCGGTCGTCTCGAGCTCGGCCACGGCCGCGGTCGCGGCGTCGTTGGTCGCCGACGGCATCGAGGCGCGCTTGCCGACGCCCTCGAGCAGGTGCTTGCCGATCAGGTTGCCGGCCGGAAGCTCGATCGGATACTGACCGTCGAAGCATGCCATGCAGAGCCGCGTTTTCGGCTGCTCGGTCGCCTGCACCAGCCCGTCCAGGGAAACATAACCCAGACTGTCGGCGCCGATCGAGCGGCGGATGCCCTCATTGTCGAGGCCGTTGGCGATCAACTCGGCGCGGGTGGCGAAGTCGATGCCGTAGAAACAGGGCCACTGCACCGGGGGCGACGAGATGCGCACGTGCACCTCGAGGGCGCCCGCCTCACGCAGCATGCGCACCAGGGCCCGCTGGGTGTTGCCACGGACGATCGAGTCGTCGACCACGACCAGGCGCTTGCCCCGCACGACCTCGCGCAGCGGGTTGAGCTTGAGCCGGATGCCGAGCTGGCGGATCGTCTGCGACGGCTGGATGAAGGTGCGGCCGACGTAGGCGTTCTTGGTGAGACCGGCGCTGTAGGGGATGCCGGAGGCCTCGGCGTAGCCGATCGCGGCCGGGGTGCCCGACTCGGGCACCGGGATGACCAGGTCGGCCTCGACCGGGTGCTCCTTGGCGAGGCGGCGGCCGACCTCGACGCGGGCCGAGTAGACGTTGCGGCCGGCGATCGTCGTGTCGGGGCGGGCCAGGTAGACGTATTCGAAGATGCAGCCCTTGGGCTCGGGCGCGCCGAACCGGGTGGAACGCAGGCCGTGCTCGTCGACCGCGAGCATCTCGCCCGGCTCGACCTCGCGCACGAAGCTCGCGCCGACGATGTCGAGGGCGGCGGTCTCGCTGGCGACGACCCAGCCCCTCTCCATGCGGCCGAGGACCAGGGGGCGTACGCCCTGGGGGTCGCGCGCGGCATAGAGGGTGTTCTCGTCCATGAAGACAAAGCTGAACGCGCCGCGCAGGGTCGGCAGCACCTCGAGCGCGGCGGCCTCGACCGAGAGATCGGGGCGGCTGGCGAGGAGCGTGGTGACCAGGGCGGTGTCGGAGGTGGCGCTGTCGACTTCCAGGCCGCGCTCGGCGACCTCGCGAGCCATCTCGGCCGTGTTGACCAGGTTGCCGTTGTGGGCCAGCGCGATCGTCGTGCCGGCCGTGGTCGCGCGGATCGTCGGCTGGGCATTCTCCCAGTTCGAACCGCCGGTGGTGGAGTAACGCGTGTGCCCGATCGCGAGGTGGCCGCGCAGGCTCGCCAGCGTGGGCTCGTCGAAGACCTGGGACACCAGGCCGAGGTCCTTGTAGACCACCACGCCGGAGCCGTCACTCACCGCGATGCCGGCGGCCTCTTGGCCGCGATGCTGGAGAGCGAAGAGCCCGAAGTAGGTGAGTTTGGCGACCTCTTCCTCGGGGGCCCAGACGCCGAAGACGCCGCAGGCGTCCTGGGGGCCGCGCTCCTGGGGGTCGAGATCGTCGGTCAACCGGCCGTCGCCTCGGGGCACCTGTCGCTCCTGCCTTAGAACCTTGCCGGCTTTAGAACCCAGCTGGCTTTGGAAACGTGCTGGACCGTCCGACCGACAAGTGTACGCGAGCCGACCGGGCCCGGCCCGGTCTCAGTAGCAGCTCACGCTGCCCCGACGCAGGGTCACTCCCCGGTCAGCGGAAGGTATTCGGTCAGGTCGGTGCGATTACCGCTCGCCCGTAACCGTCCGTCACGCACTGCATCCGCCCAGCTCATACGGAGCGTGGCGACGAGCACCCAGGTGACCGGATCCGCTTCGACCACATTGGGCGGTGTGCCGCGTGTGTGCCTAGGACCGGGAACACACTGAATCGCACCGAAAGGCGGAATCCGCACCTCGACCGATCGGCCAGGCGCCTTGCGTGACAGCTCCGCCAGCAGTGCTCGCACAGCGTCACGCAGCACGGATCTCTCAACTTCGGCGCCGCGGTCCAGCGCGTCCAACGCTTGCTTCACCGAGTCAGATTTATTGTGCGCAGGGGACACGTCCGGACAATACGACTCGCTTCTCCAAGATTGGTACGCGGCCCTGGGTCGCGCAACGGACGTGTGACAAGGCATAGTGGCCGACGGTGTTTTAGTCGCGGGATGTAACCGGCACCCAAAACGGCCGGACGACCGTGCGACCGGAAGGCGGTGGATGGTGACGACGCACCTACGAGCCCGGGCGGCCCAGGCCGGTGCGTTACTGGCGGTGGTGCTCGGCGGACTCGTCGTCGCACCCGCGGTGGCGTTCGCTGACGCGCCGGACGTGTCTATCCAGGTGCAGCGCGACGTTCTCTCGGGCGGCCGGCTCACCATGACAGTCACGGTCGTCAACACCAATAATCCCGCTCCGTTGCCGGTGGACGGCTCGATCACCGTCAGCGGCGGCATGGATTGCGGCAACGACTGCCAGAAGAGCGGCCAGGTCGACGCCGACGGCACCCAGTTCACGGTCTCGCTCACCGCGCCTCAGGTTGCCGCCGGGGAGACGCAGAACGCGACGGTCAAGGTCACCGCCTCGGTCGCCGGCGAGGACGATCGCGGCGAGGCCACCGCGGTCATCAAGGTCAAGGGACCGGACAAGCCGCAGGCCGTGCGTCAGGTCTCCGGCCGCGTCAAGGACCAGGACGGCAAGTCGGTGGCCGGCGCGATTGTCGGCATGAAGGACAGCACCGGCCGCACCTTCACGACCACGTCGGACGGTTCCGGCCAGTTCTCCTTCCGCTCGTCGGACAACAACCCGATCGCCCCCGGCAAGATCTCGATCGGCGCCGGCAAGGACGGCTTCATCGAGGCCGCCGTCCAGCGGCAGGCCGACGCCGGCCGCAACGTGACCGTGTCGCTGACCTTGAAGGCCAAAGTCACCGCGTCCCCCTCGGCCTCGGCCTCGCCGAGCGCGTCGGCCAGCGCCGTGCCCACCGAGGACCCGTCCGACGAGGCGACGACTCCGGCCGAGACCGAGGCCACCGACCAGGACGCCAACAACGCCGCCTCCACCGAGGAGGACAGCGGCGGCTCAATGCTCTACATCATCGTCGGCGTGCTGCTGGTCGCGGCCGGCATCGGCGCGATCGTGCTGGTGGTGCTGCGCCGCCGCAACGCCGACAACGGCGACGACGATTCGACCGGCCGTGGTGGCCCGGGTGGCTCGGTGCCGCCGAGCCGCGGCGGGCGCAGCGACGCAACGCGCGTCGGCGCGCCGGTCGGCGCCGGTGCCCGCAACGACGCGACCATGGTCGCCCCGCGTTCGGGCGCGCCGTCCATGTCGGACGCGCCGACCATGATCCACCGGCCCGCTCCGGTCGAGGACGAGTTCCCCGACCCCTACGGCGCGCCGATGCCGCAGCCCGGCACCTTCGCCGGCGCTCAGCAGGGCGGCTGGGACGACCAGGGCGGCCAGGCCAACCAGTACGGCGCGGGCACCCAGCCCTACGGCGCTGCCGGTGGCGGCCAGTACGGCGCGGGCACTCAGCAGTACGGTGCCGGCCAGGACGACGACTACGCCGGCGCCGGCGCTCAGCAGGGCGGCGGTTACGGAACGTACAGCGAGCCGACCGGAATGTACCGGCCCGAGGCCGACGGCTACGACCAGGCCGGCGGCCAGTACGGCGGCGGCACCCAGCCGTACGGTGGTGGCCAGTACGGCGCCGACCAGGCTGCCGACGGCTACCAAGCCGACGGTTACGGACAGCAGCCGGCTAGCCCCGGCGGTTACGGATCGTGGGAGTCGCCCGCGGACGGCGTCGACAACAACAACGGCTACGGCCCGCAGGGCGGCGGTCAGTACAGCGGCACCGCCCAGTACGGCGGCGGCACCCAGCAGTACAACGCCGGCGACTACGAGCAGGGTTACCAGGGCGAGCAGCGCGGCGGTTACGACTCCTACCAGGGCGGCGGGTACGCCGACCAGGGCGGATACGACGACCAGCAGCAACAGCAGTACGGCAACAACCAGGGCCAGCGCGGCAACGGCACCTACGGCGGCCGGCAGGACCCACCCGTCCAGCGACGGGGTGGCCACGACTACTGAGTCCCTGAAATAGGACACCGAAAGAGCCGGTCGGCGGAAACGCCGACCGGCTCTTTCGTATCTGGAGGGCGCACACAAAAAAGAACCGGCCGGCGTTTCCGCCGACCGGTTCTGTGTATTGCTGGATCAGGCGTCCTCGTCGGGCACCGGCTCCTTGACCTCGGCCACGGAGGCGGCCGGAATACCGTCCGCCTCGATCGGAGCCGCGGACTCCATCGCCGCACCGGCCGCCGCGGCGATCAGCACCTGGTTGCCGCGGTCGGGGCTCGCCGGCGCGGTCGGGTCGGCCGCGTGCTCCGGGTCGCCGTGCCGGTTGGCCAGCTCGGCCGCGCCGCCGAAGAGGCGGGGCAGCGTCCCCTCGAACGCCTCGCGGGCCTCGTCGAGCGGCAGGCTGAACTGGTCGCGCACCTCGAGCACCGGCTCGGCGGTGGTGCTGCCGAGCGGCGTGCAGGTGATGCCGTACTCGGCGGCGAGGGCCACGAACGCCTTGTCGTGCCCGCGGGGCACGGCGATCAGCACGCGACCGGTCGACTCGCTGAAGAGGTGAACGAACGCGGACTTGCCGTCGTCGGGCAGCGCGACCTTGGCGCCCACGTTGCGGCGCAGGCAGCTCTCGACCAGCACCTGGGACAGGCCGCCGTCGGAGAGGTCGTGCGCGGCGCTGACGTGACCGGCGTGCGAGGCGCGGGCCATCATCTGAGCCAGCCGCTGCTCGTGCCCGAGGTCGACCTTCGGCGGGCGTCCGCCCAGGTGGCCATGGGTGACCCAGGCCCACTCGGAGCCGGACAGCTCGACCTCGGTGTCGCCGAGCAGGAACAGCCGGTCGCCCTCGCCGGTCACCGCCGGGAAGCCCATCGGGATGCGCCGGGCAACGTCGTCGAAGACGCCCAGCACGCCGACCACCGGGGTCGGGTGGATCGCGGCCGCGCCGGTCTGGTTGTAGAAGCTGACGTTGCCGCCGGTCATCGGGGTGCCGAGCTCGAGGCAGCCGTCGGCCAGGGCGCGAACGGCCTCGGCGAACTGCCACATCACGGCCGGGTCCTCGGGCGAGCCGAAGTTCAGGCAGTTGGTGACCGCGATCGGGTCGGCGCCGGTGACGGCGACGTTCCGGTACGCCTCGGCCAGCGCGAAACGGGAGCCCTCGTACGGGTCGAGGCGGGCCATCCGGCCGTTGCCGTCGACCGAAAGCGCAACGCCGGCGCCGCTGCGCTCGTCGATGCGCAGCACACCGGAGTCTTCCGGCTGGGCCAGCACGGTGTTGCCGAGGACGTAGCGGTCGTACTGCTCGGTGACCCAGCTCTTGTCGCACAGGTTCGGCGAGGCGATCATGCGCAGCACGGTCGCGCGCAGCTCGTCACCGGTGGCCGGGCGGGGCAGCGTCTCGGCCTTGTCGGCCTGGATCAGGATCAGGTCGGCGGGCTCGCGGATCGGCCGGGCGTAGACCGGGCCGTCGTCGGCGAGCGAGCCCGGAGGCACGTCCACCACGACGTGGTCGTTCCAGGTGATCAGCAGGCGTCCCGGGGAGCCGTCCTCGCCGGCCGGGGTGACCTCGCCGATCGCGGTGGCCCAGACGCCCCACTTCTCGGCCACGCCGAGCACCGCTTCGAGGTTTTCCGGTGTGACGATCAGGAGCATGCGCTCCTGGGACTCACTGGCCAGGATCTCGGTGGGCGACATGGACGCCTCGCGCAGCGGAACCCGCTCGAGCCACACCCGCATGCCGGCACCGGCCGCAGCCGCGGTTTCGGTGAGCGCACAGGTCAGGCCGGCGCCGCCCAGGTCCTGGATGCCGGCGACGAGGCCGGCGTCGTAAAGCTCGAGGCAGCTCTCGATGAGCAGCTTCTCCATGAACGGGTCGCCGACCTGCACCGACGGGCGGCGCTGCTCGGCGCCCTCGTCGAAGGTGGCCGAGGCCAGCACGGAGACGCCGCCGATGCCGTCGCGGCCCGTACGCGCGCCGAGCAGCACGACGATGTTGCCGACGCCGGCTGCCTCTTTGTGCTGCAGGCGCTCGACCGGCAGCACGCCGATGCTCAAGGCGTTGACCAGCGGGTTGCCCTGGTAGGTCGGGTCGAAGACGATCTCGCCGCCGATGTTGGGCAGGCCCAGGCAGTTGCCGTAGCCGCCGATGCCGGCGACGATGCCGGGCAGCACGCGGGCGGTGTCGGGGTGGTCGGCCGCGCCGAAGCGCAGCGGGTCCATCACCGCGATCGGGCGGGCGCCCATGGCCAGGATGTCGCGCACGATGCCGCCGACGCCGGTGGCCGCACCCTGATAGGGCTCGACGAAGCTGGGGTGGTTGTGCGACTCGACCTTGAAGGCGACCGCGACCTCGTCGGAGATCTGTACGACGCCCGCGTTCTCACCGATGCCGGCGAGCATGCGGGTGCCCTGCGGCGTCTTCTCGCCGAACTGGCGCAGGTGCACCTTGCTCGACTTGTAGGAGCAGTGCTCGCTCCACATGATCGAGTACATCGCCAGCTCGGACGCGGTGGGACGCCGGCCGAGGATCTGACGGATGCGGTCGTACTCGTCGTCCTTGAGGCCGAGCTCGGTGTGCGGCTGCAGCTCCTCGGGGGTGCTCAGGGCACGCTGCACGGTGTCGGGTCCGCCGTCGAACTCGTTGACCAGCACGTCGGTGGCGGCGAAGCCGGTCTGCTTGCCCGCTGACGGCGACTGGTTCGGCCCGGCCGACGGCGCGACCGCGCCGCTGGTGGCCGTGTCCGGCTGCGTCGTCATGACTGGTGTCCCCCTGCGTTTGCGCCCGCGGACGCCCCGGCGAGGGCGCGCAGGACCGAAGTGAAGAAGCCGAGGCCGTCGAGCGACGGGCCGGTCAGCGCCTCCACGGCGTGTTCCGGATGCGGCATGATGCCGACCACGTTGCCGGCCTCGTTGGTGATCGCGGCGATGTCGCGCTGCGAACCGTTGGGGTTGCCGCGGATGTAGCGCGCGACCACGCGGCCCTCGGCCTCGAGCTGGTCGAGCGTGCGCTCGTCGGCGACGTAGCAACCCTCGCCGTTCTTCACCGGGATCAGGATCTCCTGACCGGCGGTGAAGCTGTTGGTCCACGCGGTGCCGGTCGACTCGACGCGCAGGAACTGGTCGCGGTTGCGGAAGTGCAGGTGCTGGTTGCGGGTGAGCGCGCCGGGAAGCAGGTGCGCCTCGCAGAGGATCTGGAAGCCGTTGCAGATGCCGAGCACCGGGAGGCCGCCACGGGCCGCGTCGATGATCGTCTCCATCACCGGGGCGAACCGGGCGATCGCGCCGCAGCGCAGAGCGTCGCCGTAGGAGAAGCCGCCGGGCAGCACCACGGCGTCGACGCCGTGCAGATCGGGATCGCCGTGCCAGAGACGGACGACGTCGGCGCCGGCGATGCGCGCGGCGCGGGCCGCGTCCCCGTCGTCCAGCGAGCCCGGGAAGGTGACCACACCGATGCGCATGGTCAGACGACCTCCGCCGCGGCGTCATCCACGACGTGGATGGCGAAGTCTTCGATCACCGGGTTGGCGAGCAGTTTGTCGGCGATCTCGCGAGCCCGGTCGAGATCGGGCTCGCCGACGAATTCGATCTCGATCCGGCGACCGATGCGGACGGACGAAACATCGTTGACGCCGAGCCGGGGCAGAGCATTGGCGACTGCCTGGCCCTGCGGATCGAGGATCTCCGGCTTGAGCATGACGTCGACCACGACGCGAGCCACGGGCACTCCTGACTGATAGGTGTAAGCACGTGGAGCCTACCTTGTGAACCACGCTACGAGTTTGTCGGCCGGTGCCGCGTGAACGACGCCGGCGGTGCTGAGCAGGCAACACACGGGTGATCTCGACCACGGTGTGGTCAAAACTTCAAGCACCGTGGGTCATCACACCGTGATAGGTGCGAACTGGATTCTTGGCAGCGGGGCAGGCGGACCCTACCGTCAATCCATCGATCTCCATAAGACCGTGCGGCGGTCGCCCCACCACCGCGCGGCGCGGATTCCGCCGGGGCGCGGCGTGAAAATCATCTCCGCCGCGCCCCAGCGGCATGCCTCACAGAATCGGAGCGGGCGCGTACTTCGCGGCTTCGGGGTGGGCGGCGACGATCGTCGCGACCCGGTCGGCCACGGCCCGCACCTGTGACGGCGCGGCCCCCACGAAGGCGGCCCGGTCAGCCACCAGCGTGTCGATCTCGGCGCGGGTCAGCCCGAGCCGGCCATCGGTGGCGAGCCGGTCGAACAGGTCGTTGACCGTGGCGCCCTTCTCGCGCATGGCCAGCGCGACAGCGACGGCATGCTCCTTGATCACCTCGTGGGCGACCTCGCGGCCGACTCCCTTGCGGACCGCCGCGACCAGGATCTTGGTGGTCGCGAGGAACGGCAGGAACCGGTCGAGCTCGCGCGCGATCACCGCCGGGTAGGCGCCGAACTCGTCGAGCACGGTGAGGAACGTCTGGAACAGCCCGTCGGTCGCGAAGAACGCGTCGGGCAGCGCGACCCGCCGCACCACCGAGCAGGAGACGTCGCCCTCGTTCCACTGATCGCCGGCCAGCTCGCCGACCATCGACAGGTAGCCGCGGACGATCACCGCGAGGCCGTTGACCCGCTCGGACGACCGCGTGTTCATCTTGTGCGGCATCGCCGACGAGCCGACCTGGCCCGGCTTGAAGCCCTCGGTCACCAATTCCTGACCCACCATCAGGCGGATCGTGGTGGCCAGCGACGACGGCCCGGCGACGATCTGGGCCAGAGCGGACACCACGTCGAAGTCGAGCGAGCGCGGGTAGACCTGGCCGACGCTGCTCAGCACGCGCTCGAAGCCGAGGTGGCCAGCGACGCGCTGCTCGAGCGTGGCCAGTGCCTCGAAGTCGCCGTCGAGCAGGTCGAGCTGGTCGGCGGCGGTGCCGACCGGGCCCTTGATGCCCCGCAGGGGATAGCGGCCGATCAGGTCGTCGAGACGCTCGTACGCGATCAGCAGCTCTTCGGCGGCCGAGGCGAACCGCTTGCCCAGGGTGGTCGCCTGAGCCGCGACGTTGTGCGAGCGGCCGGTCATGACGAGGTCGGAGTGTTCGACGGCGCGCTCGGTGAGCCGGGCCAGCGTGGAGATCACGCGCGACCGGATGAGCTCGAGCGAGGCCTTGATCTGAAGCTGCTCGACATTCTCGGTCAGGTCGCGGGAGGTCATTCCCTTGTGGATCTGCTCGAAGCCGGCCAGCGCGCTGAACTCTTCGATGCGGGCCTTGACGTCGTGCCGGGTGACACGCTCGCGGTCGGCGATCGAACCCAGGTCGACCTGGTCGAGCACCGCCTCGTACGCCTCGACGGCGCCCTCGGGAACGGACACGCCGAGATCGCGCTGGGCCCGGAGCACGGCCAGCCAGAGCCGGCGCTCCATGCGGATCTTCTCTTCCGGGGACCAGAGGTCGACGAGGTCGCTCGAGGCGTAACGGGCGGCTAGGACGTTCGGGATGGTCACGCGACCGATTGTTTCACGGTGCTCGGTTCGGGCTCGGGCAGCGCGTGCGGCAAGGTGCGTACGTCACGGCTGCTCAGCATGCCCACCACCGCGAGGGTCATCAGCACTGCCGCCCCCACCAGGGTCGCCTCGACGCCGACAGCGTGCGAGATCGGGCCGACCGCCACCTGGCCGACCGGGATGGCGAGGAACGAACCGACCATGTCGTAGGAGTAGACCCGGGCCAGCTTGTCGGCCGGGATGTGCTCCTGCATCGTCGTCTCCCACGCGATGCCGAACTGCTCGACCATGAGACCCGCGATCAGGGCGCCGACGATGAGCAGCCAGAGATGCACGTAGGTGCCGAGGATCAGCACCGGCAGCGCCATGAAAAAGGTGCTGAACGTGCCGAAGAACAGCAACCGGCGCATCCGCAGGCGCATCGCGATCAGCGCGCCGACGATCATGCCCAGCGTCTCGGCCGCCAGCACCAGGCCCCAGGCCCGGCGGCCGATGGTCTCGTCGGCGACGACCGGCCCGAGCACGAAGAGCGAGCCGCTCCAACTGGCGTTGATCACGCAGAACCCGGCCACCACGACCCAGAGCCACGTGCGAGACCGAAATTCCGACCATCCCGTACGCAGGTCGGCGAAGACGTTGGGCCGGGAGGGCTCGACGGACGCCACGCCCGGCGTCTGCTCGTCACCGATGACGCCCGGAGCCGGTGTCGTCGCGACGGGCTTGGGCGCCACCCGCAGGAAGGCGAACAGCAGCCCGCTCACGAGGAAGGTCGCCGAGTCGACCGCGATGCCCCAGCCGGGGTTCGTCGCGGCGACGACAACGCCGGCCAGCGGGGCGCCGAGGACGGACGCCGTGTTGAGGGCCAGGCGGTTGAGCGCGTTGGCCTGCTGGCGGATCTCGGCCGGCACGATCTGCGGCACGATCGCCGAGCTCGCCGGCAGCGCGAGCGCCCCCACCATGCCGTTGATCGCCGAGATCACGATGAGCGCCGGGATGGTGGCCGTGCCGGTGAGCACCAGGGTGGCGACGATCGCCTGGGTCACGAACGCGGCCAGGCTCGCCCAGACCATGAGCAGGTGTTTCGGCAGACGGTCGGCGAGGACGCCGCCGAACAGCAGGAACAGCACGTTGATCAGCGTGCGGGCGCCGACCACCAGGCCGAGGTCGGTGGCCGAGCCGGTCAGGTCGAGGACGGCGAAGGCGAGCGCGATCGGGGCGAACGAATTGCCCAGGGCGTTGATCGTGCGACCGCCGAGGAGCAGCCGGAAGGCGGGGATGCGGAGTGGCGCGAGGGCACTCATGGCGTGGGGGTCTCCATCTCGAACATCGCGACCGTCGTGCTCGTACGGATGGTGCCGGGGGTACGGGGTGGCTGGGCTGCATCATGCAGTTCGTGAACGGCTTCCGCGACCCTGTTCTTGATCTCTTGCCATTTGTCGGGGTCGATCCAGAACTCGCCGTCGCCGAGCACCGTGCGGCCCGGTGCGGTCTTGCCGAACCGGCCCTCGGCCGAACGCCGGATCAATTCGTGCCCGAGGGCCGTGAAGAGTGATCGCCGCTCGTCGGTGGCCTCGGGCGCGCGGTCGTTGCTCATGTCGTAGCGGTAGCGCTTGGCCACACCGCCCCGGATCTTCTCCTCGCCGGCGATCACGATCATTCCGGCGGCGAGAAGGTTGCGCAGGTGGTAGCTGGCGTTGGCGTGAGTCAGGCCGAGTTCGCGAGCGACCTCGGCCGCCGTCATCGGGGCGCCGGTCAGCAACGACATGATCCTCAGTCGTACGGGATGGGCCGTGGCCCTCAGCGCGGCAGTCCGGTTCGCATCTCCCAAAGACATGTTGGGGAGTCTAGGGACGGGCGGGTCAACTGTCCAATGGTTGTTTGGGAGTGGCACACTGCACGGAGATGCGGCATTGTCGCTAAAGTTACCGACGAGTAGGCAACTGGCTCATCCCGAAAGGTCCATCGATGACTGATTTCAACCCGGACACGCTGGCCTCCATCGGCCCCAAGGAGTTCGCGCAGCTCGTCAAGGCGACGCCGGATTCGAAGATCGCCGAGGTGATGTCCGGCGACTCGCGGTCCAAGATCCTCGACGAGGTCTTCAACCGCATGCCCACCCTGTTCCGCCCCGAGAAGGCCGGCAACACCACCGCGGTCATCCACTGGATCATCACGGGCGGCGCCGGCGGCGCGAGCGACACCTACGAGACGGTGATCGAGAACGGCGCCTGCACGGTCACCAGCTCGCCGGTCCGCGACCCGAAGCTGGCCATGACGATGGACGCGGTGACGTTCCTCAAGGTCGTCTCCGGTGACGGCAACCCGATGATGCTGTTCATGACCGGCAAGATCAAGGCGAAGGGTGACCTGGGCCTGGCCGCCAACGTGGCCAAGCTCTTCGACATCCCCAAGGCCTGAATTACAGCTTGATGCGACCCTCTACGGCGCCCAGCGCGATGTCCGTGCGGAACTGGGCGCCGTCGAGGCGCACGCTGTCCACCAGGGTGTAGGCGGCGTCGCGGGCCGACGCCAGGTCGGGGCCGGTCGCGGTCACGCTCAGCACCCGGCCACCGGCCGAGATCAGCGCGCCGTCGTCGCGCCGGGCCGTGCCCGCGTGGATCACGCCCGGCACCTCGGCACCCTCGATGACGTCGCCCGTACGAGGCGTGCCGGGATAGTTCTTGCTGGCCACCACGACCGTGATCGCGGCGCCGTCGCTCCAGCGCAGCGGCGGGAACTCGGCCAGCGCGCCGGTGGCCGCGGCCCGCAGCAGACCGGCCAGCGGCGTCTCGAGCAGGGCCAGCACGACCTGGGTCTCCGGGTCGCCGAACCGCGCGTTGAACTCGATGACCTTGGGGCCGTCGGGGGTCAGCGCGAGACCGACGTAGAGCAACCCGGCGAACGGCGTGCCGCGGCGGCGCATCTCGGCCAGCGTCGGCTCGACCGTCTCGGCCAGCACCCGAGGCACCAGGTCCTTCGGCGCCCAGGTCAGCGGGGCGTACGCGCCCATACCGCCGGTGTTGGGCCCCTCGTCGCCGTCGGCCAGCCGCTTGAAGTCCTGGGCCGGCATCAGCGGGACCGCAGCCGTGCCGTCGGTCACCACGAAGAGCGAGACCTCGGGGCCGGACAGGTATTCCTCGATCACGACCGTGCCGCAGTCGGCCGCGTGCCGCTCCGCCGCCTCGCGGTCGTCGGTCACCACCACGCCCTTGCCCGCCGCGAGCCCGTCGTTCTTGACCACGTAGGGCGCGCCGAGGTCGTCGAGCGCGCGCGCGACCTCGTCGGCGTGGGAGCAGGCGTACGACCGCGCGGTCGGCACGCCGGCCGCCAGCATCACGTCTTTGGCGAACGCCTTCGAGCCCTCGAGCTGGGCCGCGGCCGCGCTCGGGCCGAAACAGGCGATGCCCTCGGCCCGCACCGCGTCGGCCACCCCGGCCACCAGCGGCGCCTCGGGCCCCACGACGACCAGGTCGGCGGCGAGCTCGACGGCCAGCGCCGCGACGGCCGCCGGATCGGTGGCCTTCACGTCGTGCAGCTCGGCCACCTGGGCGATGCCCGGGTTGCCCGGGGCCGCGGCCAGGAAGTCGACGGAGGGGTCGGCGGCGAGGCCGACAGCAAGGGCGTGTTCGCGGCCGCCGGAGCCGATCAGAAGTACGCGCACGAGCGGCGATCCTACCGGC
Source organism: Actinoplanes solisilvae (assembly GCF_003999975.1). Lineage (GTDB taxonomy): Bacteria > Actinomycetota > Actinomycetes > Mycobacteriales > Micromonosporaceae > Actinoplanes > Actinoplanes solisilvae. The sequence continues at coordinate 156,152 of NZ_RJAC01000020.1, read as the reverse complement.
GCTCTCCTTCCCGCCGTCGCACACCGGGGCAGTCGCGTAAACTTCGGCAGTACCCGGACCTCTGCCGAGTACGACCTGTTCGACGGAAGGCGTCCGCACGTGCCGGTGATCGTTTTGGTCGGCGCCCAATGGGGCGACGAGGGCAAGGGCAAAGCCACTGACCTGCTGGGCGACCGGCTCGACTACGTGGTGAAGTTCAACGGCGGCAACAACGCCGGTCACACCGTGGTGATCGAGGGCGAGAAGTACGCGCTGCATCTGCTGCCCAGCGGCATTCTCTCCCCGGGCGTCGTCCCGGTGATCGGCAACGGCGTCGTGGTCGACCTCGGCGTCCTCTTCCAGGAGATCGACGGCCTCGAGGCGCGCGGCATCGACACGTCGCGGCTGCGCATCAGCGCCAACGCGCACGTCATCCCCTCGTACAATCGCTCGCTCGACAAGGTCAGCGAGCGTTACCTCGGGGCGCGCCGCATCGGCACCACCGGTCGCGGCATCGGCCCGACCTACGCCGACAAGATGAACCGCATCGGCGTACGGGTTCAGGACCTCTTCGACGAGTCGATCCTGCGGCAGAAGGTCGAGGCGGCCCTCTCCTTCAAGAACCAGATCCTGGCCAAGATCTACAACCGCCAGGCCGTCCGCGCCGACGACGTGGTCAACGAGCTGCTGTCCTACGTCGACCGGCTCCGGCCGTACGTGGGTGACACCGCTCTGGAACTCTCCGAGGCGCTCGACGAGGGCAAGGTCGTGCTGTGCGAGGCCGGCCAGGCCACCCTGCTCGACGTCGACCACGGCACCTACCCGTTCGTGACCAGCTCGAACGCGACGGCCGGGGGCGCCTGCACCGGTTCCGGCATCCCGCCGACCCGCATCGACCGGGTGGTCGCGGTGCTCAAGGCGTTCACGTCGCGCGTCGGCGAGGGTCCGTTCCCGACCGAGCTGCACGACAAGTTCGGTGATCACCTGCGCGAGGTCGGCCACGAATACGGGACGACCACCGGCCGTCCGCGCCGCATCGGCTGGCTCGACCTGGTCATGGCCCGCTACGCGCAGCGGATCAACGGCGTCACCGACTTCGTGCTCACCAAGCTCGACAACTACGACGCCCTCGACGAGATCCCGGTCTGCGTGGCCTACGAGGTGAACGGCGTGCGGCACGACGAGATGCCGTACAGCCAGACCGACTTCCACCACGCGACCCCGATCTACGAGACGCTGCCCGGCTGGAAGCAGGACATCTCCGGGGCCCGCACGTTCGCCGACCTGCCCAAGGACGCCCAGCGGTTCGTCGAGTTCGTCGAGGAACGCATCCGCGCCCGCATCTCGGTGGTCGGCGTCGGCCCCGCGCGCGACCAGGTCATCGAGCGTCACTCGGTGCTGAGCGGAGACTGAAGATGTACGACGTCGTCCTGCTCAGCCTCGCCGAAGGCCAGGGGTCCGGGGGTGGCGGTGCGTGCGGCGCCGACTGCGGCGGCTGCGCGCCCGCGACCGCGACCGCGGCGGCCTGCGCGCCCCGCGTTCCGGTGCTGCGCTGCTCCGACGCGCTCACCGCGGCCGGCGCCCGGGTCGAAATGATCACGGCGGCTTCCGACAAAGAGATCGACGAGGTGCTCGCCCGGCTCGACGGCCCGGCCCGGCCCGACGGCCTGACCTGGCCCGACCCCGACAGCAAGATCCGTCTGGTGGTGGCCTCGGCAACCGACGGGCAGCTCCGCGCGGTCGTGCGCCGGCTCGTACGCCGCTATGCCCCGGCGCCGAGCAAGCGCCCGGCCGACATGCCGGTGGGCCGCACGGTGCCCGACCTTCCGGCGCTGGCGATCCTGCCGCTCGACGAGGGCAACACCACCGACCTCGCCGCCCAGCTCGGCCTCCCCCGTACGCCCGAAGGGGTGGCCGCGGCCGTGCTGAGCGGCTCAGTGCGACGGCTCGACCTGCTGCGCAACGACGGCGGCTCGGTCACCGTGGACGGCGCGCTCGTCGGCGGCATGGACGACGACGGACGCGCGATTCCGTGGCGCGGCCGGGTCGAGGTCGACGACGCGGTGCTGTCCAACGGCGACGACCCGATCCTCGCCTGCGTGATCGGCAACGGCGCGGGCTACGCCGACTTCGCCGGCATGCGCATGCTGGCCGACGGCGACGCACTCGACGGTCAGGTCGAGGTGGCGGTGGCCGTCCCGACGATCGTGAAGCAGCGCTTCCGGGGCACGAAGATGCGCGTCGAGGTGCGGCGCGCGCGAGGCCGGGCAGTCTCGGTCCTGCCCCGCGACGGCGAGATCCAGTTCCTCGACGACGGGGTCGGTGGATCGATGAATCGCAAGCGTTCATGGTGGACCGAGGCGTCGGCCTGGGCGGTGTACGCGAGCTGACCTTCTGTGCGACGCTGAAGTAGCAGGCAGCTACGTCAGCGTCGCGGGGAGGTTCGCACCAGTGGCATCGGTGGAGGACGGGAACGCTGACCGCGTCTATGTCCCGGGCTCGGCCGGCAACCCCGCACCGCCCGATCGCGACGTGGAGCCATTCTGGGAGCCGGAAGAACTCGAAGCGCCGGTGCACGGGCGTCCCGTGCCGCACGAAGCGCCCCCGGCTGTGCCCCTGCCGACGCCGCCCCACGGAGCGCCGGGGACCTACCGGCCGGGTGAGCGCATTCCGGTGCCGCCGCCAGTGGCGGTGCCGGTCGCGCCCCACGCCCACACGCCACCCGCGCCGCCCGCCCACACGCCACCCGCGCCGCCCGCCCACACGCCACCCGGCGCGCCGCCAGCCCACGCGCCGCCGTGGCCAGATCCGGAGTCGCCGACCTCGGGGGCGGGTGCCGCCGAGTCCGGTGTGCACAGTTTGCCCGACTCTCCGTGGTCGCAACCGCCACAACGTCCGGCCGCGCCACCGGCCCTTGAGCGCCGAGCCGGCGACCAACGTGTCTTCGCGCCGCGTCCGGGGCCACAACCACCCAGTTCGACACCTGCGCCGCCGCGCCCGACGCCCCCGCCCATCGCTGTGCAGCCGCGCCCAGCACCCCCGCTCGTCGCTGCTCCCCCTGAAGATCCACCACACTTCACGCCACCACCGCCACCGCCCGCCGAGCCGCCCAACGGCACGGTCTACCGGCCCGGCGCTCCGCCGCCCGCCCACGGCGCGGCCGCCGTACCTCCGCGAACGACACCGCGGCCGCCGGCGAACCGTCCACCGCAACCACCCACTCCGCCCCCGGCCGACCCGTTCCAAGACCTTCCGTGGGTTTCCGACGGCACGCCGACGGCCGAGGAGTTCGCCCGCCGCCGCATGGCCCGCCCGGCCGACCCGGTAGCCACTCAGGGCGCCCGGGCGATGCTGCGCAAGGGCACGATGGGCCTGGTCAAGCTGGCTCCGGGCAAGCGCGAGCAGGAATACAAGCAGGACGTCGAGATGGTCCGGCGCAACTTCGGCGGGCTGCGGCAGGTCACCGTCGTCAACCCGAAGGGTGGCGCCGGCAAGACCGTGGCCGTGCTGCTGCTCGCGATGACCTTCGGGCAGAAGCGCGGCGGCTACGTGCTGGCCTGGGACAACAACGAGACCCAGGGCACCCTCGGCATGCGCGCCCAGCAAGACTTCCACGCCCGCACGGTGCGCGACATGATGCGCGACCTGCATCTCTTCCGCGGTTCACACGGCCGGGTGGGTGACCTCTCGCAATATGTGCGGGCGCAGGGCGAGGGCATGTTCGACGTGCTGGCCAGCGACGAGTCGGCCACCGCGGGTGAGATGCTCACGGCCGACGCGTTCGGCGAGATCCGCGAGATCGTCAGCCGGTTCTACAAGCTGATCTTCGTGGACACCGGCAACAACGTGCGGGCCCAGAACTGGCAGGCCGCGATGGACGCCACCGACCAGTTGGTGATCACGATGTCGGCCCGCAACGACTCGGCCGAGACCGCCGCCCGCATGCTCGATCACCTCGAACAGACCGGCCGTCAGCGCCTCGTGCGGCAGGCGGTCAGCGTGGTGTCGATGCCGCCGACCCGCAAGGACATAGACCTGCCGGCGATTCAGCGCCACTTCGCCGCCCGTACGAGATCTGTCCTGCTCGCCCCGTACGAGAAGTTGATCGACTCGGGTGAGCCGATCCGCTACGGCCACCTCTCGAACCACACCAGGGATGCCTGGTTGAAGATCGCGGCGGCCGTAGCAGAAGGGCTGTGATTCTGGCTCCGCTTCGCTGAGCGGCGATCAGCTCAGGGCGTCGGCGGCGGCCGGGTCGCTGTCGCGCAGGAACTGGGCGCAGCGGGCAGCCTCATCGGCCTCACCGATCTCGGCGGCGGCCTGCGAGAGGCTGTGCAGGCAGCGCAGGAAGCCCTGGTTGGGCACGTGCGACCACGGGATCGGCCCGTGGCCCTTCCAGCCGTTGCGGCGCAGCGCATCCAGCCCACGGTGATATCCGGTGCGGGCATAGGCGTACGCGGTCACCGGCTCGCCCGCGGCGAGAGCGTCGGCCGCGAGGGCGGCCCAGGCGGCACTGTAGGCGGGGTGGTCAGCGGCGACGGCCTTGATCGCGGCGAGGGAGCCGGCCTCGGCGAGTGCCTTGTCGGCCTCGACGTCAGCGGGCAGGAACGTGGCCGGAGGCTCGGGAAGCAGGTTCTGCATGACCTTATTCAACCGGCCCGGCCGCGGGGCATTCCGACCGACTCCTCATTCCCACGTGAGAGACAGCCGAGCGAGCCGGTCGGCGTACTCGATCTGCTCCAACCACGCCGAAGGCCAGGCCCCGAGCCCCGACGCCGCCCCCGCGAACGCCCCGGCCAGGCAGGCGATCGAGTCGGAGTCGCCGGACGACGCCGCAGCCCGTCCCAGCACGGCCACCGGCTCGTCGGGCGAGATCAGATAGCAGTACAGCGCGGTGGCCAGCGCCTCCTCGGCGATCCAGCCCTCGCCGGTGGCCAGGCACGGGTCGCCGGCGTAGTTCCCGGCCTTCAAGGCGACCCCCACGCGATCGAGCGCGGCCGCGGCCTCGTCCCAGCCGAGGGCGATGAACTCCTGGGGCGAGGACGCCGAGGACCGCTGCCACAGGTCGCCCAGCCACTCCGCGCGATAGACCGAGCGCTGGCTGTCGGCCCGCTCGCGCAACGCGCCGAGAAGGTCCGACGGCGCCCGGCCGTCGACCAGCCACCGGCAGGCGTACGCGGTCAGCTCGCTCGCCGCCAGCCCGGTCGGATGCCCGTGCGTCAGGCCCGCCTGGAACTGGGCCAGACCAGCGCGCTGGTCCTCGTCGAGATCGGGGTGCAACCCGACCGGCGTGACGCGCATATTGGCGCCGCAGCCCTTCGAGCCGGCGATCGTCGCCTCCGTCCACGGCAGTCCCTCGCCGAGCGCGCCGCACGCCCGCAGGCAGGTCATGCCGGGCGCACGGTTGTTGTCGGGGCTGATCGCCCAGGCGAGGAAGTGCTCACGCAGCAACGGCTCCATCGCCGCGGGCGTGAGCTCGGCGGCGGCCAGCATCGCCTCGCCGACCGCGAGCGCCATCTGGGTGTCGTCGGTGACCAGCGCCGGGTGGCCGGTCAGTTCCCTCGGGCCGGCCTCGCCGTAGCGGGCGACGATCGTCGCGTAGTCCTGGAACTCGGTGGGTTTGCCGAGCGAGTCTCCGTAAGCCAGGCCGTAGAGCGATCCCGCGACGTTTTGCACGGTGGATACCCTACGGACATGCCCGGCGACCCGTTACAACCTGTTCTCGGCGGGCCCGTCCCGTTCGACGCCACCGCTTCCGAGATCGAGTCGCGGGCCGAGCTCGACCTGCATCTCGCCACGAAATCGCTGGCCGACCTGGTCATTCTCGGGCTGCGTCTCGATCTTGACCCGCCCGACCTGACCGACGTCGACGTGCACGGAGCGCTCTTCGTGGGTTGCCGGCTCGCGAACGACGACGTCGAGATCGACCTGATCCGGCGCGGGGCCCACCTGATCCCGCCGTTCGACGCGCGGCCCTACCCGACTCATCCGGCCACTCTCTACACGCCGGAAGATCTCGCTTTCGGCTTCCCCGCCGAGGGTTTCGCGGGCATGTACGACACCCAGGTCTACGACCATTTCGTACGCCACGGGGGCGCGGGGCCGGACATCCGCGAGGCGATCGCCCAGCGGCTGCACGACGCCGGCGTCGACAACGCGCTGGGCAAGGCGCTGGCCGCCTGGGTGCACGCGCGGGGCCGGGCGGGTGCGGTCGGCATCATGGGCGGCCACGCGGCACCGCGTGGCTCGGCGGCCTATCGCATGGCGGCGACCCTGGCGTGGCGGCTGGCCTCGATCGGCCGGCTGGTCGTGACCGGTGGCGGCCCGGGCGTGATGGAGGCGGCGAATCTGGGCGCCTTCTTCTCGACGCGTCCGGCCACGCAGCTGGGCGAGGCGATCGACATGCTGTCGGCCGCGCCACACTTCGCCGACCACGACCCGTACACGGCTGTGGCTCTGGCTGTTCGCGCCGCGTTCCCGGCGCCGTCGACACCGGTGACCGACGTGGTCGGCCGGCTGCTGCACGGTGGCCTGGCCCTGCCCACCTGGCTCTACGGGCATGAGCCGGCCAATCTGTTCGCCGGTCAGATCGGCAAGTATTTCTCGAACGCCGTGCGGGAAGATTCGATTCTGCGGCTCTCTCGGGGCGGCATCGTCTTCGCGCCCGGCTGGGCCGGCACGGTGCAAGAGATCTTCCAGGCCGCGACGAAAACCTTCTATCAGACCGACGGGCCCTCGGGCGCCTTCGTCTTCCTGGGCGTCGACCACTGGCGCGAGCTGCCGGTCGAGGAGCTGCTGCGGCCGCTGCTGGCCAAGAGCCCGCACGGCGATCAATCTCACCTGGTCGTGGTCACCGACTCGCTCGACGAAGCCATGACCGCGCTCGCTGCCGGGTCAGGCGACATGTACACGACGCCAGCTCGTCACGGGTAGCTCGTCCTCGGGGATGTCGGTGATGCCGTTCTCGTCCATCGCGTTGTAGACGGCCAGCCGCGTGTCCTCGAAGAGGAACTCGACGGCGTGCAGCACCCGGGGCCGCCACTCGGCCACCGTGATCAGTTCGATGATGTTGACCGCGCGCAGGACGCTGCCGCGGGCTTTGCGCAGGGCGGCGTGCGGGTCGGGGCGCCAGTCGAAGTGCTCGTACCAGTCGATCGGGATGTTCAGATCGATCTGGTCCCAGGTGATCGCGCACTCGTCGAACTTACGATGGGTGATTTCGACGTGCGCGGATCCGAAGTCGAGGATCACCGGGCCGTCGGCGAACCAGCCGCGTTCGGCCATGTCCCACATCAGCCAGCTCGACTGCAACTTGCGCCCGATGAGCCGCACGAACCTCGTGCGGTGGACCGCCGCCAGCGCCTCGGCATCGTGGTGCCATTCGGGTTCATATCCCTCGATGCCGAGCACGATCTTGGTCCTCCTCTCAAGGGAGGAACGATCGTATACATACCTCTCAGTAACCCGGCAACAATCAGCGGAGCCTTTAGTCCACTTTTGGGTGGGGGCGGGGTGGTCGGATGGGGGTCGGCCCCCGGCTGGGGGCCGACCGTCACGACGTGATTACTTCGAGAGAGTGGTGCCGGTCGAGCGCAGGTTCTCGCAGGCCTCGACGACGCGCTGCGCCAGGCCGGCCTCGGCCAGCTTGCCCCAGGCGCGGGGGTCGTACTGCTTCTTGTTGCCGACCTCGCCGTCGATCTTCAGAACGCCGTCGTAGTGGCGGAACATGTGGTCGGCCACCGGACGGGTGAACGCGTACTGCGTGTCGGTGTCGATGTTCATCTTGACCACGCCGTAGTCCAGGGCGCCGTGGATCTCGGACAGCAGCGAACCCGAGCCGCCGTGGAAGACCAGGTCGAACGGCTTCTCCTTGCCGTACTTGGCGCCGACCGCGTCCTGGATCTCCTTGAGGATCTCGGGGCGCAGCTTGACGTTGCCCGGCTTGTAGACGCCGTGCACGTTGCCGAAGGTGAGGGCCGTCATGTAGCGACCCTTCTCGCCCAGGCCCAGGGCGGCCGCGGTGGCCAGGCCGTCCTCGATCGTCGAGTAGAGCTTGTCGTCGATCGCGGCGGAGACGCCGTCTTCCTCGCCACCGACGACGCCGACCTCGATCTCGAGGATGATGTGAGCGGCGGCGGCGTCCTTGAGCAGCGCCTCGGCGATCTCGAGGTTCTCGTCGAGCGGCACGGCCGAGCCGTCCCACATGTGCGACTGGAACAGCGGCGCCAGGCCGTTGGCCACGCGGTCCTTGCTGATCGCGAGCAGCGGGCGGACGTACTTGTCCAGCTTGTCCTTGGGGCAGTGGTCGGTGTGCAGCGCGATGTTGACCGGGTAGTTCTTGGCCACCTCGGTGGCGTACTCAGCGAGCGCGACCGCGCCGGTGATCATGTTCTTGATCGTCGGGCCGGACGCGTACTCCGCACCGCCGGTGGAGATCTGCACGATGCCGTCGCTGCCGGCCTCGGCGAAGCCCTGCAGGGCCGCGTTGAGCGTCTGCGAGGACGTCACGTTGATCGCCGGGTAGGCGAACGCGCCGGCCTTGGCGCGGTCCAGCATCTCGGCGTAGACCTCGGGAGAAGCGATGGGCATCGGTGCGCTCCTTGCTCTTCGTGTTTCTTCAGGCAGAGGGCAGGACCGCGCTGTCCTCCAGCAGGAAGTATTCCGTAGCCGATCGGACGACGAGAAATGACCCCGTAACTCTCCTAGGAATCCGGCTCATGGGACATAGAGGGCGATTTACGCTCCGACCATGCCAATGATCTCCCGGACGCTGGCGCTGTCACTGCTGTTGATCCTGGTGCCCGTGTGGCCCGCGGCGGCCGCGCCCACCGCCGCGGTGGCCGAGCCACATCTCCAACCAGTCACTTTGGCCCCTGGCGGCCCCGAGAGAAACACCCTTCTCCGCGTACGGGTGAGGGGCGTCGAACCGGACACGAAAGCGCGCGCGGAGGTGACCGTCGACCTCGGCGGGGCGAGCGGCTTCGCCGACGTGCGTGTCTCGTCCGGGTTCTCGGCGTCGCCGGTGCAGGCGTGTCGACGTACGGGGGAAAAGGTCTTGTGCTCGTGGACGGCGACCTCGGGGATCGACTTCCCGGCGCTGATCACGGCCTTGCCGAAGAAGACCGCGACGATCGGGGACGCGGCCGAGATCGCGGTGTCCGCCAGGATCGGTGACGGGGTCGTCAGCTCGGCGGCGACGATGATTCGCGTGGGCGAGAGGACCGGCCTCGCGGCTGGTCAGGCTCGGACGATCAAGGCAGCGGCCGGACGGAAGGTCACGTTCACGCCGATCGTGCGCAACCCGGGGGTGACCAAGATCGACGGTGCGGTGCTGGTGCTTCCCGTGAATTCTCGGCTGCTCGCACCCTCGTCCTACCGGAACTGCCGCTACGGATCGGGGTTGATCTGCACGTTCGACACCGAGCTTCAACCCGGCCGCCGCTACACGCTGTCCCAGCCGATCACCCTGCGGACGCCGTCCGACACCGTCCCCGGCAGCGCGGTTCGGCTGGTCGAGCAGTGGATGACCAAGACCGAGCGGGACGAGATCGAGGACGGCGCCGCGGGTTCCGGAGAGCTCCTGCGGCTCCGGCCGATGACCGTCGCGCCGCCGAGAGTTCTGCCGGACGCCGGCTTCGCGACCACGACGCTGACGGTCACCGGCGATCGCCGACCGACGTTGACCGCGGTCGGGGTGCGGCGCGAGGTGGCGGTCGGCGACGAGGTGACGCTGTCGCCGGGGCTCGTGAATTTCGGGCCGGGCACGTTGCGACCCGGGCTGTTCCCGAACAACCGCCTCGCGGTCGCGACGAGGATGCCGGGCAACGTGGTCGCCGGTGACGCCGGAGGCTGCGAACTCTCGGACGGCGTGCACCGATGCCTGCTCGACCAGGATCTCGGGCCGGGTCAGCAGGCGTCCTTCCCGATCGAGGTGCAGGTCGCGGCGGACTGCGGCGACCCCGGTCACGTCGAGATGCAGGAGGAACTGCCGGGGTCGGTGCGCAGCACGGCCGAGCTTCGGGCCGACGTTCGTGGTGCCACGTGCGGTGCGGTCACCGCCCTTGCGCTTCCGATCACCGGCTCGGGGGCCGGGCTGGGCGGCTTTCTGCTGGTCGTCGCCGGGCTGCTGGCCGTGCTCGGTGCCCGCCGGCCGATTGAAAATCGCTGAGGGTGGTTATCCACAGGCGGTAAAAGGGGTCGCCCAAGATCACCAGGAGCGCTCATCATCTAGGACGTGCTGCTCACCGTGACGACCACGCACCAGCCGGCGACCGACCTCGGGTTCCTGCTGGTCAAGCATCCCGACCGGGTGCATCGATTCGACGTGCCCACCGGCACGGCGTACGTGCTCTATCCCGAGGCGACCGACGAGAGGTGCACCGCCGCGCTGCTGCTCGACGTCGACCCTCAGCGGCTGCGCGCCCAGCACGACGCGTTCTCGCTCGGCCAGTTCGTCAACGACCGGCCCTACGCCGCGTCGAGCCTGCTGGCCAGCGCCCTCGCCAAGGTCTTCCGCAGCGCGCTGCGCGGTGCCTCCAAAGACCGGCCTGACCTGGTCGCCACCCCGATCCCGCTGGTCATCCGCGTGCCCGTGCTGCGCGGCACGACCGAGCTCGCCACCCGGCTGTTCGAGCCGCTCGGCTGGTCGGTGACCGCCACGCCGATCCCGCTGGAGGCCTCGCTCGGCGGCGACAGTCGCTACGTCGACCTCGAACTGACCGGCGAGCTCACGCTGTCGGCGGCCCTCAACCATCTGTACGTGCTGCTGCCCGTGCTCGACGACGCCAAGCACTACTGGGTGGCTCCCGACGAGATCGACAAGCTGCTGCGCTCGGGCGCGGGGTGGCTCGCCGACCATCCCGACAAGGTGCTGATCGCGCGGCGCTACCTCGTGCACAAGCGGGCCTTCCTGACCACGGCGCTGGAGCAGCTCGAGGGGGACGAGGCTGATTCCGCGATTCCGGCTGACCCCGAGCTGCCCGTCGCTCGGCGGCGGCCACTGGCCGAGCAGCGGCGCGACGCCGTGCTCGCGGCCCTGACCGAGGTCGGGGCGACCCGCGTGCTCGACCTCGGCTGCGGTGGTGGCGCGCTGCTCACCGCCCTGATGAAGGACCGGCGCTACACCGAGATCGTCGGCACTGACGTGTCCGCGCGGTCCCTCGAGATCGCCGCCCGCCGGCTGCGCCTCGACCGCCTGCCCGAGCGTCAGCAGACCCGCCTCAAGCTGTGGCAGTCCGCCCTGACCTACCGCGACGACCGCCTGCGCGGCTACGACGCGGCCGTGCTCATGGAGGTCGTCGAACATCTCGACCCGCCACGCCTGCCCGCGCTCGAGGCGAGCGTCTTCGGCCATGCCCGTCCGGCCGCGGTCGTCGTCACCACGCCCAACGCCGAATACAACGTCAACTACGCCGGCCTGACCGGCATGCGCCACCCCGACCACCGCTTCGAGTGGACCCGCGCCGAATTCGCCGACTGGGCCGCCCGGGTGGCCGCCACCTACGACTACTCGGTGTCGCTGCGCCCCGTCGGCGAGGTCGACGAGGCCACCGGCACCCCCACCCAGCTCGCGCTCTTCACATCGTCCCCGTCGGAGGTGACCGCATGATCGAGATCCCCGAGCTCGCGCTCGTCGCCCTGGTCGGCGTGTCCGGCTCGGGCAAGTCGACCTTCGCCCGCGCCCATTTCAAGCCCACCCAGGTCCTCTCCTCCGACTACTTCCGCGGCCTGATCGCCGACGACGAGAACGACCAGTCCGCCTCGGCCGACGCCTTCGACGCGCTGCACTACGTCGCGGGCAAGCGCCTCGCCGCGGGCCGGCTCACCGTGGTCGACGCGACCAACCTCCAGCCGCACGGCCGCGCCGAGCTCGTACGCGTGGCCCGCGAGCACGACGTGCTGCCGGTGGCGATCGTCCTCGACGTGCCCGAGGCGCTGGCCTGGGAACGCACCGAGGCCCGGCCCGACCGCGACTTCGGCCGCCCCGTCCTCGCCCGCATGCAGCGCGACCTGCGGCGCTCACTGCGCTCGCTGGCTCGCGAGGGCTTCCGCAAGGTGCATGTGCTGCGCGGCGCCGACGAGATCGCGGCCACCGAGATCCGTTACGAGCGGCTGTTCAACGACAAGCGCGAGCTGACCGGCCCGTTCGACATCATCGGCGACGTGCACGGCTGCCGCGCCGAGCTCGAGACCCTGCTCGAACGGCTCGGCTACACGCTGACCCGCGACGCGTCAGACCGGCCGGTCGACGCGGTCCACCCCGAGGGCCGCCAGGCGATCTTCGTGGGCGACCTGGTCGACCGCGGCCCCGACTCGCCGGGCGTGCTGCGCCTGGTCATGGGCATGGTCGCGGCCGGCCACGCGCTCTGCGTGCCGGGCAACCACGAGCAGAAGCTGGCCCGCAAGCTCAACGGCCGCAACGTACAGCTCACCCACGGGCTGCCCGAGACGCTGGCCCAGCTCGAGCTCGAGCCGGACGAGTTCGTCGCCTCGGCCAAGGGCTTCATCGAGGGCCTTGTCAGCCACTACGTGCTCGACGGCGGCCGCCTCGTGGTCGCGCACGCCGGCCTCAAGGAGGCCTACCACGGTCGGGCGTCGGGGCGGGTGCGCAGCTTCGCGCTCTACGGCGAGACGACCGGCGAGACCGACGAATACGGTCTGCCGGTCCGCTACCCGTGGGCACGCGACTACCGGGGCTCGGCGGCCGTGGTCTACGGCCACACCCCGACGCCGAAGCCGGAATGGATCAACAACACCATCTGCCTCGACACCGGTTGCGTCTTCGGTGGCGCCCTCACCGCGCTGCGCTGGCCGTCGCGCGAGCTGGTCTCGGTGCCGGCCGAGCGGGAGCACTACGCGCCCGTCCGTCCGCTGGCCGCCGCCGAGCGGCCCGACGAGGGCCTCGACCTCGCCGACGTGACCGGCCGCCGCCACCTCGAGTACGGCTACGGCCGCGCCACCATCGCCGCCGAGAACTCGGCCGCGGCCCTCGAGGTGATGAGCCGGTTCGCGCTCGACCCGGCCACGCTGGTGTGGCTGCCGCCGACCATGGCGCCGTGCTCGACGTCGACCCTCGATGGCTACCTCGAACACCCGGCGACCGCCTTCGACGACCTGCGTCAGGCAGGCGTCGAGCGGGTCGTGTGCGAAGAGAAGCACATGGGTTCGCGCGCTGTGGTGCGCGTGTCCCGCTCGGGCGCCGGCGACGCGATCTGGACCCGGACCGGGCGGCCGTTCTTCGGTTCCCCGCTCGACGAGCAGCTCCTCGCCCGGGTACGGGCCGCCTGCGCCGGCGTCTTGGACGAGCTGGCGACCGACTGGCTGCTGATCGACGCCGAACTGCTGCCCTGGTCGGCCAAGGCGGCGGGCCTGATCCGCGAGCGCTACGCGGGGGTCGGCGCGGCCGGGCGGGCCGCGCTGCCCGCCGCCCTCGACGTCGTCGAGCGGGCCGCCGCGCGCGGGCTCGACGTGGCCGGGCTGCGAGACGGGCTCGCGCTGCGGTCGGCCGAGATCGACGGCTACACCGCGGCCTACCGCGCCTACGTGCGGCCGACCGACGGGCTCGACGGGGTCACGCTCGCGCCGTTCGCCGTGCTCGCGGGCGATGGGGTGTCGTACGCGAGTCGCGACCACGGCTGGCACCTGGCGCTGGCCGACCGGCTCGTGGCCGCCGACCCGTCGCTGTTCACCCCGACGCGCCGCATGATCGTCGACCTCGGCGACGCCGCCGCGGAAGCCGCCGCGACCGAGTGGTGGCTCGACCTCACCGCGACCGGGGGCGAGGGCATGGTGGTCAAGCCGTGGACCGGGCTCAAGGCCGTCGACGGCAAGGGGCGGCTGGTGCAGCCGGGGGTGAAATGCCGCGGGCGCGAATACCTGCGCATCATCTACGGCCCGGAATACACGCGGCCGGAACAGCTCGACCGGCTGCGGCGGCGCAACCTGGGGCGCAAGCGCAACATGGCCCTGCGGGAGCACGGGCTGGGGCTGGCCGCGCTCGACCGGGTAGCCGAGGGGGCGCCGCTGTGGCGCGTCCACGAGCTGGTCTTCGCGATCCTGGCCACCGAGTCCGAGCCGGTCGACCCGCGACTGTGATCGGGCGGGGTGCGGCGCTTCCTCCGAGGTGCCGCACCCGGCCGGGTCCAGAGCCGTTCGGGTCGGTGAGCAGCACGAACGGGTTGCCCGGGAGGCCCGCTGCGGATCCCGCGGCCGCCGGTCGGACGCCATAACGCATTTCCACAGCATCGGGACACGAACGGCGTACTGATCGGCGGTACCCTGGCTCCTCGTGACCCTCCGTGCGCTCGGCGAGAACCTCGCCTTCAACCCACTGGATCCTAAGGATCTGGTGCACACCCTCGGCATGCCCGGCGTTTGGGCGATCATGTTCGCCGAGACCGGTCTGCTGGTCGGGTTCTTCTTCCCCGGCGATTCGCTGCTGTTCCTCGCCGGGGTCGCCGCGTCACCCGTGGCCGACTCGATCTTCGGCCCGGGGACCCAGATCTCGTTCGTGGGTCTGATGATCGGGGCGCCGATCTGCGCCATCGTCGGCGCTCAGCTCGGGCACTGGCTGGGCGCGCGCTACGGGCGGCGCATGTTCGACAAGCCCGACTCCAAGCTTTTCAAGCGGGAGTACGTCGAGAAGGCGGAGTACTACTTCGAGAAGTTCGGCCCGGCCAAGGCCGTGGTGCTCGCTCGGTTCATCCCGATCGTGCGCACGTTCCTCAACCCGGTGGCGGGCACGCTGGGCATGCCGGCCCGCAAGTTCCTGCTCTGGAACATCGTCGGCGCGATCCTGTGGACCGACGGCATCCTGTTGCTCGGGCACCTGCTGGCCCAGAAGATCTACGACACCATCGGCGACCACATCGACCGATACATCCTGCCGGTCGTCGCGCTGATCGTTCTGATCTCGCTGCTCCCGATCATCATCGAGATGCTGCGCGAGCGTCGCCACAAGAAGAAGGGCGGCCCCACGGCCCCGCCCGAGCCGGCCGCCGCGATCGGTGTCGTGGCCGCCGCCAGCATCGCCGGCCTGGTCGAGTCGACCCACCACCACCACGACGACGAGGACGACGACCCCACGCCGCGGTCGCACCGCCGCCGGCGCTGACCGACGCACCGCTGGCGTCTCGCGCCTCCGCACGCACTAACCGACGCACCGCTGGGTCTCGCGCCTCCGCACGCGCTGGCTGACGGCGCCGCTGTGGAAAGACAACCGCGCCCGGCTGACCACATGGTCGGCCGGGCGCGTTCGTGTTCCGTGGGACCCGCGCTCGTGCGCCGTCGGGGGCGATGCGATCGAGCGGACGGGTTCTGCGTTGTCAGACCGTGACGGCGGTGGAACCGTACAGACGGTCGAGGAACTCCTCGGGGCAGTCGCGGAGGTTTTCCAGACGGCCGGCGGAGAGCGCCCGGTAGGTGAGCTCCGCGGCTTCCTCGAGGTTGCGGGCGCGTTTGTGCGCCAACTCGATCGAGTCGCCCATCACCACGCACCCGTGCTGGCTCAGCACCAGGCAATCGGTGCCGTCGGCCGCCATCGCGGCGGTCAGCGCGGCCAGCTCGGTGGTGCCGGGCAGACGGAACGGCACCGTCGACACACGGCGCAGATAGAACGCGTGGTCGGTGGTGACGATCCGGATGTGTTCACCCAGGGCATCGAGCAGAAGTGCGGTCTGCGGATGCAGATGGATGACGGCGTTGACATCGGGTCGGGCCCGATACAGCGCGAGGTGCAGCGCGATCTCACTGGTCGGCTCGATCGCGGGCGGCGGCACACTGCCGACCACCGCGGGCGCGCCGTCCGAGGTTCGCACGGCGGTGAAGGAGGTCCGGCTCAGCCGGCCCAGCCACGAGCCGCTGCCGGTGATCCAGACGGCGTCCTCATCGGGAATCCGGGCGGACAGGTTGCCGCCGGACCCGGCGACGAGGCCGGCTTGGACCACGTCGAAACCCACGAACGCGAGCTGGTCACGCAAATCGCCGTGGACGTAGTTCACCCGTTACTCCTGAAGGTCCTGGGGGGTGGACTGCTGGAGGCGGAGAGGTCTGCTGCCTGGCGTCACGCCCACGTGATGCCGGTGACGCCAGGCGAATTCCGCGAAGCGGTCAGCGCGCCTTCTTGGTGGCCCGCTTACGAGGCGGGGTCAGGAGGTCGGCGATGGTCGCGATGGCGCTGGGCACCAGGCGGTAGTACGCCCAGACTCCACGCTTCTCGCGCTCGAGCAGACCAGCCTCGGTCAGGATCCGCAGGTGATGGCTCACCGTCGGCTGTGACAGACCGAGCGGAGCGGTCAGGTCGCAGACGCAGGCCTCGCCGTCCGTTGCGGACTGGATGAGGCTGAGAAGCCGAAGTCGAGCCGGGTCGGCGAGTGCCTTAAGCACACCCGCCAGACGCTCGGCGTCGGCACGTTCAATTGGCTCGCCGGCAAGCGGCGAGATCTGAGGCATTGTCATTTCCGCCAACGCAGTTCCCACGATCTCCATCCTTCCACCAACTGCATCGATTCTCCTGCATGTGTGCAGGGACGAACCGGCTAACTTTCAGGCCGTAAGGCCGACGCCCCACGCCGGGTCGGTCGATCGGAGACGGCCGGCAACCCGAGCCTCCGATGCAACCCAAACCGCCGTACCGACTTCGGTCTCTGCCTCCTGCAACGCCTCAGCCGCCATCAGGTCGCTACCCATCCGTGTCGAGGTCTCGATCCCCGCCCCGGGAGTGAGACACCCCACATTGTCAATTCGTCGATCCATTTGTCCGTCCGGGCTGGCTCAGCAGGGTCCTGATCCGTTTCGCCGTAGGCCCGCACCCGCCTCGACGTCGTCGTCTCACCACCCTGCGCGACCTCTCGGACCGGGCGGCCCGGTCCAGGAAGTACACGACCCGATGAAAGCACGGCACCACGCTGCGCGACGGCTAATTCAGTGATGAATTTACGCAGGTCGTGGCGTGCTTGCATGCATCGAGCGTACTTGCTGGAACGAAACTGGAACCTTTCGCCCCGGCGGTGCGGAACGTAACTATTGACGCACAGCATTGAGTCGATCTAAAAACAAACCTTACAGATTCAAGAGTCCCTTTCGCCCGATGCCGGGAACATCGATGCAGCTCAAAGCTCCTATGTCGCGGGTCACAAGACCTCAGATCGACAGATCACCCGGTCGGGGGGCTGAGAAGCTCCTGTGAATCGTGCGCTTCGACGTTTACCCATCTAGCGAAAAACCCCCTCCGACCGGCTGGTGGCGCGCTATCCGGACAGCCGATAGAGGGACGAAGCCGACGAAGAAAGTTACCCGTTCGGGTGACCCATGACCATCAATATGAGGGGTCACTCCATCAATTTGAGGGGGTAACTGGCCGGTAACAACCGTAGATGCCCCTGACCGGGACTCATCACACCATCCCCGGCCACCCCTCGCAGCCCCAAACGAATCCCGCCGGTCCTTCTTGAACCACCGGCCCGCCCGCCGGAATCCGGCATTCGACGACGCCCGGAAGCCGACTTTCAACGACTGGTCGCGCGAGGCGAGTTGTCGGCGGTCCGGCGCGGTTCCGACGTAGCGCGGGCACGGTTCGGCCCGGATGCCACTCCTAGGACCAGCCTTGTGGCGAGCGGTCGCGGCTCAGTCTCTCTTCAGGGGCCTCAGGACAGCCGCGAGCCGCTGACCCCTCGGAGGCTTGTAAGAGGTGCAGGGCTGGACACACAGGTGGCTGACGCCCCGGCTGGCTTTCCGGACAGCGCGAAAGTACTGCCGCTCTTGCCTGAAGGTGGCAGAACCGCCGTCAGATCACCGTGGCGGTCCCCGACCGGCCGCCCGAGTGCACCGATCGAGTGAACCCGACGCTAGGAAGCGGTCGGCGGCTGGGCTTCGGTGCCGCCCTCAACGCCAGAGACAGGGCGGTCGGGCGCAGAACTGGCGGAGCCGTCGGCAGAACTCGGCGCGGACGGACCCTGGGGCGAGTCCGCAGGAGCGGTCGCGGTCTGCCCCTGGGGCGAGTCCGCAGGAACGGTCGCGGTCTGTCCCTGGGGCGAGTCTGCGGGAACGGTCGCGGGCCGGCCCTGTCCCTCGTGGAGGCCGGAAGGGGGCTGGCCCGCGGGAGCGGCTGCGGGTTGAGCCTGCGGGCGGGCGTAGGGCGAGTGCGGGTCGGCGAGCGGAAGCTGTGCGGCCGTCGGCGTCGAGGGTTCCGGAGGCGCGAAGGGCGAGTCCGGCGCGTGACCCGCCGGCCGGGCGTAGAAGGAATGGTCCGTCGCCGGGTGGGTCTGAGCGGAATTCGGCCCGGGGTCGGACCCGGGAGCGGGCGCCTCGTAACTGACACCCGGATAGCCCGGCCCGCCCGTGTAGCCGCCGGGCGGGTGAGGCACGGCCGGCTCCCAGGTGCTGGGGTAACCGCCGGGCACCGTGGACGGCCCACTCGGAGGTGTCGCGGGATAGCTACCGGGGTGCCCGGCTCCCGGATAGCCGACGGCCGGCGGGGCGAGGCCCGGGGCGGGATAGCCGGTCGGGGCCTGGGCAACGCCGGGGGCACCGTAGCCGGGGTAGGGCATGCCGTAGGCCTGCTGGGGAACCGTGGGCGCGGCGGGGCGGCGGAAGAAGGCCCGGGGCGCCGTGAGGACGAGGATGCCCACCACGGCGTACCCGAGGATCTGGGCCACCGAGAGGCCGGTGTTGGTGCCGAGCCAGCCGCCCGGGTAGGCCTCGCTCAACTGCCCGCCCAGCGACAACGGAACGCTGTCGCCACTGCGCTGGGCCACGACCGTCAGGATGCTTCCGATGCCGCCGAGCAGGCCGAGGGCACAGACGACCAGGGTCGCGATGCGGGCCACGTTGCTGCCGCGGCGCAGGGAGAGGCCGATCACCACGAACAGCGCGAAGGCGATGACCGCCAGGGCCATCGCGATCGCGGCGCCCAGCCAGACGACGGCTACGTAATACTCCGGGTCGTTGTCGCCGGTGAAGCCCGACCCGCCGCCGGCGACCTCGCGGAAGCGGCTGACCGTGCCGGGCACGACGGCCAGCGTCGCGATGGCATAGATCAGCCCGACGCCCGCCATCAACCACAGTAGGGCGGCGGCCACCGTCACCGCCGGCGGCCGGCCGGACGGCGAGGCCGGCGGCGCGGCCGCGATCGGCGGCGGCTGGACTGGGTACGACATCGACGACTCCCCGCGGTGATCCGTTGCGCCGAACCTACCCGGCGGTCACGGCGAGCGGAGAGTGAACCCGGTCAGGCCGGGTCGGTCGGCGGCTTCGGAGGGTTCGGCTCGTTCGTCGGCGGCGGCGCGAACGGGTCGGCGGGCGGCGGGGTCGTCTCCTGGCCGGGATAGGGCGGCAGCCCCGGAGCCGGCTGCCCAGGCTGGCCCTGCTGACCCGGGTATTGCGAAGGCTGACCGGGGTACGAGGGGCCGGGCGAAGGCTGACCGGGGTAGGGCGGGTAGGGCGACCCAGGAGCAGGCTGACCAGGGTAGGAACCACCAGCAGCACCGGGGTAACCGGGCTGCCCCTGGTAGCCACCCTGCGGCGCCGGATAGCCGGGCACCCCCGGGTAAGGCGGCGCCGTCGGGTCCCACCCACCGGCCGCCGGCTTCCGGAAGAAGTCGTTGGCGGCCGGCAACGCGAGCAGGATCACCGTTCCCAGGATCGCGAGCAGTGCGATCACCGACAGCGTCGTGGTGATCGGCTCGAACCAGGACGGCTGCGCCGCCTCGAGCTGCCGCTGCAGTTCGGCGTCGCTCGGGGCGCCGGTCGTGGTGCCGGTGTCGAACGAGCTGACCAGGGCCGTACCGCCGAGGCCGACGCCGAAGCAGCAGAGCGCGAGGCCGCCGATGACCCAGGTCACGATGCGGGCCGCGTTCTTGCCGCGGCCGTCGAGGATGCCGAGCACGACGAACCCCGCCCCGAGCAGCAGGTTGATCACCGCGCCGCCGATGAAGGTGAACGACACGATCGACTCGAAGCCGTCGACCTCGGTGCCGGCGTACGCGTCTCGCACTGCCTCGGTGATGCGGCCGGCGATGCTGAAGGTGAGCACCGCGTTCAGCGCTTGAACGGCGGCCACGGCATAGAGCAGATAGACCGCGACGGTGACGACGGTCGGACGCGCTCGCGCCGCGGGCGCCGGGTAGCCGGGTGCCGGATAACTCGGAACGGTCACAGTGCCCCCAACAGAATGCCCGAAATCTAGATCCATTCACGGTATCGGTAGGCCGCCAACTCCGCGACAGCCATTCAAATCCGGCAAATCTATGGCAGCATCGGGCGAAGATGACCGAAATATCCATAAATAGGTCGCTCGTTCAGGGGGCGGCGCGGGTACGCGTCGGTCCCTACACTTTCAGCCGTGGCACCGACGCGGCAGCACAACGCTTCCCCGGTGCCCCCTGCCCGCACGAGTCGCCCGCCCCGCGGAGATACCGCCTGGGCCGAGGCAGACCGTCACAGCCGGGCAACTGTCCCGATACGCCAGCCGCGTGACCACACCGCGGCGGCCCCAGACCTGTTAAGGACCGGTGACTCCCATGCCCCACGCCGACACTCTGACCGTCGTTCACCATGACGACTCGAGGACCCGATTCAAGGACGTCCGATATCAGCTCCACCGTGACGGCATCCGCATCTGGTCCGACGAGGGGGAACAGGTCGTCACCGACGTCCTGATGACCCAGGCCTACCGGCAGCGGCCGGCCACAACTTAAGAGCCACCGAAAGGGGGTCCCGGGTCGACAGACCCAGGACCCCTTTTCCGTACGTAAGTCAGGCTCGCGAAACCTGCAGTCCGTCTTTGCCGTCGCCCAGGTCGGCCACGACCGTGTCGCCGTCCCGGATCTCGCCGGCCAGCAGCGCCTTGGCCAGCCCGTCCCCGATCGTCGACTGCACGAGCCGCCGCAGGGGCCGGGCGCCATAGATCGGGTCGTACCCGTGCTCGCCCAGCCAGTCGATCGCGGCGGGCGTCACCTCGAGGCTGAGCCGCCGTTCGGCGAGCCGGGAGCGCAGCCGGCCGAGCTGGATGTCGACGATCGCGTTCAGGTTCTGCCGGGTCAGGGCGTGGAAGACCACGATGTCGTCGAGCCGGTTGAGGAACTCGGGCTTGAAGTGGCCCCGCACCACGGCGAGCACCTCGTCCCGCCGTTCCTCGTCGCCCATAGTGATGTCGGCGGTCTGCGAGCCCAGGTTCGAGGTGAGCACCAGGATCGCGTTGCGGAAGTCGACCGTGCGGCCCTGCCCGTCGGTGAGCCGCCCGTCGTCGAGCACCTGCAGCAGCACGTCGAAGACGTCCGGGTGCGCCTTCTCGACCTCGTCGAGCAGTACCACGCTGTAGGGCCGGCGCCGCACGGCCTCGGTGAGCTGGCCCCCCTCCTCGTAGCCGACGTACCCGGGCGGCGCGCCGACGAGCCGCGCGACCGAGTGCTTTTCGCCGTACTCGCTCATGTCGATGCGGACCATGGCCCGCTCGTCGTCGAAGAGGAACCCGGCCAGGGCCTTGGCCAGCTCGGTCTTGCCGACGCCGGTGGGGCCGAGGAAGAGGAAGCTGCCGGTGGGGCGGTCGGGGTCGGCGATGCCGGCCCGGGCGCGGCGGACCGCGCTGGCCACCGCGGCGACCGCCTCGGCCTGGCCGACCACCTTGTCGCGCAGGGACTCCTCCATGCGCAGCAGCTTGGCGGTCTCGCCCTCCATCATCCGGCCGGCCGGAATGCCGGTCCACGACGAGATGACCTCGGCGATGTCGTCGGCGCCTACCTCTTCCTTGACCATGGGCGGCTCGGCCGCGGTCTCCTCGTCGGCCGCCGCCGCGGTGGCCAGCTCCGACTCGAGGCGGGGAATCTCCTGGTACTGCAGGCGCGAGGCGGTCTCCCACTCGGCGTCACGCTGTGCGCGTTCGAGCGAGGCCTTGACCTCGTCGAGCTGCTTCTTGATCTCACCGACCCGGTTGAGGCCGCCGCGCTCACGTTCCCAGCGCGCGTTGAGGGCGGTCAGTTCTTCCTCGCGGTCGGCGAGGTCGCGGTCGAGGCGGGCCAGGCGGTCGCGGGAGGCCGGGTCGGTCTCCTTCTCGAGGGCCAGCTTCTCGATGCGCATGCGGTCGACCTGGCGCTGGAGCTGGTCGAGCTCGACCGGACGGGAGTCGATCTCCATGCGGAGCCGGGACGCGGCTTCGTCGATCAGGTCGATCGCCTTGTCGGGCAGGAAGCGGTCACTGATGTAGCGGTCGGACAGCGAGGCGGCCGCGACCAGGGCGGCATCGGTGATCTGCACTCGGTGGTGGGCCTCGTAGCGGCCCTTGAGACCGCGCAGGATGCCGATGGTGTCCTCAACCGTCGGCTCGCCGACCACGACCGGCTGGAAACGCCGCTCGAGGGCCGGGTCCTTCTCGATGTGCTCGCGGTACTCGTCGAGGGTGGTCGCGCCGACCATGCGCAGCTCGCCGCGGGCCAGCATCGGCTTGAGCATGTTGCCGGCGTCCATCGAGCCCTCGCCCTTGCCGGCGCCGACGACGGTGTGCAGCTCGTCGAGGAAGGTGACGACCTGGCCGTTGGAATTGCGGATCTCCTCGAGGACGCTTTTGAGCCGCTCCTCGAACTGGCCGCGGTACTGCGCGCCGGCGACCATCGCGCCGAGGTCGAGCGAGACCAGCTTCTTGTCGCGCAGCGTCTCGGGCACGTCGCCGGCCACGATGCGCTGGGCCAGGCCCTCGACGATCGCGGTCTTGCCGACGCCCGGCTCGCCGATCAGCACCGGGTTGTTCTTGGTGCGGCGGGAGAGCACCTGCACGACGCGGCGGATCTCGGCGTCCCGGCCGATGACCGGGTCGATCTTGCCGTCGCGGGCCAGCTCGGTCAGGTCGACGCTGTATTTCTCCAGCGCCTTGTAGGTCTGCTCGGGGTCGGTGGTGGTCACCCGGCGCTCCCCGCCGCGCACCTGCGGGAACGCGGCGACCAGGGCCTCCTCGGTGGCGCCGACGTCCTTGAGCGCCTTGCCGACCGCGCCGCCGACCCGGGCCAGGCCGGCCAGCAGGTGCTCGGTCGAGATGTATTCGTCGCCGAGCGGCTGGGCGATCAGCTCGGCCTCGCCGATCGCGTTCACGAACTCGCGCGAGAGGCTGGGCTCGGCCGTGCTCGAGCCGCGGGCCGAGGGCAACGACTCGACGGAGCGCAACGCGACCCGGCGTACGTCAGCGGGGTTGGCCCCCACCGCGCGCAGCAGAGCCGGGGCCGTGGAGCCGCCGGTGTCCAGCAAAGAAAGCAGCATGTGCCACGGCTCGACGGTGGCGTGGCCGCGCCGTCCGGCGTCGGCGACCGCCCCCGTGATCACGTCGCGGCTCTTGGTGGTCAAACGTTCGGCGTTCATGTGCTCCCCTGATCGACTGCCAAACAAGCTCACCCAAACAGGCTCACCACAGAGTTGAGCGTATTCCACTCAACTCTATGCCCGCAGCGCCACAACGACAAAGAGGGGCCGTGACGGTGCCCACGAGAAGATCCAGAGGACCGGAAGGCGTCGTACCGTAGCGAATCATGCCCGTACCACCCCCGGCGCACGGCAAAGTGTCGCGGCGCCTGATCCCGCTCGCCCTGATCTTCATCGCGGTCGGCATCGGCACCTCCTTCGTCGGCCCGTTCCTCGCCCTTTTCCTCAGCGACGGCATCCATGCCGGCCCGGTCAAGACCACCGTCTTCCTCGTGGTGACGCCGCTCGCCGGCGTGTTCGCCTCGTGGCTCGTCGGCCGCATCTCGGACCGTCGCCCGATCCGGCGCAAGCTGCTGCTGATCGCCGCGCTGGCCGGTCTGGCCGGGGCCGCGCTCACCGCCGTCGTGCGTGACTACTGGGTGCTGTTCGGACTCACGATCACGCTCACCGCCCTGGCCGGCACCCTTTTCCCACAGGCTTTCGCGTACGCCCGTCAGGTGCTGCGCCAGGGCGATCCGAAGCATGCCGCGATGGGGATGAGCTCGCTACGCATGCTCTTCTCGGTGGCGTGGGTCGCCGGGCCGCCGCTGGCCGCGTTCCTGCTCGCCGACGGCGGCTTCGCCTACACGTACGGCCTGGTCGCGGTCATGTACGGCATCGCCGCGCTGATCGTGCTGCGCTGGCTGCCCGAGGCGGGTGGCCCGGCCGGTCACGCCGAGCCCGTCGAACTGCGTACGCCCGAGGCCCCGCGCTCGACGATCTTCCTGCTGGTCGTCGGGTTCACCGTCGTGCAGACCTCGATGGCGCTCGGCGTACAGGCGATGCCCCTGTTCATCAGCACCGAGCTGGGCGGCACGATCGGCCAGGCCGGATTGGTGCTCGGGCTGTGCGCGGCTTTGGAGATCCCGTTGCTGCTCGGCTTCGGCGCGCTCGGCGCCCGGGTGCCGCTGCGCACGCTGATCCTGATCGGTGTGGGCTTCGGCATCGCCTATCAGGCGGTCGCGGTCAGCGCGGGCTCGGTCGGGGTGTTGGCCGGGGCGCAGGTCCTCAACGCGATCTTCATCGCCGCCGTCGGCGGGTTGAACATCACCTATATGCAGGACCTGATGCCGGGCCATCCGGGGCGGGCCACGACGCTGATCACCAATACGTTCCCGATCGGCCAGATCCTGGCCGCGCCGGCGTTCGGCCTGGCTCAGCACTTCGACTTCCGGTTGGCGTACGCGGTGAATCTGGGTCTTTGCGTGCTCGGCCTGCTGCTCATGGTCGTCGCCCGCCGCGCCCGGCGAATCGTCCCGGAAGTGCGGGAGCAACCACTGCTGGCCGGAAGCCTGTGACTGCTGCGTTACGGTGGTGATCGTGCGCGTAAGGGTGGAACAGACTCCGCTGCCGGGAATCGGCGTCCGACATGACCTGGTGACGTCCTCGGGGCGCACGGTGGGCGTGGTCTCGCACCGCAACGGCCGCCGCGACCTGGTGCTTTACGACGTGGACGACCCCGACGCCTGCCTCGCCTCGATCCCGCTGACCGACGACGAGGCCGAGGCGCTGGCCGACGTGCTGGGCGCCTCACTCATGCTCGGGCAGCTCGCCGGGCTGCGCCAGCAGGCGTCCGGTCTGCTCACCGAGCAGATCGCCCTGCCCGCCGGCTCGCCCTTCGTGGGCCGCAAGCTGGGCGACACCCGCGCGCGCACCCGCACCAGCTCGTCGATCGTCGCCGTCATGCGCGACCGCGAGGTCATCGCGTCCCCCGGCCCCGACTTCGTCTTCGAGGCGAACGACGTGGTCGTCGCGGTCGGCACCCGTCAGGGTCTGGACGGTGTCTCCGCCATCCTGGCCGGCGACGCCGACGGCTGAGAGCGTTGCGTAACCGCGGCGCCGAACCGAGGAATAAGAGCAGCTGATGCACGACACGACGATCCTCCTCATCGAGGTCGGCGCGTTGCTCTTCGCGCTCGGGATGCTCGGCCGGCTGGGCCGTCGCGTCGGTCTCTCGCCCATCCCGCTCTACCTGCTGGCCGGCCTCGCCTTCGGGCACGGCGGCATCATCCCGCTCTCCGCGAGCGAGGAGTTCATCGAGGTCGGCGCGTCCATCGGCGTCATCCTCCTGCTGGTCATGCTGGGTCTCGAATACTCGGCCAGCGAGCTCGTCGGCAACCTGCGCGCCGCGGCTCCGGCCGGGCTGCTCGACGCGGTGTTCAACGCCGTGCCCGGGGCCGCCTTCGCGTTCATCATGGGCTGGGACTGGCGGGCCGCCCTGGTGCTGGCCGGCATCACCTGGGTCTCGTCCTCCGGCGTGATCGCCAAGGTGCTCGGCGACCTCGGCCGGCTCGGTAACCGCGAGACGCCGGTGATCCTCTCGGTGCTGGTCATCGAGGACCTCGCGATGGCGTTCTACCTGCCCCTGGTCACCGCCGTCCTGGCTGGGGTGGGCCTGCTGGGCGGGGCCAAGGCGCTGGGCGTCGCCGTCGTCACCGTCGTCGCGGTCCTGGTCGTGGCCATCCGCTACGGCCGCCAGATCAGCGCTCTCATCTCGGCCAAGGACGCCGAGGCGCTGCTGCTCGGCGTCTTCGGCCTGACCCTGTTCGTGGCCGGCGTGGCCGAGGAGCTCAACGTCTCGGCCGCGGTCGGCGCGTTCCTCGTCGGCATCGCGATCTCGGGACCGGTGGCCCACCACGCGACCCAGATGCTGTCCCCGCTGCGCGACCTGTTCGCGGCGGTCTTCTTCGTCTTCTTCGGGCTCTCCACCGACCCGACCGACATCCCGCCCGTGCTGCTGCCGGCGCTGGCCCTGGCCGTGGTCACGGCGCTGACCAAGGTGGCGACCGGCTTCCTCGCCGCGCGCCGGGTCGGCATCGCGTTGCCCGGCCGGCTGCGCGCGGGGCTCGCGCTCGTGCCGCGCGGGGAGTTCTCGATCGTCATCGCCGGGCTGGCCGTCGCGTCGGGGGTCGAACCTCGGCTCGCCCCGCTCGCCACGGCGTACGTCTTGATCACAGTCGTGGCCGGCCCACTGCTCGCCCGGATGCCCGATTACGAGTGGTTCAAGACCTTTATCCGCAGGTGGCGCCAGCCCTCGCGGTCGTCGAACCGGCCCCTGATCGCCGAAGAATGATCATGATGCTGCTTAAAGCTACTGACCGGTATCCGATTGTGAGGTCTTGACACTTCCGTAGGACCTTGCTGGCGCGCTACCGTTCCCTCCCGACAACTACGTGTTATCGGACTTTCTCGGGCGGCGACGTGACAGTGCGTGAGTCGACATTCTTCGGGTTCGCCAACCCGGTCGATCCTCGACCGGAAGAGATCCAGGCGTGGGCCTACCATCCTGAAGCCGTGCCGTTGAGCAGCATGCCTCCCGACTGGGACCTGCTGATCTCCGGCGACGTGCTCGCACCCACCCTTTTCGAGCTGGCGATGGACCGACAATGTCCGGCCCGCCGCTTCGCCCAGCACTGCATGTACATCTACGCCGCCGACGGCGTCCGGCAGAACGCGACCGGCCAGCGCAAACGCCGGCTGAAGAAGTTCGTCGAGCGGGCCGAGGAGGTCGGCGACGAGCCGATGTCGATCTGGGCGCACAACTGCCGCGTCCTGATGAGCCGCCCCGAGATCTTCGACTACTCGGATTGGATCGAAGGCGGCCTGGTCCGCAACCCCAGACGCCTAGGGCTGTTCAACCGGCGCTGAACACAGAGGACGGCCCCGCTTTCGCGGGGCCGTCCTGTAGTTACCGGTCGGAAGAGCGCCGGGGGCGCCAGACGACCAGGGCCGTCGAGTGGCGTTCCTGGCGGACCAGGTCCCCTCCGCCGTACGGGCTCTCGAGCTGGGCGATCCGGGCGTAGGCCTCGGAGAGCCGCTGCTCGAGGTCCTGCACGCGCTGCTCGAGGTCGCCGACCATCTGCTCCAGGCCGATGATGCGCTTGATCCCGGCCAGGTTGACGCCCTCCTCCTGGCTGAGCTTCTGCACCTCACGCAGCAACGCGACGTCCCGCTCGCTGTAGCGACGACCGCCACCGCCCGTCCGGCCCGGCTGCACGAGTCCGAGCCGGTCGTACTGCCGCAGCGTCTGCGGGTGCATCCCAGCGAGGCGAGCCGCGACCGAGATGATCAAAACTTTCGCGTCGGAGGTCTGCTCGACCGAGATGCGAATCTCCTCATGCATGTGCCCCTCCTGACCTCAGTCTCAACTACTCCGGCGCACCCGGTCCTCGAGCCGCTCCCGCCCGGCCGGCGGGGTCAGCTTGGAAAAACGTTCGAGCGCGTCGCGGGCTTCCCCCGTGACACCGTCGGGCACCTGCACGTCGACCGTGACGATCAGGTCTCCGGGTGGTCCGTCCTTGCGGGTCACTCCCTTGCCGCGCGCCCGCAGCTTGCGGCCGCTCGGCGTGCCCGGCGGCACCCGCAGGGTGACCGGGCCGTCCAGCGTCGGCACGCGCAGATCGGTGCCGAGCACCGATTCCGCGATCGTGACCGGCACCACCAGGGTCAGGTCGTCCCCGGTGCGTCCGAACAGGTCGTCGGGCCGCACCTTGACCTGCACGAACAGGTCGCCCGCGGGCCCGCCCCGATCGCCCGGCTCACCGCGGCCGCTGAGCCGGATGCGCTGGCCGTCGGCGACCCCGGACGGGAACCGGACGTTGATCGTGCGGGCCTTGGTGACCCCGCCCGTGCCCCGGCACTCCGGGCACTTCTGTTCGACGATCGTCCCCGCGCCCTGGCAGTCGCGGCACGGCTCCGAGAAGCTGAACGAGCCCTGGTTGCGGGAGATGAGGCCGCTGCCCTGACACTGCGGACAGGTGCGCGGCGAGGTGCCGGGCGCGGCGCCGTTGCCGTGGCAGGTCTCGCACTCACCCGCCGAGCGCAGCGTGAGGGGCAGTGTCGTGCCCTTCACCGCCTGGGGGAAGTCGAGCGTCACCTCGGTCTCGACGTCGCGGCCGCGGCGCGGTCCGCCCCGCCGTGCGGCGCCACCGCCCGGGCCGCCGCCCGAGAAGATCGAGCTGAATATGTCGGAGAACCCGGCCCCGCCGAAGCGCTTGTCACCGGCCGCGCCGCCCGCCGCGCCGGCCCCGCTGAACCCGCCGAACAGGTCGGACGGGTCGAACTGGGTGCCGGTGCCGGAGCGGGCGCCCCGGCGGAACGCGCCGGAGCCGAACAGCGAGCGCATCTCGTCGTACTCTTTGCGCTTCTTGTCGTCCGACAGCACGTCGTACGCCTCGGAGGCGGCCTTGAACTTCTCCTCCGCCTCCTGGTTTCCGGGGTTCCGGTCCGGGTGCAGATCGCGGGCGAGCTTCCGGTAGGCCTTCTTGATCTCGTCGGCCGGAGCGGACTTGGGCACGCCGAGAACGGCATAGAAGTCCTTCTCGAGCCAGTCCTTCGAGCTCATCCCGCCTCCCCCCTCCTGCGGCAGGTCCCGCCCACCGCGATGCGGTGGGCGGGACGAACGTGTGAGATCACTCCGGGTCGGCGACCGCGACCATGGCCGGTCGCAACAGCCGCTCGCCCAGCGTGTATCCGCGGCGCATGACCTCGACGCAGGTCGGCTCGGTGACGTCCGCGGACGTCTGGTGAGCGACCGCCTCGTGGCGGTTGGGGTCGAACGGGTCGCCCTTCTCGCCGAAGGGCACCAGCCCGAGCTTGCCCGTCACGGTGGTCAGCGACTCGGCCACCGAGGCGAACGGACCCGACAGGTCGCCGTGCTCGCGTGCCCGGTCGATGTCGTCGAGCACCGGCAGCAGCGCGGTCAGGACCGCACCGGTCGTCTGCTCGGCCGCCGCGCCCCGGTCGCGGTCGACCCGCTTGCGGTAGTTGGCGTACTCGGCGGTCACGCGCTGCAGGTCGTGGGTCCGCTCCTCGAGGTCGGTCCGCAGCGCCTCGAGCTCGGCGCCGAGACCGGGCTTGGACTCCTCGGGCTGAGCGGCCTGAGGGGTCTCCTGCTCGGGCTCGGCCGCCCGGTGGGCGCCGACCTGGGCCTTGCCCTTGGCCGCGGGGGCCTTGGACTCAGCCTTGGGATCGATCTTGCGGCGGTCCCGGATGACGACCCGCTCGGTCGCCTGACCGTCGTTCTCGTCGTCCGTGGCACTCACTTCTTGTCGTCCTCCACGATCTCGGCGTCGACGACGTCGTCGTTGCCACCGGCCTTCGGCCCCGCGTTCGACGCACCGGCCGGGCCCTCGGAACCGGCCGCGCCGGGCGCCTCGGTCCCGTCGGGGCCGGGAGCCGCCTGGGTGCCGTCGCCCTGCGAGTAGAGCTGGGAACCGGCCTCCTGGGAGACCTGTGACAGACGCTCGTGCGCCGACTTGATCTTCTCGATGTCGGTGCCGCCGAGCGCGCCACGCAGCTCGCCCAGCGCCTCGCCGATCTTGTTCTTGCTGTCCTCGGGCAGCTTGTCGCCGCTCTCGGCCAGGAACTTCTCGGTCTGCCACTGCAGCTGCTCGGCCAGGTTGCGGGTCTCCGCGTCGTCGCGGCGCTTCTTGTCCTCGTCGGCGTGGTCCTGCGCGTCGCGCATCATGCGCTCGATGTCGTCCTTCGGCAGCGCGGAGCCGCCGGTGATCGTCATCTTCTGCTCCTTGCCCGTGCCCAGGTCCTTGGCGGACACGTGCACGATGCCGTTCGCGTCGATGTCGAAGGAGACCTCGATCTGCGGCACGTTGCGCGGGGCGGGGGCGATGCCGCTGAGCTCGAAGGTGCCGAGCTTCTTGTTGTACGCCGCCATCTCGCGCTCGCCCTGGTACACCTGGATCAGCACGGAGGGCTGGTTGTCCTCAGCCGTCGTGTAGACCTCGGAGCGGTGCGCCGGGATGGTCGTGTTGCGCTCGACCAGCTTGTGCATGATGCCGCCCTTGGTCTCGATGCCCAGGGACAGCGGGGTGACGTCGAGGAGCAGAACGTCCTTGACCTCGCCCTTGAGCACGCCGGCCTGCAGAGCGGCGCCGACCGCGACGACCTCGTCCGGGTTGACGCCCTTGTTGGCGTCCTTGCCGGTCATGCTCTTGACGAGCTCGGCGACCGCCGGCATGCGGGTCGAGCCGCCGACGAGAATGACGTGGTCGACGTCGGCGAGCTTGACGTCGGCGTCCTTGATCGCAGACTCGAACGGGCCCTTGCAGCGGTCGAGCAGGTCCTGCGTCATGCGCTGGAACTCGGCGCGCGACAGCGACATGTCGAGGTGCAGCGGGCCGTCGGGGCCGGCCGTGATGTACGGCAGGTTGATGCTGGTGGTGGTGGCGGCGGAGAGCTCGATCTTCGCCTTCTCGGCGGCCTCACGCAGACGCTGGAGAGCCATCTTGTCGGAGCCGAGGTCGATGCCGTGCTCGCCGCGGAACGTCTTGACCAGGTGGTCGATGACCCGCTGGTCCCAGTCGTCGCCGCCGAGGTGGTTGTCACCCGAGGTCGACTTGACCTCGATGACGCCGTCGCCCAGCTCGAGCAGCGAGACGTCGAAGGTGCCGCCGCCGAGGTCGAAGACCAGGACGGTCTGCTCCTTGGAGCCCTTGTCGAGCCCGTACGCCAGGGCGGCGGCGGTGGGCTCGTTGACGATCCGCAGGACGTTGAGGCCGGCGATCTCGCCCGCCTCCTTGGTGGCCTGGCGCTGCGCGTCGTTGAAGTAGGCCGGGACGGTGATGACCGCGTCCGTGACCGTCTCGCCGAGGTAGGCCTCGGAGTCGCGCTTCAGCTTCATCAGGACCCGCGCCGAGATCTCCTGCGGGGTGTACTTCTTGCCGTCGATGTCGATCGACCAGTTCGTGCCGACCTCGCGCTTCACCGAGCGGATGGTCCGGTCAGGATTGGTCACCGCCTGACGCTTCGCGACCTCACCGACGAGCACCTCACCGTTACGGGCGAAGGCGACGATGGACGGGGTGGTCCGTGAGCCCTCCGCGTTGGCGATTACGGTGGGCTCGCCTCCTTCCAGAACGCTGACGCAGGAGTTCGTGGTGCCGAGGTCGATACCGACCGCACGTGCCATGGTGTTCCTCGCTTCTTACATGCTCGGCTTCGATACAAGGTTGAGTGGAACCGACTCAATGATGCCACGGGCGCGCACGACGTCAAGTCGAAGTTGAGTCGACCCGGCGCAACTACCGCCGGTTTGCCCCCGCGTCGGCAGTTCGACAGATACCTGTCCGGTCACGGCATACCGGCACCTGTTGTTCTGCACCAATTGATACGGCACTCTTTACCCGTGACGACCCACGGTGACGCGGTGGGGCAAGCGGCCCTGTCCGCCGCACCCGCCGCCACGCGAGCGCCCGACCCGGTTTCCAGCAGCGGCTCAGCGGAGAAGAAAGAGCAGGTCAGCGCCATGACCGCCGAGGCCGTGGACCACACTGATCGTACGGATTCCGCCGTGTCCCGTCAGCCACATGAGGCAGGTCCTCCGCAGGAGCCCGGCGCCGAGATCACCGCGCCGGCGCCCGACGCCGCCCTCGTTCCGGCCGGGCCACGTCCGGCCGATCTCGGCGAGGCCGACGCGCTTGTCGCCGCGACGGTCACGGCCGAACCCTCACCCGCCGTCCGCAGGCTGTCCGAGGCGCTCGCCGAACTACGCGGTGTGATCGGCGACACGTCCTATCCGCTCGTCATGCCCTCGGCCGAGGAGGCTGAGCGGGTCGGCACGGCCCTGGTCACGCAGCTCGACGACTACCTGCTGCCGCGCCTCGCCCGGCTCGACGCCCCGCTGCTGGTCGTCGTGGGCGGCTCCACCGGCGCGGGCAAGTCGACGCTGGTCAACAGCCTGGTACGCGCCCCCGTCAGCACGGCCGGCGTGCTGCGCCCGACCACCCGCTCGCCGGTGCTGGTCAGCAACCCGGCCGACCTGCCGTGGTTCCAACAGGGACAGTTGCTGCCCGGCCTGGTGCGCACCCGCGAGGCCAGCAACGAGCCCACCGCGCTGCAACTCGTCGCGGCCCCCGCGCTCGGCGCCGGCCTGGCCCTGCTGGACGCGCCCGACATCGACTCGGTGGTCGAGGGCAACCGCAAACTCGCCGCGCAGTTGCTCGCGGCCGCCGATCTGTGGCTGTTCGTGACCACCGCGGCCCGCTACGCCGACGCCGTGCCGTGGGAACTGCTCACCACCGCGCGGCTGCGCGGCACCGTGATCGCCCTGGTCCTCGACCGGGTGCCCGCCGAGGCCACGGCCGAGATCGCCACTCACCTGCAAGACATGCTCAACGTTCGCGACCTGGGCGCCGCGCCACTGTTCGTGCTGCCCGAGACCCAGCTCGACGGTCAGGGCCTGATCGGCGAAGACGTGATCGGCCCCCTGCACGACTGGTTCGGCCGGCTCGCCGCCGACGCCACCGCCCGCGCCGCGGTGGTACGCCAGACGCTCGACGGAGCACTCATGTCGTTGGCCCCGGCCGTGGCCGGCCTGGCCGACGCGGCCGACGAGCAGGCCGTCGCGTCCAAGGCGCTGAGCGACCGCGTCACCGCCGCCTATCGCACCGGCCGGCAGACGATGGGCGACGGCCTGCGCGACGGCCGCCTGCTGCGCGGCGAGGTGCTGGCCCGCTGGCAAGAGTTCGTCGGCACCGGCGAGTTCCTCAAAACCCTCGAGAACAAGGTCGGCCAGTTGCGCGACCGGTTCGTCTCGGCGCTCACCGGCCGCCCCCTACCCGGACGCAACCTGCAGGCCGCGCTCGAGTCCCAGCTCGTCACGCTGCTGCGGGGCATCGCGGCCGACGCGGCCGAGCAGGCGTCGGCGGCCTGGCAGGCCCACCCGGCCGGTGCGGCCCTGCTCGACGCCGATCTGCAACGACCCTC
The DNA here is from genome assembly GCF_003999975.1 of Actinoplanes solisilvae. GTDB lineage: Bacteria > Actinomycetota > Actinomycetes > Mycobacteriales > Micromonosporaceae > Actinoplanes > Actinoplanes solisilvae. The sequence continues at coordinate 123,011 of NZ_RJAC01000020.1, read as the reverse complement.
GGCCGACCTGCCCGACCGCGCCGACCGCATGGTGCGCGACTGGCAGCAGTGGGTGCTCGGCCTGGTGCGAGCCGAGGGAGCGGAAAAGCGGGTGGTGGCGCGCGGCGCGGCCTACGCGATCAACGGCGCCGGGCTGGCCGTCATGATCGCCGTCTTCACCTCGACCGCCTTCATCCCCACCGGGCTCGAGGTGGCTGCCGGTGCCGGCAGCGCGGTGGCCGCCCAGAAGGTGCTCGAGGCGATCTTCGGCGACCAGGCCATCCGCACGCTCGCCACCCAGGCCCGCGAAGATCTGCTGCTGCGGGTCGGCAAGCTGCTCGACGAAGAGGCCGCACGGTTCACCGACCGGCTCGCGGCCGTCGGCCTGGCCGAGGAACCGGGGGCCCTCCTGCGGCAAGCCGCGGCCGCCGTGGAGACTTCCCGTAGCGAACTCGCCCTGACGGGGAGCGCGACGTGAGCTTGATCGAGAAGGTGCGCGAGGCGATGGCGGGCGACGACCGGGTGGACGCCGAGCGGCTGGTGCTGCGGCTCGAGGCGCTGAGCCGATTCCTGCGCCTGGTCGACCCCTACCTGCCCGACAGCGGCCTGGTCGCCGCCCACACGCTGGTCGAGCGGGCCGGCAACCGGCTTTCCCTTTCGCGCGACCACACCGTCGTCGCTCTGGCCGGCAGCACCGGCAGCGGCAAGTCCAGCCTGTTCAACGCCCTGGCCCGGCTCAAACTGTCGCCGGTCGGCGTGCGGCGGCCGACGACCGGGGTGGCGCACGCCTGTGTCTGGGGCCCGCTCGAGCCGGCCAACCAGCTCCTCGACTGGGTCGGCGTGCTGCCGCGGCACCGGTTCATGCGCGAGAGCGCGCTCGACGGTGACGACGAGGCCTCGCTGCGTGGGCTCGTGCTGCTCGACCTGCCCGACTTCGATTCGGTCGAGCGCGGTCACCGGCTCGAGGTCGACCGCCTCCTCGGCCTGGTCGACCTGATCGTCTGGGTGGTCGACCCGCAGAAATACGGCGACCGGATCCTGCACCAGGCCTACCTGTCGCAGTTCCGCTCGCACGCCGCGGTCACGGTCGTGGTGCTCAACCAGGCTGACCGGCTGTCCACTCAAGACACCGAGCTGGTGCTAGGCGACCTCAAGCGGCTGCTCGGCGACGACGGCCTGGGTGAGGCACCGGTGCTGGCGACCTCGGCGAAGCAGCCCGGCATGCTGTCCGACCTGCGCGGCTCGCTCGAGACCACGGTCGCCGACCGGCAGGCCGCCCTGCGCCGCCTGGCCGGCGATCTCGACTCCGTCGGCGGGCCACTGACCAGCATGATCGGGCCGCCCGCGGCCGAAGACGAGGTTGACCGCGCCACCGTGCGCCAGCTCACCGACGCGCTGGCCGCCTCGGCCGGGGTCACCGCGGTGGCCGACGCGGCCGCCGGCGCCTACCGTCACCGGGCTGCGGCCGCCACCGGCTGGCCGCTGACCCGCGGGCTGCGCCGCCTGCGTCCCGACCCGCTACGCCGTCTGCACCTCGACACCAAGCCGGCTGACGCGAAGTCAGCCGACGCGAAACCGGCCGAGGCCGACGCGATCTCCACCGACATCGTCCCGCGCACGTCGCTGCCCGAGGCCGACGCGGCCCAGAAATCGGCGGTCGGCCTGGCCGTGCGCGCGGTCTCGAACCGGGCGGCCGCACCCCTGCCCGACGTGTGGAAACCCGCGCTGGCCACCGCTGCTCGATCCCGATCGGCCGACCTGCCCGACGCGCTCGACCGCGCCGTCGGAAAGACCGACCTGGGCCTCGACAAGACGCCGCTCTGGTGGCGGGCGGCCGGCTGGCTGCACTGGCTGTTCCTCGCGGCCGCCGTGGCCGGGCTGGGCTGGCTCATCCTCGGTTACGGGCTGCGCCTGCTCGGACTGCCCGAACTGGACAATCCGCAGCTCGGCGTCGTTCCGTTGCCGACCGTGCTGTTCGTCGGCGGCCTGGTCCTCGGCGTGCTGCTGTGGCTGATCCTGCGCCCGATCGTGCAGTGGGGAGCCAACCGGGCGCGGCGACGGGCCGAACAGCGGCTGCGGGCCTCGGTGACCGAGGTCGGCCGCGAATATGTCGTCGCCCCCGTGCGCGAAGTGCTGAACGCTTACGCACAGGCGCGTGAAGCTCTCACCGCCGTGCGTTCGTAGTAGTCCCAGCACGCACCGTGGCGGGTAGGCTCGCGGCATGCCGGCACCACAGACTCCGTACGAGGCGGTCCTGCACGCGGCCCGCGACGTGGCGAAGCTCGACTGCGCGCTGGATGCCGAGATGCTCGGCACCGCCCTGCTGGGCAGCGTCTACGCCGTGGCCCACGACGACCGGGCCGCGGGTGTGCGCGCCTTCGTCGGCGATTTCCTGTCGGCGACGACCCGCCGCCGCACGGCCTCCGCGACCACTATCCGTGAGGTCTTCGCTACTCTCGTGCCCGACGCCGAGGGCACCGGGCAGGTGCGACCGGGCGCCCAGGCCCCGTCGTGGACGGCGCAACTGGGCCGGGTGCGCCCGACGGGCTGCTACGCCTACGGCGACGTCTACGGCGACCAGACGTCCTATCTGGCCACCTTCGCCTACGACGACGAGGAAGCCGGCGGCCCCGAGCACGCGGTCGTCGCCCTCGTCGACCACAACATCGGCATCGCCAAGGACGTCTTCGTCGGCGCCTCGGCCGAGCGCATCCTCGAGCAGGTGCGCCAGATGTGCGCCGACGACGACCTCACCTGGTTCCGCGAGGAAGATCCGGGCCGCCTGCGCGGCGAGGTCGCCCGTCACCTCGAGATCACCGACGAGCTGACCGACCTGCCCTCCGAGGGCTCCCTCGCGACCGACCGGGCGCTGGCCGGCGCGCGGCTGGCCCTGTTGCCCTCGGCGACCACGCCGCCGCTGGCCGAGCCGCCCACGCCGGCCGGCTCCGCCCTGGTCCGTGACTTCCTGGCCTCGCCCGAGGCGGCCCGTTTCGGGCTCGACCGGGTGCACGCCGACGACGAACTCGCCTCGCTGCACTTCTGCCTGAGCCTGATCCTCGACCACGCGGCGAGCCTGCCCGACCCCGACCCGCTGCGCTGGAGTCCGGCGGTGGCGGGGCTCTTCCTGCTCGACTGGGTGCACCGTCGCGCCGTGCTCGACATGGACGACGCCGCGATGCTTCCCCGCGTGACCCGCGCCTGGTCGTCCTACGCGCTGCGCCGTCGCGACCTGCCCGAGGCCGCCGCCGAGCAGACCGACGCCGTCGTCGAAGAGATGATCCCCGAGTTCGCGCGTCTCTACGCGACCGGCGAGAAGCGCAGCCCGGCGACCGCGGCCGTGGCCCAGCTCATCTCCGAGGGCGTCGACCCCAACGACGCTGACGCCATCGACGCCTGGATCGAGGCCAACCGCCACCGCCTCGACGGGCCGTAGGGCCCGCTCACCAGCGGCCGGAAAGATCCTCGCTGTGCTCGGCGTGATGGCGGCCGACCCGGGAGCTGCGTTGCTGGGCCGGCGTCTGGTCGTCGGCGTGGTGCATGCTGCTCGCCCTGTGGCTGCCCCGGTAGGAGCGGTTCTGGTTCTCCTCCGAGCGGGCCTCGGGGATGACCCGGTGCGCGTAGTTGCCGCTGTTGGCGTGGCTGCGCTCGAGGATCGCGGTCGGTCGGATGTTGTGCGGGCGTTCGGCCACAGTTGACCTCCGGCTGTGTTCGGACCGGTCTCGGGACCGGTGACGGGCTACGGAACGGTGGGTCTTCCGGTTCTGCTTGTTCTCCTCGCACCGGCGCTGCCGGTCGGAATGCTCGCCCTCGCCTGACGGCGGTTCCTCGCCGTCGGGCGGGCGTGGGTCCTCGTCGTCGCCCGACGGCTGTTCCTCGTCGTCGGCCGGCACGTCGGGCAGGTCGGGGTTCGACGGCAGCCCGGCGCGGCTCCACTGGTCGCGCGGGGGCGTCTCGAGCTCGGCCGGCTCGTCAGGCACCGGCGGCAATCCCGGAACCACCGGCTTGCGTACGCCACCGGGCCGTCCGGGAGTGGCCGGGCGGGCGGCCCGGGCCGCGCGGTTGCTGGTGTTCACCGGGTGGTCGACGTCGGCGGCGCGAGTGCCTCCGCGGCCACTCCGTCGTGGCCTGTCCTCACCGGAGCCTCCGGCCGGGGTCCGGGCCCGCGAATCGCTGTCGTCGCGGCGGTCGGGGGCGGGGGTGCCGGTCCCGGCCGGCTTTCGCTTGCCTGCCTGACCGAGCAACTTCCCCACCCGTACGGCGGCATCTGCGGTCTTGGAGGCGCCCTGTGCCGATCCGCCGGTGGGATCCGGCGCGGGCGACGAGGACGGGGGCCGTTGCTGGACCGGGCCGGACGCGGTCGGCGGCAGGAAAGGGATGTCCATCGTGTCCGTACGACCGCCCGACAGCTCTCGCGAGCCCACCGTGATCGCGGCCAGGGTCGGCACCGACGCGAGCCCCACCAGCATCGCTACGATCAGGACGTAGCGACGCGTAGGACCGGAGAACCCGGCGTCCGCCCGGTACACCCCGTTCAGACGCTTGCGCATCACCCTGATCGGCGGCACGAGGTCGTCTTCGCGCTGGTCCGGCACGCCGGGCTCCCCCTCTCACGGATGGTCGAGCGGACATGGACGGGCACGACCGGCTGCAATGATCAACACCGATCCGCCTCGGTTACCGGAGTGAACGACGCATGGGCATATCGGCAGCGGCACAAAAGGACCGTTCGTACGGTAGTGACCGTACGAAAGCCGCTTATTCGGACAAAAACGGGCACCTATATGACCGGGGAATTTTCTGACTGTGATCGACCCGACCTGTAACGCGGCTCACGTTCTCTGTCAGGATGGTGGCGACGGCACCGCCGCCGTTGCTTCCGCTGACCACGCGGGGCGCGAGGTGGGGTTCGTCACTCCCCGGTGGGGTCCAGGCCCGCGCCGATCCGCCGCGCGGCAACCTCACCCGGGCCAGGCGCGGCGACCAACGGTCCGCCGCGCAGACGGGCAACACCCGTCGCGGGCGCAGAGATGAACAGGGAGACACGGATGGCGAACGGCGAACGCGAAGTGGGGGCCGACGCTCCCGCCGGCGGCTTCGTCCAACTGCTCACCCCCGACGGCGATCGCATCGACAGCGTCACCACCGCCGACGGCACTACCTACTCCGTCGATTTCACCGACGAGGAATACCGCGGGCTCTACCGCGATCTGGTGACCGTCCGGCGACTCGACGCTGAGGCGACCGCTCTGCAACGGCAGGGTGAGCTGGGCATCTGGGCCAGCCTGCTGGGTCAGGAAGCGGCCCAGGTCGGCTCCGGCCGGGCTCTGCGCCCCCAGGACATGGCCTTCCCGACCTATCGGGAACACGGCGTCCTCTACACCCGCTCGATCGACCCGATCATGCCGTTCGGCCTGTTCCGGGGCGTCGACCAGGGCGGCTGGGACGCCAACGAGCACCGCTTCAACGGCTACACCATCGTGATCGGCTCGCAGACGCTGCACGCCACCGGCTACGCCATGGGCGTGACGATGGACGGCAAGACCGGCACGCCCGACGGCGAGGCCGTCATCGCCTACTTCGGCGACGGCGCCACCAGCCAGGGTGAGGTCAACGAGGCGTTCGTCTGGGCCGGTGTCTTCAACGCCCCGATGGTCTTCTTCTGCCAGAACAACCAGTACGCGATCTCCGAGCCGCTCGAGCGGCAGACGCGCATCCCGCTCTACCGCCGGGCCGCGGGCTTCGGCTTCCCGGGTGTACGCATCGACGGCAACGACGTGCTGGCCAGCTTCGCGGTCACCCGGGCGGCGCTCGACAGCGCGCGCAACGGGCAGGGCCCGACGCTGATCGAGGCCTACACCTACCGCATGGGCGCGCACACCAGCTCCGACGACCCGACCCGTTACCGCATCGCGAGCGAGGTCGAGTCGTGGAAGGCGAAAGACCCGATCTCGCGGCTGAAAGCGTTCCTGACCAAGCAGCAGGTCGCCGACGAGGCCTTCTTCACCGAGGTCGACGAGTCGGCCAAGACGCTCGCCCTCGACCTGCGGGAAAGGGTCCTGGCCATGCCCGACCCGGCGCCCGACACGATGTTCGACCATGTCTATCCGAACGGCTCGCACGAGGTCGACGCACAGCGCGCCCGGTTCGCCGACTACCACGCCTCGTTCGAGGGGAGTGAGCACTGATGGCTGAGCTCAACCGCGGCGGAAACCCCCAGCAGAACCGGGGCGAGACGATCACCCTGGGCAAGGCGCTCAACCACGGGCTGCGCCGCTCGCTGGAGCAGGACTCCAAGGTCGTCATCATGGGCGAGGACGTCGGCAAGCTCGGCGGTGTCTTCCGCATCACCGACGGGCTGTTGAAAGACTTCGGCGACGACCGGGTCATCGACACCCCGCTCGCCGAGGCCGGCATCATCGGCACCGCGGTCGGCCTGGCCATCCGCGGCTACCGCCCGGTCTGCGAGATCCAGTTCGACGGCTTCGTCTTCCCGGCCTACAACCAGATCGTCGCCCAGGTGGCGAAGATGTTCTACCGCTCCAAGGGCAACGTACGGCTGCCGATCGTGATCCGCATTCCCTTCGGTGGCGGCATCGGCGCAGTCGAGCACCACTCTGAGTCGCCCGAGGCCTACTTCGCGCACACCCCCGGCCTCAAGGTCGTCACCTGCTCGAACCCGGCCGACGCGTACGCGATGATCCAGCAGGCGATCACGTCGGACGACCCGATCGTCTTCTTCGAGCCGAAGCGGCGCTACTGGGAGAAGGGCGAGGTCGACCTCGACGCCGACCTGTCCGGCGCCTTCCCGCTGCACTCGGCCCGGGTCACCCGCGAGGGCACCGACGCGACCCTGCTGGCGTACGGCCCGATGGTCCGCACCGCCCTGGACGCGGCCTCCGCCGCCGCCGAGGACGGACGCAACCTCGAGGTCATCGACCTGCGCTCGCTCTCCCCGGTCGACTACGACACGATCTATGCCTCGGTCCGCAAGACCGGCCGCGCGATCGTCGTCCACGAGGCCCCCGGCAACATCGGCCTCGGCGCCGAACTGGCCGCCCGCGTCACCGAGCACTGCTTCTACAACCTGGAAGCCCCGGTCCTGCGCGTCACCGGCTACGACATCCCCTACCCGGCCGCCCGCGTCGAGGAGGACTACCTCCCCGACCTCGACCGTGTGCTCGACGCCGTCGACCGCTCGTTCGGCTGGTGACGGCGATGTCACGCGTCAAGGAGTTCAACCTGCCCGACCTCGGTGAGGGCCTCACCGAGGGTGAGATCCTGGCCTGGCTGGTCAAGGTCGGCGACACGATCGAGCTGAACCAGCCCATCGTCGAGGTCGAGACGGCCAAGGCCGCGGTCGAGATCCCGGCCAAGTGGGCGGGCGTCGTCACGCGGATCTTCCACGAGGCCGGCACCACGGTCGAGGTCGGCGCGCCCATCGTGGCGATCGACACCGACCCGTCGGCCGGTCCGCTCCCGTCCGACCGGCCCGGTCCTGTGCCGTCGGCCGAGTCGCTGGCGGCAGTCGAGATCGCGCCGGCCGAGGGTGCGGTCGAGCCGGGCCTGATCGGTGGTCCGGCGCCGGGTGGCCGCACGGCGGTGCTCGTCGGCTACGGGCCGAAGACCACAACGGCCAAAAGGCGACCCCGAGTCGGTACGCCGACCGGCAGCGCTACCACCGCACCGCCGCCGCCCCCGCCCGCTCCGGCCCCGGTGGCCCCGCCTCCGCCGCCGGTTCCCGCGGGTGGTCGCGTGCTCGCCAAGCCTCCGGTGCGCAAGCTGGCCCGCGATCTCGGCGTCGACCTGACCACGATCACCGGTACGGGTCCGCTCGGATCGGTGACGCGGGACGACGTACACCAGGCCGCGACGGCCCCGGTGGAGGTGGCTGTCGCCGCACCCAGCGTGACCACCGTCTCGGCCGCGGCCGTTTTCGACGCGAGCCGTGAACAGCGGATCCCGGTCAAGGGTGTCCGCAAGCTCACCGCCGAGAACATGGTCGCGTCGGCGTTCACGGCGCCGCACGTCACCGAGTTCCTCACGGTCGACGTGACCCGCACCATGAAGACCCTCGAGAAGCTCAAGGGCCAGCGTGAGTTCCGCGACGTGCGGATCTCGCCGTTGCTGCTGGTGGCCAAGGCCGTGCTGCTCGCGGTCAAGCGCCACCCGATGGTCAATTCGACCTGGTCGGCGGCGACCAACGAGATCGTCGTCAAGGAGTACGTCAACCTCGGCATCGCCGCGGCGACTGAGCGCGGTCTCATCGTCCCGAACGTCAAGGACGCCGGCCGCCTCACCCTGCGCGAGCTCGCCGACGCCCTGAATGCGCTGGTCCAGGTCGCGAAGTCGGGGAAGACGCCGCCGTCCGACATGGCAGCCGGCACCCTTTCCATCACAAATGTCGGAGTGTTCGGTGTGGACACCGGCACGCCGATCCTCCCTCCGGGCGAGTCGGCGATCCTGGCCTTCGGCGCGATCAGGCCGATGCCCTGGGTGCACAAGGACAAGATCAAGGTTCGCCAGGTCACGACCCTCGGGCTCTCCTTCGACCACCGGATCATCGATGGCGAACTGGGCTCGAAGTTCCTGCGCGACATCGGTGACTTCCTCACCGACCCCGAGGGAACGATCTTGGCCTGGAGTTAAGACGCTGGCAATCGTTAGGCAAGCAAGTTTGTTGACCTACGATCGTTAGGCACGTGCGCGACGTCACCCCATAAATCGTTGGCCGCTGGTCTCGATGTGAAGCACAATGGAGTCACATCGAGACCAGCACCACGATGGGCCGGCGATCCCGGCCCGAGGGAAGTGAAGACGCAATGAGCATCGTCGACCGCGTCCGCCGTCGTCGTTTGATCAACCGCCAGAACCGCGCCATCGACCGGGCCTGGATGACCGCGCCCACCCAGTCGATGCGCGACGAGATCGCGCTCTTCGCACAGCGCCGGGTCTTCTGAGCCAACGGCGCCACGGCCCGTCCGGATCCCCTCCGGGCGGGCCGTTCGCATTTAGCGGCATCCTCGAAGATCGGCCCGCCGTTCCCCTCCGGGGCGTACACCGGGATTCCTCCTGCCGCCCTCGCCCGGTACGGTTGGGCACGGTCATCGGACCGGCTCGGCCGGTCGGCCCGGGGGCCCGGGCCTGAAGACCCGGAGTCTTCGCACGGCCTGGCCTCAGAGCTGGGCACGACGTCGTGTTAGTCCGGCGTCCGTGTCGAGCTGACTGGCAACGGCCGCATGAAATGAGGAGGCGCTCATGACGTCCGAGGGGCACTACGCCGGTTCACAACCGGCCGAGGCCACGTCGGGCGGCCCGGAGTCCGAGGGTTTCCCGCCCGACTCCGACGGTCAGCGGATCTCGGGCCGGGCGTCCGCCCCGCCACCCGCCGACGGTTTCCCCAGTTCCTACGGCCCGCCTCCGCAGGCCACACCGAACGGCGGCTCGCCGTTCGTGGTGCCCGCCGTGCCGACGTTCGGCCAGGGTCCCGACGCTCCGCGTCCGGCGACCGGCACGTCGTACGGTTCGGCCCGCGTCCCCACTCCCGAGGAGGGCGGCACCCTGCCGCAACGCAACCCCACCCCGGCCCCGCAGACCGGTGAGAGCAGCGCGCTGCCGCAGCGCGGCGCCGCCTCGCCCTACGGCTCGGTCACGCCCGGCGACCCCGGCGCCTACGGTTCCGCCGCACCGGCGTCCCCGTTCGGCCCCGCGCAGAACGGCGGCCCGTCCTCCGCGTTCGGGCCACCGCCCGGTTCCGAGGCCGCGGCACCGCCCGCCGAGCCGCAGTCGGTCTGGGGCCCGCCCCCGACGGCCCCGCCGGCCGCCGACCAAGACTTCATCCAGCGCCCCGGCGCCCCGTTGCCGCAGCGCAACGCCAACCCGGGCAGCACGGTCGACTCGCTCGACGGCTTCGACGGGTTCGCCGCCGCGGCGTCCCGCGGTGCCGCCCCCGAGCAGGCCGAGCCGCCCACCGGTCGGCCGCCGGGCGTCTCCGCCTTCGGCGACCAGCGCATCCGGGTTCCCGGCGCCACGCTGACCGGTCTTTCCGACGCTCCGGCCCCTCCGCCGGCTGCGCCTCGCCCCCCGGCGGCTCCCGCCGCCGCTCCCGCGCCGGCGTCGGCCGAGAGCGGCGGGTTCCCGCTGCGCGGCTCCGGCGGTGGTGGCACGGCGTTCCCGACCCGTCGCGGCGACAGCGGCGGGTTCCCGCTGCGCAACGCTCCTGGCGACAGCCCCGAGCCGCCGCAGGGCGTTCCCGGCGAGCTCCCGATCCGCAGCCAGCAGGCGCCGTTCGGCCCGCCCACGGGCTTCCCCGAGCAACCTGCAGCTCAGGGCTTCAACACGTTCGGCGGGCCGGAGGGTTCGGCCGACGAGATCCCGCCCCACCCCTACGGCCGTCCCGAGCCGTTCGCCGACCCGTTCGGCCGCGGCGCGTCCGCCGAGGGGCAACCGACCGAGCAGTCGTTCGGCGAGACCGAGCGCGACGGTCTGCCCGACCCGTTCGGCCGCGGCGGCAAAGCTGGTGGGCAGCCGCAGAGCCCGGCCTATGGCAGCGTCCCGGCCACGCCCGCGTTCGGCTCGGCGCGGCCGCCGGCTCCGTTCGGTCAGCCCGACGGCGCTCAAGAGGGCGAGGCTCCCGTCTACGGCTCGGCCCGTCCGGCGGGCACCTACGGCCAGCCCTCCGGCGACCCGGCCACCTACGGCCAGCCTGCGGCCGGCTCCAACGCGTTCGGCCAGCCCGACTCCGTCACGTTCGGTCAGCCTGACTCGGGCACGTTCGGTCAGCCCGACTCGGGCACGTTCGGTCAGCCCGACTCGGGTGCGTTCGGTCAGCCGGGCGACTCCAGCGCGTTCGGTCAGCCCGGCAGCCCTGACAACGGCGCCTCCGTCTATGGCTCGGCCCGGCCCGCCGGCCCCTACGGCCAGCCCGAGGCCGACTCCGGCCCGGCGTCCCCGTTCGGTCAGCCCGACGGCGCCCAAGAAAGCGGCGCTCCCGTCTACGGCGCCGCCGGCGACCCCGGTGCCTTCGGCTCCGTCCAGCCCTACGGCGGCGGATCCGACGACGCCCGCGCGAGCTCGCCCACGTACGGCTCCGCCCGTCCGGTCCCGCCGTTCGAGTCCGACCAGCAGGACCACTCATCGCCGTCCGACGCCGCGTCCTCGCCCTTCGGCGTGGTGCGCGATCCGGGCGCCACCTACGGCGCAGCCCAGCCGTTCACGCCGGGCGACGAGCAACCCGCCGATGATCAAGCGATCTACCGGAGGCCCGGCCAGTCCGAGGACAACCCGAACGGCTACCCGCAGCGGGTGCCCGGGGCCGCGCTCGGTGCGCTCAGCTCGCCGGTCGCCCCCGGTTCGGTGCCCGCGCCGCGCGACCCGGCCGAGAACCCGGCCGCCGTCGGCTCGGCCCGGCCGGTCACGGCGAGCGCCTCGGTGCCGACGACCAGCCGCACGGCCCCGGTCGACGCGGCCGAGATCCCGTCCGCGAACGCCGCGCCGCAGGCCCGGGTCTACGGCCGTCCCGCCGCGGCCGAGCCCGCCGAGGACGAGTCGTCCTCCGCAAGCCCGGAGCCCGATTCCGGCGCGTTCGGCGCGGGCTTCGGCGGGGGTCAGCCCCACTCGGGTGCCTTCCACCCGGATTCCGGAGCCTTCGGCGCCAGCGACGACAGTTCCGCGCAGGGCGTTTTCGGGTCGCCGCCCTTCCCGGCCTATCCCGACGACGACGAGCCTCGCGGCGCCGGCATCATCCCGCAGTCCCCGGCCCGGGCCAGCGCCCGCGTCTCCCCGACGAGCGGCCCCGGCAGCGCCCCGACCGGCATGGCCTCGGCGCCCGCGCTGCCCGGTGCGGCGCCCGAGCCGGCTCCGCCCGGCTCGCTCTATTCCGACCTGCCCGGTCCGCCCCCGCGGCCCGGCGAGCCCTACAGCGAGCTGACCACCGACATCGCGGGCCGCGACCTGCAGCCCTATGTGCCGGCGCCGGCTCTGCCGCCGATGCCTCCGGGTCTGGGCGGGTTCGACTCGCCCGGCCAGCCGGGGTCCAACGGCTTCGGCAACGACGGCGGAGTGGGCGGCTTCCCGAGCCCGGCCAGCCGCGCCACGGTGACCCCGCCGACCCCGGAAGACACGACGAGCTGGCCCGGCGTCGAGGCCGACCAGGGCCGGTTCGACAGCTTCAAGTCCGAGGCGAAGCCGGCCAAGCCCGAGACGCCGCACGTCCGCATGCTGCCGATCCTGGTGTCGGTCGTGCTGGGCGCGGTCGTGCTGCTCGGCATCGTGTTCGGCATCGTCTATCTGGTGGCCGGCGGCAAGGGTGGCGAGTCGCTGTCGGTGATCCAGGGCGAGTGCGTGAAGCAGGAGGGTGAGGCGGCGGTCAAGGTCGCGTGCTCGGACGCCACGGCGTTCCAGGTCGTCTCCATCGTGGACGACCGGGCGAAGTGCGCCGACCCGGCCCAGCCCGCCGTGATCAACAAGGACGCCGACGGCAACAACCAGGTCCTATGCCTGAAGAAGCCCGCCTGACGTTGTCATCCTGACCACCTTCGTGCCGTACCCGCAGTCGAGGTGCGGCACGATGGTGCGATGACTGCACGTGTGCGGGCCCCCGAGCTGCGGGGCCGTGGCTGGCTGAACACCGGCGGCAAGGACCTGACCCTGGCCGACCTGCGTGGCAAGATCGTCGTCCTGGATTTCTGGACCTTCTGCTGCATCAACTGCCTGCACGTGCTGGACGAGCTGCGGCCGCTGGAGGAGAAGTACGGCGACGCGATCGTCGTGATCGGCGTGCACTCACCCAAGTTCGAGCACGAGCGCGACCCGAAGGCCTTGGCCGCGGCGGTCGAGCGCTACGGCGTGCACCACCCGGTCGTCGACGACGGCGACATGCACCTCTGGCAGCAGTACGCGGCGAAGGCCTGGCCCACGCTGTCGGTGATCGACCCCACCGGCTACCTGGTCGCCTCGATGGCCGGCGAGGGTCACGCCGAGGGCCTCTCCCGGCTGATCGACGAGCTGATCACCAAGCACACGGCCGACGGCACGCTGCACCGCGGCGACGGCCCGTACGTTCCGCCGCCCGCCGCCGACACCGTGTTCCGCTTCCCCGGCAAGGCGATCGAGCTGCCTGACGGCCACCTGCTCGTCAGCGACTCGGCCCGGCACTCGGTCGTCGAGGTCGAGTCCGACGGCGAGACGCTGGTCCGCCGGTTCGGCAGCGGTGAGCGCGGTGAGCCGTTCAGCGAACCTGAGGGCCTGCTCCTGCTGCCGGCCGAGGTCGCCGCGAACGTCGGTTACGACGTCGTGGTCGCCGACACGGTCAACCACCAGCTGCGCGGCCTGCGCCTGGCCGACGGCAAGATCACCGCGGTGGCCGGTTCGGGCCGTCCGTGGCGCTCGGCCGTCGACGAGCCGGTGCAAGAGGCCCTGGCCGCCGACCTGTCCTCCCCGTGGGACCTCGCCTGGTTCGACGACCGGGTGATCATCGCGATGGCCGGCATTCACCAGCTCTGGTGGTTCGACCCGAGCCGGCGCACGGTGGGCGTCTACGCCGGCACGACGGTCGAGTCCCTGCGCGACGGGCCGATCCCTGACGTGTGGATGGCCCAGCCGTCGGGCCTCTCGGTCGGCGGTGACCGGCTGTGGATCGCCGACAGCGAGACCTCGGCGCTGCGCTACATCGAGAGCGGCGTCCTGCATACCGCCGCCGGCCAGGGTCTGTTCGACTTCGGGCACGTCGACGGCCCGGCCAAAGAGGCGCTGCTGCAGCACCCGCTCGGCGTCGCCGCGCTGCCCGACGGCTCGGTGCTGATCGCCGACACCTACAACGGCGCGGTCCGGCGGTTCGACCCGCAGACCGATGAGGTGTCGACCGTCGACTCCGGCCTGGCCGAGCCGAGCGACCTGGTGGTCACGACCGCCGGTGACGTGATCGTGGTCGAGTCGGCCGCCCACCGCCTGACCCGCCTGGCGCCCGGCGCGGTCCGCACGGTCAGCGGCGAACGGCACCGCACCGAGCGCCCGCCCTCCCCGGTCGCGCCCGGCGCGCTGACCCTCGACGTGGTGTTCACCCCGGCCCCCGGGCAGAAGCTCGACGAGCAGTTCGGCCCGTCGACCCGGCTCGAGGTCTCGGCGTCACCGCCCGAGTTGCTGCTCGACGGCGCCGGGGTCACGACCGACCTGTCGCGCGCCCTGGTCATCAACCCGGACGTGCCCAAGGGCGTGCTCCAGGTGGTCGCCCAGGCCGCGACCTGCGACGTCGACGTCGAGTTCGCCGCCTGCCACCTGACCCGCCAGGACTGGGGCGTCCCGGTCGTCGTCACCACCGACGGCCCGAGCCGCCTCCCGCTCATCCTGCGCGGAATGGACGACGAGGCCTGACGGTCAGGCGAACGGTGTAAGGGTCAGGGACGCACCGGCGAGCCCGGCACGCACCCGCCCGGCCAGTTCGACCGAGCCGGGTGTGTCGCCGTGCACGCAGATCGACGCGACGGGCACCGGCACGGTGACGCCGTCGCCGGTCTCGACCACTCCTTCGACCGCCATGCGCACGGCCCGGGCGACCACCTCGTCCGGGTCGTGCAGCACCGCCCCCGGTAGCGATCGCGGCATCAGCGTGCCGTCCGCGCGATAGCCCCGGTCGGCGAATCCCTCGCCCATCACGGTCAGTCCGGCCTCGGCGGCGAGCCGGGCCAGCACCGATCCCGGCTGGCACAACACCGGCAGCGAGGCGTCGTACGCCCGCACTGCCGCTACCACCGCGCCCGCCTGCCCTTCGTCGACGGCCGCCGTGTTGTAGAGAGCGCCGTGCGGCTTCACATAGGCAACCCGTCCACCGGCCACGCGGCAGAAGGCCTCGAGCGCGCCGATCTGATAGAGCACGTCGTCGCGCAGTTCGTCCGGCTCGTAGTCGATGCGCCGCCGCCCGAACCCGGCCAGGTCGCGGTAGCCCACCTGTGCCCCGATCGCCACCGACCGCTCGACCGCCAAGGCGCAGATCCGGTGCATAGTGGACGGATCGCCCGCGTGGAAGCCGCAGGCCACGTTGGCCGAGGTCACCACGGAGAGCAGCGCATCGTCGTCGCCGAGGCTCCAGCGGCCGAACCCCTCACCGAGGTCGGCGTTCAGGTCAATCGAGGGCATGGAACCGCACCGTACTTCCCGGTCGCGCCTGGGCCAGGGCGTTCACGTCGTCGACCACCCCGATCACCGGGTAGCCGCCCGTGGTCGGATGATCGGCCAGGAAGATCAACGGCTGCCCGTCGACCGGCACCTGGATCGCGCCCAGCACCACGCCTTCCGGGGGCAGTTCACCGGCCCGCGTACGGGTCAGGGCGGCACCCGACAGCCGGCAGCCGATGCGGTTGCTCATCGGGCTGACCCGGTACGGAGTGTCGAACAGCTCGCTGCCCGAGAACCAGTCGTCGCGCGGGCCGATCCACACCCCGAGGTCCAGCTCGTCGGCGATCTCGGGCTGGTCCTCGATCTCCGGGGAGTCGTCGGGCTCCAGCGAGACGGCAGCCTCCGGCGAAGCCGCGGGAGGCCGCCCCACCGAGAGGGTCATGCCGTCGGTCAGCCGCGCCGGCCCGAGGCCCGAGAGCGTGTCCGTAGCCCGGCTGCCCAGCACCGGCTCGACGTCGAGACCACCGCAGACAGCCACGTACGACCGTACGCCGCGGGTCGCCCTTCCCACGTCGAGCAGGGAACCGGCCCCCACCTCGATCAGGCCGTCGACGGGCACCTTGTCGAGCTTCACGATCGCCGCCGCACCGGTCACCGCCACGACGGCCGGCTCTTCGAAACGCAGCGCGCAACCCATCAGGGTGGTCTCGAGCCCGGCCGCCGATGCCGGGTTGCCGACCATCGCGTTGGCCCGGCGCAGCGCCCGGCTGTCGAGCGCCCCGGAGCGGGGGACACCGAGGTGGGCGTACCCGGGCCGGCCTTGATCTTGGATGGTGGTCAGCGGGCCGGCCCGCACGACGGTGATCACGCTGCCACCAGGCGGACGCGGGTGCCCGGGCCGAGGCGGGCCGGGGGCTCGTCGCGTACGTCGAAAAGGGTCTCGGACGTGCGGCCGACGAGTTGCCAGCCGCCCGGTGAGGCCGTCGGATAGATGCCGCAATATTCGCCGGCGAGGCCCACCGAACCGGCCGGCACGCGGGGACGAGGTGCGTCGAGCCGGGGGACCGAGAACTTCTCGCCCAGTCCGCGCATATAGGCAAACCCGGGCGAGAACCCACAGAAAGCGACGGTGAAGTCGGTGGTCGTCAGGTGGTCGATCGCCTGCGCCGTGGTCATCGCCCAGCGCGTGGCCACGTCCGCCAAATCTTGGCCGTCGAAGACCGTCGGGATCGGCACGACCGGCCACTGATCTCGGGAAACGGCCGATCGCCGGGGCTCGGGCAGGGCGGCCAGCGCCTCGACTGTCCCCGGCCCGACGCCGTCGAGCAGCAGGGAGCGGGCACCGGGCACGATGTCGACAATGCGCAGGTCACCGGCGTCTCGACGACGGAGCAGCTCGCTTCGCCAGGCCTCGACCTGTTCACCGTCGCGACACTCGATCAGCAGCGCCGAGGCACCGGCACGCTTTAGCCTCATGAGCAGATCTTGCCAGTATTCTTTCTCACCCCGACTGACCTACCCTGTAGTAACTTACGATACCGTAACCTGGGAGCCGTGACGACCTCCGCCCCGTTCAGGATGAAGCCGGCCGATCTCGGCAAGCCGAGACTGCGTGGACGGCTGCATCAGTACGCGTTCTTCGTCGCGCTGGTCTGCGGCATCGTGCTCTGCTCGATCGCCCTCAGCCGGCCGGGCATCGAGCCCTTCCTGAGCACCCTGGTCTACAGCATCACCGTGTGCGGGCTGTTCGGCATCAGCGCGCTCTACCACCGTCGGGTCTGGAGCGAACGCGGCTACCAGATCATGCGCCGGGCCGACCACTCGATGATCTTCATCTTCATCGCCGGCACCTACACGCCGTTCTGCCTGCTGCTGCTGTCTCCCGGCAAGGCGACGCTGATGCTGAGCCTGATCTGGGGCGGCGCGCTCGGCGGGGTGGCCCTCAAGACCATCTGGCCGCATCTGCCGCGCTGGGCCGGGGCCCCGCTCTATTTGGCCCTGGGCTGGGGCGCGGTCGCGATCCTGCCCGAGGTACTGCACCGCGGCGGCGTCGCCTGCCTGGTCCTGCTGATCGTGGGCGGCGTGATCTACAGCGTGGGGGCGTTCTTCTACGCGCTGCGCCGGCCGAACCCGTGGCCCGAGGTCTTCGGCCACCACGAGTTCTTCCACGCCTGCACGCTGGTGGCCGCGATCAGCCACCACATCGCCGTCTACTTCGCGCTCTACGCCTAGGGCCAGTCGCCGATCGGGCCGCCAGGCACTACACCTTTACCCGTACGCCCGGGTTGTCATAGGCGTGGCGAGCCACCTGCACGTCGTCGATGTGGGTGACGGCCCACTGCTCCAGGCCGCGCACCAGGCCGAGCAGGCTGCGGCCCAGATCGGTCAGCTCGTAGTCGACCCGCGGCGGCACCTCGGCGTACACCGTGCGGTCGATCAGCCCGTCGCGCTCGAGCCCCCGCAGCGTCTGGGTGAGCATCTTGGGGCTGACCCCCTCGATCCGCCGGGACAGCGCCGTGTAGCGCTGCGGCCCGTCGGCGAGCATCATCACGACCAGGACGCTCCACGTGTCGCCGATCCGGTCGAGGATCTGCCGGCTGGGGCAGTCTTTCGCGTACGCACTGACTTCCACCTGGTTACTATCCCTCGGGTGAGTACTGCACTTCAAGGTGCCTTCTATCGATAGGGAAGTGATCCCTGAGCTGCGACGTTAGCTCGGATTGTCACAACGACCAACGCAGGAGGAACCACCATGACCATCGTCGTCACGGGCGCCACCGGACACCTCGGCCGGCTCACCATCCAGTCGCTGCTCGCCCGCGGCGTGCCGGCGAGCGAGATCGTCGGCCTCGGTCGTCAGATCGACCGGATCGCCGACCTCGGGGTCACCGTGAAGCAGGTCTCCTACGACGATCCGGCCGGGCTGCGCGCCGCTTTCGAAGACGCCGACAAGGTCCTCTTCATCTCGGGCAGCGAGGTCGGCAAGCGGATCGAGCAGCACCGCAACGTGGTCGACGCGGCCAAGGCCGCGAACGTGGGCCTGATCGCCTACACCAGCGCCCCGCACGCCGACACGACCGACATGAAGCTGGCCGCCGAGCACCTGGCGACCGAGCAGATGATCACCGCCACTGGGCTGCCCGCGGTGTTCCTGCGCAACAGCTGGTACACCGAGAACTACAACGTCGAGCAGGCTCTCGAGCACGGCATGTTCGGCGCGGCCGGGAACGGCAAGATCAGCGCCGCGCCGCGGGCCGACTTCGCCGAGGCCGCCGCGGCGGTGCTCACCACCGACGGCCACGCGGGCAAGGTCTACGAGCTGGGCGGGGTCGCCTTCACACTCGGCGAGCTGGCCGCCGAGATCGCGCGGCAGTCCGGCAAGCCGGTGACCTACACCGACCTGGGCGAGGAGAAGTACCGCGAGATGCTCGTCGGTGTCGGGCTGCCCGAGGCGGCCGCGGCGGTCTACGCGGATTCCGACCGGGCTGCCTCGCAGGGAGCTCTCTTCGCCCCGACGGCCGATCTCGAGGGGTTGCTGGGCCGGCCGGCGACCCCGGTCGCCACGTGGGTAGCGGCGGCGCTGAAGGCCTGACGATCACGGCCTGCCTGACGATCACGGCCTGACGGTCACGGCCTGACGGTCACGGCCTGACGGTCACAGCCTGATGCCACGGCCTCGGGCCACGGCCTCGGGCCACGGCCGTTGGAGGCCGGACAGGGCGCGACGCCGGCAGCCGCCAGGGGGGTGGGCGGTCGCCGGCGTCGCGAGATCAATCAGTAGCCGGGCGGGGGAACGTCGTCGCGCCGGGTCTCCCGGTATTCGGTGCGCACCTGCTGCGGGGCCGCGACCGGTGCCGCCGTCTGGCGCGTCACGACCGTGCGACGACGGCTGTTCCAGAACCAGAGCGTGACGATCAGTCCGATCAGGCCGGCCGCCATCAGGATCCAGCCGATGATGTTGATGTCGAGCCCGCTGATGTCCGCGTTGACGGCGAACGCCAGGATCGCGCCCAACGCCAGCAGGAAAATGCTTCCGCCGATGCCCATCACGGGCCTCCTTGATCCTCACCGTGGTCGATGCGTTCAAGGATCGGGTTACCCACCCGCCCGATTCCTCAATCAGGCAAGCTGGACCCATGACCATCAGGACGCTCGTACTCCTCCGTCACGCCAAGGCCGAGACGCCGGGTGAACTCTCCGATATCGACCGACGGCTGACGACGCGCGGCGAGACCGACGCCGACGCGGCCGGCGCCTGGCTGGCCGACGAGCGCCTGCAACCGGGGCTCGTACTGTGCTCGCCGGCGGCCCGCACCCGTCAGACCTGGCAGGGCGTGTCGATCGCGCTGGCCCAGGCGCAGCCGGGTGGTGGGACGCCCGAGGTCCGCTACGAGCAGGGGCTCTACCACGGCGGCCGCACTGAGGTGTTCGACCTGGTGCGCAAGGTCCCCGAGACGATTCGTACGGTGCTCGTGGTCGGTCACAACCCGACGGTCTCCGAGGTGTCGCTCATGCTCATGCCGGACGACCAATGGGACGGTCAGGAGATCGAGCTCAAGACGGCAGGCCTGGCCGTGCACCGTTTCGAGAGCCCGTGGACGGCCTTCGAGCCGCGAGCAATGCCCCTGGTGGAACGGCACACCGCCCGCGGCTGAAGGATTGTCCTCAGGAGATCAGAAGACGTCCTCGGAGAGGTCCATGATGTCCAGCGTGGTGTTCTCGATGATGCGGCGGTCGGAGCCGACCCGCGGCAGCACCTCGCGTACGAAGAACCGGGCCGCCGCGATCTTGCCCTCGTAGAAGTTCTTGTCGGCCGCCGAGACGTCGCCGCCCAGCGCCTTGAGAGCAACCTCGGCCTGGCGGAGCAGCAACCAGGCGAGCACTACGTCGCCGAGGGCGAGCAGCACGCGTCGTGAGCTGAGGCCCACCTTGTAGAGCTCGCGGGCCTCGCCGCCCTGCACCGCGCCGAGCCAGCCCATCGTGATGCCGAGGATCTGCTGCATCTCGCCGAGCGCTTTGCCCAGCGCGAGCCGCTCGACCTTGAGCTGACCGTTGCCGGCCTCGCTCTCGACGAAGCTCTGCATCTCGCCCGCCACCACGGCGAGCGCGACCCCCTGGTCCTTCACGATCTTGCGGAAGACCAGGTCGAGGCTCTGGATCGCGGTCGTGCCCTCGTACAGGGTGTCGATCTTGGCGTCTCGCACGTATTGCTCGAGCGGGTAGTCCTGCAGGAAGCCGGAGCCGCCGTAGGTCTGCAGCGACTCGTGACTGAGCAGCTCGTACGCCCGCTCGGAGCCGACGCCCTTGACCAGCGGAAGCAGCAGGTCGTTGACCTTGCTCGCGGTCTTCGCGGTCTCCGTGTCACCGGCCGCCTCGGCGATGGCCACCCGGTCCTGCCAGGTGGCGGTGTAGATGACCAGCGCGCGCAGAGCCTCCGAGTAGGACTTCTGCAGCATCAGCGAACGACGCACGTCGGGGTGGTGGGTGATCGTGACGCGCGGGGCGCCCTTGTCGTCGTTCTGCACCAGGTCGGCGCCCTGCACGCGGTTCTTGGCATACTCCAGCGCGTTCAGGTAACCCGTCGACAGGGTGGCGATGGCCTTCGTGCCGACCATCATCCGGGCGTACTCAATGATCATGAACATCTGACGGATGCCCTGGTGCACCTCGCCCAGCAGCCAGCCCTTCGCGGGCGTGCCGTGCTCGCCGAAGGTCATCTCGCACGTGTTGGAGACCTTGAGGCCCATCTTGTGCTCGACGTTGGTGGCGTAGACGCCGTTACGCTCGCCCAGTTCGCCGGTCTCGGCGTCGAAGTGGTACTTCGGCACGATGAACAGCGACAGGCCCTTGGTGCCCGGGCCGCCGACACCCTCGACGCCGACCGGGCGGGCCAGCACGTAGTGGATGATGTTGTCGCTCAGGTCGTGCTCGCCCGAGGTGATGAACCGCTTGACGCCCTCGATGTGCCACGAGCCGTCGGCCTGCGGGATCGCCCGCGACCGACCGGCGCCGACGTCGGAACCCGCGTCGGGTTCGGTCAGCACCATCGTGGAGCCCCACTGCTTCTCGACGAAGAGCTTGGCCCACTTCTTCTGCTCCTCGGTGCCCTCGGTCTCCACGACGTGCGCGAAGGACGGGCCGGAGGAGTAGAGCCACACGGGGGCGTTGGCGCCGAGGACGTTCTCGGCCAGCGCCCACCAGAGCGCGCGGGGCGCGAACGTGCCGCCGAGCGAGCCGGGCAGGTCGAGGCGCCAGAACTCGGACGCCATCCACTGCTCGAACGACTTCTTGAACGACTCCGGCAACGGCGCCGTGTGGGTGGCCGGGTCGAAGACCGGCGGGTTGCGATCGGCCTCGACGTAGCTCGCGGCCAGGTCCTCGGTCGCGAGACGGTTGACCTCGGTCAACACGTCGCGCGCGGTCTCCGCGTCGATCTCCTCGTACGGCGCCTGGCCGAACGCACGATCAGCCCCGAAGACCTCGAACAGGTTGAACTGTAGGTCCCGAAGGTTGCTCTTGTAGTGAGTCATGCTGCTGGCCCCGCTCTCCGAACGCCGCCGGTCTGGAGTTACCCGTCAGTAACTCCCACTGTATTACCGATCGGTAGCGAGGGACAAGTTGCGAGTTTTTCCGGAACCAACCACCTGGTTGCGGGGGCTTGTCGACGGTTCGCACATCAAACGCCTCCGATCGGGTGGCCAGCAGGATGGCCGTTCGGCTATTTGCGCTCTCCCATGCGACCCCCACGTATCGGCGCGCCACGCGGCTCGTTGCTCCGGATAGACACGAAGCTTTCGACTTCGACGAGCCGCCAAGGGGGCGCGCCATGTTCGCCAGTATCAAAAATCTGATTCCGGAGCCCCGCCAGGCGGACCAGCCTCGCCACTACGTCGGGCGTCACCGCCGGCCGGAGCCGGTCCCGGTGCCGGTCTCGCCCGCTCCCGCCGGGCCGCCGGTCGAGTCCACACCCCCCACCGAAGGCCGCACCGAAGAGATCGCCGCCGCCTGAGCGCCGCCTCAGTCAGGCAGCGCCCACCTCCCAGCTCGGCATCGGCACCGTGACACCGTCACCCGGGCCGGCGTATTCGAGCAGGACCAGGGCGATGTCGTCTTCGAGGCGGCCGTGCACCCAGTCGACCAGCGCGGTCTCGAGCGAGGCCAGCCCATCACCGACTGTGCCGTGACCCAGCAGCCGCCACGCCCGGTCAGCGGTCGGGAAGAACTCGCCGTCCCGTCGCGCCTCGCCCAGACCGTCGGTGAAGAGCAGCAGCCGGTCGCCCGGCTCGAGCCGCTCGACGCGCGCCTTGACCTCGGGCATGAAACCCAGCGGCGGCGCCGGTGCGGGCGGTTCCAGCGGAATCACCTGACCACGGCGCAGCAGCAACGGCGCCGGATGTCCACAATTGACGATCGTGAGGGTTCCGCCTCGCTCCTCGACCAGCGCGGCGGTGACGAAATCCTCGTCGCCGACGCTGCGGGCCACGGCCCGGTCGAGATCGGCGACCATCGTCTTGAGATCGGCCCGCTCATAGGCCACGTGACGATAGGAGCCGAGCACGATGCTCGCCAGGCGGACCGCGTCCAGCCCCTTGCCCCGTACGTCACCGATGATGATCCGCACCCCGTACGGCGTGTCGAGCGCCTCGTAGAGGTCGCCCCCGATGTCGGCCGCGGCGGTCGCCGAGATGTAACGGCCCGC
Organism: Actinoplanes solisilvae; assembly: GCF_003999975.1. GTDB lineage: Bacteria > Actinomycetota > Actinomycetes > Mycobacteriales > Micromonosporaceae > Actinoplanes > Actinoplanes solisilvae. The sequence continues at coordinate 100,225 of NZ_RJAC01000020.1, read as the reverse complement.
GACCGCGAGCGCGCCCACCTGGGGGCCGACCGGTCGCAGCACCGCCTGTTGGGCGACCGCGGCGAGCCGCTGCAGCTCGACGATCTTGTCGGCCTGGCGCTGCCGGATCGTGGCCACCACGGCGGCGATGCCGGTCGCGAGCAGGATGCCGAGGATGTTGACGACACCGTTGACCGAGAGCGGGCCGGCCGTGCCGATGAAGACCATGCCGACGATCGTGGCCAGCACGCCGACGACGAGCACGGTCTGCCAGAAGGCGAAGACCGCGGCGAGGAACGGGACGGCCGCGAACAGGCCCACGAAGTCGGCGTTGCGGTTGTCGGCCAGCTCCACGGCGGACACGACGGCGAGCAGCACAACAGCCGCGCCGAGGCCGGCGCGGGATCCAGGGCTCAGCGGGCGTCGGCCCGGCGGCAGGTTAGGCATGGCTACGCGGAACAGCATGCCCGATCAGGAGCGTCGACGGCACTAACTTGACCCCTAGTCTGAGCGGGTTCTGACCGCGCGGCCGAACCGGACGGCCGGGCGATGACAGGATGTCGGCGTGACAACCGATCTGCGTGATCAGCTCAGGACGGCGTTCCGCTGGACCGATCCCGGCGACGGCAGCGACTATCTCGTGAGCGATCGCTCCGGTTGGTGGCGCGATCCGGTGATCCTCGCGGGGCTCGGCGACGCGCTGGCCGACCTCTTCCGCGCCGACCGGCCCACCGTGGTGGTCTCGCCCGAGGTGACCGGCTTCCTCGTCGGGCCGCTGGTGGCGCGGGCGCTCGGCGTGGGCTTCGTCGAGGCCTACCGAGCCGGGGCGCGGCGTCCCATCGCCGAGCCGATGATCTGGGCCGAGGTGCCCGCCGACCACCGCGGCGAGACCCAGCACCTCGGCGTACGGCGTCAGTTGATCTCTCCGGACGATCGCGTGCTGGTGGTGGACGACTGGGCGTCGACCGGTGCCCAGGCCAGGGCGCTGAGCACACTTTTCGGCGCCGGATATGTCGGCACAGCGGTGATCGTGAACGAGTGCCCGCCGGACGTGGCCCGCGAGCTCACCCTGCGCGGGCTGCTCACGGGCCAGGACATCGATCTCTGATTACGGCTTGGGGTAGTCCTTGAGCGCGCCGCGGGACGGGATGAAGCCGGTGGCGACGTATTCGCCGACGCCCGCCAGCACGTACGGGTCGTCCTTCATCAGCTCGAGGGCGGTGGCCTCGTCGTCGACGTTGAGCACCACGACGCCACCCTTGGGCGGGGTCTGCCGCCCGGCCGTCACGACCAGGCCCTTCGACTCGAGGCCGTCCAGGAAGGCGAGGTGCGCGTCCCGGTACTGGTCGACCTGCTCGATCGGCACCGAGTATTTCGAGATCATCAGATACACGGGGGGTTCCTCTCCGGCGTTTCGCTGGTTCGCAATCGTACGATCGAAATCGTGGACAACCTTGGTCGGTACGGAATCTGGGTCTCGCGTCACCACTGGCCGACGGAAGCGAACCTGATCGCCTCGGCCGCGCAGGAACTCGAAAGCCTCGGCTACGGCGCGGTGTGGATCGGCGCCAGCCCGCACGACGATCTGGAACTGCCGGAAGCCATCCTGTCAGCCACGTCGACGCTGGTCGCGGGCACGAGCGTGGTCGACATCTGGCACAGCCACGGCGAGACGCTGGCGGCCAGCCATGCGCGGGTTCGGCACGGCTTCCCCGGCCGCTTCTACCTGGGGGTCGGTTCCGGCCACGCCCCGACCGCGGCGGCCGTCGGGCAGAGCTACGTGAAGCCGCTGAGCCGGCTGCGTGGCTTCCTCACCGACAAGCTGCGCCGGGTGCCGCCGCCGGAGCGCATGATCGCGGCGCTCGGGCCGAACTCGCTCGAGGCGGCACGGGAGCTGACGGCGGGGGCGCTGCCCTACCTCACTCCGCCCGAGCACACGGCGGCGGCGCGCGAGATCCTCGGCCCCGACCGCCTGCTGATCCCCGAACAGAAGGTCTTCGTCGAGACCGACCCGGCGGTGGCACGCGCGGTGGCCCGGCGGGTGCTGCGGACCTACCTGACGCTGCCGAACTACACGAACGTGTGGCGCCGTTACGGCATCACCGACGAAGACCTCGCCGACGGCGGCAGCGACAAGCTGGTCGACTGGGCGGTGGCCTGGGGAGACGTGGCTACCGTGCGCAAACGGGTCGACGCCCACCTCGCGGCAGGGGCCGACCAGGTGGCCCTGCAGGTGTTGTCGGCCGACACGAGCCAGCACCTGCCGAAAGAGGAGTGGCGGGTGTTGGCCGAGGCGCTGAACGGCTGACGCCTACTTACGCCGCTTCATCACCGCGACGGCGATCATCGAGAGGATCGCCCCCACGACGAGGAAGCAGAAAAGCAGGATGAAGAGGTGCCACGGCTTGATAGCGCCCATGCCGCCACAGGCTAGACGGCGTCCGCCACTTGAGCGGAAATCGGCTTGAGGTTGCCGCTCGCGGCCGATGCCGGGTCGGCCTGCGGACGATAGCTCCGCCTGCTCCCGCAAAGTTACCTTTCGGGAGTGTTCCTTCGGATTATCGCGCGACCGGACCCCCACCTGACCGCGGCCGCCCTGCGACACGGACTGCGCCGGCCCGTGCTGCTCTCGCGGCTGGCGGGGTGGGCGCTGCTCGGCCTGGCCGTGCTGCTGCAGATGACCGGCGAGGGCCTCAACGTGTCGTTGCTGGTCGCGGGCGTGGCGCTGGCCGTGATCGTGCCGATGGTGCTGCTCAACGGCGGCGTGCGGCGGGCATTGAGTGACGGCGAGCCGGCAACCATCGAGATCAGCGAGGGCGGGGTGGCCCGCTCGACCGGGCAGAGCCGGCACGCGTACGCCTGGAACGCCTTTTCCCACATCGAACACCTCGCCGGGCAGATCGTGCTCGGCCTCGGTCACGGCCGTTTCGTGCAGGTTCCGACACGCGGGCTGAGCGCCCAGCAGATTCACGACGTGCTGACCACGGCGGCCGCTCACGGCGTCCCGGTTCGTTCCTGACCTCTGTCCACAGTCACCTGCTATTGCTGCTCTCCAAACCTCTCAGCCCGACACCGTTCGGGGGAAAGTTGGATCGATTCGGCGTACCACTGACGAAGTGCCATTAAAGCGATCTAGGTCCCACACGGCCTAGAATAGACATATGGACCAAAACGTCAAGATCTCTCGCATGGCCCGGCGGCCGCTGATCGCGGCGACCGTGGCGATGACCGCGGCGACGACGCTGGCCGTGACCGCGCAGCCCGCACAGGCCTCGACGCACCGGCCGTGCACGATCGTCAAGCACAGCACCACCAACGGTGTCACCAAGCTTGGCACGGCCACCGCCACGGTCGGCGCCGACGGCATCAAGCTGACCACCGCGCAGAACACGAACGTCGACAAGGTGACGTGGCGCGAGACGATCAGGCCGATCCCGGCGAACACGCTCAACGAGCTCACGTACGAGACCGTGAAGCTCGACCAGACCGCGGGTGACAACAACGTCGTCAACGACGCGGCCCTGCCGTCGTACCACATCTATGTCAAGACCCCGGCCGGCGAAGGCACGCTGGTGTACGAGCCCTACTGGTACCTCAGCCAGAACGGGCTCGGCACGCCGCAGCGCCAGGTCCGCACCGAGTGGAACGTGTTGCAGGGCAAGCTGTGGACGTCGTCCAACGTGATCACCGGCCTGCCGCCCATGGGTGGTGGCCCGCCGGCCAAGACGTTCGCCGAGATCGTCGCGGCCAACCCGAAGATGGTCGTCACCGGCTACGGCTTCGGGCTCGGCACCTACAACGCGGGCACCATCGCGGTCCTCGACGAGCAGCGCTTCGCCACGAAGACGTCCTGCTCGGAACACCAGTGGTCGACCGGGTTCCGCAACAACGTCTGGTGGCCGGGCTGGCTCCGCTGACCTGACTTTTCCAAGCTTTCCAACTGAGAAGAGCGGCCACATCTCGTACGGGATGGGGCCGCTCTTCTGTCTTGCCGGTCAGCTTGTCGGCCAGAGCCGGAAGTTGTGGGACGAACGACTCGGGGTGGGGCCGCGTTGTCCCTGGTAGCGCGAGCCGTAGACGGCCGAACCGTATGGGTGCTCGGCCGGGCTCGACAGCCGGAAGATGCAGAGTTGCCCGATCTTCATGCCCGGCCAGAGCTTGATCGGCAGATTGGCCACGTTGGACAGCTCCAGCGTCACGTGCCCCGAGAAGCCCGGGTCGATGAAGCCCGCCGTCGAGTGGGTCAGCAGGCCCAGGCGCCCGAGGCTGCTCTTGCCCTCGAGCCGGCCCGCGAGCTGGTCGCCCAGCGTGATCACTTCGAGGGTCGAGGCCAGCACGAACTCACCCGGATGCAGAACGAACGGCTCCCCGTCGCTCACCTCGACGAGGGCGGTGAGATCGTCCTGTTGCTCGGCCGGATCGATGTGCGTATACAGGTGGTTGTTGAACACCCGGAAGAACCTGTCCAGCCGCACGTCGATGCTGGACGGTTGCAGCAACGCCGGCTCGAAGGGCGCCAGGGCCAGATCGCCCGACTTGATCTCGGAGACCAGGTCGCGGTCGGAGAGCAGCATCGCAACACCATACCCACCTGCCCTTTCGGCGTGTTTTGGTGGGCGCGTCGAACACTTGTTCGATAGAATCCCCTCATGGCTTCCTGGTCCGATTTCGCCGCCGCAGAACCCACCCTCGCGGCCTGCATCCGCGCGCTCCTGCAGCAATACGGTCCCGGCCTGGCCTACCTGGCCACCGTCCGCCCCGACGGCGGCCCCCGGGTCCATCCGGTGTCCCCCGTGTTCACCGACGAGGCCCTCTTCTGCTTCCTGATCCCGTCCCCCAAACGCCGCGACCTCGAACGCGACGGCCGTTACGCGCTGCACTCATTTCCCCCGGAAGAGAACGACGACGAGGCCTTCCTGTCCGGCCGAGCCACCCGCGTCCTCGCCCCCCGAGTCATCACCCGCCTGGCCCTGACCCTCCACGCCTCCCCCGACGTCGACTGGCATGTCTTCGAGCTCTCCATCGACACCGCCACACTCCGCACCCACGGCCCCGCCGGCGCCCTACCCCTGGCCGCCCGCCCCACCGTGACCCCCTTGACCCGCACGTGGCGGGCAGAGTTACCCCGCCCCCTGGCCGCAGTCAGCTAGCCCTCGCCGAGCCTCCGCAATCGCACCCCGCCCGACGCCGAGGTCGACACCGCCATCGCCGCCCGCCATCGCCCACGTCACTGCCCGCCGTCGTTCGGATCGGTGACCTGCCCTAGCCGCCACCAGCCGCCTACCGCAGCCACTGTCGGCCAACCCAGCCCTTCCGACAGGCGCCAGTTCAGCCCCGGCCCGGTAGCGCCGCCAGCCGCCCAGATCAGGTACAGTGGTGCCGCCGCGGGTGTAGTTCAATGGCAGAACATCAGCTTCCCAAGCTGACAGTGCGGGTTCGATTCCCGTCACCCGCTCGTCGCTGAGGAGCCCCTGTCCGCATACTGCGCGGACCGGGGCTCCTCGCATATTCACCTGGGGGGCGACCCCCCAGACCCCCACGGTGTCTGATGGTCACGGTCACCGGGGCTCGGCCCGGAGAGCTGCCCGGGGCCCCGGCCTGGGAGAGCACTGCTCGGAGCTCGACCCGGCTCGCTGCTCGGGGCTCGACCAGGCCCGCTGCTCGGGGCTCGACCAGGCCCGCTGCTCGGGGCTCGACCAGGCCCGCTGCTCGGGGCTCGACCAGGCCCGCTGCTCGGGGCTCGACCAGGCCCGCTGCTCGGGGCTCGGACACGCGCGTAGTGTGCTGCGCTCAGGCACGGTGACGACGGAGGGTCGGCCGTCAGGTCGGATCTTTGTTTGCTCCGGCTGCGCTGGCTCGTCAGTTGCTTTGTGACGCCTTGGGTCGTTCTGATGCTTTACTCCGCAGCGAGCTGGCCAGCACACGGCGGTGCGTGCGCACTCTGCGGAACTCGATCTCGCCTGACCTGATCAGGTGGGCCTCGACACGTTCAGTAGGTCAGCTGCCTGCTGGTGGTCGTTCCGCATGCTCCAAGACAATCGAGACGCTATGGCCGTTTGTCATGTGCGCGAGGATGCGGGGCAGAGGCTCAACAGCCCCACGTGGAGGACGAACTCATCGCGCTCATCGACGAACCTTGCGATCGCAGGCCCTTGTGGGTGCGTACGCAGGTAGTTCTGAACTCGGGGCAACGCCTCCGCCACGACCGCGATCGTCTCGGCCTAGTGCTTCACCGACATCTCCGCGTCCGAACCGTAAGCGAATTAGTCGCAACGAACGCAGCAATCACAACGGTTCAGGCTGTTGGGGAACACATCGCGGCTGTGGCCCGTCCGGCTCGATCTTGACGGGTGGCTGGGGGCAGGGGATGCTGCCGCGGTGCAGCCGCCGATCCACAGTGGTGTCGAGGTAAGGATTGTCAGGAGCCGGCGAGATCTGCGCCGGACGGCGCGCACTGCCTATGCGCAGCTGACCCGTCGCGTGGGTCTGGGCGGGCTGACCGCCATCGCGGTCGGCGGTGTCGCCCTCTGCGCCGAGCAACTGATCGTTTCGGCGGTCTGCCTGCTGGTTGGCGTGATCGCCTTGACCTTCCAGTGGTGGTACGTCTGGCTCGTCATCTGGGGCCAACCCGGCTGGGTCGACGATCCGGTCACCTTTCGGATCTCCGAGCAGGGGGTCGAGATCGAGACCGCGTTCTACCAGCGTCTGGTTCGCTGGGAGGGCATGACGCAGGTGATCACCACGCCCGACGCCTACTTCTTCGGGTCGAGAGAGCCCGCGGGGATCATCCTTCACCGCCGGACGCTGACCACGTCCGATTCGGCGGCCATCGAGGCGTTCATCGAGCGGTACCAGGCGCACGTCGACAATCCCCTGAAGTAGAACAGGCCTACGTCGGCGGCCACGTCTTCGCGCGCTCGGGATAACGCAGGTCGGGCCAGAGGTGCCCCACCCACTCGCATTCGGGGATCGCGCCCTCCCAATCGTCCGTGCAGCGGTCGGCCCAGTTGCGACCTACCAGTACGGGGCGCGTCTGGAGACCTCCGGCGGTCAGCTGCACTCGCATCACCAAGCCCAGCGAGTCGATCCCGGGGTTGGCGCGTGGGCCGTAGCGAAGGCCGCCGCGGTCGAAGAGCCATTGCTCCAGCTCGGAAGGGTTGCCACCGGTCAGCGCCATGCCGTCGAGGACTAGCTGGGGGCCACTCACCGCGTCGGCCGCGACGCAGAACAGTTGCCCGGACCTGTCGAAGTATGCGTAGAGCGCCGGGAATCCGAATTGGATGCCCACGACGTCGGCAAAGGGATCAGCCACGAACCGGCGGAGCTCGACCGCGGAAGGCACCGCCGCAACAACTTCGGCCATCGTCATGCCGAACCGCAAAGGGCCGACACTCTCCAACGGCACGACCGACCACCGCAAAGTCACCGCGAGGCGGTACAGGCATGCACCACCCCACGGAGCGGCGCGGCTACGGTCGGCGTATGACGCCACGAGTGAGGGCTGACCCGGCGGTGGGTGAGCGGATTCGGGCCCGCCGGCTGCTGCGCGGCTGGAGTGTGCGCTTCGCGGCTAGCCGCGCCGGTGTCTCGCATGCCACCTGGAGCCGGATCGAGCGGGGCCTGCAGGCGGCCGACAACCGGTTCACGCTGGCCGACATCGCCGGCGCGCTGGAGTGTGCGCCCGCCGACCTGGCCGGCACCGGCGTTCCGGCCCCCGATCGGGCGACCGCCGCGGCCCTGGCCGGCGTGGTCGGATTGCGCCGGGCGCTGATCGACATCGATCTGAGCGAGCCGCCGTCCGGAGCCGCGCCGCCCGTCGCCGAGCTGAGCCGCGGCGTCGTCCTGGTCAATGCCCTGTTCGAGGCGTGTGACTACGCCGGGGCCGCGCGGCTGCTGCCCGATCTGTTGCGCGACCTGCACACCGAGACGGCCGGTCCCGATCATCTCGAAGCGTTGCGGCTGCTCTGCGACGCCACGTCGGTCGCCTCGTCGGTTTTGCGCTGCCTCGGTCATCCTGCCGACGCCTGGCTGGGCGCCGAACGGTGCCGCGACGCGGCCGACGCCGTCGGCGACCCGGTGCTGCGGGGTCAGGCCGCCTTCGCGCTGGCCCGGTCCGCGACCGCCTGCGGTTCGTACCAGCGCGGACAGACGCTGGCCGAGCGGGCCGTCGACGACCTCGGCCACCACCTGAGTCGCCCCGGAGCGGCCGAGGTGCTCGGCTCACTGCATCTCGTCGCTGCCCTGGCCAGCCGGTGCCGCCAGCGGCTCGAGGACAGCCGCGACTGGCTCGACGAGGCCGCCGAACTGGCCCACCGCACCGGTGAGACCAACGCGATGGGCATGTTCTTCGGCCCCACGAATGTCGACATCTGGCGTATGAGCATCGAGGTCGACGACGGCGACCCGGCGCGGGTGGTGGAGATCGCCCACCGCACCGATCCGGCGGCGATCCCGGCCGGCATCCGCCAGGTCTTCTACTACGCCGACACGGCCCGCGCCCTCACGCGTCTCGGCGGGCATGATCGTGGGGCGATCCGTTTCCTGCTCATCGCGGAACGCATCGCGCCCCAGCACGTACGCACCTCGGCCGAGCTCGCCGAAACCGTCCGCACGCTGCTCAACCGTTCCCGTCGTCAGGCCGGCGGCACCGAGCTGCGGGCTCTGTGCGAACGCCTGCAGAGCCGCTAGGAACCGATCGCGACGAAGACGTTGTCGATCTCGCCCGCGAACTGGTCGTTCGACTTGCTGGTGCCCTTGCCGCCGACGCGCAGGGGTTCGGCGTTCGCGATCGACAGCGCTGCCGGAACGGCGACCGAGGCTGCGGGAACGCCGTCCACCAGCATGGTCAGCTCGTCGCGGGTGCGGGTGCAGGCCAGGTCGTGCCAGCGCCCGTCGGCCACGTCGATGATCGGTTCGGCGCGATAGATGGCGCCCTTGCCGGCCAGCACGCAGCTCGGATGCCCGAGCCGATGGTCGACCTGCAGTTTGTACTGGCTGACGCGCCCGACGGAATAGCCCTTCTGCACCACATTCGCCCCATCGGCGAGGTCGGCGTGCGTCATCCGCACCGAGGCCCCGTACCGCAAACGCCTTGTGCCGGGGTTGAGGCTGTCGTCGCGTTCACCCTCGAGAATCGCCCGCGGGCAGTCCTTCTCGCGGGCCAGCCGGCACCGGTCAGGATAGGAAAGGGCCAGGCCAGACCCTTGGCGTACGAGTCGAAGCGCACCACCGTTCTGTCCGAGCGGCCGCAGTTGGTGGCGTCCGAGGTGATCGGTGATGGGCCGGCCGACACCCCCGTCGAAGGTGTATCGCACCTCCACTGAGCCGGCGGCGACCCGGATGCGGCCCGGCGGCGCCGACTTGGCCGACGGGACCGGCTCCTCGATCGGCAGCAGACCGCCGAGTGCGACGGAACGGGCGCCTGAGACTGCCGCGGGCGCGTCCGCCGTGGGCGTGGGTCGTAATCCCACGGCGAAGGCCGGCAACGACGACATCCGGTGCGAGTAAGTGAGAGTGCCGACAAGAACGACCAGCGTCCCCGCCAGCGCAATCCACCACCGTTTGCGAACCATAGGTCTATTGTCCGAAATGGTCGGCCGACGATCGAACGCGACCCGGCGGCAAGAGCAGACCAGAACGGGAACAACCCGTAGGCGGTCAGCCGACCGTCCGAGGCTGGGCCACCGGAGTGGGCAGAACCGGATGGCCCGGCTCGCCCACCACCGCGTGCACCACGTCGTCCAAAGTGATCACTCCGAGCGGCCGCCGGCCATCGCTGACCAGCACGATGTGCAGCCGGTCGCGGCGCATCATGAGCAGCAGGTCGGCGAGCGAACGCTCGGGCGAGACCACCGCCAACGGCCGGATGATCTCAGGCGGGATCGGACGCGTCCGGCGCTCGGTGGCGTACCCGAGAATGTCTTTGACGTGCACGAAGCCCAGCACCCGCCGTGTCTCGCGCTGCACGACCGGGAAGCGGGACCGGCCGGTGCGCGTCGCCACCATCTCGAGCGTCGCGGGCGTGATGTCGTCGGCGATCGTCGTGACGCTCGACCAGGGCCGCAGTGTGTCGGCCGCCGTACGCCCGTGCAGCTCGAGCGCGGCGTGGATGCGCGCGAACTGTTCGGTGCCGAGCAGCCCCTCGGCGCGGGCCTGCGTGACCATGCCGGCGAGCTCCTCGGCCGTGAACACGGTCTTGACCGAGTCGGTCGCCTCGATCGACCAGATCTTCAACACCACCCGGGCGGCCCAGCGCATCGCGTTGAGCAGCGGTTTCGTGGCCGTGCAGAAGGCCAGCATGAACGGGCCGAGAATGAGCGCCGCCTTCTCGGGCCCGGCCAGCGTGATGTTCTTGGGGACCATCTCGCCGATGACCGTGTGCAGGAACACGACGATGCTCAGGGCCAGCACGAACGCCACCGGGTGCACCGCGTTCTCGGGCAGGCCGATGTCGTGGAACGGGCCTTCGAGGAAGTGGGCCAGCGCGGGTTCGGCGAGCGCACCGAGTCCGAGCGAGCAGATCGTGATGCCGAGCTGAGCGCCGGCGATCATCAGCGGGATCTGGCTCATCGCCGAGAGGGCCCAGCGGGCGCGCTTGCTGGTCGCGGCGAGCGGTTCCAGGGCCGTACGCCGGGACGCGATCAGGGCGAACTCGCCGCCCACGAAGAGGCCGTTTCCGATCAGCAGTCCGAAGGTGACCAGCAGCTCAGTCATCGTCGGGCTCCGGCGGCGCGGACACGCGCACCTGTTCGATGCGGTGCCGGTCGACGGCCATCACGGTGAACACCCATCCGTCGCTCTCATAGGTCTCGCCGACCACCGGGATGTGGCCGAGCCGGGAGAGCAGAAAACCGGCAAGCGTCTCGTACGGCCCCTCGGGCAGGGCGAATCCGGTCTGCTCCATCAATTCGTCCTCGCGGAGCAGGCCGTCGACGACCCCGTCCGGTGCCAGGAGTTCCTGCGAGGAGGTCTCGATCGGCTCAGCGTCGTACTCGTCGGCGATCTCCCCGACCAGTTCCTCGATCAGGTCTTCGGCCGTGACGACGCCGTCGGTGCCGCCGTACTCGTCGACCACGATCGCCAGGTCGGCGTGGGCCTCGCGCAGCGCGGCGAGCACTTTGTCGAGGCCGAGGCTCTCGGGAACGTAGACCGGCTCGCGGGCGATGGTCGAGACCTGGGTCGCGGCGCGGCGCTCCGGCGGGACACCGAGCGCGTCGGGCACCCCGGCGACGCCGATGACCAGGTCGATCGTGTTCTCGTAGACGGGGAACCGGGTGTGCCCGGTCTCGCGCGCGACCGAGATCAGCTCGGCCACACTCGCCGTGGTCTTGAGCCCGACCACGTCGACGCGGGGGGTCATCGCCTCGGCCGCCCGCTTCTCGCCGAAGCGGATCGTGCGGCGCAGCAGCGTGGCCGTCTCGGCTGGCAAAGCACCGGCCCGCGCGCTGATCGCGGCCAGCAGGCCCAGTTCCTCGGGCGAGCGCGCACTGGCCAGCTCTTCCTGAGGTTCGATGCCCAGCCGGCGGACCAGCCAGTTGGCCGAGCCGTTGAGGCCGGCGATCACCCACTTGAGGAGCCTGGAGAACGTACGCAGCGGGGCCGCGGTCGACAGCGCGGCGCGCATCGGCCGGGCCAGCGCCGCGTTCTTGGGCACGAGTTCGCCGAACAGCATCGAGATCAGGGTGGCGACGACCAGCGCGACGCCGTGCGTGACGCCCTCGGTGGCGTCGCCCGCGATCGGCTCGACGACCGGCGAGAAGATGCGGGAGAGCGCGGGCTCGGCGAGGTAGCCGGTGAGCAGCGCGGTGATCGTGATGCCCAGCTGGGTGCCGGAGAGCTGGAAGGACAGCTCGTGCAGAGCGTGCTCGACCGTGCGCGCCCGGCGATCGCCCGCACGGGCCCGGGACGCGACCTCGGCCCGGTCGACGGTCACCAGGCCGAACTCGGCGGCCACAAAAAACGCGTTGCCGGCCGTGAGCAGCGCGAACGCCGCCAACGGGAGCACCGCGGTCAGGAACAGGCCGTCCATGATCGGTTCACCTCGGGTCTCATTGTGCCGGAACGGTGCGAGCCGGGCGCGCCGTCGGCGAGGTGAGGATTGGCACGTCACGAATTTGGAGAATCGTCAGGGTATGAACCTGGTCGAAGAGTTCACGCTGCTCGCGTACGACGACGACGGCACGCCGCTGACCGACGGCACTCACCTGGACCACGGTCTGGGCGGCGGGCTGCTGCTCGAGCTCGCTCTGGCCGGGCGGGTGGACGTCGAGGACAAGAGGGTGGTCGTGGTCGATGCGAGCCCGACCGGAGACCCGCTGGTCGACGCGGCCCTGGCGAAGATCGTCGGCGAGGACAAAGCGCGCAGGCCCGGCCATTGGGTGTCGAAGTTCGCCAAGGAGACCCGGCCGATGGTGCTGGCCCGCCTGGTCGACGAGGGCATTCTGACGACCGAGAAGGACAAGGTGCTGTGGGTGTTCCCCCGCATCAAGTACCCGGCCGCTCACGGCGTCGAGCCCGCGCAGGAGAAGGCGGCGCGCGACCGGATGCGGCGCGCCGTGCTCGACAGTGGCGCGGTCGAACCCCGTACGGCTGCGCTCTGTGCCCTGGTCGCGGCGACCGACCTCGACAAGACCGTCTTCGGTGACCTCGACCGGAAGGCCGTGAAAGCGCGGCTGCGGGAGATCAGCGAGGGCGCGTGGGCGGCCGCGGCGGTCAAGAAGACGATCGAGGAGATCCAGGCGGCCGTGATGGTCGCGATCGTCGCCTCGACCACCGCGGCCACCGCCGGCACGTCCTCGTGAAGCCTTAGACCTCTTGCTTGAGCGAGCGCAGGAGGACCGTTGCCACGTCCACGACCTCGACGTTCTCCTGCTCGCCCTTGCCGGTGACCCCGTCGCCGATCATCGTGTAGCAGAACGGGCAGCCCACGGCGATCGTCTTCGCGCCGGTCGCCAGGGCCTCCTCGGTGCGCTCGACGTTGATCCGCTTGCCGATCTTCTCCTCCATCCACATGCGTGCGCCGCCGGCGCCGCAGCAGAAGGAGCGTTCGGAGTTACGCGGCATCTCGGTCAGCCCACCGGCGATCGACGAGCCGAGCACCTCGCGCGGCGCGTCGAAGACCCGGTTGTGCCGGCCCAGGTAGCAGGGGTCGTGATAGGTGACGCCGCCGTCGACCGGCTGCACCGGGGTGAGCTTGCCGGTGGCGACCAGGTGGGCCAGCAACTGCGTGTGGTGCACGACCTCGACCTCGAGGCCGAGCTGCTCATATTCGTTGCCGAGCGTGTTGAAGCAGTGCGGGCAGGTGGCGACGATCTTCTTGACCTTCGCCTCCTGCAGGGTCTCGACGTTCTGCTGGGCCAGCATCTGGAAGACGAACTCGTTGCCGATGCGTCGCGCGGGGTCACCCGTACAGGTCTCGCCCTCGCCGAGGATCGCGTAGTCGACGCCGGCCTCGTGCAGCAGTTTGGCGACCGCGCGGGTGGTCTTCTTGGCCCTGTCCTCGAACGCGCCGGCGCAGCCGACCCAGAACAGGTATTCGAAGTCTTCCTTCTCGCCGACCCGCGGCACCTCGAAGTCGAGACCCTTGGTCCAGTCCTCGCGGGTGTTCTGCGGAGCGCCCCACGGGTTGCCCTTGTTCTCCAGGTTGCGCAGCATCACGCCGGCCTCGCTGGGGAACGACGACTCGATCAGCACCTGGTAGCGGCGCATGTCGACGATGTGGTCGATGTGCTCGATGTCGACCGGGCACTGCTCGACGCACGCGCCGCAGGTGGTGCACGACCACAGCACGTCCGGGTCGATCACGCCCTGCTCGTCCTCGGTGCCGATCAGCGGCCGGTTGCCCTCGGCCAGCGCCAGCACGTCCATGTGGGCCAGTTGCGCCTCGGCCGCCTTCTCCTCGCCGGTGAGGTCCTTGCCTCCACCGCCCAAAAGATAAGGAGCCTTCGCGTACGCGTGGTCGCGCAGGCTGAGCACGAGGAGCTTGGGCGAGAGCGGCTTGGCGGTGTTCCAGGCCGGGCACTGCGACTGGCAGCGGCCGCACTCCGTACACGTCGAGAAGTCGAGCAGCCCCTTCCAGGTGAACTGTTCCACCTGGGCGACACCGAACTGGTCCTTCTCGGGGTCGGCCTCTTCGAAGTCGAGCGGCTTGCCCTGGCTCATCATCGGCCGCAGCGCGCCCAGCCCGGAGCCGGCCGGCTTCTCGGGGGCGCGCTTGAAGAAGATGTTGAAGAACGCCAGGAACCGGTGCCAGGCCACGCCCATCGTCGGGTTGAGTGCGATCGTGATCAGCCAGCCCATCGAGATGAGCAGCTTGACCAGCGCGACCCAGGTCGGCCCGTCGGCCGCGGCGGGCAGCAGGGAACCGACGCCGTGCGACAGCGGGGTCGCCCAGCCGGGGTATTCGAAGGTGTCGTTGGCGACCTTGAAGCCTCGGATCAGGAAGCCGCAGACGAGCACGCCGAGGATCACGGCCTCGACGAAGTAGGCCTGCCACCTGGTCGAACCGAGGAAGCGGCTGCGCTTGGCCCGGTTCGCGCGCTGGCGCACGAAGATTAGGTAGAGGATGCCGAGCAGGCCGAGAATGCCGATCCACTCGGTGACGAACCCGTAGACGACCCAGTGCCCAATGATCGGCAGCCCCGCCTCGGGGTCGACGACCTCGAAGTACGCCTCCACGACCAGCAGGAACAGGATCATGAAGGAGACCATGACGAGCCAGTGGGCGGCACCGATCGTGCTCCACTTGAGCATGCGGGTGTGACCCAGCGTCTCGACCAGCATGGTCTTCGTACGCGTCTTGGGGTCGGCGAACCGCGCCGGGTCGGGTTGTCCGCGCCTGATCACCGAGGTGATGGTCAGCACGGCTCGCACCGCGAGCACAACAGCCACGACGGTGACCGCACCGGCCAGAACGGTGGCGACTATCTGCGCTATGCCCATCTGCGTTGAGCCTCCTCGCCTCGGGTGTCCGCCGCGCTCATGTTACTCGTGAGTAATAGACGGCCGCATGCCACGGGGTCAAGGGACCGGCCGCCAGGCACAAAGCGCACCCCGGCCACCGGCGCGGGGTGCGCATGAAACGGACGAAAGTCACCCTACCCGCGCGGAAGCGGGCGGAAGCGTGGTTAACGCCAGCGCGACAGGATGCCCAGGGACGCCACCATGCAGCCGAAGCCGATGGCGAGGTTCCAGTACCGCAGGGACTCGATCGGGTACGCCTGGGACGACAGGTAGTACACGACCAGCCAGGCGATGCCGATCGCGATCAGCGCCACGGCACTGATCGGCAGCCACATCGGGCTCGGCTTCTTGGACGCCGCGGCAGCCGCCGGACGAATGTCCGTCGGCGGCGTGTAGACCTTCTTCTTGCGAACCTGAGACTTCGGCACGGTGCTCTCCTGAAGGGCAACAAGTGGTGAACAACCCCACCGCTGAGCGGCCTCGGAGGTCCCGAATGCTGCCCGTGGCGATTAATGTTCGACCGCTAGCGTAGTCAAGTCGGTGCGATGACAGGCACCCGCCGGGCAAGGAAAATTGTTCGGCGCGATTTTCAGGGGAGCCGAGGACGTGGAATACACCACTGGCACGCCCTCGTGGCGGCTCGTTCTGCGCCGGGCGTGGCGCGGTCTGCGGCCCCGCAAACCGACCAAGCGCCCGCACGGCTGGACCGTCGGCGTACCCCTGATCGCCCTAGCCGCGGGCCTGCTCTTCACCACCTCGGCGACCACCGCGGACGGCACGGCGCTGCGCGACGACCGCCGCCCCCAGCTCGCCCAGCTGATCGCCGACAAGCGCGCCCGCCTCGACGCGCGCGAGCGGACGGCGGCGAAACTGCGCACCGCGGTCGATCAAGACACGGCCCGTCTCGCCGAGGCCGGCGGCCCGGCCGAGCGGGCCCGGGAACGCGCCGACGCGCTGCGCTCCCCAGCCGGGTTCACCGCCCTGCAAGGTCCGGGCCTCACCGTCAGCCTCGACGACTCGTCGCGCCGCAGTAACGACTTCGTGGCCGCGAACGCCCCCGACAACGACGACCTTGTCGTCCACCAGGGTGACGTTCAAGCGGTCGTGAATGCCCTCTGGGCTGGTGGGGCCGAGGCAATGTCGATCATGGATGTCCGCGTCATCTCAACCAGCGCGGTACGCTGTGTCGGCAACACGCTGCTACTCCACGGCCAAGTCTTCTCGCCGCCGTTCCGGATCACGGCGATCGGCGAACCCACAACGATGCATCACGCGTTGGAGTCCGCAGAGGGAGTCCGGCAGTTCAAGGATGCGGTCGCCGACTTCGGCCTCGGTTATCAGGAAACCGTCGAGAGGAACGTGACAGTGCGGGCGTACGACGGGTCGAGTGACCTCCGATCCGCGCGGGTCAGCGGCTGATGGCGGCAGCGGACCAGCCGGGCGCGCCGGGGAATTCAGGCCGGCATCGAGCGCCTGACGCCGAGGCCCACACGGCATACATCCCGCGGATCACCGACGCATCGCCGGACGGCGTGCCCGGTGGTCCGCTCGCACCGCCGATCGGGCTGGGTGCCTCCACACAGTCGGTCGGGCAGGTCTCGCCACCGGCGTCGACGCAGCCACCTGCCGCAGCGCAGCCACCTGCCGTGCCGCAGCCACCCGCCATGCCGCAGCCACCCGCCGCGGCGCCGTCGCCCGTCGCGCCGCCGCCCCCTTCAGCCAGCGAGACGGCGATCCTGTCCACCGCCGACGAGGTGCGGCAACGGATCGCCCGCAACGGCGTGGCGCCCGACGCGTCGCTGCAGAAGCCGCACGCGGAGCCGCAGCCCGGCTCGCCGGGCTTCGACTGGCTCGCTGCGGCGGCCCTGGCCACTCCCGCGCCCGCCGCCGCGGCCCACCCGCCCGCGGCGCCCCCTCACGAGGCCCCTCAGGCCCGCAACGGCGTCTACCCGCCGTCGACCCCCGCCGCGCCCGCACCGAGCCCGCAGGCGCCCGCCAACGGCACCGCACAGGTCCCGTCCGGCACCGCAGGGCTCCCGACCGGCGCCGCAGGGCTCCCGACTGGCACCGCACAGATTCCGACCGGCACCGCAGGGGCCTCGTCCGGCGTCGCCGGCCGTGGGTTTCGGCCGCCGGTCCCGCCGGCCACCGCCGGCCACAACCCCGGCGGGCACCCCACCACCGCGCTCGCCGCCTTCGGCAGCCCGGCCGGCGTCGGCGCCCCGGTGACGCCCGGCCCGTCGGCCGCGCCCGGTTTCGGCCGGCCCGAAGACCCGAACGAGACAGCCGTCATCCGTTCGGCGGATGCGCCCACCGGCCTGCTGCCGATGGCGAAGCGCCCGGCCGAGCAACCGTCCGCCGTCCGCTCGCCCACCGCTCTGCTCTCCGCTGTGCCGGGCGTCGCCGCCCACGCCGCGAAGGCGAAAGCCGAGCCCGACACCGTCCTCGGCGCCGCCTCGGTTGCCCCTGTCAGCCCGGGTGCGGCCCGGCCCCCCGCCGAGGAGGAACCCGTGGCGGAGGAGCCGAAGCGAGGCGAGAAGGTCGTCCGGCTGCGGGCCGAACAGACCGACGAGGGCTACAAGAGCGTCTACTCCGAACTGACCCGGCCGACCATCGGCTCGCGCATCCGCGGCGGCATCCGCGTCTCCGGCGAAGTGATGATCACCTTCGGACTGATCGTGCTGCTCTTCGCCGGTTACGAGGTCTTCGGCAACTCGGCCAAGGTGCAGGACGAGCAGGACGCTCTGGCCAGCCAGCTCGACGAGGTCTGGAACGACCCGACCGTCGGCCCGACCCCGACAGCCGCCGCGTCGAAGGGTCCGGCCGCGCCCGGCAGCAACCTGGTCGGCCGCCTCTACATCCCGAAGTTCGATAAGGAGTGGGTCGTCGTCGACGGCGTGCAGCCCGACGACATCCGTTACGCACCCGGCCACTACCCCGACTCCGCGAAGCCCGGCAAGGTCGGCAACTTCTCGGTGGCCGGTCACCGCATCAAGAAGATCTTCTGGCGGCTCGACGAGCTGAAGGACGGCGACGTCATCGGCGTGGAGACCCGCACCAACTGGTACGTCTACCGCGTCTACGACAAGGACGTGGTCAAGCCCAGCCAGGTCGAGGTCGTGGCGCCCGTACCCGGCAAGCCCCGGGCCAAGCCGTCCAAGGCGCTGCTCACGCTGACCACCTGCAACCCGAAGTACAACAACTACGAGCGCCTGATCATCCACGCCGAGCTGGTCTCGACGTCCAAACGCGACCAGAAGCTCCCCGACGCCGGCATGCCGGCCGAAGTGAAGAAGGCCTGACGCGATGTACGCCTGGATCTGGCGCAAGTTGCCGTTCGGCTTCTGGGGCAAGCTGACCAGCTCGCTCGCGCTCCTCGCGGCCACGACCGCGCTCCTCTGGTACGTCATCTTCCCGTGGGCGACCCCGCTGCTGCCCTTCGACGACGTGCAGGTCGGCAACGGCACCGAGCAACAGGGTCCGGCCGGCGGCGACATCACCTCGACGGACAACCCGGACCACGGTCCCGAGGACATCCCCTACAGCACCGAGTCGAACCAGCCGCACCCGTCCGATCCCGCCGGCGGCAACCAGATCCCGGGGAACTGACATGCGCGTGCTGGTGATCGACAACTACGACTCGTTCGTCTTCAACCTCGTGCAATATCTCGGCCAGCTCGGCGCCGAGTGCGAGGTGCGGCGCAACGACGAGATCTCGGTCGCCGACGTCGGCACGTTCGGCGCCGCCGGCATTCTGCTCTCGCCCGGCCCCGGAACTCCGGAACGCGCCGGCATCACGATGGGCGTCATCAAGGCGTACGCCGGGAAGTTGCCGATGTTCGGGGTCTGCCTGGGGCATCAGGCGATCGGCGCCGCGTTCGGAGCGACCGTCACCCGCGCGCCCGAGCTGTTGCACGGCAAGACCTCGTCGGTGCATCACAACGGTGCGGGGGTGCTGGCCGGTCTGCCCGAGCCGTTCACCGCCACCCGCTACCACTCGCTGGCCGTCGTGCCGGACACCGTGCCCGACGAGATCGAGGTGACCGGGCGCACCGAGTCCGGCATCGTCATGGCGATGCGGCACCGCTCGCTGCCGATCGAGGGCGTGCAGTTCCACCCCGAGTCGGTGCTCACCGAGGGCGGCCACACCATGCTGGCCAACTGGCTCGCCGCCTGCGGCCTGCCCTCAGCTCTCGAGAAGGCGCCGCCGCTGGCCGCCGAGGTCGAGACGCGGCGCCGCGCGGCCTTCGCCACCACGTAGAAAAGCCCGCCTCCCCTGTTCGGAGAGGCGGGCTGATTTCTGTCGGTCAGAGGCTGTCGTCGCGGCGGAACGTGCCGAACGAGTTGCCGATCAGGCCGTTGGTGCCGGTGCCACCGCCGTTGCCGGGCGGCTCGGAGCCGGGATCGGTGGGCTCGGTCTCGCCGGGATCGGGCTCCACGATGACGGAGATCGTGACCTTGTCGCCCTTCTCAGCGGTCGAGCCTGCCTTGGGCGTCTGCGCGACCACCGTGCCGGGCTGGCCGTTCGGGTCTTCGACGTCCACGATGTTGACGTTGAACTGGCCGGCGTTGTCGAGGATGCCCTGCGCCGTGGCGGCCGACCTGCCGATCACGTCGGGCACCTCGACCAGGCGGCCGTTCGACACCTCAACCGTGATCCGCGTGCCGGGGTCGACCTTTTCGCCGGCATTCTCGACCTTGAGCACAATGCCAGCCTTCTCCAGGCTGGCCTTCTCCTTGATGTCCACCCCGAAGCCAAGACCCTTGAGAATGTTCGAGGCGGCTTCGCGCTTCGAGCCGACCAGGTTCTTCGGCACTTCGACCTGCTTCGGCGGCTGGCACAGCTGGTAGCTGACCGATTGGTCGGCGCCGATCGGCGTGCCCACCTTCGGGTTCTGCTTGACGACCGTACCCTCGCAGTCGCTCTTGAACTCGGGGGATTCGGGTGTGATGTTCTTGATGCCAGCCTGCTGCAGGGCTTGGACCGCTTCATCGTTGGTCAGACCCTGAAGATCGGGCATCGGGTTGGTCACCGGGGCCGAGCTCGTCGGGGTGGCGTTGGTGTTGTCCTTGTCGTCGGGCTGCATCGCCAGCGCGACGCCGAGCACCACGACTACCAGAACACCGAGCGCCGCGAGCGCGGCCCACACCCAGGACGAGGAACGGCGTTGCGGCGTGTACGGGGGGCCGCCGATCGGCCGCTGCATGGTCGTGGCGCCCTGCGGCTGCCACTGCGGCGCGCCCTGCATGGCCATTGTCTCGGCCTGTGACATCACCGGGGTGGCGAGCACCGGTCGGCCCGCGACGGCCCGCAGCGCGTCGGCCCGCATCTCCTGGGCGCTCTGGTAGCGGTTCATCGGGTTCTTGGCGAGCGCCTTGAGCACGATGGCGTCGACGTCGGGCGAGACCTCGTGGTTGATCTCGCTCGGCGCCTTCGGTTCCTCGCGAACGTGCTGGTAGGCGACGCTGACCGGGCTGTCGCCGACGAACGGCGGGTTACCGACCAGCAGCTCGAAGAGCACACAGCCGGCGGCGTACACGTCGGAACGCGCGTCGACCGCCTCGCCGCGGGCCTGCTCGGGCGAGAGGTATTGCGCCGTGCCGATGACCGCGCTGGTCTGGGTCATGGTGGTCGCACCGCTGGCCAGGGCCCGGGCGATGCCGAAGTCCATGACCTTGACCTGGCCGTTCTGCGTGATCATCACGTTGCCGGGCTTGATGTCCCGGTGGATGATGCCGTGCCGGTGGCTGAACTCCAGGGCGGCGCAGATGTCGGCGATGATCTCGAGAGCCTTGCGCGGTTGAAGGCGCTGCTCCTGGGCCAGAACCTCCTTGAGGGTCTGTCCGTTGACGAACTCCATCACGATGAACGGCTGCTTCTCGCCGGCCGGGGAAATCTCTTCGCCCGTGTCGTAGACGGCGACGATCGCTGGGTGGTTCAGGGCGGCCGAGTTCTGCGCCTCACGGCGGAACCGCTCCTGGAACGTGGCGTCCCGGGCCAGGTCGGTGCGCAGCATCTTGATCGCTACATCACGGCCGAGCCTGAGGTCGCGTCCGCGGTGCACCTCGGCCATGCCGCCGTAGCCCAAGAGCTCGCCGACCTGATACCTGCCACCGAGCAGGCGGGCCTGCGCCGTCATAGCGTCTGTCGTCCTTCGTTAGCTTTTATCCAGCCGGGGTTCGCGCCCGCCCGCGTGGTTAGACGGTACGACGCCACTGATGGATCCCCACCCGTGACGCCCGTGTGGATTGCGGCCGCGCCGCTGTTCTTGTTGTCCTGGCCCTGCTTGAGCAGGAACGAGATGACTCCCGCGCAGAGCAGCACCAGCAATGCCAGCACCACGGCCAGCACGATCAGCACCTGACGCCCACCGGAGCTCTCCGGCTTGGCGGCGGCCGGCGCGGGCGCCTGCTGTGGTTGGTACGGCTGGCGGTAGGGCTGCGGTTGAACGGGTGGGCCGGAAGGCACCGAGGCGGCCCCGCGCGCGCCCGAGACCGGGCGGGGAACCGGAGGGTACGGCGGGTGGCCCGCGCCGGCCCCGCTCGACGGGCGCCCGGCCGGCGGGTGAGCGCCGGCGCCGGGGCTGACCGGGCCCGCGGCCCGTGCCGGTTGCGGCGCGTTCGAGGTCAGCGCGGCGGCGGCCTGCCGGGCGACGCCGGCCAGCGAGGAGGCCGAGGGCCAGCGGGCACCCGGGTCCTTGGCCAGGGCCCGGTCGACGATCGCGCGCACGTGCGGCGGGATGTCGCCGGGCAGCGGCCGCGGCGTCTCGCGGACGTGCTTCATCGCGATCTCCATCGGCGTGGCGCCGTCGAACGGCCGGTGCCCGGAGAGGCACTGATAGGCCACGACGCCGAGTGCGTAGACGTCGGAGGCGGACGTCGCGACCGCGCCCGAGGCCTGTTCGGGGGAGATGTAGGAGGCGGTGCCGAGCACCGAGCCGGCCACCGTGAGCTGCCCGACCAGGGCCGATCGGGCGATGCCGAAGTCGGTCAGCACGAGCGTGCCGTTCGGGCGTACGAGCAGGTTGCCGGGCTTCACGTCCCGGTGCACGATGCCGTTCGCGTGGGCGGCCTGCAGCGCGTCGGCGGCCTGGGCGATGAGGGCCATCGTGCGAGCCGGGGTCAGCCGGCCCACCCGGCTCAGCGTGCGGGACAGGGCGTCGCCCTCGACGTACTCCATGACCAGGAACGCGAGCTGCTGGTCGCTGCCGTAGTCGTAGACGTCGACGACCCCGGGGTGGTTGATCGTGGCCATGGTGCGGGCCTCGCCCCGGAACCGCTCGGCGAAGCCGGGCTCGTCGAGCAGGGCGGGCAGCAGGATCTTGACAGCGACCGTCCGGCCCAGCACCTCGTCGGTGCCGCGCCAGACATCACCCATCCCACCGCCGGCGATCCGCTCGTCGAGACGGTACCGGCCGCCGAGGGTCACCCCAGGGCTGATCATGCTCAGTCCCCTCCCTGACCCGCCGCGGCCTTCATGATGAGCCCGGAGATCCGGGCAGCCTCGGCACTCGCATGGCCACCGGGCACGTTCTCAAGCATGACGCAAACCGCGGAAACCGCGTCGCCCTTGTCGTTGTAGGCGAAACCGATGAACCATCCGTGATCGTCGGCGCCCTCGGCGTTCTCCGCGGTTCCGGTCTTGCCGCCGACCTCCATGCCCTTGATCCGGGCCTTCTTGCCGGTGCCGTTCTCGACGACGCTGATCATCATGTCCTTCAGGTCACCGGCGACCTGGCTGTTGATCGGCTCACGAAGCGTCTTCGGACTGGCGGTGTAGATCGTCCGCAGGTCGGGGGTGAGCAGCTTCTGCACCAGGTAGGGGCGCATCTGCTTGCCGCCGTTGGCCACCGAGGCGGCGATCAGCGCGCCCTGGATCGGGGTCATGCGCACGTCGCGCTGGCCGATCGACGACTGCGCGAGCGCGCCCTTGTCGACGCTGCCGTCCGCGTTGGCGATCTTGCCGGTGTCGCTGGCGGCGACCGGGAGGCCGCTGCCCTCGAGGTTGCCGACGGTCAGCTGACTGTCCTGGAAACCGAACGCCTTGGCCGCCGCCATGATCTTGTCGCGGCCGAGGGTGACGCCGAGCCGGGCGAAGCCGGTGTTGCAGCTCTCCGTCAGCGCTTCCTTCAGATCGATGCGCTGACCAGGGCAAACTTCGTCCTCGGCGTTGCGGATGACCGCCCCGCTCTCGCGGTATTCGGCGCCCGCCTGAATCTCTGTCTCGGTTGTGTAACCGTTCTGGAGGGCGGCCGCGGAGACGATCACCTTGAAGGTCGAGCCGGGCGGCAGTGTCTCGGCTGTCGACCGGTTCAGCAACGGCTGAGCGGGGTCCTTGTTGAGCCTGTTGTACGCGGCCGAGGCGGCCTTCTCGTCGTGGCTGACCAGCGGGTTCGGGTCGAAGCTGGGCATCGAGACCATGGCCTGCACGGCCCCCGTGCGCGGGTCGATCGCGATCGCCGCGCCCCTCTTGACCCCGCGCTCGTTGCCGGTCAGCTCTTTCCAGGCCGTTTCCTGCGCCTTGGAGTTGATCGTCAGCAGGACGTTGCCGCCGCCGGTGTTGTTGCCGGTGAACATGTCCTTTACCCGGTCGGCGAAGAGCTTGTCGCTCTCACCGGAGAGGAAGTCGTTCTCGGCATTCTCGATGCCGGTCGCGGCCAGGCCGACGGGACGGTAACCGAGGACCGGGGCGTAGACCTCCTTGCGGGGGTAGACGCGCAGGTACTTCAGGGCGTCGTCGGTGACCTTGTTGGTCGCCACCCCGGTGCCGCCGACCTCGATGATGCCGCGCGGCCGCTCGTACTGCGCGACCACGACCCGGCGGTTGTAGTCGCTCGTGCGGTAGTCGTCGGCCTTGTAGGCCTGCACCCAGTTCAGGTTCGCGAAGAGCAGCCCGAACAGGACGAGGATGACCACGCCGGCCCGGCGAAGTGGTGCGTTCACGGCTTGATCACCTCCGTCATGGCGCCGTGCAGTTGTGCCGGCGCCTTCTTTGGTCCGCCACCGGCTCGATCGGCGCCGCCGCCGCTCGCCGCCGGTCCGCGGGCCGCGTTCGAGATTCGCAACAGCATCGCGATCAGCAGCCAGTTGGCCATCAGCGACGAGCCACCCGACGAGAGGAACGGCGTCGTCTGGCCGGTCAGCGGGATGAGTCCGGTGATGCCACCCAGGATGACGAAGATCTGCAAACCCAGGGTGAACGACAGGCCGCCCGCAACCAGCTTGCCGAACGAATCGCGCACGGCGAGCGCCGAGCGCAGACCCCGCTCGACGATCAGCAGGTAGAGCACCAGCAGCGCGGAGAGGCCGAACAGGCCGATCTCCTCACCCATGCCGGCGAAGATGAAGTCGTTCTGCACCTCGGGTACGAACCGCGGGGAGCCGCCGCCCGGACCCGAGCCGAACAACCCGCCGGTGCCGAGCGAGAGCAGGCCCTGCACGAGCTGATAGCTGCCGCCGAACCGTTCGTAGTTGTCCAGCGCGAACGGGTCGAGCCAGACCTGCGCGCGGTCGTAGAAGTTGGCGAACGGGCCGCCGACCGAGGCGCCCAGCAGGTAGGCGAGGTAGACGCCACCGAAGAACAGCAGCAGACCGATGATCAGCCAGCTCGCCCGCTCGGTGGCGACGTAGAGCGTCACCACGAACAGGCCGAAGTAGAGCAGGGCCGTACCCAGGTCTTTCTCGAACACCAGCACCAGGAGGCTGAGCAGCCACACCGTGACGACCGGACCGAGGTCACGGCCACGCGGGAAGTCGATGCCGAGCACTCGCTTGCTCGCCAGCGAGAGCACTTCTCGTTTGCGCACCAGGTAATAGGCGAAAAACGAGACCAGGGCGATCTTGGCGAACTCACCGGGCTGGATCGAGAACGACCCGATCCGGATCCACAGCTTCGCGCCGTTGACCTCGGAGATGCTCGACGGCAGCACCGCCGGGATCATCACCAGCACGATGCCGGTCAGACCGAGCGTGTAGGCGTACCGAGAGACGATCTTGTGGTCACGCACCACGATCAGCAGGACCGCCGCGAGGATCAACGCGATCAAGGTCCAGGCGAGCTGGCGGCCACCGATCCCGGAGAAGATTCCCGGGATCGCCTGCTTCTTGCTGAGAGCGTCGCCGATGTCGAGCCGCCGCAGGAAGCCCACACCCAACCCGTTGATCAGGGCGACCGCCGGAATGAGAACCGGATCGGCGTACGGCGCGGTGTAGCGGACGACGAAGTGCAGGCCGACGAACAGGATGCTCAGCAACGCGGCCGGCACCCAGAACGTCGGCGTGATCTCACCGATGCGGGCCGCCTCGACGGTGGCCCCATAGGCGGCCACCAGCACCATGGCGAACGCGAGCAGACCCAGCTCGGCATTGCGCTGGGTCTTCATTCCCGGGATACGCGCCATCTCGCCCGTGGAGCCGGGCGAGGAGGCAGGTACGGCGGGCGCGGTCAAGAAGGATCCCCAGACATGGTCGAGCCGAAGCTCAGTTGACGGTCCGGCACCCGACCGGATCGGCAGCGGGCGCGGACTCGGAAACCTGAGCGGACGGCGTGCTTGTGGGCGCGACGGGCGGGGCCGACGCGACCTTGGAGCCCGTGCCGTTGGCAGTGCGGCCGACGGTCGGGCTGCCGGCTCCGGCACTCGGCCGGACCGACGACGGTGCCGACGGCGACGAGGCCGGCGCCAGGGTCGACGTGTTGCAGGCCGGCTTGAGGTTCGGGTTCGTCGGCACGTCTTCGGTGAGCTCGGCGATCATGCGCTGGGCGTCCGGCCGGTCTTCGGCGTGGATGCCCTGCTTGACCCGCTCCTGCGCGACGACGGTGAGGTCGTCGAGACGGTTGGGACTGGTCTCGTTGACGCTGGAGAGGTCGAGGCCGGCGATCTGGCCGGGCACACCGCGGAAGATCGCGAGCTCGCCCGCCTCGGTGGCGCCGACGTAATACTGCTTCTGCGTGTATTGGTAGCCCAGCCACAGGCCGCCGCCGAGCACACCGAGCAGCACCAGCACGAGCAGGGTCGCCCGCACCGGGTGGCCCTTGGGCCGCGGCTCCTCGTAGTTGTCGTTCTCGGGCTGCGGCTGCGGCGCGCGCGGCGCCTGCAACGCGGAAGCCCGGGCCGCGGGGGTCGAACTGTCGGCGACCGTGTTGTTGCCGCGGTCGAGCGAGGCAGCCCCGCCCACGACCGGCGACTGCTCGACGATGTCGGCGTCCGTCGCGTCGGCGATGACGACGGTGATGTTGTCGGGCCCGCCGCCACGCAACGCGAGCTGTACGAGCCGCTCGACGCAGGCCTGCGGGTCGGCGATCTCGCGCATCGTCTGGCCGATGGTGTCGGCACTGACGACGCCGGAGAGGCCGTCGCTGCAGATCAGGTAGCGGTCGCCCTTCAGCACCTGGCGGACGCTGTATTCAGGGTCGATGTCGCGGCCGTCGAGCGCCCGGGTGAGCAACGAGCGCTGCGGGTGGCTGCTCGCCTCCTCGGGACTGACGCGGCCCTCGTCGACCAGCATCTGAACGTAGGTGTCGTCCTTGGTGATCTGGGCGAACTCACCCCCGCGCAGCAGATAGGCCCGGCTGTCACCGATGTGCACCATGCCGAACTTGCTGCCCGAGAAGAGCACCGCGGTCAGCGTGGTGCCCATGCCCTCGAGCTGCGGATTGGCGTCGACGGTGTCACGCAGGTGCTGGTTGGCCGTGCCGACGGCATGACGCAACGCGTCGACCAGGGCGTCACCAGGGACGTCCTCGTCGAGCGGCGCCATCGCGGCGATGACGATATTGGACGCGACGTCACCAGCGGCCATGCCGCCCATGCCATCGGCGACGGCAAGAAGCCGCGGCCCGGCATAGACGGAGTCCTGGTTGAGGTCTCGGATCAGACCGCGGTCGCTCTGAGCGGCATAGCGCAGGGTCAGGGTCATGGCCGTAACTCGAGAGAAGTGCGTCCGATCCGGATCGGGACGCCAAGGGGGACGGGAGTAGGTCCGGAGACCTTACCGCGGTCGAGATAGGTCCCGTTCGTCGAGCCGAGATCCTCGACGAACCACTGGCCGTCCCGCGGAACGAGCCGCGCGTGCCGAGCCGAGGCGAAGTCGTCGGTGATGACGAGCGTCGAATCCTCGGCGCGACCGATAGTGATCGGTGCTTCACCCAAGGTGATGCGGGTGCCGGCCAACTGGCCGGCGGTGACCACGACCTGCCTTGCCGCCTTACCGCGTTTGGCCTTGGCCGGCCGGTCCGCGGGAACCGCACCACCCACCCCCCGAGGGCTGGCGACGATGCTCTTGGACCGGACCCCAGCGAAGAGATCCCGGCGGATCACCCCGACGACTGTGAAGACGAAGATCCACAGCAGGATGAGGAAGCCGAACCGGGCGACGGTGAGGACGAATTCGGGCAAGGTGACTAGCCGTCCACTCGGAACGTGAGGGTGGTCGTGCCCAACTGGATCATGTCGCCCGGGTTGAGCGCCACTGCCGACACGCGCTGGCCGTTGACCATCGTGCCGTTCGTGGAGCCCAGGTCGGTCAGGACGACCTGATTTCCGTCGTAGTCGAGCCGGGCGTGCCGGCGCGAGATGCCGACGTCGGGCAGGCGCAGGTTGGCCTGATCGCCCCGGCCGATCACGGTCGAGCCCATCTGCAACGGGTAGGTGCGCCCGTCGCCCGAGATGAGGCCCACACCACCGCGGCCGTTCATGCCGCCGCCGCCACCGTGCTGCTGGTAACCACCCTGCTGCTCGTAGGGCGGGTACTGCGGGCCGGCGTCGTAGGCCGGTTGCTGCACCGGGGCGACCTCGCCACCGGTGTAGACCTCGGCCGTCACGCGGAACATGCCCGTGTCGAGCCCGTCACCGCGCTCGATCTCGACGATCACGTCGCCGTAGACCGTCCACGCCTGCTCCCCGATGAACTCGGCCTGCGACTGCGCAAGTTCCTGCGCGAGCGCGGCGGCGTAGGGCGCCAGCCGGCTGTGGTCGTAGGGCGAGAGGTCAATCACGTAGCGATTCGGCACGAGAGTGCGGCCACCCGCGAGGATGGCCTTGTGTGCCTCAGCCTCCCGCTGCATGGCATTAAGAATCTCCACCGGGTGCACAACACCCTTGAACACCTTGGCGAAGGCCCCCTCGACAAGGCCTTCCAATCGCTTCTCAAAGCGCTGCAGCACGCTCACCGGCTCCTCCTCGGCTTCCGAGGACATGATGGTATCCGGCCGCCGCTTGCGCATCTGTTGCTCAAGAGCGACCGGCACTTCTGACCCTCGTATGACACCCGTCGACGCCGTGATAGTGTTCCCTGGCGTCGAGGGCGATATCAACTCGCTTGGTGACGTGCGACAGCGTAGTCTGTCGCAGCCGGTAACAAAAAGGCAGGTCTACGGGCCGGTCTCATATGCCACGGGGATGTGGCGGAATGGCAGACGCGCACGGTTCAGGTCCGTGTGTCCGAAAGGACGTGGGGGTTCAACTCCCCCCATCCCCACGAGGCGCTGGGCGCCGAGTGTTCGCTGAGAAGCGCGAACCTCGGCGCCTCGTCATATCTGCTCAGGGGGCCGAGCCCCCTGAAACCCCACGGTGTCGTGGTCGCGTGCTGCGGGATTTCTCACCCTTTGTTGGATTGCCCGACTTCGTCGGGATTTTGACCCGACTTGGTTGCTGAGCGTTACAAGTCACGGTGTGGTTGCAACACCTCCGGTGGGCCTCAGTCACCCATGCTGTGGGGTGAGTTACTCCGGGGTCGTTATGCTCGGCGGCGGTAAAGGGCTTGGGACCTAGTCAGAGGTGGATCCGTGACGAACGCGGGCAAGCGCAGTGTGCTCGGGGTGTTGGTTGACATCACTAACTACGCCGATGCCACGTCCCGGATCATGGAAGCGGCTCGGGAGCGGCGGCCCTTCGCGGTTACCGCGCTGGCTGTGCACGGGGTCATGACCGGGGTGCAGGACAGGGCGCACGGTGCTCGGCTGAACTCCTTCGACCTTGTCACGCCGGACGGGCAGCCGGTTCGGTGGGCACTGAACTCGGTGCACCACGCGGGGCTCACCGACCGCGTGTACGGGCCGACGCTGACGTTGAAGGTCGTGGAGCAGGCCGCGGCCGAGGGACTACCTGTTTATCTGTACGGGTCCACGCAGCCCACTCTCGACCGGCTGGTGCCGGCGCTGGAAGAGATGTTCCCGGCGCTGAAGATCGCGGGGGTCGAGGCGTCGAAGTTCCGGGCGTCGCAGCCGGGCGAGCCGGAAGAAATCGCCGAGCGGATCAAAGCGTCCGGCGCGCGTGTCGTCCTGGTCGGGCTCGGGTGCCCGCGGCAAGAGATCTTCACGTACGCGATGCGTCCGCTTCTTGACATGCCGTTGCTCGCGGTCGGCGCGGCGTTCGACTACCACGCCGGTCTGTTGAAGAACCCGCCCGCCTGGATGCAGAAGTACGCACTCGAGTGGCTCTGGCGCCTGGGGCTCGAGCCGAAGCGGCTGTGGAAGCGATACGTCCTGCTCAACCCCGCTTACCTGAGCCGGCTCGCGGCGCAGAAGAGCGGACTGTGGAAGGCGAACCCGCCCGCTCCGGCCACCTCACCGGTGACTTCGTTCGCGGTCTGACGGGCCCCCTCAAACGGGTCAGGGTAATTAACCACACCTCCCTTACGGGGCTCGTGGGGTGATAACCCGGTTTCGCCCGAGCGCGCACGGGTGAACGCTGAACGATGTGAACATCGTCGCGGACCTCATCCTCACCGGCGCCCTCGTCGTCGTCTGGCTCACGGCCGGGCTGCTGGCCGACGCGCTGCCGTCGGCCCGTTCGGCGATGGAGCTGCGCCGCCGGGCGGTCCGCCTGACCGCGCTGGTCGTCGGGGGTGCGCTGGTGTTCGTCGCCGTTCCCGTGGTGACCGCGCTGCTGCCGGGTGAGTCGGCGGCTCCGGCCGCGGCTCTCGCGCCGGCCGTTCCGGCCCTGGTCGTGCTCACCGTCGGCCTGCGCCGCATGGCGCAGGTGCGGCGCGGGGCGGGCGCCTTTGCTACCGCCCCTCAGACCCCGGTGCCGCCGGCCCTGCGCGCGGCCGCCGCCCACCCGATGATCCTGGTTCCGTTGCAGGTCACCGGTTTGGCCACGCTGGTCAGCCTGCCGATCGCGGGTGGCCTGGTAAGGGTGCCGGGCGCCGATCTGGCCGGTATCGCGATCACCGTGGTCGGCGTGGCCGTCCTCGCGATCGGGGTGCGCGCCGGCATCCGGCACAGCCGGCTCAGCCTGCTCGCTCTGGCTCCGATCGGCCGCAATCGTCTGCGCGCGCCGGTCGACTCGCGATAGGCGTCAGTTCTTTCTGGCTTCCTGCACATAGAGCAGCTCGAGAATCGAGCGGGCCGCCTCGAACCATCGGTCGAGCCAGTCCGATGTGGGCAGCGTGCCACGGGCGGGCAGCTCGAGCAGCAGGCCACGCAGCAGCGGGTGGTCGGCCATCGACTGCGACGAGCCGGCTTCGGGCCAGTCAGTCGACGAGAAGACCGGCTCGGTCAGTCCCTGCATGTCGAGCGAGGGCAGCTTGGCCGCCCGGTCGAGCGGGCTGATCGGCTCGATGCTGCTGTGCGAGCGGCCCGGCGACCGGGTGGGCAGGCCCGACGAGCTGCCCCGCGACACCAGTTCGCCGTCCTCGGCCAGTGCGGCCTCACGCCGGTTCTGCCGGTAGGCGCTGACTCCGCCGCTGAACCGGTCCTGCGCCGTCGCGGAGCCGTTGCTGAGGTTTTCCGAACCAATCGTCATCTGTATGCCTTGCCCTCGCTCGGGTGATTGACCCGCCGGTGTGCACGGTCCGGGCCGCGCTTTTGGCGTTCAACGACGCGAGCGTGGAAATGACTACGGCCGGCTCTCCCGCACCGAGGTGGGAGGGCCGGCCGCACGGCGACGTCAACGGTGGTTCAGAGGTCGAACTCGCCGTCCTTGGCTCCGCCGACGAACGCGTCCCACTCGGCGGCGGTGAAGATCAGTGCGGGCCCTTGCGGGTTCTTGGAGTCGCGCACCGCGATCGCCTCGTCGACGAACGCCACCTCGACGCAGTTGTCGGAGTTCGGCCCGCTGCGAGCGCTCTTGAACCACTGTGCCCGGCTCAGATCGACTCGGAGACCCTTCGCTTCGATTTCCACAATGGCTCCTCTGCCAGCATTTGGATCATCTCGATGGACTCCTCCGGGGGGAGGGCCGTCGTCCGGATGGTTTCGAAGATGGAGATGTACTTGCCGAGCTCCTCGACTTTCTCGAGGAACAGGCCACCGGTCGCGTTTTCCGTGAACACCACGTCGGCATCACCCTCCTCCTCGAACTCGAGAATGGCGAACGTGCCGTCCATCCCGGCGTGCGCGCCCGCCGCGAAGGGCAAGATCTGCAACGTGACGTTCGGCAACCGGGCCGTCGTGATCAATCTGGCTAATTGATCTCGCATGACCTCGTCGCCGCCGACCGGCCGGCTCACTACCGCCTCATCGAGCACCACCCAAAGATCGAACGGATCGTCCTGAATCAATAACGACTGCCGTTCCATCCGGACGCGCACTCGCCGCTCAATTTCCTGATCGGTGTCCCCCGGTCGGGCGGCCCTAATCATCGCAATTGCGTACGATTCGCTCTGGAGTAAACCGGGGATGACCTGCGATTCGTAGGTCCGGACGGACCTCGCCGCAGCCTCCAGCCCCACATAGGCCCCGGTCAAAACGGTCGAAAAGGGATGCCACCATCCCTTTTGCCTGGCCTCTCGGGCAATTTGGACGAGCTCCTGATTGATCTCAGCGTCTACGCCGTAAATGTCCAACATGGCCGAGACATCGCCGGGGCTCGCACTCGTATGGCCCGTCTCAATACGGGATACTTTGGACGTTGAGCAGCCGAGACGGTCCGCCACCATGTCGATCGTGACCCGGGCCGCTTCCCGATGCCGGCGCAGCTCGACTCCGAGTCGACGACGGCGAATGGTGGGACTGCGATGCTGATTCACAGCCTCCAGTCTCCTGTCGATCATTTAACGATTCAAGTTGACCGACGCCTACCAACCGGTAATCACGAAGGGCTGACATGCAACTTGCATCGACCGCACTCGTGGTGCAATCTTTCGGTATGGCCCACGTCACTACGCCCCAACGGGTGAAGTGACCGAAGGCCGCTCAACGCACAGATATGCCACCGTTTACGGGGTACTGATCTTTGGCCCGTCCGGAGTGTACTGATCCACTTCGGAGCGGCCATCGGATCGGTGACGGTGACGTTCCGCAACGCTTTTGATGATTGGCATCATCAGAGGCTTGCACAGAAGTTTATGCCGGGCACACTTGATGCTTTCGTGTCAAGGTTCGTCCCGCGACGAAGTTTCAGGGCAGGAGATGACGTGCTACCTCGGTCCGGTGATGTTCTCCACGTGACGAAGGCGGCGAGCGTCCAATTCGCAGCGCCGATGCTGTTCCGTGTCATCCGGGTCCACGACTGGCCGACGTACGAGGGCTGGATCTGGCTCGACGGATACGAACTGAACGCCTCGGGCGACGCGGTCGAGCGCCGATCGATCTTCGTTCAGATCAGTGGCCTGCGCGCCGTCGGCAAGGCGCCCGACCCCAGGGCGCGCAACGGCCGGCAGCCAGGCGTGGCCAGCGGCTCGGTCCAGGCCCGCGCGGTCCGCACCAACCGCTGACCGGCTAGTTCTGGCCGTCCCCGGCATCGTCGGTGGGCGGGGGCGGCGGGGTCGTGGCCTCGGCCGCGATCACGAGCGTGATCGTCGTGTCCGGTGGCACCTCCTGCCCCTCCACCGGGTCACTGTCGATCACTGTGCCGGGAGGCACGTCGGGTGCCTGCCGGTAGATCAGCCGGTAGTTCAGCCCGGTCGAGCGCAACGCCACCTGCGCGTCAGCCAACGACAATCCCCGCAGCGCCGGAATCTGCACCTCGGTTGCCGTCGGTGACGGCGTCGTTGCCGAGGGCGTCGTCGGCGACGGGCTGGGCGAGGCCGAAGTCGACGTCGGCGATGAACTGGGCGAGGCCGAAGTAGTCGGGGCCGAGCTGGGCGTCGTCGAGGTGGTGGCCACCGGAGCCGGGGTCCGGTCGTCCTCGGTGTCCCGCACGAGCAGCCAGATCGCCCAGCCGAGCACCGCCAGCAGCAGCAACGCGATGATGCCGACGACGATCGGCATCCACCAGCGGTCGCGCTGACGAGGAGGGCCAGCCGGCCACTCAGCCTCGGGATAGCCGCCGGTCGGCTGCGGCGGGCGCACCTCGGCCCGCCCCGACCAGGCGGGATTGCCCCGGCTCGGCGCCCAGTCGTCGTCGTCGACCGGCGGGATCACCGCGGTGGAACCGAGCCGGTCCTGCACCACCGTCGCATCGTCGACGACGGGCGGCACCACGCGGGTCTCGTCGCCCTGACCCGGCAGTGTGTCGTCGTCGCCGGCCGCAGGAACGCCGTCGACCTGCGTCGCATCGAGGTCGGAGGAGGAACGAACCGCGTCCACATCGGGCGGCACGTCGCCGACCTGAGTGGCGTCCGGGTCGTCGGGCCCCGGGGTCTTCTTTCGAGGCTCCCCGGGCGCGTCGTCGCCGGACGAGAAGCGTCGCGTCTCGTCGCTCTCGTCGGACATCGCCACTCCTCCGGCTCGCTCACCCGCGGGGATCAACGTATCGAATCTTGCCGGACCGGATCGAACTCCGCCGGACAAACACACCAGGTGGCTACGGGTGAAACGGACACAGGTACCGCAACCGACCGATTCGCAGGCATCGGTGGGTGCCGCTACAGTGCGGCGCATGGCCGAGAAGGGCTGGACCGCACGGATCGCCACGGCGGCGGGTGTCGCCGCGGGAACGGGA
Organism: Actinoplanes solisilvae; assembly: GCF_003999975.1. Taxonomy (GTDB): domain Bacteria; phylum Actinomycetota; class Actinomycetes; order Mycobacteriales; family Micromonosporaceae; genus Actinoplanes; species Actinoplanes solisilvae. Next base: position 66,461 of record NZ_RJAC01000020.1, on the reverse strand, counting down.
GCGGCGCAATTGGGCCTGGGCTACGGCCTGGGCGTGGTCGTCTGGCCGGTGACACCGGCCTCCGACGACAGTGCCTGGCTGGGCAGCCTCGGCTGGGCAACATGGATCACCGCGAGCGCCACAGTGTTCGGCGCGGTCCTCGGCAGCCGCTACCGGGGTGGGCCGGGTCCCCGAACGAGTGGATCCTGGCGCTTCGCCCTGGCCGCCTGCGCCGCGGTCGGCTCCCTGGTGACGGTCGCGCTCATCGCGTTGCCGGCCCGTTCAGCCGTACGGTTCGACACCTTCACGCCGCAGGTGATCGCGGGCGGCTACGCGGCCGTCGGCCTGCTGCTCGGCCTGATCATGGCCTTCTGGGCGGTGTCGTCGCGGCCGGTCGCGGCCAACCTGATGGCCACCGGCGTCTGGCTGTGGGCCCTCGCGATCGCCGGCATCGTGGTCGAACTGGCCCTCCACCGTGACTCGGCCACCTATCTGACGAGTTGGCAGTTCACCGAGGTGGCCAACAGCGGTCGCTACGGCGCGATCTTCTGGCCGAGTGCGCTGCTCACGCTGGGTGCGGCTGTCCTGATCGGAGTGCTGGCCGCCGCGCCCGCCGCCCGTCGAGGCGACTTCGGCACCGGTGCCGCCACCTCGGGCGTGGCCGGGCCGATGCTGGTCGCCATCGCGTTCCTGGCCCTGGCCCCGCGCCTGACCGGAACCCTCGGCCCGATCGAGTCGGCCTACCTGATCGCCCCCTACGCGATCCTGGCCGGCCTCGCCGGTTCCGCGGTCACCATCGCCGCCGGCCGTGCCCTGGCCGCCCGCCGCCCCGGCGCCGTCCTGACCTCGGTCCGCCTCAACACCATGACCACGAGTACGCCGCCCGCCCGCCCGGTTCCCGACATCCCCGCGGCCGCCCCCGCCCTGCCCAGCGCCGGCTCTCCTCAGCCACCTCAGCGAGCCAAGGCCGCTGCTCCCGCCGAGCCACCCCGTCCGTCCAAAGCCTCCGCTCCCGCCGAGCCACCCCGCCAGGCCAAGGCCACGCCTCCCGCCGAGCCACCCCGCCAGGCCAGGGCCGCCGTCACAGCCGAGCCACCCCGCCAGGCCAGGGACGCCGTCACAGCCGAGCCGTCCGAATCGCCGCGGCCCAACCCCGCAGCCGCTGAGCCGGAGTCGGTGGCTGAGCCCAACGCCACAAAGCGCAGGCTGTTCGGCCGTTCCAAGGTCCCCGCACAAACACACGCTGAGGAAACGACGCCGCCCCGGCCTGCTCCGGCGCCGGTTGTCGACGCCGAGATCGCGGCCGCGGCTCGACCTCGCCGCCCCCGGCCCAAAAAGGACACACCGGCGCCCACCCCACCGAAGTCAACCGTGACCCCGCCTCCCACCGCCCCGACCGTCGCGCAGATCAACCCCAAACCCTCCGCCTCGAAGTGAGACGACTCCGAGGTAAGGGGTCGGCTCGTCGGCGCAATGCGGCTGTCAGGTAGGCCAGGTGTGGACCGGCTCGTTGGTGCGATGCAGCTCTGAATAGCGCAGCAGCATCTCGCGCAGCGCCTCGCCCCGCGATCGGCCTCGGCTCTCGGCCTGCCGCACGGCCTCGGTCTGCCACGTTGCCCCGTTGCGGCCCAGGCGACAGCGGTTGTCGACGATGCCCAGCAGGCGGTCGCGCAGACCCGGTTCGACACCGTAGCGATCCAAACCGGCGTACGCCTTGGGCAGCAGGACCGATCGCACCAGCTCGGCCACCGGGAGCTCGCCGTGCCCGGGCCAGAACATCGTCGCCTCGATGCCCTCGACCGCACCGGTGTGGAAGTTGTCGCGGGCGACGGCGAACGGCAACCGGGACCAGACCGGGCGCTCCTCCTCGGCGAGCTGGCGCACCAGGCCGAAATAGAAGGCCGCGTTGGCCAGCAGGTCGATCACGGTCGGGCCGGACGGCAGTACCCGGTTCTCGACGCGCAGGTGGGGCCGGCCGTCCATCACGTCGTAGACCGGCCGGTTCCAGCGATAGACCGTGCCGTTGTGCAGACGCAGCTCACTCAACCTCGGCACCCGGCCCGAGCGCAGAACCTCGGCCGGGTCCTCGTCGGTGAGGATCGGGAGCAGCGGCGGGAAGAACCGGACGTTCTCCTCGAAGAGGTCGAAGACCGAGGTGATCCAGTTCTCGCCGAACCACACGCGGGGGCGTACGCCCTGGGCCTTGAGCTCTTCGGGACGGGTGTCGGTGGCCTGTTGGAAAAGCGCGATGCGCGTCTCGGCCCACAGGCGGCGGCCGTGCAGGAACGGCGAGTTGGCCCCGACCGCCACCTGGACGCCGGCGATCGCCTGGGACGCGTTCCAGAAGCGGTCGAACCGGTCAGGCGGCACCTGAAGGTGGAACTGGACGCTCGTGCACGCCGCCTCGGGCACGATCGTGTCGCTGGCGCTGCGGAGCCGCTCGACGCCGCGGATGTCGAGGTCGAACTGCTCGCCGCGGGCACCGGCCATCGAGTCGTTGAGCAGGCGATAGCGGTCGCTGGCGCTGAGATTTTCGAGCACCAGGTCGTCGGGGGACAGCGTCGGCAGCATGCCGATCAGCACGAGACCGCAGTCGGCCTTGGCCGCTCGCTCGGCCGCCCGGCCCAGACTTTCGAGCAGGTCACGCTCGTAGTCACCGAAGCCGTGGCCGGCGATCGACCGGGGGGCCGCGTTGAGCTCGACGTTGAACCGGCCCAGTTCGGTCTGGAACGCCGGGTCGCCCAGCAGGGCCAGCACCTCGGCGTTGCGCATCGCGGGCCGGCCGTTCGCGTCGATCAGGTTGAGCTCGATCTCGAGGCCGGTCATGCCGTCGCGGCTGACAAAGGCACCGTTGTCGAGCATCTCGGCCAGGACGTCTAGGCACTGCCGCACCTTCCGGCGATGGACGACACGATCTTCGGGGGCGAACTCGTTGCCCACTTACCCTCCCGAGCCGGGGACGTGGATCACCACTGCGTGAGCGACTGCTTGCGCTCGGTCTACCTTGCCACCCCCGGCCGAGGTCGCGCCACACGACAACGAGCCGCCGCCCGGGCATCCGGACGGCGGCTCGACTGTGGACCGTGAAGATCAGGCGCGGCGTACGCCCTCGCCCTCGATCTCAATCTTGATCTTGCGGCTGACCATGACGCCGCCGCTCTCGAGGGCCATGTTCCAGGTCAGGCCCCACTCCTCGCGGTCGATCTCGGCGGTCGCGCTGAAGCCGAAGACGCCCTGGCCGGAGGGGCTGCTGCCGGCGCCCTCGAACTCGACGACCAGCTCGACCGGCTTGGTGATGTCCTTGATCGTGAGCTCACCGTCGAGGACGAACTCGCCGCCCGCGTGGCTCTTGATGCCGGTGCTGCGGTAGGTCATGACCGGGTACTTCTCGGCCTCGAAGAAGTCGCCGCTGCGCAGGTGGTTGTCGCGGTCGACCTGGCCGGTGGTGATGCTCGCGGTGTTGATCGTCGCGGTGACCGAGGACTGCAGCGGGTCCTCGCCGATGGTGATCGTGGCCGAGGCGTCCGCGAACTGCCCGCGGACCTTGCTGACCATGAGGTGTCGCGCCACAAAGCCGACCCGCTTGTGCGCGGCATCCAGGTCGTACGTGCCGGCGGCCGGGATCTGCAGACCCTCGAACGCACGGGTGTTGGCGACGGACTCGGTCATGACTGTTCCTTCTCTCAAGCACGGGCGGTCGGTGTTTGTCTGACGGAACAACAATATGCCAAGCAACATTCCCGCTGTCAAGGGACGTGTACGATGGAGTCGTGAGTACGGATCTCGATGACCCCCGTTTCACCGCGTTCGGCCTGTTCGCCGAGGCGTTCACGGGGCTGACCAATCGCTTCAACGCCCAATTCGAGGAGCACCGGCTCTCCGGCGTCGAGTTCGAGGTGCTCATGCGCCTCGCCCGCTCGCCCGGCCGTCGGCTGCGCATGACCGACCTGGCCGCTCAGACCTCGCTGTCCACCAGCGGCGTCACCCGTGTCGTCGACCGCATGGACCGGGACGGCCTGGTGCGCCGCGAGGCCTGCGCCAGCGACCGTCGCAGCTCGTTCGCCGTGATCACCGACGAGGGCGTGGGCCGCCTCGACGAGGTTCTTCCCGGCCACCTCGAACTGCTCCAGCAGTGGTTCATCGGCCAGCTCACCCCTGAGCAGCTCGACGACATGCTCGCGTCGCTGCGCAAGATCCGCGACGCGGTCAACCCGTGCGCGACCGCGGGCATGGACGCCGAGGAGCAGCCTGCGGCTTGATCCGTTGGGCACCCGGCGAAGTCGCCACGAAACGGTCGGTGACGGACTGACCGCAGGTTATGCGGGCAACCGGCAGAAGTACCGGCAGAACCGGTCGACTCACGGCCTCAAACGGACAAATCTCTCGGGTTGGCCGGTCGCCCGCGGCTACTGTGATCCACGCAGGGGGATGCGGCGCGACCGAGGCGACAGCGGGGCTTGACGGGGGAGCTTCGTTCTCGCCGCGTAACTGGCGGGCGTTGCGACGGTCGGCGCGTGGGGGGCACGCAACGCCGACCGTCCGCGCCCGACCAGCCCCTCTCAGCCGCCAGTCACTTGAAACAGGGCTGGCTCAGGCTCCCAGCACCTCGGCGACAGTCCGGGGCCCGAGGCGTTCGACCTCTCGGGGCAGCAGCATGATGCCGCTCGAACGGCACATCTCGCCCAGCCGCCGAATCGCCACACTCTTCTCGTCGCCGTCCGGCGTGCTCACGATCAACCCGACGAGCGCCTCCACCACATCCCGCGGATCATGAGTCCCGTCGTACGCCTCGGCGGCCCGCGCGAAGTTGTCGGCCGCCCGCTTGGGTTCCCCACGCTGCAATGCGATCGCCCCTTCGACCACAGCGCCCGGCCCGTCCTGCACGCTGTCCCCGGCGGGCCCCGACGCCGACCCCAGCTGCACGAGCACCGCGGCCGCCTCGTCGACCCGCCCCAACTCGGCCAGCGCCAGCCCCAGTGTCGCCAGCAACCGTCGACGGTGCCCGGGATCCCCCAGCTCGTTCAGCTCGATCATCGCGCCGCGGGCCAACCGCTCGGCCTCCTCAAGCCGTCCGTCGAGCCGCGCCACCTCGGCCAGATTCGCCTGGGCCAGCGCCTTGAGCCGCTGTTCCCCGCACCGCCCGGCCAGCCGATCGACCGCCGCCAGCCGAAGGCGCGCCGCGTCCAGATCGCCCTGCCGGATCTCGTGCCAGACCAGGTTGTTCTCGGCCACCGCCAGGTCGCGGTCGTGCCCGCCGCGCTGGGCCAGCAGCAGCGCCTCCTCGCCGTGCCCCCGCGCCCGGTCGAACTCGCCCGTGCTCATCCATAGGGCCGCCAGCTGTGCATGCGCCGTGAGCTGGCCGGCGATGTCGTCCAGCCGCACGAAGTCGGCCAGCGCCTCGGTGGTCGACTCGAGTTCCTCCGCGCCGGCGCCGTGCTCGCGGGCGAGCTGGGCCAGGCCGATGCGTGCCCAGGCCCGGGTGGCCGGGTCGGCGTCGGCGGTGCGCGGGTCGTCGAGCAGCCGTCGCAGCCACTGACGACCGGTCACGTCCCTCCCGCGGAACCGCCACCAGCGTGGCAGGGCCGCCGCCAGACGCAGCGCGGTGTGCGGATCGTCGCCCGCCGCGTAGGCCAGCGCCGTCCCGAAGTCGCCGGCCACGTCGTCGAGCCGTCCTGCGGCCTCGGGCAGGTGGGTGCCGGCCAGATCGGGCCAGATGTGCTGGGCCAGGTCGGCGAGCACCCGCGCGTGCCGTCGCCGGCTCTCGGTCAGCTCCCCTTCGGCGGCCGCGCGCTCGGCGGCGTAGTCGCGCACCACGTCGAGCAGCCGGAACCGGAAGGGTCGGCTGCCGCGCACGCTGAGCAGGCCGAGTTCGAGAAGGCGGTCGAGCAGGTGCACGACGTCGGTGCGCGGGTCGTCGATGAGCTGCTCGGCCAGGTCGATCGACCAGCGGTAGCGGAACATGCCCAGTCGTCGCAGGGCGCGCTGCTCCTGCGGGTTGAGCAGCCGATAGCTGGCCGCCACGGCGTCACGCAGCGAGACCAGCGGGTCGCGGGAGCCCGGCCGGTCGAGATCGAGCACGCGGTTGCCGTACCGGTCCAGGATCTCGGGGATGGTGAGCACGCGGCCCCGGGCCGCCGCCAGTTCGATCGCGAGCGGCAGGCCGCCGAGCCGGCGCACCAGCGTGGCCAGGGCCGCGACCTCGTCGGGCTCCGGCTCGGTGTGGCGCACGCGGCCGAGGCGTTCCAGAAAAAGAGCCACAGCCGGGTACGCCACCACGTCCGCAAGGGTGTTCGCGGTGTCGGGCGGCGGCGCGGTGAGCGGTGCCAACGGCCACACCCGTTCGACGCTGAGCCCGACCGGATGACGACCGGTGGCGAGGAACCGCAGCGTCGGCAGTCGTTCAAGCAGCCGGGCCAGCATCTCGGCGGTCGCGTCCGGCGATCGTTCGACGGCGTCGACGAAGACCAGGGCAGCCCGGTCGCCGAAGCGGCCCGGCAGATCATCGGGACGGCCCACGCCGAACTCGGCGGCAACGCTGCCGAGCAACTCGCCGACCGTGCAGTTGTCGGTGACCACGATGCCGGCGACACCGCCCGGATATGCGACGGCCGCCCGGTGGGCGGCCGTGATGGCAAGGCTGGTCTTGCCGACACCGGCGAGTCCCACCAGGGTTATGCCGCGCGGCCCGTCGGGCGTGGTGATCTGGGCCGTCATCTCGGCGAGGTCGTCGTCGCGGCCGATCAGGTCGCCGGTCGGCAGCACGCGCTGGAAACCGGTGGGCGGGAGCCGGTCCTCGGTGGACTGTCCACGAGCCGCGGCGAGGAAGGCCTCGCGCTCGGCGGTGATCAGGCCGAGCGCGTTGGCCAGCAGCTCGATCGTGGTGCGCTGGGGGCGGGACGCCCGGCCGCGCTCGAGGTCGCGAACCGTGCGTACGCCGACGCCGGCCCGGGTGGCCAGTTCTTCCTGGGTCAGCTTGGCGCGCAGCCGCTGCCGTCGCAGCACGACGTCGAACCCGGATCTACCCTGGTCCGGCGCGTTTACTTCCCCCATGACAACGAACTTAGGGTGCCTTTACCAACCCGGCGAGCAGAGATCCGCCCTTGTCGGAAAGCGGACCGAAATCCTGCTCGCAAAAGCCGCTAAAGCCCCAGGCCGCGGGCGATGAGCATGCGCTGCACCTCCGAGGTGCCCTCGCCGATCTCCAGGATCTTGGCGTCGCGGTAGAAGCGGCCGACCGCCGACTCGTTCATGAAGCCGTAGCCGCCGTGAACCTGGGTCGCCCAGCGGCTGTTCTCCATTGCCGCGTTGCTGGCGTTGAGCTTGGCGATCGCCGCGTACCGCTTGAAGTCGTCGCCGGCCAGCATGCGCGCTGCCGCGTCGTAGTAGCCCAGCCGAGCCGTGTGCGCCCGCAGCTCCATGTCGGCGATCATGAACTGGATGGCCTGGTAGTCGCGGATCGGCCGGCCGAACGCCTCACGCTGCTGCGCGTAACGCACCGACTCGTCGACGCAGCCCTGGGCGAGACCGACCGACAGCGCGGCGATCGCGATGCGGCCCTCGTCGAGGATCTGCAGGAACTGAGCGAAGCCGCGGCCGCGCTGGCCCAACAGGTTCGCGGCCGGGACCCGTACGTCATCGAAGGAGAGCTCGTGGGTATCCGAGGCGCACCAGCCGACCTTGGAGTAGCCCGGCGCCACGGTGAAGCCCGGGGTCCCCGACGGCACGATGATCGTGGACAGCTCCTTGGACCCGTCGTCGTTCACGCCGGTGACCGCCATGACCGTGACCAGGCACGTGATGTCAGTGCCGGAGTTGGTGATGAAGGCCTTCGTCCCGTTGATGACCCACTCGTCGGTCGCCTCGTCGTAGACCGCGCGAGTGGTCGTGGCGCCCGCGTCGGAGCCGGTGCCGGGCTCGGTGAGACCGAAGCCGGCCAGGGCCTCGCCGGCCGTGAGACGAGGAAGCCACTGCTCCTTCTGCGCGGCGTTGCCGAAGCGGTAAATCGGCATGATGCCCAGCGAGACGCCCGCCTCGAGCGTCACCGCCACCGAACTGTCCACCCTGGCCAATTCTTCCAGCGCGATGCAGAGGGCGAAGTAGTCGCCGCCCATGCCGCCGAACTCCTCGCTGACGGGCAGGCCGAAGAGCCCCATCTTGCCCATCTGACGAATGACGTCGTACGGGAAGGTCTTGTGCTCGTAGTGCTCGGCGATCACCGGCGCGACCTGCTCACGAGCGAAGTCGCGGACGGTGGCGCGCAGGGCCTCCTGCTCCTCGTCGAGCCGGAAGTTCACCATGAGAGTGCTCCTGTCAGACGGGCGTGACGCCGTGGCGGCGACGGGCGAACCCGCGCTCCTTGCCTCGGGCGGCGTGGTAGCGGCGGATGAGTTCGTCGCGCAGGTCGCCGGGTTCGACGACGGTGTCCACGACCAGCTCGCTGGCCAGTCGCATGATGTCGATGTCCTGCTCGTATTCCGCGCGGCGCTCGGCGACGAAGGCGGCGCGCTCCTCCTCGGTGGCGAGGGCGGCGATCTTGTTGGCGTAGACCGCGTTCACCGCGGCCTCGGCGCCCATTACCGCGATCTTGGCGGTGGGCAGCGCGATCGTGGCCTCGGGCTCGAAGCCGGGCCCGGCCATGGCATAGAGACCGGCACCGTACGCCTTCCGGACGACCACGCAGATCTTGGGCACCGTGGCCTCCGAGATCGCGGTGATCATCTTGGCGCCGTGCCGGATGATGCCCTGCTTCTCGACCGCCGAGCCGACCATGAAGCCGGGCACGTCACAGAGGAACAGCAGCGGCACGTTGAAGGCGTCGCAGAGCTGCACGAAGCGGGAAGCCTTGTCGGCCGAGTCGGGGAAGAGCACCCCGCCCTTGAACATCGAGTTGTTGGCGACGATGCCCAGCACCTCGCCGTTCAGGCGGGCGAACCCGATCGTCAGCTCCTTCGCCCACAGCGCCTGGATCTCGAAGAACGAACCCTCGTCGACCAGGCCCTTGACGTAGCGCCGCATGTCGAAGGCCTGGCGCTCGCTGACCGGAACCAGCGCGCCCAGATCGGCCCCCGTCGAGGCCTTCGCCTCCACGGCGGGTGGCTTGCCCTCCCAGTTCGAGGGGAGATAGGAGAGGTACGACCGGACGGTGTCGAGCGCGTCCTGCTCGGTCTTGCAGAGAAAGTGGCCGACGCCGGACTCGGCACAGTGCACCCGCGCGCCGCCCATCGCCTCGAGCGTCGTCTTTTCTCCGGTGACCATCTCGACCATGCGGTCGGAGCCGAGATACATGCTCGCGTTGCCGTCGACCATCGCGACGATGTCGCAGAAGGCCGGGATGTACGCCCCACCGGCCGCCGACGGGCCGAAGAGCGCGCACGCCTGCGGGATCGCGCCGGACGCCTTGACCTGCGTGTGGAAGATCTTGCCGGCGCCACGGCGGCCCGGGAAGAGGTCGACCTGGTCGGTGATGCGGGCGCCGGCCGAGTCGACCAGGTAGATCATCGGTACGCCGTACTGCACGGCCCGCTCGATGATGCGGATGATCTTTTCGACCGTACGGGCGCCCCAGGAGCCCGCCTTGACCGTCGAGTCGTTCGCCATCAGGCAGACCTCACGGCCGTCGACCCGGGCGATCCCGGTGATCACACCATCGGCGGGCAGTCCGTCAGCCAGGCTGTTGGCATAGAGCCCGTCCTCGACGAAGGTGCCCTCGTCGACCAGCAGCGCGATCCGTTCGCGGGCGAAGAGCTTGCCCTTCGCGGCGTTGGCGGCGTGGTAGCGCTCGGCGCCACCGGCCAGCACCCGCTTGCGGACCTGCGCAAGCGCCTCGTCGTCGAGCACGGTGAGCCTCCCGGATACCTTAACGCTCGTTCAAGCTTAACGACCGTTAGGGTATCCCATCGGGCAATCGGCAGCAACGAACGACGAACGGGAGCCCCCGCCCGCTGGCGGAGACTCCCGTTCGTTTCACTGCTGCCGATGCCGTGGAGGGGCACCGGTTACTGCTCGACGCCTCCTGGCGCCGTTCGGGTCGCGCCCGGGACCGGCGCGACCCGGCCTTGTCACTGTCCCCCGCGGTGCGGCGAGCTTCAGCGCAGCGTGTTGAGCAGGCCCAGGCTGCCGACGCCGCTGACGGTCTCGGTCAGGTCCGAGATCGGGGACGCCTCTTCGGTCGCGTCGTCGCGGCCGCCGTCGGCGCCGCTGTCCGAGCCGACCGCGTCCGGCTCGACGTCGGTGGGCTGGCCGTAGTCCTTCTGGCCGCGCACGTCGCCGTCGTTCTTGTCGTCGTCGTCTTTGGTGTTGCCGTTGCCCTTGCTGCCACCGTTGCCCTTGTAGGCGTCGTCGTCGTCCACGTCACCGTGGTCGCCGTCCCAGTCGTCGCCGTCCCAGTCGTCGCCGCCGAAGTCGCCGTCGTGACCCGGGCGGCCGTGGCCGTGCCCGTCACGGTCGCGGTCGCGGTCCCGGTCGAAACCGAAGCCACGGCCGTCACGGTCGCCGTTCGCGCAGGCCGCGGCCGACTGGGCCGCACCGAGCACGCCGAGCGAGTTGCCGCAGACGTTGATCGGAACGTTGATCGGCACAGCGAGCTGGCTGCCGTTGAGCAGACCGAAGTTCTGGCCCGAGACCTGGCTGACGTCGTCGTCACGAGTCGACTCGTTGACGGCGACCGCGCGGCTGCTGGCCACACCGAGCACCGAGGCCGAGTTGCCGGCCAGGTTCACCGGCAGGCTGATCGGCGCGAGGAGCTGGGTGCCGTTCAGGGCGCCGAAGTTCTGGCCGCTCACCTGCGAGTCACCGCGACGGTGGCCGACGCTCTCCTGCTTGCGGGCGAACCGGTGGCTCCGGTGGCTGTGCAGGTCGTTCGAGCAGACCGCGTTGGCGTAGCTGGCGCCGAGGATGGCGAGCGAGTTGCCGCAGGCGTTGATCGGGACGTCGATCGGCGCGTAGATCTGCGTGCCGTTGCCGAGGCCGAAGTTCTGGCCCGACAGCTGGGTCGGCCCTTCGTTCCAGTCGTGGCCGCCCTGCTTGCCGCTCTCGGTGCGGTTGACACCGGTGCCCGACGCGCTGGCGACACCCGCCACCGACGCGGCGTTGCCGACGATGTTCACCGGCACGGTGACCGGCAGGTACGCCTGGGTGCCGTTCAGCAGGCCGAAGTTCTGCCCGCTGACCTGGGTCGGCCCGTTGCCGCCACGACGGCCGTTCTCCTCGATGTGGTTGACCCCGACGCCGCGGGCGTCGGCGACACCGAGGATGCCGAGCGAGTTGCCGACGACGTTGACCGGAACCTTCACCGGAACGGCGATCTGGGTGCCGTTGAGGAAGCCGTAGTTGCCGCCGGTGGTCTGGCGGACGTCGGCGTTGGCCGCGCCCGGGGCGAACAGCAGCGCGCCGGCGGCCAGGACGCCCACGCTCAGAGTCTTGCGAACCCAAGTCTTCATGAGAAAAGAAATGCCTTTCAAGAATGTTCTCGGCAGTGGTATTGCGTATTCGGTTTTGGAATGGTGTTTCTGGGCGCAGCGGTGCCCTGGCTCGTTTCTTTCTGCCCTGACCCCGCCTGTCGACGTGCGCCCGTACGGCGCTTCGGTGCGGTGCGTGTGATTCAGGCGTCAGCGATTCGCCGCTTGTTCGCAAGCGGTTCGGGAATCGGACCGGAACGCGGCACCGAAGCCGGTGCGGCGTCAATCACTAGTCAGGTGAGACGGTCGGTGCCTCGGCGTCATGTCGCCGGGCCTCGACATCGGCCGCGATCAACCGCACGTGGCGAGCCATCGTGCTGTTCGCGATCGCAACCGGAAGGAAGGCCGTGGAGCCACCTTCCGTCGGAGTCCCCGACCCGCTGGTCGGAGCGCCGCTGACATCCCCGAGGTGCAGCCGCAGAGGAGCGGCAGGTGCGTCACCGCCGGGCGTGCTGTCCTCCCGTTCCGTCGCCGGCCCCGCGGTCACCGCGTACGCGGTGCGGTGCCGGTGGACGGATGCTGCGGAGGAGGCCTTGCCGTGCTCGACCGCGACGACCGTGTGGTGGTCGACGGCCGGGGCCGGCGGGGCCTTGGTGATCGGCTCGGGTGCTCGCTCCGTCCGCTCCTGAGAAAGTGGAGCCTTCCGCTCCTGGGGGAGAGGAGCCGGCTCGTCCGCCGCGAGCTGCGGCGATGCGTCGGCCGGAGGCAGGGAGTCGACGACCTTTCCCCTTGCGGGGGTGAGCCGCTGGTCGGGCGCCGGTCCGCCGGCAGGGCGGAGTGGGACGGCGACCTCCCCCAGGACCGCGTCGACACCGGCGAGGGTGTCCACAGTGGTCCCGGTCGGGTCGTGCGCGACATCGTCGATCGTCGCCGCCGGGCGGGTCAGAACCCGCTGGGGGACGTCGAGAATGTCGGCCACGACGTTGCGTTCGTGGTGTGCCGGCCGGGTATTCTCCAGCGGCTGGGCGGCCGCCTTCAGGAGTCCGATGACCGGCGAGGTGACGTCGTCGCCCACGACGGAGCCGAGCAACGAGCCGTCCGGCCCGTCGACCCGGTCCGCTGCCTGGGCGGCGGTCCCGGTGAGCAGCCAGGCCGCACCGGTCAGGCCCCCGACGACGAGAACGCGCAGACCCCACCGCATCGCGACGCTTCGCGTGCGGCGCTCCGATCGCCGCTCCGCCCCCTGGATGTGAGGCGGCAAGGGCGTGGAGGCGCCGGCGGGCGGCAACGGCGACGGGTACGCCGTGCGCAGCGTGCGCTCGACCCCCGATCCCGTCATGATCCGCCCCTCTTCGTGTCGGCTGAACCGGTGGCGTTTCGCCAAATCGACGACATCGGCCACTCGATATTGGTAACGAGACGACGGGAGAGCGGTCACGCGAACAAATAAGAAAAATGATCGCGGGCCGGTGGGCTGAAAATCACACAGATCTGGTACGCGGCCCGGCGCGCAAAACACCCGACGGAAGTGTGCGACCGAGCATCTTCTCGGCCATCTCGGCGGTGCTGATCAGGCGGTCCAGATCAATTCCGGTGTCGATTCCCATGTCGTGCAGCATGTGAACGACCTCCTCGGTCGCCACGTTGCCCGAGGCGCCGGGCGCGTAGGGGCACCCGCCGATCCCGCCCGCGCTCGCGTCGAACTCGGTGATCCCGAGCTCGAGCGCGGTCAGGATGTTGGCCAGACCCGTACCCCTGGTGTTGTGGAAGTGCAGCAGGTCGGGGCGTACGGCGGACAGCAGGTCACGCACCCGGCGGGGAGTGGCCATGCCGGTCGTGTCGCCGAAGGCGATGCGGTCCGCCCCGTCGGCGCGGACGCGGGCCACGATCGCCGCCACCCGATCCGGGTCGATATCGCCCTCGAACGGGCAGCCGAAGCTGGTCGCGACGATCACCTCGACCGTCGCGCCGGCCTCGTGAATCAGCGGGATGAGTGACGCGATGTCGTCGAGCGACTCGTCGGTCGACCGGTTCAGGTTGCGGCGGTTGTGCGTGTCCGAAGCGGACACCACGACCTCGATCTCGCGGAAGCCGGCGGCCAGCGCCCGCTGCGCGCCCCGGGTGTTCGGGATCAGCGCCGAATAGCGGACGTCGGGATGCCGGTCGACCCGCGCCCATACCTCGTCGGCGTCGGCCATCTGCGGGATGGCCTTCGGGTGGACGAAGGAGACCGCCTCGATGCGCCGCACGCCGGTCTCGCTCAGCGCGTCGATCAGGCGCACCTTCGCGTCGGTCGGGATCGGCTCCTCGTTCTGCAGGCCGTCGCGGGGGGCGACCTCACGAATGCTTACGTTCATCGTTTCGTCACCTCATCCGCGAGACGATGCCGGTGTCGTAGTCGCCGGAGAGGAACTCGTCGTTCTCGAGCAGCTCGGCGAAGAACGGCAGGTTGTTCTTGGGGCCGGCGATCGCGAACCCGGCGACCGCCGTGCGGGCCTTGGCGATCGCGTCGGCCCGGTCGGCGCCGAAAACGATCAGCTTGGCCATCAGGGAGTCGTAAGACATGCCGACCGTGGTGCCCTCGGCGTAGCCGGAGTCGACCCGCACACCCTCGCCGGTCGGCTCGACCCAGGTGGTGACCTTGCCGGGGCCGGGGAGGAAGCGTTTCGGGTCTTCGGCGTTGACACGCAGCTCGATGGCGTGGCCGCTGGTCGTCAGGGGAATGTCGACGTCGAGCCCGGAGGCGATGCGCAGCTGCTGCTCGACCAGGTCGATGCCGTGGATCAGCTCGGTGATCGGGTGCTCGACCTGCAGGCGCGTGTTCATTTCGAGGAAGAAGAACTCGCCGGTGGCCGGGTCGAGCAGGCATTCGACCGTGCCGGCGTTGCGATAGCCGACCGCCTCGCCGGCTTTCACCGCGGCGGCCAGGAAGCGTTGGCGCAACTCGGGGGAGACAGCCGGACTGGGCGCCTCTTCGACGAGCTTCTGATTGCGGCGCTGCACCGAGCACTCGCGCTCGGATAGGGCGAGCACCCGGCCGTCGGCCAGGCCCAGAATCTGCACCTCGACGTGGCGGACCCGGGGGAAGTAGCGCTCGAGCAGCACCGAACCGTCGCCGAACATGCGCTCGGCGAACGCGCGAACCTTTTCGAACTCGGCGCGCAGGGCGGTCTCGTCGGCCGCGACGGCCATGCCCATGCCACCACCACCGGCGGCCGCCTTGACCATCACCGGGTAGCCGACCCCGGAGGCGGCGGCGATCGCCTCGTCGACGGTGGCGACCGGCTGCTCGGTTCCCGGGGCGACCGGAACCCCGGCGGCGGCCATCAGATTGCGGGCGTTGATCTTGTCGCCCATCGCGGTGATCGCCTCGGGGCTCGGACCGACCCAGATCAGGCCGTTGGCCTCGACCTGCCGGGCGAAGTCGGCGTTCTCGCTGAGGAAGCCGTAGCCGGGGTGGATGGCCTGGGCACCGGTGGACTTGGCGGCGGCCAGGATCGCCTCGGTGTTGCGGTAGCTCTGGGCCGGGTCGGCCGGGCCGACGCAGACGGCCTCGTCGGCCTCGAGGACGAACGGCATGTGCTCGTCGGCGTCGGAGTGCACGGCGATCGTGCGGATGCCGAGCCGTTTCGCCGTCCGGATGATCCGGCGGGCGATCTCGCCCCGGTTGGCGATGAGCAGCGAGTCGATCATCGTTGACCTTCTCTTCGTGTCGGCCGCCCGATCGGGGCGGTCACTGTTGGCGCGCCCGGGGGTGTGGGCGCTCGGTGTCACAAAACGGCTCGGTGTTGCAGAACGGCTCGGTGTTACAGAACGGCTCGGTGTTGCAGCGGTTCGGTGCCGCTGCGCCACGGTGTCACAGAAGCAGCTCGCGTTTCGGAGCGGCTCGGTCTTGCGGCGGCTCGGTGTTTCCGGTGGGGCTCAGTGGCCGGTCAAGGCGTGCACGGTGGCCTCGCGCAGCAGGGCGGCACGACGGCGACGATCGACCTCACCGCCGAGGAACGGGGTCGAGTTCATCAGGCCGAACGCCGAGTGGGCGAGCACCCGCGCCTCGGCCGCGTCGAGCTCGGGCCGCAGCGTGGCCAGCACGGTGACCCACTCTTCGACATAGAGCCGTTGGAGCCGGCGGATCTGACGGCGCGGCTCTTCGGGCAGGCGGTCGAGCTCGTGCAGGTGCAGCGCGATGACGGCCGGGTTGGCCAGCGCGAACTCGACGTGGAAATCGATCAGGTCGGCGAGCGCGGCGCTGGCGTCGCCGGGGTGCAGGGCGACGCGGGCCTTGCCGCCGTGCAGAAGGCTCTCGCTCACCGGGATCAGAGCGGCCACCAGCATCGCCTCTTTGCCGGCGAAGTGGTGGTAGAGCGCGGGGCCGGTCACCCCCGCGGCGGTGCCGATGTCGTCCATCGAGACGCCGTGATAGCCACGAGCCGCGAAGAGACCGACCGCGATCTCGAGGATCTCGTCGCGACGGGACCGCCGCCGGGGCGCGGGCGGCCCCGAGCGCTGCTGCTGATCAACCGTAGTCACGACGCCACTTTAACCCCTCGTCAAGGTTTTCCTTAACGGGCGTTCAGGATGTGGAACGGTCATCGTCGGCCTGCCGCCGCGCCTCGGCCAGCATTCCCTCGACGCGGGTCGCCTGTTCGTCGGCGCCGATGGCGGCCAATCTTTCCGGCACGCCCAGCAGAAGCGGCACCGCGTCGGCGAAACGACCCCGCGACATCAACAGGTTACCGGCTTCGTAGAAGGCCATCGAGCGTTGGAAGACGGCATTCGGTTCGGCCGCGAGTTCGGCGGGCAGCGCGTCGTATTTCTCACCGACCTGCCGCACCACCTCTTCGCCCCGTTCGGGCTGGTCGGCGTAGTGCAGCGCGCTCACCGCCCGGCGCAGGGCACGCAGCTCGCCGATCAGGTCGTCGGCCTGGCGCATCGCCGAGGCCGCGGCCAGGAACGTCTCGGCCGCCTCGGCGTCGCGGTCGAGGTCGAAGAGCAGCCCGGCGGCGTCTTCGGCGATCTGACCTCGGCCCGCCGGGTTGTCGGCCAGGCGCTCGATGAGATCGTGATAGAGGCTGAGTGCGCCGTTCTTGTCGCCGATCGCTTGATAAAGGCCGGCCAGCAGGTAGCGGGTGTTGTCGGCCGACTCGTCGTCGTCCAGCTTCTCGAAGAGCGCCAGAGCCTCTTCGGCCACCTCGGCCCCCTCGACCGGGCGGCCGGCGAGGCGGAAGGCGTTGGCCAGATCACTGCGGGCGTGGGCGCCGCCGACGTCGAGCCCGGCCTCGGCACAGAGCGCCACCGCCTCGACCAGATCGGGGATCGCCTCGTCGGGCCGGCCCAGGCGCAGCAGCGCGTTGCCGCGGCCGACCCGGACGGGCAGCGCGTTGTCGGTCTCGCCGGTGGCGATGACGGCGCCGAACACCTCGACCTGCACGGCCGGGTCGTCGACGGTGTGGCCATAGATCGTGCCGGCTTCGGCGACGCGGCGAGCCGGGCCGTGCTGGGAGAAGAATTCCCAGGCCTGGCGCGCCGCGGTCACCGCTTCGTCGTGCCGGTGAGCAGCCATACGGCTGCGGGCGCGCAGCAGGGCGTGCATGGCGATCATGCGGGGATCGCCAGTTTGCTCGGCATAGGCGTCGGCACGGTCGCCGGCCTCGTTCGCCTCGTCGGGGCGGCCCTCCATCAGATGCATTATCGACAGGCGGGCCCACGCGTTGGCCCGCTCGAAGGCGCCGCCGTGCTCTTCCTGCAGGGTCACGTCGGCTCGGATCGGCTGCTCGTCGAAATCACCGCCGGCGTATCGCGCGGCCATTGCCAGGCGAGCGCGAAGGGCACTGGCCGGGCCCGTCGCGCCCGCGGCCTCGAACAGCTCGATCGCGCGCGACCAGTGATCGTGCAGCGATTCCTCGTCGGAATCCTGGGCGCGGTTGCCGATGAGCTGCTCGCGGCGGGCCTCGAGAAGCGGATCGTCGAGCCGTGGGAAACGCGCGTCGAGCGCCTCGATGATCGCGGCCAGCGCCGCGTCACGGTCGGCCCGCCAGTGCTGGTGGCCCAGGTCGAGCAGCTCGGCCGCCCCGGCCTCGGCGGGAATCTCGGGCGTGGGATCGGGCGCGGTGACGACAGCCGGTGGCGCCGGGACCGCGGCCGGGCGGCGCGCCGTCGGGGAAAGCGGGAGGGTCACCTCGTACGGCTCGGCGTTGATCTTGCCGGCGATCTGCGTGCTCTGGTGGGTGGTGCCGTTGCGCTCGTCGAACCGCTTGGCCAGGTCGGTGGCCCGCTCGGCGAGCACGGCGGCCAGATCGGTGGCGGAGATGTCGCCCTTGTCGCGCCGGTGGATCACCGTCTCGCCGTGCCCGAGCTCGGTGAGACGGCGCAGCAGCATGGCGGAGTGGGCCGAGAAGTTCATCTCGGCGGCCGGCGACGGCGCGCGGTCGAGCCAGCCGACGTGCCGCTGGAAGATCTCGAGCCCGCGGCTCTCGTTGCCGGTGCGCGCGCAGAACGCCAGGTGAACGCCGATGTTCCACAGGTCGGCGAGGTTGCCACGCTCGAGACGGTAGGAGCGGCGATGGGCGTCGGCGGCCTCGTCGGGGCGGCCGGTGCGCAGGTAGGCGACCATCAGCTCGCGCAGGATGCCCTGAGGCTGCTCGCTGCAGGTCAGCTCGCCGGCCAGCACCGGCTCGGCGGTGGCGATCACGTCGGTGAACCGGTCGCGGTGGTTGTAGTAGGCCGCGGTCGACGACGGGTCGCACCCGATGCAGTCGGAGAGCTCGCCGCGCGGTGTCGCCTGCCAGCGGGCGAACCACTCGTCGGCCTCGGGCGCGCCGATGTGGCTCGCCACCAGGTAGCGGTGCTTGTGGACCGCCTGGAGGCTCTGGCCGTCCTCGAGGTAGCGGCGTTCCATGTCGTCGAGCACCGCGTAGGTGCGCTGCAACGGGATCTCGGGGAAGCTCGTCATGGCGCTGACCATGGTCTTGAAGTGCCACAGCAGGGTGTGTTTGCCGTGCGTGTGGTGCCGGCCCGGATTGCGGTCGAAGTCGTTGAGCGACCAGGCGAAGGTGGCGAACGCCTTGGCCGGTTCGCCGCCGTAGGTGTAGGCGTTCGTCGCCAGCAGCCGGATCGCGAAGGCCAGCTGGGGGTCGTCGACGATGTCGGCGTGCCGCAGCACCTCTTCGACCAGGGCGATCTGGGCCGAGCCGTGCGGCAGGTCGTCGGCCTGACGGAACAGGTCCCAGAGTTCGTCGGCGGTCTTCATCGGTCCTCCCCCGGGACGGCCCGGTCGAGCAGGCCCATGAACGAACTGGTGAGCAGAGCGGCGTCGGCCGGGCGGATCGGGTGCTGCCCGAGCATCAGGGCCTGGCCGTAGAGCGACTCGACGGCCAGGCCGGCGAGATCGGGGTCGCCGAGCGCGGTGATGCGGCGGACCAGGGCGTTGCGGTGGTTGAGCACGAGCTGCGGGCGGTCGGTGGCGACCGTGTGTGACAGCGCGTCGAGCACGCCGGCCCACACGTCGTCGGCGACGTCGCGGCTCGCGGTGAACTGCTCGCTGAAGGCGGCGGCGCGACTCACCAGGTAGAGGGCGGGGACGGTCGGCGGGTCGAAGCCGCGCACCACGACCTCGCAGCCGAGCCGGTCGAGACGGCGCTGCACGACCGTCAGGAAAGGACGAAGGCGCAGCTCGGTCTCGGTGTCGACGGCGGCGAAGCGAGCAGCCACGTCGGCCGGCTCGAGCCGCTCGACGCGAACGTCCTCATCCACAGTGGCCAGGCGCTCGACGATGTCGGCGGTGTAGACGATGCCGCCGTTGATCACGCCGAGGTCCTGGGCGGCGGCGACCGAGGCGAGCTGGCGGAACTCGTCGTGACCGGCGGCGTAGCGCAGAACGCCGTGCCGTTCGCGGAACTCGGCCAGCGTGACCATGCCCATGTTGGTCTCGACGGGCACCCACTGCTCGACCAGGCGCAGCATCTCGTCGTCGTGCAGGGCCAGCGCCTTGACACCCAGGTGGTGGATGGAGAGGAACTCGCCGAGACGGCGCGGGTCGGTCGACGCGAGCCGCACCAGCCAGCCGCGGAGCTGGTCGGCGATCGCCTCGCGGGTGTCGGCCAGAAGGCTGTCGTCGTAAAGCGCCTCGCGGCTCGCGGTCGGCCTCAGCTCGCTGCTGTCAACCACGCAGCGGGCGAAGAACGCCCACTCGGGCAGCAGGCCCTCGACGCTCTCGGCCAGCAGCATGCGCTTGAGATAGACGCGGTGACCACCCCGGGCGGCCGGGTTGACCGGCGTGGGCAGCACGAACGCGACACCGGTGAGCCCGGCCTGGGGCACCTCCAGCGGCACCACGTCGAGCGGGCGGAAACCGAAGACCTCTTCCGCGTACGCCCCCGGGTCGCGGCCCGTCCAGGGCAGGGTGCCGGTGGTGACCGGGACGTCGTCGACCTCGACGCGCACGGGAAGCAGCGAGCCGTAGAGCGCGGCGAGTTCGCGAACCGTCGTACGGGAGAGAAGGTGTTCTGAACCGCGGCGGGGCAGCAGCGTGACCGTCGTGCCCGGCTCGCGCTCATCGCCCGGGGCGACGGAATAACGGCCGTCGGAATAGCCCGTCCACAGGACGGCCGCGGAGCCCTCGCGGCGGGTGTGCACCCGGATCTCGTCGGCCACCATGAAGCACGAGAGCAGGCCGATGCCGAACTGGCCGAGGAACTCGTGACGGGCGAAACCGAGCTCGTCCCTCTTCGAGCTGCGGCCGATGGTGGCGAGCAACTCGTGCACCTGGGCCTCGGTGAGGCCGATGCCGTTGTCGCTGACCCGCAGCGCGTCGGCGCCGGTGGTGATCGACACCAGCCCGGGCCCGCCGGCCGCGGTGATCGCGTCGACGGCGTTCTGCAGCAGCTCGCGCACATAGACACGAGGGCTCGCGTAGAGGTGATGGCTCAGAAGATCGACAATGCCGCGGAGATCGACCTGGAACGTGTTGCTCACGGCGGAGAAGGTACCGCGAACGGCCGACAAAAACGGGGCAGGTCTGGATCCCCGAGAAGATCAACCCGCCCCGCCGTCGATCATTCAGCTCAGGCCGCCGGGCTCCGAACCCGTCGCGATCGGCGCCCGGACCAGGTTGCCCCACTCGGTCCAGGAGCCGTCGTAGTTGCGCACCTGCGGGTAGCCCAGCAGGTGACGCAGCACGAACCAGGTGTGGCTGGAGCGCTCACCGATGCGGCAGTAGGCGATGATGTCGTCGCCCGAGTCGAGGCCCAGCTCGTCGTGGTAGATCTTCGCGAGTTCGTCGGCCGGCTTGAACGTGCCGTCCTCGTTGGCCGCCGACTTCCACGGCTTGCTCAGCGCGCCCGGAATGTGGCCGCCGCGCAGCGCCCCCTCTTGCGGGTAGGCCGCCATGTGCGTCAGCTCGCCGGTGTATTCCTGCGGGGAACGCACGTCGACCAGCGGCCGACCGCTGCTGATGTGGCCCATTACCTGATCGCGGAAGGCCCGGATCTCGGCGTCGTTGCGCACCGGCACCGGATATTTCGCGGGCGCCCGCTCGGTGCGGTCGCGGGTCATCGGCCGGCCCTCGGCCGCCCATTTCTGGCGGCCGCCGTCGAGCAGACGCACGTCGCGGTGGCCGAAAAGACTGAAGACCCAGAGGGCGTACGCCGCCCACCAGTTGAAATTGTCGCCGTAGAAGACGATCGTGTCGTCGCGGCCGATGCCCTTGGCCTCCATGAGCGCGGCGAAGGCGGCCGGATCGAGGTAATCGCGGGTCACCTGGTCGTTGAGCTCGAGATGCCAGTCGACCTTTACCGCGCCGGGAATGTGCCCGGTGTCGTAGAGCAGCACGTCCTCATCCGACTCGACGACCACGAGGCCGGGAGTGTCGAGGTTCGCCGCGAGCCACTCGGTGGTGACGAGTTTGTCGGGATGCGCGTACGCCTGGAGCGCAGGCGCCGAATCGTTCGCAACAGACATGTTCACCACGCTAGCCCTCTATGTCGCGTGATCAGGGGCGCTCTGCGTCACTCCCAGCCGCGCGTCACTCCCAGCCGCGCGTCACTCCCAGCCGCGCGTCACTCCCAGCCGCGTCACTCGCCGCCGCCCGTCACTCGCCGCCGCATCCGATCGGAGCAAGCACCGGCCGTTTGGCGCTGACCAATTCGCCGGACGAGTGGCCGAGCAGATGGCGGCTGACCCAGGGCGCGAGGTGCTCACGGGCCCAGCGCAGGTCGGCACTGCGGGCAAGCAGCCACGGCGTGGGCTCGGGCATCGGCGGGACGAGCATCCAGTCTTCGTCGACGCCGACCCCGAGGACGCTCAGCACCTGGCCGGCCACCCGGCGATGCCCGGCCGGCGAGAGGTGCAGCCGATCGGGCGCCCACATGTGCGGATGGTGGAAGGCGGAGTCGGCGAACAGGTCGACCAGGTAACCGCCGTACCGCTGGGCGATCATGCTGGCGCCGTCGTTGAGCACGGCGGCCCGCCGCCCGATAATGGCCGGCAGGTTCACGGTCACGTCGGCGAACCGGAACAGGACGACTTCGGCCCCCGAGTCACGCAGTTGCCGCACCACGCCGTCGAGCTCTCGCACGAGCGCGTGCGGGTCGACCCGTACGCGTAAAGCGTCATTGCCGCCGGCCGCGATGCTGACCAGGTCGGGCTTCATGGCCAGGGTCGGCTCGAGCTGCTCGTCGACGATCTGGTGCATGACCTTGCCCCGGATGGCCAGGTTCGCATAGCCGAAATCCGGACCCGAGTCGACCGCTAGGCGAGCGGCCACCAGGTCAGCCCACCCTCGAAAGGTGCCGTCCGGGTATGCGTCGTTCAACCCCTCGGTGAAGCTGTCCCCCATAGCAACGAAGTTGTGCCAGCCCATCGTCGCCTCCCCCTTAACGCGCCTTAGGTCCTCGTGGGGACACATAAGCACTGAATGAAGGTGACCGGTAGCGTGACGATCACGACACCCCGTTAATGACCTGCTTTCGGCGGTGATCCTCCCTACGCTGCTGCGCATGCTGTTGCGAATGTCCACCTTGCTTCTCAAGACCCTGCGCGAGGAGCCGGCGGACGCGGAGGTGCCGAGTCATCGGCTGCTGCTGCGCGCCGGTTACATCCGTCGCGCCGCCCCGGGTGGTTACACCTGGCTCCCGCTCGGCAAGCTGGTGCTCGACCGGGTCACCGCGATCGTGCGCGACGAGATGCTGGCCGTCGGCGCGCAAGAGGTGTCGTTCCCGGCGCTGCTGCCGCGCGAGCCCTACGACGTCAGCAACCGCTGGACCGAGTACGGCGACGACATCTTCACGCTGCACGACCGGCGCGGCTCCGACTACCTGCTCGCGCCCACCCACGAAGAGATGTTCACCCTGCTCGTGCAGGACATGACCAGTTCGTACCGGGACTTTCCCCTGGTGCTCTTCCAGGTGCAGACGAAGTACCGCGACGAGGCCCGGCCCCGCGGTGGCCTGCTGCGCGGCCGCGAGTTCCTGATGAAAGACGCCTACTCGTTCTCGCTGACCGATCAAGAGCTGACCCAGGCGTACGCCACCATGCGCGCGGCCTATCAGCGGGCGTTCACGAGGTTGGGGCTGTCGCACACGATCGTCGCCGCGATGTCGGGGGCGATGGGCGGCTCGGCCTCCGAGGAGTTCCTCGCCACAGCCGAGGTGGGCGAGGACACGTACGTCGGTTGCACGTCCTGTTCCTACGCGGCGAACACGGAGGCGGTCGTGACCCCGGCGCCGCCCTCGCCCGAGATGACCGCGCGGCCGCTCGAGGTGCACGACACCCCCGGCACCCCGACGATCGCCTCGCTGGTCGAGCTGGCCAACACCCGCGCGCTCGGCGGCCGCACCGACTGGACGGCGGCCGACACCCTCAAGAACGTCGTCGTCACGGTGCACCGCCCCGGTGGCGACGACGAGGTGCTGGTGATCGGCGTGCCCGGCGATCGCGAGGTCGACCTCAAGCGGCTCGACGCCGCCCTGGCCCCGGCCACGGCCACCCTCTTCGACGACTTCTCGGCACGGCCCGATCTGGTCAAGGGCTACATCGGCCCGCAGGGCATCAAGGCGCGCTACCTGGCCGACCCGCGTGTCGCGCCCGGCACGGCCTGGCTCACCGGCGCCAACGAGGCCGGCCGGCACGCGATCAATGTGGTGGCCGGGCGCGACTTCACCGCCGACGGCACGATCGAGGCGGCCGAGGTGCGCGCCGGCGACCCGTGCCCCTCGTGCCGGGACGGCGAACTGACCATGCGACGAGGCATCGAGATCGGCCACATCTTCCAGCTCGGCCGGCGATACACCGACGCGTTCAAGGTCGACGTGCTGGGAGTGGACGGCAAACCGGTTCGGCCGACCATGGGGTCGTACGGGATCGGGGTCTCCCGGGCTGTCGCGGCGATCGCCGAGCAGCACAACGACGAACGTGGACTGCTCTGGCCCGACGAGGTCGCTCCGGCCGATGTGCACATCGTGGCGGCCGGTAAGGACGGTCAGGTCGAGGCGGCGCTCGCCCTGGGTGCTTCGCTGGTCGAGGCGGGTCTGCGGGTCCTCGTCGACGACCGGCCGAACATCTCGGCCGGGGTGAAGTTCACCGACGCCGAGCTGATCGGTGTCGCGAGGTCCATCGTGGTCGGGCGGCGGCTGGGTGAAGGCATCGTCGAGGTTCGCGATCGCCGCACCGGGTCGCGTGACGAGGTGGCGGTCACGGACATACCGCGTGTAATCAGGGAAGCACTCGGGTAACTCCATTCCCAACGGGAGGTGTTCGCGAATGGCCAAGCCGGTCGCCGACGTCATGACCCGGCAGGTGGTCTACCTGCCGGAGGCGACGATGCTGGATGAGGCCGCGCAGGTGATGCGCGACCGAGGCATCGGCGACGTCGTGGTCACCCGCGGCCCGACGATGGTGGGCGTGGTCACCGACCGCGACATCGTGGTGCGGGCCATAGCCGAAAACCTGCCCCCACGTACGACCTCTCTCGGCGACATCACGTCCCATGAGCTGATCATGGTGGAGCAGTCGGCCACGGTCGACGAGGCGGTGCAGGCCATGCGCGAGCGCGGCGTCCGCCGCCTGTTGGTCTGCGACGCGGATCGCAAGGTGGTGGGCATCCTCAGCCTCAGTGACGTGGCGCTGATGCCGACGTCCACCGCGGCCTGAGAACTCTCGGACGGTTGTGTGGGGTGGTCGCGTTATCGTCGGAGCCGTGACCGACATGCCCCCGAAACTCGCCGAGATCGTCGAGGAGTTCGCCTCGGCGCCGCGCGAGCTGGTGCTCGAGATGCTGCTCGAGTTCGCCGACGCCATGCCGCCGCTACCGGCCGACCTCGCCGGGCACGACGGCATGGAGCAGGTGCCGGAGTGCCAGACCCAGTTCTTCCTCAAGGCCGTGGTTCGCCCTGACGACACGGTCGAGACGTGGTTCGACTGCCCGCCCGAGGCGCCGACCACTCGCGCCTTCGCGGGCATCCTCGCCGAGGGCCTGGAGGGCGCGACAGCCGCCGAGATCCTCGCCGTTCCCGACGACCTCTACGCCCGCATGGGCCTGGCCCAGGCGATCAGCCCCCTGAGAATCCGAGGCGGCTCAGCCATCCTGGCCCGCCTGAAGCGCCAGGTCGCCGCCCAGACCGTCGCCCCCTGACCCCTCACCCCCACCCTTCGCCGTCACCCCACCCTTCGCCGTCACCCACCCCTCGCCCGTCACCCCACCCCTCGCCGACGGAGGCCCTTGTGGATATTCAGGTCTGGTCCGACGTCGTGTGCCCGTGGTGTTACCTCGGCAAGCGGCGGCTGGAAGCGGCAATCGCCCAGTTCGGCGGGGACGTCACTGTGACATTCCGGGCTTTCCAGCTCGACCCCTCCCGCATCTCGGAGGGCCGGCCGGCCAAGGAGGTCGCGGCGGCCAAGTTCGGCGAGCAGGTCGGTCAGCGATATGCCCACGTCACCGCGCTCGGCGCCGGTGAAGGGCTGCGCTTCGACTTCGACCGGGCGATCACGGCCAACACGTTCGACAGCCACCGGCTGATCGCGTGGGCCGCCGGTCAGGAGCGTCAGGCCGAGATGCTCGAGGCCCTGCAACGGGCACACTTCAGCGACGGGCTAGACCTCGGCTCGCACAAGGTGCTCGCCTCGGTGGCCTGGTCGATCGGTCTCGACGCGGCTGCCGCCGGTGCCTACCTCTCGTCCGAGGCGGGCACCGGCGCCGTGCACGCCGACCTGGCCGAGGCCCGCGAGTTGGGCATCTCAAGCGTGCCGTTCTTCGTCATCGACGGGAAGTACGCCGTGCAGGGCGCCCAGGAGACGTCGAGCCTGGTGTCGGCCCTGCACGAGATCGCCCGACGCGAGGCCGTCGACGCCGGTCGATGATGTTCCACGTGAAACCTTATCGACGTACGCCTATCAGACCGGGCGGGCCAGATCTTCGATCACCTCGGCGCCCGGCAGGGCACCCAGCGCCGGTCCCGCGATAACGATCTTGCTGTGCCGCACGCCGGAACCGATGATCACGTGCGGGGCGGCGGCGACGCGGGCATCGACCAGGATCGGCCAGTCGGCGGGCAGGCCGATCGGGGTGATGCCGCCGTACTCCATGCCGGTCAGGCGGACCGCGTCGTCCATCGGCGCGAAGCTGCACTTGCGCACGTCGAGCCGCTTGCGCACCACGCCGTTCACGTCGGCGCGGGTGGTGGCCAGGATGATGCAGGCCGCATAACGCACGATCTCGCCCCGCTTGCCGGCAACGATCACGCAGTTCGCCGAGACGTCCAGACCCACGTCGTACGCCTCGCAGAAGGCAGCCGTGTCGGCCAGGTTCGCGTCGATCGGGGCGACCAGGACCTGGTCGGCGTCGATCGGCGCATCGCCGGGCCAGACAGCGAGGGCCTTGGCGACCGGAACGGCCAGCAGGTCGGGGCGGGATCGGGCGGGTTCGAGCTTCAGGCTTCCCATCACGACCGCAATCCTTGCTCAATACTTCGCCGTCGTCATGATGGCGGGCGGACTTCCTCAGGATGCGGCCCCGGCTGCCGACCGTCAGGGATTGTGAAGGAGCGTCGTGAAGGACGGATCGGGACCGTCGGTGGGCTGGCCTTGCTCGCCGGCGGTACCGCCATGTCCGCCGCGGTGGGCGGGGACCACCAGTCGTTGTCGGCGACGTTACTGCTCGGCACTCTCACGCTCGGATTGGGCCACTCGCTGATCGAGGAGATGAAGCGGCAGGCCCGCCGTGCTCAATCTCGGTGGACGCGCGAGGACACGACAAACGCCGTATTGCTGGGCGTGTGGGCCGAGGTCGCGCTGCTGACGAGCATCCTGGTCTTCGACACCTGGCCGACGCGGGGCCTGGGTCTGGTGCTGGCCGTCGCCTACATCGCCTGCTGCGCCTTCTTCGTGACCGAACGCCGCCGCACACTGGCCGCACAAACCCCGCCGCCGCACGAGCCCGCCGCCGCGGAGCGCTGCGCCACAGAGACTGCGCGCATCGCCACCGGATCGAACACCCGGGATACCACCGAGACGCCCGGCACCCAGAACGCCGCACCCACGCCCAGCACCCAAAACACCACGGCGCCGCCCAGCACCCAAAACACAACCGCACCGCCCAGCGGTCAAGACACCGCCGCACGGCCCAGCACCCAGAACGCCACGGCGCGACCCAACGCTCAAGACCCGACCGCGCGACCCAGCGCTGATGACACCGCAGCCGACGGTGCTGTTCTGCGACGCCGTCACCAAGGCCACGCTCCCACCGCCGGCCACGGCCCGATGACCCGCTCGCACGCCGCCGGACACAACTCGACCCTGCCCGCCCACAGCCACCCGGCATCGCTGCCGAGCCCGGCCACCTTCACGACCGGACGGGCGGCCGCCATCAGGTCGGAAGCACCACGATGATCGGCGGGACCGGGACGCCACCGTTCGTCTCCGTCGGCAGCTCGGGCGCGGGCAGCCAGTCGAGCCCGAGCGTCTCGGGCCCGACCCCGTCATCGGCGCCGACCCGCGGCTCGCCGTCGGCCACGGTCACCGAGAACACCGAGGTCATCCCCGAGGGATAGGGCATTTCAAGGACGTAGCGGGCATGGCTCACCACCAGGCCGGTCTCCTCGAAGACCTCCCGCTTCACGGCTTGCTCGGCGGTCTCGCCGGGTTCGATGCCACCGCCCGGCAGGGTCCACCACTCACCGCCACCGGATCGTCGGCTGCGCTCGTGCACCATCAGTACACGGCCGTCCCGCACGATCACGGCGGCGGCCCGTTTTCGTTCGCTCACGAAACGCAGGCTAACCGGCTCCGGCCACGTTCCGCACGACAACTTCGAAGCCTGTGGATAACGCCCACATTCGTTCCCGCGTAACGGAAGCGTCACCGACCGATGAGGACAGATCGGACAGAGACATCGACGTAGTCCGAAACCGATCAGACCGAGTAGTCACTCCGAGTCGCCGGCATATCTGCCGCTCCGTCACGGTGATCCTTGACGGCCAAGACCTGGTTCACTCCGATGCGTGACTGCTCGAAGGCGAGCGCCGACGCCGCCATGTAGAGCCGCCACACGCGAGCGCGTCCCGGACTGGTCAGCCGCACGGCCGTCGCCCACTCCGATTCCAGGTTCGCGACCCACTCCCGCAGCGTCTTCCCGTAGTGCTCACGCAGCGCGTGCACGTCGCGTACCTCGAAGCCGGCCTGCTCGAGCAGCGTGACCGTGGTGCCCACCGGCGCCAGCTCACCGTCCGGGAAGACGTATGCGTCGATGAAGCTGCGCGCCTGATGCGGCTGCTTGGCGGGCAGGTGCAGTCGCGAGATCTGGTGGTTGAGCAGCCGTCCGCCCGGCTTGAGCTGGGCGTAGAGGATCGCCGCATATTCCGCGTAGGGCTCGGTGCCGACGTGCTCGGCCATGCCCACGCTCGAGATCGCGTCGTAGGGCCCGTCCTCGAGGTCGCGATAGTCCTCGATCCGGATCTCCACCTGTCCGGCCAGGCCGGCCTCGGCGACCTGCTTGCGGGCAAACTCGGCCTGCTCGGTCGAAAGGGTGATGCCGACGACCTGCACCCCGTACTCCCGGGCCGCGTGGATCGCCAGACTGCCCCAGCCGCAGCCGACGTCGAGCAGCCTCTGACCGGGCTGCAGGCCGAGCTTGCGGCAGATCAGGTCGAGCTTGTCGCGCTGCGCGTCGGCCAGGTCGTAGCCGGGCCGGTCGGACGTCCAGTAGGCGCACGAATAGACCATGCTCGGCCCGAGGACGAGGCGATAGAAGTCGTTGCCCACGTCGTAGTGGTGGCTGATCGCCTGCCGGTCGCGCCGCTTGCTGTGCCGGGCGCCGCTGACGACCATCTCCTCCGGCGGCGGCTTGGGCTGCGTGCCGAGCACGCCCAGGCGCACGAGGTCGCCCGCGACCGCCCGGATCGGCACATCTTTGACGTCGGGCGCGCGCCAGACCAGCGCGGCCAGGCGAACGAGGGCGTCGTAGAGGTCGCCCTCGACGTCGAGCTCGCCGGCGACGTAGGCACGGGCGAGACCCAGCTCGTTGGGCTGCCACATCAACCGGCGCAGCGCGCGGCGATGCTTGATCACCAGCGTCGGCCCGTCGGCCGGGCCAGCGGTGGAACCGTCCCAGGCGCGCACGCGCATGGGCAGAGGAGTCTGCAGCAGCGCTTCGAGAACGCCCTGCAGCTTCGTCGCGGTAGTGGAATGGGGGATGGTGGTCGGCATCGGTACCTCCCGGGCGCACATCGCGCGACCGAATCTTGGAACCGATTCACTATCCGCCCGACGCGCCGAGTTACATAAGACCCTTTTCTTGTTTTGTGATCGAGGACTCACACAGCGCGCATGACTCGCACGAGACTGGCCAGCCGCAGCGGACGGACCTGGTCACGGCGGCTCTCCGTCAGGGCATCGAGCACCGTGCGACGCTCCCTTTCGGACAGTACGCCCACGAACGGCGACGCGGAACGCAACTTGACCGCGTATTGCGCCGGCGACGTGAGCGCGTCCAGCACAGCCTCCGGTTCGCCCGACAGCAGCACTTCCCACCGTTCGAGCCAGTCCCACTCCCGGCCGCCCGGGTGAAGGCGTCGCAGCCGGCGCAGATTGATCTCCGCGATCGCGCGTACCGCACCCGGCTGCGCCGTGAATCTCGTAGCGACGGCCTGATGCAACCAGAGCTGCTCCAGCTCGGCCCGCGTCAGCACAGGGTGGATGAGCGCCTCGACGTCCTCCCGGCGCACCCGCCACTGCCGCCCAAGACTGACGTACGGCAGGAGCCCGCGCGCGCAAAGATCCAGCGCCCGCCGCCGCGGAAACTTCAGCAGGATCGCCGCCTCACCAATGGTGAGCAGCTCAGTTGTGCGCTTGGTCACACGAGGATAGTGTCTCCCACGCCACCGCGATGCAACAACCGAACGGCTATTGACTCTTTCAGAGAGGCGCCGGCACCACGCTGAACAGATACGTTCGACCCCGCAAAACCTCAAGATCAAGCCGTACGCCGGTAAGTCGTTCGGCCAGCGCAAACGCGGCCGCAGTCCGCCGTGCGGGCTCAGCCGCCCCATCGAATCCCGACGCCTCAACCGTCGGGTTCAAAGCCGCGGCCGCGGCCCCCGCACGGGGCCCGTCCGACATCGGGTCGAAGTCGAGCCGCACGGACTGGTCCTCCAGCAGCAGGAACCGCCCACGACCGTCCGCATCCCGATGGACCACCACAACCTTGGTCCCCACCGACAACGGCCGCAGCAGCTCGTCAGCCCGCCCGAGCGAGCCGTTGTCCTCCACCACCAACGACCAGTCATCCGAGATCCGGGACACCCCGAAGTACCGCTTGTCGGTCACTCCGCGCTGCCCGTCCCCGGCCCCGACGAGTTGCTGCCACCCGATGCGTTCGAGCTCATCGGCCCCCATGCGTTCAAGCACCTGCACGGGCCGCACCCCGAGCACCCAAACAAAGCAAAACCCTTTGCTCAGGTCACCAACCTGCGAGAACCACCCGTAGTCACCCGCCACCGCGTTCCCGCGAGGCGAAGTCGACGGCACCACCGCAGGCTCGGCCCGGGCTCCACACCCCGCCAACAGCCCACCGGCCAGAAGACTCAAAAAAGCACGCCGCCGCACGCCGCCCAGTAGATCAAACGCCCCCACCCCACGACCCCCCGGACCAGCCACGCGACTCCGATTCACGCCCAGGCGCTTCAGACCACCACAAAGCGCCTGAGCAGTCCTCACAGGACAGCAAAAAGTCCCTCCGGCCAAAGCCGAAGGGACGAGATTTTCGAGTGGAGCCCAGGGGACTTGAACCCCTAACCCCCGCCTTGCAAAGGCGGTGCTCTGCCAGTTGAGCTAGGGCCCCCGAACCCCGGCCTTTATCGAAGGTCAGGCGCGGTAGTGGCCTCGTGCCACAACGCCCGCTCATCGCTGGACGCCTTAACCTTCTTGAAGATCAAGGCCGCCGCACCAACAACGCCGGCAACAATCAGGAGCTTCTTAAGCATAAGGCTCTCCATCCCGAACGACCCAAATGAAGCGAAGCTTGGATGTGGCCGCCAGGCCACGAGCACCACCCGAGCGTAACCAGGACGCTCAGACCCGAGCGTAACCAGGACGCTCAGAGCGACCACCGCAACGTGGGGTTTCAGGGGGCTCGGCCCCCCTGAGCCAGCATAACGAGCGGCCCCGGTCCACGCTTTCCGTGGACAGGGGCCGCCGACGCTCGTGGGGCTAGCTGGAATCGAACCAGCGACCTCAGAGTTATCAGCTCTGCGCTCTAACCGACTGAGCTATAGCCCCTCAAGTGCGACACCGAAGGTTACCGCACCGGGGTGGGAGCCACCAAAACGGGGGGTGGCTCCCGAACCCAAGATCGTCCGTCAGTCCCGCTCGGCGAGGGTCAGCTCGACCCCGCCCACCAGGTCGGCGCAGACGTTGTAGATGAAGGCACCCAGCGTGGCCAGCGCTGTGAACAGAACAACGTTTACCGCACCGATGAGCATCGACGTGCCGATGACGCCCCAGGCGGTCACCTGGAAGCCACCGCTCGCCGACGCCTCGTCGCCGCCGCTGGCGTTCACCAGCTCCTTGAGGCTCGTGTTGACCTCGGTCCAGACGCCCATGGCGTCGAGCGCGAGGTAGAGCACCGAGGTGGCGACGACGACCACGATGAAGAGCACGACCGAGACGGCGAACGAGAACTTCATGACGGACCAGGGGTCGATCCGCTTGAGGTTGAGCCGGGCCCGCCGGGGGCCGCGGGCGGCCGCCGACGTGACCGTGGACCGCGCCGAGCGCACCACCTCGGTGACGCGGGCCGCGCCGACCGCGGCGGAGCCGGTGGCCCCGGCGGGAGGCGTGACGCTGCCGGTCGAGCCGCCGGGCCGCTGCTGCGGACCGGTGCTCGAGCCGGGCTTACCGGCCGGCGGCACGCTGACCCGGCCGGAGGTGCTGCCGGGGGCGGCACCTTTGCCCTTGGTCACGGTCGGCACGCTGGCCGAGCCCTTGACGGCCGGTCCCGGCCGTTTGGCGTCGGAGCCGTCCTGGTCGGCGGGTTCACCGGGCGGCGGGGCCATGCCCGGCGCCCGGGTGAACTTCGGCGGGGACGGGGCATCGGCGGGGGTCGCCGCACGAGCCGCGGCCTCGCGTCCGTTCGGGGCGGCGCCGTCCTTCTTGGCCGCCTCGTTCGGAGTCGCTGAGCTCCCCGTGGCCCCCGACTTCGCCTGTGTCTCCGGCATCAACTAGTCCTGTTCGTCAGGCTCGTCGGCATTGCGAGCAAGCGCCACGATGGTTACACCTTCTGGGAGGTCCATCAGCTTGACCCCCATTGTGTTCCGATCCCGTGTGCGCCGTACAGGCTTCACGGGAGTCCGGATGACACCACCATTGCTGGTGATGGCAAATAGTTCATCCTCGGGGCTGATCACGAGTGCACCCACCAGTCCACCACGGCGCTCCGTGATCTTCGCGGTGAGGACGCCCTTGCCGCCCCTGCCCTGCACGGGATACTCCTCGATCGGTGTGCGCTTCGCATACCCACCATTGGTGGCGACCAACACATCCATACCCTCCCGAACCACTTCCATGGCCAGGAGCTCGTCGTTGTCGCTGAACCGCATGCCGATCACTCCCGAGGTGGCCCTACCCATAGGACGCAGCGCCTCATCGGTTGCGTTGAATCGGATCGCCTGGGCGTGCTTGGAAACCAGGAGAAGGTCGTTCTCCGAAGACACCAGCGCAGCACCCACCAACTCGTCGTCCTCCCGAAGGTTGATGGCGATGATGCCACCGCTTCGGTTGGAGTCAAATTCCTCGAGCCGGGTCTTCTTCACGAGACCATTCTTGGTGGCGAGCACAAGGTAGGGCTCGACCTGGTAATTCGGGATCTGGATGACTTGGGTGATGTGCTCGTCGGGCTGGAACGCCAGCAGGTTCGCGACGTGCTGGCCCTTCGCCACCCGGGCCGCTTCCGGCAACTCGTACGCCTTGGCCCGGTAGACACGTCCCTTGTTGGTGAAGAACAGCATCCAGTCGTGGGTCGAGATCACGAAGAAGTGCGACACGATGTCGTCCTGGCGCAGCGTGGCACCGCTGACGCCCTTGCCACCGCGCTTCTGCGAGCGGTAGAGGTCGACCTTGGTGCGCTTCGCGTAACCGGTCCGTGTGATCGTCACCACAACGTCTTCGCGCGTGATGAGGTCTTCCATCGAGACCTCGCCATCGAACGGGATGATCTGCGTCCGACGGTCGTCGCCGTACTTCTGGACGATCTCACCGAGCTCGTCGGAGACGATCGCCCGCTGCCGCTCCGGCTTGGCCAGGATGTCCTTGAGGTCGGCGATTTCGATCTCGATCTTGCCCAGCTCGTCGATGATCTTCTGGCGCTCGAGGGCGGCCAGGCGACGCAGCTGCATGTCGAGGATCGCGCCGGCCTGCACCTCATCGATGTCGAGGAGCTGGATCAGGCCCGAGCGAGCGTCCTCGACCGTGGGCGAGCGCCGGATCAGGGCGATGACCTCGTCGAGGGCGTCGAGCGCCTTGACCAGGCCGCGCAGGATGTGCGCGCGCTCCTCGGCCTTGCGCAGGCGGTACGCGGTCCGCCGGCGGATGACCTCGATCTGGTGCTCGACGTAGTAGAGGATGAACTGGGCCAGGTTGAGCGTGCGCGGCACGCCGTCGACCAGCGCCAGCATGTTCGCGCCGAACGTCTCCTGCAGCTGGGTGTGCTTGTAGAGGTTGTTCAGCACGACCTTGGCGACCGCGTCCCGCTTGAGGACGAGGATCAACCGCAAGCCCGTACGCCCGGAGGACTCGTCGCGGATGTCGGCGATCCCGGTGAGCTTGCCCTCCTTGACCAGCTCGGCCACGCGCTCGGCGAGGTTGTCCGGGTTGACCTGGTAGGGCAGTTCGGTGACGACGAGGCAGGGGCGCCCACGGGCGTCCTCCTCGACCTCGACCACGGCGCGCATGCGGATCGAACCGCGACCGGTGCGGTACGCGTCCTGGATCGCCTGCTGGCCCACGATCAGGCCGTACGTCGGGAAGTCGGGGCCCTTGACGATCTCGAGCAGCGCTTCGAGGACGGTCGGCTCGTCGGCCTCGGGGTGGTCGAGCACCCACTGCACGGCGGCGGCGATCTCGCGCAGGTTGTGCGGCGGGATCTTGGTGGCCATGCCGACGGCGATGCCCTCAGAGCCGTTGACCAGCAGGTTGGGGAACCGCGCGGGCAGAATCGTCGGTTCCTGCGTACGCCCGTCGTAGTTGTCCTGCATGTCGACGGTGTCCTCGTCGATGTCCCGCAGCATCTCCATCGCGAGAGGCGAGAGCTTCGACTCGGTGTACCGCATGGCCGCCGGCGGGTCGTTGCCCGGCGAACCGAAGTTGCCATTGCCGTCGATCAAGCGGTAGCGCAGCGACCACGGCTGGCCCATGCGCACGAGGGCGTCGTAGATCGACGAGTCTCCGTGCGGGTGGTAGTTGCCCATCACGTCGCCGACGACGCGGGCGCACTTGACGTAGCCGCGGTCCGGGCGGAAGCCGGAGTCGTACATCGCGTAGAGGATCTTGCGGTGGACGGGCTTGAGGCCGTCGCGGACGTCGGGCAGCGCGCGGCCCACGATCACGCTCATCGCGTAGTCGAGGTACGACCGCTGCATCTCGACCTCGAGGCCGACGGGCTCGACCCGCTGAGCCACACCGCCGGTCTCGGGGAACTCGTCGCCGTCGGAAGTCTCGGGAGTGTCAGTCACTGTTAACCCTTACTCAAGGTAAAACCAGACAAGTGCGGCGAAAATACGCATCCGGCTGTGGATAAGGTTGTGGAAAGTGGGGGGCCGCTGTGGATACAGCAACCCCCCACGTCAACTAAATGTCGAGGAACCGCACGTCCTTGGCGTTGCGCTGAATGAACGAGCGCCGCGCCTCCACGTCCTCACCCATCAGCACGCTGAAGAGCTCGTCGGCCACCGCGGCGTCGTCGAGCGTCACTTGGCGTAGCGTTCGGGTGGCCGGGTCCATCGTCGTGTCCCACAGCTCCTGGAAGTTCATCTCGCCGAGACCCTTGAACCGCTGGATGTCGTCGGGCTTGGCGTTCGCCTTCTTCTGCTGACGCAACGCGATCAGCCCGTCACGCTCACGGTCGGAGTAGGCGTACTGCGCGTCGTCGCCCCGCTTGTTCCACTTGATCTTGTAGAGCGGCGGGGCGGCCAGGTAGACGTGGCCCATCTCGACCAGTGGCCGCATGAAGCGGAACAGCAGGGTCAGCAGCAGCGTCTGGATGTGCTGACCGTCAACGTCGGCGTCGGCCATCAGCACGATCTTGTGATAGCGCAGCTTGGCGACGTCGAAGTCCTCGTGGATGCCGGTGCCCAGCGCGGTGATCAGCGACTGGACCTCGTTGTTCTTGAGCACCCGGTCGATCCGGGCCTTCTCCACGTTCAGGATCTTGCCGCGGATCGGCAGGATCGCCTGGATGCGGCTGTTGCGGCCCTGCTTGGCCGAGCCGCCGGCCGAGTCACCCTCGACGATGAACAGCTCCGACTCGCGCGGGTCGGTGGACTGGCAGTCGGCCAGCTTGCCCGGCATCGACCCCGACTCGAGCAGCGACTTACGCCGGGCCAGCTTGCGCGCCTGCTGGGCCGCGATGCGGGCCCGGGCGGCCTGGTCGGCCTTGGTAATGATGCTCTTCGCGTCGGCCGGGTTGCGGTCGAACCAGTCGGCGAGCTGCTCGTTGCAGACCTTCTGCACGAAGCTCTTCATGTCGGTGTTGCCGAGCTTCGTCTTGGTCTGGCCCTCGAACTGGGGGTTGGCCAGGGTGACCGAGATGATCGCGGCGAGGCCCTCGCGAATGTCCTCACCGGAGAGGTTCTGGTCGCCCTTGAGCAGCTTCTTGTCCTTGCCGTACCGGTTGACGACGCTGGTCAGCGCGGCGCGGAAGCCCTCTTCGTGGGTGCCGCCCTCGTGCGTGTTGATGCGGTTGGCGAAGGTGTAGACCGACTCGCCGTACGACTCGTTCCACTGCATCGCGATCTCGACCGCCATGCGCGCTTCGTTGTCCTCGGTGCCGAACTCGATCACGGTCTTGTGAATCGCGCTCTTGGTGGCGTTGAGGTGGCGCACGAAGTCGGCGATGCCGCCCGCGTACATGAAGGAGACCTTGCGCGGCTCACCCTTGTCGTCGGCCGACTCGGGCCGCAGGTCGGTGAGGTTGATCGTCAGACCGCGGTTGAGGAACGCCATCTCCTGGAGCCGGCGGTAGATCGTCTGCCAGTCGAACTCGGTCGTCTCGAAGACCGTCGGGTCGGGCCAGAACTGCACCATGGAGCCGGTCTTGTCGGTGGTCTCGCCCTTCTCGAGCGGACCCGGCTTGGACGCCGTGTAGTGCTGACGCCAGACGTTGCCGGACTTGTTGATCTCGACGAACATCTTGCTGGAGAGCGCGTTCACGACCGAGACGCCGACGCCGTGCAGACCACCGGAGACCGCGTACGCCTTGCCGTCGAACTTGCCGCCGGCGTGCAGCACGGTCAGCGCCACCTCGACGCCCGGCTTCTTGAGCTTGGGGTGCAGGTCGACCGGGAAACCGCGGCCGTTGTCGGTCACGGACACGCCACCGTCGGCGAGCAGAACGACGTCGATCGTGTCGCAGTAGCCGGCCAGGGCCTCGTCGACCGCGTTGTCGACGACCTCCCAGACCAGGTGGTGCAGACCCCGCTCGCCGGTGGAACCGATGTACATGCCTGGGCGCTTGCGGACCGCCTCGAGACCCTCCAGCACGGTGATTGAATCAGCACCGTACTCCTGCTTGTTCTCTGCCACCCTCGGCCACTTTCTCGCACTTGACCCGCTGGGGCCCCGCACGGGGTCGGCGGGCATGCGGGCGGCCACCAGCAGGCACGATGAGCCACAGATGACAACCCGCGGAGAGGAGCGGACCACCGGTGGAACCGTGCACGCCGGTCGCCGCGGCAGGCCCGCGGATCGTGATCGGCTGGGAAAACCGCGTAGCGTGACGACAGCGGTCCGATTCGTCCAAGACAAAGCCGAACGGCAGCGACAAAGCGCCGAACGACAGCCGAACCGCGATCGTTACTCACAGGTTTTCCCGGTCTCCGTCGATTCTACTCCGCCGAAACGAGTTGCCGGGGGTCCGGCACCCCGTCCGGGTGCCTCAGATTGCCGTAGCCGGATTTGAGGCCGCTCCCAAGTCTCCCCCTACACGGAGCGGGGGCCCCGCGCAACGACAAGTGATCCGGCGGTTGATCGTCAGGGCGCGCCTGCCACGCCTCCCGGCCACGCACTGCGACACTGCCTCCCGGCGACAGGGGTTCGTGTCGTAACCTCTGCCCGCGCGGGCCGGTGTTGGCCGGACGGCCGCGACGGAGGTCGAGGAGGGGTGGCCCCCACATGGCGCACGACAAGGGGCTGGAGAACGTCGCGGTCCATTGGCCGCGGACGAACCAGTACTACGATCCGGTGGCTCCCGCCGAGTTCGTCGACTTCGGCGCGATCGCTGACGCGCCCGAGATCGCGGCTCCGACCGGGGCCTTGGCACTGCATATCGCCAAGACCGGCACGGTTCGCGCCACGGCGTACACGGAGCTCGTCGATCTTCTGCTGGGACTCGGCGGCGTTCTCTACGCCACCGACGCCGCGGCCGAGGACGAGGACCCGGTGATCGATCCGGACGGCTGTGCGTGGATCGCCGGCGGTCTGGAGCGCTTCGTCGAGGGTCACGAGAAGTACGGCGACCTGGTCACCTTCGACACGGTGGCCGACGTGATGCGCAACGCGATCGCCGCCGGACGGCTCGCCGAGCAGCAACTTCGGTGGCTCGACCAGCGCCTGACCGCCCTGCGAGACGAGGCCGGCAACGCTCCGCACTGGAGCTTCGCCCGCTCCGAGCTCGCCGTCCTGGCCGGGTTCTATCGCCGCTGCGCCGAGCGCGGGTTCGCCGTCTTCGCCGACTACTGACGGCCCAGAGCTCAGCCGTACGTGTCCCGGGGCCCTCGGCCCTGGACGCGTCGGGGTCCCTTGTTCCACGAAGGAGCAGCCGGGCCGTGGATGTTGAGCCTGGTCACGACGTTGTGGCCGATCTCTTTAGCGATGTTGCGAAGGAGTGTGGCCGCCAGTAGGCGTAGCTGGGTGGCCCAGGCCGTCGACTCGGCCTCGACCGTGAGCACGCCGGCGTCCAGTTTGACCGGACGGCTGTGTTTGGCGATGTCGGGACCGACGACCTTCTCCCAGGCGCCGAAGACGGTGGCCTCGGCCTTGGGGCGTTCCCAGCCGCGCGCCTTCATCAGGCGTTGGAGCATGTCGCCGAAGAGCTGAGGGTCGCGCGGGTCGGGGCCGGGGCCCGAATAGCCGCGGGGACGCCGGCCCGTGCCCTGGCCTTCGCCGGAGCCTGTACGGCGTCGCGGGTTGCGCGCGGCGGCGTCGCGGCGTTTGGCCAGAGCGGCGTCCAGAACCGCGCGAGCCAGGTCGGGACCGGAAACGCCCTCAGCGCCTTCCTGCGCCGTCGAGCCCCCGTCGCCCGGGGCGGAACCCTCCCCGGGCCTCTCCGGGGCCGCTGCGGGGCTCTCGTCGCGCCGCCGGCTGCCGCCGGGCGGCGGGGGCTCGGTCGCATACCAGCCGTCGTCAGCGTCGCCGAGCTCGCTGCGGACCAGCGCCTGGGGATCAGCCTGTGGATAGAAGCGCTCCGCTGTGGACGGCGGGTCGGGGCGGTCGCCGTCGGCCCGGGGCGGGCGGTGCTCACGCACGAGGTCGTCGCGCAGGCCGCGGGAGAGGTCGGCGCTGCGTTCGCGAGCCAGGCCCTGATGCCGCTCGCGCACCAGGTCGTCGTGGCGTTCGCGGTTGTCCTCGTCGCGCGGGGCGTCCTGGTCAGCCGGCACGGGTCACCGTCCCGGTCGTGACGTCGAAACGGGCTCCGCGCAGCGCGGCCGGCACGTCCTCGGGCACGGCGCAGGTGACCAGAAGCTGCGCGGCGTCCGAAACCAGGGCGGCGAGACGCTCGCGCCGGCCCCCGTCGAGCTCGGCGAAGACGTCGTCGAGCACCAGCACCGGCTCGATCCCGTCCGAGCGCAGCAGGTCGTAGGCGGCCAGCCGCAGCGCCAGGGCGAACGACCACGACTCACCGTGGCTCGCGTAGCCCTTCGCCGGCAGGTCGCCGAGGGCCAGCGTCAGGTCGTCACGATGCGGGCCGACCAGGGTCACGCCCCGTTCGATCTCGGCCGTGCGCCGTTCCTGCAGCGAGGCCAGCAGCGCCTGCTCGAGGGCCGGGCGGTCCGGTGTGAGGCCCTCGCCGAGTTTGGCGGCGTAGGCGATCGACGCCGCGGTGCGTCCCGCGGCCACGGCGTCGTACGCCTTGGTCAGGTGTGGCTCGAGGGAGGCGACCAACTCGAGGCGGCCGGCCAGCAGCTCGGCGCCGTGGTGGGCCAGATGCTGGTCCCAGACGGCAAGCGTCGACAGGTCCTGGCCGCGGCTGCCGCCGACCTTGCGGGTCAGATAGGCCGTTCGCAGCAGGGCGTTGCGCTGCTTGACCACCCGGTCATAGTCGGAGCGCACCCCGGCGTACCGAGGCTGGCGGGCGACGAGCAGGTCGTCGAGGTAGCGGCGGCGCTCGGACGGGTCGCCTCGCACCAGCTCGAGGTCTTCCGGGGCGAACAGCACCATACGCAGCGCGCCCAGCACCTCACGCGGGCGGCGTACCGGCGAGCGGTTGAGCCGGGCACGGTTGGCCTTGCCGGGCACGATCTCAAGCTCGACCAGCAGCTCGCGTCCCTCATGGACGATCGCGCAACGGATCACGGCCGAGGACGCCCCGGCCCGTACCAGCGGGGCGTCCGTGGCCACCCGGTGACTGTCCAGAGTGGCCACATAACCCAATGCTTCGATCAGGTTCGTCTTGCCCATGCCGTTCTGGCCGACCAGCACGGACACGCCGGGTTCGAGATCGACCGCCACCCGCTCGTAGGAACGGAAGTCGGTCAGCTCGACCCGGCGTACGTACACAGCCTGCTCAGACAGACTTGACGGCGTGACCGCCGAACTGCTGGCGCAGCGCGGCCACGGCCTTCATGGCGGGCGAGTCGTCCTGACGCGATTCGAAACGCGTGAAGATCGACGCGGCCAGGACGTGGGCGGGGACGGCGAGCCGGACTGCCTCGTCGACCGTCCAGCGGCCCTCACCGGTGTCCTCGACGTAACCCCTGATCTGGGCCAGCTCCGGGTCGGCGTCTAGCGCCCGGTCGAGCAGGTCGAGCAGCCACGACTTGACGACGCTGCCCTCGCGCCAGCTCTTGATGACCGCCGGCACGTTGGTGACCAGCTCGGACGCCATGAGGATCTCGTAACCCTCGCCGTACGCCTGCATCATCCCGTACTCGATGCCGTTGTGGATCATCTTGGCGTAGTGGCCGGCGCCGTGCGTGCCCGCGTGGGCGAAACCGAACTCGCCCTCCGGCTTGAGCGCCTCGAAGATCGGCCGGCAGTGCTCGACGTCGGCCTCGTCGCCGCCGACCATGAGCGCGTAGCCGAGCTGACGGCCCCAGACCCCACCGGAGACGCCGCAGTCGATGTACTTGATGCCCTTGGGCTTCAGGCGCTCGGCCCGCGGAGCGTCGTCGGTGAACTTCGAGTTCCCGCCGTCGATGATGATGTCGCCCTCGGACAGCAGCCCGGAGAGCTCGTTGATGGTGTCCTCGGTGATCTGACCCGCGGGCACCATGGTCCAGATGACTCGCGGAGCAGCGAGCTTCTCGACCAGTTCGGCCAGGTTGGCCACGTCGCTGTTCTCCGGGTGGTGGTCGAAACCGACCACCTCGTGCCCCGCCGAGCGCAACCGCTCGCGCATGTTGCCACCCATTCGGCCGAGACCGATAAGGCCGAGCTGCATGGTGTTCCCCCTAGATGAGCGTTTCTTACATGCCCAGTATCAGCGGGTTACCCGGATCGGCATGATCAGATAGCGGTAACCAGGCACGATTTCGCCGTTTTCGCCTGCGGGGGAGATCACAGCCGGCTTGAAGGCGTCGACGAACGACAAGATCGCGGTCGAGGAGCCGAGGTTCTGCATGCCGTCGATCAGATATTGCGGGTTGAAGCCGATCGTCAGGGGCTCGCCGGTGAAGGTGGCCTCCATCGCCTCGCTGGCCCGCGCCTCATCGGTCCCACCGGCCTCGACGACCAGACCGTCCTCGCTGAAGCTCAGCAGCACCGGGGTGGTGCGCTCGGCGACCAGCGCCACACGACGGACCACCTCGACCAGGCCGGCCACGCTGACCTGGGCCTGCGCGTTGCTGGTGGCCGGGAAGAGCGAGCGGACCGGCGGGTAGTTGGCCCCGTCGAGCAGGCGGCTTGTGGTGCGGCGGGTGCCACCGGCGAAACCGATCATGCCCTCGCCGGCGTTGCCCTGCGCGAGCGCGAGGACGACCGAACCGCCGAGCGGGCCGAGCGTCTTGGCGGTGTCGTTCAGCGTCTTGGCCGGGACCAGCGCGTTGATGCTGATCTCGGGGTCGTCGGGGTTCCACTCGAGCTCGCGCATCGCGAGGCGGTAGCGGTCGGTGGCGAGCATCGCGATCGTCGAGCCGTTCAGCTCGATGCGCACACCGGTCATCATCGGCAGCGTCTCGTCGCGACCGGCGGCGATGGCTACCTGGGAGACGGCCGAGGCGAAGGCGGCCGCGTCGATCGTGCCGGCGCTGGCGGGCATCTCAGGGAGGCTCGGATAGTCCTCGACCGGCATCGTGGGCAGCGTGAACCGGGCGCTGCCGCAGACCAGCTCGAGGTGGGCACCGACGGCGGCGATGTCGACCGGCTTGGCCGGCAGGGCCTTGGTGATCTCGGCGAGCAGGCGGCCGGAGACCAGGGCGGCACCGTCGGCGTCGGCCTGCACCTCGACGGTGACCTGGCTGGAGACCTCGTAGTCGAAGCCTGAGACCTGCAGGCGG
The DNA here is from genome assembly GCF_003999975.1 of Actinoplanes solisilvae. Classification (GTDB taxonomy): domain Bacteria; phylum Actinomycetota; class Actinomycetes; order Mycobacteriales; family Micromonosporaceae; genus Actinoplanes; species Actinoplanes solisilvae. The sequence goes on along the minus strand of NZ_RJAC01000020.1, from coordinate 24,679 downwards.
CCGTCGGTGACGCGCAGCATGACGCCGGCGAGGACCGGCACCGACGGCCGGCTGGGCAGGCTCTTCGCCGTCCACGCCACGGCGTCGGCGAGTGCGTCTCGCTCCACCCGGAACTTCATGCTGTCCTCCGCGTCGCTTCCTCTGTCGGGGGCTTCGTCGACCCCACGAACCTTATTCGCCGAGCCGATCGTGACCTAATCAGTGTCGTCCACCATCGTGACCGCTGACGACCCACCCCGGCTGTCCCGTGACGTGCCACTTGATTCTGGCTCCTGCCGTCTCGGTCCTCGGTCTCCGGCACCGGCCCCGGTGAGTCTCTCGGATCGACCTCTTGGCCTCGGTGCGCTCTTGGAGGCGGGAGGGGCGGCGAGCCCTCATCGAGCCGATCCACAACATCCACAACGCCTGTGATTGCTTTTTGTTCTCCTAGAGAGATAACTAGTCGTCTTCATCGGGGCTGTGCATACTGTGGAGAACTCACGTTTTCGCAGGTCAGAAGGTTATCCACCGGTGATTCACATGTGGGAAACCAGGGTATAAACCCGGGTCTGCGTCCACAGTCCTCGAGCCGGACGCGGGTTTTCCACCGTCGTCCACCGGCTATCCACCGGTTATCCACTGGGTTTGTCCCCTGCCCTGTGGATGGCGTCGGGACGCAACCGGCACGTCGTCCCCAGAGTCTTCAACAGGAAATCCACAAGCGTCCACAGTCCATGGATAACTTTGTGACGCTCCGTGTTTGTCCACATCGATTTCCCCAGGGCCTGTCCACATCTGTGGGTAGAGCCCCGGCCGGTTGTCCACCGCTGGGGATAACTTCCTGTGAATGCCTGTGTATAAGTGTGGATAACGTTGGCACGAAACCGTCCCGTCCCACCGTTGACAAAACGCACGTGTGGGTGAATACCCGTGTGGGTATTCACCCGGCACCCGAGTGCCCTCGCGACCGTCGCACCTGTGGACAACACCCCTGCTGAGTGCCCAGCCGTTGTGCACAGCCTGTGGATAAATGCTGAGGAATGCGGAAATTTACCCCTAGCCAGCGATGCGGAGGGGTGTGGACAACGCGCTAGCTACGCGAGTCAACCGACCGGATCTTGTTGTGATTGCCCCTCCGGAGCCGTCCGTCTCGAGCGTGCACTCCGCCGAGCGGCGAGGGGTTAGCTGCACTTCAACGGGCGCCGATGAGCACTCTGCTCTGGGCGCTTAGCCGGCCTGTGGACAACGCGGTCTGACAGCGCAGAGAGCTGGGAAAATGCGGTGTGGACGGCGCCAGGAATGCAAGGCCGAGACCGGGAACCCAAGGTCGGCGGCGTGAGCCCCAAGGAGGGCGGCGTGAGCCCAAGGTCGACGGCGTGAGTAACGAGGTCGACGGCGTGTCCGAGGTCGATGGCGTGTCCGAGGTCGATGGCGTGAGCCCAGAGTCGGCGGGGCGGGCCTGAGTCGGCGGGGCGGGCCCGAGATCGACGGACGGGACCTTGCTGGCCAGCGCTTTTTCAGCGTGCTCGGGCCGAGGTCAAGCCGCGTGGGTGACGGCCGCAGGGAGAGACGGCGTGCTGCGTGGGCTGTGGGTGGGGCGCCGGCGGACTGCGGCTGGGGACGCGGGAACGCCCGGAACGAAAATTCGGCCTTGAGCCCTACGGTCCGAGATGAAGCTGCGGGCGTGGCGCCAGTGCGGTTGAGAACTGCGCGCCCGCGTACTGGAAACGGGTTGTGCTCTCTGGTTTAAAGGACTGGAGAGCGGGCCGCGTTGCTCAGAGGTTGTTCTGCTTGATGCGGTTGGTCAGTTCGGCGATCTGGTTGTAGAGGGAGCGACGCTCGGCCATGTGCTGCCGGATCTTGCGGTCGGCGTGCATGACCGTGGTGTGGTCGCGGCCGCCGAAGGCCTGTCCGATGCGCGGGAGGGAGAGGTCGGTCAGTTCGCGGCACAGATACATGGCGACCTGGCGGGCGTTGACGAGCACGCGGGAGCGCGAGTGACCGCGCAGGTCCTCGAGCGAGACGCCGAAGTAGTCGGCGGTCGACACCATGATCTGGTCGGCGGTGATCTCGGGGCCGGCGCCGTCGGGCATGAAGTCGCGTAAGACCTCTTCGGCCAGCGAGAGCTGCACCGACGAGCGGGTGAGGCTCGCGAAAGCCGTAACCCGGATGAGGGCGCCCTCGAGCTCGCGGATCGAGTTGGAGACGCGGGACGCGATGAACTCGAGAACGTCGTCGGGCGCGTACATGCGCTCCTGCGCGGCCTTCTTCTGCAGGATCGCGATACGAGTTTCCAGATCGGGCGGCTGGATGTCGGCGAGCAGGCCCCACTCGAAACGCGTACGCATGCGGTCTTCCAGCGTGGCGAGCTGGCGCGGCGAACGGTCCGAGCTGATGACGATCTGCTTGTTCGCGTTGTGCAGCGTGTTGAAGGTGTGGAAGAACTCCTCCTGGGTGCGCTCGCGATTCTCCAGGAACTGGATGTCGTCGATCAGCAGGATGTCGACGTCGCGATAGCGCCTCTGGAACGCCTGGGTCTTGTCGTCGCGCAGGCTGTTGATGAAGTCGTTGGTGAATTCCTCGGTGGAGACGTAGCGGACGCTTCTCGCGTGGCCGAGGGTGGTCGCGTAGTGACCGATCGCGTGCAGCAGGTGCGTCTTGCCCAGTCCGGAACTGCCGTAGATGAAGAGCGGGTTGTACGCCTTCGCGGGCGATTCGGCGACGGCCACGGCGGCCGCGTGGGCGAAACGGTTGGACGAGCCGATGACGAACGTCTCGAACATGTATTTCGGGTTGAGGCGATTGCCGTCGTTGGTGCCGCGCGGATTGCTGCTCGGGCGAAGATCGCGGTGGTCGCGGCCGGGACCGTTGTCGCCACCGCGCATCTGGAGCGTGTCGTCGCGCGGATCGCTGTGCATCGTCGGGTGCTCGTCCGTACGGCGCTGGTTGTCTCGCAACTGCGACGGATCGGACGCCATGCGGTGCGCGGAGCCGTCGTTGGATTCCGTCTTTTCGGTGATGTGCCCCACGGGCGGGCCGCCACGGCCGGGCGGGGCCGGCGGCGAGGGCAGCGGGTCGCCGAAGAGCGCCTCCTGACCGCCGCGAGCGGTGGGCACGCCGTACGCCAGGCCGGGCGCGGAACGCTGCGCGGAACCGGTCGGATAAGGATCGTAAGGCGGCTGGTCGGGCTGCCGCGGCGGTTCGGCGTAATGCCGCGGCTGGGACTCGTCAGCCTCGGCGGCCGACGCCTCGACCGGGGTGCCGTACACCGTGCCGGGCAGGCCGGAGCCGTCCTCGGGGGGCTTGACCGTCACCGCGACCTGGATCGGACGGTTCAGCCGGCGGCTCAGCGTCTCGGTGATCGCCGGGCGCAGGCGCGACTCGATGACATCGCGGGTGAAGGCGTCGGGCACGGCGAGCAGCGCGGTGTCCTCGACAATGGCGCGTAGCTGCGTGAGCTGGAGGTAGGCGCGCTGCTGACGCGACGAGATCTCGTCGGCCAGTTCGTCCAGCGTCGCTTTCCACACACCGCTCAGGTCGACACCATCGGCCACCGCCGCGCCACCCCCATCGCCACCGACCCCCGGTAGCTATATGTCCGGCTTACCGACTTTCCCGTCGCCGCCCTGTCGGCGTCGACGGTCTCCCCAACCCAGCACCACATTCAACGTGCTGAAGACGTTCGGCGCCACCGGCTATCCACAGGTTATCCACAACCTGTGCATGCCCGGCAAACGCTCCCCGGCCGGATGGTCGGCAGACTTCCCGGAGCCTGATCGGCGCGGTTGCAGGCCCATCGTGGCGAACGATTAACCTGCTTGTCTGGTTCTGGCCGACTCGTCGTGGTATGCGGGCAGCGCTGATGACCAGCAAACGGGCACGCTAACAGCGATCTCGCCGAAGCTTCAACTCCACCGATGCCTGGCAAGCGCCCGAGCGCGGGAAAAGATTCACTACCTGTGTAGAAAGACGGACCACCGAGGTGGTGATCACGAAATCGGCGTGCCGGGCCAGGATATGGTTGACCGGCGTGGTCCCCCTGCGTAGGGTCGAGCGGTTGCTCCGCCGCGCTCTGATAAAGTGGCGTCTTGCAGCTTTGATGCCCCCTGGATGTTGACGGAGTAATGACGTGAGCAAGCGCACCTACCAGCCGAACAACCGCCGGCGTGCCAAGACCCACGGCTTCCGGCTGCGCATGCGCACCCGTGCCGGCCGTGCCATCCTGTCGGCTCGCCGCACCAAGGGCCGCGACAAGCTGTCGGCCTGAGCCGACGGCTGTCGGGCCGGAATGCCCAGGTAGTCGTGCTGGCCGCGGCGCAGCGACTGCGGCGTAGCGCCGACTTCGCCGCAGCGATTCGCGGCGGCCGACGCGTCGGCCGGGGCACGGTTGTCGTACATCTGCTTCTCGAGGAGCCGGTGCAAGCCTCCACGGCGCGCGCCGGCTTCGTCGTATCCAAAGCCGTCGGCAACGCGGTCGTCCGTAACCGGGTGCGCCGTCGTCTGCGGCACCTGGTGCGTCCCCTCCTCGGCGAGCTTCCCGACGGTGCCATGCTTGTCGTGCGTGCCCTGCCGGCATCAGCCGGCGCGTCGTACGCCACTCTCGGCACTGACCTCGCCGCCGCTGTCGCGTCGGCACAAAAGCCCCGGCGGCCCCGATGAGCCTTCTTGCCCGTGTGCTGACAGCCCTGGTGGTCGCGTACCGTCGTTATGTGAGTCCGGTGCTGCCGGCCCGCTGTCGGTTCTATCCCTCGTGCAGCGCGTACGCCCAAGAGGCGCTGGCGCGGCACGGCGCTGTGAAGGGGACGGGTCTCGCGGTCTGGCGGCTCCTTCGCTGCCACCCCTTCCACCCTGGCGGGTACGACCCGGTACCTGACCCGATCCGTCACCGTCCTGCCGATGTGACTGGAGCCTGAATTGAGTCTCGACTGGATCTACTACGCCATTTCGTGGATCCTTCTGCGCTGGCATGCCCTCTGGGACTTCGTCGGAATCACCGACGGCCGGTTCCTCGGCACCAACTGGTCCTGGGTCCTGGCGATCGTCTTCCTCGTGGTGACGGTCCGGGTCGTCCTCTTCCCGGTCTTCGTCAAGCAGATCAAGAGCCAGCGGGCGATGCAGGCACTGCAGCCCAAGGTAAAGGAGCTGCAGGCCAAGCACGGGAAAGACCGCGAGACGCTCCAGAAAGAAATGATGGAGCTCTACAAGACCGAGAAGGCGAACCCCCTCATGGGCTGCCTTCCGATGTTCTTGCAGATTCCGGTCTTCCTCGGCCTGTTCCACGTCCTTCGGCGGCTGAACCCCGACAACCAGGGCAAGACCCTGTACGGGTGGACCGTTGAGCAGTTCGAGAGTGCTACCCACGCCTCGCTGTTCACCGCGCCGCTCGCCGGCAAGTTCCAGTCGACCTCGCAGGAACTCTCGGCGCTGCAGGCCAACGGCACCACAGTCAAGATCATCGCGGGTGTCCTCGTGCTGATGATGATGACCACGACCTACCTGACCAGCCGTCAGATGATCCTCAAGACCGGCTGGGCCGAAGACCCGCAGCAGAAGATGATCCAGCGCCTGATGCTGTACGGCATCCCGGCCTCGCTGCTCATCTCCGGCGCGCTGTTCCCCATCGGTGTGATCATCTACTGGGTCACGAACAACCTGTTCACCCTGGCCCAGCAGCAGTGGGTGCTCCGCAAGTTCCCGCCGCCGCCGATGGCGAACAAGGGTGGCACGACCCCGGCCCGCCCGTCCGGCCCGCCGATCAAGAAGCCGGCCGGCACCGCGGCCCCGAAGAGCCCGGTCCAGCCCGGCCGCAGCGGTGGCCTGTTCGGCAAGAAGTCCCAGCCGGAGCCGGCCCCGGTCGTCGAGACCAAGGCCGCCGCTCCCAAGCCGGGCGCCAAACCGGTGAATCCCAAGAAGGGCGCCCGGCCGGCGAGCAAACCCAAGGGATGATCGCGGCTCGGGCGCCCATGCGGACACGTTCGCGGGCGCCCGAGCGCTCCCCTTGCCGATACCTCCCCGTGGCCCCGAGCACAGCCGCAGCGCCGCGGGAACAGCGGACCGAGCAGGTCCGGCCCGATTGAGTACGGAGATGAGACCGTGACCGACACCAGCACGCCCGAATCGTCAGTCTCCGCCGAGCCTGAGGTGGCCTCGGCCTCGTCAACAACCGCGACCGAGGAGACCAAGACGTCCGAGAGCGTCGCTTCCGACGGCGACCTGTTCCGCCAGAGCGAGATCGCCGCCGACTACATCGAGGGCCTGCTCGACATTCTCGACTACGACGGCGACATCGACGAGCTCGTCTCCGCGGGCCGGCCGATGGTCGAGGTCGTCGGCGGCCGGCTGCAGCCGCTCGTCGGTCAGCGCGGTGCCACGCTGGAGGCGCTGCAGGAGCTGACTCGCCTGGCGATCTTCCGGGCGACCGGCTCGCCGTCGCGCCTGCTGCTCGACATCGGCGGCTACCGGGCGTCGCGTCGCAAGGAACTGGCCGCGGTTGCGCGCAACGCGGTCGAGAAGGTCAAGGAGCACGGCGACTCGGTACGCCTCGAGCCGATGTCGGCCTTCGAGCGCAAGTGCGTGCACGACGTGGTCAACGCCATCCCGGGTGTGCAGAGCGAGTCGGAGGGCGTCGAGCCCAACCGGCGCATCGTGGTGCGTGCGGCGGACTGAGAGATGACCGACCCACGCTTCGGCGCGGGAGACGGCGGCCCGGGTGAGGAATCGCCCGGGCCGCCGCCTTTCCAGCCCCGAAAGACCCAATCCAGAGGCGTACGCCGTCCGCTGTCCTTCCCCGGCCGAACAGCACGCGCCTCCAGCCCTTCGGCCTCCAACTCGCCTGCCTCTAGCTCGCCTGCCTCTGACTCACCTGCCTCTGACTCACCTGCCTCTGGCTTGTCGGTCTCTGCGTCGTCTGTCTCGAGCTCGTTGGTTGGCCGTGCGCCCTCGCCCGAGACTTCGACTTCCGGGCGCACGTCTTCGAACTCTGAACGTACGGAGTCGTCTTCGTCCGCGGCCTCTGAGCGCGTGGCTTCGTCCGCGGCCTCTGACCGCGTGCCTTCGTCTTCAGCCTCTGAGCCCGCGGTTTCGTCCGCGGTCCCTGAGCCCGCAGTTTCGTCTCCTGGTTCGACTTCGTCGGGTCCGTCAGGGTCTGCACTTTCCGACTCCGGCAATGCCCGAACGACAGGGGAGCCGGCCGTTCTCCGCGGTTCGGACATCGGTGCTGAGCCGCCGGCCGAGATCGCGGCGGTGGCGGCCGAAGTCTTCGGAGATCGACTGGGGTTAGCCGTCGAGTATGCCCGGCTGCTCGTCACGGACGGCGTGGTTCGCGGACTTATCGGCCCGAGAGAGGCCCCCCGCATTTGGGAGCGTCACTTGGTGAATTGTGCCGTCGTGTCCCAGATCATCCCTATCGGGGCTTCAGTGGTCGATGTGGGTTCTGGTGCTGGTTTGCCCGGTATCGTGCTGGCAGTGGCAAGGCCGGATTTACGCATCACTCTGGTCGAGCCGCTAGCACGACGCACCGCGTTCCTGTCGGAGGCGGTGGCCACCCTCGGCCTCGAACAGACCGTCACGGTCGTCCGGGGCCGCGCTGAAGATGTCGTCGACGGGCCCCCCGCCGGTGCCGACATCGTCACCGCGCGGGCGGTCGCCCCGCTCGACCGGTTGGCCGGCTGGTGTCTGCCGCTGGCCAAGGTCGGCGGGAGGCTCCTGGCGCTCAAGGGCGCCACGGCCGCCGACGAAGCGGCGGAGCATCGGGATGCGGTAGCCGCCCTGGGCGGATCCGATCCGGTTCTCCGGCTGTGTGGGGAGGGCTTGATCGACCCGCCCACGACGGTGATCGAGGTAGTCGTGCAGTCGAGGCCGAAGCCGTCCACCCGGGCGGACGGCCCGGCACGCGACGCGGGCGGACGAACCGGCGGTCGTGGGTCCGGGCAGAGGAGATCGCGGAGGGGATAGATGTCCAAGCGGGGCGCGCGAAAACGAAACGCGAAAGCACGGCGTCCCGACCAGGGCCTCCAAAGCGAGGCGGCCGGAGGAACGCCGCCTCGCTCCTCTCCACCCTCCGCAGCCTCGACCCGTGCGGATGTCAACGAGTCCGCCGTCGAATCACGGTCGGGGTTCTCCTCCGCGCGGCTCGCAGCATCGACGCGGGCGGATAACAGCGGGCCCACCCCTGCCTCGTTGCCAAGGTCCTCCCCGGCTGCGGCCGTGACGCGGGCGGAGGGCGATGGGAAGTTCCTCGCATCACCGCCGAGCAGCGCGACCAGACCGGTCTCCTCACCGCTGGCATCGACCCGTGCGGACGACAACGGATCCGCCCACGCGGCATCGTCCTCCGCCCCCGCGGCCCCGACTCGCGCAAGAGGCGATGGGAAGTTCCTCGCATCACCGCTGGGTAGCCCGAGTAGACCGGTCTCCTCACCGTCGAGCGATGCCTCCGGCGCGAACAACCGATCGCGCAAATCCCGCCGTTCCGGCCGCTCAGACGCGGGCAGAACTCCAACGCCAGCTCCCAACTCTGCCCAGCCCGATAACGCGTCGTCCGACTTCACCGGACCCGTTGAGGCGGCCAATGTGACGGCTGAGACCAACGGGGCCAGTGGGGTCGGCAAAGCTTCCGGAAAGGGTCTTCGTGCCGCGTGGGGGGTGAGGGCGCGCAATTCGACTCCTGAGGATGCGCACAACGCGGCTCCCGCTGATGTAAGCGCGGGCATGACGCAGGTTGCCGATCCGTCAGAGGCACGAGACTCGCGACGATCGAAGGCCGGGCGCTCGGCTCAAGATTCTTCCGGTACGCCGTCCACTGGCCGGCTGGACCAAACGGATCCCCTTGGCCGCGACGCCGGGAGTGCCCAACAAATAGCAACAGATCTGAGGTTCCAGAGCGCTGAAGCGATCGCCGCGGATAGCAGTCTCTTAGGTGCTGCGCGAGGCGGAACTGATCAGGTCGCGCCGAGCGTCTCGTCCGGCAGTGCAGCGATGACAAATCATCTTCGGTCAGCTGCATCTGAGCCTGGTTTTGCCGGAAGTGCGGCAGGAATCGATTCTCGACCCGGTTCTGGCGAGGGCGACCGGGTGGGCGTCGCCGCGAAGACCCGGGGATTGCGGTTGTTGCGCGCGTTTCGGCGTACGGGAAGGGATGTTGGGGTCGCCGCAGCCGAAGTGTCGGACGTGGTGCAGGAGGTGACTGCGGCTGAGGTCGTTTCTTGTGGTTCGTCCGATTCTTTGATCGCGGACAGTGAGGTGCTGACGGGCTGGATCGAATCACCGTCAGGCGAGGGAGTGATCGAGGCGTCCACTGGGGATGGACTGTCGGCGATGCGTTTGCCTCGAGAGCTGATCGACCGTGGCGAGGGTCGCCCGACCACCGTAGGCTGGCCGGGCGTCGATAGTGTGGACCGGTCTTTTACCGCCGGAACGCACGTGTCGCCGACCGACCCGTTCCTCACTAACAGGGATAAAACGGTGCATGAGTACGGTGTTTCACGTGAAACCGAGTCATCTCTCGACCGCGACAACGCGTCAGGAATCGGTGTCGGTGGTCATAGTGGCGCATACAACACCGGAGAACAGGGTGTGCCCGCGCCACGCGTAGGGAGCACGTACTCGGGTGGGCAGATCTATGGGTCGCCGGCGGCGCCGCAGGATGCCGACGGCCGGCGACCTGCGCCTACACCCCGTTCGGGTCCGCCGGCCGTTGTCTCTTCGCCGATACCCGTCTCCGCCGCGCCCGTTTCGGCGTCGCCCGTGTCCGGGTCTCCGGTGTCGCCATCCGAGCCTCCTCTGGTATCGGACGAACATGTTTCACGTGAAACGCCGAGTCGGGTTGAAGACGATCCGCCCCTAGCCATGGAAGCGTTGCGAGCTGTGCAGATCCTCAACCCGAGCGGCGAAATCACGATGCCGCGTCCGGACCACCCGAGGGTGCTCTGCGTCGCGAACCAGAAGGGTGGCGTCGGTAAGACCACCACGACCGTGAATCTCGCGGTTGCTCTGGCGTTGCACGGCAACCGCGTACTCGTCGTCGACCTTGACCCGCAGGGCAACGCGTCGACGGGTCTCAACGTGCCCCACCACGCGGGCGTTCCCGACGTTTACGACTGCCTGATCGACAACGTGCCGCTGTCCGAGGTGGCCCAGCCGGTCGAGGGGATCCCGAACCTCTGGTGCGTGCCGGCGACGATCGACCTCGCGGGCGCGGAGATCGAGCTTGTCTCGGTTGTGGCGCGAGAGTCGCGGCTGGCCCGCGCGATTGCGGCGCACCCCGAGAAGTTCGACTATGTCTTCATCGACTGCCCGCCCTCGCTCGGCTTGCTGACGGTCAACGCGCTCTGCGCGGCGCAGGAGGTTCTCATCCCGATCCAGTGCGAGTACTACGCACTGGAGGGTCTGAACCAGCTCATCAACAACATCAACCTGGTACGCCAGCACCTCAACCCGACGCTCGACGTGTCGACGATCCTGCTGACCATGTACGACCGGCGTACTCGCCTGGCCGACGCGGTCGAGCAGGACGTACGGAACCACTTCGGGAGCAAGGTGCTGAACGCCGTCATCCCACGAAACGTGCGGGTGTCGGAGGCTCCGAGCTATGGGCAGTCCGTGATGACCTACGATCCGGGATCACGAGGCGCGACCAGCTACTTCGAGGCCGCCCTGGAAATCGCGATGCGTGGCGTCAACACGGGAGGCACCGCATGAAGAACCGTCCCCGGGGCGGATTGGGTCGGGGCCTGGGCGCCCTGATCCCGACGGCGCCCGCCGCCGTAGCCACCGACTCCGGCGAAGACTCGGTCGCTGCTCCGGCGGCACCGGTAGCCGCGCCGGCCGCGCACATTGTGGCCACGGTGCCAGATCCTCCGCCGGCAGAGCCCGCAGCGGTGCCCGTCGCTGCTCCCATCGAGGATCTTGCACCGGTGCCTGGTGCACGCTTCGCCGAACTGCCGGTCAGCTCGATCGAGCCGAACTCGAAGCAGCCGCGCCACGTCTTTGACGAGGAAGCGCTCGACGAGCTCAAGATCTCGATCCAGGAGGTCGGTTTCCTCCAGCCGATCGTGGTCCGCGAGACCGACGAGGGTCGATACGAACTCGTCATGGGTGAACGCCGTTGGCGGGCGGCCCAGGCCGTCGGCCGCGAGACGATCCCCGCGATTGTGCGCGACACCCGCGACGACGCGATGCTGCGTGACGCGCTGCTCGAGAACATCCACCGGGCCAACCTGAACCCGCTGGAAGAGGCGGCCGCCTATCAGCAGCTCCTCGAGGAGTTCGGTGCGACGCACGAGGAGCTGGCCAAGCGGATCGGTCGTAGCCGGCCCCAGATCTCCAACACGATTCGCCTTCTGAACCTGCCGGCGCCGGTGCAGCGGCGGGTCGCGGCCGGGGTGCTGTCTGCGGGTCACGCGCGCGCCCTGCTCGGTTTGGACGACAGCGACGCCCAGGAGAAGTTGGCTCTTCGCATCGTGGCGGAAGGCTTGTCGGTACGCGCCACCGAAGAGCTCGTTTCGCTGGCGATCGCGGACGGTCCCGCGAAGAAGGCCGCGCCCACCCGCCGGCCGAAGGTCCACGCGCCGGCCCTGAACGACTTGGCCGAGCGGCTGTCGGATCGCTTCGACACCCGAGTGAAGGTCGACATCGGTCGGAACAAAGGCAAGATCACGATCGAGTTCGCCACCGTGGACGACCTCGAACGGATAGTCGGCATGATCGGGGTCGAAGAGGAAGGCGCCGGCGGCGACGACTAGCCGTACGTAGTTTCGGGGGCACGCGATTCTTTCGCGGCCCCCGATTTTGCTTTTGCGACCCGGTCTCGCGATAGCCCATCGAACGAAGTAGATCTTGCTCGAAAACAGCGCTATTGAGGCGCAAAACCGGTTCTGTCAGAGCCATTCTCCTAGGATTTCTCCCCTCGGCTGTCGAGCGTTCCAGACGAAATCTGACGGCCAAATTGTCCGTTTGGGCCTTGGTTCAAGGCGGCCCGCGCCGCATCGGTCCCATCGGCCGTTCTGTAGCATTGTTTGCATACCACTACGTATCTACAATCGCCTGGCATCGCTGTTGCGTCACGCGCCCAGACCCTCCGTCCATCTCTTCCTTTCGTGAGGCACACCGTGTCCGTGCCCAGTGCCGCCGATCTTGAATGCCGTTGATTGTCTAGCCCGGCCTGAGTGTCCCGTTCGTCGCGCGAGACCTTGGTGCCTGTTCAAGCCCGAGGCCCATGCACTGTCTCCGGACGCCGCGTCCTACCCTCGCACTCAGTTCCCGCGACTGGCGTTGCTGGGCGCACCGTTGGTTCCGCGATACTTCTGATCGACCGCGTTGGGTCTGTCGATCCGATCTCGAGGGCGCCGGCTCCCCGAGCCGTGGCGATGATGACCTTGCTGATTCGGCCATATTGCCGCGATAGCGCGGCGCCGATTTGAGTCGGCTGGCTCTTGGACCGCAGTGCCGGTGTGATCCCAGTGGCTCATACCGAGGGCTCTCTAGCCTTCCGAAATCGTGTCTGCCCGATCCATGTTGGTCCCGGCTGTGTCGACCGGATCGCAATGGAGACTGCTCTCGTCGGCTGACTTTGCCGCACTCGCCGCAGCCGCTACTTCGCCGATCGAGACCGTTGATCGAGTAAGGGTTGACCGATCCTTCGACTAAGTCCCCGCCTTGTCGATCCACGCAAGCCGCGGGCACACCCATGCTGTTGTGTGTACCTCCGCCCCCCAGACCGCTTGCAAGCCCGGCCGGCGGCTGACCCGTAGCAACTCGGCGAGCAATCTGGTCTGCCCTCTGCGGACAGCCAAGGGCGTTACCCGGTGCGTTTAGCTCCGTGCTCGCTCGATGCGATGAGCACGTGCAGGAAGCGGAGAACTTCTGCGGCACGTCGCGTCCGCCCGCCACTATGCACGCCGTCGTAGATGCTTGCGTTGGACAACGCCCTGACGAAGTTGGGTTTCAGGGTGTCCCCGTCGGATGCTCGCCTTCTAGGTCCTTGGTAGACCTTCGTTCGTTGCCACCAGGGCTCGGTGAAGATCGACCAATTGAGCGGTGAGGGCCTGGCTCTGCCCCTCAACGGCCCCGTTGAGATTCCCGAGTCCGTCGCCCAGGTTGGGGTAGCTCCACCACAACGACCGTTTATCTGTCTTTCGCGTCGCTTCCCAATGCCGGAGTCGATAGCGATGGAAGGTCAACCGGATGTCGTACATCGAAGGCGTACCAGCGCAGCGTGGCCGTTTCACGTGAAACCGAAAGATCCAAGTCGCAATAGGAACGCCGGCGAGACTGCACGCCGAAGATCCCAGCCGCGCTCGGATGCCATCGATCTTCCGGATCTCGTGGGATGACTCGGCGAGAGTCCGGCGGACCATGTGTCTTCGTGAGCGTGCCTGTCTTCCTCGTCTCTCCAGATGTGAGCGATTCCAGTTGTGAGCCCGTCCCCCACTACGGGCCATGCCTCGGCCATTCGCAAGGCGGCCTCGTTACGAGGCGAGTGCCGTGGTCGGCCATGGCTCACCTCTGAGCTCTGGTCCGGCCCCGCCCTCGAGTTCCGGTCCGGCGGTCGGCCGGTCCATTGTTTGTGTTCCGGCTTGATGGTTGGCCAGACCCGCCCTGGACTCGACCCGCTCGTAGAGGCAGCCAACTCAACCTGTTGTCCGCCGTCAGGATCTCCGGTCGACCGCCAATTACGGCCTGGCGGCTGAGTCCGATCTTCTCTTTGCCTCGTGTCGTATTGGCGAAGAGGCACCTGCAGCGAGAGCCGCGCAGGCGGTGAGATCGGTGCCTCTCATGTACGCCCGTCCTACTGACCGACGTAGGTCGGCGCGTGCAGCGACTTCATTCCCGGCTGGGTGAGCAGCCCCAAAGCCCGGGTCCGTTGATCGAGGGTCTCGGTGGCGATTCTGAGATCGCTGGCTATCCCGAGGTAGCTCAAACCGTCGGAGGAGTCACCGCCGAATGCGGCGGCGGACCTTGTCTGTGTACGCACGAGCCCTTGCGGGACCGATCGGCTGCATCCGGGCTGGACGGCACTTGCGCGCAGCGATGAGCCCGTCCGTTCTTGGGGCATGCCAGCTCCATGAGGCAGCGGGCCGCTCCTTCCTTGGCGAATCCGATCTTCAGCGTTTCACGTGAAACAGCGCTGTCTGCGGAGAGCGCCTGGGTGTGTCGCGTGGTCGGCCTGTCGCCGATGAGGAGCGCAGCACGGCGCTTAAGGGCGTTCGAGAGTTCGCACTGCTCTCACAACCGGAATTCCGGGACCGACTAGCTGACCGGAGATGGTCGGTTGGTTTGTCTGCCCTTAACACCGTCCCGGCATCGCGCCGGCGCCGAGGTCAGTCTTTTGAAGGCCGTGCCGGTCTAGACGCCGGTGAACATCTGATCGCCTCTGCCCAACCCCGGCGAGGGTGGTCGGGGTTGCGAAAGGCAGCGCAGATCGATGCAGCACGGGCAGCCGCTCATGTCGGCGTCCGACGGAATCTCGGCGGCTTCGTGTAGGCGATCGTTGCGCCTTTGAGCCTGGAGGCCATCGGATCGTCCGAGTGCTAACGCGCGTTTCACGTGGAACGGCCACCGCATCACCCAGACCCCGCGAGGTCATGTTCGGTTATTCGGCTGAACGCCAGGCTGGCTCGAGTTTCACGTGAAACAGAACACCAGATCTACGATTCTCCGGAGCCCGCAGCCCGCAGCCCGCAGCCCGCAGCCCGCAGCCCGGAGCCCGCAGCCCGCAGCCCGCAGCCCGCAGCCCGCAGCCCGCAGCCCGCAGCGCTGTTTCACGTGAAACGCGCGTTCGGCATTCTCGCCACTGGAAGCAAAGCTCCATGGCGAGATCAGGCGAGGTGGGCCTGAGGGCTGGTGGCTACCCGGCCCGAGCGTTCAGGCCCAGCAGGTGGTGGCATGGGCCACCTGGGGGAGCATGGGCCACCCGGGGAGCATGGGACGCCGTGGCCACAGGCGGCAGCGATAACTGGACCGCCCACCGTTAGTCCGGATGATTCGAGACAGGCGGAGCGGTTGCGGGACGCCCTCGATGGCACGGGCGTGGGGACGGACTAAGGAGTGCAGCCGGCCGCTCGGGAGAGACTCGCTACGCCAAGATGCCCGGGCCTGATCGAACCGCGGAGGTGAGCCGCTTGGCCTTTCGGACAGAACCTGGCGCCTGTCCTCAACGCCCTGAGCTTGCTGACAGCCCTGAGCATGCTGATCGCGCTGAGACCACCAGTCGGCGCAATCTTTAGCTGCTCGATGTGCTGTTGCCCGACGTCGGGCTGAAACGGGCTGGGTCTTGCAGCAGGGCGGGCTATGACACGGCTGACGTTGGCTGGACGTGACGTTGGAATCGAATCTCCAATTTGGGACGCAGAGCCTCGGGAGCGGATCCGTCTGCTCGTGGCCGGCTGGCATACGCGACGGGAAGGCCAAGTCGGCTCGGGACTGGCTTTGTCCATGAGGCTTTCGGAGGCATGTACCGAGGCGAGATCCTGATCTGTTCCGACCTGATCTACGCCAAGCGGTGTTGCTGCTGCTGAATTCCTGCCCGTTTCTGGAAAGGACGGGAGGCCTCCGTGGCTCTGGTTTGATGCTGCCGGCGTCGCTCGCTAGAAGCTTGGCTGTGCATCTAGGAGCGCTACGAGGGCTGGCTGATAGAGGAGCGGCTGTTACGGCTTGCCCCTACCAACGGCTGCCCTGTCGGACGGACGGCTTGGAGGGGATTGCGGTGTCGGTGTTCGTCTACGCCGGGGGACTCTGGGCGGTGCGGTCACGAGATAGATCGACTCGACCGGGTGGGAGTAGACGGGACACTGGGCTCGTTGCCGGCGGAGGGTCTGCCACGCCGTCGCCGTCGGGTAGCCGGTCGAGGATTTCGACGTCAAGTAGCCGGCCGAAGATTGCGTTCGGTCTCCCGCAGGTGAGTGACCGGAGCTTGATACAACGGTGTCGGGGTGTCGTCTTCGTTCTGGCTTTGCTGCTTCCTCGGGGTCTGGAGAACTGCCGCCCGACGGTGAGAGCCACATCGAGGATCATTCGCCTGGGTCTTGATCGCATCCGCAGGGCTGGCCGGACTCAGAGCTGAGTAGTGCCGTTGACTCTTCGAAGGCAGCTCCCGGCACGCCATCAGTGAGGTCCAACGGTGGCCGGAGACTCTGCCTCCAGACACGCCGCTGAGGGGTTGGGAACCGCGGCCTCACAAATATGGCTTGGTTCCCGAAGCCACGATGGAAGCTCGGCTGGGCGCCCGAACACTCAATGATCGACGTGGCGACCTCAGAAGCATGGGCTCTGATGCCCCAGGCGAATAATCAAGCCGTAGCCGTAGCCGTAGCCGTAGCCGTAGCCGTAGCCGTAGCCGTAGCCGTAGCCGTAGCCGTAGCCGTAGCCGAAGCCGAAGCCATATTGAAGGCAGTGCCGGACAGGAACCCTCACTCGCCACTGCCGCTCGAACCGGGACGCAAGCCCGGTCGAGGGCTCCTCCGATGGGTTGCTGGAACTGGGGTGGCGTTGGCGCTGAGATGGCGTGCCAGAGACCGCGGGAGGCGCGTCCATCGGTACTCGGGCTTCGACGGGTTCATCGGGCTAGCCGGGATTGGCTGACCTTTCTGTGTGAGGCGGGCCAAGTTGATGGCCAGCGCTCACCGATTGAACCGGCCGCGTAAGGACGTGCCGGTGATGCGACGCCGCAACCAATGACGGCCCTGCGCCCTGCGACGCTGCGAACCCGGACGTCCCTGCGGCGCCGTGGGCCCGTGCCGGTGAGCCCGACAGCCCTGCAATGCCGTACGCATGATCCGGTCCTGCAACGGCCGCCCCTGGACGTGTCGACTGCGGAGACAGGGCTGATCACCGCGACGCCGATGAAGGCGGATGACTCGATCGACCCGGAGCCGTTTTGGCCACTCCACTGTTTGGAGATCTGCTCGTCGGCGGAGCTGATCCGCCACTCGTCGGGCGGTCTTAGCCGAGCAACGTCCTCCCGTGTGAAATGACGCAGGCGACCAAGCTGACGCGAGAAGCCTTCGTCTCGCCCTTCACGGTCGTTCAGGAGCAGAGCCGAGGCGATGCGGCGGTGTCTATCCGGAGAGATAGAAGCCACGCCGGCCCGATGGGACCCAGGGGCACATCTGTTCGGTTATCCACAGGCTGTGCGTAAGGCTTGTTGAGAAACTCGACGCCCCCGTTTCACGTGAAACGGCGTTGATGTGGCGGCGAGTGTCCACTGCGGTATCCACAGGGGCTGCAAGCCTGCGACGTCGCGTTTCACGTGAAACGGGGACGCCTGTGGATAACTTCTGTGGATAACTTTTGGTGTGGGGCCACACCCACGGACGGTGACAATGATCAACGTTCAGCCGGCGTTTGCAGGGGAGTCGCCGAGTTCGCGGGTCTACGCACAGTGCGGGGTTCCGGAGTCGAAAAATTGACTCGGGACAGCGGGTCTGGCCTGGGCTAAGGTCACCCCGTGGCCGAGAACATCCCCCCGCTGCCCAACTTCACGCGCTGGCCGTCGTTCCCCTTCGAGGGCGAGATGAGGGTCAAGCCGCTGGCTGCTCCCGTCGAGGTCGAGCCGCCGCGCAGCGGTGAGGACGCCGCGGATTGCGTCGCCTGCGACACCCCCGACGAGTCGTATATCTGGATCAGTGAACGCTGGCGTGTACGGGCGATGGATCGACCGACAGGACTGCCGATGGTGCTGATCCTCGAGTGCCGATCGCACCTCGACATCGGCGACCTACCCAATCTCCTGGCCGCCGAGCTCGGCGTCATGACCGTCCGCCTCGAACGCGCCATCCGCTCGCTCGACGGCGTCGCTCGAGTTCACGTCAACCGTTGGGGAGACGGCTCGGCGCATCTTCACATGTGGTTCCTCGCGCGCCCCTACGGCCGGCTTCAACTGCGCGGCACATTCCTCACCCTCTGGGACGACATTCTCCCCGTCATCCCAGAACAGCAGTGGCGCGAAAATCTGGCCCTGGTCGCCGCCTGGCTGGCCGACTTCGGCGGTACAGCTATCGCCGAGCCCCCGCACATCCAGTGGGAGTCGCCGTCCACGCTCAACTACACCGACAACACAGACGCAGCCGTCTCGCAGCCCGAGCAGCCCGAGCAGCCACAGCGGCCAGAGCAGCCCGGGCAGCGAGATCAGCGAGATCAGCGAGATCAGCGAGATCAGCGAGATCAGCGAGATCAGCGAGATCAGCGAGATCAGCGAGATCAGCGAGATCAGCCGACTCGATACTCGACTCCCATCGGTGAAGAGACGACCGGGCTCCACGCCGGCAACACGAGCGACGGCGTGATCCCCACGCAGAGAACCGCCGTCACAGACCCCGCGACTTCTCTGTAAACACCGACGAGCCCCAATCGTCAGAGCCGTTAAATTCCTTCCCCGTACGCCGTGAGGGTCGGACCGGCATGGCACAGCAGCCATTACATGTGCGGGGAGAACGCCACTCCAGCAACCGCTCTCCGGCTGCACGACGTCGGCCGAGGCTTGCCCACGGGACAGTGCGGCGTAGCACCGCGGCGACGAGCTGACGAGCAGTAGCGGGTGACCTGACCGACATCGTGGCGCGTTCTCGGCCCAACGGAAGCCCGCCGTGCATTCGTCGGGCCGGGACCGCGAAGCTCAAACCAGCGCCCGATCTCAATGTGGGGGACCACGCGAAAGCCGTACGGTCGCCACCCAAGCAGACGCGGGTCGCGGTGAGCGTAGTAGTTCACCGGCGCTAACCAAGGCCAACGAGCCTTCTGATCGGTGTGGCCGTACTGAGCCGCCCGCCATCTGGCGGCTTGACCGGAGTTCGGCACCCTAGCCGCGACCGAAGTCAGTCGGAATCTGAGCCACCTTTGCCTTGAACGCCCTTCTCACGATCTCATCGTCCATGAGGTCATAGAAGTCGTCGTCGGACGGCAACGAATCGGGCGACTCGTTGTTCAGACTGCGGTCCAGCACGTTGTCCAGGAAGTCGGCTGGCTCAGCGAGCCCGAAGTAACGCATGGCGTTGATCGCGCGCCGGACGCGAAACGGCTCGTTGACCTCCAGCGCGAAGCCTAGGCCGCCTCCCATCGCAGAGTTGTGCACGCCCAGCAAAGACGCAAGCTGCTCAATGCCTGACGGGGTGCCGTCCGGCATCTCACCGTCAGCGCCGAAGTCGGCGGCTTCGTTCCACATGATGTCGAGGTCGTCCAGCCTGCCGCCGCCGAGAGAAAGCACCTGCGACAGCGCGGCGATCGTGTCGCGCGCCTCAGCGGCGTCCGTGTCGTTCTTCCAGCCCTGAAGCCGCGGGCCTTGAGGAGCGCCAACGAACAGGAGAGCTTCGAGCGCAACACTGGCCAACTCCGACGCGGACGCGTTCAGCCGGCCGTCGGGAACAATGTCGTTCTCAACCAAGCTGTCGAGGCGCTCGTCAAACTGTCGTCCGCCAGGCAGGGTCGCCGCGACGATCGCCGCAGCAGCCACGACTTCGTCTGCGAAGTAGTCCCGCCCGAGCAGGTCCGGCCGTTCCTTCGCCAGCAGGAACGTGCGCTTCAACGCTTCCGCTCGCTGTGAAGGGGGCCGTTCGGCGAGTTCTTCCAGGAAGTCCATGGCGCCATCGCTGGAGAACGGGCCGGTCCCGAAGGTTCCCATGACGCCTCCTCAAGACCACCGTCGTCCTGAAGCTACAAGATCATGCCAATCGCGGCTGACCCTCTCGATGGCAGAGAACTCTCTATGCCTCCCGGCCCGCCCGGCGCTTCGGCCTGGAGAGTATCGATCAACAAACACCCAACACTGAGAGTGCGTCGTGCATGGCTAAGTGACGCTTGTCGCGGGCATTCCGACGAGTGGATCGGCGCCTCGGGGTCTCACGAGTCTGAGCGGGCCACGGCGCGTTCGACCAAGGTCTTCAGGATGTGGCCGAGGTCTTGGCCGGCGGCCTGCACGGCCAACGGCAGCAGCGACGTCTCGGTCATGCCGGGGGACACGTTGATGCCCAGCACCTGAGGCGAGCCGTCCTCGGCGACGATCAGGTCGACGCGGGACAGGTCGCGCAGGCCCAGCGCCTTGTGAGCGGCCAGCGCCGTCTCGGACACCTGGGCAGCCACCTCGGGCGACAGGCGAGCGGGCGTGTGCCACGTCGTCAGACCGGCGGTGTAGCGGGCCGCGTAGTCGTAGACGCCGTCGCGCGGGACGATCTCGACGATCGGCAGGGTCTGCGGGCCACTACCCAGGTCGACGATCGAAACGGCGACATCTTTGCCGGGCACGAACTTCTCGACCAGGGCGGTGGAGTCGTACGCGAAGCAGCCGACCATCGCGGCGGGCAGATCGCTCTCTTCGCGCACCACCGCGGCGCCCAGACCCGAGCCGCCTTGAGCGGGCTTGACCATCAGCGGGAGGCCGAGCCGGTCGACGATGCGGTCGAGGACCGCCACGGCGCCCAGCTCGGAGAAGCGGTCGTGGGGCAGCGCCACCCAGTCGGGCGTCGGGATGCCGGCCTCGCGCAGCATCGACTTGGCCGACGGCTTGTCCCACGCCAGGCGGGCAGCGCGCGCGTCGCAACCGACGTAGGGCACGCCGCACAGGTCGAGGACGCCACGAAGCGAACCGTCCTCACCCGTGGCGCCGTGCAGCGCGATCACGACCGCGTCCGGCGGGTCTTCCTGGAGCGTCGGCAGCAGGGACACGTCGGCGTCGCGCATCTCGGCGTTCAGCCCGGCGGCGCGCAGCGCGTCGAGAACCCGGCGGCCCGAGCGCAGCGAGACATCCCGTTCGTAGGAGAGGCCGCCGGCCAGCACCAGAACTCGCACATCGTCACCCGTAGACATGGTGGAGATCATGCCAAGTCGGGGCCGGGGGCGTCGGCGGCGGCCGCACCCCGTCGGCGGGTGTGGCTCGGACCGGTGCTCGCGCCGAAGACCGCACGCATCGCCAGCTCCTGTTCCATGACGCCGGAAAGGCGACGGATGCCCTCACGGATGCGCTCGGGAGACGAGAACGAGAAGTTGAGCCGCATGTTGCCGCGACCCGTGCCGTCGGCGTAAAAACCTGTGCCGGGCACGTAGGCCACGCGGGCGGCGATCGCGCGCGGCATCATCGCCTTGGAGTCGAGCCCTTCGGGCAGGGTGGCCCACACGAACAGACCGCCGGTCGGATGGGTCCATGTGGTGCCGGGCGGCATGAGGTCGCGCAGGGCGGTGAGCATCGCGTCGCGGCGCTCCCGATAGATCTCGCGGTAGACCTTGATCTGCTCGCGCCACGGCATGGTGGACAGGTATTGCGTCACGGCTCCCTGGGCGAATGCGCTCGGGCACAGGACGTTCGCCTCGCTCATCATGACGAGCTTTTCCCGTACGGCGTGCGGGGCGAGAATCCAGCCGACGCGTAACCCGGGGGCGAAGGTCTTCGAGAACGTGCTCACGTAGAAGACGCCCTCGCGGCGGCGGGCCCGCAGCGGCAGTGGCGCTTCACGTTCGAACGACAACATCCCGTACGGATCGTCTTCGACCACCAGCAGGCCGGCGCGTTCGCAGATGTCGAGCACCTGTTCGCGGCGCTCGTCGGTCAGGGTGACGCCGGCCGGGTTCTGGAAGGTCGGGATCGTGTAGAGGAATTTGGCCCGGCGGCCGGAACGCTCGACGGCGGCGATCGCCTCTTCGAGAGCGGCCGGGATGAGCCCTTCGTCGTCCATCGGGACGTGTTGCACCTGAGCCTGAGCGGCCTGGAAGACGCCGAGCGCGCCGACGTAGCTGGGGCCCTCGGCGAGAACCACGTCGCCCGGGTCGAGGAAGAGGCGGGCGAGCAGGTCGAGTGCCTGCTGGCCGCCGACGGTGACCACGACGTCGTCTGGAGACGCGCCGTGGATGCCGGAGAGCGCCATCACGTCGCAGATGCGCTCGCGCAGCTCGACCGTGCCTTGGCCGATGCCGTACTGAAGGCTTTGGGCGCCCTGCTCGGCGGCGAGTTGGTTGAGCATTTCGCCGACCGCGTCGAGGGGGAGGGCGGCGATGTAGGGCGAGCCACCTGCGAGCGACACGACCTCGGGACGACTTGCGACGGCGAACAGTGCGCGGATCTCGGACGTGGTCATGCCACGAACCCGTCGCGCGTACCGATCGGTGTAGTCGTCCTGGGTTGTGCCGGTCATGCGGCTTCACCTCGCCAATAGGAAGGACCGGGTGCCGATGTCCGATCGTAGCGGCGAGGAGCGACAGAAGCCCTCGGTTAGTCAGTCACCTTGCCCGAGCTGGTCCCGTTCATGACTATTGCGGCGTAGGATCCCCACGGGGCGCTGGGCCCACGACGCCGAGGGGGATTGCAGTGTCACGACGCCTGGTCAACCTCACCCTGGACACGCTCGAAGACCTCCCCCGGCCCTGCCGCCAGTGTGTCTTCTGGGAGCTGGACCCGGTTTCGGCCGAGCGTGCGTGTGCCTCCGGCGATCCCGGCCTCGAGAAAGAGGCGTGGGTCTCGCAGACCCTGCTCGAGTGGGGTTCGTGCGGCAAGCTGGCCTACGTCGACGGTATGCCGGCCGGTTTTGTGATGTACGCCCCTCCGGCCTACGTCCCCCGTTCGATGGCCTTTCCGACCTCACCGGTGAGTGCCGACGCCGCCCTGCTGATGACTTCGCACGTGGTGGCCTCGTTCGCCGGCGGCGGGCTCGGCCGCATGCTCGTGCAGGGCGTCGCCCGCGACCTGACCAAGCGCGGCGTCAAGGCGATCGAGGCGTTCGGCGACGCGAAATTCGGCGAGGCCGACGAGGAGAAGCAGACGGGCTGCGTCGCCCCGGTCGACTTCTTCCTGTCCGTGGGCTTCAAGACCGTACGCCCGCACCCGCGCTATCCGCGGCTGCGTCTCGAACTGCGCACGGCCCTGTCGTGGAAGTCCGACGTCGAATACGCGTTGGAGAAGCTGCTCGGCTCGATGAGCCCCGAGACGCTGCTGCGGCCGGTCCGCCCGGCCACAGCCACCCGCAACGTCGAGAATTAGGCGCGGTTCGCCAGCGCCATGCGCAGCTGGCGCACGTCGATCGACCCGGTCGGCACGTCGGCCTCGACGGGGTAATACATGCGCTGCACGGCGGCCAGGATCGCCTCGACGATCTGCTCGCGGAACATCGGATTGATCAGCCGGTCGCGGTCGGCCGGCGACGTCAGATAACCCAGATCCACCCGTACGGCCGGCATGCGGGTCAGACGAAGCAGCTCCCACGTCTTGGCGTGGATGCGGCAGTCACTCATGCCGGTGCGCACGACGATCTCGCGCTGTACCAGGTTGGCCAGTCGCTCCCCCACGGTCGAGCTCAGGCCGCTGCCCGTGCCGTAGTGGTAGGTCGCGACGCCCTCGGCCGTCTCATTGGTGTGGCCGTCGAGGTGCAACGAGATCAGCAGGTCGGCGCCGAGGCTGTTGGCCAGGGCGGCCCGGTCGGCGCCGCTCATCGGGGCGGCCGGGTGAGGCCCGCGGGTGAGGTGGACGCGCATGCCGGCCGCGGCCAGCCGGCCCTCGAGCCGGGCCGCGAGGTCGAAGACGAGGTCGGCCTCGGTCCACCGCAGTGGGCCGTCGGGCACCACGACACCGGTGTCGTCACCGCCGCCGTGCCCGGCGTCGATCACGATCGTCTTGCCGACCAGGTTGGTGCCGGCCTGACGGAACGCCTCGGCCTCGCGCAGCCACTGCGGACGGCCGCCGACCACCTTGCGGCCGAGCTGGCGCAGCGCCTTCATCGTGCGGGGGCCGCAGGAGCCGTCGGAGGTCAGGCCGACCTCGCGCTGGAACTGGGCGACCGCGCGGGCCGTGCGAGCACCGTAGATCGAGTCGGCGCGGCCCGGGTCGAAGCCCATCTCGAGCAGCCGTTCCTGCAGGGCGTGGACGTCTTCGCCGACGAGCGCGTCGGGCACCGAGTGGAACAGGGTGCGCGCGCCGAGCCGCCAGCGGGAGGCATCGAGCGCGCCCCACGTCTCGTCGCCGACCAGGCCGTCGACGCCTAGGCCGCGATTCTGCTGGAAGGCGCGTACGGCGCTGTCCATGGCGTCGTCGAAGACTTCTCCCGCGGCTTCCAGCAGTTCCAGTCCGACCAGGATCGATCGGATCTCGGCAACGGCCGGGCCGCTGTCTCCACGTCGGATGGAACGCACTCGCGACTCCCTAGGAACGAAGAACGACTTTGGGCAGCGTACTCCGCGCTCGCAGGTGCCACCCGACGACAACGCCCCGCATCCGGTGGATGCGGGGCGTCGCGAGAACGGGTCAGATGGCCGATTCGATGAAGTTGACCAGGGCGCTCTTGGGGGCGGCGCCGGTGCGGGAGCTGACCGCCTCACCGCCCTTGAAGATCGTCAGGGTCGGCACGGACATCACCCGGTAGGCACGGGTGGTCTCGGGGTTCTCGTCGATGTTCACCTGGACGATCTCGACCTTGTCGCCCATCTCCTTGGCGATCTCGGCGAGCAGCGGGTCGACCTTCTTGCAGGGCGCGCACCACTCCGCCCAGAAGTCGACCAGCACGGGCTTGTCCGACTGCAGCACGTCGCTCACAAAAGTGGCGTCGGTGACCGCCTTACCTGCTACTCCCACCAGGACCCTCCAGGTCTAGTTACAGCGTTTCTTAAAGCTCGACGAATGAGGCGATGAAGCGCTCGGCGTCCAGCGCCGCGGCGGTGCCGGTGCCGGCGGCGGTGATCGCCTGCCGGTAGGTGTGGTCGACCAGGTCACCGGCGGCGAACACGCCGGGCAGGT
>NZ_RJAC01000002.1 GCF_003999975.1 Actinoplanes solisilvae | reverse complement strand
AGGCCGTCCGGGTTGCTCTCCGACTTGACCATGATCGGCGGCACCGCGCCCGCCGTCACGACCTTGGCGACCCGCCCCTGCACCTGGCCGTACTGCGCCGCGTACCGGACCGCCTCACCGCCACCGGTCGAGTGGCCGATCACGATGATGTCGCGCAGGTCCAGCGCCTCGACCACCGCGTTCAGATCCCGGCAGTACGTGTCCATGTCGTTGCCCGAATAGGTCTTCTCGGACCGGCCGTGCCCACGACGGTCGTGCGCGACCGTCCGGTAACCGGCATCGGCGAACTTCTTGATCTCGACCGACCAAGCGTCGGAACTCAACGGCCAGCCGTGACTGAACAGGACGGGCTGCCCGGAGCCCTGATCGGTGTAGTAGATCTGAACGCCGTCGGGCGTCGTTACGTAAGGCATCGTCTGGTTTCCTTATCTCTAGCGATGACCGGTTGCGCCAGCACATGCCCGAGCGTCATGGGGTCGGAACGCGGAGTTACCGCTCGTCACACTTGCGCCCGAAGGCGTTTCACCGGCAACCAGGTGGGGTTATCCCCCACTGCCGGGCGGCCCTCAGGGTGAGCGGGTCACTGAGAGACCATGGCGATTCGCATAGGTCGCCGCCTCAGTCCGATTGCGCGCGCCGATCTTGGCGAGCAGGTCAGCCTCTCGCTAGCGGTCGGCGTAGAACACGGCGCTGGCGACGGCGCGCTTCCAGTTCGCGTATTCGGCGGCGCGCCGGGCACCGTCCATGTCGGAGAGCCAGCGGCCCGCGCTGTGCCGGTTGTTCCGCAGGTCACGCAGGTCGGACCAGTAGCCGACAGCCAGCCCGGCGGCGTAGGCGGCGCCCAGCGAAACCGTCTCGGCGACCATCGGGCGTACGACCGGCACGTCCAGGAAGTTCGCGATCAACTGCATCAGCAGGTTGTCGGCTGTCATCCCGCCGTCGACACTCAGCGTGGTCAGCGTCAGACCCGAGTCGGCGTTCATCGCGTCGACCACGTCGCGGGTCTGCCACCCGGTGGCCTCCAGCACGGCCCGGGCCAGATGACCCTTGGTGATGTACGAGGTGAGGCCGACGATTACCCCGCGGGCCTCGCCGTGCCAGTAGGGAGCGAACAGCCCCGAGAACGCCGGCACGATGTAGCACCCGCCGTTGTCACGGACAGTCGCCGCCAGCGTCTCGATCTCCGAGGCGGTCCCGATCAGGCCCAGCCCGTCGCGCACCCACTGCACCAGGGAGCCCGCCACGGCGATCGACCCCTCCAGGGCGTACGCCACCTCGCCCGACCCGATGCGGTAACCGACCGTGGTGATCAGCCCGTGGGTCGAACGTACGGGCTCGGTCCCCGTGTTCATCAGCAGAAAACCGCCGGTCCCGTACGTGCATTTGGCGTCCCCGGGTGCGAAACACGTCTGCCCGAACAGCGCCGCCTGCTGGTCGCCGATCGCCGCCCCGATCGGCATGCCGGCCTCGGTCACCCCGAGCACCTCGGACGACGACCTGATCTCGGGCAGCATCGCGCGGGGGATGCCGAACGTGGCCAGCAGCTCGTCGTCCCACTCGAGGGTCGACAGGTCCATCAGCATCGTCCGGCTGGCGTTGGTGACGTCGGTGACGTGCAGGCCGCCGGTCAGGTTCCAGACCAGCCAGCTGTCCATTGTTCCGAACAGCACCTCGCCGTGCTCGGCCCGCGACCGCAGCCCGTCGATGCTGTCGAGGAGCCACCGCACTTTCGTCGCCGAGAAGTAGGTGGCCAGCGGCAGGCCGGTGCGGGCGCGGATCAACTCGCCGTCGAGCCCCTCCAGCAGCGGCGCCGTGCGGGTGTCCTGCCAGACGATGGCCGGCGCGACCGGTGTGCCCGTGGCCCTGTCCCAGAGCACGACGGTTTCGCGCTGGTTGGCGATGCCGAGTGCCGCGACCTGGTCGGGCCCGATTCCCGCGGCGCTCATCGCGCGCTTGATCAGCCGCTGGGTGTCGCGCCAGATGCGGGCCGCGTCGTGCTCGACCCAGCCCGGCCGGGGGAACGACTGCGGATGCTCGCCCTGCGCGATCGCCACCACGGTCGCCCGGCGGTCGAACAGGATGCACCGGGTCGACGTGGTGCCCTGGTCGACGGCGAGCACATAACGGTCGCTCATGGCCCCTGCCCGGCCAGTTCGCGCGAGATCGCCCGGGCGGCGGTGACGACGAGGTCGACCAGCGCCGGCCGGGGCTGCCGCCGGGTGTCGCAGAGCTGTTCGACCGGACCCGAGACGCCGATCGCCCCGACCACCAGCCCGCCGAAGCTGCGTACGGGCGCCGCGATTCCGGCCCGGTCGGGCTCCCACTCCTCGACCGAGAGCGCCCAGCCCCGATCACGGGTCTCGGCCAGTGACCGCGCGAGCTCGCGTGGGCTGGTCAGAGTCAATCTCGTGTACGCCTTCAGGCCCGCTCGCACGGCAGCCTCGGCGGCCGGAGCGTTGTAGGCCAGCAGCACCTTGCCGAGCGCGGTCGCGTGGGCCGGCAGCATCCGGCCGGTCTGCAGTGACTGGGCCGAGTCGTCGGGGCGGAAGACGTGGTGCACGACGACCACCTCGCCGTCGCGCAGTGCCCCGACCCGCACCTCCTCGCCGCTGCGGGCGGCCAGGGCGTCGGCCCAGTTCAGCGCGCGTCCGCGCAGCTCGTTGAGGTCGAGCTCGATGTCGTGTTCATCGTCACCGAGCTCGAGCAGGGCGCGGCCGAGCCGATAGCGGGTGGTGAGTGGGTCCTGCTCGACGAAGCCGACGTGCTCGAGCGTGCGCAGGATGCTGTGAGCCGTCGATTTAGGCAGGTCGAGGGCGTCGGCGATCTCTTTGACGCGCAGCCGGCCCGGCCCCGCGGCCAGCAACCGCAGCACGGCCGACGACCTCTCGATGGACTGGATCAGGCCAGGCACGTGCGACATTGTCGCACGCGGGTCGTTGTCGCCACAGGTACGGCTGCCTACCGTTCGGAGATGAAGGGGCAACCCTGAGGACCAGTCGCAGTGGAGCGGCCGGGCCTTGTGAGATGGGAATCTTCCATGAACACTTCGGTGATCTCGCCGCAGGCACGCGCTGAGGCGCTGGCCGCGCTCGCGAGTGGTGAAGAGCTCGACGTCCTGGTCATCGGCGCCGGCGTGGTGGGTGCGGGTTCCGCGCTCGACGCCGCCACCCGAGGCCTCTCGGTCGGCCTGATCGAGGCCCGCGACTTCGCGAGCGGCACGTCCAGCCGGTCCAGCAAGCTTATCCACGGCGGCCTCCGCTACCTCGAGATGCTCGACTTCTCGCTGGTCCGCGAGGCGCTGCGGGAACGCGGACTGCTGATCCAGCGTCTTGCGCCGCACCTCGTACGCCCGGTGCCTTTCCTTTATCCCTTGCAGCACCGTGCGTGGGAGCGGTTGTACGTCGGAGCCGGCGTCGCCCTCTACGACGTGCTCGCGCTCTCGGGCTGGGGCGCCGGACTGCCCCGCCACAAGCACCTCAGCAAGACCGAGGCGATGAAGGCGTTCCCCTCGCTGCGCCCCGACTCGCTGGTCGGCGCGATTCGCTACTACGACGCCCAGGTCGACGACGCCCGCCACACCATGTTCGTGGTGCGCACGGCGGCGGCGTACGGCGCCAAGGTCGCGACCCGCACCGAGATGGTCGACTTCCTGCGTGACGGCCGCCGGGTCGTGGGTGTGCGTGCCCGCGACGCCGAGACCGGCCGTGAGTTCGAGATCCGGGCCAAGGTCGTCATCAACGCGACCGGCGTCTGGACCGGCGACAGCCAGGCCAAGCTGAACAATGAGGGCAGCAAGTTCAAGGTCACGGCGAGCAAGGGCATCCACCTCGTCGTGCCGCGCGACCGCATCTCCGGCGGCAGCGGCATGATCCTGCGGACCGACAAGAGCGTCCTGTTCGTCATCCCGTGGGACCGTCACTGGATCATCGGCACGACCGACACGGCGTGGAAGCTCGGCAAGGCCCACCCGGCCGCCTCCGCGGGCGACGTCGACTACGTGCTGGCCGAGGTCAACAAGGTGCTGGCCACGCCGCTCACCCGTGACGACGTGCAGGGTGTCTACGCCGGGCTGCGGCCGCTGCTGGCCGCCGAGAAGTCGTCGACCACCAAGCTGTCGCGTGAGCACGCGGTCAACTCCCCGGTGCCCGGCCTGGTCGTGGTGGCCGGCGGCAAGTACACGACCTACCGCGTGATGGCCAAGGATGCCGTCGACATGGCGGCCCGCGAGCTGCCGGGACCGGTGACGCCTTCGATCACCGAGCAGGTCCCGCTGCTGGGCGCCGAGGGCTTCAAGGCGACCTGGAACCGGCGCGCGGCGCTGGCCCGGGAGGCCGGTCTCGACGTCTACCGCGTC
Source organism: Actinoplanes solisilvae (assembly GCF_003999975.1). GTDB lineage: Bacteria > Actinomycetota > Actinomycetes > Mycobacteriales > Micromonosporaceae > Actinoplanes > Actinoplanes solisilvae. Next base: position 851,514 of record NZ_RJAC01000002.1, on the reverse strand, counting down.
GAGCACCTGCTGCGCCGCTACGGCACGCTCACCAACGAGGTGCTGGCACTGGTCGAGGCCGACCCCACGCTGGGGCAGCCGGTCGACGGGGCGCCGGACTACCTGCGCGCGGAGCTGGTCTACGCGGCGACGAACGAGGGCGCCCGGCACCTGGAAGACGTGCTGACTCGTCGTACGCGCATCTCGATCGAGACCCCGGACCGCGGGCTCGCCGCCGCCCGGGACGCCGCACCGCTGCTGGCCGGCCCGCTCGGCTGGTCCGCGTCGGAGGTCGAGCACGAGCTCGCGGCGTACGAGTCGCGGGTGGCCGCCGAGAAGGCCGCACAGGAGCAGCCGGACGATGAGAGTGCCGACGCATCGCGCCGGGACGCTCCGGACGTCGTACCCCTGGCAGCTTGATCTTCTAGGCAGCGGAGGCCGGCCGGCAACGGCCGGCCTTCGCTGTTCAGCGCAGGGTTGACAGCCGGTGGCGGCGCTTCGCGACCTCGGCCGAGCGGCGGGTGTGACCGTTGGCGTCGTCCAGGACGGAAGCTTGTAGCTCCAGGCCGGCCAGCAGATCGCGAGCGGTCGTGACGTCGTGGCGGTCGAGGGCGACGTCCGCCGCTGAGCGCAGCGCGAAAAAGAGCACGTAGGTCGAGTTGAGCCGGTGGGCACAGTCGACATAGCGGGCCGCCGTGGCGGTCGCCGCGTCCAGGTCGCCGAGGGCGCGCTGGGCCGCGACCAGGGCGTGCAGCGGAAGGCGCAGCGCCTCGTCGCCCAGGGGCCCAGCCTCGCGGACGGCCGCGGTGGCATGCCGTAGCGCGGTGCGCCGATGCATGCGGTTCAACTCGCAGTGGGTCAGGCCGACGAGCGCCTTGTAGCGGACGCCCGGATCGTCGAGGACCGCCCGGAAATGGGGCACCGCCTCGGTCGGCCGGCCCGCCTCGCACAGGATGTCGCCCAGCCGGTAGCGCAGCGTCGCGAGCGTCGTGCCGGGCGCGCCGGGCACGTGCGTCTCCACCGCTTCCTCGGCGAGCTCCACGGCCTTGTCCCAATCGCCCAGCTCGCGGTGGGTGGCTGCCCGCTGGGCCAGCAGCCCGCCGCGCCACTCGGGGTGGCCGATCGAATCGAGGTAGCGCTCGGCCGCGTCGAGCACGGCGAACAGCGAGCGCAGCGGCACGCCACAGAAGCGGGCCGCCTCCACCCACTGCATGTGGGCCGTCGCCACCGTCCAGGCTTCGTGCGTCGTGCCCGCCGCGGCCAGGGCGAGGATGCGCGTGTATCGGGTCATCGCGGCCGGGTGGTCACCCCGGGCGCTCAGCGTCGCCGCCTCGGCGGCCAGAGTCGCGACATCCATGGCTCCATGGTGCGGCCGCGAATGTTTGTTGAATAGACAATGAGAAATCTCGCGGAGTCGGTGGACCGAGGGGCCGGGCACTGCGACGCTTAGCTACGTGTATGACTACGATCTGTTGGTGCTGGGCTCCGGGCCTAGTGGTCAGAAGGCCGCCATCGCCGCCTCCAAGCTCGGTCGGCGGGTCGGCATCGTCGACCGTCGCGACATGATCGGCGGCGTCTGCATCAATACGGGCACCGTGCCGTCCAAGACTCTGCGTGAGGCCGTCCTCTATCTCACCGGTCTCAGTCAGCGTGACCTCTACGGAAGCAGCTACCGGGTCAAAGACGAGATCACCGTCAGTGACCTCGCCGCCCGCACCCAGCACGTGATCGCCCGGCAGACCGACGTCATCCGCAACCAGCTCGCCCGCAACAAGGTCACCATGATCACCGGTGTCGGGCGGTTCTCCGACAACCACTCGATCTGGGTCGACGGCGGCAGCGGTCGCGAGAACAAGGTCAGCGCCGACAAGATCATCATTGCCGCGGGCACCCGGCCGGCGCGGCCCGACAGCGTCGACTTCGACGACCGTACGATCGTCGACTCCGACGGCGTGATCAACCTGCAGGCCGTGCCGCGCAGCATGGTCGTGGTCGGCGCCGGGGTCATCGGCATGGAATACGCGTCCATGTTCGCCGCCCTTGGCACCAAGGTCACCGTGGTTGAGCGCCGCGAGCAGATGCTCGACTTCTGCGACGACGAGATCGTCGAATCCCTCAAATACCATTTGCGCGACCTCAGCGTCACTTTCCGCTTCGGCGAGGAGGTGGCCGCGGTCGAGCGTCACCAGACGGCCGCCCTCTGCATTCTCAAAAGCGGCAAAAAGATCGTGGCCGACACCGTCATGTATTCGGCCGGACGCCAGGGCCAGACCGACGACCTGCAGCTCGAGGCGGCCGGGCTTGCCGCCGACCGCCGCGGGCGCATCGAGGTCGACCTCAACTACCGCACCGCGGTCGACAACATCTACGCCGTCGGCGACGTGATCGGCTTCCCGGCGCTGGCCTCCACCTCGATGGAGCAGGGGCGTCTCGCCGCGCACCACGCCTGCGGCGAGCCGGCCCGCGAGATGCACCAGCTCCAGCCGATCGGCATCTACACGATCCCCGAGATCAGCTTCGTCGGCGCCACCGAGGACGAGCTGACCGAGAGCTCGACGCCGTTCGAGGTCGGCATCGCGCGCTACCGCGAGCTGGCCCGCGGTCAGATCGTCGGGGACTCGTACGGCATGCTCAAGCTTCTGGTCGCGCCCGACGGCGGCAAACTGCTCGGTGTGCACGTCTTCGGCACCGGCGCGACCGAGATCGTCCACATCGGGCAGGCGGTCATGGGGTGCGGCGGCTCGGTCGACTACCTGGTCGACGCGGTCTTCAACTATCCGACGCTCTCGGAGGCCTACAAGGTGGCCGCCCTCGACGCCTCCAACAAGATCCGCAACATCACCCGCATCGACGGTTAACGGCAATGGAGACAATCATTACCGGGAAATTTTCGTTATCCCGCCCTGATGCCGCACAGCACTATGGCGAATCGTCACAAGTGGTCCATTCCCGGGTATGAAACCTGATCTCTCAAGGGGAAACCAGACGCACGGACGGGTTGGTCAAGAAACAGAATCAAGTACTCTTCGGCTATGTCATGGATGGCCAGCGCCCGGCACGGCGTTCGGGAGGCCCCCGCCGGCTTGGCGCTCCTGCAAGAGCTGCTCAACACCCGCGCGCCCATGACCTACGGCACCGACCTGCTGCTCGACGCCGATGATGCCCAACGCTGGCTGACCGAAGCCCTCGCCACCTGGTCACGCGCCTCCGGCCTGCCCGCGCCGACGCTGCTCATCTCGTCGTCCGACCTGCGCTCCCTGCGCCGGCTCCGCAGCACCTTCGAAAACGTCATCCTCGCCGGCGGCACCAGTGGCCCCGCCGGTTCGCTGCCCCCCGCCGACGTGCCGGTCAGCCTCGTGCCCGACGCCGACGGCTGGGTGCGCATGGTCCCCGCCGGCCGCGGCACGAGATGGCTCGCGTCCGCCCTGTGGGCCGAGGCGTTGCTGGCTCAGCAAGCGGGCCTGTGGCCGCGCCTCAAGCTCTGCAACAACAGCGAGTGCCGGGCCGCCTTCTTCGACACGTCCCGCAACAACAGCGGCGTCTGGCACGACGTCAGCACCTGCGGAAACACGGCCAACCTCCGCGCCTTCCGCGAGCGCAAGCGCCTGATGGGCGGCAGCGGGGCCCTGCCTCCGCGCCCCTCGGTCCAGGGCCCGCCCAGCCTGATTTAACCCTTTTACGTACGCCTTCCCGAAAAGTTCGCGAGGCACAGTCCCGCTGCGTGCGAACTCACCGTCCCCGCACCCGTTCCGGGTGGGCCCGCCACTCACCCTGACCGCGCCGCCCGCGCCGCCCGCGCCGCCCCAAGCCGTTTCGCCCCAAGCCGTACCGCGCCGCGCCCCCTCGTCCGCGCCGCGCCCCCTCGTCCGCGCCGCGCCCCCTCGTCCGCGCCGCGCCCCCTCGTCCGCGCCGCGCCCCCTCGTCCGCGCCGCGCCCCCTCGTCCGCGCCGCGCCCCCTCGTCCGCGCCGCGCCCCCTCGTCCGCGCCGCGCCCCCTCGTCCGCGCCGCGCCCCCTCGTCCGCGCCGCGCCTCCTCGTCCGCGTCGCGCCCTCTCGTCCGCGTCGCGCCGCCTTGTCCGCGCCTCCAAACCGTGCTGCTCGCCGCGCAAGTCCGAAAAATCGCGACAAGGCCTAGGCAGCGGGCCGCGCCGGCCGGTGATCACGACGAGGGGTGGGTGAGGGAGGGCGCGTTGTTTCGGCTGCGTCGGGCGTTGTTCTGGCTGCATCGGGTTGAGATCGGGCGCCTGCCGGTGGGAACTCTGGGGCGGTCTCGCGCGACTATGGGGACATGGCTTGTGAGCGGTGGCGCGAGATGCTTTCGGCGCAGCTTGACGGCGAGGACGACCCGGGCGACCGCCCCGCGGTCGACGCGCACCTGGCCGGCTGCGCCGGATGCCGGGAGTGGCTCGACCGTGCGGCCACGGTCAACCGTCTGACCAGCACGAGCATGGCCACACCACCCGACCTGAGCGCGGCGATCCTGGCCGCGTTGCCGAGCCCACGCCCGGGGCTCGCCGCGGTCGAAACCGTCGCGGGGTCGCGGGCACGTTTCTGGGTGGGGCTGCCGCGGCGCTTCCCCCTCGGCATCGCCCTGCTCGTGGCGCTCGCGATCGTGGGGGCCGTACAGCTGATTCTGGGTCTCAACCAGATCGGCGGCGGGGTCGTCGGGGCGCATGTGCACACCTCGCTCGACGCGACGCCGGGTCACCTGTGGCACGAGTCGGCCGCGTGGAACGTCGCGGTCGGCGCCGGTTACCTGTTCATCGCGTTGCGGCGCACCCGCCCGACCGGCCTGGTGCCGATGCTCACGGCCTTCGTCGGCACCCTGCTGCTGCTCTCGGTCAACGACCTCACGGCGGGCCGGGTCGACGCGACCCGGCTGGTCAGCCACGGCTTCGTGATCCTCGGATATCTGCTGATCGTGGCGCTGTCGCGCATTCCGGGCGGCTTCGTGAGCACGCCGCCGGGGAGCCGTTCGGCCGTCAGCGGCTGGCGTGCCCGCTTCGCCGACAACGACCCCGATGACGATCTCGCCGAGCCGTCGCCGTCGTTCCGTCCGGGCTTGCGCCTGGTGCCGCCCGGCCCGATGACCGCCGAGGCCGACGAACGCCAGGCGGCCTGACGGTTCCCGCGTGGGTTTTCGTGTGCGCGAGAGAACAGCGTGGTCGCGAGCCCTGCGGGGCCGGCTGGAACGGGCCGGCGCGGATCAGGGCCGGCGCGGGGAGGAACCGGCGCGAGCGGAACCGTCGCGGAGCGGAACTGGCGCGGAGCGGGGCCTGCGTGTGGCGATGGGAGCAGCGGGAGCGTAAGTCAGCGGAGGGGCGGACGGACGGAGAGTTCGCGCCAGTCGCCGGGGGAGGACAGCAGCGCGCGCACGGTGTTCAGCGCCTCGTCTTCGCTGTCGTACTCGAAGAAGTGTGAGACGCCGTCGGCGCCGCCCGCGCGCTGCTCGACATACCACTGGTCGCCACTCACCCGCAGGTAGACGTCTTTGCGGGCGACACGGCCCCACTTGCCGTTCCACCAGTGCTTACGCTGCTCCATCTCGGCAGCGTATCGAACATCTGTTCGAACTTGGTGGACCGGGGTTGATCTTTTTAGTGACGCTCAGCGCGGCGGCTCGTGCCGCCCGGGCGTGTCGCCGTACGCGCGGGACTGCTGCGTGACGAGCGCGTCGCGGATCTGGGTGAGCAGGATGATGTCCTCGGCGGGCGTCTTCGGCGGGGGCTCCTCGCCGCGGCGGCGGCGCTCGGCCAGCATGTTCAGCGGCAGCACCACGAAGAAGTAGAGCACCGCGGCGGTGATCAGGAACGTGATCACCGAGTTGAGGAAGCCGGCGACGTCGAAGACGACCCCCCGGACCGAGAAGGTTCCCGCCTTGACTCCGGTGCCGCCGCTCATGAGCTTGATCAGGGGCTCGATGAAGCCTTTGGTGAAGCCGCTGACGACTCCGGTGAACGCGGCACCGATGACGATGCCGACCGCGAGGTCGACAACGTTGCCGCGCATGATGAAGTCTTTGAAGCCCTGAAACATCTTTTTCACGTGCACTCCTGCGTCAGCCTGGGGATCGTCCGGCCGCAGGTGCCCACGACCGGTCGGCGACAAACTATCGCCGACCGGATCGACGTGGATAGGTGTGTCAGTCGAGCGCGGGCTCTTGGGCGGTGACCGCCTCGTCGACCGTCGGGTAGGTGCGCAGCACCTCGACCAGACCGCTCACCTCGAGGATGCGGAGCACGCCCCGCTGCGGCGCGGCCAGGCGGACGGTGCCACCGGCGTCGTCGGTGCTGTTCTTTGCCCGGACGAAGACCGACAGCCCGGTGGAGTCGCAGAACGACACCTCGGCGAGGTCGAAGACCAGACGGGTGCGGCCCTTCTCGAGAAGGTCGCTGATCTGGTCCTGAAGCTGGGGCGCGGTGGCCATGTCCAGCTCACCCGCGACCGACACGACGACCATGTCGGCGCGCTGTTCCGTTTGTACCGTCAGAGACATTCAGGACCTCCAGTTATGTGCTGAACGGTACTCCAAGACACCCTCCGCGCGCAGAACGGGGCGCATCGTCGGAAGCCCGCCGCATTATTTGGCTCGCAGCAAGTATTCGGCCTCACGATGGTAAAGTCCGCCCGTTGCAGACGAGATCAGTCGGGAGGCAGCGGTGACGCTGAGTGCGGATGAGGCGGCCCGCTTCGCCGCTCTGCTCGAGGAGCACGAGGACACCTTGGTCGCGGCCTGGACCGACCGGGTGGCCACTTCGCTGCGCGGCCGGCTGAGCCAGGCCGAGTTGCGGCGGCAGACCTCCGAGTTGCGACGCGGTTTTCAACAGGCGCTGTCCGGCGCCGCGCAGGATCTCTCCGCCGAGTCGGCCGCTGAGCTGCGCGCGCAACTCAGCGAGCTGAGCACGAACCGGGCGCGGCAGGGGTTCAGCGCCACCGAGACGGCCGTGAGTGTCATCGCGTTGAAGGACGCCGTCCTCGGCATCCTCGGCGACGGTGCCAGCCTCCGTGACTACGTCGCGTTCTCCTCTTTCGTGGACGAGGCGGCGCTGTTCACCTTCGACAGCTACGTGCGGGTGCGCGAGGAGCTGATCGCCGACCAGGCCGAGCAGTTGCTCGAGCTCTCCACGCCGGTGGTGAAGCTCTGGGAGGGCGTCGTCGCCGTCCCGCTGGTCGGCACGCTCGACTCGGCCCGGGCCCAGGTGGTGATGGAGCGGCTGCTGCAGACCCTGGTCGACACCGGATCGCCGTACGCGATCATCGACATCACCGGCGTGCCGGCCGTCGACACCCAGGTCGCCCAGCACATCCTCAAGACCGTGGTGGCGGCCCGGCTGATGGGCGCCGACTGCATTATTTCCGGCATCCGCCCGCAGATCGCGCAGACGATCGTCGCGCTGGGCATCGAGTTCGGCGACATCGCCACCAAGGCCTCGCTGGCTGACGCCCTGCGCTACGTTCTCGCGCGTACCAATAAGAAGGTGCGCTGACGTGGAGCGGGTTCCGATCCTCAAGATCGGCGACATCCTCCTCGTCTCCATCCAGATCGACATGGAGGACCAGGTCGCCCTGCGACTTCAGGAAGACCTGGCGGACCGGATCGTCGCCACCGGCTGCCACGGCGTGATCATCGACATCAGCGCGCTCGACATCGTCGACTCCTTCGTCGGCCGTACGCTCGCCACCATCGCCTCGATCTCGAAGGTGCTCGACGCCGACACCGTCGTGGTGGGCATGCGTCCCGCGGTCGCGATCACCCTTGTCGAGCTGGGTCTGTCGCTGCCCGGCATCCGTACGGCGCTCAATGTCGAGTTGGGCATGGCGCTGTTGGAACGCGAGCGTGGCGACGACAGCGACGGCGACGAAAAAGAGGACGAGGACGACACCGGCACGTCCGCGGTAATCACGTCGTGAACGGCGAGAGCCAGCGGATCGAGGTCACCACCGACCAGGACGTCGTCCGGGTCCGCCAGCTCGTCCGCACGCTGGCCGTCGCGGTGAAGCTCTCCCTCGTCGACCAGACCAAGGTCGTCACCGCCGCGAGCGAACTGGCGCGCAATACGCTCGTCTACGGCGGGGGCGGCTCGGTCGAGGCCGGCCCGGTCGACAACGGCCGCCGCAAGGGCATCCGCATCACCTTCGCCGACCAGGGGCCCGGCATCGCCGATCTTGACATGGCCTTCACCGACGGCTACACGACCGGCGGTGGGCTCGGCCTGGGCCTGAGCGGCGCCCGGCGGCTCGTCGACGAATTCGACATCGCTACCGCGGTGGGCGAGGGTACGAGCATTACCGTAACCAAGTGGTGCCGATGAGCGGAGGCGCGGTGGCGTCGCTACCCGAGGGACTTCTCGACGAGGGAGTCTGGTTCCGGGTGGAGGCCGCCGCGAGCGCTTCCGCCGTACGAAGAGCGGCTGAACGCCTGGCCGTGGAGCTCGGCATGCCCGAGCGCAGCATCGCGGACCTGTCGATCGTCGCCGCCGAGGCCGCCGGAAACCTGGCCAAGCACGCCGACGAGGGAGTCGTGCTGGTGCGCCCGGTGCGCACGCCCGAGCAGGCCGGGGTCGAGCTCGTCGTGGTCGACCGTGGGCCGGGCATGGCCGACCTGTTGCACTCGGTCGGCGACGGGCACTCCACGGCCGGCACCCTCGGCATCGGGCTGGGCGCGATCGTCCGCCAGGCGTCCTGGTACGACCTTCATTCCACGCCCGGCAAGGGCACCGTGCTCGCCGTTCAGGTCTGGCCCGCCGGGGCGCCGGCAAGTGTCTGGGCCGCCGGGCTGACCCGTCCGCTGACCGGGGAGCCGGTCAGCGGCGACGCCTTCGCCGTGCGCGACGCCGAGGGCCGCCGTCAGGTGATGATGTGCGACGGGCTGGGCCACGGCGGCCTCGCCGCGGCGGCGGCCCATCAGGCGGTCCGCGCGTTCCACGACGGGCCCGCGGCACCGCCCTCGGCCGTGCTCGAGCTGGTGCACAAGAGACTGAACCACACTCGCGGGGCTGCTGTGGCGATCGCCGAGCTCGACCCGGACGCCGGCCTGGTGCGCTACGCCGGCCTCGGCAACATCGCCGGCACCGTGGTGTCGGGCGGCGGTGCCCGCCGTGGCATGGTCTCGCTGCCGGGCATCGCCGGCCACCAGCGCCGTCAGATCCGGCAGTTCGACTATCCGATCACGCCGGACGGCGTCGTCCTCATGCATTCCGACGGCGTGGCCGACCGGTGGAGCCCGTCCGACTATCCGGGGCTGATCACCCACTCACCGCTCGTCATCGCGGCGACGGTTCTGCGCGACGCCGGGGTCCGCCGCGACGACGCCGGCGTGCTCGTGGCCCGGTTGCCATGACCACCGGCGGGCCGGAGCGCGGGCCGGGACCGCTGATGCGCCTGCGGCTGCGGGTGGAGCAGGACATTTTCGTGGTCCGTCAGCTCGGCCGCGAGGTGGCCCGCGAGGTGGGCCTCGAGCGGCAGGACCAGACCCGGCTCGCGACCGCCCTGAGCGAGGTGGGCCGGGTGGTGCTGGCCGAGGGAGCCGATGCGGATGTGACGTTCACGATTCGCCAGGACGGGGTATTCACAGCCTTGCGGGTGGCCGTGGAAGGGCCGCCGCGCGGTGATCATGGCCGGCTTCGGGAAGAGCTGGGACATGTCGGCCGCCTGGTGGACAAGATGGAGGTCGAGGACGGTGGGACCGGTACGGTCGTCTGGATGGCCCGACGTTTGCCGGCGAGTGCGCAGAGGCTGACCCCGGAACGGATGGAAGAGATCCGCGCCGGGCTGTCCCGGCACGTCCCGTCGAGCCCGGCCGACGAGCTGCACGTGCAGAATGAGCAGCTCATCGCCGCCCTCGACGAGGTGCGCTCGCAGCGCGACGACCTGGCCCGGCTGAACGCCGAGCTCGAGGAGACCAACCGCGGCGTCATGGCGCTCTATCACCAGCTCTCCGAGGAGCTGGAGGAGACGAACCGCGGCGTCGTGGCCCTCTATGCCGAGCTCGACGAGAAATCCGAGCAGCTCGCCGCGGCCAGCGAGGCGAAGAGCCGGTTCCTGGCCAACGTCAGCCACGAGCTGCGCGCCCCGGTCACGGCGGTCATCGGCCTGAGCCGCCTGCTGGGCGACGAGGGGTCCGACCCGCTCACCGTCGAGCAGCACCGTCAGGTCGACCTGATCCGCGGTTCCGCGAGAGACCTTCTCTCCCTGGTCAACGACCTGCTCGACCTGGCCAAGGCCGAGGCCGGGCGGATAGAGCCGAATTGGGAGCAGGTCGATCTCAGGGCCGTCTTCGGCCAGTTGCGGGGCACGCTGCGACCGCTGGCCACCCGTCCCGAGGTCGACTTCCGCATCGACGAGCCGGCTGTGGCGTCGATGCGCTCCGACGAGGTGCTGCTTGCCCGGGTGCTGCGCAACCTGCTCACCAACGCGCTCAAGTTCACCGCCGAGGGCGAGGTGCGGCTCAGCGTGCGCGAGGCCGGCTCCGACGTGGAGTTCACGGTCGCCGACACCGGCACCGGCATCCCCGACGAGCTGCACGAGCGCGTCTTCGAGGAGTTCTATCAGGTGCCCGGCAGCAAGGCGCTCAGCGGCAAAGGCACCGGTCTCGGCCTGCCCTACGCGCGCCGGCTGGCCGCGATCCTCGGCGGCGCCCTGCGCGTCGACTCGGCCTTCGGCGAGGGCAGCACCTTCACGTTGCGGCTGCCGGTGTCATGAAAGGCACCGTCCTCGTCGTCGACGACAGCGCCACCAAGCGCTATCTGCTGGTGAGCTGGCTGACCCGCGCCGGTTTCACGGTGCGCCAGGCCGAGACGGGCACCGAGGCGCTGCGCATGCTGCCCGACTCGGACATCGAGCTCGTCGTTCTCGACGTCAAGCTGCCCGACATGAGCGGCTTCGACGTCTGCGAGACGATCAAGACCGATCCCGCGTACGGGTCCCTGCCCGTCATTCACGTGTCGGCGCACGCCGTCGACGTCGTCGACCGTACGCAGGGCCTCAACCGGGGCGCCGACGCCTACCTGGTCGAGCCGATCGAACCCGACGAGCTCATCGCCACGGCCCACGCCGTGCTGCGCTACTACTCGGCCCGCCAACGCGCCGAATCACTGGCCGCCCGCATGGTGCGACTCGCCGAGGCAACCCTCGCCATCAACACCGCGACGACGCTGAGCGGTTTGATCGAGGCGGCTGCGGCGGGCGCGCACGAGATCTTCGGCGGTCCGGTCGTGGTGCTCACCGGGACGGCGGACGGCGAGGGCATCGCCGCGACGGGCACGCACCCGGGCGTACGCCCATGGTCGCTGCCGGACGAGAAGGTCGCGGTCGGATCGGTGGTGCGCACCGACGACGCGGCTGACTGGAACATCGTCGACTGGCCCGAGGGCGAATCGGTGGCGGTCGCGGCGGCCCGGCTGCGTCCCGACCGGCCACCGGTCTATGTGGTCGTCACCGGCAGCAGTCAGAATCCGGGCTTCCCGGTGCTGCGGCAGCTCTCCCAGACGGTCGCGGCGGCCGTCGAGGCGCAGCGCTCCTACGACGAGGAACACCGCATCGCGGTGACCCTGCAGCGCAGCCTGCTCCAGTCGCACCTGCCCGCCGTGCCCGGCATCGAGCTGGCCATGCGTTACGAGCCGGCGGCCGCGCAGACCGAGGTGGGCGGCGACTTCTACGAGCTGACGATGCTCGACGGGCGGCTGCTGGTGGCGATCGGTGACGTCGCGGGGCACTCCCTGCACGCGGCCACGGTGATGGCCGAGGTGAGGCACGCCGTACGGGCGTACGCGGTCGAGGGGCACCCACCGGGAACCGTGCTCAAGCTGGTCAACAACTTCATGCGGACCGTGCTGCCGGCCGACTCGGCCACGATCTGCCTGTTCACGCTCGAACCCGAGTCGGGCCGGGTGCGGATGGCCAGCGCCGGTCACCTGCCGCCGCTGCTGCACACGGCCGGGGAACAGCGCTTCCTGCAACCGCACGGCCCGCTGCTCGGCATCAACGGGCCCCGCCCCGACGACGATCTCGAATTCGTCCTGCCCCGGGGCGGAACGCTCGTGCTCTACACCGACGGCCTCGTCGAACGCCGGGACGCCGACATCGACGTGGGACTGGCCGCCCTGGCGAGCACGGCGGCGACAGTCGAGTCCAACCTGGACGCCTTCTGCCGCCGCCTGATGGTCGAGCTCGGCGGCGCCGGGCAACAGGCCGACGACATCGCGGTCGTCGCCGTGCGCCGCCGATGAGTCACCGAGACGCGAGATCCAGCACGTCGAGGACCCAGGCCAGGACGAACGCCTCGTCCTTCCACGCGTCGTAACGGCCGCTCGGCCCGCCGTGGCCGGCGCCCATCTCGGTCTTCAGCAGGTAGTCGCCGTCGGGGGCCACGGCGCGCAGACGGGCGATCCACTTGGCCGGCTCGTGGTAGAGCACGCGCGTGTCGTTCAGGCCCGACATGGCGAGAATGCGCGGGTAGCGGAGCTTCGCGACGTTCTCATAGGGACTGTACGACTTCATGTAGGCGTAGACGTCGGCCGACGCGATCGGATTGCCCCACTCCTCCCACTCGACCACGGTGAGCGGGAGTGACGGATCGAGGATCGAGGTCAGTGGGTCGACGAACGGCACCTCGGCCACGATGCCGGCGAACTCGTCGGGCGCCAGGTTGGCGACCGCGCCCATCAGCAGGCCGCCGGCCGAGCCGCCCCGGGCGACCAGACGCCGCGACGACGTCCACCCCCCGCGGACCAGGGCCTGCGCGCACGCGACGAAGTCGGTGAACGTGTTCTTCTTGGCCAGCAGTTTGCCGTCCTCATACCACCGGCGGCCCATCTCGCCGCCGCCGCGCACGTGGGCGATGGCATAGATGACGCCCCGGTCGAGCAGCGAGAGGCGGGCGATGGAGAAGAACGGGTCGACGCTGTGCTCGTAGGAGCCGTAGCCGTAGAGCAGCAGGGGCGCGGTGCCGTTGCGCGGGGCGTCCTTGCGGGCGACGATCGAGATCGGGACCTTGGTGCCGTCGGGGGCCGACGCCCACTCCCGGAACTGCTCGTAGTCGTCGATGTCGTAGTCGCCCAGCACCGGCTGGCGCTTGCGCAGCGTCATCGACCGGGTCACCAGGTCGACGTCGTAGATCGAGTTCGGCGTGACCATCGAGGCGTAGGCGATGCGTACGGCCGAGGTGTCGTACTCAGGGTTGGCCGCCAGGCTGACGTTGTAAAGCGGCTCGGGGAACTGCATCTCGTAGAAGTCGGTGCTGCCGTCGCCGATCACCCGCAACCCGGTCAGGCCGTCACGGCGCTGCGAGATCACGATGTGCCGCACGAACGCGTCGACCGACTCGAGGCGCGTGCCGGGCTGGTGGGGGATCATGTCCACCCACTCGCCTGGGTTGTCACACGACGTGTACGACAGGGCGAAGTCTTCGGCGTTCTTGTTGTGCAGCACGAGGAAGCGGTGGCCGTGGTGCTCGATCGAGTATTCGACGCCGTGCTCGCGGGGGGCGATCACGATCGGCTCGGCCGTCGGCGTCTCGGCCGGAATGACCCGCACCTCGGACGTGATCTGGCTGCCGGCGCTGATGACCAGGAACTTCTCGCTGCGGGTCAGATCGACGCCGACCCAGAACCGCTCGTCGGGCTCCTCGAAGACGATCACGTCGTCGGTGGAGGGGCGGCCCACGGTGTGGCGCCAGACCCGGTAGGGCCGCCAGGCCTCGTCGACCGTCACATAGAACAGCGCGCTGCCGTCGGAGGACCAGGCGCTTCCGTACGAGGTGTCGGGCACCTCGTCGGCCAGGACCTCGCCGGTGCGCAGGTTCTTGACCCGTAGCGTGAACCGCTCGTCGCCGGTGAAGTCGGTCGAGTAGGCGAGCCAGCCACCGTCGACGCTGACATCGAACGTGCCCAGCGCGAAGAACTCTCTGCCCTCGGCGAGCGCGTTGCCGTCGAGCAGCACCTCTTCGCCGGGCTGGTCGGTGGTCGACGGCGGGTCGGTCTCGCCCGGCCGCACCGGTACGCGGCACTGGATGCCGTACTGCTTGCCCTCTTCGGTGCGGGTGTAATACCAGTACGCACCCTTGCGGCTGGGCACCGACAGGTCGGTTTCCTGGGTGCGGTTCTTGATCTCGTTGAAGATCGTGTCGCGCAGCCCGCCCAGGTGTGCGGTCGCCTTCTCGGTCCAGGCGTTCTCGGCCTCGAGGTAGGCGATCGTCTGGGGGTTCTCCTTGTCGGCCAGCCACGCGTATTCGTCGGTCACCGTGTCGCCGTGGAAGGTGCGCTCGTGCGGCACCAGGCGGACCGTGGGCGGGCTGTCAGGAGTCGGATTCGTCACCCGACCTACGTTACCGGGCGGTCCGGTTTCCCCGACTTCTTTACTTCTTGCGAGCGCGGACCGCGCTCATTCGAACACGTGTACGATATGCCAGAGTGGACGATCTTCGGGCGTTCACCGAGCTTCTGCAAGATCGACTGTCTTCGAGGATGTTGGGAACCGGGACGTGAATGATCAGGTGCTGAGCGCGCTTGTGGACATCTGCGGACCCGACTATGCGCGTGTCGCGCGGTCGATCGACACGGTCGGTGGCCGCCGGGCCGGTCACGTCGCGGTGCCCGCCACCGCGCAGGCCGTCGCCGACATCCTGCGGCTGATCGCCGAGAGCGGCCTCAGTGCTCTCCCGCGCGGCAGCGGATCCAAGATCGATTGGGGCCGGCCACGCGACGGCGTCGACGTGCTGATCGATACCGGCCGGCTCAGCGGCCTGTGGAGCCACGACGTCGACGGCGGCACGGTCGAGGTCGCGACGGGCACGCCGGTGCGGGCGCTTCAGGCCGCGCTGGCCCTGCAGAGTCAGCGGGTGCCGGTCGACCCGCCGTCACGCACGGCCACCGTCGGCGGCATGCTCGCGGTCAACGAGTCCGGCCCGCTGCGCTACCGGTTCGGCACCCCGGCCGAGTTCGTGACCAGCGTGGCCTACATCGACCGGTCCGGCACGGCCGCCGAGTCCGACGGCGAGCAGGGCCGCCCCGGCATCGCCGAGATCGACGGCGTGATCACCGCGGCGACGTTGCGCCTCGAACCGCTGCCCCCGGCCCGCCGCTGGGTCGGCATCGCGGCGCCCACCCCGCTGCAGCTCGGCAAGCTCGTCGAGGCGGCCGGCGAGGCCGAGCCCAGCGCGATCGAGGTCGACCTGCCGGCCGGCGGCCGCGGCGGCACCCTGGCCGCGCTGTTCGAGGGCGTCGAGGCCGAGGCAGTCGAACAGGCGTCGCGGCTTACCGATGTCTGGGGCGCCGGGGCGGTGACAACGCCGGTCGCGCCGCCGTGGTGGGGAATCTATCCGTTCCGGCGTGACGACGTGGCACTGCGCCTGTCGGTCTCGGCCGCTGATCTGCCGGCGGCGCTCTACGCGCTGGGCGACGCGGCCGGCGGGCCGGTGCCGGTGCGGGGCTCGGCGGGCCTGGGCAGCGTGCACGCTGTGCTGCCGGGCCGCTTGGCGCCGGCCGAGGTCACCGCCATCGTCGAGAGCGTCCGGCACGTTCTGCTGGCTCGCAACGGCCGGGTGGTCGTCGTCGCGGCCCCGCCCGAGCTGGCCCGCGAGATCGAGATGGCCGGTCGCCACGACCTGTTCTGACGGCCTGATGCCGGCCCGTGCCGGTGCGAGAGTGGGCGTGGCCGGGCGGGCCTGCGGCCTCGTCGCCCTACATGATCATCTTTGCTGGGCCCGACCGAGCCCAACTCAGTGCAGGACGGCGTAGCGGCGCTCGCTCGGGGCCGGCTGGCGGTCGGCCAAGGGCTCGCTGCCGACGGCGTACGTGAGATAGGCGAAGCGGCCGATCTGCGCGGCGCCGGTGAGCGCGAGGTGCTGGGCGGTCAGGTGGCGGGGCAGCAGCGGGGCGCCACCGGCCAGCACGACCGGGGCGATGCCCAGGATGATCTCGTCGAGCAGGCCCTGATCGACGAACTGGCCGACCAGGTCGCCGCCGCCGACCAGCCAGACGTTCTTGCCCTTGGCGGCCACCAGCATCGCCTCGTGCACGCGCTTCACGTCGCCGCTCACCATGAAGACGTTCGCGTCGGGCACCAGCGGCAGCTCGCGGTTGGCGAAGACCCAGCACGGGATGTCGCCGTACAGGTCGTGCCAGTTCTGCGGTTCGGCCAGCACGTTGTCGTTCTCGAGCACCCACTCGTAGGTGGTCGCGCCCATGGCGAACGCGCCGACACCCGCGAAGAACCCGCCGAAGGGGTTCTCGTTGCCCCCGTCGACGTCGAAGAGCCACTCCAGCGAGTTGTTCTCGTCGGCGATGTAGCCGTCGATGCTCGTCGCCGTGTAGTACTGAGTTTTCGCCATGACATCCACCATGCCACGAAATATCCGGTAGAAAGGGTCGATTCGGCGGCTTCGGAACGCGCTCAGGCGTCGTTCCGCAGGACCAGGATGGCTATGTCGTCGCGGGGTTCTTCGACCGAGAAGTTGATCGTGGTGGAGCGCAGCCGGGCGGCCATCACCTCGGCCGGGTAGCCGGCGAGCGGGCCGGCCGCGTCGCGCAGGCGGGACGTGCCGAACAGTTCGCGGCCGCGGCGGCGCTCGGTCACCCCGTCGGTGTAGAAGATCAGCGAGTCGCCGGGCTGCAGGAGCACCTCGGTGTCGGGCGAGGTGATCGATTCGAGCAGGCCCAGCGCCGTGCCGCCCTCGCCGACGAACGACGTCTTGCCGTCCGCGTGCACCAGCACCGCCCGGTCGTGGCCGGCCAGGTGCAGGCAGACGGACAGCACCCCGTCGGCCTGCCGGGTCACCGAGGCCATCGCGAGCGTGCAGTAGCGCCCGCCGCCCCGCTGCACCAGCGTCTTGTTGACCCGGCAGAGGATCTCGGTCATCGGCTTGTGATCGTCGACCAGGATGCGGATCACGTCGCGGACGAGGCCGGTCACCGTGGCCGCCTGCACGCCTTTGCCGGAGACGTCGCCGACGACCACGACCCAGCTCTCCGGCCCGGACGGCACCACGTCGTAGAAGTCGCCGCCCACCTCGGAGCCGGTCGGCACATATTCCGCCGCGAACCCGACGCCCTCGACCTTGGGCAACGCCGGTGGCAGCAGGGAGGCCTGCAGCGTACGGGCGACCTTGTGCCTCTCGTCGTGGATGCGGGCGTTGTCGATGGCCAGGGCCGCGCGACGAGCCACGTCCTCCAGCACGTTGACCTCGTCGGCGTCGTGCCGGATGCGGTGGTGCCGGCCCACGGCCAGCGTGCCGAGCCGGGTGCCCCGGGCGACCAGCGGCACCGCGAACCCCTCGGTCGGTGAGCCCAGCATCACCTGGGTGCCCAGACGGGACGCCTCTTCGAGCCGGGCCAGGATCGAGTCGGGCCCGGTCTCGGCCAGCGTCTCGTGCAGCTGGGGCAGGAGTGACTCGTCGGCGTGGGTCGCCGCGGCGAGCTGCAGCCGGCCCCAGGCGTCGGTGGTGTGCACCGCGCACCACTGGCCCAGCCGGGGCACCACGAGCTGCGGGATCAGTGCCATCGTCAGGTTGACGTCGAGCGACTGGGCCAGCAGCTCGCTGGCCTCGGCCAGGAACGTCAGCCAGGTCTGCCGGCGCAGGTCGGCGCGGCGCAGGCGGTCGTTCTCGAGATGCAGCGAGAACCGCTCGGCGACCAGCGTGGCCAGCGGCTGGGCATAGCCGGTGGGGGAGGCGTCGAGCTCGAGCTCGCCCGAGTAGGGCCGCTGCACGTTCAGCCGCACCCGGATCGTGTCGGCGTCGTCGCGCGGCGCCCGGCCGTAACGGGCCAGGAGCTGGCGGCCCCCGCCGTCGCCGCGGTCGAGCCGGATCACCCCGCCGGCCGCCCCGGTGAGGCGGGCGAGCTGGGCGAGCAGGTCGGCGGCGAACTCGGCCACCCCCTCCTCGGACTGGCGCTCGGGGTTGACCTGCAGAAGTGCGCTGAGGGCGCCGACGCTGGGGGTCCCCATTTCGGGGGCGTTCACCGACGCCGGCACCAGCGCGGACGCTTCCCGTACAGCGCCTTCGGGCTCGAGCCGGAACCAGACACCCTTGCCGGTGCCCTCGTGCACCGTGCCCCAGCGGCTCGCGAAATGGTCGACCAGCAGCAGACCACGGCCACGCTCGGCGACCTCGCCGATGTCCACGGTCTCGTTACGCGGGCCGACCGCGAGTTGCTCGACCGGGCCCGGCGCGAAGTCGGTGACCGTTACTGTCAGCCCAGTGGCATCGGCGCGCACCTCGATGTCGAGCTCGGTGTTCGCGTGCACGACGGCGTTGGTCGACAGCTCGGTGGTCAGCAGCAGCGCCTCGTTGAGCAGGGGCTCGAGGCCCGCTTCTTCCAGCACGGAGCGCACGAGGGCGCGCGCCGCCGCCGGGGTGCGCCGGTCGTTGGGCAGCCGGACGCGCCGGACGAGCCCACTCGCTCCAGTGCCCTCGATCGCATCGGCCTCCACTGACACGCATGCATCCTCTCCTGCCGGTGGGCCTGTGCACAAAGTCGTCCCTCGCATTGACCCGGTCGGGCGAGAGAGGATAGGGGGCCCAGCCGGATGACAGCGAGTGAGGACAGCATGACCGCGGCCAAGGAAGCCAGCGTCGGCGTGCCCGACGACACGGCGGTGCTCGGTGAGCTCGCCGAGGCCCTGCGGCGGGTTCGCCGTGGCGATCTCAAGGTTCGGCTGCCCCGTCGCAGCGGGCCGGCCGGTGAGGTCGCCGATGCGTTCAACGAGGTGGTGTCGCTTCAGGAGCGGCAAAATCTCGACCTCAGGCGGATCAGCCGCATCGTCGGTCGTGACGGCCGGCTCACCGAGCGTCTCGACGACGAGGGCCTCGACGGGTCGTGGGCCGACAGCGTCCGATCGGTCAACGCCCTGATCGACGACCTGGGCCGCCCGACGACGGAGATCTCCCGCGTCATCGTGGCCGTCGCCGAGGGCGACCTGTCTCAGCACATGGCGCTGGAGATGGACGGCCGACCCCTCCGGGGTGAATTCCTGCGCATCGGCCGCACGGTCAACACGATGGTCGACCAGCTCTCGTCGTTCGCCGACGAGGTGACCCGGGTGGCCCGCGAGGTGGGCACCGAGGGTGAGCTGGGCGGTCAGGCCGACGTACGCGGCGTGGCCGGCACGTGGAAGGACCTGACCGATTCGGTCAACACGATGGCGTCGAACCTGACCCACCAGGTGCGCTCGATCTCACAGGTCGCGACCGCGATGGCCCGGGGCGATCTGTCGCAGAAGATCACCGTCTCCGCCCGCGGCGAGGTGGCCGAGCTGTCCGACACGATGAACGGCCTGACCGACACGCTGCGGCTGTTCGCCGAGCAGGTGACCCGGGTGGCCCGCGAGGTGGGCACCGAGGGCAAGCTGGGCGGTCAGGCCGAGGTGCCGAACGTGGCCGGCACCTGGAAGGACCTCACCGACTCGGTGAACTCGATGGCCTCCAACCTGACGAGCCAGGTGCGCAACATCGCCCAGGTCTCGACGGCGGTGGCCAAGGGTGACCTGTCGCAGAAGATCACGGTGGCCGCGCAGGGTGAGATCCTCGAGCTCAAGGACACCGTCAACACGATGGTCGACCAGCTGTCGTCGTTCGCCGACGAGGTGACCCGGGTGGCCCGCGAGGTGGGCACCGAGGGCCGGCTGGGCGGTCAGGCCCAGGTGCGCGGCGTCTCCGGCACCTGGCGCGACCTCACCGAGAACGTGAACCAGCTCGCCGCCAACCTCACCGACCAGGTACGCAACATCGCCCAGGTCTCGACGGCGGTGGCCAAGGGTGACCTGTCGCAGAAGATCACGGTCGACGCCCGGGGCGAGATCCTCGAGCTGAAGTCGACCGTGAACACGATGGTCGACCAGCTGTCGTCGTTCGCCGACGAGGTGACCCGGGTGGCCCGCGAGGTGGGTTCGGAGGGCAAGCTCGGCGGGCAGGCCCAGGTCAAGGGCGTCTCGGGCACGTGGCGCGACCTCACCGACAACGTGAACTACATGGCGTCCAACCTGACCAGCCAGGTACGGAACATCTCCTCGGTCACCACGGCGGTGGCCAAGGGTGACCTGTCGCAGAAGATCACGGTCGACGCCCGGGGCGAGATCCTCGAGCTGAAGTCGACCGTCAACACGATGGTCGACCAGTTGTCGTCGTTCGCCGACGAGGTGACCCGCGTGGCCCGCGAGGTCGGCACCGAGGGCAAGCTCGGCGGTCAGGCCCAGGTGCGCGGTGTGGCCGGCACGTGGCGCGACCTCACCGACAACGTCAACTCGATGGCCTCGAACCTGACCAGCCAGGTGCGCAACATCGCCCAGGTCTCCACCGCGGTCGCCCGGGGTGACCTGTCGCAGAAGATCACCGTCGACGCGCAGGGCGAGATCCTCGAGCTGAAGAACACCGTGAACACGATGGTCGACCAGCTGTCGTCGTTCGCCGACGAGGTCACCCGCGTGGCCCGCGAGGTGGGCTCGGAGGGCAAGCTCGGCGGCCAGGCGCAGGTGCGCGGTGTGGCCGGCACGTGGCGCGACCTCACCGACAACGTGAACTACATGGCCTCCAACCTCACCGCCCAGGTACGCAACATCGCGTCCGTCACCACGGCGGTGGCCAAGGGCGACCTGTCGCAGAAGATCACGGTCGACGCCCGGGGCGAGATCCTCGAGCTCAAGGACACCGTGAACACGATGGTCGACCAGCTCTCGTCGTTCGCCACCGAGATCACCCAGCTCGGCCGCGAGGTCGGTGTCGAGGGCAAGCTGGGCGGCCAGGCGCAGGTCAAGGGCGTCTCCGGCACCTGGCAAGACCTCACCGACAACGTGAACCAGCTCGCGTCGACGCTGACCATCCAGCTCCGCGCGATCTCCGAGGTGTCCACGGCCGTGACCCGCGGCGACCTGACGCAGAGCATCGCGGTCGAGGCGCAGGGCGAGGTCGCCGAGCTCAAGGACAACCTGAACCAGATGATCGTCACGCTCCGCGAGACGACCAAGGCGAACGCCGAGCAGGGCTGGCTCGACTCCAACCTGGCCCGCATCGGTGGCCTGCTGCAGGGCCAGCGCGACCTCGGCGAGGTCTGCCGCATGATCATGACCGAGGTGACCCCGCTGGTCGACGCCCAGCTCGGCGCGTTCTTCATGGTCGACAACGAGCAGGCCGTCATGCGTCTGAGGCTCGCCGCGTCGTACGGCTATGTCGCCCGCAACCACGAGGTGACCTTCGGGCCCGGCGAGGGACTGGTCGGCCAGGCCGCCGTCTCGCGCCGCACGATCCGGGTGCGGGCCACCCACGACGGCATCCTGACGATGCGCTCCGGTCTCATGTCGATGCCACCGAACGACCTGGTCGTGCTGCCGGTGCTGTTCGAGGGCGAGATGCTCGGCGTGATCGAGTTCGCGTCGGTCGCCACGTTCTCGGGGCTGCACCTGACGTTCCTCGAACGGCTCGTCTCGACGATCGGGGTCGCCCTCAACACCATCCAGGCGAACCGGCGTACGGAAGAACTGCTCTCACAATCGCAACGGCTCGCTCGCGAGATGCAGGACCAGTCGGCCGAACTGCAGCGCACCAACGCCGAACTGGAGGACAAGGCCCAGCTCCTCAGCGAGCAGAAGGCCAACATCGAGACCAAGAACCGCGAGATCGAACAGGCCCGCCGCGGCCTGGAAGAGAAGGCGCAGCAGCTCAGCCGGGCCAGCGCCTACAAGTCCGAGTTCCTGGCGAACATGAGCCACGAACTGCGTACGCCGCTCAACTCACTGCTGCTGCTCGCCCGGCTGCTCGCCGACAACCCCGAGACCAACCTGAGCGAGAAGCAGATCGAGTTCGCCCGCACCATCCACAGTGCCGGCTCCGACCTGCTCTCCCTGATCGACGACATCCTCGACCTGGCCAAGATCGAAGCCGGACGCATGGACGTCGAACCCGACCAGGTCGACTTCGAGGGCGTCCGCAGCTACGTCGAGCAGGCATTCGCGCCGCAGGCCAACGAGAAGGGCCTGGAATTCCGGGTCTGGCTGCAGCCGGGGCTGCCCGAGTCGATCCTCACGGACGCCCAGCGACTCCACCAGATTCTGCGCAACATGCTGTCCAACGCGGTCAAGTTCACCGACAGCGGCTCGGTCACGCTGAGCATCTTCGGCGCGCCGCCCGAGACCGACTTCGAGATCCCGGCCCTGGCCGCGGCCCGGCAGGTGATCGCGTTCGCGGTGACCGACACCGGCATCGGCATCAACGACGAGAAGCTGGCCATCATCTTCGAGCCGTTCCAGCAGGCCGACGGCACGACCACCCGCAAATACGGCGGTACGGGCCTGGGCCTGTCGATCAGCCGCGACCTGGCCGCGCTGCTCGGAGGCACGATCGTGGTGTCGTCCCGGCCCGGCGAAGGGTCGACGTTCACGCTCTACATGCCCGAAGCGCTGAGCGCCGAGGCGATCCCGCCGCTCAGCCTGCCGACGCTGCCGTCGACCACGGTGGTCGTACAGCCGCCGC
Source organism: Actinoplanes solisilvae (assembly GCF_003999975.1). Classification (GTDB taxonomy): domain Bacteria; phylum Actinomycetota; class Actinomycetes; order Mycobacteriales; family Micromonosporaceae; genus Actinoplanes; species Actinoplanes solisilvae. The sequence goes on along the minus strand of NZ_RJAC01000002.1, from coordinate 829,080 downwards.
CGGCGCCGATCGACATCCCGCTGATGGAGCTGCCGGTCCTGACACCGCGGGCCGAGATCGAAGGACACGTGGTGACCCCGGCGAGCCGCCAGCTCGACGGGGCAACGGTCCTGATCGTCGACGACGACGTGCGGAACGTGTTCGCGCTGACCAGTGCGCTCGAGATGCACGGGCTGAACGTTCTCTACTCGGACAACGGGGTCGACGGGGTGCGGGTGCTGGGCGAGCACCCCGAGGTCGACATCGTGCTGATGGACGCGATGATGCCTGATCAGGACGGGTACGAGACCACCCGCGGCATCCGGCGTAACCAGCGCTTCCAGGATCTGCCGGTAGTGTTCCTCACGGCGAAGGCGATGCCGGGGGACCGGGAATCAGCCCTCGCGGCCGGCGCCAGCGACTACATCACGAAGCCTGTTGATCTCGACGAACTGATCGAGCTGATGGCCCGCTGGGTCAACGCCGACAAGACCACGGAACCGGAGCGGGGCTGAGATTCTCGGCCCAGGGAAGGGATGAAGAGTGGCGGAGCGCGCGAAGGCCCTGCTGGTTGACGACCGTAAAGACAATCTGTTGGCCCTGGAGGCGATTCTCCAAGGACTGCCGGTTACGGCGGTGGCGGTCGAGAGCGGTGAGGCGGCGCTCAAGCAACTGCTCACCGACGACTTCGCGGTGATTCTGCTCGATGCGCAGATGCCCAACATGGACGGGTTCGAGACTGCCACTCACATCAAGCGGCGGGAGCGGACCCGGCATGTGCCGATCCTGTTCCTCACGGCGGCCGACCGGGATGCCCAACTCGCACTGAGGGGCTACGCGGTTGGTGCCGTGGACTACCTGACGAAGCCGTTCGACCCTTGGGTTCTGCGGGCCAAGGTGTCCATCTTTGTCGATCTCTGGAACAAGACTCAGCAGCTCAAGGCTCAGGCCGAGGCTACGCGTGAGCGTGATGCTCAGTGGCAGCGGCTTACCGAGACTGTGGACGAAGCCGCCCGGGTCTTGCGCTCCGGTGGCGACGAAGCGGCTGGTGAGGCTCTTGCTCTGCTCGAGAAGGCGCGCTGGGGGAACTGAGAGGGTCACCCCTGGGGCGGGTGGGACCGGACGAATTGAGCGTGCCGATTGCGGTGCGGACGGCATTTCCACAGCTCAGCCGGTCGCCTGCGCGGACTTGGCCGACGTGCCGGGCCGCTTCAAGTCCCTGACCGGCGACCCCTCCGCGGGCTAGGCGGTGCTGCTGATCATCAGGGCTGAGCGTAGGCCGGTGATGTCCAGCACTCGTAGCAGGAAGTCGCCTACGTTGCTCAGGGCCAGGACGGAACGGGCATGTTGGGCTTTTCGGCTTAGGACTACCAGGGTGCCTAGGCCCTGGGAGTCGCAGAACGTCACGCCTGCCATGTCGAGGACTATGCGCGGCGGCGGTTCGGCCAGGACTTCATTTACTAGCGTCGATAGTTGGTTGACCGTGAGCACGTCAATCTCCCCGGCGAGGTGGAAGACGACCTCGTCAGGGGAGTGCTCAGCCGTGATCGACAGCTCGGGTCGCTCCACCGGGCCAGCCTATCGCCTGTGTGCTTGTTCGGCCTGTTGGGCGCGAACAGATCGGGGCGTTCCCGGCATCGGCGAGTGGGGGTTTGGCGATCCTCGGATGATGTGAGGAACCCTCTTGAGATTCTTGCTCGAACGCGCTGACACAATGGGAGCCGCTGTGACCACCTCATACCGCCCCGAGGGCCTCCCCTACCCGGAGGACGCCCCGGTTTCCCAGAGACTGTTCGACCGCGCCAAGGCCATCGTGCCGGGCGGGGTCAATTCACCCGTGCGTGCGTTCCGGGCGGTGGGGGGCGTGCCCCGCTTCATGGACCACGGCGCGGGAGCGTGGCTGACCGACGCGGACGGGCGGCGCTACGTCGACCTCGTCTGCTCGTGGGGGCCGCTCATTCACGGGCACGCGCACCCGGAGGTCGTGGCGGCGATTCAGTCAGCCGCGACCCGGGGAACGAGCTTCGGCACCCCCACGGCGGGCGAGGTCGACCTGGCCGAAGAGATCGTCCGGCGTACGACGGTGGAAGAGGTCCGGCTGGTCAACTCGGGCACCGAGGCGACGATGTCGGCGATTCGGCTGGCCCGCGGGTTCACCGGGCGATCCAAGATCGTGAAGTTCGCCGGGTGCTATCACGGCCACGTCGACGCGCTGCTGGCCGCGGCGGGGTCGGGGGTGGCGACGCTGGGTCTGCCCGACTCGCCGGGGGTCACCGGTGCGGCGGCGAGCGAGACGATCGTGCTGCCCTACAACGACGTGGCCGCCGTCGAGGAGGCCTTCCGCCAGGACGGTCACGAGATCGCGGCGATCATCACCGAGGCCGCGGCCGGAAACATGGGCGTGGTGGCGCCGCGCGACGGCTTCAACCAGCGGCTGGCCGAGATCGCGCACGCGGCGGGGGCCCTGCTGATCGTCGACGAGGTGATGACCGGCTTCCGCGTCTCGGCGGGGGGCTGGGCCGGGCTCGACCCGGTCGACGCCGACCTGTTCACCTTCGGCAAGGTGATGGGCGGCGGGCTGCCGGCGGCGGCGTTCGGCGGGCGGCGCGAGATCATGTCGCGCCTGGCCCCGGCCGGGCCGGTCTATCAGGCGGGCACGCTGTCGGGCAATCCGCTGGCCTGCGCGGCCGGGCTGGCCTCGCTGCGGCTCGCCGACGAGGCGGTCTACAAGCGGCTCGACGAGCTGTCGGCGACGGTCGGCGCGCTGGCGGCTGACGCGCTGACCACCGCGGGCGTCCCGCACCGGCTGGCCTTCGCCGGCAACATGTTCTCGATCTTCTTCACCGAGTCCGAGGTGGTCGACTACGAGTCGGCCAAGACCCAGGACGTCGGGGCGTTCAAGGCGTTCTTCCACGCGATGCTGTCGCGCGGTGTCTACCTGCCGCCGAGCGCCTTCGAGTCGTGGTTCGTCTCGACCGCCATCGACGAGGAAGCTCTGGAACAGATCGCCACGGCGCTGCCCTACGCGGCAGACGCGGCCGCGGCGGCGGGGGGAGATAAATGAGCGAACCGACGCGGACCACGGTGCACGTCATGCGGCACGGCGAGGTCTTCAACCCCAACAAGGTCCTGTACGGGCGGCTGCCCGACTTCCACCTGTCGGAGCTCGGCCAGCAGATGGCCGTGGCGGCCGCGAAGTCGCTGGCCAAGCGCGACATCACCCATGTGGTGGCCAGCCCGCTCGAGCGTGCGCAAGAGACGGCCGTCCCGATCGCCGCCGAGTTCGATCTCGACATCCACTCGGACGTACGGCTGATCGAGAGTTCGAACTACTTCGAGGGCAAGAAGGTCTCGGTCGGCGACGGGGCGCTCACGAACCCGCGACACTGGTGGGTGCTGCGCGACCCGATCACCCCCTCGTGGGGCGAGGCCTACCTGGTCATCGCGCAGCGCATGTTCGCCGCCGTGCAGGCCGCGCGGGTCGCCGCCGAGGGGCACGAGGCTGTTTGTGTCTCGCACCAGCTCCCGATCTGGACGCTGCGGCGCTATATAGAGAAGAAGCGTCTGTGGCACGACCCTCGCCGTCGTCAGTGCGGCCTGGCCAGCATCACCTCGTTCCGCTTCGAGGACTCCCGGGTTGTCGGCATCGACTACGCCGAACCCGCCGCGCACCTGGTGGCCCTCTCCGCGTCAGCCAAGACCGCCAAGGGAGCCTGATCATGCGCCGCCTCGCCGCCATCCTGGTCACCGCCGCCGTCACGGCCGGTGTCCTCGCCGGATGCGGAGGGGAGGCGAACTGGGCCGAGAAGTGCACCACCACCAAGGGCGTGGTCGAGTGCGCGCCCGACCAGCGCACGACGGTCAAGGCGGTCAGCGGCGAGCTGCTCGACGGCGGGAAGTACGACCTGAGTCAAGACAGCGGCAAGGTCGTGGTGGTCAACTTCTGGGGCTCGTGGTGCGCGCCGTGCCGGGCCGAGGCCGACGACCTGGAGAAGACCTACCAGGCCACCAAGGACAAGGGCGTCGCGTTCATCGGGGTCAACTCGCGCGACGACAAAGACGCGGCCCGGGAATTCGAGCGCGGCCGGGTGACGTACCCGAGCATCTTTGACTTTGACGGCAAGGTCGGCCTGCAGTTCGACGTGACGCAGGTCAGCACGCCGGCGACCCTGATCATCGACCGGCAGGGGCGCATCGCGGCCGCGCTGCGGCAGGCCACCACGCTGACGCAACTGCTGCCGCTGGTCGAGAAGGTCGCCGCGGAGAGTGAGCGCTGATGGGCGAGTCGTTCGCCGACATAGCGAGTGGCGGCCCGCTCGTGCTGGCCGTCGCCGTGGCCGCGCTGGCCGGCCTGGTGAGCATCCTGTCGCCCTGCGTACTGCCGCTGTTGCCCGGCTACCTCTCGTACGTGACCGGCCTGGCCGGCTCCGATCTGGACGACTCGACGGCGAACGTCACCGAGGAAACCAGCGGAGGCGGCGGCGTGCAGACCCTGGCCCCGCCGAAGACCGGCCGAGCCGTCCGGGGACGCGTCCTGGCCGGCACCAGCCTGTTCGTGCTCGGCTTCTCGGTCGTCTTCACCCTGCTGGCCACGCTGGTCGCCAACCTCGGCTTCCTGCTGCGCCACCAGGAGGCGCTCAACATCGGCCTGGGCATCCTGGTCATCGTGCTCGGCCTGGGCTACCTGGGCATGATCCCGGGGCTGCAGCGCGAGGCCCGCATCAAGAAGCTCCCGGCGGCCGGCCTGATCGGCGCGCCCATCTTCGGCGCGGTCTTCGCCTTCTCCTGGCTGCCGTGCACCGGTCCGACGCTCGCCGCGGTGCTCGCGCTGGCCACCACGAGCGGGGAGACCAACCGAGCCGTCGTGCTCGCCCTGGCGTACAGCTTGGGCCTGGGTCTTCCGTTTGTGGTCTTCGGGCTGTTCTTCCGCAAGCTGCTCGGCGTCTTCCGTGCGGTGCGCCGCAACAGCCGCTGGGTCACCCGCATCGGTGGGGTGCTGCTGATCCTCGTCGGCATCATGCTGGTCTCCGGCGGGTGGAACCACTTCCTGGTGTGGCTGAAGGTCACCTTCGACTTCGGTGGAGGGACTCTGCTGTGACCGTCGTCGAGCAACGCCCCGCTCCCCCCGCTGCTCCGCCGCCACGACCGACCAACCGCGTGTGGGCTCTGCTGCGCAACTCCTGGCGCCAGCTCACCAGCATGCGTACGGCGTTGGTCCTGCTCTTCCTGCTGGCCATCGCGGCGATTCCCGGCTCGGTCTTCCCGCAGCGCGGGGTCAACGCCGAGAGGGTCACGCAGTACTACCAGGCGCACCCCGAACTGGCGCCGTGGCTGGAGCGCCTCGGCGGCTTCGAGGTCTATGCCTCGCCCTGGTTCGCCTCGATCTATCTGCTGCTCTTCACGTCGCTGATCGGCTGTGTCGTGCCCCGGCTGATCGATCACGTGCGCTCGCTGCGGCAGGCCCCGCCCGACGCCCCGAAACGCCTGCGGCGCCTGCCGCAGAACGCCGATTTCGTACGCCCCGGCGAGCCGGCCGAGGTCGCCAAGAGCCTCGCCGGTGGTCTGCGTCGCAGCCGGTTCCGCACCCGGGTGCGCGAGGGCGAGGACGGCGTCTGGACGGTCTCGGCCGAGAAGGGCTACCTCAAGGAGACCGGCAACCTCTTCTTCCACTTCGCCCTGCTGACCGTGCTGGTCTGCGTGGGTTTCGGGCACTGGTACGGCTGGCACGCGAACCGGATCCTCGTCGGCGGCAGCGACCAGGGCTTCTGCAACACCCTCACGCAGTACGACGACTCCACGCTCGGCCCCCGGGTGCAGCCCTCCGACCTGCCGAACTTCTGTCTCAAGCTCAGCGACTTCGAGGCCACGTTCCAGAGCACCGGTCAGCCCAAGACGTTCCTGGCGACGGTGCAGGTCACGCAGGACAACGGCCCGGCCGAGACGCGCAAGTTCACGGTGAACGACCCGCTGCGGCTCGACGGCGCCAACGTCTACCTGCTCGGGCACTCCTACGCGCCGATCCTGAAATACACGGACCGGTTCGGCGTCTCGCAGACCAAGATCGTGCCGTTCCTGCCGGTCGACGGGATGCAGACCAGCGAGGGCGTCGCACAGTTCCCGGACGTGAACATCGACCCCAAGACCAACAAGCGGGACTCGACGCTGCAGATGGGCTTCGAGGGCGTCTACCTGCCGACCGCGGCGAAGGACGGCCGGGCGACCTCGACCTTCCCGGCCGAGAACAACCCGATGCTCTACCTGACCGCCTACCGCGGCGACCTGGGCCTCGACGTCGGCACGCCGGGCTCGGTCTACTCCCTCAAGCAGGCCCAGATCCACAGCGGCGACCTCAAGAACGTCAGCGGCGCCCGCCCGCACCCGCTCAAGATGGGCGAGACCTGGACCCTGGACGACGGCACCAAGCTCGAGTTCCTCGGCACCCGCCCCTACGCGACGCTTTCCATCCGGTACGACCCCACGCAGGGCCTGCTGCTGGTCGGCGCGATCGCCGGGTTGATCGGTCTGATGCTCTCGCTCGCCGGCCACCGCCGCCGCGTGTGGTTCCGGGTCCGGCCGAATGCCGACCGGCCGAATGTCGACCTGCCAGATTCCGCGCGGCCCGGCGGCGGTACGTTGGTCGAGGCCGGTGGCCTGCCGCGCACCGACTACCCCGGTTTCTCCGACGAGTTCAAGGCGCTGGTCAAAACCGCCGAGGAAGGGACGTCCTGATGGCGGAGTTGTCGAATCAGTTGATGGCGGCGGCCGTCCTGACCTATCTGGTCGCGATGGTCTGCTACGCCGGGGAGTACGCGTTCGGTCGCCGCAGCCGCGTCGGTCGGGCCGCGCTGCGCCCGGTCGAGGCCAAGCTGCTGGTGGGCGCGGGCGCCCCGGTGCCCGACGACATCGTGGTGACCGAGGAGTCCTCCCCGCCGCCCGTCCGGCGCGACCGGGGCGAACTGGTCGGCAAGATCGCGGTCGGCTTCAACGTCATCGCGGTGCTGCTGCACCTCGGCGGTCTGGTCACCCGCGGCATCGCGGCCGACCGCATGCCGTGGGGCAACATGTACGAGTACATCCTGGCCACCACGTTCATCGCCTCGGCGGTGTGGCTGGGCATCGTGCTCGCCCGTCCGGCCGTGCGGCACCTGGGCCTGTTCGCCTCGCTGGCGCTGGTCGTCATGCTCGGCGCGGCCAGCCTGATCGCCTACACCCCGGTCGGCCCGCTGGTCCCGGCGCTGAAGTCGTACTGGTTCATCATCCACGTGTCGACGATCATCATCGGCACGGGCATCTTCCTGATCGGCGCTGTGCCGGCCGCGATGTTCCTCATCCGCAACGGCTACGACCAGGGCAAACGCCGTTTCCCCTACACGCTCGGCAAGCGCGTGCCGGCCGCTGCCACCCTCGAGCGGCTGACGTTCCGCCTGCACGCCTTCGCGTTCCCGCTGTTCACCTTCGGCGCGCTGATCGCCGGTCCGATCTGGGCCGAGGCGTCCTGGGGCCGCTACTGGGGCTGGGACCCCAAGGAGGTGTGGGCGTTCATCTCATGGATCGTCTACGCCGGTTACCTGCACGCGCGGGCCACGCCGAGCGTCAAGCGCACGGTCGCGACCTGGATCGCGCTGATCGGCTTCGTGACGATGCTGATGAACCTGTTCGGCGTGAACCTGTTCTTCGAGGGCCTGCACTCGTACGCCAACGCGGGCTGATCGTTCAGCCGCAGTCGCCGGCGGTCCACGTGTCGTAACGGGTCAGCCAGTCGAGGCAGAACCCGCCGTTGTGCTCGCGCTGGGCCGGGTCCGACCCGGTCAGCGTAGGCACGTCGTCGCGCCAGAGCCGGGACGCGCCACCGTCGGCCGGCCGCAGCCGGACGTTGTCCACCAGCACCGGCGGCACATCGAGCAGGCCGGGCCGTCCGGCGTCGACGTGCACCTCGACGTACTGCTCGACGGTCGCCGTGGGGCCCAGCGGCAGCCGTTGAGCGGTGAGCAGGTTCCACCGGTCGCCCCACCACAGCCAGGCGCTCCACCAGCCGCCGTCGTTCGAGCGCAGGTCGAGCCAGATCTTGTCGCCGGGCCGCAGCAGGTACTGGTCGTAGAACTGCCAAGTCTTGGTGTTGGTGTTGAACGTGTAGATGTGCTGGCGGCCCGGTTGCGCCCAGCCCGTCTCGGCCCAGCCCGCCTCGAGCCACGCGATGCTGCCGCGGCCCAGGTTGCGCTTGGCCATGAAGCGGCCGGCCACGAAGTCGTACGACCGGGGTCGAACCGAACCGTCCACGACCGACATGCGCCCCGAGACGCCGGCCCACTCGTTGCCGGTGTTGGCGCCCAGGTGGTGGTAGCCGCTCGGGGTGAAGCCGGCCTCGCCGCGCCGGGCCAGTCGCACGCCCGATTCAAGGATGTGACCTGTGGCACGACAGGCCCCCATGGTGTTCGGCCCGGCCGGTTGGGTGGGGGCCCGCGTCGACGCCTTCGCGGCCGGGCAGGGGGGTAGTCTCCTGCTCCCGGCGGCCGGGTTCACGCCTGTCAGCGTGGTGGTCAGGGCGGCCATCGCGCACCACAGCACCGCGTTCCGGATCTTCACCTGCCACCTCACGTGAGCCTCGGGCCAATGCCCACTCAACGCGAATCGGACAATCCGAGTGACGGTGATCGCCCGCGCGCGAAACTGTCGGACCCGTACGCGAGACTGGTCGTCATGGCGCCTCGTGGATTTCCCTATGAAAATCTGCAGAGCTTCCTCGACGCCCTGGAGGCGGCCGGGGAACTCCGTCGGATCACCGTGCCGGTCGACCCGACGCTGGAGATCAGCGAGGTGGTGACGCGCACCGTGCGGGCCGGCGGCCCGGCGCTGCTGTTCGAGCGCCCCACCCGCGGCACGATGCCGATCGCGATCAACCTCTTCGGCACCGAGAAGCGCATGGCGATGGCCCTGGGCGTCGAGTCGCTCGACGAGGTCGGCGACCGCATCGGCGCGATGCTCAAGCCCGAGCTCCCGGTCGGCTGGTCCGGCATCCGCGAGGGCCTCGGCAAGGTGCTGCAGCTCAAGTCGCTGCCGCCGCGCAAGGTGAAGACCGCCCCCTGCCAAGAGGTCGTGCTCAAGGGCGACGAGGTCGACCTCGGCCTGCTGCCCGGCCTGCAGGTCTGGCCCGACGACGGCGGCATCTTCCACAACTACGGGCTCACCCACACCAAGCACCCCGAGACCGGCAAGCGCAACCTCGGCCTCTACCGCCTCCAGCAGCACTCGAAGAACACGCTCGGCATGCACTGGCAGATCCACAAAGATTCGACGGCCCACCACGCGGTCGCCGAGCGGCTCGGCCAGCGCCTGCCGGTGGCCATCGCGATCGGCTGCGACCCGGTGGTCAGCTACGCCGCGAGTGCGCCGCTCCCGTCCGACATCGACGAATACCTCTTCGCCGGCTTCCTGCGTGGCGAGCGCGTCGAGATGGTCGACTGCCTGACCGTTCCGCTGCAGGTGCCGGCCGAGGCCCAGATCATCCTCGAGGGCTACCTCGAGCCCGGCGAGCGCATGCCCGAGGGCCCGTTCGGCGACCACACCGGTTTCTACACCCCGGTCGAGCCGTTCCCGGTGCTGCACATCGAAGCCATGACGATGCGCAAGAAGCCGATCTACCACTCGATCGTCACGTCCAAGCCGCCGCAGGAAGATCACGGCCTCGGCAAGGCGACCGAGCGCATCTTCCTGCCGCTGCTGCGCATGCTGATCCCCGACGTCGTCGACTACGACCTGCCCGCGGCCGGCGTCTTCCACAACTGCGCGATCGTCTCGATCCGCAAGCGCTACCCCAAGCACGCCCAGAAGATCATGAACGCCATCTGGGGCGCCCACCTGATGTCGCTGACCAAGCTGATCGTGATCGTCGACGAGGACTGCGACGTCCACGACTACAACGAGGTCGCCTTCCGCGCCTTCGGCAACGTCGACTACGACCGCGACCTGTTGCTCACCCAGGGCCCCGTCGACCACCTCGACCACTCGTCCTACCAGCAGTTCTGGGGTGGCAAGGCCGGCATCGACGCCACCCGTAAGCTGCCTTCCGAGGGCTACTCACGAGGCTGGCCCGAGGAGATGGCGATGTCGCCCGAGGTGAAGAGCCTGGTCGACAAGCGCTGGAAGGAGTACGGCATATGACGGCGGTCGCGGCGGTCCCCGAGAAACCCGGCAAGGTCAAGGCGTTCCTGCGTCTGGTCGTCATCGAGCACTCGGTCTTCGCGCTCCCGTTCGCCTATCTGTCCGCCGCCGTCGCGCTGCACCGCGAGGGCACCGGCGTGCACTGGGTCGACCTGCTGCTCGTGACGATCGCGATGGTTGCCGGCCGCACCTTCGCGATGGCCGCCAACCGCATCCTCGACCGCAAGATCGACGCCCTCAACCCGCGTACGCAGAATCGCGAGCTCGTCACCGGCGCCGTCTCGCCACGAACGGCGTGGACGGGCGCCGTGGTCTCGCTGGTCGTGCTCTTCGTCGCGGCCGGCCTGCTCAACTGGCTCTGCCTCGTGCTGGCTCCGCTCGCCGTGATCCCGCTGGTCGTCTATCCGTACGCCAAGCGGTTCACCAACTTCCCGCACTACGTGCTCGCGCTCGCCCAGGCGGTCGCCCCGGTCGGCGCCTGGCTGGCGATCACCGGCACGTTCGCCGGCTCGGGCCCGGCCTGGCTGCTCGGCGTCGCGGTCGGCCTGTGGATCGGTGGCTTCGACATCATCTACGCCTGCCAGGACGTCGAGATCGACCGCAAGATCGGCGTGCACTCCACCCCGGCCCGCTTCGGCGTGCCCACGGCGCTGCACATCTCGACCGCGACCCACGTGGTGACGTTCGCGCTCTTCGTGTGGTTCGGCCAGCTCGCCGGCCTCGGCTGGCTCTGGTGGATAGGCCTCGCCGCGACCGCGGTCGGCCTCGTCTACCAGCACATCGTCGTCACCCCGACCGACCTGTCGAAGGTGAACCGGGCCTTCTTCACGGCCAACGGCTTCATCGCCATCGCCCTGTTCCTCTTCGCCCTGCTCGACCTGCTCCTGCTGTGATCGTCCCTTCGGCCCGGCCGGCGCGCGACCGCGGCGCACACTTGATACATGCGTGAACCGTGGGTCGTCGGTGTCTCCGGAGCCTCAGGGACTCCCTACGCGCGGGCCGTGCTCAGCGCGCTGCTCGACGCGGGGGAGGCCGTCGATCTGGTGATCTCGCGAGCCGCGCGGCTGACGATCCTCGACGAGACCGGTGCGACCGTGCGCGACGCGCACTGGAAGGACGACGTAGCCGCGTGGCTGGGGCGGGACCTGGGCGACCTGTCCTACTGGCCGGCCGGTGACCTGGCCGCCGGTCCGAGCAGCGGGTCCTATCCGGCCAAGGGCATGATCGTGGTGCCGGCCAGCACGGCCGCCTGCGCGGGCATCGCGATCGGCCTGTCCAAAGATCTGCTGCAGCGGGCGGCCGAGGTGAACCTCAAGGAGCGTCGACGCACAGTCATCGTGCCCCGGGAGACGCCGGTTACCCGCAGTCACCTGGAACATCTGATCGCGTTGCACGACGCCGGGGCCGTGGTTCTGCCCGCCAGCCCCGGGTTCTACGGGGCCGGCGCGCGGGCCACGGCCCAGCAGCTCGTCGACTTCGTCGCGGGCAAGGCCCTCGACGCGTTGGGCGTGACCCACACGCTTCTGACCCGTTGGACAGGTGAGCTGAACGCTCAGCGCAGTCCGTTGGGTGGGCCGTAACCCATTCCCGGGTTGCTCGGCCCGGCGTTGCGAGGTCGATTGGCCGCGTCGTCCTCGCGCATCTCCTCGACCACGCCGTCGCCTTCCAGCAACGCGCGGACCTCGGATTCGCGGAATCGACGATGGCCTCCGGGTGTGCGGATGCTCCCGATGCGCCCGGCGGCGGCCCAGCGGGTCACCGTTTTCGGGTCGACGCGGAACAGCGCGGCCACCTCGCCTGGTGTGAGCAGACGATCTCCAGTGTCCACAGCCCCCTCCTCGCGTCGGTCTTTTGGAGCGGCCGTGATCACGGTGAGTGTCGGCGTGCTCGATCGGGACGTAAAGCCATTAGAGCATTGCCCCGGAACCGAGTCCCTGGAATGCGGAAAAAGCCCTAATTGCGACAGTGATCGTTATCCTGCCGCCGTTTACGTCGCTACCGGGCGTGAGTGACGATCTGCCACCCGTTTAGGGTCATCGGCATGGACTCCATCGACCTCCGGCTGATCGAGCTGCTACGAGAGAACGCCCGCTCGTCGTACGCCGAACTCGCCCGCAAGGTCGGGCTCTCCGCGCCCGCCGTGCACGAGCGCGTCGGCAAGCTCGAGGCGGCCGGAACGATCCGCGGCTACCGGGCCGAGGTCGACCACGACGCGCTGGGTCTGGGCGTCACCGCGCTGATCGGCATCATCGAGGACTCGGGCGCCGACACCGACGACGTGCTCGCCGCCCTGCGGGCCATGCCCGAGGTCGAGAGCTGCTACTTCATGGCCGGCGTGGAGTCCTATCAGCTGACCGTGCGGGTCGGCACGATCGCCGAGCTCGAGCAGCTCATCGTGCGCGTCAACCGCACCGCCGGAGTCGCCTCCACCCGCACGGCGATCGCCCTGTCGACGAAATGGGAGAACCGGCCGCAGCCCGGCCCGGGGCAGTAGGGGCCGCGCGGCCGCTCAGAAGCCGCCTGAGCCGCCCAAACGGCTCGTTGGGGTTACGTTACCCAACCCGGTTGGCCAAGCCCGGATAGTCGACGACGAAGCCGTCCTCGTCGATGGTGAGGTCGGCGCTGAACGTCTCGCTCGCGAACCGGACCCGGCCCTCGCCCAGCGCGGTGTAGATCTGGTCGGCCTGCACCACCTCGAGGCTCGGCAGCAGCACCCAGACCACGCTGATGCGGTGCGCGACGCCGATCTCGTCGGCCGCGGGCTTCTGCAGCCCGAGACGGCGTACGGGGAGGGTGTTGGTCAGCGGGGAGCCGCCCAGGTCGACGTCGAACGCGCCGAAGAACCGATCGGAGTCCTCGAAGCCGGGCAGACCAGCGGCAGCGTGTCCGGCGGAGGTCAGCACCACATCGAGGTCGCCCTGTTCGGCGGTGGTGGCCCGCCACGTTCCGGCGGCCAGTTCGAGGCGGACGCTGCGACGCCAACCGGCCCCCTCGGCGGTGACGTCGAAGTGCGCGGTGACCCAGCCGGGATCGGTCCGCAGTTCGTAACGGCACGTATAAGGGATCGGGTCGACGGCCAGAGCCGTGCCGCGGGCATACAGGCCGTTCGCGGCGTCAAAAAGGGCATGTTCTGTTCCGGCGGTGTCCTTACGTTGCCAGAACAGCGAAGCGGGCAGCGGCGACATGCCTTCTTCCTACCCGGGCGAAGCGCCCCGGAAAAGCAGACGCCCGGCACTTCGCAGTGCCGGGCGTCTCATCGTGCGTCTAGCTCAGGTTGCCTCAGTACGAGCGAGCCGGGCGCGGGGTGCCGAAGCGGTCCGAGGGCCCCTCGCGGCGGTCGTTGCGCTGGCCGGTGTCGCGACGGAAGCCGCCGGCCCGCTCGCCGTTACGGCCGAAACCACGGTCGTCACGGGGCCGCTCGCCGCCACCGGCGAAGCCACCACGGTCGTCGCGGGGCCGGTCGCCACCGGCGGCGAAGCCACCGCGGTAACCACCCCGGTCGCCGGACGCGGCGCGGTCGCCGTAGCCACCGCGGTCGCCGCTCGCCGGCCGGTCGCCGTAGCCGCCCCGCTCGGGACGGTCGCCGTACGGACGCTGCGGACGGTCACCGCGAGCGCGGTCGCCGTAGCCACCGCGGTCGCCGGCCGGCCGGTCACCGTAGGACCGTTGCGGACGGTCACTGCCGGGCCGGTCGTCGAACGAACGCTGCGGACGGTCACCGTACGAACGCTGCGGACGGTCACCGCGGGGGCGGTCGCCGTACGAGCCACGCGGGCGGTCGCGGTCGCCGAAGCGGCCACGCGGCCGGTCGCCACGCTCGCGGCGGGGCTCCGGCTCGTCGACCACGGGCACACCGCTCGGCTCACGGGCACCGGTGATCTCGGTCAGCTTCTCGTCACCCGTGCGCACGCGGGTCTCGTCCGGCGAGACGCCGGCCTTCGACATCATGGCCTGGGTGCTGCGGCGCTGCTTGGGCAGAACCAGCGTGACGACGGCGCCGGACTCGCCGGCCCGGGCGGTGCGACCAGCCCGGTGCAGGTAGTCCTTCGGGTCCTTCGGCGGGTCGACGTGCATGACCAGCGAGATGCCGTCGACGTGGATGCCGCGGGCGGCAACGTCGGTCGCGACGAGGACGCTGGTGCGGCCCTCCTTGAACTCGGCAAGCGTGCGGGTGCGGACCCGCTGGGTCTTGCCGCCGTGCAGGCCACCGGCGCGGACGCCGACCTGACGGAGCTGCTCGACCAGCCGGTCGACGCCCATCTGGGTGCGGGCGAAGACGATGGTCTTGCCCTCCCGGTTGGCGATCGAGGCGGCGATCGGGAACTTGTCGTGCGGCGGGATCAGCAGCAGGTGGTGATCCATCGTGGACACGCTCGCCTCGGCCGGAGCCGTCGAGTGCGTGACCGGGTCGTGCATGAACCGCTTGACCAGCGTGTCGACGTCACCGTCGAGGGTGGCCGAGAACAGCAGCCGCTGCGACTCCGCCGGAGTCTTGGCCAGCAGCTCGGTGACCTCGGGCAGGAAGCCCATGTCGGCCATCTGGTCGGCCTCGTCGAGGACGGTGATCTCGATGTCGTCGAGCTTGCACGCGCCCCGCTCGATCAGGTCGCCGAGGCGGCCCGGAGTGGCGACCATGACCTCGACGCCGCGGCGCAGCGCGTCCATCTGACGGTCGTACGGGACGCCGCCGACGGCGGTCTTCAGGAAGACGCCGACCGAACGGCCCAGCGGCATCAGCGCGTCGGCGACCTGCATGGCCAGCTCACGCGTCGGCACCAGGATCAGGGCCTTGGGGTGGTGCGGGCGGGCGCGGCCGCCCTGCGAGACGCGGGCCAGCAGCGGCAGGCCGAACGCCAGGGTCTTGCCGGAGCCGGTCTGGCCACGGCCGAGAACGTCGCGACCGGCCAGCGCGTCGGGCATGGTCGCGGCCTGGATCTCGAACGGGGTGGTGATGCCCTCACGACTGAGGACGCGCACCAGCTCGGCGGGAACGCCCAGCTCGGCGAAGCTCGGGAAGACGGCCGGCGCCTCGGCCGGCTCGTCGGCGACCTCGGCGTCGGAGGTCTCGGCACCCTCGTCGGTCAGGTCGGCCGCCACGGGAGTCGTGTCGGCCGGAGCCACGACGACCACGGTCTCAGTGGTCTCGGGGGTGGGCTGCTCGGTGGCGGCCTCGGAGTCAGAACGGTTTTCGAAGACGGACGGGAACGTGCTGGGATCAGCGAAAGTGGTCAAGAGAACCTCTCTACGGGGGCGCATGCTCGCGAATGGCCCGCCGCGGCTACCGAGAGCCGGCCGCTGTAATGCCCGCAAGAACGCCCGTGGCGTGCTCCGCAAGGGCACGCCGCGTCAACAACTGTCATAAGTGTACGGCTCAACGTTCGGCGCGCCGACCGCATTCCGCGCTGCTAGTGGGCAGGCTCACCCACCACCGCGCGCTTGCATGAGGAGCTTGAAAGGTCGTCACGCAAACCCGGCAAGCTTAGGTCAAGCTCGGCGTCTCACCAAATCGGGCACCCGATGAATCGGGTGCGCCGCGTCACGAGAAGATCCCGCCGATCCAGTCGCTGAACGAGTTTCCGGCGGTGAGCAGGAAGACGATGCTCACCGTGACGAGCAGGCCGAGGACGACCAGCATGGCGATCGCGACCTTCAGATTGCCGCGACGCCGGTCGACGACCTCGTCACGCCAGCCCTGGGCCAGGATGTGCCCGGTCAGTGAACCGGACGTCTCGACCGGGTTCATCGACACCGGCATCGTGGCGTCGATCGTCTCGTAGCCGCCGGTGCCGTAGACCGTGCCATGCATGCGCTGGTGAGGCACGGAGACCGTCGGGTCGAAGCCGGGCGGGTAGGCCGGGGCGCTGACCTGGGTAGCCGGCGCCGAATCGGGCCGCGCGCCGGAAGCCGGGTTGCCGGTCGGGCGGACGACGATCGTCGGGTCGGGGTCGCCGGGGCGCACGGCGATCGTCAGGTCGGGGTCGCCCGGGCGTACGGCGATCGTCGGGTCGGGGTCGCCGGGACGGACCGCGATCGTCAGGTCGGGGTCGGAGGGGCGCACGGCCACCGTCGGCTCGGGATCGAAGCCGGGCGGATAGGCCGGGGCACCGGACCGGGCGGACGGAACCGGCTCGGACCGCGGGGGCGGAGCCGACTGGGACCGCGGCGGGGCGCCGAACGGGCGAGGGGAACTCGCTCCGGTCGGCGGGCGGCCGGAAGCCGACTCGACGACCCCGAACGGGGTCGTGGCCGGCGCGGAACGACCGCCGGTGGCAGGCGGCACGGTGTAGGACGGCAGGCCGCTCGACGCCGAGGAGATCATCGGCGGCGGGGGCACGATCGGCGGCGGGGGGCCCGGGACGGGGCTCGGCGAAGGACCCGGCGGCACCGGGGACGGGCCGGGGCCGGGCGGTACGGGCGAGGGGCCCGGGCCCGGGGGTACGGGCGAGGGGCCCGGGCCCGGCGGAACGGGAGACGGGCCGGGCCCGGGCGGAACCGGGCCGGGTGTGGGGCCGGGCGTCGGGAAGGGGCCCGGGGTGGGTGCCGGGAACGGGCCGGGCGCCGGCGGGGCCGGGAACGGGTCGGGAGGCTGGATCGGGCCGGGCTCGGGGCTCGACGGATCGGGCTTGCCGGGCTCGGGGCGCGACGGCGGCGTGGGCACCGGGGCCGGCGGCGTGGGCTTGCCGGGCTCGGGCCGCTCGGGCTCAGGGTCGCCCGGCTCGGGCTTGCCGGGCTCGGGCTCGGCCGGGGCGGGGTCGCCGGGCTGCGGCTCGGCGGGTTTCGGCTCGGACGGCTGCGGCTCGGACGGCTGCGGCTCGCCGGGGCCGGGCTTCGGAGCGGTGGCCTGAGGTGGCGACACCTTGGCCCGGGCCACGACCGAGCGGCTCTCCTCGCCCGGAGCCGGTGCCGGTGCCGGTGCCGGTGCCACGATCGGCGCGGAAGGCGCGGCCGAGACAGGCGCCGAGGCGACGACAGTCGGGGTGACCACCTTGGCGCCGAAGGCTTCGAACGGCTGCTCGGCCGGCTTGGCATCGTCGGCCGGCTTGCTGCCGTAGACCGTCGCCTCGCTCGCCGCGCGGCCGGAGGAACTCGCCGCCGGGCTGGAGGAACTCGCCGCCGGGCCGGAGGAATCGGAGCTGCCGGAGCCGGGCACGCTGGCGCGGGCGGCGCCGGAGCCCAGCGTCGTCGGCAGACGCCGGCCCGAGCCGTCGACCCGCTCGGGCACGAGACCGGAGCCCGCGGGGCTCACCGGCCGGGCCGAACCGACAGCCTTGGGCTCAGCACCCTCGGGCGACGAAGCAGCGTCGGCCTCCGAGGCCGGACCGGTCGCCTTCACCGAGGCGGTGCCGGAGCTCCCGCTCGACGACGGCTGGGTGGCCCACAAAGCGCCTCGTGCGGGCGGGGGCGGGGGAGCGTACGCATCCTGGTCGCCGCTCGCCGACGTCCCCGAAGACGGCGGCTCACTGCCGTCGTTGTCCGGTTTCGCCTGCCGCTCGTCCATGGATCCTCCAGACCGCCGCGTGCCGACGGATTCGGTCGTCGGGCGCTGCACATAACCGTGCCATATCCGTGCGCGTCAGCACACCCGGCATCAACCGGCCCCCGCCCGGGAGTCGCCGCTGACCACCGGAAAGACGAAATTCGAGCGCCTCTCGGTGGAGACGGCCCTGTCCTGCGCGGCCGAAGCGTACTTGGCGGCCGCGAGGGGGCGTCAGGAGCCGGAGGAGGACGAAGACGACTCGGGTGACGACTTGGTCGACTCGGACGTGGCCGGCTTCTTGGACGACGAGCTCGAACCACCCGACGGGGTGGAGTCACTGGAGGTGGCCTTCGAGCTGGTCGTGCCGTTCGACGGGCTCGAGTCCTCGGTGTCGTCCTCGGACGGGGAGTTGTCGGGGGAGCCGGTGCTGGTCGACCTGGTCGACGTCGGCTCGCTGTCGGGCGGGTCGGTGGTCGGCTTGGGCGTCTCGGCCGGCGGGTTCGACGTCGTCGTCGGGGTCGACGGCGAGGTCGAGGTGGACGGGGACGTCGAGGTGGACGGCGAGGTCGAGGTCGAAGGCGACGTCGAGGTGGACGGCGAGGTCGAGGTCGAAGGCGACGTCGAGGTGGACGGGGACGTCGAGGTGGACGGCGACGTCGAGGTCGAAGGCGACGTCGACGGGCTCGTCGGCGGCCGGCTGGTGGTCGGCGGCTTCGTCGGCTTGGTCGGCGGACGCGGGTTGTCCGGCGTCGACGGCGGCTCGGGGTCGGGGGCGTTCAGCTCGGGGCCCTGCACGACGCCCTCGATCGAGCCGAAGACCCGGGTCGCCTGGAACAGCCGCGACCACCGCACCGGCGTGAGCCGCACGTTGAGACCCGTGCGAGGGGCCTCGACCATCATGGCCACGCCGTTGTAGACGCCTGCGTACATTGCGACGTGGTGGATGTCACGCCAGCTGTTCGAGTAGCTGAAGAACAGCAGGTCACCCGGGAGCAGGGAGTAGCGCGACACGACCCGGTCGCTGGTCTGGTCGTACTGGTCGCGGGAGACGCGGCGTAGCTGGAAGCCGGCGTCGCGGTAGGCCGCCCACATCAGGCCGGAGCAGTCGTACTGGTCGGGGCCTTCCTCGGACCAGACGTATGGGTCGCCACGCTGGGCGAGCGCGAACTTGAGCGCCCGGATGGCCCGCGCGTCGGCACTGCGCCCGGCCTCGGAGCCGGCGAGGTAACCCGTGCCGAGAGCGCTGTCGACGCCGGCCTGGCGGGCCTCGGCAGCCCGGATCTCGGGGGCGTGCGCCGCCTCGAGACGCTGCTGCGCGGCCTGCTTCTGCTTGATCTGCTTGTCGAGCGCGGTGTATTTCGTCGCCAGGTCGGCGTTGCGATCGACGCTCAGCGCGTGCTCGTCGAGCGCGAGCTGGGAGTTGATCTGGGCCAGCTCGATCTGACGGGCGATGGCCTGGGCGGTGCCGTCGCCGCGCTGCAGCCGCGCGAGGTTGCCGAGGTCGGACAGCCCGCCGATGCCGCCGGGAGGCATGCCCGCGGCGTCGATCATGGATTGGGCCGCCGCGTCGGCCGCGGCCGAGCGGGCCTGCAGCAGATTGGCCGCGGCCTGGTCGAATTTGAGCTTGGCCGCGGTTTCTTGCTCGACAGCGAGCCGGCGGTCTTCGCCGAGCTGGATGAGCTGGTCGCCGAGCCCGCTGATCTCGTTGCGGCCCTTTTCGACCTGCTGCAGCACGGGGGTCAGGGCGACGCCGCTGAGCGACGAGGTCGGGGTGGCGGTGGGCGTCTTCTGACCGGGGAGGGTCAGGCTGCCGAGCGCCGTCGGCCGGGACCCGGAGTCGGGAACGGCGAGGTTGAACGTGTCTTGTGGGGCGTTGGCCGGGTCGGCCAGAGCGGGAACGGGCTGGAAGAGGGCGGCAATGGCGGCGGCGGCAACGGCAGTGAACGCGATCGGGCGCCACCACGGGCGCGCGATGCGTGATCGTCGTAGACCGACTCGTCCTGTCGCCATGTGCTCCCCGTCCGTCGCGGCGTGGGGGCGCCGCGTTCCGTTCCCCCTAAAGACTTACAGCAAGATGGACACACCTGTCGATTGATCCCAGGTGAAAGAAGGCTGGGAATTGAGCGAACGGCGGCCCGCGCCAGACGGTCGGCCGAGGCCCGGACGTAGGCTCGACGGCGACGTGGTCGAGAGGGGCGCACATGGATGCCGGGCTGAAACGCGAGCTCGAGGCGAAGGTCTACGCCGGTGAGCGGCTGAGCCGCGAGGACGGCGAGGCGCTCTACGCGAGCGACGACCTGGCCTGGCTCGGCCGGCTGGCTCACCACCGGCGCACCGAGCTCAACGGTGACCGGGTGATGTTCAACGTCAACCGTCACCTCAACCTGACCAACGTGTGCAGCGCCAGTTGTGCGTATTGCTCCTTCCAGCGCAAGCCCGGCGAGAAGGACGCGTACACGATGCGCATCGACGAGGCCGTGCGTAAGGCCAAGGAGATGGAGGACGAGCAGCTCACCGAGTTGCACATCGTCAACGGCCTGCACCCCAGCCTCCCCTGGCGCTATTACCCCAAGGTGCTGCGCGAGCTGAAGGCCGCGCTGCCGAACGTGAAGCTCAAGTGCTTCACGGCCACCGAGGTGCAGTGGTTCGAGAAGATCAGCGGGCTGCCCGCGAGCGAGATCCTCGACGAGCTGATGGACGCCGGGCTCGAGTCGCTGACCGGCGGCGGCGCCGAGATCTTCGACTGGGAGGTCCGGCAGCACATCGTCGACCACAACTGCCACTGGGAGGACTGGTCGCGCATTCACCGGCTGGCCCACCAGAAGGGCATGCGTACGCCGGCGACCATGCTCTACGGCCACATCGAGGAGCCTCGCCACCGTGTCGATCACGTGCTGC
This sequence comes from Actinoplanes solisilvae, assembly GCF_003999975.1. GTDB lineage: Bacteria > Actinomycetota > Actinomycetes > Mycobacteriales > Micromonosporaceae > Actinoplanes > Actinoplanes solisilvae. The sequence goes on along the minus strand of NZ_RJAC01000002.1, from coordinate 808,568 downwards.
GGCTGCGTGAGCTGCAGGACGAGACCGGTGGCTTCGCGGTTTTCATCCCGCTGCGCTACCAGCACGACTTCGTCGACTCGCAGGACGGCAAGGTCCGCAACCGCATCCAGGAGCGTACGACCATGGCCGCGCCGGCCGAGTCGCTCAAGACGTTCGCCGTGTCCCGTCTGATGCTCGACAACGTGCGGCATCTAAAGAACTTCTGGGTCATGCACGGCCTGTCGGTCGCCCAGCTCTCGCTGAACTTCGGCGCCGACGACCTCGACGGCTCGGTGGTCGAATACAAGATCACTCACGACGCCGACTCGTACGGCACCCCGAACACCATGCACCGCGACGACCTGCTCGACCTGATCTGGGACGCCGGTTTCCAGCCGGTCGAGCGGAACACTCGCTACGAGGTCGTCCGCGAGTACGCCCCCGCCCCCTCGCTGGCCGAGCGCCGCAGCGAGCCGCAGAAGGTGTGGGCCTGACACGGCTCATCAGGGTCGCGGCCTGCTGGCGTACCCTCGGGTTGTCATGACCGACACGAAGAGTGCGCGCCGTCCGCGCCGCGACCCCAATGGACGCCTGAGCACGATCGGTGACCTGCTCGGCACCGCCCTGGCCGGGCTGGTGACCGGTGCTGTCCTGCTGCTGATCCTCGAGGCGATCCTGTCGCTGACCCGCATCTCCGAGTTCGGCGCGACCAGCGGCTGGCTGGCGATCATCCTGCCGGTGTGGCTGTTCGTCGAGGAGTTCCGGGCCGAGGGTTTCGGCGCCTCGCGGGTGGTGGTCGTGCTGCTGGCCGCGGGCTTCGGCGTGGTCGCCGGGCTGACCCTGGCCGGTTTCGCGGCGAGCCAGTTCCCGACCCTGGTCAGCGGTCTGGTCGGCGCCGCCGCTCTGACTGTCGTCTATTGCCTGGTCTGGTTTTATGGCCTGCGGTGGCTCAGCCACCGGGCAGGTTGAGGAGAGAGACATGCATCCCGCCATCAAGTACACGCTCGCGCGCGTCGGCCTGTTCGCGGTGGTCCTTCTGCTGCTCTCGATGTTCCCGCTCAACATCCTGGTGTCGGGCATGATCGCGATCGTCGTGTCCATGGTGCTGTCGTACTTCCTGCTGGCCAAGTGGCGTAACCAGACGAACGAGCAGCTCGCCGGGGCCCTGGGTCGCCGCGCGGCCGAGAAGCAGCGGCTGCGCGCCGCGCTCGCCGGCGACGAGGACGCGGCCGCCGAGGGCGACCGCGCGGGCGACAAAGTCGAGCCGGACGCCGACCGCGCGAAGTGACCGAGGCCAACCCGGCGGAACCAGCCGGTTGATCACGCAGAGCGTGGGATAGCGTCACGGGGACCGCGTCTCAGCGAAGCCGGTGTGAACCCGGCGCTGTCCCGCAACTGTGTGGCCCGTCATGGGTCGAGCCAGGTCGCCTGAGCGCGGTCGCGAACCAGCGCTCCCGGGGAGGGGCGCCTCGCGGGCGGTCTCCCGTCGGCGAAGCAAACGCACCCGGCCGACCGGAGGACCTCATGAGACCTCGCCTGCTCACCGCCCTCGTCGCGGTGTCGACCTTGATGATCGCCGGTGCCTGCGGCGACAGCACCGAGCCGTCGAGCTCGCCGCCGTCGAGCGCGAGCGCCGCGGCCTTCCCGGCGACCGTCGGTGATCTCACGCTCGACAAGCGGCCCGAGAAGATCGTCTCGCTCAGCGCGACCGCCACCGAGATGCTCTTCGCCATCGGGGCGGGGCCGCAGGTCACGGCGGTCGACGACCAGTCGACCTACCCGGCCGACGCGCCCAAGACCGACCTCTCCGGTTTCAAGCCGAACGCCGAGGCGATCGCGGCCAAGGACCCCGATCTGGTGGTGCTCTCCAACGACATCGACAAGATCGTGTCGCAGCTCGGCGCCCTCAAGATCCCGGTGCTCCTGGTCCCGGCCGCAGCCGACCTCGACGGGACCTACAAAGAGATCGGCGAGCTGGGCACGCTGACCGGCCATGCGGACGAGGCCACGGCCCTGAGCACCCGCATGAAGGCCGACATCGACAAGATCGTCAAGGACGTGCCGGCCCGCACCACGCCGCTGAGTTACTACTACGAGCTCGACCCGACGCTCTACACGGTCACCTCGAAGACGTTCGTGGGTTCGATCTTCTCGCTCTTCGGCATGAAGAACGTGGCCGACGCGGCCGACGCGGACGGATCCAAGGGCGGCTATCCGCAGCTCTCCGCGGAGGCGCTGGTCAAGGCCAACCCCGACACCGTCTTCCTGGCCGACACGAAGTGCTGCCAGCAGTCGGTGCAGACCGTCACGGCGCGCAAGGGCTGGAGCACCGTCACCGCGGTCAAGACCGGCCAGATCTACCCCCTCGATGACGACATCGCCTCGCGCTGGGGCCCGCGCACCGTCGACCTCGTGCGTTCGGTCGCCGACGCCTTGGCCAAGGTCCCCTCATGACCGCGGCGCTCCGGGGACGGTCCCGGGGCGTCGTCAAGCCGGCCGGTCTGCGCGCCGGCTGGCTGGCCGGTGGCATCGTCGCGGTGCTGGTCGCGGCGATCGCGGGGCTGGCCTTCGGGTCGGTCTCGCTGCCGCCCGGCGGGGTCGCGATCGAGCTGCTCAACCTGCTGCCCGGCGTGCACCTGCACAGCGGCCTCACCACCCGCGAGGTGGCGATCCTGACCGAGCTGCGCCTGCCCCGGGTGGTGCTCGGCCTGCTCGTGGGCGGGCTGCTCGCCCTGGCCGGCGCCGCCTATCAGGGGGTCTTCCGCAACCCGCTGGCCGACCCGCACCTGCTCGGCGTCGCGGCCGGCGCGGGCCTCGGCGTGACCGCGGTGATCTCGCTGCGCACCGGGGCCGTCGGCGACGTCACCTCCGACCTGCCGATCGGGGTGCCGGTCGCCGCGTTCGCCGGGGCGCTGATCGCGGTCGCGATGACCTGGCTGCTCGGGGCGGCCGGGGGCCGCGACCGTTCGCCCGCCACGCTGATCCTGGCCGGGGTCGCGGTCTCGGCTTTCCTGGCCGCCGGGCAGACCTACCTTCTGCAGCGCAACGTCGAGACGCTGCGCGAGGTCTATTCGTGGCTGCTCGGCCGACTTGCCACGGCGGGCTGGCACGACGTGCTGATCGTGCTGCCCTACGCCGTCCTGACCGCCGTGATCGTTCTGTCCCAGCGGCGCGAACTCGACGTGCTGACCGTCGGCGACGAGGAGGCGACCGGGCTGGGTCTGCATCCGCAGCGCAGCCGCTACCTGCTGATTGTGGCGGCCTCGCTGGGCACGGCGGCCGCGGTCTCGGTGTCAGGCCTGATCGGGTTCGTCGGCATCATCGTGCCGCACACCATGCGCCTGCTGGCCGGGCCTAGCTATCGCTCGATCCTGCCGCTGTCGGTGCTCTTCGGGGGCGCCTTCCTGGCCCTGGCCGACCTGTTCGCGCGCACCGCCGGGGGCCAGGCCGAGATCCCGATCGGCGTGATCACGGCCTTCTTCGGCGCGCCGTTCTTCATCGTGGTGCTGCGGCGCAGCCGGGCGGTCTCGTCATGAGTGACCTGGCCATTCGGGTCCAAGCCCTCCGCGTACGCCTGGACGGGAACTTGATCGTGGACGGCGTCGATCTGGACGTGGCCCGGGGCGAGTGGGTCACCGTGATCGGGCCGAACGGGGCGGGCAAGTCCACGGCGCTGCGGGCGATCGGCGGTCTGCTGCCCTTCGCCGGCACGGTCGAGCTGAACGGGACCCCGGTCGACCGCCTGCACCGGCGCGAGCGGGCGAAGACGATCGCCACGGTGACCCAGTCGCCCACGGTCCCGTCGGCGATGCGCGTGCTCGATTACGCGCTCCTGGGCCGTACGCCCTATATCGCACCTCTGGGGCGGGAATCGGTGGCCGACATCGCCGCCGTCGAGGAGGTCCTCGAGTCGCTCGACGTGACGCGCTTCGCCGATCGGCGGCTCGAGACGCTCTCGGGCGGCGAGCGGCAGCGTGTCTTCCTGGCGCGGGCGCTCGCTCAAGGGGCCGGCGTTCTGCTGCTCGACGAGCCGACCAGCGCGCTCGACATCGGCCACCAGCAGGAGGTGCTCGAGCTCATCGACCGGCTGCGCCAGGAGCGGGCGCTGACCGTGCTGACGACGATGCACGACCTGACCACGGCCGGGGAGTACGCCGACCGGATCGTTCTGCTCGCCGAGGGCACGGTCGTGGCCGCCGGGACGGCCCGCGAGGTGCTCACCGAGGAGAACCTGGCCAAGCACTACCGGGTGCGGGTGCGGGTCATCGAGGGCGAGCACGGCCCGCTAGTCGTGCCCGTTCGCTCCTAACACCGAGAACAGGCCGCCTTGCGGGTCGGCCAGCAGGGCGTAGCGTCCGATGGGGAGAGTCGTCGGCGGTTGCACGACGACACCGCCCAACGCCAGCGTGTGCTCGGCCGCGTCGTCGCAGTCGTGCACCGCGAAATAGACCATCCAATGCGGAGTGACATCGTCCGGCCAGTCCTGCGGGAGCATTTGCTGCAGGCCGCAGACCGGCGTCTCGCGCACCTTAGCCACCACGTAGGGCACGCCTGACATCGAGCTGTTGCGGAACTGCCAGCCGAACACCGCGTGGTAGAACGCCATCGCGCCATCGAGGTCGCGGGTGTTCAGCTCGTTCCACGTGACCGAACCGGGCACGTCGAAGAGCTCCGCGCCGCGCATCGTGCCCGGCTCCCACACGCTGAAAGGTGCGCCGCCCGGGTCGAGGAACGCGGCCATGCGGCCCTGGTCCTGCACGTCGAACGGCGGCACCAGCACCTTTCCGCCGGCCGCGGCCACCTGGGCGGTGACCTCGTCGGCGTCGCGTGTGCGGATGTAGGTGCTCCACGCCGTCGGCTGGCCCGCCCCGTAGAGCGGGCCCGCGCCGGCCACCGGCAGCCCGTTTCGGAGGAAGGTGACGTAATCGCCGGAAACCTCCGCCGTCCACCCGAACAGCGCGGTGTAGAACCGTTGCGCGTCTTCGAGATCGGCGGTGCCGAGATCGACCCAGGCAGGAGATCCGGGTGTCGATGGGGTCATGGCCGCATCGTCGCACCGTGCACCTTTGGACAGGCTTAAGTGTCGTTGTTCTAGCTGAACCGCCGACCCTCGTCGCGCCGATAGGCCCATACCGCGAGCGCTCCGAGCACGATCGTCCAGGCCACGAGCGTGATGATCGAGCCCGGGTCGTAGGGGAAGTCGCCGACCGCGGCCCACATGAGCCGGGCCGCGCCACCGGTCGGCAGATAGGGTGCCAGATCTTCGACGATGCCCGGCGCCATGCCCGGCCCGGTCATCAGCCCGCCCAGGAAGGCGAGCGGGAAGAACAGCACCTGGGCCACCACGACGGCCGCCTTCTGCGGCATCGAATAGCCGATGGCGAGTCCCATCAGGATGAACGGCACCGCGATGACGGCGGTCGTCACGGCGGTGATCACAAAGCCGAGCGGGGTCGTGGTGGCCTCGGTGAGCAGCCAGGCGATCAGCACGACGGGCACGAGCGAGACGGCCATCAGGCACAGCCCGGCCAGGATGCGGCCGGCGAAGCGGGGCAGGGCTCCGGCGGGAAGAGTGCGGACGTACGGATCCCAGGGTTGCGCCCGGTCCTCCGAGACGCCCACGCCGTGCTGGAAGAGGTTGGTCGTCATCACCGAGAACGTGATCATCGAAACGGTGGCGTAGGTCGCGTACTCGGCGTTGTCACCGACGAACGGTACGACGAAGGCGAGCATGGCCGCCGACGGGAAGAACGCGCTGCCGAAGACGGCGATCGGGATGCGGAAGGTCTCGAGGAGCTGGAAACGGGCGTGGGTGAGCGCGAGCGACGACAACGGATCCTCCTAGGCGGGAGCCGGTTGGCGGGTCAGAGCGAGGAAGGCCTCTTCGAGCGAGGTCGGGCGCACTTCAAGATCAACAAAGGCGATGCCGTACGTCACCAGGTCGCGAACGAGGCGGTCGGCGTCGGCGGTCAGCAGGTGTACGCGGTCGCCGTCGCGCTCGGTCTCCGTCACGCCGGCCAATTCGGGCAACGGCTCGCGCACCGTCAGGCTGACCCGGCGGACGGCGACCAGACCGCGTACGGCCTCGACCGTGTCGTCGGCGAGCACCCGGCCACCCCCGATCACCACCACCCGCCGGGCCAATGCCTCGATCTCTTCCAGGTAGTGGCTGGTCAGCACGACCGTGCCACCGTCGGCGTGGAAGGAACGGATGCCGTCCCACAGCAGCCGGCGAGCCTGCACGTCGAGGCCGGTGGTCGGCTCGTCGAGGAACACGATGCGAGGCCGGCCGACGAAGGCGAGCGCGACCGCCACCCGCCTCTTCTCACCGCCGGACAGGCCGCCGGTCTGGCGTCGTACAAGGTCGGTGAGCCCGAATCGCTCGAGCACCTCACCCCGGGGCAGCGGATTGTCGTAGTGGGCGGACACGAAATCGACAACCTCGCCGACGCGCAGCGAGGCGGGCACGCCCGTCTCCTGTGGAGTCACACCGAGCAGGCGGCGGCTGGCCGCCAACCGCGGGTCGCCGCCCAGCAGCTCGACCCGGCCCGACGTCGGGCGCCGGATACCGGTGAGCAGGTTGACCAGCGTGCTCTTGCCGGCGCCGTTGGGACCGAGCAGGCCGACCAGCTCGCCGGCCTCGACGTCGAACGAGACCCGGTCGAGAGCGACCTTGTCGCCATAGTGGCGGGACACGTCGACGGCGCGGGCCAGGGTCATGACTCCTCCTGCGGGTTCAGCAGCGCGCGCAGCGCCGCGGTGTAGTCGTCGAAGGCGAGCCGGCCGCGCCGCGTGAGCCGCACCAGGGTGGCGGGCGTACGGCCGTGGTGGGTCTTGGTGACCTCGACGTAGCCCGCGTCCTCGAGCTTGCGCAGGTGGACGGAGAGGTTGCCGGCGGTCATGCGCAGCGACTCCTGAAGGCGGGGGAAGGTGATGCGGTCGTCGTCGCGCAACACCGAGAGGGCGGAGACGACGCGCAGCCGGGCCTGGGCGTGGATGACGGGGTCGAGCTCGGTCACGCCGGGTTCGCTCTGGTCGGTCATCGCAGCCGCATCCACCCGACCAGGCCGGCGACGATCATGCCGCCGCCACCGGCCACCGCGACGATCAGCGAGTGCCACCCCGGGCCGACGATGACGCCGACGATGTTGATGACACTCGTCCAGGCGCCGAGGACGAAGAGGTTGCGGTCGTCCCAGATAGCGCCCCCGGCCATGTGCAGGGCGCCGGTGAGCGCGACCATGCCGCCGGCCCAGAGCAGGCCCGCCCGCGCCTCGGGCAGATCGCCGCTGAACTGGGCGAAAACGGTGGAAAACGCGGTGAAGGCGATCGACCAACTCAACCCGTACATCAGGCCCTGGCGGTTGCTCGGGCCCTTGATGCGGCGGCTGACCTTGCTGCCGGCGACGCCGGTGATGATGCCGGCGGCGATGAACAGAGCGGTCAGGACCAGCAGCGGCAGCCACGCGGGCAGGTCGACGATGACCCGGCCGTCGGGGCCGAAGCGCAGGAAGAAGAACGTGAAGCCGACCAGCCACGCGAAGCCCCACGGCCAGAACATCAGGCGGGGGTCGGGCGTGAGCTCGCGGCCGAGGTTGGCCCGCTCGCGAGCGATCAGCGCGAGTGACTCGGCCGGGTTGACGGGTGGGGCGTCGTCGTCGATCGGGGTCATGCAAAGAACTTTACCGCATAAAGTCAAAGAACTTTGTGCCACAAAGTTGCCAGCCCTGTGGACAGCGAGCCGGGCCTGTGGACAGCGAGCCGGGCCTGTGGACAGCGAGCCGAGCCTGTGGATAACGCGACGCGTCGACAGGCTCGGCGGCATATGGTCTGCCTGCCCCGGGAGGGAGGGGGTTCGGGATGGAAGGGCCGCTTGATCAAGTGAATGAGCGAACGATCGATTTTGGTCAGGCGGATGGGCGGGTGATCGAGTTGCGGCGTTCGGGTCGGCGCACAGCGCGGTCAGCCGAGCGGCCCGGGCAGGGGTTTCGCGTGGAGGACCGAGAGGCGCGAGACGGCACGGGTCAGCACGACGTAGAGGCGGTTCAGGCCCTTCGGCTCGGCGGTGGCGATGTCGGCCGGCTCGTGGACGATCACATGGTCGTACTCGAGGCCTTTGACCAGGGTTGCCGGCACCACGGTCACTCGTGCCTCGGAGTCGACGTCGTCGGGCGTCGCGTGGTCGATGCCGGCCGCCGTGAGATGCCCGCGCAGTCGTTCCACCGCGGTGTCCGCCGCGATCACCGCGACCGAACCCTCGTGCGACAGCGCCCCGGTCACTTCGGCCAGCGTCTCGGCGTCCAGATCGGACGGGTCGGTCACCGGGATCAGGGCCAGGTCGCCGTCGCGGCGCAGCGAGACCGCCTCGGGCACGTCGACGCCGAGCGCCGGCAGCAGGCGGTTGGCCAGGGCGACGACCGAGGCGGGCACGCGGAAGCCGATGGTCAGCGGCACCACGGCGGCCTCCGGCTTGCCGAGATGTTCGAGCGTCGAGCGCCATTCGGCGGCGGCCCACGGCGAGGTGGCCTGGGCGAGGTCGCCGAGCACGGTGATCGACCCGTGCTCGCTCCGGCGGGCGATCGCGCGCGCCTGCATGGGGGAGAGGTCCTGTGCCTCGTCGACGACCACGTGGCCGAAGCTCGCCTCGCGCTCGAGCAGCCCGGCGGCCTCGTCGATGAGCAGCAGGTCGGCCGCGCTGAACTTCGCGGCCTTGACCGTGCGGGGCGGCTTGGCCCAGCGGATCGCCGCCCGCTCCTCGTCGTCGAGCAGCCCGGCCGGAGGGTCGGTCAGCACCTCGGCCACCAGCGCCTCGGGTGTCACCGCGGGCCACGCCGCGTCGAGGAACCCGGTCACCGGGGCGACCTTGCTCATTTTGCGCAGCCAGCCGTCGGTCGGTGAGTTGCCGGTGCGATATTCGGACTGGCGTTGCAGCAGGCCGACCACCCGGGCCCGCACCCGCTCGCGGCCGACCGCATAGGGCAGTCCGTCGCGCCGTGCCTCGTCGACGAGGCGGCGCAGCGGTTCCGCGTCGATACGCCAGCGGTACGACCCGTCCGACACCATGATCGGCTCGGTCGGCTTGGCCAGCCTGCTCCAGAGCGCCTTGCGCAGCACCTCGGCCATGCGTACGTCGTGCTTGATCAGGGCCGCGGCCGGGCTGTCGGTCGCGCGCACCGGCGCCCGGCCGACCAGTTCGTCCACGGTCGCCTGCTGCACCTCGACCTCGCCCAGGGCGGGCAGAACAGCCGAGATGTACGAGAGGAAGGCCGTGTTGGGCCCCACGATGAGCACGCCGGAGCGTCGCAGCCGCTCGCGGTGCAGATAGAGCAGATAGGCGGCGCGGTGCAGGCCGACGGCGGTCTTACCGGTGCCGGGCGCGCCCTGTACGCAGATCGAGTCGGTGATCTCGGCGCGCACCAGTTCGTCCTGCTCGGGCTGGATCGTCGCCACGATGTCGCGCATCGGTCCGACGCGCGGCCGCTCGATCTCGGCGGTCAGGATGCGGCTGCTGGTGCCCAGTTCCTCGCCACGGTCGAGGTGTTCGTCCTCGAAGCTGGTCAGCTCGCCCTTGACGAAGCCGAACCGGCGGCGGGTCGCGACGCCCTGCGGGTCGCGCACGCTGGCCCGATAGAACGAGCGGGAGAGCGGGGCGCGCCAGTCGAGCACCATCGGCTCCCCGGCGTCGTCGGTGACGTGCCGGCGGCCGACGTGGTAGGCCGACTCGTCGATGTCGAGGCGGCCGAAGAAGAGCGGGGTGGTGGGGTCGTCGGCAAGTTCCTTGACCCGGCGGGCCATGTGCCGTCCGAGCTGCTCGGCGGTGTAGGCGTCACCGGCGACCCGGTCGCCGGTGGAGAAGAGGGCCTCGGCGCGACCTCGCATGCGGGCCAGCGCGGCTCGTGACTCGGCGAGGTGCGTGCGTTCGGCGGCGAGTTCGGTGTCCAGGTCAAAGGTGGGCACGGTGCATCCTCAGGCAGGGTGGTTCCTGGCTGCTCGCGTATCCGGAAGGGGCTGATCCGTCGCCCTCGGCGCGGGGGACGTCCGCTGCGGTGCATGCTCACCACGGCCGTCAAGCGGCCGCCCACGTTACGCCACCCTCGCGTCTACCTCTACTGAATTTAGCGCGGTAGCCGATCTAATCCCAGCGCGGTACCGTTTAGGTATGACTACTCAGATCGCAGTTCGTCTACCGGATGACCTGGTGGGATTCGTGGACGACCAAGTCCGAGCCGGCACCGCGAGCAGCCGGGCCGCAGTTGTGGTGCGCGCTCTCGAACGGGATCGGCGGCGGGCCGCTGCCGAGCGGGACGCCGCGATATACGCGGCGGAGCACGAGCGCGGTGACCTGGACGATCTCGCGGAGTGGGCCGGCGGGCAGTCGCTGGACATCGACTGATGCGCCCGATTCACCTCGCGCAGCTCGACAAGACCCGTCCGGTCCTTGTTCTTACGCGGGAGCAAGTCCGGCCCTATCTGAAATCGATCACTGTCGCGCCGATTACCAGTACCGTCAGAGGCCTTTCCACGGAGGTGCCAGTCGGCAAGGAGAATGGCCTCGACCATGACTCCGTCGTGTCCTGCGACAACGTCACGACAGTTCCCCGGTCGGCGCTCGGCCGGCGCGTGGGCTTCCTGCTTCCGGCGCAGGAGCCCGAGTTGGCCGAAGCCATCGCGGCGGCGTACGACCTGGAAGCCTGATTTTCCCTGCCCGTGAAGAATGGGTGGTATGGCGGATGAGGGCTGGCCCCTCGTGCGACGTGAACCACCTTCGGTTCCTGTCGCGGGTAAAGCTGCGGGGGCAAGGGATAGCGTCGCATCATGAGCGACAGCGCCGTACGCCCCCGGGTCGGGCACATCCAGTTCCTCAACTGCCTCCCGATCTACTGGGGCCTGATGCGGTCCGGCGCTCTCATCGACGTCGATCTGCACAAGGACACGCCCGAGAAGCTCAGCGCCGACCTGGTCGCCGGCAAGCTCGACATCGGCCCGATCACGCTCGTCGAATACCTGCGCCACGCCGACGAACTGGTGCTGCTGCCCAACCTCGCGGTCGGCAGCGACGGCCCGGTGCTCAGCGTCAACCTGATCTCGACCCGGCCGCTCGCCGAGCTCGACGGCCGCCCGGTCGCGCTGGGCTCGACCAGCCGCACCGGCGTGCTGCTGGCCCAGATGCTGCTGTCCGAGCAGTTCAAGGCCGAGCCGGAGTATTTCCGCTGCCCGCCCGAGCTCAACCAGATGCTGCTCGAGGCCGACGCCGCCGTGCTGATCGGCGACCCGGCCCTGCGCGCGATGTATGAGGCGCCCCGCCTCGGCCTGGAGGTCACCGACCTCGGCCTGGCCTGGCGCGAGTGGACCGGCCTGCCGATGGTCTTCGCCGTCTGGGCCGCCCGCAAAGACTTCGCTGCCTCCCACCCCGGCGTGGTCAAGGACGTGCACGAGGCGTTCCAGCGCTCGCGCGACCTCAGCCTCGGCGAGCTCGACAAGGTCGCCGAGGCCGCGGCCCGGTGGGAGCCGTTCGACGCCGAGACCCTGGCGACCTACTTCCGGGCGCTCGACTTCTCGCTCGGCGAGCGGCAGATCGCGGGCGTCCGCGAGTTTGCCCGGCGTGCGGCGGCTCGCGGCGAGGTGCCCCCGTTGCCCGAGGACGGCCCGGTTTTCGCCGAAGTTTGATCTAGGAGGGCGCAGGCTCTAGTGCGAGCCTGTCCATCGGTGTCGCGATCACCGGCGACCAGGCCGTCTCGAGGTTCACCGCGGTGGCCGGCGAGTTCACGTCCGAGGTGACCGTGATTCGCTCCACCGGCGGCGTCGACCTCGAGATCGCGCCGATCAAGGACCTCAAGCTCGGCCGTGGTGAGTCGGCCGCCCTCCCGATCACGATCCAGAACGCCGGCAGCGAGGCCGTCGACACGGTCGGCGTGGCCGTCGCGGGCGAGTTCGGCCTGACCGCACTCGCCGCCTACCGCAACTGCCTCCCGCTCGAAGAGCTGGAAGGCGAGGAAGGCGCTGACGAGGGTGACTCCGCTGGTCAGGGCGGCGGCCTGCCGATCACCGGCGCACCGACCGGCCTGGTCGCGCTGGCTGGCGCGCTCCTGCTTCTGGCGGGCGGCGCGACGGCCTTCCTCTTCCGCCGCCGGCGAGTGATCACCACGCTTTAGAGCTTTTCGTACGTTCGTCAAGGCCACCCCGTGTCACCGGGGTGGCCTTGCCTTTCCTCGCTATCCTGCGACGGATCATGAAGAGTTCCGAGTTCGACGGGTGGGAGCGCGCCCGGTGGGCGGGCCGCGCGGCCGCCTACGACCGCAGCTTCGCCCGTCTCTGTGCCCATCCCGCCGCGGCCCTGCTCGACGCGGCCGGGGTCGACAAGGGGCACCACCTGCTCGACGTCGGCACGGGCACCGGCACCGTGGCCGCCCTCGCCGCCTCGCAGGGCGCGACAGTGGTGGCGGTCGACGCCGAACCGTCCATGCTCGACCTGGCCGCGAGCCGCCTGCCGGCCAACGCGACGGTGCTGGCCACGCTGCCCGTGCTGCCGTTCCCGGCCCGTGCGTTCGACGCCACGGTCGGCAACTTCGTGATCAATCACGTCGGCAATCCGGCGGCCTCGGTCTCCGAGATGACGCGGGTGACCCGTCCCGGCGGCCGGATCGCGCTGACCGTGTGGCCGTCCCCGCCGCCGACGCCCCAGCGGTTGTGGAGCGAGATCTTCGACGCGGCCGGCGCCGAGCGACCGTCCATGTTGCCCCGGCTCGATCCGGGCCACGAGTTCCCTCGTACGCGGGACGGGGTTTCCGCTCTTCTGGAGGGCGCCGGCCTGGCCGAGGTGACCTGTACCACTCTCTCGTGGACGCTGCACATCGACCCGGACGATTTCTGGGCCGGCCCTGCCGCGGGGCTGAGCACGGCCGGAATGGTCTTCGACCACCAGCCGCGGTCGGTGATTCCCGAGATCCGGGGCGCCTTCGAGGAGATCACCGCCGCCTACCTCACCGGCACGGGTCTGCTCGCCCTGCCCACAACGGCCCTGCTGGCCTCGGGGCTAAGGCACTGACATCGCGGGCGCCGCGGCTCGCAGACGGGCCGCGTCACGACTCGGCGGTTCACCGAACTGACGACGGTATTCGCGGCTGAACTGCGACGCGCTGTCGTAGCCGACGCGATGACCGACCCCGGTGACGTCGTTCGGCCGGGTAGCCAGCATCAGCCGGGCCTCCTGGAGCCGGATCTGCTTCTGGAACTGGATCGGGCTCATCGCGGTGACTGCCTGGAAGTGCCGGTAGAAGGCCGACACGCTCATGCCCGCCCGTCGCGCCACGTCATCGACCTTGAACGACTCCCGGTAATTGCCCCGGATCCACTGCACCGCCCGGGCCACGTGGGCGAGGCTGCTGTCGGCCAGGCCGAGATGGCGTACGGTGGCCCCCTGCTCGCCCGTGACCAGGCGCCACAGCATCTCGCGGCGGATCAGGGGCGCGACGACCGGGATGTCGCGCGGCGTCTCGAGCAGCCGCAACAGGCGTACGGCGGCGTCGATCAGTTCGGCCGAGGCGTCACTCACCGCGATCGCCGACGGGGGACTGCCGGCCGGTGGCAGCGAGCCCGCCGGGGCCTGGAGCAACACCTCGGCGATCTCGGCCGGGTCGAGCACCAGCCCGAAGCCCAGCGCCGGTGCCTCGGTGTAGTGGCCCGTCACGGGCAGGTCGACCGAGGCGACGAGGTATTGGCCGGCGCGGTATTCGTAGACGCGGTCACCGAGCGCGAGCGTCTTGGCCCCCTGCGCGATGAGTGCGAGCACCGTGCCCGACATCGAGGTCGACGACTCGTACGCCCGGGTGGCCTTGCCGATCAGGACGCCGTCGATCGCCGTCGTCATCGCGGGGCGGGCGTGGCGGTCCAGGAGGGTGCGTAGTTCGTCGAGCGACACGCTTCCCATTACACCGCGCCGTGAGAGAAATAGGCAAGTAAGAGCGAGCCCCGTTCTACGCCACACGACCGTGAGCTGGTGACATTGAGACAAGCAAGTCACAGCGTACGAAATGAGGGGTTGAATCATGCGGGTCGCGATCGTGTGTGGCGGCAGTTCGGGCATCGGGCGGGCGACGGCCGTCCAGCTCGCGCAGCGGGGGATCGGTGTCGTGCTCACCTACAACGGCAACCCGGACGGGGCGCGGGACACCGTGGCCCTGATCGAGAAGGAGGGCGGAACGGCGCTCGCGCTGCGTCTCGACGTCGGCCGCACGGAAGATTTCGTCGCCTTCCGTGACCAGGTCGCCGCCGCGCTGCGTGACACCTGGCAGCGGGACACCTTCGACTATCTGGTCAACAACGCGGGGTTCGGTGGGGCGGCGATGTTCCCCGACGTGACCGAGGAATTGTTCGACCGGTTCATGCGGGTGCTGCTCAAGGGGCCGTACTTCCTGACCCAGGCGCTGCTGCCGCTGCTCGCCGACGGCGGCGCGATCGTCAACGTCAGCAGCGGCTCGGCCCTGCCCTCGGCGCGGGTCGAGGCGGGCTACTCCGCTTACGCCACGATGAAGGGCGGGCTGAACACGATGACCCGCTACCTGGCCAAGGAACTCGCTCCACGTGGGATTCGGGTCAACGCTGTCTCGCCCGGCCCGACGCGCACCCGGCTGGCCGACGCGTCGGGCGTGGTGGGCTTCGACGCCTATCCCGAGGTGATCCCGATCCTGGCCGCCAAGACGGCGCTGGGCCGTCTCGGCGAGCCGGACGACGTCGCCGCGAGCATCGTCAGCCTGCTCGGTGACGAGGGGCGCTGGATCACCGCCCAGAACGTCGACGTCTCGGGTGGTTACGAGCTCTGACCGTTCAGCGCCTCGTCGTCAGCAGCTTGTCGAGGGCGGCCACGTCGTCGGCCGACAGGTGCCAGGCGCCCGCGGCCGCGTTCGCCTGCACCTGCTCGGCCGTGGTGGCCCCGGCGATCACGCTGGCCACCGCGGGCCGGGCGGCCAGGCCGGCGATCGCCACGTCGAGCAGGCTGTGGCCGCGCTCGGCGCCGAACGCGGTGAGGGCGTCGATCGTGTCCCAGTCGGCGCCGTCGAGCCAGCGCTGGTAGCGGTCGAGCGACAGCCGGGTGCCCGCGGCGGGCTTGACGCCCCGCTGGTATTTGCCGCTGAGCAGGCCCGAGTCGAGCGGGAAGAACGGCAGCAGGCCCAGCCCGAACTGCTCGCAGGCCGGCACGACCTCGGTCTCGACCTCGCGGTGGAGCAGGCTGTATTGGTTCTGCGCGCTGACGAACGGGGTCAGGCCGCCGGCCCGCGCGGTCCAGTCGGCGTCGGCGATCTGCCACCCGGCGAAGTTCGAGTTGCCCAGGTAGCGGACCTTGCCTCCGCGAACCAGGTCGTCGAGGGCGGCCAGGGTCTCGTCGATCGGCGTGCCCGGGTCGGGGTCGTGGATCTGGTAGAGATCGATGTAGTCGGTCTCCAGCCGGCGCAGCGACGACTCGACCGCCCGCACGATGTAGCGGCGCGAGCCCCGGGCGTCGAAGTCGTTGCCGTTCAGGCCCTCCATGTTCATGCCGAACTTGGTCGCCAGCACGACCTCGTCGCGCCGGCCCTTCAGCGCCGCGCCCAGGCACTGCTCGGAGGCGCCGTGCGGGGTGCCGTAGATGTCGGCCGTGTCGAACAGCGTGATTCCCGCGTCGAAGGCGGCGTCGACGACCTCACGGGTGCCCTCCGCGTCGAGCTTGCGGCCGAAGTTGTTGCACCCGATGCCGACGACGGAGACGACCAGGCCCGAACTGCCCAGCCGTCGATAGTTCATGTCACTCATGCATCCGACCCTATGCCCGTTCGGGCCGACGTTTGCCCGGGGTGGCATTGCATCGGTGGTTATCTATTGACACAGGTCGGAAACAAAACCGACTCTCGGTGAGAGCGCTCTCCATCCCCCTGTAGCGGAAGGTGTCTCCCCGTGCGAACCCGTGCCCTCCTGGCCGTTCTGGCCGTCTTCATCGCCGTGGCCGTATCCCCACCGGCCGCCCAAGCCATCGGACCCGCCCTGCTGCCCGTCACGGTCTCCAACAACACCGGTCGCGGCGAGGCGGTCCACCTCTACGTCATCGGCATCCAGCTCTCGTCCGGCCGGCTCGGCTACGTCAACCAGGGCGGCACGTTCACGCCCTGGACCGGCGGGGCACTTCCCCCGGCCCCGGCACCCGACGTCTCCATCCCCGGCGCGGGCAACGGCGGCTCGACGACAATCCAGTTCCCTCGCGGCTTCTCCGGCCGGGTCTACTTCTCTTTCGGCGAGAAGCTCAAGTTCTTCCTGACCCCCGACGGCCTGGTGCAGCCGGCGCCGTGGGCGGGCGGCGATCCGAACCGCGACATCCTGTTCGACTGGAGCGAGTTCACCTACAACGACGCCGGGCTGTGGCTGAACAGCTCGCAGGTCGACATGTTCGCGGTGCCGCACGCGGTGTCGGTGACCGGGGCCTCGGGCGCTACCAAACGCACCGGCGACCTGGTCGCGAACGGCCGCGACAATGTCATCAACACCCTCCGCGGCACATCAGGGCTGGCCAACACCGTGTACGCCCGCTCGGACGGGACGGTGCTGCGGGCGCTCGCGCCGGGCAAGGCGGCCGGGGCCGGGCTGATGAGCAACACGTACCTCGACCCGTACATCGCCTCGGCCTGGAACGCGTACACCGGGAAGAACTTGACGGTGGTGCCGTTCGGCGATCAACCCAACACCCGTTACTTCGGGCGTACGTCGGGCAACGTCATGCGCTTCACCAACAGCTCGGGCGCGCAGGTCGCGCAGTTCAACCGCCCGTCGTCATCCTCGGTTTGGGGCTGCGACGGCGACCTTCCCGCGCCGAACGACCAGGTGGTGGGGCCGATCTCGCGCACCCTCTGCGCGGCCCTGAACCGCGGCACGCTGGGCACGATCGACACGCAGCCGAGCCTCAACGCAGCCGACTTCTACAAGAACAACCCGACCAACGTGTACGCCAAGGTGATCCACGCGAACATGCAGGACGGGAAGGCGTACGCGTTCGCCTTCGACGACGTCGGGGCGTTCGAATCGCTGGTGCACGACGGGGATCCGCGCTCGGCCGGCCTGCACCTGACCCCGTTCACCGGCGGCGGCACGAACCCGCAGCCGACCGGGGTTCCGGTGATCAGCTCGCTCAACAACAAGTGCATCGACGTGCCGAACTCGAACTTCGTCGACAGCGCGCCGCTGCAGATGTGGACCTGCAACAACACCAACGCCCAGAAGTGGACCTTCACCGGCGGCACGCTGCGCAGCCAGAACAACAAGTGCATGGACGTGCAGGCCGCGGGCACGGCCAACGGATCGCCGATCCAGCTCTACACGTGCAACGGCACCGCCGCCCAGCAGTTCGTGCTGAACGCGGCCGGCGACCTGGTCAACCCCCAGGCCAACCGCTGCGTCGACATCAAGGACGTCAACCCGGCCGACGGCGCCCGCCTGCACCTCTGGGACTGCCTCGGCGCCGCCAACCAGAAGTGGCGCAAGGGCTGACCTCACTGGCATCTTCAGTACGTGATCTATCTCGGCGGCGGTGGCAGCGAGCACGATGAAGCCCGGCTGTGGGACGAGGTTTTCGCGAGCGGTCAGAGAATCACGGTCTGGCCGCACGCGATGCCTCGTTCCCGCTGGGCCGCCGTCGAGCAGTGGCTGACCGAGGCCCTGGCATCCCGGGGCGAGTTCGCGATCGCCCCGGCCAGGGCTCTGCCACGTCATCACCCCGACCAGCGTCGAGCGATACGACCGGGGCGCGACGTGGCCGCTGCGACACTAGGCTCGGCCGGTGCAGATTCCTTCCCGTGAGCTCACCGCGGACGACCTCGAACTGATCGCGCACGCCCGGCGGATCGTCGACGAGAACAACGACGGCGATGACGGTGTGCACACCATGGGTGCCGCCGTTCGCGCCGCCGACGGGGAGATCTACGGAGGGATCAACCTCTACCACTTCACCGGCGGCCCGTGCGCCGAACTGGTGGCGCTGGGCCACGCCCGGGCCTCCGGCGCCCGAGAGTTGTCGACCATCGTGGCGGTCGGCGATCGCGATCGGGGCCCGATCGACCCGTGCGGGCGCGACCGGCAGATCCTGTTCGACTATCACCCGGGCATCCGCGTGCTGCTGCCGACGGACCGGGGAGTCTGCAGCGTCGTTGTCGAGGACCTGATGCCGCTCTCCGCTCGCTGGTCCAGCGAGACCGGCGCGCAGCCCTACAGCCCGCCGGCGCCCTAGCCGTCCGTCGGGTGGGCCAGGTCGCGGTAGGCTGGGCGCAGCAGGTCGACCAGCGGGATGTGCCGTACGCGCACCGGCGGCGCGTCCAAGGCCCGCAGGAGAAGCTCGGGCGGGGCCGAGACGCGGGCTGGGCGTTCGCGCAGGCGACTGAGGCTGATGGCCGGCGAATAGAAGTCGGCGAGCCGATCCGCCAAGGACGATTCCTCGACAGTCAGTGGGTCAGCCACCGGCGCCGGGTCAGGCGTGCCGCGCAGGGCGTTCAGCAAGTCCTCGCGCGGTCGGCCGCGCCAGGCGAGCACCAGGAACGGGTCGTCGTCGAAGGCTTCGGCCAGTACGTAGAGGACGGCGGAAC
The DNA here is from genome assembly GCF_003999975.1 of Actinoplanes solisilvae. Lineage (GTDB taxonomy): Bacteria > Actinomycetota > Actinomycetes > Mycobacteriales > Micromonosporaceae > Actinoplanes > Actinoplanes solisilvae. Next base: position 789,993 of record NZ_RJAC01000002.1, on the reverse strand, counting down.
CGTGCTTGCAGGGCACACTCCAATCCGGACAGTTGCACCGGATGTCGAGCTGTTCGGGGAACAGCGGCGCGTCGTGGGCCGTGAACAGGTCGACGATCTCGTGCGGCATCTCGCCCGCCAGCAGGGCTGCGCGATAGAGGGCCTGCGCACCGAGGGCGTCGGTCAGTTCGGTCCACTGTGCCTCGTCGAAGGCCTTGATCTCGATGGTGACCTGGTAGGGCTGGGGGCGTGAACCCTGGACCCGGGCAGTGACCTGGCCGGCGGCGAGGGCGAAGTCCATCACCTGGCCCTTGCGCGCATAGGTGCGGCCGCGGGTCAGGCGGCCCGGGTCGCACACCTGCTCGAGCACGTCGACGAACCGGCGCGACCACCACTGCTCGCCGATCTTGCCGCGCTTGGCCCGTACGGCGATGCCGCCCTCGACCTCGATCGGGCGGCTGGCCTCGAAGAATCGGCCCTCGGGATCGATCGGCATGTCAGCGCACCGCCGCGGGGTCGAGCGCGAACAGCTCGCGCAACTGGTCGGTGTTCAGGTCGGTGATCCAGTCTTCGCCGGTGCCGACGACCGAGGAGGCGAGCGCCTTCTTCCGCTCGATCATCGCGTCGATCTTCTCTTCGAGTGTTCCGGTGCAGATGAACTTGCGCACCTGCACGTTGCGCGACTGTCCGATGCGGAACGCGCGGTCGGTTGCCTGATTCTCGACCGCCGGGTTCCACCACCGGTCAAAGTGGACGACGTGGTTGGCCGCGGTCAGGTTGAGACCGGTGCCGGCCGCCTTCAGCGAGAGGAGGAAGAGCATCGGCTCGTCGTCGGTCTGGAAGCGGTCGACCAGTTCGTCCCGCTTGGCCTTCGAGAGTCCACCGTGGAGCCAGAGGACGGGACGGTCGAGGTGGGCGGCGAGGTATGGCTGAAGCAGCGAGCCCCATTCTGCGTACTGGGTGAAGATCAGGGCCTTGTCGCCGTCCTCGATGATCTCTTCGGCGAGCTCCTCGAGGCGGGCCAGCTTGCCCGAGCGGGCGGGTAGTCGTGAACCGTCCTTGAGCAGGTGAGCTGGGTGGTTGCAGACCTGCTTGAGCTTGGTCATCGCGGCCAGCACGTTGCCCCGCCGCTGGATGCCCTCGCTGCCCGAGATCGCCTCGATCATGTCTTCGACCACGGCCTGATAGAGCGTCGCCTGCTCGGGCGTGAGCGTGCACCAGACCTTCATCTCGTTCTTCTCGGGCAGGTCCGAGATGATCGTTTTATCCGTCTTGAGGCGCCGCAGCACGAACGGCCCGGTGGCCCGCTTCAGGGCAGCGGCGGCGTCCTCGTCCTGCCGCACCTCGATCGGTTCCTGGAAGCGGCGGCGGAACCGCTTCATCGGCCCGAGCATGCCGGGGTTGCAGAAGTCCATGATGGACCACAGTTCGGCCAGGTGATTCTCGACCGGGGTGCCGGTCAGAGCGAGACGCGTACGGGCGGGGACCGCGCGTACCGCCTGGGCCTGGCGAGTGCTGCTGTTCTTGATCGCCTGCGCTTCGTCGCACGCGATGCGTCCCCACTGGACACTCTTCAGCGTTTCGAGGTCGCGCGTGGCCGTGCCGTAGGTCGTCACCACGAGATCAGCCTGCTGAACAGCGGCGTCGAAGTCTTCGCCGCGCTGGCGGGTGCCGCCGTGATGGACGTAGACCCGCAGGCTGGGCGCGAACCGTGCGGCCTCCTTGTGCCAGTTGCTGACCAGTGACATCGGACAGACGAGCAGGGTCGGCGCGACGGGGCCGTCGGCTGCGGCTCGCTCGGCCAGCAGCAGCGACAGCGTCTGAGCCGTCTTGCCCAGACCCATGTCGTCGGCGAGGATGCCGCCCAGCCCCAGGCGCGACAGGAAGTGCAGCCAGGAGAGACCACGTTCCTGGTACGGCCGGAGGCTGCCCTGGAAGGTGGGCGGTGTCGGGACCGGGGTGAGTCGTTCCGCGCTCTGCCCCGAGAGCAGATCGCCGAGCAGGCCGTCGGCGTCGACCTCGACCAGCGGCAGGTCTTCCTCGCCGCCGTCGACAACCTGCTGAAGCGCCTCGCCCGCGGTCAGTTCGCCCTCGCGGCGCTGGCCGACCGCCTTGAGCGCCGCCTTCAGCTGGCGGTCGTCGAGCTCGACCCACTGGCCGCGCACCCGCACCAGCGGCACCTTGAGCCGGGCGAGCTCGGCCAGTTCCTCGGCGGTCACCGTGCTGTCGCCGATGACCAGGTCGAGCCGGAAGTCGACCAGCTCGTCGAGGCCGAAGCCCGAGTCGGCGACCGCGCGCGACGCCGTGCCGCGCGTCTTGGACCGGGTGGTGAGCTTGAGGCCCACGCCCTTGCGGCCGGCCCAGGCCGGCAACTGCACCCCGAAGCCGGCCGCCTGCAGCAGCGGCGCCGCCTGCTGCAGGAACTCGTGCGCCTCGGCGGTGTCGATCTCCATCGCGGCCGGTTGCGGCTCTTGCAGCGCCAGGTGGAGCAGCGGGAAGAGCCGCACCGCGCGGCCGAGCCCGGCCAGCAGGGTCTCGTCGGGGCGCGGCGGCAGGCCGGGGAAGCTGCCGCCCTCCCAGACGTCGGCCGCGGCGAGGTAGAGGCTCGGATCCTCGGATGACTGCAGCGCGAAGTCGAGCCCCCACATGTCGGAGCCCACCTCGGGCTCGAGCAGGCGGAAGCTGACCCGGATCGGGCCGTTGGCCTCGTAGGCCGCCCGCAGCCAGTCGTCGAGGGCCTTCCGCAGGTCGCGCTCCTCGTCGGGCCGGGCGCCGGGCAGGGCGGGGTCGGCCGCTGTGAGGGCGGCGATCCACCGGTCGGGCAGCGGTCCCTTCGGCCCGGCGCGGTGGCCGAGCAGGATGCGTTCGGGCATGAGAGCTCGCGCCGCGCCGTCGACCAGCGAGTCGAGCGCGCCGCGCAGGGTCTGCGCCACCCCGCTGTCGCCGGCCGCGCGGACGATCGGCGGCATCGCGGTGGCGAAGTCGCGGTAGGTGGCCGCGTCGGCGCCGGTGATCACCGGGCGCCAGCGGGCCGCGGGCAGGCCGGCCTCGGTGACGAGTTGCGGCAGCATGCGGCCGCGTCGGGCCAGGTCGCAGGCGTGACCGGCCAGCACGCTCAGGTAGCGCAGCGACGACGCGGGAAGCCAGGGGCCGGAAGGGTCGGGGTCGGCCAGCGCGCCCAGCGCCTCGAGCGCCGCGTCGCCCGGCAGGAGGAGGGCCGGGACGGGCCACTCGGCCAGCCGCACGCCGCGGCCCGACGACTCGGCGCCCGTGTCGGGCGAGGGGAGCGGACCACGGGCCATGCTGGGCAGATGGAGCGACAGCGAGCCCGCGGTGGCCTTGCCGAGCGCGTCGCGGACCTCGTCGGACGACTCGCTGAGCGTCGCGAGCAGCGCCTCGGCCCGGACGGCGAAGGGGTGTGGCCGCTGCCGGGCCCGTGAGGCGGTGGTCAGGGGCAGGGACGGATCCTCCGCCCAGAGCGCGAGCTGACCCGGTCGGTCAGCGCCCGGCACCCAGCCGCCATGCACGACGAGCACATCCACCCCCTGGAATGAGGTATCGAGCGTAGCCAGCCGTGGGCGCGGGAACGAGCCGCCACTCGGTCGGGTGGCTCACTGCACCGTCCCGCCGACTGACGCCCACGGCGGCGGGGACGTAATCTCGACAGCGTGACGGCGAACCCGGAGATCGACAGCGTCCTGCAGCGAGCCGCCGACGGCGGGCGGATCACGCCCGAGGAGGCGCTGCTCCTCTACACCGAGGCCCCGTTCCACGCGCTGGGCGAGGCCGCCGACGCCGTTCGCCGCCGTCGCCACCCCGACGGCGTCGTCACCTACCTGATCGATCGCAACATCAACTACACGAACGTGTGCGTCACCGCGTGCAAGTTCTGCGCCTTCTTCCGCGCGCCCAAGCACGCCGAGGGCTGGTCCCACCCGATGGAAGAGATCCTGCACCGCTGCGGCGAGGCGGTCGATCTCGGCGCCACCCAGGTGATGCTGCAGGGCGGCCACCACCCCGACTTCGGCGTGGAGTACTACGAAAATCTCTTCGCCTCGGTCAAGCAGGCCTATCCGCAGCTCGCGATCCACTCGATCGGCCCGAGCGAGATCCTGCACATGGCCAAGGTCTCGAACGTCTCGATCGAGGACGCGGTTCTGCGCATCAAGGCCGCCGGGCTCGACTCGATCGCCGGGGCCGGCGCCGAGATGCTGCCCGACCGGCCGCGCAAGGCGATCGCCCCGCTGAAAGAGAGCGGCGCCCGCTGGCTCGAGGTGATGGCCGTGGCCCACCGCAACGGCCTCTCGTCGACCGCCACGATGATGATGGGCACCGGCGAGACCCACGCCGAGCGCATCGAGCACATCCGCATGATCCGCGATGTGCAGGACCTGGCCGTCGCCAACGGCTACGACGACGCGGCCGTCGAGACGTCGCATGGGGTCGGGGGCTTCCGGGCCTTCATCCCGTGGACTTATCAGCCCGAGAACAACCACCTGAAGGGCCGCACCCAGGCCACGACGATGGAATACCTGCGGTTCCTGGCGATGTCGCGGCTGTTCTTCGACAACGTGTCGCACCTGCAGGCGTCGTGGCTGACCACCGGCAAGGACGTCGGCCAGCTCTCGCTGCATCTGGGCGTCGACGACCTCGGCTCGATCATGCTGGAGGAGAACGTCATCTCCTCGGCCGGCGCCCGGCACCGGTCCAACCTGCACGAGCTGATCTGGATGATCCGCACGGCCGACCGCATCCCGGCCCAGCGCGACACCCTCTACCGCCACCTGTCCGTGCACCACACGCCGGCCGACGATCCCACCGACGACCGGGTCGTGTCGCACTTCTCGTCGATCGCGATACCGGGCGGGGGCGCGGGCCGCAAGGAGCTCCCGCTGGTCGAGGCTTCGTAAATTGCGGCTGAAAGTTTGACAGACAGACAACGTCTGTCAATGCAATCTGTCATGCATGTCGAACAGCAGCGTGTCACTTATGACCGCGGTGGTGACCGCGATCGTCGTTTTCTTCTTCACCGCGGCGTGGGTCGCCAGCAAGTCGGCGCGCTCCAACCTGCGGACGGCGAAGGCGGCGGTCGCCCCCGCGCGTAAGGCCGTCTGGTCGACGGTCGGTGGCGTGATCAAGCTCGGCGCGCTCGTCGTCTTCCTGCTGATCGTGCTGGTCGCGTGGCAGGCCAGCAATACGGACGAGGAGGGCGCTGGGCGGTCCCCGGCGTCCGGTCCGAGCCCTTCGGCGGGTCGTGGTTGACCGTTCGGTCAGGTGCCCCTCCCCGAATCGGGGAGGCCGGGTTGCTCCTTCGTAACGAGGGACGTGTACCTCTGTTGCAGGTGTTGCGTGGCTGGTTACGTTGCCTGCGTAAGGCCTGAGAACTTCCCTTTGACTCGCACCGGGGCCCCGGCTCCGGTGATGGTCGCGGACCCGACCGATGGCGGTCGTATATATAACGCACAAGGAACGGGCGGGATGGGTGACCATCCCGCCCGTTCTGTGTGAGATATCGCCTTCAGTCGGGTGTTGGGTGGTGGGCGGGGCGGTTGGATGGGAGAAGGTTGTTCGGTGACGCGCGCAGACCTGGACAAGCAGCCGCACGAGGTCGCCGAGATGTTCGACGGCGTGGCCGAGCGGTACGACCTGACCAACACGGTCCTCTCCTTCGGGCAGGACCGGGGCTGGCGGCGGGCCACGCGGGCGGCGCTGGGCCTGCGGCCGGGCGAGCGGGTTCTCGACGTGGGCGCCGGCACGGGCGTCTCGACCGACGAACTGGGCCGGTCGGGCGCGTTCGCGGTGGGCGCCGACCTGTCGACCGGCATGCTGCTGGCCGGGCGCCGGGCTCGTCCCCGGGTGCCGCTGGTCGCCGGCGACGCGCTGAAGCTGCCGTTCGCCGACGAGACCTTCGACGCGGTCACGATCTCCTTCGCGCTGCGTAACGTCGTCGACGTCGAGGGTGCGCTGCGTGAGCTCGCCCGGGTCACCCGGCCCGGCGGACGACTGGTGGTCTGCGAGTTCAGCCACCCGACGTACGCGCCCTTCCGCACTGTCTACATGCAATACCTGATGCGCTCGCTGCCGGTGGTGGCGCGCAACGTGTCGAGCAACCCCGACGCGTACGTCTATCTCGCGGAATCCATCCGGGCCTGGCCCGACCAGGAGGGGCTGGCCGCGCTGATCGCCGGGGCGGGCCCGTGGAGCCGGGTCGGCTGGCGGAATCTGACCGGCGGCGTCGTGGCGCTGCACCGCGCGACCAAGGCGTAGCACCACCCGCTCCTCGTTTCCCAAGGTGGGATAAAAACGCCTTTAAGCCCCTGCCCGGATATTTCCTGCTGTGCTCGGTTGATGACGACCTTCGGGCATCTCGAGGACACCGACATCGACATCGCGATCGACGAGAGCGAAGCCGGCGAACGTCGTGGCATGGAGTTGGCCGCCCGCCTGCGGATGGTGGCCGCGCAAGACCCTGACCTGGCACAGGACCTGGTCGACGGGTTGATCGTCGCGCTGGAGAAGGCGCTCGGCGGAAACCTGCGGGATTACCTGGAGCCGGAAGGCGGCCGGGTACTTGCGGACACTGCGTCACCCATCGGAAACAGTTAGGGTTGCCTTACCGGAACGACCTTCGATGGCCGTCTTAGACTCCGACTTGGCGCGCTTGTGAACTGTTTCACGAGCCGCTGCGAGACGGAGGTGTGGTGTGCGCAACCAAGTACCATCCGGGCCTGTCGCCGACGAGGCTGATGTCATCGTTGTCGGGGCCGGCCCGGGCGGCTCAGCGGCTGCCTATCACCTGGCTCGGCACGGCGTGCGGGTCCTGCTGCTGGAAAAGACCGAGTTCCCGCGCGAGAAGGTCTGTGGCGACGGGTTGACCCCGCGTGCCGTGCGCCAGCTCGTGCGCATGGGCGTCGACACGTCCGAGAAGGCCGGCTGGCTGCAGAACAAGGGCCTGCGAGTGATCGGCGGCGGCGTCCGTCTCGAGCTCGACTGGCCCGACCTCGCCAGTTTCCCCAACTACGGCCTCGTGCGCACCCGCCTCGACTTCGACGACATGCTCGCCAAGCGGGCCGTCGAGGCCGGCGCGATCCTGCGCACCAGCGTCAACGTGACCGGTCCGGTGCTCGATGAGGGCGGTCACGCGATCGGCGTGCAGGCCAAGGTCGGCCCGGGTAAGGAGCCGGTCGAGTTCCGCGCCCCGCTGGTGATCGCGGCCGACGGCGTCTCGGGCAAGCTCCCGATCGCGATGGGCCTGACGAAGCGCGACGACCGCCCCCTGGGCGTGGCCGTCCGGCGCTACTACCACTCGCCGGTCCGCGCCGACGACGACTACCTCGAGTCGTGGCTCGAGCTGCGCAGCGCGCAAGACCGCAACCGCCTGCTCCCCGGCTACGGCTGGATCTTCGGCATGGGCGACGGCCGGGTGAACGTGGGCCTCGGCATCCTCAACTCGTCGAGCGCCTTCGGCAAGACCAACTACCGCTCGATGCTCACCGACTGGCTGGCCGGCACGCCCGCCGACTGGGGCATGCGCGACGAGTCCAACGCGGTCGGCCCGATCCTCGGCGCCGCCCTGCCGATGGGCTTCAACCGGGTACCGCACTACACGCGCGGTCTGATGCTGGTCGGCGACTCGGGCGGCATGGTCAACCCGATGAACGGCGAGGGCATCGCCTACGCGATGGAGAGCGGTGAGCTGGCGGCCGAGGTCGCCGTTCAGGCGCTCGCGCGGCCCGCCGGGGCCGATCGTGAACGCGCTCTCCGGGCCTACCCGGCGGAGCTAAGTCTTCGATTCGGCGGTTACTACCGCCTCGGCGGTGTTTTCGTAAAGCTGATCGGCAATCCGCAGATCATGCGGATGGCCACCAAACATGGCATGCCGCATCCGACGCTGATGCGGTTCGTTCTGAAAATGCTGGCCAACCTCACCGACCCGCGTGGCGGTGACGCCATGGACCGTGTCATCAACGGCCTGACCAAGGTCGCCCCCGCCGTCTGAGCACCCCGCGCGCGGCTTAGCCAAATCGGACGAATAGTGTGAAACGGGTATTAGCTGAGCAGGAGAGAACATGACGATCAACCCATACGTCCCCATCGTCGGGTTATTGATCCTCGGCGCGCTCTTCGCGTTGTTCTCGGTGTCGATCGCGCCCATCGTCGGCCCGCATCGCTACAACCGTGCCAAACTCGAGGCGTACGAATGTGGCATCGAGCCGGCGCCGCAGCCGGTCGGCGGCGGGCGCTTCCCGGTGAAGTTCTACCTGACCGCGATGCTCTTCATCATCTTCGACATCGAGACCATCTTCCTTTACCCGTGGGCCGTCTCCTTCGGAGCGCTGGGCATCTTCGGGTTCGTCGAGATGGTCCTTTTCATCGTCACTGTCTTCATCGCCTACACCTACGTGTGGCGCCGCGGCGGATTGAACTGGGACTAACCCCGTTCCATTGGTCTTCAATCAAAGGGACACAGCTCCATGGGTATCGAAGAGAAGCTGCCGGCCGGGATCCTGCTCACCTCGGTCGAGAAAGTGTCGAACTGGGCGCGTAAGTCCTCGTTCTGGGGTGCCACGTTCGGCCTGGCCTGCTGCGCCATCGAGATGATGGCCGCCGGCGGCCCGCACTACGACCTCGGCCGCTGGGGCATGGAGGTCTTCCGGGCCTCGCCTCGCCAGGCCGACCTGATGATCGTCGCCGGCCGGGTCAGCCAGAAGATGGCACCGGTCGTGCGCCAGATCTACGATCAGATGCCCGAGCCGCGCTCGGTGATCTCGATGGGCGTGTGCGCCTCGTCCGGCGGCATGTTCAACAACTACGCCATCGTGCAGGGCGTGGACCACATCGTCCCGGTCGACATCTACCTGCCCGGCTGCCCGCCGCGGCCCGAGATGCTGATCGACGCGATCCTCAAGATGCGCGAGAAGGTCATGGCCGCCCCGCTCGGCCCGAACGGCAAGAAGATGCTCGAGGCCCGCCGGGCCGAGGGCAAGCTGCCGATCGTCGCGCCGGGCGCGATGCCCTCGTCGTACCGGGCCGACAAGACCCGGCGTGCGGAGTGGACCCAGGCGGTCAAGGAAGGCCGCGAGGAGCAGCTCCGCATCGAGAACTGGATGAAGCTCCAGCCGCACCTCCGGGAGGGCCAGTGAGGGAGCTTGCGACCTCACCATCAGGCTCAGGGAGCCTGCCTAATCGTTCACGCATCTCTGGACAGGGAGCGGCTAAGTGACGATCGAACCGAACAACCCCACCGGCGGTGTGCCGGTCAGCGCCGACCCGGTCGGGGCCGACATCGACGCACCCGCCCAGACGCCGTCCAGCCCACGGAAGGGCATGTTCGGCATCACCGGCAGCGGCGACGTCTCCGGCTTCGGCGGCCTGGTGCGCCGCCACCCCGAGGTCGTCGGCACGCCCAAGCCGTACGGCGGGTACTTCGACGAGGTCACCGACGCGCTCGAGGAGGCGTACCCCGGCTTCGCCGACGCCATCGAGAAGGTGGTCGTCGACCGGGGTGAGCTCACCCTGCACATCAAGGCCGAGCGGATCGCCGAGGTCGCGCAGATCATGCGGGACGACGAATCGCTGCGCTTCGAGCTGTGCTCGTCGGTGTCCGGTGTGGACTACCTGAACAGCGACGCGCGCCGCCTGCACGTGGCCTACCACCTGACCTCGATGACCTACCGTCGCCGCGTCCGGCTCGAGGTGGCCGTCCCGGTCGGTGGCTTCGTCCCCAGCGTGACCAGCGTCTACCCGACCGCTGACTGGCAGGAGCGGGAGACGTACGACATGTTCGGGGTGGTCTTCGCGGGCCACCCGAACCTCACGCGGGTGCTCATGCCGGACGACTGGGAGGGTCACCCGCAGCGCAAGGACTACCCGCTCGGCGGCGTGCCCGTCGAGTACAAGGGCGCCGAGATTCCGCCTCCTGACCAGCGGAGGGTCTACCAATGACACAGTCCGGATATGCCAGCGAGCGAGAGACCACCGAGGGCCGCGTCTTCACGGTCACCGGCGGCGACTGGGACACCGTCACGGGCAGTGTCGACCCGCTGAGCAACGAGAAGATCGTCGTCAACATGGGTCCGCAGCACCCGTCGACGCACGGCGTGCTGCGGCTGGTGCTCGAGCTCGAGGGTGAGACGGTCACCGACGTACGTCCCGTCGTCGGCTACCTGCACACCGGCATCGAGAAGAACCTCGAATACCGCAACTGGACCCAGGGCACGACCTTCGTGACCCGCGCCGACTATCTGGCCCCGCTGTTCAACGAGGCCGGTTACTGCCTCGCGGTCGAGAAGCTGCTCGGCATCACCGACCAGATCACCGAGCGGGCGAACACGATCCGCGTGCTCTTCATGGAGCTGAACCGGATCTCGTCGCACCTGGTGTGGCTCGCCACCACCGGCATGGAACTCGGCGCCATCTCGATGATGCTGTACGGCTTCCGCGAGCGCGAGTACATCCTGGACATCTTCGAGGAGACCACCGGCCTGCGAATGAACCATGCGTACTTCCGCCCCGGCGGGGTCGCGCAGGACATCCCCGAGTCGGCGATCAAGAAGATCCGCGATTTTCTGGTCTACCTTCCCAAGAAGCTCAAGGAATACGAGGACATGCTCTCCGGCCAGGTCATCTGGCAGGAGCGCACGCAGGGTGTCGCGGTCCTCGACGTCACCGGCTGCCTCGCGCTGGGCATCACCGGTCCGGTGCTGCGCTCGGCCGGGCTGGCCTGGGACCTGCGCAAGACGATGCCCTACTGCGGGTACGAGACGTACGAGTTCGACGTCCCGACCGCGACGACGGCCGACGTCTGGGGTCGTTACCAGGTGCGGCTCGCCGAGATCCGCGAGTCACTCAAGATCGTAGAGCAGGCGCTCGACCGTCTCCGGCCGGGACCGATCTTCGTGGCCGACAAAAAGATCGCCTGGCCTGCGCAATTGGCCGTCGGCCTCGACGGCATGGGCAACTCCCTCGAACACGTGGCCAAGATCATGGGCCAGTCGATGGAGTCCCTGATCCACCACTTCAAGCTCGTCACCGAGGGCTTCCGGGTGCCGCCGGGCCAGGTGTACGTCTCGATCGAGCACCCGCGCGGTGAGCTGGGTGTGCACGCCGTCTCGGACGGCGGCACGCATCCCTACCGGGTCCACATGCGGGACCCGAGCTTCGTGAACCTACAGGCCATCCCCGCGATGGCCGAGGGCGCCCTGCTGGCCGACGTGATCGCCGGCGGCGCAAGTCTGGACCCCGTGATGGGTGGGTGTGACCGCTGATGACCGTGGACTTTTCCCCGTCCGCTTCCCCCTTGGCCGAACGGCTTCTGCCCGCGGCCCTCGAGATCATCGCCCGCTACCCGGAGGGTCGCAGCCGTTCCGCGCTGCTGCCTCTGCTGCACCTCGTGCAGACCGAGGAGGGGCACGTCAGCCCGAACGGCGTGGCCTTCTGCGCCGAGGTGCTGGGCATCAACAAGGCCCAGGTCGGCGCGGTCGCCACCTTCTACACGATGTACAAGCGCCGCCCGACCGGCGAATACCTGGTCAGCGTCTGCACCAACACGCTGTGCAACGTGCTCGGCGGCCAAGAGGTCTACGACGAACTCGTCGAGCACCTCGGCGTCGGGCACGACGAGACCACGGCCGACGGCCGCATCACGCTGGAGCACGCCGAGTGCCTGGCCGCCTGCGACTACGCGCCGGTGGTGACGGTCAACTACGACTTCGCCATCGACGAGGCCACCCCCTCGTCGGCCCGCGAGCTGGTCGACCAGCTGCGCGACGGGCAGCGGCCGACGCTCAGCCGCGGTGCGCGCATCTGCTCGCTCAAGGAGATGCAGGTGCAGCTGGCCGGCTTCTCCGACCCGCGCGCCGGTGCGGTGGCCGACGGTCAGGCCGGGGCGCCCACGCTGCGCGGCGTGAACCTGGCCCAGCAGCACGGCATCGCGGTGCCGAACTTCAACCCGGACGCGCCGATCACGAAGACCAAACCGGCGCGCGAGGAGAAGACGAAGCCGGTGAGCGCCGCCGAGGTCGCCGGCGTCGCGTCCAACAAGCCTGCCGCCGACGGTAAGCCAGCCGGGGACAGCGTCGGTAACGAGGTGAAGAAGTGACCCAGCCAGGGCGTGAGGTTCTCCAGAAGCTGACCCCGGTGCTCACCAAGCGCTGGCTGTCGCCGGACGCCTGGAAGATCGGTGTCTACGAGCGGCTCGACGGCTACGCCGCTCTCCGCAAGGCCCTCGACGTGCACCCGGACGACCTGATCCAGCTCATCAAGGACTCGGGTCTGCGCGGCCGCGGCGGCGCGGGCTTCCCGACCGGTCTCAAGTGGGGCTTCATCCCGCAGGGCGACGGCAAGCCGCACTACCTCGTGATCAACGCGGACGAGGGCGAGCCCGGCACCTGCAAGGACCTGCCCCTGATGACCTACGACCCGCACTCGCTGGTCGAAGGGGCGATCATCGCGGCCTACGCGATCCGGGCGGACCGGGCCTTCATCTACATCCGCGGCGAGGCCGTGCACGCCGCTCGCCGGCTGCGCAACGCCGTCGACGAGGCGCGGGCCAAGGGCTACCTCGGCCGCAACATCCTGGGTTCGGGCTTCAACCTCGAACTGGTCGTGCACAGTGGCGCCGGCGCCTACATCTGCGGCGAGGAGACAGCGCTGCTCGACTCGCTCGAAGGGTTCCGCGGCCAGCCAAGGCTGCGCCCGCCCTTCCCGGCGATCGCGGGCCTCTACGCCAGCCCGACGGTGGTCAACAACGTCGGCACCATCGCCAGCGTGCCCTACATCGTGCTCGGCGGCGCCGACTGGTGGAAGAGCATGGGTACGGAGAAGTCGTCCGGCCCGATGATCTATTCGCTCTCGGGTCGCATCGCCAACCCCGGTCAGTACGAATGTGGCCTCGGCATCACGCTGCGGGAGCTGATCGAGCTCGCCGGCGGCATGAAGCCCGGCCACAACCTGAAGTTCTGGACGCCCGGTGGGTCGTCGACGCCGCTGCTCACGGCCGAGCACATCGACACGGCGATGGACTTCGAGGGCGTGGCCGCGGCCGGCTCGATCCTGGGCACCACGGCGATGCAGATCTTCAGCGACCAGGACTGCCCGGTCTACGCGACGTGGCGGTGGCTGGAGTTCTACCACCACGAGTCGTGCGGCAAATGCACGCCGTGCCGCGAGGGCAACTACTGGATGGTGCGCACCTATCGCCGCATTCTCAGCGGCGAGGGGACGTACGCCGATCTGGACACGCTGCAGGACACCGCCGACAACATCTTCGGCCGGTCGTTCTGCGGTCTCGGCGACGGCGCCGCGACCCCGGTGATGTCCACGCTCAAGTTCTTCCGCCAGGACTACCTGGACTACATCGAGGGCCGCACCGCGCCGCGTCTGTCGGCCAAGGCCCTGGTTGGAGCTCACTGATGACGGACGTCGCCAAGCAAACCAACACCGTCTCTCTCACGATCGACGGCATCCCGGTCACCGCCGAGAAGGGTGAGCTGGTCATCCGGGTCGCCGAGCGGATGGGTATCGCGATCCCGCGGTTCTGCGACCACCCGCTGCTGGCCCCGGCCGGCGCCTGCCGTCAGTGCCTGGTCGACGTGGAGGGCCAGCGCAAGCCGGTCGCCTCGTGCACCCAGACGGTGGCCGAGGGCATGGTCGTGCGCACGCAGCTCACCTCCGAGGTGGCCGCGAAGGCGCAGGGCGGCGTGATGGAGCTGCTGCTCGCCAACCACCCGCTCGACTGCCCGACCTGCGACAAGGGCGGCGAATGCCCCCTGCAGAACCAGGCGATGACCAACGGGCGGGCCGACTCGCGGTTCCACGAGAAGAAGCGCGAGTACGAGAAGCCGATCCACATCTCCAGCCAGGTGCTGCTCGACCGTGAGCGGTGCATCCTGTGCCAGCGCTGCACCCGGTTCTCCGAGGAGATCGCCGGCGACAAGTTCATCGACCTGATGGACCGCTCGTCCGGCGAGCAGATCAACGTCTACCGCGACGACTTCTTCGGCGGCCGCGGCACCGGCGACGGCCAGGTCGGCGAGGGCGAGGGCGACATCGCCTTCAACTCGTACTTCTCCGGCAACACCATCCAGATCTGCCCCGTGGGCGCGCTGACCGGCGAGCAGTACCGGTTCCGCGCCCGCCCGTTCGACCTGGTGTCGACGCCGACCGCCTGCGAGCACTGCGCGGCCGGCTGCTCGATGCGCGCCGACCACCGCCGCGGCAAGGTGCTGCGCCGGCTGGCCGGTGACGACCCGGCGGTGAACGAGGAGTGGAACTGTGACAAGGGCCGCTGGGGCTTCCAGTACCAGGTGGCCGACGACCGCATCATGACGCCGCTGCTGCGCGACGCCGCGACCGGTGAGTTCCGTGAGGCGTCCTGGAGCGAGGCCCTGCTGGCGGCGGCCGAAGGGCTCACCGCGGCGAAGAGCGCGGGCGTCGGGGTGCTGGCCGGTGGACGCCTCACGGTCGAGGACGCGTACGCGTACGCGAAGTTCGCCCGCGTCGCCCTCGACACCAACGACGTCGACTTCCGGGCCCGTCCGCTCAGCGCCGAGGAGGCCGACTTCCTCGCCTCCTCGGTCGCCGGGGTCGCCGACGTCACGTACGACGACGTCGAGAACGCGCCGGCCGCGGTGATCGTCGGGCTGGAGCCCGAGGAGGAGTGCCCGATCCTGTTCCTGCGGCTGCGCAAGGCGCACGTCGGCCGGAAAATTCAGGTCACGGCGGTCGCCCCGTTCCTGTCGCGCGGCTTCGAGAAGCTCGGTGCGGCCCTGGTCGCGGCGGTTCCCGGCGACGAGGCCCGGCTGCTCGCCGGTGACCCGGCCATCGCCGCCACGCTGTCCACACCCGGCGCCCTGCTGATCGTCGGCGAGCGTCTGGCCACCGTGCCGGGCGGCCTGTCGGCGGCGGCCGAGCTCGCGGCCCGCACGGGCGCCCGCCTCGCGTGGGTGCCTCGCCGGGCCGGCGACCGCGGCGCGATCGACGCCGGTTGCCTGCCGAACCTGCTGCCCGGCGGCCGTCCGGTCGGCGACCCGGCGGCCCGTGCCGAGATCTCGCTGGCCTGGAACGTCGAGGCGGGCGCGCTGCCCAGCCGTCCGGGCCGCGACACCGACGCGATCGTCGCGGCGGCCGCCGCCGGTCAGCTCGGCGGCCTGCTGGTCGCCGGCGTCGACCCGGGCGACCTGGCCGACCCGCGGCTGGCCGACCAGGCGCTCGACAGTGCCGGGTTCGTGGTCAGCCTCGAGATCCGGCACAGCGCGGTCACCCGCCGCGCCGACGTGGTGCTCCCGGTCGCCCCGGCGGCCGAGAAGTCCGGCACCTACCTCGACTGGGAGGGCCGGCTGCGCTCCTTCGGCACGGTGCTGCCGAGCACGGCGATGACCGACGGCCGAGTGCTCGAGGCGATCGCCGCGCTCATGGACGTCCCATCCAGCCACCCCGCCACCACCCAGAACAGGACTAAAGGCATCTCCCTCGGTACGGGCGACGTCATGGCCATCCGCCGCGAGCTGGGCGCGATGCCGCCCAGCAAGGCGCCCCGCCCGGCGGCGCCCGCGGTTGCGGCATCGGCGCTTCCCGAAGCCGGCCAGCACGAGGCTGTGCTGGCCACCTGGCACCACCTGATCGACCTGGGCTCGATGCTCGAGGGCGACAAGGTGCTGGCCGGGACGGCCCGTCCGCCGGTCGCGCGGATCGGTAAGGACCTGGCCGAGGCACTCGGCGTGGCCGACGGCGACGCGGTCACGGTCGGCACCGACCGCGGCGCGATCACGTTGCCGGCCGCCGTCACCGACTTGCCGCCACGCGTGGTGTGGCTGCCCACCAACTCGCCCGGCTCGACCATTCGTCGCAGCCTCGGCGTCACCGCGGGTGCTGTCGTCCGGCTCTCCGCGTCCGCCTCTTCGGGAGCGACCTCATGAACGACCTGATTCTCGCGGCCCACGCCGTGGATCCGACCTTGGAGACGTTCGAGAACGACATCTGGTGGATCTCGCTGATCAAGCTGTTCGGCGTCTTCATCCTGCTGCTTCTGCTGACGCTCTTCACGATCGTCTACGAGCGCAAGGTCGTCGCCCGGATGGCGGTGCGGCCCGGCCCCAACCAGGTCGGGCCCTGGGGCTGGCTGCAAAGCCTCACCGACGGCGTGAAGCTGCCGTTCAAGGAAGAGATCATCCCGAAGACCGCCGACAAGGTGGTCTATTTCATCGCCCCGGTGATCTCGGCGACGGTGGCGTTCACCGCCTTCTCGGTGATCCCGTTCGGCGGCGTGGTGAACATGTTCGGCCACCAGACGGCCCTGCAGCTCACCGACGTGCCGGTCTCGGTGCTGGTGCTGCTGGCCTGCTCGTCGATGGCCGTCTACGGCGTCGTGCTCGCCGGCTGGGCGTCCGGTTCGACCTATCCGCTGCTGGGGGGCCTGCGTTCCAGTGCGCAGATGATCTCGTACGAGGTCGCGATGGGTCTGTCGATCGTGGCGGTCTTCATGACGGCCGGCTCGATGAGCACCTCGCAGATCGTGGCCGCGCAGGCGCACGGCAACCCGGTCAACATCTTCGGCTGGGAGGTGACGACCCCGAGCTGGTACGCCGTTCTGCTGCTGCCCAGCTTCGTCATCTACTGCATCGCGGCCGTCGGCGAGACCAACCGCGCCCCGTTCGACCTGCCCGAGGCCGAGTCCGAGCTGGTCGGCGGCTTCCACACCGAATACTCGTCGTTCAAGTTCGCGCTGTTCTTCCTGGCCGAGTACATCAACATGATCACCGTCTCGGCCTTCGCCACCACGCTGTTCCTCGGCGGCTGGCGGGCCCCGTGGCCGATCACGACGATCTGGGAAGGCGCGAACGCCGGCTACTTCGGGCTGATCTGGTTCTTCCTGAAGGTGTTCCTGCTGCTCTTCGGCTTCATCTGGCTGCGGGCCACGCTGCCCCGCATGCGCTACGACCAGTTCATGCGCTTCGGCTGGAAGGTCCTCATCCCGGTCAACCTGGTGTGGATCCTCTTCCTGAGCTACGTGAAGATCGCCAACAACGAGCTCTCGCAGCAGGCCAAGTGGTTCTCGATCGTCGGCATCGTCGTCGTGATCCTGCTGATCGCCATGCTCTGGCCGGCCGCGCGCAAGCCACGTCAGATCTCCATCGAGGAGGAGCTGGCCGCGAGACCGCCGGGCAGTTTCCCGGTGCCACCGATGGATCTCCAGGTACCCCCCAGTCCGCGGGCCCGCCGCGCGGTGGCCGAACGGGCCCCCGCGACGGTCGGCGGCGACCCCTCGCGCGCTCCCGAAGACCGGGCCGCTCCCGAAGACAAGGAGGTGTGACGTGGGGACGTTCACGGGCTCGTTCAAGGGCTTCGGGGTGACCTTCGCGCACATGTTCCGCAAGGTCATCACCACCGACTACCCGTTCTCGCCGCCGACGCCGGCGCCGCGTTATCACGGTCGGCACATCCTCAACCGGCACCCGGACGGCCTGGAGAAGTGCATCGGCTGCGAGCTGTGCGCCTGGGCCTGCCCGGCCGACGCGATCTACGTCGAGGGCGCCGACAACACCGACGAGCAGCGCTTCTCGCCCGGTGAACGCTATGCCGGCATCTACCAGATCAACTACGCCCGCTGCATCTTCTGCGGGCTCTGCATCGAGGCCTGTCCGACCCGTTCGCTGACCATGAGCAACGAGTACGAGCTGGCCCGCGACAACCGCCAGGACCTCATCTTCACCAAGAAGGAGCTGCTGGCCCCGCTGCTGCCCGGCATGGAGCAGCCGCCGCACCCGATGCGCCTCGGTGAGACCGACAAGGACTACTACCTCGGCGCGCTCACCAACCCGGGCACGTCGGTCGGCGCCGAGCGGGCGCCGTGGGCGACCAACGAGGCCGAGGACGGCACCGGCCAGGCTGCGAAGGAGGCAGTCTGATGGACCACGTCTCCACCGGCGAAGCCGTCGCCTTCTGGATCCTCGGCTCGATCGCCGTGATCGGCGCGCTCGGCATGGTGCTGGCCCGCAACGCGGTCCACTCCGCGCTGTGGCTCGTGGTCACGATGCTCTGCCTGGGCTTCCTCTACGTGGTCAACTCCGCGCCGTTCCTGGGCGCGGTGCAGATCATCGTCTACACCGGCGCGATCATGATGCTGTTCCTCTTCGTACTCATGCTGGTCGGCCGGGACGCCTCGGACTCGCTGATCGAGACGTTGCGCGGTCAGCGGGTCGCCGCGATCCTGCTCGGGGCGGGCTTCGCCGCGCTGATCGGCACGGGCCTCGCCCGGTCGCTCGGTGAGACCACGGTGGTCGGGCTGGAGCAGGCCAACACGGTCGCGGGCGGGAACGTGCAGGGCCTCGCGTCGCTGCTGTTCACCCGGTACGTGTTCGCCTTCGAGATCACCTCGGCGCTACTCATCACCGCGGCCGTCGGCGCGATGATCATGGCGCACGTCGTGCGGGACAAGGCCGACGTCGCCGATCAGCTGACCCGGATGAAGGAGCGGTTCCGGCCGGGCAACTACCCCGGACCCAAGGCCGGCCCCGGTGTCTACGCCAACACGATGTCGGTCGCCGCGCCCGCGAAGCTGCCGGACGGCAACGGCGCCGAGCGCAGCATCTCCCCGATCCTGCCGATCCGGGAGCTGACAGCTGACGAGGCTGCTCCGAAGGGGACCGAGAAATGACACCGGACTACTACCTGGTGCTCGCCGCGATCCTGTTCACCATCGGCGCCGCCGGGGTGCTCGTACGACGCAACGCGATCGTGCTGTTCATGTGCATCGAGCTCATGCTCAACGCCGCGAACCTCGCGCTGATCACCTTCAGCCGCATCAACGGCAGCCTCGACGGCCAGATCATCTCGTTCTTCGTGATGGTCGTCGCGGCGGCCGAGGTCGTGGTGGGGCTCGCGATCATCATGTCGATCTTCCGTACGCGGCGCTCGGCGAGCGTCGACGACGCGAACCTCCTCAAGTACTAAAGGGGCCTTCACGTGGAACAGACAGTGGAGTACGCCCCCGCGTCGGGGGTGCTGAGCGGAATCTGGCTTTTGGTAGCCATTCCGCTGGTCAGCGCCGCGATCCTGCTGCTGCTCGGCAAGCGCGCCGACAAGTGGGGGCACTGGCTCGGCGTCCTCTCGGTGGCGGCCACCTTCGTACTCGGGCTGGTCTTCTTCATCAGCCTGAGCGGGCTCGAGGAAGGCGCGCGGTCGGCGCAGCAGAGCCTGTGGGACTTCATCGCGGTCGGTAACCTGCACGTCGATTTCGGGCTGCTGTTCGACCCGCTGGCCGGCGTCTTCGTCCTGCTGATCACCGGTGTCGGCTCGCTGATCCACCTCTACGCGGTCGGCTACATGGAGCACGACCCGGGCCGGCGGAAGTTCTTCGGCTACTTCAACCTCTTCGTCGCGGCGATGTTGCTGCTGGTACTCGGCAACAACTACGTGATGCTCTACTTCGGATGGGAAGGCGTCGGTCTCGCCTCCTACCTGCTGATCTCGTTCTGGACCACCCGGCCGTCGGCGGCGACCGCGGGCAAGAAGGCGTTCCTGATGAACCGGGTCGGCGACGCCGGCCTGGCCATCGGCATCTTCCTGATGTTCGCCACGCTCGGCACCACCCAGTACGACGAGGTCTTCGGCAACGTCAGCGCGCTCAGCTCGACGACCGTACTGATCCTGGGTCTTCTGCTGCTGCTCGGCGCGGCCGGCAAGTCGGGTCAGTTCCCGCTGCAGGCCTGGTTGCCCGACGCGATGGAGGGCCCGACCCCGGTCTCGGCCCTCATCCACGCGGCGACGATGGTCACCGCGGGCGTCTACCTGATCGCCCGCTCCAACGCGATCTTCACCGCCAACACCACGCTGCAGACAATCGTGGTCTGCGTCGGCGCGCTCACGCTGCTGATGGGCTGCATCATCGGCGCGGCCAAGGACGACATCAAGCGTGTTCTGGCCTGGTCGACGGTCAGCCAGATCGGTTACATGTTCCTGGGCGTCGGGCTCGGCGGCGGGGCGTACGCCCTGGCGATCATCCACCTGCTGGCGCACGGCTTCTTCAAGGCCAACATGTTCCTCGGCGCCGGTTCGGTCATGCACGGCATGCACGACCAGGTCGACATCCGGCGCTTCGGGGGCCTGCGCAAATACATGAAGTGGACCTGGCTGACGTTCGCCGCCGGGTGGCTCGCGATCATCGGTATCCCACCGCTGTCCGGCTACTTCTCGAAGGAGCCGATCATCGCGGCCGCGTTCGAGCGGGGCGACTGGACGGCCTGGCTCTTCGGCTGGGCGGCGCTGCTGGGTGCGGGCCTCACCGCGTTCTACATGACGCGGCTGTTCGTGCTGACCTTCCACGGGCCGGAGCGGTACACCGAGGACAACAAGCATCCGCACGAGTCGCCGTACATCATGACTGTGCCTTTGATGTTGCTCGCCCTCGGCTCGATCGGGGCCGGCTGGCTGCTGGCCACGACGATTCCCGACTGGCTGACGCCGGTCTTCGGTGAGCACGAGGAGCACCACGCGGTCATGCCGCACGCGGTGATCAACATTCTCGGCATCGTGCTCACCGTCCTCGGCGCGGGCTTGGCCTGGGCGCTGTTCCGCAAGGGCACCGCGCTCGAGCCGCGGCCGGCCGGTGTGGTGGTCACCGCGGCCCGGAAGAACCTGTACACCGACTCCTTCAACGAGGCGGTGTTCGAGCGGCCCGGCATCTATCTCACGCGGGCGCTGGTCTACCTCGACAACAAGGGCATCGACGGGCTGGTCAATGGCATCGCGGCCGGCGTCGGCGGCACGTCCGGGCGTCTCCGGCGGCTGCAGACCGGCTTCGTACGGTCGTACGCCCTCTCCATGCTCACCGGTGCCGTCCTCGTGGTCGGTGCCTTCCTCGCGATCCAGCTTGGGTGGTTGGCGTGACGAATATTTTTCGGTCCGGAAGTGACGCTTCTCGGCAACTGAACAGTGGCGGGAGGCCGAAAAATGTTCGCTGATTTCCCGTTTCTGTCCATCCTGACGCTTCTGCCGTTGGTCGGCGCCATCGTTGTGGCGCTCATCCCGCGGCAGAAGTCCGAGCTGGCCAAGACCGTCGCCCTTGGCTGGTCGCTGGTGGTGCTGGTCCTCAGCGTCGTCATGTGGATCGCCTTCAAGACCGGCGGCGACCGCTTCCAGTTCCACGAGTCGTACGCCTGGATCCCGTCCTGGGACGCGCGGTTCACGTTCGCCGCCGACGGCATCGCGCTCGTCATGCTCATGCTGATCGCGATCCTGTTCCCGGTCGTGATCCTGGCGTCCTGGCACGACGTCGAGCAGAGCAAGCGCTCCGCCCCGGCCTACTTCGCGCTGCTGCTGGTCTTCGAGTTCACGATGATCGGCGTCTTCGCGGCGGCCGACGTCTTCCTGTTCTACGTGTTCTTCGAGGTCATGCTGATCCCGATGTACTTCATCATCGGGTCGTTCGGCGGTCAGCGCCGTCAGTACGCGGCGGTGAAGTTCTTCCTCTACAGCCTGGTCGGCGGTCTGTTCATGCTGGCCGCCGTGATCGGGCTGTGGGTGGTCGGCGGCAACACGTTCGACTTCGGCAAGCTCACCGAGATCGCCGGCTCGATCGACCAGAACACCGCCCGCTGGCTGTTCCTCGGGTTCTTCGTCGCGTTCGCGATCAAGGCGCCGTTCTTCCCGTTCCACACCTGGCTGCCGGACGCCGGTGGCGCGGCCCCCGCGGGCGCGGCCGCCCTGCTCGTCGGCGTGATGGACAAGGTCGGCACGTTCGGGATCCTGCGCTACTGCCTCCCGCTGTTCCCGGAGGCGTCGCGCTGGTTCGCCCCGGCGGCGCTGGTGCTCGGCGTGATCGGCATCATCTACGCGGCACTGCTCGCGGTCGGCCAGAACGACCTCAAGCGCCTGGTGTCGTACACGTCGATTGCGCACTTCGGCTTCATCGGCATCGGCATCTTCGCCTTCACCAGCCAGGCCGGCACTGGCTCGGTGCTCTACATGGTGAACCACGGGCTCGCAACCGGCCTGCTGTTCATCGTGGTCGGCATGTTCGTCGCCCGGCGCGGCTCCAACCTGATCAGCGACTTCGGCGGGGCCGGCAAGCTCGTCCCGGTCCTGGCCGGGGTGTTCTTCTTCGCCGGTCTGGCGTCGCTGGCGCTGCCCGGCACGGCGCCGTTCATCAGCGAGTTCCTCGTGCTGATCGGCACCTTCACCGTGCACCCGGCCTACGCCGTGGTGGCGACGGGCGGCATCATCCTGGCCGCCGCCTACGTGCTCTGGATGGTGCAGCGCACCACGCAGGGCACTCTCAACCCGGCCCTCACCGAGGTGCCGGAGATGCGCAAGGACATCACGCTTCGCGAGAAGGTCGTGGTGGCTCCGCTGATCCTGCTGATCATCCTGCTCGGCTTCTATCCCAAGCCGGTCACCGACGTGATCAACCCGGCGGTGCAGGCGACCATGCAGGACGTCGGCGTGCAGGATCCGGGCCCGACGGCGGTCGTCGCTAACGAAAGGGTGGCGCGCTAGCCATGGGAGACCTTCAACTGCCCAGCATCGACTACGGCGCGCTGTTGCCGATGCTGATCCTCTTCGGGGCGGCCTGCGTCGGCATCCTGGTCGAGGTGTTCACGCCTCGCCGGTCGCGCAACGTGGTCCAGGTGACGCTCGCGTTCGGGGCGATCGCGGCGGCGTTCGTCGCGGTGATCGTGCAGCACAACACCCGCAAGATCACGATCGGCGGCGCGGTCGCCATCGACGGCCCGACGGTCTTCCTGCAGGGCGCTCTGCTGGTGCTCGGCGCGGTCTCGCTGATGCTGATCGCCGAGCGCTCGATCGAGCGGGGCGGCCCGTTCGTCTCGCAGGCCGCGATCACGGTCGGTTCACAGAAGGACCTCAAGCAGGCCGGCGACCAGTCCGGCGCGACCGAGGTCTACCCGCTGACCATCTTCGCGCTCGGCGGCATGCTGCTCTTCGTCGCCGCGAACGACCTGCTGACCATGTTCGTCGCGCTCGAGGTCTTCTCGCTGCCGCTCTACCTGCTGTGTGCGCTCGCCCGGCGGCGTCGCCTGCTCAGCCAGGAGGCCGCTCTCAAGTACTTCCTGCTGGGCTCGTACGCCTCGGCCTTCTTCCTCTTCGGCGTGGCCCTGCTCTACGGCTTCGCGGGCGGGATCAAGCTGAGCGACGTGCACGAGGCGGTGGCCAACCCGCAGCGCAGCCAGGTGCTGCTCTACGGCGGTCTGGCCCTGATCGCGATCGGCCTGCTCTTCAAGGCGGCGCTCGCCCCGTTCCACGTGTGGACGCCGGACGTCTACCAGGGTGCACCGACGCCGATCACCGCACTCATGGCCGCCTGCACCAAGGTTGCCGCGTTCGGGGCGCTGCTGCGTATCCTCTACGTGGCCTTCGACGGGGTGCGCTGGGACTTCCAGCCGGTGCTCGGCACGATCGCGGTGCTGACCATGCTCGTCGGCGCGGTCCTCGCGATCACGCAGACCGATATGAAGCGCCTGCTGGCCTACTCGTCGGTCGCGAACGCGGGCTACCTGCTGGTCGGCGTCCTCGCGCTGAACGAGGAGGGCCTCAGCAGCACGATGTTCTACCTGGTGGCGTACGGCTTCTCGGTCCTCGCCGCCTTCGGCATCGTGACCCTGGTGCGCGACGCCGACGGGGAGGCGACCCACCTCGCCCGGTGGGCCGGTCTGGGCCGCAAGAGCCCGTTGTTCGCCGCGGCGTTCACGTTCATCCTGCTGGCCTTCGCCGGCATCCCACTGACCAGCGGCTTCACCAGCAAGTTCGCGGTCTTCGGGGCGGCGATCGAGGGCGGGCAGACCTGGCTCGTGGTGTTCGGCGTGATCACCAGCATGCTGCTGGCCTTCCCCTACCTGCGGGTGGTCGTGCTGCTATGGCTCTCCGAGCCGGGCGAGTCGACGCCGACGGTGTCGATCCCGGGGTTCATGACCTCGGCCGCGCTGGTGATCGGGGTGGCCGCCACGTTCGCGCTGGGCGTCGTGCCCGCGCCTCTGATCGATCTGACCAGGGATGCGGCGCAGTTCGTCCGCTGATTTCCACAGCGAAAGGGCCCTGGTTTCCCGGGGCCCTTTCTCGTTCGCTGATCAGCCTGTGCGGTCGGCTCAGCCTGTGCGGTCGGCGATGAAGTCGCAGAGTGCCTCGAGCGCACGCTTGGCGTCGCCGTCGGGCAGTGGCGCCAGGGCGCTGCGGGACTCCTCGGCATAGCTGCGCACGGTCTCGCGGGCCCGCTTCATCGCGGCCGACTCGCGCAGCAGGGTGAGCGCCTCGGCGTGCAGGTCGTCGTCGACCAGCGGACCGAGGGTGAGCAGCTCACGCAGCCGGGGGTCGGTGTCGTCGCCGGCCAGTGCGTAGAGCACCGGCAGCGTCGGCACACCCTCGCGCAGGTCGGTGCCGGGCGTCTTGCCCGACTGCACCGACTCGGAGGCGATGTCGAGCAGGTCGTCGGAGAGCTGGAACGCGATGCCGATCGTCTCGCCGTAGTTGGCCAGGGCCTCGACGATCTCGGCCGGGGCGCCGGAGAAGAGCCCGCCGAAACGCGCTGAGGTGGCGATCAGCGAGGCCGTCTTCTCGGTGATGACCTGAAGGTGGTGCTCGATCGGGTCGTCGCCGCGCGGGCCGACCGTCTCGGCGATCTGGCCGTGCACCAGCCGCGCGAAGGTGCGGGCCTGCAGCCGCACAGCCTCGGGACCGAGCGAGGCGGCCAGGTCGGCCGCCTGGGCGAAGAGGTAGTCGCCCACGAGGATCGCCACCGAGTTGCCCCAGCGCGAGTTCGCACTGGGCGCGCCGCGCCGCACGGGCGCCTCGTCCATGACGTCGTCGTGATAGAGAGTCGCCAGGTGGGTCAGCTCGACCACGTTGGCGGCCGCGATGATCTCGGGCGAGCGTGGGTCGCCGAACTGGGCGCCGAGCGCCACGAGCATCGGACGGAATCTCTTGCCGCCCGCATCGGCGAGATGCCGGGCAGCCTCGGCCACCAGCGGGTCGGCGCTGGCCACGTTGGCACGCAGCGCCTCCTCCACGGCGGCCAGCGTCGCCGACACCGACGCATCGACCGAGGGATCGATGTCGAGGCCGAGCGACGACAGCGTCAAGTCACCGGTGCTCACCACGCTTTCACGATGCCACATGGGTCCGACAAGCACGGCCCCAGGGGTCACGCCCACAAGATCATTTTCAAGATCCGGCGACATCTGGCACACCCGAAGCCCAACCCCGAAACCCCAGACGTACGCGTCGTGACTTGTTCTCGCCCAGCAGTCCCGCCAGGCGTTCCCTCACTCTCCCTGCACCCGTTCCGGGCGGGCCTGTTCTCTTACGCTCTCCGAACGCCGTCATTCGGCCCTGCGGAAGTGGCTAGGCGGTGGCGTGGGCGCGCAGCAGGTGGCTGCCGAGGAGCATCGCGGCGGCCGAGGCGAGCATCGCGACGGCGGCGACCACCCACATCGTCGGATAACTGGTGGCCGAGGCCAGGGTGCCCAGGGTCAGCGGGCCGAGGCAGCCGCCCGCATAGACGCCGGTCTGGGTGATGGAGGTGGCGGCGGCCGGCGCCTGGGGGTGCAGGCGCACCACGGCGAAGTTCATCAGGCCGGGCCAGGCCCAGCCGAACCCGAAGCCGAGGACGACGCCGGTGATCAGCGGCAGCCCGCCGGGCACGGCCAGCAGGGCCAAGCCGGCCGCGCCGGCCAGGAGCAGGCCCGAGATCATCGTGATCGAGCGGTCGGGCCGGCGGTCGGCGAGCCAGCCGCCGAGGACGCGGGAGGCCACGCAGACAGCGCCACCGAGCGTGAGCGCCAGGCCGGCCGGGCCCGGGGAGATACCGCGAGCTACCGACGCGTCGACGAGGAACGTGCCGAGGGCGTTGGCCGAGCCGGCCGCGAGGGTCGCGCCGACACCGACGACGATCAGGGCACCGGTGGCCTGTTTCGCGCCGTTCGACGTTTTCTTCGGGGGCCTCTCCGGTTCGTTCGGGACGAGCAGGAGGGCGGCCGCGGCGAGCACCGAGACGAAGACGAAGGCCCACCGCCAGCCCAGAGTCAGCGCGACGGTCGGCACCGCGATGCCGGACAGCAGGGTGGCCACCGGGATCGCGGCCTGCTTGATGCCGAAGGAGAGGCCCTGCCGGCGCGGTGGCACGTGCCGCGAGAGCGAGGTGTTGCTCGCCAGTTGCCCCATCGAGTTGGCGCCGGCACCGAGCGCCAGGATCGCGATGAGACTCCACAGTGTATTGGCGAAGGCCGCTACGCCGAGCAACGACAGGGATGCGAGGCCGATGCCGGCGCGGGAGATCAGGGTCGCGCCGTAGCGTTCGACGAGGAAACCGGCCGGGACGGACGCGAGGGCGCTGACCCCGAAGTAGGCCGACACCGCGAGACCGAGCCCGGCGGGGGAGAAGCCGAGTTCGTCGCCGATCTGCACGGCGAGGCCGCCGACGAGGAAGACGGGGACGCTGACCGCGATCGTCGTCGTCAGGGCACCGATCGATGCCCGTAAGGGCGTGGTGGGCGCGTTCGACGAGGGGGAGATCATCCCCCGCAGACTAAGCCGCCCAGAATGCATCCGAGCGCGCTGAGTGCTAATGACCACACGGCTCGTGTAAATCGATCGTGATCCACATGCTTTTGGCATTCCCTCGGAGGAAGATTATTCATATGGTGTAAGTCCCTGGCGTCGGAGGTAGCTGTGCGCGACCCCCTGGCGGAGCCGTCCGACCTGATTCGGAGCGTGTCACGCGCCCTACGCGTGCTCGAATCGGTCGGCCGGGCACCCCGCGGACTGACCGTGAAACAGATCGCGCGGCGATGTGAGCTGACCGTCGCGACGACGTATCACCTGGTGCGCACCCTGGCTTACGAGGGTTACGTGATCCGCCGCGAGGACGGCACGTACATCGTGGGTCTGGAGATCGCGGACCGCTATCGGGAGCTGGTCTCCGCCTTCCGCGGTCCGCCGGCGGTCGGTGAGGCGCTGCGCCGTGCCGCGCTCGACAGCGGCTACAGCCACTACCTAGGCCGTTTCGTCGGCGGACGCATAGCGGTGACCGCGTCGGCCGAGGGCGCCCGCTCGCCGTTCATCGACGACATGTCGCCCGGCTTCGACGAGGGCGGGCACGCCACCGCGCTCGGCAAGGCCCTGCTCGCCACGCTCACCCCCGATCAGCGCGCCCGCTACCTGCGCGACTACGGCATGCGGGCATTCACCCAGGCCACTCTGATCACCCCCGAGGCGCTCGAGGCCGACCTGGCCGCCGGTGAACGACGCGGCATGCAGCTCGAGATGGGCCAGTTCCGGCAGGGCCTGGCCTGTGCCTCGGTGCTGGTCATCGCCGACCGCGACATCGAACGACGACTGGTGCTGGCGTGCGCGTTGCCCGCCGCCGAGATGCTCACGTCAGCGCGCGTCGTGCGGGCCAAGCTGACCGCGGCTGCCCGCAATGTGGCCGAAGCGCTGTCCGCGGGCGAGTCGGCCACGGCCTGACGAGGGCGCCTAAGACTCCGTTGAACCTCTCGTTCTCCTCGCCCGTAAGACAGGGTGCAACGGGAGATCAGCGGAGGGTGGTGACGGGGTGCACTGCGAGCACGAGCACGACGACGGGGCTTATGTGCTGGGCGCCTTGTCGCCGGCGGAGCGGGCGGCTTACGAGAGTCATCTGGCGACCTGCTCCTTCTGCCGCGAGGCGGTCGCCGACCTCTCGGCCCTGCCCGACGTGCTGTCCCGCCTCGACGCCAAGGAATTCGCGAAGCTGCTCGACCCGACGTTGACGAGCGGCGAGGGTCATCCCGGCGCCTCGCTGCGTGACTGGGCGACCAGCGAGTGGGCGACGCTCGCGCCCGAGGCCAAGAGGCGCAAGAAGACAAAGACCTTTCGCGTACGGGTCGTGAGCACCGCGGCCGCGGCGGTGCTCGTGGCGCTTCTCGGGGTGGGCGTCTTCGCCTGGACCCGCGACAGCGCTCCCGCCGCCCCGCCGGCCGGGCCCGCCGTGGCGATGACCGCGGTGCAGAGTTCGTCGCCGGTGTCGGCTTCGGTTCGGCTGACCAGCGCGGCCGGCGGCACCAAGGTCGACCTGCTCTGCTCGTTCAGCCGTGCGGCGTCGAGCCCCTACACGTTCCGCCTGATCGCCTACGGCCCCGACGAGCAGAAGGAACAACTCGGCTCGTGGCAGGCGGCGCCCGGTGCGGAGTTCGCGATGCCCGGCGTCACCCACTTCGGCCCGGGCAGCCTGTCCCGCCTCGAACTGGTGCGGTACGACGGAAAGGTGCTGCTCGCCTACGACGTCCCCTGATCCTCTGATTCCGGGTCAGCGGGGTGGCATGGTGGCCGGCTCGACGGTGGCGGCCGTCGGGTCGGCCATCGTCCTGTTCTTTCCGGGGCGGCGGCGCAGGGCGTCGACCGTGAAGATGATCAGCGCGACCCAGACGAGCCCGAAACCGGCGAGCCGGGCCGGCGGCATCGGCTCGTGATAGATCAGCAGCCCGACCGCGAGCTGCAGGATCGGCGCGACGTACTGCAGGATCCCGATGCCGACCATCGGCACCCGGTTGGCCGCGCCCGCGAAGAGCAGCAGCGGCAGCGCGGTGGCCAGCCCGGAAAGAATCATGAGCACGGTGTGCCGGGCCGACACGTGGCCGAACTCGGCGCCGCCGGAAGCGGTGAGCCACCCGACGTAGGCCAGGGCGGGCAGCGCCAGCACGGAGGACTCGACGAAGAGCCCCTCGGCGGGCGGCAACGACATGCGCTTCTTGAGGAGGCTGTAGGTGCCGAAGCTGGCCGCGAGGATCAGGGCGATGTACGGCAGGTGGCCGTAATCGATGGTCAGCACGGCGACGGCGATCGTCCCGACCGCGACGGCGGCCCACTGAAGCCCGCGCAGCCGCTCGCGCTGCACGGTGACGCCGAGCAGCACGAGGACCAACGGCGTGATGAAGTAACCGAGCGCCGTCTCGACGACCCGCGACGAGTTGACGCCGTAGATGTAGGTTCCCCAGTTCACGGCGATCAGCAGCGCGGCCAGCGAGATGCCGGCGAGGAGCTTCGGGCTGCGCGCGAGGCGTTTTAGGAAGCTCCAGTTGCGCACGGCCGCGAGCAGCAGGCTGACGAAGACGACCGACCAGATCACTCGGTGGGCGAGGATCTCGGGCGGGGACGCGGGCTGCAGGTGTTTGAAGTAAATCGGGAAAAAGCCCCACATCACGTACGCGGCGAGGCCGTAAAGATATCCACGCCGCTCGTCGCTCATACCGACACCGTAAGGGCTCGGCGACGCTTCGGTCCTTGCCTATGTCTCAGCTCACGACGACAGTCTCAGCTCACGACGACAGTCTCAGCTCACGATGGCACGGCACGCGAAGGCGCCCGCCGTACGGGACGGCGGGCGCTGCGTAGCGGGTTCGGTGGCGCGTTCGGTACCGCGCCCGATCGGGTCAGTCGTTGCTGTCGGGGACGAGCATGTTGAGCAGCCAGCTCACGACGCCGACGAGCAGGGCGCCCAGGACGGCGCTCGGCCAGAAGTTGTCGACGTGGAACGGGAGGTCGAACTGGTCGGCGACCCAGCTGGTCAGCAGGAAGAGCGCGCCGTTCACGATCAGCGCGATCAGCCCGAGCGTGAGCACGTAAAGCCCGCAGCCCACGACCTTGATGATCGGCCGTAGCACCGCGTTGATGACGCCGAAGATGACCGCGACGATCAGCAACGTGATGATCTGCTCCGACACGGAGTCGGTGGTGAGCTCGATCCCGTCGATCAGTACGGTGGCCAGCCACAACGAGAACGCGGTGATCAGAAGCCGGATGATGAGGCCCATGGCCCCGAATGGTGCCACGATCATGCGAATGCCGGTCGCGACACACGCAGGCTTTGTCGATGTCGTTGCCGGAAAGCCGGACATATCGCGCAGTTAGCGGCCGGGCGGGCCGATCA
The DNA here is from genome assembly GCF_003999975.1 of Actinoplanes solisilvae. Taxonomy (GTDB): domain Bacteria; phylum Actinomycetota; class Actinomycetes; order Mycobacteriales; family Micromonosporaceae; genus Actinoplanes; species Actinoplanes solisilvae. The sequence continues at coordinate 760,103 of NZ_RJAC01000002.1, read as the reverse complement.
ACTGGGTCTCGATGGGGGTGTGGGCCAGGGCGGCCCACCGGACCGCGCGCCGGTTGACGACGCCGACCATGTCGGGACGGATCCTGGTCATCCACTGGGCGACCTCACCCAGGCCCAGGGCGCCGCCGATCAGGGTGGCCTCCTCAGGGCGCAGGGGCTGCAGGATCAGCAGGTCGGCGCGGGATGCCACGTCGACGTCGGCGGCCGCGAACTCGTCGCGGACGATCAAGGTGGTCTGCCAGCCGTCGCCGGCGCGGCTGTCAGCGCCGACCGGGCCGATGTCGACCACGAGCAGGATCGGGTGCAGGGCCGACCCGGGGACGATCTCGATGGCGCGACCGGGCGGGACGACCGCGATCGACTCGCCGGGGACGGCCGCGCCACGAACGAACGGCTCCCACGCCCGGGGCCGTGCGGTCTGGACGACCACGCGGGCGCCGAGCGCCATCGCTCGCAGGCAGACGAGCTGGGCGCAGCGGACGCCACCGATCACCAGGGCCCGCGTCTGCTCGGGGCGGAACAATCGAATGACCACGGGGTTGCCCTGCCGGTTGCGGCCCAGCATCAGGCCCGACGCGCCGATCTGAAGATGCAGGCCCTCCAGTCGCTCGGCGGGCTGCACGCCGTCGGCGGCGACGCCCGGGAGAGCGCTCGGGCGGCCGCCGAGGGGAAGGGTGGCGAAGAGGCCGTGCAGGTGTTCGCCGTCGAGGCGCTGAGCGGCGGCCCGCTCGGCCGACAGCAGCTTGCGCAGCGCCTGGGCGGCGGTCGCCAGGGTGGCCGGCTCGGGTGCGGCCAGGCGGATCGTCACGTCGAGCGGGGTGGGCCCGTGCGCGGCTTGCGGACCGGCCGTGAGCGACACTGTCGTCGCGGCGGCGGGCAGCGTGAGCAGGCGCGACAGCAGGCGCCGGGAGGTCTCGACCCGCAGGTCGGGCCAGCGCCGCAGCCGGAACGTCGACTGGGCGAGGCCCCCGACCCGCAGGCTGGACCACGATTCCTGAGCCGAGCCGACGCCCCCGTCGTGCGCGAGCTCGGCGACGACCCGCAGCGCGGCCGCCTCGCCGAGCGGGTGGGCCCCGACCGCGGACAGGCGTCTCACCAGTTTGCGTGTCAGGCCGGCCAACGCGCGGCGAAGCTCAGGCTCGGACCAGCCCTCGGCGCGCAGCACGCGCACGGCCAGCAGGGCCCGGCTGTGGCCGAGCAGGCGGCCCTCGGTGAGCTGACGGTAGGAGTTGGCCGGCGTGCCGGCGCCCGCCCGCAGCGAGGGGGCGGGCGCACCCGTCAGCAGGAGCTGGATCAGGACCGGTGGCACCTCGGCCTCAGCGGAGGGCAGCAGGCTCGCCGGTGAGGGGACGGCCGGAGCGTCCTCGGCGAGCAGGCCGGCCGGGTCGCCCAGCTCGAGCACGGCGGTGACGCCATAGCCGTCGACGAGGACGGCGGCCGGATCGCCGGCCAGGTCGATCTGCTCGACGCGGGCGCCGGGGGCGAGGAACCGGAGCAGCGCGGCCGGACCCGCATCGGCCCCGGCGGAGTGGCGGCGGCCGCCGAAGCGCAGGCCGACCCCGAGCCACTCGAAGGCCCAGCGCCGGCGCACGCGCAGCCAGGTGAGCGCGAGAACGGCCAGGGCCACGACGGCGCCCGCGAGAAAGCCGACCGGACCGTTGACCGCGCCGACCGCGAGCGCCACCACCGCGACCTGGGTGGCGACAAGCTGGCCGACCCGGAGGCCGAACAACCGTCCACGTCGGAGGGGGCCGTTGATGACCTTGGGTGATGGTTTCGCCGGGCCGGTGAGATCGCGTCGGGCCCGGCTGTCTGCCACTCCGACTGTCACGGCACACCACCTCTCGCCCGCGTCTTTCCTCGTGCGAGGCCCATCGTATGGGCCGGGGACACCCCTCGGGGTGCCCTGTGGACAACCGGAGTTATCCACAGGCCCCGATGCCGAGGTATCGAAACTTGACGGTCTTCGCTACGGTCGGCTACGTCCTGAAAGAGTAATCGGTTGCTCACGGCCTGCTGGTCAGGGTGACCGTCGTCGATTTGTCGAGGGCATGAGTTCAACGCCCGTCCACTCGAGGATCAAGGCAGGGTCGGCGAACCGAACGAGAGAGCGGGGTGACGTCCGGGGTGGCCCAGACGCAGGCTGAATCCGCGGTGATGGCGAGTACCGCCGCGAAGTTCGACCAGGCCAACGAGTCGCTGCAGACGATGTTGAGCACGCTCATGTCCGAGCTGTCCACCTTGAGCACCACGTGGAAGGGCCTCGGCGCGAACGCCTTCGAGCAGGTCAAGGTTCAATACGCGGCCGACCTCAAGAAGCTCAACTCGGCTCTCGGCCAGACTTCCGAGTCGATCCGGCAGTCCGGCAAGAGCTACGACACGACCGACATCGACGCTGCCAGCCGGGTGTCCGGCACCGGTGGCAACTTCCAGCTGCCGCTCTGACGGGGGAGGACGAAGACATGCCCAACGACGGAGTGCTTCTCGTCAACTTCGGCGCCCTCCAGCAGGCGAGTGCCGATATCCAGAAAGCGGTCAGCGCGCTGCAGTCGCAGCTCGACCAGCTCGAGCGCGATGCCGCCCCGCTGGTGACGACGTGGGACGGCGAAGCGCAACAGGCCTATCAGCAGCGCCAGGCGACGTGGCGCGCCGCCTCACAAGATCTGCAGAGCATCCTGCAGAACATCAAGGGCGCCGTCGACCACTCGGTGGCCGACTACATCAGCACCGAGAAGCAGGCCACGCAGCGATTCCAATAGGGCGCCGCATCGTCCGAGGCGGTCGGGGCAGTCTGGTGACTGTCGCCGGCCGTCTCGCTGTGTTCCCGGACGTCCGTTTAGTCCGTTCTTGCGAAACTTACTGTCCCTCGAATGCGCACTGGTTCGTACGGCCAATACCGCTACGATCGGTTGTTGATTGATCGCTTCACGCAACCGAAACGGCGCTTCGGAGAGCTTTCGGGCGCCTACGTAGGGCTTCGTACATCCCGCTAGCACGTCTGTCGACTGCCGCCCATTGTGATCGCAGCCTGACCTTGTAGGTTGTACGCGTTGAGATGGCCTCGTCGCGCGGTGGGGAGAGGTGGACGTGTCCGAGTGGGAGCCGGCTACGGACGCCGAGGTTGCGATGCGCGATGCGTTGCGCACCGACGACCAGGAGTCCTATTTCCGTATTCTCTCTGGCGTTGACCTGCTGCTGCCTGTCTCCGCCGATGCCTTGGCGGGGCTTGCCCCGCTCGGCTGGGGGACGTGGAGCACAGGTGGCCGCACGCATGTGCTGGCCTTTACGTCGACGGCGGCGCTGCAGTCGTGTCTGGCCGATTACACCGGCTCGGCTCGGCGAGTGCCCTATGCGGAACTTGCCAACACCTGGCCCAACCTCGAGTGGTGGCTGGCGGTCAACCCCGGCCTGCCGATCGAGGGCTATCTGCCGGCCTGGTTCGTCGCGCAGCTCTCGCGCGGTGACCTGAGGCTGCCGACGCGTGGACCCGGTCGTGCCGAGGCCAAGACGGGCCCCGGCAAGATGCAAGACCTCCAGGCCGCCGCGATGGCGGCCGCCGCCTCGCAGGGGGCCCGCCCCGGCGGCCCGACCCACGAGGACGGCCCGCTCACCTCGGCGACGGGGGCCTACCCGCAATATCCGTCCGGCACGTTCGGGCAGCAGACGAGCGGCGCTCCCAGCGGCTACGGCCAAGGTGCTCCCAGCGCCTACAGCCAGGCTGCGCCGGCGGGCTACGGGCAGCAGAGTCCGGCCTCCTTCGGCCAGCAGAGCCCGGCCGCCCCGGCTGCTCCGGCGGCTTATGGCCAGCAGAGCCCGGCCGCCCCGGCTGCTCCGGCGGCTTATGGGCAGCAGAGCCCGGCCGCTCCGGCTGCCTATGGTCAGCAGAGTGCCGCTTCCTATGGTCAAACGGGCGCTGTGGCGTCCGGAGCGCCAGCCGCCTACGGGCAGGCCGCCGCGAACACCTATGGCGGCGCCTACGCCCATCAACCCGGGCAGCCTCCGACTGACACCCTGCCGACTCGCACACCGGCGCCCGCACTCGAAAAGGCTCCGCCGGTGAGTGCCCCGCCTCTGGCCGCCCGCCCGGCGAGTGCTCCTCCGGCCGCCGCCCGCCCGGCGAGCGCACCACCCGCGCCGTACGGCAGGCCCGCGAGCGCACCCCCGGCGTACGGCCAGCCGGCCGCTTATGGCCAGCCACCCGCCTACGGTCAGCCGGCCAGCCCGCCCGCCGCTCCTGCCTATCCTCCGGCGCGCCCCGGCGGTTTCGGCCAGCCGGCGGCTCCTCAGTCGCCGGCTCCGGGTTCCCAGCCGCCCGGCCCAGGCGGTCTCCCCGTCCGGTCGGCCGGCTCCGGGCTGCCCAACGGCCTTCCGGTGCGCACGCCCAGCGCCGCGGCTTCCCGCCCGCACGCGGGTCGCGACGACGACCCGCGCGGCCCCCTGCAGGACCCGACCGGCCCGTTGCCGATCCGCACCCCCATGGCGCAGACCCCGCCGGTGCCCGAGCACATCACGCCGCAGGACCCGGAAGAGACCCCGTTCAACCCGAACTGGGCCAGCCCGTCCGGGTCGAACCCCAACCTGCTCAACGAGTTGCCCCGCCGCCGGCCCGCCGACGAGCTGCAGCGTCCGGCCGGCTTCCCGCAGGGTCCGGCCTCGCCGCAGGCGGCCGCGGCACAGCGCGCGATTCCGGCGGCGCTGCCGCCCATCTCGGCGCCTCCGGCCCCGCCGGTCCCGCCTCTGCCGTCCCGGGCGTCCGAGCCTGTCCCCGGCTTCGGCACCCCGCTCCCGCGTCGTCAGGCCGCGTCGCCGGCCGAGCGGCCCGGCATGACGTCGTTCCCGGCGTTCCAGACGAAGTCCGACCAGGCGAGGTCCGAGGCCGCCGCCGCGCAGCCGCCGATGGCTCCGCCGGTAATCCCGGGCTCGCCCGGCAGTGACCGTCCGGCCCGTCTCGGCGCGCAGCCGTCGTTCGAGGCGCGCGGAGGCGGCGTGGTTCCGCCGCCGGCACCTCCTCAGCCGCCGGCCCCGCCCGCGGTGGCGTTCTCCCCGGCCAACGAGGTCGAGCGCGACCTGTTCGACGCCGCCGGCGGTCACAGCACCGACGCGTTCCTGTCGACGTTGCTGCTCGCGACCGTTCTCGTCCCCGTGGCCAACCACTCCCGCCCGGGCAGCTCGCCCGGCGAGTCGGGGTTCGCCTTCCGCACCGAACACATGGACGGCGAGAACTTCCTCATCGTCTTCACCAGCAAGGACAGGCTGGCCGAGCACTACTCCGAGCCGACTCGCACGGTGGGTGTCCGGTTCTATGAGCTGATCCGCAACTGGCCCGACCCGGCCTGGTCGTTCGCGGTGAACCCGGGTGGACCGATCGGCGCGAAATACCCCGGCCCGCAGGTGATCGCGCTGGCGAGCTGGGCTGCCGAGTCCGGTCTGGGCCTCGACCCGGACGGCCCGCTCGACGACGTCGCCCCGGTGCCCGCACCCGAGCCCGCCAGCGACGACGCGCAGCACGCGACGGTCATGCAGAAGACGATCCCGCCCGAGCAGGTCGACTACTACCTCGAGCGGGGCTACGACCGGGTGGCCGGTTTCGTGCACCGCGCGACCGAGGTCGAGCACCTTCGTACGCCGACCGAGCTCCTGGGTGCTCTGGGCCTGAGTTACGACGGCTCGTTGCACCAGGTCGACGCCAAGGAGGCGTACGTTCTGAGGTGGCCGGCCTATCGTCCGAGCCTCTACCGCATCCCTTACGGCGGCCAGAACGAGCAGGCGCTGAAGGCGATGGACGGCTGGGTGATCGAGCGTCCGCCGTTCCGTGGCAACGGTTTCGCGCCCGGCGAGGGTCGTGACGTGATCGCGGAGTTCAAGGTGGACAGTGTGCGGCTGCCGCACGGTGCTCAGCTGTGGCGCATCGACGCCGACGGCCACGAGCGCATGGTCGCCATCTTCGACAACGACGGACCGCTCTGGCGCCGGGTGGGTGAGCAGTGATGCGTGACGGTTACGTGGTCGCCTGGCAGGGCCGGGAGTACGACGCCGCGCCCGACGGCGACAACGTCCGGATCTACCGCATGGATCCGGCGGACGGCTTCGACGAGATCCGGCCCGGTCGTTACGCGCGGGTGCTGACCCCGCAGGAGTACGACGAGCTCATCTACGTGCGCACCACCTGCACGTGGCGGGGCGCGCCGTTCATCGTGCTCGGCGAGGCCAACGCCTGGCTGCGCGTCGAATACACCGGCGGCCGTGCCCCGATCGCCCGCCAGCTCGGCCTCGAGGAATTCGACTTCGGGGTCTACCAGGGCTGGGCGCCGCTGCACGAGGTCAGCGACCTGCAGGAACAGCGCATCTGATCAGTTGGTCTTGAGCCACCGCAGCACTTCGCCGGTGACCACGTCGCCGGCTTCCTGGTGCAAGAAGTGCCCGGTGTCCGGGATCAGCCGCCATTCGTACGGCGCGAGCACGTAACGACCGGAACCCTGGGCCGTGCGCGGCAGCGTGGCGGTGTCGAGCTCGCCGTGCAGTTGCAGGGTGGGCGTGACGAGCGGCTTCTGCATCAGCTTGACGAACCGATAGCCCTGCAGCCTTATCGTGCTGCGAAACGCCCAGCGGTATGCCTCCAGCGCGCAGAACGCCGCCTGCGGGATCTGGATCGCCGCACGGCAGCGAGCCACGTAGTCGTCGAAGTCGGGCGTCTCCCGCCAGCGTGGGCTGGTCCAGCGGGTCATCAGCTCGCCCACGAGTGCCGCGTCGTCGCGGGTGAGCACGTGTTCGTAACGCGGCACCTGGAAGCGCAGTGCGTTGGCCGAGGCGGTGAACTGACCACGGGGGTCGGCGAAGAGGGCCGCGCGCAACCGCAGCGGGTGGGCCGCGCCGAGCACGACCAGCCGGTTGACCAGCTTGGGGTGGAACGACGCGGCGGCCCAGCCGATCATGCCGCCCGCGCCCGCCCCGACGATCGTCGCGTTGCGCTCGCCGAGCGCCCGGATCAGGCCGGTGACGTCGGCCGCCATCGTGTAGCCGTCGTAGCCGCGCGGCGGCTTGTCGCTGGCCCCGTAGCCGCGCAGGTCGATCGCGACGGCCCGGAAACCGGCGTCGGCGATGCGCGGCAGCATCTCGTGCCACGCCCACCAGAACTCGGGGAAGCCGTGCAGGAAGAGCACCAGGGGGCCGGTGCCGGCCTCGACCACGTGGAAACGGCTGCCGTTCGCGCCGACGAAGCGATGGGTCCACGGCCCGTCCACCAGCACACACGACTCGTCAACCCGACCGCCCATGTCCTCAAGACTAGGCGTTCGGGTCGACGCGGTGCGCCCGGCGGCTGCCATCGGGCCGCGGTCGACGGGTCAGCGGGGGTCGATCAAGACGCGTACCAGGGTTCCCGGCTTGCCGGTGCCGCAGCTCACAGCCGTCTTGCCGGGGGTGATGCGAGCCCGCACCTTGTCGCCTTCGCCCATCGGAATCGACTTCTTGGAGTAGACCGCCCACGTCTCGCCGTCGGAGCTCTTGAGCTTGTAGCAGGGCCCGGAGCCGCCGGACGTGACAGTCGCGGTGGTCCAGCCGATGCGCGGCGGGACCTTCGGAGCCGTTATGTTCGCCGGGCGGCTCGGCGTCGGCTGAGGCGCGCCTGGGTCCTGGTAGCCGCCGCCGGAGTCCGGGCCGGTGGTCGAAGCGGGCGGAGGGATTCCCGGCGTGCCCGGATCGGTGCCCGGGTTGACGGTCGAACCGTCGATGGGGACCGGAGCGGACGCGGTGGGCAGGCTCGCCGAGCCGGACCGCTCGTCGCCCCGGTCGCGGGCACAACCGCCGACCAGCAGCAGAGCCAGCGACAGCGCGCCCGCCGTGCCCGCGATGTATTTGAGCTTGACCATGAGACCCCCGTGACCGAACCTCGCGGTCGTGCGGGACCGCGGCGGCAAAGCGTAACGGTTTCAGCTCCGGCTCGGGGGGCGGCGTCCGGAGGCATTCCCGGACGCCGCGCCGAGTCTGGTCAGTCCTCGGACTTGCCCGTCTGCATGCCGGCCGAGATGAGGTCCATCACCGCCGAGTCCTGCAGGGTGGTGACGTCGCCCAGGGAGCGGTTCTCGGCTACGTCCTTGAGCAGCCGGCGCATGATCTTGCCGGAGCGGGTCTTCGGCAGCTCGGGCACGAGCATGATCTGCCGGGGCTTGGCGATCGGGCCGAGCGTCTTGGCCACGTGGTTGCGCAGGTCGACGTTGAGCTGCTCGCCGATGTCACCCTCGGTCTCCACGTTGCCGCGCGGGATCACGAACGCCACAATCGCCTGACCGGTCGTCGGGTCGGTCGCGCCGACCACCGCCGCCTCGGCCACCGAAGGGTGCGAGACCAGCGCCGACTCGACCTCGGTGGTCGAGATGTTGTGGCCCGAGACCAGCATGACGTCGTCGACGCGGCCGAGCAGCCAGAGAGCGCCGTCCTCGTCCTTCTTGGAGCCGTCGCCGGCGAAGTAGATCCAGTCGTCGCCCGAGCCGGCGCCCGCACCGAAGCGTGACCAGTAGGTGTCGAGGAACCGCTGGTCGTCGCCCCAGATCGTGCGGAGCATCGACGGCCACGGGTCGCGCAGCACCAGGAAGCCACCGCCGCCGTTCGGCACGGACTGGGCCTGGTCGTCGACCACGTCGGCGGTGATGCCGGGCAGCGGGGTCATCGCCGAGCCGGGCTTGGTGGCCGTCACGCCGGGCAGCGGCGAGATCATGATGCCGCCGGTCTCGGTCTGCCACCAGGTGTCCACGACGGGACAGCGCTCACGGCCGATGTTCTCGCGGTACCACATCCACGCCTCGGGGTTGATCGGCTCACCGACGCTGCCGAGGATGCGCAGCGACGACAGGTCGTAGCCGGCGGGGATGTCGTCGCCCCATTTCATCATCGTGCGGATGAGGGTGGGCGCGGTGTAGAGGATCGAGACCTTGTACTTGTCGACGATCTGCCAGAACCGGTCGCGGCCGGGGGTGTCCGGCGTGCCCTCGTACATCACCTGGGTGGCGCCGTTGGAAAGCGGGCCGTAGACGATGTAGGAGTGTCCGGTCACCCAGCCGATGTCGGCCGTGCACCAGTACACATCGGACTCGGGCTTGAGGTCGAAGACCGCGTTGTGCGTGTACGACACCTGGGTCAGATAGCCACCGGTGGTGTGCAGGATGCCCTTCGGCTTACCGGTGGTGCCCGAGGTGTAGAGGATGAACAGCGGGTGCTCGGCGTCGAATGGCTGCGCCTTGTGCTCGGTGCCGGCCTGCTCGACCGTCTCGTGCCACCACTTGTCCTTGTCGTTCCACGCGACGTCCTGCCCGGTGCGGCGTACGACGAGCACGTTCTCGATGCTCGGGCACTGCGCGACGGCCTCGTCGACCGTGGGCTTGAGCGCCGACGGCTTGCCGCGCCGATAGCCGCCGTCGGCCGTGATGACCAGCTTGGCGTCGGCGTCCTGGATGCGGGTCGACAGCGCCTGCACCGAGAAGCCGCCGAAGACGACGCTGTGCGTCGCACCGACGCGGGCGCAGGCCAGCATCGCGACCGCCGCCTCGGGGATCATCGGCAGGTAGATGGCGACCCGGTCGCCGGCGCCGACGCCCAGGTCGGTGAGCGTGTTGGCGGCCTGGCTGACCAGCTTGAGCAGCTCGGCGTAGGTGATGGTGCGGGTGTCGCCGGGCTCGCCCTCCCAGTGGATGGCGACCCGGTCACCGCGGCCGGCCTCGACGTGCCGGTCGACGCAGTTGTAGGCGACGTTCAGCTCACCGTTGACGAACCACTTCGCGAACGGCGGGTTCGACCAGTCGAGAGTCTGGTCCCACTTCTTGGCCCAGTCGAGCCGGTCGGCCTGGGTGGCCCAGAAGGCGAGGCGGTCGGCGGCCGCCTCCTCGTACGCGTCCGCCTTCACGTTGGCGGCCGCGGCAAGCGCTTCGGGCGGTGGGAACTGCCGGCTCTCCGACGACAGGTTCGCCAATGTCTCGCTCATGAGGGCGGCTCCTCTTCACTGCTGACCCGGGCTTCTTCGTTGCACACTAGTGGCGCCGGTGAATGCCGGCGACGGGTTGCGCGGCTCTGCGCGCCGGATGGCGTCGTGGCCGCGCTGGGTGACCAAGAGTTGCTTGGTACTGCGCGAATCTTGCCAGTTGTGAGCCCGTTTGCGCATCCCGAGTTTCTGAAGGATTACCGGATACGGTGTTCCCGTGGATCCCCTGGCCCCTCTTCTCGACCTTGCCGATGTCGCGCCCGCGCTCACCGAGGCGCGTGATCGTGTCGACGCCGCGATGCGACACCGCGCGCTGCGCAGGCACGGTGGTCAGGTCGCCGCCGAGGCCAGCCTGCGCGCGGCCGTGGCCAGCGCCGCGCTCGAGGGCAGCGTTCACGACCTTGACGACGTACGGTCCGGAACGGTCACTGATCCCGTGGTGCAGGGCGCGCTGCGAGTCGCCGAGGGCGTCGGCGGGCTGGTCGACCTCTGGCCGCGAGCTCCTCGTCAGGTGCTCGCCAAGCTGCACGTCCTCGCGGCCCGGGGTGCCGTTCCCGCGGTCGACCTGGGCCGGCTCACCTCGGGCGCCGAGCGGGTCGACATGCTCGCCGCCCTGGTCGCGGGCAACGACCGGACGCCTCCTCTGTTGCTCGCCGCCGTCGTGCACGCCGAACTGCTCACCCTGCGCCCGTTCGCGGGCCCGGCCGGTGTGGTGGCCCGGGCCGCCGCGCGGCTGACGCTGATCAGCCGCGGGTTCGACCCTCGCGGCCTGGTCGCGATCGAGGTGGGGCACCAGGCGCGCGAGCCGGAATACGTCGGTTCGGCGGGTGCCTACGCCACCGGAACCCCCGACGGCGTGCGCTCCTGGCTGCGTCACTACGCTGCCGCGGTGACCCTCGCGGCCGACGAGATAACCGCGATCGGCGACAATGTGCTGGCATCAGTATGACGTGTTGTCGCGTCGTCACTCTGTGCCTACAGCACCCGGGTTGACCAGGTCTTTTTAGACTCCGTACGTGGAAACATGGGTGCGCCCGTACACGCCGGGCTCCGGGCGTTGGCTGATCATCGGCTGGGAGGCGTTCGCCCTGGCCCTGCTGGCGTGGGCGACGATCGGGACGTTCGAGTTGACCGGGCACGGCGTACGGCTGGTCGCCTGTGTGCTCGCCGCCCTCTGGGTGCTCGGCGCCCACCGCATCCTGCTGATGGGCGCCTACGTCGGCGTCGACGGGCTGCGCATCCACGGCCTGCTGCGGTCGCGCACGATGGCTTGGGCCGAGATCGCCCAGGTCCACCTGCATGACGCGAGCCACCGTCTCGGGCCGTTCCGCATTCCGAGCGGCCTGACCGTGCTGATCGAGCGTCGCGACGGCTCGACCGTCAACACGGAACTGTGGGCTCAGGGCGTCGACTTCCACTCGCGACCCAAGCTCTTCCGAGCGGTCTATCACGAACTGCGCACACGGCATCTGGCCGCCCGGAACGGCTGACTGGACGGGGCAGAAAAGATTAGAGCCGGCGTCCCTCAAATGGGGCGCCGGCTGCTGCGCGTCCAGACCGGGTTATCAGGCGTGCGCCTGGGTCTCGTTGTCGACAGTCCACAGGCCTCACGGCTCCTCAAATGGAGCCTAGGGGGCCGCGGTCCCGTAGCAACGTGCCTGCCGTGGCTAATCGCGCGTGGGTTCCCGGTGGCCGTGCACGAGTCTCGTCGAAGGTGCCCCAGGAATCCCGGCGCTTCCGATGCGATCCTCGCCAGTTCTTTCTACGCCCGTCGCCGCATGATCGCCAGGGCTTCGGTCCGGCAAACCTGGCTTTTTGCATTAGTCAGACCAAAGCCATTCGCGCTGCTCATTGCCGTTGCGCGAGGCTGTGCAATCACTGTGCGCTACGTGCACGGATACGCATAGCTGCCCTCGCGTGCGGTTACGGGCCAGCCCGGAAGCGAGCCGAGGAGGGTGCGGAAACGCCTGGCGCATTCGGTGAAACGGGGACTCTGGCTACGCCGTACGATCAGATCTTCGCCGCTGGTGTGCGGGTGCGGCGGAGGCGGGCATAGATGGCCAGGCCGATGGCAGCCCCGACGCCCACGCTCAGGGCTGCGGCGGCCACCGGGACGGCGGGGCGGTCGCGCAGACGACGGCCCAGCGGGATGGGGTGGCGGAACTCGAGAATGGGCCACTCGTTCTCGAGCGCGGCCCGTCGCAGGGCCCGGTCGGGATTGACGGCGCTGGGACGGCCGACCGCCTCGAGCAACGGCAGGTCGCTGCTGGAGTCGGAGTAGGCATAGCAATTGTCCAGGTCGTAGCCTCGCTCGGCGGCCAGCTCACGGATGCCGACGACCTTGCTGGGGCCGGCCGCGTAGAACTCGACCTCGCCGCTGTAGCGGCCGTCGACGATGCTCATGCGCGTGGCGATGATGTCGGTGATGCCGAGCAGCGCACCGATCGGGCGGACCATCTCGTCGCCCGAAGCGGAGACCAGAACGACGTCACGCCCGGCCGCCTGGTGCTCGGCGATCAGCGTGGCGGCCTCGGCGTAGACATAGGGGTTGATCAGCTCGTCGAGGGTCTCGGCGACGATCTGCTGCACCTGCTCGACGCGCCAGCCCTTGCAGAGGGCGGCCAGGTAGTCGCGGGTGCGGGCCATGGCCTGCTCGTCGGAGCCGCCACCCAGCCGGAACATCAGCTGTGCGTAAGCGGATTTGACCATGTCACGGCGGTTGATCAGGCCGTCACGGTAGAACGGCCGTCCAAAAGCCAGTGCGCTGGACTTGGCGATGACGGTCTTGTCGAGGTCGAAAAACGCGGCGCTCAGGCCCACGGGCGGCAAGTGTAGTCGCAAGTGGTTCATCGCCGTCGTCCCCGGCGCGCCGGATCGAGCGGGTCGTGACAGACTGTGAAATAGGTCAGACGGGCAGCACTATCGCAGCGAGCCACAATCGGTACTCGACTGAGCTGCTTCTGTGAGGCATGCTTGTGCTGTTGCGATCGGGATTCATGTTGTGATCGATCGCGCTCCATCACTTAGAGAACCCTCGGTGATTGCGCCCCCCGCGATCACCGAGTCGATTCGGCTCGACCCCCCCGGAGCCGAATCCTCGGACGACCCCCGTCTCCCCCGACGGGGGTCGTTCCCTTTGCTCGGCGGCCTCAGGCACCCGACGCCTGTGCCTGGCGGCCGGCCTCCACAGTGTCGCCGAGGCCATTGTCGCCGAGGCCATTGTCGGCGAGGCCATTGTCAGCGAGGCCGAAGAAGCCGCACAGGCCGGTGACGTCGAGCACGCGGCGGAACGCGGGGGTGGGGTCGACCACCAGGAAACGGGCCTCCACCTCGGTCGCGGCGCGGTAGCCCTCGATCAGCGCGCCCAGCCCGGTGGAGTCGATGAAGGTCGCGGACCGCAGGTCGACCCGCACGGCTGGCGGGGACCACTCGGCGACGGCGTCACGCACGCAGGCGGCCAGCTCCTCCGCGTTCGAGAAATCGATCTCGCCCTCGACGATCACGACGGCGGCACCGTCGCCGGCGAGCGAACGGGTGATCGAACTTTCCATGCCAACCCCATCGGTCCGTGTCGGCCCAACATACCCAACCCCTGCTCGTTCCACTCCCCTCGAAGGCCCCCCGATCGGCTTAGCAGATCGCCCCGCCGCGGACACGTTTTCCACAGCCCGCGGAGTTGTCCACAGGCTCGGCGATCGTCGGTGGCCGGCGGCTCCGCGGCTCGCCAAGGTGGGCGCCTCACCCGCTTCCGCCCGCTGGAGACCGCCGATGCCCGCCACACGCCTGCCCCTCGTCGTCACCTCCGACTCCGCCCTGCTCGACGACCTGCTGCGGCTCGCCGCCGCCGGCGGCACCAAGGTCGACGTGGCACCCGATCCGGCCGCCGCCCGCCCTCGCTACGTCATCGCGCCACTGGTGATGATCGGCGCCGACCAGCTCGACGCTTGTCTGCGGGCCCGGCTGCCCCGCCGTTCCCGGGTGGCCGTGGTGGCGCGGGGCGAAGTCTCCGATCGGGTGTGGAAGGCCGCTCACACGCACGGCGCCGACCACGTCGCCGAGCTGCCCGTCGCCGAGGGCTGGGTGATCGACCGCTTCGCCGAACTGCTCGACCAGCCGGTGGGCCGCGTGCTGGCGGTGATCGGCGGTCGCGGTGGGGCCGGCGCGAGCACCCTGGCGGCCGCGGTCGCGGCGACCGCGGCCGGTGACCGCCGCCGGTCCCTGCTGATCGACGCCGACCCGCTCGGCGGCGGGCTCGACCTCATGTTCGGCTGGGAACGCCGCGATGGGTTGCGCTGGTCGGCCCTGGCCGACGCCGACGGGCGGGTCGACCCACCGGCCCTGCTCGGCGCGTTGCCAGGCGACGGCGATCTGGTGCTGCTTTCCTTCGACCGGTCGGCCGGCCTGTCGCTGCCCGCCGAGGCGATGGCGTCGACCATCGACGCGGCCCGCCGAGCCCGGGACGTCACCGTGATCGACCTGCCGCGCCGGCTCGACGATGCTGCCGTGCTCGCCCTCGAGTGTGCCGACCAGGCGGTGCTGATCGTGCCGGCCGAGGTGCGAGCGTCGGCCGCCGCGGCCCGGGTCGTCGCGATGGTGCGTATGCATCGCCACGACCTCTCCCTGGTCGTCCGCGGGCCCTCGCCGGGCAACCTGAGAGCAGGCGACGTCGCTTCGGCGCTAAAGCTGCCCCTGGTCGGCACGCTGCGCCCCGAGCAGGCGGTCACCCACGCCGCCGAGCACGGTCTGTCGCCCGGCGCCGACGGCAAGGGTCCGCTGGCCCTGCTGTGCCGCCGGCTGCTCGACGACCTGCTGGGCGACGCCGCGGCGGTGGCGGCATGACGGCCTACGGGGGTCTCGGCAGCCGGCTCGCCGCCTCCGCCCCGGTGGTGGCCGACCGCGTGCGGCACCGGTTCGTGGTCGACGGCGAGCAGGCCACCCCGGCCGCCGTCGTGCGCGCGGTCCGCGGCGAGTCCGACGCCGCGGCGCTCGGCGACACGGCGGTGCTGCGTCTCGCCGACCGGGTGCACGACCAGCTCGTCGGCGCCGGACCGCTGGCACCTCTGCTGGCCGACCCCGAGGTGACCGATGTACTGGTCAACGGTCTCGCCGTCTGGGTCGACCGGGGCGCGGGCCTGCACCGGGCGCCGATCGTGCTGGGTGACCTCGAAGCGGTGCGCCGCCTGGCCCAGCGCCTCGCGGCCGCCTGCGGGCGGCGGCTCGACGACGGCCAGCCCTACGCGGACGCCCGGCTGCCCGACGGCACCCGCCTGCACGCCGTGCTGCCGCCGGTGGCGACCGACGGGCCCTATCTGTCGCTACGCACCTTCCGGCAGCGGCCGTTCCGCCTCGACGACCTCGTCGAGCGCGGCACCGTCCCGCCCACGGTCGCCCCCGTGCTGGCCGCGATCGTGGCGGCGCGGCTGGCCTATCTGGTCGCCGGCGGCACGGGCAGCGGCAAGACGACGCTGCTGGCCACGTTGCTCGGCCTGGTGCCGCCGACCGAGCGGATCGTGCTCGTCGAGGACGCGGCCGAGCTGCGGCCCCTGCATCCGCACGTGGTGGCCCTGCAGGCCCGCACCGCGAACGTCGAGGGGGCGGGCGCGATCGGGCTGACCGACCTGGTGCGTCAGGCGCTGCGGATGAGGCCCGATCGCCTGGTCGTGGGGGAGTGCCGGGGCGCCGAGATCGTCGATTTGCTCGGCGCGCTCAATACCGGCCACGACGGCGGGGCGGGAACGCTGCACGCGAACGCGCCCGCCGACGTGCCGGCCCGGCTCGAGGCGCTGGGCCTGCTCGGCGGCCTACCCCGGGCCGCTCTGCACGCCCAGGTGATCGCGGCGCTGCAGGTGGTGCTGCAGGTGCGGCGCACCGACCGCGGCCGGGTCCTCGAGTCGGTCAGCGTGCTGCTGCCCTCAGGCGAGGACCGGCTCGCGACCGTCGTCCCGGCCTGGCGACGGTTGCGGGGCGCCGGCCCGGGCGCGTTGGCGCTGGCGCGCCTGCTCGCGGCGCGCGGGGTGGCGGTGCCGGCGGTGCTCGACCCGCCGCGGGAGGCGTCGTGATCTGGGGGCCACTGTTGCTGATCCTGGGGGCACTGGCCCTCGCCTGGCCCGGCGGGCGACTGTGGCGGCTGCCGAAGGTACCGATCGTGGCGCTGGCGGGGCGAGCCGTCGCCCGGATGGAGCGAGCACCGCGGCAGGCGCTCGGGGCCGCCGTCGGGGGTGCGGCGTTGCTCGGCCTGCTCGGCGGGGGCCCGGTCGCCGGCATCGTCGCGGGCGCCTACGCGGCGATAGGCGGCCGGGCGCTGATGCGGCGCTCCCTCCGGCAGCGGGTGGCCGCGGAACGTGCCGCGGCGCTGGACGGTCTGGCGTCCCTCGCGGCCGATCTGCGGGCCGGCCTGCCGGCGGTGGCGCTGCCCGAGACCGAAAACCGGCTGGGACGGCTGACGGCCTCGGTGTCGCACCTCGCCGAGCGGACCGGGGCGCCGGCCGCCGATCTGGTCGAGCGCATCGAGGCCGACGCGCGGGCGGTCGATCGGGCCGGGGCGTCGGCCTCGGCCCAGGCCGCGGGGGCGCAGGCCACGTCGATGCTGCTGGCCGCGCTGCCGGTCGCGGGGATCGGGCTGGGATTCCTGATGGGAGCGAACCCCTTCGCCGTGCTGCTGCACACCCCGCTGGGAGCGGCCTGCGCCCTCGTCGCGGTGGCCCTGCAGACGGTCGGCCTGCTCTGGTCGGAACGCCTGATGAGCGGGGTGACGCGATGACCACGCGGTGTCTTCTGGCCGAGTTCCTGCGGGCCGGGCGGCCGGCCCAGCTGCCGTTGCGGGCCTGTTGCATCGCCGTCCTGCTGGCGGGGCGGGGTGGGTGTTTGTCGCGGCAACCCCCGCGGCCGGTTGTCGCTCATCGGGCCGGGTCGTCGTGACTTCGCTGCTCATGGTGGCCGCGGCCCTGGCGCTGGTGTCCTTTCCGGTCGGCCGGCGGGCGGTGCGGCGACGGCTGGACGCACCCGTGAAAGCCGCGACGGCGAGCCATCCGGGGCGCACCCGGGTCCTGCTGGCGGTGGCGGCCGGGCTGGCCGTGGCCGGGTTCCTCGGCACGTGGTGGGGTGCGGTTCTCGGTGTCGTCGCGGGCGTCGGGGCCGAGCGTTACCTGCGGCGACGCGAGCCGGCCTCGGTGCGGCAGGAGCGCCGAGCGGCCACCGCCGATCTGCCTCTGGGGGCCGACCTGCTCGCCGCAGCTCTGCGGGGTGGCGCGCCGGTCGACGGGGCGGCGGCCGCGGTCGCCGAGGCGCTCGGCGGGCCGCTCGGGACCCGGCTGGGTCGCACCGCTCGGGCACTCGCGCTGGGCGCCACATCGGCCGAGGCGTGGGCGCATCTCGCCGGCGTTCCCGGCGCCGACCGGCTGATCGCGGCGGCGGTGCGCACCAGTGCGAGCGGCGGCGCGCTGGCCGGGGCCCTCGGGCGGCTCGCCGACGACCTGCGGGCCGATCGCGCCGTCGCGGTCGAGGCGGCCGCGCAGCGGGCGGGCGTGCTGATCGTCCTACCGCTGGGGCTGTGCTTCCTGCCGGCCTTCCTGCTGGCCGGGCTCGTCCCGGTGTTGATCGCGGTGCTCGGGGACGTGCTCTGACCCGGGCCCACCGGACCGGCCGCGGGCCGGTTCTCACCACAACCGAAGGAGAACCACGTGCGCAAACTCATCGCGAACCTCGCCCGGCTGCGCGCCGAGGCAGCCGACGCCGGCATGAACACCGCCGAGTACGCCGTCGGCACGCTCGCAGCCGTCGCGTTCGCCGGGATCCTCTACAAGGTCGTGACCAGCGACGGCGTGTCCGGGGCGCTGACCGCGGTCATCGATCGGGCGCTGAAGTGAGCGGGCGCCGGTGGCCCGGCCGCGACCGGGGAGCTTTCACCGCCGAGCTGGCGGTCGGGCTGCTGGCGCTCATGGTGCTGTTCTTCGCGGGCCTGGCGATCGTGCTCGCGGTGACGGCGAAGGGGCAGTGCCTGACCGCGGCGCGCGAGGCGGCGCTGGAACAGGCGCGTGGTGGATCGGGGGTGGCGGCGGGAGAGCGGGCCGCACCGGCGGGCGCGGTGGTCGAGCTCGGTGGGGACGCCGACGTCGTGACGGCGCGGGTGCGGGTTCGGCTTCGTGTGCTGAACGCGAACCTGCCAGTGATCAGCGTGGAGGCCACGGCGACGGCGGCCCGCGAGCCGGAGCCGGTGCTGTGAGAGGGGCATGGCGCCGGGACCGGGGTACGGCGGGGGATCGGGGCGCCGTCCGGGATCGGGGTGCGGCAACGGTGCTCGTGCTGGCGTTCGGGTTGGTCCTGGCGATGGCGGGGGCGGTGGCGGCCGGGGTGTGCTCGGCGTGGGTGGGGCGGCACGCGGCGCGCAACGCGGCCGACCTGGGGGCGCTGGCGGGGGCGGCGAGGACGATCTACGGGCCGCCGATCGCCTGTGCGTGGGCCGAGCGGCTGGTCGTGGCGAACGGCGGGCGCATGACGTCGTGCGTCGTCGAGGGCCTGGAGATCGTGGTGCGGGCCGAGGTCGTCGTGCGGCCCTTGCCGGGTCTGGAGCGGCGGGCCGTTGTGGCGGCGCGGGCGGGTCCGGTCTACGCCGTCCCGGTCTGAGCGCGGCCGGGTTCGGTCCACGCCGTCCGGTCTGGGCTCGGCCGGATCCGGTCTGCGGTGCGTCTCCGCGTCTCCACGGTGCGTCTCTGCGGTGCGTCTCTGCGGTGCGTCTCCACGGGTGCGTCTCCACGGGTGCGTCTCTACGGTGCGTCGGCCTCGTTCGGGTCGGTCGTGCTGAGGGCGGTCAGGACGGTGTCGAGCACCTGGACGGCGCCCAGCTTGTGCAGCGGGTTGTTGCCGTTCCCGCACTTCGGGGACTGGACGCAGGCCGGGCAGCCCGACTCGCACGAGCAGGCCGCGATCGCCTCGCGGGTGGCTGAGAGCCAGGCCGCCGCCGTCGCGTAGGCCCGCTCGGCGAAGCCCGCGCCGCCGGGGTGGCCGTCGTAGACGAAGACCGTCGGGGCCTCGGTGTCCACGTGGTTCGCGGTCGACAGGCCGCCGATGTCCCACCGGTCGCAGGTCGCCATCAGCGGCAGCAGCCCGATCGCGGCGTGTTCGGCCGCGTGCAGGGCGCCCGGCACGTCCGGTGGTTTCACCCCGGCCGCGTCCAGAGCCTGCGGCGTGATCGTGAACCACACCGCGACCGTCCGCAGCTCGCGCACCGGCAGGTCGAGGGGCTTGGTGTCGATCACCTCGCCCGAGCCGATGCGCCGCCGCTGGTAGGAGACGACCTGGCCGGTCACCTCGACCTCACCGAGGAACAGCCCGACCGGCCCGGCCTGAACCGACGAGCGGACACCCAGCACCGATACGTCGGTGACGTCGCGGGCGTGCGTCGACCAGTCCGGCTCCTCCTGGTGCACCAGCGCGATCGCGTCGTCCAGGTCGAGGTCGTCGACCAGATAGGTCACGCCCTGGTGCAGATAGACCGCCCCGGTGTGCAGCATCACGTGCGACGACGTCTGATCGACCGTGCCCAGCAGCCGCCCGGTCGACGACTCGACCACCGAGACCGGCGCGCCCCCGGCCCCGCGCAGGTCGACGTCGGGCCGGCCGGGGTGTGTCCAGTACCACCCCGACGGCCGCCGTCGCAGCGCGCCCGAGGCCGTCAACCCCTCGACCGCCGCCCGCGCCGCGTCGCCGCCGAACATCTCCAGGTCGGCCGCCGTCAACGGCGCCTCCGAGGCCGCGCAACACAACTGCGGCCCCAACACGTACGGATTGGCCGGGTCGAGCACCGTCGCCTCGACCGGGCGCCCGAACAGCGCCGACGGGTGGTGCACCAGATAGGTGTCCAGCGGATCGTCGCGGGCGATCAGCACCGCCAGCGCCTCGCCCCCGGCCCGGCCCGCGCGCCCGGCCTGCTGCCAGAGCGATGCCCGCGTGCCCGGATATCCGCAGATCAGCACCGCGTCCAGCCCGACCAGGTCGACGCCCAGTTCGAGCGCGTTCGTCGAGGCCAGCGCCAACAGCTCGCCCGACAGCAGCGCCCGTTCGATCTTGCGGCGGTCCTCCTTGAGGTAGCCGGCGCGATAGGCCGCCACTCGGTCGCCCAGCCCCGGAACCGCCGCGTCCAGCGCCCGGCGGGTCATCGTGGCGACCACCTCGGCACCGCGCCGCGACCGGATGAAGGCCAGCGTGCGGGTGCCGGCCACCACCGAGTCGGCGAGCAGGTCGGCCGTCTCGCTCAGGGCCGACCGGCGTACCGGGGGCAGGTCGAGCGAAGGGTCCTCGGGCGGCAGCAGCGGGGGCTCCCAGAGGGCGAACGTCGTCGCGCCGCGAGGGGAGGTGTCGGTGGTCACGGCCGTCACCGGCAGGCCGGTCAGGCGCGAGGCGGCGTCGGCCGGATCGCCCGACGTGGCCGAGGCGAGCACGAAGGTCGGCGAGCCTCCGTAACGGGCGGCCAACCGGCGCAGACGGCGCAGCACGTGGGAGACGTGGGAGCCGAACACTCCGCGGTAGGCGTGACACTCGTCGATCACCACGTACGAGAGCCGGCGCAGGAAGGTCGCCCAACGTGAGTGGCCCGGCAGCAGACCGTGGTGGAGCATGTCGGGGTTGGTGAGCACCAGCCGGGAGTGCTGCCGGATCCACTCTCGTTCCTCGCGCGACGTGTCACCGTCGTATGTGGCCGGCCGCACACCGTCGAGGCTCAGCTTCGCCACGGCCCGTAACTGGTCGGCTGCCAGCGCTTTCGTCGGCGACAGATAGAGCGCCGTCGCTCGCGGGTCGTCGTGCAGCCGGGACAGCACCGGCAACTGGTAGGCCAGCGACTTGCCGGAGGCCGTACCGGTGGCGATCACGACGTGGGTGCCCTGGGCAGCCAGTGAGGCGGCCTCGGCCTGGTGTTCCCACGGTTGGGCGATGCCGTGCGCGGTCAGGGCGGCGATCACGTCCGGGGCCGCCCACGAGGGCCACGGCGCGGTACGGCCGGTGCGGGCGGGAATCTCTTCGATGTGAGTGACGGGTGACGCCGAGGTGCGGGCCCGCAACCGGTGCAGGAGCTCGGCGGGGCTGTAGGCGGTCGACGTCACGCAGAGCACTCTGACACCGGTTCGAGCCGAACCTCAAACGGGTACAGCGGTGGAGCCGGACGGCGGGCCAATACCGGGCGGTGGTTAGATTCGCTGGGGAGATCGGCCGTCGGCTGCGCCGCTGCGCGTGCGTGCCCCGCAGGGAGGAGGAGCGATGGAGCTGTCCCTTGCGACCCGGACCGTCGACGAGCACACGGTGCTCGAAGTGGGTGGTGAGGTCGACGTCTACACCGCCCCGAGGCTGCGTGAGCGCCTCGTGGAGCTGGTCGACTCAGGGGTGCGCAGCGTCGTCGTCGACCTGGGCGGTGTCGAGTTTCTCGACTCCACCGGCCTGGGTGTGCTGGTCGGCGCGATGAAGCGCCTGCGGGTGGCGAACGGCCGTTTCAGTCTCGTCTGCTCCAAGGAGTCCCTTCTCAAGATTTTCCGGATCACGGCGCTCGACCAGGTGTTCCCGATCTATCCCACGATCGAGGCGGCGACCCGGGACAGCGACGGCAGCGCGACTTCGTGATGGCGACGGTTCGGTTGTCCTTCTCGCCCGCACCTGTCCATGTCCGCACGGCGCGACTGGTCGGCGTGGCGGTGGCCCGGCGAGCCGGGGTCGCCGAGGAACTGCTGGACGAGGTCCGGCTGGCGATCGGTGAGGCGTGCACCCGGGCCGTCGCTCTGCACAACCAATACAACCTGCCCGACCTGGTGACGGTCGAAATGTCCGATTCGGACTCGTATTCGGTGCGGGTGATCGACCACGCCCCGATCGAGGCGAGCGTGGGCCTGGCCAAGTTGCCGCCCGACGAGCTGGCCGACGAGTCATTGACCGACGAGGCCCTCACGACCGGGGTGGGTTTCGCCCTTCTCGCGGGTTTTGTCGACGATCTTCAGGTGCGTCCGGTTGAGGATGGTCCGGGCACCGAGGTCCGCATGGTGTGGCCCGTTCGGCGTCGCTGACCGCCACCTGACCGTTACGCGGACAAATTCGCCAAGATATCAACCTTCGTCCATACCCCCTCATCCGCCCGCTGACACAGCGGCGAACATCACGACGACACGGCCGTTTTGAGGTGTGACCAGCACCACGTCAGGCCGCTACAGTACGCGAGTTATCAGCTACTGCTCCTGGTCCCGCGGCCGCGGGACCTGTGTCGTCTCCCCTTGGACGGGGATGCGCCCGGGTGGTCTCGTCCGCCGGTTACCGGGCGCGGTCGGTGTAGGAGGACATTGATGTCCGGGACCTCGTTAAGTGGTTCGAACGTCACGTTTGTCATCGTCGCCCTGGTCTTCGCGCTCATCGCGCTGGGCTTCGCGGCGATGTTCGTCCAGTCGGTTTTGAAAGCCGGCCGGGGCACCAAGAACATGCAGGAGATCGCCGGAGCCGTCCAAGAAGGCGCGTCGGCCTACCTGTTCCGCCAGTTCAAAACCCTCGCCATCTTCGTGGTGATCGCCGTCGTCCTGCTCTTCCTCCTGCCGGTGCACGACACCGACAACGAGGTCTGGGTCAAGATCGGCCGGTCACTGTTCTTCATCGTCGGCGCGGTGTTCAGCTCGTTCATCGGCGGCGCGGGCATGGCGCTCGCCACCCGCGCCAACCTGCGGGTGGCCGCGGCGGCGGGGGAGAACGGCGGCCGCGAGACCGCCATGGGCATCGCCTTCCGTACCGGTGGTGTGGTCGGTTTCCTCACCGTCGGCCTGGGCCTGTTCGGTGGCGCCCTGGTCGTGCTGATCTTCCGTAGCGACGCCCCGACCGTGCTCGAGGGCTTCGGCTTCGGCGCGGCGCTGCTCGCCATGTTCATGCGGGTCGGCGGTGGCATCTTCACCAAGGCCGCCGACGTCGGTGCTGACCTGGTCGGCAAGGTCGAGCAGGGCATCCCCGAGGACGACCCGCGCAACGCCGCCACCATCGCCGACAACGTGGGCGACAACGTCGGCGACTGCGCCGGCATGGCGGCCGACCTGTTCGAGTCGTACGCGGTGACCCTGGTGGCCGCTCTGATCCTGGGTCAGGTCGCGTTCGGCCAGGACGGCCTGATCTTCCCGCTGATCGTCTCGACGGTCGGTGTCGTGATCGCCATCCTCGGCGTCTTCATCACCCGGCTGCGTCCGAGCGACCGCAACGGTCTCACCGCCATCAACCGGGCGTTCTACATTTCCGCCGCGATCGCCGCGATCGCCGTCGCGATCGTCAGTTTCCTCTACCTGCCGTCCACGTTCGCCGGCTTCGAGGACGACGGCATCGCCGCCGACGTGCTCGCCAGTGGCCGTGACCCGCGCTGGATCGCGGTCGGCGCGGTCGTCATCGGCATCGTGCTGGCCGCCGCCATCCAGGCGCTGACCGGCTACTTCACCGAGACCAACCGTCGCCCGGTGCAGGACATCGGCAAGTCGTCGCAGACCGGCGCGGCCACCGTGGTCCTGGCCGGCGTCAGCGTCGGCCTCGAGTCGGCGGTCTATTCGGCGCTGCTGCTCGGCGCGGGCGTCTACGGCGCGTTCCTGCTGGGTGGATCGTCGCTCACGCTGTCGTTGTTCGCCGTCGCGCTGGCCGGCACCGGCCTGCTGACCACGGTCGGCGTCATCGTCGCGATGGACACCTTCGGCCCGATCTCCGACAACGCGCAGGGCATCGCCGAGATGTCCGGTGACGTCGACGAGAAGGGCGCGCAGATCCTCACCGAGCTCGACGCGGTCGGCAACACCACCAAGGCCATCACCAAGGGCATCGCGATCGCGACCGCCGTGCTGGCCGCGACCGCGCTGTTCGGCTCGTACACCAACAGCCTGGCCACCTCGCTCGCCGACGCCGGCATCGATGCCGGCCAGGTGGGCGACGAGATTCTCGGTCTGCTCAACATCGCGAACCCGCGCAACCTGGTCGGTCTGCTGATCGGCTCGGCCGTGGTGTTCCTCTTCTCCGGCCTGGCCATCAACGCCGTCTCCCGTTCGGCGGGCGCGGTCGTCATGGAGGTCCGCCGCCAGTTCCGCGAGTTCCCCGGCATCATGGACCGCACCCAGCGGCCCGAGTACGGCCGGGTGGTCGACATCTGCACCCGGGACGCGCAGCGCGAGTTGCTCACCCCCGGTCTGCTGGCCATCCTGGCGCCGATCGCGGTCGGCTTCGGTCTCGGCGCCGGCGCGCTCGCGTCCTACCTGGCCGGTGCGATCGGCACCGGCACGCTGATGGCGGTCTTCCTGTCCAACTCCGGTGGGGCCTGGGACAACGCCAAGAAGCTGGTCGAGGACGGCAACTTCGGTGGCAAGGGCTCCGAGGCGCACGAAGCCACGATCATCGGCGACACCGTCGGTGACCCGTTCAAGGACACCGCGGGCCCGGCCATCAACCCGCTGCTCAAGGTGATGAACCTGGTCTCGCTGCTGATCGCCCCGGCCGTCGTGGCCTGGAGCATCGGCGACGAGCAGAACAACGCACTGCGCATCACCATCGCGATCGTCGCCGCGGCGATCGTGGCCGGTGCGGTGGTGTGGAGCAAGCGCAAGCCGATCTCGATGGGCGACGACACCCCCTCGGGCGCGGCCGGCAACTCCACCCCGACCGCGAAGGTCACCGCCTGACGCTCCGGCGCCGGGCTGAAACGGGGCACCCGAGCACCCCTCGGGTGCCCCGCACCATAGATGTGGCCCGTACGCTGCTTCCCATGCGCCCGGCCCGTCCCCTCGCATTGCTCGTTCTTCTCGCGCTCTCCGCACTCCTCGCCGCCTGTTCCGGTTCGCACAGCCCGCGAGCCTGGGCCACGGCGGTCTGCACCACTCTGGAGCCCTGGCGCAGCGAGATCGGCTCCCTCACCACCCGCACCCAGCAGCAGATGGAATCGGCGACGACCCCGGGTCAGGCCAAAGAGAATCTGATGCGCCTCTTCGGCGGCGCCGAGGCCGCGAGCGAGCGTGCCCGGGCCGGGGTGGCCAAGGCCGGCGTGCCCGACGTGGAAAACGGTCAGGAGATCGCCGACGGCTTCGCGGGCTCGCTGGCCGCCACGCGCGACGCATACGCCCGGGCCAAGACCGGCATCGAGGCTCTGCAGACGGCCCCGGCCGAGACTTTCTATCAGAAGGTGACCGAGGTCGTCGGGCGTCTGCAGACCGACTATCAGGCGAGCAGCCTCGACACCAGCAAGCTCAACTCGGTCGAGCTCAAGGCCGCCTTCGACGAAGTGCCCGAGTGCCGGTGAGATGACCGAGACGGGGTGGCCCCTGATCCCGCGCGAGGTGCTGCCCGCGCCGGTCGAGGCTGCCAAAAGGCCCGTTCTTCCGCGGCCCGTCCCCCCGCACGACGCCGGTCGTCAGCTCCCGTTCTTCGGTGCCGAGACGACCGAACCATCTCCCGCCGATCTTGCCGGCCTGCTCGCCGGTCCGGGCCGGCTCGGGCGCATGGGAGGGACCGCCCGCGTCTCGGTCCTGGTCTCCGGCGCCTGGCGGGTTCATGTCCTGGTCGCCGAGCTGGTCGCCCGTGGTCTGGTGGCCCATTGGCGGCCGGCCGACCCCGAGGGCGTACGGGGTGACGACCGCGACGAAACGCCGGAATTGTCCGCTCCCGAGGATGAAAGGCCCGGAACGCCCGAACCCCGATTCGAGGTGCTCACGGCGTACTCCCGGAGGTTGAATGGTCTCGCCGAGGCCTGGCCCCGGGCCGCCGCGCAACTCTTCCTCAGCGGCCCCCGCCTGCGCCTCTGGGTTGCGGCCGCCGGCGATCCCGTCCCGGGCGGCTACGCGCTCGGCCTCGACCCGGCCAAAGATGTGACGGAGATCGACGGGGCGCTGGTCCGGGCCGGTCTCGCGGGCCGCCTGTCGGATGACGGACGCCGATATTCGATCATGGGTAGAAGGCGGGTGACGCGCCTCGCTGAGCTGGTCGGAGAGCGTCCCCTCGCAGCCCCGGCCCAGCTCTGGCCGGGCGGCGCGAGTGCGTGATCTTCCTGGATTGTGTGCGACACGACAGCATGTTCGCGGTGTACGGTGTCGCCGTCGGAGGCATACGGTGGCCGGACCGTTACCATCCGACTCCGGGGCTCCCCGGGAATGTGGCGACGTCCGGCGCGTTACGTTGAAAGTCTGTGCCCCGCCGGGCCGGATGGCGAGACGCTAAGAATGCGAAGTTTGGGAGTGCCGTGCCGAGTGAAGCCAGGACGACCCGTCTGGTCATCGTCGAGTCCCCCTCGAAGGCCAAGACGATCGCCGGTTATCTGGGCCCCGACTACCTGGTCGAGGCCTCCATCGGTCATGTCCGCGACCTGCCGAAGAACGCCGACGAGGTGCCCGAGCAGTACAAGGGCGAGCCGTGGGCGCGGCTGGGTGTCGACGTCGACAACGGCTTCCACCCTCTCTATGTGATCTCGGCTGACCGCAAGCAACAGATCGCCAAGCTCAAGAAGCTGGCCCGCGAGGTCGACGAGGTCTTCCTCGCCACCGATGAGGACCGCGAGGGCGAGGCGATCGCCTGGCACCTGCTCGAGACGATCAAGCCCAAGGTCCCGGTCCACCGCATGGTCTTCCACGAGATCACCCGGCCCGCGATCCAGGCCGCCGTGGCCAACCCGCGCCAGATCGACCAGAACCTCGTCGACGCCCAGGAAGCCCGCCGCATCCTCGACCGCCTCTACGGCTACGAGGTCAGCCCGGTGCTCTGGAAGAAGGTCATGCCGAAGCTCTCGGCCGGCCGCGTCCAGTCCGTGGCGACCCGCATCGTGGTCGAGCGTGAGCGCCAGCGCATGGCGTTCCGCACGGCCGAATACTGGGACATCAACGCCCTGCTGGCCGTTCAGGGCCAGATCGAAGGCCCGCGGCAGTTCAACGCCACGCTGATCGCGCTGAACGGCGACCGCATCGCGACCGGCAAGGACTTCGAGCCCACCACCGGCCGTCTCAAGCCGGGCGCCGCCGTCGTGCAGCTCGACGAGGGCGGCGCGCGCGGACTGGCCGCCCGCCTCGAAGGCCAGAACTTCACCGTCACGCGGGTCGAGGAGAAGCCGTACCGCCGCCGGCCGTACGCGCCCTTCATCACCTCGACGCTGCAGCAGGAGGCGGCTCGCAAGCTGCGCATGTCGTCCGCCCAGGCGATGCGCACGGCCCAGCGCCTCTACGAGAACGGCTACATCACCTATATGCGGACCGACTCGGTCAACCTGTCGGAGACGGCCATCGCGGCCGCCCGCCGGCAGATCGCCGAGCTCTACGGCGAGCGCAGCGTCCCGCCGGAGCCGCGCCGCTACACCGGCAAGGTCAAGAACGCGCAGGAGGCGCACGAGGCGATCCGGCCCGCCGGTGACTCGTTCCGCACGCCCGCCGAGGTGGCCAACGAGCTGTCCGGCGACGAGTTCCGCCTCTACGAGCTCATCTGGCGGCGTACGGTCGCCTCGCAGATGACCGACGCGGTCGGCAACTCGATCTCCGTACGCATCCGGGCCGTCTCCTCCGCCCAGGAGGAGGCCGACTTCGGCGCCACCGGTAAGACGATCACCGACCCGGGCTTCCTGCGGGCCTACGTCGAGTCGTCCGACGACGAGAACGCCGAGGCCGAGGACGCCGAGCGGCGCCTGCCCAACCTGGTCAAGGACCAGCCGCTGACCGCCGACGAGCTGGCCGCCGCGGGTCACCACACCAGCCCGCCGGCCCGCTACACCGAGGCCTCGCTGGTCAAGGCGATGGAAGAGCTCGGCATCGGCCGCCCCTCGACGTACGCGTCGATCATGCAGACGATCCAGGACCGTGGCTACGTCGAGAAGCGCGGACAGGCGCTGATCCCGACGTTCATCGCGTTCGCCGTGGTCAACCTCATGGAGACGCATTACCCGCGCCTGGTCGATTACGGCTTCACCGCCGCGATGGAGAACGACCTCGACGGCATCGCCGGGGGCGACCACGCCTCGCTCGACTTCCTCACCTCCTTCTACTTCGGCAGCCAGACCGCCGGGGCCGACGATGTGATCGCCAGGTCCGGTGGCCTGCGCAAGATGGTCACCGAGAACCTCACCGCGATCGACGCCCGCCTGATCAACTCGATCCCGCTCTTCGACGACGAGCAGGGGCGCCACATCGTGGTGCGGGTCGGCCGTTACGGGCCCTACCTGCAGCGTCAGGATCCCGGAGCGACCGAGGAACAGACGAACGACCCGAGCAACCGGGTCTCGATCCCCGAGGGGGTCGCGCCCGACGAGCTCACCCCCGAGAAGGTCGAGGAGCTCTTCCTCGGCGGCGGTGGCGAACGCAGCCTCGGCGACGACCCGGCGACCAACGAGCCCGTGCTGCTCAAGTCCGGCCGCTTCGGGCCGTACGTGCAGAGCGGCGAACGACGTGGGTCACTGTTCAGCTCACAGTCGCCGAGCACCCTCACCCTCGAGCAGGCGATCAAGCTGCTCTCGCTGCCCCGGCTGGTCGGCAAGGACCCCGAGGGCAACGAGATCATCGCGAAGAACGGCCGGTACGGGCCGTATGTTCAGCGCGGCACCGACTCGCGTTCTCTCGCGAGTGAAGATCAGCTCTTCACGGTCACCCTGGACGAGGCGCTCGCCCTGCTGGCCGCGCCGAAGACCCGGGGCCGGGCCGCGGCCAAGCCGCCGCTGCGCGAGATGGGTCCCGACCCGGTGACCGAGAAGCCGATGGTCATCAAGGACGGCCGTTTCGGCCCCTACGTGACCGACGGCGAGTTCAACGCCTCGCTGCGCCGCGACCAGACGCCCGAGGAGCTCACCATCGAGCAGGCCTCGGAGATGCTGGCCGAGAAGCGGGCCAAGGGCCCCGCGCCCAAGAAGCGGACGGCCAAGAAGGCTCCGGCCAAGGCCGCCGCCGACAAGGCGCCCGCGAAGAAGGCCGCCGCCAAGAAGGCGACTCCCGCCAAGAAGACCGCGGCCAAGAAGGCGACGCCGGCCAAGAAGGCGCCCGCCAAGAAGGCCGCGCCGGCGAAGGCCGCGGCGAGCGCGGAGTAATCAGACGCCGAGCACCCGGTCCAGGTATTCGTTGGTGAAGACCCGGGCCGGGTCGAGGCGGTCGCGCACGGCCACGAAGTCGTCGAACTTCGGATAGGCGGGGCGCAGGTCCTCGGCCGTACGGTAGTGCAGTTTGCCCCAGTGAGGACGCCCGCCGAGAGGTTGGCAGAGCGCCTCGAAGGCCTGGAAGTAGGGCTCGTGAGGCGCGCCGGTGAACTGATGCACCGCCACGTACGCCGACTCGCGGCCGTAGCCGTGCGAGAGCCAGACGTCGTCCGGGCCGGTGAACCGCACCTCGACCGGGAACTGGACCTTGAACGGCAGCGCGTCGATGATCCGGGGCAGCGCGTCGAGCACCTCGGGCAGGGCCGCGCGCGGGATCTCGTACTCCATCTCGGTGAAGTGCACTCGCCGCGGCGTGCAGAAGACCAGATCCGAGCGCGAAGTGTAGGTGCGGGCCGTGAGCGCCCGGGCCGCGATCGACTGCACCGTCGGCACGATGGCCGGCATCCGGCGGCCGAGCCGGCAGACGCCCTGCCAGACGGTGTTGGCCAGGAACTCGTCGTCCATCCAGCCGCGGAACGCCGACAGCGGGCTGTGGCTCTCGGCCACCTTGTTGTTGCGCTTGAGCTGCGCCCGATCCGTGTACGGGTACCAGTAGAACTCGACGTGCTCGTTGCTCGGGATCCACTCGTCCAGACCGGCCAGCACGTCGGCCAGCGCCATCGGCCGCTCGTCGGCCAGCAGCGTGAACGCCGGCACGCAACGCAGCGTCACCTCGACGAGGATGCCCAGCGCGCCGATGCCGAGTTGCGCGGCCGGGAAGATCTCGTCACCGCTGGCCAGGCTCAGAACCTCGCCGTTCCCGGTGACGATCTTGACGGCTTCGACGCAGGAGGCCAACGTCGTATGCGTCGCGCCCGTGCCATGCGTACCCGTCGAAATCGCGCCGGCCACCGTCTGCGCGTCGATGTCGCCCAGGTTGGGCATCGCCAGACCGTGCCGGACCAACGTCTCGTTGAGCTTCCACAGCGGCATCCCGGCCTGCACCGTCACCAGCGGGCCGTCGACCGCGATGAGGTCGGTCATCCGGTCGAGCAGCATCCGCTGGTCGTCGGCGACGGCGATCGCGGTGAAGGAGTGGCCGCTGCCCACCACCTTGACCCGGCGTCCGGTTCCCGACGCCTCCTTGACCTGAGCCGCCACCTCGTCGACAGTGCCAGGAGTCAGGACGTCGAGGGCGAGTGACTGCTGGTTGCCGCCCCAGTTGATCCAGCGTCGGGCGTTGCGCGGGGTCGTCATTTAGGCCCTTGTCCTCCGTACGAGCGGACAGTCGCACAAAACCGGGAATGCCGAGCACCTCGCGCGTCCCGTCGATGCGTCTCGCTCGTTGATCCGAGTAACGTTCCGATTATCACTGCTGAGAGGGAGTGGCGACGCGTGTCGACACCAACCGTCACCACCGGGCCACTGCGCCGTGTTCCGGTGCAGGGCAGAAGCGTTGCCCGGGTCCAGCGCATGCTCGACGCCTGCGCCGAGCTTGTCGACGAGGTCGGCTATGAGGGCCTGACCACGACACTTCTGGCCGAGCGGGCCGAGGTGGCCATCGGCTCGGTCTACCAGTTCTTCCCCGACAAGCGGGCGATCGTCCAGGCGCTCGCGATGCGCAACATGGACGCCTACCTGCAAGGGCTGTCCGACCGCTTCGGCAGCGAGACGTTCGCCCACTGGTGGGACGGCGTCGACGCCGCGATCGACATCTTCATCCAGATGCACCGTACGGTCGCCGGCTTCCGCACTCTGCACTTCGGCGACGTCGTCGACGTGCACTTGCTCGACGTCGAGCGCGACAACAACGCGGTCATCGCCGAGCGCCTCGCGGGGCTGCTGGTCGACCAGTTCCAGCTCATCGACCGGGCGCGGCTGCGGTTCTCGCTCGAGATCTCGGTCGAGGCGGCCGACGCGCTGATCAAGCTGGCGTTCCGGCGCGACCAGGGTGGCGACGAGGCCGTGCTGACCGAGGCGAAAGCCCTGATCCGCGAATACCTGCACCGCCACGTGACCGCCTGAGTCACCCCAGGAAGGCATGGCCCTCACCGCGGTAGGTCGGGGCCGGCGTCGCTGACTCGCCGTCGACCAGTTGAAGCTCGTTGACGTGTTCGCAAAGCTCGCCGGCCTTGGCGTGACGGAACCAGACCCGGTCGCCGGGACGCAGCGTGTCGGCCACCTCGCCGAGCAACGGCGTCTGCACCTCCCCCGGCCCCTCGTCCGGCTTGAACTTCAGGCCGGACGGCAGGTAGGGGGTCGGCTGCCGGGACGTCTCGGCCGGTCCCGAGGCGATCCAGCCGCCGCCGAGCACGGTGGCGATCCGCGGCGCCGGGCGGCGCACGACGCTGAGCGCGAAGAACGCGGACGGGGTCGGGCGCCACGCGGAGTAGGCGTCGAACAGCGTCGGTCCGTAGAGGCCGGAGCCCGCGGTGACCTCGGTGACGACCGGGTCGGCGCCGGTCGCGGCCACGCTGCCGGTGCCGCCGGCGTTGACGAATTCGAGGTCGGCGAGCTCGCGGACGGCCGCGACCGCCGCGCCGCGCCGCCGCACGATCTCGGGGAACGAACGGCCCTGCATGAAGCGGATCGCCCGGCCGCGCAAGGCCTGGCCGGGCGGCAGGTCACCGAGCCCGGCGATCTGCGCCTCGTAGGACATCATTCCCACCAGCCGGAAGCCGGGCCGCGCGACGATCCGGCGAGCCAGCGCGGCGGCCTGACCCGCGGAGTGCACCGGCGAACGTCGTACGCCCAGATGCATGGCACCCGCCGGACGCCATGACGAGTCGAGATCCAGACAGAGCCGTACGACCGGACGGTCACCCGGAGGGGTCACCTGATCGACCAGATCGAGGTGCGCCGAGTGGTCCACCATGATCGAGATGGCTGCGGCGAGCTTGGGATCGGTGGACAGCTCGCGCAGTGCGGCGCGATCAACCGAGGGGTACGCCACCAGCACGTCATCGGTGACGCCGGAGCGCACGAGCCAGATCGCCTCGGGCAACGTGTACGCCATCACGCCGTGCCAACCGGGGCGGGCGAGAACGCGTTCGAGCAGCGTGCGGCACCGCACCGACTTGCTGGCCACCCGCAGGGGCTTGCCACCGGAGCGGGCCGCGAGCTGATCGGCGTTGTCGTCGAAGGCCGCGAGGTCGACGGCCGCGACGGGCGTCTCGAGGTGGGCGGTGGCCCGATCGAGCCGCTCCTTCAACACTGTGCGGTCGGTCACGCCAGCACCGTAACGCCGTTACGAGGAATGCGAAAGCTCTTCACTTCTTCGATACCCGAACGTGGGTAAACGGGCGCCTGCGCGCCGCCCGATAGAGTGCACCCTGCGGGGATCACGGAAGGTAAGACGACCATCGACACCGAAAAGCGGGAAACCGGCCCGGTAGACCTATCGGGCGCGGCGGCGCTGCGCTCCGTGCTGCGCATCCGGCCGTTCCGCCGTCTCTGGCTCGTCCTGGGGCTCGCCTCGTTCGGCGACTGGATCGGCCTGCTGGCCACCGGCATCTTCGCCGCCGCCCAGTTCCAGAGCAGCGCCGGTCAGGGCGCCGCGTTCGGTGGCACCATCGCCGTCCGCCTGCTGCCCGCCCTGCTGCTCGGCCCGATCGCCGGGGTGTTCGCCGACCGGTTCGACCGTCGCTACACGATGGTCATCACCGACCTGATCAGGTTCGTCTTCTACGGCTCGATCCCGCTCGTTCCGCTGTTCGGCGGTTCCCCGGCCGTCACCGTGGCCTGGGCGACGATCGCCACGTTCATCGGCGAGACGATCACGCTGATCTGGATCCCGGCCAAGGAAGCCGCGGTCCCCAACCTCATCCCGAAATCGCGGATCGAGGTCTCCAACCAGCTCACGCTCGTCACCACCTACGGCATCACGCCGATCCTCGCCGCGCTCGCGCTGTCGGCCCTCACCGCGGGCATCCAGCAGTCAGGCGCGTCCCTGCCCGACTGGGCGCAGCCCGTGCAGATCGCGCTCTATCTCAACGCGGTCGCCCGGCTGGTCACGGCGATCACCGTCTTCTTCGGCATCAAAGAGATCGGCGGTAAGAGCGAGCAGCGGCAACAGGCCGCCCAGCAGAGCATGACCCGCCAGTTCCTCGACGGCTGGAAATACATCGGCACCACCCCCCTCGTACGGGGCCTGGTGCTGGGCATCTTCGGCGCCTTCGCGGCCGGCGGCGTCGTGATCGGCGCGGCCAAGACGTTCGCCACCTCGCTCGGCGCCGGTGAAGCCGCGTTCTACCTGCTCTTCGGCACGATCTTCATGGGCCTGGCGCTCGGCATCGGACTCGGCCCGATGATCATCCGCGATCTGTCCCGGCGCCGCTGGTTCGGCATGAGCATCGTGCTGGCCAGCGGGTCGGTCATGTTCCTGGGCGTGGCCTTCCACCTCTCGATGGCGCTGGTCGGCGCGCTGCTGGTCGGTGCGGGCGCGGGCATGGCGTTCCTGGCCGGCACCACGCTGCTCTACGGCGAGGTCGACGACGCCGTACGCGGCCGGGTCTTCGCCGTCGTCCAGATCGGCGTACGGATGGTGCTGCTGCTCGCCATCACGATCTCCGGCTTCCTCGTCGGCCTCGGCAGCTCTCGCCGCGTCGACCTCGGCGCGGTCAGCTTCGACGTCTCCTCGACCCGCGTGCTGCTGCTGGTCGCCGGCGCGATCGGCGTCTTCGTCGGCATCGGTTCGTTCCGCCAGATGGACGACAAGCGCGGCGTGCCGGTGCTGGCCGACCTGTGGGGCTCGATCCGGGGACGGCCGCTGTCGCCGGTCGAGCAATTCGTGCGCAGCGGCGTCTTCGTCGTCTTCGAAGGCGGCGAGGGCGCGGGCAAGTCGACCCAGGTGCAGCGTCTCGCATCGGTGCTGCAATCGCAGGGACGCGACGTGGTGGTCACCCGCGAGCCCGGCGCCACCGATGTCGGCGCCCGCATCCGACGCCTCGTCCTCGACAAGAGCGAGACGCCGTCGGCCCGGGCCGAGGCCCTTCTGTACGCCGCCGACCGCGCGCATCACGTCGCCACGGTGGTCCGCCCGGCGCTGGCCCGCGGTGCGGTCGTGATCAGCGACAGATATGTGGACTCGTCACTGGCCTACCAGGGCGCCGGGCGCACACTGCCGGTCTCCGAGATCTCCTGGCTGTCGTCGTGGGCCACCGGTGGCCTCAAGCCCGACCTGGTGGTGCTGCTCGACGTCGACCCCGGCGTGGGCCTGAACCGGGTCGACTCGCGCGGCGAGGGCGCCGACCGGCTCGAGAGCGAATCGCGCGCCTTCCACGAACGGGTGCGCTACGCCTTCCTCGACCTGGCCGCGGCCGACCCGAAGCGTTACCTGGTGCTCGACGCGGCCCGGCCGGTCGACGAGATCGCGACCGCCGTGGGCGACCGGCTCACCACCCTGCTGGCCACGAGCGAGCCGACCCATCCGGCGCCCGCGTCGACCTCGGTTCCGCCCGGCCCTGACTTCGAAGCCCCCGATCTGGTGGCCACCCCTGCGCGCGCCGACCGCACCCCTGACGGCGACAGTCAGGAGCCTCCGCTCGACGAGATGGCAGAGCTGCTCGGCGTCAACGACGACGAGTCCCCGGACGGCCCCAGCCACGTCAGTCGTCGCTGAGCCGGCCGGGCCACATAGTCGCGGCCGGCGGGGTGAGCTGGGCCGCAGTCGCGGCCTTGGCCGGGGTGAGCTGGGCGCCGCAGTCGCGGCCTCGGCGGGGTCAGCCGCGCCAGAGACTCAGCATCATGGCCTCAACGGCGATTTCGGGCTTGACGTTCTCGTCGATCGCCTGGCGGCAGGCCAGCACCGCTTCCAGCCGGCGCAACGCGCTTTCGGGTGACCACTTGCCGGCCGCGGCCCCGGACTGAGCCGCCACGTCGGTGTGCACGACGCCCACCGGGGCGCGCAGGTTGGTGATCAGGACGTCGCGATAGAAACCGGCGAGGTCGACCAACGCCCGGTCGAGTGCGTCACGTTTCGAGCGGGTGGCCCGGGATTTCTGCCGGCGCTCCAGGTCTTTGATCTGACCGGCGGCCCCGCGCATCGCCCCGGCGGCGCCCCGGCCGGTGCCGCCCGCGCCGAGGGCCTGCTCGAGGGCGGCCTTCTCGGACGCGTCGGTCTCGACGAGCTGCTCGGCCGCCTCGGCCTCGGCCGCCTTGATCAGGGCGCTCGCCGCCTCGAAGCAGGCACCCACCCCGGTCAGCCGCCGCGGCACCGACAGCACGGCCTCGCGCCGGCCCCGGGCCTCGACGTCGTTGGCCAGCCTTTTCGCCCGCCCGACGTGGCCCTGCGCCGCGGCGGCCGCCCA
Organism: Actinoplanes solisilvae; assembly: GCF_003999975.1. Classification (GTDB taxonomy): domain Bacteria; phylum Actinomycetota; class Actinomycetes; order Mycobacteriales; family Micromonosporaceae; genus Actinoplanes; species Actinoplanes solisilvae. Next base: position 724,756 of record NZ_RJAC01000002.1, on the reverse strand, counting down.
GGCCGCCACGTCGGGCGCGATGCCGTCACGCCGCACGAGGACCTCGGCCACCGCGTCGGCCGGCGGCTGGCGCAGCGCCACCACCCGGCAGCGCGAGCGGATCGTCACGGAGATGTCGTCGGGGTGCGTCGACGGGGTGCAGAGCAGGAAGACCGTGCGCGGTGGCGGCTCCTCGATCGCCTTGAGCAGGGCGTTGCCCGCCTGCTCGGTGAGCCGGTCGGCATCTTCGATCACGACGATCTGCCACCGGCCGCCGGAGGGCGCGCTGGCGGCCCGCAGCACGAGGGCGCGCATCTCGTTGACGCCGATCGACAGGCCCTCGGGCACGACGAAGCGGACGTCGGCGTGGGTCTTGCCGAGCGTGGTGTGGCAGCCGTGGCACTCGCCACAGCCGACACCGTCACGCTGGCACTCGAGCGCCGCCGCGAAGGCGCGCGCCGCCACCGAGCGGCCGCTGCCGGGCGGACCCGTGAAGATCCAGGCATGGGTCATCGCGCCGGCGGCCACCTGCTCACCGGCCACGACCCGGGCGGCTGCCGCGGCTGCCTGCCGCAGCGTGGCGACCGGATCTTCCTGGCCCACCAAATCGGCGAAGACGTCAGTCACGGCACCGATGGTATTGCGGACCTCTGACAGAACGCCCGCCCCGCGGTCCGTCACCGCCGAGTTATCCACAGTGGAAAACGAGTCGTAGCGAAGCCGTCACTCTTCCGGGTACGTTCTGGTCCCGGTCCGCGACGCTGCAATGACAGACGGTGAGGAGCCTCGGCATGGCCCGTGAGATCGACGAGGCGTGGATCAGTGAGGCGATCGAGCGGCATCGACGGTTCGAGCAGCTTCGCGCCGACTACGACCGCCTGGTCGAGTCGCACCAGGTCTCGGTTCACTCGTCCGACGACTCGATCGAGGTCGTCGTGACCGCCGCCGGCCGCATAGCGGACATCCAGCTTCACGGCGGCCTGCAGCATCGCAATCCGGTCGAGTTCGCCCGCGAGTTGCGGGCCACCGTCGCCCAGGCCGCCGAGGCGGCTCGCTGGGCCCGCGAGAAGCTCCACGACGAGACCTTCGGAAAACTCCGCTCGCTGGGGGAGGCCTGACATGGACCACCTGGCCGATCGCCTCGATCAGGCAGCCGACTCGTTGACCGCCCTCGCCCGCGAGGTCCCCTCGCTGGCCCTCGCCCCAGACGCCTTCGCCACGCAGGGTCTGCCCGGTCAGGTCGGTCGGGCGCTGCATGAGCGCTGGGCCGCGGTGCTCGAGGCTCGCGCCCGTGAGACGTCCTCCGCCGCCGCCCGCCTGGCGGAAGTGGCCCGCTCGGTGCGCACCACCCGGCGACACTATGCCGAAACCGACGAGGCGGTCGAGCGCCACCTCATCCAGGAGTTGTGATGGATCGTCTCGACCAGGTGCTCGACGCGGCCATACCCCTGCTGCGTCGTGCCGAGAGCGTTCTCGACGAGGCCGGTGCGCCGAGCGGCCACCCGGTCTGGGAAGAGCTTCGACGCGTACGTCTCCTGCCCGCCGACGCCGCCCATGCCGTTGCCGGGCTGCGCCCGTCGGCCCTCGCCGAGGCGGTTCCCGATCTCCGGGCCGGTGCCCGGGTCTGTGCCGGGGCCGCCTCCACTCTGCCCCCGCCCGGCGAGTGGGAGGGCGAGGCGGCCGAGGCCTACGACGACCTTCGCCGACGTGCCGTCACCCACCTGTCGGGCGACGGCGACGGCCTCGACGAGCGGTTCGAGGCAACCGCCGATCTGGCTGCGGCCCTCCACGACTGGATGGTGAGCACGCGAGACAACCTCGCCGCGGTGCTGGCCGGGGTTCTGACCTCCGCCGAGGCCGTGACGCTCGGCGCGCCCGCGAGTTTTCCGCCCCGGCCCGCCGAGATCCGCGCCGCGGCCGACCTCGCGGCGTACGTTCTGAGCGCTGTCGCCGCTGACTACAGCGAGGCTGAGGAACTGCTTCGGGGCTCGCAAGACCTGGCTGTACCGGTGCCGCTGTGAGCATGCGCTCGGTGGTGCGCACATGGGCGCGGCGCCGCTTTCGGACAACCAGAGCTCCGAATGCGACGCCGCGACCTCCTGCACCCCCCGCAGGTGTAGGGATCACTCAACGCTACGAATCGATCGTTGTCTTCGCCCGGGAGTGCCTTCGGAACGCTCGGTGGAGCAGGAAAAGACGTCCGTCCGGGGTCGCCTCATCCATCGGGGTATCGACATGCCTCCATCCGGATGAGCGGGTTCCGGTACGGGTCGAGGGGCAGCCGTCACCAAGGCGCGGCCACCCCCCGACATTCAACCCACGGTCAGAGCCGCGAACGGCGACGTCGCAGGCCGAACATGACGGCCACCACTCCGGCCAGCAGCAGCGCGCCACCGGCCACAACGACACGAACCACGTCGGAGCCGGTCACCGGAAGGCCACCACCGGCGCCCGCCGGCGTGAGCTCCGGGCTCTCAGGCGAGACCGCGGCGGCCTCCAGCAGACCCAGCGACATGCTGAGCGAGACGCCGGACTTGTCGGCGTAACCGCCCTTGCCCCGGTGCTTCGAGCCGGCCGGCTGGGTCAGCGAGATCTTCACGGCCGAGGCCCGCGCCGCGATGGCGTGGCCCTTGACGGCCTGCCGCACATCGCCCAGCGAGACCCGCAGCTTCGCACCCGCGCCCGGGACGGGCACCGACTCGGGCTCGTGGCCGGCCAGCGGCGGCAGGCCGGGGATAGGCGGCACGGGCAGAGGCGCGGCCTTCTGCAATTCGTCCAGCTCGGTGAGGTTCCGCAGCGGGGCCGACTCCATCGTGTGGCGACCGGGGGGCAGGGAGACGTCGAGGTTCTCGCCGGCCGCCTCCAGGCGCTTGGTCGCGATGCCCTCGCCCGAGACCTCGACGATCGCCGGGCGATAACTCACCTGGCCGCCCGAAGTGGCCGACATCGTGGCCTCGAGAGTCGGCGCCCGCAGCACGCGCAGGCGCACCTTGCCGCCGAAAAGCTCGATGCGCTCGGCCGTGACGGTCGAGCGGGCGACCGTGCGAGGTACGCCGTCCCGGTTCTCGATCCCGGTCACGCCCTGACTCGTCATCACGCCAGGAACGCGCACCAGCGGGCCCCGCCCGCCGGTGAGGATGCTCGCGCCGCTCAGCTCGGCGTGGGCGCGGCCGGTCTCGCCGGCGACGCGACCGCAGGCCATGCCCGCATCCCACTGGGCGTGCGTGGTCAGCCGGCCGTCGCCCAGGCGCAGCGGGCCGGCCTTCCCGGCCGGGGTCGAGCGCCCCGACGCCTTCGCGTTGGTCGGCGGGGCCTGCTGGATCAGCGGCTTCACCAGTGCGGCGTGGGTTGCCGAGCCTTTGTCGCCGGGGTATCCGTCAAGCATCCGCGCATAGGCGGCCGAGGCCAGCCGGGCCGTTCCGATCGTCGCGGTGCGCGCCTGTCCCGCGCCGACGTCGGAGATCGCCGCGCTGAGGGTCCGCGCGTCGTCCTTCACCCGCCGATCGGCCTTGCCACCCCCGGCAGGCGCTTCGTCGTCAACGGCGTCGCCGTCGCCGTCGCCGTCGCCGTCGCTGTCCTGCTGGCCGCCGCCGGTCCGGTCGCCACGATCGCGGTCGTCGCCGTCCCGGTCGTCGCTTCCGGTTCGATCGCCGCCGCTGCCGGTCCGCTCGTCGTCGGTCTGCTTGCCGCGGTTGCCGGTCCGCTCGTCGTCGGTCTGCTTGCTGGAGCCGTTGTCCGCAGGCTCGCCGCCGCCGGCTCCCGGTGATCCGGTGTCTGTCGCATCGGAGCGGCCGGTCAAGCCGTTCACGATCGCGCCGCCTCGCTCGGCGACCCCGCCGAGGCCATCGTTCCCGGTCGGCACCACGTCGGCGTCGCCGGTCGGGGCGGGCGCTCTCTTCGGGAGGACGCCGAGGTAGCCCAGCGCACCCGTCCCGATCATGCCGATGCCCTCGCTCGGGGTGTCGCTGTCCGCCGGGTCGGGGATCGCCGGGTCGGGCTCACCGCTCAGGACCCGGTTGGCGGCGTCGTGCACCGGGCTGTTCTCGTTCTTCGTGGTCTCGTTCTTCGTACGGGGCCGTTCCGTGACCTTGGCCCGCACCTCGAGCTTGTTGATGCGAAAGAGCTCGGCACCGGACTGTGCCGCGAAGTTCTCGGGCCGCTCGCAGATTGCGGGGGCCGCGAGAGCCGGCTGAGGTGCGGTGAGCGCGCCGGCAAAACCGAGCGCGACGACACTGGCGGCCAGCGACCTGGCGGGCGTCATGGGGTTCCTCCCGAGTTCGGCCGCGGGCAGCGGCGTCTACGGGTCTGCCCAACGAGGGTCGATCTGCCCGGTTGTGTCGCGTCTATACGACAACCCCGACGGGTAGCCCAAAACAGGCATTTGGTGCGGCGTGTCGGGCGTCGTAGGGTGGTGACCATGGGCATGCTGTGCGCGGTCAGTTTCAACCGGTACGGCCGCCTCTACTACCTCGATCCGGGCGAGTTCTCGCCCCAGGTCGGCGACCGTGTGCTGGTACCCACGGACGACGGCCCCGAGGTGGCGGAGTGCGTCTGGGCGGCGCAGTGGGTGAGTGACGACACCTCGGGCTTCCCGCGGGTCGTCGGGCTTGCCGGCGACGACGATCTGCGGCGCGACGAGCTGCTCCGCAAACGCAAGGCCGAGGCCAAGGTCGCCGCCAAGAAGCTGATCAAGGCCCACGAGCTGCCGATGAAGGTCGTCGCCGTCGACCACGTGCTCGACCCGACCGGCAACGGCGGCGCTCGCACGACGATCTATTTCACCGCCCCCCACCGGGTCGACTTCCGTTCCCTCGTCCGCGATCTCGGCGCTACCCTGCACTGCCGGGTCGAGCTGCGCCAGCTCTCGGCCCGCGACTCCGCCCGGGTCCAGGGCGGCATCGGCTCCTGCGGCCGCGACCTGTGCTGCGCCACCTTCCTGACCGACTTCGAGCCGGTCACGATCCGCATGGCCAAAGACCAGGACCTGCCCCTGAACCCGCTCCGCATCTCGGGCGCCTGCGGCCGCCTCATGTGCTGCCTCAAATACGAACATCCCCTATATGCCCGCTTCGCGGAGTCTGCGCCGGCTGTCGGTAGCCGAGTGACGACCCCCGAGGGTGACGGCCGGGTGGTAGGGCACAGCGTCCCTAAGGATTCAGTGACGGTGCGTCTGGACTCCGACGGCTCCCGATGCTCGTGCTCGCGGGCTTCCGTATGCGGACCAAGGCAAGCCCATGAAGAGCAATACAGCGAAGGCCAGTAATTGCTTTCAAGCGATCAATCTTTAGGATAGGTATCATTAAATCAATGATTTGTCGTTCGCCCGAAGTCGCTTAGGCGTACGTCACTTGAAGCCGGGCAGGCGCCATCCGCTTGTGGAGGGCGCGCCAGCCCGGCCTCTGGTCAGTGAGCCAGAGTCATAACTACCGTGATCAGGCCGATCATCTGGGTTGCCAGCTGAAGCCAGGCAATCTTCAGCTCATGCTCGGTGTTCGGTGTTGGCATACTGTGCATTGGCTGCTCCCTGCTGTTGAGGCGATCAGCTGGAAGGCGGCGCCCGGATTGCGCCTGGGCGTTCTTCCTTGGTTTCCCTGCGATCCACGTTAGAGCACTGCGAATGGGTCGCGCATTATCTAATAGCGGCGAGCCGATGTCCCTCTCATATGGTAAGGTCTTTTTACCAGGCCTTCTATTCGCTAATTTCTGGCGTTGAATGGCGTAGGTCACATGGCGTCGTCTCGAATATTGGGACGGAAGCGCAGGCGGGCCTTTAGTTGTTCGTACGATCGGTACGAACTTTGCTGGTCGCGAACAGCTCGAGGCCACCCAGTGCATCCGCCGCTGTCATCCTGCTGGATGTGCTGCCTACGGCCCAGTAAGAACATCCGCTGTACCAGAAATTCCAGGCCGAGGCACCCGCCGTCGGCACCCGTGTGACCACCGCCGAGGGCGACGGGCGGGTTGTCGCCCACAGCGTGCCGAAAGACGCGGTGGTCGTGCGCATGGACGCCGACGGCTCCCGCTGCTCCTGCAGCCGCGCCTCGGTCTGCGGCCCGCGCCAGTCCCACGAGGAGCGCTACAGCTGACGATCCCCGCCCCGGCCATCCGCCCGCGCCAGCTGTAACACGCATTCAAGCCCGGCCGCCATCTCCCCGCCCGGTCCTTGCGAGGCCGCCTCGACTTGCCCAACAGTTAACCCAACAGGTGCGCCCAGCCCTGCCAGCCGCCCACGCCTAGCCTTGCCGGGCCGCCCGGCCCACTCCCGCCTGGGTGCCCAGCCCAGCGCCCGCCCGGCCCGGCCGAGCCAGGCCGCGCCTAGCCCGGCCCAACCCAGCCCGGCCCGGCCCGGCCCAACCCAGCTCGCCGCCCGCGGAGCCCTGCCGAGCCGTTCCGGCCCAGCCCAGTCCAGCGCCCGCCCGCCCGGCCCGGCCCGGCCCGCCTGGTCCCGCAGGCCGCCCGACCGCCGTCAGGTGGCCCGGCTCCCAGTGACGCGGGGCTGCGTCGCCGGGGGCCGCCTGGGTCAGCGGACTTTGATCGGGTTTTCGATGCGTCGGGGGGTCAGGGGGTCGCGCGGGCGCAGCCATGAGATGTCGGGCGCGCCCTCGGGGTCGGCGGTCCAGTTGTGGCTGATCTTGTCGATGCCGATGGGGTGGATGGTCAGGGTGCCGTCGGCCGCGATGTGCAGGCGCAGGAAGCTTTTCGCGTCTTCGATGCCCTGGCCCGCGAAGAGTTCGTTCACATTGACGCCGACGGAAGAAGCGATCAGCAGGTAGAGCGCCGTCAACTGAGTCGCGACGAAGCCGAACACCGGGCCGTAGAGGACCACGGCCACGATCAGCGGGCCGGGCCAGGTCCAGTCGTGGAAGGGCAGCTGCAGCCAGAGCCACGTGCCGCCGGCCGCGAGTCCGATGTGGGCGGAGCCGTGCAGCAGGCCCGCTATCCAGTGGCGTGTGTGTTTTCGCCGGTCGGCCTTGGGCGGCTGGGCGAACGCCACCGAGCCGGCCAGGATGAGCACGATCATGATGGTGAGCGGGATGCTGAAGAGCCGCTGCACGATGCCGGCGTTTCCGGCGGCCGCGCCGGTCATCGCGAGCATCGTCAGCACGTGAATGATGCCGAGCATCGTGAGGAAGCCGGGGTTGTGGGTCGGGACCCGGCGGAAGACGCCCCAGCCCAGTCGTCGTGAGGTCGCAGCGTCCGGATAGGACTGCCGGAACTCGTACGGCCGGCTGACACTGCGGTTGCGAGTGAGCGTGTCCGGCTGGGGAACGACGAGTTGCTTGGGCAATTGTTGCGTGCCCACCAGGTAGGCGCCGCCGCCCCCGCAGGTGATCAGTTCGCGCGAGGGGTCGCTGTAGCGCGCGTAGTGGTGCAGGTCGCCCGAGACGAGGACGCGTGTGGTGGCGCCCGTCGGGTCGAGGATTTTCCGGATGAAGTAGTCGATGGCGTCGTACGCCTCGGGTTTGTCGACGGACTTGACCCACTTCGGCGACGGCGTCATGAGGATCACGCGGTCTTCCGGGCCGAGTTGCTGGGCGGCCTGTTCGAAGTAGAGGAGCTGGGGGTCGTCGATGTAGGCGCCGAACTGCTCGTCGATCGCGAACAGCCACCAGTTGGCGGGCAGCTTGACGGCGAAGTAGGACCGGCGCTGCTCGGTGCGCCAGCCGCCGATGTGACCGTCTTTGCGGCGGGCGAAGAGGCGGATGAAGGCGGTCAGGCCGTCGTACCAGTCGTGGTTGCCGGGCAGCGCGAAGAGTGTGGGCTGGGTCGTGCCGATCGGCGGCTCGGGCAGCGCGGCGCGGTAGGGCCCTTTCATGCGGCTCTCGTAGCCGTCGCCGCTCGCCAGCGGATAGACCTGGTCGCCACCCATCAGCAGCAGTTCACCGCGGGGGAGCGTGGCATCACCCACGTCGAGGCTGGGCTGCGCCAGCAGGTAGGCCACGGAGTAGGTCGCGTGGAAACCGTCGCCCAGGTCGGCGACGTAGTCGAGCCAGAGCTCGCCGGTCTCGGTGTGCGAGTGGTCGAACCACTCGCCGTCGAGCGCGTTCTGCAGCTCGCGCTTGTCGAGATAGGCCCCGAAGAGGACCGCCAGCAGGGTGCGCAGACCCGTGCTGAGCAGCAGGAGCGGGGCGAGCCAGCCGACCGGGCGCTGGGGGGTGAAGCCGAGCTCGTGGGGATCCATGCTGATGGGCCGGCGCGGCACGACCTGACCCGTGGGGGAAGGGGGGTGATCGACGGTCACGCCAGGCACACTAGTCGCGGCGGGCGACAAGAACGATGTCCGATTCCGGCATTGGGTGGCCCCGCCGAGGGGCGCGGGCCGCATACCGTACACTTATTTATCGTTGCCGCCTTAGCTCAGTCGGCTAGAGCGACGCACTCGTAATGCGTAGGTCGACGGTTCGATTCCGTCAGGCGGCTCAGAACGAAAGCCCAGGTCATCGACCTGGGCTTTCGGTTTTCCGGGGTTCAGTAGCCGCGATTGTCCACCGCGGCGCGGGCGAACGCGGGCATGCGTCCGTTGGCGAGTTCGCCGCTGAGCCAGGCCCCGAAGCCCGAGATGGCCAGCGCCAGGACTTCGAGAAGGAAGAGGCCGACGCCGGCCTCGCGGTCCGGGTCGCCGACGCGAACCATCAGGATGACGGCGAACAGGATCAGTACGCCCATGTTGAGCAGGGCTCGCAGCACGCCGATGCGTTTGGTGTCGGCCCGGCGGACGAAGCCCAGGTCGATCGCGCTCGCGGTGGCGGCGGCAACCCCACCGACCAGGCCGGCGACCACGTTCCAGTAGGCCAGCGACCCGACGATGGCGGGGGCTCCGAGCAGGTTGGCGAGGTCGAAGATCACGGCCATCGCGAACAACCCCAACGGGAACATCACCAGGATGGGTTGCACCGCCTGGCCAGCGATCTTCAGTCGGCTCTCCATGCGGGTTATCGCCCTTCTCCCTGCGTCGTCACAGGTTCGACAGTGGCATCCGACGGAGGGCTACCCGGTCGGTTCGTCGATGAAACGCCGCCGCGGTCCTACTCACGGCTCACTCTGGTTGTACGCAATCTGCAACATGGCAGATTGATGTGTAGCGGACAGCCTGGAGGCATGCTCTACTACAAGCAGAGACACAAGGGCGGAGTTTGAGGGGAGACGGTAAAACAACGGCACCCGGCGGCAACCGGGTGCCGTTCTCGCCTCTTCAGACGTTCTCGTGACTCCGAACAGTCTGTTCTTTCGTCGTCGCTCGAGCGAGGCGGGGAACATCTCTCTCTAGCGCCATGATGGCCCTATCGCCTTTTCCTGGCAAGAAGCAGTCGGCGGGCGTGCGCCATGCGCAAACGTATTCGGTCCCTCGTTCGGGTGCTGTCTCGCAATCTGCAACATGGCAGATTGATGGGTGGCGGATGGCTTGATGGCATGCTCTACTGATTCCAGGACCAGCGGGACAGCTTGACGGGACGTCGGTCCGAGCTTCGGCACCTGGCGGCAACCAGGTTCCGTCTCCGCTCCCCACCGACGTTCCCGTCGCCATCGACTGTCCTTCCGAACCGAGCGAGGCGGGGTTCATCTCTCTAGTAAGGCGGCCCGGCCGTCCCTTCCTCGCGAACAGCAGGGGAAGGAGTGCGTTATGAGAAAACGTACCTACTACCGTGGTCCGGACGCTGTGGTCACCGATGAACTGTTCATCTGGAACGGCACGCCGCTGAGGAGCTTCGCCGTCCGCGAGTTGCGCCACGTCGGAGTGGTGCGGGGCGGGTCGAAGCCGGCCGACGCGACGGTCGTGCTGACGGTGGCGGCCATCATGGTCGCAGTCGTCGGTGCCGGATGGACCCTGTTGAGCCCGCCACCCCTGTACGCGTTCGGGCTACTCGCCGTGACGGTTCCCCTGGCTTTCACTGTGCCGTCGATGGTCCGCCGCACCCGTGGGTGGGAACTTCACGCCAACTATCGGGGATCCGACGTAGTGCTCTACGCCTGTGTCGACGAGCGACAGTTCGGGCAGGTCAGCCGGGCTCTGCGGAGGGCCATGGAGGATGCCCGGCCACACGGGAGGGGGCTGGACCTGGCGGTTGCCTGACCGGGTTGGCCGAAACCCCACCCCCACCTCGCTCGTCTGATAGGACGGTATTAGGATCTGCGCGACCTCGCTGATTGCGATGATGCAATCAGCGAGGTGGCAGCTTCGATCTGTAACGGACCTACTTCAACGGTGAAGGACTGATGGCCGAGGGCGACTCGCCTACGATTGCGCGGCTGCGCGTTCGCATCGCTATTCGCGAGGCACGCGAGTCCGCCGGCTTGACGCAGGCTCAGGTCGCCGACGAGATGGAATGGTCCCAGAGCAAGGTCATCCGCATCGAGAACGGTGACAACACCATCTCGATCAACGATCTTCGAGGTCTCCTCGCTCTACTCGGCGTCCGCGACAAGAATCTGATCGCCGCGCTGCTGGCCGATGCCCGGATCGCCCGCCGGCGGCAGCGCGCCGAATCGGTGTGGTGGCGAGAGCCCCGATTCCGCGAGTTGACGTCGGAATACCTGCTGCGTTTCATCGAGTACGAGGCCGAGGCGTCCGAGATTCGATCGTTCGCCATCTATTACCTGCCCGGTCCGCTGCAGTCACGCGAATACGCGGCCGCCCTGACCGGGATGTGGATCGGCGAAGGCGAGCTCGACCAGACCAAGGTGGATGTGCTGGTCGAGGCCAGAAGCCACCGCCAGGCCGCGCTCCTGGACCGGCTCGGTTCGGTGAAGTTCTTCGTCGTGGTCGATCAGTCGGTGCTGATGCGACCTATCGGAGGCTCGGCCATCTTCGCCGGCCAGTTGCGGTTGCTGATCGACCTGTCCGATCGCGGCCTGCTCGGTCTGCGCATGCTGCCGTTCGACCTCGAGGTACCGATCGCCAACAACGGCAGCTTCGACCTCGTGACGGTCACCACCGATCGCAACAATGACGAAGTCATGTACCGCGAGAACGGCTTCCTCGACGAGGTGGTCGAAAACCGCGCCGAGACGGCTCGTCACCGCAAGCGTTTTGAGCAACTTTGGCGTGTCGCCTCGAACGAGGGCGACACGATCGCCTTCATTCGTAAGCGCATCGAGACTCTAGAAGCAACCCTCTCAGAGAACCAAAGTTAATACCTATTGAGAGTTCCAGCATGTTGTGAGTTCAGGAGAGTCGAGATGATCGAGGTCGACGCGCCCAAGTGGCGCAAGAGCAGCCGGTGCAGTAGCGGCACGTGTGTCGAGGTCGCCAAGGTTGACGGACAGTACCTGGTTCGGGACAGCAAGAACCCCGAGCTGCCGGCTCATGCGTTCACCGAGGCCGAGTGGCTCGCGTTCGTCGCGGGAGTGAAGGCCGACGAGTTCGTTTTCTGACCCGAACGTGCTTTACCCGCCCTGCGCGGGTTTTTTGCTGCGCAGGGCGGTTTGAGAATCTCCGGCACGTCTGTAAAACGGACATTCTTGACCAGGATGGTCAATAAATCCGGATCTAACCGGCATAAGGTGTGCCCAGGCTGGGACTGTCGTCATTCATTCCTGCCGGACTCTGAAGTCGTCGCTTAACGTGGACTTCGGGAACCGGCACGGAGGTGCACAATGATCGACTGGGCAGAAACGCGATGGCGTAGAGCCAAGCGCTGCACCGGCGGAAACTGCGTCGAGGTCGCCAAGGTCGGCGGCCGCTATCTGGTTCGTGATTCGAAAGCCCCCGCAGGGGTTGTCCTCTCCTTCACCGAGGCCGAGTGGCTGGCCTTCACCGACGGCGTCAAGACGGGCGACTTCTCCTTCGAATGAGGGGAACTCGGGCTGAAGCGCTGGTAAGTCGTCGGCCGAGGGCGGCATACTGCGCTGGTGAGGGCTGACTCGCACTCCGCCCGCTTCGCCGTCCTGCATGACGCGGCCGAGGCGCTGCTGGACGAGCTGGCGGGTCGCTACATGGTCGACCGCCGGGAGAGCAAGGAACCGCTCGGGCCCGATGACGCGCTCGTGCGCATGGAACGGCTGATGCCGCGAACTCCGGCGGCCGCCCCGCTCGCTATCGCATTCACCGAGACGCCGGGCCTTGCCGTGCGTCTCGGGCGATGGTGGGTCGAGACCCTGCCCGGCTGCGGCTGCGAGGTCTGCGGCGAAGATCCGCTTCAGCTCGTCGACGTGCTGCGTACGCAAGCCTCCGCCCTGGTTGAGGGCGGGTTGTGGGAGCGCGTCCGGCGTGGGGTGGGCGGGTCGTGGTTCGAGAGCCGGCTGATCGGCGTCGGCATCAACGCCCGCCGTGAAGGCCCGCTGGCCAGGGCAGACGCCCGTGAGGCCAGGCGCAGCGGGTTCGCCGCGGCCGTCCAGTGGGCGCCGTGGCCGCCGCGCCCGGCTGAGAAAGGCACCGAGAAAGGCGGCGGGACGGGCTAAGCGCGGAAGATCGCGAGCGCCGCCCGGATGCTGCGGCGCTGGATCACCTCGGCCATCGACACGTTGCCCCGGCAGAAGGCCGCGAAGGCCCGCCACCCCAGCGGCGTGCTCATCAGCGAGTGGATCACGCCCGGATAGCGGCAGAACGCGTTCAGCAGCCGCCGGCCGGCGGACATCTCGGGCCCGAGTTCGGCGTTGACGCGACGTTCGTACTCGGCAAGGTCTTTCCAGGAAGAGCCGGCCCACGTGCCGGAACGCAGGGCGTAGCTGATGCCCTCGCGCGTCCACGGTTCGAGCAGGCCGGCCGCGTCGCCGACCACTACGACCGACCCGCGGCGCAGCGGCGAATCGGGGCGGCGGCAGCGCGTCAGATGTCCGGAGTCGCGCAGCACCTCGCGCTCGGACAGACCCATCCGGGAGACGAAGTCGGTCAGGTATCTCTTCGTCTCGGCACCGTGGCCCTTGGACATGATGACGCCGACCGTGAGCTGGTCGTTCTTGGGAAAGACCCAGCCGTACGACCCCGGGAACGGGCCCCAGTCCAGCAGCACCCGCCCCTGCCAGTCGCGGCGGTCGGCAGGCGTGGCCGCCAGCTCCACCTCGAGCCCGAGATCTTGCTGCTCGAAGACCACGCCGACGTGGCGCGACGTGATGCCGGCCGACCCGTCGGCGCCGATGACGACCCGGGCCGTGATCTCCTCACCGTCGGCCAGCCGGACGACGCCCTCATCGACCGCGCGGACCTGGGCGTTCTGCCGCACGACGGCGCCGGCCGCGAGGGCCGCCGAATACCACGCGTGGTCGAAGTCGTCGCGCCTGACCAGCGTCAACAGCGGACGATCGCCGCCGCGGCGGGTGAGCGTACGCCGTCCGTTCAGTGTGAACGTGAGCGACGAGATCGAGTCTTGAGCGGGCACGTCGATGTATTCCGAGGCGTATCGCATGGAGGTACCGATGAGGCCGCCGCCGCAGGTTTTGTAACGCGGGTGCTCGGCTCGTTCCAGGACGATCGTGCGCGCGCCGGACGCGGCGGCCGCTCGCGCCGCGGACAGCCCCGCCGGGCCCCCGCCGACAACTGCCACGTCCCAAGCCGGCTCCGCGATCACGAGCGGAGTCTATCCAGCCTTCTATGTACGGGCGTACACATCGGGGCTAGGCTTGGGGCTTATGACCACGATGCGCGAGCGGATGCTGGCCGGTGAGTTGTATCAGGCCGATGATCCTGCCCTTTCCCGCGATCTGGAGCGGGCCGCGGCTCTGTCCCACCGGCTCAACGCGGCCGACCCGACCGACCACGGGCTGCGGCGTGAGCTGCTGACCGAGCTGCTCGGGCGGTTCGGCGAGGACAGCGAGATCCGCCCGCCGTTCCGCTGCGACTACGGCTACCAGACCTTCGTCGGGGCTCGCACGTTCGCGAATTTCGGGTTGATCAGCCTTGACGTGGCGACTGTCACCATCGGCGACGACGTGCAGATCGGGCCGAACGTGCAGCTGCTGACCGCGTGGCACCCGGTCGAGGCGGGGCCGCGGCGCGACAAGTGGGAGGCGGCCTCGCCGATCGTCATCGGTGACAACGTCTGGCTCGGCGGCGGGGCCATCGTCCTGCCCGGCGTGACCATCGGTGACAACACGGTGGTCGGCGCGGGTGCCGTAGTGACGCGAGACCTGCCACCCAACGTGGTCGCGGTCGGCAATCCCGCCCGCGTGATCCGCAAGGTCGAACCGTGACCGCCCTGCCCGCCGCCCGGTCGGCGCGCCGCTACGACCCTGACCGCAAAAGCCGGATCGTCGACGCGGCCCTTGAGGTCATCGCCGACCACGGCGTCGCGGGCACGACCAGCCGGCGCATCGCTGCCGCCGCCGACGTGCCGCTGGGCTCGATCACCTACCACTTCGACAGCATCGACGACCTGCTCGAACAGGCCTTCCGGCGGCATGCCGAACAGATGTCGCCGCGCTACGAGGCCCACTTCGACGGGGTGACCGACCTGGCGGGCTTCGCCGACGCCCTGACCGACCTGATCAACGGGGGCGCCGGTGGCGACGCGCGAGACTGGGCGGTGTCGTACGAGCTGTATCTCGCGGCCCTGCGCAACCCGGCGCTGCGCGGAGTGACCGAGGCATGGATGCGCCGGTCACGCGTGGTACTCGAGCGGTTCCTCGATCCGGTGACCGCGCGCGGGGTCGACGCACTCATAGAGGGCCTCGTCATCCACCTCACCCTGTCCACCGCCTCGTTCGACCGCGCGGACACCCGTACGATCGTGGGCCGTTTTCTCGGAGTGCCTCAGTGACTTCCGTCGTCCAGACCGCGCCCGAGGTGCGGGCAGCGACCCGTGCCGTCTACGCGGCCTTCATCCTCGCCGGCGTCGCCACCGCGAGCTGGGCGTCGCGCATCCCGCAGATCCGCGACGAGCTCGGCCTGACCCCGTCGCGACTCGGCCTCGTGCTGCTTTCACTGGCCGCCGGCTCGATCGTGTCGCTGCTGATGGCGGGCCAGATCGTCGCCCGCTTCGGCTCCAGCCGCACCGTCGCCGCGATGGGCGGCCTGCTCGGCGTCGCCCTGCTGGCGGTCTCGATCGGCTACGAGTTCGGCGTGCTGCCGGTCGTGATCGCGCTGTTCGGCTTCGGCTTCGCGAACGGCGCCTGGGACGTCGCCATGAACGTGCAGGGCGCGGTCGTCGAACGCCGCCTGGGCAAGGCGATCATGCCCCGCTTCCACGCCGGATTCAGCATCGGCACGGTCGCGGGCGCGCTGTTCGGCGCAGCCGCGGTCGCCCTCGGCATCTCGGTCACCATCCACCTCGCCGTGACGGCCGTCCTGGTCGCGGTCATCGTCATCGTCTCGGTCCGAACGTTCATCCCCGACGACGCGGAGCCCGAACCGATCGTGACCCCCTCCGACCCCACCCTGATCGGCTCGACCTCGCCCGTCACCAAGCGTGACCGCATCGGCAACGCCCTCTCCTCGTGGCGGGAACCCCGCACGATCCTGGTCGGCATCTTCGTGCTGGCCTTCGCCTTCACCGAGGGCGCCGGCATCGACTGGATCAGCGTCTCGGTCATCGACAGTTACGGCGCCTCCGCCACGGTCGGCGCCCTCGCCTTCGCCGTATTCCTGGCCGCCATGACCGCCGGCCGCTGGTTCGGCCCCACCCTGCTCGACCGCTTCGGCCGCGTGCCGGTGGTCCGAGCCCTGGCCGTGGTCAGCCTGGCCGGACTCGCGCTCTACATCCTCGGCCCGTCGACCCCGTTCGCCTTCGCCGGCGCCCTGCTGTGGGGCTTGGGCGCGTCCCTGGGCTTCCCCGTCGGCATGAGCGCCGCCGCCGACGACCCGGCCCACGCCGCCTCCCGGGTCAGCGTGGTCGCCTCGATCGGCTACTGCGCCTTCCTGGGCGGCCCCCCGCTGATCGGCTTCCTAGGTGACCACATCATGGTCAAAAACGCCCTGGTCGCTGTGGCGGTCCTCTTGATCGTTTCCATCGCCCTGGCCGGTTCGGTCAAGCCACTTCCAGGACAAAAAACCATTTAGTACGGCGTAGGAATTGTTCTCGGTTCTGCGGGCCGCTTCCTGCGACACCGGCCGATCACCCGGCTGCCGGGCCGGTCCCGGTGGCGCTTCAGGCTCGCGGGCTGGCGCCCGCATCGCCGAATCCCGCCCAACAGAGCGCCGCCGTGCCCCCGCAGTACCGAGCGGATGCACGACTTGGGCGGGCTTTGGGGGTGCCGGGCTGGAGGGGTGCCGGGCTGGGGGTGCCGGGCTTTGGGGGTGCCGAGCTTTGGGGGTGCCGGGCTTGGAAAGCCCCGCGATCAGGCAGCGCCGAGTTTGGCGAGCGCCGGGTGCGGTTCGGCCGGGTGTGGGTTCTCGAGCGGCGGGCAATGGCGGTGCTCGGGCAGGTGAAACGGGGGTCGGCGGGTTCGGGCCGGGGCGAGTGGCGAAGTAGCGTGAGGGGTACGCGCTCGCGGCGGCATGTGTCCGGCGTGCCGTTCGACGACGGGTGCCGGTGTCCGCAGATCGGGAGTTGCCGTGCCCAAGCCTCAGATGCAGCCGCCTAGAACGACCGCGCAGAAAGAGGCGGGGGAGCAGGTCCAGGAAACGGCCGAGACGATGCCGGCACGGGTTTTCGGCGTGGTCACCGCCGAGGGGCGCTGTCCGACGTGCGGAAAAGTCGTCGTCGACGTCAATGCGGAGCCGCTCGACTATGACGAGCGGGAGGACGGCACGTTGGTGGTCCGGTCCGTCGTCTTTGTCGTCCTGCCGTGCGGGCATGACTTCACGCGGCAGGTCCGGGTCGAGGAGTAACTCGCGGCGTGGATGCGTACGGGGAGAAGGTCACTGATGCCAGGTCCAGCTATTTCACGACCAGGCGGCCGGTGGCTTCGAACTGGGCTAGGTCGTCGAGGGTCTCGTCGATGATGAACGACTTGGGGCCGGGGAGCGCGTCCAGCGGGAAGAAGCCCGCGTCGACTGATTCCTCGGTTTCGCGCAGCAGTTCGCCTTCCCACGCGTGAATGCGGAACGACATGAGGATCTGCTGGTAGGTGTGGCCGTAGTCGTTGGTGTAGGTGTAGGCGCTGTAGAACGCGAACGGCGTCAGCGACGTGGCCCGCAGACCCGTTTCTTCCCACACCTCGCGGATCGCGCAGTCTTCCATGCTCTCGCCGAGCTCCATCGCCCCGGCCGGGATGGCCCAGCGGCGGTTGTCGGACCGCTGGATCAGCAGCAACCGGTTCTGATCGTCGAGGATCACGCCGCGTGCCCCGACGAAGAGGATGGTGTCGGTGTCCCCGACGCTCGCCCGTACCTTGCCCAGATAAGACTCAGCCCACGTCAATCCCACGCGACAACTCTAGTCACGCCGACTTCTTCGCCGCCTTCTTAGCGGGTGTGGCCTTCTTCGCCGAAGCGGTCTTCTTAGCCGCCGAACCAGTGGCCTTCTTGGCGGGCGCGCTCTTCTTGACCGGTTTCGCTTCGATCTCGGCCGCCCGCTTCTCGGGCTGCTCGCCGCGCGCCTTCTTGGCCCGCTCGACCGAAGCCTTCAGCGCGGCCATCAGGTCAACGGCGGCCGCCGGCGCCTCCTCGGCCTCTTCCGGCTGTACGATTTCGCGTCCCTCGACCTTCGCGTCGATGACCTCTTGCAGGGCGGCCCGGTAGTTGTCGGTGAACTCGTCGGCCTTGAAGCTGCCGGCCATCGAATCGATCAGCGAGCTGGCCATCGCGAGCTCGGCCGGGCGGGTCTCGATGTCGTCGTCGAGGAAGCCGAACTCGGGGGCGCGTACCTCGTCGGGCCAGAGCATCGTGTTGAGCACGAGCACGCCCTCATGCACCCGCAGCGTGGCGAGTTGTTCCCGCTGGCGGATCGCGATCTTGACGATGGCGACCCGGTCGGCGTCCTGGAGCGCGTCGCGGAGCAGCACGTACGGCTTGGCTGCCTGTCCCTCGGGTTCGAGGTAGTAGGCCTTGGCGAACAGGATGGGGTCGATCTGCTCGGCGGGCACGAACTCGAGCACGTCGATCGCGCGCGACGTCGTCAGGGGCAGGTCGGCGAAGTCTTCGTCGGTGAGGATGACCATCTCGCCGCCGCCGATGTCGTAGCCCTTGGCGATGTCGTCGTAGCTGACCACCTCGCCGTCGATCGAGCAGGTGCGCTGGTACTTGATGCGTCCGCCGTCGGTGCGGTGCACCTGGTGGAAGCGGATGTCCTTTTCCTCGGTGGCCGAGTAGAGCTTGACGGCGATCGACACCAGGCCGAACGAGACCGCGCCCTTCCAGATCGCTCGCATGCCACTCTCCCGTAGCCGACGCGTACCCAGCGTGACCTGTCCTGATCAGAATGGCATCACTGAGACGACTGCGTAAGGTGTTCGGTCCTGCCTATGGTGATCGGGTGCCCGGTGCGCCGTTGTCTCCCATGCTCGCGACCGCCGGCGCGCTGCCGGCCGGGCCGGCGTGGAGCTACGAGTTCAAGTGGGACGGGGTCCGGGTTCTCGCGCTCTTCGCCGGAGGTGCTCCCGACCTGTTCGCGCGGTCCGGGGCGGTCGTGACCTCGGCATACCCCGAGATCGCCGACCTACGTCTGCCTGAGGGCACGCTGCTCGACGGCGAGATGGTGGTGCTCGACGCGGCGGGCCGGCCGTCGTTCACGGCGCTGGCCGAGCGCATGCACGTGCGCGAGCATGGCCGGGCTGCCCGCTTGGCGGTGACACTGCCGGTGACGTACATGATCTTTGATCTGCTCTTTCTCGACGGGCACGACTGCACCGGCCTGCCCTATCAACTGCGGCGGGAACGGCTCGAGCAGCTCGGGCTGGCGGGACCGCACTGGATGGTTCCGCCCGTTTTCACCGACGGTACGGCGACGGCGGAGGCGGCCCGCGAGAACAGCCTGGAGGGCGTGGTCGCCAAGCGCAACAACTCGGTCTATCTGCCCGGGCGGCGCTCGACGGACTGGGTCAAGGTCAAGTTCGACCGGACCGGCGACTACGTGGTCGGCGGCTGGCGGTCGGGGGTGCGCAAGCTCGGCGGTCTGCTGGTCGGGGTGCCGACGCCGGACGGGCTGGCCTTCCGCGGGCGGGTCGGCGGCGGGATCGGCGCGGTCGCCGAGAAGGAGCTGCTGGCCGAGCTTGAACCGCTGGCCCAGCGAAACTCGCCGTTCGCGCCCGGTGCGGTGCCTCGCGAGGATTCCCGAGGGGCCCATTGGGTACGACCTGAGCTGGTCGTCGAGGTGCGTTATGGCAATCGGACACCGGACGGGCGGCTGCGCTTTCCCCGCTATCTGCGCCTGCGCGACGACAAGACGCCCGACGAATGCGTGGAGGAGGACGACGATGGCCGGTGAACGGTTCCCGGTCTCGATCGACGGGCGCGATCTAGAGCTGTCCAACCTCGACAAACTCATGTATCCGGCCGCCGGATTCACCAAGGGCGAGGTCATCGACTACTACACGCGTATCGCCCCGGTCATGCTTCCGCATCTGGCCGACCGTGCGGTGACCCGCATCCGCTTCCCGAACGGCGTCGACGGCACGCATTTCTTCGAGAAGAACAAGCCCGGGGGTACGCCCGATTGGGTGCGACTCGCGACGCTGCCCGTGCCCGGTTCGACCAAGAGCCGCGAGACGATCGATTTCGTGGTCGTCGACGATCTGGCCACCCTGGTGTGGCTCGCGAACCTGGCCGCGCTCGAACTGCACACCCCGCAGTGGCGGATCGGCGCGGACCCCGACCTGCTCGTCGTCGACCTCGATCCGGGGGCGCCGGCCGGGCTCAAGGAATGCAGCGCGGTCGCCGTGCTGATGCGCGATCGGCTGGCCGAGGACGGAATCGCGTCCTGTCCGAAGACGTCGGGGAAGAAGGGCATGCAGTTGTGCTGTCCGATCTCCGGTTCGCAGGACTCCGAGCTCGTGTCGGCGTACGCGAAAAGGGTTGCCGAGGAGCTGGCCGCGATGGTGCCGGGATCGATCACGGCCAAGATGGCCAAGGCGATCCGGCCGGGCAAGGTCTTCATCGACTGGAGTCAGAACAACGCGGCGAAGACGACCGTCACGCCCTATTCGCTGCGGGCCCTGGAAATGCCGACCGTGTCGACGCCGCTCACCTGGGACGAGGTCGAGGCTGTGGCGACCGGCGCCGAGGAGCCCCGCCACTATCGCGCCGGCGAGGTGTTGGATCGCGTCGAGCAGCACGGCGACCTGATGGGCGAACTGCTGCGACCCGGCGCCGCCCTGCCTGTCTAGACCTACCTTGCGGCGCAAGGTACTGTGTCGCGCATGGCAGATGTCTCGCAGTTGTCGACGAGTCTGCGCCGCGGCACGCTTGAGTTCTGCGTCCTGGCCATGGTCGAGACCGAGGACAGGTATGGCAACGAGATCGTGCGACGGCTGGGCGACGAGCCCGGCCTGGCCGCCGGCGAGGGCACGATCTATCCACTGCTCTCGCGCCTGCGCCGGTCCGGCTGGCTGCAGAGCAAGTGGGCCGAGTCGCCGAGCGGTCCGCCGCGGCGCTATTACGGGCTGACCCCCGCCGGGCGCTCCGCGCTCGAACACTTCCGCACCGAGTGGGTTTCGTTTCGACTGACCGTCGACCGTCTTGTGGGAACCGGTGAGGCCGCATGAAGACCAAACAGACCGACGTCGTCGCCGAATACCTGCACGAGGTCGACCAGCGGCTCGCCGGCATCCCGGTGCTGCAGCGCCGTGAACTGCTGGCCGACCTGGCCGCGCACATCGCCGCCGAACAGGCCGAACGCAACCTCACCAGCGAGGGCGAGGTGATCGAGGTGCTCGAGCGGCTGGGCAGCCCCGAGGTGGTCGCCGCAGCCGCGCACGAGGAGGCCGGCACCCGGTTCACCCCGCCGGCCGCCCCCTCGCGGAAACGGTTCTGGCTGATCGCGGGGATCGTCGCCGGCGTGGTGCTCGTTCTCGCTTTCTGCGTCGGTGCTCTCGCCCTGGCGCAGGGCAGCACGTCCGCGCCCGCGGTGCAGAACCCGGCCGAGCCGGCGGTCGCCCCCGCGGTCGTGCCGTCATAGGCGGGCGACGCCCTCCCCGCTGAGGCGGTCGCGCCACACGTGCCGGCCGGTGATGGTCAGCAGCAGAGCCTCCATCGGGCCGCGGACCTCGGGGCCCTGACCGGCTGACCAGTCGACGTCGGTCGCGGTCAGGCGCAGGCCGGCGACCGCGCGCACCGACGGCAGCGGCGGCGGCCAGCGCATGCTCAGGGTGCGGGTGGCGCACTCGGCGGCGGCTTCGGCCGGCATCGTGTGCTGCCGGCCGAGGGGGATCGCGATGTCCTGGGTGTGCACCAGCACGTCGGTCAGGGTCTCGAGCCGGGTCACGCCGATGTTGCGACGGCGTCGCCCGGCCGTGTCACGCAGCTCGGTCACGATTTGCTCGGGTGTCAGGGCGGCGGCGCGCACCCGGGCGGTGTGGGCGATTGTGCGGGCCAGGCTGCCCTGCCACTGCCTCATCATGGGAAACGCGTCGCTGAGGCCCATCTGTTGCATGGTGAGATGCGCGCCGACGTCGTGAATCGTCCAGCGGCTGCACAGCGATTGCTGCTGCCACTCGTCGGCCGAGAGCGATTCGAGCAGCGCCACCACCGCGCGCCGCTCGGTCACGATGACGTCCCATATCTGGTCGCGGTTCATCACGGCGCCTCTCTGGGATGACCGAGGACGGCCTGCGCCATCGCGGCCAGCTGAACGGACGGATCGAACGCGGGATCAGGCACGGCCAGCTGGTGCAGGACGAGGCCGGTCCAGTGGTTCATCAGCAGCGGGGCGTCGCGCGCGGGATCGGTCGAACCGGCCACCGGCAGCCAGGCCATGAACCACGCGTCAACCGCCGCGCCGGTGGCCAGCACGCGGGCTCGCAACTCGGGACGGAACGCGGCCTCGACGAGGATCGTGTAACGGGCCAGGGTCAGGGCGCGCTGCGGGCCGGTCGCCTCGCGGGCGAGCGCGGCCATGACCTCGGCGAGCTCGCCGGGGGTGGTGGGCGAGCGCCGGGCCACGATGCGGTCGAAGTTGACCCGCTCGCGCTCGGCGAATCGGACCACTACGCCGTCGAACAGGGCATCCCGCGTACGGAAGTGGTTGGAGGCCGACCCTGCGGGCAACCCGGCGGCGGCGTCGACCGCGCGGTGGGTGAGCGCGTGCGTGCCACGCTCACCCAGCACGGTGATCGCTGCGTCGAGAAGCTCGTCACGGTGAGTAGCCATGACGACAAACTACGCCTGTAGTGAGATCGACTACAAGTGTAGTTGCGATCGGGATTCAGTCGATCTGCGGCAGGGCCGGGCCGAGGATGTCGTCGGCGTCGACGATCGTGTAGGCGTACCCCTGCTCGGCCAGGAACCGCTGACGGTGGGCCGCATATTCGGTGTCGATCGTGTCGCGGGAGACGACCGTGTAGAAGTGCGCCTGGCGGCCGTCGCCCTTCGGACGCAGCACCCGTCCCAGCCGCTGAGCCTCTTCCTGACGCGAGCCGAACGTGCCCGAGACCTGGATGGCCACCGCCGCCTCAGGCAGGTCGATCGAGAAGTTGCCGACCTTCGAGAGAACCAGCGTACGCAGCTCGCCCGAGCGGAACGCGTCGAAGAGGCGCTCGCGCTCCTTGTTTGTCGTCGAGCCCTGCACGATCGGGGCGTCGAGATATTCGCCGAGCTGGTGCAGCTGATCGATGTAGGCGCCGATCACGAGCACCTGGTCGTCGCGGTGCTTCTCGACCAGGGCGCGGACAACCGGCAGCTTGGTGCGCGCGGTGGCGGCGACCCGGTAACGCTCCTCGGCCTCGGTCACCGCGTAGGCCATGCGCTCGGCGTCGGTGAGGGTTACCCGCACCTCGACGCACTCGGCCGGCGCGATCCAGCCCTGCGCCTCGATGTCCTTCCACGGGGCGTCGTAGCGCTTCGGGCCGATCAGCGAGAACACGTCGCCCTCGCGGCCGTCCTCGCGGACCAGGGTGGCGGTCAGGCCGAGCCGGCGACGAGCCTGCAGGTCGGCCGTGAACCGGAAGATCGGCGCGGGCAGCAGGTGGACCTCGTCATAGATCACCAGGCCCCAGTCGCGGGCGCCGAACAGGTCGAGGTGGGGGTAGACGCCGCCGCGGCGCGAGGTGAGCACCTGGTAGGTCGCGATGGTGACCGGGCGGATCTCTTTGCGCTCGCCGCTGTATTCGCCGATCTCGTCCTCGGTGAGCGACGTGCGGGCGATCAGCTCGCGCTTCCACTGCCGGCCGGCGACCGTGTTGGTGACCAGGATCAGCGTGGTGGCCTTGGCCGTGGCCATCGCGGCCGCGCCGACAAGAGTCTTGCCGGCGCCGCAGGGCAGCACCACGACGCCCGAGCCGCCCGCCCAGAAGCCGTCGACCGCCTCCTGCTGGTAGGAACGAAGATGCCAGCCGTCCTCGGCCAGGTCGATCTCGTGCGCCTCGCCGTCGACGTAACCGGCGAGGTCTTCGGCCGGCCAGCCGAGCTTGAGCAGCGCCTGCTTCAGGCGGCCCCGCTCGGACGGGTGCACGGCGATCATCTCGTCATCGATCTTGGCGCCGAGCATGCCGGCCAGCTTCTTCGACTTCGCCACCTCGATGAGAACGATCTTGTCGAGGCCGCGCAGGACGAGCCCGTGCGTGGGGTCGTTGACCAACTGGAGGCGGCCGTAGCGATCCATCGTCTCGGCCACGTCGACCAGCAGAGCGTGCGGCACCGGATAGCGCGAGTACTTGATCAGCGAATCGACGACGCTCTCGGCGTCGTGCCCGGCCGCGCGGGCGTTCCACAGGCCGAGCGGGGTCAACCGGTACGTATGCACGTGCTCCGGCGACCGTTCCAGCTCAGCGAACGGCGCGATGGCCATCCGGCACGCCTTCGCGTCGGGGTGGTCCACCTCCAGCAGAAGAGTCTTGTCGGACTGGACGATCAATGGTCCGCCGCTCACCTGAACACCCTTCGTAACTACAAACCGACCCTCCAGTGTGACACGCCGTCCCGGGCGATGGGCCGCTCGTCGAAGGTGCCCGGCACCACGGTCACCAGATTCGAAACCGTTCGTCCGTTCTGAGAAGAAACGCGAACCGCCTGGCACCCGCTTTGTCGAGGCTGTCGATACATGAGTCCGCCGCTGCTTCTTCGCTGCACCGTTTGCGGTGTTGCCAAAAGGTGATCTGCGACAGGTAGCGCCGACGGACAATCTTGGGATGACGAGTGGCCGTCATGCAGAGAAAGTCATCGCTACTCTGCACGTCGATTTCGGCGCCGACTTGATCCAAGCAGTGCTGAAAATTGTCGACATCGCCGTCGTTCGTGACAAGTATGTCCACGTCACCGGCGATGGCGGCGGCAAGAACGTGGTGATCGTTGGGATCTCGGGGGCAAGGGACGGCGCCGGGATCCCAGTCCGTCACCTTGGCTTCGGGAAATTTGTCGTCGATGAGATCGCGCCAACGTTCGATCTGTCGCTCGGGGGCGTTCGGGTGATCGCGGCGTAGGTGGTAAAACGTCTCGGCCAGAACTGCCTCACTCCATCGCAATTTGTAGGCGGTGTAGTGGCTGTCGAGGGCCATCAGTACCAGCCAGTCCCGAAGGCATCTTGAGTACAGAATGTTGGCGTCTGTGAAAACGATCGGCACCGATGGCACCGGGTGAGGCTACAGAGGCCGTCTGAGCAACGCCTTGGTGGGGGATCTATTCAAAGATGCCAAGGTCGTCTTGCTCGGCCATCATGGCTTCGTAGGCCGCACGCTGTTGCGAGATGCGTCGCCGACGGTATATGAGGACGTCTGTCAGGGCGACTCGTCGGTGGGTGCCAACCTTATGCGAATTGATTTCGCCTTTATCGAGCAGGCTGGTCAGTGTCGGCCGGGATACGCCCAATAGCCGTGCCGCCTCGCTGGTGGTGAGTTCTCGTGCAAGTTCGCTGACGACCACGCCATCGCCGCGTTCCAGGACCTCGCACACTTCGCTCAAAAGATCGATCATGAGATCGGGAAGGGTGACGGATCCGGCATTGCCCACGACAAGCCTCACCTCGCCGCGGTCAGCCTGCGAAAGGAGCGAGTGCACAAGTTTCAGCGAGTCATGTTCCGGACTGCCCTTGCGGTGGGCTGTCTCGGAGAGTTGGAGCGCTGTCGCCGCGAGTGTCGTTGCGCTGCCCATGATGACTCCCGATGCGGCGAAGCTGTCCGGACAGTCCGGACAGTACCTGCCAAGCTTCGGCCCTATCTGAAGTATGTGCAAGTCGATTGGACTTATTTCACTTGGTGCCTCTCATGGGGTTGATCGCGCGACCTATGACGCGGCTAGAGCTACGCCTCCTCGTCGGGGACGGCGGCGGTGATGCGGTGCAGGGCGAACGTGTGCAGGGTTTCGGTGCGTTCGTCCTCGGCGCGCAGGTAGCCGGCGCTCAGGGACACCGGACGGACCAGGCGGGACAGGGTCGCGCCGTGGGAGTCGACGTAGCCGACCCACACGCGGGCCTTCTCGCGGACGGCCTGCTGGAGCACCGCCATCGCCTGCCCGTGCTGCTGCACCGAGGTCAAGCCCTGGACACCCTGCCCGTTCGCGGCGCGGACGCTGACCGGGGCGCGGCGGGCCGCGCGGGTGGCGATGTCGCCGCGGCGGATTTGTTCGACCACCCCGGCGAGGCGAGGACCGGTCAGCAGGGGAGGTCCGGCCTGTTCGGTGAGGCGAGAGGCCACCGACGTGCGGGACGGGGCGCGGCGCACCCTGGGCCGGGTGAGCACGGCGGCGCCGCCGGCGTCCTCGGCGACCGGGGCGAAGCCCGCGTCACGCAGGCCGCCGAGCAGCCGGGCCACCTGCAACGGGCTGACCAGAACGGTCGGTGCGATCTGGCGCAGGCCCAGGGGCCCCAGCCGGCGGTCGGCCATGACCTCGGCGATCAGGGCCTCGTCGTCGCTGCGCAGGTAGGACCCGGCCGAGCCGGCGCGCAGACCGCCGTGCTTGCGGGCGGCGTCGTCGATCATGTAGGTCAGCGTCTGGGGTACCGGGGTGCGCGAGCGGTGGCGGAAGAGCGCGTGCAGGTCGGACGCGGTGTAGCCGACGTCGAGAGCACGCCGCACGCTGGCCGCGGTCACCCGGAACACGCTCGCCCCGCCGGCCGACTCGGGCTCCGCGACCACGTCGAGCTCGGCCGCCAGCTCGGGCTCGGGCGGACCGGGCACCACCACCGACAGGTCGGCCTGCACGAGCACATGGTCGACCGGGGCGGGCAGCAGGGCGTCCAACGTGCGGACGGCGTCGCTCGGCGGCTCGGTCGCGCCCGGCCGCACGCCCAGCGGGTCGAGGTCACCGTCGTCGACATCTTCGAGCAACAGGCGACCGTACGACGTCACGGCGCCGAGCGCGGTCACGCCGAGCAAGGCGCCGCCCGAGAGAGCGTCGCGGTGGGCGGCTTCCCGCCCGCGGGAACGCCGCGGGGTCTGCCACGCGAGCAGGCCCAGCACCTCGTCGGGCTGCGGTGCCGTGCCCGGCTTGAGGTCGGCCAGCACGAGCAGCGCCTCGCGCCGGGCCTGCGGGGCACCGGCGCGTTCGGCGTCGGGGGCGAGCGCGTTGATCGGGCGGTCGCGGTCGTCGCGCTGACCGACCAGGCCCGGCTGCCGGGTCATGGCGAGCCAGGCGCGGGCCAGCGCCGTCCAGCGGTGGGCGCTGCTGAGGGCGCGCCAGAGGTCGTACGCCCCGGTGGGCAGGAAGATCTCGTCGGGGGCGCCGCCGGCCCGGCTCACGGTCACCGACCGCCCGGAACCGGCGACGTCGGACTCGCCGAGCAGACCGGCCGCGTGGGCCACCTCGAGCAGCAGGGCGGCACCCGCTTCGTCGAGGGCGGCCGCTTTGGCGAGGCGTTTGAGATCTCGTACGCCGAGACCGCCGGCCTTCAGTATCGGCGCGGGCTCGGCCGCGAGCGCCTCCAGCAGCGTCTCGGTGCTGCGGACGGCCTCCATCACCTGGCCGGCGCCGGCCGAGTCGACGGATTTCGGGTCGCGGGCGGCGCCGGCGGGGATGGGCGGGAACGGGCGCAGCGCCCCGAGCGGGCCGGTGTCGCGGCGCAGCAGCAGGCCCACCTCGCGCGGCAGCTCGACCAGCTCGCCGTCGGCCCGGGGAGCGCGGCCGGCCTCGCTGATCGGTACCAGCACGTGGTTGTCGACGAGCCAGCGCACCGGCTCGGCCACCGACTCGCGGCTCAGCGCGCCGATCGGCGGCCCCGCGGCCAGGCGGTCGAGCACCGCGCGGGCCCCGGGCGGGGCGGCCAGGACCGTACGCCGGAGCTTGGCCTTGTCGGCGCAGAGGGCCGCGGCCCGGGGGTCGAGGAAGTCGGCGGGCCGGCCCAGGCCGGCCGGGTAGGGCGAGGTGACCTCGTCGATCGCGCCGACCAGGTGGAGCGCGTCCTCGTTGCCGTGCAGCAGGAAACGCACCCGGAGGCGGTCGATTGCGATCCGGACGTCTTCGGGCTCGACATCACTGGCCAGCTCGAGGATCGCGGTGACCGAGGTCTGGGCGGTCTCGGGGGCGCGGCTCAGGCGGGCGGCGTCGAGGATGGCGAGGGTGAACTCGTCCAGGCCGTCGAGGCAGCGCGCGACCGAGCCGCGGGACTGCGCTCGCACGGCGAGGGCGGAGATGTCGGCGGGAACGGGCACGACGAGGTCAGGACGCAACTGGACGAGCGCGCTGAGCGCCTCGTCGGTGAGCGACCGCAGTTGATCGGCGAATGTGGTGGCCATCGTGTTCAACGCTAGCGACCGTGGGACGATATTGGAGAGCCCGGCTCGGCCGGGCGGAGATCTTCCGTAGGGACGCTGAAGGGAACATCCGTGGCCGCTGAGAACAAGTTGCCGGGTACCGACGTCGAGGGCGGCGTCCAGCGCCACACGCAGCCGGTCGACATGAGGGGACACGTGCACGTGTCCGAGATCGTCTCCGACCGCGCGGCGGCCCCGTCGCCGTTCGGCGATGACCAGACCTTCCCGCTGCCGGTGGAGCAACTGGTTTACATCCCGTCGACCCCCGCGTGAGCGATGCGGTCGGGTTCGACCTGGATATGACCTTGATCGACTCCCGGCCGGGCATCCGCGCCGCCTATCGGGCATTGACCGAGAAGACGGGTGTCCACGTCGACGCCGACCTCGCGGTCAGCCGGCTGGGACCGCCGCTGCGCACCGAACTGGCGCACTGGTTCCCGGCCGAGCGGATCGAGGAGGTCGTGACCACCTACCGCGCCCTCTACGAGCAGTACGCGATCACGCCGGCGGTGCCCCTGCTCGGGGCCGTCGAGGCGCTCGCGGCCGTCCGCGAGATGGGCCTGCGTGTTGTAGTTGTCACATCGAAACTGGGCCGGTTGGCCGAGATGCATCTCGACCACCTCGGCCTCGTCGCGGACGAGGTGGCCGGCGACCTCTTCGCCGAGGGCAAGGCGACCGCGCTGGTCGAGCACGGCGTCCGCTGGTACGTGGGAGATCACGTGGCCGACATGATCGCGGCGCGTACGGCCGGCGTCCCGGGCATCGGTGTGACCACCGGACCGTGCTCGGCCGACGAACTGCGGGCGGCCGGGGCGGCGTACGTCTTGGGGGATCTTCTGGGTCTGCCGGCGCTGCTGGGTGAGATTGCAGTTGGGTCCGGGCCCGCCGCTTAAGTAGCCTTGGGGTAAGCGGTTGTTTTCTTTGAGTGAAGCTGAGGTCAGCGGTGCCCACGGGTCGAGTGAAGTGGTACGACGCGGCGAAGGGATTCGGGTTCGTCACCAGCGATGAGGGCGGCGACGTGTTCCTGCCCAAGGGCGCGCTGCCGGCCGGGGTGGCCGAGTTGAAGACGGGTCAGCGGGTCGAGTTCGGCGTGGTGGACAGCCGTAAGGGCGCCCAGGCGATGGGCGTGAAGCTGATCGACGCGCCGCCCTCGCTCGCGGAGTTGCGGCGCCGTCCGGCCGAAGAGCTGCACAGCATGGTCGAAGACATGATCAAGGTGTTGGAGTCGCAGGTGCAGCCGGGGCTGAGCCACGGCCGCTACCCCGACAAGCGCGTCGCCCAGAAGATCGCGCAGCTCGTGCACGCCGTCGCGAAAGAGTTCGAGGTCTAGGCCAATGGCTTGACGGCCGGCGTGATACCCGCCGCCGCCGCACGCTGCAACAGGGCGTCGGCGGCGGCGAGTCCGTCTTTGCCCAGATCCAGGGTGAACTCGTTGACGTAGAGATCGATGTGCTGCTTCACCACGTCGGGCTCCATCTCCTGGGCGTTGGCCAGGATGAACTCGCGGCTCGCGTCGGGGTTGGCCCAGGCCATGCTCACCGAGTTACGGATCCACTCGGTCGCCTCGGCCGGGTCGACGACGCCCTTCCTGGCCAGGATCGCCCCGAGCGGGATCGGCAGGCCCGTGTCGGCCTCCCACCACTCGCCCAGATCGGCCAGGGCGGTCAGCCCGTAGCGCTGATAGGTGAAGCGCGCCTCGTGGATGACCAGCCCCGCGTCGAACTTGCCCTCGGCGACGCCGGGCATGATCTCGTGGAACGGCACGACCTCGACGCGGCCCGGGGCGCGACCCTCGGACCAGAGGCGGAACAGCAGGTACGCCGTGGTGCGGTCGCCGGGGACGGCGACCGTTTTGCCGGTGACGTCGAGGCCGGGCTCGCGGGCCAGCACCAGCGGGCCGCAGCCCCGCCCGAGCGCGCCCCCGGTGGGCAGCAGCTCGTAGTCGTCAAGCAGCCAGGGCAGCGCCGCGTAGCTCACCTTGACCAGGTCGAACTCGCCCCGCTCGGCCGCCGTGTTGGTCACGTCGACGTCGGCGAAGGTCAGGTTGACCTCGGGAGCACCGGGGATCAGCCCGTGCACGAGGGCGTGGAAGACGAACGTGTCGTTCGGGCAGGGGGAGACCGCGAGAGAAAGCGCCACGGCGTCCACGCTAGACGGATCAGCCGGGCCGGTGGTGTCACGACAGGTGTCTTTCGTCCCACACGGTGAAGTTATCCACAAGCTTTCCACAATGCGGCCGAAGCTGTGGACAACGCAGCGAAGGCCTCCTTCAGCCGCCAGGCCGCCCGGTCTCTCGGACCGATCGGATTCGAGACTGTGCGCAGCTCAGCGAAGGGAAGACCGGCGGCCGCCACGGCAACGCCGTAGCCCTCCATGGCCTCGGCGACTGCCTGTGGATAACGGGTGGACAGGCGCTCGGCGGTGGCGGCGGTGCCGGTCACGGTGGTGAGGGTGAGCACGTCGCCGGCGATCGCCCCGGGCAGCGCGGCGCGCAGCGATTCGAGAAGCCCGGGGTCGGCGTCGAGCACGCTGCTGCCGAAACCGAGCTCCTCGACGGGGAGGAAGCCGTCGGCGGTCTCGGCGCCCAGGTCGGCGGCGATGCTGCGGATGCCCAGCACTACGGCGCCGACCGGGGCGCGGCCGGGGAAGCCTCCGGCGATGCCGGCTGAGATGACGGCGCGGTATCGGCCCGTGGCCAACAGGCGGGCGGTGCCGGCGGCGGCCGCGGCGGGCCCGACACCGACCGGCTCGACCACCACGTGGTCAGGGTCGGCCCCGGCCCGAACAGCCTCCGCCTCAGCGGCTACCGCCGTGACCACCAGGAGAGGGAGCGTCATGGTGGAGATCTTCCTGAATCGCGGGTGAGACGGGCCGGCCGGGGGGTCAGCGGTCGTCGTCGTCAGAGGTGCTGCCGTTGCCGGGGCGGCCAGCGGAGGAGGGCCGATAGACGTGGAAGCCGGGCGGGGCGGGCATGGGCTCGGAGGGCGCTGCCTCGGCCTGAGCGGGCGGGGGCGGCGGCTCTGCGGCGCGGGGTGGCTCTGTGGCGCGGGGTGGCTCTGCGGCGCGCGGTGGCTCTGTGGCGCGCGGCCCGGACTCGGCCGGGGTCCGCTTGTTCTTGCGGCGGCCGAGCCATCCCCGCTTCTCGCCCGGGTCGATCTTGGTGGGCGGATCGCTGCGTAGATGATCACCGCGGGTGGGAGGAGTCCCGGCGCGCTCGCCGTTGGCCCGGTCGGACCGCGTGGAGTCTGTGCCGGCTCGGTCGACCCGGGTCGGGTCGGTTCCAGCGCCGTGCGCCCGGTCGGATCGGGCCGGATCGGCACCCCCGCCGGTGCCCCGGGTCTGGGCCGGTGGCGGGACGTTGTTGGGCCGCGCTTGAGTCGGCACGGTCGGTGCCTCCGGCCACGGGTCGGTCGGCTCGTGGGAGCTGGGGCCCCAGTCGTTGGCCGGTGCGCCGCGGCCGGGCCGGCCGTTGCCCGGTGCGTCGCGGCCGGCGCCCCAGAGGTCGCTCGGCGTGTTTCCGGCCGCTGCCCAGTGCTCGGGCGGCGCGCCGTGCGGGCCCGGCGGACGAGGACGTCCACGCCCGGCTGCCTCGGCTGCCGCGTGCGGACCGTCGGCTGCGGCGGCTGCGTTCCCGGTGGCGCCTCGTGCAGGGCCGCCGACGGTGGCTCCCGCGGGCTCGCGGTCGGGGACGTCGGAGTCGCCGGCCCGGCCGCTGAGGCGTTCATTGTGGAGGCGGGTGGCGACGTAGCCCGCGCGCACCGCGGCGAGCACGGCCAGCAGGGTGGCCAGGGCCACACCGAGACGGCCGGGGAGCGGGATGATGCCGATGCCGCCGCCGACCACCCAGGCGATCATGAGGACGGTCTCGGAGTGGGCGAAGGCGCTCGCGCGCAGACGCTCGGGCACCCTCTCCTGAATGCTGGCGTCGACCGCCAGCTTCGCGATGCCGCTGAAGACGGCCACCAGCAGCGCCATGATCGTGACCATCGCGAGGCTGTAGAAGAGCGTGGCGAGCACCCCCACGCCGGCCGTGACGGTCAGCCCGGCCGTCTGCAGGGCCAGCGGGCGGCGGATGCGCAGGCGGGTGCCCACGGCGGTGGACAGGAACGTGCCGACGACCAGCGCGCCGCCGACCAGTCCGACCGCGCCCTTGCGGCCGATGTCGTTGCCCAGGATCGTCGTGCCGAGCCCGTCGGCCATGATCACGAAGGCCAGGAAGAGCAGCATGAAGCCGTACAGCAGCCGCAGGCCGGCCGCGCCGACCAGGGTCGAGACCACGAGCTTGCCGGCGAGCGGCCGGTCGTCGCCGCGGGGCAGGCGCAGCATCGTGCGCCAGGGGCGCGGCACGGCCTCGGGCGGGTCGGAGTCGGCCCGTGGCGGCAGGCGTAGCGCCACGACCATGCCGACGATGAAGATGATCACCGCGACGCGCAGCGGCCACTGCGGGCCGAACTTGAAGGCGAGAAGGCCCACCGGCGCGACCACGGCACCGGCGAACGTGCCGTAGACGCTGGCCCGGGCGCCGACCTGGGACAGGCCAACCCCCTCGGGCAGCAGCCTGGGCACGGCGGCCGAGCGCGCCACCCCGTACGCCCGGGAAAATGCCAGGACGCCGAACGCGGCTGGATAGAGGCCCCAGTTGAACAGCTCTTCGGAGATCACATAGGCCAGGAAGGCCCGGCCGAGCATCGTGACCGCGAGCGCGTAGCGACGGCCGTGCCGGAAGTGGTCGAGCAGCGGGCCCACCACGGGCGCCAGCAGGGCGAACGGCACCATCGTGATGAGCAGGTAGAGCGCGACCTTGCTGCGCGCCTCGCCCAGCGGGACGTTGAAGAAGATCGTTCCGGCGAGCCCGATCGCGATCAGGACGTCACCGGCGCAGGAGAGGGCGTGCAGGTCGAAGAGCCGGATCATGCCCTGCTCGTTGGCGGCCCCCCTGGCCCGCGCGGAACCGACCCGGCGAGTCGCCCAGGCACCGCCGCGCACGGAACCGCGCACCAGCGCCCGGCCCGCCTTGACGCCGGTGCCGACGGTGCGTCCGAGAGAGGGAAGCAGCGGCATGGATCCCATCCTGACTGATCGGGGCGAGCGATGTCCCGTCCCGCCGCCGCCGGATCTGGGGGAGTCGTTGCAATACCTTCGCCCCGGTGGGGGACAATGACCACGTGACGACTCGGACCACCACGCGTGCAGCCCGCCTCGACCAGGTTTGTGCCGATGCGGTCGGGGTCGCACGTGGCGCGATCACCGATGTGGACCCGGCCGACATCGGCGACCATCTCGAGGCCATCGCCGAGGGCGATCGTCTCGTGACCCATCTCTTCGAGAGCCACCTCGCGGGCTACCGTGGCTGGCGCTGGGCCGTCACCGTGACCCGCGTCCCGCGTAGCCGGCACGTCACGGTCTGCGAGACCGTGTTGCTGCCCGGCCCCGACGCGCTGCTCGCCCCCGGCTGGGTGCCGTGGAACGAGCGCGTTCAGCCCGGCGACCTCGGCGTCGGCGACCTCATGCCGACCGCCCCCGACGACGATCGTCTCGCCCAGGGCTACGTGCTCAGCGACGACCCGGCCGTCGAAGAGGTGAGCTGGGAGCTGGGCCTCGGCCGCTCCCGCGTCATGTCGCGCGAGGGCCGCCTCGACACCGCCCAGCGGTGGTATGACGGCGAGTCCGGCCCCGAGGCCCCCATCTCGGTCGCCGCCCCGCGCAACGCCCGCTGCGGCACCTGCGGCTTCTATCTGGCCCTGGCCGGCTCCCTGCGCACGATGTTCGGCGTCTGCGGCAACCTCTACGCCCCCGACGACGGCCGCGCGGTCAGCGCCGACCACGGGTGCGGCGCCCACTCCGAGGCCCTGCTGGGCAGCTCCGAGCAGCCGGTCGAGGAACTGCCGACCGTCTTCGACGACAGCGAGGTCGAATCGGTCGCCGTGAGCCGGGGCCACGGCTCGGTGGAAGAGAGCGAACCGGCCGAGGAGTTCGGCCACAGCTGAGCGGCTGGAGTCGCTAGAGCTGAGACGTCACCTTGAACGACGGGTGCGTCAGCTGCCGGCGGCGTTTGCGGCCCCGGTCGTGCACGATCATCGTGATCAGGCCGGGGATGCCGACGAGGAAACCCGCGACGCAGATCTCGAGCCAGCGGTCGGGCCCGTCGGCCAGCCACACGATCAGAGCGGCGACGGCGAACAGGGCCAAGCCGCCCACGGCGAACGGGACCATGGGCGGGTCCAGCGGCTCGACCCGGGGCTTCTCACTCACCTGCACAGGATAGGTCCGCAGAGATCACGCGTGGGCTCCTGTGACGGGCCCGACACATCACGGTTTTGCGCAGGTCATCGATGACTGAGAATATCTCGGCGACGCCGAACCCGTGATCCGGAGGGCCCGCATGTCCACCGCTGTCGATACTCGTACGCCGAAGAACGGTTTTGATCGGTTCTTCGAGATCTCGGCCCGGGGCTCGACCGTGGGCCGCGAGGTTCGCGGTGGCCTGGCCACCTTCTTCACGATGGCCTACATCGTGGTGCTCAATCCGCTCATCCTCGGCAACGGGGTCGACGGCGACGGCGCTCAGCTCCCGCTGGCCGCGCTGGCTGCGGGCACCGCCCTGGTCGCCGGCGTGATGACGATCCTGATGGGCGTCGTGGCCCGTTTCCCGCTGGCGCTCGCCGCCGGCCTGGGCGTGAACGCGCTGGTCGCGTACGAGATCGCCCCTGAGATGACCTGGGCCGACGCGATGGGCCTGGTCGTGATCGAGGGCGTTCTGATCGCGATCCTCGTGCTCACCGGCCTGCGGGAGCTGGTCTTCCGCGCGGTGCCGACCCAGCTCAAGACGGCGATCGGCGTCGGCATCGGCCTGTTCCTGATGATCATCGGGCTGGTCGACGCCGGATTCGTGCGCCGGATCCCGGACGCCGCGGGCACCACCGTGCCGCTCGAGCTCGGTATCGGCGGCAGGCTGGCGACCTGGCCGACCGCGGTCTTCGCGATCGGGCTGCTCTTCACGCTGATCCTTTTCGTGCGCAAGGTGCGCGGCGCGATCCTGATCGGCATCGTCGGCACCACGGTGCTGGCGATCATCGTCGAGGCGATCGCGCACCCCAAGGGCTGGTCGCTCAACGTCCCGAAACTGCCCGAGAAGATCGTCAGTACGCCCGACCTGTCGCTGCTCGGCCACTTCAACGTGCTCGACTCGTGGTCGCGGGCCGGTTGGCTGGTCGTGGTGATGTTCATCTTCACGCTGCTGATCACCGACTTCTTCGACACGATGGGCACGATGGTCGCGGTCGGGCAGGAGGGTGGCCTGCTCGACGAGAAGGGCATGCCGCCGCGTACGCGGGAGATTCTGCTGGTCGACTCGGTGGCGGCGGCCGCGGGTGGCGCGGCGAGCGTCTCGAGCAACACGGCCTACATCGAGAGCGCGGCCGGCGTCGGTGAGGGCGCTCGCACGGGCGCCGCGAACCTCGTCACCGGCGGTCTCTTCCTGCTCGCGACGTTCCTCGCGCCGCTGGTCTCGGTGGTGCCGTTCGAGGCGGCGTCGACGGCTCTGGTCGTGGTCGGCTTCCTGATGATGACCGCGGTGCGGCAGATCGACTGGTCCGACTACACGCTCGCGGTGCCCGCCTTCCTGGCGATCACCCTGATGCCGTTCACCTATTCGATCTCCAACGGCATCGGCGCGGGCGTCATCTCGTACGTCGTTCTCAAGCTCGCCACCGGCCGCGCGCAAGAAGTTCATCCCATCCTGTACGGCGTGGCGGCGCTCTTCATCGTGTACTTCTTGCGCGGTCCGCTGGAGGCTTGGATTCTGTGACCGGTGACTGAGGTCATGCGCATATTCAATGTCGTTAGCCAGGCTCATTAGTTAGGCTAAGTATCGTGATGGAGTGGCCCGTGATGGCGGATCGAGGCACAGCGGACGAGCTGGCCAAGACCCTGCGCGAGTCGATTCAGCGGCTTAACCGGCGGGTCCGCCAGGCCCGACCGGTCGGTGATCTGACCTTCAGCCAGTTGTCGGTGCTCACGAGCTTGCAGTTGGCCGGGGCGTTGACCCCGCGCGAGCTCGCCGACATGGAACGCGTCCAGCCGCCGACGATGACCAAGATCATCGGCAAGCTGGAGGAGCGCGGGCTGATCGCGCGGACCCCGCACCCGACGGACGGCCGGCAGGTAATCCTGTCGGCCACCGAGCAGGGGCAGGCTGTCTACGCCCAGTTCGAGCTGGCGCGCAACGAGTGGCTGGCCACCCAGCTGGCCGCTCTGGCGCCGGGCGAACGCGAGACGCTGGCCCAAGCTTCGGAGATCTTGCAGAAGATCTCGCGCGCCTGAGGGGTTCGGCTACGCGGCGCTTCGTCACGTGACGATGACGCGTACGACCGAACAGGAGGCGCAGCCGCGTGCGGTCAGTGCTGAACACGACTTTCCGGTCCCTACAGGTTCGCAACTACCGGCTCTTCGCGACCGGGCAGCTGGTGAAGCTGGTGGGCGTGTGGATGATGTTCACCGCGCAGGACTGGTTGGTGCTCGACCTCTCCGGCGATTCGCCGGCCGCTCTCGGCGCGGTGGCGTCGCTGCAGTTCGTCCCCGTGCTGCTGCTCACCCTCTATGCCGGCAAGCTCGCCGACCGCTTCGACAAGCGGCGCCTGCTGGTGCTCTCCAACGCGGCCTTCGCCATCACCGCGATCGCCTTCGCCGTCCTGGTCGCCTCGGGCCACGCGCAGCTCTGGCACGTCTTCCTCTTCGCCGGCCTGCTCGGCATCGCGAACGCGGTCGAGACCCCGGTCCGGCAGGCGTTCGTGTCCGAACTGGTCGAACTGCCACTTCTGCCGAACGCCCTGGCCCTGTCGGCGGCCACCTTCAACACGGCCCGCATCGGCGGCCCGGCCCTGGCCGGCGTGGCCCTGGCCCTGTTCGACACCGGCCCGGTCTTCCTGATCGCGACCGTGCTGGCGATCGCCCCGATCTTCAGCTACAGCCGGATGCGCGCCACCGACCTGCGGCCCGCCGAGCGGCAGGCCAAGAAGGACGCCCGCATCGCCGACGGCCTGCGCTACGTCGGCCAGCGGTCCGACCTGGCGCTGCCGATCGCCCTGATGTTCGTGGTCGGCATGATCGGCTTCAACTTCCCGGTGACGCTGGCCGCCCTGGCAAAGATCAACTTCGGTGCCGGTCCGTCCTCGTTCGGCCTGCTCACCACGGCCCTGGCCGTCGGCGCGCTCGGCGGTGCCCTGGCCGGCAGCGCCCGGCGGGCCCGGCCCGGCGTCTACGTGGTGATCGGCGCCGCCCTCGCGTTCAGCGTGCTCGAGTTCGCGGTCGGCTTCGCCCCGAACTTCATCGTGGCGATGCTGGTGCTGGTGCCGACCGGGTTCTTCTCGATCTTCCTGGCCCAGGCGGCCAACCACCGCGTGCAGATGGGCGTCGACCCCGCCTTCCGGGGCCGGGTGATGGCGCTCTACGTGCTGGTGTTCCTCGGTACCACGCCGATCGGCGCCTCGCTGGCCGGCTGGTGGGGCCAGCACTACGGCATCGCGTCCAGCATCTCGGGCGCCGGGGTGGTCTGTTTCGTCGCCTCGATGGTCGCGCTCATCTGGCAACTTCGTACCAGCGGAGAGCGCTTGAGCATGACGTTCCGGCCCCGGCCCCGCCTCACTCTCGTCCCGCCTGTCGCATCTGTCGCCAAGATCCCGGAACGGGAGAATGCCGCCGCCTGACGGGTATTTGGCAGATAAAGGTATTCCGGATCGGGCATGTTTCGAATTAGCTTCAGAGCGTGGCCCTCGCGCACATGGCTGTGCTTACGGCGGTGCTCGTCCTTCCCCTGACCGTGCCCTACGCGGTTTCGGTGGTTCTGCGGAGAGACGAGCTCCGCCGCAGACGCGCGTGCCCTGCTCAGGCTCGTGCGCTGATGCGCCTCGAACAGACGATCTGCGACACCGACCCGGCGGTCGCCCTGGCCCGCCTGGCCCCGCCGCCGATCGAGTGGCTCGCCCGCGACCTGAGGCGCCTCCACCGGCAGCGGCGGGGCGGGGTGACGCTCGAGTCCGAGCAGTGGCAGGCCTCGGTGCTACGCGCCTACGACGAACGGCTCTGCCTGGCCTGCGAGTGCCTGGGGGTGTCGGAGAACCTGCGGCCCCTCGACGGCTTCGACCGCGAGATCGAGCGGGTGCGGGTCGAGGGGGCGCTGGAGGCCGCGGGTCTGCAGCTGCGCTGACCGGCGCGGTCGACTCGCCGGCCTCTGCGCGCGATCAGAGCCGCAATGCCAAGCCGGGCCCGCAGTGCCAAGCCGGGACGCAGTGCCAAGCCGGGACGCAGTGCCAAGCCGGGCCGCAGAGCCAAGCCGGGCCGCAGAGCCGGGCCGAACCGCGCCTCAGAGCCGCAGTGCCAGGCCGGGCCGGGTCAGAGCGGCCACGTCTCGATCTGCTCGTATCGGCCGTCCACGCTCTCCATCAGCGCGAAGGACGTCACCTCGAAAGTTTCACCGGCATAGCCCGCCAGCGCCTGACGCAGAGCCGCGTCCTGGTGATACGAGACCGTGAGATGCGGGTGGAACGGCCGGTCGTCGGTGGGGAAGCCGCCCAGCGTCAGCGCGTCCCGCACTCCGTCGCGCAGCTCACCGAGCCGCGCGAGGTCTCCGTCCACTCCGGCCCAGGCCACCGCTCCAAACCGTCCTCCACCGCTCAGACTCAGCGAGAAGGGCCCCGGCGTAGGCACCTCGGCGAGCAGTGCGGCCACAGGCTGGGGCGGCGCCTCACCGAGGAAGACAAGCGTGAGGTGCCACTTCTCGGCGGTGGTGAGGCGGGAACCCGAAGGCAGGGAAGCCCGCAGGGCGACAAGCGAAGAAGGCGGCGGAAGGACCGCGACGAACAGCCGGCTCAGGACGACTCGCGCGCCGCGGGACCGCCGCCGAACAGAACGTCATCCCAGCTCGGCAGGCGCTTGCGCGGCTTCGACTCGTCGGTTTCGGTGTTCTGCTGCTGGCCGCCCTGGCCCACCGTGCGACGGGGGCGCAGGACCGCGAGCGACGGCACGGCCGGCACCTCTTTGGGCAGGTCGGCGTCTTCGTCGAAGGCCGAGCCGGAACCGCCACCCATCAGCGCGGCGGCACCGCCGGCGACCGGGCGGCGCGGCGTCTCGGACGGGCCCGCGTCGAGGCTGCGGCCACCGGACGGGCTCAGCGGACGGTCGAGCGAGGCGAGCAGCGCGTCACGACCGGCGCGGATCGGGTCGCGGTTGGACCGTGACGGCGTCTCGGCGGCCGGCAGGCCATGGCCGCGGTCGGAGGAGCCCCCGCGGGACGAGCCGGGCAGGCCGTGGCCGCCCCGCTCGGTGAAGGAGGCGCGTTCCGGCGCCGGTTCCTGCCCGAGGATCTGGGTGGGACGCTCGGCGCACAGGTATTGGGCCATGTCGTCGTGCGGCGAGACGACCTGGCGTCCCTTGTCGAGGTCCCAGATGGCCTGGGCGGTCGCCTTGCCGGACGGCCAGGTGGCGACGATGCGCCAGGTGCCGTCCTCGCGGCGGAACGCGTCCCACGAGATTTTTTCGCTGTCGATGCCGTGCTGGGACAGGCGGCTGTCGACGACCTCGGCCAGCGGCTGGCCCGAGTCGGAGGTCTTGAGGCGGGTGCGGCGCGCGTGCTGGGCCAGCATGGCGCGTTCCTGCAGCACCGGGCCCGCGTAGCGCAGCACCCGGTCGACCGGCACGCCGGCGATGCGGGCGACGTCTTCAGCGGACTCGCCGGAGCGGATGCGGGCCTGGATGTCGCGCGGGGACAGCGACGGCTGGGCGTCGGGTGACATGACGGCGACCGCCGAACCCCCCGATGCCGGTTGTCCGTCGTGGGTGACCGCGCCGGTGACCCGGTCGTCGATGGGGAGAGCCAGGAGCCGGCCGACCTCGTCGGCGAGCACCATGGCCTGACCGTCCTCGGAGAGGGCGACGAAGCGTACCGGCCGCATGCGTTGCCTCCGTCCCGTCGCGTTGGCCTCGTGCTCCCGAGAGTCAGCCACCCGGGCGCGTTTCGGAACACGGTACGCGCCTTGGTCACCTAATGGAGGTAAGCCACGCCGTCGAAGTTCGCTGAGCTGCGATGATCTTGAAAATTCAAAGCCATCAACAGCACACGTACGGGTCGTCGAGTACCCAGAAGCATTAGGGCACAACCGGGCCTACACCGCGACCACCTGCAACTTCAGGCCGTCCGGCGAGCTGCGGCCGTGGTGGGTGGGCGCGCTGGATCAGAGACGCTCGGCGACGTAGTCGATGCACGCCGTGAGCGCGGTCACGTCGGAGGGCTCGATCGTGGGATAGAGCGCGATGCGCAACTGGTTGCGGCCGAGCTTGCGATAGGGCTCGGTGTCCACGATGTCGTTGGCCCGCAGCACCTTGGCCAGGACGGTGGCGTCGATCCCCACGAAGTCGACGGTGGCGACCGCGGACGAGCGCAGCGCGGGGTCGGTGACGAACGGGGTCGCGTACTCGGAACGCTCGGCCCAGCCGTAGATCGCGGCGGCGCCCTCGGCGCTGCGCTTCACGGCCCAGGGGAGGCCGCCCTGCGAATTCATCCAGTCGAGTTGCTCGGCGGCCAGGAACACCGTGGCCAGCGCGGGAGTGTTGTAGGTCTGCTCCAGGCGGGACTGTTCGATCGCGGTGACCAGGTCGAGGAACTGCGGGATGTAGCGGCCGCTCCGCTTGATCTCGAAGGCCCGCTCGATCGCGGCCGGGGACATCAGGGCCAGCCAGATGCCGCCGTCGGAGCCGAGCGCCTTCTGCGGGGCCAGGTAGTAGACGTCGGTCTCGCGCAGGTCGACGTCGAGGCTGCCGCCGCCGGAGGTCGCGTCGGTGAGCAGCAGGGCACCCTCGTCGGCGCCCGCCACCCGGCGGACGGGGACGGCGACGCCGGTCGAGGTCTCGTTCTGCACGGTGGCGTAGACGTCGACGCCGGCCTCGGCCGCGAGGTAGGCCGCCGAACCGCCGGGGGCGCGGTGCACGGTCGGGCCGGCGAGGAACGGCGCATCGGTGACGGCCTTGACGAACTTGGCCCCGAACTCGCCGAACTCGGCGAACTGCGCCCTCTCGCGGACGAGACCGAACGTCGCGACCTCCCAGAACGCGCTGGTGCCGCCGTTGGCCAGGACGACCTCGTAGCCCTCGGGCATGGCGAAGAACTCGGCCAGGCCGCGCCGCAGACGGGCGACCTGGTCTTTCACCGTCTTCTGCCGGTGGGACGTGCCGAGGAACGTGCGGGACACCGCGGCCAGCGACTCGACACCCTCGGGACGAACCTTGCTCGGGCCGGACCCGAAGCGTCCGTCGACGGGCTTGAGTGCGTCTGGGATGCGGATGTCAGTCACGGCTACACATTATGCGGAAGCACGTCCCAGCCCTCGACCTGCTGCGGCTTGCGGGGCGCGGCTCCCACATAGCGGACGCTCGGATGCACGACCCGGCCGAGACGCTTCTGTTCGAGCACGTGGGCGCTCCAGCCGGCCACCCGCGCGCAGGTGAACATCGAGCTGAACATGTGGCCCGGCACCTCGGCGAAGTCGAGCACCACGGCCGACCAGAACTCCACGTTGGTGGGCAGTGGCCGGTCGGGCTTGCGCGCGGCCAGCTCGGCCAGGGCGGCCCGCTCGAGTGCCACCGCCACCTCGTAGCGCGGGGCGGACAGCTCGCGGGCCGTGCGCCGCAGCACCCGGGCGCGCGGGTCTTCGCTGGTGCGGTAGAGCCGGTGGCCGAAGCCCATGAGCCGCTCGCCGCGGTCGAGGACGCCCTTCACGTACGCCTCGGCGTCGCCGCTGCGCTCGACGTCTTCGAGCATGGTCAGCACGCGGGAGGGGGCGCCGCCGTCGAGCGGGCCGGAGAGCGCGCCGATGCCCGAGGAGATGCAGGCGGCCACGTCGGCGCCGGTCGAGGCGACCACGCGGGTGGTGAGTGTGGAGGCGCTCATGCCGTGCTCGGCGGCGGAGATGAAGTAGGCGTCGACGGCCCGGACGTGGCGCGGGTCGGGCTCGCCCCGCCAGCGCCGCATGAACCGCTCGACGACCGTCTCGGCCTTGTCGATGTCTTTCTGGGGCACGGCCGGCAGGCCCAGCCCACGGGCGGCCTGGGCGACGAAGGAGAGCGCGGTGACCGAAACCCGGGCCAGGTCGCGCCGGGCCTGCTCGTCGTCGATGTCGAGGAGCTGGTTGAGTCCCCAGTAGGGCGCCAGCATCGCGACCGCCGACTGCACGTCGACCCGGATGTCGCCGGAGTGCACCGGCACCGGGAACGGCTCGGCGGGCGGTAGCCCCGGCCCGAACAGGCCGTCGACGAGCAGTCCCCAGACGTTGCCGAACGAGACCTGCCCGATCAGGTCCTCGATGTCGACGCCGCGGTATCGCAGCGCGCCACCGGCCTCGTCAGGCTCGGAGATCTCGGTCTCGAACGCGACCACGTCATCCAATTCCGCCACGATCCTCCCTGAGTGTTCCCACCCCGTGCTGTAGGTGTTTCATCTTGCTCGCCGGGTAACCGTCGGTCGACCCACCGCGATGTGCTCTCCGCGACACCCATCCTCACCGACCTGACGTGTGGCCCGAAGCGACTTACGGTCGTTGCGGCCGAAGATCGGCCGGACGAAGGAAGCAGGAGCCCTGGTGACAGTCGAACCACCGTCGCCCGCGAGCATGCGGCGCGACTACACCGCGCGCGGCGCGCTGCTCGAGACGGATCTCGCGGCGGACTGGCACACCCAGTTCGGGGCCTGGTTCGCCGACGCGGCCGCGTTCGGGCTGCCCGAGCCGAACGCGATGATCGTGGCGTCGGCGACCCCGGACGGGCGGCCCTCGGCGCGCACGGTCCTGCTCAAGGAGTACGACGAGCGTGGTTTCGTGTTTTACACCAACTATGCGTCACGCAAGGGCGGCGAGCTGGGCGGCAACCCGTACGCGAGCCTGGTCTTCCCGTGGTTCCCGATGCAACGGCAGGTGCTGGTGGGCGGGGCGGTGCAGCGGGTGAGCCGGGCCGAGACCGAGGCCTACTTCGCGTCGCGGCCGCGGGGCTCGCAGCTCGGGGCGTGGGCCAGTCCGCAGTCGTCGGTGCTGCCCGACCGGGATGCCGTCGAAGCCGGACTGGCCGCCGCTGAGCAGCGCTTCGCCGGCCGTCCGGTGACGGCGCCGGAGCACTGGGGCGGGTTCCGGGTGACGCCCGAGACGGTCGAGTTCTGGCAGGGGCGAAGCAACCGCTTGCACGATCGGCTGCGCTACCGCCGTACGGGGGAAGGCTCTTGGGTCGTCGAGAGGCTGGCGCCGTGAGCCAGGACTCGGTCGAATCCACCGAGAAGCTCGTCGAAGAGCGTGAACGCAAGTCCTGGGTGATCGACATCCGCCCGCTGCGGGTGAAGGCCTATCGGCGGATGTGGATCGGCAACGGCGTCGCGTTCTTCGGGTTCCAGTTCACCTCCGTGGCCGTGCCGGTCGAGATGTACGCGATCACGCACTCCTCGGCCTGGGTCGGCCTGCTCGGTATCGCCGGTCTGGTGCCGCTGCTGGTCTTCGGTCTGTGGGGCGGTGCCCTGGCCGACGTCGTCGACCGGCGCAAGCTGCTGCTGGCCAGCTCGATGCTGGCCTGGCTGGCGACCGCCGGGCTGCTGGTGCAGGCGCTGTTCAGCGTCAACAGCGGGTGGTTGCTGCTGGTGCTGACCGCGGTGCAGTCGGCCGGCTTCGCGATCAGCACGCCGACCCGGCAGGCGATCATCCCGCGGATCGTGCCGGGCGGCCTGGTTCCGGCCGCGAACACGCTGGCCTATACGACCACGACAGCCGGCGGCGTGCTCGGACCCTTGGCGGCCGGCCTGATCTTCGCGGTCGCCGGCTCGGGCACCGGCGTCACCGTCGCCTACCTGGTCGACGCGGTGCTCTTCACGATCTCGTTCTGGGCCACCTGGAAACTGCCCTCGAT
This sequence comes from Actinoplanes solisilvae, assembly GCF_003999975.1. Classification (GTDB taxonomy): domain Bacteria; phylum Actinomycetota; class Actinomycetes; order Mycobacteriales; family Micromonosporaceae; genus Actinoplanes; species Actinoplanes solisilvae. Next base: position 681,199 of record NZ_RJAC01000002.1, on the reverse strand, counting down.
CCCGCCGGTCGAGCACGAGCCGGGCGCCCCCAAGCCCAGCGCGGGCCTGCGCGGCGTGGTGGACGGCCTGCGGTTCCTGGTCACCCAGCCGGTGCTGCTGCTCTCGTTCGCCGTCGACATCATCGCGATGGTCTTCGCCATGCCCCGGGCGCTCTTCCCCGAGGTGGCGGCCGACCGGTTCGGCGGGGACTGGGCGGTCGGCTGGCTGTTCGCCGCGATCGCGATCGGCTCGGTGGTCGGCGGCCTGACCTCGGGCTGGATCGGCCGGGTCAAGCGCCAGGGCGTCGCGCTGGTCATCGCCGTGGTGGCCTGGGGTGTGGCCATCGGGCTCTCCGGCCTGGCCCACAGTCTGTGGCTGATGGTGCTGCTGCTGGCCGTGGGCGGGGCGGCCGACCTGGTCAGCGCGGTCTACCGGCAGTCGATCCTGCAGGTCTACGCACCCGACCACCTGCGCGGCCGCCTGCAGGGGGTCTTCACGGTGGTGGTCGCCGGCGGCCCGCGCCTCGGCGACCTGCGCGCCGGCGGCACGGCGGAGCTCTCCTCGACGACCTTCTCGTGGGCGGGCGGAGGCTTCGCGGCCGCCGGACTCGCGGTCGTGCTGGCAGCGACGTTCCCGGCCCTGCTGCGATACCGGCCACCCGCGTCCCCCGTGGCTGACAACCCCGACGAGGCGAACCGATAATGTCCAAGCCATGACGAGTGTCGTTGCCGCGAAATCCGGCACCCAGTGGTCCATCGAGTCGGACGGGCAGAGCGCCGTCGTCGTGGAGGTCGGCGGCGTGCTGCGCGGCTATTCCGTCGGCGATGTCGCGGTGCTCGACGGTTTCGAGGCGGACGAGCTCTCCCCGGCCTCGGCCGGTCAGATCCTGGCGCCCTGGCCCAACCGCATCCGCGACGGTAAATACACGTTCGAGGGGCAGGACTACCAGCTCCCGCTGACCGAGCCGGCCAAGCACAACGCCATCCACGGCCTGGTCAACTGGAGTCGCTGGTCGCTGGTCGAGCAGACGCCGTCGTCGTTGACCCTCGAGGTCGAGGTGCCGGCCCAGATCGGCTACCCGTGGTGGCTGACCCTGCGTACGACGTGGTCGATCTCGGCCGCCGGGCTGCGCTGCGACCAGGAGGTCGTCAACAACTCGCCGTCGAACGCGCCCTGGGGCTACTCGGTCCACCCCTACCTGCAGCTTCCCGGTGTCGGCGTGAACGACACGGTGCTGCACGTGCCCGGCCGCACGCGCATCGTGGCCGACGGCCGGCTGCTGCCGATCGGGGCCTCCGCGGTCGCCGGCACCGACTACGACTTCACCGAGCCCCGCCGCATCGGTGACCTGGTGCTCGACACCAGCTTCGGCGAAATCACGCACGACGCCGACGGCATCACCGAGGTGACCATCGCCGACCCGTCCTCCGACCGCAAGATCGTGGTCTGGGCCGACGAGAAGTTCCGCTACTGGCAGGTCTTCACGGGCGACACCCTGCACGGCGAGCGGTTCCGCCGCTCGGTGGCGATCGAGCCGATGACCTGCCCGCCCGACTCGTTCCGCACCGGGCGCGACCTGATCGTGCTGGCGCCGGGCGAGCGCTGGACCGCCTCGTGGGGGATCAAGGCCTGATGGAGTTCGAGGAGGTCGTCCGTCGCCGGCGGATGATCCGCAGCTACGACCCGGACCGTCCGGTCGAGCCCGACCTGATCGACAAGATCGTCCGGCACGGTCTGCGGGCCCCCAGCGCCGGTTTCTCGCAGGGTTGGGGGTTCCTCGTGCTCACCGAGCAGAAGGACCGCGACCTCTACTGGAGCTCGACCACCGACGGCGACCTGGGCGACGCCAAGACCGACGAGGCGTGGAAGGGCGACTGGCTCACCCGCATGCGCACCGCGCCGGTGATCATCGTGGCCCTCTCCAACAAGTCGGCCTATCTGGAGCGTTACGCCCAGCCCGACAAGGGCTGGACCGACCGCAGCGAGTCGCACTGGCCGGTGCCCTACTGGGATATCGACACCGGCTTCGCCGCGCTGCTCATGCACCTGTCGGCGGTCAACGAGGAGCTGGCGTCCTGCTTCTTCGGCGTTCCGGTGCCGGCGGTGCAGACCTTCAAGGACGCCTTCGGGGTGCCGGAGCAATACACCCCGATCGGCACCCTGACGGTCGGCTATCGGGCACCGGACAAGAGGTCTCCGTCACTCAAGCGGGGGCACCGTCCGGTGGACGACGTGGTGCATCATGGCCGATGGACTGCGGCACCGGCGTGACGGACGCCGGGCTAGGCTGAGGGTTGACTGCGGTGTGATTCGGTTCTGCGCTGTTCGGCACAGGGAGGGGGAGCGGTGATCTTCAAGGCGGTCCGGGACGGTGCCCCGTATCCCGATCACCACACCACCCTGAAGGCCTGGGCCGAGATCCCGCCGCGGCCCATCCGGCTGGCCGACCTCATCACCACCAAGCGCGAGCTGGCCCTCGACAAGCTGCTGGCCGAAGACTCGACGTTCTACGGCGACCTCTTCCCGCACGTCGTGGAATATCAGGGCCACCTCTACCTCGAGGACGGTCTGCACCGCGCGCTGCGGGCCGCCCTGCAGCAGCGCAACCAGATTCACGCCCGCGTATTGGTCGTCGACAGCTAGGCCACCACGTTAAGTTGACTGACATGGCAGCTCCGCTGGATCTCCTCGACGTCGATACGTTGCTGTCCGACGAGGAGCGCGACATCCGCGCTCTCGTCCGCCGGGTGGCCGACGACCGCGTCCGCCCCCACGTGGCCGAGTGGTACGAGTCGGGCCACGTGCCGGTGCGCGAGCTGGCCCTCGAGTTCGGCAAGCTGGGCCTGCTCGGCATGCACCTGACCGGTTACGGCTGCGCCGGGGCGTCCGCGGTCTCCTACGGCCTGGCCTGCATGGAGCTCGAGGCGGCCGACTCCGGTGTGCGTTCGCTGGTCAGCGTGCAGGGCTCGCTCGCCATGTACGCGATCTGGCGCTTCGGCTCCGAGGAGCAGAAACAACGTTGGCTGCCGGGCATGGCGGCCGGCGAGCTGATCGGCTGCTTCGGCCTGACCGAGCCCGACCACGGTTCCGACCCGGCCAACATGGCCACCCGTGCCCGCCGCGACGGCGCCGACTGGGTGCTCGACGGCGGCAAGATGTGGATCACGAACGCGCCGCTGGCCGACGTGGCGGTGATCTGGGCCCGCACCGAGGAGGGCGTGGCCGGCTTCGCCGTGCCGACGGAAACGCCCGGCTTCTCGGCGCGCGAGATCAAGCACAAGATGTCGCTGCGCGCGTCGAGCACGGGCGAGATCAACCTCGATGGCGTCCGGCTTCCGGACAGTGCTCGGCTGCCTGAGGCGCGGGGGCTCAAGGCGCCGCTGTCGTGCCTGACCGAGGCCCGGTTCGGCATCATCTGGGGCTCGATGGGTGCGGCCCGGGACTGCCTCGAGGTCGCGCTCGACTATGCGGGCACCCGATCGCAGTTCGGCCGGCCGATCGCCGGGTTCCAGCTCACCCAGGCCAAGCTGGCCGACATGACGCTCGAGCTGCAGAAGGGCTTCCTGCTGGCGCTGCACCTGGGGCGGCTGCGCGAGTCGGCCGGGCACCTGCGGCCCGAGCAGGTCAGCGTGGGCAAGCTCAACAACGTGCGCGAGGCGATCGCGATCGCGCGGCAGTGCCGCACGATTCTCGGCGGCAACGGGATCAGTGGGGAATATCCCGTTATGCGCCATGCGAACAATTTGGAGAGTGTGCTCACCTACGAGGGCACTTCCGAGATCCATCAGCTGGTCATCGGCCAGAAGCTGACCGGACTCAACGCTTTCGCCTGAGCCGGCGCTGCAATTGTCGTACCCCCCTCGTACCTTGATGTCATGGCCAAGTCACCGGACGCCACTCCGGCACCCGCGCTCCCTGCCGCCGTCGAAGACCCGACGAGCGAATACCCGGCCGTGTCGAACGAGCCGCCGGCTGCCCCGGCGACTCCGGAGAAGCCTCGCGGCAGCGGCTTCGCCCGTCTGCTGATCTTCACCTTCTTCGTCTTCGCGCTGCTGGTCGCGACGTGTCTCGGCCTGCGCGCGGTAAACGTGCTGCCGAGCTTCGACAACCCGTTCGCCGACAAGACGACCGACCGCAGCCAGCCGGTGCTGCTGCAGTCGATGCGCGACCTCAGCCGCTACGTCGCGGCCGACGGCACCTTCCAGGTCATCGTCGACCTGCAGGAAAGCAAGGAGAACATCCCCGACTTCCTGGTCAACCGGCGCACGCTGTTCGTCGGCTCGGGCACGGTCGAGCAATACGTCGAGTTCGGCGGCCTGGCCGACAACGCGGTCAAGGTCGACAACGAAGCGATGACCGTGACGATCACGCTGCCGCCGCCGCAGCAGTCGAACGCGGCGCTCGACATGCAGAAGAGCTACGTCGTGGCCGAGGAGCGCGGCCTGTTCAACCGCATCGGCGACGCCTTCCGCAGCGACCCTGGCAAGCAGCAGCAGGTCTACGCCCTGGCCCAGCAGCGCATCACCGAGGCGGCCCGGGCCAGCGGGCTCGACGAGCGGGCCCGGCAGAACACCGAGCGCATGCTGCAGAGCCTGTTCACGCGCCTCGGCTACAGCACGGTCACGGTCACCTTCGACCAGCCGTAAGGAACCGGGCGCCGTCGGCCGCGGGGCGGGGCCGGCAGCGCCCGGTGGTCAACTGCCGGTTACTCGTTGGGGAGCAGGGCCCAGAGAATCAGGTAGAGCACGAACTGCGGGCCGGGCAGCAGGCAGGAGACGACGAAGATCAGTCGCATGATGCCGGGGGAGACGCCGAAGCGGCGGGCCAGGCCGGAGCAGACACCGGCGATCCAGCGGTCGTCCCGGGGGCGAGCGAGTCGGCGAGTCAAGGTCACGTCACTCCTTCATTGAAGGTTCCGGCGGTTTCGCCGGTTCCTCTTCGACGGTATGCACAGGGTGACCGTCTGCCCTCGGTCCGTAGGTGGAGATGGGCGGCTCGGCTCCCGTAAGGGTGACCCGTACCCCTAAGCCATTCGCTGTTAACCTGGGTCCCGTTTTCGGCCCCGGAGCAGACCCGCCCGGCAACGCCACTCGCGCCCTAGGAGGCAGCCGGTGACTCTCCGGTGACGCTGGCCGTTCTGACCAGCACCGGCAATACCCTCGAGCCCGCCGACGCAGCCCCTCTCGCCGAGGAGCTCACCGCCGCGCTGCGGGCGGCCGGCGCGACCGAGGTCGAACGCGGCCCGGCCGGCCTGCGCCACGTCGTCGAGCGCGCCGAGCAGTCCCACGAGCCCGTGCTGGTCGTCGCCGACAACCTGGTCGCCCATCCCAGCCTGCTCTGGATGCTGGCGACCGAGCCCGCCGGCCGCACCACCGCCCTGGTCGTCCCCGACCCGGCCGGTGATCTGAGCGACGACCGCGGCAAGGTGCTGCCCGCGACCGACGGACCCGGCACCGTGCGCTACGGCGGCGCGATCTGCGTCGCCCCCGCCGACCTGCCGGTGCTGGCCAAGGTCGCCGACCGCCCCGACGTGTTCGCCGCGCTGCTCGAGGCCGGTCTGGTGCCGGTCGCCACCCCGCTGCGGCTGTTGCGGGCCGAGCTGGTGCACGACGCCGCCGAGCTGGGCCGGGCCCGCGCCGAGGTCGCCGCCGTCGACGAAGACCGGGCCCGGCTGCGCATGGCCGTCAAGGAGAAGGACGACTTCTTCACGACCTACGCCGTCAGCACCTGGTCGCCGATCGTCACCAAGGCCTCCGCCCGGCTGCGCCTGACCCCGAGCGGCGTCACCGCGATCTCGGTGCTGTTCGCCGTGGCGGCCGCGCTCGCGTTCTGGCAGGCGTCCCGGCCCGCCATGATCGCCGGCGGCATCCTGCTCTACCTGGGCTTCGTGCTCGACTGCGTCGACGGTCAGCTCGCCCGCTACACGCGGCGGTTCGGCGCGTTCGGCGGCTGGCTCGACACGATGGCCGACCGCGCGAAGGAGTACGCGGCCTATGCCGGGCTCGCCGCGGGGGCCGAGCGCATCGGGTTGCCGTACGCCTGGCCTCTGGCCATCACCGCGATCGTGTTGCAGACCGTGCGGCACATGACCGACGCCTGGTACGGCGCGCTGCACGACGAGGCCGCCTCCCGTCCCCGTCCGCAGGCCGCGGGTGGGGTCGGCGCCCGGCTGAGCGCCGCCTCGACCCGCGTGCAGGGCGACACGGGCTCGGTGGCGTACTGGTTGAAGCGGATCGTGGTCTTCCCGATCGGTGAGCGGTGGGCGCTGCTCTCCGTGCTGGCGATCTTCACCAACGGGCGGATCGCGCTGGCCGGCACGGTCATCTGCGGGCTCGTCGCGTTCGCCTACACGCTGGCCCTGCGCTCGCTGCGGGCGCTGAGCATGCGCGTCGGCGTGCTCGACACGGTGGACACCTCGCGCTTCCGCGACGACGGCCTGCTGGTGCGCCGGGTGCTGAGCCGGGCCAAGCTGCCGGCGCCGCTCGCCTTCGCCGCTCTCGCCGCGGTCGCCGCGCTGGCCCTGGTGGTCGCCCTGCTCGCCGGCTGGGCCGAGCCGCCCGCGAAGATCTTGCTCGCGGTCGTGGCCCTGATCGTTCTCGGTGCGGGGCTGCCCGCCCGGTCGCGGCACGGCGGCCCGCTCGACTGGCTGATCCCGGCCTTCCTGCGCGCTGCCGAGTACCTGTTCGTGGCGGCCGTCGGCCTCTCCGGTCCGGCCCCGACGCCGGTGGTCTTCCTGCTCGTCTTCATGCTGACCCTGCACCACTACGACCTGGTGGCGCGCATGGAGAAGGGCGCTCCGGCCGGCCGGGCGACCGGGGACCCGCTCGGCTGGGACGGCCGCGTGGTGCTGCTGGCCGCGGCCGCGCTGGCCGGTGTTCCGACCGCCGGCATGGTGGTTCTGGCCGTCCTCGTCGGCGGCACCTTCCTGATCAACGCGATCGCCGACTGGCGGACAGGTGGCACCCGCCCGTGAAGCTCCTCAGCATCGTCCTGCCCGTCTACAAGGTAGAGGGCTACCTCCGGCAGTGCCTCGACTCGCTGCTGAGCCAGTCGTTCACCGACTTCGAGGTCGTCGCGGTCGACGACCGGTCGCCCGACCACAGCGGTGAGATCCTGGCCGAATACGCCGCCCGCGACCCCCGCGTACGGGTGGTGACCGCCCCCGAGAACCTGGGGCTGGGCCGTGCCCGCAACCTCGGTCTTGAGCACGCCACCGGCGAGTACGTGTGGTTCGTCGACTCCGACGACTGGCTGTCCGACGGTTCGCTGGCCGCCGTGGCCGAGCGGCTGCGGGCGACCGACGCCGACGTGCTGATCGTCGGCTGGGACCGGGTGCACTGGGACGGCCCGGTGCAGCCCGGCTCGGCCCGCAAGGTGTTCGCCGACGCGCCTGACGTCTTCTCGGTCGAGGAGTGGCCGCGCGTCCTCAACGTCCTGCACGTGGCCTGGAACAAGATCGTCCGGCGCGATTTTCTGCAGCGCCTCGGGTTCGTCTTCGAATCCGGGTGGTACGAGGACGTGTCGTTCACCTTCCCCGTGCTGCTCGCCGCCCCGCGGATCAGCACCCTGCCGCGCACCTGCGTGCACTACCGGCAGCGCCGTACGGGCGCGATCACCCGTACGGTCGGTGACCGTCACTTCGAGGTCTTCGACCACTGGGAGCACGCCCTCGCGCTCGCGGCCAAGTACGCGACGCCCAACGACGAGGTCCGCGGGCTGCTCTTCCGCCGCATGATCTGGCACTTCCTGCGGGTGCTGCGCCACGACACCCGGGTGCCGCGCAAGTCACGGGCCCGGTTCTTCCGGCGCATGACCGAGATGTACAAGCAGTACCTTCCGTCCGGCGGCTACCCGATGCCGGCCGGTGCCGAGGGCGTGCGCTACCGGTCGATCGCGCGTGGCTCGTACCGGTGGATGCGCCTGTTCGATTTCGCCCAGCGCAACGTGCGCAAGACCAAGCGGTCGGTACGCAAGACCGGCAAGGCGGTGCTGCGCCGGGCCCGGCAGGCGGCCGCTCATCTCTACTACCGGGCGCAGCTGCGCCTGCCGGTCGACCGGTCGCTCGCGCTCTACGCCGCTTACTGGTACCGCGGCGTGAGCTGCAACCCGGCCGCGATCGCGGCGAAGGCCGCCGAGATGGCCCCGCATGTGCGCCACGTCTGGGTCGTGAACGCGGCCCGGGCCGGCGCGCTGCCGCCGGGCACCGATCATGTGGTGGCGGGCTCGTTCGCCTATTACCGGGCCCTCGCGCGCGCCCGGTTCCTGGTGAACAACGTCAACTGGCCCAATCGGATGGTCAAGCGGCGCGGCACCACACACGTCATGACCCACCACGGCACCCCGCTGAAGAAGATGGGCGCCGACCAGGTGGACCACCCCGCGGCCGTGCGCGACGCCGACTTCAAGGGCCAGATGCGCCGGGCCGACCGCTGGAACTTCAGCGTCACGGCCAACGCGCACACGACGGTCGCGTGGGCCTCGGCCTACCCGTGCTCGTACGAGACGCTTGAGGTGGGCTACCCGCGCAACGACCGGCTGGCCGTCGCGTCGGCCGCCGACAGCGCCGCCGCCCGTGAGCGCCTGGGTCTGCCGCCCGGCCGGCGGGTCGTGCTCTATGTGCCGACCCATCGGGAGTGGCTGCCCGCCGGGCGCCACGTGCTCGACGCCGAGCGGCTGGCCGGCGCCCTCGGGCCCGACACGGTGCTGCTGGTCCGCGATCACTACTTCGCGGTTCCGGCCGACGCCGCGACCCCGGCGCCGATAGCCGACGGACGGGTCGTCGACGTCTCCGGTCACCCGGTGGTCGAGGATCTCTACCTGGCCGCCGACGTGCTGCTCACCGACTACTCGTCGGCGATGTTCGACTTCGCGGTGCTCGACCGGCCGATCGTGATCTTCGCGCCGGACTGGCCGGTCTACCGCGACATCCGTGGGACCTACTTCGACCTGCTCGCCGAGCCGCCGGGTGCGGTGGCCACCGATTACGCGACCCTGGTCGGGCTGTTCAGCGACGGCGGTTACGCGGATGGAGCGTCGACGGCGGCCCGCGCGGCGTTCCGGGCGCGTTTCTGCGCGCTCGACGACGGTCGTGCCGCGGAGAGGGTCGTACGCCGGGTCTTCTTGGACGGTAATCCGTAACTACTCGGTCACACAGCGCAAATGGCACGTTCACCCGATGGTGTGACATCGATACTCCTCGTCAAATTAGGGCCGATTGCCTGGCCGTAATGCGACCGGGATCACATTGAGGTTGCCCGGCAGGGGAGGTAGGCGGTGTCGACCGTCTCGCTCAAGGACGTCACCAAGGTGTGGCCCGACGGCACGATCGCCGTCGACCACGTCAACCTGGACGTGGACGACGGCGAGTTCCTGGTGCTGCTCGGCCCGTCCGGCTGCGGCAAGTCCACGGTCCTGCGGATGATCGCCGGCCTGGAGGACCCGTCCGAGGGCGACATCCTGCTCAACGGCGACCCGGTTCTCGAGCTGGCCCCTCGCGACCGCAGCATCGCCATGGTGTTCCAGGATTTCGCGCTCTATCCGCACATGACGGTCGGCGACAACATCGGCTTCCCGCTCAAGCTCTCGGGCATCGAGCCCGTCCCGCGCGGGGAGCGGATCGGCGACGTGGCCTCCGCTCTGGGCATCGGCGACGTGCTGCGCCGCAAGCCGAGCCAGCTCTCCGGCGGCCAGCGGCAGCGGGTCGCGATGGGCCGGGCCATCGTGCGGCGGCCGGGCCTGTTCCTGATGGACGAGCCGCTCTCCAACCTGGACAGCGGGTTGCGGGCCGAGCTGCGCACCGAGATCACCAGTCTGACCCGCGAGCTCGGCGTCACCACCATGTACGTGACCCATGACCAGGCCGAGGCGCTCACCATGGCCGACCGGGTCGCGATCATGCGCAAGGGCGTGCTTCAGGACGTCGGCACCCCCACCGAGGTGTACGGGCGGCCGGCGACCCTCTATGTGGCGGCGTTCCTCGGTGCGCCGCGGATGAACCTCCTCGAGGCCTCCGTCTTCGTGCACCTCGAGCGCTACATCGAGCTGAACTTCGGCGAGCAGGCGCTCTACCTGCCGTGGAACGACCTGCGGGCGCGGGCGGTGTCGCACTATCACGGCGAGCGGATCGTCGTCGGCATGCGAGCCGAGGCGCTCACCCCGGTCGCCCCGGACGTGCCGGGCGACGTGCTGCGCGGCCGCATCCGCCATCTCGAGCACCACGGGCACGAGTCGCTGGCGTTCCTCGACATCGGCGCCACGGCGATCGTCATCGACGAGATGGGCGGCCGGGAGCGCAGCGAGGTGACGCCCACGAACGGAGCGTTCAAGCGGATCGGCGGGGCCCTCCAACGGCTCACCGGCCGGTCGAACGGCTCGGTCGCCCAGCACCGCCGGCCCGAGCGGCAGAGCGTGCTGAACGACCCGGGGCGCCACCACCGGCGCCCGGCCGAGCTGGGGGTGCGGCTCGCGCCCTATCCGCCGGTCACGTCGGGGCACCCGCTCTCGGTCGCCGTGCGGATGGACGCGCTCCACTTCTTCGACGAACGCGGCGATCGCATCGACGTCGGTTGGCGCTGAGAGCGATACCGCTCCGCTTGCGTATCGACGGTACCGGCCCGTCCTCGCGAGTGGGCACTTCCCAAGCTGAATCGCAGACGCGTGGTGCCACTGAGGCGCCACACCGCGTAGGCTGCACGTCGGTGGAGGAGACAGTGAAGCAGGGGGTGCGGCCGGCTCCGGTTGCGGAGCCGGTGGAGTCCGGTGCCTCGCCGAGGGTCCTTGCCGAGCCGATCCCGACGAGCTCGGGCCGGCTGCTCGACCGTCTCTTCGGCCGCGACGACATCACGCTCGTGCGCCATGAGGTGTCGTCCCGGCTGTCCGCCGCCGGGCTCGCCGGTGACCGCCTGCACGGCTTCGTCCTCGCCGTCAACGAGGTCGTCACCAACGTTGTTCTGCACGCCGGCGGCAGCGGACGGCTGCTGCTCCGGGTCGCCGGGCCTTCCGCCTGGTGCACGGTGACCGACTCCGGCTCCGGCATCCCCGCGCGCTTCCTCACCGATCTCGAGGTGCCCGAGGCCTTCGAGGTGGGCGGCCGCGGCCTCTGGCTGGCCCAGCAGCTGTGCGACGAGGTCACCGTGGCGACCGGCCCGATCGGTACCACGGTCGGGTTGCGGATCTTGCTCGCCACGCCGGGCGACACCGCCCGGAAATAGGAGTTTGATCAGGGCGTAAACGCGCCGTTGAGACGTGAAGCCGCCCTTCCGGGGTCACGGGTGCCCGGGGGCGACTACATTGGGCGCGTGCTCGGACTACCTCCTCACGTAACAGCGTGCCTCTTCGATCTTGATGGCGTGCTCACGCAAACCGCTCTTGTGCACAATGCCGCGTGGAAGCAGACGTTCGACACCTTCCTCGAAGCGTGGTCGGTGCAGCACGGGCAAGCATTCGTGCCGTTCGACTCCGGCGCCGACTACCACCGATATGTCGACGGCCGCCCACGCGCCGATGGCGTTCGCACCTTCCTGGCCTCTCGGAACATCACCCTTCCCGAGGGCACCCCGGACGACGGTCCCGACCAGCAGACCGTGAACGGCATCGGCAACCGGAAGAACCTCCTCGTCCTTCAGAAGATCAAAGACGGCTACGTCCAGGTCTACGAGGGCTCGGTCGAATACCTGAAGGCCGCGAAGCAGGCGGGCCTGCGCCGGGCCGTCGTGTCGGCCAGCGCCAACTGCAAAGATGTCCTCGAAGCGGCGGGTATCGCGGACCTCATAGAGGTACGCGTGGACGGCGTCACCGCCCGTGAGGAAAACTTGCCAGGGAAACCTGCGCCCGACACGTTCCTCTACGCCGCCAAGCAGCTCGGTCTGCCGCCGGAAAGCTGTGCCGTCTACGAGGACGCCCAGGCCGGTGTCGCCGCCGGTCGCGCGGGCGGTTTCGGGATCGTCATCGGGGTGGACCGCGTGGGTCAGACCCAGGCCCTGCTGGACAACGGTGCCGACATCGTCGTCACCGACCTGTCCGAACTGCTGACGCGCTGAGCCCGTATCAGCGTTTATATCTTCAAGACTTTCCTCCTTTCAGATTTTTCCGAGAGGCACCACCGTGATCCGTGAACGGGCATATCCCGTCGACCCCTGGCACATCCGGGAGACTCGCCTCGACCTGGACTTGCTGGCCCAGTCCGAGTCGGTGTTCGCGCTGGCCAACGGGCATATCGGGATACGCGGAAACCTGGACGAGGGCGAGCCGCACGGTCTGCCGGGCACCTATCTGAACTCGTTCTACGAGCTTCGCCCGCTGCCGTACGCGGAGGCCGGCTACGGTTTCCCCGAGTCAGGCCAGACGATGGTCAACGTCACCAACGCCAAGCTCATGCGGCTGCTGGTCGACGATGAGCCGTTCGACGTGCGCTACGGCGAGTTGCGGTCGCACGAGCGGGTGCTCGACCTGCGGGCCGGCACGCTCGAGCGCAACGTCGAGTGGGTCTCGCCCTCCGGCCAGGCCATCCGGGTCCGCACCGTGCGCCTGGTCTCCTTCACCCAGCGTTCGGTCGTCGCTTTCCTGTACGAGGTCGAGGCGCTCGACGCCGCCACCCGCCTGATCCTGCAGTCTGAGCTGGTCGCCAACGAGCAGCTCCCGCCGATGAGCAAGGACCCGCGGGTCGCGGCCGTGCTCGACCACCCGCTGCAGTCGGAAGAGGTGCTCGAGCAGCGCACCGGCGGACTGCTGGTGCACCGCACCAAGGCCAGCGATCTGCGCATGGCCGCGGCGATGGAGCACCTGGTCGAGGCGTCCGGCAAGCACGCGGTGACCACCGAGGGCCACCCCGACTGGCTGCGTACGACCGTCGCCTGCAAGCTCGAGCCGGGGCAGAAGCTGCGCGTGGTCAAGCTGGCCGCGTACGGCTGGTCCAGCCACCGCTCGCTGCCCGCCGTGCGCGATCAGGTCGGCGCCGCGCTGGCCAGCGCCCGCCTGGACGGCTGGGAGGGCTTGGTCGAGGCTCAGCGCGACTACCTGGACGCCTTCTGGGACCACTCCGACGTACGCGTCGAGGGCGACCCCGAGGTGCAGCAGGCGGTCCGCTTCGGCCTCTTCCACACGTTGCAGGCCGGCGCCCGGGCCGAGCAGCGCCCGATCGGCTCCAAGGGCTTGTCCGGCCCGGGTTATGACGGTCACACGTTCTGGGACTCCGAGACGTTCGTGCTGCCGGCCCTGACCTACACCCAGCCGGCCGCGGCGGCCGACGTGCTGCGCTGGCGGCACTCGACGCTCGATCTGGCCCGGGAGCGGGCGCAGACGCTCGGCCTGCAGGGCGCCGCGTTCCCGTGGCGCACCATCCGCGGGCAGGAGTGCTCGGCCTACTGGCCGGCCGGCACGGCGGGCTTCCACATCGGCGCCGACATCGCCGACGCGGTCCGCCGCTACGTGCAGGCGACCGGCGACTACGACTTCGAGCGTGAGGTCGGCCTCGAGCTGCTGGTCGAGACCGCGCGGCTGTGGCGCTCGCTGGGTCACCACGACCGGCACGGGCGCTTCCACATCGACGGTGTGACCGGCCCGGACGAGTACACCGCGGTCGTCGACGACAACGTCTACACCAACCTGATGGCCCAGCTGAACATGATGACCGCGGCCGACGCGGCCAAGCGCCACCCCGACCTCGCCCGCAAGCTGGGCGTGGACGAGGAGGAGACGGCGAGCTGGCGGGACGCGGCGGCGTCGGTGCACATCCCGTTCGACAAGGAACTGGGCGTGCACCAGCAGTCCGAGGGCTTCACGCGGCTGCAGGAGTGGGACTTCGAGAACACCCCGCCCGAGGCCTACCCGCTGCTGCTGAACTACCCGTACTTCGATCTCTACCGCAAGCAGGTCATCAAGCAGGCCGACCTGGTCATGGCGATGTACGTGCGGGGCGACGCCTTCACCCCGGAGGAGAAGGCGCGCAACTTCGCCTACTACGACGCCCGGACCGTACGGGACTCGTCGTTGTCGGCGTGCGTTCAGGCGGTCCTCGCCGCCGAGACCGGCCACCTCGAGCTCGCGCACGACTATCTGGGCGAGGCCGCCCTGATGGACCTGCACGACCTGCACCAGAACTCGCGTGACGGCCTGCACATCGCCTCGCTGGCCGGCACCTGGATGTCGCTGGTCGGCGGCCTGGGCGGCATGCGCGACTTCAACGGGCATCTCTCGTTCGCGCCGCGTCTGCCCAGCCGTATCAACAACCTGGAGTTCTCGCTGCTATGGCGCGGGCTGCGGTTGCGGGTGAACGTGACCGCCGAGGAGGTCACCTACTCGCTGCGCAACGGTGGCGGCTCGGCCCGCCTGGTGCTCACGCACCACGGCAAGGAGGTCGAGGTCACCCAGGTCAAGCCGGTCACCGTGCCGATCCCGCCGCCGCTCCCGGTCGGTCCGGCGCCGACCCAGCCGGCCGGTCGCGCGCCGGTGCGGCGCGCTACGAGCTGATCAAGGCGCACGAAAAAGGCCCCGGGGCCAACCCGGGGCCTTTTTCGCGTAGTAGCGCGGTCAGAGCATCGACACGTGGACGTGATCGGTGTGCGCGCTCGGTCCGTGATAACTCTTCCAGCCGCTGGCCGGGAACCAGATCTGCTTGTTCCAGATGACGTAATAGATGCCGAGCTTGTCGGCGTTACGCACCAGGAATGCCATCAGGTTGTTGCCGTACTTACGCATGTCGTCGTTGTGCATGACCGCGAAGCCCTTTTTCTGCAACGACCAGTCGCAGGCCCGGCCCTTAGGGTGTTCGAACGGCCCGCCGTCGCGGTGACAGCCCACGAACCGGCTGAAGCCGGCCTTCTTCGTCTCTTTGTACATGTGCAGCGTGCGGGCCGTGATGCAACCACTTGTGGTGGGGTCGGTCACATTGCAACGCTCGGCCGAGAAGCCGCCGTCGGAATTGCGGGGCGCGGGGGCGGCCGGCGGTGACTTCGAGACGACCAGGCCCAGGGTCACGCTGCGGCCGCCGACCAGGGCGAGCGCCTTGTCGGCCGCCTCTTTCTGCTTCTTCATCGCGACGAGGCTGTTCTGTTGCTTCTTGACCTCGGCGTCGAGCGCGGCCTTCTTCGCGTTGACCTCGGCGATCGCCCGGTTCAGGTCGCCCAGCTTGCGGTCCTGAATGGTGTTGATCTCTTCGAGGGACACCGCCTTGGCCAGGAACTCGTTCGAGCCCTGGCTGCCGAGCAGGAAGCTGACCGTGCCCAGGTGGCCGGTGCGGTACTGCTGCGAGGCGATCGCGTTGACCTCGGGCATCAGCGCGAGGCGGCGTCCCTCGGCGACCTTGATCTCGGCCGCGAGCTTCTTCTGCGCCGTCGTCGATTTCGCCACGGCGGCCTTGGCCTGCACGAAACGGCGGTTCGACGATTCCAGCACGTCGTCGAGGAGGAGGTTCTTGTCGCCCGCCGTGGGGGCGGACTCGTCGGGGGCGGACGAGGATCCCTCATCCGGCTCGGCCATCGCCGGGGAGGCGGGTGAGGCAAGGAATGAAAGGGCCACGAGCGGCGCCAGGGCAAGGGTCAGCCACCGGCGGGGTCGTACGGTCAATGCAGTTCCTTCCGGTAAACCGCCGACCGGGTTAGCTGACGGGTTCGGGACGGAAGCGATCCCTACCGCTGTCGCGGATGCACCCCACTGACCTGGTTCCCCGGCTCGCCTCGCGGCGATTGGGCGGTGGCCTGCCGGCACCTCGGGGGCGGTGCCACGACGGCAGAACCGGCGGCCAGTTTACCCGAGAGTTCTGTTTGCTTCAGGCTCGACGAATGGGCAATTTCGTAATCGCGGGAACACTTTCCGTGATTTCCGTGACGGATTGTCGCTAGTGGAATGCGCAGCGTGCGATAACTGTCGATCATTCGATGTTGTGGGTATGGTCGGTGGCGGTCTCCACCCCCAGGGGGCCGCCGCCTAATTGTCGTGAGACAAGCCGGGGAACCAATCTTTCCCGGGGTGAATCCGCACAGCGGTAGGGATCACTTCCGTCCCGAACCCGTCAGCTAACTCGGTCGGCGGCCGACGGAAGGAACAGGTGTGCGGCACAAGACTGTCCCGCGACGGTCGGCGTTCTTCCTATCGCTGCTCGTCGCGATCTCCGGTCTCGCGCTGGCGGTGGGCTCTCCGGCCTCCGCGGCGCCCGGCGACAACGGCGACGACGGCGAAGGCGCCCCGAAGACGCTGATCCAGCAACTCGAAGCCGCCTCCAAGGGCTTCGTCGAGGCCAAGGAGGCGCTGGCCCGCTCCAAGACGCGGCAGGCCCAGCTCGCCGCGAAGGTCAAGGAGCTCGACGCGCAGGTCGCACCGCGGCAGGCCGCGATCGACGAGATCATCCAGCAGTCGTACCGGACCGGCCGGCTCGGACCGATGAGCGCACTGCTGGCGTCCAACTCGGCCGGTGGCTTCCTCGACCGGGCCGAGACGCTCGAGACCGTCGCGGTCAAGGAGAACGCCGCCGTCGCCAACCTCAAGGCGACCCGTGACCTGCAGCAACGCGCCAAGCTGGCGATCGACGCCGAGGTGCGCAACGAGCAGAAGCAGGTCACCGCGATGGCCAAGCGCAAGGTGCAGGCCGAGAGCGCGCTCAAAGCGGCCAACACCGGTGGCAACGCCGACGAGCCCAGCGACGGCGGTTCCAGCGCCAGTGCGAGTGCGGCGCCCCGTGGCTCGAACGGTTCGTTCCGCGACGAGAGCTGCTCGGTCGACGACCCCACCACCAAGTCGGGCTGCCTGACCCCGCGCACGCTGCACGCTCTGCAGGAGGCGCAGAAGGACGGCTTCAACCACTACGTGGCCTGCTTCCGCGAACAGAACAGCGGTGAGCACCCCAAGGGTCAGGCCTGTGACTTCGCGGCCGAGAAGAACGGCTTCGGCGGGGTCGCCTCGGGCGAGGACAAGGCCTACGGCAACCGCCTGGCCAACTACTTCATCAACAACGCGAGCCGGCTGGGCGTGCTCTACGTCATCTGGTTCGAGCGCATCTGGCTGCCGAGCAGCGGCTGGAAGGCGTACTCGCGGGGTAACGGTGATCCGTCCAGCGATCACACGAACCACGTGCACCTGTCGATGCGGTAGCCCACGAAAAAGGCCGGCCCCGAGGGGCCGGCCTTTTCAATGTCCAGATCACTTGTTGACGTACGTCTCGTATTCCTTCATCACGTCGGCGGTGGGACCGTCGGCGCGGATCTCGCCGGACTCGAGCCAGATGCTGCGCTCGCACGTGTCCCTGATCGACTGCTCACTGTGACTGACCAGGAAGACCGTGCCGGCCTCCTTGCGCAGATCGCGGACCCGCTGCTCGCTGCGCTTGCGGAATTTCGCGTCACCGGTGGCCAGTGCCTCGTCGATCAGCAGCACGTCGTGCTTCTTGGCCGCGGCGATCGAGAAGCGCAGCCGGGCCGCCATGCCCGAGGAGTAGGTCTTCATCGGCAGCGAGCTGAAGTCGCCCCGGTCGTTGATGCCGGAGAACTCGATGATGCCGGCCGCCTGCGCCTTGACCTCGGCCGGCGACATGCCCATGGCGAGACAGCCGAGCTCGACGTTCTTCTCGCCGGACAGGTCGTTCATCAGCGCCGCGTTCACCCCGAGGAGGGACGGCTGGCCGGAGGCGTAGATGCCGCCGCCGCGCTCGACCGGGAGCAGCCCGGCGATCGCCCGCAGCAGCGTCGACTTGCCCGAGCCGTTGGTGCCGATGAGGCCGATCGCCTCGCCCTTGTAGGCCACGAAGCTGACGCCCTTGACGGCGTGCACCTCGCGGACCGCGTTGCTCTTCTTGCCGGTGACGATGCGCTTGAAGCTCGCCAGCGGCGAGTTGGTGCCCGGCGCGACCGAACCGTAGATGCGATAGACGATGTGCGCGTTGTCCGCGACGACGGTGGGTACCCGCTCGTTGTCAGCCACGGCCGTAGCCCTTCTCTCCGCGCCAGAAGTAGACGTAACCACCGAGACCGACGACCACGGTCCAGATCAGAGCCTGGATCCACAGCAGGCCGGCCGGCTGTGCGAGCTCGATGTTCTCCATCAGGGAGTGCCGGACGAGCTCGATGAAGATCAGCAGCGGGTTGGCCTCGATCGCCGCGAGCTGCCAACCGCTCAGCCGGTTCGAGAAGAACGTGACCGGGTAGAGCACCGCGGAGCCGTACATCCAGATCCGCATGATGTAGGGGATGAGCTGCCGCAGGTCGGTCGCCTTGGAGACCAGGCGGGCGACGAACAGGGCCAGGCCGGCGTTGAAGATCGACTGAAGCAGCAGGGCCGGGAGGAGCAGCAGCCACTCGAGGGTGAGCGGTTCGCCGCTGACCAGCACGATTGCGATCAGCACGACGATCGAGGCGACCATGTTGCGCACCTCGACCAGGCAGATCGAGATGGGGAGGCTGGCCCGCGGGAAATGCAGGGCGCGGATCATCGCCAGGTTCGCGGTGATCGAGTGGGTGCCCGCCTGAACCACCGACTGGGTGAACCCGAAGATGAAGACACCGGCGCAGAGGTACGCGATGAAGTTGTCGACGCCCTGCTTGGTGTTGATCAGAACGCCGAAGATGACGTAGTAGACGCCGGCGTTGATCAGGGGGGTGAGGACCTGCCAGATCACGCCCAGCCGGGTGCTGCCGAGCGAAGCGCTCACCTTCGCGTTGGCGAAGGCGGCTATGAAGTGCCGGTAGGACCAGAGGTGCCTGGTGTATTCCGGCAGGCTGGGCAGACGCCCCGCCTTCGACAGACCGTGCCGCCGGGCCAGCTCGGTGAGCGATGGCCCGGTATCGGATTCGGCGAGCGCCGTCTGAGCCATGGGGTGGTGCTCCGATCTCGTCGGCCCGTTAGGGATGCCGGGCCCTGGTTCCTTAGGCGAGAACACTCATGAAGCATGTCAAGCCTCAGCCGATGGAACGGCTTCGTATCGACGTGCGGGAAGGTTATCCGACCGAAGGGCGGAACGCAACCGTTACGTCCTGCCGTATAGTGACCACGTGGCGACTGGAAAGCGTGCACCAGCCGGGGCTGCGGTGCTCCGTAGCGACATCACCGTGGCGATTCGTGACGCGGTGATGCATGAGCTGGCCGAAGTGGGTTACGGCCGGCTCTCCATCGAGGCGGTCGCGCGCCGGGCCGGGGTCGGCAAGACAGCGATCTACCGGCGCTGGAGCAACAAGCTCGAAATGGTTCTCGAGATCGTCTCCGACGTGGCGGGCCGCAGCGTGCCGCTGCCCGACACGGGCAGCTTCGCCGGCGACCTGCAGTTGATCATGATGATCGTCAGCAGGGCGCTCCAACACCGTATCGCGTCGCAGATCATCCCCGACCTGATGGCCGAGGCCGCGCGCAATCCGCAGATCGCCGAGACGCTTCAGCGGGCCCTGCGCACCCACCAGCAGGCCGTCGGCGAGAAACTGGTCGGCCAGGCCGTGGCCCGGGGTGAGCTGCCCGAGGGCACCGACCCTGAGCTGGCCGTCGACCTGATTCTCGGCCCGCTCTACTGGCGGCTGGCCGTCGCCCGCAGCAAGCCCGACGACGTCTACCTCGAAAAGCTGATGGCCGCGGTGACGACCGCCCTGCGCAGCGCGGCTCCCTGACGGCAACCGGACAGCACCGGGGGAAAGCCGCGCGGCGCGCACCGGTCTGCCGAAGGTGGGGGCTCTGGAAACCCCTATCTCGGAGCCGTCATGCCAACGCTTGCAGATCAGCACGTCGACACCACCGTTCTGGACGCTGCCGCGCTCTTTGCGCTGGTGGTGGGTCGCGGGTCGACGCCGGTCGGATCGGGCGCGGGACTGCCGCCGCGGATCACGGCCGCGGCGCCGGTCGGGGCCTGGCACAGCGCGGGCGGGACGGTTCATCTTGACATCAAGACGGACGGAACGTACGCGGGCCGGGTGGCGGGGCGCAAGCGCCGGGCCCGGGGAACCTACTCGGTCGAGGGCGGAGTGCTCGCCCTCCGCGACGAGTCCGGCCTGCGGACGCCCGTGACCGTGGGCGACGGCGTGCTGGAGATGGCCGGGTTCGTGCTGGCTCCCCGCTAGACCCGCGCGGGCTCGAGCTCCGGGACGACCGCGGGCTCCTCGTCCCGGCGGAAGCTCAGGAAGGCCAGCCCCAGGCCCGTGCCGGCCAGCAGGACGCCGATCCAGGCGGCGGAGAGGTAGCCGAGCCCGGCGGCGATGACGACACCGCCCAGGGCCGCGCCCGCGCTGTTGGCGACGTTGGAGGCCGACTGGTTGACGGCGGCCCCCATGAGCTGGGCCTGCGGGGCCACGGCGATCAGGCGGGCCTGCAGCGCCGGGCCGATGAAGAGCGCGGCCGCGCCGACCAGGAAGGCCCCCGCGAACAGGCCGACGACGGTGTGCGACGCCACCCCGAACAGGGCGATGGTGGCGATCATGGCGGCGAAGCCGAGCAGGACGCTGCGGCGCAGGTTGCGGTCGGCCGCGATGCCGCCCAGGGCGTTGCCGACGGTCATGCCGGTGCCCATGACGGCCAGCACCCACGGCACGTACGACTCGGGCAGGCCGGTCACGTGGGTCGTGACCGGCGCGATGTAGCTGTTCACGGCGAAGAACCCGCCGAACCCGATGGCGGCGACCGCGGCGGCCAGCCACACCTGCGGCGAGCGGAACGCGGCCAGTTCGGCCCGGGGCGAGCCGCCCGGCGCCGCCGCCGCCTCGGGCACCGTCAGCAGCACGAAGACCAGGGTCAGGGCGAAGACGCCGGCCACCGCCAGGTAGGCCACCCGCCACCCGGCCGACTGCCCGAGGCTGGTGATCAGCGGGACGCCGAAGACGTTCGCCGCGGTCAGGCCGCCCAGCACGATCGAGAAGCCCTTGCCCTGGCTGCGTGGGCCGAGCATGGAGGCGGCCAGCAACCCGGCCGCGCCGAAGTAGGCGCCGTGGGCGAGCGCGGCCAGGAAGCGGCCGGTCAGCACCAGGGCGAAGGTGGGTGCCAGGGCCGACGCGACCGTGCCGACCACGAAGGTCGACAACAGGCCCAGCACCAGACGCCGGCGCGGCAGCCGGGCGGTGAGCGCGGCGATCGTGGGGGCGCCGACGACCACGCCCAGCGCGTAGATCGAGATCATCCAGCCCGCTTGCGCCACCGCGTCCTCGGTCGACCGGGCGTACGCCGCCGGCAGTAGATCGCGAGCCAGGTCGGGGAGCAGTCCCATGGCCACGAACTCGGTCAGGCCCAGGCCGAAGCCGCCGAGGGCGAGGGCGGTCAGGGCGGCCCAGCGGCGGCCGGCGGTCAGGTTTTCCACTTGATCGACCCTAGAACGTTCTAGAGCGTGGCGCGGTAGAACGTTCTAGTCATCACAGGTAAATTCTTCGGTCATGGGTTCCGGAGAGCGCCGCCCGACTCTGGCCGACGTCGCGGCCGAGGCGGGAGTCTCGGTGGCGCTGGTGTCGATCGTGATGCGGGACGCGCCCGGCGCCAGCGCGGCCACCCGCGAGCGCGTGCTCGAGGTCGCGCGCCGCCTCGACTACCAGCCCGACAGTCGCGCGCGGTTGCTGCGCAGCGGACGCAGCCGGCTGCTCGGGGTGGTCTTCGCGGTGCAGCACCCGTTCCACGACGACATGCTCACCGGCCTGTACGACGCGGCCGAGCGCATCGGTTACGAGCTGACCTTGAGCGCGGTCACCCCCAGACGCGACGAACGTACGGCCGTCGCGGGTCTGCTGCAGGACCGGTGCGCGGCGCTCGTGCTGCTCGGGCCGCTCACGCCCACCGCTGAACTGGGGGCCATCGCGGGACGGCTGCCGGTGGTGGCGATGATGCGCACGGTACGGCACCGCCAGGTCGACGTGGTGCGTACGGACGACGCGCGGGGCCTGCACCTGGCCGTCGACCACCTGGTGTCGCTGGGGCACCGCGACATCGCACATGTCGACGGCGGACGGTGGTTGTCGTCGAGCGAGCGGCGGCAGGGTTATCGCGATGCCATGCGGCGGCACGGCCTGGAGGCGTACGCCCGGGTGGTGGTCGGTGGTTTCGGCGAGGAGGACGGCGCTCGGGCGGCGCGCGAGCTGCTCGACCGGCCGCCGACCGCGGTGACCGTCTTCAACGACCTCAGCGCCACCGGCCTGCTCGACGTGCTGCGCCGTCACGGACTGTCGGTGCCCGGCGACATCAGCGTGGTCGGCTACGACGACAGCAGCTTCAGCCGGCTCGCGCACATCGACCTGACCACCGTCGCGCAGGACATCGACACGATGACGACGCTGGCGGTGGCGCGGGCGGTGGAACGCGTCGACGGCGCCACGGTCGCCCACCGTGAGGTGGTCATCCCGCCGCGGCTGGTCGTTCGCGGCACGACGGGACCGGTCGGCTAAGCCGCGGGCCGGGTGCGCCGAACGGTGGGGGTGTGAGGAGATTCGCGCCGGCCCTCGCGGCGCTGCCGTTGCTGCTCGGCGCGTGCGGCGGTGGTGCGCAACCGTCGGCCGGAAGCGCGAGCCCCACAGGCGACTCCTGGATCAACGTGCAGCCCGGCAAGCCGACCACCAGTCCCACCACCGGGCCGGGCGGATCGCCCCGGCCCGCTCTTCCGCCCGTCTCCTTCCTGCCCACGGGCTCGGCCTGCGCCATCGCGTGGAACGAGGACGTCGGCAAGGTCCTCATCCCGATGATCGTGACGCCAGGGCGGGGTTCGCTGAGCGTGCAATGGCCCAACCGTTACGGCAAGCGCTATCGCGTCGCCGCCGTGCCGCAGGAGATCGTCAGCGGTGCTCAGCCCGAGCCCGTCTGGCAGACGATCACCACGGGCGCCGAGTGCACCGGCAGCGCGACCATCAGCGGGCTGAAATCCGGGGCCGCGTACGTGGTCTGGCTGGACGCGCCGGACACCCCGCGCGATGTCGACGGCTCCCGCAGCCTCTACAGCGGCCGCTCGGAAATCATGACGCCGAACTAGGGCGTGTTTTGGAATGGACCGCGCCCGCGACTCGACCCCATTCCAAAACACGCCCTAGGCCGCGATCTTGTTGCGGCCGCTCCACTTGGCGGCGTACAGGCGGTCGTCGGCCTCGCGGAACAGGGTCTCGCCGGACATGCCCTCGCCCAGCGCGGCCAGGCCGACACTCACCGTGAGACGCACGCCGGGCAGGATGTCGGTGCGGGCCACGGCGGCCCGGATGCGCTCGGCCACCTCGCGCCCGACGGTCAGGTCACCCTGCAGGAAGACCGTGAATTCGTCGCCGGCGTAGCGCACCGGCACGTCGTCGGCGCGGCAGTGGGCGCGCAAAATGCGGGCCACCTCGCGCAGCGCGCGGTCACCGGTGGCGTGCGAATAGGCGTCGTTGATCGCCTTGAAGTGGTCGACGTCGACGATCAGCAGCACCAGCGGCCTGGTGGTCAGCCCGGCGTCGATGCGTTCCATCAGCAGGTCGAAGCGGCGCCGGTTGTCGAGGCCGGTGAGCGGATCACGCAGCACCTCGCGCTCCGCCCGCGCCCGGGCCGCCTCGGACTCCTCGCGCTGGCGGGCCTGGCGCAACATGGCCAGCCGTTGCTGACGCAGCCGCCACAGCTCCCGGGTCTGACCCTCGACGGCCTCGAACATGTCCCGGCCGGCCTGGCTGTCGTCGGTGGCCAGGGCGGTCAGCGCCATCTCGAACTGGATGATCGGCTGCTCGTCGGGGCGGGTGCCGAAGGCGCAGAGCTCACGGGCCGCCACGAACTCGGTGCGAGCCGCGGCGAGCGCGCCCTGCGACCGCAGGCTGACGCCGAGGGCCAGGTGGGCCATGCGGGCGTACCGGTAGTTCTCCGCCTCGCGCAGCGGCATCACCGCCTCGCGGGCCAGCTTCTCGGCCGGAACGACGTCGCCCAGCTTGGCCAGTGCGAGGGCGAGCATCGCGGTGGCGACCACGTCGTCGGGGCGCTGCTCGACGTGCCGGCGGATGATCTCGGCGCAGCGGCGCAGACGGGTGGCGGCCTCGTCGTGCCGCCCGACGTGGCTCAGCCGCAGACCCCAGTGCAGCAGGGTGGCCGCGTGCACCAGGCCGAAGCCGCCGTGCACGATGCTGAGCTGCTCATAGGTGGAGGCGGCGGTCTCGTACATCTCGGCCGCGGTCGCCGCCTCGGCGAACGAGCAGAGGGCCGAGACGCGCCGTTCGTGGTCGGTGAAGGGCAGGTCGAGCAGCACGGCGGCGCGGGCCAGATAGCGCATGCCGAGGAAGTAGCGGCCCCGCAGGACCTCGAGCTGGGCCAGGTCGCAGAGGGTCTTGGCCTCGCCGAGCGCGGAACCGGCCGCGCGGTGCAGACGCAGCAGCCGCTCGCCGTGGCCGACCGCCTCGGAGAGCCGTCCCATGTGGAGGTTGGCGTACATCTGCCCCTGTACCAGGAAGGGGACGGTGCGGTCGTCGCCGACGGCGTTGGCGATGGCCAGGTAGGCGTCGGCGGCCGCGAGCGCCTCGTGACAGTGGCCGGTGTGTGACAGCCGGTGCACGCGGCGGGCCAGCAGATGCAGCGGACCGAATGCCGTGACCGGCACCGGCAGTCGCGCATCGGTCTCGATCTCGCCGTCCATGGTCCAACTATGGGGGAGGTGTCGCGTACTTGTCCAAACCGTCGACCAGCAGCTCGAGACCGAGGTTGAACCGCTCGTCGTTGCTGCCGCCGACCAGGGCGTCGGCGTGCTTCACGACGTGCGGATAGACGTCGGCCGGAAGCTGCTTGAAATAGGCGAGCACGTTGGCGCCCAGCGCCTCGATCGACTGCGGCCGGCTGTTCGGGCCCCAGATCGAGTATTCGTACGCGTCGGCGGTGAGGTAGAGGAAGATCCGGTCCATCGCCCAGGCCGAGATGCGCGGGGGGATGCCGCCGGCCAGCATCATGCCGAACATCGCGTTGGAGATGCGCAGCGCGTTGGGCCCGGTCGGAATGGTGGCGAGCGCGGCGCGGGCCAGGTCGTTGTAGCGCAGCATCGCCGCGTGCCCGGCGCGGGCCAGGTCTTTGACCTGCTCCTTCCACCGGGAGGCGTCGAGCTCGGGCACCTCGACCTCGCCGCAGACCTCGTCGAACATGAGCGCGAGCAGCTCGTCCTTGTTGCGTACGTGGGCATAGAGGCTGGACGGCCCGGTGTCGAACTCGGCCGCGACGCGTCGCATGCTCACCGCGTCGATGCCCTCGGCCCGCACGATGGTCAGGGCGGTGCGAACGATCTCGGGGCGGCTCAGCGGCACCTTGGCCGGTCGCTGGGGGCGCGTGCCGGGCGGCCAGTTGAGTTCGGTCACGTCCCCGAATCTACCTTGCGTCGAACAGTGTTCGCGAGTAGAACGGTGTTCGTTCAGCGAACAGTGTTCGTCATTCGCCTGGAAGGTCTTGACATGGACGTCGTCCTCGAGCGGACGGCCGAGCAGCGCGCGCCGTACCGCTACCGCTGGGTCGCGCTCTTCGTGATCCTGGCCGTCGAGGTCATGGATCTCCTCGACGCGCTCGTCACCAACATCGCCGGCCCGGCCATCCGGGCCGAGCTCGGCGGCTCGTACAGCCTGATCCAATGGCTCGGCGCCGCCTACACACTGGCCATGGCGATCGGCCTGCTCACCGGCGGCCGTCTGGGCGACATCTTCGGCCGTCGTCGCATGTTCCTCATCGGCGCGGCCGGCTTCACCCTCGCCTCGCTGCTCTGCGGGCTGGCCCAGACACCGGGTCAGCTCATCGTCGGCCGGGCGATCCAGGGCCTGTTCGGCGCGGTGATGCTGCCCCAGGGTCTCGGCATGATCAAGCAGATGTTCTCGCCGGCCGAGCAGGCCAAGGCGTTCGGCGCGTTCGGGCCGGTGATGGGCCTGTCCTCGGTGGGCGGCCCGGTGCTGGCCGGCTGGCTGGTCGACGCCGACTTCTTCGGCGCCGGATGGCGCATGATCTTCTTCATCAACCTGCCGCTCGGCGTGTTCGCCGTGATCGGCGCGCTGAAATTCCTGCCCGAGTTCAAGAGCGAGCGGGCGCCGCGGCTCGACGGGCTCGGCGTGCTGCTCGCCGCCCTCGGCGCGTTCCTGCTGCTCTACCCGCTGGTGCAGGGCCGCGAGCTGGGCTGGCCGGTCTGGTGCTTCGTGTTGCTCGCCGCCGGCCTGGTCGTCTTCGGGCTGTTCTCGATCTACGAGAGCCGCCGCGAGCGTCGCGGGCTCGACCCGCTGGTCACGCCGAGCCTGTTCCGCAAGCGCGCGTTCAGCGGTGGCCTCGCGGTCGGCCTGGTGTTCTTCGCCGCGCTCATCGGCACCAGCCTGGTCTTCACCTTCTATCTGCAGGTCGGCCTGGGCTATTCACCGCTGAAGGCCGGTCTGACCACGCTGCCGCAGGCGCTCGGCTCGGTCGCCGGGTTCGTCGTGGCCGGCTCCGGGCTGAGCGAGCGGCTCGGCCGCAGGCTGCTGCTGATCGGCACCGCCGTGATGATGGCGGGCACGGCCGGCTTCATGACCACGGTGTGGCTGGCCGGCGGGGCCATCAGCCCGTGGCGCCTGATCCCGGCGCTCGTCGTCACCGGCGCGGGCATGGGCCTGGCGATGGCGCCGTTCTTCAACATCGTGCTGGCCGGCGTCGACGACGAGGAGACCGGCTCGGCCTCGGGGGCGCTCACCTCGGTGCAGCAGCTCGGCGGCGCCTTCGGCGTCGCGGTGCTCGGCACGATCTTCTTCGCGCTGGTGCCCGGCCAGGTCGCCCAGCACGTCGACGACTCGGCGGCATCGCTGCGCTCAGTGCTGACGACAGCCGGCGTTCCCGCGGACACGCAGCCTGCGGTGACGGCCGGTCTGCGCGACTGCCTGCACGACCGCATGGCCGAGGATGATCCCGACGTGACGCCGGCGAGCTGCCGGGGCGAGATCCAACCCCAGGTGCAGGCGTACGCCCGGGAACAGGTTCGCGCCGGCTTCCAGGACGCGACGATCTGGACCGCGGGGGTGTCGTTCCTCCTGCTGGCGCTCGCCTTCGGCCTGTCGTTCCTGCTGCCGGAGCGAGCCCGTCCGGAGGAGTCCGTCTAGGACCTCCCGCCGGTCGTGGGCAGGCCCGCGTCGCGCCAGGCCGCGAAGCCGCCGTCGAGGTCGGTCGCGCGGGTCAGGCCCAGGTCTTGCAGGGCGGCCGCGGCCAGGCTGCTGGTGTAGCCCTCCTGGCAGGTCACGATGACCTCGAGGTCGTAGGACCCGGCGAAGGTCAGGCGGGCGTCGCTGCGCGGGTCGAGCCGCCACTCCAGCACGTTGCGTTCGATGATCACGGCGCCCGGGATCTCGCCGAACTCGGCGCGCTGGGCGGCCGGGCGGATGTCGACCAGGATCGCCCCGCGGGACATCGCCTCGTGCGTCTCGCGGGGTCCGACCCGCACGAGACGGGCGCGGGCGTTGGACAGGATCTCGTTGATGCCCAGCGAGCCGGGCGGCGCCACCGTCACCATTCGGCACCGGCCCGCTCGATCGCGAGCGTCTCGAGGCCCTCGGCGCTGACGCGGTACTTGGTCATCGTGGTGAGGGCCGGTCCGTACACGTGGACGCTGACCGCGGGAGTGTTCGACCGGTTGGTCATGCGGTGGACGTGGTGACTGCCGAACCGGCGGCCGGCGCCCTCGCCCAGCTCACGGGAGGTGACGCGGGGCGGGCGGCCGTCGTCGACCGTGACCGTGTCCTCGGTCAGGGTGCCGCCGAAGACGTGGAACGCCCCGGCCGAACCGCCGTGGTCGTGCCACTCGGTGCCCTGCCCGGGCAGCCAGGTCAGCAGCCACACCTCGTGGTCCTCGGCCACGTGCAGCCGGTGGTACCAGCGGTCGAGCGGGTTGAACCGGGGTGCGACCGGCCACTGCTCGGGTGCGGCGGCGAAGCTCGCGGCGACGGCGAGCTGGTCGAGACGGATGTCGACGACGGTCACGGGAGCTCCTCGCTTTGTATACATTGCCTATCAGTCCTATAGGTTTACCGCCACAACGTCGTCCAGGATAGCGGGGCGCTCGGGAAGGCGGCGGAAAGTTGGCCGATCGGGGGGCGCGGCGTCGAGGTCGCGCGGAAGACGCAGGTCAGCTCGGACAGCACGCGCTGGCGCACCGCGCCAGATCAACCGCCAGGTCGGCGATGAGAGGGATACCCATCCGCTGCATGGTCGACATGCTGGCTCGCCCGAGTCCTGATCGTCAAACCGCGTCCAAGATGTGAGAGAGCTTGCTTGGCCGGGCCGCGCGGATCCGGTTCAGCCGCGGCCCGAGCGGCCAGGTCGCGATAGGCCGGGCCTTTTCACTCTGCGCGCGAATCGCCACGCGGTACCTGAACCACGATTAACCAATAAATGCGTACATGACCGACTTGGGGTAATAGTCGATCTGGCGCAACGTGCAAGGCGCGGAATTCTGGTCCGGATAAATCAGGACATCCGATTGCGCACAGTCACGGCCTTTCCGAGCACGGGAATTTAACACGTCGATGAATGCCCACGCGCCCTCGCTGCCGTATTCGGGAATGTCCGTCCTAGTAAGACGAAGCGACGTCCGTCAAGATCGTGACCAGGCCGGGGGCGGTAGCTGAAAGAAGCTCATGCCGGTTAGCCTCTTTCCGATCGAGCGCGGATCGCGGCACTGCGGAGTCATGTGGACACTCTCCGTCAGCGAGATGCGCCGATGTATCACCGGATCGGTTCGGCACCTCCACCGTTAAGGCGGAAATCCGCCTGAGCAGGCACCCTCCAATCGAGATAGCTATATGGTGACTCCGCCGCCGGGAAGCCGGTGCCGGAGGCATCCTCGCCGCCCCCTCCGAATCCCCCCGATCAACGAGGACGGACACGTGTTGAAGTCACGCCGCGGCCTTCTGGCCGCCGGCCTTGCGGTTGCCGTGATCGGCGCCATCGGCGTCGTCTCCACGGTGAACGCGGGCGCCGACCAGATCGCGAGCCCGCCCGAGGCGGCCTCGGCCCCGGCGGTTGACTCTCCAGACTCCACAGACGCGGACGCCGGCCCGCCGAGCGTCGAGCCGCCCGTTCTGCCCTGGGGCGACCGCCCCAAGCGGGTCAAGAAGGGCCGCGCCGGCGCCACCAGCAAGACCCTGCGGGCCGAGGGCCTCTCCGTCGCCGCGCCCGACACGAGCGGCTCGCTCGCTCCCCGCCCGAAGTACGGACCGAAGGGTCGCAGCGGCAAGAGCAGCGTGCTGCGCAGCGAGCAGACCCACGCCGTGCCGCCGAAGCCGCTGGGCGTGAAGGCCGCCGCCGAGAACGAGGTCAACTACCTCTACAACGTCGGCTCGCAGACCGCGGACACCGGCGGCATCTACGCCAACGTGACGATCGGCAAGCCCGAGCTCGACCGCGACGATTACCACACCCTCGCCGAGCTGGCCCTGCAGTCGGCCGACGGCAAGCAGATCGTCGAGGTCGGCTGGACGGTCGACCGCCTGGTCAACGGCGACGACGACCCGCACCTGTTCGTCTTCCACTGGATCAACGGCGAGCCCACCTGCTACAACGAGTGCGGCTTCGAGCAGGTCAGCCCCAACGTCAAGCCAGGCTCGACGCTCACCTACGGCGTCACCAAGAAGTTCGGCATCCAGTACTACAAGGACGCCTGGTGGATCGCCTACGACACCGAGTGGGTCGGCTACTTCCCCGAGAAGATCTGGAACGACAAGGGCACGAAGTTCGACCGTTCCGGGTTCGTGCAGGTGTTCGGCGAGGTCGCCGCGTCCACCGCCAAGACCTGCACCGACATGGGCAACGGCACCGAGCCCGACAAGGACACCGCGGCCCGTGTCTCGAGCGTCGCCTATCTCGAGGGCCCGCCGGTCGACATGTTCATCCGCAGCACCAACGACCTCTACAACGTGTCGAAGCTTTCGGGCCGATCGTTCCGATACGGCGGGCCGGGGGCCTGCTGAGCCGATCGTCCCAGCAAGTGACGCGATGCCCGGTCCCGGCGAGGGGGACCGGGCATCGTCCCCTTTCCGAGCGGTTCCCGGCGCGTTCGATCGAACCGAGTTCATCATCACGGTGTACAACGTGGTGGCGGACCGAAGGTCGAGAAGGCGGGCGCGGATGAGGCGAAGGGTGAGCCCCGACGAGGAGCTGATGACCGCGCTCTATACCGAGCACTATGCGGTTCTGCTCAGCTTCGTGTTGCGTTATGTGCACGACCGGCACCGCGCCGAAGACCTCGTGCAGGAAACGCTGCTGCGGGCCTGGAAGCACATCGACCACCTCGACACCGATCCCGGACGCACCCGGTCGTACCTGCTGACCATCGCGCGGAACGTGGTCACCAACGCGTGGCGGGCCGAGCAGCGCCGTCCCCACCTGGTCGCCGACGAGGCCGCGGTGAACGCCATGCCGTCGGCCGACAACGTCGACCGCATGGTCGAGGGCTGGCTGGTCGCCGAGGCGCTCGAGCGGCTGTCGGCCGACCACCAGGCGGTGGTGCGGGCGATGTATTACGAGGGCCAGAGCGTGGCCGACGCGGCCCGCAAGCTGTCGGTGCCCGAGGGCACGGTCAAGTCCCGGGCCTACTACGCGGTCCGGGCGCTGCGCACAGTGTTCGAAGAGATGGGGGTGCTGCGGTGAGCACCGACCACGACGAACTGCATCGCCTGCTCGGCGGTTACCTGCTCGGCGGCCTCGACGAGGTCGACACCGAGCGGCTCGACGCCCACCTGCGCGACTGCGACCGGTGCCGCGAGGAACTCGACCGTCTGGCGCCCGTGCCCGAGCTGCTGCGCCGGCTTCCCGACGCCGAACGGGCCGACCCGTCCGGGGCGGTCGCTCCGGTCAGCCTGTCGGCGCGGCCGAGCCAGGCGAACATCGACGGCCTGCTGCGGCGCATGCGGACCCAGCGTCACCGGCAGAGCCGCCTGGCCGGCGTGCGCTGGCTGGCCGCGGCCGCGGTCGTGCTGGTCGCGGTGGCGATCGGCGTCGGCGTGCTGCGGGGCACCCGGGAGGAGCGGCCACCGCAGGTGTTGCCGAGCCCGGGGTTGGTGACCGCGCAGTTCGAGCCGGCCGCGGGCAGCGGCATGGCCGGCCAGGCGGTGCTGACCCCGAAGACATGGGGCGTCTCGGTGGCCCTCGACGTGAGCAAGCTCGGCGGCGCCGGGCCGTTCCACTGCCAGGTGAAGGGGTCGTCGGGGCAGGTGGAGCAGGCGATGGTCTGGGGGACGACGCCGAGCGGCAACGCGAAGGTGATAGGGGCGAGCTCGATCCAGCTCCCGAACGTCAGCAAGATCGAGGTGCAGGACCACAACGGCAACGTCGTGGGGACGGCCGAGGTCGACTGATATTGATCAAATCATGAGCTTCGAGGTGCGGGCGACGTCCCAGCGCGCCGACATCGAGGCGTAGAGGCGCCGCGCCTCCTCGGGCCGCTCGCCGCTGAGCACCGCGGCGTCCTCGAGCGCCCCGGCCAGTTCGAAGACCCGGCCGACCTTGCGGTAGTGAGCGGCGGCGGCCAGCGCCGGTGCCGGGTCGCCGAGCAACAGCGCCTGGCAGCGCAGATTGGCCGCGTAGGCCCGTGCGGGGCGCAGCTCGCGGGCAGCCTCGGTGGCGCAGATGGCGGCGGCGCGGTCAGCGATGTCCGGGCGGTGGTTGGCCCGCGCGAGCCGCAACACGTCGGGCAGCCACTGATGGCGCAACATCAGCGGGGCGTACGCCGGTTGCAGCAGCGGGCCGAGCAGATCGAGCGCCTCGTCCGGCCGGCCCCGCTGCTCGGCCGCGAGCGCCCGCGCGACCAGCAGGAAGTCGCAGTTCTCACGCTCGGCCTCGCTGGCCGGCACCGCGTCGGCCGCGCCCAGGTGGGCCGTGGCCAGGTCGCGGGCGTCGCGGTGCAGGGCGATCAGCGCGGCCACCCCGTGCAGCAGCATCGTCACCGCGCCCGGCTCGCGCTGGCCGTGGAACGTGATGCCCGGCCCGTCCTCGGTGACCGCGCCGACCTCGGCCAGCGCCTCGTCCCAGCGGCCCAGCCAGTAGTCCTGCACGGCCGCGCCGACCTGCAGCCCGGCGGGCAGGCGTTGCTCGGCGGCGAAGGCGGCGGCCGTACGCAGTGTCTCTTGTGCCTCGTCGAGCCGGTCGAGGTTCTGCAGCGAGAACATCCGGTTGTCGAGCAGGTCGAAGTAGGTCCCGGCGAGCGCGGGGCGGCCCCGCACGACCTCGAGGGCACGGTCCACATGCTCCAGCGCCCGTTCGTGGTCGCGCCGGATCGAGCTGGTCAGCCAGATCGTCTGCAGGGCGAACGCCGCCTCGTAGGGCTGACCGGCCGCCACGGCCTCGTCGTGCACGGCCCGCGCGCGCCACTCGGCCGCGTCGAGATCGTCGAGGTCGCCCCGG
This sequence comes from Actinoplanes solisilvae, assembly GCF_003999975.1. GTDB lineage: Bacteria > Actinomycetota > Actinomycetes > Mycobacteriales > Micromonosporaceae > Actinoplanes > Actinoplanes solisilvae. The sequence goes on along the minus strand of NZ_RJAC01000002.1, from coordinate 648,963 downwards.
CGGAAGTTGGCCAGCAGCACCCGGTGCCGTGAGCGCCAGATCGAGGGCACCCGGGCATCGTCGACCGCGTCGTGCAGCATCGCCTCGGCCTCGGCCGTCTCGCCGCGCCGGTGCCGCATGGTGGCCAGGAGCTGGCGCATCTCGGCTCGGTCGTTCGGGTCGGAGGCCAGGCTCATCGCCTCTTCGGCCTGGTTCATCGGCTGGCGTCCGTGCCGGAACTCGAGCCGTACCAGCGCGACCAGCAGGGTGCCGCGGTCCTCGGCCGAGGGCAGGTCGGTGGCGAGCGTACGGCGGATCAGGTCACCGGCGATCTGCGGCGCCCGGCGTACGACCGCAGCGTGGTGCGCGACCAGCCAGTTCAGCACCCACGAGTCGGCATGCGGCGCGGCCGCGTTGAGCTGCTCGGCCACCCGGGTCAGCGGGCTCCCGCCGGCCGCCAGCACCTCGGCGGCGTGCCGGTGCAGGCCCGCGCGCAACGCCGGCGGCACGCTCGCGACCAGCGCCTGCCGCAGGAACGGGTGCCGGAAGGCGAGGTCGGTGCCGCTGTCGACGAGCACGGCCGCGGCGAGCGCCTCCTCCAGTGCCCCGACCAGGTCGAGCGCCGAGCGGCCGGTGACCGCCACGACCTCGCTGACCGAGAACTCCGAACCGAGCAGCGCGGCCAGCCGCAGTACCTCGCGGGTCTCGGCCGAGAGCACCGCGAGCGCGGCGTGCACCGCGTCGAGCAGCGTCTGCGGCGGGTCGACGGTCACCTCGGGGCCGATCTCGGCGCGGCCGTCGGCGATGTCGATGGCGTCCCGCTGCCGCAGCGCCGCGACCAGTTCGCGGGCGAAGAGCGGGTTGCCGCCCGAGCGGGCCACCAGCGCCCGCAGGTTCGGGCCGGGCGGGGCGCCGACCAGAACGTTCACCAGGCGGTCGAGGTCGGCCGGGGCCAGCGGGCCGAGATCGAGCGGCATCGTCTGCCGGGCCCGGATCTTGCGGCGCAGGCTCGCCTGGTGGGCGTCGGGCCGGGCCGAGGCGACCAGCAGCAACGGCAGCTTCTCGACCAGTCCGAGCAGCCGTTCCCAGACCCGGACGGTCGCGCTGTCGGCCCACTGCATGTCGTCGACGACCAGCACGAGCGGCGCGCGCTGGCAGGCCGAGCGCACGGCCGCGACGATCTGGTCGTCGACGGGCTCGGCCTCGGGGCGGCGCGAGGCGGTCTCCAGGCCCAGGGCCCGGGACAGCACCTGCAGCGGCACGCGGGAGCCGAGCTGGTCGGCCGCGCCCCAGGCGACCCGGCAGCCGAACCGGGCCGCGTCGGCGAAGGCGTGAGTGAGCAGCTCGGTCTTGCCGATCCCCGGCTCGCCCGAGATCCACACCGCGCCACCGACGCCGGCCGCGACTGTCCTCACCAGACGGCGCAGGTGATCGATCTCGGTCACCCGCCCGACCCACGATCGTCCGCCCAGGCCGTCCCGCAGCGCCTTGGCGATCGGGGTCGGCACGACGGTGCGCGACGAGTCGGGACCGGGCTTCGCCGGCGTCCGATCACCGGCGCCGGACAGCAACTGCCGCTGCAGCGAGCGCAGCGCCGGGCCGGGCTCGATGCCCAGCTCGGCGACGAGGGTGCGGCGGGCCGTACGGAACGCCTCGAGCGCCTCGCCGTGCCGGCCGGCCCGGTGCAGCGCGCGCATCAGCAACTCGTGCAGGGGCTCGTGCAGCGGGTGGTCGCGCACCAGTGCGGTGAGCTCGGCGATCAGCCCGTCGTCGCCGCCCGCCTCGAGCAGCAGCCGGGCGCGCTGTTCGGCCGCGGCCAGTCGCAGCTCGGCGAGCCGCTGACGGTCGAGCTCGAGGAACGGGCCGCCCAGGGTGGCGTACGCGTCGCCGCGCCACAGGGCCAGCGCCTCGTCGAACCGGGCGAGGGCACCGGCCGGGTCACCGGCGGCGAGCAGCTCGGTCGCGGCGGCCCGCAGCCGCTGGAACCGCGCCGCGTCGAGCTGGGCCGGGTCGACCCGCAACACGTAGCCGCCTGAGCCCGACACCAGGTTCTCGGGCGCCAGCACGCGGCGCAGACCCGAGATGTACGTATAGACGCTGCCCACTGCCGTGGCCGGCGCCGAGTCGCCCCAGATCGCCGAGATCAGCTCGTCGCGCCCGACCATGCGGCCGGCGTGGGCGGCGAGCACGGCGAAGACGGCCCGCTGCCGGGCCGGCCCCAGATCGAGCTCGGTCTCGCCCGTCCAGGCGCGCACCGGCCCGAGCACATTGATGCGCAGCACATCTGGCACGTGTCCTCCCGGGTCGATGATCATCTATGTCGTTTGTCAATACCTAAGGGGACAGTCAGGGGTGTTGACGGATAACAGGAAGCGCACGGAGGGGCACCGTTGGGCCCTCGTTCTTTCGCGCGGTCGAGGACCTCTGCTCAACTGGTGCATGGGCCCTCCTCCGGTGATGAAGGATCTATGAAGGTTCCCTGAAGGCCCTTTCCCGAGACTGATCTCCCTGACTGTTATGGGGAGGCAGCCATGGAACAGACCCGGGTCGCTGTACAGGCGACGGACCCGCTCAGCCACGCCGGCCTTGCCGCGCTGCTCCAGTTCCGCGGCGACCTCACGGTGCTGCGCAACGCTCAGCGTGCCGAGGCGGACGTGCTGGTGGTAGCGGCCGAGCGCCTCAGCACCGAGGTCGTGGCCACGTTGCGCCGCGCCGGAGCCGAAACAGGCGTGCCGGTCGTGCTGGTGGTGTCCGAAATTGACGAGGGCGATCTGCTGACCGCGGTCGAATGCCGAGTGGTGGCCATTCTGCCGCGCGGTGCGGTCTCGCCCGAGAGGCTGGCGCACAGCGTCAGGGCGGCCGCCGCGGGCGGCGGTGTGCTGCCGCCCAACCTCGTCGGTGAACTGCTCAAACACGTCGAGCGGATGCAGCGCGACGTGCTCGCGCCGAACGGCCTGAACGCCTCGGGCCTGACGCCGCGCGAGATCGATGTGTTGCGGCTCATGGCCGACGGGTTCGACACCAATGAGATCGCCGGCAAGCTCTGCTACTCGGAGCGGACTGTGAAGAACGTCATCTACGGCGTGACCCACCGGCTCAAACTGCGCAATCGCTCGCACGCGGTGGCATATGCGTTGCGGGCCGGGATGATTTAGCAGTTGGGTGGGGGGATGGACAATCCCCCCAAACTCCGGCCCGGCGACCGGGTCGCGATCGTCTCGCCCTCGTGGGCCGGTCCCGGAGTCTTTCCGGTGCGGCACGAGCAGGCCATGCGCCGCCTGCGTGACGACTTCGGCCTGGTGCCGGTCGAGTTTGCGACGACGCGGGTGCCCGGCTCGACGGCGGCCGACCGTGCGGCGGACCTCATGGCCGCCTTCGCCGACCCCTCCATCCGGGCGGTATTCGCGACCATCGGCGGCGACGACCAGATCACCGTGCTGCCGCACCTCGACCCGGCGCCGTTCCGGGCCGACCCGAAACCCTTCTTCGGCTACTCCGACAACACGAACCTGTTGAACTGGCTCTGGATGCACGGGGTGGCCGGCTATCACGGCGGTTCGACGCTGGTGCATCTCGCGAACGGCGGAGGCGTCGATCCCGAGCACGCCGCCTCGCTGCGAGCGGCCCTCTTCGACACCGTCGACCTGCCGATCGTGCCGCTCGAGGAGTTCAGCGACGAGGAGCTGCGCTGGGACGACCCGGCCTCGTTGACCACGCCGGGACCCACGGCGCCCAGCCCCGGGTGGCACTGGCACCAGCCCACCACGGTCGTGACCGCGCCCACGTGGGGCGGCAGCGTAGAGATCCTGAGCTGGAACCTGGCCGCCGGCCGGTGGATCCTGCCGCCCGAGCGCTATGCCGGCGCGATCCTGCTGCTCGAGACGTCCGAGGAGCTGCCATCGGCCGAGAGCGTGTTCCGCGTGCTGCGCAACGCCGGAGAGCGCGGTCTGCTGCGGCAGTTCCCGGCCGTGCTGGTCGCCGCGGCCAAGGCGAGCAACCGCGAGCACCGGCCGCCGCAGGCCGAGCGGGCCCGCTATCGCGACGAGCAGCGCGACGCCGTGCTGCGGGCGCTGGCCGACTACAACCCGGAGGCGATGGCCGTCTTCGGCCTCGATTTCGGACATACCTCGCCGCAGTGGATCCTGCCCTACGGCGGCCGCATGACGGTCGACGGACCGGGACGGCGGGTAGTCGCGCATTTCTGATCAGGCCGCCGGCTCACGGACGGCGAGCGGGCTGCCGGGATCGCAGAACGTGCGAGCCGATGCGTGTGCAGGCAATATGTTCGGCACCAGCAGGAAGGCCAGAGCCGCGCCGCCCACCATCAGGCCGGCGCAGATGAGCATCGTGTTCTGGTAGACGGGTTCGAGCTGGGTGGCGTCGGTGAGACTGCCGCCGCCCAGTCCGGCCGCGAGCGGCAGCACGGCCACCGCGAGCAGGCCGGCCGCGCGGGCCACGGCGTTGTTCACCCCCGAGGCGATGCCGGCGTACGAGTCTTCCAGCGCGCCGAGGGCCGTGCTGGTCAGCGGAGCCACCAGGATCGAGAGGCCGAGCCCGAAGACCACCACCGCCGGGAAGACCGCCGTCCAGTAGGGCGCGTCGGCGCCGATGCGCGACATCATCACCAGGGCCACGGCACAGACCAGCGGCCCGACCGTCATCGGGATGCGCGGGCCGGTGCGCTGCGACAACGCGCCCGAGCGGGCCGACAGCACCAGCATCAGCGCGGTCGTCGGCAGCAGCGCGATGCCGCTGGCCAGCGGCGTGTAGCCGGACACCACCTGCAAATTGATCACGAAAAGGAAGAAGACCCCGCCGTTGGCCGCGTAGACCAGGAACGTCACCAGGTTGGCCCCGCTGAACGCGGTGTTGTTGAAGATCCGCACGGGCAGCATCGGATGGGCCGAGCGGCGCTCGAAGAGGACGAAGAAGACGAGCGAGAGAACCCCGACGGCCAGCGCGGCCACCACCATCGGGTCGCCCGGGCCACGAGAGGGCCAGGCCGTGAAGCCGTACGTGAGACCGGCGAGGCCGAGTGCGCCGGTGACCACGCCGATGCTGTCGATGCGCTGAGCGGCCGCCGGATTGCGGGACTCGGGCACGTGCCGGGCGGCGACCCAGAGCACGAGGGCCGCGAGCGGCACATTGATCAGGAAGATGTAGCGCCAGTCGCCGACGTCGACCAGCCAGCCGCCCAGGAACGGGCCGAGCGCGCCGCCGATGCCGCCGAGGCCCGACCAGGCGCCGATCGCCTTGGCCCTGTCCTCGGGCGCGAACGAGGCCTCGAGGATGGCCAGCGCGCCCGGGGTGAGCAGGGCGCCGCCGATGCCCTGCAGGATGCGGGCGATGACGAGCGTCTCGATGCTGGGGGCGATGCCGCAGAGCAGTGAGGCGATCGCGAACCAGGTGACGCCGATCATGAAGATGCGCTTGCGGCCGAACCGGTCGCCGAGCGAGCCACCGAGCAGGATGAGCGCCGCCAGGCTCAGCGAGTAACCGTTGATCGTCCATTGCAGCCCGGCCGCGCCGGAGCCAAGATCACGGCCGATCTCGGGCAGGGCGATGTTGACGACGGTCGAGTCGATGAAGGCGAGGCTCGAGCCGAGAACGGTGGCGAGCAGCACCCAGCGACCGGCCGCCGTGCTGTAGCGGACCGGCCCACCGGTGGTGAGATCCATCCGGCGACACTATCCCTGAGCAGGCCGTTCGGGAATCGGCCGCCTGACTGGTCAGCCTGTGCATCCCGACACCACACCGCCTGTGTGACAAGTCAGGCGGTGAGTGCCGACACCGGCCGTGGCGGCCGGACCGCTGCCGTGCGGGCGCTCGCCACGCGGGCCGGCCGTCGGGCGATGCCGTGCTTGCGTAGCAACAGATTGTCGAGCCGGGCGCAGATCTCGGCGCGGCGGAACGGCTTGGGCATGAAGTCGTCGGCGCCCGCGTACAGGGCGGTCAGGATGTGCCGGTCGTTGACGTCGGCGCTCACCAGCATGATCGGCAGCAGGGCGGTGACCGGCTGGGCCCGCAGCCGGCGGCACAGGTCGATGCCGGACTCGCCGGGCATCCGCACGTCGAGCAGGGCGACGTCGACCTCCCCAGAGAGCAGTTCGGTCATCGCGGCGGCGGCGTCCACGGCGGCGACCACCCGGTGGCCGCCCCGGGTCAGCGCGAACGTCATGAGATCGCGGTGGTCGGCATCGTCGTCGGCGATGAGCACAGTCGGCACAGCGACCTCCAGGGACAGATCTGTTACTGAAATACCACCCTGCTCTTCGGTGCACCCCCGCCGTCGCTGAGCCGTTCCGACGCCTGAGCACGTTCGCGCGCTAGGGATGCGCACGTACGCGCGCAGCGGCTACGATGCGCACATGAACGCGTACAGGGAGGTCATGTGCGCCTGATTGAGACTGCCGACCTGGGCCGATACCTGCGGGATCGACGGCGTGCGGCCGCCATGACGCAGGCCCAGCTCGCCACCCGGGCCGGGGTCAGTCGCCGATGGGTGACCGGTCTCGAGGCCGGCAAGCCGACCGCCGAGGTCGGACTGGTTCTCAAAGTGGTCTCTGCGCTCGGGCTCGTCCTCGACGTGCGTCCCGAGCCGGCCCTCGACCTCGACGCATTCGGCCAGGACCGGTCGTGAGCCGCGCTCGGGCGAGACGGCCGGAGCGGATGGTCGCCCGGATCACCGAGCACGCCGGACGATGCGTGGGCACGCTGTAACAAACTGGAAACTAGGGTGGGATGCATGATGCGTGCAGCCGTGTTCCCCGAGCCAGGTCCGGCGTCCGTCTTGAAGATCGTCGATCGGGATCTGCCGCCCGCCGGCCCCGGCGAGGTCCGGGTGCGGATTGTTCTCTCCGCGGTCAACCCCACCGACACCGGCACCCGGGCCGGCCGCGGCGTGCCCGACGGCGTCTCGCCGCCGCGCGTGCCCGACCAGGACGGCGCCGGTGTGGTCGACGCGGTCGGCGACGGGGTGAGCGGCCTCGAGCCGGGCGACCACGTCTGGGTGTGGGACGCGGCCTACCGCCGGGCGAACGGCACCGCCCAGGAATATGTGGTGCTGCCCCGCCGCCAGGTCGTGCGGATGAACGACGACGTCCCGTTCGCGGTCGGCGCCGCGCTGGGCATCCCGGCGCTCACCGCCCACCGCTGCCTCACCCTGGCCAGCGACGGCCCGGCCCGGCTCGCGCCCGGTGCGCTCGAGGGCCGCACCGTGCTGGTCTCCGGCGGTGCGGGTGCGGTCGGCAACGCCGCGATCCAGCTCGCCAAGTGGGCCGGCGCGACCGTGTTGACCACCGTCTCGTCAAAGGAGAAGGCCGATCTGGCCGCGGCCGCCGGCGCCGACGCGGTGATCAACTATCGCGAGGAGGACGTGGTCGCCCGGGTCCGCGATCTGAGCGCCACCGGGCCGCAGGTCATCGTCGAGGTCAGCGTCGACAACGTGCGGCAGGACCTGACCCTCATCGCGCCGGGTGGCAACATCGCGATCTACGTCGGCGGCGAGATCACGATTCCGAGCTTCAAGGCGATGCTCAAGAACGTCAGCCTCGACTTCGTGCTGACCTATACGACCACCGACGAGGAGAAGGACAATGCCGTCGCCGCCGTGGCCGAGGCGGTCAACTCAGGTGCCTTCCGGGTGGGTGAGGAAGCGGGGCTGCCGATCCTGCGCTACCCGTTCGAGCACGTCGCCGCCGCGCACGAAGCCGTGGAACGCAACGCGGTCGGCAAGGTCGTCATCGAGGTGACCGCACCCTAGCCAGCAGAGCGTCGGCTACCCGTTCCACGCCGCGGCCGTCCACCGCCGACCAGGCCTTCCGGGCCAGTTCGGTGCGGGCGGCCGCGTCGGTGAGCAGGTGACGCAGTGTCGCCACGGAGTCGTCGCCCAGGTGGCCGAGCTGGCCGAGCCCGGCGCCGAAGCCGCGAGCGATCGTACGGTCGTACCCGAGGATCTGGTTGTCGACGACCCAGACCAGGGCGGCCGGCAGGCCCAGGCAGAGCAGCTCCCACGTCGACGTGCCGCTGGCGCTGACCGCGAGGTCGGCCTCGGCGAGCAGCTTGGGCAGGTCGTCGGTGGGCGCGATGACGTCGAGCCGCTGCCCGTCGCCCGGAACGACCTCGTTCAGCTCGGCCCGCAGGCTCTCGTTCGCCCCGATGATCGTCGCCTCGAACGGCACGCCCGTGCGGGTCAGCAGCCGGGCGATCTCGGGAGCGGCCCGATAGGCGTCCGTCCCCCCGAAAAAGGCCACAACCTTGGGCGTACGGGTCGACGTGTGCACCGGCGGCGCGGACGGACGCAGGTGGCGCACCGAGCCGCGCAACAACGCGTAGTCGAGCCCGGCCAGGCCGAGCGCGTCGTCGACCGTGATCACGGAGTCGAGGTTCTGGTCGACGTAGATGTCGGCGGTCTGCCCGCGGAAGTCGCCGTCGACGATCGCGAGCACCGGGCGGCCGGTTTTGCGGACCGCGACCGAATGCCGCGACGGCAGCGTGTAGGAGTCGATGATCAGCGCCTCCAGCTCGAGCCGCTCGACCGCGGCGACCAGCCCGACCTCGTCGAACGGCGGCGGGTGCCAGGGCAGGCCGCGCTGGGTGAGCTGGGACTCGGCCCACTCCACGCCGCCGAGGTCGCTGAGGAAGCGCACCCCGACGCCGCGGGTGACGAGCTCTTCGGCCAGTGCGACGCACCGGACCAGGTGCCCGACGCCGGTGCGGGCACCGGCGTCGCAGCGAATACCGACGATCGTCACGGTTTTACGCCTGTACCAGGGCCTTCTGGAGGACGTGCGCGTTCAGCTCGATCAGGTCGGGGCGCCCGGCCAGCCAGTCGGCCAGCTTGCGCACCGAGAGCGGCTCCTCGCCGAAGTGGCCGACGATCGCCTCGATGAGCTTCCAGTCGTCCTCGGTGTCGAGGGTGAGACGCAGGTGCGACAGGTCGGGCTGCATGGTCAGCCCGATCACGTCGAAGTCGTCGGCGTGCGTGTAGATGTACGACGTCACGTGCGTGCGGTGGTGGTCGGTGGCCAGCGCGTCGACCGCCCGCAGCACCGGCGTCCGCACGACCTCGACGTCGAGACCGCGAGGCAGCGTACGGGTGATCGACGTGGTCATGTAGTCGACCTGGGCGGCGGTGAAGACGCGGTGGGCCAGCGCGACCAGGTGCGGATCGAGCAGCGGGCAGTCGGCCGTGAACCGCATGACGACATCGCTCTCGTGCTGGTCGAGCACGCCCAGGAAACGGGTGAGCACGTCGTCGACCGGGCCGCGGTAGCAGGGGATGCCGATCGCGGCGCATTCGGCGACGACAGCGTCGTCGGCCGGCTCGACCGTCGTCGCCACGACGAGCGTGTCGAGGACCCCGCTCGCCTGGGCGGCCCGGACCACGCGCTCGAGAACGCTGCGCCCGCCGAGCTTGCGCAGCACCTTTCCGGGCAGGCGCGAGGAGCCCATCCGGGCCTGGATGATGCCGAGGGTTGTCATTGAAGTCCTTTTCGAAGGCGGTTCCGTGCCTTGCGAGCGGCCGCGAGTCCGATCTTCGCGGCGCGGTAGGTCACCGTGCCGCTGAAGAGCGCGATCTTCTCGCGGGACCGGCGGAGTTCCTTGTCCCGTTTGTTGAGCTCCCGCTCGTACCACTGGGCGCGCGAGGAGGCGTCGGCGACCTGGCGGCGCAGGGCCCGAAGCTGCTCCTCGTGCTCGCGGCGCGAGTCGGGCAGCGGCAGATCTTCGGCCGGGACGGCCGGGACGTCGTCGGGCATGCCCGCGGCGCCGTGCAGGACCGAGGTGAGGGTCTGCAGATCGGTGGCGGCGGGCCACGGGTGGGCGTAGCCGCCACTGAGCAGCGTTTGCGCGAACCGGCGGATCACGTCGGTCTGCGCGGGGACGCTGGGGTCGAGCACGGCGTAGGTGTCGTTGTGCACCACGACGTTGTCGGCGGTGGCCGTGGGCTGCGAGGCGTTCCACCCGCTGAGCAACCGCCGCAGGATCGGCAGGTCGTGCCGCAGGCTCGCGGCGAGCAGCAGTTCCTCGAGGAGCCGGCCGGCGGGTAGCGGTCCGTTCAGGACGGCCAGGTCGCGATCGGGCGCCTCCTGCAGCACCCGACGCATCCAGGCGCCGTCGGGGCCGGGTGCCAGCTCGACGACCGGGCCGTCGCCGGCCAGCACGGGCGGCAGGGCGATCGCGGCCGACGGGCGGGGTGCGCGGTGGGCGACGACCAGCCAGGCGGCGGCGAACTCGGGGCCAAGACCGCCGCGCACGGCAGCCGTGGCGAGGCGGCGAGGGTCGCTGAGAACGGGCTTGTCGGCGTACGCCTGACCGACCGCTCCCGCGGCGACGGCGGCCAGCGCGTCGGCTGGGCCGTCCTGCAGGGCGTTGGGGGTGGCGATCAGGGTCGGCGCCTCGGGCACCGGCCAGGCCGCGCCCAGCCAGTCGATCGCGAGGCCCTCGGCGGAGAGCCGGCCGGCCAGCCGCGTCGGGTTGCCGGGCTTGGTGTCGAACTCGCCGAGTGGCAACCACGCACTGTCGATCTCGGCCGATGTGGTGGTGGTCGGGTCGACGAGCCGGTGCACGCCGAGCTCGTTCTCGACCGCGAGCAGCAGGGTGCCGCCGGGGCGCAGGACCCGCTTGAGGGCCCGGAGGCTCTCGTTCCAGTCGAGCTGGGTCTCCTCGACCGAGCACAGCCGGGCGAGTCCGTCGAGGGCGACGACGACGTCGTAACGCTCAGCGATTTCGAGCTTGGGGAGCGTGCCGCAGAGCACGGTGACGCCGCGGGCGTCGAGCTCGTTGGCCTCGGGCTCGGAACGGACCAGGCAGGTCACCGTGGCGTGGGCGGCGACGGCGTCGATCAGCTCGTCGGTGTGCGGGCCGGCGATCAGCACCTCGGCCCCGGCCGGAACGCGTCCGGCCAGGTAGGCGAAGAGGGCGCCACCGGCTCGCGGCCGGTCCTCGGTGAAGGACGGCATCTCGCCTCCGATCATCTCGATCACGCGGACACCTCGGTTCGCTCGTCCTCCGACTCGGCGGGATCGGCAGTGTAATACCCCGTCCAACCCAGCATCGCGCGCAGCTCCGAGGGTGACGCCAGGTAACCGGCCCCCAACTCGTAGAGGGCCGACGCGCGGGCGGCGGGCAGGTCGACGTGCTTCCCGTGCAACTCGGGCCAGCTGCGCCGGACACGGTCGGCGGTGGGCAGGTCTTCCTGGTCGAGGTGCATCGGGTCACCGTAGACGGCCGGCTCGCAACCCGCCGCGACGCCGTGGAAGACCGCGCTGCTCAGCCTGTTCGACGCCACGCGCTTGTGTTTGCGCAGCTCAGCAAGCTGGTTGTCGAGGAAGTCGATGTCGGTGTCGCGCCACTGGAAGCCGCGGTAGCCGTGGCAGATCACCCGGCCGTACCGCTCGTAGTCGGCGCGCACCTTGTCGTTGCGGTATTCGTGCCAGTAGAGGCAGAACGTCACGGGGCCCTGCTCGGTCTCCATGATCTCTTCCACCTGGCGCTGGTGGTCGCCCGCGATGTGCTGACCCTCCCAGCCGTGGAACGGGTAGAAGATCGTGCCCTCGCGGGGCTCGGAGTTCACCGGCTCGGGCCGCATGGTCAGCAGGTAGAGGAACGGAGCGCCGACGACCGTGGCCTGCCGGCGCCCCATCGACCACGCCCTGCGCCTGGTCTGTTCGGACCAGACGAAGATCGGGCGGCCCGGCACGTAGGGCGTGCCGGCGCCGAGCCCGTCGACCACGTTCCATCCGTGCTGCAGGTATCCGTTGATCCGGGGCGGATGCTCCCGGTCCAGACCGCAGTACTCGGCCAGGATGTGGGCGTGGCCGTAGAAGTGGTTGGCGTGGTGCACCCGCTAGCTCCCGAGGATGTTACGCAGCGTCTCCACGACGCGGTCCTGATCGGTGTCGGAGAGATCGACGAAGAGCGGCAACGATAGCTGTTCAGCGTAGAAGGTCTCCGCCACGGGGCACATACCCCGGCGGTAGCCCAGGTCTTCGAAGACCGGGTGCCAATAGACGGGGATGTAGTTGACCTGTACGCCGATCCCGGCCTCGCGCATGCGCTCGAAGACCTCGCGGCGGCGGCCGTCGAGCACCCGCACGGGGTAGAGGTGACGCAGCGGGTCGACGCCCTCACGCTGGATCGGCAGGCGCAGCCCCGGCACGTCGGCCAGCAACTCGTCGTAACGCGCGGTGAGCTGCTGCCGGCGCGCCTTGAACGCGGCCAGCCGCTTGAGCTGCGAGCTGCCGAGGGCGCAGAGCACGTCGGGCAGGCGGTAGTTCTCGCCGAACTCGTGCACCTCGTAGAACCACGGACCCTCGTCGGGACGACGAAGACCCTCGCGCACGACACCGATGGTGCGGAACGTGCGCGCCCGCTTCAGCAGGTCGGGCCGGATCGACGCGACGGCGCCGCCCTCGGCCGTGGTCAGGTTCTTCGTCGGGAAGAACGAGAAGGTGGTCAGGTCGGCGAGCGAGCCGACCGGGCGGCCGTGCAGGGTCGAGCCGATCGAGTGCGCGGCGTCGCCGATCAGCACGGCGCCGACGCCCTCGGAGACCTTGCGGAGCGCGTCGTAGTCGGCCGGGTGGCCGGCGTAGTCGACCGCGCCGATCGCCTTGGTGCGCGCGGTGATCGCGGCCTCCACGGCGGCCGGGTCGATGTTCGCCGTCTCGTCCTCGATGTCGGCGAAGACGATCGTCGCCCCCTGCATCGCCGCGGCGGACGCCGTCGCGACGAAGGTCATCGGGGTGGTGATCACCTCGTCGCCCGCGGTCACGCCGGCGGCGGCGTAGGCCGTGTGCAGCGCCGTCGTGCCGTTGGTGACGGTGACCGCCGGAGCGCCGGCGACCGCCTCGATGTCCGCCTCGAACTGCGCGACACGGGGGCCGGTCGTCAGCCAGTCACTGCCGAGGGCGGCGACGACCGCCTCCACGTCGGACTGGTCGATCGACTGCCGTCCGTACGGCAGCATCAGTTCTCCTCGAGCAGCTTGCGCATGTCCTCGACTGAGAGCCACAGGTCGTTGTTGTCGGAGCGGTAGTTGAAGCCGTCCGGCACCTCTTCGCCGCCCTCGGGGGTCTCGTAGCCCCAGCTGGCGACGACGGGCTGAACCACGTAGCGGTCGGGGAAGCGCAGGGTGCGACGGCTGTCGTCGGAGGCGATCATCTCTTCGTGCAGCTTCTCGCCCGGACGGACGCCCATCTCGTGGGTGGCCGAGTTCGGAGCGACGGCCTCGACCAGGTCGAGGATGCGCATGCTCGGGATGCGCGGGACGAACAGCTCGCCGCCCTGCATCGTGTCGAACGAGTCGACGACGAACTTCACGGCTTGGGGGAGCGTGATCCAGAAGCGGGTCATGCGCTTGTCGGTGATCGGCAGGCTCTTGCCCTCAGCGGCGAGCTTGCGGAACAGCGGGACGACCGAGCCGCGGCTGCCCATGACGTTGCCGTAGCGGACGACCGCGAGGCGGGTCGGGTGGGTGGCGGCGTAGTGGTTGCCGGCGATGAAGAGCTTGTCGGCGACCAGCTTGGTGGCGCCGTACAGGTTGATCGGGCTGGAGGCCTTGTCGGTGGAGAGCGCGACGACCTTCTTGACGCCCTTGTCGATCGAGACGTCGATGACGTTCTGCGAGCCGTTGATGTTGGTCTCGACGAACTCGGAGGGGTTGTACTCCGCGGTGTCGACCTGCTTCAGGGCGGCGGCGTGGACCACGTAGTCGATGTTGTGCATGGCCCGCTCGAGCCGGGCCTTGTCCCGGATGTCACCGAGGAAGAAGCGGAGACGGGGGTCGTCGCCGAACATCTGCCGGAGCTCGTACTGCTTCAGCTCGTCGCGGGAGAACACGACGATGCGCTGCGGGTCGAGGTGGGTCAAGGCATAGTTCAGAAATGCCTTGCCGAAGGACCCGGTAGCACCGGTGACCAGGATCGACGATCCGCTGAGTACAGACACTTGATTTCTCCCGGGGGGTGGGGCAGGACGGCGGTACGAGCCGGAAGCATAACCAGCTCACCAGCCCTTTCGCGGGTCAACCTCAAACGCTCACCGTAGTTCATCTCGCATTCGGTTAGGATTGGCGGCCTGTTAGCCAGGCACGGCGAAGTTAAGAATCCTCTGTCCACCCGCCCCCTTGGAGTACCCCCGTGAGTGAACTGCAGAGACTGCGCGAGGCGTTCCGCACCGCCCTTGACCTTCCGGCGGAGGCGCCCGTGGACGACCTGCGGTACCAGGACAACGAAAAGTGGGACTCGCTGGCCCACATGTCCCTGGTGGCGGCGATCGAGGACGAGTTCTCGGTGATGATTGACACAGACGACGTCATCAACATGTCCAGTTTCGACGAGGCTGTGCGCATTCTTGGTAAGTACGGAGTGAACGTCAATGAGTGACCGGGTGGCCCTGGTCACAGGCGCCTCCCGCGGAATCGGCCGGGCCACCGCCACGCGTCTCGCCGAGCGCGGGTACGACCTCGTGCTGCACGGCCACCGGGCCGAGTCGATCGCTCCCGTCGCCGCCGACCTGGCCGACAAATACGGCGTGACGGTCGTGCACGCCCACGGCGACATCGGCGAGCCCGAGACGAGCAAGGCGCTCACGCAGCTCGCCTTCCAGAACTTCAAGCGGCTCGACGCGCTGGTCGTCAACGCCGGCACCCACGCGGCCGGCATGCTCGGCATGACCGACGACGCGACCATCCAGCGGCTCTTCGCGGTGAACGCGGCCGGCGCGGTCTACACCCTGCGCGGCGCGTCCCGCCTGCTCGCCCGGGGCAAGAACCCGGCCGTCGTCCTGCTCTCGTCGATCACCGCCTCGCGCGGGGTCGCCGGTCAGGCCGTCTACGCCGCATCCAAGGCCGCCGTGGCCGGCCTGGCCAGGTCGGCCGCCAAAGAACTGGGCCCCCAGGGCATCCGGGTCAACGCGATCGAGCCGGGCTTCATCGCCACCGACATGCTCGACACTCTTGACGAGAAGGGCCGCCAGGAACGCATCGCCGACACGGCGCTCGGCCGGCTGGGCGAGGCCGACGAGGTCGCCGACGTGATCGCGTTCCTCCTCTCCGAGCAGGCCCGGTTCGTGACCGGCCAGGTGCTCGGGGTCGACGGAGGATTGACGCTGTGAACCTGCTCCACCCCGGTGCCCGCGTGATCGACGCGGTCACCGGCGAAACACTGACCGAGGAAACGGTGGCCGCCGCCGAGGCCACGCTGGCCGCCGAGCCGGGCGGGGTGGTGTTCCTGCCGATCGAGACGACGATCCCGTCGATCGCCCGCTATCTCGCGGCGTTCCGGCTGGGCCGTCCGGTCGTGCTGCTCGACCCGGAGAAAGATCACGCCGAGCTGATCGAGCGGTTCAGCGCCACCGAGGTGCACCCCGACCTGGCTCTGCTGCTGACGACCAGCGGCTCGACCGGCAATCCGAAACTGGTGCGGCTCTCGGCCGACGCCGTGCGGACCAACGCCGAGCAGATCGCCGAGGTCCTCGACATCACCGCCGGCGAGGTCGCCGTCACGACTCTCCCGCTCTTCTACTCGTACGGTATGTCGGTCTTGAACTCGCACCTGATCAGGGGCGCGACGGTGGTGCTCGAACGCACCGGCATCATGCAGCGCGACTTCTGGACCGCGGTGAACGAGCACGGCGTCACCTCGATGGCCTTCGTGCCCTCGCAGTACGAGATGCTGCGCCGGCTGCGGTTCGACCCGGCGAAGTACCCGACGCTGCGCAGCCTCACCCAGGCCGGTGGCCGCCTGCGCACCGACCTGGTCACCGACTTCGCGCAGCGGATGGCGACCGTCGGCGGCAAGCTTTATGTGATGTACGGCCAGACCGAGGCGGCGCCCCGCATGGCCACCCTCCCGCCCGAGCGGCTCGACGAGAAGCTCGGCTCGGTCGGCCGAGCGCTGCCCGGCGGCACCTTCACGATCGAGGACGACGAGGTCGTCTACCGCGGCCCGAACGTGATGATGGGCTACGCCGACACCGCCGCCGACCTGGCGCTCGGCGACGTGCAGGGCGGCGCGCTGCGCACCGGCGACCTCGGCCGGGTCGACGACGAGGGCTTCCTGTTCATCACCGGCCGCATCAAGCGGATGGGGAAGGTCTTCGGCGTCCGCATCAATCTGGACGACGTCGAGAAGAATTTCCCGGTGGCCGCCGTGGCCGGCGACGACAAGCTGGTGGTCTTCGCCGAGGGCGTCTCGGACGACGAGGCACGCGGGCTCCGCACCAAGATCGCCGAGTGGCTCGGGACACACTTCTCCGGCGTCGTGGTCAGTAGTGTGGAGGCCCTGCCGCTACTGCCCAACGGCAAGATCGACTACCGGGCGCTGGAGTCTTCGCTGTGAGTGTCTTCACCCTGTCTCAGGCCGCGAAGGAAGAGGTCCTTCTCAAGGAGCTCTCCACGCTGGTCGAGCACCACCGGGAGCGCTGCGAGCCCTACGGGCGCATCCTCGCCGCCTCCGGCTATCAGCCCGCCACGTCCGTCGCCGGCCTGCCCTGGCTGCCGGTGCGGCTCTTCAAGAACCTCGATCTGAAGAGCATCCCGGACGACGAGGTCTACAAGGTGCTCACCTCCAGCGGCACCACGGGCGCCGAGGTCAGCAAGATCTACCTCGACAAGGCGTCGGCCGCCGAGCAGACCCGCAAGCTCGGCGCCACCGTGCAGAGCGTGCTCGGCCCCAAGCGACTGCCGATGATCCTGGTCGACACCAAGGCCATGCTGAAAGATCGCAAGTCGTTCAGCGCGCGCGGTGCCGGCGTCCTGGGCATGTCGAACTTCGGGCGCAACCACGTCTGGGCGCTCGACAACGAGGGCCAGGTCGACGTCGAGGCCCTGCGTGGCTTCCTCGAGCAGTACGGCGACGAGCCCTTCCTGATCTTCGGCTTCACCTACCTCGTCTGGCTGCACCTCTACGAGGTCGCCCGCGAGCACGGGCTCGACCTCGGCAACGGCATCCTGATCCACTCGGGCGGCTGGAAGAAGCTGGTCGACCAGGCCGTCTCGCCCGAAGAGTTCCGCAAGCGGCTCGCCACCGTCGGGCTCACGAAGGTGCACAACTACTACGGCATGATCGAGCAGATCGGCACGATCTTCCTCGAGGGCGAGTCCGGCGGCTCGCTCTACTGCCCCGACTTCGCCGACGTGGTGATCCGCGACCCCGAGACCTGGGCTGAGCAGCCGGTCGGCAAGCCCGGCCTGATCGAGGTGATCAGCACGCTCCCGACGTCCTACCCCGGTCACGTTCTGCTCACCGAAGACCTCGGCGTCGTGCACGGCGTCGACGACGGAGACTGGCCCGGCAAGCGCTTCTCGGTGCTCGGCCGGCTCCCGCGGGCCGAGGCGCGTGGCTGCTCCGACACCTACCGGGAGGCCGCGTGATCCAGTACCGCTTCGGCGTCGAGGGCGACCTGACCGCCCCCTCCGACGACCGGCTCACCGTCGGCGACCCCCGCGTCATCGACTTCCTCGGCAAGCTCGCCCGCAAGCTGCTGGTGCCGGCCGTCGCCCGGCGGCACCCCGAGCTCGGCTCGCTGGGCTTCTTCCTGCGGCCGGCCGAGCTGCACCGCACGGTCACCCACCTGCAGCGGCCCGACGCGCTGGTCTTCCCGCGCGGCAACGTCTTCCACATCCCGCCGGCGAACGTCGACACGATCTTCGTCTACTCGTGGGCGCTCTCCGCGCTGGCCGGCAACCACAATGTCGTACGCATCTCGGAACGCTCGGCCACCGCGGCCGACACGATCCTGACCGCGCTCAACGAGGTGCTCGCCGACGCCGACCCGGTGATCGCCCGCACTCAGCGCATGATCACTTACGGTCGCGACGACGCGGTCACCGGCGCGCTCAGCAAGTGGGCCGACCTGCGCGTGATCTGGGGCGGCGACTCGGCCGTCGAAGCGATCCGCAAGCACCCGCTGCGCCCGTCGGCCCGCGACCTGACCTTCCCCGACCGCACCTCGTGGGCGGCCCTGTCGGCGGCCGGCTGGCGTGCGGCCGACCCGGCCAAGCGTCGCGAGGCGGTTCTCGGCTTCACCAACGACTCGTACTGGTTCGACCAGGCTGCCTGCTCCTCGCCGCGCACGGTCTTCCTGGTCGGCGAGAACACCGACGACGTCCGCGCCGAGTTCATCGAGCTTCTCCTGCAGGTCGTCGACCAGCGCGGCTGGGAGATCGACGCGGCCATGGCGGTCGAGAAGCGGGTCAACGCCTACGGGCTGGCCGCGACCGGCGCGGTGTCCTCGATGGAGTTCCCGGCCAACTCGGTCACCGCGATGTCGCTGGCCGCCGTGCCCGACGCCCCGCGCCGCTGGATCGGGGCCGGCGCCTTCCCGTTCGCGCAGGTCGGGTCGCTGCTCGAGCTGGTGCCGGCGATGAACCGGCAGGACCAGACGTTCAGCCACTTCGGCTTCACCCACGACGAGCTGCGCGAGTTCGCGCTGACGCTCGGCGGGCGCGGCGTCGACCGGATCGTCCCGTTCGGTCAGGCCCTGACCTTCGGTTCGATCTGGGACGGCTACGACCTCCCGCGTGAGTTCACCCGGCTGACGACGCTCGTCGAGTGACCGCTGTGCTCGAACCCGTCGAGGCGGCGCCGATCGCGCGCCCCTCGACGGAGATCCGACGCCGTCCTCCGGTCGGTCGCCGCTTCCCGCGGTGGCCGGCGGCGCTGCTGCCCTGGCTCTTTCCCGCGGTCGCGCTGGTTGTAGCACTGCTGAACACGGGTGTCTCGGGCCGGGACATCGCCCTGTACGGGTTCTACTTCGCCGTCGACATCGTGCTGCCCGGCACGCTCGTCCACCGCCTGCTGCGCGGCAGCCGGGGCAACCTGCCCGAGGACCTCGGACTCGGCGCCGCGACCGGGCTGCTGCTGATGATCGGCGGCTGGGCGCTGACCTCGTACACCGACAAGCACACGCTGATGCCCTGGTGGCCGGCGTTGATCGTGGTGCCGTTCCTCGCCGTGCCGCGGCTGCACCGCCACTGGCGGGTGGGTGACCCGCGGCCCCTGCCGCTGCGCTGGTCGTGGATCGTCGCCGCAGGCCTGCTGGTGCTGGTCGCCTGGCACTGGCCGGGCTGGACGTCGACCCCGTTGCCGCCCCAGGGCGGGGTGCTCTACCAGGACCTTTACTACCACCTGGCCCTCGTGCACGAGATGATGCGCGCGATGCCGTTCCAGGTGCCGCAGGTCGTCGGCGAGCCGTTGCGCTATCACTTCCTCTCGGACGCCGACATGGCCGCGGCCAGCCTGGTCACCAAGATTGATCCCGCCGTGGTGCTGCTGCGCTTGTGGATCGTGCCGATCGCGGGCACGGCGATCTTCGCACTGGCCGCGCTGACCCGGGAACTGAGCGGTAAGTGGTGGGCCGGAGCGGTGGGCGGCGTCGCGGCGGTCGTCGGGCTCCCGCTGACCCTCGGCTCGGCCGTCGGAGCCATCGGCGGCACCCCGATCAGTTTCAACAGCCCCTCCCTCACGTACGCCCTCCCGCTGCTCACCCTGCTGGTCATGCTCGCGACCGACGTGCTGCGCGGCCGTCCGCTGCGCTGGGCCTGGCTGCTGGTCTTCCCGCTTGCGCTGGCCTGCGCCGGGGCCAAGTCGAGCGCGCTGCCTCCGCTGCTCGCCGGGCTGGCCGCCGCCGCGGTCATCGTTCTGTTCGGCCGGCTCTGGCGGCGATTGCTGCCTACGATCGCGTTCGGCGTCCTCACCGTGGCGGCCGTGGCCCTGGGCTTCCGGCTCTTCGCCGGTGGTGGCGCCGGCACCCTGGCCGTTCAGCCGCTGTCGATCCTCTTCTGGTCGGCGCCCTACGCCGAGACCCTCGGGCTGTCCGACACGATCGACGGCACCCGCTTCCTCCCGCTCGGGGTGGAGCAGGCCGGTACGGCGGGCCGGTTGTTCCTCGCCTGGCTGTTGATCTGGTGGTTCATCATGCAGGCGCCGCGTCTCGGCGGCGTCATCGGCCTCGCCGGCCGCATCGGGCGTGATCCGTCGATATGGCTGCTCAACGGCATGGCCGGGGCCGGCGCGGGGGCGATGTTCCTGCTCTGGCACCCGTCGGCCAGCCAGGTCTATTTCTTCGGCGGCGCGTTGTCGTTCGGCACGGTGGCGGTCGCGGTGGTCATGGCCAGGCTGGCTCGAAGCTGGCGACCCGTGCTGGCCGGAGTGCTCGTGGGTGGCATCTGGGTTCTGATCTCCCCCCAGCTCTACCCGCCCACTTCCGAGCGGATGGTCGACTGGGTCCTGGTCATGGCCGAGCCGCTGGTCCGCACGGCGATCGCGGCCGTCGGCGTGGCGGCGATCGCGCTGATACTGCGTCGCCGCTGGACCGGCCGCACGCCGTGGCGGGCGATCGTGCCCGGGCTGCTCGCGGCCGTGCTCGGTGCCGGGCTGGCCGGCGGGGGCGAACGTCACGTCACGGCCGTCGATGCGGCCCTCGCCGCGAGACCGGCCCCGCTGGCCGATCCGAGCAAGCTCGTGCTCACCGGCGAACTGGTCGCGGCGAAATGGCTCGACGACAACGCCGGCCGGGACGACGTCGTCGCCACCAACGTGCACTGCGTGCAGATCGACTGGAATTCGATCTGTGACTCGCGGGCGTTCTGGGTGGCCGCCGTCGGCGGGCGCCGCACGGTCCTCGAGAGCTGGGGCTACACCGACGAGGCGGTCAGCCAGGACGGCGTGAACGGCGAACGCTATTCGTTGCAGCCGCCCGCCGACACTCTGCGATACGTGCTCAACCAGCGCGTCTTCACGGACGGGCAGGCCGACGACGTCGCCGAGCTGCGGCGCCTGTACGGCGTGAAGTGGCTGTTCGCCGACGGGCGGGCCGCCGGGGGAGTGTCGCCGCGCCTCGCCGACCTGGCCGTCGCCCGGTTCGCCTCGGGACCGGTCACCGTCTACGAGCTGCCCTGACCCGTCCCCCTGACGGGGAGCGCGATCTCCCACCCTGAGGTCACTCGGTTGGTGAAACTGGCCGAGTGACCGCAGTGCTCCAACCCGTCGAGATGGCGGCGTCCCCGGTGGCCCGGCCGGCCGGCCGCTTCCCGCGGTGGCCACTCGCTGTTCTGCCGTGGCTCTTTCCCGCGGCCGCGCTCGTGGTGGCGCTGCTGGACACGGGCGTCTCCGGGTCGGACATTTTCCTCTACGGGTTCTATTTCACCGTCGACATCGTGCTTCCCGGCACGCTCGTCCACCGCGCGTTGCGAGGCAGCCGGGGCAACCTGCCGGAAGACCTCGGTCTCGGCGCGGCCACCGGGCTGCTGCTCATGGTGGGCGGCTGGGCGCTGACCGCCGCCGCCGACAAGCACGTTCTGCTGCCCTGGTGGCCGGCGTTGATCGTGGTGCCGTTCCTCGCCGTGCCGCGACTGCACCGGCACTGGAAGGTGGGTGACCCGCGGCCCCTGCCGCTGCGCTGGTCGTGGATCGTCGCCGCCGGGCTCGTGCTGGTGGTCGCGTCGCAATACCCGGGCTGGACGACCACGCCGCTGCCGCCCGTCGGTGGCGTCATCTATCAAGACCTCTTCTACCACCTGGCCCTCGTGCACGAGATGACGCGGGCGATGCCGTTCCAGGTGCCGCAGATGCTCGGCGAGCCGCTGCGCTACCACTACCTTTCCGACGCCGACATCGCCGCGGCCGGCCTCATCACCAAGATCGACCCTGCCGTCGTGCTGCTGCGCCTGTGGATCGTGCCGATCGCGGGGACGGCCATTCTGGCGCTGGCCGCGCTCACCCGGGAACTGAGCGGCAAGTGGTGGGCCGGGGCGCTCGGCGGGGTCACGGCCATCGTCGGGCTTCCGCTGCTGCTCGGCGCGGCCGTCTCCCCGATCGGCGGGAGCCCGATCTCCGGCACCAGCCCCTCCCAGACGTACGGGCTCCCGCTGTTGACCCTGCTGGTGACGCTCGCCGTCGACGTGCTGCGCGGGCGCCCGCTGCGGTGGGCCTGGATTTTGATCTTCCCGCTCGGGCTGGCCTGCGCCGGAGCCAAATCGAGCGCGCTTCCGCCGTACGTGGCCGGGCTGCTCGCGGCTCTGGTGATCCTGACGTTCCGTCACCGGCGGCCGCTGCTCCCGGGGTTCGCCCTGCTCGGGCTGACCGTCGCGGCGATGGCGCTGGGCTTCCGGCTCTTCGCCGGGGGCGGAGCGGGCACGCTGGGGTTCCAGCCGCTGGCCCTGCTGCACTGGGCCGATCCCTACCGTCTCACCCTCGGGCGATACGACACCGTCGACGGCGCCCGATCCTTGCCGCTCGGGGTGGAACAGGTCGGCACCGCGGGGTGGCTGTTCCTCGTAGGGCTGCTGACCTGGTGGGTGGTTGCGCAGGCGCCGCGCCTGCTCGGCCTCGTCGGCCTGATCACCCGAAAGACCCGCGGTGAACCGGCGCTCTGGCTGCTCAACGGCATGATCGTGGCTGGGGCCGGTGCGGCCTACCTGCTCTGGCACCCGGCGGCGAGCCAGGTCTACTTCTTCTCGGGCGCGGTGCCGTTCGGGACAGTCGCGGTCGCGGTGGTCCTGGCCCGTCTGGCTCGTGGATGGCGGCCGGTGCTGGCCGGCGCGCTCGCCGGTGGCGCTTGGGCCCTGCTCGCCCCGCGCATGCCCCCGCCGGTTCACGACCGGCTCGGCTCGTGGCTGGTCACCCTGGCCGAGCCGCTGATCCGCACGGCGATCGTGGTCGTCGCCGTGGCCGCGATCGTGGTGACGCTCCGGCGCTCGTGGCAGGGTCTGTTGCCCGCCCTGCTGGCCGCCGCACTCGGCGGCGGGCTGGCCACCGGAGCCCAGGTTCAGGTCAGGGCGGCCCTGGCGGAGCCGGCGCCGGTCGACCGCTCGGGCAAGCTGATCCTGACCGAGGAGCTGATCGCGGCGAAGTGGCTCGACGAGCACGCGGGACGGGACGACGTCGTGGCCACCAACGTGCACTGCCAGCCGATCGACTGGGTCTCGGGCTGCGACGCGCGGGCGTTCTGGGTGGCCGGGGTCGGCGGCCGGCGCACCGTCATCGAGAGCTGGGGCTACACCGACGAGGTCGTCGCCCGGCACGGCGTCAACGGCCTCGGCTTCGCCCAGCAGCCGGCCCCCGACATTCTGCGATACCTGCTCAACCAACGGGTCTTCACGGACGGTAAGGCCGACGACCTGGCCCGGCTGCGGAGCCTGTACGGGGTGCGGTGGCTCTTCGCCGACGACCGGGCCTTCGGGGGTGTGTCGCCGCACCTCAGCGAGCTGGCGACGCCCCGTTTCAGCTCGGGCCCGGTGACGATTTTCGAGTTACCCTGACCCGTACGGTGGGGTTAACCCTACCGTCGATCCGGCGGTGGGCAGGATCGGAACGGAGCGCGCCGGTGCCTAGCGTCAAGGACATGACGACGTACGCCTCTCCCGCGCCCTCACCGGTGGTCAAGCTGGTGCGCCAGCTCGGCATAGACACCCAATACGTGCTGCTCGGGTTCCCCCTGGGCATCATCACCGTCACGCTCTTCATGACCGCGTTCTTCACCAGCCTCGGCCTGGTTGTGCTCTGGTTCGGCATCCCGCTCTTGGTGGCGACGCTGATGATGGCGCGCGGCTTCGCTGCCGTCGAACGCCTGCGCATCGGCCCGGTCCTCGGCCGCAAGGTTCCGCATCCCTACTACAAGAAGTCGCCCGAGGGCAGCCTGGTGCGCCGCACCCTGACCCCGCTGGCCGACGGCCAATCGTGGCTCGACCTGGTCCACGGCATGTTCCGGTTCATCCCCAGCACCATCGGCTTCAGCTTCGTGGTCACCTGGTGGGCCGGTGCGATCGGCGGCCTGACCGCCATCCTCTGGGACTGGTCGATCCCGCGCCCGCCGGGCAACCAGGACCTGCCCGAACTGCTCGGCATGGGCGACAGCGCGACGACCCGGATCATCTTCTACTTCGCCCTCGGCGTCTTCTTCGCCGGCACTCTCTACCCCGTCGTCCGCGCGTTCGCCCTGCTCGAGGCCTATTTCGCCCGCGCCCTGCTGAGCGGCGTCAACGAGCTGCGCGAACAGGTCGCCACGGCCAACGCCGCCCGCGAGGTCGCCCAGCAGCAGAAGGCGGCCGCCGTCTCGGCCGAGGCCACCGCGCTGCGCCGGCTCGAGCGCGACATCCACGACGGCCCGCAGCAGCGCCTGGTACGCCTCGCGATGGACCTCGGCCGCGCCGAGCAGCAGTTCGCCACCGACCCTGACGCCGCCCGCGCCACCGTGGCCGAGGCCCTCACCCAGACCCGCGAGACGCTGGAGGAGCTGCGCGCCCTCTCCCGCGGCATCGCCCCGCCGATCCTGGTCGACCGCGGGCTTCAGGCCGCGCTGACCGCGCTGGCCGGCCGCAGCCTCGTCCCGGTCGAGCTGGACGCCCCGCTGGCCGAGCGGCTCGAGCCGACGCTGGAATCGACGGCCTACTTCGTGGTCGCCGAGGCGCTCACCAACGTCGCCAAGCACAGCCACGCCAACGAGGTGCACGTCAGCGTGCGGCGCAACAACACCGGCCTGATCGTCTCGATCGCCGACGACGGCGTGGGCGGCGCCAGTGTCGCCAAGGGGCACGGGCTGGCCGGCCTCGACGACCGGGTCCGCGCCGCCGGTGGAGTGCTCGACGTCGACAGCCCTGCCGGAGGAGGAACCAGGCTCACAGCCGCCCTGCCCGTCCAATAGTTCAGGTTTTCTGACAGCATGGCGTCATGCGGGTGGTGATTGCCGACGACGCGGTGCTGTTGCGTGAGGGACTCGTCAGGCTCGTCGAGGAGAACGGCCACACCGTGGTGGCGGCCGTCGGCGACGGGCCATCCCTCGTGTCCGCGATCGTCGAGCACAAGCCAGACGTGTCCATCGTGGACGTGCGAATGCCGCCGTCGCACACCGACGAGGGACTGCGGGCCGCCGTGAAGGCGCGCGCCCTGGTGCCCGGAACCCCGATCCTCGTGCTCTCCCAATACGTCGAGGTCTCGTACGCCGATGATCTGCTGGCCGACCGCATGGGCGCGGTCGGCTATCTGCTGAAGGACCGGGTATCGCTGGTCGCCGAGTTCCTCGACAACCTGCGCCGCGTCGCCACCGGGGGCACGGTCCTCGACCCCGAGGTGGTCAGCCAGCTCCTCGTGCGCCGCCGCCGCGACGACCCGCTGCGCGCCCTCACGCCACGCGAGCGCGAGGTGCTGGGCCTGATGGCCGAGGGCATGTCGAACACCGCGATCGCCCGCAAGATGGTCGTCACCGAGGGCGCGGTCGAGAAGCACGTCCGTAACATCTTCACCAAGCTCGCCCTCCACCAGGACGACGAACAGCACCGCCGCGTCATGGCGGTGCTGGCCTACCTTCAGGGGTAGTGGTAGCACTACCACCGATACGCGGGTCAGCCGGATCGATCGGGGTCGTGAAGCTCCATAGCGTTCTGAGCATGGAGAACCCGGAGAGAGTCAAAGGTATCGCGGCCCGCGCCGCGCTCTGGAGTGCCCGCCACCGGGCGCTCGCGATCATCGGATGGATCGTCTTCGTCGTCGGTGTGACCGTCCTCAGTGGACAGCTCGGCACCATCGAGGCCAAGGGTGTCGATCAGGGTCACGGCGATTCGAAGAAAGCCGACCTGATCGTCGAGGCGGCCGGGTTCCCCGAGCGGCCCGCGGGCGAGATGGTCATCGTGCAGAACCGGGCCGGCACCGACCGCGCGGCGGCTCTCGCCGACGTGGCCGCCGAGCTCAAGAAGACGCCGGACGTCATCGACGTGCAGCCGCCGATCCAGTCGCCGGACGGCCGGTCGTCGCTCGTCACGTTCAGCATCGGCGGGGACGCCGAGACGGCCTCGGAGCGGGTGCAGCCGTCGCTCGACACCGTGGCCCGGGTGCAGGCCGCGCACCCCGACCTCTACATCGCCCAGGGCGGCGACGCGAGCGGCGACAAGCTCATCGGCGACGATCTCGACGAGGGGCTGCACCGGCTGTCGCTGCTGTCGATCCCGGTGACGCTCGGGATCCTGCTGGTCGCCTTCGGCGCCGTGGTGGCCGCGCTGCTGCCGGTCGCGTTGGCGATCATGGCTGTGGTGGCGGCGATGGGCCTGCTGGCCTTCGCGAGCCGGCTGGCGCCGACGGTCGACACGACCGCGCACGTGATGCTGCTGGTCGGCCTCGCGGTCGGTGTCGACTACTGCCTCTTCTACATCCGCCGGGAACGCGACGAGCGCCGGGCCGGCGCCGACCCGCACCGGGCCCTCGTCATCGCGGCGCAGACGTCCGGCCGTTCCATCTGGGTCTCCGGCCTGACGGTCATCGTCGCCATGGCCGGCATGTTCCTGACGTACGACGCCACGTTCGTCTCCTTCGCCGTCGGCACCATCCTCGTGGTCGCGACGGCCGTTCTCGGCTCGCTCACCGTGCTGCCGGCGCTGCTGTCGGCTCTCGGCGACCGGGTCGACGCGGTCAAGATCCCGGGGCTCTACCGGCGGCGCAGTGACGGCCGCGTGTGGAACGGGTTCCTGCGGGTGGTGCTGGCCAAGCCGCTGATCTCGGCCGTGCTGGCCGTGGGCGCCCTGGCCGTGCTGGCCGCCCCCGCCCTCGACCTGCGTACGAAGGGCGAAGGGATCGAGGACCTGTCGCCGACCGCGCCGATCGTGCAGGCCTACCTGGCGGTCGACAAGGCGTTCCCGAGCGAGATCTCGCCGGCCGAGATCGTCGTGCCGAACCCGGGCGGCGGCTTCGAGCAGAAGGTCGACGGGTTCCGGACCGCGGTGGAGTCCAGCGACGGGCGGCTCGCCGGGCCGGTCGAGGTGCGGCTGAACCCGGCCGGCACGGTCGCGATCGTCTCGGTGGGCCTGGTCGACAAGGAAGCGCTGACGCTGTTGCGCGGCGACCTCGTGCCCGCCGCGTTCGGATCGTCGGCGCTGGTCACCGGGGAGGCGGCGGGGGAAGCCGACTTCAACGCGCGGCTCGACGCCAGCATGCCGTGGGTGTTCGGCTTCGTGCTCGGACTGGCGTTCCTGCTGCTGCTCGTGTCGTTCCGCTCGGTCGTGGTGGCGCTGACCGGGGTCGTGCTGAACCTGCTCTCAGTAGCGGCGGCGTACGGGATGCTGGTCTTCGTCTTCCAGTACGGCCACTTCGAGAGCGCGCTCGACTTCCAGGCCAGCGATGGCATCGTCAACTGGATGCCGCTGTTCCTGTTCATCATTCTGTTCGGGTTGTCGATGGACTACCACGTCTTCGTGCTCAGCCGGATTCGTGAGGGCCACGACCGCGGGCTGGCGACCCGCGAGGCGGTGCGAGAGGGCATCGGCCGTACGGCGGGGGTCATCACCAGTGCGGCGGTGGTCATGGTGGCGGTGTTCGCGCTGTTCGCGACGTTGCCGCTGGCCTCGACCAAGCAGCTGGGCATCGGCCTGGCGGCGGCCGTGCTGCTGGACGCGACGATCATCCGGGCGGTGCTGCTGCCCGCGGTGATGGCGCTGCTGGGCGAGAAGAATTGGTGGCTGCCGCGCTGGCTGGGCTGGCTGCCGCAGATCGCCCACGAGCCGCCGCAGGCTCCGGCCGAGGCCCGCGACCGCGAGCTGACGCCGGTCTGACCAGGGGGTCGATAGAGATGGGGTCCCGGCGTAGCCGGGGCCCCATCCGACCTGTTGCGACCCCCGCTCGAGCTTTGCCGCGGAGGTCTGCCCTCAGCTGTCCCGGGTCGGGGATTCGGCCCGGGACAGTTCCCGAGTTCAGGAATGCAGGCCCCTCCCCTTCCATGATCGATCCGAGACCCTGGATTCAGGCCCCTGGAACGCGATCGAGGCCCCCACATCAAGGACCAGCTCAACGATCAAGCCGGGGAAGGGCCCGTTTCCTGGTTTAGGCACGGCGGCGAGCCAACCGGTCACCGCGACCGGCCGCACTACTGCGGCACCCACGACGGTGGCCGGCCTGGATAGCCTGCGCGACCAACCGGTCACCGCGACCCCGGAGGCTCTCTAAGGGTGGAGGAGGAGTTCGGCGCCGATCGGGCGGTAGCCGGCGGCCTGGAAGGCGCGGATGCTGCGGGCGTTGCCGGCGGCCTGCTGGGACCAGACGGTCGCGTCGGCCGGGGCCAGGTGGCGGGCGCAGAGGGCGAGGACCCGGCCCAGGCCACGGTCGCGAACGTCTTCGGACACCTCGATCGAGACCTCCCAGCGGCCCGCGACCCCGCGTCCGAGGGTCAGCACACCGCCGGGGGTCGTCCAGGTTCGCACGTCGTCGCGATGACGGAGCGCCCGGCGTACGCGGGGGTGGTCTTGATCTTGCTCGATCAGTGGGAGCAGGGGCGGGCCGGGCAGGGCGGGCGCCGCGGTCAGCAGGTCGATCGTGTCGGCGTGGCGGCCCGTGCGGGCCAGGAGAGCGGCCAGGAAGACCGGGTTCATGGCCGCCGCCAGGGGATCGGTGTCGAGACCGGTGAGGGTGGCGTGGATCCAGGCCGGGTCCTCGTCGAGGAAGATCACGGTGTGCGCGGTCAGGGCCAGCACACCGGCGTCGCGCTCGCTCGGCTGCGGTACGACGGTGGTGCTTCCGTCGGGGGGCGGGAACGACCCGTGGGCCGCGGCCCGAAGAATTTCGACCAGCTCCATGACTACACATTGTGTTTTTGTCGCCCACTGGAGGGAAATTTCCGGACCGGCGGGCGAGTCGCCGGGTTGCCGACGGGAGCGAAAACGGTGCCGGGGCCGGAGCGGACGTGGCGGCGTCCGCCCCGGCCGGTCTCGGCGATCGCCGGTCGGCACAGCAGCGTCCACTGTAGGCGACGATCTTGGAAAATGCCGCTTGAGGGGCGAGATATGAGAACGGCGGGCGGCCGGCGACGCCGGGGCGCACAGGCTTCGCCGCCGACGATCTTCGCAGGTCGGCGCGGTGGGGCGGCGCGCCGGACCGAGCGCAGAACCGCTGCCGAACGGCCCGGCTGACTCTAACCTTGGGTGGTAACTTCGGCGTCGACCTGCCGGGCCGGGACGGCCTGACGGCCTCGCGCGCTCGAGCGAACCCTAGATGGCGGCGCACCAGCAGCCGGTGACGGACGAGGGAATGCATCACGCCAACTATCACTACGGTCATGCGCACCTGCTGGCCCGCTACTGCGCTCTGCCCGACCCGCTGCACCCGCCGCGCCTGCAGGGATATCTGCAGCACGGCTGGAACATGGGTGACGGGCTGGCCCCGGGCACGCCGTTCGTCGAGGGCAGCCGCATTTTCGCCTGGTCCGAGGAGACACGCCGTCGCTCCTGGTCGCAGGGCCGCCGTGACGTCGTCGTGGTCGGCGCGCCGTTCGCCTACCTGGTCGAGATGGAGCCCGAGCCGGCCGGCGCCCCCGAGCCCGAGGGCACCATCTTCTATCCCTTCCACGGCTGGGAGGGCCAGCAGATCAGCGGCGACCACCAGAAGTTGATCGACGAGGTCAAGGCCGTCGAGCAGGGTCCGGTCACCGCCTGCCTGTACTGGAACGAATATCGGATGAAGAGCGTCCGCAAGATTTACGAGAAAGCGGGTTTTAGGGTAATTTGTCATGGTTACCGAGGTTTTTGGTGGCGGGAGCACAACCGGGACTTCCTCATCGGGCAGCTCGCTGAGCTGCGCCGCCATCGGCGGGTAGTGTCGAACCGGCTCTGCAGTGCCGTCTGGTACGGCGCTCTGACCAGCAGAGACGTCGCCGTCTACGGCGACCCGATGGTTCTTGACAACGCTGACCCCACGTTCGGCGGCGAGCCCCGTCTGCGCCGGCAGTGGCCCGAGCTCTACGGGCACGAGACCGACGCCGCCGCCACCCACGCGCTGGCCCGTCTGCAGCTCGGCGCCGACGAGCTGGCCCACCCCGACGAACTGCGCGCCTTGCTCGGCTGGCCCGCTTCCACAGAGAGGTGACGTGATGTCGGAGCGCTGCGCCGCCCTTCTTCGCGACCAGGGCACGGACTACGCCGCCGCGCTCTCCGCGCCCCCGGTGACCAACCTGCGACGGCTCGGCGGCGAGATGTTCGCCTGGACCGACGGCGACCCGCGGCGCAGCTCGGCCTTGCCGCGCGGCGCGGTGCTGCGCCACCTGCTGGGCCGGTACGCCGGTCCGGGCCGCTCGGTGCTGGTGGCCGGTCCGCACGCCGACGAGGTCGTCGTAGCCCTGGCCGACAGCGGCGCCTCGGTGTCGTGGCTGCTGCGCTCGCTGCTCGACGCCGAAGACGCGGCCCGCAACCACCCGCAGATCACGGTGCTGTCCGGCGCCGTCAGCAAGCTCGACCCGACCGAGAAGTACGACCTCGTGGTCGCCGCCGACGGTGTCGACCGGCTGAACTCGGCCGAGGGCGAACAACTTTCCGCGGCCGAGCTGATCGACCGGCTCGCCGAGGCCGTACGTCCCGAGGGTGTGCTGGTGCTGGTGCACGACAACCGTCTCGGCGTGCACCACACCGTGCGCCTCGAGCCCGGCGCCCGCGAGCGCCTCGACTCGGAGTGGTATCCGGCCGAAGACGAGAACGACCCGCAGCGGCCCGCCTCGCCCGAGCAGCTCGCGGCCCGGCTCACCACCGCCGGGCTGAGCGTCGACGCGTCGTACGCGGCCTTTCCCGACCCGGCCGCGCTGACCGTGCTGATCGGCGACGGCTTGCAGGGCAAGGTGTCGTCGCCGCTGCGTCCCCGGCTCGGCACGGCGCTGTCCCAGGCGCTCGCCGCGGCCTTCCGCGACCGGCCGGTGCTCTGTGACCCGCGCCGCCTGGTCAAACGCGCGCTGCTGGCCGGCGCCGAGACGACCGTGGCCCCGGCCTGGCTGGTCATCGCGCGGGGGCCGGGCGACGCGCCCGCGGTCGACCGGCACGAGCTGCTGGTCGGCGATGCCCGGGGCACGTTCGCCTACGAGGTCTCCTCGACAGCGGGCGAGGTGCGCACGACCGTGGTGGAGCCGCTGGCCGAGCCGATCGAGCGGTCCGGTCTGCGCCGCATCAGCGAGCCGACCGCGCCCGGCGCCGACGACGGTTACGTGCTCGAGGAGCGTCTGCTGCACCTCGCGGCGACCAACGACCTGCGCGGGATGCGGCTCGAGCTGGCCCAGTTCGACACCTGGCTGCGCGCGCTGGCCCTGGACGGCCTGCTCAGCGGCCCGGCCGCGCTGGCCGGGGTGGCCGACGTCTTCGTCACCGAGCGGGGCCCGGCCCTGCTGCCCACCCGGTGGGAGCCGGTCGAGCCCGTGCCGGTCGAGACCGCGGCGGTCCGCGCGGTGTGGCAGCTCGCGGTCCAGCTCATCACCTCGGGCCAGCCGCACCCGTGGCCGATCGCCTCCAACGCGGTCGACCTGACGGCGATCATGCTCGGCATGGTCGGCCAGGGCGTCGGCGCCGAGCAGGTGCGCGAGGCGGTCGAGCTGCACCTGCGGCTCGAGACCGCCGACCTCGAGCTGAGCCTGTCCGAGCAGCACGACCGGCGGCTGCAGCTCCTGGCCGTCACGCCCGGCACGGCCGCGGTCGACGTACCCGGCTTCCGCGAGCTCACCGAGGCGCTCTGGCGCCAGCGCTACGAGGCCAGCCATCTGCTCGCGATGATGGAGTGGACCGAGCAGATGATCAAGTCACGCGACCTGGCCGTCAGCAAGATGGACTGGGAGGTCCAGTTCTACAAGAAGACCTGGGCCGGCCGGTTCCTCTGGGTCGCGCGCAGCGGATACCGCGTGATCGTGCGCGACAGCCGCAAGTTCGTGCGCGGCCGCCGGGCCCGCCGGGCTGAGCAGACCAACGCCGTACGCTGAAAAAGGGGGCCTTTCGGCCCCCTTCTCAGGTGTTGATCAGATCAGGTCCCAGGTCAGCGGGGTGCCCTTGGCGGCATCGGCCGTGAAGGTGCGGCCGAGGACCTGCCCGATCGCGTCGGGCTCGAGGCCGCCGGTGGGCCGGATCGACCGGACGTTCTCCGGGGTGAGCGTGTCGCCCGCCTTGACGTCGGCCACCACGTAGAGCGAGCGACGGAACCGCAGGCCCTCCTTCTCGGCCTCGGTCGGGCCGATGTGCGTGGTGCCCAGCGCCTGCCAGGCCCGCTCCGACTCGATGCGGAGGGCCTTGAGCTCGGCCGGCTCGAGCGAGAAGGCCGAGTCGACGCCGCCGTCCGCGCGGTCGAGCGTCACGTGCTTCTCGATCAGGCAGGCGCCGAACGCGACCGAGGCGATCGGCACGCCGATGCCGTGCGTGTGGTCGCTGAGACCGATCGGCAGCTCGAGCATCTGGGCCAGCACCGGGATGCGGCGCAGGTTGGTGAACTCCGGCGGGGCCGGGTAGGAAGCCGTGCAGCTCAGCACCGTGATGTCGGTGGCCCCGACCTCCTTGGCCGCCTCGACCGCGGCGGCGATCTCTTTCACCGAGGCCATGCCGGTGGAGATGATGATCGGCTTGCCGGTGCTCGCGGCCAGACGGATCAGCGGCAGGTCGGTGATCTCCGAGGACGCGATCTTGTACAGCGAGGCGTCGAGCTTCTCGAGCAGTTCCACCGCCGTACGGTCGAAGGGGCTGGAGAACGGCGTGATGCCCCGCTCCCGGGCCCGGTCGAAGATCGGCTGGTGCCAGTCCCACGGGGTGTGCGCCCGCTCGTAGAGGTCATAGAGGTAGGCCTCCGACCACAGCTCGTGACCCTTGGAGATCTGGAACCGGGGGTGCTTCACGTCCACGGTCATGGTGTCGGCCGTGTACGTCTGGATCTTGATCGCGTCCGCGCCGGCGTCCGCCGCCGCGTCGACCAGCGCGAGTGCCCGGTCGAGAGAGCCGTTGTGGTTGCCCGACATCTCCGCGACGATGTACGGCCGCTTGTCGGGCCCGAACTTAGTCATTACTTCCCTCTCTCCGTCCAGACGACAGTCTTCATCTCGCCGTCGACGAGCCGTTCGTATCGCCGCGTCTCCTTGAACCCGAACCGCCGGTGCAGCGCGAGCACCTGCTTGTTGTCGGCGAGCGTCTCGCCGCCCAGCGTCTCCAGGCCCAGAGTGTCGAAGGCGTACGCCACTGCCTCCTTCTCGAGCCGCATCCACGCGGCGAGCAGCCGGTCACCCAACCCTGCCACGTCGAGATAGAAGGACCACGTGTTGCCGTCGAAGATCACGACTCCGGCGGGCGTGCCCGCATCATCGTCATAGATCAGCACGTCCCGCCAGCGCTTTTCCCACCACCGGGCATGCTCCTCGGGCTTGATCTCGTGCGTGGTCAGGCTCACGGCACGCACCGACTCGTGGTTGCGCCAGGGCAGGATCAGGTCCCGTTCGGCGTAGGTCGCAGGTCGCAGCACAGTGACAAAGTATGGCCGCCTCGTCCGCGCTTGCGCCGGGGACCTGGGTCACAGCGCAATTCCTCACCCTCGGTCGCTCGCTGCCGATGAAATGGGAGCAATTTCGGTGAGAGAGGCGGGCCGCATGGGCCTAGTGCGCGAACGGCCGAGCCGGCCACTCCGGGTGTCCGGGATGCTGCTGTTGGTGACGGTGGGCGCCACGGCGATCAATGCGGGTACGCCGGTGATCCCGTGGGCGCTGCTCTGGCCGAGCGCACCGGCTTGATCGTCGGGCTCGGCCGCTGGGTGCTGCGCGACTCGCTGCGCCCCGTGCACGGGGTCAAGCTCGACGGCTCGTTCAGCCAGACCGCCCCGGACGCCCGGGTCTCGGTCGCGGCCTAGGCTTCGTTTCGTGGAAAGCTCGCATCGACCGGCCGTACGGGTGATCTGCTTCGACGCCGATGGGCGGGTGCTCCTGCTGAACTGGCGCGACCCCCACGACGGCGCCCACCTGTGGGAACCACCCGGCGGCGGCGTCGAGGAAGGCGAGACCCCGCTCGAAACCGCGCGGCGCGAACTGGCCGAGGAGACCGGGCTCGACACTTCGCGCATCGGCCCGCACTACCTCGACGTCCATCGCGAGACCTGGTGGAAGGGGTGCCTCTACGTGGGGGAGGAGCAGTTCTTCGCCGCCCGCTACACGGTTTCGCGCCCGGCCCTCTCGGCCGACGGCCTGATGCCGTACGAGGTCGACGACCTGCTCGGCCACGACTGGGTGCTTCCGGCCGACTTCGCCACCCTCCCCGGCCGCCTGGAGCCGCCCACGCTGGGTGAGATCGTCACTCTGCTCGCCACATGAGGCTTCCCGACTAGCGGTGGGGTGGCCAGGCAGGCTCGAAGTTCGCCACCAAACGCCGGTTTGCCACGACGTGGCAAACCGGCGTCTCGTGGCAAATCGCGACGTCATTGCGTCGAAGGACTTGTCGATTTTGATGATGTCGACCGGGAACCGCCGCAGGTAGGCCAGGGACGAGTAGCCGGTGCCGAAGTCGTCGATCGCGAGGCGTACGCCCAGGGCTTTGAGTGCGGCCAGTCGTTCGAGCGTGACGGGGCGGTGGTCGACTTCGTCAGTTGATCCGTCGCTTGCACGGCCTTGCCGGTCGGCAACGAGCGCGGCTGGTTGAGGGAAACGCGCACGACCGGTCACGAAGTGGTCATGTTTTCCGAGGAAACGGTCAGTCGATTCGCGTCTTTGGTTGCACTTTGCGACGATCTTGGTCGGCCGGAGAGGCCGGCGAAACGGGCAAGTAAACAACGAAGTCCGCGACCTTGTGATGGAGGCCACAGGTTTCTCCGGTGTTACAAATAGGTCGGTCGATATGGGGCGGAGGTGGCGGCGAATTGAATGCGGACGAGCGACAGCATCAGATCGTCGCGCTGGCCCGCCGGCACGGCGAGGTCGAAGTCGCGAAGCTCGCGGCCGAGCTCGACGTCTCGGCCGAGACCATTCGCCGCGATCTGCGCCTGCTGGAAAAACACGGTCTGATCCGGCGCACGCACGGCGGGGCCTATCCGGTGGAGACCGCGAAGTTCGAGACCGACCTGGCCATGCGGACCGTGCGCGGGGTGCCCGAGAAGCGGCGGATCGCGGCCGCTGCGGCCGGGCTCATCGGTGACGCGGAGACGATCTTCATCGATGAGGGCTTCACCCCTCAGCTCATCGCCGAGGCCCTGCCCACGGGCCGGCCGCTGACCGTGGTCACCGCCTCGCTGAACACCGCAGCCTGGATGGCCGCCTC
The DNA here is from genome assembly GCF_003999975.1 of Actinoplanes solisilvae. GTDB lineage: Bacteria > Actinomycetota > Actinomycetes > Mycobacteriales > Micromonosporaceae > Actinoplanes > Actinoplanes solisilvae. The sequence goes on along the minus strand of NZ_RJAC01000002.1, from coordinate 613,985 downwards.
CACCCCGGCCACGGTCCTGCTGCTCGGCGGCCGGGTGCGGGGGCGCACTCTGGCCACGGTGGACCACTGGGCGGCCAACATGCTCTCCAGCTTCGTGATCGACCTGGCCTTCGTCGGGGCGAACGGGATCTCCCGCGAGGTCGGGCTGACCACACCGGACCCGGCCGTCGCGGACGTGAAGGCGCGCGCGGTCGCGGCCGCTCGTCGACGCGTCTTCGTCGGCATCCACACGAAATTCGGTGTTCGCACGTTCTGCCGATTCGCCGAGATATCTGATTTCGAGTCATTGGTCACGGACACCGCATTGCCGGTCTCCGAGGCGAACCGATACGCCCGGCTGGGTCCACAGGTCATCCGGGTCTGACCAGTAACGCCCACTAGCCGTTTTCGAATAAAACGGAGGTTCCACCATGCCCAGAAAAATAACGCTGGCCGCGGTCGGCCTGCTGCTGTTCACGGCCGGTTGTTCGGGCGCCGGATCGACCGCCGGCGGCAGCGGCGGTGAGGCCGACAACACCATTACGGCGCTGATGGTCGGCAACCCGCAGATGGAGGACATCCAGAAGCTGACCGCCGAGAACTTCACCAAGCAGACCGGCATCACGGTGAAGTTCACGATCCTCCCGGAGAACGAACTGCGGGACAAGGTCACCCAGGACGTCGCGAACCAGGGCGGGCAGTACGACGTCGCCACCGTCGGCGCGTACGAGGTGCCGATCTGGGCGAAGAACGGCTGGCTGCACGAGCTTTCGACGCAGGCCCAGGCCGATTCCGCGTACGACGTGAACGACCTCATCAAGCCGATGGTCTCGTCGCTGACGGGCGAGGACGGGAAGCTGTACGCGGCCCCGTTCTACGGCGAGTCGTCGTTCCTCATGTACAACAAGGAACTCTTCGCCGCCAAGGGCCTCAAGATGCCCGAGAAGCCGACGTGGGCGCAGGTCGCCGACTTCGCGGCCAAGCTCGACGACAAGGGCAAGGGCGTCGCCGGAATCTGCCTGCGAGGGCTGCCCGGATGGGGCGAGCTCTTCGCGCCGCTCACCACGGTCGTCAATACGTACGGTGGGACCTGGTTCGAGAAGGACTGGACCGCGAAGGTGAACTCGCCGGAATTCAAGGAGGCGACGAACTTCTACGTCAATCTGTTGAAGCAGCACGGGCAGCCCGGCGCGCCGCAGTCCGGATTCACCGAATGCCTCAACACGTTCGGCCAGGGCAAGGCGGCCATGTGGTACGACGCCACGTCGGCGGCGGGCACGCTGGAGGACGCGAACGCCAGCAAGGTGGCGGGCAAGGTCGGCTATGTGTACGCCCCGGTGAACAAGACCGAGTACTCGGGCTGGTTGTGGACCTGGGCCTGGGCGATGCCCAAGACCACCATGAAGGCCGACGCCGCGTGGAAGTTCATGTCGTGGGCGACCAGTAAGGACTATGAGAAGCTGGTCGGCCAGCAGCTCGGCTGGTCCCGGGTTCCGTCCGGCAAGCGCACCTCGACCTATTCGATCCCGGAGTACAAGGAATCGGCCAAGGCATTCGCCGACGTCACTCTGGGCTCGATCGAGCACGCCGACCCGACCAACCCGGGTGTGCAGCCGCGGCCCGCGCTGGGCGTGCAGTTCGTCGGCATCCCTGAATTCGCCGACCTCGGCACCAAGGTGTCGCAGGAGGTGAGCGCGGCCATCGCCGGCAGCAACACGGTCGACAAGGCGCTGGCCGACGGGCAGAAGCAGGCCGAAGACGTGGCGAAGAAGTACAAGTGACGACCTTGGCCGCCCGGCCGGACGAGCGGACCCAGCCGCCCGTCCGGCCCCCCAAGGGCGGAGCCAAGGACCGCTGGGTGCGCCGGGCGCCGCTGCTGCCCGCGCTGATCTTCGCGCTCATCGTCACGCAGATCCCGTTCCTCTACACCCTCTACCTCTCCACGCTGAGCTGGAACGCGCTGCGCCCGGGGGACAGGCCGTTCGTCGGGCTCGACAACTACGTCACGGTGCTGACCGACACGCGGCTTCGTTCAGCACTGCTGAACACCGTGCTGCTCACCGCCGGCGCCGTGGTCTTCTCGATGATCCTGGGCCTGGCGCTCGCGCTGCTGCTCGACCGCAAGTTCATCGGCCGCTCGATCGTGCGGACGCTGCTGATCACACCGTTCCTGGTCATGCCGATCGCGGCCGCGCTGCTCTGGAAGCACGCGATCTTCAACCCGACCTACGGCCTGGTCAACGGCATCTTCGGCGGCTCGACCGACTGGGTCTCGTCCTATCCGAAGGGCGCCGTGATCGCCACCCTGGTGTGGCAGTGGACGCCGTTCATGATGCTGATTCTGCTGGCCGGGCTGCAGTCGCAGTCGAACGACGTGATCGAGGCGGCCCGGGTCGACGGCGCGAACGCGTGGCAGGTCTTCCGCCGCATGACCCTCCCGCACCTGCGGCAATATCTCGAGCTGGGCGCGCTGCTGGGCTCGATCTACCTGGTCAACACGTTCGACGCGATCTTCAGCATCACGCAGGGCGGGCCGGGGACGGCGACGACCAACCTGCCGTACGAGATCTACCTGACCACGTTCCGCAAGTTCGAGTACGGCGAGGCCTCCGCGGCCGGAGTCATCGTGGTGATCTTGACGATCATCGCGGCCACCTTCGCGCTGCGGGTCATATCGAGCCTCTTCAAGATGGAGGACCACCGATGAGGGCCCGCCTGAGCCCGCCCGCGGCGGAAAACAGAATGAAAAATCGTCATTGGAACAACACGATTTGGGGCACGGTTGCCTGGATAGCGGGGCTGGTCTTCGTCTTTCCGGTGATCTGGATGGTGCTGACCAGCTTCAAGCAGGAACAGGACGCGGCCAGCAACCCGCCGGCCTGGACCTTCGCCCCGACCCTCGCGCAGTACGGCCAGGTCTTCGACCGCAACATCACGCCGTTCCTGCTGAATTCACTCATGGCCAGCGTCTTCTCGACGCTCCTGGTCGTGCTGCTCGCCACCCCTGCGGCGTACGCCCTGTCTCTTCGTCCGGTAGCAAAGTGGACGGACACGCTCTTCTTCTTCATCAGCACCAAGATGATGCCCGCGGTGGCCGCCCTACTGCCGATCTATCTGCTGGTCAAGCACCTGGGAATGCTCGACAACATCTGGACGATGGTCGTGCTCTACACCTCGATGAACCTGCCGCTGGCGGTCTGGATGATGCGGTCGTTCCTGCTGGAGGTGCCGCGTGAGGTGCTCGAGGCCGGCGAGGTCGACGGCGCTTCGCTGATCACCTCGATCCGCAAGATCATCATGCCGATCGTGAGCCCGGGTCTGGCCGCGACGGCGTTGATCTGCTTCATCTTCGCCTGGAACGAGTTCTTCCTGGCCGTGAACCTGACCGCGACGAACGCGGGCACCTCGCCGATCTTCCTGGTCGGGTTCATCTCGTCGGAGGGCCTGTTCCTGGCCCGGCTCTGCGCGGCCGCGACGATCGTCTCGCTGCCCGTGCTGATCGCCGGTTGGGTGGCCCAGAACAAGCTGGTGCGCGGTCTGTCGATGGGTGCCGTCAAGTAACGGTCCTGATGGGACCGTGTTCGTGCCAAACCTTCTCACTATTGGTGAGTGAACAGATACGGCCAGTTGTCTCCACGCTTGCCTTCAGATCAAATGGATCTGTGGGTACCACCCTCGCCCCGGGCCGTCTCGGCGCGGCCGCTGTCACGTTCTTCGCGCTGGCCGCGACCGCGCCGATCGTCGTTCTGACCACCGTGGTGCCCGCCGCCTACGCCACCGGCGGCGGGCCTCTCGTTCCGCTGAGTTTCCTGGCCATCGGCATCGTCGGCCTCCTCTTCGCGCCCGGCTACGCGGCCCTGGCCCGCCGGGCACCCTTCGCCGGTGCGATGTACGCCTACATCGCCCGCGGCCTGGGCCGGCCCGCCGGTGTCGGCGCCGCCTGGCTCGCCCTCGCCTGCTACCAGGCGATCCAACTCGGTCTCTACAGCCTGGTCGGCGCCGCGGCCGCACCCCTGCTGAGCTCGTGGTTCCAGGTGGACGCCGAGTGGTGGACGGTCGCCGCCGGTTGCTGGCTGCTGGTCGCGCTCGGCGGCATCATCAGGGCTGAGGTCAGCGGCGGCCTGATCGCGTTGCTGGTGCTCGGCGAGGCCGCTGTCGCCGTTGGTTTCGCGGCCGCCAACGTGCTCGATCCGGCCGGCGGGGTGGTCACCGCCGACAGCATCGTCCCGGCCGGCGTGGACCGGCCCGCCCTCGGTTTGCTGCTCGCCGTGGGCCTGCTGGCCTTCGTCGGTCTCGAGACCCCAGGGGCTTACGCCGAGGAGGCTATCCGTCCACGCCGAGATCCCGGTCTGGCCGGGTACGCGACCGTGGCCGCCCTCGCCGTTCTGCTGGCCGGCGTCTCGTGGTCGCTGAGCACGGCGGCCGGCGCCGACCGGATCACCGAACTGGCCCGCGGCCGAGGGTTCGAGCTGTTCTTCGATCTCGCCACGGCTCGGCTCGCGCCGTGGGCCGTCACGCTGGGCCGCTTGATCCTGCTGACCGGCCTGGTCGCGGCGATTCTCGCGCTGCATCACGTGATGGCGCGATACCTGTTCGCTCTCGGGCGCGAGCGGGTTCTGCCGGCTGCTTTCGGGCGCACGTCACGGCGTACGGCGGCTCCTCGCTCTGCGTCTTTGACCCTCTCGGCCGTCACCGCCGGGTTGCTGGCCGCGGCCGTGCTGACCAGAACGCCGCTGCTCACCGGACGTCGTCTCATGATTGTCGGCGGTCTCGGCATTCTCGTGCTGCTGGTCGCCACGTCGGTGGCCGCGCTGCTGCATCTGAATCGGGTGCCCAACGGCGAGGGCGTGTGGACCCGGTTCGTCGCACCGAGTTTCGCCACCGTGGCGCTCGGGTTGCTGGGCCATCTGGCCTTCCGTGATCTCGGCGTCCTTTTAGGAACCGTGACGTCGTGGATCGTGCCGGTCGCGATCGGCGGCGTGGTGGCGCTCGGCGTGCTGCACGCGATGGCGCTGCGGGCGGCCAGGCCGGTGGTCTATGCGGGCATCGGTCAGGGCGGTGTCCCGGTCGTGGTCACACCGCCGCTGCCGCGACCGCGAGACCCCCTGGCGGGGCCTGACCCGGGGAGATCCGGTGCGAAGGAGCCTCCGAACGAACCCGGCGCTCATCGGCCCGAGCGGGTGAAACGCTGATGCGCGCGCGGGTCCGGGCGCTCGGCATGGATCCGGCCACCGGCCGGTTCCGGCCCAACGAGGCCGAGACGGCCGTACTCATCGAGATCGAGCTGGGCGTACGCCTAACCCGGGCCGCGCCCGGCTGCCGCGCCGACTGGTTCGACCGAGGCGGTCGTTCTTATGACGCAGTGGGCCCGTTCGCGGCCCACCGGTTCGAACGACAGTGGGCGCGCTTCTCGCAGCAGATCGTGCTGCACCTCGAAAAGGCGGACCTGGTTCCGGTGGACGTCACCCAGTTCACCGCGGACCAGGTGGCAAGGATCGAACGGTTCGTGGCGGAGCGAGGCTTGGCACCGCGTGTCTTCATCCTGGGGCGGCGACAATGGCGGCACTCATCATGGTCCGGACGGGCAAGGACTGGCAGGCGACGGGTGGGCTCTTCGAGTGGACGCTGGAATATCTCATCCCGCGGCTCGACGACCGGAAGACGGCCGACTGGCTCCGCATGGTCGTCGCGGAGAACCTCGGCAGCCTCTGGATCCCCGACCTTCCGGACGCGGGCCGGGAGGAGATCTACACGCTGCTGCGGGCCGACCTTGTCGCGGCCGCCCGCCGTGAACTCCCGGACGGTCCGGGCAAGGGCGACGCGCTGGCGCAGCTCCACGAGCTGGTCGACCTGACCTGGTGAGCTGCCTGCTCCTCGGGCGCCCGGTTCAGGCGAAGAACTCCTGAATCTGGGTCAGGGTCAGGTAGCCCTGCCGTTCGGGCTCGTGCGGCGGGTCGGGCACGCGCTTCGCGGTGACCGGCACGTCCGGGACGTCGGTGGGCGGGCTCGGCACCGGCGGGGTGGGCGGCAGCGCCGGCAGGGTCAGCGCCTGGCGGATCACCTCGAACATGGCCCGCACCTCTTCGGCGGCGGTGCGGGTGGCCTGCTCCACGGTGCCCGCCGTCGGCGGCCCGGCCGGCAGGGCGCAGGTGAAGTTGGCCTGGAGGCGGTCGTCGAAGCGGCGGATGTCGGCGCTGGGCCGCAGATGGTCGAGCCGTCCCTCGGCGACGATGCCCAGCTCGCAGGCGGCCAGGCCGGACTGCTGCCACCAGGACCGCCAGCGTGGATCGGCGTCCAGGATCATCGCGACGTGGCGGAGCGCGACCACATATTCGCGCGGGGCGTGGCCGCCGCCGGTGGTGGTGCCCAGGTGGGGGTGCAGCCAGGAGTCGCGGTCGGCGTGCTCCGGGCTGTGGTCGACCAAGGCCCAAAGGGTTTGCTCGTCCATGACTGCATGGTGACATTTCGGTCGCCATTCGTCCGCCCGACGGCCCGGCGCGTATGGGCGAATTGCAACATTGTGACAATGAGCGTGGCGCAAGTGAGGCCTGGGTCACTTGTCGCGCGTCATTCATAAGCGCGTGATATACATTCTCATTGTGCAGCCTGTCACCGCCATCACGCAGGAGGACGCGGCCATCGCGGCCGGGTTCGAGCGCTTCTACGAGACGCTCCGGCGCCTCACGCCGCGGGGTCCGCTCAGCCTGACCGCGGCCTCGACGCTGCGCCGGCTGGAGCGCTCGGGTCCCCATCGGCTCAGTGAGCTCTACGCGCCCGAGGGGATCAGCCAGCCGGCGATGACCCAGCTGGTCACCCGCCTCGAAAAGGAGGGGCTGGCCGAGCGGACCGGCGACCCCAACGACGGGCGTGCCGTGGTCGTCAGCATCACCGAGGCCGGCCGGGCCGCCGTGGCCCACCGCCGCGAGGTGCGGGCGACGGCGCTGTCCGACCTGCTCCGGGGCCTCACTCCGGCTGAGCACGCGGCCATCGTGGCCGCGCTGCCCGCGCTGGAGCGGCTGAGCGACCTGGCCACCGAGTAGCCGCTCGGCGCCCGACGGCCGAACGGCGGCCTGGTTGCCGAACAGCGGCCTGGTTGGCGGGCCATGGTCCGGTTGCCGAACAGTGGGCCCGCCGACCGCGGAGCAGAGTGGCGCGCGGCCCTGGCTGCCCGAAATGTACGCATAAATGAACAGGAGTTGACCGCGTGCTATCCGTGGACCATCCGCGCTACAAGTGGATCGCGCTGTCGAACACCACGCTCGGCACCCTGCTGGCGACGATCAACGCCTCGATCGTGCTGATCTCGCTCCCCGCCATCTTCAAGGGCATCCACGTCGACCCGCTCCAGCCCGCCAACGTCAGCTATCTGCTGTGGATGCTGATCGGTTACATGCTGGTCACCGCCGTCCTGGTGGTCACCCTGGGCCGGCTCGGCGACATGTACGGCCGCGTCCGCATCTACAACGCGGGCTTCGCGATTTTTACGCTCACCTCGATCGTCCTGTCGCTCGACCCGTTCGACGGCGGGAGCGGCGCGCTCTGGCTCATCGGCTGGCGGGTGCTGCAGGCGGTCGGCGGCGCGATGCTGATGGCCAACTCGGCCGCGATCATCACGGACGCCTTCAAGCCCGAGCAGCGCGGCATGGCGCTCGGCGTCAACATCGTCTCGGCGCTGGCCGGTTCGTTCATCGGCCTGGTCGCGGGCGGTGTGCTCGCCGAGTGGGACTGGCGCTCGATCTTCTGGGTCAACATCCCGCTGGGCATCCTCGGCACCGTGTGGGCCTACCGCTCGCTGCGCGACACCGGCGTCCGCCGGAAAGCCAAGATCGACTGGTGGGGAAACGCGACCTTCGCGATCGGGCTCACGGCCGTCCTGGCCGCCATCACGTACGGGATCCAGCCGTACGGCGGCCACACGATGGGCTGGACCAACCCGTGGGTCCTGAGTGGGCTGCTCGGCGGCGCACTCGTGCTGGTCGCGTTCGGCGTGATCGAGAAGCGCGTGGCCGAACCCATGTTCCCGCTGGCCCTGTTCCGGAACCGCGCCTTCGCCAGCGGCAACGCGGCCAACCTGCTGGCCAGCGTGGCCCGTGGCGGCCTGCAGTTCATGCTGATCATCTGGCTGCAGGGCATCTGGCTCCCGCAGCACGGCTACAGCTACGAGTCGACGCCGCTGTGGGCCGGCATCTATCTGGTCCCGCTGACGATCGGCTTCCTGGCCGCCGGGCCGATCGCCGGAACGCTCTCCGACCGGTTCGGCCCGCGCCCGTTCGCCGCCGGGGGCCTGTTCGTGATGGCCGCGTCCTTCGTCGGTCTGCTGCTTCTGCCGGCCAACTTCAACTATGTCGTCTTCGCGGCGCTGATCTTCATCAACGGCGTCGGCGGCGGCCTGTTCGCGGCGCCGAACACCTCGCTGATCATGTCGAGCGTGCCCGCCGAGATGCGTGGCGCGGCCTCCGGCATGCGGGCCACCTTCCAGAACGCCGGTCAGGTGCTCTCCATCGGCGTCTTCTTCTCGCTGATGGTGGCCGGTCTGGCCGACTCGCTGCCGGATTCGCTGAACAGCGGTCTGACCGGCCAGGGCGTGCCGGCCGCGACGGCGTCCGCGATCGCCGCGCTGCCGCCGGTGGGCACGCTGTTCGCCGCGTTCCTCGGCTACAACCCGATCGGTGAACTGCTCGGGTCCCACGTGCTGGCCGCGCTGCCGCCCGGCAACGCGGCCCGGCTGACCGGCCTCGAGTTCTTCCCGCGGCTGATCTCCGAGCCGTTCCACGACGGCCTGGTGATCGTCTTCGGGCTGGCGATCGCGATGGCCGTGGTGGGCGCGCTGGCGTCGCTGGTGAAGGGCCGGGCCGCGACCGGCTTCGTCGCCCACGAGGCCGAACTCAAGGCCGAACTCGAGGAAGCTCAGCCGCTGAACCCGGCCACCGCCGTGGCGGAACCGTTGCGCGAGGCCTAAAGAGTCGCCGCCGCCAACAGGGTGGCGGCGATGTCGCGAGCCACGAGGGCGGCCTTCGGGCCGCCCTCGTCCATGCGGGCGCCGATCGAGGCGCCGTCGTAGAGCACGACGAGCTGGTCGGCCAGGGTGGCCGGGTCTTTGGCGCCGGCGTCGCGGGCGAGCTCGTGGAACAGGCCACGCACCCACGCGCGGTAGATGTCGGAGACCTCCTCGACCGGCCCGCCACGCGGCGACTCGGCGCTGGCGTTGACGAAGGCGCAACCGCGGAAGCCCGGGTTGCCGGCCACCTCGGCCAGCACCTCGAAGACGCCCAGCAGGCGGTCGCGCGGGTCGTCGTAGCGCTCGAGGCCGGCCAGCATGCGGGCGCGGCGGCGCTCGTGGCGGCCCTGAAGGTAGGCCTTGACCAGTTCGTCCTTGCTGCCGAAGGAGCTGTAGAGAGAGGCCTTGGCGACGCCGGCCTTCTCGATCACGCGATCGATGCCGACGGTGTGCACGCCCTCGGCGTAGAAGAGCTCGTCGGCGGCGGCCAGCAGGCGGTCACGCGCCGACGGCTTCCGAGCGACGGATGGTGATGTGGCGGACATGTCGTTGACGATAGCAGACAGACCTGTCTAGTCTTGCCTGGTCAGACAGACCTGTCTGTCACATTTTTCGGAGGCCCGCTCCATGACCACCCTCGCCGACGCTCCGCCGTCCAGCACCGTCGCGCCTCGCGGCCGACGGCTCTCCCGCCCGATCGCGTTCGCGGCGATCACGGCGATCTTCCTGATGTTCTCGGCGGCCTCCGCGGCGCCGTCTCCGCTCTACGTCGTGTATCAGCACGAGTGGAACTTCTCGGCGACCACACTCACCTTCGTCTTCGCCGTCTACGTCGTGGGGCTGGTTGCCGCCCTTCTCACCCTCGGTGCGCTCAGCGATCACATCGGCCGCCGTCCCGTCCTGGCCGTGGCGATCGCGATCGAGGCCGTGTCGTTCGTGCTCTTCCTGACCGCTGGTGACGTCACCGTCCTGCTCGTCGCCCGTCTGCTCCAGGGCATCGCGACCGGCGCGGCGCTGACCACCCTCGGCGCGGCTCTGGTCGATCTCAAGCCGCCGCACGCACCGGCCCGGGCCGGCCTGATCAACAGCCTCGCCCCCATCGGCGGCCTCGCCATCGGCGCGCTCGGCACCGGCGTCCTGGTCCAGTACGCCCCTCAGCCCACCCACCTCGTCTGGGCGCTGCTCCTCGTCGGCATGGTGCTCGCCGCGATCGTCGTGGCCCGCATCCCGGAGACCTCCGCCCGCAAGCCCGGGGCCGTCGCCTCCCTCGCGCCCAAGCTCGCCGTGCCCGACCGCCTGCGCGGCGACCTGATCTCCCTGCTGCCGATCCTCGTCGCGAGCTGGGCGATCGCCGGGCTCTACCTGTCGCTCGGCCCGTCCGTCGCGGCCGGCGTCTTCGGCCTCAGCAGCCACCTTGTCGGAGGCCTGGTGGTGACGCTGCTCTGCGGCACCGGCGCGATCAGCTCCTTCCTGCTGCGCAAGGTTCCGGCCAAGACCACCCTGCTGCTGGCCGGCAGCCTGCTCACCGTCGGCTCGGTGATCAGCGTGGCCGGGCTGGAGATCAACAGCACGATCGTGGCCGCCGTCGGCGCCGTGATCTCGGGCATCGGGTTCGGCGCCTCCTCACTGGCCACCCTCGGCGCGCTGGCCGTGCTGGCCGCCCCGCACGAGCGCGGCGAACTCTTCGCGGTCGTCCTGACCATCGCCTACATCGCGTTCAGCGTCCCGGCCGTGATCGCCGGCTTCGCCGCCACGTCAGCCGGGCTGCACCTCACGGCCCTGATCTACGGCCTGGTCGTGGCCCTGCTGGGCCTCACCGCCCTGGTCTCCCAGCGGCTGCGGCACCGCAAGGCCGCCATGGCGTGACCCGGCTTCTTTCGTGGCGCCCCGGCGTGGACGGTCCGGATGTGACCGTCCACGCCGCACCATATGGGGGCGAATCGGACACGAGAGGCTGGCATGAGACGACTTCTGGCGGTGACCACCACGATCGCCTTGGCGGTGATCGGGGTCCCGGCGAGCGACGCGCGAGCAGCGCGTCCCGAGCCGCCGGCGACTGACGCGCGGGCGGCGCGCCCCGAGCCGATCAAATGGAGCGCCTGCACCGACCCGGCCCTGCGCCCGCACAAGGCCCAGTGCGGCTTCCTCTCGGTGCCGCTCGACCACGCGAACCCGGACGGCGAGAAGATCCAGATCGCCGTGTCCCGCGTCAAGCACACCGTGCCGGAGAAGAAGTACCAGGGAATCGTGCTGGTCAACCCGGGCGGACCGGGTGGCAAGGGCCGCGCGCTCTCGGTCCTCGGCTCTCTCGTGCCGCGTCAGGCCGGGGCGGCGTACGACTGGATCGGTTTCGACCCCCGTGGTGTCGGCGCCAGCAAGCCGTCGCTGAGCTGCGACAAGGACTACGCGGGGTACAGGCGTCCGGCGTACGTGCCCAGCACCCCGCGGATCGAGAAGGTCTGGCTGCAGCGCACCGAGGGCTACGCCAAGGCGTGCGAGAAGGCCGGCGGCAAGCTGCTCGACCACCTCAAGACCCTCGACACCGTACGGGACATGGACGCGCTGCGGCTCGCGCTGGGCGCTCGGCAGATCAACTTCTACGGCTTCTCGTACGGCACCTATCTCGGCCAGGTGTATGCCACGCGCTACCCCGAGCGCGTCCGTCGCATGGTGCTCGACGGCAACGTCAACCCGTCACGCGTCTGGTACGACTCGAACCTCGACCAGGACATCGCGTTCGACCGCAACGTCAAGATCTACTTCGCCTGGCTGGCCGAGAACCACAAGACCTACCGGCTCGGTCGCACCGGCCGTGAGGTGCAGCGACGCTTCGACGCCGAGCAGCGGCGGCTGAGCAAGAAGCCGGCCGGGGGCGTACTCGGCCCGTCCGAGCTGACCGACATCTTCCTGCAGGCCGGCTACTACACCTTCGGCTGGGCCGAGATCGGCCGGGCCTTCAGCGCCTGGGTGCACAAGCGGGACGCGCGGCCGCTGCGCCAGCTCTACGACACCAACAACCCCCGGGGCGAGGACGCGGACAACAACTACGCGGTCTACCTCGGCGTGCAGTGCACCGACGCCCCGTGGCCGCAGAGCTGGAGCAAGTGGGCCTCGGACAACTGGGAGGTGCACCGCAAGGCGCCGTTCGAGACCTGGGCCAACGCCTGGTACAACGCGCCCTGCCGCACGTGGCCGGCGCGCAGCGGCATCCCGGTGACCGTTTCCGGCGAGACCGTGGCCCCGGTGCTTCTGATCAGTGAGACCCTCGACGCGGCCACCCCGTTCACCGGAAGCCTCGAGGTGCGCAAGCGTTTCCCGCGCTCGGTGCTGATCGAGGGCGTCGACGGCACCACCCACTCCGGTTCGCTCTGGGGCAACCGCTGCGTGGACGACGTCATCGCCGACTACCTGGCCTCCGGCAAACTGCCGAAGCGGCTGCCGGGCGAGCGCTCCGACAAGCGCTGCAAGCCGATCGAGCCGCCCGCGGCATCGAACACGGTCACCGCGAAGCGTGCTCCCGAGCGCCTCGAACTGCAGAAAATGATCACCGGTCGGTGATCAGGCTCACGGTCCCCGCCTTCGGGTGGGGACCGTTGGCTATGCTCGTCACTGCGAAGGGGAGTAGCTCCCAATGTCGCGGTCGACATGCTGACTCTCGAAAGCTGTGAGTCCGGCCGCGCGGCCTTTCACAAAGGCGAGCGAGACCTTCGACTTGGCTGTTTACACGACGGCCGGGTCGAGGTCGCCCTGCGCCACTTCTTCCCGGTCCTTGATAACCGGGAGCACCTTCGGTGGATGGTTTTCTTGCCGCGACGGCGATCAGTTTCGCCGTGATCTTCGTGGCCGAGCTGGGCGACAAGTCCCAGCTCATGGCGCTGACCTTCGCGACCCGTTTCAAAACTGTGCCAGTGCTGATCGGCATCACGGTGGCGACCGCGATCGTGCACGCCGTCTCGGTCGGCATCGGTTACGGCCTCGGCGCCACCCTGCCGACCGGCTGGATCTCGCTCGTCGCCGGCGTCGCCTTCCTCGCGTTCGGTGCCTGGACGCTGCGCGGCGACAAGCTCACCGACGACGAGAAGACCAAGGCCGAGCGCAGCACCGGCTCGGCGATCCTGGCCGTCGGCGGCGCGTTCTTCCTGGCCGAGCTGGGCGACAAGACCATGCTCGCCACGATCACGCTGGCCACCCAGCACGGCTGGTTCGGCACCTGGCTCGGGTCGACGGTCGGCATGGTCGCCGCCGACGCGCTCGCGATCCTGGTCGGCCGTCTGCTCGGCCGTCACCTGCCCGAAAAGCTCATCAAGTACGGCGCGGCGGCGCTCTTCGCTATCTTCGGGATCTGGCTGCTGGTGGAAGCGGTCATCGAGCTGCGATAGGAGCCCTCGTGCAGCAGTACCGGGCGGAGCTGACCGCCGACATCGCCTTCACCACCGGTGGTCACCTCGGGGCGCAAGGGCTGCGGGTCGACATTCCGCACCTCGACGTCACCGAGGCCGACCTGGCGCGCATCCTGGTCAGCTCGCTCGGCCTGCGCGACGTCGAGCGGGTCGAGCTGACCGCGGTGCGCACCTTCGCCGATCCGGTGGTGGCCGGCCCGCCCGGCCCGCCGCGGCTGCGCTTCGTCGAGCTCAGCCACGTGATCTCCGACGGCCTGATCACCTATCCGGGTTTCCCCGCGCCGGTCATCACACCCCACCTGACCTGGGAAGACTCGCGCCCGAACTATGCCGAGGGCACCGAGTTCAGCCTTGACCGCATCGAGATGCTCGGCCAGACCGGCACCTACCTCGACACACCACGGCACCGCTATGTGGGCGGCACCGACCTGGCCGGGGTGCCGTTGGAGCGGCTCGCCGACCTGCCCGCCGTCGTGGTGCGTACGGCCGGCAGCGGTCGCCGCGCGGTCACCGAGGCCGATCTGGAGCCGCTGACCGTCGCCGGCCACGCGGTGCTGCTGCACACCGGCGGCGACCGGGGCTGGGGCACGCCGGCCTATGCGGTGGACGCGCCCTATCTGACCGGGGAGGCGGCGGCGCTGCTGGTCGAGCGTGGGGCGGCCCTGGTCGGCATCGACTCGGTCAACATCGACGACTCGACGGCGGCCGCCGGTGGCGAGCGCCCGGCCCACTCCGTGCTGCTGGCCGCCGGCATCCCGATCGTCGAGCACCTCACCGGCCTGGAAGACCTGCCGCCGCACGGCGCCCGCTTCACCGCCGCGCCCCCGCGCATCACCGCGTTCGGCACGTTCCCGGTGCGGGCGTACGCCCAGGTGCCTTTCTACGAGGCGCACGACCACACCCGCTCGGCCGGCTGGCAACCCACGGCCTCATAGCCGGATCTGGCCGAAACCCTCATCCGCGGTGCGAACCGGCCGATCATCCCGATGTGACCGCCAACCCCCTGCGGACCAGGGACGCGCCGCCGACGGCGCGCCCCCTCACCGAAGCGCGCGCGTTCAGCGGCCCCACCGAACTGGCGATCGCGCAGTCGGCCACGCTCTTCGAGCAGCTCGAGCTCGGTCGGGCCGTAGCGACGCTCCAGCCGGCGCTCGCCGCCGCCCCGGACGCGGCCGAGGGCTGGATCCTGCTCGCCCGGCTGCAGCTCGCGCTCGAAAACGTCGAGGAAGCGCTCAACGCGGCCGACCACGCCGTGCAGCTCGACCCGAGTGATCCGCGGCCGCTCGCGCTGGCGAGCCGCGCGCTCACCGTGCTCGGCCGGCACGAGGAGGCGGTCACGATGGCCTACCGGGCCGTCATCGCCGACCCGCGCAACGCGCTCTGGCACGACCGGGTCGCGTGGGCCCTGCTCGCGGCCGACCGGCAGATCTCCGACGCTGAGCAGTCCGCCCGTACGGCCATCGGGCTCGACCCGACCGAGGCGCACTACTACTACACCCACGGCGTGACGCTGGACGCCCTCGGCCACGTCGACCAGGCCCGCCAGGCGCTGCTCACGTCGCTGAGGATGGAGCCCGAGAATCCGATCGCCCAGCGCCGCCTGGCCCAGCTCAACGGCGTCGCCGAGCGACCGCCCGAGGTCAAGAAGCGCGGCTGGCGGCTGTTCAAGCGCTGACGCGGTACTTGTAGCGCAGGCCCAGCCAGACCAGCCAGCCGAGACCGATGATGAAGCCGAAACTGATCAGGCGGTAGAGCACGACGGCGGCGACCGCGTGCGCGCCGCCCAGGCCGCCGGCGACCAGACCGAGCACCAGGGCGGCGTCCACCACCCCGAGCCCGCCGGGCACGATCGGCACGCTGGCCGCGGCCATGCCCGCGCAGTAGGCGATGACCAGGCTGACCGGGCTGATCTCGCCGACCCCCACCGCGACGCAGCACAGCCACAGGCAGAGCGCGTCGAAAAGCCAGTTGAGCAGCGCGAGCACGACGGCGACGGCGAAGTTGGCCGGGTGCACGCGCACCTCGCGGAGCTGTTCGACGAAGCCGATCAGCCGGGCGTGGCCGTGCTCGGGCGGGCGTTTGCGCAGCCGGTTGACCCCGCTCAGCACGGCGCGGACCGGGCGGTCCAGCGCTTGGGGGTGCTCGGCGAGTTGACGTACGCCGAAAGCGACCACCACGGCGGCGACCGCGTAACCGGCGAGGGAACGCCAGCTTCCGGTGTTGCGGGCGAGCAGGCCCCCGACCGCGCCGATCACCACCAGCGCGCCGGTCGACAGCACGCCGCTGAGCGTGACGCACCACGAGGCGACGGCCGGCGAGGCGCCATAGCGGCGGAGCTGCTGGAAGTTGAACGTCGTCGAGAAGACCGGGCCGCCGGGCAGGGTGGCGCTCAGCGAGTGCGCGGCGTACGCGGTGGCCACGTGCTTGCGCATGCTGACCTTGGTGCCCGCCCCGTGCAGCAGCGCGCGCTGCATGCGGGCGTACGAGCCCATCGAGATCAGCTCGACCACGAGCGCGGCGGCCACCCACTTCCACTGCGGTTCGCGTAGCTGGGTCAGCGCCCCGGTCAGCGACGACCAGCCGAGCACCAGCTCGACGCCGAGCACGGTCACGACGAGCACGGCGACGGCCGGCCCGCGGCGCCACCACGGAGCCGGGACGGTCTGTTGCGACAACGCCATCGAGATCATGGTCGCATCCGCCGCGGGGACGGTGCGGGCGTTCAGCGGGTGTAGGCCAGCAGATCCAGATCTCGTACGCCGCTGGGCTCGATCGCGCGTACCAGCAACTCGTTGTCGGGCCCGAAGAGCCAGAGCACGGTCCCGCTGTCGTCCGCGGTGCGTACGAGCAGGTTGCCGTCGGGGTCGAACACCGTGCCGATCACCGTGCCCTCGACCGGGAGCACCTCGGGCCGGCCGGTGGCGGTGTCGATGACAGTGTCGGCGGTGTCGTCGGTCTGCAGGGGCACGGTCACCCGCTCGCCGGTGGCGTCGACGCTGGTCGGCTTGCAGGCCGAGACCTCGCCCGGCACCGCCACGGAGGTTTCCGCCGCGGCGTCGTCGGCCGAGAGCTTCAGGTCGCACGACGACGTCGCGTACACGAGCTTGTTGCCGTCGCCCGACCACCGGAAGTGCTGCCCGGTGGCGAGGCTGCTGGGCAGCGGTGTGATCGTTCCCGTTCCGAGGTCGAGCACGCCCGGTGCGGCGGCGTCGATGAGCAGCCGGTCGCCGGCGGGGGACCAGACCGGGGCCTGGTCGGCGTCGGCCACCCCGTCGGCCACCTGCTTCGCCTCGCGGCCGCTCTCGCTGACGAGCAGCCGGCCCTCGGTGACGAAGGCGATGCGACGGCCGTCGGGCGAGACGCCGACCGAGGAGGGCGCGTCCGCCAGCACGACGTCGCTCTCGCCGCTGGAGGGCGACAGGCGGACGATGTCGCGACCGGAGTAGAAGACGTGTCCCGGCAGGTCGGCCAGCGTCAGCGAGCTCGGTTCGGCCGGGGGGATCGCCACCTCGGATCTCTTCTCGGGCGCGGGCTGGTGGGCCGCCTCGGTCGGTCTCTCCGGCCCGGGCCGGGACACCGTGGCAGTCGGCGCCCTCGACGGTCCGGACGACGGGCCGGGTTGCGAGGCGGCGGCGACCGGGATGTCGTGCTGCTCGGTGTGCGGTAGGCCCCACAGCCCGCTGACCAGCACGCCGATCACCACCACGGCGGCGCAGGCGCCGATCGTGGCCTCGCGGCGGGCGATGCGGCGCGAGCAGCCGAGCGCGCGTTCGTAGAGGTCGGTGGGCTCCGCGACGTCGGCGAGGTCACGCAGCGCGCACCGCAGGCGGTCGTCCTCGGCGGTCATCGGCCCGGCTCCGGCATCTCGGTGAGCACCCGCAGGTCGGGCAGGAGCGCGCGCAGCCGGTCGAGGGCGCGACCGGTCTGGGTCTTGACCGTGCTGACCGACACGCCCAGCAGCTTGGCCGCCTCGGCCTCGGTGTGGTCCTCGAAGAAGCGGAGCACGATCACGGCGCGCTGCTTGGCGCTCAACGTGAGCAGGGCGCGGCGCAGCACGAGGCGCTCGACGGCCGACTCGGCGTGGTCGTCGGCGCCGTGGTTGCGGTCGGGTTCGAAGTCGGCCGGCAGCACCTCGGCGACCTTCGGGCGGCGCCAGATCGACACCTGGGCGTGGTACATGACCTTCCGGGCGTACGCCTCGGCGTGTTCGGTGCGGTCGAGGCGCGCCCAGGCCCGGTGGGTGCGCGCGAGGGCTTCCTGCACGAGGTCTTCGGCGAGGTGCTGATCGCCGGTCAGAAGGTACGCCGAGCGCAACAATGCGTGGGTCCGGGAGCGGACGAAATGCGCATAGTCGGCCTCACGGGCGTCCATTCGAGGGTGTCCGTTCGAGGGGGCGGGGGAGATGTGAGCGTACTCAAGCGGATCAAGCACCGCGCTGCCGACCACGTCTCCCCCTCCCCTCTCAAGCGGCCGGGCGATGCCACCCCGTGTGGGCACCGACCGGCCGCGCCGCCGTGCGACGCCTCCCCGTGAGGGCATCGTCCGGCGCCGTACTAGACGCGAGGACGTCGATGGATGGACGACGGCCGTTCGGCCGAATTCGAATATCGGCCGAACGGCCGACCACGCGATGTCACGCCGCTCACATCGCAGGTCAGACGGTTTTCGGTAGCGTCGGTGGGGCAACGGTTCTGCTCGGCGGGCGTTGACGGCGCCCTGGACGGAAGGACCCGCCATGGCACGCCCCCGCATCGTGATCGTCGGAGCCGGTTTCGCCGGTTTCGCCGCGGCCCGCACCCTGACGAAGCTCTCCCGGGGCGGCGCCGAGATCGTCGTGGTGAACCCGACCGACTATTTCCTCTACCTCCCGCTGCTGCCCGAGGTGGCGGCCGGGATCCTCGAGCCCCGGCGGGTCACCGTCTCGCTGCAGGCGGCGCTGCCCGGTGCGCGCCAGATCCTGGGCCACGTCGACCGCTTCGACCTCGGCAACCGCACGGTCACCTATCGCAACCCCGACGGCCAGTCCGGCACGATCGGTTACCACCGCATGGTCATCGCGGCCGGCAGCGTGAACAAGCTGCTGCCCGTGCCCGGCGTGACCATGTACGCCCACGGCTTCCGCGGCATCCCCGAGGCGCTCTTCCTGCGCGACCACATCACCCGCCAGATCGAGCTCGCGGTCAACGCCGCCTCCGAGGAGGAGCAGCGGGCCCGGTGCACCTTCGTCGTGGTCGGCGCCGGCTACACGGGCACCGAGGTGGCGGCCCAGGGCGTGCTCTTCACCCGGGCGCTGACGGCCGACCGCCCCGAACTGCGCGACAAGGTCCGCTGGATCCTGCTCGACACGGCCGACCGGGTGCTGCCCAGCCTCGACGAGCGGCTCGCCGTCGCCTCCGACGAGGTGCTGCGCTCCCGCGGGGTCGAGCTCATGCTGGGCACCAGCGTCAAGGAGGCCACCGAGGCCGGGGTTCACCTGTCCACGGGAGACTTCGTGGTCACCCGGTCGCTGATCTGGTGCGTCGGCGTGCGCCCCGACCCGATGGTCGCCGACCTGGGCCTGCCGTTGCGCGAGGGCCGCGTGGTGGTCGACGAGTTCCTCACCGTGCCCGGCTACCCCGACGTCTACGCGATCGGCGACGCGGCCGCCGTGCCCGACCTGACCCGCCCCGGCGAGATCACCGGCATGACCGCGCAGCACGCCAGCCGCCAGGGCGTGGTCGCGGCGAAGAACATCGCGGCGTCGTACGGCGACGGCAGCCGCAAGCCGTACAAGCACTATGACCTTGGTTTCGTGGTCGATCTGGGCGGGCTCGACTCGGCGGCCAACCCGCTCGGCGTGCCGCTCTCGGGCTTCCCGGCCAAGGTCGTGACCCGCGGCTACCACCTGCTCTCGATGCCCGGCAACCGGGTGCGCGTGGCCGCCGATTGGCTGCTCGACGCCGTGCTGCCTCGCCAGGGAGTCCAACTAGGACTCGTGCCCGGCCGATCGGTGCCGTTGGACAGCGCGTCCCCTGAGCTAGAGGAACAACCACGTGTCAGCAGCAACTGAAGCGACGTCCACCGACGCGAATCCGCGCCGCTGGGTCACGCTCGGCGTCATCGCGCTCGCCCAGCTCATGGTGGTCCTCGACGCCACCATCGTGAACATCGCCCTGCCCAGTGCCCAGCGTGAGCTCGTCATCAGCGACGCCGACCGGCAATGGGTCATCACGGCCTACACCCTCGCCTTCGGCGGCCTGCTGCTGCTCGGCGGCCGCATCGCCGACTACTGGGGGCGCAAGCGCACGTTCATCGTGGGCGCGCTCGGCTTCGCGGCCGCGTCGGCCATCGGCGGCCTGGCTCAGAACGGCCCGATGCTGTTCGGCGCGCGGGCGCTGCAGGGCGCGTTCGGCGCGCTGCTCGCTCCCGCGTCGCTGGCCCTGCTCACCGTGCTCTTCGTCGAGGCGAGAGAGCGGGCCAAGGCGTTCGCCGTCTACGGCGCCATCGCGGGCGGCGGGTCGGCGGTCGGTCTGCTGCTCGGTGGCGTGCTCACCGAGTACGCCGACTGGCGCTGGTGCCTGCTGGTCAACATCCCGATCGCCATCCTCGTGCTGTTCCTGGCGCTGCCACTGGTGCCCGAGAGCAAGGCGACCGGCAACACGAAATACGACCTGCCAGGGGCCGTGGTGGTCACGCTCGGCCTGGTGGCCCTGGTCTACGGCTTCAACGAGGCGGCGAAGCCCGACCGAGGCTGGAGCTCGCCGGTCACCCTCGGCTGCATCTTCGGCGGTCTGGCCCTGCTGGCCGTCTTCGTGCTGATCGAGCGGCGCGTCCGCAACCCGCTGCTGCCGCTGCGCATCGTGCTCGAACGCAACCGCGGCGGGGCCTACATCACGTCGATGCTGGTCGGCGCCGGGCTCTTCGGCGCGTTCCTCTTCCTCACGCTCTATCAGCAGAACGTGCTCGGCTACACGCCGCTGAAGGCGGGCTTCGCCGCGCTCCCGGTCACCGTCGGCGTGCTGATCTCAGCCGGCGCGGCCAGCAACCTGATGCCGAGGATCGGTCCGAAACCGCTCATGGTGGTCGGCCCGATCCTGGCCGCGGGCGGCATGTTCTGGCTGCGCTTCGTCGACCTCGACACGTCGTTCTGGGGTCACCTGGCCTGGGCGCAGCTGCTGCTGGGTCTCGGCCTGGGCTTCACGTTCGTGCCACTGTCGAGCCTGGCCCTGATCGGCGTGCCCGAGCACGACGCGGGTGCGGCGAGCGCGGCCCTCAACGCGACCCAGCAGGTCGGCGGATCCCTGGGCACGGCCCTGCTGAACACCATCGCGACGAGCGCCATCACGGCCTATCTGGCCGCCCATGTGGCCACGACACCGGCGCAAGGGGAACGCAACGGCCTGCTCGCCCAGTTGGACGGCTACACGATCGCGTTCACCTGGGCGGCGATCATCATCCTGGTCGCCGCCGGGGTCTCGGCCCTTCTGATCCAGGCGCACAAGGAGGATCTGCCGGCCGAGCCGGCAGCCGCCCACGCGGGCTGAGGCCGCTACCCGACGCGGGAGGCCCGCCCACGCGAGTGGTCGCCGCTACCCAGCGCGGCTGAATTTAATCCCCTTTCGGGGGTTATCAACCCTTTCGAGTGGGTGGGCTCGCGCGGGGGTCCAGGCCACCCAGTCATTGACAAACCGTTTACAAGCCATAATTCGGGCATGCGATCTTGCTGGTTCGTAGGGGTGGTCCTCGCCGTGGCCGTGGGCGGGACCGCGCCCGCGGCGGCGGCCGAGGTGGACGCGCCGGGCGTGATGATGGCCCGCTACGCGTTCAACGTGCGGTCCGCCTCGATCGTCGACGAGTCGGGCCGCGGGCACACGCTGCGCGTCATCTCGGGCCACGGCGGTACCGTGCGCCACGTCGTGCACGGGCAGGGGTCGGCGCTGCTCTTCCCGGCCCGCTGCGTGTCACGGGTCTGCCCGCACGTGGCGCTGCAGACGCCGTCGACCCCCGACCTGAACCCGGGCCCCCGGAACATCTCGTACGGCGCCGACGTGTTTCTGCGGCCGGGCCAGACGAGCAAGGGGCAGAACGTCATCCAGAAGGGCTACTCGTCGACGAGCAGTCAGTGGAAGCTCCAGATCGACGGCGCGGCCGGCCGCCCGAGCTGTGTGCTGGTCGGCGACCGGCCGCGCCACATCAAGATGGCCACCAGTGCCGTCACGGTCGCGGACAGCCGCTGGCACCGGATCCGTTGCTCCCGGGCCGGCGCTTGGCTGTCGATCCACGTCGACGACGTCATGAGGGGCCGCATCCCCCTGCCGCCGGGGCTCTCAGTCACCAACAACCGCCCGATGAGCATCGGTGGCAAGGGGGCCTACGCCGACAACGACCAGTTCAACGGCGCCCTCGACAACGTCTGGGTGCAGGTCGGCTAGCTCAGTGCCTCGAGCATCGCCTTGGCGACCCCGGGAGCACTCTGCGGGTTCTGGCCGGTGACCAGACGGCCGTCGCGCACGACCTGGGGCTGCCAGTCGGCGGCCGGGCGGTGGTCGGCGCCCAGCTCGCGCAGCCGGGTTTCCAGGGCGAACGGCACCACGTCGGTCAGCCCGACGGCGGCCTCCTCCGCGTTGGTGAAGCCGGCGACCGCGCGGCCCGCGACCAGCGGCTTGCCGTCGGCCAGCACGACGTCGACCAGACCCGACGGGCCGTGGCAGACCGCGCCGACGACGCCGCCCTGCTCCCACACCGAGCGGACCAGCGTGGCCAGCGGCGCCGAGCCGGGGAAGTCCCACATCGTGCCGTGGCCGCCGGCGAGCAGCACGGCGTCGTAGCCGGCCGGGTCGGCGTCCTGCGGGCGGCGGGTCGCGGCCAGGTCGTCGGCCGCCTCGGCCAGGAAGCGCCGCTGGGCGGGGTCGGACTGGTCCTCGCCGTCGCGCGGCGGGGTGCCGCCCGCGATCGAGAGCAGCTCGACCTGGTAGCCGGCGTCGACGAATTCGACCCACGGGTGGGCCGCCTCGGAGACGTAGTAGCCGGTCGTGCGGCCGGTGTCGCCGAGCTGCTCGTGGCTGCTCAGGACGATGGCGATCTTTTTCGTAGACATGCGGCTATCGTCCGCCGGGCCGAGCCATCGGACAAATAGCGGCTTGTTGTCACTACCATCAGAATTTCTATGGACCTTGACCTGCTGCGCACCTTCCTCGCCGTCTACCGGGCCGGTTCGATCACCGCGGCCGCGCGGCGGCTCGGTCTGTCCCAGCCCACCGTCACCGCCCAGCTCAAAGCGCTCGAAGCGGCGACCGGCCGTCCGCTGTTCACGCGGCTGCCGCGCGGCGTCACGCCGACCCCGGCCGGTGACCTGCTGGCCCGCCGGGTCAGCGACCCGCTCGACCAGCTGGCCCGGGTCACCGAGCTCGATGAGCCGGCCGGACTGGCCGCCGTCGTGCACCTGGGCGGCCCGGCCGAGTTTTTGACCGAGGTGGTGCTGCCCGCCCTGGCCGCCCTGGTCGCCGAGGGGCTTCAGCTCCGCGTCACCTTCGGCCTGCCCGACGAGCTGGCCGCCGGCCTGCGCGACGGCGCGATCGACGTGGCGATGCTCAGTCAGCGGCCCCGGGTGCGAGGGCTGCACGTCGAGGCCATCGGCGACGAGGACTTCCTGTTCGTCGGCCCGCCGGGTGGCACGGTCGAGGCGCCCCTGATCGCGTACGCCGAAGATCTGCCGATCATCCGGCGCTACTGGCTCAGCGAGTTCGGGGAACGTCCGCCCCGGGACGCGGCGGTCGTGGTGCCGAGCCTGCTCGCGGTGCGGGCACTCGTGCTGGCCGGCGCCGGGTGCAGCGTCCTTCCCGAATACCTGGTCGCGGACGACCTCGCGGCGAGCCGGCTGGTGCGGCTGCACGAACCGGCCCTCGGCCCGCTCAACACGGTCTACCTGGCGACCCGGGCCGGCGAGCCGCCGACGCCGGGTCGTGACCGGGTGCTCAGCGTGCTGAGGGCGACAGGCCTTCCGACACCGCGTTGAGCAGCTCAGCCTGCGGCGTGTCGCCCGAGAGCTCCCATGCGAACGCGCCTCCGAGAGCCTTGCCGCGGGCGTACGCCATCTTGGTCTTGATCGTCTGCGGGGTGTCGTAGGACCACCACTGGGAACCGCAGCGCGCGTAGGCGGTGTCGGCGACCGTGCCGGTGGGCGGGCAGCGCTTGATCAGGACTTTGTAGTCCTCGAGGCCCTTCTCGTGCTTGCCCGCGGCCGGGCCGTCCGCCGCGCCACCGGGCTCGTCGGCGGTGACCCCGGTCCACCCGCGACCGTAGAAGCCGATCCCGAGCAGCACCTTCGACGCGGGAACGCCGAGTTCGAGCAGCTTGTCGACCGTGGCCGACGTGTGGGCCGTCTCGCGCGGGATGCCGGGGTAGGCGGCCAGCGGCGAGTGCGGGGCGGTCTTCTGCACCTTTTGCGCGTCGTCGCCGCCCGCGCCGAAATAGTCGTACGTCATCGCGCTCAGCCAGTCCGCGGAGCCCGCCGCCGCGCGATAGTCGGTCGCCGCCAGCTTGCCGACGTCGGCCGGCACCGCCGCAGTGATCACCGCGTCCGGCCCGAACGCCGAGCGCAGCGAGCCCAGCACCCGGCCAAGCGCCTCGGGACCGCTCTTGTCGCAGGTCACGCCGCAGGCGTTCGGATACTCCCAGTCGACGTCGATGCCGTCGAAGACGCCCGACCAGCGCGGATCGGTGAGCAGGGCGTGGCACGACGCGGCGAACGCCTGCGGGTCGCGGGCCGCCTCGGTGAAGCCGCCCGACCCGGTCCAGCCGCCGAACGACCAGAGCACCCGCAGGCCCGGGTGTTTCTGCTTGAGCTTGCGAAGCTGGCCGAGGTTGCCGCGCAGGGTCGCGCCGGCCTCGTCGGCGACGCCGTCCACGCTCTGCGCCGCGTCGATCGGTTTCTCGTAGTCGGCCCACTTGTCGGCCGCGGTGCATGTGCCCTTCGAGAGCTTGCCGAAGGCGTACAGCAGGTGGGTGAGCTTGCCCGCCGCGCCGCTGGTGTCCAGGTCTTTCACCTGGAAGTCGCGGGCATAGACACCCCACCCGGTGAAATAGCCGACGACCTTGGGGGCGGGGGCCGGCTCGGGCTCGTCGGGCGTTCCACAAGCGGCGAGACCGAGCAGGATAAGGATGATCAACGCGAATCGGGCATGCACCGCTCCGAAGCTATCCGTACGGGACAAGTAAGCCGTAAGTGATCACTCGTCCGGGTACCCGGGCCGGGACCGGGTGATTCCCCGCACGGTCGTCCACCTCGGGCCTGGCCTGTGCGATTGTTTTGCGGTGGCCATCAGCCCCCACGAGCCCACCGACGTCCCCACTCTCCGGCGCTGGCGTGCGGAGTTGCGACCCCTGCTGACCTGGCGCCGCGTCCTCAACCGGTTCCGCGCCGTGCTGCGCAGCGCGCTGCTGACCTTCGTCGTGCTGACCCTGACGCTCTGGCTCATGCCCGGCGTGGCCAGCAACGACATCGTCGACACCCTCGGCCTGGTCGTGGTGGTCGCCGCGGTGGGTGCCGTACTGCGCCCGCTGCTGCTGGCCGGCATCGTCGCGCTCGGCGGCTGGGGCGCGATGCTGCTTGGGGTCGTCGCCCAGGTCGTGGTCATCGTGGTCGCGCTCGAGATCGACCCGGCCAACCGGATCAGCGGACTGCCCTCGCTGGTGATCACCGCGATCCTGGCCGTCATCTTCGCCGCGATCGTCGACTGGATGGTTGACAGTGGCACCGACGACACCTTCGTGCGCGAGGCCAAGCGGCTCATGCGCGGAGTGCGCCGCCGGCAGGCCCGGCTCGGCGGCGGCCCGTTCCTCACCTTCCGCCGCCCGAGCCAGGGCACCGAACCGGGCCTGCTGATGGTGCAGTTCGACGGCCTGTCCGAGCCGGTGCTGCGCTGGGCGGTGCGGGCCGGCAACCTGCCCACCCTCGGGCACTGGCTGCGCTCGGGCAGCCACTCGATGCGCGGCTGGCACACCGGCCTGCCGTCGACCACGCCCGCCTCGCAGGCCGGCATCCTGCACGGCGCGACCCGGCAGATCCCGGCCTTCCGGTGGTTCGAGAAGGACACCGGCCAGCTCATGGTGACCAACCGCCCGCGCGACGCGGCGATCCTCGAGCCCCGGCTCAGTGACGGCCGCGGGCTGCTGCGCGACGGCGGCGTCAGCATCGGCAACGCGTTCAGCGGCGACGCCGCGGTCAGTCTGCTCACGGTGAGCCACGCGGCGCTGCCGGGACGGTCAGCGCGCGGCTGGGCGGCGTTCATGGCCTCGCCGTACGGCTTCACCCGCGCCCTCGTGCTCGGCGTCGGCGAGGTCCTCACCGAACTGCACCAGGCCCGCCTGCAGCGCCGCCGCAACCTGCTGCCCCGGGTGAGCCGCTCCGGCGCGTTCCTGGCCCTGCGCCCGGCCTCGATGCTGCTGCGCGACGTCAACGTCTCGCTGATCGCTGAGCAGATGGCCCGCGGTGCCCCGGCGATCTATTGCGACCTGGTCGATTACGACGAGGTCGCCCACCACGCCGGCCCGGCCCGGCCCGAGTCGATGCGCCAGCTCGAAAGCCTCGACCGCATGCTCGGCGTGCTCGAACGGCTCGCCCCCGAGGCCGCCCGGCGCTACCACCTCGTCGTCCTCTCCGATCACGGCCAGAGCCAGGGCTCGACCTTCCTGCAGCGCTACGGCGAGACCCTCGACGAGGTGGTCGAGCGCTTCTCCTCGCCCGACAAGGCCGACGCGCCCGAGACGCCGGCCGAGTCCGAGGCGACCCAGGAGCCCGACTTCCCCGAGCCGCCGATCGCCCCGCTGATGGTGGTCGCGTCGGGAAACCTGGCACTGGTCTATCTGACCCGCTATCCCGAACGGCTCGACCGCGCCGCGATCGACCGGGCCTATCCGCGGCTCGTCCACGGCCTCGCCGCCCATCCGGGCATCGGCCTGGTCGTCGTGCAGACCGAGCACGGGCCGGTCGCGCTGGGCGGCTCGGGCAGCCACCGGCTCATCGACGGCGCCGTCGAGGGCGTCGACCCACTGCTGCCCTACGGCCCGCGCGCCCGGCACGACCTGCTGCGCCACCAGGAGTCCGCGCACATCGGCGACCTGGTGCTGATCAGCTGCGTCGACCCGCTCACCGAAGAGGTGGCGGCCTTCGAAGAGCTGGTCGGCTCGCACGGCGGGCTCGGTGGCTGGCAGACCGACGCGGTGCTCGTGCACCCGGCGCGCTGGCCGGTCAGCGAGCCCGAGATCGAGGGCCCCGACGCGGTGCACCGCCAGCTCGTCGAATGGCTGGCCATGCTCGGGCTGCGCACCCAGACGCCGGCCGCCGACGAGACGCGCGCGCTGGAGCGGGAGGCGCATGAGTCTTTTGAGGAGAGCGAGATCCCGAGACTTTCCCGGACGCACGACGGTTAGGCACTTTGTGCCTCGTCTTCCGCTCGTCCTGCTCGCCGTGATCGCCCTGCTCGTTCCGGCCTCCGCCGCCCCGGCCGTGGGCACCCGGGCCAAGTCGTCCGCGCCCACCTTCAACGGCGGCGTCTACGCGATAGCCCACCGGGGCGCGACGGTCTACGTGGGTGGCGCGTTCACCACGGCGACGGCCGGTGGGCGCACCTATCCGCGGGACCGGATGGCCGCCTTCGACTCACGCACCGGCAAGCTGCTCGACTGGGCGCCCCGCGCCGACGGCGTCGTACGGGCCCTGGCCGCCACCCCCGACAGCGTCTACGCGGCCGGCGACTTCCACCGCGTGAGCGGCCAGAAGCGTGACTCCCTGGCCCGTCTTCACCCGACGAGCGGCGCCGTCGCCTCGTTCCGGCACACCGTTTCCGGTACGCCCTACGCGCTCGCGACCGGTAACGGCCGGCTCTATCTGACCGGCAGCTTCAACGAGGTGACCGGTCAGCGACGGGCCAACCTGGCTGCCTTCTCGCTGGCGACCGGCGTGCTCGACCCGCGCTGGCGCCCGGCCGCCGACGACACCGTGCACGCGATCGCGGTCGCCGGAGCCCGGGTAGTCGTCGGGGGAGGGTTCCACACGGTCAACGCGGTAAAGGGCACGCTGCGGCTCGCCACGATCAACGGCGTCAGCGGGGGAGTCGACCCGGCGTTCAAGCCCCGGGTCCCGGCCGAGGTGCGGTCGATCTCGCTGGACCCGGCCGGCGTGCACGTCGCGACGGCCGGCGTGGGCGGACGGGCGATCGCCTACAGCTATGCGGGCGCGCTGCGCTGGCAGCGGGTGTTCGACGGCGACGCGTCGGCCATCGTTACCACGGGCGGCATCACCTATGTCGGCGGGCACTTCGACAGCGCCTGCCTGACCGAGCGCAACGGCCAGAAGGGCGGCTGCGTCGACGGCTCCCGGCCACGCTTCAAGCTCGCCGCGGTGACCGCGAGGGGGCAGCTCACGGAGTGGGCGCCGAGGGCGAACGGGGTGATCGGCGTGCGGGTGCTGGGCGTCAACCATGTGGCCGGCACGATCGAGGCCGGCGGCGACTTCACGACCATCGACGGCAGGGACCGCCGGCGGTTCGCCGCGTTCTAGGTGATCTCATGGTCAGCCCGATCACTCATGGGTCCATAACCGGTCCGGGTTCAATAAACTGCGGCTCATGACCGCGCCCCGATCCGTCGGCCCGACCGTCTCCTCGCAGGCCGTGCTGGCCCCGCTCACCGACGCCGCGATCTTCCTGGTGGCGACCGTCCGCCCCGGCGGTGAGCAGGCCGTGCGCGATCTGCTCGAAGACATGAGCGCGTTGCAGCGTACGGTCGGCTTCCGGTTGCCCGCGGCTCAGCTCTCCTGCGTCACCGGCATCGGCTCCGACCTGTGGGACCGGCTCTTCGACGGCCCGCGCCCGGCTCAGCTCCACCGGTTCCGCTCGTGGAAGGGCCCCAAGCACGTCGCGCCCTCGACGCCGGGTGACCTGCTGTTCCACATCAGGGCCGGTCAGATGGACGTGTGTTTCGAGCTGGCCAGCAAGATCGGTGAGCGGCTGCGCGGCGCCGGCGACATCGTCGACGAGACGCACGGCTTCAAATACTTCGACGAGCGCGACCTGCTCGGCTTCGTCGACGGCACCGAGAACCCGAGCGGTGCCAAGGCGATGGAGGCGGTGGTGATCGGCGACGAGGACGAGGCGTTCGCCGGTGGCACCTATGTGATGGTGCAGAAATACATCCACGACCTCGAATCGTGGAACGCGCTGAAGGTCGAGGACCAGGAGGCCGCGATCGGCCGCCGCAAGCTCGACAACGTCGAGATCCCCGACGACGACAAGGCGCCGAACTCGCACCTCGCGCTCAACGTCATCGAGGACGCGGACGGCAACGAGCTCAAGATCCTGCGCGACAACATGCCGTTCGGCTCGGTCAGGGAGGGCCAGTTCGGCACCTACTACATCGCGTACGCCGCCACGCCCGATGTGCCCGAGCTGATGCTGCGCCGCATGTTCATCGGTGAGCCGTACGGCACCTATGACCGCATTCTCGACTTCTCGACCGCCCTGACGGGGTCGCTGTTCTTCGCGCCCACGGCCGACTTCCTCGACGACCTGCCGGACGCGCCCGCCACTCCCGCTTCTAGCTGAGGGCGGCGGTCAGGTCCCGCAGGGAGGCGAGGCGCAGGTCGCCGTCGAGTCCGCGGAGGGCGGCGGTGCGGGCCCCGGCAGCGCGACCGGCGGCCAAGCCGACCTCGGCGTCCTCGACCACCAGGCAGTGGGCCGGGTCGACGCCGAGCAGCTCGGCGGCGCGCAGATAACCCTCCGGGTCGGGTTTGCCGGCGGCGATGTCGTCGGTCGTCACCAGCACCGGCGCGACGATGCCGGCGGCGGCCAGCCGGGCCTTGGCGAGCCGGGCGTCGGCGCTGGTCACTACCGCCCAGGGCACGCCTGTGCGGGTGAGCAGTTCAATAAGCTTGTTCGCGCCCGGTGTGGCCACCACATCTGACAAATCGTCGTATTGGAGTTCGAGCTGGCGCGCCGCGGCCACGACCCGGGCGCCCTCGTCGAGGTGCGGCAGCAGCTTGTTGACCGTGGACGCGCTCGGGCTGCCGTGCGCCATCTCGTACGCCTCCCGGCCGTCGACGTCATATTCGGCGGCCCAGGACAGCCACGAGCGTAGGACCGCGCCGTCGGAGTCGACCAGTGTGCCGTCCATGTCGAACAGGATCGCTCGCACGGTGGTCACGTCGAACGCGTTCATGTCGAACCTCCCGGGGTCTTCGCGACCATTCTGCGCGGACGCATGTGCCGGGTGAATCGAGGGCGGCCCTCTGTCGTACGGGAGAGAACCGCCCTCGTTGCGGTTGTGGGACCTGGGAAGGCGTACGAAATCAGGAAGTGCTCTTTCGGGGTTGGCGTCGCCGAGTCGTAGCGGGTGCCGGAGTCTCGACCACGGTGGTGGTCTTGCGGGGAGCCCGGGTGCGAGTGGCCGTGGTCCCGGCCGCCTTCGCCGCGGTCTTGCGTGCTGCGGTGGCCCGGGCCGGAGCTCGCGAGGAAGTCGCCTTGGCCGGCGCGGCGGGCGTCTCCTCGGGCGTCTCCTCGGGTGCGGGTGGCACGACGGCCGGCAGCGCCGGACTCACCGGAGCCTGCACGGGCTTGGCCGAGCGATCCCGCTCCTTTTCCCGCCGCAACAGGTCGGACAGCAGGGACTTGTCGTACTTCTCCTCGACCGAGGCGGCCTTCGTCTGGGCCTTCTCGGCGCGGGTCACCGCCTTGCGGTGCGCCTTCTCGAGCCGGTCCTTGTCGCGGGCTTGAGTTTTGAGCGAGCGCTTGAGCCGCTTGGACTCGGCCTCGGCGTTGCGCAGTGCCTGGGTCTGCTGCCGGGTGAGATCGGCGTTGGTGCGCAGCCGGTTCTCCAGCTCGGTCACGGTCGTCCTGGTCCGCTCGGCGGCGGCGGTCGCGGCCGCGGATTGCTCCCGGCGTCGGTCGAGCTGCTTGTTGGTCACAGCTTCTCCTTCCGTGTTTTCTTCCGCCTACCCCGGTCGGGCCTGTGCAACCGTCAGGGAACTGTGTCTGGCACCGCTTCTTTGGCCGTCTGCTCGGCCTGACGCGCGCGGCGGCGGCGGATGTGCCGGATGTGCAGCGTGATGTAGCCGCCGACGGCGAGTACACCGATCACGATGGCCCACCATTTGTACCGGTGGGCGTGTTCGATGATCTCGACGAGGTTGGCGCCGAGCAGATAGGCGACCGTGGTCCAGAGGCCGACCCACAGGGCCGCGCCGACCGTGTTGTAGATCAGGAACGTGCGCCAGGGCATCTTGGTGATGCCGGCGATCACGCCGTTGAACTGGCGTAACCCGTCGATGAAGCGGGCGACCAGCACGATGCGCCCGCCGCGGCGGGCGAAGAAGCCCTCGGCGCGGGCGAGCCGTTCGGGGGTGAGGAACACGTATTTGCCCCAGCGCAGCGCCACCTTGCGGCCGCCGCGCACCCCGATCCAGTAGCCGATGTTGTCGCCGAGCACGGCCGCGACGAACGCGATGGCCGCGACGGCGAAGATGTTGAGGCGGCCGGCACCGGCGTAGATCGCGGCGGCAACCATGATCGTTTGACCCGGCGCGGGGACCCCGAAGCTCTCGACCCCGATGACTCCCGCGACGGCGAGGTAGCCCCAGCGGTCGAGGATCGGGGCGACACCGTGCAGGAATCCCGGGAGGTCGGCAACAGGAGGCATCGGGTCAACGGTAGCCGGATGTTCACCGAGGTTGGTCCTTGGTGCGGTGCAGGAGCCAGTTCACGCCGTCGGTGTGGATCAACGCGTATCGGTGCGCGCCCATGCGTCCGTGCAGCACGAACACGATTCTCTTGTCGTTGCGATCCTCTTGCTGCCACCAGCCGGTGTCCGCGATCGACTTGTCCGTGTCGGTGTAGGTGAGGTGGTCAAGTCCATGATCAGGGACCGCGACGGCCAGCCGGTTGCGGGCCGGATCGGTGGGCAGGCCGCGCGGAACGGCCCACGAGCGAAGCACGCCGTCCTCCTCGAGCCGCAGGTCGAAATGCGGCCGCGGCTTGCGGTGATCATGCAGGACGAATGCGGGCTCCATCACGTCTGGCGGAAACTACTCGTGGCCGGCCCGAACCGGGCCGGCCACGAAGATTCGGGGACCACTTGCTACAGCGTGTCGGCGGCGAGCTGACCGCGCAGCTTGGTCAGCGCCTTGGTGAGCAGCCGGGAGACGTGCATCTGGGAGATGCCGATCTGGTCGGCGATCTGCGACTGGGTCAGGTTGCCGTAGAACCGCAGCGTCAGGATCTTCTGCTCGCGCTCGTCGAGGGTCGCCAGCGCGGGGCCGAGGGCCACGCGGGTCTCGGCGAGCTCGTACTCGTAGTCCTCGCCGCCGAGGGTGTCACCGAGCTCGGTGGTGCCGTCGGCGCTGATCGGCGTGCTGAGCGAGGTCGCGTTGTAGGCGCGGGCGCCCTCCAGGCCCTCCAGCACGTCTTCCTCGCTGACGCCCAGGTGGGTGGCGACGTCGGCGACGGTCGGCGAGCGGCCGAGGCTGTGGGTCAGGGTGCTGTTGGCCTCGGTGATCGCCAGCCGCAGCTCCTGCAGGCGGCGGGGCACACGCACCGACCACGTACGGTCACGGAAGTGGCGCTTGATCTCACCGATGATCGTGGGGATCGCGTAGCCGGCGAAGTCGACGCCGCGCTCGGGGTCGAACTTGTCGACCGCCTTGATCAGGCCGACGGTCGCGGTCTGCACCAGGTCGTCGGTGGGCTCGCCCCGGCCGGAGTAGCGGTGGGCGAGGTGGCGGGCCAGCGGCAGCCAGGCCTCGATCGCCCGGTCGCGCAGCGAGGCCCGCGACGGGTGGCCGACCGGCATAGCGGCCATCGCGTTCAGCAGCTCGGCGGCGCTGTCGGCGGGCGCGTTCGCGGACGCCGGAAGTGTCTCAGCGGGGCTGGTGGTGGTCTCGGTGACGGTCATGTCTGTGGTCCTCCCTGGCACCTGTCCGGAGAGCCGGTCCCTCAGAAATCGTGGGACCCGGGTCGGTCGGGTGTTCCTATCAACTGGTCGACAGTGATCGATCAGATCGCCGTCACCGCGCATGCTTAGGCCGTTCGGATAAGACCAACCTAGCTGAGAGGACGAGAAAAGCCTAGCCGAAAGTATGAGTTACTTTGCGTGATAGCAAATATACGTAGCGGATCTTGACAAAGATCGAACTCCCTGGATCGCGTGAGGGACGGATTAGCCCGTACGGCCCTTGTGGTGACCCGCACGGGCCAGTGTCAAACCTGAGGCCGCGGGGAAGATGGAGCACATGCCTGCCCTGCGTCCCTCCGCTCCCGCCCCGGACGCCGACGAGCTGCGCTGCTGGACTCTCGCCACGTTCGGCGAGTTGCGGGGTCTGCGGGCCTCGCTCCGCGAGACGATCGAGTCGCACAGCGTGGAGATCGACGACCTGTTCGACAAGATGGCCGTGGTCGCCACCGAGCTGGCCACGAACGCGCTGCGGCACGGGCTGCCCCCGACCGAGGTGCGGCTGCTGCGGGCCGGCGACCACCTGATCCTCGACGTCGCCGATCACGACCTGGGCACGCTCCCCGAGTTCGACGAGGACCGCCCGCTCGGCGCCGGCGGGCTGGGGCTGCAGCTCACGAAGACCTTCGCGATCGACGTCGGCTGGTATGCGACGAACGCGACGAAGCACGTCTGGGCCAGCTTCCCCGGTTGAATCCCCGCGCTGCCGATAGAAATACGCTTCCGCCGTGTCCTTGATCGTCTCGGCGGTGCTGCTGGCGGGTGTGCTGGCCTTCGCCGTCGTGCGCCCGCGCGGCCTGCCCGAGGCGGTCGCCGCTGTCCCCGCGGCGGGCATCGTCATCGCTACCGGCATCGTGCCGTGGCGCGACGCGCTGACCGAGTTCCGTTCGCTGGGCCCGACCGTCGGCTTCCTCGCCGCGGTGCTGGTGCTGGCCCACCTCGCCGCCGAGCACGGCGTCTTCCGGTACGCCGGATCGGTCGCGGCCCGCATCGGCGGAGGTCACCCGCCCAAGCTGCTGGCCGCGGTCTTCGTCGCCGCCGCGCTCACCACGGCCTTGCTCAGCCTGGACGCGACCGTCGTGCTGCTGACCCCGGTCGTGCTGGCCACCGCGGCCCGCGTCGGCGCCCGGGCCCGTCCGCCCGCCTTCGCCTCGGCCCACCTCGCCAACTCGGCCTCGCTGCTGCTGCCCGTCTCGAACCTGACCAACCTGCTCGCCTTCGCCGCCAGCGGGCTGACCTTCCTGGGCTTCACCGCCCTGATGGCGCTGCCCTGGCTGGTCGTGATCCTCGTCGAGTACGTGATCTTCCGCCTCTACTTCGCCCGCGACCTGCGGGCCCGGACGAAGCCCACCCCCTCGCAACACGACGGCCCACCCCCGCGGTACGCCTTGATCGTGCTGGCCGCGACGCTCGCCGGCTTCGCGGTGGCCCAGCCCTTCGGCGTCCACCCGGCCTGGGTCGCGGTCGCCGGCGCGGTGCTGCTGGCCGTGCCCCGCCGCGTCCCGGTCGGCACGCTGGTCCGCGAGGCCAACCCGGCGTTCTGCGCGTTCGTGCTGGCCCTCGGCGTCGTGGTGCTCGCGGTGCAGCGGCACGGACTCGAACGACTGGTCCACGCGATCGTCCCCGACCACGCCGACCTGCTCGGCCTGCTGGCCGTCGCCTTCCTCGCCGCGGCGCTGGCCAACCTGCTGAACAACCTGCCGGCCACGCTGGCCCTGATGCCGGCCGTGGAATCGAAGCCCGGCCTGCTGCTGGCGATGCTGATCGGGGTGAACGTCGGGCCGAACCTGACCTATGTGGGCTCGCTCGCCACCCTGCTGTGGCGGCAGATCCTGCACGCCCAGGACGCGGCGCCCGACGCACGAGACTTCCTGCGGCTCGGGGCGCTGACGGTGCCGTTCACCCTGGTCGCCGGGGTGCTGACGCTCTGGCTGGGGCTCCGCTGCTTCGGCGGTTAGGGGGCGCACCCTCGCCGCCGCGCCGGGATCGGTCCGGGGAAAGGCCGAGGTGATCCGGTGGGGGATTTCGGCGGCGGGGTGCGTCCGACGCAGTCAGTCTTATCGATGCGTCTGTTACAGGCAAGTAAAACTGGTTACGGAACTCAGCGGGGCGGAGGCGCCCCACCGCCACCCCCGGCCGGCGTGGTCCGCGTGTCGACCCGAACCGTCAGCGACACCGCATATCCACTGTTCACATCGCCCGAGACCGCGCCCATCTGCAAGGCGGCCGAGTCGTCCCGGAAGACGTTGTCGCTGTCCAGGCTCACCTCGCCGAGCGTGCGCACCGAATCCTCGTACCCCGTGGTGGCATAAACGGCTCCGCAGGTCGCCTTGGGCAGGGCGACCTGCGACGTGGCGATGGTCTTGGACGCGTCGGTGATGTCGGCCTGACCCGGATAGACCTCGAAGTGGATGTGCGGCCAGCGCCCCGAATAGCAGGCCGGGAAGATGCTGGTGAACGTGGTCTTGCCCGAGGCGTCGGCGATCTGGACCCCGCGCAGGTAGTTCTGATCCTTGACCGCCTCGGAGTAGAGCGAGTACTGCCCGGCCCGGTCGCAGTGCCAGACGTAGACCGCCGTCCCGGTGAAGGGCTTGTCGCCGTTGGCCATGTCGAGAATGGTCAGTTCGAGCGTCATCGGCACCCCCTGCGCCGTCCCGCTCGCCGTGCCGAAGCTCGACCGGATGTCGCCACGCACCACGCCGCTCTGCTCGAGCACGTCCGGCCCGTTCGACCCGTTCCCCGGATAGGGCCCGGCGGTCTCCTCCGGAATCTCCCCGGTCGCGCCGGTCGACGTGGAAGTGGCGGTTGTGTTGTCCGACCCCGAGTCGCTGCACGCCGCCAGCCCGAGAACCGCCGCCCCGAGCCCGACCCCGCGCAACAGATGCCGCCGACTCATAAGCGTGCCGAGGTCGAACCCGAGCCCCTGATCGACGACCTCTTCATCGGGTCGAGGCAGCCGTCGTCCCTCATAGTCAGTCATCGGTCGCTCCTCGTCGTGGTTTGGCCGAGCGTAAGTCCGATTCCTAGGTAAAGCCGGTGAATGTCCTGTGCTTCGCTCAGACCGGGCCGGTCGGGGCGGCCGTGTGCCGGGCCGCCTGGCGAAGGTCGATATCCTCGATGAGTTCGCGGGCGATCTCCTCGGTCAGCTTGCGCTCGTAGACCGCCTTCCCGAGAGCCAACCGCTGGGCCTCGAAGGCGGCGTCCGTGTCGGTGAACGGCTTTGGGGTCGCGTCGGCGGCGATCCGGCGGCCGAGCTCGCGCATCTTCTCGTCCTCGGCGCGTTCGCCGCTCACGTCGAAGCGCAGCTTGCGGGCCAGCCAGCCGACCGTCGTGCCCTGCAGCAGCAGCGTGCCCAGCGTGACGAAGAGGGCGATGGCCTGGATCGCACT
Source organism: Actinoplanes solisilvae (assembly GCF_003999975.1). Taxonomy (GTDB): domain Bacteria; phylum Actinomycetota; class Actinomycetes; order Mycobacteriales; family Micromonosporaceae; genus Actinoplanes; species Actinoplanes solisilvae. The sequence goes on along the minus strand of NZ_RJAC01000002.1, from coordinate 578,241 downwards.
ACGGCCGGGGAACTCCTCGCCCGACGACGTGTGTTCGGGGATAGACGCCGCCGCGGCCAGCGTGAGGATGCCGCGCATGCCGGTCCAGCCGACCAGCAGCGTTTCCTTACGGGTCGGCGGGGGCAGTGGTTCGCCACCTCGCTGCCGTCGCCGCGAACGCCAGCGCTCGTACCGTTCGCGAAAGCGGTCGCTGCGTTCGGCCCGGCGCCTGACCTGCCGCTCCTTCATGAGCCAGCGACCGAAGATGATCTCCACCCCGATCAGCCGGATGACGATCGCCGCGGCCAGCAGCACCACGGCCGCCGTCACCGTGCGACCCAGACCCGGGTCGTCCGACGCGGCCAGGTCGGACAGCACGAACTTCAACTGCAGACCGATGTACGCGAACACGAACGTCTCGAGCAGGAAATCGATGACCGGCCAGACCTCCTCCTCCTGCAACCGGGTGCGATAGGCCCCCGGGTACTGGTGCTTGGGGTCGAGCGTGAGGTTGACGCTCAGCGAGAACGCCGCCGCGACCACTGCGAGGATGCCCGAGGCGTGCAGTTCCTCGGCGGTCAGAAAAGCCGTGAACGGCACGAGCAGCACGAGCGTCGTCTCCAGCGTCGGGTTGCCCAGCCGCTTGCGGATCCACAGCGCGATCACGGCGTAGAGCGCGCCGATGCCGAGACCGAGCAACGCCGTACGCAGGAACTCGCCGAGCCCGCCCTGCCAGGTGGTGTGTTCACCGTTCACAGCCCCCACCGCGATGCTGAACAGGGTCAGCGCCGTGGCGTCGTTCACCAGGCTTTCGCCGGTGAGGATCGAAGTCGCCCTCTTCGGCAGCCCGATCTCGGCGCCGTGCGAGACCGTCGTGATCGTGTCCGGCGGCGCGAGCACGGCGCCCAGCACGAACGCGACGGCCAGCCCGACCGTGGGGAACAACCACGACGCGATCAGCCCGAGCGCGCCCGTCGTGATGACCACGAGCACCACGCCCAGCGCCCAGATCGCCCGCAGGTTGGCCCCGAAGCTCGACAGCGAGGCGCCGCGGGTCGCCGAGTAGAGCAGCGGCGGGATGACGATCGCGAGGATCAGCTCGCTCTCCAGTTCGAGCCGCGGAACTCCCGGGATGAACGACACCCCGGCGGCCAGAACCACGATGATCATGCCTGGTTCCACGCCGCGTTTGCGGGCGATGGCCGAGACCGCGATCCCGATACCGATGATCAGCAGGATCTGTACGCCGTTCACCTAGCTCACCCTAGTGATCGAGTTAGCGGCCGGTATGCTTCTGACGGGCCGTGACTGGCGCGTCAAGGTGGTCAACCACCGGGGAGCGGCCTCGTCTCGACGACGACCTGCCGTGCGCCTGGGCTCTCTGCATCGTGATAGGGAGGTCCCATGTCTGATTCTGACCGCGGCGGAAAACAAAATGTCACCCCGCCGATGAAGCTGAACCCCGAATCCGCCGCGTTCCGTTCCGCCCTCGAGGTGGTCCGGTCCGTCGAGCCCCGCATCGCCGACGCGATCGCCAAGGAACTGAACGACCAGCGTGAGTCGCTGAAGCTGATCGCGAGCGAGAACTACGCCTCCCCGGCCGTGCTGCTGGCGATGGGCAACTGGCTCTCCGACAAGTACGCCGAGGGCACGATCGGCCGCCGTTTCTACGCCGGCTGCCAGAACGTCGACACAGTCGAGGCCATCGCCGTCGAGCACGCCAAGGCCCTGTTCGGCGCCCCCTACGCCTACGTCCAGCCGCACTCCGGCATCGACGCCAACCTGGTCGCATACTGGGCGATCCTGGCCGACCGCGTCGAGGTGCCGCACCTCAAGAAGTTCGAGAAGCGCCAGGTCAACGACCTCACCGACGCCGAGTGGGCCGAGCTGCGGCAAGCCTTCGGCAACCAGCGCATGCTCGGCATGAGCCTCGACGCCGGCGGTCACCTCACCCACGGCTTCCGCCCCAACATCAGCGGCAAGATGTTCGACCAGCGCAGCTACGGCGTCGACCCGGCCACCGGTCAGATCGACTACGCGGCCCTGCGTGAGACGGCCCGCGAGTTCAAGCCCCTGATCATCGTCGGCGGCTACTCGGCGTACCCGCGCAAGGTGAACTTCGCGACGCTGCGTGAGATCGCCGACGAGGTGGGCGCGACCTTCATGGTCGACATGGCACACTTCGCGGGCCTGGTCGCGGGCAAGGTCTTCACCGGCGACTTCAACCCGATCCCGCACGCGCACATCGTCACGACCACCACCCACAAGAGTCTGCGTGGCCCGCGCGGTGGCGCCGTCTTCGCCCAGCCCGAACTGGCCGACCAGGTCGACCGCGGCTGCCCGATGGTGCTCGGCGGCCCGCTGGCCCACGTCATGGCGGCGAAGGCGATCGCGTTCGCTGAGGCCCGCCAGCCGTCCTTCGCGACCTACGCGCAGCAGATCGTCACCAACAGTCAGGCGCTCGCCGAGGGCCTCACGAAGCGTGGCGTCCAGCTCGTCAGCGGCGGCACCGACAACCACCTGGTCCTCATCGACGTGCACCCGTTCGGTCTCACCGGTCGGCAGGCCGAGCAGGCCCTCCTCGACAGCGGCGTGGTCACGAACCGCAACGCGATCCCCAACGACCCGAACGGCGCCTGGTACACCTCCGGCATCCGCATCGGCACCCCCGCCCTGACCAGCCGCGGCCTGGGCGTCGCCGAGATGGACCAGATCGCCGAGCTGATCCACACTGTCCTCACCGCCACCAAGCCCACCGAGGGCAGCAAGGCCAAGTTCCAGCTCGACGCGGCCGTCTCCGAGGGCATCCACAAGCAGGCCCACGAACTGCTGTCGGGCTTCCCGCTCTACCCCAGCGTCGACCTGGGCTGAGTTCCAAAGATCAAGAGCAACATGTCGTAGCGGGGTGGGTGGTTACAGACCGTCGCTTCCGCCGAGGGCCCGGGCGGGCCGAGCAGGGCGCTGCGCGCCCAGAACGCTCGACCCACCCGGGCGACCTGCGTGAATGGTCACCCTCGAAAATCAAGCGTGCAGCACGACAGCGGCGATCTCCTCGATCCGCGCGACCGTGATCCCGTTCCGCTGCTCGACGGCGAGCGGATGCTGCGTGGGTTCGAGCTCGATGTGCGGCCGCACCCCCACGGGCGCGTTGTGCAGCCGCGTCTTCAGGTTGACGGTCGACGGATACCCCGGCAGCTCGGTCGAGAGCCACCCGAAGTACGACGGCTCCTTCTCCCGCTCGTCGCTCTCCCACAGATCGAGCGCGCGCTTGAAGTTGTCCCGGCTCAGCGACACCCACACGCCCCAGTCGAAATCCTTGTCGGCATCAACCACCGGAATGATCAGCCGAGCCCGCACGAAGTAGTGCTCCGCCCGGATGATGCAGATCTCCTGCTCGAGCGTGCTGCCCTCGTCGTCCTCCAGCTCGGGACTCCAATAGACCGGCGCCTCCGACCCATAGGAGAACGGCAAACCGTCATGCCGCTGCCCGCATCCCCCGCACACATAACCAAGCTCAGTCACGGCCACGATCGTGCCCTAGCCGCCCCCGCCGTCGTCGCCGCCCCCGCCGTCGCCACCCCCGTCGGCCCGCCGGAGCCCGAGCCGCGAGGGAAGAGCTAAGGCCGGGACCGGCGCGGTCGATAGAGAGGGCCGACCTTCAGCGACGGGGAGCCACGGATGGATCAGTACCTCGAGACCGCGTACCAGGCGGCGACCGCGCTTTTCGGGCCGGCGTCGGGGGTGCCGTGGTGGGCCTGGATGGCCGTGATCGGGCTGTTCTTCTGGAAAGTTGCGATCAAGGAGCCGAAGACCGCGCGTCAGGATGCCGCCGAGCGCGACGACATCATGCTCGGGCAGATGTTCGAGGACACCTTGGGCAAGAAAAAGTAGCCGGCGCTGGGGGGAACCAGCGCCGGCTACGGGGACGGGGATCAGGCTGTCGGTGGGGGTGGTTCGGCGGCGCCGGTCATGATGGCGACCGCCTCGTTCATCGAGTGGGACTTCGGGGTGACGACCGTGGCCCGGCGGCCCAGCCGCTGGATGTGGATGCGGTCGGCCACCTCGTACACGTGCGGCATGTTGTGGCTGATCAGGATGACCGGCAGGCCGCGGTCGCGCACGTCACGGATCAGTTGGAGGACGCGGTTGCCCTCCTTGACGCCCAGCGCGGCGGTCGGCTCGTCGAGGATGACCACCTTGCTGCCGAAGGCCGCGGACCGTGCCACCGCCACGGCTTGGCGCTGACCGCCGGAGAGCGACTCGACGGCCTGGCCGATGTTCTGCAGGGTGGCCACGCCCAGCTCGCTCATGTGCCGCTTCGCCTCGGAGCGCATGTGGCTACGGTCGAGCATCCGGAAGATCGACCCGAGCGGGCCGGCCTTGCGCTGCTCGCGACCCAGGAACAGGTTGTCGGCGATGTCGAGACCGGGCGCGACGGCCAGGGTCTGATAGACGGTTTCGATGCCGGCGGTGCGAGCGTCCATGGGCGTACGGAAATTGACCTGTTTGCCGTCGAGGTAGATCTCGCCGCTGTCCGGGACGAGCGCGCCGGACAGGGCCTTGATCAGGCTTGACTTGCCGGCGCCGTTGTCACCGATGACGGCCAGGATCTCGCCGGGGTAGAGCTCGAGATCGCTGCCGTCGATGGCGACGACCCGGCCGTACTTCTTGACCAGGCCCTTCGCCTGAAGAACCGGGGTCTGGGAGGCGGCGTGCCGCGGACTGGCCTCGGTCATGTCTTCACCTTCCTGATCCACTGGTCGAGCGACACGGCGACCAGCACCAGCAGGCCGATCGCGAAGCCCTGCCAGACCACCTCGACGCCACCGAGCTGCAGGCCGTTGCGGAACACGCCGACGATCAGAGCGCCGACCAGCGTGCCGAGAACAGCACCGCGGCCGCCGAACAGGCTGGTGCCGCCGAGCACGACCGCGGTGATCGAGTCGAGGTTGTACTCGATGCCGACGTTGGGGCTGGCCGAGGCGAGCCGGCCGATGAGGATCCAGCCGCCGATCGCGTAGAGCAGGCCGGCCACCGTGTAGACCGAGAACAGCACGCGGCTCGTACGGATGCCGGCGAGGCGAGCGGCCTCGGCGTCGTCACCGGTCGCGTAGACGTGCTTGCCCCAGGCGGTGCGGCTGAGCGCGTAGAAGAAGAACCCGAACAGCAACAGCATGATGATCGAGCCGTACGTCAACCGGAAGTTGCCGATCGGGATCGAGTTGCCGGTCCAGGTCATCAGCGAGGGCATGTCCGACCCTCGTACGGTCTCGCTGTTGCTGACCACCGCGTTGAGCGAGAAGAAGATGGTCAGCGTGCCCAGCGTGACGATGAACGGCGGCAGTTTTATCCGAGTCACCAGGAAGCCGTTGAGCGCGCCCATCGCGGTGCCGCAGGCGAAGCCGAGCAGCAGGGCGATGATGCCGGGCACACCGGCGTCGACGCAGAACGTGGCCATGAGGATCGACGAGAAGACCGCGATCGCGCCGGCCGACAGGTCGATGCCCGCGGTCAGGATGATCAGGGTTTGCCCGAGGGCCAGGGTGGCGATGACCGTGACCTGTTGCAGGACCAGGGAGAGGTTCGTCGCCGTGAAGAAGCGCCCGTTGACGATCGAGAAGGCGATGATCGCGACGAGCAGCACGGCCAGCGGCCCGAGGATCGGGTTGGAGTGCAGGAGGTGTTGGATGCGCAGCCCGAGCGAGTCGCGCCCACGCACATCGAAGTCAGCGGTGGCAGTCGCCATTATCAGCCCCAACAGTTCTGCTTGCCCCACGCGGAATCCTTGGATTCCACGCCGGACTGCGGGTCGTCGGTGATCAGTTGGGTCCCGGTGTCGAAGAAGTCCTTGCCGGGGGTCGCCTGCGGCTTGGTGCCGTCCTTGGCGTAGGCGGCGATGGCGTCGATGCCGAGCTGCGCCATCTTGAGCGGGAACTGCATCGAGGTCGCGCCGATGACGCCCTTGGCGACGTTGTCGACTCCCGGGCAGCCGCCGTCGACCGAGACGATGACGACGTCCTTGTCCCGGCCGGCCGACTTCAGGGCCTCGTACGCCCCCGCGGCCGCGGGCTCGTTGATCGTGTAGACCAGGTTGATCGTCGAGTCCTTCTGCAGCAGGTTCTCCATCGCGGTCCGGCCGCCCTCCTCGGCGCCGTCGGTGACGTCGTGACCGGCGATGCGCGGGTCGTTCTCGTCGCCGATCCGGTTCGGGTCGCCCACGTCGATGCCGAAGCCGTCGAGGAAGCCCTGGTCACGCTTGACGTCGACGGAGACCTGGTTCGCGTTGAGGTCGAGCATGGCGATCTTCGCCTGCTTGCCGTCCTTCTCGAACTTCGTCTTCGCCCACTGCCCGATCAGCTTGCCGGCCTGGTAGTTGTCGGTGGCGAAGGTGGCGTCGGCGGCGTTCGGCGGGTCGACCGGCGTGTCCAGCGCGATCACCAGCATGTCCAGCTCGTGCGCCTTGTCGATGGAGGGCACGATCGCCTTCGAGTCGTTCGGCGTGATCAGGAAGCCCTTGGCCCCGAAGGACATCAGGTTCTCGATCGCCTGCACCTGCGCTTCGTTGTCGCCGTCCTGTTTGCCGGCGAAGCTCTGCAGCTCGACGCCCTGGGCCTTGGCCGCGTCCTGGGCGCCGCGTCGCATCTGGACGAAGAACGGGTTGGTGTCGGTCTTCGTGATCAGGCCGACGACGTCCTCGCCGGTGCCGCGGTTGCATGCCGCGGCCGAGCCGAGGACCAGAGTCACCACGCAGCCCGCGGCCACCATCCTTCCTGCCCGGGACATGGTTGGATCGCGCATGTCTCCTCCACAATCGATTTAGCTAAATCGAGAGACAACGTTGTCTCGCAGTAGACTCCCGGGTTTACTCCATGTCAACAATGAGTCTCCAAGATGTTGCGCACCGTGATCAACATCGATGGAGGTCAACGGATGACACCGCAACGGCCAACCATGAACGACGTCGCCCGCGCCGCCGGGGTAAGCCTGAAAACCGTGTCCCGCGTGGTCAACGGCGAGACGACGGTCGCGCCCGACCTGGCCGCCAAGGTGCGGGCCGCGGTCGAGACGCTCGACTATCGGCCCCACCTGGGCGCCAGCATGCTGCGCCGCAACGACCGTCGCACCAGGACCATCGGCGTGCTGCTCGACGACGTGTCCCACCCGTTCTCGGCCGCGGTGCACCGGGCCATCGAGGACCAGGCGCGCGCCCGCGGCATCCACGTGCTCACCGGCAGCCTCGATCAGGACCCGGCCCGCGAACGAGACCTGGCCGCGGCCTTCGCCGAGCGGCAGACCGACGGCCTGATCCTCGCCCCGACCGGCGCCGACCTCGACCACCTCGCATTCCACGTGGACATGCCCGTGGTCTTCGTCGACCGCCTCCCGACCGGCGCCACGGGCGACACGGTGGTTTCGACGAACGTCTCCGGGGCGGCCGGAGCCGTACGCCATCTGATCGCCCGCGGGCACCGGCGGATCGCCTATCTGGGCGCCAACCTGCGACTATCCACGGCGCGGGAGCGGTTTCTGGGCTACCAGCGGGCCCTCGGTCATCGAGCCGGCCCGGCGGTGCACGATCTGCACGATCTGACCGCCGCCGAACGGGCCACGGTCGCCGTGCTGCGCGGCCCGTCCTCCGCCACGGCCATCTTCGCCGCCCACAGCATGGCCACGATCGGAGCCGTACGGGCGCTGCGCCATCTGGGCCGCCAGCACCGCATCGCCCTCGTCGGCTTCGACGATTTCCCGATGGCCGACCTGCTCGACCCACCGATCACGGTCGTCGCCCAGGACCCGGCCCGTCTGGGCCGCACGGCCGCCCTGTCCCTCTTCGAACGCATCGAGGGCCACACCGGCCCACCCCGCGAGATCCGCATCCCCACAACACTTATCCCCCGCGGCTCCGGTGAGCTTTGAAGCACGGCACCGACGCCCCAGGGGAGCAAAGCGCCCGCAAATCGAACGTCGCGGTGTCGCAAATCGAACACCCATGGATCGCAGATCGAAAGCATGTCGCTCGCATACTGAAAAGAACGCAGGTAGAATGAGGTGTGCCGACGCCACACCTGATCCCACGTCACGCTGCGCGCCAAGTGCATGCCGCGCTTGCTGACACCCGCGTCGTGTTGATCAGTGGGGCACGTCAAGCCGGCAAGAGCACGCTGGTTCGAGTGGTCGCCGGCGACCGCTCAGCGGAGCGACGCGACCTGGACAAGGCTCAGGACCGGGCTGCTGCCGTCGCCGATCCAGTCGGGTTTGTCGACTCCCCGGAGCTGCTGGTCATCGATGAGATCCAGCGCGCTCCCGAGCTCTTGCTGGCCATCAAGGCTTCCGTCGACGAGGACCCTCGTCCCGGCCGCTTCCTCCTCACAGGCTCTTCCAAATTGTTTGGCATGATCGCTGCTCCTGACGCCCTCCCCGGCCGCATGGAAACCATCCAACTTTGGCCCTTCTCCCAGGGCGAGCTCGACGGCGAGCCAGACGGATTCATCGACGCGATCTTCGCGCGCGGCCCCGAGGTGCGACACGAGTCGACCGTCACCCGTGCCGAATATGCCGATCGGATCGTGCGTGGTGGCCTACCTGAGGCGGTCTTTCGCAACGATGCCGGTCGTCGGCAGAGATTTTTCGATGGCTACGTGCAGGCGCTGATTGATCGCGATGTCCGGCAACTTTCCGACATCCAGCACAAAGGCGCACTGCGCAATCTCGTCCGCCTGCTTGCCGCCAGATCCGCGACGGTGATAGCCGCCAACTCCCTCGAAACCGCGCTTGGATTGAGCCGGCCGACAATCACGCGTTACCTGCAAGCCTTAGAGGAGATCTTCCTCGTCAAGCGAATCCCCGGCTGGTCTCGCAATCTCGGCACGCGCGCCACGGCGGCGCCAAAGCTCATCTTCGTCGACTCCGGGCTCGCCGCCAACGAGCTTGCCGTCAGTAGTCGTGGGTTGCTTCGGCCGGGTGCGCCGTTTGGACCTCTGCTGGAGTCGTTCGTCCTGTCCGAGCTGGCCCGCCAACTCTCCTGGTCCACAGAAAGAGCGGAGCTGTCCCACTATCGCGATCACAACAAGTACGAAGTCGACGCGGTGCTGGAGAACAGGTCGGGGCAGGTTGTCGGGATCGAGGTCAAGGCTGCCTCAACCGTGGGCACGGACGATTTTCGCGGGCTACGCCGACTCAGCGATCGCCTCGCGGACGACTTTCTCGCTGGGATCGTGCTCTACACCGGCACCTCGACGTTGCCGTTCGGTCCCAAGTTCCGCGCGATGCCGGTCAGCGCGCTCTGGCAGGCCGCCTCGGGGATCTGAGGCTCGATATGGCCGGATGGGGGGCATGGCGTCGCCTCACAAATCGAACACAGGGATCCCCGCACATTGAGTAACTTTGCCGACAAATCGAACGCTGCCACCCCTGCAGATTGAACGCCCGGGGCGCCGCAGATGGAAAGTCAGGGCGTCGCAAATCGAACATAGGAGTGTCGCGAATCGAAAGAGTACCAGGTCGGATGGTGTGTGTAGGCGCGACGGCAGGCATCTGGCAGCTCGGGTAAGCCAGTCGGCCACCGATCGCGGCGACCGGCACGCGGACGATGCCGCCGACCTGATCCGGCGTCTGCGGCTGGAGCCGGTCACCGTTCTGGGGTTCAGCTCCGGCGGGGTGGCGGCGCTTGCCCTCGCCCAGCGCCACCCCGAGCTCGCCGGGAAGGACATTGCCTGGGAGCCGGCCGCTCTCGGTCTGCTGCCCGACGCCGACGCGACGCGCGCCGCGATCATGGAGCCGGTCGAGGCTCACCTGGTTGCGCACCCCGAAGACTGGGAGGGCGCGTGGCGGGTTGTGCTGACCGTGCTGTCCGAGGGGCGGCCCGATTTCGAGGCGCCCGAGGTGCGGGCCGCGCTGCGCAACGCCGAGGCGGCCATGCGCGACGACGCGCGGCCGCTCACCCGGCGGTCGTTCGGCGTGGGCGATCTGCCGGCGGGGGAGGTGATCCTCGCGGTCAGCGAGCAGCCCGACCCCATGCACCTCGACATCGCGGAGCGCCTGGCCAAGCTGATCGGCGAGCAGCCGGAGAGGGTTGCCGGAGCTGACGATCACGAGGTCTATCTGAAGCGGCCACGGGTGCTGGCGGAGTGGCTGGCCGGCCGTCACTCCGAGATCCGCTGACACCGGCCATGCAGTGGCGCGAAAGGCGCGCTGCGGCCCGGGGTTGCTCAAGGATCGCGAGGAGCGTCGGGAACGAGCCCGGTGCTTTTGAGGGCGGCGACGTGGGGTACTCGGAAAGAAGTGCGACGCCGCAGAAAGCCTGCGGCGTCGCACTCTTGCAGAAGTGGATCAGGGGAAGTTGGTGACGGTGGAGGGGACTACGTTGGCGGCTGTCGCGGGGGCGCCGATGTTGTTCACGACGTGGTCGATCGTGCCGCTGGCCAGGGAGATCGTGAAGATGTTGTGGAACTTCACGCCGCCGTGGGTGGGGGCCTGGAAGCCGTTGGCCGAGTGGACGTTCGGGTTGACGTTGAAGAACGCGTAGCTGCCCATCGCCCATGCCTCGTGGGTCGAGACGCTGTCGGCGACCTTGTAGGCGGGGTAGCCGAGCACGCCGTCACTGCGCCACGCGGCGTTCGACGGCGGGTCGTAGGGCTGCTCGTTCTGCAGGAAGTACGTGCGGCCGCCGTTGCCGTTCCAGAGGACCTCGGTCTTCTGGTAGTGCTCGACGAACAGGCCGTACGCGGTCACGTTGTTGCCGTTCACGATGAGTCCGCTGTCGGCCGTGTTGATCGTCCAGCCGTAGGTGCCGTCGTTGCCGTGATCGGCGCGCCAGGCCCAGATGTGGTCGATGATCACGTTGTTGCTGTTGACGAGCAGGCTGTTGGTGGCCTTGCCGGCGATGTAGCCGCCGATGCGGAAGAAGACGTCCTGGATCGTCGTCGGGTTCGCGGCGTGGTTCGCGTTGCTGCCCGAGGGGCCGACGACCAGCAGGTTCGGCGAGTTCGTGGTGCCCGCGTCGAAGAGCACGCCGGCGATCTTCACACCGTCCACATCGGCCACCTGCATCGCGGTGACACCGTTGTCGGGGATGATCGTGGCGTAGCCGAGGCCGAGAACGACCGTGTTCGCGCGGTTCACGTTGATCGTCTGGTTGATGTGGTAGATGCCGGGCTGGAAGATCAGGTTCAGGCCCTGGGCGAGCGCCTGGTTGATCCGCGCGGCGGTGTCACCGGGCTTGGCCACGTAGAACTGCGACAGCGGGATCGACGAACCCGGGGTGTTGCCGTTGATCCAGGTCGCGCCGGACGTGTTGGTGCGCAGGTTCGGCACGAAGACGGCGTAGTCGCTGCCGCTCTGGTAGAGGTACGGCTTCTCGCGGATCACCGGGGTCTGACCGATGACCGTGTACGGCGGGGTGGGGTACGACGCGGCCGGAGCGCCCTGCACGCCGACGAAGGTCTGGTTCCACACGGCGTTCGTGTTCGAGCCGATCGTGCTGTCGCGGGTGAACCACTGCTGCTGCGAGTACTGACCCTCGCTGCCGCTGATCCGCGAGTCGGAGATGTAACCGCCGGACGCCCAGCCGTAGCCGTTGGGGGCCAGGTTCAGGTTTCCGTGAATGTCCATGCGGCGGAACGGGGCGGCCTGCGAGACGGCCCAGCGGTTGGTGCCGTTCACCGGGTAGACCGACACGTTCTCGGTGCTGCGCCAGAAGTTCTGGGTGGCGTTGCCGTTGAACCAGCCCGCGTCGACGGTGATGTCGCCGTTGATGCGTACGTCCTGCGGGTTCTGCCCGAGGCCGACGATCGACGTGTAGAAACCGACCTGGATGTTCAGGTTGTTGTAGGTGCCCGGCTTGAACGCGAGCACGTAGCGCCCGGTGCCGAACTGCGCCCGCTCCTGCTGCGCGAAGATCTGGTCGGCGCGGGCCTGGATGGTCGCGCTCGACATCGACGGGTCGAAGACCACGACGTTCGTGCCGAGGCTGCCACCGCCCGGGATGGTCGGGTTGGTGGTGCCGCCGTCGTCGCCGAAGACCTTGAACTCCCACAGCGAGTAGCCGTAGCCGGTGGTGCGCTGCGTGCCGTACATGCGCACGTAGCGGCCGGTGCCGTTGACCGTGAGGGACTGGTTGCCTCCGGTCCCGGTCGTGGTCGAGTAGACGCTGGTCCAGGTGCTGGCGTTGTCGGACACCTGGATCTGGAAGGCCTTGCCGGCGGCGGTCTCCCAGTTCAGCTCGACGCGGGTGATCGCCTTCGAGCTGCCCAGATCGACCTGAAGCCATTGCGGATCGCTGAACGCCGACGCCCAGCGAGTGCCGGTGTTGCCGTCGACGGCCTCGGCGGCCGCGTAGGCTCCGGCCGCCTCGGTGGACGACGCGGTGGCCGGCCGGCCCTGCGAGAGCAGGATCTCGGCGGCGCTGGCGCCGGTCGCGGTGGCGGCGGCGTAACCCGCTACGACGGTGGCGACGAGGCCACCTATCGCGGCGAGGCGCCAGGGGGAGCGTCTCCGCTCGGGTGCGGAGGAGATGGGGATGGTCATTGCTTCTCCTTGGGCGGGGATGCGCAAGGGGGACTCTTGCGCCCTCGGGAAGGACTCTCCTCAAGACGAGGGAGAGCGCTCCCCCGCGACCGACGCTAGGGACGCGTTCATCAGCTGTCCATAGATGAACATGGTTCCGGAACCGTGAGGTGCTTGCGCTCGAAACACGGAAACGGTTCCACCAGGGACAACGACCGGATAACAGAGATCTCGGAACCGGTTCCGGCGCAGATCACGAAAAACGGCAAGTCAGCCAATTTGGCTGGAAAGCGCTTCCCTCGTCACAGTGTGTTCACGAGTTCGAGGGCCGCCCGCCGAGGGTCCCCGGACCAGCGGCTGGCGAAGCCGTCAGCCAGACGCCAGCCGGCCCGAGTCAGAACGCGCTGGCGGGCCAGATGGGCGTCGGCGCCATCCGGGTGCGGACCGCAGAGGACCCCGAGCGGGTTCGCCGGCGGGCCGACGCACAGGTCGATCGTCCAGCGGCCCACCGCGTACGCGGGGCGGACGATCACGTCGAGGCGCGTCAGCTCGGCGGCCAGTTCGCCGGCCCAGCCCGTCGCCGGTTCCCCCTCGGCGGACAGGTCGGGCAGGACAGAGGCGTACCGGAAGAAGTCACCGATCAGCCCGTCGGCCTCACCGGCTTGGAGGGCGGTCACCACCACGAGCTTCCGGCGGGCCCGGGTGACCATCACGTTGAACAGGTTCGGGTCGGCGACGAAGCGGCGGCGGGCCGGCGGATCCCCGGGCATCAGGCCCAGCGAGACGATCACGACCTCGGCCTCGCTGCCCTGAAAGGCGTGCACGGTCCCGGTCCGCAGGCCCAGTTCCTCGATCCGCTCGACCGGGTAGGCGTCGACCAGGGCCGCTTCCAGGGCGTCGGCCTGCGGACGGAACGGCGAGATCACCCCGATGCGACGGGTGCCGGCGGCCGCCTCCTCCTCGACGATCTTCAGGACGGCGGCGACCTCGTCGGGCGCCCGCACGATGTCGATCGCGTCGGTGCGCTCGCCGGCCGGGGTGCGGGTGAGCACGTCGAGCCGCCCGCCGTAGAAGCGCCGCGCCGAGAACCCGATCAGGTGCGGCAGGCTGCGGTGGTGCTCGGCCAGCCAGGTCACCGGGGCGGCACCGGCGGCGAGGTCGTAGGCGCTCACCCGGCGTACGTCGAGCCGCTCGTCCGCGCCGTGCCGGGAGAGCACCTCGGCCACGTCGACGTCGCTGACGAACGACACGAACCGCAGCTGACGCGGATCGCCGACGACCAGCGCCCGCCGGGCCCGAGCGAGCACGGGCGCGGCGCGCACCTGGTCCACGTGGGACGCCTCGTCCAGCACCACCAGGTCGAACATGCCCGGGGCGGCCGGCAGCAGATCCTCGACATCGGCCACCGTGCCGATCCAGAGCGGGAGAGCGCGCACCAGGGGCTCGGCGGCCAACCCGGCGAGCAGCTCGCGACGGCGGTTACGGCCGGCCCGCAACGCGGCGGCCAGGTCGGCCGCACCCCGGCGACCGGCCCGGTCCCAGCGCCGGCGGCTGCGGGCCGCGCGACGCATGGCGTTGCCGACGTCGGCGGCGAGTCTCGCCTCGGCGTCATCGAGGGCCCGCCACTGCGAGGCCAGGTCGGTGCCTCCGGTCGCGGCGAGGCGGGCGGCGGCCCGCTGCGCGATGGCCGCGGCAAGCGCGTCGGTCACCCTTTCCAGGGGTACGCCCCGTCGCGCGCGCAGCCGTCGCAGCGTCCACCATCGAGCCAGACCACCGCCGGCGATCCTCCGAGACGCGGCACCGGGGTCAACCCGGTCGGTGAACGCGCCCGGCACGTCGACGGCCAGCGCGGCCAGGCGTGGCTGCCATTCGTCCAGCTCGGCCGCGCGTTGCTCGACGTCGAGCGCCGCGATCAGGCCGGACCGCAGATCGCGCACCGCGTCCCGGGCCCGCCGGACAACCTCGGCGTCCGCGCGCAGCTCGCCGTCGGTGACGCCCTCGTCGAGGCCCGCGGTCAGCTCAGCCGCCAAGCTCTCTCGCCGAGCCGCGTCGCCGAACAGCACCGGAACCGGGCCCGGATAGCGTTCCAGCAGCTTGGCCAGCACCTCCGCGGCGTGCGGCGACTGAGTCGCGACCAGCACCGAACCGCCGCGATGCACGACGTCGAGCGCCGCGGCGACCACGGTGTGACTCTTGCCGTTCCCGGGCGGCCCCGAGACGACCGTGATCGGAGCGGTCCGCACACGCTCCACCACGTCGGCCTGCGCCTCGCTCAACGGCAGCGGCGAAAGCACCGCTTCCCCGCTGCCCGCCCGATCGGTGTTCTCGCCGCCCGCATAGATCGCGGCCAGGGCGGTGCCGGCGAGGTCACGCCCGGCCCAGCTGCGCAGACTGTCGGCCAGCCCGGCCCCGAAGACATCCCGCACCACGAACAGTCCGGCTTCCGGAACAAGCACTACCCGGTCGGTGGGCACCTTTCGCCCGGCCGACAGCGCATCGACCGGAAGACCCGTGGCCTCGGCCGCCGACCACAACCAGGCCCTGCTCCCGGTGGCCGCCAGCCATCCCGGCCCGGCCAGCCCCGGCGCTGCCTCGAGCGCGGCCGCCAGCTCCCGGTCCTCGATCAGCGGCGTGATCTCCACGTCGCCGGCCGGCACCACCCGATAGCCGAGCAGCCCGCGTTCGAGCTGCACCGGCTGACTGAGCAACGGCACGCGGATCTTCCGCTGCTTCCCGTCGATCTCGGCCCGCCCGGCGAGAAATCCCCAGCCCCGGCGCAGCGGACGCTCGTCCCGATGCAGCGCCCCGATGGCCGCGAGGCGGTCGACGGCTTTCCCACGCGGGGCGCGCTCCGCATCATCCAGCCACACGATCGGCTGGCCGCGGCTGACATCGAGCACACGGTCGGCCCCCGCCGGCGCCAGCTCAGCGAGCACACCCATAACGCGTGACGGCAACATCAGAAGGGAGGCTACCGGTATCTCGCGCTGAGCTGGGAGATCGACGTCGGCAGCCGGTCGCGACCGGTCAGACCGCCGCATCGAAGCCGGCGAATTGACCGACGTGCGGCTGTACGAGCTGCCCTCAGGTCCGCCCACGACCCGGAGTGGCGCCGCCCACACACAATGACGGCATGGGGAACGTTCTGTTCATCATCCTGATCGTCATGGTGGCCGTCGTGGCCGCGGTAGTCGCGTGGCGCGCACAGCGAAGCGCGTCAGTCCCGCCGGCGCGTCACGCGGCCGGCAGTGGATACCAGTCCCAGGGTGTCACCGACCATCCCTCGTCCGGCAACGACTACAGCTCGTCCTCCGACGGCGGCGGCGGAAGCAGCGGCGGCTGGAGCGACGGCGGCTGGGGTGGAGGTGGCGGCGACGGAGGGGGCGGCGGAGGCGGCGGGGGCAGCTGAGCTTCATTTTTCGAGGGTGACCACTTATGCAGGTCGCCCGGGTGGGTCGAGCGTTCTGGGCGCGCAGCGCCCTGCTCGGCCCGCCCGGGCCCTCGGCGGAAGCGACGGTCGGCAACCACCCACCCCGCTACGACATCTGCATTCTTGAATTCAGGGATGGCCAAGGCGTCGAACAGCCACGATTCGACGCCCCAGCCGGTGCAGCCGCGTTTATGCGCCCCAGCCGGCCTGGGTGCCTCCGACGCGGGCGGCGATGATTTTGTCCTGGTAGCCGCTGCGGCGGTAGGCGGCGATCGGGTCGGGGTCGAGGCCTGCGTCGGCGCGCACCTCGCCCAGCAGGGGGCGTACGTCGGTGTTGTAGGCGTCCATCAGGACCGCGTTCGATTCGAGCACGTCGCCGGCCGACTGGGCTTTCGCCAGGGCGTCGCGGTCGACCAGCAGGGCCTTCGCGGTGGCCTCCTGGATGTTCATGACCGAGCGGATGATCGCCGGGATTTTCGCCTCGATGTTGTGGCACTGGTCGAGCATGAAATTGATGCCGTACGCCGGGTCGAGCGCGTCGCCGCGGACGATCTCGTACATGATGCGGAAGAGCTGGAACGGGTCGGCCGCACCGGCCATCAGGTCGTCGTCGGCATAGAAGCGGCTGTTGAAGTCGAACGCGCCGAGCTTTCCCTGGCGCAGCAGGAACGCGACGATGAACTCGATGTTCGTGCCGGGCGCGTGGTGGCCGGTGTCGATGCAGACCGTGGCCCGCTCGCCGAGTTCGATGCAGTGCGCGTACGACGTTCCCCAGTCGGGAATGTCGGTGGCGTAGAAGGCGGGTTCGAACAGCTTGTACTCGAGCAGGATGCGCTGGTCGCCGCTGAGCCGGTCGTACGCCTCGCGTAGCGCCGCGGCCAACCGGTCCTGCCGGCCGCGCAGGTCGTCCTGCCCCGGGTAGTTGATGCCGTCCGAGAACCACAGCTTCAGGTCGCGCGACCCGGTCTGGTCCATGATGTCGATCGCCTCGAGCAGGTGATCGGTGGCCTTACGGCGTACGCCGGGGTCGGGGTTGGTGACCGAGCCGAGCTTGTAGTCGTCGTCCTGGAAGACGTTCGTGTTGATCGCGCCGATGCCGACGCCCTCGTCGGTCGCGAACGACTTGAGGGCCGCGTAGTCGTCGACCTTGTCCCACGGGATGTGCAGGGCGACCGTCGGCGCGATGCCGGTGTAGCGGTGGACGACCGCGGCGTCGGCGATCTTCTCCTCGGGGGTGCGAGGGACGCCGGGCTGGGCGAAGACCTTGAAGCGGGTGCCGGAGTTGCCGAAGGCCCACGACGGGGTCTCGATGCGCTGGGCCGTCAGGGCGCGCTTGACGGCGGCGAGGTCGGTCATGGGGTCTCCAAAGAATGCTCGGATAGGTGGAACACCTCGGTGAGCAGCGGGAACCTGTCGTTCGGGCCGCCCTCGGCGAAGAACTCCGCCATCTCCGATTGCCACCTGGTGTTGACGTCCAGCGCCGCCATTGCCGCCTGGGACGTCTGGAGGTCGTCCGCCTCGACGTAGCCGATCAGCAGTCCGTCGGGGCGGAGGAAGAGCGAGTAGTTGCGCCAGCCGGTGGCCCGAAGTGCGTCCTGCATCTCGGGCCACACGGCCTGGTGCCGCTCCACGTACTCCGCCATCCGCTCGGGGCGGACCTGCAGGGAGAAGCAGTAGCGCATGTTCCTGCTACCTAGAAGTTGAACTCGTCGATGTTGGCCTTGGTGAACTCGGTGGGCGGGCCGAGCACGATCTCGCCGCCGGCGCCGATCGTGTACTCGCCGAGCTTGCCGGCCTTGAACTTCTCGCCCTCGGCGCCGGTGATCTGACCCGAAGCCATCGCCGCACCCGCGTACGCCGCGAGGTAGCCGATGTCGGCCGGGTTCCACAGCGCGAACTTCTTCACGGTGTCGTCCTTGACGTACTCGCGCATCTGGTTCGGCAGGCCGAGACCGGTCACCGCGACCTTGCCCTTGTAGCTGGAGGAGCTGATGTAGCGCGCGGCGGCCGCGATGCCCACCGTGGTCGGCGCGACGATCGCCTTCAGGTTCGGGTACGACTGCAGCAGACCCTGGGCCTCCTGGAACGACTTCTGGTCGTCGTCGTTGCCGTAGGCGACCTTGACCAGCTTGAGCTTCGAGTACTCCGGCTTGGCCAGTTCCTTCTTCATGACGTCGATCCACGAGTTCTGGTTCGTGGCGTTCGGGGTGGCCGAGAGGACCGCGATCTCACCGGCGCCGCCGGCCTGCTCGAGCGCCATCTTGGCCAGCGACTCACCGATGCCCTGCGTGGTGGCCTGGTTGATGAACGCGTCGCGGCAGTCCTTGCTGGCGTCCGAGTCGAAGGTGATGACCTTGATCTTCGCGGCGCGGGCCTGGTTGAGCGACGGGCAGACCGCGTTCGGGTCGTTCGCCGCCACCACGATGACGTCCTGCTGCTGCTGGATCAGGGTGTTGATGTAGGACACCTGCGACGAGGCAGACGCGTCGTTCGGGCCGACCAGCTTGTACTCGCCCTTGAGTTCCCCGACGGCGACCTTGCCACCGCCGACCTCAACATCCGAGTACGGGTTGTTGAGCTGCTTCGGCAGGAAGGCGATCTTCAGACCCTCCTTGGCCTGCGCGTTCGGATCGGCGCTGGCGGCGACCTGCGCACCGCCGCCGCTGTTGGACGCGCTGTCCTTGGTGGTGCCACCGCAGGCGGACAGGCCGGTGACGAGAAGTGCGGCGGTGCCTACGGACAGTAGTGTGCGGGAGGAGCGAAGCACGGCGTACTCCAATCTCTGATCGTTATCGTGTGGCCGCGGCTTGCCGAAGTTTCCGGCGTTGCCAATTGCCGCGTACGGCGGTGGTGACGTTCGGGAGCAGCACGGAGAGCACGAGGAGCGTGCCCGTGACGATGTTGAGCGCCTGGCCGGAGACGTCCTCCAGGCGCAGCGCGTTCTGCAGCGCGGTCAGCAGCACGACGCCGGCGAGTACACCCGGCAGGCTGCCCTTTCCGCCGAAGATCGACACACCGCCCAGCAGGACGGCCGCGACCACGGCGAGTTCGAGTCCGGCGCCGTTGTCGGCCCGGGCACTGGCGTAGCGCAGCGTCCACAGCACACCGACCAGGCCGGCGACCGCACCACTGACGACGTAGAGCCAGAACTTGGTGCGTGCCACCCGGATGCCGGAGAAGTGCGCGGCCTGCGCGTTCGCGCCGATGGCGTAGAGCGAGCGGCCGAACGGGGTCGCGTGCTGCACGATCCCGAAGATCAGCGCGAGAGCGACGATGAGGATCAGCACGTTGGGAACCGCGCCGCCGCCGATCGTGCCGGTGACCCAGCCGGTGTAGTCGAACGGGAAGTCGGCCACCGCGCCGTCGCCGAGGACGACGAACGCGAGCCCGCGATAGAGGGCCAGCGTGCCGATCGTGACGGCCAGCGAGGGCAGCCCCAGGCCGGTGATCAGGAAGCCGTTGACCACGCCGCAGACGGCGCCGATCACGATGCAGAGCGGGATGATCGACTCGATTGAGAGGCCCTGGTTCCACAGCCAGCCCATCATCGAGCTGGTCAGCCCGAGCGTGCTGGCCACCGACAGGTCGATCTCGCCGGTCACGATGATCATCGTCATCGGCAGCGCGATCAGGATGATCGGCAGCAGGTCGAGGACCATGAACGTGAAGTTCCGGCTGGTGCCGAAGTTGTCGACGCTGAACGAGGCGACCACCAGGACGAGCACGGTGAGCACCACGATGATGCTGTCCCAACTGGTCAGCCTCGAGCGCAGCGTGGCCACTCGGTCAGACATGCGCGTCCCTCTTTCGCAGCGAACGGGCGATGCGGAAGGCGACCAGGCGGTCGGCGCAGATCGCCAGGATGATCAGCGCGCCCACGATGGCCTGCTGCCAGAACTGGTTGATGTCCAGCACCGCGAGGGCGCTGCCGATCACGGTGAGCAGCAGCGCGCCGAGGGCGGCGCCCCACACCGTGCCGCTGCCGCCGAAGACGGCCACGCCGCCGACCACGACGGCGGCCACGACGTTCAGCTCGTATCCGGTGCCGGCCGCGGCGTCCACCGTGCCGAACCGGGCCGCGTAGAGCACCCCGGCCAGTCCGGCCAGCGCGCCGCTGAGCACGAACGCGCCGAGCAGGTTGCGGGCGACCTTGATGCCGGCGAGCTCGGCGGCGGCGGGGCTGGAACCCATCGCGTACAGCTCGCGGCCGACCCGGTAGTTGCGCATCATGATCGACCCGGCGGCGATCACGACCAGGGCGATCAGCACCAGCCACGGAATGCCGAGGATGCTGTCGTTCGCGAAGGTCAGGAAGTGCCGGGGCAGCTCGTCGGCGTTGACCTGCGAGCCGCCGGCCCACGAATACGTGATGCCGCGATAGATGTAGAGCGTGCCCAGGGTGACGACCAGCGCGGGCACCTTGCCGTAACGCACCAGTACCCCGTTGACCAGGCCGGCGACCGCGCCGACACCGAGGCCGACGAGGAGCGCGACGATCATCGGCAGGTCCTGGTTTTTGCTCATCAGGGTGGCGACGGCGAACGCGCTGATGCCGAGCACCGAGCCGACGCTCAGGTCGATGTTCCGGGTGATCACCACGATCGCCTGCCCGGTCGCCATGACCGCGAGGATCGCCGTGTTGAGCAGGTTGTCGCGGATGCTCTGCCCGGAGAGGAACCGCGGGTTGTCGATCGCGGTGTAGGCGACCAGCAGCGCGAGAGCGAGCACGATGCCCAGCTCGCGCTGCTTGAACAACCCGCTGGCCTTCTGCGCTACAGGGTTGCCGAGCGGCGCCTTGGTGGGCGTCGATGTGATGGTCACGCTGCGACCTCCTGACCCATCGCGGCGTACATGACAGATTCTTCGGTGGCTTCGGCGCGCTCCAACCGGGCGGCGACGCGGCCCTCGCGCAGCACCACGACCCGGTCGGCCATGCCCAGCACCTCGGGCAGCTCCGACGAGACCATGACGACCGCGAGACCGTCGGCGGCCAGCGACGACATCAACCGGTGCACCTCGGCCTTGGTGCCGACGTCGATGCCGCGGGTGGGCTCGTCGACGATCAGCAGCTTCGGGCCGGTGGCCAGCCACTTGGCCAGCACGACCTTCTGCTGGTTGCCGCCCGAGAGCGTGCCGACCGCGTCGCTGAGCCGGCCCAGCTTGGTCTGCAGCTTCTGTGTCCAGGTGTGGGCGTGGGCCCGCTCGCTGCCGCCGAAGAGCAGACCCAGCCGGGCCAGCTTGCGGGCGCGGGGCAGGGTCACGTTGCGCTCGATCGACAGCTCCATGACCAGGCCCTGCTGGCGGCGGTCCTCGGGGACGAGCGCCATGCCGGCCGCCATCGCGGCCCGGGGCGAGCCCTTCTTGAGGCGCCGGCCGTGCAGTTTCACGGTGCCCGTGTCGTACGGATCGACACCGAACACGGCCTGCATGACCTCGGAACGGCCGGCCCCGACGAGCCCGGCCAGGGCGACGATCTCGCCCGACCGTACGGAGAAGGAGATGTCCTTGAAGACGCCCTCGCGGGACAGGCCTTCGACCTCGAGCACGACCTCGCCGGGATCGACGTCCTGCTTGGGGAAGAGCGCGCTCAGATCACGGCCGACCATGCGCCGGATCATGTCGTCGACGCTGAGATCGGCGACCAGCTCGGTGGCGACGTGCTTGCCGTCCCGCATGATCGTGACCCGCTCGCACAGCGCGGTGATCTCTTCGAACCGGTGCGAGATGAACATGATCGCCGCGCCCTCGTCGCGCAGCGACCGCACCACCGAGAAGAGCCGCTCGACCTCGACCGCGGAGAGCGCCGCGGTGGGCTCGTCCATGATCAGCACGCGGGCCTCGGAGGACAGCGCCTTCGCGATCTCGACGAGTTGCTGGTCGGCGATCGAGAGGCCGCGCGCCGGCCGGGCCGGGTCGAGCGGCACGCCCAGCCGGCGGAAGAGCCGCTCGGCGTTGGCGTTCATGGCCTTGCGGTCGAGTTGGCGCAGCTTGGTCAGGGGCTGGTTGCCCATCGCGATGTTCTCGGCGACGGAGAGATCGGGGAAGAGCGTCGGCTCCTGATAGATCACCGCGATGCCGGCGGCCTTGGCGTCACCGGGGCCGCCGAAGTCCACGTCGACGCCGTCGACCCGCAGGGTTCCGGTGTCCGGACGGTGGACCCCGGCCAGCATCTTCACGATCGTGGACTTGCCGGCCCCGTTCTCACCGACGAGCGCGTGCGCCTCGCCGGGATAGAGCGGAAAGCTGACACCTTGCACGGCGGCAACCGCGCCGAACGACTTCGCGACGTCGTGGACCTCGAGCCGCGCCGGGCGATCCCCGGACCGGGCGCCCGAGCGATCCCCGGACCGGGCGGCCGGCTGGGCCGCCGTCCCGTCGCCGGCCTCGGCCGGTTGTTCGTCGCGCCGCGTCGGCTGGTCCTCGGGCCGGGCGTTTGCCTCCGCCACGGTCCACCTCCACGTCCTGGGTGTTGGGGCTATTTTCGGCTATCTTTGAAATGTTTCAGAGAACGTACGAGCAACGTAGGTGGCCCCAATCACACCTGTCAAGCGTTGGTCAGAAACGTTGTGGAAACAAGGCCGAGGCATTTGCGGCGGGTGCCGTAGGATGCGACTTCAACGTTTCAACAATCCGCGCCAGGAGGTTGCTGTGCTCAACGGCAGGACGCCGTCCGTGAAGGACGTCGCCGCGGCCGCCGGCGTCTCGCTGGGCACCGTGTCAAACGTGATGAACCGCCCCGAAGTCGTTAGTACCCGCACCCGTGAACGTGTCGAGCGGGCCATGGCCGACCTGGGTTTCGTCCGTAACGAGTCCGCCCGCCAGCTCCGCGCCGGCACCAGCCGCACCCTGGCGTACGTGATGCTCGACGGCACCAACCCGTTCTTCCACGACGTGGCCCAGGGCATCGAGCTCGCCGCCGAGGACGCCGACCTGTCCCTGTTCATCTGCAACAGCAACAGCCGCTCCTCCCGCGAAGCGGTGCACCTCGACCGCCTGCTCCAGCAGCGTGTGCAGGGCATCCTCATCACCCCGGTCGACCCCGCCGCCCCCCACCTCGACGAACTGACCCGCCGCGGCGTCCCGATGGTGATCGTCGACCGCGTCCGGGGCGCCGACAGCTGCTGCTCGGTAGCGGTCGACGACGTGCTGGGCGGCCGCATCGCCGTGGAACACCTGGCCGAACAGGGCCACACCCGGGTCGCGTTCATCGGCGGTCCCGACTCGATCGGCCAGGTGCGCGAACGTCTGCAGGGCGCCCGCGAGATCTGGGAATCCCTCGGCCGCGACCCCGAAGACCTGGTCTACCTGCCCACCGAGGCGATGACCGTCGCCGAGGGCCGCTCCGCCGGCGAACGTCTGGCCGGCCTGCCCGTCCGCCGCCGTCCGACCGCCGCCTTCTGCGCCAACGACCTGCTGGCCCTGGGCCTGCTGCAGCAGAGCATCGGCGCCGGCCTGCGAGTCCCCGACGACCTGGCCATAGTCGGCTTCGACGACATCGAGTTCGCCGCGGCCGCGGCCGTCCCGCTGACCTCGGTCCGTCAGCCCCGCCAGGAGCTGGGCCGAGCCGCCGCCCAGCTGGTCCTCGACGAGGCGACCAACCCCGACCACCGCCACCAGCAGCTCAGCTTCACCCCCGAGCTGGTCGCCCGAGCCTCAACGGTCAACCGCAACCGCAAAATCTGACGTACGAGTCCTCCAACGAGTTCGGGGCGCTCCTGGCGACCACCTGCGACACCGGGCCGTAGCGCCGGCTCCGGCCGTGGCGGGTGGTCACCCGCGAAGCCAGGCGTAGATCTCGGAGTAGATCTCGGGACCGGGGAGATGGCCGCCGGTGTAGACGTGGCCCTCGGCTTCGGGGATGTGCGTGAGTAGCCACTCGGCATTCTCGGCGGGGACGGTCTCGTCGTCGGTGCCGCGCCAGACGCCTACGGGAACGGCGATCGTCGAGGGGTCGAAGCCCCACGGTCGGGCGAAGGCGAGGCTGTCGTCGACCCAGCCGTCGGTGCTGTCCACGAACGTCGCCCGGAGCCGCGCCATCGCGTCGGGGTCGTCGCGGGCGGCCGGGCCCGGCTCGCCCGGGAACTCGGGGCCGCCCGCTTCGACCTTGGACATGATCGAGGCCGCGGTCTCGGCCAGCCGGGCTCGCAGTTCGGTCTCGTCGCGGGCCGGCTTCTCAGGGTCGCTGGGCTTGATGCCGGAAAGCACCGCACACCGCGTGACCCGGTCAGCCAGCAACGCGGCGCAGGCCAGCGCGTGCGGGCCACCGCCCGAGCCGCCGAAGACCCCGAATCGCGTCCAGCCCTGATGGTCGGCCAGGGCTGCGGTGTCGGACGCTGCCTCGGCGACGTCGCGGCCCGGGTCGCGAGTGGAGCCGCCGTAGCCGGGGCGGTCGTAGATGAGCACGCGCAGCTCACTGCGCTCGATCGCGGCGATCAGCCAGGGCCGCTTCCAGCGACTGCTCGGCGTCCCGCCGTGGAAGATCGTCGGGTGACCGTCTTTCGGGCCGTGCAGTCCGTAGCGGAGAACCCGCCCATCCGCGAGCCGCAGTTCCGACGTTTCCGGCAAAGACATGCGGTCCATCTAAGCGCGCGGTCCGTCAACGTGCCGGGCGGGTGGGGCGCGTGGTGGTAGGGCGTGCGGTCGGGTGGGGCACGTAGTAGGCAGGCGTGTAGTGGCGGGGCAGTGGGCCGGCGTGTAGTCGCGGGCCGCGTGGTGGTGGTGGTGCGCGTGGGTGGGCGGGGCGCAACGCGGCAGAGGCGTGTACCGGGGTTGATCGGTTTTAGGGTGACCACCCGCCACGGCCGGAGCCGGCGCTACGGCCCGGTGTTGCAGGTGGTCGCCAGGAGCGCCCCGAACTCGTTGGAGGACTCGTACTTCTGGATTCTCGTCTTCTGATTCTCAGTCGAAATATCCCGATTTCACGGTTTGGATGCGGAGCAGGTCAGCCAGGCGGGCGGTGACCGGGCGGGCTTCCAGGTGGAGGCGGGCGATGTTGAGGCCGCTGTCGCCGATTACCGCGAGTAGGGCGAGTTCGCCCACCGCGTATACGGAGAGGTAGCCGCCCTGGTTGCGGATCGTGACCTCTTGGAAGGTGCCCTGTTGCAGAGCGGCCCCGCAGGTGCGGCTGATGCCGTGGGCGCCGGCGGCCAGCGCGGCGATGTCGTGGGGTTCGGGGCCTGACACGGTGTCGTGTAGGACCAGCAGGCCGTCCACGCCGGCGATGACGCAGCCGCGCACTCCGGTGACCTGGTGGCGCAGCGCGGCCAGCTCGGCCCGGACTGCCTGGTAGGGATCGGAGGGTTGCACGTCGTTCTCCAGGGGTGGGGGGCCGGGTTCTACAGGTCGTGCAGGGCCACCAGCACGCGGTCAAGGGTGGCCACAGAACCTGCGGGCCGTCCGGGTCGAGCAGGGACACCGCGTGGGCGCCGGGGATGCCGAGCGCCTCCGTCAGCGGTGGCACGGACATCAGCTGAGGCCGGCGTCCAGCTGCTTCATGACCAGGCGGGCCTGGGTCAGGATCATGCCGGTGTTCGCGGTCTTGCGGGCGACCACGACGGCGACGATGTCCTGATTGGTGCTGCGCAGGAACACGTGGACGTACGAGTCGCTCTGGGCCAGGAATTCTTGGAAGTAGTGCCGGCCGTCGAGCACGCCGTAGCGGGCCTTGAAGATCTCTTCGATCATCGTGACGTTGCGGCCCTGGAACAGGTCGAACGTGGCCGCCGCGATCAGGTCGAGGACCTCGCCGGGGTGGTTCTCGAGGGTGTCCGCGGCGAGGAGCATGCCGGTGGACATGTCGACCAGGCCGGCGCCGACGCATTCCGGCACCTGGGTGCGGAACTGCTGGACCGCCTCGGTGATCAACTGTGAGGTGCCGCGTACGCCTAGGTCGGCGGCCGTCATACCTCGAGCTCCGATTCGATCTTGCGGAGCTGGTGCCGGGCGAGGCCCAGGTTGGCGCGGCTCTTGTTCAGCGCGAGGTAGAGGAAGAACGCCTCGTTGCCGCGGGCCTTCAGCAGGCGGATCAGGTGGTACTGCGAGTCGAGGGTGATCAGGATGTCCTCGATGGTGTCGCCCAGGCCGAGCATCTCGAGGGTGCGGACCTTGGCCCGGATCACGTCGGTGTTGCCGGCCGCGGCGACGTTCATGTCCATGTTCAGGCCGCCGCCCATGACCCCCAGCGTGAGACCGCTGGTGTAGTCGACGAGCGCGACGCCGATGGCGCCTTCGATGGTCATGGCTTCCTTGAGGGAAGTCTCGATGTTCGCCACTTACTACTCCAAAAGGACACGAGGAACAGATGCGTTCCCGAATTGACGGCCGCAACAGTTGCACGTCGCGCAATGGTTGAACACTCAAGAAAGGGCGAATCGCCCCAGGTCAGGCCGAAGATCGAGATGTCCTGGCCATTGACCCGTCCGCGGTCGTCCGATCGGCGAGGAAGCGGCCGTTTCGTCGGATGGACACGTTGGAAAGAGGGTTACCCGAACCGACGCAGGAGCAACGTTTCAATTGACGAAGGCATCTTGACCGCGGTCGCTACAGCCCCGTAATGTGTCGGCAACGTCTGAAACGTTTCACGGCATAATGGCCGGGCCGAGTTCGACGGCCACGGCCTTGGCCCACACAGCGTCACGTCTAGCGACCCCGGCGAAGGACACCATGACGAACCCCGCAGTGCGTGAGCTCCTGGAGCGCAGCAACCGGCTCGGCGCCGACCCGCGCAACACCAACTACGCCGGGGGCAACACCTCGGCCAAGGGCAGCGAGACCGACCCGGTCACCGGCGAGCCGGCCGACCTGCTGTGGGTCAAGGGCTCCGGCGGCGACCTCGGCACCCTGACCGAGAAGGGCCTGGCCGTGCTGCGGCTCGACCGGCTGCGGGCGATGACGGCCACCTACCCGGGCGTCGAGCGCGAGGACGAGATGGTCGCCGCCTTCGACTACTGCCTGCACGGCCGGGGCGGCGCGGCGCCGTCGATCGACACCGCCATGCACGGGCTGGTCGAGTCCGCTCACGTCGACCACCTGCACCCCGACTCCGGCATCGCGATCGCCACCGCGGCCGACGGTCCGGCCCTGACCAAGGAGATCTTCGGCGACCGGGTGCTGTGGGTGCCGTGGCGCCGGCCCGGTTTCCAGCTCGGCCTCGACATCGCCGCCGTGCAGAAGGCCAACCCGCAGGCGATCGGCGTGATCCTGGGCGGGCACGGCATCACCGCGTGGGGCGCGACCAGCGCGGAATCCGAACGTAACTCGCTCGAGATCATCAAGTTGGCCGCCGACTATCTGGCCGAGCACGGCAAAGCCGAACCGTTCGGTAAGAAAGTCCACGAAAGCGCACCGAACCGGAGGCAGCGGGCGGCGGAGCTCTTCCCCGTCCTGCGCGGGCTCGCCTCAACTGATCGGGCGCAGGTCGGACACTTCACCGACAGCGACGTTGTTCTCGACTTCGTGAACAGCGAGCGTCTGGGCGAGCTCGCTGAGAAGGGCACGTCCTGCCCTGACCACTTCCTGCGCACCAAGGTCAAGCCGATGGTGCTCGACACCGCCCCCGACGCCCCGCTCGACGAGGTCGTGGCCCGGGCCAAGGAGCTGCACGAGGCCTACCGCGACGACTACCGCGGCTACTACGAGCGGCACGCCACCGCCGACAGCCCGGCCATCCGCGGTGCCGACCCGGCCATCGTGCTGGTGCCCGGCATCGGCATGTTCTCGTTCGGCGCCAACAAGCAGACCGCCCGCGTCGCCGGCGAGTTCTACGTCAACGCCATCAACGTGATGCGCGGCGCCGAGTCCGTCTCGACCTACGCCCCGATCGACGAGGCCGAGAAGTTCCGCATCGAATACTGGGCCCTCGAAGAGGCCAAGCTGCAGCGCATGCCGAAGCCGAAGCCCCACGCGACCCGCATCGCCTATGTGACCGGCGGTGGTTCGGGCATCGGCCGGGCGATCGCGCTGCGGCTGGCCGCCGAGGGCGCCTGCGTGGTCGTCGCCGACCGCGACTTCGAAGCCGCGCGAACAGTGGCCGGCGAGATCGGCGGCGCCGACGTGGCGCTGGCGGTGGCGGCCGACGTGACCAGCGCCGACGCGATCGTGCAGAGCCTCCAGGAGGCGGTTCTCGCTTTCGGTGGCGTCGACCTGGTGGTCAACAACGCCGGGTTGAGCATCTCCAAGCCGCTGCTCGAGACCACCGAGCAGGACTGGGACCTGCAGCACGACGTGATGGCCAAGGGCTCGTTCCTGGTCTCCCGCGAGACCGCCCGCATCCTGGTCGCGCAGGGCCTGGGCGGCGACATCATCTACATCTCCAGCAAGAACTCGATCTTCGCCGGGCCCAACAACGTCGCCTACGGCGCGACCAAGGCCGACCAGGCCCACCAGGTGCGGCTGCTCGCCGCCGAGCTGGGCGCCCACGGCGTGCGGGTCAACGGCATCAACCCCGACGGCGTCGTACGAGGCTCCGGCATCTTCGCCGGAGGCTGGGGCGCCAAGCGTGCCGCCGTCTACGGCGTGCCCGAGGAGAAGCTGGGCGAGTACTACGCGCAGCGCACCCTGCTCAAGCGTGAGGTGCTGCCCGAGCACGTCGCCAACGCGGTCTTCGCGCTGACCGGCGGCGACCTGACCCACACGACCGGCCTGCACATTCCGGTGGACGCCGGGGTGGCCGCGGCCTTCCTGCGATGACATCGTTCGCCGCGGTCGACCTCGGCGCGTCCAGCGGGCGCGTCATGGTCGGTCGCTTGGAGAAGAACCGCGTCGAAATCCAGGAAGTACATCGGTTCGCCAACGAGTCGGTGCGTGTCGGCGGCACCCTGCACTGGGACATCCTCTCGCTCTACCGCGGGGTGCTGGAAGGGCTGAAGAAGGCGGGCCCGGTCGAGAGCATCGGCATCGACTCGTGGGCGGTCGACTACGGCCTGCTCGACGCGTCGGGCGCGCTGCTCGGCAACCCCGTGCACTACCGCGACGGCCGTACGGACAACGTGCGCCTGACGGTCGGCGACGAGAAGCTCTACGAGATCAGTGGACTGCAGAAGCTGCCGTTCAACACGATCTATCAGCTCGCCGCCGCGCAGGGCACGCCGCAGTTCGAGATCGCCCAGCAGATGCTGCTCATCCCGGATCTGCTGGCGTACTGGCTGACCGGGGAGATGGGCGCCGAATACACGAACGCGTCGACGACCGGGCTGCTCGACGTGCGTACCCGGGACTGGTCGGCGCCCCTGATCGCCGAGCTCGGCCTGCGACCCTCGCTGCTGCCGCCGATCCGGCAACCCGGCGACGTGATCGGCGACTACCGCGGCACGCGTGTGGTGGCCGTGGGGTCGCACGACACGGCGTCGGCCGTCGTGGGTGTGCCGGCCGAGAGCGAGCATTTCGCGTACATCTCTTGCGGCACTTGGTCTTTGGTCGGTCTGGAACTGAACGAGCCGGTGCTGAGCGTGGCCTCGAGGCAGGCCAACTTCACCAACGAGGGCGGGGTCGACGGCACGATCCGCTATCTGCGCAACGTGATGGGGCTGTGGCCGCTGCAGGAGTGCATGCGCGAGTGGGGCAACCCGGACATCACCGAGCTGCTGCGGGCCGCCTCACGAGAGAAGCCCGTGGTCATCGATCTCGACGATCCCGTGTTCATGCCGCCGGGCGACATGGCTCAGCGGGTGGCGAAAGCGGCGGGTCTGCAAGATCCGAGCCCGGCGGTGCTAACCCGGTGCATCGTGGACAGTCTCGCGGTCGCCCACAAGCGGGCCGTCGAGCAGGCCCAGCAGCTCTCGGGACGGCACGTCGACGCGATCCACATCGTCGGCGGCGGGGCTCGCAACGAGCTGCTCTGCCAGCTCACCGCCGACGCTTGCGGGCTGCCGGTGCTGGCCGGGCCGGTCGAGGCGACCGCGCTGGGCAACCTGCTCGTGCAGGCCCGCGCGGCCGGGGTGATCAACGGTGACCTCGCGGCGCTGCGTACGGTTCTGCGAGAAACTCAGCGAGTGGTGCGGTACGAGCCCCAGATCCCCCGTTAAGGAGGCGCAGTGCGGATAGCGTTGTTCGCCACCTGCCTTGCCGACACGATGTTCCCGGCCGCGGCGAAGGCAACCGTCCAGCTTCTCGAACGGCTCGGTCACGAGGTCGTCTTCCCCGAGGAGCAGACCTGTTGCGGCCAGATGCACGTCAACACCGGCTACCAGAAAGAGGCACTTCCCCTCGTACGCCGTTACGTGCGCACCTTCGAGTCGTGTGACGTCATCGTGGCCCCCTCGGGCAGCTGCGTCGGCTCGATCCGCCACCAGCACGCGATGGTCGCGCGCCAGGCCGGCGAGGAGGGGCTGGCGTCGCGAGCCGAGACCGTCGCCGGCCGCACCTACGAGCTGTCCGAGCTGCTGATCGACGTGCTCAAGGTCGAGGACGTCGGCGCCTACTACCCGCATCGGGTCACCTATCACCCGACCTGCCATTCGCTGCGGGTGCTGCGGGTCGGCGATCGCCCGTTGCGGCTGCTGCGCCAGGTACGCGGGCTCGACCTGGTCGAGCTGCCCGCGGCCGAGCAGTGCTGCGGGTTCGGCGGCACGTTCGCGGTGAAGAACGCGGACACGTCGACCGCGATGCTGGCCGACAAGATGCGGCACGTGCTCGACACCGGCGCCGACGTCTGCACGGCCGGCGACGCGTCCTGCCTGATGCACATCGGCGGTGGCCTGTCCCGGCTGCAGTCCGGCGTGCGGACGGTGCACCTGGCCGAGATCCTGGCGTCGACGGAGGCTGGCTCGTGAGCACATTTCTGGGCATGCCGGCGTACGCACCTCGGGGTGTGGGTCACCTGCGGGGCGACGAGCCGTTCCCTGAGGCGGCGCGGACGGCGCTGGCGAATCCGCAGCTGCGGCGCAACCTGCAGCACGCGACGACGACCATCCGCGGCAAATCGGGCGCGGTCATCGCCGAGCTGCCGGACTGGCAGGAGCTTCGGTCGGCGGGGTCGGCACTGAAGGCGTACACGATGGCCAATCTGCCGCGGCTGCTCGAGCAGCTCGAGGAGAGGGTCACTGCGGCCGGTGGCGTGGTGCACTGGGCGGCCGACGCCACGGAGGCCAACCGCATCGTCACCGACCTGGTGAAGGCGACCGGCGAGCAGCGGGTCATCAAGATCAAGTCGATGGCGACGATGGAGATCGGGCTCAACGAGGCTCTCGAGGACGCCGGCATCACGCCGGTCGAGACCGACCTGGCCGAGCTCATCGTGCAGCTCGGCCACGACAAGCCGTCGCACATCCTCGTGCCGGCTATTCACCGCAACCGCTCCGAGATCCGCGAGATCTTCCTTTCGGAGATGCCGGGGGTCGATCCGGACCTGACCGATGATCCGCCCGTGCTGGCCGCGGCGGCCCGGCGCTACCTGCGCGAGACGTTCCTCAGCACCAAGGTGGCCGTGTCGGGGGCGAACTTCGGCATCGCCGAGACCGGCACGCTCGCCGTCGTCGAATCCGAGGGCAACGGGCGCATGTGCCTGACCCTGCCGGAAACGCTGATCACCGTCATGGGCATCGAGAAGCTCGTACCGACATGGCAGGACCTCGAAGTGTTCCTTCAACTGCTGCCGCGCGCCTCGACCGGCGAGCGGATGAACCCGTACACGTCGATGTGGACCGGGGTGGCGCCCGGCGACGGGCCGCAGAACTTCCACCTCGTGCTGCTCGACAACGGGCGTACGGCGGTGCTGGCCGACGAGGTGGGTCGCCAGGCGCTGCACTGCATCCGGTGCTCGGCCTGCCTCAACGTGTGCCCGGTCTACGAGCGGACGGGCGGGCACGCGTACGGCTCGGTCTATCCCGGCCCGATCGGCGCGATCCTCTCGCCGCAGCTGACCGGGGTCGAGGACAACGCTTCGCTTCCGTACGCGTCGTCGCTGTGCGGGGCGTGCTTCGACGCCTGCCCGGTGAAGATCGACATCCCGTCGATCCTCGTGCACCTGCGTAACCAGGTGCCGCACCCGCGCGCCGAGAGGACCGCGATGGCGGCTGCGGCGTACACGATGGACCATCCCAAGCTCTATGAGCGCGCGCAGAAAGCCGCCAGGCTGGCGAAGTTGCTCGGTAAACGGGGTCGGGGGTTGCCGCCGCCGTTGAACGGCTGGTCGTCCTCGCGCGACCTGCCCACGCCGCCGTCGGAGACCTTCAGGGATTGGTGGCGGGGTCGATGAGCAGCAAAGAGCTGATTCTCGGGCGAATCCGCCAGGCGCTGGGTTCTTCTCCCGCGGAGCCCGATATCCCGCGCGACTATCGGACCGGCGCGGCACCTGTTGATCTTGACTTGCTCGTCGAGCGGCTGGTCGACTACAAGGCGGTAGTTCACCGTACGTCGGATGTCTCGGGCGCGATCGCCGAGATCATCGGGTCGGGCACTCTGGTCGTACCCCCTGGTCTGCCCGGGGAATGGCTGCCGCCGGAGGTGCCGGTGCGTCGTGACGACGGTCTTTCGGCGGCTGAGATCGCCGCGGCCGATGGTGTCGTGACCGCCGCGGCCGTCGCCGTTGTCGAGACCGGCACGATCGTGCTGGACGCCTCCGACGATCAGGGGCGGCGCATCCTCTCACTCCTGCCCGACCTGCACATCTGCGTGCTGCGTCCGGAACAGGTGGTCGCCTCCGTGCCCGAGGCCGTGGCCCAGCTCGAACCGACCCGCCCCCTCACGTGGATCAGCGGGCCCTCAGCGACCAGCGACATCGAGCTCAACCGGGTCGAGGGGGTGCACGGCCCCCGCAACCTGCACGTGATCCTTTGGGAGACAGCATGATCCTCACCCCTAAAGCACGACGTAAGACCCGGATCGGGCTGGTGGCCGGCGGCCTCGGCACGTACTGGCCGCAGTTCCCCGACCTGCTGCCGCAGTTGCAGGAGTCGGCCCGGTACGTCTCCGAGCGGTTCCAGGAGATGGACGCCGAGGTCACCGACGTCGGCTTCATCTCCGACGCGCAGGAGGGCGCGGTCGCGGCCGAGAAGCTGCGGCAGGCCGACTGCGACCTCATCGTGCTCTTCCTGACCACCTATCTCACGTCGTCGATGGTGCTGCCGATCGCGCAGCGGTCGAACACCCCGGTGCTGGTCATCGACCTGCAGCCGACCGAGAAGATGGACCACGCCACCTTCGACACCGGGGCTTGGCTGGCCTACTGCGGGCAGTGCCCGGTGCCCGAGGTCGGCAACCTGTTCCGGCGGGCCGGCATCCCGTTCCGGTCGGTCACCGGCTGGCTCAAGCAGGAGAGCGCCTGGACGCGCATCTCGCGGTGGATCACCGCCGCCCGGGTGCGGGCCGCGCTGCGTACGGCCCGGCACGGGCTGATGGGCCACCTCTATCCGGGCATGCTCGACGTGTCGACCGACCTCACGCTGCTGCCGACCACGTTCGGTTCGCACGTCGAGGTGCTCGAGTTCGACGACCTTCGGGAACGCACGCTCGCGGCGACCGACGACGAGGTCGCCGAGCGGATGGAGCTGGCCCGCAAGATCTTCGTGCTGGACGACTCGGTGAAGGACGACGACTTCGCCTGGGGCGCTCGCGTCTCGGTCGGCCTCGACAAGCTCGCCGAGGACTTCGACCTCGACAGCCTCGCCTACTACCACCGTGGGCTGGCCGGCGAGCAGCACGAGCGGCTCGGCGCCGGCATGATCCTGGGCGCGTCGCTGCTGACCGCGCGGGGCATCCCGACGAC
Organism: Actinoplanes solisilvae; assembly: GCF_003999975.1. GTDB lineage: Bacteria > Actinomycetota > Actinomycetes > Mycobacteriales > Micromonosporaceae > Actinoplanes > Actinoplanes solisilvae. The sequence continues at coordinate 544,627 of NZ_RJAC01000002.1, read as the reverse complement.
CGGTGAATACGAGCTGCGTACGACCGTGGCCCAGCTCGCCACCCAGGTCGCCGGGGCAGGTGGATCGTTCTGCGAGATCCAGGCGCTGAATTTCGAGGACGACGTCGTCGAGATGGGGCACGACGGGCCGGCCCACCTCGCGGTCAGTTCACGGCAGCCGCTGCTGCGCGGGCTGGGCGTCTATCACGGCAAGCGTGGCTGGGGCGTCTCGGTCGAATTCGACGTACGCCCCGGGCCGGTGACCCTGCTCGGGCTGGGCCAGGACCGGGACGGCTCGCTGTCGTTCATCGCGGGCGAGGGCACCGTGGTCGAGGGACCGCTGCTCGCGATCGGCAACACCACGAGCCGGGTCGACTTCGGCCGCGACCCGGGCGAGTGGGTCGACGACTGGAGCGCCTCCGGCGTCGGCCACCACTGGTCGCTGTCGCTCGGCCACCGCGCCGCCGACTACAAGGCCGCCGCCAGTTTGCTGGGAATCGAGTTCCTGCAGGTCTGAGCCGGGTAAACGGGTGGTCATGACGATTGTCGTGACCACCCCGACCGGGCGCCGCGAGATTTTCGCAGCACGACTCCCGCCACGCTGCACACCTGGGCGTTTGCTGAACTTTCCGGGGCGCTGACGTCCTCCACAAAGGACTAAACTGCCCGGATGGTGGATGAGACCCGGGTACATTCGGCGCGGCGTTACAACTACTGGCTCGGCGGCAAGGACAACTTCGCCGTCGATCGCGAGTCGGGCGAGCAGATCGCCGCGGTCTTCCCCACCATCCGCACGACCGCTCGCGAGAACCGGGGCTTCCTGCGGCGCGCGGTCACCCACCTGACCCAGGAAGCCGGCGTCCGGCAGTTCCTCGACATCGGCACCGGCCTGCCCACGGCCGACAACACGCACGAGGTCGCCCAGCGCATCGCGCCCGGCTCGCGCGTCGTCTACGTCGACAACGACCCGATGGTGCTGGTGCACGCGCGGGCGCTGCTGACCAGCACCCCCGAGGGCCGCACCGCCTATCTCGAGGCCGACCTGCGCGACCCCGGCAAGATCCTCGCCGACCCGGCCCTCCGCGACGTGCTCGACCTCGATCAGCCGGTCGCGCTGATGCTCATCGCCGTGCTGCACTTCATCCGCGACACCGACGAGGCCGCCGGGCTGGTGCGCACGCTGCTCGACGCCCTGCCGTCCGGCAGCTACCTGGTGCTGAGCAACGGCACCGGCGACTTCTCCGACGCCGAGACCCGCGCCCGGTTCGAGGCGATGGCGGCCCGGGGTCAGATCGACGCCTGGCCGCGCACGCGCGACGAGGTCCGTACGATCGCCGAAGGCTTGGAGATCCTCGAGCCGGGCATCGTGGCCGTCAGCGACTGGCGCGCCGACGACGAGCCGCAGCCCCGCCCGACGCCGGCCGAGGTCAGCGTCTATGGCCTGGTGGCCCGGAAGCCCTAAGATCGCGTCGTGACCACACCGATGCGGGTGCCGCCCTCCGAGCCCGAGCGTGAGCGCGCCGCCGAGCTGCTGCAGAAGGCGTGCGGCGACGGCATTCTGACGCTTGAGCAGTTCAGCGTGCGCGTCGGCGAGGTCTGGGCCGCCGAGACGACCGAAGATCTGGTCCGGGTCACCGCCGACCTGGGCCGCGCGCCGGTCGTCGGCTCGGCCACCACGGTCGACAAGGTCGTCACCGTCTTCAGCGAGAACAAGCGCCGGGGCCGCTGGCGGCTGCGCGAACCGCGGCTCAAGCTTTTCACCCTGTTCGGCTCGACCGAGCTCGACCTGCGCGAGGTGCTCACCGACCAGGACGTCATCGAGGTCGCCGGCACCTGCACCTTCGGCGAGCTGAAGATCATCGTCCCGGAGGGGGTCGAGGTCGACCTGACCGGAACGGTCGTCTTCTCGTCGCGCAACATGCACCTGGCCGCCGTGCCGCGCCTGCCCGGCACGCCCGAGATCCGCGTGCACGTCACCACGTGGTTCAGCAACGTCGAGGTCGTCTCCCGCCCCTACGCGCTGCCGCCGGCCTGAATCGTCACCCAGACGTCGTCCAGCATGCCCTGGAACTGGTCGTTGTCGGCGTAGGAGCCCTTCCCGCCGATGCTGAACGGCAGGCGGTTGTTGACCGACAGGCCGGCCGGTAACGTGGCCCGCCCGCGTTCGAAGCCGTCGACCAGCATGCTCAGGCGGGTCCCGTCGCGGCGGCACTCCAGCGTGTGCCAGCGGTCGTCGGCGATGCCCACGCTGCTGATCGCGGCGTGGATGCGCGGGTGCCGGTCGTCGACCAGCACGCAGCTCGGCCGCCCGGCCAGGCCGTCGATCTGCAGCTTGTACTGGCTGCCCCGCATCGAATAGCCCTTCTGCAACACGTTCTCGCCGTCGGTCGTCTGATCGGGGGCGAGCCGCACCGAGGCGCCGTAGCGGATCGGGCGCCGGCCCGGGTTGAGCTCCGTCGTGCTGGCCGCCCGCAGCGCGATCCGGGGGCAGGGCTCGTTGCGGCACGGTGGCGGGAACGCCAGAGCCTTGCCGGCACCGTGCGGCACCGTCTGGAACGCGCCGCCGAACCGGCTGACCGGGCTGAGGTCATGGCCGTGCCCGGAGACGTCGGCCAGCGGTGCGGGCCCGTCGAACGTGTAGCGGGCCGCGAGCGGCGCGGCCGGGGCGGCCCCGCTCATGGTCAGCAGCACCAGGACGGAGAGAAATCGCACGCCGTGTCAACGCCGCTACCCACGGAGAGGATGCGCGGCTTTTTTGACGCCGTATTAACGCTCTCGCTTGGCGGTCGATGTCACGACGATGGAACCATTTTGCGGTGACCGCAACCGGGTTCCGGGATTGGATGCTCTCCGGACTGAACGAGACCGCACAGCACCACGAGGGCCCGCACGGCCAGCCGGCCGACCCCGACGAGAAGCCGCACTCGTGGTGGAAGGTGATGTGCCTGACCGGCGTGGACTACTTCTCCACGCTGGGCTACCAGCCGGGCATCGCCGCCCTCGCCGCCGGTGTTCTCTCGCCGATCGCCACCCTCGTGCTCGTGCTGGTGACCCTGCTCGGGGCGCTGCCCGTCTATCGCCGCGTGGCCTCGGACAGCCCGAACGGCGAGGGCTCGATCGCGATGCTGGTCAAGCTGCTGTCCTTCTGGAAGGGCAAGCTGTTCGTCCTGGCCCTGCTCGGCTTCGCGGCCACCGACTTCATCATCACGATCACCCTCTCGGCCGCCGACGCGACCGCGCACATCGACGAGAACCCGTTCTGGCCCGACTCGCTGCAGGGCCACCAGGTGATCGTGACCATGCTGCTGATCGCCCTGCTCGGCGCGGTCTTCCTGAAGGGCTTCACCGAGGCGATCGGCATCGCGGTCGGCCTGGTCGGCATCTATCTCGTGCTCAACGTCGTCGTCATCGGCGACGGACTGTGGCAGGTGATCACCCACCCGCACGCGGTGATCGACTGGACCGACGCGCTGACCACCTCGCACGGCAGTCCGCTCGCCATGGTCGGCATCGCGCTGCTGGTCTTCCCCAAACTGGCCCTCGGACTGTCCGGCTTCGAAACCGGCGTCGCGGTCATGCCGCACATCAAGGGCGACCGCGCCGGACGCATCCGCGGCGCGAAGAAGCTGCTCACCACGGCCGCCGTGATCATGAGCGTGTTCCTGATGACCAGCAGCCTGGTCACCACCGTGCTGATCCCGCAGTCGGAGTTCGAGGCGGGCGGCGAGGCGAACGGGCGCGCGCTGGCCTTCCTGGCCCACGAGAGGCTCGGCAACGTCTTCGGGACCGCGTACGACCTGTCGACGATCGCGATCCTGTGGTTCGCGGGGGCATCGGCGATGGCCGGGCTGCTCAACCTGGTGCCGCGCTACCTGCCGCGCTTCGGCATGGCGCCCAGCTGGGCCCGGGCCGTACGCCCCCTGGTGCTGGTCTTCACCGGCACGGCGTTCCTGATCACCTGGATCTTCGACGCCGACGTCGACGCGCAGGGCGGCGCCTACGCCACCGGAGTCCTGGTGCTGATCACGTCAGCCGCGGTCGCCGTGACGCTCTCGGCCCGCCGACGAGGGCAACGCAAACGGACGTACGCCTTCGGGGTCATCGCGGTGCTGTTCGCCTACACGACCGTCGCCAACGTGGTCGAGCGGCCGGACGGCGTGAAGATCGCGGCCTGTTTTATCGCGGCGATCCTGGTGACCTCGTTCCTGTCCCGGCTCTTCCGCTCGTTCGACCTGCGCGTCACGAACATCGAAGCCGACGAGGTCGCGCGCGGCTTCCTCAACGAATGCCGTCGTCGCCAGATCCGGCTGGTCGCCAACGAGCCCGACGGCCGCGACACCCGCGAATACAGCGACAAGATCGCTCAGATCCTCGCCGACAACGACATGGCCGACGACCGTGACGTGATCTTCGTAGAGGTGACGGTCGCCGACGCCTCCGATTTCGAGACCGAGCTCCGCGTACGGGGTGAGGTCCTGCACCACCGCTACCGGGTGCTGCGCGTGGAGAGTTCGTCGGTGCCGAGCGCGCTGGCCGCCCTGCTGCTGTGGATCCGCGACACCACGGGCCGCCGGCCACACATCTACTTCGAATGGACCGAGGGCAGCCCGGTCGCCAACTTCATCCGCTACCTGATCTTCGGCCAGGGCGAGGTGGCCCCGGTAACCCGCGAAATGATCCGCCAGGCCGAACCCGACCGCAACCGACGCCCTCACGTACACGTGGGGTGACGCTTCTACGGCCTGTCGCCACGCAGCGCCTGCTCCAGACAGCGGGCCTGGTGCGGCGGCAGGGCCGGCACGTCCGCGGCCTCGAACCACCGCACGTCGACCGATTCGTCGTCGTTGACCCGCGCCGCGCCGCCCGCGTAGCGGCACAGCAATCCGACGCAGAGCCAGTAGATCTGGTCGCCGTTCGGGGCCACGTCGAGATCGAGCGCCTCGACAGCGAGCAGGCGTTCGACGGTGACCTCGACGCCGGTCTCCTCCCGCACCTCGCGTCTCGCGCCGTCGGCCGGCTGTTCGCCGGGCTCGAGACAACCGGTGGTCAGCGCCCATTCGTCGGTGTCGGAACGGCGTACGAGCAGCACACGGTTCCGGTCGTCGAGCACGACGGCGATCACGCCCGGCAGCGGCAACGGGTCGTGCCCGACCTTCTTCCTGAGGGCGACGACGAACTCCGGGATAGGCACGCCGCCTAGGGTAATCCGGTGATCAACCGACGAGCCGCGACCAACCGCCGTCCGCGCATGGGTCCGCCGCTGGCGCCCAAACTGCCGGAATCGCTCTCTCCGGCCAGTGTTGTGCAGTGCGAACTCGAACACGAGCAGACGGTTGAGGCCGCTGGCTATCAGGGCGTCGACCTGGGCGGCACGCTGGCGGAAAGCGTCGAGTTCGACCGCTGCGCCTTTCGCCAGACGAGTTTCGCGGGCGCACAACTGCAGACCGTGCGCTTCACCGACTGTGTCGTGGAGACTTCCGACCTGTCCAACGTGCGGGCCGAGAACGCAAGACTCGAACGGGTCAGCCTGTCGGGCTGCCGAGCGACCGGCTTGGCGGCCAGCGGCGCGATGCTCAGCGACGTCGCATTCACCGACTGCAAGGCCGACCTGACGAACTGGCGCTTCACGCGCTTCGAGGCGGTGACTTTCCAGAACTGCAACCTGGCCGGCGCCGACTTCACCGAAGCCGATCTGCGCGGTGCGAGCTTCACCGACTGCGACCTGTCCGGGGCGCAGTTCCACCAGGCCACCATGGCCGGCACCCGGTTCCGGCACTGCGAACTGCAGGGCATCGGTGGCATCACCAACTGGGAGGGCGCGATCGTCCACCCCGACGACCTACTGGAGCTGTCCTACATCCTGGCCGGCGCCCTCGGCATCGTCATCGATACCGACCGCCCATAGCCGGCCCCGGCTGTTCTAAGCGTCTAGCTCAGGGCGGTTGGCCTTGATCCACGCCTCGACGTCTTCGACGCGCCACACCTTGAGCTGGCCCGGTCCCCAGTCCTCGAAAGGCTCGGGGAAGCCTTTCCGTCCGGCGATGGTCGCGGCGTACTGGCGGGTGACACCGCCGAGCCGGACAGCGATGTCTCCGGTCGTGAAGAGGCGCCCTTTGAGTCCCACAACTACAGACGTTATGACGCCCCGGAATTGGCACACGCAGTGTGCCTCCAGAGGTTACGTATGACAACTGCATCCGTAAGATGGACGACATGACGCAAAGCGGATCGAAGCTCGCTCGTGATGCTGACGGCGAGCCCGAAATCGAGGAACCGGGCGAGATCAGCCTGATGGGCGTAGTCGAGGTGCGAGCCCGACTCGGCGTCACGACGGGGGAGTTCGGCAGCCTCAGCCTGGACGCCTCCTTCCCGGAACCCGTAGCTGATCTCGACTCGGGCCGGATCTGGCTGACCGAGGATGTCGAAGCCTGGATATCTACGCATTTTCGATGAGCGACATGCTGGCCTGATACCACCGCGAGGTTGCATGACGACTGTCGGGCGCTGCGAGCGGTTCCCTATGGTCACCGCATGAGGATCACGCTGCGAGCTCTGACGGACGTTGATGTCGCGGCGCACATCGCCGGCAAGGATGAGCAGACCGTTCGTTGGCTGACCAGCGCCTGCGGCTCCGCCGAGGCGACGGCCGCCCACTTCGACAGCCTGGCCGACAACGCTCGCGCTGAGCGCGGCAAGCGAGGATTCGGCGTGTGCGCCGGTGATCGCCTCGCCGGAAACGTCGACTGCGACCCGGACGTCATGGATGGCCTGAAACCCGGCGACGTCAACATCAACCCTGTTCTTACGGCCCAAGCCACCCGTCTTACCCCTCCGGCGCGAGGTTGTGTCGCCCTGCTCTTCCGGGTGGGTGGGCAAGCTGGGGGACGTAGCTTCCGGATCCGTGCCGCTGCCCATATGAACCGGTGCAGTTTGTCTTGCTAGCCGCTCGGATGGCTGGGTGTGGCCGCAGCCGCCAGCCAGCTGCGGCGGGAGGCGCACATCCCGCTGCAGCTGATCAGCGACGAGGCGTATGCGGCAGGGGTAGCGCGGCTGGCTGAGGCCGCACGCGCACAGGGCGGGCCGGTCGTCGATGCTCTGGACCTGCTGGTGTTGCGGTGATCTGATCCGCTGTGCCAGCGTCGGCGAGACGGCTCGCGAACGCCCCGCCGGCTGGTCTTTCGGGCGCAACCACTCACGCAGGTCGCCGTGGTGGGGTGAGTGGTTTGGGCGCGCCAGCGCCCTGCTCACCCCGCCGCGGCCCTCGGCGGGAGCGACGGTCGGTAACCACCCACCCCGCTGCGACGTCTTGCTCTTAATCGGGGATGTTGCGTCGGCGCAGGCCTGCGATTCCCGCTGCGGTCAGCGCCGCGGCCACCACGGTCAGCGTCACCAGCGGGGTGGCCGAGATGTCGCCACCGGGCAGGTGGGGGACGTGGGTGAACGGGGAGAGGTCGAGGATCCACTGGTCGAGTTGGAGGGTCTGGCCGACGAGCAGGATCAGCAGGCACAGGGCGGGCGCGGCCCAGGCCACCGCGGACAGGCGCGGCAGCAGACCGAACGCCAGCACGGCGAGGGCGGCCAGCACCCACACCGCCGGTAGTTGCACGAGCGTACCGGCCAGAATCGTGCCCAGATCGCCCTGTGGATAAGCCAGTCCGGTGGCCAGGCCCGCGGCGGCGAGAACCACGGCCGGGCCCAGCAGGGCGAAGAGCAGGTGGGTGCCGGCCCACGTGTAGCGGGAGACGGCCGTGGTCAAGACTGCTTCGGCGTGGCCGGATTGTTCCTCGTCGCGCAGGCGCAGCGTGGCCTGGACGGCGTAGCAGGCGGCGATCAGGCCGAGGATGCCCGCGGTGCCGGCGAAGTAGCTGTCCACAAGGGCCTCGGAGCCGCCGAGGCGGGCGAAGATGTCGCTCAGGCCCTGGTTCTCCGAGGCGATGTCGAGGACGCTGCCGCCGACGCCACCGAAGATGAGACCGAGCAGGGCGAAGCCGATCGTCCAGCCGAGCAGCAGGCCGCGGTGCAGTCGCCAGGCCAGCGCGAACGGGGTGCTGAGCCCGGCGGACGCGGAGGCCGGGCCGAGCCGTGCGGGGAGCAGGCCGGCGCCGAAGTCGCGGCGGGTCAGCAGCACGGCGGCCACAGCGGAAGTCCCGGCTGAGAACACGATCGCGAGGACCGCGGGCCACCAGTTGTTGGCGCCGTACGGGAAGAGGTGCTGCACCCATCCGATCGGGGAGAGCCAGCTCAGCCACGAGAGCGCGCCGTCGCTGAGGGCCGAGGTGTCGCCGCCGACGCGCAGCACGAAAGCCACGCCGAGCGCGAGCAGGCCGATCGAGCGGGCGCTGCGGGCACTGCTGGTGAGCTGGGCCGCGATCGCGCCGACGCCCGCGAACGCCCAGCCGGTCAGGGCCATCTCGGCGCCGAAGGCCAGCGAACCCTCGACCGGCATTCCCTGCCCGACCATCGCGGCGGTCAGCACGGCCCCGAGCACGAGGCTCGCCCCAGCCGTCGTCAGAAGAGCGGCGGCGAGCTGGGCGTGACGCCCGACCGCGGCCGCGCCGACCAGCTCGGTGCGGCCGGACTCCTCATCGGCGCGCGTGTGCCGCACGACCGTGAGCACGGCACACAGCGCGACCAGAACGGGAAGGAAACCTGCCCGCCAGGCCACCAGCTCGCCGAGGGACGAGCCCTCCAGCGGACCGTAGAGCGTGACAAAACCGGCGTTGGTGGCGCTGACGCGGGCGTAGTCGAGCCGCTCGGCGACGGTCGGGAAGAGCCCCTCGAACGACGCCACATAGCCCGCCGGAACCAGCCCGAGCAGCACCGCCCACAGGGGCAGGATCACGCGGTCGCGGCGGAGGATCAGCCGGACCAGACTGCCGACGCCGGTCATCGCTCGTCCTTCTGGTACTGCCGCAGGAACAGCTCCTCGAGCGACGGAGGCTGGCTGACCAGGCTGCGCACCCCGACCGTCACGAGCTTGCGCAGGGCGGGTTCGAGCGCGTCGGTGTCGACGTCGAAGCGCACCCGGTCGTGGTCGAGCTGGAAGTCGTGCACGCCGGCGAGCGTCGCCAGCCCGTCGGGCGGCCCGGACAGCTCGGCCTGAATGGTCGTGCGGGTCAGGTGGCGCATGTCGGCGAGCGTGCCCGTCTCGACCGTACGCCCCTCCCGGATGATCGTGAGCCGGTCGCACAGGGCCTCGACCTCGGCCAGGATGTGGCTCGACAACAGCACGGTACGGTCGCCGCGGCGCTTCTCCTCGCCGATGACCTCGCGGAACACCTCTTCCATCAGCGGATCGAGACCCGAGGTCGGCTCGTCGAGAATCAACAGCTCCACATCGGACGACAGCGCGGCGATCAGCGCGACCTTCTGCCGGTTGCCCTTCGAATAGGTGCGGCCCTTCTTGCGCGGGTCGAGCTCGAACCGATCCAGCAGCTCGGCCTTGCGCTTCGGGTCGAGACCGCCGCGCAGCCGCCCGAGCAGGTCGATCACCTCGCCGCCGGTCAGGTTCGGCCACAGCGTCACGTCGCCCGGCACGTAGGCGAGCCGCCGGTGCAGCGCGGTCGCCTCGGCCCACGGGTCGCCGCCGAGCAGCCGCACGCTGCCGCGGTGGCTGCGCATCAGCCCGAGCAGGATGCGGATCGTCGTCGTCTTGCCGGCCCCGTTCGGCCCGAGAAACCCGTGCACCTCGCCGGTCTCGACGTGCAGCTCGAGCCCGTCCAGGGCGGTGACCTTGCCGAACCGTTTGACGAGCCCGGTGGCATCGATGGCCTCGGTCATGACGCGTCCTCTCCCGCCTCGGCGGCGAGTCGATCAAGAGCAGCCCGCGCCTGCAGGGCCTGCTCCGGGGTGATGAGGGGTTGCGAGAAGAGATCAAGAGACGCCTGGAGCATGCGGGCCCACGCGGCCGGCTCGGTGACATCAGCACCCAGAGCCCGCGACATCAGATCACGCATCGTGAACATCGACATTTTCATCACGCTCAGCACAGCCACGAACGCGCGCGGGTCGGCGACCTTGAGATCGGTGGTGGCCAGCCACTGCTCGCCGTATTCGAGCATGCGGTCGAAGATGGCGGCACCGGTCGGCGAGCCGTCCATCGTGGAGCGGATCAGGTATCGCTGCAGCAACATGACGCGAGGGGTGAGGCCGTCGAGCGTGCGGAAGTCGGTGAACCGCCCGCTGATCTTCGTCAGCTCACTCAACGCCCACTCGTCACACGCGTCCCGCAGGCCCTCCTTGGACCCGAAGTGGTGACGTAACAGCCCCGACGAGACGCCGGCCTCCTGCGCGATGTCACGGACAGTGGCGCCATCAACGCCACGCTCAGCAAACAGCTTGATCGCCGCATCCCGAATGCGCGCACGAGCCGTCAGATCGCTACTCACGCGTGCAGCCTACTACACAAGCGTGTAGCCGGAGTGTCAATTTTTAGATCAAGGTCGATGTCGTAGCGGGGTGGTGGGTGCAGACCGTCGCTCCCGCCGAGGGCCGCGGCGGGCCGAGCAGGGCGCCGGCGCGCCCAGAACGCTCACCCCACCACGGCGACCTGCGTGAGTGGTTGCGCCCGAGAGACCTGTCGACACTGTTCGCGAGTCCCCACGCCATCAGCGCAGGACCAGCAGGTCCAGAGCATCGACGACCGGCCCGCCCTGTGCGCGTGCGGCCTCAGCCAGCCGCGCTACCCCTGCCGCATACGCCTCGTCGCTGATCAGCTGCAGCGGGATGTGCGCCTCCCGCCGCAGCTGGCTGGCGGCCGCGGCCACCGACGGGGCGGACACCTGCGAAACGGGTTCGCAGCCCGCGGTCGCGAACCCCGCCGTGGCGAATGCGGCCTCGACGCCGGCGATGCTCGGATAGCTGTCGAGCACCGCAACCGCCTCCGGAAACCAGCGGAACAGGCTGATCGCTTCCTGCCGCCCCGCGAACGCCGACCGGATCAGCAGAGGTGCACCCGGTTTCAGCACCCGCCGGATCTCCCGAGCGGCTGCCTCCAGGTCGGCAACGTGGTGAATGACGGTGGACAGCCAGACTCCGTCAAGGCTCGCGTCCGTGAAAGGGATGTCCTCGGCGGTTCCCGGCAGAACCGCCGGAACACGGCACGTTCGCGCATCGCGACAGAGGGCTCCACGCCAAGACGTCTACATCGGGCCACCAGGCGCTGAACGCCCTCGACCAACTTCCGGTGCCGCATCCAAGATCGAGCAGGCGCGCACCGGGGTGGGGGTCGAAGTACCTGCTGATCGCCGCACGCCAGGTGGCGAGGTTGTAGACCCGCTCCGGCACGGCGCGTGTCGGCGCTGTTCAGAGTTATCGCCCAGCATGCCGAGATCCGGAAGGCGCCGCTGCGGCCACCCGGGGGTTGATCGCGGCCCGATCGAATTGTGGCCCGGCTGCCCAGCTTCGGGTCTCCGTGATTCGCCGCGGTTCGTTCAGAAGATTTCGCGCTGTCCCGGGTGAGGGGTGGGCGGGTCTGGTGGGGGAAGAAGGTCCACTGCCGCGGCGGCGAGTCGATCGATCGTGTCGACCGGCATTCCGAAGGAGATGTGCCACATCTCGTCGTCCGGGCCGATCAGGGCGGACACCGTGTTGTTGTCCTTGTTGATGCACCAGTGGACCGGCATTCCGCGGGCGTCGCCGATCTGCAGCGACCGACGCGCGGACCAGTCAGCCTCACGGATCGACCTCAGCCGGGCGAGCTCGCTCAGATGAGCCCAGAAATGGAACTCCCAGGACGGCGCCGACAGCATCACCACGACGACGGCGGGGTCATCCCCGTCCGAATCGATCGACACGCTCACCACGCGCGCAGCATGGCATCGATCGCTGGGCCGGCCGCGCGTGGCCCCGGGATTCGACAGTCAGTGGCGCCGAGCGGCTCGGGACAGGCCCAGGAACACAAATGGGGGCAACCAGCGCCTACCGCTAGCCTGCCCACCCACCCGGGAGAGAGGTGCGAATCTACGCCGGGCCGGGTGGGTGGGAGAGGTTGTCCACAGGTCGGAAAAGCGTCAGTGCTGGGATCCGAAGGTGGTGCGGGCTCGCTCAGCGCCGGCTCGGAAGGTTCAGCGCAGGGACTTGAGCGTGGTGCGGGCTTCCTTCGCGGCGGTGCGGATCGGTTCGAGTGAGGCGCGCAGGGCCTTGGCATCGGGGCCGGGCTTCAGGGCCAGCAGGGTGTCGACCTGGCCGGTCAGGGACTTCTCGACGGCGTCGAGTTTGGCCTGGTCGATGTTCTTGCGGTCGCGGAGTTTGGCTACGGCGGCCAGTTCGGTGTCGATGGCCGCGGCCAGGCGCACCTTGGGGGCGGTCAGGACGAAGACTCGGTAGTCGACGACGATGCTGCGGGCCGTGTCCTTGCCGGTCTTGTCGCGCAGGGCGGTCAGGCCGGTGGTCTGGTCGGCGATCAGCTTCTTCAGGGTGTCGCGGTGGGCGGGCTGGAGGTGCTTGGCCTTGTCGACGGCGGCGTCGAAGCGCTTCAAGGCCGTCAGGCGGCGGTCAACCCGCTCGGCCACGGATTTCGCGGGGCGCTTGGCCGTCGCCGCGGTCTCCTGAGAGGTCGTGCCCTCGGCGTTCACGTCCTTGGCCGGCGGGTCGGTGCGCAGGTCGTCGGCCAGGTCGGCGGGGTCGGTGTTCTCGCCGATCTGCTGGTCGGCCGAGACGAGCAGGGCGTCGACGGCCGCGACCGAGGGGCCCGGCTGGGCGGCGCACGCCCCGCCCGCGAGGAGGAAGCCGGTGAGCGCGAGGGAAGCGAGGGTTCGTCTCATGGCGCTCAGAGTTCCGGTCGCGGGTCAGAGGAGTGCTCGCCGTTTGTAAGAGTTGTGTCAGGAGCGGTCCGGCAGGAGGCGTTCCTCGTGGTCGAGTTCGCGTTCCAGGGTGCGCAGGCCCTCGTCGTTCAGGTTGCCGGCGTCGCGCCAGCGCAGCAGCTCCTCGCGCTGGGCCTCGATCACCATGCGGCGCACCATGAGCGCGGCCTCGTACTGCGGGGACGTGGGGATCTCGTCCGAGTCGGCCTTCTCGAGCAGGTCGAGGCGGCGGCGGTAGCGTTCGAGCCGCACCTCGAGCTGCCTGCGCATGCTTTCGATGGCCTGGTCCTCGACGTTGTCGTGCTTCTCGTCCCGGATGTCGTCGAGCCGGTCGATGGCCGCCTGCACCGACGCCGAGCGGGCCTCGTTGCGTTCGCGGGCCTCGTCGGTCTTGTTGGCGCGCAGCCCGAGCCAGCGCACCAGCGGCGCGAAGGTCAGGCCCTGGCCGAGCAGGGTCACCAGCACGACCACGAAGGCGCAGAAGTGCAGCAGGTCACGGTGCGGCACCGACGCGGGCAGCGTGAAGATCGCCGCGAGGCTGATCACGCCGCGGGTGCCGGCCCAGCTCAGCGCCGTGACCTCGCGGCCGGTGAGGGCCTTCTCGGGGTCGCGGCGGGGGCCGCTGGACGCGTCGGCCTCGACCTCGCCACCGAGTCGCAGGTGCAGCGAGCGGGGGAGGAGCTGGGTGAGGATGAGCCAGACCGGGCGCAGCACCAGCGTCACCCCGACCGTCACGCCGACGGCGGTGAGGATCGTGCTCATGCTGTAGTTGCTGAGCTCGTCGACCACGGTCGGCAACTGCTGGCCGATCAGCAGGAAGACGAAGCCTTCGAGCAGGAAGTCGACCAGCCGCCACACCGCGCCGGTCTGCAGGCGGCTCGCGGCCACGCTGTGCCGGGACGAGTCGTGCCCGATGATCAGGCCGGCGACCACCACGGCCAGCACGCCGGAGACGTGTACCGACTCGGCGAAGACGTACGCGGCCAGGGGTGTGGCCAGCGAGATGGCGTTCGCGGTCAGCGGGTCCTTGCGCAGCGGGCGCAGGTAGCGCACGACGTAGGCCACCACCACGCCGGCGATCACCCCGCCGATCGCCGCGATGAAGAACTGCGCGGTCGCGGACGGTACGGAGAAACCGCCGCCCTCGGCCGCCGCGATCGCGACGGTCAGGATCGTCAGCGCCGTCGCGTCGTTGAGCAGGCCCTCGCCCTGGATCAGGGTGATCAGCTTGCCGGGCAGGCCGGCCCGGCGGCCGACGGCGAGCGCGGCGACCGGGTCGGGCGGGGCCACGGCCGCGCCCAGGGCCACGCCGGCCGCGAGGGTCGCGCCGCCCACCCAGAGGTCGATGCCATAGCCGATGAGCAGTGCGGTGGCCAGCACCAGCAGCACCGACAGGCTGATGACGGTGCGGGCGTGGCGCCGGATGTCGAGCAGCGAGGAGTCCAGCGCCGCGCTGTAGAGCAGCGGCGGGATCACGTACGTCAGGATCAGCTCGGGTTCGAGCTCAAGGTTGGGTCCCGGCAGCAGCGCATAGGTGATGCCGGCGATCGTCAGCAGCGCGGCGGCGGGTAGCCCCGTCTTCTCGGCGATCCACCTCATGGCCACGATCAGCGCGACGGCGGCCAGAACGAAGAGCAGTGTTTCCTCAACGTGCACGAAACCATCTTTCCCCGCCCGGCCCCGCCGAAGAGGCCGGGCGGGGAAAGCGATTTGTCAGTAGCGGTAGTGCTCGGGCTTGTAGGGCCCATCGATGTCGACGCCGAGGTATTCCGCCTGCTTCTTGGTGAGCGTGGTCAGGCGTACGCCCAGCGCGTCGAGGTGGAGCCGGGCCACCTTCTCATCCAAGTGTTTCGGGAGGACGAACACCTGCTTCTCGTACTCGCCGGGCTTGGTCCAGAGCTCGATCTGGGCCATCACCTGGTTGGTGAAGGAGTTCGACATGACGAAGCTGGGGTGGCCGGTGGCGTTGCCCAGGTTCATCAGGCGACCCTCGGAGAGCACGATCACGGAGTGCCCGTCAGGGAAGCGCCACTCGTGCACCTGCGGCTTGATCTCGACCTTCTCGACGCCCGGGATCTTGGCCAGACCGGCCATGTCGATCTCGTCGTCGAAGTGGCCGACGTTGCCGACGATGGCGTTGTGCTTCATCTTGGCCAGGTCGCCGGCCGTGATGATGTCGGTGCCACCGGTGGTGGTGATGAAGATGTCGGCCTGGTCGACCACGTCTTCGAGCCGGACGACCTGCATGCCGTCCATCGCCGCCTGCAGCGCGCAGATCGGGTCGACCTCGGTCACGACGACGCGAGCGCCCTGGCCGCGCAGCGTCTCGGCCGAGCCCTTACCGACGTCGCCGTAGCCGCAGACCACGGCCAGCTTGCCGCCCAGCATCACGTCGGTAGCCCGGTTCAGGCCGTCGACCAGCGAGTGGCGGATGCCGTACTTGTTGTCGAACTTGCTCTTGGTGACCGCGTCGTTGACGTTGATCGCCGGGAAGAGCAGGGTGCCTTCCTTGGCCAGCTTGTAGAGCCGCGCCACACCGGTGGTCGTCTCCTCGGTGACGCCGCGGATCTCGGCCGCGATGCGGGTGAACCGCTGCGGGTCGGAGGCCAGGCTCGCGCGCAGGGTCTCGAGGATGATGCTGTATTCGTGGTTGTCGTCCTCGGTGGTCGCCGGGACCGCGCCGGCCGCCTCGAACTCGACACCCTTGTGCACGAGCAGGGTGGCGTCGCCGCCGTCGTCGAGGATCATGTTGGGGCCGAGGCCGTTGCCGAAGTCGAAGAGCTGGGTGGTCGCCCACCAGTAATCCTCGAGCGTCTCGCCCTTCCAGGCGAAGACCGGGACACCCTCGGGCTTGTCGGCGGTGCCGTTGGGGCCGAGGACGACCGCGGCGGCCGCCTCGTCCTGCGTCGAGAAGATGTTGCAGGAGACCCAGCGGACCTGCGCGCCGAGCGCGACCAGGGTCTCGATCAGCACAGCGGTCTGCACGGTCATGTGCAGCGAGCCGGCGATGCGAGCGCCCTTGAGCGGTTGGCTGGCGCCGAACTCCTCGCGCAGGGACATCAGGCCGGGCATCTCGTGCTCGGCGAGGCGCAGCTGGTGGCGACCGGCCTCGGCCAGCGAGATGTCGGCGACCGCGAACTCGACCCCGTTGGCGGTGGTCAGGCGGCTTTTGCCAAGATCAGAAATCACGAGGGCTCCTCCCTCATCAGGAGGCGCCCTTGAAGTCAGGAACCCGGGCCGAGCGTGGCGGAGACGGCACTAACCGATCTCCGTCGCAGCGCCTCTCGACGCGGGCAGGTAATACCTTAACCCGAACCAGTATCTTCTGGTTCCGTTGTGTGACTCGACCGGCAGCCGCCGCCCCCGCCCCTCTGTCGTGAGGAAAATCCCCCGGTCATGAGGCTCCGCACCCAGTTCACTCTCATCGTCACCGCCCTCGTCGCCCTGATCGTGGTGCTGGCTGGGCTGCTCATCGTCGTGCGCATCGACCACCGCGACCGGGCCGAGCTCGATCGCGTCCTCGCCGCGCGCACCGAACAGGTGCGGACGGCGGCCACCAAGAACGGCTCGCTCCCGACCGACGGGACGTACGCGGTCCGCCTGATCAACAAGGGTGAGCTGCGCAAACAGGTCGGCACGTCGGCCGGCTTCCCGGTGCAGGTGAAGGACGGCTACTCGACGGTCAGCGCGGGCGACGACGAGTGGCGTTCGCTGGCCGAGACGCTGACGACCGGCGCCCAGCTCCAGATTTTGATCAGCCTGGCCGCCCTGGAGGAGCAACACAGCGATAACGTGCTGGTCGTGAATCTGCTGGTGCTGCTCGCGGCCGTGCTCAGCGCGGCCGGCGTCTGGTTCGCGACGGGTCTCGTGCTGCGTCCGTTCCAGCGGTTGCTGACCGCCGCGCGCGGCCTCGACCCGGCCGATCCGGCGCAGCGGCTGCCCGAGGTGAAGAGCCCGCGCGAGGTGGCCGAGCTGACCACGACGCTCAACGGTCTGCTCGATCGGGCCCGGGCCGAGGCGAAGCCGGTCCCAGCGCCGAGAGAGCCGGTTCCGACGATGGAGATCCGCGCCATCGCACCGCCGCCACCAGTGGCAGTGCCAGAGCCAGTTCCAGCGCCGGTCCCGGTGCCGGTGCCGGAACGGAAGCCGGCCCCCGATCTGGGCCCGAGCCTCGCTGACCTGGGCACCCAGCTCGATCAGCTCCTCGATCACCCCGACATGCCGGCCACCCAGCGCCACCTCATCCTGGCCCAGATGGCCGACGAGCACCGCCGCATGGTGGCCCTGGTGGACGGTGACGCGTGACCAGTCACGCGATGGACTGACCACACATCAAAGTCCTTCCATAAGACCTCAGGAACCGCTCATTCTGTGACGGAGGCCGGAGGAGGCGCGCGTGGAACATCCGTACCGGATTCGCGAGATCGCCGCCCAGGCCGGCCTCAGCCACGCCACCGTGGACCGCGTCCTGCACCACCGGGGAGGCGTACGGGAAAGCACCGTCCGCGCCGTCCACCAGGCGATAGCCGCCCTGGACCACCAGCGTTCGAGTCCGCCCCTGCCCGCCCGCACGTTCACCGTGGACGTGATCGTCCACGACCCCGTCCGCGTCGAGAGGGCGCTGCGCGCCGAACTGTCCGGCCTGCGCCCGGCGGTGATCCGTCCCCGTTTCCGTCCCGCCGCCGACGCGATCCGAGAGCTGGGCCGAACCCGTACCCAGGCCGTGATTCTGCAGGCCCCGGAGACTCCCGAGCTGATCGAGGCCGTGGGCCGTCTGGAGATCCCTGTGATCACTTTCGGCACCGACCTTCCCGCCAGCAAGCGGGTGGCCCACGTCGGGCCCGACGACGCCGAGGCCGGAGCCACCGCCGCCTACCTGGTCGACCAGTGGCTGGCCGATCGGGCCGGCGACGTTCTGGTGGTCGGGTCAGCCGGGCCGCGCGTCGCCGGTTTCCGGGCTGAGCTGCGCAATCGCGCCCCGAACCGGCGCGTGCTGGCCACCGGGCGGGTCCGCGAGGAACTGGCCGTCAACCCGTCGATCCGCGCCGTCTACACGCCCGAGGGTGGCCGCACCGCAGCCGTGACCGCCGCCTTCCGGGAGGCGCATCGCAACTACGACGTGTTCGTGGCCCACGACCTCGACGACGAGAACGCCGGCCTGCTGCGGGAAGGTCACCTCTCGGCGGTGCTGCACCACGACCTGCGGGCCGGTCTGCGCGAGGCCTGCCTGGCGATCCTGCAGTCGTTGGGCGCCGTGCCCGGCCCGGTGCGCTGTGCCACCTCACCGGTCCGCATCGTGACGCCGTTGAACCTCTAGGCGGCCGGCACGCGGTTCGAGGCGTCGAAGGCGCGCGTCGACCAGCGGACCGCGTCCATGTACTGCCCAACCAGGTCGAACGTGCCGAGATCCCCCTTCTCGTACGAGTTCACCGCGCTCAGCACCTGCCCGAGGCGCCCGCTGCCGTCGGTGAGGGCCGCCGCGACCGCCGGGGCCAGCGGGAACTGCTCGGTCATGGTGGCCTGCGGGATGCCCAGAATCTCGGCCACGCCGGTGATCATGCCGGCCATGAACGCCGCGTCGGGCGCCGCCCCGAACCACTGGGCGACGTTCTCGCAGAGCCGCGCCCGGGTCAGCACGCCGATCATGTGTTCCTCGGCTGCCCCGCCGACGTCGTCGAGCACCATCAGCATCGCCCACTGGCGAATGTGCTTGAGCCCCACCATCACCACGGCCTGCCGCACCGACGAGACCCGGTTGGCGTGCCCGGCGGCCACCGAGTTGCTGGCCCGCAGCACGCGCAGGGACAGCGCCGGGTCGCTTGCGATGATCGAGACGATGCGCGGCATGTCGGCGTCCGGGGCGCTGAGCGCGGTGACCAGTTCGAGGCGGCGCAGGCGGGACGGCGAGAGACTGGCCGCCGTCAGCACCTGAGGACGGCTCAGGGCGTACCCCTGCCGCAGTTCCATGCCGTAGCGGTCGGCCAGCGCGAGCTGTTCCTCGGTCTCGAGCCGCTCGGCCACGATCTGGATGTTCGGGTACTCGCGGATGGCCGCGACCACCTCGTCGAGGTTGCCCAGTTCCCCGTCGAGAAGATCGAGTTTCACGTACGAGGCCAGGCCGAACAACTGCTCATGCCCGGAACCCCAGACGAAGTCGTCCAGGGCGATCCGATAGCCGGCCTCGGCGAGACGGGTGATGCCGGCGATCACGTCGTCGTCCAGCTCGACCGTCTCGAGCACCTCCAGCACCACCTGCGACGGGCCGAAGGGCAGCGGGATCTCACCGGACAGGAACTCGCGGGTCAGGTTGATGAAGCAGAGCCGGTCGCCGGCCACCTCGCGGATGCCGAACTCGGTGAACGCGTTGATCATGACGTTGCTGGTGGCGTAGGCGTCCTGCCGGCCCGCCGCCACCGCCTCCATGTCCCCGCGGAAGAGCAGTTCATAGGCGACTACGTCACCGCGCGCATCGAAGATCGGCTGGCGCCCCACGTGCACGAGCTGGGTGCCGGACTCTGACCTCGATGGTTTCACGCGCTGTTTATCGGCCGGACGGCTCGGGAGCTGACGACTTGGCCCGCACATATCCGCCGTGGAGCCACCACGGGCTCGAATAGGCCAGGCCGAAGTCGTTGCACGGGTGCCCCTCGGGTCCCGGTGTCGCGTTGTCCCTGGTCGGGTCGGAGACGCGCAGCACGACCCAGTCCCCGTCGAGGGCGTCGAGCGGCACGGTCAGCTCGGTGACCCGGCCGGGCCGCACCGCCTTGATCGCGACGACCTCGGGCGCGGTCGTGCCGGGCCGCAGCACCTGCAGGTCGGCCGTCTGCGGGCCGCCGTCGAGGTCGAGCCGGAAGGTCACGTCACCCCTGGTCAGGGGCAGCAGACCGCCCATGCGTACGCCGTTGGCCGTCGCGTCCAGGCGCAGCCCGCTGACCCGGCTCGCGAAGAAGCGCCGGGCCCGCATCGCGGAGAGCACCCCGTCCCGGGTGTTCGCGGCGACCCAGATCCCCGTCTGCCCGCGGTCGCGGTCGTGCCCCCAGTCGCTGCCGTGGTCGTCCGAGACCCCGGTCAGGCCGGTACGCCACCCCGCGTTGAGGCAGGCCGCGAGCGGCGACGGGTGCCGCGGCCAGCCGCCGAAGACGTAGTCGTCCTCGTTGTTGAACATCTCCAGCGCCACCATGTGCCCGGCGAGCCTGGGGTCGTACGCGAAGTGGTTGAACTGCTGGCGCTGACGGCCGGGATGGTTGAACGCGGCGATTCCGGCGGTGCCGAGAAGCCAGTCGTAGAGCTGGTCGGTGTCGCCCGCGGTGTGCAGGTCGGCGTACTCGTCGGTGTACCAGACGTTGATGTGGCCGAGGTGCGAGTGCGACCACTCGAAGCCCCGCAGCGTGGTGAAGTCGCCGGGCCGGTTGGCGTGGTCGGCGAGCTTGCCCAGCTTCTTCCACTTGTGCCGGGTCAGCCCGGTGAAGGCCGCGTCGGTGGCGTGGTCGGTCAGCGCGGCCACGTCCACGCCGGCCGTGCGCATCGACTCGAAGGCCAGCTCGGGCTCGCCGAACCCGTCCGACAGCAGCGTGTGGTTGTGCAGGTCGGCGTGGACCATCGTGGTGCCCCGGCTGACCCGCGAGGTCCGGCGTCCGGCGGCCTGGGCGGCACCGCTCGGAGCGGCACCCACCAGCAGCCCGCCGGCGCCGGCCAGCAGGGATCGACGGCTGACACGGTGGTGGTGACGAGGCGCGCTCACTCGTGGAGCATGCCAAGGCCGGGCCCGATGATCAGGGGAATCGCGCAACGACCACCCGGGATTGGTCCGTCCGAGGTCGTCCGATCAGGCGGTCAGCCACCACGGGCTCGAATAGGCCACGCCCCAGTCGTTGCAGGGATGCCCGGCCGGGCCGGGGGAGGCGTTGGCCTGAGCGGGGTCGGACACCCGGATCACGACCCACGATCCGTCGGCGAGGTCGAGCGGCACCGTGAACTCGGTGGTCACCCCGGCCGTCGTCTCGATCACGTCGGCCACCTGCGGGGCCCGCGAGCCCGGCCGCAGCACCTGCAGGCGCAGCGGCTTGCCGGCCCACTCCGGGCCGCGGTCAAGGTCGACGGCGAACCGCACGTCACCCTTGGCGAGCGGCAGACTGCTGCCCATGCGTACGCCGTTCGCGGTCGCGTCGAGCCGCAGCCCGCTGACCCGGGTGGCGAAGAACCGCCGCGCGCGCATGGCCGCCAGCACCGCGTTGCGGCTGTTCTCGTTGACCCACAGACCCGTACGCCCCTTGCCCTCGGGGAAGCCCCAGTCGGTGCCGTGCTCGTCGGTCACGCCGGTCAGCCCGGTGCGCCAGCCCGCGTTGAGGCAGGCGTTGAGGGGCGAGCTCTGCCCGTCGCCCCAGCCGTCGAAGAGGTAGTCGTCGCCGCGGTTGAACATCTCCAGACCGACCATCTGTTCGGCCATGCTCGCGTCGTACGAGAAGTCGTTGAACCGCAGCAGCTCGCGCCCGGGGTGGTTGAAGCCGCTGATCCCGTCGGTCCCGTTGATCCAGTCGTAGAGCTTGCCCATGCTCGACGAGCCGCCCAGGTCGGTGAAGTTGCCGGTGTACCAGACGTTGACGTGCCCGAGCAGCGGGTGCGACCACTCGAACCCGCGGATCGCGGTGTAGACGCCGGGCTCGTTGGCGGCGTCGGCGAGCTGCCCGGCGCGCTTCCACTCCGACGACGACATCCCCTCGATCGCGAAGAGCGTGGTGTGATCGGTCAGCGCGGCCACGTCGAGCCCGGCCGAGCGCATCGAGGCGAAGGCGTTGGCCGGGTCGCCGTCGCCGTCCGACATGAGCGTGTGGTTGTGCAGGTCGGCGTGGACCAGCGTGGTGCCCTGGCTGATCCGCGAGCTGCGGGAGGCGCCGGTGGCCCGCTTGGGGGAGCCGTCGACGGCGACGCCGGTGGTCGCGGCGTGCGCGGTGCCTGGTGTGGCGGCCAGCACCAGCAGGCCGCCGGACGCGGCCAGCAGGGATCGGCGATCGACGTGGTGATGGTGGTGATGCTCGTGGGCGGTCATGCCCCGAGCATCGCAAAGCAGCGACGAATGTAAATGTCTCAGCGGTGAACGGTGGTGTGCCAGAGGCTGTCGTCCGTGGCCAGCAGCAGCGTGGTGTCGCGGGCCGCCACGGCGACCGGCTCGCCGGGGGAGTTGCGGCGCTGTCCGGCGATCCGCAGACCGTTGCCGGCGATCACGCTGTGACCGGCGAGAACAGCCATCGACCGTACGCTCGGGGGAATGCCCTCGTAGGTCTCGGCCATCGACCAGGCACCGTCGCGCCGCCGCCACACGCCGCTCCCGCCGGCCGCGAGCACGACGTCCCCGGCGCGGACCACGCGCTCGAACACCGGAACATCTTCCTCGGCCCAGGGCTCGAGCCAGGTCCCGTCGCCCACGATCAGCCACCGTCCGTCCGGCAGGGACGTGACGTCGCGGGCGACCGTGCCCGCGTGGCGGCTCTCGCTCAGCGTGAACGTGACGCCGTCGGCGGAGAACCAGGCCGCCGCCCCGCTCGACCGGTTGCCGGCGATGGCGAATCCGCGCGGGCCGGCGGCGATCGGGCCCACGTCGACCGCCTCGTCACCGCCGTAGGTCTCGAAGGGTGCCGCGTTCTCGGTCATCCGTCCGTCGGGGAGTCGTCGCCACGTGCTGACCCGCGGGTTGCCGTGCGCGCCGCCCGGGACCGCGCCGACCATCGCGACCCGGCCGGAGAAGCAGGCCACGCTGCGGATCGTCTGGAGCGGGCCGTAGTAGCTCGACGGCAACGGCGCGAAGTCGACGGGTGTCCACGAACCCTCGGGCCCGCCGGTCCAGGCGGCCGGTCGCGTCGCGCCGTCGGAAGCCTGGATCGCGCCCACCGCCCACCACTGGTCGCCGCAGTCGGCGACGTCTGTGAGCACGACTCGGCCGTACGCGGGCAGGTTGATTCTCGACCAGGTGAGGTCTTGCGGCGGGTTGCTGCAAGCGGCGATCAGCGACACGACGAGTGTGAAAGAAAGCGCGCGCTTCATGTAAGCACCGAGCAATCTGCCGAAAACTGTGGACTGAACCTTGTGGACTACCTCACAGCAATCTTATGGTCACTGGACCCCGATCGGCGCCCGTCCCGCCTGCGGGAACGCTCCCCTCGAAAGAGAAGAGTCCGTCCATGTTCCTGGAGTTCCGACGGTCTTTGGTGGCCGTCCTCGCCTTGAGCGCAGGGGTGCTGGTGGTGCCCACTGCCGCCCACGCTCAACCCGATTTGTCGGTGACCCGCGCCGGCCTCGATCCGTCCCTCGTCGCCGGACGCGGTGCCACCGTCGCGTTCCTCGAGCAGGAGGCCGAGCGAGCCCGCTCCAACGGCACGGTCATCGGCCCCGACCGTACGGCCTACAGCCTGCCCGCCGAGGCGTCCGGCCGTTCCGCCGTCCGCCTCACCCCCGGGCAGTACGTCGAGTTCACCCTGCCGAAGTCGGCCAACGCGCTCACCGTCCGCTACAGCATTCCCGACGCTCCCAACGGCGGCGGCCTCACCGCCCCGCTCGCCGTCAAGGTCGGCTCGACCAGCCGCACGATGACGCTGACCTCGCAGTATTCGTGGCTCTACAACCAATATCCGTTCAGCAACGACCCGAACGCCGACCTGCTGCACCCGGACTGGTGGATCACCGAGTGCGCCTGCGTGCCGGCCGCGACCACCCCGACGCCGGTGATCAGCAAGCCGTTCCGGCCCAGCCACTTCTACGACGAGCAGCGCCTGCTGCTGGGCCGCACGTTCAAGGCCGGCGAGAAGGTACGCCTGACCGCGTCGTCGGCCGTGCCGTGGACCGTGATCGACCTGCTCGACTCCGAACTGGTCGGGCTGCCGCACGTCAACCTGCTGGCCGCCAACGTGCTGGCCTTCGGCGCCGACCCGACCGGCCGGCGCGACTCGGCCCCCGCGTTCGACAAGGCCATCGCGTTCGCCAAGAAGGCCAAGCTCAAGGTCTATGTGCCGCCGGGCGTCTTCCAGGTCAACCGGCACATCATCGTCGACAACGTGACGATCGAGGGCGCCGGCAACTGGTACACGACGATCAAGGGCCGCACGGTCGCACTGCCGACGCCCGCGCCGGACGGCTCGACCCACACGAGCGTCGGGTTCTACGGAAAAGACGCAACGGAGGGCGGCAGCCGCAACGTGCACCTCTCCGGCTTCGCCATCCAGGGTGACGTCCGCGAGCGCATCGACACCGACCAGATCAACGGCATCGGCGGCGCGATGAGCGACTCGACGATCAAGGGCCTCTACATCCAGCACACGAAGGTCGGCCTCTGGTTCGACGGGCCGATGTCGAACACCCGGGTCGAGAACAACATCGTGGTCGACCAGATCGCCGACGCGCTCAACTTCCACACCGGCGTCACCGGATCGGTCGTGCGCAACAACTTCATCCGCAACACCGGCGACGACGGCCTGGCCATGTGGTCGGAGGGCACCGAGAACGCCGGCAACACGTTCGACCGCAACACCGTGCAGACGCCCGTGCTGGCCAACGGCATCGCGATCTACGGCGGCCGGGACAACACCGTCTCCAACAACCTGATCGCCGACCCGATCCGCGAGGGCAGCGCGATCCACGCCGGGTCCCGGTTCGGCGCCACGCCGTTCGCCGGCACGTTGAAGATCACCGGTAACACCACGGTGCGCGCGGGCACGTACGAGCTGAACTGGAACATCGGCCTGGGCGCGATCTGGATCTATGCGCTCGACCGCAGCATCGACGCCGATATCCAGGTCACCGGCGACCAATACCTCGACAGCACCTACAACGCGATCATGATGGTCTCGGAGTGGGGCGTGAAGGATCTCTACTCGATCCCCAACGTCCACTTCAAGGACGTCAAGATCGACGGCACGGGTACGAGTGTCCTCAGCGCCCGGGTGCGCGGAGGCGCGAGCTTCGAGAACGTCGACGCCCGCAACATCGGTGCCGTGCCGGTCAACAACTGCGGCAGCTTCGGCTTCACCCCGGCCGGCTCCGAGTTCACCGTGACCGACCGTGGCGGCAACGACGGCTGGCTCGCGCCGTGGATGCTGCCCAACACCATCACCTGCGACGACCGTCCGCCGGTGGTCGCTCCGCCCGCCCCCGCTCCCTGGTGAACGGTGCCCGCCCTGCTCGAACGATTCGGGCAGGGCGGGTCCCTCTTGGTAGCCTGTGCGACCGGGAGTCTTCAGTCGGGAGAAGTACGTTGAGCCAAACACTGCTGGTCACCGGTGGTGCCGGATTTGTCGGTTCCGCTCTGATCAAGTCTCTGCTCGCCGACTACCCGGCGGCGGCGGTGGTGTCGCTCGACAACTACTTCACCGGCGTCCCCGAGAACCACGTGAACGATCCCCGGGTGAGCTACCTCGACGGCTCGACGGCCGACCTGGCGAAGATCTGGGCCGACCGCGGCCTGCCCAGCCCCGAGATCGTCTTCCACCTCGGCGAATACTCGCGCATCGTGACCTCGTTCGAGGACCACGACCTGACCTGGGACTACAACCTCCTCGGCACCAAAGAGGTGGTCAAGTTCGCGTCGGCCGCGGGAGCGAAGCTGATCTACGCGGGCTCGAGCTCGAAGTTCGGCAACGACGGGCAGGACGAGAACCTGAACCCGTACGCGTGGACCAAGGCCAAGAACATCGAGTACATCCAGAACTACGCGAACTGGTACGGCCTCGACTACGCGATCACATACTTCTACAACGTCTACGGCCCGGGCCAGATCACCAGCGGCAAGTACGCGACGGTGATCGGCATCTTCGAGGACAAGTACCTGCACGGCGAGCCGCTGCCGGTCGTGTCGCCCGGCACCCAGACGCGCGACTTCACCCACATCGACGACATCGTGCGTGGCATCGTGCTGGTCGCCCAGAAGGGAACCGGCGACGGCTACCTGCTCGGCGCCGGTCACGAGTGGCCTCTGCTCGACGTGGCGAAGATGTTCGGCGTCCCCTACGAGCTGGTCCCGGCCCTGCGCGGCGAGCGCACCCGCGGCCAGGCCGACATCACCAAGGCCGCCGAACTGGGCTGGCAGCCCCAGATCCGCCTCGACGACTACGTCGCCTCCTTCGTGGCCGCCCACCCGCGATGAAGTCGCTCACTTCCACGGGCGGTTGAGGTCCACCACGAGGTTGACTGGCGCGAGTGCGTCGCTCCTTGATCTTCGTGCTCGCGGTTGCCTGCGGGCTCACCGTGGCCAATCTGTACTACTCGCAGCCCCTGCTCGACCTGATCGCCGGGACCTTCGGCGTGAGCCAGGGCGCCGCGACCATCGTGGTGACCCTCACCCAGGCCGGCTATGCGGCCGGGCTGCTCCTGCTGCTGCCGCTCGGTGACCTGGTCGAGAACCGCAAGCTGACCACCCGGCTGCTGCTCGGCACGGCGAGCGCTCTGCTGCTGGCGGCGCTCGCCCCGACGTACACGGTCTTCCTGGTCGTCGCGGTGCTGATCGGGGTGACCTCGGTGGTGGCGCAGATCCTGGTGCCGCTGGCCGCCCATCTCGCCCCGCCGGCTCAGCGTGGGGCGCTGGTCGGCCAGGTGATGAGCGGCTTGATCCTGGGCATTCTGCTCGCCCGTACGGTGTCTTCGCTGGTCGCGGAGCTGTGGGGCTGGCGCGCGATCTACTTCGTCTCAGCGGCTCTCATGGTGGGGCTGGCCGTGGTGCTGCGCCGGATGCTGCCGGAGCGGTCGCCCTCGCATGCCGCGGGCTACGGCTCGCTGCTGCGCTCGGTGGCGACGCTGGCCCGGGAGGAGCCGGCCCTGCGTCGGAGGGCGCTGACGCAGGCCACGATGTTCGGCGCGTTCACCGCCTTCTGGACGGCGATCGGCTATGAACTGATCGACGAGCATGGCTTCAGTCAGGCCCAGGTCGGCGTCTTCGCCCTGATCGGCGCGGGTGGCGCCCTCGCGGCCCCGGTCGCCGGCAAGATCGCCGACCGCGGTCATGGGCGCCTGGCCAGCGGCGGGGCACTCACGCTGGCGTCGCTGATGGCGGTGACGGCCGCGGTCGGGCATCGCAGCGTCGTCGTGCTCGCGATCGCCGGCGTGCTGCTCGACTTCGCCGTGCAGTCACACCAGGTCATGAGCCAGCACGAGATCTACGCCCTGCGCGGCGATGCCCGGGCCCGCATCAACACCGTCTTCATGACCACGGTCTTCGCCGGTGGCGCGGTCGCCTCGGCCCTGACCGGCGCTCTGCACCACCGCTTCGGCTGGACGGGGGCCTGCCTGCTGGCGGCCGTGCTGCCCGCTCTCGGCCTGGCCGTCTGGGCCGCGGGCCTGCGCCGCCGCCCCACCCCCGACGAGGCCGAGCCGCAGCCGACCCTCGCGCGCCCGAGCTGACCCAGCCGGGCAGCCGGGCCAGCTGACGGCTGGTCCGCCATGCAGAGCTGACGGCTGGTCCGCCATGCAGAGCTGACGCAGCTGCGCCTGGCCAACAGCCTGACGCGGCTGGCCGCGCCAAGCAGAGCTGACGCAACTGGCTCCCGCCAAGCTGAGGCGACCCCGGGCGCCGCACTGTCGAGCTACTGGCTCCTACCCGGCCCACCCACCCGGGAGTGGGGTCCACGTTAGCGACTTCGACCGACAACCGGCCTGAGTTATCCACAGGGGGATCTCTGCGCGATCCGCCCGCTTCCGCGACCCACCTATGGCGATAATCAGCGCAAATCCGACTTCGTTTGGGCCCGATAAGGGAGAAATATGCGCAGATTGAGTGCTGTTCTGGGTGTGGTGGCGATCGTGCTCGGTGGACTGATCGCCCCGGGGTCGGCCGGCGCCGAAGTGCTTCCGGTCGTGCGTTTCCACAGCGTCCAGTACGACTCGCCCGGTGCCGACAACCGCAGCCCCGACAGCCTCAACCAGGAGTGGATCTCGGTAGTCAACACCGGCGTCCAACCCGTCAACCTGCGGCGCTGGACCGTGCGCGACGACGCCGGCAAGACGTTCACGTTCGGCGGCCTGACGCTGCGCGGCAACGGGGCCCGCGTCGTGCTGCACACCGGCAAGGGCCGCCCGAGCACGACCGACGTCTTCTGGAACAGCGGCAACTACGTCTGGAACAACACCGGTGACGCCGCTGAGCTGCGCGACGCTTCCGGTCGTACGGTGGACTCGTGCTCGTGGACGAGCAAGAAGGGCCGCAGCCTCGTGGCTTGTTGACGCGCGGATGATGGTCGGATGCAACCGCGCCGCGACCGCGATCGTCATCGGGGTGTGAGACGAGACCGAGGCTCGGGCAGAACCGAGCGAGACGAGCAGTTCCACGATTTCGTGGTCAGCCGGCGACCTCGCCTTCTGCACACGGCGACCCTGCTGACCGCGGGCGACACGCACCTGGCCGAAGACCTGGTCCAGGCGACGCTGACCAAGCTGTACGTCGCTTGGCCGGCCTTCCAGCGTGCCGACAACCCGGACGGCTACGTGCGTCGCGTGCTGGTCAACGCGTTGATCGACGAGAAGCGGCGGATCTGGCGGCGCCGCGAGAAAACCGTGGCCGAGCTGCCCGACGTGGCCGGCGATCTGCCGTCCGGCGCCGGAGCCGCCGGTGAGGCCGTGAAGCAGGCGCTGCGTGAACTGCCACCCCGCATGCGCGCGGCCGTCGTGTTCCGCTACTTCTACGACCTCGACGTGGCCGCCACCGCCGACGCGTTGAGCTGCTCGGAGGGCAACGTCAAGAGCCAGACGGCCCGGGCCCTGGATCGTCTCCGCACCGCCCTGCCCACCCTCATGCCCCAGGGAGCCACCCCATGACCGACCTGCGTGACCACTTCAACGAGATCGCCGGGCCGATGCCTGCCGTCTCCGGCGACCAGGCCGACGCCGACCTGACCCGCGGCCGCCGTGCCCTGCGCCGCCGCCGGGTGGTTCAGTCGGTGGCCGGTTCCGCCTTCGGGGTGGCCGCGCTGGCCGCCGCGATCGCGGTCGCCACCAGCACCCCGAGTGCCCCCGCGGACGACCGGGTCACCGCCACCGCGTCGGTCCAGCTCGTCGCCTACCAGGGTGAGCAGCCCAAGGGCTTCACGGTCGACAAGGTGCCGGACGGCTATTCGATCGAGGCGAGCGAGACCGGGTACCTGACGCTGGCGCCGAAGAACAGCAGCGACACGAACCCCGACTCGTTCGTCGGCAAGGTCGCCATCATGCTCGAGTCGAAGGACCAGAACGGTCCGTCACGCGAGGGTAAGAAGGTCGAGGGCGGCGTGCTGCTCAAGAGCCTGCCGGGCGAGACCCCAGACGGCAAGGTTCCGGCCGCTCAGGACGGTGACACCGGCCGGGAGTTGTGGCTCAAGCAGCCCTCCGGCATCTGGCTGATCGTCCAGGTCTGGCAGGGCGTCGGGCTCACCGACTCGCAGATCGTCGAGCTCGGCGCCGGCGTTCACGTGCACAAGGACGCGCAGCAGGGCGTCGGCTGACTCGTGAATACGGCCCGCGGCCCTTTCCAAGGGTCGCGGGCCGTTCTATGTTCCGAGGAATGACAAGGTCAGCCGCCGCGCGGGCCGGGGAGATGGTCGCGGCCGTACGCGACGACCCGGGGGACCGTCTGCGCCTGGCGGCCGCCTTCTACGAGGACCGGCCCGGCATCCGGGCCTACCGCCGGGCCGAGATCGCCTTCATGAAGTGGCAGATCCGCTGCGGTGTTCTGCGAGCGACCGGCGGCAGCCCCTGGTGGCGGGCCGTGAACGAGGGCCTGCTGCGCGACGCGGCCGAGGCCGACCTGCTCTTCAACGGCGCGCCCGGCGACGCCAGCTCGCGCGGGGTCTCGTACTGGCTGGTCTTCTTGAAGGCGCCCTCGCCCGAGCACTGGTATCAGGCCCACAACGCGAGCATCGTCGACGGCTACCTGCGGCATCGTGACCTGGTGGCGGGGGAGGGGCCGCTCGAGCGTTTCTTCATGGACGTCGCGCTGCTCCGCGTTCTCTATGCCCACGCCCTTCTCGTACGCCCCCGGCTGGCCCTCGGTCGCCTGGCGTTCCTCGGTCCTCTGCTCGGCGACCCGCGCCGCCGCGGCGCCGACCTGTTCCTCTCGCTCAAGGACGTGCTCCCCGACGAATATCCGCTCCCCAAGGTCGGCATCGAGAAGGTCCTGGCCGACGAGAACTACCTCTCCCGCATCGTCGACTACGGCGTCATCGCACCCCGCATCCCCGAGCTCTACTCGCACGCCGCCGCCGACCTGGGCGAACCCCGCCTGGCCGAGCTCTGCGTCGACGAGTTCCCGGTCTACGCCTGGCCCTACGAGCAAAGACACGTCTGGCGTACGGATCGGTCGCCGCTCGCCATCGCCGTGGCGCGGGCGGTCGTCTCCTAGAGCTCGTCGTGGGCCTGCTGCAGCGCGCCGGCGCGAACCTCGTCGGCCCGCGCCCGCCACTTCTTCAGGTCGGCGATCGTCGCGTTCAGCCGGCTGTTGAGGCGTACGTCGAACTCGAGCGCGACCGGCCCGACCGGCTCGCCCGTCGCCTCCCCGACCGCCGAGGCCGCCCGCTCGACCAGGCGCTTCACGGCCGGACCGCGGGTCTTGAGGTCTTTCAGGAAGTCGTCCCGCAGGGTCTTCGCGAACGCCGCCGCGTCTTTGTCCTTCGGCTTGGCTTCGCTCCCGCGGGCCGAAGCGAGCAGGTCTTCGCAGGCCTTGAGCGCCTTGTCGCACGCGAGCACGGCCGTTCGCCGGCTGCGGAAGCCCGGGTCGTTGCCGGCGAGGATCGGTTCCAGCAGTTCGTCGACCTGCGACGCGTATTTGGCGTGCCGTGCCTGGGCGGCCACCAGCGCCTTCTCGGCCGCCCGGTGACCGCCACGCGCCTGCCGGAAACGTTGAGTGCGGCTGTCGTCGGCGCTGAAGAGACCGCCGAGCATGCGGTCGCGCCAGTCGGTGCCGCTGCTCGACTCGGCCAGGTCGCGTTCGGCCTGGTCGAACGCGCGTTGCGCGGCGGCCAGCTCGTTGCGGGCGAGGCGCAGCATGGCCACATAGGGCTTCAGCAGAGTGCGATCGCGGTCGGTCAGCACCCCCTCACCGTACTGCGGCCCGGAACTCCATGACCCAGTTGATTTCCCAGTTCTCGCCGCCGTCAGCCGAGAAGGCCTGTTCCCATCGTGGAGTGTCGGTGTCCATGTCCGACCACACGAAACGGACCCGGATCGGTTGTCCACGCAGGGTGTCGTCGCCGAAGAAGGTGCCGACGCCGTTCTCGAACCTTCCGACGACCGCGGGCTGCAGCACCCCGTCGGCGTCACTGACCCAGTAGATGCTCCACTCCTGGCGCGCGGGATCGTACACACGCAGTGACATGCCCTTGATCTTCTTGGTGGGGAAGTCGTTGAAGTCGACGTTCGCGGCGCCGTCGAACTGCCGCAGGCATTCCACGGTGGACGGAAACTCTTCCCAGGTGTCGCTGCCCGTGAGCCGCTCGACCAGCCGTCGGTTGGTGACGTTCCAGGAGCCGGCGAGAAAATCGAAGTCGTTCATGACCCTGTATACCGTGTGTGCGGGTCGAAGACCACGCTCCAGGGGCGATTCGCGTCCGCGGCCGGAATGACGCCCAGGGACGGCACGGCGTCGGTCAGCGTCTCGGCGGCGAGCTCGGCGAAACGTTCGGCCGCGGGATGCGGCGACTGGGCCGGCCAGGCCGCGGAAGCGGTGCGGTGCAACGGATGGCCGGCGAGCGGACGATGGACCACGCGGGGCTCGCGCCGGGTCGCGCTCTCGGGTTCGAACGCGACACCCTGACCGGCGAGCACCAGACCCAGAAGGAACTCCGGGTTGCGGGCATGCCGGATCCGCCGGGGCGTGAAGCCGTGCTGCCGGCACACCTCGAGCACCTGGTCGTGCCAGCCCGGGGTGGTGGCGCGCGGCGGCAGAATCAGGTCGTGACCGGCCAGATCGGCGAACGCGAGCTCGGACGCCGCGGCGAGCGGTGAGACACGAGGAAGAACCACCCCGAGGCGTACGTCGGTGGTCGGCCCGAAACGCAGGTCGGGGGCCTCGACCGGGTGGTGGACAACACCGACGTCGAGACGGGCGTCGGCCAGCAGGCGCACCTGTTCACTGGTGGTCAGCTCCTGCAGATCGACATCGAGCCCCGGCAACTCGTCGGAGAGACGGCGCAGCAGGGCCTGCAAGGTGACCGCCGGCGTCTCGGGCGGAACCCCGGCGCGCAACGTGCCGAGAGTGCCGTCGCGCACCATCCGCATCAGACCGCGAACCCGCTCCTCACCGGCGAGCAGGGCACGGGCCTCGTCGAACAGCAGCCGCCCGGCCGTGGTGAACTCGATCCGGCGGCGCGACCGGTCGAACAGCTCCACGCCGAGATCGCGTTCCAGGCGCTGGATCGACTGGCTCAGCGGCGGCTGGGCGATCCCGAGACGCTCGGCGGCCCGCCCGAAGTGCAACTCCTCGGCCACCGCCAGGTAATAGCGCAGCTGCTTCAGAAGATCCACCACCCGACCGTACGCGTACCGTGGCGACGTGATCATCGACGCTCGGCTGCACGCGGTTGACATCGACACCGGGCGCTCCGTCGGCGTCGGCTCGGACGATCAGGTCGTCATCGCGTCGCTGTTCAAGATCCTGGTGGTGCTGGAATTCGCCCGGCAGGTCGTCGCTGGGCAGCTCGATCCGCGCGATCGAGAGGTAGTGCGCGCCCCGGACCGGCTCGGTGGCTGGGGGACGGCCGGATGCGCCGACGACGTCGAGGTGTCGCTGCGCGATCTCGCGTACTTCGCCATGTCGGTCACCGACAACACAGCCGCTGACCTGCTGCTGCGGCGGGTCGGGCCGGACGTGGTGCCCATGCTCGCGGCCGAGCTCGGGTTATCCCGTACGCGGGTGGTCGATGGGCCTCGACAGGTGCTGGAATCGATGTTCGAGGACGTGGGAGCGCACGATGCCGCCTCATTCGCGACCGCGTTCGCAGGGCTGTCGGAGGAGCGCGTTCGTGCGCTGCGGGTCTTTGATCCGGCGCAGACGACTTCCAGCACGCCGCGGGAGATAACCCGGCTGCTGAGCCTGATCTGGCGGGACGAGGCGGGGCCGGCGGCGGCGTGCGCGATGGTGCGCGAATTGATGGCGCGGCAGATCTTCTGGACTCGGCTGCCGTCAGGGTTTCCGGCCGACGTGCGGGTGACGACCAAGACGGGGACGTTGCCCGGACTGCACATTGACGCGGGGATGGTCGAGTATCCGGATGGGGGGCGGTATGCGGTTGCCGTTTTCGCCCGTACGCGGCGGCTGCAGGCCCGGCGCATCGACGTCGACTTGGCGATCGGGGAGGCGGCGCGCTCGGCGGTCGAGGAGCTCCGCCGGATGTGATCCACATCTCCGGTTTCCGGCAGCTCGATGATCTTGGTCTGGGCTGATATGCGTCGGGATATGGCTGATACGAGTGGATGGTCTTGGACCGGGGCTGGTGGGCGTTGATTGGCTGCCCGGCATGACGCAAACCTCTGTTGGCCGGCGCGGATTCCTTGGTACGGCGGCCGGGGCCGCTCTCGTCGCTGCCGGCGCTGTGCCCGCCTCCGCCGTTTCCCGCTCGTCTCCCGCGTCTGCCGGCCGCGGTGCTGCGGCCTCGTTCCGCTGGCTGGGCACGTCCGGCTGGCGTATGGACATCGGCGGGTCCACCGTTCTTATCGACCCCTTCCTGAGTCGCTTCTACACAGGACTTTTCGACGGGAAACTCAACCCGGCCACCAAGCTCTCGGTCGACGGGGACACAGTGAGCAAGCACGCCGGAAGCCCGCAGACGATCCTCGTGACCCACACCCACTGGGACCACTACAACGACGTACCCCACATCGCTCTGCGGTCAGAAGCCCGCGTGTTCGGCACCCTGACGGCCTATCACCTCGGGCTCGCCTTCGGCCTGCCGACATCGCAGCTGTCCCCGCTGAAAGGCGGCGAGGTGCTCGACTTCGGCGCCTACACCGTCGAGGCGGTCGCCGCCCTGCACAGCCGCAACCCGAACTATTCGATGGCCTTCCCCGGCGTACGGCTGGCGCAGCCCGCACCGCCCGCAACAATCGCCGACCTGCCCGAGGGCGACACCCTCGCCTACCAACTGACCGTCGCCGGTGGCCCGTCAGTCTTCTTCATGGGCGCCAGCGATTTCGTCGAACGCAACCTGACCGGCCTGAACCCTGACGTGGCCATGCTCGCGGTCCCCAACACCGACGCAACCCACGACTACGTCCCCCGCCTGCTGACCGCCCTGAACCGACCCGCCACCATCGTCCCCGTCCACTGGGACAACTTCGAGACGACCCTGACCAACCCACCCGCGGTGACCCCCGGCGACCGTCTCCGGCTGGACAAGTTCGTCACCGCGGCACGGGCGTTCGCTCCCCGAAGCCGCATCCTCGTGCCGGACTACCTGACCCCGTACACGTTCGGCTGACATGCGAACCTCTGGCCGGCTCATCGCCGCGGCCGCACTCTGCACCCTCGGCGCCGCGGCGACGTGGTTCATCGGAATCTTCTCAGGCTCATCCACAGACCCGAAGGAGTCCTGCCACGCGGTCGGCGCCACCTACGACGAGGCCTACCGCGCCACCCACTGGCGCGAGCCGTCCCGGTTCTTCCCCCTGCACAACAGATGCAACGCCGACCATGACCTGGTCGCGCCCTGGATCAACCCGACCCTGGCGCTGCTGACCCTGCTGGCGGCCACGTGCCTGGCCGTAGCCATCGGTCGACCCATCCTCCGGCGCCTTGTCAGGTCACCTGAGGGGTGATTTGTGCTGATTGGTGCCCCCGGTAGGAATCGAACCTACGACACACGGTTTAGGAAACCGATGCTCTATCCCCTGAGCTACGAGGGCCTGCGGCCCATATGGTACCGACCAGGCGATACTCGCGGGTGCCCGGGCGGCCCGTGGAGTGCCAAACGGTGCCATCGGATGCGCCGACGGCGGTTTTGCCGCTGGTCGGAGGACATGCGGAGCAAATCTCGGGCACATGCGGCTCGGTGTGCCCGGCGGTGACTTCGGGTGCCTAGCGCTGATCTGGGGTGCTATTCGCTCGCTGAGCACGTCCGGAGCACTCGTGGTGTCTTCCGAGCTGGGAAAACACCTTTGGTGGTCGACTTGATGTTCGGGGGAGTCACGCGATGGTTCGTGCCACCGGTACCGCGGGGTGCGCCTCCTGCGGCAGCGTCGCCGGGGCGCCTCACGCACGAGGCACCCCGGCGCGTGGCTTCTCGCCCCGGCGGTAGTGATCGGAGCTCTCGGCGGCATCAGCGAGGAGCCGAGCCGGGTGGATGGTTATTGCTACTGCCGGTCAAGGACAAGGGGTCAACGACGGACTGAGGCCGCCAGAAGAAGTTCGGAGACTAGTTCGACATCGTCTGGTGCGATGTCGTCGCCGCCGACGGAGTTGATCCAACGCAGCGCCTGATCGCGACGGCGGACAAACCAAAGATCTACGTGAAGCGCGATGTCGCCGGCAATCGACGGATCAACATGGCTGATCTGGTCGAGCGCGACTGGTCTGGTAGCCGGGTCCAGAGTGAGTCTGGTGATGTCGAGCAGGTCCGTTCCCTGCTTGCCGACAGACCGGTTCATGACTGCCTGAAGCTTCATAGCCCAACGGACCCGGCTCGGCTACGGGCGTGGTCACTTCGAAGTGATCGCCATTGGTTCGGATGACTTCGAGCGAAATGTCGGTCGCGGTGTCGTTGGCCCACGCGTGAGCCGACGCGTGCAAGCGATCGCCGGGATCGTCGCTCGGCATGTCGAGCTCGACCTGACGTACCTCGAGGACATCGACCTTCACCCTGCCGTAGGGAGTGGAAAGCAGGACAGCCGCGGGCTGGACCGGCTCGGCGCCGTCAGCAGCGCGCAGCAACTCGAGGTGAGGTACCTCGCCGAGGAGTCGATCGACCACATCGAGGTCAACTGTGGCGCGATACGGATTCGACAGCCGAGACAAGACGGCAACGCCTCCGACGACCACCGGTGGTTGCCCGAGCAGTGTTCGGACCTCGATCACTCCCTGCACGACGGTGGCCATCGCGTCACCGATGAAGGTGACGCGGTTACCAGACACGACTCCACCCTTCGCCCGGTGTCCAATTGTCAAGGATCTCTCGACCACGGCCGACGTCCTGGGCCAGGTCGAGCGCGACGAACAGCGGGTGCGCCAGCGGCCACTCCATAGGGTTCGCATCGAGGTGGACACGACTCTGCACAACGGCGGGCGCCGGGGCGATTCTGACGGTCGCTCGAGCTTGCGCCGGCGTGCTGGCAGCGCCGAGCAGAGTCGCCGCGCGACGCTGAACCGTCTGATCAGGTACGTAGAAGTCGAGTGCCTGCCCGGATCGGAACGCCACCGGTGCACCGTATGCGGCCGCTGCAGCGGAGTCCGTCAGCGCCCAGCCGGTTTCATGCTCGACATCCACCACGCCGAGACGCAGTGCCTGGCTCAGGGCTGCATCACCTGGTGGTGGCAGCTGAGCGAGATACGTACGCGGGGTTGCCCAGCGATCGGCGACGAGCCAGAACAAGCGGGAATCCGTAACTGCATTTTTGGCGTCTACCATCCCCTCGCGGCGAAGCGCGGAAAGAACTTCGGAGACCGTACTGGCCGAGCGGCCAAGTTGGCGCGCCAGGTCACGCACCGCGGTTTCCCGTTGAGGCCGCATCAAGAGATTGGCCGCGATCTCCAGCCCAACCTTCCCGCTCAACGGGCTCGTCCGCCCAGAGCGTTCTCGGAGCGGCGCAACCTCGGCATCGATCACGACGCCGTCGGCTCGCAGCGCAAGCCGACCGCGCAGATCGTAATAGCCGGCCTGTCGCGTAGTCAGAATCTTGCGAGCCGTCTCGGTCACCCGGTCGGCGACGATCAGTAACGCCTCGGCATGTGGTGCAAGCGTACGGAGTGCCTGTTCCGCGACGGAGTCAGTCACAAGGGCACGCCGCTTCACCTGAAGCGCCAAACGCACTCCGCCAGTGTCAAGAATCAGGTCGACACCAGCATCGGATGCGCCTTCAGGGATATGGGCGTCCAGCCCCAGCTGAGCGAGAGCGTCAACGACCAGCGCCTCCGTCTCCATGCAGGCTATCGTCTCAATCGTTCGGTGTTCGGTCAATACCGAACACCGAACACTTGCAAGCAAGAGTCGGCCGCTGGAACCGCGTGGCCGCCCGCAAGACCGAAACCACGGTCGTCGACGGCACTCTTCGGCAGGTTTCTCCTCCGGCCGCAAACTGACCTCGCACTTCTCGCCTTCGGGTTCGTCAGGCTGGGACCATGCGGAGCCGGGAATGCTCTCCCGGCTGGGTGAGGGCTTCCCGCTCGCCACTGCGGCGGTGACCATGCAGCGTCTCCCGCGTCGCGGCAGGACGCGATTCATCTGAGTCCGGATTCGTCAGGCCGGACGGCATGCTGGAGCGTTCGTCGCACTATTGTTACGATTGCTCCATGTCGAGACGCACTGCGCTGGCTGCGATCAGCCCCGTGACCAGCGAGCAGTGGGGCATGATCACCGCAGGGCAAGCCCGCCGGCTCGGGGTATCCCGTCAAGACCTGAACCGACTCGTCGATGACGGCACGCTGGCCATCGCCGATCGGGCCGCGCGGGTGTATCGGCTCACGGGTGCGCCGCAAAACCCCGACCTCGACCCGCTACGCGCGGCCTGGCTTCAACTGGGCGGCGCCCAGTTGTGGCATGAACGCACTGCCGCCCCGAACGTCGTCATCAGCCACCGCAGTGCCGCACACCTGCGCGGGCTAGGTGATCTGATTCCGTACGAGCACGACTTCTACGCCACCACCCGACTGCGACCACGACGCAACGACATCAAACTTCGCGTCCGGTCACAGCTCGCCCCGGACAGCTGGGAGATCTGGGATGGGCTTCCGGCGCGCACCGTGCCGGCGATCATTGATGATCTGCTCTCCGACGGCGAGGACGAGTCCGCGGTGGCTCAGGTCGTACAAGATGCTCTCGCGTTGGGCCTGCTCCGCGATGAGGCGTTCACCGCCATCGTCGCGCCCTACGCGGTCGTCTACGGCCACACCGACCCGGGCGAGTTCGCCCAGGTACTCACCGGCACGGGAACACGCCGATGACCGAGCCTACGTTCCGGTGGATGCAAAAGCGACTGGTGTCTGGGATCCTTCGGCGCGGATCTGGACCCCTGAGTGACCCAACTGTCCAGATCGTGGGCCTCGGTCAACTACCCCAGCACGGGCGCGTCCCCTCCATAGCGAGCACGCCGCGAGCCCCGATCATGCGTCGCCGTCTGCCGTTCCGGGTTCGCCAGTGGGCGCGAATCGTCCGGTGACTCGGCCGGGCGTCTCGGCCAGGTGTTTCAGGCGGCGGTTGCTGTCGAGGGCCTGCTTGGCGACTCGAGTACCGATTTGCTCTTTGCGCGACCCGACGTAGGAGGCGAGGGTCGTGAGCATGTCGGGCCACCCGTTGACCACGAAGCTGGTGAGTACGCCGATGCCGGCCGCAAGAAGTAGATCGATGGCGTCGTCGACCAGTCGGGAGTGCGTCCGGACTCCAGCGCTGCGGGCGGCGTCGACGGCGGTGTCGAGGGCTCGGGTCTCGCTCGTTCGATGGGGAAGATCGATCGCTTCCGCCAGGACTGCGGTGCGTACCAGGCGGACGTTGTCTGCCCAGAGTCGGATTCGCCGGTCGGCGTCTCGTTCGGCGAAGCCGCTGGCCCAGAGGAGTTGGGCCATGAAACGTTCGCTGTTGGTCAGTTCGTACGGGACCGGCGGAACGTGCACCTCCGTGAGCTTCGGAAGCATTGGACTCCGGACCGGGTGGTGCATGACCTGGATGCCCGCGCTGCGTGCGACGAGATCGTGGTAACGGCCGCGAAGCAGGATGGACAGCACATGGGCCCGGCTTACCAGCCCGTACAAGTCGCTGTCGGTGCCGAGCGTAGCCGCCTCGGAAGAGTGTTCCCAGGCCCGTACCAGCTCTTGGTCGCTGACTTCAAGGACCGCGGACAACGGCGTACGCAGGTTGAGGTCGAACAAGCCGCCGACCCGCAACGTCGTTGCCTCTCGGTTGGCTCCGAGCGCTGTGGTCAGCCATTGGTCAAACCCGCACCGCGGCCCGTACAGCTCGTCGGGGTTCGACAAGCAGGTGTCGACGATCTCGCGGAGTCGGGTTGTGTTGTCCTGCGCCCAGTAGCTGACCTCGGCCGCTGTCCGGTCCACGGTGTTGGCCGGCAGTTGCGCGCTGTCGACGAGGTCGGTGACCGCCGTCCGCAGAACGTCGTGGGGTCCCTTCGTGGCCAGGCGTCTGCTACCTGGGCTCGGCAGGACCCGAAACTGTCGGCCGTGGACGATGCCGCAGGTGGCTTGGATGCTCGACACCGCTGACCAGCGGTAGGTATCGCGCATGGGACCGGCGTAGCCGTTCGCCACCTCGGTGAGACTCGCCCAATCGATGAAGCCCTGCGTCACCGAGTCCTCCGTCTGGCTGTGCCCGCCGACCGGCACTGACGGGCTGTCACGCGTTCGAAGGGGTCTTCAACGCGTTCTGGCAAGCGAGCAGCACCGACGCGGTAGAGATGTACCGGCGCCACGCGAACCCCGGCTGACCAGCCGATTTTGGCGCGAGCCCGCCGTCTGCTACGCCAGTCGCACGATGACCGACGATGCCGTCCCGAAATTCTCGACCGCCTCGTCCAAGCTATGCACCGCGCTTTGGAGAAGGTCTGCGTCGCGAGCCACGACGGCGACCAGCACTTGCTGTCGCGCCTGTTCCAACTCTGACAAGGCGGCCGTCACCTGCGCGGAGGAGGCGCCCGCCCGAAGCCCGCGGACGGCGGCGCGGTACCGCGGGTCGTGTTCGACCAATCGAGCCAAGGAAGGGGCGTCGCCTGCCGATGGTGCGACGGCGCCGGCCCGCAGTTCTTCGGAGGAGCGCATCACCTCGACGGACAGTTGTTTCGCCCGCAACTGAGCGGCGGCTTCCCGCCGCTCGGTTCTGCGCCGAAGGATCATCGCGGTGACGGCGGCAACGGCAACCCCAGCGATGACGAAGATCAGTCCAGCTCTGTCGGGCACTCCGAACCGCCTCTCCAAGGTCATCCCCGTGATTGCCCTGCTCCGACTGTGCCGACCAGCTCTCCACTCCCGGCAAGGTCTTCCACCAACGTGCTTAGGCGCCCCAGTCACCGACTCGGGCGCCTGTCAGACGCTCCGGCAGTTCCGTACGCTCAGGGGGTAGACTAATGACATCTAGTCTAGTGCTTCGTCGGCGGGTCGGCAAGGGCACGACAGTCGAAGCCAGGCCTGGGGGGTGAGCAGGCATCCCTGGATAGATACCTTGTCATTAACAGGCGAGAAGTCTAGTCTTTTATCCATGACGGGGTTGCCAGGGCTTCCGTTGACCTTTACAACGGGGCAGGCGCGGGCAGCGGGTGTGCACCCACGCGACCTGTACGCCGCCCGAGACGACGGGGAACTCGTCGAACTGTCCCGGGGGGTGTTTCGTCGGGCTGACGCGCCGGCGGCGGCGTACCCGGACCTGCTGGCAGTCTCGCTGCGGGCTCCGCGGGCAGTGGTGTGTCTGCTGTCCGCGGCGGCGGTTCACGACCTGACCGACGAGATCCCGATGGCGGTGCAGATCGCCATACCGCGCCGGACCTGGCCGCCGAAGATCGACTATCCACCGGTTGAGGTGTTCGTATGGAACCCGCTGACGTTCGAGTTGGGTCTGGAATCAGTCGAGGTGGCGCCGGGGGAGTGGGCGAGGATCTACTCGCCTGGCCGGACCGTCGTCGACTTGATGCACATGCGGCACAAGCTCGGGGATTCGGTCGCGCACGTGGCCGTGCGTCGCTACCTGGCCCGGCGTGATGCCCGGGTTGCCGATCTCATGACGTACGCAAAGGCACTGGATGTGCTCGGGCCGGTTCGGGCCGTGGTCGACGTGCTGGCCGCGTCATGAAGGGGATGTCGTGACCCGTCCCACCCGTGCCGACGCAGGCGGCCGAGCATATCTGGACTTGCAGAATCTGGCCCGCCGTCAGGGCCGCCAAACCCAGACGTTGATGGTCATCTACGTTCTGGAACGGTTTCTCGCCCGCCTCGAGGTCAGCGGGTACGCGGATCGGTTCGTCCTCAAGGGCGGAATGCTGCTGGCCGCTTGGGATGCCCGCCGCGCGACCGTCGACGCCGACTTCCTCGCCCGCAACCTGAACCTCGACGAGGCTTCGGTCCTTCGGCGGGTTGTCGAGATCGCCGTACTGCCCGCGCCGGTCGAGGATGGCGTGGAGTTCCGCACCGAGACCGCTAAGGCCAGCACCATCCGGGATGGCGACCTCTACGGCGGAGTTCGCATCGCTATGGACGCGACCGTCTCGGGAGCTCTCGTGAAGCTGCGCCTGGACATCAGCACCGGCGACCCGGTTGCCCCGCCACCCGCCATTGTCGACTACCCAACCCTGCTCACGAATCATCCGCGCCTGAGCGTCCTGGGGTACCCGCTACCGGTCGTCCTGGCGGAGAAGCTCTGCACCGCCGTCGAGCTCGGCGCCGGCAACAGCCGTGTCCGCGACTACGCCGACATCTGGACGCTCACCCGCCGCCTCGACATCACTGCGGCAGACCTACTTACTGCTCTGGCGGCGACCTCCAAGCATCGCGAAGTCACCCTTCGGCCGCTCGCCGACGTTATCGGCGACTACGGCGTCGTCCGTGCCGGCGCCTACAGCGCCTACAGGCGCCGCCTCGGACCAGACGCCGCCAAGATCCCTGAGCGCTTCGCGCAGGTTGTCGAAGACGTGATCAGCTTCGCCGACCCGGCGCTGGCGTCTGAAGTCGCGAGCCGAGCGGTCTGGACCGCCCTGACAGCCAGATGGAACGTATAACTCTGCCGTGCCGCCACCGACCGCTGCCGTCTTGCTCCACCCCCTGACGGGACCGGCCCAGCCACTGCGGTCAACAATCGTCGGGCAGGATTGGTCTGGTGTTGATTGTCCGGGCGACCAAGAAGCTACGCCAGCGGCTCGGGCGGGCGACGCCGTATGACGGTGAAGCGTCGACCACTCTGCTGGGTGAGTGGTACGCGACCCTGCTGCCGTGGCGGCCCCAGCAGTTGATCCTGCTGGTCAACGAGGAGACTGTGTTGCCGGTGTTGATGCCGCTGGCTCCGGGCGCCACCGTGCCGGCCCGTATCGGGCCGGAGATCGCCGCCGCCCTGGCCACCCACCAAGCGCCGACGGCCGTCGGCGACGACGAGTTGAGGCAGATGCGGGACTGCCGGTTCGGGCCTACCGCGAACCGCAGCGTCGTCGGGATCATGAACGAGTTCGGCTACCTCGCCGACGTCTACCGGCACGTCGACCCCGGCAGAAGCCTGGCCGACCTGGGCATGAGACTGGCGGAGACACCGTGTAGTCCGCTCTACCGCCGTCATGTCCGGCCGGACCGTGAGCTCGAAGCGTTCCTGCAACTCGTCCAGCGCCCGGACTCCTGAACCGACCGCAGTCCGGCAGGAATGGCCAGCGTGTCCTTCGTTGTCGCCCAGATACTGTTCGTTCCCGCACGAACGACTCGCTAGGTGGGCGTCAGTAGTAGTAGGCGTGGGCGGTTGTCGGAGCTGCGCCGGCCCACCGGTAGGCCTTGCGAATGGCCACGACCACCTGGATGAACAGCGTCCGGTTGACGCCAGCGGCAGTGCCGGCCGGCTCGCCTTCAGCGGGATCGAACAACAGGTCCCCGATCGGCTGGCTGCGGTCGTCCGCGGGCCTGAACCGACCCGATGGAACCTCGAACGTCACGAAGCCGGTTTGGTGGTCGTCGGCTTCCCACCGGTAGAGCACCGATTCGCCGGTGGTGTCTCCCTGCGCCCAAATTCCGATCGAGGCGGTCATGGCCCGCACCCTGTATAGCTATTGATCACTGTCAGCCCTTTCGCTGGTAACCGAGCCCGTCTCGGGAGGGCTTCGCCGTCCCAGAGCGGCCGCAAGCCCCGTACGAGCGAGCCGTTCGTGAAAGGGATCCACCAGCTGCTACGCGGCGTTCGTGCGGGTAGCAGCTAGTTCCGGGAAACGTTCTTCCCAACGCCGCCGGAGCCGCGGCGGCAGCCAGAGCGTGGGCCAGAGCCGGAGAAGCACGTCACCCGAGAGCCACATGTGCAAGTCCTCGAGGGTGGCGGCCTCGGTGAGCACCACCTTGTACAGGCTTTCCAGGCACTCGGGCCGGTTCAGGTCATATTCGGGGTGGCCGGACCAGTCGAGGTGGTGCGGCAGTGTGATCACGCCACGGGTCGGCCCGTTCAGCGCGGTGAGCGTGTCGGCCAGGACATACGGCTTCCGATCACCGTACGGAAGGTAGCCCACCGGCGGCAGGGATACCGGCTCCTGCCGCTTGGCGTTAACGCCTTCAGAGACCTCACCCACGACCCCAGCCTAACTGGACATGCCCTCACCCTTCGTGAGTACGACCTCATCGGTCTTGGCGTCATGTGGTGCCCAACACATCGACGTTCTAGGATCTCTCTCATGAAGGCCCGGCGCATCGCCGTTGTGGTTATCTCGGCGGTGGTGGTCTCGCTCGTGACGCTTTTGGTCGGGTTGGTCACCAACGTGGCGTCGTCTGAGCAACGATGGCCCGGCTGGTTGGCGCCGCTACAAGCGAACCCGTGGGGTTGGTTCGGCGGGATTGCGGCCGTCGCGGTTGTTCTCGCCGTCGTTGGCGCCATCCTTGCCGAACAGTCCGCTGGGCCCGAGCCGGCCTTGGCAGACGCGCCGACTCCGGGCGGCGCTCCCGACACGGTGAAGGTGTTCAAGGCACTTCCTCGCGACATCGCGAGCTTCACCAACCGAGGCGCCGAGCTCAAGGCCCTGCGCGATGAGGTGAACCAGGCGTTGCGGAGCAGCGAGGTCATCCCGATTCTGGCGATCGACGGCATGCCCGGCACTGGCAAGACGGCCTTCGCGATCCATGCCGGTCACGCGTTGGCGGGTCAGTTCGATGGCGGTCAGGTCTTCCTGAACTTGAACGGGCATACAGCGGGGCTGCGACCGGTCGATCCGTGCGACGCCCTGGCGGCCCTCCTTTTGGCCGACGGCGTCAACGCTCAACGGCTGCCGACCGGCACTGACGGGTACGCCGTCACCCAGGCCCGCGCCGCACTCTGGCGCGATCGGCTCGCCGGTCGGCGGATGCTGATGATCCTCGACAACGCCGAGAGTTACAGCCAGGTCGAACCCTTGCTGCCTGGCGACGGCAGCTCGCTCGTGGTGATCACCAGTCGGCGCCGCCTGGCCATTCCGGATGGCGACAGCGTCCCACTCGGCGAGTTGCCGGAGAAGGACGCGGCGTCTCTGTTCCTCAAGCTGTCCCGTCGTCGAGAGCCGCCATCGGACGCCACCGTGCGCGAGATTGTTGCGCTATGCGGCAGACTTCCGCTCGCGATATCGCTGCTGGCGACGCAGTGGCGCAATCATCCGGTATGGACCGCCGAGCAACTCCTGAAGCGTCTGCGGGCGGCGCAGAGCCGCCTGGGCGAGATGCGGGCCGGTTCTCGTGCCGTGAAGTCGGCCTTCGACGTCTCGTTCCAAGCGTTGACCGCCGACCTACAGCATCTTTTCCGGTATTTGGGCGTCTTCCCCGGTGCGGATATCGATCACTTCGCCGTGGCAGCGCTCACTGGTGCGGCTGCGGA
The DNA here is from genome assembly GCF_003999975.1 of Actinoplanes solisilvae. GTDB lineage: Bacteria > Actinomycetota > Actinomycetes > Mycobacteriales > Micromonosporaceae > Actinoplanes > Actinoplanes solisilvae. Next base: position 500,184 of record NZ_RJAC01000002.1, on the reverse strand, counting down.
AGACGTGCGCCGCCGCCTCGCCGAACTCTACGAGGATCACCTTTTGGACGAGGTCAGCCCCGATCGTTATCGCCTGCATGATCTTTTGCGCGACTATGCCCATGAACTTGCGGAAGTTGTAGAAGGCGAGGAACGGACGATGGCCATAGACCGTTTGGTCGCGTACTACTCGGCCGCGCTGGAAAACGCGAACCACCTGATCGACCGTGTTGCGGCGACGGCCGAGGTCGAAGAGCGCGACGACACGATGCCGGCGCTGCGCAACCGAGCGGAGGCACTCGACTGGTTGACCGCCGAACGAGCCAACGTCCTCAACACCATTCAGCACGCGCAGGCGCACGGCGACCCGCTGGGCGCAGTGCGACTCGCGGCGGCGATGGGGCCGTTCCTTCGCCACGCCGGGCCGTGGGACCAGGCGGCGCAGCTCTACCGGACCGCGGCCGAGTTGGCTCGAGGTCTGGGCGACCGCGAGGCTGAGGCGGGCGCACTTGCCAACCTCGGTGTGGTCAGCCGGCTCATGGCCGACTACCCGACCGCGTCGGAGGCGTTGAATCAGGCGGTTGATCTGTGCCGCGAGGTCGGCGACGATGCGGGTCGCGCTGCGGCGCTCAACCAGGTGGGGATCGTCGGGTACCTAATTTCCGACTACCGCGCTGCTGCCGACGCGCAGCTCGAAGCGCTCGATATCTGCCGCCGGCTGGAAGACAAGCCGGGGCAGGCCAACGCGCTGGCCGACCTCGGAATGTGTCGTCGGCAGATGAGCCAGTACCGGGACGCCGCCGAGGCCCAGGGTGCCGCGCTGGAGCTGTACCGGGAACTCGGGGACCTCTATGGCCAGGCGAACTCTCTGCGCGACCTGGGAATCATCCACGGCATTCGGGGCGAATACAGCACCGCGACGCAACTTCACGCCGAGGCGTACGAGCTGTACGTGCTGCTCGGTGACGAGGTCCATCAGGCGTACGCGTTGAACGAGATCGGCTCGGTCCACCGGCTCGCCATGCGCGACGATGAAGCGTTGGCGGCATTCACCCGGGCACTCGAGATCTATCGCGAGGTCGGCGACCGCTTCGGAGAGGCCAACAGCCTACGACACCTCGCCGCCGTGAAGCGGCTCGCCGGTGACCGGGAGGCGGCTCGCGGGCTGTGCCGGTCGGCGCAGACGATCTACGACGAGCTCGGCAACCGCAGTGGTCAGGCGTACGCACTCATCGAACAGGGGCTGATCGTCGGCCCGCCCTCGGCCGTGACGGACTTCGGTCGGGCCGCCGAACTGTTCAGCACGCTCGGCGATCGCAGCGGGGAGTGCGAAGCGCAGAACAATTCGGGTTGGGCACTCATGGAGGTCGCGGGACCGGCACAAGCCGAGCCGTACTTCCGCGCGGCGGTGGAGATCTCGGCGCAGATCTCCTGCCCGCTGGAGGAGGCCCGGGCGCAGCGTGGGCTCGCACGATGCATGCTTGTGACAGGCGAGCGCGACGAAGGGCTGGAGCTACTACGGCGGGCGCAGTCCACGTTTCGACGGCTCGGCGCGCGCGAGTCCGGCGAGGTTTCAGCGCTCATCGAGGTCCTGGAATCGGAGCGATGAGTCGGCGGGCACTCGTGGCACACCTGGGGCATGGACCCCTGCTGGTGCCTCGCGTTAGCGTAAGCGCACCATGGCGCAGCGTGAATCTTTTTGGTTGGTGTGACGAAGGAGAATGTCGGTGCTGAACTCGACAACCCCTGATTCGACGCCGGAGCAGATCGGCTCCCCCGAGCGCGACAAGACCGTCCTCCAGCAGTCCAGCGCGCGCATCCGGGCACGACTGCGCGCCGAACGGGCTGCGCCGGACGAGGTCTCCTCGACTCACTCGGCGTCGATCCCGGCCAGGTAGAAGCGGCTGGCGACTTGCGGGCCTTCTCGACCTTCATCCTTAAGGTCGTCAACCGATGCAATATCGACTGCGACTACTGCTACGTCTTCAACTCAGTTGATCAGTCATGGCGGACTCTCCCTCCGCGATTGTCGCCGGCGACCGCCCGGCGTGCGGCCGAGCGGATAGCCGAGCACGCGCGGACCCACGGCATCGACTCCATCGACATCGTCCTGCACGGTGGCGAGCCGCTGCTGGCCGGAGTGGAGTTCACGCGCGACCTCCTCCTCGTACTCAGAGAAGCTCTCGCAGAGGTCTCGGCGATCAGGTTCGAGCTGCAGACGAACGCCACGCTCGTTAGTCCAGAATGGCTCGACCTGTTCGAGGCGTTCGACGTCGAGATCAGCGTGAGTCTGGACGGCCCCGGACTCATGAACGACCGGCACCGGCTGGACAAGCGAGGCGCCTCGACGACCCGCGCGGTGGAACGCGGCATCAGATTGCTGAAGAGCCGCCCCGCAGTCTTTCGGGGCTTGCTCGCGGTGGTCGATCTGAGGAACGAACCGGTCGCCGTTCACGACTACCTGGCGTCCTTCGAGCCAGACGTCATCGACTTCAATATCCCGCACGCCACCCACGACCAGCCTCCGGTTCGCTTCGTCCCCACGATGCCGGAGTACGGCGTATGGCTGAGCCGCGTCTTCGACGCCTGGGTCGGTCACGACCACCAGCACGTGGTCCGCTTCGCGGAAGACATTATGGCGCTATCCTGCGGCGTCAAGGGATCCGTCGAGTCGCTGGGCCTCGCCCCCTCCCGGATCGCCGTCATCGAGTCGGACGGGACGTTCGAATCCACGGACACGCTCCGAGCAACCGCGGACGGGCAGTCGAAGCTGGGCCTCGACGTATTCCGGAACTCGCTCGACGAAGTACTCGACCACCCCAGCATCGTTCTTCGCGACGGTGGTCTCGAGAGCCTGAGCGAAGAGTGCCGGCGCTGCTCTCTCGTCGAGGTTTGCGGCGGCGGTTACCTCCCACACCGTTTCAGGTCGTCGAACGGATACCGGAACCCATCTGTGTACTGCGCCGACCTCACCTACCTGATCGGCCACGTGCAGCGTCACCTCGACGCGGCCGGCTGGGAGGTCGGACTACGGCGGAAATAGCCGCCGCAGCAGACATCTTTCTGAAGGGATTGCGACAAGTGGAATTCAGCATCCGGCCGGCCGTCACCGATGACGTCAAGCCGCTCGCCCAGCTCATCGAGGACGTCGAGACCTACTATGGCGCTTCGCACATCGAACCGTTCGAAGAGCGGGTGGCAAACGTGTCCGAGGCTCTCTTCTCGGATCCACCACTGGCGTATGCGCTGGTGGCCATCGATGACGAAGGCATCATGGTCGGTCTTGCTGCGTACTCGTACCTTTGGCCGGCCGCGGGTTCGACCCACTCCTTGTTCCTCAAAGAGCTCTACGTGGCCGGGCATGTGCGCCGGGAGGGGGTAGGCGCTTCGCTAGTGAGGGCCTTGCAAGACATTGCCGCCTCCAGGTCCGGTTGTAGTCGCCTGGAGTGGATGACCGACGCGTCCAACGAAGGGGCGCGAGCCTTCTACCGGGAGATGGGCTTCGCGGAGTCGGACGAAAAGATCGTCTATAGGGCGGACGCGTCGACGAACTTCGGCCGGGCGTGACGGCTTCCGGCATCGGCATCCGGTAGGACCGTCTCGTCCCTCTCGGGTGACCTCACGCTCCAGCGGGTCGGAGGACGACTCCGTGCCTGGATCGAGGCTCAACCCGCTACAGCAGGGGTTGCGGAAGCGTTCGGCTGGCGAATTGGGTGAGCAGCGGGGCCACTTCAGCGTTCTCGGTCCAGTCCTCCCACTCGGCGTCGAAGACGATGCCGTCTTTTCCGTATTGCAGGACTGCCCTTTCGCCGTTGTGTAGCAACACTCCGCTGCCGCCGTGGGTTTGGGCGAAGGCTATGAGCACGTGCACCATCAGCGCCGTGTTGTGGTCGCTGGTCGCCTCGTCCGCGAGGTTCGCGAACCGGAACGTGGCCCAGAACCGGTCCTCGAATCCGAAGAGTCGCATCGCCTCGTTGACGTCGTCTTCGGAGTCTGCGCTGGCCGTGACGTACATGCCGTCCAGGAAGACAGTGCCGTCCGGGGCCTGCTGACCACCGGTCGCGGTCGCGATGAAGGTCCGTAGCGCGGCAGTGTCTACCTCCGCGTCACCGGACCAGTCGTACTCGAGGGCCACTCTCATCACCCTTCAAAAGGAAAGAACCGAACGACCGTACCGTCCTGGACCACGAGGATCTGTTTGAGGTCGGCGATCGGTTTGCGGCGCAGCATGTCGGCGATGTCCGCCATGGAACGCGAGGTGTCGTCCAGGTTCAGTACGAGACGATCAGCCTGGTCTTCTGACACTTTATTGCTGAGCTTCGTACGGATATTGTCGAGATTGTCAGTTTGTGGCGCGTAGTTGTCGAAGTATTCGCCCTCGATGAGGTAGTCGGGGTTCTTGCCGTTGGGTTTCGTCGGCGGGTTCTGCTGGATGTCGTAACCATTCTGGGCCAGAACGTCGGCTGATTCGTTTTCTCGGCGCAGCGGCTTAGATTTGAGTTTCGTCGGATGTGCCTTGGTGCGGTCCCCGCGCGGCTTGCGGCCCGGGTCTGGTGCCCCGGACGGTGTGGTGAGACCGTCGCCTCGGCTGCGGAGGCGGGTGAGGAGTTTCTTGATGGCTTCGATCGCGTCGCCCATCCGCCCGGCCAGCCCGCGCAGACGCTCAAGGCTGTGCACGAGTCCGCGTAGCCAGCCGGCGATCCGGGCGGCCCAGGACGCGCACAGGGTGCTGACCTGCGCGACGACCACAGGTGTGGCCAGGCCGAGCGTGAAGAGTTCTTCGGCGGCGTACGAGATCAGTCGGGATGCGAGGACGGCGATGGCGTCGCGGACCATCATCCGCACGGCGGCGACCAGCGTTCCGGCGCCTTCGGTGATCGCGGCCATCGTCTCGGCGGCGGTGGCCAGGGCGCCGACGGCGTCGCGTTGCTGGCCGGACCAGGTTCGGTACGCGTCGGCGGCGCCACCGACCCACTCGGTGGTATCCCCGCGCACCGCACGATCGAGGTCTGCCGCCTGATCGTGCGAGGTGGCGGAGATGTTGCGCCACGTCTGCGCGTGGGCGGAGATCTGCCCGGGATCGCCGGCCAGCCAGTCCAACGCTTCGGTCAGGGGCTTGACGTGCTCGAGCATCCAGGCGACGCCGTATTGCAGGAGGCCGCCGATCGGATCGGAGACGAAGGCCAGGGTGTCGAGTCCCGCCGAGACGGCGCCGAGTGTGCCGTCGATCCAACTGCCGCTTCGGACGCCGTCGAGTATCGTGTCGATATCCTCGGCGATCCAGATTCCGGCCCACGGATCGTTGGACGTGCCGGGGTCGGCGACGGCGACGAGCGGTGGCCGGAGGGGGCTCATCGGGTATTCCGCAGCCTGTCGGCGGTGGCGTGGTCTGCGCTGTCGTACGCGGCGGCGACCGACCGCAACGCGTCGGCGGTCTCGTGCGCCGAGGTGGCCGCCGTGGCCATGCCGTCAACCATCGCCTGCTGGAGCTGGTTGAGAAGGGCCGGCACGAACTGGCACAACTGCCCGTAGGCGCCGGTGTCGGTCTGGACTGTGTGTCCGGCGTCGGCTGCCGTGGTGAGCCCGTCACCGATGGAGTCGACCGTGCCGGCGTGCGCGGTGAGGGCGGCCGAGTCAACCTGGAACGCCGGCCCGCTCACCGGTGCCCGCCGGTTGGTTCGGTGGGCGGCCCGAGCCGCCAGCGCAGCGCCTCGGTCAGGGCTCGGCCGGTCTCGCTGTCCGGGCCGACCGTCTCGGCCGTGGCTTCCTCGAACTGTCTGAGCAGGTGATCCTTGGCCGCTTGCAGGGTCTCCATGATGGATTCCGCGGTCGCCGCCGAGGGCTGCTGACGAGTCCGCTCGTCAAGACGCAGTCGGATGAGTTGGCCCTCCGCGCCGACGGTCACCTCAACCAGTCCGTCGCGGCTCCGCGCGGTCGCTGACAGATCCGATGCCCGCAGCGCCAAAGCACGCGCTTGCTCGGCGCGGTCGGCTATGGACCGCTCCCAATCGTCAATCCGCTCCAGCGCACTGTCGAGCGTGTCGTCCCCGAACATTCCTCGCATGCTAGCGAGGCCGCGCACACCGTCAGCGTTCGTTCAATGACCCTCGGCGACTCCTGCGAAGTCGTTGGCCCAGCAACTCGAACCCTGACAAACCGGCGCATGGAGCCAGCGACCTTTCGGCCTCCTTGCCGTTCCAGGGGTTGGGCAGGCGTGACAGGAGTGGTACTGGTATTCACCCACCGTGGTCTACCGTCCGGCCCAATACCGGTAGGCATCGATCCATACTGAGCCGTCCGGTGGTGGGGTGGGTAGTGGCAGGTCGAGTAGGTCGATCCGCTGCCGGTCGCGGCCTCGGGCGCAGACGGCGACGATGGTGTCGTCAGTGAGGTCGAGTCTCTTTACAGTGACCTCCACGCCGAGCGCGGTGGTGGTGAACGGCACGACCAGGTGATCTTCGAGCATGGTGAACAGTCCGGTGAGCTGTTCGTCGTCGTTGTACGCGTCAACCGTGGCTTCTTCGATCATCGCCTCGAGCGCCGCGTCCCGCTTTGATGCCATCGGCGGAGAATAGCGGCCTGTCGTCGCAGGTTCTAAGCCCGATACGCCAGAATGAACCGGTGGACGCGACGGCTGAACACGCCGACCTGCGCCGGGAGGTACAGCGCCTGCAGGCCGAGAACGCCAGGTTGTCGCGGCTGCTGGAACTGCGTGGTCAGGACACTGCCCCGTCTCCGGAGCAGCAGCTATCCGCTCCGGTCTCCGCGCCGGGGATGGTCACCATGTCCTCGCCGGTGGCGGACAAGCTGGCCTTGTTCGCCGACCGGTTCCGGGCCCGTACCGATGTATACGCCGTCCGCTGGGAAAACACTCGTACGGGTGCATCCGGGTGGTCGCCGGCCGTCGCCGGCGGCTGGCGCAAGGGCATGGATCGGCGCAGCGCCATCCATCTTCCCCGTACGCCGCAAGTCGTCGCCGCCCACCTCGTCGGTGATGTGTTCATGGGCCTCTACCCACTGTTACCCAGGAACACACGTCAGTTCGTCGTCGCCGACTTCGACGGTGCGACGGCGATGCTCGACGCGCTCGCCTACGTCAAGGCGGCGTGGGCCAGTGCTGTGCCCGCCGCGCTAGAGATCTCCCAGTCGGGCCGTGGGGCCCATGTATGGATCTTCTTCACTGAGGTGCTTCCTGCGGCGACGGCGCGAGCTGTCGGTACCGCGTTGTTGCACGAGGCGATGGTGCTGCGCGGGTCGATGGACCTACGGTCGTACGACCGGCTGTTTCCCAATCAAGACGTCCTGCCCGACGGCGGGTTCGGGAACCTCATCGCCGCGCCGCTGTACGGCCGCCGCCGCCGTGAAGAAGGCCTTACCACGTTCCTCGATCTCGGCACGCTCGAACCGTACGAGGATCAGTGGGCGTTCCTCTCCACGCTGGACCGGCTCAGCCCCGGTGATGCGGAACGCCTCGCCCGAAACGCGAAACGCTCCACCACCGGAACCGACGTCGCCACGATCAGCCGGTCCGCCGCAACGCGGGTCCATCCCGCGCTGCCTGCGGTGGTCCACGCGGAACTCGGTGCCGGGTTGAACCTTGACACCGGTCAACTCACCGCGGCAGGTCGAGATCGCCGATGATGCCGGTTTCCTCGACGGCCTCGCGGATCGCGGCGGCGTCGGGGCGCTCGCCGGGCTCGACGCCGCTACCGGGGAGATGAGTGCCGGCTTCGGGCCGCGATGAGTAGTCGAAGACGAGAAGCTGCGGACCCCACGGGGTCGTTCGTGTGATGTAGGACGTCGCGCGGATCCGGGCCGTCGGGCTCATTCTGGGGCTCACGCTACGGCGGCCATGTCGTCAACGGAAGGTCACTGGTAGACCACGTCCGGGCTCTGGTCTACGCGAACGAGTTTGGACAGGAGTGCGCGGGTCTCGGCGTCGGTCGAATAGACGATGGTGCCTCGCATCCCGCGGGTCATGAGGACCTTGTACGTGTTGCGGATCAGCTGGTCCGCTTCGGCGTCGCTCACGGTTTTGCGACTTCGGAAGGCGGGATCCTTGAATGCGTCGCGGTTGGTGACGAGGCGGCCGTCGCGTGCGATTAGGTCGGGACCGACGATGACGCCGGACCACTCGTACTCGAATCCTTGTGCCGTGTAGACGCAGCCGACCTGGCCGAAACCGTTGGGGTCGGTCGCCCAGAAAGGGCTGCCCGGTGCATCACCGACGCTGCGATCGCTCTTGACGTTCCAGGGCCTTGACCAGCGGCCTACCTCGACGTCGTTGACCAGCGTGCCGTCGTTTCGGGGATCACTCCAGGGCCAGCAGTAGCCGGCGGTCATTCGCGCGTTCTGACCGATGGCTTGCTTGGCGGCGAGGAAGGCTTCCAGCTCCTCGGGGGTTTCGGCCACCCGCAGATCGAAACGGCCATCGCCGGACCATTCTGTCGGTTCGCCGTTGTCGAGACCGAGAAGGTCGAGGACCCACTGCTCGTAGGCCTCACTGCCGCCGCAGCGGAACTGGTCGTGAAGCGAGACCAGACTGACCTCAAGGTTCAGACTCTTCGCGTACGAGGTGATGATGTCGACGTTGCCGAGTTCGCCGGGCTTCACGACCTGGTGCTCGTCGAGCAAAAAGACGGGAACGCGGGCCGCGGAGAGCAGTTCCTCAAGTTGTGAACGGGCCCCGCTTCGCTGTGCGGCTCGGGTGAACCGATTGACCGACGTCTCACGAATCCGGTGTGCCTCGTCGCAGATGAGTACGTCGATGCCGTTGCGGTCGGCGGTCATGAAGCTGTTGAAGTAGAGGAACAGACTCCGCAGCCGGGTCGAGCCTTTGCCCGCGTACCGGCGCAACGTCTGGGTGAACGATTTCGAGCCGGTGGCGTGCAGCGCGGTCCGACCCTGCCGGGCCAGTTCGCCGAGCAGGCTCAAAGCGATGACGCTCTTGCCGCTGCCGGGTCCGCCCGACACCACCACGACACTCTTGTGGTCCGCGGCGCGGGACCGTTCCACTGCGTGCAAGACCAGTTCGTACGCCACGCGCTGTTCGTCCAGCAACGTGAAGTGCGAGCGTTCCTTCAGCTCGCGAGCCGCGTACGTCAAGAGGTGACGACTGGGCCGGACCGAACTTTTCAGGAAACGGTCAGCGGCCTGCGCGCCCGGCCGGTCGGGATCGAGAGCCGCCCTCAGGTAAGTGAGAAACTCGCCGCGTCTTTCCTTGGTGAAGATTCGGCTCTTCTCCGTCGCCTGGCGTTCGAAGAGCTCGGCGACGTCCCGATCCATGGCGTTGTGCAGGTAGGCCACTCCTCGCACCTGATTGGAGTGATCGGTGAGAAGGCCGAGAAAGTCGGTCAAATACTGGCAATAGTCGCCGACCTGAATGCCGGGGTGCATTCGTGGTCCAGAAGCGTGCTCGACGTCGACCAGGGTGTCGGAGTCTTCGTACCGGGTGGCGTACGACCATTGTTTCAGCTCGACAACGACGAAGGAGTCATCGCCGGTTCCGGGGTGGACACCGGCTAGGACTGCGTCGATGCGCCGACTCGTCAGGGGGAGCTGGTATTCGACCAGAACCTCGACGTGGTCGAGGCCGGCATCAGCGAGGTCCTGAGCGAGCGTGGACAGGCTACGGGACCAGGACCTTCGTTCAGCGGGGCTGACGCCGTTGCCGCTCATCCAGACCTGTTCGGCCACGCGATCAGCCAAGGTCCCCTCGGTGGCGAGGCGTAGTAGACCGGCCGCGGAGATGCGGAATGTCGACATGAACTGTTGCCCCCGGGCAGCACGAATTGATCGTGCGGATGGGAGGCATATCCAGATACAGGAAGCCTGTCGGACCGCATACGGACAACGCAGACTGTAGCGAACCAGTCATCGCGCTGCTACGAGGGCGGCGGTTGCGAATGTTCGATCTTCGAGGCTGAACCGCGGGCGGCCTCGACCGTGTAGCGGCGGCCTGAGTCCTCGAGTTTTTCGGTCGCCGCATCGATGGGGTCGAGGCCGAGTACGTCGGCCAGCCGTAGGAGGTAGATGGTGACGTCGCCGATTTCCGCGCGCACGCGGGGGCCGATTGTCGGATCGTCCATCACGGCGGCTGACTGTTCCGGGGTGAGCCACTGGAACTCGGCCAGCAGTTCGCCGACCTCGCCCGCCAACGCCATGGCCAGGTTCTTCGGCGTGTGGAACCTCTCCCATTCCCGGGCGTGTGCGAACGCCCGGATGCTCGTGGTCAGCTCTTCGATCGAGGACATGGGATCAATGTTACGAGCCGATCTTTATGGGGTCCTCTCAGACGAGTGAGTGGCGGGCCTCGACGGCCTTGACGGTGTTGGCCAGGGCCTTCGCCAGGGCGCCCTTCGCGACGGTGCCGAGGAGGAAGCCGGTCAGCTTGCCCTTGAAGTCTTTGCCCTCGCGGACGACGACGGCGTCGATGGCTGTGGTGCCGTCGGGGTTTCGGGTGAGCGTGTAGGTGTGGCCGGAGGCTCCGCCCCACAGGTTGGAGTCGACGGTCTTCATGACGACTCGGGTCGGGTCGGACCAGTCGTACCGCAGGCGCTCCCAGGCGGCGGCGGTGCCCTCGGTGACGTCGGCGGTCGTGGCGGTGCGGGCGTGCACCAGGAGGAGGTCGTCGGAGGTGGCGCTGAACAACTGGGCCCGGCCGGGGCCGAAGTCGGTCAGCGCGGCCAGGAACTGCTCGGGGGTGGCGGTGGTCGTCTCGTGAAGGTGAATCGTGGCCATGACTTGCTCCTCAGCGCTTGCTTGACTTGACGCGGAGAAGCATCGCCCGGCCGGCCCGGGGATCGAGCCGGTGACCACCCGGGTCGGGAGCCCTGGGCTGTCATGCCGGAGGGTGGAGTTCCACGTGGCCGTCGACGATGGTGACTACCACCCGGCCGTCCGGGAAGAGGGGTAGCGCCTCAACGGGGAGTTGCAAGCGGCCCAGGCCGTCGAGGCTTGCGGTACGGTCCTGGCCGGAGCCGGAGAGCACGCCGTGCCGCAAGCGCAGCACGGTGTCGGCGGTGTCGATGGCTCGGGCGTCGTGGGTGGCGAGCACGACGGCGCTGCCCTCGGTGGCCCGTGCTCGCAGCAGGCGTAGCACCAGCGTTGCCGAGTCGTCGTCCAGTTCTGCGGTTGGCTCGTCGGCTATGAGCAGGGCGGGGGCTCCTACGGCGGCTGCGGCCACGGCCAGGCGCTGCTGTTCGCCGCCGGACAATATCGCGGGACGGGCGTTGGCGCGGGATGTCAGTTCGACCTCGGCCAGCGCCGCGTCGACGTCGACTCGTACGCCGCGAAGTGACGCCATCTGGGCGATCTGGGCACGGGCGTCGAGCTGCGGGAACAGGCTGTGGGCGGGGCGTTGAGAGACCCAGCCGATCTCGCGGCGGCGCAGGGTTCGCAGTTCGCGGCGGGACAGGGTGGAGACCAGGCGGCCGCCGTGGCGCAGCTCGCCGCCGGCCGGGCGTTCCCGCAGGGCCAGAACGGCGAGCAGGGTTGACTTGCCGCTGCCGGACGGGCCGGTGATGGCGCTGATCCGGCCGCTGCTCACGGTGACGTCGACGCCGCGCAGGGCCTGGGTCGGGCCGGTGCGGGCGGCGTACAACTGGAGCAGTTCGCGGCCCTCGAGCAGGGGTTCAGTCGTCACGGTAGGCCGCCTCCTCCGACGCGGTGGATGAGGTCGAGAAGGAAGCCAGCACGGTCGCGACGACGGCCGCGGCCGCTGTGATCGCCAATCCGATCGGGGAGAGCTGGAACGTGAGGCGTGGCAACAACAGTGGTTGGTCGTCGAGCAACCGCGCGGCCAGCGGAGCGAGCAGAGCCACGCCGGCCCCGGCGCCCACGAGAGCGATCGCCGTGAGCAGCACGAACTCGACGGTTCGGGCGCGGCTGATCCGCTTACGGCCCAGACCGACGCGGGCCAGCATGAGATCGGCGGGACGGCGCAGCACCGTCGTCCGTTGTGCATAGACACACAGCGTCAGGATCGCCAGCAACGCCAGGTAGCCGGCAATCGCGACCTGATAGCCGCGCGCCCGGCTCGTGGCCACGTACGCCCCGTCCTGTCGCAGGGTGTCGGCGGTGTTGACGCGTTCCGGTTGCACACCGCGCGGGAGAAGGACGGCCTGGACGCCGTCGAAGCCGGCCGAGCTCCACAGATAGGCGTTCGTGAAGACTTGGTTGCGCTGCTGGTTGCGGGGGCGCAGGCGGGGGTCCTCGTGGGAGAGCTTGCCGAGCGCCGGGTCGGCCGCGACGACGTACATCGGTCGTCCCCGCATGCCGGGGAAGGCGGGCACCCGTGCGGCGACCTGCATGTACTGATCGGAGAAGCCGACCTGCATACGGATCGTGTCGACGCCCTCCGAGGCGGGGTCACCCACCGCGATCACCCGTGGCCGGCCCCCATCGTCGGCCGGTTCGGCGGTCAGGTCCGCTACGGCCCGGCGCGCCGCGGCCAGATCGGGGCCACGGCCCCACATCGCGACGGAAGCGAACGACGACGGGTCGATGACCAGCAGATCCTTCTGATCGTCGTCGAGCAGCGTGCGCACGTCGGTCCGCCACACGACCGTGTTTCCCGAGGGCAAAGGCGGCACGCGTACGCCGGGCACGGGCTGGTCGGTGTACGGCCGGAACGGGTCCTCGGGCGGGACGAGCACCGCGGCGTCGTCGAGCTGCCACGATCCTTCGAGTACGCCGACACCCTCCGCGCCCGCGGCCACAGCGACACGGTCGTCGGCCGACATCGCGGTCGTCTGCACGGCGGAGAGCGCGAACAGCAGCATCCCCAGGCCGGCGGTGACCACGACGACGGTCAGCCGCCGCTCCGTGCCGCCCGATCCGAGACGTCGCCGGGCCAGCCACAACACGGGCGAGGACGACATCCGGCCGCCCGCGAGCAGGCCGGGCAACCACCCGGCGACCGCGCCCACGGCGGCGAGAACCAGCAGCGGCACGAGCAGGTCGATGCCTCCGGCCGGGCCGCCCGCTCCGATCAGGCTCGCGGCGGCGATCAACGCGGCGATCACCAGCATCGAACCCCACGGCAGCAGCCGCCGAGTGGTGGTGGGCGTCGCGGGTCGCACAAGCCTCGCCGTCGCTGCGGTGCCGATCACGGCGACCGCGAGCAGGCCGGCCAGCGCCGCGACGACCGCTCCGGACGCGGAGGTGGAGAGCGACTCCTCGATCGTCCCCGGCGGTCCGAGACGGGTCACGAGCTGCCAGGCGACGAGCCAGCCCAGCGCGGCCCCGATGACGGCCGGCAGCAGGAATTCGAGCAGCCACAAGCCACCCACGCGCAGCGGCGACAGCCCCACGGCGACGGCGTGGCGCAGTTCTCGCGAACGGCGCCGCGCTGACAGCAGGCCGACGGCGGCCACCGAGGCGAGGCCGACCGCGACGGCCGCCCATTCGACGGGCTGCGTGCGGTGGCGTACGGCATCGGTGGTGGCCTGGGCCGTTGCGACGATGCGGCCGATGCCCGTCGCGAAGCGCAGCGCGGCCGGACTGTCTTCGAGGGCGGGCTGGTTCTGTGCGTAGCGTTGGCGCAGCAGTTCGACGTCGCTGGCAGTGCGTCGCGCCTCGGCCAGCGTCGCGCCCGGGTCCAGCGCCGACTCCACCGACCAGAAGATGCGATCATCCACTGCCGCCGCGAGCCGTTCGACCGTCGCGACGTCACCGATCAACAGGTGCGCCGGCAGGGTCTCGAACTCGGTGTCGCCCGGCGTGTCCCCGCTGCGCAAAGCCCACTTCCGGCGGTCCGGCAGGTCGGCCGGAAGACGCCCACCGGCATCGACGGCATAGATTCCCCGTACGGTCGTCGGGGTCGTATTGGGCTTGCCTCGGGCACCCTGGCGAAGGGTGAGCTGAAGCTGGTCCCCGGGCTTGACGGCGAGTGCGGCGGCCAACGGTTGCGGCAGCCACAGCCCTTCCCCGCCCGCCGCGTCGACCACCACCAACTCGGACTCCGGCGACTCGACCGCGAAGAGCCGCCCCCGTTCCAGCCGGCCGCCCGCTCCGGCCCAGAACCCCCAGAACTGGGGTGCGGCCAGCTCGGCGCCGAGCGAACCGCCGGTCAGGTCGGGCTCGGTCAGCCCCGGCACCGACCCGAGATCGGCCAGGACCGGCTTCTGGTCGATGCTGCGGGGCCCGATGTCGGCCGACACCCGCACCACGGCCGCGTCGTTCTGCCGGGCGGTCGCCGGGATGGCGTCGCGCTGCACCTGGAACGCGGCGTTGTCGGAGGCCTCGGCGAACATCGGCCCGGCCGACCCCGCCGCGGCCAGCACGAGGAACGCGGCCACGATCAGTACCGACCACGACCGCTGCCGCAGCCCACCGAGCACCGCGACCGCGGTGAGCCGGTCGCCGAGCGCCATGGGCCTCCTTCACGGCCGCGGGGAGGCCTACGACCAAGAAGTTACGGCACCGCGGGGGTCATCGGAACGGCTATGCGCAAGGCCTCTACCAGGCCGCGGTAGAGGTCGTCGGAGGCGAGGAGGGACTCGTGGGTGCCGATCGCGCGGACGTGGCCGTTGTCGAGGACGATGATGCGGTCGGCCTCGATCACTGTGGACAACCTGTGGGCAATGGTCACGACGGCTGAGGTCGAGGCCTTCTCCCGTACGCAGTCTTGCAGCGCGGCCTCCGTCAAGGCGTCCACCTGGGCGGTCGCCTCGTCGAGCAGCAGCACGGCGGGGGTGCGTACGAGGGCTCGGGCCAACGCTATCCGCTGACGCTCGCCACCGGAGAGCTCGGCGCCGGACAGCGGGGTGTCGAGGCCCAGCGGCAGGGAGGCGACCTTGTCGGCCAGGCGCACCCGCTCGATCACCGACGTGAGCTCCTCCTCGGTGGCGTCGGGGCGGCTGAACAGGACGTTCTCGCGAATGGTGCCCGGGACGACGGGCGCTTCCTGTTCCACGTACGCCAGTTCGGCCCGGATCTCGCTGTGAGTGAGCGACTGATAGGGCCGGCCGTGCAGGTAGATCTCGCCCCGCTGCGGGTCGAGGAAGCGCAGCAGCAGTGAGAACAGCGACGTCTTACCGGCTCCGGACGGGCCGACGATGGCCGTGTGCCCACGCGACGGAATCTGGATGGTCACGTCGTCGAGGGCGGGCCGGGCGTCCTCGGAGTAGCGCAGGGTGACGTTGCGGAGGGCCAGCACAGGTCCGTCGACGCGAGAGCCGGGCTGAGGATCGGACGTCTCCTCCTTCATGGCGTAGACCTCGCTGATGCGCCGGGCGGCGGCGATGCCCGACTGGAGCGCCGTCACGTTCTGGGTCAGCTCGCCGATCGGGCCCATCAGCTGGAACGCGTAGAGCAGGAACGCGATCAGGCTGCTGACCTCGAGCAGGCCGGCGTCGGCGCGCCACGCCCCGACGCCCAGCACCGCGATCACGGCGAACGAGACGCCGCTCCACGAGACCGTCCAGACCCACGCGGCCCGGCGTGCGGCCTTCACGTTGAACGAGGCGGCCCGGCGCGCGTCCTTCTCGACGCGGGTGCCCTGCCGCTCCTCGGCCCGGCTCGCCTTCACCGTACGCATCGCCCGCAGCGTGCCCTCGAGCTCGCCGCCCAGGGCGCCGACCGCGTCCTGCGCGGCCTTCTGCGACTTCGAGATCGTGGGCAGCAGCACGGCCATGACCACGCCCACGACCGTGACGGCGGCCAGGGTGCAGAGCAGCAGCACCAGGTCGAGCGTGCCCATCAGCACCAGGGTCGCGACGAAGGCCAGCGACGCGTTGATCAGGCCGACGATGCTGGACGAGGCCGCGTGCAGCAGGCCGGGGTCGGCCGTGACCCGGGTGACCAGCTCGCCGGTCGGTCGGCCGGTCAGCTCGGCCAGCCGGGCGCGGAAGTAGCGCTGGATCACCGAGACGCGGGCGTCGAGGACGACCTGTTCGGCGAGGGTGCCCAGCAGGATCCACTGCCAGAGGCCGATGACCGCGCCGACCACCACGAGCACGAGCAGCAGGCTGATCGGGCCGGCCAGGGCGTCGCCGGTACCGAGCGTGTCGATGATCCGCTTGGTGGCGAGCGGGGCGGCCAGGTTGGCGGCGTTCGAGATCAGGCCTAGAACCAGACCGAGGGCGAGCACCGGCCAGTGCGGGCGAAGGAGACTCAGCAGAATCCGCATGATTCGTAGTGGAACACAGTTGTTCCATCGCGGGCAATGCCAATTCCTTTATAGTGTGGCCGTGACGTCAGGAGTGAAGAACCGCACGCGGCAGGCGATCATCGATGCCGCGATCGACCTGCTGGCCGGAAACCCGGCCTGCTCGCTGGGCGACATCGCCGCCGCGGCCCAGGTCGGGCGGACCACGCTGCACCGCTACTTCGCCGAGCGCGCCGACCTGCTCGCGGCGGTCGGCGCCGAGGGCGGCGAGCGTCTCGTGCGCGCGGCGACCCTGGCCGATCTCGAGCGCGGAACCGGCGCCGAGGCCCTGCTGCGGCTCTGCCGGGAGTACTTCGACCTTGGCTCGCTGCTCTCGCTCATGTTCAGCGGCCAGGGCGGCGAATGCTGGGACTCCCAGGACGAGCAATTCCTCGTACGGGTCATCGAGCGCGGTCACAACGACGGCTCCATCGACCCGCAGTTGCCGGCCGACTGGGTGCTGAGCCTGCTCTGGTCCCAGCTCTACGCCGCGTGGGCCTACCTCGGCGAACGCAAGGACTCGTCGCGCCACCAGGTGCTCGACCTGCTGACCCGCACGCTCGCGAACGCGCTGGCCCCCGGCCGGTCGTGATCACGACCGGCCGGGGGCGTCGAGCACGAGGTCGAGGCCGCGATCGAAGAGCTCGTCGTCGGTCCTCAAGGCGGCGACGATGAGGCCGACGCGGTGCGCGAGTGGGAGGTGCCGTTCTTCCTTGAGGACCGACCCTGGCAGCGAGCCGACTACATCGTACGGTCAGGCGTGGTTGACGGTGAGGCTGTAGAACTTCACCTTGGCCCCGTTGGTGGTGCTCTCCGACGATGACTGGTTGTACGAGCCGGCCTTGAAATACTGCCTGTAGGGGTTGAACGACGACGGGATCGTGTAGGTGGTGCGGCTGCCGTTCACGGTCAGCGTGGCGCGGTTGCCCGAGACGTTGATGACGTAGGTCCAGCGCTGCCCGAGCGGCACGCTGCCCACCTTGTAGAGCGTCTGCCCGTCGGTCGGGCTGCGCTGCTGGCCGAGGTAGATGTCGCCGTTGGGCCGGTAGTAGAGCTCGAGCAGCGGCTTCGTCGACGTGCCACCGGTTCCGAGCTTCACCTGGCCGACCGCCACGTTCTTGGTCACCGAGACGATCCGCAGGTCGGCGCTGAGCGTGTGGTTGCCGGCGAGCGGCCAGTCGGCGGCCGAGCCGTTGGCGTTCATCTCGCGCAGCTCGGAACGGGCATACTTCGAGTTCGGCGTGGTCACGCCCTTCTCCGGCGCCCAGAAGGTCATCGAGCCGTCGTTCTTGTCGGTCCAGAAATACGCCGGGTTGCTGTAGCCGTTGGCGCCCTTGAGCCGCGACGGCGGGATCGTCTCGGGGCTGCCGGGCGAGCCGATCGGCAGCTGCAGGCTCCAGACCGAGAGGTTGAAGTTGCCGCCGGGGGCGACGGTCGGGTCGAGGGCGGCGGCCGACGCGTTGGTGATACCGAGGGCGCTCAACGCGCCGACGACGACGGCCGGCACGACGATGGCGAGCAGCTTGCGCATGGGGGATACCTCGCTGCCAGTTCGAAGGGGATTGGCAAGACTCCTAACAATAAAGACAGTTATCTATGCGTTGTCAATGGGCCACGGCGGCCGGCGAGATGGCGTACGAATTAGGCATGGAGTTTTCGGGAGTCGCGGCCGGCGTTCCGTACGTCGTCTCGCCGCCCGCGGGCGGCGCCCGGTCCGATGCGCCGGTCGTCGTCGGCTACCACCTGCTCGACGCGCCCCGCACGGAGGTCGCCTTCGCCGCGGCTCTGCCGCTGGACGGCCTCGACGCCTGGCGGGTCTACCTCGGCCTGCCGATGAGCGGCTCCCGTCTGCCCGAGACCGACATCTGGCAGCTCGTTCTCGAGGACGCTGTGCTCAACGTGCACCGCCACGTGGTGCTCGGCGCCCTCGACGAGTTCCCGGCCGCGTTCGCGGCGATCCGCGAGCGGTTCGAGATCGACGCCGACGTGCCGATCGGGCTGCTCGGCGGCTCGATGGGTGCCGCCGCGGCCCAGCTCGTGGCGGCCGAGGGGCGGCCCGTCGCGCGCGTCGCCGTGCTGGTCAACCCGGTCGTCCGGCTGCGTGACTCGATCAACGCGATCGCCGCCGCCCACGACGCGAAGTATCACTGGACCCCGCCGTCGAACCAGATCGCGGCCCGCCTCGACTTCCTCGCTCGGGCGGCCGACCTCGACGGGGTCGCGCTTCGCTACATCACTGGCGCCTCGGACTCGTACGACGGATTCATCGGACCGGTCGAGAAAATCGTCGCTGAACTCGCCGGCCGTGGTGCGACCGTTGACCACCAGGTCGTGCCGGACATGGCGCACGCCCTGGCCGACGAGCCCGGCATCGAAGCAGCCCCGCAGACTCCCCAGGCCCGCGAGGTCGACCGCCTGGCCGTCGAGTGGTTCCGCCGCGAATTCTCCTCCTGACACGCCAATGCCCCCACCCGACCGGGTGGGGGCATTCGGCGTCGGATTACCAGCCGTGGCGGATCGTGTCCTTGCCCGGACCGCCGGAGATCTGGTCGCGGCCGGGGCCACCGGCGAGGACGTCGTTGCCCGCGTTGCCCCACATCCGGTCGTTGCCGGCGTCGCCGCCGACGTGGTCGTTGCCGGTGCCGCCGTGCAGCCAGTCGCCGCCGTCGGGGACGTCGCCGTCGAACACGCTGCCCATCACCCAGTCGTTGCCGCTGTCGCCGAACACGTTGTCGCGGCCCGAGCCACCCAGGAGCGTGTCGTTGCCGGAGCCGCCCCGGATCCAGTCGTTGCCGGTGTCCCCGTGCAGTTCGTCGCGGCCGCCGTTGCCGTGGATGGTGTCGTTGCCGCTGCCACCGTAGACGGTTTCGACGCCTGAGCCGCCGTACACCCGGTCGTTGCCCGACCCGGCGTCGACGACCATCGGGAGCGACGACTTGTTGACGACCTTGTCGTTCTTGTTGCCGAGGCGGACCTGGACCTGTCCCGGCACACCCACCGTCGTGCATCGAACCTTTGTACGGTCGCCCTTGATCGCCTTGCAGCCCTTGCCGGCCTTGATGGCAACCCGGTCGTTCAGCGTGATCGTCTGGCCGGAAACCGTGATGGTCAGCGAGTTCGTCTGCCCCGAAGCGGCGGAGAACTCGACGACACTGCCCCTTTGTCCGGTGACCTGCGCCTTGGCCGACGTCGCGGCCTGGGCCGGCGAGGCGAACAGAATCGCCGCGCCCGACATCGCGACCGCCGCCGCACCGATCGCCGCCAACGCCTTTCGGTTGAACAGATACATCGAAAATCCCCCGTCGTCATTCCCGTTTCGCTGAGAAAATCCTATGAGGACCTCTCGCGAAATGATCTCCCGGTTTCGTGTCACGCGGAACTCGATGGACGAAGCCCGTGACAGGACATACCTTCCTGATCGTGATCTCTTGGACTGCCGTTTTCGAAGTCGATCCGGTGGACGACGTGTCCTGGCCGGTGGCGACGGCGGCACCGTGGTCATGGGTGGTTCTCGACAGGAACACCACTGACGAGGAGAGCGGGCTGTTCATCGCGCGCCTGGCGTCGATCGGCGGAGCGACGGGAAGCCTGGCCGAGGTCATCGACGCGCTGATCGCCGAGGAGGTTCTGCTGATCAACGGCGGCGTGCGGTTGACCGACGAAGCCACGGCACAGGTTGTGGTGCCGGGCTGCTGTGCGGGTCTCGAGAACTGGCGCGACTGGGCCGAGTTGATGGCCGGTCAATCGGTCTGGCTGGGGCACAGCCCGGACCCCGAAATCGAGTTCTTCGGCGAGGATCTGCGCGTCTGGCAGGACGGCAAGAACCGCCAGGCGTACGTCGACCTGCCGCGAGCCGCGTTGCCGGGCCTGCTCGCCGACGTTCGGCGTGACCTGGTCGGTTTTCTGGACGCGCTGGGCGGCTGGGGTCAGCGTGCCGGGCTCGGCGGGCGCACGTCTGCCCTGGTCGAAGCGCTGGACGACAGCTTCAGGATCACCGCGGCAGTGTGACCCAGGCGCCTGACGCGGCGGACTGTTCCAGCGCGTCGAGGGCCTCGGCTGCCCGGATCGCGTCGACCAGGGTGGCACCGTACGGCTGGTTGTCGGTTATTGAACGCAGGAAGCGGGCCGCCTCGATGACTTTGAGGTCGTCGTAGCCCATCGGGATGCCCGCGCCGGGCTGGAAGGCGCCGAAGTCGGCGTCGTGCGGGCCGACGAAGATCGTGCTCACCGGTTCGTCCTGATAGGACGAGCCGACGGCCAGGCCGAGCTCGCCCATGCGGCGGAAGTCCCAGAACAGGGCGCCGCGGGTGCCGTGGATCTCGAAGCCGTAGCTGTTCTGTTCGCCGACCGCCACGCGGCTGCAGTCGAGGGTCACGCGGGCGCCGGAGGCCAGGCGTAGCAGTGCGGCGAAATAGTCGTCGTTCTCGACCGGGCCCGGTTCGCCGCTGCCGCGTTCGTGACCGGCGGTGGCACCGACCGGCCGTGGCCGTTGGGGGATGAACACGGCTGTGTCGGCCACCAGCGAGTCGATCTCGCCGAGCAGGTAGCGGATCAGGTCGACGCCGTGGGCACCCAGATCGCCCAGTACGCCGTTGCCGCCGCGGGCTCGTTCGAAACGCCAGCTCAGAGCGCCGTCGGGGTGGGCCGCGTAGTCGCTCAGGAAACGGAACCGGGCGTGCGTGACCGAGCCGATCTCGCCCGCCGAGATGATCGACCGGGCTTTCTCGACGGCCGGGGCGTTGCGGTAGTTGAAGCCGACGGTCACTCGCACGTCGCCGACGATGGCGCGCGCGTCGGCCGCGGTGAGACCGACCGGCTTCTCGATCCAGATGTGCTGGCCGGCCGCCGCGAAGGCGCTGCCCATCTCGCGGTGCAGGAAGTTGGGCGCGGTGATGCTGACGGCGCGCACCCGCGGGTCACCGACCAGGTCGCGCCAGCTCGCGGTCGACTCGTCGAAGCCGTAACGGACGGCGGCGGCCGTGGCCCGGCCGGGCACGTCGTCGGCCACCGAGACCAGGCGCAGCGGGGGCAGATCGGCGACATGGTGAGGCACCCGGGCGTACGCCTGGGCGTGCACCCGGCCCATCCAGCCGAACCCGACAACCGCGACGCCGACCTCGTCCATCGGCCGAGCCTAACCCGTCAGGTGGTCTTGCGGCGGCGGGCGAAGAGGAAGCCGCCGACGGCCAGAAGGGCGACGACGATCGCGGCGATCGTGACGATCAGGCCGGTGTTGCTGGATTCGTCCGGGGCGGACGACGAGGAGGCAAGGTCGGCCGGAGCGGCGACGCTGGCCGCCGGAGCCGACGCCGGGGCCGCCGTGGTGGCGGTGGCGGTGGGTGAGGGGGAGGCCGTCGCGGTCGGGTCGGCCACGGTGAACTTGTAGGAGCCCTTGACCGTGTGGCCGTCGGTGGAGACGACGCTGTAGGCGACCGTGTAAGAGCCGTTGACCAGCGGCTCGAACGTGATCGACCCCACGGCCCCTTCGACCTTGGGCGCGGAGGCGGTGACGGCGGCCGCACCGGTCAGCTTGATCGTCGTGTATTCCGGGTTCAGCTTCTGCAGGAACTTGAGCTTGACGCTGGTCGGAGCCTTCTTGACCGTGGCGCCCTTGGCCGGCGTGGCCTCGGTCAGCGCGTTGTGGGCCAGCGCCGGCGCGCCGGGCAGCAGCACAGCGACCATGGCGGCCAACGCGACGAGAAGACGGGTGCTTTTGTTCATGCGGTTCACGCATCCCATCGTATGGTGCGGGGCAGTGCTCGTTGGTCGCTCCGGACGGCACAGGAGTTCCGGGTACGGCCAGGGAATGTCACCGATCCCCCCGGGGTGTGACCGTCCTTAGGCTCCGGGCGTGCAAATTCTCGACCAGCTTCTCGGCGCACTGCCCGCGGGGCTGGTGCTCGCGGTCGTCGGGGCGCTCGTGCTGGCCGAGGCGGCGCTGCTCGCCGGGCTCGTGCTGCCCTCGGCGACCGCCCTCGTCGCTCTGGGCCTGCTGGCCAACGAACAGGTCGTGGGCATCGTGCCGGCCGTGCTGGTCGCCGTGGGGGCGGCGCTGCTGGGCGGCACCGCGGGCTTTGTCGCCGGTCGGCGCCGAGGGCCGCGGGTGCGCTGGGTCAAGGAGAAACACTGGCAGAGGGCCGAGCGCATCTTCACCCGCCACGGCGGCCGAGCTGTCTTCTTCGGACAGTGGGTGGTCGGCGCGCGTACGCTCGTGCCCCGCCTCGCCGGGATGAACGGGGTGCCTTACCGCAGGTTCGCGGCCTGGCACAGCCCGGCGGCGGTCGGCTGGGCGGTGTGGCTGGTCGTCGGCAGCTATCTGGCCGGTGCCTCCTACGACGTGCTGGCCGCCCGCGCGGGCCGGGCCGGGGGAGCGCTGGCCGTGCTGACCGCCCTGCTCATCGGGCTGGCGCTGGCCGGTCGTTGGCTGGGCAGCCGCCCGGTGAGCTCCGAACCGTGGCGCCGGTCGATGCGCCTGAACCATCCACTGATCGTGCGGTTGTGGTCGAACCGGACTCTCGCGGTGGCCGCGAGCACGGGGCTTCTGGGGGTCCTGGCCGTTCTTCTCCTGCTGGTCATCCCGCTGATCGTCAAGTTCAGCGGTCTGTCCGCGGCCGATCAGGCCGTCGCGGGCTGGGCCCGCGGCCAGTGGACCTCCGACGGCTATCTCTTCGCTCTCGACCTGGCCACCTCGGTCAGCCCCGAGGCGCTGCTGGGCGGCGCCGTGGTCGTCGCCCTCGCCCGTGCCTGGTGGCGCCGCGAAAAGCTGTTCGACGCCGTGATCCCGCTGCTGCCGATGGCGGTGCTCGTGCTGATCCTGGCGATCGCGGACCCGCCGTCCTGGCAGGGGCCGCCCGACGTGTTCTTCCCGTCGGTGCTCGAATTCGACGGCCCGCTTCCGCTCGGCGACGCCGCTCCGGCCCTGGCCGGCCTGGCCTCCGGGGCGACCGCCCAACTGGCCGCGGTCGTCGGCCTCCTCGCCTGGCTGCTGGCGCGGCGCCGGTCGTGGCCGTGGCGGGTCACGGTCGGCACGGTGGCCGCCGCCGGGCTCACCGTCTGTGCCGGTTCGTGGGTCTACCTGGGCTGGAGTCATCTGAGCGCGACGATCGCGGCCGTCCTCCTCGGTGTCGCCTGGGCCGTGCTCAACGCGGCGATCTGGGCTTCCCGCAGCCCCGGCCCGCCGCCGGTGCCGGCACGAGCCGAGCTGGAGCACGCGTTAGGGTGACGGCTATGACCGCTGATCGGCTGCGGCACCAGGTGCGCTCGGCGGTCGACGCCTTCCTGCGGCTGGCAAGCGGCTTCGGCGTCGCGATCCTGGCGATGGCCGCCCTGTTCTGGTGCATCGTCGTGCTGGTGCTCAGCGTGGCCGGGATCGGTCTGCTGCTCGCCCCGTCCGCCGCGCACCTGGTCCGCTTCGTGGCCGACCGCGAACGGGCTCGCTTGTCCCGATGGGGTCCCGCCGTCCTCGGGCCGATGCCGTTGCGCCCGGGCCTGCGGGCCTGGCGCGACCCGGCGCTGGGGCGGGAACTGGTGTGGGTCGCCGAGCACGCGAGCCTCGGTTTCGTGATCGGACTGTTCGGCCTGACCGCGCCGTTCTCGGCCCTGCAAGACCTGACCTTCCCGCTCTGGTGGCGGGCCGTCCCACCCGACGGGGCGCCGGGCTTCGCGTTCTGGGCCGTGCACAACCTGTTCGACGCGCTCGGCGTGGCCCTGATCGGTCTGGGCTGGCTCGTGTTCACCCTTTTTGGCAATCCGCTGCTGGCCCGCGCGCAGGCGTGGCCGGGCCGGCTGCTGCTGGCTCCGCCGCCCGGCACCGACCAGTCGCTGCGCATCGCCGAGCTGACCGCGACCCGGGCCGCCGCCCTCGACGCGCACGCGGCCGAGCTGCGCCGCATCGAGCGCTCGCTGCACGACGGCGCGCAGAACCGCCTGGTCGCGGTCAGCGTGCTGCTCGGTGCGGCCCGCCGGGCGGTCGCCCGCGATCCCGCCACCGCCGGCGAGGTGCTCGACCGGGCTCAGGACGCGGCCGAACAAGCCCTGGCCGAGCTGCGTACGGTCGTGCGTGGCATCCTGCCCCCGGTGCTCGACGGCCGCGGTCTCGACGGCGCGCTGGCCGGGCTGGCGGCCGACTGCGGCGTGCCCTGCCGGCTCGACGTCGACGTGCCGGGCCGGTGCGCCGCCTCGGTCGAGGCGACCGCCTATTTCGTCGTGGCCGAGGCGCTGACCAACATCACCAAGCACAGCGGGGCGACCTCGGCGAGCGTCGCGGTGCGGCGGGCCGGTGACCGGCTGATCGTCACCGTCGAGGACGACGGTCGCGGCGGCGCCGACGAGCTCGGCGGGTCCGGCATCACCGGCATCCGTCGCCGCGTGGAGGCGTACGACGGAAGTTTGATGCTGTCGAGTCCGGTTGGCGGACCGACGACGATGCGAGTGGAGCTGCCGTGCGGATCGTGATCGCCGAGGACGACCCGTTGCTGCGTGAGGGCCTGGCCCTGCTGCTGCGGGCCGAGGGGCTCGACGTGGTCGCCACGGCGGTCGACCCGGCCACGTTCCTCGCCGCCGTCGAAGCGTACGAACCGGACGTGGCGATCGTCGACGTCCGCATGCCGCCCACGCATACCGACGAGGGCATCGTCGCCGCGGTCGAGGCGCGGAAGCGGTTGCCGGAGCTGAAAGTGCTGGTGCTCTCGGCGTACGTGGAGAAGGCTTTTGCCACTGACCTGCTGGCCGGGGGCGCGGGCGGGCTCGGCTATCTGCTCAAGGAGCGGGTGGGCCGGGTCGAGCAGTTCCTCGAGGCGCTGCACCGCGTCGCCGGCGGGGGTACGGCGGTCGATCCCGAGGTGGTCGGTCTGCTGCTGGCCCGCAACCGGCCCGACACCGCGCTGGCCCGGCTCAGCCCGCGCGAGCAGGACGTGCTCGCGTTGATGGCCGAGGGGCTGGGCAACACCGCCATCGCCGAGAAGCTCGTGGTCACCGAGGGTGCCGTGCACAAGCACATTCGCAGCATCTTCGCCAAGCTCGACCTGGCCCCGGACGACCGCGCCGACCGCCGGGTGACCGCCGTGCTGCGCTATCTCGAGAAGGTATAGCTGGCTGTACCTCGAACAGGGCAGCTAGCTCCATCGCGCTCGACCGCCCCCGAAAATAGCGTTCTCGGTGCAGGGAAAACCCCTACCGAGAGGCGCAAGTGATGAACCAGATGGTCGCGGTCCGGGTCGAGAATCTCACCCGGACGTACGCCACCGACGGTCAGGCGGTCGCGGCCCTGGCCGGGGTCGACGCAGAGTTCGCGCGGGGCACGTTCACCGCGGTGATGGGCCCGTCCGGTTCCGGCAAGAGCACCCTGTTGCAGACGGCTGCCGGCCTCGACCGCCCGTCCTCGGGCCGGGTGTGGATCGGTGACACCGAGTTGTCGAAGCTCAACGAGACCAGGCTGACCGAGCTTCGGCGCGACCGCATCGGCTTCGTCTTCCAGGCGTTCAACCTGATCGGCGCGCTCACCGTCGAAGAGAACATCCTGCTGCCGTCCAAGCTGTCGGGCGAGCGGCCCGACCGGCCGTGGGTGGCGAGCGTCGTCGAGCGCGTCGGCCTGACCGGGCGGCTCAAACATCGTCCCGCCCAGCTCTCCGGCGGCCAGCAGCAGCGCGTCGCCATCGCCCGGGCGCTGGCCGTGCGTCCCGACGTGGTCTTCGCCGACGAACCGACCGGCGCGCTCGACACCGAGACGGCCGCCGAGGTTCTCGGCCTGCTGCGCTCGATGGTCGACGAATACGGACAGACCGTGGTGATGGTGACCCACGACCCGGTCGCGGCCTCCTATGCCGATCGCGTGATGGTGCTGGCCGACGGCCGCATCGTGCGCGACCTGCCGCAGCTCGGCGCCGAAGGCATCGCCGAGGTGCTCGCGTCCCTGGGCCGCCGCCGCGTGACGGTGGGGGGCTGAGCCGTGCTGAAGCTCGCGACCCGCCTGTTGCGCCACCGCCCCGGAACCTCGATCGCCACCCTGGTCGCCCTGGCCGGCGGCGTCATGATCCTGATGACCCTGGCCGTCTTCGTCGAGTCGGGGCTGCGTTACCGGCCTCAGCCGCAACAGTTCGCGGCGGCCGACGTGGTGGTCGCTCACCGGCAGATCACCGTCACCACCAAGGAGTTCGACGGCGGCACGACCACCAGTGAGGTTCCGCTGCCCGAGGGCACGGTCCCGGTCGCGCTGGCCGATCAGATCCGTGCCCTGCCCGGCGTCACCGACGTTCAGGTCGCCAACCCGCAGAACGGCCGCGCGCAAGCGATCGCCGTCAAGGCGGCGCCGGCGGCGGAACGTGAAATCGACAGGCTGGCCCGCGGCAACGGCGTCGAGGCGTACGCGGGGAAGGACCGCGGCTGGGCCGAGCCGTCCTCCTCGACCGAGGCCCGCACCCTGTTGATCGAGGTCGGCGGCGTGTTCGGCGCCTACGTGATCCTGCTGATCGTCTTCGTGGTGGCCGGCACGGTCGGCCTGTCCGTCCGGCACCGTCGCCGCGATCTCGCCCTGCTCCGCGCTGTCGCCGCCACCCCACGTCAGGTACGCCGCCTGGTCGTCGCCGAAGCCGCGACGGTCGCCCTGGCCGCCGCCGCGATCGGTGTGCCCGCCGGCATCCTGGCCACCCGCTGGACGCACCACGAGCTGGTCGCCCGCGGATTCGTCCCGGCCGGCTTCCCGATCGCCCCTCCCTGGATCGCCGCCGGGATCGCCACGGCCGCGATCCTGCTGGTCGCCGTTCTCGCGGCGCGCCTCGCGGCCCGACGGATCTCCCGCATTCGTCCCGTCGAGGCGCTCGGCGAGATCGCCGTCGAACCGGCACGGGGAGGGCGCGTCCGTCTCGTGTTCGGCCTGCTCACGCTCGCGTTGGCCGGCACGGCCACGTTCTTCGCCGCCGGCCTGTCCGGGGAAGGGGCGCTGGCCGCGGCGATCGGCATGCTCTACCTGTTCGTCATCGCGGTGGCGCTGCTCGCCCCGTGGGTCAACGGGTTCGCGGCCCGGCTGCTGCGCCCGTTCCTGCGCGGGGTCTGGGGTGTCTCGGGCGATCTCGCGGCGGCCAACCTGAAGGCGAACGCCCGCGGCATGTCGGCGGTGCTGACCGCGCTCGTCCTGTCGGTCGGGTTCGGCGGCTCGGTCTGGTTCCTGCAGGACAACCTGCAACGCCAGACGATCAGCCAGAGCCGCGACGGCATGCTGGCCGACCGGGTGCTGACCGCGCCGCAGGGGCTGCCCGCCACCATCGTCGACCAGGTGCGGCACGTTCCCGGTGTGGCCACGGCGACGGGCGTGCGGCACACGTCGGTGGTCGTGCGCATCTTCGACGGCGCCCAGGCCTCCGTGGCCCGGGAGGTCGACCCGGCCACCGTGCGATCCACGATGGATCTGAAGGTCCAGAAGGGCAGCCTGGCCGACCTGACCGACGGCACGATCGCGGTCTCGGCCCTGCAGGCGTCGTCGTCCGGCTGGAAGGTCGGTGACCGGGCCGATTTCTGGCGGGCCGACGGCTCCCCGGCTCAGGCGCGGGTGGTCGCGATCTATCAGCGTGGGCTCGGCTTCGGCGACGTCCTGCTGCCGGGTGGCGGCGGCCCGGTCGACGAGCTTCTGTTGCGCACCGACGGCACCGCCGACCAGCGGCTGGCCGCCTTCGGAACGGTGAGCTCGGTCGACGACCTGAGCGGTCGGCTGAGCCGTGACCTGGCGATCAGCGCCTGGCTCAACAAGCTGCTGATCGGTGTGATGGTCGGCTATGCGGCGCTCGCGGCCGGCAACACGATGGTGATGGCGGCGCTGGCCCGCAGCCGGGAACTGGCCCTGTTGCGGCTGGCCGGCGTCACCCGCCGCCAGGTGCGGCGCATGGTCAACGCCGAGCAGGCCGGCCTGCTCGGGGCCGCGCTCACGGTCGGCGCCGTGATCGCCGGGATGACGCTGATCGCGGTGGTGCACGCCCTGACCGGAACGCTGGTGCCTTACATACCGCCGATGGGCTGGGTGGTCGTGCTGGGCGGCACGACGGTGCTGGCACTGGTGACCACGATCCTGCCGGTCGGTCGCCTGCTGCGGGTGCCGGCGGTGCACGCGGCGGGCACAAAGGAGTAGCAAAATGTGACCTGAACGGCTCTGGCTTGCGGATATGGTGAGCTTCATTAGGTTAGGCTCACCTACTAAATCTTGATGGAGCCTTGATGCGACTTCCGTTTTCGCGGGCCGGCCGACTGCTGTCGGTCGGCCTCCTCGGCGCCGTCGTGGCCCTCGCCGGCTGCTCGACGACCGGCAGCGAGGACACGAACAACGCCGCACCCGCAGCCGGCTCCGCCTTCCCGGTCACGATCCCGACCGCGTTCGGTGACGTGACCGTCCCCAAGCAGCCCGAGCGGGTTGTCGCGCTCGGCTGGAGCGACGCCGACGTGGCGCTCTCCCTCGGTGTGCAGCCGGTCGGCGCGTCCGACTGGCTGGCCTTCGGCGGCGACGGGCAGGGCCCGTGGAACGCCGGCAAGTACACGACGAAGCCCGAGCTGCTCGGCACGCTCGAGGTCGACATGGAGAAGGTCGCCGCGCTCAAGCCCGACCTGATCCTCGACACCCGGTCCAGCGGCGAGAAAGCCCGCTACGACCAGCTCAGCAAGCTCGGCGTTCCGGTGATCGACGTCCCCAAGGGCGGCGAGATGTACCTGACCACCTGGGAGCAGCAGCTCGACATGGTCGGCAAGGCGCTCGGCAAGCAGACCGAGGCGGCCAAGCTCAAGACCGACCTGGACGCGAAGTTCACCGCGGCCGCCGCGGCCAACCCGAAGTTCAAGGACGCCACCGTGGCCGCGGTCGCCCGCACCGGCGACGGCTGGGGCGCCTACGTCACCGGCGACGGCCGGGTCGACTTCCTCACCAAGCTCGGCTTCAAGAACGCGCCGGCGATCGAGGCCAAGAAGACCAACTCGTTCTACATCCCGCTCTCCAACGAGCAACTCGACCTGGCCGACGCCGACCTGACCGTCGTCTTCCTCATCCAGGCCACGCTCGACCAGGTCAAGAACGACAAGCTCTTCCAGGCCGTCCCGTCGGTCAAGGCCGGTCACGTGGCCTACATGGACGACAAGGACATCTCGAACGCCTTCTCGAGCGCGTCGGTCGGCGGCCTGTCGTTCGCCGTCGACAAGGTCACCCCGCTGCTGGCTACCGCCCTCGGCTGAGTCGCAGGTGCCGGACAACCGTCACCGCAGGGCCGTCGTGCTCACCACCGGACTGGTGGTGGTCGCGGCGGCCCTCGCCGGAGCAGCCCTTCTCAGCCTGGCCGTCGGCGCCCGCGCCATCCCCTTCGGCACGGTCCTGCACGCCCTGGTCAGCCCCGACCCCAACGCCACCGTCGACCTGATCGTCACCGAGTCGCGGATACCGCGCACGATCATCGGGCTGCTCGCCGGGGCCGCGTTCGGCCTGGCCGGTGCGGTGATCCAGGGCGTCACCCGCAACCCGTTGGCCGACCCCGGCATCCTCGGCGTCAACGCCGGAGCCGGGCTGTTCATCGTCATCGCGATCAGCTTCTTCGGGATCACCGGCCTGACCGGGTACGTCTGGTTCGGCTTCCTCGGCGCGGCGATCACCTCGTTCGTCGTGTACGCCATCGGCTCGCTCGGCCGCGGCGGCGCCACCCCGGTCAAGCTGGCGCTGGCCGGTGCGGCGGTCACCGCCGGGCTCACGTCGTTCACCACCGCCGTGCTGATCACCGACGTGGACGCGTACGACCAGTTCCGCTTCTGGCAGGTGGGCGCCCTGGCCAACCGGGGCACCGACATCGCCGTACAGGGCCTGCCGTTTCTGATCGTCGGGGCGCTGCTCGCCCTCGGGTCGGCCCGCGCGCTGAATGCCCTGGCCCTCGGCGACGACGTCGCCACCTCGTTCGGCCAGAACGTGATCGTCGCCCGGCTTCTGGCCGCCGGGGCGGTGGTGCTGCTCTGCGGCGCGGCGACCGCGATGGCCGGCCCGATCGTCTTCATCGGCCTGGTCATCCCGCACATCGCGCGGGCGATCACCGGCCCCGACCACCGATGGCTGCTGCCCTATTCGATGCTGCTCGCGCCGCTGCTCCTGCTGCTGGCCGACGTGCTCGGCCGGGTCATCGCCCGCCCCGGGGAGGTGCAGGTCGGCATCGTCACCGCGATCATCGGCGCCCCGATCTTCATCATCCTGGCCCGCCGGGAAAGGCTGGCCGAGCTGTGAACGTGATCGCCGACATTCGTCGCCGGGAGCTCGCTCGCGGCCGCCGGGTCACCGTCGTGCTGGCCGTCGCCGTGGTGGCGGTGTTCGCGCTGGCCCTCTCCTACGGCGACTTCCAGATCTCGCTGCCCGACGTGGTGCGCTCGCTGCTGGGCCTGTCCACGCCGCCGGGCGTCGAGTACGTCATGCACGAACTGCGACTGCCCCGGGCGTCGGTCTC
Source organism: Actinoplanes solisilvae (assembly GCF_003999975.1). Taxonomy (GTDB): domain Bacteria; phylum Actinomycetota; class Actinomycetes; order Mycobacteriales; family Micromonosporaceae; genus Actinoplanes; species Actinoplanes solisilvae. Next base: position 469,608 of record NZ_RJAC01000002.1, on the reverse strand, counting down.
GGCGCTGGCCGGGCTCGCGTTCGGGCTGGCCGGCGCGATCTTCCAGCAGCTCCTGCGCAACCCGCTGGCCAGCCCCGACGTGATCGGCGTCAGCCAGGGCGCGACGGCCGCCGCGGTGACGACGGTGCTGGTCTTCGGCGTGAGCGGGGGAGGGGTCGCGGCGGCCGCACTGGGTGGCGCCGTCGTCACCGCCCTGGCCATCTACCTGCTCTCGTGGCGCAAGGGCGTCGGCGGCTATCGGCTGATCCTCGTCGGCATCGGCGTCGGCACGGCGCTGACCAGCATCACCTCGTTCATCCTGACCCGCTCGGACGTGAAGATCGCGGCCGAGGCGCTGATCTGGCTCACCGGCAGCGTGAACGGCCGCACCTGGGCCCAGATCGTGCCGCTGGCCGTCGCCGAGGTGATCCTGGTGCCGCTGGCCCTGGTGCTGGGGCGGGTGCTCTCGGGCATGCAGCTCGGCGACGACCTGGCCAAAGCATTCGGCGTACGGGTCGAGTGGAGCCGATTCGCGCTGCTGCTCACCGGCGTGTGCCTGGCCGGCATGGCGACCTCGGCGGCCGGACCGATCGCGTTCGTCGCGTTCATGTCCGGCCCGATCGCCGTACGCCTGGTCGGCGGTGGACGGCCCGTCCTGGTGCAGGCCGCCCTGGTCGGGGCGGTGCTGGTGCTCGCCTCCGACTTCATCGGCACACACCTGCTCGGCGCCCGCCAGTTCCCGGTCGGCGTCGTCACCGGCGTCATCGGCGCCCCCTACCTGCTGTGGCTGCTCGCCACGGCCAACCGCTCCGGCCGAGGAGGATGACGGTGCCCGCTCCCGTGAACTTGGAGGCCGACCGGCTGTCGCTGGGATACGGCGAACGGACCGTGGTCCGCGACCTGAGCATGGCGCTGCCCACCGGCAAGGTCACGATCATCGTGGGCCCGAACGCCTGCGGGAAGTCGACGTTCCTGAGCGGGCTGGCCCGGCTGTTGCCCGCCGCGTCGGGCGCGGTGCTGCTCGACGGAAAATCAATACACGCGACGCCGAGCCGGGACGTCGCGCTCAAGCTCGGCATCCTGCCGCAGGGACCGATCGCGCCGGACGGCATCACGGTCACCGACCTGGTCAGCCGGGGCCGGCACGTGCACCAGGGCTGGTTCCGCCGGTGGAGCAGCGGGGACGACGACGCCGTCACGCAGGCGCTCACGGCGACGGGCACGCTGTCGCTGGCGGCCCGGCCGGTCGACGAGCTCTCCGGCGGGCAAAGGCAACGGGTCTGGATCGCGATGGCGCTGGCCCAGCGCACCGGGATCCTGCTGCTCGACGAGCCGACGACCTACCTCGACATCAGCCATCAGGTCGAGGTGCTCGACCTGCTCACCGACCTGAACGAGGCCGAGGGCACGACCGTCGTGATCGTGCTGCACGAGCTGAACCTGGCCTTCCGCTACGCCGACCATCTCGTGGTGATGAAGGACGGCGCGGTGGTGACCGCGGGCGTGCCGGGCGAGGTGCTCAGCGAGTCGATCATCGAGGACGTCTTCGGCATGCGCTGCCGGCTCGTGAACGACCCCATCTCGGACACGCCGATGATCGTCCCGATCGGCCGGCATCGCATCGGGGAAGCGGATCGTCCGGAATAGCACCTAGCCTGCGAGACATGGCGGAATTCGAGCAGCGGGACCTGAGCGCGTCCCGGTTCAACCACGTCGACCTGAGCGCGTCCCGGTTCACCGACGTCGACCTGCGGCGCTCGGTGTTCCGCGACACCGACTTCTTCGGCTCGGTCATGCGCAGCGTCTATCTGAGCGACGTGAGCATCGAGGGCGAGATCAAGAACCTGGTCATCAACGGGGTCGACGTGGCGCCGCTGGTCGAGGCCGAGCTCGACCGGCGCGACCCGCGGCGGCCCAAGATGCGCCCGACCGACCCGGCCGGGTTCCGCGAGGCGTGGGACCTCGTCGGGACCATGTGGGAGGGCACGGTCGAGCGGGCCCGCAAACTGCCGCCGGAGATGCTGCACGAATCGGTCGACGGCGAATGGTCGTTCATCGAGACGCTGCGGCATCTCGCGTTCGCCACCGAGTCGTGGGTCTCCCGGGCGATGCTCGGCGAGCAGGCGCCGTGGCATCCGCTCTCGCTGCCCTGGGACGGCATGCCCGACACGCCCGGGGTACCGCGCGACCGGGCGGTGCGGCCGACCCTCGACGAGGTGCTCGAGCTGCGGCTTGACCGGATGGCGACCGTACGCCGGGTGGTCGGCTCATTGACCGTCGCGGAGCTGGACTCTCGTACGACCCCGACCGAGGGCATCGGCTGGCCGCCGCCGGACCGGTACCCCGTACGGGAATGCCTGTTGACGGTCTTGAACGAGGAATGGCATCACCGGCTCTATGCCGAGCGCGACCTCGACGTGCTCTTCAGCCGCTAGGACTCTCGGCCGCGCGGTCGGTGTGACCGAGGGAGCGGCCGGGCGCGATGCGGTCGCGCACCAGCCGCTTCAACTCGGGCAGCTCCGGAAAACCGCTCTCCTTGCGCGACCACAGCAGCTCGTCGTCGAGCCGGATCTCGAACACCCCGCCCGTGCCCGGCACCAGCGCCACCTCGCCCAGCTCCTTCTGGAACGTGGTGAGCAGCTCCTGCGCCGTCCACGCGGCCCGCATCAGCCAGCGGCACTGCGTGCAGTACTCGATCTCCAACCGGGGTGTTCTCGTCACGCCTGCGAGTATGCCGGTTCCTTCGGCAGCTGCTCGTCGACGGCGGCCGGGCGCACCGAGCGCAGCGCCCACAACGCGATCGGAATGCCCGCGGCCACCAGGATCGCCGCCACGACCAGCGAGAACTGGTAGCCGGCGAGGTAGCGGTGCAGCTCGCTGCCGGTGGCCGCGTTCGACCGGTTCGACAGGATCGCGCCGAGGATCGTGATGCCGAGCAGGCCGAACACCTCACGCGAGACGTTGAGCATGCCCGACGCGATCCCGGCCCGGCTCAGCGGCAGTGCGCCGACCACGACGTTGTTCAGCGGCACCAGCAACCCGCCGCCGACGCCGTAGACCAGGAACCACGGCAACAGATCCAGATAGGAAGTTCCTTCCCCGTACGACGCGATGCCCGCGACCGACACCGCCATGAGCGCGAGTGCGGCCGCCACCGTGCGCGCGGCCCCGAACCGTGCCTCGAGCCGCGGCGAGAGCGTCGCCATCACGGCCATGACCAGCGCCATCGGCACGAACGCGGCGCCCGCCTCGGTGGGCGAGAAGCCGAGCACGTTCTGCATGTAGATGGCCGTGTAGAAGTAGATGCCGAACACGCCGAACGCCCACAGGCCCATCGCGAGCAGGCCGCCGCTGAAGACGCGCATGCGGAAGAAGCCGAGGTTCATCATCGGATTGGCCGAGCGAGACTCGATGACCATGAAGGCGATCGCACTGACCGCGGCGACGGCGAAACCGGCCAGGATCAGGCCGTCGCTCCAGCCGCGTGACTCTCCCTCGATCAGCGCGAACGTCAGGGCGAAGAGCGCGAGCGACGAGGTGGCGAGACCGGGCAGGTCGAGCCCGCGGTTCTTGGCGCGACGACCGGCCGGGATGCTCACCGCGGCGAGAACGGCGGTGGCGACGCCGATCGGGGCGTTGATCAGGAAGATCCAGCCCCACGACACGTGTTCACTGAGCCAGCCGCCGGTCAGCGGCCCGATGGCCAGGGCCAGCGCGCCCACGCCGCCCCAGATGCCGATGGCCGTTCCGCGTTCGCGGGGATTCGGGAACAGCGCCGGCAGCAGGGCCAGCGAGGCCGGGGTGAGCAGGGCCGCGCCCACGCCCTGCACGGCCCGCGCGCCGATCAGCATCTCCTGGCTCTGCGCGAGACCGGCGACGACCGAGGCGACCGTGAAGATCGCGAGGCCGCCGAAGAACGCGCCACGCATGCCCAGCACGTCGGCGATGCGGCCCCCGGCCAGCAGGAAGCCGGCGAAGACCAGGATGTAGGAGCTGGCGATCCATTCCAGTCCCTCGATGCTCAGCCCCAGATCGCGCTGGATCGAAGGGAGAGCAACGTTCACCACGTTGTTGTCCAGATAGGTCATGAACGTGCCCAGCGCCACCGCGACCAGCGCCCACCACCTGCGGTTCTTCTCCATAACGCCCCCCTGTACAACGTCCTTGTACGGCGTACATGTACCTCGTACATGAGACCTGTACGTTGTATGGTTGTCAAGTGGCGGCAGAACGACTCAGCAAGGCGACCGTGGCCGAGGCGGCGCTGCGCCTCGGCGACACCGAGGGGCTCGACGCGGTGACGATCCGTCGGCTCGCGCAGGAACTGGGCGTCACCCCGATGGCGCTCTACTGGCACTTCAAGAACAAGGAAGAGCTGTTCCTGGGCGTGGTCGATCACGCGCTGAGCGACGTGCGGGCCGACCCCGGCACGAGCGGCCCCTGGCCGAAACAGCTCCGCGCGATGGTCGAGTCGCTGGTCGACGCCATGCGGCGGCACCCGATCCTGCCCGACCTGCTGCACCAGTCCGACAAGGCCCGTGCGACCAGCTTCAACCGCGCCACCGAAGACGCGCTGGCCCTGCTCGCCCAGGCCGGCTTCACGGTGCAGGAGGGCTACTGGATCGGCAGCTATCTGCTGCACAGCGTGATCGGTCTGGTGCACGCCCAGGTCGAGAAGCCGTCGCAGATGGCGGCCGGTGACGTGCCCGAGTGGCGGCGGCAGCGGCGCATCGAGCTCGAGTGCCTGCCGGTCGACCAGTTCCCGATGCTCGTGCAGATCGGGGCCACCTATGCGGGGGAGCCAGACGTCGAGCGCTATTACACGTTCGGCGTCGACCTGCTGATGAGCGGCGTCGAGGCGATGGCCCGCGCCCGCTCCTGAGCCCGCCCGAAAACTGTCGGACCCCCTGGGTAGCGTCCGGGACATGAATCGCGCACGAGCCTGGACCGCCCTCGCGGCCCTTGGGGCCCGTGTGCTCGAAGTCGCCCCGGGCACCACCGACATGGCCGCCGCCGGCACCTCGACGGCTTTCAACGTCGGCATCACGGGCGGCGCCCTGCTGGGAAGCGCCCTGCTCACGGGGGCGGGTCCGCGCTATCCCGCGCTGGCCGGCGCAGCCCTGACCGCCGTGGCCCTGCTGGCGATCCTGGCCGAGCCGCGCCGCTCGACCGCCGCCCGCCAGGCCCGGCTCACGCAGGTGAGCCGCTGAACCCGCGTGTGTTCAGCCCCGACCGGCCTCAGCCTCGCGCGCTCAGCCGGGCTATCAGCGGGAACAGCCACCGCGTAAGCCGCACTGGCTCGCGCTGGATCTCGGTGAACAGCTCCTTCGCGGCCCGCGAAGCCCGGGCGAGAGCCCACCGGAAGTCATAGATCCACAGCCGTCCACCCGGTCGCAGCACTCGGCGCAGGTCTCGCAGCCCGCCGTGCACATCGGACCAGTGGTGCTGGCTCAGCGACGACACGATCAGGTCGAAGCTCGCGTCCGGATAGGGGAGCGCGGCCACATCGCCCACTGCGTAGCTGACTGCTGACGACCGCTGTCGGGCATACGCGATCATTTGCGGCGAGAGATCTACGCCCTCCACGATCCAGGACGGCTCGGCCAGAGCCAACGCCCGCGGCACTCGCCCCGGCCCGGTTCCGACGTCCAGCACCCGTGTCCCCGCCGGCAACCCGGCCTCGTGCGCATCCGCCACGACTCGGTCGTAGAGCTTGCGGCCCAGCCTTCCGGCGTGGCGGTCGTATCGTTCCGCGTTCGTGAACGTCTCCATGATCCATCCCTGAACATCATGTTCGCTTTCGAACAGCATGTTCGGTTACGGTCGAGACGGTCAACGGGCGGTATCGCCGCGACGTTCGATACCGAACAGAAGCCGGAAAGTGGCCGGAAGCGCGGGCTCGAGCGCGGGAATGGGGCGGCGCGGCATGGAGGATCGGCGAGTTCGGCGTACGCGGGCTGCTCTTCGTCATGCCCTGGTCGAGCTGGTTGTCGAGCGTGGCTATGACCGGGTCACCGTTCGCGATGTGCTCGAACGCGCTGACATCGGCCGGTCCACGTTTTATGCGCACTTTCGCGACAAGGACACCTTGTTCGCCTCCTGCTTCGAGGACCTGCGCGACGACCTCGACCGGGAGATGAACGCCCTCGGCCACGAGCGGCCCGGCGACCCGGTAAAGCCCCTCAGCGTGATCTTCGAGCACGCCCATCGCCACCAGCAGGTCTACCGAGCCGTCGGCACCACCCACCTGCATCCGATGATCTTCGAGGTGATGCGCGAGCACCTCTGCACCCACGACGAGCTGCGGCTTCCCGTCGACGTGGTCGCCGAGTATCACGCCAGCGCGCTCGTCGGTGTCCTCGGCTGGTGGGTCCGTGCCGACTTCCCGTACGGGCCCGGCGAGATGGCCCGGATGATCCGCGAGCTGACTGTCGGCAGTGTCACGGCAGCCTAGTAGATCGACCGGGCAGACTGTTCCCATGCGCGCATTCGTGATCACCGGGCCGGGCCGGTCCGAGGTCGTCGACGTCGAGCCGCCGCAGGCGGGCCACGGTGAGGTCGTGGTCGACGTGGAACGGGCCGGCGTCTGCGGCACCGACATGGAGATCCTCCGTGGCGACATGGCCTACACGGCGAGCGGCGACGCGGCGTACCCGATGCGCATCGGCCACGAGTGGAGCGGCACGGTCTCGGCCGTGGGCGAGGGCGTCGACCCGTCCTGGCTGGGCCGACGCGTCACCGGCGACACGATGCTCGGCTGCGGCCACTGCGTCCGCTGCGTCAACGGACGGCAGCACCTGTGCGTCGACCGCTACGAGATCGGCATCCGGCGCGGGTGGCCGGGCGCGCTCGCCGAGCAGCTGCCGGTGCCCGCGAAGGCGCTCTTCGCGCTGCCCGACGAGGTCGATCCCACGTTGGGCGCGATGGTCGAGCCGGGCGGCAACGCCCTGCGCGCCGTCCGCGCGGCCGAGCCCGCCCCGGGCAAGACCGTACTGGTCATGGGGCCGGGAACGATCGGCCTGCTGGCGGCCATGTTCGCGCGCTACAAGGGCGCTGACGTTCACGTGCTGGGGGTGACGCCCGAGTCGCTGAAGTTCGCGCGTGATCTCGGCTTCGACAACGCCTGGACGCGCGACGAGTTGCCGGCCACGCCCTACGACGCGATCATCGACGCGTCCAACGCGCGGGAGCTGCCGGCCTTCGCCCTCGACCGCGTCGAGCCCGGCGGCCGCGTCGTCTGCATCGGCATCTCGGGTGAGCCGTCCTTCGTGGACACGCGTCAGGCCGTACTCAAAGATGTTTCTCTGGTGGGCATTCTGAGCGCTTCGGGTGGACTCGGTGAGACCATCGAGGCGTACGCGTCGGGATCTGTCGATCCTCGTCCGCTGGTCGCCGGGGTGGTCGGGCTCGATCAGGCGGCGGATGTGCTCGCCGGACGACTTCGGGGAACGGCACCAAAGTTTCACATCGACCCGCGAGGATGACGCTATGACCTACGTAGTGGTGGGCGGCGGCCTGGCCGCGGCGAAAGCGGTCGAGGCCCTGCGTGACGAGGGCTTCGAGGGTCCGGTCACGCTGATCGCGTCCGAGACCGACCGGCCGTACGAGCGTCCGCCCCTCTCGAAGGGCCTGTTGCTCGGCACCGAGGAGCTTGAGAGCGTCTTCGTGCACTCCCCGCAGTGGTATCGGGAGCACGACGTCGACCTGCGGCTGGGCACGACGGCGACCGAGCTCGACCGCAGCGCCAAGGTCGTGCGGCTCGCGAGCGGCGACGAGGTGCCGTACGAGCGGTTGTTGCTGGCGACCGGCTCGACGCCCCGCCGTCTTCCGGTTCCCGGCGGTGAAAGAGCACTTCTTCTGCGTACGATCCCCGACTCGCACCGCATTTCCGAGGCGGTCACCGCGACGACGCGCGTGGTCGTGATCGGCTCCGGCTGGATCGGTCTCGAGGTCGCCGCGGCCGCGCGTAGCCGGGGCGCCCAGGTCACCGTCGTCGGCGCGACCCCGTTGCCGCTGCAGAAGATCCTCGGCGACCGGATCGCCCAGGTCTTCGCCGACCTGCACCGGGGCAACGGCACCGAGCTGCGGCTCGACAACCACGTCGTCGAGGTGACCGAGACCGAGGTCGTGCTGGCCGACGGCGCCCGTCTGCCGGCCGACGTGGTGATCGCCGGTATCGGGGTCACGCCGAACGTCGGGCTCGCCGCCGACGCGGGCCTGGCCGTCGACAACGGCGTGCTCGTGTCGAGTTCCCTGGCGAGCAGCGACCCCGACATCTTCGCGGCGGGCGACATCGCCAACATCGAGCACGCCTTCCTCGGCCACCGCGTGCGCGTCGAGCACTGGGACGTGGCCATCCACACCGGGCAGGCCGCGGCGCGGGCGATGCTCGGCCAGCCCGTCGCCTACGACCGCCTGCCCTACTTCTTCACCGACCAGTACGACCTGGGCATGGAATATATCGGCACCGCGCCGGCCGACGCCGAGGTGGTGATCAGGGGCGATCTGGCCGGTCGCGAGTTCCTGGCGTTCTGGTTGGTCGACGGCCGCGTCGCCGCCGGCATGAACGTCAACATCTGGGACGTGAACGACCAGATCGGCGAGCTGATCAAATCCCGCGTGACGGTCGACCGCGCCCGCCTCGCCGACCCCGGGGTCGAGCTGGCCGCCCTGCACGCCTGATCGTCGCGTCACCTCCCGCCACGGTCTCCGCGACCCCGCGGCGGCTCGAGAGCGCCCGCGTTCCTGCGGCTCGGGTCCGTTTCGACGCCCTCGCCCTACGCTAGGTGGCCGCGCAGGACGAGCGCCTCGGCCAGCAACTGCTCGGCCCGGTCGTCGCGGCCGAGCCCCCGGTATTCGGCCGCGGCCTGCTCACGCTCGTCGGCCTCGGCCCGCACGATGCGGACGACGTCGTCGTCGCTGAGCACCTGGCGGGCCACCTCGGTCGCACCGGCCCCGACCGCCGCCTCCTCGATCGCCTGGCCGCGGAGCTGGTCCTCGGCCGGGGCGACCGCCTCGGCGTTGTCGAGTGCCGCGAGCGTCGCCCGCAGCGCGGACACGGCGGCCCGGTCCTTGGCCTTCATGGCCCCCGGGAGAGCCTTGCGGAGCCTCTCCCGCAGTGGTGTCTCAGTCATGACCATGAAGTTATCCAGCGGGCCGGGCCGGGTGCCGCTCAATTTCCGGGCACGTTCGGGCTCAGAGGTTGAGCCGTTGGCCCGGGAAGATCTGATGCGGGGTCTTGAGCACGGCGCGGTTGAGCCGGTAAAGAGCCTGCCAGCCGCCCGCGATCTTCGTCTTGGCGGCGATCTTCGCGAGCGTGTCGCCGGAGCGTACGACGTAGGTTTTCGACACCGCCGGCGACGTTTTCGGAGCGTGTGCGCTCCTGGCCCCGTACGCCCGGGTTGAACTGGCCTTTCGGCCGCAGGTCGGCCAGGCTCCCAGGCCCTGTCCCTCGCGGACGACGTGCTCGGCGACCGTGATCTGTTCGTCGCGGCTGGCCTTGTCGGCCGTGGAGGCGAAGCGCGCCCCACCGTGGGCCCGCCACGTGCTGCGGCTGAACTGCAGGCCGCCGTAGTACCCGTTTCCGGTGTTGATGCTCCAGTTCCCGCGCGACTCGCAGTGGGCGATGGCGTCCCAGTTGATGTCGGGTGAGGCCTTAGCGGCCGTCCCGATCAGGGCCGCGGCGCCCGCGGTGGCGAACACGAGCGCAAGACGGGCAGATGTGCAGATTTTTGCCATGACAGTGGACCCTCCACGCCTGCGAGGTGAGCTGTCGGGTTCGGGCTGAGGTGCCCGGCCGCGCGTGGCGGCTTCACCCCGAGGCGCATGATCGCGCCGAGGAACGTGGGTTCCCCGCTCCATGCCGTGAGTGTGTGCGTCCCGTCGAGCGGCGGCAGGATTCGGCGTTCCGCCCGCGGAGGCCGGCCGAGCCGTGAAACAGCCCGTCACCAGCCGAATGTGTATGGGAACAAACGGATCGAGACTAAAGGAGCCGAGCGGTTCGCGGGGCGCTGATGGAGAATCCACATTCATGAGCGACCACGATCGGGATCACGATATTGTCGTCTACGGCGCCTCCGGCTTCGTCGGCGTGCTGACCGCGCGATATCTGGCCGAGCACGCCCCGGCGGGCAGCCGTCTCGCGCTGGCCGGCCGCTCCCGCGAGCGCTTGGCCGAGGTTCGTGACCGGCTCGGCGTCGACTGGCCGATCATCGTGGCCGACGCGGCCGACCCCGCGGCCCTGGCCACGCTGGCCTCCTCGACCCGGGTCGTGCTGACCACCGTGGGGCCCTATCTCAAATACGGCGTCGCGCTGGCCCGCGCGTGCGCCGAGGCCGGCACGGACTACGTCGACCTGACCGGTGAGGTGCTCTTCGCCCGCGACAGCATCGACGGCAACCACGAATCAGCCCGCGAGACCGGCGCCCGCATCGTGCATTCGTGCGGCTTCGACTCGGTCCCGTCCGACATCGGCGTGCACGTGCTGGCGGCCCAGGTCGCGGCGGACGGCGCCGGGGAGCTCACCGACACGACGATGGTGGTGACGAGCCTGCGCGGCGGCGTCAGCGGGGGCACGATCGACTCGTTGCGCCACCAGCTCGACATCGTCAAGAACGATCGCCGGCTGCGGCGGGTGGCCGGCAGCCCGTACTCGCTGAGCCCCGACCGGAACGCCGAACCTGACCTGGGCCGTCAGGACGACGTGGCGACTGTGCGGGGTGCCGACGTTCACCCGCGGCTGCGGGGCACGCTCGCGCCGTTCTTCATGGCGTCCTACAACACCCGGGTCGTGCGCCGCAGCAACGCCCTGCACAACCATCGGTACGGTCGTCAGTTCCGCTATCGCGAGCTGATGAGTGTGGGCGGCTCGCCGCTCTCGCCGCTGGTCGCGAACGGGCTCAAGCTCGGCTTCGGCGCGCTGGTCGCGGGTCTGATGCTGCCGCCCACCCGATTCCTGCTCGACCGTCTGCTCCCGAAACCCGGCAGCGGGCCCAGCGAGGAGGTTCAGCGCGCCGGCCACTTCACGATCGACTTCTTCACCACGACGACGACAGGCGCTCGCTACACGGCCCGATTCAGAGCCAAGGGCGACCCCGGGTACGCCGCCACGGCCGTGATGCTGGGTGAGTCGGCGCTCGCACTGGCCCACGACGGAGACGCCCTGCCGTCGTCGGGCGGGGGAGTGCTGACCCCGGCGACCGCGCTCGGTGACGCGCTGGTCGAACGTTTGCGGGCCGCGGGTATGGAGATCAGCGCTGCTCGGGTGTGACGCTGCCGGTCTGCTCGGGTGTGACGCTGCCGGTCTGCTCAGGTTTGATGCTGCCGGTAAGGGCCAGGGCGATCCCGGTCAGGTGCTCGGCGAGCTGATCGGGGTCGCCGGCCATGTCGTGCGAGATCCAGTCGATGATGACCTCGCTGAGGCCGGCGACGAGGGCGAGCAGCGTACGGTCGTACCCGATCTGGTCCTGAGGTTGGCCGATCGCCCTCCGCAGGACGGCGGCGACGAACTGGGCGTCCTCCCGCAGCACGCCGCGGCGCCGGTCCTCCATGCGGGGCGCGTTCACATAGATCACGCGGGCGCTCTCGGGGTGGGTGCGCAGCATCTCGACCAGGGTGCGCAGCGCGGGGCGGAACACCTCGGCCAGGCTTCGCGGCCGCTCGGGGATCGCCGCCGCGACGTTGCGCAGCAGCCACTCGTTCTGCTCGCGGTTCACTTTCAGTAGCAGGTCGGCCCGATCGGCGAAGTGCTCGTAAAAGTACCTTTTGGACACTCGGGCGCCGGCGCAGATGTCGGCGACCGTGACGTCGTCGTAATCGCGGGTGCCGAAGAGGTGCACCGACGACGCCATGATGCGGGCCCGCCGCTCGCTGGCCCGCTGCTCGCGGGACCGCCCGGCGTAAGTTTCACCCCGCCGCGTCATAGTCGTCTGTCCCTCCACCGGCATAACGTTACGACTTCCCCGCTCAGGTCACCCGGTAACCCTCCACATTGGTCAAATCGGGGACCTCCGGGTTCTTGATTTCCAGCTTCTTGATCTTCTGACGCACGATGATCAGCGGGACGATGCCGAAGACGCCGAACGAGATGTCGATCAGGGTCCACCAGAACGGGAGCTCTCGAATCGGGCCCGCGACCAAGGCCAATGGGATGATCGCGACGCAGCAGACCATGCCCCACTCGATGACCCAGATGTTGCGTACGGGGTTCCGCCACGGGCCCCAGAACGCCGCGGCGATCACGATATGGGCGAAGGCCAGCCAGTCGGTGCCGTACGCGATGAACGGGTATTGATCTCCGGTGACGCGCAGGCCCTCGTGGACCCGGTCGATCCACGCGGTCAGGGCGTCGGGCGCGGGCACGGCGTGCAGCACGTCGGCCAGCATGCGGACCTCGGTCACCAGGGGGAACGCGGTGACGCCGCTCAGGACCAGGCCGACGACGAAAATCAGCAGCCAGGCGCGGATCGCTCTCATGATCCACAACGTACGCGTGGGGCCGAGTCTTTCTCCCCGCGCACACTGGATCTTCACAGGACCTCGGCATCATCTCGCGAGTCCGTCGCGGACGGTAGCGGCTATCCGACCCGCGGAGCATGACGAATCACTCATGGCCTTCATATGCCGCACTACTGGCCGGAACCGGTCCTTACGGGCAGGATCGAATCATGGCCGCAAGCCGTCTCCCTTTCCCGCTGACACTGCCGGGGGACGGCATCATCCTGCGCGAATGGCGATCCGAAGACCTCGACGATCTCGTACGCATGCTCGACGAGCCCGAGATCGCCCGGTGGACGCCGATGCCTTCGCCATTCGACATCGAGGCCGGCATCGCCTACCTGAAACGCGCCTACCAGGGGCGGGTCAACGGATCGCGCATCCAGCTGGCGATCACGGCCGACGGTTCCCGGCCCCTCGGCGAGGTGCTGCTCTTCGGCGTCGACCTCGGTCTCAAGGAGGCCGAACTGGGCTATCTGGTCGACGTGGGGGAGCGCCGACGCGGCCTCGCGACGGGCGCATTGTCACTTCTTTCGGCGTACGCCCAAAGCTCCCTCGGTCTCAGCCGGCTGCTGCTACGCATCGACCCGCGTAACGCCAGCAGCACGGCCGTGGCCCGGCGCTGCGGTTATCGCCTCACCGGCGAGGCGCCGATCCTGCAGGAGGGACCGTACGGGTCGAGCCGGCTGGACACGTGGGAGCTCGTCTCGGGGCAGACGGACGGCCGTCTTGATCGCCTGAAAAATGTCGCAGCCCGGCGGTACGGTCGTCGCACCTAGATTTCCTTTGGGGGTGCCGTGGTCAACGTCGACCGTGCCCAGTTTTTCGACCGCGCCCAGGTCATGGCCTATCGGGTCGCCGCGCTCGGGCTCGCCTCGCGGTGGCGCGCCAAGCCCGCCGACCTGCCCGTCCTCGACCTCGGCGTGCAGGAATACACGCCCGGCTCGGCCCAGGTCGCGCTGGCCGCCCGCACGAGCGCCGACGTCGACGACGACCGGCTGATCACCGTGTGGGCGGCCCGCGGGGCGCCCCACCTGCATCGTCGCTCCGACCTGGCGGCGCTGGTCAAACAGTTGTGGCCGGTGAGCGACGCCGACGCGTCCGCCCGCATCAAGAGCGGCCAGATCCCGTCGGGCATGAAGCTCGGTGTCGAGGCCTTTCGGGCCACCGCGTCGGCGTTCCGTGAGGTCGTGCGGGGGCCGATGCCGCGCGGCGAGGTGAGCACCGAGGTCAGCAAGCGGGTGCCGCGCTCGCTGACCTACGACTGCCGCAGCTGCGAGGCGCGGCACATCGCCGGCAACGTCTGGCAGCATTCGGGTCTGGCCGGCGGCATAGAGGTCCAGTCCCGCGGGCGCAACGCGATGCTCGGCCCGATCCCCGACGCCCCGCCCATGCCGTCCGAGAACGAGGGCATCGACTCGCTGATCCTCGGCTATCTGCGCTTCCTGGGCCCGGCGACTCCGCTCGAGGTCGGCAAATATCTGGGCAGCTCAACCGCCGAGATGAAATCCGTCTGGCCCACCGACCACCTGACCGAGGTCTCCGTCGACGGCCGCAAGGCCTGGCTGCCCGCTGACGCCGCCAAGACGCTGAAGTCCCCGCCGCGCGCGTCCGGCGCCCGTTTCCTCCCGCCGATGGACGCGCTGCTGCAAGCCCGCGACCGCGACGTGCTGGTGCCCGACCGTGCTCGCCAGAAAGAGGTCTGGCGCGTTCTGGGCAACCCGGGCGCCCTCCTGCTCGACGGCGAGATCGTCGGCGTGTGGCGGGCCAAGGCCGCCGGCCGCAAACGCCTCGACCTGACCGTCACGCCCTTCGACTCATTCACCGCCGCCCACCGAAAACAAATCGAGAAAGAATCCACCGAGGTGGCCCGGGCCCGAGCCTTCCCCGACGTGACAGTCACCTTCGACTGATCGACTCTCGGCTGGACGCCGCCGCCTAACCGCGGCCCGGCACCGAGTCCGCCCGCCGCGTCAGCATCCTGCGATGCACCGCATAACGGCTGCTGCCGCCGAGTCAGATCAGCCGAGCCGGCTCGCGAAGACGACGGACCCCGCAGGTCAGGGTGGTCCCGATTATCCGCATTCCGCAGTATTTTAGATGGTTCGGGCAACCTCAGGCACGGCGGATCGTTGGAGTGGATCAGGGTCCACAGAGTGGGATTCTGGCCGGCCTGTTGTGGTTGTTGGGGCAGGTCGGATCCCGGCGAGTGGGCCGGGAGGAATTCCAGAGGTATCCGGAACGCAACCTGTAGGTAACAATGGCAGTGATCGCGCGGCGTGCCGTTCGATCGAGTGTGGCGCGGCCCGGACCGGAGGTGGCGACATGTTGAGCAGGGAAGACAGCCGACGCCTGGCGCAGCTCGAGCGTCAGCTCCGGCGTGATGACCCCGAGTTCTGTGCCCGCATGACCAGCGGCCGGCTCGAACCGGCCCGTCGTGGAAAACCGTCGCTCTCGCTGATCCTCACCGCCGTCGTCATCTGGATCGCCGCGCTCATTCTCGGCGTACTCGGCTGGTGGATCGCCGCTTCGGCCGCCGCCTTCTTCGCCACCCTCGTCGTTGTCGCCGCCATCCTCCGTCGCCCGTCGGGCCGCCCCCGGCGAATAACACCCGACGAACTTCCACCGGGCCACTGACTCACCCTGCGAACGGTGCCAACGATCCTCCGCCAGTGCTCGGCGACCAGGGCCGCGCCTTGCAGAACGCCCCCCGCCGCCCCTGAGCCGCCCACCGGACAACGACCCCGTATTTTCCGGGCCGCTGACCCTGCGCACCGCTCCGGGCGGGAGAGGCCAGGTTTCAGGTCCTCAAAGGATAGTCACGATCGCCCGCAGCCGTTTCGACCGTCGCCGCCCGATGTCGGTTCCGGTTTCCGGAATGGGTTGGTCACCGAGTCCGGATGGGCTTGGCCAAGGGACGCGAGCTGGTTCGGGCAGCCGATTGGGCGAGGCGCGAGCTGGTTCGGGTGCCTGGCTAGGCCAGGCGGGAGCGGAACACCCAGATGCGCAGCAGGAGGAAACGGACGGCGGTGGCCAGCAGGTTGGCCAGCACCAGCGCGGCCAACTCGATCGGCCGGCTGGGGGCTGTGTGGAGGGCGTCCACGGCGGCCAGAGAACCGCTTGTCAGGGCCAGGCCTATTCCGAAGACGATCAAGCCTTGGGCCTGGTGCTTCCAGGCGCCCTCGGTGCCGCGGACGCCGAAGGTCAGGCGGCGGTTGGCGGCGGTGTTGGCGATCGCGGTCAGGCCGAGGGCCAGGAAGTTCGCCCACTGCGGGCCCAGCCCCAGGCGAAACAGCGCATAGAGGACCAGATAGGCGAGCGTGCTGGCCACCCCGATCGTCGCGAACCGGATCAGCTGTCTGGCCAGGCCGGCGGGAACTCCGTCGACCGGCAGCAGCGGGCCGCGGCTCAACTGGCCGGTGGGTACTCCGTCGACCGGCAGCAGCGGGCCGCGGCTCAACTGGCCGGTGGGTGGCCCGTCGAGCGGCAGCGGGTCTCGACCCAGTTGGTCGCGCACCGCGGCCAGCGGGAGTCGGCCCGAACCTAAGGCGCGCAGCAGGCGCATGATCCCCTTCAGGTCGGCGATGGCGGTCGGCACGATGTCGACGCGGCTGTCGGGGTCGTCGATCCAGTCGACCGGGACCTCGTGGATGCGCAGGCCGGCCCGCTCGGCCAGCACCAGCATCTCGGTGTCGAAGAACCAGCCCGTGTCTTCGACCATCGGCAGCAGACGCGCGGCCACCTCGGAGCGGATCGCCTTGAAGCCGCACTGCGCGTCGGAGAACCGGGCCGACAGCGTGCCGCGCAGCAGCAGGTTGTAGCCGCGCGAGATGAACTCCCGCTTCGCACCCCGTACGACCCGGGAGCCACGTGCCAGCCGCGAGCCGATGGCCAGGTCGGAGTGGCCGCTGATCAGTGGGGCGACCAGAGGCAGCAGCGCGTCGAGGTCGGTCGAGAGATCCACGTCCATGTACGCGAGCACGGCCGCGTCCGAGTGCGTCCACACGTGCTTGAGCGCGCGTCCCCGCCCCTTCTCGGTCAGGTGCGTCCACGCGACCTCGGGAAGATCGAAGGCGAGCCGCCGGGCCACGTCGGCGGTCGCGTCGGTGCTCGCGTTGTCGGCGACCGTGATGCGGAAGCGGTAGGGGAAGGAGGCGCTCAAGTACGCGTGCAGACGCCGCACGCAGGGCTCGAGATCGCTCTCTTCGTTGTGGACGGGGACGACCACGTCGATCACCGGGGAGTCGACTCGGGTCGCGGCCTCGGCGTGCGACGACTGCGTGGAAAGGCTCATGCGTCCCAGGTTGATCGTGCGGGCTGAGCCGCTTTTGTGGCTGCCCTGTGCCGAGCCTGTGAGATCAGACGTCGACGGCCGGCCCCCGTACGGGAACCGGCCGTTGACTGAAGAAGCGGTCAGGGCGTGCTCAGGTCGTACACCGTGGTGTTGCCGACCGTTTGTGCTGTGAAGTTCTCGGCGACCCACGTCGCGATCTCGGAGCTGGCGTTGCTGCCGTTCATGCTGCGGCCGCCGCCGAACCCGCCCCCGCCGATGAAGTAGTGGATCTTTCCCTCGGCCACGTACTGCTGGAACTGGGCCAGGGTGGGCGACGGGTCGCTGCCGTTGAAGCCGCCGACCGCCATCACCGGGTCGCCGGTCGCGAGCTGGTAGCCCGACGCGCTCTGCGATCCGACTGCCGCAGCCACCCAGGTGTACGAGTCGGCGTCGGCTTCGAGCAGCGCCTTCATCTCGTCGCTGACCGTCGCGGCGTCGAGCAGCCCACCGCCCCCACCGCGCATCCCGGTGCGGCCCCCACCAAAGCCGCCACCCGGAGCGGTGCCCCCTTGAGCCGTGCCGCCGTTCGTGCCGCCGGGAGTTCCAGGGAAACCGCCCTGACCGCCACCACCGGGGAAGCCCCCGGGAGCACCGCCGCCGGGGAAGCCACCACCCGGGAACCCGCCCCGATTGCCGCGTCCACCCCCGAAGCCACCCCGCCCGGGTCCGCCACCGAACCCGCCCGAGACCTCCGGCCCGGCTGACGGGATCGACCCCGTGTGCACCGATCCGGCAGTCTGCACCGCGTACGCCGCGGGCCCGGCCAGCACCGCCGCCAGCGACACGGCCGCCGCCAGCGCCGCCACCCGCGCCGGCAGCCGCAGCGCGCCGAGAAGCGCCACCGCCCCGAGAAGCCCGCCGATCAGCACGACCCACCGCAGCCAGGGCAGGAAGTCCGCGCTCTGCCGCAGCAGGTGGAAGGACCACACTGCCGTCACCGCCACGGCCGCCGCCAGCGTCAGCGCCGCGAACACGTTCCGCCGGTGTCGCCACAGCAGCGCCGTCCCCATGCCCACGACCGCGCCGATGGCCGGCGCCAGCGCCACCGTGTAGTACGCGTGGAAGATCCCCTGCATGAAGCTGAACACCAGCCCCGTGATCAGCAGCCACGCGCCCCACAGCACGAGCCCGGCCCGCTGCCGGTCGGTGCGCGCCCGCCGAGCCGTGATGACCAGCCCCGCCACCAGGGTGATCAGCGCCGCCGGCAGCAGCCACGAGATCTGCCCGCCCTGCGAGCTGTCGAACATGCGCAGCAGTCCGGTCGACCCCCACATGCCGCCCCCGGCGCCACCCCCACCGCCGACGCTGCCGGTCTCGTCGCCGTTGAGCCGGCCGAGTCCGTTGTAGCCGAGCGTGAGCTCCAGGATGCTGTTGTTCTGCGATCCGCCGATGTAGGGCCGCATCGACGCCGGCACCAGCTCGACGATCGCGATGTACCAGCCCGCCGAGACGACCAGCGCGAGGCCCGAGAGCAGCAATTGAACGATCCGCTTGCCGAGCTTCGGCGGTCCGGCGATCAGGTAGGCCAGCGCGAACGCCGGCACCACGAGCAGCGCCTGCAGCATCTTGGCCAGGAAGCCGAACCCGACGAAGACGCCGGCCAGCACGATCCACTTGGTCGAGCCGTTCTCGATGGCCCGTACGGTCGCGTAGGCGCCGGCCACCATGAGCAGCACGAGAAGCGCGTCGGGGTTGTTGAACCGGAACATCAGCGCGGCGACCGGCGTGACGGCCAGAACCGCCCCCGCGAGCAGCCCGGCGGCCGGGCCGTACCAGCGCCGCACGGTCGCGAAGAGCAGGCCGACGGTGGCCACGCCCATCAGTGCCTGCGGCACCAGGATGCTCCACGCGTTGACGCCGAAGACCCGGGCCGACAGCGCCATCACCCAGAGCGCGGCCGGGGTCTTGTCGACCGTGATCGAGTTGGCCGCGTCCGAGGAGCCGAAGAAGAACGCCTTCCAGCTCTCCGAGCCCGCCTGAACGGCGGCGGAGTAGAAGGCGTTCGCCCATCCGTTCTTGCCGAGCCCCCAGATGTAGAGCACGCCGGTGAGCACCAGCAGCGCGAGCAGGGCGGGTCGCACCCAGGGCGCATCGTCGACGCGGCCCAGGAAGATCCGCCCGACGCGCGAGCGGTGCCGGGCCGGCGGCGGCGGAAGGTCGGGCTCAACCGACGGCGGTACGGGCAACGTCGTGGTCATCGAGGCTCTCCCAGGCAGGGCGGATGTGCTTACCTCGACCAGACTCGACGTTGCCCCTGTCGCGCCGTTATGCCCTTGCTATGGACTAGCTGTGAGCGCGGCGCTTCGCCGAGGCCGTGGCCAGCCGCTCCAGCACGCCGACCGTCGGGTCCCAGCCCATGCAGGCGTCGGTCACCGACTGGCCGTGCACGAGCGAACCGCCGAGGTCCTGGCGGCCGGGCACGAGGAAGCTCTCCAGCATGACGCCGCTGATCCCGCGCTGACCCGCCTCCATCTGGGCGGCCACATCGTCGGCCACGACCGGCTGGCGCAGGTGGTCTTTGCCGCTGTTGCCGTGCGAGCAGTCGATCACCAGGCGCTCGGGCAGTTCGGCCTTGCGCAGCAGCGCGAGGGCGTTCGCCACGTCCTGGGCGCTGTAGTTGGGCTGGCCGCCGCCGCCGCGCAGCACCAGGTGGGTGTCCGGGTTGCCGGTGGTGTGCAGGATCGCCGGGGTGCCGGAGTAGTCGATGCCGGGGAAGACGTGCGGCACGGCGGCGGCGTGGATCGCGTCGATCGCGGTGGCGATGCTGCCGTCGGGCCGGTTCTTCATGCCGATCGGCATCGACAGGCCTGACGCGAGCTGGCGGTGGACCTGAGATTCGACCGTACGGGCTCCGATCGCGCCCCAACTCACCGTGTCAGCGATGTATTGCGGCGTGATCGGGTCGAGGAACTCGACGGCGGTCGGCAGGCCCCGCCCGACGATCTCGAGCAGCAGCCGGCGGGCGATCCGCAGGCCGGTGCCGACGTCGCCGGTGCCGTCGAGCGCCGGGTCGTTGATCAGGCCCTTCCAGCCGACCGTGGAGCGCGGCTTCTCGAAGTAGACGCGCATCACGACCAGCAGGTCGTCGGCGAACCGCTGGGCGGCGCCGGCCAGCAGCGAGGCGTACTCGCCGGCGGCGACCGGGTCGTGCACCGAGCAGGGGCCGACGACGACGAGCAGCCGCGGATCTCGGCCGTTCAGCACGTCCTCGACCTGCCGGCGACCCTCGAGCACGGTGTCGTGCAACTCGGTCGTCAGCGGCAGCTCGTGGTGCAGCAGGGCGGGGCTCATCAGCGGCACGACCTTCTCGATGCGCTGGTCGCGTACGCGCTGGACCTCGGGGGCAGTCACGGTGTGTCACTCCTCCGCCGGCGCCCACGGTGAGAGCCGGCAAACAAAAAGGCAGCGACGTCATGTCGCTGCCCGGGCCGGCTCTGGCGTGATGTCTCAGTGCATGGCTCGTGTATCCATGGCTGAGTCACCGGCGCGAGCCGGCCCACTAAACCACTGATACGAACGAGACATGTGGGCAAGCATAGCCGCTCAGTTGACCGGCCGCGCTGATTGCGCGAAGTGTTCAGCAGATGGGACGGCGGGGCCGAGCGGCAGCACGACGGTGAAGACGGTGCGGCCGGGCGAGCTCTGCAGCGACACGGTGCCGCCGTGAGCGGTGACCACAGCGTGCACGATCGACAGGCCGAGACCCGTGCTGCCGGCGGCGCGCGAGCGTGAGTTGTCGCCGCGCGTGAACCGCTCGAAGATGTTCGGCTGCAGATCGTCGGGGATGCCCGGCCCGGCGTCGGCGACCCGCAGCACGGCCGAGTCGGGGGTCGACGAGACCGAGACGGTGACTGTGGTGCCCTCGGGGGTGTGCGTGCGCGCGTTGGCCAGCAGGTTGGCCAGCACCTGGTGGAGACGGGCGCCGTCGCCGGTCACCGTGACCGGTTCGTCGGGCAGGTCGAGCTGCCAGACGTGCCCGGGGCCGGTGGCGTGCGCGTCGCTGACCGTGTCGACGACCAGCATGCTGAGATCGACCGGATCGTGGGCCAGTGGGCGGCCCGCGTCGAGGCGGGCGAGGAGCAGCAGGTCTTCGACGAGCCCGGTCATGCGTTTGGCCTCGGACTCGACGCGGCTCAGCACGTGGGCGATCTCGTCGGTGACCGGGGCGCGGCTGCGGCGGCTGAGCTCGGCGTAACCGCGGATGGCGGCCAGGGGCGTACGCAGCTCGTGGCTCGCGTCGGCCACGAACTGGCGGACCTGCATCTCGCTGGCGTGCCGGGCCTCGAGCGCGTTGCCGACGTGGTCGAGCATCTGGTTGAGGGCCGCGCCGACCTGGCCGACCTCGGTGCGCGGGTCGGTGTCGGGCTCGGGCACACGCTGGGCTAGCCGCACCTCGCCCCGGTCGAGCCGCAGCTCGGAGACCTTCGTGGCGGTGGCCGCGACCCGGTCGAGCGGGGCGAGCGTGCGGCGCACGATCAGCGCCCCGGCCCACCCGGCGATGCCGAGCGCAATGAGCACGGCGCCGCCGGTGACCAGCGCGACCTGCAGCAACGTCGAGTTCGTGTTCTGCAGTGAGAGGGCGCTGACCCGTACGATGCCGTTGCCCAGGGGCTCGGCGGTGACCCGGAACGAACCGTAGCCGTCGAGACTGAGGGTCGACTTGGACTCGTCGGCCGGGACGGCGAGCAGGTGCGCCTCGGCCGAGTCGGTGAGCGGCTGATAGCGCGTGTCGGGGTAGCCCTCGGCGTTGGTGTACGCGTTGACCTGGCCGCCCTCCACGTTGGCGACGCTCGTGTAATAGAGCGTGATCGACCCGGGTTCGGCGCCGCGGAAAGGCCGGTCGACGTCGATGCCGCCGAAGGGGCCGCCCGGCGGACGCCCGGTGTCGTCGAGCTTGGCGTCGACCTGGGTGTAGAGGGTGTCGCGCAGGAACAGGTACGACGTGGTGCCGACCGCGAGGCCCAGGACCGTGAGCAGCAGCATGATGATCGCCACGATCCGGGTACGCAGCGGCCAGCCCGCCGGACTGCGCCAGCGGGCCGGGTGACGCCAGGCCACGTCAGTCGGCCGGCTTGAGGACATAACCCGCCCCGCGCATCGTGTGGATCATCGGTGTACGCCCCGCGTCGATCTTCTTGCGCAGGTAGGAGATGTAGAGCTCGACGACGTTGGCCTGTCCGCCGAAGTCGTAGTTCCACACCCGGTCGAGGATCTGGGCCTTGCTCAGCACCCGGCGCGGGTTGCGCATCAGATAGCGCAGCAGCTCGAACTCGGTCGCGGTCAGCGTGATCAGGGCGCCGCCGCGGCGAACCTCGTGGCTGTCCTCGTCGAGCGTCAGGTCGCCGACGACGAGCTGGGAGTCGGTGCGCAGCGGGGAGTGGCCCATGCGGCGCATCAGGCCGCGCAGCCGGGCCACCACCTCTTCGAGGCTGAACGGCTTGGTGACGTAGTCGTCGCCGCCCGCGGTCAGGCCGGTGACGCGGTCCTCCACCGAGTCCTTGGCCGTGAGGAAGAGGACCGGCACCTCAGGTGTCTCGCCACGCAGGCGGCGCAGCACCTCGAGGCCGTCGATGTCGGGCAGCATCATGTCGAGGACGACGGCGTCGGGGCGGAAGTCGCGGGCGGTGCGCACGGCGCTCTGGCCGTCGCCGGCACTGCGCACGTCCCAGCCCTCGTAGCGCAGCGCCATCGTGAGCAACTCGGCCAGTGTCGGCTCGTCGTCGACCACGAGGACCCGGACCGGACCGCCGTCGGGGCGGCGCAGGTCGGTGCTGGGGTCTGAGTTCGCCATCGTCATACCCCTACTGTCACGGGCGTCGCTATGCGCGGGCTTTCCGATTCCTGTGTAGCACCTGTGACAGCGTGGTGGGGCGTGTTGAGCACCACGAAAGCGTACAAAACACCCATAATGGTTGCATGGTGATCACACGACGGGTAATGGCGATCTTGGCCGTCGTGGTGGCGCTGACGCTGTCCGCAGGGCCGGCCGCGGCGGACGACGGGCTGGTCGAGGTCGGTCTCGAGGGCCGCGTCGTGCAACTGGTCGCCGACGGGGACAGCACCTGCGCGCTGACCGAGTCGGGCGAGGTCTTCTGCTGGGGCGCGGGCTACCCCGAACAGCGGAACCCGATGGGGCTCGCCGCGCTGGGCGCCCTGCTCATCGCCGGGGGCGCGGCCCTGCTGCTGATCAGTCGCCGCCGGTCGTGACGGTCAGGGCGGCGTCGCGCAGGCTCCCGGCCCCCTGCTTGAGCCGCTCGGCATAGAACGGCCGGTTCCAGTTCGACCACTTGACCTGGCCGATCCCCTGATCGGTGCCCGAGGCGGTCAGCGACACCGTCACCCCCGGGCTCGTCTGGGTCGTGAGCTTGCCGTTCTTGGGCACCGCGACGCGGCGGGCGGACGGGTCGGCGAACCCGAGCATCGCCCACGGCACCCGCAGTGTCAGGTCGTCGCCGTCGATCTGCCAGAGCGACCGGCTGTCGGCCTCCTCGTCCTGCGGGTCCCACGAGCCGTGGCGCAACTGACCCGCGTTCTGCAGTTCGGCCGGCAGCTTCGCGAGCGGCCGGTTGACGATCAGTTCGAAGGGCCGCCACCCCGAGGGTGCGGGGGCACGATCGGCGGCCGGGACCGCGAAGTCCAGCTTCATCGGGTCGAGCTGCTCCCTGACGTACGCCTGGCCGGTGTGCCCCACCAGGTTGAGCGCGAACACAGCGTCGGGCCGCCGGTCGCCGCTGCCCGGCATCGGCTCGCCGGTCAAGCCGGGAAGCACGTCGAAGCCCACCAGCAGCGAGCCCGGAGCCGAACCGGCCAGCTTCGCGCGTAGGTGCAGGTATTCCTCGTCGACCCGCGAGGTGACCTCGCGCGCCGGCCACGCGTCGCTGTCGAGCAGCCGCTGCTCCCGGTTCTCGGCGGTGCCCTGCGCGTCCATCGCGAGCAGCCCGTAGTGCTGTTCGTTGGTGAGCGGGTCGTGCCAGAGCTGACGGCGAGCCGGATCCTGGTGCCCGGCGGTGTTCCAGGTGGAGCGATACCACTCGTCCATCCAGCCGGCGACGAACCCGGCGCCCAGCCCCTGCCCGTGGATCATCCGCAGCAGCTCGGCGTTGATCCGCATCGCCTCGCGTTCGCTGTGCGCGCCCTGCGATCGGCCCAGCGGCGCGTTGTGCGCCGACCCGAGCGACGAGGGCACGCCGAACTCGGTGATCAGTGTGGGCATCGTCGCGTGGTGCTTGCGCAGTTCCGAGAGATAGCCCGCGTACGGGTCCCGGCGGTCTTCGTATTCGTAGGCGGCCAGTTCGGGCTCGTACCGCAGGAAGTCCGGATAGAACGGGTACGCGTGGTAGCTCGCGAACGTGCCCGCGGGCCAGTCCGCCGTGGGCAGCACGTGGTTGGCGTCGACGCCGAGCAGGTCCTCCTGGGGCAGCGGCTCCCGGGGGTGGCGCAGCGGATCGGTGGTGGGCCAGTTCACGAAGGCGATCGGCTGGCTGACCCCGCGTTTCGCCACCGCGCCGGCCAGGTCGTTCATCCGCGCGGCGAGCCAGCGCTCGGTCGGCGTCGCCTGCGGAGTGTTCCGGAAGTAGCGGCCCGCCACCCGCGGGACCGCGGCGTTGCGCCGGTCCGAGGCGGCCGCCGCGTGCGGGTCGATCTCGGCGCCGATGATCCAGCCGGCCAGCCACGGGGTGACGTCCGCGGTCCAGGCGCCGCCCACCCGGCCGGGCACGGCGGTGCGGCTGAGGTCGCCGGCCACCGCGCCCGACGCCGCCTGCAGCTCCTCGCGGAAGGCGGTGGTGAACGCCTGGTCGAACAGGTTGCGCTTCTTGACGTACGTCTCGTCCGGCAGCCGGACGCCCTGCACGAGATAGAGCGGCCGCTCAGGGTTGGTCGCGTTCCACGCCGCGAGCTGCTCGTAGAACGCCGGCGGATGGATCTCGTAGACCCGCACCACCCGCAGCCCGAGCCAGCTCATGGCCGCGAACCAGGCCCGGTGCTGGGCCGCCGAGATCGCGCCCTGGCCGGGCAGGTGGCCGGGCGTGGTGTCGCCCAGGTCGACGCCAGGCAGGAAGGTCCGGACGCCACCCGCCGTGTGCAGTTCGAACTCCTGCCCGTCCGAGCTGGCCACCATGCGCAGGCCGTCGGCCTCGCGCGGCGCCGGCGCCCACGAGGTGCCCTTCGGCGGGGAGGGGATCTCGCGCATCCCCGAGATCAGGAAGGCCGGCGAGGTCAGCGCCGGCGCCGCGGTGCCGCCCGCGAGCAGCAGGCAGAGCCCGAGCACGAAGACCGCGATCACGGACGCCTTGAAACGCCCGGATCGTGGACGGGCGGGCGCGGTCACCAGATGGCTCGGAAAGTCCCCCACGCAGGCATTGTCTGACGTCAGGGTTGCTGTATGGGCCGATTTGTCGGGAAGCTTGAGCCGAGGGAACACTCGCCGTGGGCTCAATGTTGTGCCAGCGTTGGTGAGGGCGCCGAGCGTGGGGAGCGTATGCGTGGATCTTCTCGAGGAGTACCGCAGAGCCACTTTCTTCTTCGAGTCCGGTGACCCGCTCGGCGCCGCCCGCCTGCTCGAGCCGATCGTCGAGGCGGAACCGCACAACACCGCCGTCCGCCAGTTGCTGGCCCGCGCCTATTTCAACTCGGCTCAGCTCAACGGCGCCGAGGAGCAGCTGCGCGAGCTGATCGAGCGCGACCCGTCCGACCATTACGCGCACCACGTGCTCGGCCGCACGCTGGAACGGGGCGGCCGCATCCGGGAAGCCCTGCCCCACCTGCGGCTGGCCGCCGCGATGAAGCAGCAGCCCGACTATCTCGAAGCCGTGCGCCGGGCTGAGGAGTGGCTCGGCAAATCCGAGACGCCCTAAGGTTGATGACGTGAAGCTGAAGCTCGACCTGCACGACATCTTCAACAAAGGTCAGCAGATCGACCGTGCCCTGCGCGAGATCATCGACGAGGCCGTGCAGAAGAAGGCCAGCACGGTCGAGATCATCCCGGGCAAGGGCAGCGGTGCCTTGAAGAAGAAGGTGCTGCGCTTCCTCGACCAGAAAGAGATCAAGCAGCTCTATCACCGGGTCGAGAAGGACGGCGACAACTGGGGCCGGCTCTTCGTCCACTTCCGCCACAACGAGTCCACCGGCCGCCGCGGCCGCGGGCGCTGAAGCCGAATTCGTTCGGCGAACCTGACACCTTCCTGACTTTCGCTGGTGAGGCTGGCCGCTGGCCGGGACGGGCCCGGCCGGTGGACAGGGAGGCGACGGGATGCGCAGGAGTCAGGCGCTGGTGGTGGCGGCGGTCGCGGTGACCGCGCTCGCGGGGTGCGGGTCGGCCCAGGGGCAGGAGCAGGCCGGGGGCGACGCGAAGGTGGCCACGCTGCAGAGCCACGCCGCGACCACGAAAGCCCCGGCGACGTCGAAGGCGGCGCAGCGGCCGCGCGAGCGGCTCGACACCACGCCGGCCGAGTTCATGGCGCTGCTCGGGCCGTACAACAAGTGCTTGAAGGACCAGGGCGTCAACATGACGACGGCGAAGCTGCCTTCGGACAAGAGCGGTCAGCCCGGGGCGGCCGCCGAGCCGGGCCGTCCGCGACCGGCGACGCCGGAGGACGAGGCGAAGCTGGACGCGGCCAACAAGATCTGCGAGCCGCAGTACTACCCGCTGCCGCCGTGGGAGAAGGATCCGGCCAACCCCGAGGCCAAGGATTTCGCGGTCGGCGTCGTGAAGTGCCTGAAGACCAAGGGCGTCGAGTACGTCGAGGTGTCCGACGACGGCATCAGTATCGCTCTCGGTGGCGAGAAGAACGACCCCCGCTCGATCAAGCTGGGGCTCGACCACGTCTCCGAGTGTGAGCGGAAGGTCGCGGCCGAGGCCAAGTGACAGGCGGCGGTGGCCGGGCCCGAGCAGGGGTCCGGCCACCGCCGTGTCAGTTGCCGGCGAGTGCCTGGGTCGGGGTCAGGCGGGCCGCCCGTACGCAGGGGTAGACGCCGGCCAGCACGCCGACCACGATCGCACCGCCCACCCCGAGCAGCGCCGATTCGGCCGGCACGACCAGCGGCCAGTTCTGCCAGGTGGCGTACCCGAGAGTGGCCAGCAGGCCGAGTCCGGCGCCGGCCAGCCCGCCCACGGCGGCCAGCACCACCGACTCGGTCAGGAACTGGCCCCGGATCTGGCCCCGGGTGGCGCCGAGCGCGCGCCGCAACCCGATCTCGGCCCGGCGTTCCAGCACCGACACGACCATCGTGTTGGCCACCCCGATCCCGCCGACGACCAGGGCGACCCCGGCCAGCGCGAGGAACAGCACCGAGAACGTGCTCTCGGTGGCCCGCTTGGCGGCCAGCGCGTCGGACGGCCGGGTCACCGCGACCTGCCCGGGGCGCTCGGGCGAGATGGTCTCGGCCAGCACCGCGCGGACCGCTTCGAGCTGCGACTCCTCGGACTGCACGTAGAGCACCGTCGGGTGGCCGTCGAAGCCCAGCGTCGCGCGGGCCGCCTCCCAGCCGACCATCGCCGAGCGGTCGATGTCGGGCGAGATCGGGGTGGGGGCGAGGATGCCGACGACGGTGAACCAGTGGTCGCCGATCATCACCAGCGGCCCGGCGCGGCCGGGTGGCAACGTGGTGACGCCGAGCCGGCCGGCGGCGACCGAACCGAGCACGACGGCCGGGAAACGCTCGGTGGCCGTGGTCAGCCAGCGACCGGTCTGCACGCGTGCGTTGATCACCGGCAGCAGATCGAGGCGGGTGGCCAGGACGGTCAGGCCCGCGCCGTCGCTGGGATCGGTGCGGTCGTTACGGCGTACGAGGGCATGGGTGTTGGCCACCGCGGTCGCGGCGGTGACCGGGCCGATCCGGCGCACCATGCCGACCGCGCTCTCGGGCAGCTGCGCGGGTGGTTGCTGGTTCGGCAACGCCGTGGCCTGCAACGTGTTCGTGCCCAGCGCCCGCAGCTCGCGCATCAGGGCGGCCTGGCTGGAGGCGGGCAGGCCGGTCACCACGATCATGGTCGCGATGCCGATCGCGATGCCCAGGCCCGAGAGCACGGCCCGGGCCGGCCGGGTGCGCAGGCCGATCAGGCCCAGCGAGAGCAGATCGACCGGCCCGATCATCGGAGCACCGCCGCGGCGCTGTCGTGCACGAGCAGACCGTCCCTGATCTCGATGCGCCGTGGCAGCGAGGCCGCGATGTCCCGGTCGTGGGTGATCAGCGCGATGGTCGTGCCCTCGTCGTTGAGCCGGCGGAGCACGTCGAGGACGGCCTGCCCGGTTGCCGTGTCGAGTGCGCCGGTCGGCTCGTCGGCCAGCACCAGCGACGGGCGGTTGGCCAGGGCCCGCGCGATCGCCACCCGCTGACGCTCGCCTCCGGACAGCTGATGGGGACGGTGCCCGGCGCGATGGGACAGGCCGACCCGGTCGAGCGCGGCCAGCGCGCGCTCGCGACGACGGCGGCGCGGCACCCCGGCGTAGAGCAGGCCGGTGGCGACGTTCTGCTCGGCACTCAGCCCGTCGGCCAGGTGGAACTGCTGGAAGACGAAGCCGATCTCGCGGGCCCGCAGCGCCGACAGTTTCCGGTCGCTGAGGGCCGCGATGTCCTGCCCGGCGATCCGTACGCTGCCCTTCGTGGGCCGGTCGAGTGTGCCGATGAGGTGCAGCAGGGTCGACTTACCCGAGCCGGACGGGCCGACGATGGCCACCAGTTCGCCGGCCGCGATGTCGAGGCTGACGCCGGCCAGCGCGGTGACGCCGCCGGGATAGACCATGCCGGCGTCGCGGACGGAGAGGACGGGCTCGCTCATGACGGCATCACCACCTCGACGCCTTCGGTCAGTCCGGCGCCGGTGATCTCGACCCAGCCGCGGGCGAACATTCCGGTCTTGACCGCGACCAGGCCGGTGGCGGTCTGTACGGCGTAGCCGCCCTCGCTGAGCGCGACCAGGGCCTCGACCGGCGCCGCCAGCACGTTCTTGCGGACGCGGCCGGCGAACTGCACGGACACGTCGGCCGAGTCCAGGCCCGCGATCAGCTCCGGCTTGTCGGCCACGATCGTGACCGTGAGGGTGGGCGGACCGCTGGCCGGGCCGTTGTCGGCGGCGGTCAGCGTGCGTCCGACCGAGGTGACCCGGGACGGCACCACGCGCTGGTCCGGCAGGGTGACGGTGACCTTCTGGCCCCGCTCGACCGACCCGCCGTCGGCCAGCTCGGCCGCCACGGTGATGACCTTGCGGGTCGAGGTGACCGACATGAGCGGGCCGTCGGCGCGCGCGCCGGGCTGCACCGCGACCGAGTCGACCCGCACCGCGCCGGTGAGCACCTCGACGTCCCCGACGGCGACCGCGCCGTTCTCGGGCAGGCCGAGGTCGTGCTGCCAGCGTTTGAGCGCCTTGATCAGGTCGGGGGTGAGCACGCTCTCGCCCGCCTTGACGCCGCTCGGCCGCGGTCCGACGCGGTAGCCGAGGGCGCGCAGGTTGTCGGCGACGATGCGGACGTCGCGTCCGGCGGTTCCGGGGGCGGAGATCGTGCGGTAGAGCGGCATCGAGCCGTAGAACAGCGGCACGGGCTGGTCGTTCGCGCGGTAGATCTGTTTGCCCCGCTTGATGGTGGCGCCCGGCTGCGGCAACCAGGTCACGGTCGCCGCGCGGTGTCCCTCCAGTGGCCGGGCCGCGCCGAAGCCGATCGTGCCCGTGAGGGTTCGTACGGTCGAAAGGTCTCGTCGTTCCAGTTGGGCCGTCGCGACCGGCACAGTTGCCGGGGGCGGCGGTTCCGCGCCGGCGCGGTGCCGGGTCGCCAGGACCGTCGCGCCCGCGGACACCGCGACCAGCACCAAACCTGCGGCCAGCCACTTGCCGACCCGTCGCCGGGGCGGGGGCGGGTCGGCGACCGCCGGGATCACTTCGGTCGGGGCGTCAGGCTTCGCAAGCATGCGGACGAGGGTGGCCGCTGATCGTTAGGAACCTGTCAGGTGTTCCGCGAAGACTCGGCGGCCGGGCCGGGCCGACCTATAGTCGCCGTCATGTCTGCTCAGGTTCTGGTCGCCGAGGACGACCCGCGCCAAGCCGAGGTGCTGCGGCGATATCTCACCGCCGAGGGCCACCGTACGGTCCTGGTGCACGACGGCCACGCCGCGCTCGACGAGGCCCGCCGGCTGCGCCCCGACCTGATCGTGCTCGACGTGATGATGCCCGGGCTCGACGGCCTGCACGTCTGCCGCACACTGCGCCAGGAGTCGGGCGTGCTGGTGCTGATGCTGACCGCCCGCACCAGCGAGGACGACATGCTGCTCGGGCTCGAGCTCGGCGCCGACGACTACCTGACCAAGCCGTACAGCCCTCGCGAGCTGATGGCCCGCATCCGTACCCTGCTGCGGCGAGCGTCCCCACCGTCGCCGATCCGCGTGGTCGGACCGATCGTGGTCGACGCGGCCCGGCATGAACTGACGGTCGAGGGCCGGCCGATCGAGTGCACGCCCGGCGAGTTCGCCCTGCTGGCCGCCATGTCCGAGCAGCCCGGCCGGGTCTTCAGCCGGGCCCAGCTGCTGCACCACAGCCGCGGCGCCGACCGCAGCTCCACCGAGCGCACGATCGACGTCCACGTGATGAACCTCCGTCGCAAGATCGAGGCCGACCCGCAGCGGCCGAACCATCTGCTGACGGTCTACGGAGTCGGCTACAAGCTGATGGCCGGCGGGTGAGCCACAGCCGCGTGCCTGTGCGGCACAGCCTGGTCACCCGCCTGCTGGTCACCTCGGTGCTGATCGCGATCGCCGCCACCGTGTCGACGGCCTGGCTGGCCACCCGCACCGCGACCCGGGCGATCAACCAGGAGCAGGGGCGCTCGCTCACCGACGACAAGGGCGTCTACGACATGCTGGTCGCCTACGCGGCCACCCACCCGGACTGGTCGGGCGTGGCCACGCTGATCAACGCCCGGGCCGCGAAGCTCGACCGGCGGATCACCCTGACCACAGAGGACCGGCAGGTGATCGTCGAGTCCGCGCCCGGGGCGTCGCTGCGGGTGGCCCGGCCGTCGGCGGTGGTCGACCCGCTCAATCTCGACCTTGGCCTCACCGCCGGTTCCGCGCGGATCGACTCCCGGGCGACGGGTCCCTACCGGCTGACCTCGGCCGAGCGCGCCATCCTGCGCAAGGCGGCCGACGACGAGGTCGCCTGCCTGCGCCGGGCCGACCTCGACGGGCGGATCACCGAGAGCCCGAGCGGACGGTCGACCGTGACGCCGGCCCCGGGCACGCCGAGCGACCTGCGGACCCGGTGCCGCGGGCTCACGACCGACCTGGTGACAGCACGCGAGCAGAAGGCGTTGACGTCGCTGGCCAGGGCCACCGCCCGATGCGCCGGGCTCGACGCGTCGACTCAGCTCAAGATCGGTCCTGACTTCACTCCAGTGCTGAGCGCGGTGGCAGTCATCCCGCGCCCGGTCCCGGCCGAGCAGGTCGGCGGCCCGCCCATCACCCCGCGGCTGCGGTCCTGTCTGGAGAAATCGCGCCGCACCCAGCTTCAGCCGTACGTCGCCCCGCCCGCCCTGCTCTTCGTCACCGACCCCGGCCAGGGCGTCGACCGCACCACCTTCACCCTGTCGCGGGAGAACACCGTACGGATCATCGGGGTGACCGGCGCGGTCCTGCTCGCCACCATCGCGGCCACCGTCCTGATCGGACGTCGCCTGGTCGGGCCGCTGCGGGCGCTCACCGAGGCGGCCGACCGGCAGGCCCCGGTCGCGGTCGGCGGGCGCGACGAGATCGGCTATCTGGCCCGCGCGCTGAACGCCTCGGTCGAGCGGCGCGACCGGGCCGAGGCGCAGCGCCGGGCGATGGTCGGCGACGTGGCCCACGAGTTGCGTACCCCGCTCACCAACATCCGCAGCTGGCTCGAGGCGGCCCAGGACGACCTCGCCCCCACCGATGGCCAGCTGCTCGCGTTGCTGCACGAGGAGGCGACGCAGCTTCAGCACATCATCGACGACCTGGGCGATCTGGCCGCGTCCGACGCGGGCACGCTGCGGGTGCATGCGGCGCCGACCGCCGTGCGTGACCTGGTGACCCAGGTGGTGGAGAGCCATCGCGAGGGTGCTCGGGCGGCCGGCGTGACGCTGACGATCGACGTCCAGGGCGAACCGGTCGTACGGGCCGACGCGGTGCGGCTGCGCCAGGTGATCGGCAACCTCGTCTCGAACGGCATCCGGCATACCCCACCCGGCGGGACGGTCACGGTCGCCGCGCACGGCACGACCATCGCGGTGCGCGACACCGGCGCCGGGATCGCCCCCGAGCACCTCTCCCGCGTCTTCGACCGCTTCTGGCGGGCCGACGAGTCGCGCAGCCGCACCACCGGCGGCAGCGGCCTGGGCCTGGCCATCAGCCGCAAACTGGTGGAGGCCCACGGCGGCACGATCGACGTCAGCAGCCGGCTCGGCCAGGGCGCCGAGTTCGTCGTGCGCCTGCCGCCTCAGAACGTGTAGGTCTTGGCCACCGCCAGCAGCTCGCTCGTGTGGGAGCCGACGACGTCGACGCCCGCCGGTCGCGGTTTGAAGCCGGGTACGCCGCTGAGGCCGTCGCTGCCGTCCATCGCCCGGAACCGCACCTGACCGGTCGCGCGCACGGTCAGCGTGACCTCGACACCGTCCTGCGGCGGGGCGTGGAAGACGAACCCGAAGCCCCACTCGCCCTCGGTCACGGCCCGCACCGGCACCGGACGCCCCTCGACCGTCGCCGACTCGACCGGCGTCGCGCGGGCCACGTGCAGGGTGACCAGCCGGGCCTGCCGCTGCGGGGTCAGGCGCATCTTCAGCGTGCGGGTGGCGCCGGTGCGGGTGTCCGACTCGACCGTCAGCAGGGGCGCGGGCACGGTCGCGGCCTGCGCCTCGCCGGTGCGCACCTCCTCCTGCCCGAATGACGGCATCGAGTCGTCGATTCGGCGCGGGTCGCCGTCGACGAATTGACTCGTCCAGTCCTGCACGGCGGACTCCTCGCTGACCCACCGGGCGGTGTTGTCGTCGGCGTCGAGCGCGTACATGAGCTGGGTCAGCGCCGGTCGCTCGCTGTCGAACCGGTCGACCGCCAGGCCGACGCCGGTGAGGACGAGGGCCGCGACCGAGACGGCCAGGGCGGGCAGGGCACCCAGGCGCCGGCCGCGCAGCGCTTCGAGCCCTCGCTGCCCACCGGCCTTCGGGTGGATCAGGTCGACCACCGGGAGCAGGGCGAGGCCGAGCAGCACGGTGAGGAAGGCTCCGGCGGCGCCCATGCCCAGCCCCAGCGCGGGGAAGAGCATGACCACGGTCGGCAGCAGGATCAGGGTCGAGACGACGCCGCCGAGGGTCACCGCGACCACGGGCAGCCAGCCTCGCCGGCCCACCGCGACCAGGCCGGTCAGCGCCCCGGCCAGGGCGGGCAGGGCGGCCAGGTAGGAGCCGCCGGGCACGAACGCGGCCAGCACCACGCCGAGCACGGCGAGCCAGCCGAGCCCGGCGATCGCCAGGGCGGCCGGGCCGATCCGGCGGCGCAGCAGCGCGAACCAGCCGAGCACCACGGCCGCGGCCAGGAAAATCACGGCCAGCCGGTACATGCCCGGGCGGTAGGGGTCGATCGGCATGGCCGCGTACTCAGGGCGCACGAGCTGGAGCAGGAACCAGAGCACCTGGGCCAGCAGCGGCGCGAGCACGATCGGCACCAGGGTCAGCGCCCCGGCGGCGACCAGGCGGCGGCCCGTGATCAGCCCGCGGCGGCGCGCCCGCCAGGCCAGCGCCACGACCGCCACGACGGCCAGCGCCGCGATCGGCCAGACCAGCGAACCCGGGTAACGCACCAGCAAGCCGGGCGCGGGGAAGTAGGTCGCATCTTCGCCGCCGGTCCTCTTGAGCGCGTCGAGGTCGCGCCCGCCCAGCTCACGCACCACGGCAAGGGCGTTCTCGCCGTGGTGTTGCAGGCTGTCGCGGTTCATCGACGCGGGAGTGTCGGTCGGCCCGTGATAGACGGCCGCGCCGTCGATGTAGGCGGTGTTCAGCCCGGCGAACCCGGCCTCGCGGAAGGCGGTGAAGTCGGTGTCGTTGGGCATCAGCCGATAGATCTCGACGGCGAACGACGTGCCGACCGGCTTGGTCGCGTAGCTGTAGGCCTCGACCAGGCCCGCGTTGCCCTCGGAGGTCTCGAACATGATCGCCGGGCCGCTGCTGCCGCGGGCCTCGAAGTTGAGCGCGACCCCGCCGTCGCGAGCCAGCGGGTGCTGGTCGACGAACGCCTTCGCCCCGCAGAGACAGGCCTCCTCGCCGTCGGTGAACACCAGCACCACGTCGTTGCGCAGCTTGGGGCCGGCCAGCAGCGCCCGCGCCGTCTCGAGGATCGTCGACGTGCCCGCGGCGTCGTCGTTGCCGCCCGGACCGCCCTGCACCGAGTCGTAGTGGGCGATGAGGAAGAGGCGGCCGGTGGAGTCGGAGCCCGGGATCGTCGCGATGACGTTGCGTACCCGGGCGAGCCCGGTGCCGCCCGCGCTCGACGACAGCCCGGCCCCCTCGATCGACACGGTGTCTTGCACCTCGGGCGACAGACCCAGGCCCCGCAGCGTGGTCAGAAGATGTTCGCGCACATCGTCCTGCGCGGCGCTGCCGACCGGGTGGGGGCGGGTGGCGATCGCCTCGACCTGCTGGAACGCGCGGCCGGCGCTGAACTCGCCGGCCGGGGCCGAGGCGGGCCGCGCCGCCGGTGGCCGCACCGACCAGACGCCGGCGAGACCGGCCAGCACGAGGACCACCACGGCGAGGAGAGCGGCCGAGGCCCGGTGAACCGGGTCGGTGATCGAGGGAGCACGCATGGGTGACATCTAAGCGCTTGGGTACGACGCCGGGTAGCCCGAAGATCTTTTACGGCGTGCCCTAGCGTTGTCGGGGTGAGCACGCCCATCGACCCCGCCGCCGTCGTGGCCGCTTTCATCGACGCCGTCGCCCCCTACGATCCCCACCCCGAGGCCATGCCGGTCGCGATGGTCGGCGTGCGCACCGCCCTGGGCGAGGGCACCTTCGCCGTCAGCGACCACGTGATCCGCGCCATGTGCAAGGCCCTGGCCGCCTACCGCGACCCGGAAGACCGCGGCGCCTGCGTCGGCTGTGGTGGCCGCCACCTCGACGAGAACCTGCACTGCCCCGACTGCGGACGGCTGCATGGCATCCTCGGTCAGGTCATCGCCGACCACGCCCGCCGGGTCGCCGCCGAGGACGCCTCGTGAGGCTGAGCCGGTGTTGTGCGGCGGGCGTCGGTGGGGAACTATCAGCGGGACTACGAGCGGGGGGTACGGCATGACTGAGCGCTCGGTCACGCCTGTCCTTCAGGAGCGGTTGAGCGTCCTGCTGGTCGAGGACGACGAGGGCGACGCCTTCCTGGTGCGTGAGCTGCTCACCGAGGCCGAGGCGCCGTTCGACCTGCGAGTGGCCACGACCCTGCGCGAGGCCCGCGGCCTGCTGCACGGCATCCACTGCGTGCTGCTCGACCTCGGTCTGCCCGACGCCGAGGGCATCGACGGCCTGCGCAAGCTGCTCGCCGTGGCCGGCAGCGCCGCGGTCTGCGTGCTGACCGGCCGCTCCGACGAACACCTCGGTGTCGCCGCGGTCGCCGAGGGGGCCCAGGACTATCTGGTCAAGGGCCAGGTCGACGGCGTCCTGCTGACCCGGGCGCTGCGCTACGCGGTCGAGCGCAAGCGCGCCGACGAGAACTCGCAGCGCCTGCGCGAGATCGAGCTGCGCCAGGCCGAGTCAGCCCGCCTCGAACGCGGTCTGCTGCCCCAGCCGCTGATGTCCACCGACCAGGTGGCGGTGCACACCTTCTATCGCTCCGGCCGGGCACTGGGCCTGCTCGGCGGCGACTTCTTCGACGTCGTGCAGGTCGGCGACGACAAGCTGCACGTGATCGTCGGCGACGTCTGCGGCCACGGGGTCGACGAGGCGGCACTCGGTGTCGAGCTCCGGGTCGCCTGGCGCGCCCTGGTGCTGGCCGGCGTGCACGACGACCTGATCCTCGGCTCGCTCGAACAGGTGCTGATGAGCGAGCGCCGGGCCCGCGAGGTCTTCGCGACCGTCGCCTCCGTCACGCTCGACCTGGCCGGCAACAAGGCGGTCGTACGCCTCGCCGGCCACCCGCCCCCGGTGCTGCTCTCGGGTGGCCGGGTCGCCCCGGTCGAGGCGCGTAACGGCATCGTCCTCGGGGTAAGTCCGAGGCCCACCCCGGCTACCGAGGTGGAGTTCTCGGGAGATGACTGGTCCTTGCTGATGTATACCGACGGCCTGATCGAGGGCCACACCGGCGTCGCCCACGAACGACTCGACGTCAACGGGCTGCGCGGCCTGCTCGCCGAGCCCGCCGCCCGCGCGGTGCCCCTCGCCGCCCTGCCCGCCTGGCTGGTCGGCCGGGCCGAGCACGCCAACGGCGGCCCGCTCGCCGACGACGTCGCGATGCTGCTGATCTCGCGGGGGAACGGCCGGTGAGCGTCTTCGACCTGCGCACCTGGACGCTGCGCCGGCGGATCGCGGCCCTCTGCATCACGGTCGGGGTGCTGCTCAGCGCGCTCGGTGCCTTCGCCGCGATCACCGCCGCCCAGAACAACCGCCAGCTCGACGACGTGCTCAACCGGGCCAGCCCGATGCGAGCCGCGGGCGAGGCGCTCAACACGGCCTATGTCGACCAGGAAACGGGCATCCGCGGGTTCGCCATCACCGGCGACGAGGACAACCTCAAGCCGTACACCCAGGGTCTGGCCGACGAACAGCGCCTCGTCGCCCGCGTCGAGAGCTACCTGCACCCTGACGACAACGACATCCGCGACGAGCTGGTCGAGGTGCAGCAGGCCGCCGCGGCCTGGCACCGGGAAGTCGCCGAGCCGGTGATCGCGGTCATCCGCGCCGACGGCACCCAGGCCGGTCAGGATCGGCTCAAGGGCACGTCGACCGCGCAGTTCGACGCGTTGCGCCGGGCGATCGCCGACATGCAGGACGACATCCAGGTCCTGCGGACGAAATCCGCGAACGCGGCGAAGGAGAGCAGCCGCACCATGGTGGCGATCCAGATCGCCGCCGCCGCCATCATCATCCTGGCCGGGTCGGCGCTGTTGCTGCTGCTCGACCGCATGGTCAGCCGCCCCGTGACCGAGCTTGCCGAGCAGGTGCGCGAGGTCGCCGACGGCGACTACGACAAGCACATCGAGAGCCGCGGCTCACCCGAGCTGGCCGCCCTGGCCGACGACGTCGACGGCATGCGGCAGAAGATCGCCGCCGAGCTGGCCGAGGTGCGCGAGGCCCGCGCCCAGATCGAATGGGTCAACGACCAGCTCAAGGTGCAGGCTGAGGAGCTGACCCGGTCGAACCGTGACCTCGAGCAGTTCGCCTACGTCGCGTCGCACGACCTGCAGGAGCCGCTGCGCAAGGTGGCGAGCTTCTGCCAGCTCCTGCAGCGGCGCTACGCCGGGCAGCTCGACGAGCGCGCCGATCAGTACATCGCCTTCGCCGTCGACGGCGCCCAGCGGATGCAGCGTCTGATCAACGACCTGCTCGCCTTCTCGCGCATCGGCCGTCTCACCGCCGGCTTCACCGAGGTCGACCTGAACCGGGTGCTCACCGAGGTCAGGTCGCAGCTCGAGGTGCGGGCCGGCGAGGACGCCGAGATCACCTGGTCCGGTCTGCCCACCGTCGAGGGGGAGGAGCCGCTGCTCACCACGCTCTTCGTCAACCTCATCGGCAACTCGCTCAAGTTCCGGCGGCCCGACGTGCCCCCGCTGATCACGGTGAGCGCCGAACGTGACGGCGGTGAGTGGCGGGTCAACGTGCGCGACAACGGCATCGGCATCGAGGCCGAGTTCGCCGACAAGGTCTTCGTGATCTTCCAGCGGCTGCACGCACGCGACGCCTACGAGGGCACCGGCATCGGCCTGGCCATCGTCAAGAAGATCGTCGAATACCATGGCGGACGGATCTGGCTCGACCTCGAGGTTGAGGAGGGCACGTCGATCTGGTTCACCCTCCCGGTTCTGCCGGGGCCGGCGAACGAGGAACCCGCCGTCCCGGCACAGGAGTTGAGGAAAGAGGTCACGGCATGACGGCTGCGATGCGAGCCGACGGCACGCCGATCGAGGTGCTGCTGGTCGAGGATGATCCGGGCGACGTGCTGATGACCCAGGAGGCGTTCGAGGAACACAAGGTCCGCAACCGGCTCAACGTCGTCTCCGACGGCGCCGAGGCGCTGGCCTACCTGCGGCGTGAGGGCGACTACGCGAACGCCGTGCGTCCCGACCTCATCCTGCTCGACCTCAACCTGCCCAAGCGCGACGGCCGCGAGGTTCTTGAAGAGATCAAGAAGGACGCCGACCTGGGCCGCATCCCGGTGGTCGTGCTCACCACCTCGGCCGCCGACGAGGACATCCTGCGCAGCTACCAGTTGCACGCGAACGCGTACGTGACCAAGCCGGTCGACTTCGAACGGTTCATCACCGTGATCCGGCAGATCGACGAGTTCTTCGTCAGCGTCGTGAAGTTGCCGCCGCGTGCTTGATCAGGTCGCCGAACTCGTTCGCGAGGTCGCGGCCACGGTCGTGTTGCCGCGCTTCCGCCACCTCGCCTCCGACGAGATCGTCCAGAAGGCGCCCGGTGACCTGGTCACCATCGCCGACCAGGAGTCCGAGAAGGCCCTGACCCGGGGCCTGACCGCCCTGCTGCCCGGCTCGGTCGTGGTCGGTGAGGAAGCGGTCGCGGCCGACCCTCGCGTGCTCGACCGGTTGAGCAACGGCGGCGCGGTGTGGATCGTCGACCCGGTCGACGGCACGAACAACTTCGCCGCCGGCAAGACCCCGTTCGCGGTGATGGTGGCGCTGGTCCGTGACGGCGAAACGGTCGCGTCGTGGATCCTCGACCCGGTCGACGATCACCTCACGGTGGCCGAGGCCGGTTCGGGTGCCTACCGCGACGGCGTACGCGTCAAGACCCGCACCGACGACCCCGGCGCGGCGGCCCTGCGCGGCGTCGTGGCCAGCCGCTACCTGCCCGAACACCTGCGGATGGTGGCCACCGCGAACGCTCCGGCGCTCGGCGAGGTCACCGCCGGGAAGCACTGCGCGGGCTACGAATACCCGGCCGTCGCGATCGACGAGCAGCAGTTCGCGCTGTTCTGGCGCATCCTGCCGTGGGACCACGTGCCCGGCTCGCTGATCATCCGCGAGGCCGGCGGCTCCGTGCTGCACCTCGACGGCACGCCCTACCACCCGACCGACAGCGAGCGCGGGATGCTCGTCGCCGCGAACGACGACATCTGGCGTACGGTCCGGGACACACTCTTCCCCGACACCTCGATCCTGTAGCGCGCGTGTCGGCGTACCTGGAAAGTGTCTTCGGTCTGAACGGCCGGACCGCGATGGTGACCGGAGGCAGTTCGGGCATTGGACGGGCGATGGCCGTCGCGCTGGGCCGGGCCGGAGCGCGTGTCGTGCTGGTGGCGCGCCGTCCGGCACTGATGGCCGAGGTGATCGAGGAGTTGCGCGGATTCGGCGCGGAGGGGCACGCGATCTCGGCCGACCTCGCCGATCGTGCGTCCGTCACCCGGGTGATCGAGCAGACCCTTTCGGCGTACGGGGCTCCGGACGTGCTCGTCAACTCGGCCGCGGTCAATCGACGTCCGCCGCTGGGTGAGCTCACCGAGGACGACTGGGACGTCACGATGGCGGCCAACCTGACCGCCCCGTTCCTGCTCGGTCAAGCCTTCGGGCCGCTGATGGCCGAGCGCGGCTGGGGACGGATCATCAACGTCGTCTCGCAACAGGCCTTCCGGGCGTACGGCAACAGTGGCGCCTACGGAGTGTCGAAGGCCGGTCTCGTCGGGTTGACGCGGTCGCAGGCCGAGGCATGGTCGGCGCAGGGCGTCTGCTGCAACGCGATCGCCCCCGGGGTCGTCCACACTCCACTGACAGAGCCCGTCTTCGCCGACCCGGCGACCGTGGCCAAGCACGCCGCCCGCGCGCTGATCGGAAGAAATGGCGTACCGGCTGATTTCGGGGCTTGTGCTGTCTTCCTGGCCAGCCAGGCCGCCGTCGCCGTCACGGGCCAGACACTCTTCGTCGACGGCGGTTATTCGGCCAGTTGATCGATCCGACGCTGGTTTGCGTATCACGGTAGAGTCTGCCCGCACTTTCGATGGGGAGGTAATCCGTGGCGGCGGTTTTCCAGCGCCGGCTCAGCATTGCGCTCGTATTGCTGCTGGCAGCGTGCGCGCTCGTGCTGACCGCG
Organism: Actinoplanes solisilvae; assembly: GCF_003999975.1. GTDB lineage: Bacteria > Actinomycetota > Actinomycetes > Mycobacteriales > Micromonosporaceae > Actinoplanes > Actinoplanes solisilvae. The sequence continues at coordinate 429,558 of NZ_RJAC01000002.1, read as the reverse complement.
ACGACCGGGGTGGCCCACGCCGCGCCCGACGAGGGTGACAGCAAGACGCTGCGCAGCGCGCTCGAGTCCGCGGCCAAGGGCCAGGCCGTCGCCATCCAGAAGCTGACCACCTCGAAAAAGCGGGCCGTCCAGCTACAAACGACGGTCAAGCAGGCCGAGGCCGGCGCCAAGGGCATGGAGAAGCAGGTCACCGAGATCGCGACCCGCTCCTACCGCCTGGGCCGCCCCAGCTCGGTGACGATGCTGCTCGACTCGACCTCGCCCGACATCTTCCTCGAGCGCATGGAACGGCTCGACATGATGGCTCAGCTCGACGGGCAGCTCCTCACCCGCTACCGCGGCGAGCTCGACCGGGCGAAGGCGGCCAAGGCGGCGATCGACAAGGAGATCAGGGAGCAGACCAAGCAGGTCGCCACCCTGACCAAGAAGAAGAAAGAGGCCGAGATCGCGCTGGCCAGCATCGGCGGCGGTGGCGCCTCGGGCGGCTTCCTCTCGGCGAACTCGGCGCTGGCCAAGCCCGCGCCGCGCAACTCGGACGGGTCGTGGCCCGACGAGCGATGCACGATCTCCGACCCGACCGCCGACGGCGGCTGCCTGACGCCGCGCACGCTGCACGCCTACAAACAGGCCAAGGCGGCCGACTTCACGCGTTACACGGTGTGCTGGAGCCAGCGGAGTTCCGGCGAGCACCCCAAGGGCCGGGCCTGCGACATGTCGTCCAACAGGTCGACCTTCAAGACCTCGGCGGCCACGGGCGACGACCGGGCTTACGGGGATCGGCTCGCGGCCTACTTCGTGAAGAACGCGGACCGGCTCGGCGTGATGTACGTGATCTGGTATCGGCAGATCTGGATGCCGGGCAACGGATGGTCGCGATACAGCGGGTCCGGTGGCGCGTCGGCCGAGCACACCAATCACGTCCATGTGTCCATGCTCTGATCCCTGACGCGCGAAAGGGGCCGGGCGTGAGCCCGGCCCCTTTCGCGCGTTTATCTCAGCGAACGTCCACGTAATCGCCCGCACTGATCACCGCGTTGCCCGTCGCGTCGCCGGGGTAGCTCAAGCGCCAGGTCGCGTCGTAGAAGGCCGTCCCGGCGGTCCGGACGACGCCCTGGCTGTCGGTGGCCTTGGCCTGGACACTGGCATACGTGCTGGAGCCGGCCTTGGCCCGCTGGAGCCCGATCGTGCGACCCGCGTACGGGAGGTACGTGCCGGTTCCCCAGTCGGCGCGGGTCAGCTTGCCGGTGACCGTGATCGTCGCGTTCTTGTTGGCGGGTTCCGGCGTGGCGTCGGCCGTGAGGTAGATCCGTCGCACGAGAGTGCCGCTGCCCGCGCCGGGCCGCCGGGCACGGCTGGTGCCGTCCGCCGCGTTCGCCCAGGCGTCGACGCGCCAGACGCCGGCCAGCGCGTTGCTCGCGAACGAGTGCCGGACCTCGTAGGCGTTCACGGTCGCTGTGCAGGTGGCCGTGGGGACGGCGGCCGTGCAGCTCGCGGTGGCCACCTCGACACCGTCGGGAGCCGTGGCGCTGCCGTGCCACAGCCGGACACCACCGTTGCTGATGCCGGACGGGTCGGTCGCCGTGAACGTGACCCTGATCCCGAGCCCTCCGCCCGTGCCGACGATGACGTTCGTGCCGGAATTGACGACGACGTTACTGATCGTCGTGGCGCCGACCTTCTCGTCGCCGGGCGCCTTCGAACCGGCGAACGCGTGCAGCAGCGTCCGGGTGAGCTTGCCGCCGTCGGCGTTGCTCGCCGTGATGCGCAGGGACACGAACGACGCCGTGCCCGGCACCGCGAGGCTCGCACCGTCCAGTGTGGTCCAGGTGCGGCCGTCGTCCTGCGACCATTCGAGCTTGTCGACGGTGGCGGCCGGGGCGTTCAGGCCGCCACGCGTGGTCGCCTTGAGGGTGAGCCCGACCGTCCCCGCGGCCCGGTTGTGCTGGTCGAGCCCGGAGGCGCGCACCGACACGTCGATCAGCGGCAGCTCAGCTGTCATCGGCTGGAAGCCCGAGCGGAACTGCCAGTGGCTGTCGACCCGGGTGGACAACTCGGCCGGCCCGCCCTCGCGGGTCACCGTCTGATCGAGCTCGTACTGCTGCTCGGCATCGGGCACGGCAACCGTCATGAAGGCCGATTCGGCGCTCTTCAGGACCGTGCCGCCACTGCTGAGCCGGGTGGTCAGCTTGCCGTCACGGAACGGGGTGAGATACCCGATGTTGCCCGCGGCGTCGCCCAGCACAGCGTACTCGCCGATGGAGACGTAGTTTCCCTTGCGCGTGGTGGGCGCGTCCGTGCGCCGGATCGGGGCGAGCGGCCCCGCGCCGACCGTCTGCCCGGGCGACGAGCCGGCCGGCAGGGTCCGGGAGCCGAGGTCGATCGACTCACCCGTGCCGTACTCCGTGATGCGGGAGAAGGAAACGCCCGGCGTCACGAACTCGGTGAGGGTCGCCGGGAAGCGCATCTTCGTCGCGGTGTAGGCGCCGCCGGGCGACGAGGACACCGACATGTAATAGCCGTCGAGGTTGGCGCCGGGCGTCGCGAACGTGGTCGTCGTCTTGGCCAGCGACGCCGTCTTGACCGACGTGATCAGTGACGTCGGGAAGGGCGCGGCCCAGTCCTTCACCAGGTCGTAGCGGTACGGCGTCGGCTTGACCCCGGACGAGCCCGCCTTGACCAGGATGTGGCGCAGCCCCATCCGGATCCCGGCGACCGAGGGCGGCGTCATGAAGGTGCGGCTGCGATAGGCGCCGCCGTAGCCCATGATGTCGCCGTTAGGCAGGCTGAGCCACATCACGCTGTTGTCGATCTGGGCGGTGGCGTCGTCGACCCGGATCGCGGCCTCCTTGGCGGAGCTCTCGGCCAGCACGACCGTCTGTGCCTTGGAGGTGACGGTGAAGGCCGCCGACAGCAGGTAGTTGTTCTCCGCGTTGAGGCCGTAGAGCGCGCCGACGAAGTAGCTGCCAGGCGGCAGGTCGGCGGTCCCGATGTTGGACCCCGGTCCGGTGGCGACCGGGTAGTACATCCAGTTCGCGTCACGACGCCAGATGTTCATGAACGGGGCGTACGAAGCTGGCTGCTCGGAGGCGATCCGGATCGTGATCCGGTAGGTGTCTGCCGCGGCGGTGACCTTGGCGGCGGACACCCCCGTCTTCACTCGCGTCGCCGGAGCCCCCGCGCGATCGAGACGACGGGCCTGCACGGCGCCGTCGGCCGAGACGAAGGCGTACGGCGTGCGAGGGTCACCGTTGCCCGCCTGGAACCGGAATTGCTTGTGGCGGCCCTTGCCGCCGTCGACGATGCTCAGCCGATCGGGCGCGTCGGCGGCGGCCCGCGGGCTGAACTGATTGTCTCCGGCCTGTGACACGGCCGGCACGACGAGCAATGCCGCTCCCGCCGCGACGACCGCTCCGATGCCGACAGTGCGTTTCCAACGTCTCATAGGTATTGACCTCCCCGTTTACGCGGCGGCACACGGTATACCAAGATCGGGTCGCTCGGTCACCGCCCTTCGGGTTTTCGCCTGCCGCTCCGTGGCGGACAGCTAACTGTCAGGTTGGGGTCGATAGCATCCGGCGGATGGGAAACCCGCCGCGTGCCCTGCCGTCCGGCCTTGCCACCGCCCTGGTCTTCGGGGCGAGCGGGGCCGTCCTCGTGCTCGAGATCCTGGCGCTGCGTCTCGTGGGGCCCTACGTCGGCGTCACGTTGCAGGTCAGCAGCTCGGTCATCGGCATCTCGCTGGCCGCCATCGCGTACGGCACCTGGCTCGGGGGCCGCCTCGCCGACCGCTACGATCCGCGGGCCCTGCTCGCCCCGGCCCTGCTGCTGGCGGCCGTCGGCACGGCCGTGACCCTGCCGTTGGTGCGCTTCGGTGGCGAGGTGCTGCGCGGCGGGGCCGCTCCCGCCGTGCTCCTGCTCGCGGCCCTGGCCGTCTTCCTCCCGGCCTTCCTGCTCTCAGCGGTCAGCCCGATGGTGGTGAAACTGCAGCTCAGCGACCTCGAACGTACGGGGTCGGTGGTCGGGCGGCTCTCCAGCATCGGCACTCTCGGGGCGATCACGGCGACGCTCCTGACCGGTTTCGTCTTCGTCGCGGCGGTCCCGTCGAGCTGGATCATCATCATTCTGGCGGTGCTGCTGGCGGCGGCGGGTCTTGTCCTGGGCTGGTGGCTCCGTCAGGCCTCCCCGCTACCGGGCAAGCCGCGCACCCGCGCTGTCATCGCGACCGTGGGGCTGGTCGGTGCCGGGCTGGGCGTGGCCTCGCCGACCCCGTGCGACGTCGAGACGGCCTATCACTGCGCCCGAGTGCAGGAAGATCCGTCCGAGCCGGGCGGGCGCGAGCTGATCCTCAACTCCGCACGCCACTCCTATGTCGACCTCGACGACCCGCGCAACCTCGAGTTCGCTTACATCCAATGGATCGGGGCCGTGGCCGACACGCTCCCGTCGGGGCCGGTCGACGCGCTGCACCTGGGCGGCGGCGGCTTCACGATGCCCGACTACCTGCGCGCCACCCGCCCCGGCAGCGACCAACTGGTGATCGAGATCGACGGCGGCCTGGTCGACCTCGACCGCGAGAAGCTTGGCCTCGAGACCGGTTCAGACCTTCGCGTACGGGTCGGGGACGCGCGGGTCGGCGTGGCCGACCAGCCGTCCGGGTCGCACGACTTCGTGGTCGGCGACGCGTTCGGCCACCTCACCGTGCCGTGGCACCTGGCCACCGAGGAGATGGCGACCGACATCGCCCGGGTTCTGCGGCCCGGCGGCATCTACGTGCAGAACGTCATCGACTACCCGCCGGACCGCTTCATCCGCGCCGAACTGGCCACGGTGGCGGCGGTCTTCCCGCACGTCGCCGTGATCAGCAGCGACGCGGCCCTGGCCGGTGCGGAGGGCGCCAACTTCGTCATCGTGGCGTCGGCCGCGCCGCTTCCCGTCGTCGAGATTCGTCGCCGGCTGGCCAAGGCCGCCGAGCCGGGCACGATGCTCACCGACCAGCCGCTGGCCGATTTCATCGACGACGCCCGGGTCCTCACCGACGATTACGCCCCCGTCGACCAGCTTCTGGCCGGCTGACCGCTTTTAGGTTCGCTGCTCTCATTTCGTGGCAGGCGGTCGCGGCGGCTCGCCCTCGCCAGCACCTCCGCGCGGCACTTCACGCCGTCCACGGCAAACGCCAGCGGCAGCGGGTTGTAGTCGTGGTATTCGCCACGCAGGGTGAACTCCTTCAAGCGGCCGTGGCCCTTCGCGGTCACCCGCCGGTCCTTCTGCGTGACCGTCTTCGGAAGGCCGGTGAGCCGCTGAGTGCCCGGATAGGAGAACTGCAGCCGCCACGGCCCGCGGGCCAGCCCCTCGGTCGTCGCCACGGTCAACTGGGCTTCATAGGCCCGGCCCGAATCACGCCGTAGCTGGTAGCGAACCGCGCATTCCGACTCGTCGGCCGGGCCGGCGGCCGCCACTCCGGTGCCGGCGGCTTGAGCCTTCTGCACGTCCGGAGTGTCCCGGCTCGCGGCCCATCCGAAGCCGGCCGTCGCCACGACGGCCAGGGTCACCAGGGCGGCCTGTGCTCGCTGGCGGCCGCGCGCTGCACCGCCGACGGGGTAGCCGTGGGCTGACCTCCGGCGGGCCCACCTCCCGGAGAAGAGGCCGCCGCCGAGTGGGCGGGCAGCGCCGAGCCGGAGCGCGGACCCGATACGCAGGCCCGCACGCAGCCGCAGCACCCGGACGGCCGGGCGCGGCCCCAGATTGCCGCCGGGCAGGCCTAGATTGCCGCCGGGCAGGCCCATATAGGTGAGCACGGCGCGTCCCACCCCGGGCCTTTGCGGGACCAGCGCTGGTGGGCCCGCCGTGCCCCGCGCGGTCTCGGGTGCGTCGTCGCCGCGTTCCACGACCGGCGGGATGATCGGCTGGATGCCGACCGTGGCGGCGAGGCCGCGAGCCACGTCGGCGGCGCTGGGACGATCCGCGGGGTCCTTGCTCAGGCAACGCCGGCACAGGTCGGCGACGACGGGCGGCAGGTCGGGGATCGGGGGCAACGGGTCCGGGTCGGCGTAGAGGTGGGCGCGCAGCGCCTCGGCGGTGTTGTCGGCGGGCCAGGGGTGACGGCCGCAGAGCGAGCGGTAGAGCAGCAGGCCCAGGGCGTAGACGTCGGTCGCCGTGGCCACCTGTGATCCCCCGAGCCGCTCCGGCGCGAGGTAGGCGGGAGTGCCGAGCAGGCTGCCGTCCGGGGCGGCGTCGCGCTCCCCGACGATCGCCGAGATGCCGAAGTCGACGACCTTCACCCCGGCGCCGGTGAGCATCACGTTGGCCGGGGTGATGTCGCGGTGCACCACCCCGCGCGCGTGGGCGGTGGCCAGCGCGGACGCGACCTCGACGGCCACGGTGACGGCGTCGCGCCAGGGCAGCGGCCCCCGCCGGGTGATCCGCGACGACACCGACTCGCCGTCGTTCAGCTCCATCACCACGTACGGAACCGTCAGCCGCTCGTCGAGCGGAGACTCACCGAAGTCGAAGATGCCGGTGATGTGCGGGTGGCACAGCCGGGCCGCGGCCAGCGCCTCCTGCCGCAGCCGGTCGCGGAACACCTGGTCGCCGGCCAGCCGGGGCGAGAGCACCTTGACCGCTACGGACCGCCCGAGCGTCTCGTCGAAGCCCCGCCACACCTCGGACATGCCGCCCGTGCCCAGCTTCTCGACGAGCCGATACCGCCCGGCGATACGAAGCGAGCCAAACTGACCGTTTCGCTCCGTCCGCCCCATGTGCCGATTGTGACCCGAGGGACGGGCCGCCCGATGCCGTCCGCCGAAACCCGTGCCCCTCGTGCCCGATTGCCGGATTCCGTTATCGTGGGCCCTGGTCAGTTCCCCTTCCGATCGGAGGGTTCGCATGCAACGCACCTCGGTGACGGTCTTCGCCTCGACGCGAGGACGTGCCTCCGCCCGCTAGGGCGCCCTTTCACGTCACTCCTCGCCTCGGGGCGGTCGCTTCCGACCGTTTCCCTCGCTCGAGGAGTTCTTTTGCGTGCCCTCTACGCCGCGCCGCTGGGTGCGGATTTCTGGAAACTCTGGACCGCGTCCGCCGTCACCAACCTCGGTGACGGCATCACCATGGTGGCCGGCCCGCTGCTGGTCGCCTCGATCACCACGAACCCGGCCGCCGTCGCCGGCGCGGTCCTCGCCCAGCAACTGCCGTGGCTGCTCTTCGCCCTGATCAGCGGCGCCTGGGCCGACCGCCTGGACCGCCGTCGCCTGGTCGTCGCCGTCAACGTCCTGCGCGCCTGCACCCTGGCCGTCCTGGCCGCGGCGGCCGCCGCCGACATGGCCACCGTCCCGCTCATCCTGGCCGTCTTCTTCCTGCTCGGCACGGGCGAGACCCTGGCCGACACCGCCTCGGCTGCCTTCGTGCCGGCCATCGTCGCCGAGCCCCTGCGGCCCCGGGCGAATTCCTTGATGTACGCCAACTTCAACCTTCTCAACCAGTTCGCCGCGAAGCCCGTGGGCGGTTGGCTCTTCGTCCTCGCCGCAGCGGCCCCCTTCGCCGTCAACGCGGTGACCTTCGCCGTCTCCGCGCTCCTCCTCTCCACAATCCGAGCGGTCTCGCCCCACCGCGCGACACCGGCCGCCCCAGCCGGAGCCGGAGCCCAGTCGGCTCCGGTCGTCGTGGCCGAGCCGGCTAGGCCCGGCTTGCTCGCCGAGATCGGTGACGGCCTGCGGTGGCTGCTCCGCCATCGCATCCTGCGGACATTGGCCGTCACGATGGCCGTCGGCAACGTCGTCTTCTGCGCCGCCTTCGCGATCTTCGTCCTCTACGCCGCCCAGCGTCTGGGCCTGACTGACGTCGGCTACGGCCTGTTGCTCGTGGCCTTCGCGGTTGGCGGCCTCCTCGGCACCCTGGTCGCGCCACCCCTGATCCGCCGAGTCAACGCCGCGGCCCTGTTGAGATCCGGCCTGCTCGTCGAGGTGGCCCTGCACACGACCCTGACCCTCACCCGCGAACCGTGGATCGCCGCCGCGATGATCGTCGTCTTCGGCATCCACACCACCGTCTGGGGTGTCGTGGTGACCACGATTCGCCAGCGGGACGTGCCGCCCGCCATGTACGGCCGTGTCGCCGGTGTCTACTCCTTCCTCGATCTCGGCGGAGCCGCTCTCGGCTCCCTGCTGGGCGGTCTTGTCGCCACCGCCTATGGCCTGGTGGCGACCTATGGGACCGCGGCCGCGGCGATGGCTCTGGTCGGGGCAGCCGCCTGGCGGCCCCTCAAGGCAGCGACCCTGGAGCGCCACCTGTGAAACACCTGTGGCAACCACGCGATGGCATTTGGTCGGATCAGCAGCTTTTCGGCATTGGTATTCGACATGCCCCCGATTCTGCGAGGGTTCGAGCCGGTGCCGCGAGCCTTTCCCGCTGCCTGTGGACGACGGGCGGCCTGTGGATAACTCGGGTTCTGTCGGACCGGGCTGATAGACATGCCGGGTGACCGAGACGACGCCAGCCCCCGTCCCAGCCGAGCGAGCCACCGCCGATCGTGCCACCGCGGCCGATCGTGCCGCGGTGCGCGAGCGGGCCGAGGCGGTGCTGCGCCGCCTCGCCGGCGACCACGCGGTGCTCCGTGAAGATCAGTGGCGGGCCATCGAGGCGCTCACCGTCGACCGTCGTCGCGTGCTCTGCGTGCAGCGCACCGGGTGGGGCAAGTCGGCCGTCTATTTCGTGGCGACCGCCCTGCTCCGCGAGGGCGCTACCCCGTCCCTGGGCGGCGCCCCGGCCGGGCCGACCGTCATCGTCTCCCCGCTGCTCGCCCTCATGCGCAACCAGGTCGACGCCGCCGCCCGCGCCGGCATCCGGGCCCGCACGATCAATTCCGCCAACCTCGACGAGTGGTCCGAGATCGAGGGAGAGATCCGCGCCGGCGAGGTCGACGTCCTGTTGATCAGCCCCGAGCGGCTCAACAACCCCGACTTCCGCGACAACGTTCTGCCCGGCCTGGCCGCCGAGACCGGCCTGCTCGTGGTCGACGAGGCCCATTGCGTCTCCGATTGGGGTCACGACTTCCGCCCCGACTACCGGCGGCTGCGCACCTTCCTGGCCGGGCTTCCGGGGCGCACCCCCGTGCTCGCCACCACCGCGACTGCCAACGCCCGCGTGACCGCTGACGTCGCCGACCAGCTGGGTGACGCGCTGGTGCTGCGCGGCCCGCTCGAGCGCGACTCGCTGCGGCTGGCCGTGCTCGACCTGCCCAACCCGGCGCACCGGCTGGCCTGGCTGGCCGACCACCTCGAGCAGCTGCCCGGCTCCGGCATCATCTACACGCTCACCGTCGCCGCCGCCACCGAGACCGCCGACTTCCTGCGTTCTCGCGGCTTCCCGGTCGCGTCCTACACGGGCCAGGTCGACGACGCCGAGCGCCGGGCGGCCGAGCAAGATCTGCTCGACAACAAGATCAAGGCCCTGGTCGCCACCTCCGCGCTCGGCATGGGCTTCGACAAGCCCGACCTCGGCTTCGTCGTGCACCTGGGCGCCCCGCCCTCCCCGATCGCCTATTACCAGCAGGTCGGCCGGGCCGGCCGCGCCGTCGAGCACGCCGAGGTGGTGCTCCTGCCCGGCCGTGAAGACGCGGCTATCTGGCGCTATTTCGCCTCGCTCGCCTTCCCGCCGGAAGAGCAGGTGCGCTCCGTGCTGGCCACTCTCTGGCCCGAGCGGCCGACCTCCACCCAGGCCCTCGAGCCGCTGGTCGACCTGCGCCGCAACCGCCTCGAGATGATGCTCAAGGTGCTCGATGTGGACGGTGCCGTCCGGCGCACGCGCGGCGGCTGGCTGGCGACGGGGGAGCCGTGGACCTACGACGCCGCCCGCCTGCGCCGGGTCGCCGAGGCCCGCGACGCCGAGCAGAAGACGATGATCGAATACGCGTCGACGACCGGCTGCCGCATGGAATACCTCCGCCGCTGCCTCGACGATCCCGAGGCTGCGCCCTGCGGCCGATGCGACAACTGTGCCGGGCCACAGTTCGACGCCGAGGTGTCCACCGCCGCGCTGGCCGCGGCCGACGCGTTCCTGGGCCACCCGGGCGTCGTGATCGCCCCGAAGAAGATGTGGCCCACCGGCCTGGCCGCCGTCGGCGTCAGCCTAAAGGGCAAGATCGCGGCGAGCGAGCAGATCGAGCCGGGGCGGGCCGTCGGCCGGCTCTCCGACCTGGGCTGGGGCAGCCGGTTGCGCGGTCTCGTCAGTCCCGAGTCGCCCGACGTGCCGATCTCCGACGACCTGGCCGGTGCCGTGGTCGAGATCCTCAAAGACTGGGCGCACGGTGAGGACGCGTGGGCACTGCGCCCCGCGGCCGTCGTCGCGCTCTCGTCGACCCGCCATCCCGAGCTGATCGGCTCCCTGGCCGGTCACATCGCGAAGGTCGGCCGGCTGCCGCTGCTCGGCACGGTCGAGGTGACGCCCTCCGCTGAGGCCGGCGCCCGGGGCAACAGCGCCCAGCGCGTGCGGGCGCTGCACGACGCGTTCACCGTTCCCGCCGCGGTCGCCGCCGAACTACCCGGGCTGTCAGGCCCGGTCCTGCTCGTCGACGACCTGGTCGATTCCGGCTGGACGATGACGTTGGCCGGCCGCGCGCTGCGCAAAGCGGGCGCCGAGGGGGTGCTGCCGCTGGCCCTGGCGGTGGCGGGCTGAGCGCCCGAGCCACGACATCGGCCCATACGGGTAGGGGGTATGCTGGCGTCATGTCCGATGAGTCGACACCGCAGCACGGTCCGCATGGCTATTCGGGAGACAAGGCCGCTCTGCTCGGTCGCCTCCGGCGCATCGAGGGCCAGATCCGCGGGCTCCAGCGCATGGTCGACGAAGACACCTACTGCATCGACGTGCTGACGCAGATCTCGGCGGCCAAGAGCGCCCTCCAGGCGGTGGCGGTCGGCCTGCTCGAAGATCACCTGGCCCACTGCGTCGTCGACGCGGCCCGCGCCGGTGACCCCAGTGCCAAGGTCAAAGAGGCGTCCGACGCGATCGCCCGGCTCGTTCGTTCCTGACGCTGCGAGACTCGTTTCCGAAAGGCTTTCTGACATGGCTGTGACCAGCACCTACACCGTGACCGGCATGACCTGCGGACACTGCGTGCAAGCGGTGACCGGGGAACTGTCCACGCTGCCGGGCGTGGCCGACGTGCAGATCGACCTCGCGTCCGGCGCGGTGACCGTGACCAGCGAAGCCCCGCTCACCGACGACGTCGTGCGCGCCGCGGTCGACGAGGCCGGCTACGAGCTCGCGAATGCCTGATCACCCACCGGCCGAGAACGACGCCGACGCCCCGGTCGGGATCGGCGCCGAGACACCGGTGGGTGAGCGGGCCGGGTTCCGGCTGGCCGCGTTCGGGGCGGTGCTCATCGTCGTGCTCTTCGCGGGTTACGGGCTGGGCCGGTTGAACAACTCCACCGCCTCGGCGTCGGCGCCACCCGCGCCCACGTCGAGCGGGGCGGCCATGCCCGGCATGGTCATGGACGAGAGCCAGCCGCACGCGCACAACTCGGACGGCACGGTGAGCCAGGCCGCCGTCACGACGCCGATGGGCGCGGCCGTGGGCGGCCTGTCACTCAGCTCGGGCGGGCTGACGCTGGTGCCCGAGACGACGACCTTCACGGCGGGCAAGGCGCAGCGGCTCGCCTTCCGCGTCAAGGGGGCGGGCGGCGCGCCGGTCACGACCTACGCGACCGTGCACGACAAGCCCCTGCACCTGGTCGTCGTGCGTCGCGACCTGACCGGCTTCCAGCACCTGCACCCGACCATGGCCTCGGACGGCACCTGGGGAATCGACCTGACGCTCGCCGAGCCGGGCAGCTACCGGATGATCGCCGACTTCACGGCGATCGTCGGCGGGCAGCAGATCGCCACCACCCTGGGCGGCGACCTGACCGTGGCGGGCAACTACGCGCCGCAGGCACTTCCCGCGCCGGCGCGCACCGATAATGCTGACGGCTTCGCGGTCTCGTACGAGGGCACCCCGAACACGCAGGCCACGCAGCCGCTCCTGATGCAGGTCACCGGCCCCGGTGGCGCGGCGGCCCGCCTCGACCCCTACCTGGGCGCGTTCGGCCACCTCGTCGTCATGCGCGAAGGCGATCTCGCCTATGTGCACGTCCACCCGGAACCGCTCCTCGTCGACGGCCGGGTGAAGTTCTGGCTGACCGCGCCGAGCAGCGGCAGCTACCGGATGTTCTTCGACTTCCAGGTGGCCGGTCAGGTCCACACCGCTTCCTGGACCCTGAAGATCGACTAGAGCTACGGGAGCATCTTCTCCAGGGCCGGGGTAACGCCCCACTGCGACGTCAGGGCCTCGTATTCGGACTGCTGGGCCGCGGTGGGAGCGGCGTCGGTGCGGCGGGCGCGCAGCAGCAGGTTGCGCGGGGTGTGGGCCGAGTCGATGAACTCGACGACCTCGACCTTGTAGCCGTTGAGACGCAGCAGCGCGGCCCGCAACGAGTCGGTGAGCACGTCGGCGAAGCGCTCGCGCATGATGGCGTGCCGGGTCAGCTCGCCGAACGGCGCCGGGGCGGGACGGCCCTTGAGCTGGGCCGCGATGTCGTGGTGGCAGCACGGCGCGGCCAGCGTCCACTGCGCCTTCCAGCCGACCGCGCGGGCCAGCGCCTGGTCGGTGGCGGTGTCGCAGGCGTGCAGCGCGAGCACCAGATCGGGTTCGAACGGCAGAGCCGCCTCCTCGATCGTCCCGGCCACGAAGGTCACGTCGTCGGCGCAGCCCAGGGAGGCCGCGACGGCGGTGTTGCGTACGCGCTGGTCTTCTCGCACGTCGACCCCGACGACCTGCACCTGAACGCCACGCCCGGCCAGGTAGCGGTAGGCGGCGAAGGTCAGGTACGCGTTTCCGCAGCCCAGGTCGACCACGCGCAGCGGGGACGGCAGCTCGTCGGGCAGGGTGGCGGCCAGCGCCCGCAGGAACGCGTCGATTTGGCGCCGCTTGGCCGCGTTGCCTCCGATGACCTGGAACAGCGGGTCGCCCGGATCGAGCAGCCACTGCTTCTGCCGGTCGTGATCTTGCGCAGTGGAAGCCGACGCTGTGGAAGCCGCCCCTGTGGAAGCCGGCGCAGCGGAAACAGACGCCCGGTGCACCTGGGCGTCACCCTTCTTGGTGACCCGCAGCTGCAAGGTCACCGACGACGTCTCGACGTGCCAGTTGCCGAACGGCTCGGCCAGCAGTTCGTCGATCGCGGCCGAGGCCTCGTCGCCAGGCGCCACGTTGCGCGTGAACGGCCGCGAGCCGTCGTCGGTCACGATCTGCAGCCGGGCGCCGCCCTTGAGCGTCACCGGCCGCAGCTCGGCCCTGGTCACCGACGGGGTGAGGCCGCGCCGGCGGCCGGCCGCGACGGCACGGGTCAAATCGGGGGCGAGCAGCAGATCGCGAACCTCGGTCAGGGCTTCGTCGAGCGGTTGTGGCATCCCTCTATTCTGCCGCGTGTCTTCCGGAAACGATTTCGGCGTAAGATCCCCGCGCCCAGGCGACGTCGGTGCCGAGTCGATCTTTGGATAGGCTGATGGGCCCGGAAGCGAGGTGCCTTGCCGATGCCGTTGATGGCCGACCCGCCGGGGGCTGACCGGCTTTCCGTCCGTGTGCGCCGCAACACGGTCGGGGCGCACGACGCGGCCCAGCGCAGTGGCTTCCTCGACGCTGTCTCGGGCGGCCACCTCCCGTGGGAGGCCTACGCCGACCTGACCGCGCAGCATTGGTTCATGTACGAGGCTCTCGAGTCGGCCGCCACCTCGATGGCCGACGACCCGGTGGTCGCCACGTTCCTGTTCCCCGAGCTGCGCCGGCTCCCGTCCCTCGAGGCCGACCTGCGTTTCCTGTACGGGCCGAGGTGGGCCGACCATCTTTTCGCCCTGCCCGCCACCACCGTCTACTGCACGCGGCTGCGCGACGTCGCCCACCGCGCGGCCACCGGTTTCGTCGCCCACCAATACACGCGCTACATCGGCGACCTCTCCGGCGGGCAATACCTCGGTCCGGCGATCGCCCAGTCCTACAACCTGCCCGCCGCCGACGGCCACCGCTTCTTCATCTTCAACGGCGTCGACCCGATGTCCTTCAAGACCCATTACCGTGCCCTGCTCGATGCCGCGCCCTGGTCCCTCGCCGAGCAGGACGAGTTCATCCGTGAGGTCGCCGAGGCGTACCGGCTGAACATCGCCGTCCTCGACGAGCTGCTGAGCCGCTGGAGCTGACGACGATGACCGATCCGTTCCCGCCCGAGGTGGTCAACCAGATCGCCCGGCACATGAACGACGACCACGCCGACGACAACGTGCTGATCGTGCGGGCTCTCGGTGGCATTCCGACGGCGACGGCGGCTCGCGTGTCGGGCCTGGACGCCGACGCGATGGAGTTCAAGGCGGTCGTCGACGGCATCGAGGTGCCGGTGCGGGTGCCCTTCTCCGAGCGGCTCACCGAGCGTCGTCAGGTGCGGGCCGAGGCCGTCCGCATGTATCACGACGCCTGCGCGGCCCTGAACCTCGAGCCCCGCCACTGAACGTCGAGCCCCGCCACTGAGCAGAGTGAAGCCCCTCGACCCGTGGGGATCAAGGGGCTTTCCGCGTACGGGTCGTCAGGCGGTGGTGCCGACGCCGGCTTCCGAGCCGCCGGTCATCTCGGCGGGCGCGGCGTCGTCCGAGGACGCACCCGATCCGCCGGCTCCACGGTTGCCGCGGCCGCCGCGACGACGACGGCGACGGGGCCGGTCGTCCGAATCGTCGCCGGCCTCGTCGCTTTCCGCGGCGGGTTCGGTCTCGTCGGTGGCCTCGGAGAGCTCCGGCGTGGCCACGCGACGGCGAGACCGCGTACGCGGGGCGGGCGCGACGTCGTCCTCGGAGCCGGTCACGGCCGGGGTGGCGTCGTCGGTGACGACCGCGCCCTCGGCGGTGGCGGGCTCGTCGACCCGGCGCCGGCGCCGCTGCCGCTTGGGCCGTTCGCCCGCCTCGGTCTCGTCGGCGGCCGGGCCGGCGTTGGCGGGGCCGCTGTCGGAGCCACCGCGCGAACCACCGCGGGGCGGCCGTCCACCAGTGCGTCCGCCACGTCCGGCGGGCTCGCGGCGACGACGTCCGCCACCGAGGTCTTCCTCGATCTCGGCGGCCAGCCCGACCCGGTTGCGGTCGGCGGTCGGCAGCGTGCTCGACACGTCGCTGGGGATGTCCAGGTCGCTGTAGAGCGCGGGGCTCGTGTGGTAGGTCTCCGGGGGCTGCGGCATGCTCAGGCCCATCGACTTGTCGATGAGGACCCAGCGGGGCATGTCCTCCCAGTCGACGAAGGTCACCGCGACACCGGTCGCGCCCGCCCGGCCGGTGCGGCCGATGCGGTGCGTGTAGGTCTCGGGGTCTTCCGGGCAGTCGTAGTTGATCACGTGCGTGACGCCGGAGACGTCCAGACCGCGGGCGGCGACGTCGGTCGCGACCAGCACGTCGATCTTGCCGCTGCGGAACGCGCGCAGGGCCCGCTCGCGGGCGCCCTGGCCGAGGTCGCCGTGCACGGCGGCGACGGCGAAGCCCCGGAAGTCGAGGTCTTCGGCGAGCCGGTCGGCAGCGCGCTTGGTCCGCGTGAAGATCATCGTGAGGCCGCGGTCGCGGGCCTGCAGGATGCGCGCGACCATCTCGACCTTGTTGAGCGGGTGCGTGCGGTAGACGACCTGCTTGGTCAGCGGCGACGGGCCGCTCTCGGCGGTGTGGCCGGCGTGGATCGTCACCGGGTGCCGCAGGAATCGCCGGGACAGGGCGACGATCGGGTCGGGCATGGTCGCCGAGAAGAGCATCGTCTGACGCTCGGCCGGGATCATCGCGAGGATCTTCTCGACGTCCTCGAGGAAGCCCAGGTCGAGCATGCGGTCGGCCTCGTCGAGCACCAGCGTCTTGACCGAGTCGAGCTTGAGCTGCTTCTGCTTGGCCAGGTCGAGCAGGCGGCCGGGCGTGCCGACCAGGATCTCGACGCCCTTCTTCAGAACGTCGACCTGAGGCTCGTACGCCACCCCGCCGTAGATCGGCAGGACGCGGATGCCGCGGGTGCTGCCGGCCGCGGCGAGGTCACGGGCCACCTGGAGCCCCAGCTCACGGGTGGGGACGACGATGAGCGCCTGTGGGCGGCCGTCGGCGCCTTCGGATGGGGCGGTGACGCGCTCGAGCATGGGCAGGCCGAAGCCGAGGGTCTTGCCGGTGCCGGTCGGCGCCTGGCCGATCAGGTCGGTGCCGCGCATGGCGATCGGCAGCGCGTACTCCTGGATGGCGAAGGCGTGCGTGATGCCGGCCTTGGCCAGCGCTTCCACGGTCTCGGCGCGGACACCCAGCTCGGCAAAGGTGGGGCTGTCCGGGCGGACCGGTGCGCGGTTGGTTACTGGTACCAGTGCGGGTGCGTTGTTCTCGATGTCGGTCATGAAGTTTTACGGGTGCCTCTCGTGGTGCGCCCGTCGGAAGTCTGGGGCGCGGTCTGGATAGGGCGCGGGCCACACGCTGGAGAGCGGGCCGCACGCGCGGGTCGCCGCGGCGATCGGTAGTGATCGACGTCGACGGCGACAAGGCCATCCTACCCGACGGGACGATCGTGCACCTCAGAGCGGACTTTGGCGCGGAGAGCACGCGGAGGACGTTCCCGTGATCGGGAACGTCCTCCGGGTGAGGAGAACTATTTCAGCGGGCGGTGAAACCGAACGGGCGAACGCTCGACTCGGCGATCTCCACGTAGGCCACCTTGGAGATCGGGATGATCACCTTGCGGCCCTTCTCGTCCGTGAGCGACAGAATGCTGTCTTTCGCCATCGCCTCGGTCACGGCCTGCTCGACCTCCGCCGGGGTCTGCGCGCTCTCGAGCACCAGCTCACGGGGCGTGTGCTGCACGCCGATCTTGACCTCCACGGGGCCCTCCTTCTTGCGCGTCTCTTACCGCGTGCAAGGCTATCCGATTTCGGCCGGGGTGCCGCCGGATGTGCCCTCCTGAAGGGGGAAGCTGGCGATTCCACGCCAGATAAGTGCAGCTACGAGCGCTTCCGCTTCAGCTTTAGGCGTACGCCGCCCGTTGGCCAGCCAGTATTGGGCGGACTGCCCGGCCGCCCCCACCAGACCCGACGCGAGCAACTGCGCCGCGTCGCCGCCGAGGTTGGTGTCCGAGATGATCGTGTCGGTGACGGCCGCGATGCAGCCCGCCTCGACCCGCTCGACCCGCTGACGCACCTGAGGGTCGTTGCGCAGATCGCTCTCGAAGACGAGACGGAACGCCTCGCTCTCGTGGTCCATGAAGTCGAAGTAGGCCCGGACGGCGCCCTTGACCCGTTCCTTGTTGTCGGAGGTGGCCAGCATGGCGTCGCGAACCTTGGCGATTATCGCGTCGCAGTGGGTGTCGAGCAGGGCCAGATAGAGCTCGAGCTTGCCGGGGAAGTGCTGGTAGAGCACGGGCTTGGAGACCCCGGCACGCTCGGCGATGTCGTCCATCGCGGCGGCGTGGTAGCCATGCGCGACGAAGACCTGCTGGGCCGCCGCGAGCAGTTGCTTACGGCGCGCGGAGCGAGGCAGACGCGTGGGTCGGGCCGTCTGAGCTCCGCCGGACGCAGCGGTCATGTCTCTCGAACCTCCAGGGGGTTGGTCCCCGTTTGCCGGCGCGTATTGCCCGGATCGGCGCGTGATGCTGTCGATGGGCAATTGTCGCGACGCTGCAACTTATCGCCACTGCAAGCACACGGTAGCCTCAGCGGGGGCGAGCGAGGAGCACGCGGTGGATGAAACTGGGCATTCCGGAGACGCCGGAGCCGCGGACAGCGGTGATGGCGCCGAGGCGCGGGAACGCACTCGGGTGAACGGCTGGGCGACGCCAGATAGTCCCTGGTCGTACACGGGCTCCGGGGTCGAGGCCGACAGTGATGTCCCGGCCTGGCGCAGGCCGGGGGCTGACACGCGCTCGTTTCCGCGTAATCCGGCATTTCCGTCATCGGCGGTCCCCGTCTCGGCGCAGCCCACGTCAAGTATTCCCGCTCCGGCTCCGCCCCCTGCCCCGCCGGGCTTCGTCGACGCGCAGCAAAGCGGCGAAATTCCCCCTTCCGGGGACATCGCCGTCCCCGGTTCCCGGTGGGACAGGTCCAGATTTTCCGAGTTGCTGAGCCCGGAGTCCCGCATGGTGGAACCGGCGACGCCTTCGCAGCCCCCGCGCGAGCCGGGCGCCACCAGCGGAAATCTGACACCCGGCCGCCTGCGGGCATACGACGTCCCCACGCCGAACAGCGCGCCACCGTTCCCCTACGAGGGCGATCTCGACGACGGCCCCCCGGAACCGCCGCCGATCGTTCAGCAGCGCACGGCCGTCCCGCTGGTGCGCCCGGCGACACCGGGTGGCGGGCGCCGCGCCGACTGGGGCACAGCCGAGCACAGCACGACCGAGCCGCCCCGCCACGCGCTGAGCGGCGGCACCCCCGTGCAGGGTGTGCCCCGCGTGCCCGCCGAAAAGCCCGGCCCGGCGCGTCCCGCCTACGACCCGTCCAGCTTCCCGCGCCGGCTGTCCTACGAGCCTCCGGTGCCCTACGAGCCGCAGAAGCCGTACGAGCCGAAGAAGAACTACGACACCCCCAAGCCGTACGAGCCAACGCCCTCGGTGGTGTCCGAGCCCGTGCGGCAGGAGCCCTACTCCGGCTTCGGCGAGACGACCGCGCGCCTGCCCGGCCCGGCCGAGCCGAACCCCGGCCTGCCCCAGCGCGTCCCCGCGCAGCCCGACGTGCCCAAGGGAGTTCCGGAGCCGCCCCTGGTGGAGGCCACCGCCGAGACTCCCGCCCTCGCCAGGATCGCCACCCACCTGCGCCGCGGCGACGTGCTGCCGGTGCAGGAACGGCAGGAAGGTTTCGATGTGCAGGCGATCCTGGCCGCGGTGCGTGAGGTCGAGGGAGTGCGGGACGCCTCGCTGCGCTCGACCCCGACCGGTGCCCACAGCCTGCGGCTCGACCTCGCTGAGGGGGCCGACCCCGCCGAGGTGAGCCGCCGGGTGGCCCGTCTGTTGCAGGACACGATGGGTCTCGACGCGGCCATGCCCGGCGAGGTGCCGGCCCCGCCGCCGCCCGCCGATCTCCCGCCCGTCACGCCGGTCTCCCCGTCGGCGCTCGTGCCGCGGGCGCGCGTCAGCGAGCCGGTCGTGGCGCCGCCCGTCTCGGCCCCGCCGCTGCCCGAGCCCACGCCGCTGTCCCAGACCCCCTTCGCCGACCGCTACGCCGCCGACAAAGAGCGCGAGACCCGGGAACGCGAGACCCGGGAGCGCGAGACGCGGGAACGCGAGAGCCGGGAGCGCGAGACCCGGGAGCGCGAGACCCGGGCTCGTGAGGCTCGTGAGGCTCGTGAGGCTCGTGAACAGGCGGTCCGCGATCAAGCGACCCGCGAGCGCGAGAAGCGTGAGCGTGAGGTCCGCGAGCGTGACGCCCGCGACCGGCACGCCGCCGCGGCCCGCCTCCTGCCCGAGGCCGAAGAGACGGCCGAGGTCGTGCCCACCGGCGCCGAATCGGGGCCGCCGCGCCCGCTCTTCCCCGGCGAGCACCCCGGCCCCCGCATCGTCATCGAGAACGTGCACGTCAACACGTTCGGCGCGGACGCCACCGTCGAGGTCAGGCTCGGCGTCGGCCCCCGTACGGCGTCCGGTGTGGCCAGCGGTCCCGCGGTCGACGGCTACCTGCTGCGCCTCTGCGCGATGGCCACGGCCGGCGCGGTCGACGAGCTGCTCTCCGACTCCGACCACGCGGAAGGTCCGGCCCGCTGCTTCGTCGAGCACGCCGCGTCGGTGCCGTTCGGGGCCGCCCAGGTCGCCGTCGTCGTACTGCTGCTCTCGTGGGGCGGCTGGGTCGAGCAACTGGCCGGCTCGGCCGTGGTGACCAGCGACGACCGGCACGCGATGGTGCGCGCCACGCTCGCCGCGGTGAACCGCCGGCTTGAGGCACTCTTGACCCGATGAAGGGCGCCGTCCTGGCCCCCGACAGCGCGCTGCTGCCGGAGGGCGAAGCACCAGCACCGTGGCCCGCGCGACGGGTGACCGTCGGCGGGGCGATGCTGCACGTCCGCGACACCCCGGCGACCTCGCCCGACGCGGAGCCGGCCGTCTACGTGCACGGCCTCGGCGGCTCGTCGCAGAACTTCACCGACTTCGCCGGCCTGCTCGCCGACCGCTTCGACGCGCGCGCCGTCGACCTGCCCGGCTTCGGCTACAGCGACCCGAGCCCGCGCTACTCGATCGCGTCGTTCGCCACGATGCTGATCGGCTACCTGGATCACGACAACCGGGGACCGGTCCATCTGGTCGGCAACTCGCTGGGCGGCTCGATCGCGGTGCGCGCCGCGGCACTGCGCCCCGACCTGGTCCGTACGCTGACGTTGATCTCTCCGGCCATGCCCTTCCTCGACCCGAGGCGCACGGCGCAGAACCGCGTGCTGCCGATCTTGGCACTGCCGCAGGCCCACCGTCTGCTCGGCTGGGCGTTCTCGCGGATCACCGCGGAGGAGATGGCCGAGCAGGTGCTCGCCGCGTGCTTCGGTGACACGCGGCGGGTCTCGGCCCAGCGCCGGGCCGAGGCGATGGAGGAGATCAAGCTGCGCTACACGGTGGCGCACTATCCCAAGGCTTATCTGGGCACTCTTCGTGGCCTGGTCTCGAGCTTCCTGCGGGCCTATCTGCCCGGTGCGGGCTCGCAGTGGCGGCTGGCCGCGCGGGTGCAGGCGCCGACGCTGATAGTGGGCGGCCTCAACGACAAGCTCATCGATCCGCGCGTGCCTCTGCAGGTGGCCCGAGCAGTGCCCGACTCGCGGCTGCTCGTCCTTCCGGGTGTCGGTCACGTGGCTCAGATGGAGGTCCCGCGCCTGGTCGCCCGGGCCGTCGTCGGCCTGTTGGACGAGGTCAACGCACCGGCCAGGACTTAGGGCCTGATTTGGGATGGTGCTGGGCCTCGTCCGCGACTCGACCCCCTTCCAAGACAGTTAGGCCCTGGGTCACACAAGATCCATAGCGGTGGCGCGCCGCCCGTCGGGGTGTGCGACGCTGGCGAACGATGATCGACGAGGTTACGGCGCCGTCCCCGGTGAAGCCGCCGTCCGGTCCCGGCCGGTGGCGGAAGTGGTGGCTGGCCGCCTTTGCGGTGATCGTGCTGGTCGCTGGTGGCTTCGCGGTGGGGCAGCGCATGGAGCAGGGCGAGACCAGCGCTCCGGCCATGACTTTCGCGCCCGCCCCGCCGCCGTCGAACGCCGCTCCGCCATCGGCGAGTCCGTCACCGTCGCCGTCACCGACGCCTGAGAAGGCCACGCTGCTGCAACTGCCCGGCGCGGTGCCTACCAAAGGCTCCGGCCAGTTCACGTACGCGTCCTTGCGCAGTTCGGTCTTCGGCGGCAAGGGCCAGTTGCGCCGCTTCCGGGTCGCCGTCGAGAAGGGCAGCAACGAGGACGCCACCGAGTTCGCCGAGGAGGTCTCCGCCATCCTGGGCGACCCGCGCAGCTGGACCGGCGGTGGTCAGCTGCGGCTGCAGATGGTGCGCGGCTCCGACCCGGCCGACTTCACGGTCTATCTCGCGACCCGGGACACGGCCGGGAAGATGTGCCTGAACGGCGGCACCAACATCCGGGTCGGCGGGCGCCCCTACACGTCCTGCCGCGCCACCGGGAAGGCGATCATCAACCTGGACCGGTGGCGGTTGTCCGCGCCGACCTATGTGAGCGCCCGGATTCCCCTCTTCACCTATCGGCAGTATGTGATCAACCACGAGGTGGGGCACGAGCTGGGGCATCATCATCAGGGCTGTCCGAAGGCGGGCGGGCCGGCCCCGGTCATGGTGCAGCAGACCCTCACGCTGCGCGGCTGTCAGGCCTACGCGTGGCCTCGCCGGAACGGAAAGACGCTGACCGGCCCCTCGTTGTGAGCGACCCGGAGATATTCCCGTGTCCCGCATGTCGGGCCGGTGGGTAACGTCATGGCCGCGGAGGGCGGTCGCGAGTGACAATGGTGACCGATCCTTACCGCCAACCCGGGGAGTTAACGTGGCACTGCCCCCGCTCGTCGAGCCGGCCGCAGAGCTGTCGATCGATGAGATCCGCCGCTACTCACGGCACCTGATCATCCCCGATGTCGGGATGACGGGTCAGAAGCGACTGAAGAACTCCAAGGTCCTGGTCGTGGGCGCGGGTGGCCTCGGCTCGCCGGCGCTGCTCTACCTGGCCGCCGCCGGCGTGGGCACGCTGGGCATCGTCGACTTCGACACGGTCGACGAGTCCAACCTGCAGCGCCAGATCATCCACGGCGTCTCCGACATCGGCCGGCCCAAGGCCGAGTCCGCCGCCGCGAGCATTCGCGAGGTCAACCCGCTGGTAAATGTGGTCATCCACAACACCGCGCTCGACCGCGACAACGTCAAAGAGCTCTTCAGCCAGTACGACCTGATCGTCGACGGCACCGACAACTTCGCGACGCGTTACATGGTCAACGACGCCGCCGTCCTGCTCGGGAAGCCGTACGTCTGGGGTTCGATCTATCGCTTCGACGGCCAGGCCTCCGTCTTCTGGGAGGAGCACGGTCCCTGCTACCGCTGCCTCTACCCCGAGCCCCCGCCGCCCGGCATGGTGCCGAGCTGCGCCGAGGGTGGCGTGCTCGGTGTGCTGTGCGCGTCGATCGGGTCGATCCAGGTCAACGAGGCGATCAAGCTGCTGACCGGCATCGGTGAGCCGCTGGTCGGCCGGCTGATGGTTTACGACGCCCTCGAGATGGAATACCGCAAGATCAAGGTCCGGAAGGACCCGAACTGCGCGCTCTGCGGCGACAACCCGACCGTCACCGACCTGCTGGAAGACTACGAAGACTTCTGCGGCGCGGTCTCGGTCGAGGCCGAGGAGGCGACCCTCAACGCCACGATCACGGCCCGCGAGCTGAAGGACTGGCAGGACAGCGGCAAGGACCTGTTCCTCGTCGACGTCCGCGAGCCGGCCGAGTGGGAGATCAACCGGATTCCGGGCGCGACCCTGATCCCCAAGGGCGAGATCCTGTCCGGCGAGGCGCTGTCCCGCTTCCCGCAAGACCGGCAGATCGTGCTCCACTGCAAGTCAGGCGTGCGGTCGGCCGAGGCCCTCGCGGCTCTGAAGGCGGCCGGCTTCAAGGACGCCGTGCACGTGCAGGGCGGCATCGTCTCCTGGGTCAACACGATTGACCCTTCGCAGCCGTCCTACTGAGTTCGACCCCTCTGGTCACGCTGAGGAGTGGTTTAGGCGACTTCTCAGCGTGATCAGTGGGTGACGGAACGGACCTTCTGGGCAAGAGGCGAGCAAGAGACAAGACGGCACAGCGGAAATCAGGAACGCGTTGTAGCGTCACGGTCGTGGTAGACATCGACGCTGCTATCGGTTACGTCGTCGCGCACGGCGACCCGGTCGAGCGAGCCCGTCTGTCCTACCTGCGCGCCGGTCAGCAGCCCGAACCCCAGGTGCTCGACCGCATCGTGGCCGGTCAGACCGAGGCCGGTGGCTGGCCCGCCTCCACCGAAGACGCGATCAGCTCGATCGACGCCACCTGCTTCCGCCTCAACGAGCTCGACGACCTGGGCGGCCTGCGCGGCGAGCCGGTCGACCGGGCACTGGCCTGGCTGGCGAGCGTGCAGCGCCCCGACGGCACCTGGCAAGAGGCCGAAGAGCTCGCCGAGGTGGCACCCGCCTGGGCGATGCCAGGCGACCCTGAGGCCACTCTCTACCTCACCTGCCTCGCCGGTTTCTGGATCACCCTGGCCGAGTTCGAGGCGCACCCCAACTTCGACGTGCCCGCCCGGCACGCGAGCACTCTCGGGGCCGCGGCCACCTGGGTGGTCGGCCAGCTCCAGCCCGACGGCACGTGGCCGTCGTTCCTGGCGGCCGGCTGGCACGCCGCCGGTCTGCTCTACGGCCAGCAGTACTTCTACGAGTCGGCCCGGGTGCAGCTCGTCCTCGGCGACCGGCTGCCCGACATGGCGCCGGCCGACGTCGCCTCGATGGCGGCCGCTCTGCGCCGGGTCAACCTCGGCGACGACTGGCTGGTCCAGAGCGCCCGCAAGCGGCTGGGGGAGACCCAGCGCACCGACGGGGGCTGGGACAGCGCCGAGGGCCCGATCTTCGACGTGAACACAACACTCACCGTGTTGCGCGCCTGCCTCTGAGCCGTAAGTTCACCCTTTTGTTGTCACTGTTCGTAACAACAGGGGGTAGTGAACTCACGCTCGGCAACGGCACAGTGTGTTCGGGGCAGTCGTGGGCCCGGCACCGTCCGCCGGGCCCACGGCATGTCCATCGGCGCGTGTTCTATCGGCGCGTGTGCCCGTTGCCCGTGACGATGTATTTCGTCGAGGTCAGCTCGGGCAGGCCCATCGGACCCCGGGCGTGCAGCTTCTGCGTGCTGATGCCGATCTCGGCGCCGAAGCCGAACTCGCCGCCGTCGGTGAACCGCGTCGACGCGTTGACCATGACCGCGGCCGCGTCGACCCGGGCCGCGAACCGCCGGGTCGCCGTCACCGACTCGCTCACGATCGCCTCGGTGTGACCCGTCCCGTAGCGGCGGATGTGGTCGAGCGCGTCGTCGAGCGAGTCGACGATCGCCACCGAGATGTCGGCCGAGAGATACTCGGTGCCCCAGTCCTCCTCGGTGGCGGGCACGACCGCATCGTCGTACGCCGTGACCCGCGGATCGCCGTGCACGGTGACCCCCGCGTCGGCCAGCTCGGCCAGCATCAGCGGCAGGAACCGGTCGGCGATCTCGGCGTGCACCAGCAGCGACTCGGCGGTGTTGCATGTGGACAGCCGCTGCGTCTTGGAGTTGAGCACGACCGCCAGCGCCTTCTCGAGGTCGGCCGCCTCGTCCACATAGACGTGACAGTTGCCGACCCCGGTCTCGATCACCGGCACGGTCGACTCTTCGACCACCGCCTTGATCAGGGAGGCGCCGCCACGCGGGATCAGCACGTCGACCAGGCCGCGTGCTCGCATCAGTTCCTTGACCGAGTCGCGGGTGGTCGCGTCGAGCAGTTGGATCGTGTCGGCCGGCAGACCGCTGTCGCCCACCGCCTTGCGCAGCACCGACACGATCGCTGCGTTCGAGCTGAGCGCCGAACCCGAACCCCGCAGCAGCACCGCGTTGCCCGACTTGAGGCAGATGCCCGCGGCGTCGGCGGTCACGTTGGGCCGGCCCTCATAGACGATGCCGACCACCCCGAACGGCACCCGCACCTGCCGCAGCTCGAGCCCGTTGGCCAGCGTCGAGCCCCGCACCACGTCACCCACCGGGTCGGGCAGCGCGGCGAGTTCGCGCAGGCCCTCGGCCATCGCCTCGACCCGCGCCGGGGTCAGCGTGAGCCGGTCGATCATCGCCTCGGAGAGGCCGCCGCTGCGCGCGTTGGCCACGTCGACCTCGTTGGCCGCGACGATGTCGGGCGAGCGCTCGACCAGGCGGTCGGCCATCAACAGGAGGGCGCTGTCTTTCTCGGCGCGGGTGGCGGCGGCCAGGTCGATCGCGGCCACTCGCGCGTCGGCGGCCTGTTGAAGGACGGTCGTCATGGCTTTCCCTCATTTATAGGAGGACAAGGTCGTCGCGGTGGACGACCTCTCGTTCATATCCCGGGCCGAGCTCGGCGGCCAACTCTCCGGTGGTTCGGCCCAGCAGCGCCGGCAACTCGATCGCGTCGTAGTTGACCAGGCCGCGCGCGACCGGCGTGCCCGAGGCGGCGTCGATCAGGTCGACGGGGTCGCCGGCGGCGAAGGAGCCGTCGACCGCGGTGATGCCGGCGGGCAGCAGCGACTTGCGGCGGGCCACGACGGCGGCGACCGCGCCCGGGTCGAGATGAAGCCGGCCGCGCGGCGAGGTGGCGTGCGCGAGCCAGAAGAGCCGCGCGGCCGGGCGGCTCTCGGCGGCCCGGAAGAACGTGCCCACCTCGTCGCCGCCCAGCGCCTCGCCGGCCAGGGGAGCGGCGGTCAACACGACCGGAATGCCGAAACCGGTGGCGATACGGGCTGCCTCGATCTTGGTGACCATGCCGCCCGTGCCGACCCCGGAGCGGCCCGGCGTGGCGACGCTGATGCCATCGAGGTCGGACTCGTCGCCCACGAACGTGATGCGGCGCGACGACGGGTCCGACGGGCTGCCGGTGTAGAGAGCATCCACATCGGACAGCAGCACGAGCAGGTCGGCGTCGACCAGGGCGGCCACCAGCGCGGCCAGCCGGTCGTTGTCGCCGAAGCGGATCTCCTCGGTGGCGACCGTGTCGTTCTCGTTCACGATCGGCAGGGCGCCCAGATCGAGCAGCTTGCGAAGAGTGCGGTACGCGTTGCGGTAGTGCGCGCGGCGGGTCACGTCGTCGACCGTCAGCAGCACCTGGCCGACCGTCAGGCCGTGCCGCGCGAAGCCCGCCGCGTAGCGCCCGATGAGCAGCCCTTGCCCGACGGAGGCGGCCGCCTGTTGAGTGGCGAGATCGCGTGGCCGGCGCGGCAGGTGGAGCGGGGCCAGGCCGGCGGCGATCGCACCGCTCGACACCAGGACCACCTCACGGCCGTCGGACGCCAGCTTGCCGAGCGCGTCGACCAGCCGGTCGACGCGCTCCTCGTCGAGCCCGCCGGTGGCTGTGGTCAGTGAGGAGGAGCCCACCTTGACCACGATCCGGCGCGCCTCGGTCACCACTTCGCGCACCGGCCAATTGTGCTCGGGCGCACCGGCAGAATCCCGGTCAGATCCCATATCGTGGCCCGAGTGACCCCGCAGGAGTACGTCGAAGAGGTGCTTTCACTCGTTGAGCGCATCCCCGAGGGCCGCGTGATGTCCTACGGAGCGATCGCCGACGCCCTGGCCGAGGGCTCGGACCGCAACTCCGCGCGCCTGGTCGGCTCGATCATGGCCCGGCACGGCGGCGGCGTGCCGTGGCACCGCGTGGTGAACAGTTCCGGACGCATGCCACCCGGCCACGAGCAGGAGGCCCGTCAGCGCCTGCTCTCCGAGGGCGTTCCCCTGAAGGGCGATCACGTGGACATGGCCCGAGCAGCCTGGCTGCCCTGATCAGCTCAGACCGATGAGGTACGCCGCCCCGCGCATCTGAAACTCGAAGAAGCCGCGCCGGTCCTCGTCGACCGAGTGGTTGAGCTGGCCGAAGAGCTCGGCGCTGATGGCCCCGCCGAGGTGGACGAAGGCCGAAATGCCCGCGCCGACCAGCCGCGGAGGCGCGCCCGGCGTGTACTGCTCGGCGACCACGGCCAGTTCCTCGGCGAATCGCCCGCTGATCGGCTCCCGCTCCGCGATCTTTCCGGCCACGTACGCGTCCCTGATCAGGCCCGCGATCAGCAGGAGCACCCGCGTCGCGGGCCCGATGGTGTCCTGTGGCGCCTGATAGCCGGGCACCGGACTGCCGTAGATCAGCGCCCACTGGTGCGGATCGTCGAGCGCCCAGTCCCGTACGGCGTGGGCCAGTCGCAGGAAACGGTCGAGCGGGTCGGTGATGCCCTCGGCCGCCTGCTCGGCCTTTTCTCCGACCGCGTTGTAGGCGTCGATGATCAGCGCGGTCAGCAGCTCGTCGCGGCTCGCGAAGTAGCGGTAGACGGCGGACGAGGCCATGCCCAGGTCACGGGCGACCGCGCGCAGCGACAGGTTCGCGCCGTCGGTGGCCAGGTGCCGGCGAGCCACCGTCTTGATCTCTTCGGTCATCTCGGCCCGGACGCGGGCTCGCACTCCTGACGCGCTCATGGAGACCAGTGTGCCACAACGAGAGCACTGCTCTTGCTTTGTCTTCCTGTTCGTGTAATCGTTGTTCTTATAAGAGAGCGGTGCTCACAAAGGAGAACAGCAATGCATGTCGTCGTCGGCTCCGGCCCGATCGGTTCCTCGATCGCTCGTCTCCTCGGTGACCAGGGCTCTCCGGTCCGCATGATCACCCGCAGCGGCTCCGGCCCGTCGCACCCGCTGATCGAGCGGGTGGCGGCCGACGCCTCCGACGCGTCCCGGCTGACCGCGCTGACGGCGGGCGCGGAGACGATCTACAACTGCGCGAATCCCCGCTACACCGAGTGGGAGAAGCTCTGGTTCCCGCTCAACGACTCCATGATCAGTGCGGCGAAGGCGTCCGGCGCGGTCTACGTGATCACCGGGAATCTGTACGTCTACGGGCCGCAGCCCGGCGGGCACATGACCGAGAACAGCCCGCTCGCCGCCGTCGGCCGCAAGGGCAGGGTGCGCATCAAGATGTGGCGGGACGCGCTGGCCAGCGGGGTGCGGACGGTCGAGGTGCGCGGCTCCGATTACCTGGGCGCGGGCGCGATCGGTGTCTTCTCGTCGGTGCTGCTGCCCGCGCTCGACGCCGGGCGCACCGCCTACGCCCCGGGGAACGTCGACCTGCCGCACAGTTTCACCTACACCGGCGACATGGCCCGCACGATGATCGCCCTGGCCCACGACGAGCGGGCCTGGGGCCGGGCATGGCACGCGCCGACCGCGCCCGCGATCACGATCCGCTCACTCGCCGACCGTTACTGCGACCTGCTCGGCAAGCCGAAGATGAAGATCCGCAGCCTGCCCCGCTTCGTGATGCGTACGGCCGGGCTGGTGCACCCCATGTCCCGTGAGCTGGCCGAGATGGACTACCAGTTCTACGCGCCGTTCCACCTCGACAGCTCGCTCACCGAACGCACCTTCGGCCTCGCGCCCAGCCCTGTCGAGGTGGGCATCCGCGAGACGGCCGAGGACGCCGCCGCCATCGCCGCCCGCCGCATGTGAGCGGGTGTGACGTCAGAGCAGCAGGCCGACGCCGGCGCGGCGGGGATCGCCCGCGGCGCCGGCCTGGCCGACCGCGGTGACGCCGCCGAAGTAGTGGTTGAGCCCCGGCCACTGTTTGATCTGCCAGCCCGCCGCCATCAGGGCGCTCAGTTCGTCGCGCGGATAGTTCGGCTCGACGTGCACGGTGTCGTCGACGACGTGGAAGCGCGGCCGGCCGATCGCCTCGGTCATGTCGGCCCCGTCGACCAGAACCCCCAGCAGCGTGTCGATCAGCGCCGTACGGATCCTGCTGGCCCCCGCCGAGCCCGCCGCCACGGCCAGCGCCCCGTCCGGGTCGATCACGACGAGCGGGCACATGTTCGACGACATCCGCCGGCCCGGCTCCAGGTCGTCGGTGAGCAGTTCGCCCTCGCCCAGCATCGAGTTGAGGTTGATGCCGAGGCCGGGCAGCCACACTCCCGAACCCAGCCCGAGCGTCGTCGTGATCACGCAGGCGTTGCCGTCGGCGTCGACCACCGAGACGTTGGTGGTGTCGCCGATCTTCTGCCGTCCCTGATCACGCAGCGCCTTGGCGACGCTGACCGCCCGGCCGGGGCGGGACAGGTCGGCCGGCAGGCCCGCGATCGTGTCGACCGTGCGGTTGAGGTCGTGGCGGGCCATCACCCGGTGCCCGGCCAGCGTCGCGTGGTCGACGACCGTCTCGAGCACCCGGTAGTCGGCCAGATCGCGCGGCCCGAGCGAACCACCCGCGGCCCGAACGGTGTCGACCATGACGGCCGCGAACTCGCCCGTGTAGAAGATCTCGGGCCCCGCCTCGGCCAGGGTCGACATGGCCGTTCCGAGCCCCGGATGGAACAGCCGGTCGCCGCCCTGCAGACGCCGGCCGTTGGGCGTGTAGATCTCGGCGCCCTCGCCCCAGGCGAGCGCGGGCGCGCAGGAGTCGAGGGTCTGCGCGTGCGCGGCCGGCACCGGGACGCCGTCGGTGGCCAGCGCGATCGCCGGCGCCACGACCTCGGCCCACGGCAGCCGCCCCCAGCGTCGATGCACCTCGCCGCAGCCGGCCGGCACGCCGGGCACGGCGACGCTGGCCCCGCCGATCGAGTAGACCTGGGGCATGCCGCCGAAGAAGACGTCGACCGCGACCATCGGGCCGGCCTCGAGATCGCCGTCGGTGCCCGGGACCGCGACGAAGAAGTCGAGGCACGTGACCTCGCCGGTGGCCGCGTCGAAGTATGTCGCGAACCCGCCGCCACCCAGTCCGGTGTAGATCGTCTCGGCGGCGCAGCAGGCCAGCACCGCCGCTACGGCGGCGTCCGCCGCGGTTCCCCCGTCCCGGAGAATGCGCAACCCGGCCCCGGCCGTGGCCGGGTGGCTGGCGGCGACCCCGGCCGCAACCTTTTTCATTTGGCGAAGCCTAGGCTCGATACGGTGATCATGGTTACCATCCGCGTTCATGACGACCGCTGATCCCACTCCCGACGTACGGCCGGCGGCCGCCCTGCCACGTCGTGTTTTGGCAGGATATTCACTGGGTTCGCTGGTCACGGGCGCCTTCGGCACCGTGCCGGGTTTGCTCCTCCTGCCCTATCTGACCGATACGTTAGGTGTGGCGGCCGGTGTTGCCGGCCTCCTCGTGTTGCTGCCCAAAGCGTGGGACGTGCTCGTCAATCCGGTCGCCGGTCGGATCTCCGACCGCCGCGGCGACCGGCGGCCCTTCCTGCTCGTCGCGGGCCTGCTGCTCGCGGTGCTCTTCGCCGCGATCTTCGCCGGCCCGGTGCACAGCGGCGCCGGCGCGGGCGCTTATGTGGCCCTCGCCTTCCTCGCCGCCGCCACCGCGTACGCCTTCTTCCAAGTGCCCTACGTCGCGATGCCGGCCGAGCTCACCGACGGCTACACGGAACGCACCCGCCTGATGACCTGGCGCGTCGCCGTGCTGGCGCTCGCCATCCTCGTCTCGGGCGCGGTCGCCCCGCTCGTCGTCGATCAGACCGGCGGTGGCATCGCCGGGCACCGGTGGGCCGGCGTCTTCGTCGGCGTGCTCATCGTGGCCGGCACCCTCGGCGTCTACTTCGGCACGCGGTCGGCCGACTCCCGCTCGGTGGAGGCGGTCGAGCCCGACCTGCGGACGCAACTGCGGGTCGCGTGGGCGAACCGTCCCTTCCGTGCACTGCTCCTCCTCTGGATCGTTCAGGCGGTCGGCATCGGCACGATGCTCGCGGGCGTGCAGTACTTCGCCGAACACGTCGTCGAACGCGACTCGGGCGCCACCTTCCTCTTCGCGGCCTTCGTCGGGCCCGCGCTGCTGGTCATGCCGCTGTGGAGCCGGGTCGGCCACCGGGTCGGCAAGCCCACCTCACTGGCCGCCGGCTCGCTGCTCTTCGCCGCCGGCGCCCTGGCCCTGCTGACCGCGCCGGCCCTGCCCCCGATCGCCGTCTATCTGATCGTGGCGGTGATCGGTGTCGGCTACGCCGGCCAGCAGGTCTTCGCGATGGCGATGCTGCCGGACTGCATCGCCTACGACACCGCGCGCACCGGCCGTCGCCAGGCCGGCGTCTTCACCGGTCTGTGGACGGCGGGGGAGACGCTCGGGCTGGCACTCGGCCCCGGACTGTATGCATTGATCCTCCAGCTCTTCGGCTATGTCTCGTCGTCGACCGGCGACGCCGCCACGCAGGACGACACCGCCCGGCTCGGCGTGCTGCTCGGGTTCACCGTGTTGCCGGCCGTGCTGGTCGGCGCCGCGGTCGTTCTATTACGCGCCTATCGGGACGTCATCCGATAGCGACCTCGGTACGGCCCCGACCCAGTACCTTCGTCGGGTCCCACGAGCCGATGCATCGGATAGTTTCTGCGCATGTTCGAGGCACTGCCCGAGAAGGGCCTACCGGGTGACCAGATCCTCAGCGAGCTGACCGATCTGCGATCCGCTGACCTGCCGACCCACGGCGGCCGGCTGTTCGCCTATGTCTACGACCCCGCGCTCGATGGGCTCGACGAGCTGGCCCGCGCGGCCTATGCGATCTCCGCCCACGTCAACGGCCTCGATCCGACCGCTTTCCCGTCGCTGCTTGCGATGGAAAACGCCCTGGTCGGCGCCGCGGCCCGGCTGCTCGGCGGCAACGACGAGACGGTCGGCAGCGTCACCAGCGGCGGCACCGAGTCGCTGATCCTCGCGGTCAAGGCCGCCCGCGATTCCCGTCCCGACCTGGCCACCCCGCGCCTCGTGATTCCCTCCACGGCCCACGCCGCCTTCGCCAAGGCCGCCCACTACCTGCGCGTCGCCCTCGACGTCGTGCCCGTCGGCCCCGACCTGCGCGCCGACCCGTCAGCCATGGCCGCCGCGATCGGCCCCGACACCGTGCTGGTCGCCGCCTCCGCGCCGTCCTACGCCCACGGCGTGGTCGACCCGATCGCCGAGATCGCGGCGATTGCGGCCGAGCGGGGCGTCCGGTTCCACGTCGACGCGTGCTTCGGCGGCTGGGTCCTGCCCTATCTACGCCGTCTCGGCGCCGACCTGCCCGCCTTCGACTTCGCTGTTCCCGGCGTCACCAGCATCTCGGTCGACCTGCACAAATACGCCTACGCGCCCAAGGGCGTCTCGATCCTGCTGCACCGCGACGAGGCGTTGCGCCTGCCGCAATACTTCGCCTACGCCGGCTGGCCCGGCTACACGATGATCAACCCGGTCATCTCGTCCACCCGCTCCGGTGGCCCCATCGCTGCCGCCGTGGCCACCCTGCGCCACATCGGCGACGCGGGCTATCTCGACCTCGCCGCCCGCACCCGCGAAGCCGTGTCCGTGCTGGCCGAGGCGGTGACCGCCACCGACGGCGTGCGCCTCTTCGCCCCGCCCGAGACGAGCGTCGTCTGCCTGGCCTCGGCCGAGTCCGATGGTGTCGACCTGTTCGTCCTCGCCGACGAGCTCGCGGCGCGTGGCTGGCACACCCAGCCCCAGATGGCCTTCGCCGAGCTGCCCGCCACCATCCACCTGACCGTGACCGCCTCGGTCGCCCCGACCGCCACCGAGTTCGCCCCCGACCTCGCGGCCGCCGTGGCCGCCGCCCGCGCCGCCGGCCCGGCCGACCTGCCCGCCCCGCTGCTCGAAGCGGCCGCGCAGCTCACCCCCGAGATGGTCACCCCCGAGCTGATCGGCGGCCTGGCCGAGGGGCTGGGCCTGGGCGGCGGCGACTTCACGCGCATGGCGGCGGTCAACTCGTTGCTCAACGTCGCGCCGCCCGCCCTGCGCGAGGCGCTGCTGACGGGCTTCCTCAGCCTGCTGCAACGTCCGTCCCGGGTCACGGAGTAGGTTGACGTCGTGGCCGGTCTGCCAGGAGTGCTCGGGGAACCCATCCGGTTCGTGCTGAACTGGGGGCGGCGTTATTCCCTTTGGGTGTTCAACTTCGGCCTCGCGTGCTGCGCGATCGAGTTCATCGCGTCGAGCATGAGCCGGCACGACTTCATGCGCATGGGCGTCATCCCGTTCGCGCACGGTCCGCGCCAAGCCGACCTGATGGTCGTCTCGGGCACCGTGACCGACAAGATGGCGCCCGCCATCAAGCGGCTCTACGACCAGATGCCCGAGCCGAAATACGTGATCTCGTTCGGCTCCTGCGCCAACTGCGGCGGCCCCTACTGGGATTCCTACTCGGTGACCAAGGGCGTCGACCAGATCATCCCGGTCGACGTCTACGTCCCCGGCTGCCCGCCGCGGCCCGAGGCGCTGCTGCACGGCATCCTGCGCCTGCAGGAGAAGATCGCCGCCGAGCAGTCCGGCCCCGGCGGCGTCTCCCGGCCCGACCCGCTGGCGGCGGAACGCGGCGCGGCAGCGTTGACTGCCCCGATCGTGACCCCGCCGGTGGCATCCGGCGACTAAGGTCCGCAACATGACCGACGAGTCACGCGCGGACTTCATCATCGACGTCCTGAGCAGGGAGTTCGGCGAGCTGATCGCCGTCGACCCGGCCGCCTTCCGCCGCAAGTTCCGCAAGATGGCCGCTTCGCCGTTCGCCTTCTACCGCGGCAGCGCCTCACTCTTCTACGCCGACCTGTCCTCGGGCTACGCCGACTCGAGCTTCCTCGACGAGCAGACGAGCCGCGTGTGGATCCACGGCGACCTGCACGCCGAGAACTTCGGCACCTACATGAATTCGTCCGGCCAGTTGGTCTTCAACGTCAACGACTTCGACGAGGCCTACGTCGGGCCGTTCTCCTGGGACCTCAAGCGGTTCGCGGCGAGCCTCGCGCTCATCGGCTATCAGAAGGCCCTCTCCGACGACGACATCACGGCGCTGGTCACCGGGTTCGCCCGCTCCTACCTGACCGAACTGCGTGCGATCGCCCACGGCGGTGACGACGCGATCGGCTCGATCACCCTCGACAACGCCGACGGCGTGCTGCGGCGCGTGCTGCAGGAGGCGCGGCTCAACACCCGCATCGACCTGCTGTCGTCGCAGACCGTCATCGACGACTACGAGCGCCGGTTCGCCCTGGCCGACGGCGTCTTCGAGGTCGACGAGGCCGCCGCCGCGCGGGTGCGAGAGGCGTTCGACCGCTACCTGCCGACGCTCCCCGCCGCGAGCCGTCCGGTGTCCACCACCATCAAAGACATCAAGCTGCGCAAGGGCGTGGGTATCGGCTCGGCCGGCCTGCCCTCCTACAACCTGCTTCTCGAGGGCCACACCCAGGCCCTCGAGAACGACGTGATCATCTACATGAAGCAGGCGCAGGTCCCGGCGGTCGCGCGCTGGATCGACGACGAGCGGGTCCGGTCCTACTTCCAGCATCAGGGCCACCGCACGGCCGAGTCCCAGCACGCGCTCCAGGCCCACGCCGACCCCTGGGTCGGTTACACCACTCTGGACGGTGTCGGCCAGCTCGTCGCCGAGGTCTCGCCCTACGCGTCCGACCTCGACTGGTCCGACGTCAACGAGCCCGGCGAGCTGACCGGGGTCATCGCCGACCTGGGCCGCGCCGTGGCCCGCATGCACTCGGTGGCCGACGACGAGTCCAGTCACGACCTCGTCGACTTCTCCACCGAAGAAGCGATTGTCGCCGCCGTCGACAAAGACGAGGCCGGCTTCGTACGACACCTGGTCGAGTTCGCCCACCGCTACGGCGACCAGGCCCGCGAGGACCATCAGGACTTCGTCGACGTCTTCCGCAACGGCCGCCTGCCCGGCCTCTGAGACGCCGGCCGGATCATAGGATGACCCCATGACGCCTGAAGAGGTCGGCGAGCGCCTGGTCGCGCTCCTGACGGACGACTCCCCGGACGCGCCTCCGGGCGAGATCGTCGCCGGCCTCTCCGGCGGCGGCCCCGGCCACACGCGGGCCGTGGTCGACGTCCCGGTCGCCCGCTGGTGGGAAACCGTGGGCACGGCCAAGCACAACGGCGCCCTCGGCTGCGACTTCTTCGACTGGCTCTCGGCCGTCGACGAGCAGGAGGAAGGCTTCCGGGTCGTCGCCCACCTCTACTCCACCCGCCGCCGTCACGCCCTGCTGCTGCGCACGCTCGTACCCCGGGAAGACCCGGTCGTCGAGTCGGTGATCGAGCTTTTCCCCGGTGCCGCGTGGCACGAGCGGGAGACGTACGAGATGTTCGGCATCACCTTCGCCCGGCACGCCGACCTGCGCCCGCTGCTGCTGCCGCCCGGCTTCGAGGGGCATCCGCTGCGCAAAGAGTTCGTGCTGGCCTCACGCGTGGCCAAGGCGTGGCCCGGCGCCAAGGAGCCCGGCGAGTCCGAGGCCGGCACGGCGAAACGCGCCCCCATGCGCCCGCCCGGCGTCCCCGACCCGAACGAGTGGGGCCCGAAAGCGGGCCAGGCCGAGCCGGCCCCGGCGCGCCCGGCCCGCCCGCCCCGCCGCACCGCACCGCCTCGCACCGAGCAGCCGCCCGCCGGGGACGACGTCTGATGCCGGTCTGGCTCGATCTCGTCATCCGGGTGGTCGCCGTCGTGGTCGCCTTCCTCGTGCTCCCGCTCGTCGTCGGGCAGGCGGAACACAAGGTCATGGCGCACATGCAGGGCCGCCTTGGCCCCATGTACGCGGGTGCCTTCCACGGTTGGGCCCAGCTCGTCGCCGACGGCGTGAAATTCGTCCAGAAGGAGGACGTCACCCCCGGCGCGGCCGACCGGGGCGTCTTCCGGCTGGCCCCGATCGTCGCCCTCTTCCCGTACCTGCTGATCCTTCTCGTCATCCCGCTCGGCCCGAACGGTCTCGTCGCCCAGGCGCTCGACGTCGGCCTGTTCTTCGTGCTCGCCGTCCTCGGCATCGGTGTCCTGGCCGTCCTGATGTCCGCCTGGGCCTCCGCGAACAAGTACAGCCTGCTGGGCGGCCTGCGCGGCGCGGCCCAGCTCCTCGGCTACGAGCTGCCGCTGGTGCTTTCCGCGGCCAGCGTGGCGATGGCGGCCGGCACGCTCAGCCTGCCCGGCATCGTCGAGGCCTGGAACCCGTGGTGGCTGCTCTGGCAGGCCCCCGCCGCGATCGTCTTCTTCGTCGCCGGCCTGGCCGAGATCCGCCGCCCCCCGTTCGACATGCCGATCGCCGACTCCGAGCTGGTCTTCGGCTACATGACCGAATACACCGGCCTGCGCTTCGCGTTCTTCCTGCTCGCCGAGTACGTCGGCATCGTCGTCATCGCCGCCCTGACCACCGTGCTGTTCCTGGGCGGCTGGCACGGACCCTTCGCCGACCAGCTCGGCTGGCTCTGGACCCTCGTCAAGATCTTCGCGGTCTCGTTCGTCATCATCTGGTTCCGCGTGACCTACCCCCGCCTGCGCGAGGACCAGCTCCAACGCCTCTGCTGGCTGATCCTCGTGCCGCTGGCTCTGGGCCAACTCGTCCTGACCGCGGTCGTCAAGCTGCTCATCTGATCAGAGCGAGCGGGGGTCGATGACCGCGTCAGAGGTTGCGAGGGCGGATCGTGCTCAGCGGAATCTCGATCGGCCACGGCCGGTCCAGGCTGATCGTGTCGTCGCTGGTGAAAATGCCGATCTGCTCGTAGTGCTTATCAACGGGGTCGAGCTCGAAGACACTCACGGAGAGCCCGTCGATGGTTTCGATCAGCCAGAAGAACTGGATGCCGGCCTGGGCATAGAAAGTCGGTTTGGAGACTCGGTCTATGCCCGTGGTGCTGGACGAGACGATTTCGGCCGCGAGCACGACGTCCGCTGCCGCGAACTTGTGGGACCTCGACTTGGCGGCTTCGAAATTCACCACCAGCAGGTCAGGAGCGAAGCGGCGGCTAGGGTCCACCACCACGTCGTTGGCCTGGCTGACGAAGAATTCGTCCGGGCAGCCGTGCATGAGGGCTGCGCCCAGGAGGAGCGCAAGCGATTGGTGTACCGAGGACGGGGAGGGGGTCACGTGGAGAACTCCATCAAAGATCTCGCGACGGATGCCGTCCTCCGGGAACCGATCAAGATCGTCTGAGGTCCAGTCGTCCTTCGGGGGCATGTCGCTCATTGCAGCGGTCATGAGGAGCCTCCCGGGCGCCGGCTCTCGTACTTTCCCCAATCTACCGGAAGATCTGATGGGGGTGTGCTCGCATCAAATGGGGCGACGGGGCAGGATATGCGTTTGTGAGTGACGACGGGGAGCGCAGCACGCCCGGCAAGGGCCTGGTCCAAGGGCTCGCCGTCACGCTCAAGACGATGACCCAGCGGTCGACCACCCAGCAGTACCCCGATGTCGAGCCCGAGCTCCCGCCCCGCAGCCGCGGCGTGATCGCGCTCCTCGAGGAGAACTGCACGGTCTGCATGCTCTGCGCCCGCGAGTGCCCCGACTGGTGCATCTACATCGACTCGCACAAGGAAGAGGTCGTCGTCCCCGGCGC
This sequence comes from Actinoplanes solisilvae, assembly GCF_003999975.1. Taxonomy (GTDB): domain Bacteria; phylum Actinomycetota; class Actinomycetes; order Mycobacteriales; family Micromonosporaceae; genus Actinoplanes; species Actinoplanes solisilvae. The sequence continues at coordinate 391,984 of NZ_RJAC01000002.1, read as the reverse complement.
GGCGCGGGCGCGGCAGCGCAACGTGCTCGACCGCTTCGACATCGACTTCTCGCTGTGCATGTACTGCGGGATCTGCATCGAGGTCTGCCCGTTCGACGCGCTGCACTGGACGCCCGAGTTCGAGTACGCCGAGACCGACGTCCTCGACCTGCTGCACGACAAGAACCGGCTGGGCGACTGGATGCGGACCGTTCCGCCGCCCCCGGCCCACGACGTGCTCGGCGAGCCTTCCAAGGAAGAGGCCACGGCAGCGCGCAAAGCGGCAGGTCCGGGCGCCGCCACCGCCGCCAAGACCGCCAGGGCAGCCGTACGTCCCCCCGCCGCGAACCCGGAGCAGGAGCGGTGACGGTTGCGGACGCGCTGATGCTGGCTCTCGGCGCGATCGCGGTCGGCTCCGGCGTCTTCGTCGTCACCAGCACCCACCTGGTCCGCGCCGGCTTCTACCTGGTCGTCAGCCTGGGCGCGATCGCGGGCCTCTACCTGGTCCTCGGCGCCGAGCTGGTCGCCTGGGTGCAGATCCTTGTCTACGTCGGCGCCGTCGTCGTGCTGATGCTCTTCGCCGTCATGCTGACCCGCGCCCCGATCGGCCCCTCGAAAGACCTCGACCGTCCCGCCCTTCCCGCCGCCCTCATCGGCGGCGGGGTCGGCCTCGGCCTGACCGTCCTGCTGGTCGACGCCTTCCGCTGGACCGAGTTCGAGCTGCCCCCGCCCGGCACCGGCCGCCGCGTCGGCGAGCAGATCTTCGGCGCCTGGGTGCTGCCCTTCGAGGTCCTCTCGATCCTGCTGCTGGCCGCCCTGGTCGGCGCGATCGTGCTCTCCCGCCCCGACATCGGCGCCCGCCCCGACCCCAACGCCGGCCCCGAACCCGAGGGACCCCCGCCCGGCCCGGTCGACGAGTCCGAGGAGGTGGTCGCCCGCCTGCAGCGCATCGCCGAACGCCAGGCCGCCGCCCAGCAACGGGTCCGCGACCAGCGAGCCGCAGCCGAAAGAGCGGAGCAGGCCGAACTCGACGTGGTCGAGGGTGAACTGGTCGAGGAAGCGCGGCAAACCGACCCGCTCGCCGACGTGGTTCTCCGCGCTCACGAGGCACGCCCGAAACCCGGCGGCCCGCCACCCGAGCCGAAGCGTGAACTGCCCGGCGCCCCGGAGCGGGAGGAGGACTGATGCACGTCGTGATCCCGTACGTCGTGGCCGCTCTTCTTTTCGCCCTCGGCGTCTACGGTGTCCTGCGCCGGCGCAACGCCATCCTGGTGCTGATGGCCGTCGAGCTGATGCTCAACGCCGTCAACCTGATCCTGGTCGCCGCCGACTCCACCATCAAGAGCGCGCTGACCGGCGTACAGCCCGAAGCCTGGGCCAACCCCGTACCCGAGCCCCGGGCCGGCGCGATCTTCGCCCTCTTCGTCATCGTGCTCGCCGCGGCGGAGGTCGGCGTGGGCCTGGCGATCGTCCTGCAGTACTACCGCCTGCGCCGCGCTGTCATCCTCGACGACGTCGAGCTGTACAGGCACGACCACGAGCGGGTGACCGGGTGACCGCCGCCGTTCTGATCGCCGGCATCCCCCTGCTCCTGGGCATCGCCGGTCTGCTGCTGCCACCGGGCGACGACGAGGGCAGACGCCGCCCGGCCGCCGCTCTCGGCATCGCCGGCGCGGCGGCCTCCCTGCTCGTGACGCTGGGCCTGTTGCTTTTCGCCAGGAAGCCCATCGAGCTGTCCACCCACTGGATCAGCCTCGGCGACGTCGACCTCACGCTCGGCATCTCCGTCGGCCACGCCGCCCTCTACGTGGCCCTGGCCGTCTGCGTAGTAGCGCTCTTCGTGCAGATCTACTCGGTCGCCTATCTGCACGACGACCCGCGCTATGCCCCGTACGCCGCTCAGATCAGTCTTTTCACCGGCGCGATGCTGCTGGTCGTCACGTCGGGCGACCTGATCGGCGTGCTGGTCGGCTGGGAGGTCATGGGCGCCTGCTCGTACCTGCTGATCGGCCACGACCGCCGCCTGCCCGAGGCTCCCGCCGCCGCCGTGAAGGCTTTCCTGGTCACCCGCGTCGGCGACGTCGGCTTCCTGCTCGGCGTTGCGATCCTGATCGTCGACGCCGGCACGTCCCGCATCGCCGACGTGCTGACCGAGGCCCCGCACCCGGCCGCGCTGATCCTGATCCTGGCCGGGGTGGCCGGCAAGAGCGCCCAGTTCCCCCTGCACACGTGGCTGCCCGACGCGATGGCCGGTCCGACCCCCATCTCGGCGCTGATCCACGCGGCCACGATGGTCGCCGCCGGCGTCTACGTCGTCTTCCGCCTCTACCCCCTCTACGAGCAGTCGCCCGCCGCACTCGCCGTGCTCGGGGTCATGGCCGCGATCACGATCCTGCTCGGCGCGCTCAGCGCGATGGCCCAGGACGACCTGAAACGCGTCCTGGCCTGGTCGACCGTCAGTCAGATCGGCTACATGACCGGCGCTCTCGCCGTCGGTTCACCCGCCGCCGCCCTGTTCCACCTGCTCACCCACGCGGCGTTCAAGGCGCTGCTGTTCCTCGCGGCCGGAGCGGTGATCCACGCGGTCGGCACCAACTACCTGTCCCGCATGGGTGGCCTGCGCGAACACATGCCGATCACGTTCTGGTCGTTCGTCGCCGGTCTCGGTGCCCTCGCCGGGCTGCCGCCGCTGGCCGGGTTCTGGTCCAAGGAGAACGTTCTCACCGCGGCCACGCACGCCACCGAGGGCGGCGGGGCGGTGCCGGTCTGGGTCGCCTGGCTGGTCTGGCTGGCCGGTCTGTTCGCCGTCGGCCTCACCGCCTGGTACGCGACCCGCCTCCTGCTCTGGGCGTTCTTCGGCGTCTCCCGCGCCCACGGCCCCGACGGTCCCGACTGGGAGGTGGGCTTCGACGACGCCCGCTACACCCAGCCGGCCCTTCCGCACGACCCGCCGGCCGCCATGCGCTGGCCGATCCTGCTGCTGGCGATCCCGTCCGCGCTGCTCGGCCTGGCCGCTTTCGCCCCCGGTTTCCGTACCGCCCTCGAGCTCGACGAGCCGCATCTGGGCGTGGCGATCGTGCTGCCCCTGGTGCTGCTGGCGCTGGGCGCGACGACCGCGTGGTGGCTGTGGCGCGAAGTTCCCGGAGTCGACCCCGCAACGGCCCTCGGCCCCGCGCGACCTCTGCTCGCGGCGGGTTTCCGCTTCGACGACCTGCAAGACCGATTCATCGTACGACCGACGCGCGCCCTCGCCCGAGCGGTGACCACGGTCGACGAGAAGGTCGTGGACGCCACGGTCGAAGGCACCGGCACCACCACCTCGCGCGTTGGTGAAGCCCTCGCGTACGCCCACCGCATGTCACTGCCCGCAGCCGCCGCGGCCGTCCTCGCCGGTGCCTTGCTGCTCGGCGCGGTCGCCGTCCTCTTCGGAGCCGCCGCATGACCGTGGCCCTGATCGCCGTCCTGCTGATTCCCGCTCTCGGCGCCGCCGTCCTCGCAGTCTTCCCGTCGCGCCTCGACCACCTCGCGCGCGTCGTCGGGACGGTCTTCGCCGTGGCGGCCCTCGTCCCGATCGTCGTGCTGGCCTTCGCCCGCGACGACGCCCGGTTCTCGTACTCGGCTCTGCAGCCCTGGGCCGAACTCGACGTCTCCTGGGTTCCCGCCCTGCACCTCGACTTCCACCTCGGCATCGACGGCGTCTCGTACCCACTCGTCGCGCTCACCGGCCTGCTCACCGCACTCTGCTGCGCGTACACGCTCTGGCGTGTCCCCGAGAACGGTGGCTCCGGCCGTACGCTGGTCGCGCTTCTCCTGGTTCTCGAGACCGGGATCCTGGGCACCTTCCTCGCCCTCGACCTCCTCCTGTTCTTCCTCTTCTTCGAGGTCGTTCTCCTGCCCATGTACGCCGTGATCGCGGGCTGGGGCGGCGCGGACCGCAGGAGAGCGGCGCGCAAGTTCGTCCTCTACACGCTTTTCGGCTCGGTACTGCTGCTGCTCGGCGTGCTCACCGTGACCGTCGCGGCCGGCACCGGCGACCTGACCCAGCTGACCGGCGGGCTGGGACTGAGCCGCACCACGCAGCAGGTCGCCTTCGTCCTGCTCGCGATCGCCTTCGCCGTCAAGGCCCCGCTGTGGCCGCTGCACACCTGGCTGCCCGACGCGCACACCCAGGCCCCGACGGTCGGCTCGGTGATCCTGGCCGGCGTGCTGCTCAAGATGGGCACGTACGGCCTGATCCGCGTCGGCGTCGGCGTCGCCCCGCTCGGCGCCGAATGGGCCGCCCCCGTGCTCGGCATCCTCGCCGTCGCCGCCGTCCTGGCCGGATCCCTGATCTGCCTGCGCCAGACCGAGCTCAAACGCCTGATCGCCTATTCGAGCGTCGGCCACATGGGTTTCGTCCTGCTCGGCATCGCGACGCTGACCGCCACCGGCCTGCAGGCGGCCCTGCTCGGCAACGTCGCGCACGGGCTCATCACCGGCCTGCTGTTCTTCCTGGCCGGCGCGATCAAGGACCGGGCTCACACCGGCGACCTGGCCGACCTCGGCGGCCTGCGCGAGAGCGCACCCCGCCTGGCCGGCATCCTCGGTTTCGCCGCGATCGCGTCCCTCGGCCTGCCCGGCCTGGCCGGCTTCTGGGGCGAGGCGTTCGCCGTGGTCGCCGCCGTCGAACGCGGTGGCGGCCTGTGGACCACGCTGGCCGCGCTCGCCGCGATCGGCGGAGCGCTCACCGCTGCGTACTTCCTCAGGCTGTTGCGCAAGGTGACGCACGGACCGGTCGGTACACCGGTCTCACCCACGATCTCCGGTGCCGAATGGCTCGCCTGGTCACCCCTGGCCGCTCTGACCCTGGCCGTGGGCGTCGCGCCGGCCCTGGTGCTGGCCGCGACGAGCGCCCCCGTCCGAGCGCTGACGGAGGCATGGCGATGAGAGCCCAGGCTGTCGACCACCTTTCACTGCTTCCCCTGTACGCCGCGGCCGGCACCGCGATCCTGGTCCTGCTGGCCGACCTGCTGGTAGCTCGCCGCTTGGTGACCATGGGCGTGCTGGCCGTCGGCGGCCTCGCCACCGTGGTCTGTGCGATCATCACCGGCGCCCGCGTAGGCACCTTCTGCGACCCCTCCGGCAGCGCCTGCTCGTGGGTTCCTGGCCCGCTGGCCGCCACCGCCGCCGTGGTCTTCGCCGCCCTGACCGTCGGCGTGCTCGCCCTCTCGGCGCCGTCACTGCGCCTGGGCACCGCTCCCGTCGGCGAGTTCTGCTTCCTGCTGGCCGCCTCCATGACCGGTGGCGTCGTGGTCGGCTACGCCGGCGACCTGATCACCCTGATCGTCGGCCTGGAGACGCTCACCCTGCCGCTCTACCTGCTGGTCGGCCTGCGCCGCTTCGCCCCCGGAGAACGCGTCACCACCTCGGCCGCCTCCGCCTCGGTCACGTTCTTCCTGATCAGCGTCATCTCGACGGCCATCGCCCTGCTGGGTGCCGCCCTGAACTACGCCGCAACCGGCGCCCTGCACTTCGACCGCCTCATCGACGGCTCAGGCCCGACGGCCCCCGTAGCCACCGCCGGCGTCGCCCTGCTTGTGATCGGCGTGGCCTTCAAAGTCGCCGCCGTCCCGCTGCACGCCTGGGCACCACCGACGTACGAGGGTTCGCCCCTCCCGGTGGCCGCCTACCTTTCGACGGCTTCGAAACTGGGCGGCGTACTGGCCCTGGCCGCCATCGTGACCCGCTCGGAGGCCGGAGCCCTGACGGCGCTCCTGGCGATCCTCACCATGGCCGTCGGCAACCTGGTGGCCCTGCGCCAGACCCGCATGGTCCGGTTGCTCGCCTGGTCGTCGATCGCCCAGGCCGGCTACATCCTGGCCCCGCTGGCGCTGGGCCTTGAAGGCCTGGAGGCTGCCGCCGCGTACGCCGTCTTCTTCGTGGTCCTGGAGTTCATCGCCTTCGGCGTAGTCGTAGCCCTGCGCCAGCCAGGCGCCGACGGCGGCGACATCGACTCCTACCGCGGCGCGGCCCGCCGATCCCCGTGGCTGGGCGCGGCGCTGGTCCTGGCCCTGGCCGGGTTGGCGGGCCTCCCACCGGGCCTAGCCGGCCTCTTCGCCAAGGTAACCATCATCGACGTCCTCCTCGACGGAGACCAGCTGTGGCTGGCCTGCATCGTCGCCGTGAACGCGGTGATCGCGCTGGCCTACTACGTACGGGTGGCGGCCGTCCTCTACAGCGCCCCACCCGCGGTAGGCATCCCCGTCGCCGACCCGAACCTGCTCGAAGCGGCACTCCACCCCCGCCTGGGAGTGACGCGCCCGGTCGCCGCCGCCCTGGTCGTCGCAACGGTCGCCGCCGTGACCCTCGGCTTCGCCCCCCAACTCCTTTTCGACGCCCTCTCCTGACGCGGCAGCCGGTTCGAATGCGGTACCGCCCGGGAGGGCCGGGGTGGCATCGTGAGCCGGTGCTGCGTCTCTTCGGGAATCCCGCACCCCGCTGGTACGGCGCCTGCCCAGACTGCGGACACGACTGGCGCGAACATCGCCCCGAGGGCTCGTGCAGCGAGTGCGAGTACGAAATCGACCACGACGAACCGGACGCGCCCACTACGCCGTGCCGAGCTGCTCCGCCTCCACTGACGCCGGAAAGCCAACGACCGAGCCGAACACGGCCGGCGTTCGCCCTTCGTGACGGGTACTCACGACTCCACCACGCCGACGTCGCCGGCCGCGCGGATCGCGTCGAGGAGACGACGGAAGATCGGCCAGGGGATGTTCCACCGGCCGTGCATCGTCAGGGTCACGTGGTTGGCGTGCATCGGCACGAAAGGGCCGTGATCCGGTGAGGCGTCCGGGATCCGTACCTCGAGGTAGTCATTCCGATCGCTTGCCGGCAGCATCTCGAAAAGCTCGTAGCACCAGTCGCCGTCACCGCAGAGGTGAAACGAGTTGACCGTGAACTGCCGCTCCCCGTGCCCCCAAACGTTGAGGGTCAGCGGAAGCGCGGACTCCGGCGATGGGTCGCGCTGTTCCTCAACGAGGTCACCGCTGGCGTCGAGCATGTCAACGAACTGCGCCAGGATCGGCCACGGCACCACACCGCCCCCAGCGTGAACCGTGGCGTGCTCAGCGGCCTTCGGCGTGAACGGTCCGTCGACGACCGAATCAGGAATGGTGACGGTGAGATACGGCCCCGTCCCGGGAGATCCGGTCAGTCCCACCAGCTCGTACTGCCAGGCGTCGTCCGGAAGGCTGAATCCGCCAGTGATCTCATACAACCTGTCCTCGTGGGACCAGATCATCATCGCTGGATGATCGCAATCGAGAGCCCCTGACGCACCCTGTTTCCGAGCTAGGAACCGCTGGACTCGCGGACGTAGACGCCCACGCCGGCGAGTGTTTCGGTTAGTCCCTTGACCCGCAGGCTTTGCATCGCGCGGTCGATGACGGGCGCTGTCGTCTGCCCGTAGTCAAGGCGAAGGCCCGGAGCAATCAACGTGCCCCGGGCCTTCGCCTTGCGCACCCTAGCCGCGGGCCAGGCGCTGTTCGATCTCCTCGCGCAGGTCCGGCTGAAGGTCGTCGGCCTCGAGCAGGCGGCCCAGCTCTTCGGCACGGTGCATATAGATGTCGAAGGCCTCCGAAACCCCGATACCGCGGGCCGGGCGGTGGATGACCTCGATCGGGTCGCCGGCTTGCAGCAGACCCGGCTTGACCACGCGCAGGTAGGTGCCGGTTCGGGCGGCTCGGGAGAAGCGCTTCAGCCACTGCTTCTCGCCCATTTTCACCTGGAACGTCGAGCACGGGATGCGGCCGAAGGTCGCCTGCAGCTCCAGCGTCTCGCCGATGCGCCAGATGTCGCCGATCTGGGTTTCGTTCAGGTCGAGGCCGGCCGTGGTCAGGTTCTCGCCGAACGTGCCGGGGGCCAGCGGACGGCCCAGTTCGGCCGACCACCAGTCGTAGTCTTCGCGGGAGTAGGCGTACACCGCCTGGTCGTCGCCGCCGTGGTGTTTGGTGTCGCCGATCGGGTCGCCGACCACGCCGCTGTGCAGACCGGTCCGTTTGGGGCCGGGGGCGCGCACCTCGACCGCGTGGTCGACCGGCAGCTTGTCGATCCCGGTGATGCCGCCGAAGCGCTTGGCCGGGTTGGGCCGGGCCACGCCGACGTTCACCGAGAGCACTTTGCCGTCTGTCATGTGAACTCCACGATCACTCGGTCCTCGACCGGACGGTAGCCCAGCCGCTGGTATAAAGCGTTGCTCGTCGGGTTGGCCAGGTCGGTGTTGAGCACCACATCTCGCGCGCCGTCCTTCTGCGCGGCCTGGGTGGCGGCCACGGTCACCGCCCCGCCGTAGCCGCGTCCGCGCTGAATCGGCGGCGTGTAGACCGTCTGCACCCGCACGGTTCCGGCCTCGGGTCGCGACCGCGTCGCCATTGACACCGGGCCGCCGTCTTCCCAGAGCACCACCCCGCCGTATTCGAGCCAGGCGTCGACTCTGGCTCCGGGGTCCGAGGGGCGTCGCTCGCCGATCTCGTCGTGGAACGCTAGCAGCCAACCGGCGATCAGGTCTCGGTCGGCGGGGGCGGCGTAGCGGGGCCGGCCGGGCGGGGCCGCGGGCGGGGTGAGCGCGGAGAGCCTATACAGCCGCGTACGCCGTGTGACGTGCGCTCGCACCCCGGCGCGGCTGCGCCAGCCGGCCGAGAATCCGTCGATGGCGTTGGCCGGCAGGCTGGCGCCGGGCAGGGCGCGCCCGGCGAGGGCCTCGACGGCCGCGGTCACCGCGCGCGGCGGCAGCTCGCTGAAGATCATCGGGTGCGGCGGGGTCTGCAGCAGCACCGCGGCGACCTGGCCGGCGGGGGTGCTCCACCAGCCGAAGACCGGATCATCCGGACCGTACGCGTTGCGGCCGCGCCTGCGCAGCGTGTCGATCAGGGTCAGCAGGTTGGTGTGCTCGATCGGGCGGGCTCTCAGGAACTCGCCCGCGGTCGCATCGAAGGTCTCGACATCGTCGGTCAGTTGCCAGGCCATAGCGTGATCCTGTCGGTGCGGCCCGTCACGCGCGACCCCATATCGGAGCGCTCGATACCAGCCCGCGCCCGAATCGTTGCGTTTTGGTAAGCCGTCGGGAACAAAAGCGACGGCGACCGCTGGTCCGAGTGAATCTCATGAAACTGCGGCCAAACCAGGGCGCGATGTGGGACACGATCGGATCGAGAGACTCCATTTGCCCTAGTTCGCGCTCTATGCAGATCGGCGCGGCTCGTCACCATCTCGAGCGGGGACCATGAGCCATTCAGTCCACACGTCCATCGTCGTCGGTCAGCGTCCGGCGGCCCCGAGCGTGGACGGCCGGGGCCGCTCGACCTCCGCGACACCGGCACAGGCCGGGGAGCGGCACCTCGGGTTCCGCCCGGACATCGAGGGCCTGCGCGCCATAGCCGTCGTCCTGGTGGTGCTGAATCACGTCGGTCTCGGCCTGTTCGCCGGTGGCTACGTCGGCGTGGACGTCTTCTTCGTGATCTCCGGCTTCCTGATCACGACGCTGCTGCTCAAGGAGGCCGGCTGCACGGGCACGATCTCGCTGCGCCGCTTCTACGCCCGGCGCGCGATCCGCCTGCTGCCCGTCTCGACCGTCGTGCTGATCGCCACCGTTCTCGCGGCCTGGTTCTGGCTGCCCGCCACCCGATTCCGGTCGATCTCGCTCGACGCCCTGTTCAGCACGTTCTACGGGATCAACTGGCGACTCGCGTACGAGGGCACCGACTATCTCAACGCGACCGCGGCGCCCTCGCCGTTGCAGCACCTCTGGTCGCTGGCCGTCGAGGAGCAGTTCTACCTGGTCTGGCCGCTGCTGTTGATCATCGTCTGGAAAGGAAAGAAGGCGGCCTACACCCTCGGCGCCCTGGTCGTGATCTCGCTCCTCGTCAGCGCCCAGCAGACCGCCGCCGCCGCTCCCTGGGCCTACTTCGGCTCCCACACCCGCGCGTGGGAGCTCGGAATCGGTGCGCTCGTCGCCCTGGCAACCGGCGTCCTAAGGCGTACGCCCAAGGCTCTTGCCGCCGTCATGACATGGGGCGGACTCCTGGCCGTCGTCGCCGCGGCCGTGACCTTCGACAAGACGACGCCGTTCCCCGGCTACGCCGCCCTGCTGCCCGTTGTCGGCACCGCAGCCGTGATCGCCGGCGGATCGGTCAACCAGAACCGGTTGATCGGCACCCGGCCCTTCCAGTTCGTCGGCCGGCTCTCGTACGGCTGGTATCTCTGGCACTGGCCGGTCCTGATGATCTGGCCGTCGGCCCTCGGGCGCGACCCCGGCGTCAAGAGCAACCTCGCGTTCGCGGTCGCCTCCCTCGGGCTCGCGTGGATCACGTACCACCTGGTCGAGAACCCTGTTCGGCACCGGCGCCGGCTGCGCAACCGCGCGCGTCGGGGCCTGATCCTCGGGATCGCCCTCTCCGCCTCGGCCGCCGCTGTCGCCCTGGTCGCGGGCATGATCCCGCCGACGCTACCGATCGGGCCGCCCGCCGGCGACACTCGCACCGAGCTCGCCAGGGCGGCCGACCCGCAGGCCCGGCTCACCGAGCTGATCACCGGCTCGGTGGGCGCCGCGAGAATGCCGTCGAACCTGACGCCCGCGCTGGCCGACGCCAAGGTCGACAAGCCGGCGATCTACGACGACGGCTGTCACGCCACCTATCAGCAGGTGCGCTCGGGCGACTGTGTCTACGGCGACCCGGCCGGCGCCCGTACGGTGTATCTGGTCGGCGACTCGCACGCGGCGCACTGGTTCCCGGCCGTCGACGACCTCGCGAGAGCGCACGGCTGGCGGCTGGTCGCGTTGACGAAGGCCGCCTGCCAGATGCCGCGAGTGCTGATCTATCTGACCGGCTTCGAACGGCCGTACCGCGAATGCACGACCTGGCGGGAGCAGACGCTGCGGCGGATCGAGCGGGAGAAACCCGACCTGGTCGTGCTCGCCTCCAACGACCTCGACAGCGGCCTGCTCGACGACGACGGCCGCCGCCTGCCGCGCGCCGACCAGCCGTGGGTGCGGGCCTGGCAGCAGACCTGGGAGCGGCTGGAAGGCATCCCGACCGTGCTCTTGCAGGACACGCCCTGGCCCGGTCGGGACGCGCCGGAATGTGCCGCGGTGAACGCACGCCGGCTCGCCCGATGCGACCGTACGGTGGGCAAGGCGATCGCCGAGCGCAAGCGGCGCGACCTGGTCGCCGACGCCGCCCGCGCGGACGGTCTGCGGGTGATCGACCCGACGCCGTGGTTCTGCGCCGGCGGCCGGTGCCCGATCATCGTCGGCAACACGCTGGTCTACAAGGACAACAGCCACCTGACCGACGCCTACGTGCGGGCGATCGCCCCGCTGCTGGGCCGCGAGCTTTTCAGCGGCGCTGCTGGTGGCGGATGACCTGCACGCCCACACTCACAGCGGCCAGCGCGGTGCCGGGCACGAGCATCCACACCGGCCACGGGTAGATGTCGGCGTCGGTGCTCATCGCGACCAAGGCGTATACCACGAGGTTGATCAGGGTGAGAGCGGCCCAGATCGTCCAGAGCACGAGCATCGCGGTCGGCAGGCGGCGGGCCTTGCGGCGCTGCTCGGCCTGCACCTCGCTCGCGCTGACACCCGGGCGGGGCAGATCGGTCAGGAGCATGAGCAGTTCCTGGTAGGTCTTCGCCCCGTAGGCCAGACCGACGCGTTCGTCGTACTCATGGAGGGTCAGCCGGCCCTCGTCGAGCGCCGTTTTGAGCTGATCCGCAACCTTCTGCCGGTCGGTGTCGGCCGCGCGCATCGTCTCGATGTCGGCCCGCACGTCCTTCGCCATCGGTCACTCCTTTACGCGCCACCGCCGGTCGGGTCAGGCTATCCGAGCGACACCGACGATCGGCAGGGGGAAAAACCATGAGACTGCGCCTCGAGAACGCGGGTTCGGCCAGGTACGGAGAGGTGGTCGAGCGCAACCGGGCCGCGTACGGGGAACGCGCGGCGAATCGGCGCGACGGCAGCAAGAAGCAGCACTGGAAGGTCGACGAGCGGGCCGCGTTCCTCGACCGGCTGCGCGTGACCGACGCCCACACCCTGCTCGAAGTCGGCTCCGGCACCGGTCAGGACAGCGTCTACTTCCAGCAGGAAGGGCTCGAGGTGACCGCGGTCGACCTTTCGCCCTCGATGGTCGAGCGCACCAGGGCCAAAGGCATCAAGGCCGACGTACGGGATGTGCTTGATCTCGGTTTTCCGGAGTCGGCGTTCGACGCCGTCTACTCGCTCAACACCCTGCTGCACGTGCCGAACGCCGACCTGGATGGCGCGCTCGCGTCGATCCGAGCCGTGCTGGCCCCCGGCGGCCTCTTCTACCTCGGCGTCTTCGGCGGAGAGCAGGAGGAGGGCATCGCCCCGGAGGACCAGCACGTGCCGCCGCGGTTCTTCTCGTTCCGCTCGGACCGGCAACTGCTCGAATATGCGGCGCGGGCGTTCGACGTGCTCGACTTCCACGTCTACGACGACCACGACGGCGTCCGCTTCCAGGCGTTGACGCTGGTCCGGCCGCTTTAGACCAGCTCGAGCGCTTCCCGGTGGCGTTCGGTGGCGAGGCGATCCGCCCGGGCGATCGAACCGTGCGGCACCGCGGCGACCAGCGCGGCCACCATCAGCACGGCCGCGGCGAAGGAGAAGGCCCAGCCCAGGCCGCCCGGCTGATCGACGATCAAACCAGCGATCGCGCCACCGGCGGCACTTCCGCCGACCGAGACGGTCACAACCCAGGTGTACGCCTCGTTCAGCATCGCGGCCGGGGCAAGCCGTCCGACCAGGTTGTTCTCGACCGTGAGGGCCGGAGCGATCGTGGCGCCGCCCAGCACGAGGGCCGCACCCAGCCAGAACGGGCTGGGCATGAAGGCCAGTGCGAGGAAGCCCAGCGAGACCGCGCCCAGCAGCCACGCGAACTGCCGCGGCAACGCCATGGCGGGCCGCCGAGTGCCGAACCAGATGCCACCGATCGCGCTGCCGACACCCCAGATCCCCAGCAGTACGCCGCCCAGACCCTCGCCGCCGCCGTGCTGACTGGCGTAGGCCGGGACGATCACACCGGCCGCACCGAACGCGATGCCGAGCGCGATGACGCAGGCCAGCAGAGCCGGGAACCCGGACACCTTCAGCGGGCCCAGACCGCGGGCCGCCTCACTGTTCTCGTGCCGGTGGTGGCGCCGCATGACCGGCAGCCGCGAGACCCACAGGGTGCCCACGAGGGTGGCGACCGCGGCCGCGAGCAGCGCCGTCGCCGGGTTGCTGGTGATCACCACGAGGGCGGCGACCAGCATCGGGCCGAGCACGAACACCAGCTCGAACAGCGAAGTCTCGGCGGCCAGCGCGTGACCTCGCAGGTGGTGCTGCCCGCTGCCGACCTCGGTCATGTCGGTCCAGGCGCGCCGGATCGCCGCGCTCAACGGCGGATAGCTGGCCCCCGCGAGCGCCGCGGTCGCGTAGACCCAGGTCGGCTCGCCCGTGCTGAGCAGCACCAGCGCCACCAGGGCGAGCGGATGCAGCACGGAGGTGACCACGAGGATCGGAGAGGGCCCGATGCGGTCGGCGAGACGGCCCGCGATCGGGCTGAGCGCCGCACCGGCCAGGGCATAGACGCCGCCGGCCAGACCCGCCGCGGCGTAGCTGCCGGTCTCCTGCTGAACCAGCAGAAGAAGAGCGAGCGGCGTCATGCCGATGCCGAGCCGCGCCAGGATTCCCACGCCGAGCAGAACTCGGCCACCGGGCATCTGCCACACACCCATGTATTGCCGCAACGCAGTCATTTCGCCTCCTCTACTGGTAATGACCGACAGGGCCAACGGACCTTAACGTCGGCGAGCCGCGCAACACATCCGGAATACGCTCGCCGGTGTCCGGAAACACAGCGAGGGCCGCCCCTGTCCGGGACGGCCCTGCAGGTGTTGCCGTTAGCGGTACTGGATGGCGCCGGCCTGCTCACGCAGCCGGGCGACGCGCTGCTCCATCGGCGGGTGAGTCGAGAACAGCTTGGACACCCCGCGCGCCGAGAACGGGTTGGCGATCATCAGGTGCGCGGCGCTCGTGATCCGGTTGTCAGCCGGCAGAGGCAGCCGCTGCGCGCCGTAATGAATCTTCTCCAGCGCACTGGCCAGGGCCAGCGGGTCGCCGGTCAGCGTCGCGCCGTCCGCGTCGGCCTGGAACTCCCGGTTACGGCTGATCGCGAGCTGGATGATGGTCGCGGCCAGCGGGCCGAGAATCAGCATCAGCAGCAACGACGCCGGGTTGGGGCTGTCATCGTCGTCCGACCCGCCCAGCGGCAGGAAGATCGCCAGGTGCGCCAGGCTCGTGATGATGCCGGCCAGCGCGCCCGCCACACTCGAGATCAGGATGTCCCGGTTGTAGACGTGCGACAACTCGTGCCCGATCACGGCGCGCAGCTCACGCTCGCTGAGCATCTGCGTGATGCCGGTCGTGACGGCGACCGCCGCGTGCTCCGGGTTACGCCCCGTCGCGAACGCGTTGGGCTGCATGGTCGGCGAGACGTAGAGCCGGGGCATGGGCTGCCCCGCGGTCGTCGCCAGCTCGCGCACCATCTGGTAAAGAGCGGGAGCTTCCGCCTCGCTGACGGGCTGCGCGCGCATCGCCCGCAGGGCCAGCTTGTCGGAGAAGAAGTAGGAGCCGGCGTTGAGAGCCAGCGAGAGGAACACCGCGAACACGAGACCGCCACTGCCACCGAGCCAGTAGCCGGCGCCCAGAATGATCGCCGTCAGCAGACCCAGCAGAGCGGCCGTCTTGAGGCCGTTGTGATGGCTGTGCAAGGAAACTCCTTCTACAGATGCGAACCCGGTAGGGCTCGCCTCCCATAGAACGTCGCCACCCAGCGAATTCATCCTGAGCGCACTGTGAGTTCGCTGAACACCTGATGCGACGTACGATCCTGGTTCTGGCGGCGGCCGCCGCTGTGGCGCTGACCATCGGGTGCGCCAGCTCCCCGCAGCAGGTGGGTTGCTCGGCAAGCTTCAGATCGGCATGACCACCAAGAAGGCGGAGGCCGCCGGCATGGTCGAGGCTCCGGCGTTCACTACCGGTTCCTTCTCGTGAGCGGCAAGGTCGTCAAGATGGGCCTGGAACACGACCGGAAGGCCTGCTGGGACGAGGCAAAACGAGAAAGGCCCCGGAGTCGAAACTCCGGGGCCTTTCCTTTTGCCGGTGGCGGGTAGAGGATTCGAACCTCTGTAGCTTTCGCGACGGATTTACAGTCCGCTCCCATTGGCCGCTCGGGCAACCCGCCTGGGCATGCCGCCATGGTTTCCCGTGGCAGCGGAGAACAGCTTAGCCGTACCACCGACCGGTTTCGCAACCGGGTACGGTCGGCATGTCGGAGGCCGGTCAACGGGCTCCGCCTTCATCGACGAAGCCCGCAGCGCAGGAGTTTGATCATGGCAGCCAGCCCGTCCTTCGACATCGTGAGCAAGGTCGACCAGCAAGAGGTGGACAACGCGTTCCATCAGGCGGAAAAGGAGCTCGGCACCCGGTTCGACTTCCGGGGCACGGGCACCACCGTCGCCAAGTCGGGCGAGAACGGGGTCACCATCACCTCCGAGACCGAGGAGCGGGCCGTCGCCGCGCTCGACGTCTTCAAGGAGAAGCTGGTCAAGCGGAACATCTCGCTGAAGTCGCTCGACGCGGGGGAGCCCCGGCAGTCCGGCAAGACCTACAAGATCGACTGCAAGGTCGTCGAGGGCATCGAGACCGACAAGGCCAAGGCGATCAGCAAGAAGATCCGCGACGAGGGCCCCAAGGGCGTGCAGGCCCAGATCCAGGGCGACCAGCTTCGGGTCACCGGCAAGAAGCGCGACGACCTGCAAGCCGTGATCACCCTGCTCAAGGCGGAAGACTTCGGCGTCGCCCTCCAGTTCACCAATTACCGCTGAGCGAGGCGGCCCGGGCCCCAGACTGGGGCGATGAACACCAGTAACTGGACCATGCTGGCCGGCGGTGCGGCCGGAGCGGGGCTGGCGCTGTTCGGTGTGGTCATGCTGGTGACCGGCCGGGCGCCGGCGCCGACCGCCCGTGCCTTCCGCTCCGTGCGGGACGCCGGCTTCTATCACTTCCTCTTCGGCGCGGCGCTGGGGCTGGTGGTGATCGGCACCAGCATCGAAAGGCCCGCGGTCACCACCGGCATCACCCTGATAGCGATCGTCCTGGCGGCGCTGGCCCTGTTCCGCTTCCGCCCACGCGGCCGGCAGCGGCCCGCCAACAGATAAGCCAACAGATAGGTAGGTGCAGCAGCAGTGATCGAGCCGATCGTCGACGCCGAGTGGGTCCGGGCCAACCACGATCGGGTGATCCTCGCGGACGTGCGCGCCTACCTCGACGGGCGTAAGGGCCGGGACGCGTACGCCCAGGGCCATCTCCCCGGCGCGGTCTTCGTCGACCTGGACGCCGATCTGGCCGCCCCGCCCTCAGCCGCCGACGGCCGTCACCCGCTGCCCGATCCCGCGCTCTTCGCCGAGCGGCTGGGTGCCCTGGGCGTGGGCGACGCCGACACCGTGATCGCCTACGACGACGCCGGTGGTGTGATGGCCGCCCGCCTGGTCTGGATGCTGCGCTCCCTCGGTCAGGACGCCGCCCTGCTCGACGGCGGCCTCGACGCGTACGGCCATGACCGGGAGACCGCGGAGAACCGGCGGCCCCGAGCCGACCGCGTCGTACGCCCCTGGCCCGCCCAGCGCCTGGCGACCCTGGCCGACGCCGTCTCGGGTGATTCCGTGGTCATCGACGCGCGCCAGCCGGAGCGTTTCCGCGGCGAGTCCGAGCCGATCGACCCGCGCCCCGGACACATTCCCGGCGCCCGCAACGTCTCCTGCCGCGAGAACGTCGACGCGTCGGGCCGTTTCCTGCCGGTCGCCGAGCTGCGCGAGCGTTTCGCGGCCGTGGGCGTCACCGACCACGCCGATGTCGTGTCCTACTGCGGCTCGGGAGTCACCGCCTGCCACAACCTGCTGGCGCTGGAACACGCCGGTTTCGCCCCTGGGCGCCTCTACCCCGGCTCGTGGTCGCAGTACAGCGCCACCGACCGGCCGGCCGCGATGGGCTAGACCTGCTCGTCGGCCCAGCGGTTGTGCGCTTCCCAGGCGGCCTGCTTGCTGCTGCCGAGCGCGGTGCCGACCTGTGTCCACGACGCCCCCGCGGTGCGGGCCGCCCGCACCATCACCTGGCGCCCGTACCCGGCCTTGCGGATCACGACCTCGCTGAGGGCCAGCATCTCGAGCGTCTCCTCGCAGGTCAGGGGCTCGGTGTCGGCCGTGGTCACCGCGGCCAGCGCGTCGCGCATCCTCAGTTCGTCGTAACGCGTTGTAGCCGAGGACAGCGTGTGCCGTCGTTCAAGATCGTCGGGGGAGATAGCCACGGCGCAACAGCCTGGCGTCAGGGTTCCCTGACGTCAAGATTTCCTGACGCAAGCCAGGTGAATCGCCCTCATTTTTCCCTTATTTCGGACATAAAGTTGTCAATTTTGCGCTTCTCGCGAGGGGTAACAACTCAACCGTTCGGTCAGGTTTTCGGAATACGCGGTTCCGACCCGCCGATGGACACTCCCCGTCGCACACCGCGTGTGGCACCATCATGTGACCCCCCACCGACCGCGTAATACACCGCAGGAGCCATACATGTTCCGACGGAAGCTGGGCCGTTTCACCGGCTTGGTTTTGGCCCTTGCTGTCGCATTCGGAGGCATCGCCGGCGTGGCCGGCGGCCACCCGACCGCGTCGGCCGGATCGCCGATGACCGCCACCGTTTTGGAATGGGACTGAGGAGCCAGCCGCACATCCTTTCGGTGCTGCCGGGTCACGTCGACTGACGAGGGAGCGCAATGAGCGGGCGACCGCGGGAGAGACGGCGTTCCGCGCAGTACGCCTGGTTGATCACCAGCCCGCTGGGCCTCTTCGCGCTCATCTGCATGGCTGGGTTCTGGGTTCAGGACCCGCGGTGGTTCCACGAATGGTTCGGGGGGCTGATCGCCCTCGCCGGCGTCATGGTGGCCTACATCGGCGTCGTCAACGTGGTGATCCGGCGCAGCACCATCAGCGTCTACATCACCGAAGTCCCGTTTCTGCTCGCGCTCTACTACCTGCCGCCGACGATGGTCATCCTCGTGATGACCCTGGCGCTGCTGATCGCCCAGCTGGCCCGCCGTAACGACGTGGTGGCCAGCAAGCTCTGGTTCAACGTCGCGAAGTCGGCCGCCGGTGCGGCGGCCGCCGTTCTCCTGATCGCCGCGCTGCCCGAGATCCGCGGCGCCGGCCCGGGCACCTGGGCCATCCTTTTCGCCGCCGTCGGGCTCAGCGTCCTGGTCGAGGTGCTCAGCCTGGCCGGGGTGATGGCCGTGGTGCAGAGCGCCAAGGCCGGCCAGGAGGTCCTGCGTGGCACGTTGCCCGTGTGGACGATGTCCGGCATCAACTCGGTCATCGGCCTGATCTTCCTGGTCGCGCTCGAGGCCACCACCTGGTCGGCCCTGCTGCTCGCCTTCCTGGTGCTCGCGCTGATCCTCATGCTGCGCTCGTTCGCCGAGTTCTACCGGCAGCACCGCACCCTGTCCGACGTCTACGAGCTCACCAAGGCCGTCCGTGACGAGAGCAGCGACGCCGGGCTGCCCGACGTCATGCTCGGCCGAGTCCAGGCGCTGATGCGCTCCGAGTACGCCACCCTCTGGCTCCTGCCCCAGGGCCGGCACCCGGAGGTGCTGCTCACGGCCCGGGTCGAGAACAAAGGCCTGCTCGACCTCTCGCTCACTCCCGCCGCGATCCGCGAGAAGGCGATCGGCGATGGGCGCACGCTGGCGGTCGGCCCGCAGTTCCCCGCCTCCGAGGCGATGCGGCAGGCGCTGCGCGACACCAAGATAAAAGACGTCATCGTGGTCCCGCTGCAGTCGGGCCAGACCTCGGTCGGCAGCCTCGAGGTGGTCAACCGGCTCGGCGACTCCCGCAGCTTCCGCCCGGCCGACGTGCAGGTGCTCGAGACCATCGCCGCGCATGTCGCGGTCGCGGTCGAGAACTCGCGGCTGGTCGACCGGCTCCGCTACGACGCCTACCACGACCGCCTCACCGCATTGCCCAACCGGCGCCGGGTCACCGACGCGCTCGCCGAGTCGGTCAAGGTGCGCGCCGAGGACGAGGTCGTCGCACTCCTGCTCTTCGACGTCGACGGCCAGCGCGACGTGAACGAGTCGATGGGCCACGCCGCCGGCGACAAGCTGCTCGCCGAGGTGGCCGGTCGGCTGCGCGCCATCGCCGGCCCGGGCGCGTTGGTGGGCCGCATCGGCGGCGACGAGTTCGTGGTCACGCTGCGCGCCGAGAGCACCGACTCCACGGTCCAGCTCGCCACCGACATGCGCGAGGAACTGCGCGGCCCGATGACGGTCGGCACGCTCACCCTCGACATCGACACCGCGGTCGGCGTGGCCGTCTATCCCGACCACGGCAGCGACCCCGAGATGCTGCTGCAACGGGCCGAGCTGGCCGCCAACGCCGCCAAGGTCCTTCCGTACGGGGTGCAGCTCTTCCACCCCGCCCTGGAGTCCCGCGCCGTCCGCCGTCTCGGCATCGCGGCCGACCTGCGTACGGCTCTCGACAGCGGCGCCCTCGAGGTCTACTTCCAGCCCAAGGTCACGCTCACCGACCGTCATCTGGTCGGCGTCGAGTGCCTCGCCCGCTGGCAGCACCCGGCCCAGGGCGAGGTGGCCCCCGAAGACTTCATCGCCGTCGCCGAGCACACCGGCCAGCTCTCCCGGCTCACCGAGGTGGTGCTCACCGAGGGCCTGCGTCGCTGCCGCGAGTGGGCCGACCAGGAAAGGCCGCTCTCGATCGCGGTCAACCTGTCGGTGCGCACCCTGCTCGACTCCCGCTTCCCCGACCAGGTCGCCACACTGCTCGAGACGTACGGGGTGGCCGCCGCCCAGGTGACCTTCGAGATCTCCGAGCCCGGCATGCTCGGCGACATCGAACGCGTCCTGCCGACCCTCTACCGCCTGCGCGACCTCGGGGTGCGGCTCAGCGTCGACGACTTCGGCACCGGTGCGTCCTCGCTGTCCTATCTGCGCCAATGGCCGGTGCACGAGGTGAAGATCGACGACAGCTTCGTGCAGGGCATGGCCACCGACACCGGCGACCTCGCGATCGTCCGGGCGGTGATCAGCCTGTCC
Source organism: Actinoplanes solisilvae (assembly GCF_003999975.1). GTDB lineage: Bacteria > Actinomycetota > Actinomycetes > Mycobacteriales > Micromonosporaceae > Actinoplanes > Actinoplanes solisilvae. The sequence goes on along the minus strand of NZ_RJAC01000002.1, from coordinate 371,810 downwards.
CGCGAGTTCGGCCTCACGGTCGTGGCCGAGGGGGTCGAGAGTGAGCTGACCCTTGACCTGCTCGAAGAGATGGGCTGCGAGATCGGCCAGGGCTATCTGTTCAGCCGCCCCCTGCCGTACGAGCGTCTCGAGGCCTGGTTCAGCGCCCAGACCGAGCCGGCGAACACCCCCTCAGGAGAGGTCCGCAGGCTCCGCGCAGTGATCTGACCTGCGGTGTTGCCGGTTTGGGGGAGTCGATTTCACCCCCGGAGGAGGTCCGTGTAAGCTTTCCCTGCGCACCAAGCGAGAGATCGCGCGCAAGCCCCCTTAGCTCAGTCGGCAGAGCGTCTCCATGGTAAGGAGAAGGTCTACGGTTCGATTCCGTAAGGGGGCTCTACCGGGTTCGTTCCCGCCACAGGCGTTGGACTTGGGCCTGGCTCTGGCGGTGTAGCTCAGATGGCAGAGCAAGCGGCTCATAATCGCTGTGTCGCCGGTTCAAGTCCGGCCACCGCTACTTGCAAGGGATCCCACCCGGGGTCCCAATTTGCATGTCGGCGTTCCTAGGGCGTACCTTGGAGCGTCGTTCAAGAAATCCCGTTAGCAGAAGGGCAACCCGTCGTGGCCAAGGCGACCGACGTCCGTCCGAAGATCACCCTGGCTTGTACGGAGTGCAAGGAGCGGAACTACATCACCCGGAAGAACCGGCGTAACGACCCGGACCGGATCGAGCTGAAGAAGTTCTGCCCCCGCGACGGCCGTCACACGGTGCACCGCGAGACCCGCTGAGCGTCTCCCTACAACTCAACTCTGCGCCGTCCGGTCACTGACCGGGCGGCGCATTGTCATTCACGGACCCAGTAGGTTCTAGAGACATGCCCCTGGACCAGTCTTTCGTCGGCCGCTCCTGGCCGGCCACCGAGCCCTACCTGGTCGGCCGCGAGAAGATCCGCGAGTTCGCCCGCGCGATCGGCGCCACCGACGCCGCCTACCACGACCCCGAGGCCGCCCAGGCCCTCGGCTACGCCGACGTGGTGGCCCCGCCCACCTTCCCGGTCGCGATCACCATGTCGGCCAGCCGGCAGATCATCGAGGACCCGGATCTCGGCCTCGACTACAGCCGCGTCGTGCACGGCGACCAGAGGTTCGCCTACAGCCGCCCCGTCGTGGCCGGCGACGCCCTGGTCTGCGTCAACTCGGTCGACGAGATCACTTCGCGGGGCGGGCACGACTTCCTCACCACCCGCACCGAGGTCACCACCGCCGACGGCGAGCCGGTCGTGACCGTCTGGTCCAAGCTCGTGCAGCGAGGGGAACACTGAGATGAGTGACGTTCTCGAGCCGCAGACCTTCCGGGTGACCCGGGCCGACCTGGTGCGCTACGCCGGAGCCTCGGGCGACTTCAACCCGATCCACTGGAGCGACCGCGTCGCCACCGGCGTCGGCCTGCCCGGCGTGATCGCGCACGGCATGTTCACGATGGCGCTGGTCGGCCGGGCCGTTACCGCCTGGGCCGGCGCCCCCGACGCGGTCGTGGAATACAGCGTGCGGTTCTCCCGCCCGGTGCCTGTTCCCGACACCGACGAGGGCACCGAGGTGGTCGTCACCGCCACAGTGAAGGGCACCACCGACGAGGGCCACACCAAGCTCTCGCTGACCGCCACCTGCCAGGGCGAAAAGGTGCTCTCCCTGGCGCAGGCGACCATCAGGAAGCGCTAGGGCGAGCCCGGGTTGGGAGAACCCCGTCTCAACCCGTACACTGGTGCGCCGTGGGGCAATGACCCCCCGGACCAGCCTGCCTGGACCGGGGTTTCACCTGTCCCGCAAAGGGGTGTAGCTCAATTGGCAGAGCAGCGGTCTCCAAAACCGCAGGCTGCAGGTTCAAGTCCTGTCACCCCTGCGCAAACCTCCTAGACGTGCCCGCCCGGTGCGCGGTCCGCACGGCCCCGCGCCCGGAACGAGCGCCGACCAGGGGACCCCACCACCGATGACGGAAGTAGGGCGGCATGGCCGAGAGGAATCGACCCGGTGACGCCGGCGACCCGGCCGACGACGAGGTGTTTGCCGACGCCGTCGACGATGACAAAGAGCCGGCCGACGACGACGCCGAGCCGGTAGGCCGCGGCGGCACCGCGCTCGCCGAGCGGTCACCGAAGGCGAAGAAGGAAGTCCGCCGTTCCGGCCTGTTCGGCCGCATCGGTGGTTTCGTCCGTGAGGTCGTCAGCGAACTGCGTAAGGTCATCTGGCCGACCCGCAAGGAGCTGCTGACCTACACCTCGATCGTGATCGTCTTCGTGGTGGTCATGACGACGATCGTCGGGCTCCTGGACCTCGGCCTGGGCAAGGCCATCCTCTGGGCGTTCGGCGGCTGACGCCGGCCCGACGAGAACTTATCTGGAAGTGAGCGAGCGTGCCTGAGTACGACGACGAGACCGCGCAGGCGAGCGACGAGCAGTCGTCGGTGGCCACGGCGGAAACCGACGAGTCGGTCGACGCCGCTGAGCCCGAGACGAGCGCCGAGGCTGCCGCTGACGAGGCCGCTGCCGAGCCGGACGAGGATTTCGACCCGGTGCAGGAGCTTCGGCAGAAGCTGCGTTACGCCCCCGGCGACTGGTACGTGGTGCACTCCTACGCGGGTTACGAGAACAAGGTCAAGACCAACCTCGAGACCCGCATCACCAGCCTCGACATGGAGGATTTCATCTTCCAGGTCGAGGTTCCGACCCGTGAAGAGGTCGAGGTCAAGGGCGGCAAGCGCGTCCAGGTCAACAACAAGGTCTTCCCGGGCTACATCCTCGTCCGGATGGATCTGACCCCCGAGTCGTACTCGTGTGTGCGCAACACCCCCGGTGTGACCGGCTTCGTGGGCGCCACCGACCGGGTCGACCGCCCGGCCCCGCTCTCGCTCGACGAGGTTCTGAAGTGGCTCGCCCCCGCCGTCGAGGCGGAGGAGAAGAAGGCCAAGCCCGAGATCAAGGTCCTCGACTTCGAGGTCGGCGACTCGGTCACGGTCACCGACGGCGCGTTCGCCTCGCTGCCGGCCTCGATCAGTGAAATTAATGCCGACCAGCAGAAGTTGAAGGTTCTGGTCTCCATCTTCGGTCGCGAGACGCCGGTGGAGCTCAACTTCAACCAGGTCACCAAGATCTGACAAGCAGTCAGTGGGAGGGCTCCTGATCAAGGGGCCCGCCATCTACCACAGGAGTAAGTGAACATGCAGCGCAGCAAGGGTTACCGCAAGGGCGACGAGCTGATCGACCACAACAAGCTCTACGAGCCGGCTGAGGCGATCAAGCTCGCGAAGGACACCACCACGACCAAGTTCGACGCCACCGTCGAGGTCGCCATGCGCCTGGGCGTCGACCCGCGTAAGGCCGACCAGATGGTCCGCGGCGTGGTCAACCTGCCCCACGGCACCGGCAAGACCGCCCGCGTGATCGTTTTCGCCCAGGGCGCGAAGGCTGAAGAGGCCGTCGCGGCCGGCGCCGACGAGGTCGGCACCGACGAGCTCGTCGCCCGCATCCAGGGTGGCTGGCTCGACTTCGACGCGGCGATCGCCACCCCCGACCAGATGGCCAAGATCGGTCGTATCGCCCGCATCCTCGGCCCGCGTGGTCTCATGCCCAACCCGAAGACCGGCACGGTCACCATGGACGTGACCAAGGCGATCAACGAGATCAAGGGCGGAAAGATCACCTTCCGCGTCGACAAGCACTCGAACCTGCACCTGATCATCGGTAAGGCCTCGTTCACCGAGGACCAGCTGGTGGACAACTACGCGGCGGTTCTCGACGAGGTGCTGCGGGCCAAGCCGTCCGCCGCCAAGGGCAAGTACCTCCGCAAGGTCACCGTCACCACCACCATGGGCCCCGGCGTGCCGGTTGACCCGAACGTGGTCAAGGGCTTCACGAACACCGAAGCCTGATCCAACAGTTTTTCGAAGGCCCCCGGGGATCTCCCCGGGGGCCTTTTCTATGGGAGGCTTCGCGGCGTGCTTTTCGACGGAGTGTGGTTCCGCTACGGCCGCCGCGCCGCCTGGACCCTGCGCGACGTGCGGGCCACGGTCGAGCCCGGCCAGACGATCGTCGTCCTGGGCCGCAACGGCGCCGGCAAATCCACCCTCCTCCAGCTGGCCGCCGGCGTCCTGCGACCGACCCGAGGCGCGATAGCCGCTCGTCCGTCCGTGATCGGCTGGGTCCCCGAGCGTTTCCCGGCCGACCAGCCCTTCACCGCACGCGACTACCTCCACCGCATGGCGAGTCTCCGGGGCCGGGCTCCGTCAGCCGCCGACGAGTGGATCGAGCGTCTCCTGCTCACCGAGCACACCACCACCCGCCTCGGCGACCTCTCCAAAGGCACCGCGCAGAAGGTGGGCCTGGCCCAGGCGTTGATCACCCGCCCCGGTCTCCTGATCCTCGACGAGCCCTGGGAGGGCCTCGACGCGACCGCCCGCGCCCTCATCCCCGGAATCGTCGCCGAGGTGACCGCCGCCGGCGGCATGGCCTTGATCAGTGACCACCGAGGCGAGATCGAGAACCTCCCCGACGCGATCCACTGGTCGGTCGCCGACGCTCTGGTCACGCCGGCCGAGCTCTCCTCGCCGGCCGAGCCCTCCTCGCGGGTCATCATCGAGATCGAGACGTCCCGGGCCGAGGCAGACCAAGCCATGGCCAAGCTGACTGCCGAGGGTCACCGTGTTCTAGGCGTACGCGACGTGGCCGCCGAACAACCGCAATCCTCCCGCCCTCGACCCGACGGGACTATCACCCCGCCCGAGACTCGCGCTGACAAGGCCGCCGCCGGCTCATGGAATCAGGACCGCCCGTGACCGCTCTCACCCGTATGCGCCTCGCCGGTTTCCTCCGCGGCGGCCGTGTCATCTCGCCCGCGATCGCGGTCCTGGTGGTGCTGGGCATCATCTACGGCGGTGGAGCGTCCCCGGCGTCGGTCGCCTACGGCTACTCGGCCGCGGCTTTGTTCCCCGTACTGGCCTGGCAGACCAAGCTCCTGCTCGACACGGAACCCGACGTGCAACGCCGCCTGGCCCGCGTGGCCGTAAGGGCCCGCCGCGAGGCCCTGGCCGGAGTCGTGGCCGCCGCCGTACTCGCCCTGCTCGTCTGCACCTTGGCGATGCTCGCCCCGTGGCTGTTCCACGGCATCGACACCACCAAGGCCGTTCTGCCCGGCATGCTCCTAGGCGCTCTGGCCCACCTGCTGGCCATCCCGCCCGCCGTCGCGCTGGGCGCCCTGTCCAGCCGAGCCGTGACCAGAAGCGTCCGCAACGGCGTAGCCATCCTGGTCGTATCGGCCGTCCTCGTGATCGTCCTGGGCCTGCAGAACTCCTTCGCCCCCTGGCTGGTCCCACCCGTGATGGCCACCGCCCGAGTCCTCAACGACGTCACCCCACCGTCGGCGACCACCCTGACCCTGCTGGTCACCTGGGCCGCCCTGTGGTGTGCCGCCACGTTCGCCACCTACGCCTGGCTACGCCGCACCCGCTCCTGACGATCACCATCGCCCTTGGGCCATCGCACCCGTTCGCGACGGCCGCCACGCGCTCCGGGGCGTGGGGGGCGACGGCTGCCAATCTCATGAGCCGGCGGGGGCCTTGCGGGCTTTCTGGGCGCCTGGGGTGATGGCGCCCGTCGGCCCGGTGCGACGGTCTGTGCGGTTGTGGGCGGGCACGACGCGTACGCCCAAGGGCTTGAATTTGGTGTTGGAAAGTGGATCGCGTACAGTTCGATGCTGAAGTTCCACCCATAGACCGCTGGTCGCCGAGGCTGACGTTGTGAGACGGATGCCTGGTCGAAGGTCCCGCAGATGCGGGCGGCCCGCGCAGGGGAGAACGGTTCGTGATCAAGGTCTGAAAAGAACTTGCTCCGCCCCGTGCGCCCTGCGCCGGGGCGTTTCTCATTCTGCTCCCTCCTTCGGTTCGGCCAGTGGCTCGAGCATTGAGAGAGGAGGGACATGGCGGACAAGCCGGTCCGGGCCGATAAGGCCAGTGCCGTCGCGGAGCTGACGGACGACTTCCGTAACTCGGCGGCCACCGTGCTGACCGAATACCGCGGTCTCACTGTCAAGCAGCTCACCGAGCTGCGCCGTTCGCTGGGCGGCGACACGAAGTACTCCGTGTCGAAGAACACCCTGGCGAAGCGTGCTGCCAGCGACGCGGGCATCGAGGGCCTCGACGCGCTGTTCACCGGTCCTACCGCGCTCGCCTTCGTCAACGGCGATGTGGTCGAGGCGGCCAAGGGTCTCCGGGCCTTCGCCAAGGCCAACCCCGTCCTGATCGTCAAGGGCGGCGTCTTCGAGGGCAAGGCCCTCACGGCTGACGAGGTCAACAAGCTCGCCGACCTCGAGTCCCGTGAGGTGCTGCTGGCCAAGCTGGCCGGCGCCATGAAGGGCAACCTGAGCAAGGCCGCGGCCACGTTCCAGGCTCCGCTCTCCCAGGCCGTGCGCCTGGTGGACGCCCTGCGTGCCGAGCGTGAGAAGGACGGTTCCGCCGAGGCCGCCTGACGGCCTCGCGAACCGAGCAGTTTTTCAATCAGAAGCTAGGAAAGGTTGCCAGACATGGCGAAGCTCAGCACCGACGAGCTGCTCGACGCGTTCAAGGAAATGACGCTCATCGAGCTGTCGGAGTTCGTGAAGACGTTCGAGGACGTCTTCGACGTCAAGGCCGCCGCGCCCGTCGCGGTCGCCGGCCCGGCTGCGGCCGGCGCGGCCCCCGAGGCTGCCGTGGAGCAGGACTCGTTCGACGTCGTCCTCGAGGGTGACGGCGGCAAGAAGATCCAGGTCATCAAGGTCGTGCGTGAGCTGACCGGCCTGGGCCTCAAGGAGGCCAAGGACGCCGTCGAGTCCGCCCCCAAGGCGATCCTCGAGGGTGTCAACAAGGAGAAGGCCGAGGCCGCCAAGGCCAAGCTCGAGGGCGAAGGCGCCAAGGTCACCCTCAAGTGATCTAGCGCATCACCGCTTTCTCTTGCGAATGGCGAGGACCCGTGTTGGGGTCCTCGCCATTCGTGTTCTTCGCTGGTCAAAGGCTCGGTCTCGGCTGTCGGACGGCCGACTCGCAAAGCGGGTCCAACCGCGCATATCGTGGAGTATGGTCGCTAAGGCGCGCCGAGCGGAGAACGGCGCGAAGTCGACCCACCACGCAGCCCTTGACTGTGTGTCCGCTGACAGGCACGCTGACAACAGCAAGTTTCCGCGCTTGCGACAGCCGACCTTCGGGTAAGCCGGTTCTACCGGTCCCCGAGGGCGAGGCACCGAGGGAGAGACGCCGCGTTGAGCGGTCCCGCAGATGGCCCTGGCCGATAAAGGCGCAGGTCAGAGGCGTACGGGACACGTTCCGCAGGCCGCCCTCGGGTGTGGGCTGGACAGCGGTTAGCCGAGCGGCTACACTGCTAGTTTGCGCTGCCTTCTGTCTTGAGCCCTGCCAGGACATCCATCCGGATGACTTCCTGGGGGCTCGTTGGAGTGCACGCAAACAGTTGCATACCGCAGCTGCAGCCGCATCAGCAGCACCGGTCCTCGGAAGGACGCATCTTGGCAGCTTCCCGCCCTGCGAAGACCAGCCGTACGTCGAGCGCATACGCACCCCGCCGTGTCTCTTTCGGCAGGATCACCGAGCAACTTGAGGTTCCTAACCTCCTGGCCCTCCAGACGGAGTCCTTCGACTGGCTGGTCGGAAACGAGGCTTGGCAGGCTCGATCGACGGACGACCCGCACGCCCACTCGGGCCTCGCAGAGATCCTCGAAGAGATCAGTCCCATTGAGGACTTCTCCGGCACTATGTCGCTGTCCTTCTCCTCCCCGCGCTTCGACGAGGTCAAGGCCTCGATCGAGGAGTGCAAGGAGAAGGATCTGACCTACTGCGCACCGCTGTTCGTGACCGCGGAGTTCACCAACAACACGACTGGCGAGATCAAGAGCCAGACCGTGTTCATGGGTGACTTCCCGATGATGACCCCCAAGGGGACGTTCGTCATCAACGGCACGGAGCGCGTCGTGGTGAGCCAGCTCGTCCGCTCGCCGGGCGTGTACTTCACCAAGGAGCCGGACAAGACCTCCGACCGCGACCTCTCCAGTGTCAAGGTCATCCCCAGCCGGGGTGCCTGGCTGGAGTTCGACATCGACAAGCGCGACACCGTCGGTGTCCGGATCGACCGCAAGCGCCGGCAGGCCGTCACCGTCCTGCTCAAGGCGATCGGCTGGTCGGCCGACCAGATCCGTGAGCGCTTCGGCTGGTCCGAGCTCCTCATGACCACCCTGGAGAAGGACCACATCGCCGGGCAGGACGAGGCCCTGCTCGACATCTACCGCAAGCTCCGCCCTGGCGAGCCCCCGACCCGGGAGAACGCGCAGACCCTGCTCGACAACCTCTTCTTCAACCCGAAGAGGTACGACGTCGCCAAGGTCGGCCGTTACAAGTTCAACAAGAAGCTCGAGATCGACGTCCCGATCGTCCGGGGCACGCTGACCGAGGAAGACGTCGTCAAGACCGTGGAGTACCTCTGCCGGCTGCACGCCGGTGAGGAGGGCTACGAGGCCGACGACATCGACCACTTCGGCAACCGTCGTCTGCGCACCGTGGGCGAGCTCATCCAGAACCAGGTCCGCGTCGGCCTGTCCCGGATGGAGCGCGTCGTCCGCGAGCGCATGACGACCCAGGACGTCGAGGCGATCACGCCGCAGACCCTGATCAACATCCGTCCCGTGGTGGCGGCGATCAAGGAGTTCTTCGGCACCTCGCAGCTGTCGCAGTTCATGGACCAGACCAACCCGCTGGCGGGTCTGACCCACCGGCGTCGTCTGTCCGCGCTGGGCCCCGGTGGCCTCTCGCGCGAGCGGGCCGGCTTCGAGGTCCGTGACGTGCACCCGTCCCACTACGGCCGGATGTGCCCGATCGAGACGCCGGAGGGCCCGAACATCGGCCTGATCGGCGCGCTCTCCACGTTCGCGCGGGTCAACCCCTTCGGTTTCATCGAGACGCCTTACCGCAAGGTCGAGGCGGGCGTTGTCACCGACGAGGTGCACTACCTGACCGCGGACGAGGAAGACCGGTTCATCAAGGCGCAGGCGAACGCCACGCTGCGCAGCGACGGCACCTTCGCCGACGACCGCGTCCTGGTCCGCCGTAAGGGCGGTGAGGTCGACTACGTGCCTGGCACGGAGGTCGACTACATGGACGTGTCGCCGCGGCAGATGACCTCGGTCGCGACCGCGATGATCCCGTTCCTCGAGCACGACGACGCGAACCGCGCGCTCATGGGCGCGAACATGCAGCGTCAGGCCGTGCCGCTGGTCAAGGCCGAGGCGCCGCTGGTCGGTACCGGCATGGAATACCGTGCCGCGGTCGACGCCGGTGACGTCGTCGTCGCCGAGGTCGGCGGCGTGGTCGAGGACCTGTGTGCCGACTACGTGACGGTGCACCAGGACGACGGTCACCGCCGCACGTACCTGCTGCACAAGTTCCGCCGCTCCAACGCCGGCTCCTGCGTCAACCAGAAGCCGGTCGTGTTCGAGGGTGACCGGGTCGAAGCCGGCCAGGTCGTCGCCGACGGTCCGTGCACCGACGAGGGGGAGATGGCCCTCGGCCGCAACCTGCTCGTCGCGTTCATGTGCTGGGAGGGTCACAACTACGAGGACGCGATCATCCTGTCGCAGCGCCTCGTCCAGCAGGACGTCCTCACCTCGATCCACATCGAGGAGCACGAGGTCGACGCCCGTGACACCAAGCTCGGCCCGGAAGAGATCACCCGCGACATCCCGAACGTCAGCGAGGAAATGCTTGCCGACCTCGACGAGCGCGGCATCATCCGGATCGGTGCCGAGGTCGTCCCCGGCGACATCCTGGTCGGCAAGGTCACGCCGAAGGGCGAGACCGAGCTGACCCCCGAGGAGCGGCTGCTCCGCGCGATCTTCGGTGAGAAGGCCCGGGAAGTCCGGGACACCTCGCTGAAGGTGCCGCACGGCGAGACCGGCACGGTCATCGGCGTCCGCACGTTCTCGCGCGAGGACGGCGACGAGCTTCCCCCGGGTGTCAACGAGCTGGTCCGCGTCTACGTGGCCCAGAAGCGCAAGATCCAGGACGGTGACAAGCTCGCGGGCCGCCACGGCAACAAGGGCGTCATCTCCAAGATCCTGCCCGTCGAGGACATGCCGTTCCTCGAGGACGGCACCCCGGTCGACATCGTGCTCAACCCGCTCGGTGTGCCCTCGCGTATGAACATCGGCCAGGTTCTGGAGACCCACCTCGGGTGGATCGCCAAGACCGGCTGGGAGGTCGAGGGCGACGACGCGGAGTGGAAGCGCCAGCTGCGCGCGATCGAGGCGCACGAGTCCCCCAAGGACTCGAACGTCGCGACCCCCGTCTTCGACGGTGCGCAGGAAGAGGAGATCAAGGGTCTCCTCCAGTCGACGCTGGTCAACCGCGACGGTAAGCGGCTGGTCAACGGCGACGGCAAGGCGCAGCTGTTCGACGGCCGCTCCGGCGAGCCTCTGCCGGACCCGGTCTCGGTCGGGTACGTCTACATCCTGAAGCTGAACCACCTGGTCGACGACAAGATTCACGCTCGGTCGACCGGCCCGTACTCGATGATCACGCAGCAGCCGCTGGGTGGTAAGGCGCAGTTCGGTGGCCAGCGGTTCGGCGAGATGGAGTGCTGGGCGATGCAGGCCTACGGCGCCGCTTACGCGCTGCAGGAGCTGCTCACCATCAAGTCCGACGACGTTCTCGGCCGCGTGAAGGTCTACGAGGCCATCGTCAAGGGCGAGAACATCCCGGAGCCGGGAATCCCGGAGTCCTTCAAGGTGCTCCTCAAGGAGCTGCAGTCGCTGTGCCTGAACGTCGAGGTGCTTTCCAGCGACGGTGTAGCCCTCGAGATGCGCGAGACGGACGACGAGGTCTTCCGGGCCGCGGAGGAACTCGGCATCGACCTGTCACGTCGCCCGAACGAGGGCGTCAGCAGCGTCGAAGAGATCTGACGGAAGCGGTCCCGGCCTTCACCGGCCGGGGCCGCCCCCGCCGGCCTTGAATTCACCCGAGCAACGAAACACGAGGGATAGTCCAAGTGCTCGACGTCAACTTCTTCGACGAGTTGCGCATCGGCCTTGCTACCGCTGACGACATCCGGCAGTGGTCGCACGGCGAGGTCAAGAAGCCCGAGACGATCAACTACCGCACGCTCAAGCCCGAGAAGGACGGACTCTTCTGCGAGAAGATCTTCGGTCCTCAGCGGGACTGGGAGTGCTACTGCGGCAAGTACAAGCGGGTCCGGTTCAAGGGCATCATCTGTGAGCGCTGCGGCGTCGAGGTGACCCGGTCCAAGGTCCGCCGTGAGCGCATGGGTCACATCGAGCTGGCCGCGTCGGTCACGCACATCTGGTACTTCAAGGGTGTGCCGAGCCGCCTGGGCTATCTGCTCGACCTCGCGCCCAAGGACCTCGAGAAGATCATCTACTTCGCCTCGTACGTGGTCACGAGCGTGGACGCCGAGTCGCGTCACCGCGACCTGTCCACCATCGAGAACGAGATCTTCGCCGAGAAGCGCCAGTCCGAGAACAGCCGCGACTCGGAGATCGAGAAGCGTGCCGCGAAGCTGGAGCAGGACCTCTCGGAGCTCGAAGCCGAGGGTGCCAAGGCCGACGTGCGCCGCAAGGTCAAGGAGGCCGGCGAGCGCGAGATGCGCCAGATCCGTGACAAGGCGCAGCGCGAGATCGACCGGCTCGACGAGGTGCTCGACACCTTCCGCAAGCTCGACTCCAAGCAGCTGGTCACCGACGAGCTGCTCTACCGCGAGCTGCGGGACCGCTTCGGTGAGTACTTCACCGGTGGCATGGGCGCCGAGGCGATCAAGGCGCTGCTGCAGAACATGGACCTGGACGCTGAGGCCGAGAACCTGCGCGAGATCATTCGCACCGGTAAGGGCCAGCGGAAGATCCGTGCGCTCAAGCGCCTCAAGGTCGTCGCCGCGTTCCTGAACACGCGGAACTCGCCGCTCGGCATGGTGCTCGACTGCGTCCCGGTCATCCCGCCGGACCTGCGCCCGATGGTGCAGCTCGACGGTGGCCGCTTCGCGACCAGCGACCTGAACGACCTGTACCGCCGCGTCATCAACCGGAACAACCGACTCAAGCGACTGATCGACCTGGGCGCGCCCGAGATCATCGTGAACAACGAGAAGCGGATGCTCCAGGAGGCCGTCGACGCGCTGTTCGACAACGGCCGTCGTGGCCGGCCGGTCACCGGTCCGGGTAACCGCCCGCTGAAGTCGCTGTCCGACATGCTCAAGGGCAAGCAGGGCCGGTTCCGTCAGAACCTGCTCGGCAAGCGCGTCGACTACTCCGGCCGTTCGGTCATCGTCGTCGGCCCGCGCCTGAAGCTGCACCAGTGCGGTCTGCCCAAGCAGATGGCGCTGGAGCTGTTCAAGCCGTTCGTGATGAAGCGCCTGGTCGACCTGAACCACGCGCAGAACATCAAGTCGGCCAAGCGGATGGTCGAGCGTCAGCGTCCGGTCGTGTGGGACGTCCTCGAGGAGGTCATCAGCGAGCACCCGGTGCTGCTGAACCGCGCGCCGACCCTGCACCGCCTGGGCATCCAGGCCTTCGAGCCCCAGCTGGTCGAGGGCAAGGCGATCCAGATCCACCCGCTCGTGTGTACGGCGTTCAACGCCGACTTCGACGGTGACCAGATGGCGGTGCACGTGCCGCTGTCGGCCGAGGCGCAGGCCGAGGCCCGGATCCTGATGCTCTCGTCGAACAACATCCTCAAGCCGGCCGACGGCAAGCCCGTCACCATGCCTACCCAGGACATGGTCATCGGCCTCTACTACCTGACGCACCAGACCGACGGTGCCAAGGGTGAGGGCCGGGTCTTCAGCTCGGACGCCGAGGCTCGGATGGCGTTCGACAACGGCGAGCTGCACCTGCAGGCGACGGTCAAGATCCGTCTCCGCGACGTCATCGGGGTCGACAACGGCGCCAAGGGCGACGCGTGGACCGCTCCGGAGGAGTGGGTCGAGGGCGAGCCGCTGCTCGTCGAGACCACGCTCGGCCGGGTGCTGTTCAACGAGACGCTGCCCCCGGGCTACCGCTTCGTGAACTACGAGATCCGCAAGGGTCAGCTGTCGGCGATCGTCAACGACCTCGCCGAGCGCTTCCCCAAGGTCGCCCTCGCGGCGACCCTGGACGCGCTCAAGGAGGCCGGTTTCCACTGGGCCACCTGGTCCGGTGTGACGATCGGTATGGGCGACGTCATCGGTCCCCCGCGCAAGCCGGAGATCCTGGCCAAGTACCAGACCGAGGCCGACCGCATCGACAAGCAGTACCAGCGTGGTCTCATGACCGCCGAGGAGCGTCGCGGCGAGCTGATCGAGATCTGGACGAAGGCGACCAACGAGATCTCCAAGGAGATGGAGAACTCGCTGCCGCACGAGAACCCGCTCTGGGTCATGATCAACTCGGGCGCCCGCGGTAACCTGCTGCAGCTCCGGCAGATCGCCGCGATCCGTGGCCTGGTGGCTAACCCCAAGGGTGAGATCATCCCGCGGCCGATCACCTCGTCCTACCGCGAGGGTCTGACCGTGCTGGAGTACTTCATCTCCACGCACGGTGCCCGTAAGGGTCTGGCCGACACCGCGCTGCGTACCGCCGACTCGGGTTACCTGACCCGTCGTCTGGTGGACGTCTCGCAGGACGTCATCATCCGCGAGGAGGACTGCGGCACCGACCGCGCGATCCCGATGCAGGTGGGCGACCGCGAGGCGGACGGCACGCTGGTCGTGCACGTCCACGCCGAGACCGGTGTGCACGCTCGTACGCTGGCCGACAACATCGACGACGCCCAGGGCAACCGGGTGGTGTCGCGTGGCGACGACCTGAACTCGATCATGGTCGACAAGCTGGTCGCGGCCGGCGTCGAGCAGGTCCGGGTTCGCTCGGTGCTGACCTGTGAGTCGAAGCTCGGCGTGTGTGCGGCCTGCTACGGCCGTTCGCTGCCGACCGGCAAGGCGGTCGACATCGGCGAGGCGGTCGGCATCATCGCCGCCCAGTCCATCGGTGAGCCCGGCACGCAGCTGACGATGCGTACCTTCCACACCGGTGGTGTCGCGGGTGAGGACATCACCCAGGGTCTGCCGCGTGTGCAGGAGATCTTCGAGGCCCGCGTACCCAAGGGCAAGGCGCCCATCGCCGACACCCCGGGACGCATCCGCATCGAGGACGGCGAGCGCTCGCGCAAGATCATCGTGGTGCCGGACGACGGCAGCGAGGAGATCGTGTACGACAAGATCTCCAAGCGCGTCAAGCTCCGGGCCCACGACGGCGACCACGTCGGCGTCGGCGAGAAGCTGACCGAGGGCACCATCGACCCGCACGAGCTGCTGCGCATCATGGGCCCGCGGGCGGTTCAGGTTCACCTGACCGCCGAGGTCCAGCAGGTCTACCGGTCGCAGGGTGTGCTCATCCACGACAAGCACATCGAGATCATCATTCGCCAGATGCTCAAGCGAGTGACGGTCATCGACTCGGGTGCCGCGGAGTTCCTGCCGGGCATCCTGGTCGACCGGGCGCTCTTCGAGTCGGAGAACCGCCGGATCGTGGGCGAGGGTGGCGAGCCCGCCGCCGGTCGCCCGGTGCTGATGGGTATCACCAAGGCCTCGCTGGCCACCGACTCCTGGCTCTCGGCCGCCTCCTTCCAGGAGACGACCCGGGTGCTGACCGACGCGGCGATCAACTCGCGCAGCGACTCGCTCGTCGGCCTCAAGGAGAACGTGATCATCGGTAAGCTCATCCCGGCCGGTACCGGTATCTCCAAGTACCGCAACATCCGGGTCGAGCCGACCGAGGAGGCCAAGGCCAAGGTCTACTCGATGACCGGGTACCCCGAGACCGACTACGGTTTCGGGCCGGCCAGCGGGCAGGCTGTGCCGCTGGACGACTTCGATTTCGGGTCGTACCGCTAAAGGTCCTTGTGCCGAAGGGCGGTCGTGCGTTGCACGGCCGCCCTTCGGCCTTCCTAGACTGGTTCACGTGACGATTCCGGCCCCGGCACCCACCCGCCACCCGATGGACCCGGATCCCGCGCCCTCGTCGAAGGCGCGAGCGGTCTTCGCGCTCGGGCTGGCCGGCTTCCTGCTGGGCGCCTTCGTGGGTGGGGTGATCCCGGCCACCGTGGCGCTGCTGCTGGCCCGGCAGGCCAACCGTCAGGCCTATGCGGCGCAGGGCTATCTGACCGGCTCGGCCTGGGTGCGGCGCGGCCGCCGGCTGGCCTGGGCGGGCATCGTTCTGGCGCTGACCTCGCTGGTGATCGCGTCGATCGCGGGCCTGCTGCACCTGGCCGCGGCGTCCGGCGGTCCCGACTTCTCGCCGGGCACCGACTGAGGCGGGGTGCGCCGCGCCTCATACGGGTGACATCCTCTTCATATGACCGTCCCATCACCGCAGCCGGGGCATGCTTCAATGCCAAACCAGCCGCGGGCGCACGGCGCCGTGCCCTCACCCCCGCCCCCCTCGGGCCGGTGGCGCCCGGAGCGGGTCGACGTTCTGCCCGGCACCGACTTCGGTCTGGTGCAGTTCCGGGTCGAGCCGATCACGTCCGGTCTGGCCATCGGCTCGATGATCGCCGGCATCGGCTCGATCCTGGTCTCGTTACTGGTGATCTGCTTCGGGCTGGTCGGCTCGGCCGAGGGCTGGGGCGGCTGGGTCGCCGGGGCTTTCACGCTGCTCAGCGTGGCCGCGGGCGGGGGAGCGGTGGCGATCGGCGTGGTGTCGCGCCGGCAGATCCGCCGGTCGGGCCAGACCGGTCAGGTGCGGTTCACCGGGGCCGGCCTGGGGATGGCCGGAATCATCTGCGGGGCGATCGGCGCGGGAATCGCTGTGCTCTCTCTCGCGTTGACCCTGGTGCTGCAGATTTCGATGTGATCCAGGGTGTGACGCGGGATGTGGCACCGCCGCGTCGGCACCGTGGAGCACCCGGTACACTTGTATCGGAGATATCCGTCGCGCGCGCCCGGTCTTCATTTTGACCTGGGTGCTTGAGGTGGGTAGTCTTTCCCCTCGTGCCCGGGCTTGCCCGGGCAACTCGTGCGTGCGCCCGAGTCGGCAGTAAAGCGACGAGGCGGCCAAGCGCCGAGCCGGCGCCCTTTCGGGGCGTCGACCAAGACAAGACCCGGTGCGCGTTAACTGACGCGCGGCGGGACCGTGAGCCGGACGACACGCCCGACCGCGGGTGCCGGACAATCCCCGGAAACGGGGACTGGCCGGCACATAGAGCCATACAAGACGGTGCGGCCGCCTAGGAAGCGGCCGAAGGGAGCGGAGAAACCCGGTGCCCACGATCCAGCAGCTGGTCCGAAAGGGCCGTCAGGCGAAGACGAGCAAGACCAAGACGCCGGCGCTGAAGGGTAGTCCTCAGCGACGCGGCGTGTGCACGCGCGTGTACACCACCACCCCCAAGAAGCCGAACTCTGCGCTGCGCAAGGTCGCTCGTGTGAAGCTCAGCAGCCAGATCGAGGTGACGGCGTACATCCCGGGCGTCGGCCACAACCTGCAGGAGCACTCGATCGTGCTCGTGCGAGGCGGTCGAGTGAAGGACCTTCCGGGCGTCCGCTACAAGATCGTCCGCGGTTCGCTGGACACCCAGGGTGTCCGCAACCGCAAGCAGGCCCGCAGCCGTTACGGCGCGAAGAAGGAGAAGAGCTGACATGCCTCGTAAGGGCCCCGCTCCGCGCCACCCAGTGGTCGCGGACCCGGTTTACAACTCGCCGCTCGTCACTCAGCTGATCAACAAGATCCTGATCGGCGGCAAGCGTCAGCTCGCTGAGCGCATCGTCTACGGCGCCCTCGAGGGTGCTCGTGAGAAGAGCGGCACCGATCCCGTGGTGACCCTCAAGCGCGCGATGGACAATGTCAAGCCGACCCTCGAGGTCCGCAGCCGCCGCGTCGGTGGCGCGACCTACCAGGTTCCGGTCGAGGTCCGCACCCCGCGCCAGACCACCCTCGGTCTGCGCTGGCTGGTCCAGTACTCCAAGGCCCGCCGCGAGAAGACGATGATCGAGCGTCTCCAGAACGAGCTGCTCGACGCCAGCAACGGCCTCGGTGCCGCCGTCAAGCGGCGCGAGGACACGCACAAGATGGCGGAGTCCAACAAGGCCTTCGCGCACTACCGCTGGTAAGACCCCGCTGTTGTGAGCCCGGTGATCGCCGGGCCACAACGCAAGTCGTACCGGTTCACGAGACGACGACGAAGAAAAGTAGGGATTGAAGTGGCCGCCGCAGACGCGCTCGCCAACGTACGCAACATCGGCATCATGGCGCACATCGATGCTGGTAAGACCACGACTACTGAGCGAATCCTGTTCTACACCGGCATCACGTACAAGATCGGTGAGGTCCACGAGGGCGCCGCCGTCATGGACTGGATGGAGCAGGAGCAGGAGCGCGGTATCACGATCACTTCCGCCGCCACCAAGTGCGAGTGGAAGGGCCACACGATCCAGATCATCGACACGCCCGGCCACGTCGACTTCACGGTCGAGGTGGAGCGGTCGCTGCGGGTGCTGGACGGTGCGGTTGCGGTGTACGACGGCGTGGCCGGCGTGGAGCCGCAGACCGAGAACGTGTGGCGTCAGGCGGACAAGTACCACGTTCCCCGGATGTGCTTCGTCAACAAGCTCGACCGGACCGGTGCGGACTTCTTCCGCTGCGTTCAGATGATGATCGACCGGCTCAACGCCACCCCGCTGGTCCTCCAGATCCCGATCGGGCTCGAGGGCGACCACATCGGTGTCGTCGACCTGATCGGCATGCGCGCGCTCACCTGGCGTGGGGAGACCCAGAAGGGTGAGGACTACGCGATCGAGGAGATCCCGGCCGACCTGGTCGACTCCGCGAACGAGTGGCGCGAGAAGCTGATCGAGACGCTGGCCGACGTCGACGACGAGGTCATGCTCAAGTACCTCGAGGGCGAAGAGGTCTCGCAGGACGAGATCAAGGCCGCCATCCGGCGCGCCACGATCGCCAGCAAGGCCAACCCGGTGCTCTGCGGCTCGGCGTTCAAGAACAAGGGCGTTCAGCCCATGCTCGACGCCGTGATCGACTACCTGCCGTCGCCGCTGGACGTCCCGGCGATCGAGGGCACCGCGACCGACGGCGAGACGCCGATGGTCCGCAAGCCGTCGAACAGCGAGCCGTTCTCCGGCCTGGCCTTCAAGATCCAGACCGACAAGCACCTCGGCAAGCTCACGTACGTCCGGGTCTACTCCGGCACGCTCGACTCCGGTTCCCAGGTGGTCAACTCCACCAAGGACCGCAAGGAGCGGATCGGCAAGATCTACCAGATGCACGCGAACAAGCGCGAGGAGCGTGCCTCCGCGCAGGCCGGCGACATCATCGCCGTCCAGGGTCTCAAGCAGACCACCACCGGTGACACGCTCAGTGACCCGGCCAACCAGGTCGTCCTCGAGTCGATGACGTTCCCGGAGCCGGTCATCCAGGTC
Source organism: Actinoplanes solisilvae (assembly GCF_003999975.1). Classification (GTDB taxonomy): domain Bacteria; phylum Actinomycetota; class Actinomycetes; order Mycobacteriales; family Micromonosporaceae; genus Actinoplanes; species Actinoplanes solisilvae. The sequence continues at coordinate 353,340 of NZ_RJAC01000002.1, read as the reverse complement.
GCCATCGAGCCGAAGACCAAGTCGGACCAGGAGAAGCTGGGCACCGCGATCCAGCGCCTGGCCGAGGAGGACCCGACCTTCCGCGTCTTCAACGACGAGGAGACCGGCCAGACGATCATCGCCGGCATGGGCGAGCTCCACCTGGACATCCTGGTGGACCGCATGCGCCGCGAGTTCAACGTCGAGGCCAACATCGGTAAGCCGCAGGTGGCGTACCGTGAGACGATCCGCGGCTCCGTGGAGAAGCTCACCTACGTGCACAAGAAGCAGACCGGTGGCTCGGGCCAGTACGCGAAGGTCGTCGTCACCGTCGAGCCGTTGTCGCTCGACGCGGACGGCCCCACGTACGAGTTCGTCAACGCGGTGACCGGTGGTCGCATCCCCAAGGAGTTCATCCCCTCGGTGGACGCGGGCGCGCAGGACTCGCTGCAGTACGGCGTCCTCGCCGGTTACCCGCTGGTCGGCGTGAAGTTCACGCTGGTCGACGGTCAGTACCACGAGGTCGACTCGTCCGAGATGGCGTTCAAGATCGCCGGCTCCATCGCGATGAAGGAGGCGGCCCGCAAGGCCGACCCCGCGCTGCTCGAGCCGATGATGGCCGTCGAGGTCACCACGCCCGAAGACAACATGGGCGACGTGATCGGCGACCTCAACAGCCGCCGTGGCATCATCCAGTCGATGGAGGAGCGCTCCGGCGCCCGCGTCATCAAGGCTCTGGTGCCGCTCTCCGAGATGTTCGGCTACGTCGGCGACCTTCGGTCGAAGACGGCCGGCCGGGCTAGCTACAGCATGCAGTTCGACTCCTACGCCGAGGTTCCTCAGAGCGTCGCGAAGGAGATCATCGCGAAGGCCACCGGCGCCTGATGCGGTGAGGCGCGTGCGGTCCGTCGAGGGCCGCACGCGCACGAGCAGTCGACAGAGTCCCCATCGCCTTATCGGGCGTGCCGGGAAAAAGTAATTCCACAGTCCACAGGAGGACACCAGTGGCGAAGGCGAAGTTCGAGCGGACTAAGCCGCACGTCAACATCGGCACCATTGGTCACATCGACCACGGTAAGACGACGCTGACTGCGGCCATCACGAAGGTCCTGCACGACGAATACCCGGACCTGAACCCGTACACCCCGTTCGACGAGATCGACAAGGCGCCTGAAGAGAAGGCCCGTGGTATCACGATCTCGATCGCGCACGTCGAGTACCAGACCGCGTCGCGTCACTACGCGCACGTGGACTGCCCCGGCCACGCCGACTACATCAAGAACATGATCACCGGTGCCGCGCAGATGGACGGCGCGATCCTGGTGGTTGCCGCGACCGACGGCCCGATGCCGCAGACCAAGGAGCACGTGCTCCTGGCCCGCCAGGTCGGCGTTCCGTACATCGTCGTCGCCCTGAACAAGAGCGACATGGTCGAGGACGAGGAGCTCCTGGAGCTCGTCGAGCTCGAGGTCCGCGAGCTGCTCAGCACCTACGAGTTCCCGGGCGACGACCTGCCGGTCGTTCGCGTCTCCGCTCTGAAGGCGCTCGAGGGCGACAAGGAGTGGACCGGCAAGCTCCTGGAGCTGATGAACGCGGTCGACACCGCGATCCCGCAGCCCGAGCGTGACACCGACAAGCCGTTCCTCATGCCGATCGAGGACGTCTTCACGATCACCGGTCGTGGAACGGTCGTCACCGGTCGCGCCGAGCGTGGCATCCTCAAGCCGAACGAGGAGGTCGAGATCGTGGGTATCCGCGAGAAGTCGACCAAGACCGTTTGCACCGGCATCGAGATGTTCCGCAAGCTGCTCGACGAGGCCCGCGCGGGTGAGAACGTCGGTCTGCTGCTGCGCGGTATCAAGCGCGAGGACGTCGAGCGCGGCATGGTCGTCGTGAAGCCGGGCACCACGACTCCTCACACGGAGTTCGAGGGCCAGGTCTACATCCTTTCAAAGGAGGAGGGCGGCCGTCACACGCCGTTCTTCCAGAACTACCGCCCGCAGTTCTACTTCCGCACCACGGACGTCACCGGCGTCGTCACGCTGCCCGAGGGCACCGAGATGGTCATGCCGGGCGACTCCACCAGCATGTCGGTCAAGCTGATCCAGCCGATCGCCATGGAGCAGGGCCTGAAGTTCGCGATCCGTGAGGGTGGCCGCACCGTCGGCGCCGGCACGGTCACGAAGATCAACGTCTGATTCGAGGATGAAGGTTGTTCGCGACCTGCCCGGACCACTGAGTTCACGTAAGTGAACGTCGGAGGTCCCCACCGTTGCGAATAATCCTCACCGTTCACCCTCGGCGGGTTGTGTTTCACGACTCAAGGTGGGGGTGAACGACCCTCGACGGTGACCCCGATTAGCAATGCCGGGCTCGATCCGGCATACTAGTCAGGTTGCGTCCGAGCGGGGTGGCTAGCTGCCTTGTGCAGCTGGCCACCCTCGCCGGGTGTCTGGGTGTGTTTACTGGCCGCCCTGCTGACACCTCAAGATCCCCGCGATCTGGAGATCTGCCATGCGCAGATTTCTGAGTGTTAACGCGACACGCCCGACCGCGGGGGTCGGACAACGCAGGATCAACGGTCCTGCGGGCATGCGAGGGCCACCGCTTTCGCACGTAGCGGCATCGAGAGAAGGAAACAGAAGCCACCATGGCGGGACAGAAGATCCGCATCCGGCTCAAGGCCTACGACCACGAGGTCGTCGACTCGTCGGCGCGCAAGATCGTGGAGACGGTGACGCGTACCGGGGCGTCGGTTGCTGGCCCGGTGCCGCTGCCCACGGAGATCAACCGTTTCTGCGTCATCCGCTCGCCGCACAAGTACAAGGACTCGCGCGAGCACTTCGAGATGCGCACGCACAAGCGGCTGATCGACATCATCGACCCGACTCCCAAGACGGTCGACTCGCTCATGCGCCTCGACCTGCCGGCTGGCGTCGACATCGAGATCAAGCTGTAGGGATCTGCGACTAATGGACAGGCAAGTAAAGGGGATCCTGGGCGCCAAGCTCGGCATGACCCAGGTCTGGGACAACAACAAGGTCGTCCCCGTGACCGTGGTGCAGGCCGGCCCGTGTGTCGTGACTCAGGTCCGCACAAATGAGAAGGACGGCTACTCCGCCGTCCAGTTGGCCTACGGTGCCATCGACCCGCGCAAGGTGAACAAGCCTGAGGGCGGTCACTTCGCCAAGGCCGGCGTTTCGCCGCGCCGCCACGTGGTTGAGCTGCGCACCGTCGACGCCGGCGAGTACGAGCTCGGCCAAGAGGTCACGGTTGACGCTTTCCCGGTCGGCTCGCCGATCGACGTCACCGGCAAGACCCGGGGTAAGGGCTACGCCGGTGTCATGAAGCGCCACGGCTTCCACGGCCTCAAGGCCAGCCACGGTGTCGAGCGCAAGCACCGCTCGCCCGGCTCCATCGGCGCCTGCGCGACCCCCGGTCGCGTCTTCAAGGGTGTCCGCATGGCCGGTCGCATGGGTAGCCAGCGCTTCACCGTGCAGAACCTGACCGTGCAGGCGGTGGACACCGAGAACAACCTGATCCTGGTCAAGGGTGCGGTGCCCGGTCCCAAGGGCGCGCTCATCCTGGTCCGTACCGCGGCGAAGAAGGGCGGTGCCAAGTGAGCTCGGTTGACGTGATCAACGTTGAGGGCAGCAAGGCCGGCTCGGTGGAGCTGCCGGACTCGATCTTCGGCGTCCAGGCCAACATCCCGCTGATGCACCAGGTCGTGGTGGCCCAGCTCGCCGCCGCCCGCCAGGGCACGGCCAAGGCCAAGACCCGCGGCGAGGTCGCCGGTGGCGGCAAGAAGCCGTACAAGCAGAAGGGCACCGGTCGCGCCCGCCAGGGCTCGATCCGCGCGCCGCAGTTCACCGGCGGTGGCGTCGTGCACGGTCCCGTGCCGCGCGACTACAGCCAGCGGACCCCGAAGAAGATGAAGGCCGCCGCTCTGCGTGGCGCCCTGTCCGACCGGGCCCGCGAGGGCCGCGTGCACGTGGTCGAGGCGTTCGTCAGCGGTGACAAGCCGTCGACCAAGGCCGCGATCGCCACGCTGCGCAAGGCCACCGAGTCCACCAAGGTCCTGGTCGTGCTGAGCAGCACCGACGAGCTGAACTGGCTCTCGCTGCGCAACGAGACGACGGTGCACCTGCTCGAGGCCGGCCAGCTCAACACGTACGACGTGCTGGTTGCCGACGAGGTGGTCTTCACCAAGGACGCGCTCGACGAGTTCCTGGGCGCGCCGGCCGCCGAGGAGGAGAACAAGTGAGCACGATCGCCGACCCGCGCGACATCATTCTCAAGCCGGTCGTCTCCGAGAAGAGCTACAGCGTTCTCGACCAGAACTGGTACACGTTCCTCGTCCACCCGGACGCGAACAAGACCCAGATCAAGATCGCGATCCAGCAGATCTTCAATGTCCGCGTGCTGACGGTGAACACCGCGAACCGCGAGGGCAAGCGCAAGCGCACCCGGACGGGCTTCGGTCAGCGTAAGGCGACCAAGCGCGCGATGGTCAAGCTGGCTGACGGTGACCGTATCGAGGCCTTCGGCGGCCCGGTCAGCTAAGGGGTTTGAACAATGGCTATCCGTAAGTACAAGCCGACCACGCCGGGCCGTCGCGGCTCCAGCGTCGCCGACTTCGCCGAGCTGACCCGGTCCACCCCGGAGAAGTCTCTGCTGGTTCCGCTGCCCAAGAAGGGTGGTCGCAACGTCCACGGCCGCATCACCACGCGGCACCAGGGCGGCGGTCACAAGCGGCAGTACCGGCTGATCGACTTCAAGCGGGTCGACAAGGACGGCGTGCCGGCCAAGGTCGCGCACATCGAGTACGACCCGAACCGCACGTCGCGCATCGCGCTGCTGCACTACGCCGACGGCGAGAAGCGCTACATCCTCGCGCCGAAGGACCTCAAGCAGGGCGACCGGGTCGAGTCCGGTCCGGGCGCGGACATCAAGCCGGGGAACAACCTTCCCCTGCGCAACATCCCGGTCGGTACGACGGTCCACGGTGTGGAGCTTCGTCCCGGCGGTGGCGCCAAGCTGGCCCGCTCGGCCGGTGTCGGCATCCAGCTCCTCGGCCGTGAGGGCGCGTACGCCACGCTGCGTATGCCCTCGGGCGAGATCCGGCGGGTCGACATCCGGTGCCGTGCCACGGTCGGCGAGATCGGCAATGCCGAGCAGTCGAACATCAACTGGGGCAAGGCCGGCCGTATGCGTTGGAAGGGCAAGCGCCCGACCGTCCGTGGTGTCGCCATGAACCCGATCGACCACCCGCACGGTGGTGGTGAGGGTAAGACCTCCGGTGGTCGCCACCCGGTCAACCCGGCTGGTAAGCCCGAGGGTCGTACCCGCCGCAAGGGCCAGGAGAGCGACAAGCTGATCGTTCGCCGCCGCTACGCCACCCGCAAGCGCGGGTAACGGGAGTTTAAAAGATGCCACGCAGCCTGAAGAAGGGCCCGTTCGTCGACGACCACCTGCTCAAGAAGGTGGAAGTCCAGAACGAGAAGAACTCGAAGAACGTCATCAAGACCTGGTCGCGGCGCTCGATGATCATCCCCGACATGCTCGGGCACACGATCGCGGTGCACGACGGGCGCAAGCACGTCCCGGTGTTCATCACCGAGGCCATGGTCGGTCACAAGCTCGGGGAGTTCGCTCTGACCCGCACGTTCAAGGGTCACGAGAAGGACGACCGCAAGAGCCGTCGTCGCTAGTCAGTCCACGGACAAGAAAGGGGTCACAGCGATGCCAACGAAGAACGACGCACCGGCGCTTCCGGGCAGTCGCGCGGTTGCGAAGCACGTCCGCATCTCGCCGAACAAGGCACGCCGTGTGGTCAACCTCGTCCGCGGTCTGCCCGCGAAGGAGGCTCTGATCGTCCTGCAGTTCGCGCCGCAGTCCGCGAGCGAGCAGGTCTACAAGGTGCTCGCGAGCGCTATCGCGAACGCGGAGAACAACGAACGGCTCGACCCCGACGCACTCCTCGTGAGCGAGGCGTTCGTCGACGAGGGTCCGACGCTCAAGCGGTTCCGGCCGCGGGCGCAGGGCCGGGCGTACCGGATCCGCAAGCGCACCTGCCACATCACGATCGCCGTCGAGGCGGTCCAGGTCGCACGGCCGGCCAAGAAGGCCGCCGCGGCGAAGAAGGCTGCGCCGGCAGCCGCGCCCCAGACCACGGAGGAGTCCGAGTAATGGGCCAGAAAGTTCACCCCACCGGGTTCCGCCTCGGCATCTCCACCGACTGGAAGAGCCGCTGGTTCGCGGACAAGCTCTACAAGGACTACATCGGCGAGGACGTCAAGATCCGCCGGATGATGTCCCAGGGCCTCGAGCGCGCCGGCATCTCCAAGGTGGACATCGAGCGCACCCGCGACCGGGTCCGTGTCGACATCCACACCGCCCGGCCGGGCATCGTCATCGGCCGTAAGGGCGCGGAGGCCGACAAGATCCGCGGCAAGCTCGAGAAGCTCACCGGCAAGCAGGTGCAGCTGAACATCCTCGAGGTGAAGAACCCCGAGTCGGACGCGCAGCTCGTGGCGCAGGGCGTCGCCGAGCAGCTGTCCTCCCGGGTCAGCTTCCGGCGCGCGATGCGCAAGGCCATGCAGTCGGCCATGAAGAACCCGGTCTGCAAGGGCATCCGGGTGCAGGTCTCCGGCCGCCTCGGCGGCGCGGAGATGAGCCGCACGGAGTTCTACCGTGAGGGTCGCGTTCCGCTGCACACGCTGCGCGCGAACATCGAGTACGGCTTCTTCGAGGCCCGCACGACGTTCGGCCGCATCGGCGTGAAGGTCTGGATCTACAAGGGCGACGCCGTGCCGGGTCGCGAGGTTGCCCCCGAGGCGCCCGCGCGTCCGCGCCGCGACCGTTCGGACCGCGCCGAGCGTCCCCGTCGTGGCCGTTCCGGTTCGTCCGGCACGACCGCCGGTGGCACCGAGGCCGGCCGGGCTGCTCAGCAGCAGGCTGCCGCCGAGAACACCGCCGCTGCTCCGGCCGCGGCCGAACCGCAGCAGGAGGGCTGACCTATGCTGACTCCGCGTAAGCCCCCGAAGGGCTTCCGCAAGCCGCACCACCCGGACCGCCACGGCGCGTCCAAGGGCGGCAACCGGGTCGTCTTCGGCGAGTTCGGTATCCAGGCGCTGGAGCCCGCGTACGTGACCAACCGGCAGATCGAGTCGGCCCGTATCGCGATGACCCGTCACATCAAGCGTGGCGGCAAGGTCTGGATCTCGGTCTTCCCCGACCAGGCGCTGACCAAGAAGCCGGCCGAAACCCGCATGGGTTCCGGTAAGGGTTCTCCCGAGTGGTGGGTGGCGAACGTCAAGCCGGGCCGCATTCTCTTCGAGATGTCGTTCCCGAACGAGACGATTGCGCGCGAGGCGATGCGCCGCGCGATCCACAAGCTCCCGATGAAGTGCCGCATCGTGACACGCGAAGTGGGTGAAAGCTGATGGCAGCGGGCGTTAAGGCAGCCGAGCTGCGCGAACTCTCCGGTGAGGAGCTTGTTTCGCGTCTGCGGGAGGCCAAGGCGGAGCTGTTCAATCTTCGCGTGCAGGGCGCGACCGGGCAGCTCGACAATCACCGTCGACTGCAGGTCGTCCGCAAGGACATTGCGAAGATCTACACGATCATGCGTGAGCGTGAGCTTGGGCTCTCGGTCGCGCCGGATGAGGTGACAGCATGAGTGACGAGACCGCTCCGGCGCGTAACAACCGCAAGGTCCGCGAGGGCCTGGTGGTCAGCGACAAGATGGACAAGACCGTTGTCGTCGAGGTCGAGGACCGCGTCAAGCACGCGCTCTACGGCAAGGTTCTGCGTCGCACCAGCAAGCTGAAGGTGCACGACGAGCAGAACGCGTGCGGTGTCGGCGACCGGGTTCTCCTGATGGAGACCCGTCCGCTCTCGGCCACCAAGCGGTGGCGTGTCGTGGAGATCCTCGAAAAGGCCAAGTGAGTGTGCTGGGCCGGCTCCGCGAGGGGTCGGCCCGGCCGCCATCGTTCCGCCAAGCTTCGGTGAAACCGACCGGAGAACTGGCAGACATAGGAGACAGACGTGATTCAGCAGGAGTCGCGACTGCGCGTCGCTGACAACACGGGTGCACGGGAGATTCTGTGCATTCGCGTGCTCGGTGGCTCCGGTCGCCGTTATGCGAGCATCGGCGACGTCATCGTGGCCACGGTCAAGGACGCCATTCCGGGTGCCGGTGTGAAGAAGGGTGACGTCGTCAAGGCGGTCATCGTTCGCACCGCCAAGGAGCGGCGTCGTCCGGACGGCTCGTACATCCGCTTCGACGAGAACGCCGCCGTCATCATCAAGGACGGCGGGGACCCCCGCGGTACCCGCATCTTCGGCCCGGTCGGGCGCGAGCTGCGCGACAAGCGGTTCATGAAGATCATCAGCCTGGCGCCGGAGGTGCTCTGACAATGAGCGAGCGCAGCGAGCGAATCAGCAGGCTCAGCAATAGCTCTTGTGGCACTCAGCGTCAGAGCGGAACGGAGGCCGTGGCGTGAAGATCAAGAAGGGCGACACGGTCGTCGTCATCGCCGGCAAGGACAAGGGCGCCAAGGGCAAGGTCATCGCGGCCTACCCGACGCGGGACAAGGTCCTGGTCGAGGGCGTCAACCGCGTCAAGAAGCACGAACGCATCCGTACCACCCAGCGTGGTTCGAAGACCGGTGGCATCGTCACCCAGGAAGCCGCGATCCACATCTCGAATGTGCAGATCGTGGACGACCAGGGCAAGCCGACCCGCATCGGTTACAAGGTCGACGAGAACGGCAACAAGGTCCGTATCGCTCGTACGACCGGTAAGGAACTGTGATGACTGCCGTTTCCGAGACCAAGACGCTGCCGCGCCTGAAGCAGAAGTACCGCTCTGAGGTCATCGCTTCGCTTCAGGAGCAGTACAAGTACGGCAACCCCATGCAGGTTCCCGGCCTGGTCAAGGTCGTCGTGAACATGGGTGTGGGCGAGGCCGCCCGCGACGCCAAGCTGATCGACGGCGCCGTGCGTGACCTGACCACCATCACCGGTCAGAAGCCGCTCGTTCGGCGGGCGACCAAGTCCATCGCGCAGTTCAAGCTGCGTGAGGGCATGCCGATCGGCGCGAAGGTGACCCTGCGCAACGACCGGATGTGGGAGTTCCTCGACCGACTGCTGTCGATCGCGCTGCCCCGTATCCGCGACTTCCGCGGCCTCGACGGGCGCAAGCTCGACGGGCACGGCAACTACACCTTCGGTCTGACCGAGCAGTCGGTGTTCCACGAGATCGACCAGGACCGGATCGATCGTCCGCGGGGCATGGACATCACGGTGGTCACGACCGCCAACACCGACGACGAGGGCCGGGCGCTCCTGAAGCTCCTGGGCTTCCCGTTCAAGGAGAACTGAGCATGGCTAAGAAGGCGCTGATCATTAAGGCGGCCGCGAAGCCGAAGTTCGCCGTGCGCGCGTACACCCGCTGCCAGAAGTGCGGACGCCCGCACTCGGTCTACCGCAAGTTCGGCCTGTGCCGCGTTTGCCTGCGGGACATGGCTCACCGTGGTGAGCTGCCCGGCGTATCGAAGGCCTCCTGGTAACCCATCCAACCGCCCCACCACCGCCCCTAAGCGGTCTAAAGGCTGGTCTTGCTACACCGCTTCGCCGTAGGCCCGCCCACACCGGTGGGAACCCCGGCGAGAAAGGTTGACGAACACCCATGACGATGACGGACCCGATCGCAGACATGCTGACGCGTCTGCGTAACGCCAACCAGGCATACCACGACAAGGTGACCATGCCCTTCTCGAAGATCAAGGCGAACATCGCCGAGGTCCTCAAGGCCGAGGGTTACATCGCCTCCTGGTCGGCCGAGGAGCCCGAGGAAGGCGCTGTCGGCAAGCGTCTGGTCGTTGAGCTCAAGTACGGCCAGAGCCGCGAGCGCAGCCTCGCCGGTATCAAGCGCGTCTCGAAGCCCGGCCTCCGGGTTTACGCCAAGTCCGACGAGCTCCCGCGGGTGCTCGGCGGCCTGGGCGTCGCGATTATTTCGACGTCCCAGGGGCTGCTGACCGACCGGCAGGCCCGCAAGCGGAGCGTTGGCGGGGAAGTCCTCGCCTTCGTCTGGTAACTGGAGACTGAGAAACCATGTCGCGAATCGGACGTAAGTCGATCCCGGTCCCGGCCGGCGTCGACGTCACCATCACGGGCCAGACCGTCAAGGTCAAGGGCCCCAAGGGCGAGCTGTCGCACACCGTTGCCGAGCCGATCACGGTCGAGCGAGACGGTGCCGAGCTGCACGTCAACCGCCCCAACGACGAGCGTAAGGCCAAGGAGCTCCACGGCCTCTCTCGTACCCTGGTCGCCAACATGATCGTCGGCGTCACCGAGGGCTACAAGAAGACGCTGGAGATCAACGGCACCGGCTACCGGGTTACGGCCAAGGGCAAGGACCTCGAGTTCGCCCTCGGCTTCTCGCACCCGGTGAACGTCGTGCCGCCGGCCGGGATCTCGTTCTCGGTCGAGAGGCCGACGCAGTTCACGGTCGCGGGCATCGACAAGCAGCTGGTCGGCGAGGTCGCCGCCAACATCCGGAAGATCCGCCCGCCGGAGCCCTACAAGGGCAAGGGCGTTAAGTACCAGGGCGAGGTCATCCGCCGTAAGGCTGGAAAGGCAGGTAAGAAGTGACCGCCACGCTGCTCAAGCGTCGCAACGGCGCGGGTGCCGCCGCCAAGCGGGCTGTCGGAAAGGCGCGTCGGCACTTCCGGGTCCGTCGGAACCTCGCCGGTACCGCCGAGCGGCCCCGCCTGGTCGTCACCCGATCGTCGCGGCACATCAGCGCGCAGATCATCGACGATCTCAAGGGCCACACCTTGGCTTCGGCCTCCACGCTCGACACCTCCCTGCGGGGTGGCGAGGGTGACAAGAGCGCGAAGGCCGGCAAGGTCGGCGCGCTCCTCGCCGAGCGGGCCAAGGCCGCGGGCGTGTCCAAGGTCGTCTTCGACCGCGGTGGCAACAAGTACGCGGGGCGTATCGCCGCGCTGGCTGACGCCGCTCGCGAAGCCGGACTCGAGTTCTAGGAGGGATTGACCAATGCCTGGTCAGCAGCGCCGAGGCGGCGGGTCCGGCGGTAACACCGAGGGTGGCAACCGCAGGGACAACCGCCGTGAGGGCGGCCGCGGCAACGCGCCCGTCGACAAGACCCCGCATCTCGAGCGGGTCGTCGCGATCAACCGTGTCGCCAAGGTCGTCAAGGGTGGTCGTCGCTTCAGCTTCACCGCTCTGGTGATCGTGGGCGACGGCGACGGTACGGTCGGCATCGGCTACGGAAAGGCCAAGGAGGTGCCCGCGGCGATCGCCAAGGGTGTCGAGGAGGCCAAGAAGCACTTCTTCAAGGTTCCGCGGATCGCCGCGACGATCCCGCACCCGATCATCGGCGAGGCTGCCGCGGGTGTCGTGCTCCTCAAGCCGGCGTCGGCTGGTACCGGTGTTATCGCCGGTGGCCCGGTGCGCGCCGTGCTCGAGTGCGCCGGCATCCACGACATCCTGTCGAAGAGCCTCGGCTCGTCGAACCCGATCAACATCGTGCACGCGACGGTGGCCGCACTGAAGGGCCTCGAGTCGCCGGAGCAGGTCGCGGCTCGCCGTGGTCTCCCGGTCGAGGACGTGGCGCCGGCGGCCATGCTGGCGGCGCGCGCGGAAGCGGCGGTGCACTGATGGCACGCTTGAAGGTCACCCAGACCCGGTCCGGGATCGGTCGCAAGCAGAACCAGCGGGACTCCCTGCGGTCGCTCGGCCTGAAGCGGATCAACGATGTGGTGGTCAAGGAGGACCGCCCCGAGATTCGGGGCATGATCTTCGCCGTGAACCACCTCGTGACTGTTGAGGAGGTCGAGTAATGGCGATCAAGGTCCACCACCTGCGTCCGGCGCCCGGAGCCAAGACCGCGAAGACCCGTGTGGGTCGCGGTGAGGGCTCGAAGGGCAAGACCGCCGGCCGGGGCACCAAGGGCACCGGCGCCCGTAAGAACGTCTCCGCGGCGTTCGAGGGCGGCCAGATGCCGCTGCACATGCGTCTGCCGAAGGTCAAGGGGCTCAAGAACCGGCCCCGCAACAAGGTCGTCTTCCAGGTCGTGAACCTGGACCGGCTCGCCGAGCTGTTCCCGAACGGCGGCGAGGTCGGACCGGACGAGCTGTTCCAGGCCGGCGCGGTTCGCAAGAACCAGCCGGTCAAGGTCCTCGGCTCGGGTGAGCTGGGCGGCGTGTCGCTGACGATCAAGGCGCACGCGTTCAGTGACTCGGCCAAGGAGAAGATCACCGCAGCCGGTGGTTCCACCACCGAGCTGTGAGGCTTGTGGGGGTGACTGCCCGGGCGCCGCGAGAGCGTCGCTCGGGCAGCATCCCCTTTGTGGCGTCTGACCTGGCCTTTTGCCGGCAGGGAAAATGCCTACGCGCGGTGACGGCTACCGTGACACACCGCGCTCCAATAAGACTGTTAGAGTCCGTTCCCAGCTAGGGATATCGGTCGTCCGGACCGATGCCTTCCCCCATCCGCCGCTCCCGGCGGTAACCTCGCGCAGGAGGAAGAAGTTGCTCTCCGCCTTTACCAGTGCGTTCCGGACGCCTGACCTGCGCAAAAAGCTGCTGTTCACAGTCTTTATCATTGCGCTGTACCGGCTCGGGGCTACGTTGCCCAGCCCAGGTGTCTCCTACACCAACGTGCAGCGATGCATCGACATCGTGAACTCGTCGAACGCCGACAACGGCGTGCTCAACCTGTTGAACCTGTTCTCAGGTGGCGCGCTGCTGCAGCTTTCGGTCTTCGCGCTGGGCATCATGCCGTACATCACAGCCTCCATCATCCTGCAGCTGCTGACCGTGGTGATTCCCCGCCTCGAACAGCTCCGCAAGGAGGGGCAGTCCGGCCAGGCGAAGATCACGCAGTACACGCGCTATCTCACACTCGGCTTGGCGGTCCTGCAGTCCTCGGCGTTCGTCGCCCTGGCGCGGACCGGGCAGCTCTTCAACAACGCCTGCGACCAGAACGACCCGACGCTCCAGATCATCCCGACGAACACCGGGTTGCCGCTGTGGCTGACGCTCTCCGTGCTGGTGCTGACGATGACCGCCGGTACCGGTGTGGTGATGTGGCTCGGCGAGCTGATCACCGACCGCGGCGTCGGCAACGGCATGTCGGTCCTGATCTTCACCTCGATCGCCGCCCGCCTTCCCGGCGAGGGCTGGACGATCAAGGAGTCGAGCGGTGTCGGCAAGTTCGTCCTGGTGATCCTGCTGGTTCTGGTCATCATCGGCCTCGTCGTCTTCATCGAGCAGGCGCAGCGGCGCATCCCCGTGCAGTACGCCAAGCGCATGATCGGCCGGCGGATGTACGGCGGCACGTCCACCTACATCCCGTTGAAGGTCAACCAGGCGGGTGTCGTCCCGGTCATCTTCGCGTCGTCGCTGCTCTACCTGCCGCAGCTTTACCTGCAGTTCTTCGACCCGAATAACCTCAAGGGCTACCAGATCTGGATCCAGAAGTGGTTGGCCGACCCCACGAGCACGCTCTACATCGGGGTCTACTTCCTGCTGATCATCTTCTTCACGTACTTCTACGTCTCGATCACGTTCAACCCGACCGAGGTCGCGGACAACATGAAGAAGTACGGTGGATTCGTTCCGGGCATCCGTCCGGGCAAGCCGACCGCCGACTACCTGGACTTCATCCTCAGCCGGATCACGCTCCCGGGTGCGCTGTACCTTGGTCTGATCTCGGTTCTGCCGAACTTCTTCTTCATCTGGCTCGATCAGCAGCAGTACCAGAACTTCCCGTTCGGTGGTACTGCGGTGCTGATCATGGTGGGTGTGGGTCTGGAGACGGTGAAGCAGATCGAGAGCCAGCTCATGCAGCGGAACTACGAAGGGTTCCTCCGGTAGTGGCGACGCGGAGCCGGGGGGCTCTCGCGTCGAGGATGTCAACAACTCACCTAAGCGAGGCGATGTAGGTGCGGCTGGTTCTGGTGGGCCCTCCGGGGGCCGGCAAGGGGACCCAGGCTGAGTTCATCGCTGCCCATCTCGCCGTACCGAAGATCTCCACGGGTGACATCTTCCGGGCCAACGTCTCCCAGGGCACGCCCCTGGGGGTCGAGGCCAAGCGCTACATGGACGCGGGACAGCTGGTTCCGGACGAAGTGACCATCAACATGGTCCGGGACCGGCTGGCCGAGCCGGACGCCGGTGACGGCTTCCTGCTCGACGGCTTCCCGCGTACGGTCCCGCAGGCGTCCGCCCTCGACAAGCTCCTCGCCGACCTGGGCACCGCGCTCGATCTGGTGATGGAGCTCGTGGTCGACGACGACGAGGTCATCCGGCGGCTCTCGGGCCGCCGGACCTGCCGTGGTTGCGGCAAGATCTGGCACGTCGAGTTCGACCCGACGAGCAAGGAGAACATCTGCGACCGCTGCGGGTCGGAGCTGTTCCAGCGGGACGACGACAAGGCTGAGACGATCGCCAACCGGCTGGTGGAGTACGCGGAGAAGACCGCGCCGCTGGTCGACTTCTTCGGCGCTCAGGGCAAGCTGGTGGGAATCGACGCGACCGGACCGGTCGAGGACGTAACGGTGCGCGCCATCGACGCCCTGCGGTCCTACGGAGGCTGAAATGCGCCGCGCCCAGCTGGATATTCAGCTGAAGTCACCGGAGCAGATCGAGAAGATGCGCGGAGCCGGCCTCGTGGTCGCCGCCGCCCTCGACGCGATGCGCGACGCTGTTGCACCGGGTGTCTCGACGGGCGACCTCGACGCGATCGCCGAAAAGGTCATCCGGGACGCCGGGGCGATTCCGTCGTTCAAGGGCTACCACGGTTTCCCCGCGTCGATCTGCGCCTCGGTCAACGAGCAGGTCGTGCACGGCATCCCCAGCACGTCCCAGGTGCTGCGCGAGGGCGACCTCATCTCGCTCGACTGCGGCGCGATCCTGGACGACTGGCACGGCGACTCGGCCATCACCGTCGGCGTCGGCGAGACCGACCCGGCGCTGCTCAAGATGGCCGAGGTCGCCGAGGACGCGATGTGGGCCGGTATCGCCGCCGCGGCACGGGGCGCGGCGAACGGCCGGGGCCGCCTCACCGACATCTCGTTCAACGTCGAGAAGACGGTCCGTAAGGCGGGCCGCTACGGCATCGTCGACGGGTACGGCGGGCACGGCATCGGCACCGAGATGCACCAGGACCCGCACGTGCTCAACCACGGCAAGCCCGGCAAGGGTCCGCGCCTGGTGCCCGGCCTCTGCCTGGCCATCGAGCCGATGATCACGATGGGCTCGCCGCGTACGGCCGAGCTCGCTGACGGCTGGACCGTGGTGACCCGCGACGGCTCCTTCGCCGCGCACGTCGAGCACACGATGTGCCTCTTGGAGGACGGCGTGTGGGTGACGACCGCGGTCGACGGCGGCCGGGCCCGGCTCGGCGATCTGGTGACCTCGCGCCAGCCCTGAGCGGACGCTGAGTCAGCCCTACCGATGAGTGATTCTCTCGGGCATGCTGGGACGCATGAGCCGGGATCCTCAAGAGCAGTCCTTCGGAGGCGTGCGGGCCGGTGACGCCGACCGCAAGGCCGTGGCCGACCAGCTCAAGACAGCGCTCGACGAGGGCCGTCTCGACCTGCACGAGTACGACGAGCGACTGCAGCGTGCCTATGCCGCGAAGACCTACGCCGACCTGGACGGGTTGCTCGACGACCTGCCCGGCACGATTCCGGTCCAGCGCTCCCAGGTGCAACCGGCCACGGCGCCGCCCCCACCGACGGCGGCGGCCGGCTCCGACCCGCGCCGGGCGAACGACATGCAGTGGGTCGGGCCCTACGCGGGGGTCGTGCTGGTCTGCACCCTGATCTGGCTGGTGACCAGCATCGCGTCGGGCGAGCTGCTCTATTTCTGGCCGGTCTGGATGCTCATCCCGCTCATCCTCGGGTTCTTCGGGCGGCGGTTCGGGCGGGGCCGCTGAGCCGCGTCGGCTAGTGCGGGGGAGTGTCATGCTCGAAGGCATGGGGCGAGAGCAGATGCGGGCTGCCGACGAGGACCGTCGTCAGGTCGGTGATCAGCTGCGCGCGGCGCTCGAGGAGGGCCGCCTGACCCTCACCGAATATGACGAGCGCCTCCAAGGGGCGTACGAGGCGAAGACCTACGCCGATCTCGACCGTCTGCTGACCGATCTGCCGAACGCGGCCCCGATCGTGCCCGCCGAGCCGGCCGCCACGCCCGTCGCGACGGCCGACGGTCATTCGGTGCGCACCGCGTGGCTCGGGCACATCTGGGTGCCGTACGCGAAGGCTGTTGTGTTCTTCACGGTGATCTGGGCGATCTCGTGGCTGGCCGACGGTGACGCCGATTTCTACTGGCCGGTCTGGGTCTTCGGGCCGTGGGGCGTGGTGCTGCTGGTGCGCACGCTCGCCGGGCTGGCCAAGGACGAGCCGCGCCGCCACGCCGAGGAGGCCGAGCACCGGCGCCGGCTGCGCGAGCACAAGCGCGACCGCAAGGCGCTGCAGGCCCGGGCGATCGCCGCGGGGAAGCTGCCGGCCAAGCCGACCAAGGAACAGCGCAAGGCGTTCGTCGCCGAGGCGGTGGCCCGCGGCGATCTGCCGCCCAAACCGCGTAAACCCGCTACTTAACCGCCTCTATGTCCGTTTCTGAAGGCTGCGACACACCCGACCTCGGGTAACGGCGACCTCGGTTTGGTGTCGCCGCGACGGCGCGCGTACACTGGCTAGCTGGCGCGCAGCGTCCACTCCCGCATGTCCTCAGCGCTTCGAGGGCGGCGGGTGCCGCGGCTGGTCCGAGGTCGTTCACGACCACGGGTAAGACGTTGCTTGCCAGCCCCGATTCCCAGTGTCAGGTAGCGGAGGACATGCCTAAGAAAGACGGAGCCATCGAGATCGAGGGCCGCGTGATCGAGCCCCTGCCGAACGCCATGTTCCGCGTTGAGCTCGCCAATGGTCACAAGGTTCTTGCACACATCTCCGGCAAGATGCGGCAGCACTACATCCGCATCCTTCCCGAGGACAGAGTCGTCGTCGAACTCTCGCCGTACGACCTCACCCGTGGGCGAATCGTCTACCGCTACAAGTGAGCGCGGGACGCGGGGTTATTTCCCGTCCGACTGAGAGTTAAGGCAAACCGTGAAGGTCAAGCCGAGCGTCAAGCGGATCTGCAACAACTGCCGGGTCATCCGGCGGCACGGCCGCGTCATGGTCATTTGCAAGACCGACGCGCGCCACAAGCAGCGCCAGGGCTGATCGCCCCAAGCTGCCAGATCCGGCATCACGAAGAGCTCGTCCCCGCCACGTCTCGTGGCGACACCCCCGGTGCGGAGGCCGGGGCCCGTCCGGGCAGACGGGGTGGGATGAGCGCAGACCTCCGAACGATTTCGAGGAGTACGCCCGCATATGGCTCGTCTCGTCGGCGTCGATCTGCCCCGCGAAAAGCGGATGGAGATCGCGCTCACCTACATCTACGGGATCGGTCGCACGCGTGCCGTTGAGGCACTGACCGCCACCGCGATTGACCTGAACAAGCGTGCCAAGGACCTCACGGACGAGGAGCTGGTCCAGCTCCGCGACTACATCGAGTCCAACTTCAAGGTTGAAGGCGACCTTCGCCGCGAGGTCGCCGCGGACATCCGCCGCAAGGTTGAGATCGGCTCCTACGCCGGCATCCGCCACCGCCGGGGCCTGCCCGTGCGTGGACAGCGGACCCGTACGAATGCTCGTACCCGCAAGGGTCCGAAGCGCACGGTCGCCGGTAAGAAGAAGCCCGGTCGGAAGTAATAGGAGCGCACTGACTTATGCCACCGAAGGCACGCGCTGGGGCCGCAGTCAAGAAGGTCCGGCGCAAGGAACGCAAGAACGTCGCCCACGGGCAGGCGCACATCAAGAGCACCTTCAACAACACCATCGTGTCGATCACCGACCCGACCGGTGCTGTCATCTCCTGGGCCTCGTCGGGTCAGGTGGGCTTCAAGGGCTCCCGCAAGTCGACTCCGTTCGCCGCGCAGCTGGCCGCCGAGGCCGCCGCTCGCCGGGCGATGGAGCACGGCATGCGCAAGGTCGACGTGTTCGTCAAGGGTCCCGGCTCCGGCCGCGAGACCGCGATCCGTTCGCTGCAGGCCGCCGGCCTCGAGGTCGGACAGATCAGTGACGTCACGCCGCAGCCGCACAACGGATGCCGTCCGCCGAAGCGCCGCCGGGTCTAAGGGAGAGATCGAAGCATGGCTCGTTACACAGGGGCGGACTGCAAGCGCTGCCGCCGCGAGAAGATGAAGTTGTTCCTCAAGGGCAGCAAGTGCGACGGGCCGAAGTGCCCGTTCGAGTCGCGTCCCTTCCCGCCCGGCCAGCACGGCCGTGGCCGGACCAAGGAGACCGAGTACCTGCTCCAGCACCGCGAGAAGCAGAAGGCCCGCCGCGTCTACGGCGTGCTCGAGAAGCAGTTCCGCGGTTACTACGAGGAGGCTGTCACCAAGCCCGGCAAGACCGGTGAGGTGCTGCTGCAGATCCTCGAGTCGCGTCTCGACAACGTCGTCTACCGGGCCGGGCTCGCCCAGTCCCGCGACATGGCCCGGCAGCTGGTCAAGCACGGCCACTTCCTGGTCAACGGCGTGAAGGTCGACATCCCGTCGTACCGCGTCAAGGAGCACGACATCGTGACCACGCGGGAGAAGTCGAAGGAGATGACCCCCTTCGTCGTCGCCCAGGCTCAGGCCGGTCAGCGGCCCGTTCCGGCGTGGCTCGAGCCCATCCCGAGCGAGATGAAGGTTCTCGTTCACTCGCTCCCGGCCCGGGCTGTCATCGACACCCAGGTCCAGGAGCAGCTGATCGTCGAGCTCTACTCCAAGTAGGGCTTGCGGGTGCCGGCCGCAGTGGCCGGCACCCGACAGACGGCCATCAAATAGTGGGTGGCCTGACAGAAAGAAGAAGTTAAGTGCTCATCAGCCAGCGGCCCTCCCTGTCCGAGGAATCGATCAGCGAGACCCGCTCCCGGTTCACCATCGAGCCTCTGGAGCCGGGCTTCGGGTACACCCTCGGCAACTCCCTCCGGCGTACCCTGCTGTCGTCCATCCCCGGCGCGGCGGTCACGAGCATCAAGATCGACGGCGTTCTGCACGAGTTCACCACCATCCCCGGTGTCAAGGAGGACGTGGTCGAGCTGGTCATGAACGTCAAGGAGCTGACCGTCAGCTCCGAGCACGACGAGCCGGTCAGCATGTACCTGCGCAAGCAGGGCCCGGGCGACGTCACCGCCGGTGACATCCAGCCCCCCGCCGGCGTGTCCGTGCACAACCCCGACCTCAAGCTGGCCACGCTCAACAGCAAGGGCCGGCTCGACATGGAGCTCACCGTCGAGCGGGGCCGTGGCTATGTCACGGCGGCGCAGAACAAGAGCGCCGGCGCCGAGATCGGCCGCATCCCGGTCGACTCGATCTACTCGCCGGTCATGAAGGTGACCTACCGCGTCGAGGCGACCCGAGTCGAGCAGCGTACCGACTTCGACCGCCTGATCATCGACGTCGAGTCCAAGGCGTCCATCTCGCCGCGCACCGCCCTGGCGTCGGCCGGCTCCACGCTGGTCGAGCTCTTCGGGCTCTGCCGTGAGCTGGACGAGACCGCCGAGGGCATCGACATCGGTCCGTCCCCGCAGGACGCGCAGCTCGCTGCCGACCTGGCCCTGCCGATCGAGGAGCTGGACCTCACGGTCCGGTCGTACAACTGCCTCAAGCGCGAGGGCATCAACAGCGTGGGCGAACTGATCGGGCGGACGGAGGCCGACCTTCTGGATATAAGGAATTTCGGTCAGAAGTCGATCGACGAGGTCAAGATGAAGCTCGCCGGAATGGGCCTGGGCCTCAAGGACAGCGCGCCGTCCTTCGACCCCGCGCACGTCGTGGACTCGTTCGGCGACGTGGACTACGACACCGACGATTACCGCGAGACCGAGCAGCTCTAATAGCCCGGCCGCCTTTAACAAGGAGCATTTGGAATGCCCACGCCCACCAAGGGAGCCCGCCTCGGCGGCAGCCCGGCGCACGAGAAGCTCATCCTGGCCAACCTGGCCACCGAGCTTTTCCGGCACGGGAAGATCAAGACCACTGAGGCCAAGGCCCGCCGGCTGCGCCCCCTGGCTGAGCAGCTCATCACCAAGGCCAAGCGCGGCGACCTGCACAACCGTCGCCGGGTGCTGGCCACGGTGAAGGACAAGGACGTCGTGTACGCCCTGTTCGAGCAGATCGCTCCCCGTTACGGCAACCGGCCGGGTGGCTACACCCGGATCACCAAGACCGGCCCGCGCAAGGGTGACGCCGCTCCCATGGCCGTCATCGAGCTGGTCGAGGAGCTGCAGGTCGCGGCGACCACCGCGCCGGCGAAGAAGGCGGCCCGCAAGGCCGCCGCCCAGCAGGACAAGGTCGAGGCTCTGGCCCCCGAGACCGAGGCTCCGGCCGCCGTCGCGGACCAGGACTCCGAGCCGCCGGTGAGCGCTTCCGGCGACAAGGCCGAAGGCGACGACGCCACCAAGTAAGTCCTACTGACCGGCCCGGTACCCACGCTTGGGTGCCGGGCCGGTTCTTTTTATGTACGAGTCCTGTCTTGTCCGGGACCAGCGCGTGTCCCGGGCCGCCGTCGTTGGTCACGGCCGAAGAGAGAGTTGCGGTCATGGAATCGATCCGCCTGCGTCTGGACGTCTCCTACGACGGCGCGGATTTCTCGGGGTGGGCGATCCAACCCGGACGGCGAACGGTCGCCGGTGTTCTGGTCGAGGCGCTCGCCCGTCTGGTGGGTGCGGATGTGCCGTTGGGCCTGACGGTCGCCGGGCGCACCGACGCCGGGGTGCACGCCACCGGGCAGGTGTGCCATGTGGACCTGCCGGTCGAAACCTTCGCCGAGCTGGAGTCGTCGCTGCTGCGGCGGCTGGCCGCGCTGATGCCGGGCGACGCGCGAGTGCGGGCTTTCACGCCGGTGCCGTCCACCTTCGACGCCCGGTTCTCGGCGACCTTCCGGCGCTACGAATACCGGGTCGCCGACACCGTGTGGGGGCCGGAACCGTTGCGCCGCAACGACACGATCGGCTGGGTGCGGCCGCTGGACGTCGGCCGGCTGAACGTGGCCTCCGCGGGGTTGACCGGCGAGCACGACTACGCGGCCTACTGCAAGCGGAAAGAGCACGCCACGACCGTGCGGGCCATCACGCGGCTCGACTGGCGGCGTGACCCGGACGGGATCGTGGTGGCCACCGTGCAGGCCGACGCGTTCTGCCAGTCGATGGTGCGCAGCCTCGTCGGCGCGTTGCTGACCGTGGGGGACGGGCGGCGCGATCCGGGGTGGCCGTCGACGCTGCTGGCGCTGTCGGAGCGGTCGAGCTCGGTCACGGTGGCCCCGGCGCACGGGCTCACGCTGATCGCGGTCGGCTACCCGGACGAGGGCGACTACGCGGCGCGGGCCGAGGCTACCCGTCGGCTGCGGGCCTGACGACACCGCCGAGGTAGGTGTCGACGAGTTCGGAGTTGATGCGCTCGGCGTACGGGTCGTCGCCCGGCACCAGTTCGCCGCCCGGGCGCGTGATCACGCAGTAGAGCAGCAGGTTGTCGCGGGTGCGCCAGCCCACGCGGGCGGTCGCCGGGTCGCCGCCGCCCGCGGGGACCGTCGTGAAGCCGCCGTCGTTGCTCTCGACGAGGCCGCGTACGAGGCTCTGGACCTCAGTGGCCGCCGCGGCGTCGGGGAGGGCGAAGACCCCGGCGGTGACGCGATAGCCGCCGTACGGGGCGGTGAGGCCCGCGCGCACCACCTCGCGGCACCCGTGGCCGGCCAGCACCGAACCGAGCTCGCCGGTGGTGGCCGTGCGGCAGTCGGCGTCGAAGTGGCGCATCTCGACCCGGTAGGCCCCCGTGGCGCCCGCCGGACGAATCTCGTCGCCGGGGAAGAGCTCGCCCAGCGACGGCGGCTGATCGGGAGCCAGGGGCACCGAAGTCCGCTGGTGGCGATCCGAGGCCAGCACCAGGAACCCGATCATGACGGCGAGGCCGAGCAGGATCGCTCCGGCCAGGCCGCGGGTGAGCCACTGCGCGGCCCGTTGCGGCTCGACCGTCGCCCGTCGCCGATGACCGCGCTCGGGGGGTGGCGCCGGCGGCGGCCGGTGCAGTCCACCCGGTCCGATGCCGCGAACCAGGAGCACCAGGCCGCCGTCGGCGGTCGCGCGGTGGGCTGGACGAAAGGGGGTGCCGAACCGCATGGCGACCACGCTAAAAGCGCACCGTGATCGATGAACGCACAGAATGTGCGGCACCCCGCCGAACGTCGCCGCGCGGCCCGGCGGCAGACTGGTCGGGTGACCGCCGATCATTACTTCAGCGCCGAGCCGGCCGCGCCCGAGGTGCGCGGCGAGATCGAGTTCAACGTCGCCGGCCGGGACTACCGGCTGACCGTCGCGTCCGGCGTGTTCAGCGCGGGCCGGCTCGACCCCGGCACCGCCGTACTGCTGCGCAAGGCCGACCTGCCCACGGCCGGGGTGACCGGCACGTTCCTCGACCTCGGCTGCGGCTACGGGCCGATCGCCTGCGTGCTGGCCAGCGAGGCGCCGGGGGCCGTCGTGCACGCGGTCGACGTGAACTCGCGCGCCCGCGAGCTGACCGCCCTGAACGCCGCGACGCTGGGGCTGGCCGGCCGGGTACGCGTCGAGGCGCCCGACGAGGTGCCCGCCGGTGTCACGTTCGACGAGATCTGGAGCAACCCGCCCACCCACGTCGGCAAGGCCGAGTTGCGCGCGATCATGGAGCGCTGGCTGCCCCGCCTGACGCCGGAAGGGGTGGCCTGGCTGGTGATCAACCGGCATCTGGGCGGTGACTCTCTGCACGCCTGGCTGGTCGAGAACGGCTGGGAAGTCGAGCGGGTGGCCAGCCAGAAGGGCTTCCGAGTGCTGAAAGTCGCCGCGAAAACCAGCTGAGTTTCTTCTCGGTGGCCGGGATGATGGCGGCCATGGGTTACGTGGATGTCGCCGGGGCCGGATTCGTGCTGCCCGACGGGCGCCGGCTCTTCGCCGACGTCGCGTTCCGGGTCGGCGAGGGGGCCAAGGTCGCGCTGGTCGGGCCGAACGGCGCGGGCAAGACGACGCTGCTACGCATGGTGGCGGGGGACCTCGCGCTGCCCGAGGGCACCGTCGCGCGCTCCGGCGGCCTCGGGGTGATGCGCCAGTTCATCGGCATGATCGGCGACGATCGTACGCTCGCTGATCTGGCTATCTCGCTGGTGAAACCCGACCTGCGGCAGGCCGGCGAGCGGCTGGCGAAGGCGACCGCCGCGCTTGACGAGACCGAGCGCAGCCAATTGGCGTACGCGAATGCTCTGGCCCATTGGGGTGAGGTCGGGGGCTACGACACCGAGGTGCTCTTCGACACCGTGGCCGTGGCGATTCTCGGCAAGTCGTGGGACGAGGTTCGCGACCGGCCGGTGCGGACGCTCTCGGGCGGTCAGCAGAAGAGGTTCGCGCTCGACCTGCTGCTGCGCGGCGACGACGAGGTGCTGCTGCTCGACGAGCCTGACAACTTCCTCGACGTGCCCGGCAAGCGCTGGCTCGAGACGCGGCTGCGCGAGTCGCCGAAATCCGTGCTCTACGTCTCGCACGACCGTGAATTGCTGGCCCAGACGGCCGGCCGGGTGGTCACCGTCGAGGGCGGCGGTGCGTGGACCCATCCGGGCGGCTTCGCGTCGTGGCACGAGGCGCGGGTGAACCGGCACGACCGCATGGAGGAGAACCACCGTCGCTGGGAGGAGGAGCACCAGAAGCTGAAGGATCTGGTGTTCACGCTCAAGCAGAAGGCGACCTTCAACGACGGCCTGGCCTCGCGCTATCAGGCCGCCCAGACCCGGCTGCGTAAGTTCGAGGAGGCCGGACCGCCCCCGCTGCCGCCCAAGGACCAGTCGGTGCGCATGAACCTGCGCGGCGGTCGCACGGCCAAGCGGGCGGTGATCTGTGAACAGCTCGAGATGGAGAACCTGACGTTCCCGTTCGACCTGGAGATCTGGTACGGAGACCGGGTCGCCGTGCTGGGAGCTAACGGCACCGGCAAGTCGCACTTCCTGCGGCTGCTCGCGGCGGGCGGCAGCGATCCTGAGGCCGAGAACAAGCCGGTCGACGGTGCTCCGCTGGCCCACGTGGCCCATACCGGCGTGGCACGGCTCGGCGCCCGGGTGCGGCCGGGGCACTTCTCGCAGACCCACGACCGGCCCGAGCTGCTCGAACGCACGCTGGTCGAGATTCTGTGGCGGGGCGACGAACATAGGTCCGGTGTGGACCGCGCCGGGGCGATGAAGGCGCTCAACCGATACGAGCTGGCGGCTCAGGGGGATCAGCGGTTCGGCACGCTTTCGGGCGGTCAGCAGGCGCGGTTCCTGGTGCTGCTGCTGGAGCTCTCGGGGGCGACGGTGTTGCTGCTCGACGAGCCGACCGACAACCTCGACCTGGCGTCGGCCGAGGCGCTCGAGGAGGGGCTGCGCCAGTTCGAGGGCACGGTGATCGCGGTCACCCACGACCGGTGGTTCACCCGCTCCTTCGACCGCTTCGTGCTGTTCCGAGGCGACGGCGAGGTTGTCGAGACGCCCGAACCAGTTTGGGACGTGCGCTAGTTTTTCGGCGCCCGGACGGGATATGGTCCGGGAACAACACCCACGGGAGTCCGGTGCACCGGGCTGAGAGGGAGGCTGTCGCGGCCTCCGACCGTCGAACCTGATCCGGATCATGCCGGCGCAGGGAGGAGCGTCCGTTGTCGTTTCCGCGTTTGCATATCGTCACCGACTCGATCGACGTCGTGCGCGGCGTGCTCGGTCTTGGGCCGGTGGCCGTCCAGGTCAGAGTCAAGAGCAACGACCGCGAGGCGTACGCCCTGACGATGGCCGCCCTTGCGCTGTGCCGCCCGGCCGGCGCGTTGTGCCTGGTCGATGATCGGGTCGGGGTGGCGCTCGCGGCCGGGGCCGACGGGGTGCACGTCGGGGCCGACGATCTGCCGGTGGCGGCGGCGCGGCGGGCTCTCGGGCCGGCCGCGATTCTGGGGGCGACCTGCCGGAACGCGGCCGATGCGCGCGCCGCGGTGCGGGCCGGGGCCGGCTATCTCGGGGTCGGGCCGGCCTTCGCCACGACCTCGAAGAACGGGCTGCCCGATCCGATCGGGGTCGAGGGCGTGTCGGCCGTGGTTCGGGCCGTGCCGGGGACGCCGGTGATCGCGATCGCCGGGATCACACCGGAACGCGTGGCGTTGCTGGACTCGTACGGCGTGGCCGCGATCTCGGCGGTGGCCGGCGATCCGGCCGGGGCCACGGTCGAGTTCTTGAAGGCACTCGATGCTCGCTGGACTGCACGGGCGACCACTGCCGGGACGACCGCCGCCAACCGCGGAGAGCCGGCGTGAGCGGCGTGAGCGGCGTGGCGATTGTCGGGGGCGGCATCATCGGGCTGTCGATCGCCTGGCGGCTTGTGCGCGAGGGCGTCGACGTCACCGTCTACGACGACGGGGTCGACGGGGCCTGGCACGTCGCGGCGGGCATGCTCGCGCCGGGCGGGGAGTCCGCGTTCGAAACTCCGGCGCTGGTCGGGCTGCTAGAACGGTCGGCCGAGTTGTGGCCCGGGTTCGCCGCCGAACTGGGGGCCGACGTCGGCTATGACGAGACGGGAACGCTGAGTCTGGCGATGACCGCCGACGACGTGGCCGAGGCGTCCCGCGTCTGGGACCGGCGGAAACTGACCCGGCTGCGGCCCTCGGAGTTGCGCGAGCTGGAATCGTCGCTGTCCCCCCGCGTACGGGCCGGGGCCCTTGATCTTCAGGAACGCCAGGTCGATCCCCGCCGGGTCGTAGCCGCTCTCCGCGCTCGACTCCGGATCGTCCCTCGCCGCATCACGGATCTATCCGAACTGGACGGACCGGTAGTGGTGGCGGCCGGCTGCGGCACGGCGGCGTTGACCGGGCTGCCGGTGCGGCCGGTGAAAGGCCAGGTGCTGCGGCTGCACGGCGAACCCGGGCTGCTGCGGCACGTGCTCGACGCCACCGTGGACGGCCGTGAGGTCTACGTCGTGCCGCGTGCGGACGGCGAGGTCGTGGTCGGCGCGACCCAGGAGGAGCGCACCGACCGGCTGGTGACCGCGGGTGCCGTGCACGACCTGCTGCGCGCGGCGATCGATCTGTTGCCCGCGCTGGCCGAGTTCGAACTGGCCGAGACGACCGTCGGTCACCGCCCCGGTACGCCGGACAACGCCCCGCTGCTGGGACGGCTCGACGACCGGGTCGTGGTCGCGGCCGGTCACCACCGCAACGGGGTGCTGCTGGCGCCGGTCACCGCCGACCTGGTCGCCCGTCTGCTGCTCACCGGCGAGGCGGATCCGCTGCTCGCCGGCTTCTCGCCGAGGAGGTTCCGATGAGGTTGACGGTCAACGGGCGGGGGTTCGACAGCGATCGGGCGCTGTCGGTGCAGGCCCTCGTCGAGACGATCACCGAGGCCCGGCGGGGCGTCGCGGTCGCGGTAAACGGCGAGGTGGTGCCGCGGTCGACGTGGGCGGCCACCCCGCTGACCGACGGCGACGCGGTCGAGGTGCTGACCGCGGCGCAGGGAGGCTGACGATGCCGCAGCAACCGCGTCAGCATCGGCGAGCCCAACCCCAGCTCTTCGACAAGTCACGGCTCATTCTCGGCACGGGCGGGGCGAACAGCCTGGCCGCGCTCGAGGAGGCGATCGTCGCGTCGGGGACCGACCTGGTCACCGTGGCGCTGCGCCGGGTCGACGCGGCCGGGCCGGGCCTGCTGCCGATGCTCGACCGGCTCGGCGTGCGGGTGCTGCCGAACACGGCCGGCTGCTACACCGCCGGGGACGCCGTGAAGACCGCCCACCTGGCCCGGGACGCCTTCGAGACCGACCTGATCAAGCTCGAGGTGATCGGCGACGAGCGAACCCTGCTGCCGGACGGGGTCGAACTGCTTCGGGCGGCCGAGACCCTGGTCGGCGACGGGTTCACGGTGCTGCCGTACACGAGCGACGACCCGATCCTGGCCCGCCGGCTGGCCGACGTGGGCTGCGCCGCGGTGATGCCGGCCGGTTCGCCGATCGGCTCGGGGCTGGGCATCTCGAACCCGCACCACATCCGCCTGATCCGGCAGAGCGTCGAGGTGCCGGTGGTGCTCGACGCGGGCATCGGCACGGCCTCGGACGCGGCGCTCGCGATGGAACTGGGCTGCGACGCGGTGCTGATCGCCAGCGCGATCACCCGCTCCGACAACCCGGCCACGATGGCGTCGGCGATGCGGCACGCGGTGCTCGCGGGGCGGTTCGCCTTCGAGGCCGGCCGCATCCCGCGCCGCTTCCACGCGGTGGCCTCCACACCGGACGAAGGACGGGCCGAATGGTGACGCCGGAAGGGCTCGTCGTGCTCACCGACCGGCGAGCCACGGCCGGGCCGCTGGTCGAGGTGGTGCGGGCCGCGGTTCGCGGCGGCGCCGCGTGGGTCATTCTGCGCGAGCGGGACCTGCCGCGTGCGCAACGGGCCGCCCTGGCCGATGAGTTGCGCGCGGTCGTACCGCATTTGATCGTGGCCGGCCCGGACCCGCTGGACGGCGACGCGGTACACCTGGCCGAACGCGACCCGCTCCCGGACGGCGACGTGACCCTGATCGGCCGTTCCTGTCATGACGTGCCCGATCTGTCCATCGAGCACTACGTGACGCTCTCTCCGATCTGGCCGACCGAGAGTAAACCGGGGTACGGGCCCGCGGTAGGACCGAATGCGGCGGCAGAACTGGCCGGCGACGTCCCGTGGCTCGCTCTCGGCGGCGTCGACCGGGCCGCGCGGGCGGCCGAATGCGCGGCGGCCGGGGCCCGGGGCATCGCCGTCATGGGAATCGTCATGCGGGCTCGCGACCCCGAGATGGTCGCCGCCGAACTGGCGAACGCGTTCGCCACGGTGGGGGCGTCGTGACGCCGCCGGTGGTGCTGACGATCGCCGGGTCGGACTCCGGGGGCGGGGCCGGGATTCAGGCCGATCTGAAAACGTTCGCGGCCCTGGGGGCGTACGGCGTCTCGGTCATCACGGCGGTGACCGCACAGAACACGTTGGGTGTCACCGCGATCCACCCGATTCCGGTCGACGTGGTGGCGGCGCAGCTTGACGCCGTACTGGCTGATTTCGAAGTGGCCGCGGTCAAGGTCGGCATGATCGGGGATCCGGCGATCGCCCGGCTGGTCGTCGAGCGCGCTGATCGTCTGCCCAACCTGGTCGTCGATCCGGTGCTGGTGGCGACCTCGGGGGCGCGGCTCGCCTCGACGGCTTCGGTTGCGCCCCTGGTGGCGTACCCGTGCGTGGTGACCCCGAATCGGCAGGAGGCGGCCGCTCTCGTCGCGGGCCGGGTCGAGACGGCCGACGAGATGGAAGCCGCGGCTGAGCTGCTGGTCGACAAGGGCGCGCGGGCGGCGGTGGTGACCGGCAGCGAGCTGGCGATCGACGTGCTGCGCTTCGACGGGAAAACCGAGACGTTGCGGGGCGAGCAGGTGGCCACGGTCAACAACCACGGGTCGGGCTGCACCTTTTCGTCGGCGATCGCGGTGCGGCTGGCCGCGGGTGATCCGGTGCCGCTGGCCGTGCGCAACGCCAAACGCTATGTCGCGGCCGCGCTGACCGGCGGACGTGATTGGCGGCTGGGCGCCGGGCCTGGACCGCTGAACCACTTCGCCCCCTGAATTTTGGCGGGACGGTTCGTGACCCCTCGCGCCCGTCCGACGCCGCTTTTATCCGAATTGGAGAGAAATGCGACGCAAGGTGTACGTCGAGGGCCCGCGCCCCGACATCCAGGTGCCATTCATGTCGGTCGAACTCAGCGGCGGCAACGACCCCGTCCGGCTCTACGACACATCCGGTCCGGGCAGCGACCCCGAGGTCGGGCTGCCCCCGCTGCGGAAACCCTGGGTGAGCGGCCGCACCCAACTCGCCTCGGCGCGGGCCGGCGTGATCACACCGGAGATGGAGTTCGCGGCCGTGCGCGAAAACGTGCCGGCCGAACTGGTGCGCGCCGAGATCGCGGCCGGCCGGGCCGTGCTGCCGGCCAACCACAACCACCCGGAGACCGAACCGATGGTGATCGGATCGCGGTTCCTGGTGAAGGTCAACGCGAACATCGGCACGTCGGCCGTGACGTCGTCGGTCGCCGAAGAGGTCGAAAAACTGACCTGGGCGACGCGGTGGGGCGCCGACACGGTGATGGACCTGTCGACCGGGCCACGCATCCACGAGACCCGCGAGGCGATCGTACGGAACTCGCCGGTGCCGATCGGGACGGTGCCGATCTATCAGGCACTCGAGAAGGTCAAAGGCGACCCGGTGAAGCTGACCTGGTCAGCGTTCCGCGACACGATCATCGAACAGGCCGAGCAGGGCGTCGACTACATGACGATCCACGCCGGGGTGCTGCTGCCGCACGTGCCATTGGCCGCCGACCGGGTCACCGGCATCGTGTCGCGCGGCGGCTCGATCATGGCGGCCTGGTGCCTCGCCCACCACGAGGAGAACTTCCTCTACACGAACTTCGAGGAGCTCTGCCGGATCTTCGCGGAATACGACATCACGTTCTCGCTCGGCGACGGGCTGCGGCCCGGCTCGATCGCCGATGCCAACGACGAAGCCCAGTTCGCGGAGCTGCGTACGCTCGGAGAACTGACGCATCTGGCCTGGGAACACGACGTGCAGGTGATGGTCGAAGGGCCCGGCCACGTGCCGATGCACAAGATCAAGGAGAACGTCGACCTGCAGGTTTCACTGTGCGGCGGGGCGCCGTTCTACACGCTGGGGCCGCTGACCACCGACATCGCGCCGGCGTACGACCACATCACGTCGGCCATCGGGGCGGCGATGATCGGGATGTTCGGGACGGCGATGCTCTGCTATGTGACCCCGAAAGAGCACCTGGGGCTGCCGAACAGGGACGACGTGAAGGCGGGGATGATCGCGTACAAGATCGCGGCGCACGCGGCTGACCTGGCTAAAGGGCATCAAGGGGCGCAGGAGTGGGATGACGCGCTGTCGAAGGCGCGGTTTGAGTTCCGGTGGGAGGACCAGTTCGAGCTGGCCCTGGACCCGGGGACGGCGCGGGCCTATCACGATGAGACGCTGCCGGCCGAACCGGCTAAGACGGCGCACTTCTGCTCGATGTGCGGGCCCAAGTTCTGTTCGATGAAGATCAGTCATGAACTGAAGGCGCAGGGGATGGGGCAGAAGTCGGCCGAGTTCGTGGCGGGGGGCGGCAAGGTGTATGTGCCGCTGAGTACGCAGTAGACGGTTTCCACAACCTGCGGGCGCCCGGGGCCGTGGCGTTGTCAGCCGCGGCCCAGACCGCTCACCCAGTCGCTGATCTCGCCGTCCGGCCGCTGCTGCTGCGGCGGCAGTTGCCCCGACTGCGGCGACTGGGGCGACTGGGGCTTGGCGAAGCCGTCGAACGGCGGCATCGTGATGACCCCGGTGTCCGACGGGCGCAGCTCCTCAGCCGGGCGCTGGGCGGCGGCGCGAGCCGCGACCGAGGCCCGGGCACTGACCGCGGCCCGTCCGGTGATCGCCTGCGCCGCCCCCGCGCCGGGCAGCGGACTGTTCGAGACCGAGTTCGCCGCCTTGGCGATGGCCGAGTCGGGCTTGGCGTCCCGTTGGGGCAGAGGCGGGTGCTCGGCGGCGGCGCGCTCCGGCGCGTCGCCGTCCTTGGCCGGCCCGCGGCCCAGCACGGCGATGAGAACCGAGCCGAGCACGCCCGCCCCGGTCGCCGTCATCGCCGCCCAGTAGGGCAGCTCCTGTCCGCGCCCGCTCCCGGGACCGGCGATCAGGTAGGCGAGGGTCAGCAACGCCGGCCCGGGCAGCCCGGCCAGGGCGATCGAGGCCATCGACAGGCGCTTGCGGCGGGCGGCGATGCCGATCACCAGGCCGCAGATCAGGGCGATCGCCGGCATCGTGGCCAGCGACGCCTGCTCGGCGAGGTCGTCCGGCACGAAACCGGCGTCGAGCACGCCGAGGCGTACGAGGGAAGGCTTGTCACCCGACCGCAGCGTGGGCGCGACCGACACCAGCGCGAGCAGCCAGATCACGGCGCTCGTGGTGGCGAGACTCCAGCGTGCGGCGTTGCGGCCCAGGGCGGCGTACGCGGCCAGGACGCCGGCCACCGCACCGAGGATCGCGCAGGCACCGATCACGAAGACCGCGTCCACCCCGACGACCTGGGCACTGCGCGCCGGTTGCATGGTCAGCGGGACGATCAGCGCCGCCCCGAAGCCGGCCGCCGTGCCCGCGACGAGCCGGGTCGTCGCGCCGGCCCCCGCGGGGAGCCAGGCGCGACCGACCAGGCCACCAGCGGCGGCCGCGGTCATCGCGAACCACGCGACCCAGGCCAGCTCAGCGGTCCAGCCGTCACGCGCAGTGATCTCTACGGCACGGGTCAGGTCGAGGACGCCCAGCCCGTAGGCCAAGCCCAACTGACCCGCCCCAACCAGCGCCGCGGCGCCGAATGCGGCCCCCACCAACTTCGCTCGGGTGCGAAAAGCCATGACCGGCACGTTACGGTTTCCTCGCCTACGCGCTCAACAGCGGGACCGGATTCTTAAAATCCCGCTTAGGTATTTATACGAAGAGTGATCGGTTCAGGCCATTAGAAGATCATGGAGCAGGGCGCTGCACCGAGCGACCTCATCGGAGTGCGCGGTGCGGCCCAGCGTTCTCGGCCGGGGAATGCGGACGTCCACGATCTCGCGCACCCGGCCCGGACGGGGGCTGAGCACGACCACCCGGTCGGCCAGCAGCACCGCCTCGTCGATCGAGTGGGTGACGAAGACGGTGGTCGCCTCCTGCTCCATGTGGATGCGCTGCAGCTCGACCGACAGCTCCTCGCGGATCAGCGGGTCGAGCGCCGAGAACGGCTCGTCCATAAGCATCACCTGAGGACGGGCGATCAGGGCCCGGCAGAGGGCGACCCGCTGCTGCATGCCGCCGGAGAGCTCGTGCGGGAGCCGCTTCTCGAAACCGGTCAGGCCGGTCAGGGCGAGCAGCTGCTCCGCGCGGTCGCGATACTCCGCCTTGCGGAAGCCGAAGATCTGCACCGGCAGCAGCACGTTGTCGAGCACCGTACGCCAGGGCAGCAGGGCCGGGCGCTGGAACATCATGGAGACGTCCCGCCGGGGCTTGACGACCCGCTCGCCGCCGACGTCGACGCGGCCGCCGGTCGGCGGGAGCAGGCCCGCGATGAGTCGCAACAGCGTCGACTTGCCGCAGCCGGAACGGCCGACGATCGCGACGAACTCGCCGTCGGCGACCTCGAGGCTGACGTCGCGCAGCGCCTCGACCGTGCCCGACCGTCCGGTGAACGTGCGGGACACGCCGTCGATCTTGATCATGAGGCCAGCCGCCACCGGCCGCTCCGGGCTACCAGCAGGGTCAGCGCCTGCGGCATGAGGCCGGAGTGGTTGTCCGGGGTGAGCCGGATCGGGCCGGAGAGACCGTCCACCTGGGAGGTCTCGATGATCTCGCGGATGCGCGGGCGGTCGGCGCCCACCCGGGCCACCGCGTCGGCGACCAGGTCGGCGGCGTCGGCGGCGAACGAGGCCACGCCCGAGTAGCTGCCGTACCGGGACGTGTAGTCGCGGAACCACTGCTTGCGGGACGACTTGGCCGGCGTCGTCGCGATCACGTCGTCGATCGCCAGGATCTGGGTGAACACCAGGGTGGAGCCGTTCATGGCCGCGACCCCGGCGGTCGGGATGAACAGGTCGGTCGCCGAGGCCGCGTCGAAGTAGATCTTGCCCTGGTAGTCGGCCGCCTTCGCGTCGACGGCGGCCTGCTGGGCCAGGTCGGGCGGGGTGAGGATGATCAGCGCACCCGGGTCGCTGTCGGTCAGGGTGCCCACGGCCTGGGCGATGTCGGCGGCACCGGGCTTGACCGAGCGCGAGCCCTTCACGTCGATGCCGGTGCCGTCCAGCGCCTGGTTGAACGCCGTGTTCGCACCCTTGCCGTAAAGGTCGCTGGTGTAGAGCACCGCGACGTTCGGGATGCGCGCACGGGTTAGCTCGTTGACCAGCGCGGCGCTGCTGTCGGCCGAGTTCGGGCCCAGCTTGAAGACGTACTGCCGTTCGGCGACCGGGCTGGTCACCTCGTCGGAGGCGGCCAGCGAGATCGTCGGCACGGCCTTGTCGTTGATCGTCTTGGCCGCGTCGACGACGCACACGTCGCAGGTTCCGGTGACCACGGCCGCGACCGTCTTGTCGTCGGCGAAGGAATTGATGTTGCGCAGCGACGCCGTCGGATCGTTGCGGTTGTCCGTCGTGCGCAACTGCAGCACGCGGTCGCCGAGCTGACCGGACGCGTTGATCTGTTCGATCCGCAGCTGCAGGGCACGGGCGTACGCGGTGTCGACCGGCGACGAGTTGTTCAGGTCGGCGGCGATGACCACCACCTGCTTACCGTCGCTGTCGTCCGAGGAGCAGCCGGCCGCACCGGAGACGAGGAGCATCGATGCCACAGCGGTTGCCGCGGTGATGCGGGAAGGCCGCACTGCGGAGCCTCCTAAGAGGGCGGGAAGGCGAAAGTGCCGGCAGCATCGTGGGCCGCCGGCGGGCGCGCCGACACGGACAACGTGTCCGTTCGATCGCGCCAAACCTTGCCAACGTGAGAGCGCCTGGTCAAGCGGAGCACCATCGATGAAACGAGACAGTTGTCTCACATAATGGTTGAAATCTTGGGGGTTTCGAGTGACCGAGTCGTCACGGGATGTCGCGGTCGATATATTCGCGCACGTCAAAGCAGTTTGCTTGTCGATTGTGGAACTGTCGAGATTGCTTGCAGTCGGTCACCGAAGTCGTTTCCGGGTGTTTCCAGACTTCCCAAAGGGATGTCCGCTCTGATGAAATTCCCGGGCCGCACCAGATTCTGCGGGCGAAGAACCACGGGCAAGACCACGGAGGAGAAGTCGTGAGCACCGGATCTTCGACCCAGGTGACGCGCCGTGGTGTCTTTCCCCGTCTGCGTGACGCGCGGATCCGCGCCAAACTGGCCATCATCCTGGTTGTTCCGTTGGTCGCCGTTGTCGCCCTCGCCACCACCCGTCTTGTCGATGTCGGACAGCGGGCGTCCGAGGCCGGAACGGTCGAAGAACTGACCAAGCTGGAGACCGACATCTCGGGTCTCACCCAGCTTCTGCACGTCGAGCGTATGGCTGCCGCCGCCTATCTCGGCCGGCCCACGCTCAAGCCCGACACC
This sequence comes from Actinoplanes solisilvae, assembly GCF_003999975.1. Lineage (GTDB taxonomy): Bacteria > Actinomycetota > Actinomycetes > Mycobacteriales > Micromonosporaceae > Actinoplanes > Actinoplanes solisilvae. The sequence goes on along the minus strand of NZ_RJAC01000002.1, from coordinate 319,105 downwards.
TACCAGGCCGCGGTCCGCGCGACTGACGCGCAGATCCAGACCTACCGTGCGAACCGGGCCGCCATCGAGGACGCGCCCAAGGCGGTCAACGACCGTCTCGTACGGATCGACGACCACCTCAACACCATGGACGCGACCCGCACCGCGGTCGGTGACCGAAGCGGCATCGCGGTCGCCGAGGCAGTGTCCCGCTACAGCGTGGTGATCACCGACCTGGTCGCGTACGGCGAGGCGGTCAGCCAGTTCGCCGGGGACGGCGAGGTCGCCGACCAGTTGCGCGCCATCGCCGCGTTCGCCCGCGCCAAGGCCGGCACCGCCGACCAGGAAGCGGTCTCGTACGCGGCCCGGGTCATCAAGGACAACAGCGCCGAGCAGCGCACCGCGTTCATCGCGACCCAGACCGGCCAGCAGGAGGCGCTGCTCTCCTTCTCTCTGGTGGCCGACGCTCAGCAGCGGTCGCTGGTCGACAACGTGGTCAGCGGCGACGCCGTCAACCTGGTCGACAGCCTGGCCACCCGGCTCGCCCGGGCCGACAGCAGCGGCTCGGTGCGGGCCGAGGAGATCACCGAGGCCTTCGGCGCGGTCGTCGACCTGATGCGCTGGGCCGAGCGCGAGCTCGAGTCCGACGTGGTCGCGCAGGCGTCCGCCGACCGCGACGGCGTCGTACGCCAGGCCGCGATCGAGTCGGCCGCGGTCGTTCTCGTCCTCATCCTCGCGATCGTGCTGGCCGTCATCCTGGCCCGCTCGCTGAACATGTCGCTGCGCCGGCTGCGTGAGGGCGCCCTCGCGGTGGCCAACCGCGACCTGCCCGACGCCGTGGCCAAGCTGCGTGACGCCCGCAACCTCGGTGAGGGCGGCGCCGACGAACTGGTACGCCAGGTACGCGACCCGATCCAGCTGCCCAACCGCGACGAGATCGGCCAGGTCGCCCAGGCGTTCAACGTCGTTCACCGCGAAGCGGTCCGCATCGCGGCCGAGCAGGCGGCCCTGCGTACCAGCGTCTCGACGATGTTCCTCAACCTGGCCCGGCGCAGTCAGTCGCTGGTCGACCGGATGATCGGCGAGCTCGACCAGATCGAGCGCACCGAGGAGGACCCGAAGAGGCTCGCGCAGCTCTTCGAGCTCGACCACCTGGCCACCCGGATGCGCCGCAACGACGAGAACCTGCTGGTGCTGGCGGGTGCCGACTCCAGCGCCCCGCGCCGCGAGGACGCGCTGCTGGTCGACGCGCTGCGCGCCGCGCAGTCCGAGGTCGAGCTCTACAACCGCATCGAGTTCGGCACGGTCGACACCGACATCTCCATCGCCGCGCTCGCCGTCAACGACGTCGTGCGTCTGGTCGCCGAGCTGCTCGACAACGCCACCCGCTTCTCGCCGCCCACCACAATCGTGGTCGCCGACGGCCGTCGCATCCGCGACTACGTGGTGATCCAGGTCGAGGACCGCGGGCTCGGCATGTCCGAGGAGCAGATGGACCAGCTCAACCGTCGCCTCTCCGAGCCGCCGAGCGTCGACGTGGCCGCGTTCCGCCTGATGGGTCTGGCCGTCGTGGGCCGGCTGGCCGACCGCTACGGCATCCGCGTCGAGCTGCGGGCCAACGTCGAGGGCGGCACGGTCGCCCAGGTCACCCTGCCCAGCAGCATCGTCGTGCTGCCGAGCCGGCGTGACACGCACGGCCCGCGCACCCCCGAACTGGGCGGCAACCCGTACGGCGGAAGCTGGGACGCGCAGACGGGCCGGGCCGCCACGGCGACCCTGCCGGCGATCGCGCCGGAGCCGTGGCGCGAGCCGACCCCGCCGCCGCAGAGCGCGCACCCGCAACTGCCGATGTTCCCGTCGCAGCGACCGCCGTCCGACCCGGAAGTGCAGCCGACGCCGAACCGGCCTCCGCTGCCGACCCGCGTCTCGCGGACGATCGACGCGACGAACACCTCGCCGACGATGAACGGCTTCGCCGCCGCCACCCAGGCTCACGAGACGATCCGGCCCACGCCGGCGCCGATGCCGGCCACGCCGCCCGCCCCGACCGGGGGCAACTGGGGAGCCGCGCTGGCCGCGATGCCGCCGGTGCCGTCCCCGCCGGTCGCCCCGGTGGCCGACGACCGCAACGACGCTCCGATCTTCGTGCAGATGCAGCAGAGCTGGTTCCGCAACCACGAGCAGTCGAGCCAGGAGGAGTGGGGTATGCCGACCGCCGGCTACGCCCCGCCGCCCAACAGCCCAGCGCCGGCATCGAAGGCCGAGGCCCCGGCGCCGGCCGCCCCGCCGGTCCCAGTCGCGAAGCCGGCCCCAGTCGCAAAACCAGCTCCGACCTCGCCGGCCCCCGCGCCGGCATCCCCGGCGCCCGCTCCCGCGAGCACCGGGCACAATGGACCGTCGGTTCCGAAGCAGCGCTCCGCTGCCGAGGATCGATGGAGAACAGCCGCAGACGACGGGTGGAAGTTGGCGATGGCAGCGGCGGAACCGGTCGACGCCGGCACGACGCGGTCGGGCCTCCCCAAGCGTGTACCCCAGGCGCAGCTCGTGCCCGGCGGTGTGCAGCCCGGGCCGCGCAACCAGAACCGTCGCAGCCCCGATGAGGTCCGCGGTCTGCTTTCCGCGTATCACCGGGGAGTGCAACGCGGGCGTACGGACGGCACTGCCGAGGCCGACGCCTTCCAGGCTAAGGAGAATGACCAGTGACCAGGCCCCCCACCATGCAGGACATGGGCTGGCTGCTCAACAACTTCGCCAACAGCGTGGCCGGCATCGCCCACGTCGTGGCGGTGTCCGCCGACGGTCTGCTGCTGGCGGCGTCGCGTGACCTGCCCGCGGACCGGGCCGACCAGCTGGCCGCCATCACGTCCGGCGTGGTCAGCCTGACCGACGGCGCGTCGCGCATGTTCAGCGCGGGCGCCGTCAACCAGACGATCATCGAGATGGACAGCGGCTACCTGTTCCTCATGTCGATCAGCGACGGCTCCTCGATGGCCGTGCTGGCCGCGCGAAGCTGCGACGTGGGACAGGTCGGCTACGAGATGGCCCTGCTGGTCGAGCGGGTCGGCGCTTCGCTGTCGCCGACCGCGCGTGAAGCAGTCAGTCATTAGCCGCCGGTTCGACGGAAGGGGGTGATCGCAGGTGGGACAGCCGCAGGACCCGAGAGGCAACCTGGTGCGCCCGTACGCGGTCACCCGCGGACGTACCGAACCGCGCCGGGACATCCCGATCGAGGCGGTCCTGGTCGCCAGCCAGGCCGGTTTGCAAGAGGCTCGGTTCGCCGGGCATGACAAATACCGCATCGCCGTGCTGTGCGAGGCGAAGGCGCAATCGCTGGCCGAACTCTCAGCGCTGACCCGGCTTCCGCTGGGTGTGGCGCGGGTGCTGGTCGCGGACATGGTGGCCGACGGGCTGCTGTCATTGCACAGCGCCGCTCCCAAGACTGGGTTCACGGAGCGGATGGATCTGCTGGAAAGGGTGTTAAGTGGACTTCGCAAGCTCTGAGCGGGCGGGGGCGCAACCCAAAGAGATCACCTCGGCGAAGATCGTCATCGCCGGAGGCTTCGGCGTGGGTAAGACGACGCTGGTCGGCGCGGTCTCCGAGATCGAGCCGCTGACGACCGAGGCGGTCATGACCTCGGCCGGCCAGGGGATCGACGACGCGTCCAAGGTGCCCGGCAAGGGGACCACGACGGTGGCGATGGACTTCGGCCGCATCACGATGGCCGACGATCTGATCCTCTACCTTTTCGGCACGCCCGGGCAGACCCGTTTCTGGTTCATGTGGGACGAGCTGATCCGCGGCGCCGTCGGTGCGGCCGTGCTGGTCGACACCCGCCGGATCGCGGACGCGTTCGCCCCGCTCGACTACTTCGAGAACCGCCACCTGCCGTACCTGGTGGCGTTGAACTGCTTCGACGGCGCGCCGCGCTACGAGCCGGACGAGGTGCGCGAGGCGCTGGCCATCCCGGCCCACGTCCCGCTCATCATGTGCGACGCCCGGCACCGCGACTCGGTCAAGCAGGTGCTGGTCGGCGTGGTCGAACACGCCATGGCGACCCTGGTGGCCGAACAGAGTGGTGGACAACCGACCCCGGTCGGATAGCAAGTCAACCGCGGATGTCGTAGCGGGGTGGTGGGTTACCGACCGTCGCTCCCGCCGAGGGCCCGGGCGGGCCGAGCAGGGCGCTGGCGCGCCCAGAACGCTCGACCCACCCGGGCGGCCTGCGTAAGTGGGCGCGCTCGAAAAACCGGTCAGACCGGCAGGCGATAGCCGCGCTTGACGACGGTCTCGATGACCCCCGGCGCGTTCAGGCCGGCCCGCAGACGGGCGACGGCCATCTCGACGGCATGCTCGTCGGCGCCGCGGGGAAGAGCGTGCAGCAATGCCGCCCGGGACAGCACGCGGCCGGGCGCGGCGGCGAGTGTTCGCAGCACGGCCATCGGCGCCGGGGCCAGCGGACGCAGTTCACCGTCGATGACGGCGGCATGGCCGCGCAGCGTCAGCGAGTGGCCGGCGACCTCCAGCGACACCGCGCGCTGAGGCAGCTCGTCGACGATCGTGCGCACCAGGGCGCTGAGCCGGGCCCGCGGCGGCGCCACGATCGGCACGTCGTGCCGACGCAGGGGAGCGGCGGTGACCGGGCCGACACAGGCGACCAGAACGTCGGAGCGGAAGGCGTCGAGCACGGCGTCGACGTCGGGCGCGGCCCGCAGCAGGGCCAGCACGGCCGGGGCGGCGGTGAACGTGACGGCGTCGACCAGCCGGGCCGTGATCAGGTCGACCAGGCGCTGCAGGGGCGCGGCGTCGATCGGAGGCGCCCAGCGATAGACCGGAACCTCGATCACGCGGGCGCCCGCGTTCTCCAGCGCCTCGGTGTATTCGGGCTGCCGTTCGCCGTGGAGTTGCATGGCGACGGTCAGGCCGGCGATCCCGCGCGCGGTGAGGTGGTCGACGACCTCTTCATAGCCCTCGCCCTCGGGTGACCACTGGTCGTGCAGCCCGGCCGAGCGGACGGCCGCGCGCGCCAGGGGGCCGCGGGCGACCAGATAGGCCCGGGAGAGTACGGCGCGGAGCGGTTCGGCCAGACCCCAGCCTTCGGCGGCCTCGAGCCAGCCGCGCATGCCGATGCCCGTGTTGACGAGCACGATGTCGGGCGGGGTGTCGAGGCAAGCGCGGGTCGCGGCCCTGAGCTCGGCGTCGTCGGCGATCGGGACTATGCGCAGCGCGGGGGCCAGCACGACGCGGGCGCCGCGGCCCTCGAGCAGGGTGGCCAGCTCGTCGCGGCGGCGGTCGGCGGTGACCCCGATCGTGTACCCGGAGAGCGACGCGGCCGGCTCGGCCAGGGCGGCCGCTGTGATCACCGTCCGGCGCGGTCCCCCCGTACGGTCGATCATCCGGCCGTCTCGAGATCAGGGTTCAGAAGTCGTGGCGCGGCCGGTCGGTCCACCGAAGGGCACGCTCGGAGTCCGCCGTCCTCAGCGTCGACCCGCTCCCATGTCACGCCTGCGGTCTCCGCCGTACCTCCGCCCGGCGCGCGCCACAACTCCTCTTCGCCTGACCGGGAAGCCGGTCCGGCGGTCACCGTCAGGTCCGTCCTCAACCCTGACGGTGGCTTTTCCATAGTGCGTCGTCCTCGCACGCGGGAGCCATGACGGGCCCGCGTCGTCGAGGTGTCAGCACCGTTGGCCATGACCGAAGCGTGCCGTCGGTGAATTTCGCCGTTGCGTCCCGTTTGTTTCGAGCCTGCTAAGAGGTGCTGGTGTGTGACCCCGGTGACGGTCTGTTGGGGCTCCGGGTCCCGCTGTCGGGCGCGTCCGAGCCGCCGGGTATGCTGGCTGAGGTTATGTTTGGAGGTCGCGTCCGTGGGTCTTGGGCGGGGCCACCGATCGTGTAGCTCTAGGCTCTAGAACACAGCTTCCAGACCAGCACGTTTTGACCACGCGCCGCGCGGCCGGGTATTGTTGCCTGCTGTTGTGCGACAGCTGCGAGTCAGCCCTCCGGGGTAGGCTCAAAGTTCGCGAAAGCCTGCGACCAGCGCGCGACCCCAGACCGACGACAAGACAAGGTAATTCTGTGCGTACGTACAGCCCGAAGCCGGGTGAGATCGAGCGTCAGTGGCACATTATCGACGCTTCTGACGTCGTTCTGGGCCGCCTGGCCACTCACGCCGCCACTCTCCTGCGCGGCAAGCACAAGCCGATCTTCGCCCCGCACGTCGACACCGGCGACTTCGTTGTGATCATCAACGCTGGCAAGGTGGCCCTGACCGGCAACAAGCGGCAGACCAAGGTCGCCTACCGCCACTCGGGCTACCCGGGCGGCCTCAAGCAGGTCGGCTACGAGGAGCTGCTCACCAAGCGCCCCGAGAAGGCCGTCGAGATGGCCATCAAGGGCATGCTCCCGCACAACAAGCTGGCGCGGCAGATCATCAAGAAGCTGAAGGTCTACCCGGGCGCTGAGCACCCGCACGCCGCTCAGCAGCCGAAGCCGTTCGAGATCACCCAGGTCGCGCAGTGAGCGCGGGAGAAGGCAGCAGCATGTCCGACATCATCGAGCCCGAGGTCGTCGAGACCGTCGAGGAGCCGGCCGAGACGGTTGTCGTCGTCGAGACGCCCGCGCCGGCCCCGGTCCGCGCCCCGCGTCCCGGTGACCGTCCGATCCAGACCGTCGGCCGCCGCAAGGAGGCCATCGTCCGGGTGCGCCTCGTGCCCGGCACCGGCAAGATCACCTGCAACGGCCGCGACCTCGAGGCCTACTTCCCCAGCAAGGTGCACCAGCAGCTCATCCGTGAGCCGCTCGTTACCGCTGAGAAGGAAGAGCAGTTCGACGTGATCGCGAACCTGCGCGGCGGCGGCATCACCGGCCAGGCCGGTGCGCTCCGCCTCGGCATCGCGCGGGCGCTCATCACGAACGAGCCCGACGACCGTCCCGCCCTCAAGAAGGCCGGCTTCCTCACCCGTGACGCCCGCGTCAAGGAGAGCAAGAAGTACGGTCTCAAGAAGGCCCGCAAGGCTCCGCAGTACTCGAAGCGCTGATTTTGCGCCGAGTCTGACACGGCCGGGTGGTGTTCCTGGGTTTCTCAGGAACCTGCCCGGCCGTTTGCGTTCCCTCCCCTCAACGACGCACACACGGTCCGGTCCAAGGCGGCCGGCGAGAGGAAGACCTTCATGGGGCGACTGTTCGGCACCGACGGCGTACGCGGTCTCGCTAACGGGGACCTGACCCCTGAGCTTGCCCTCAGCGTGGCGGTCGCGGCCGCACGGGTCCTGGTGGAGAGCGACAGCAGCCACACTCCACTGGCGATCGTCGGGCGTGACCCGCGGGCCAGCGGCGAGATGCTCGAGGCGGCCGTCGTCGCCGGTCTCACCAGCGCCGGAGCCAACGTGGTGCGGGTCGGCGTGCTGCCCACCCCCGCAGTGGCCTACCTGGTCAGCCAGACCAACGCCGACCTCGGCGTGATGCTGTCCGCGTCGCACAACCCGATGCCCGACAACGGCATCAAGCTCTTCGCCGCCGGCGGCACGAAGCTGCCCGACGAGCTGGAGGAGCGCATCGAGCGCGCGGTCGAGGACGGGCACGGCACGATCGGCCGTCCGACCGGCGCCGGCATCGGCCGGGTCAACGACCTGCTCGACGGGGCCGAGCACTACATCAAGCACCTGGTCAGCGCCCTGCCGAACCGTCTCGAGGGCATCAAGGTCGTGGTCGACTGCGCGAACGGCGCGGCCAGCGAGGTGGCCCCGGTCGCCTACGAGGAGGCCGGCGCCGAGGTCATCGCGATCCACGCCGACCCGGACGGCTACAACATCAACGACGAGTGCGGCTCCACGCACCTCGACAAGGTGCGCGAGGCCGTGCTGGCCGCCGGTGCCGACCTGGGCCTGGCCCACGACGGCGACGCCGACCGCTGCCTGGCCGTGACCGCCTCGGGTGAGGTCGTCGACGGCGACCAGATCATGGCGATCCTGGCGCTGGCGATGCGCGACGCCGGAACGCTGACCGACAACACGCTGGTCGCGACCGTGATGAGCAACCTCGGGCTGCGGATCGCCATGAAGCAGTCCGGCATCAAGCTGATCGAGACCAAGGTCGGCGACCGGTACGTGCTCGAGGCGCTGGACGCGGACGGCCTGGCGCTGGGCGGCGAGCAGAGCGGGCACATCGTGATGCCGGCCTTCGCGACCACCGGCGACGGCGTGCTGACCGGCCTGCACCTGATGGCCCAGATCGCCGCGAGCGGCAAGTCGCTGGCCGACCTCGCCGCGGTCGTCCACAAGCTTCCCCAGGTGCTGATCAACGTACGGGTCGGCAACCGCGAGGCGGGCGCGGCGGCCCCGGCCGTCCAGGCCGCCGTCGCGCTGGCCGAGAACGAGCTGGGCGAGACCGGCCGCGTGCTGCTCCGCCCGTCGGGTACCGAGCCGCTGGTCCGCGTCATGGTCGAGGCCGAGACGGAGGAGCAGGCCCGCGAGGTCGCCGAGCGCATCGCCGACGAGGTCCGCGCGGCCAGCCCCGCCTAGCAGCCCTATCCGCTGTTCAGCTTCGGGTTACCCGCGGCCCGGCTTCGGTTGTCCGCGGCCCAGCTTCGGTTATCCGCGGCCCAGCTTCGACAGACGCTGGGCCGCCTCGTCGATGACCGCTTCCCGTTTGCAGAAGGCGAAGCGGATCAGGTGCCGGCCGGCGGCCTGGTTGTCGTAGAAGACCTGGGTCGGCACCGCCACTACGCCGCAGCGCTCGGGCAGTTCCCGGCAGAACTCGACGCCGTCCGTGCCACCCAGCGGAGTGATGTCGGCCGTCACGAAATAGGTGCCGTCGGACGGCTGAACGGCGAAGCCCGCCTCGATCAGCCCGGCGGTCAGATGGTCGCGGCGGGCCTGGAGCTCGTCGCGGAAACCGGTGAAATAGGAGTCGGGCAGGCCCAGCGCGACGGCCACGGCCGGCTGCAACGGACCGGCGTTCACAAAGGTCAGGAACTGCTTGACCCGGGTGACCGCGGACACCAGCCGAGCGGGCCCGGTGGCCCAGCCGACCTTCCAGCCTGTGCACGAGAACGTCTTGCCGGCCGACGATATGCGCAGGGTGCGCTCACGCATGCCCGGCAGGCTCGCGAGCGGCACATGCGGCTCGGCGGCATCGGTGAAGACCAGGTGTTCGTAGACCTCGTCGGTCACGGCGTACGTGTCGTGCTGCCGGCAGAGATCGGCGATCAGGGCCAGTTCGGCGGCGGTGAACACCTTGCCGGTCGGGTTGTGCGGCGAGTTGAGCAGCACGAGGCGGGTGCGCGGCCCGAACGCGGCCCGCAGCTCACCCTCGTCGAACCGATAGCGGCCGTCGGTGCCGGGCCGCAACGTGACCGGACGGCGGACGGCGCCGGCCAGCGTGATCGAGGCCGCGTACGAGTCGTAGTAGGGCTCGAACGTGACAACCTCGTCGCCCGGCTCGCAGAGCGCCAGGATCGCCGCCGCGACCGCCTCGGTGGCCCCCGCGGTGACGACCACTTCGCTGTCGGGATCGCGCGGCAGGCCCCAGAACCGCTGTTCGTGCGTGGCGATCGCGGCGCGCAGCACGGGAATGCCGGGCAGTGGCGGGTACTGGTTCGCGCCCTCCCGCAACGCCCGGGCCGCGGCCTGGAGCATCTCGACCGGCCCGTCGGTGTCGGGGAACCCCTGGCCCAGGTTGATCGAGCCGGTGCGGACCGCCAGCGCGGACATCTCGGTGAAGATCGTCGTGCCGAACGGGCGCATCCGTTCGACCAGCGGATCGCTCATCAGGACCGTCTCCCGCTCAGTTGAGGGCGAGGTGGTTGCAGGTGGCCACGGCGACCGGGCCCGAGCTCACCTTGCTCTGTTTGACCTCGGTGCCGTCGACCACGGCCCGGCAACTGATCGAGACGTCCGATGTGCCGACCCGCATCGCGACAACCGAAGCCGCAGCCGGGGTCTCCATCTCGACGGTGAGTTTCCACGGCAGGTCGACGTTCTGCAGCCGCTTGGCCCCCTCGCCGACCTTCGCCACGTAGAGGATCTGGGACGCCTTGCCGTTGCCGGTCACCTCGTAGGTCACCTTGATCTTGCGGCCGCCCAGGTCGCCCAGGTCGGGCGCGGCGGGCAGGCTCGGCAGGGCGGTGGGCAGGTCGGGAAGGTCGGTGGGCAGCGCCGGGATCTCCGGGGCGGCCGAGGGCAGATCGGAGAGCGGGCCGATCGCCTCTTCCGCCCGGTCGGCCACATTGCGCGCGATGAGCACACCGGCGGTCACGACACCGCCGCACAGCAGGAGCGTGACCGCCACCAGCACCGCCACGATCGGCAGGCTGCTCTTGCGGGGCGGCTTGCCGGCGGGGCCCGGGGCGCCGTAGCCGGGTGGGCTGTACTGCGGCGGGACATAGCCGGGTTGCGTGTAATCGGGCTGTGCGGAATGCGGCGCGCTGTACGCCTGAGGCATCTGAGTCGTCGGCGTCGGTGGGAACTGCGACGTCGGCGGGTATTCGGGGTTCGGCGGCTGCGGCGGCGAGGCGTAGCCGGGCGTGAACGACGGCGGGTAGGGCCCCGGGGCCATCGCGTCGCCCGAGGGCGTCGACCAGGGCTGACCCGAGACCGGTGACGCGCCACCGAGCGGAGCGGTTGGCTCGGAAACGTCGTCCGGCTGCCGATTGTCGGGCTGATTGCTCAACATGTCTCCCGAAACGAGCGCGCTGTTGTAGCGCGGTAGCCGACGGTACGCCAAAGGCGCCAGCCGATCGAGGGCGCGGTCGGCCGTTCGGCTCGTTTTGCGCAAGCCGTGTGCTCGAAAGGGTGGTTCATGCGCATGACGGATGAGCGAAGTTCGGTTAGAGTCACCGCCATGTGTGGCATCGTGGGATACGTCGGCGGTCGTCCGGCGCTCAGCATCGTTCTTGACGGACTGCGCCGGCTGGAATACCGCGGATACGACTCCGCCGGTGTGGCTGTCGTGGAAGACGGCACCGTTCTGACCCAGAAGAAGGCCGGCAAGCTGGCCAATCTGGAGAAGGCGCTCGCCGAGGCCGCGGATCCCGGCATCGCCGCCGGTCCCACCGGCATCGGGCACACCCGGTGGGCGACGCACGGCGGCCCGACCGACCGCAACGCCCACCCGCACGTCTCGCAGGACGGCAATGTCGCCGTCATCCACAACGGCATCATCGAGAACTTCTCGCGTCTGCGTGCCGAGCTCGAGGCGACCGGCGTCGAGTTCGCCAGCGACACCGACACCGAGTGCGCCGCTCACCTGCTCGCGGGTGAGGTGCGGGCGCTGCGCGAGTCGGGCCTGGCCGACGGGCCGGAGCTGCTGGCCGAGGGTATGCGCCGCACGGTTCGCCGGCTCGAGGGCGCCTTCACCCTGCTCGCCATCGACGTGCGGGTGCCCGACGCCGTCGTCGCCGCCCGCCGCAACTCGCCCCTGGTCGTCGGCCGGGGCAACGGCGAGAACTTCCTGGCCAGCGACGTCTCGGCCTTCATCGAATACACCCGCGACGCGATCGAGCTCGGCCAGGACCAGGTCGTTCTCATCACGCCGGCCGGCATCGAGATCACCGGCTTCGACGGCTCGCCCCAGGAGGGCAAGGAGTTCCACATCGACTGGGACGCCTCGGCCGCCGAGAAGGGCGGATACGACTACTTCATGCTCAAGGAGATCGCCGAGCAGCCGCAGGCCATCGCCGACACGCTGCTGGGCCGGCTCTCCGACCGTGGCGAGATCGTCCTCGACGAGGTGCGGCTCACCGACCAGGACCTGCGCGATGTCGACAAGATCTTCATCATCGCGTGCGGCACGTCCTACAACGCGGGCATGGTCGCCAAATACGCCATCGAACACTGGGTGCGCCTGCCCTGCGAGGTCGAACTGGCCAGCGAGTTCCGCTACCGCGACCCGATCCTCGACCGCTCGACGCTGGTGATCGTGATCAGCCAGTCGGGCGAGACGATGGACACGCTGATGGCTCTGCGCCACGCCAAGGAGCAGAAGGCCCGGGTGCTGGCCATCTGCAACACGAACGGCTCGACGATCCCGCGCGAGTCGGACGCAGTGCTCTACACCCACGGCGGCCCCGAGATCGCGGTGGCGTCGACCAAGGCCTTCCTCACCCAGCTCGTCGCCTGTTACCTGATCGGCCTGCACCTGGCCCAGGTGCGCGGGGTCATGTATGCCGACGAGGTCGCCGCGGTCGTCGAGAAGCTGCAGAGCACCCCGGACAGCCTGCGCGGCCTGCTGGACTCGATGGAGGACGTGCGAGCGCTGGGCCGCGACCTCAAGACCGCCTCGACGGTGCTCTTCATCGGGCGGCATGTCGGTTACCCGGTGGCGCTGGAGGGTGCGCTCAAGCTCAAGGAGCTCGCCTACATGCACGCCGAGGGCTTCGCGGCCGGGGAGCTCAAGCACGGGCCGATCGCGCTGATCGACCAGGGCACCCCGGTGGTCTGCGTGGTGCCGTCGCCGGCCGGGCGCGGCGTCATGCGGGACAAGGTCGTCTCCAACATCCAGGAGGTGCGCGCCCGCGGCGCCCGCACCATCGTGATCGCCGAGGAGGGTGACGACGACGTCGCCGCCTTCGCCGACCACCTGATCCGGGTGCCCGCGACGCCGACCCTGCTGGCGCCGCTGATGACCACAGTGCCGCTGCAGATCCTCGCGTGCGAGATCGCCTCGGCCCGTGGCCACGACGTCGACCAGCCCCGCAACCTCGCCAAGTCGGTCACTGTCGAATAAGAACGTCCTCATCGCGCTGATCCCAGCGTGATGGCGGCCATGGTGTCGAGGGACGGCGATCCCGGGTCCCAATAGCCGGCGTGCCCGCCCAGCGGCGCGCTGGCGAAGACCCGGGCGCCGAACCCGGGGTCGCTCGGGTTGTGCCCGAACCACAGGTCGCGCTCGGGCCGTCCGAGGGCCGGCAACGCGGCCCCGGGCACGGTGCCGGCCACGGCCAGGTCGCGGACCAGGCCGCCCGGTGCGACGGCGGCGTACTGGATGACGTCGCCGCGTGCGGTGGTCGACCACACCTCGCTGGTCGGCACGCGCAGGTCGCGCGCCGAGTCGACCCCCACCCCGGGCGAACCGACGAAGACGACGCCGTCGGCCGCGAGCCCCTCGCCGGCGGCCGCCCGGCCCACGACCAGCGACCCGTAACTGTGGCCCAGCACGACCTGCCGGGCGGGCGCGCCCTCGTGGCCGGCCCGCAGCCCTTCCTGGAACTGACGCAGCGCGGGCGCGGCGGCCTCGGCCCGGCGGGCGCTCGCCGCCTCGCCGACGAAGTCGGGCGCGTCGTAGTCGAGCCAGAGGACCGCGCTGGTCGAGGCCCGCGGGCCCAGCTCGGCGGCGCGGACGGCGACCCGCTCGGCCCGGGCCAGCTCGCCGCCGAACGAGGCCAGGCCGGCCGTCATGCCCGGCACGTGGGTCAGCACGCTGGCGGCCCGGTCGGGGTCGCCGAGCGCCACGACCACCCGGCCCTCCTCGCGCGGGTCGAGCCGCAGCAGGTAGGCGCGGGGCCCGGACTCGTCGGCCAGCCGGTCGCTCAGCGCCGCCAGCCCGTCGCGCAGGCCGCGGAGCCGGTCGCGTTCGCCCCCGGTCGCGCCGGTGATCGCCCGGTCGACGAAGGCCCGGTGGTCGTCGAGCAGCAGACGGTTGGCTATGTCACGGTCGGCGGCGGGCAGACCGTCGAGACCGGCGAGCCATCCGGGCTCGGTTGCCAGCAGCCAGTGCCGCTGGTCTTCGGGGACGCCGGCCCACCATCGGCGCACCTCGGACGGTGAGCTCGTGCAGTCGGGTCCGGGCAGCCGGGCCGGGGCCGGGACGATTTCGGCCAGCCGTCGCAGACCCTCGCTCGCCGCGGTGTCAGCCGCAGCGGCTACCGAGACGGCGGCCGGAAGGTTGCCCTGGGCCAGCAGCGCTCGTGCCCGGCCCAGGGCGGCGGCGAACTCGCTGGCCACCTGGTCGCCGAGCCAGCAGCGCAGCCGGAACAGCACGAGCCGGCGCCGCAGCCCGTCAAACCGGCGGGACGCGGCCGAGGCGGCGGCGCCGCGCCAGGCCGAGCCGAGAGTGGCCAGCCGCGGGCCGAACTCGGCGGCCAGACGGCCGGCCAGGGCCGCCCAGCGGCGCCAGGCGAGAGCGAGCGCGCGCCACCGCGCCGGGTCGGTGGCCCGCAGGCGGGCGTGGACGGCGCTGCTCATCGGATCAGCCGCAGACGTGTGACGGCGCGGGCGTCGGCCAGCTCATAGTCGGCCGAAGCGGCCCGGACACGACGGGCGGTCTCGTGGAGGTCGGAACCGATCAGCGCGAGCTGTTGCCGGGCGGCCTCGGCGGCGAGCAGAGCGGCCTCGGTGGTGGCCCAGCGGGGGATCGCCGGCGGCAGGGGTTGTTCCCCGGCGGCTGCGCCGACCCGATCGGCGGTGGCCGCGATATCGGCCGCCGCGCGCCGCAGCGCGTCGATGTCGACTTCGAGATCGGGGTTCATGGGCAACCTCCAGGCCGGGCGAAATCGGATGCGCCGAAGGTAGGGGCCGCGGCCCGCCCGTGGGGTGGCCTGTGGACGACGGGCGGCCGCTTGTCCACAGGGCCGGTCCGCTGCTCGGCCGGATGCTAAGAGGCGGCTACCGATAAGGTTGGGCGGTGATCGTGGCAGTCGGCATCGACGTGGTCCTCGTGGAGCGCTTCGCCCGCGCACTCGACCGGACTCCGTTGCTGGCGGTTCGCCTGTTCACCGAGGGTGAGCGACTGACCACGTCGGGAAATCCTCGGTCGGCCGAGTCGCTGGCCGCGCGTTTCGCCGCCAAGGAAGCGGTGGCCAAGGCGCTCGGCGCGCCCGCCGGCATGCTGTGGCACGACTGCGAGATCGTCGCCGACCCCGATGGGCGGCCGTGGCTCACCGTCTCCGGTACGGTCGCGGCGGTCGCCGTGGAGCGAGGGATCAGCCGGTGGCACCTATCGCTCTCGCACGACGGCGGCATCGCGTCGGCGATGGTGGTCGCGGAGTCCTGAGCGGCGTCCTGACCAGAGCCGCAGCGAAATTGTCGTAGCCGAGGTCTAGAACAGTCGGCAACAGGCGAAGGCTGGAGGGTCGATGCGGCAGGCATGGCGGGTCGCGGATGTGCGCGCGGCGGAACGATCCCTGATGGCGACGCTGCCCGAGGGCACGCTCATGCAACGAGCCGCCGCCGGGCTGGCCCGGCGCTGCGCTCTGCTGCTCTCCGAGGGGAACGGCGGCGCCGGTGTCTACGGCGCCCGCGTGGTGCTGCTGGTGGGCAGCGGCGACAACGGTGGCGACACCCTCTATGCCGGCGCGGCCCTGGCCCGGCGCGGAGCCCAGGTGTGCGCCCTGCTGATGCGCCCCGATCGGGTCCACCTCGACGGTCTGCGGGCGTTGCGCGCGGCCGGCGGCGGCACCACGTCAGGGCTCCCCGAGCAGGCCGACCTGGTGGTCGACGGCATCGTCGGCATCGGCGCGAGCGGCGGTCTGCGCCCGCCCGCGGCCGCCGTGGTGGCCCGGCTGGGCGATCTGCGGGGCCGTTCGGGCGCCCGGGCCGTGGTCGTCGCGGTCGACGTGCCCAGCGGCGTGGCCGTCGACACCGGTGACGTGCCCGGCGCGGCGGTCACCGCCGACGTCACGGTCACCTTCGGCTGCCTCAAGCCCGCCCACGTGGTCGGTCCGGCCGCCGTCCGTTGCGGCCAGGTCGAGCTGGTCGACATCGGCCTGGGCCCGGCGCTGCGAGCTGACCCGGCGGTGTCCGTCCCCGACGCCGCCGACATCGCCGACTGGTGGCCCCACCCCGGCCCGGCCTCCGACAAATACACCCGGGGCGTGCTCGGTGTCGCCACCGGCTCCGCGCAGTACCCCGGCGCTGCCCTGCTCTCGGTGAGCGGGGCGCTGGCCGGCCCGACCGGCATGATCCGTTACGCGGGAAGCGCCCACGCCGAGGTCGTGCGCGCCCACCCGTCGGTGGTCGTGGCGCCCAGGGTCGCCGACGCCGGTCGGGTGCAGGCGTGGGTGTGCGGCTCCGGGCTCGGCACCGACGACGAGGCCCGCACGGCCCTGCGCAGCGTGCTCGCCACCTCGTTGCCGGTGGTCCTCGACGCCGACGCGCTGACCCTGCTGATCAACGGCCAGCACGCCGAAGACCTGCGCCGCGACGCCCCGCTGGTGATCACGCCGCACGACGGTGAGTTCAGGCGGCTGGCCGGCGAGGCGCCCGACCCCGACCGGGTCGGCGCGGCCCTCAAGCTCGCCTCGTGGATGAGAGCGGTGGTGCTTCTCAAGGGCGACCGTACGATCGTGGCCACCCCGAGCGGCGAGGTGTGGGCCAACCCGACGGGCACGTCCGCGCTGGCCACGGCGGGCAGCGGCGACGTGCTGGCGGGCCTGCTGGGCTCGCTGCTGGCCGGCGGGCTGCCGCCCGAGCGAGCCGCGGTCATGGCCGCCTACGCCCACGGGCTGGCCGGCCGCCGCGCCGCCGAGGAGGGGCCGGTCACCTCCCCCGACATAGCCGCGGCCCTGCGCGCGACCGTGCGCGACCTGCGGTGAGCTGCCGTAACGAGAGTTGTCAGACGCTTAAGTAGGCTGGAAACCATGTGGCAGGCCGAGGTCCGGGTAGATCTGGACGCGATCCGGGACAACGTCGCGCTGCTGCGCGCCCGCACCACCGCCGAGGTCATGGCGGTGGTCAAGGGCGACGGCTACGGCCACGGCATGCTGCCGTCCGCGCGGGCCGCGCTCGCCGGCGGGGCCACCTGGCTCGGCGTGGCGACCCTCGACGAGGGCCTGGCCCTGCGCCGGGCGGGCATCGAGGCGCCCGTGCTGGCCTGGCTGCACTCGCCCGGTCTGCCGTTGCACGAGGGCGTCGCCGCCGGCATCGACCTCAACGCGGGCAGCCTCGAACTGCTCGACGAGCTGGTGACCGCGGCCCGGCGGGCCGAACGCACGGCCCGCGTCCATCTCAAGATCGATACCGGGCTGTCGCGCGGCGGTGCCACCGCGGCCGAGTGGCCGGCTCTGCTCGAGGCGGCGGCCAAGGCACAGGTCGACGGCGAGGTCGAGATCGTGGGCGTCTGGAGCCACTTCGTCTCGGCCGACGCGCCCGAGCATGAGAGCGTCGACCACCAGTTGGCCGCCTTCGCCGACGGGCTCGCGGTCGCGGAGGGGTTCGGGGTCACCCCGCGCTACCGGCACATCGCCAACTCGGCGGCCACCCTGACCCGCCCCGACGCCCACTACGACCTGGTGCGTCCCGGCATCGCGGTCTACGGCCTGTCGCCGGTCGCGGGCGAGACGTTCGGGCTGCGCCCGGCGATGACCGCCCGTGCCCGGGTCGCGCTGACCAAGCGCGTTCCGGCCGGTCAGGGGGTCTCCTACGGCCACGCCTATGTGACCGAGCGCGCGACGACGCTGGCCCTCGTTCCCCTGGGTTACGCCGACGGCGTGCCGCGCGCGGCCTCCAACAGCGGCCCGATCCAGCTCGGCGGCAAGCGCCGCACGATCGCCGGCCGCGTCTGCATGGACCAGGTCGTCGTCGACGTCGGCGACGACCCGATCGAGTCCGGCGACGTGGCGACGCTCTTCGGCCCGGGTGACGACGGCGGCCCGACCGCCGACGACTGGGCCGAGGTCGTGGGAACGATCAATTACGAGATCGTCACCCGTTTCGGGAGCACCCGGGTGCCGAGGGTCTACGACGGCGACGCCGGGGTCGTGCGATGAGCCCGGTGAAGGGCTCCCGGCGGGCCAAGCAGGTCGGCATCGTCGGTGCCGCGGTCGGCGTGGTCGCGGCCGGGCTGGCGACGGCCTTCGCCGTCGAGCGGGCCCTGGTGCGACGCTCGGTCAACGCGCCCGGCGATCCCTACGTCGACGAGCCCTTCGGCGACCAGCCCTTCGACCACGAGCAGACCGTCACCGCGGCCGACGGCACCGAGCTGCACGTCGAGATCATCGAGCCGGCGGTGCCGAGCGGTAAGCCCACGATCGTCTTCGTGCACGGCTTCGCGCTCGACATGGGCACCTTCTACTTCCAGCGCAAGTTGCTCGCCGAGCAGGGCGAGCACCGCCTGGTCTTCTACGACCAGCCCGGCCACGGCCGGTCGAGCCGTCTCAGGTCCGGCGACTACGACATCGCGGCCCTCGGCAAGTCGCTCGCCGCGGTGCTCGACGCGACGGTGCCCGACGGCCACATCATCCTCGTCGGCCACTCGATGGGCGGCATGACGATCATGGCGTTCGCCGAGCAGCACCCGGAGTGGTTCGGCGAGCGGGTGACCGGCGTGGTGCTCATGTCGACCTCGGCCGGCCTGATCGACAAGACCAAGCTGGGCATCCCGACCCTGGTCGCCCGGGCCAGCGCGCCCTTCTTCCCGCTCTGGGGCAAGGCGGCCCACCTCGGCGGCGGCACGATCGACCGGGCCCGCGTCGCCTCGTCCGACCTGGCCTGGCTGCTGACCCGGCGGTACGGGTTCGGCGAGCCGAAGCCCAGTCCGACGCTGGTCACCTTCGTCGAGAGCATGAACTCCAAGACCTCGGTCGAGACGCTGACGAAATATCTGCGCACGCTCTACACCCACAACCGCTTCCCCGCGCTGTCGGCCCTGCGCGGAGTGCCGGTGCTGGTGATCGTCGGCACCAAGGACTATCTGACTCCGGTGACCCACTCCGAAGAGATCCTCAAGCACCTCCCCGAGGCCGAGCTGGTCAAGGTCGACAACAGCGGCCACGTGGTGATGCTCGAGAAGTCGGCCGAGGTCGACGCCGCGCTGCTGCCGTTCCTGGAGAAGATCTCGTGAAGCTGACCACCGTCGACGACACCCGTGCGTTCGGCCGCCGGCTCGCCTCGCTCCTGCGCGCGGGCGACCTCGTGCTGCTCACCGGGCCGCTCGGCGCGGGCAAGACCGCGCTGGTGCAGGGCATCGGGGCCGGGCTCGGGGTGAGCGACCCGATCACCTCGCCGACCTTCGTGATCGCCCGGGTGCACCGCGCGGGCCCGGGACACCCCCCGCTGGTGCACGCGGACGCCTACCGGCTCGGTGACAGCGCCAACCCGCGGGCCGAGATCGACGACCTCGACCTGGACGCCTCGGCCGACGACGCGGTCACCGTGGTCGAGTGGGGCGCCGGCATGGTCGAGCAACTCAACGACGAATATCTGCGAGTGCGCATCGACCGCCTCGACGACGACACCCGGGTGATCGAGCTGGAGCCGCACGGCGGCGACTGGGCCACCCGAGTAAGGGCACTGTCCACCGACGGGCAGGCGTCCGGCAATGACGAGCGCGATGACAACGACAAGCAGTGAGAAGGGGAGAACGTGAATCTGGCGGAGATGCTGCCGGCTGAGTGGCGAGCGGAGCTTGCCGGTTTTCTCGACGAGAAGGCCACGGCCGAGTTGGGCGAGTTCGTCACCGCGGAGTACGCGGCGCACACGATCTATCCGCCGATCGAGGATCTCTTCGCGGCCTACCGCCTGTGCCCGCCCGAGCGGACGCGGGTGCTGATCCTGGGCCAGGACCCGTACCACGGCCCGGGTCAGGCCCACGGACTCAGCTTCAGCGTGCGCGAGGGCGTACGGGTCCCACCGAGCCTGCGCAACGTCTTCAAGGAACTGGCCGAGGACGTCGAGGTGGCCCCGCCCACGGCCGGTGACCTGACCGGTTGGGCACGGCAGGGGGTGCTGCTGCTCAACGCGGTGCTGACCGTACGGGCCGGCGCGGCCGCGTCGCACGGTGGCAAGGGCTGGGAAGACTTCACCGACGCGACGATCCGCGCGTTGAACGCCCGTGACGAACGGGTCGTCTTCCTGCTGTGGGGCAGCTACGCGCGCAAGAAGGCGGCGCTGATCACCAACCCGGCGCACGTGGTGCTCGAGGCCGGCCACCCGAGCCCGCTCAACCCCAAGGGCTTCCGTGGTTCCCGCCCGTTCAGCGCGGCCAACAAGGCACTGGCCGACGGCGGCCGCCCGGTGATCAACTGGGATCCGCGGGCGGAGCAGGCCGAGTAACGCGGGGCACCATCCGCGCGAGGACGAGCTCGGTTGGGTGGATGCTGTGCGAGCAGCCGACGGCGGCGCGTTAGGGTCGGCTACGTGCTCGTACTGGCTCTGGACACCGCAACCCCTTCGTCGACGGCCGCCTTGGTGGAGGTGACCCCCGACGGTCTCCGCGGGGTCGCCGAACGGCGCACCGTCGACCCCCGCGCGCACGGGGAGAAACTCGCGCCCGAGATCGAGGGCACCCTGGCCGAGGCCGGGGTGCGTCCGAGCGAGCTCGGCGCCATCGTCGCCGGGCTCGGCCCGGGCCCGTTCACCGGCCTGCGGGTCGGGCTGGCCACCGCGGCCAGCATGGGCCAGGCCCTGGGCATCCCCACCTACGGCGTCTGCTCGCTCGACGGCCTGGGCCGGGCCGCCGGGCCCGGCCGGGTGCTGGTCGCGACCGATGCCCGCCGCCGCGAGGTCTACTTCGCCACCTACCTCGACGGCGTACGCCTTCTCGGCCCCGACGTCACCCGCCCCGCTGACGTGGCCGCCGCGATCGTGCGGGCCGGCACGGCCACCCGCAGCCGTGCCCGCAACAGCGCCGCCACCGACGCGGCCGCCCTGGCCGAGTCCGAGACGCTCGAAGCCGCCACCGCGCTGGCCGGCGCCGACGCCGCCCGGGTCGCCGCTGCGCTGGCCCGCGCCGAGGCTGCCGCCCTGATCGGCCAGGCCACGTTCCGCGACGGCGGCGTCGACCTGACCGGCCGCGAGCCCGTCCAGCGAGACCCGGCCGGGCTGTCCTCGGTCCACGGCCTGGTCGACCGGGCGGTCGGCGAGGGCGCGCTCAAATACGGCGACGTCTTCGGCGTCCCGGTCGAGGAGCACCTGCTCTACCCGCCCGGCGCCGCCCTGGTGGCCCTGGCCGCCGACCGCATCCGCGCCGCCGCGCCCAGCGAGGTGCTCACCCCGCTCTACCTGCGTCGCCCCGACGCCGTCGAACCCGTGGGCCGCAAGCCGGTGCTCACCTGATGATGATCGAGCGGTTCCGCTGGTGGCACATCGCCGAGGTGCTGCGGATCGAGGAGGACCTGTTCGGCGACGAGAAGTGGTCGTCCGCCATGTTCTGGAACGAGCTGGCGCAGCGTAACTTCTACGTCGTCGCGGTCGAGGGCGACGATCTGCTCGGCTACGCCGGTCTGGCCGCCACGCAGGACGAGTCGTGGGTGCAGAACATCGCCGTACGCCGTGACGGGCAGCGCCGCGGCACCGGCCGGGTGCTGCTCGAGGCGCTGCTGGCCGAGTCGGCCCGCCTCGGCATCAAGCAGACGCTGCTCGAGGTCGCGGTCGACAACGCCCCCGCCCAGCACCTGTACGCGACGTACGATTTCGAGCCCGTCGGGATCCGGCGCGGCTACTACCAACCGAGCAACACGGACGCCCTGGTGATGATGCGCAATGCCTGACGAACCCCTGGTCCTCGGCATCGAGACCTCCTGCGACGAGACCGGCATCGGCATCGTGCGCGGCCACACCCTGCTGGCCGACGCGCTCGCGTCCAGTGTGGATCAGCACGCACGGTTCGGGGGCGTCGTGCCCGAGGTCGCCAGCCGCGCGCACCTCGAGGCGCTCGTGCCGACCATGCAGCGCGCCCTCGACGAGGCCAAGGTCACCCTGGCCGACATCGACGCGATCGCCGTCACCAGTGGCCCCGGCCTCGCGGGCGCCCTGCTCGTCGGCGTCGCCGCGGCCAAGGGGTACGCCTTGGCCGCCGAGAAGCCCCTGTACGGCGTCAACCACCTCGCCGCCCACGTGGCCGTCGACACCCTCGAGCACGGCCCTCTGCCCGAGCCGGCGGTCGCGATGCTCGTCTCCGGCGGGCACTCCTCGCTGCTGCTGGTCGACGACCTCACCAACGGGGTCACGCCGCTCGGCGCCACGATCGACGACGCCGCCGGCGAGGCGTTCGACAAGGTCGCACGTCTGCTTGGCCTGGGCTTCCCCGGGGGTCCGATCATCGACCGTACGGCGAGGGACGGCGACCGCAAGGCCATCGCCTTCCCTCGTGGACTGACCGCGCCGAAAGACCTTGCCGCCCACCGTTTCGACTTCTCCTTCTCGGGTCTGAAGACCGCGGTGGCCCGCTGGGTCGAGGCACACGAGCGCGACGGCGAGCCGGTGCCGATCGCCGACGTGTCCGCCTCGTTCCAGGAGGCGGTGTGCGACGTGCTCACGGCCAAGGCGATCGAGGCGTGCCGCACCAACGGCGTACGCACCCTGGTGATCGGCGGTGGCGTCGCGGCCAACTCTCGCCTGCGTGTGCTGGCCGAGGAGCGTGCCGCCAAGCACGGCATCGAGGTGCGTGTGCCCCGTCCGCAGTTGTGCACCGACAACGGCGCCATGGTCGCGGCGCTCGGCTCGCGTCTGGTCGCGGCCGGGGTCGCCCCGAGTCGTCTCGATCTGCCGGCCGATTCCGCGATGTCATTGACCGCGGTCAGCGTGGCGGGGTAGGAAGCGAACATGATCGCGCGGATGTGGGAGATTCGGGCCTCGCTCAGCGGCTTCGACGAGCTGCTGGCCTGGGTCTGTGACGTGGCGGTGCCGCGCGTCGAGGTGTTGCCGCAACACGTGTCGAGCGAGGTCTTCTCGTCGACCGACAACCGCATCGTGGTCATCTCGAAGTGGCGCCACAGCCCCGAGAACCTGCCCGCGCCGCCGCCCAAGCTGATCGCCCGCGCGCCGCACGTCTGGGACTTCACCCCGGTCGACCGCTAGGTTCGTGAGCCGGGTCACGGCCCGGGGAAAACCCTTCGCGGACTGTCGGACCCCGCCCGTAACGTCGGGGCCCTGATGCGAAATCTCCCCGGCCCCGACCCCGGCACCCCAGACAAGCGATCGGCCGTCGCCTATCTTCGATGGCTCGTCCGTCGCTATTGGAGGTCGGTGTACGCGGCCATCGCGTTCGCCGTCCTCTGGATGCTCGGCCAGGCCTTCGTCCCCGCGATCGTCGGCCGGGCGATCGACGCGGCCACCGCCCACAACCGCCACGACCTGCTGATGTGGAGCCTCGTGCTGCTCGCCGCCGGCGTCGGGCAGGCCGTGTCCGGCGTCCTGCGTCACCGGTTCGCGGTCGTCAACTTCCTGGGCGGCATGTTCACCACCGTCCAGGTCACGGTTCGTCAGGCCGGCCGTCTCGGTTCGGCGCTCTCCCGTCGTCTCGACACCGGTGAGTTCGTCGCGATCGGCACGTCCGACATCCGCCAGATCGGCTCGGCGATCGACATCACGGCCCGCGGCACCGGTTCGCTGGTCGCGGTGGTCACCGTGTCGGTCATCCTGCTCACCGCCTCGGTGCCGCTCGGCCTCGTGGTCGTGCTCGGCGTGCCGCTGCTGATGGCGATCGTCGGCCTGCTGATCCGCCCGCTGCACCGCCTGCAGCACGCGTCCCGCGAGCAGCAGGGCCTGCTCACCGGCCGCGCGGCCGACCTGGTCGGCGGTCTGCGGGTGTTGCGGGGCGTCGGCGGTGAGGCGGTGATGGGCGCGCGCTACCGCGAAGAGTCCCAGCGGCTGCGCGTCGCCGGGGTGCGTACGGCCCGGGTCGAGTCGCTGCTCGAGGCGGCCCAGGTGCTGCTGCCGGGCGTCTTCCTGGTGCTGGTCACCTGGCTGGGCGCCCATTTCGCGCTCGACGGCCGCATCACCGTCGGCCAGCTCGTCTCCTTCTACGCGTACGCGGCCTTTCTTGTCACGCCGTTGCGCCAGCTCACCGAGGCGATCGACAAGCTGACCCGCGGCCACGTCTCGGCCCGTCGCGTCGTCGAGATGCTGCGGTCCGAGACCGACCTGCCCGACCCCGCCGACCCGGTGCCCGCCGAGCGGTTCCACGGCGAGCTGGCCGACCCCGCGTCCGGCGTGACGGTCCGGCCCGGCGAGCTCACCGCGATCGTCGCCGCCGTGCCCGCCGAGGCGGCCGCCATCGCTGATCGTCTCGGCCGCTACGCCGAGGGCGCCACCGTCGACGGCATCGCTCTGGGGGCGTTCGAGCTCGCCGCCGTGCGGGAACGCGTGCTGGTGGCCGACAACGACGCCCGCCTGTTCACCGGCCCGATGCGCGCCGATCTCGACCCGCACGACCGCGGCGGGCTGGCGGCGGCACTGCACACGGCCGCGGCGACCGACATCGTCGAGGCGCTGCCCGGCGGGCTCGACAGCGAGGTCGCCGAGCGTGGGCGCACGTTTTCGGGCGGCCAGCAGCAACGGTTGCGGCTCGTGCGCGCGCTGATCGCCGACCCCGGCACGCTGATCCTGATCGAACCGACCAGCGCCGTCGACGCGCACACCGAGGCGCGCGTCGCCGACCGCCTGGCCGAGGCCCGCGCGGGCCGCACGACGGTGATCTGCACGTCCAGCCCGCTGGTGCTCGACCGCACCGACCGGGTGCTCTTCGTCGAGCACGGCCGGGTCGTGGCCGACGGCACCCACCGCGACCTGCTGGCGTGCGAGCCGGCCTACGCCCGCACGGTGCTGCGCGAGGGGGACCAGTGAACAACCTGCTGCCGGTGGCCGACGGGCCGAGGGTGCGGCGCTACGCGCGCGACCTGTTCCGCCAGCACCCGCGCGAGCTCGCCCTCACGGTCGGGCTGCACGTGTTCGCGGCCGTCGCCGGGCTGGTCGGGCCGCGGCTGCTCGGCGACCTCGTCGAGGCGATCCGGCACGGTAAGGGTGTCGGCGTGGTCGACCGGCTGGCCGCCGCCATCGCCGCTTTCGTCGTGGTGCAGGCGATTCTGGTGCGGTTCGCCTATCTGGCCTCGGCCCGGCTCGGCGAGCAGGTGCTGGCCCGGCTGCGCGAAGAGTTCGTCGACCGGGTGCTCGCGCTGCCGCTGTCCACCGTGGAGCGCGCCGGCTCGGGCGACCTGCTGACCCGCACGACCCGCGACGTCGACGCGCTGTCGCGATGCGTGCGCCTCGCCGTTCCCGAGACGATGATCGCGCTGATCACTGTGGTGCTGGTGGTCGGGGCGCTGGTCGTCACCGGCCCGCTGCTCGCGCTGCCGTTGCTGGTCGCGGCGCCGGTCATCGTGGTCGGCACGAAGTGGTACCTGCGGCGGGCCCCCGCCGGCTACCTGCGGCAGAACGCGGTCTATTCGACGGTGACCGACGGGCTCGCCGAGACGGTCGAGGGCGCCCGCACGGTCGACGCGCTGCGCCGCGAGCAACAGCGCGTCGACCGCTCCGACGCCGATCTACGCCGGTCGTGGATCGCCGAAAAGTACACGCTTTTCCTGCGTACGGTGTGGTTCCCCGTCATCGAGGTGAGCTATGTGCTGCCGGTGGTGGCGACGCTGCTCATCGGCGGGTGGCTCTACGTTCACGGCACGGTGTCGCTCGGTCAGCTGACCGCCGCGGTGATCTATGTGCAGCTCCTGATCGACCCGCTCGACCGGCTGCTCGGCTGGCTCGACGAGGTGCAGATCGGCGCCGCGTCGCTGGCCCGCCTGCTCGGCGTCGCGGCCGAACCCGGCGAGGAGCCGGCAGTCGCCGGGGCGGATCCGGCCGGGGCCCGCATCGAGGTACGCGACGTCCGCTTCTCCTATGTGCCCGGTCGTGAGGTGCTGCACGGCATCGACCTGACGCTCGAACCGGGGGAGCGCCTGGCTGTCGTCGGGCCGTCCGGCGTGGGCAAGTCGACGCTCGGCCGGTTGCTCGCCGGCGTGCACGAGCCGACCCGCGGGACGATCACCGTGGGCGGGGCACCGCTGCACGACCTGCCACTCGACCGCCTGCGTACCGAGGTGGCCCTGGTGACCCAGGAACATCACGTCTTCATCGGCACGGTGCGCGACAACGTGGCGATGGTGCGCCCAGGCGCCGGCGACGACGAGGTTCGCACAGCCCTGTCCGCCGTGCACGCCCTCGACTGGGCCGAATCCCTGCCCGACGGGCTCGGCACGATCGTCGGCGTCGGCGGCCACCCCCTGTCGGCCGCCCAGGCCCAGCAGCTCGCCCTGGCCCGGCTGGTCCTGGCCGACCCGCACACCCTGGTCCTCGACGAGGCGACCTCCCTGCTCGACCCCCGCGCGGCCCGTGATCTGGAGCGGTCGCTGGCCGCCGTGCTGCACGGCCGCACGGTCGTCGCGATCGCCCACCGCCTCTTCTCGGCCCACGACGCCGACCGCGTCGCCGTGGTCGAGGACGGCCGCATCACCGAACTCGGCTCCCACGACGACCTGGTCGCCGCCGGCGGCCCCTACGCGGCCCTCTGGCGGTCCTGGCACGGCGAGCGCATACCCGAACCGGCCGACCACGGCGGCCGCTGACGCAAGCGAAAGGGCGCGCTCCGAGGAGCGCGCCCTTCGCGGTGTTTCAGTGGATCAGAAGCCCGGGCCGTGCTGGTGGCCGTGGCCACCGTGGCTGTGCCCGTGGCCACCCGCGGCCGGCTCCGGCTCGGCCGGCTTGTCGACCACGAGGCTTTCCGTGGTCAGCAGCAGACCGGCGATCGACACGGCGTTGGAGACCGCGTTGCGGGTCACCTTGACCGGGTCGATGATGCCGGCGGCGGCCAGGTCGACGTATTCGTCGGTGGCCGCGTTGAGGCCGTGGCCCCAGCCCAGCTCGGCGACCTTGCCCACCACGACGTAGCCGTCGTGTCCGGCGTTCTGCGCGATCCAGCGCAGCGGCTCCACCAGCGCCTTGCGGACGATCGAGACGCCGATCGCCTCCTCGCCGGTGAGGCCCAGACCGCCGTCGAGCTCCGTGGCCACCTGGGCGAGGGCGGCGCCGCCGCCGGGGACGGTGCCCTCCTCGACCGCGGCCTTGGTCGCCGCGATGGCGTCCTCGATGCGGTGCTTGCGCTCCTTCATCTCGACCTCGGTCGCGGCGCCGACCTTGATCACCGCGATGCCGCCGCCGAGCTTCGCGAGGCGCTCCTGGAGCTTCTCGCGGTCCCAGTCGGAGTCAGAGGCCTCGATCTCCTTGCGGATCTGAGAGACCCGGTCGGTGATGTCGGCGGACTTGCCGCCGCCGTCGACGATCGTGGTGTTCTCCTTGTCGACCACGATGCGCCGGGCGGAGCCCAGCATGTCGAGGGTGACCTGGTCGAGCTTGTAGCCGAGCTCGGGGGCGATCAGCTCGCCACCGGTGGCGATCGCCATGTCCTGCAGCATCGCCTTGCGGCGGTCACCGAAGCCGGGGGCCTTGACCGCGACGACCTTGAGGGTCTTGCGGATCGCGTTGACCACCAGCGTGGACAGGGCCTGGCCCTCGACGTCCTCGGCGATGATCAGCAGCGGCTTGCCCGACTGCAGGACCTTCTCCAGCAGCGGGAGCATTTCTTCGATGCTGGAGATCTTCTGGGTCGTGATCAGGATGTGCGCGTCCTCGAGGACGGCCTCCTGCGACTCGGCGTCGGTCACGAAGTTCGGGGAGATGAAGCCCTTGTCGAACTGCAGGCCCTCGGTCACGTCGAGCTCGGTCAGCATCGCCGAGCCCTCCTCGACGGTGATGACGCCGTCGCGGCCGACCCGGTCCATCGCCTCGGCGATGAGCTCGCCGATGGCCGAGTCCTGGGCCGAGATGGTGGCC
Organism: Actinoplanes solisilvae; assembly: GCF_003999975.1. GTDB lineage: Bacteria > Actinomycetota > Actinomycetes > Mycobacteriales > Micromonosporaceae > Actinoplanes > Actinoplanes solisilvae. Next base: position 291,595 of record NZ_RJAC01000002.1, on the reverse strand, counting down.
ACGTTCGCGATCGCCTTGTGGTCGGCGACCTCGACGGCCTTGGCCAGCAGCGCCTTGGAGACGACCTCGGCGGCCTGGTCCATGCCGCGCTTGAGGCCGATCGGGTTGGCACCCGCGGTGACGTTGCGCAGGCCCTCGCGCACCAGCGCCTGGGCGAGCACCGTCGCGGTGGTGGTCCCGTCGCCGGCGACGTCGTTGGTCTTGGTCGCCACCTCCTTGACCAGCTGGGCGCCGAGGTTCTGGTACGGGTCGGTGAGCTCGATCTCCTTGGCGATGGTGACGCCGTCGTTGGTGATCGTGGGCGCGCCGAACTTCTTGTCCAGGACGACGTTGCGGCCGCGCGGGCCGAGGGTGACCTTGACCGTGTCGGCGAGCGTGTTGACGCCGTGCTCGAGCAGGTGGCGGGCGTCGTCAGAGAAGCTGAGAATCTTCGCCATTATTAGGTCCCTTCACGCACCACCGCCCTGACCCACACGTGGCGGGCCAGGGCGGAAAGCACTGTCAGTAGGTCACTTCTCGATGACCGCGAGGACGTCGCGGGCGGAGAGCACCAGGTACTCCTCGCCGGCGTACTTGACCTCGGTGCCGCCGTACTTCGAGTAGAGGACCGTCTCGCCGACCTTCACGTCAACCGGGATGCGGTTGCCCTTGTCGTCGATGCGGCCGGGGCCCACAGCGAGGACGGTGCCCTCCTGCGGCTTCTCCTTGGCGGTGTCGGGGATCACGATGCCCGACGCCGTGGTCGTCTCAGCCTCGTTCGCCTGGACCACGATGCGGTCCTCGAGCGGCTTGATCGCAACCTTGGTCGCGGTAGTCACGGGCATACCCTCCTGGGTACAGGTTTGCCGACCAGAGAATCTGGCCGGGCTCATGCCTCATGCCACCGGGCGGGGCCGTCGTCGCGGGTGCCGGTCCGCCTGGTGCCAAGCCGCGGGCCCGGATGGGCTCACAGCTGGCACCCTCATGTTGAGAGTGCTAATCGGAGATTAGGCCGGAACTAGCACTCCGTCAACCAGAGTGCCAACTCTCGCACGCCGTGGAGAATGCCTGCGTGACCGCTGAGCCGACCGCCCTCCTGCGTACGCCCGAAGGGGTGAATGCCCTGGCCGCCGCCGGTGCGCTGACCGGGGGCGACCCCCTGGCCGCCGCGAGTGCGCTGCGTTCCGCCGGGGTCCCGCCCGCCCTGGCCGCCGCCGCGCTCACCCAGGTCGATCTGCGGCGTCGCGCGGCCGCCAAGTTCGGCCCGGACGCCGAGCGGATGTTCTTCACCCGCGCCGGCCTCGAACAGGCCACCCGGGCGGTCGTGGCGGTCCGCCGTGCCGCCCGCCTCGCCGCGGCCGGTGTGACGACCCTGGCCGACCTCGGCTGCGGCCTCGGCTCCGACGCGCTCGCGGCGGCCCGCGCCGGCATCCGGGTGTACGCCGTCGACGCCGACCCGGCCACCGCCGAGATCGCCGCGGCGAACGTGGAGGCGCTGGGCCTGGCCGACCGGGTCACGGTCGAGTGCGCTGACGCCACGACCGTACGTGTCGAGGACTACGACGCCGTCTTCGCCGATCCTGCACGGCGGCGGGCCGGCCGAGGCCGTGTCTTCGACCCTCGGTCGTACTCCCCGCCCTGGGACTTCATCGCCGCTCTGCCCGAGCGCGTGCCGAGGACCGTACTCAAACTGGCCCCGGGAATCGACCACGAGTTGCTGCCACCGGGCGCCGAGGGGGAGTGGGTCAGCGTCGGCGGCGATCTCGTCGAGGCGGCGTTCTGGTGCGGCCCGCTCGCCGAGGTGCCGCGCCGCGCGACGCTCTTGAGCGACAGAACGGACAACGAACTGACCGGATCGGGCACGCGGAAGGGGCAGGTCGGCGCGGTGGCCGGCTATCTCTACGACCCGGACCCCGCGGTGGTCCGTTCCCACCTGGTCGCCGAGTTCGCCGAGACCGTCGGCGGCCACCTGGCCGACCCCGAGATCGCCTACGTCTACTCCGGCGAGTCCGTCGACACCCCATTCGCCCGTCGCCTCGAGATCACCGACGTGCTGCCGTTCTCGCTCAAGCGGTTGCGCGCCCTGCTGCGCGAGCGCGGCGTGGGCCGCCTGGAGATCCGCAAGCGCGGTTCGGCGCTCGAACCCGAGCAGTTGCGGCGCGACTTGAGACTGTCCGGCTCGGCCGCGGCCTCGCTGGTGCTGACCCGGGTGGCCGGAGTGCCCACCGTCATCCTCGTCAAGCCGTGAGCCGCTGGGGCACGTGGGGAAGGCCGTGGGGGCACGGAGGGCAGCTCTGCCCTTCGGTACCGTTCGCGGCATGGCTAAGAAAGCCGCCGCCGGCACGCCGGCCACCGCGCTGCTGAACGCGCAGAAGGTCGCGCACACGCTGCACCCCTACGACGTCTCGCCCGACGCTCCCAACTACGGCGCGCTCGTGGCGCAGGCCCTGGGGGTGGGGGCCGAACGGGTCTTCAAGACCTTGATCGCCGAGGTCGACGGCGTGCTTGTCGTGGGCGTGGTGCCGGTGACCGGCGATCTCGACCTCAAGGCGCTCGCGCAGGCCGCCGGGGGCAAGCGGGGCGCTCTCGCCGACCGGGCCGCCGCCGAGCGGAGCAGCGGTTACGTGCGCGGCGGGATCAGCCCGCTGGGGCAGCGCAAGCGACTGGCCACAGTGGTCGACGACTCGGCGCTCGGGCTCGACGTGATGTATGTCTCGGCGGGTCGCCGGGGCCTTCAGGTGGCCCTTGCTCCGGGCGACCTGATCCGTCTCACCGAGGCCGTGACCGCCACCATCCGGACATAACCGGCGATACTGCCGAACCGCAGCAAGCCGTTACGACAACGTTACTCGGCGAGGTGGCCTTTCTCCCCTGAACCGGGCGAATCGGACGGCGAAGTGACTTAGCGTCACAAGGTGAACCACGTCAGCGATCGATCGGGTGGGCGAGCCGAGGGGCTTTCTGCCCCTATCACCGCTGTGTTGCCGGATTGTTATGCCCGGTTACGAGATAGCCCGGCGACATCGCTTGTGTAACCGGCTTCGACGGGAATACGTTGCCGGACACAACAAACTAGCTCCTGATTACTCGATCACCTTGATCACTCGGCGTCTCGGGGAGCGACACTCCCGCAGCGCACACCATCGAATCCGATCGAATGCCCGGATTTACCCGAAAGGACACTAGGAATGCGTAAGGGACTGTTCGCCCTTGCCGCGGTTGGCCTCCTGGCGACCGGCAGCATGGCCGCCTGTGGCGGCGACGACAGTGGTAACGACTCCGGCAGTGGCACGGGCAGCACCGCGTCCGCCGGCAAGGTCGGTGTCATCCTCCCCGACACCAAGAGCTCGGCGCGCTGGGCGACGGCTGACCAGAAGTTCCTCAGCGAGGCGTTCAAGGCGGCCGGTGTTCCGGCCGAGATCCAGAACGCGCAGGGTGACAAGACCCAGTTCCAGACGATCGCCGACGGCATGATCGCCAGCGGCGTCAAGGTTCTGGTCATCGTCAACCTGGACTCCGGCACCGGTAAGGCCGTCCTCGAGAAGGCCCAGAAGGCCGGTATCGCGACGATCGACTACGACCGTCTGACCCTGGGCGGCGGCGCCAACTACTACGTGTCGTTCGACAACGTGGCGGTCGGGAAGCTGCAGGGCGAGGGCCTCGTGCAGTGCCTGGCCGACAAGAAGTACGTCAAGCCGGTCGTCGCCGAGCTCAACGGCTCCCCGACCGACAACAACGCGACGCTGTTCGCCGAGGGCTACGACGGCGTCCTGAACCCGAAGTACGCCGACGGCACCTTCGTCAAGGGCCCGAACCAGCCGGTTCCGGACTGGGACAACGCGCAGGCCGGCACGATCTTCGAGCAGATGCTGACCGCGAACAAGAACATCAAGGGTGTTCTCGCGGCGAACGACGGCCTCGGCAACGCGGTCATCTCGGTGCTCAAGCGCAACAAGCTGAACGGCCAGGTCCCGGTCACCGGCCAGGACGCGACCGTTCAGGGTCTGCAGAACATCCTCGTCGGCGACCAGTGCATGACGGTCTACAAGGCGATCAAGAAGGAGGCCGACGCGGCCTCGCAGCTGGCGATCGCGCTGGCCAAGGGTGAGAAGCCGACCACGGCCACCGGCGTCACCAAGGACCCGGAGTCGGGCAAGGACGTCCCCTCGGTGCTGCTGGAGCCCCAGTCGATCACCAAGGCCAACGTCAAGGACGTCATCGCTGATGGCTTCGTGACCAAGGCGGAGGTCTGCACCGCCGACTTCGCCAAGGCCTGCACCGACGCGGGAATCTGAGATTCCTCAACTGATGGCGGGTTAGACCCGAAATGACGACGGCGCCGTTCACCTCTCCGCAAGGGGAGGTGAACGGCGCCGGAGTCGGGACCCCCCATTCCGCCGCCCTGGCCTCGCCATGGGCGGCAAACCCGGTCACTAAGCGAAGGAGAACCACCGTGGCCGCGACACCCCTCTTGGAGCTCAGCGGAATCAACAAGGGCTTCGGCGCCGTGCAGGTTCTGCACGACGTCGGTTTGAGTGTTTACCCCGGCGAGGTCACCGCCCTCGTCGGCGACAACGGCGCCGGCAAGTCGACGCTGGTCAAGTGCATCAGTGGTATCTACACGATCGACTCGGGCACGATCACGTACGACGGCAACCAGGTCGCCATCCACGGCCCCCGCGACGCCAGCGCCCTCGGCATCGAGGTCGTCTACCAGGACCTCGCGCTCTGCGACAACCTGGACATCGTCCAGAACATGTTCCTCGGCCGGGAGAAGAAGCGCGGCATCGTGCTCGACGAGCCGACGATGGAGCAGATGGCCGGTGACACGCTCGCCAGCCTTTCGGTGCGCACCGTGAAGTCGCTGCGGCAGCTCGTCGCCAGCCTCTCCGGTGGGCAGCGGCAGACCGTGGCGATCGCCAAGGCCGTGCTCTGGAACTCCAAGGTCGTCATCCTGGACGAGCCGACCGCCGCCCTCGGTGTGGCGCAGACCGCTCAGGTCCTCGAGCTGGTGCGTCGCCTGGCCGACAACGGCCTGGGCGTCGTGCTGATCTCGCACAACATGAACGACGTGTTCGCGGTCTCCGACCGCATCGCCGCTCTTTACCTCGGTCGCATGGCGGCCCAGGTGAAGACCACCGACGTGACCCACTCGCAGGTCGTCGAGCTCATCACCGGCGGCCGCAGCGGCAACCTCGGCCTGCCTCCCGAGAAGCCCGCGGACTTCGGCGGAGACGTCGTCGACATCACGCCGGGAGGCGAAAAGTGACCACCACTACGACCACCACGGCCGGCGGCGTCAAGGTCGTCAAGCCGACCGTCCGCAGCTTCATCCATGATTACTGGGGTCGCGTGCGCGGCGGTGACCTCGGATCGCTGCCGGCCATCCTCGGCCTCATCGTGCTGGGCCTGATCTTCGGCATCGCCCGCGAGACGTTCTTCAGCCCGCTGAACTTCGCGAACCTGTTCAACCAGGGCGCGCAGGTCGTCTTCATCGCGATGGGCCTGATCTTCGTCCTGCTGCTGGGCGAGATCGACCTGTCCGCCGGTTTCGCCTCCGGCGTGTGCGGCGCGGTCGTCGCCATCCTGCTGACCAACCACGGCTGGCAGTGGTACACCGCCATCCCGGTCGCCCTGATCACCGGCGTGGTGATCGGTTTCATCCTGGGCTTCCTGGTCGCGAAGGTCGGCATTCCGTCGTTCGTCGTCACCCTGGCCGCGTTCCTCGGCTTCCAGGGCCTGCTGCTGGTGCTGCTCGGCGGTGGCACCAACATCTCGACCCGCGACAGCGTCTTCAACGCGATCAACAACAACAACCTCTCGGTGACCTGGAGCTGGATCCTCGCGGTCGCCTCCGTCCTCGGCTACGCCGCGGTGCAGTTCAACCGGGTGCGCGGCCGGGCCAAGCGCGGCCTGGTCACCGACCCGATGGGCATCGTGCTGGTGCGCATCGGCGCCCTCGGCGTGCTGATCATCGCCGCTACCGCGGTGCTCACCCAGGAACGTGCGGTCAACCCGGCGATCAACTCCCTCAAGGGCGTTCCGATCATCGTTCCGATCATCGCGTTCTTCCTGATCCTGTGGACGTTCGTGCTGGGCCGCACCGCTTACGGCCGGCACGTCTACGCGGTCGGTGGCAACACCGAGGCGGCCCGCCGCGCCGGTATCCCGGTCGACCGGATCCGCATCTCGGTCTTCGTGATCGGCTCGTTCATGGCCGCGATCGGCGGCATCGTGGCGGTCAGCCGCGCCTCGTCGGTCGACCCGAACACCGGTGGATCGAACATCCTGCTCTACTCGGTGGGCGCGGCCGTCATCGGCGGCACCAGCCTCTTCGGCGGCAAGGGCAAGATCATCAACGCCGTCATCGGTGGCGCGGTGATCGCCGTCATCGACAACGGTATGGGTCTGCTGGGCTTCAGCGCCGGTCAGAAGTACATCTTCACCGGCGCCATCCTGCTGATCGCCGCCAGCGTCGACGCCTTGGCCCGGCGTAGAGCGGCCGCAACCGGCAACCGATGAACGGGATCCACCTGGTTCTGGGGACGGCACGCTGATGCGAGCCGGCCCCAGCCAGGAGGAGGTTCGCCGGCACAACCTCGGGACGCTGCTCCGGTACGTACACGTGCACGGAGCGACCTCCCGGGCGGAGCTCACCAGCCGGCTCGGACTCAACCGGAGCACCATCGGGGCCCTCACCGCCGACCTGACCACCGCAGGGCTGGTCACCGAGGCGGCACCACGCGAGACCGGCCGGGCCGGGCGACCGTCGCTGGTCGTCCGGCCCGAGTCGTCCCGGGTCTTCGCCTACGCGCTCAGCATCGAGGTGGACCGCCTGCGGGCGGCTCGTGTCGGGCTGGGCGGGCGGATCCTGGACCGCCGCGAGGCTCACCGGCCGCGCGGCATGCAGGTGCTCGACGCGGTGCAGCCGCTGGCCGGGTTCGTCCGTGAGATGCGGGCCGACGTGCCCGACGACGCCCGTTACGTCGGCACCGGCGTGGCTGTGGCGGGCATGGTGCGCCGGGTGGACGGGATGGTTCGCCTGGCCCCCACCATCGGCTGGGTCGAGGAGCCGGTCGGGGCGGCGTTGCGCACCGAGCTCGGCGACGAGGCCCGGGGGCGGCTGACGATGGGCAACCACGCCGACGTCTCCGCGCTGGTCGAGCACAGCCGGGGTGCGGCGGCCGGCTGCGACAACGTCATCTACCTCTACGGCGACGTGGGGGTGGGCGCCGGCATCATCGCCGACGGTCGCCGGGTCGCGGGCCACGGCGGCTACGGCGGCGAGGTCGGGCACATGGTGGTCAACCCCTATGGTCGCGAGTGCAGTTGTGGCTCGCGGGGTTGCTGGGAGACCGAGATCGGCGAATACGCACTGCTCAAGCACGCGGGGCGGGCCGAGCAGTCGGGACGCGGGGCAGTGCTGGACGTCGTCGAGGCAGCGATGCGCGGCGACAGTCAGGCCCAGTTCGCGGTGCGCCAGGTCGGCGAGTGGATCGGCTTCGGAGTCGGCAACCTGGTCAACATCTTCAACCCCGAGGCCGTCATCTTCGGCGGCACGCTGCGCGACGTCTACCTGGTGGCCGCCGCCCAGATCCGCAGCCGCCTGACCGCCATCGCCCTTCCGGCCTGCCGCGAGCACATTCGCCTGCGCACCCCGGAACTGGGCAACGACGCGGCCCTCATCGGTGCAGCCGAGCTGGCCTTCGAACACCTCCTCGAAGACCCACTGATCAACTGAGACCGTACGGGATCACGCCCGTCCACAACCGAAGTCGAGGCCGTTCCGTGGTTCGCGGAACGGCCTCGTCGTGGTCAAGGCCGTCGCCGGCCGTCGGGCCGGATCGGTGGCGCGGTCAACGCCGCGACATGGGCGCATGCGAATTTGCAAGATCGTTTATGCTCCGCGCCATGAGTGCCGACACCGTCTCGTTCGACGCGGCCGCGGCCTATCCCGAGGTGGCCGTGGTGCGGGAGAAGCTCGCCACGCGTGACTGGGCCGAGATCCGGCGGATCGTCGACGGCCTGACCCCGGCCGGGCGGACGACCGTGCTCGACGCCGGCGCCGAGACGCCGGGTGTCGAGGACATGCTGCGCGACGTGCTCGAGCGTGATCCGGGCGACTCGGCGGCGGCGGTCATGCTGGCCAACCGGCTCATCGACATCGGCTGGGAGATCCGCTCGGGCGCCGCCGCCGAGCACGTGACCAGCAATCAGTTCGCCGAATTCCACGACTGGCTGCGGCAGGCCGAGGCGGTGCTGATCGACGCGGTCGCCCGCAACCCGCGCGACCCGGCGTTGTGGACGGCCCGCCTGATCACGGCCCGCGGGTTGCAGATGGGGCTGGCCGAGACCCGCCGTCGCTATGACCGGGTCGCCGCCCTCGACCCGCACCACCTGCCCGCACAGACCCAGTTCCTGCAGACTCTCTGTCCCAAGTGGAGCGGAAGCTGGGAGCAGCTGCACCCGTGGTGCCGCGACGCGATGCTGGCCGCGCCGCCCGGTGCGGTGCAGGGCATGCTGGTCGCCCAGGCGATCATCGAGCGTTGGGCCGCGCTGCCCGCCGGGACCGGTACGGCCTATCTGAAGGGCGCTCCGGCGCAGGCCGAGCTCGACGAGGCGGCTCGCCGATCGGTGCTGCACCCCGCCTTCGGCCGCGACTACGGCTGGGTGCAGGCGGCGAACACGTTTGCTTTCGCCTACAGCCTGAGCGGTGACCGGCGAGGCGCGGCCGCGATGTTCCGGATGCTGGAGCACCGGGCCACCCGTATGCCGTGGGGCTACCTCGGCGACAACGAGGGCGAGATCTTCGACATGCACCGTCGGCGGGCGATGAGCGGGGGAGCGCGATGACCGAGCAGATCGAGGTCGACGGGGTTCCGGCCCTACTGGCCCCCACCGCCGGGCCGGCCCACGCCGGGCTGGCCTTCCGGGTCGGCTTCGCCGACGAGCCACTGGCCCGGCGCGGCATCACCCACCTGGTCGAACACCTGGCGCTGTATTCGGCCGGCGGCGCCGACTACCACTACAACGGCGCGACCGGCGTCGAGTACACGTACTTCCACATGCAGGGTTCGGAGGACGAGCTCGCCGCCTTCCTCAACGGCGTCTGCGCCTCGCTGCGTGAGCTGCCCATGCACCGGCTCGCCGTCGAGAAGGAGTTGTTGCAGGTCGAGGCGAACGGGCGCAGCAGCGGCCCGGCCGATCAGATGGCGCTGTGGCGGCACGGTGCCCGCGACTACGGCATGCCCAGCTATCCCGAATGGGGCCTGCCCGCGATCACCGAGGACGATCTGCGCGACTGGGTGACGCGCTACTTCACCAAGGACAATGCCGTGCTCTGGGTGGCCGGGGACGGCGTGCCGGCCGGGCTGCGGCTCGACCTGCCCGACGGGGTCCGCCGGCCGTTCCCGGCGCCGTCGTCGGCGCTGCCGGTCACGCCGGCCTGGTTCCCGGGTTCGTCCGGTGCGCTGGCCTGGGACGCCGTGGTGCCCCGAGCGGCGCGCTCGCAGATCTTCGCCGGGGTGCTCGAGCGGGTGATGTTCCGCGAGCTGCGGCAGGAGGGTGGATTCTCGTACGCCGCGAACACGTCGTACGAGCCGGTCGGCGCCGACCGTGCGCTGGTCACCGCGGTCGCCGACTCCCTGCCCGAGAAGCACGGCGCGGTGCTCGGCGGGTTCGTCGACGTGCTCGCGGCCCTGCGGGTCGGCCGGGTCGACGAGGCCGACGTCGCCGCCGTGATCAAGAAGCAGACCGAAGGCCTGCGGCACGCCGACGAGCAGGGTGCGCGCCTGCCGGGGCAGGCCCTGAACCTGCTCGCCGGACGCGAGGTGCTCAGCGCCGACGAGGCGATCGCCCGGCTCAAGGCGGTCACGCCCGCCGACGTCGCCGAGGTGGCGGTGGCGGCCGGTAAGACCGGCCTGCTGATGAGCCCGCGCACCGACGCCCAGTGGGCCGGCCTGACCGCCGCGCCCGGCAACTCCGACAACACCGTGGCCGGGACCGAGTACCGGTCGCTGGACCGGCCGGACGGCCGGATGACCGTCGGCCCCGACGGCGTGACCGTCTCGTTGGGGAACGGCCGCGCGACCGTCCTGTTCGCCGACTGCGTGATCCTGCGAGCCTGGCCCGACGGAGCCCGATACCTCGTCGGGCACGACGGCATCGTGGTCTACGTCGAGCCGACGCTGTGGGCGAGGTCCGACACCGTCGCGCGGCAGATCGACGCCGGGGTCGCGGCCGCCGTCCGGGTCGACCAGCCGGCCCGCGACCCCGAAGAGATCCCCCGTCCGGACCCGGTCGTCGCGCCGGCCCGATCACGCCCGCGGCTACGCTCGCGCCTGTCCGCTTTCTTCCCGCCGTCGAGCCACACCCTCTGGGGCCTGGCGGCGCTCGTGGCGATGGCGTTCGCGGTCTGGTTGGTCTACCTGAAGAAGTCGTTCGGCGACCAGGGCGACAGTCCGCTGCTCACGGCGGTCGCGGTGGCCGCCGTCCTCTTCGCCGCCCACGCCGGCCGCCGCTACTTCCGGTAGCGGTGGTCTTGCCCACCCGGTCCCGATCGGCGTCGCGCCGGGCCGCCCGCCGGAGCAGGATGGGGACGTGAGTCTTTCGATGCGCGCCGGCCTGGCCGGGGTGGCGGCCGCCGCCGTCGCCGTGGGCGCGGCCGAGGTGGTGGCGGTCGCGACGGGGCCGCTGTCGGCGCCGCTGCCCGCGGTGGGTGGCGTCGTGGTCGACAACGTGCCGGCCGGGGTCAAGGACTTCGGCATCAGTCTGTTCGGGGTGCACGACAAGACGGCGCTGATCGTGGGCACGGCGATCCTGCTGGCGATCTATGCGTTCGGGGTGGGCGCCGCCGCCCCGCGGTCGTGGCGGCTGAGCCTCGCGGGCATCGGGCTGTTCGCCGTGATCGGGGTCGTCGCCGCGCAGACCCGCCACGACGCGAGCGTCTTCGCGTGGCTGCCGACGGTCGTGGGGGCGGCCCTGGCGGTGGGGGTGCTGCGCTGGTTGCTGGGGCTCGCGGGGGCTCCGCCGTTGACCATGCCGCTGCGTGAACTGGTCGGGGTGGGCGGGGCGAGCCGCAGCTCAGCCACCGGTTCGGGGCCGCAGCGGGCGGACGGCCCGGACCACGACGGTGCTTCAACTGCTCGGCCCAGTACAGGGCAGGACTCGTACGATATCGGTCGTCGGGGTTTCGTGAGAGGACTGGCGATCGCCGTCGGCGGGGCACTGGTCGCGGGGTTCGGCGGGCGTTGGCTCTCGTCGCGACAGGCCGTGACATCGGCGCGTGACGATGTGGTGCTTCCGGCGCCGAGGCAGACCGCGCCGCCGCTGCCCGCGGGGGTGCAGGTGCCCGGCGTGACGCCCTACGTGTCGCCCAACAAGACCTTCTACCGCATCGATACCGCGCTGATCCCGCCGCAGGTCGATCCGTCGACGTGGCAGTTGCGCATCCACGGGATGGTGCGCAACCCGATCACGATCACCTGGGATCAGTTGCTGGCTCGACCGATGATCGAGCGCTACGTGACGCTCGCGTGTGTGTCGAACGAGGTCGGCGGCGACCTGATCGGTAACGCGCTGTGGCTGGGTACGCCGATCCGCGAGCTGCTGGAGGAGGTGGGCCCCCTGCCGGGCGCCGATCAGGTGGTGCAGCGCTCGGTGGACGGCTGGACCTGCGGGAGCCCGACGTCGGTGCTGATGGACGGGCGGGACGCGCTGCTCGCGGTCGGCATGAACGGGACGCCGTTGCCGGTGAACCACGGCTTCCCGGCGCGCATGGTGGTGCCCGGGTTGTATGGCTATGTCAGCGCCTGCAAGTGGATCACCGAGATCGAGTTGAGCACGTTCTCAGCGTTCGACGCCTACTGGGTGCCGCGCGGGTGGTCACAGCAGGGTCCGATCAAGACGGAATCGCGGATCGACACGCCGCGCGACGGCAAGACCCGGGCGCCGGGAACCGTGCTGGTCGGCGGGGTGGCCTGGGCCCAGCACCGCGGGATCACCAAGGTCGAGGTGCAGGTGGACGACGAGCCGTGGGCTTCAGCCACGTTGGCGGCCACGGTTTCGAGCGACACGTGGCGGGAGTGGAGCTGGCCGTGGCAGGCGACCGCTGGGGAGCACCGCTTGCGGGTGCGCGCGACCGACGGCACGGGTCAGACGCAGACGAGCACTCCGGCTCCACCAGCGCCGGACGGGGCCTCCGGCTGGCATTCGATTTCCGTGCAAATCGGGTGAGTGCCGTTTAGTTGAAGGCCGCACTAGCGGTCCGTTGTGATTACGCAAGTCGCTCATACGGTGGCTTGCATGTCCACCGATGCGGTTGATGAAGAGCCGTCCAACAACGCGACCCGGCCCCTGAACGGGGACCGGATCGTCATGGTGATGCCGGGTGACCGGCGTCGTCAGGCGGCCGGCGCCTGTCGCTGCGCCGGTACGGCCGACTTGTGGGGCCGGCCCAGCCGGGCCTCGAGTCGGGCAAGGTCGACACGTCCGTGATGACGGTCGGCGAGGTCCTCCCAGCCGACGGCGAGCAGCCGCAGCCGCTCCGCTTCGCTGAAGCCTCCCCAGACCCCGTACGGCTCACGCACCGCGAGGGCGTGGGCGGCGCACTCGGCCCGTACCGGGCACGCGCCGCACATCGTCTTGGCCTTGGCCTCCCGGCGGTTGCGGGACGAACCGCGCTCACCGTCGGGGTGGAAGAACTGCGCGCTGTCGCGGCCACGGCACAAGCCGAGGCGTTGCCAGTCCCAAAGATCGGCGATGGGCCCGGGCAGTCTGCGAACGTTCGACATGAAACACCCTCCTCCCGCGCGGCACCGCGGAGTGTCGTCATGAGGGCCCTTGCTCAGGCCTGCCGCGGTGTTACCCCGGTGATCCCCGGCTCACACGCAACATGTCGATGTCTTCTGAAGCCGCATGACATCGGGCTGGCAAGTCATACCGATCTTTCCCATTTTTTCCATCTAAAGCGCGTAATGCTGCGGCCCTCGCGTGATCTCCTCTGAGAGAGAAGGAGGATCACTGTGCGTACCGTCCTCGTGTGCGTCCGTACCCCGCTGGCGGCCCAGACCGTCGCGTCCACCGCGGCCCGGCTCGGCATGACCGGCGTCGTCCGGACCGCGGTCAGCGAGACCGAGGCCATGATCCGCCTGGCTGAACGGCCGGCTGAAGTGGTCCTGGCTGACACCGCCGTGACTCGTCCCGACAGCGTCGGCTTCACCCGTCGCGTCCTGGCCCGCGCGCCGCAGGCACAGTTGGTGCTCTTCGGCGCCGAAGACCCCCGGGTGGCCGCGGCGGCCGTCGCCGCCGGGGCCCGCGGCGTGATCCGCGGCGTCGAGCACGACCTGGTCAGTGTCGTCGCCAAGGCGTTGCTCCTGCTTCTGCTCCCGGTGCGCCCGCAGGGCATGCCGATCAACGGGGCGAACGCCCAGCCGGCCACCGTCGCCGGTGGGGCGCGCAACAACAACTCCACCGCGGCCCGTGCCGCCTATCAGAACGGCCTGGCCATGGGCTCGCCGAACGCGGCGTCCGTGCCGGCCATGCTCGGCCCGAACGCGCCGATGGTTCCGGCCCAGCGTGGCGACGCCCCGATCGACCCGGCGACCGGCCGGCCGATGGTGGCGTGGCCGGGCAACGAGGCTCAGGTCGGGGTGGCCGATCCGGCGCCCGCGGGACGGCGGCTCACGCTCACCGAGCGCGAGCTGCAGGTCTTGCGGGGAATGGCCGACGGCAAGAGCAACGCCGAGATCGGGCGGGAGCTCTTCGTCTCGGAGGACACCGTCAAGACACACGCACGGCGGCTCTTCCGGAAGCTGGGGGCGCGAGACCGCGCCCACGCGGTAGCAGCCGGCTTCAGAGCCGGGCTGGTCGCTTAGATCTGACGGGGGGCCTCGGCCCCCCGTCAGTCTTTTTCGTCCTCGTTGCCCTCGGTCAACGTGTCGTGGACGCCGTCGGCGTAGCCGCGCGCGTACTCCCACGTGACGTAGTGATCGGGGTCCGGGTCGTAGGCCGGCTCGTGCACCCTCGGACGGCCGCTGTCGAGCAGATGGCGCAGATTGCCGCGAAGCAGGTCCCAGTCGAAGTAGTGCGGCTCGTGGCAGTCCTCACACTCGATGACCAGGCCGCGGATGCCGGTCGGGCTCAGGAGCGCCTGATAGATCTCCAGGTCGGAGAGGTCCTCGAGGACGTCCTGCCGTTCGGCGTCGGTCAGCGGCTCGTTCTCGACGTCGTCGTCGAGGTCGTCGAGTCCGGCGGCCGGGTCGGTGGGGTCGCCGTTGAACGGGTCGATCGGCTCTTCTTGCACCCCCTTACCGTACTCACCCGCGAGCGATGTGTGCTGGCCCGCACGTGCTGTCCGTCGCGCGAGGCAGCGTCTCCGGGATGGGTACGATGAATCATTCGTCTTCCGGCTTTAGGGATACTCCGTGGAAACTGACTCGGCCCGCACGGTTCCGCTCGGTCTGACCTTCGACGACGTGCTTCTACAGCCCGGCGAATCGGACATCGTGCCGAGCCGGGTCAACACCAATACACGGCTCACCCGCAACATCACGCTGACGATCCCGCTGCTGTCCGCGGCGATGGACACGGTCACCGAGGCGCGCATGGCGATCGCCATGGCCCGCGAGGGCGGCATCGGCGTGCTGCACCGCAACCTTTCCCCCGAGGATCAGGCCGCCCAGGTCGACCTCGTGAAGCGCTCCGAGTCGGGCATGATCACCAACCCGGTGACCTGCAGCCCCGACGACACGCTGCGTCAGGTCGACCAGCTCTGCGGCCGCTACCGCATCTCGGGCGTGCCGGTCACCGACTCCGACGGCACCCTCGTCGGCATAGTGACCAACCGTGACATGCGCTTCGTGACCGACGACGGCGCCAAGGTCCGCGACGTCATGACCAAGATGCCGCTGATCACCGCCCCAGTCGGCGTCAGCAAGGACGACGCGCTCGCCCTGCTCCAGCAGCACAAGATCGAGAAGCTGCCGCTGATCGACGACAGCGGCCGGCTGCGCGGCCTGATCACGGTGAAGGACTTCGTCAAGAGCGAGCAGTTCCCCAACTCGACGAAGGACGACCAGGGCCGCCTGCGGGTCGCCGCCGCGGTCGGTGTGGGCGACGAGTCCTACAAGCGCGCCCGCGGCCTGATCGACGCCGGCGTCGATGTGATCATCGTGGACACCTCGCACGGTCACCAGCGCCAGGTCCTCGACATGATCGCCCGGCTCAAGCGCGACACCGTCACCGACATCGTCGGCGGCAACGTGGCGACCTACGCGGGCGCCAAGGCGATGGCCGAGGCCGGCGCCGACGCGGTCAAGGTGGGCGTGGGCCCGGGCGCGATCTGCACCACCCGCATCGTGGCCGGCGTGGGCGTCCCGCAGATCACCGCGATCATGGAGGCGCAGCGGGCCTGTGCCCCGTTCGGCGTCCCGGTGATCGCCGACGGCGGTATCCAATACAGCGGCGACATCGCCAAGGCGATCGTGGCCGGGGCCGAGACGGTCATGCTCGGCGGTCTGCTGGCCGGCTCGGAGGAGAGCCCCGGCGATCTCATTTTCGTGAACGGCAAGCAGTACAAGTCGTACCGTGGAATGGGTTCGCTCGGCGCCATGCAGTCGCGGGGCCAGGCGAAGTCGTACTCGAAGGACCGCTACTTCCAGCACGATGTCCCCGAGGAGAAGCTGGTTCCCGAGGGTGTCGAGGGTCAGGTGCCCTACCGCGGCCCGCTCTCGCGCGTCGTGGCCCAGCTCGTCGGGGGCGTGCGGCTCGCGATGGGCTACGCCGGCGCCGAGACGATCCCCGACTTGCAGGAGCGTGGCCAGCTCATCAGGATTACCGCTGCCGGTCTGAAGGAAAGCCACCCGCACGACATCCAGATGACCGTCGAGGCCCCGAACTACCACTCCCGCTAGGAGACTGCCGCAATGCGTGACGTCGTGGAGATCGGTCTGGGCAAGACCGCTCAGCGTGGGTACCACCTGGACGACATCGCCATCGTCCCGAGCCGGCGCACCCGCGACGTGGACGACGTGTCCACCGAGTGGCGCGTCGACGCCTACCCCTTCCGCATCCCCTGCGTCGCGCACCCGTCCGACGCGACCATGAGCCCCGAGTCCGCGATCGCCCTGGGCCGCCTCGGTGGCCTGGGCGTGCTCAATGCCGAGGGCCTCTGGACGCGCTACGAGGACCCGACCAAGATCCTCGAAGAGCTCGCCTCGCTCGACGAGGACGCCGACGCCACCCGGCGCCTGCAGGAGGTCTACTCCGAGCCGATCAGGCCCGAGCTGATCGCCGAGCGGGTGCGCACGATGCGCGAGGGCGGCATCACCGTCGCCGTGCGGGTGTCGCCGCAGCACACGCTGGCACTCGCCCCGGTCGTGCTCGACGCCGGCGTCGACCTGCTGGTCATCCAGGGCACCCTGGTCAGCGCCGAGCACGTGTCCACGACGGACGAGCCGCTGAACCTCAAGGAGTTCATCGCCGACCTCGACCTGCCGGTGATCGTCGGCGGCTGCACCGACTACAAGACCGCGCTCCACCTGATGCGCACCGGCGCGGCCGGCGTGATCGTCGGGGTGGGCGCCGACGAGTGGTCGACCACCGACACGGTCCTGGGCATCCGGGTGCCGATGGCCTCCGCGATCGCCGACGCCGCGGCCGCCCGCCGCGACTACCTCGACGAGACCGGTGGCCGCTACGTGCACCTGATCGCCGACGGCGGCATCTCCACCTCGGGCGACATCGCGAAGGCGATCGGCTGCGGCGCCGACGCGGTGATGCTGGGCGAGCCGCTCTCACTGGCCGAGGGTTCCCCGGCCGGCGGGGCCTGGTGGCACTCGTCGGCGAGCCACCCGCAGCTTCCGCGCGGCGGCTTCTGCATCGCCGGTGAGCCCGACGGCACCCTCGAAGAGCTGCTCTACGGTCCGGCCGACCGGGCCGACGGTCAGCTCAACCTCTTCGGGGGCTTGAAGCGCGCGATGGCCAAATGTGGTTACAGCGACGTCAAAGAGTTCCAAAAGGTCGCGCTCGTCCTGGACAAGTAACCTCGCGCCTATGAGGCGTGCAGGTATTGCCGGGCTGATCAGTGGGGTTTTGATCGTCGCGGGTTGTTCCTCCCCCGAGAAGGAGGAACCACCCGCGCCGTCTCCGTCCTTCGCGCCGGGGTCGCCCGGCGCCGGCGACCCGTACTTCCCGACATACGGCAACGGCGGCTACGACGTGGCGTCGTACGATCTGCAGGTTCGCTACGACCCGCGCACCGACCGGCTCGACGGCACGGCGACGATCACCGCGACGGCCACTCAGGACCTGTCCCGGTTCAACCTTGATCTGTCCAAGTTGACCGCGCGGGACGTGACGGTCGACGGCCGTCCCGCGACCTCGGCCGCCCAGGGCACCGAACTCGTCATCACCCCCACCGCCGGCATCGTGAACGGCCGCGGGTTCACCGTCGTGATCAAGTACGGCGGCGAGCCGAGCCAGCTCGCCAACTCCGCCCTCGGCGACGGCGGCTGGCTGGAGAGCGGGGACAGCGCGGTCGCGCTCGGCCAGCCCGAGTCGGCGAGCACCTGGTTCCCGGTCAACGACCACCCGTCCGACAAGGCCACCTTCAAGCTGGCGATGACCGTGCCCGAGGGCGTCGAGGCGATCAGCAACGGCGTGCCCGGCCCCAGCGACACCACGGACGGCTGGACGACCTGGGTCTGGTCGGAGAACTCGCCGATGGCCAGCTACCTGTCGATGGTCGTGATCGGGCAATACCGCGTCACGTCGACCACGCACGCCGGCAAGCCGATGGTGCTGGCGGTCCCCGAGTCGTTCCCGGCGAACGGCCCGGCCGAGCGGTCGCTGGCCAAGACCGGCGAGATCACCGACTTCCTGGCGACGAAGTTCGGGCCGTACCCGTTCGCCGCGAACGGTGGCGTCGCGGTCGAGGACCGGCGCATCGGCTACGCCCTCGAGACGCAGAGCCGCCCGGTCTACGGTCCCGGGTTCTTCACGGCCGGCCCGAACGAGTCGGTGGTCGCCCACGAGCTCGCGCACCAGTGGTTCGGCGACAGCGTGGCCATCGAGAAGTGGCAGGACATCTGGCTCAACGAGGGCTTCGCGACGTACGCCGAGTGGTTGTGGTCGGAGAAGTCGGGCCGAGGCTCGGTGCAGCAGAACTTCGACCGGGCGTACGCCTCGTACCCGTGGAACCAGCCCGTCGAGACCGGCAACCCCGGCGCCGCCCGCATTTTTGGCGACGCCGTCTACCAGCGCGGCGCGATGACCGTCTATGCGCTGCGCAAGACCATCGGCGACGCCGCGTTCGACCAGTTGCTCACCCGATGGACCAGCGAGCACCGCAACGGCAACGCGAACACCGACGAGCTGATCGCCCTGGCCGAGCAGGTCTCGGGCAAGCAGCTCGACGACTTCTTCCGGTCCTGGCTGTTCACGACGGGCAAACCCGCGAAGCCCTGACGGTCATTTGTCGACGAGTTTGGGGTGGGCGGCCAGATAGGCGGCCGCCTTACCCTGCGCGACGGCCTTGATGAAGCCCTTGCCCTCGGCGGTGAGCTGCTCGCCGAGATAATCGCCGCCCGAGCCGACACCGCGGCCGGGCAGACTGACCCGAGTGATCTTGTCCGGGGTGAGGTTCCGGAGGGCGTACGCGTACTCGAGCGGAGTGCGTCCGCCGAGGTAGACGAACGTGTCGCCGAGCGCCTTGAGGACACTGTCCAGTTTGTCCGGTGAGTCGCCGAGTCCCTCGTCGAGAGCCTTGTTCAGCAACGCCGTGACCAGTTGCCGCTGGTGACGCTGCCGGTCGTAGTCGCCGTTGGGTAGCCCGTAACGCTGCCGGGCGTAGTCGATCGCCTGCCACCCCACCAGGTGCCGCTTGCCCGGCAGGTAGACGGCCTGCGGTCCGCGGTAGTCGCCGCCCGACAGCGGGCGCATCGAACCGTCCGGCTTGCGGTGCCGCGACTTCACCGTCTGGTCGATCACCAGGTCGACACCGCCGAGCGCGTCGGTCAGCCGCGCCAGCCCGCCGAAGTTGAGCACCGCGCCGGCCTGCAACTGCTTGATCCCGGTGTACGCGACCACGGCCTTGCGCAGCAGCTCGTAGCCTTTCTGCACGCTCGGCTCCTCGCCCTCGCCCACTCGCGAGCCCCGGCTCATCGCCTCGGTGATCTTGTGGGTGCCGGACCCGGGTGTCGGCACGCGCAGATCGCGCGGCAGCGAGTAGAGATAGGCCTTCTGCAGCCCCGGCTCGACATGCAGCAGCATGATCGCGTCGGCGTGCGGCTCCCACCCGGGAATCGAGACGCGCGTGTCGACGCCGACGATCATCAGGTCGAGCGGCCCGGTGATGTCGGCGCCCGGCGACGGGGGTGGGGTGGTCGGGGCCGGCTCGGCGAAGGTGGCGGACGGAGCGGCCGGGATCCGCGGTGCCGCCGCCGGTTTGCCGCCCCCGGATCGGACGGCCCACGCGATGCCGCCACCGGCGAGAAGAACGAGGACCACCGCGCCCACGATCCCCAGACCCATCCTCTTGTTCCGCATGGCGGAACAGTAAGCGAGCTTGATCTCCAGCTCAATGCCTCAAGATCTCGCGATGTGAAACGGGTGATCGCAATCGCCGGTTGTGCCTTACGCTGACCGCCGCATATCTACGGGGGAGGCAGACGCTTCAATGAAGCCCACCAACCGACGGATTGCTGTCGGTCTCATCTCCACCGCTGTCATCGCCTCGATGACGAGCGCTTCCACCTGGGCCCTGGCCGCCGAGAACCCCACCGCGAACGAGCCCGTTCAGCTCGTCGTCGGTTACAAGGACGGTGCCAACCGTACCGTCGCCACCAAGACTCTCTCCAGCGCCGGTGCGCGGGTGACTGTCGGCGGTGGTGTCTCGCAGACGGCACTGTCCGAGATCAACGCGTCGCGGGTCACGGTCTCCAAGGGCCGTAGCGCCGCGCTGATGTCCGCCCTGCGTAACGACCCGAACGTGTCGTACGTCGAGCGGGATGTGCGCAAGCAGGCGTTCGGGGTTCCGAACGACCCGGCTTTCAGTAAGCAGAACGAGATGTACACCATCGGTGCCCCGCAGGCGTGGGACACCACCACCGGCTCGGCGGTGACGGTCGCGGTGATCGACACTGGCGTCAACGCCGTCGGTGACCTGGCCGGCGCGGTCCTGCCCGGGTACGACTTCGTCAACAAGGACAACAGCGCCTGGGACGACTACGGTCACGGCACCTCGGTCGCCGCCCTCGTCGCCGCTCGCGGCAACAACGGCAAGGGCATGGCCGGCGTTTGCTGGAACTGCAACATCCTGCCGGTCAAGGTGCTCGACAACACCGGTGGCGGCTGGGACAGCGAGGTCGCTCAGGGCATCATCTGGGCCGTCCAGCGGGGCGCCCGGATCCTCAACCTCTCGCTCGGTGGCCCCGAGTCGAGCAAGGTGCTGGCCGACGCGGTGGCGTACGCCAACGTGAACGGCGCCCTGGTCGTGGCCTCGGCCGGTAACCGCGGCAACACCACGCCGCAGTACCCGGCGGCCTACGGTGACGTGCTCACCGTCGCGTCGAGCGACCGCTGCTACAACTGGCAGTCGGACCCGTCCTGCACCGACGGCACGACGACCCGGTCGTACTACTCGTCCTACAACGCCCCTGGCTCTGTGTGGGTCGACGTGGCCGCCCCGGGCACCGTGCTCAGCATGGACCGGAACAGCAACTACAACACCGGTACGGAGGGGACGTCCTTCGCGGCCCCGATCGTGGCCGGTGCGGCTGCACTGATCAAGTCGCGGAACCCGAGCTACAGCGGATGGTCGCTGGCCAGCTCGATCTACGCCGGCGCCAGCAAGCACAAGCTGACCAACGGCGGCGTGAACTACGGCCTGATCGACATTCCGGCCTCGCTGAACGTGCCGACCGACACGGTGGCGCCCAGCCTGTCCTACATCCTTCCGGGCAACGGGTACTACCGGCGGGGCACCGTCGCGGTCACCCCGGTCAACCTGACTGACAACCGGTCCGGGATCCGCATGGTGTCGCTGTACGTGAACGGCGTCTCGAAGGGCTACGACAGCGTCGCCCCGTGGAGCGTCTCCTTCAACTCGGCCGGCTACAACGGCAACACCAAGGTCGAGCTGCGGATCTACGACAAGGCCGGCAACCTGAAGACCTCCTCGGTCAACGTGATCATCGACAACGTGGCGCCGGCCACCAGCATCACCTCGGCGCCGAAGAGCGGGTCCAAGGTCAAGGGCAACATCACGGTCAAGTACACCGGTTCTGACCAGTTCGGCATGAACAAGTACGAGCTGCTGATCAACGGCAAGGTCTCGCAGACCAAGACGGCGACCGGCTCGTTCGTCATCAACACCGCGAACGCGGCGAAGAGCTTCACCGTTCAGGTTCGCGGCTACGACAAGGCCGGGAACACGAAGCTCTCGACGAAGTACAGCTACACCCGCTGAACCATCTGATCGACAATGAAGGAGCCGGCCCTCGTGGCCGGCTCCTTCGCTGTGACCGGCCCGGGAAGGCGTACGCCGCTACCGGTAAACTCGGCGGGTGAGTACTCCCCGCCCGGTTCTCGTCGTCGACTTCGGCGCACAGTACGCCCAGCTGATCGCCCGCCGTGTGCGTGAGGCGCGGGTCTATTCCGAGATCGTCCCGCACTCGATGCCCGTGGCCGAGATGCTGGCCAAGAACCCCGCCGCGATCATCCTGTCCGGTGGCCCGTCCAGCGTCTACGAGCCCGGCGCCCCGGTTCTCGACCCGTCGCTGTTCGACAACGAGGTGCCCGTCTTCGGCATCTGCTACGGCTTCCAGGCCATGGCCCAGGCGCTGGGCGGCACGGTCGCCCACACCGGCTCCCGCGAGTACGGGCGCACCCACCTGACCGCTCAGGGCGGCACGCTGCTGCGCGAGCTCCCCGACGACCTGCCGGTGTGGATGAGCCACGGCGACAGCGTCGCGGTCGCCCCGCAGGGCTTCGCGGTCACCGCGTCGACCCCGGGCGCTCCCGTGGCCGCGTTCGAAGATCTCACCGCCCGCCGGGCCGGCGTGCAGTTCCACCCCGAGGTGGCGCACACCGAGCAGGGGCAGGAGATGCTGAAGCGCTTCCTCTACGACATCGCCGGCCTCGAGCCCACCTGGACCCCGAGCAACATCATCGAGGACCAGGTCGCCGCGATCCGCGAGCAGGTCGGCGACAAGCAGGTGATCTGCGGTCTCTCCGGCGGGGTCGACTCGGCGGTCGCCGCCGCGCTCGTCCACAAGGCGATCGGTGACCAGCTCACCTGCGTCTTCGTCGACCACGGCCTGCTGCGCGCGGGCGAGGCCGAGCAGGTCGAGAAGGACTACGTCGCCGCTACCGGCATCCGGCTCAAGGTCGTCGACGCGGCCGACGTGTTCCTGGGTCACCTCGAGGGCGTCACCGACCCCGAACAGAAGCGCAAGATCATCGGCCGCGAGTTCATCCGTACGTTCGAGGCCGCGGCCCGCGAGCTCGACGCCGAGCGGCACATCGAGTTCCTGGTGCAGGGCACGCTCTACCCCGACGTGGTCGAGTCGGGCGGCGGCACCGGCACGGCCAACATCAAGTCGCACCACAACGTGGGCGGCCTGCCCGACGACCTGCAGTTCGCGCTGATCGAGCCGCTGCGCACCCTGTTCAAGGACGAGGTGCGCGCCCTCGGCGCCGAGCTGGGCCTGCCGGAAGAGATGGTGCAGCGCCACCCGTTCCCCGGCCCCGGCCTGGCGATCCGCATCATCGGCGCGGTCGACCGCGACCGGCTCGACATTCTGCGGGCGGCCGACCTGATCGCCCGCGAGGAGCTGACGGCGGCCGGTCTCGACCGCGGCGTCTGGCAGTTCCCGGTCGTGTTGCTGGCCGATGTACGCAGCGTCGGTGTGCAGGGCGACGGCCGCACCTACGGCCACCCGGTCGTGCTGCGCCCCGTCTCCAGCGAGGACGCGATGACCGCCGACTGGTCTCGCCTGCCCTACGACCTGATCGCCAAGATTTCGACGCGCATCACCAACGAGGTGCGCGAGGTGAACCGGG
The DNA here is from genome assembly GCF_003999975.1 of Actinoplanes solisilvae. Lineage (GTDB taxonomy): Bacteria > Actinomycetota > Actinomycetes > Mycobacteriales > Micromonosporaceae > Actinoplanes > Actinoplanes solisilvae. The sequence goes on along the minus strand of NZ_RJAC01000002.1, from coordinate 268,555 downwards.
TCGTCCTCGACGTTACGAGCAAGCCCCCGGGCACCATCGAGTGGGAATAGGCGCCTAACTGACCGGGCGGCCCCAGGTGGGGTCGCTCGGGTCGCGCCACACCGGCGGGGCCGGCGCGGGTTCCTCGGGCATCAGGAACCACATGATCGGGTACGCCACCAGGGCCGTCCCGAAGGTGATCACCGCGAGCAGGGCGAACGCCACCCGCACGAGCACCGGGTCGATGTCGAAATAACGGCCGACGCCGCTGCAGACGCCCGCCGCGAGACGGTCGTCGAGGGGACGGCGCAGCTGCTTGTAAGGGGCTTCGGCGTCGTGAGTCATGCCGTAATGGTGTCCGCGTGAGGGCCCTGTCAACCTCGGTGAGCACCCGGATACCGACCCTGATTTCGGCATTACGCTTTGTAGTGGATCACGAGCGCCATGTGCTGGCAACGGCTCTGATCAGCGGTTACGCAGCGCTAACCACCTGTCAGGAATCCGACAGACGTTTTCTGGAGTTAACATATTCCGGGCAGAATGCCGCCCTGTGACCCCCGCACTAGAACCGCTCCGCCGGATCGCCGCCTACGCCGTCGCCACCGATGACGACGGCCGCGTGCTGCTCGTGCGCGCCTCCAGTCGTTCCGGCACGCCGGGCGTCTGGTCGTTGCCCGGCGGCGCCGTGGACCACGGCGAAGACCCCAACCACACCGTCGTGCGCGAGACGGCCGCCGAAACCGGCCTCTCCGTCGCCGTCACCGGGCTCCGCGACGTGCTGGCCGATATGCGCTCGCTGCCGCACCGTGGCGTCACCATCCACACCGACCGCCTCATCTACTCGGTCTCGCTGCGTGGCGGCAATCTGGTGGACCGCGTCGGGCACCCCACCGACCTGGCCCGCTGGCACACCCTCGAGGAGGCCGAGCGCCTGAAACTGCGGCCGTTCACCGCGGCCGCGCTCGGCCTCGACGCGGCCGCGGGTGACCTGCGGCCCGAGGAGGCGCCCGACTTCCCGTCCTTCTACGCCTATCCCGGGCCGGACGGGCTGCACCGGGCCCAGCGCTTCGCGGCCTACGCGATCGCCACCGACCCGCAGGACACCACGCTGCTGCTCACCCGCATCGCCCCGGGCTATCCGGGCGAGGGTCGCTGGCACCTGCCCGGCGGCGGCACCGACTACGGCGAGCAGCCCGGCACGGCGCTGATCCGCGAGCTGGTCGAGGAGACGGGTCAGGAGGGCCGGCTGATCGAGCTGCTCGGCGTGGCCAGCCACCGTGACGCGGCGTCGCTCGGGCCCGAGGGCTACCCGATCGACTGGCACGGCGTACGCGCCTTCTACCGGGTGATCGTCGACGCGCCCACCGAGGTCGCCGTCAAAGACGTCGGCGGCTCCACCTCCGAGGCCCGCTGGGTGCCGGTCAAGGAGGTCGCCGACCTGCCGGAGGACGAGCTCACCGAGGTGACGGCCGAGGCGCTGCGGAAGGCGCGGCTAATCTAGGCCCGGTGAAGATCAGACGAGTCGGGGCGTACGGGATCTGTCGCGATCGATCCGGGCGGGTGCTGCTCGCCCGGAACTCGCCGCTCAGCTCGTTCCCCGGTTTGTGGACCCTGCCCGGCGGCGGCGTCGAGCAGGGCGAGCACCCCGACGACGCGGTCGTGCGCGAGTTCGCCGAGGAGACCGGTCTGTCTGTCACCGTCGACGCGTTGCGCACCGTCACCGCCGACGTCTTCCGGCTGCCCACCGGCGAGCTGGAGCACACGGACAGAGTTGTCTACGACGTGTCGGCGAACGGCGGGTCGCTGCGCTTCGAGGCGGCCGGCACCACCGAGTCCGTCGAGTGGGTGGCTGCCGACCGGCTGGCCGAGCTGCCGCTGATGCCCTTCACGGCCGCGATGCTGGGCTTCGCGCCCGCCGAATCGGACAAACCCGACGATGGCGAGGAATTGTTCCGCCCCGAGCGGGTGCAGCGTTTCGGGGCGTACGCCGCGGCGACCGACCCGGACGGCCGCGTCCTGCTCGCCCGCATCGCCGAGGGCTATCCCGGGGCCGGCCGCTGGCACCTCCCGGGCGGGGGCACCGACCACGGCGAAACACCCGAGGTCGCGCTCGCCCGTGAGCTGACCGAGGAAACCTCGCAACACGGACGGGTGACCGGCCTGATCGGGGTTTCGCACCGCTACGACCCGGGCGCCGTCGGTCCGGAGGGTTCCCCGATCGACTGGCACGTCATCCGTGTCCTGTTCAGGGTTTATGTCGACCGGCCGACGGAACCTGTGGTGAGCGAGGAAGCCGGTGGGTCCACCGCCGAGGCGCGCTGGTTCACGCTCGCCGAGGTGAGGTCGTTGCGGCTCACCGAACTGGCTCTGCAGGGCGTAGAACGGATCGAAGCGGAACCGGCGAGGTAAAATCGCCCCAGGGAGAGGCGCGGGAAAGGGCCTGTCCTCACCGCCCGGCTACCGGAACCGGAGGAGGTCGTCACCAACGTCGGTCGATGCGGCTTCTCGCCAAGGTCGTCTTGCTGTGCGATGGTGTACACCGCAATTTCCCCGGTCCGCATGTGCGGCGGGCTACCGGGGCACAACCCACCGCAACGGTGGACCACCTACTCCCCTGGAGGAAGCACGTGCCGAGAACCCCGTGGCGCCGGCGTCGCACGACGGATAGCCCCCGTCCCGCCGGTCGTCGTTGGGCAGGACGGTTGCGCCGCGGCGGAACCCTCGCACGGCAGGCCCTGATGGTGCGCGTGGGGCGCCGCAACGCCGAGTCCGGCCGAGCCGCCACTGCCACCCGGGCCGAGGTCATCTACACCGGCGCCGAACCCGGCCGTCCCATCGGCCCGGTCGTCGCGCCGCATCTGGCGATCCCCGCCCCCGTCGAGGAGTCGGTGGAGGTCTCCCTGCTTCCCGGCGAGCACACCACCGCCCGCAAGGTGCGCTTCGCGATCGTGCAGGCCTGCACGCTGGCCAGTCTGGCCCTGGGCCTGTTCGCCATCCTGCTGGCGATGCACGACGAGGTTCGACTCGCGGCTGCCTTCCTGGTCGCCTGCGTCGCCTTCGACGGCCTCGACGGCGCGCTCGCCCGCAAGCTGGGCGTGTCGAGCCCGTTCGGCGCCCAGATGGACTCGCTGGCCGACATGTGCTCCTTCGGCCTGGCCGCGCCCATCGTGGTCTACGCGTCGCTGGCGCACAGTGTGCCGACCCCGGCCGCCGCAGTGGCCTGCGCGCTGGTCGCCGCCTGCGCCGCGATCCGGCTGGCCCGCTTCAACGTCTCGCCGAAGGATGGCCGCTTCTTCAGCGGCGTCCCGACGACGATGGCGGCCGCCGTGCTGGCCCTCACCGTGCTGATCGACCTGCCCCTGCCGGGCGTGATCGTCCTCGGCGGGGTGGCGCTGCTGGCGTTCGCGATGGTCTCGAGCTTCCCCTACGCCAAGCTCGCCCGCCTGATCAAGCTGCCGCCGTGGCTCTGGCTGCTGCCGATCGTCGGTGCCCTGGTCGACGCCCGCCTGACCTTCGTCCTGGTCGTGGCCGCCTACCTGATCAGCGGCCCGATCATGTGGGTCGTGCGCAAGCCGGCCGCCTGACAAACGCAAAAAGGCCGTCCCCGGTCGGGGACGGCCTTTTTCGCGTCCTACAGCCAGCGGGCGATGACGGACGACCCGCCGACCACCTTCTCGTTGACGCTGACCAGGGCCTCGGCCTTGTCGGCGGGCAGGTAGACGTCGGTGCGGGAGCCGAAGCGGATCAGGCCCATGCGCTCGCCCCGCGCCACCAACGTGCCCACCGGGGTGCGCTGCACGATGCGCCGAGCGATCAGACCGGTCCGTTGGGCGACCGCGACGGTGCCGTGCTCAGTGTCGAGCACCGTGTAGGCCGCGACGTTGTGCTCGGCCGCGGCGGTCATCGCGTTGGCGTAGCCGCCGTCCTCGACGAAGTAGTCGGTCACCCGGCCGGCCACCGGCACCCGGTTGACGTGCACGTCGAGCACGGACAGGAACACCGCGATGCGCAGGAACTCGCCCGGCCCGAAGCGCTCGTCGGTCATCCGCTCGATCGACAGCACCCGCCCGTCGGCCGCGGCCACGACCGCGGCCGGGTCGTCGGGAAGCTCGCGCTCGGGGTCGCGGAAGAACGCGGCGACCGGCGCGGCCGCGAGCGCCGGCAGCAGCCAGAGCTTCGATTTCGGCCGCACGACGCGGGCCACGGCGGCCAGGCCGAGCGCGATGCCCGCGGCCGCGACACCGTTGGAGTCGATGTGCATGCCGCGGGTGACGGGCACGCTCGACGGTCGGTAGGCCGGCGCCAGCTTGCTCGCTGTGCGGGCGTCGGCCGGCGTGAAGCGCAGCTTGTGCACGCGCAGCGGCGGCTGGTTGCGGACGACCAGGTCGGAGCCGACCCCGAAGAGGGCGCCCTGCCGGAACAGTTCGGCCGCGGCGCCACCGGTGCGGCCCGGCGTCGCCGGGACGGCGAGGGTGACGACACCGCCGTCGGTGAGGTGCTTGCCCAGACGGTCGAGCAGATCGCGCACGTCGGCGGCGGTGCCGGTCAGCGGCTCGGCGACGATCACCGTGTCGGCCGGCTCGGCCTCGTCGAGCGACTCGACCACGTGCACGCGGTCGGCGATCCAGCTGCCGAGGCCGTCGATGTGGTCGCGGAGCAGGTCGGCCGTGCTGCGCTCGCCGGCGACCAGGGTCAGGCGGTCGCCCGGGAGCAGGGCCTCGACGACGCTCGCGACCACCGGCGAGGCGTGGTCGGCGCCCACCACGACCGCGGACGACGCCGCGTTGTGCCGGGCGAACTCGGCGGTCAGGGCACGGGCGGCCGTGGCGCCCACTCCGACGATCGGCGCACGGGACACGGCGGGGAACGGAGGAGTCATGCCGTCGAGCATATGGTGCGGCTCACCTCAGTCTTTGCGGGGCTGCTCGGTGGACAGGCCGGGGTGTTCCTTCGTGATGCGGTCGACCGTGTCGTCCATCAGCTCGCGCATGATCGAGGCGTGCACCTCGGGCGTGAGGTCGCCCGGCAGCTCGGGCTCGGCCGGGGGCTCGGGAGCCGGGGCGGCGGGCTCGGGCGTCGGACGGGCCGAGCGCAGCGCCCCGATCAGGCCGATCACGCCGAAGACGATCAGACCGCCGGCGACCAGCCAGCCCACCGCGGGCAGGTGCAGGGTGACCACGCGTGACACCGCCCACCAGGCCACGACCAGCAGGAACAGCACGCCGAAGCTGAGCGAGACGCCATCGGTGCGGTGCGGCCTCATCGGTGAACCTCCACGTTGCCAGTGTCCATCTGCAGGTCGAGTTTGAGGGTGCCGCCACCGGCGCCGTCGGGTCCGAGGTCGGTCAGGCTCTGCCCGTCGGCCTGACGGTCGGTGAACTCCTTGCCGAAGACCACGGCCCGGCCGTTGGAGATCTGCAGCGAGGTCGTGGTGTCGACGTTCGCCGGCACCAGCACCCGGATCTGGCCGAACTTCATGGTCACGGTGACCGCCTGCTCCTTGCCGGCGAAGTCGACCTGGCGCAGGTCGAGCGTCGTATTGCCGGCGGTGAAGTCGTAGCGGTCGGCGACCCCGGCCAGCGTGGCCGGCCGGTAGACGCTGTTGCCGACCTCGCTGCCCCAACGCTCGGCGCCGGTCGAGACGAGCAGGCCGATCGAGGCGATCAGGCCCAGCGCGATCAGCCCGCGGGCCCGGCCGAGCCAGGCGCCGACGATCAGGCCGAGCGCGATCGTGACCAGGGCGGCCGCGAAGTAGGCGGAGACCGCGATGCTCGCGCCGGCCGTGTCGATCGCGGCCATCACGCCGAGCACCATGATCAGCGCGAAGAACGTCAGACGGCCCAGCTTGGAACGCTCGCGGGGCGGCTTCGGCGGCTTGGGCGCGGCCGGAGGCGCCGGGGGATAGGTGACGGGCGTGGGGCGGGCGTAGGGCCCGTGCGGCGCGAACGGCGGCCGGTAGCCGCCGGGCGGCGGCGTGTAGGCCGGCGGCGGCTCGGCGGGCGAGGCCACCGGAGGAACCACCGGCGGAACCACCGGAGGCGTCATCGGCTGGGTGGCCGGTGCGGCCGTGGCCGCCGCGGGCTCCGTGGCAGGCGGAACGGTGTCGAACGGAGCGGTGTCGAACGGCGCTGTGTCGAACCGCGCTGTGTCGTACGGGGCGGTGTCGTACGGGGCGGTGTCGTACGGGGCGGTGCGGTCGAACGCGCCCGGCTCGAACGGGCCGGGCGGAGCGGAGGCGGGAAACGCCCCGGACCCGCCCGACTGCTGTTGCGGGTTGCCGCCGCGCTTGATGAGCAGGACCGCACCCACGATGATCGCGCAGGCCAGCAGGCTGGCCCGCATGCCGTCCTGAACGATGAAGGCGAACGACAGCACGGCCGCGCCGCCGAGCAGGATCACCGTGATCGGCGCCATGCCGGAGCGGCCCTTGCCGAGCAGCGACTCGATCGGCGAGGCGGTCTCACCCTCGACGGGGATGACCAGCCAGCCGATCAGGTAGAGCAGCACGCCGACGCCGCTGAGCACACCGAGCACGACGAGCAGCACGCGCCACAGCACCGGGTCGGTGTTCGTCGCGCGGGCCAGCGCGCCACAGACACCGGCCAGATAGCGCCCCTGACGGGGACGCACCAGCTTGTCGCGGGAGAACGACGGCCGTGGCGGCGGATCGCCGGCCGAACCACCACCGGGCGGCGCGAACCAGGGCGGCGGGTTGCCGGGCGGCGGGCTTCCCGCGCCGGCCGTGGCGTCGGAGCGCGGGGGCGTGGCATCGGAGCGCGGCGTGGCGTCGGGGCGCGGCGTGGCGTCGGGGCGCGGCGGCGCGGAATCCGCCGGCGGGGTGGGTGCGTCGGCGGCGGCGGACGCCGGCACGTCCTGCGACGGACTGGACGGGCCCCGCGATTCGGCAGCTTCGTCGTTCATGACACCGATCCTCTCCGCCCGGACACCCGAGCCGCTTCCGGCGGCGACCCTGAGGCCACCCTGAGATCCGGCCGGCCGATACCAGGGGAAGTTCCCCGTGGTCCGGGCGGCCGGAACGTGTGACGATCGAAGGACACGGACCGAGGAGGAACCATCACCGCCGCCACCCCGCCCACGCGCCGGCTCTACCGGCCGCGCGACCACCGCGTCATCGCGGGCGTCGCGTCCGGTCTCGCGCGGCACCTGGGCGTTCCGGTTCTGGTCGTGCGCATCGCGCTGGTGGTGCTGCTCGGCTTCAACGGCCTCGGCCTGCTTCTCTACGCGGCCTTCTGGGCCGTGCTTCCGCAAGAGGCGGCGACCGCCGACCCGCCCCAGCGCCGCGAGCTGGGCATGCTGCTCCCGTTCGCCGCCATCGGCCTCGGCGTCGTGCTGCTCCAGACGCTGGTCTTCGACGACAACGTCGCCGGCACGGCGGGCTGGCTCATCGCGGTCGTCGCGGTCGGCGCCGGCATCATCTGGCACCAGTCCGACCCGTCCCGCCGTCACCTGGGCGGCTCGATGCCGCAGCAGCCGTGGCTGGCCGCCGTGGTGGCCGAGAGCGACCGCCGCTTCTTCCTCTTCCGCTTCATCGGCGGCGGGGTGCTGGTCGCCACCGGCATCATCGGCGTGGTCGCGGTCTACGCCCCGGCCGACAGCCTCACCTCGGTGGTCAACGGGGTCATCTTCGCCCTGGTCGGCCTGCTCGGCGTCGGCGTGGTGGCCGCGCCGCTGCTGTGGCGCATGTTCAACCAGTTGCGCACCGAGCGCGAGGGCCGCATCCGCGAGCAGGAACGGGCCGAGCTGGCCGCCATGATTCACGACCAGGTGCTGCACACGCTCGCCCTGATCCAGCGCAACTCGACCGACATCAAAGAGGTGCAGCGGCTCGCCCGGGGTCAGGAGCGCAGCCTGCGCAACTGGCTCTACAAGCCGGCCGCCTCGCCGACCGAGCGGTTCGCCGCCGCCCTCGAGCAGGCCGCCGCCGAGGTGGAAGACACCTATGCGATCACCGTCGAGACGGTCGTGGTCGGCGACACCGAGTGCGACGAGCGGGTCGCGGCCCTGGTCGCGGCGGCCCGCGAGGCGCTGGTCAACGCGGCCCGCCACGCCGGCGTGCAGACCGTCTCGCTCTACGCCGAGGTCGAGCAGGGAGAGTCTTCGGCCGGGTCAGGGGCGGTGGCGGGGCGGTCGGACGGGGAACTCAGTGTCTTCGTGCGCGACCGCGGTGTCGGTTTCGAGCTCTCCGGCGTGCAGGAATCACGGCACGGCGTGCGAGGCTCCATCATCGGGCGCATGCAGCGCCACGGTGGCAAGGCGGAGATCCGTAGCGCTCCCGGCGACGGCACAGAGGTCAGGCTGACCATGTCCCCGTCGCGGGACAGCGCGTCGGCCGTTAAGGAGGCAGCACGATGACCGAGCCCGAGACCAGCCCGACCGACCGGCGGCTGACCGTTTTCCTCGTCGACGACCACGCGATGTTCCGCGCCGGTGTCCGGGCCGAGCTGGGTGCGCACGTCGAGGTGGTCGGCGAGGCGAGCTCGGTGGCCGAGGCAGTCAGCAAGATCGCCGCGATCGAGCCTGACGTGGTGCTGCTCGACGTGCACATGCCCGACGGCGGTGGCCGCGCCGTGCTCGACTCGATGCGCCGCAGCCACCCCCACGTCCGCTTCCTGGCCCTGTCGGTCTCCGACGCCGCCGAAGACGTGATCGGTCTGATCCGGGCCGGCGCCCGCGGCTACGTGACCAAGACCATCTCGCCCGACGAGCTCGCCGCGGCGATCCGCCGGGTGGCCGACGGCGACGCCGTCTTCAGCCCGCGGCTGGCCGGGTTCGTGCTCGACGCGTTCGCCTCGCGGCCCGACGTGCCGGTTGCCGACCCCGAGCTCGATCAGCTCACCAACCGCGAGCGCGAGGTGCTGCGCCTGCTCGCCCGGGGCTACGCCTACAAAGAGATCGCCAAGGAGTTGTTCATCTCGATCAAGACCGTCGAGACCCACGTCTCGAATGTCCTGCGCAAGCTCCAGATGAGCAACCGTTACGAATTGTCACGATGGGCGGCGGATCGTCGCCTCGTCTGAGCACTCAGGACGGTCCCGCTGCGGTTAGTCGCCGTTCGCGTACCGCCTGACATCGTTGCAGCTCAGGCGCTTCTGTCTGGCCGGGGAAGCGGCTCCCACCTGGGGTCTGGCTAATATCGGCTTGATAACGGGGCTCTGGCAGCCATTGGCTCTGTGTCACAGTTGCTGCGTCTCACACGACCCCCGTGAGCGCCCTGAAGGAGGCACCCCCCACATGCCTGGGAAAAGCCCGTGGAAGATGGCGGCCGGAGCGGCCGCCATCGTCTTGTTGGCGGCCGGTTGCAGCGGCAGCACCTCGGAGGACACCGAATCTCTGCCGAACAGCATCAGCATCGGCATCGTCGAACCGTCGAGCCTGGTCCCGTCCAACACTGTCGAGGCGAACGGCTCTCAGGTGCTTGCCTCGCTGTTCTATCCGCTGGTGCGGTTCGACGCGAAGGGCGCGCCCTACCCGGTCGCCGCGCAGTCGATCACCGCTGACAAGCAGAAGCGGGTCTGGACGGTCAAGCTGCGCCCGGGCTTCACCTTCAGCAACGGCGAGCCGGTGACGGCCGACAACTACGTCAACGCGTGGAACTACGGCGCCTACGGGCCGCACGCCCAGGACGCGTCCTACTTCTTCAAGCGCATCGACGGCTACGCCGACCTGCAGGGCAAGGACGCCGACGGCGACGGCCCCCAGAAGCCGGGCGAGCCCAAGGCCAAAGAGATGCGCGGGCTCAAGAAGGTCGACAACCTGACCTTCCGGGTGACCCTCACCGAGGGCTTCGCCGGGTGGGCGTCCGTCATGGGCTACGACGCGTTCTACCCGCTGCCCAAGGCCGCCTTCTCGGGTGAGGGCGAGCTCAAGAAGGACTTCGGCGAGGCGCCGATCGGCAACGGCCCCTTCAAGATCAAGGGCAAGTGGGAGCACGACGAGAAGATCGTCGTCGAGCAGGTCGCCGACTTCAAGGGCACGGTGCCCAAGGTCGCCGCCATCACCTGGAAGATCTATCAGGACCTCGGCGCCCAGTACGCCGACCTGGTCGCGGGCAACCTCGACGTCGAGACGAAGATCCCGATCGAGAGCCTCGGCTCGGCCTCCGGTGACCTCGGTAACCGCCTCGGCAAGTCGCCCAGCTCGGCGTTCCACTTCGTCGGCTTCCCGGTCTACGAGCAGAAGTACAAGAACCCGGACGTACGCCGTGCCCTGTCCATGGCGATCAACCGCGGGGAGATGACCGACCAGGTCTTCCTCGGAGCCGAGACGCCGGCCAACGGTTTCGTGTCGCCCGTCGTGAACGGGGCCCGCCCGAACGCCTGCGGCGAGGCGTGTGAGTACAACCCCACCAAGGCCCGGCAGCTCTACACGGCGGCCGACGGCCCGAAGGACATCAAGATCACGTACAACGTCGACGGCGGCCACAAGGCCTGGGTCGACGCGATGTGCAACCAGATCAAGGCGTCCCTCGGCATCAACTGCACCGGCGTGGGCGAGCCGAAGCTCAAGACCCTGCTCGACAAGGTGCGGGCCAAGCAGGACGTCGGCCTCATCCGTCTGGCCTGGACGATGGACTACCCGCTGATGGAGAGCTACCTCGGTCCGCTCTTCACCAGCGACGGCTCGTCGAACTACTACGGCTACAAGAACAGCACGTTCGACAGCCTGGTCCGGCAGGGCTCCGCGGCGACGGACACCGCCCAGGCCGTGAAGCTGTGGCGCGAGGCCGAGGACATCCTGGTCAAGGACATGCCGGTGCTGCCGCTGCGGTTCGGCCAGAACGTGTTCGGCTACTCCGAGAGGGTCACCGACGTGACCATGGACCCCTTCCAGAAGGTCGACATCTACGCGATCGATATCGCTGGTTAATGAGGTTTATTCAGGCTTCGGTGGACAGAGGGCTTGACCTGGGCCGTCGCGCTAGCCTGAATAATCCTCATTTCTGACCGCTCGAACGGTGGTGGCGCCACGGTTGAGGTGAAACCGTGGCGCCACCGCTGTGCCCCTCGCCCAAAAGGCCACATAAATGTTCCGCTACATCGTGCGGCGCCTGCTCCAGATGGTCCTCACCTTCTTCGGGGCCACCTTCATCGTCTACGCGCTGATGTTCGCCAACGTGGACGATCCCCTCCAGGCGCTCGCCGGTGATCGACCGATCACCGACAGTCAACGGGCTGTCCTCGAGGCCCGCTACCACCTCGACGACGGCTTCTTCACGCAGTACTGGCACTACGTGTCGGGCCTGCTCACCGGGGACTTCGGTCAGTCGCTCACCGGGCGCCCGATCAGCGAGATGCTGGCCCAGGCCTGGCCGGTCACCGTCCGGCTGGCCCTGTTCGCGATCGTCATCGCGGCCGTCATCGCAGTCGGCGCCGGCGTGCTCTCGGGCATCCGGCGCGGCGGCGCGTTCGACACCGCCACCCTCGTGCTGACCCTGCTCGTGCTGGCCATGCCGATCGTCGTGCTGGCGCCGCTGGCCCAGCTGGTCTTCGGCATCCAGCTCGGCTGGTTCCCGCCCACCGCGACGCGCGACGCGAACCTCTACGAGCTCCTGCTGCCCGCGCTGGTGCTGGGCACGCTCGTGGTCGCGACCGAGCTGCGGGTGACCCGTACGTCAGTGGCCGAGAATCTGCGCGCGGACTATGTGCGTACGGCTAGGGCCAAGGGCCTCGCCCCCAAGCGCGTCATCGGCGTACACGTTCTGCGTAATTCACTGATTCCGGTGATCACCCTGATCGGTGTGGACATCGGCGCCCTCATGTCGGGGGCGGTCGTGACCGAGGGCGTCTTCAACATCCCCGGCGTCGGCTTCAACCTGCTGCGCGGCATCCGTACGGAGGACGGCCCGCTCGTGGTCGGCTTCGTGAGCGTGCTGGTGATCGTCTTCCTGGTGATCAACCTGATCGTCGACCTGCTCTACGCCGCTCTCGACCCCCGGATCCGCTATGAGTGACTACAACGCCGTCTCCACGGTGGAAGCCCCGGGCAAGTCCCGCACCCTCGCCGGTGACGCCTGGCTCGACCTGCGTTCGCGCAAAGTCTTCTGGATCGCCGCCGTACTGGTCGTGGTGATCCTGGTGATGGCGTTCTGGCCGTCGCTGTTCACCTCGGTCGACCCGCGGGACTGCCTGCTTGCCCGTAAGCACGCCGGCGCCTCCGGCGGTGCCCTCTTCGGGTACGACTTCCAGGGCTGCGACGTCTATGCCAAGACCGTCTACGGCGCCCGCGACTCGATCGTCGTCAGCGTCAGCGCGACCCTCGTCGCCGGCCTGATCGGACTTGTTGTCGGGCTGCTGGCCGGCTACTTCGGCGGCTGGCTCGACGCCCTGCTCTCCCGCTTCGTCGACGTCATGCTGGCCATCCCGTTCCTGCTCGGCGCGATCGTGCTGGCCAAGCGGCTCTCGGCCGACCCGCAGAGCAACGGGATCGTCGCCGTGATCGTCACCCTCGGCGTGCTCGGCTGGACCACCGCGGCCCGGGTGATGCGCTCGGCCGTGATCGAGGCGAAGAACCAGGACTACGTCACCGCGGCCCGGATGCTCGGCGCGAGCCCGGCCCGGCTGATGCTGCGGCACATCCTGCCGAATGCGTTCGGCCCGTTCATCGTCGTACTGACCGTCCTGCTCGGCATCAACATCGCCGGCGAGGCCACCCTGTCCTACCTGGGGGTCGGTCTCAAGGGCGACGCGATCAGCTGGGGGCTCGCGATCGCCGAGGCCGGGCCGTACGCCCGTACGGCCGCTGGGCCTTTGGTCTGGCCCTCGGTCTTCCTGGCGGCCACCGTGCTCGCCTTCATCATGCTCGGCGACGCGGTGCGCGACGCCTTCGACCCGAAACTGCGGTGAGGCGCCGATGACCGACATTCGAGCTCACCTGGACGCCCTGCCCGGCGTCGACCCCCGTGCGCCCCTGCTCGAGGTCCGCGACCTGCACGTCGAGTTCCGCACCCGCGACGGCGTGGCCCGCGCGGTCAACGGCGTCGACCTGCGGCTCAACCCCGGCGAGACGCTCGCCGTGCTGGGCGAGTCGGGCTGCGGCAAGTCGGTGACGGCGCAGGCGATCATGGGCATTCTCGACACCCCGCCCGGTCACGTGACCCGCGGCGAGGTGCGCTACCGCGGCGTCGACCTGCTGCGCCTGCCCGAGGCCGACCGCCGCAAGGTGCGGGCCAACCGCATCGCGATGGTCTTCCAAGATGCGCTCAGCGCCCTCAACCCGGTCTACACGGTCGGTTTCCAGCTCGCCGAACAGTTCCGGATGCACCGCGGCATGTCCCGCAAGGACGCCAAGCAGCGCGCCGTCGAACTGCTCGACCAGGTACGCATCCCGGACGCTCGCCGCCGCGTCGACGACTACCCGCACCAGTTCTCCGGCGGCATGCGCCAGCGCGTCATGATCGCGATGGCGCTCGCCCTCGACCCCGAGGTCCTGATCGCCGACGAGCCCACCACGGCCCTCGACGTCACGGTCCAGGCCCAGATCATGAACCTGCTGGCCGAACTGCAGCAGCAGCGCGGCATGGGCCTGATGCTGATCACGCACGACATGGGCGTGGTCGCGACGGTGGCCGACCGGATCGCGGTCATGTATGCGGGCAAGGTCGTCGAGGAGGCCCCGGTCCACGACATCTACGCCCGCCCCGCGCACGCCTACACCCAGGCGCTGCTCGAATCGATCCCGCGCCTCGACCTCAAGGGCCGTCCGCTGAACGTGATCCGGGGACTGCCGCCCGCGCTCACGGACATCCCCTCCGGCTGCGCGTTCCACCCCCGTTGCACGTACGCCCGGGAGATCTGCCGGCTGGAACCGCCGCCCGCCTATCGGATCGCGCCGCAGCGGATCGCGAGCTGCCACTTCGTCCGGGAGGTCCTCGGTGTCTGACGTCGTGCTCGAAACCCGTGACCTGGTCAAGCACTTCCCGATCAGCAAGGGCGTCGTCCTGAAGACCCAGGTCGGGGCGGTCCGCGCCGTCGACGGAGTGAACCTGCAGCTGCGCCGGGGCGAGACGCTGGGCATCGTGGGGGAGTCGGGCTGCGGCAAGTCGACGCTGGCCAAGCTCCTGGTCGGTCTGGAGAAGCCGACCCGCGGCGAGATCCAGGTGCGCGGCGACGATCTGACCCGATTGACCGGTACGGCGCTGAGGCGCGCGCGCCGCAACATCCAGATGGTCATGCAGGACCCGTACACGTCGCTCAACCCGCGGATGACGGTCGGCGACATCATCGGCGAGCCGTTCGACATCCACCCCGACGCGGTGCCCGGGTACGGCAAGGCGCGCGCGGTGCGAGACCTGCTCGACATCGTCGGGCTGAACCCGGACCACATCAACCGCTACCCGCACCAGTTCTCGGGCGGCCAGCGCCAGCGCATCGGCATCGCCCGCGCCCTGGCCCTGCGCCCCGAGATCATCGTCTGCGACGAGCCGGTCTCGGCCCTGGACGTGTCCATCCAGGGCCAGGTGATCAACCTGCTCGAGAGTCTGCAGCGCGAGCTGGGCCTCTCCTACGTGTTCATCGCCCACGACCTGTCGGTGGTCCGCCACATCTCCGACCGCGTCGCCGTCATGTACCTCGGCAAGATCGTCGAGACCGGCAACGACGTGGCGATCTACGACCAGCCGACCCACCCCTACACGCAGGCGCTGCTGTCGGCCGTGCCCGTGCCCGACCCGCGCCTGCGCGGCCACCGCGACCAGATCATGCTCGAGGGCGACGTGCCGTCCCCGGCCGACCCGCCCTCAGGCTGCCGCTTCCGCACCCGCTGCTGGAAGGCCCAGCCCCACTGCGCCGACCAGGAGCCCCGCCTCGAACTGCGGCAGCGCTCGTCCCACCCGAGCGCCTGCCACTACGCCGAGCCGAGGATCACGACCCGCCACTACTGAGGTGTAGGCCATCGCCCGGTGATGAGCCGCGCCGGATGATCACAACGGGCCACGACCGGCCCGCAGGATCATCAACGCGACCTGCGCGCCGTCGGGACCCAGGGCCTCACGGAAGCGCTCGACGATCTCCCGCTCCCGGGAGAGCACCAGGCGGGTGCCTCCGCTGGCCATGCGGGTGCGGCCGACCTGCTGAGACAGGCCGGCACGTTCCAGCCACAGGTCGATGATCTGCTGGTCGATCTCGTCGATCCGCTCGCGCATGGCGCGGATCTCGTGGGCGGCCAGCGGCTCGTCGGTGCCGGTGGCCTGCTGCGGCTTGTCGGCGTCGGCGGCGTCAGCCGCGTCAGCGGTCCGGTCGGCGGTGTCGGCGGTCATGGCGTGCTCCTCGGGTGCTTGCGCCCCGGTCGACCCGGCCCGGGCAGCAACAAGCCCCGGGCGGTGAAGCCCGGGGCCTGTTGTAGGTCTGTCGCTCAGACGCGTCCTACGGCTGCCGAACCTCCGGTGCCATAGTAAAAAAATCGCGCGCGCTGAATCACGCTGCCGAGTATGCCCCCGCCGCGAACGGCTCCGCAAGGAAACCGCCCGAACCGTGGGACAGCGTCACCATCACCGCGCTGACCTCAGGCGATGGTGCTGATGCGGTTGGCCGGGCCCGGGGCCACGGGTGCTCCCGCGCCGAGGTAGGCCACCAGAGCGTCGACGTCGAAGCCCGGTGCGGTGACCCGCCCCGTTCCGGCGGTCAGCGTCGAGAAGCCGTCGCCGCCGTTGGCCAGGAAGTCGTTCGTGGTGACCTGGTAGGAGGCGGCCGGGTCGATCGGCGTGCCGTTCAGCGCCAGGTTCGACACCTTCGCGCCGAGCGGAGCCGAGGCGCTCCATGTGTAGGTGAACCCGTTCGACACCTGCAGGATCTTCGTGGTCGTCTGCCCGGCCTGGCCCGCGAACTGCTGTTCCAGCACCGCGTCGAGCTGGGCCCCGGTGAGCGCCTGGGTGACCACGAGGTTGTTGAATGGCTGCACCGTGAACGCCTCGCCGTAGGTCACCTCGCCGTTCGCCTCGCCGCCGGACGACTGCTCGGCGTCGAAGTCGGCCCGGATGCCGCCCGGGTTCATCAGCGCGATCTGAGCACCCACGCCGACGGTGCGGGCGAGCTGGGCGTCGGCGATCACGTCGCCGAGCGGGCTCTCGCCGGCCGGCGTCGCGGTGCGGGTGATGTCGGCCGTGATGCGCCCGACGATGCGGTTGGCGATCGGCGCGACCGCCGTGCGGTATTTGTCGGCGATCTTCTTGGCCGCCGCGTCGACCGTGTCGGGGTTCTTGAGGAAGACCCCGTTCGCGTCGCGCCGCCAGCCGCCGTTGCCGTCGGGCACCCCGTTCTCGACGATCACGTTCTTCGCCGTGATCTCGGCGAAGCGCCCGGTGCGGCGGTCGACGGTCCAGTCGATGTCGCTGACGAGCTGGCCGTTGGTGCCGGCGCTGGTGACGACCGACGTGCCCTTCTTGTTGGGCAGCGTGCACGAGTAGAACCGGTGGGTGTGACCCGAGACGACCAGGCCGAACTCGGGGTTGAGGCCGGCCACGATCGGCACGATCGGCCCGGTGAAGCCGGTGCAGTCGGAGACGCCCGGGGTCGGCGTGGCCGTGGCCTGCGAGCCACCCTCGTGCACCAGCAGCACCTGCGCCTTGACGCCGAGCAGCTTGAGCACGTTGCCCCACTTGTTGGCCGTCTCGACCTCGTCGGCGAAGCGCACCTTGGTGATGCCGGCCGGATTGACGATCGCGGCCGTGCCCTCGAGGGTCATGCCGACGAAGCCCACCGGCACCCCGTTGACGATCTTGATGTCGATCGGCGGCAGGATCGGCAGGCCGGTCTTGCGGTTGATCGTGTTCGCGGCCAGGTAGGTGAATTTCGCCCCGCCGAAGCCGTCGCCGTCCTGGCAGCCGTCGGCCGGGTGACAGCCGCCACGCTGCATGCGGATCAGCTCGTCGACGCCCTCGTCGAACTCGTGGTTGCCGACCGAGCTGACCTGCAGGCCGATCTGGTTCATCAACTCAATGGTCGGCTCGTCGTGGAACGCGGCGCTGACCAGCGGGGTCGCGCCGATCAGGTCGCCCGCGCCGACGGTGATCGTCGAGCGGCCGTCGGCCTTGGCCTCGGCGCGCAGCTTCTTGAGGTTGGTCGCCAGGTATTCGACACCGCCCGCGGGAGTGGAGGTGCCGGCCGCGTTGACCACCGCGCCACTGCCGCTCGGCGGGTCGATCGCGCCGTGGAAGTCGTTGTAGCTCAGGAACTGGCCCTTGACGGTGGCGCCGTGGGGCAGGCCGTAGTTGACGCTGACGGGCTGGAACTCGGGCGGCGCGGCCGCCGCGGACCGCTGGGCGCCGGGGGCCGGCGCCAGCACGGCGACGACGGCCAGGGCCAGCGCCGGCACCGCGAGGTGACGCAGGGCGGCCCGGCCGCGAGGACGGGGACGGTGCATGGTCTTCGATCCCCCGATCGGGTGGTGGTCGGTCGACTCCGACAGCCTGGTGCATCGACGGTGGTCGCGCCACCGCCTGTGGACAAAGGACGAGTGTCTTCAAGCCGATCGATGGAGGTCGAGCGGCCGGCGATTCTTGTCGGGGGGTCGGCATAGACTTGCCCGGCGATGCGACCTACTTCTGAAACCACCGACGGCGCCCTGTTCGCCATGCCGGCGACGCGCCCGCCCGCCGAGGCTCCCCAGCGGCGGCGGCTCGACCCTGAGTCCCTGCTCACAGGGCTCAACGGGCCCCAGCGCGACGCCGTGACCCATGCCGGTTCCCCCCTGCTGATCGTGGCCGGCGCCGGCTCGGGCAAGACCCGGGTGCTGACCCATCGCATCGCCTATCTGCTGGCCGAGCGCGACGTACACCCCGGCCAGATCATCGCGATCACCTTCACCAACAAGGCCGCCGGCGAGATGAAGGAGCGGGTGGCCCATCTGGTCGGCCCGCGCGCCCGGCTGATGTGGGTGTCGACGTTCCACTCGGCCTGCGTGCGCATCCTGCGCGCCGAGCACGAACACGCCGGTTTGAAGAGCACGTTCTCGATCTACGACGCCGACGACTCGCGCCGCCTCATGACGCTGGTGATCCGCGAGCTCGACCTCGACCCCAAGCGCTATTCCGCGCGCGGCCTCGCCGCCCAGGTCTCGAACCTGAAGAACGAGCTGATCGAGCCCGAGGACTACAAGGAGAAGGCGAAGGGCCCCAACGAGCGGGCCGTCGCCGAGGCCTACGAGCTCTATCAGCGCCGCCTCCGCGAGGCCCACGCGCTCGACTTCGACGACATCATCATGACCACCGTCCATCTGCTCCAGTCGCATCCCCACGTTGCCGAGGCCTATCGTCGCCGGTTCCGGCACGTCCTCGTCGACGAATACCAGGACACCAACCACGCGCAGTACATGTTGGTGAAAGCGCTGGTGGGTGAGGCCGGGGGAGAGGTCGAACCGGGCGAGTTGTGTGTGGTGGGCGACGCCGACCAGTCGATCTACGCGTTCCGCGGCGCCACGATCCGCAACATCCTCGAGTTCGAGCGCGACTACCCCGACGCCCGCACGATCCTGCTCGAGCAGAACTACCGCTCCACCCAGACGATCCTGTCGGCCGCCAACGCGGTGATCGACCGCAACACGTCCCGCAAGCCCAAGCGACTCTGGAGCGACCAGGGCGCCGGCGAGCAGATCGTCGGCTACGTCGCCGACACCGAGCATGCCGAGGCCGACTGGGTGGCCCGCGAAATTGACCGCCTGGGTGACCGGGAGGGCGTGCGCCCCGGCGACGTGGCCGTCTTCTACCGCACCAACGCGCAGTCCCGCGTCTTCGAAGAGGTGTTCATCCGCGTCGGCCTGCCCTACAAGGTCGTCGGCGGGGTCCGGTTCTACGAGCGCAAAGAGGTCCGCGACGCGCTGGCCTACCTGCGTGCCGTGGTCAACGACGACGACGTGGTCAGCCTGCGCCGCGTGCTCAACACCCCCAAGCGCGGCATCGGCGACCGGGCCGAGGCCTGCGTCGAGGCGCTGTCGAACCGTGACCGGCTCTCGTTCGGCCAGGCCCTGCGCCACGCGAAGGACGCCCCCGGCATCTCCACCCGCGCCGCGAACAGCATCGCCGACTTCGTCCAGCTCCTCGACGACCTGCGCGAACTCTCGGCCACCGCCCCGCCCGAAGAGGTGCTCGAGCTGGCGCTGCAGCGTTCGGGCCTGCTCTCCGAGCTGGAAGACAGCCTCGACCCGCAAGACCAGGGCCGCGTCGAGAACCTGCAGGAACTCGTCAGCGTCGCCCGCGAATACACCGAACGTGTCGAGGCCCTGGCCGCCGAGGAGGACGAGGCTCCCGCCGCCACCCTGGCCGGCTTCCTCGAGCAGGTCGCGCTGGTCGCCGACGCCGACCAGCTCCCCGACGACGACCCCGACCACCAGGGCGTGGTCACGCTGATGACGCTGCACACGGCCAAGGGCCTGGAGTTCCCGGTCGTCTTCCTGACCGGCCTGGAAGACGGCGTCTTCCCGCACACCCGCGCGCTGGGCGACAACAACGAGCTGGAAGAGGAGCGGCGCCTGGCCTATGTCGGCATCACCCGCGCCCGCCAGCGGCTCTACCTGTCCCGCGCGGTCACCCGGGGCGCCTGGGGCCAGCCGCAGTACAACCCGCCCTCCCGCTTCACCGACGAGCTGCCGTCCGAGCTGGTCCGCTGGGAGCGTACGGGCTCCTCGTACACGTCATGGTCGGGCACCGGCGGCGGCGTGGGTGGCCGCGGCGGGGGCGACCGTTCCCGCGGCGGCGGCTTCTCCGGCGGCACCCCGAAGGCCCAGCAGCTGGCAAGCCGCCTGGGCATCGACGCGAGCCGCCTCTCGACCGCGAGCGAGCTGAAGCAACCCCCGAAGGTCTCGGCCGGCGACCGCGTCAACCACCAGCGCTACGGGCTGGGCCGCGTCGTCACCGTCGAGGGTGAGGGCGCCGGCGCGCGTGCCCAGGTCGACTTCGGCGATCAGGTGATGTGGCTGATCCTGCGCCACGCCCCGATCGAGAAGCTGTAGGTCAGCACCCCACAACGGTCACACCACGGTCGCGCAGCCACGTCGTCGGCTCGACCGGGTTCTTGTACGCCCCCAGGTGCACCTCGAAATGCAGGTGCGGCCCGGTCGAGTGCCCGGTCGACCCTTCGTCCCCGATCTGCTCACCCGCCACGACCCGCTGCCCGTCCCGCACGGCGATCGCCGACATGTGCCCGTAATGCGTGAGATAACCGTTTCCGTGGTCGATCAGCACGGCCAGCCCGTACCCCTGAGCCTCGCCCGCCCGCACCACCACACCGTTCCCGGCGGCCAGAATCGGTGACCCGGCGGACCCGGCGATGTCGACACCCGCGTGCAGACGCCCCCAGCGCTCGCCGTAGCACGACGTCACGCGTCCGGACGGGTTCGGGTTGACCCACCCTTCAACGACCGGCGCGACCTTCGGGGCGACGGTCGGGCGGGACTTGAGCCTGCGGGCCGAGGCGACGGCCGTACCCTCAGCGGGTTTCCACGGGCCGACAGCCGCCGGGCGGCCATCGGGCGCCGGCGGCGGCTCAGCCGGGACGATGAAGGAGACGGCTCTCTTGTCGGCGGCGGCGTCGGCCGCAGCCGTCCCTCCGGCCACACCCGTGGCCAGGGCAGCGCCCAACCCCACGGTCAGCAGCCCGGCGCGGACGCGATTACTGGAGAGAGGGCGGAAAGCGCGGTGTCGCCCGGCCTGTCCGCGGCGGTGACGCCCGGCGGAACGGGTCTCGGTTCGATGCGGCACGCGGTACTACCTCCCAGGCTGAACGGAGCTCCGACATCTGCCTGTCGGCGTGCCGAAGTCGTGCCTGAGTGGGGTTGGCGGGGTTCACCCGAGTGGCAACCGCGCTCCTGCCGGGAGAGACCCGATCAGGAAGCTGCCGCGTACGGGGATTCGACCTGCAGCTTGATGTCGACGCCGCGCTCGGCGAGGAACGGGATCGGGTCGGTCGGGTTGCCGTCGACGTGGATCTCGAGGTGCAGATGCGTGCCGTAGGAGGCGCCCGTCTTGCCGACCTCGCCGATGACCTGGCCCGCCTTGACGACGTCGCCCTTCTTGACGAGCAGCCGGCGCGAGTGGCCGTAGACGACCTCGTTGCCGTCGTCGTCGGCGATGGTGATCGCGTAGCCGTAGCCGCCGAAGTAGCCGGCCTGGGTGACCTTGCCACCGTGGATCGCCTTGTAGGGCAGGCCCTCGGGGGCGGCCAGGTCGATGCCGGCGTGCAGCTTGCCCCAGCGCATGCCGTAGGCCGACGTGAACTCGTAGTCGTCCATCGGCAGCAGCCAGACGTCGGAGGCGCTCTGCTCGGCGCTGACCTTGGTCTTGGCTACCTCGGTGCCGCGGTCGTCGCCACGGGAGGCGGCGCCGGTGTCGGCGTCGCGCTCGGCGAGTGCCTCGGCCACCTGGTTCTGCCCGAGACCCTTGAGGGCCTGCGGGTCGACCGACTTGGCGTCGGGGAGGTTGGAGGCGGCGCCCAGGGCGACGACACCGGCCCCGACGAAGGCCGAGGTGACGGCGATGGCGTAACGGCTGCGCGGAGGGGTGGGTACGCGGCGGCGACCGCGATAACGATCGGGCTCAGACGACAAGCGCTGGCGCACGAACAACCCTCCGTCGGTGGCAAATCGGCGGCGTTCACGGGCCCTAATTCTCGGGTGTTCCGTGTCCGGCCGGGCTGTCAGATCAGCTTTAACTGGTTGGCAGCCGGGAGCCACGGTAGCCAAACGGCTGCCGGGTCACAAGTCCGCAGCGCCAAATCGCTGACAGTTCGTGGTCCACATTGCGCTGTGATTGTCCGAATTCACTACCTTTCCCGGAGTGGCGCCTCGAACACGCCGGGTAATAGCTCGAAAAACAGAAAGTAATGTGACTCAGAATACATTTGTTGTCACTCGCGGTGACGTCGCATTCCGGCGGTCGGCTACCCCGCGACCGCCGGGCAGGTTACCGTTCGTTCAGGTGACAACGCGGTCAGTGGCACGGAGGGTCAGGATGCAGGCACGGATCAGGGTGGTCGTTGCGAAGCCGGGGCTGGACGGCCACGACCGGGGAGCCAAGGTGGTCGCCAGGGCGCTGCGCGACGCCGGTATGGAGGTCGTCTACACGGGCCTGCATCAGACGCCGGAGCAGATCGTCGAGACGGCCATCCAGGAAGACGCGAACGCAATCGGTTTGTCCGTTCTGTCCGGCGCGCACATGACATTGTTCCGGCGCGTTGTCGAACTGCTCGCGGAACGTGACGCGGCCGACATCGTCGTATTCGGCGGAGGCATCATCCCGGCCGACGACATCGCCGAATTGGAAAAGCTCGGGGTCGCGCGCATTTTCACGCCGGGAGCGACTACCGCGTCCATCATCGAATGGGTTCGCGCCAATGTCGCATCACCGGTGGCCTGACCAGCGAATTACCGGCTGAACGGCAGGGGGAGAGGCCGGACGCACCCCTCACACGTCCGGCCTCTCTATGCACGATGCCCCGCCGCCACCCCTCGACCGACAGGGCATCGGCCGCCTGCATGCCGGCGCTTCTCAGCGCTCCGACATCACAATCAACGAGACCCCCGGAACGGGGTTACGCGAAGTACGGGAGTTTCTGCACGTACGTCTGGTGTGCGGTCTTGCACACCGTGCACCCGCGCCTACGGGACGGTAGCCCCGGTCGCTAGTCTGCGAATGAAGGCCCGCAGGGCCGGACATTCTTCACGCCGGCGACGCCGTCAGGGCCGCCGCGCACGTTAGGTCGGGACGCAACGGTACGGCTTGCCGGCGCTTGGCGTCGCGAGCGAAAGGAGACACGTGGACCTGTTCGAGTATCAGGGGCGCGACCTCTTCGAACGGCACGGGCTGCCCGTGCTGGGCGGTGGCGTCGCCGAGACCCCGCAGGAGGCCCGGGCCATCGCCGAGCGCCTCGGCGGCAAGGTCGTCGTCAAGGCGCAGGTCAAGGTCGGCGGCCGAGGCAAGGCGGGCGGCGTCAAGCTGGCCGACGGTGCCGACGAGGCCGAGGCCCGCGCGACGGACATCCTGGGCATGGACATCAAGGGCCACACGGTCCACAAGGTGATGCTGGCCGAGACGGCCGACATCAAGGAGGAGTACTACTTCTCCTACCTGCTCGACCGGGCCAACCGCACGTTCCTGTGCATCGCCAGCGTCGCCGGCGGCATGGAGATCGAGACGGTGGCCGAGGAGCAGCCCGACCGGGTCGCCAAGATCGCCATCGACGCCAGCAAGGGTGTCGACGAGGCGAAGGCCCGCGAGATCGTCGCCGCGGCGCAGTACCCGGCCGAGGTCGCCGACCAGATCGTCGACATCGCCGTGAAGCTCTGGCAGGCCTTCGTGGCCGAGGACGCCACCCTGGTCGAGGTCAACCCCCTCGCGAAGGTCGGCGACGGCCGGGTGCTCCTGCTCGACGCCAAGATCACGCTGGACGAGAACGCGGCGTTCCGGCACCCCGACCACGAGGCGCTGGTCGACCAGTCCGCGGTCGACCCGCTGGAGCAGGCGGCCAAGGCCAAGAACCTCAACTACGTCAAGCTGGACGGCGAGGTCGGCATCATCGGCAACGGCGCCGGCCTGGTCATGTCCACTCTCGACGTGGTGGCCTACGCCGGCGAGCGGCACGGCAACGTCAAGCCGGCCAACTTCCTCGACATCGGCGGCGGCGCCAGCGCCCAGGTGATGGCGAACGGCCTCGAGATCGTGCTCGGCGACCCCGCCGTCAAGTCGGTCTTCGTGAACGTCTTCGGCGGCATCACGGCCTGTGACGCGGTGGCCAACGGCATCATCCAGGCCCTCGCCCTGCTCGCCGAGCGCGGCGAGTCGGTCACCAAGCCGCTCGTGGTACGCCTCGACGGCAACAACGCCGAGGCCGGCCGGGCCATCCTCGACGGAGCGAACAACCCGCTGGTCGAGCGGGTGGACACGATGGACGGAGCGGCCGAGCGCGCCGCCGAGCTCGCGGCTGCGGGGAAGTGAACCAATGGCTATCTGGCTGACAAAAGACTCCAAGGTCATCGTCCAGGGCATCACCGGCTCGGAGGGCTCGAAGCACACCCGCCGGATGCTCGCCGCGGGCACCAACGTCGTCGGCGGCGTCAACCCGCGCAAGGCGGGCACGACCGTCGACTTCGACGGCACCGAGCTGCCGGTCTTCGCGACCGTGGCCGAGGCCATCAAGGAGACCGGCGCCGACGTGTCGGTCATCTTCGTGCCGCCGGCGTTCACCAAGAGCGCGGTCGTCGAGGCGATCGACGCCGAGATCCCGCTCGCCGTGGTGATCACCGAGGGCGTGCCGGTGCAGGACTCGGCCGCCTTCTGGGCCTACAACGTGGACCGCGGTCAGAAGACCCGGATCATCGGCCCGAACTGCCCGGGCATCGCGTCGCCGGGCGCCAGCAACGCCGGCATCATCCCGGCCGACATCACCCCGGGCGGCCGCATCGGGCTGGTCAGCAAGAGCG
Organism: Actinoplanes solisilvae; assembly: GCF_003999975.1. Classification (GTDB taxonomy): domain Bacteria; phylum Actinomycetota; class Actinomycetes; order Mycobacteriales; family Micromonosporaceae; genus Actinoplanes; species Actinoplanes solisilvae. The sequence continues at coordinate 244,153 of NZ_RJAC01000002.1, read as the reverse complement.
GCACGCTGACCTACCAGCTCATGTACGAGCTGCGCGACTTCGGCTTCTCGACCGCCGTCGGCATCGGCGGCGACCCGATCATCGGCACCACGCACATCGACGCGCTGAAGGCGTTCCAGGACGACCCGGACACCGACGCGATCGTCATGATCGGTGAGATCGGCGGCGACGCCGAGGAGCGGGCCGCCGAGTTCATCAAGGCGAACGTCACCAAGCCGGTCGTCGGCTACATCGCCGGCTTCACCGCCCCGCCCGGCAAGACCATGGGTCACGCCGGCGCGATCATCTCGGGTTCCGCGGGCACCGCGGACGCCAAGAAGGAAGCCCTCGAGGCCGCGGGCGTCAAGGTCGGCAAGACGCCGAGCGAGACCGCCCGGCTCATGCGCGAGGTCATGAGCAAGTAATCCCCGATCGGCGCGCCGTCGTCCGGGTCAATGCGACCTGAATGGCGGCGCGCCGTCGTATCTGCGTCGCCCACCCGGCCCGAGCGTGGAAAGGTAGGCGGCGATGCCCAGCACACCCGACCGGCCCGACGACTCGGACGACGCCTTCGCGATCGTCGAGGCGGCGCAGGTCGCCGCCCCCGAGCCGGCGCAGCGCGCCTCCGAACCGGTGCAACGCGCCACCGAGCCGGTCACCGCCGAACGCCCCACCGAAGCGGTGGAGCAGCGCACCGTCCTCGTCGACGACAAGGTGCTCGCCGACCGCGAGACGATCCGGCTGCCCAGCCAGCGCCGCCCGCCCGCGCAATCCCGCCCCCGCAGCCGCGCCCCGCTGCCGGTGGCCGTCGCGTTCGCCACGATCTGGGCCGCCCTCATGTCCTACCTGCCCGTCGCGGCCGTCATCGGCCTGGCCCGCAGCCTCGAGGGCAGCGGCGGACTCGCCGGCGCCGCCCACGCGGGCGCGGCCGGCTGGCTGCTCGGCCACGGCGTGCCGATCGGCACCTCGATCGGCTCGCTCGGGCTCACCCCGCTGCTGCTCAGCATCCTCATCGTCTGGCGGCTCAACCGGGCCGGCCTGCACGTCACCCGGGCCGTGGGCGCCCGCCGCTCGGGGTCGACCGTCCGCGCGCTGTCGGTGGCGTTCTCGATCGCCCTCAGCTACTCGCTGCTCGGCTCGGTCGTCGCGGTGCTCGTCGACGGCCGCGGGACCGAGATCATCGCGGGCCGGGCCGCGCTCGACTTCTTCCTCATCGGCGGTGCGGGCGCGCTGATCGGCTCGCTGCGCGGCACCGACGCGCTCAGCTCCTGGGCCCGGCGACTGCCCGCCCCGCTGCGCCACGGCGTACGCACCGGCGTGATCGCCGCGTTCCTGGTGCTCGCGGCCGGGGCCGCGGTGACCGGACTGTCGGTCGCGCTCGGTGGCGGCCAGGCCGCCGACATGATCTCGGCCTACCGCACCGGAGTGGCCGGCCAGGCGGGCATCACGCTCGTCAGCCTGGCCTACGGCGTGAACGGCGCCGTCTGGGCCTCGGCCTATCTGCTCGGCCCCGGCTTCGCGCTCGGCACCGGCTCGATCGTGCGGCTCACCGAGGTGACCGTCGGCCCGTTGCCGACCCTGCCGCTGCTGGCCGGGCTGCCCAACGGCCCGATGGGCGTGGCCGGCGCCCTGCTGATGGCGCTGCCCGTGCTTGCGGGCCTGGCCGCGGGCTGGCTGCTCACCCTGCGCCTGACCCGTGAGGCGCGGGAGGCGGAGACGACACCACGGCCGCCCTGGTCGCTGGTGCTCGGCGGCGGCCTGATCGCCGGCCCGGTGGCCGGCATCGCGCTGGGCCTGATGGCCCGCTTCTCGGGCGGCCCGCTGGGCGACGGCCGGCTGGCCACGGTCGGCCCCGACCCGTGGCAGGTGGCCCTGGTCGCGGCAGCGGTTCTCGGCGTCTCGGCGGCCATCGGCGCCGCCGCCGCGCGGGGGTTCGCGCCCAAGCCGAAAAGCTGACCGGCGGGCGCTGACGTGCCGGCGCCGAGGCGCCAGCGACGTCTGTCCGCCTAGTTGTTGCTGTTCTGGTCGATCCAGTTCTGCACATCGAAGTCGCGGAACGCGACGACCAGGATGATCGCGATGATGCCGAACGCGACGCCGACCGCCGAGCAGATCAGACCGGCCAGCGCCTGACCGCGGTTGCTGGCCAGCCCCTGCTTCGACTTCTGCAGGCCGAGCCAACTGAAGACGCCGCCGACGATGCCGAGGACGATGCCGAGCACTCCGGCGAAGCCGCAGCAGGCCAGCGGGATGGACAGGATGCCGACGATCATGCCGACCAGGCCCTGGGTGTTCTGCTGGGCGGGCTGGCCGGCCGGCGGACCGTAATAGGGAGGCGGCGGGGGCGGAGGGGGTGGAGTGGTCACGAGTGCTCTTCCTCTGCGAAGTGAGGGCGGGGCTGGCGAGAGATCGAAGAAACGGCAGCGTAACCCAGAAACCGGGCAGTTCTCTTCGGCACGAGCGGCAAACCCGGCTGACGTACGGGCCGGGGCGCGCGGGTAGGGTTGCCGGGTGACCGACCCTGCGCCCGCCCGCCTGGTCGTCCTCGTCTCCGGTTCGGGCAGCAACCTTCAGGCGCTGCTCGACGCCTCCGCCGACCCCGCCTACGGGGCCCAGGTCGTGGCCGTGGGCGCCGACCGCGACGGCATCGCCGGTCTCGACCGCGCCGCCGCCGTGGGTGTGCCGACGTTCGTCGACTCGGTGAAGGCCTATGAGACGCGCGACGACTGGGACGCCGCCCTCACCGCCCACGTCGCCGAGTTCAAGCCCGACCTGATCGTCTCGGCCGGCTTCCTCAAGCTCGTCGGGCCGCATTTCCTGGCCGCGTTCGGCGACCGCTACATCAATACGCACAACGCGCTGCTGCCGTCGTTCCCCGGCATCCACGGCCCGCGCGACGCGCTCGCCTACGGCGTCAAGATCGCCGGGGCGACCCTGTTCTTCGTCGACGCCGGCGTCGACACCGGACCGATCATCGCCCAGGTCGCGGTCCCCGTGCACGGCGACGACACGGAAGAGACGCTGACCGAGCGCATCAAGGTGGCCGAACGGGCCCAACTGGTCGAGTGGGTCGGCCGGCTGGTGCGCGACGGCTGGACCATCGAAAACAGGAAGGTACGACAGCCATGACCTCCGACGAGGGCCGCCGCCCGATCAAGCGGGCGCTGCTCAGCGTTTACGACAAGACCGGCCTCGTCGAGCTGGCCCGGGCCCTCGCCGGCGCGGGGGTCGAGATCGTCTCCACCGGCTCGACCGCCGCCCAGGTCGAGGCGGCCGGCGTGCCGGTCACCCGGGTCGAGCAGCTCACCGGCTTCCCCGAGACGCTCGACGGCCGGGTCAAGACCCTGCACCCGCGTGTGCACGCCGGTCTGCTCGCCGACCTGCGGCTCGAGAGCCACGCCGCGCAGCTCGCCGAGCTCGGCATAGAGCCGTTCGACCTGCTGGTCAGCAACCTCTACCCGTTCACCGAGACGGTGGCGTCGGGCGCGAGCGTCGACGAGTGCGTCGAGCAGATCGACATCGGCGGCCCGGCGATGGTGCGCGCGGCCGCGAAGAACCACCCCTCGGTCGCCGTGGTGACGGCCCCGGGGTCGTACGGGCTGATCTTCGACGCCTTGAAGAACGGTGGCTTCTCGCTGACGCAGCGGCGGGCGCTCGCGGCCCGGGCCTTCGCCGACATCGCCGAATACGACATCGCGGTCGCCAACTGGACCGCCACGACTCTCGCGCCGAGCGAGTGGCCCGAGTTCACCGGCATCGGCCTCAAGCGGGCGAACACCCTGCGCTACGGCGAGAACCCCCACCAGGACGCCGCTCTCTACGTCGACCCGAACGCGCCGGTCGGTCTCGCGCAGGCCGAGCTGGTGCACGGCGGCGAGCTGTCGTTCAACAACTACGTCGACGCGGACGCGGCCTGGCGCAGCGCCAACGACTTCGAGCAGCCCTGCGTCGCGATCATCAAGCACGCCAACCCGTGCGGCATCGCGATCGGCGCCGACGTGGCCGAGGCGCACCGCAAGGCCAACGACTGCGACCCGGTCTCGGCGTTCGGCGGCGTGATCGCGGTCAACCGCGAGGTCACCGAGGCGATGGCCAAGCAGCTCGACGGCATCTTCACCGAGGTCATCGTCGCCCCCTCCTACGAGGCGGGCGCCCTCGAGATCTTCCGGGCCAAGAAGAAGCTGCGCGTGCTGGTCGCCCCGGCCTGGGACCCGGCTCCGGCCGAGGTCAAGCAGGTCGGCGGCGGCATGCTGGTGCAGCTCGCCGACCGCGTCGACGCCCCCGGCGACGACCCGGCCAACTGGACCCTGGCGACCGGCGAGGCGGCCACGGCCGACGAACTGGCCGACCTGGCGTTCGCGTGGCGGGCCATCCGCAGCGTGAAGAGCAACGCGATCCTGCTGGCCCGCGACGGCGCGACCGTCGGCGTCGGCATGGGCCAGGTCAACCGGGTCGACTCGGCGCACCTCGCGGTCAACCGCGCCGGCGCCGAGCGGGCCAAGGGCAGCGTGGCCGCCTCCGACGCGTTCTTCCCGTTCCCCGACGGGCTCGAGGTGCTCATCGCGGCCGGTGTCAAGGCGGTCGTGCAGCCGGGCGGCTCGATCCGCGACGACCAGGTGATCGAAGCGGCGGCCAAGGCCGGCGTGACCGTCTACCTGACCGGCACCCGCCACTTCTTCCACGGCTGAGCACACCGGGCACATGACCGACCTCGTGCAGGACACCACCTTCAGCGGCCGCGACTGGGCGCTGGAGGAGGTCTCCGGCGTCCGGTACGAGGACTGCGCCTTCCACGACGTCGACTGGTCGGAGGCGCGGCTCACCGGCTGCGTCTTCACCAACTGCACCTTCGGCAACGTCCGCTTCAACGCGGCCGTGCTCGAACGCGTCGCGATTCTGCAGTCGACGCTGCAACGGTGCTCGTTCTTCGACGCCCACCTGATCGACTGCAAGCTCACGGGTTCGCAGTTCCTCGACTGCGGGCTGCGCCCCCTGAAGATCGAGGGCGGCGACTGGGGTTTCGTGTCCCTGCGCGGGCAGAACCTGGCCGGCACGAAACTCGGCGGCCTGCGGCTCCGCGAGGCCGACCTGATGGGCGCCGACCTGAGCCGGTCCGACCTGCGCGGCGCCGACCTGTCCAACGCGCGACTGACCGACGTGGTCCTCAAGGGCGCCGACCTGCGCGGCGCCGACCTCGACGGGGTGGAGCTGCGCGGCGTCGACCTGACCGGCGCCACGATAGACATCGGCCAGGCCGTGCTGTTCGCGACCGCGTACGGCGCAAAGGTGTCCTAGGCGGAGAGTGGCCTTCTTCGCGTTGACCCGACCGGCCGGTAATAAGCCGGTAACCGACTGATAGCGTCCGGAAAAACGTCCCGGAGACTGGGAGTGGATAGAGCTATGGGCAAGAAGGTAACCGTCGTAGGCGCCGGTTTCTACGGGTCGACGACCGCGCAGCGTCTGGCCGAGTACGACATCTTCGACACTGTGGTGCTCACCGACATCATCGACGGCAAGCCGGCCGGCCTGGCGCTCGACATGAACCAGTCCCGGCCGATCGAGGGCTTCGAGACCAAGGTCGTCGGCGTCACCACCGGCCCCAACGGTGAGGGCTACGAGGCCATCGAGGGTTCCGACGTCGTCGTCGTGACCGCCGGCCTGCCCCGCAAGCCGGGCATGAGCCGCATGGACCTGCTCGAGGTCAACGCCAAGATCGTGCGTCAGGTCGCGGAGAACATCGCGAAGTACGCCCCCAACGCCGTCGTCATCGTGGTCTCGAACCCGGTCGACGAGATGACCGCGCTCGCCCAGCTCGCCACCCAGTTCCCCAAGAACCGGGTCTTCGGCCAGGCCGGTGTGCTCGACACGGCGCGCTTCACCAACTCGATCGCCGAGACCCTCGCGGTGCCGGTCAAGAGCGTCAAGGCGCTGACCCTCGGCTCGCACGGCGACACCATGGTCCCGGTCCCGTCGCGCTGCACCGTCGACGGCAAGCCGCTGTCCGACCTGCTGCCCGCCGAGAAGATCGAGGAGCTGGTCGTCCGCACCCGTAACGGCGGCGCCGAGGTGGTCGCGCTGCTCAAAACCGGTTCGGCCTACTACGCCCCGTCGGCCGCGGCCGCCCGTATGGCCAAGGCCGTCGTCGAAGACTCCGGCGAGGTCCTGCCGGTCTGCGCCTGGGTCGACGGCGAGTACGGCATCTCCGGCGTCTACCTGGGTGTCGAGGCCCAGATCGGCGCCGAGGGCATCAAGAAGGTCGTCGAGGACAAGCTCACCGACACCGAGATCGCCGGTCTCAAGGAGGCCGCCGAGGCCGTCCGCGCCAAGCAGGCGGACGTCGCCAGCCTGTAAAGCACCAGGGAAAGGCCGGGGCCGTCGGTCCCGGCCTTTTTCGTGTACGGGACCGGGTCGCGCGCCAGACTGGTCGGGGCAGCGCGGGGCAGCGCGGGGCAGCGCGGGGCAGCGCGGGGCAGCGCGGGGCAGCGCGGGGCAGCGCGGGGCAGCGCGGGGCAGCGCGGGGCAGCGCGGGGCAGCGCGGGGCAGCTCAGGGGCGGCTCGGGGGCCGCTCGGCGGACGTGAGGAGTCCTGCAGTACGCTCGTACTGTAAAGATTGGCTTTCGGGAGAGGAGCGCCGGCCGCATGGCGAAAATCAAGGTCACGAACCCGGTGGTGGAGCTCGACGGCGACGAGATGACCCGGATCATCTGGAAGCAGATCCGGGAGCAGCTGATCCTGCCCTACCTCGACGTCCCCCTCGAGTACTACGACCTGTCGATCCAGTACCGCGACGAGACCGACGACCAGGTCACCGTCGACGCGGCCAACGCGATCAAGCGGCACGGCGTCGGCGTCAAGTGCGCGACCATCACCCCCGACGAGGCCCGCGTCGAGGAGTTCGGCCTGAAGAAGATGTGGCGGTCGCCGAACGGCACCATCCGCAACATCCTCGGCGGCGTCGTCTTCCGCGAGCCGATCATCATGCAGAACGTGCCGCGCCTGGTGCCGGGCTGGACCAAGCCGATCATCATCGGCCGCCACGCCCACGGCGACCAGTACAAGGCGACCGACTTCGTGGTCCCCAGCGCCGGCAAGCTGACCGTCACCTTCACCCCCGAGGACGGCTCGGCGCCGATGGAGTTCCACGTCGCCGACTACCCGGGCGGCGGCGTCGCGATGGCGATGTACAACTACGACGAGTCGATCCGCGACTTCGCGCGCGCCTCGTTCCGGTACGGCCTGGCCCGCAACTACCCGGTCTACCTGTCGACGAAGAACACGATCCTCAAGGCGTACGACGGCCGGTTCAAGGACCTGTTCGCCGAGATCTTCGAGAGCGAGTTCGCCGACCAGTTCAAGGCGGCCGGCCTCACCTACGAGCACCGGCTGATCGACGACATGGTCGCGGCCGCGATGAAGTGGGAGGGCGGCTACGTCTGGGCCTGCAAGAACTACGACGGTGACGTGCAGTCCGACACCGTGGCTCAGGGCTTCGGCTCGCTCGGCCTGATGACCAGCGTGCTGATGACCCCGGATGGCAAGACCGTCGAGGCCGAGGCCGCGCACGGCACGGTCACCCGGCACTACCGCCAGTGGCAGAAGGGCGAGAAGACGTCGACGAACCCGATCGCGTCGATCTTCGCCTGGACCGGTGGCCTCAAGCACCGCGGCATCCTCGACGGCACCCCCGCGGTGACCGAGTTCGCCGAGACGCTCGAGAAGGTCTGCGTCGAGACGGTCGAGGGCGGCCAGATGACCAAGGACCTGGCCCTGCTCATCTCGCGGGACGCCCCGTGGCTGTCCACCGACGAGTTCATGAACGCGCTCGACGAGAACCTGGCGCGCAAGCTCGCCTGACGTTCCCGCTCGACGAAGGCCGCCGGTCAACTGATCGGCGGCCTTTTCATGCTCCGAAACGCATGTTCGATTCCGTAACCGCTGATTGGAACGCGTCGTTTCTCAGGGCAGAAACGGATGACGGACGCGACGTCGTGGGGTCGCCCATCGGTCCGGCTGCCTTGTCCCAGGCGCCGGCCGGTTCTCGCGGCGTGCCGGGCCTGCCGTCCCTTCCTGCGGGGGGCTCTGTCCCGGGCCCCCCGCCCCTCTCCGTCATCCAGACGTACGAGTGGTGCGAGCGCGTCACCGCTTTCCGGCGCAGGCCACGCACCTCGTGGCGAAGGGGCGGATCTCGAGACGCTCGGCGGCGATGGGCTCGCCGCAGGAATCACAGCGGCCATAGGTGCCCGCGTCCAAGCGGGAGAGCGCGTCGTCGACGGCCGCGAGCTGGGCCCGGGCGGCTTCGAGGACGGCCGTGAGCTGGGCGCGTTCGTACGCGATGGTGGCGCCCTCGGGATCGTGCTCGTCGTCGGCGTTGTCGTCGCGCGAGGCCTCGAACAGGGCGTGCAGGTCGGCGTCGAGGGTCGCTATCTCGGAACGCGACTGCTCACGCAAGCGTTCCAGCGCCGTACGAGTTCTCTCCGTGGCCACCCCTGAAGTATGGGCGGCCACGGAGCACGAACTCAGACGTCGCGGAGCATCTGGGCGGCCTTCTCGGGGACGATGTCGTTCACGAAGAAGCCCATCGCCGACTCGGAACCGGCCAGGTATTTCAGCTTGTCGGCCGCGCGCCGGATGCTGAACAGCTGCAGGTGCAGGTAGCCCAGCTCGCGGCCCTCACCCACGACCGCCTGGTTCCACGCCGAGATGTAGGGCATCGGCTTGCCGAACAGGCCGTCGAAGCGGCGCAGCACGTCGAGGTAGAGCGGCCCGAACGCGTCACGCTCGGCGTCGGACAGGGCGGGCAGGTCGGGCACCTTGCGGTGCGGGGCGATCTGCACCTCGAACGGCCAGCGGGCGGCGGCCGGCACGTACGCCGTCCAGTGCTCGTTGGAGCCGATGACCCGGGCGCCGTCGGCGCGCTCGGCGGCCAGCACGTCGGTGTAGAGGTCGCGGCCGGTGCGGTCGCGATAACGAGCCGCGGCGGCCAGCATCAGCTTCGTGCGCGGCGGCACGGTCGGGAAGGCGTAGATCTGCCCGTGCGGGTGCTGCAGGGTCACGCCGATCTCGACGCCGCGGTTCTCGAACGGGAACACCTGGGCCACGCCGGTCAGGCGGGACATCTCGGCGGTGCGGTCGGCGAGCGCGTCGACGACGGTGCGCACCCGCGACGGCGGCAGGTGGACGAACGCGCTGTTGTGGTCGCTGGTGAAACAGACGACCTCGCAGCGACCGACGCCGGGGCGTACGGGAACCATGCCGGTGATCTCGGAGACCTCGTCGGCCTTGACCCGGTCGCTGAACGACGGGAACTGGTTCTCGAAGACGACCACGTCGTAGTCGGGGGCCGGGATCTCGCTGGCGAACGACGGCTTGGTCGCGCACAGCGGGCACGCGTCCGGCGGCGGCATGAACGTGCGGGTCTGGCGGTGCGCGGCGATGGCCACCCACTCGTCGAGCAGGGGGTCGTACCGGAGCTGGGAGGTGGGGGGCGGGGGAGGGAGCTCGCGCGTATCGGGGTAGGTCGCCCAGTCGGTCGCGCCCTCGTTGAAATAGATCAACTCGCGGCCGTCGGAGAGGCGGATCGCCTCACGGGTCTTGAACGTCATTGCGCTGTCACCACTACAAGATCTCGGACCGTTTCGGACAGAAGGGTGCGGGCCGGTTCGTCCAGCCCGTCGTCGGTGATCAGAACGTCCGCACGGTCGAGCGGAACGATCGAGGAAATGCCCACCGTGCCCCACTTGGTGTGGTCGGCGAGCACGACGAGGCGTTCGGCCGCCTCGATGAGAGCCCGGTTGACGTCGGCTTCCATGAGGTTGGGAGTCGTGTAACCGGCCCGTTCGCTCATCCCGTGCACACCCAGGAAGAGCATGTCCAGGTGGAGCGTGCCGACCGCGGCGACCGCGACCGGGCCGACCAGGGCATCGGAGGGCGTACGGGTCCCGCCGGTGAGCACGACCGTCTGGTCGGGGCGCCCGGCGCGGTAGAAGATGTCGGCGACCGGGATCGAGTTGGTCACCACGGTCAGCGAGGGCACGTCGACCAGGCGCTGGGCGAGCCCGGCGGTCGTCGTGCCGGCCGAGAGCGCGATGGCGTCGCCGGGGGAGACGAGCGCCGCCGCGCGCATGGCCATGGCCGACTTTTCCGCACGCTGACGCACGCTCTTGGCCGCGAAGCCGGGCTCGTGGGCCGAACCCGGGCTCACGGTGGTCGCGCCGCCGTGTACCTTCGCGAGCAGGCCGCGGTCGGCCAGGGACTCGAGGTCGCGCCGGATCGTCATGTCGGAGACGCCGTATTCCGAGGCGAGCTCGCTGACCCGGACACCTCCGGCGGCCCGGACCCGGTCGAGGATGGCGGCCTGCCGCTGCTGTGCCAGCATCAGTGGACCGTCCCCGGGAACCGCACTAATTCGAACACGCCCGAACACTACCTTGTGATTGGGTGTGGCCGAAAGGGTGAGTTAGATACCTCGCCCGCGTTTGTGAAGCGCGGAGAGAACGTTCTCAACCTTCACCGCGCCGGTCATGGCGGCCAGGGCGATCGCGGTCCGCGGTTCCTTCCAGTTCGCGCGCACCGCCTCCTTGCTGAACTGCCACGCCTGACTGCGGTTGCCGGTCGCCGCCGACCAGCACGCCAACTGGCCGTAGACGCGGGCCGCGCCCGGCCGGCAGCCGCTGATCTCCGGGTGCCGCTGCATCATCCAGCGCAGCGAACTGATCTTCGTGGCGTACTCGTAGGCGTAGTGCGACGTGCGGCCCCACAGCACGCGGACCAGCGGCTCGTCGAGGTGCACGATCGGAGCGCGGCGGGCGGCCCGCAGCAGCAGGTCCCAGTCCTCGTTCTGGCTGCCCGGCGCGTCCTCGGCGACCAGCCCGATCGCGTCGGCGGCCAGCGCCGACCGGCGGATCAGGAACGACGACGAGTGCAGCATCGCCAGGCGCGAGCGGGCGAGCTCGTCGACCGTGACCCGGCTGCGGCCCGCCAGCCGTGGGGTGCACTTGCCCTCGTACTCGACCTCGATCGCACACGTCGCCATCTCGGCGTCCGGCTCGGCCAGCAGCGCGGCCACCTGGCGGCGCAACTTGTCGGGTTGCCACTGATCGTCGTCGTCGCAGAACGCCACATACTCGGTGTCGAGCGCGAGGATGCCGGTGTTGCGCGCGCCGGCCAGCCCCGACGTCCGCCAGTTGGTGAGCACCAGCACCTGCACGCCCTCGGTGGACGCCAGCAGATAGTCGGGCTCCGTCTGGTCGTACACGACCAGGATCTTGATCTCGCCCGGATAGCGCTGGTCACGGACCGCGCCGATGGCCTTGCGCACCAGCTCGGGCCGGTTGCGGGTGGGAATGACGACGCCGACGGACGGCCAGTTCATCGGTTCTCCTCGAGGGGCGAGTCGGGGGACGTGACGGAGAGCGGATATCCGTACGCCCGCAGCATCGGGGCGCACACGGTTCCGACCAGGCGCCGCTGGTTGCGAGGCAGTGAGCGTTTCCAGGCGTCGTCGCGGCGCAGCGGCAGCCGGCCGACGGTGAAGCGCATGGGGTTGCCGGCGGCGCTGTGCCCGACGCCCAGGTCGGCGTACCCGTCGCCGAGGAAGTCCAGGTCCTGGTCGGTCAGCCGCAGCCCGGCGAAGTCGCCGAGCTCGAGCAGTGCCGACCGGGGATCGGCCAGGAACTCCTCGTAGCGCATGCGGTGCACGGCCACGCCGCGCTTCGCGAGCAGCCCGAACGCGGCGTTGTGAGCGTTCCAGAGCAGCGCCGAACGCCCGGGGGAGTAGCGGGTCATCTCGTCGGCGCCGTCGGTCTCGGGGCGCGACACCGTCTTGGTCCACGAGTACGCCACCCCGCGCGCGTCCCGCACGACATGCACCACGCGCAGGTCGATGTCGGGGGCCCAACGCAGCACGTGCGCGAGGGCCGAGTGCTTCGACGAGTCGACCACGACCTTCGCGCCGGCGATCTCGGCGGCCGCGGTGTAGACCCGGGCGTAGAAATGTGCGTATTCGTGCACCTCGTCGGGCGCCTCGACCGCGGTCGCGAGCCGTGGGATGTGGCGGGTGCGCTCGACGGCGTCGCGCAGGGCGTGCACCCGGTCGACGTCGACGTTGTGCCAGCCGCCGAACGCGTACTGCCCGACCCGGCGCCAGAACGCGCAGGCCGAGAAGCGGGCGCCGCAGCCGCACCGCTCGTCGTCGCGGAGGTCGCGTTGCCACAGGTGGACGACCTCTCCCAGTGCGCATACCCCGGGTAGTTCGCCTAGCAGGCGCTCGACGAGCGTTGTCCCGCTTCGTCCTAATCCACCCAGAAATAGCACACGTGCCACTTTGGCCCACCTTCGCTCGTTTCGCTCCTATAACGAGCCAACAAGCGTGAAGGAGGCGTTGCGTGACAGTCGAGGCTTTCGACCGGGTCCAGCTCGACGGCACCGGCATCGATCGGATCACCGAGGCGGAGGTGGTGGCCGTCGTCCGCGACGCCCTCGCCCGCGGCCGCGGCGGCCGGATCGTCACCCCGAACATCGACATTCTGCGACGTGCGCAACAGGACGAGGAGTGTCGCCGCCACCTGGCCGACGCCGACCTGATCGTCGCCGACGGCATGCCCCTGATCTGGGCCAGCCGCCTGCGCGGGACACCGCTGCCCGAGCGGGTGGCCGGCAGCAGCCTGATCTGGTCGCTCTCGGCGGGCCTCGGCCTCGACGGTCGTTCGATCTTCGTCCTCGGCGGTGCCCCGTCAGCCGACGACGCCCTGGCCGACGGGGCCACCCGCGCGGCCGACCGGCTCCTCGCGCGATGCCCGGGCCTGCGCGTCGCCGGGACGGCCTGCCCCCCGTTCGGCTTCGATCAGGATCCCCAGGCGTACGCCGACTTCTGCGCGAAGATCGTCGACGCCCGCCCGGACCTCGTGTTCGTCGGGCTGGGCTACCCGAAGCAGGAGCGCATGATCACCCGCCTGCGGGCCGAGCTGCCGCAGTCGTGGTTCATCGGCTGCGGGGCGGCGGTGAACTTCGTCGCGGGCGATGTGGAGCGGGCCCCGCGGTGGATGCAGCGCACGGGGCTGGAGTGGGCGCATCGCCTCGGCACCGAACCGCGGCGGCTGGCGGGACGCTATCTGCGACACGACGCGCCCTATGCGCTGAGGTTGCTCGCCCAGGCGCCGGCGCAGCGCGCCCGAGTCCGAGCACCGCGCCCGAGCCCGGGTCCGCGCACCGGACAGTACGTCAGCTCGCCAGAGCTGCCCGTGTCAGCGGAGACCGCAGCGTCTAAGGGGGTGCGTGGCAGAGATTGCGCCGCGGCACTTGGGCAGGGTCGATCGTCACCGGCGGGATGAACTCGGGGCGGCGGTCGGAGCCGAAGCGGATCTGCCACTCCCCGCTGGGGTGGTGGAGAAGCCGGTGATGCCGACGGCAGAGCAGCACGGTGTTGCCAGTGCTTCCGTAGTTGGTACGGTCGATGTATGCCAGCTGTCAGCACCAGCCCGGCGGTGACAGGCCGGGAATACTTGCGGGTCAGTCAGGACAGGTCTGGGCGTGAGCGGTCCCCGGAGGAGCAACACCACGATCACCTCGGCGTCGCGGCCGAACGGGGTTGGACGCTGGGCGCGCCGTACCGGGATGTCGGGTCGGCGTCGCGGTATGCGGCGAAGGCTCGGGAGGGTTTCGACCGGCTGATCGCCGATCTGGAGGCGGGCCGGTTCGGCGCAGACTTGCTGGTGTTGTGGGAGGGGTCGCGGGGCTCGCGGCGTACCAACGAGTGGGTGCGGTTGATCGAGTTGTGTGAGGACCGCGCGGTGAAGATTTTCATCTTCACCTATGAGCGGCTGTTCGATCCGGCCAACCCGTACGACCGGGCTGATCTGTTGGAGTTGGCGGTCAAGAGCGAGTTGGCCTCGGCGGAGACGTCGAAGCGGACCCGCCGGGCGGCAGCCGCGACAGCGGCGGCCGGACGCCCAGCGGGACGCTGTCCGTATGGCTATCAGCGCCGCTATGACCCGGTGACCCGCAAGCTGGTCGAGCAGATCGAACAGCCCGCGGAGGCGGCGGTGGTGCGGGAGCTGTTCGAGCGGCTACACGCCGGGCACTCTCTCCGCTCGGTGGAACGCGATTTCCGGGAACGCGGTATCCGGACACGGACCGGGCTGGTGTTCAGCTCGCAGCACCTGCGGTCGCTGGCGATGAACCCGGCCTACAGCGGCCAACGGGTCCACGACCCGGGACGGACATCGGGGCACACGCTGTCGCCGAACGCGACGTTCACTCCGGCAGTGTGGCCCGCCTTGGTGACCAGAGCCGTGTTTCTGGCGGTGCGGCGCAGGCTGACCGCACCGGAGCGGGTCACGACCAGGCCGGGCCGGGCGGTGCATCTGCTGTCGATGATCGGCGTGTGCGATGTCTGCGACAGCCCGATCGCCGCCCGCTCCGGTGACCGGGGCCGCGAGTACGTCTGCCACCGCAAGGGCTGCATCCGGATCAGCTACGACGAGCTGAACACGTTCGCGGAGGCGGCCGTCATCGACTACCTGTCCCGCCCGGAGAACCTCGCGTGGCTGAACATCGGCGGTGACGACGATGCCGCGCTGCTGGCCGTGCGGGATCAGGTCGCCGAGATCCAGGCGGAACTGGACGACCTGGCCGACCAGGTAGGAGCCGGCCAGATCACGGTGACCCTCGCTGCCCGGGCGGAACCGGCAATCCTGGCCCGGCTGAAGACGGCGCAGGCGCGGGAGGCGGAACTGACCACCCCTGCTCCGCTACGCGATTTCATGACTCCGGGTGTCGATGTGGTCCGGCAGTGGACGGCGGCTCCGATGCCTGCCCGCCGGGAGCTGGTGCGGTTGCTGTTCTCGCCCCGGGCCTGCGGCCAGCTGCGGGTTCGCCGGTCACCGTCGAAAGGCCACCGCTACCCGGCGGAGCAACGGGTGTGGTGGAAGACCGCTACCTGATCAGCAGGCACGACGGGCGGGCACCCGTTTGGCGGGTGCCCGCCCGCCGCAGTGTCGCTGAGGGAGATGGGTTGTCAGGACGTTTCGTGGTGCGTGTTGAGCAGGGCCGCGACGGTGTCGCGTTGGTCGTCGGTGAGGGCCGGCCAGCGGTCCACGGCAGCGGCGACGTGGACCATGTACTGCTGGTCGCGTAAGGCGCGCCGGAGTTGTTCGGTGGCTCGATCATCGCCGGGACGTACTCGTGCGATGGCCGCGAGTCGCGCCGTCCGGTCGATCGCGTGGTCTCGGTCAGTGTCGGTTTCACGGTCTGGTGCGGTGGTGCCGGGTGGTCTTTCGCCGTGCGCGGCACGGCTTAGTCGTGCGGCATCACGGCGTGCTCCCATGTCCCTCCTGCGTGGACGGTCACGACGTCGGGTCTGATGGTCAGGACCATGATGGTTCTCCTTCGGTGATCGACCCGGCCCGTTGTGGGCCGGGAGCTTCGTTGATCGCCCCGGTCTTCGCGCTGTGGCTCAGGTCCGTGACGATCCGGTTATGCGGCGTTGCGGATCCTGGCGGTGACAGCGCTGCCGAGGGCTCCCAGCGAGAGGGTGGGGCCGGGATGGTGATGCAGCCACCAGACCGGCCCGGCCGGGTCGTCCGGCCCGGGTGCCGAGCTGCTGGTGGGTGCGGGTCGTCCGGGGCGGTGGTGCACGGCGGTGGCGGCCGGGTAGCCGCTGCGCGCGGTGGATAGGGCTTCGTGCAGGTGGTGTTCCCGGGCGGTGCTGGGGAGCCAGAACAGGACCGGCCACAGGTTGCCGGTGACCCGGGCGAGCTGGTGGTAGCCGTCGATCTTGTCGACCAGCCGGGTCAGCGGTTCGGTCCCCAAGTCGTATTCGAGGAAGAACGCGGTGCTGCCATGCGAGTCGGTGAAGATGCCGTGCCCGTCCGGGCGCACCCTAGGCCGGTAGGCCAGGGCGGTCCCGTCGACCCGACCGTCGGCCGCGGTAACGAACGCTCCAGCCTGCTGACAACGAGCAGCCGACCACCAGCGCTCCAATCGGGCGTCGGGGTGGGTGCGGGCGTGGGCGGCCAGCCGGGTGAAGAAATCGTTGACGCCCAACAGGTGCGGCAGGTTGGCCCGGTTGGTTAACTGCCACCGCCGTTGCCGCGCCAAGTCCCGGCGCGGGACCGGCTCGCCGCGTTGCGCGGCGATCACGTCCGCACCCAACTGGGCGAGCAGCCAGTGATACGGCCACGATCCGCCGTCCGGACGTTGCGGCCGGAACCGGTCCACCACCCGCAACGCCAGCAGAGCACGCAGCCGCCGCTGGGCGAAGTTCACCGACGGAAACAACGCGGCGGCGATCTGCTCGGTGGTCAACACACCATGATCGGCGAGCCAGCCCAACAGGACCAGATCCCGGCCGGTCAGGGCGGACTGCACCCGCAGGATCGGCTCAGTCACCGCCACCACCGGCGGCCGGCATAGCCGCATTTACCCCACAGGGGACCCCTGATAGAGGGTCAGTCGCGGCAGCAGTATCGCGGCTGACAGGTGGCATGAGCTGCACTGTCAGACCCAACAACGGGTCCGGGTGGGGGTCCTGATCAAGTGGGACCCCCACCCGGACCCCCGTACTGACCTCCAGCGGGACGCCGGAAACAACCGAACCCCGAGACTCAGCGCGGCGCTGGCGACAGGACTGATCCGAGTGACCGAAGTGATGCGAGATCATCAGAAACTCCAAGGCATCGACGAGGCGGCGGGCGGCCAACATCACGCCGCCGGCCAACGCCCGGTCGGGCGTAGACCTGATGACTCGCGATATGGCCGTGAGGAGCAGGGTGCCGAGACACGCGCAGGACACGCACCGCCGACGGCCTCGTACGGCCGTGGCGCGCGTATCCGGGCGTGTGCCGGACACCGGGGCTCAACTCACCGGTGTGGGTGCCCGATTCGGGGTCCGCCCGATCACCGGAGCCGCCCGATGCCAACCAGCCGCCGCTTGTCCTCGGACCCGTAAACCGGCTTGCTCACTTAAGGCTGCATAGGCACGGGTCCCCACGGACCAGCGACCGGCCACACGGGATACAAGCACCAGGAGACGCCCGCCCGGCCCAGCTGATCAACCGTGATTACGGAGTTTTGCAGATGACGAATAGTTGCAGGACCAGGTGTTCGAGAGATCCACTCGGTGCAGTCTGCCAGATAGACCAGCGCTGATCTGCCGATTCCTACGTTGCCGGAGCGACGAAGGAACCCCGACCCGCCACGGTGTAGACCAGGCCGCGCTCTCGCAGTTCGGCGATCGCGTGACGGGCAGTCGCACGAGCCACACCCCAACGCTGCTGGATGTCGTTCTCGCTGGCGATCGGCGAATCCACGGCAGCCTCGGCGATCTCGGCAGCGAGCTCGTCCGCGATCATCACGTAGACCGGACGCGGCGTCCGGTGACGGTACGGCTCCTGCGACTCGTCGGTCATGAAACGGACAGTAGGCGAGCCCTTACGCCTACCTCCCGTGATCTACGTACATGTACGCACGTAGACAGGCGTAGGCGGGCTGTGTACCGTGTTGATTGCCGGGAGAAACATCATCCGGTTCTGCGGGGCCGCTGACCTCGCCGGCAGCTCGGCCCCCGATGTCCCGCCGACGTCGGGGGCCAGTGGCGCGACATCTGCCCCACGGTGCGTATGTGGCAAACGCGCGACGGGGAAGCCTCTCGGCCGCTCTCCTTGTACAGCAGTGAGATGCAGCAACCGACGCATCACGCTGAACCGGACGCACTCCTGATAGGCGGTCCCGCCTCGTGCTGAACCCAATCCAACCGGTTCACCGTGACTCGATCGGGTCATGGGTTCGACTCGCGTCCGCCCCAAAAGCTAGGAATTGCTGCGCGATGGTCGGCGCGGATGCCTGAGGTGTCGCGGACGCGGAGCCAGGTCTCGCGGTCGAGGAGGGCTTTGTGAGCGTCGATGACGCGGACGTCGCTGTAGACGATGTCACCGGTGTACGCAGGGTTGTCCAGGTTGCGGCCGACGTTCATGGAGGACCACTTCGGCCGGTGGATGTGGAGTGTCGAACGGTTCGGTGGCGGAGACGAAGGTGACTCCGGCCTTGTCGAGTTCGGTGAACAAGTCCAGGAGGTCGGAAAGTCGGCGGGAGAACTGTCGACCCGGTACACCGGAAGGATGTCGAAGCGTCCGCGCGGTGGCGGCAAAGTAACTGTCCCGCCAGCCCGGACCGGACAACCGCGCCTTGTCAACTACAACGTGTCGGCGTCATCAGTCGAGCGTGGCCGAGGCACTTCTGCGCCTGTTTCGGCAAGATGCCTCCCGAGGGTAGTGATCACCTGCGCCTCCTCCCTGCTGAGGAAGTGGGGGACCTGCTCCACGATGCTCGCCAAGCTTCGTAGCTCGCTGAGTGGGAGTCTCGCCATGGCTAACATTCCAGCCTCTCCAGCAAGTAGGCATTGAGTAAGCGCAACGTAACACTTGGCCGTGAGTTCAATACGCTGCTGCTTGCGCTCTTCCGAAGACGCTGTATTAGGTTCGTTGGAATCGCTGTGGATTGGGATGTAGATGCTGCTATATATCGAGGTTGCGAGACTAACGAAGTTCTTATTGCGGTTATATGAAGTTAGCGCATCTTCAAGTGCTTGAGCCGAATAGTCGCCGTACTCGTTGCGCTCGATTGTACAACCTGCAAGATGCTCTCGAATGGCGTGTTCGATTGAGGACTCGTCCGATAATGGCTCGTTCGCCTGTACCTGCATAACCCCATAACTGCCCCGTGGGACGAACCTTGACTTCAATCGTTCTAGGGTCCGAACCCACTTCGGCCGTTCGAGGTTTTCTGTTAGGAGGACGGCCTCTACCAGACATGGATCGGTGGCGTACTTATGTGCCGTCTCTTGGGCGAAGTCAAGCAACTTCTTGCCTACTTCCTCCCGTGAGCGGCGAACGAGTTCTGTCACAGAGGTCTGGTGTCGAGAGTACCCGACCACCGCTACTGCTATTAGCGCGATCAAGATCGTGGTCCAAAAGGACTTAAAGAATTCGTCGATCGGCGGCACTACTGCTACGAACGGCCCCGGCCCTAGTCCGCCAAGCGCGGATGCAACCATAATCCCGCATCCGGCCGCTAGACTCACCACTAGAACGGGCAGCCGCCGATGACCGTGCTGCCGTCGCCATACATCGTAGATGTGTCTCCCCTGGGTGGAATACACGAAAATGGCGGCACCGGCCAGCGCAGCTGTCATGCCATTGCCGTGGAACCGGCTCACCGTCGTAGCCACGATCAGCGACGTTAGGTATGCCGGCACAACGCGAAAGACTAGATAGCGGATACTGCTTCTGTTTACGACGGTGCCGAAGTCCTGCGAGGCGGTGACATAATTTTCGGGCCATTCCGTTCGTACTGCACTGTAAAAAAGCCACAGAATTGCCGGGACAATTATGGCTCCTGTTGCGGTAACCGCAACTTCCTTCATATGGTTATCCTTAACTCGCCCGAGATTGATGCGGCGCAAACGCCATCATGCTAGTGCCTCGTCATGCGGAATAGAAGGGGTAATCCGGTGGTGGGTCTGGGGACTTCGGACGCCGCGCGGACGGCCCTGAGCCACCACCGCCGGAGCCGCAGCTCGGCTTTCCATTGCGCAACGGACGCCCGGTATTCGAGCTTGCCGCCCCCGGGTAGCCGCATTGCGGATCAGGTCCCGCGAGATCGCAGAGCGGTCACGGCCGACCTGGCGCGCTATCTCGGGCATCCCGAAGCCCTGACCGTTCAGCATCGCGATCTTTCCCGCTCCGCGAACGACAGATACCGTTCGAGATCCAGAAGGTCGCCTCATGTAGTCCATGGTGCTCGACTGGCACTTGCGATCAATACTTTTTGCGCAAGGAATCTAATAAGTTGGATATCGTATCCCAGCTTGTTCGCTTCAGTGCTGAATGGAAGCAGCATAGGTGCGCTGTTAACGGCATTGCCGCCGTCCTTGCTGTGGACGATTCTGCAACGAATCTGATAGACCCTTTCCGCGATCTGGTCGGTTAGTGCGAAATTTGCATCACGTGGAGATATCGCTCGGACAGCAGAAAGAGCATTCTTGTCCGCGAGGAAAGTAGAACGCTCGACGCTTTCGCCTAAGAATGATTCCACTTCATCAACGGCAACGCAGTAGCGAAGGGTGGCCTTCAGCTGATCCCTTTCTGATCCCGCTCCCCGCCCGGCCGATATCTGCACCAGCTTCGAAAGGTGTGAGTTATTATGTGGATCAAATAGCGGATCCATTGTTGCCTGCCGAAGGCGTGTGAGTATTGCCTGCTCATAGTAGGCAGGAAAGAAATGCTCTAAGACCTGGTAGAAGGCTAGGTATGAGAGCAATGGCATTGCACCCGACGACCTTGCATACCGGTAGAGTGCGGCGGCCTCAGGGGAATATCTCAGTGCCGGCACCTGAGGGCTTGCCGAGTAGTCAATGGGCCGCACGGGTCCCAGTGTTCGACTGTCACGAAATCTCGCAACATCGAGTGCTAGATTGAATTTAAGATCCAACTCAAAAAGTACTGAATCCACTACCTCCTTGAACCGGGCGGTAGCCGCGCGGGTATCCAATCCCTCAACTATGCTTTTGTCGAAGAATAAACTGAGTCCCGGCGGAACATGGTCTGAGTAAAAATCGACTCGATTGTTAGTGCGAGATAGGCTTAGTGCGGGCGTAGGGTATCCCAGCCTGAAACTAGGCGTTGTCTCAGTTCTTGACTTAAAGGAAAGGCTGAAGTCTTCCGGCAGTCTACTGATGAGTCGATCTTCGAGTGAAGATTCCCTTCCGGCCATTCGCATCAAAATCCTGCCCGGGATTTGCCGCATTTGACTAGGCGACAATAGCGCTTCGACGAAATCTTGAGCAGCGTTTACGACGGCTATGCAGTCTCCTATGAAGACCCAGGATTGGAAATCGGAGCTAATAAAATAACTAGCTGCCTTATCGTCCGAGTAGATCTTTCGGAATCCACCACCAAGAACCGGAATATTGATCATGGCAAGCGGAACCCTGCCGCCTGTAATTTCCTCAAAGTCAAGGTTCGCTGTCGCCGCACGTTCCTTGAGAGCTGCAAGTCCGCCCGGATTGCTCAATTCTCCGCCTACCCCGTTCGCCAGCCACATGCTTTGCGGCAGCAATGTTACGGGACATTCCGCAAGGTCTTGCCCTCGATCTGTGCACTGTCGTCGCCAGATCCGGACGCCAGCTGATGAAGCCTCAAGGCGTTCAGCGGCTTCGCGATGATCCCAACTAGTGAGACCTTGGGTTGTCCAGGCTGGTGGTGCCGCCTTTGGTCCACGGGAGAACGTGGTGTGCGTCGCACCATCGGGGCGGGCGATCGCAGTCCGGGAAGGCGCAGCCACGGTCGCGCACGTGCAGGGCGCGACGCAGCGCCCCGGTCACCAGGCGGCGGGTGCGGCCCATGTCGAGGACCTGGCTGCTGCCGCCCAGCATGACCGGGAGGATGAGAGCGTCGCAGGCCACGCGGCGCACGATTTCGGGCGACAACCGCTGGCCGGTGTCGGTCTCTCCGACGCCCAGCGCTTGAGCGAGCGGGTCGAACGCCACCGTGACGACCACCTGGGATGGCTCGCGCAGAGTCGGGCGGCAGATGTCGACCAGGGCATCGGCGCGGACCTGTTCGGGGGTGCGGTCGTCACCAGGGGTCGGCTTGCGCAACGGATCGAGGGCGGCCTGGACGGTGGCGGCGGCTTCGAGGTCGAGGCGGCCGGAGAGGCGCACGAGGCCGTCGGACGGGCGCGACATGGCGAAACCGCGGCGCTGGTGGGCGCGTCTCTCGAGGCGGGCCAGAGCGGCTGCCTCGGCGCGCTCGGCCAGATGAGGAGCGACGTGGGTGAGGATGCGGTGGCCGACCTCGACGAGTTGGTAGGCGGGGAGTCGCGTAGCCATCTCGATCATGGTGTCGAGGGCCTTCTGGGTCAGCTGCGAGGTTTCGGCCGGGCCGACGTCGTCCAGGTCGGCGAGTTTCTCGGGGACCGAGTCGACGGTTTTGGCGATCACGGCGGCCTGGTTGAGGTCGAAACATCCGTACGACAACCTTGGAACCCCAGGAGATCCATCTCCAGCATCTGAAGTCGATCGCCACTGACTTGCAGTACGGGCGTACGGTTTAATGAGGAGCATGAACTTCGAGCGGCTCCACCACGTCCAGGTCCTCTGCCCGCCCGGCGGCGAAACCGCAGCTCGCGCCTACTACGCCGGGGTTCTCGGTCTCGACGAGCTGGAGAAGCCGCCCGTCCTCAAGGCCCGCGGCGGCGCCTGGTTCCGCGGCGGCGGTTGGGAGATCCACGTCTCGCCGGTGGCGGATTTCGTGCCGCAGAACAGGTCGCACCCCGGGGTTCTCGTCGACGACCTCGACGCGCTCGCGGCGCGGATAGAGACCGCCGGCCGCCCGGTCGAGTGGGATCCCCACTTCCCGGGCCACCGGCGGTTCTATTCGAAGGACGACCACGGCAACCGGCTCGAGTTCCTGCAACCGCTCAGGGATTGAAGTACGGGTCCTTCACCATCGACTCGAAGGCCTTGAACGCCGGCTCGTCCCCGGTCAGCTGGAACTGCTTGTTGGGCCCGTTACCCTCCGGGTCCGACTCGAAGTAGGTGATGGCCTTGATCTGGGGGTTCGACTTGAAGGTGCGTCGCGCATCCTTGATCCACGCCGCCCGCCGGGCCGACCCCCAGGCCTTCGCCACCCCGAACTCGCCGATGACGATCGGTTTGGGCCGCTGGGCCGCCCAGGTCAGGAACGGGCCCATCAGCACCCCGATCGGCTCGAACCTCTCCCCGGCGTAGACGTCCACGCACGTCCAGTCGACCTGGTCGTCGCCGGGATAGAAGGCCGGCGCGTCCCCCCGGATGAAGCCCTCGGCCGTCGGGCAGAACACCCACGACACGTTCTTCGTCCGCTCCTGCCGGAAGATCTCCCGCACGTATTTCCAGGCCGCGACGTAGTCCTGCCCCGACCACATCGTCGCCCGCAGGTTGGGCCGGTCCATCTCCCAGCGCATGCGCAGCAGCACCGGCTTGCGAATCTTCCGGACGGCCCGAGCCTGCTTACGGATCAGGTCGTCGTGCTGCCCGTCCAGGATGGACCGGTTGTCACCCGTGGCCCAGCTCACCATCAGCGTCGCCCCGCGCGCGAGGAACTCCTTGTCCGAAGGCGTTCCCACCATCTGTTCAAAGCGCCGGTACGTGTTCACGATCTGCAACGACCGTCCGAGGTCGGCCTGCAGGCTGTCGACCGCCGCGAGCCGCCCCACGTGCGTCAGTTGGTCCGGCTTGATCCACGCCCCGAACAGCGCACCCCGGCCGGGCGCCCCGACCGGCCCGGCCTGGAACGGCCCACGGTTCACGGCCACTGCGGCGGGCGTGCGTGACAAATCGGGCGGCGGGGCGGGCGGCGGCGGGTCGTCCTTCCCGAAGGAACAGCCCGCGAGCAGCAGCACCGGCAGAAGAAGAGCGAGCCTACGCATGGACACGGCGCGCGGTGTAGAGGACGTTGACCGCGTACGCGTCGCTGCCGGGCAGGCGCCGCACGGCCGCGTCGGCCGCCCGCGCCACCGCGCTCCCGTGCAGCGAGGGCGTGATCATCGAGAAGCCGCGCCGCTCGACGATCACGAAGCCGTGCCGGTCGAGCAGCGTGGCGACCTCGTCGTGCGACAGTTCGGCGAACCAGCGCTCGCCGCGATGCCGTCGCGCCCCGAGGTGCCGCACCGACGCGGCGTTCCCATGATTCTCGACCACGAGGATGCCCGACTCCGCCGTCGGCAGGGCGCGAGCGGCGAAGGCCAGCGCGCGGTCGCGAATGCCGGCGTCCACATTGAGCAGCAGCCGGAACATGGTGACGATCGCCGGGTAGCCGGCCGGCACGGGGTGCGGCACCGGGCCGTCCGCGGCCACCTGGTGCCAGTTCGCCCGCGACCCGACCTCGGCCGCCTTCGCCATCATCTCGGCCGACGTGTCGTAGCCATGCGCCTCGCGTACGAGCCCGTGCAGCGTACGGATGGCTCGCCCGGTGCCGCAGGCGAAGTCGTGCTGGACGGGGGCGAGCTCGCCGAACTCGCGCCGGACCAGCGTGCGCAGGTAGTCCTGCTGCCGCTCGTTGATCTGCGAGGCGTAGCTGTCCGGCGCGTACGTGACGTTCTCGTACTTCTCGACGGCGTCGGTGTCCTGGAACACCTTGGTGTAGTCGGTGGTCAACTCGTCCTCCTTCTCGGTTTGAACGCGCCCAGGGCGAGAGGAACGCGCAACAGCCAGGTGCCGGCCAGGAAGGCGGGCACGGCGGCGAGCATGGCGAGGGTGCGGCCGGCGGCCCCGGTCCCGGTCCCGCACACAAAAGTGACGGCCCAGGGGAGTACGCCGAAGCAGGCGATCGACAGCAGCGCGGCGGCCCGCGTCCCCCGGCCGAACGGGTGCAGCCCGGCCGAGCGCCCGACCTGGATGAGGGGCAGCAGGTTGTTGGCGAGCATCGAGCAGGCCAGGCCGATCGCCGCGCCGAGGGCCCCGTACGCGGGAATGAGCAGCACGCCGAGGACGACCGTGACGGTCAGCGCGACGAGCACGTTGACGAGGTTCCACGAGGTGCGCCCGGCCATGGCGAGCACCATGTCGACCATGCCGCAGCCGGTGGCGACCAGCATCGCCGAGGCGAGCACGGCCACCACGATTGTGCCGTCGGCGGCGTAACGGTCGCCGAACAGGCGCAGCCACACCGGCGCGAAGAAGATCACCAGGAGGTTGATCGGCCAGGTCACGAGCACGAGCCAGCCGGTCGCGGTCTGGTAGAGGTCGTTCGCGGCGCGCCGGTCGCCGACGGCCAGGGCTTCGGCCAGCCGGGGCTGCACCGACTGCGAGATGCCCTGGTTGGCGAACTGGATGAGCACGACGAAGCGGCCCGCCACGGCGTAGATCGCGGCCGGGGCGAGGCCGCCCAGCGCGGCGACGAGCAGCACGTCGACGCGTTGCAGGGCGAGCTGGGCGACGCTGGCCACGGCGCGCGGGCCGGTGAAGCGCCAGAACTCTCGCCGCAGCGCACGCCGTTCGGCCCGATGGGTGCGCGCACGGGGTGGTTTGCCCGCGCGGTAGACCTTTCTGAGGGCGTACGCCGAAAGCACGGTGACGGGAAGGTACGGCAGGGCCCACGCGAGCGCGAACGCCGACAGCGAGCCGGCCGTCCACAGCGCGGCGATGCCGGCCGCGGCGACCAGGATCAGCTGGAGGACACTGCGCAGGATGCGGTCGAGCGTCACCGTCGGGCGCATCGCGCGGTAGCCGCGGGTGGCCGTGAGCAGGGCGTCCGTCATGGCCTGCAACGGAAGGAAAGCGGCGAGGACCCGCAGGCCGGCGGTGTGCGCGTCGATGACGTGGGCCGACTCGCGTGCCGTGACCTGGGCCAGGAAGGGCGCGGCCAGCCACATCGCGACGGCCAGCACGATCGAGAGCACCACGACCGGGGTCAGGCCGGTGCGCAGGCAGGTGCCGAGCAGGTGGGGGCGGCCGGTGGCGCGCAGACGGGCCGGCCAGTAGACCAGGCCGGTAGGGGTGCCCAGCTTGGCCAGGCCGCCGGCCAGCACGAAGACGGCCGTGGCGGCGAAGAACGCGCCGGCCTGCTCGGCGCCGAGCGAGCGGGCCACGATCCAGGTGACGACCACGCCGGTGCCACCGGCCAGGGCCGAGCCGGCCATGTTGGCCAGCCCGCCCCGGGCCGCGCCGCGTGCGCCGGTAGCCGGCTTCTCGAGGACCTGACTCACTGGCGCCATACCGGCGGGCGTCCGAGCCACTTGGCCAGGGCCTCGTCGTGCGGGAGGTAGTGGTCGGTCAGCTCCCGGCGCAGGGCCGGGTCCATGTCGCTCTGGCGCGGGCGGGCGTTGTGGCGTTCGAAGGCGGGGCGTTCCAGATAGCTGGGCAGGCCGAGGAATTCGCACACCTCGTCGTAGACCGGTTCGGGGTCGGTGAAGAAACGTTCGCTCTCGACCACGTGGATGCGCTCGCGGCCGACGTGCTGGGCCATCACGCTCAGGTAGCGGGCATATTCGCCGCGCGCCCGGTAGGCGTGGTGCTGGTGGCCGAAGCTGTAGTAGTCCGGGTCGTCGGCCAGCCGCTCCTCCTGGCGGTGCAGGCGGGCCGGCTCGAGGGCCAGGGCGGCGCCGAAGTCGCGTTCGGTCTCGTAGCCCCGGGCGACCTCGTGGTGGTGCTGCGAGTAGGCGCGTTCGACCGGGTCGCGCACGAGCACGACCAGGCGGGCCTGCGGCAGGTCGCGGGCGATCCGCGCCGCGGCCTGCGGGTGGTACATGTAGTAGGGGCTCGACTCGAAGGTCTGCGGCGTCACCCCGTACCGTTCGCCGATCTTCTCGGCGCTGCGCTGCATCGGGAAGTGCGCGCGATACCAGGCCAGGCCTCGCTGATAGTTCGTGTCGAAGTAGTGCACGCCCTTGTGCAGCACGGCTTTGAGCACCACCGGGTGCCCGGCCAGCGCGCGATAGAGCGACGTGGTGCCGCAGCGTTGCCCGCCGCAGATCAGGAACGACGGCGTCATGCGGCCCGGGGCGGTGAGCCGGCCGTAGGAGCGGGTGCCGAGGTGCACGACGCGTTTCATCGGCGCCGGGAGGTTGCGTACGTCCATGATGGTTCTCTCCTCAGAGCTCCTCGACCCGCCGGATCAGCACCGGCAGCAGCCAGGTGCCGAGTACGCCCAGGCGGGCGCCGGCCTCGGCCTGGCGATCGGTCAGGTATCGGGTGGCCAGATCCACCAGGTAGAGCAGGGCGGTGATCTCGCGACCGGCCACCGGTACGCCGAACGGCGCCAGCATCTCGGCCGCGCCGCGCACGGTTGCCTCGACCGCCTCCTGGGCGTTCTCGGTGGACTGGATGCGTTTCTGCAGCTCGTGGTGGATGGCGTCGTAGCCCAGGGGCACGCCGGACGCGAACCGTTCCCAGTCCCAGACCAGCAGCGTGTCCTCGATGTTGGCCATGTTCCAGGGCGCCCAGTCGCCGTGCCACGAGCCGTACCGGAAGATGATGTCGTCGGCCCGCTGGATCAGTACCTCGGCGGCGGCGGCGAGGCTGGCGCCCTCGGCCCGGTCGGTGACCCCGGTCAGGCGGCCGCGCAGCTCGTGCCAGTAACCGCTCGCGGTGAGCGTGCCCGTGCTGTAGCCGCAACATCCGGCGACGTCGAGCATGGCCGCGACCAGGCGGCGCCGGCTCAGCGGGGCCCGCGGCAACCACACCGGCAGCGCGGACTGCACCAGCACCTCCAGGCCGCGCCACTTGCCCGAGTGCAGCACCCGGGGCACGGTCAGTTTGGTCAGGCCGCTGCCGGCCAGCGAGGTCAGGGCAGCCGACTCGGCGCGCACGAGCCGCTGCGTGAGCGGGCCGGTGCCGAGCTTGCCGAAACCGAACGTGTCGCCCTCGGGACCGAGGAGTTGCAGCACCGGCTTGCGGTTGGCGCGCGCCGGGCCGATGTGGACGCTGACCGACAGTTCACGGCCGAGCATCTCGCTCAGGTAGCCGTCGATGCTCTCCGAGAACGGGCCGGTGACCCGTATGCGGTCACGCAGCAGCACACCGGACGCGCCGGTGCGTACGGCGGCGACGACGGCTTCGCGCTTGAGGCGGGCGGCGCGCGACTGCGGCTCGGCGTAGCGGCGCACGGCGGCGGCGGCCACCCGGCGCGAGGTCGAGGGCACCAGCAGGCGGGGGCGGCGGGCGTCGGGCACCACGAGGTATTCGGCGATGGGGGTGCCGGGGGAGCCGTCGGTGCGGCACGGCGGCGGGTAGAGCAGGCCCAGCACCTCGGCCAGGTAGCGCGTGCGCAGTTCGGCGTCGCCCGCGGTCAGTTCGGCGGGCGCGGTCCGCACCGGGCTCATGTCGTTTCCCCCTCGGTCGAGTTGCGCCAGAGCAGCGCGAAGGCCAGAACCATGAAGGCGAGGGGGGTGACCAGCGAGTTGTACCAGAGCATCGCCGAGAACGACGTGACGATCGCGGCCGAGCCGGCCACGCCGATCGCGCTGCGGTCGCGGCGGAACCGCCACAGGCCGTACGCGAAGAAGCCCAGGTAACCCACCGTGCCGGCGGCTCCGTGCGCGAAGAGGAGCTGCCACAGCTGGCCGTTGCCACCCACCGTGAAGTTGCCGCAGCGCTCGCACCCGGCGCTCTCGCCCACGGTGATCGAGTTGCGGCCGCCGAGCGTGTTGCGCGTGCCGCCGTAGCCGACGACCGGGGAGCCGCGGAAGCCTTCGATCGCGCGGTCGATGAGGAACGAGCGCACGCCGTTCGACTTGCCGTTGTCGAGGCGGGCGCCGACGACGCCGCCGAGCGGGGTGGCCACCAGCGCGACGAACAGCAGCGCGGAGGCCGCGGCGACGGCGCCGACGATCCACAGCTTGCCGGCCAGCACGTAGCGGACGGCGACGTAGACGACGAGCACGCCCAGGCCGATCCACAGGCCCCGGTTGAGCGAGACGACCGCGGGCACGATCGAGACGACGAGGCAGACGACGGCCCAGAACTTCGCGCGGCCGCTGCCGTTCTGCCAGGCGGCCACGACGAGCCAGCCGGCCAGCAGGCAGAAGTTGTTCCCCCAGGTGTTCGTGTAACCCCAGGGTGCGGCCGGTCGCGGTTGCCCCTCGCCGACGATGTCCATGATCTGAGCCGCGTACGGGTGCACGAGCGACTGCACGAAGCCCTTGTTACGCACGCCCGGGGGCAGCAGCCACTCGACCGGCGAGGTGAACTCGAACGAGCCGGCCACCATGCCGAGCAGGCCGCCGAGGACGGTCACCACGAACAGCCAGCCGAGCAGCTTCACCAGGCGCCGGCGGGGCAGTTCGGCGTCGGTCAGGTTGCCGGTGTAGACGAGCAGGACGGTCAGGGAGGCGTACATGATCGCCTTGTAGCCGGCCGGGAGGAGGCGGCCGGTGGCGTGCCCGGCGACCGTGCCCGCCGGGTCGGCCCCGAGCGCGCCGATGCTGACCACGACGGCGATCAGGAAGACCACCCACCAGCCGAAGCCGGGCGGCAGCCGCAGCGGGCGACCGGCCGCCCGCCGGCGGATCAGCAGGAACAGCATCGGCACGGCCATCAGCGCGAAGATCAGAACGCCGAGGCCGAGCGCCCACCAGATCGGATAGAACGCCAGGATGCTCGCGACCGGCCAGGCCGGCAGGGCGCGGTTCCGGCGGACGCCGTGCCCGGAGCGTGCGACGGGCGTGAAGGACCCCGGCCCCGGCGAGGAGGCCTGGGACACCGCTGTCACTTCTTGTCGCCGTCCTGCGCCTTGGCGGCGTCGGTGGCGTCCGCGCCGGACATGTCGATGACGGCGGTGATCTCCTCGGCGCTGTCGGCGACCCGCTGGCGCACCTGCTGGTTGGCGGTCCGCTCGGCCGAAGACACCGTGTTGGTCGGGAAGCGCTTCGGCTGCACCAGGTCACGGTCGAGCACGGCGGTCTCGTCCGGGCGCGGCGACGGCTTCGGCGACGGGGGACTGAGCGTGACCGCGGGCCCGGTGACCTCGGAGTGCCGCAGGTTCGTCAGGCGGGGCAGCACGACGGCGCCGAGCAGCGGGGTGCCCACGCGCCGCAGCTGTTCGGCCGCGTCGAGCAGGGCGGGGCGGCGGGCCCGGCGCAGCTCGACGGCCAGGATCGCGGCGTCGGCCAGGCTGGCCAGGCTCTGTGCGTCGGCGCTGCTCGCCGTCGAGGGCGCCTCGATCACGATGTAGCCGCCCTGCCGCCGCAGCGCCTCGAGCGTGTCCCGCAGCCGCTGCGACTGCATGAGGCCGGCCGCGGTGGCCGCTCCGCCGGTGGTGATGACCCGCAGCGACGGGATGCGCGGGGTGCGCTGCAACGCCCGGGCCAGGCCGACCCGGCCGGCGAGAAGATCCGAGAGCCCGGGTACGGCCGACACGCCGAGCATCCGGGCCAGCGGAGCGGCGTCCACCACGCTGTCCGGCAGGTGCGCGCCGATCAGCACGACGTCGCTGCCCGTGCGGGCCAGGGCGGCGGCCAGGTTCGCGGCGACCAGCGTGCTGGCCGATCCGCGGCTCGCCCCGGTGACCACGATGATCTGATCGCCCTGCGGCATGGTGGCGAGCACCTCGTTGCGCAGCCGGTTGAAGACCCGGCCACCCGCGCCGTACGGCTGCAGGACGTCGTCGAAGTGCGGCGTGGTGCGCTCGTCGAGGGCGGCCAGCACGTGCATGCGGCCCCGGTCGCGCACGTCGGCGGCGGTGCGCAGCCGGCGGTCGTACCGTTCCCGCACGAACCCGAGACCGAGCCCGAGCAGCAGGCCGAGCATGCCCCCGGTGGCCAGGTTGATCATCGGGTTGGGGCTGACCGGCGTGTCGGGCAGCCGGGCGTCGCTGATGATGCTGCCCGCCCCGATCGTGGTCGTGGTGAGCTCGTTCAGCTTGCCGGTCATGCCGTTGAGCTGGTTCTGCGAGTTGGAGCGGAGGCTCAGCAGGTTGCTCTCGTCCGAGCTGCCGCGGGTGGCCCGGGAGAGCCGGGTATTGATCACGGCGAGCGTCGTGGTGAGCTGCTTGATCTTCGCGGTCAGCGTCTTGATCTGCTGGTTGAGGCCGTTCTGCGCGGTCTCCTCGCGGTTGCGCAGGTAGGCCTCGGCGAACGCGTGCGAGCCGGCCTGAGCGTCCTCGGGCACGGCGGCCTGGAACGTGACCATCAGGACGGTGGTGTTCGCCGGCACCTCGACCGACACGTCCCGGGCCAGCTCGATCGGGGTGCGCGAGCTGCGCAGCAGCGTGGCCGCCTTGACGGCGACCGCGCCGGAACCGACGAGCTGGGCCTCGGTGTCGAGGTTGACCATGCCCTTCGTGCGGCCGCCCTGTTGGTTGGTGTCCTGGTCGACGGCCTGCACGAGCACGGCGGTCGAGGACTGGTAGACCTTCGGCATGGCGGAGGTCAGGCCCGCGCCGGCGCCCAACCCGGCCCCCGTCGCGAGAAGCGCGATCCACCAGTGGCGGCGGAACACGCCGAGATAGTGCGAGACGTCGGCAGGGCGTGACGCTTCCATCGGCTGGCGGCCCTTTCGGGGGTGGAGTGAGCAGTTATCGGGCGTTTCGCCCCCGGAGGGGTAAACGGCTCACTCCCGCCGACGTGATGGCTTACTGCATTTTCGGCTCCACCCAACCGCTGTCGATCAAGTAAGCGGCCACCATTTCGATGGCTTCGGGGACGGTGATCGTCGTCGTGTCGATCGTCAGTTCGGCGTCGGCCGGTTCCTCGTACGGGTCGTCGACGCCGGTCAGCCCGCGCAGCTGCCCGGCCCGCGCGCGGGCGTAGAGGCCCTTGCGGTCGCGCTGCTCGCAGACCTCGAGCGGGGTATTGACGTGCACGAGCACGAATCCGGCGCCCGCCGCCACGGCCATCGCCCGTACGGCGGCACGAGCGTTCTCGTAGGGCGCGATCGGGCAGGCCACGGCCATGCCCCGGTGCCGGCCCACCTCGGCCGCCACCCAGCCGATGCGGCGTACGTTGGCGTCGCGGTCGGCCTTGCTGAAACCCAGCCCGGCGGAGAGCTCGCGGCGCACCACGTCGCCGTCGAGCAGCGTGATCGTGCGTTCGCCGCTCTCGCGCAGGCTGTCGGCCAGCCCGCGGGCGATCGTCGACTTGCCCGAGCCCGAGAACCCGGTGAAGAAGACGACCAGGCCCCGGTGGCGGCGCGGCGGGCGGGCCCGCACCAGCTCTTTGGCCACGGCCGGGGGAGTGTGCCACTCGGGCAGCGGGAAGCCCCGGTCGAGCAGGTCGTCGACCTCGCGCGGGGTCATCGCGAGACGGCGGTTGCGTGGCGGGATGTCGTCGCGCCAGCGCCACTGGCCGTCCCGGTTGTCGTACGCCAGCTCGCGCGGGACGAGCACGCGCAGGTTGCCGCCCGACAGCGTCTCGCCGGTGGCCAGCAGGTGGGTCACCCCGTACGACCCGGCGACGCGGGCGCGCAGCAGGGCGTCGCGCATCTCGTCGCCGCGGGTCAGCAGCGGGACGGCCACGATGGTGGCCGGGGGCATGCGGTCGCGGGCGGCGAAGACCGCGCGGACCAGCGCCTCGGGCGGCAGGCCGTCGGGGCCGGGCCCGCTCACCGGGATCATGATCAGCAGGTGGGCGCCGAGGGTGCGGGCCGCGTGCGCGATCTGGGCGAGCTGAGGGCGGTGCAGCGGGCGGTCGGCGATCACCCCGAGCACCCGGCCCGGGGGCAGCAGGGCGCGCACCTCTTCGGGTGTGCGCCGCAGCCGCTGGAACGGGCCGTGGCCGCCGTCGCCCATGCGGCGCACCGTGCCGCCGACGCCGTAGCGACGGTCGGCGACCGGCCACGCGTCGGTCACCTCGAGCGCGGCCACCGGCGCGCCCTCGGGGTCGGTGAGGATGACCGTGCGGCGCAGCGGGTCGTCGAGCACGAGCCGCGACGCGATCTCGTGAGGAATCTGGAGGGTGACCGCGACCGGCCACGGCGTACCGTCCGCGAGCCGGCCCCGGCGGCGCAACGCGTCGAGATCGGCGCGTCCGAGAAAGCCGGTCAGGGGCGCGTAGGCGCCGGCGAGCAGCAGATCGAGATCCGCTAACTCGTGCGGGTGCGGGGTGTACGACGGAGCGTCGCGCAGCACGTCCTCGGGCAGCACCGAACCATTCACTTCCGTATCCCCCTGCGGCCGATTAGGGGACAGTTTCTCAGCCCGTCCGATCGAGGTCGAGACGGGTATCCCGTCCTCTTTCTTTCTCTGCTTTCCCGTCAGGTAATGGACAAAACGGACTAAAGTCACAATACTGGCTGATCGTGAGTCGCCGCGCTGTTCAGATCGCCGCCGTTCCCACGGCCTTCGTCCTTTCCGTTGCCACCACTCTCGCCTGGGCCTGGACCGGCGGTGTCGACCAGATCGGACTTCCGGCGGCCCTGCCCGGCGATCCGACAGTCTCGGTGCCGGTGCTGACCCCGCCCGAGCAGCCCGCGGGAGTGCCGCACGCGCTCGCTCCCAGCCGACGTGATCCCTCGTCAACCCCCGGGAGTTCATCCGCGGTGCCGTCTTCGGCCGCTGCCTCCTCGACGGCGGCCAGTGCGACCGCCACGCTCGCCCCGCTCGCCCGCCGCGCGCTGGTTCCCGACACACGGCACCGGGGCTGCACGACCGGCCACAACCTCGTGCCGACCTGCGGAGTCCTGTGGGGCGTCGCGCCCGGGGCGCACACCGAGAGCCGCGGCGCGTCGGCGCTGACCCGGTTCGAGCGCAAGACCGGGCGGCACCAGGCGATCTATCACGCCTACCACGGCGGGACCCGGCAGCTCTTCCCGACCGAGCAGGAGATCCGGATCGCGCACGAGCCCGGCAAGCGGCGCATCCTGTTCCTCAACTGGAAGCCCGAGTCGGCGTCCTGGGCCAAGATCGCCAAGGGGGACCGGCGGACCGACGCGTTCCTCGACCGGCTCGCCAAGCACATCAAGCACAACTTTCCCGAGCAGTTCTTCTTCGCCGTGCACCACGAGGGCGAGAACGACGTACGGGAGAGGGCCGGCTCCGGATACACCGCGCGCGACTACGCGGCGATGTACCGGCACGTCATCAAGCGGCTGCGGGCCAAGGGCGCCGACAACGTCGTGAGCGTGCTGGTGCACATGGCCTATGTGCCGCACGCGCAGAAGAGCTGGTTCAACTCGATGTACCCGGGCGACGACGTGGTCGACTGGATCGGGCTCGACACCTACGCCTACAGCGACCCCGGCTACGGCCACGGCCAGTTCTCCGAGGTGTTCAACCGGCGGCTCGAAGGCAAGCGTGCCTGGCCCGGCTTCTACAACTGGGCGTCCACCCGGCACCCGGACAAGCCGCTGATGCTGGCCGAGTGGGGTGTCTGGTCGTCCAAGCGCAACCCGAAGTACAAGGCCGACTTCTACCGCCGGCTCGGCAGCGAGATCCGTGAGTTCCCGCGCATCAAAGCGATGGTGCAGTTCGAGACGCCGAGCAACCAGAAGGGGCAGGACTCGTCGGTGGACAGCACGCCGGCCGCCCTGCACGCCTATCGCCGGCTCGGCCGCCTGCCGATCTTCCAGGTG
Organism: Actinoplanes solisilvae; assembly: GCF_003999975.1. Classification (GTDB taxonomy): domain Bacteria; phylum Actinomycetota; class Actinomycetes; order Mycobacteriales; family Micromonosporaceae; genus Actinoplanes; species Actinoplanes solisilvae. The sequence goes on along the minus strand of NZ_RJAC01000002.1, from coordinate 210,135 downwards.
GCGGTCACGCCGCGCCGCTGAGTTCCGTGCGCCGCCGGGTCGCGGCGGCGCACGGAGGGTCAGCTGGTCTCGCCGGCCACGCTGAACGAGCCGAGCCGGTTGATGGCGTAGATCGTGCCGCCGAGCGCGAAGATCAGGCTCATCACGATCGCCACCGGCAGCGACACCTTGCCGTCGAGCATGCCGGTCGGCGCGATCTTGTCGGTGATCGAGATGACGTACTGCTCGATCGAGAGCACCCGGGTGCCGCTGACGAACCGGCCCAGCAGGCCCTCCCACACCAGGATGTAGGCGAGCCCGAGCAGCACCGGCCGCCGCGTCACCAGGCTCAACAGCAGGAACAGAGCCGAGTAGGCGATGGCGCCGACCACGGCTCCCACGACGAGCGCGAGCCCGAATCGTACGGAATCAGCCAGGAGCCCGGCGAAGAACAGCGGGACGGCCGAGGTCACCGCGCTCACGCCGGACGCCACCAGCAGCTTGGCCAGGATGATGTCGCGGCGCGGCAGCGGCTTGGTGAGGATGTGCACGATCGTGCCGTCGTCCACCTCGGACCCGAGTACGCCGGTGCCGACGATCAGCGAGATGACCGGCAGCACGACGGCCAGGCCGAGCCCCAGCACGACCGCCTGACCCCACTGCTCGGGGTTGACGTCGTAGGCCCGGCAGATCAGCGCCAGACCGACGAGCAGCAGCGGCAGGGGCAGCAGCAGAAGCACCCGGCGCCGGCCGAGCAGGCCGCGCATGGTGATGTAGGCGACCGTGGACATCATGCCTCCAGCAGGTAGGAGAAGACGCTCTCCAGGGATTCGTCGGACGGCAGCAGCTTGCGCAGCCGGATGCCCTCGCCGAGGGCGATGCGCGGCAGCGCGCGGGTGAAGCTGCCGTAGTCGGACGCGCGCACGGTCAGCCCGTTCGCCTCCACCTCGATGCCGCTCACCGACTTCTCGCCGATCAGCGCGACCGCGAGCCGGCGGTCGTCGGAGCTCTGCACGGCGAACACGTGCGGCCGGTTGGTCATCAGCCGGCGGATGCGCCGGTAGTCGCCCGAGGCGGCCAGCCGGCCCGCCACGATCACCTGCACCAGGCCGGAGAGCTGCTCGACCTCCTCGAGGATGTGCGAGCTGAACAGGATCGTGTGGCCCTGGTCGCCGAGCTTGTGCAGCAACTCCATCATGTGCATGCGCTGGCGCGGGTCCATGCCGTTGAACGGCTCGTCGAGCAGCAGCACCTGCGGCTCGTGCACGAGCGCGGCGGCCACCCGGGTGCGCTGCCGCATGCCCTTGGAGAAGGTCTCGATGCGCCGGTCCTGCGCGTCGGTCATCTCGACCAGTTCAAGCGCGCGCTTGGTGGCGGCGGCCGGGTCGGGCAGCTTCTGCATCTTCGCGCAGGCCAGCACGAACTCCTTGGCGGTGAGGAAGCCGTGCACCGCCTCACGCTCGGCGACCAGGCCCAGGCTGCGATAGATGCCCGGGTTGCGCCAGGTCGGCGAGTTGTCGATGGTCACCGAGCCCTTCGACGGGGCGAGGAAACCGGCCATCATGTGCAGCACGGTGGTCTTGCCGGCGCCGTTCGGGCCGAGCAGGCCGGTGACGCCCGGCTGCAGGACCATGCTGATGTCGTTGACCGCCACCACGTTGCCGTACCAGCGGGAGACGTTCTCGAGTTCGACGACGCTCACAGGGAGGCCACCTTCCGGTAGCGGGCCAGCAACAGCAGAAGGGCGGCGGCGACCAGGCAGAACGCCTCGATGCCGTAGACGACGCCGAAGTCGCCGATGTTGAGGTCGAGGTCGTTGCGGCCCCGCAGCCAGCTCTGCACGCCGACCAGCAGCGACATCGGACTGGCCAGCCCGGCCAGGTGATTGGCGGTGGTCGAGGGCAGGATGCTCAGGACCCCGACGACCGGGGCGGTCATCAGGAAGAAGGCGACGATGCCACCGGCGGCGAAGGCGCGCTTGCCGGTGAACGAGGCGATCAACAGGCTGATCGAGGCGAACAGGACGGCCCAGATCAGGGTGTAGCCCCAGCCCGGCGCCAGGTCGAGGAACTCGTTCCAGACGCCCTTGGCGCCGTCGTCGGTGGTGAAGGCGCCGAACAGGAACATGATGAACTGCGGCACGCCGAGCAGCAGGAACACCGCGGTGGCGAGGGCGACGAACTTGGCCCCGATGTAGTCGAAGGCGCGCAGCGGGCGGCTGAAGTAGAGCGGCAGGACGCCCGAGCGCATGTCCCGCGAGACCAGCTCCGGCGCGACGATCGCCACGAAGAAGATCACCAGCCAGCTCATCGTGTCGTCGAACGAGAAGTAGTCGAACAGCACGATCTGGCCGTTCGTCTGCGCCTTGACCGCGCCGTTGATCACCGCGGTCAGCAGGACGATGCCCGCCACGAGCCACGGGAAGATCTTCGCCTTGGCCGAGCGACCCAGCCCGAACGCGGCCCGCAGCCCGTGCTGGTAGATCGCGCCGAACACCGCGGGCCGGCCCAGCCTCGGGCCCTCGTACCGCTGGTATCCGATGTCGTGAATGACGCCGGCGTCAGACATCGGCCGTCTCCTTCGAGGTGAAGAGCTCGGCCACCCGGTGGCGTCGCTGGTCGATGCGGTGCAGCGGAAGGTCGAGCTCGGCCACGGCGCGCAGAATCGAGTCGTACGCCTCCTCGGAGGTGAGCGGCACGAGCAGCAGACGCCCCTCGCGGCTGACCTGAAGGCCGAGCCCGTCGAGCTTGTCGAAGAGCTCCTCGGTGCCCTCGCTGACCTCGACGGCCAGCACGTCGGACGCGGCCGTCATCGCCGAGATGCGGTCGGCCCGCAGCAGGCGGCCACCCTCGATCGCGATCAGCGAGTCACAGATGCGCTCCACCTCGCCCAGCAGGTGCGAGCAGACGACCACGGAGATGCCGAACTCGTTGCCGATGCGATGCACCAGGGTGAGCATGGCGTCGCGGCCGGCCGGGTCGAGACCGTTTGTCGGCTCGTCGAGCAGCAGCAGGTCGGGGTCGTGCACCAGGGCCTGGGCCAGCTTGACCCGCTGCTTCATGCCGGTCGAGTAGCCACCGATCTGGCGGTAACGCTCCTCGTAGAGCCCGACGTGGCGCAGCGCCTCGGAGGCCCGCTCGCGCGCGGCCGTCTTCGGCAGCCCGCTGAGCCGGCCCAGGTGGGTCACGAACTCGGCGGCCGACACGTCCGGCGGCAGGCAGTCGTTCTCGGGCATGTAGCCGACCCGCGCCCGCACCTGATCCGTCTCGGTCACCGGATCGAGCCCGAACACCCGTACGTCTCCGCTGGTGGGCGCCGTCAGGCCGAGCATGATCTTGATAAACGTGCTCTTGCCGGCGCCGTTCGCGCCGACCAGCCCGATCACGCCCGCCTCGACGCCGACGGTGAGCTCGCTGAGGGCGGTCACCCCGCCGCCGTACGTCTTAGTGAGCGACTGTGTCGCGATGATGGTCACGGCCCCCAGCCTAGAAACACACCGCACCCGCCGGGATCCGGCAGAACCCTGAGAGACCCTAGGGTCCTCTCAGGCTGCTCTCAGGATTGTGAGCGGAATGCGCGTGGAATGTGCGCGGATGGTGCGCCCGCACCCTCGGCGGTGGTCGGCGCGTTCCTCACCACATGAGGCAATCGTCTATGTGGCCGGGCGGGGTGCACCTGTCGTTCGGCCTGTGGCCGGGGCGCGAGCTGGGCGAGCCGGCGCTGGCCGCGGTCGGCGACGTGCTCGAGGAGCAGGGCGCCACCTTCGCCGGGGCGATGTTCTGCGGGCCGCCGGGTCTCAGCTTCTCGCGGGTACCGGACGCGCCCGGGCTCGGCTATGCGGGCGCCCGCTCCGCCCGTGAGGTGCGGCGATGCCTGCGCGACGGCGGCGCCTACCGGGTCGCGATGCGCCTGCCCGGGGTAGGGCCCGCCGCGATCTCGCTCGAGGCGACACCCGGGGACGATGCCCCGCCGGGCCGGCATCCGGTGGACGTGACGGTGGAGGCGGGAGCCTTCGCGATTCCCCGGCCGCTCTGGGACTACGAGGAGCGGGAGGCGGCCGAGGTACGGCAGGCCGCGGTGCTGCACTACTTCAAAGCCTGTTGCACGGCGTTGGACCCGGCCTATGCCGTGCTCCACTCGGAAGGCTCGACACCGACCCCGTCCGCCCTGGCCACCGGGCGCCAGATCGGCCTCGATGTCTACGTGTCCCGCCGGCTGGGACTCGGGCCACGGTTGACCGACGTGGCCGGCCTGTGTGTGACCCGGGAGTGGCCTACCGGAACGTTCTATTCGGGCTGGTTCCTGCGTGAGACGACGGACCTGGACGCGCTGCTGGCCGCCTGGACCAGGCCGTCGCTCATCCTCGGCGAGCGTCTGTCGCACACCGTTCGGGCATGAAGCATGAAGAAGGCCGGGGCGGATCGCCCCGGCCCTCTCTCAAAGCGCGGATCAGCCGGTGTTGCGCATGCCCGCGGCGATGCCGTTGACCGAGGTCAGCAGCGCCCGCTCCAACGCGGTGGAGTCGGACGGGGCGCGGCGGGCACCGGGCGGCACGACCGTCTGGCGGTCGGCCTCGCCGGCCTCGCGGTATTGCCGGAGCAGGGCCACCTGCAGGTGGTGCAGCGGCTCCAGGTAGGTGTCGCGGACGCCCAGGGTGCGCTTGAGCTCGGGCTGGTTCTCGAGCAGCGACGTCGTGCCGGTGATGGCCAGGACCTCGCGCACGGTCAGCTCGTACTCCTCCTGGATCTTCTCGAAGATCGGGTGCAGATGCGCCGGGACCAGGGTCTCGACGTAGCGGCGGGCGATCGTCAGGTCGGTCTTGTTCAGCATCATCTCGACGTTGGACAGGAACGTCTTGAAGAACTGCCAGTCGCCGTACATCTCCTGGAGCTCGGCGGTGCGGCCGGCCTCGCGGGCCGCGCGCAGGCCCGTGCCCACGCCGAACCAGCCGGGCACGATCTGGCGGGTCTGCGTCCAGCCGAACACCCACGGGATGGCCCGCAGGCCGCCCAGGCCGGCGTCGGCGTTGGGGCGCTTGGCCGGCCGCGAGCCGATGTTGAGGGCGCCCAGCAGCTCGGTCGGGGTGGCGGCCCAGAAGTACGCGGGCAGGTCGGGGTCTTCGACCAGCGAGCGGTACTGGGCGAACGCCGCGTCGGACGCGGTGTCCATGGTGGCGTCCCAGCGGGCGAGCCGCTCGAGGTCGACCGACGGCGACGTGTGCAGCAGCGTCGCCTGCAGCACGGCGGCCACGGTGAGTTCGAGGTTCTCGCGGGCCAGGGCGGGCAGCGTGTACTTGTCGCTGATGACCTCGCCCTGCTCGGTCACCTTGATCGCGCCGTCGAGCGTGCCGTAGGGCTGAGCCAGGATCGCCTCGTGCGTCGGGCCGCCACCACGGCCGACGGTGCCGCCGCGGCCGTGGAAGAGACGAAGCCGTACGCCATGTCGGGCCGCCACGTCACGCAGCTTGCGCTGGGCCTTGTGGATGCCCCACTGGCTGGTGGTGATGCCGCCCTCCTTGTTGGAGTCGGAGTAGCCGAGCATGACCTCCTGCACGTCGCCGCGGGCCCGCACGATCTCGCGGTAGGCCGGTAGGGACAGCATCTCGTCGAGCAGCTCGCCGCCCGCGTCGAGCTCGGCCGGGGTCTCGAGCAGCGGCACGATGTTGACCCGGGCGCGGCCGGTGTGGATGTCGACCAGCCCGGCCTCGCGGGCCAGCACGGCCGCGGCCAGCACGTCGTCGACGCCCAGGGTCATCGAGATGATGTACGTCTCGATGACGTCGGCGCCGAAGCGGTCCTGCACGTCGCGGATCGTGTTGAACACGTCGAACGTCTTGCGGGCCGAGTCGGTCAGCGGCGTGTCGGCGCTGGACAGCGGGCGCCGGCCGCTCAGCTCGTCGGCGAGCAGCTTGGTGCGGGAGGAGCGGTCGAGGGTCGCGTAGTCGTCGACCTCGCCGACCTGCGCGTACATCTGCTGCAGCACCTCGTGGTGCTTCTCGGCGTGCTCGCGGACGTCGAGGGTGGCCAGCTGCAGACCGAAGGCCGACACCGTACGGATCGCGGTCGCGACGACACCGACGGCGGTGAGCTGACCGGAGTTGCGGGCCAGCGAGGCGCGGATCAGTTCGAGGTCGCTGATCAGCTCGTCGCTGCCCAGGTAGTCGCGGCCGGGCACGTGCGCGGTGCCGTTGCGCAGCCGGTCGCGGGTGTTGGCCAGCTTCGCCTTGATCGCCCGCACCTTGAGGCGGTAGGGCTCCTCGGCGTTCGTGCGGCGGAACCGCGGCGCCACCTCAGGCAGGTTGTCGAGGTCTTTGGCCAGCGAGGCGGACAGGTCGAGCGAGACCCCGCGCAGCCGCCGCGACACCGACAGCATGTCGATGAGCTGGTCCATCGCCGCCTCGGTGGCCTGGATGCCGTGCTCGTGCTGGATCAGCAGCACGTCGCGGGTCACCTCGGGCGTCACGAACGGGTTGCCGTCGCGGTCGCCGCCGATCCACGAGCCGAAGGTCAGGGGCCGGGCCGTCGGGGCGGTCTCGACGCCGAGCTGGCGCAGCGTCTCGGCCAGGTCGGCCAGCACCTGCGGGGCCGCCTCGGCGTAGAGGTCCTTGAGGTAGTAGACGGCGTTGCGGGCCTCGTCGGTCGGGTCGGGCCGGTCGAGGCGCAGCTCGTCGGTCTGCCACAGCAGGTCGATCAGCTCGGCGAACTTGCGCGTCGAGGCGGTCGTGTCGGTCGCGCCGTAGAGGACCGCGGCGGCCGCCTCGGCGTCGAGCGCGTCGGCGAGCTGGCGCAGCTTCGACAGGATCGAGCGCCGGGCGGCCTCGGTCGGGTGGGCCGTGAAGACCGGGCGGACGGCGAGCCGGCGGGCGGCCGCGGCGATCTCGTCGGCCGGCACCCCCTTCTCGGCGATCAGCTTGGCCGCCTGGTCGAGCCAGCCGCCGTCGTGGGCGCGGCGCCGCCGCAGGTCGCGGGAGCGGTGCACCTGCTCGGTGACGTTGGCCAGGTGGAAGTAGGTGGAGAACGCGCGGGCCAGCTTGGTGCCGGTCGTGACGTCCATCGCGGCGAGGCGGTCGGCGGCGGCCTGCGGGTCCTGGCGGACCAGGGCGCGGATCTCCTCGACCAGGTCGAGAAGGGGGCGGCCTTCCTGGCGGGCCAGGGTCTGACCGAGCAGGGTGCCGATTCGCCGGATGTCGGCACGCAGGGCAGCGTCAGGACCGTCAGGGTCCAGGTGGCCGTGCTGGTCTGTCATCGGGGGGCGCTCCTTCGCCTCAAGGTGCTCCAGGACAGCGCTGTCCCGACTTCGCCGATCGTATCGGCGTGACCCCACTCAGGGGGAATTTGAGGTAAGTCTCACCCGCCGGCCAGAGAGAGGGCGTAGGCCGGGAACCAGTGGCCGGCGGGAGGGTGGCCGGGGGCGCACGCACCGTCGGACTCTCCGGGACGTTTCACCCACAGAAACGCATCGACCATCGTGTGCCCGGTGCGCAGGGTGGGCGGGATGCCGAGGCGGCGGCCGGGCGGGTTGCACCAGTGCCGGTCGCCGGCACCGCGCTGGGCCGGGCCGTTGCCGTTGCGGCTGGTGTCGACGACGAAGTGCTTGCCACCCAGGATCCGGGCCAGACCGTTCCCGTACGCCACGTTGTCCGCTGTCGTCTCGAAGTTGGCCACGTTGAGCGCGAACCCGCTGGCCGTCCCGATCCCGGCCGAGCGCAGCGCGGGGGCCATCCGCGCGGGCGCCACCCAGGTGGGGTTGCCGGCGTCGAGGTAGATCCGTACGCCGGGGGCGGTGCGCAGGGCGGCGACGGCGTGGCGCAGCAGGCCGTAGCGTTCGGCCGTGCGCTGGGGGGAGAGGCAGCCGCGGACGGCCTGGGGCACCGCGTCGGGTTCGAGGACCACGATGGCGCGGTGACCGCGCAGGGCCCCGGCCAGCGCGGTCACCCACCTCCGATAGGCGGCGGCGTCGGCCGCCCCGCCCGCTGAATGTCCCGCACAGTCGCGGTACGGGATGTTGTAGAGCGTCAGCACCGGCATCCGGCTTGCCGCCGTGGCCGCGACCGCCAGCCGGCGGGCCCGTTCGACGAAGCCGGGGTTGCTGTCGGTGAACCAGACCGAGGTCGGCTGGTCGGCGATGCGGCGCACGAAAGCCGCGTCGCGCCGGCGGCCGGCCTGGTCGAGGGCGCGGACGGCGGCGACGGCCGCGCCCGACGGATCGACGTAGAGGTGCGGGCTCACCGCGCTGAGCAGGGGCGGGGAGAGGAGTTCGGGCTCGTTCTCGCGGGCCCCGGCCGCCACGGCCACCGCGCCGAGAGCGATCAGTGACGTCGCGAGGATCAACGACAGGCGTGCGCGCCGGGCCATCACCGGACCCGGACCCAGCGGGCGACCGACGGACGCCCCTGGTCATCGACGAGGAAGAGCATGTACCAGCCGGAGGGTGCGATCCCGGCCTGGTTCGGCACGCGCAGCTCGAGGCGGCCGCCAGCGCGCTTGAGGCCGAGCGCGACCGAGCGCTGGTCGGTGTCGGTGCCGTGGGTGACCGAGCTGGGCCGGATCAGCCGGGCCGACGCGATCCGCGCCGCGTCCGGTGTGCCGACCGGGAAGGTGTCACCCCGGGAGACGTCGCCGGGCGCCTTCGCGATCACCGGCCGTTTCCCGCGGAACAGGTAGGGCGGGCTGTAGACCTCGATGCGCTTCTCGAACGAGCCCGGCGCCTCGCCCGTACGGTCGTAGAGCGGGTCGCTGCCCATCGTGACGACCCGGCCGTCGGGCAGCAGGATCGCCTCGGAGTGGTAGTTGCGGCCGATCGTCGACGCGGCGGCGGTGCGGAACGAGTTCGTCGAGGGCACGTAGAACTGGGCGTTGAGCAGGTCGCTGCGCCCCTGACCGCGATAGGGCCCGCCGCGATAGCCGGACGATCCTCCGCTGGTGAGGACGGTGTCGTCGGGCAGCACGACGGTGGAGAGGTAACGCGCGGGCTTGGGCAGGTCGGGGCCGGGGCGGTAGACGGGTTTCCTCTGCCGCAGGTCGACGATGTCGGTGCGGGCCGTCGAGATCGGCGAGTCCCCGACCCCGCCACCGCCGAGGATCATCACCTGCTGGTTCTGCACCGGCGGCAGCATCAGCGAGGTGGCCGTCTCGTTGAGTTCCGGCTGCCGCAGCCCACCGACCGGCTGGAAGTCGTTGTTGGTCAGGTTCCAGACCCCGGGCGTACGTCCCTTCGCGTCGGAGCCGTAGCCACTGTTCGCGCCCGAGTAGAAGACGCGGCCGTCGGCCATCAGGTGCAGGCTCGGATAGGTGGGGAAGTAGCGCTGTAGTTGCGGGGCGCGCGACCAGGCGCGCTTGCGGTGGTGGTAGACCTCGTTGCGGCCCTCGATGATCCGCCCGAACTCGTCGAGCCCCGAGACCGCGAGCACGTCGCCGCCGCCCATCGTGACCAGCGTCGGGTACCAGCGGTGCTCGGTCAGGTCGCCGGTCCGGTGGTAGCGCTCGGTGCGCGGGTCGAACTCGTACGACGTCTTGTCCCCGCCGTACTCCTGCTTCTCCCGCGTGATCTTGTCGGCGACGCCGTACAGGTTGCCGTCGGTGACGCCGTCGAGCCTGTACTGCGCGCCCTCGCGCACGATCGGGGCGTCCCCTGGGCGTACGGCGTCGACCCACACCTCGGTCTCGCCCGCCGTGACCGCGACGTGCGGCCCGTGCACGACCTTGCCCGCGGCCGGGACGGTGAACGCGGTCCGGCTGGCGTATTCGTGCCCCGCCGCCGACCGGAACTTCGTCCCCTTGGCAAAAGTGCGAGGCCCGCCGTCCGGCGACTCGTTCTTGACCTTCATGACGCCGCCGGCCCGTTTCACGTCCTTCTCGAGCACCTCGTACGACTTCGTCCCGCCCGCGACCAGCAGGTTCCCGTTGGCCAGGAAGCTGTGCCCGGCGCAGAACACGTCGGTCGGCGTCGGCACCCGGCTGAACTTCTCGGTCCTCGGGTCGTAGAGCACCGTGCGGAACGTGCCCGCCTCGAACTGCTCTCGGTCGTTGCCGCTGCCCGCGACGATCAGCACCTTGCCCGTGCTGAGCAGCGCCGCGTGGATCGCGTTGACCCGGAAGCCGGCCGGCACGGGCAGGCGCGCCCAATGGCCGTACTTCTCCTTGTAGGACTGGCGGTTGATGTTGTAGTTGTGCAGCGCCTCGGAGCCGGCCGCGAGGACCGGGCGGTTCGCGAAGGCGACCACGGCGAGCACCACGACCGCTACGGTTCCGCTGGCCATGCGGCGCGCGAGACTGGGGCGGGGGCGGGGCTTCATAGCGGGGACTCCTCGGGTCGGCGCCGGCGCAGCAAGAGCCACAGCGCCGGCGGGGTCAGGCAGATGGTCAGGTTGAGCGCGGGCCACAGGAACATCGCGTTGTCGACGTGGCCGGTGATCTCGGCGACGACGATCATGGCGATGAAGAACAACGCCCACCGCAGTCCGGGGGCGAAGGTCGCCAGCCGGTCGGGGCTCGTCGAGTCGCCCTTGGGAGTAACGACGAAACCGGCTTTGCGTCGCAGCACGGCGCCGACGAAGGACGACACGTAGATCGGAGTGGACAAAGTGGACGCCACCATTCCCGTCAAACCGGACGAACCGGCTTCCTCGTGCGGGCTGGTGTTGTGGCGGCGGTTGAAGACGTACAGGCCGATCTGGAAGAGGGCGGCGTCGATGTAGAGCATCAGCCACACCTCCTGCGGCACGTGCACGCCCTGGGCGCCGAGCACGAGATAGCAGAACGCGTTCAGGGCGCCGAGCAGCCAGGCCAGCGCGGTCAGCGGGTAGTACGACATCAGCAGGCCGTAGTGCAGCGCCCGGCCCGGGCCGAGCTTGACCACCAGCTTGAGGAACTTGCTCAGCACGACCTCGTCGGTGCCGCGCGACCAGCGGTGCTGCTGGGTGAAGTAGTCGGTCCACGAGGACGGGCCCTCGCCGACGGCGAGCACGTCAGGCGTGTAGACCGAACGCCACTTGGCCGCGTGCATGGCCAGGCTGGTCGCCATGTCCTCGGTGATCGAGTCCTGCAGGCCGCCGATCGAGCGGAGGGCCGAGATGCGTACGGCGTTGTTGGTGCCCACCAGCATGGCGATCCCGCGGCGGTTGCCGGCCCGCTGCAGCAGCGAGTGGAACAGGTACTGCTGCGACTCCGCCCAGCGGGTGACCAGATTGTCGTAGTTGCCGTAGATCTGCGGGCCGACCACGAAACCGACCTCGGGGTCGCGGAAATAGCCCAGCAGCCGCTCGCAGAAGTTGGGCAGCGGCACGTGATCGGGATCGACCGAGACGAACACGTCGTAGTCGTCGCCGTTCACGTCGACCCACGCGTTGTAGTTGCCGTGCTTCGTCTTCGCCTTGAAAGCGCCGGACGGCATGTTGAAACGGTCGATGCCCCGGCGGCTGAAATGGCGTACGCCCAGCCGCCGGCACATGGCCTTGACGTCGGGGTCGTCACCCTCGTCGAGCAGCCAGACGTCGTACGTGCCGCCGTAGCGCACCTGGCGAGCGGCGCGCAACGTCCGCGCGACCATCTCGACCGGCTCCTTGCCGGGCACGATCGTGGTCAGGAAAGCCACCCGCAGCGTGGTGTCGGGCACGACCGGCACGGGATCGCGGGCCCACAGGGTCGACAGGCACAGTGTGACCACGTTGACCAAGCGGAACAGCTCGATCGCGGCGGTCGCGACGATCATCGTGATCGCGCCGGCGAACAGCACCGGGCGCAGATCACGGTCGGGGACCTCGATCGAGGTGAGCAGCCAGCCGAAGAACGTGCTCTCCAAGGCGAACGCGAACAGGGTGATCAGAATCGTGAGCACCGGGCGACGGCGGGCCAGGCGCTTCATCCGTACGCGATAAGGCCGTTGATCGGCCGGGGCGGGGTCGGCCGGACCGGCGAGGACGCTGTAGGCGCTGTAGTTGTAGCGGGCCGGCAGCAGCATCGTGGCCGCTTGGAGGGCGGCACTGACCCGCACCCGGCCGGTCGGACGATTCCTCTCGCGCAGCGGGCCCATCAGGCGGAGAGCGGCACGGCCGGGCGGACCACCGGTATGACCGGCGCGATCCGGGTCACGGCCGTGGGCGAGGTCAGGAGGCGCTCGGGCGTGACCGCGGGGCGCGTCTTGGTCACGAAGGCGTGCCGGGCGGCGGCGAAACCGGAGCGGTCGCCGAACAGGTCCCGGCTCATCTCGGCCAGCTCGCGGGCCTCGTAGACCTCCAGCGGGACGCGCTCGGAGGCCAGCCGGCGGGCCTTCTCCTGACGGCGGCGACGGGCCTGGCGGGGGTCGCTCTCGCGCTCGGCCAGGGTGGTGAGCCACTCCGCGTACGCCTCGGGGTGCCGCGGACCGACCTCGTCGACCAGCCCGATCGTGGCCGCACGGTCGGCGCTCACCGGGAGCTTGTCGTCGACCAGGCGCTGCGCCGTCTCGGCCCCGACCCGCCGGGGCAGCGTGAAGGTGTGCAGTTCGGAGCCGTACAGGCCCATGTCGTAGTAGGGGTTGAGGACGATGCCCGCGCGGGCCGCGACGATGTCGGCGCCCAGTCCCAGCATCACGCCGCCGGCCCCCGCCGAGCCCGCGTACGCCGCCACGACCACCTGCCGTGCGCAGGTGATGATCTCGCGGCAGACGTTGTTGATCGCGCGGATGTTGGCCCAGGCGCTGCCGGCCGGGTCGGGGGACGCCTCGATGACGTTGAGGTGGATGCCGTTGCTGAACGCGTCGGTGCCGCCCCGCAGGACGAGGACCTCGGTGTCCTGGGCGGCCGCGTGCCGCAGACCGGCCAGGAGGCGGCGGCAGTGGCCGGGCGCCATCGCGCCGTTGTAGAAGTCGAAGGCCAGCCAGCCGATCCGGCCGGTGCGGCGGTAACGCACCTGGCGGTAGGCGGCGACCGACTCCGGTTCGGCCCCGACGGGGAGCGGGGAGTGGGGGACGCCGCGCAGGCGGGCGCCGAGCAGGGTGGTCGCCGGGAGCTTGAGGCCCGCGCGTCCGTGGTTGGCCTCGGCGGCGCGCAGGTGGCCGAACCAGAGGCTGCCGTCGCCGGTGCCGACCAGCACAGCGCCCTGGCGACGGCTCAGCAGCACGCCCGGTTTTCCGGCGCGGGCCAGTCCGGGGACGGCGTCGTAGGCGAAGACGGGGAGCCCGGCGAGTTCCGTGCGGACGCCGGGGGAGCCGTCGGCCGCCCGGACGCGACGCAGGATCTTGTCGGTGGTGTCCGACCAGTCGAAGGCGCGGTCGGCCTGGGTCATCTCGGGGCGGAAGCGGGCGCCGGGGGCCTCGGTGGGCGCGTGGTCGGCCGGGACTGGGGTGAAGCCGGTGTCGGCGGCCTTGCGTACCACCTCGAGGACGCACTCCAGTGCGGCGTCGGCCACCGGGCCGTTGTAGAGGGAGGACTTGCGCGGGGGAGCGGCCGGCAGGGGGAAGGTGCGGGTGGCCCAGATCGGGCCGGCGTCCATCTCCTCGATCGCCTGCAGGGCGGTGACGCCCCAGGTGCGAGCGCCCTCGGCCACGGCCCAGTCCAGTGAGGACGGACCGCGGTCGCCGACCGGGCCGGGATGGATGATCACCGTCCGCCGGTTCTTCCAGACCTCGGCCGGTACGCGATGCTTGAGGAAAGGGCAGAGGATCAGTTCGGGGTCGATCTTCCGGACGGCCTCGATCATCTCGGCCGGGGTGGTCGCGAGCTGCACTCCCACGTCGTGGCCGGCCTCGCGCAGGGCGCACCAGACGCGCTGGCTGAGGCCGTTGAACGCCGTAACGAGCAGCAGGATTCGCACGTTGCCTCCCCAGGGACTGCTTTCCGCTGCTGTCACTATTGCCCAGGTATCGACGGTTATGTCGGACACGGTGTGCGTTTCCGTTGCCGACGATGAATGTCGGTGGGGCGGACTAAACTTGGTTTCGTACCCCCGCCCCTCTGGGCGTCTGGGGTTTTTCGACGTGTACGAGGTGCCCCGCCATGCAGCTCTCCGGTCTTATTCCGGCCGCCCTCCGAGACCGTGGTCTTGCGCGTGCCCGCGACCTCGCTCGCGCCGGGTTCGTCGAGTCCGACGCGCTAGATCTCACCGCCCCGGCGTCACTGCGCCCGTTCGTCGTCGCCACCGTCGCCGGTGCCGCCGAGATCGGTGGCGCGGGTAAGCCGGTGCTCGCCGTTACCGCGACCAGCCGGGAGGCCGATGACCTGGCCGATGCGCTGGGAAATCTGATCAGCCCGTCGCGGGTCGCGGTCTTCCCGTCGTGGGAGACGCTGCCGCACGAGCGGCTGTCGCCCCGGTCCGACACGGTCGGGCGGCGGCTGGCCGTGTTGCGGCGGCTGGCCCACCCCGGCGACGACCCGATTCACGTTGTCGTCGCGCCGGTCCGGTCGGTGCTACAGCCGCAGCTCAAGGGGCTGGGCGATCTCGAACCGGTCGAGCTGAGCACCGGTGGCCCGGCCGAGCTCGAAGGGGTCGTGCGGCGGCTCTCCGACATGGCCTATGCGCGGGTCGACCTGGTCACCAAGCGTGGCGAGTTCGCGGTGCGCGGCGGCATTCTCGACGTCTTCCCGCCCACCGACGAGCACCCGTCGCGGGTCGAGTTCTGGAGCGACGAGGTCGAGGAGATCCGCACCTTCGCCGTCGCCGACCAGCGCACCATCGACCCGGTCGAACGGCTTTGGGCGCCGCCGTGCCGTGAGCTGCTGCTGACGCCGCCGGTTCGCGCGCGGGCGGCTGAGCTGCTGGCTGAGCACCCCGAGCTCGAAGAGATCCTCGAGAAGCTGGCCGAGGGCATTCCGGTCGAGGGCATGGAGTCGCTGGCGCCGGCGCTGCTCCACGGCACCGACAGCATGGAATTGCTGATCGACACCATGCCGACCGGCACGCACGTGCTGCTCTGCGACCCCGAGCGCATCCGCACGCGGGCGCACGACCTCACCCGTACGTCGGATGAATTTCTCGAGGCGTCGTGGGCGGCGGCCGCCGTCGGTGGTCAGGCTCCGATCGATGTCGGGGCAGCGGCCTTCAAGACCCTGGCCGACGTACGCGCTCACGCGGCGACGCTGAAGCAGCCGTGGTGGACGGTGTCGCCGTTCGGACTGGCCGAGTCCGACTCCGCCCCGGTCGATGATCAGCCCTGGCTGGAGCAGCCGTCCGTCGAGGTGTCGCCGGACATGGGCGATGCGGTCGCGCTGGCCGCACAGCCGGTGCCGCTGTACCACGGGGACACCGCGCGACTGGCTGCTGACCTGCAGGACTGGGTCGGGGCCGGGTGGGCGATCGCGCTCGTCTTCGAGGGGCACGGCACCGCTCAGCGGGCCACCGAGGTGCTGCGCGACGCGGGACTGGGGGTCACGCCGACCGAGTCGATCGAGACGCCGATCGAGCCGGGACAGTTGCTGATCACGTGTGGCGGGCTCAACCACGGGTTCGTCGACGCCACGTCGCAGCTCGCCGTCATCACCGGCAACGACATCAGCGGCGGCCGCGGAACGTCCACGAAGGACATGCGGAAGATGCCGTCGCGGCGGCGCAACACGATCGACCCGCTCGAGCTGAAGCCGGGCGACTTCGTCGTGCACGAGCAGCACGGCATCGGGCGCTACGTCGAACTGGTGCAGCGCACCGTGAACGGCGCCGACCGCGAATACATCGTGCTCGAATACGCCGCCTCCAAGCGGGGACAACCCGGTGACCGGCTCTACGTGCCGACCGACCAGCTCGACCAGCTGTCGCGTTACGTCGGCGGTGAGTCGCCCGCGCTGCACAAGATGGGCGGCGCCGACTGGCAGAAGAGCAAGGCCCGCGCTCGCAAGGCCGTCCGGGAGATCGCCGCGCAGCTCATCCAGCTGTACGCGGCCCGGCAGGCTTCGCGCGGCCACGCGTTCGGGCCCGACACGCCGTGGCAGCGCGAGCTCGAGGACGCGTTCCCGTTCCAGGAGACGCCCGACCAGCTCGCCGCGATCAGCGAGGTCAAGCACGACATGCAGCTCGAGGTCCCGATGGACCGCCTGATCTGCGGTGACGTCGGCTACGGCAAGACCGAGATCGCCGTACGGGCGGCGTTCAAGGCGGTGCAGGACGGCAAGCAGGTCGCCGTGCTCGTGCCGACCACGTTGCTGGCCCAGCAGCACTTCAACACGTTCACCGACCGGATGGGCCAGTTCCCCATCACGATCAAGCAGCTGTCCCGTTTCCAGTCCCCGTCGGAGGCGCGCGAGACGCTCGAGCAGGCCGCCAACGGCACCGCCGACATCGTGATCGGCACGCACCGCCTGCTGTCCAACTCGACCAAGTTCAAGAACGTCGGCCTGATCATCGTCGACGAGGAACAGCGCTTCGGCGTCGAGCACAAAGAGCAGCTCAAGGCGTTGCGGGCCTCGGTCGACGTGCTGACCATGTCGGCCACGCCCATCCCTCGTACGCTCGAAATGGCGATCACCGGCATCCGCGAGATGTCGACCATCGCGACCCCGCCCGAGGAACGGCACCCGGTGCTGACCTTCGTCGGCGCGCAGGACGACAAGCAGGTCGCCGCGGCCATCCACCGCGAGCTGCTGCGCGACGGGCAGGTGTTCTACCTCCACAACCGCGTCGAGTCGATCGACAAGGCGGCCCGCAAGCTGCGCGAGCTGGTGCCCGAGGCGCGGGTCGCGGTGGCGCACGGCCAGATGAGCGAGGAGCAGCTCGAGAAGGTCATGGTCGGGTTCTGGGAGAAGGAGTTCGACGTCCTGGTCTGCACCACGATCGTCGAGTCCGGCATCGACATCCCGAACGCCAACACGCTCATCGTCGAACGGGCCGACCTGCTCGGCCTCGCCCAGCTCCACCAGATCCGCGGCCGGGTCGGGCGAGGGCGCGAGAGGGCGTACGCGTACTTCCTGTATCCCCGCGAGAAGCCGCTCACCGAGCAGGCCCACGAGCGGCTGGCCACGATCGCGCAGCACACCGAGCTGGGCGCGGGCATGTACGTCGCGATGAAGGACCTCGAGATCCGCGGCGCCGGCAACCTGCTCGGCGGCGAACAGTCCGGGCACATCGAGGGCGTCGGGTTCGACCTCTACGTGCGCATGGTCGGCGAAGCCGTGCAGGCGTTCAAGGGCGAGCGGCCCGAGGAGGAGCCCGAGGTCAAGATCGATCTGCCGGTCGACGCGCACCTGCCGGTCGACTACATCTCGGTCGAACGGCTGCGCCTCGAGATGTACCGCAAGCTCGCCGAGGCCCGCGAAACCGCGAATCTCGACGAGGTCGTGGCCGAGATGACCGACCGCTACGGCGAACCGCCGGCCCAGGTCGCCAACCTGATCGCGGTGGCCCGCTTCCGCCAGGTCGCCCGGGCGTACGGGCTGACCGACGTCTCGATGCAGGGCAAGCACCTGCGGTTCAGCCCGCTGCCGCTGCCCGACTCGAAGCAGCTGCGGCTCAAGCGCTACCACCCCGACTCGGTCTACAAGCAGGCGACCGACCAGGTCAGCGTGCCCCGGCCGAACACCCGCCGGGTGGGCGGCGAACCGCTGCGCGACCAGGCGCTGCTCGAGTGGTGCGCCCAGCTCCTGAAGGACGTGCTGGGCGAAGTGCCGCAACGGGTAGCCGCCAAGTCGTAGTCCGTGCACAATCTCCCGCTGTGGAAACGGTGAGCGCGGAGTCGGTCTGTTATCGGCATCCGAAGCGGGAGACGTACGTCCGGTGCTCGCGCTGCGATCGGTTCATCTGCTCCGATTGCATGCGCGAGGCCCCCGTCGGGCAGCGCTGCCCCGTCTGCGTCAAGGGCGAGAACAAGACCGTGCGTCAGGCGCGCACGGTCTTCGGCGGCCGCACGGTCGGCACGCCGTGGATCACCTATTCGCTGATCATGGTCAACGTGCTGGCGTACGTGGCCGAACTGATCCACCCCGCACTGATCGACAAGTTCGATGTGTTCGGCGCGGGGCTGCTGGGGTCCGACGGCACGTACTACGTCGACGACGGCAGCCCGGCGCCCGGCTACACGCTCGTCGGTGTGCTGCACGGCGAATGGTGGCGGCTGTTCACCGGGGCGTTCCTGCACCAGCCACCGGGCGGCAGCGGGTTCGGGTTGACCCACATCCTGTTCAACATGGTCTGGCTGTGGATCCTGGGCCGGTTCCTCGAGGAGAAGCTCGGCCGGGTCCGCTACCTCGCGCTCTACCTGCTGGCCGCGCTGGGCGGTTCGGCGCTGGTGGTGCTGGTCGACCCGGCCCAGTCGGCGATCGGCGCGTCCGGGGCCGGGTTCGGGCTGGCCGCGGCCT
Source organism: Actinoplanes solisilvae (assembly GCF_003999975.1). GTDB lineage: Bacteria > Actinomycetota > Actinomycetes > Mycobacteriales > Micromonosporaceae > Actinoplanes > Actinoplanes solisilvae. The sequence goes on along the minus strand of NZ_RJAC01000002.1, from coordinate 191,900 downwards.
ACTTCGTGGTCACCCGCAAACTGCACGAGCACCCCATCGACCGTACGCAGCTGCTGGTGTCCTTTGTCCTGTGGCTCGTGCTGACGGCCGGCTTCACGTCGTGGGAGGGGCATCTCGGCGGGCTGCTCACCGGTGCGGCCGCGGCGATCGCGCTCGCCTACGCGCCGCGCCGAAACCGAACCACGGTGCAGGTCGTTGCCCTGGTGGTGATCGGATTCGTGCTGGTCGCGGCGCTGACCGCCAAGAGCCTGACGATGTGATCAGTTTCTTCCGGGGGTCGGTGACGTGGGTCATATCAGACGTGAGAGAGTCAACGCCATGCAGCGTGCCCGCCGTCTCGCATCAATCGCCGTCGTTGCGTCCCTGACCGTCGGCGGGCTCTCCGCCTGCCGGTCGGAGCCGTCCGTGGCCGCCTACGTCGGCGCCACCGGGCGCATCACCGAGGAACGCGTGCAGGCGGTCTGGGACAACGCTTTCGCCGCCGTGCGGTCGCAGGCCTCCGCCACCCCCGCCGAGCCCCAGGCCAGTGCCGCTGCCGCGTCGCTGCCCATCACGCGCAGCGAGATCGTTCGCACGCTGGTCAGCGCCGACGTGCTGGCCGAGGTGGCCAAGCGCGAGTCGGTGACACTCCCGACCGACCTGCCGCTCGGCGACTACGCGACCCAGCTGCGCCTGCCCGAGTCGGCCGAATACGTGCGGCTGTACGCCGAGAGCGACGCGCTGATCCGGGCGCTGCGCACCAAGGTGCAGGGCACAGCGCCCGAGCCGACCGACGCCGACCTGCGTGAGGTCTACGACGTGCTGGTGTCGGCGCAGGAGATCCCGGCCGACACGACGTTCGAGCAGTTCAAGCAGCAGCTGCCGGCCGAGAACCTGCAGCTCGTGAAGACGGCTACGGCGGTCCGCAACGAGGTCGCCGAGGTCACCGGCACCATGAAGATCACGGTGAACCCGCGCTACCAGCCGCTCGGCATCCCGGTCCTGGAGTTCCAGACCCAGAACGGTGCGCTGCGGCCGCTGGTCATCGTCCCGCTGGGCGCCTCCGCCAACAGCGACCCGGTGACCGACATCTCCTGATCCACTCGCCGGCACCCTGTGGACAACCCTCCGCCCAGCCCTCACGCCCGCTAACGTCCACCCACGTCCCTTGGGCGGGCGGGGGAGGCGGTGGCACCCCGGAAGATCAAACGGGCCGCGGTCACAACTACGGCCCGGGCTGGCAGAGTTGCGACCATGACCGCCGCTCGGATCGTTCTGCTCGTCACGTCGCCGCGCCTGCCCGCCGGACTGCTCACAGCCGCCGCCTGGGACGTCCTTCGGGCCCACCCCGTCTTCGCCGCTGCCGACTCCGAGCAGGCCGAGGCCCTGCGGCGCAGCGGCGTCCCGGTCACGGTCATCGAGAGCGACCCGGAACGGATCCTGGCCGAGCTGGCGGCGGCCGGCGGCACGACTGAGGCCGGCGGCACGACCGACGCCGGCGGCACGACTGACGCCGGCGGCACGACTGACGCCGGCGGCGGGAACGCGGTCGTCTGGCTGGCCGGCCCGACCGGAGACGAGGCCTTCGCCCGCACGCTGGGGCTGCGGCTGGCCCGCGAGCCCGCCCTGGCCGAGCTCGAGCTCATGTACGGCTCCTGGGACCCGCCCGGCGCCCGCCTGCTCGACGCCGTCGCCGTGATGGACCGCCTGGTCTCGCCCGGCGGCGACCCGTGGAAGCGCGCCCAGAACCACCGCACCCTCGCGCCCTACCTGCTCGAGGAGAGCTACGAGGCGTACGACGCGATCGAGGCCGGCGACACCGACGCGCTGCGCGAAGAGCTCGGCGACGTGCTGCTGCAGATCGTGTTGCATTCGCGGCTGGCCGAGGAGCTGCCCGAGGACGAGGCCTGGACGGTCGACGACGTCGCCGGCGGTCTGGTCGACAAGATGGTGCGGCGCAACCCGCACGTCTTCGCGGGGGCCGAGGTCGCCGACATCGAGGAGATCACCGAGAACTGGGACCGGATCAAGAAGGCCGAGAAGTCGCGGGACTCCACGCTCGACGGCATCGCGCTCAGTCAGCCCGCTCTCGCCCTGGCCGCCAAGATCCTTCAGCGTACGCGTCGAGCCGGTCTCGACGTACCGGTGCCTGAGGGTTCTGATCTCGGGGAACGGCTGCTGCGGATCGTGGCTGAGAACGGCGCGGACGCGGAGCAGGAGCTTCGCCGGGCGGCGCTGGAATACGCCGAGGCGGTCCGTGCGGCGGAACGGAAAAATGTCGGACCGGCCGAGTAGGTTTCACGACATGCCGGAGTTCGTTCCGCTCGCCGAGAGCATCGTCGACGCCATCCTCGAGAGTGACCCCGCGGTGGCCACCTACACCGGTGACCATCGTTTCGACGACCGCCTGCCCGACCTGTCACCCGGCGCGGTCGGCGCGCGCGTCGCGATGCTGCGCGACGCGGCCGACGCGCTCTCCGGCATCGACGCCGACGGCCTCGGCCCCGAAGATCAGGTCGACCACGCGATTCTCAGCGCGATCGCCGAGCGCGGCCTGTTCGAGCTCGCCGACGTGCGCGAGCACGAGTGGAACCCGCTCGAGCACAACCCCGGCCCGCTGCTGCACGCTTTGATCTCGCGCCAGTTCGCCCCGGCCGAGGAACGTCTGGCCAGCCTCGGCGGCCGGCTCGCGGCCATCCCCGACGCGCTGGCCACCGCCCGCGCCGTGCTGCGCGACGTGCCGCGCATTCACGCCGAGACCGCGATCGGCCAGTTCGCCGGCACGGCCGCGCTGATCCGCGACGAGCTGCCCGCCCTGCTCGAGCAGGAACCGGGCATGCGCCCCGCGGTCGAGCCCGCCTCGGCCGCCGCCCTGGCCGCCCTGGCCGAGTTCGACGGCTGGCTGCACGCGCGGGTCGACAGCGGCGATCCCGGCCGCGACCCGCGTCTGGGCCGCCGCCTGTGGGAGGCCCGTCTCTGGCACACGCTCGACACCGAGTTGCCCGCCGGCGAGGTGCTGTCGCGCGCCCGGGCCAACCTCGAACGGGTCGGCGAGCGGCTGCGCGAGGCGGCCGCCGAGCTGACCGGCGGCCCCGCCACCGACGAGACGGTCCGCCAGGCCCTCGCCACCCTCGGCGCGCAGCACCCGGCCGACAACACCATCGTCGACCTGGCCAAGGTCACGATGGAGGAGGCGACCGAGTTCGTCCGCAAGCACGACGTCGTCACCCTGCTCGACGACCCTTGCGTGATCGAAGAGATGCCCGAGTTCGCCCGCGGCGTCTCGGTGGCCTATTGCGACCCGCCGGGCCCGCTCGAGACGGCCGACGTGCCGACGTTCTACTGCATCTCACCGACCCCGGCCGACTGGCCGGCCGAGCGCGTCGAGTCGTTCTACCGCGAATACAACAACCACATGCTCCGCGAGCTGACCGTCCACGAGGCGATGCCCGGCCATTTCCTGCAGCTCGCCCACTCCCGCCGCTTCCGCGCGGCGACCCGGGTGCGGGCGCTGGGCTGGTCCGGCCCGTTCGTCGAGGGCTGGGCCGTCTACGCCGAAGAGGCGATGGCCGATCTGGGCTTCGGCGGCCTGCCCGTGCGCCTGCAACAGCTGAAGATGCAGCTCCGCATGAGCCTCAACGCGATCATCGACCAGCTCGTCCACTGCGACGATCTGCAAGAGTCCGAGGCGATGGCCATGATGACCGGCCCCGGCTTCCAAGAGGAGGGCGAGGCCGCCGGCAAGTGGCGCCGCGCCCTGCTGACCTCGACCCAGCTCTCGACCTACTTCGTCGGCTACACCGAGGTCGCCGCCATCGCCGCCGCCCGCCCGTTCGGCGCCACCCCCAAGGCCTGGCACGACGCGATGCTGGCCCACGGCTCCCCGCCCCCACGCCACCTGAGCACCCTCCTGGGCGTCTGAGGGGCCGAATTGTTCGCGCGGCGGCCGCCGTGGCGATCCGCACCTGCGGCTCTGCGGTCGCGAGTCGACATCGCGTGCGGCTCACCCGTGGCCGGCGCGCGTGACGTGCACGGCGGCATGTCACCCGGGCCGGCCGCGATCCTGAACCTGGCCCACGGCCGCCGGGTCTTCGCCAAGGCAGTGTCGCGCGAGGCGAGCGAGGCCTCCCATCGCTTCTACCTCCGTGAGGCGGACGTCCTGGCCGCGATCCCGGCTGCAGCACCCGCGCCATCCTTGCTCGGCACGGTCGAGGTCGGCGGCTGGTGTGCTCTGGTGATGTCGCTGGCCGAGGGTGACCCGGCCGGGCCGCCCTGGACGGCCACGACGGTCACCCTGGTCGTCGCGGCCTGCGAACAGATCGCCGCCCTGACCGCGCCGCCTTCGCTGCCGCGCGTCGGCGACCTGCTCACCGACCTCGACGGCTGGCATCGATTGATCGCCGCTGACGCTGCTCTCGACCGTTGGGAGCACCGGCATGCTGGTGCCCTCGCCGAGTTGGCCGAAGGTTGGGAGCAGTGGACGACCGGCACAACGCTGGTGCATCAGGACGTGCGGGCCGACAACGCCGTGGTCGACTCCGGCGTGGGGCGGGCCGTGCTGGTGGATTGGAGTTTCGGCTGTGCCGGCGCGGACTGGCTCGACCGGGCGCGTTTGGCAGCCGACCTTGTCGGGGCCGGCCATCGCGAAGGAGCCGAGGTTGCCCTCGCCTCCGCCACGAAGATTCTCGGCGGCTTGCCGGCTGGTGCCGTGCGGTTCGTGGCGGCGCTGGCCGGCATGTGGCGCTACCGGTCGACCCTGCCGGCCCCGCCGGGCCACCCAACTCTGCGGAACTGGCAGCGGGAAAGGGCCGTCCGCCTTCGGCCCCTACTGATGACCTTGACGTGAAGCGCGGTCCAGCTCGGCTCGCCGGCGGCGCAAACCCGCGCGGGTTCGCAAAGCGACACCCAGGTTCGCGACGGCGGTCGCGCCGAGCAGCAGGGCGACCGTGATCAGCCACCCGGGTGTGGTCGGGGCGACGACCAGCGCCCCTACGGCGAACACCGTCCACGCGCCCAGGGCCAGCCAGGCGGCGATGACGCGGTCGCGGGCGAACAGCGGGGTTCGGCGGGTCACCGCCCAGGTGCCGAAGGTGGTCCAGCCCAGGCCGACCGTCACCAGCACGGCTAACGCGGCCCGGGTGCGGACGGGCAGGCCGGGTTCGGTCGCCCACAGCACGCTGATCAGGCCGGCGCCGACCAGGCCGAGCAACGCCACCACGACGTACGTCAATCTCCTGCGCAGCGACAGCGTGGGCGGAAAGGCGTCCGATCAGTTCGTCGGGTGTCATTCGGTGTACCGTTACCGCTCAGTGCGCTTTGGTGAGCACACGGTTGGTAGTCCTGCCTTGCGGCGGGACGGTCCCGGTCTGACCGACTGCTGTCGTGCCGGGTTCACGCTTCACAGCCACCCGCCCGCATACGCGGGTCTTCTGGTCGGCTCCACGTGCTGCCACCGAGCCACTCCCGGCGGTGTCGAACTGTGCCGCGAGCGCGGCCAGGTTCAGCGCGACGTTCCGGTCCCGGTCGATGACCAGGCCGCACGCCACACAACGGCATTCACGCTCGGACAGGGCCGGCTTGGTTTTCACCGCGCCACAGGCCGAGCACGTCGTGGAAGGACGATCCTGCGACGCGACCGTGTGCAAAGCGTCGAAATCACGGCCCGGCACCCGAGATCGCAGAGGTGACACCCGAACGCACACTATCGCTCACGGTCCCCCCTCTACATGCCCTCCATCGGAACGAAACCAGTCTCCGCTACCGCATGGCAACTAGTCAAGAGACATGTCGTCGTCTGCCTAGGAATTTGGTATGTGGCGCCGCAGCAAGTTTGCCTACGGGATACCGGTGGCCGCTGCCCACTTCTTTGCCTTGACACCGTCCCTATTGCCAACCAGTGAGCACTACCGACTATCAACACGTCAGCAGCTGCCACCCCTCGACAGCAGTTCTTCGTGCAGCAGCCGCCGCGCTCGGTTGAGGCGTGACTTGATCGTTCCGACCGGCACGTCGCAGATCTCGGCGCACGCCTGCAGGGGGAGGTCCTCGAGATGGAACAGCATCAGGACCTCGCGTTCGCGCGGCGGTAACGCCCCTAGCGCCGCCGCGATCACCTGTCGGTCCAGCACGTCATCGTCAAGCGTCGAAAAAGGCGACAAAACGTCTGAAGTAACAGGCGGGGTGTACGAGTCCCGCAGCCGATTCATCACCGCCCGGCGGGCGATCGAATACAGCCAGGGCGCGAAGCGGTCCGGTTGCCGCAGGCGGGGCAGGCCCTTCACGACGGCCAGCCAGATCTCCTGCACCACGTCGTCGTCGGGCCGGCCCAGCATGCGGCTCACGTAGCGCTCGACGCGCTCGTGCCACGCCCGCACCAGCTCGGCGAAGGCCTCCCGCTCGCCCAGGCGGCAGCGGATCACCAACAGTTCGTCACTCATCGAACTGTTCAGTCGCGTCAGGCGCGGGCGAGGTTCACGAACCGATCAGCCGGTGGCCCGGGGGCACCTGGAACGCGTCGATCGGGACGGCGTCCTGGTAGGCGGTCAGGGCCTGTTCGACCGGTTTGCCGTCGATGGTGGCGGTGAAGCTGGCCAGCACGCCCTCGTTCGTCACGCAGACGTCGAAGACCGGGGCCGCGGTTCCGTCGACGTCGCGCAGCTGCAGGCACAGAGCGTGTCGTCCCGCGATGGTCGTGTCGTGCTGTTTCGTCTCGACGACCGGGTCGATCGCGGCCGCCGTGAGCATCGCCTGCACGGCTTCGGGGGAGACCAACGGCGCCCCGTCCAGGGAGGCGGCCACCGACGGGTCGGCCTTCGTCGAGGTGCACGACGAGCCCGTGCAGCGGATCGTCGCCGTGGTGGTCGTGATCACGCGACCGCCCGGATAGACGTAGGCCGCGCGCGGAGGACCCTGCGCGCGGCTCATCGTGGCCGTTTCGCCGCCGGTCACCCGATAGGTCGCCTGATAGGTCAGGGCCGATCCCGCGGCGAGCTGATCGGCCGTCTCGGTGATCAGGTTTTCCCTGGTCATCGGGGAGGCGCTGGCCTCGTCGAGCCCGGCGCAGCCGGCCGTGCCGAGCAGCGCGGCGCCCACGACGACGAGGCCGGTGAGCGTCAGGCGCGTAACTGCGGGCACGCCTGACACCTTGGCCCATCGACGCAACCCTCGGCAAACCGTTATCGGGCCTGGGCCCGCGCCCTCATCTGAAGAGTGAGGATGTAGCGCCGGATGACCCGGGCCTGGTGCTCGTCGGCCGCCGTGAACACCGCGACCAGCTCGACCATCAGCGGCCCGCGGACCGGGATCTGCTGCCGCACCGAGCTGACCTTCGACGCGCGGGCCGCGAACGCGACCACCTCGTCCCCGACCTGCATGCGAAGGGTGATCTCGTCGCCCAGCGCCACCTCGACATCGGTGAAGTGGGCCCGCACCGAGCCCTCGCTGAGGTCGTGGATCAAGCCTTGGGCACTTTCCAGACCGGGGCGCACCAGCACGATCGGTTCGCCGCCGCCCCCGCGCACGAAGTCGCGGCTCTGCTCGATCGCGGGTGTGGCCGAGTAGCGCACCTCGACCCGGTTCCCGTCGATCCCGGCCACGGTGCCCACGAGGGCATACCCTCCGCGCGGGGCGGCGGCCCAGCGCAAACGGACCTCCGAGTTCGCCGGTGGCAGGTCGTCCAGGGCCATGGACAGGGTGATCACCTCGTCCGTGGCCGTCACGACGCGTACATCTGGCAGCGTTTCGCCGAACGAGGTCATCTCGATGTACGACCCGTCGGCGGGAAGCATGGGTGTGCTCATAGTGACCGGGTTATCGGCAGCGCCGGCCCCCACATGAGGGCAAAACCAAAAGAACCGGCCGCGCGTACGCCCGCTGCCGGGGCTCGTTAGGCTCAAGTCGTGGTCGGCCGCAGGGTCGCGGTCGGTGAACTGCAGCCTTACTAGAGGGAGCGACACGACACATGGCCACCATTGAAGCGATCGTCGCCCGCGAGATTCTCGACTCCCGGGGCAACCCGACCGTCGAGGTCGAGGTCGGGCTGGACGACGGCACGGTCGGCCGCGCCGCAGTGCCCTCGGGCGCCTCGACCGGCGCCTTCGAGGCGATCGAGCTGCGCGACGGCGACAAGGGTCGATACCTGGGCAAGGGCGTCGAGAAGGCCGTCTCGAACGTCGAGGACAAGATCGCCGACGAGCTCGTCGGCTACGAGGCCAGCGAGCAGCGCCTGATCGACCAGAAGATGCTCGACCTCGACGGCACCGCCGACAAGAGCGAGCTGGGCGCCAACGCGATCCTCGGCGTGTCGCTCGCGGTCGCCAAGGCCGCCGCGCTCTCCGCCGAGCTGCCGCTGTTCCGCTACGTCGGCGGCCCCAACGCGGCCGTCCTGCCGGTGCCGATGATGAACATCCTCAACGGTGGCGCCCACGCCGACTCGAACGTCGACGTGCAGGAATTCATGATCGCGCCGATCGGCGCCCCGACGTTCCGCGAGGCTCTGCGCACCGGCGCCGAGGTCTACCACGCGCTCAAGTCGGTGCTGAAGAAGAAGGGCCTGTCGACCGGCCTGGGCGACGAGGGCGGCTTCGCCCCCAACCTGCCGTCGAACGCGAGCGCCCTCGACCTGATCGCCGAGGCCGTGCAGGCCGCCGGCTTCAAGCTGGGCACCGACATCGTTTTCGCGATGGACGTCGCCGCGACCGAGTTCCACAAGGACGGGGCGTACGTCTTCGAGGGCGCCCCGAAGACGACCGACGAGATGATCGCCTACTACGCGAAGCTCGCCGCCGAATACCCGATCGTCTCCATCGAGGACCCGCTCGACGAGGAGGACTGGGCCGGCTGGACCGCGATGACGGCCGAGCTCGGCAACAAGATCCAGATCGTCGGCGACGACCTGTTCGTCACCAACCCGACCCGCATCGGCCGGGGCATCGCCGAGGGCGCGGCCAACGCCGTGCTCGTCAAGGTGAACCAGATCGGCTCGCTGACCGAGACGCTCGACGCCGTCGACCTGGCCCACCGGGCCGGCTTCAAGACGATGATGAGCCACCGTTCGGGCGAGACGGAAGACACCACGATCGCCGACCTGGCCGTCGCGGTCGGCAGCGGCCAGATCAAGACCGGCGCTCCCGCCCGGTCCGACCGGGTCGCGAAGTACAACCAGCTCCTCCGCATCGAGGAGCAGCTCGAGGGCGCGGCCCGGTACGCCGGTGCGGGCGCTTTCCCGCGTTACCGCACCGCGTGACGAGGGCCCGCTAGATCATGGAGTTGTGGCGCCCGCGGAAACGGGCATAGGTTTCCAGCGGGCGCCACGGCACATGACGGAGGGGTTGGGGTGACACAGCGACGAGCACCGAGCGGTCAGGGCCCGGCCCGCCGCCCCGCGTCGTCGCGTGCCCGAGCCACCGGGGCCGTGCGCAACACCGGCGCGGTCCGTAAGACGGGCGCCGTGCGCAAGACCGGTGCCGTCCGCACCACCGGCCCGATCCGCAAGACCGCCAACCGCCCGACCGCCTCGCGCCGTCCGGCCAACGGCGGCCGGGGGGCCACCAAGCGCACCGTCGCTCCGAGGCCACGAGCCCTGACCGGTCGCGCGATGATCCTCATCGTCGTGTTCATCGCGCTCGCGCTGGCCTACACCTATCCGCTCCGGGTCTATCTCGCGCAGGAATCGCAGATCGCCCAGCTCGAGGCCGACCAGGCCGCGCAGCGCGAGCTCATCGTGCAGAAGTCGCAAGAGCTGCAGAAGTGGCAGGACCCGGAATACCTCCGGGCGCAGGCCCGCGAGAAACTGTTCTACGTGCGCGACGGCGAGATCCCGCTCGTGGTGCTGAACGACCCGGCCGGCGCCGCCGCCGAGGCCGGCACCAAACCCCCGGCGCCCGCGCCCGACCGCTGGTACGACACGCTGTGGAGCAGCGTGAGAGCCGCGGACGCAGAGTCTCCGAACTGAAAGCTGAAATGAGCGAACCCTCCGAGGCCGATCTTGACATCGTCCAGGCCCAGCTGGGCCGCCGCCCCCGGGGCACCCGTGCCGTCGCGCACCGCTGCCCGTGCGGCAACCCCGACGTCGTCGAGACGTCGCCCCGCCTCGACGACGGCACCCCGTTCCCGACGCTCTACTACCTGACCTGCCCGCACGCGACCGCCGCGTGCAGCCGCCTCGAGTCGGCCGGCGTCATGCGCGACATGCAGGACCGCCTGTCGACCGATCCCGAGCTGGCCGCGCGGTACAAAGCCGCCGCCGCCGATTACGTCTCCCGTCGCAAGGCGATCGAGGATGTGCCCGAGATCGCGCATGTGGCCGCCGGCGGCATGCCCGACCGGGTGAAATGCCTGCACGTGCACCTCGGCCACGCGCTGGCCGTGGGCCGCGGCGTCAACCCGTTCGGCGACGAGGTGCGCGACGCGGTCGAACCGTGGTGGATCGACGGCCCGTGCGTCCCCAAGGCCGAGTGAGTTGGAGATCCGCCGCGCGCGCACCAGCGACATCCGGGCGATCCGGACCCTGGTCGACGAATACACGGCCGACCGCCGGCTGCTGAGCAAGGCGACGGTCACCCTCTACGAGTCGGTGCAGGAGTTCTGGGTCGCGGCCGAAGGCGACGAGATCAGAGGCTGCGGCGCCCTGCACGTCATGTGGGAAGACCTCGCCGAGATCCGCACCGTGGCCGTCGACCCCGCCTTCCGCGGGCGCAAGATCGGTCACCAGATCGTCGAGCGGCTTCTCGACGTGGCCCGTGATCTCGGGGTGGCCCGCGTCTTCTGCCTCACGTTCGAGACCCGGTTCTTCGGTTCGTTCGGGTTCACCGAGATCGACGGCGCCCCCGTGCCGCATGCTGTGTACGAGCAACTCCTGCGCTCGTACGACGAAGGTGTCGCCGAATTCCTCGACCTGGAACGGGTCAAGCCCAACACGCTGGGGAACACGAGAATGCTGTTGCATCTATGAGCCGCGTCGCCGCGATCGACTGCGGGACGAACTCGATCCGCCTGCTCATCGCCGACGTCGCGGACGGACGGCTGACCGACGTGGCCCGGCGCATGGAGATCGTGCGACTCGGTGAGGGCGTGGATCGTACGGGCCGGCTGTCCGAGGGCGCTCTGGCCCGTACGCGGAAGGCTCTGATCGGTTATGCCGCCGAGATCGCCGAACTGGGCGTGACGAGGGTGCGCATGTGTGCGACCTCAGCGTCGCGCGATGCCTCGAACGCGCAGGAGTTCCGCGACATGGTGCGCGGCGTGCTCCACATCGACCCCGAGGTGATCAGCGGCACCGAGGAGGCCCGGCTCTCGTTCACCGGCGCGGTCGCGGGGCTGACCGCCGAGACTCCCTACCTGATCGTCGACATCGGTGGCGGCTCGACCGAGTTCGTCACCGGCGTCGCCAACGTCGACCACGCGATCTCGATGGACATCGGCTGCGTCCGCATGACCGAGCGTCACCTGCACAGCGACCCGCCGACGCCCGCCGAGATCCACAACACCGAGCGTGACGTGACGGCGGCCGTCGACATCGCCTTGACCGCGGTCCCCGGTCGCGAGGCCAAGACCCTCGTCGGGCTGGCGGGCACCGTCACGACGGTCACGGCCCTGGCCGAAGGCCTTTCCGAGTACGATCCCACGCGCATTCACCACGCCGAGGTGAGCCTCGACGACGTATCCCGGGTGACCGCCGAGCTGCTGGCCATGACGGTCGAGCGGCGCCTGGCCCTGCCGGTCATGCACCCCGGCCGGGCCGACGTGATCGGGGCGGGCGCGCTGATCCTGCGCACGATCATGGAGCGCTCGGGGCACGACGCGGTGATCGCGTCGGAGCACGACATTCTCGACGGCATCGCCTTCAGCCTGGCCTGACGAGCTCTCCGAACGCCGAGCGGTACAACGCTCTTGACGGTATTTCGCAATGCGCAGTACTGTCCACCGCGTGGATACCACCCAGCTGCTCAAGGGTGTCCTGGACCTGGCCGTTCTCGCCGTGCTGCGTGGCGAGGACGGCTACGGCTACGACATTCTTCGCCGCCTGCGAGCCGCCGGGCTCGACGAGGTCGGCGACGCGTCCGTCTACGGCACGCTACGACGCCTCTACGCCGGCGGATTCCTGAACACCTACGTGGTTCCCAGCGACGAAGGCCCCCACCGCAAGTACTACGGCCTCAACGCCGCCGGTCGCGCCGAGTTGCAGCGGTCGGGCAAAGTGTGGCACGGCTTCGCATCCACCATGGACGATCTGCTTCGCGAGCGGGAGACGGCGTGAACTCCACGGCACAGGACGAGATCACCGAGTACGTCGAGCGGGTCCGTGCGGCGCTGGCCGACCTCCCCGAGGCGACCCGCGCCGAGCTGCTCGAAGACCTGCCAGAACACCTGGCCGAGATCCGCGCCGAAGACTCGATGACGCTCACCGACCGGCTGGGCAGCCCGGAGGCGTACGCGGCCGAGCTGCGCGCCACCGCGGCCGGGTTCGTCGGCGGCTTCCCCGACCCGCCCAAACCCCGCTTCGTCGCGCTCCACGAGGCCAAGGCCGACGTCCTGCGCATCTGGGGGCGGGCCGACGTCAAGATCGGTCCCCTGATCGGGTACGCCACGGCGAGCGAGTTCCTCACGCTGCTGCGACCGGCGTGGTGGGTGCTGCGGGGCTATCTGGCCGCGATGGCGATCGCGCTCCTGCTCGACGGCGGGTCGCACTCGATGGGCCTGCTGCCCCGCGTCGGGAACAGCACGATCATCGCGTTGCTGCTGCTCGCGGGGGCGGTGATCGGCTCGATCCTGCTCGGCGCGCGCGACCCGCGGCTGACCGGATGGCAGCGCAACCTGCTGCACGGCGGCACGGCCGTCCTGGCGATCTTCGCGCTGGCCGGGTTCTTCAGCGCGGACAGCTCCGTGCGCGACCCGGGCTATCAGGACGTGGGCTACTCCGGCGGGTCGCCGTTCGACAACGTCAGAGACCTCTTCGTGTACGACCAGGAGGGCCGGCTGGTTCCCGGGGCGCGGCTGTTCGACCAGGAGGGCAACCCGGTGCAGCTCGGCGACCCCTGGTGCAACAACCCGGACACCGGCGAGGTCAGCCATTCGCGGACGATGGGTTACCCGTTCTGCCCGGACGCCGCGCCGTTCACGTCCCCGACCGCGGGCGCGACCCCGTCCGGGTCCACGACTCCGAGCGTCGCTCCCAGCGCCATCGTGCCGCCGCCCACGCCGTCGACCACGCCGTCGACCACGCCGACGGCCACGAAGACCACGTCGGCGCCGCCCGCGCGCTGACGGGTCGCGTGGAGTGGTGAGGGGTCGCTACCGTCTCGTGTCGCGACCCGGCTGATCCCGCGGCCGGCCCCCCGAGAGGAACATCTGTGAGCGACGCTGTCCCCACCCCGCCCGCCGGCGACCCCACGCCCGGCCCGGACGGAACCCAGCCGCTCGTCACCGCCGCGCCGGATTCTGCGCCGCCGGCCCCCGAGCAGCCCCGGAAACGCGGCGCCGGCAAGATGATCGGCGGGGTGCTTCTGGTGATCGTCATGGCGGTTGCCGGGGTCGCCCTCTCGCGGGTCATCTTCAACGACAACGCGGGCGACGCGAAGGCCGGTGACTGCATCTCGGCCAAGAGCAAGGTCAAGGACGAGGGGACCACCAAGACCGGGGCCCGCGTTGTCGACTGCGGGTCGGGCGACGCGCAGTTCACCGTCGTCGCCCGGGTCGACGGCGAGACGTCTCTGCAGAGCCCGGCCTGTGAGAAGTTCTTCCAGCCCGAGGAGAAGTTCTACGTCATGGCCAGCCAGGATGGGCAGGGTTATCTGCTCTGCATGAGGCCCAAAGCCTGACTCCGGTGGCGGCTCATGGCGCCGAGGTGCTGTGCTTCCAGGGTGCAGTCCCACTCGCGTACGCCCGAAGAGGTCTCCATCGCGGCGGCCGGTGCCGCCTCCCTCGACGTTCTCGACGCCGGGATCGCGGATTGTTTCGCCTGCCCGCGCCTGGTCGCCTGGCGCGAGGAGGTCGCCGCGACCAAGCGGGCCGCGTTCCGTGACCAGCACTACTGGGGGCGGCCGGTGCCCGGGTTCGGGGTCGCCGACGCCGAGATCGCGATCCTCGGGCTGGCCCCGGCCGCGCACGGTGGCAACCGCACCGGCCGCATCTTCACCGGTGACCGGTCGGGCGACGTGCTCTTCGCCGCGCTGCACCGCGCCGGGCTGGTCAACCAGCCGACCAGCGTCTCTGCCGACGACGGCCTCGCGCTGAGACATTTGCGGATCTTCTCCGCCGTCCGGTGCGCCCCGCCCGACAACAAACCGCTCCCGGAGGAGCGCGACAACTGCGCCCCGTGGCTGCACCGGGAGCTCGACCTGATCAGCCCGACCCTGCGCGTCGTGGTCGCTCTCGGTGCTTTCGCCTGGCAGGCGTGGTGGCCGGCGATGACCGCGGTGTACGGCGTCCGGCCGCCGGTGCCGCGGCCGAAGTTCGGGCACGGCCGGCTCGTCAGCCAGCCGGGTGTGCCAGATCTGCTCGGCTGCTTCCACGTAAGCCAGCAGAACACCTTCACCGGTAAGCTCACCCCGGCCATGCTCGACGACGTGTTCGCCGAGGCCAAAAAGCTGGCTCGAATCTGACTGTCTTCAGGGGCGGCCGGATGGAAGGAACCGATGGTTTTCGCAGCTCTCCGGCGGTGGTGGCCGTTGGCCGCCGTCCTCGTGCTGCTCTTCGGCACCGCCCTGGCGGCGACCCGGTCCGAGCCCCGCCTCGAGGAGATCGTCCGCGACGAGCCGCAAGAGGCTCCGCTGCTGCCCACCGGCGGTGCGGCCGGGCAGCAGAGCGCCCCGCCCACGCCGGAACCCGCCCGCGGCCTGCCCGACTGGATCAACACCGTCGCGCTGGTCGTTCTCGGCGTGGTGGTCCTCGTCCTGATCGGCCTGCTGATCTTCACACTGCTGCGCGACCGTCGCCGGCGCTCCGGCAAGAACGACCGTCGCCGCCACCGCAAAGATCAGCCGCGTACGGCCGAGGAGCTGGTCGCCGCGCTCGACGCCGGCCTCGAGGAGCTCTCCGACACCGACCGCGACCCGCGCCGCGCCGTGATCGCCTGTTGGGTGCGGCTCGAACAGGCCGCCGCGGCCGCCGGCACCCCGCGCCACCCCGGCGACAGCCCCACCGACCTGGTCGGCCGCCTGCTGCGCGAGCAGAACGTCGACGCCCAGGTGCTCTCCGCCCTGCTCGAGGTCTACCGCCAGGCCCGCTACGCCACCCACACGGTCGACGACCAGATGCGCCGCCAGGCCCGCTCGGCGCTCGAACGGCTGCGGGCCGACCTGGGCGCGGGGGTGACGGCGTGAGCGACGGCGGCCTCGACGATCTCTTCGGCGGCCGGGAAGACCTGCCCGTCGCCGACGAGCCCGCCCCCGAGCAGCGCAAACGTTCGTGGCTCGGCTGGGTCCTGCGCAACCTGCTGCTGATCGCCGTCACCACCGCCGTGATCGTGGCCGCGCTGCGCTCGGCCGACGTCGAGATCTCGGTGCTGTTCGTGGTGGCCGCCCTGGCCGGCCTGCGCCTGGTCCTGCTGGCCGTGGCCGAGGTCCGCTCGCCCCCGGCGCCCAAGCGCTCTGACCGGCGCCGCTCCGACAACACCGCGGGCACCGACTCGATGCGCGCCGCCGTGCGCCGCTGGGAACGCGATCTCGAGCGGGCCCAGGCCGACGACGATCTGTATTCGCGTAACGTTCTGCCGGTGCTGGCCGAGCTCACCGACGAGCGGCTGCGCCTGCGCCACGGCATCACCCGTGCGTCCGACCCCCGGCGCGCTCGGGAGCTGCTGGGCGACAAGCTCTGGGCGGTGCTGGCCGACGGCCGCCGCCTGCCCAGGGCGCGAGACCTCGAGTCCTACGTGGACGTTCTGGAACGACTGTGAGAAAGGTGCCGTGGTGACGGAGACAGGCGTGCAGGCTCTTCCCCCGTACGAGGTGGGAAGGCTGGCCGCGGCCGTCCTGGACTCGGTCGGCAGCGTGGTGGTCGGCAAGCGCGACTCGCTGGAACTGGTGCTGGCCGGCATCCTCGCGGGCGGCCACGTGCTGCTGGAAGACCTTCCGGGCCTGGGCAAGACGCTGACCGCGCGCTCGTTCGCGCAGGCACTCGGCCTCGACTTCCGCCGCCTGCAGTTCACCCCCGACCTGCTGCCGGCCGACGTGACCGGCTCGTTCCTCTACGACCAGCGCAAGGGCGACTTCTCGTTCCGGGCCGGTCCGATCTTCACCAACTTCCTGCTGGCCGACGAGATCAACCGCACGCCGCCGAAGACGCAGGCCGCGCTGCTCGAGGCGATGCAGGAGAAGCAGGTCTCGGTCGAGGGTGTCACCTACCGTCTCGACCCGCCCTTCCACGTCCTCGCCACGGCCAACCCCATCGAGTACGAGGGCACGTACCCCCTGCCCGAGGCTCAGCTCGACCGTTTCATGCTGCGGGTGTCGTTCGGCTACCCGACCGCCGAGGAGGAGTGGGACGTGCTGCGCCGCCGCATGTCCCGCCGCCAGGAGGAGACGTTCCTCAAGCCGGTCGTCGACGCCAACACGCTTCAGTCGATGCAGGCCGCGCTCGAGATGATCACAGTCGAGGACTCGATCGGCCGCTACATCGTGGCGCTCACCTCGGCCACCCGTGAGCATTCCTCGGTGCTGGTCGGCTCGTCCCCGCGCGGCTCGATCGCGCTGCTGCTGCTCGCCCGCGCCCGCGCCGTGATGGCCGGCCGCGATTTCGTGGTGCCCGAGGATGTCAAAGACGTCGCCGTGCCCGCCCTGGCCCACCGCATCACGCTGCGCCCCGAGATGTGGCTGCGCCGGGTCGACCCGTCCTTCGTGGTCGACGAGGTGCTGCAGGCGACCCCGGCCCCGGCGAGCGGCGCCCTGCCCACCTACGCGACGGGACAGCCCGCGACGTGACGGTTCCGGAGCCGCTGCTGCGCCGCGCCGTGCCGCCGGCCGCCTCCGCCGAGCAGGGTGCCGGCCCGGCGTGGGCACCGACGCGTGCGCTCGGCCGCGCCGTGCTGCTCACCGGTCTGCTGCTGGTGCTCGGGGTCGCGCTCGGCCGGGTCGACCTGGTGCTGCTCGCGGCCCCGTTCGCGATCGGCGCCGCCATCCACCTGCGCCGCATGCCCCGGGCCACCCCCGAGCTGACCGTCGGTGCCGACGAGGAACTGCTCGTCGAGGGCGGCCAGGTGCAGGCCTCGGTGACCGTCTCCAACCCCGACCACATCACGTACGACCTGGTGGTCGTGCGCACCCGCACGTCGCGCTGGCTCAAGCTCGAGCAGGCCGACCGCCCGTTCGCCATCACCGTGGCGGCCGACGGCTGGGCCGCGGTCGACCTGTCCGGCGACGCGCTGCGCTGGGGCCGGCAGGACGTCGGACCGGCTGCCGCGCGGGTCGCCGCCTGCGGTGGGCTGCTGGCCTGCCGCCCGGTTGTCACCCAGGCTCACGGCGTACGGGTTTATCCGGTGACCGAGCCGTTCAACGCGATCGAGGTCATGCCCGCCGCGGCCGGGCTGGTCGGCGCCCACCGGTCCCGCCGTATGGGGGAGGGCGGGGAGCTCGCCGGCGTGCGCCCCTTCGCCCCGGGCGACCGGCTGCGGCGCATCGACTGGCGCGTCTCGCTGCGCACCCGCGATCTGCACGTCGCGTCCACATTGTCCGACCGCGACGCCGAGGTCGTGCTGCTGCTCGACGTACTCGGGGAGGTCGGCCTTTCCGGTGGGGTCAAGGGCAGCGCCTCGGTGCTCGACACGACCGTGCGGGCCTCGGCCGCGATCGCCGAGCACTACCTGCAGCGCGGCGACCGGGTGTCCCTGCTCGAATACGGCGCGTCGGCCCGCCGGCTGCGCCCCGCGACCGGCCGCCGCCAATACCTGACCGTCCTCGAGTGGCTGCTCGACGTACGCGCCGACCCGATGGAACACGAGCACGACTTCGGCGCCCACCAGGTGTCGTCCGACGCCCTGGTCGTGGTGCTCACCCCGCTGATCGATCCGCGCTCGGCCGACCTGCTGGCCCTGCTCGCCCGGTCCGGCCGCTACGTCGTCGCGGTCGACACGCTGCCCGCCGGCGCCGCTCCCGAGGCGCGCGGGCCGTGGACCCCGGCGGCCACCCAGTTGTGGCGTCTCGAGCGCGAGAACGTGCTGGGCCGCCTGCGTGAACACGGTGTCCCGGTCGTCGAGTGGGCCGGCGCGGGCAGTCTCGACCTGGTGCTGCGCGACGTCTCCCGGCTCGCCTCGGCGCCGAGGGGGCGTTGATGCTCGGACTCGTCACCCGCCGGTTCGCCGCGACGCGCCGCACGCTGTCGCGGGCGACCGTGCTGCCGTTCCTCGTGCGCGTAGCGATCGCCGTCTGCGGACTGGTCGCGATGTCGGTGGCGTGGCCGTTCGCGCTGTTCGGCTCGCAATACTTCGTCCCGCTCGCGGCGGTCGCCCTCTACCCGGCCTTCGCTCCGCGGGGGCGGGCCGCCACGTTCGCGGCACTGACTGTGATCGGCGGGTGGCTCGTCGACACCACGTTCGACGACACCCCGGTCACGTTGTGGCGGGTGCTGACGATCGCCGCGGCCCTCTATCTCGGACATTCGCTCACGGCGCTCGCGGCTGTCCTCCCGTACGACTCGGTGGTCAACCTCGACGTTGTGGGCCGCTGGATCGTCCGTGCGCTCGGCGTGATCCTTATCTCTGCCGCACTCACCGTGTTCGCGCTGGGACTCACCGCTGAACTCGCGGGCGGTCCGTTCCTCGCGGCCACCGTGGTCGGTCTGGCCGGCGCGGCGGGAGCCACGCTTCTCATAGCACGCCTCGTTCGCCGACCCTGAAATCTGTCGGTAATTTGTGGGTCATAGCACTTGACAAATGGCTTTGGCATAGATCACACCGGGAGGCGCTGAACCCCCTGCGCGCGGGACAATGCAGAGGTGAATCCGCAGCGAATCGTCGTCGTCGGGGCAGGGCACGTTGGTCTTTACACCGCCCTGCGTCTGTCGAAGAAGCTCAACCGGCGCCGGGCCGAGGTCGTAGTCATCGACCCGCAGCCGCACATGACGTACCAGCCGTTCCTCCCCGAGGCGGCGGCCGGCAACATCTCCCCGCGGCACAGCGTCGTGCCGCTCCGCCGCGAGCTCAAGAAGTGTCGCGTGGTGGCCGGTGAGGTCACCAAGGTGGAGCACGCGCGCAAGACGGTGACCATCCAGCCCCTCGAGGGGCCGCCCACCGAGATGACCTACGACCACATCGTCGTGGCTCCGGGCTCGGTCTCGCGTACGCTGCCGATCCCCGGCCTGAGCGAGCGCGGCATCGGCCTCAAGACCATCGGTGAGGCCATCTACCTGCGCAACCACATCCTCGACCAGCTCGACGTCGCAGCCGTGACGCCCGATCCCGAGGTCCGCAAGGCGGCGCTGTCGTTCGTCTTCGTCGGCGGCGGTTTCGCCGGCATCGAGGCGCTCGCCGAGATGGAGGACGTCGTCCGCGACGCCCTCAAGTACTACCCCGAGCTGTCTCAGGACGAGGTCAAGTTCGTCCTGGTCGAGGCGACCAACCGCATCCTGCCCGAGGTCGGCGCGAAGATGGGGGCCTACGCGGCCCGTCAGCTCGACAAGCGCGGCATCTCGCTGCGTCTCGACACCCGGCTCGAATCGTGCGTCGACGGTGAGATCGTGCTCTCCGACGGCGACCGGTTCCGCGCCGAGACTCTGGTGTGGACGGCCGGCGTGAAGCCGTCGCCGATGCTCGACCACACCGACCTGCCCCGCGGCCCCCGCGGCCACGTCAACTGCCTGCCCACCCTGCAGGTGGCCGACAGCGACGGCAAGGTGCTCGAGGGCGCGTGGAGCGCCGGCGACAGCGCCCAGGTGCCCGACCTGACCAACCCCGGTGGCTGGTGCTCCCCGAGCGCCCAGCACGCGGTGCGGCAGGCCAAGGTCCTGGCCGACAACATCCGCCAGGTCGTGCTCGGCGGCCTGCCCAAGGAGTACAAGCACAAGTACGTGGGCAGCGTCGCGGGCCTCGGCCTCTACAAGGGCGTCGCGCACGTCTACGGCATCAAGGTCAAGGGCCTACCCGCGTGGTTCATGCACCGCAGCTACCACGTCAGCCGCATCCCGTCGTTCCACCGCAAGGCGCGCGTGGTCGCCGACTGGACCCTCGCGTTCCTGTTCAAGCGCGAGACGGTGGCCCTGGGCCAGTTGCACGCTCCGCGTGAGGAGTTCACCGAGGTGACCCCGCCGGTGCCGGGCAAGGACGACCGTCAGACGATCGGCGCCGGATCCCGCTGAGGCGGTATCCTCCCGCGCCGCCCGGACGTATACGGTGTCCTAGGACCTCACTGGTAACGGTGGGGTCCTAGGCCCGCCCGGGTGGTGGAATGGCAGACACGGCCGCCTTAAAAGCGGCTGCCTCACAAAGGCGTGCGGGTTCGAGACCCGCCCCGGGCACTCTGAGCTGGAAAAACCCTTCATCTTCAGCCTGTTCACAGCTTTCCAAGGCTACTTAGACGGGGTTCAACCCTTACCCTTGATGAGCACGTCAACGTGCCTCAACCTCAAGGGAGGCTGGACACAGTGAAGACTTCCAACCCGGTGCTCTCGCGCCTCGGCCAGGCGGCCGAGCGGGAGCGTACTGCCGGGTACGGGGCATACGGCCCCACCGGCGCCCCGGGTTACGGTCAGCCGTACCCCGGCGCGACGGACTACCCCGCCGCACCGCCCGCCGTGAAGCCCATGACGATTGACGACGTCGTCGTCAAGACCGTCACGCTGCTCGGCATCACCGGCGTCTCCGCGGTCGTCGCCTGGAACGTGGTTCCCGACTCGGCCACCGGCGCCGCGTGGATCGGCGCCGCTGTGATCGGTCTGATCCTGGGCCTGGTCATCTCGTTCATGCGCATGGCCAACCCGGCGCTCATCGTGACCTACGCGGTCATCGAGGGCGTTTTTGTTGGCATGGCGAGCAAGTTCTTCCAAGAGATCCTCGGCTATCAAGGCATCGTCCTTCAGGCGGTGACCGCCACGTTCGGCGTCTTCTTCCTGATGGCGATCCTCTACAAGGCCAAGGTCATCAGGGCCACGCCGAAGTTCCAGCGCGGCATGTACGCCGTGATGGGCGGCATCTTCGCGCTCATCCTGATCAACCTGGTGCTCTCGCTGTTCGGTGTCAGCACCGGCCTGCGCGACAACGGTGCCATCGGCTACATCTTCAGCATCGTCTGCATCGTGGTCGCCGCCCTCAGCTTCATCCTCAGCTTCAACGAGGTCGAGGAAGGCGTCCGCCTGGGCCTGCCCCAGCGCTACTCCTGGGTGGCCGCGTTCGGCATCCTGGTCAGCCTGGTCTGGCTCTACCTCGAGATCCTGCGCCTGCTGAGCTTCCTGCAAGGCGACGACTGATCTCTTCGCTGTGCCGGCGCCCGGCCCGTCCTCGGACGAGCCGGGCGCCGCTCTTTACGCTGGGCCCGTGAGCGATTTCGCGACGTCGATCGACCGGCTGCTCAACCAGGTGCGCTTCTGGGAGCAGCCACGCTGGCAGGCCGAGGGCCGCAACGACCGGGCGTACGCCCTGGTGCAGTTGCTCGCCGACCTCGGGGCCGACGCCGAGCAGCGTCCGCGCCGCCCGGTGCCCCGCGAGCACGACATGATCCTGGCCGACCAGCTCCGCGTGACGGCCGACGATCTGCTGGCCGCCGGCCCGTCGCCGTCGGTTCTGGCCGAGGCCACCGCGGCGGTCGACGCGCTCAAGGCGTCGTTGTAACACCGCCGAGCCCGGCCGCTCGTGGCAGGCCGGGCCCGGCGGAAACTCAGCTCAGGCGTTCCAGGACCATCGCCATGCCCTGGCCGCCACCGACGCACATCGTCTCGAGACCGATGCTCTTGTCGTGCCAGTCGAGGCTGTTGAGCAGGGTGCCGGTGATGCGGGCGCCGGTCATGCCGAACGGGTGACCGATGGCGATCGCGCCACCGTTCACGTTCAGCTTCTCGATCGGGATGCCGAGATCCCGGTACGAGGGGATGACCTGGGCCGCGAACGCCTCGTTGATCTCGACCAGGTCGACGTCGCCGATCGTCATGCCGGCCCGCTTCAGCGCCTGCTTGGACGCCTCGACCGGGCCCAGGCCCATGATCTCGGGGCTGAGGGCGGTGACGCCGGTCGACACGATCCGGGCCAGCGGCGTGATGCCTAGCTCGCGGGCCTTGGTGTCACTCATGATCACCACAGCGGCGGCGCCGTCGTTCAGCGGGCAGCAGTTGCCCGCGGTGACCGTGCCATCGGGGCGGAAAACGGGCTTGAGCTGCGAAACGGCCTCGATCGTGACGCCGGGGCGGGGACCGTCGTCGGTCGACACGACAGTGCCGTCGGGCAGCGTCACCGGGGTGATCTCGCGTTCCCAGAAGCCGTCGGCGATGGCTTTCTCGGCGAGGTTCTGGCTGCGTACGCCGAACTCGTCCATGTCCTGGCGGGTGACGCCCTTGAGCTGGGCCAGGTTCTCGGCGGTCTGGCCCATCGCGATGTAGACGTCGGGCAGCAGGCCGTCCTCGCGCGGGTCGTGCCAGGTCGTGCCGCCCTTCGCCGAGCGGGCGGTGCGGCCGCGCGCGTCGGAGAACTTCGGGTTGTCCCAGCCGCCGCCCACCTGGGCCTGGATCTCGGGCGGAAGGCCGTCGGAGCTGCCCCGGGCGAAGCGCGAGACGGTCTCGACGCCGGCCGAGACGAAGATGTCGCCCTCGCCGGCCTTGATCGCGTGGAACGCCATGCGGGTGGTCTGCAGCGACGACGAGCAGTAGCGGGTGACGGTCGCGCCCGGCAGCCCGTCGAGGCCGAGCTGGGTGGCGACCACGCGGGCCATGTTGAAGCCCTGCTCCCCGCCGGGCAGGCCGCAGCCGAGGTAAAGGTCTTCGATGAGGGTGCGGTCGAGCTGCGGCACCTTGGCGAGCGCGGCATCGACGATCGTGGTGGCCAGGTCGTCGGGACGCAGGTCCCTCAGCGATCCCTTGACCGCACGGCCGATGGGGGATCGGGCGGTGGCGACGATGACAGCTTCCGGCATGCGCTCAATTTAACCGGCGGGTAACTTAGCCGAAAGTACAACTTTGTCACACAACCGTCATGGTGCGATCACCCGGCCGGGCTCATCGCCGCCTTCACGACGGCGGGGTAGAGGGCGTGCGCCCACACCCGGTAGCCGTCGGCCGAGGGGTGGAACCCGTCGAAGCAGAGCGTGCCGGCGTCGGCCCGGAAAACCGCGCCCGTCTCCTCGCCGAGGTCGACCACGGCGCCGCCGGCCGCGGTCACGGCCTTGGCCTGCGCTTTCGCCATGCGCCGGCCCAGCACGCCGGCGATCTGGCGCAGCGGCGGGGCGATCGCCCGCACGGCGCCCAGGTCGGGACAGGTGCCCACCACGACGCGTACGCCCGCCTCGCGCAGCCGCCGCACGGCCGCGCCGAGCTGGGCCGCCGACTCCTCGGGGCTGCGCAGGCTGGTCGCGTCATGCGCGCCGATGAGCACGACCGCCACGTCGGGACGGTCGCCGAGCAGGGCCCGGGCCACCTGGGTGGCCAGGTCGGACGAGCGGGAACCGGCCACGCCCACGCTGGAGAGCAGCACGTGGCGCTCGCCGGCCTCGGGGCTGCCCTCGGCCAGCAACCGGGCCAGGTGGCCGCCGACGGTCTCGCTCAGCCACTCCACACCCACGCCGATCGCGGCCGAGTCGCCCAGCAGCACCAGGCGCAGCGGCGGGGCCGAGACCGGGCCCATCGACGTGCGCAGGGCCAGGCCCATCGTCGGCTTCGCGTAACGGCGAGCCTTCGCCGCGAGCAACTCGCCGACGATCAGAGCGGCGCCGCCCACCGCGCCGGCGAGCAGGCCGGTGGCCGCCGTCCTGCCGATCCGTGCGTTCAGCCCCGACATGCCACTCCCTCCCTAATGATCCTCTGGGGTCCACCCTACGGCGCTCGACGCGGAGCGGCCGCCGGGAATGTCCGCCGCCGTCCCGCCCGGCGCCGCGGTGGTGCGATGCCCGAACCAGGATCGGGGCTCGCCGAACCACGGGTGACGGCGCAGCACCGCCCACCGCCCGGCCGCGCTGACCTCGGTGCCGGGAGCGTGGACCGCTTCCTGAGCCGCCTGTTCCAAACTGCGTACCCCGTCGGCCCCGGAAAGAACCGTGCGGTCATCCTCGCCGAGCGTGGCCATCAGGGTCGGCATGACCACCGCGGCGGCCCGCGCATAGCCCTCGGCCGACGGATGAAACCGGTCCGAGCTGAACATGCGCACCGGGTCGGCCTCGAACATCGGCCCGAGCAGGCCCCCGATCGACACCGTACGACCGCCGGCCTCGACCACCGCGACCGTCTGCGCGGCGGCCAGGTCGCGGCTCCACTTGCGGGCCAGCCAGCGCAGTGGCGGCTTGATCGGCTGGATCGCCCCGATGTCGGGACACGTGCCGACGACCACCCGGCAGCCCACCTCGCGCAGCCGGCGCACCGAATCACCGAGATGCCGCACGGCGCCGACCCGGTCGGAGATGTGGGTGACATCGTTGCCACCGATGAGGATGATCGCCACGTCCGGGCTGTACTCGAGGGCGGCGTCCACCTGGTACGGCAGGCCCGACGACATCGAACCGACGACGGCCAGCCGGTGCAGCCGCACGGGCCGGCGCAGGCGACGCGACACCCCCGTGGCCAGCAGCGCGCCGGGAGTCTCGCGGGGACGGTGCACGCCATAGCCGGCCGCCGACGAGTCACCCAGGATGACCATGGTGATCGCCTTACCGCCGAACTTGCCCCCGTAGAGCCCGTCGCCGCGCGGCGGAGGCGCCTCGGCCATGGGAATGATGCGGCGCGCGTCCGCCGCCTGCCGCATGAGCAGGCCGGCCGACAGCGCGGTCACCCCGGCCACCACGCCCGTCACACCACCGAGGATCTGGCCCGCCAGCTTGATCCGGCGCCAGTCCTCCGCGGAGATCTGATTGGTGCTCACACGCTCCCTCGCTGTCGCTTCGCCAACTTCGAAGATCAAGAACGGCTCAGGAATTCGAGGCTATCGCGTGCGGGCGACAAGCAATCATGGCGCGGCCACGTCATGCTGGAGTGGCGGCTGAGTTGCCGGTGAGCGAAGGGAGAACAGCATGGCGAAGACGCTGAAACGGACGGCGGCGTTCACCGCCCTGGCCAAAGCCCTCATGGCGGGCGCCCGAGGTGGCCCGTCGCTGGGCACCCGCATCGCGGCGGTCCCGCGAATGATGAAGGCCACCGTGCGCGGTCAATACGACGGCGGCATGCGCGTGGCGATGATGGCGGCCGCCACGGCCTACGTTCTGTCCCCCATCGACGTGATCCCCGAAGCGTTCCTGCTCGTCGTCGGCCTCGTCGACGACGCGGTCGCGGTGGCCTGGCTGGCCGGCTCGATCCTGGCCGAGACCGAGCGCTTCCTGGACTGGGAGAGGCGTCAGGACCAGGTAGTCGTAGTCTGAGGCGTGCGCTATTACGACAACGTCGTCGACATCATCGGGGACACCCCCCTGGTCAAATTGAACAAGGTCACTGAGGGCATCGCCGCGACGGTGCTGGCCAAGGTCGAATACTTCAATCCCGGCGGGTCGGTCAAAGACCGCATCGCCCTGCGGATGGTGCTCGACGCCGAAAAGGCCGGCCTGCTGCAGCCCGGTGGCACCATCGTCGAGCCCACCAGCGGAAACACCGGCGTCGGCCTGGCCCTGGTGGCTCAACAGCGCGGCTACAGGTGCATCTTCGTCTGCCCCGACAAGGTCAGCGAAGACAAGCGCAACGTCCTGAAGGCGTACGGCGCCGAGGTCGTGGTCTGCCCGACCGCGGTCGCCCCCGAAGACCCGCGCTCCTACTACAACGTCTCCGACCGCCTGGCCCGCGAAGTGCCCGGCGCGTGGAAGCCCGACCAGTACAGCAACCCGGCCAACCCGCGCTCCCACTACGAGGAAACCGGCCCCGAGCTGTGGAAACAGACCGACGGGCGGATCACCCACTTCGTCGCCGGCGTCGGCACGGGCGGCACGATCAGCGGAGTCGGGCGCTATCTGAAAGAACAGAGCCCGGCCGTACGGGTCATCGGCGCCGACCCGGAAGGCTCGGTCTACTCCGGCGGCACCGGGCGGCCCTACCTGGTCGAAGGCGTCGGCGAGGACTTCTGGCCCGAAACCTACGACCGCGGCATCTGCGACGAGATCATCGAGGTTTCCGACTCGGACTCGTTCGAGATGACGCGCCGCCTGGCCAGGGAAGAAGGACTGCTGGTCGGGGGATCATGCGGCATGGCGGTGGTGGCGGCACTCGAGGTGGCGCGCCGAGCGGGGCCGGACGATGTGATCGTCGTGCTCCTGCCGGACGGCGGCCGGGGATACCTGTCGAAGATCTTCAACGACGACTGGATGGCCCGCTACGGCTTCCTGAGGACCGAAGAGGGCTCGCCCACAGTGGCGGACGCGCTGGAGGGCAAAGGCGGGGCCATGCCGCCGCTGGTTCACGTCCACCCGACAGAAACCGTGCGCGACGCGATCGACTACATGCGCGAATACGGCATTTCGCAGTTGCCGGTCCTGAAGGCGGAGCCGCCGGTGGTGACTGGGGAAGTTGCGGGGTCGATAGCGGAGAAGGCATTGCTGGACGCGTTGTTCACGGGGCAGGCCCATCTCCATGACACCATCGAGCGTCATATGGGGGATCCGCTTCCGATGATCGGTGGAGGGCAGCCTGTCAGCGAGGCTGTTCAGTTGCTGGAGAAATCGGATGCGGCCATGGTGTTGATTGATGGGAAGCCGGCTGGGGTTCTTACTCGGCAGGATTTGTTGGTTCATCTTTCCTGATTGTTGGCTTTCTTGCGGCCTCCAACCTTGCATGGGAGAAAGTAACTGCCAGGAAATGGGTCACCGGCTGCTGGGTGCAGCTGAAGCCGGGCGGTCACCTCACGGGCCGTAGGTCGGCTTCCGCGCTGTGGTTGGCCTGGGGAAACATGTCACCCTGGCCGGACTCGGTGGTGGGTCAAGCGAACATTGTCTGCCGGGTGCGGTTCGGACGCTTCGCGCCCATAGTGGGGTCAAGACCAAGCCGTGGTTCAGGTGGGGGTCACCACCGGCTTGGGGAGACACTCGTGGTCGAACCTGCGAACAGCGCTTTGCTGGAGGTGCAGCATCTTGCGTGGGTGGTCTTGGTTTTTCGAAAGCTCTCGGGTTGGGTGGTCTCCTCGCGACGGCGGCCTGGGCCCATCGTGAAAAGGGGAAGGGTGCAACCGGTGTTTGGTTGCGCCCTTCCCCTTTTACGATTCGCTTTTGGCTGTTGTTGCGAGGAGACCACCCAACCCACCCAGGGTGAGTAATCCGCAGGTGGTCTCCGAGCGCTCGGCCGGGGGTGTGGGGGCAGCGCCCCCACGGTCTTGCTCTTGTCCTTGCTGCGGACGGCGGGGACGCGGGTGAGGTTGTTGTCCACAGCCCAGGGAGCAAGCCGGGCGGGACGGCTTTCCGGAGCATAGGTTGGGCTGGTGACTTCGACGCTGTGCCGACTCGCTGTTTTCCTGGTGGCTGCTGTGGCTGTCTTGATAGCGGCGTCTCCGGTCGTCGCGGCTCCGCCCGCTCGCCTGGCTACCCAGGTGACTGACCAAGCGGGTGCGCTTCAAGACCGGGCGGGGGTCGATGACGCGCTCAGGAACCTGCAAGAAGAGACTGGGCTGCAGCTGTTTGTTGTCGTGGTTGAGTCGTTTGACGGGATGGCGGCGCAGCAGTGGACGGATGAGACTGCGCGGCTCAGTGACCTGGGGGACAGGGACGCGCTGCTGGCGGTGGCGGTCAGCGACCGGGCGTATGCCTACTCGTTCCCGGACGACTCGCGGATCAGCGACAGTGAGCTGGCCAACGTCGCGCAGCAGGACATCGAGCCTGCCCTGGCCCGGGGGGACTGGTCGGGGGCGGTGATCTCGGCTGCTCAGGGTTACACCGCGGCGGCTAGTTCCGGTGGGGGCTTCGGCTGGGTCTTTCTGGTGCTGGTGCTTGTGGTGATCGTCGTGATCGCCTGGGTCTGGTTGCGGCGGCGACGGCGGACAGCGTCGGTTGGGCGAGGGGCGGCGGCGTCGTCCGCGCCGGCTGGGCCTGCGGCTCCGAGCCTGGAGGAGTTGACGAACCAGGCGAACGCGCTGCTGATCGAGCTGGATGACGATCTGCGGGCCGGTGAGCGTGAGCTGGGGCTGGCCGTGGCGCAGTACGGGGCTGAGGCGACCCGGCCGTTCCAAGAGTCGCTGGAGACGTCTCGGCGGGAGGTCGCCGAGGCGTTTCGGCTGCGGATGACTCTTGACGAGGAACCGGCTCCGGATGAGGCGACGCGACGCGAGACTCTGACGCGCATCATCGAGTTGTGCCGGTTGGCCAACGGACGGCTGGACGCCGAGTCCGAGGCCTTCGATCGTCTTCGTGACCTGGAAGGGCGGGCTGCGGAAGCGGCGGCGGAGATCGATCAGCGGCGGTCTGTCGTGGAGGCGTCGCTGGTCGCGGCCGAGGCGACTGTGCGGCAGTTGGTGGGCAGCTACTCGGGTGGCGCTGTCACCGCTGTGGCGGCGAATGTCGAGCAGGCTCGGGAGCGGCTGTCGTTTGCTGCCTCGGCGCTTTCGAAGGCCCGTGAAGCCCTCGCCGCGGGGGAGACAGGCGCGGGGGAGACAAACGTTGGTGACACAAACGCTGGGGTGCCGAGTGGTGGGGTGCCGATCGCTGGGGTGCCGAGTGGTGGGGTGCCGGGGGCGGGGTTGACGGAGTCTGGCGTGCCGGGTGGCGGGCGGGCTGAGGCGGCGCTGGCGGTGCGGGCGGCTGAGCAGGCGGTTGATCAGGCCGATCAGCTGGTGGTGGCGGTGGGGCGGGCGGCGGCTGATCTGCCGGCGGCGCGGGCGGCGGCTGATGCGCTGATCAACGAGATCACCGGGGAGATCGCGGCTGGGCGGGCCGCGTTGCAGGCGGGCACGGGTGCCGTGGCGGGGCTGACTGCGGCGATCGAGGGCGGTCAGCAGGCGTTGGCCGAGGTGGGGGCGGCTTTGGCGGTGGCTCGGCCTGATCCGGTGGAGGCTGTGGCCCGGCTGCAGGGGGCCGATGCTGTGCTGGACGCGGCCCTGGCCGAGGCGCGAGACGTGGCCGAGCGGCTTGCGCACGATCGCAGCCTGCTGGCTCAGGAGTTGCCGGTGGCTCGGGCCGAGGTGGCGGCCACGAATGACTTCATCACCACCCGGCGCGGGGCGGTCGGGTCAGGTGCTCGGGCGACGTTGTCCGAGGCGTTGCGGCATCTTTCGGTGGCTGAAAGCTTGGCCGGGAGTGATCCGGCGACTGCTCTGGCCGAGGCGCGTCAGGCCCGGCAGCTGGCGGCGCGGGCGGGTCAGGAGGCCAACCTCGACGTCAACCGCTGGGGCGGCGGCGGGGGCGGCTGGGGTGGCGGTTCCGGTCGGCCGGGTGGGTTCGACGCGGGGGCCTTTGCCGGGGCCGTGCTCGGCGGGATCCTCGCGGGTGGTGGTGGCCGTTCGGGCGGGTGGCAGGGCGGTGGCTACGGCGGCAGCGGCTCGCGGGGGCGCCGCACCGGTGGGGGTGGCGGCGGTCGGCGGGGTGGCGGCGGTCGTTTCTGAGAGTCAGCGCTCGGCGATCTCGATGACCCGGGTTGTCGGGGCGGCGTCGCCGAGGCGGGCGCGGAGGGCCTGGCGGTCCGGGTCGACCATGAACGACTCGTAGCCGGCCCGGTCGCGGAAGCGGATGGTGTGGACCTCGGCGCGGCCGTCGGTGCTCGGCAGACGGGACTCCAGGGTGCCGCCGTGGCGGGGCAGAAGAGCGAGGACGGCGTCCTCGTACTGCCTGCCCTCGTGCGGGTGTGCGGGGGCCATGTCGACGACGGCTATCAGCAGGAGGCTTTCCGCTTCGCCGGGCTCGGTCATGCGGGGGAGTATCGCATCGCGAGCACGGCGAGGCGGGAGCGGTCAGGGCAGTTCGGCCGGGACCGTGACGACGTCGACCAGGGCGTTCTTGCGCAGCAGGGTCATCGGCAGGTCGGTGCCGATGGCGGGGCCGAGCATCAGGCGCTGGAGGGCCTGCACGGTCTGGGCGGGCTGACCGCCGGCCGCGATGATGATGTCGCCCAGGTAGATGCCGGCCTTACCGGCGGGGCTGCCGGGGACGACTTCGACGACCCGCAGGCCGAGCTTCTGACCCAGGCGCTCGGCCAGCGCGGGGGGCAGCGGGGCGGGCACCCCGGCCACACCGAGCCACGCCCGGCGGACGCGACCCGTGGCGACCAGCTCGCCGATGATGGAGCGGGTGGTGGCGTTGATCGGGACGGCCAGGCCCAGGCCGTAGCCGGCGACCGCCGTGTTGATCCCGACCACGGTTCCCGTGCTGTCGGCCAGCGCGCCGCCGGAATTGCCCGGGTTCAGGGCCGCGTCGGTCTGGATGACGCTGTCGATGATGCGTACGGTCCGGCCGTCGCGGGCCGGAAGTGAACGGCCGAGGCCCGAGACGACGCCCGCGGTGACGGAACCCGCGAGACCCATCGGGTTGCCCACGGCCACGACCAGCTGGCCGATTTTGAGCTCGTCGGCGTTGCCGAGCGGGGCGGCCGGGGCGCCCGCGTTCTGCACGCGCACGACGGCCAGGTCGGACAGGGGATCCGCGCCGACCACGTCGAAGCGGGTTTCGGTGCCGTCGGCGAAGTCGGCGGTGCCGCCGGTCGCGCCGGCGACCACGTGTGCGTTGGTGAGAAGGAATCCGTCGTCGGTGAAGGTGACCGCCGAGCCGGCGCCCTGACCGCGCGCCGTACGCACGGAGAGAGCGGCGACCGACGGCAACAGGCTGGTGGCGACGCCGGTCACCACACGGCTGTAGGCATCGAGCGCCTGTGAATCGACACCCGTGTGTTCGGTATCCATGGCCGCTTCAACAGTGCGCTGAGCAAGGTCGATGTCACCGGTGCGTCCGCCCACGGCGAACACGTGCTCGTCACGCTGGGTCGTCACAGTCGCACAGAAAGTCCGACCGACGGATGGTGTCGCGCGGTTGTATAGGTCGTGACGGACGTATGACGACCCGGCCGACACCCGAACCGCCGACGAAAGGGTAGGGGAATGGTCATCGCCGACGAGATGCCGGCCGACATCGTGGACCGCCTCCTGTGGCGGGACGCCCAGCAGATGCTCGGGCGGCACGCGGAGCCGGGGGTGGACGGCAATTGCGTCTGGTGTGGATGGCGATGGCCGTGCGCGCCGAGACGGCTGGCCGAACGCGCCGACCTCGCGTCCAGGCAGCCCTGGCGCGAGGCGTGGACCGTGCGGCACGACCTGAACAGCATCCGCGCGATGCCGGGTCTGCGCGCCGGCTACGACGACCGTCGTCGCAACCGCGGCTGCTTCGAGTAGGACAACTTCACAGAGCCTTCGACGTCGCCCGTCAGCTTGACCTCCCCCGGCAGGCAGGGCTACCCGGCCCGGGACGACGTCTTCCGGCGGTGAGTCCGCTGCGCCCCGCCAGCGTCGCGATCTCCCGCCTGTAAGGACCCGCCCTGGAATCGGCCCAGGACCGGCACGCCTCCGCTGGTCCAGCGTCTCCGGCCAGACGCGAAACCCCGGTTCGGGCGGGACGGTTGGCGGGAGTGCGAGACCACAGGTTCCCCCGTTCCATCACGGTCTCGCGCTCCCGCCCAGCCAACCCCCGTCTGGCCCCACGCACCTCGCGGCCGGCCAGGCTCCGCCTTGGGCCTCGCGGCCGGCCGGCGCCAGTCGACGCCCAGCCAGCCCCTGCGGACAGCGTCCAACGGCCAACCCTCGAGGGTGACCGCCTGTGGACAACCGCCCGGGAATGTCACCCCGACCGCGTAACGTCCTCCCAAGCCCCGGGTGGGTGGGCAAGCTAGCGGTGTGTGGGCCGGAGAGGCCGGTGCGCGCGAGTTCCGGTGCGCCCGACCCGGCAAGACCGGGCGCAGCATCATCGGGCCCGATTCAGGAGCCGATCAGCGGCCGGCTGTAGCGGAGCTGTTCGACCGGCTCGCCGTTGACGGGTTCGACCCGGGTCGCGCCGTCGGGGATCCAACCACCCGCCGCGTAGAAGCGCCGCGCCCGCGAGTTGTCGGCCAGCACCCACAGGACGGCCCGCGAGCCGCCGACCTTCTCGAGGCCGTCGAGTGCGTCCTCCATCAAGCGCCGGCCCACGCCCGTGCCGACGAGATCGGGTTCGACGTGGATCGCGTACAGCTCGGCGGCCCCGGGAGTCTCCGACGGGCCGACGTAGGTGAAGCCGACGACCCGCCCGTCCAGCTCGGCGACCGTCAGGCGGTGGGTGTCGGCTTCCCAGCGGTAGCGTTCGGTCCACCACTCGCCGAACGACTCGGCCGTCCGCAGCGCCAACGTGTCGGCCGCGAGGATGTGGGCGTAGGCCGCGACCCGCGAGCGCTGGTGCACCGCCCCGACCGCGACCAGATCAGAGTCTTTCGCCGTACGCAGGAGCACGCTCATCACGCGACCGTAGCGGCCCGCCGCGGGGGCACCGGCACGCGGCCCAGATCTTCCGCGACCACGATCTCGCCGGCGAAGTTGGCCCGTGCCTCGTCGAGGAACCGAGCCGGATCCTGGTAGCGCTGCGAGAAGTGCGTCAGCACCAGGGTTCGTACGCCCGCCTGGTGAGCCACCGCGCCCGCCTGAGCCGCCGTGAGGTGCCCGACCTGGGCGGCCATCTCGGCGTCCTCGGTGAGGAAGGTCGACTCGATGACCAGCAGGTCGACGCCGTCGGCCAGGGCGAACACGTTGTCGCACAGGCCGGTGTCCATGATGAACGCGAAGCTCTGACCGGGCCGTTCGACGCTGACCTCATCGAGGGTCACGTCGCCGATCCGTCCGGCGTGCTGCAGCTCGCCGACCGCGGGGCCGGCGATGCCGTGCGCGGCCAGCAGCGCGGGAACCATGCGGCGCCCGCTCGGTTCGTCGAGGCGGTACCCGTACGTGGGAAGTGAATGCCACAGTGGCAGCGCCGTGAGCCGACCGGCGGGGGTGGGGACCGTGAAGCTGTCGCCGGTGATCGGCGAGGGCACGATCTCGGCGTTGTCCCAGTAGCTGGTGGCGTGCCGCAGCCGGTCGTAGAACTCCTGTCCGGCGCCCGGGTAGTGGACCGTCACCGGGTGGGGCACCTTGTCGAGCGAGATGCGCTGCAGGATGCCGGGCAGGCCGAGGCTGTGATCGCCGTGGAAGTGGGTGATGCAGATGCGCTTGAGAGGGGTGACCGGGAGGCCGGCCATCAGCATCTGGCGCTGGGTGCCCTCGCCCGGGTCGAAGAGGATCACCTCGTCGTCCCAGCGCAGGACGTATCCGTTGTGGTTGCGATACCGGGTCGGGACCTGGCTCGCCGTGCCGAGCGTGACCAACTCGCGCACTGAACGCCCCCGCGGAAGAACCGAACCCCGATATGAAGCGACCCCCGGGGACTTCCACGCACGTGTGCGTGGTCCGGTCGGACAAGGCCGGATCCCCGGGGGTCGGGTGGCTGTCTGGTACTCGCCGCACCGCTGCCACACGGTCTCGACGTGTTACTTCTGACGAAGCTGTCAAGGACAGCGGCTAGCGGACAGCCACCTCACGAGTCCCGTTGCTATACAACTTCGGACCACCTCCCTTCACGTGTACGGCTACGTTAACCACCGGAAGCAGACCTCGCCAACACTTTTTGAATCACTACAGACGCGGGAATACCCGGGGGGACATTTCGGTCCCCTCCACGGCGAGCGAGGCCGGGCCGACGATCAACGGATCCGGCGTGCCGACGACCTCGGGGTCTTTGTTGTCGTAGTCGAACCGGTTCAGAACGTGCCGCATCGCCTCGAGCCGAGCACGCTTCTTGTCGTTGCTCTTCACCACCGTCCACGGCGCGTCGGCCGTGTCGGTGTAGAAGAACATCGCCTCCTTGGCCTCGGTGTAGTCCCCCCACTTGTCGAGCGAAGCCAGGTCGTTGGGGGAGAGCTTCCACTGCCGTACGGGATCG
This sequence comes from Actinoplanes solisilvae, assembly GCF_003999975.1. Classification (GTDB taxonomy): domain Bacteria; phylum Actinomycetota; class Actinomycetes; order Mycobacteriales; family Micromonosporaceae; genus Actinoplanes; species Actinoplanes solisilvae. The sequence continues at coordinate 157,920 of NZ_RJAC01000002.1, read as the reverse complement.
ACCTGGCGGATCGCGAAGCGCGTGCGCTGCTCGCCCTGCGTCACCGAGAACCAGAACTTGACCAGGTGGATGCCGGAGCGCACGAGCATGCGCTCGAGCTCGGGGGTCTGGCGCATGAACTCGAGATACTCCGCGCGGGTGCAGAAGCCCATGACCCGTTCGACGCCGGCCCGGTTGTACCAGGACCGGTCGAACAGCATGATCTCGCCCGCGGCCGGCAGATGGTTGATGTAACGCTGGTAGTACCACTGCGTGCTCTCGCGCTCGTTCGGCTTCTCGAGGGCCACCACCGAGGCGCCGCGCGGGTTCAGGTGCTCCATGAACCGCTTGATCGTGCCGCCCTTGCCGGCCGCGTCGCGCCCCTCGAAGAGGATCACGAGCCGCTCGCCGGTGCTCTTGCACCAGTTCTGCAGCTTGAGCAGCTCGATCTGGAGCAGCCGCTTGTGGTGGTCGTAGTCGGGGCGGGGGAGGCGTTCGTCGTACGGGTAGTCCTCGCGCCACGTGTCGACCGGGCTGCCGTCGGCGTTGAGCAGCACCGGGTCGTCGTCATCGTCATCCGCGACCCGATAGCCACCCAGCTCCGCGATCGGCCCGTCGTACGGGCTCGTCGTCAGATCCTGATCGTCCTCGTAACCGTTGTGATGCGTGTGCTCCGCCTCCGACTGCATGACGCGACTACATACCCACCCCCGGTGTCGACTCAACGAGTGACGAGGTGAACATTCAGTCCAGCCACCGGCGAAGGCTCCCCTTCCGAGACGTTTCGACCACCACAGGCAATTCCTGGTACGTGTCCTTGCCCACCTGTTCCTGCCGGGCCCAGAGAACGCCGAACCAGAAGCTGTCCTGGCCGAGCTCGTGCAGCAGTTCGCGGGCGACCACCGAGTCCTGGTGGGCCCCGAGCACGTCCTGCAGATCGGTCAGCGCGTCGACCAGTTGCTTGCCGGGCTTGCCGTCGGCGAACACCTCGACCGCGTATCGAGCTCGCTTGTAGGCCTTGCGGGCGTCGTGCAGCTCGTGATCTTCGCCGTGGGCCAGTGCCTCGTCGAGCAGGCCGTCGGCCTTGGCCAGGCTCCTTCGGGCACGGCGCACCGGGTCGTCCTCGACCGTCGTCTGCGCGGCGAGCCGGTCGATGCGGTCGAGCAGGGTCAGGTAGCGCTCGCTCTCCAGGGCCTCGTCGAGCGCGGCGCGGCCCTCGGCGACCTGCTTGTCGAGGTGTTCGCGGATGCGGGCGGCGACTGGCTGGAACTGCTCGCCCGCCTCGTCGAGCCCGGCGAGCAGCTTGCCCTCCTGCACCTGGCCGTCGCGCACCTGGCCCAGCAGGTCGGCCAGCCACTTCAGCTCGTCGCCCAGGTCGGCGTCGTCGGGGAAGGAGCGCTTGAACGTCTTCAGGGTGCTGCGCAGGCGGCGGGTGCCGACGCGCATCTTGTGCACCGATTCCGGGTCTCCCCGGCGTACGCCCGGGTCGAAACCGGTGATGGCGTCGCGCTGCTCCTTGACGTACCGGAGAACGGGGTTCTTGATCTTGCCGGGCGCCGGTGGGACGGGCCTGTTGCCGAGGGCGCGGGCGACCTTGGACGGGCCCTCGGCCGGGGTCGCGCCGGCCTTGAGCAGCACCTTCTCGACCGCCGCGAGCAGCTTCGGGCCGCCGTCGACCAGCTCGACCTCGACCTCCTGCCAGCGCTGCTCGTGCCCGTCGGTCTCGGCGATCACCTGGTCCTGCGCGACCAGGGCCAGCGTGTGACCGTCGGCGTCGCGCAGCGGCGTCTCGACCCGGTGGGTGCGCAGCCGGGCGATCGGCCTGAGCTCGGCCCGCCGGACGATCGCGCGGACCTGCCCGGCCAGCTCGGCCGGCACGACGTCGACGGCACCGTCCAGCGGCACGCGATGTTCGGTGCGGCTGGTGCCGTCGCCCGGCGTCTTCAGGTGCCAGCCCGCGTCGCTGCCACCGGTGCGCCGCCTCAGCGTGCGGCGGTTGCTCATGAGGGTCAGCTCGTCGGTGTCGAAGTACGTAGCGTCGAGTTCATACGTCTCAGCGCCGTCCGCGCTGCTGATCCCGGCCTTTCCGGAGAGATCGGGCAGACGGAACTCGGTGGGCACGTCGTATTTGCGTTCGGTTTCGCCCGCGATCTCCATCCGTTCATCCTGCCTTGAACGTGAGGCCCGCTAACAGGTCATTCGATTAGCAGGTTGTGCACAGCCGGGCCACAGCAAGGGGTGGCATCTTGGGAGGCCGGCTCTCAACCGGAGGTCTTGATGGAGAAGCCTGAACGCCGTCCCGTCTCGCTGGCCGGCCTCGGCCTGATCGGCGCCGGCGCCATCCTGGGCCTGACCCTGGCCACGCCCGCCTCGGCCGCGACGCCCGACCCGGCCCCCAAGCCGCCGACGCAGTCACAGTCGTCCGCGGCCGAGCAAGATCCCGCTTAGGCGGCCATGGGCCGGCCGCCGAGACTGCGTAAATAGAGCGCCCGCGAATAATTGGCGGCCGCCGCCCCGAAATACATCGTCGCCAGCCCGACGTGAAAACTGTTGTTCGTCAGCGCGTTCTTCGAGTTGGCCGACGCCGCCCAGCGAATCTCCGCGTCCGACTCGCTGATCCCCTTACGAGCGCAGCGCAGCCGGTTCATCTCCTTGCCGGTCTTCCAGGTCTCAAGCGCCGCCTCCGCCTCCCGCATCATCTCCTCGGCCTGCGCGGCGAGCGACTCGGCGTCCCGCCAAGCTTGGCGTTCCTCGTCGTTGTAAAAGGTCGGCATGGTTTCACCTCCCGCGATCCCGCAGTCGTTTCCCAGTGTGCGAAACGCGTCGGGACATGTCGATCTTTTCCACCCTGAGGCATGAAAACGGGCCCCGGTAGTTGCCGGGGCCCGCCGAACAACGGGCGACGTGCTCAATCGTCGAGCAGGTCTCGCGTAGTACGAGCGCGGTTCGAAGATCGACCAGTTGTTGAAGTGAATCGTCGCGGCCAGCAGGCCGACTGCGGCGATTACCCGCACCGCCCCCCTTGTCGCGGCCGAACGCGGGGACCGGCCGACCGCGATTATGGTGAGGACGCCCGCGGTGAGCCACAACGTCAGCTCGAACGGCGGGACGGCCAGCGCCACCAGGGACACATTTTTTATGTCGTTCAGCTCGACGATCGCTACGGCCAGCCAGGCGATTCCGATGCCGTAAAGTATTCGCCTCCTTCCCCGAGGGGCAGGAGGCGACAGTCGAATCTCGGCGACGGTATCGTCCGGGCCGGGCACGCGGCCAGGCTAGTAACGATCCGCTACTCGCGCGACCCCGACCGGGGTAGGTCATGCCGTGGGGAGCGAGGCTTGGCAAAGCACCCCGTGCCGGTTCAGCGTGACCGGTATGCGTCCGCGCGGTGTTCGATGGCTGTCACGGTTACGACCAGGTCGTCTTCGTCGATCTCGTAGAGGACACGGTAGGTGCCGCGTCTGGCCGACCAAGTGCCTTCGTACGGCGGCAGGAGCAGCCGTTTGCCGACGCGATCGGGGTTGACGAGGAGAGCGGTGGTGATGAACGCGTAGACCGCTGCGGCGATCTTTGCCGGCAATCGCCCGGCGAGGACGCGTGCCGTCGGCCCAATGACCTGAAGTCGGTAGCGGTCGGGCTCCGGTTCGGTCACCGTGCTCGCCTCGACCGCTTTGCCATCAATGCTGCGAGCTCGTCGCCGTCGAGGACGTCACCGGCTTCGACGGCCGCTTTGGACTCGGCGAGTTGGCGCATGGCCTCGGCGCTGGAGAGAACCTCCAGCGTTTCCTCCAGCGCCGCAAGATCGTCAGCCGAGATGAGCACCGCGGCAGGATGGCCGTGCCTGGTGATCTCCACGCGCTCGTGCGTAGAGGCCACCTCGTCGATGAGCTCCGACAGGCGGTTGCGGGCGTCAGTGAACGGCACGGCATTCATGCTTGAAGCATAGGCAGTTACTGGCGCGAAGACTGTGCAGTTTTCGTGTGAGCCGGCGCCGCCGACGGGGCAGCGGCGCCGAGGCTCTGACCGTCAGGCCGTTCTTGCCACGCCCACCGGGCAGGTCATGCCGTTGGGGCCGTGGTTGCAGTAGCCGTACGGGTTCTTCGCGTCGGAGAGGTACTGCTGGTGGTAGTCCTCGGCGAAGTAGTACGTGCCGAGCGACCGGATCTCGGTGGTGATCGTGCCCTTGCGGGCGGCGGTGACCACCGGCTGGAACGCCTGCAGCGAGGCCTTCGCGATGCGGGCCTGGTCGTCCGTGGTCGTGTAGATCGCGGAGCGGTACTGGGTGCCCACGTCGTTGCCCTGGCGCATGCCCTGGGTCGGGTCGTGGTTCTCCCAGAAGGCCTTCAGCAGGTCCTCGTACTGGATCTTGCTGGGGTCGTAGACGACCTGGACCACCTCGGCGTGGCCGGTCGAGCCGGAGCAGGTCTCCTCGTAGGTCGGGTTCTTCGTGAAGCCGCCCGCGTAGCCGACCGACGTCGAATAGACGCCCGGCAGCTGCCAGAAGATCTTCTCGGCGCCCCAGAAACAGCCCATCCCGAACACGGCGACCTCGAAGCCGGTCGGCCACGGGCCCTGCAGCGGGGTGCCGAGCACGGTGTGTGCTGAGGCGACCGGCATCTGGAGGGGGCGGCCCGGCAGGGCCTGATCGGGGGTAATCAGCTCGAGCTTCTTGTGCCGCAGGAACACGGTCACTCCCTTCATCCGCTGTGTGCAACGCCGGAGGGGGTCCGTTCCTTACCCGAGCTTGGCCGCGATGGTCGCAGCGTACGACTCCGCTTCCGAGGACGACGCGTACCGCGTACGGGGCCAGAAGAACCCGCGCAGTCCGTCGCCTTTCGTCCGCGGCACCACGTGGAAATGCAGGTGCGCCACCGACTGCGACACGACGTTGTTGTTCGCCACAAATGTCCCCTGCGCTCCGAGCGCGGCCGGCACCGCCGCCGCCACTCGCTGCACAAGTCCGAAAAATCCGGGCAATAAGGCAACCGGCAGATCGGGCAGCGTCACCACGTGGTCGCGGGGAACCACCAGCACATGACCCTTGAAGACGGGCCGCGTATCAAGGAAACCGACCCCGTCCGGGGTAGAGACGACCTGGAAAGCGGGCACCGTCCCCGCCACGATGTCGCAGAACACACACGATGCCACCAGCTGAGACTAGCCTTGCGCAGCATGACGGCTAACGAGTACGGGTTCGACACCCTCGCCATCCACGCCGGCCAGGATCCGGACCCCCGGACCGGCGCGGTCGTGCCCCCGATCTACCAGACGAGCACGTACGCCCAGGACGCCGTCGGCGCACCACGGCTCGGTTACGAGTACAGCCGCTCCAGCAATCCCACCCGCGACGCGTTGCAGGAGTGCCTCGCCGCGATCGAGGGCGGCCGCCGCGGTCTCGCGTTCGCCAGCGGTCTCGCCGCCGAGGACACGCTGCTGCGCGCCGTCTGCCGTCCGGGTGACCATGTCGTGATCCCGAGTGATGCGTACGGTGGCACCTATCGGCTCTTCTCGAAGGTGGCCGAGAACTGGGGCCTGTCGTGGACGGCCGTGCCTCTCGACGACCTCGACCAGGTGCGCGCCGCGTTCCGTCCCGGTGTCACGAAGCTGATCTGGGCCGAGACGCCGACGAATCCGCTGCTCAGCATCGCCGACATCGCCGCGCTGGGCGGGCTCGCCCACGAGTACGACGCTCTGCTCGTGGTCGACAACACGTTCGCCTCGCCCTACCTGCAGCAGCCGCTCACGCTCGGCGCCGACGTCATCGTGCACTCGACCACCAAATACCTGGGTGGACACTCCGATGTGGTCGGCGGCGCCCTGATCACGGCGGACGACGAGCTCGGCGACCAGTTGCAGTTCCACCAGAACGCGATGGGCGCGGTCAACGGTCCCTTCGACGCGTGGCTCACCTTGCGCGGCATCAAGACCTTGGGCGTACGCATGGAGAGGCACTGCGACAACGCCGAGCGCATCGTTCGTTTCCTCAGCGACCACCCCGCCGTGACCGAGGTGCTCTATCCCGGGCTCGAGTCGCACCCGGGTCACGAGGTCGCGGCCAAGCAGATGCAGCGCTTCGGCGGCATGGTGTCGTTCCGCACGACCGGGGGCATGGAGAAGGCCGTCGACGTCTGCAACCGTACGAAGCTCTTCGTGCTCGCGGAGTCGCTCGGCGGCATCGAATCCCTGATCGAGCACCCCGGCCAGATGACACACCTGTCCGCTGCGGGCTCCGTGCTTGAAGTCCCCGCCGATCTCGTGCGACTGTCTGTCGGCATCGAAACCGTTGACGATCTGCTCGCCGACCTGGAGCAGGCACTCGGCTGAATGGACGGAAGGTCGACATGACGGACGCGACGACCTGGGTTGGCGCCACCGCGAAGCAGATCTCGCGCGCCGTGCGGCGCGGGGACGTGACAGCCACTCAGGTCGTCGCCGACCACCTGGAACAGATCGCCATCACCGATCCCGCGCTGGACGCCTTCCGGGTGATCCGCGGCGGTGAGGCGATCACCGAGGCCGAGAAGGTCGACGACCAGGAAGATCTGGCCAACCTTCCGCTGGCCGGGGTGCCGGTCGCGGTCAAGGAGAACACCGCCGTCGCCGGGTTGCCGACCTGGCTGGGCTCGGCGGCCGCCCGCACGACGGCGGTCGCCGAGGAGGACCACGAGGTCGTCCGGCGTCTGCGCGGCGCCGGCGCGGTGGTGGTCGGCACCACGCGCATGCCCGAGATGGGCCTGTGGGCGGTCACCGACGACGCCGACGGCGCCACCCGCAACCCCTGGGACCGCGACCGTACGCCGGGAGGGTCGTCGGGCGGTTCCGCCGCCGCGGTCGCCGCCGGCCTCGTGCCGATCGCTCAGGGCAACGACGGGCTCGGTTCGATCCGCATCCCGGCGGCCTGCTGCGGGCTGGTCGGCCTCAAGCCCGGTCGCGGCGTCGTCCCGTCCGACCTCGGCGTCAGCAACTGGTACGGCCTGGTCGAGAACGGCGTGCTGACCACCACGGTGGCCGACGCGGTGCTGGGCTTCTCGGTGCTGGCCGGCCGCGACCCGATCAAGCTGGTCGAGCCCCGCCGCCTGCGGGTCGCCGTCTCGACGAAGTCACCGCTTGCGGGCGTACGCCCGGACGAGCCGAACGCCTCCGCGGTGACCACGGCCGCCAAGCTGCTCGTGCAGGCCGGCCACGACACGGTCGCCGCGAACCCGCCGTACCCGCAGACGCTGGGCATCGGCACTCTGGCGACCTGGTTCGCCTCGGCCTACCGCGAGTCGCGCGACTACCAGCTGGCCCGGTTGCAGCCCCGCTCGCGGCAGCACATCCGGCTCGGCAAATGGGCGCTGCGCAGCGGCCTGGTTCGTGCCAAGCAGCGTGACGCCTACCGTGAGACCTCGATCCGGTTCTTCGCCGACAACTCGATCGATCTGCTGCTCACGCCCGCGCTGGCCAGTGCCCCGCCGCCGGCCGACGGCTACGCGGCCGGGTCGTGGCGGCACAACATGTCGGTCAGCATGCGGTACGCCCCGTACGCCGCGCCCTGGAATGTCGCCGGGCTGCCCGCCATCGTCGTGCCGGTCGGCACCCGCCCCGACGGCCTGCCGCTCGCCGTGCAGATCGTCGGCCCGCCCGACTCGGAGGCCCTGCTCCTGGCGGTCGCGGGTCAGTTCGAGGTCCTCAACCCGTGGCAGCGGATCGCCTTTGCCTGAGGGGTGGCAGCATTCATGGAATGAATGGTGCCCCCCAGCCGCTCGATCTGCTCTCGCTGGCCGACATCCGCAGCGCGCGTGAGCTGCTGAGCGGCGTGGTCAAGACCACGCCGTTGATCCCGTCCCGCCCGTTGACCGAGCTCACCGGCGTAGAAGCCTGGCTCAAGTGCGAGAACCAGCAGCGCGCCGGCTCCTACAAGGTGCGCGGCGCCTACGCGCGCATCGCCCGCCTCTCGGACGCCGAGCGAGCCCGCGGGGTCGTCGCCGCCAGCGCCGGCAACCACGCGCAGGGTGTGGCGCTCGCCGCCTCCCTGCTGGGCGCGCGGTCCACGGTCTTCATGCCCGAGGGGGCGCCGCTGCCCAAGGTCACCGCGACCCGGGGTTACGGTGCGGCGATCGAGTACGCCGGCACGAGTGTGGAAGATTCGCTGGAGGCGGCCCGCGACTTCGCCGACCGTACGGGCGCGGTGTTCATCCACCCGTTCGACCACCCCGACGTCATCGCCGGGCAGGGCACGCTGGGCCTGGAGATCCTCGACCAGTGCCCCGAGGCGGCCACGATCATCACCGCGGTGGGTGGCGGGGGGCTCATCTCGGGGCTGGCGGTCGCGGCGAAGTCGGTGCGGCCCGACATCCGGGTGATCGGCGTGCAGGCCAGCGGCGCGGCGGCGTACCCGCCCTCGCTGGCCGCCGGGTCGCCCCAGCGGCTGGCCCGGGGTGTCACGATCGCCGACGGCATCAACGTGCTGCGGCCCGGTGATCTCACGTTCGCGCACGTCAGCAAGCTGGTCGACGAGATCGTGACGGTCAGCGACGAAGACCTGTCGGCGGCCCTGCTGGTGCTGCTCGAGCGGCACAAGTCGGTGGTCGAGCCGGCCGGGGCGGCGGCCGTGGCGGCGCTGCTCACCGGCGCCTACGTGCCCCAGCCGGACGGCCCGGTGGTGGCCGTCCTGTCGGGCGGCAACATCGACCCGATGCTGCTGTTGCGCGTGATCGAGCACGGGCTGGCGTCGGCCGGCCGTTTCCTGCGGCTGGCCGTGCGCTGCACCGACCGGCCGGGGGAGCTGGCGCGGCTGCTGGGCCAGATCGCCGAGCAGCGGGCAAACGTGGTCGATGTGGCGCATTCACGGCAGAGCCCGCGGCTCAGCTTCGGCGAGGCCGAGGTCGCGCTCTCGGTCGAGACCCGCGGACCGGATCACTCGGCCGCGCTGATCAGCACGCTGCGCGAATCCGGTTACCGGGTCTCGCTGCTGGCCGACACGACCCCATGAAACGAGGAAGCCCGCGGCGAGGGCCGCGGGCTCCCAGAAGTGCGGGATCAGCCCTCGAAGGGACCGAACTTCACGACGGTCACCTTGATGTCGGAGCCGCTGGGCGCCGTGTAGGTGACGGTCTGGCCCTCGCTCGCGCCAAGGATGGCCGTGCCCAGCGCCGACTCGGGGCTGTAGACGGTGAGGTCGGTGGTGGAGGAGATCTCACGCGAGCCGAGCAGGAACGTCTCGGTGTCGCTCTGGTCGTCGTCGAAGTAGATCGTCACGACCGAACCGGGGGCGACCTTGTCCGCCGTGGGCGCCTCGCCGACCTCGGAGGTGCGGAGGAACTCCTTTAGGTACAGGATCCGGCCCTCCTGGCGGCTCTGCTCCTCGCGGGCGGCGTGGTAGCCACCGTTCTCGCGGAGGTCACCCTCCTCGCGACGCGCGTTGATCTCCGCGGCGACCGCCGGGCGTCCGGCGATCAGCTCGTCGAGCTCGGCCTGAAGCCGGTCGTGAGCGTCCTGAGAAAGCCAAGTCTTGGGCGCCTCTGAACTGGACACGGTCGATCTCCTTGCTGGAACGGGGGCACGATCGGAAAAGTAAAAAGCTCAGCATCACTGGGGGCGATGCTGAACGGAGCGAATCACTAAGCTTACCAGCGGTACGCATACCGTCTGGTTTGCTCGATCTTGCACTAGTTGTACGCGGAGCGGCACCCGGTTAATCGGCCGGTTGACAACGCACGATGTCGCCGACGCTGGCGCGCGATTTCGTGGGCACCGACTCTTTCGCGTCGATCGATCGGCCGTCGCCCTCGGCCCGCACGACGACCGTGCGCCGGCCGACCTCGAAACCGTCGTAGTCGCGGGCGCGCAGAATGCACTCGGCCGCGCGGCCGGCGGGAACCCGCACCTTGAACTCGATCGTCATCACGGCGTCGGACGGTTCCGACCAGCCGACGATCTGGGGTTCGTAGTCGGTCTGGCCGAACTGCTGGAAGAGCCGCACCGAGAGCAGCAGGGAGGCGCCGACGACGAGGACCAGCACGAGGATCGGCAGCACCGGCCGGCGGCGGCCGGAGCGGCGCCGTCCGTAGCGTCCCGGCGGGAAGGCCGGGGCTGTGGTGCGCGTCTCGCTCACCTGTGGCACCTCTCGTGCGTTTCCTGTCGGGGGGATCCGACAGAATGGCAGGGTCCATTCTCGCAGCCGACACCGTCCCGCTCGCCGCGGGTCAGGTCCGAGGAGACTTCAGTGGCTGAGCAGTTGCGCCTCATGGCGGTTCACGCACACCCCGACGACGAGTCCAGCAAGGGCGCCGCGACGATGGCGCGCTACGTCGCCGAGGGCGCGCGCGTGATGGTCGCGACGTGCACGGGGGGCGAGCGCGGCAGCGTGCTCAACCCGCGGATGGACCGTCCCGAGGTGTGGGAGAACATCTCCGAGATCCGCCGCGCCGAGATGGACAAGGCCCGCGAGATCCTCGGCGTCGAGCAGTCGTGGCTCGGCTTCGTCGACTCGGGCCTGCCCGAGGGCGACCCGCTGCCCCCGCTCCCCGAGGGCTGCTTCGGCCTGCAGGACCCCGAGGCCGCCGCCATCCCGCTGATCAAGCTGATCCGCGAGTTCCGCCCCCATGTCATGACCACCTATGACGAGAACGGCGGTTACCCCCACCCCGACCACATCATGTGCCACAAGGTGTCGGTGGCGGCGTTCGACGCGGCCGGCGACCCCGAGCGCTACCCCGAACTGGGCGAGCCGTGGCAGCCGATGAAGCTCTACTACAACTCCGGCTGGACCCGCGCGCGCATGCTCGCGCTGCACGAGGGCATGATCGCCGCCGGTCTCGAGTCGCCCTACACCGAGTGGCTCGAGAAGTGGAACGACCGGGAAGACCGGGGCGACAAGATCACCACCCGGGTCGAGTGCGGCGAGTTCTTCGAGACCCGCGACGACGCGCTGCGCGCCCATGCCACCCAGGTCGACCCCGACGGCTTCTGGTTCAAGATCCCGCTCGACCTGCAGCAGAAGGTGTGGCCGACCGAGGACTTCGAGCTGGCCCGTTCACTGGTCGACAGCCCGATCCCCGAATCCGACCTGTTCGCGGGCATCCGCGAGTCGGTCGAGGCTCGCTGAGCGGTACAGTCGCCCTATGGATATGACCACCTTCGCGGTCAACAATTTCGGCGACACCCGGTCGGGTGGCCTGGCCGGCCCGATGGGGCTGTTCGTCATCGTGCTCATGTCCATAGCGACTGTCCTGCTGATCCGCAACATGAACAAGCGCTTGCGTCGGCTTCCCGACAGTTTTCCTGACGCGAAGCAGACGCAGCGTGAGGCTGAGATTGCTCAGCTGAATGCCGACCTCGCCCGTTCCGGTGTCGCCGAGGGTGTCGCAGACAGCGACACGAGTCGATCCACCGCGACGGGAGTCGCAACGGAGGGCGAGGTCACGGGCAATACTACTCAGCGTGACGGCGACTCCGCGGACGGCGACCCGCGCCGCGTTTGACCTCGTCGCAGGCTTGCCGGTCGCGCCGGGCGACAACACCCACCGTATTGGTCTGACCTAAGGGTGATACGGGTCGTACGTCAAGCCCTGTTCTGTTCATCGGTATTGATTTAGCCTTCCGCCGGGGGCTTCGCCGCCCCCGATCCCTGCGCGGAAGGGGGCGCCGAAAATGACCATTCCCCGCCCCCCGTTTTCTCCACTGCAGATGCACGTGCATCCGCGAGTGCCACTGTTCAAGTGGAGTTTTCCGTGACCGCGCACGAGGTCACCGAGGCCCCCGTCCGTCGATCCTGGATCGACGTCGTCGGCCTCGCCGGCCGTTCCCGGGGAGTCCGCGCCCTCACCGCCACGGTGACCGGCTCGGCTGTCGCGGTGGCCGTGCTCGCCGTCCTGCTGCCCGTCGACCGCCCGGCCGACCGTCCACTCACGCCGGTCGCCGGCGCCGCGCTGGCCGTGCTGCTCGTGGCCGCCGGTCAACTGGCCCGGCTGCGCTTCCGGCTCGGCCGCGGCGTGGTCTCGGTGAGCTGGGGCGAGGCCGCCTTCATCATCGGCTTCGTCGTGGGCCCGCCCGGCTGGCTGCCCGCCGCGACGCTGATCGGTGCCCTCGTCGCCTGGGCGCTGCTCTCCTGGTGGGACTCGCACCACAACGTGGCCGAGGTCGCCCACCTGGCCGCGTCGCTGACCCTCGGCACGGCCGCCGCGACCGCCGTGACCCAGCTCGTGGCCGGCGACACCGCGGTTCTGAGCACCCGCACGATGGCCGGCCTGATCGTCGGCGCGCTCGTCTACCTGGGCATCACCTTCGGGCTGGCCACGCTGACCCTCACCCTGCACCGCGACGCGCCCGCCCGGCAGATCCTGCTCCGGGCCTCGTACGCCAAGATCCCGATGTTCGTCGGGAACGTGGTGGTCGGCCTGGCCGCCATCCACGCCGTGGTCGACGGCCCGCTCTGGCTGCTCGCGTTCGTGCCCGGCCTGTGGCTGCTCCAGCGCACCTACCGCTTCCACCTGCGCGCCGAGGAGGAACGCCGCATGTGGGAGGCGTTCTCGGCGGCCACCGCGAAGCTGCCCGGCGGCACCGAGGTCGAGGTCGCGGCGGCCGGGCTGACCGCCGCGCTCGAGGTCTTCGGCGCCCGCCGCGTCGAGATCGAGGTGCGCGGCGACTCGTACGTCGAGGAGGGCCCCGGACAGGACAACGCGGTGGCCGGCCTGCCCGGACCCGCGATCACCAGGTCCATGGCGGTCGGCGGAGAACCCGTCGGAGAGCTGACCGTGTGGCTCTCCGACCCCACCCTGCCGGCCCCGCGCGACGAGGCCGCCATCTCCGCGTTCGGCGACGCCCTGGCCGGCGCGCTGCACGACGCGGCGACCCGCGCCCGGCTGGCCCGGCTCGAACAGCGCGCCGCCCGCGACGTCGCCGAAGACAGACTGACCGGTCTGCTCAACCGTGGCACCCTGCTGACCCGCGGCGATCAACTGCTGCGCTCACTCGAACGCGGCCGCCCGGTCGCGCTGCTGCTGCTCGACATCAACGACTTCCGCGAGGTCAACGGCGTCCTCGGGCACCGCCACGGCGACGAGGTGCTGCGCGTCATCGCCGGCCGGCTGAGCGAGCTGGCCCGCGACGGCGAGCTGGTCGCCCGCACCGGCGATGACGAGTTCGCCCTGCTCCTGCCGACTGTCGTCACCCTCACCGACTCGGCCGTGCCACTGCTCGAACAGCCCAGCCCGCTGCCGGCCGCCCTGCGCCGGGCCCGCGAGCTGGTCGAACACCTGATCCGGCCGATGGAGGTGTCCGGCGTACGGCTCGCCGTCGAAGTGGCGATCGGGGTCGCGGCCGCCAACGCCGGGCAGGCCGACCTCACCGAGCTGGTCCGGCGCGCGTCCCTCGCGCTGCGCCAGGCCAAGCGGCAGCGGGTGGCGGTCAGCGCCTTCGACACCGGCCAGGACGCGGTCACCACCGACGGGCTGGCCCTGCTCGCCGAGCTGCAGGACGCGCTCGCCGCCGACGACCAGATCCTGCTCCACCTGCAACCCGCGGTCGACCTGGTCACCGCCGCGCCGACCGGCGTCGAGGCGCTCGTGCGCTGGCGGCACCCGCGCCGCGGCCAGCTCTCACCGAACGAGTTCGTCCCCGCCGTCGAACACTCCGCCGAGCTGCACACCGCGTTCACCGTCCGCGTCCTCGACCTGGCCCTCGAAGCGGCCGGCGGGTGGCAGGCGGCCGGCATCGACGTGCCCGTCTCGGTCAACGTGTCGGCCCGCAGCCTGCTCGACCCCGGCTTCCCCACCCAGGTCGCCGAGGCGCTGCGCCGCCACCACGCGTCCGCCGCCCACCTGGTCCTCGAGATCACCGAGTCGGTCGCGGTCAGCGAGGAACGCATCGTCGACGAGGTGCTGGCCGAGCTGCGCGACAACGGCATCCAGCTCTCCCTGGACGACTTCGGCACCGGCTACTCGTCCCTCTCGATCGTCACCCGCGCCCCGGTCGACGAGATCAAGATCGACCGCTCCTTCGTCGACGACATGATCGAATCCCCGGCCGCCGAGGCGGTCGTCCGGGGCGCGGTCGAGCTGGGAGCCCGGCTGGGGGTGCGGGTCGTGGCCGAAGGGGTGGAGACGATCGAGCAGAGGGCGGCGCTCGTCGCCCTCAAATGCCCGTCGGCCCAGGGCTACCACTTCTGCAAGCCGATGCCGGCCGACCGCATCGTCCAGGCGCTGACGCAGCTCGCCGAGGCCGCGCCGGCCAACATCCGCCCCCTCCGCGCCGACGACGCCTCGTAGTTATCCCCAACATCGGCCTGCCCCCGAGCCGGCAGCCGCCCGGAGTGAGAGGCTGGGGGCATGGCCAACCGTCTCGCCGGCGCGACCTCGCCCTATCTGCTCCAGCACGCTGACAACCCGGTGGACTGGTACGAATGGTCCGACGAAGCGTTCGCCGAGGCGAAGCGCCGTGACGTGCCGGTTCTGATCTCCGTCGGGTACGCGGCCTGTCACTGGTGTCACGTCATGGCTCACGAGTCCTTCGAGGACGAGCAGGTCGCCAAGCTCATGAACGACGGGTTCGTCGCGATCAAGGTCGACCGCGAGGAGCGGCCCGACGTCGACGCCGTCTACATGACCGCCACCCAGGCCATGACCGGTCAGGGCGGCTGGCCGATGACCGTGTTCGCCACCCCCGACGGCAATCCCTTCTTCTGCGGCACCTACTTCCCCAAGGCCAACTTCTCCCGCCTGCTCGACTCCGTCACCGCCGCCTGGCGCGACCAGCGCGAGCAGGTCGTCCAGCAGGGCGCGAGCGTCGTCGAGGCGATCGGTGGCGCTCAGCTCGTCGGCGGCCCCAAGGCGCCCATCAGCGCCGAGCTGCTTCTCGCCGCCGCCAACGGCCTGCTCAAAGATCAGGACACGACCAACGGCGGGTTCGGCGGCGCCCCGAAGTTCCCGCCGCACATGAGCCTGCTCTTCCTGCTGCGCCACCACCAGCGCACCGGCGAGCCCGAGGCGCTCGAGGCCGTACGCTTCGCCGCCGAGCGCATGGCCCGCGGCGGCATCTACGACCAGCTCGCCGGCGGCTTCGCGCGCTACGCGGTCGACGCGACCTGGACGGTGCCCCACTTCGAGAAGATGCTCTACGACAACGCCCTGCTGCTGCGGGCCTACACGCAGCTCTGGCGTCTTACCGGCGACCCGTTCGCCCGGCGCATCGCGGACGAGACGGCCGAGTTCATGCTGCGCGACCTGGGGACGAAAGACGGCGGCCTGGCCTCCGCGCTCGACGCCGACGCGGCCGGGGTCGAGGGCCTGACCTACGCGTGGAAGCCCGCCGAGCTGAAGCAGGTGCTCGGCGACGACGACGGCGGGTGGGCGGCCGACCTGTTCGGGGTCACCGAGCAGGGCACCTTCGAGCACGGCAGCAGTGTCCTCGTGCTGGCCCGCGACATCGACGCCGCCGACCCGTCCCTGATCGACCGCTGGCGTGACGTGCGCGAACGCCTCCTGGCCGCCCGCGCCCAGCGGCCCCAGCCGGCCCGCGACGACAAGGTCGTCGCCTCGTGGAACGGCCTGGCCGTCACCGCCCTGGCCGAGCACGGCCTGCTGACCGGGGCCGAGCAGACCCGGGTGGCTGCCATCGAGATCGCCACCGTGCTGGCGGAACGTCATGTGGTCGAGGGTCGGCTGCGCCGCGTGTCCCGCGACGGCGTGGTGGGGGAGCCGGTCGGGGTGCTCGACGACTACGGCTGCGTCGCCGAGGCGTTCCTCGCCGTCCACCAGCTCACCGCCGACGGGGTGTGGCTCGAGCAGGCCCGCGAGCTGATCGACGTGGCGCTCGAGCACTTCGGTACCGGCGAGGGCGGGTTCTACGACACCGCCGACGACGCCGAGCGCCTGGTCACCCGCCCGGCCGACCCGACCGACAACGCCACACCGAGTGGCCTGTCGTCGATCTGTGCGGCCCTGGTGGCGTACGCGGCTCTCAGCGGTGAGCCCAGCTATCGCGAGGCGGCCGACGCGGCCCTGGCCACGGCCGGTCCGGTGATCGGCGGGCACCCCCGCTTCGCCGGCTACGCGGCCGCCGTCGCCGAGGCAGCGCTCACCGGGCCGTACGAGATCGCCATCGCGGCCCCGGCCGGTCAGGAGGGCCCGCTGCTGGCCGCGGCCCTCCGGCACGCCCCTCCCGGCACGGTCATCGTCGCGGGCGCGCCCGACCGGCCCGGCGTGCCTCTGCTGGCCGACCGGCCTCTGCAGAGCGGCGTCCCCACGGCGTACGTGTGCCGGGGTTTTGTCTGTGACCGCCCGGTGACCAGCCCGGACGAGTTGGTGACGCGGCTTACTCGGTAGGCTTGGCGGGCGATGGATACACGAACCGGTCTGCCTGTGGTCGGCATGGTGGGCGGGGGCCAACTGGCCCGCATGACCCACCAGGCCGCTATTTCTCTCGGTCAATCACTGCGCGTGCTGAGCGAGACGCCCGATGACAGTGCCGCGCTGGTCGCGGCCGACGTGCGCATCGGGACGCACACCGACCTGGCCGCGCTGCGCGAGTTCGCGAAGGGCTGCGACGCCGTCACCTTCGACCACGAGCACGTGCCTACCGGGCACATCGAGGCGCTCGAGGCCGAGGGCGTCAAGATTTTCCCCGGTTCCCGGGCGCTGGTCTTCGCCCAGGACAAGGGCATGATGCGCGAGCGGCTCGCCGACCTCGGCGCTCCCGGCCCGCGCTGGGCCCGCGTCGAGAGCGCCGAAGACATCGTGACCTTCGCCGGCGGCGTCTGGCCGGTCGTGGCCAAGGCGACCCGCGGCGGCTACGACGGCCGCGGCGTCTGGATGCTCGACTCGCCCGAGCAGGCCGCCGAGCTCGTCGCGACCGGCACCCCGCTGATCGTCGAAGAGCGGGTGACCCTGCGCCGCGAGATCGCCGCCCTCGTCGCCCGCTCCCCGTTCGGCCAGGTCGCGGCCTACCCCGTGGTCGAGACCGTGCAGAAGAACGGCATCTGCGTCGAGGTCCTCGCCCCGGCGCCCGACCTCGACGAGAAGCTGGCCCTCAAGGCCCAGCAGCTCGCCATCGACCTGGCCACCGAACTCGGCATCGTCGGCCTGCTGGCGGTCGAGCTGTTCGAGACCGACAGCGGCCTGAAGATCAACGAGCTCGCCATGCGCCCGCACAACTCCGGCCACTGGACCATCGAGGGCGCCCGCACCTCCCAGTTCGAGCAGCACCTGCGCGCCGTCCTCGACTACCCGATGGGCGAGACCGCACTCACCGCCCCCGCGGTCGTCATGGCCAACGTGCTCGGTGGCGAGCCCGGCGGCATCTCGATCGACGAACGTCTGCACCACCTCTTCGCCGAAGATCCCGGCGCCCGCGTGCACCTCTACGGCAAGCAGGTCCGCCCCGGCCGCAAGATCGGCCACGTGACCGTGCTCGGCGACGACATGACCTCGGTCCGGGCCCGCGCGGCCCGCGCCGCCCAGTGGCTCCAGGAAGGCCGGTAAATGGCACCGCTTGTCGGAATCATCATGGGCAGCGACTCCGACTGGCCCACGATGGAGGCCGCCGCGCTGGCCCTGGCCGAGTTCGAGGTCCCGTTCGAGGTCGGCGTGGTCTCCGCCCACCGCACCGTCCGCAAGATGGTCGACTACGCCGAGAGCGCCGCCGAGCGTGGCCTCCAAGCGATCATCGCCGGGGCCGGCGGGGCCGCTCACCTGCCCGGCATGGTCGCCGCGCTCACCCCGCTGCCCGTGATCGGCGTCCCCGTGCCGCTCAAGCACCTCGACGGCATGGACTCCCTGCTCTCGATCGTGCAGATGCCCGCCGGCGTCCCCGTCGCGACCGTCTCGATCGGCGGCGCCCGCAACGCCGGCCTGCTCGCCGTCCGCATCCTCGGCGCGTCCGACCCGGCACTACGCCGGAAAATGTCCGATTTTCAGGCCGGTCTGGAAAAGCTCGTAGCCGAGAAAGACGCCGCCCTGCGCGACCGCCTGCTCGGGTAACGTTCGGTCATGACGCGACGCTGGCATTCCACGGTCGGCTACGCGGTCGCCGGCCTGGTCGTCGGTGGCCTGCTCGTCGCGAGCGGCTCGACGCTGGCCGGCGTCCTCGTCCTGGTGGTCTTCCTCGGCGCCGCGGTCGTCTTCTCACCCCGCGCGTTCCCCGAGTCGATCACCGACGAGTCAGCCCGGGACGCCCAGTCCCGTGACGGCCGGCCGATCATCTACTGGCGCCCCGGCTGCCCGTTCTGCCTGCGCCTGCGCACCTCCCTGGCCCGCGAAGCCCGCCGATACCACTGGGTCGACATCTGGTCCGACCCCGACGGCGCCGCCTCGGTCCGCTCGGTCGCCGACGGCAACGAAACCGTCCCCACGGTCGTCACACCCGATCGCTCCTATGTGAACCCGTCACCCCGCACAGTCAAAAGCCTTTAACGTACGGGGTTCCCGACGCGTGCTTCCGCACGGCCACGCTCGGTGGGTGGTCACCCTCCTCACGCTGCTTCCGGGCTGTCCCGCGTTCATTCGCGCTAGAGAGCCTCCGGACTCGAGGTCTGCCCTGGAGGCCCGGTGCAGGCATTCGGTTCGCGCGGCCGTTCGCCGCGGGTCCCAGACCATCTCACCCGTGACGGCCGGTTGCGGTGACTGGTTGGTCGCGCAGGCTGTCCAGGCCGGCCACCGTCGGGGTGCCGCACTGGTGCGGCCGGTCGCGGTGGCCGGTTGGCTCGCTGCCGTGCCTAAAACCAGGAAACGGGCCCTTCCCCGGCTTGATCGTTGAGCTGATCCTTGAAGTAGGGGCCTCAATCGCGTTCCAGGGGCCTGAAACCAGAATCTCGGATCGATCATGGAAGGGAAGGGGCCTGTATTCCTGAACATGGGAACTGTTGTTCGGCTTGACTGCTTGTCAGCGCAACCGGCGGCACCGGGCGGCACCACGACGCGGGCCTGCCTGGGAAGCCTCGGTGACCACCGTGCCGCCGCGACCGGCCACGGGAAGCGGATGCCCGACCGGGGCCGAATGCCCGACCGGGGCCGAATGCTCGACCGGGGCCGAATGCTCGACCGGGGCCGATGCCCGACCCGGGACAGCTGAGGGCAGACCTCCGCGGCAAAGCTCTCTGGAACCGCGTTCAGCGCACGAATCTACGATCGAGGCAGCCGGCACGATCGGAGGCGGTCATCGACTTCTGGTGGAGTGTGGCGCTCGCGGGCCTCGGCATCGTCGTGACCGGCATCGCGGCGATCTACGAGTTCGTCGTCAAGGGCCGCAAGCGGCTCGGCTACCGGGTGCAGATGGACGCGACCGCCAACGACGTGGGCGACGCCGCAGATCCGCCGGCTTTACCGTGGCGAGATCACCAACTGGTCCCAGATCGGCGGCCGCGACGAACCGGTCCGCCTGATCAGCCGCAACCCCGGCTCCGGAACACGGGCCGCCTTCCAACGGCGCGTCCTCGACGGCGTCCGCGAACCGGGCAGCAACTCCGACACCTGCCGAGACCGAGACCCCGGTACGCCACCCGGCGTGGTCCGCTGCGCCCGCGACTCCACCGAGGACGTGCTACGCACGGTAGCCGGCACCCCCGGCGCTCTCGGTTACAGCGAACTGGGCGCCGCCACCGACCGTGACAATCTGGCCCTCGTACGGATCGACGGTCACCCCGCGGCGGTCGTCGACGCCGACAACGGCACCTACCCTTTCTGGGAGACCGAGCTCGGCTACACCCACGGCGACCCGGAGGCGCACTCCTTGACCGCGAGCTTCCTGCGTTACCTGACCAACCAGCTGGGCGCCGACATCATCCGCTCCCACGGGGACCGCCCCTGGGCCGAACTGGCCAACCCGCAGCTCTGCCACCCGGCACCCCTGTGATCACCTGGGCCGATCCCGTCGAGTCCGCCGGTGTGACCGAGCGTCCGTTCCGCGTGAGCAGCCCGTCGGGCCCGGTGCCCGGCATCCTGTGGTCACCCGTTTCGGTTGCCACCCGTCGCCCGCTGGTCCTGCTAGGACACGGTGGCAGCGGCCACAAACGGAACGCCCGGACGGTCGAACTGGCCACCTGGTTCGTTCTCGAGGCGGGCCTGTCCGTCGCGGCCATCGACGGCCCCAGCCACGGCGACCGCGGGACACTCCCCGACTACCGCACCCGGGTCCGAGCCGAGGGCATGCCCGCGATCCTCGACCACATGGCCGCCGACTGGCTGACCACCGTCGACGCGCTGGCGCCCGAGGCCGACACGGACACCATCGCCTACATCGGAACGTCGATGGGGGCCCGCTTCGGGATACCCACGTCGGTAGCCCTCGGGCCCCGCCTGCGAGCGGTCGTCCTCGGCAAGTTCGGCCTGCGGGCCGCCCCCGCCCCACTGAGGGCGATAGACACACCCGCCCGTACGACCGCCGACGCTCGCAGGCTGACCGCACCCACGCTTTTCCACCTCCAGTGGCACGACGAAATCTTCCCCCGCCAGAGCCAACTGACCCTCTTCGACCACTTGGCCTCCCCCGACAAACAGCTCATAGCTCACCCCGGCCCCCACGCCACCACCCCACCCACCGCGATCGCCCACTGGCGCGCCTTCGTCCTGCGAAACTTGTCGGCCTGAGCCGCGCTTGCATTCGTCTATTCAATGGCGGTAATCGTCGGCGGCCGTCGCGACGGCACGGACAGAGAGCCATACCGCCATGTCGACCAGATCCGACTCGTTCGACCGGTAGTGACCAGATGGCCCGGCGGCCACGCGGCGGCTCCCCGTTTCCCGAGGGCGGCAGCATGCGCGATGCCGAGAACGTAACGGCGGCTGTTGCCCAGGGCGGTCGAGCCGGTGGCGCCGATCGCGGAATGCCGACGACCAGTAGTGGATCGCCGGGCGATTCGCCGACGGGTCATCCGACCCGCATCCCGGCCAGGGCTGATGACTCGGTCAAGCGCTCCCTCGCACGAGAGAACGCCGGTGCCGTGGCCATCGCGGCGAACGGCCGCACTCTGGACGAGATTCGAAGAATCTGGTTATTTCAGGTGGCCGGTGTCGTTCAGGGTGACTATGGCGTGGTTGTGGAAGTAGTCGTCCTCGTGGAGCGTGGTTATGCCGCCGGGGGAGAAGCGGAACGCCACGCGGCCCGCGGCTTCCAGGGGCATTTCCATCCAGGCGGCCAGGAGGAACGTGGCGGCCATGCCGTGGGTGACGATCACCTGGTGGGGCGCTTCGGAGGTCAGGATTCGGGTCAGGGCCGCGTCGACTCGGACGGCCAGGTCCCATTTTGTCTCGGCGCCGGGTGGGCCCTCGTCGTGGCGCATGCGTTCGCCGGTCGCGGGTGGGGGGATGAAGCGGGCGTCCAGCCAGGACTGGGGACGGCCGCCGGCTTCGCCGAAGGACTTCTCGCTTAGGCCGGGGTCGAAGAGTGGCTTGGTGTTGAGGCGGGTGGCGATGACTTCGGCTGTTCGGCGAGTACGCAGCAGGTCGGAAGAGTGGACTTCCGCGGTGGGCGGGCCCGCCGAGAACGCGCTGGGCGGGTGGGCCGACGAATTGCTGGGCAGACGGTCGGCCAAGGCGTCGGCGATGTCGTGGGCGTGGGTTACGCCGCGATCCGTGAGGTCGGAGTCGTGCCAGCCGCCCACCAAGCCGTCGACGTGGTGGGTTGCCTCGGGGTGGGTGACTACGTAGAGGGTTTTCATGTGCTCTCGGCTTTCGTCGTGGGCCCGCCCGCAGCGGGCGCAGGGAGGGTGACCCACCACTTAGCCGGGTCTGTCGAAGCAGTACGCGTCGGGGAACTCGTACGAAATGGGTTAGCGCATTTTGACGAGGGCGCCGCGCAGACCCTCCCGCGTGCGGCGGCGGTTCTCGTTGGTGGCGCCGACCCAGAGCAGGATGATGCCCAGCGGGACCAGGACCAGCCACGGGCCGACCAGCGTGACAGCGAAGTGGACGGCGGCGAAGAGCGTGGCAGCGGCGCCGACGACCACGGGGGCCTGCTGGCGGGTGCGGGAGCCGATGATCAGGGTGGCTACGGCGGCCAGCAGGAGCAGCACCTCGCGCAGTTCGCCGCCGTTGCCGGAGAGGACTATGCCGATGGTGGGCACGAAGGCGGCCAGCAGGGCGGGGCCGTAGGCGGCCCAGCTGCTCAGGTCGGGGCGGTCGCGGGACTCGATGACGCCGACGAGCAGGGCCAGGGCGGCGAAGGGGAGCGTGTAGGCCTCGGGCAGGCCCACGTCGGCCAGGGCGATGAAGAGCCACCAGCCGATGATCTCGAAGCCGACGGCGGTCCAGAACAGGGCGCGTCGCTGGCGGGCGGGGCGGCCGGCGCGGGCGGCGGCCAAGCCTAGGACGGCGCCCCAGGCGGCCAGCATCGCGGCCAGGTGGGCGGGGGAGTCGAAGGCCATGACGGCGGCGATCAGGGCGGAGGCGTAGCCGCTCCACTCGATCGTCGTGGCTTCGGCGCGGTATTGCGGGAGGCCCAGGCGGGGCACCGTGGCCTCGAGGATCAGCAGGGCGGCGCCGACGGCCAGCACGCCGAAGGCGGCCCAGGGGCGGGCCACACCGGCGGCGATCGCGGCGGTGAGGACGAAGAACTGGGCCATGACCGCGGCGAACAGCCAACCCAGGATGCGGGCGAAGCGGCTCTTGCCGCTCAGCGCGGCGGCCAGGCCGACGAAGACGGCGCTGCCCAGCGTGAGCAGGGTGAGGCGCTGCTCGGCGAGGCTGCCGGCCAGACCCGCGTTGCCGGCCAGCAGGCCGATGATGAAGACGATGGTGCGCACCGTGCCCAGCAGCGACGAGCGGCGGCCGGCGGGCGGCGGGGTGAGGGCCAGGCCGAGCATCGAGATGGTGAAGACGACCAGTGCCGCCGTGGTGGCGGTGGGGTAGGGGGCGTCGAGTGCGATCGGTGCGATCAGGATGGTGATCGCCAGGCCGGGCAGGATCACCGGGACGGCCTCGGAGGCGCGGCCGCCGAAACCGATCGCGGCCAGGGCGGAGGCGCCGGTGAGCAGGACGATCGCCAGGACGCTGGTGCCGTCGACGTAGCCGGACGAGGGCTGTGCGAGGGCCGGGATCGGGCCGTCCCAGATGTGCGAGAGCTGGCCGAGCGGGTCGATCAGGGCGGCGCGCAGGGCGGGGGCGATCGAGAAGATCGCCAGCACGGTGGGGATCAGGGCCAGCACGACGGCGCTGGTGGCCGGGTCGACGAGCCAGCGGCCGGTGAGGCCGAGCGGGCGGCCCGAGGTCCAGCGGCGGGCGCGGTAGGGGCTGCCGGAGAAGACGCCCTCGCGGGCCAGCGTGAGGCCGGGGGCGGGGATCGAGCCGCGCAGGAGTTCGGCCATGACGCCGAGCAGGGCGGCCGCGGCGGCGTAGAGGGCCGTGGGGTGCGAGGTGGGGATCGACGCGAAGGCGGTGATCGTCGCGCCGAGGACCAGGCCCACGGTCGCCCAGGGCAGGAACTGCGGGATGAAGCGGCCGGCCAGCGCGAGCATGGCCAGGCTGAGGCTGGACGCGGCGAGGGCGGCGGTGAGCACGACCATCGCGTCGTGGCGCTGGTCGGCGGCGACGCTGGCCAGCACGCCGGGCAGCGCCAGCATGATCGCGCCGGTGGCCGCGCCGCCGATCTGGGCGCGGTGGCGGGGCATGCCGGTGTCGTCGCGGGCCAGGTCTTCCTCGGCCTCGGGGCTTTCCAGCGGGGCGACGCGGGTGCGGGCCATGACCGCGGTCAGTGCGCCGATCATCACGACGGTCAGCAGGGACAGCGCGGTCGACCAGGGTCGGGCGAGCGAGGCGAGCACCGCGTGGACCAGCACGGCCGCGCCGGCCCCGGCCCGGCAGAGGGCGGCGGCGGGCTCGGTGGCGGCGATGGCGGCCATCGAGTATGCCACGGCGACCGCGGCGCCGATGAGCAGGGGTGACCACCAGGGCAGCCCGAGCGCGAACGGCGCGCCGATCGCGGCCAGGGCCCCGGCAATCGCCGAGAACAGGTGGTTCCACGGGCGCGGGGCGGCGATGGCGGCGGCGATCGACACGGCGACCAGGGCGAACGGGGCCTGCCAGACGCCCGCGCCGGGGCTCGGGTAGGTGATCGGGCCGTCCGACCAGAGCTCGGCCGGCGCGGCCAGCATGCGGATCGCCCCGGCCAGTGCGATGTAGCCCGCGATCGCGCCGACGACCACGCCCGCGACGGCCAGACCGCGGTTGGGGCCGCGGCTCCAGTCTTCGGGCAGCGCGGCCACGCCGAGCGCGACGATGAGCACGACCACGCCCGCGACGGCGAGCGGCGCGTCGGGGAAGGCGAGGGCGAAGACGCGGGCCAGCGCGCCGACGATGGCGACGGTGGCGGCCGCGGCGGCGATGTCGGGGCCGTCGAGCATGCGGTCGCTGCGGCGGCCGCTGTCGATCGACTTCGAGAAGAACAGCAGGCCGGCCGCGACCAGCAGCAGGGCGCCGACCCACACGTCGGGCGCGGTGGCACCGGGCGCGAGCAGGGCGGCCAGGGCCAGGGCGATCGCGCCGAGGCCGGTGCCGGCGGTCAGCGGCAGGCTGATGTCGCGGCGGGCCACCTGGAACACGGCGGCGTAGCTGAGGGTGGCGGCGACGGCGAGGAAGCCGACGGCCAGTGCGGGCACGGTGACCGCCTCGGTCGGCGGTGGACCGTCGCCCTTGTCGCTGACGGCGAGCGCGGCGGTGACCACGGCGCCGGGCAGGGCCAGCGCGGCGGCGCCGGACGCCCAGTCGCCGACCAGCCAGGCGTAGAGGCGGATCGGGATCTGCCGGGCCGCCACGGCGACCATCACACCCGCCCCGGCCAGCGCGGTCAGCACGGCGGCGGTCAGCCAGGCCGCGCCCAGGGCGGCGCCGGCCCCGAAGAGACCGACCACACCGGCCGCGGCCACGTGCACGATCGCTATGCGGCGGGTGGTCGCGGCCAGACCGGCGGCGCCGATGCCGACGGCCGCCACGACCAGCGGCCACGGGGCCTCCGACCAGTTCAGGCCGAGCGAGGCGGGCACGGCCAGGGCGGTCAGGGCGATGCCGGCGACCGCGCCCTCGTGCCGCACGCTGGGCGGCAGGGCGAGCGCGGCGGCGACGGTGGCCACCAGGGCGCTGAACGCGAGCAGCCAGCCGAGATCGCCGGCCGCCTCGGCCAGCCGCTGGGCGTAGCCGGCCGTGTCGGCCTGCCAGACCGGGCGGGCGGCCTGCAGCGGCGCGAGGGCGGCGCGCAGGCAGTCGAGCACCAGGACGACACCGATGAGGACGAGCGCGACCGCGGAGGCGATCTGCGGCCCGCGACGCACCTCGGGCGGAATGAGTGTGACCACGGCCCCGGCGACCGCGATCGCGGCGGCCGCCACGACCAGCGTCCAGGGTGGCGAGACGACCCCGGCGATGCGGGCGGTCGCGCCGATCACGGCCAGCACCAGCACGCCACCGGCGATGTTGCGGGCGGCCAGGTTGTCGAGCAGATAGGCGGCGGCGGTGGCGGTGAGCGCGGCCAGCACCAGCACCAGCCCGGAGCGCAGCGCGTCGGGCAGCACCCGGGCCTGCAGCAGCGCGACCGACGAATAGAGCAGGGCGCCCGCGCTCGCCACGCAGAGCAGCGCGAAGGTCAGCTCGCGAAGCCAGTCGGCCGACGGCGGGGTGGCGGGCGGCGCGAGCGGCACCGAACCGGCCGCGGGGGCGCCCTCAGGCCGTGGGCCGGGGAAGATGCGGGTGCGCAGCCAGCCCTTGCGGCGCCGGCCGGACAGCCCGTGGATGATCAGGTCGGGTTCCTCGGGCGCGCTCTCGGGGCGCTCGGGGGCGTCTTCGTCGAGCGGGTCCGGGTCGACCGTCTCGCGGTCGGCCGGCGCCGGGCGGCCCATCGGCCAGCGCGGCAGCAGGCGGCCCTTGCGGATCACGGTCGTGAGAAGCAGCAGGTCGAGCACGGCGACGACGGTCAGCGCCATGCCCCAGCCGGCCGGGCTCTGGATCATCGGGGCGGCCAGCAGCAGCGGGACGGGCTGGACGGCGACCACGGTCGCGTAGCGCGGCGCGGCGAGCCGGGTGGCGCCGGCGTAGACGAAGCTGGCGACCGACGTGATCGCGAACGTGATGCCCAGGTAGAGCGGCACGGGCACGTCTTCGCCGCCGGTCAGCTCGCTGCCGTGCAGCGCGAACAGGGTGAGCGGCAGCAGGATCAGGCCGACCCACGAGACCGTCTCGCCGGTCGAGCTCAGCCCGCGGCGGGCGATGCCGGGCGCGGCGACCAGCGCGGCCGCCGTGGCCAGGGCGAGGATGAACGCGCGGGCGAACGGGTTGGTCACGGCGACGCCGGCGAAGACCACCGCGGCCACGCCGATGAGCAGCGCGCCCAGCGCGAGCAGGATGTTCTGCACCGACTGGGAGGACTGCTCGGGCGGGTGGTGCTCGGCGCCGGTGAAGCCCGCCGAGCGTCGCGGCGGGGGTGGGGCGACCCGCTCGGTGGGCGGCGGGTCGTCGACCAGCACGGTCACGCCGTCGGTGGCGACGCCGGGCGGGCCGGTGCGCGCGGTTCCGGGGGGTGACCACGTCGGACGCGGTTTGTCGTTGGCGGGGCGCTGGCGGCGGCTCTTCGTCGTCGCCTTCTTCTTCGTGTTCGCGTGCGAGAGGATGTCCCGCTGGAACTGCGCCGCCTGGATCTTGGCCGCGATCTGGGTGCGTTCCTTGGCCGCGGCCATGTCACGGATCTTGAGATCCGCGATCGACGCTTCGATGCGGGCCAGCTCTTCGTCGTAGCCGTCGGGCTGTTCAGCCTGCGCCACGGAACCTCCTCGACCTGCCGGCCACCCGTCTCACTAGAGCATGCCGGTACGACACCTCATTAGAACAGGCTCACGGGGGGCGAGAACCATAGAAAACGCCTAGACGGTCAGCGTCCCATCCCTCGGTAGACCCATCCGGCACGTGTCCACCGGGCGCGGTCCAGGCAGTTCCGCCCATCGATGACCTTCCGCTCGGCGACCAGATCGCCGAGGAGCACCGGGTCGGCGTTGCGGAACTCGGCCCACTCGGTCGCCACGAGAACCAGCGAGGCCCCGCTCACGGCGTCCGTCAGAGTTTCCGCGTACGTCAGATCGGGGCGGGCGTGTCGAGCGTTGTCCATGCCTTCCGGGTCATAGACGCGTACGACGGCACCCGCCTCGGCGTAGGCAGCGGCCACGGCGAGCGCGGGCGCGTCCCGTACGTCATCGGTCTGCGGCTTGAACGTGGCGCCCAGCACCGCGATGCGGGCCCCGGACAGGGCCGGCAGCAGCTCGGCGGCCAGCGTGACCGCCCGTTCCCGTCGCCGCTGGTTGATGAGGTCGACCTCGTGCAGGAACCGCAGGGCCGCGCCCGCGCCCAGTTCCCGCGCGCGGGCCTGGAACGCGCGGATGTCCTTGGGCAGGCAGCCGCCCCCGAAACCCAGCCCCGCCTGCAGGAAGCGGTGGCCGATCCGCGGGTCGTAGCCGATCGCCCGGGCCAGCAGCGTGACGTCACCGCCCGCCACCTCGCAGACCTCGGCCATCGCGTTGATGAAGCTGATCTTGGTGGCGAGATACGCGTTCGCGGCCACCTTGACCAGCTCGGCGGTGGCGAAGTCGGTGACCACGACGGGTACGTCCCGATCCTCGTTCGCGGCCAGGTCGAAGACCCCCTTGTGGGCCGCGTGCAGCCGTTCGCGGGCCCAGTCCGAGCACACCCCGGCGACGATGCGGTGCGGGCGCAGCACGTCCTCGACGGCGTGTCCCTCCTGGAGGAACTCGGGCGACCAGGCCACCTCCACGCCCAGCGACGGGTCGGCGTTCTCGGTCACCAGCCGCTCGACCCAGGCGGTGGTGCCGACGGGGACGGTCGACTTGCCGACGATCAGCGCCCGGCGGGACAGGAGGGGCGCGAGGGACGTCACGACACTCTCGACGAAGCTGAGGTCGGCGCTCTCGCCATCCGGGCGCGGCGGGGTGCCGACGCAGACGAAGTGCACGTCAGCGTGGTCGGCGACCTCTCGCAGCGAGGTAGTGAAGCGCAGACGGCCGGCGGCGAGGTTGCGGCGCAGCAGGTCGTCGAGGCCGGGCTCGTGGAACGGCGCCTCGCCGGTGGCGAGTTTGGATATCTTCGCCTCGTCGACGTCGTAGCCGAGCACGTCGTACCCGAGCTCGGCGAAACAGGCGGCGTAGGTGGCGCCGAGATAGCCGGTGCCCAGGAACGACAGAGTGATCATGTTCCGAGTAACGACCGGACCCCTGGCGGGCGTACGCTACGCGCCAGTAACATAGCGGCGGGACCGCTTGAGTGAAGGAGCCAGGGCGATGAGCGAGTTCGACGTCTACCAGCTGCCGGAGGACCACGAGACCATCCGCGCCGCGGTGCGCGAGGTCTGCGACGCCCGGGTGGCGCCCAACGCGGCCGAGGCCGACGAGACCAGCGAGTTCCCCAAGGCGTCCTACGACGCGCTGCGCTCCAGCGACTTCCACGCGCCGCACATCCCGGTCGAGTACGGCGGCGCCGGCGCGGACGCCCTGGCCACGGCGATCGTCATCGAAGAGGTGGCGCGGGCCTGCGCCTCGTCGTCGCTGATCCCCGCGGTGAACAAGCTGGGCACGATGCCGCTGCTGATCGCCGGCTCAGCCGACCTGAAGCAGCGCTACCTGCCCAAGGTGGCGTCCGGCGAGGCGATGTTCTCCTACTGCCTCTCCGAGCCCGACGCGGGCTCCGACGCGGTGTCGATGACGACCCGGGCCGTGCGCGACGGCGACCACTGGGTGCTCAACGGCGTCAAGCGCTGGATCACCAACGCGGGCGTGTCCGAGTTCTACACGGTCTTCGCGGTCACCGACCCGACAGCCCGGTCGCGCGGCATCTCGGCGTTCGTGATCGAGAAGTCCGACGAGGGTGTCAGCTTCGGCGCGCCCGAGAAGAAGCTGGGCATCAAGGGCTCGCCCACCCGCGAGGTCTACTTCGACAACGTACGCATCCCCGCCGACCGCATGATCGGCGACGAGGGCACGGGCTTCGCGACGGCGATGAAGACGCTCGACCACACCCGGGTCACGATCGCGGCGCAGGCGCTCGGGATCGCGCAGGGCGCACTCGACTTCGCGAAGAACTACGTCAAGGAGCGCAAGCAGTTCGGCAAGCCGATCGCCGACTTCCAGGGCGTGCAGTTCATGCTGGCCGACATGGGCATGAAGCTCGAGGCGGCCCGCCAGCTCACCTACGCCGCCGCCGGCAAGAGCGAACGCGGCGACGCCGACCTGACCTACTTCGGCGCGGCCGCGAAATGCTTCGCCTCCGACGCGGCCATGGAGATCACCACCGACGCGGTCCAGCTCCTGGGCGGCTACGGCTACACCCGCGACTACCCGGTCGAACGCATGATGCGCGACGCCAAAATCACCCAGATCTACGAAGGCACCAATCAAGTTCAGCGAATCGTCATGGCGAGGCAGCTTTTGAAGGGCTGAAAGGCAAGTTTTCGCAGGTAAGAGCGGGGTTGACTGCAAGTAGTCAGCCCCGTTTTGCTATCTACGAGTGCCCATTGAATCCTGCGATTCACGAATGTGTGCTCCGGGCTTGGCGGGATCGGCGCTGGCGAGCGGATCGCGTGCGCGTTTGGAGGGGAGTTTTCCCAGTTCAGAGGCGAGGGGCCGCTGCTCGCTGGTGGGTGGCTCTCATGCCGATGCGCTCGATCCTCTGTGGATACTTTCGGTTAGCGTTCTGGCCAAATCCTGGCCGCCTCTACCGATGAATGGGCCGTTGCGTTGCCCTCGATCACCTCCGGCCCAGGCCGGTTGGGTCGGCGTTTTGCTCATCGGTGCTGCCTCGCGGCCGATGATGTTGGTGTGACGCAGTCATCGGAGCGTCGTGGGACGTCGGTGGGGCCGTCCGGCGTGCCCGCCGACCTGGCGCTGCCGGCCGGTGTGACGATAGTGGGGGAAGTGGGCCGTGGTGCCCACGGTGTGGTGTACCGGGTACGCCGCGGTGGTCGCGACTGGGCCATGAAGGTGTTCACCGATCCGGTCGATGACGAGGGCCTGTCGTTGGTGGCCTTGCGGCGTGAGGCGGCGTTGCTGGCCTGGGTCGGTCATGCCGGGCTGCCGCAGGTCCACGAGGTCGGACAGGCCGGGGACCGGTCCTACATGATCATGGACCTGGTCGAGGGCCGGTCGCTGTCCGCGATGCTGGCCGGCGGGCGGGCGGCGATCGAGCTGGTGATCGAGGTAGGCGTTCAGATCGGTGAGACACTCGCCGCGGTGCACGCGGCGGGCCTGGTGCATCGCGATGTCAAGCCGGACAACATCATCATCGAGCCCGGCGGGCGGGTCCGGTTGATCGATTTTGGCGCCGCGGCCCAGGCCGGCGGCCATCAGGCCGATCTGGTCATGGGAACGCTGCTGTACTGCGCGCCGGAGCAGTCCGGGATGATCAAGCGCCCGGTGGACGCGCGGTCGGACCTCTATTCGCTCGGCGTGGCCTTGTTCGAAGCACTGGCCGGCCGGCCGCCGTTCGTCACCGACGACGTCGCCGAGCTGCTGCGGATGCACGTCGCAACACCGGCGCCCCGGCTCGACACGCTTGACCCCGAGGTGCCCGAGCCGCTGGCCGAGGCCGTGGCCAGATTGCTGGCCAAAGATCCGGACGACCGCTACCAGACGAGCATGTCGCTCGTCGCCGACCTGCGGGCGTTGACGGTCGACCCGTCGATGCCCGGCCGAGCGCCGGCCGACGCCGCCGATCAGGTCGGCCTGGTCCCGCTGATCGGCCGCGACGCCGAGCGGGCACGGCTGGAGGAGCGCTGGCAACGGGCCCGTGGCGGGCGCGGCGGCGTGGCGGCGGTCTACGGCGGATCGGGGGCCGGCAAGACGCGGCTGGTGCAGGAGTTGGTCGCGGTGGTCGAGCGGCAGGCGGTGCCGGTGTTGCGGGCCGCCTGTGACGGCGACGCCGGGCCGATGTCGGCGATCCGGGCGGGGGTCGAGTACCACCTTTCGCGGCTGCGCCGGCTCCCGCCGGAGGCCCGGGACGCTGCGATCGGGCAGATCCGCGAGGCGGGCGGCGCGGCCGCGGCGTTGCTGTGCCGGCTCAGCCCGGCGTTGGCCGAGGTGCTGACCAGCGGCGCCCCCGAACCGTCCAGTACGGCCGACAGTACGGCCGATCCGGACGCTCTCACCCGCGCGACGGCCGCCTTCCTCGCCGAGCTGGCGCGGATCAATGGCGGGGCGTTGGTGTGTCTGGACGACGTACCACGGGCTGATGAGGCGAGCCGGGCCGTGCTGCGGCTGTTGGCCCCGGAGCTGACCGACGCTCCGCTGTTGGTGGTGCTCACCGGGCATGAGGCGGCGGACGCGATCGGGCCCACGGCCGACTGCGTCCTGACGTTGCCGGCGTTGAGCGCCGAGTCGGTGCTCTCGTTGGTCGCCGCGTCGGCCCGCGGTCTGGCGGTCGACGCCAAGTCGACCGAACGGCTGGCCGCGGGCTGCGGGGCGAGCCCGTTCGAGGTTCAGGAGTACGTTCGCGCGGTCGTCGACGCGGGCCTGCTGGTGCCGTATTGGGGCACCGTCCAGCTCGACCTGGCGGGGCTGGACGCCCTGGCCCTGCCGGAGGACGTGTTCGAGCTGATTCTGCGGCGGGTCGACGGACTGGGGCCGCGGTGCCGTGATCTGTTGACCGTGGGCGCGGCGATCGGGCTGCTTTTCGACGGCGAGCTGGCGGCCAAGGTCAGCGACCTGGAGGCGGGCGAGGCCTCGGAACTGCTCGATCAGGCGGCGGCCGGGATGGTGGTGGAGTACCGCGACGGTGCGCCGCGGTTCGTCCATGACGGCATCCGCCACGCACTGCTGGATACGCTGGACGAGCCGGCCCGCCGCCGGCTGCACCAACGCATCGCCGAGGTCCTGCATGACATGGACTGCACCGACCCGGCACACATCTACGCCCTGGGCCGCCACTGGTTGCACGGCGAGGCCGACCGCTCCCCGGCACGAGCTTTCCCGGCGTTGCTGGCGGCCGGGCGGCAGGCGCTGGCCGATGCCGCGCCCGCTGAGGCGGCCACGCTGCTCGAACAGGCCAGCCACCTGGCCGATCAGGCGCTGGGGGCCCGTCGCGGCGAGGTCGACGAACTGCTCGGCACGGCGCACTCCCGGGCCGGTCAGTTCACCGCCGCGCTCGGCGCGCTGGACCGGGCCTTGGCAGCCAGGACCGATCCTGTTGGCCGGGCCCGCGTCCTCGAGCACATTTACAATGTGTACTTCGGCGCCGGCGACTTCGGGGCGGCCCGGGTCACGGTCCTTCGGGCATTTGCCGAGATGGGTTGGCGGCCGCCCCCGCACGGGCTGATCCTGATCGTCTCGTCGCTGGTCTGGTTCTGCGCCGGCCTGGTCGTGGAGCGCCTCGGTCTGCGGACCCGAGACGCCGCCCGGCACGCCCGGTACGAGCTGAAGGCCACCCTGTTCATCGAGCTGTCGATCAATTGCCTGATCACGCTGGACACGCTAGGTTCCGTCGCGTTGAACCTGCGCGCGTTGTATCCGGCGAGCCGGTTGAGACCCTGCGGAACATATGTTCGTACGTGGTCCGTGGTCGGTGCGATCTCAAGAGGCGTCGGCCTGCCGTCGAACGCGGCGTACCGCCGTGCTGAGATGGCCGCAGCGATGCTCAGCGACCCAGCGTTTGCAGCTAATGTGGCGTGGATGCGGCGGTCCATCGAGGTGCTCAACACCGGTGACCTTCGCACGTTCACCACTCGGATCACCGACCGCGCCAGCCTGATCGCGTCATACGATTTCACCAGCGTGGCCGTTTACGGCATCTGGCAGCTGATCGGTGCGGGATACGCACGGGACGCTCAGGTGTTGCGCGACCGAACCGCTGCCCGGTTGGCCACTGCCGAGCTGGCCGATCATGAGCTGACGCTGTGCGGCATCGCCATCGCGTCCGCGCTGGGCCAGATCGCCGAGGCTGACACGATGCTGCGCCGGATCGAAACCCAACCGTCCGTACCCCGCGAGCCGGCCCGCCGGCTGATCACGCTGCTGACGCAGGCGACCGCGGCCGTCGAGCAGCAGGACGTCGGCGCGACGTTCGACCGGGTCGCCGCCGACTTCGCAGCGATGCGGGTCAACCCGCGGACGCTGGTGCCGTCACAGGTGACGATCTACCCGATCCTTGCGTACGGCCGGCTCGACCAATGCCGCCGCGCCGCACCCGAGCGTCGCGCCAGCACGCTCGAAGCCGCTGGCGGCGCCGTACGACAACTCGGTAAGGCACCCGGCCCGATAAGCAGGGCGCACTACCGCGTCGCCAAGGCGTTCCTGCACCATCTGCGCGGTGACCATCGAGGCGCCCTGGCCATCCTGGCGAAGGCCGAGCACCGATCGGGTGGCGTGCACGCGCCCGCGGTCAGCTTCGAGACCGCCCGGCTGCGGGCGCGGGCCCTGACCGCCCTGGACCGGCCCGCCGATGCCACCGTCGCGGCCGCCGGCGCACTCGTCCTGGCCGAGACACACGGCTGGCCGCACCGTGCACAATGGATTCGTACGGAATTCCCCGACCTGCGCACAACCGGCACCCAGCTCAGTGGCGGGACGGATCGTCTCAGCAGCACCACGTCCGTGGCGACGCACCGGCAACTGATGACGGCGCTGGAACAGATGACCAACGCGGCGTCGGGCATCCTCGACCCCAGTCAACTCACCCGAGTCGCCCTGGACGAGATAGTCCGGCTGCTGTCGGCCGAACGGGCGTTCATGTTCCTCACCGCGGCCGACGGTCGCCTGACACCCCACCTCGGCCGGGACACCGCCGACAACGACCTCACCGAACTGACCGACTATGGATCCACCCTCGTCGAACGCGTCCGCCAGACCCGCGAGGCCCTGGTCGTGACCGGCACCGACGAGGGCGCCGCCCTCGGCTCGCAGAGCGTTGTCGCTCACGGGCTACGCAGCATCCTGGTGGCACCGCTGCAGTTCGGCGGCCAGCTCCTCGGCGTCGTCTACCTCGACAGCCGTGTTGCGAAGGGCATGTTCACCGCCGCCGACGTCGGGGTGCTCGCCGCGCTGACCACCCATGTCGCGGCCGCGCTGGAAACCGCCCGCGCCGCCCAACTCGCCGTTTCGGCCGAGTCCGTCCGGCGTGAACGCGACCTCGCCGAGACACTCCGGGTGGCCATGTCCGAGCTGTCCACCACCCTCGACCCCGCCGACGTGCTGCGCCGGCTACACGGCACCGCCGCCCGGGTCCTGTCCGCCGACCGGTCCTGGCTGGCTGTCCTGGACACCGACAAGATCCACGTCTACGTCGGAACCGATCACGAGGACTCGACCCAAGCGCCGTCGGCGGCCGACGCCGATCCCGCGCTGCACCAACTCCTCGCGGCCGTCGAGCCGCTGATCGGCGACCCCGGAACCACTCCACCACCCACGTTCGGCTCGGCCGACCAGAACTGGATGGCGATCCCGCTCCGGCTGGCGGACACCGCCGTCGGCGTTATTGTGCTCGCCACCGACCAGCCCACCGGCTACGGTCCCGCCCAGCGCGACATCGCGGGAGTTCTGGCCAGCCACGGCATGACCGCATACCAGAACGCCCGGCTGTTCACCCAGACCGAGCGGATGGCCACCACCGACGCCCTCACCGGGCTGTCCAACCGCCGGCAATTCTTCACCAACGCCCTGCACGCGATCGCCGTGGCCCGTCGCCAACACAGCCCGCTCGCCGCCGTGATGATCGACATCGACCACTTCAAACAGGTGAACGACGTCCACGGCCATCACGCCGGCGACCAGGTCATCACCGCGGTGGCCCGGCGCCTGGCCCACACCGCGCGCACGACCGACCTACTCGGCCGCTACGGCGGGGAAGAGTTCGCACTGATCCTCCCGGACACCCGCCTCGACGGCGCGCAGGTTCTGGCCGAGCGGCTGCGCGTCGCCATCGCCGACGAGCCCATCGACACCGACGCCGGCCCACTCACCGTCACCATCAGCATCGGCGTCGCCTTCCTCACCGCCGAACAGGCCGACGTCGAAACGCACCTCGCCAACGCCGACGCCGCCCTCTACCAAGCCAAACGCGCCGGACGCAACCGCGTCGTCACCGTCGATTCCCCCGGCGAACCGGACTCCATCGTGGAAGGAACCAACGCCTAGATTCGAATTCGATGCCGTACGGGGGGCGAATTCTGCCGTTGCCAGGGGTTGCGAGGTGGCGTGATGTCATCCCATGACATCTGCATCAGCGCGTCGCGGAGCGCCGGAGGGTCCGTCAGCTCCACAAGGCCGAAGCCGCTCGCCTCGTCGACGCCGAGCAGTATCGTCCCGCCGTCCGTGTTCGAGAATGCGGAAAGCGTCTCCCGGACGGACTTCGGCATCCCGCCGACGGCGCGCTTGACTTCGATCCGTGTCGGTTCTCCGCCCATCCGCCGCAGTACGGCAAGGGCTTCCGTGGCATGGCGTTCTGGCCAAACCCTGGCCGCATCTACTGATGAATCGGAATGCGCGGATCGGTCTACCGTTTCGCCTGCGTGACGACAATGGTGCTGACCTGCACTTATGTGGAGCGAGCGGCTGCCGCGGGAACGTGAATCGAATGTCGCTACGCTGAGTGACTTTCAGTGGGATGTGGTCTCCTGGGGAGGCGTTCAAGGCTGGCTACGCAGGGACTGGGTAGATGGCCCGCGGGCTTGGTCCCGACTGCAGACGCCATCATCCCGGCGCGGCGGACTTTCCCGGAAGGCGGGCCACCGGATGACCCACCCGACCAGCGGCCCCACCATCTCGACCTTGGCGAACGTGCTCAGCCGGTCCGAGACCGACCGATTCGAGAAAAACTGGTTCTTCGCCCCCTGCGCCCGGCTGGCCACACGGATCTCAGGACTCGGCGTGAACAGACTCTGTTCGGAGCGCGTCCGGTGCTGCGCGGGGCGGTCCACGTCGACATGCGCCCATCAGCGGGACCGATCGAGAGAACACCAGGGCGTGGTGCCTCGTGGTCGGCGGGTTGTAGTGGTTGTTGCCGGTCGTCGTTGGTTTGATCTTTGATAGTTAGACTTCGATGGCCTTGGCGGGTTGACCTACGTTGAGGCTGCCGAAGGGTTCCGGGCATCCTGGCCAGATCCTGGCCGAGGTCTCCGGAAACCGAGTTTTACCAGTTCGGAGAGGGTGTCGTCGTAGACCACCCAGATCTACGAGGGCACCAACCAGGTCCAGCGCATCGTCATGGCGCGGCAGCTCCTCAAAGACTGACTGTCATCCGGCCTCCGACGGGCTGGGCCCGACCCAGCGGTAGCGGCGGTTGGGGCTCCGCGCGATTCCGACGGCGTCGACGTCACCCGCCGTCATCAGTTTGTTCAGGTGCTTGACGACCGCGGTACGCGACTGTCCGGTGAGCTCCATGAGTTCAGCGGCGGTCGCCTCTCCGCTGCTTCTCAACGCTTCGCCGACCGTCGGTCGTTGGTCGGCGACGAACGCCGAGAAGAGGTCAGGCTCTGCCTGTCTGCCGGTTACCGACGGATCGAGAATGTAGCGGGCGTAGCGCCGTCCACCTTCCTTGACCGCCAATCCCTGGTCGACCAGATCTCTCAGGACTTGGCCGGCGGCGATGCGGTCCACGCCCCATTGGCGCAGCATCTCGTTGGTGAGGTAGTTCTCACGGAGCATTGCGAGCGCGATCTGGTGCGCGGGCGTCGGGAGATGAGCGTGCAGACCCGCGATCCACTTGCGGACCTCAGGATTAAGAAGCTCCGAACGCGACATGGTGACCACAAAACTGGCGATCGAGCTGCGGAAGTTCGGTCTGGGCAGACCACGTTGACGTGCTACGGCCAGCATCGCGGGAATGCCCGATGATCGATTCTCGGCCACGAGTTCGTTCCCTGACGGGAGATATGTGTCCGACAGAAGGCTTGCCAGCACAGCGTTGCGGGACGAAGAAATTCCCTCTTCGCCTAGTTCGTCAACGACGACCCCGCCATACAGGCCACCCGGGCTGCGAACCACGAGGCGGTCGGGGAAGAGCTCGATCTGAACCTGCGTGCCTCTCGTGACAGGGCTGTAGTCGCGGTGCAGCAAAGAGTTGACGAGCGCCTCTCGAACGGCCTCGAGCGGATATTCGACCTCGTCCACTCGTCCGCCCCGATCGCTGATGACAGCGCGGACCGCAAGGTTGCGGTGGATTATCGACAGGGTGGTCTCGATCATCTCGGGGATCGATCCTCGTACCGTTTGGTTGTCGAGGAATCTTGTGCCGGATGACGGATCTGGACTGTGCACGATCACAGAGACCATCAGCTGAGGAAAGAGCTGTTGCGGAAACTGCCCGTATGTGAGCAGTCCAGCCAGGGTCAACGGAGATCCGGGTTCCTGCCTCGCCGTGATTCCCAGCCGATAACAGACAGTGAGGTCGTCGGCCTGCGCCAGCTTGGGGTAGCCAAGGCGCACTCGTCGCAGGGTCCGGCGTACCGCCTCGTCGTCCAGGTCGTCCACCGATGTTCCTATGATCGATTCGCGGTCGTACAGAGGTTGCACCCTCGAGGTCATCACGAGCGCGATTTCTGCTTCGGTCATGTGGCGGTCGCCGTCCCCGCCGCGCAGGTAGGTGCCGCCGGCTATGCCCTGGGCGGTGACGTAGACGGGGCGTTGGTCCGCGGTTGAGGGCGGAACCTCGGCGGTAACCAATCGGAGGCCGTCGACCTCGACGATCTCGGTGCTGATCTGGAGAGGCGGCGTGATGTCGTCTCGCGACATGCGGACCAGGCCATCGCGAAGGGTGACGGGATCGGCCAATTCGATCAGGCTGAACCCGCTCTGTTCGTCGACTCCGAGCAGGATCGTTCCGCCGTCTGTGTTGGCGAACGCTGAGAGCGTCTCTCGGAGGGACTTCGGCAGACCGCCGGCTGCCCGCTTTGCTTCAACCCGCGTCGGCTCCCCACCGATCCGGCGGAGAGTGGCCAGCATTTCGGTGATGTTCTCGGCCGACATGACACCATCTCAGCACTCAACTTAACACCCTGCAAGAGGAGTGTTAAGTTAAGTGTTAAGTTCACTCGGAGTGGGTCTCGAGCTGCAATCCATCGAGAGCGATCGCTTGACACTGGTGCCACCTGCTGGGACTCTGCGTTGCGGGGCGATGACGCGAGGTTTCCGAAGGGGAGCTCAGTGTTGTCGGAATGGCAATGGCGGCCGCGCATCAAGCCTGAGCCCGGCCACGCGAACCGGATGCCTGCACTGAGCTTCCCGGCGCAGACCTGGACCTCGGCAGCTCTCAAGGCCTTCGGCGAACCGAATGCGCTGGACATGCCGTTGCCGTCTCCGCATCATGATCGTCTGATCAGGATGCCGGGAGGCTCGCGATGCGAACGATAATGGTGTGGGGAGACCTGCCCCTGCTGCTCGTTCTGCTGGCCGGGGCCGCCTGGGTCGGGTGGCGCCGCGCCTCGTGGATGGCCGTCGGCGGGCTGGTGTTGCAGGCGATCGCGCTGATCGGCAACGCGGCGTGGTGGCATTGCAAGCTGAACCTGATCGAGGGCGGCGATTTCGCCCTGCACTGGTCGACGTACGTCGAGTTGGGCGTGATCTTCTCAACGGCCGTCGAGGTGGCGACCGTGGCCGGGCTGGCGATGCTGGTCGCGGCGATCCTCGTCGATCGGGCACCGGCCCTCGCGCGGGAGCCGCAATGCTGACCGACCTGCTGTACCTGGCCTATCCGATTGTGCTCGTGGCGGCGTTGGTCGCGGCGATCGTCCGGCGCGAACGGCTCGGTGCGGCGGCGAAGCCGGCCATCGGCGGGTTCGCGACGTTGGTCGCGGTCTACGGCGTGGGGGAGGCGGAGGCGGCTCTGTTGGAGGCTCCCGAGCTGCCGAGGTTCGAGGAGGGGTTGCCGGGCCTCGCCGATTTCCCGGCGGCGATGCTGACCTCCAGCCTCGTGCTCACCGTCTTCCAGCTGGTGGGCATGGCGCTGCTGATCGTCGCGGCCGTACGCCGGGCGGTAGCTGCCGGGGCGGTCCGCCGGATACGAGATAGCCGCACGGACTGATCCTTTTCGCCAGGACGTGAGGCCCCTCAGGACGGCGACCTCGGCGGAAGTGTAGGTTAGCCTCACCTAAACACTCCGACTGACGCAAGAGAGTCCGCGTTGACCCAGGGCACCGCCGTGCTGACGGCCCCACCTGACACGAGACCTCGCCGGTCAGTGAGACGGCGTTGGATCGGTTTCGCCGCCGGCCTGGTGGTGCTGGCCATCGCGGTCGCACTGAGCATCGCGGTCGGCAGCCGCAC
Organism: Actinoplanes solisilvae; assembly: GCF_003999975.1. GTDB lineage: Bacteria > Actinomycetota > Actinomycetes > Mycobacteriales > Micromonosporaceae > Actinoplanes > Actinoplanes solisilvae. The sequence goes on along the minus strand of NZ_RJAC01000002.1, from coordinate 118,739 downwards.
CATCGGACTGTCCACCGTCTTCATCGCGATCGCCTTCGTCGGCGTCTCCACGGCCACCGGGTACGTCTGGTTCGCCTTCCTCGGCGCGGCGGTGACCTCGGCCGCCCAGCTTGTCGAGGACGTGTTCGCCATGCCCTGCCGAGTCGTCGACGACCCCGAGACGTCCACCCCGATGGTGGTCCCGGCCGACCGTCACCGCCGGCGCGGGGTCCGTACGCCCGAGGCGGCCCGCGCGTGAAGGAGGCGCTCACCAAGCAGCGCCGGCTGATCACCGTCAGCGCGCTGCTCGCCACCGGTCACCAGGCCGGCGAGGCGTCCGTCCCGTTCCTCATCGGCGTCATCATCGACCACGCGGTCGACGGCGGTGCCGGCGATCTCGTCTTCTGGCTCGGCGTGCTCGGCGCGGTCTACATAGCGCTGAGCTACAGCTTCCGCTACGGCGCCCGCGCCGCTGAACGGGCCGGCGAGCAGGCCGCCCACGACCTGCGCCTGCGCGTGACCCGCCGGGTGCTGCACGATCGTGGCGGCGCCGAGACGGGCCGGCTGCCCGGTGCGCTGGTCTCGATCGCGACCAGTGACACCGCCCGGGTGGGTGCGGTCGCCGTCGCGATCGTCTACGGCACCGCCGCTGTCGTCGCGGTCATCTTCACGGCCGTGTTGCTGTTGTCCATCTCGATCCCGCTCGGCTTGCTCGTGCTGCTGGGCCTGCCGCCGCTGATGTGGCTGACCCGGGTGATCGGCAAGCCCTTGGAGGAGCGCAGCGAGACCGAGCAGGAACACGGCGCGCAGGCCTCGGGCATCGCGGCCGACCTGGTCTCCGGGCTTCGGGTGATCAAGGGACTGCGGGCCGAGGAGGCCGCGGTCGGGCGTTACCGGCTGCGCAGCCGCAGCGCGCTGGCGGCCACCGTGCGGTCGGCGCGCACCGAGGCGGCGTACCGGGGTGTGGTCCTGACCGTCAGCGGGCTCTTCCTGGCCGTGATCGCGGTGGTCGGCGGCATCCTGGCGGCCCGCGGCAGCATCACCGTGGGCCAGTTGATCTCGTCGGTCGGGCTGGCGCAGTTCCTGGTCGGTCCACTGTCCACCTTCGGCTGGGTGGGTGCTGACCTGGCCCAGGGCCGTGCGTCGGCCCGGCGGGTCGCTGCCGTGCTCTCCGCGCCGGTCGCGGTCAGCGGTGGCGACTCGACCCTCGACACCTCGCTCAAAGGCCAGATCGACCTCCGCGTACGGGATATGGCCGTCAAGATCGCCCCCGGAGAACTCGTGGGTGTGGTCGCCGCCGACCCGGCCGTGGCCGCCGAGATCGTACGGTTGCTGGACCGGTCAGCCGACCCCGACGACGGGCTCATCGAACTCGACGGCACCGCGCTGGCCTCGCTTGACCCGGGCTCGCTGCGCGCCGGACTGCTGGCCGTCGAGCACCACACCGACCTGTTCGACGGCACGATCCGCTCGGCCGTGTCGCTCGACCGGGCCTCGTCGGAGATCGTCGAGGCCGCGATGGTCGCTGCCGACGCCGACGAGGTGGCCCGCACCCTGCCCGACGGCGCCGACGCGGTGCTCGACGACGGCGCCCGCACGCTCTCGGGCGGCCAGCGGCAACGGATCGCCCTGGCCCGCGCGCTGGCCGCCGACGCGCCGGTGCTCGTGCTGCACGACCCCACCACCGCCGTCGACGCCGTGACCGAGGCCCGCATCGCCTCGCGCGTGCGGGAGTTGCGCGCGGGCCGCACCACGATCCTGATCACGACCAGCCCGGCCCTGCTGGCGGTCACCGACCGGGTGATCCTGCTGCACGAGGGCGCGGTCCGCGCCGACGGCACCCACGGCGAACTGGCCGCGGGCGACGACACCTACCGGGAGACCGTGCTGGCATGACGACGATGCTTCCGATCGCGGCCGGGCGGCGTACGCGGGCCGTTGTCCTGGTCTTTTTGAAACCGCAAAGGGCCCGGCTCGTCGGCGCGCTCGCGCTGCTCGTCGCGGGCACGATCGCCGGACTGGCCGCGCCGCCGCTGCTCGGCCACATCGTCGACCTCGCGTCCTCGGGCGGCACGACGGGCGAGTTCGTGCTGGCCGGAGTCGGTCTGGTGGCGGCCGCACTCGTCGAGGCGGCCCTCGCGGGGCTCGGCGTCGCGCTGCTCGCCCAGGTCGGCGAGGACACCCTCGCCCGTCTGCGGGAGAGGTTCGTCGAGTCGGCGCTGCGGCTCCCGCTCGAACAGGTCGAACAGGCCGGCGCGGGCGACCTCACCTCGCGCGTGACGAACGACGTGGCCGTCGTGGCGGAGGCGGCCCGCACCGCACTGCCCGAGTTCACGCGCGCGCTGCTGACGATCGTGCTGACCCTCGGCGGGCTCGCCGTGCTCGACTGGCGGTTCCTGGTCGCGGCCCTGGTAGCCGTGCCCGTGCAGATCTACACGGTCCGGTGGTACGCCAAGCGGGCGGTCCCGCTCTACGCCAAGCAGCGGGTCGCGGTGGCCGCCCAGCAGCACCACCTGCTGGCCACGATCGACGGCGCGCCGACGATCCGCACGTTCCGCATCGCCGGAGAGCACAGTGGACGGGTAGCGGCCCGGTCCCAGCAGGCCGTCGACCTGCTGCTGCGCGGCATCGCGTTGCAGACCCGCTTCTACGCCCGGCTCCACGTCGCCGAATTCGCCGGGCTCGCCGCCGTCCTCGCAACAGGCTTCTTCCTCGTACGCGGTGACGCGATCACGATCGGCACGGCGACCGCGGCCGCCCTGTACTTCCACGGGCTGTTCAACCCCGTGAACACGGCCTTGGCCCTGGTCGACGACGCGCAGGCCGCAGCCTCGGGACTGGACCGCCTTGTCGGTGTGGCCGACCTCGACCCGCCGGCGCACGAGCCGGCCACGGTCGTCGACGGGCCGGCCGCCATCGAGGTGCGCGACCTCGACTTCGCGTACCGCCCGGATCGACCGGTGCTGCGCGGGATCAACCTGACCGTGGCCCGAGGTGAACGGGTGGCCGTGGTCGGCGCGACCGGCGCGGGGAAGACGAGCCTGGCCAAGGTGATCGCCGGAGTCCACGAGCCCACCGCCGGAACCGTGACCGTGCCCGCCGGCGAGGCAGTACTGATCACCCAGGAGGTGCACGTCTTCGCCGGCCCCCTCGCCGACGACCTGCGCCTGGCCCGCCCGTCCGCGACGGATGACGAGGTGCGTGCGGCCCTCACGGCGGTGGACGCCCTCGGGTGGGTGACCCAGCTGCCCGAAGGCCTGGACACGGAAGTAGGCGAGGGCGGCCACACCTTGACGGCGGCCCAGGCCCAGCAGGTGGCTTTTGCCCGCCTGATGCTGGCCGACCCGCCGGTAGCGATCCTCGACGAGGCAACCGCGGAGGCCGGCAGTGCCGGGGCCCGCATCCTGGAACGAGCCGCCGCAACAGCCCTCTCCGGCCGAACCGCGGTAATCGTCGCTCACCGCCTGACCCAGGCCGTAGCCGCCGACCGAGTGGTAGTCCTGGAAAACGGCCGAATAGTCCAGATGGGCGCTCACCCCGACCTGGTAGCCACGCCGGGCCTCTACGCCACTCTCTGGCAGGCCTGGTCCGACAGCCGCCAGTAACGCCCGCACACCACAGGTCTCATCTCCAGGAGAACAGGCGACCCTGCTAGTTAGTCTTTCTGGTTAGTAGGTAGTCTGCCTAGCCATGACGCCACGACCTTGGTTACATGGGTTCCTGGATTTGTGCCTGCTGGCGATGCTGCGGGAGCGGGCCGACTACGGCTACGGGCTGTCGCAGCGGCTGGCGGCGGCCGGGGTCGCCGAGGTGCCCGGGGGCACGCTCTACCCGGCGCTGCTCCGGCTCGAGGAGCAGGGGCTGGCCACGCCGAGCTGGGGGCCGTCCGAGTCGGGGCCGCGGCGGAAGTATTACGCGATCACCGGAGCCGGGCTCGACGTGCTCGAGCAGCAGGCGGGGGACTGGCGACGGTTCCGCGACGGTGTTGACTCGTTGCTGAGCGCGGTGCCTCATGAGTGACTGGCCCTCGGCGTTCGAGGCGGAGCTGCTGCGGCTCGGGGTGCAGCCCGGCCGGGCGCGGCGGCTCGCCGACGAGACGTCTCAGCAGGCGGCGGAGAGCGCGGCGACGCCGGGCGACGTCTTCGGGCCGGCACACCTCTACGCCCGCCACCTGATGGCCGAGCTCAACGCACCAGCGGCCGCAACGACCCGTACGCGGTTTGAAGCCGGACCGGTGCTGCTCAGCCTCACCGGGGTGGGCAAGAAATACCGCCGGCAGACCGTTTTCCAAGACGTCAATCTGACCGTACGAGGGGGCGAGGTCGCGGCGATCGTCGGCGCGAACGGCTGCGGGAAGTCGACCCTGCTGCGGATCTGCGCGGGGCTGACCAGGCCGACGTCGGGCGAGGTCAGGCGGGTGCGGCGGGTCGGGCTGGTGCCGCAGGACGGTGGGACGGCCGGGTGGCTGACCGCCGAGGAACACTTCACGCTGTTCGGCGCGGCGGCCGGCATGGTGCCGGGGCGGGCGCGGTCGACGGGCGTGCACCTGGCGACGCGACTGGCCTGGCGGCCGGGGCGCAAGCAGCGGGCGCAACAGATGTCGGGCGGCACGCGGCAGAAGCTCAACCTCGTGCTCGGCGAGCTGCACGCGCCCGACCTGCTCCTGCTCGACGAGCCCTACCAGGGGTTCGACCAGGGGGCGTACCTCGATTTCTGGCAGCAGGTCTTCGCCTGGCGCGACGCCGGGCGGGCGATCGTGGTCGTGACCCACCTGCTGCACGACCTGCAGAACGTCGACCACGTGCTCGATCTGGGGGAACGATGACAACGCTGGTGGTGGCCTCCCTGTCGACCCGTGAGGTCGGGCGCAGGCGGGCGGCGCTGATCCTGGTGATCGCGTTGCCGTTCTGGTTCTACCTGGTGCGGCGCGACCTGACCGGCCAGTCGATCCGCATGCTGACGCTGGGCATCGGATGGGCGATCTCGACGCTGACCCTGTTCGTGGTCAACGCGTCGCGCGGTGTCGACCCGCGTCTGCGGCTGACCGGCGCGTCGGTGGTCAGCATCATCGGCGGGCGGCTGCTGGCGATGACCGGGCTCGGGGTGGCGCTGGCGCTCGGCTACTGGACGCTGGTAGCCATCGACCAGGACGTGCTCCACCTGTGGGCGGCGGCCCTGACGATGCTGGTGTCGGCGCTGGTCGCGGCGCCGCTGGGCAGCCTGATCGGGGCGCTGCTGCCGCGCGAGCTGGAGGGTGCGCTGGCCCTGCTCAGCGTGGTGGCGGTGCAGATGCTGGCCGATCCGGCGGGGCTGACGGCCAAGCTGATGCCGTTCTGGTCGGCGCGCGAGATCGGCACCTACGCGGTCGACGGCGGCAGCCTCGACCTGGTGTGGCGAGGGCTGGCCCACATGGGCGTCACGTGGCTGATCTGCGTCGGCGGCACCCTGGCCGTCTTCCAGTGGCGCCTGCGCCTGGCCCGCTACCCCGAACCCTGACACGGCTGGGCCGCTCCGCGTCCTGACGTGACGCGGCCGGCCCGCTTGCTCCGACTCCTGACCTGCGGATACGGCTCGTTGTTGCGAGGATGAAGCGATGAGTCGTCGATGGTCGGTGCTGGGCGCGCCCTCGAGTGCGGGGGCGCACACGCCCGGCCTGGAGCAGGGGCCGGCCGCGCTGCGGGCCGCCGGTCTGGTCAGCAACCTGCGGACCGCGGGTCTCGACGTCGAGGACCGCGGCGACGTGCCGGGCTTCCGGTGGCGTCCCGATCCGGGCCGGCCCAACGGTCAGAACGCGCCCGCGGTCGCCGCCGTCGCCGAGGACGTGGCCGCCGGTGTCGCGGCGATCCTGGCCGACGGGCGTACGCCGCTGGTCGTCGGCGGGGACTGCAGCATCACGGTCGGCGTCATGGCCGGGTTCGACCGGGCCACGTACGAGCCGGGTCTGCTCTATATGGACGGTGGGCCCGATCTGTTCACGCCCGAGACGCGGCCGAACGGCAATCTCGACGCGATGGGCGTCGGTCATCTGCTGCGACTTCCCGGTTGTCTGATCGAGGTCGCGTCCGTCGGGCCGCCGCTCACCACCGACCGTGTCGTGTCCTATGGGGACGCTCTGCCCGACGAGGCCCACGACCACGAGCGCGAACTTCTGACCGAGCTTTCCATCGCGCGGATCTCGGCGGCCGACGTTCACCGCGATGTTCATCAAGCGGCCGTACGGGCGCTGGCCGCGATTCCCGGCCCGTCGTTCGTCCTGCATTTCGACGTGGACGTGTTGCGCTTCGCCGACATGCCGATCGCCGACGTACCCGACTCGGGCGGCGATCCCGTCGGGCTGTCCCTGCACGAGGCGTTGACCAGCGTGGCTCTGTTCGCCCGCGATCCTCGATTCGCCGCTCTGGTTCTCACCGAGGTCAACCCCGACCACGCGCCGGACGCCGACGTTCTCGCCGACTTCGCCACCGCCCTCGCCACCGCGCTAGCCGAATAGGACACGGCTGTGACCGGGGGCACAAACGGTCAGTCAAGATCAGCCGAAAGTACGTACTAGCCTCGCATGGTCCATTGCGTCCGATATGCCACGATCTGTGGCGTAAGGGCAGCAATCACCTGGAGGTAGAGATGAACAAGGCAACTCGGATGTTCACGATGCTGGGCCTGGGGCTGATGGCCGGCGCGACGATCGGCGCCGGACCGGCGCTCGCGGCGGGAAGCGCTGACGCGCCGGCCGCCAAGCCCGCGACCACCACCAAGGTTCAGAAGCACTGGGACCGGGACGTCGTCGTCGGCTACTTCCGCACCCTGCGCGCCTGTGAGAAGGCCGGCCGCATCGGCGAGTGGGCCGACCGCTGGGAGGACTACGACTGCGACCGGGTCCGCTTCGGCTTCAAGCGCGGCCTGTACGCCCTCGAGGTCGAGCGCAACTGGCGCGGCGGCGGTCACGACTTCCGCGACCGCGACAACGACCGTGGCCGCGACCACGACCACGACCGTGGCCGGGACCGTGACCGGGACCACAGGGACCGTGACCACAAGGATCGCGACCACAAGGACCGCGACGGCAAGCGTCACTGAAAGCCGGTTCCTCTGACCGTGGCGTCCACCGTGCCCGGTCGGTGAACAGCTCCGGTCGCGGCTTCCCCCGTGCCCGGTGACCGCGACTCCCCGGACGTCGCGACCCAGGTCGACAGCGGGTCGAGGGTTCCGTCCATGCCCTCGCATCCGCACCACGAACCACCCCGGGTGCTCGGGCCGCATCGCGCTGATGCGGCCCGGGCGCATTTCTCGTGCCGGGTCAGATGCGACGCAGCACGGTCACGACCTTGCCGAGGATCGTGGCGTCGTCGCCGGGAATGATGTCGTAGGCGGCGTTGCGCGGGACGAGCTCGATGTGGCCGCCGTTGCGCCGGAAGACCTTGACCGTGGCCTCGCCCTCGATCATGGCGGCGACGATGTCACCGTTGTCGGCGACCTGCTGCTGACGCACCACGACCGTGTCGCCGTCACAGATCGCGGCCTCGATCATCGAGTCGCCCTTGACCTTCAGGGCGAACAGCGTGCCGTGGCCGACCAGGCTCAACGGGAGAGTGATCTCTTCGTCGATGTGCTCGTCGGCCAGGATCGGGGTGCCGGCGGCAATCGTGCCGAGCACCGGGACTGGAACATTGCCCTGCTCGCCGGGGGTGCGCACATCGATCGCGCGGGAGCCACGGGCGCCCCGCCGGATGTAACCGCGGTCTTCCAGAACCTTGAGCTGATGGGCCACCGACGAGGGCGAGTCGAGCCCGACCGCGGCCCCGATCTCGCGGATGGTGGGTGGATAGCCGTGCTGGTCGATCCACTCGCGAATCATCGAGAAGATTTGCCGTTGCCGCTTGCTCAGGGGCACGTCGTCCGTGGACATGTGGTGATGCTACTACAGCCTTCGATCAAATGTACGACTCGGATGAGTGACTGCCCGTAACTTTCCTGGTGAGGGCTATGCGGGTATGTCGCTCTCCGGCGGCTGCTCACGGTTCGGGCCGCGCTGCGCCGGAATCGCGGCCCTGTCCTTGACCGGGAGCCTGACAATCTCCGTACGCTCCCCGGGCCCCTCGACCGAGCCGGGCCGGATGATCTGCGTCCGCTCCGGGTCGAGCCCGATCACCTGAGTCTCGTCCTCGTCGACGGGCCGTCCGATCACGGCGGTCGCCTCGCCCGGGTGGCCGGCCAGTGGCGCGGGCGTGGGCGGCGGCAGCAGCCGCATCGTCGCCGCCGCCGGCACAGTCAGCGGCCTGGTCACCTCCGCCTCGTCCGAACCGGCCACGGCGATAGGCCGCGTCGCGTCGGAATCGCCGGCCGCGACCACAGTGATCGGGCGGGTGACGTCCGCGTCGTCGGGCCTGGCCAGGGTGATCGGCCGCGTGTGATCGGGGTCTGCCGGTGCCGTGATCGCGGGGCGTGCGACCTCGGTCGACGCCTCGCCCTCGCCGAGCGCCGCCACCGCCGCGACCTCGTCCCACGACACCACGATCACGGTCCGCCGCTCGTCCCGGTGGGTCGGCACCGCGAGCGTGGCCTCGGCCGCCGGAACAGCCACGGTCGGTTCGTCGGAGGAAAGCACCTCGGTCGGGTCATCCGGGGGGCGGGCCGTCAGCACGGTTGTCGTGTCGTCGGAGGCGGGCATGATCAGGGGAAGACGCATCTCCTCGGTCGGGTCGGACGAGTCGCGCCGCACCGACGGCCGCGCCCACCGCCGCGGACTCAGCGCCACGCAGATCAACGGCAGGGCCAGCAGCAGCGCCAGCCCGTAGCCCGGCCGGCTCAGGTCGAAACCCTCCTTGGCCACCGATTCCGGCCAGATCGACGCATATCCCGCGGGCGACACCAGCACCCACACCGAGATGCCCAGGAACGCCAGCCCGCCTGCCAGCGGCCCGGCCGCCGAGATCGGGGCGAGCAACAGGATCGCGTACGCCGCCCCGGCGAGCACGAGAAGCAGCAGGCCGGTCACCGACTCGACCGCGAAGTCGTCGCGCCCGCGCGCCGTCAGATCGCGCGTGAGCCCCGCTCCGGCGAGGCCCCAAACCGCCGGCGCGAGCACGAAGGCATACAAGACAGACCTGACGTGCCGCATGCTGATCCCCGCTCCGAGCTGCGATTTCTCCCTGTCCAGCACCGTACCGCCGCTCAGCAACCGGGCGGAAGCAGCCGGACGGAGGTGGCCGGACGGAGGGTCGCCGTAATCTTCGCCGCATGAACGAGCCCGGTCGTCCCACCAGTCATTCGCGCGTGACCCTCAGCCGGATCATGACCGCCGTCGACGTCAACCTCTACGGCACCGTGCACGGCGGGGTGCTGATGAAGTTCGTCGACGACGTGGCCGGTGCCGCGGCGGCCCGGCACAGCGGCGGCACGGCCGTCACCGCGGCCATCGACGAGATCGTGTTCGTGGAGCCCGTACGGGTGGGTGATCTTGTGCATGCCTATGCCCAGGTGAACTGGACCGGCAGCAGCTCGATGGAGGTGGGTGTCAAGGTCGTCGCCGAGCGCTGGGACGTCGTGTCGCCCGAACCGCTGACCGTGGCGACCGCCTACCTGGTGTTCGTCGCTGTCGACGTGGCCGGCCACCCTCGCAGCGTCCCGCCTGTGTTGCCCGAGGACGTTGAGGACGAGCGCCGCTTCCGCGAGGCTCTGATCCGGCGGGAACACCGACTGTCCCGCCGGGCCGCGATCCAGCGGGCCCGCGCCGAGACCCGTGCCGAGGCCCGCGGCGAGGCCCACGCCGAGGAGGAGAAACCTGAGTGAACGTTAAGGTGTTCCCATGACGGGCACAGTGTTGTGGCAGCCGCCGGCCGACATCCGCGAGACGTCGCGGGTCGGGCATTACATGTCCTGGCTGCGGCGCGAGCGGGGCATCGAGGCCGACGACTACGCCGCCCTGTGGCAGTGGTCCGTCGACGACCTGCCCGCGTTCTGGCAGTCGATCTGGGACTACTTCGAGGTCATCGCCCACACCCCGGCCACGGCGGTGCTGCCCGACGCGTCGATGCCGGGCGCCCGCTGGTTCCCCGGCGCCACCCTCAACTACGCCGAGCACGTGCTGCGCATGCCGGGCCTGGCCGACGACGATGCGGTCGTTCTCGCCCATTCGCAGACCCGTGCTCCTGTACGTCTGACCGCCGCCGAACTGCGTGAACAGGTGCGACGGGTGAGGGCCGGCCTGAAGGCGCGCGGCGTCGGCCCCGGTGATCGGGTTGCCGCCTATGCCCCGAACATCCCCGAGACGTACGTTCTGATGCTCGCCACCGCCAGTCTCGGCGCGATCTTCTCGTCGTGCGCGCCCGAGTTCGGCGTCCGCAGCGTGATCGACCGCTGGCAGCAGATCGAGCCCAAGGTCCTGGTCGCGGTCGACGGCTACCGCTACGGCGCCAAGGCGGTCGACCGTCGCGACGAGGTCGAGGCCATCACCGCCGCCCTCCCGTCGATCGAACACGTCGTCACCATCGGCTACCTGCACCCCGAAAGCGGCACGTTCGACCAGCTCAACGGCGACGAGCCCATGGCGTACGCCGCCGTGCCGTTCGACCATCCCCTCTACGTGCTCTACAGCTCGGGCACGACGGGGCTGCCGAAACCGATCGTCCACGGCCACGGCGGCATCCTGCTCGAACACCTCAAGATGCTGGCCCTGCATCACGACCTCGGCCCCGGCGACCGGTTCTTCTGGTTCACGACGACCGGCTGGATGATGTGGAACTTCCTGGTCAGCGGCCCGGCCGTCGGCGCCGGCATCGTCCTGTTCGACGGCAACCCGGCCTTCCCCGACATGTCCACGCTGTGGAACCTGGTCGATGAAGCCGGCATCACCTATTTCGGCACGTCGGCGCCGTTCCTCATGGCCTGCCGCAAAGCCGGCCTCACCCCGCGCAAGGACGGGCTCAAGGGCATCGGCTCGACCGGCGCGCCGCTGCCCCCCGAGGGCTTCGACTGGGTCTACGAGGCGGTCGGCGACCGGCTGCAACTCCAGTCGCTGTCCGGCGGCACCGACGTGTGCACCGGCTTCGTCGGCTCGGTCCCGCTGCTCCCGGTGATCGAAGGCAAGATCGCCTGCCGCGCCCTGGGGGCCAGAGTCGAGGCGTACGACCCCTCAGGCGCGCCGGTGCTCGACGAGCTGGGCGAACTGGTCATCACCGCGCCGATGCCGAGCATGCCGGTCGGCTTCTGGAACGACCCGGACGGCAAGCGCTACCGCGAGGCCTACTTCGACTATTTCCCGGGCGTGTGGCGCCACGGCGACTGGATCACGATCGGCGCCGACGGCACGTGCGTCATCACCGGCCGCTCCGACGCGACGCTGAACCGCGGCGGCGTACGACTGGGAACCTCGGAGTTCTACTCGGTCGTCGAGAGCCTGCCCGAGATCACCGACTCGGTCGTGGTCCACCTCGAGAAGCCCGACAACCCGAACGGCGAGTTGCTCCTGTTCGTGGTCGTGGCCGACGGCCTTGAACTCGACGACGCGCTCCGCGCCAAAATCGCCGCCGAACTGCGCGGATCCCTGTCCCCCCGGCACATCCCCGACGAGATCCACGCCGTACGGGCCGTCCCCCGAACCCTCTCCGCCAAGAAACTCGAGGTCCCCGTAAAACGCATCCTGACCGGCACCCCCGTCGAGTCAGCCGCCGCCAAGGGTGCCCTCGCCAACCCCGAGTCCCTGCTCGCCTTCGAGGAACTCGCCCGCAAACGCGCCTAGATCAGACCGTGCTCGTCGGCCCACGCTTCGAACCGGCCAGGCTTCACCGGGAGTCGATACTTCGTGGCCAAGAGATCATCGGCGATGCGGGCCACCAATGGGATGGTGAGCATGCCCTGCCGAATGCCCTCACACATCAACGCGAGAGTCCCGCAGATCTCCACCTCGTTCTCCTCGGCGACCCGTCGCGCGGCGCGGTCGTCGAGGACGGCGACGTAGCCTCGGACCTCGGCGAGTGCGAGCACACCGCACTCGCCGCGGTTCTTCGATCCCGAAGCGAGTCGCCGGGCGTAGCGCGCATAGGCGTCGAGCAGAGGCACATCGTCGCTACGGTCGACCTGGATCCAGTGGCCCTGTGTCGAAGACGAGCGTGTTGCTCACGAGACGAACTTCCAGATTTCGTTCTCGTTGACGGGGGGAAGCGTTGGAAGCTCCGTCTCATCGATAGTGCTGTGCAACAGGCTGACGGCCCGATCGGCACTGATGCGCTCGGCCCGATAGAGCGCCAGGACGGCCCTCGCGTAACGCCGGGGAACCGTGGTGCCTTCGAGGTCGATCGCCACTACCAGGTTGTGCTCGATGATGTCGGCTCGAGTCGTCGTGGTGGAGCGCACGCGAGCCAGGTCTTCGCCCGAAGCGAGATCGAGGTCGGAGAGCCGAGCCGCCAGGGTGGTCATATCGACGCGGAACTCGCTGGCGACGAGCACCGCCGCGTCTCGAACGGACGACCGCGAGCGTAGGTCGGACCATCGGGCTCGTACGGAGTCGGCGGGTAGCAGCAGCGCACGAGCGAAAGCATCGATGAGTCGTTCCACCCGCTGGCTGTCCGTCCAGGCCCCGATGCGCCAGTCGACGGTGTAGTCGTCGGCGAGGAGGTAGTGCCCGAACTCGTGGGCGAGCGCGAGCCGTCGGCGGCCAACCGCGCGGTGGGAGTTGATGACGGTGACGCCACCGTGCCGGAGAAGGGTCGTTCCCGCGTCAGGTGCGTCGGGGCCGAGATCTCTCGCGAAGACGAAGAGGCCGAAGTCGGCCAGGGGATTGACCAGATCGCTGACGGGTTCACCGGCGTCGAGCCCGATCAACGCGCGGGCTCGCGCCGCCAGCCTCTCTGCGGCTTGCCGGTCGGTCGGCTGGTCAACGGGATGTATCTCGTCGACACTGAGCTCGCCGAGGCTTTGCAGAAGCTCGACGTCGAACGCGATCGTCTCCAAGAGCTTGTCGATCGCGGAGGTCGTGGGTGAGTCGATTCCCGCGCGATACGAAACGATCGCCGGCGGCGGTTCGGTGACGAACCACTCGAACGACTCGCCCGTCGCTTCCGCGATGCGGGCGAGTTCCAGTGCGCCGAGGCGCCGCAGACCGTTCTCGATCTTCGCTATCGCGCTGCGGTCGAGGCCCGTCGCGCCACCCAGGTCAGCCTGCGTCAGGCCGGACCGGGCCCTGGCCTCGGCGATTCGCCGCCCGATTGCTTCGCTGTCGACGTGACCCACGTGTGCGATTCTAGAACACGCCCTCGCGCCTAGGTCAGCAGAAGAGTCGCCCGTTCCGATTCGGCGCGGGTCGAGATCTTGGTGGCGTCCAGGTGGGCGCAGAGGACTGTTGAGGCGCCGGTGAGCAGGGGGGCCAGCAGCCAGTCGACCGGGTCGGGGTGGGTGGTCGCGTCGATCAGGACTCGGGCGCCGGGAGTGATGGCCAAGTCGGCGGCGCGGGCGGTCGCGGCGGCCAGCGTCTCGGCGTGGGTGCGGCCGTTCAACGCGAGGTCGCCAGGGGCGACAGGCTGGCCGGGGAAGTAGTCGCCGTGCTGGCGTACCTCGAGCACGAAGTCGGCGAAGCCGGGCGGGAGCTCGCGCAGCGGCATCGCGAAGGGGAGAAGGCCCGTGGCATACCTGTCCGGGGCTTTTGTCTGGGTTGGCTGATCGGGCGTGGTGAAGAGCGCGTCGGCCGCCGTGGGATCGGTGGTGTCGGCGGCGACGCCGGCCGAGAGCACGCCCAGGAGGATCGCGGCGGTCTGCCAGTGGGGCGGCATCGTGACCGCGGCGGTGTCGCCGTTGCCCAGACCGAGGCCGTTGACCAGAAGGTTCGCCGTCTTCGAGACCCAGTTGTCGAGGGTCGCGCCGGAGAGCTCGGTGCGGTCGCCGCCGGCGTCGTCGTAGAAGGTCAACAGCGGGGTGGTCGGGTCGCGGCGCACGGCGGCCGCCAGCACCTGCGGGATCGTGGTCTGCACGGGCACCACGATAGTGCGCCCGATTCTCGTCACCCTTCGTAGTCGATCCTGAGCGGGCGATGAGAACCCGGAAACGCTTCGAACAACGGCGGTGTCGCGGTCACGTGCGCGATACGTTGCGGGCGTACCCTTGCCAGTGGTCTGAATTACAACCTGCTTGGGAGTTGCCTCGTGACCGCCGGTCGCCCCCCGCGAGTGCTCGTCGACGCCACCAGCGTTCCCGCCGACCGGGGAGGCGTCGGCCGATACGTCGACGGCCTGCTCGGCGCCCTCGGGAAAGTCGACCCTGACCGGGTCGATCTGGCCGTCGTGGCCCAGCGTTCAGATGCGGAGCGTTACAGCCGCATGCTCGACAACAAGGCCGAGGTGATCGCCGGCCCGGCCGCCGTGGCCCACCGGCCCGCCCGCCTGGCGTGGGAGCAGACCGGTCTGCCGCTGCTGGCCCAGCAGGTCGGCGCCCAGGTGCTGCACTCGCCGTTCTACACGTGCCCGCTGCGCGCCGGCTGCCCCGTCACGGTGACCGTGCACGACGCGACGTTCTTCACCGAGCCCGAGCACTACGACAACACCAAGCGCACGTTCTTCCGCAGCGCGATCAAGACCTCCCTGCGCCGCGCCGCCCGGGTCATCGTGCCCAGCAAGGCCACCCGCGACGAGCTCATCCGCCTGCTCGACGCCGACCCGACCCGCATCGACGTGGCCTACCACGGCGTCGACCAGGCGGCCTTCCACGCGCCCACCGAGGAAGAGAAGGCCCGCGTACGCGCCCGCCTGGGCCTCGGTGACTCCGGCTATGTGGCGTTCCTCGGCGCCAAGGAGCCGCGCAAGAACGTGCCGAACCTGATCCGGGGCTGGGCCCGTGCCGTCGCCGACTGGCCCCACCCGCCCGCGCTGGTCCTCGCCGGCGGCCAGGGCCACGACGACGAGATCGACCGTGCCGTCGCCGAGGTGCCGTCCCACCTGCGCCTGCTGCGCCCCGGCTACCTGCGCTACGCCGACCTGCCCGGCTTCCTCGGCGGCGCGCTGGTCGCCTGCTACCCGTCCTTCGGCGAGGGCTTCGGCCTGCCCATCCTCGAGGCGATGGCCTGCGCCACCCCGGTGCTGACCACGCCCCGGCTCTCCCTGCCCGAGGTTGGCGGCGACGCCGTGGCCTACACGACCGAAGACCCCGATCGCATCGCGGCCGACCTGGCCGACCTGCTGCACGACGAGCCCCGGCGCGTCACCCTGGCCAAGGCGGGCTTCGACCGGGCCAAGGAATTCGCCTGGGCCTCGAGTGCGGAAGTACATGTCACAACCTGGAAACGTGTTGCAGGTCTCTGACCACTACACTCTGTATACATGAGCGATCAACTCGGCGGACTCTACGGCGTGGTTCTGGCCGGCGGGACAGGCACCCGTCTATGGCCGCTGTCCCGTGCCGGTCACCCGAAGTTCCTGCACCCGCTGACCGGCACCGAGGCGTCGCTGCTTCAGGCCACCGTCGAACGCCTCGACCTGCTCGCCTCGACCGACCGCGTCTTCGTGGTCACCGGGGTGGCGCACGCGGCGGCCGTCTCCCGTCAGCTGAGCAGCATCCCCGAGACGAACGTGCTGGTCGAACCGTCCCCTCGGGACTCCTGCGCGGCGATCGCCCTGGCCGCGGCCGTCATTGCGCGGCGTGACTCCGAGGCGATCATGGGTTCCTTCGCCTCCGACCACCTGATCTCCGACAAGGAACGCTTCACCGAGGTCATCCGCAAGGCGATGATCGGCGCCCGCGAGGGCCTGCTCATGACCCTGGGCATCACCCCGACCCGCGCCGAGACCGGGTACGGCTACCTGCAGTGCGGCGGTCCTATCGGTGAGGGCCCGGTCCTGGCCGTCGAGGAGTTCAAGGAGAAGCCGACCTACGACGTGGCCGAGGGCTACGTGAAGTCAGGCAACTACCTGTGGAACGCCGGCATGTTCGTCTGGCGCGTCGACACGTTCCTGGCCGAGCTCACGCGGCAGCAGCCCCAGCTCGCGTCCGGCGTGTCGAGAATCGCGGCCGTCTGGGACTCGCCCGAGCGCGAAGAGGTGCTGGGCGAGGTCTGGCCCACCCTGCCGCGCATCTCGGTCGACTACGCGGTCATGGAAGGCGCCGCCTCGGCCGGCCGGGTGGGAACGGTCCCCGGCGACTTCGGCTGGAACGACGTCGGTGATTTCCACACCCTCGGTGAGGTGCTGGCCGCCGACCCGTCCGGCAACGTGATCGTCGGCCGGGACCCCAGCCAGAAATCGGGTGTGCTGCTGCGCGAGACCGAGGGGCTCGTGGTGGTCCCCACCGACGGGCGCCTGATCGCGGCCATGGGCGTACGTGACCTCATCATCGTCGACACTCCCGACGCCGTGCTGGTCTGCCCCCGGGAGCGCGCCCAGGAAGTGAAGCACCTGGTCGACGAGCTCAAGGAACTGGGCGAACTCGGCTACATCTGAGGCTCGCGTTCCCGGTGGATCCGGACGAGTCCCTCGATTCCCCGCAGGAAGGTCTCGACCACCAGCGCGGGGTCGAAGAGGCAGCCGGCCGCCATCGCGCCGTCGCGGAGCATGACGTAGTGCCGGGCGGCGGCGCCGGACGAGTCGTGGGCCACCTGGGCCATCAGCCCCTGCAGCGTGTCGAGGAACCACTGCCGGTGGGCGATGACCTGCTGGTGCACCGGGTGGCCGGGGTCGGGATATTCCGCTGCGGCGTTCAGGAACGCGCAGCCGCGGAACCGGGGGGACAGGATGCCCGCGGCGATCGTGTCGGCGATGGCCAGGAGCGCGTCGGCCGGTGACGGGTGGGCGGCGACGGCCGCCTCGACCGCGGCGCGGTCCATGCCGTGTACCTCGCTCAGATAGGCGAGCACCAGGTCTTCCTTGCCGGGGAAGTGCCGGTAGAACGTGGCCCGGGTGATCTTGGCGGCGGCGATGATCCGGTCGACGCCGACCGCGTGGATGCCCTCGGCGTAGAAGATCTCGGTTGCCGTGGTGAGCAGCCGGAGCCGGGCCTCCGAGGTTTCGCGTCGCGTCATGCGCCCATCGTAGTAGATAGAACGTTCGGTCTTGACAACGAGCGGCGTGGGCTTCAGTGTGAGTTCTGGTGGAACGAACGTTCTATCTACCGAATTCGAGAGGATGACCATGACGACCCTCGCCGCTCCCGGCCTTTCCCCGGCGTCAGCCCTGCGACGGCTCTACTTCGCTCGCTTCGCGTTCGCCCTTGTCTGGGCCGGGTTGGCGTTCGCGGTCGTCGACGACCTCGATGCCGTTGCTGTCGCGCTGTTCGTGCTCTACCCCCTGGTCGATGTCGGGGCGGCTGTGGTCGACGTACGGGCGTCACGCGGCACCGGGTCGCCGATTCTTCTGCGGCTCAACATGGCGGTCAGCCTTCTTGCCGCCGCCGGTCTGGCGGTCGCGGGGACGGCCGGGATCCCGGAGGTTCTGCGGGTCTGGGGCACGTGGGCAATCGTCGCCGGGGTGATTCAGCTCGTCGTGGGCGTCACCCGTCGCGCGATGGGCGGCCAGTGGCCGATGATCGTCAGCGGCGGGCTTTCCGTGCTCGCGGGCGGGTCGTTCGTCGCGGCGGCCTCCGCGGCCGAGCCGGCACTGACCAACGCGATCGGCTACGCCATCCCCGGCGCCATCTTCTTCCTGATCGCGGCCCTCCGTCTCGGTCGCGCTGGGAGGAAAGGCTGACGCGGGAGGAAAGGCTGACGCGGGAGGGTGGGCTGATGCGGGAGGAAAGGCTGACGCGGGACAGCGGGCTGACGCGGGAGGGAGGCTTGATGCTGAGAGAAGGCCGAAAAAGAAGGCCGGCTCGGGGCGAACAGCTGGCCCGAGTGGCGATTTGTTCTCAGCGCAGGCGGGCCAGGGCCGGGGCGATCTGGCGGACCGTGCCTGAGGCGAGCGGGCTGGGCAGGTTGTCCGGTGAGAACCAGGCCAGCTCGGCCGATTCCTCGCTGATCTGTTCCTCGGTGCCCGCCGGGCAGCGCAACAGGAACCGTACGTCGTAGTGGACCGACGGGGTCGCGCTGACGCCCTCGGCCGCTCCGCAGCGAACCTCGTGGATGTCGACGTCGATCGGGTCGGGGTCCAGCACCAGACCGGCGATTCCCGATTCCTCGGTGGCCTCGCGGAGGGCGGCGGCGGCCAGCGACACGTCGCCGGGTTCGCAGTGCCCGCCCAACTGCATCCACTTGTTCAACCGCCCGTGCAGGCACAGCAGAACGCGCCCGTCCCCGTCGACGATCAGGGCGCTGGCGGTGACGTGCCCCCGCCGATGCGCCCGCGTCATAGCCACCGGCCCGTCCTGCAGCAGCTCCGACGTCTGCTTGCGGAAGACGTCGGCCTCGTCCGAGGTCGCCTGCCACTCGGTCAGGACCCGAACGGCGTCGTCGTACAGAGAGGTCACGGAATCTCCTGGGGAAGCGCTCATGTGCCGGAGAGTTCCAGCCGGATGCTGTTCTGGTGGGGCAGTGACAGCGTCGCGATCGACTCGGCGGCCAGGGCGGCCCGCACCCGGTGGGCGTCGGCGCCGAGCCGCAGCAGCCCGACCGGCGAGATGTTGCTCGAGCTCAGGTTCAGGGCCGCCGTGGCTCCGCTGCCCGCCACGACCTCGGCCGGGCTGACCGTCGTGCCGCGGAAGAGCGTTTCCCGTACGGAATCAAGCGCGCGTTCGATCGCGGCCAGATCGACGGGCAGGCCGGGCAGCGCGGCGAGCGGGCCGTCGGGAAGCTGGGCGGCCAGGCGCAGGCCTTCGGCGCGGGCTTCGGCGGTGCCCAGGCTGAACATGTCGGAGGCGGCGTCGCGCAGCAGCACCGAGGCGCCCGGCGTGTCGTCGGCGGCGGTGGCGAAGTAGCCGCGGACGACCGCCACGGGTACCTGGTCGACCTTGCCCTTGACCAGTTCGGCGGCGGCCGAGAGCTCGTCGACGACCGCCGTCTGGGTGATCTCGAGCTGGTTGCCGTAGGGGTCCTTCTCGCCGCGGTGGTCGCGGATCGGGTCGATGCCGGCCGAGCCCAGCGCCACGTCGGTGAGGCCGTTGCGCCAGGCGCGGCCCATGGTGTCGGAGATGATGACGGCCACGTCGAGGCCGCGTTTCTGGAAGTCGGCGCGCAGCCGGCGGGCCGAGGCGTCGGGGTCGGCCGGGAGCAGTACCAGGTGGGCCGGGTCGACGTTCGAGGCGTCGATGCCGGCGGCGGCCATCACGAAGCCGTGGTGGGTCTGCACGATCGTGGTCGGGCCGCGGCGGGCGACCACGCGGGCCGACTCGGACTCGAGCACGGCGGCGCGGGCCCGGTCACGTTCGGGACCCTCGGCCGCGGGCACCTCGACGAGGCGGCCCTCGGCCTTCGAAACGATCTTGCTGGTGACCACCAGGACGTCGCCGTCGGCCAGCCACGGAGCCGCCGCGGTGATCAGCTCGGCGAGGTCGTCGCCGGCCCCGATGTCGCCGATGCCACGTACTGGCAGGATCTCCAGCCCGTCCGTCACGACGCCGCCCCTTCCACTTCGAGATCTTCCGGGGTTCAGCTTGCCCGGCGCCCGATGGCGGCGCGACAGAGCCCCGGTCACTCTGCCTCTTCGGCGAAGACGGAGGGTCAGGCGACCCCGGCCAGGGCCAGCGCGTCCTTGACCATCTGGGCGGTGGCCTCCTCGGAGGACATCCACAACGGGACGGCGCTGGTCGGGACGCCGGGCACCTCGGTGGAAGCGTCGGACGTGTCGACCAGCCAGCCGTCGAGCAGCCCACCGGCCGAGCGGGCGCCGTAGAGCGCGCCGACGCCGGCCGCGGTGACCGGGACGTCGACGGTGGCCAGGCACTTGTCGGCCATGCCGCGGATGGGGGAGTCACCGATGATCGGGGAGACGCCGATGACCGGCGCCGGACCGGCGGTGATCGCGTCGCGCAGGCCGCCGACGGCGAGGACGGGGGCGATGCTGACCACCGGGTTGCTGGGCGCGACGAGCACGACGTCGGCCGAGGCGATCGCGTCGAGGACCCCGGGCGCCGGCTTGGTGGCCTCGGCGCCCACGAAGACGAAGCGGTGGGTCGGCACGTCGCCGCGGTAGCGCACCCACCACTCCTGGAAGTGGATGGCCTTGCGCTCGCCGTCGACGTCGACCACGACGTGGGTCTCGAGCCGGTCGTCGGTGGCGGGCAGCATCGTGATGCCGGGCTGCCAGCGGGCACAGAGCGCGGCGGTGACGGCCGAGAGCGGATAGCCGGCCGTGAGCATCTGGGTGCGTACGAGATGGGTGGCTGTGTCTTTGTCGCCGAGACCGAACCACGACGGCTCGGCGCCGTAAGCGGCCAGCTCCTCCTTGACGACCCAGCTCTCGCCGACGCGGCCCCAGCCACGATCGGGGTCGTGGGCGCCGCCCAGCGTATACATCACGCTGTCGAGGTCGGGACAGATCTGCAGGCCGTGCATGCGCACGTCGTCGCCGACATTGACCACAGCGGTCACCTCGGCGCCGAGCGCGCGGGCCTGAGCGCGCACGCCGACGAGGAACTTCGCACCGCCGATGCCACCGGAAAGGACCACGATCCGCATTCCCACATCTTCCCGCACGGGTATGACGGAACGCCGCGCCGGGTATCGGGGCGTGATGCACGACCCGACTACCCTGAGCCGACCAAACTTAACTTCGTCAGGAGAATTCCGTGACCAGCCAACCGCAGCCCCCGCCGGGCGAGGTCAAACCGGCCGGCCAGTTCCTCCGCCCGCTGCGTGACCTCGCGGCGTACGCGCTCGTCGGCGCTCCGGCGCTGCTGCTCCTCGTGGCCGTCATCCGGCTGATCCCGAGCGGACCCGACCAGTTCGGCTACCGCACGCAGGACAGCTTCTACGGCTTCGTCAACACGGCGACGATCTTCATGCCGCTGGCGGCCGTGCTGCTGGCGCTGCTCGTGTTGCCCCGGCACCCGAAGGCCCAGCTCATCACCCTGATCGCCCTCGTTGAATACGGCGTGGTGGCTCTGTTCGGGGTGCTGTTCGGCCTGCTGATCGGGCTCATCAACCACGCGAGCAACAACGGCGCGCGGGTCGCGTTCGAAGAGCTGCTGG
Source organism: Actinoplanes solisilvae (assembly GCF_003999975.1). Lineage (GTDB taxonomy): Bacteria > Actinomycetota > Actinomycetes > Mycobacteriales > Micromonosporaceae > Actinoplanes > Actinoplanes solisilvae. The sequence continues at coordinate 97,729 of NZ_RJAC01000002.1, read as the reverse complement.
TGCGGGCGGCCTGGCTGGCCGTCTTCGGCGTGGCGGCGTACGCGGTCTTCCGCCTCTGGCAGGGCCTGTTCCAGGTGGCCAAGCCCAAGCCGCAGCCCGGCGTCTACGGCCAGCCGTCCTACGGGCAGCCGGGCGCCTATCCGGGCCAGCCGGGGTACGGTCAGCCGCCGCAGCCGGGTCAGCCGGGGTACGGCCAGCCGCCGCAGCCGGGTCAGCCGGGTTATGGCCAGCCGCCGCAGCCGGGCCACGCGCCCGGTGGCTACCCGCCGGGCCCTCAGCAGTACGGTCCGCCGCCCGGGCAGTACGGCCAGCCGCAGCAGCCGCCCGCCTGGAACCAGCCGCCCATGCCGATGCCCGCTTCGGCGCCGCCCGCGCCTCCCACGTCGGCCCCGCCCGGTCCGTACGCGCCGCAGCCAGGCGCTTTCTCGGAACCGACCCAGGCCGTTCCCCGGGCCGAGCCGACCCAGCCCGTCCCCGCGCCGGAGCCCTCGGGCGACGACCGTACCGAGAAGATTTCCGACGACCGCCCGGGTTTCGGCCCGGCCGGTGACGACTCGCCCCGCAAGTAGGACGATCGGACGGCCCGGGCGCCGTGGCCTATACCACTGCGCGCGCTCGGGCTCGGCCGAGCAAACAGGCGGCATCGCGGCCTAGGCTGCTGGGGTGACAGAGGTCAACACGGTCGAGAACAAGCCCACGGACGCGAGCATCAAGCGTGCCCTGCGCCGCGCGGCCGACGGCAAGGCGATCGATGCCGACGAGGCCACCGCCCTGCTGGCCGCCACCGGCGCGCAGTTCGACGAGCTGCTGGCGATCGCCGGCGCCGTCCGCGACGCCGGGTTGCGCGAAGCAGGCCGCCCCGGCGTGGTGACGTACTCCCGCAAGGTTTTCATCCCCCTCACGCGCCTGTGCCAGGACAGGTGCCACTACTGCACGTTCGCGACGGTGCCGCACCGGCTGCCCGCCGCTTTCCTGGAGCGCGACGAGGTTCTCGAGATCGCCCGCCAGGGCGCCGCTCAGGGCTGCAAGGAGGCCCTGTTCACGCTGGGCGACCGGCCCGAGGAACGCTGGCCCGCGGCCCGGCAGTGGCTCGACGAGCGCGGCTACGACTCCACGCTCGACTATGTGCGCGCCTGCGCGATCGCCGTGCTCGAAGAGACCGGTCTGCTGCCGCACCTCAACCCCGGCGTGATGAGCTGGGCTGAGCTGCAGCGTCTCAAGCCGGTCGCGCCGAGCATGGGCATGATGCTCGAGACCACCGCGACCCGTCTGTGGTCCGAGCCCGGCGGTCCCCACTTCGGTTCCCCCGACAAAGAGCCCGCCGTACGGCTCCGCGTGCTCGACGACGCGGGCCGGGTGGGCGTGCCGTTCACGACCGGCATCCTCATCGGCATCGGCGAGACCCCGGCCGAGCGGGTCGACGCGCTGTTCGCGATGCGCCGCACCGCGCGCGAGTTCGGCCACATCCAAGAGGTCATCATCCAGAACTTCCGCGCCAAGCCCGACACGGCGATGCGCGGAATGCCCGACGCCGAGCTGCGCGAACTGGCCGCCACCGTGGCTGTCGGCCGCGTCATCCTGGGGCCGCGGGCGCGGCTGCAGGCGCCGCCCAACCTGATCGACGCCGAGTTCTCGCTGCTGCTGCGGGCCGGCATCGACGACTGGGGCGGCGTGTCGCCGGTGACCCCCGACCACGTCAATCCCGAGCGCCCGTGGCCTCAGATCGACCTGCTTCGGGAGCGGTCGGCCGAGGCCGGGTTCGAGCTGCGCGAGCGTCTGACGATCTATCCCGAGTTCGTGCGGCGGGGCAACGAGGGCTGGCTCGACCCGCGTCTGGCCGCGCACGTGTCCGCGCTGTCCGGCGAGGACGGTCTGGCTCGCGAGGACGCCGAAGTGATCGGCCGTCCCTGGCAGGAGCCCGACGACGCGTACGGCTCCGGCCGCACCGATCTGTTCGCCACGATCGACACCGAGGGCCGCACGGGCGACCGCCGCTCCGACTTCGACGACGTCTACGGCGACTGGGACGAGGTGGCCGCCCACATCACGACCGAGGCCCCGCGACGGCTCGAGTCCGATGTGCTGGCCGGTCTCAAGCTGGCCTCGACCGACCCGGCCAAGCTGCTGCTGCCCGAGCACGAGGACGCGGCGATGGCCCTGTTCAACTCGGACGGTCCCGCGCTCGACGAGCTCGCCCGCATCGCCGACGACCTGCGTCGGGCGGTCAACGGCGACGACATCACCTACGTGGTCAACCGGAACATCAACTTCACCAATGTCTGCTACGTCGGGTGCCGGTTCTGCGCCTTCGCCCAGCGCGAGAAAGACGCCGACGCCTACCGCCTCTCGGTCGAGCAGGTGGCCGACCGCGCCGAGCAGGCCTGGCAGGACGGCGCGTCCGAGGTCTGCATGCAGGGCGGCATCGACCCCAAGATGCCCGTGACGGCGTACGCCGATCTGATCCGCGCGATCAAGAACCGCGTCCCCGAGATGCACGTGCACGCCTATTCGCCGATGGAGATCGTCACCGCGGCGGCCAAGGCCGGAGTCCCGGTGCGCGAATGGCTGGCCGAGCTCAAGGAGGCCGGCCTCGGCACGATCCCGGGCACCGCGGCCGAGATCCTCGACGACGACGTGCGCTGGGTCCTCACGAAGGGCAAGCTCCCGGCCAGCGCCTGGATCGACGTCGTGACCAACGCCCACCAGCTCGGCATCCGGTCGAGCTCGACCATGATGTACGGCCACGTCGACCACCCCCGACAGTGGCTGGGCCATTTCCGGGTGCTGGCCGGCATCCAGGACGTGACCGGCGGCTTCACCGAGTTCGTGGGGCTGCCCTTCATCCACACCAACGCGCCGATCTACCTGGCCGGCATCGCGCGCTCCGGCCCGAGCTGGCGCGAGAACCGGGTCGTCCATGCGATGGCCCGCGTCCTGCTGCACGGTCGCATCGACAACATCCAGTGCTCGTGGGTCAAGCTCGGCGACGACGGTACCCGGATCATGCTCAACGGGGGCGCGAATGACCTCGGTGGCACCCTGATGGAGGAAACGATCTCCCGAATGGCGGGTTCCGAGCACGGATCGGCTCGTACGGTCGCTGAGCTCAAGGAACTCGCGGCGGCGGCCGGACGCCCGGCGGTGGAGCGGACCACGACCTACGGTCGACGGTAGATCACAAATCGGGTTAAATTGGACGCGTGTGGGACGGAGCGCGTTACCTGGCGGGCCTTCGGACAGATAGGGCAGGAACGGGACCACGACGCGCCGAAGGCGCGCCGGGGAAACGGGCCTATTTATCAGGTTCGGCTTGACGACGCACGTCTTACACGCGTGTAATTTCGGTGGGGTTGTGGGCTGCGGCGCTGCACCATGCAGGCGTCCGGCCCGCAAAAAACACGCCGCGTGCGTGGGGGGTCAGCGCCGGGTTCCGGCGCGGAAATTGGGAGGCACGCCGATGGAAGCGCAGGTTGAAGGGGTCGACCTGCTCGGGGACGCGCCCGAGTGGCAGGAGCGGGCGCTGTGTTCGCAGACCGATCCGGAAGCCTTCTTCCCGGAAAAAGGGGGGTCCACCCGGGAGGCAAAGAGGATCTGCGGTCGTTGCGAGGTCAAGGCCGAGTGCCTGGAATACGCGCTGGGGCATGACGAGCGCTTCGGCATCTGGGGTGGACTGTCCGAGCGGGAACGTCGCAAGCTCAAGCGCCGGGTTGCTTGAGCCGGCTCAGCGCCTGAGCCTCAGGAAAGTTCGTCAGGATCCACCCCGAGCAGGTTGGCGACCTGCTCGATGATCACATCGTGGACGAGGTCGGCGAGGTCTTCGCGGTCCATCGCCCGGAATTCCAGCGGCCGCCGGTAGAGCACGATTCGAGGGGGAAGCTCCTGCCGGCCGGGGCGACCGGGCAGCAGCCGGGCCAGCGGCACCTCGCCGTCCTCGAGCACGTCGGAGTCGTAGACGTTCAGGTCGGGCGGCACGTCTTCCACCGCGAACTCGACGCCGGCCAGCTCTTTGGCGTAGCGGCGTTCGAGGCTCTCGACCGTGTCGAGCACCAGGTCGTCGAAGATCTCGGCCTTGGTGCGGGCCAGCGGCACGGTCGCCGGGACGAGCCGGCCGCGCAGCCCGCGGCCGTGCCGGTCGCGACGCGGGGGATGCCCGGGAGCGGACTTGCCCGCCGCTCGGGACGGGTCGCCGCGTCGGGCAGGACTGGTGGTCACCGCGCAAGTCTAGTCCTCCGACGGTGTGACCCGGAGTCAGACCTGCCCCCGTCGCGGTGATTCGCCCCTTCGGGTCCGAACGCCGCTAATTCGCCCCATCGGGTGCCGCGTGTCGGACGACCATGACGAAATCGTGATGCATCGTGGGTCGGCGTGTCGCACGGTTTCGGCGCCCACGCGGGCCGCCGGAGCGATAACGTGCCGCCGTGAGGTCACCACGGCGCTGCTCCCGGAACGGCTGTCCCCGACAGGCGGTCGCCACGCTGACCTACGTCTACAGCGACTCGACCGCGGTCGTCGGCCCCTTGGCGGCCTTCGCCGAACCCCACACGTACGACCTGTGCGAGCCGCACGCCCGCAGTCTCACCGCCCCCCGGGGCTGGGAACTGGTCCGCCACGACGGCGATTTCGCCCCGCCGCCGCCGACCACCGACGACCTGGTCGCGCTGGCCGACGCCGTGCGCGAGTCGGCCCGCGCGCCCGCGCCGCCGCCGCGCGGCGACGAGCCGGAGCATCTCCCCGGCCACCAGACCGGCCGCCGGGGTCACCTACGGGTCATCCCGCCGTCCCACTAGCCGGGCAGCGCGACCAGCGTGTATCGCTTCTTGAGCCAGGGGATCAGCTTGCGGTAGGCCGCGATCGTGTCCGGCTGGGCATAGTCGTGCGACAGCACGATCGCGCCGGGCCGGCAGTGCTTCTCGATCTGGCGAATGACCTTGGCCTGGTGCGCCGCGGACGATTCGCCCTTCTTGTGCTCCCAGTCGCGCGGGTCGACCTTCCAATAGATCGAGATCATCCCCAGGTCTTTCGCGGTCTTCACCAGGCGGGGCGTGAAGTTGCCGCCGGGCGCGCGGAAATACTTGATCTTCGCGCCGGGCACGGCCTTGCGGATCGCGGCGTTCGTGCGGCTCAGGTCGGCGCGGATCTTGGCTTCCGGGTCCTTGCCCAGCTTCAAGCTGTGGTCCCACGTGTGGTTGCAGAGCGTGTGCCCCTGGGCCACGATCTGTCGCACCAGCGCGGGATGCCGCCGCACGTTGTCGCCGACCAGGCAGAACGTGGCCTTCACGTGATGCTGGGCCAGCAGCTTGAGCATCTTCGGCGTCTCGGCCGGGTCGGGTCCGTCGTCGAAGGTCAGCGCGACGCCCTTCGTGCCGGTCAGCATGTGGCTGCCGGCCGGGCCGGCGAAGCGTGGGTTGACGACCTTGCGGCCGTCCGGCTTGGTGGGCTTCGGCTTGGGTGTCCTGGTCTTGACCGGGGTCGGCTTCGGCTTCGCGCTGACCGACGTGGCCGGAACCGCCAGCACCTCGGCCGGCTGGGCGATCGGGCCCGCCGAGGCCCGTCCGGTCGCGCCGATGGCGAGCAGCACGAGACCGAGAAGGATCGCCTTCCGGACGCGGGACAGCCGCATGAAAGCCTCCCCATGTCGTCCTACTGCCGACATTGCCGCGCGGAAGGCTCCAATTGCGACTTCCCGGCGTGAATCGACACGCTTGGGGGAGGACTCGACCGGGTTTTCGTCACCGGTCCGCTCTATTGTGATCACTCTGCGTGCAAGGTCGAACGCGCGGCGATCGAGGGTTCGCAGGACCATGAGAAGCCCGGCGATGGCGGGGGCTACCCGTCGGCGTACAGAGGTCAGGAAGTGTAGAAAAGCGTCTCGCACTCTTGTCCTCGTCGGTCGGCAACACGGTCGCGTGCCGGCGACGCGAAACCGCCGCCGTCTTCATTGATACGTGACGGCGGCGGTGCGCGGATCAGCGGGTGACGAGATAGACCTCTCTCTGATCAGGAGAGTTCGGCGAGTTCCTGCTCGCTGAGCAGGCGCGATCGGATGAGGAACCGTACGCCCTCGGGCGCTTCCAGCGAGAAACCGGAACCGCGTCCGGGGACCACGTCCACGGTCAGGTGGGTGTGTTTCCAGAGCTCGAACTGCGAGGCCGACATCCAGAACGTGATCGGCTCGTCCACCCCGTCGATCTTCAGGGACTCGAGCAGCACGTCGGACTGGCCGGTGCGGAACTCACCCTCCAAATAGCACATCGGAGAGCTGCCGTCACAGCACCCACCGGACTGGTGGAACATCAACGGACCGTGTTGACCCCGCAACTGCCGCATCATGTCGGCAGCCGCGGGGGTCACATCTACCCTGGTAGCCATCGGTTTAGAAGAAGCCCATGGCCTTCGGGCTGTACGACACCAGCAGGTTCTTCGTCTGCTGATAGTGGTCCAGCATCATCTTGTGGTTCTCGCGACCGATGCCCGACTGCTTGTAGCCACCGAACGCGGCGTGGGCCGGGTAGAGGTGGTACGAGTTGGTCCAGACCCGTCCGGCTTTGATCGCCCGCCCGGCGCGGTAGGCCGTGTTGATGTCCCGGGTCCACACGCCGGCGCCGAGGCCGTAGAGCGTGTCGTTAGCGATCTTGATGGCGTCCGCGTAGTCGGCGAACGGGGTCACCGACACGACCGGCCCGAAGATCTCCTCCTGGAAGATCCGCATCGCGTTGTTGCCCTCGAAGATCGTCGGCTGCACGTAGTAGCCGCCGGCCAGGTTGCCGCCCAGGTCGGCCCGGCTGCCGCCGGTGAGGACCTTCGCGCCCTCCTGCCGGCCGATGTCGAAGTACGACAGGATCTTCTCGAGCTGGTCGTTGGAGGCCTGCGCCCCGACCTGGGTGTCGGTGTCGAGCGGGTTGCCCTGCTTCAGGTTCTCCACCCGCTTTACGCCGGCGGCCAGGAAGTCGGGGTAGATGCTCTGCTGGATCAGCGCCCGCGACGGGCAGGTGCAGACCTCGCCCTGGTTGAGCGCGAACATCGAGAAGCCCTCGAGCGACTTGTCGTAGAAGTCGTCGTCGGCCCGGGCCACGTCCTCGAAGAAGATGTTCGGGCTCTTGCCGCCCAGCTCCAGGGTGACCGGGATGAGGTTCTCCGAGGCATACTGCATGATCAGCCGGCCGGTGGTGGTCTCGCCGGTGAACGCGACCTTGGCGACCCGGTTCGACGAGGCGAGCGGCTTGCCGGCCTCGACGCCGAACCCGTTGACGATGTTGACGACGCCCGGCGGGATCAGATCCGCCACCAGCGACATCCAGTAGTGGATCGATGCGGGGGTCTGCTCGGCCGGCTTGAGCACGACCGCGTTGCCGGCGGCCAGCGCGGGAGCGAGCTTCCACACCGCCATCAGGATCGGGAAGTTCCACGGGATGATCTGGGCGACGACACCCAGCGGCTCGTGGAAGTGGTAGGCGATCGTGTCGTCGTCGATCTCGCCGGCCGTGCCCTCCTGGGCCCGGATCGCGCCCGCGAAGTAGCGGAAGTGGTCGATCGCCAGCGGGATGTCGGCGGCCAGCGTCTCGCGGACGGCCTTGCCGTTCTCCCAGCACTCGGCGACGGCGAGCTTCTCGAGGTTCTGCTCCATCCGGTCGGCGATCTTGTTGAGGATGTTCGCGCGTTCGGCGGTCGAGGTGCGGCCCCACGCGTCGGCGGCGCCGTGCGCGGCGTCCAGCGCCTTCTCGACGTCCTCGGCGGTGCCCCGGGCGACCTCACAGAAGTCCTCACCGGTCACGGGGCTGGGGTTGGCGAAATACTGCCCCTTCGCGGGCGGCACGTATTCGCCGCCGATGAAGTGGTCGTAACGCGACTCGTAGTTGACGATGGCGCCTTCGGTTCCGGGCGCGGAATAGACGGTCATGACAGCCTCCGTACCTCTGGGGTACGGCCGACGTTAGTTACGGCTACGTTGCATCGACGTTGCAAGACCGTATTCATGTTGGAGCTCGCGTATTCGGGCCAGGGCGAACGGGCGGTCGGCCGCGGTCGAGGGCAACAACCGGGCGTACGCCTCCCAGATCTGCAGGTCGTCGGCGCCCCACGGGGAGTGCAGCCAGGTCTGCAGCAGGGTGCGGTCGCGGGCGGCCAGCAGCGCCGAGCGCAGCCGGTCATCGACGAGCCGCCGCAGCTTGGCCACGCCCGGGGCATCGGAGGAGGGCAGGAGCGGTCCCGCGTACGCCTCCAGCGCCTCAGCGGTCCGCCCGAGCTCGAGCAGCCGCACGACCGTACGGAAATCGGCCCCCACCTCGGCCCGCAAGCGGTAGGGCCGCGACTCCATCAGCTCGGGGCCCAGGGCGCGGCGCAGCCGGGACAACTCGGCGCGCACGGTCACGGGGCTCGTGTCGTCGCCGTAGAGAGCGAAGCCGAGCTCGTCGCCGGTGCTGCCCTCGGGGTGGGCCAGCAGCAGCACCAGCAGCTCGGAGTGGCGACGTCCCAGACGCCACTGCCGGCCCTCGAAGGTAAGCAGCGCCTCGTTGCGACCGAGCGCGGCGACCAGACCCGAGGTCGCCGCCGTCGGCAGATGACCGCGCAGATAGGCCTCGGCGGCGAGCGCGGTGGCCCGTACGAGAGCAAGGCTGTGGGGGTTGGCCAGATGATCACCGCCGGTGACGTCGATCGCGCCGAGCAGCCGCCCGCTGGCCGGGTCGTGGATCGGGGCGGCCGCGCACGTCCAGCGCTGCACCGAGCGGCTGAAGTGTTCCGTCGCGAAGATCTGCAGCGGGTGATCGATGGCCAGGGCCGTGCCCGGCGCGTTCGTGCCGGCGTGCGCCTCGTCCCAGCGGGCGCCGGGCACGAAGTTCATCGCCTCGGCCCCGCGCAGGACCTTCGCGGTTCCCTCGACCCAGAGCAGGCGCCCGTACGCGTCGCAGACCGCCATCAGGTGCTCCCCGTCCTCGGCCAGGCCGCCGAGCAGGTCGCGGAAGATCGGCAGGGCCCGGGCCAGCGGATGGGCGGCGCGATAGGACTCAAGATCGTCGTCGCTGAGCTCGATCGGGGCGGTGGCGTCGGCGCTCGGCAGCGCGACCGCGGAACGCCGCCACGAGTCGGCCACGACCGACCGCATCGGCGGCCCGGCGGACGGTTCACCGGTCACGAAGCGCTCATGGGCACGCCCGACCAGACGCATGCGCTCGACGGGGTCGGCACCGGCGTCGAGGGCGAGCCACGGGTTGGGCAAGGAGCCACCTCCTGACCCACCCATCGTGACCCGCATCACGCCCGGCGACAAGCCGTCTTCACGGACCGTACTTATCGCCATCGGACCCGGCCCCAACGCGATGAACGTTCGACCCCACCGCACTAGGATCGTGTGGCCTCATCCTTTCGTCATGTCTTTCGTCATGTAAGGAGCCGTTCGGTGGCCCTCGATCCGCAACTGCTGGACATCCTGGCCTGTCCGGACACCCATCACGCGCCGCTCACCCACGACGCCGACGCTCAGACGCTGACCTGCACCGAGTGCGGGCGCATCTTCGAGATCCGCGACGACATCCCGGTTCTCCTGCTCGACGAGGCGCGACTGCCCGCCGGTGGCGACCGTGCGGACGGTGCGGCCTGATGGCGGGTCCGCTCGAGGGCGGCGCCGGCGTGCACGGTCACCGGCACGTCGACGAGTCCGCGCTCGACGACGAGAAGTCGATGCTCGCCAACGACCCGGGCGGCATGTTGCGCGCCACGGCGTCGGCCGGCGCCCAGGTGCGTGAGGCCGCCGCGCTCGCCGCGGAGACCGACCTCAGCATGCTGGCCGACGAGGGCCGCCCCCGCGCGGTCGTCGTCGCCGGCATCGGCACCGCGGGTCTGACCGGCAGCATCCTGTCGACCGTGGCCGGCCCGCGCTGCCCGGTGCCGATCATCGGTCACCGCAGCCCCGGCCTGCCCGGCTGGGTCGGCGCGGCCGACGTGGTCATCGCGGTCTCCGCCTCCGGCCGCAGCCCCGAGGCGCTGGCCGCGGCCGAGGCGGCCGCCCGGCGCGGCGCCCGGCTGGTCGCCGTCGGCAACCCCGACTCCGAACTCGAGGCGATGGCCGCCCGCGCCCGTGCACCTTTCTTCCCCGTGCCGCGCCGCGCGCCCGCCCGTGCCAGCCTCTGGGGGCTCGCCGTGCCGGTGCTGCTCGCCGCCCGCGCGATCGGCCTGGTCAAGGTCAACGAGGCTGACCTGGCCGAGACCGCGACCCGGCTCGACGCCGACGCCGAACGCTGCCGGCCCGGCGCCGACTCGTTCGTCAACCCGGCCAAGGCGCTGGCCCTGGGCCTGGCCGGCTCGATCCCGATCGTCTGGGGCTCGTCCCCGCTGGCCACGGTGGCGGCTCGCCGCTTCGCCGACACGCTGGCCGCCAACGCGCGCTACCCCGTGATGGCCGGCGCGCTGGGCGAGGCCGGCCGAGGCCGGGTCGGACTGCTCGACGGCGTCTTCGGCGGGCTCGCCGAGTCGTCGCGCGACATCTTCGCCGACCCCGAAACCGAGGAGACCGACGCGACCCGGCTCCGGCTCGTGCTGTTCCGCGACGGCGGGCTCAACCCCGAGGAAGACGCGGACGAGCCGGTCGCCGTCGAGGAGCGCCGGGCCGACGCGGTGCAGACCCTGGCCGAGCGGCGCGGGGTGCGCTGCGACGTGCTCACCGCCGAGGGCGGGTCCGCGCTGGAGCGCCTGGCCTCGCTCACCGCCGTGCCCGACTTCGCCTCGCTCTACCTCGCCCTGGCCCACGGCCTCGACCCGATGGCGGTCCCCGCGATCAGCGAGATGAAAGAGCTGTCGAACCCACTGCCCGAGGCGCTGCAGTGATCCTGGGGTTGGTGGTTCCACGTGAGTGCTGAAGGCGGCACCAGGGCGATCGTCGCGGCCCTGACAGCGAACATCGGGATCGCGGTCACGAAGTTCGTCGCCTGGCTGCTCACCGGCTCGTCGTCGATGCTGGCCGAGGCGATCCACTCGGTGGCCGACTCGGGTAATCAGCTACTGCTTCTCATCGGCGGCAAACGGTCCCGCCGCCAGGCCACCCCCGAGCACCCCTTCGGGTTCGGGCGGGAACGCTACATCTACGCGTTCATCGTCTCGATCATTCTGTTCAGCGTCGGCGGCCTGTTCGCGCTCTACGAGGCCTGGCACAAGATCCAGCATCCCGAGCCGATCGAGAGCTGGAAGTGGGTCCCGGTCCTGGTGCTGGTGGTCGCGATCGGCCTCGAGACCTATTCGTTCATCACCGCGATCCGTGAGTCCAACCGCACCCGGGGTACGACCTCCTGGGTCAACTTCGTGCGCCGGGCGAAGGCGCCCGAACTCCCGGTCGTGCTCCTCGAAGACTCGGGCGCACTGCTCGGCCTGGTCTTCGCGCTGTTCGGGGTGTCCCTCACGCTGATCACCGACAACGGCGTGTGGGACGGCATCGGCACCGCGGCGATCGGCCTGCTGCTGGTGACGATCGCGGTGATCCTGGCCATCGAGACCAAGAGCCTGCTGCTGGGCGAGAGCGCGAGCGCCGAGTCGACCCGCCGCATCGAAGAGGCGGTTCTGGCCGGCGAGGGCGTCGAACGCATCATCCACATGAAGACGCTGCACCTCGGCCCCGAAGAACTGTTGGTCGCGGTCAAGATCGCGGTGCCCGGGGCGGAGCGGGCGGACGAACTGGCTCGCCGCATCGACGAAGCCGAGGCCCGCATCCGTGAGGCGGTGCCGATCGCGCGGGTCATCTACATCGAGCCCGACGTCTATCGTCCCGCCCTAGCATCTCCGTCCTCGCCAGCCCCGTGACCTCGGTACGCTGTCGATCATGAGCGTCTACTCGCTGACCGGGGTCGTCCGGCCGTACGCCTGGGGTTCCCGCACCGTCATCGCCGAGCTGCAGGGCCGCCCGGCCCCGACGGCGGAGCCCGAGGCCGAACTGTGGCTGGGCGCCCACCCCGGCGACCCCGCCACGGTCGCCACGTCCGGCGGCCCGGTCAGCCTCGAGGCGCTGATCACCGACGACCCGAAGGGCCAGCTCGGCGAGGCGGTGCTCGACGCGTACGGGCCGCGCCTGCCCTACCTGCTCAAGGTGCTGGCGGCCGAGAGCCCGCTGTCGCTGCAGGCCCACCCCGACCTGGCGTACGCGAAGCTGGCCTTCGCGCGGCAGGACGCCGACCCGGGCCTGCCGAAGAACTACACCGACGCGAACCACAAGCCCGAGATGCTGGTCGCGATCACCCCGTTCGAGGCCCTGTGCGGCTTCCGGTCGCCGATTGTCGCGGCCGACGCGATCGAGGCGTTCGGCATCGCCTCGCTGGCGCCGGTGGTGGACTCGCTGCGCGGGGGAGACCTGCGCACGGCCGTGCAGACCCTGCTGACCTGGCCCGCGGACGACCGGGCGCCATTGATCGAGGCGGTGGTGGCCGCTGCTTCGGCTTCCGATGACCCGTCGTCCGTGCTGGCGGTCGATCTGGCCGGCCACTATCCGGGCGACCCCGGCGTGCTGGTGGCCCTGCTGCTCAACCACGTGAGGCTGCAGCCCGGCGAGGCGATCTGGATGCCGGCCGGGAACCTGCACGCCTACCTGCGCGGGGCGGGCGTCGAGTTGATGGCGGCCAGCGACAACGTGCTGCGCGGCGGGCTGACCCCCAAGCGGGTCGACGTGGGCGAACTGCTCAACGTGCTGCGCTTCGAGGTCCTGGAAGACCCGATCCTGCACGGCACGGAGGTGGCCCCGGGCATCGCGACGTGGTCGGTGCCGGTCCCCGACTTCGAGCTGCTCAGAATCGACATGGACGGCACCCGGCCGCCCACGGAGATCCCGGCTTCGGGGCCGCGCATCATTCTCGCGGTCTCGGGCGACGTGTTCGTGGGCGAGGCCGTCGACGGCACCCCGGTCGAACTGACGCCGGGCACAGCGGCCTACGCACCCGCCGACGCCGGTGCCATCAAGGTCGCCGGAACAGGCCAGGTCTTCGTGGCCGCCGTTCCCGCCTGACCTGCTTTCGGCGGCGGCCGCTTCCAGCCGCTCGTGGCTGGACCGCGGCTGCGGCGACCAGAGCAGCCACCGCGGTCCAGCCGTGGCCGACTTCTACGTCGCTGAACCGCCCGTGGCGCCCAGGCGGCACTTCCAGCCGCTCGTGGCCGCGTTGCGCCTGTGGATAACTCGGCTCGGTTGTGCGCCGGGAAGCGTAGGGTCGGCCCCGCCTCTCCCCGGGTGGGTGGGGCGGCTAGAGGTGTGTACGGGCTGGGCTTGACGACTACGGGGCAGTAGAGCGCTTGTCAGGGTCGATGCCCGGCCGAAAGGTCCTACCGTCGAGGCGGGTTGCTTGACGGCGGATGGTGAAGCGTTAGCAACGCCCAGTTAGACAATGAAAATAGGAAATTTCCGGATTTGCTTGACATGGCCTGTGCGGAGTGTGAATCTATAAACACGCAGCGTCATTGGTGATCGGGGGGTCCCACGGACGCGCGCGGTACCAAACCGGGGGGATGAACGGGGCGACGGGCTTAGGCCTGTCGTCCCGTTCGCTATTCGCGCTTCGCGGCCCATGCGTCAATGCGCTGCGACCTCGACCGCCGCGCCACCGCCTGCCGCGCGGGCCGCATCCCGCCCTTTGCCGCGCGGGCCGTATCCCGCCCTTGCCGCGCCGGTTCACCCCTGCCACCGTTCGCGTGCGGTTCGATCCGCTCGCTCATGCCCATCGGTGTGCTCAAGACCCGTATGCCCTCGATCGCTAACTCGTGTGGGTGACTGGTCAAGTGGCGCTCTTCGGGGTCGGTGCCTTTTCCCATAGCGGACAAACCTCGCCGCAAGGACTCGGGGGTCGCCGGCCGACTCTGGGCGATGACGGCTTTTTCGATCTCGTGGCGAAAGTCGCGGCAGTGGGCCCGGCCACGACGGGAGAGGGCGGCGCGAGACGTGCAGGAGTCGTGCTCGCGGTTGTCGCGCTCCACGTGGCGTACGGGAAAGCGGTTTTAAGGATCTTCAACGCTCGGACGAGAGCGGGTCCCGTCCGAGCGAACGGACGGGACCCGTTTCTTCGGGTCGGTGGTGTTTGCCGCCACCCCGAGCCCGTAGCCGACCTCTATTACTTCATGGCCTCTGACCTGCGTGCAAGTGCAGAGCGTGCAATGCAAGTTGCAGACAGCGACCGATGTGCCGTTATGGTGTTCCGCATGGCCAGGGCGACCTCCACGGCGCGGCTCGAGCTCGGTAATGAGCTGCGCCGCCTTCGTGGTGCCCGCCGGGGGGCCGCTGTGGCCTCCGCGCTCGGCTGGTCCGAGTCCAAGCTGAGCCGCATCGAGACCGCGCACACCGGCATCACCGAGCCCGATCTCGACCGATTGCTGACCACCTACGGCGTACGGGTCGAGGACCGTGATCGCCTGCGCGAGCTCGCCAGTCGTGGTCGCGCCCGCGCGTGGTGGACGCCCTATCGGTCCTCGGTGCCCGACCCTTACGACGAATACGTCGCGCTCGAGGCCGAGGCCGTGCTGATCAGCGAGTGGGAACCGCAGGTCGTCCCCGGTCTGCTGCAGACGGACGAATACGCCCGGGCCGTGATCGAGGTCGGGGCCGATGTCGGCGCGGCCGAGACCATCCAGCGGCGCCTCGCTCTGCGCATGGCCCGTCAGGCCGTGCTGACCCGGGATCCGCCGCCGATGTTGCGTATCGTGCTCGACGAGGCCGTGCTGCATCGCGAGGTCGGCGGGCGTGAGGTTCTGCGGCGGCAGTTGGCGCGGCTGGTCGAGGCCAGCGGGCGTCCGGGGGTTGAGCTTCTGGTGCTTCCGTTCAGCGCCGGCGCGCACGCGGGCATGACCGAGCCGTTCATGGTTCTGGAGTTCGAAGCGGGCACGCGGGCGCCGGTCGCGCACAGCGAGGGCCTTACCGGTGGTCTCTTCCGAGTGAAGCCGGCCGACGTCGACGTCTATCGGGACGCTCTGTCTGACCTGCGGGAACGCTCGATGTCGGCAGAGTTGAGCCGAACGGCTGTCGCTGAGAGGGAGGAAGCGCTCCGCCTGCTGACCGCATCGTGAGCTGAAATGGGGGTGCCTTTAACACCCTCGGAAGGGGAACCACGATGCAGGACGCCACTCTTTCCTGGCGTAAGAGCACTCGAAGCGGAGCCGCGGGCCACTGCGTCGAAGTCGCGACCGTCCCGTCGGCCGTGCTCGTGCGTGACTCGAAGGACGCCTCCGGTCCGGTGCTCGCGTTCGGCGACACCGACTGGTCCGGCTTCATCGCCGGTGTGCGGGCCGGGGAGTTCGACCGGCCCGGCGCTTGATCTACAGGTAGCCGGCCGGGCGGTCCCTCGCGGGGCCGCCCGTTCTGCCACCGGGTGTCGCTTCCGGGCCTTCGGATCGCCTAAGCTGACCCCTGATTTGTGCAAGATCGCCCCCGGGGTACGTGGGGTTCGGGAGGACAGTGCAATATTGGACCGCATGAGAGCCCGGGTACTCGTCGTCGATGACGATCCAGCGCTGGCCGAGATGCTCGGCATCGTCCTGCGGAGTGAGGGATTCCTGCCCTCGTTCGTCGCCGACGGGGAGCGAGCCCTGGCCGCCTTCCGCGAGAGCCGGCCCGACATCGTGCTGCTCGACCTGATGCTGCCCGGCATGAGCGGCATTGACGTGGCCCGGGCGATCCGGGCCGAGTCCGGCATCCCGATCGTCATGCTGACCGCCAAGAGCGACACCGTCGACGTGGTGCTCGGCCTGGAGTCCGGCGCCGACGACTACGTGGTCAAGCCGTTCAAGCCCAAGGAGCTGGTCGCGCGCATGCGGGCCCGGCTGCGCCGGGGTGAGGACGCGGCGCCCGAGATGCTCACGATCGGGCCGCCCGGCAACCA
This sequence comes from Actinoplanes solisilvae, assembly GCF_003999975.1. GTDB lineage: Bacteria > Actinomycetota > Actinomycetes > Mycobacteriales > Micromonosporaceae > Actinoplanes > Actinoplanes solisilvae. The sequence continues at coordinate 81,899 of NZ_RJAC01000002.1, read as the reverse complement.
GATCACCATCGACGTGCCGGCCCACACGGTGTCCCGCGACGGTGAAGAGGTCAAGCTGACGCCGCTCGAGTTCGACCTGCTGGTGGCCCTGGCCCGCAAGCCGCGCCAGGTCTTCACCCGCGAGGTGCTGCTCGAGCAGGTGTGGGGTTACCGCCACGCGGCCGACACCCGGCTGGTCAACGTCCACGTGCAGCGGCTGCGCGCCAAGATCGAGCCGGACCCCGAGCGGCCCGAGATCATTTTGACCGTGCGGGGGGTCGGCTACAAGGCAGGCACCGGCTAGGCGCGACGAGCGGCTAATCTTGCCGCGTAATGCGTGCTCCCACCTGGCTTCCGCTCCCCGTCCGCCGCACCCTGAGGGTCCTGCGGCGATACTGGCGTGTCCTCGCGCGCCGCTTCGAGGTGTGGTCGTCGCCGGCCCGCCGGTCCTGGCGGCGCTCCCTCCAGTTGCGCGTCGTGGCGCTCACCCTGGTCGCGTCGAGCCTGCTCGTCGGGGCGTTCGGCTGGTTCATCGCCGACCGCAGCGCCAAGATCCTGCTCAACCGCGCGCAGGACGAGGTCCAGGTCTCGATGCGGAACAAGGTGGCGTACGCGGAACAGCAGCTCACGACCAACCCGGCCGCACGCGATCCGAAACTGCCGGAAACGTTCAGCCTGATCGTGAACCAGCTGGCCGACGGCGACCCGACCGAGTCCGGCGGGTCCGTGGTGTCCATGCGGGCCGGCCAGTTCCCCGAGCTGCCGTCGATCACGTCGTCGAACGTCGACACCGACCAGCTCATCACCCTCGACCTGAGGCGTGAGGTCTCCGACGAGAAGAAGGTGGCCCGCCAGATCGTCACCGCCCGGGTCGACGGCCGGACCACGAAATACCTGGTGACCGGCTCCCCGGTGCCGACCAGTTTCGGTCACGTCGAGCTCTATTACCTGGTGCCGCTGACCACCGAGGACAGCGCGGCCAACCAGATCCGCACGACGGTGCTGGCCACCGGCCTGGCCCTGGTCATCATGCTCGGGGTGATCGCGGGCCTGGTCACCCGTCTGGTTGTCACGCCGGTGCGGGTCGCCGCGCGCACCGCCCAGCGGCTCAGCGCCGGCCTGCTCGACCAGCGCATGAAGGTCGACGGCGAAGACGACCTGGCTCTTCTCGCCGCCTCGTTCAACCAGATGGCGGCGAACCTGCAGCGCCAGATCGTGCGGCTCGAAGAGCTGTCCCGCCTGCAGCGCCGGTTCACGTCCGACGTCTCCCACGAGCTTCGAACCCCACTGACCACCGTACGGATGGCAGCCGATCTGATCTTCGCCGAGCGCGACGAGTTCGACCCGGCCGTCGCGCGCAGCGCCGAGCTGCTGCAGGCCGAGCTCGACCGGTTCGAGAGCCTGCTGACCGACCTGCTCGAGATCAGCCGCTTCGACGCCGGGTTCGCCGCCCTCGACGCCGAGCACAGTGATCTCGTGCCGATCGTCGAGCGGGTCGCCGACCGCCTGTCCGGCCTGGCCGAGCGGGTCGGCGTGACGATCGAGCTGCACCTGCCCGACACGCCGGTGATCGCCGAGGTCGACCCCCGCCGGGTCGAGCGGGTGCTGCGCAACCTGGTCGGCAACGCCGTCGAGCACGGCGAGGGCAAACCGGTGCAGGTCACCCTGGCCAGCGACGAGTCCGCGGTCGCGATCACGGTGCGCGACCACGGCATCGGCCTCAAACCGGGCGAGGAACGGCTGGTCTTCAACCGGTTCTGGCGGGCCGACCCGTCCCGGGCGAGACAGACCGGGGGTACGGGTCTGGGCCTGTCGATCAGTGCCGAGGACGCGCGCTTGCACGGCGGCTGGCTCGAGGCGTGGGGCGCCCCCGGCGAGGGTGCCCAGTTCCGGCTCACCCTGCCGGTGCGCTCGGGTGACCGGCTGCTCGCGGCGCCGCTGCCGTTGATCCCGCGCGACCGCACCGTCGACGAGACCGCGCCGGAAACCACGGCGGAACCGTCCGAGCCGGATGCTTCCGGGCCTAAGGCTTCCGGGCCGAAAGCATCCGGGCCGAAAGCTGAGGTGCTCTGATGAAGCGTCGGCTCTGTGCCGTGCTCGTGCTGGGCGCGCTCCTGCTCGGCGGGTGCGGCATCCCGGACGAGAGCAGCGTGACGGTCGTCGGCGACGGGCCGTCGGGTGGGGGCTCGGTCGGCGTCGAGCTTCCGCCGCCGACCCAGTACACAAGGGAGAACGCCACCGACACCGAGTCGCTCGCCGACTATTACCTGCAGGCGGCGGCCGGCGACCCCGGCACCGCGCTGGACCGGGTGAAGACGTTCCTGGCCCCCGACGAGGCGGCCCGTTTCTCGACCGGCAACGACATCAAGATCGTTCGCGAGGTCGAGGAGCCCAACTACTCGCCCGGCCAGGCCAGGATCACATTCAGGGTGCAGGTGGTCGGCACGCTGACCAGCGACGGCGTGCTCCACCCCCAGGTCTCCACCGACCCCGTGTCGTACACGTTCGAGGTCGGCTCGGTGCAGGGCCGCACAGGTCTGTACCTGCTCAACGCGCCGGCCGAGATGTTGATGACCGACAAGGCGCTCGAATCGTTCTACTACCGCCGCACGATCTATTGGTGGAACAACGACAACACCGGGCTCGTGCCCGACCTGCGCTACATGCCGCGCACCGTGCCGGGCGTGCAGCAGCCGACGACGATTCTCGACTGGCTGACCGGTGGCCCGTCCCCCTGGTTGCGCGAAGCGGTCCACAGCCTGCCGCAGGGCACCCAGCTGGCCGACAACGTGCCCGCGATCAACAACGACACGCTCGAGGTCAACCTCAACGAGAAGGCGATTCCGCAGGGCGCCGACGCGGGCGCGATCGACCGGCTGCGACGGCAGCTCCAGTGGTCCATCCGGCCGTTGAAGGCGCGCACGGTCGTGATCAAGATCGGCCGTAACGACCCGGTCCGCAGCGTCGACGGCGAGTTCCTGGACAGTAATCCGGCCTATCGGCTCGCTGACGCGCCCGAGCGGTTCGCCGTACAGAGCGGGGTGATCCGGCGGCTCATGGAGTCGCCGCACGTCGACGAGCCGGTGCCCCTGATCAAGCCGGCCGCGAACAAGAACGTCGCCTCCGCCGCCTTCAGCGCGTCGCCGACCCGCACCTATGCGGCGCTGGTGACCGGATCGGGCGACGGCCGCAAACTGCGGGTGGCGCAGGCGCCGCAGGGCGAGCAGGCCGACCTCAAAGAGGTGGGTCTCCTCTCGGGCGCGCTCGGTGTGCCGGTCTGGGCGCAGGTGCCCGCCGGCGACGTCGCCACCCGGGCGATCGGGCTGATCACCATGAACAACAAGCTCTACAGTTTCGACGCCGTCGGCTCGCGGGCCCAGCCGGTCGAGTGGCCGGGCGCCCCGGGCCCCATCTCGGCGATCGCTGTGGCTCCCGACGGCTATCGGGTGGCCGTGACCAGCGGTGGCCGGCTCTATCGGGCGACGCTCGACACCAGCGGCGACGGGGTCGCGTTGAACCAGCCCGAGCAGGTGCTGGCGCCCAAGTTGAAGACGGTGACGGCGGTGGCGTGGAGCAGCGAGACCTACCTCGTGGTGGCCGGTGCGCTGAGGGACGCCGGGGACGAGCGGTACGCCGTGCTCGACATGACGATCGACGGGGCGCTCTCCAAGACCCGCCTCGACGACATCGGCTCCCAGCAGGTGACCTACCTGACGGCCTATCCGTCGAGCCCGGTGAACGGCGGCGAGTGGTCGGACTCGGAGTCGTACATGGCCGGCACCGAGGCCTACGACGTACTCAGCGTGGCCGAGAAGATCACCGTGAAGCAGTTGGCCGGCCCTGCGCCGTCGCCGTCGTCCGGCGGCAGCCCGACCGCCCCGTTCTTCCTGGGCTGAGCACGACCGTGGCCGGGCTTCTCGCCGACCTCGCCGACCTGGTGCTGCCCGCCCCGTGCGCCGGGTGCGAGGCCGAGCGGGTGCCGCTGCGCTACGGCGCGTGCGCGACCTGCGCCGCGCGTCTGGAGGCGCTGAGGCCGTTCCGCACCGCGCCGGGTTCGCCCCCGCCGGGCTGGCCGGTCTGTGTGGCCGTCGGGCCCTACGACGGGGCGCTGCGCGGGGCGCTGCTGGCTTACAAGGAGAAGGGCCGGCACCGGCTGGCCAAGCCGCTCGGCGGTCTGCTGGCGACCGCGGTGGCCGCCCTCGCCCCGCGCGGGACACCGGTGGCTCTCGTGCCCGTGCCGTCGACCGCCGCGGCGGCCCGGGAGCGGCACGGCGATCACATGATGCGGTTGGCCGCACACGCTGTGCGGCGGCTGCGCGTGGCGGGTTGGGACGCTTCTGTCACCCCTCGGCTCGAAGCGTTACCGCGCCCTGACTCTACGTCACTGAGCGTGGCTGATCGGCGTGCCGTAGCTGAGGATTCCCTGCGAATCCGGCGGGCCCGAATCGGCGTTCCGCGGCGCTCCGGGCCCCCGAAAGGCACGCTGGTCATAGTCGACGACATCGTCACCACGGGGGCCACTCTGGCCGCCGCTACGGGTCGGCTCGAGGAGGCGAAGATGCAGGTCGCGGGTGCAGCGGTGTTAGCTGCCACACAGTTGCGGAGATCGTCGTCATCCGGTTTCGGTAATTTCTCGCCTGGGGTCACAGAAAAGGTGGAACCTCGGGCATTCGGTATCCCGAACGAGGGGTGACGAGAGAGCGTCGGCACGTTAGCGTCTTTGTGACGAGGGTATGAGTCACGGCTCATCCCGCCCACCCGGCCAGGCGCAGCGTTCCCGCGAACCGCCGCACCGGAAAGGAGTCGTCTACTTCGCCATCGGTCACGCCCAGTGAGCTGACCATCGGGGTCGTTCACGGCGTCGCCGCCGATCATCAACACCGCGTCGCAGTACGGCGCCCCCGGCTCCCAATAGCTCTGCCTTCAGCCGTCTTCAGGGCGGTGGGCGGGGCGGTCGGAGGGGTCTGTAGAAGCAAACGTTGGGGGAGGTCACGAGTGGACATTGTCGTCAAGGGCCGCAACGTAGAGGTTCCCGATCACTACCGGGAACACGTCGCCGACAAGTTGAGCAAGGTCGAGCGCTACGACCAGAAGCTGATCCGGACAGACGTCGAGCTGTTCCACGAGCGCAATCCACGCCAGTCCGACACGTGCCAGCGAGTCGAGATCACCGTCATGACGAGAGGCCCCGTGATTCGCGCCGAGGCCTGCGCCAAGGACTTCTACGCAGCCCTGGACTGCGCCATCACCAAGCTCGACGGCCGTCTGCGGCGCTCCGCCGACCGGCGCCGGGTGCACCGCGGGCGTCACGCCCCCATGTCAGTGGCGGCGGCCACCGCCGGCCTGCCCACCGACCTCCTCCTCGCCCAAACGGCCGAGGAGACCTCACCGGTCGCCACCGCCCTCGCGGAACATGACGAGGACCAGCCGTGGCGCATCGTGCGGGAGAAGGAACACCCCGCTGACCCGATGACCGTCGACGACGCCCTCTTCCAGATGGAGCTCGTCGGCCACGACTTCTATCTCTTCCTCGACAAGGACAGCGGCCGTCCCAGCGTCGTCTATCGCCGCCGCGGCTACGACTACGGCATCCTGTCGCTCGAGACCACGGGCTAGTCACCCATCACCGCCGGGGGCCTTCAGTTCAGAAGGTCCTCGGCCAGGAGGACGAACTGCACGTCGTCGGTGCGTGTCCCGTCCGGGCCCGGCAGGCGTTTGCGCAGGTAGGCCTCCTGATGAAAGCCCGCCTTGGTCAACACCCGCTGGGAACCCAGGTTGTCCGGGTGGGCGCCGGCGATGAGCCGTACGACGCCGGTCTCGGCGAAGACCCACAGCGACAGAAGCTGGGCCGCCCGGGTCGGGAAACCCCGCCCGCGGTAGGCCGGCAGCATGCTGTAGCCGATCATCGCCTGCTGGGTGAAGGGCTCGTCGTAGAACAGGCCGATGTCGCCGGCCGGCCGCCCGTCGGCCACGTCTTCGATCACCAGGTCGGCCCGGGTGCCGGCAAGCCATTGCGCCTCGGCCCACGCGCAGCGGCGACGGTTCTGTTCCCGGGTGGGGGCGACCGGCGGCACGCTCGTGTTGATCACGTCGGGCAGTGCCCGAAGCTCTGTGAGGAAGTCGACGTCGCCCGGCCCGAGCGGACGCAGACGCACCACGCCGTCGGTGAGCTCGCCGCCCGGAAGATCGGGCAAAAGGCGCGGCGGAGGGTCGCCCGAGTCGGCGGCGAGGCGGGTGAAGACGACCATGTCGTCGCGTTCGCCGCCGCGGCCGGGCTCGGCCCCACGACGTACGCCCTCTCGGGTGTAACCGGCGTTGAGGGCGACCCTGTGACTGAGCGGGTTCTCCCAGTGGGCCAGCAGCTCGAGCCGTTCGAGACCGTGGGCCAGGGCGTGCCGGCTCAGGGATCGCAGCGCGGCCGTCGCCACACCCCGTCCGCGGGCCCACGGACCGACCCAGTAACCGACCTCGGCCTGCCTGCGAGCAGGCACTACCTTGTCGAAGCCGATGCCGCCGAGCAGCTCGTCGGTCTCGGGATCGGCGATGGCGTAGAGCGTGCCGCCCTCGGCGTAGGTGGCCGCGACACGCTCGGCGATGTAGCGCTCGGCGTGCGCGAGGGTGAACGGGGTGGACAACGAGGGCAGGAACCGTTGGGTGATCGGATCGTCGAGCCCGATGGCGAGTGCCTCGGCGTCGTCGGCGCGAAACGCCCGGAGGCGTACCCCTGTGCCGTTGATCTGTGCGATGGTCCCGCCCTCTCCTTCTCCCGGCTTATCCTGCCTGAACTCCTGCGCTCTCAGCGAACTTGATGTGTAGTTTCGCACCCTTTGTGCGGTTAACCGGAGGCTCGGGTCACTGCTCCGGCGGAAGGATGCCTACGATGGTTCGGCAGACTGTCTAGGGGAGCGCTGACCCGTGTCGATATTGGAAAAGGTCCTACGCGCCGGCGAAGGCCGCATGGTGCGACGGCTCAAAGCGATCGCGCAAGCGGTCAACTCGATCGAGGACGACTACGTCGACCTCACCGACGAAGAGCTGCGCGAGTGCACCCAGCAGTTCCAAGAGCGCTATCAGGACGGCGAGTCCCTCGACTCGCTGCTGCCCGAGGCGTTCGCGGTGGCTCGCGAGGGCGCGAAACGAGTGCTCGGCCAACGGGCCTACGAGGTCCAGCTCATGGGTGGCGCGGCCCTGCACTTCGGCAACATCCCCGAGATGAAGACCGGTGAGGGCAAGACCCTGACCGGCGTGTTCCCGGCCTACCTCAACGCGTTGAGCGGCAAGGGCGTGCACATCATCACGGTCAACGACTACCTCGCCCAGCGCGACGCCGAGTGGGTCGGCCGCGTGCACGTCTTCCTCGGCCTCACCGTCGGCGTGATCCTGCCGAACCGGCCGTCGATCGAGCACCGGGCCGCCTACCAGTGCGACATCACGTACGGGACGAACAACGAGTTCGGCTTCGACTACCTGCGCGACAACATGGCGTGGTCGAAGGACGAACTGGTGCAGCGCGGCCACAACTACGCCATCGTCGACGAGGTCGACTCGATCCTCATCGACGAGGCGCGTACGCCGCTGATCATCTCCGGTCCCGCCGAGCACTCGGCCCGGTGGTACGGCGAGTTCGCCGCCCTGGTCAACCGGCTGCAGCGCGGCAAGGAGGGCGAGGCCGACTACGACGTCGACGAGGCCAAGCGCACCATCGCGATCACCGAGCGCGGCGTGGCCAAGGTCGAGGACCGCATCGGCATCGACAACCTCTACGAGTCGGTGAACACCCCGCTGGTCGGCTATCTGAACAACGCCATCAAGGCCAAGGAGCTCTACAAGCGGGACAAGGACTACATCGTCGACGAGGGCGGCGAGGTCCTCATCGTCGACGAGTTCACCGGTCGCATCCTGCACGGCCGCCGCTACAACGAGGGCATGCACCAGGCCATCGAGGCGAAGGAAGGCGTCGAGGTCAAGCAGGAGAACCAGACCCTGGCGACCATCACGCTGCAGAACTACTTCCGCCTGTACGAGAAGCTCGGCGGCATGACCGGTACGGCGCAGACCGAGGCCGGCGAGTTCAACAGCGTCTACAAGGTCGGCGTCGTCTCGATCCCGACCCACCGGCCGATGATCCGCATCGACCACCCCGACGTCATCTACAAGACCGAGAAGGCCAAGTTCGAGGCCGTCATCGAGGACATCGCCGAGCGCCACGCCAGCGGTCAGCCGATCCTGGTCGGCACGGTCTCGGTCGAGAACTCCGAGATCCTCTCGCAGCTCCTGCGCCGCCGCGGCATCCCGCACAGCGTGCTGAACGCGAAGTTCCACGCCCAGGAAGCGACGATCATCGCGCAGGCCGGACGTAAGGGCGGCGTCACGGTGGCCACCAACATGGCCGGCCGCGGCACCGACATCCTGCTCGGCGGCAACCCCGAGTTCCTCGCGGCCAACGAGCTCGCCCAGCGCGGCCTCGACCCGGTCGAGAACCCGGAGGAGTACGCGAAGGCCCTCGAAGAGGTGCTGCCGATCTGGAAGGAGGCCTGCGAGGAAGAGGCCGCCGAGGTCCAGGCGGCCGGCGGGCTCTACGTGCTCGGCACCGAACGGCACGACTCGCGGCGCATCGACAACCAGCTCCGCGGCCGCTCCGGCCGGCAGGGCGACCCGGGCGAGTCCCGGTTCTACCTGTCCCTGCAGGACGACCTGATGAAGCGGTTCCGCGCGGGTGCGGTCGAGGCCGTCATGGAGCGGTTCAACATCCCCGACGACGTGCCGATCGAGTCCAAGATGGTGACCCGGCAGATCCGCAGCGCCCAGACCCAGATCGAGGGTCAGAACGCCGAGATCCGCAAGAACGTCCTCAAGTACGACGAGGTGCTCAACAAGCAGCGCCAGGTCATCTACGCCGAGCGCAAGCGCGTGCTCGACGGCGAGGACATGCACGACCAGGTCGCCAACATGATCGACGACGTGGTCGCCGACTACGTGACCGCGGCCACCACAGACGGCTACGCCGAGGACTGGGATCTCGACCAGCTCTGGACGAACCTGCGCCGCCTCTACCCGGTCAGCCTCACGATCGACGACATCGTCGAGGAGTCCGGCGGCGAACGCGGCACGATCGACCAGGAGTTCCTCTCCGCCCAGCTTGTCGAGGACGCCCGCACGGCCTACTCGACCCGCGAAGAGGAGCTGGGGGCCGAGGCGCTGCGTGAGCTCGAGCGCCAGGTGCTGCTCAGCGTCATCGACCGTAAGTGGCGCGAGCACCTTTACGAGATGGACTACCTGCAGGAAGGCATCAACCTGCGGGCGTACGCCCAGCGCGACCCGGTGGTCGAGTACCAGCGCGAGGGCTTCGACATGTTCAACCAGATGATGGAGGGCATCAAGGAGGAGGCGGTCGGGTTCCTGTTCAACCTGGAGGTTCAGGTCGAGGAGCAGCCCACGGTGACCGTCGACCCCAGCAAGGCGGTGCCCCTGCCGGCCGGCGGCGTGATGGCCCCCGGCGACAACGAGACCGACTCCGACCGCGTCGAGGTGCGGGCCAAGGGTCTGGGCGGCCCCGGTCGTCCGCAGAACCTGCAGTACACCGCACCGGCGATCGACGGCGCGGCGGGCGAGGGCTCCCCGGTGATCCAGAGCGGCCCGACCCGGCAGGAGGCTCCGGCGCTCGGCATCGGCCCCGGCGGTTCCCCGGTGCCGGCCGGTCCGGCGCACACGTCGTCGCGGACCGCGGGTCGCCAGGCCACCGAGTCGAACGGGCCGTCGCGTAACGCGCCGTGCTACTGCGGCTCGGGCAAGAAGTACAAGCGCTGCCACGGGGCTCCTGGAGCCGCCTGAGCCAGCTTTCCGACGGCCCGCGAGCGTTCTTGCTCGCGGGCCGTTCGTCTGTCCCGGCCCGGAACGCCCGCTGCCGGGCGTGGTCGGCAGGCGCCCCGGGGGCTCTCAGACGAGGCGCAACGCCGTGGCGCGCCAGGATTCCTGGTGCAGTTCGAGCCGCAGGGCCAGTGCCCAGGTGCGGTCGGCGGTCAACAGGGCCACGGCGGCCTCGATGGCGCCCGGGCGCGGTTCGCAGAGAACAACCCGGATGACGGCCACGGGGGCGGTGCGGCGCGGGGTGCGGCGGCCGGGGTGGGAGGCCTTGCGGAGATCGGCCACGCGGTGGGCCGCGGCCGTGCCCTGAGCGACGACCTCGGACGCCTCCATCGGGCGGGAGAGGCGGCGCAGGTGGGCGGCCGGGCGGTGACCGTTGAGGACCTCGACGCAGGTGCGCACGAAGCAGCGGACGGCCAGCCTGGCGTCGGCCGAGGCGCCGGCGATGGCGGCCGGGGGCGCGTCATTCGGCTTCGCCGGTGTGGGGCGCTGCGCCGGCGCGGGCCAGTCGAGGGCCATTTGGTGGGCGGTGGCCCAGACGATGGGCTCCAACTCGTCGTCGAAGGGCGGCTCGCAGCGCGGGGTGGGACGCAGGGTGACGGTGGTCTGCGGCCCTTTCCGGCGATGGGGGCGGCGGCTTGGCGCGGCCTCTGTGAGGGTTGCCTCCAACGTGCTGTTCATCGTTCCACCCACCCCAGTCCTGTCACGATCTTGCGTTTGCCTTTGTTTGCCTTCGTTTGCCTGTGACGACGATTGTCTCCGGCATTTTGAAGACGGGTCAACGCGCGATGAGATCGAACTTGGCCAGGCGAGAAGAGGGACAAACCGGGTGGTTCAGTCGCGTTCCTCGGCGGCGTTCAGCGGATTCCGGGCCACCCAGTCGGCCGTCTCGGCGTACTTCTGCTCGATGTACTGCTCGAGCCGGGCGCGCTCAACCCGCCACTGACCCCGGCCGCCGATCTTGATCGCGGGGAGCTCGCCGCTACGGACCATGTGATAGACCTGCGACTCCGAGACGTTCAGCTCGGCGGCGACGTCAGGGAGCAGCAGGAAGCGTGGTTCGGTCATCTCACCCCCTGAATGCCTCAGTTTGCCACCGATGGCTTCACTTCGGCTCGGAGATGGCACGTCCGGTGAGCAGGCTCGAATAGACCACGCTCGTCGTGACCGGGCCCAGACCCGCGATGCGGCCGGTGATCTCTTCGAGGTGACGCATCGAGCGGCTCAGAACCTTGAGCACGAAGCAGTCCTCGCCGGTCACGTGATGAGCCTCGACGATCTCGGGCGTCGAATCGAGCAGGGCGTGGAAGGGCCGGTAGTTGCCGGTCGGGTAGCGCAGCCGGACGAAAGCCATCACCTCAAGACCCAGGCGCTCGGGGTCGAGGCTGGCCCGATAGCCCGCGATCACGCCCGCGTCCTCGAGCCGGCGAATCCGCTCGGCGACAGCACTGGGAGACATCGCCACGGCACGAGCCAGTTCCGCGTACGAGGTCCGGCCGTCCTTCTGCAACTCGGTCAGTAGCTGCCAGTCCGTACGGTCGAGCGCGGCATCCGTGGTCATGGCGGCCATTTAAGCGTCTTTCCCCGGCCGAGCGCCAGATGTGCCGGGGAACGACCATGTAACAGTGGCGTTCGTGCACCTAGCGTGATGTGTCATGACAATCACCGCCGTTGAATTCTTCGCCGCCCGGCTCGCTTTCCAGACCGATGTCGCCGACGTGAGGGCGGCCCTCGCGAGCGGGGAGCCAGGCTTCGTGCTGGTCGACTCGCGGTCGAAGCAGGCCTGGGACCAGGGACACATTCCCGGGGCGGTGCACGGGCCGACCGCGGACCTGCCGGGTGGACTCGACCCGGCGGTGCCCGTGGTGACCTATTGCTGGGGGCCGGGGTGTGACGGCGCTACCCGGGCGGCTCTCGTGCTGGCCCGGGCCGGCTATGCGGTCAAGGAGATGATCGGAGGCGTCGAGTATTGGGTGCGGGAGGGATTTCCGTTGCGCACGCCGCTGGGCGACGTCATGGCCCCGGCCGACCCTCGCACTGCTCCGGTGATGGCCGAGGCTTGCGGCTGTTGAGCTCTTGTCACCGAGCCCTCTCCCACCCGGGGCGGCCGACACTAGCCCCGGGAGGTGGGAGCAGGCCGGGTTATCCACAAAAGCGGGTTGTCCACAGGCCGGCCGCCCCGGCCCGCCACGATCCGGGCACGACTGGTGGAATGGGCCTACCCCGAAACCGCGGCGGCGGTGTACTACGGGGACGGTCCAACCGCAGGAGGAGACGTGCCGATCACCGAGCTGGTCCGGGTCTACGTGCCGGCCACCGTGCCGATGCTCGCGGCCCTGCGTGCGAAGGGCAGCCTCGGCTCCGGGCCGCTGGAGGCGCACGCCGTGACTCCGGCGCTCCGCGAGTGGTATGCGGAGGGCGACGAGGAGGAGCTGGAATACGTCGCCTTCACCCGGGCCGCCCAGGGCGCTCTCCACCTGCTGCGCCTCGACCCGGCGGCGCCGCGGCGGCGGGTCGTGGTCTCGGCCGACGTGCCGTCCACGGCGCTCGTGCGCGAGGACGTCGAGCTCGGCTCCAGCACCGTGCGGCTGCCCGAGCCGGTGTCGCTCAAGGAGATTGCCGCGATCCACGTTGACGGCACCGACGCGGCCGAGGCGGTGGCGGCTGCGGCCGAGGTGGTCGACGAGGCCGCCGCGGGCGATCCCGACGCCCAGTTCACGGTCGACAGCGCCGAGGACCACGAGCTGGAGTGGTACGCGGTGACAGAGCTCGACGAACTGGTCTAGCTCGGCTCCGAAGAGCTCTGTCGCGTCGGTGCCCCGCCGGCGGCCGCGCGAGCTGGATGCCGGTGCGGGGCCGCCGGGAAACGGACCGCGAGCGCGAAGGGCCTAGCTCGCGGGGGCGGGCTCTTCCTCGTCGTCGGTGGCGGGGCTGATCGTGCGGCCGACCGCGATGGTGCCGCTGATCGCGCCGATGAACAGGACGATCAGCGCGCTGTTGAGCCGCGCACCGCTGAGCGTCTGCTGCACCACCAGTTCCAGCTCGCTGACCCGGCCGGCCAGGTCGAGCACGCGGTGCCCGGCCGTGCGGGTGAGGATCTCGGCGATCACGAGCAGCAGGCCGGGGCCGGCGCCCGCGAGACCGTAGAGCGGCCAGGGCACGTCCAGCTCGCCGGAGCGGCGACGGGCGCGGCGCAGCACGAGATAGGACACGATGCCCGCCGCGAGACCGCTGAGCAGCCCCTGGCCGTAGGTGAACCACTGTGTCGCGTTGGCTCGTGACGACGCGTCGTCGGAACTGAGCACGTCGAGCAGCGGGCCCTGGAAGACGTTGAGCACGAAGCCGACCACGAAGACGGCCACCGACGCCCAGCCGGCCGCGTTGATCACGCGGGGGATGCGGAAGCCGGCCAGCGCGCCGCCGATCGTCGACGCGGCCGCGACCGTGCCGCCGACCACCGCGTACAGCCAGCCCTCGGTGTTGATCGTGACGATCACCAGGGCGCCCAGGATGCCGAGGACCAGGCCGGTGCCGGTGGCGATCGCGAAACGGGTGCTCGCGCCGAGCTCGCGACGGCGGCTCAGCAGGGCCAGCACGGCGAGCGCCACGGTGGACCCGGTGACGATGCTGGCCGAGATGGCACCGGGCAGCGCGTAGGCGGTGGAGGTGACCTCCATTTCGACGTCGACGCGCCCGGTGATGGTGGCGCGCGCCGACCACAGCATCGCGCCCATCCAGACCAGCGTGACGCCGGCCAGCAGAAGACCGTTCGACGAGGGCTGCTCGGCGGCGGCAGCCGGTTTAGGGGCCGCTGCGACCTCCTGCTCTGTCATGGGGCTCAGGGTACGCGGCGATTCTGGGGGCCTCGAAGGGCGTCTGAAGGGGGCCTCGAAGGGCGTCCGAAGGCCGAAACCGCGTCCTGGCGCGACGAAACCGAGGTCAATGTCGCATTTATTGGGAGCGCGGCCGTTTCTCAGCGGCTTTGTGTCCGGTTTTCGGATGGTTGCTGCCCGGCATCGCCGTCTGACCGTTTGGCTAGCGCCATTTTAGCTGGTCAACGGCGATTTTTTAGGCAGAACGCGCCGTCTTGACCCTCGTGGTCGGACAGTCTGTGCGCGACAGTCGCTTGTGGAGACGCAAACTGGACGGATCGGGCGAAATCCTGGACGTCGGCGCGACAAAGTGGCAGCTTAGAAGGCATGCCCGACTCTCAGATCAATCCCACGGCTGCCGCTCTGCTCGGCCTGCTTCACGAGGGGCCGATGACCGGCGGACAGCTCATGGCGGCTGCCGAACGCCGTCTCGGGCCATACTGGTCGATGACGCGGAGCCAGGTCTACCGCGAATTGCCGGTTCTCGCCGAAATGGGTTACGTCCGCCTCGGCAAGCCAGGCCCACGATCCAGCCAGCCCTACGCCATCACCGCCTCCGGCAAGCGAGCCTTCAGCCGGTGGCTTGCCGAGGCCCCGGGCCGGGACGCCTTGCGCAACCCGGTCGCGCTGCGGGTCGCCTTCGGCGATCAGCACAGCGGCAATCAGCTGCAGACCCTTTACACCGCGTCCACCGAGTATCACTCCGAGGCGCTCGCGATGGCCCGGGAGCAGGCGAAGGAGGCCAAGAAGGCCGGCGATCAGTACGGCGCCGCCGCCCTCGAGTTCGCCGTCGCCTATCACAAGGCCGCCTTGAGCTGGCTCAAGATCGCTCCGGCGAACTGACGAGGCGACTGACGAGGCCAGTGACGAGGCCACTGACGACTGGGCCGCCCCGGCCAGCTTTCTGGGCGGGGCGGCGTAGTCTTGAGTGTTGTGACCGCTGCGGACTACCCCGAGCAACTCAAGACCCTCGACGCCACCCTGCGCAACATCGAGAACGTCCTGGACGTCGACAAGCTGCGGCGGGACAAGGCGGATCTCGAGGAGCAGGCCTCTGCGCCCGACCTGTGGGACGACCAGGCCCGTGCACAAGAGGTCAATAGCCGCCTTTCGTACGTCTCCGGCGAAATCGCCAAGATGGATCGTCTCCGTTCCCGGCTCGACGACGCCGGGCTTCTGCTCGAGATGGCCGAGGCCGAGGGCGACGAGGGGTCGGTGAACGAGGTCGGCGAAGAGCTGATCGGCCTCAGCAAGGCCGTCGAGGAGATGGAGGTGCGCACCCTGCTCTCCGGGGAGTACGACTCCCGGGAAGCGGTGGTCGCCATCCGGGCCGGCGCCGGCGGCGTCGACGCGGCCGACTTCGCCGAGATGCTCATGCGCATGTACCTGCGCTGGGCCGAGCGTCACGGCTACCCGACCGAGGTCTACGAAACCTCTTACGCGGAAGAGGCCGGGCTCAAGTCGGCCACTTTCGCGGTCAAGGTCCCGTACGCCTACGGCACCCTCAGCGTCGAGTCGGGCACCCACCGTCTGGTGCGTATCAGCCCGTTCGACAACCAGGGCCGGCGTCAAACGAGCTTCGCCGGCGTCGAGGTGATGCCGGTGGTCGAGCAGACCGATCACATCGACATCCCGGACAACGAGCTGCGCGTCGACGTCTACCGTTCGTCGGGTCCTGGTGGACAGAGCGTTAACACGACCGACTCCGCTGTGCGGCTGACGCACATTCCGACGGGCATCGTCGTGACGTGTCAGAACGAGAAATCGCAGCTTCAGAACAAGGCCTCCGCGATGCGCGTGCTCCAGGCTCGACTGCTCGAGCGCAAGCGTCAGGAGGAGGAGGCGAAGATGGCGGGGCTCAAGCAGGACACCACTGGATCATGGGGCGACCAGATGCGCTCGTACGTTCTGCACCCCTACCAGATGGTCAAGGATCTGCGTACTGAGCAGGAAACCGGCAACCCGACGTCGGTCTTCGACGGTGAGCTCGACGAGTTCATCGAGGCCGGCATCCGCTGGCGTAAGACGTCGCAGAAGTCGTCCTGATCCACTCTGCACGGCTCGCCTCGGCACGGACTGCCACGGCGTCTGAACGCTCGGTCAGACGCCGCCGTCCGGCCGAGGTTTTCTTTACCCGTGGTGCAGATTGACGGACCCGGCGGACTTGGAGATTCCGTTACACCGCGTAGACTGCCTTCCCGTGATTCAGCTTGAGAACGTGACGAAGACGTACCCGAAGGCGTCTCGGCCGTCGTTGGACGAAGTCAGCGTCGGTATCGAGAAGGGTGAGTTCGTCTTCTTCATCGGCCCCTCCGGTTCCGGCAAGTCCACGATCATCAAGCTCCTGCTCCACGAGGTCGCTCCGACCCAGGGCAGGGTCGAGGTGAACGGCAAGGACGTGACCTCGATCCGGTCGTGGAAGATCCCCCACTTCCGTCGCTCCATCGGCTGCGTGTTCCAGGACTTCCGTCTGCTGCCCAACCGCACGGCGTACGAGAACGTGGCCTTCGCTCTGGAGGTCATCGGCAAGACCAAGGCCGTGTCCCGGCGGGTCGTGCCCGAGGTTCTCGAGCTGGTCGGTCTCGGCGGCAAGGAACACCGCTACCCCCACGAGCTCTCCGGTGGTGAGCAGCAGCGCGTCGCGGTCGCCCGGGCGTTCGTGAACAGGCCGCTGATCCTGCTCGCCGACGAGCCCACCGGAAACCTCGACCCGGACACCTCGATCGAGATCATGCGACTGCTCGACCGGATCAACCGCACCGGTACGACGGTCGTGATGGTCACGCACGACTCCAACATCGTCAACCAGATGCGCCGACGGGTCATCGAAATCGAAAGCGGCCGCATCGTTCGCGACCAGGCCCGCGGCGTCTACGGCTGAGGCCGGCTCCGCTTTTTCCCCCGACTGAAGAACCGCGCGGAGTCCCGGAAGGAACCCCCCGATGCGCTTGAAGTACGTCCTCAACGAGGTCCTGGTGGGCCTGTGGCGAAACGTCACGATGACGGTCGCCATGATCATCACCTTGTCGGTCTCGCTGACCATGCTGGGCGCGAGTGTGCTGCTTTATCTGCAGGTCGACCAGATGAAGAGCTTCTACTACGGCGAGATCGAGGTTTCGATCTTCCTGCGCCCGGACGTCAGCGCGGCGCAGCGGCAGGCGATCGACTCCGCCATCTCGGCTAACCCGCTGGTCAAGGAACGCACCTACGAGACCCGCGAAGAGGCGCTCAAGCGGTTCCAGGAGCTCTGGAAGGACTCGCCCGAGTTCGTCGCGTCGGTCGGGCCGAACAGCCTGCCGGAGTCCTTCCGGGTCAAGCTGAAGAACCCCGAGACCTACAAGACGTTCACCGACCAGATGACCGGGATGCAGGGCATTCAGGACATCATCGACCAGCGGGCGCTGCTCGACAAGGTGTTCAACATCTTCAACGCCATCCAGGTGGGTGCCCTTGTGGTCGCGGGGGTGATGGCGTTGGCCGCGCTGCTCCTCGTCGGAAACACGATCCAGGTGGCTGCCTACAGCAAGCGCCGCGAGGTCGCGGTCATGAAGCTGGTGGGTGCGTCGAACTGGTTCATCCAGGCGCCGTTCGTGCTCGAGGCGGTGGTCGCCGGTCTGATCGGCGCGGTCCTCGGCTTCATCGCGCTCTTCGTGAGCAAGGTGGTGCTGCTGGACAACAAGCTGCAGGCCCTCACGACCATCCTCACGCCGATCGAGAACGGCAACGTCTGGCTCATGCTGCCGCTGCTGGCGGCGGTCGGCGCGGCGGTCAGCGCCGTCACCGCGTGGGTCACCCTGCGCTTCTACCTGAAGGTCTGACGCCCTCACGCTGAACACACGACGGCCGCGTTCCCGATCAAGGGGACGCGGCCGTTGGGCGTTTTAGGGCCAAAGACCCTGAAGGTCGCGTTACCGTGCTCTTCGTGCGGTCAAAACGTAGACATAGCCGAAAATGGGCGCTTCTGCTGTTTTGCGCGTGCCTGCTCATCGCGCCGCACCCCGCGCACGCCGACCCCGACGACGCCGCCGAGCGCGCCGGCAAGGCCGTCCAGCGGGCTGAAGCCGTACTGGAACATGCCACCGACGTGGCCCGCGCGGCTGCCGGCCGTCTCGAGGCCACGACCGCCGCGATGCCCGCCGCGCAGAAGAAGGTCGCCACCTCCCGGGGCGTCGTCGCCGCCGCGCAGACAGCCGCCAACACCGCGAGCCGCAAGGCCAGGACCGCCCAGGACGCGTACGCCACCGTCGCCGGACGGTTCGACCAGGCGCGGGACCGCGTCGACGGCGCCCGCGAACGGGTCGACGAGATCGCCACGGCCAGCTACATGGGCGGCGACATCGCGCGGATCAACATGCTCGTCGAGGCCCGCGGCCCGGCCGACATGATGCAGCGGCTCGGCCTCGTCGACCAGATCATGCGCCGCCAGCAGGAGGACGTGCAGGAACTGGTCGACGCCCGCCGCGAGGCCCGTACGGAACAGGACCGCGCCGGCCTCGCCAAGCGCGCCGCCGAGGAGGCCGAGGCCGACGCCCGCGCCCGTCTCGGCGCCGCCCGCTCGGCGCAGGCCGCCGCCGAACGCGCCCGGGTCGCGCTCGACAAGCTCACCCAGACCCGCGCCGCCGCGCTGCGGGTCGCCAACGCCCAGCGCTCCGCCGTGCTCGCCCGTTACGAGGCGGCCAAGGCCGAGGAGGCGCGGATCGAGGCGGCGCTGCGCGGTTACTCGCTCAAGGCCGGCGACGGCCAGTACGGCGGCGGGCGCCTGCTCATGCCGGTGTCCGGCTGGAAGTCGAGCGACTACGGATCGAGGTTCGACCCCTACTACCGGGTGTGGCAGCTGCACGCCGGCATGGACATCGCCGCGGGCGGCGGCACCCCGATCCGGGCGGCCGCCTTCGGCCGGGTGATCCGGGCCGGGTGGGCCGGCGGGTACGGCCGCTACACCTGCGTCAGCCACGGCCGCATCAACGGCGTCGGGTTCCAGACCTGCTACGGCCACCAATCGGCGATTCTCGTGCAGGTCGGCCAGTTCGTCCGCCGGGGCGAGGTGATCGGCCGCGTCGGCACCACGGGCGCCTCGACCGGCAACCATCTGCACTTCGAGACCCGCTTCGACGGCTCGCCCCGCGACCCGGCGAACTATCTGCCGCCCTGTCTGTGTTGAGACTTCAGTAGTTCGTAAGGCTGGAACCCAGGCCGTTCAGGGCTGGGAGGAAAGCCGTCACCCAGCGGGACGTTTCTGGTTTTCGATGTACTCCTTGGCCACGGAGAGTGGTGCTCCGCCGCACGAACCGGCGAAGTACGACGGCGACCACGGGTGCCCGCCCGCAGGTATTTACGCAGGCGGGGCCGTGTTCCTGGCGTAGGTTGCGGGCCGGGACGCCCTTGAGGCTGTTGACCAGCTTCGGCGCCGAAATCCCGGCACACGGCCATGATCTGCTCGCTGCGGGTGAGGGTCGGGTCGGTGAGTGCCGCGTGCCGGTACTTGGTGTCGAGGACCAAGCGGATGGGGAGGTTGGATATGACCGAGCGACTGCGGCGGACAACGGGGTCTGGGGTCCATCGTGGTCACACAGGGCAAACGATACGGTGGTCGGGTGAAGCTGGTCGTGCAGGTCAAACTCCTGCCGACGCCCGAGCAGGCAGCGGCGTTGGAGGCGACCCTGCGTGCTTGCAACGCTGCCGCGTCCGATGTCGCCGTCATGGCCCGCGTGAGCGGCGTTTACCGCAACTACGACCTGCGCAAGGGCGCCTACCAGGGCATCAAGGCCGACTACGGTCTCGGCGCGCAGGCCGCCCAGCACGTCATCAAGAAGGTCGCCGACGCGTACGCCGCGCTGAAGGCGAACCTCAAGGCCGGCAACTACGGCAAGCCGGGCAGTAAGCGTCGACGTCGGGTAGAGAGCGACCCGATCGGGTTCCGGTGGGACGCCGCCCAGCCGTACGACGCGCGGATGCTGTCGTGGCAGCACGATGCCCGCACTGTGTCCATCTGGACCACCGCCGGCCGGGTCAAGAACGTGGCGTTCACCGGCTCGCCGGACCAGCTCAAAGCTGTCGGCATCCTGCCGGTCGGTGAGTCCGACCTGGTTCACCGTGACGGCATGTGGTTCCGGTATGCCACCGTCGAGGTCGTAGAGCCTGACCTGATCGATCCGCAAGGTTGGCTCGGTGTCGATCTGGGCATCGTGCAGATCGCGACCACCTCCGACGGCAAGACCTATGCCGGGAAGCGGCTCAACCGCTACCGCCGCCGCCAGGTCCGGCTGCGCGCCCGGTTGCAGGCCAAGGCCACCAAGTCCGCGAAGCGGCTGCTGGCCCGCCGTAACAAGAAGGAAGCCCGCAACGCCGCCAACATCAACCACGTTGTCTCGAAAAGCATTGTGGCCGAGGCTGCACGCACCTCGCGCGGTATCGCCGTCGAAGAACTGACAGGCATCCGTGCGAGGGTCCGGCTGAGGAAGCCCCAACGGGCCGCACTGCATTCGTGGAGCTTCGCTCAACTGGGCGGCTTCCTGAGCTACAAGGCCCGCCGGGCCGGTGTCCCGCTCGTCCAGGTCGACCCGCGTCACACGTCACAGACGTGCTCGAAGTGCGGGTACCGGGACAAGCGGAACCGGCCCGACCAGGCCACCTTCAACTGCCGTTCGTGTGGGGTCGTTGCCTCCGCAGACGTCAACGCAGCCGTCAACATCGCCCAGCGTGGCGCCGACGGCTGGGGTGCAGCCAATCACCCACACGCGGCCTGACCTCGCAGCCAGCGGGGAAGTAAACGCAAGCCCGCTCACTCATGGGCGGGTAGTTGGCTAGGATTCTGAAGTTCCATCACTCATTTCACAGGGGGTTCGGCGGCATGCCACGCGAACAAGGTCGCAAGGTCGTCGCCTCCAACCGCAAGGCCTACCACGACTACACCATCCTCGATACGTACGAGGCGGGCATGGTGCTCACCGGCACCGAGGTGAAGTCGTTGCGGGCCGGGCGGGCCTCGCTGACCGACGCGTTCGGCCACGAGAGCAACGGCGAGATCTTCCTGCACGGGCTGCACATCCCGGAATACACCCAGGGCACCTGGACCAACCACGAGCCGCGGCGCGTCCGCAAACTGCTGCTCAAGCGCGACGAGATCGTCAAGCTGCGCACGAAGCTGCGCGACGACGGCCTCACTCTCGTGCCGCTCCAGGTCTACTTCAACAACGGTTACGCCAAGGTCGAGATCGGCCTGGCCAAGGGCAAGAAGAGCTACGACAAGCGGCAAGACCTGGCCTCCCGCGACGCGCAGAAGGAGATCACGCGCTCGCTCGGCCGGCGTGCCAAAGGCATGGCCTGACAGGTACCCTTCCCCGCCGGCGTTTTCACGTTCGGCGCCGGTCCGTGGGGAGGGGTCCACTCGGTGCGCTTGTTCGGTACCGCTCGGTTCGTCCTGAGTTTCGCCGTGGCGATCCTGGTGCTGCTGACCGTCTGGATCGCGGTCCGTGCGGTGGGTCCCGCCGAGGCGTCCAACGCCCCCGCGGTCGTGCTGCCGGCGATTCCCCGCGTCACGGTGGCGGCCCCGGCGAGCGCCACCTCCAAACCCCCTTCCCGTACGACGTCAGGAACGCCCTCGCCGTCGTCGAAGACCTCGGCCACCGCCCGCACGTCGGACCCCGCGCCCGACGGGACACCGACCCAGAAGTCCACCGGTGGGCCGGCCGCGACCACCAAGCCCGCGCCGTCGTCCTCGTCCCCGCGGCCGCCGGCGTCGCCTCCCGCAACCCCGCCGGCAGCCCCGCCCGCGTCGCCGCCCCCGCCGGCCCGCACCGACGTCGAGGCGACGGTGTCGGTGACCGCGAGCTGGAGCTCCGGCTACATGGCATCGGTCCGGGTCGTCAACGAGGGCGACACCGCGGTCGAGTGGAAGGTGACGGTCAGCCACTCCGGCCTGGAGAACCTGCGCCTGCGCGGCGTCTGGGGCGCGAACGGGAATCTGGACGGCAGCACGCTTGTTCTGACCGGTGGACGCCTCGAGCCAGGCCGTTCCGCGAGGTTCGGCTTCCAGACGTCCAAGACCGGGCGTGGTGACGCCCGTCCAGCGGGCTGTAATGCGGTGGGCGGCTCTTGTCGCGTCAGGTAAGCTGGACAAGCAGTTAGCAAGATCCTGGCACTCCCCACGGGGGTGACTGGTTTCGACTTCGAATGTGGAGACAGGGGAAGCGAGCCGAGGAAGCCGACGTCGTCTCGAGAATCGGTCGTCGGAAAACAATAAG
Organism: Actinoplanes solisilvae; assembly: GCF_003999975.1. Lineage (GTDB taxonomy): Bacteria > Actinomycetota > Actinomycetes > Mycobacteriales > Micromonosporaceae > Actinoplanes > Actinoplanes solisilvae. Next base: position 59,941 of record NZ_RJAC01000002.1, on the reverse strand, counting down.
CGCCGAAACCAAGCGCTCCAGCTTCGCTCTCGCCGCCTGAGGCGAGTAGCAAGCTTGTCGGACCGGGAACACCTCCGTCCCGGATCTCCGGCATCAGCTAGGAGGTTGGCCAACAGGTCCCGGTCGCGGGGGCCTCACGGCGAGATTAATCAGCGACTGGGCCCGTCACAGGAACTCGCTCACGTGATTCCAGGGGCCGAGTAGAGGCACAGTGAGCTGCGCTCGGAGAAGCCCTGACAAAGCGACGAAGGACCCGGGTTCGATTCCCGGCACCTCCACAAGAGGAAGCGGCACCGCCCACACGGGCGGTGCCGCTTTCGTTTAGGGGCGTGTGACCAGCGGCGATGCGATCGAGAAGCTCAACCTCGTAAGGATGAGTGAAAGCGACCCAACGTCACAAAGCCGGTGGCCGCTCCGACTTCGTATCCAAATAACCGGACATTGTTATCAGCTCAATGGATGTGACGATTCGATCGGGCCATGCGTTGATTTTCAACTACGGCTGGCGCACCCAAGCTGGTCTGACAGCGTGGCGGCCCGTCGACTCAGACGGGCAACACGTCGACGTCGTACTTCGGTATGTGGGCGTCGCGGGTCACCAGCGTCAGGCCTTCGAGTTGCGCCTGCGCGATCAGCATGCGGTCGAAGGGATCGCGGTGGTGCATGGGCAGCCGGCCCGCCGCTATCCCGTGCTCGGCGGTGATGTTGAGAAGCTGGAAGCCGCTGTCGCGGACCTGTTCTGGCAGCTCGGGTGGCTCGAGCTTGCCCAGTGCATGCTTGATCGCGACCTCCCATACGGTCGCTGAACTGATGTAGATGTCGGCCTCTTGGTCGAGTCGCTCCTTGACGTCGTCGGCCAGGGTGGGATCGTCGGCCAACCACCACAGCACTATGTGAGTGTCGAGAAGCAGGCTCACGGCGCCAGCCCGAAATCGCGGGCGATGCCGTCATTGGTCTCATCGGAATCCCAGTCGTCCGAGGCGGCGAGCTGGCCTCGCAAAGAGCCTCGCCCGGATCGCAGGGCGCCAGGACGGATCGACTGTAGCGAGCGGCGTCCGCCGGTCTCGTCCTCGATCTGCCAGAAGGCCCAACCGTTGCGGTTGTCGTTGATGTCAGGATTGAAGTTCCTGATCACGGCTCGTGCTGCCCCGGTCGGGCTCTTGAACGACTGGCCGGCGAGCGGGCCATCGACGATCTCGACCCGGGCCGGTTCGAAGTATCGCGCACGCACTCGATGCCCGTCGTAGTCGGCGTAGATCGCCACACCCTGGGCGGTGGCGCGTGGCGCTTCCTCTTCTGTCCAGGTGCTGGTCGCGATCAATCGACGAATGACCGCCCCTTCGGTGAGATGCGCCATCCGGGCCGCGAACGAGACGGTGCGCTTCGTTTCTTCATCAACCTCGATGGTTGCCATCTCAGGTCACCTCCGACGCCACGATAGCGTCAACTGAGAAAGCAAAGCAAGCAAATGCAGCAGTCTGAGCGCCTCTATGCGGTGCGGGGGAGGCGGACTCTTACGAGGAGGCCGCCGCCCGGGCGGGGTTGCAAAGTGAGAGCGCCGTGGTGGGCCTGGACGATGCTTTTCACGATCGCCAAGCCCAGACCCAGGCCCGCGTGCTCGTCGGTGCGTACGCGGGCTGTTCCTCGCTGGAAGGGCTCGGTGAGGGTCGGTACGAGGTGCGGCGCGACCGGGTTGCCGGTGTTCTCGACCGTCAGCAGGCTTGTCGAGCCGTCGGTCGCGGTGTGGATCCGTACGGTGCCGTTGGTGGGGTGGTTGTGAACGATCGCGTTCTGGATGAGGTTGGTGGCCATTCGCTGCAGGAGGGACGGGGAGCCACGGGTCAGGGCGGCGTCGCCGGTCACGGATAGGTCGATTCGGCGCTGTTCGGCCAGGGGGAGGAGCGTCTCGGCGGCTTCCTCGGCGATCAGGGAGAGGTCCACCGGCTCGCGGGTGAAGGTGTCGCCGCGGCTCATCAGCAGCAGCGCCTCGGTCAGGTCGATCGCCCTCGCGTTCACGGCGTGGAGGCGTTCGACGAGCTCAGGGCGTACGCGGGAAGGGTCTTTGCGGGCCACGTCGAGCAGGGCCTGGGAGATCGCCAGCGGGGTGCGCAGCTCGTGGGAGGCGTTCGCGGCGAATCTCTGCTGCTCGGCCACGTGGGACTCGAGTTGCTCGAGCATCGCGTCGAAGGCGTCGGAGAGCTCGCGGAACTCGTCGCGGCGGCCGGTCAGGCGGATCCGGTGGGAGAGCGAGCCCCGGCCGGCCCGGCGCGCCGCGTCTGTGATGCGGGTCAGCGGGGCGAGCATGCGGCCGGCCAGGATCCAGCCGCCGGTGAGGCCGAAGACCAGCAGGAAGGCGAGCACGACGGCGGCGCGGGGCGCGAAGGTGTGCAGAAGATTCGAGCGGGTCGGGAAGATGCCCGTGAGCGGGGTGCCGGGCACGATGAGGCCCTGGTCGGGGACGTACCGCAGCAGGAAGACCCACACCGTCGCGAGCAGCAGCGCCCCGGCCAGCATGAGGAACCCGGCGTAGCTGAGGGTGAGCTTGACCCGGACGGTCATGACGCGTCGATCCGGTAGCCGACGCCGGGCACGGTCGCGATGATCCACGGTTCGCCGAGCCTTTTGCGCAGCGCCGAGACCGTGATGCGTACGGCGTTGGTCAGCGGATCGGCATTCTCGTCCCAGGCGCGTTCCAGCAGCTCCTCGGCGCTCACGACCCCGCCCTCGGCGGCGACCAGCACCTCCAGCACGGCGAACTGCTTGCGGGTCAACGCCACGTAGCGCCCGTCGCGGAAGACCTCGCGGCGGAACGGGTCGAGCCGCAGGCCGGCGATCTCGCGGACCGGGGGCCGGGCGTGCGCGCGCCGGCGGTCGAGCGCACGCAGCCGCAGCACCAGCTCGCGCAGCTCGAACGGCTTCGTGAGGTAGTCGTCGGCGCCCAGCCCGAAACCGGACGCCTTGTCGTCGATGCGGTCGGCCGCGGTCAGCATGAGGATCGGCATGCCGCTGCCCGAGGCGACGATGCGCCGCGCGACCTCGTCACCGGAGGGGCTGGGGATGTCGCGGTCGAGGACGGCGAGATCGTACGAGTTGAGGCTGAGCAGCTCCAGCGCCGAGTGGCCGTCGCCGGCGATGTCGGCCGCGATCGCCTCCAGCCGCAGGCCGTCCCGCACGGCTTCGGCCAGGAACGGCTCGTCCTCCACGATCAGCACACGCATGCGACTCAGTCTGCCGTCACCAATTCCGGCCGGGGTGCGGGCGTACGCCACCAGCGGCGCGACGCCAGCGCGGCCAGCCCGGCCCCGGCCGCGTTGACCAGCACGTCGTCCACCGAGGTGACCCGGTCGAGGCGGAAGGCGTACTGGGCGATCTCGACCAGGACCGAGCACGCGGCCCCGAGCGCCAGCACGCGCGGCACCGACGCGAGCGTCGCGAACCGCATGGGGGCGAAGAACCCGAGCGCCGCGAAGATCAGCAGGTTGCCGGCGATGCCGAGCGGACCCATGGCGACCAGGTCGACCAGCGGGATCAGGCTCAACCGGCCGGGTACGACACCGGCCCCGCTCCCGGGCATCAGGGTCAGCCACACCATCGGCACTGTGCCGTAGACCAGGCCCACCTCGGCCACCGCCAGCCGCCAGGGCCGCCCGGAAAGCGTCAGCACCCACGCCACCAGGGCCGCGACGGGCAGCCCGACCAGCGTCATGAGGACGACGCCGTTCTCGGTGTCGTAGCAGCCGTGCCACTCCCCGGCGAAGCATCTCGGGGCCGACATCAGGAGCGGGCGATGCAGGACATAACCGGCGACCACGGCCAGGCTTGCCAGCACGACCGTGCGGAAAGACTTCACAACGCCATTGGAGCCGACGAGTCGTTGCGACGCCGTATGCGATTTTCGATACGCCCGCGATATATGCAACCGGGCGGCCGGAAGCGGTGTGTTCCTCCGTGTGCAGGCACTGACAGGAAGCGGGAACCATGGCGGGCAGCGACAGCGCCGAATTCGACACGTTCTACATCGCGGCGGTCCGGCGGGTCGTGCTCTACCTCTACGCCGCGTGCGGTGACCGGGCCGAGGCCCAGGACCTCGCCCAGGAGGCCTTCGCCCGCGCCTGGCAGCACTGGCCGCGCGTCTCGGCGTACGACGATCCGGAGGCCTGGGTGCGCAAGGTCGCCTGGCGGCTGATGGCGAACCGTTGGCGGGGTCTGAAACGCCGGATCGCCGCCCTGGCCCGGCTGGGCCCGCCGGGCTCGGTCGACAGCCCGACGCCCGACCGGGTGGCCGTCGCCGACGCGTTGCAACGGCTACCGAAAGCGCAACGACAGGTCATCGCCCTGCATTACCTGCTCGACATGTCGGTCAACGACATCGCCGTCAGCATCGGCGCCCCCGCCGGGACGGTCAAGGCCCGGCTCTCGAGGGCCCGCGCCGCCCTCGCCGAACATCTCGCAGAAAAGGAGGTCACCAGTGCGTGAGCAACTACGGGAACTGGAGTCGGAGGTGCGGCACCTCCAGGTTCTGCCGGCTGCCGACGTTCGCGCCCGAGGCCGTCGCCGGGGACGCCGGCAACTGGCCGTCACCCTGGTCGCCGGTGCGGTCGTGGCGACCACGGTCGGTGTCACGGTGACGAGAAGCTCGGACGAGCCGCCAGTTCAGAGTGCGGCCGGATCGTCGGAAGTAGCCTGCGTCGTCAGCCTGCCGAGCAGCCCCGCGGCCGTACGGATCCAGGTGCTCGACGGCGGAGCCCCAGCCGGATCGGCCGCGGCGACCGTCGCGGGCCTTCGCGACCGTTCCTACACGGTGAATGGCACCACTCGCACGACGACTGTCCACAATCCGGCCACGCTGCGCTACGGCCCACGCGCGATCGGCGCGGCGGCCCTGCTGAGGGCACAACTGCGCGAGGACGCCGAAATGGTTTTCGAACCGGCCCGGGACGGGGACACGGTCGACCTCACCATCGGCCCGGGCTTCGCCGCCCGGCTGGTCACCCCGACCGAGCTCAACCAGGCTCTTGCCGCAGCCGGCACGCCCTCCGCGCCACCGCAGTGCACCTCGGTGACCAAGGTCAGCTGAGCGAGCTTGATCAGCTCAGCCGCAGACCTCGCTCCATGGCCAGGACCAATTCCAGCCGACGGTCGTTGGAATTGGGCCAATCGGGAGCATTCGGAACCGACATGTAGTGAACGAGCAGGTGCTTCGGCGAACCTGGCCATCGGGCAGCGATCTCGGCGAGGCGCTCCGCGCCGACGATGGTCACGATGTCGTTCCCCAGGATGCGGACCGCCGCAGCCGCGTCGTCAAGACCCTCTTGGGTAAGGAGTTCCTGACCGTGGCTTCCGGGGCAGGTGGACGACCGAGTCGACACCGCTGCCGGGAGGCGGCGTGTGCGGGTCCACCTCGAGGCGACGCCGAACTCGCTTAGGCGCTGCCGTGCGACACGCAGAAACCGCTCCGCGTCGACCGTTCGGTTTCGCATGCTGTTCAGTTCATTTGAACAAGGAAGAAAACTGAACAGAACTTGACGGCGAGCCCGGTGGAGATACAAAAACGCTCGGACCTGGAGGTCCGAGCGTTTTTGGAAGGGTGGAGCTGAGGGGACTCGAACCCCTGACCCCCACACTGCCAGTGTGGTGCGCTACCAGCTGCGCCACAGCCCCTTACCCGTCCCCGGTCGCCCGGGCACGGAGGAAATACTACACACCCCGGCGGCGGGGGTGTCGGGACCCCCTCAGTTCAGCGCGCTACCCGGGCTCCGCTCAGCGCGGGGCCAGGGCTCCGCTCAGCGCGCGACCCGGGCTCCGCTCAGCGCGGGGCCCGGGTTTCAGTTCAGGGCCGGCTCAGTTCAGAGCGGGCTCAGTTCAGGGCGGGGTCGGGCGGGAAGTGGGCCACCGCGGCCAGGATGTCGCCCTGGCGGCGCAGGACCATCGCCCACAGGTCGTCGGGGCGGGTCATGAACGGGTCGCCGGGCAGGGCGTCGAGCAGGAACCAGGAGCCGGCCGAGATCTCCTCTTCCAGCTGGCCCGCCGACCAGCCGGAGTAGCCCGCGAAGACACGGATGCCGGAGATGCTCTCGCGCAGCCGGTCGGGGTCGCCGGAGAGGTCGACCGTGCCGAGGGAACCGGCGACCTGGTGGAAGCCGGAGATGCGCTTCTTGACCTCGGGACGGGTGCGGGCGAGGCAGATCGCCGACTCGGGCTGCACCGGGCCGCCCTCGAAGAGCACCGCTGGGTCGCCCGCCAGCTCGCCCCAGCCGCCCAGCACGTCGGCGACCGGCACCTCGGTCGCCCGGTTGAGCACCACGCCGAGCGCCCCGCCGGTCTCGTGCGCGACGAGCAGCACGACCGTACGGTCGAAATTCGGATCTTTCAGCGTGGGTGTCGCCACGAGCAGCCGGCCGGTCATGGACTCCATCGACCGGCCTCCGATCCGCTGGCCCTCGCTATACATAAGCCGTCCCCACCAACGCCATGCATCGCACATTAGCCCGAGATTCCGGCCCTCGATAAGGTCTGTCCATGAACCCAGCGGCGGAGATCGGCGTCATCGGTGGTTCAGGGCTCTACGCCCTGCTCGACGAGGCCGTCGAGCACGAGGTGTCCACGCCCTACGGTCCGCCGTCCGACCCGGTGACCGTCGCCCGGGTGGGTGACCGCCGGGTGGCCTTCCTGCCGCGCCACGGCCGTGATCACCGCTACCCGCCCCACAAGATCCCTTACCGGGCCAACCTCTGGGCGCTGCGCGCTCTGGGCGTACGGCAGATCGTGGCCCCTTGCGCCGTCGGTGGCTTGCGTCCTGAGCTGGGCCCGGGCACGTTCGTCGTCCCCGACCAATTGATCGACCGTACGAGTGGCCGCGTGCAGACGTTCTACGACACCGGCGCCGTCCACGTGAACTTCGCCGACCCCTACTGCCCGCACGGTCGCCGGGCCGTCCTGGCCGCCGCCCAGCCCGTTGCCCCGGTCGACGGCGGCACGATGGTCGTGGTCGAGGGTCCGCGCTTCTCCACCCGCGCCGAGTCCCGCTGGTTCACCGCGATCGGCGGCGCGGTGATCAACATGACCGGCCACCCCGAGGCGGTTCTCGCCCGTGAGCTGGGCCTCTGCTACACGTCGATCGCGCTGGTCACCGACCTCGACGCGGGGGTCGAAGGCGAGCACGGCGTCACCCAGGAAGAGGTGTTCCGGGTTTTCGCCGACAACACCGAACGCCTGCGCGGCGTCCTGCTCGACGCGGTCACCCGCCTGCCGGGCGAGCGCACCTGCCCGTGCGCGTCCGCGCTCGACGGGCTGAAGCTGCCGTTCGACCTCCCGTAAATCGAAGGCGGTGTTCGGCGTCCGTCGATACCGTGCGGTTCATGAACGATCCGGACGGCTACTTCGGCGATCGCGTGGCCGAGACGTACGACGACTCGACCGGCGACGAGTTCCAGCCCGAAGTCCTCGCCGCGACGGCCGACCTGCTGGCCGACCTCGCCGGCGGTCCGGGCGCCCGGGCGCTCGAGTTCGCGATCGGCACCGGGCGGGTGGCGGTGCCGCTGGCCGAGCGCGGCGTGACCGTGCACGGCATCGACATGTCCCGCGCGATGGTCGCCCGCCTGCGGGCCAAGAACGCCGCGATCGGGGTCACGATCGGTGACATCGCCACCGTCCGGGCCGGCGCCGAGGGTGAGTTCGACCTCGTCTACCTGGTCTTCAACACCGTGATGAACCTGACCACGCAGGACGCCCAGGTGGAGTGCTTCCGCAACGCGGCCGCCCACCTGCGCCCGGGTGGTCGCTTCCTGATCGAGGTCATGCAGCCCGAGCTGCGCAAACTGCCGGCCGGCCAGACGCTGGTGCCGTTCACGGTGACGCCCGCCCGCTGGGGGTTCGACCGCTACGACGTGGCCACCCAGCAGATGAGCTCCAACTACGTGACTCTCCACGACGACGGCCGGGGCGAGTTCCAGTCGATCCCGTTCCGCTACGCGTGGCCGGCCGAGATGGATCTGATGGCCCGGCTCGCCGGCCTGCGCCCGGAACACCGCTGGGACTCCTGGTCACGTACCCCGTTCACCAGCGAGAGCACCAAAATCATCGCCACCTGGCAGAAAGCCTGACCCCGCCGAATCGCAGCGGGCTTGAGTCCGCGGCGGCCCGGGGCGGGAGCCGGTCGGGCCCCGGCGGAGGCTCTGCGGTCAGGCGGTCAGCTCGTCGAGGTAGGCGTCGAGGTGGTTGACCATCTCGGGGGCTTTCAGGTGGCCGGCCAGGACGTGGACGGTCAGGCCGTCGACGAGGGCGTGCAGGCGGGCCGCGACGGCGCCGGTGTCGTCGCCGGGGGTCAGGTGGCCGGCCAGGCTCAGGCACAGCTCGTGCATGCGGGTGAAGTGGAGCCGTTGCACCCTCGCCAGGGCGGGGTCGCCCAGGCCGAGCGCCAGGAACGAGAACGCGATGGCCGCCTCGGCGTAGCGCCGCTCGTCGACCGGCATGGTCTCGAGCAGGATCGCCCGCACCTGCGCCCGCACCCCCTCGTGCACGCCCTCGGGCGGCCGCCGGTTGACGATGCGCTCGGTGACCTCGTCGATGACCTGCTCGCAGGCGAAGGCCAGCAGCTCGCCCCGGGTGGCGAAATAGTGCCGCAGCGCGCCCGAGGACCAGCCCGCCTCGGCCGCGACCGAGCGGATGGAGATCTCGGCCACCCCTTCTCGGGTGATGACCCGGCCAACTGCGGCGGCCAGCTCCTGGCGGCGAGCGCCATGGTCGACGATTTTCGGCACACCCCATTATCGCACGGTCGTGTTACAAAGGATTTGACACAGTCGTGCGAAATGCGGGAGGGCGTCATGGTCGTCGCGATCGTCGCGTGCGAGATCGGATTCTGGGTGCTGCTCGTCGCCGGGCTCGCCGCGCGCTATCTGCTCAAGGCGCGGGCGCTGAGCGCGGTGCTGCTGGTGTCGGTGCCGCTGGTCGACGTGGCCCTGCTCGCCTTCTCGGTGATCGACCTGCGGCGCGGCGGCGAGGCCGGGGTGGGTCATGCGCTGGCCGCGGTCTATCTGGGCGTGTCGGTCGCCTTCGGCCATCGCATGGTGCGCTGGGCCGACGAGCGGTTCGCCTATCGCTTCGCCGGTGGTCCCCCTCCGGCCGGGCCGCCGGCGAAGGGCACGCGGGAACGCGCTGTGCACGAGCGCCGCTCATGGGTCCGGCACCTGGTGGCGTACGGGATCGCGGTCTTGATCCTGGGTCTCTTCACGCTCTTGATCGGGGATGCGGACCGCTCGGCGGCGCTGTGGAGCGTCCTGCGCGTGTGGACTGTCGTGCTGGTGATCGACGGGCTGGTGTCGTTCAGTTACTCGATCAGGCGGCCACTGTGACACACGCCACACTCTGATGAAACCCGTGCGTCGTTAGGCCAATGTGTTCCGAGCAGCGACGAAGGGGATGCTCGTGAATCGGCTCTGGAGCCGCGTGGGTGTGCGCACCGCGTCGGTCGGCGTCCTCGTCGCGGGTCTGATCGGCGGCGTCTATCTCGGTCAGAACCGTCTGTCGTCGACGGGCGGCGACTCCATCGTGAACGCCATGCAGGCCGACGCCGACATGGAACTGCTGAAACAGCACGAAAGTCAGCACGCCGCCGCCCGCTCCTGGCTGCGTCAGGCCGAGGGCCAGGCCGCGAACAAGGCGGCCGCGGCGGCCGACACCACCGCCGGGCGCGCCCACAAGCTCGAGGGCAAGGTCGCCGCGGACAAGAAGGCCGACGAGCAGCGCAAGAAGGAAGAGAAGGAAGCCGAGACCGGCGGCCCCGTTCCGTACACGGGCAAGATCCCGGGCTCGTGCAACGAATACAGCGGAAGCCGCAAGATCGGGTGCGCGCTGATGCTGGACAAGGGCTTCCCGATCGCCGAGTTCCCCTGCCTCGACAAGCTGTGGAAGGCCGAGAGCGGCTGGAACTACCGGGCGGAGAACAAAGGCTCCGGAGCGTACGGAATTCCGCAAGCGTTGCCCGGCAAGAAGATGTCCTCAGCCGGCGCCGACTGGAAGACCAACCCGGCCACCCAGATCAAGTGGGGGCTGGGCTACGTCAAGGGCAAGTACGACTCGCCGTGCGGCGCCTACGGCTACTTCCAGAGCAACGGCCACTACTGACCTACGGCGCGCGAGGAAGACCTGCCGCGCGAGTGCGCCGAGTTCGTCGGTGAGGTGCCGGTTACCAGGTCCACTTCTGCAGCGCGCTGCCGTTGCACGTCACGATGGAAACGGCGGCCTTCTCCGCTGCCGACGCCGCGGCGAGGCACAGCGTCGTCTTGGAGATCGGCCGGATCGTGCCGTCGGTTCCGAACCGCCACTTCTGGGCGGGCGTGGTGTTGCAGCTGTACGTCTGGATCCGGGTGCCGCTCACGAACTTCTGCGCGGGCACGTCGGCGCAGTTGCCGAGCATGCGCAGCGAATTGTCGCTGGTGAGCCGGGTCATCGCCTGCGCCTTGCTGTTGTTGCAGGTGTACGTGTTCAGCAGCGCCTTGGGCACTGCCGTGGAGCCCGGTACGTCCAGGCACCGTCCCGTGCTATTCCGCACCGGGCTCATCAGTGGGTTCGGTCCCTTGCCGACCTGCACCATCTTTGCGACCGAGGGCACACCGGCGGCGTCGATGACGAAGAGCATGTAGTAGCCGGGCGGAGCGACCCCACCGGTCGGCGGGCCGGTGACCGTCAGCGTCGTGCCCGAGGTCGTGTATTTCAACGGGACGTAGCGCTGGCCCTGGTCGACGCTGTGGGTCACGTCGCCCAGCCCGACCAGCGCGACCTTGCGGATGCCGGCCGCCTGCGGTGACGTGATCGCGAAGTTCGCGCCGATCCCGACGGTGGCCGGCGCGGTGGACACGACCGGCCGGTCCGCGAGCTGGTTGGAACCGTCCTTCTTGAAAAGGTAGGGCGGCGTGAAGTATTCGACGTTCTTCTCGAGGTAGCCGGCCTTCACGCAGTCCCCGCAGATGCCGCCGCCCCCGGTCATGACCCGCCCGTCCGGCAGCAGCATGGCCATCGAGTGGTACTGCCGGATGCGGCTCGCGCTCGAGAGCACCGTCCACTTTCCGGTCGCAGGATCCCACCGCTCCGCCGCCGTCGCCGGGTGCTTCAGGTCGATCAGGCTCGACACCGCCGTGCTGGTCAGACCACCGGTCACCAGCACCGAACCGTCGGCCAGGAGCGTGGCGTTGTGCTGCTTGCGTGGTCTGGACATCGAGCCGGTTGCCGCGACGGCCGGGAAGCCCACGGCACTGTTGCTGTTCAGGGTCACGGCTGTCCTGCTCGGGACCTTGGCGACACCACCCTCGGTGAAGTTGCCGCCCCCGACGACGACGGTCCGGCCGATGTCGTAGGTGGCGAAGCTGGCGTAGTCACGCCAGATGACGTCGCGGGTGCCGGTCGCCGTGATCGTGCCGAGGCCCGCGGTGTTGAGCGTGTAGCCGACCTGGTTCGGGCCGAAGATGGCGAGCTGGGTGTCGGGGCGCGAGCCCATGAAGGGATAGATCCGAGCGCCGTACTGGGTGAAGTTCGGCAGAACGCGCAGGGTGCCGTTGGCCTGTCGCACCTCGGCTCTCGCCGGCCCGCCGCCGATGATGACGTTCTCACCGTTCGCCGTCTGGGCCACGGACGGGTACCAGCGCTGGGCGGCCATGTCGTTGCCCCGGGTCCACGTCTCGGTCTTCCAGTCGAAGACATAGGTGCGGACGATGCCGTCCATCTTGGCGTTGGCGTTGCCGCCGGCGACCAGGATGTTGCCGTTGGGCAGGTGGGCGAAGCCGGCGCAGAAGATGTTCGAGCCCTGCAGGTCGACCCGCTTGGACGAATCGTCGGCCGGGTTGAAGACGACCGCCCGCGTGAAGCTGTGGTCCGGGTACGACTCGGAGGAGTTGTCGCCGACCGAGTCCCACATCAGTGACTTGCCGTTCGGCAGGGTTGCCGCGAACACCGGGACGATGGGCAGGTCGACAACCGGGCTCCACGATCCACCGGTCCACGGATCGGCGTTGACCCGCTCATTCGCCTGCAACCTTCCCGGGCGTACGCCGGTCGCCTTCTGGATGCGGGCCGCGTTCTCGGCGGTGCGCTTCTCGATGGTCGTCATCGGCGTGCCGACCAGGTCCTGGGCCAGGTGCTCGGCGTTGGTGGGGTCGTCGAGGTGCGCGGCGGCATGGTCGTGGCCGTGCTCGGCGACCTGGGCCGGCGGGGCGCCGACGTCGGCCGCGGCCGGGGCGACGAGGGACGTGCCGAGGGCCAACAACGCGACGGCCACTCCGGAAACGGTGAGCCTACGACGCGTACGCATGCTATTAGTCCCTTCGCCGACGTCCCGAGAAAGGAGGCACAGGTGAAATGTCCAGGCGTGTTTATCGGGCGGCTTGAGCGCCCGTATTCACCGGAAACATCGCAGATGGTTCCTGGTGACCGCGGAAACGTTTCGGCGCAGTCACTTTCGGTAACGGCTGTCTTTTCGGACGGGCCCTCACCTTAATCGTCGCTAAGACATAGCTCAATGTCTCGACCTGGTCGATCTACGACACCGACCGGATGGATCGCCCTGCCCGAACGGCCATCCCGAGGCGTGAAAGACGAGGTTGGACAGGGGACGTTCGGAAATATCGGATTTGGCATAAACTGAGCGGGGCCATGTGAGGGCCGCGCCGAATCGATCATGGAAGGGCGCTGGGTGCGGCGGATAGTGATCGGCCGGTGGGGGTTCGCTCGGAAGAGCACGCTCCGTACTGACGATGCGGGCGGCAATGGGGCGGGGTGGGATATAACGCGTCCGCTTTGCTATTCGTCGGGGCAGGACTTCGCGGGGACTGCGATTCCTCAAGGGTCGACTTCGCAGAAGGGAAACAGCGTTGGGCGCGGCCGGCGGGTTCATGATTCGGTCGAAAAGGGCGTTAAGCCGTGGCGCAGCCCGCCGGGTCCCGTTCGCTGTCATGCCGCGGCGTCACTCCGGGGCGCGTCGTGGCGCGCTCGTGCTGCCCACCCGTACTCGGCGGCCGTTGTCGTCCAGGCTTGATTTGACCCTTTTGTCCAAACGCCGAGGCGTCGAACCTCGAATGACGCATCGGCCCGCCGAAAGACTGGCACTCCACGCCTTTTCGGAAAGAGGAGAAAACGATTCCGGTTCAAGCTTGGCGGCATTCCAGTTTCTATGATCGCATCGAAGTCGTGCCGAGAATATTCTCGTAATGTTTCTGGAGTGATGCGTTACCTCAATTGTCCATAGTGGGCGATTAATATCCGGCGTGGACGATCGCGGCGGGAGTGCGAACCAGGATCTGGTTGCCGGTGTCGGTGGTAGACCGAGGCGGAAATCGTCCTCGGGGCGGCGCGTCGGGTCCGAGGGCGAAGCGGCTCGTCGGCGGCAGCGGAAGCATCGACCTGTTTACGCAGGATGACGGCCTACTCCGGTCGGAGCCGACGCACGCCGGCCGCCCTGACCAGGCGTTGACAATCTGGCGTCGGGCGGCGGCGATCAGCCCCTCACGGCGAGCATCTCCGCGATTACGGATATGCCACTCGGAGAATGGAAGTAGGCCTGTCGAAAATGTGATGGGCGTGGCCCGACGGCCGCTTCCTGGGCCGGCGAGGGCCCGGTCGGGCAGCCCGTCCTCGTCGCGTCGTTCGTCAGTGCGGTGGTGACCGCCGATGGTAAGATTTGCCACGCAAGATCGGCCGTTGGGCCGCGCCTGACCTCGAAAATTAACTTCCCTGATATGGATTGGCACATTCAGTGAATCGTTACCGTGTCGTCGCGTTCGATCTGGACGACACCCTCGCGGTGTCGAAGTCGCAGATCGATTCCCGCATGGCGGGGCTGCTCGCACGCCTCGCCGACAAGGTGGAGGTCTGCATCATCTCCGGCGGGCGCTTCGAGCAGTTCGAGACGCAGGTGCTGCACCATCTCGAGCTGAGCGAGGCCGGCCGCGCCCACATGCACCTCATGCCAACCTGCGGCACGCGTTACCTGCGCTGGTCGACGGCCGGTGACTGGGGCCAGATCTACGCCGAAGATCTGTCGGACGATCAGAAGGAGCGGGTCACTGCCGCGCTGATCGCCGGCGCGAAGGAGCTCGGCCTCTGGGAGGACGAGACCTGGGGCGAGATCATCGAGGACCGTGGCAGCCAGATCACCTTCTCCGCCCTCGGGCAGAAGGCGCCGCCCGCCGCCAAGTACGCCTGGGACCCCGACGGCAGCAAGAAGCAGCGGCTGCGGGCGTGGGTGGCCGAGCAGGTCCCCGACCTCGAGGTCCGCAGCGGCGGCTCGACGTCGATCGACGTCACCCGGCAGGGCGTCGACAAGGCGTACGGGATGAAGCGCCTGATGGAGACCCTCGACGTCAAGATCGACGACGTGCTGTTCATCGGCGACCGGCTCGACGAGGGCGGCAACGACTACCCGGTCAAGGCGATGGGCATCGAGTGTATCGCGGTCCACGACTGGAACGAGACGGCCGACGTCGTCGAACGCCTGCTCACCGAGCTGTAGCGCCCCGCCCGGCTCTCGGCCGAGCCCGGCGCCGGCCGAACCCGGCCCTCGGCCGAACCCGGACCCGGACCCCGCTCGGCCTGACCTCGATCGAGCCCGGTCGCCCCCGGTCGCCCCGGTCGCCCCGGTCGCCCCCGGTCGCCCCGGTCGCCCCCGGTCGCGCGGGCGCTAGATCCGGCCGGCCGAGAGCAGCAGCCAGTTGACCCGGCGCATCATCTCGTGCGAGCTGAAAGGCTTCGGCAGATAGTCGTCGGCGCCCGCGGCGAAGCCGAGTTGCCGGTCGTACTCCCCGCAGTTCCCGCTGACCATGAGCACCGGGATCTCGGCCGTGACCGGGCTGGCGTGCAGGCGGCTGCAGACGGTCAGACCGTCGAGCTGCGGCATGGTGACGTCCAGGATGATCACGCGGGGCCGGCGCTCGATCGCCAGGCTGAGCGCCGACTGCCCGTTGTCCGCGGTCATCGTGCGATAGCCGGCCACCTGCAGGCGGAACTCGATGACATCACGCACGTCGTCATCGTCGTCGGCGATCAGCACACTGGGTGACAGCGGCGCCATCACCGGCGCGGACGACATCGCCCGGGTGAAGGGGTCCGTGATAAGCGCGGTCATGAGTTACCTCCGGGAGAAAGCGCTGGTGGGGCCGGCGCTGGTGGGGAAGGCGCGAGTGGGACAGGGGCTGGTGGGGAAGGCGTGAGTGGGACAGGCGCTGGTGGGGAAACGGCCGGCGGGGGCGGTGCGGTTCAGTGCCCGCTCGGCCAGCAGGTCGCGGAGCTCGGCCACGAGGCGCCGGGGCGACAGCGGTTTGGGCAGGTAACGGTCGGCGCCCGCGCTGAACCCCGCGTCGGCGTCGTGGGCCCGCGTGTTCGCCGAGATCATCACGATCGCCGTGTCGCGACCGTCCGGTTCGAGCCGGGCCAGCCGGCACAGCTCCAGGCCGCTGACAGCCGGGATGCGGACGTCGGTGATCAGCCCGGCCGGGCGGGCAACGGTCAGGATCCGGGCCGCGGTGTGCCCGTCCTTGGCGGTCACCGCGCGGAACCCGGCGGACTCCAGGGCCACGGTGAGCAGGTCACGGATGTCGCTGTCGTCCTCGGCGACGAGGATCAGGTCGGGGGTCATCGGGGTCCCTTCGTGCTCGGGCACCCCGACCATCGACCGACCCGGCCCCGGCACAAGGAAAACCGCCGTGCTGATTCACCGGGCGACAGCAAATCCGCCCGAGGGCGAATCCGGGAGGGCGAATCCGGCGACGGCGAATCCGGGCGACGGCGAATCCGGGCGACGCTAACTCACTGGTCGACGAAGAGCTCCCGCTCGACCTGCGCGCGGTAGTCGACGTAGATCTGGCGGTAGCGGGCCGCCGCCCCCTGACGGTCACCCTCTTCGAGCAGCCCCAGGATCGCCTCGTGCCCCTCGATCCACGTGCTCCACAGGTTGCTCTCGGCGGTCATGGCCAGTATGCGCATCGTGCGGGCCACGACCAGGTCCACCATCGACTGGAGCTCGCGGTTGCCGCTGGCCAGGATGACGATCGAGCTGAAGTCGGAGCCCGCCGCGCCGGCCGCCAGCACGTTACCCGCGGCCAGTGCCTCGACGAACTCGGTCTGCCGCTGACGCAGTAGCGTGACGTGGGTGCCGGTGAGGTTGTCGACGCCCCACTCGAAGCCCGCGCAGGCGAGCACGGTCATCACGTCGATCAGTTCGAGTGCGTTCTTCTGGGTGACCCGGGTGACGTGGCGGGTGCGGTTGGGCGCGATGTCGATCAGGCCCTCGACGCTGAGTTGAGCGATGGCTTCGCGCACGGGGGTGATGCTGACCCCGAGGCGAGCGGCGAGCTCGGCGTCTTTGATGAGCGTGCCCGGCGACAGTTCGCCGGTGACGATCTCGTTGCGCAACTGGTGGACGACCGCTGCGGTACGGGTCGGTGGGACCGCGTAAGACATACGGGCAGAGTACTCAGGGTGACAATGGAGTGTTCTCCCTACCCGGGCGGTTCACCCTCAGCTCACGGCGCAGAGATCCCTACGGTCGGCTTCCGCGCTGTCCCCGAGATCCGCGGTGGTGCAGAAGCCGGTAATGGTCAGGTTGGCGGTGACCCGGTCGGCCCCTCCCGAGCCGGCGACCGTGACCGCGTCGATGAGCACGGCGCGGCTCTGGGTCTGCTGCAGGCGCACGATGAACCGGCTGATGTCGGTCACCGTTCCTGTGGCGTTGAGCGACATCGGCATGGTGATCGCCGAACTGACCTTGACCGAGGTGACCGCGCCGCCGACGCTGAGGTCGGTGACCGCGACGTTGGTCTTCGTGCCCGAGTCCTGCAGCGAGCGCAGGAAGACCGGCATGCCCCAGGTCTCGGGCAGGTTCGTCACGAGGGTGTCGAGTTCGGCCTGATAGGTGGCCTTCTTCTCGTTCTTGTCCTTGAGGTCGGCCACTTCCTTCCTGAGCCGGGTGAGCTGCAGGGTGGTGTCGTCCGCCTCGGCCTGCACGCCGTCGGCCTCGACGAATTTGGGCGAGATGACCAGCAGCCAGGCCGCCGTGACGAGCACGACGATGGTGATGATCCCGCCGACGAGCCAGATGCGGTCGGTACGCCGTGCGTCCATCAGTTTCCTCCGGTGCGGGCGCAGGCGGTGGTGAAGCGGCCGCAGAGCGCGGCCTTCGTGAACTTGGCGGTCAGCGCATAGGTGACGCCGCCTCCGCCCGAGACCGTTGTCACGTACGGGTCGGTGACGCCCTTGTGGTTCGCCAGCCTGTCGAGGAACGCGGCGACGTGTTTCTTGTCCGGCGCCGTGCCGGTGATCGAGAGCGTGGCGACCGGGGGTTCGGTTCCCTTGACCGTGCCGTCGTCCTGGATCATGGTGCCGGCGATCGTGTCGATCTTGACTTCGGTGGCCTTGGCGTCGACGCGCAGACTGTCCATGTTGGTCGCCCACGGCAGGTCGGTCGCCAGCAGCGTCTTGAGGTCGGCTGTGACTGCGTCCCGGTCGTCGATGATCTGCTGCACGCCCGAGTACTTCTTCTTGTCGTTCTGCGCCCGCCGCACCTGGTCGGTGGCCGAGGTCAGGTTCTCGTTGGCCATGTCGACCTGCCGGACCGCGTAGACGTACCAGCCGGCCAGCACGGCGAGCACGGCGGCCACGGCGCCGATCAGCCCGACCTTCGTACGGCGGGCGTTGCGGCCGGCCCGGATCTCGTCGGGCAGCAGGTTCGCGCGGATCGTCAGGACCCGCGAGACCTGGGCGGGGGAGACCGCCGGGTCGATCGGCATCAGCGCGGTCGGGGTGGTGGTCATCAGGCTGCCGCTCCCAGGGTCAGGCCGATCGACACCGCGGCCGACGGCACGAAACTGTCGAAGCCCCGCTCGCGGCCCTTGCGCGTGTCCCGCAGGCGGCTGGCGCTGTCGGCGTACATCACGGTGATCCGAAGCTGGTTCTGCAGGTGCTCGGCCAGGCCGGGCATCAGCGCGCTGCCGCCGCAGAGCGCGAGCCGGGTGACCTGCTGGTGACGCTCGCTCGAGGCGAGGTAGGTGAATGAGCTGCGCAGCTCGCTGACCAGCGGGCGGACCGCCTCCTCGGCGGCCTTCACGGCGTCGGGACGTCCGTCGCCGTGCAGGCCGAAGCGGCACTTGAGCTCCTCGGCCTCGGGCCGCGGGATGCCGAGCCGGGTGGCGATGCTGTCGGTGATCTCCTGCCCGCCGCGTGGCACGGTCCGCACGATCAGCGGCTCGCCGTCGGCGTGCACGACCAGGCTGGTCACGTCGAGCCCGATGTCGACGATCGCCTCGATCTGGGTGTCGAGCCGGGACGCGGCCCGCAGCAGGGCGAACGACGCCAGGTCGACGTTCTTCACGTGCAGGCCGGCTTTCTCGACGGCGTCGACGGCGTTCATCACCGCCTCCTTGGGCATGGCGATCAGCAGACCGCGTACGGTCGGGTTGTCGCCCGGTGTCTCGAGCGGATAGAAGTCGAGCAGCGAGCGTTCGACGGCCAGCGGCAACGCGTCCCTGACCTGGAAGGGCAGGGCCTGGCGCATCTCCTTGGCGGGCAGGTTCGACACCGCCATCTCACGCACGACGAGCTGCGGGTTGGTCACGCCGAGGTTGACGCTCTTCGTGCTGAACTTGCAGGCCGCCCAGAGCTGTTTGAGGGCCGAGGTGACCAGCACCGGGTCCTGCACGGCCCCGCCGGTCACCGCGCCCGCCGGCAGCGGAACCTGGCCGAAGTTGGACAACGTGTAGTCGTCCTTGGTGCGCCGGACCTCGACGGCCCGGATGGAGGACGTGCCGATGTCCAGCCCGATCGGGATGACGCCAGCCATCGGTCTCCTTCCTTGGCGAAAATCAGACGGTGGGGGTGATGAGCGAGGAGTACCACTGCGCGATCGGCGCTCCGGCGAAGACCGCGAGGAAGGCGCCGGCGAGCATGTAGGGGCCGAAGGGGATGCGCGACTTGCGACCGGCCCGGCGCAGCAGCATCAGCAGACCGGCGGCCAGCCCGCCGAGCAGGAACGCCGCGAAGGCGCCGATCGCCACCGAGCTCCAGCCGAGCCAGCCGAGGTAGAAGCCGATCAGCGGGGCCAGCTTGAGGTCGCCGCCGCCCATGCCCCGCGGCATGGCGGCCAGGATGAAGTAGCCGACGTAGAGCACCGCCGCCGCGAGCAGGGCCCGCCCGGCGGCCGACCAGCTCTGCTCCGCGATCACCGCGGGGGCCAGCAGGGCCAGGGCCACGAAGTACGACGGGAGGACGATCTTGTCGGGCAGGCGCATCACGTCGAGGTCGATCACCGCCAGGGCCACCGAGATCGCCGCCAGGTAGAGGTAGGCCGGCAGTTCCCAGGAGAGGCCGAACCGGGCCGCCACCGCGACGAAGAGGACGGCGGTGCCGGTCTCGACGAGCGGGTAGCGCGGGCTGATCCGCGTATCGCAGTCGGCGCACCGGCCGCGCAGCAGCAGCCAGCCGAGCACCGGGATGTTGTGCCGGTTGCGAACCTCGCTGCCGCAGGCCGGGCAGTGCGACCGGGGGTGCAGCAGCGACTCGTCGCGGGGTACGCGGTGGATCACGACGTTGAGGAACGAACCCACCGCCAGGCCGAGCAGGGCCACCACGATCAGCAGCGCGGGCTGCGGCATCGGGATTACCTCCTTGGCGCCGGCGGTGGGTGTCGAAGGATCAGGGAGTGCAGTCGGCGATCTTGCCGCCGTCCAGCGTCTTGACCGAGCCGCCCACGGCGCTGTCGTAGAGGTACAGCTTTCCGCTGCCGTTGGCGTTCACGGCGCAGACCTTGTAGGTCGAGACGGTGTTGTTCGGTGCGGTGCCGGTCGACGTGCCGATGAGGTAGGTCATCGTCGTCTTGTCGGACAGCGTGATCCAGCCGGCCGGCGCGGTGGCGGCGGCGACGGTCGAGCCCGAGGAGATGTTGAAGCTGGCCTTGATCTCCTTCTGGTCCGCCTTCGGGTACGAGTTGCTGTTGTCCGTGTAGAACTGCTCGATCGTGCTGACGGCCCCGCGCACGTCGGACTGCGCGGACTTGTCCGCGGCACCCTTGCGGTAGTTCAGGTAGACCGGCACGGCGATCGCGACGAGCACGCCGATGATGACCACGACGACCAGGAGCTCGATGAGCGTGAAGCCCTCGTCGTCCTTCTTGGTCCGCAGCCGGGTGATGACATCGTGCATGGGGGTGCCTCCATGGCGTCGGGTGAGCGGGCTGGGGGGCCCGGTGATGGCCGGCGGGAGTCCGGCGGTTCGCGTTTTCAGTTGCTCTGAATGTTCTGATAAATGGTGAACATCGGTAGGTAGAGACAGATCACCATTCCGCCTACCACGGAGCCCATGACGAGCACCATGATCGGTTCGATCGATGCGGTCAGGGAGTCGGCGGCAGCGTCGACCTCCCTGTCATAGAAATCGGCAACCTTGTCAAGCATCTGACTGATTTGGCCGCTTTCTTCGCCGACTTCGATCATTTGGGTGACCATGGCCGGAAAGATCGGATGGTTACGCAGACCGGAGGACATGGGCTGGCCGTCCCGTACGGCGGCTTGCACGTCCTTCATGGCGACATTGATGATTTCGTTGCCCGTGGTCTCGCCGACCACGGTCAGGGCATGCATCACCGGAACGCCGACGTTGAGCAGCAGGCCCAGGTTGCGGGAGAAGCGGCTCATCGCGAGCTTGCGGAACAGCGGGCCGAAGACGGGCGTACGGATCTTGATGCGGTCGACCTTGAGTCGGAACTCGGCACTGGTGCGCGTCTTGTGCCGATAGGTGATCGACCCGCCGACGCCCAGGGTGATGATCAACGGTCCGATCCACCACATGTTGTGGCTCGCGTCGACCAGGAACTGGGTGATCGCCGGCAGCTCGCCGCCGAGGTTCGCGAACATCTGCTCGAAGATCGGCACGATGAAGATCAGCACCGCGGCGATCAGGATGAAGGTGAACCCCAGCACGATCGCCGGATAGGTCATCGCGCTCTTGATCTTGCCGCGGAGCGTGGTGTCCTTCTCCAGGCTGTCCGCGATCTGCTCGAGAGCGCGGTCGATCATGCCGCCGGTCTCGCCGGCCCGGATCATGGCGATCATCAGGCGCGGGAAGATGCGGTCGTGCTTGGCCATCGAGGCCGACAGTGAGCCACCACCGGCCACATCCGTACGGACGTCGCCGATCGCCTTCCTGAGCGGTAGCGAGTCGGTCTGCTCCTCCAGGATCGACAGCGAGCGCAGCAACGACATGCCGGACGCGGTCATCGTGGCGAACTGACGGGCGAACACGGCGAGATCCTTGAGCTTCACCCGGCCGCCGAGGCCCGGGATCTTGATCTCCATGTCGAGACCCTTGCCGGTCTCGGTCAGCTCGAGGGGCGTCTCGCCGCGCTGCTTGAGCAGGTGGGTGGCCGCGGCCTCGTTCGGCGCCTCGACGGTGCCCTTGCCGCGATGGCCGGCGCCGTCGATGCTGCTGTACCGGAAGACCTTGGTGGCCGGCATGACCTCACCCCCGTCCCACGAGTCGCTTGAGCTCCTCGGCGGAGTGGCAGAGCTCGAGGGCGGCCTGCATCGTCACGACCTGTTCGCGCACCTTCTCGCCCAGGTGCTGGTCGAACGCGAGCATGCCGTCGCCCGCGCCGGCCTGCATGAACGAGGGGATCTGGTGCGTCTTGCCCTCGCGGATCAGGCTGCGGATGGCCGGGGTCGCGGTGAGGATCTCGCAGATCACGGTCCGGCCCTTGTTGTCGGCCCGCGGGGCCAGCGCCTGGGTGATCACGCCCTGGAGCGAGGCGGCCAGCTGCGCCCGGATCTGCAGCTGCTGGTGCGGCGGGAAGATGTCGATGACGCGGTCGATCGTCTGGGTGGCGCTCTGCGTGTGCAGGGTCGCCAGCACGAGGTGGCCGGTCTCGGCGGCGGTCAGCGCGGTGGCCGTGGTCTCGAGGTCGCGCAGCTCGCCGACGAGGATGATGTCGGGGTCCTGGCGCAGGGCGTGCTTGAGGGCCGAGGCGAAGGTCTCGGTGTCGGTGCCGACCTCGCGCTGGTTGACCACGCTGCGTTTGTGCGGGTGCAGGAACTCGATCGGGTCCTCGATGGTCACGATGTGGTCGGCCCGGCTGCGGTTGGCCAGGTCGAGGATCGAGGCGAGGGTCGTGGTCTTGCCCGAACCGGTCGGGCCGGTCACCAGCACCAGGCCGCGGGGCAGGTGGGCGAAGCGGGCCACCGATTCGGGCATACCCAGCTCGTCGAGCGGCTTGATCTCGTGCGGGATGGCCCGGAAGACCGCGCCGCAGGAGGTGCGCTGCACGTAGAGGTTGCCGCGGAAGCGCGAGACGCCGACGATGCTGTGCGCGAAGTCGAGCTCCTGGTTGGCGCGGAACGTCTCCCACTGCTCGAACGAGATCGCGGCACGGCAGAGCAGCGCGGTGTCGTCGGAGTTGAGATTGCCGTAGCCCTCGATCGGGCGCAGCGAGCCGTTGACCCGGATCATCGGCGGCGTGCCGACGGTCAGGTGCAGGTCGGAGCCGCGCGACTCGACCAGCGTGACGAGCATCTGGTTGAGCACGGCGAGGTCGCCGGTCGTGGCCGGCTCGTGGTGCTCCCCCTGCTGCTGCGGCGCCAAAAGGTCGGTCTGGCTCATCTCCACCGGCAATCTCGTTCAACGGTCTGGACCCTCTTGTATTCGGCTCCTTCCGAGACCGGTTGAGGGCCGTTTTGCCCATATTCGGGCAGTCCGGACGAAGGTCCGATAGGGTGCCTCAGATCGCGACCCGAGAGACCTCCCGTACGGAGGTGAGCCCGCCGGACGCCTTGGCCAGGCCGTCCGCGCGTAGGTCGTACATGCCCTGGTAGAGCGCCACCTCGCGGATCTCGTTGGTCGAGGCCCGCCGGATGGTCAGCGCCTCGATCTCCGGTGAGATCGGCATGACCTCGTGCAACGCGATCCGGCCCCGGTAGCCCGTGTTGGCGCAGTTGCGGCAGCCCACCGGGCGATAGAGCGCCTCGGGCACGACCAGGTCCTCGAACGGCCAGCGCGCGCCGAGCAGCTCCTCCTCGGCCGGCTTGTAGGCCTCCTTGCACCAGTCGCAGAGCCGGCGCGCCAGCCGCTGGGCCAGCACGCAGTCGAGCGACGACCCGACCAGGAACGGCTCGATGCCCATCTCGGTGAGGCGGGTGACCGCACCCGGCGCGTCGTTGGTGTGCAGCGTCGAGAGCACGAGGTGACCGGTCAGCGACGCCTCCACCGCGATCTGCGCCGTATTGCTGTCCCGGATCTCGCCGATCAGCACGACGTCAGGGTCGGAGCGCAGGATCGCCGGCAGCACGGCGGCGAAGGTCAGGCCGGCCTTGACGTTGACCTGCACCTGGTTGACGCCGCGAAGCCGGTACTCGACCGGGTCCTCGACGGTGATCACGTTGACTTCCGGCTTGCTGATCCGGCCCAGCGTGGCATAGAGCGTGGTCGATTTTCCGGAGCCGGTCGGGCCGGTCACCAGCAGCATGCCGTGCGGCTTGGTGAACGACGCGGCGAACCGGTCGAGGTTGTACTGGGTGAAGCCGAGCTTGTTCATGTCGAGGTCGATGCCGCCGGTGTCGAGCACCCGCAGCACGATCTTCTCGCCCCACACCGTGGGCAGTGTGGCCGTACGCAGGTCGACCGTGCGTTCGCGGATGAGCGCGGTGATGCGGCCGTTCTGCGGCACCCTCTTCTCGGTGATGTCGACGCCCGACATGATCTTGATGCGCGACGTCAGCGCGGCCATCACGCCGCGCGGCACCACGTCCACCTCGTGCAGCACGCCGTCGATGCGGTAGCGCACCCGCATGTCGTCCTCGGTGGGCTCGAGGTGCAGGTCGGAGGCGCGGTTCATGACGGCCTGCTCGATCAGGTTGTTGACGTAGCGCACGATCGGGGCGTCGTCGGCGCTCTGCGCCTGCGCGGCCATCGCCGCCTGCGCCTCGGTCTCGCCGTCGACCATCTCGCCGAGGTCGCTGGACTCCCGCTGGAGCCGCTCGATGATCCGACGCACCTCACTGCGGGCGACCACCACCGGGCGTACGGTCATGCCGGTCGCGGCCCGCACGTCGTCGAGCGCGACGACGTCGCCGGGATCGGTGACGCCGACGACCAACTCGCCGTCGGACATCGAGAGGCCGAGCACGCGGTGACGCAGCACGACCGGCAGCGGGATCTTCTTCAGCGCCGCCGGGTCGGGGACGAAGCTGACCAGGTCGACCGTGTTGATGCCGAAGGCCTGGGCGGCCGCCGCGGTGAGCTGCTCCTCGGTGACGACCTGGTCGTTGATCAGGACCGCGCGCACCGACCGGCCGCTGCGCTGCGCCTCCTCCGCGGCCGCGTCGACGGCGAGCGGATCGATCCCGATCTGCTTCAGCGCGTCCAGCAGCGGGCGGAAGGTCTGGTCCATGTCGTCCTCGGGTCGGCAAGAGTGCTCACTCTGCCCATCGGACGTCACGCGACTTTACTGAGTTATGATCCGGTTTGCGCGGGTTGACGGAAGGTTCGGCGGTACGTCGAGGGCGCCACACCGATCGCCGCGTGCAGGTGCTGCCGCAGTGCCGTGGCCGTGCCCAGCCCCGAGCGGCGGGCCACGGTCTCCACCCCCAGATCGGTCGACTCGAGCAGCACCTGAGCGTGGGCGACGCGCTGCTGCAACAGCCACTGCCGTGGGCTCGTGCCGGTCTCCTCGCGGAAGCGCCGGGTGAAGGTGCGCACGCTCATGCGGGCGTGCTCGGCCATCTCCTCCAGGCTGACCGGCTCGGTCAGCCGGTCGAGCGTCCAGGCCCGGGTCGGCGCCGTGTTCGCCCCCTCGGAGTGGGGCACCGGGCGCTCGATGAACTGGGCCTGGCCGCCGTCTCGCCAGGGCGGCAGCACGCAGCGGCGGGCCGCACTGTTGGCCACCTCAGCGCCGTGGTCGGCGCGCACGATGTGCAGGCAGAGGTCGACCCCGGCGCCGACCCCGGCCGAGGTCAGCACGTCGCCGTCGTCGACGAAGAGCACGTCGAGGTTCCAGCGCACCCGCGGATAGAGGGCGGCGATCTCTTCACCCCAGGCCCAGTGGGTCGCGGCCGGGCGGCCGTCGAGCAGGCCGGCCGCGGCCAGCACGGAGGCGCCGGTGCAGATCGAGACGATGCGGGCGCCCCGGGCGGCGGCGGCCCGCAGGGCCACGCGGACGTCGTCGCGCAGGGAGCCGTCGGTGACCGTCGTCCCGTCGTCGACGCCGGGGACGACCACGGTGTCGGCGGTCTCGAGCAGGCTCAGGTCATGGTCGGGGGTGACCGTGAAGCCGGCCGTGCTGCGCACCGGGCCGGGGCCACAGACGCGCACGTCGTAGAGCCGGCGACCGTCGCGGCGGGCAGCCCGGAAGACCTGGGTGGCCGTGCCGAGGTCGAAGGCGACGACGCCTTCCAGGATGAGAACCGCTACCTTCATGGCCCGATTCTTGCGCATGATGGCCTTCCGGCCACTCGTTCAGGCCGGTAAATGTTCGCAGAATCTCTTCGTGACCAAGTCCCGCATCCATCCCGCCTGGCTGGTGGCCGTCGTCGCGTTCGTCGCGCTGGTCGGCGCGGCCGGGTTCCGCGCCACACCGTCCGTCATGCTCGACCCGCTGCACAACGAGTTCGGCTGGTCGCTCGGCACGATCTCGTCGGCCGTCTCGGTCAACCTGCTCCTCTATGGTCTGACCGCGCCGTTCGCGGCCGCCCTGATGCAACGGTTCGGCATCCGCCGTGTGGTCACCGTGGCCCTGCTGCTGGTCGCGTCCGGCTCCGGCCTGACCGTCTTCATGCAGGCGAGCTGGCAGCTCGTGCTGCTCTGGGGCGTGCTCGTCGGCGTCGGCACCGGCTCGATGGCGCTCGGCTTCGTCGCCACCATCACCGGCCGCTGGTTTGTCAAGCAGCGCGGCCTGGTGACCGGCGTGCTGACGGCCGGCGGCGCGGCCGGCAACCTGGTCTTCCTGCCGGTCCTGGCCCAGCTCACCCAGCACTCCGGCTGGCGTACGGCGGCGCTCACCGTCACCGGGGCGGCCCTGCTGGTCGTGCCGCTGGTGCTGTGGCGGCTGCGCGACCACCCGTCCGAACTCGGCGTCGGCGCGTTCGGCGGCGAGTACGAGGAGCCCAAGCCGATCGCGCCGCAGGGCGCCGTCCGCGTGGCCTTCGGCGCGCTGCGGGAAGCCGCCCGCACCCGGGCCTTCTGGCTGCTGGCGGGCGGGTTCGCGATCTGCGGCGCGACCACGAACGGGCTGGTCGGCACCCACTTCATCCCGGCCGCCCACGACCACGGCATGGGCCAGACCACCGCGGCGAGCCTGCTCGCGCTGGTCGGCGTGTTCGACATCGCCGGCACGATCGCCTCGGGCTGGCTGACCGACCGGGTCGACAGCCGCATCCTGCTCGGCGGCTACTACTTCCTGCGGGGGCTTTCGCTGCTGGTGCTGCCCTCGCTCTTCGCCGCCACCACGCACCCGAGCATGCTGCTGTTCATCCTCTTCTACGGCCTCGACTGGGTCGCGACGGTGCCGCCCACGGTCGCGCTCTGCCGGGAACACTTCGGCGAGAGGGGCGCGGTCGTCTTCGGCTGGGTCTTCGCCTCGCACCAGATCGGCGCCGCGATCGCCGCCACCGCAGCGGGCCTGGTCCGCGACCAGCTCGGCAGCTACACCTGGGCCTGGTACGGCGCGGGCGCGCTCGCGATCTTGGCCAGCCTGCTGAGCCTGATGCTCTTCGCGGGCAAGCGGATCAAGCCGATCGCCCCGGGCATCGGCCTGGCCGTCGCGCCGGTCAAGGCGTGAGTTCCACGACCTCGAGCACGCCGCTCAACTGCAGCACCTGACGCACCGCGGGGGAGGCCTTGGCCAGCCGGAACCGGACGCCGGTGTCGCGGGCGCGCTGAAACCCGAAGATCAGCGCGCCCAGCCCGGTCGAGTCGATGAAGACGAGCCCGGAGAGGTCGACGACGATCTCGTGCGGCTGGGCCTGCAACGCCTCGGCCAGCGCGCCCCGCACCCGGTCGACAGTGAGCACGTCGACCTCGCCGCGCAACCGGACGGTCACCAGGGAGCCGTCACGGTCGACGCTCGTCACGAACTCGTCAGACAAGGCCGCCTTCTTCCACTGTGGCGATGATTCCACGTACGGTAATCGGCATCATCAAACACGTGAGGAGCGTGGCGTGCCGGTCCTGGGCGGTCTGCCGCCGCGTAATACCCGTTTCGTGGGACGTGAGGATCTTCTCGCCCAGCTTCGCACCAGCCTGGGCATGGGCCCGGTGGTGCTGCTGCCGAGCGACGAGCATCCACTCGGCGGCACCGGCCGCACCCAGCTCGCCGTCGAATACGCCTACCGCTACGCCGAGACCTACGACCTGGTCTGGTGGATTCCCGCCGAGCAGGCCGCCGGCACCCGCTCGGCGCTGATCGGCCTGGCCCATCGGCTCGGCCTGCCCGAGTCGGGCGACATCAACCGTACGCTCGCCGCGGTTCGCGACACGCTCAGCCGGGGCGAGCCGTTCCGCAACTGGCTGGTCGTCTTCGAAGACGCGAACCGCCCCGAGGACATCAAGCCCTACCTGCCCAGCGGCGCCGGCCACGTGCTCGTCACCAGCCGCAACCCGCGCTGGTCGGGCGAGGTCGCCCAGGCCATGCCGATCGGCGTCTACGACCGGGCCGACAGCGTCGACCTGTTGCGCCGCCGGGCGCCCGAGCTGCCCGTGGCCGACGCCGAACGCCTGGCCGAGCGGCTCGCCGACGTGCCGATGGCCCTCGACCTGGCCGCCGCCGTGCGGGCCGCCACGGGCCGCTCAGTCGACGACTATCTGGCCCGATACGAAGCCCGGGCCGAGGAGCTGGCTTTTCCCACGCCCGTGCGGGTCGCCTGGGGCCTGGCCGCCACCGAGCTACGGACTGTCTCGCCGGCCGCGTTCGAGCTGCTCGAGTTCTGCGCCTTCCTGGGCAGCGCGCCCGTCTCGTGGCGGCTGCTCTGGGGCGCGCGCACCCTGGTGCCACCCGAGCTGGCCCCGACCGTCCGCATCGAACGGCGGCTCAAGGCCGCGTTACGCCTGATCGGACGGTACGGCCTGGCCGAGCTCGACCCGCCCGGCGAGCACCTGCTGGTGCATCCGCTGGTGCGCGGCATGCTCGGTCAGGAGCTGAGCTCCGAGCGGCACGCCGCGCTGCTCGGCACGGTGCGGGCCATGCTGGCCGCGGCCGACCCCGGCGACCCGGACGACCCGGCGACCCGCTCCCGCTACGCCGAGCTGACCCCGCACCTGATCCACTCCGACGTGCTGGGCGCCGGTGCCGAGGAGATCCGCCAGCTCGTCATCAACTGCGTGCGCTACCACTTCGCCCGCGGCGACTACGACTCCAGCCGCGACCTGGCCGCGGCCGCGATGACCCGGTGGACCGAGTCACTCGGTGAGACCGACACGCAGACCCTGCTCGCATCGTTCCACCTGGCCAACGCGCTGCGGGCGGTCGGGCGTACGGCCGAGGCACGCGCCCTCAACGCCCAGACCCTGCGAGCCCAGCGCGCGGTGCTCGGCGCCGACCACGAGACCACCCTGGCCACCGCCAACGGCGTCGGCGCCGACCTGCGCATCCGCGGCCACTTCGGCCAGGCCCGCCAGCTCGACGCCGACAACCTGGTGCGCTACCGACGGTTGTTCGGCGAGAGCTTCCCGACCGCGCTGCGCTGCGCCAACAATCTCGCGGCCGACCTGCGGCTGCTCGGCGACTTCCGGGGCGCCCGCACGCTCGACGAGCAGACCCTGCGGCACCGCCAGGCGATCCTGGCCGACGGCCATCCCGAGATCCTGTCGTCCCGCGCCGAGCTCGCGTTCGACCTGTTCGGACTGGGCGACTACCCGGCCGCCGCCGAAATGGCCTTCGTTCGGCCGGGCACGGTCGGCGACGACCACCCGTTCGCGCTCTGGGCGGCCCGGTTCGCCGCGATGGCGGCCCGCCGCCGGGGCCGTCCGGCCGCGGTGCCGATGGCCGAGACGGTCGTCGAGCTCACCCGGCGCCGCTTCGGCGAGCTGCACGTCGAGACGCTCGCCGCGGTTGTGTCACTGGCCAACGCCGTACGCGAGGCCGAGGACTTCGAGCGGGCCCACGAGCTGCTCGAACGGGCCGTGATCCGCTACCACTCGGTGCTCGGCGACGACCATCCCTTCACGTTGGCCGCCACAGCCGTGCTGGCCGGCGTGGTGCGGGCGACGGGCCGCCACGACGAGGCCCGCCGCATCGACGAGGAGGCGCTCAGCGGTCTGCGGCGCAGTGTCGGCCCCGACCACCCGTTCACGATGAGCTGCGCGAACGGCTACGCCGGTGACCTGTTCGGGCTGGGCGAACGGCAGCAGGCCCAGCAGCTCGCGGCCGACACGTGGCAGCGCTCGCGCCTGATCCGGGGCGCCGAACACCCCGACACGCTGGCCTGTGCCTGGAACGCGGTGCTCGACGGCGGCGACGAGGAGGCACGCCACCAGGTCTCGGCGGCGCTCACGAAGGCGTACGGGGAAGGCCACCCAGTGCTGGCGAGGGTGGCCCTGGGTGACCGGCTCGAGACCGATCTCGACCTTCCTCCCCTGTGAATCCTTGAATTACGTCGTGCACGGTCGATGTGTTGCGTGCGGGTTACGGTGGTCGTCAAGTCGGGTGACCGGCTGGTGCGGGCGACGGGGTGTGCGGCGGGCCGGACGCCGACCGTGATCTCATAGGACGCCAACAGCACAAAAGTCGGCAACGGAGGACAAAGCAGTGCCGGGTGGAAATCTCGAGGACCGGCTCGCGACGCTGAGCGCGTCCGCGACCGACGAGGACGGCGTAGTCACGGTGACAGTGGGCAGCTCCGGCGCGGTGACCGGGCTACAGCTCGACGACCGGGTGCAGCGGCTCACCGGGGCGACGCTCTCGGCCGACATTCTGCGGACCATGCGCCAGGCCCAGGCCGCGCTGGCCGAGCGGGTGGCCGAGGCCGTCGACGAGACGGTCGGCGCCGACACCGCGGACGGGCGGGCCGTGCTGAACAGCTACAACGAACGATTCTTGGGCCCCGAGGAGGCGCCCGCGCCGGTGATGCCGTCGGCGCCGCCCTTCCCGAGCTTCCGCAACACGCCGACGCTGCCCCATCAGGCGCCCGGCAACGGCTTCGAGAGCGGGCGTGACAGCCGTGCCCGCTGAGCTTCCCAAGCTTCCGCAGCGGGGCCCCGCCCCCGCGGTCGAGCAGATGTCGAACGCCGAGCTGGCCCGCATGGTCGAGGCCGAGCACCCGTACCGGGGCAAGGCGCTCTTCGAACTCTCCGACCGGATCGCGCTCGACGACGACGCGGCGACCAAGGTGGCGATGCTGAGCCGGCTGACCTCGCTGCGGCGCGCGCGTCTGTTCGACCGGGTGTCGCTGGCCTGGTCGGGGATCATCGCGCTGCTCGCGGCCGAGACCGAGCACTCGCGGGCGTCGGCCTACGAGGCCTTCGGCGCGCTCGACGTGGAGGAGCAGCGCGACATGCTCGACTATCTCGAGGTGACCTCGATCGAGGAGGCCCACCCGCGCATCGCGTGAGCGGGCCCGTCACTCGGCCGGGGTCACGCTTCGACGCGGACGTCCTTCCAGAAGGCGACGCGGTCGCGCACCACCTTGGCGTCGGGCTTCGGATCGGGATAGAACCAGATGGCGTCGGGCGTCGTGTGCCCGTTCGCGGACAGGCTGTAATACGACGCCTTGCCCTTCCAGGGGCAGACGGTGTGGGTGTCGGAGGGGACCAGCACGTCCTCGCGCAGCGACTCGCGCGGGAAATAGTGCCTTCCCTCGACGATCACGGTGTCGTCGCTCTCGGCGATGACTTCGTCGTTCCAGATGGCCTTCGGCATAGTACGAACGTAGCGCGCGCCAAGCCGGGCGTCCGATATGCGAGGGTTAATAGTCATCGGGAGTGAAAGCTGATGACTCGTCCCCACATTGCCGAGCTGGTGTAAGAAGATCTAGAGTCGATCGCGACCCTCCTACCCCCAGGGAGAGCGGCCCGGTGAACGGTCTGAGCACCCTACCGACCAGCGCTGAGCAGGCACGCCACGCGCTGCTGCTGCTCGGCGCGCCCGCATCGCCGCGCCTCGTCGTCGACGTGCACAGCGCACTGTTCGACGGCGATCTGTCGGCGGCCACGCTGGCCGGGCTGCTGCGCGATCCGGGCTCCGGCGTCTGCGCGGCCCTGACCGCCTCGCTGACCCCGGCGCGGGGCTTGATCGCGCTGGCCGACTGGCCGATCGAGCGGCGCATCGTGACCCCGGCGGGCGCGCGAGCCGCTGCTTTGGCGGCCGTCATCCGCGTCGCCGAGTTCGTGGCGATTCGTCCGGGGGCGGGGCGGGCGGCTCATCTGCTGCTGCGCTCGCTGGCCGACGGCGTACCGCACGGGGTCGAGGCGGTTGACCTGGCCGACGCGGCGCGGGCCGGGCTCGCCTCAGCCGACCTCGTGACCGCCCTGGCCGAGGAGGAGACGGTGCGAGCGGCCGCGATCCTGCGGGCCCGGGCCCTTCCCGAGTCGCAGCAGGTCTTCGGCCTGCCGACCGTGCCTCACCAGAGGGACGGCGAGTGAGCCAGACCGACCGGCTCCGTGGCTCCGCCCCCGGCAAAAGGCACAACGCGCGTACGGTCGCCGCGCTCACCGGGAACCCCGGATGCACCCGGCGTGCGGTGCTCGACGCGGCCGGGGTCGACAAGGTGCGACTGGCCGAGCGGATCGGCTTCCCGGGCGCGTTCGGGCAGTCCCGGTTCGCGCTGGCCCGGGGCAACGCGTTCGAGGCGATGCTCAAGGCGGACGACTGCGCGCTGCTGCGCACGACCCTGGGCGCCTACGTCGGCGGCTACGAAGACCTCGGCGCCGACGAGGACGACACTCTCACCGTCCGCAACGCCCGCACCCGGGCCGTCCTCGCCGCCGGGGCCGAGGGGCTGCTCGACCATCCGCTGCTCACGCTCGACGTCGCCGGTCAGACGGTCTTCCTCGAACCCGACCTGATCGCCTACCAGAACGGCACCCAGCTGCAGGTCGTCGAGATCAAGTCGTTCGCGATCATCGACGGCCAGGCCGACGGGGCTGCCGTGTCGGCCGCCGCCGTGCAGGCCGCGGTCTACGTGCTCGCGCTGCGGCGGCTGCTCGGCGACGACCGGGTCAGCCACGAGGTCGTGCTGGTCTGCCCCGAGAACTTCTCGATGCAGCCGGTCGCCGTCGTGATCGACGTGCGCAAACAGCTCTCCACGCTGCGCCGCCAGCTCTCCCGGCTGGCCTCGGTGTCGTCGCTGATCGAGGCCCTGCCGGCCGAGGTCTCGTTCGACGACGCCCAGCCGGTGCCCTCGCTGCTGTCGTCGCTCGACACGCTCACCGCCCGCTACGCGCCCGAGTGCCTGTCCACCTGCGAGATGTCGGTCTACTGCCGGCACGAGGCGACCGGACGCACCGAGGTGCTCGGCCGTCCCGTGCGCGAGGCCCTGGGCGGCGTCGAGACCGTCGACGAGGTGCTGGCCCTGGCCGCCGGCACACAGTCGCCGCGGCCCGAGCAGGCCGAGGCGGCCGCCCTGCTGCGCGCGGCCCAGCGGCTGCGGGACGAGGCACTCGGCCGGTGAGCACGCTCGTCGCGCTGGCCCGGGCGCAGGCGCTCGCCGCCGGGCGGGCCCAGCCCATCGCCACCGTGCGCCACCTGCACGTGCACGACCAGCCGCTGGTGCTCATCCCGCTCGCGATGGCCGGCGAGGCGAACGCCCCGCTGGCCGCCCTCGTCGGGGACGACCCGGCCGCACCACGGCTGCTGGTGGTGAACCAGCCCCGCAACCGCGACGAGCGGTTCGCGTTCTTCGCCGGCCTCGCCGAGGTGATCGTTCCCTATCTCGACTCGTTCGCCGACGCCACCGAGGCGGTGCCGGTCGACCGTGGGCGCGACGTGCGGCACCGGTTCGTCGACGCGCCCCAGGTGTGGGTGCCCAACCCGGGCGGGGCCGACTTCCTGCGGCTCCTCGGACGGTCGACCCGGTTCCGCCGCACCGACGGCGACCATCCCGTGCCTGCGGCGGTTCCGCTGCTGGGCCAGTGGCTCACCTTCCTCGCCTCGTCGGCCGAGGTGCCCGGGTCGGCACTGCTGGTCAACGCGGTGCAGGCGCTCGGGCTGCACTGGGTCACCGGGCAGAGCGCGGCCGAGGACGCCCACTTCGGATCGTTGTTCGCCTGGATCACCGACGGCCCGGCCGCCGCCCGATCGGCCGAGACGGGGCCGGTCGCGGGGCCCGCCACCGACCCGGAGTTCGACAACAAGGTGCTGGCTCCACTGATCGCCTCGGCGTCGCCCGCGCTCGTGCCGGAGCTTCGGGCCCTTCTGATGCCCACGTGGGACCGGATGTGGCGGTCGATCGCGCTGCTGCGGGACCTGCCGGTCGGCGAACGGGTCGGGTCGCGCTGGGACAGCGACCGCGACGCCTACTCCGCCTACGTCGCCCACCTGACCGAGGACGGCACACCGCAGCCTCGCCGGGACGGCGCCGTGGCCGCGGCGGCCCGGCTCCAGCGGCTCGAGAACGCGGCGGCGCGCTACGCGGTGCAGCGGGCCTTCGACGACCCGCTGGTGATGGCCGAGCACCGGCTGACCGGAGCGGCCTTCGGCGGAGTGGTGACCTTGGCCAAGGCGGATCGGATCGACGACAGTGGCAAGCGCCCGGTGCTGCGTCCACGGATCATGGTGGCCACGACCGAGACCGTACGGGTCGAGCCCGGCGCCTCGCTCACATCACCCTCGCGACCGGCCCAGAAAGCGAAGGTCATCTCTGTCAGCCCCACCGTGACCGGCGCCGATGTCGTGCTGGAGCTCTCCGG
Organism: Actinoplanes solisilvae; assembly: GCF_003999975.1. Lineage (GTDB taxonomy): Bacteria > Actinomycetota > Actinomycetes > Mycobacteriales > Micromonosporaceae > Actinoplanes > Actinoplanes solisilvae. The sequence goes on along the minus strand of NZ_RJAC01000002.1, from coordinate 26,083 downwards.
CGGGATGGGCCGCAAGCTCGTCGCCGAGCCGGGCAGCGTCCCCGCGATCGGCGAGCAGCTCCTGCTGACGACGCTCAGCGAGGCCTACCGGCCGGGCGCGGCGTTCCCTGACCCCGCTGACACGCCGTGGACCCACGGCGGCCCGCCGCTCCATCATGGAGATTCAGCGGTGGAGTGATATCGGGGGTGGCCGCCATGAGGACCTACTATCGAGGACCCGGCGGCCTCGTCACCGAGACCCATTTCGTACGGGTCGAGGGGCGGCTCTTCTCCCTCGACGGCCTGCGCGATGTCGGGCGGGTCCAGCGCCGCGACGCCTACTTCGTGCCGGTCGTCGTCGGCGCCGTCACCGCGGTCGCGGCCGCGGCCATCCTGGCGCTGTCCGTCGAGCGCCCTTGGGCCTGGGTCGTGGTGGCCGCGATCGCGGTGGGGGCCGTGGTCGTGTTGTCGCGCAGCCGGCTGACGTACTCGTTGCAGGCGACCTATCAGGGCGTGGAGACGGAACTCTGCTCCACCACGGACGCCGAGTCGTTCGCGAAGGTCTGCCGGGCGCTGAACCGGGCGCTGCAGGACAGTCAGTTCCGTTGAGCTTCCAGGTCGCGCTCGACCCCGGCCGTCATGCGGACGAACTCCTCCTCGAGGTCGACGCCGTAGCGCTGCGCCAGCACCAGCACCGACCAGAGGCAGTCGGCCAGCTCGTGCCCGAGCTTGTCGCGCGCGTCGGGGATGTCGCGCCGCCCGTCGACGGCCATCACCACCTTGGCGAGATCACCGACGTCCCCGACGAACCCCATCATGAACTCGTCCGGGTCCCAGGCCCGCCGCCCCGCCGCGACGTGACCCCGGTCGTAGAGCGCCGCGATCTGCGCGGCCCGCCTCTGCAACACAGCAAGATCCATATTGGAAATGTAGCGGTCGGGGTGCTTTACCCACGCACATGTCCAGCCGGTGACTGTCCGCGAGCGAACCCGGGGCGGATGGGCCGGGACAGCCCGGAAGCGGCGTGAGGAGGGTGACCAGGCACCCGGCGGGACTGCTGGGTAGCGCGCGTTGGAGGACTCGTACTTCCTGCTGTTGGCTCTCAGTGCAAACCGACGACCAGAAGGGCTATGTCGTCGGCTCGGCGGGGGGCCGAGTCGAGGAGGCGAGTGCAGAGGTCGTCGGGAGGCAGGCCGGCGTTGCCGCGCAGGACGGCGCAGGCGCGGGAGATGCCGTGGTCGATGAGGTGGGCCGGGTGTTCGACGAGGCCGTCGGTGTAGAGGAGCAGGGTGCTGCCCGCGGGGACGCGACGGTGGTGGGTGGTGCGTTCGGCTCGGGGGAACAGGCCCAGCAACGGTTCGGGACTCTCCCACCAGATCTCAACCTCGCCGTCGGGGCGCAGCAGGACCGGTGGGGGATGCCCGGCGTTGGCGAAGGAGAGCAGATAGTCGTCGTGGTCGCGGCGCAGACGGGCCAGCACGGCGGTGGCCGCCGCGGGCACCTGCAACCCGTGGAGCGCGCGATCGAGCTGGGCCAGCAAGGGGCCCGGCTCGTCCTCGCGACCGTAGGCGTCGCCGCGCACCAGGTTGCGGACCTGGCCCATGGTGGCGGCGGCCTCGATGTCGTGCCCCGAGACGTCGCCGACGGCCAGCATCAGGCTGCCGTCGGGCTGGGCGAAGGCGTCGTACCAGTCGCCGCCGACGGAGGCGCCGTCCTGGGCCGGGAGGTAACGGCCGTGCAGGTCGACGCCGTCGACGTGGGGCAGCGTGGGCAGCATGCTGTGTTGCAGGACCTCGGCGACGTGGCGCTGGCGGCCGTAGACGCGGGAGTTGTCGACGGCCATGCCCGCTCGGCGGCCCACCTCGGCGGCGGTGCCGCGTTCGGCGTCGGTGAAGGCCGGCCGGCCGGGGCCGTTGACGAGCAGCACCGTGCCGAGCACGCCGTAGGTGCCGGGGGACGTGATCGGCACGACGAGGTGGCAGGCGAAGCCCAGGCGGTCGGCGTGGTGCGCCAGACTTCCGTGCCGCACCGCCTTGATCAGGGATCGCGCGTCGAGCCCGGCGGCCCGGGACTCCTCGGCCAGGCGTTGCGCGGCGGCGTCCCGCGCCGGGTCGCGGTGGGCGGCCCAGACGTGGCGGACGACGCCGGACTGGTCGGCCAGCGCGATCAGGCACCAGTCGGCGATGCGGCCGGCGACCATGCCGCCCAGCCGGTGCAGGGCCTCGTCGATGTCCATCGTGGTCGACAGCGTGTCGGTGAGCTCGCCGAGCAGGGTGAGCTGGCCGTGCGCCGACTCAGCCGCGCGGCGGGCCTCCTCGGCGATCTCACGGGCGATGCGCAGGCGCAGCTCGGAACTGCACACCTCGCCGAGCTCGTCCAGCAGCACGATCTCGCTCCTGGTCCAGACCCGGGGCTCGCGATCCATGACGGCGAGCGTGCCCAGCACCAGGCCGTCGGAATCGGTGAGCGGCACCCCGGCGAAGGCGATCGCGCCGAGCTCCTGGACCACCCGGTTGTCGCGCATGCGGGGATCGTCGCGCACGTCGGGCACGGCGATCGCCGCGCCGGACTCGACGATGTGCCGGCTGAACGAGTGGGTGAGCGGCATCTCGCGGCCGCTCGCGATCGGCTCGGGCAGGCCGACCTGGCCGGGCAGGTGCTGCCGGTCGGCGCCGAGCACGGTGACCACCGCGACCGGCACGTCGACGAGCCGCTCGACGATTCCGGCGATCCGGTCGAAGGCGGCGTCGCCACCCGGGCCGAGCCGCAGCCGGCCGACTGATCGCAGGCGTGCGGCATCGGAAAGGGCACTCGTCGGCGCCTCCGAAGCCAAGTCACCCCGCAGCAAAGTCGCTCCCCGGCAGGTCAGAGCTGTCAGGCTACCGGGCTGCCGGTGATGTGAACGACCCCCGCACGCCCTGTCCGGCATCCACCGACAATCCACAATCCCACCGCGCGCTTTCGCGGACCAAAGCCGCGAAAGCCCGCCAATGACGCGCGGCGTCGCGGCGGCCCGCCTGCTCGCTCGTCGCGCCCGCCCGGCTCGAAGGTGTGACCGGCCGCACCCTCCCGTTTGCCCCTACGGGCGGTGGTGGTTGCCCGTCCGCCAGCCCGCCGCCCGCCCGTCGGGCCGCTCAGCTGCCGGGGGCCGGGTCGGTGGCGGTGGTGACGTTGGCGTCGGCGGCCATCGGGGCCCAGCGCTTGACCCACGTCTCGCGGGCCGCCTCGAAGGTGGCGTCGTCGGCGCCGAAGAGCGACACCGTCACCTCGACACGGGCCGCCGCGTGGCTGTCGAGCGGGGTGCGGCCCGACACCACGACCAGGTTGTCGTCGCCGTCGACGGTCCAGGCGACGCGCGGCCCGAACCGCTTCCACTCGCCGGAGGCCAGCGTGAGCGCCTGGCCGCCGGTGGTCTCGCCGGTCAGGTAGAGGGTGCGCCGCCGCCCCTGCGGCCGCTGGTCGAGCAGGAACCGCAACTGGATCAGGAACGACCGCCAGCCCTCCTCGATCGCGTCGTAGACCTCGTGTCCACCTCGGCCGTCGCCGTCGCGGGCGACCCGCACCCGGGCGGTGTCGTCGCCGCCGGTCACCTCCAGATAGGAGCCGTCGGCCCACCCCATCTGCTCGGGCGCCCACAACGTCGCCTCGTCGACGAAGATCTGTTTGATCTCGGCGGTGAGGCCGTCGTAGTCCCACCCGAACCACTGGTGGAGGACGGCCGGCTGCGTGACGGACTCCCAGGCCTCGTCCCGCCCCGCCGCCACGGAGATCTCCACGTCGTAGGGTTTCAGTTCCCGTCCCTGAGTCATTCCCGGCCTCCGGCTGCGCGTGCGTCGGTCTCCTCGGTCATGAATATGCCCGGCGCGGCCCTGGGTTCACTTCGTGGGTTCCGTTCACTTCGGTTCCGTGGCTTTCCAGCCGACGGCTTTCGGGTCGACGGCTTTCGGTGCGACGGCTTTCGGGTCGGTCCGGCGACGACGTCGATGATTCCGGTGCAGTCGGTCATGACCCCATCTTTGGGGACAGGACGGGTTTCACGCCACGTGGCGTATCAGTTCGGGATCGAACGGGAACCGACGGCCGGCCCACAGACCCGACCGGAGGGTGGCCCGGGTCTCGGCGCGGCCCAGGCCCGCTTCGCGGGCTGCCTCGTCGAGCTCGCGGGTCACCTCAGCCGCGTCGAGCAGGCCCGCGCCCACGAGGCGGCCCAGCGCGAACGCCGCCCGGTTCAGCGTGTCGTTGCGGGCGCCGACGGGGGCCCGGGCGACCCGGTCGGCCTCGGCGGTGAGAGCCGCGCGGGCATAGCGCGTCGGGTGGGTGATCGGGCCGTGGCTCGGCGGTGGGGGAGGGCCCTCGACCAGGGCGCGCAACGGCCCGGGGCTCTCGGGCAGCACGCCGCCGGGGCGCAGGACCCAGCGATAGTCGCCGCCCGAGGCGTGGCGCGACGGCGGGGCGATCACGTAGCCGCCGCTGCCCCGCCAGTCGAGCCCGGGGAGCACGCGAACCCGGTTGCCGAAGCCGAGCGGCCGGAACCAGAAATGCCAGCCACCGCCGCCGGTGCGCACGCGCGGGCCGCCCGGCAGCTCGCCGCCGAGCAGGTGACGCAACCCGAGCCAGCCCTCGGCGGAGTCGACATCGGCGACATCCATCACGATGCCGGTGCGCAGGCCGACGTTGGCCGCCGGCCAGCGGGCCCACCACAGGTCGATGCGGCGCGGGTCGGTGCTCGCCTCGGTGAGGCCGTGACGCAGCCGGGGATGCTTGCCGGGACGCTCGCATGACACTCCCTTGTCGCAGGAACAGCCACCGCGCGGATCAGGCTCGTGCACCGGCAGGACCGGGATCCCGTGCCGGGCGTAGGCCAACGCGGCTGTCAGCGACATTAGAACAAGCGTACGACAGTTTGGCGGGCTTCACGGCCTCATGGCTTCAGCGTTCGCAGGACGTGTGCGATGTGGTGGGAGGTGCTCCACGACATCCAGCTCGCCGGGCTGCCGCCGCCGCGGGCGGTGCGCGCTCGCCGGGCGATCTCGGCGTCGCCCCACGAGAAGCGGGCGCCGGCCGCCGGCCAGTGCGGCGAGGTGACCAGCGTGCGGCACAGGTCGTGGCAACGGTCGTCGCTGCGCCCACCCCGTCGCGACCAGCGGTAGATCCACCAGTTGTGCTCGGCCGTGTAGCGCAGCGTCGGCAACTGGCGGTGGCGCTGGACGCCACGACGCCGCACCGGTGAGGTCACGCCGTAGTCGGCGTAGCCGATGCCGGGCACGCCGATGCTGGTCCAGACCCGCGCGTCGTGCCGGTCGATCGTGACCGGCTGATCGGTGGGCAGATCGTCGAGGTTGGCCGGCATGGCGCCCGAGGCCACGCTGACCGAGCGCCACGGCCGGCCGCGCGCCCACCGCAGGATGCGCCGGAGCTGTTCCTCGAACCGGTCGGCGTGCGCCACGCAGGCCGTCTCGGCGAGGTCGATCAGCAGGTCGACCTCCTCGACCTCGAGGCCCGCGCCGCGCAGCAGACGGTCGACGAGCACATCGGCCTGCGCGGGGTTGGCCGCGTCGACATGCGGCTGGAGCCGCAGCAACGCGCGGCGCAGATGCATGCGGGCGGCCAGCCCGTGGGCGGCCAGGCGGCGGCGACTTTCGTGGGCCCTGAGCACCGGCAACATGGCCACGCCGAGATCGGCGAGCCCCTCGGCGAGGTCGAGCGACGGGGCCACGAGCGGGTCGGCCGGCTCCTCGATCTCTCCGAAGTCGACGGCGAGCACGCCGGTGCGCGGTGGCAGCTCGCGGACCAGCGGCAGCAGGTCGGTGCCCGGGTCGAGCTCGAGGATCGGCAGGACCAGGGCGGCCTCGTCCGCCGTCAGGTGGGTGAGTGCCGCCATCTCACCACGGCGCGGTCGCAGGATCGGCCGATAGACGCCGTCCCGCATGGACCCCGCCGTGGTGTAGACCGCCATTTACTCAAAGTAGCGGCTCGTGTCGGCTAAGCGACACTCCCTTGTGCAAATAGGAGAGGATCGCCTGGTTGGCCTCCCAGCCGTCCGGAAACTTCACGGGCACGTTGAGATGGACGGGCTCGGTGGACGGGTGGGCGTCGAGCAGGTCGGCGATGCCCTCGCGGGCCACCACGACGCAGGCGTGCCGGTGGCGCGAGGTCAGGACACAGAGGCGGCCCGACTCGAGGTGGAAGGCGGTCGCGTCCTGCCGGCCCGACAGCGGGTGCAGCACGATGGTCAGGTCGTACTCCCGGCCCTGGAGCCGGTTGGCGGTGTCGACCGTGACGCCCCTGGCCTCGGGCGGCAGGAACGACCGGATGGCCGCGGCCTGGTCACGGTGGGCGGCGCCGATGGCGATGCGGTCGGCGCTCAGCGGGCCCCCGCCCGACTCGGAGGCGGTCACGGCCTCGCGGGCCAGCGCGCGGACGGCGAGCTCGGCGCAGGCCGAGGCGGCCTCGGCATCGGTGCGGATCGTGAACCGGGCGGGCAGCTCGTGCAGGCCCCAGCCGGTCTCGGCGGCCGCGTCGAGCACGTCGTCGAGCGGGCCGGCCGGCCCGCTCGTGAACCGCAGGCTGCGATCGCCGGGGCCGGTGCCGGAGCGGAAACCGGTGAAGGGGTAGAAGGCCTCGGCGACCACGGGCGCGGCGGTGTGGGGCAGGCGCCACGAGACGGGCAGACGGTGGACGGGCAACTCGGGATTGTGCCGCAGGAGGACGGCGACGGCGCTCTGCATCGGGTCCCACGACAGGCCGGTCCAGCGGTCGACCTCGACCGTCGAGAACGGGTCGAGCTGGCCCGGGTCGCCGACGAAGAGCGCCCTGAGGAACCGCGGCGCCACGCGGAGCAGCGCGTCGGACCGCATTTGATAGGCCTCGTCGACGATCGCCCACGGCCAGGAGCCGTCGGTGACAGTGGCCCACTTCGCGGCGGTGCCGATGGTGACGGGCGGCGAACCCAGGTCGGCCACCTTGGCGCCGACCCGGCAGCCCGGATGGTCGCGGACACGGTCGCTCGCCTCGTAGTCGACCGCGGACAGGCGGCCCACGGCGATCTCGGGCGAGCGGGCGCCGAGCCGCGCGATGAGGTCGTCGACCTGCTCGTTGGTCTGGGCCACGATCATCAGCGGGTCGCCGGTCGCGGCCAGCTCGCCGGCCGCCCGCACCACCAGCGTCGACTTGCCCGCGCCGGGCGGCGAGTCGACCACCACGCCGCGGTGGTCGCCCTCGAGCAGGTCGCGCAGGACGGCGTCGACGACGAGACCCGCCTCGGCGGACGGGCTGAGCAGCGGTTGCGAGTTCACCGGGGCACGGTAGCGCGGGGGCCCGACAGTTCCGGCTGACCGTTGCGGTCTCCGCGAGTTCCACGGGCTCGGCCGGTCTCCTGCCGGCGGCGCGGGTCGTGGTCTTGCACCGGTTTTCGCGGGCGGCGGGGGTCGTGGGCTTGGGCCGGTTTTCGCGGGCGGCGCGGGTCGTGCCGTGGGCTCGGAAAGATTTCCCGCGGGCGGCGCGGTCGCGCCGGGCGGTTCTGTGCGGGCGAGGGCAGCGATGGGAATCTGAACGATTCCAATCTCGGTGGCGCCGACTGGATTATCCGTCGCCGCGTCCTTGATCGCCCGTCCGGAGAGGATATCGCCGGTCGCGGATCGCTTGAATGAATGCCGTCGGCCTCCGTCCTCGGGTTGACGGCGTTCTTGTTTGATTGAGGGCGCAAGCAGTTCGGGTCGGCACCCATCGACGAGTGGCGAAAGAGCCTTGCTTTCCGTGTTCGGGCGATTGCGCGGAGTATTCGCATTATTGGCACCTCGCCCCACTCCTTGATTTCGGAGCGTTACCAACCGCTCCTTTGTCGAGTGTGGACAAATGACCCCAGGGAGAGGGGTCCACTTGGTGGGAGCGGGCGAAAGGCGCCTATGTCGCGTATCGGTTCTGCGAATCCTGGCACTGACAGAAATCTGACAGCAGTCTGGTCGGGGAAGCGCTGGCGCGGTCCATCTCCGCGGTACGGGCCGGAGCCGGTGGATGGACGCCTCCGGTCTGTCGATCTTCTCAGTGGGGCGGATCACGGAGGTGGATGCGTGGCCTGCGCTTGGGGAGCCGCAGGTGAGGGCATTGTGGATCGTCACTGTGAGTGGATGTTTGCTTCGTGGTCATCGCACTGAAATATCTGAGTGATTTACTGGTTCCACGGGGTGAATAGCGAGACCGGCATGCAACTTGCACGTGCGGTTCGCCGTGCAAGTTGCATGTTTCGCAAGTTCGCGACCTGCTGCTCCATCGTCGTGGCGAGGTTCTGATCGTTTCGCTGGATTTCATTCACGGGCGTTTTTGGGATCTAGGAAAGTCGACCCTTCCAGTCGATCACCGGAAGTGAAACTCTTCTAGCCAGCAGTAACGCCAGCGACACGGACGGTGGTGGTAACGAATGCGCCCAGACGTTCTGGTCGGTCCGAGCGAGTGGGTGGTCGAACAGTTCGGCGACAAGGTTGCCGGCGAGCTGTGGACCCGGGTGCCCGAGGCGCTGAGCACCGCGATCGAGCGTGAGATTCACGCTCACCCCGCGATGACGCAGACCATGGAACGAGTGATCGCGAATCCGCGGTGGCCGCTTCCCTACGAGGAACTCGTGCTCTTCCTGGGCACGCTCCCCGGTGCCGAGATCATCACGATTCCGAAATCGGTCTACCAGCTGGTCGTGATCAACGGCCACGTGGTCGTGCCGTGGTGCTACGGACAGTCCGCCCGTGACTCGATGATCGACGCACCCGTCGGTCGTTCCTTCGGCCGTCTCGCGCGAGAGCTGCTGCGCCGTTTCGGCCCGCCGTGGCGCCGCTCCCAGGCCGAGCAACCGCTGCCGCTCGACGCCGTCGACGAGCGCGAGGTAGCCAAGATCTGCGCGGCGATCGCTCAGATCTCACCGAAACCCGAGGTCGTCATCGCCGGCTTCGCCGGGGCGCCCAACCTCGGCCTGCTCCGCGCCTGCCTCGGCGAGATCAAATCGACCGACAACGGCTCGCTCAACTGGAGCCACCTCGACGACCTGCCGCTGCCCCCGCCCGTCATCCCACGCCCGCGCCGCATGCAGTTCCCCTGATCACCCAATCGTCAGACGCGCATCTTCCGCTCGCGGGGAGGTGCGCGTCGTGCTGTTCGGTGGGGGTGAGGGCTTGTGGGGAGGTGCGCGTCGGGCTGTTTTGGTGGCGTGCGTGACAGTGGGAACGCGGTTTGCCAGGGGAGCGGCTGGGAATCCCGCGAACATGGACCGAGGCAGCAATAAGCACGCAGCGCGCATCGACGACCAGATGGCCGATGAGGTGCGCGGCATCGTTCAGGGTGTGACCGGGGGCCGCGTCGAGGAGTTTCGCGAGGCTGAGCCGTCGGGTGAGGACCAGCCCGAAGTGAGCGGCGTCCTAGAGGAGTTCGAGGACCGTGATCTCAGCCGGTTCGGCCGCTACATCGGCCTGTCCGCGTTTCCCGGCGACCGCGCGAAGCTGCGCCACAGTGCCGAGAACCTCGACGCGCCGGACGACGTGCTGGCCGACCTCGACAGCCTGCCGGACGACCAGATGTTCCGGAACGTCGTCGAGATCTGGCACGCCCTCGGCCGGTGAACCGCTGCGAACCCCGGCCCGGCGCGGTATGACCGGTTCATGAGACGTTCCGTGGTGGTGACCGGCGGCGGGCGCGGGGTCGGCCGTGCGATCGTGGAGCGGCTGCTGGCCGACCAGGCCGGTTCGGTCGTCGTGGTCGAGTTCGACCCGCGGGCGCTCGACTGGGCCGATGAATGGATCTCGGACTGCCGCCTGGTGCCCGTCATCGGCGACGCCTCCGACGAGCGTGTCGTCGCGCGCGCCGTCGAGTCGGCCGGTGACCTGCGCGGCTGGGTGAACAACGCCGCCTTCTTCCCCGACGGCTGGCTGCATGAACTGCCCGCCGCCGAGGCGAGCGCCCGAATCGCGAGGAATGTCGACTCGGTAGTGGCCGGATGCCGGGCCGCGATCAACGTCTTCCTCACCGCCGGCGTCCCGGGGTCGATCGTCAACATCTCCTCCCACCAGGCACAACGGCCGGTCCGGGGCGCCTTCGCCTATGCGACCGCGAAGGCCGCGGTCGAGGGACTGACCCGCGCTCTCGCCGTCGATTACGGGCGTCACGGCGTACGGGTCAATGCCCTGGCCCTCGGCTCGATCGCCACCGATCGGTCGGACGCCCACCTGGCCGCCCTCGATCCCGCGGCGCGTGACGGCTTCGAGCGTGAGATCAGCCTGTTGCAGCCGCTGGGTCGCCTGGGCCGCACCGGCGAGGTCGCCGAGGCCGCCGCCTTCCTGCTCTCCGACAGCTCCTCTTTTGTCAACGGCGCGATCCTCCCGGTGGACGGAGGCCGCTCCGCCGTGGGCCGCGACCCCGAAGAGGTCTGATATCCACAGGCCCGTTGCGACGAGACCAGGCCCCCTAAACTTCGGAAGATGCCCGACCAGCCGGAGTCGCCCACCACGATCCGCGACCGGGCCGTGTCAGTCGCCGACTACCTGCTCGCCGTGCGGGCCCAACTCGAGCGTCCCGCCCGCACGGTGCCCGTCGACGCGCTCGGCACCGATGCCCTGCCCGACCATCCGGCCTGCGAGCTGGGTCCGGTCGGTGACAGCACGTCCTGGCTGCGCGTCGGCCTGCCCGAGCTGCCGCCGCCGGTGCCGGTGCCCGCGGCCCTGCGCCGCCGCCTGCGGGCCGACATCACCGCCACCGCCGAGCCCGAGGACGACCCGTCCACCGCCGACGACGAGTTCGTCGCCTGGCGCGAACAGGTGTGGCGGCCCTGGGCGCGGGCCACCGCCGAGGCCGAGAAGACCCGCGAGCTGCACCGCCGGCTCTTCGACCTCATGCACCAGATCGACATGGCCGCCGCCACCACCGAGCTGGTCTGGGGCCACGGCCTGCTCGAGACCACGGTCAACGGCGATCGCGTGCGCTACCCGCTCGTGGCCACGCCGGTCCTGATCGAATACGAGCCTGACCGTTCCCTGGTCACCGTCTCGCCGGCCGGTCCCTCCCGGCTCCAGACCGACGCGCTGAACGGCCTCGACGACCGTTATCTCAGTCAGCTCGTCGCCCTCGCCGGCCCGGCCGGCACGATCGAGGTCGACCTGTGGAACGACCTCGATCGTCGCGAGCTGTTCGAGCGGGCGCTCGGGCGCCTCGGCTACGACCGGCTCATCACCAGTGAGGACACGTCCCGGCCGCACGTCAAGGACGTCGGCGTGCTCTTCGCCCGGCCCCGGCAGCGACTCCTGCGCGGCTTTCTCGAAAACCTGCGCGACCGCCTGCTGACCGGCGACACCACCGCCACCGGCGCCCTGGCCGCGATCGTCGCCCACGAACCCAGCCGGCTGGTCATGCCCGGCGACGACGCGGACCGCTGGCAGCGGGTCGGCGAACGCCTGCTCATGCCGCTGCCGACCAACGAGGCGCAGGAATCGATCGCGCGCCGCCTCGCCCTGCACCGCAACGTGGCCGTTCAGGGCCCGCCCGGCACCGGCAAGACCCACACCATCCGCAACCTGATCTGCCACCTCATGGCCAACGGCAAGCGGGTGCTCGTCGTCGCCCAGAAGGAAGATCCGCTGCGGGTGCTCCGCGACGGCCTGCCGGAAGAGATCCGGTCGCTCTGCCTGGCTGTGCTCGGCCGCACCACCGACCAACTCGTGCAGTTGCAGCTGGCCGCGCGCGAACTCTCCGACCGCGCCGCCACGCTCGACAAGGTGGCCGAGGCCCGCCGCGTCGACCGCCTCACCCACCTGCTCGAAGAGGCCGAGCGTGAACTGGCCGTCGCACTGCGCGGCCTGCGGGCGACGGCCGAGAACGAGGCGGTCACCTATGTGATCGACGGCGCCCCGCTGACCCCGATCGAGGTGGGCTCGTGGTTGCGTGAGCGAGCGGCCGCCCAGGGTGGCATCCCCGACCCGGTGTCGGGCCCGCCGCCGCTGGAATCGGCCGAGTTCGCCCGGCTGCTCGAGCTCGCCTCGTCATTGCCGGCAGCCGACCGCGATGCCGCCCTGAGGTCCTGGCCGGAAACCGGCGATCTGCCGAGCGCGGCCGAGGCGACCGTGGCGAGGGCCGAGCGCGACGCCCTGGCCTACCGGGTGGCCGGGCTGGCCGCCGAGGGCCTCGACCTCCCCGCCGTACGGGGTGCGAACGTGGCCGCCGTCCGCGACGATCTGCACGACGCGCTGACCTGGTTGCGCCGCCGCGAGGGCACATGGACCGATCGGCTCGGCCGTCTGCTCACCGACCCCCACTGGCGCACGGTCTGGGTCGATCATGTGGCGGCCACCGAGGCGCTGCTGACCGAGCTGGCCGCGCTCACCCGCACGCTCGCCGGCCACCGCGTGAGCGTCCCCGAGGCGTACGCCGGGGAGCCGAAACGCCTGCTGGCGCAGCTCGCCGAGATGCGGCAGCGGTTCGCGGGCGGCCGCGGGCTGAGCCGGCTGTTGCAGGCCGCGCTGTTCCGCCTGGCCGAGGACGTGCGGGTCGACGACGAACCGCTGCGCACCACCGAAGACGTCGACGTCGCCGCCGCGTGGGTGCGGCGCGCCCAGGCCCGCCGCAGGCTCGGCGGTCACTGGTCGGAGTGGCGGCAGCGCCTCGACATCCCCGCCCCGGCCGACGGCGACCCCGAGATCTGGGCCGGCGCGCTGCTGGCCGACGCCGGACAATCCCTCGACTGGGATGTGCGGCACTGGCCCGCGCTGGCCGAGCGGCTGTCCACCCTCGTACCGCAACACGACCTCGACCTCGACCCCGCAAGCCTGGCCGGGGTGGCGTCGCTGCTCGACGCGGCGCCCGCGGTCTATGCATTCGATCGCAAGCTCGAGGACGAGCGCCGCGTCACCGCGCGTCTGGCCGAGTGGCCCGCCCTCGCCGCGGCCTGGGCGACGCTGGCCGGCTGGGACGACGCGATCGCCGAGGTCCGCTGCCTGACCGGCCTGCGTCCCGCCGCCGAGCAATATGTCAGCCTGCGTGACCGCGTCGCCGCCGACGCCCCCGAGTGGGCCGCGCTGATCGAGGCCGGCCTGGTGCCGCCGGTCTCGGGCCGGGCCTGCGTCGAGGCGTGGCAGTGGCGGCGGGCGCAGACGTGGTTCGACGACGTGATCGGCAGCGTCGACCCGGCGGTGCTGGTCAAACGGGTCGAGGCGGCCCGCGACAAGATCCGGCGGCGCACGGCCGAGCTGGTGGTCGCGTCCGCGTGGCTCGAGGTGTCCCGCGGCCTCGACGATCGGCGGCGGGCCGCACTGGCCGACTGGACCACCGCGCTCCGCAAGATCGGCAAAGGCACGGGGCGTACGGCGGCCGCCTGGCAGGCGCATGCGCAGCGTGCGATGGAGTCGGCTGTCGAGGCGGTGCCGGTCTGGGTCATGTCGGTCGACCGGGCGATCGAGCAGTTCGCCGGCGGCGCCCGCTTCGACGTGGTGATCGTGGACGAGGCGTCGCAGGCCGACCTGTTCGCGCTGCCCGTGCTGTCGCTGGCCGAGCGGGCCGTGGTGGTCGGCGACGACCAGCAGATCGGTCCGCAGCTCGGCTTCGTCGGCTCGGTCGCCGGCCTGATCCACAGTCACCTGGGCGACGTGCCGTCGGCCGAGCACTTCGACCCGGAATCCTCGCTCTACGACCACGCGGTACGCCGCTCGCCCGAGCGTATCCTGCTCACCGAGCACTTCCGCTGCGTCCCGCAGATCATCGAGTTCTCGTCCCGGCACTACTACGACGGCAAGATCATGCCGTTGCGGGCCGACCGGCCGGCGCTGACCCCGATCCGGACGGTGTTCCTGCCCGACGGCGTGCGGCAACCGCTCTCCGGCTTCGGCGACGTCAACCGGGCCGAGGCCGAGGCGCTGGTCGGCCAGGTCGCCGAGATCGTGCGCGACCCGCGCTACGACGGCCGCACCCTCGGCGTCATCTCGCTGCTGAGCACCAGCGGCCAGGCCGGCTACCTGCTGCACCGGCTGCGCGAGACGATCGGCGAGGACGAGATCCAGGCCCGTCGCCTGCGGGTCGGTGACGCCTACACGTTCCAGGGCGACGAGCGCGACATCGTGCTGGTGACGATGGTGGTCTCCGACAACGACCCGCGGGTCGCGGCGTTCACCAAGCGCGAGTACCACCGGCGGATCAACGTCGCCGCCTCGCGGGCCCGCGACCAGCTCTGGATCTTCCACTCGGTGCGGCCGGGATCGCTGCTGGCCGACGACGCTCGGGCGCTCCTGTTGACGTACGCCCTGAACCTCACCCCGGCCGAAGAGGCCGCCGACCTGGCCGGGCGCTGCGAGAGCGACTTCGAGCGCGACGTCCTGCAGCGGCTGCTGGACCGCGGGTTCCGGCCGATCCCGCAGTTCCGGATCGGCGCCTACCGCATCGACTTCGTGCTCAACGCCCCCGACGGCCGGCGCCTCGCCATCGAGTGTGACGGCGACGCCTATCACGGGCCCGAGCAGTGGGAGAGCGACATGCGCCGCCAGGCGGTGCTGGAACGGGTCGGCAACTGCGTGTTCGTGCGCATCCGGGGCAGCATCTACGCCCGCGAGCCCGAGGCGGCCATGCACCCGGTCTGGCAGCGCATCGGCGAGCTGGGCATCGTCCCGCCGCCGCGACGCACCGTGCTCGAGATCGGGCAGTGGCAGGGCTCCGGCTCGCCCGACGCCCGCCGGCTGATCGAGGGTGCGGCCGCGCTGGCCTCGCTGGTCCCGGCCGACCGCCGGGTGCGGGTGCCGATAGCCGACGGGCCGCCCTCGATCGAGACGCTGGCCGGCAACCTCGCGGCGATCCGCTCGGCGATGACCGATCCGTCGACGGTGACCGTCGGTGGCGACTGCGGCGTCGAGCTGGCGCCGATCGAGGCCGCGCTCGAACGGCACGGCGACGGGCTGGTCGTGGTCTGGCTCGACGCCCACGGCGACCTCAACACGCCCGAGTCGTCCCCGTCCGGCGCCTTCCACGGCATGGTGTTGCGCACCCTGCTCGGCGAGGGGCCGCCCGAGCTGGCGCCGCGCCGCACGCTTCGGCCGGCCCAGGTGGTGCTTTCGGGCGTACGGGCCCTGGACGCGGCCGAGAAGGAATACATCTCGGACAACGCCGTCGAGGTGGCCGACCTCGACTCGCTGCCGTCGGTGGTCGCGGCGGCGGGCGCCCGGGCGGTCTATGTCCACATCGACCTGGACGTCCTCGACCCGGCCTGGTTCAGCTCGCTGGGCTTTCCCGAGCCCGACGGCGTACGCCCGGACCGGCTCGCCGCCGCGGTCCGTGCTCTCACCGACCGCTTCCCCCTGGCCGGGCTGGGCATCACCGAATATCAGCCCGGCGATCCGGCCGACCGCGACGTGCTGGTCGGCCTGATCCGCGAGATCTTCTAACCGGTGCGCTCGATGCGGGCCTTCACGCGGCAGTAGTTCGAGAGCAGCGTGACCAGGGCCGGGCCGTCGATCAGTTCGAGTGGGCGGCCGGCCACCGCGTCGTACGCCTCGGAGTCGATGCCGCCGAGCGAGACCAGGATGCCCTTGGTCGCCCCGGCCGCCGACACCGCGCCGGCGAGCGCGTGCACCGCCGCCGAGCCGGACGACCCGCCCCGCACCGCGAAGATCACGACCGGGCCGCCGAAGATCGGCCGCGGGTCGGTGGCCTGCCAGCGGGTGCCGAGGTCGCCGCGGGTGGCCGCGCCCATCTCGAGGCCCATGATGCCGAAGAGGTCGGCCAGCTGCTGCTCCCACGCCGCGTCGGTCAGCGAGAGCAGGTTGGGCCGCTCGTCGATCTCGGCGAGCACGTTGAACTCCTCGGTGAAGTCCCGGTCGGCGTCGCGCTCGAAGTCGATCTTCTCGGGGACCGCGGTGAGCTCGTCGGGCGCCACCGAGATCGCGCCCTCCAGGTGCTTCACGCAGGCGACCGGGTCGACCCGGCGCAGCTTGATCGCGGCGAACGTGTCGCGCGTGGTCTGGATCGACACCAGGCAGGGACGCACGAAACGGCCGGTGCGACGGTCGATCGTGTCGACGATGCCGTTGAACGAGATCTGCTGGACCAGGCCGCCGCGGTCGGCCTCGACGATCTCGTGGATGGTCCGCAGGGTCACCCGCGCGATCACCTCGACGTAGCGGCTGCGGAGTTCGCCCTCGTCGCGCGGGGTCGCCGTCAGGTCGTCACGGAACCGGTCGTAGCGGTACTCCTTGACGTGCGGCACCACCTCGATCGGGGGCAGGTGGTACTCGACCAGCAGGTGGCGTTGCTTCGGCAGGTAGGCCAGACGGAAGTGCTGCGGGAAGTCGTCGGGGTAGACGGAGTTGCCGAGCACCATCGCGAAATACTCGACGACCGCGGCCGGGTCGGCGCCGGCCACCGCGGCGGCGAAACGGTCCACCTCGGCGTTGTAGGCGGCGATCCGCTCCTCATATTTGCGAAGGCTCTCGTCGTAGGCCCGTTGGCGCACCACGAGCTGGTGCTTGCGGCGCTGTTCGGCCTCGGCCCATCGCGACCGCGCGTCGTCGAACGCCCGCTGAGCGCCCGCCGCCTGCTGCTGCCGCAGGCGGTCGCCGCCGAGGATCTTGCCCACACCGCGCGGCTGCGGCGGCACGTAGCTTTCCCACCGGGGCTCGGGCGTCGGCCGGCCCAGCGGTCCCGGGTCGAACGAGGGCGCCTCGACCGGCTTCTTGAAGAGCTGGAGGTCGATGTGGTCGTCGACGTCGAGCGACGAGTGCAGCAGCGTGTCGAGGTCGCTCAGCCGCGCGCGGATCTCGGCGTTGGACGCGGCCGCGCCGGCCGTCTTGGCCTCGACGTAGAGCCGCTGGTGCTCGCGTCGCCGGTCGGCGTCGTTCGCGGCCTGCTGAGCGGCGGCGATCGCCAGATCCGCGTTGCGCCGGATCAGGTCGCGCTGCTGCGCGGCGGCCGTGTTGGCCCGCTGGCCCGCGGCCGCCTGGGTGGCGTGCACGCGCTGCATGTCCCGAATGATCCCCATGCCTCATCCTCGCTAGCTCGCTGTTCCAATCGTCACCATATCCAGCCGTTACTGATCCGGAAGCACAGCGCGGCCCGGTGTGCATGGGGCACTGTCCGGCTGGGTACAAATCGCGGAAGGTTTCACTATCAGTACGGGTAGTGACTGTCCGTCATGGAAAAGACGCTATTTCCGGGGAGGAACTACGCAGCGCGGTGGTCAACCGATCAGGTAATTCCCTAGTCTGATCAGAGGAGCACTCGCTGCTCCACGCTCTGGGGCACGGCCGGCCGAAACATTGGGGCGGACGTCCACTGTTATCTCGACCCCGTGACGGGTCGTAATAGTCCAGGGGCGTGGGGACACTCTGGGGGGAGGTGGCGGGCGCATGGCTGCACCCGAGGAGCATCAGCGCGGCCCTCTGCCGCGCCTGCCCGGGCAGCGTGCCCCCGTCGACGACCGCGACGCCTGGTTCTCCTACACGGCCACCGGCGACCGGATCGTCTGGTCGGCCGCCCTGCGCGAGATGCTCGGCGCCCCGCCCGCCCGCGACGAGGTGAGCCGCAAGGTCCTCGCCCGCTACGTGCACCGCGACGACCACGCCGAGGCGCTCTCGGCCATCACCAAGTCGTGGACCAGCCGCGCCCAGGTACGCATGACGATCCGGCTCATGCGCGCCGACGGCGGCTGGTTCGACGTGGACGTTCGCCTCGACCCGGTCAAGAGCCCCGACGGTACGGTTCGAGGCATCCGCGGCGCGGTGACCGATGTGTCCGATCGCGAGCGCGCCCGCCGCGAGTCCGACCGGCTGGTGCGGCGCGGCGAGACCGTGCAGGCCACGATCGTCGAGCCCGACCCGGCGACCGGCCTGCTCACCCGCCCGCGCTTCGCCGACGAGATAGACCGGGAGCAGCGCCGCGGCGGCGGGGCGGTGCTGGTTGTGCGGGTGCAGCCCGAGCAGTCCGGCGTGGACGGCGAGGGCGTGCGGCCCGACCGCAACGCCGACCTGCTGCACCGGGCGGCCCGCGTGCTCGAAGGGGTCATGCAGCAGGGCGCGCTGCTCGGCCGGGTCGGGCCCAGCGAGATCGCCGTGCTGCTGCCCGGCACCTCCTGGCCGATGGCCCGCCGCGAGTCCGAGCTGTTGGTCGAGGCGTTGCGCTCGCAGACCTTCGTGCTGCCCGACACCTGGTTGCGCGCGCACGTGTGGGGCGGCCTCGTACGGTTCACCCCGGACGGCGACGCCGGCAGTCACGAGCTGCTGATCGATGCCGAGCACGCCTGGCGGCAGTCGCGCGAGAGCGGCGCGCCGGTGACCGTGATCGCCCACCCGGTGCCGGCCCGCGACCGGCAGGGCTCCTATCGCAGCCGGGTCGCCGACGCGCTCGACACCGACCGGTTCACGCTCTACGCCCAGCCGATCCTCGAGCTGCAGACCAACGAGATCACCCGGCACGAGCTCCTGCTGCGGGTGCTCGACGAGGCCGACGGGCCGCAGTCGCCGATCCAGGTGCTCGACATCGCCGAGCGTCTCGACGCGGTCTTCGACATCGACCTGTGGGTGGTCGAGCGGGCCATGCAGCTCGCCGCCGACCGGCCTGGCACCTGCTTCCAGATCAACCTGTCCGGCCGCTCGGTCGGCGACCCTCGGCTCACCGACGAGGTCGTCCGGCTCATCGACCATTACGGGGTGAAGCCTCAGCAGCTCACCTTCGAGATCACCGAGACCGCGCTGATCGGGAACCTGAGCGAGGCCCGCCGGTTCGCCGACCGGGTCCGCGACCTCGGCTGCGAACTGGCCCTCGACGACTTCGGCTCCGGCTACGCGTCGTTCCGCTACCTGCGGATCTTCCCGATCGACCTCGTCAAGATCGACGGGGAGTACGTCGTCGACCTGGTCGACAACCCCCAGGACCAGGTGCTGGTACGTGCGCTGGTGCAGGTGTGCCAGGCGTACGGGATCCACACCGTGGCCGAATTCGTGCAGGACGAGCCGACCCTGCGGCTGCTGCGCGAGCTGGGCGTCGACTATGTGCAGGGCTACCTGATCGGGCGCCCGGCGCCGGTCGTCGAAGGCCGGTTGCGTACGTCGTAACCGGGGTATACGGCTGGCATGGAGCACTTCACGATCGCCACTGTCGCCGAGAAGAGCCCGGATTTCCGCCGCGTGCTCTGGACCGGGAAGCACACCCAGCTCGTCATCATGACGATCCCGCCGGACGGGGAGATCGGTGAGGAGGTCCACGAGGTGGACCAGATCCTCACCTTCGTCAGCGGCACGGGCAAGGCCGTCGTGTCGGGGCAGACCCGCAACGTGGCCCAGGGTGACCTGGTCGTGGTCCCGGCCGGGCACAAGCACAACTTCGTCAACTCGGGGCCCAACCCGCTGGTCCTCTACACCGTCTACGGCCCGCCGGAGCACGCCGACGGCGCGGTGCACAAGACGAAGAAGGAGGCCGACGCGGCCGAGGAGGCCGGCAAGGACGAGCCGCCCGCCTGATTCTTGAGTACGACGCGTCTTTGAGCACGACGCCGGCACCGGACGTGGCCCCCCAGCCGAATCGGTGCCGGCGCCATGCCGCTATTGGACGGCCCCGGATGGAAGTTCCAGCGCAGCGTACTAGGGACAACGTCACTCGTCGATCGATTGAGTACCCGTCCGGGGCAACCTGGACCCGGATCGTGACCTGACGGCGAACCGCCACTAACCTTCCTTCATGACAGAGCCCGCTGACCTGGCTGTGCCACGGTGGTTGACCGACGAACAGCAGCACGCGTGGCGGCGGTTCATCGAGGTGCTGATCAAGGTGCCCGCGGCGCTCGAGGCCCAGCTCCAACGCGACGCCGGCCTGACGCACATGGGTTACATCGTGCTCGTCCGGCTCTCCGAGCAGCCCGACCGGCGGCTCTCGATGAGCAAGCTCGCCAAGGCCGTGACCGCCTCGCTCTCCCGTCTGTCCCACGTCGTCGCCCGGCTCGAGGGGCACGGCTGGGTGTACCGCGAACGCGACCCCGAGGACGGCCGCGTGCAGATCGCCGTGCTCACCGACGCGGGGTTCGAGAAGATCAGGGAATCGGCGCCCGGCCACGTCGAGGCGGTGCAGCAACTCGTCTTCGACCGGCTCTCCCCGGCCCAGGTGCGCCAGCTCGCGAAGCTGGCCGACACCCTGCTCGAAGAGCCGCTCGAGGTCCGCGTTCCGGCCGACCGCTGACGCCGACACCGCGCGGCCCTACGCTGTGTTGATGAGTCAGCGAGTGCAGGGCGTCATCGCCCGCAGCAAGGGTGCCCCCGTCGAGCTCACCACCATCGTCGTTCCTGATCCGGGCCCCGGCGAGGCCGTCGTCGCGATCCAGGCGTGCGGGGTGTGCCACACCGACCTGCACTACCGCGAGGGCGGCATCAACGACGACTTCCCGTTCCTGCTCGGGCACGAGGCGGCCGGCGTGGTCGAGTCGGTCGGCGCGGGCGTCACCGGGGTCGAGCCCGGCGACTTCGTCGTGCTGAACTGGCGCGCCGTCTGCGGCAACTGCCGGGCCTGCAACAAGGGCAAGCCGTGGTACTGCTTCAACACCCACAACGCCACCCAGAAGATGACGCTCGAGGACGGCACCGAGCTGTCGCCCGCGCTCGGCATCGGCGCCTTCGTCGAGAAGACGCTCGTCCATGCGGGACAGTGCACAAAGGTGGACCCCCGGGCCCGGGCCGCCGCGGTCGGGCTGCTCGGCTGCGGCGTGATGGCCGGCATCGGCGCCGCGATCAACACCGGCGGCGTGACCCGGGGCGACTCGGTCGCGGTGATCGGCTGCGGCGGAGTGGGCGACGGCGCGGTGGCCGGAGCGGCGCTGGCCGGCGCCACCACGATCATCGCGATCGACACCGACGACCAGAAACTCGAGTGGGCGCGCGGTTTCGGGGCGACCCACACGGTCAACGCCCGCGGGACCGACGTCGTCGCCGCCGTGAAGGAGCTGACCGGCGGATTCGGCGCCGACGTGGTCATCGAGGCGGTCGGCCGGCCCGAGACCTACGAGCAGGCGTTCTATGCCCGCGACCTGGCCGGAACGGTGGTGCTGGTCGGCGTGCCCACCCCGGACATGAAGATCGAGCTGCCCCTGCTGGAGATCTTCGGTCGTGGTGGCGCCCTCAAGTCGAGCTGGTACGGCGACTGCCTCCCGAGCCGCGATTTCCCGATGCTCACCGAGCTCTATCTGCAGGGCCGGCTCGACCTCGACGCGTTCGTCACCGAGGAGATCGGGCTGGGCCAGGTCGAGGAGGCCTTCGGGAAGATGCACACCGGTGGGGTGCTGCGCTCGGTCGTCGTTTTCTAGGCGTTTCAGGTGGCGCGGGCATAGGCCGGGACGGAACGGTCGGCCAGCAGGTCGAGGGCCAGGGCGGCGGTCCAGCTGAAGGTGGGCGCGCCCAGGCCCTTGCCCGTGTCGGGGTCGAAGTATTCGTAGTGACCGTTGTCGTGCACCAGACGCACCATTGCTTTGCGCAGTTCCTGGGCCTCGGCGCGACGGCCGTGCACCAACAGGCCCCGACGCAGCAGCCAGTTCATGTTGATCCAGACAGGGCCGCGCCAGTAGCGCAGAGTGTCAAAGTCGGGCGCCGTACGGTCATAGCTCGGCGACGGCAGCCCGAAACGCTCGGAGCGCATCTCGGCGAGGACCCCCGTGACCTGCTCGGCCGGCAGGTCGGGCAGTAAAAGCGGCTGGAACCCGCTCACGCACCGGGCCGGGCTGAGCGTGCCGGTGCGAACGTCGCGCGCGTGGAACATGCCGGTCCGCGGGTTCCACAGGCGGCTGACGATCGCGGCGGTGATGTGCTGGGCGCGCTCGCGGTGGGCGGTCGCCTCGGTGGTGTGCCCGAGCACCCCGGCTATCTGGGCCAGGGCCAGCTCCGCCGTACCGTAAATGGCGTTGAACGAGGGGCACTCGACGGCGAACGCATGACGGTCGAGCAGGCCGGTGTCGGAATAGCCGGCGGCCTGATAGCTGAGGACCAGGCCGACGTACCGGGCATAGTCGTGATCGGTCGGGCGGTGCGCTGCCTCGACGACGTCGAGGTCGTGCCGGCGGTGCGTGGTGAGCAGCGACATGTCGGCCGGCACGTTGGCCATCGCGGCGTCCCAGGCCGGGCTGTTGTCGAGCCCCGACTCCCACGGGTGCACGATGCTCGCCAGCCCGGCGCCGCCCAGGTCGCGGCGGGTGCTCAGGTACTGCTGCTGGGCGACCAGGCGGGGATAGAGCCATTCGAGTTCGGTACGGGCCTGGTGGATGCCCGACGCCCCGTGCGTGAGAGCGCGCCGATAGACCTTCCACACGGCGACGGCGTGCAGCGGAGGGTGGACGATCCCACTGCTTCCGTGGACGGGCCTGGTGCCGTACGCGGGAACGCCCCAGAAAGCGGGCCCCGGGAAGTAATCGGTCTCGGCGAGGGCGGGGTCGAAGACGATGTGCGGCACCCGGCCGTCCGGCCACTGCGCCTCGAAGAGGCTGCGCAGGTCACGCCAGGCGCGGGCGGGGTTGACGTAGGCCAGCCCGATCGCGATGAAGGCGGTGTCCCAGCTCCACTGATGGGGGTAGAGACGGTGGGACGGGACCATGTGGTCGCCCGCCCAGTTGCTCTCGAGGACGCGGGCGGCGGAGTTCCAGAGTTCGGCGGACATCTCGGTCATGGGTGCCATCGGTTCGGTGTGCTGGGACAGTCGGCGTGCATCTAATCAGAAGACCGTTCCACGGCGGCGGGGGCACGGACGCAACGTCCGGATTTCCCGTTACCGCGAGATATTCAGCCATAGGCGGCTCCGGCGGCCCGGCAGATAGGGCGAGTCGAGCCGTTTGGCCACCACGCCCGTCAGGCCCTGGGCATGGGCGGTCTCCAGGGCGAACTCGCCGCCGCCGGGGAAATAGGGCGGGGTCTGCCAGTGGTCTCCGGCCACCGCCAAACCCTCCAGAAGCTCGCGCCGCTCGGCGTAGCGCAGTGCCTCGACCGTGCTGTGCCCCTCCAGCCACAACAGGTCGTACGCCAGGAAGTGCACGGGAGTCCGCTCCGACGCCCGCTTGGCCGCGGCGGCGTCCTTCGGCTGCTTGCGCCGATCGAGAAGGGTCGCGATCGGCGCCGGGCCGTCGAAGGCGACGATCTCGCCATCGAGGACCGCCTCGGTCGGGGCCAGGGCCGGGCCGAGGCCGCGCACCTCGGGATACCACTTCGTCACGTCCTCGCCGCTGTCATCGGTCAGACGCACGCGGCCACCCGAGACGTACGTCATGACGCGCCGGCCGCCCCAGGCGAGCTCGTAGCCCCACTCGGCGTCGTCCCCCGGCAGTTTCGCGGCCTTGGTCGAGATCATCGGGGCCACGAACTTGGGCATCGGCTCCCAGCCCGGCTCGGGCGGGTCCATCCGGCGGACCATCCAGTCGTTGCCGCCGGTCTGGAAGAAGACGTATCGCCCCGTGGTGCGCTCGCCGTGAAAGGTCACGCCGATCTCGTCGTCGCGCCACTTGCCGGTCTCGTAGGTGCCGCTGTCGAAGATCGTCATGCGGCCCCCGCCGTACTCGCCGGCCGGGATCTCGCCCGAGAACTCGAGATATTCGAGCGGGTGGTCCTCAGTGTGCTTGGCCAGGTTGTTGCGGCCCTGGTCGCGGGGGAGTCCGCGCGGGACGGCGAACGAGACCAGTACGCCGTCGCGTTCCAGGCGCACGTCCCAGTGCAGGCTGCGTGCGTGGTGCTGCTGGATGACGAACCTGTTCTGATCCGTCTTCTCCGGTGATTTCTCCGGTACGGGTTCCGGCGTGCGGGCCGCATCCCGCTTACGCCGGTACTCCGTCAGACGGTCCGCCATGACCCCATTGTCTGCCCGGCCGGGGCGAAAATACACGCGCGTAATTCGTCATACGTGTGTGCGAGAGTGAGGGCATGGAAGCCGGGCGAACAATTCGGGTCTCTCGATGATCACGGGTTTCGTCCGGCGGTGGCTCGGGGTAGTGTCTTGGCTCCGACGCGTGTCCGACGGGTGGGAGGCAAGGCTGCGATGACGTTGCGCATCCTGGTGGTGGGCGCCGGAATCGCCGGGCTGGCCGCCGCGCGGGCCCTGCGGCTCGCCGGTTTCCGGCCCGACGTCGTCGAGGAACTTCCCGCCACCATGCTGCCCGGCGCGGGCATCTACCTGC
Source organism: Actinoplanes solisilvae (assembly GCF_003999975.1). Classification (GTDB taxonomy): domain Bacteria; phylum Actinomycetota; class Actinomycetes; order Mycobacteriales; family Micromonosporaceae; genus Actinoplanes; species Actinoplanes solisilvae. The sequence goes on along the minus strand of NZ_RJAC01000002.1, from coordinate 1,971 downwards.
CCGGCAACGCGTCGCGCGCCCTGCGCCAGCTCGGCCTCGACGCGCCGCTGCGCCCGCTCGGTGACCTCATCTTCCGGCAGGTCTTCCTCGACGCCCGCGGCCGCGAGCTGTTCGAGCTCGACGTGGCCGGTCTCTGGGCCGGGGTCGGCGAGTCGCGGGCACTGTCCCGTGCCGACCTGCAGCAGGTGCTGCTCACCGGGGTCGGCGGCGAGGTCCGCTACGACACGGTCGTCCGCGACCTCGAGATCTTCGACGCCACCGCCAAGGTCGAGTTCGGCGACGGCACCGTGGCGGAATACGACCTGGTCGTCGGGGCCGACGGCCGGCGCTCCACGGTGCGGGCCAAGGCCGGCCTGGGCGGCGCGGCCGTGCCCACCGGCCAGATCGTCTACCGCTCGGTGATCACCGGCGGCCCGCCGCTCAGCGACTGGACGGCCCTGCTCGGGCGCCGCTCCAGCCTCGTGGCCATGCCGATGGGCGGTCGCAAGCTCTACTTCCACGCCGACGAGACCGCCCCCGACGCCCCGAACCCCGACGATCCCATCGCCCGGGTGCGCGAGCTGTTCGCCCCGTTCGGCGGCCCGGCCCCCGCGATCCTCGCCGCGATCGAGAAAGTGCAGGTCGCGCGCACCGACGAGGTCGTTCTCGACTCCTGGTCACGCGGTCCCGTGGTGCTGATGGGTGACGCTGCCCACGCCACCGCTCCAACCTTGGCGCAGGGCGCCGCCATGTCGTTTGAAGACGCCGTCGTGCTCGGCGAAGAGCTGCGCAAACAGCCTTCCGACATTCCCGCCGCCCTGCGGGCGTGGGAAGTTCGCCGCCGCCCTCGCTGCACCGAGGTGCGCGACCGCACCCGCGAGCGCGACCGCACCCGCGACGTGCCGCCCGCTCTGCGTGACCCCATGCTTCGCAGGCGTGGCCTGCGGATCTTCGCGGATCACTACCGTCCCTTGATCCAACCCGTCTGAGCGTCGGCACAAACACGGGCTGACCTGTTTCGACACCCCCCGCCCGCGGTAGCCCGACGGGGGACTATTCTGCCTGCGAGGTACGCCTTTCACTTCCGGCGTACTGAGCGGGACGAACGAGACGACGGAGGCTATTCGTGACGACCGTTGCGCCTAAGCCGATCGTGACCCGGCCATATCCGGTCCGGCGGCAGGTCAAGGGTTCGGCACTCGCCCGAATCCTGCGCACGACGGACGCGAAGCAGATCGGGATCATGTACATGATCACGGCCTTCGTGTTCTACATGCTCGGCGGGCTCATGGCCCTGCTGATGCGCACCGAGCTGGCGCGCCCGGGCATGCAGCTGCTCTCGCCCGAGCAGTACAACCAGCTCTTCACCATGCACGGCACGATCATGCTGCTGTTCTTCGCGACGCCGATCGTGTTCGCGTTCGCGAACTTCGTGGTGCCGATCCAGATCGGCGCGCCCGACGTGGCCTTCCCGCGTCTGAACGCGTTCGCGTACTGGCTGTACCTGTTCGGCGGCACGATCACCATCAGCGGGTTCTTCACCCCCGGTGGTGCGGCCGACTTCGGCTGGTTCGCCTACACCCCGCTCAGCGACGGGCTGCACTCGCCCGGCGTCGGCGGCAACATGTGGGTCGTCGGCCTGGCCCTCTCGGGTCTCGGCACGATCCTCGGTGGCGTCAACCTGATCACCACTGTGCTCACCCTGCGCGCCCCCGGCATGACGATGTTCCGCATGCCGATCATGACCTGGAACATCCTGGTCACCAGCCTTCTGGTGATCATGGTCTTCCCGTTCCTGGCGGCCGCGCTGTTCGCCCTCGCCGCCGACCGTGTGCTCGGCGCCCACGTCTTCGATGTGGACACGGGCGGGCCGATGCTGTGGCAGCACCTCTTCTGGTTCTTCGGCCATCCCGAGGTGTACATCGTGGCGCTGCCGTTCTTCGGCATCATCACCGAGGTCATCCCGGTCTTCAGCCGCAAGCCGGTCTTCGG
>NZ_RJAC01000019.1 GCF_003999975.1 Actinoplanes solisilvae | reverse complement strand
GGGCCTCGACCGCCAACCGGGTCGCACGCTCACGCAGCTCATCGGGGTACTTCTTCGGTGCCGGCATAGCTAAATCTTCTCCCAGGTTTCGATGTCTCCATCAAACCCGGGGCGAAACAGCCTGCTTCTCAACACCAACGTCCCGATCGCCAACGAGCGAGGCACGGTCGACCGGTCAGCCATCGACAAGGGGGCCGCCGGGGGACTCGAACCCCGAACCTATGAATTAAAAGTGACGAGACGTGGCACATCGCTTTCGTCATGCCTATCGACACGATTGGCCGGCTCGCCGCCGAAGCAGCGGAGCTTCTTCCCCCGCCGGACCCGCCTGTGCCTCTTCCCGGCCAGTTGGAGACGTTCTAGCGATACGTTGCGGTCGCAGTTTGAGCTCGGCGACTGCTCAGACGGCCAGCAGCAAGCGTTTCGCGAGAGAGTCTTGCTTGCCTTCTGACGGTGAAGCCAACGCTAGCGGCCCCAGCAACACGTTCACTGGATGGCACCCCCTACCTGCATCAGTGCGGCAGGTTGTGATGTCCTGCCCACCATGAACGCTGAGGACGTCGAACGGCTCGTCGCGATCCCCTTGGACCGGGCGGTTGAGGCCGCCGCTGCCCTTCGGGTCGGGCGCCAGGAGTTGTCCCCGCTTCTAAAGAGACGCAACCCGCCGGCAACCCTGCCGCGTCCCGGTCGGCACCCGACCGGTAGCACTGTTCCCGCATGCGTAGAACAGAGCTGGCCGTGGCGAGACGGCGTGTCGCAGGGTGGCAGGTCGTGCTGGCCGCAGGCGTGGTGGTCATCGCCCTGTACTACTGGCTCGCCAGCCTCGGGAGCGCTTGGGTAGCCGCCCAGGTGGCACTGTTCGCCAGCGCCGCCGGCACGATGGCCGGAGCCTGTTTCGTCGCGGCCCGCCGGCACCGGCCGTCGAGGCCCGCCATGCTGCTGCTGGGGGCGGCCGCGGCCGTCGTGATCGCCGCCGACGGGGTGTTCTGCTTCCTCTCGGTCGTGCAGGGGGAGGTCGCCTACCCCAGCATCGCCGACATCGGATACCTGGCCGCCTACCCACTGGGGGCGATCGGCCTGCTCCTGATCGTGCGGCGCCGCACCCCCGGCTGGGACGGCGCCAGCGCGATCGACGCGGCGATCGTGGCGGTCAGCGCCGCCTACCTCACCTACGAGTTCGTCATCGCGCCGGTCATGGCGGTAACCACCGGGAACCTGCCGACACTGGTATCGGTGGCATACCCCGTCGGTGACCTGGCGCTGATCATGGTCGGTTCGCGGCTGCTTCTCGGCGCCGGACCACGCTCGGCCGCCCTGTTCATGCTCGGCGGCTACCTGGCGCTCAACCTGTACGCCGACACGGCCTTCAGCATCCAGTCACTCAACGGCACCTACCAGACCGCCGGCCACGTCGACGGTGTCTGGATGAGTGCCGCCTTCCTGCTCGCCGCAGCAGTGCTGCACCCATCGGCGCCCGACCTGGTCGCTTCGTCCTCGACCGCGACACCGGACGCCACCGTGGGCCGGCTCAGCGTCCTGGCGCTGGCTTCCCTGGTCGCTCCGGCGAGCATGGTGCTGCAATACGCCCTCACCGGCAACGCCCAAGTCATCGTCGCGGGCGGCGCCTGCATGGTCTTGTTCATGCTGGTCCTGACCCGGCTGGCCGGGCTCGTGGCAGCCCAGCGGCGCGCCGCTATCACCGACGGCCTGACCGGGCTACGCAGCCGCCGCTACCTCGAACAAGCACTGTGCACCGAAGCAGCCCGGGTACAGCGCTCCGGCGATCCGCTGAGCATGCTGCTACTCGACATCGACCACTTCAAGAAGGTCAACGACACCTACGGCCACCAGGGCGGTGACCGGGTCCTCGTCGAGGTCGCCCAACGCCTGCGCAGCCTGGCCCGCCCCGGTGATCTGGTCGCCCGCTACGGCGGCGAGGAGTTTGCGATCCTGCTCCGCGACACCGACCCGGCACGAGGCCACGAAATCGCCGAACGCATCCGCCACGGCATCGCCGCGGCCCCCATCGCCGTCGGCGACAACCGCCTGCACCGCGTCACCATCTCCCTCGGCGTCGCCGGCATGGCAGCCACGAGCTCGGGGAACATTGACGACATCGTTCTGGCCGCAGACCGTGCCCTCTACGCCGCCAAGGACGCCGGACGCAACCGGGTCGCCGCCGCCGACGACCCGACCCAGCCAAACCTCGCAGCGGCACACCGGTAGGCGACGAGTGGAGCTTGGGACATTGTCGCCGCTCCGCGCCTGGGCTGTCTGCACCGTCCTGCTCACCTTGGCCCCGGTCCTGACCGATGGGAGGCAGGAGGACCCGGCTGTGGCTTGTTGGTGTGGCTCAGATCTGGCATGCATCCCGCCGGGTCACTGTGCAGCGGAATGGGACAGGTCATCATCGGTATGGACCCGCATAATCGATCCGCGACCATCGAGGTCATCAACGACCGTGAAAAGGTCCTCGTGCAAGGCCGGTTCGGCACCGATAGTGCCGGCTACGTGGTCTCCGAACTCATGCGTCCTGAACCTGCTCCGGCGGTGCTCGCCTGGCTGCAGCGGAGTTCCGCTGACGGCTTGCACACGACCGCGGTCACTATCGCCGAGATCCGACACGGTATCGCGCACATGCCGGAGGGCCGACGGCGACAATCACTGCATCAGGCGGCCGACGAGATCTTCGCGGTTTCCCTCGCCAGGTCCTGCCCTTCGACCTCGCCTCCGCCAGCGCCTACGCCGACATCGTCGCGAGCCGGGAAAAACAGGGCAACCCGATCAGCGGGTTCGACGCGCAGATCGCCGCCATCTGCCGCTCGCAAGCGGCGTCTTTGGCTACTCGGAACGCCAGAGACTTCGTCGATACCGGCGTCAGCCTTCTTGACCCATGGCAGCCGGCCAACTGATCGGTCCACGGATGCCTGAAGAAGATCTGGCCGCCGCAGCGGCATCGGCACCCGTCTTGCGGCAGGTGGTCGCTCTGAACCGCTGGATCGGGCCCGGCCGCAAACTGACCCAGACCGGTCAGCTGACCATAGCCGACGCCCGGCATCTGGTCGGCCTTCTGGGAGACCGGCGACGAGATCGACCCGGCAATCGGCACTCGGATGTTCCGCACCCGTAGCAGCGCCGAACTTCCCCGGTTGGCGATCGTGGTGGCCTGGGCCAAGGCACGGGCGGTTGGTGCCGGTAAAGAAGAATCAGCGCCTGCTGGACCGGCCAGTGGAACTGTGGACGGCCATGTTCGCGGCCTTCGACCAACTCGGCCCGGCACTCTGCCCGCCCGGTTGGTACGCCTCATTGCTCGGCGAGGACTTCAGTGAAGGGATCGCCGTACTACTCGCCGCCATCGCGGGAGGAGGCGGTGACACGGCGCGCATCGAGGACGCGCAGGAACGGGTCTGGTCCGTCCTCTCAAACCGCTACTACTTGGACCAGGCCACCACGGAGCAACTGGGACGCATCCGTACGGCCACCGACCGCGACCTGCGCCGCGCTGCCAGCGAATTGGTGGCGTTCGGCGCGCTGGTCGAGGACGACGAAACACTGCACCTGTCCCCAGCCACCGAGAAGGTCCTGCGCACCATGTTCGCCCTCGTACAGCCTGGCGATCAGATCGCACAAATGAAGGTCACACTGCTGGATACCGACCCACCGGTATGGCGACGCCTACTCGTACCCATGACATTGCGCCTGGACCGGCTCGACCGTGTCATCCAGGCCGCGATGGGCTGGACCAACTCCCACCTACACATGTTCATCCACCCCACCGGCCACTACGGCACACTCGACCTTGATTTTCCGATGCACGACGAGCGCAAGACCGCTTTGCGCGACTTGCCCGCCCGTGCGGGAGACACGTTCGGGTGCTGGAGCAACTGGTACCCGCCGAGCCGACCGGGCGATACCCGCCCCGCCCGGACGGTGCTCGTGCCTGCCCACCGGAAGACTGCGGCGGCACCACCGGCTACCAGGAGCTGCTCGACGCGCTCGCCGACCCACACCATCGTGATCACCATGATCTACGACGATGGCTGGGTCTTGAGCAGGGCAGCGACTTCGATCCCGTACGTTTCGACCCCGCCGACGCCAACCGCCGTATCGTCACCGTGATGATCGCTGCAAGGCCGGGCTGGTGACCGGCGTAGGGCAGGCCGGAACGGAGGAGTAGTGCTGGAGATCGAGCGCTTCGACCTCGACGAGATCGCGGCCGCGTTGTCGGACCAGAACCTCGACGACGAGCATCAGCATTTGATCGACCCGGAGACCGGGAATATGGTCCTGTGGACCCGGGAAGGTGGCGTCGACGGCACGAATCCCGTCGATCTCGACGAGCTGGATCTTCCCATGATCCGGCCCCTGCCGTCGTACCTCTGGTATCAGGACATGGCCGACTTCGTCGACCTCGTCAGTGACGAGCAGGCAGCACGGCGGCTCGCCCGCGCAATCAACGGCCGCGGCACGTTCCGCCGGTTCAAGGACGAGCTGCACGAGGAATACCCACACCTCCTGCAGCCGTGGCACGAATTCCGTGACACCCGGGCCGCCCGCCGGGCCGTCGAGTGGCTGCTCGACGAATCACTGATAGGCGGTGCTGCCGCGGACCGCTTCTTCGCCGAGCATCCCGCTCCACCAGTGCCCTGACTTCATCGGTACTCCGGCTCACCCTCCATCGTTCGCATCCCGAATTCGGCGGGCGCCGCGATGCGGATAGCGTTCGCGGATGGATTCGCAGCCATTCCCGGTGATTGTTCCTGTCGATGTCGCCGGCGCGGCACGCCTGGCCCGCGGCTGTCTGATGGCCGAGCAAGCCAGCGCACTGGCCAGATGGGTGGGCCGCCCAGGCCGGACGGTGACGGCCGGCCGGGTGGTACGCCGTGCTGACGTCTCTGCCGCCGCGACCGTGGTGGGTGTTCCGGTGCCGGACAGGGTACGCACGGCAGCGGACGTGCCGACCCTGCACCGGCCATGGAGCTTCGCCGTCGGCTCGGGCTTGTTGAAGATCAGCGGCTCCGTCGCCACGGCCGGGCCGGCATGGGAGCAGTGGTCGTCATCGACGGACACCGAAACCCTCGACGCGTGGTGGGCCGGGTTCCACGCGGTGTGCGCGGCCGAGTCCGACACGCGGCGTGAAGGAAGCGTGCTCATCTTGGCGCTCGCGTTCCTGGAGGCGGTGACCATGCCGGACGGCACAGACCCGGACAGCCTCTGGAACCGGGTGGTCGCCATCGTCGAGCGGCGCGAGGATGACGAGGACCCGCTGGGATGGGGGTACGTCCGTTCGCTCATCCAGTATGCGGATCACGAGACCCGCGATCCGTTCGCCGGCCTGGTGGACCTGCTCCGGCAGCTCGGCGCGGTGACCGGCGACGACAGCGCGACCGTCGCGGTGACCGCACTGGGCCGGTGGTCCCTGGCCCAGGCTCAGGCCGACCGTCCGCGTACCGTCACTCTCGACATGCCGGCCGATGTAGTGGTCGAGGTGCTGGCCGACCATGTGCGCCGCGGCACGGACCCGTGGCCGGCGGCCCGGCGATGGCTCGAGTACCGGCGCCCGGCCGACGCGGCCCGGGAACTGCTGATTGCAGCCGCGGATCTGTCGGCGGCGGCCCGGATCGGGGCCGGCGACGTGGCCGACAGCCTGGGCGACCAGGCACTGGCCGTGTGGCAGGCGGTGGCGCACCTGCCGAACCTCGGCGCGCATGCCCGGGTCTCCCTGACCGCCATCGCCGATGACGAGCCGCGCATCACGCCCGCCGACGCCCGGTGGCTGACGGTCGAGTTCGCCACGGCCGCGCTGGACGGGACCGGCCCGGACGAGGCGCTGACCGTACTGTTCGACCGCCTGCCCGGCGAAGGCATGGAGGCCCGCATGAACGTGGCGTCGGGCGTCGATCACCCGGACGCCGCCCGCGTGACCGCCGCGGTACAGCAGTTCCTGGACTTGGGCGCCATCCCGTCGATCAACCAGGTGTACCAGCTCAAGGTGGGACTGATGCGCTGGCGACCACCGATCTGGCGGCGCATCCTGGTGCCCTCCACCACCACGCTCGCCGACCTGCATGCCGTCATCCAGATCCTGTTCGGCTGGGACGGCGACCACCTGCACCAGTTCGAGATCGGCGGTAAACGCTACAGCGACCCGTTCTTCGACCTGGGCGGCGACGAACAAGACGAATCCGGCGTACGGCTACGGGACGTATTCGTCGGGGCGGCCAAGAAGATCCGCTACGAGTACGACTTCGGCGCAAGCTGGTGGCACGAGATCACCCTGGAACGAGCCACGGAACGCGACCCCGGCATCACGTACCCACTGTGCACTGGCTTCTCCGGTGACTCCCCCGTCGAATACTGGTCCGAGGACGATCCGCAAGAACCCGAGCCGTTCGACCTCGCCGAAACCAACCGACACCTCGCCAACCTCAACAACAGCGACGAAGGCATCTGAGGGCGCACGACGAGGGCGAAGGGCGATCCGTAACCGGGGACCGCCCTCCGCATGGTTCGCACACTTCACCTGGTCCTCTACGAACATCCTGCTCATCGAAGGGGTGGACCGGACGTTGCACCATGCGAACCACCCGACCATCGTCACCGGCGATTCGCTGCCGGGACGTTTGGCCAGTTCAAGGGGTACTCGACCATCCCGTTAGCCTGATTTATACCCGCCTTCAGCCGCCTCGGACGGCTGCGCTACCAGGCCGGGAGACCAAGATGACGTCGCACTTCAGCCGCGAATCTGGGCCCGCCGGTGCGCTGCAGAAGGACGAGGACCTCCGGCACGGTGTTCGGCGCTCGTCGGTAGGACGCGGCTTGGTGACGGAGCACGTCCATGGTCAAGCCAGGGTAGAGATCGAGTTGGTCGAGGAGGAAGTCGTCGGGGTGGATGGCCGCGATGTCGTAGGGCTTGAGGGCCGGCTCGGGGAAGTCGTTGAGGTTGAAGGTGACGATGACTTCGGCATTGGCGCGTACGGCGGCGGCCAGAACGTGCCGGTCCTTCGGATGGTTCGTCATACCGTCAATAAGTGACTCGTAGCCAGTGACCAGGGCGTCGGGGAACGACCGGCTCATCTGGCCGAGCCGCCGATCGACCCGATCTGGCGGTAGCCCACGCTCGATGAGGTTGCGACGCAGTTCGGCGAAGACGTCAGCCGACCAGAGCGGCCGGTACGCGGAGGCTTCGGCGAGGCGGAGCAGCGTGTCGCACAGGTAGGCCGGGTAGAGCACGCAGGTGTCAAGGAACGCCGGGAACGCCACCATGACCGACTGTCACCTCGACGGCGGGGAGTCGAGGGTGATCTCGTACAGGTTGTCGTCCTCGGCATCGGCGGCCATCTGGTCCAGGGCGCGGCGGCGTTCGGTGCGGGTGCGTTCGGAGTAGTCGAGGATGTCACGCAGCAGGACTCGTCGATGCCGACCGCGCAGGCTGTGCGGAATCTCGCCGTCGGTGAGCAGGCGGACCAGCGTGGGTCGTGAGATGTTGAGCAGGTCAGCGGCTTCTTGGGTGGTCAGCATCGTGTTGTGCGGGGCGATCGAGATGGCCATGCCTTGGGACAGGGCATCGACGACGTCACGCAGCAGTACATAGAGTTCGGCCGGGATGTCGAGCTGCGAACCGTCCGGGCCCACCAGCTTCGCTCGCGCGGGGGCCTCGGCCTCGGCCAGACCCCGCGCGAAACGCACCAGGTCGGCGGGGTCTTCCGGTGGGAGAACGGTCCGTTCACGCAGGGTGCTCGCCATGAAGCCAGCATACCGCTATTCGAAAAATCCGAAAGACCGCTACGGCTTGACGAAACCCAGCGCCCGGTAGCCGGGCATACAACGCTGCAGCGAAACGGCAAGGTATCGCCGGGCCGCTTGGCCGGATCAGCCTTCAGATCACCCACTGATAGTCGTTGACGAAACCCGACGACGTGATCCGACCCCGCGACGACACCGCCCGCAACTCGCCCTGCTGCTTCGCCGTCAACGCCTGATCAAGCGCCACGAACTCGTAATACTGGTACTCGCTCATGAGCCGGCCGCCCACCACCGATACGCCTCGATCCACTGCGCACCCTCCGGCGCGGGATCCGGCAACGGCAGATCCAGAACCCCGATCGGCTGCTGCAGCCCGCCACAATGGCAGATGGCCGCGATCCCCGACGAACGCAGATCCACCTCCCGGACCACCACCGGCACACCGAGAACCTCGGTGTCGAACGGCGTCACCAGATTGTCCTGGATAATGACGAAGAGGCCACTGAGCTGCTCATGCTCGTCGTAGCAGTCCACGACCGCCTCGGCGACCAAGGCATCGAGCTCGGCATCACTGAGCGAAGACACCCGCGCAGGATAGAAAACCGCCTCCGGCACCTGACCAGAGGACGACGACCGCCCACCACCGAGCAATGGTTCGCATGCAAGATCAAAGTGGGGCGGGCGGGACTCGAACCCGCGACCGAGGGATTATGAGATCGAAAACCAGAGTCGATCTACCGGCGCAGACATCCACCGAGCTCCGATAACACCTGCCATGACCTGACAGCGTTCCGCTAGGTTTGCGGCCCTCGTGCGGACTAATTGCGGACTCTTCGATCTTGGCCGCACCCTGCTCGCGCACCACAGCCCCGCAGCCCGCCGGCACTGACCGTCAGTGCCGGCGTTCGGCAACCACGGCACCACCGCGCCCAACCTTTCCGGTGGCAAGCCGCGAAGCGGCGCGGCAGCTCCTAAGAACCTTGCTGAGAAGCAGACCTTGAGGCTCGGGAGGCACAACCTGCCACATCAGTACCGCTCAGGACCGCGCATCTAGCTAAGTCGACCGGGCCGCCGATGGATTCCTCAACCTCGGCGCCAAACGACGCCAAGAAGGTGGGAAGGCGCCACTCCCGGCACAGCTCCTCGTACATGCGACCTAGATTCTCGGCGGCTCCAAGCACACCGACCATTTGGTGCAGGAACAACGTCGCATCGGCCTCAGGCTCGGCATGCTCCAACACTCGTCGACACTGCTCCATCTGGGAGCGCACGTCGTCCAGCGGCCACCACCGACGCGGCCCAGTATCTGCCCAAATGTCGAGCGCAAGCGACGTCTTGAGGAAGGACAGCAACATCGGCCCGTCTCCCGAATCACGCAACGATCCGAAAGTGCGAAGCTCCGGCAAGAAACTCAACCGCTCGAACACATAGCCGAACTCATGCTTCTGATAATGAAAGGCCTGGAAAGCCGCGTACAGCTTCGGACGGCGAGCCAGCAACCGGACGTAGGAGAAAGCCGGGCTGCCTGGGTCCAACTGGTTGGAGCGAGGAATGATCACCGTAGCCGTCTTCTGCGACCGCCAGCCAGGGTTCTCCGGGCTGAGGACCTTGGCGATGTAGTCGTTCAAGCAGACGTAGTAGACCGTCTTGCTCAAAACATCAACGACCAGCAGCAGTACCGGCACAGCGGCACCCATCGCTTCGACAGTCCGTAGCTCCGGCACATCTAAAGAGAATCGGACCACCTCAAGGTCCCGGTACTCCGCGGACCGGTCGTAGGCCGGCAACCCCTTGGCGACATTGGTACGCGGGTACACCCGCACTGTTCCAGCGTCCGGACGTTCGGTTGCCTTCACCTGTGCGAAGAAGTGCTCGCCTAGGGTGTCCCACCCATCTTCATCGTCCGCCAGTTCAAACACCTCGATGTGCAGGTCAAGCCCATAGTCTGGCGACGGCTCCCGAAGCACCCAGTGAGACGGCAATGCAGTCCCGACCAGGTCAACGCCTCGTTCGGCCGTCATATGGGTGGAAGATCTGCGCTTCGTACGACTCACCCACACGATCCTTCCACGCCTGCCCGGCGGGTTGAACTCGCAGCCGCCCCGCGGTCGGCCGGCGCGTCGGCCGATGCCGGCCGAAGGCCGCCAGCAGGCCGAACGCGGCCGGCACGCGCCGCGCCTACGCGGCGCCTTGATTCAGAAGAGATCAATTCGGCAGTCGCACTAGGCATCGTCATCGAGGGTGAGAGGCATACGCCATCCCACTCGATCGCGAGGACTTCTCTTGGGCCTGTCATATAGATGTCGACAGTTGCCCACTCAGCGGGGTTGCTGGCATTGGCTTACTCCTGACAGGCTGACTACTTAAGTAGCTAGGGAGTTGATATGCCCGCTTCGTCGGCAGATACCAGGCACGGTGGCGGGATGGCTCTGCTGCTGTGGACGGTCCCTCCGCTGCTCGAATTGGGTGGCGTCTTGATGATCTACTCCGGCCTTCCCGATGTCGTGGAAGACGTCGGTTTCGGCAGCCCCACCACTGAGTTGATGGTGAGTGCTGTCCTCCTCGTCACGATCGTGGGTGCCGTGCTGGCTTGGCGTGGAGTTCTCGGCGGCATGCGCCTAGTTGTTGCGGCGGCGCTGTTCATCGCGGCCGGCCTGACCGCTGCACTGGGGCTCTCCTTCATCACCGGAGGAGTGCTCGCCATCTACAGCGAGGCAAACCGAATCGTCAAAGTTAAATCATCGATTGAAGTGGAAGTGTGAGTGACTAAGTTCGAGGAAGTCCGGAAGCGCGTTCAGATCGCGCACGAGGCCAAGAGCGGTGCGCTTAATCTTTCCAACCTCAGCCTGACAACGATCCCAAATGATCTTGCGCTTCCTCACTCCATCAGTTCTGTCGATCTATCCGGAAATCTCCTGTCCATCTTGCCGAATTGGCTAAGCCAATTTCCCAGCCTCACCTCCCTTAACGTCAGGGAAAACCGGCTGTCTACCCTTCCGGACTGGATGAGCCAGCTCACCAACCTCGACACCCTCGACATCGGCAGCAACCGGCTTCACGCCCTCCCGGAATCGATTAGCCAACTCACCAGCCTCACCACGATCAAGATCGACGATAACAAGCTCGACGCGCTGCCCGACTGGCTGAGCCGGCTGTCTAAGCTCACCACCGTCAATGTCGCTGGCAACTGGCTTTCCACCCTCCCGGAATGGATGAGCCAACTCACCAACCTCGACACCCTCGACATCGGCAGCAACCGGCTTCACGCCATTCCGGAATGGATTAGCCAACTCACCGAGCTCACAACCCTGCGCTTCAACAACAACCGGCTTCACGCCCTCCCGGAATGGATTAGCCAACTCACCAACCTCGACACCCTCGACATCGGCAGCAACCGGCTTCACGCCCTGCCAGACTGGCTGAGCCAACTCACCCACCTCACCACCCTCAACATCGACGACAACAAGCTCGACGCCCTGCCCGACCGGCTAGGCCAGCTCATCAACCTCGACACCCTCGACATCGGCAGCAACCGGCTTCACGCCCTGCCAGACTGGCTGAGCCAACTCACCCACCTCACCATCCTCAACATCAGCGGCAACCGGCTTCACGCCCTCCCGGACTGGCTGAGCCAACTCACCCACCTCACCACCCTCAACATCAGCAGGAACCGGCTTCACGCCCTCCCGGACTGGCTAGGCCAGCTCAACAACCTCACTACCATCGATGCCTCCCGCAACCGGCTCGACGCCCTGCCCGACTCGCTGAGACAGCTCACCAACCTCACCACCCTCGACATCGGGAGCAACCGGCTTTCCACTCTCCCCGACTGGATGAGCCAGCTCACTAACCTCACTACTCTTCGCCTCAACAACAATCGCCTCGATGCCCTACCGGACACGCTGAGCCAGCTCACCAATCTCGCCAACTTTGACATCGACAGAAACCGGCTTTCCGCGCTGCCGGACTGGCTAGGCCAGCTCATCAACCTCACCAACCTCACCATCGGCAGCAACCAACTTCAGGCCCTGCCCGGCTCGTTAGGCGAACTCACCAACCTCACCACCCTTAACATCGGCCGCAATCGGCTTTCCATTCTCCCGGAATGGCTCGGCCAGCTCACCAACCTCACCAATCTCGGTCTCAGCGACAGTCAGCTCGACGCTGTACCTGAATGGCTAAGTCACCTCACCAGCCTCACTGAACTCGATCTCCACAACAACCAGCTTGACGCTTTGCCTAACACGTTTGTAAACCTCACCAACCTCACCACTCTTCGCCTCAACAACAATCGGCTTCACGTACTGCCAGAATGGCTAGGTCAGCTCACCAACCTCACGAGCCTCACGATCGGCAGCAATCGGTTCGGCGCCTTGCCCGATTTCCTAGGCCAGCTCACCAACCTCACTACGCTCGACGTCGACGGCAACCAGCTCAGCACGTTGCCAGACTCTCTCAGCCGGCTTATCAATCTGACTGAGCTCAATATCGGCAGCAATCAACTCAGCGCATTGCCGGACTGGCTGGGCCAGCTTACTGAGTTGAATTCTCTGTTTGTTTGGAACAACCAGCTTTCAGTACTACCGGATTCGCTACGCCATCTAACCAACCTTACGAGCCTTTTCCTCTGGAACAACAAACTTAACGACCTACCAGAGTGGCTGGGAGAGCTTACAAAACTTCGGACCCTGGACCTCGAGGGAAATCCGATCAAAGCTCTGCCACAGTGGATTGCGAGACTCACCGATCTTAAAACGCTTTATCTAAACGGTATGGGGATTGAGGCCTTACCGAGGCAGCTAATCGAGCTTAAGGATCTGGAATTCTTGAGCATAGCCGAAAATCAACTTTCGGCCCTGCCAGATTGGCTGCCCGATCTTCGAAATCTTACGACTCTTCAAGTCGGTAACAATAAGCTAACTGAACTGCCTATGAGGCTCAGCACGCTTAATGATTTAACCTACCTTGGGCTAGGAAGTAATCAATTCCACACGTTGCCAGACTGGCTGAGTCGGCTCACCAACCTCATCTACCTCGATCTGACCAATACTCAACTTAACGCCCTGCCGAGCTGGCTGGGCCAACTCACTAACCTCAACGTCCTCAACGTCAGTAACAATCAGATCGATGCCCTGCCGGACTGGCTGAACCAGTTGACCGAACTAAGCTCTCTATTTCTCAACAAAAACAGACTAAGTCACATTACGAATGGAATATTTGAGCTGGCCCAGCTCGTCAACCTCGACCTCAGTGAAAACCAGCTCAATCAGTTGCCTGTGGAATTTACCCAGCTCAGAGAACTCACCAACATCGATCTGAGAAAGAATCTGTTAACACGCATTACACCAGCGTTGGCTCTCTGGCCAGCGGGAACCCTCAACATAGATGACAATCCACTATCTCCCGAGCTAAGGGCAGCGAACGCCGAGGGCTCGACGGAGCTACATCAGTACCTGCGTCTTCTTCGCGACGAAGGCGTGCAGATTAGTGAGGCGAAATTAGTACTGGTTGGCGAAGGTGGAGCAGGCAAAAGCAGTCTCCTTGCCGCAATGCGAAAGGATAATTGGATAGATGACAGAGTTACTACTCACGGCATTGAGGTAAAGGAAGTAAGGGCCTGTTCGTCCAACAGGACCGTTGTTACTCTTAACGCTTGGGATTTCGGCGGCCAGCCGGATTATCGCCCCACCCACCAACTCTTTTTTACGGCTCCCGCGATTTATGTAGTGGTGTGGAGTCCTCGTCGCGGCCCAGAGGTCAGCTATGTGGACTACTGGATTGAGCAGATACGTCTTCGTGCCGGCGATGACGTTCGAGTGCATGTCGTGGCAACTCATGCGGATACGGGTCACAGGGGGGCATGGATTGACGAAGCCGCTCTCCGACGCCGGTTCGGCGAGATGCTCATAGGATTCCACCATATCGACAGTCGCACTACGACAGGCATCAAGGAACTAATGGAGGCTATCGCTGACACGGCTGTCGCCATCCCGCATACTTCTCGCGAGTACCCAGCTAGCTGGATGACTATGCGTCAATCGATTCGTGACTCAGGAACAGCATATCTTCCGTACACGGAGTATTGCGACCTCGCCCAGGTGCACGGGCTCTCCACCACGAGCGCCCGCTCACTCGCGTTGAGCTGCAACGACCTAGGGCATTGGATCTACTATGCAGATGATCCACAATTAGCGGACGTTATAACGTTCAAACCCGATTGGTTGAGCACGGCAGTCAGCTTTGTTCTCGACGATCCCGTCACGCGAACGAACAACGGCCTCCTTGCACATAGGCGGGTTTCCGTGATTTGGTCAGACACAAAGCGTCAGGATCAGTATCCAGCTTCATTACATCCCATTTTCCTTTACTTGATGGAACGGTTCGACATCTCATATCGCATCACTGATATTGCGCCCGCGGCTGAACCAACTAGCCTTGTCACTCAGCTAGTATCCAGTACTCAACCTAGCATCGAGGATGCGTGGGAAAGCTACGGGAATGATTGGGCGGAGAAGACGCAAATCTGTGAAATTGTAGATCGCTACGATACCCAAACTATGCCTACTGGGTTGATGTACCGACTAATAGTACGCCTGCACCGCTATTCGTTGGGACGAGAAGATTACAGTCACAGCCGACATTGGCAAACCGGGTTGCTAATAGAGGATAGTCTTTATGGCAGGGCTCTAGTTATTGAGCAGCATAAGCGACTCACCGTCACGGTGCGCTCAATTTTTCCACCACTCTTGCTCGACCTAGTGACTCGGGCGATTCGCGAGCTTGTCAGCGACCTTTGGCCGGCATTGCGAGTACGTGTGCTGGTACCTTGCGGTACCGACTGCCCTAAGAGTCAGCCTGGTTCTGGAATATTCGACATCGAGGCGCTGGTGGAGGCCAAAAAGGAGGGCCTACCTAAATGCCCGTGCCGGGTATGCAATAAGTATCTTCCGATTGATCCCCTCCTCACGGGAGGAGATGCGCTGCCAGCCGGAGTTGACCGTGTCAGCGAGGCCGTCAATAGTGCACTCCGTCCTGCGTTCGACACCTGGGCCGAACTAATTTTGCAGAACGTGGATCAAATCGTCAGTGTATCGGTTACCCGGCAGGAGAAATTGCTTGGCCAGATCAGGGAAGATATTGGAGACGTAAGTAGAAATGTGCTGGAGGCCATGGGTAAGGTCGAGCAGCACTATAGAGAACTTATCTATTCGCTTGATGATGACGCACGCGATGGCCCACGACTCTTCACAGTAGATAGGCTTGATCGGGATCTTCTGCATCCGGACGTGACTCGCATCCGCCTACGTGTCACGTTGTGGTGCGAACATTCGCGCTTGCCAGTATATGTTCTTAGCGAGAGCAAAGGCCTCAATGGCGTGTACGACTTGTCCATGCCGCGCGAATGGGTGAGGAAGTCAGCTCCATGGTTCAGAGCCGTCTCCGTCGTTCTGCGCACAATACTGCCCGTCGCCGCAGGGGTGACAGATCTAGTTGCACCGAACCAACAATCATGGCAAAGCGCTCTCGGTAAGCAGCTCGAACACGCCGGGGATGGAGTTGAGGCTTTATATGACGAAGCACTACGCTTGGAAGGTACATCTTCATCAGAGAACAGAAATACCATCGGCGCCAGCGCAAGGATTGAGATGGACCAATCGCTTGTTAAAGCCTTGCGCCAAGAGATCGCGCGAATTGATTCGACGTTTGCCGGCCTAGTTCGAGTTCGAGCGGATGGTGGCTATAGGTGGGTGCATCGTCGGTTCGAGTCAATTTACCGTCCAGGCCTTCCCGAGGTGCCGCGCTAGAGGGGTCTAGGGGGTCTAAAGAAGGTCCCCTATGCACTGACAATTGCCTGCTGGTTAACTGCCGTTTGTATGCTAGACACGCGCAATTCGCGCGACTTCAACCCAGGATTGAAGTCGCGCAATGGGCACGGAGGTCAGCTCCGAAATTCGCGAGATTAGACCTGGAAGGTTCCGGACGGCGCCTACTCTAATAGTCAGCACCGCAACATCGTATGCATGTTCGCCACTCATACCACGAGGGTCGATGTACATCCAGTTTCGTGGACCGTCGGCAATGATGTTGCCGCTTGAGGCGTCGCCGTGGCAGAGACCCGGTACATGGCTGCGGGCCAGGTCTGTCAATATGGTGAGGGCATTTCTTCGTTCGTTTGGAGACGCAACAGTAGTGCCGGGCCGTAAATCTGTCAGATTGTCGTTCAGAAGCCGGTCACGCAACCAATCCAAGATCGATGGCATTCTGGGCAGCGGCGGTGGCTGGTCCCGCATTGCAGCGAGCGGCGCGAATAGCGCTTGAGGATCGATAGTCGCAGGATCAGCTTGACTGAGCGGGGTACCCGGGGAAACGCGGTCGAGCACGGTCCACGTGCCGTGGTCGGTTGTGTCGGCTTCATGCACCCTCGGGGCGGCGCCTAACTCTGCAAGGGCAACGGCGACGGCCGCCTGGGCTTGCCCACGAGGGTCGGGGCTGCTACGGAACACGAGCGGGCCATTCGAGGTATCGACAGCTACAACCAGTCCGTAGCGAGCTGATAGGACGCTCTGGGGTGTGGCCTGGTAACGCTCGCAAAGCGATCTGAACTCCGAATCAACCAGA
This sequence comes from Actinoplanes solisilvae, assembly GCF_003999975.1. Taxonomy (GTDB): domain Bacteria; phylum Actinomycetota; class Actinomycetes; order Mycobacteriales; family Micromonosporaceae; genus Actinoplanes; species Actinoplanes solisilvae. Next base: position 180,245 of record NZ_RJAC01000019.1, on the reverse strand, counting down.
CTGGCCCATCTGTCGGCGACTGCCGGCCAGCGGCGGCGTACGTTGGCAAGCACGGTCTCCGGCACCGCGAACTGATCGGTCATCGCGTCGGGTTTGCGGCCGCATGGCGGAGGTTGACCGCGAGGTCCTGCATGCTTTCGATCACGATGTCGGCTCCCGCGTCGGTCAGTCGGTCGCGCTTACCTGGCTTGTTGGCGTAGCCGATGGTGCGAACGCCTGCGGCTCGGCCCGCAACGACATCACTCACCGAATCGCCGATAAACGTCGCTTCATCTGACTGACCTTCGAGTGCGGCCACGGCACGGTCGAGGAGGAATGGGTTCGGCTTAAGGAGCCGCGGGTCCATACCGTCGAAGCGCGCCACCACGACGCTGACATAGCGGAACAGGTTGTGGCGTCGAAGGTAAGCGTCGATGGCCTCAGTGGCGTTATTGCTGACGATCGCGGTTCGATAGCCGGCGGCCTGGGCGGCGCGAAGCACATCCTCGGTACCGGGCGTTGGCGTCGCGGTCCCGGTCGCGGTGATTTCCGCATCTCTACATGCGGCAGCTACTTCGCGCGTCAGCTCGTCGTCTCCGAGCGATGCAACTTCAACCAGCATCCGCAGCGGATCAGCATGATGCTCGTCCAGGTTCAACGGAAGCTCTGCGCCGAAACGCGACCGGATGACTGCACAGAGCTCGTTGGCGACCGTGGCGGCCGGATAGCCGGCGAACACCGCGCAGACCGGGCCATCAAAGTCGATCATGAGGCAGCGGGTTGCGCCGACCAGCTCGGTGAGGTTCATGGGGTGTACTCGTGCGCGATGGTCTCCCACACGCTGTCGAACCAGGCGCGGGACTGCTGCACAAACTGGTCACCGGCGTCGCCGTCGTCGCCGCTGATCGCGTAGTGGAATAGGGGAACATCCTTGCCCAGGACGTCGAAGATCGGGACCGGCTGCTTGTCGACTGAGACGGTGTTGCGGACGACCGGGTAGAAGCCGAAGAACACCTCGTCGCGGTTGACGATGTAGAGCTTGGACAGGACCGTCGTGCCGTAGGCGCGGATCTCGGTAGTGGCGTTGCGGACCAGGCCCAGTGTGCCGAGCTCCCCCACCGACTCGACGATCGCCTCGGTATGCCGGCGAGCTATCCGGGCGGCACGCTCACGGACGGCGGGATCGTCTCCGGCTGGTTCTGCGCGAGACGGTACAACCGACGGTTGCGTCAGGTCGGGCAACAGAATCCGGATCGCGATCGACTCCGGCGTGAGCCGGCCAGCGCGAATCTTGTCTAGCGGCTCCTGGATGGCGCCGTGCAGTGTCTCGCTGGAGAAGCCGGCGAAGTCGATGCTGATATGAGCCTGCTCGAAGGCTGCCTCGATGTGCGGGCGTAACCCAACGGGCCGATCAGTCTGGGCGCGAACAAACGCCCCACTCCCCTGCCTGCTGACGATCAGACGATCATCTCGCAGGATGCGCAGCGCGGACTTGATGGTCTCGCGCGCGACGCCGTAGCGCTCGGCGAGATCGGTCTGGGATGGCAGGCGCTCACCGGGGGAGAAGCGTCGGGTCAGGATCGCCGCGCGCAGCACGTTGGCGATCTGCTGGGAGGCCGGGCGGGCATCGTCCGGCTCCAAGTCGTCGAGGTCGCGGGCTTCCACGTTCACTCCAGCAGCGTAAGCCTGGCTAGCCAGGTTAGGAAATATCTCGCCGGTCTGCTTGCGTAGGCGGACCGCAAGGGCTTACGGTCGATATGGCTAGCCAAGCTAGTCATAACTGTTCCGCAAGACGTTACTCGCTTAATCGCCAGGGCGATCTTGTCTACGCGGGACAGTAGGCGCCGGAGCGATGGCGCGGTCAACGCGCCCCAACGTGAACCGCCCGCTCCGGCGCCACCCAACGCCACCGGGTGGAGGTCTGTGATGCGTGAACTGCTCGACACCACATCACCCGCATCCGAGAACCGACCCACTCCCGTGCGCGCCCGAGCGTGACCGGAATGCGGATCGACCCGACGACCTCGAAATACGCGACGATCGCGAACACCCTCCAGGCGCGGATCGATAACGGCGCCTACCCACTCGGCTCTCTGCTGCCCAGCGAGGCGCAGTTGGTGCGCGAGTTCGTCGCGTCCCGCTCAACCGTCGTACGGGCTCTGGAGTACCTGCGGCAACTCGGCTACATCGAGGGCGTCCAGGGCAAGGGCCGAACCGTTCTCGGCACTCCGCGACCGCGGCCTTCGAGCCCCCCGGCCAGAGTTCTGGATGCCCTGCACGCCGCAGAGATCGGGATGCGCTCTGTGGTGGGAGCAGGCCGTGCTCCAGCGTCGCCCCGGATCGCGACGGCGCTGGCGATCCGGATCGGCGAGCCGGTTATCGCCCGCCAGCGAGTCAGGTCCGCAAGTGGTGCGAGTCAATCCGCACTGTCGACCGTGTTTCTGCCGGCCGTCGCCGCCTCCGGCACTGACTTCGCCAGCGAGGCTCCGCTCCGCGAGGGCGCGCTGGACCACCTGGAGCGAAGGCGGCAACTCGTCGCCGGCGACGTAATCGAACGCCTTACCGCTAGAGCGGCGTCGCCTCGCGAGTCGGCGTTACTCGCTCTGGACCACCGCGCCGTGGTGCTGGCGAGCCTCTTGGTCGTCCGAACCAAAGTCGGACACCCGGTTCTGGTCATCGACCAGGTCATGCCAGCTCTACCGCCAGGCATCGAAGAACTCTTCGCCCTTCATTGATTTCAGACTCTGAATCAGTATGGCTAGCCAAGCTGACCAACTGCTACCGTCTGTCCAACTTGGCTAGTTAAGTAGTCAGGCTTGGACGAGGGAGTAGACATTGATTCCGAACTCGATCAAGGTTCCGGTTTCCTGGGACTACGTTGCTCCGCAAGGTGCGCTCTGCCTGGGTGTTGAGCCAGCCACCGACTTCGACAAGCGGGGACAGGGCGACGACCAACTCCGCGACAAGGAGACCGGCGAACGCATTTGGTTGGTCCGCGTGCTCGACCTGGACCCGGAGGCCGGCAAGTTCGGCGGCTCGAAGGAGTTCAAGGTCAAGGTTGTCGCTGCCCAGCAGCCGGTTCCGCCTGCGTCGGCGGTGCCGGGCTACCCGCCGATGGTGGAGTTCACCGACGTCACGCTGACGCCGTACGTGGACTCGCAGCGGTGCAAGGGGACGGGCAACAAGTGCCGCGCGCGCCAGGCCTGGTCGGTGCGTGCCGGCGGCATGACCGCACCGCAGGCAGCCGGGCGCGCGAAAGCCGCCTGATCTTTGTCGCGTCCGGGAGCGGGGCCAACAACCGCCAAGAAGTTCTCCCCGCCCCGGGCGCTCAACCTCCACCCATCCCGCAAGAGGAGAGGGGCTGTGATGCCCAAGGTAGTCGACCTGCCCGCGTCACGACACGAGTCAACACCGTATGGCGTACCTGTAGCGGCTGCGATCAGATCAAGCCGCTTCGGCGTGGAGTGAAGCGGTGCGCGGCCTGCACACAGGTGCTTGAGCGACATGCGCTGAACGGCTGGGAGCACGCACAACGATATGCCGCGCTGATCGGCCGGATCGAGGCTTGGACACTGCTGATCCCGGACGTGAGCGACGCCGAGCGCCTCGACCACATCCGTCAGGCCCTTGCCACCTTCGACCAGGTCGTCCCGGCCGAGGCGGTGGGCTAGATGCCGCTGATCAACATCATCCGGGGCGAGACCATCCCGGTAGCACCGCTCAACGTGCGGACCCCGGTCGTCAAGCTTCCGATCTGGCTGGTCGTCGTCTGGGAGATCGTCAAGGCCCTGGCCTGGGTGGTCATGACCTACGTCCGGCATTGGTACGCCACCCTGCCGCTAACCGGCCTGTCCTGGCTCTACCTCCAGCACGGCTGGCAGGCCCTCGCCATGCTGGTCGGCGGGGTCACTGCCACTGCGACCGGCTGGGCGTTTGCGCACCGACCGTCGTGGCTGCGATTCGGCTGGTGGCCGATCCTCGCGATTCCGCAGACTCGTCTACCGGCGGCGGTGGATGGCGGCGATGGTGACCGCCAAGCTGTCGATCTCCTACGACAAGCGCACGATCATTCCGGAGATTGTGCGGGTCCGGTGCCGAGCAGGCCGCGACGAGGTCACGATCCGGATGGTGACCGGGCAGATCCCCGACGACTTCGCCAAGGCTTCCGAACGCCTGGCGCACACATTCGGTGTCCGACAGGCCAAGGCCATGCCCGGCCCCACCTACGCGACCGTGACCGTGGTCCTGATGCGCGGCGACACCCTCCACGATGTCATCGGTCCGCTGCCGGTCCCATACCTGCCCGACTTCACGGCCCTCCCGATCGGCGTCCAGGAAGACGGCGATCTCAACCGCCTGCGGCTCTTCGGAACCCAGGTGCTGATCGTCGGGGCGACCGGCTCCGGCAAAGGCTCCGTCATCTGGTCGATCGTCCGTGCTCTCGCCGGTGGCGTACTGACCGGCGTGGTCGAACTGTGGGGCCTCGATCCCAAAGGAGGCATGGAACTCGGAATCGGCCGGCCGATGTTCGCTCGGTTCGCGTCACGCGACTTCGCCGAGATGGCGGCATTGATCGAGCAGGCGGCGGCCAAAGCTCAGGAACGGGCGGCACGGCTTGCCGGGCAGACTCGCCAGCACGAGCCGACTCCGGAAGAGCCTCTGATCGTTCTGGTCATCGACGAACTGGCGAACCTGACTGCCTACCTAACGGAACGGCAGCTCAAGGACCGAATCAAGGCTGCGCTCGGCATCGTCCTCACTCAGGGCAGAGCAGTCGGGGTACACGTCGTCGCCGCGATCCAGGACCCGCGCAAGGAGGTGCTGCCCGCACGGGGACTGTTCCCGACCCGTATCGGGCTGCGGCTCTCCGAGCCAGCAGAGGTCGACATGGTTCTCGGTGACGGCATGCGCGACCGCGGTGCCCTCTGCGACCGCATCCCCCAGACGCAACCAGGCGTCGGCTACGTCGTCCTCGAAGGCGACCCGACACCGATGCGGGTCCGGCTGACCTACTGCGACGACGACGCGGTGCGCGAGATGGCCTACCTGTACGGCGAACCAGCCGGAGGTGCGGCGTGAAGTCGAACGCCGACCGGATCGAAGGCCTGACGTTGGCCGTCATCCTCACCACCGTCGCGGTGGCGGCCGGATGGGCGTCGTTCACCCACGTCCACGACTGGACGATGCGTCATGTCCCGACCGGCACCCCCGATGCCTTCGGCTGGGTGAATGCCGTCATCTCCGAACTCGTCCCCGTGGCTGCCTTGCTCACCATCAGGCAACGCCGCCGGGTGGATGCTCCGATCGGCTACCCGCTCTTCCTGCTCATTGGTGCGGGCGCGCTTTCCCTGTCCGCACAGCTCGCCGTCGCTCAGCCCAGTCCGTCTGGGTGGCTGTTGTCGGCGGTTCCGGCGTTGGCCTTCATGGCCTTGGTCAAGCTCGTCTTCACCAACACGGCGCCCATCGAGGAGCGGGAAGCGCCGGCAGTAACGAAGGCACCGCCGGTGCCGGTTCGCCCCAACGGCGTCCCGGTGATCGGGCAGGTGACCCGATGAAGATCCGCATCAAAGGGACCACCGCCGAATGCGCCGCAGCCCTGACCGCCCTGCGCCTGTCCAGCCTGGTCGACGTCCATGAGCCGCCGGATCTCCACCTCGACCAGGGCGGCCCTGCCTGGATCCGGCTCGATCTCGAAGTCCAGCTTCCCGACCACACCGCACGGGAGACCAACCAGTGACGATCCCGACCCTGACCGCCCCAGCCGAGACGACGACGCCTCGGCCGGGCTCCCGGGCCGCCCGGTTCGCCCAACCACGCGCCGTCGACGCCCTTAAAGATCTCGCTATCGACCACGGCGTCTGCGTACGCCCCATCGCGCTGCGCCGCACAGACTTGGCCACCGGCAAGACCGAACTCGTCGACCTGCCCTGCGGTGCCACCCTCGAAGCCAAGTGCCCACCCTGCGCCAAGCGGGCGCGGAGGCTGCGGCAAGTCCAGATCCGCGAAGGTTGGCACCGCGCCGACGAACCGCATCCCGGCCCCTCGCCGGCCACCGCTCGGCAACGAGAATTGATTACCGCGCGGGCACACCTCGAATTCGAGCGGGCCGCCCTTCAACTCGCCGCGATGGACCCCGACGACCGGGTGATCGCGCTGGACCGAATCGACGCCGCCATCGAGGCGGTCGAGCAGGAGATCGCCGCCGAAGGCATGCGCGGCAGCGTCGCCCCCGGCCACGCCTGCGACGACCAGGGCGACGACGACGCGCCTCGTCGTGTCCGATCGACGAAGCGCCGGCCGGACGTGCCCGACCTGCCTCGACAGAAGGTCGACCCGCGCACCGTCGGCCGTACCTACACCGGCAACGACGGCTCCGAACACCGGCCGTCGATGTGGCTCACTCTCACGCTGGACAGCTACGGCTCGGTGCATTCCGTCCACCAGGGACGGCCGTGCTCCTGCCGTCAGCGGCACACCGAGGACGATCCGCTGCTCGGCACACCGGTCGACCCCGCCCGTTACGACTACCGACGCGCGGCCTGGGACGCTGTCCACTTCCCCCGCCTGCTCGACCGCTACTGGCAGAACTTGCGCCGTGCTGTCGGCTGGAACGTCCAGTACGCCGGCTGCGTCGAGCCGCAGAAGAGACTCGCTCCGCACGCGCACTTCGCGATTCGGGGAACTGTTCCCCGCACGATGCTGGAGCTCGTCGCAGCCGCCACCTACCACCAGGTCTGGTGGCCGAGAGCCGACCAACTCCGCTACCCGCTCGACCGGCCGCCGACCTGGGATGCCAGGTCCGAGATGTGGGTGGACCCGGAAACCAAGCGCCCGCTTCAGACCTGGGCTGAAGCTTTGAACGAGATCGATGACGATCCGGACGCTGAACCAGCGCATCTCGCTCGCTTCGGCGCCCAAGTCAAGGCCAAGGGCGTCGACCCGGGTTCCGGCGACGTCGACCGCACCATCGGCTACATCACCAAGTACGTCACCAAATCCGCGGCGGACTGCCATCAGGCCACCAGCGACCCGCAACGCGACCACCTGGACCGGCTCTGGCATGAACTTCGCATCACCCCGTGCTCCGAGCGATGCGCGAACTGGCTGCTCTACGGCGTCCAGCCGAAGAAGGCGCACGGTCGGCTCCGCCCCGGCCACTGCAAGGGACGCGTTCACCAACGGACCACCCTCGGCATCGGCGGCCGGCGTGTCCTCGTCTCCCGCGACTGGTCCGGCAAGACCCTCGCCGACCACCGTGCCGATGCCCACGCCTGGGTCAAAGCCCTGCTCGGCACCGTCGACCAGCCGGAAGCCGATCCCGAACCGGAGAAGCAGATCGCCTGGGAGTTGGCACGGTACGACGACCCCGATCTACCGCCGCTCGATCATCGCCTTCTCCGCGCAGTCTCCGAGCGCATCCGCAGACGCTCCGAACTAGCCACCGCGAGACAACGTGCCGCCGCAGGAGAGGAGATCCACCGATGAGAAGCGCGAACGTTCGGCAACTCCCCCTCGCTCCCCGACTGTGGTCCGTCGGTGACGTCTCGGACTTCCTCGGCATCCCCGTCGGCACCCTCTACCAATGGCGCCACCGTGGCCAGGGACCGCGCGCCCGCAAGGTGGGCCGGCACCTGCGCTATGACCCTGCCGATGTCCAGTCCTGGCTCGAAGAGGCGGCCTGACGATGAGCGTGACAAGACGACCCAACGGCAAGTGGCGCGCCCGCTATCGCGACGCAGGCGGCAAGGAGCACTCCAGGCACTTCGACCGCAAGGCCGACGGCGAACGCTGGCTCAACTCCGTCAAGAACAGCATCGCGCGCGGCGAGTGGATCGATCCCGCCCTGGCGAAAGTCAGCACCGGCGACTGGGCGGCGCGCTGGATCGGCAACCAGGTCCAGCTCAAGCCCTCAACTCTGTTCCGCTATGAGTCGCTGCTCAGGAACCAGATCCTCCCGGTCTGGGAACGCGTCCCGCTCTCGGCAGTCACCCACACCGACGTGGGCGAATGGATCCGCCGCATGTCCGAAGCGGGCCTCGCTCCTTCAACCGTTCGGCAAGCGCACCGGGTCTTCTCTCTGGTCCTGGCCGAAGCAGTTCGCGACGGCCGTCTCCCCCGCAATGTGGCTACTGGCGTCCGACTGCCCCGCGTAGGCAAGGCAGAAAAGATCTTCCTGACGCACGCCCAGGTCGCCGTCCTCGCCAACGCGGCCGAACCGCACGGCCTGACCGTCCGGGTCCTCGCCTACACCGGCCTCCGCTGGGGCGAGCTGGCCGCGCTGCGAGTCAAGCGCGTCGACCTGACCCGTCGACGCCTGCTGATCGCCGAGTCGATGAGCGAAATCAACGGCAAGGCCGTCTTCGGCACCCCGAAGACCCACCATCGCCGGTCAGTTCCGGTTCCCCGCTTCCTCGTCGACCCGCTCAAGGAACGGGTCTCCGGCCGGGACCGCGACGCCCTCGTGTTCACCTCACCCGAAGGCGGGGTGCTGCGTAACAACAACTTCCGACGCCGCGTCTTCGACAGAGCGTCATGGGAAGCTGGGCTCACCGGCATCACACCGCACGAACTGCGGCACACTGCTGCGAGCCTGGCGGTTGCGGAGGGCGCCAACGTCAAGGCGGTTCAGCGGATGCTCGGCCACGCATCCGCCGCGATGACGCTGGACGTGTACGCGGACCTCTTCGAGGACGACTTGGACCAGGTCGCAGACCGCCTGGATCAGGCCGCGACGCAAGCTGGTGCGGACTATTTGCGGACTGATCACGCCGCACCAGCCTTCGACGCGGTCCGGCCGGCCGCAAAGAAGCAGGCCAGCTAACGTGGGGCGGGCGGGACTCGAACCCGCGACCGAGGGATTATGAGTCCCCTGCTCTAACCCACTGAGCTACCGCCCCGTACCGGCGGCGATCCTAACCTGTCACGCACACCTACGACCAGCGATCTCCTTCGCGAACGAAGCAGGTCGATGCGGTGAAGGGGCTAGACGCCGACTCGGGTTCCCAGCCATGAAAGCACGGCTCCCGCGGTCCGCCATCCACCGGCCAGCGCTCCCTGGATGGACGGACTGTCACGGTGGTCGCCGGCAACGAAGAGGCCGTCGCCCAGGTCGACCGTTTTGCGCAGATTGTATTGGGGGACACGGGCGGCGGGCAGGGCCTCGGGGATGTTGATGACCTCGAGCAGCTCCCAGTCGTCGCTGGGTGTGCCGTACAGCCGGGACAATTCGACCCGGATCACCGTCTCGGACGCGGACGAGGGCGCCGACACCCCCACCACGGACGCCGCGATCAGGGATTTTCCGCTCGGCGCATACTCCGGTGCCGCGTTGCTGATCACGACTGTGTTGGCGATGATCTCGCGTCGGTCGCCGTCGAGCACCAGCGTCGGCTCGTTCAGCGGCGCGTGGTCGGCCCCGAAGTAGAACGTCGTGAGCCCGTGCATGTCGGGCTTCGGCAGCTGCGGGAGCAGGGCCGAAGCCGACGACGGGTCCGTCGCGACGATCACCGCCCGGCAGTTGATCTGGCCGGCCTCGGTGACCACCATGCCCGGCTCGATCGAGAGCGTCCGAGCCCCGATCAAGAGCTGCGGGTACGGCAGTGGGCCCGCGATCGCCGCGGGCAGGGCCGCCATTCCCGCGGCCGGCACGCCGATCTTGCCTCGCGCGAACGACCGCAGGATCATCGCGAGGACGTGGCTGGATGTCTCGAGCGACCGGTCGGCGAACACACCCGAGAGGAACGGCCGCAGCACTTCCTCGATCATGCGGTGCGACAGCCCGGCTTTACGCAGCATCTCCTGCGCCGTCGTCTCCCGCGCCTCGAGCAGCTTCGAGGCCGGCAGCGTCGCGCACCGGGTGGCCAGCGCCGCGAACTTGAGCCGATCGCTCAGCGTCCCCACGCCGGATGTCAGCGTCTGCGCCACGGCCATCGGTTCCCGCAGCGGGTTCTCGAGCCGATGCAGCTCACCCCCACGCCGGACCAGGACACCCGGAGTGAAATACCGCATGTCGAGCGCTGCCACATCAACCAGCGCGGGCAGCCGCGGATAGGCGGTGTTCAGCACCTGGAACCCGCGGTCGAAGTGCCACCCGTCGACAACATCGGTGCCCACCCGCCCGCCGACGCGATCAGCCGCCTCCACGAGCAGCCACTCGACGCCCGCCCGGTCCAGCCTGCGCGCAGCCGACAGCCCGGCAAGACCGCCGCCGACGATGACGACGTCCACCTCTACGGGTTGCGACACGGGTACCTCACAAGGGGACGAATCAGGCAGCCCCAGCCTAACGGCGCCGAATGGCGGCGGCAGGAAAAAGGCCAAGACGAACGTTGCCCGCCACCGTGCGAGGCAAACAATGCGGCCCCGGCAATCACGCACCGGGGCCGCCTTCACTGTCGACCGGGTTCGGCGTCAGTCGATGTCGACGCCGCGCACCCGTCCCGCCAAGTCGGCGGTGACTATCTGGCCGCCGGCGAGCACCGGAGTAGCGAAGCTGTAGCCGGTGCCGAGCCGGACCAGGCGGTCCAACCGGCCGGTGGTCAGGTCGAGCGCCCCGAGCTGGCTGTTGACGCCCAGCACCCAGGCGGTGCCCTCGTCGACGACGGCTCCGGAGTTGAAGACCGGGAAGCCTAGCTGGGTCTGCCATTTCGCCGCACCCGTGAACGCGTCGACGAGCTGGGTGGCGCCACGTTCCTGGATCAGCAGCAGGGCGGGGGCGCCGCCGACCGACACCAGCCGGGGACCGGCGTACATCGATGATCCGGCGACCGACCAGCGGGCAGCGCCGGTCGCGGGGTCGAGACCCCAGGTCGCGGAGACCGAGGAGACCACGACCGGTCCACCCGGAACCACCACCGTACGGTCGTCCCACGCGCCGTAGAGGAGCGCAGTGTTCGGGTCGGTCGTGGCGCGGGTGGTGAAGCTCCACAGCGGCATCCCGGTCCGGGCGTCGTACGCGTGGACCCGCGCGTCGCCGGTGCCGACGTAGACGCGGGTTCCGTCGCACGCCGGGCGTCCGGCCGCGAAGCCACCGAGCGGCGCGCGCCAGCGCTCCCGGCCCGTACGGGACTCGAGCGCGAGCAACGTCGTGCCGGCGGCGACAAGCACAACGTCGGCATCGTCGATCCGGGTAGGCAGCGGCGTCGAGAGGACCGGCTCGTCGGTGCGGACCCGCCAGCGACACCGGCCGGTACCCGCGTCGAGCGCGGTGACGCTGTGGTCGGCTCCCGGCACGACGACCGTCGACCCGTCCGGCGTCACCACCGGTTCCCGATGGACCGCGCCCGTGCGCACGGTCCAGCGCCGCTTGGCCCGCCCGTGCCGTACCGACAACGCGGTGACCTCCCCCGCCGTCGAACCGGCCACGACCAGGTCACCGGACGAGCCGAGCGCCCCCTGCACCGGGCCGTCCAGTCCGATCTCCCAGGCCACCCGGGGCCCGGAACCGGAGCGTCGTACCGTCCGGACCGTGTCCCACCAGGCCCCGTCAGCGTCGACCGCACGCAGCCGTACCTGGTGCTCCCCCGGCGGCAGCGCCGAGGCGTCGAGCGTGACCTGCCAGCGGTGTCCGGTCCGGGCCAATTCGGTGTACGGGGTGACGATGTTCCCGCTGTACCCGGTCTCCGGGAGCACCTGGGCGCGTACGGCCACCGGCGTGGTGCGCCCGAACGCGGCGGTGACCGCGAACGTCGTACCCGCGTCGTCGACCTTGACCTGGGACGGCTCGACCGGTGCACCAGGGCCTTCTCCGGCCAGGGCAACGGTGACGACCACCGTGGTGCGCGTCTCGCCGCCGGCCAGCAGGTCGACCCGGGTGATCTCGAGCCGCGGCTGCCCGGCCTCGTCGTACGTCCGCTCGGCCCAGTAGTAGTGCGGCGCGTCCTTGACCGCTTTGAGGGTCACCTCGACCAGGCCGTTCATCGGGCGTACGGCTTCGGCGTGCACGTGCCCCGCGAAGATCACCCGTACGTCGTGCCGCTCGACGATCTCGAGGAACCGGTCCTGGTCGTCGGCGTAGAACCAGGTGTCGCCGACCGGGTGGTGCTGAAACACGACGATCGGCGTGCCCCTGCGGACCCGGCGCAGATCCCGCTCCAGCCAGTCGAGCAGTTCGGTGCCGAAGTGCCCCGGCTCCTGCAACAGGATCGTCGGGTCGAGCGCGACGATGTGCACTCCCGCGACCTCGAACGACTGCGGGCTGGCCCCGAACGCCCGGTGATAGTTCTCCTTGGCCGCCACGTCCCAGCGCACTTCGTGGTTCCCCGGGGTGTAGCGGATGCGCTCGGCCAGCCCCGCCGGAACGGTCGACTGGTAAAGCGCGATCTGTTCCGGCGTACCCGAGTCGGTGATGTCCCCGCAGTGCAGCACCGCCCCCGGTTCCCGCGCCGCGATGGCCTGAAAAACCGCCCGCATCGTCTCCGTCCGCGCTGGCGCAGCCGGGTTGAGGTGCGTATCAGAGATCAACGCAAGCGTCATCGGCTCGCCCGCCCCGCCCCGGCCCGATGCCGAAGCAGCCTCCGCGGGTTCAGCGAGCGCCAGCGCCCCGAGCGTGACCCCCGCCGCACCGAGCAAACCGCGCCGGCTGAGGGTCCGATTGATGCCGAGATCAGAGCTCACACTGGTTCCTAACCTGAGTCGCTGACACCCCCATACGCAGATGTCGATCATGAAACCTAGCGACCCAGAACGAACACCCAGCAACACAAACCTGATCGAACGATGTCATTCCCACACCGCCGCCGGAACCACCCCATCGCAACGCCCCCGGGGCGAGCGCGCCGCCACCCAGCACACCAGCAGGAAGGCCCATGACCTCGACCCAGGAAAGCGCCCCCAGGCACTAGCCCAGCACACCAGCAGGAAGGCCCATGACCTCGACCCAGGAAAGCGCCCCCAGGCACTTTCCACCCCAACCACGACATCGTGGGGGTCTGGGGGCTCGGCCCCCAGGTAAGAAACAGAGCGAGGCCCCCGTCCGCGGTGTTCGCGGACAGGGGCCTCCGACTCGCTCCCCCGATTGGACTCGAACCAATAACCTGCCGGTTAACAGCCGGCTGCTCTGCCAATTGAGCTACAGGGGACTGCTGCTCCAGCACCTTGTCTTTCTCGGTGCCGGAGAACAGAGTACATGACGGGGGCGTGTGGGCGCGAAGGGGTATCCCGGCTCGCCGCGTCGGGGGGAAACCCGGCGCGTAGGAGTACGAAAGCCGCAGCATGGGTATGCACGGCAACATCGACGCTCGCGCGTCACGAACGGAAGGAGCCGCCATCATGCGCGGAAAGCTGATGTTCATCACCGGTCTCGCGGCGGGCTTCGTCCTGGGCAGCCGCGCCGGCCGGGAGAAGTACGAGGAGATCCGGGCCAACGCCAAGAAGGTGTGGGAGCACCCCTCGGTGCAGGAGGCCGCCGGGGTCGCCCAGGCACAGGCCAACAAGCTGTACAGCGAGAGCAAGGACAAGCTTCAGTCGTCGAAGTTGGGCGAGAAGCTGCACGTCACGTCGGAGGGGACCAGCAGCAGCCCGACTGAGCCGTTGGCTTCGACGAACAGCAAGCCCACCGGTAGCACGATCTGACCGGAGCACCACAGCACAAAGCTCTGAGGCCGCCCTCAACGGAGAGGGCGGCCTCAGCTGTGTCACTGACGGAACGTCAGGACGACGACGAGAACGCGGCGTCGAAGGCGGCCGTGGGCGCGTCGAACGCCAGGCGGCGCACGAACTGCAGGGCTTCGGGCGCGCCGACGAGGCGGTCCATGCCGGCGTCTTCCCATTCGATCGAGATCGGGCCTTCGTAGCCGATCGCGTTCAGGGCGCGGAAGCAGTCTTCCCAGGGCACGTCGCCGTGGCCGGTGGAGACGAAGTCCCAGCCGCGCCGCAGGTCGGCCCAGGGCAGGTGGCTGCTGAGCCGGCCGCGCCGCCCGTCGCCGGTGCGGACCTTGGCGTCCTTGCAGTCGACGTGGTAGATGCGGTCTTTGAATTCGAGGATGAAGTTGACCGGGTCGAGGTCCTGCCAGACGAAGTGGGACGGGTCCCAGTTCAGCCCGAACGCGGGCCGGTTGCCGATGGCCTCCAGCGTGCGGCGGGTGGTCCAGTAGTCGTACGCGATCTCGCTGGGGTGGACCTCGTGGGCGAAGCGCACGCCGACCTCGTCGAACACGTCGAGGATGGGGTTCCAGCGGTCGGCGAAGTCCTGGTAGCCGCGGTCGATCATGGCTGGCGGGACGGGCGGGAACATGGCGACGGTGTGCCAGATCGACGAGCCGGTGAAGCCGACGACCACGTCGACTCCGAGCTTGGCCGCGGCGCGAGCGGTGTCCTTCATCCGTTCGGCGGCCCGTTGCCGTACGCCCTCGGCCTCTCCGTCGCCCCAGATGTCGGCCGGCAGGATGTCCTTGTGGCGCTCGTCGATGGGGTGGTCGCAGACGGCCTGGCCGACGAGGTGGTTGCTGATCGCGTAGACCTTGAGGTTGTACTTGGCGAGTTGCTCGCGCTTGCGGTCGATGTAGTCGGGCTCGTTCAGCGCCCGGTCGACCTCGAAGTGATCACCCCAGCAGGCGATCTCGAGCCCGTCGTATCCCCACTCGGAGGTCAGCCGGCAGACCTCCTCGAAGGGCAGGTCGGCCCACTGGCCGGTGAAGAGCGTGATGGGTCGCGACATCGTTTCTCCCTCGAATTAGAGCACTCGGCTCGAAAAGAGCACTCGGTAAGAGCAGCATTAGGCGGGCGGCGAGGGAAAGCCGCCCCTGGCAGCACCGAGGAACAGACCGGAGGGGTTTGCGCCTCCCACGACCCGGTCCGCCCCTGATGGTGACGCCATGACCGACTCTAGACGGATCGGCGCGGCACGCAAGGGCCCGATTCACCGAGCGGGACAGGGCTCATTCTCGGGTGCGAGGCCGAGGGCGTCGAGCTCGGCCAACAGGTACGTAACGTCGCCCGCGATCTGTTCGGCGGTGGACTCGGCGGCCCGGCTGACGAGTGTCAGGTTCTCGGTGAGCGGGCCCTGGCGGCCGAACAGGCGGCGCAGGCCTTCGCGCCAGGCGCCCGTCGTCGACCCGGCCACGGCGGTCAGGCGCACCTCGACGATCGCGAGCCCCGCGTCGGTGACGGTCTCGATGCCGGCGGCGGGGTCGGGCCAACGGCGGGCGACGTGGCCGAGGTCGAGGCTGAGGCCGAGCCGGTCCTTGTCGACGCGGCTGAGCGCGGCCACGGTCTGGGCGGGGCTGTCGAGCACCTGCCCGGCGGCCGGCTGGAACCCGACGCGGACGGCCCGCCCGTTCTGCCAGGCGAGGTCGGCGAGGCCGGCCGAGAGGCGCCGCAGGATGCCGGCGGTCGCCTTCTCGTCGGCCTCGGCCCAGCCCTCGCGGGGGCCGATGCCGGTGGTGCTGACGGTGCCGCGCACGGCGTCCTCGTCGAGCAGGTCGAGCAGGATGCGGGCGAGGTCGAGCGTGTACTCCCGGCGGGCGGGTTCGCTCCAGGAGGGGGTCTCGCCGCCGCCCTCGTCGAAGGGCGCGCCACTCAACGTGACGACATCGAGCCTGCGGGCGTCGATCTCGGCACGCAGCCGGGTGCGGGCGCGGCTCTCGACGGCGAGGGCGGCGGCGAGCGAGGGGGGAAGCCAGAGGCTCACGCCGAGAGCGTCGGCGCCGAGCCGGGCGCGGACCGCTCCGTACGTGTCGAGCTGGGCGATGACGGCGGGTAGATTGCACGCCGTCATCGGGGCGATCTCACAGCTCAAATGCACGACCCGGCCGGAGGGATGTCTCAGCCGCATCAGAGTCCTCCCCGGACAAGGGCACCGGCGCATCTGCACGTGCATCGGCACGTGCTTACTGGTCCAGTATGGACCATGCGGCCGCCGGCGCCCGAAACGCGCGCCGCGGGCCCTCGCGTTGCCATAGCGCCTCCAACCGTGGGATCACCTGCCCTCGGATACGAGAGTCATGCGTTCACGGGATCAGCGGCGTACGGGCCGTGCGACGCCATGACCGGCAAGAACATGATCGGCGGCGGGCCCGCTAATAGGCAAGGGTCGATGAGAATGCACATGGTGACCTGCCGGTAGAACTGGTAAGGGTGCTGCCGAAATGGTTCCACGGGGGTCTATGCGTGTGCACCATATGAGAATTCGGGCATGCAAAAGACGATCACCCGTGCGCCCGCACTGGATCTTGTCGTGACGACAAATTCACGGGTGGTCGCCGAGCAGCCGGGTCGCCAGCACGGCTCCTCGTACGACGTGAGGATCAGCCCACGGATCGACGAGACTCGGATCATCCGACCTTCCCACCCCGTACGACCGGGCGGCTGAAGGGCCTTTGGTCCCGTCGCCGTTGATGTGGGGCGCTGTGTGCCGATCTCCTCGTGAGCCGGGACCTTCGGCCCTGATCGAGGTAGTGTCGGCGGCGGGACGCTGGGCTCATGACACCGCTCGAACGGGCCGCCACGGCCGCGCTGCACGCCCCGTCCGTCTTCAACACCCAGCCGTGGATCTGGCAGATCGACGGCGACGTCCTCGAACTGCGCGCCGACCTGTCCCGGCGTCTCGAGATCACCGATCGGGACGGGCGGATGCTCGTGCTGAGCTGCGGGGCGGCGCTGCACCACGCGCTGACCGCGCTGAGCGCCGCGGGCTGGTCCTATGAGGTCACGCGCCTGCCCGACCCGTCAGTGCTGGCCCGCGTCACGCTCGGTTCGCCCGTGCCGGTCGACCCGGCGGTGGCGCGCCTCGCGGAGGCGATCCCGCGGCGGCGCACCGACCGCCGGCCCTTCGGAGCGCGGACCGTGCCGGACGCCGAGCTGACCCGGCTTCGTCTCGCGGTCGAGGCCCGCGGCGCCTACCTGCACGTCGTGACGTCCGAGCAGGTCGCGAAGCTGGGCATCGCGGCGTCCCTGGCGAGCGACGCCGAGCTGACCGATCCGCGCTACCGGGCGGAGCTGCGGGAGTGGACCTCAGATTCCTCCTCCTCCGGGATTCCCCCGGCCACAGCGGTCTCGCCCGGGTTGCGAAGGGTTCCAGTACGGGATTTCGCGCCCGACGGCGAGGCCGGGCTGGCGGTCGGCTCCGATCACGACGAGGGAGCCGCGTACGTGGTTCTGTTCGGGCTCGGCGACGACCTGGGCTCGCTGTTGCGGGGCGGGGAGGCGCTTTCGGCCCTGCTGTTGCTGGCGACGGCCGACGGGCTCGCCACGGCGCCACTGAGCGACGCGATCGAGGTGGAGTGGCCGCGGGTGCTGGTGCGAGGGCTGCTGGCCGGGGTCGGCGAGCCCTACGTGGCGGTGCGGCTCGGCTACCCGAGCTCGGCGACACCCCTGCCGGAGCGTCCTCGTCGCACAGCGGCCGACGTGATCGTCAGGCTGTGATGCCGCCCTACGGCCGGCAGGACCTTCTGCGGGCCGCGGCGGCCAGGATCCGCGCGCCGTCCCTGCACAACACACAGCCGTGGCGGTTCTGACTACGCGACGGCTCGGTCGAGGTGCTGGCCGACGCTTCGCGGCCGCTTTCCGCGGCCGACGGGTGCGGCTGGGCCGTGCGGCTGGGCTGCGGCGCGGCCGTGTTCAACGCCCGTCAGGCGCTGGCCGTCGACGGAATGCCAGGCTACCCCAACTGCCGATGCGAATCGGCTACGGCCATCCCGGCCCCGCAACCCCTGCCGCGACGTCAACGACATCCTGACCGCCGAGGGCCTTCCCCGACGGGTCCTTCGCCTACGGAATAGATGGAAGTCGCTTGCTAATGTCGACGGACATGAATGGGGACACTGAGCGACGGTTACGACCGTGACCGGGCGGCCCCGAACACCGCAGGGCGGTGACGGCGGCGAACCACCAGGCCCTCACGGCCGGCGCGACAGCCCGAAGCCTGAACCCGGCACGCCGGGAAGTGTGGCCGAAGGCCACCAAAGACTCTCCGAGAAGGCATCCGTCGGGCGATCGACTGCCGACGGCGGACGCGGCGGCACAACCGGCAACGGTGCCCCCACTGCGGCAAGCGCCCCTGACTTCACCGCCGGTGAGATCGATTCAAACAAGATCACGGGATATGCGATGAACCCCGACCATCCCGTAGGCCGCAACAAATATCGAGTGATCAACAGCGTCACAGGGCTGGAGGCAAGCGACGCGTCGCAGATCGAACGACAGATCCGCGACGGCGTGATCAGTGGGACGCCGATCGAGGGCAGGGCAGACCAGTACGGTCAACGGTGGGCTGTCGATGTGCCACTCACAGGGCCCGAAGGCAGCATCATCGTGCGCACGGCCTGGATAGTCGACACCGGATCAGCCACTCCACGGCTGGTGACAATTTCGTTCCCGAAGGAAAAATCGTGAAGCTCTACGACACGGTCCGGCTGCTGATCGACTTGCCGGCGGAGGGACTGGCCGCGGGTGCGACGGGCGCCGTCGTGCACGTCTTCGAGCGGCCGAATCTCGCGTACGAGGTGGAGTTCACCGACGAAGAGGGCCGGACGGTCGCACAGGTGCCTCTGACACCAGACCAACTCGAACTGATTCCCTGACGAGCTGGGCCCGGCCCGATCCGCGGGACGGAACGCCCGCCGCGCGACGAGAGCAGCCATCCCGCGTACGAGCTCAGTGGTTGATCTTGTAGCTGATGTGCGTGACCAATGTGGATACGCGTGCGGAGATTTGCTCGAGGCCCTGGGGCGGGACGCCGTCGAAGAGGCGCTCGCCGGCCCCGATGACTACCGGGGCGATGTGCAGCCGAAGCTCGTCGATCAGGCCGGCGGCCAGGAACTGGTTGACCGTGGTCGCGCCGCCCGCGATCGCGATCGTACCGTCGCCGGTGGCCTCGACCGCGCGCGTGAGGGCCGCCTCGATGCCGCCGGTGATGAAGTGGAACGTGGTGCCGCCCCGCATCGGCAGGTCGTCGCGTTCGTGGTGGGTCAGGACGTAGACCGGCTTGTGGTACGGCGGGTCTTCGCCCCACCAGCCCGACCACTCCAGGTCCCACTCGCCGCGGCCCGGACCGAACATGTTGCGGCCCATGATGAACGCGTCGGCCGCGACGATCGCCGCTCGCTCGGCCGCGTTCTCGTCGGGGGTCTCGAACATCCATCGGTGCAGCTGCTCGACCGGGCCGTCGCCGAACGGCCGCTCCAGCGTCTGGTGCACGCCGGTGGCGAACCCGTCGGCGGAGATCGAGATGTCGCAGACGACGCGGGCCATGTCGTTGCCTCCAGGTGAACCGATTGCGAACTGCAACTGGTTCGGACTGTAGGGGAACCGATTGTAGACTGCAAGCAGTAACGGAAAGGAATACCGAGATGAGCGCCGACCACCGTTCCGGGTGCCCGATCAACCTCTCGCTGGAGGTGCTGGGTGACAAGTGGTCGCTGCTGATCATCCGGGACATGATGTTCGGCAACCGGCGGCACTTCCGGGCCCTGCTGACCGACTCGGAGGAGGGCATCGCCTCCAACATCCTGGCCGACCGGCTGACTCGTCTCACCGACCTCGGCATGATCACGTCGGCGCCCGACCCGTCCCACAAGCAGCGCATCCTGCTCAGCCTCACCGAGCCGGCCATCCAGCTCGTGCCGGTGCTGGCCCACCTCGGCGCGTGGGGCCGCCGCCACCTGCCGGTCACCCGCGAGCTGGCCATCCGCGCCGAACTGCTCGAGCGCGGCGGCCAGCCGCTGTGGGACGACTTCATGGACGAGCTGCGCGAATTGCACCTCGGCATCGCGCGCCCGGCGGGCACGCCGTCCGTACTCGACGGGCTGACCGAGGCCTATCTCGCCGAACTGAAGGCTGACCGCGGGGCGGCCGGGGTCACCTGAGGTAGCCGTAGTTGTCGCACGTGCGGCGCTGACGGATGCAGTCCTTCGTACGGCTGTTCATCACGTCCGGGTCCCACATGACGAAGGCGTCGCCGTGCATCGAGGACGCGCTCTTCACATCTTTGTCCGAGGACAGGTAATAGCCCGCCTTGCTGCCCTTCACCCCGTACTGGATGTCGAAGGTGATGGCCGGGATGCGGACCGGATGGCTGGACGGGCAGGCCCGGTCGCTGCCGAAGGTGACGTGCGCCTTGTGGGTGGGGCTGTCGAGGTGCTTGCCGTCCCAGCAATCGGGGAACTGCAGCATGAAGTGCAGGGTGGCGTCGCCGCCGCAGATGGGCCAGTTGCCGTTGCTGCTGCGGGCGATGCCGTCGAGGTCGCCGGGGCCGTAGAAGGCGCAGTAGAACTGGCCCTGTGCGCCGCGCGGGGTCGGCACCTTCTTCTTGGCGTCGCCGGCGACCATGCGCAGGCCGTTGGGGGCGGGCATGACGTCGTCCGAGTCGCCGCGCAGCGAGCGGTAGTAGACACGGAAACCCGTGGTCTCGACCGGCTTGCCGCTGGCGTTGTCATAGAGCGTCGGCACCCAGTACGCGGAGTGGTCCTGCACGGGTTTGCAGGTGGTGGCCGTGAACTTCATCAGGTCGGCCGCCGTGGTGTGCGCGTCGAGGGCCTTGTTGCCGACGAACGAATGCATGTGCGAGGCGCCGGGCAGTCCCGGTAGGACGATCGGGTCGTCGGCGAGACGGTGGCTGTATTTGCAGTCCGCGCGAAACTCCGGAAGATCACCGACCCCGGCCGGTACGGCGGCAGGCTTGCGGCTCTTGTAGGCAGCGACCTGCTTCTTCCACGCCGCCTGGTCGACGGGGATCCAGCCGCCCTTGGGCACCTCGCGAGCCGGCACGCCAGTCGTCGGTGCGCCAGTCGTGGGGGCGGCGGATGCTGGTCGCGACGGGGTCGCGGACGCCGGGCTCGCCGAACGCGCGGGTGACGACGCGACGGCGGCACTCGACGCGGACTGCACTGCGGCGGCGGCTTCAGCGGACGGCGTGGGCTCGGCGCTCGTGGCGGCCAGCGCGACCGCCCCCGCCGTCACGGCCACGGCGACCACGGCCGCACCGGCACCGACGACGGCCCAGACGCGCTGCGGCCGGCGGCGGTGGCGAGGCTGCGGCACGTCGGAGTTGTTCGACACGGGTCACTCCTCACAGGTTGCTTGAGAAGGAGACCCGTGGCGACGCGCGCGATAACGAAAACTTCTACGCCGGACGCAGAACGGCGACCAGGAAGTCGGACTCCGGCGTGAACGGGCGCAGGTCCCATGTGCCGAGCAGCAGGTCAGTGGTCAGACCGGCGGCGCCGGCATCGGTCAGGAAGTCGTCGAAGGCGTAGCCGCGACCGGCGCCGAAACCGATCACCACACGGCCGCCGTCGCGCAGGTGCCGCCCGAGCCGGCGCAGGATCTCGACCCGGGTGGCGGGCGCCACGAAGGTCATCACGTTGCCGGCGCTGACCACGACGTCGAAGGACTCGGGCAGGTCGAGCTCGCTCAGATCACCGACCAGCCACGTCGCGCCCGGATGCTGCGACTTCGCCTCGGCGATCAGAACCGGGTCGAGATCGACGCCGACCACCTCGTGCCCCGCCGCTGCTAGCAGGCCACCGACCCGCCCCGTGCCGCAACCGGCATCGAGCACCCGCGCCTGCCGGGGCAGCATGGCGTCGATCAAGCGCGCCTCGCCGGCCAGATCGGCGCCGGACTCGGCCATGGTGCGGAAACGGTCGACATACCACTGCGAATGGTTCGGGTTCTCGGCGAGCAGTTTGAGCCAGCCGTTCTGATCACTCATCACCCCTGATGCTAACCGGCGACCCTCTTCAGCAGCTCGGTGATCCGCGCCTCGACCTCGGCGTTCAGCCTGATCAGGGCGTACGCGGTGGGCCACATCTCACCGTCGTCGAGCTCGGCCTCCTCGTTGAAGCCGATCGTGGCGTACCGGGCCTTGAACTTGACGGCCGGCTGGAAGAAAACAGTCGCCTTACCGTCCTTCCCGTACGCGGGCATGCCGTACCAGAGCCGCGGCTTGAGCTCGGGCGCGTTCGCCTTGACGAGCGCGTGCAGCCGCTCGGCCAGCACCCGGTCCTCCCCCGTCATCTCCGCGATCTTCTCCAGGACGGCCGGCTCCTCGTCCTTGACCTTGCCGCGGCGCGCGGCCTTGACCTCCTTCGACCGCTCCTTCATCGCCGCCCGCTCTTCCTCGGTAAAGCTCACAACCGTCTCCCGTCCTTCGTTTGCCCTGGTCATGCCCATCATGCTAGGGACCGCGGGTCATCGGCCGCTTCTCGAAAACTGACCAGTTGTGAAGGCACGGCGGTTGCGGCGCTGCGATTCAATCGATAGGTGACGGTCAATCGCCGAAAGCTTCGCAACCGACGGACGGATTGATCCTTGACGTCGCGCCCTCGCAGCCACGGCAACGGAGACCCCCCGGACCCGCCCGACCGGGGCGGAGGCAGCCCCTCGGGAGCGCATGGCCCGGTGCGAAGTGTGGCCGAGGGGCAGGCGGTGGTCGAAGGAATCGTTCCGCGGGGTCGCGCGGGATCGGGCGCGAACACAGGCAACGCCGCGCAATCACCGCAGCCGTCGGCCGACGGGGAAGCCATGCTCGCCCGGGCGATGCGCACCTATGATCAGCTCGGCGCCGATCCGCCGAAGATCGACCTGGCCAGGAACGACCGGGACAACGATCCCGCTCATACGATCGAGCGTCACGGACCCGACGTGCCGTTGAGGCGAGATCCGAACGTGCAGACGATCGAGGGCCGCATCTACAAGGACACGGGCTGGAGCAAGGCCGAGAACCAGTCGTTCAAGTGGGACGGCGCCTCGATCATGACCCAGGAGGTCAACGACTACATCCGGCGGAACTGGGACGGCATTCGCAGTGATCTGGCGATGGAGGGTCGGCACCGAGGCCAGTACGACTCCGGCCATCGTGTCGGTGAGGGCTTCCTCAACGGCGGGATGCACGGAACCGGTCCACGTCAGGCGCACCATATGGCGACGAGCCTGGTGCGCATCAAGATCGAGCTCGTGCCGAATTCGGACCCGGCGAAAGCCTTCGTGGTCACCGCGTTCCCTGCGGGGATACTACCGTGAAGCGCATGGACACCTCTGGACTTCCCGAGCCGCTGCGGGCGCGGATCGCCGAGCGTGAAGCGCGCTCGACGATCGAGAAAGCCCGCTCGCTCCTCCAGGGTTACGTCCCCGACTCCGACGGAAGCGACGAGATCCGCGAGGAACTGCTTACCACCGCGCGCTACAACACCTACTTCCTGCGTCAAGAACTCACCGCCCTCGAAACGGTTCTGACCGAGGATCTTCCGAACGGCACTCTCTTCCGGATGGTCTCGATCGACGCCAGCTGGCCTCTCGACGACGACCCGACCGACGCGGGCGCGGCTGTCTTCCTGCGGCAGTTCGCCGGGTGGGTACGTGCCGCAATCGATCAGGCCGAGAACGAGAAGAGACATTGATGATTGACGTGGCGCGGTAGAAAGAGGGAATGACCGAGCCGCTGTTGGATCCGGACAGTTCGCGGGAGTATCTGCGGGACTGGAAGGGGCGCGTCGACCGGGCCGCGGCCGCCACCCAGGCGATGAGTGAGCGGCTCGACGGGCTGCGGATCAGCGCCTCCGACGGCAACAACCTGGCCGAGGTGGTTATCGACTCCGGTGGGGTTCTCGTCGAGGTGCGGTTCTCCGAGCGGATTCGCAGTGTCGCCCCTGACGCCGTTTCGCGGGCGGTCATGGAGGCGCACGGGACAGCCCGGCATAGGGCAGCCAAGGCCCGGCACGACATTCTCAGCGAAACACTCGGGGCCGATTCCGCCGTGGCCCGCGCGATCGAGGAGCGGCTCGCATGAGTGACGGGTTCTCGGTCGACGGTCAGCAGCTGCGGGCGCACGCGACCCGGGTCGACGGCGTTCAGCAGCGTTTCGCCGCGGTCAGGGCGGCCAGTTCGGCGATCGTCCAGGACGACGCGGCGTACGGGCTGCTCTGCGGTTGGATGGCGGGCGTTCTCGAGGCCCGGCACGCGAAGCAGGACGAGCTTTACGCGTACGTCGAGGAGAATCTTCGCCTCGCGTCGGACGCGCTGGTGCGTACGGGGCAGGACTACGAGCTCGCCGACGACGCGGCCGCCGAGCGCCTGCGCCGGGCCGGTGGCCTCTGATGCCCGATCTGGTCGCTGTCGCCTCGACCGGGCCGGGCACGTCGGGCGCGTCGCTTGTCGACAGCTTCCAAGGTTTGCAGCAGTCGATCGCCGGCGGGGGCTGGGTCGATCAGGCCGTCGCCGGTGGGGCGTTCGCGCTCGAGGCCGCGTCGGCGGTGCTCGACCCGTTCAGCACGCTGCTCGCCAACGGGCTGGGCTGGGCGATGGAGTACTTCGAGCCTCTGCGCGAGGTTCTCGACAAGCTCGCGGGTATGCCCGAGCGGGTCGCCGCCCACGCCGCCACCTGGCAGAACATGGCCGGCGAGCTGTCCGCGATGGCCACTGACCTGCGGGGTGCCCTCGCCGCCGACCTGCCCGACTGGACGGGCCCGGCCGCGCTGACCTATCAGAGCCTGATGGCCAACAACGTCGACGCTCTGGGCGGGCTGTCGTCGCTGGCCACAACGATGTCCTCGGCTACGCAGGCGGCGGGCAACCTGGTCACGTTCACGCGAGATCTCGTACGGGATCTGATCGCCGATCTGGTGGCGCGGGTGATCGTCTGGGCCGCCGAGGCGTTGCTCATCGTGACGATCCCGATCGTGGCCGCCCAGATCGCGTCGGCCGTGGTGAAGTGGGCCGGCCGGATCCTGGTCTACACAACGGCCCTGATCACCAGCCTCACGAACCTCACCCGCCTCGTGCGGGGGTGAACGCAACACACCGGCGTGTGAGACCGGTAATCACTTCGGCACGTAGTCGTGTCATCGTTCGGTGGTGAATGATCAGCGACCGGCGCCCGCCTACCTGGACGAGATCACCCTGCTGATGCAGGTGTTGATCAAGGCGGACGACCCCTCGATCCCCGCCGCCGCGATCATGGCCGCCCTGCACGACCACCTCGAGTCCGAGGAGTTCGCGACCAGCCTCTATCTCGTGTGGGGTGTGCTCGGCGAGGGCGAGTGGCAGGCCGAGCGGGCCGTCGAGGCCGCTCGCGACTGGCTGGCCCTCGACCACGACGACCGCGAGGCGGTCCGCCGCTACTACGACCACTGGCTGTACGAGATCTGCGGATACGACAGGCCGTAAAGACGTACGACAGGCGTGAAGACGTACGACAGGCGTGAAGACGTACGACAGGCGTGAAGACGGGTGAAGCCCGTTGCGGGCCGGCCGGCGCGGGGCGCAACCGCACCATTCCCTCGCCGGCCCGCGACGGACGCTTATCCCTTGAGGGCCGGCTCGAGAGCCGGGTCCTCCACCGACGCCCACTGCTCGGTCTCGGCCGAGCGGCTCACCGCGTCAAGGACGAGTTGCACCTGAAGCGCGTCGTCGAACGACGGGGTGGGCTGCTGACCGGTGGCGATCGCCTCGATCAGGTCGCGTACCTCGTGGGTGAAGGTGTGCTCGTAGCCGATGCCGTGGCCCGGCGGCCACCACGCCGTCATGTACGGGTGGTCGGGCTCGGTCACCAGGATGCGGGTGAAGCCCTGCTCGGAGCTGGGCCGCTCGGCGTCGTAGAACTCGAGCTCGTTCTGCCGCTCGAAGTCGAACGCGAGCGAGCCCTTCGAGCCGTTGAGTTCGATGCGCAGGGCGTTCTTACGGCCGGTGGCGAAGCGGGTGGCCTCGTAGGTGCCGATCGCTCCGCCGTCGAGGCGGGCCAGGAACAGGGCCGCGTCGTCGACCGTCACGTCGCCCAGGCCGCTGCCGTCGGAGGAGGCCGCGGCGGACAGGCCCGCCGAGCCGGACGGCAGCGGGCGCTGCTTGATGAACGTCTCGGTCAGCGCCGACACCGAGGTGATCGACTGACCGGTGACGAACTGGGTCGTGTCGATGATGTGGGCGCCGATGTCGCCCAGCGCCCCCGACCCGGCCAGTTCCTTGCGAAGACGCCACACCAGCGGGAACTCCGGATCGATGATCCAGTCCTGCAGGTAGTTGGCGCGGACGTGCCGGATCTCGCCGATCCGGCCCTCCTGCACGAGCTTGCGCATGAGGGCCACGGCGGGCACCCGGCGGTAGTTGAAGCCGCACATGGCCCGTACGCCCGAGGAAGCGGCGGCGGTCGCGGCCGCTGCCATCTCTCGCGCCTCGGCCACCGAGTTGGCCAGGGGCTTCTCGCAGAGCACGTGCTTGCCCGCGGCCAGGGCGGCCAGGGCGATCTCGGCGTGCGTGTCGCCCGGGGTGCAGATGTCGATCAGGTCGATGTCGTCCCGATCGATCAGGCTGCGCCAATCGGTGGTGTGCTCGTCCCAGCCGAGCTTCGCAGCGGCGGCCGCCACCCCTTCCGGGGAGCGACCGCTCACCGCCGTCATCCGTGCCGTCAGCGGCAGGTCAAAAGCGTGGTTGACGGTGCGCCACGCCTGCGAGTGCGCCGCCCCCATGAACGCGTAGCCGACCATGCCGACCCGCAGCTGCTCCGACATCGAATCTCCTTCTTAGAAGCCGAGCTTGGCGTACTTCGCCGCGTTGTCCTTGGTGATCGTCTCGGAGGCGAGAGTGATCTCCTGCGGCACCTGCAGCTCGACCAGGTCGCTCATGCCCTTGCCCTGGCCGATGAGCCGGGCGAGGGAGATGGCCGAGGAGGCCATCGACGGGCTGTAGGTCACGGTCGCCTTGAGCACCGAGTCGTCCTTGGTGATCGCGTCGATGGCCAGCTTCGAGCCCGCGCCGCCGACCATGAAGAACTCACTGCGGTTGGTCTGCTTGATCGCGGCGAGAACGCCGATGCCCTGGTCGTCGTCGTGGTTCCAGAGGGCGTCCATCTTGGGCAGCGCCTGCAGCAGGGCGGTCGCAGCGGCCTGGCCGGAGTCGGCGGTGAACTCCGCCGGACGCCGGTTGGCGACCTTGAAGCCGTACTCCGCGAGCGCGGTGTTGAAGCCCTGGGTGCGCTCCTGGGTCAGCTCGAGCGAGTCGATGCCCGGGATCTCGCCGATGATCGGGTT
Source organism: Actinoplanes solisilvae (assembly GCF_003999975.1). Classification (GTDB taxonomy): domain Bacteria; phylum Actinomycetota; class Actinomycetes; order Mycobacteriales; family Micromonosporaceae; genus Actinoplanes; species Actinoplanes solisilvae. The sequence goes on along the minus strand of NZ_RJAC01000019.1, from coordinate 153,309 downwards.
GGTGACGCCCTTGGCCTTGAGCTGCTCGCCGATGTAGTGGCCGGCGGCGAGGCCCATGCCGTAGTTGTCGCCCTTGATCTGCAGCCGGTAGGCCGCCCGCGACGGGAACGCCCGGTCGAGGTTGATGACCGGGATACCGGCCTTCATCGCCTCGAGGCCGGTCGAGTCGAGCTCCTTGCCGTCGGCCGGGAGCATCACGATGACAGTGGGCTTCTGCGCGATGAGCGTCGCGATCGCGGCACGCTGGGCGGCCGCGTCAGTGCCCGACTCGACGGCCCGGAACTCGACATCGGGGTACACCGCGGCCTGCGCCTTGGCGTTGGTGGTGATCGCCGCGATCCAGCCGTGGTCGGCGGCCGGGGCGGAGAAGCCGATGATGACCTTCTGGCCGGCGGCGGCATTCGGGTTGGCGCTCGTGCCGGTGTTGGTGTTCACCTGCGCGTTGGTTTCGGGCTCGTTGCTCGTGCAGGCGGTAAGAAGCGCACCGGCGCCGACCGCGGCACCACCGAACAGAATGCGCCTACGGGACAAAGCGGACATGATTCCTCCCAAGGAGTACCCGGGTCGAGCGGAACCGGGCGAAAAAGAAAATCAGCGCTTGAACAGTTGTGTGAATGAGCGGTAACGGAACTGCTGGATCAGGACGGCGGCCACGATGATCGCGCCCTTGACCATGTTCTGAACCTCGGTGGAGAGGTTGTTGATCGCAAACAGGTTGGTGATGGTGGAGAAGACCAGCACCCCGAAGAGGGCGCCGACAATGGTGCCGCGGCCGCCGCTGAGCAGCGTGCCACCGATGATCGCCGCAGCGATCGCGTCGAGTTCGTACAGGTTCGCCATGGCGGCCTGAGCACTGGTCGCCTGCGACGTCAGCATGATCGCGGCGATGCCGCAGCAGAGGCCGGACAGCGCGTAGAGCAGCATGTGGTGCCGCTTGACGTTGATGCCGGCGAGCCGAGCCGCCTCGGGGTTACCACCCACGGCCACCGTGCGCCGGCCGAAGGTCGTGCGGTTGAGCAGAACCCAGCCGGCGGCGACCACGAGGGCGAGAATCCAGACCAGCAGCGGGATGCCGAGCAGCCGTTCGCTGGCCAGGCTGTTGATCGTGGAGTTCGCCGAGATCTGGGTCTGCTTGCCGGAGATCTGCGCGGCCAGACCCCGGGCCGCCACCAGCATCGCCAGTGTCGCGATGAAGGGCACAAGCTTCCCGTACGAGATCAGCACGCCGTTCACGAGGCCGACCGCGATGCCCACGATCAGGGCCGTGAAGATCATGCCGCCGGCGCCGTAGCTCTGGGTCGCGAGGGTCGTCGCCCAGACCCCGGCCAGGGCGATGATCGCGCCGACCGACAGGTCGATGCCGCCGCCGATGATCACGAAGGTCATGCCGACCGTGACCACGCCGATCGCCGACGCCTGCTGCAGGATCGTCAGGAAGTTGTTCTTGACCCAGGTCGGGTCGCTGTAGAGGTCGGGCTTCGTGATGATGCCGACCACGATGAGCAGGACGAGGACGCCGACCAGGCCGAGGTTACGCAGAACCCCGTCGTCGATCTTGCGGCGCTCGTGTTTGGTGGTCGCCTCCGGGGGCGCAGTCTGGGTTGTCATGCTGGCTCCCCTTCCAGGATGGACTCAGTCGTCAGCGACCCCGCCATCACGAGGTCGAGGACGGTGTCCTCGTCGAGTTCCGAGGCGGGCGCCTCGCGGATGATCCGGCCTTCACGCATCACGAGCACCCGGTCGGCCAGACCGAGCACCTCGGGCACCTCGCTGGAGACCAGCAGCACCCCCACGCCGCGCTCGGCCAGATCGTGAATGACCTGGTAGAGCTCGGCCCGAGCGCCGACGTCGACGCCGCGGGTGGGCTCGTCGAGCAGCAGCAGCTTGGTGTTCTCGAGCAGCCAGCGGCCGACCACGACCTTTTGCTGGTTGCCGCCGGAGAGCGTCCGGATCGGCCGGTTCACGTCGCGCGGGCGCAGCTCGAGAGCGTCGGCCGTCTTCTCGGCGGCCCGGCGTTCCCCGGCCGTGTCGGTGAAGCCGGCCTTGGCGAAGCCGGAGAACGACGCGAGCGTCATGTTCTTGTAGACCGGCTCGTCGAGCAGCAGGGCCTGGCTCTTGCGCTCTTCCGGCGCCATCCCCATGCCCTTGCTCACGGCCTTGCCGACGCTGGTGATGCGCTGGCCGTCGAGCGTGACCGTGCCGGCGTCGGCCCGGCGGGCGCCGAAGATCGTTTCCAGCAGCTCGGAGCGGCCCGAACCGACCAGCCCGGCGATGCCGACGATCTCGCCCGGCGCGACCGTCAGGCTCGCGTCGGCGAACTCGCCGGCACGGCTCAGCCCGTCGACCACCAGCAGCGGGTCGAGCTGCAGCGGGGGGCGGCGGGGCGGGAAGACGTACTCGATGCTGCGGCCGGTCATCTTGCTGACCAGCTCGCGGGTCGGTGTGCTGCGCGCGGGCAGGTTGGCCGCGGTCGTGCGGCCGTCCTTGAGCACGGTCACGCGGTCGCCGATCTCGCGGATCTCCTCCATGCGGTGGGAGATGTAGATGACCGCGATGCCCTGGGCCGTCAGCTCCCGGATGATGCGGAACAGGTTCTCCACCTCGTCGTGAGCGAGCACCGCACTGGGCTCGTCCATGACGATCAGCCGGGCCTCGTGCGAGAGGGCACGGGCCATGCTGACGATCTGCTTTCCGGCCGCGGGCAGGTCGCGCACCATCGTGCGCGGCGGGATCTCGCCGTGGCCGAGCCGGGCCAGGATGCCCCGGGTCTTCTGGGCCGCGGCACGCCGGCGGCTGAAGCCGAAGCGGCTGTCCTCATGGCCGAGGAACGCGTTCTCGGCGACCGAGAGATCGTCGACGAGGTCGAGCTCCTGATAGATGGTGGCGATGCCGGCCCGCATGGCGGCCTGCGGGGTGGCCGGCGCGAACGACTCGCCCAGGAAGTTGACCTCGCCGCTGTCGGCGTGGTGCACGCCGGCCAGCACCTTGATCAGCGTGGACTTGCCGGCGCCGTTCTGCCCGAGCAGGCAGTGCACCTCGCCCGCGCGCACCTCTAGCTGCACGCCGTCGAGGGCGCGTACGCCCGGGAAGGTCTTGACCACATCGGTGAGTCGCAGGACCACGTCGCCGGGCCCGTCACCCCCACCGTTGTCGTCGGGCGGTGGCGGAGTCTCCTGCGGAGTGCGCAGCGCGACCCCCGCCGCCGCGGCCCCGGACGGTGGGGTCGCGACGGCGGACTCGGCCGCCTGGTCGGTCGCCTCCACGGGGGAGGCGTGCTCGGACGTCGGCTGGTGGGGCGGATCGGCCGGCGTGCGGCCGTCGCGGGAAGGAATGGTCATGACGCCTGCTCGAATGCCGTGTCGCTGGCCAGCACGGCGGCGCCGGTGACGCCCGCCCTGCTGCCCAGCTCCGAAAGGACAACGGGGAGGTTGCCGGTGGCCAGGGGCAGCGACCGGCGGTAGACCACACTGCGGATCTCGGCGAGGAGCACGTGGCCCAGCTGGGCCAGGCCCCCGCCGATAACGATCATCGAAGGGTTGGAGAAGGAGACAAGCGTGGCGAGCACACCGCCGACGCGGCGGCCCCCCTCGCGGATCAGGCGGATGCACGTGACGTCGCCCTCGGCAGCGCCGTCGGCCACGTCGCGCGCGGTGATGGTGATGTTCGGTTCCACCCGCTCCTCGTCGCCCGCCTGGTCGGCGGCCGACTCGCCGGCCGCGGCGCGGGCCGCGGCCTGATAGGCGGCGAGACGCTCGGCCAGGGCCGGGGACTCACCGGAGCGGGCGGCCGCGAGAGCGTCGCGGGCCAAGGCGAACCCGCTGAACAACGCCTCGAGACAGCCGGTGTTGCCGCACGAGCAGACCGGACCGCCGGCGTCGACCTGTATGTGGCCGATGTCGCCCGCGCAGCCGTCGACCCCGCGGTAGACCGTGCCACCCAGATGGATGCCGCAGCCGATGCCCGTACCGATCTTGACGAAAAGGAAGTCGTCGACCGAGTGCGCGACGCCGCCGTGCCGCTCGCCGATCGCCATGATGTTCACGTCGTTGTCGACGACGGCGGGGCAGCCGTGCTCGCGGGCGAGAAGCTCGCGGACGGGATAGCGGTCCCAGCCCGGCATGATCGGGGGCGAGACCGGGACGCCGTCGCGGAAACTCACCGGCCCCGGAACACCGATGCCGACAGCGTCGAGCCGGTCGTAAGCACCGTCGGTGCGAGCCTTGTGAAGCAGCTCGTTGACCCGTTGCAGTATGGTCCGCGGACCCGAGCGGATGTCGGACGGTTCGCGGTAAGTAGCGACCGGTTCGAGGCGTCCGTTGACGACCTCTATGTCGATCGAACTGGCCCCCAGATCGACCGCGGCGAACCGAAGTCGGGGGTTGAGTTCGACCAGGGTCGAGCGGCGCCCACCCCGGGAGGCGGCCATGCCCGCCTCGGCGATCAAACCGGCCGTGACCAGGCGATCAACCTCGGCGATCAAGCGCGGACGGGTAAGCTCGAGGCGGTCGCCCAACTCGGCTCGCGACACCGGGCCCTCGTCCCGCAGCAGGCGCAGGACCCGCAAGTGGGGGGCGTCGGCGACGTACACAGGAACCTCCGGAGGCGCTTAACACCGGGGTAACCCCTCGGTGTTGTGACCGTCACAGTAGGCGCGTTGCCGCTCCGGAGTCCATACCTTCTTGAAGATCATTACAAACTTTTGTCTCTCGCGGCAAAAGTACCGGTGCTAACGGCTGGTTGACCAAGACCTTTCCGTCCGTCACCGTCCCTGATCATGGCCCCTGGAACGCGCGAAGCCCCGGCCTGATCGGCCGGGGCTTCGCGGGGGGAGGTTACTTCGTACTCAAGCCTTGTTCGCTGCCCTTCTTGAGCTTGCGGTCGTCGCGCAGCTCCAGGAAAGGCTCGTCGGAGGGATCATGGCCGGCCGCGATCGCGCGTCCCCGCTCCAGTTCCGCGTCGAACTCGGCGCCGAGCAGGATCGCGATGTTCGAGATCCACAGCCAGACCAGGAACGCGATGACACCCGCCAGCGCACCGTACGTCTTGCCGTAGTCGGCGAAGTTGGCCAGGTAGAGCGCGAACGCGCCGGAGGCAACCAGCCACAGCACGACGGCGAAGATGCCGCCCGGGCTGACCCAGCGGAACCCGCCGGTCTTCGCGTTGGGCGAGGCCCAGTAGAGGATCGCGAACATCAGGCTGACCAGCATCACGAGCACCGGCCACTTGGCGATGTTCCACGCCGTGACGGCCGCGTCGCCAAGGCCGATCTTCTCGCCGACGACCCGCGAGAGTTCACCGGTGAAGACGACGATGAACGCCGAGATGATGAGCATCAGTCCGATGACCGCGGTGACACCGACACGGATCGGCAGCGTCTTCCAGATCGGGCGGCCCTCGGGCACGTCGTAGACGGCGTTGGAGGCGCGCATGAAGGCGGCGACGTAGCCGGAGGCCGACCAGAAGGCCAGCACCAGACCGACGATCGCCGCGAAGCTGGCCGTGCCGGAGTCCGACACCTGGTTCAGCACCGTGTCGACCAGGTTCTGGATCTCCGCGTTGTTGCCCGCGATCTGGCCGACGGTGTCCTTCACGGTCTGCTGGCCGTCGTTGCTCAGCAGCCCGAGAATGGACACCAGCACCAGCGCCCCGGGGAAGATCGACAACACGCCGTAGTAGGTCAGCGCGGCCGCCCAGTCGGTGACGTTGTCGCTCGAGAACTGCTTGGCCGTTCGCTTCAGGGCGGCCACAAGGCCCTTGCCCCGCAGCTGGGCCGGGCTCTTCGGGCCGGCGTCGGGCGGCACGGCAGAGAGATCACGTTCCTGGTCGTCGCCGGTGCGCGTGGTCGCGGCGGCGTCCACGTCGTAATCGTCCCCGGAGCGCTCGCGGGCGGCCTCGGGTGAGCCGTTGACGCGGGTCGACGCGTTCTCGTCGTCGTGCTTGTGCCGCAGTTTCATCGGTGCCCTCCAGGCGCCCAGCGTCCTCGGTGCGGGCCGTTCGCCGCGTCGCCTCACCCCGCCCGCGACGTGCCACAACGGCCCACAGACGTGATGCCCGCCACCAAGCCGCCCTAACCTCCTTCTCCCGGAGGACCGGTCCTCACTTGCAGAGCTGGCGCTCCATGCGGCGGCCGGCGACCGTCAGGCCGAGGGCCGCGAGGGCGAGCAGATAGGCCACGTCGAGCGCCTGGAGCCAGCCGGTCGTGCCGGTACTAAGGGCCCGCACGAGGTCGACCGAGCGGTAGAGCGGGGTCACCTCGACCAGCCAGCGCAGCACCGCGGGATAGCCGGTGGGCGGGACGAACGTGCCGGAGAACAGGAACAGGGCGAACTGGCCGGCCGCGATGAGGTCGAAATCCTGCCAGCTGCGGATGATCGTGGAGACGGCCATGCCCAGCGCGCCGAAGGCGATCCCGATCAGCAGCGTGGCGGGCAGCATCGCGAGGGCGCGGGCGGCGGTCGTGAGGTCGAGCAGCACCATGATGACCACGAAGGCGACCGAATAGATCAGCCCGCGGACCATCGCCCAGGCCAGCTCGCCCAGCGCGATCTCGATCGGGCGCACCGGCGTGGCCAGGATGCCCTCGTAGAGCCGGACGAACTTCATCTTGCCGAAGAAGTTGAACGTGGTCTCGGACAGCGCGCCGGTCATCGCCGCGGCGGCGAGCATGGCCGGGGCGACGAACTCGGCGTAGCCGACCACCTCGCCGCTGGGCAGCCTGATGTCGCCGATCAGCGCGCCCACCCCGACGCCGATCGAGAACAGGTAGAGCACCGGTTCGAGGAAGCCGGACACCAGCACGACCCAGTAGGCCGAGCGCAGCGTCGACAGGTTGCGCTCGGTCACCGAGGCCGCCCGGCGGCTCATGCCCTCGAACGAGATCAGCCGGGGCAGCACCAACGTCACCATGATCAGATCACCAGCCGGCGGCGGAAACGGACGTGGGCGAGCAGACAGCCGGCCGCGCACCAGGCCAGCAGGCAGGCCACGTGCACCAGGCCGAGGAGGCCGGGGCTGGTGCCGAGGATCGCGTCGCGGCTCAGCTCGACGCCGTGCCAGAGCGGGAACACGTAGGCCACCCAGCGCAGCAGCTCGGGCAGCGACCCGATCGGGAAGAACACCCCGGAGAACAGCGACATCGGCAGCACCGCGAACCGCATCAGGATGATCAGGTAGCTGTCGCTGCTGACGCTCGCCGCGTAGGCCACCGTGGGCGCGGCGACGGCCAGACCGACGAGCAGCGCGACCACCAGGGTGAGCGGCGCCCACCACGAGTGCAGCGTGCCGAAGGCGGCCGCCACCGCGAGGAACACCGCCGCGCTGAGCACGATGCGGAAGAGCATGAAGGCGAGATGTCCACCGAGGATGTCGGCCACTCGCAGCGGGGCCGCGGCCTGCGCGAAATAGACCTTGAGCCACTCGAAGTAGCTGAACACCGGCCAGGTGGCCTCGCCGACCGCCGCCTGCAACGCCGTCGACGCGATGAGGCCCGGCACGATCCAGTCGAGGTAGGGCACGCCACCGACGCCGCCCTCCACATAGGCGCCCACGCCGACCCCGAAGCCGAGCATGACCAGCAGCGGCATGACCAGGGTGGTCAGCGCGCTGGACCGCCAGGTGCGCCGGTAGTTGACCAGGTGGAACTCGAGGACGGAGAGCATGGCGGTCATCAGTCGACCAGCGTCCGGCCGGTGAGGTGCAGGAAGACGTCTTCCAGGCTGCTGCGCCGGGCGAGGACGCTCGCCGGGCTCAGCGAACGCCGGTGCACCTCGGCCGTGGCCTCGTCACCGTCGTCGACGTAGAGCAGAACGCGGTCGGGCAGCACCTCGAGCCGCTCGCCGATGCCGTCCAGCTTTTCCGCGTACGCCCGTTGGTCGTCGGCGTTGAAGCGCAGCTCGACCACCTCACGGGTCGAGTAGCGCTCGATCAGCTCGCGCGGTGAGCCCTCGGCCACGATGCGGCCGCCGTCCATCACCACCAGCCGGTCGCAGAGTTGCTCGGCCTCGTCCATGTAATGGGTCGTCAGCACCAGCGTCACGCCCTGCTGCTTGAGCCGGAACAACCGTTCCCACACCAGGTGGCGGGCCTGCGGGTCGAGGCCGGTGGTGGGTTCGTCGAGCAGCACCACCTCGGGCTGGTTGACCATCGCGCGGGCGATCGTGAGCCGCCGTTTCATGCCGCCCGACAACGGCTCGACCTTGCTGTCGGCACGCTCGGCGAGCTGCACGAACTCGAGCAACTCGTCGGCGCGGCGCCGGGCCTCGCGGCGCCCGATGCCGAAGAAGCGCGCATAGGTCGTCAGGTTCTCGCGCGCGGTCAGCTCGATGTCGAGGTTGTCGAGCTGGGGGCAGACGCCGAGCCGGGCCCGGATGCGCGGGCCGTCGCGCCGGGGATCGAGCCCGAGGATCTCGAGCACCCCGGATGTGGGCGGGGAGACACACCCGATCATGCGCATGGTCGAGCTCTTGCCCGCCCCGTTGGGCCCGAGGAAGCCGAACGCCTCACCCCGGCGCACATCGACGTCGATGCCGTCGACCGCCGTGAAGTCGCCGAACCGCTTGACCAGGCCGCGCGCGTGAATCAGAAAGTCTTCAGTCGGGTTTTGGGCGGCGGGCGGGGCGGTCGGATGGGGTTCCACGGCAATGACCCTAGGGCGGGGGTACGACAAGAACGACCGATTTCAGTCGGGCGGAGCCATCGTCCCCTGCGCCGTCGACACCAATTGGTCGGTCAGCTCGACCACCGCGGACAGCTCGACCGGGGTGCCCGAGTCGTAGCGCACCGCCCACGTCAGCCCGTCGCGGCCCGGGATCCGGCGGCCCACGACCCGCACGCCGCCCGAGCCCGAGGCCAGCGGGTGATGGGTCGTGTAGGCCACCGACTTCGTCACCCGGGTGCGCACCTGGTCGGGCAGCTCCCCCGGCGCGAGCAGCAGGAACGTCAGGACCGGCCCGTCGACCAGCACGGTGTAGCCGTCGCGTTCCTCGGCCACCTCGGCCGGGGTGATCCGCAGTTCGCGGCCCGACCACGCCGCCTTGTGAATGTCGTGCCAACCCAGCGGCGCCGCCACACCCGGCAGCCACAGGCCGTGATTGGTGGCCACCACCGCCCGGTCGTCGGAGACCAGGCACCACGCCACGACCCGCTCATCGGGGCCCAGCCGGGGCTTGAGGGCCGCGGGGAGCGAGGGCCGACGCCGAAGGAAGTTCACAGTCCACCTGCCGCCTGGTCACGCAGGGCTCGAGCCTGCTGTTCGAGGGAGAAGAGCTCACCGGCCAGGGCCAGATAGGCGTCCTTGTTGGCCACCGGGTTGACCCGTTGCACCTTGGACTTCAGGTCGCGGATGCGGGTCGTCACCGCGCCCACCTGCAGCCGGGCCAGCGTCACCTGCACATAGTGGGGGTCGACGGCACCGTCGACGCGCAACGGCTCGACCGCGAGCTCGGAGATCAGCCCCTGCCCGCCCAGATCGCCGCAGCTGTCGCGCACCTTCTCGATCCAGACCACGCCGCCCGACGACACCGAGGAGGCTCCGCCGGCCGCCTCGATCGCGACGCGCACGCTGTTGTAGAGCGGGTCGGCGTAATTCTCGGCGCCGACCACGTCGAACACCGGGCCGGCCAGTACCGGTTCCTGCAGCGCCAGCTTGAGCGACTCGCGTTCGACCAGACGCTGCGGCGCCTCGGCGACGGCCCGCGCCCGGGCCGGCTCGGGCTCGGACTGACCGCGCAGTGCCGAGTTCACCGCGCGTTGCACAGGCTCGAGATCCATGCCCAGATCGGCCGCGAGCTTACGGGCGTACTCGGGCCTCTTCTCGCGGTCTTTGATCTTGGAGACTAGAGGGGCGGCCCGGCGCATCGCCTCGACCCGGCCCTCGACCGTGTCCAGGTCGAAGCGGGAGATCGTGTGGCGCAGCGCGAAGTCGACCAGCGGCTCGCGGCCGGCGATCATGTCGCGGACGGCCAGGTCGCCCTTGGCCAGCCGCAGCTCGCAGGGGTCCATGTTGTCGGGGCTGACCGCGATGAACGTACGCCCGACGAAACGCTGATCTTCCTCGAAGGCGCGCAACGCGGCCTTCTGCCCGGCCGCGTCGCCGTCGAACGTATAGATGATCTCGCCGGTGAAGCTGTCGCTGTCCATCAGCAGGCGCCGCAGGACCCCGATGTGGTCGATGCCGAACGACGTGCCGCAGGTCGCGACGGCGGTCGGCTCGCCGGCCTCGTGACAGGCCATGACGTCGGTGTAGCCCTCGACGATGACCGCGCGGCCGCGCTTGGCGATCTCACGCTTGGCGTGGTCGATGCCGTAGAGCACGTGCGACTTCTTGTAGAGCGGCGTCTCGGGCGTGTTCAGGTATTTCGGGCCGTCGTCGTCGTCGAACAGCTTGCGCGCGCCGAAGCCGATCACGTCGCCGGAGAGGTCGCGGATCGGCCACAGCAGCCGGCGCCGGAACCGGTCGATCAGCGAGCCTGAGCGGGCCGGCTTGGTCAGACCGGCACTGTTCAGCTCTTCGGCGGTGAAGCCCTTCTGCCGCAGGTGCTTGGCGAGCGCGTCCCACGAGTCGGGAGCGAAACCGCAGCCGTACTTCTCGGCGGCGTCGCGCCCGAAGCCGCGCTGGGCCAGGAACTCGCGGGCCTTGCGCGCTCCCGCCGTACCCAATTGGTCGCGGTAGAAGTCGGTCGCCGCGAGATGGGCCGCCAGTAGCCGCTGCCGCTGCCCGGTCTGGGGGCGCGGCGTACTGGGCGAATTGTCTGTCTCATACCGTAGCTGGATGCCGCTGCGGGAAGCCAGCCGCTCGATCGACTCCATGAACGACAGGTGCTCGGCGTCCATCAGGAACTTGATCGCGTCGCCACCCTGGCCACAGCCGTGGCAGTAGTAAACGCCGCGAGCCGGCGCCACCGTGAACGACGGCGTCTTCTCGTCATGGAAGGGGCACAGCCCCTTCAAGTTGCCACCGCCCGCGGAGCGCAGCGTCACCGACTCACTGATGATGTCGGCGATCGACGTGCGGTCGCGGACCAGCGCGATGTCCTCGTCCTTGACCCTGCCCACCACGGCATACATCCTGCCTCGTGTCAGGCTCGGGCTGCCACCAGGGTCCGGTGCCAGTTCACCGCGGCCGTGTCGGTGAGCGACGCCACCTGATCAATCACCACCCGCAACGCCTGCGCGTCACTCTCCGCAGCCTCATAAAGAGGCGAGAAGACCAGGTCAAGAGCCGAGGGCGTACGTATCAGCGCGTGCACCAGCTCAGTCAGGACGACGCGCTGTTCCTCGTACCACCCCGGCGGCCGCGCCCGCATCACGTAGCGCAACGCCATGCCCTTGAGGAGGGCGCACTGGTTACGCACAGTGCGCGGCACGATCAGGTCGGCGTCGTAGCGGCGCACCGGCGAGGTACCGTAACGGCTCTGCGTCGCGCCGACCGCGGAGGCGACGAAACGGCCGGTCAGGACGCTGGTCATCCGTTTGAGGCTGACCTGGGCGCGGTAACTTCCGTCATATCCGGCGACCTCGGACACCACCGGATCGGCGAGCAGGTGGTCGAGGGCGGCGGCCAGCTCGTCGGCAGGCTCGTCGGAATAGGTGGCGGCGACGTCGGCGACCAGGGCGGCGCGCTCGTCGGCGTCGTGCAGCAGGGGGCGCAGCTTCACGTATTCGCCGTGGACGCCGTCCTCGACGTCATGCACCGAGTAGGCCACGTCGTCGGCCCAGTCCATGACCTGCGCCTCCAGGCAGCGGCGTTCGCCGAGGCCGGGCGGGCGGATCCAGTCGAAGATCGGACGGTCGTCGGCGTACACCCCGAACTTGCGCCGTCCCGGCTCGAGCGGCCACGGATATTTGCAGGTCGCGTCGAGGGAGGCCCGGGTCAGGTTGAGCCCGGCGCCGGGCACCTTGGCCTCGAGCCGGGTGAGCACCCGCAGGGTCTGCGCGTTGCCCTCGAAGCCGCCGCACGGCTCGGCGACCTCGTGCAGAGCGCGCTCGCCGTTGTGACCGAAGGGCGGGTGGCCCAGGTCGTGGGCGAGCCCGGCCACGTCGACCACGTCGGGGTCGCAGCCGAGGCGCTCCCCCATCTCGCGGGAGATCTGAGCCACCTCGAGCGAGTGGGTGAGACGCGTACGCAGGAAGTCGTCGGACCCCGCGATGTGCACCTGGGTCTTGGCGGCGAGCCGGCGGAACCCGGCGGAGTGCAGCACCCGGGCCCGGTCGCGCTGGTAGGGGGTGCGTCCGTAGCCGCTGTCCTTGGCCGGCTCGCTGATCCACCGCTGGGCGTCGAACGCCGTCATGGGATCAACCCTATGCGGCCCCTACTCCCGCTTGGACTCCAGGACGCAGAACTCGTTGCCCTCGGGATCGGCGAGCACCACCCAGTTCACGTCGCGCTGACCGATGTCGGTGGGGCGCGCGCCCTTGTCGAGGAGGCGCTCGACCTCGGCCTCCTGATCGTCGGGGCGCAGGTCGATGTGCAGCCGGTTCTTGCCCGCCTTGGGCTCGGCGACCTGCAGGAACAGCAGTCCGGGGAGCTCGGTCTGGCTGCGGCGGATCTCGACCTCGTCGGGCGACTCGTTCACGATCACGTAGCCGAGTGCCTCGGCCCACCAACGGGCCAGCCGCGCGGGGTCCGCGGCGTCGACGACGATCTGCTCCCATTGGCTCGGCATACACGTCTCCTTCATCGAGAAGTGGCGATCATGTTACGCGCCCATGTCCGGCGGGGCGCGGTTGCGCACGCTTCAGTGTGCCCGGCCGGACACGCCGCCTCGACCGGGCGACCATGACGCACAGCGGGTGCGACTGGCTCTCTGGCCGTGGCCGGAGGATGGCCCACGGTGACGGCGAGGCGACCGTAAGCGGAGCACCGCCGGAACTGAACCGGGGGCCGCGGCAACGGGGCACGGCCCGGCGGGACCAGCGCAGCGCTGAGGAGTGATGTGCCCGGCGTCGACCACTGTCTACAGGAGGCCATGGCGATCCCTGGCGCCGTCGGCGCCAGCATCGTCGACTACACCACCGGCTTCCCGGTCGCCACGACGGGAGCCGCACCGAATGCCGATCACGAGGCCGCGGCGGCCGGCACCGCCGACGTGGTTCAGGCCGCGAACAGCCGCTCGCTGTTCGTCTCGGCCCTGCCGCACGACCTGCTGGAAGACCTGATCATCACGACCGCGGGCGGCTATCACCTGCTGCGGATGGTGCAGACCGACTTCGACAGCCGGCTCGTGCTCTACGTCTGGCTCGACCGGGTGATGGGCAACCTCGCGGTGGCCCGCCGCCGCATGCAGAAGCTCGCCGACGAACTGGTCGCGAGTTAGCGACAAGCCCACCGACGGGCGGGCCGGTGACACCGACCGGGACGGGGATGAGGAGTGACCGTGACAGCCGCGGAGACGGCCGCGCCGGGGCGCCTGCTCACGCAGGTGGCCGGCGAGCGGCAGACCGGTGTCCTGGTGGTCGGGGGCCACCCGGGCGGCGCGGTCTACGTCCTCGAGGGCCGGGTCATCTATGCCGAGTCACCGGCCGCGCCCGGGGTCGGCGAACTGCTCACCGCCTCGGGCCGGCTGGCCGGGCGCACCTGGCAGAACGCGCTGGACCTGGGCACCTCGACGGCCCGGGTCGGGCGGCTGCTGGTCGAGCAGGGCCATCTCACCCAGGGCGAGCTCGAGCTGTGCGTGCTGGGCGCGATCTACGACGCGGCGTACTTCGTGCTCTCGCCCGCCTCGGCGCCGGTCGACTTCCTGATCGGGGCGACGCATTGGCTGGGCCCGATCGTGCACGTCGACCCGGCCGCGCTGCGCCGCGAGGTGACCCGGCGGATCCGCCTGCTCGACGAGATCTTCCCGGACGCGCGGGTCGACACGGCCGCGGTCGCCGCGGTGCCGCGCCCGCCCCGCGAGCGGATCACGCTGACCGCCCCGCAGTGGGAGCTACTGGTGAACGCGGACGGCCAGCGCACTCCGGCCGACCTGGCGCTGCTGCTGGGCCGGGCCGGTTACGCGACGATCCAGGAGCTGCGGCGGATGGCGGCGATGGGGCTGCTCGAGCTGCCCGAGGTGCGCTCCGAGAACCCCGAGTTCGTACGGCTTCCCCAGGCCCGGGGCGCGGCGGCCGACGTGCAGCGCCCGGTGCCGGTGGTCGCCGCCGCGCGGGCCACGGCCGCGGTGCCACCCCCGGACCCCGCCCCGGACCCACCCCGGCACTTGCTGGTCGAGCCGGTCGAACCGGCGCCGTCGGTCGAAATCGCCGGGGCCAACCAGGCCGTCTATCGGCCGCCGCGGCTGGCCCGCCGCAAACCGGGGGCCAAGCTGCCCAAAGAGGTCGCCGGCGAGCCCCCGCCGGCCCATCAGGGCACCGACGAAGTCCTGCTCAAGCGCATCCGCACCGCATTGAGGGCGCTGCGGTGACCCGCGCACCCCCGACGAGAAAGAGAGACCGAGGATGATGGTGGATCCGGCGGTGCTCGACGAGCTCGACCGCCTGCGAGGCCGGGTGCATGAACTCTCCGGCAGCGTGCTGGCCACCACCGACGGGCTGGTGGTCGCCCACGACGCGCACGGCATCGAGCCGGACAGCATCGCCGCGCTGGCCGCCGCGCACCTCGCGCTGGCCCGCCGCTTCGCCCACGCGGTGAACCACGGCGAGCTGCGCGAGTCGGTGGTCGAGTGCGATCGCGGCTACATCACCTCGTACACGGCGGGCCCGAACGCCCTGCTCACCCTGGTCACCTCCGGCGACGCGAATCTGGCCATGGTGCACCTCGAGGCGCGCCGATGCGTACGCCGGCTCACCCGGATCCTGAAGCTCGAGGGCAAGCCGGCCCCACGCCCGGAGATCCCGCAACAGGCGGGACCCACCGGTCCGCTGACGCGGCGGACCCCGATGTCCACCCTGTCGACCAACGCCCGCCGTCGGCAGGCAGCGGGCTGAGCCGTCCGGCTCCCCGCGCGGGCCGAGCCGTCCGGCTCCCCGCACAACCGGTTCCGCCGTCCGGGCGGACCGCCATCCCACCGCAACGGAGGAACCTTCCATGGCTGACATGGACACCGCACTCAAGGAGATCATGGAGATCGACGGCGCCGTCGGCGTCGCGCTGGTCGACCACACGAGCGGCATGGCCCTCGGCACGGTCGGCGGCGGCAAGGACCTCGACCTGACGGTCGCCGCGGCCGGCAACACCGACGTGGTGCGGGCCAAGCTGCGGGCAATGGAGATGCTCAACATCACCGAGAAGATCGAGGACATCCTCATCACCCTGGACAGCCAATATCACCTGATCCGGCCCCTGACGAGCCGGGCCGGCAAGGGGCTGTTCCTCTATGTGGCGCTGCGTCGCGACCGGTCGAACCTGGCCATGGCCCGGCACCAGCTCAAGCGCATCGAGAACGACATGGACGTCTGAGTCTGCTTTCGCCGTTTTGCACGACCGCACGTCTGCTCGGTGGGGAGGGCCACGTTGGTCCTCCCCACCCGTGTCTCTACTGTTTGAGCTGTGCCCGTGTCCCAGATCGTCCGCGACGTCGTGGGCGGCTCGATCGGGTACGAAGCCGGTCTCGACGCGCTGACCGTCGCGCCCGCGGCCGAGGTCGACGCCGAGCTCTCGGGGTCCCTGCGCGACGCGTTCGAGCGGCTCTTCAAGGGTGGGTGGCAGCCGGCCGAGCTGCACCGGGTGGTCGCCCGCCTCGGTGATCCGGTCAAGGCCGGGCTGGTCGCGGACGCCTCAACGGCGTACGGGAAACGCTTCTCGGATGTTGATCCTCGCTGGACGGCTCAGGCCTCGTCGTTGTCTTCCGGGCCGCGTCGGCCTGATCGCATCACGCTGCTGGACTCGTCGCTCGGGCTGCTGATCGCGCTGCGGCGGCTGCCGTTGATCGACGTGCTGATCCCGCCGCCCGGAACGGTCTGGGCGAACCCGCATATTTCCGGTGACAGCCGGATGCTCGAGCGGGTGCGGGCGTTGCTGGCCAAAGCCGAGTCGACCGACTTCCCCGCCGAGGCGGAGGCATACTCGGCCAAGGCGCAGGAACTGATCGCCCGGCACAGCATCGAAGAAGCGCTGACCAGCGTCGATCGGGCCGAAGTGGTGCCGTTCGCGCGGCGGATCGGCGTCGATCACCCCTACGAGAGCGAGAAGGCCTCACTGCTCGACGCGGTGGCCAGGGCCAACCACTGTCACACGGTGTGGTCGCCCGAGCTGGGCTTCTCGACCGTCTTCGGCTTCGACGCCGACATCGACGGGGTCGAACTGCTCTACACGTCGCTGCTGGTGCAGGCGAACCGGGCGATGGCGCGCGACGAGCCGGCCAAGGGAAAAGCCAGGATCAAGGCGTTCCGGCGCAGCTTCCTGGTGGCCTACGCCGTACGCATCGGGGAGCGGCTCGCGCAGGCGACCCGGCACGAGATCGCCGCGGTCCCCTCCCTGCTCCCGGTGCTGCGCAGCCGAGACCTGCAGGTGCAAGAGGCAATGCAGAAGGCCTTCCCGCGCACGGTGCGTTCGCGCGGAAGCCGCGTCGACAGCCTCGAAGGGTGGGAGTCCGGCCGCGCGGCCGCTGACGAGGCAAAACTGCGTTGACACGGGGTGCAGACTGGGCTCATGCATCCGGTTTGACGCTGAACCTATTACGCGGTGCGTGCCTGTTCCGAGGCCGTGCCGCTCTACCCGGTGTACGCGCTGCTGTTCGCCGACACCGGCCTGACGACTGCCCAGGTCTCGTCGCTGTTCGTGATCTGGTCGGTGGTGGCGTTCGCGGCCGAGGTACCGTCCGGCGCGCTCGCTGACGCCTGGTCGCGGCGCCGGCTCTACGCCCTCGGTGAGCTGCTGACGGCTGCGGGTTTCCTGATCTGGATCCTGTGGCCGACCTACCCGGGTTTCGCCGTGGGCTTCGTGCTCTGGGGTCTGGGCGGCTCATTCGCCTCAGGATCCCTTGAGGCCCTGGTGTACGACGACCTGGCCGCCACCGGGCGCGCCGGCGACTACGCACGGTTCGTCGGCCGCGGCGGCACGATCGCGATCCTCGCCATGCTCGCCGCCACCCTGCTCGCCACCCCGGCGTGGCAGGTGGGGGGCTATGTCTTCGTGGGCGCCTTGAGCGTCGCGATCAAGCTGGTGGGGGCAGGCTTGGCACTACGCCTGCCCGAAGCCACGCGCACTCCCCCTGCCACCTCCAGCACCCCCGCTCCCTCCAGCACCTCCACTCCCTCTAACACCTCTGACCAATCCAGCGCGCCTGACCCGATTGCCACGCACGAAGCTCGCGACTTTTCGGATATTTCTGATTCGGAAGACAGTTCTTACTGGCTACTGCTGCGCGGCGGGGTTCGCGAGGCTCTCAGCTCACGGCGGGTCGGGCGAGCCGTACTGGTCGCGTCCCTGATCCCGGGCTTCACAGCCCTGGACGAATACCTGCCGCTGCTCTCCCGCGACAAGGGAGCCTCGACGGCAGCCGTGCCTCTTCTGTACGCACTGACCGCGCTGGCCATGGCGGCCGGAAGCGCGCTCGCCTCACGTCGTTTCCCGCTGGCCGCCGCTCTGCCCGCCGCCGCGGCGATGCTCGCCGTGGGCGCGCTCGTACCCCACCTGTTCGGCATGATCGCCGTCTCGGCGGCCTTCGGCGTTCTCGAGTACTCGATCATCCGCTCGGAGACCCGTCTCCAAGACATGATCACCGGCCCGGCGCGAAGCACGGTGCTGTCGGTTGCCGGCTTCGGTGGCGAGGTCTTCGCCGTGCTGCTGTACGCGTCGTTCGCGGTCGATCTGCCCTTGGCGGTGCTCTTCGCCCTGTGCGCCGCACCCCTGCTGCTCACCGCCGCGATCGCCCGCCGTTAGACAGCATCCGGTGTGAAGATCTGTCCCGTTCAGCCCTTGGACGGGCCTCCGCTGCACGGCCTCAGCGACCGGTCGTCGAACCCCTCACCGGACCGGCAGGGGTCGCGGTCCGCACTGCGCGCCCTGTCCCAGCGGCGCATTCGTCGCCAAGCACAAAACCCGGCCGCAATTACCAGCAAAAAGGCCTCTCGTTTCCATGATCAATCCGAGATCCAGGAAGGAGGCCCCTCAGCCGCGATCGAGGCACCTAGATCAAGGGTTACCAAATTGATCAACTGCGGAACGGCCTTAATCCCGGATCGGACACGACGGCAACAAGCGGAAAGGCCTACTTCCCGGGAATCGAGCGCGGCGAAAGAAGCCGTGGGCGGGCCGACGTCCTGGAATGCGGCGCGGCGACGCGGCGACCGAAGGCGGTCAGCCGCCGCTGTTCTCGACCTCCGCACCCTCGGGCACGGTGTCGTCGTCGCGGCTTTCGAGCCAGCCGTGGGGCAGCGTGACCTTGCCCGGCGCGTTCACCCGGCCCCGCGGCTGCCCCAGCGCCTCGACCGGGAACGGCTCGCCCGGGTCGAGCTTGCCCAGCAGGTCGTCCAGCTCGGCCAGCGACGAGATCATCGCGAGCCGCCGCCGTAGTTCGCCGCCGACCGGGAAGCCCTTCAGGTACCAGGCGACGTGTTTGCGGAAGTCGGCGCACCCGTGCTTCTCGTCGCCGAGCGCGTCGACCAGTAGTTCCGCGTGCCGGGACATGATCTTGGCGACCTCGCCGAGCGCCGGCAGCACGGGCTTGTAGTCGGCGCCGTGCGTGAACGCCGCTTCCAGGTCGGCGAACAGCCACGGCCGCCCCAGACAGCCGCGCCCGACCACGACGCCGTCGACGCCGGTGTGCTCGACCATGCGGAGCGCGTCGGAGCCTTCCCAGATGTCACCGTTGCCCAGCACCGGCACGTCGAGCGCCTGCTTGAGGGTCGCGATCGCGTCCCAGTCGGCGTTGCCCGAGTAGCGCTGTTCGGCCGTGCGCGCGTGCAGCGCCACCGCGGCGACGCCCGCCTCCTGGGCCATCAAACCCGCTTCGACGTACGTCAAATGGTCGTCGTCAATGCCCTTACGCATCTTGATCGTGAGCGGAATGCCGTATTCGCGCGCGGCCGCCGCGGCTTGCGTGACGATTCGCCCGAACAGTTTCCGCCGCCACGGGAGGGCCGCTCCCCCGCCGCGCCGGGTCACCTTGGGCACCGGGCAGCCGAAGTTGAGGTCGATGTGGTCGGCCAGCCCGTCCTCGCCGACCATGCGCACGGCGGCCGCCGTCACGTCCGGGTCGACGCCGTAGAGCTGAAGACTGCGGAAGTCCTCGTCCTCGGCGAAGGCGATCATCTGGAGCGTCTTGGGGATCCGCTCGACCAGCGCCCGCGTCGTGATCATTTCGCAGACGTAGACGCCGCCGCCCTGTTCCCGGCAGAGCCGCCGGAAGGCCACGTTGGTGATGCCGGCCATCGGCGCGAGCACAACGGGCGGGTTGACGGCGCGGTCGCCGAGCTTGAGCGGTGCAGTCACGCCTACGAGGATAGTTGCCCGCTTTCCGTACCCTGATCGCATGGAGGCCCGGAAGCTCAGCGTCTGGAAGAGCAACTATCTCGTCACCGACCGGGGCCGCGAGATCACCACCTGGGACAGCTCGACGTGGAAGAGCGGCGGCGAGTTCCTGCTCGACGGGCAGCGCTTCCAGGTTCGCTCGAACACCTGGGGCACCAAATACACCATGACCGACGATTTCGGCGCGGTCCTCGCGTCGGCCGACCGGGTCGGCCGCAAACATTGGTCGGTCGAGGCCGGCGGCCAGACCTACGCCTTCCGGCGCAAGTCCATCTGGCACAGCGAGGAGGAGCTGGTTCTGGGCGACACCAGGGTCGGTTCCATCCGCAAGACCAACGTCTGGCGCGGTGACATCGAGGTCGAGCTTCCGACCCTTCCTCGCTCGTTGCAGGTCTTCGCCCTCGGCGTGGTCATCAGCATGTGGGATGCCCAGTCCTCCGCGGCCGCGGGGTGAGGTTCAGGCCGGTCGGCGGCGCAGCAACGACTCGACCGAGCATCGCCGCTCGATCCAGCCACGGCTGACCGGGCACACCCACCCGGCGAGCGCCAACGCTGTTATGCGTATGTCGGCGATCGGCCGGTTGAACATCGGCTCGTGATGCGCCAGCCGGTTCCGTGAGAGGTGCAACACCTCGAACGCGTCATGAATGATCCTGCGCCGGCTCTGACCCGGAAAGACCTCATGCAGCGTCTGCCGCCAGAGCGTCCCGTCGTAGTGGCTGGCCAGCAGGTAGCGCCAGAATCCGAGATTGAGTTCGGCCACCACTCGGCCTGGCGTCTCCGTGCGCTGGCCGCCACGGCGCGCTCGCTGCCGCGCCACTCGGATGTCCTCGACCGCACGCTGCTGAAGGAGGCGGCCGACGTCCAGGTACCACTTCGGTTCGCCGAATCGGCGGACCGACCACTCGGTCAGGTTCTCGTGTACGGCGTTGCGCAGAACCACCTCCACGTGACCTATCGTCGCGCCGAGCGCAGCCGACACCTTCGCGTTCCAGACGTAAAGCTCGAGAGCGTCGGCGATGTCACCACCGGCGGCAATCGCGTAAGGCGTCAGTCTTTCGGGGGACAGCCGACGGGTCATTACCGCTATTTCGGTTAATTCAGTACGCACTTTCCTGGACCTCCGCTCCCTCGCGCGGTAGTCTTCACCACGAAGACCCCGGACAGCCTCTGCTTGCATGCGGCCGGGGTTTCCGACTGTCCGGACCCTGTTCGGCCACCGCCGACTCTAGTCCCCCGTAAACCTGTCGCGCATCCACCCCTGAGACGGGCCGAGCCGTCGGTTGAACGCGTCGCGGGCCGAGATCTGGCAGAGTTTCCGGCGTGGGAGATCTGGAGCGGAACGGGCCGGCGCGACGCCGCCTCGTGGTGGTGTTCGAATCGCCGGTGGCTGAGGTGATGCTGCGGCTCGCGGTGGAGCTCGGGTTCCAGGCCGTGCTGGTCGAGCCCGACGAGAGCCGCCTGCAGGGCACGCCACGCGCACACGGCGACCGGGTCGTGCACGATCTCGACACGGCACGTCTGGACGAGTCCACCGACGTGGTGCTCAGCGACCACCATCGGGCCGAGATCGGGGGCGTGCTTCAGAAGGCGCTGGCCTCGCCGGCCCGGTGGATCGGGATCGTCGGGAAGCCGACGATCGAGGGCCCGCACGTGGGCCTGCTGCGCGAGCTGGGCGTCCCCGACGACGAGATCGCGAGGGTGCACCGCCCGATCGGCCTGAACATCGGGTCGAGGACCCCGGCCGAGATCGCCGTGGCGACCCTGGCCGGGCTCATCGCCGACCGTAACGGCCGACCGGGCGGGTTCGACTTCTGATTAAGCAGGTCAGCAGCCCGGAAGGCGCTTGATCAGGTAGTCCTCGATCTGGGAGAGGGCGACCCGCTCCTGCTTCATCGTGTCGCGGTCGCGAACTGTCACCGCGTCGTCGGTCAGCGTGTCGAAGTCGACCGTGACGCAGAACGGGGTGCCGATCTCGTCCTGCCGGCGGTAGCGGCGGCCGATCGCCTGCGAGTCATCGAACTCGACGATCCAGCGCTTGCGCAGGTCGGCCGCGAGCCCCTTCGCCTTGGGCGAGAGTTCGGGGTTGCGCGACAGCGGCAGCACCGCCACCTTGACCGGCGCCAGCCGCGGGTCGAACCGCATGACCGTGCGCTTGTCGACGCCGCCCTTGGTGTTGGGGGCTTCGTCCTCGTCGTACGCCTCGAGCAGGAAGGCCAGCACCGCGCGGGTGAGACCGGCGGCCGGCTCGATCACGTACGGCACCCAGCGTTCCTGCTTCTCCTGGTCGAAGTAGGAGAGGTCGACCCCGGAGTGCTTGGAATGGGTGGACAGATCGAAATCGGTCCGGTTGGCGACGCCCTCGAGCTCGGCGAATTCCGTACCGCCGAACTGGAAGCGGTATTCGATGTCGACCGTACGCTTCGAGTAGTGCGACAGCTTCTCGGCCGGGTGCTCGTAGAAGCGCAGGTTGCTCTCGGACAGGCCGAGGTCGCGGTACCAGTTCCAGCGCTCCTGGAGCCAGTAGTCGTGCCACGTCTCGTCGGAGCCGGGCTCGACGAAGAACTCCATCTCCATCTGCTCGAACTCTCGCGTGCGGAAGATGAAGTTGCCCGGGGTGATCTCGTTGCGGAAGCTCTTGCCGATCTGGGCGATGCCGAACGGCGGCTTCTTGCGGGCGGCCGTGGCCACGTTGTTGTAGTTGACGAAGATGCCCTGCGCGGTCTCGGGCCGCAGGTAGTGCAGGCCTTCGGCGCTCTCGGTCGGCCCGAGGTAGGTCTTCATCAGGCCGTTGAACATCTTCGGCTCGGTGAAGGTGCCCTTGTTGCCGCAGTTCGGGCAGTTCAGCTCCTGCAGCGAGGCGGGCGGCGCGCCGTGCTTGGCCTCCCACGCCTCCTCGAGGTGGTCGGCGCGGAAACGCTTGTGGCACGACTGGCACTCGGTCAGCGGGTCGACGAACGCGTCGAGGTGACCGGAGGCGGCCCACACGTCACGCGCGAGGATGACGGCGGAGTCGAGGCCGACGATGTCGTCCCGCTGCTGGACCATCGTGCGCCACCACTGGCGGCGGACGTTCTCCTTCAGCTCCACGCCCAGCGGACCGTAGTCCCAGGCCGAGCGGGTTCCTCCGTAGATCTCGCTGGAGGGGAAGACGAAGCCACGGCGCTTGGCCAGGCTGACGACGGCATCGATGCGGTCGGCGGGCATGTTCCTCCTACGCCGGCTGGGTGTCGGCGAGAGTCGGCGATCGGGACAAACAGCGAGATTACTCTCCGAGCTCGCACACCTCGAACTGGCCCGTCTTCGTGTTCTGCCCGAGCGTGGCCTCGATGTTGCGCACGTCGCCGTCGCGATAGGTGGCCGCGACCGGGAGGACGTAGTCGACCTGAACAGCGTTGCCGCGTGTCACGAGGTCGCCCAGGGTCCACGAGACGATCGGCTCGGTCGTCTCGGCGCGGGTGCGGAACTCGGAGATCGTCTGCTCGTCCCGCGCCTGCTGACAGAGTTGGTCGTACGCGTCGTCGTAGCGCTCGGCCTTCAAGGCGCTCAGATAACCGTCGACGGCCGCGTGGGCCTGCTCGTCGATCGCGCCCTGGATGGACGTGCCCAGCCCGATCAGCGCGGCCAGACCCCCGCCGCAGATGAGCGCGAGCACGCCGGCGCCGATGCCGAGGCTCCAGCCGAGACGCTTGCCCCGGCCCTCGACGGGCGGCGCGGGGAACGGCGGCTGGACACCCGGCCCCGGCGGCGGGGCGGGAACGTGAGGCGCCGTCGTCATGCGGCCAACAGTAGTCGTCAGCGCCACGGCTCGGCGGCCCGGTCGCTCTCGGCCACCTCGACCTCGCCACCGGGTGTGGCGGCGGCCAGCGTCTCGAAAGCGGACGGCTCGTCGACCGAGCGGGCGAGCAGCGGGGTGGCGTGCACCTTGACGTCGAAGCCTCCCAGCGCGCGCCGGTAGGCTCCGACCGACTCCCACTCGGTGGCCAGGATCCAGCAGGCCGGGTCTTCGAGGGCGCGGGTCAGCCGGCCGGAGAGATAACCGGGTCGTGCGGCGAGGGCGGCGAGGGCGGTATGCGCCTGCTCGACGAACTCGGTGTCGGACGAGGGCACGACGAAGCGGTTCAGCACCAACATGCGACGAGGGTACGCAGCGAGGGAGCAAGCCTGTGCAACCGTCCGACAGCCTTCTACGGCGTCTGTCGAAGACGAACCCGACGGCGGCCTTCGTGGCCGCGCTCGTGGTGATGCTGGCCGGCCTCTTCCTGCCCGGCATCGTCGGCGCCGCCCTGCTCTTCTTACTCGCGCTGGGACTCGCCCTGCTCACCTACACGACCTGGTCGGTGCAGAAGGCCTCGACCCGGGTGCTGCGGCTGATCATTCTGGCGCTGCTGCTCGCGGTCGTAGTAGCGAAGGCCATATAACAAGCTTTTGACAATCATTATCATTGTCGGAGACAGTGGGAACATGCGCCGCCCGCTGCTCGCCGCTCTTCTCATGCTCGCCGCCCTCGCCGGCTGCGGGGGTCAGGCCGCGACCGCGGACGGGAAGTTCCAGGTCGTCACCGCGTTCTATCCGCTGCAGTTCCTCAGCGAGCGGATCGGGGGCGACATGGTCAGCGTCACCAACCTCACCAAACCGGGCGCCGAGCCGCATGACATCGAGCTCACCCCGCGCCAGGTCGGCGACGTGGCCCAGGCCGGGCTGGCCGTCTACATCAAGGGTTTCCAGCCCGCCGTCGACGAGGCGATCAACCTCGAGGCCAAGGACAAGTCGTTCAACGCCGCCTCGGTCGTACCCCTCCTGAAACTTGACGGGGAGGAGGAGCACGGCCACGAGCACGAGGAAGCCGCCGGCGGCGAGGACCCGCACGTCTGGCTCGACCCGGTGCGCTTCGCCACGATCGCCGGCAAGCTGGCCGAGCGGATGGGCCAGGCCGACCCCGCGCACGCCGCCGACTACACCGGCCGGGCCAACGCCCTGGTCGGCGAGCTGGAGGCGCTGAACACCGAGTTCGCGAACACGCTCAAGACCTGCGAGCGCCGCGAGCTGGTGACCAGCCACACCGCCTTCGCCTACCTGGCCGAGCGCTACGACCTGCACCAGGTGGGTATCACCGGCATCTCGCCCGAGGCCGAACCCTCGCCGCAGCGGCTCGCCGCGGTGGCCAAGGAGGCACGCGAGACCGGCACCACGACGATCTACTTCGAGACTCTGGTGAGCCCGGCCGTGGCCGAAACGCTCGCCCGTGAGGTCGGCGCCAAGACCGCCGTGCTCGACCCGCTCGAGGGCCTCGTCGACCAGAAGGGCGATTACTTCTCCGTGATGCGGCAAAATCTGGCCGCGCTGACCGCCGGGTTGGGATGCAAGTGACAAGCGTCGTCGAAGTCAAAAGAGCCGCCGTCGGCTACGAGGGCCGCGAGATCCTGCACGACGTGTCGCTGACCGTCGAGCCGGGCGAGGTCGTCGCCGTCCTGGGCGCCAACGGCTCCGGAAAATCCACCCTCATCCGTACGATCCTCGGCCTGGTCCCCCTGCGCCGGGGCGAGATAGACCTGTTCGGCACCCCGCAGCGGAAGTTCCGCGACTGGGCCCGGGTCGGCTACGTGCCGCAGCGGCTCGGCGCGGGCAGCGGCGTCCCGGCGACCGTCGGCGAGGTCGTCTCGTCGGGCCGGCTGGCGCGGCGTGGAATCTTCCGCATGGCCGGCGCGGCCGACAGGCAGGCGGTCAAGGACGCGCTCACCGCCGTGGGCCTGCTCGACCGTTACAGCGACCCGGTCAGCACTCTTTCGGGTGGCCAGCAGCAGCGCACGCTGATCGCCCGCGCCCTGGCCGGAAAGCCCGACCTGCTGGTGCTCGACGAGCCGACCGCCGGGGTCGACGCGGGCAGCCAGGAGGCGTTCGCCGCCGCGCTGGGCCGGTTCCGCTCCGAGGGCGGCACGATCCTGCTGGTCGCGCACGAGCTCGGCCCGCTGCGGCCGCTGATCGACCGGGCCGTCGTCGTGCACGAGGGCCGCATCGCCTACGAGGGCCCGCCGCCCGAGCCGGCCGGTCACCACGCCGAGCCCGATCACGACCATGTGCACCCGCACGCCGTGCAGCCCGCCGCGGGCATCTGCGAGTGGGCCCCGACCGACCGGATCGCGGCGAACTGAGCCGTCCAACCGCCCCGCCCGCCACCCAAGAAAGGACTAAGGGCCATCGATCTCTTCCAGTACGACTTCATGATGCGAGCTTTGGCCGGGGCGCTGATCATCGGTCTGGTCGCACCGTCGCTCGGCATCTACCTGGTGCAACGCCGGCTGAGCCTGATCGGCGACGGCATCGGTCACGTCGCGCTCACCGGCGTCGGCGTGGGCCTGCTGCTCAACCAGTCCCCCGTGCTCACGGCGGTGATCGTGGCGGCGATCGGCGCGGTCGGCGTCGAGCTGATCCGCGAGCGCGGCCGCACGTCGGGCGATCTGGCCCTGGCGCTGCTGTTCTACGGCGGCATCGCGGGCGGCGTCGTGCTCGTCTCGCTCAGCGACGACGCCAGCAGCAACAGCCTCGTGCAATACCTGTTCGGCTCGCTGATCACCACGTCGCCGCAGGACATCGCCGTGATCGCCGTGCTCGGCGGGGCGGTGCTGTTCGCCATGCTGATGTTCCGGCCGGCGCTGTTCGCGGTGTCCAACGACGAGGAGTACGCCAAGGTCAGCGGCCTGCCCGTGCGCGCGCTCAACCTGCTCATGGCGGTCACGACCGCGGTGACGGTGACGATCGCGATGCGTACGGTCGGCCTGTTGCTCATCTCGGCTTTGATGGTCATCCCGGTTGCCGCCGCCCAGCAGGTCACCCGAGGCTTCCGTACGACGATGGCCGCGGCGATGGCGATCGGCCTGTTCGCCGCAGGCTCCGGGATCGTCGTCTCCGCCGAGGCCGATACGCCGCCCGGGGCGACTACCGTAGTCCTGGCGCTGGCCGTCTTCGTCGCGTTGACGGTCGGGGCGGTGGGCTGGCGGGTCGTGCAGAGGCGGCGCGCCGAACCACCACGCGAGATCGAACCGCCCGATGTCGTCCTGCAGAAAGCCTGAGGTCCGATGACGACGAGCGGTTACGAGGCGTACGAGTCAGCCGGCGAGCTGCTGCGGGCCCTGAGCGCGCCGATCCGGGTCGCGATCGTGGCCGAGCTGGGCGCCGGCGAGCGCTGCGTGCACGAACTGGTCGAGAAGCTCGGGGCGCCGCAGCCGCTGGTCTCCCAGCATCTGCGGGTTCTGCGCGGCGCGGGCGTGGTCAGAGGTGCACGACGGGGTCGGGAGATCGCATACTCGCTGGTGGACGACCACGTGGCACATATCGTGGCGGACGCGGTCAGTCATGCGAGGGAGGTCCGCACGTGAACGTGGAGACGAATGCCGCGCTGCGCAACACCAAGCAGCGCACCGCGGTGAGCGCCGTGCTCGCCGAGGCCGATTGCTTCTACAGCGCCCAGGAACTGCACGCGATGCTGCGTGAGCGGGGTGAACGGGTCGGCCTGACCACCGTCTACCGCACGCTGCAGGGTCTGGCCGACGCCGGCGAGATCGACGTGATGCGCCCGCCGGGCGGCGAGCACCTCTACCGCCGCTGCGGTCAGGGACATCACCACCACCTGGTCTGCCGTGACTGCGGACGCGCGGTCGAGGTCGAGGGTCCGGCGGTCGAGTCGTGGGCCGAGCGGGTCGCCGCGCAGCACGGCTTCAAGGACGTCTCCCACACGATGGAGATCTTCGGAACCTGCCCGGAGTGCGCGACCAAGCCCCCGACCACCGCCCCTTGACCTGACTGAAGACTTGTCCATTGTGGGACGCTACCCACGTGAAGCCCTATGCCGACCGGCTGCCCACCGCCGTACGCCAGATCCTCACCGACATCATCGTGGTCCTCTGGGTCTATCTGTGGATCCGGGCGGCCCTGTGGGTCAACGACATGGTCGAGAAACTCGGCGTGCCCGGCCAGCGGCTGGAGAGCGCGGGCGGTGGCATCGCCGACAACCTGACCGACGCCGGCAACCGGGTCGGGGGCGTCCCGCTCGTCGGTGACCAGCTCGTCAAGCCGTTCAACGGGGCGGCGTCGGCGGCCCGGTCGATCGCCGAGGCCGGGCGCCAGACGCAGGAGGTCGTCGACACGATGGCCCTGGTCGTGGCGCTGATCGCGGTGGCCGTTCCGTTCGCGCTCGTGCTTTTCCTCTGGCTCCCGCTGCGGGTGCGGTGGATGCGCCGGGCCGCGGTCGCTTCAGCCGTACGCGATCAGCCCGCCGGACGCGACCTGCTGGCCCTGCGCGCCCTCGCGAGCCAGCCGCTCAACAACCTGGCCAAGCTCGGCCCCGACATCGCGCAGAGCTGGCGCAACGGCGACGCCGAGGCGGTCGACGCCCTGGCCGAGCTCGAGCTCAGGAGTCTCGGGCTGCGGGGGCCGCGCCGCTGACACCCGAGCCGCTGATCTCCTCGTTCTCCTCCTCGTCGTCCTCGTCGATCCAGTTGCGGCGGAACCACGGGATGGCCGCCCAGAACGTGAGGAAGAAGACCGCGGTGATCGCGCTGAACAGGAACGCTATCCAGCGGGCGAGGATGAAGTCGGTGACGAGCAGGACGCAGGCGACCATCGAGACGAGCAGGAACGCGAGCCCGCCGCTGGCCATCCGGTGGGCGTAACGCACCAGCTCGGGCTTGCGGCCCTGACGGAACAACGCCCGGTGGAACGCGACCGGCGCGATGATCATCGCGGTGGCGCCCGCGGCGGCCAGCAGCGCCACCACGTACGTGTCCTTCTGGAACTGGGTGACGTCGGGGAACCCGCTGCTGAACGGGAGGGTCAGCAAAAAGGCGAACAGGATCTGGATGCCGGTCTGGGCGACCCGCAGCTCCTGAAGGAGGTCGGCGAAGTTTCGGTCCCAGCGTTGCTTCTCGGTCTCGGGCTTGATGCGCGCCTTCTCTGCCACCATGACGGTGGCGATTCCCCAAAGTGAACGCGAATCAAACTCGGCCGATACGTTCGAGGGCCGCGTCGGCCAACGCGCCGGACGCCTGCTCGGGAATCCAGTGGCTCACGCCCCGCAGAGCGACCAGCTGATAGTCGGCCTCCACCCAGTCGGCGGTGCGCAGCGCGGCGGTCAGCGAAACCACGCCGTCCTTGTCGCTCCAGACGTACGTGGTGGGCACGCGCACGATGCCGGGCCCCTCGGGCGAGCCGGAGGGGCTGGCTCGGTACCAGTTCAGGCCGCCGGTGAGCCGGCCCGGGTCGTCGCGCATCTCCTCGACGTACTTGATGCCTCTGGCCCCGATCGGTTTGAGCATGCCCCGCAGCAGGGCGCCGTCGCCCGCGAGCAGCAGCCGTTCGGCCACCGGCGACTGGAAGACTTTGAAGTACGCCATTCGCGCGCGCTGCGAGGCACGCACGCGCAGGGCGAGGGAGAGGGCTTTGGGGTGCGGCACCGAGACGGCGGTCAGCGAGCGCACCCGCTCGGGGTGTCCAGCGGCCAGCCACCAGCCGACGATCGCACCCCAGTCGTGCCCGATGACGTGCGCTTTTTGAACACCGAGGGCGTCGAGCACGGCCACCGCGTCGGCGACCGCCTCGGTCATGCGATAGGCGTCGACGCCGGACGGGCGGGCGCCGGGTGAGGTGCCGCGCTGGTTCAGGGCGTACGTCTTGAGGCCGGCCTCGTGCAGCCGGGGCGCGAGCAGATCGAACTCGCGATGGTCCTGCGGGAAGCCGTGCAGCAGGAGCACCGAATCACCGTCGTCCGGGCCGCCCTCGTACAGATCGAAGGTCAAACCGCGGGCATCGATATGCCGCATGTGATCACTCCGTTACCTTTCGGTGCGCCTTGGTAAGCACACGATCGATAGTCCCGCCTTGCGGCGGGACGGTCCCGGCCTGACCGACTGATGTCGTGCCGGGTTCACGCTTCCAGCCACCTGCCCGCGTATGCAGGTCCTCTGGTCGGCTCCACGTGCTGCCACCGGGCCACTCCCGGCGGTGTCGAAATCAGCTGCCAGCGCAGCCAGGTTCAAAGCGGCGTTGCGGTCCCGGTCGATGACCAGACCGCACGCCTCACACTCGTACACACGCTCGGAAAGGGCCAGCTTGGTTTTCACCGTGCCACATGCCGAGCAGGTTTTCGAGGACGGATACCAGCGGTCGGCTACCAGCAGCCGACCACCGTTCCATCCGGTTTTGTACGTCAGTTGACGTCGGATCTCGGCGAACCCGGCATCGGCGATGTGCCGGGCCAGTCGCCTATTGGCGAGCATGCCGCTCACCTTGAGATCTTCCACGACGACGGTGCCGTACGTCGCGGCGAGGCGGGTGGTGAGCTTGTGCAAACCGTCACGGCGCAGATTCGCGACCCGGGCGTGGGCGCGGCCGAGCCAGGCCGCCGCCCGTTTCCACCGTTTCGACGCCCGCTGTCCAGTGCGCCGGTCCGGGCCGGTCTTCCTCGACAACGCACGCCCAAGCACGCGCATCCGCTGCTGCGCGGCGGCGAGGTGGCGCGGGTTAGGTTCGAGTTTCCCGGTGGACAGCACGGCGAGGTGTTTGATCCCGACGTCGACACCGACCACCGAACCGGGCCGTGCCGGCACGCGTCCGGTCCGTTCGACTTCGACGGTGAATGCGACGTGCCAGCGGCCGCCGTCACGCCGCACGGTGGCTGACATGATCCGGGCGGTGCCGGCTTCGAGGCGCCGGGCGAGCTTACGGGCGGACTCGTGCAGCTTCAACCGACCCAGCCGGGGCAACACCACGTGCATCCGGTCAGGCTCGACCCGGATCGCCCCGGTCGTGAACCGCACGCTGGGCGTGGTGCGGCGGCGGGACTTGAACTGAGGGAAACCGGCTGACCGCCCGACTCGCGTGCCTTTGCGCGAGTCGGCCCAGTTCTTCAACCCGCGAGCGAGGGCGTCCAGGCCGGTATTGAACGCCTCTTTGGACACCTCGGGCCACCACGGCGCAACCTCGTATTTCGCATGGTTCCACGTCTTACGCAGACCCGCTAGCGACCACGACAGCGACGGGGTCAACAGGCTCTCCGAAATCCCGTAGGAACGCTCGGCGACCCTCTGGTCCATCACGGCCTTGACCCTCGCCAGCGCCCAGTTATGCACAACCCGGGCCGCCCCGGCATGCGCGAGAACGTCACGCTCCTGCCCTGGGTTCAGGTCGAGGGCGAACCTGTAAGCCTGGATCACCTTCACACCGGGCCGTCCTCGGTGGCCGCTTCAACCGCGCGGCGGGCACGGTTCGTCGAAGCCTGGCGTCCGTAGCGCCGTGCGCACCACCAGGTCACGATCTCGGTCACGTCGCCGACCAGGTAGCCATCAACCTC
Source organism: Actinoplanes solisilvae (assembly GCF_003999975.1). Lineage (GTDB taxonomy): Bacteria > Actinomycetota > Actinomycetes > Mycobacteriales > Micromonosporaceae > Actinoplanes > Actinoplanes solisilvae. The sequence continues at coordinate 122,554 of NZ_RJAC01000019.1, read as the reverse complement.
AGCCGGGTCGACCACCAGCACGCGGCGGCCCTGTGCGGAGCGAATAGCCTGGACACCCACAGCGGCGAACCAGGTAAACCGGTCCCGGTGCTCAACCCCGACATAGACCACCGTCCGACCGTAGCCGACCGATGAGCATTTATGACGACCAGCACGCCAGCGGTTGCCAACCCTAGCTGTCGGCTTCATGTTTCCGGTGCTAGCGTCGTCGGAATACAAGCATCCGACAGGGGAGCGCACAGCGCTGAGAGTGCGGGCGACCGCAGACCCTCGCACCTGATCTGGGTAATGCCAGCGCAGGAAGTTCGGTCTTTTCTCCAGCCGCGCCGTGTCCGGGTTCGCCCGGATCCACGGCGTGCGTCTCCTCCCGGTACAAACTGGGAGGTTTCATCATGAATAACCGCTGGCGCACGATCGACATCGTGATCGCCTCGATCGTGGCCGTGGCCTTCGGCGTGATCTTCTGGGCGTGGGGCCTGCTCTACAACGGTCCGGCCGACGCGATCCCGCTGCCCGGCCGGGCCCTGCTGTACGGCGTCTGGCTCGTCCCCGCCGTGCTCGGCGCGCTGATCATCCGTAAGCCGGGCGCCGCCTTCTACACGCTCACGCTGGCCGCGCTCGTCTCGGTCGCCATCGGCACGAGCTGGGGGTGGACGCTGGTGGTCCAGGGCCCGCTCGAGGCCCTCGGCGCCGAGCTGATCTTTGCGATCTTCGCCTACAAGGTCTACAAGCTGCCGGTGGCGCTGCTCGCGGGCGCGACGGCCGGCGTCGTGGCCGCCGTCTACGACGTCTTCGTCTGGTACCCCGACACCGCGTGGGGCTCGTTCCGACTCCCGTACATCCTGATCACCGCGGCGTCGTCGCTGGTCATCGCCGGTCTCGGCAGCCTGCTGCTGGTCCGCGCGCTGGCGCCGACCGGCGTGCTGGACCGCTTCCCGGCGGGCCGGTCGCGCGCGCTCGTCTGATTTGGTTCGATTCACGATATGAGCGACGTCGTACTCCGCGGTTTCGGCTGGCGGCACGCCGGCCGGAAGGCCTGGGCGGTCCGCGACGTCGACCTGCACATCGCGCACGGCGAACGGGTGCTCCTGCTCGGTCCTTCCGGGGCCGGCAAGAGCACCCTGCTCGCCGCGCTGGCCGGGCTGCTGCCGGCCGACTCGGGTGAGTCCGCGGGCACGATCGAGATCGACGGCCTCGACCCGCTGCACGCCCGCGACCGGGTCGGCATCGTCTTCCAAGATCCGCAGACCCAGCTCGTGATGGCCCGCAGCGGCGACGACGTCGCGTTCGGCCTCGAGAACCGCGGGGTGCCCGCCGCGCAGATCTGGCCCTGGGTCAGCGACGCGCTCGACCGGGTCGGCTTCCCCTATCCGATCACCCGCTCGACGGCCGCGCTCTCCGGCGGGGAGGCGCAGCGGCTGGCCCTGGCCGGCGCGCTGGCGCTGCGGCCCCGCCTGCTGCTGCTCGACGAGCCGACCGCCAACCTCGACCCGGCCGGCGCCGATCTCGTACGCGAATCCCTCGCACAGTCCCGCGACGACGCCACGATGATCCTCGTCGAACACCGCGTGACGGAGGCGTTGCCGCTGGTCGACCGGGTGGTGGTGCTCGAGCCGGGCGGCGGCGTGCGGGCGGACGGCGCGCCCGAGATGGTCTTCGCGGCCTACGGCGACAAGCTCGCCGACGAGGGCGTCTGGGTGCCCGGCTTCACGATTCCGGCGCTCAGGTCAGCCACGGCGGCCACCCCCGATCTCGTACGCGCCGAGCAGGTCACGGTCGCCCAAAGGCTCGCGTCGGTGTCGCTGGGTGTGGGCGAGGGCGAGGTGCTCGCGGTCACCGGCCCGAACGGCGCGGGCAAGTCGACATTGGCGCTGCTGCTCGGCGGCCTGCTCGCCCCGACCGGCGGACAGGTGCGCGGATTCGGCGACGAGCGCGCGCTTCACAAATGGCGCGCCGCGACCCTCACCGGGCGCATCGGGTCGGTCTTCCAGAACCCGGAACACCAGTTCGTCACGTCCCGGGTCGCCGACGAGCTGGCGGTCGGCCCGCGCCGCCTCGGCCGTACGCCGTCCGAGATCGCGCGCACCGTCGACGACCTGCTCGAACGGCTGCGCCTCGGCAAGCTCGCGCGGGCCAACCCGTACACCCTCTCCGGTGGTGAGGCGCGGCGGCTGAGCGTGGCGACCGCGCTCGCCACCGCCCCGCGGCTGCTGGTGCTCGACGAACCCACCTTCGGGCAGGACCGTCGCACCTGGATCGAGCTGGTCACGCTGCTGGCCACGCTGCGCGACGACGGCCACGCGATCGTCGCCGTCACCCACGACGACGACTTCGTGCAGACCCTGGCCGACCGCACCTTCCAGCTCGGCACCGCCCGCCTCAAGGACCCGCTCCCCCGCCGGCGGCGCTCATGACCCTCGCAGTGCAGCCGTTCCCCGCGTGGTGGCGCTCATGACCCTCGTCGTCCAACCGATCGCCGACCCCTCGGCGCCTCTGGCCCGCCGCAACCCGGTCGCCAAGCTCGCCGCCGCGCTGCTCTTCTCACTGCCGTTGATCGCCACGCTCGACCCGCTCACCCCGGCTTTGGCCCTGCTGATCGAGCTGGCCGTGGTCCCGTTCTTCGGCGTCCGCTACGGATTGCTGGCCCGCCGCGCCTGGCCGGTGCTGGTCGCGTCGCTCGGCCTGCTGGTGACGATGGTCCTGTTCTCGGCCAACCGCACCGGCACCCTGCTGCTCGGCCTGGGCCCGTTCGACGTGACCACCGGCGTGCTGCTCTCCGCCTCCGGCCTGATCCTGCGCCTGTTCGCGGTGGCCGTCCCCGGTGTGCTCGTCTTCGCCACCACCGACCCGACCGACCTGGCCGACGCGCTCGTGCAGAACGCGAAGGCCCCCGCCCGCTTCGCGATCGGCGCGCTGGCCGCCTTCCGCCTGCTCCCCCTGCTCGGCCAGGAATGGCAGATGCTCACCCTGGCGAGGCGAGCCCGGGGCATCGACGCGGGCCGCAACCCCGTGACCGCCGTACGCCTTTTCGTCTCGACCGCCTTCGCCCTGCTGGTCGGCGCCCTGCGCCGCGGCGGCCGCCTGGCGGTGGCGATGGACGCGCGCGGCTTCGACTCAGGACATCCTCGGTCGTACGCCCGAAAGCAGGTCTTCCGCCCCGCCGACATCGCGCTGGTCGTGGTCGCGCTCGCCCTCTCGGCCCTGGCCATCAGCCTGTCGATAGCCCTCGGCGTGTTCCGCCCCATCCTCTGACCGGCGACGGTGAGCGGTGACGGTCTGAGTGTCACGATCGCCGCGCAGCCGGACATGAGAACGGTGTGAGTCCCGGCACCGAACGTTTTCGACACGTGTACGCCGATAATTTCGAACCGCTCCTGGCTTACGCGATGCGGCGGGTGGACCAACCGGAGGACGCGGCCGACGTGGTCGCCGAGACCTTCCTCATCGCGTGGCGGCGCCATCCCGAGATACCCGGCGGCGATGAGGCACGCCTGTGGCTGTACGGCGTCGCGCGGCGCGTGCTGTCCAATCAGAATCGTGGCGGCCGGCGCCGGGAACGGCTGGGTGCACGCCTGCGGGAACGTCTCGCGACCGGCGTCGTCACCGACCCGGCGGCCGAGGTGTCGCAGCAGGTGGCGGTGCGGGCGGCGCTCGCGCGACTCGGTGAGCTCGACCGCGAGGTGCTGCGGCTGACCGCGTGGGAGGGCCTGGAACCTCGCGAGGTCGCCGAGGTGCTGAACCTCAGCGCGGCCACCGTGCGCACCCGGCTCTCCCGGGCCCGGTCGCGGCTGCGCGACCTGCTCGGTCACGACTTCAGCAAAGCCGGACATGTACTGGCACTACCCGCCCCGGAGGAACGCAGATGAGCGACTTCGACCGCGCGATCCGCGACGCTGATCCCTACCGGCCGCAGGTCGTGCGCGACCTCGACGGGGCGCAACAGAGCCTGCTGGAGGAAATCTTGTCTGCCCCCACCCCTGTCCGCCACGCCTTCCCGCGGCGGCTGGCGATCGCTGCCGCGGCCGCCGTCGTCACCGCGGCCGCCGTCGCCGTCCCCCTGATCGTCCGCGGCTCGGGCACGCCTGCGCTGCCCGTCGCCGCGCCACCGTCGTCGTCGGGGGCGCCGGTGCCGGTGGGTGACTCCCCGGCGAAGCCCAGGCAGTTCCCCCGCCTGCTCGTCGACGATCCCGGGTGGAAGGCGATCGCCGCGAACGGATTCACCGACGAGAACGGCACCATGACCTTCCGGAAGGGGCAGCTGCATCTGGAGGTGAACTTCTATCCCGCGTGGGAGCACGAGCCCTATCTGGACCGGTTCCGCGACGACCCGGCCACCCCGGTCAAGGTCGACGGTCGGCCGGCCACCCAGTTCCGCCTGCGCGCCGACCGTTACGTCGTGATGATGCGCCCGCGCGACGGCGTCGCGGCCGAGTTCAGCACCGTGAGCGACGGCTGGACCCGGGCGGAGTTCGACCGCGTCCGCGACCGGATCCGTCTCGTCGACGCGGCTACCTGGCTCGCCGCGCTGCCGCCCGAGATCGTCACCCCGGCCCGGGCCGCGAAGGCGGCGGCGACGGACCTCGACGACGTGCCGCTGCCGCCCGGCTTCGCCTTCGAGGTCCCGGGTGTCAACGACCGTGTCTCCTTCGGCGTCGCACTGTTCTCCCGGGTCAACTGCGGCTGGGTCGCCGAGTGGATCCGGGCCGACCAGGCCGGCGACCGTGCCGCCCGGTCGAGGGCCACCGACGCCCTGCGCGGCAGCCACGACTGGAAGGCCGTCCGTCGGATGAGCGTCACGAGCGACTGGCCCGCGTTCTACTGGGATGTAGCGGACAAAACCGTCGCGGGCCATCCGCCCGCCGGTTACCGGAACATCCTCGGCTGCGAATAGCCGGGCGGGTTCGACGGCCCGGTATGACTTTCGTCAGTGGTGACGGTCGGTGGGGCGTCGATAGCCTGGCCGGATGCGCGGGTGGCGGGAGCGGCTGGTCGGGGTGGTGCTTGTTGCGCCGGTGGTGGCCAACCAAACGCTGAGCCGCAATTGGGGCGGGGCGGCCGCGGCCCTCGCGGTGGCTGCTGTCGCGGTGGTGACGGCGCGGCGACGGCCGATCGTGGCGTGGCTGATCGCGCTGGTCGGGACGCTGGCCGACGGGAACTTCGTCTTCGCGCTGCCCGTGCTCAGCTATCTCGTCGGGCTGCGCACCGAGCGGTTGCGGGCCGTCGCCTGGTGTTTCGCGGCGGTCGCGGCCGGGGGTTCGGCGCTGAACCTGGGGCTGCTGCACGTCGGGCCGTCCGAGTGGTTCGGGCTGGCGATGTCGTTGCTGCTGCTCGGGATCCTGCCGTGGCTGGTCGGCCGCTACCGGCGGCAGAGCGCCCGGCTCGTCTCGGCCGGCTGGGAACGGGCCGCCCGGCTCGAGTACGAACGCCGCATCGTCGTGCGCGAGGCGCGCCTGCGCGAACGGGCACGCATCGCGCAGGAGATGCACGACTCGCTGGGCCATGAGCTGAGCCTCATCGCGCTCGGCGCCGGCGCCCTGGAGACCACACCCGGCCTCGCCGAGCGTCAGCAGGCCGCCGCGGCCCGCATCCGGGAGTCGGCCGCCACCGCCACCGACCAGCTCCGCGAGATCATCGGCGTGCTGCGCGAGCCCGATGAGGAAGCTCCGCTCGAACCGGCCGGCGAGCACGCCGAGGCGCTGGTGGAGAGGTTCCGTGACGCCGGCATGACGATCCTCGTGGCGCGCACCGGCGAACTGCCGCCGGCGGCCGAGCGAACCGCGAGCCGCATCGTGCGCGAGGGCCTCACCAACGTGAGCCGGCACGCCCCGAACGCCACCGTACGAGTCGGGCTCGCCGACGACGGCCACCGGTCAACGATCACCGTCGTCAACGACACCGGCGACCCCACTGACGCGCGGCCCACGAGCGGCCTCGGCCTCGTCGGGCTGCGGGAACGCGTACGCCTGGCCGGTGGGACGCTCACCGCCGAACCGACGCCGGACGGGGGTTTCCGCCTCGCCGCGGTGCTCCCCCACGTTGCCGTCCCCGTTCCCGAGGAGCCGCCGGTCGTCGTCGAACTGCGGGACGCGCGACGAAGGGCCCGCCGCAGCCTCGCCGCCGCCGTGCTCACCACGGCCGGGCTGGCGCTGGTCACCGCGCTCGGGTATTACCCGTTCGCGGTCGCCGGCGCCGTGCTCGACGAGGACACCTTCGAGCACCTGACCGTCGGCACCCCACGCAGCCAGATGAACCTCCCGGCGCGGCAGGCTCCGGGGCCGCGCAAGCCGGGCTGCGAGCTCTACTCCGACGGCAACTTCCCGCTGGCCGACGCCGCCTATCGGCTCTGCTTCACCGACGGCCGGCTCAGCGGCAAGGAGCACCTGAAGTGAAGGTCGTGATCGCCGACGACGAGGCGATGATCCGGGCCGGGATCCGTGCGATCCTCGACAACGACGGCGGCATCGAGGTCGTCGCCGAGGCCGGTGACGGCGCCGCGGCGGTCGAGTCGGTGCGCCGCCATCGGCCCGCGGTCGTGCTGCTCGACATCCGCATGCCCACGATGGACGGTTTGACGGCCGCGGCCGAGATCCGTCGCGTGGCTCCCGCGACCGGGGTTCTCGTGCTGACCACGTTCGGCGAGGACGACTACATCGTGCGGGCCATCGCGGCCGGCGCGGCGGGTTTCCTGCTCAAGTCGAGCGACCCGCGCGAGCTGACCACCGCGATCCGGGCCGTGGCGGGCGGCGCGGCCTATCTCTCGCCCCGAGTGGCCCACCGCGTCATCACCGATCTGGCCGGGCCCCGCTTGGGCTCCGGCGCCGCCGCCCGCGGCCGGGTGCAGGCCCTCACCGACCGGGAACGTGAGGTGCTGATCCTGGTCGGCAAGGGTCTGTCCAACGCGGAGATCGGGCGGCGGCTCTTCCTGGTCGAGGGCACCGTGAAGGCGTACGTCAGCAGTCTGCTGAGCCGCCTCGGGGTGCGAAACCGCGTGCAGGCCGCGATTCTCGCCTACGAGGCCGGTCTGCTCTAGGCCAGGTTTCCGACCGGCGCGGGTCGGGAAATGATCTACGACCCCCACCGGAGGAGACGCGCATGCGCTACCGCCGCACCCTGATTCCGATGCTGGCCCTGGCCCTGGCCGGCTGCAGTACAACGGGCGGCACAACACCCGGAACAACAGGCGGCGCAACCGTCGGTACAACGAGCGGTACCACCCCGGCGGCGGTGGAAACGACCGAAACGGTGCGCACGATCCCCGCGAGTGCGTTCTTCACGATGCCCGAGAACATGCGACGTGAGGACCGCCGGAAGGCCGAGGGCGACGCGGCGGTGCCGAAGCTCTGCGACCGCGAACTGGCCGCCGGCGAGGGTGTCGTGGCGAGCGCGGCCATGATGACCATCTACAAGCGACCGGGCGACCCGGCCGGCTCGGTTCCCCACGGCATCCTCTATCAGACCATCAGATCGTACGGTGGTGACAGCGCGACCCGGTTCATGCAGCGGGCGCGGGACGGCCTGGCCGCCTGCCGTTCCTTCTCGAGCGGCGAGAACACCGTCACCGTGCGGACGAAGCCGTTGTCCGGTGCCGCCGACGAAGCGCTGACCATCGACCTGGTTCAGCCCCAGCTCGACCTGCCCGGCGAACCGACCGGCGGCGAGCAGACGAACCGGATCGTGGTCATGCGCTTCGGCACGGCGGTGACGGTGCTCTACGACAGCGAATACGAACGCAGCAGCACCGTCCCCGAACTCGCCGGCACGTTCACGCGCGAGGCCGCCAAGGCCGTCCGCGCCTGGCGCGATTAGGCGTCGCGCCTGCGCAGTTCGCCGCGCCCGGCCAGGAACGCGGCCACCGCCCACCCCGTCACGATCAGGAGACCCAGACCCGGGGCGTACGGGTCGGAGTCGCCCAGCAGGAAGTGGTTGCCGGCCACTCCCGGCAGCCCGTCGGCGATCGCGGTCAGCACACCGATCTCGGGCAGCTGGAGCAGCGGCGGCAGCACCACGACCAGCATCAGCAGCACGACCAGCGTCACCACCGGGCCGCGCAGCACCGCGCCCAGACCGACCGCGAAGACGCCGAGCAGCGCGAGGTAGACGCCGATGCCCAGGACCGGACCGGCCGAGACGCGGCCCCCGATCAGCGCCACCGAGATCGAGGCGCCCACCAGCCCGGCGACCGTGCCCGCCACGAACGTCACCGCGGCGACGACCACGCTCTTGGCCAGCAGCAGCCGGCCCCGCGCCGGGATCCAGGTCAGGGTCGCCCGCATCGTGCCGGTCGAGTACTCGCCGGTCATCACGAGCATGGCCAGCGCGAGGAAGGCCAGCTGGGCGAAGGCGAGCGCCAGCACCGCGACCGTGCCCGGCGGCACCACGCCGTCGCGCAGCAGGGCCGGGTCGACGTCACCGTTGTCGGCGTAGATCGCGTACTGCCCGGCGCCGGCCGCCATGAGCACGAGCGCGGCGACGAGGGCCCACCACACCGTGCGGGTCGTCCACAACTTCGTCCACTCCGCGGCGATCGCCGCCCGCATCTCACTCATCGGACCGAGGTGAGGCTGTAGTAGGCGTCCTCGAGCGAGGCGTGCCCGGCGACGATCTCGTCCAGCGGCGCGTCGGCGACCAGCCGGCCGTGGCCGATGACGACCAGGTGGTCGGCGGTCACCTGCATCTCGCTGAGCAGGTGGCTGGAGACGAAGACCGTACGGCCCTCGGCGGCCAGCGATCGCATGAGTTCGCGGATCCAGCGCACCCCGTCGGGGTCGAGCCCGTTCACCGGTTCGTCGAGCACCAGCACCGGCGGGTCACCGAGCAGCGCGCCGGCCAGACCGAGCCGCTGGCCCATGCCGAGCGAGTACGTTCCGGTCCGCTTGCGCGCGGCACCGGCGATTCCGACCTGCTCCAGGACGACGTCGACGCGGCTCGCGGGGATCGCGTTGCTGCGGGCCATCGCCAGCAGATGGTTGCGGCCACTGCGGCCCGGATGCGCCGCCTTCGCCTCCAGCACGGCACCGATCTTCCGCAACGGCCAGGAGTACGCCGCATAGGGCCGCCCGTCGAGGAGGGCGCGCCCGGACGTCGGCCGGTCCAGCCCGAGGATCATCCGCAGCGTGGTCGACTTGCCGGCGCCGTTGGGCCCGAGGAACCCGGTCACCCGGCCGGGCCGCACCTCGAGATCGAGCCCGTCGACGGCGACCGTCGACCCGAACGTCTTCGTCAGTCTTTCCAGGGTTATCAGCACGCCCCGGACGTTAGAAGCGCGGGCACTCCCGGCACCCGACCCGAACGGCAGCCGCCCGTACTGACGAAAGTAAGGAACCGGCCGGGCCCGGCACTGAGGAACCGGGCCCGGCCGGGGGTTCAGGCGTACAGGCCGATCTCGGTGAGGGTCGGCGTGTACTGCTCGGTGGCGATCTGGCCGGTCAGCGCCACCCGCACCTTGCTCGTGGTCACCGAGCCGAAGCCGGTCACCGAGCGGTCGTGCCCGATGCCGTCGGCCGCCGAGGCGAAGGTGACCCAGGTGCCGGTGGCCGCGTCCCAGCGCTGCAGGTCGAACGACTGGACGCGCGGGTTGGTGCCCGAATCGGTGTACTCGTCGAGGTAGACCTCGCGGAACGTGGTGTCGGCGCCGAGGTCGATGTCGAGCGTGATCGGGTAGGTCGCGTCGTCGGCGGCCGCCCACCGGCTCGACAGGTTGCCGTCGGTCAGGTTGGCCGCGATCAGGGTGCCGTTCGCGCCGGGGTGGGTCGAGCTGGCCGTGACCGGTTTACCCTGCGCGAGGCTGAGCCGGGCCGCGGTCTCGTCCTCGATCGGGTCGGTGTCGACCGGGTGCGGCACCTTGCGACCAACCGTGGTTTCCACCGCGCCGACATCGGGCGCCTTGCCGTGGTAGATGTGCGTGCCGAGAATGTCCGAGGTGCCCAGGTGCGGGTTGTAGCGGCCCGCGTCGACCAGGGGCGAGTCCTTGCGCAGCGAGAAGTTCGCCGCCGCCGCGCGGAGGCCGGCGGGCTGCGCAGCCGGGTTACCGACGAACCGCGGGTCCACGCGCTTCCCGGCCAGGTCGGCGGGTTCCTGGGTGGAGTGGGTGCCACCGGCCTCGTAGTAGTCGTTGTTCGCGAAGACGGCCTGCCGCAGCGCGCCGGTCTTGCGGTACCACGGGGTCGGCGTCGCGGACTTGTTGTAGAAGATGTTGTTCAGGAAGTACACGCGGCTCAGGAACGTCTCGTCGTGCACCCAGTCGAGGTCGTCGTACACGAAGGTGTTGTTCACGAAGTACGTCGGCGAGTAGTTCGTCGACAGCATGTTCTTCACGAGCACGCCGTTGTCGTCGACGCTCAGGTTGTAACGCGCCACCGAGTTCGAGCTGTTGCCCATGTACGCCATCCAGCCCGCGGCGTTGTCGTGCGAATAGTTGTACTGATAGGTGACGTTGAAGTTCGTGTACTCCAGGTCCCAGGGCGTGCCGTCGAACTCGTTGGCCGGCCCGCCGTAAACCTCGTTGTACTGCATCACCGAGTCGGCGCCGGCCCACAGGTAGAGCCCGCACGACACCGCGTTGTAGCGCTCGAGGAAGCCATTGACCTCGTTGTACTCGACGGTCATGTGCTTGGTGTTGGCGAGCTGGAACGCGCCCTGCCCGACGCTCTCGGCGTAGTTGTGCCCGATGTAGACGTCCCGGCTGTAGAGATCACGCGTACGCACCCAGAGCTGTTCCCAGCCCTCGTGGAACTTGCCGGCCTCGTCGTACTGCCCGGCGTCGGTTCCGTCGGCGTTGAACCAGTTGAACGCGAACTGGACAGCGTGCAGCTCGACGTGATCGAACGTGTTGTCCTCGATCCGCACGTCCTTGAAGTAGTAACCCCCGGTCCCGTACGCCTTGTAGCTCTGGCTGCCGAAGACCTGGAAGTTCACCGCCCCGTAGTGGATCTTCTGCCAGGTGCTCGGGCCATCCAGGTTGTGAACGTAGACGTCGTGGATGCGGAAGTGGTCCATGATGGTGTCGGCGCCGGCCGGGAGCAGGTCGGCGTTGATCGACACCATGATGCCGTCGCGCACGTAGGTGCCGGTCGTGATGTCGGTGGCGAAGTCGTCGTCGTTCGACAGCGCCACGTTGTTGATGTCGAAGCCCTGCTGGTTACGCAGGACGATCGCGCCGGTCAGGCCCACGGTCTGCGGGTTCTTCGTGCCGTCCGGGTTGAACGGATTGGGCACGTTACCGTTTGTCGCGATATATGGGCGTGGAGCCTTGTCGTTCCCGTACGCCGAGATGGTGATCGGTTTCGTGCCGGTGCCGGAGCCCTTCGGCCAGAGCTGCTCGCCCTGCCACTGCGAACCGGCCTTGAGCAGGATGCGGTCGCCCGGCTTGAAGGTGGTGGCGTTCGCCTTCGCCAGCGACCGCCAGGCCCGCTGAGGAGACGTGCCCGCGGCCTTGTCGCTGCCGCCCTTGGCGTCGAGGTAGTAGTCCTGGCCGCCGGTCCGGTTCGGGCTGTTGCCGGGCCAGTGGGCCTTCTTCGCTTCGTGCGCGCTCGCCGGTGCGGCGACCAGGGGCGCCACGAGCAACCCGGTGGCCAGCGCCACCAGGGTGTTGCGGAGGGCAGGTCTCATTGCACTTCCTCTGCGTCGACGTCCGCCATGGCCTCGGCATCGACCTTGATATCGCTGCCGGCCAGGCGCTTCTCCAACAACTGCGAGAACTTCTCCCCCGTGATCGACTGCCGGATCCGCGGCGCGTACTGGGCGAACGCCGCTTTCTCGTCGACGGTCCGGCGGTCGAGCCGGTAGTACGTGAGCTGGTCACCACTCCGAACCGGCGCGGAGGTCTGACCCGGCTTCAGCGGGGTGAGCACGGCCAGCAACTCCTGGTCGTGCGCGTTCACCCCGCCGCCGGCATAGGTAGCGGTCGTCACCGGACCCGTCAGTTCGTTGCCGCGCAGCGGCGCGGAGGCCGGGACGACCAGCTTCGAATACGTGTACGTGGTGGCGTTGGCGCTCCACGCGGCCCGATCACGGTCGAACGCGGCCCGCACCTCCGCGTCCGTCACCGGCTGCCGTTTGCGCAGCTCGGTGGCGAGGTCGGTGATCCGTTTGCCGTAGAACTCCTCGGGCGTGAACTCGGTCAGCCCGTAGACGACCTCGCCGTCGCGCTTGGCGTTCGCGCGGCGCGCGTTCTCGTCGCCGACCGACTTCACGAAGTCCGCGTGGTCGACCGAGCCGACCAGGCCCTGCTCCTTCGCCATCAGCATCAGGACCTTGTCCTTCTCAGCCTCGGCCAGGGCCCGCGCGCGCAGGTCGCCGCCGGGGGTCGCGGCCAGCCGTCGCATGTGGAACGCCAGCTCGTCGCGCGTGATCGCATGCCCGTCGACGGTCGCGACCTGATCGCCCGGCCGGGTCACCAGCAGCACCCCGCCGACGATCAGGGCCAGGACGACGACCCCGGCCGGGATCAGGTAGCGGCGCTTCATGACGCGATCACGGCCACGCGGTCGACGACCGGGGTGGCGCGCGCTGCGGTCACCTCGATCCGTACGGCGTCCGTCTCGAGCGGCTCGAACGTGAGAATCCGCTGGTAACCGACCGCGTTCGCCTCGGCCACCGGCCACCACGCACCGTCACGACGCGCGGTCACCACCACGTGCTCGACGCGCTGTCCCTGGGTGATGTCCTCGCCGATCACGACGGCTTCGACCGATCGCGGCGGGTCGAGCTCGACGGTCGCGGCCCACGGCGTGCCGAACGAGCCCGCGACCGCGCGCGAGCGGAAGTCCTCGATGCGGCGGCCCAGCTCGGACAGGGCCGCGACGTCGGCGTCGTGGATCCGGCCGTCACGCGCGGGCGGCACGTTGAGCAGGAAGCACGCGTTGCCGCCGACCGACTTGAGGTAGATGTCGAACAGCTCGTCGACCGGGCGGACGGCGTCGTCCTCGGCCGGGTGGTGGAACCAGCCGGGCCGGATCGACGTGTTGACCTCGGCCGGGTACCAGACCAGGTCGGTGTGGCCGGCCAGCGCGTCCCGGCTGCCCAGGTCGCGTTCGTCGCTGCGCATCGTCTGCCGGGCGAACTCGCCGTCGTCGGCCTGCTGGGAACGCTCGGCGGTGCGTTCGGCGTCCTGCAGCTCGCGCGGCACGACGCTCCACTCGTCGGGCCGAGTGTCGCCGGCCTCGTTGCCGCACCAGCGCACGTCGGGGCCGCAGACGTTGATGACCGCGCCGGGCTGCAGCTCGCGGACCACGGCGTAATACCGCTCCCAGTCGTACCACTGGGTCTTGCCGTTGGGTCCTTCACCGTTGGCGCCGTCGAGCCAGACCGAGAAGATCGGGCCGTAGCGGGTGAGCAGTTCGGTGAGCTGGGCGACGTAGAAGTCGTCATACGCCGTGCCGGAGCCGTAGGAAGCCTCCGTGCGGTCCCACGGCGAAAGGTAGACGCCGAACTTCAGCCCGTGCCTCCGCGCCGCCGCGGCAACCTCGCCGACCACGTCGCCGGGGTAGGGCGACGAGGCGACGGAATGCTTCGAGACGTCGCTCGGCCACAGCGCGAAGCCGTCGTGGTGCTTGCAGGTGAGGATCACGCCGGTCATCCCGGCGCTCTTCAACGCGCGCACCCACTGATCGGCGTCAACCGAACCCGGGTCGAACAGGGCGGGATCCTCGTGGCCCGTGCCCCACTCCCGGTCGGTCATGGTGTTCATGCCGAAGTGGAGGAAGCCGTAGAACTCCATCCGCTGCCAGGCGACCTGACGGGCGCTCGGCCGGACAGCAACCAGATCAGTCATCGATATTTCCTGTTGTAGTCGGCGAGCAGGGCCAGCAGCACGAGCAGGGCGAACAGCATCACGGCGAGGCTGCCCCAGCCGACGGTGGGCCGGGCGACGATCACGGCGACGATGCAGGCCAGCGCGATCAGGGCGCGCAGCGCGATTCTCATGGGAACTCTCCTCAGCCCTTCACGCCGCCGGCGGCCATGCCCTCGATCAGGCGGCGCTGGATCAGGGCGTAGACGAGCAGCACCGGGACGATCACGATGACCATGCCGGCGTAGAGCCGCCCGTAGTCGGCCGCGGCCTTCTGGGCGGTCATCAGGTTGAGCAGGCCCACCTGCAGGGTCTTGCCCTCGCCGGGCAGCAGGGTGAGCGCGATGATGAAGTCGTTCCAGTAGGCCAGGAAGTTGAACAGGATCACCGTGGTCACGGCCGGGCGGGCCATCGGCACCATCACCCGGGTCATGACCGTCCAACGCGAGGCCCCGTCGAGCGACGCCGCTTCCTCGTAGTCGGCCGGGATCGACCGGAAGTACGCGGTGAGCAGGTAGATCGTGAACGGGATCGAGGTCGCGGCGTAGATCAGCGACAGCATGGCCGGGTTGTCGATGAAGAAGCCGTCCGGGAACACGTCGGCCAGCGAGCGGTCCCAGCCGACCAGCATCAGGAAGATCGGCACCACGATGTAGTTGACGTTCACGAACAGGCCGGCCAGCAGGGCGACCTCGACGACGCTCTTGCCCCAGAAGTCGTAACGGGCGATGACGTACGCGGCGGGGATCGACACCGCGAGCACGAAGGCGAGCCCGAGCAGGGTCACGAACAGCGAGGTCGCGAAGTACTGACCCATGTGCGCGGTGACGAACGCGTCGACGTAGTTCCGCAGGTGCAGGCCCTCGGGCAGCGTCCACGGGCTGCCGAAGAACTCGCCCTTGGTCTTCAGCGACGCGACCAGCACCCACGCCACGGGCACCGCGATGAGCAGGGCGAGGGCGACGATCAGGGCGTACGCGAGAGGTTTGATCTTGGTCATGGGGGCCTCAGAACTGCAGTGGCTCGCGCTTGGTCGCCCGGCTGACCAGCAGCGACACGAGGAACGAGAAGGCGAAGATGACGACGCCGATGGCCATGCCGTAGCCGTACGACGAGTTCGTGTAGGCCTGCTTGTACATGTAGCTGAGCAGCACCTCGGACGAGCCGTCCGGGCCGCCGCCGGTCATCGCGCGCACCAGCACGAAGCTGAGGTTGACCGCGCTCATGATGAAGAAGGTCAGCGACGTACGCAGGTTCTGCCAGATCAGCGGCAGGGTGATGGTGAAGAACTGCCGGCTGCCGGTGGCGCCGTCGAGCGACGAGGCCTCGTACAGCTCCTCGGGGATGCTGCTCATGCTCGACATGTAGAGGACCATGTAGTAGCCGAGCGACTGCCAGACCATGGCGATCGCCACCGACCAGAGCACGATCTTCTGGTTGCCCAGCCACACCTGCTGCAGACCGTCGGCCGAGAGCAGGCGGAGGGTCCCATTGAGCAGCCCGTTCTGCTGGTCGTAGATGGCCGAGAAGATCGCCGCGATGACGACCACGGAGAGCACGTTCGGGATGTAGAGGACGAACCGGTAGAGGTTGCGGCCGCGGAGTTTCTCGCGGGTCATGACGGCCGCGAGGAAGAGGCCCATCCCCATCGTCACCACGGTCACGACCACGAGCAGGGCGACCGTGTTCTGGAAGGCCCGGATGAACTGGTCGTCGTCGAGCAGCTTGGTGAAGTTGTCGAGGCCGACGAACCGGGCCTCCGGGGAGAAGCCGCTCCACTGGTAGAACGACATCCGGAAGACGTTGATGGTCGGCCAGATCATGAACAGTGCGAACAGGGCGAGTGCGGGCAGCAGGCAAGCCGCTACGAACTTGCCGTGGCCTTTGCGCCCCCGAGCGGCGGCCCGCTTGGGGGCCGCCGCCGGGGTCGTCACTTGCCCGCCTGCCGCAACTTCTCGCTGGCGTCGTTCAGTGCGGACTGCCATTGGTCCTCGGTCTTGTCCTTGCTGATGATGCTGTTCGCGGTGTCGAACAGCGTGGCCTTGATGTCCACGCCCTCGACCGGCGCGGTGCTGGCGAACCCGCCGACCAGCGCGGCGACGTTCGGGTCCTCGTAGAGCCGGTAGAACTCGGCGTTCTCACCGGTGAGCGTGGACGCAAGGCCCTTGACCGGCTGGATCGCGCTCGACTGGGCGAAGATCTTGGTCGCCTCGTCGGAGTAGAGGAAGGCGATGAAGTCCTTGGCCGCTTCCTTGTCCTTGGCGCCGCTGGGGATCCAGACCGACTCGACCGACGTGGTCAGGTAGCGCTTGCCACCCGAGGTCGCGGCGGGCAGCGGGGTGAGCGCCCACTGGAAGCCCTTGGCCCGCGGCGCGTCCTTCATCTCGCCGACGATCCAGGTGCCGTTCGGCATGAACAGCGTCTTGTTGTCGAGGATCGACTGCTGGTTCTTGGTGAAGTCCTGCTCGTTGGCGTACCCGACGGTGGTCGGCGCGGCGTAGCCGAGCAGCTTCGTCGTGAGGTCGAGGGCCTGGCGGGCCTGCGGCGACTTCCAGACGTCCTGCTTGTAGGTCATCACGTCGGTGTAGAACTGCTCGCCGCCGATGTCGGCAAGCAGGGCGAAGAAGTACGAGTCGAGGTAGCCCGCGGTCGGGTAGGTGAACAGCGAGATGCCCTTGGCCTTGGCCGCGTCGCCCAGCGCGAACATCTCGTCCCAGGTCGCCGGGGTCTTCCAGCCGTTCTGCTCGAACAGGCCCTTGTTGTAGAACAGGCCGGTCGGCGCGTAGTACATCGGCATCAGATAGGTCTTGCCGTCGCCGTACGGGTCGGTGTTGAGGTTGCCGACGATGCCGTCGGTCAGCTTGTCCTTCAGCCCGTCGCGCACGCCGGAGAGGTCCTCGAGGGCCTTGTCCTTGATCAGCGTCTCGGTGAGCGCGGCCTTGCGGCCCTGGCCGAGCACGACGACGTCGGGGAACTTGCCCGCCTTCATGTTCGGGCTGATCTCGTCCTCGATGCTCTTCGAGATCTGCAGCTGCACGTCGAGGCCGGGGTGCTTGGCCTTGTAGGCCTCGATGACCTGCGTATACATCTCCCGGCCGTAACCGCCCTCGAGGGCGGCGACCTTCAGCGTGCCGCCGTCACCGGCGTCGTCGTTCCCGGCGCCACCGCCACAACCGGCCAGCAGGCCGAGCGCGGCCACCACGGCGCCCGCCATCACAAAAGTTCGTCTCACCATTGAAAGTCCTCTCGGGGGGTGCGCCATCAGGCCGAGGGGCGCGCCGGACGTTGTTACAGTGGCACCGATAACATGAACAAGCAAGAGTCGTTCACCGAAAAGCAATGTCAAGGTCAGCGCGTACGGGGTGCGGCGGTCGACGAGCGCACCGACAGCGTGGCCGCGGCGACCTCGGTCTGGGCGGCACTCTCATCGTCGAGCAGCAGCGCGACGGCGGCCTCACCCGAGCGGTAGAAGTCTTGCCGCACAGTGGTCAGTGGCGGGTGGCAATAGGCGGCCAGCTCGATGTCGTCGACGCTCACGATGGACACGTCGCCGGGCACCGCGCGGCCCTTCTCGCGCAGCGCCTTGATCAGGCCGAAGGCCATCTCGTCGCTGGCCGCGAAGACCGCCGTGACGTCGGGGATCATCGCGAGGATCTGGCCCTGGCGGTAGCCCGAGCGCGGCGACCAGTCGCCCTCGAGCGGCGGCGGCGCCTCGATGCCGGCCGCGGCCAGGCACTCCTGCCAGCCCTGCCGCCGCTGCCGGGCCTCGATCCACTCGTCCGGCCCGGCGACGTGCCACACCTGGCGGTGGCCGAGGTCGAGCAGGTGCTGCGTGGCCACGCGACCGGCTTCCCGCTGGTCTATTCCGAGCACGCGGGCGCCCGCGGTGCGCGAGCCGTCGACCGTCACCGTGGGGATGTCGCTGGTGATGTCTTCCATCTTGCGGGTCACCGAGATCAGCGGGACCGCGATCACGATGCCGTCGACGCCCTGGTCGGCCAGCTTGGACAGCGACCGCTCCATCTGGGCGGTGTCGAGGTCGGCGATGGTCGCGATGCTCACCGAATAGCCCGCCCGGCCGGCGGCCGCCTCGACCCCGGCGGTCACCGCGGAGCGCGAGTAGTAGCCACCGGACTGCAGCAGGACCAGGCCGATCGAGTGGCTACGGCCGGAGGAGAGCATCTTGGCCGCGTTGTTGAACCGGTAGCCCAGCTCGTCGACCGCGGCGAGCACGCGCCGCCTGGTCTCGGGATTGACGTTCGGCGAGTCACGGAGGGCCCGCGAGACGGTCTGCGCCGACACACCCGCGGTCCGCGCCACATCAGCCATGCTCGGCTGCCTGTTACGCGTGTTGGCCTCGGTCATCGACATGGTCCTCCGAACTTCGACGAGACCTGCAGCATACCGCCGTTGTTACTCATGGCATCGATAACATAGTCTCGCGGCGTGATCGAGCTGTCCCATCGCGCCGCACTCGCCTGGAACGATCGCGGGTTGTCGCGCCACGGCGTCCCGCACCGCATTCTCTCCGGCGCGCTGCACTACTTCCGGGTGCACCCCGAGCTGTGGCGTGACCGGCTGCGGCGGCTCGCCGACCTGGGTCTGAACACCGTCGACACGTACGTGGCCTGGAACTTCCACCAGCCGCGGCCGGACCGCGCGCCGCGTTTCGACGGGTGGCACGACCTGGAGGCGTTCGTCCGGCTGGCCGGTGAGGAGGGCCTGGACGTCATCGTGCGACCGGGACCGTACATCTGCGCCGAGTGGTCCAACGGCGGGCTGCCGAGCTGGCTCACAGGCCGCGACCTGGCCATCCGTACGTCCGATCCGGCGTTCACCGGGCCGGTCGAGCGCTGGTTCGACGAGCTGATCCCCCGGCTGGCCGCGCTGCAGGTGAGCGCGGGCGGGCCGATCACGGCGGTGCAGGTCGAGAACGAGTACGGCAGTTTCGGCGACGACCACGCCTATGTGCGCTGGAACCGGGACGCGCTGACCGCCCGCGGCATCACCGAACTGCTGTTCACCGCGGACGGGCCGACCGAACTGATGCAGGACGGCGGAACGCTTCCCGGCACGCTGGCCGCGGCCACGCTCGGATCGAAGCCGGGCGCCGCCCGCGAACTGCTGGCCCGGCGACGCGAGGGCGAACCGTTCCTGGTCGCCGAGTACTGGAGCGGCTGGTTCGACCACTGGGGCGAGAAGCACCACGTACGCGGGGCGGAGAGCGCGGTCGACACGCTCGAGGGGATTCTCTCCGACGGGGGCAGCGTCAGCATCTACATGGCGCACGGTGGCACGAACTTCGGGCTGTGGGCGGGGGCCAACTACGACCAGGGCCGGGTGCAGCCGACGATCACGAGTTACGACTCCGACGCGCCGATCGCCGAGGACGGGTCGTACACGCCGAAGTTTCACGCCATGCGCGCCGCCCTCGGGGCGACCGGGCCGCTGCGGGCACCTGAGCGGCTGCCCGTCCTGCCCGCCTCGCGGGTGCCGCTTATCCAGCGGGCCGGGCTGATCGCGGGGCTGCGCGCGGTACCGGCGACCGAGACGACCGGGCCGCTGCCCGCCACCTTCGAACAGCTCGGACTGGACGCGGGGATGGTGCTGCTGACGGCCCACCCCAAGATCCCCGACGGGGAGCACCAACTGACCCTGACCGACGTACGGGATCGGGCCTGGGTCTTTGTGGACGGGGAACCGCTCGGCGTGGCCTCGCCGTCGCTCACCCTGCGCGGAACCGGCGCGGTGGTGCGGCTGGAGATCGTGGTGGAGAACCTCGGAAGGATCAACTACGGGCCGATGGTGGGGCAGCACAAGGGGATCCTCGGCCCGGTGCTGATCGACCGGCGGATGGTGCACGGCTGGACCAGCCGGCCGATCGACCTGCCTTCGTGGTCCTCCTCGGACATGCGCCTCGCTCTCGGGGCCGGCTCTCCCGCCGCGGCCGGTTTCGCCGAGGCGACCTTCGACGTCGAGGAGCCGGCCGACACGTTCCTGGCCCTGCCCGGATCGGCGCACGGCGTCGTCTGGGTCAACGGCTTCCTGCTCGGACGCTACTGGGAGATCGGGCCGCAGGTCACGCTCTACTGCCCGGCGCCGTTGCTGCGCCGCGGCCCGAACGTGGTGACCGTGCTCGAGACCGACCGGCTGGGTAGCGTGCTGGAGTTGCGCGACCGGCCTGAACTGGGGCCCGCCGAGGAGTACGTGGAGGAGTTCGACTGAGCTTCACCGCGGCGACAGGGACCGTTGACCTCCTCCGGCAATCGTGACGCCGAAACCTCTTGTCGATCTTTTGGAGTGCACCGGCATGGGTCACGGCCACGATCACACCCACGACCACGATCACTCCGGCGGCGGGGATCTCCCTCCCGCTCTGGACCTCTCCGTCCCGGACGGCGAGCTGTCGCCCTCCGACGTCTCCCGCCGCGGCTTCCTGCGCGGTGCGGGCCTGCTCGGCGCGGGCGCGGCCGCCTCCGTGCTGGCCTCCCCGGCGGCTGCCTCGGCCCACGGCCACGAACACGGCCCCACCGGCGGCGGCTCCGACCAGGGCGGCTTCAAGTGGCTCGCGGGCGACCACCACATCCACACGCAGTACAGCTCCGACGCCCAGTACCGGGTGATCGACCAGGCCCGGCACGGCCGCGCGTTCGGCCTCGACTGGGTCGTCATCACCGACCACGGCAGCGTCGCACACGCCAAGATCGGCGTCGAGAAGGTCAACCCGGACATCCGCGCCACCCGCGAGGAACTGCGGGACCTGCTGACCTTCCAGGGTCTGGAGTGGAACATCCCGGCCGCCGAGCACGCGACCGTGTTCGTCGCCCCCAGCAAGCACGAGGTCGACGTCCTCAAGCAGTTCGAGCAGACGTACGAGGGTTCGCTGCTGCCCGCCACCAACACGACCGAGCAGAACGAGGCGGCCGCGATCGCCGGCATCAAGTTCCTCGCCTCGCAGGTCAAGGCGCGCAAGGTGGACGGCGCGCTGTTCCTGGCCAACCACCCGGCCCGCCGCGGCATCGACTCGCCGCACGAGATCCGCAACTGGCGCGACGCCGACCCGACCGTCGCCATCGGCTTCGAGGGTGCGCCCGGTCACCAGGCCGCCGGCATCCCCGCCCCGTACGGTCGTGGCGGCGCCCGCGGCTACTACGACAACAACCCGTCGGCTGCCTCGTTCCCCGGCTACCCGCTGGAGAGCTACCGCACGTGGGGCGGCTTCGACTGGATGACCGCGACCGTCGGCGGGCTCTGGGACAGCCTGCTCGCCGAGGGCAAGGCCTGGTGGATCACGGTCAACTCGGACTCGCACGTCAACTACCTCGACCAGTCGGACCGCGGCCCGAACAGCGACTTCGACGCCAACGGCCGCTACAACGACCCGGTCTACACCGGCAAGACGCTGACCACGGCGGGCGACTTCTGGCCCGGCTTCTACGGCCGCACCAACGTCGGCGCCTCGTCGTTCGGCTACAAGGCCGTCATGGACGGGCTGCGCGCCGGCCGCGTCTGGGTCGACCACGGCCGCCTGATCAAGGGCCTCGACGCCCGGGTCCGGGTCGCCGGCGACCGCCGCTCGTCAACCGGAACCCCGCTCGGTGGCGTGCTGCACGTCAAGCGCGGCACCACGACCGAGATCACGCTCGACATCGACCTGCAGGACGTGCCGAACTGGGCGCAGTTCGTGGCCAAGCTCAAGCGCGTCGACGTCATCGTCGGCACGGTGACCGGCCCCGTGGCCGACCGGGACGCGTTCACCGCCCCGAACACCAAGGTCGTCAAGTCGTACGAGATCTCCAAGACCAGTGGCCGCGTGTCGCTGACCTACTCGTTCGGGCGCCTCGACAAGCCGTTCTACGTGCGGCTGCGCGGCACCGACGGGAACCGCACCCAGCCCGGCCTGATGGGCGCGTCGGTGGACCCGTACGGCCCCAAGCTCGACGTGATCGGTGACGCCGACCCGTGGGGCGACCTGTGGTTCTACACCAACCCGATCTGGGTCCTGCCCAAGTGACGTTGTACCGCTCGGTTGCCGGCCTCTCGACCGTGGGGATCTCCCTCGGACATCGGGAGGTCGGCGCCGCCGATCACTGGATCCTCGCGCTCGACCCGGCGCCGTCCCTGGCCTGCACCCACCTGGTCCGTACGCCGTACCCGCACGTCGCGATCAGCCTGCTGGGCTCGTTTTCCGTCGACGTCCCGGCTGAACTGCAAGCCGCGGCCGATGCTGCCGCGTCCGACAAGTTCGGCCGTGCGGTCGTCTTCCCCGGATCCTCGTCGCTGACCGGTCGGCTGACCGTCGGTGAGATCGTTTCGGGGAGTGCGATCGACCGGGTCGAGGTCCTCGGCTCCGGGATGGCCGACCCCGACACGATCGTGGACACGCGGGACTTCGTACGCCCGCAATTTCGGTCAGGGAATCTCGTGCTGGTGACCATGCCGGCGGCCGGTGAGGTGCTGGTGCCGTTCGAAACGCGGGACCCGACCCCCTGCTGCGCGGACCACCCCTGATCACCTCTCTACGCTGGGCGGGTGTCCCGTAACTCGCTGCTGTCCAAGCTCGCCGACGCGCGGAGCGGGGTGATGCTCTTCAGCATCACCCCGCCGCGCCGTACCACCGCTCCCGAGCGGGTCAAGGAGATCGCCGAGGTCACCGTGAGCCGGTTGTCCGGTCTCAACCTCGACGGACTGATCGTCTACGACATCGACGACGAGTCCGACCGCAACCCCTACGAACGCCCGTTCCCCTACCTGCCGACGCTCGACCCGGCGTCGTTCCACGCCCAATACCTGGGCGACTGGGCGAAGCAGACGGTGATCTACCGCTGCGTCGGCAAGTACTCGGAGGACGAGCTGCGCGGCTGGCTCTCGGCCGCGGAGACCGACCGGGTGATGGGCGTCTTCGTCGGCGCGTCCTCAGGTGGCAAACCGGTGCAGACCTCGCTGCGGCGGGCCCAGCAACTTCACCATGACGTACGGCCTGAGCTGCCGCTCGGCGCGGTGGTGATCGGCGAACGGCACGCCCGCCACGGCGACGAGCATCTGCGCATGCTGACCAAGCAGGAACGCGGCGTCACGTTCTTCATCTCCCAGGTCGTCTACGACCTCAACGAGTCGAAGAACCTGGTCTCCGACTACTTCTACGCCTGCCAGGACGCGGGCATCACCCCC
Source organism: Actinoplanes solisilvae (assembly GCF_003999975.1). GTDB lineage: Bacteria > Actinomycetota > Actinomycetes > Mycobacteriales > Micromonosporaceae > Actinoplanes > Actinoplanes solisilvae. Next base: position 99,594 of record NZ_RJAC01000019.1, on the reverse strand, counting down.
CGGCCGTTGATCTTCACGCTGTCGCTCTGCGGCTCGCCCAAGACACTGGAGTTCCTGGAGTGGCTCGGGGTGCAGGTCCCGCCGTGGATGGCGACCGAGCTACGCGGGTCGGCCGACCCGCTGGCCGACTCACGGCGCGAGACCCTGGCGATCGCTCGCGACCTGAAGGCGTACTGCGAACGCTTGGGCATGCCGTACGGCTTCAACGTCGAAAGCGTGTCGATCCGCAAGGACGAGATCGAGGCGACGACGTCGCTGGCGCGTGAGGTGGCATCGCTGCTGCGGGGGTAGGCGGTGGGGCGCGGTGTTGCGCGACACAGCACCGCGCCCGACCGGTTGCCGGGGAATTCGTTGCCCAGGCACAGGGTTGTCGCGATCATGACGACGATCGGATTCATCGGTAGCGGGAACATCGGCGGCACGGTGGCGCGGCTCGCGGTCGCGGCCGGTTACGACGTGGTGGTGAGCAACTCCCGCGGTCCCGAGACTCTCAAGGAATTCGCCGACGAGCTGGGCCCGTCGGCTCGGGCGGGCACGGCGGCCGAGGCTGCGGTGGCGGGCGACATCGTGGTGGTGAGCGTGCCGTTCAAGGCGTTCGGCCAGCTGCCGGTCGCCGAGCTGGCCGGCAAGGTCGTGCTCGACACGAACAACTACTACCCGCAGCGCGACGGCCACTTCGAGGCGCTCGACAAGGGTGAGCTCACGAGCGCGCAGCTCGAACAGCAGGCGCTCGGCACGGCCCGCGTGGTCAAGGTCTTCAACAACCTCTACTGGGAGCACCTGCTGACGCTGGCCCGCCCGGCCGGCGCGCCCGACCGCTCCGCGCTCCCCATCGCCGGTGACGACGCGGACGCCAAGCAGACCACGACGGAGTTCCTCAACGCGATCGGCTACGACACGGTCGACGCCGGGACGCTGGCCGACAGCTGGCGGCAGGAGCCGGGCACCCCGGTCTACGGCCCGCCCTACGGCACCTACGGCAACCCTGTCGGCACCCCGGCAAGTGCCGACAAGATCCGCGAGGCCTTGGCCGAAGCCAAGCGCTGACCGGTCAACCTCAATCGATCGTGCCCGGCTTGGCGAGCCACCGAGTCGGTTGGCCCGTAGCCGCGGCGACCGACTCGAAATCGGCGTCGTAGTGAAGTAGCTCCAGGCCATGTTGCTTGGCGGCCGCCGCTGTCAACAGGTCGACGGGGCCGGCTGACCTCTGAGGGCCGAGGTCGGTCAACGTGTGCTGGACGACGGCCGCGTCTTCGAAGACGCGTTCGGGCATGACCACCCAGCTGAACGTCGTGCGCAGCAGGCTGATCTGATGCTCGCGATCGGCTTTCGATCTGGCTGAGAAGAGATGCTCGAGCTCGGTGATGGGGCAGACGGCCACTGTCCCGTCACCGATGATTTCCTGGCACTGACGCAGAACCTCCGGACTGCGGAGGATGCGGATCACGGCGCTGGTGTCCGCGAGGAACCGGACGTGGCTCATCGGCGATAACGCTTGCTGAGAAGCTCGTCGAACTGACCGGTCTTGGCGATCTCCGCCAACTCTGCCAATGCCTTCAGCCGACGCTCCCTCGCCACAGCCTCGCGAAGCGCCGTGGCGATGGTGTCTTCGTCAGTCTTGGTGCCGAATTCACGTGCGGCTTCGGCCAACGCATCGGCGTCCACCTCGACGCGGACCCTCTTCATCAGTATCTCCATCTGCCCACTTCCTTCACCGTACCCGATGGATGTCACTTGCCCAGTTGGCATGGAGCAAGACTAGTCATGCGCCATCAAGGTTGCAAAAATAGGAACGAGCCAGATTTAGGATCCATGAAGCGCGATCCGATTCGGCCCTTACGGCGTCGGCCTGACCCCCGTCCGATCGGCCCGCACAGCGTTTGAGAGCGCTCTCTCACCGTTCGGGATGATGGGACGAAATCCTGCCGTAGGGTTGCCGAAGGCGGGGTTCGGGCTGCGACGATGGCGGCGTGCTGGTTGCTTTCTCTGTGACGCCGCTCGGCGTCGGTGACTCCGTCGGTGATCTCGTGGCCGAGGCGGTGCGTGTCGTGCGCGCCTCCGGGCTGCCCAATCAGACCGACGCCATGTTCACCACGATCGAGGGCGAGTGGGACGAGGTGATGGCCGTCGTCAAACAGGCCGTCGACGCGGTCGCGGCCAAAGCGCCGCGGGTCAGCGTCTCGATCAAGGCCGACGTACGGCCGGGTGTGACCGATGCGCTCACCGCCAAGGTGGAGCACATCGAGCGGGCGTTGCGCGAGTGAGACGCCTGGTGATGTGGGACGTCGACTACACGCTGCTGCGCGGCGGCGGGGTCGCGTCGACCGCGTGGCGGGCCGCGTTCATCGAGCTGACCGGCGTGCCCTGGCGCGAGACGCCGTCCTTCGGCGGGCGAACCGACCTGGACATCTGCGCCGAGGTCTTCGCGACGCACGAGGTCACCGACTGCACGCCGGAGCGGTTCTTCCGGCGCTACGTGGACGAGGTGCTGCGCAACCGGCATCAGTTCGCCGAGCAGGGCGAGCTCATGCCGGGCGTACGGGATGTGTTGTCCCGCCTCGGCGACGACCCGCGCGTGGTGCAGACGCTGGTGACCGGCAACGTGCCCGAGGTCGCGGCGGCGAAGGTGGCCGCGTTCGAGCTCAGCGGATCGTTCGACGCCGAGGTCGGCGGCTACGGCACCGACGACAGCGTGCGCGCGACCCTGGTCAAACGCAGCCTGGAACGCGCCGAGGCCAAATATGGCGAACGGTTCCAGCCGGTGGTCGTCGGCGACACCGTGCATGACGTGACGGCGGCCCTGGCGAACGGCGCCTTCGCCGTGGCCGTGGCGACCGGCGCGACGACGATGGCCGACCTCGCGCTGGCCGGCGCCCACGCCGTGCTCCCCGACCTGTCCGACGTGGACGCCACCGTACGCATCCTCACCGCGGCCTGACCTTCGCGCCTCTCAGGGCACGCGGAACTCGGGCGGGAAGCCTGTCCAGCGCAGCTCGGCCGGCAGGTGGGTGAGGTCGTTGAAGACGAGCGGGACGACCGGGCGACCGGGACTCCACCACAGCACGGTGAGACCGGTGTTGCACGAGTTCAGCACGGACCAGCGGTCGGCCGGCGCGGCGAGAACGGCCCGCAGGAACCAGCCGATCTGGAACATGTGGGTGATGCACAGCTCGTCGGCCGGCGGGTCGGTGAAGCGCGCGACCAGCGCCTCGGCGGCGGCCGGATCGTCGCCGGGGTCGGAGTCGGTCAGCTCGGCGGCCGCCTCGACCGTGACACCCGGCAACGACCGCGCGACGATCGCCGCGGTCTCGGCCGCGCGGGCCAGCGGGCTGTGGCTGACCCGGGTGATGCCCGCCCCGGCCAGGCGCTCGCCGAGCAGCGCGGCCTGGCGCCGCCCGGCGTCGGTCAGCCCCATCCCGCCGGGCTGCGCCTCAGCGTGCCGGGCGAGATAGAGGCGGCTCATCAGGTCGGGCTGACGGGGTTGGGGACGGCACCGCCGAAGCGACGGTCGCGGCTGGCGAACAGCTCGCACGCATACCACAGGTGGCGACGGTCGAAGTCGGGCCAGAGGGTGTCGAGGAAGACCATTTCGGCGTACGCCGACTGCCAGAGCAGGAAGTTCGACGTACGTTGCTCGCCGGAGGGCCGCAGGAACAGGTCGACCGCGGGAACCTCGGGGTGGTAAAGGTATTTCTCGATCGTCTTCTCGGTGACCTTGTCGGCCTTCAGCTTGCCGGCGGCCACGTCGCGGGCGATCGCGGCGGCGGCGTCGGCGATCTCGGCCTGGCCGCCGTAGTTGACGCAGAACTGCAGGGTGAGCGTCTTGTTGTTCTTCGACATCTCTTCGGCCGTCTGCAGCTCGGAGATGACGCTCTTCCACAACCGGCCGGCGCGGCCCGACCAGACGACGCGCACGCCCAGGTCGACGAGCTCGTCGCGGCGGCGGCGGATGACGTCGCGGTTGAAGCCCATGAGGAAGCGCACCTCTTCGGGGGAACGCTTCCAGTTCTCGGTGGAGAAGGCGTAGACCGAGAGGTACGGGATGCCGAGCTCGATGGCGCCCTCGATGGTGTCGAACAGCGAGTGTTCGCCCTGCTCGTGACCCTTGGTGCGGGACAGGCCGCGCTCCTTGGCCCAGCGACCGTTGCCGTCCATCACGATCGCCACGTGCTGCGGGATCGCCGCCTTGGGCAGTTCGGGCGGCGTGGCGCCGGAGATGTGCGGAGTGGGTGGACGCGGCGTCATGGGTTGTTGTTCTGCTTCCTGTTTGTTGCTCACATCTGCTCAGAGCAGGGTGAGGCATTCGGATGGTTCGCTCTCCGCCCGCCGTTTGCACGGTGGGCTGGAGTCCGGGAGCGGCAGTCTGCTCCGACGGCGATCGGTCCGTTCTTGCACGATCTGCTTCACCACGTGGTGTGGGGTGTGCAGGGTGATGTCGGGATCACCATGTCGTTGCAGGACGTTGATCGCGGCGTTCACGTCTGCCTGCCACACGACCCTGCACATGGTGCAGTGAAGACTGTCGCCGGAGCGTTTTCCGAGGGATCCGCACTGGTGACAGGCTTGTGAGGTGTAGGCGGCGTTGACGTGGACGAGCGCAGAACCTCTGCGCTCCGACACGTTCTTGAGTGCCTCGGCGGTGACCCCTTTGGTCCACCCGGCGAGGCGACGGTTGATGTTTCTGCCGAGCGGTTTACGCCCGGCGAACGTCTTGGTGAGGTCCTCGGCGACCACGACGACGGCCTTGTCGACTACCCGGTGAGCGGCGGTGAAGATCTCGGAGCGGACCCGGGCCTGATGCGTGGCGGCCTGCCGGTCGCGTTTGACGGTGCCGAGGTTGTTGCGGTTGATCCGGTCGGCCTTGGCGTGGTCGCCGCGCAGGGCGGCGGAGTTATGGACCGAGCGGAGTTTCGCTCGGTGGCGGTTGCGTTCCTTGAGCCGGTCGGACTCGGCGGTCAGCAGCGTGCCGAGGTTTACGCCGTGGTGGTTGCCGTCGGAGTCCGTAAGGGCTTCGGTGTAGCCCTTGTCCACGCCGAGGGTGGCGGTACCGCAGGGCCGCTGCGAGCTGGGCATGGTGGCGGCGTCGATCTGGTAGTGGATCTCGACTTTGCCGCCGCGCAGGATCAGCCGCAGCGTGCCGGTCGGGGCGACCGTGGTGTTCAGCGGGATTTTCACCAGCTGGCGGCGTTGCAGGCCCGGTACGGCCAGCCACAAGCGACCGCGGTCGTCGGCGCGGGTGTTGTGCTGGTCGGCCCGCACAATGATCTGATTCGTGGTCCGGTTGTGGCCGCGTCGCCAGTGCCGACGCATCTGCCGGGCCAGGAAAGGATCCGCCGGCCAGGTGCCGGCCTTCAGCGCGGTGAACATGCGCTTACGCTCGGCTTGTTCGGTGGCGCGGCGGTGCACGGCCTGTTGACCCCGATCATCGCGGCCTCGCGATGCGCGGCGATGTCAGCCATCGCGTCGCGGACCGTTTCTTTCCACGCGTTGGCGAGGACCCCGAACTGGTGGTGGGTGCCGACGGTCAGCCACCGATCGCGGACCTGCCGGTCCGACAGCGCGGCCCCGGCTACCGAGCCGTACCGCTGCCACACCTGCGACCGGACCCGGCCCAGACGGCGGGCCTGCTCGACTAAGGCGGCGTACTTGCCAGGGTTGAGCCGGCGCGAGTACGCCACCCTGGTTACCTTCATGTACATGAGCGTACAGGAAGGCAGGTGAGGTAGGTTACATGCATGAGCACCGACACGAACTCGAACGAACTCAGCATTGCGGACACCCGCGCCCAACTGGCCTACGTAGTGAACGCCGCCGCAGTCCACGGACAGATCACCTATCTGACCAACCGCAGCCGGCGAGTCGCCGCCATCGTCCCCCTGGCGATCGCTGAGAAAGCCGAGCGAGAAAGCCGGATCACACCTTGAACCCGTCCGCAGCGAACAGCCCCGGACAGGTTCAAAAAAGGAAACAACCACTAGTCACACCTCCCGTCGATCAACCAGCGGGAGCGAGCGCAGCGCCCGCTCCATGTGCCATTGCAGATGGGCGGCGACCAGGCCGCTGCACTCGCGGCGCACAGGCGGCTCGGTCGCGTCGGCCGTCGCCCAGTCGCCGACCGTCAAAGCGTTCATGAGGCCCAGCGTCGCCGGGCTCGGGTGGGCCGAGCCGGGCGGACGGCAGTCGGGGCAGACCGCGCCGCCGGCCGGGACCGAGAAGGCCGCGTGCTGCCCCGCGGTGCCGCAGACGGCGCACTCGGCGACCGCCGGTGCCCAGCCGGCCACCGACATGGCGCGCAGCAGATAGGCGTCGAGGACCAGGCCGCCCGCGTGCTCGCCGACGGAGAGAGCCTTGAGGGCGCCCAGGGTGAGCTGGAACAGGCGCAGCGAGGGCTCGCGCTCGACCGGGGTGAGCCGCTCGGCCGTCTCGGCGATGGCGCTGGCGGCCGTGTAGCGCGGGTAGTCGCCGAGGAACTGTTTGCCGTAGAGGGCGACGGCCTCGACCTGGCTCACCGAGTGGAGCGCGCTGCCGACGCCCTCGGGCGAGCCGGCGAGCTGCAGGTCGATGTGGCCGAACGGCTCGAGCCGGGCGCCGAAGCGTGACGTGGTGCGCCGCACGCCGCGGGCGACCGCGCGCAGGCGGCCGTGGCGGCGGGTCAGCAGCGTGATGATGCGGTCGCTCTCGCCCAGCTTTTGCACGCGCAGGACGACCGCGTCGTCGCGGTAGAGATGGCGGCGGTATCCGGGCACCACGCCATTCTGCCCCTCGGGTGCGACAGGCTCCTCCCTCGGGGGACGGTCGTTGTGGGGGTCCGCACGGGTGACCCTGACACCGATCTCAGGGTCATCTCCGGGGACGGTCAGTGACAGGACCGATGGTGTCCGCCCGCGCCCTGGTCATAGCGTCTTCACCATGACCACGACACTCGCCCGGCGCGCCGGAGTCTTCGCCCTCATCGCCGCAACGGCGGCCACCACCCTGACGGGATGCGGCGGCGGCGTGTTCGGGGCGCGCATGACCTACAACGACACCGAGAAAGCCAAGATCACCGAGATCCGGTTCGACGGCCAGTCCGGTGACGTGATCGTCCGCACCGACAAGGTCACCGAGACCAGCATCAAGCGGATCATCAAGCGCAGTTCCGGTGACCCGGGCGAGTCCTACCGCGTCGAGGGCAGCACCCTGGTGGTCGACACCGACTGCGGGCACAACTGCTCGGTGTCGTACGAGATCGTTGCTCCGGCCGGGGTGAAGGTGCGGGGCGAGCTCAAGTCGGGTGACGTGCAGCTCGACTCGGTCGCCGACACCGACATCGAGCTGACGTCGGGCAACATCGACGTCACCGAGCCGACCGGGCCGGTGAAGCTGCGCGCGACCTCGGGCGACATGCGGGTGACGAATGCCAAGAGCACGGTCGACATCCAGACCACCTCGGGCAACATCACCGCGACCGAGGTGGCCGGCGCGATGAACCTCAAGGTCACCTCGGGCGACATCGACGCCGCACTGAGCGCGCCGGCCTCGGTGACGGCCCAGACGACCAGCGGAAACGTGAACCTTCGGGTGCCCTCGGGCAGCTACAAGATCAACACCGTTGCCGGGTCGGGCGAGACCGAGGTGCAGGGCATCACCAGCGACCCGAACGCGAAGAACGAACTGAACCTGCGCACCGGCAGCGGAGACGCGACGCTCGTGGCGGCCTGACCGGGCCTGCGGGGCTGCGGGGGCTGCAGGACCGCGGCCCGTGAGGGCTGCGGGCCTGTGGCCTGCGGGGCTGTGTGGCTGTGGCCTGCGTGGTTGCGGGGTTGATCGGGCGTACGGGGTTGATCGGGCGTGCGGGCGGGCGGCCTAATCGCGGCGAACCGGTGCACCGCGGGTGACGCTCGGGGCGGCATGATCGGGGCATGAGCTTCTATCTGCCGCTCGGTGACGATCACTTCCGGCCGACCCGCTCGACCGAGAGCCCCTGGGACTCGGAGATGCAGCACGGCGGGCCGCCCGCCGCGCTGCTCGGCCGGGTGCTCGCGGTCGACGGGCTGCGCCTGGCCCGCATCTCGGTCGACTTCCTCGGCCCGATCCCGCGCCGCGACTTCCGCGTCGAGGTCTCGCCGATCAAGCCGGGGCGGCTCACCACGCTCAACGAGGCGCGCATGGTCATCGACGGCCGGGTCGCGGTGACCGCCCGCGCCTGGCACATCGCGCCCGGCCCGAAGCCGCCGCTGGACACCCCGGCCGACCACGCCGACCCGCTGCCCGAGGGCGACGGGAGCGGGGGCTTCCCACACTTCGAGAGATGGGGTTACGGCGAGGCGATCGAGTGGCGGGCGACCAAGGGCGAGCTCGGCGTGTCCGACGGCGAGACGCACGTCTGGACCCGGGTGCGAATGCCGCTGATCGACGGGAACGAGCTGGAGGGGCAGGACAGGGCACTGATCGTGGCCGACTCGGCGAACGGGATCTCGGCGGTGCTGCCGATGGACCGCTGGCTCTCGATCCCGCCGACGATGACGACCACGCTGCTGCGGCCGGCCGTCGGCGAGTGGGTGCACCTGGCCTGCCGCACGACGCTGAGCGCGGACGGGCTCGGCCTCAGCTCGGGCGACCTGTTCGACGCCGAGGGCGGCATCGGCCAGGTCTCCCAGCCATTGCTGGTCCGAGCCCGCTGACCGGTCAGGGCGCGGAGCGGGCCAGTTCGACGGCGCCGGCCGGGGCCGGTGAGACGGGAACGGTGCGCCGCGAGCCGCCGGGTACGAGGGTCGGGCGACGGCCGGCCGCGAGGTCCTCGACCCAGCCGACGAGCAGGACGACGATGCCCAGCAGAACCGAGACGACGGCCAGGCGCCAGGTGATGCCGACCCAGCCGTGCACGGGCAAACCCGTCGCCTCGGCCACGCGCACCACCATGATGATCAGCGGCACGTGCCACAGGTAGATCGTGAGCGCCCGCGAGTTCAGCACGGTCAGCGTGCGGCGGCCCGCGATCCGCGGGGCCACGCCGAGGGCGACCAGGATGAACGCCGCCGACCAGAGCGCGTTGGCCAGCGGGATGTCGTTGAGGTCGAGCCCGCGCGGGCCGGGATGGGTCAGCGCCCACACGGCCCCGGTCGTGCCGAGCACGCCGACCAGCCACCAGCGGTAGCGGGCGAGGACGCTGGGCTTGCCGGCCCGCGTCGGCCGCCCGCCCCGACCGAATCGCCCGCCCCGGCCGACCAGCGCGTCGCGGCTGAGCAGGCCGTCGTGGTGCGCGAAGCCGAGCAGCCAGGCGCCGCCGTAGAGGGCGAGGTCGCGTACGACCAGGTGCGGGGTTGCCCCGGAGAGGGTGATGACGACCAGGGCCCCGTACGGGAGCAGGAGGGTTGGCAGGGGGAAGCGTCGGAACAATGGCAGCGCCAAGGGCGACAGCAGGACGAACCATAGGAAGTCCCGCAAATACCACATCGCGGCCAGGCCCTCGAGCCAGAAGCCCTCGGCGGGCGGGTCCTCGACCGGGAAGAACCAGAGCAGCACCTTCCAGTCCCAGGCCATGCCGCCGAGCAGCATGACCGGGACGGCGACCGCGACGAGCACCCACAACGACGGCAGCAGGCGGTGCAGGCGACGCTCGACGGCGATCGGCCCGTAGCGGTCCAACGAGGCGGCCATCATCGAGCCGGCCAGGGCGAACATCACCGACATCGCCGGGAAGACGACGGTGAGCGCCGCCCAGCCGGTCGAGTGATAGACCACAACCCGGACGGTTGCGGCGGCGCGCAGCAGATCCAGGTAACGGTTACGCATAGGCTTCGTTGTTACCCAACTCGGCGCTAGAGGCGCAAACTCGCGTGAACTATCCCATAATCGAGATATCCGGACGTTTAGATCCTATGCGGGTGGGCAATGGCAAAGATCAGAATCCGAGTTTGCGCAGTTGACGCGGGTCACGTTGCCACTCCTTGGCTACCCGCACATGAAGATCGAGATACACGCGGGTGCCAATTAATTCTTCGATCTGCGCGCGGGCCTTCGTACCAACCTCTTTGAGCCGGATGCCCCGCGAACCGATCACGATCGACTTCTGGCTGTCGCGCTCCACGTAAAGATCTGCGTAAATCTTGGTGACGCCGTTCTCGACCATCATCTCCTCGACCAGAACCGCGATCGAGTGCGGCAGTTCGTCGCGCACGCCCTCGAGCGCGGCCTCGCGGATCAGCTCGGCGATCAGCACCTGCTCGGGCTCGTCGGTCAGCACGTCGTCCGGGTAGAGCTGCGGCGACTCGGGCAGGTGCTTGATCAGCACGTCGACCAGGGTCTGCACCTGATGTCCGGAGACGGCGCTGACCGGCACGATCTCGGCGAAGTCGTACAGCTCGCTCACGGCCAGCAGGTGCTTGGTCAGGGTGGCCGGGTCGACGAGGTCGACCTTGGTCACGACGGCGATCACGGTCGCCTTGAGCTCGGCCAGCTCCGATGAGATGAACCGGTCGCCCCGGCCCACCGGCTCGTCGGCCGGGAAGCAGACGCCGATCACGTCGACCTCGCTCCACACCTCGCGCACCAGGTCGTTGAGCCGCTCGCCGAGCAACGTGCGCGGCCTGTGCAGACCGGGCGTGTCGACCAGCACGAGCTGGGCGTTCTCCTCGTGCAGGATGCCCCGGATGACGTGTCGCGTCGTCTGCGGCTTGTTCGACGTGATCGCGATCTTCTGCCCGATGATCGCGTTCGTCAGCGTGCTCTTGCCGGCGTTCGGCCGCCCGACGAAACACGCGAAACCGGCCCGATACACATCGTCGTCGACCTTCACTCGTGACGCTTCACGGTGACGGTGAGTGCGCGCTTTGTGCTCACTCAGAGCTTTCGGCGCACGGGTTGAGTCGACCTCACCGGAATCCGGCGTCTCGACCGTGGCAGCCTTGGCGGCCGCGCTCCGGGTACGAGGCTTACGCACACGCGGCGAATCCGCGGGCGAGGCGACGGCACCGCGCGGGCCGCTTTCCGTTCCACGCGGGGTACGCCGCTCGCCCGGCGGAACGCCGGACCCGCGGGTGTTCTGCCGCCCGCCCGACGCGTTCTCGGCCCGGCGCGCGGCCCGGCGTTCCTGACGCCGCAGCTCGTTCCGCTCGCCCGCCGTCAGCCGCCGCTCACCGCCGGCGGAGGAAGAGGCGGCCGAGGAAGAGGTGGCCGAGGGGGAAGAGCCACGGCTGGAGGATCCCGCGCCGGCCGGCGAGGAGGAGCCGGATCTCGAAGCGCGGACCGAGGAGGAACGCGACGACGAAGCCGTTCCCGATCCGGAAGAACGAGCCGACGAGGAACGCGACGACGAAGCCGCACCCGACCCCGAGGAACGAGCCGACGAAGCCGCAGCGGACCCCGAAGAACGGGTCGAGGAGCGCGACGACGAGGCCGAACCGGTCCCAGAAGAACGGGTGGACGAAGAGCGCCGCTTGGCCGCCGCGTCGCCGGACGACGAGGCGGGGTTGGCGTCCGAGCGGCGGCGCGGGTTGTCGCTCATGCGGTCACCGTGCCGCGCAGGGCGCCGGCCGGGTCGGCCACGTGGATCGGGGCCGTAGTGGTCAGGTCGCGGACCGCCGCGTGGCCCGCCGTCTCGAGGTCGGCGTTCTCCGTCACGACGGCGGCCGCCTCCAGCAGGGTCGCGCCCGAGGCCACGGCCGAGGCCACGGCCAGCTGGAGCGCGGTGACCGACAGGCTCGGCAGGGACACCGTGGCCGCCGCGTAGGTGCGGCCGTCCTGGTCACGTACCGCTGCTCCCTCGGTCGCGCCCACCCGGGCGCGTGCGCTGCGGGCCAGGGTGACCAGCTTGGTGTCCTCCGCGCTCAGCGCGATGTCGGTGTCAGGCATCAGCGGTTTGTCTTTCCTCGTTCTCGGTGGGGGTGTCGGAGGGCGGTGAGGGCGGTTCGAGGCGGCGCACCAGCACCGAGTCGATGCGGTTGCGCCGGCCGGTGGTGCCTTCGGCGACCAGGTGCAGGCCGCCGACGTCGACCGTGGCGCCGGGGATCGGCACCCGGCCCAGGGTCTGGGCGAGCAGGCCGCCGACCGTCTCGACCTCGTCGGCGGGCAGTTCGACCCCGAACAGCTCGCCGAGGTCTTCGATCGGGAGCCGGGCGGTGACCCGTACGGCGCCGTCCTCCAGGTGTTCGATCGGCGGGCGTTCGACGTCGTACTCGTCGGTGATCTCGCCGACGATCTCTTCGAGGATGTCCTCGATGGTGACGAGGCCGGCCGTGCCACCGTACTCGTCGACGACGATCACGAGGTGGGAGCGGGCCGCCTGCATCTCGGAGAGCAGGTCGTCGACGGGCTTCGACTCGGGCACGAAGGTCGCCGGCCGCATCAGGTCGGCCACCGCCTGCGAGGTCGAGGCGGGGTCGCCGTTCTGGGTGCGGCGGATCACGTCTTTCAGGTAGAGCACGCCGAGCACGTCGTCGACGCTGTCCCCTATCACCGGGATGCGCGAGAAGCCCGAGCGCAGGAACAGGTAGAGCCCCTGCTGCAGGGTCTTGGACGCCTCTATCCACACCATCTCGGTGCGCGGCACCATCACCTCACGGGCGATCGTGTCGCCCAGCGCGAAGACCGAGTGGATCATCTCGCGTTCGCCGTGCTCGACGACGCCGCGCTGCTCGGCCAGGTCGACCAGCTCGCGGAGCTCGACCTGGCTACCGAACGGGCCCTCGGGGAAGCCCTTGCCCGGCGTCACCGCGTTACCGATGAGGATGAGCAGCGACGCCAGCGGGTTGAGGACCTTGCCGAGCCAGCGCACCAGCGGGGCGGCGGCTCGGCCCACGGCGTACGCGTGCTGGCGCCCGACCGTGCGGGGAGCGACGCCGACCACGACGAAGCTGACAACGGTCATCGTGCTCGCGGTCACCAGGGCTGCGGTCCAGCCGATGCCCCAGCTGTCGACGGCGACCAGCGCGACCAGCGTCGTGGCGGTCAGCTCGGCCAGCAGCCGCAGCAGGAGAAGGAGGTTGAGGTGGCGAACCACGTCGGAGGCGACGGCGGCCAGCGCCGAGGCGCCGCGCTCGCCCTCGCGGGCCATCTCGGCCGCGCGTGCCGCGGAGACGCTGCCCAGGGCCGCGTCGGCCATGGAGGCGAGGCCGGCCAGGAAGACCAGCAGCACCGCGAAGGTGATCAGTTGCACGTCGGGCAGTCCCGCCGAGGCGGGGCCTGCCGCGAGTAGATGGGCGGGGTCCACGGCTAGCCGGCCCGCCCGGCCCGCCAGCTCTGGAGCAGCCGGTTCTGCAGACCGAACATTTCCCGCTCCTCCTCCGGCTCGGCGTGGTCGTAGCCGAGCAGGTGCAGCACCCCGTGCACGGTCAGCAGGTGCAGCTCGTCGGCGGAGGAGTGACCGGCCGCCGCGGCCTGTTTCGCGGCCACCTCGGGGGCCAGCACGATGTCGCCGAGCAGCGCCGGCTCACCCGCGCCGGTCTCGCCGGGGCCGTGGTCGACGCTGCCCTCGTCCATCGGGAACGCGAGCACGTCGGTGGGGCCGTCACCGCCCATCCAGCGATGGTTCAGCTCGGCCATGTAGTCGGTGTCGACGAGCAGGATGGACAACTCGGCGAGCGGGTTGACCCCCATCTCGTCGAGGGCGTGCCGGGCCACCGCGAGGATCGCGTCGGTGTCGACCTCGACTCCCGACTCGTTGGCGATCTCGATGGACATAGTGGTGCTCTTACCCCTTGGATCAGCGCCGGCGCCCGGAGCGGCCACCGCTGGCGGCGCGGCCCGGGACGGCGTGGACGGATTGAGTGGCGGCGACTTCCTGCTCGGCGTCGTAGCGCGCGTAGGCGTCGACGATCTCGGCGACCAGGCTGTGCCGCACGACGTCGGCGCTGGACAGCTCGGAGAAGTGCACGTCTTCGACGCCCTGCAGGATCTCGCGCACGATCTTGAGACCGCTGGTCGTGCCGCCGGGGAGGTCGACCTGGGTGACGTCACCGGTGACCACGATCTTCGAGTTGAAGCCGAGCCGGGTGAGGAACATCTTCATCTGTTCGGGCGTCGTGTTCTGCGCCTCGTCGAGGATGATGAACGCGTCGTTGAGCGTGCGACCGCGCATGTAGGCCAGCGGCGCGACCTCGATCGTGCCCGCGGCCATGAGGCGCGGGATCGACTCGGGGTCGAGCATGTCGTGCAGCGCGTCGTAGAGCGGCCGCAGGTAGGGGTCGATCTTCTCGTTGAGCGTGCCGGGCAGGAAGCCCAGCCGCTCGCCGGCCTCGACCGCGGGGCGGGTGAGGATGATGCGGCTGACCTGCTTGGCCGTCAGCGCCTGCACGGCCTTGGCCATGGCCAGGTAGGTCTTGCCGGTGCCGGCGGGGCCGATGCCGAAGACGATCGTGTTCTCGTCGATGGCGTCGACGTAGCGTTTCTGACCCAGCGTCTTGGGGCGGATCGTGCGCCCCCGCCGGGACAGGATGTTGAGGGTCAGCACCTCGGCCGGGCGCTCGGCGGTGTCGTCGTCGAGCATGGCCGCGGTGCGGCGCACCGAGTCGACGGTCAGGGTCTCGCCCCGCTCGATCAACTCGATCAGCTCAGAGAAGAGCCGGTCGGCGGTGGCGTTCTCGGCGGGGTCCCCGGTGATGGTGATCTCATTGCCGCGAACGTGCACGTCGCTGGCGAGAGTTCGCTCGATGAGCCGCAGGATCTCGTCCTTGGCACCCAGCAGGTTGACCATGATCTTCGGATCGTTGACCGAGATCTTGGTCTGCACCCGCGCCGCGCCAGTGGAGCCCGCGCTGGAAGGGTTCGGCGTACCGGTCATAGGGCGGCCACGAGGGCCTCCGCCACCTGCTCTCTTTCTCGTCGTCGCCCGGTCGGGGCGGCGTACCTCAGGATCGTGCCATCGTATCCGCTCGGCCGCCCCGACGCCGATGCCATTTAGCGCGGGTCAGGCACCGGAAGCACCGTCCGACGCCGCGCCTCCGTCGAAGCCCTCCTGCACCCGGGTGACGCGGTAGGTCGCCCAGTGCATCCGCACGACGGCCCCCGACGAGTCACGGGTCAGCCGCAGCAGCTCGCCCGTCTCGCGGCCGCTGACCGTACGCAGCACGTCTTTCTCTCCGGGAAGCGGCGCGAAGACCGCCGGCGGCGTGTCGGCCGGCAGCTCTGAAAGGCGGGCCTGCAGGCTCCCGTCGTGCCACGAGAAGACGACCTGCGAGCCCTCGCTCCACCACGGCCCGAGCACCGAGCGGTAGGCCGCGGGCGCCGGAGGTGAGACGCGCCACGGCGTGATGTCCGCCGGATCGTGCTCGACCGCGAGTTTCAGCAGCTCGTGCACCAGGTCGTTGATCTCCCCGGCGGTCCCGGACGAGCCGAGCACCGCGCATCCGAGCCCTTCGGGCACACCTTCCCCACCCCGCTGCCCGTACGCCCCGGCGAGGAACCCGGGCATCGCCCCGTTGTGCCCGACGTCGACCACCCGTCGTCCCCGCGGCACGATCATGAGCCCGAGGCCCCAGCCGACCTGCCAGAGCGCCTCGTTCGTGGTGGTGGCCGGGTAGCGCATCTCGTCGACGGTCGTGGCCGCGAGGATCTTGCCGTCCGGGTCGACCGACGCGGGGTCGGCCAGGAAGGCGCCCCAGGTGGCCATGTCGGCGGCGGTGCTCCAGAGCTGGGCGGCCGGCGCGACGCCGCCGAGGTCGGTCTGCGGTTCGGGCCGCGCCGCGTCGGAGTAGGCGTCGACCAGGTAGCCGACCGCGGCCTGGGCCGGCGGGTGCAGCGTCGTGCCGGTCAGGCCGAGCGGCTCGAGGATCCGCGAGGTGACGACCTTGTCCCAGCCGGTGCCGCGCAGCTCGGCGACGGCCTGGCCGAGCACGGCGAACGCGAGGTTGGAGTAGTGGAACCGGCGGCCGTTGGGCAGTACTCGTTCGGCCCGGTCGAGCTGGGCCAGCAGCTCCGCGTCGCCGGGTGCCACCAGCGTGTCCCAGACATCCCCGTACGGCTCCCGCTGGAACCCGGACGTGTGCGAGAGCAGCCGCCTGATCGTCGCGTCGCCGTGGGCCGGCAGGTCGAGGTACTTGCCGATCGGGTCGTCGAGGTCGAGCAGGCCCTCGTCGCGGGCCTGAAGCACGAGCACGGCGGTGAACGTCTTGGTGATCGAGCCGATCCGGAACCGGGTGTCGGCGTTCAGCGGGTGATCGGGATTGCCGGAGTCGCCGACGGTGAAGACCCACGGTTCGCGGTCGGCGCGGCGCAGCGCGACCGAGAGGGCGGGGACGCGGCCGTCGGCCTGGGCCTTGCGGGCGGCCCTCTCGTAGACGTTCAACATTTCGATGATCCTAAGGTGGCAGCGTTGAACATCGAGAATGGGAGCGCTCCATGCCCGAGGTCGAAGACCAGTTACTCGCCGAGCTGAGCCTTGAGGAGAAGGTGTCGCTGCTGGCCGGGCAAGACTTCTGGTCCTTGCCGGCGATCGACCGTATCGGGCTGCGGTCGCTGGTGATGTCCGACGGCCCGATCGGCGTACGCGGCACGGGCTGGGCGCCGGACGACCCGTCGATCGCGCTGCCGAGCCCGACCGCGCTGGCCGCGGCGTGGGACGTCGAACTGGCGGAGCGGGCCGGGCAGCTCCTCGGGCAGGAGGCGCGGCGCAAGGGCGTACACCTGCTCCTCGGGCCGACGGTGAACCTGCATCGCACTCCCCTGGGCGGCCGGCATTTCGAGTGCTACTCGGAGGATCCGCTGCTCAGTGGCGAGGTCGCGGTCGGGTTCGTGCGCGGGGTGCAGGCACACGGCGTCGGCACGACGGTGAAGCACCTGGTCGGCAACGACTTCGAGACCGACCGCATGGAGGTCGACGTCCGCATCGGCGACCGGGCGCTGCGCGAGATCTACCTGGCGCCGTTCGAGCGCGTCGTCGAGGCCGGCGGCTGGGGCGTGATGAGCGCCTACAACAGCGTGAACGGCCAGTCGATGGCCCAGAACGGGGTGCTGCAGGACGAGATCCTCAAGCGCGAGTGGGGCTTCGACGGCGTGGTGGTCTCCGACTGGCGGGCGGCTCGCTCGACGGTCGGCGCGGCCCTGGGCGGGCTCGACATCGCCATGCCGGCTTTGGAGAACCCGTGGGGTCAGAAGCTCGTTGACGCCGTACGGGCCGGGGCTGTGCCCGAGGAGGTCGTCGACGACAAGGTGCGCCGCGTCCTGCGGCTGGCGAGGCGGGTCGGCGCTCTCGACGGCGGCCCGATCGTGACCCCGCCCGCCGACCTCGACGGTGACGCGATCGCCCACGAGGTCGCGGCGCGCTCGTTCGTGCTGGTCCGCAACGAGAACTACACGCTGCCGCTCGAACCGGCCACGCTGACGAAGGTCGCGGTCATCGGCGCGCTGGCCACGGACGCCCGGGTGCTCGGCGGCGGTAGTGCTCAGGTCTCCCCGCCGCACGTGATCTCGCCGCTGGCCGGCCTGGCCGAGAAGCTGTCCGGCGTGGACGTCGAGTACGCGATCGGCGCCGACCCCCGCCCGTTCCTGCCCGCCCTGCACGAGCCGGCCACGGTCACCATCGGGCAGGTCTCGTTCGTGGTCGACCCGGCCGCGGTGCGTTGGATCGGCTCGCTGCCCGGCGGCCTCGACCCGGCCGACGTCGACGAGATCCGCCTCGAGACGACGTTCACGCCCGGCACCACCGGCGAGCACACCTTCGCCGTCTCCGGGTTCGGCACGTTCGAGCTTTCCGTCGGCGGCAAGCTGCTGTACGAGGGTTCGCTGCACCCGCCCACCGCCACCCGCGCCGACCTGTTGCTGTCCCCGCGCGAGCAGCGGGTCACGGTCGAGCTCGAGGCCGGCGTGGCGGTCCCGGTCGTGCTGCGGCAGACGATCGAGCGCGGGCTGGCCCACTCGATCTCGACGACGCTCGGCCACCGCCCGCCCGCCCCCGACGAGGACGGCCTGATCGAGGAGGCGGTGCGGCTCGCCGCCGGTTCGGACGTCGCCGTGATCGTGGTCGGCACGACCGAGCAGGTCGAGTCCGAGGGCTTCGACCGCGTCTCGCTGGCCTTGCCGGGCCGGCAGGACGAGCTGGTGTCCCGGGTGGCCGCGGCCAATCCCCGTACGGTCGTGGTCGTGAACGCCGGCTCCCCGGTGCTCATGCCGTGGGCCGACGAGGTCGCGGCAACGCTGCTCACCTGGTTCCCCGGTCAGGAGGCGGGCGCCGCGCTGGCCGACGTGCTGCTCGGGATCGCCGAGCCGGGCGGGCGGCTGCCGACCACCTGGCCCCGGCACGAGCAGGACTGCCCGGTGTTCAAGGTGGAGCCGCGTGACCTGGTCGTCTCGTACGACGAGGGCGTGTTCGTCGGCTATCGCGGCTGGCTGCGCTCCGGGGTCGCTCCGCTCTATGCCTTCGGCCACGGTCTCGGCTACACGACGTGGAGCTACGACGAGATGGTCGTGACTCCGGAAGAGGCCGTGGTCACGCTGACCAACACCGGCCCGCGCACCGGCCGCGAGGTCGTGCAGATCTACGTCGGACCGTCGCCGGTCGACCCGGAGCGTCCGGAGCGGTGGCTGGCCGGTTTCGAGAACGTCGAGGCCGCGCCGGGCGAGACGGTCACCGTACGCATCCCGCTGCCACCGCGGACGTTCGAGATCTGGGACGGCGGCTGGCGTCGAGTGCCCGGCGACTACCGCGTGATCGCCGCGCACGCACTCGACGACCCGCGCCTGACCGCCACGCTGTCCTAACCTCGCGATTGCCAGGCCGACCACAGCGTGGCATAGCGGCCCCCGGCGGCGACCAGGTCGTCGTGGGTGCCCTCCTCGAGCACCGACCCGTGCTCGAGGACCACGATGCGGTCGGCCCCGGCGGCCTGGGTGAGGCGGTGCGCGACCAGCAGGGTCGTGCGGCCCTTGGTGGCGGCCAGGGCCGACTCCTCCAGCTCGCGGGCGCCCGCGCTGCCGGCCTCGGCGGTCGCCTCGTCCAGGATGGCGATCGCCGGGTCGAGCAGCACGAGCCGGGCCAGGGCGAGCTGCTGCGCCTGCGCGGCGGTCAGCGGGTGCCCGCCCTCGCCGACCACCGTGCCCAGCCCGCCGGGCAGGCCGCGGGCCCAGTCCAGCGCGCCGACCCGTTCCAGCGCGGCCTCGACCGTCTCGGTGGACGCGCCCGGCCCGGCCAGCCGCAGGTCCTCGATCAGCGGGCCCGCGAAGACGTGCGTCTCCTGGCTGATGATCGCCACCGCGCCGGGGGTCAGCCGGTCGACCGGCACCCCGCCCGCGGTGGCCGCGCCCGAGTCCGGCCGCAGGATGCCGGCCGCGATCGAGGCCACTGTGGTCTTGCCGGCCCCGGTCGAGCCGACCAGTGCGACCCGCTCCCCCGGCGCCACCCGCAGACTGATCCCGCGCAGCACCGGCACCCTCGCCTCGTACCCGAAGGTCACGTCGCGCAACGTCAGGTCGGCGGCGGCCAGCGGCTCGGTGCCGGCCGGCACGACGGGCAGCAGGCCGACACCGACCAGGCGGGCCAGCCCGGCGCCGGCCGCCTGGATCTCGTCGAAGGTGAACAGCACCATCGACACCGGGTTGAACAGCCGGTGGAACAGCACCGCGGCCGCCGCGGTCTCGCCGACCGTGACCGTGCCGTCGCGCACGAACCAGAAGCCGGCCACCAGGATCATGGCCAGGCCGAGCAGCTCGGCCCGGTTGATCCGGCCGACGAACCGGGTGAACAGCGCGAAAACACCGACGGAGAGCTCGCGGGCCCGCACCGAGGCGCCCTCGATCGCCGTCAGGTGCCGCGCCTCCAACCGGTAGGCGTGCACGGTGCGTACGCCCTGAAGGCTCTCCATCAGCAGTTGGGCCCGGGCGCCCACCGCGGCTCGTTCGCCGGCGTAGATCGGCGCCGAACGTGGCAGATACCAGCGCAGTGCGAGCAGATAGGCGGGCAGGGCCGCCAGCCCGGTCAGGCCGAGCCGCCAGTCCAGGCCGAACATCGCGGTCACGCTGAGCAGGCCGAGGAAGACCGCCGAGATCACCGTCGGCAGGACCTCGGCGGCGGCGGTGCCGACCGCGGCCACGTCGGCGCCGACGCGCGCGAGCAGGTCGCCGCGCCCGGCCCGGTCGAGGGTGTGCGCGGGCAGGCGCAGCGAGACGCTCACGACGTCCTCGCGCAGGTGGGCGAGGATGCGCTCACCGAGACGGCTCACCAGGGTGGTGGTCGCTCCGGCGGCCAGCCCGCCGAGCAGCGCGATCCCGGCGACGAGCAGGCCGATCGGCACCAGCGCGGTCGAGGCGGCGCCGTCCCGCACGAGGTCGACCAGCAGGCCGAGGGCGGTGACCGGCACGACCGACGCCCCGGCCGCGGCCAGCCCGGCGGCGACCGTGAGGGCCACGTCGAGCCGCCGGGCCCGCAGTTGCCGGCAGAGCCACCACCAGGTCTGGCCGGGTGTCGCCACCGGCAGGGCATCGGTCATCGCAGCACCGCCGAGCGGTAGGAGTCGTCGGTGGCGGCCAGCGACGCGTGCGTGCCGGTCGCCACCACCGCGCCTTCCCGCACCACGATCACCCGGTCGGTGACCGCGAGCAGGGCCGGGCTGGTGGTGACGAGCACCGTTCCCAGCGTCGATCCGGGGCCGTGCCGCAGGTCGCGGATGCCGCGGGCGATGGCGTGCTCGGTGACCGCGTCGACCGCCGTAGTGGGCTCGTGCAGCACCAGCAACCGCGGCCGGGCCAGCAGCGCGCGGGCCAGGGCGAGCCGCTGCCGCTGGCCGCCGGAAAGCGCCGCGCCCCGGTCGGCGATCGCGTGGTCGAGGCCGTCCGGGTGGGCCGCGACCACGTCGTCGGCGGCTGAGGCGCGCAGCACGGCGGGCAGGTCGTCGCGGCCCGGCTCGATCAGGTTCTCGCGGATCGTCCCGCTGAACAGCTCGGGCAGGTGCGGCGCCACCAGCACGTCCGGCGAGCCGTCGTCGAAGAGCGCCACCAACGCGCTCGCGTCCGGCTCGACCACCACCCCGACGCACTCGCCGACGATCGGCGGGATCGGGTTGGTCCCGGCCGGCGGCTCGGCCGGGCGCAGGTCGAGCACCGCCTCGATGCGCTCGGCCGAGGCCCGCGAGGACGCGAACCAGCCGGGCGCGGCCGAGAGGGTGGCGAAGGGCTCGCCGAGGAAGGCGGCCAGGCCGATCACGGTCACCAGTTCGCCCGCCGAGATGCGGCCGCTGAGCGCGAACCAGCCCGCCAGGATCGCGATGCCGCAGGCCAGCAGTGTGCTCACGGTGTCCGAGGCGGCCTGGAACCAGCCCACCGTCGTCGCGGCCCGCAGGGTGGCGCCGAGCGATTCGCGGCTGACCTCCCGGTAGCGGTGCGCGGCGGCGTCCTGCGCGCCGATACCGCGCAGCGGGCGCAGGCCGGTGACCAGGTCGGTGGCGAGCGAGGCGGCCCGGCCCGCGACCTCCTGCCGGGCGGCGACGCGCCGGGTGATCCGGGGCGCCGCCCGCTGCAACGCGACCAGCACGACCGGGGTCCCGAGCAGAACCACCAGCCCCAGCGGTACGGAGATGAGGCAGAGCCCGACCGCGCTGATGGCCGTCGCCACCAGCGCGCCGAACAGCCGTGGCAGGTAGTCGAGAAGGTACGAGGTGGTGTCCGCGTCGGTGGCCGAGATCGTGAGCACGTCGCCGGTGCGCACCTCGGTGCGCGGGTCGAGCACCTTCGCCGCCACCTCGAGCCGCAGCCGGTGCGCCTCGTCGGCGATCGCCCGCATGAGCTGCCGCGCGCCGATGCGATAGGCGACGGTCAGCACCAGGAAGAGCGCGGCCAGCGTGCCCACCCACAGAACCAGCATGCCCAGGTCCTGGGTGGCGACGGCGCCGTCGACGATCACCCCGATGAGGATCGGCACCAGCGCCTGGCAGCCCTGGTGCAGCCCGATCAGCAGACTTCCGGACGCCACCCGGCCTCGGTTGCGGAGCAGAGCCCGCCAGAGGAGGTTCACGCGCCCGGACCCCGCCGGCGCTTCCTGCCCGGACCCCGCCGCCGCTTCCCACCGGGGGCCGGATCGACGGGGGCAGCGGGGGCGTCTGGTCCAGGATCGAGACTCATCGACTACTGACCTTGGCCCGGCCGGGCCATCAGATCAAGACCCGGCCCCCGCGCACGGTCGATCCCGCGATAACTCAGTGTGACTAAGCTCGCTTTCACGGAGAGTAGTTTCAGCCTAAAGTGTGATCGGTCCAGTTATTCCGATACGCCCGTTAGGACGGCCCCCGTATGTCGCCGACGTTCTACGAGCTCGACGAGCGGGCGCTGGCCCGGCACTGCGCCGCCGCGATCGCCGCACACCCGGCCACCGGCCGCTTCCTCGCCCTCGCGCTCGGGCCGTCCGATCCTACGGCCGACGTCGTGCGGACCATTGAACCCCAGCTCCAGGCAGTCGTGTCAAGCAACCGCGAGCACGAGAAGCGCAGCATCTTCCTGCTCGTGCTCGACCGTCGCACCGGGCTGCCGGCCGCCGCCGGACGGGTCGTGGACGGCGGCGGGCGGGCGCTCGACGACGCCCCGGAGCGAATCGGCCGCGAGCTGTCAGCCATCGTCGACGCGCACGAGCTGCACGAGGGAAAGATCTGGGACGTCGCTACTCTCGGTAATTTATCCGGTTACCGAGATAGTAAAGCTGGACTGACGGTCAGCGCCCTACTCGCGCGCACCCTGGTGCTGGCGGGCCACCGGGCGGGCGTACGGCATCTGGTCGGCCTGCTCGACCAGCGCACTCATCGCACCCTAGCCCTGCTGGGCGTCCCGTTCGTGCCGATGGCCGGCTCGGAAGCGTCCAGTCGTGCGCTCTACGCACCCTTTCCCGCCCTCGAACCGGCCATCGCCGAGCAGGGGCGCCGCCTGAACCGTCTCGCGGGCTCGTTCACGGGCGAGATCGAGGCGCGGGGGCTGCGTCGTCTGGTGATCCGGCGGCTGGCCGCCCGCATGTCCGAGCAGGTCGCCACCGGTCAGGGTCTCGACGAGCACATTCTGCTTCCCGGGCTGGAACGCCGCCGTTATCGCGGGCTGCGCAAGCGCGGCTGACTACCAGCGCCCCAACCGCGCCGACAAAACCGATAGAGCCGCCACTCCCGCAGTCGACGTGCGCAGCACCTCGCGCCCCAGCCGCACCGCGGTCGCCCCGGCCGCGACGAACGTCTCGACCTCGGCCTCGCTGATGCCGCCCTCGGGCCCGATCACCAGCACGATGTCGCCCGCGGCAGGCAGCGCCGCCGAGGTCAGCGACTCGGTCGCCTCCTCGTGCAGCACGAACGCCGTGGCCTCGCCCACCCGGGCCGCGATCTGTTTCGTCGAGCAGTCCGGATCGCCGCCGACCACCGGCAGCCACGCCCGCCTCGCCTGCTTGGCCGCCTCACGCGCGGTGGCCACCCACTTCTCCCGCGACTTGCCGCCCCGGTCGCCGCGCCACTGAGCCACCGACCGCGCGGCGGCCCACGGCAGGATCTCGTCGACGCCGATCTCGGTCATCGCCTGCACGGCCAGCTCGCCCCGGTCGCCCTTGGCGATGCCCTGCGCCACGACCAGGCGCGGGTCGGCCGCCGGCACGTGCTCGCGGCCGACGATCTCGACGGCGACGCTGCCCTTGCGCACCTCGGTCACGCGGCCGGTGGCGCTGCCGCCACGACCGTCGGCCAGGATCAGCGTCTCGCCGGCGCGCAGCCGCTGCACCGTGGCGGCGTGATGCCCCTCGGGGCCATCGAGCGTGCAGGTGACGCCGGCGGGCAGGGCTTCGACCAGGAAGAGCGGGGCGGACACCCCCGAACGCTATCTCAGCCCCGATCCTGCGGGCGTTGCGCGGCCCGGATGCGGCTGATCGCGGCGTCCCACTCGTCGGGCTCGCCCCTCTCGCCCCGCGACCGGAAATGGTCGGGATGCGAGATCACGACCGCGACCAGCGAGACCACCACGGCCAGGGCGACCGCGGCGGCGAGGCCCTGAGCCGCGTCCTCGAACCAGGGGTACCACCCCGGGTAGAGCATCGCCTGGATGCGCGGAATGCGGTCGCCGATCGTCGTCCACGTCAGCGACGCGTAGAAATCGCGCAGGTAGGAGGGGCGGCTCGCGTCGGAGCCGATGGTCAGCAGTCCGATCAGGAAGATCACCGAACCGCCGGACAGGGCCCACGCGCGCGCCCACCGCACACCTCTGTGGATCAAAGGCGCCAAGCCCGCGTACGCCATTCCGGCCGCGCCGAGCAGCACCAGGGCGATCGCGCCGCCGCCCGCCCGGACGAGCGAGGGAGGCGGAATACCGTACTCGGTCTCGATGTCTTGCATCATCGCGGTGAGCTGCCGCGCGTCGGGTGAGGCCCACCAGAGCAGGTCGAGCACCCCGGCGGCGGCCAGCAACGCGCCGGCCGGCACCATCAGCCAGGCCAGCGCGGCTGCCACCCGCACACCGCGGGGCACCTCACTCCCCGTCATGCCCCGGATGCTATTCCTCCGGAACGATCCACTGAAGACCTGTCACCCCCAGTTCTGCGGCGCCTGCTGGCGGGTCGTGACGTTGATGCGATTGAAGAAGTTCGTCGTGGCGATCCACAGCACCAGCGCGGCCAGTTCCTTCTCGCCGAAGTGCCGCGCCGCCTCGGCCCACACGGCGTCGGGCACCGCGTCCGGGTTGTCGGCCAGGCGGGTCGAGTGCTCGGCCAGGTCGAGCGCGGCCCGCTCGGCGTCGGTGAAGAACGGCGTCTCGCGCCAGACGGCCACCGTGAACAGTCGCTCGTCGGTCTCACCGTTCTTGCGGGCGTTGCGGGCCCCCGACTCGACGCACGGGGCGCAGCCGTTGATCTGGCTGGCCCGCAGGTGGACAAGCTCGATCGTGGCCGGATCGACCCCGGCCGAGTGCACCGTCTTGTAGAGGATGTTGATCGCCTTGACCGCGTCCGGCAGCAGCGTGGCGGGGTTGTCCATCCGAACCTGCATGATTCTCCTGGGTTTCTCGCGGCGGCGCGTCACATCGGCGCGCTCTCATCCGTCGGTGGTGCGACGGACGAGGTCACATCGACGTGACCGATGTGACCCAGGACACAAACGGGGGATGACATGGACGAGCGTTTCGAGGCGAACCGGCCGCGGCTGCGCGCCGTGGCGTACCGCATGCTCGGCTCGACCGCCGAGGCCGACGACGCCGTACAGGAGGTCTGGCTGCGCCTCAACCGCACCGGCGCCGACGGGATCGACAACCTGGACGCCTGGCTGACCACGGTCGTCGGCCGAGTCTGCCTCGACATGCTGCGCTCCCGGACCGCCCGCCGCGAGGACGCCTTCACCACCGAACCCCCGGCCGCCCCGTCATCGCAGGCCGAACCGGAGACCGAGACGCTGCTCGCCGACTCGGTCGGACTGGCGCTGCTCGTGGTCCTCGAGACGCTGACCCCGATCGAACGACTCGCCTTCGTCCTGCACGACCTGTTCGCCGTCCCGTTCGACGAGGTGGCGCCCATCGTGGGCCGCTCCCCCGAGGCCGCCCGCCAGCTGGCCAGCCGCGCCCGGCGCAGGGTACGAGCCCAGCCCGCGGGTCGCCCGGCCGACCGCACGATCGTCGACGCGTTCCTGGCCGCCTCCCGCGACGGCGAGTTCGAGACCCTGCTGAGCCTGCTCGACCCCGACGTACGCCTGCGGGTCGACGACGCCGAACTGTCGCGCGGCGCGCAGAACGTGGCCCGGCTCTACGTGGGCAAGGCGCAGGGGGCTTTCCCGGCCCTGGTCGACGGCGCGCTGGGCTTCCGGGTGGCCCCGGACGGCGACACCCTGCTGGTCGTGACCGTCACGGTCGCCGAGGGGCGAATCACCGCCTTCGAGGCCACCACCGACCCCGACCGCGTACGCCAGATGGAGGTCTTGCCACTGCCGTGATTCGCCGCCCCCAAAATCACAGACCCCGCCCTCCCCAGGGGGAGGCCCCCACCGCTCCATTCTCGTCGGAACGGGTGATCTTTGGAGGGCGGCCTGTGGAAAACGGGGGCTTGTGGAGAACGCAGGACCGATGCGAAGTCAACGTTCCAGGGCACTCGGCCGCAATCGAGACCCCCGTATCAGGGATCAGCGGTTCGTGGTCGCGGTCGGGCTCGCCGTGACCCCGCCACGATCGAGCCGGGAGAGCCCCGGATCCTGGAAAAGCATCGAACTGCGTGCCAAGCCGAAGCCGCGAGCCCGGGCCCGCCAGCAGGCCCGGGCGCAACCACCCAGCCACCGCGGCGTGTGCGCGAGCCCGAGCCGAGACCGTCCAGTCCATTGGGCCGCGAAGACGTGTTCGTAGCCAGGACTGACCGCGGGGAGCCCGGGACTCTAAAGCGTCAGCACGATCCGGCCGCCGGCGTCGCCTGCGGCCTGGCGGGACCATGCGGTGGAGACGTCGCCGAACGGCACTACCTCGTGGGAGACCGTGAGGCGGCCCTCTGTCGCGTGGGTGGCGACCACGCCCAGCGAGTCGGCTCGCTCGCCCACGGACAGGCCGTTGTTCGTGTAGCCGAGGATCTTCAGGGAGCCGCCCCGGATCGTCGCGGAGTCGACCGGTGCGGTTGCGGCGGCCGAGCTGCCCAGGTTGACCAGGCGGCCGCCGGGGCGCAGGACTTTCAGCGCCGCTGCGGCCGGCACCCCGAAGAGCGGGTCGATCACCAGGTCGACCAGGCCGGACACGGCGCGCAGCCGGTCGGCCAGCGTGACCGGGTCGTCGTCGGGCAGCAACGGCACTGCCGCCTCGGCGCCCAGCGCGACGGCACGGTCCCGGCCGGCGGCGGAGCGGGATACCGCGATCACCCGGGACGCCCCGCCCAGCAGGGCGAGTTGCACAGCGGCCTGGCCGACCACCCCACCCGCGCCGAGCACGACCACCACTTCGCCCTCGGTGAGCCCGCCGGTGCGGGTCAGGGCGGCGTGCGCCGCCACCGCTGAGAGCCCCAGTGCGGCGATCAGCGGCAGTGGCGCGTCGGGCGGCAGGGGCACGACGTCGACGAACGGGACCGAGACGGCCGCGGTCATGCTGCCGTCGCCGGGGCGCATTCCGGCCGAGGTGGCGAACCAGACCGGGGTGCCGTCGTCGCGGTGCCCGACACCCTGCACGCCGGGGACGTACGGGGTGGCGGGCGGCCCGAAGTAGCTGGTGCCGGTGGCGCAGAGGACGTCGAGCGGGGTGATCGGCGCCGCCGTGACCGTGATCGGCACCTCGCCGACTCCGGGCACGGGCGGCCGTCGCTGCTCGACCGATGGCGGTCGGCCACACATGCGCAGGACGGCCGCGGGGATCATGTCGCGATGTCCGGGTAGGGCAGGTCGAAGTGGGCGAGCCGAGCCCCGTACGCCTTCTGGTATTCGAGGGGTTCGGTGTTGTCCCGTTCGAACATGGCGATGAACAGGGTCAGCGTGAGAAACGGGTGGGCGCCGAGCGCGAAGAGGCGTACGTGGTCCTGGTCGATGAGGGCTGACCGCTCCTCGTCGGTGAGCCGAAGCCACGTGCTGGCCTCACCGGTGTGGCAGTTGAGCACCGCGTTGGCCTGCGATGCTTCCCACCACGTCACCAGTTCACGGGGCGTGGACCGATAGCGCTCCACCAGCTCCGGATCTCTGTCCACCGTGTACAGGAATTTGTTCAGCAGATATTTGCTCACGCCGGGACTCCGTTCGGGTACCAGGTGAAGTAAGCCTCCATCGTGTGGAACAAATCAAGAGTGTCGACGTGATCGGCTTTGGCGCCGGCCCCCGCCACGCCCATCATCAGCATGAAGTCCATGAAGCCGTGGGTGGCGTTCCCTGGGCTGTGCAGGCTGTCGAGCGTCACTTCGCGTACGCAGTTGTCGAGGTCGCCGGTTGCGATCCATTCGACGGCGCGGCGGTCGAACTCGGGGTCGGGCCCGTGCGGCCCGAACTGCCGGGGGCCGCCGAGCTCGAGGGACAGGTGCCCGGTGCCGACGATGGCGACCCGCAGGTCCGACGGCCACTCCTCGACGATCTTGCGGATCGTCTCGCCCAGCTTCACGAAGCGCGACGGCTGCGGCAGCGGCGGCGCGAAGATGTTCGTGTAGATCGGCACGATCGGCAGGTCGGCCTCGGGTCGCAGCGTGATGATCGGGCACGTGATGCTGTGGTCGATGCGCAGCTCGTTGCTGAAGGCCAGGTCGAAGCCCTCGTCGAGGCCGGCCCGCAGGATGTGCGAGGACAGGTCCTCCTGCCCTTTGAGCAGCATGCGCGGCAGGCCGAACTCGCGCTCCTCGTTGTACCAGTTGGCGTCGTAGAACGGCGCCTTGCCGACGAGGAACTGCGGCATGTTGTCGAGCCAGAGCTGGTGGAAGTGGTCGGAGCCGACCATCACGAGCACGTCGGGGTTCGCGCGGGTGAGCGTCTCACGGAAGGCCAGGATCTTGCGGGTCCACTCGTCGGCGAACGGTGGCCGGTCCTCGCCGGTGGCCGTGCTGGCCTTGTAGTAGAACGGGTGATGGGTGGATGCGATGACCGCGACGATGCTGGCCATGTAAGTCGATCTCCTAGGGCTCGTAGACGGCGTTACGGTCGACGGTGCGATAAATGTCCATGCCGAGCGGCCGTCGACGTTCTTCGGCCAGGTGCCCGAGCAGGCCGGCCGCGCGGGCCAGCAGCGCGAAGCCGCGCAGCAGGTCGGTGGGGAGTCCGAGGTCGGCCAGGGCGGCCCCGCAGACCCCGGCGCCGTTGAGCGGCAGCCGGCGGCCGAGCACCTCGGGGTGCACCCGCCCGATCGCTTCGAAGAGCCGCAGGTGGGGCCCGCGTAGCCCTTCGTTCTCGGCGATCGCGATCAACACGGGCGTACGCGGATCTTGTTCTTTGTGCACGGGGTGCCCGAGGCCCGGGATGAGCCGTTTCTCATCACGAGCCTTGCGTACGGCGTCCAGCGCGATCTTGTCGTAGTCGCGTTCGGTGCCCGCGTCCACCAGGGTCTCGGCCAGGAATCGTCCACAGTCCTCGGTCACGCCGAGGAAGCGCGATCCCCCGCCGAGCAGCCCGGCGGCGAGCGCGCCTTGCAGCGACTCGGGGGCCGACAGGTAGGTGAGGCGGGCCGCGATCGCCGTGGGCGTGAAACCGTGGTCGGCCAGCGCGACGAGAACCGCTTCGAAGACCCGTACCTCGGACGGGGTGGGACGACGACCGGCGACCAGCCAGAACGCCAGCTCGCCGAAGCCGACCCGGCCCATCAGCTCGGCGGCCAGGTCGTGACCCAGCAGCGAGATGGTGTCGGGGGTCGACGTGCCGATGCCGGTCGGGAAACTCAGCTCCTCAGCCACTTGCGGATCTCCTCGCCGTGCTCGTCCAGCCCGGGCGGCGGCAGTTCGTAGCCCGGCCGGGTCTCGCTGAAGGTGATGGGGTTGCGGATGCCGGGCACGCCGCCGGTGGTGACGACCGGGTCGAGGCCCAGTTCCTCGGCGAACGCGACCCCGCCGTCGATCGTGTTGATCGGGGCGCAGGGCACGCCCGCCGCGATCAGGTCACGGAACCATTCGTCTTTCGTACGGGTGGCCAGCCGCTCGACGAGCAGAGGCCGGAGTTGTTCGCGGTTGGCCGTGCGGTCCTGGTTGCGCCCGAAGCGGGGATCGTCGGGCAGCCCGGGCAGGTCGAGCACCTGGCACAGCTTGCGGAACTGCCCGTCGTTGCCGGCGATGATGATCAGTTCTCCGTCGGCGGTGGGCAGGGGCTCGTACGGGAAGAGGCTCGGGTGCGCGTTGCCCATGCGGAACGGCACGGTGCCGCCGGCGACGTAGCCGCTGGAGTGGTTGACCAGCCCGGAGAGCGCCGAGCTGAGCAGGTTGACCTCGACGTGCTGGCCGCGGCCGGTCTGTCCACGGTGGTGCAGCGCGGCCAGGATGCCGATGTTGGCGTGCAGGCCGGCCATGACGTCGAAGACCGAGATGCCGGCGCGGTAGGGCGAGCCGTCGGGGTCGCCGGTGAGGCTCATCAGGCCGGAGATCGCCTGCACCATCAGGTCGTAGCCGGGCAGGCCGGCGCCCGCTCCGGTGCCGAACCCGCTGATGCTCGCGTAGACGATCTTCTCGTTGCCGGCCGACACGGTGTCGTAGTCGAGCCCGAAACGCGCCAGCCCGCCCGGCCGGAAGTTCTCGATCATGATGTCGGCCCGCCGGGCGAGTTCCTGCGCGTCCGCGAGGTCTGCGGAAACCTTGAGGTCCAGCGCGATCGACCGTTTGTTGCGGTTGATGCCCAGGTAGTACGTCGACACGTCGTCGCGTACCGGCGGCATCCAGGTGCGGGTGTCGTCGCCGGCCGGCCCTTCGACCTTGACGACCTGCGCGCCGAGGTCGGCCAGGAGCATGGTCGCGTACGGCCCCGCGAGGATGCGGGAGAAGTCGGCGACCAGCAAGCCGGCCAGTGGACCCGTTGCAGACATTCGAACCGCCCGTTCTGCGGACACCTGTCCGCCGAGTCAGCTTGCCCCCGTACACCCTCGGTGTCAACGGTTCGTTGATCTCGCCGAAACAAACTATTGACCTCGAAAGTGACCGGTAGCACACTGACCGCATTCGCCCTGCCCGGCCAGCGGACAGTGGTCCGAATTCCTGGAAAGGATGGCCGATGATCTTCCGCAATGGCCTGGTTCTCACCATGGACGACTCGCACACCGTGCTCGAGAACGCCGACGTGCTGGTCGTCGACGACAAGATCGCTGAGATCGGGCCGAACCTCACCGCCCCCGACGGCGACGAGGAGATCGACGCCTCCGGCGGAATCATCATGCCCGGCATGATCGACACCCACCGGCACATGTGGCAGACCGCGATGCGCGGCTACGGCGCCGACTGGACCCTCACCCAATACTTCGTCTGGTACTACCTCGAGTCGGGCAAGCACTTCCGGCCCGAGGACATCTACGCCGGCAACCTGCTCGGCGCTCTCGAGGCGATCGACTCCGGCGTCACCACGACCGTCGACTGGTCGCACGGCCTGCAGAGCACCGACCACGCCGACGCGGCCGTCGACGCGCTCGAGGCGGTGCCCGGCCGGTTCGTGCTCGCCTACGGAAACATCCAGCAGGGGCCGTGGGAGTGGTCGACCTCCAAGGCCTTCCAGGACTTCTATCGGCGTCGCATCGACGGCGGCAAGCTGGCCGGCTTCCAGATGGCCTTCGACGTTCCCGGCGACCCCGCGTTCCCCGAGAAGGCCGCCTTCGAGGTCGCTCGTGAACTGGGCGTCTCGGTCACCACGCACGCCGGCGTCTGGGGCGCGACGAACGACGACGGCATCCGCCTCATGCACGACAACGGCTTCATGAGCCCGGGCCAGGTCTACGTGCACGCGGCCACGCTGTCGGACGACTCCTATCAGCGCATCGCCGCGAGTGGCGGCTCGGTGTCGGTGTCGACCGAGAGCGAGCAGAGCGCCGGGCAGGGATACCCGCCCACCTGGCAGCTGCGCAAGCACGGCATCCCGGTGTCACTGTCGATGGACACCAGCGTGTGGTGGAGCGGCGACCTGTTCTCGGCGATGCGCACCACGCTCAGCGCCGACCGCGTACGCGAGCACATGGAGGCGCACGGCAAGCAGGAGACGGTCACCCATCACCACCTGCGCGCCGAGCACGTCGTCGACTGGGGCACGCGCGGCGGCGCGAAGGCGCTGGGCATGGACTCGACCATCGGCGCGCTCACCCCGGGCCGCCAGGCTGACATCGTGCTGATCAAAAACGACGACTCGCCGGCGATGTATCCGGTGCTCAACCCGTACGGGCATGTGGCTTATCAGGCGGCGCGCGGCGACGTGCACACGGTCGTGGTCGGCGGCCGGGTGGTCAAGCGCGACGGCAAGCTGGTCGACACCGATCTGGCCGCCGCCCGCGCGAAGGTCGGCGCCACGCTCGACCACCTGCGCGAGACGCTCGGCGAGGAGGCCTGGAAGCGCGGCATGAACCCGGACATCCCCGAGGCCCGGATCCTGCACAACCCGTATCAGTACACCAAGTAGGGTTCCCTCTCATGCGCCAGAGCGGGATGACGGACAGCGGAAGGGGTGCGGGACCCGACTTCATCGAGGCTCTGGCTCGTGGACTCGACGTCCTGCGCTCCTTCCGCCCCGGCACCCCGGCGATGACGCTCAGTGAGATCGCCGCGCAGACCGGCCTCGCCCGCCCGACCGTGCGGCGCATCCTGATCACGTTGGAGGCGCTGGGCTACGTGCGCGCCGACGGCCGCGGGCACGCGCTCACCCCGCGCGTGCTGGAGCTGGGCATGGCGTACGTCAATGCCCTGAACATGTGGGACGTCGCCCGTCCGCACATGGAGAAGCTGGTCGCGCTGACCAACGAGTCGACGTCGATGGCCCAGCTCGACGGCGGCGACATCG
The DNA here is from genome assembly GCF_003999975.1 of Actinoplanes solisilvae. Taxonomy (GTDB): domain Bacteria; phylum Actinomycetota; class Actinomycetes; order Mycobacteriales; family Micromonosporaceae; genus Actinoplanes; species Actinoplanes solisilvae. Next base: position 67,303 of record NZ_RJAC01000019.1, on the reverse strand, counting down.
TCTATGTGGCGCGGGTCGCCGTTCCGAAGATCGTCACGCTCGCGGTCACCATCGGCACTCGCTTCCCGGCCCCGGCGACGTCGATGGGCAAGGTGCTGCTGGCGTCGCTGCCGCCCGGCGAGCTCACCGCGGCACTGGCCGAGCCGTCCCGCTCGGGCATCCGCGCGCGCTGGCAGCCCACGGCCGAGGACGTCGACGCGTCACTGCGCGAGGTGCGGGCCAAGGGCTGGGCACTGGCCGATCAGGACCTCGCGCCGGGCATCCGCTCGATCGCCACCGGTGTGCGCGACGGCGACGGACGAGTGGTCGCCGCGATCAACGTCACCGTGCACGCGGCCGAGACGTCGGTCGAGACCCTGATCGACGACTACCTGCCCAAACTGCTGCGCACCGCGGCCGACATCGGCCACGACTGGTCACTCACCGCCGCCGTCCCCGCGAGCACCGTCACTAGCAGCGCCTGAAGGACGGCGGCTCACCGTCGCCGGCCGCGGCCTTCTCGGCCTGGTCGGCCATCTCGATCGCCAGGTCGATGGCCTTGACCGCCTCGGGTGACGCGGTCGCGGCGAGCTCGTGGGCGATGCGCTGCATCTGCCGCACCTGGGTCGGGCTCAGCCGGTCGAAGACCAGACGACGAGCCTCCCGTACGTGATCCGGGGCGGCCGCCTCGAGCATGGCCATGCCCTCTCGCGTGAGCACGGCCTCGATGCAGCGGCTCTCGCCGACGGTGTTGGTGCGCCGTTCGACGTAGCCCTGGCGCTCCAAGCGGCTCACGGCGTGCGACAGCCGGGACAGCGAGCCGCCGGCCAGCATCGCCAGGTTGCTCATCTGCACGGCGTGATCATCGGGCTGGGACAGCGACGCCAGGATCGAGTATTCGAAGAAGTTCAGCCCCGAATCGCGCTTGAGCTGGGCGTCGATCGCGGTCGGAAGGGCCATCAGCATCGCGATGAGGGTCATCCAGGCCGCGCGCTCCTCACTGTCGAGCCAGGGAACCGCCTCGGTCGTGTCATCGCTCACTCCGGAAGAATAGCCGCCCCCCGCGACTTGAATGTTCAACACTGTCGTGCAACAGTCGACTTGAACATTCAATCCGTGAGGGAGCAAGCACATGGCTGTTCTTCGAATCGACGCGAGCATCCAGGGCCCGGCGTCGGCCTCCAGCGAACTGGCCGACCTCGCCGAGGCCGAGTGGACCACGGTCCGTCCGGAGACCGATTTCGTACGCCGTCACCTCGGCGCCTCGCCCCTGCCGGCGGACGCCTGGGCCACCGTGGTGCACGCCAACTTCACACCCGAGGACCAGCGCACCGACGAGCAGCGCACCGCCGTCGCCCTCGCCCGGCAGCTCGCCGCCGAACTGCGTGACGCCGACGCGGCGATCCTGGCCCTGCCGTTCTACAACTACGGCGTCTCCCAGCACGTGAAGACCTGGGTCGACCTGGTCCTCGCGGGCACCGACCCGTCCGAGAAGCTGCTCGGCGGCAAGCCGGTGATCGTGCTGACCACCCGCGGCGGCTCCTACGCCCCCGGCAGCCCGCGCGAGGGCTGGGACCACAACACCGCCTACCTGCGCACGATCGTCCAGGACCTGTGGGGCGGCGACCTGACCATGATCGAGCGCGAGTTCACCCTGGCCGGCGTCAACCCGGTGCTCGACCAGTTCATCGAGACCGGCGAACTGATGAAGAAGGCCGCCCACGAGGCCGCGCTGCACGCCGGGCGCACCCTCGCCGCGCGCTGATCCACTCTCGTCCCGCTGTCGTGCCGCTCTCGCGGGGAAATGTTCGGACCTGCGGGGCGGTAAAACGGAGTGAACCCTGCAAAGATCGCCGCTCATGGAGACCACTGTGGCGGCGGTTTACTGCGAGGGCTGGAACGGCGCACTGGTCAACCCGCTGACCGCCGACCGGGCCGAAAGCCGCGATTCCGCCGGCGAGCCGTACACCGTGGTGCTGCTCGCCGGCGGGCGCCCGCACTTCGTGCTCGACATCTCGTGGGCCGAGGGCTACGTCGGGGTCACCCGCCTCGGCACCGGGGGCCGCACGATCGCCACCCACGAGCTGCGCCGCGCTCCCGAGGGCGACCTCTTCCTGCGCGTCACGACCACGTCGGACCGCCCGTCGCGCCACCGCACCACCTGGCAGATCGGCGGCCTGCGGATCGACTCCATCGAGTCGACCGGTGCCCGGGGCGGCCCGCACACCCTCAGCGACCTCGGCCGCACCCCGCCCCGCCTGCCGATCCCCGCCTTCGGCCGGTGGAAGGCGCTGCTCGACCGCACCGGCCGGGTCCACGCCGAGATCTGCACCGGGCCCTACCGGGAGGAGTGCACGGTTCCCGTCGAGACCGACGGTCCCTTCCAGATCGTCGACGACGGCTACCACGTCCTCCCGGTGTCCGCCTCCGGCGAGCGGCCGTGGCATCCCCCGCGGCCCAAGCGTCCCCGCGGCCTCGACACGCTGTTCCGCAACGGCGCCGAAGGCTCGGCGGACGGGCGGCGCATGAGCATCTCGACCTTCCCAGCGGGCAAGCTGAACCTGCCGTCGGGCCGGCTGGTCGCGGCCGACCCCACCCGGTTCGACCGTGACCCGGAGTCGTTCCGCACCACGGTGACCCCCGGCACCTATCCCGTGACAGTCAGCCTCGCGAGCTTCACCGACGATCCGGAGCACCGGTTCGTGGCGGCCGTCCGCCTCGACGTCGCCGACCGGCGGCCCGTCACCTGGGAGATGGCCCTGCGCGACGGCCAGGACCCGTTCGACCTGGGCTACGGGGAGTTCTTCGGCTTCACGGTGGAGACCGGCATCGCCTGCTTCGTCGACGAGGACCACCTCGGACGGATCTCCAGCGAGGGAACGGACCTGGAACTGACGCGCGAGCGCTTCACGAACCAGGCCGACGGCGACCTGATCGCCTGGTCGAGCGGCTGGGGCGACGGCTACTACCCGACGTGGATCGGCCGCGACCACTCCGGCCGCGTCGTCACGTTCGTCGCCGACATGCTGCTGTTCGACCAGGAGGGCTAGGCGGCCGGCTCCGCACGCCTACCGCGCGTTGCGCCGGGGCAGTCAGCGCTCGCTGGACCCTCACGCCCTGACCGGTTTTCGGGCGCGACCATTTACGCAGGTCGCCGTGGTGGGGTGAGCGTTCTGGGCGCGCCAACGCCCTGCTCACCCCACCACGGCCCTCGGCGGGAGCGACGGCCGGCAACCCACCACCCCGCTACGACAGGCCCTTGATCTTGGCTTTAATGGCCGTTGAAAGCGTCGCGCATCCGACTGAAGAAGCCGCCCTGCTTGCTCAGCTCGGCGACGTCTTCCCCGCGGGTCTTGGCGAAGTCGCGGAGCATGCGCTCCTGGTCGACCGTCAGCTTCGTCGGCGTCTTGACGTCGAGGTGGACGAAAAGATCGCCCCGGCCCTGACCGCGCAGATGCGGGACGCCCTTGCCGCGGATGCGCAGCGTGCTGGCCGGCTGGGTGCCCGACTTGACCTCGATGCCCTCTTCGCTGTCGAGCGTCTTGATCGTGAGGCGGGTGCCGAGCGCGGCGGCGGTCATCGGCAGCGTGACCCGGCAGTGCAGGTCGTCGCCCTTGCGGGAGTAGACGTCGTGCGGCCGCTCGTGGATCTCGACGTAGAGATCGCCGGGGGTGCCGCCGCCGGGGCCGACCTCGCCCTGCTGAGCGAGGCGGATGCGCATGCCGTCCTCGACGCCGGCGGGGATCTTCACCGTCAGCGAGCGGCGGGTGCGGACGCGGCCGTCGCCGGCACAGGTGGGGCAGGGGTGCGGGATGACCGTGCCGTGTCCCTGGCAGGTGGCGCAGGGGCGCGACGAGACGACCTGGCCGAGGAACGTGCGCTGCACGCTCTGCACTTCACCGCGGCCGCCGCAGGTCTCGCAGGTGGCGAGGTGGGTGCCGGGGGCCGTGCCGGCCCCGGAGCACTGGGTGCACAGGACGGCGGTGTCGACGGTGATCGGGGCCTCTACGCCGAACGCGGTCTCGACGAGGTCGAGCTCGAGGCGCAGGATCGCGTCGGCGCCGGGACGGGTGCGCGGGCGCGGGCCGCGGGTGCTGCCGCCGGCCGCGCTGCCGAAGAACGCGTCCATTATGTCCTGGAAGCCGACGAACGGGCCGGCGCCGCCGGGACCGCCGGGACCCGCGCCGCCGCCGGGCGCGAGGGGGTCGCCGCCGAGGTCGACCATCTGACGCTTCTGGTCGTCGGAGAGGACCTCGTAGGCCGCGTTGATGTCTTTGAACTTCTCGTGCGCTTCCGGATCGGGGTTGACGTCCGGGTGATATTGCCGAGCCAGTTTGCGGTAGGCGCGCTTGATCTCGTCGTCGGTGGCTTCCCGGCTCACGCCGAGAATGCCGTAGTAGTCCTTGGCCACGGGCTCCGCAATCCTCGTCAGTTCTGTGCTAGAAGGTCGCCCACGTAGCGTGCCACCGCACGAACGGTCGCGATGGTGCCGGGGTAATCCATCCGGGTGGGACCGAGCACACCGAGCCCACCGACGATCGTCGCCCCTGGGCCGTAGCCCGTGCTGACCACCGACGCCGACCGCAGGTTGTCGATCTTGTTCTCGTCGCCGATCCGGACCCGGGTGGTGCTCGGTTCCAGGTCGCCGATCAGCTTCAGCAGGATGACCTCTTCCTCGAGTGCCTCGAGGACGGGGCGCAGCGTGCCCTGGAAGTCGAGCACGCCCCCACGAGTCAGATTAGCCGTGCCCGCCAAGGCGAGGCGTTCCTCACTGCGCTCGACGAGCGTCTCGAGCAACACCGAGGCCAGGCAGGCCATGGTGGCGCGGCTGCCGGGCGCGCAGTCGTCGACCAGGGTCTGCACGAGCGGCGGCGTGTCGGCCAGTTTCTGACCGGCCAGTTTTTCGTTGACGCGGCGGCGCAGGTCGGTCACGTCGTCGGCCGCGATCGGGCCGGGCAGCTCGACCAGGCGCTGCTCGACGCGGCCGGTGTCGGCGATCATCACGAGCATGAGGCGCGTCGTGGAGATCGGCACCAGCTCGAGGTGGCGGACCGAGGACCGGGCCAGCGACGGGTATTGCACGACGGCGACCTGGCGGGTCAGCTGGGCGAGCAGCCGCACGGTGCGGTGGACGACGTCGTCGAGGTCGACCGCGCCGATCAGGAAACGCTCGATGGCGCGGCGCTCGGCCGGGGTCAGTGGCTTGACCCGGGAGAGCCGGTCGACGAAGAGGCGGTAGCCGGCGTCGGTCGGCACGCGGCCGGCGCTGGTGTGCGGCTGCCGAATGTAACCTTCCTCCTCCAGCACGGCCATGTCATTACGCACCGTAGCCGGGGAGACGCCGAGTTGGTGGCGCTCGACCAGCGATTTGGAGCCGACCGGTTCCTGCGTCTCGACGTAGTCCTCGACGATTGCCCGCAGCACCTCGAGCTTGCGGTCATCCAGACTCATGACCCCTCCCTCGCCCGGCACGCTTGAATTTCCCTGGCACTCTTACTGACCGAGTGCCAGTCTACGTCGCCACCGGCGGCAGCGCGATGATCGCGGGGACTGTCTATTCACCGACCGGATCGCATGTCGCTCTCGACCGCCGTTGAACTGCGGCTCTACCGTGAAACCATGACTGAACCGCCGCGCCCGCCCGGTGATCCAGACCCGAACGACCCGACCCGGCCGTTCGACCCTTATGCGCCTAACGACCCGGCCCCCGGATCGGCACCGCCTCCGCCGCCGCCCTACAAAGGTTCCCCAGGCTACGGCTATCAGGGGCCGCCTCCCGGCTACCGCCCCGGGCCCTCCCAGGACGACAAGACCTGGGTGCTGATCGCCCACTTCGGCGGCGCGGTCGGCGCCCTCGTCGGCGGCGGTCTGGCCGGCTGGGTCCCGCCGTTGATCGCGCTGCTCGCCAAGGGCCCCCAGTCGCCCGCGGTGCGCGCCGAGTCGATCAAGGCCCTGAACTTCCAGATCGTCTGGGCGGTCGTCGGCTTGATCGGCTGGGCCACCGTCTGCATCGGGATCGGCCTGGTCATCATCCCGATCGCCACGCTCGTCGCGATCATCTTCGGCATCGTCGCCGGGGTGAAGGCCAGCAACAACGAGCCGTACAACTACCCGATGACCGTCAATTTGATCAAGTAGCGTCAGACCACGTCGCGGATGACCGCGTCGGCCAGGAGGCGGCCACGCAGGGTGAGAACGAGACGACCACTCTCGTACGCCCCCGGGTCGAGCAGCCCGTTCGCCAGCGCTTGCTTGGCGCCCACCTGGTCGACGCGGTCGAGCGCGATGCCGTCGCGCAGCCGCACGCGCAACATCACGTCCTCGACGTGGCGGTCCTCGTCGCTGAGCAGTTCGCGGCCCTGACCCGGCGAAACACCTTCCAAGAGCCGTCCCGCGTACGCCGCCGGATGCTTGACGTTCCACCAGCGCACCCCGCCGACGTGGCTGTGCGCGCCCGGCCCGAGGCCCCACCAGTCGGCGCCGGTCCAGTAGAGCAGGTTGTGCCGGCAGCGGGCGTCCTCCGAGGTCGCCCAGTTCGACACCTCGTACCACCCGAAGCCGGCCCCGCTCAGCGCCGCCTCGGCCGCCAGGTAACGGTCGGCGGCGACGTCGTCGGACGGGAACGGGATCTCGCCGCGCCTCATGCGGGCGGCCATGCGGGTGCCGTCCTCGACGATCAGGGCGTACGCGCTGACGTGGTCGACACCGGCGCCGACCACCGCGCGCAGCGACTCGGCGAAGTCGTCGGCGGTCTCCCCCGGCGTGCCGTAGATCAGATCGAGGTTGACGTGGTCGAAACCGGCCTCGCGGGCCTCGGTGGCGGCCTGCGGCGCGCGGCCCGCGGTGTGTTTGCGATCGAGGATGCGCAGCACGGCCGGGGCGGCCGACTGCATGCCGAGCGAGATGCGGTTGAAGCCGTGCCGGCGGAGACGGCGTAAATAGGCGGGGTCGACCGACTCGGGATTCGCTTCGGTGGTGATCTCGGCGCCCGGGGCCAGGCCCCACGCGTCGTCGATGCCCTCGAGAATGCGACCGAGGTCGTCCGCGCCCAGCAGGGTCGGTGTGCCGCCCCCGAAGAACACCGTGTCGACTTTTTCCGGATTTATGCGTTGCTTGGCGAGCTTAAGCTCTTGTAGGACGGTGTCGGCGTACGTCTCGCGGCTGACACCGCCGCCGAGCTCGCTCGCCGTGTAGGTGTTGAAGTCGCAGTAACCGCAGCGGCTCGCGCAGAACGGCACATGCACGTAAACGGCAAATCCGTCTTTTCCGACGTGAGCCGTCGCCTGAGGGGGGAGGGACCCGTCGCTGGGAACGGGTTCACCTTCGGGGAGTGCGCCGGCCATCCGTCAAGTGTGCACGCATGCCGTGGCGCTAAGGTTCCGTGCCATGGCTCTGGTCCGTTCCGTCACCGACGCCGGGTTGACCACCCTGACCCTGGATTCCCCGGCGAACCGCAACGCCCTCTCCACCCCGCTCATGCGCGAGCTGCTCGACGCGCTCGGCGAGGCTCTGACCGACAACGACGTACGAGCTGTCGTGCTCTCGCACACCGGTCCGGTCTTCTGCTCGGGCGCCGACCTCAAGGAGACCGCCGAGGCCCGCGCGTCCGGCCGCGTCCCCGCCGAGATGATCGCCGACGTGCTCGCCGCGCTGTGGGAGTTCCCCAAGCCGATCGTCGCACGCGTCGCCGGCCCGGCCCGCGCCGGCGGTCTCGGCCTGATCGCGGCGGCCGACATCGCGGTCTGCACGCGCGAGGCCACGTTCGCCTTCTCCGAGGTGCGCCTCGGCGTCATCCCGGCCGTGATCAGCGCGACCGTGCTGCCCCGGCTGGCGCCCCGCGCGGCCGCCGAGCTCTATCTCACCGGCGACGTCTTCGACGGCGTGCGCGCGGCCGAGATCGGGCTCGTCACCGCGGCCGTGACCGCCGAGGAACTCGACGGCAAGGTCCGCGGCTACTGCGAGAGCCTCGTGCTGGGCGGACCGCTCGCGCTGGCCGGCACCAAACAACTGCTGCGGCGTACGCCCTCCGGCCCCATCCGCGCCGAGCTGGCCGAACTGTCGTCGCGTTCGGCCGGGTATTTCCGTTCCGCCGAGGGGCGCGAAGGAGTCGCCGCCTTCCGCGAGAAGCGGCCCGCCGCCTGGGTTCCCGCCGCACCGGCGACACGCGGGTGACCCGTCAGGGGTGACTTCGTTGTCTACTCTTGTCGACTGAACGAAGACTTGATGGGGGTGTGGGTGCGCAAGACACCGGTCGTGGCAGTCGCGATTGTCGCGCTTCTCGGTGCGCTGGGCGTGTTCGCCGTCATCAAGACCTTCTCCGGCGGCATCAAGCTGCCCCAGATCGGTCCGGAGTGCACGGTGCGGGCCGACGGCGAGGTGACGCTCGACTACGTGCAGATGGCCAACGCCGCCACGATCACGGCCGTGGGCCTGCGCAAGGGCATGCCCGAGCGAGCCGTGGTGATCGCGCTGGCCACCGCCTTCCAGGAGTCCAAGCTGGAGAACCTCGACAACGGCGACCGCGACTCGGTCGGGCTCTTCCAGCAGCGGCCCAGCCAGGGCTGGGGCACGTTCGAGCAGATCAAGGACCCGCGGTACGCGGCCGACAAGTTCTACTCCTCGCTCAAGAAGGTCAAGAACTACCAGCAGATGCGGGTCACCGACGCCGCCCAGCGTGTGCAGCGGTCGGCCTACCCCAATGCGTACGAGAAGTGGGCCGACGAATCCGCGGTGCTGGCGCGGGCGCTCACCGGCCGTGCGACCAGCGCGGTGGAGTGCAGCGTGAGCGGGGCCCCGGCGCTGCGCGGGGCAGCGGCGGCCGCGGCGCTTATGGAGGGTCTGCGGCTCGACTGGGGCAAGCGTCTGCCCGAGTCGGCGACGGTGAAACAGGCCGCCGGCCTCACGGTGCAGGTCAAAGACGCCAATTCGGGCTGGCGCTACGCGCATTGGCTGGTGGCGCACGCCTCGGCAACCGGTCTCGAACGGGTACGTTTCGGCGATCGCGAATGGCACGCCCCGGACGGCAAGTGGCAGGCGGTGACCGCGGACGGTGTACTCGGCGCCGGCCAGGTGATCGCCGAAGTCTTCGACTGACTTCGCCTTTCGGCTTCCCGCCGAAACTTTCGGCGCCGAAACGCGGTCGCAGACGGTAATGACGAGCGTTTTAGGTACGCAGTTGCGTTGCGTATAGGACGTCGTGGACAGACAGCAACCACCCTGGTACTAAGTAGGACGTGTCAAGGGCGATCGAATGGATACTCCTGGGTGCCGGCAGTTGCACGGCGATCATCGTTGGATTGCGATGGCACCGGCCCGCCCGCGTCTGTCCCTGGCTGCTGCTCGCCGGAGCGGTGGCCGCGCTCGCGGTCGGTGACGTCTTCTACGCCTTCCACGAGATGTCCGCGGCCACGGGCTTCTATCTCGCGATGTTCGTGCTGGTGGCGCTGGCCCTGCTGCGCCTGACCCAGGGCGGCTCGGTGCTCGTCGACCGCGCCCGCCTGATCGACCTGCTCGCCTTCGCCTGCGCCGCCCTGCTGGTCGTCTGGGTCTTCATCATCGCCGACAACGGACCCCTCGGCCGCATCTCGGCCTCCGACGTGATCGGCTCGCTGCTGCTCATCGCGGTGGCGCTGCGGCTCAACCTCGCGACCGGCCGCAACGTCTCAGCCATGCTGCTGCTGGCCGGCTCGGTCGGCCTGCTCGCCAGCGACATCCTCTTCCCGCTGTTCGAGTCCGAGGCCTCGGAATCCGGCTTCCGCGTCCTCTACGTCGCCTGGGGCCTGGCCGCGCTGCATCCGTCGATGGTGCGCCTGACCCAGCCGATGCCGCCGCGCGCACCGTCGTGGCGGGGTCACTGGGCCGCCCTGCTGGGCGTCTCGGTGGCGACCCCGCCGGTCGTCCTGCTGATCGAGGCACTGGACGGCACCGTCCGCGACGGCGTGCCGATCGCCATCGCGGGCGCGATCACCCTGACCCTGACAATCACCCGCCTGGCCGACTCGGTCACGCTCAGCGCCCAGGCCCTGGCCCGCGAGCGGGGTCTGCGCCACGCGACCGCCGAACTGGTCTCCGCGGCCGACATCCCGGCCGTCGACGAGGCGGTCCGCGCCGGGGTGGCGGCTCTGCTGCCGCCCGAGGCCGTCCGCCGGGTGGTCTTCGCGACCGACGACCGCCAGCTGGCCGCCCTGGAACTGCCACCGGCGGCCGCCGGCCCGCGGCCGCGCAGCTGGTGGGTGGAGGCTCCGATCACGATCGTCGCGGCCCCCTCGCCCGCAGTCCCCTCGCCCGCAGTCCCCTCGCCCGCAGTCCCCTCGCCCGCAGTCCCCTCGCCCGCTGCCACCGTCGCTGGTCGCTGGCTCAAGCGTCTCCGTTTCTGGCCCGGCGCCATCGGCTCGACCGGCTCCCGCGTTTCGGCCGGCGCCGTCGACGAGGAGGCGACGCTCGTCTGCCCGTTGTGGCTCGAACCTCTGGCTGTGGCCCGGCCGAGCGGGGGTGCCCTGGTGCTGACCGGGCACCGCGAGGCCCTGACCGCCGCTCACGACGCCCTCGAGGTCCTCGCCGGACAGGCCGCGCTCGCCCTCGACCGCATCAGCCTGGTCGAGGCCGTCGGCCGCCGCGACAGCGACCTCTATCTGCGCGCCGTCATCAGCAACACCGCCGACCTGATGCTCGTGCTCGACGAGGACCAGCGCATCCGCTACGCCAGCCCCGCCCTGCACGACCTCATGGGCGACGACCAGCTCTCCCCGCTGGCCACCCTGGAAGACCTGGTCCACCCGGACGACCGCGGCCAGATCCGCCGGGCGTTCGCCGCCGGGGGCGACGGCACGATGTTCTGCGCCCTGCGCCGCCCCGACCACAGCCAGACCCTGGTCGAGGCCACCTATCGTGACCTTCGCGAAGATCGTCTGGTGCAGGGCTTCGTCGTGACGATGCACAACGTCACCGACGCCCAGGAGGCGATCGACCGCCGGCCACGCAGGGACAACCTCGACGAGCTCCCCGCCTGGATCAACCGGCGCAGCGCCCAGCACAAGTTCCGTTACTGACCCGCGCTATTCGTCGTCCGGTTCCTTGTCCGGCCGGCGGAACGCGCCGTGCCACTCGAACAGGGCCAGCTCGCGGGCGACCCTCTCGTCCTGCTCGGGCGCGCCGGCCAGCACCTGGTGGGCGATCACCTGAAAGCCGCCCCACACGATGACCCGCGCTGCTGTGGCCGGGTCGAGACCGGCGGCGGTACGACCGGCCTTCTGCTCGGCGAGCAGCCACTCCTCGCCCTGCTCGACGAAGCGTCGCAGCTCGCCGTCCCAGACGTCGCGCGCCACCGGGTCGTACGCGGTCACCTCGAGCACCGCGGCCAGCAGGTGCCGCCGCTGCCGGTAGTAGGCCATGTCGCGCACCATGGCGGCGGTCATGCCCGCGAGCCCTTCGGTGGGCGGCCCTTCCCTGATCAGGTCGAGCGCCCCGGCAGCGAGGGTGTCGATCAGGCGCAGCAGCAGCTCGGTCTTGTCGCGGAAGTGCAGATACATCGTCGATCGGGCGACGCCCGCCTCGGCGGCGAGCCGCTGCATGCTCAGCTCGGTGAAGCTCGCGCCCTCGGCCAGCAGCCGTTCGGTCGCCTCGATGATCTTGGCGTCGACGTCGGCCCGGCGTTTCGCTCCGGCCGCAAGCCGGCGAGTGACAGAAGGCATGGCGGAATTTTAGACGGCTGCCCTACGCTTATTCGGACAGACTGTCCGAGTAAGTGTCTGATTTGAAGGAAGCCCCTCATGAACTTCGTTCTCGTGCCCGGCGCATGGCACCTGCCGTCGACCTACGACCTGTTGCGCGGTGAGCTCGATGCGCTCGGCCACCCGAGCCTCGCGGTGAAGTTGCCGACCACCGGCCCCGACCCGCGCGGCGGCCTGCGCGAGGACGCGGCGGCGGTCCGCGCAGCCATCGAGGCGGTGGACGGGCCGGCCGTCGTGCTGGGCCACTCCTACGGCGGCATCCCGGTCACCGAGGGCGCGGCCGGCCTGCCGAACGTGCGGCACCTGGTCTATCTGGCCGCCTACGTTCCCGACGTCGACGAGTCGATGTTCTCGATCCACGGCATGCCGGACCCGGAGTCGGCCGAGGGCCTGTTCCCGATCGGTGACGATCCGCGCGCCCAGCTCTACGCCGACGTTCCCGCCCCGATCGGCGAGCTGGCCGTCAGCCGCCTGGTCGACCAGCGTGTGCAGCCGTGGGCCGACCGCACCACGGCAGCCGCATGGCACGACGTGCCATCGACCTACATCGTGACCACAGAGGACGCGAAATTCCCGGTCGACCTGCAGGAGCGGCTGGCCACCCGGGCCAAGGACGTACGCCGCATGGCCACCAGCCACTCACCCTTCCTGTCCCGCCCGGCCGAGCTGGCCGCGATCCTCGACGAGATCGCCCGCGGGTAGAAGCCCGGCGCCTCCGAGGAACATTGATGTCGCCGAACGCGCGCCGCTGACCCGAAACCGCTGATTTCCCGCCGCGCACGAACGAAGCGCCGGACCGCATCGGTCCGGCGCTTCGTCGTCGTTCAGTTATCGGGTGATGCGACGACGGCTGCCGTAGCCGGCCACCAGAGCCACACCGATGGCGGCCAGGACGATCTGGAACAGGAACTCGATCCAGTCGAAGCCCTTGGTGTCGGCAACACCGGTCGCGCGGGCCAGGACCGTGCCCAGCAGCGCGGCCACGACACCGATGACCAGGGTCAGCCAGATCGGGATGTTCTGCTTGCCGGGTACGACCAGGCGGCCCAGGGCGCCGATGATGAGACCGACGATGATCGCGGTGATGATGCCGGTAACCGTCATTGGGGGTTCCTCCTCGGGGGTGGAGCATGTGTTGCGTCCGTCGAGCCCCAGAGTTCCCGAGGGTCCAGAAACCCAAACCGCTTTATTTTTTGTTTGCTCCCTTAGGGTCCGGAGCGTCAGAGGTGGACAGGGCGGCGATGAACGCCTCCTGCGGCACCTCGACCCGGCCGACCATCTTCATCCGCTTCTTGCCTTCCTTCTGCTTCTCGAGCAGCTTGCGCTTACGGCTGATGTCACCGCCGTAGCACTTGGCGAGCACGTCCTTGCGGATCGCGCGGATGGTCTCGCGGGCGATAATCCGGCTACCGATGGCCGCCTGGATCGGCACCTCGAACTGCTGCCGAGGAATCAGCTTCTGCAGCTTCGAGGCCATCGTGACCCCGTACGCATAGGCCTTGTCCTTGTGCACGATGGCGCTGAACGCGTCGACGGGCTCGCCGTGCAACAGGATGTCGACCTTGACGAGGTCGGCCACCTGCTCGCCGGAGGTCTCGTAGTCGAGCGACGCGTAGCCCTTCGTCTTGCTCTTGAGCTGGTCGAAGAAGTCGAAGATGATCTCGGCGAGGGGCAGCGTGTAGCGCAGCTCGACGCGCTCGGCCGAGAGGTATTCCATGCCGAGCAGCATGCCGCGGCGGCTCTGGCAGAGCTCCATGACGGCGCCGACGTATTCGTTCGGCACCAGCACGGTCGCGCGTACGACCGGCTCGTGGATCTCGGCGATCTTGCCGTTGGGGAACTCGCTCGGGTTGGTGACGACGCGTTCCTCGCCGTCCTCGGTGTAAACGCTGTAGACCACGTTGGGCGCGGTCGAGATCAGGTCGAGGTTGAACTCGCGCTCCAGCCGCTCACCGATGATCTCGAGGTGGAGCAGGCCCAGATAGCCGACGCGGAAGCCGAAGCCGAGCGCCGCCGACGTTTCGGGCTCGTAGACGAGCGCGGCGTCGTTGAGCTTGAGCTTGTCGAGCGCGTCGCGCAGCGCCGGGTAGTCGGAGCCGTCGATCGGGTAGAGACCGGAGTAGACCATCGGCTTCGGATCTTTGTAGCCGCCGAGCGCCTCTTTGGCGGGCCGGACGTTGCCGGTGACCGTGTCGCCGACGCGGGACTGGCGAACGTCCTTCACACCGGTGATCAGGTAGCCGACCTCGCCGACGCCGAGCGCGCCGGCCTTTTCCATCTCGGGCGAGACGACACCGATCTCGAGCAGCTCGTGCACGGCGCCGGTCGACATCATCTTGATGCGGTCGCGCGCCTCGATGCGGCCGTCGATGACCCTGACGTACGTCACCACGCCGCGGTAGACGTCGTAGACGGAGTCGAAGATCATCGCGCGGGCCGGGGCGGCGGCGTCACCGACCGGCGGCTTGAACTGCCGCACGATCTCGTCGAGCAGGTGGTCGACGCCCACGCCGGTCTTGCCGGACACCCGCAGCACGTCGCCCGGCTCGCAGCCGATCAGCTTCGCGAGCTCCTCGGCGTACTTCTCGGGCTGCGCGGCCGGCAGGTCGATCTTGTTGAGCACCGGGACGATGTGCAGGTCGTTCTCCATCGCCAGGTACAGGTTGGCGAGGGTCTGCGCCTCGATGCCCTGCGCGGCGTCGACCAGCAGGACCGCGCCCTCACAGGCGGCCAGGCTCCGCGACACCTCGTACGTGAAGTCGACGTGGCCCGGGGTGTCGATCATGTTGAGGACCGCGGTCTCACCCTTTTGATCGCCCTCGCGCACCGTCCAGGGCATGCGGACGGCCTGCGACTTGATGGTGATGCCGCGTTCGCGTTCGATGTCCATGCGGTCGAGGTATTGCGCACGCATCTGACGCGGGTCGACCACCCCGGTGATCTGCAGCATGCGGTCAGCCAGCGTCGACTTGCCGTGGTCGATGTGGGCGATGATGCAGAAGTTGCGGATGCGAGCGGGATCGGTCGCACCGATCACGTTCACGCCGGGGTCGAGCGGTCCAGGCACGGTCTTCCGTTCTTTAGCGATCTGCGAGAGGCCGGCGAGCCCGCCGGTGAGTTCTATCGTCCCACGCCCGCGCGGACGGCCCACTCACACCCGCTCAAGCAGCCCGCCCACCCCTCCGCGCTCCCGCCCCGTCACACCCGTTCCAGCGGCGCATGAGGCTCCGGTGGCAGCTCGGCGGTGATCACGTCGCCGGGCCGGACCACGCCGCCTCGCAGGACGACCGCCATGACCCCACCCTTGCGCACGACGTCACCGTTCTCGTCCTGCCCGATCACTTCCTTGAGCAGCCCCGGCCGGAACCCGTTGATCTGCGCACACGGGTTCCGAAGCCCCGCCACCACCAGCGCGGCCCGCGAATCCACTCCCCGTGCCCGCTCAGCGGCAGCCTCCCGCCCCGCCGCGGCCCGCACCGCCCGCGCAGCCCGAGCCGTGCTCTCGTCCAGCGTCGCCGCCTCAGCCGCCCGCAGCACCCCCGCGAGCGCGTCGTCGGACCCAGGATCGTCCGGCACGGGCTCGGCGGCCGGGCCGAACCGCAGGATCGTGCCCACCGGCAGGCCCAGCAGGTCGAGCCCGCGGGTCGTCACGTTCTCACCCAGGTTGCCCGGCCGCACCTCGTAGCCCTTGGCCGCCACCTCGGCGAACAGCTCCTCGTGGATCAGGTGCACCTGCCGCAGGTTGGGCTGCGTCGGGTCAGCCCGCACCCGGCCCTGATGCCGCACGTGCACCCCCGCGTGCGAGTCGCCCTCGACCCCGAGCCCCGCCACCAGGACGATCTCGTCGCGCACCGGCTTGGTGAACGAGTAGACGTCGTTGCGGCTGACCGAGGCCACGGCCCCACGCACAGGTTCCATGCGTCGCAGTCTCGCCGAACCCGGCCACCTTGCTCGACCCGGTTTCCCACGAGGCGGCCGCCAGCCCGCGGTGAAGCGGTTGTCAGCCGCGGTGAAGCGGTTGTCAGCCCGCGGTGAAACGGCCGTCAGTCGGGCGGGGCCAGGAACAGCGCGGACAGCTTCGGCAGGCGGCGCTGCATCTCCTCCTCGTTGTCGAAATCCCACAGGTCGGCGGAGTCGGGCCGGGTCACCGGCCGGTCGGCCGCCGGGAGCTCTTCGCCGGTGGCCTGGGTGTAGGCCTCGGCCGCGATGGACAGCACCTCTTCGGCCTCGAAGACCGTGCCGGTGTCGGCCGCCGCTTGCACCACGGCGACGTCGGCCAGCGCGTCGGGCGATTTGACCGAGCGGGCCACAGCATCGCGCCCGTGCGCGATCAGCCAGCCCCGGAAGCTATCGAAGCCCTCGTCGGAGCAGCCCCCGTTGATCAGATAGGCCGCCGCCCACAGATCTTGCGTGCCCGAGGCGACCATGACCTTGTCGAGATGGCGACCCCAGGCCACGATCTCCTCAGGATCGCGGGTGGCGAGGTCGGCCACGGCGCGTTTGGCCACATCGGCGGGCGAAGCGGGCCGATCGGCGGTCGCGCGGCTGATGACCGCCCAGAAGTCGTCGGTTCTCATGGAGACGATCCTGCCAGTGGGGTACGACAAACTTCGGCAGGGCAGGATGGAACCGTGCGAACCGTTTCGCTCCCCGACGTGCAATACGGCTCCACCGCCGTACGCCCGGAATGGTCGGATCTGCCGGAAAACCTCCGCGAGGCGATCTCCGCCCGCCTCGGCGCGCCGGTCGTCGGCGCACGCAGCGCCGGGGGTGGCTTCACCAGGGCTTTCGCCGCGGTCCTGACGACCTCGGCGGGCCTGACCGCCTTCGTGAAGGCCGCACCCTTGCAAGATCCAACCTCCGACTGGTACGCCCGTGAGGCGTCGATCACGTCGCTGTTGCCCCGCGACGTGGCCGCACCCCGGCCGCTCTGGACGATGGTCGAATCGGACCATTTCGTGCTGTGCCTCGAGCCGGTGCGGGGCCACGTGCCGGCCCTCCCGTGGTCGCCTCCCGAGCTGGACGCCGCTCTGTCGGCCTGGTCGGCTGCGGCAGCGTCGCTAACCACCCCGCGCCGTGAACTGCTCGAAGTCGGCGTGCCGGCGCTGCCCGACATCCTGCGCCGCGAGATGTCCTGGTGGTCCCAGATCGCCGCGGGCCGCGAGCCGATGCCCCGCACGGCACACGGCACCGTGGCACCGGCCCGGTTGACCCATCTGGCCCGGCTCGAACAGGCAGCGCCCGGCCTGGTTGCGGGCAGCGCCCTCATGCACGGCGACCTGCGCGTCGACAACGTGCTCATCGACCGCTCCGGCCGTGCCCACCTGTGCGACTGGACCTGGCCGTGCCTGGGCGCCCCCTGGTTCGACACGGTCACGCTGCTGGTCACCGCGTTCGCCAGCGGGCTCGACGCCGACGCGTACCTCTCCGACTGGAACGCCCCGCCCGAGGGCGTCGACGGCGCGCTGGCCGCCCTGGCCGGATATTGGCTGGTGCGGGCCGACGACGGGCCGAGCAGCGCCTCCCCTCACAGCCGCCAGCACCAGCGCTTCAGCGGCGAGCAGGCGCTGGCCTGGCTGGCCGATCGCCGGGGCTGGTAGCGGGGCCGCGAAGCCGTGACCAGGGACCACCGTTTTGGTGGCTCACTCGGGTGCTGGTAATCTGATTCATCGCGTGTGGTGACGCGCCCTTGTTCGCTGTTCTCAGCTCTCGCTGTGAAAAGTTGACAGAGGCGACCAACCCGCTGAGACCATTTCCGAACACCTAGTCAGGACAAGGCTGTCGCGTGGCGAACATCAAGTCCCAGATCAAGCGCAACCGGCAGAACGAGAAGGCCCGGCTGCGCAACAAGTCGGTCAAGTCGTCGCTGAAGACCGTGATCCGCAAGCTCAACGAGGCGAGCGAGGCCGGCGACAGCCAGACCGCCACCACGCTGCTGCGTGACGCCTCTCGTCAGCTCGACAAGGCCGTCAGCAAGGGCGTCATCCACAAGAACCAGGCGGCGAACCGCAAGTCGGCCATCGCCAAGCGCATCGCGTCGCTGTCCGCCTGATCTCATTCTGTCGGTCACGCCCCGCGTGACTGCCGGGATCGCCGACGCTCCCGCTCAGCGAGGAGCGGGCGATCCGTCGACCACACTCCGGGCATCGTCGGACCTCGAGTCCGAAGCGGTGCCCGGAGTCGTTTGCGTATCCGGGCTCCAGTCGTCCGGTGATGCGCGCTGACTGGTGACGTTCACCATCGGTGATCAAACCAACTCGGACCGATCACCGTCGGCGTCCGCCGCCCCTCGGTTCGGGCCTGCTCCTGCCCGGCGAATTCGCGGTGGACGCCCTCAAAGCCCTGGACGTGCAACGCGCCCTGGACGCCCTCAACGCCCTTGCTCGAGCTGACGCCCAAACGCACTACCGATGCCGCCAAACTGATGGAGTGGGCCTCGTCTGCGCGGGCGCGTGGTGGGCGGCGGCGCTGGCGGTCCATCCGCCCCCGTACCGCCCAGCCGCCCGCGCCGCCACGTCGATCCGCCCCGCTGACGGGCATAACGCCAGTTCGCGGAGGCGTTCGGGTCCGGCCCGGTCTCGGGCCGGTGGGCTCACTCGTAGCGGCGGGTCGCTGACTGACGGATCCACTGTTGCTGGGCGTCGGCGTGCTCGGCCCAGGGACGCTTGACCGGAACGCCTCGCACGCCGTCGACCACGGCGGGCAGGCGAGTGGTCACGTCTTCGCCCGGACGAGTCAGGGGCCAGCCGGCTGCGGCGGCCTCGTGCGCCATTCCGGCGGGACGCAGCGGTGACAGCGCCGCCGCGCCGGCCGAGCGAGCCACGGCGCCCAGCCCTGAACTTTGCGGCACGCCCGCGGGCACCGGCGGAGTGAGCGAGCCGGCGATCGCGTCGTTGAGCTTGACCATGATGGCGACCGTGGCGGGCAGCACCAGCACGCCCCACCAGCTCACCAGCTCAGCCAGGGCCAGCAGGATGCCGAGCGCGACTGCGCCCTCGAGGAAGACGAAGCAGAGGAACCCGCTGGGCGTCAGGAACCTGAGGCGCAGCGCGCGGGCGTAGAGCGGGCGATGCCCGACGAACGCGGCCGCCTCGGGGTTCGCCGCCCGGCTCATCGTGCCCCGCCCGAGCGACGGGCCGTGGCCACGGCGAAGACGGCCTGTTCCAGCGCGTAGCCGCGGTCTTCCGCGCCGCCCTTGACCGCGGCGTTGCACACGGCGGCCGCCCGCATCGCGTCGACCAGGCCCTCGGGGGTCCAGCCGCGGCTGCGCTCCTGGGCACGTTGGATCTTCCAGGCGGGCATGCCGAGCGAACTGGCCAACTGATACGGATTTCCGCGCCCGGCCGAGGCGACCTTGGCCACCGTGCGCACGCCGTCGGCGATCGCGTCGGCGATCGGCACCGGGTCGACGCCCACGTGCAGCGCCCAGCGCAGGGCTTCGAGGGCGGCCGGCACGTCGCCGATCATCACCGCGTCGGCCACCGTGAAGCCGCTGACCTCGGCCCGGCCCTTGTAGTAGCGAGCGACGACCGCCTCGGTGATCTTGCCGTCGGTGTCGGCCAGGAGCTGGGAGCAGGCCGCCGCGATCTCTCGCAGGTCGTTGCCGACCGACGCGAGCAGCGCGGACGCGGACGCCTCGTCACATTTGCCGCCGTTGCGCCGGAACTCGTCGCGCACGAAGGCGATCCGCTCGCGGTCGCCCTTCAGCTTCGCGGCCGGCACGACCGTGGCCCCGGCTGCCCGCAGCCCGTCGGCCAGAGCCTTGCCCTTGGCCCCGCCGAGGTGGGTGACGATCAGCGTGACGTCGGGGTCGGGGTTTTTCGCGTACGCCACCAGGGCCGTGATGAGGTCTTTCTTGGCATCTTGACCGCTACGGATCACGAGAACGCGCCGGCCGCCGAACAGTGACGGGCTCAGCATCTCGGCGACCTCACCGGCCGCCAGGGCGCCACCCTCGTATTCGCGGATGTCGGCGCCGGGCTCCGCGGCCCGCGCCGCCTCGACCGCGGCGGCAACCGCGCGGGAGGCGAGCAGCTCCTCATCACCTTGGACGAGCAGCAACATGTCGGGGGGCGCGGTGTTCACGCTCAATATCGTTGCACGAAGGGCTGACGTTTCCGCGGGCCTCACTCCTTAGCGCAGACCAGTGGATCAGGGAATGCGAAAGCAGACATATCGGCGTCGGGCCATGTCGCGGATGTTCTGTTCGATGCTCGATCAGGCTGGATGTCTACGAGTCCGGAAAAGACTGTCCATCCGCACATCGACCCCCATTGTCCGGGATATTTCATGCCTGAACGGATGACCCCGGGCGTGTCGGCAATTCTTCGGGCAGCATCGAGCCGACCCAAGCGTCCACCCGCGCTCCGCGATGCACGAGCCGCTGCCGAAGCACCGCCTCGACCCGGAACCCGGCCTTCTCCGCCACCCGCCGAGACGCCACGTTCCCCACTTCGGCCCGCCACTCGATCAACCCCAGCCCGAGCACGCCGAATCCCCACCCGCACAACGCCCGAAGCGCCGCCGTGGCAACCCCACGCCCGCGAGCCGCCGGATCCATCCAATACCCGACCTGCCCCGCCCCCGCCCCGTCCAGCCCCAGCCCAACCCGCCCGAGCCGAACCCGTCCCCCGGAGCCCACCGAGTCGCCGGGGCCTGCGGAACCGCCGGAGCCCCCAAGCCCGCCGGACTTCACCAGCCCGACGGACTCCACCACGAACTCGGCTCGCGTGCCGGCATCCCAGGCCGCGACGCACATCTCGCGAACGAAGTACGAGGCGTCACTCAGGTGGTAGGGAACCGGGATCTGCAGGTACTTCTGCACCAGCGGATCGAGCGAGACCTCATGAACCCAGGGGATGTCGGCTTCCTCGAACGGCCGCAGCCGCAGGTCGCCGACGGTGATCGTCGCTCGCTCCATCCCGGCATTCTCCGTCAGGGCTTCGGCCCCGCCAGGGCTCCGGTCCCGTCAGGGCTCCGGCGGATCACCGCGAGCTACCACCGCCAGCCCCCTTTCCGTCGAGACCGCCGCCAGGTCGCCCGATTGATCGGTACGCAGGACGCGCGCACCGCCCCGCCCCAGGCGCGCCAGCAGCGACGGGTTCGGATGGCCGTAATCGTTGCCCGGGCCGACCGACACCAGGGCCACCGCGGGGCGAATCTCGTCGAGGAACCGCGGCGACTGATAGCTCGAACCGTGGTGGGAAACCTTGAGCACGTCCGCCCGCACCGCGTCGGCCCCCAGCCGGTCGAGCATGTCCTCCTGTTCCTCGGTCTCGGCGTCCCCGGGCAGCAGGACCGTCCGGCCGTCCACTTCGGCTCGCAGCACCAGGGAGTTGTTGTTGGGATCCGAGTTCGTGCCGCGCAACGGCTCCACCGGCCCGAGCACGGTCAACCGCAGACCCCCGGCCGCGTACGACCACCCGGGCCCGACGGACACCAGCGGCACTCGCCCGGCGGCCGCCGCGACCGCTGCCCGACCCGCCGGCGGGTCGGGCCAGTCCGGTCCGACCACCGCGCGCAGATCCCGGCGCCGGAACACGCCCTCGATGCCGCCGATGTGGTCGACGTGGAAGTGGCTCACCACGAACAGCGCGACCTGCCGCACCCCCAACCGCCGCAGGCACTGATCGACGGCGCCCGGCTCGGGCCCGGCGTCGACGACCACGGCGCGACCGGCCCCCGCCGGCAGGACGATCGCGTCGCCCTGCCCCACCGCGCACGCGACCACGACCCAGCCGGCCGGCGGCCACCCTGAGGCGAGCAGCCGCACGGGCAGGGCGCCCAACACGCCCCCGAGCGCCACCACCGTGACGAGCTTGCGGATCAGCGGCCGGCGCGCGGCGACCAGCAGTCCGACGGTGATCACGGCGAGCAGCAGCGCCCCGGTGACACCGCCCGGCCAGGGCAACGCGCTCACCGGCACCCGCGCGCCGTAGGTCGCGACCAGTACCAGCCACTGCGCCGGCCAGTGCCCGAGCCAGGCCGCGAACTCGGCCCCGGCCGGCCACACCGGCGAGATCACCGACGCGGTGACGCCGAGCAGCGTGGCCGGCGCGATCGCCGGAACGGCGAGCAGATTGGCCGGGATGGCCACGATGCTGATCGTGCCGGACAGCCCCGCCACGACGGGACCGCACGCGACCTGCGCCGCCGCGGGCACGGCGAGCGCCTCGGCCAATCCGGCCGGGCAGCCCCTGCGGCGCAATCCGTCTCGCCAGACCGGGGCGAGCAGCAACAACCCCGAAGTAGCCAGCACCGACAACGCGAAGCCGGGATCCGACGCCAGCTCCGGGTCGATCACGATCAGCACGGCCACCCCGGCGGCCAGCGCGGGAAGCGCAGCACGCCGCCGCCCCGACGCCAGCCCGATCAGCCCGATCGCCCCCATCGCGGCGGCCCGCACGACGCTGGGCGAGGGCCGCGCCAGAATGACGAACCCGACCAACGCCACCGCGCACAGGAGCGCCGTCACCACAGGCCCGGCCCGGGTCCGCCGCACGGCGAAGAGCACGACCCCTAGCAGAATAGCAACATTCGCCCCAGAAACGGCATTTAGGTGCGTCATTCCGGTCGCTCGGAAATCCTCCTCGAGCGCCGGATCAAGTTGACTCGTGTCCCCGACGACCAGTCCGGGCAGCAGCCCACCGGGCAGGTCGGGCAGGGGCGCGCAGGCCCGCTGAAGCCCCGCCCGCAGCACTCCCGCGCCACGCTGCGCCCAGGACGGACGGCCCAACGGCGTCGGCGCTTGTCGCACCGACGCGACCACAGCGCGCAGGTCGCCGCCGCGCGGCGGCATCAGCTTGCCGGTGGCCGTCACCCGCTGCCCCGGCAACAAGCCCCGCCATCCCGCGTGACTGCCCAGCACCAGGGCCCGGGCCGACAGCCGAACCGTCGCCGAATCCGAGGCCCGCACCGCCACCAGGTCAACGGCGACGATGTAGGACGGAGGCCGCCCCGCCGCCGCTCGCGAGGCTCGCGGATCGTCGCGCACGATCATCTCCATCCACACCGGATCGCCGGCCCGGACCAGCTCGACAAGCTCCTCCGCCTCGCGGACGGCGACCCGAGCCGCGGTAGCGACCGCGCCGCAGGCCACTCCCAACAGAACCGCCAGCACCACCCACCGCCAGCCCGAGAGCCGAGGCGCACGCGCAGGCTCGTCACCGGTGCGAACGAGACCGGCTGAAGGACGCCGGACGCGGCTCTGCGGCGCACCGCCACGGCGCGTCAGAGCCGGCAACACCACAACAGCCACCACGGCGCCGCCGGCAAGCAGCAAGCCCGTGCGGGCGGATAGATACAGGGCGGCCAACGCCGACAACCAGACCGCCACGGCGAACCCGGCGAGCCGAAGATCGGCGACGGAACCGGCCCGCGCGTCGTCCGCAGGGGACCGGCTGCTCATATCGTCACCAGGTCTTTGAGCTGCTCGTAGCGGGCATCACCGATGCCGTCGACCTTGCGCAGATCGGTGACGGCCTTGAAACCGCCCTGGGCGTCGCGGGCGTCGAGAATCCGCTGGGCCAGCACCGGTCCCACTCCGGGCAGTCCGTCGAGGTCGGCGAGGGTGGCGGTGTTCAGGTTCACGGGGCCACCGGCGGCCGGGCCGCCCGGGGCGGGCGCGGCGGGACCGGTCGGGAAAGCCTGGCCGGGCGGCGGCGTGACGCCGACCATGATGAGTTCACCGTCGACGACCTTGCGGGCGAGGTTGAGCACGGCGACGTCGACCCCCTGTTCCGCACCACCCGCCGCGGACAAGGCGTCGGCCACGCGGGCGCCCGAGGCGAGCCGCACCAATCCGGGCTTACGAACCCTTCCGCCGACGGCGACGACCACCTCGGCGGCCGAGGCGGAGACGGGCGACCGCGGCTGAACTCCGGCGCCGGAATCGGTCGGGTTCAACGGAAGTGGCACGACGGGGTCGACCCGCGGCCGCGACCGCCACGCCAGCGCGGCCGCGATCACGATGACCACGGCGGCGACAGCCACCAGGGCACGCACCCCGCGACGCCCCGGGTCAAAGGCCGCCAGCCCGAACCGGCGCCCCTCCGAGCCGCCGAAGGCGCCCGCCCCGGTGAGACCAGGTGAGTCTTCCGGCTCGGCAGCGGAGGCGGAGGACGCGAACCGCCCTGACGCCGGATCGAACGTGTAACTCTCCACGCCCCGGTCAGCACCAGGCCAGGAGTCGACACGCGACGGCTGCGCCCAATCGGGCGCCGGCATCGGCCGCCGAGGTGAAGCCTGAATTCGAGGCTCATCAGGCACGAGGTCGGCCAGATGCGAGGTCTCCAGGCCACCACCACCGACCACCGAGTATGAACCGGTCGCCGACCGCAGAGCAGCGAAGGTTTGCGGCGCGGCGACCCTGACCGGCACCGGCCCAGCGGCCACCGGCGACGGCGACGGCGACGGCGACGGCACCAACGCTGGCGACGGCACTGCGGTCACCGCTGGCGGGGCGACGACGGCCGCAGGAGGTTGCGAAGCCGGCGGCGCGGCCCAGGGAGTCCCCGGCCGAAAAGAGTCACCCGAAACAGCAACCGGCGCGGGCTCAGGCGGGTGAAACACGGCGCTGGACGCCGCCTCCAGGTCGACGTCGTCGGGCCAGCCCGAGATGATGTCGGACCACTGCAACGGCTCGCCGCCCTCGGCCAGCCCGGCATCGCCGCCGGCCCGGGACGGGGGAACGGCATTGAACGCGGGCACGGCCGGCGGACCAGCAGCGGGCGGTGCCGGCCGGTCGCCTACCGAACCGGCCAGCACCGCCCGCAGCCTCTGGGCCGCGGCATCTTCGCTGGGCTTCCGCTCTCGCACGCCACGGACGTTAGGAAATTCGGAGCCCCCCGCGCCGAAGCCCTGTGGACAGGGGTGCATTGTGGATAACTCAGCCGCCCGGCGGCACCGTGATATAGGGATAGGCGTGACGATTTCGGACACCGCACTGGCCACAGCGATCCTCAAGCTGCGAGCGGCGGGCTGCGTCTTCGCCGAGGACGAGGCCGCGATCCTGCGCGAGGCCGCGGCCGACGACGCGACGTTGAACGACTTGGTCGGCCGCCGAACCCTCGGCGAACCCCTCGAGCAGGTCGTCGGCCACGCCGATTTCGCCGGCATCCGCGTGCGCCTCAGGCCTGGCGTCTTCGTCCCCCGGGTCCGCAGCGAACTCCTGGTCACCGTGGCCGCCGAACTGGTCACCGGGGCTGCCGAACCGGTCACCCTGGCCGCCGAACGTAAGCCCCGGGTGCTGCTCGACCTCTGCTGCGGCTCCGGCGCCCTGGGCCTGGCCGTCCGCCACCGCGTCCCCGCCCTCGACCTCTACGCCGCCGACCTCGACCCCGTCGCCACCGCGTGCGCCCGCGACAACGGCATCACCGACGTCTTCACCGGCGACCTCTTCGCCCCGCTCCCCGAGAAGATCAAGGGGAGCGTCGACGTCCTGATCGCCAACGTCCCCTACGTGGCCACGGCACACATCCCCCTGCTCCCCGCCGAGGCCCGTGACCATGAGCCCCGTTCGGCCCTCGACGGCGGCCCCGACGGCCTCGAGGTCTTCCGCCGCGTGGTCAAGGGTGCTCCCACCTGGCTGACCGAGTCCGGCGTCCTGCTGTCCGAGATCACCGAGGCCCAGGAGCGCAACGCCCTCGAAGCCGTACGGAACGAGGGTCTGGACGGCGACGTGATCTACGACGAAGATCTCGATGCGCGAGTGGTCCGAGCAAGGAGAAACTAGTGGAAGAGGGGGCATGGGCCTGCTGAGAAGGCTGGCGAGAGCCAGGCTGGCCTCTCGGGCGGTTCGCCGCCTGCGCAAAGCGGGCTTCTCGGACGTCCGCTACGACGCCCGCGCCTTCCAGGTCCGCTTCACCACAAATGTCCACGATGAACCGAGAATTCTCGACCTGACCCCCCTGCTCCAGCGCGGCAGCAAACTCGGGCGCGGCAGCGGTCTCGGGCGCGGCAGCCAACTCGACAGCTACATCATGGGCCTGCAAGATCCGATCCCGGCCACGTGGCAACAGGCGCGGCCCCTGCTCCGCCCCGTCCTCCGCGGCGCCACGCCCGGCTCCCCGCTGCGCCGCCAGGCCCTGCCCTACCTCTTCGAGTACGTCGTCATCGATCACCCCGAGGCGATGACCTACGTCGCCGAGGACCAGTTCAACACCTGGGGCGTACGCCGTGACGAGGTCTTCGCCGCGGCCCGGGCCAACCTGGAGGGCGCGACCCTGCGCGGCACCCCCACCGAGGTGATCCGCTTCGTCGACAACGGCGACGCGTACTGGACCTCCCACCTGCTCCTCGAACACTGGCTCGAGCAGCTCGCCCCGCAGGTCGGCGGTGTCCCCGTGGCCTTCGCCCCCGAACGCGGCACCCTGCTGGTCACGACGACCACCAGCCCACATCTGCGCGCCGTTTTCGCCCAGGCCGAGGAGCTCTACGCGAGGTCCTCGAGACCCATCACACCCATGGCGTACGTGAGTGACCCCCACGGCTGCGCGGAGCCCTGGATCCCATCCCCCGGCCACCCGCTGCACCACGTCGCCCGTCGCGCCGAACGCATTCTGGCCGTCCAGGAGTACGCGCGTCAGGCCGCCCACCTCACCGAGCCCGGCGCCGAGCTGCACCTGACCGGCGACGACGACACCGGCTGGCGCACCTACGCCGAGTGGGACGAGCAATCCCTGCTTCCCACGGCCGACGAGGTGCGCGTGGGCGACCGCACCCTGAGCTGGCCGCAGCTCGCCCCGCGGCTGACCCCGGTCGCCGGTCTCGACCCGGTCAGGTGGCGGGCCGCCGATGCACCACCACACCGGCCAGCCCCGGCCCCACGTGAGCCGCGACCACAGCCCCGATCTCGGTGATGTAGCAGTCGCGCAGCCGGTCGCCGAGCCGCATCGCCACCGCGTCGGCCAGGGCGGTCGCCCGGTCCTGAGCCTCCAGATGGTGTACGGCGATGTCGACCTCGCCGTCGCCGGAGGCCTCCACGGCCAGGTCGACGAGCTTGGCGAGGGCCCGGCCGGCCGTGCGCACCTTGTCCTTCACGACGATCGCCCCGTCGGCCACGTGCAGGATCGGCTTGACCGACAGCGCCGTGCCGAGCAACGCCGACGCCGCCCCGATGCGTCCGCCGCGCCGCAGGAACTCGAGCGTGTCGACGTAGAAGAGCGTGCTGACGCGAGCCGCGTGATCGACGGCCGCACGGCGTACGGAATCAAGGTCTTCGCCCTTGGCCGCGGCGGCCGCGGCAGCCAGGGCGGCGAAGCCCAGCCCCATGCCGGTCGTGCCGCTGTCGACCACTTCGACCCGCGACCCGGTCTCGGCGGCCAGCGACGCGGCGGCCAGCGACGCGGCCTCGAAGGTGCCGGAGAGCTTGGCCGAGAGGTGGACCGAGACGATGCCGTCGGCACCGGCGTCGAGCAGCTCGCGATAGGCCGCCGCGAACTGGGAGGGGGCGGGCCGGGACGTGCTGACCGAGACGCGGCGCCCGCCGAGCGCACGGGCGACCTCGGCGGGCTGGATCTCGAGCCCTTCGAGCCCTTCGATGCCGTTGACGACGACCGTGAGGGGCACGACGGTCAGGTCATACGAGCCGCTGAGTTCGGCGGGCAGGTACGCGGTGGAGTCGGTGACGACCGCGACGGGCATGCGGGCACGGTAGCCGATCTCCCTGTGCCCGGGTGAGTCAGGCCTTCTCGACCGACACCACGATGAACGGCACACCCTGCTGGCAGGTCGTCATCATGCCCGGCTGGGACCTGCCGTTGATCTTGACGGTGTTGCCGACGGCCGCGTCGGCGCGCATCGCCGGGTCGTCGAAGATCAGCAGATGGGAGCCGGAGGCGTCGGCCAGCAGCAGGCAGCCCGGCTCGACCCCGGCGGTCACCGTGCCGGTGATCGTCTGACCTCCGGCGACCGGACGGCCGGACGACGGCTCGCCGGCGGGACCGCTCGTCTTGGCGGTGGGCAGCGGGAGATCGACGACGTCCGAGGCCGAGGGGGTGGGGGCCGGGGCGGCGCCGCTGTCGGTCGCGTTGTTGGCGCAGCCGGCAGCCAGCAGAAGGAACAGAAGCGCAGGAACCGCACGAGTCACCATGATGCGTTGGACGCTACCCGATCATCGACGGTTCCCGGACGGTCAGACCGGCGGCGGGACCGGGCGCTCGGGGAAAGGCCCGACGTTGTAGGCCGCGACCTGCCACCCACGCTTGCTGTCGTGGGTCAGCTCGACCCAATGACAGTTCTGCAGGGCCCGCAGGGTGCGCAGCTGCTCGATGGGCCAGCCGAGCAGGTGGCCGACGCCCTGACGGGCGGCGGCGCCGTGCGTGGCGACCACGACCGTGCCGCCGGGCGGGGCCAGGGCGGCCGCGTCGAGCAGCGCCTCGGACACGCGTTTGCCCAGCTCGTCGAGGGTCTCGACGTCGCCGCCGACCTCCTGCCCGGTTGTCCAGCGCTCGTGCTGGCCGGGGAAGAGCTCGGCGATCTCGGTCATCGTGTGGCCCTGCCAGGCGCCGAAATAGCGCTCGCGCAGCCGCTTGTCGTAGCTGACCGACAGTCCGCTGAGCCCGGCCAGGGCCGCGGCGGTGTCGGCGGCGCGCTGCAGGTCGCTGGCGACGATCGCGTCGGGCTTCAGCTTGATGAGGATCTCGGCGGCGTCGACGGCCTGCCGGCGGCCGAGCACGTTGAGCTCGACGTCGGTCTGCCCCTGGACGCGATGCCCGGCGTTCCAGTCCGTGTTGCCATGACGCCAGACGATCAGGCGGCTCATGTCATCGACCCGTTTCGTGCCCCGACGCGATGAGCTGTGGTCAGCCCGCTCACGAAGCTTCGGCGTCGACCATGTCGCGGTCGACGAACGGGATCATCGGGCAGTCTTTCCACAGCTTGTCGAGGGCGTAGAACTCGCGCTCCTCGGCGTGCTGGATGTGGACCACGATGTCGACGTAGTCGAGCAGCACCCACCGGCCCTGACGCTCGCCCTCGCGGCGCACGGGTTTCGCCTTCTCGGGAAGGTTGAGAAGTGCTTCTTCCACGGCGTCGACGATCGAGGTGACCTGACGCTCGTTGGACGCTGAAGCGATCACGAAGGCATCGGTGATGTAGAGCTGGTCGCCGACGTCGATGACGACGATGTCCTGCGCCTTCTTGTCGGCGGCGGCCTGCGCGGCCGCCATCGCCAGTTCAAGAGCGCGTTCGCTGACGGGCAAGAGGGTCCCCTCGGTAGGCTTTCTGGTCCTTCAAGCCTCTCACACCGGTGTGACATTCCCCGAGCCCCGATAGAGCCCCCGCTTGTTGATGTATTGCACGACACCGTCGGGCACCAGGTACCACACCGGCTCGCCCGCGGCGACCCGGTCGCGGCAGGCCGTCGACGAGATGGCCATGGCCGGCACCTCGACCAGCGTGACCGAATCTTCGGGAAGGTGCTCGTCGGTCAGCTCGAAACCCGGCCGGGTGACCCCCACGAAGTGCGCCAGCGACAGCATCTCGAGCGCGTCCTTCCAGTTCAGGATGCGGCCGAGCGCGTCCGCGCCGGTGATGAAGTAGAGCGAGGAGTCGGCACCGAAGACGGCTCGCATGTCCCGCAGGGTGTCGATCGTGTACGTCGGTCCGTCGCGGTCGATGTCGGCCCGGCTGACGTGGAAACCCGGGTTCGAGGCCGTGGCGATGACCGTCATCAGGTAGCGGTCCTCGGCGGGCGAGACACGACCCTTCTCGTACGGCTGACCCGTGGGCACGAATACGACCTCGTCCAGGTCGAAACGGGCCTGCACCTCACTGGCGGCGACCAGGTGCCCGTGATGAATGGGATCGAATGTCCCACCCATGATGCCTATGCGCCGTCCTGACATCAGAGCAGGATAGATCTTTTTCCGGTCAGGAGTGGCGGGCGGGGCGGTTGCCGGGAGATCAACCGTCCAGGCGCCGGCGGACAGCGGTCAGCAGGCCATTCGCGGTGAACGGCTTCTCCAGCAGTGCCACGCCCGGGTCGAGGGTGCCCTGGGAATGCAGGACAGGCTGCGCGTAACCGGACATGAAGAGCACCCGGGTCCCGGGCCGCACCACCACCAGCCGCTCGGCCAGGTCCTTACCCAGCATCCCGGGCATCACCACGTCGCTGAGCAGCAGGTCGATCTCCCCGTCGTGCCGGGCCGCCAGCGCGAGCGCCTCAGCCCCGCCCTCGGCCGCCAGCACCCGATAGCCCGCCCCCGAGAGGATCCGCCCAGCCACGTCCCGCAGGGCGTCCTCGTCCTCGACCACCAGCAGCGTCTCCCCGTGCCCCGCGGTCGGCACCGGCTCGGCCGGCGAGACGCCCGGCACCTCCCGCGATCCGGCCGGCAGCAGCACGGTGACGGTCGTGCCCAGCCCCGGCTCCGACGCGATGGTCACGTCACCACCGGCCTGGGTGGCGATGCCATAGACCGTGGCCAGGCCGAGCCCCGTACCCTCGCCGCTGGCCTTGGTCGTGAAGAAGGGCTCGAACGCTCGATCGACGACCTCGGCCGCCATGCCCCGCCCCGAGTCGCTGACCCGCAGCCGCACCCGGTCGTCGTGGCAGCCCGTGTCGATGACGAGGTTGCCGCCTCCGGGCATCGCGTCGCGCGCGTTCAGCGCCAGGTTGACCAGCATCTGTTCGAGCTGGGCGGGGTCGCACACCACGGGCGGCAGGTCGGGGCCGGGCCGCACGATCAAGGTGATCTTGTCGCCGATCGAGCGGCGCAGCATGCCTTCGAGACCGGCGACCATCCGGTTGATGTCGAGCACCTCGGGGCGCACGACCTCGCGGCGGGCGAAGGCGAGCAGCCGGTGAGTGAGGTCGGTGCCGCGCTCCCCCGCCTTGATCACCTGGCGGGCGTCGGCGGCCATCATCGCGGCGTCCGGCTCGGCCGACTCCGCCTCCTCGACCACGAAGCTCGCGTAGTTGACGATCACACCGAGCATGTTGTTGAAGTCGTGCGCGATCCCGCCGGCTAGCTGGCCCAGGCTCTCCAGCCGCTGGTTGCGGTGTGCCTGGGCTTCGTCGCGCAGCCGGGCCTTCTCCTGCTCGGCGCGGGCGCGCTCGCTGAGGTCGCGCACCACGGCCACGACCAGACGGCCCTGGGTCGTGTCGACGATCGCGACCGACGACTCGACCGGCACCTCCGAACCGTCTCGGCGCCGGATCGTGGTGGTGACCGACCCGATCGTGCCGGGCCGGCCCTCCATGATGCGGCGCCGCCGCTCGGGCAGCATGAGTCGGGAGTCCTCGGTCAGCAGGTGCTCGATGTCGAGGCCGACCAGTTCGCCGCGGTCCCGGCCGTACAGCTCCTCGGCGCGGTCGTTGACCAGCACGATCCTGGTGCCCTCGAGCACCAGGATCGCGTCCGGGGCGGCCTGCAGCAGTCCCGCGACTAGCTCTTCGGACCACTCCACGTCTTCACCGTATCGGGGGGAGACGGGGCGAAAGGCTAAAAACGCGCAGCCAGCGCCCGCCGGAGATCGTCGTCGCCGTCCTCCACGACCCGCCGCAGAATGGGGTCGAGGTCGTCGCTCGCCAGCAGTTCCGCGGCGAGACGCCGGGTCTCGGGCTCGACCACCAGGCTCGGGTAGGCCGTGGTGGCCGCCCGCTCGGCGGCCATGCCGCTGCGCAGCCGCATCATCCGCGGCATGTCGGCGAAGTAGCGGGGCACGTACTCCCGGACCAGCTCGATCTGCTCCGCCTGCCAGAAGCCGGACGCGGCCATCTCGACGAGCCGGTTCGACAGCGACCCGTCCTCGATGATCGCCGCCCACGCGGCTGCCTTGGCCTCGGCGTCGGGCCGGGCGGCGCGGCAGCGGGCCGCCCACTGCTCGCCGGTGGAGCTGCGGTCACGCTCGAACTCGGCGTCGATCGCGGCGACGCCGGCCGCACCGAGCACCGACAGGCGATAGACGATCAGCCAGCGCAGGTCGGCGTCGACCGCGAGGCCGTCGGGCACCCCTTCGCCGTCCAGCCAGCCGGCGAGCCGGGCCGTGTCGACCGTCGTGCCGATCAGTCCGCGGGCGGCGGCGAGCTGGCTCGACCCACCCGGTTCCGAGGCGGCCAGCAGGCGGTCGGCGGCCTGGGCGACCAGTGCGAGGGCGTCCGGACGGGCCTCCGCGGTGGAGTATCGGTCGACCAGGTTACGGGTGGCGCGCAGCACGTCCTCGACGATCACGACCTCGGTCTCGACCGGCAGCGCGGCGAGCACCAGCGTGACCAGCTCGGCCACCGGCCGCTCGCCGTCGACCACGGCGTCCAGCGTGGACGCCCACAGCACGGCGCGGGCCAGCGAGTCGCCGATCAGCGGCAGCAGCACCGGCACGGCGGTGGCCGACTCGTCGTCGAGCCGGATCTTCGCGTACGTCAGATCGCCGTCGTTGAGCAGCAGGAGGTCGGCCACCTCTTCGCCGGCGAGCTCGGGCACCATGGTGCGTTCGGCCGCGGCCACCTCGACCTCGATCAGCTTGCGGCGGACCACCGCGCCCTCGGCCGTACGGTCGTAGAGCCCGATGCCCAGCCGGTGCGGGCGCAACGTCGGGTAGGCGTCGGGCGCGGTCTGCACGATCGCCACCTCGCCGTAGGTGCCGCCGTCCCGTGTCACCTCGGTGCGCAGCGTGTTGACCTGGGCGCGGCGCAGCCACACGTCGGCCCAGGCGGTGAGGTCGCGCCCACTGGCCGCCGACAGCGCGCCGAGCAGGTCGGCCAGCGTCGCGTTGCCGAACGCGTGCGCTGCGAAGTGCGCGTTCACGCCGGCCCGGAACGCCTCGTCGCCCACCCAGGCGACGAGCTGCTTGAGGACGGCCGCGCCCTTGGCGTACGAGATGCCGTCGAAGTTGAGCAGCGCCTGATCGGTGTCCGCGACCTCGGCGGGCGCCACCGGGTGGGTGGACGGCCGCTGGTCGGCGCGCAGGCCCCACGCCTTGCGCTGCATCGCGAAGGTCGTCCACGCGTCCGGGAAACGGGTCGCCTCGGAGGTGATGCGGGTGCCCATGTACTCGGCGAACGACTCGTTGAGCCAGAGGTCGTCCCACCAGGCCATGGTCACGAGGTCGCCGAACCACATGTGGGCCATCTCGTGGGCGATCACGTTGGCCCGGCCCTCGCGCTCGCTCTCGGTCACCGCGGAGCGATAGACGAGCTCGTCGCGGAAGACGACCAGGCCCGGGTATTCCATCGCGCCGAAGTTGAACTCGGGCGCGAACGCCTGCTGGTAGTGCCCGAACGGGTAACGGATGTCGAAGATCTCGTGGTAGCGGTCGAGGCACTGCTTCGTGACCGTGAAGATCTCGCCGGCCTCGGCCTCGAGCGCGTCGGCCAGGGCGGCCCGCGCGTAGAGCGCGAGCGGGATGCCGTCGTGCGAGTCGGTGACCTCGTGGTAGGGCCCGGCGATCAGCGAGCACAGGTAGGTCGAGATCGGCTTGGTCGGCTCGAACTCCCAGCGACCGTCCTTGCCGGACACCAGCGGCCCGTTCGCCGCGACCAGCCAGCTCGCCGGGGCGGTGACGCTGACCCGGAAGGACGCCTTGAGGTCGGGCTGGTCGAAGGCGGGCAGGACCCGGCCCGCGTTGTTGATGAACAGGTGCTGGTAGAGATAGGTCGAGCCGTCGGCCGGGTCGAGGTATTTGTGCATGCCCTCGCCGGTGTTCGAGTAGCGCATGACGGCCTCGACAGCCAGCTCGTTGGTCGGGGCGAGATCGGACAGCAGGAGCCGTCCCTCGACCAGTGCCGAGTCGGGCAGCGGCGACCCGTTGAGCGCCATCTTGACGACCGACTCGGGCTCGAACTCGAGGAACGTCGAGGCGCCCTCGCGCGCGTCGAAACGCACCACCGTCCGGGAGCCGAAGGTGTCTCCCTCGGCGGTCAGGTCGAGGTCTACCTCGTACTCGTGGACATTGACGGTGGCGGCCCGGGCGGTAGCCTCGGCGCGGGTCAAACTCGGCATCCGCCCATCATCCGATATCGCGCTCTCAGGATGCATCGCCACCCCGCTGCTAATATTGCGTCCATGCGTTTCGCCAACCTGGCCTGGTGGCTGCCCTGACGGGCGGCTCACCCAAACGCGCATCAACCACGCGGCCGCCCCTTCCGGGCGGCCGTTGTCATGTCACCGGAAGGGCGCGGTCCCCCACCTCCCGGAGGACACCATGACCCGCCGCCTCACCGGCTTCCAGCCCACCGGCAAGCTGCACCTGGGCAACCTCATCGGCGCCATGCGGCCGCTGGTGCAGGCCCAGGAGAGACCCGACACCCGGTCGATCGCGATGATCGCCGACCTGCACGCGATGACCATGGAGCACGACCCGGCCCAGCTGCGCGCCAACACTCTGCAGGTGGCGACCGTGTTGCTCGCCGCCGGCGTCGACCCGCGGCGCACCGCGCTCATAGCCCACTCCCAGGTGCCCGAGCACAGCGAGCTGCACTACCTGCTCGAATGCGTCACCGGCTACGGCGAGGCCGCGCGCATGATCCAGTTCAGGGAGAAATCGGCTGGCTCCCCATTGCCCGGGTTCTCCGCGCCGTCCGAAGGACCAGGCGCCGGTAGCAAGCATGTACGGCTCAGCCTGCTCACCTATCCGGTGCTGATGGCGGCCGACATCCTCGTGCACGACAGCGAACAGGTGCCGGTCGGCGACGACCAGAGCCAGCACCTCGAACTCGCCCGCACGATCGCGACCCGCTTCAACACCCGCTACGGCGAGACGTTCACCGTGCCCGAGGGCATCCGCCCCGAAAGCGCGGCGCGGGTCATGGATCTGGCCGACCCGGCCCGCAAGATGAGCAAGAGCTCGCCCTCACCGGCCGGCCGCATCGGGCTGCTCGACTCGCCCGACGTGATCCGCCGGACCATCGCCCGCGCGGTGACGGACACGGTCGGCATCGTGCGCGACGACCCGGCCGGTCAGCCCGGCGTCACCAACCTGCTGGGCATCCTGCGCGCCTGCTCGGACCGCGAGCTCGGCGACCTGCACTCGTACGGCGCTCTGAAGCGCGAGGTCACCGACGCGGTCGAGGCGGTGCTGACGCCGATCCGCACGCGCTACGCCGAGCTGGCCGAAGACCCCGACCACGTACGCAAGGTGCTGTCGGAGGGCAAGGCCTGGGTACGGCCCCGCGCGGCCGAGACCGTACGCCGGACCCGCGCGGCTCTCGGCCTACTGGACTAACGCGGCCAGGTGTTTCTCGAACCGGACGCGGGACGAGTCGCCGCTGGTGATCCGCCGGTAGCCCGAGGACTGGTAGAGGGCGACCGCCGCGGGCAGGTTGCCGGTGGTCAGACGGATCACCGGCCGCCCCGCGGCGAGCGCCTCCTCCTCGAGGGCGAGGATCATGTGCCGCGCTATGCCGCGCCCACGGAAGGCCGGTCGCACGTACACGCGTTTGAGCTCGGCCTCGCCCGGCTCGGGCAGCGGCTGCCACGCACCACAGGCGACAGCCCGGCCACCGACGACGGTGACGAACCACTCGGCGCAGTCATCGGTCGCGAACCCCTGGCCGCCCTCGTGCTGCTGGACCGCGATCAGGGCGCCCAGCTCGGGGTCCAGGACGGGCCTGGCTTCGATCCACACGTGGTGACCGTACGCAACCACCCTTGCCGGATGGTTGCGGCGAGCCGAACTTGCGCCCTATTCGTCGGTGTCGTCGTCCTCGGTGACGAGGACCGGACGGTTCGCGTTGGCCACGCTGGTCACCGTGCCGTCGGCCGCCATGTGCAGCAGCTCGTCGTCGGAGCGCACGCGGCGCGCCTTACGGGCGGCCAGACGCTGGGCGGCGGTCAGCCGGTGGTCGTTCTCCTCCAGGCGCGCGTCGGTGCCGCGCGGGCCCGAGACGAACTCGCCCGCGTTGGGCTGCCAGTCGAACTCGCGATCGCCGATGCGTACCGGGTCGCCGGCCTTGGCACCCTTCTTGGCCAGCGTGTCCTCGACGCCGATGCGCTCGAGGCGGTCGGCCAGGTAGCCCACGGCCTCGTCGTTGTCGAAGTTGGTCTGGCGGACCCAGCGCTCGACCTTGAGCCCACTGATCACGAAGACGCCCTCGGCGTCCTGTTCGATGGTGAAGCCCGACTCGTCGACCGCCTTGGGCCGCACGATCTCGCGGGTCGGCTCGGGGGCGGGCTTGTCCAGCCGGTGCTGGGCGACCGTCTCGGCCAGGGCGAACACGAGTTCCTTGAGGCCCTCGCGGGTGATCGCGCTGACCTCGAAGACGCGGTAGCCGCGGGCCTCGAGGTCGGGCCGCACCATCTCGGCCAGGTCGCGCCCGTCCGGGATGTCGATCTTGTTGAGCACGACGAGGCGCGGCCGGTCTTCCAGGCCGCCGTACGCCGCGAGCTCGGCCTCGATCGCGTCGAGGTCGGCCAGCGGGTCACGTTCGATTTCGGGCGTCGCCGCGTCGAGCACGTGCACCAGCACCGAGGTGCGCTCGATGTGGCGCAGGAACTGCATGCCCAGGCCCTTGCCGGTGGCCGCGCCCGGGATGAGACCCGGCACGTCGGCGACGGTGAAGGTCTGGTCGCCCGCCTGCACCACGCCGAGGTTGGGCACCAGGGTGGTGAACGGGTAGTCGGCGATCTTGGGCTTGGCCGCGGAGATCACCGAGATCAGCGACGACTTGCCGGCCGACGGGAAGCCGACCAGGCCGACGTCGGCCACGCTCTTGAGCTCGAGCACCACGTCGAGGCTGTCGCCCGGCTCGCCCAGCTCGGCGAAGCCCGGCACCTTGCGGCGGGTGTTGGCCAGCGAGGCGTTGCCCCGGCCGCCGCGGCCGCCGCGGGCCACCTCGAAGGTGGTGCCGGCACCGATCAGGTCGGCCAGCACCTCGCCGTCGGCGGTCAGCACGACCGTGCCGTCGGGCACCTGGAGCACCAGGTCTTTGCCGTTGGCGCCGTCGCGGTTGGCACCCGCGCCGCCGACGCCGTTGGACGCCTTGATGTGCGGGTGGAAGTGGAAGTCGAGCAGCGTGTGCTGCTGCGGGTCGACGACGAGGGTGACCCCGCCACCGTGGCCGCCGTTGCCGCCGTCGGGGCCGCCGAGGGGCTTGAACTTCTCGCGGCGCACCGAGACGCAGCCGTGCCCGCCGTCCCCCGCCTGCAGGTGCAAAACGACGCGATCGACGAACGTGGTCACTGCTCAACTCCTTGACAAAAGCACAAAAACAAAGCGGGCCACGGACCCGGAGGTCCGCGGCCCGCTCAGAGCAAACTTACTCCGCAGCCGGAACGATGCTGACGGTCTTGCGACCGCGCTTCGTGCCGAACAGCACGTTACCGTTGGCCAGCGCGAACAGCGTGTCGTCGCCACCGCGGCCGACGAGGTCGCCCGGGTGGAACTTCGTGCCGCGCTGACGGATCAGGATCTCGCCGGCGTTGACCAGCTGGCCGCCGAACCGCTTCACGCCGAGCCGCTGGGCGGCGGAGTCACGGCCGTTCCGCGAGCTGGAGGCACCCTTTTTGTGAGCCATATCGGATCAGCCCCTACTTCCCGCTCGAGATGCCGGTGACCTTGATCTTCGTCAGCGGCTGACGGTGCCCCTGACGCTTGTGGTAACCGGTCTTGTTCTTGAACTTGTGGATCCGGATCTTCGGACCCTTGGTGTGCTCGGCGATCTCGCCGGACACCGTCACCTTGGCAAGCTTGGCCGCATCGGTCACCAGGTTGTCACCGTCGACGAGGAGGAGCGCGGCGAGCGTCAGCGAGTCGCCGGGCACACCCGCGAGCTTCTCGACCTCGATCACGTCGCCCTCGGCAACCTTGTACTGCTTGCCGCCGGTCTTGACGATCGCGTACATGGGACGCGGACTCCCTGAGACTTACGCAGCGAATGCACTGCTTGGCGGATGAAGCTGATGTTCCGGCTCTCGCCGACAGGGTTCGTGAACTCTGAGGTTCGTAAACTCTGAGCGGGCACGGAGACACGGCGCCTGGAAAAGCGCCGCCTGAAAGACTACTTCATCAGACGCGCCGATCCCAAACCGGGGCCGCGTACGGGCTGGTCAGCCCCGCCCGCAGGCCTTGTCGAGCCGGCCCGAGATCGCCGACATCTTCTCCGCGTTGATCTTGGTGATGTCGCCGCCGAACGCCTTGACCTGCGTACTCATCTCGGTCAGCGCCTTCTTCAAGGCCGGATCGGTGGTCAGGCCGGCCATGTCGGCGAGCGCGAAGGAGAAGTTGCGCACGTCCCGGGAGATCTTCTCGTCGGCCCGGCGCGCGGCCTCCGCCCCCTCGGCCGCGGCGTCGATCTTCAGCTTGAGATCGGCGATGTAGGTCTCACCGAAGCTGGTGGTCGCCCGTTCGGCCTGCGCGCAGATGGCCTTCGTATCACCCGCGAGGGCGGCGTCGGCCGAGGCCGCCACGGACGGGTCGACCGGCGACGGCGGGGCCGGAGCGGGGGTTCCGGTGGCGCGCCCGCTGCCCAACGGGCCGGAGCAGGCAGTCAGGGCGCCCAACGCCACACAAGTGGCGAGAAGCAGAGAGATGCGGGGCATGGGCTCGGTCTCCTCGGGGAAGGGGGATCGATCCCGCGAGGGTATCCGACATAGACAGCGATGAGCGGTTCGGTAGTTAACTTTCTTTACCGAACCGCTCATCATCCGCGTCAACCCGTCAGGGCCGTGTACGCCTCCGCGTGCCGCTACGGCGCGAGCGGCGTCGCCCGGCGCCCGCGCCCACAGGCTCGTCGTCGTCCTCGTCCTCGTCGTCGGCCGCGTCCGGGTCGTCCGCACCGGTCAGGCGCAGCGGCTCGGCGTCGGGCTCCGGCGTGTCGTAGCGCGACAGGTCATACCCGCTGATGTCGTAGTTGTCGTCCGACTCGGCCTTCGTCAGCGCCGGACGGCGGCCCGTGACGATGCCCGAACCGGCCACCGGGGGCAGCCCCGCGGTCTCGGCCGCCGGGTCGTCGCCCTCGTGCCGCACCACGTGGGGCGCGGGCTCGGTCACGATCTCGATCGGCTCGTCGACCTCGAGAACCACGTCAGCCGGAACCTCGTCGCGCACCGGGTCCGGCACCACCGGCTCGGCGATGGGCTCGGCGACCAGGTTGTCGCCCCCGCCACCCCGCCGGCGCCGCGACTTGGTGCTCGGCTGCTGTTGCTGCTGCGCGGGGGCCGGGGCCGGCTCCGTGCGCGCCGCCGCGGCGACCGCCTTGACCTGGGTCGCCGCGGCGCCGCCACCGCCGTTCGACTTCTTCTCGGGCACCGGCTCGGTGTGGATCAGCACGCCGCGGCCCTTGCAGTGGTCGCACGTCTCGCTGAACGCCTCGAGCAGGCCCGAGCCGATCCGCTTGCGCGTCATCTGCACCAGACCCAGCGAGGTGATCTCGGTGACCTGGTGCTTGGTGCGGTCGCGCCCCAGGCACTCGGTGAGCCGCCGCAGCACCAGCTCGCGGTTGCTCTCGAGCACCATGTCGATGAAGTCGATGACCACGATGCCGCCGAGGTCGCGCAGCCGCAGCTGCCGGACGATCTCCTCCGCCGCCTCGAGGTTGTTGCGGGTCACCGTCTCCTCGAGGTTGCCGCCCGCGCCGGTGTACTTACCGGTGTTGACGTCGACGACCGTCATCGCCTCGGTGCGGTCGAAGACCAGATGACCGCCCGAGGGCAGGAAGACCTTGCGGTCCAGGCCCTTGAGAATCTGCTCGTCGATCCGCTTGTCGGCGAAGACGTCCCCCGTCCCCGTGTATCGGTGCATGCGCTCCAGCAGGTCGGGCGAGACCGAGTTGAGGTAGTTCTCCAGCTCGGTGTACGCCGAGTCGCCCTGCACGATCAGCTCGCGGAAGTCCTCGTTGAAGAGGTCGCGGACCACGCGGATGACCAGGTCGGGCTCCTCGGAGAGGGCGACCGGCGCGTGCCCCTCGGCCGACTTGCGCTGGATCTCCTCCCACTGCGCCTGCAGCCGCTTGACGTCACGGGCCAGGTCGTCCTCGCTGGCACCCTCGGCGGCCGTCCGCACGATCACGCCGGCGCCGTCGGGAACAAGCTTCTTGAGTACGTCCCTGAGGCGCTTGCGCTCGTTGTCGGGCAGCTTGCGGCTGATCCCCGAGGCGTTGCCGTTCGGCACATAGACCAGGTGCCGGCCGGACAGCGCGATGTGGCTGCTCAGCCGGGCGCCCTTGTGCCCGATCGGGTCCTTGGTGACCTGCACGAGCACCGAGTCGCCGGAGCGCAGGGCCTGCTCGATCGAGCGGGCGCGGCCCTCGAGCCCGGTGGCGTCCCAGTTGACCTCTCCGGCGTAGAGCACCGCGTTGCGGCCCCGGCCGATGTCGACGAACGCCGCCTCCATGCTGGGCAGCACGTTCTGCACCTTGCCCAGGTAGACGTTGCCGACCATCGTCCCGGAAGTGCTGCGCGAGACGTAGTGCTCGACGAGAATGCCGTCCTCCATGACGGCGATCTGGGTGCGGTCGGGCTTCTGCCGCACGACCATCACGCGGTCGACCGCCTCGCGGCGGGCCAGGAACTCCGACTCGCTCAGGATCGGCGGACGGGTCCGGCGCTGCTCACGGCCGTCGCGGCGACGCTGGCGCTTGGCCTCGAGCCGGGTCGAGCCCGAAACACCCTGCACCTCATCGGTACGCCGGGGCTCGCGCACCCGCACGACGGTGTGCACGCCGTCCTCGATGCCGCCGGTCTCGCCGTCGCCACTGGAACCCTTGCGACGCCGGCGACGGCGGCGACGGGTCACGCCGTCGCCATCACCCTCGTCGGCCTCTTCCTCGTCCTCGTCGGCCGACGCCTCGGCGCCCTGCTCGGGCTCGTCGTCGGCCTCGTCCTGCTCGCCGTCCTCGGCCGGGCCCTTGCCACGACCGCGGCCACGACGGCCCCGGCGGCGACGCCGGCGGCTCGCGGCGCTGTCCTCGTCCTCGTCGTCCTCGATGCCGTCCTCGACGTCGTCCGCGCTCTCGTCGACCACCTCGTCGGCGGGCGGCGCGGTCACCGCAGCGACCGGCTCGGCCTGCTCGTCGGAGGCGCCCCGGCGGCGGCGCCGGCTGCGGCGGGCACCCTCGGCGGGCTCCTCCACCGCGACCGGAACCTCGGCGACCTCGGCCTCGACCTCGGTGACCTCGGGCTCGTCGAGCACGGGCGGGACCGCCACGGCGGCGGTGCGGCGCGACCGGCGGGCCGGAGGCGGAGTGGCCTCGGCCGGGTCGGGCGGCATGAAGAGCACGGCGGGCGGCAGGGCCGCGGCCCGCCGTCCGCGACGCGGCGCGGGCTGCTCCTCCTCGACGAAGTCGGCGTCGAGCGGGATCACGCCGATGATCGGCGCACCGTCGGCGACCGGCTCCTCGAGAACGGGCTCCGCGACCTCGACCAGGGCCTCGACGCGAACCGGCTCGGGCTGCGCCTCGGCGACGACGGGAGCGGTGCCCTCGGCCGGCTCTTCGGCCGCAGCGGCCGGAGCCGCCTTCTTACGACGGGTCCGGGTGGCCTTCACCGGGGCGACCGGCTCGGCCCCCTCGGCGGCCGGAGCGACAGCAGCATCGGCGTCCGGCTCAGCGGCGGCAGCGGGTGCCGCCGCCGGCGCGGTGGCCTTACGCCGGCTCCGGGTGGCTTTGACCGGCTTGGCCGGCGCTTCCGCGGCGTCCGGAGCGGCATCAGCCACCTGGGCGCTCTCGGCCGGCGTTTCAGGGACGTTCGCTACCGGGTCGGACGGGCTCGCGGCCGTGTCCGAGGCCCCCGCGGCGGACGCCGCCCTCTTGCGAGGCGCGCGCGCACGGCGCACAGGGGTCGTAGCTGCGGCGGTCTCGGGCGGAGCGACAGCTCCGGCCCCCTCACCGCCCTGTTCTCCCAAGTTGTCTTGGGGCTCGTTATCGAGCATGGGGCGCTCTCCAGTTCTGGCCACCCCGGGCGCGTTTGAGCGCTGCCACGCAGGGTCGCCGCAAGTTTTTCGGTCCCGCCGGTTAAGCGGACGGGCTGCCGAAGTCTGTCAATGGGCGCCGGCTGCAGCTAGCACCCTTCCGATGGAGCAGTCCTTACCCCGGAAGGGCCGTCTCGCGATCCGCGTCCAACGGATCGACGATCTCCCCCTGCGCGGTGAGCGTGCCCTGGGCCAGCCGGGTCACCCGTGGGGGCACCGGCGGCTCCAGGCCCGCCGCTACGCGCAGGCCGGAAAGGACGTCATCGGGTCGAACGGCGGGTGTCACCTGTCGTACGACAAGGTCGATTATCGCACACGGTGTGCCGTCCGCCTCGGAAGGTACGACGGACTGGTCCGACACAGAGATGTGCGTCACTGCTTGGCGGGCGTCGAACGAGCGCCGGCCCTGCTTGGTCATGCGCTCGACCAGCACCTCGTCGAGCGCGGTGAACGCCTTCACGGCCGCCTCGGCCTCCGCGGGGTCGACCGCGGGCAGCTCGAGACGCCAGCTCGAGGCGTCGATGCGGTCGGCCAGGCTGCCCGGCCCGGCCACCACGGCGTCGAGCACGTCGAGCCCCGGCGAGAGCGCGGCGTCGAGAGCCAGGCGCAGCTGACCCGGGTCGACCTCGGCCTGAAGACCGATCTCGAGGTATTCGGCCTCGCTGCCGACGCCGGTGGGCGCGGCACTCGCGTACGAGATCTTCGGGTGGGGGGTGAACCCCTGGGAGAAGGCGATGGGTACGGCGGCCCGCCGCAACGCCCGCTCGAAAGCGCGGGCGAAGTCGCGGTGGGAGGTGAACCGCAGCGGGCCGCGCTTGGCGTACCGGATGCGGACGCGCTGGACGACCGGGGCCTGGCCGCCGACGGGCTGGTTCTTCGTCGCCCCCATCAGGCCGGAACCCGCAGGGAGTTCACCGGGGTCAGGGGCAGCAGCTTCTTGCCGGTCGGGCCGATCTGGATCTCGGTGTCCATCGACGGGCAGACGCCGCAGTCGAAGCACGGGGTCCAGCGGCAGTCGGGCTGCTCGTACTCGGTGAGCGAGTCCTGCCAGTCCTGCCAGAGCCAGTCCTTGTCGAGGCCTGAATCGAGGTGGTCCCAGGGCAGCACCTCGGCCTGCTCGCGCTCGCGGGTGGTGAACCAGTCGAGGTCGACGCCGAACTGCGGGAGCACCTCGGCACACGACTCGACCCACCGGGCGTACGAGAAGTGCTCGCTCCAGCCGTCGAAGCGGCCACCCTTCTCCCAGACGCGGCGGATGACGGCACCGACCCGGCGGTCACCGCGCGAGAGCAGGCCCTCGATCAGCGAAGGCTCACCGTCGTGGTAGCGGTAGCCGATCGCCCGGCCCAGGCCACGGTCGCTGTTGATCTCTTGCTTGAGCATCTTGAGCCGGGCGTCGATGACCTCGGGACGCTCCATCGCGGCCCACTGGAACGGGGTGTGCGGCTTGGGCACGAAGCCGCCGATCGAGACCGTGCAGCGGATGTCCTTGGTGCCCGCGGCCTCACGACCGGCCCGGATGACCTCGTGGGCCATCTGAGCGATCTCGAGGACGTCCTCGTCGGTCTCGGTGGGCAGGCCGCACATGAAGTAGAGCTTCACCTGCCGCCAGCCGTTGGTGTAGGCGGTCACGACCGTACGGATCAGGTCTTCCTTGGTCACCATCTTGTTGATGACCTTGCGGATGCGCTCGGAGCCGCCCTCGGGCGCGAAGGTCAGACCGGTGCGCCGGCCGTTCTTCGACAGCTCCTGGGCCAGGTCGATGTTGAAGGCGTCCACCCGGGTCGACGGCAGCGAGAGCGAGACGTTGGTGCCCTCGTACTGCTCGGCCAGGCCGGAGCACATGTCACCGATCTCGGAGTGGTCGGCGCTGGAGAGCGAGAGCAGGCCGACCTCGGAGAAGCCCGAGTATTCGAGGCCCTCCTTGATCATCTGACCGACGGTGGTGATCGAGCGCTCGCGGACCGGGCGGGTGATCATGCCGGCCTGGCAGAAGCGGCAGCCACGCGTGCAGCCGCGGAAGATCTCGACCGCATAGCGCTCGTGGACCGTCTCGGCCAGCGGGACCAGGGGCTTCTTCGGGTACGGCCACGCGTCGAGGTCCATCGTCGTGCGCTTGGCCACGCGGAACGGCACGTCCGGACGGTTGGGCACCACGCGCTGGATGCGGCCGTCGGGCAGGTAGTCGACGTCGTAGAAGCGGGGGACGTAGATGCTCTCGGTGCGGGCGAGGCGCAGCAGCAGCTCGTCGCGGCCGCCCGGGCTGCCCTCTTCCTTCCACTCCCGGATGATGCCGGTGATCTCGAGCACGGCCTCCTCGCCGTCGCCGAGAACGGCGGCGTCGATGAAGTCGGCGATCGGCTCGGGGTTGAAGCTCGCGTGGCCGCCGGCCAGCACGATCGGGTCGTCGAGGCCACGGTCGGCGCTGTTCAGCGGGATGCCGGCGAGTTCGAGGGCGGAGAGCATGTTGGTGTAGCCGAGCTCGGTGGCGAACGAGATGCCGAACACGTCGAAGGCCTTGACCGGGCGGTGGGCGTCGACGGTGAACTGCGGGACGCCGTTCTCCTTCATCAGCGCCTCGAGGTCGGGCCAGACCGCGTAGGTGCGCTCGGCCAGCACGTCCTCTTGCTCGTTGAGCACCTCGTAGAGGATCTGGACGCCCTGGTTGGGCAGGCCGACCTCGTAGGCGTCGGGATACATCAGGGCCCAGCGGACCGTGGTCGCGTCCCAGTCCTTGACGACGGCGCCGAGCTCGCCGCCCACGTACTGGATCGGCTTGCTGACCCGAGGCAGCAGCTGCTCGAGCTGCGGGAAGACGGAAGACACGCTCATGGGCATTCAGCGTACTTGCCTCAATAGAGGTTTTAAATTTGGGTTTTCCGCCGCGGGTAGGCTCAGCTCTCCAGCTCGGCCGCGGCCCGGTCGAGATCGGTGGCCAGGAGGTCCTCGCGGAAGGCGCAGAGCTGAAGCGTCATCCGCGCGGCGCCGGTGCGGCCGACCACCAGCCGGGTCGGCTTGTGCAGGGCGTCAAGATCGCCGATCAAGGCGTCGAGCAGGCGAACCCCGGCGCTGTCGAGAAACGAGACGGTGGTCAGGTCGATCAGCACCTTGTCGGCCGTCTCGATGCGCGCGACGATCGCCCGGCCTATCTCGGGAGCGTTGGCCAGGTCGATCTCGCCGGTCAAAGAGACCAGTTCGGCGTCGCCGACCGTCGAGAAGGTGACCCAGCGATCGAGCCGGTCGACCGCCACCGGCCGGCCGCCCCGGGTGAACTCGGTCATGAGGTCTCCTGGCGATTGCGGCGCATGGTGACCGTCGTGCCGTCGCTGCGGTCGAAGAGAACCTGGTCCATCGAATCGCGGATGAGCTGCAGCCCGCGCCCGCGAGCTGCGTCGGAGACCGCGCCCCGC
This sequence comes from Actinoplanes solisilvae, assembly GCF_003999975.1. Taxonomy (GTDB): domain Bacteria; phylum Actinomycetota; class Actinomycetes; order Mycobacteriales; family Micromonosporaceae; genus Actinoplanes; species Actinoplanes solisilvae. The sequence goes on along the minus strand of NZ_RJAC01000019.1, from coordinate 22,344 downwards.
CAGATGCCCTGATCGGTGACCCGCACCTCGACGGCCTCGGCGGTCACCGTGGCCACGACGTCGATCGTGCCGAACGGGTCGTCGCGGTAGCCGTGCTCGATCGCGTTGGCCACCGCCTCGGAGCAGGCCAGCAGCACCGCGTCTCGGCAGTCGGGCTCGACCTCGTGGGCCACCAGCCAGGCGCGCAGGTCGGCCCGGAGCAGGGCGATCTGCATGCGGTCGGCGCCGATGGTGCGCTCGATGCGCTCCTCGGTGCCCAGCGTCAGGCAGAGCATGCAGACGTCGTCGGGGTGGTCGCGGCCGACCATCGTGTCGGCGAGGGCGGCCGCCAGCCCCTGCAACGGCGCGTCGCGGCGCCTCGCGAATTCGCGGGCGAGCAGCTCGAAGCCCTTGTCGATCGGCCGGGTGCGGCGCTCGATGAGGCCGTCGGTGTAGAGCAGCAGGCGGCTGCCGGCGGGCAGTCGGCGGCGTTGCTCGGTGCGCACGCGGTTGCCGGCCCGGGAACCGATCGCGGCCGAACGGGCCTGCAGCAGATATTCGGGCGAGCCGGCCGGCGCCTGCAGCAGCGGCGGCAGGTGACCGGCGCACGAGTAGGCCACCTCGCCGACCGACAGATCGACCTCGAGATAGGCCACGGTGGCCATCCGCGCCGACTCGACCCGCTCGACGAACCGGTCGAGGCCCTCGATCAGCCGCGCCGGACCCGCCTCGTTGGAGGCGAGCGCCCGCACCGCGCTGCGAAGCTGACCCATCGTGGTGGCCGCCTCGATGCCCCGGCCGACCACGTCGCCGACCACGACGGCCAGCTTGTCCTTGGTGATCAGGAAGGCGTCGAACCAGTCGCCGCCGACCTCGAGATCGTAGGTGGCCGCCTGGTAGTGGGTCTCGAGCGCGAACCGGGTGTCGCCGCTGGGCAGGTCGCCGGCGAGCAGGCTGCGCTGGAGCGTGCGGGCGATCTGGCGTTCCTGCTCGTAGAGCCGGGCGTTCTCGAGCGCGAGCCCGGCCCGGTCGGCCAGCTCGGTCAGGAACGCCCGCTCGGCCGCGGTGCCTCGCCGGTCAGGCGTCATGCGCAGGGCCAGCGTGCCGAGGACCAGGCCGCGGGCGGTCAGCGGCAGCACCGAGCAGTCGAGCTGGTCGCCGTCGTCGGCGAAGATCGGCTCGCCGGCGGCGGTCACCTTCTCGATTCGCTGCTGAAGCAGGATGTCGTCGGGGCGCGGGCCGCCCGCCGACTCCACTATCGGCGCGGCGCCCACCTGCAGCCGCACCTCGGCCCAGTCGGTGACCTTGAGCAGCAGCCGCTCGACGACGCGCCGGGCCCGCGGCAGCAGCCGGTGCTGCTCGTCGAGCGCCCGCGTGGTCTCGGCCAGCACGATGGCCCGGTCTTCGCGGCGGCGCACGTCGTCGTAGAGCCGGGCCCGGTCGAGCGCCTGACCGGCCTGCTGGCCGAGGAGGCGGACGACCCGCAACTCGCCGTCGGTGAGCTTGCGCTCGCCCTTGAAGCTGAACGCCAGTACGCCGAGAGTGTGAACGCCGGAGTGCTCGTCGGTCGGGCCGGTGGTCAGCGGCAGCAGCACCACCGTGTTGCGGCCCGAGCGGCGCATGCTCTCGACCAGGTCGGGAAAATGCGACCGCGCCTCGGCCACGGAGTTGACCACGTGCAGGTCGCCGCGCTCGGCCACCCGCGCGACGGCCCGATCGGACGAGCGGGGCATGTCGTCCCAGTTGCCGGTGGTCGGGTCGGTCGACACCACGGCATAGATCAGGTCGCGTTCGCCGTCGACCAGATAGACGCTGCTGCTGGCCGCACCGAACGCGCTTTCCGGAGCGCGCACGACGGCCTCGGCCACCTCGGCCTCGGTCGGCGCGGCCGACAGGTCGGCCACTATCTGCTGCAGCACCCGGACGCGCCGCTCGGACGCCTCGGCGATCTGGCGGGCGTGCAGCAGCTCGTTCTCATACTGCCGGCGCTCGGTGGCGTTGAAGATCATCGTGCGGATCGCCCGGGGCTGCTTCGACTCGTCGCGGCTCAGGGTCGAGTTGACCAGGGTCGGCAACTGGCGCCCGTCGGAGCAGACCACATCCAGAGCCAGCTCGTGCACCTCGTCCTGCATGCGCAGCAGAGGGGCGTAATGGGTCTCGTGGTAGATCTGCCCGCCGGAGGTGAGCAGGTCACGGAACCGCCGGTGCCCGACCAGCTCGCCGCGCGTGAAACCCGTCCAGGTCAGGAAGGTCTGGTTGACCCGGACGATCGTGCCGTCGGGAAGCGTGGTCAGGTACCCGCACGGCGCGTGCTCGTACAGGTCGTCGGGGTCTTCGTCCCAGGGCGGACGCAGCTCATGCGTCACATCCGGCCCACCAGAGTCACTCACGGTCCGCCGCTTCTAAAGCCACGCCTTCATGGCGTCGATGGTCTCTTCCGGTGCGCTCAGGTTGGGGCAGTGCCCCGTGGCGTTCAACTGGACAAACGTGCTCCCGGCGGTGTGCTTGTGGACGTACTCACCGACGGCGGCCGGCGCTATGACGTCGTCGGAACACTGGAGGATCAGGGCGGGGGTGCGTAGCTTGAGAAGGTCGTCGCGGTTGTCGGACAGGAACGTGACCCGCGCGAACTTCTTGGCGATCTCGGGATCGGTGCGGCAGAAGCTGTTGGTCAGCTCGTCACTCAGCTCGGGCCGCTCGGGATTGCCCATGATCACCGGGGCCATCGTGCTGGACCAGCCGAGATAGTTGCTGTCGAGCGAGACGAGCAGCGACTCGATGTCGGCCCGGTCGAAGCCGCCCTGATAGCCCTCGGCGGGTTCGTTGATGTAGCGCGGCGACGGGCCCACCAGCACCAGGCGGGCGAACCGTTCCGGTTCCTTGTTCGCGGCGAGCACGCCGATCATGCCGCTCACCGAGTGGCCCACGAAGACGACGTCTCTCAGCTCGTGCTCGTGCAGGATCTCGAGGATGTCGTCGGCGTAGCCGTCGAGGGTGGAGTGGCGGTCGTCGTCGTAGGCCGACAGATCGGATTTGCCGTTGCCGACGTGGTCGAAAAGGACGAGCCGATGAGAGTCCGCGAAGGCGGGAGCGACGAAGCGCCACATGTTCTGGTCGCAGCCATAGCCGTGGGCGAACACCATCGGCTGACCGGCGGGGTTCCCGGTCAGAGTGACGGCATTTCTCTGTGTCGTTCTCATGTCCCGGTAACCATACGGCTCCAGAGCGTCTTGCACATCGCCCTGGTTGTCCGGCATTTGCATCGCCCGTCCGCCTTCCGCGCGAGGGCGCGGGGTGGCGCACCGCCTCTAACCTGGGAGTTGACCACCTCGCGGGGGATCTTGCAGAAAGTGAAGGAGATCGACGGATGGCCGACCCGCAGCCGGAGGAAAATCAGCCGGCCGCCGGAGTGCCCGACCCGACCCGGGTGGACGGCGGTGCCGAATCCTCCACGGTGGACGCGCCGGCGCGCTGGAGCGGCTCCGCCGCCGTGCCTCCGCCGACACCGAAGAAGCAGTGGTGGCGTCGCGACGGGCGACCGGAGGGCGAGGAGCCGACGCCGGCCGACCCGTGGGCGGCCACCCCGGCGGTCGACCCCTGGGCCGACCAGGACACGCCGTGGGACACCTTCACGGTCGACGGGACGACGCCCCCACCGATGCCTCCGACGCGTGTCGAGCCGCCGGCCCCGGCGATGCCCCTGACCCGCGTCGAGCCCCCGCCCGCAACGATGCCCCCGACCCGCGTCGAGCCCCCGGCCAAGGCAGCGCCACCCCCACCACCCCCGGCACCGAAGGCACCCGCTCCCGCGCCGGCCCGCCCCGAGCCGCCCAAGCTCTCGAAGAAGGAGCGCAAGCGCCTCAAGGCCGCGGCCACCGCGAACCGCCTTCCGGTCCAGCCCCGCCCCCAGGCGCCGATGGTTCGAGGCCGCCCCCTGCCGGCCCCGCCGCCGTGGGCTCCGCGCCCGGCCCAGCGCCCCCTGCCCCCGCCGCGCCGCAAGCGCCGCTGGGGCCGCCGCCTGGCCCTGCTGAGCCTGCTCGGCGTCGTCTGCTGCTGCGGCGTGCCGATCGCCGCGTTCCAGTTGCCCTCGGCGAGCCAATACCCGGTGACCGCCGCGCTCCCCCAGTCGTTCGCCGACCTCGAGCTGCGCGACACCCAGGACACGGGCCCCAACGGCTTCGCCGGCGTCTATCGCGACGACCGCGGCAAGCGGGTCACCGTCATCGGCGAGACCGGCTTCCGGCTCACCCCCGGCTCCGACGTCGGCGCCCGCCTCGACCAGGCCGCCGCCGACTACAAGCTGAAGGACGTGCAGGAGTTCGACCTGGGCGAGAGCGGCGCCCACCAGCGCTGCGGCGTGGGCCGCGACAAGGGCGCCGCGGTCGTCGTCTGCGCCTGGGCCGATCACGGCAGCCTGGCCACCGTGCTGCTCACCCGCCGTTCGATCCAGGACAGCGCCGAGCTGGTCGCTCGTCTGCGCGACGAGGTCCTGACCCGCGGCTGATTCCGCCAGGATGGGGTCATGACCCGCCGCTGGCTGTTCGCCGATCAGCTCGGTCCTCACTTCTTGGACGAGCCGCGACAGGAGGTGCTGCTGGTCGAGTCGAAGGCCGTGTTCCGGCGGCGCGTCTTCCACCGGCAGAAGGCCCACCTGATCCTCGAGCAGGAGAAGGCCCGAGGTTCGCGGGCGCCCTAGCTGGGCGACGGCTTGGCGGGGGCGTAGCGCGGGACGTATTCCTGGCCGGTGAGTTTCTGGATCGCGGCCATCACCTCGTCGGTGAGCTCGCGCAGCGACGTGCGGTCGGAGGCGCGGCCCTCGGTGTCGATCGGCTCGCCGAACTTGATGGTGACGATGCCCTTCATCGGCTTCGGGTAGACCTGGCCGATCGGCTGCACCTTCTCGGTGCCGAGCATGCCGACCGGGACGATCGGGACGCCCGCCGCCGTGGAGAGACGGGCCACCCCCGTACGCCCGCGGTAGAGCTTGCCGTCGGGCGAGCGGGTGCCCTCGGGGTAGAGCGCGATCGCGTCACCGGCCTTGAGTACCGGGATGGCGCCGTCGAACGCGGTGAGGGCCGCCCGGCCGCCGCTGCGCTCGACCCGGATCGCGCCGAGGCCGTTCATCAGGTTGCGGTTGAACCAGCCCTTGACGCCCTTGCCGTTGAAGTAGTCGGACTTGGCCCAGAAGGCGAGGTGACGGGGCACCACCGCACCGAGGAAGAGCTCGTCGGCGACGGAGAGGTGGTTGCCCGCGAAGATCACGCCACCGGTACGCGGGATGTGCTCGAGGCCTTCGACGCGTGGGCGCCAGCCGAGCATCATCGCGTTGCCGACGGTGAACTTGCCGATCGTGTAGAGCAGCGGCAACTCAGGTTCCTCCGAGGACGGGACGTGCGCAAACAACTGGGGAGCGCGGTCAGGTTATCGGACGGAAACCCGGAAGTCCCCGTCGATCAGGCCGACCGGCCCCGACATTCACCACATCTGCGGAGAATGTCCGGGCCGGTTCGTCGTTTTATCCAGCCTTCGCAACCCGAACTGTTACCTGATCTCCGTCGCCGACCTCGCCCGCGAAGCCCTCGGCACCCTCGTCCACCAAGGTCACCTCGGTCGAGAGCGTCTCGCCGCCGACGAAGTCACGGTGCTGCTCGACCGCGGCGCGCACCGGCCCGGCGGCCGAGACGACCAGCGAGATCCGGTCCGAGACGTCCAGGTCGGCGTCGCGACGGGCCTGCTGCACGACCCGGATGACGTCGCGGGCCAGCCCTTCGGCGGCGAGCTGCGGCGTGACCGCCGTGTCGAGCACGACGACGCCCGCGCCGGCCGGCAGCGGCGCCGAGTTCTCGACGTCCGCGGCGACCAGCTTCAGCTCGTACTCGCCCTCCTGCAGGGTGACGCCCGCGGCGACCGGCGCGCCGTCGACGAGCTGCCAGTCGCCCGCCTTGACCGCCTTGATGACCTGCTGCACCTGCTTGCCGACGCGCGGCCCGAGGGTGCGCGGGACGACGGTCAGCACCTGCTCGCAGTAGGCGGCCACGTCGTCGGTGAAGACGACGTCCTTGACGTTGACCTCGTCGGCGACCAGGTCGGCCAGCCCGGCCAGGGCCGTGGCGTCCGCGGTGGCCACGGTGAGCCTGGCCAGCGGCAACCGCACCCGCAGGGCCCGAGCCTTGCGCAGCGACAGCGCGGCCGAGGCGACGTCGCGGATCGCGTCCATCGATGCCACCAGGTCGTGGTCGGCCGGGAAGGCCTCGGCCGAGGGCCAGTCGGTCAGGTGCACCGAGCGGCCGCCGGTCAGGCCCCGCCAGATCTCCTCGGTGGTCAGCGGCGCGAGCGGCGCCACCACCCGGCAGAGGGTCTCCAGCACGGTCGCGAGGGTGTCGAAGGCGTCGGCGTCGCCGGCCCAGAATCGGTCGCGCGAACGGCGTACGTACCAGTTCGTGAGGGCGTCGAGGTAGGACCGGACCGACGCCGCCGCGCCCGAGATGTCGTACTCATCCATTTGGTCCTGGACGCTCGCGACGAGCTCACTGGTCTTGGCCAGGATGTAGCGGTCTAGCAAATGCTGGGAATCCGTCCGAAAAGTCGCGACATGACCGGAAGCGTTTGCGTAAAGGCTGAAGAAGTACCAGACGTTCCACAGGGGCAGCAGCACCTGGCGCACCGAGTCGCGGATCGCCACCTCGGTGACCGGCATGTCCCCGCCCCGCAGCACCGGCGACGACATGAGCATCCAGCGCATGGCGTCCGAACCGTACGAGTCGAAGACCTTGTAGACGTCCGGGTAGTTACGCAGCGACTTGGACATCTTGCGCCCGTCCTCGCCCAGCAGGATGCCGTGGCTGAGGCAGTTGCGGAACGCGGGCCGGTCGAACAGCGCCGTCGCCAGCACGTGCATCGTGTAGAACCAGCCGCGGGTCTGGCCGATGTATTCGACGATGAAGTCGCCCGGGTAGTGGTGCTCGAACCAGTCCTTGTTCTCGAACGGGTAGTGCACCTGGGCGAACGGCATCGACCCCGACTCGAACCAGCAGTCGAGCACCTCGGGCACGCGCCGCATGGTCGACTGGCCGGTCGGGTCGTCGGGGTTGGGCCGGGTCAGCTCGTCGACGTAGGGCCGGTGCAGATCGGTGACCTTCACCCCGAAGTCGCGTTCAAGCTCCTCGAACGAGCCGTAGACGTCGACGCGCGGGTACTGCGGGTCGTCGGACTTCCACACCGGGATCGGCGAGCCCCAGAACCGGTTCCGCGAGATCGACCAGTCGCGCGCGTTGGCCAGCCACTTGCCGAACGAGCCGTCCTTGATGTGCGCCGGCGTCCAGGTGATCTCCTGGTTCAGCTCGACCATGCGGTCGCGGAACTTCGTCACGGCCACGAACCACGACGACACCGCCTTGTAGACCAGCGGGGTGTCGCAGCGCCAGCAGTGCGGGTAGGAGTGCGTGTAGCCCTCGTGCCTGACGACAGCTCCGTCTTCCTTGAGACGGGCGATGATCGGCTTGTTGGCCTCGAAGACCTGCACGCCCTGCCAGTCGGGCACGAGCGAGGTGAAGCGGGTGTGGTCGTCGACGGTCACCACGGTCGGGATGCCGGCCGCGTTGCAGACGTTCTGGTCGTCCTCACCGAAGGCGGGCGCCTGGTGCACGACGCCGGTGCCGTCCTCGTCGGTCACATAGTCGGCCGCCAGCACCTGGAAGGCGTTCGGCCCACCCGCCTCGACCAGGAAGTCGAACAGCGGCGTGTAGCGGCGCCCGGCCAGCTCCCGGCCCAGAACCGAGCCGACCCTTTCAAAACCCTCAAGTTCCTTCGCGTACGCGGCCACGCGCGAGGCGCCCACGATGAGCTTCTCGCCGTCCTTCTCCAGAACGGCGTACTCGATGTCGGGGCCGACGGCGAGGGCCAGGTTGGACGGCAGCGTCCACGGCGTGGTCGTCCACACCGCGATGTTCTCGCCGGTCTCCAGCTTGAAGGTCACCGTCAGCGCGGGGTCGGTGCGATCGCGATAGACGTCGTCCATGCGCGTCTCGGTGTTCGACAGCGGAGTCTCGCAGCGGAAACAGTAGGCGAGGACGCGGAAACCCTCGTACACCAGACCCTTGTCACTGAGGGTCTTGAACGCCCACATGACCGACTCCATGTAGCTGGGGTCGAGGGTCTTGTAGTCGTCCTGGAAATCCACCCACCGGGCCTGGCGCGTGACATAACGCTCCCAGTCCTTGGTGTAGGCGAGCACCGACGTGCGGCAGGCCTCGTTGAACTTGTCGATGCCGAGGTCGACGATCTGCGCCTTGGTCGTGATGCCGAGCTGCTTCTCGGCCTCGACCTCGGCCGGCAGCCCGTGCGTGTCCCAGCCGAACCGCCGCTCGACACGCTTGCCGCGCATCGTCTGGTAGCGCGGCACCAGGTCTTTCACATACCCGGTGAACAGGTGCCCGTAGTGCGGCAGCCCGTTGGCGAACGGTGGCCCGTCGTAGAAGACGTACTCGTTGCTGCCGGCCTCGCCGGCCGGGCGATGCTCGACGGACGCCTCGAACGTCTGGTCGGCCGCCCAGTGCTCGAGCACGGCCCGCTCGACGGCGGGCAGATCAGGGCTGGCCGGCACGCCGGAGGCGTCGGTGTGCTTGGGATAGGCCATCGGTGGACTCCTCATAGCAGTCGTCGGACTGCGAGGACGAGCGAAACGCCCGCGGTACCACCTCGCTTGGCGGTGTGACCCGCCCGCTCATTCACCCGGCCCGCGCACGTGCCGGAATCGCCCGGTTCTACTAAGACCGTGAGGTCGTTTCTTCCGGAGGCTCCCCGGTGATGGCCGGTTCGTCGCCTGCGCACAGACCACGATACCGGCCGGCCGGCAATCCCCTCACCCGCATTACCCGGCCGCCGCACTACGGGAGGGCGGATCGCCGGCGAACCCGCGCCCACATCATCGAGCCACCTCGCGTCAGCTCTCCGGCGCTCTGGAAGTACCGAGCGTGGGTGCGGCGCATCGCCTCCGGGGAATCCGCGTTCAGCGCGACGATCTCGATGTGGCCGGGCCGGCCCTCGCGTTCAGCGGCGAATCGCGCCTTCAGGGCCTCGGATCGATCCGGGAACTCGCGTTCCTCGAGCAGCTCGCCACGCAGCCGGTCGTACACGAGAAGAAAGCTCCTCATCGCCGCTCCACCAAGTCGGCCAGCCGAATCAGCGCTTTCCGGAGCATCTCGACGGCCCGCCGGCTGTGCGACACCAGCGTCCGGTGGTCGTTGTTCGCGAGAACACCCGCGGGCTCCCCCGAGAAGAGGACTCGTATCGCGACGAATCGGACTTCGAGCCTCGCGATGTTGCGACTGACGCTGATCAGTCTCGCGACCAGCCACCGGCGCAGGCCCTCGGAGCGTACGTCCGGGTCGGGGTCGCCGCCGAAGCGGATCTGGCGGCCCCATCCGTCGGCCAGCCGTTCGAACACCTGCGCCCACAGGTCCTGCAGCTCTGTGCGGAACTGGACCTCGACCGGAACGGCGCCGACCTTCGCGACGACGTGCACGGCCCGATAACCGGAACGGGGATCGACCCGCCGGTCGACGACGCGCCCGCCGAAGCCGTTCGCCTGGAGAGCCGCGCAGAAGAATCGCACCGTCTCGTCCTGCTCGACGAGATCGGCGTCGACGACGATCCGGGCGCCCGCGAGGTCCTGGACGGTCTTGAGGCTCGACCGGCGATCCCGGCGAAGTTTGTCGATGACGGTTCCGGTCGTCTTCAAGCGACTCGTGGGCTGCAATCCCAGATCGTGCGCGATCCGTTCGATGATCTGTAACGCCTCGTCGTAGCCGGCCAGGAAGGCTTCGAGAAGGTCGAGATCGGCGGACGAGGGCTCGGGCGCGTCCCGCAGGCGGTCGCCGAGCTTGTCGAGTTGTGTCCTGCTGAGCACCCGATGGACCCTAGTCATGCGCACAGGGGTGACGGAAGTTGGTTTACCGAAATCGCAAACGGCTGGCCGTAGGATCGGGGCCGTGATTCGGATCGAGATCGATGAGCCCACGCTGTCCCGGACTCGCATCGCGATCAGCCCGTTCGCCGAGGTGGCGTGCAGTCTCTATCTGCTGGAACGCAACCGGGTGGAGGTGCCGTGGCCCTACGACGGGTGGGCTCGGCGGACCTGGGAGATCCTGCGGACCGACCCGGCGACCGAGCCGGTTTCGCTCTATCTGAAGTTGCCGTCCGTTTCGCCGGATTTTCTCGTGCCAATTCCGCAAATTGCCATGCCCACCATCGGGGAGCAGCTCGACCAGCTCCGCGAGACGCCGCCCGAGGTGATCGAGGCCGAGTTCGCCAAGCACTACCCGGACGGCGACGTCCCCGAGCTGTTGCGGCCGTTCCGCGACGACCAGCGGGCCGCGTTGCGACGGCTCGCCGACGGCGTGCGGGCCTACTGGGACGCCGCGATCGCGCCCTACTGGCCGGCCATGCGCGCCGCGCTCGACGAGGAGGTGCTGCTGCGCGCCCGGGCGCTGGCCGCCGACGGCCCCGACGCCCTGCTGGCCCGGCTGCACGACCGCATCCGCTGGGAGCGGCCGATCCTCACCCTGGTCAAGCCGCTCGACCAGGCCTTCGAGGCGGTCAACCAGCGGCTCCTGCTGGTGCCGCTGATCTTCTCGCGGGGCGCGCTGATGTGCTCGGGCGACCAGCCCGACGTGGTCATGGTGACCTACCAGTCGCGTGGTTCCGCGCTGCTCGCCGAGACGCCCGTGCCTCCTCCTGTCGCCGACGACCGGCTCGCCATCCTGGTCGGGCGGGGTCGTGCCTCGGTGCTGCGCGCGCTCTCCACCCCGGCCACCACCAGCGCCCTGGCCACCGCACTCGGCCTGGCCGCGAGCACCGTCTCGGAGCACCTGGCCGGCCTGCTTGCCGCCGGGGTCGTCCACCGCCGCCGGGCCGGCCGCCGCGTCCTCTACGGCCTCGAACCGGCCGGGCTCGCCCTCGTTCGCCTGCTCGCCGACGATTCGGTCCCCACCGAATTCGTTTCCTAGACCCCGATCGACTCCCTACGGTTCCAGCCCATGGGGAGCGAATACGCCATCGAGGCGGAGGATCTACGCCGAACCTATCGGGCGCGCACGGGCTGGCTGCGGCCCCGGCGCACCGAGGTCGAGGCCGTCCGCGGGGTGAGTTTCACGGTCGGCCGGGGCGAGTTGTTCGGCCTGCTCGGACCGAACGGCGCCGGCAAGACGACCACCATCAAGCTGCTGAACACGCTGCTCATCCCGACCTCGGGCATGGCCCGGGTGTGCGGGCACGACGTCGAGAAAGAGACCCGGGAGGTACGCCGGAGGATCGGCTACGTCTTCGGCGGCGACCGCGGGCTCTACGACCGTCTGTCCGCGCTGGACAACCTGCGCTACTTCGCCGAGCTCTACGGGGTGGCGCCGCGCGACCAGAAGCGGCGCATCGCCGAGCTGCTCGACCTGGTCGGCCTGGCCGGGCGCGAGGGCGAACGGGTCGAGGGCTACTCACGCGGCATGCGGCAGCGGCTGCACATCGCCCGTGGCCTGCTGCACGCCCCGGACGTGCTCTTCCTCGACGAGCCGTCGATCGGGGTCGACCCGGTGGCCGCCCGCGAGCTGCGCCGCACCGTCGCCGACCTGGCCTCGACCGGCACGACCGTGCTGCTGACAACCCACTACATGGCCGAGGCCGATGAGCTCTGCGACCGGATCGCGGTGATAGCCGACGGGCAGATCCAAGCCCTGGGTACGCCGGCCGAGCTGCGACGGCGGGCCGACGGGCGCAGGGTCGTCGAGGTCGAGGCGTACGGGGTCCCGGAGAGCGCGGTCGACGCGGTCCGCGACCTTCCCGGCGTACGGGAAACCGCTGTTGAGGCCCGGGGCGCGCTGCAGCTCCTGACCGTCCACTCCGACGCGCACGTCGATGTGCAGAGTGACGTGCTGCGCGAGCTGGCCGGCATCCGCCTGGGCCGGGTCGACAGCCGCGAACCCACGCTCGAGGACGCGTACGTGGCGATCGTGAGCGCCTCATGAGGAGCTTGCGCCTGCTCGTGGTGGGCACGCTGCTGCACGCCAAGCACCTGAGCCGCTCGCCCTTCGAGGTGACGATCGCGCTGGTCGTCCCGGTCGTGCAGGCCACCCTGGCGGTCTATCTGTTCCGCGCCGGCGGCGAACAGCACCGCCTGCTCGAGGCCGCGGTCGGCGCCGGCGTGATGGGCGTGTGGTCGTCGGTGCTGTTCGGCTCGGGCGGCGCGATCCAGGACCAGCGCTGGCAGGGCACCCTCGAAATGATCATGCTGGCGCCGCGCCGGCCGGTTCTGATCATCCTGCCGATCACCATCGCGACCGGCGTCGTCGGCACCTATGCCCTGCTCACGACCCTGCTCTGGGGGCGTTTGCTGTACGGCATCAGGCTCGAGTTCGCCCACCCCGTGGCGTTCGTCGTCGCGGCCGTGGTGTGCGTGGTCGCGCTCGGCATGTTCGGTCTGCTGCTGGCGGCGACGTTCGTGCTCATGCGCAACGCGAACGCGCTGGCCAACACGCTCGAATACCCGGTCTGGCTGGTCTCGGGCATGCTCGTGCCGATCACCGTGCTGCCGGCGTGGACCGCCCCGATCGCCGCCGTGCTGCCGACCACGTGGGGGGCGCGGGCGCTGCGCGAGGCCACGAGCGGCGGGCCGGTCTGGCCGTCGGTCGCCGTCTGCCTGGGCATCAGCGTGCTCTGCCTGGCACTGGGCGCGGTCGCCCTCACCCACGTCGAACGCCGGGCTCGCGCGGCTGCCACCCTGGCCCTGGCATGACCTTCCCCAGCCTGCTGGCCAGCGCCGTCGCCCCACCATTGTTCTCGCCGCCCACCCCCCACCGCCGCCGCCCCCACCGGCGGGAAAGGCTCGGCATGAAGACCCTTCGCCTGATGACCGTGGGCGGCACCATCGCCTACCGCGCCCTCTTCAACTGGACGACGCCCGGCATGTTCATCGGCACGCTGCTGGTCGGACCGCTGTTCCAGCTGCTGTTCTTCGCCTATCTCGGGCGGCAACTACAGGTCGCCGACGACCGGTTCTACATCGTCGGCAACGCCGTGCTGACCGCGTCGCTGGCCTGCGTCTTCGGCGGCACGATGGCGGTCGCCAACGAGCGCCGCTACGGCACTCTCGGCCACGTGCTGCTGTCCCCGCGCAGCCGCACCGCCATCTTCTGGGGCCGCGTCATCCCGTACGCGGGAAATGGTCTTCTGATCGCGGTGGTGACCCTGACGGCGGGCGCGCTGCTGCTCGGGCTGCGGATCCCGGTGAGCGCTCTGCCGGGACTGCTGCTGGCGATGGCGGCCGGCTCGCTGGCCTGCGGGTTCTTCGGACTCACGCTGGGCGCGCTGGGCCTGCGCTTCCGCGACGTGTGGGTGGTCTCAAACGTCGCGGTCGCACTGTTGCTGCTGCTCACGGGCGTGAACGTGCCCGCCGCGGGGCTGCCCGGCTGGATGGTGACGGTCGGCAACGCGCTGCCGATCACACACGCGGCGGAGGCGGCCCGGCGCCTCGCGGCCGGAGACGGACTGGCCGCGGCCGCCCCCGCGCTCGGCCAGGAACTGCTGGTCGGAGCCGGCTATGCGGCCGCGGCCGTGATCCTGCTCAAGATCTTCGAGGTCGAGTCACGACGCCGGGCGTCGCTCGACGCGCTCTAGAGGTTCGGGAACCAGAGGGCGAGCTCGCGCTTCGCACTCTCCGGCGAATCGGACGCGTGCACCAGGTTCTCGCGGTTGGAGAGAGAGAAGTCGCCCCGGATCGTGCCGGCGGCCGCCTTGCGGCCGTCGGTCGCGCCGATCATCGCGCGGACCACCTCGATCACCTCGTCGCCGGAGAGCACCAGCGCGGCCAGCGGGCCCGAGGTCATGAACTCCTTGAGCGGCGGGTAGAACGCCTTCTCGACGTGGTCGGCGTAGTGCTGGTCGGCCAGTGCCGCGTCCATCGTGCGCAGCTCGAGCGCCTCGATCACCAGGCCCCTGCGCTCGAACCGGGCGAGAACCTCGCCGAGCAGTCCGCGACGGACCGCATCGGGCTTGACGAGCACGAGCGAACGCTCGGTGGTGCTGGACACGGTGTTCCTCCAGTACAGGTGCATTCGGGGCGCCGACACGCGCGAGGTTCAGCCTATCGGTACCGCCAACAGGGCAAGCGCCAACGCCGGGACTACCGCACTTTCGCTCGGAGCGAGCCGGGCAATAACCTGACGGGGAAGAGCGGGAGGTCCACATTGGCAAACCAGACCGGACGTCCGATCGCGCCGGCACGAAAGCTGGTCGCGGCGGTCGCGGGAACGATCGCGGTCTTCGTGGTCGCGCTGGGTTTCGGCATGTCCAACCTGGGTGTGGTCATCTTCGGGGTCGCGCTGCTCGGCCTCGCGGTCGCGCTCGGCATGGTCAACGTGGTGCGCCGCGGGGCGAGAGCCTGGGTCAGCGGCACCGCCGAGGTCCGGGCGATCACGCCGCGACCCATGACCACCTCGGTCTATGCCAGGGCCCGCATCCAGGCGGTGATCGTCGCGCCCGGCCTGCCGACCAACGCGGTCGAGATCAACGAGTCGCGCATCCCGCTGGTGAAGTGGCCCGAGCCCGGCGACACCCTGCCCATCACGGTCGACGTCGACGACATGCGCCGAGTGAAGATCAACTGGGATGACGCGGCGCCGCGCGAACGTGGCGAAGACCCGCCGCCCCCACCCGTCGAATTCGACGACGAGCCCGACGCCGATCTCGACGCCGACCTGCTCGGCGACGTCGAACCGCCGCCGTGGGCGACGCGTGACCGCTCGTGGGGCCGTGGCCCCGACGAGCCGCCACCCCCGCCACCGGGCAGCTCCCCGCCGCCGGCGACCCCGCCGCCGAGCCCGCCCGGCAACGCCAACCTCGACTCGGAGGAATACTCCGAAAGCCCCGTGGTGGTGCGCGACACTCCCGCGGGTCCGGTGGTCGAGGGCGAGTTCGTCGACCACGACGAGAAGCCCTCTCCCCTGCCTCGCCGAGCCTCGGCCGCGGGCTCCGACGCCCCTTCCGATGCTGAGCCTGTTCCGCCTGCCGACTCCGGCCCCGGGTCCGGTTCCGGCTCTGGCCGCGACTCCTACTCGGGCCCCGGCGACCGTCCTACCGGAGAGCCGGCGGGCGCCGCTCAAGCCGCACGTGAGGACCGACCCACGGCCGGCCCGGGCACTTCCGCCCCAAAGGCACCCGACGATCGCCCCAGCGCCTCCGCCTACACGGCGCCCGACGACCGGTCCAACTCTGCCAACACGGCACCCCGAGATCGGCCCAACTCCGCCTACACGGCGCCTGACGACCGGCCGGTCGCCGAACCGGAAGGCCGGCTCGGCGCCGCCGGTGCTGCTGCGGCCGGCGCGGCGGTCGGCGCGGCAGCGGGGTTCGCCGCTGGGAAGGCCAGCCGCCGTCCGAGCCCCCGGCCTCGCAGCGGGGCCGCGACCGCCACGGCCGAGCCCGAGACCATCACCGGCGCCCCATCGGGACCTCCGTCCCAGCGCGAGCCCCACCCCGACGACTCCCTGGTCACCGACCTCCCGCTGGACGAACCGTCGTCGCCCTACCGGCGACCCGAGCCCACCGCGACGTCGGCCCCGGCCACTCCGTCTCCGGTCGGCTCGTTCCCCACCGCGCCGCCGCCCGCGAGGCCTCGCCCGACGGCACCCGAACCGGCCACCGCCCATCCCGCCGCGGCGACCTCCGCCCCCAAGCCGCGTTCGGCCGACGACGAGATCGACCTTCCACTGGACAGCGACCCCGACCCCGCGCCCGAGACCACTCCGGCCGCCGCCGAGGCGCTCGAGGAAGACCTGATCGCACCACCCCCGCGCGAGACGCCGATCCACCCGTCCACCCACTTCGTCTCGAACGCGGCCCACGACGCCACCACGCGCGCCGAGGCCGTTCCCGAGCCGGAAGTCCAGTCCGAGGCCGCTGCGCCCGAGCCCGGAAAGTCCGGCGGCCGCCTCGCCGGCGCCTTCGGCGCGGTGGCCGCCGCCGTAGCCGCCGTCAAGAAGGCCGGCCGAAACGACGAGCCTTCCCGTCCAGCCGCCGTCGACGAGCCTTCCCGCCCAGCCCCCGTCGACGACGACAAGCCCTCTGCGTCGGCTCCCGTCGACGAGGAAAGCTCGACACCCGAACCTCGCACGGCGGCGTCCGCCCGGCCCCCCGAGACCTCGTCCAGCGCCGAATCGGCGGGCACACCCGGCCCCGAGCCGACGACCGTTGCCGAAGCCTCCCCCGCGTCGAGCCACCCCAAGCCCTCACCCGCCGCTGCCGCCCTCGCCGCCGCCGCGGCGGCCGCGGCCGGCGACCGGGGTCCGTGGGCTGACCTGGCCGGAGTCTCCGAGCCCGACGACCGCACCGCCGACGTGATCACCGCCTACCCGAGCGCCCGCCCCGGCCCGGCCGGCGCGATCCACGGCGTCGGCATCACCGTGCTGGTCACCGACCTGGCCCGTTCGACAGCGTTCTACCGCGAGACGCTCGGCTTCTTCGAGATCGACAGCGGCGAGGGCAGTGCCGTGCTCGCGTCGGGCGACACCCGCCTGGTGCTGCGCGTGGTCCACGACCTCTCCGCCGAGGCGGGCCGCCTCATCTACCTGAACCTCGAGGTGGGCGACGTCGAGGCGGTCTACGAGGAGCTTCGCGCCAAGGGAATCGAGTTCGTCCACGCCCCGCGCCCGGTCAACCGGGGTGACCGCCTCGAGCTGTGGTCGGCCACCTTCCGCGACCCCGACGACCACAACATCGCCATCACCCAGTGGCGGGCCATCCACTAGTGGCAAATCCCGGCCGGCCTCTGACCAGGCCGGCCGGTGCTCAACCCAGGTAGCCGGTATTCAACGCAGGCGGCTGACGTCAGCCCGGGCGGTCGGCGTTCAACCCAGGATCGTGCGCCGGACGTGCAGCGCGTAGGCCCACGCCGCCCCGAAGATCAACCCGATGACCGACAGCGACCAGTGGAAGAACCCGCTGGCCAGCACCAGGAACTGCAGGACCGTGCCCGCCTGCCACGCCCACGGCCGCCGCATCATGCCCGAGATCAGCACGGCGACCACGGCCAGCGCGATCACCACCCCGATCCCCCAGCCGGTCAGGTTCCCGCCGAGGATGCGGATCGGCTGGATCGCCAGCAGCAGAATGATGGCCTCCAGCACGAGCGCCCCCGCGCCCATACCCCGTACGGCTGCCTGGGGGTTCTTGAGCCCCGACCGCCGGACCGGTCCGCCTTCCTCGGAGGGCGTCGTCATCGCTTCAGCAGCTTCCGCGCGTCGGCGACCGTGACCACCGAACCCGTGATGATCACGCCGACGCCGCTGAGCTCGCCCGACGTGTCCTCCTCGGCGATCACCACGGCTTCCTCGATCGCGTCCGGCATGTTCTGCGCGACGGTCACCCGGTCTTCGCCGAAGATGTCCGTCGCCAGTTGAGCCAGTTCCTCGACCGGCATCGATCGCGGCGAACTGTTCTGCGTCACCACGAGGCGTGCGGCCACCGGCTCGAGCAGGTCGAGCAGTCCGGAGGCGTCCTTGTCGCCGAGCACCGCCACGACCGCGACCAGGTGCCGGAACGAGAATTCCTCCTCGAGCGCGCTGACCGTCGCCGCCATGCCGTGCGGGTTGTGCGCCCCGTCGAGCAGAATCGTCGGCGCGCTGCGGACCCTTTCGAGCCGCCCGGGCGAGTCGACCTGAGCGAACCCTTCGCGTACGAGTTCCGCCTCGAGCTGCTTGTTCGGGCCGGCCCCGAGGAACGCCTCGACGGCCGCCAGCGCAACCGCGGCGTTCTGGGCCTGGTGCGCGCCGAACAGCGGCAGGAACACGTCGTCGTAGATCCCGCCGAGCCCCTGCAGCGTGAGCACCTGACCGCCGACCGCCTGGGTGCGCTCGACCACGCCGAACTCGCTGCCCTCGCGGGCCACGGTCGCGCCCATCTCGGCGCTGCGCTCGAGGATCGGCCGCATGGCCTCCTCGGTCTGCAGCGCGGAGATCACCGTGGCGCCCTTGTGGATGATGCCCGCCTTGGCCCAGGCGATGTCCTCGATCGTGTCGCCGAGGAACTCGGTGTGGTCGAGCCCGATCGGCAGCAGGACCGCGACGCCCGCGTCGATGACGTTGGTCGCGTCCTCCTCGCCGCCGAGCCCCACCTCGACGACGGCGATGTCCACCGGGGCGTCGGCGAATGCGGCGTACGCCATGGCCGTGGTCACGTCGAAGTAGGTCAACGGTTCGGCGTTGCGCGCGTCGATCAGGTCGGCGAGCGGAGCGATCTCGTCGTACGTGGCGGCGAGCTGCTCCTCCGAGATCGGCTGACCGTCGAGGCTGATCCGCTCGCGAACCGATTCGAGATGCGGGCTCGTGTAGCGGCCGGTGTGCAGGCCGTGCGCCCGCAGCAACGCGTCGATCATGCGCGCCGTGCTGGTCTTGCCGTTCGTACCGGTCAAATGGATCGCCGGATAGGCCCGCTGGGGGCTGCCGAGCACGTCCATCAGATCCCGGATCTTCTGCATGTCGAACGCCATGCGGGTGAAACCGCGCCCGTTGAGCGCGGCCTCGACCTCTTCGAATGTGCTCATGTTGTAGGCAACGCTTCCAGGGCTGTAGCAATTCGCGTGAGATCCGCCTCGGCGGTCGCGAGCCGGTCTTTGATCTTGGTGACGACCTGTTCGGGCGCCTTGCCGATGAACGACTCGTTGCCGAGCTTGGCCCGGCACTGCGCCGCTTCCTTCTCGGCGGCCGCGCGGTCCTTCTCGAGCCGGGCCCGCTCGGCCGCGACGTCGATCGTGCCGCGGGTGTCGAGGTCGACCGTGATCGCGCCGGACACCGCGAGCGTCGCCGTAGCCGTGAAGTCGGCGCCGGGCGCGTCGAGCCGGGCAAGCGAGCGGATCAGCGGCTCGTGCGTGTCGATGCCGACGTTACCCAGGCCGGTGAGCGCGGCCGAGACCCGCTGGCTCGGCTTGAGCCCCTGGTCGGAGCGGAACCGCCGGACCTCGGTCACGACCTTCTGCAGCGCGGCCAGCTCTTCCTCGGCGGCGTCGTCGATCAGCGCCTTGTCGGTGGTGGGCCACGACGACCGTACGATCGTCTCGCCGCCGGTCAGCGCGATCCACAGCTCCTCGGTGACGAACGGGATCACCGGGTGCAGCAGGCGCAGCAGCTCGTCGAGCACATGCCCGAGCACGCGCTTCGAAGGGCCGCTGTTGTCGGAGGCCAGCACCGGCTTGCTCAGCTCGAGGTACCAGTCGCAGACGTCGTCCCAGGCGAAGTGGTAGAGCGTGTCGCAGACCTTCGCGTACTCATAGGCCTTGAACTGCTCGTCGACCTCGCCGATCACGTGCTGCAGGCGCGAGAGGACCCACTTGTCGATGGCGCTGAGCTCGTCGGCCGGCGGCAGCGGACCCTCGACGGTCGCGCCGTTCATCAGCGCGAACCGGGTCGCGTTCCACAGCTTGTTGCAGAAGTTCCGCGAGCCCTGGCACCACTCCTCGCTGATCGGCACGTCGGAGCCGGGGTTGGCGCCGCGGGCCAGGGTGAAGCGGGTGGCGTCGGCGCCGTAGCGGTCGATCCAGTCGAGCGGGTCGACGACGTTGCCGAACGACTTCGACATCTTCTTGCCGTGGCCGTCGCGCACCATGCCGTGCAGGTTGACGACGTCGAAGGGCTGCTTGCCGTCCATCGCGTAGAGGCCGAACATCATCATCCGGGCGACCCAGAAGAAGAGGATGTCGTAGCCGGTGACCAGGACGCTGGTCGGGTAGAACTTGGCCAGCTCGGCGGTCTGCTCGGGCCAGCCCATCGTCGAGAACGGCCACAGCGCCGAGGAGAACCAGGTGTCGAGGACGTCCTCGTCCTGCGTCCAGCCTTCACCGGTGGGCGGCTGCTCGTCGGGGCCGACGCAGACGACCTCGCCCTCCGGCCCGTACCAGACCGGGATGCGGTGACCCCACCACAGCTGGCGCGAGATGCACCAGTCGTGCATGTTGTCGACCCAGGCGAAATAGCGCTTGGACAGCTCAGCCGGCTCGATCGTGACCCGGCCGTCGCGCACCGCGTCGCCGGCCGCCTTGGCCAGCGGGCCCGTGCTGACGAACCACTGCAGCGACAGCCGCGGCTCGACGGTGGTCTTGCAGCGCGAGCAGTGGCCGACCGAGTGAACGTACGGCCGCTTCTCGGCGACGATGCGCCCCTGCTCGCGCAGTGCGTCGACGATGGCGGGACGAGCCTCGTACCGATCCAGACCCAGGAACGGGCCGTGCGCGGTGACGACGGCACGCTCGTCCATCATCGTGATGCTGGGCAGGTTGTGCCGCTGGCCGATCTCGAAGTCGTTCGGGTCGTGCGCCGGGGTGACCTTGACCGCGCCGGTGCCGAACGCCGGGTCGACGTGCTCGTCGGCCACGATCGGGATGCGCCGGCCGGTGAGCGGCAGCTCGACCTCGGTGCCGATCAGGTGCTTGTAGCGCTCGTCGTCGGGGTGCACGGCCACCGCGGTGTCACCGAGCATCGTCTCGGCCCGCGTGGTCGCCACGACGATCGAGTTCTCCCCGTCGCCGTACCGGATCGACACGAGTTCGCCGTCGTCGTCGGTGTGCTCGACCTCGATGTCGCTGAGCGCGGTCAGACAGCGCGGACACCAGTTGATGATCCGGTTGGCCCGGTAGATCAGCTTGTCGTCATACAGCCGCTTGAAGATCGTCTGGACGGCCCGGGACAGGCCCTCGTCCATCGTGAAACGCTCACGCGACCAGTCGACCGAGTCGCCGAGGCGGCGCATCTGGCCGAGGATCTTGCCGCCGGACTCGGCCTTCCACTCCCACACCTTCTCCACGAACTTCTCGCGGCCCAGGTCGTGGCGGGACAGCTGCTGGCTTGCCAATTGGCGCTCGACGACGTTCTGGGTGGCGATGCCGGCGTGGTCCATGCCCGGCAGCCACAGCACCTCGAAACCCTGCATGCGCTTGAGGCGAGCGAGGGTGTCTTGAATGGTGTGGTCGAGGGCGTGGCCGACGTGCAGCGAGCCGGTCACGTTGGGCGGCGGGATCACGATCGAGAACGCCGGCTTGTCACTCGCCGGGTCGGCGGTGAAGTAGCCCGCGGATACCCAATTCTCGTACCGCCGCTGCTCTACCTCGCCCGGCTGGTACTGGGCGGAGAGGCCACCGGTGGGCCGGTCGTCAGGTGTGCGGGGCTGGGTCGTCTCGGTCACCCGACAAGTCTACGGATGCCGTCGCGGAACCCCGAATTCGCATCACCACCGGTTGCTACGCTCTCGCAATGCCCGACCCTGGCCAGCCCCCGATCGAGACACCGGCGACCGAAGCACCAGTGCCTCAAACGTCAGCAATCGAGACGCCCGCGATCGACATCGGCACCCCCGAACCGCACGAGGACGACACCCCCGGCACCGAGCCAGAACAAAAGCCCCGAGGCCGCGTACGTCGTGCACTGATCGCCGTCGTCCTGGTGCTCGCGACCGCCGGCCTCGTCACGCTCGCCGCCACCAGCTGGCGCATCTTCAGCCAGCGCGACGCCAAGCTCGAGATCAAGCCGCAGGTGGGGGAGCTGAGCCTCGACTACTCGTCGGAGGGCGCGCAGACAGCGTCCTACCTGCAGACGGCCCTGGCCGCCGAGGTCGACCTCAACTACACGGCGGGCGCCGTCTACCGGGAGTCGGCCGAGAAGTCGGTCCTGTTCCTGGGCGGCACCGGCCTGCTCTGGACGCCGTCGAAAGACCTGGAATCGGCCATGTCCCTGATCTCCGACAAAGAGGGGGCCGTGATCGACCTCCACGACGTCGAGGCGGGCCCGCTGGGCGGCACGATGAAGTGCGGCATCACCAAGTCCACCGACGGCGACTTGACGGTCTGCGGCTGGGCCGACCACGGCAGCCTGGCCATGGCCCTGTTCAACAACCGCTCCCCCGACGACGCGGCCCCGCTGATGCTGAAGCTCCGCAACGAGATCCAGTCCCGCTGACCCGATCTCCCCGAACAGCCACCATCGCGCGAGCCGGCTCGAGTCACCCTCACCGAGCCGGCAGCGCAGCCCCACCCCAGGCCGGAGCCGGCAGCCTTATCCCTTAGCCCTTTAACGGCACCGCAGCACCAAGGGGCAGAGCTCCGCAATCACGCGCGACGCAAATCCTGACTCGCCTGCCCGCGGTAGTTATGGGATGAGACCCGGCTCCTCCGAAAAAGCCCGGAAACAGCAGTAGGCCCACCCCGTGTGGGGTGGGCCTACTGTCACGTTGAGTCCGGCGGCGTCCTACTCTCCCACACCCTCCCGAGTGCAGTACCATCGGCGCTGGAGGGCTTAGCTTCCGGGTTCGGAATGAGACCGGGCGTTTCCCCTCCGCTAT
>NZ_RJAC01000018.1 GCF_003999975.1 Actinoplanes solisilvae | reverse complement strand
GCCTTGAAGTCGATCAAGCTGGTCAAGGACGGCACGCTGAAGATCTACGAGGGTGCGCCGCACGGCATCCAGGGCGACTACCAGGAAAAGCTGGACGCCGACATCCTCGACTGGATCAAATCCTGACGTTCCCTTCCAGGTCGGCGTGGGTGCGCAGGTATTCAGAGGGCGCGCGGTGGCTCGGTCGTCCAGGAGAGGCGGGTGTCACGGCAGGCTGACAATGAGACGATGCCCAAGGTGTCGGCTTTCGTGCGCGGTGTGCTCGCGATATTCGTCCTGTGGGCGTTGCTCATCGCGGCGGCCTGGCTGCTGCAACGGCGGCTCATCTACTTCCCGGACCGGTCACCGCCGCCGGCGGCAGCCCGGGTGATTCCCGGGGCGCGCGATGTCACCCTGCGCACCGCTGACGGGCTTTGCCTGACCGCATGGCTGGTCGAGCCGCCACCGGGGACGGCCGACCGCCACTTGGCGGTGTTGGTCGCGCCGGGCAACGCCGGCAACAGGCTGACTCGCGCGCCACTCGCTACCGCCCTGGCCGGCCGAGGCCTGACGGCGCTGCTCGTCGACTACCGCGGCTACGGGGGCAACCCTGGCCGGCCGAGCGAGGAAGGACTCGCCCGCGACGTTGAAGCGGCGCGCATGTTCCTCGTCGGGGAGGCCGGCATACCGGCCGAGCGGCTGCTGTACTTCGGCGAGAGCCTCGGCGCGGCAGTAGTGACCGCGCTGGCGGCGAAACACCCGCCCGCCGGCCTGATCCTGCGGTCGCCGTTCACCGATCTCCCCGCGGCGGGCCGCGAGCACTATCCGTTCCTGCCGGTGCGGCTGCTGGCACGCGACCGCTTCCCGGTGACCGAGGTGATCGCGCGGGTCGAGACACCCACGCTCGTTGTGTACGGCACGGCCGACTCCATCGTGCCGCCTGAGCAGAGTCTCGCTGTGGCCGGCAAGGCTGCTGGACCCGCTCAGGTTGTGCCGGTCCAAGGGGCCGACCACAACGACGCGTCCCTTCTGCACGGCGCCCAGCTCATCGACGCGATCGGCGAGCTGGCCGCCCGCGTCGCCTGACTCTGCCCCGCCCTGGCGCACCTGCTTCGGAAGTCCCACCGGGTCCCATGAAAACCCGGCTGACCGATTTGTAAGGTCGGCGCAATCCGACCCGCCGACGATGTATCGGCACGCCGACATCCCGGTACCGCAGTGGCGCCGGCCGGAAAATCCGAGTTCGACAGCTGGGTGCCGAGGCACTGGGACAACGGTGACGACAACGCACTCTCCCGCTACCGTTCGTCGCCCCGGGTTGGGGCGGGGATGCCGACGTCGGCCCCGAGTTCGAGGGCCGGCGGAGCGGCAGCGGAACGTGCTGAGTCTCTACGTTGTCACATCTTTTCGCTCGTTCTCGCGCTCCTCCCCACTGGCCGGCGAAAGCTCTCCGTCGTGGGGCGGCTTTTCAGCGGGGAAGAAGAAGCCTCTGACCGCCGGGGCGAGCGCTCCGACGCGGTTCATCTTCTTGGGAACTGCCCAGCCCGAGTACGGCAAAGGCTCTTTCGACAGCGGTTGATGCACCTCGACGAAACCGCCGTCCGGACGCCGTCGGATGATGCCGCTCTCGATGCCGTGCGCGAGCACCTCACGGTCGTGCTGTTGCAGGCCGAGGCAGATCCGCACGGTGATGAAGTAGGCCAGCGCCGGGCCGAGCACCAAGGCGACGCGTCCGCCCCAGACCATCGCGGCGATGCTGATGTGGAACTTGTCGGCGATGATGTCGTTGGCTCCGGAAACCAGGGCGACGGCGTAGAAGGTCAATGCCATCGCGCCCAGGCCAGTGCGCTGCGGCGCGTCCCGTGGCCGTTCGAGCAGGTTGTGCCACGAGTCGTCCCGGCGCAGGCGCCGTTCGATGTACGGATACAGAGCCGTTACCGTCAGCATTCCGCCGAAGATCACCACACCGGGCCAGAACACCGGCGGAATCGAGTATCCGTCGCCGATCGGGATGGTGATCTGCCACGGCGGGAAGATGCGAACCAGGCCGTCGAGGAACATCGCGTACCAGTCAGGCTGACTCGACGCGGCCGCGTCACTGCCGGATGACGGACCGAACAACCAGACCGGGCCGATCTGCAGCACTCCTGAGATCAGCGCCAGCACGCCGAACACGATGAAGAACAGACCGCCGCTTTTCATCAGATGCCGGGGGAACAGCCGCTCACCGACCACGTTCTCCTCTGTCCGCAGGGGACCGGGGAACTGCGCCGGCCGCTGTCTGAGGGAGAGCAGGGCGGACACGGCGATGACAGCCAGCACGAGTCCGGGCAGCACGAACGAATGAAGGACATTGAGGCGCTCGATGATGACAGTCCCAGGGTATTCACCACCGAACAGCGACGCCGAGATCCATGTGCCGACCACCGGAATCGAGAGCATGATGGCGTCCGCGATGCGCAGGCCGGTGCCGGAGAGCTGGTCGTCGGGCAGGGCGTAGCCGCTCCACCCCTCGAGGAACGCGAGCACGAACAGGACAACCCCGATGACCCAGATGGCCTCCCGCGGTTTGCGGAAGGCCCCGGTGAAGAATCTGAAAGCCAACTGCAGGATCAGCGCGGCCATGAACAGAAGAGCCGCCCAGTGGTGCATCTGCCGGACGAACAACCCACCACGCACCTCGAACGAAATATCAAGAACGCTGTCGTAGGCCCGCGAAACCTCTGTGCCGCGCAGCGCAACATACGATCCGTCGTAGGTGACCGGTTGCATCGACGGTTCGAAGAAGATCGTCAGGAACACGCCGGTGATCAGCAAGATCACGAATGAGCAAATCGCGATCTGGCCCAGCAGGAATGACCAGTGGTTCGGGAACACCCTGTTCATCAGCGACCGGAGTGGGGTCGCGACCTGGTATCTCTCGTCGGCTCCGGCCGCCACCGCTGCAACGAGGTTCGGCCGGCGCTCTTCACTCTTCTTCGCCATATGGTCATGACGCCGCAGGCGGCTCGGATGTGACATCTGGGAACGGCGGAGGCGAGGTACGTCACACAGCGTCCGAGCTGCTCAGCGACGATCGAAGGCCCCGGGAGCAGCGGCTGACGGGCGCGCCGGAGCCCTCGTTTCTCGTTGCTTCAGTCGGTGTGACAAAGGAAGCAGACCAACGGCCAACAAGAACTCAAGAATGAGGACACCGCCCATGCGATCTGCCGCCGAGTCGGTGAAATGCAACACCTGGTAGACGAAGTGGACGGCTGCGTACACAGCAAAGGAAACCAGGGAACCCCCTACTATCCGATTATCCAGAGTGACCGCGGCGAACAGCAGGGCCACGGCGAACCCCAGACCGAGACCGGCGACATCGAACATGTACTGCCAGACGCCGACGACCAGCTCCGAAACGATCAACAACACTATCCCGGCTCGCAGCCACCGTCGCGTACTCGCGGATCGAACCCTCATTTCATACTGACGGTCCAGGACTGCGTCATGTGACCGGATGTGATCCGGGTCCTCCGCAGGTCCGGCCACCACAAGACCGAACCGCATGTCACATATCCGGGTGTCGCGTCGTCATTGATGTGGAGGTTTGCGTCGGCTGGTTCGGCACTGAACGAATTGCCTAGGTCGCAGCGCGAGAGGAACACGGCAAGGAGATCGCATGATGATGATGTATCGGAGAATCGCATCGTGAAGAGACAGCCGAAGGGCGCCGTTCTCGTCACGGACGCGGCCCGAAGTCAGGAAGAGCTGGTCCGCAGCCGGCACATCCGTTACATGGTGATGATGGGTGTGCGCGTAGGCTTTCTCGTGCTGGGCGCCACAGTGGTCAGCCTACGTCCGGCCCCGCTGTGGCCCTGGCTGGTGCTGTGTGTCACGGGCATGGTGTTGCTGCCTTGGTTCGCTGTCCTCGTCGCCAACGATCGGCCGGCCCGGTCGAAAACCGAACGTGCCGCCTCCGAACTCGCTCACCGGCCGAAGCAGCAAGCCGCGATCGAGCAGCACCCCCTCGACGGCATGAAACACCTGATCGTGGATTCCGAGGTGGTGCGCGAGCGACACCGCGAAGGCCAGCACTCTTAGCGCCCGTACGCGGCCTTCTCTGACCGCGAAAGCGCGAGACGAAGACCATGTCACCGAGGGGTAACCGAGCCGCCACGTGTGTACCAGGTGTCCGGGCCGTACAGAGTGCTGTATCGCACGGCTACCCACTCCGGCGTGCGCCAGGTCATCCGTCCTTTCAGGCCTCGTCGCTGACGACCTGAATGAGGTTGCGGGCCTGCTGGGCGATCGCGAGGCGCCAGGCGTCGAACGTCGGGTCGCTCGGGCCGTACGCGGTCTCGAAGCGTTGCATGTCCGGGGTGTGGATATGACCGGCCGAGATCGACAAGCCCATACGGTCGCGCAGAAGCGTGTTGCGGTAGGCGCTCTCGTTGGACAGATAGTTCCCGCCGCCACCGCTGTAGGAGCAGGACTGGGCGTCCGGCGGGATCGGCGGATTCGCCGGCGGATATTCCACCGGCGGAGGGCTGTTGCGCGTCACCCGTGCGGTCGAGGTGCAGTCCGGGAACTCGGTGTAGTTGGTGTGCCAGATGACCCCGAAGGCGACCGACTCGTCGGGCCACTCGTCACCCGGCGGCCGAGGCACGTCGGCACCGGTCCGTGCGGCGATCATCGACGCCACCGGCAGGGTCGCGCTGGTCCACTGCGGCGCATCGCGCAGATCGAACGTCGATGGTCCGCCCCAACGGTCGACCACCATGGTGTTGCACTCGGGATTGTTCACCGCGAGCTGCGGAACGGCGCTGACGAGCGGACAGGGCCGGAAGCGGTCGTTCCCGGCGGAGACGCCGTGGTAGCGCGCGTTCCACTGCTCCAGCCAGAATTCGGAACCCACGGCCTGGCTGACCGTGATCGACGCGTCCACCTGCCGCGGGCCGGGCATCATGTACGGCCCGACGGTGTCCTCCAGATATCCGCGCCGGAACTCGGGATAGCTCACCGGAAGTGTGTACGCCTCGATGTAGGCGGTCTTGCCGTCCGTTGTGCGGTATCGCGTGCCGTCCAGCGACAGCGCTGTGGCCCCGGACGGGTTGCCGTGCCGGACGTTGTTGCCCGCCGCGCCGGGTGCGGTACCGACCTGACCGCCATCCAGCGTGTACGGGTCGAAACCGCTCACGATGACGCGTTTGACACCGGAACCCGCCGGTAGGTTGATGTCCGCCATGCCGCGCGCCGTACGGTCGAACGTCTCGATCAGCTGGAGGCGCTGGCCGGAGAGGAGCGGGAATGTCGGGGTCCACTGGCGAACGGCGGCCATCGCCTCCACCCTGGTCCAGTAGAGCGGCCGGTCGTCGCTGTGCGGGAGGGTGCCCCGCACCTGTCCGTGCTGCTGCGCCCGGTCGACCGCCATGTCCCACAGCCGCTCGGCGTCGCGGGCGATGACCTTCTCGGCGGCCTTCAGTGAGCGGGCGCCGCAGAGGTGCGCGACGAGGGCCGGGGTGAAGTCCTGGAAGCCGGCGCCCTCGATCATCTGCCGCGCGAACGGCTTGCTCTGCAGCAGGGCCGGATCGCTGTTCTCAGGCAGGGTAAAAGTGAGCCGGCTCTCCTCGACCGACAATGCCACGCTGTGGTCGACGCACCCCTGGGCGCCCGGTCCATATGCCTGCGCGGCGGTTCCCGGAGCGATAGAGGCGGTAGCCAGCAACGCCACCACGCCGACACCCGCAAACGCGGCTCTCGGTCGAGTCATCCTGATTGGCCCTCCGATCGATAGGCGCACGCGTCGGCCAGAGGGGGACGAAATGTGCGAATACCCCGCCAAACGTAGGCGGGTATTCGAATGTCGTCAATACGTGACGGTCATTCAACGGCGATCACGAGACCTGCCCCGGCCCATGGCTGCCCGAGCCCGTCCTCACCGCTGAAACGCCCGGTCCTGCCGAAACCTTCGCACCCTGCCCACCGCCTGGCCGATGGCAGGGTCAGCTTCGCTGTCGATTCGCTTGCCCGCCGTGGCCTCGTCAATCGATTCCTGATCGAACCGGTCAGGTCTGGTCGAGGGCGAGGGCGAGGCGGTGCAGCCAGTCGGTCACGGTGCCGTCGACGGTGGGGTACGCGTCGGTGAAGTTTTGCCAGTCGACGTAGGTCCAGCTGAGCACGGTGACGGCGGTGAACTGGTCGGCCTCGTCTCCCAACTCCGGGCGCATCAGATCACGGACCAACGCGAGATCGACCGTGGTGTACTCGGCCAGCAGGACGGCGTCGTACAGGTCCTTGCCCTGGGGGTACATGTCGGTGGCCAGCCACTGCAGTTTCCAGGCCAGCGAAAGGCCGGCGGTGGCGGCGACGACCGGTACCCCGAGGACCGTGAGGGGCTCGGGCGCCGTGGGCAGGTTCTCGCCGAAGACGATGTCGATCTGGACGGTCCCGTCAGGTAGTCCGGGAGTGCTGAACGGGATGACGATGCGGCGGCCGTCGGCACGTTCGTAGGTCCAGATCGCCGACTGTGTGGCCTGGTCCGGCTGTAGTCCGGCCCCGGGAGTGGCTTCCAGGGCGGCGGTGATCCCCGCGAACAACTCGTCCGCGTCCGCGCTGCCGCTGGTGATCGTCGGCGGGGTGATCACGAAGTCCAGGTCGCCGGGCTCTCGGGCCGAGTGGCCCACCCATGCTCCCATCGTGGCGCTGCCGCGAAGAACCAGATAATTCGCCCAGCGGGTCGCGGCGAGCACGGTGAGCAGGTGGCGCATCGCCTCGCGACGGGCGTCGCGCCAGCGTTGTCCGAGGCGCGGGTCGGTGAAGAGCGGTTCACCGGCCGTGTACGCGTTCTGATGCTGTTTGAGCGCCGGGTCGAAGGCGGCGCGCTGCTCGACCTCCCAGCCGCCCGGGAGTGGGCGGTAGGTGGGCGGGAAGTCCGGCCCGGCCGGGGCGGCGCGCTTCCGGTTCTCGTACCGGTCCTGGTAGTGAGCTAGGACGGGGGTCAGCCAGCCGCGGTCGAGGCCGAGGTGGCTGTCGTGCACCACATACTCCTGCTCGACGGATTCGATCTTGTGCCCGGCCGTCCGCAGGTCGGCGACCAGAGCATCGAGGCGCTCAGTCGCGGTGGTTCGGCCGACGAGTCGGCAACGCTGGTTGACGAAACGCTCGTGGCCGCCGTCGGATCCCCGCCGGCGGGCGTTGCGAGACAGTCGAGCGCCGTGCCGCTCGGCGACGTCGGTGACGGCCAACAGGTCGGAAACGTGTTCGGACGGCAGACGCACCCTGATGTGGTGCTCGAAGTAACGGTCATCGGGCTCGTCGGCGGCGTCCCGGTCGGTCTGCGGAACCCCGGTCGACCACGGCGTCGCTTCGATCTTGACACGGACCGGGCGGATCCCCACCGCCTGCAGCCGCTCGCACCAGTCACGTGCCTCGGCCTGCTGCTGATCGAACGCACCGGAGCCGCGCAGGGTGATCATCGGCTGTGAATGCGTGTCACCTCGGTCCAGCAGGATGTGGAGGAATTTGAGGCCGTGCTCGGCGGCGAACACCGACAGCCCCTCCGCCTCCCCGGCCGCGACGGTTATGTGGGTCTCGAAGGCGCCGTTGATCACCGAGCGAGGCTAACCCGACAGCCATCGACGTTGTAGTCATTCACCGGTCTCTGAGCCTGACCCTTCCGCTCCCCGCGCCGAGCGCTGAACGCGGAGGCGGCCGGTGACGGTCGGTGACGGTCGGTCAGGGAGTCAGGACGGGCCGGGTCCGGTCGCCGCTCCAGGCCGCTTCGAGGATCGCGGTCAGGCCGGCGGTGTCGGTCGGGCCCGGGTGGTTCTGGATCAGGCGGGTGACGCCGCCGGCCATCTCGGCGAAGCGGGGGAGGTCGGCGCGGGCCACGCCGATGTCGGCCAGGGTGGGCGGGATGCCGATGTCGGCCAGCAGACCGTCGAGCCAGGTGAGGAACGTGTCCGCGGCTTCGGCGTCCGAGGCGTCGCTGACGTCGAGCCCGCACACCCGGGCGAGGGTGGCCAGCCGGTCGCCGATGGCATCTTTGGCCGCGTCCAGCGCGTAGGGCAGCAGCAGCCCGACGCCCAGGCCGTGCGGCGTGTGCGTGGCCGCGCCGATCGGGTATTGGAGGGCGTGCGGGGCCCCGTTGCCCGCGTGGGAGAAGGCGAGCCCGGCCAGCATGGATCCGTAGGACATGTCCGCGCGTGCTTGCGTGTCGCCGCCGTCTTTGACGGCACGGCGCAGGCTACGGGCGATCCGTTCCGCGGCCCGAAGCGCATAGTGGTCGGTGATCGGGTTGCGGCCGAGGAAGACCTGCTCCACCGGGTCGCGCGGTCCGTGGGGCCGGGGTCGCGCGGTGTAACTCTCCACCGCGTGGCAGAACGCGTCGATGCCGGAGTGGGCGGTGACGGTCGCCGGGCAGGAGTAGGTGAGTTCGGGGTCGATGATGGCGAAGTCGGGCACGATGTGGACGCTGGAGACGCCCACCTTCAGTTCACGGTCCGGGTCGGTCAGCACCGAGACGGGGGTGAGTTCGGAGCCGGTGCCTGACGTCGTCGGGACCGCGACGAGCGGGATCGTCGGCCCCGGCACTTTCGACTCGCCGTAGAAGTCGCGCGGCGTCCCGCCGTGGCGCCGGATGACGCCGACGATCTTGGCGAGGTCGATCACCGTGCCGCCACCGATGGCCAGGATCACGTCGGCGTCCACCTCGGCCGCGGCCGAGACGGCCAGGGCGACGTCGGTGAGGGGCACGTCCGGGGTCGCGTCGGAGAACACCTCGACGGCCTCGACCTTGTCTCGTACGGCATCCACGATGCCGGCCACGCCCGGCTGGGCCAGGAGAACGCGGTCGGTCACGATGAGGACGCGCGAGCCGAGCTCGGCCACCACCCGTGGGATGTTCTGCGCGACCCCTTCGCCCACTATCAGCTGACGTGGTCCACGGACGGTCTCAAGCATGGGGGTTCCTCCTTGAAACCGGCAGGTCGATCGCGGCGTAGGTGAGGTCGAGGTATTCGAGGATGCCCTCGTGCGACCCCTCCTTGCCGATCCCGGACTGCTTCACGCCTCCGAACGGGGCCGACGGGTCCGAGATCAGGCCGCGGTTGACGCCGAGCATCCCGGTCTCCAGCCCCTCGGCGAACCGGAACGCTCGCTCCAGGTCACGGGTGAAGACGTACGCGACCAGGCCGTACTCGGTGTCGTTGGCCTTGGCTATCACTTCGTCGTCGGAGGTGAACGAGACGATCGGCGCCACCGGGCCGAAGATCTCCTCCTTCAGCATCCGCGCGTCGCCGGGCACGTCGACGACGACCGTGGGTGGGTAGAAGTGGCCCGGCCCGGCCGGACGTTCGCCGCCCACCAGGACCCGGGCGCCGCGATCGACCGCGTCGGCGACGAGCCCGTCGATCGTGGTGACCGCGGCCTCGTCGATCAACGCCCCGACGTCGATGCCGTCGTCGAGACCGTGGCCCACCGCGAGTGCGCCCATCCGTTCGGCGAAGCGTGCCGTGAACTCCTCGCGTACCGGCTCCTCGACGTAGATCCGGTTGGCCGCGATGCAGGACTCCCCGATGTTACGCATCTTGGCGACCATGGCCCCGTCGACCGCGACGTCCAGGTCGGCGTCGGCACACACGATCAGGGCCGCGTTGCCGCCCAGCTCCATGGACGTACGCAGGACGTTGTCCGCGGCCTGCCGCAGCAGAACGCGCCCGACCTCGGTCGACCCGGTGAACGAGAGTTTGCGGGTCCGGCTGTCGGCCAGCAGCGCCGAGACCAGCTCGCCGGAACGCTTGGTGGTCACCACATTGACGACGCCCGGGGGAACGCCGACCTCCTCCATGATGCGGGCCAGCAACAGCATGGTCAGTGGCGTCTGGCCGGCCGGCTTGGTGATCGTCGTGCACCCCGCCGCCAGCGCGGGAGCGATCTTGCGGGCGCCCATGGCCAACGGGAAGTTCCAGGGCGTCACGAAGACGCAGGGTCCGACCGGCTTCGGCACGGTGAGGATGCGATATCCGCCCGCGGGTGCGGTGTTGTAGCGCCCCTCGACGCGCACCGCCTCTTCGGCGAACCACCGGAAGAACTCGGCGCCGTAGGCCACCTCGGCCCGCGCCTCAGCGAGCGGCTTGCCCATCTCGAGCGTTATCAGCCGGGCGACCTCCTCGGACCGCTCGGTCAGGGCCCGGTACGTCGCGGTCAACAGCTCCGACCGTTTCCGCGGCGGGGTCGCCGCCCACGTCGACATGGCGTTGCTGGCCTCGTCCAGAGCGGCGAGCCCGTCGGCAACGCCGGCGTCCGCCACCTCGGCGATGGTCTTGCCGGTGGCCGGGTCCTCTACGGGAAAGGTGGCTCCGCCGGCGGCGTCGCGCCAGGCGTCGCCAATCCGGAGCCGGCGGTGTTCGGGGGCCAGGACGTTCATTGGATCAGTCATGGATTACCTTCCCGCCTCGGACAGCGACAGCCCGGTGCCCGCGTCGAACAGATGGGCACGGTCCAGGTCGACGGTGACGTGCAGCCGCTCACCCGGCGTCCCGGCGACGGTGGGCCGGGCCTTCACCTTGAGGATCTTGGTTCCCACGCGGACGTCGACCACCGTACGGTCACCGAGCGGCTCGAGCCCGTACAACTCACCGGACAACGACGCGTCCCCACGCTGCTCGACGGACAGGTCCTCCGCGCGCAGGCCCAGCATCAGCGGACGACCGTCCTCGGCCGTGGTCCAGCGGGGCCGAGGCAGCGTCCAGCCTTCCGTGCCGACCAGACGATCTCCCTCGGCGTGGCAGGCGAGCAGGCTGATCGGCGGGCTGCCGACGAATCCCGCGACCCACTGGTTGGCCGGACGTTCGTACACCTCCGTCGGCGTACCGACCTGTTGCACCTTCCCCTCCTTGAGGACCGCGACCTGGTCGGCCATGGAAAGGGCCTCGACCTGGTCATTGGTGACATAGACGAAGGTTGCCCCCAGGCTGCGGTGAATGCGGGTGAGCTCCGTACGCATCTCGACCCGGAGCTTGAGGTCGAGGTTCGTCAGCGGCTCGTCCATGAGGAAGGCGCGCGGGCTGCGGACCAGCGCCCGGGCCAGGGCGACACGTTGCATCTCACCGCCCGACAACTGCGCGGGACGACGCTGCAGCAGACGTTCGATGTGCAGCAGGTTCGAAACCCGCTCGACGGCCTCGGCGATCTCGCTCGAAGGACGGTGGCGTGCCCGCAGCGGTGAAGCGATGTTCTCGTACGCCGTGCGTCGCGGGTAGAGGGCGTAGCTCTGGAAGACCATGGCCAGGTCGCGTTCGGCCGGGGTGTCGTCGGTCGCGTCCCGGCCGTCCAGATGCACCGACCCGGCGTCGAGCTTCTCCAGGCCGGCGATCGCTCGCAGGGTCGTCGTCTTACCTGCCCCGGAGGGTCCGAGCACGACGAAGAACGAGCCGTCCGGCACGTCGAGCGTCACGCCGTCCAGGGCCTGGACCTTGCCGAAGGACTTGCGCAGCCCCTGTGCTGTCACGGTTCCCATCAGGCCACCAGCTCTTCCGTGCTCACGTCGTAGACCGCGGGGGCGACGCCCGTGTGCCGCAGCCCGACCTTCGCGTCAGCGTCGAAACGGACGGTCGACGGCATCCGAACCCGTACGTCGCGCTGGCCGCCGTGGTCGACCACGTAGATGACTTCGTCGCCCAGCCATTCCGCCGAGACCACGCGGGCCGGCACCGACCGTTCCGCCCCCGGTTCGGCGACCTCCAGCGCCTCCGGCCGGACGCCGGCGACCAGGCGACGGTCGCGCGGCAGGCCCGGCGGTGGCGTGAGGGCCAGTCCACCCTGACCGCGCAGCTCCCCGTCGGCTACCTCCACCTCGATCAGGTTCATCGGCGGGGAGCCGATGAACGCGGCGCAGAAAAGGCTCGCCGGACGGTTGTAGACCTCCAGCGGCGTACCGATCTGCTCGACGCGGCCCTTGTTGAGGATGGCGATCCGGTGACCGAGGGACATCGCCTCGACCTGGTCGTGGGTGACGTAGACCATCGTGGTCCCCAGCTGTCCCTGCAGGTGTTTGATCTCCGTACGCATGTCCGCCCTCAGCTCGGCGTCCAGATTGGTGAGGGGTTCATCCATGAGGAAGGCGCGCGGTCGTCGCACCAGGGCGCGGGCGAGCGCGACGCGCTGCTGCTCTCCGCCGGACAGCTGGCGCGGTCGCCGGTTCAGGAGCGGTTCGAGCCGCATCAGCCGGGCGGCCTCCTCGACCCGATCACGCACCTCGGCCTTGGGCAGTCCCTCGGCCCGCAGGGGGAACGCCAGATTGTCGCGGGTCCTCAGATGCGGGTAGAGGGCGTAGAACTGGAACACCATGGCGATGTCGCGCTCGGCCGGCGGCAGGTCGTTGACCAGCGTGGGCCCGATGCGGATGTCGCCCGTCGTCTGCCTCTCCAGGCCGGCTATGGCCCGCAGCGTGGTCGTCTTGCCGCACCCCGAAGGGCCGAGCATCACGAACAGCTCGCCGTCGGCGATGGACAGGTCCACGTGCTCAACCGCGACGGTCCCGTCCGGGTAGCGCTTGTGCAGGGCGGTCACCTCGATGCCGGCCATCAGCGTCGCACCGCCCCGAGCGTCACACCGGCGACGAGGTGCTTGCGCACCAGGTAGGCGAAGATGAGCACCGGTAGGGCGAACACCACGGAGGAAGCGGCCACGAGCCCCCAGTCCACAGTGGTGCCGCCGATGAGGCCGGCGATGGCCGGTGGGGCCGTCCGCACGTTGTCGCTGGAGGTGAGGAAGATGGCGAACACGAACTCGTTCCACGAGAAGATGAGTGCGAAGACCGCCGTCGCGGCGATGCCGGGCACAAGCAGGGGGAGGGTGAATTTCCGAAACGCTTGCAAACGGGTGTAGCCATCGAGCATGGCGGCGTCCTCGTACTCCGCGGGCACCTCGTCGACGAACCCCTTCATCATCCAGATCGTGAACGGGACGTTGAACGCGGTGTAGATGAGGATCAGGCCGAGCGGGTGGTCGATGAGCCCGACCTGGCGGTACATGAGGAAGATCGGGATCACGACCACCACGGGCGGCATGAAGCGCGTGGACAGGATGAAGAACAGTTGATCCTTCTTGGCCTTCACGGAGAAGCGTGAGTAGGCCCAGGCGGCCGGGACCCCCAGCAAGGTGGCCAGCACCGTGGAGACGCCGGCGACGAGGACGGAGTTGAGGAACGCGACGGACAGGGTCGAGCGACCGCCGCCGCCGGAGGAGACGAACACGTCCCGGTAATGGTCAAGCGTGACCTTGAAATCGAAGAACTTCGCCGGTACGGCGTAGACGTCGCGGTTCTCCTTGATGGACGTCTCGATCATCCACAGCACCGGGAACAGCATCACGACGGCCAGCGCGGTCAGCAGCGCGACCTCCAGCACCGAGCGGCCCCGGAAGCCACGGCGGCGCGCGGGGGGCGCGTGATCGGGGACAGGACCGGCGGACACAGCCTCGTTGACGGAGACGGCCATCAGTCCTCCTTGAGCTTGTTCAGGTAACGCAGGTAGAGCTGCGTCAGAACGATCACGATGAGGACCATGAGAATCCCGTACGCCGAGGCGGTCCCGGTGTTGAAGCCCAGGAACGCGACCTTGTAGACGTGGAACGACAACGTCTCGGTCGAGACCCCCGGGCCTCCGCTGGTCAGGATGTAGACGAGGTCGAACAGCCGGAAGGCCTCGATGGCCCGGAACAACACGGCGATGAGCAGCAGCGGCCACACCAGCGGGAGAGTGATGGTGCGGAACCGGAACCACTCGGATGCCCGGTCGATCGAGGCGGCCTCGTACAGATACTTGGGCACCGCGGTGAGGCCGGCCAGGGCGATGAGCATGATGAACGGGGTCCATTGCCAGGTGTCGACCACGATCAGGGAGAGCAACGCCGTCCGCTGCTTGGTGAGCCACTCCACCTGCCCCAGGCCGAGCGAGCCGAGCATGCTGTTGACCACGCCGAACTGCGCGTCGAGCATGAACCGCCAGAACAGCCCGACTACGACCGGCGACAACATCATCGGAACCAGGAACAGGGTGGTCAGCAGTCCTCGCCCGTGCGTGCGCCGCGAGATCAGGTAGGCGATGGTGAAGCCGAGAACGGTCTGCAGACCGACCGCGCCGACCACGTAGATCAAAGTCGTCAAGGCCCGCAGGTGCACCTGCGCCGAGGTCAAGATCGCGGTGTAGTTTCCGAACCAGACCCAGTTGGCCGCCCCGCCGCGAGTGGCCGAGTAGTCGGTGAAGGACAGGTACAACGCCCACAGCAACGGGAACACCGACATGGCGAGCAACAGCAGCAGCGCCGGCGCGATGAAGGCCACGGCGAGCCGGCGGTCGCTCAACCAGCGGGACCGGCCCCGGGCCGGCGGCGTCGTCGACGCCACCTGCCCGGGACGATCGGTCGTCAGAGGGACGGGGGCACTCACAGTCCGCCGCCGCCCTTTTTACCGCTGGAGTCGAGCACGCTCTGCTGCTCCTTGGCGATGTCGTTGAGCGCGTCGGTCGGGCTCTTCGCGCCGTTGAGGGCCGCGTTCACGTTGGTGTTCTCGATGTCGACCAGACGTGCGTACTCGGGCACGTTCCACATGTCCCGCATCCGCGGCACCGAGTCGGCGTACACCTTGTTGAACGGCCCGGCGTTGAGGAACTCGGGCGACTGAATGGCGTCCGTCCGCGACGGCACGCCGCCGGCCGCGGCCCACTTCTTCTGGATGTCAGCCTGCTCGAACCACTTCATGAAGTTCAACGCCTCGGCCTGGTTCGCCGCGGAGGAGTAGGCCGACACGTGCATCCCCATGCCGCCGAGAGGCACCAGGTCGGTCTTCTGCTTCGGCAGGGTGGCGAACCCCAGCTTGCCGAGAATCTGCTCCCGCGACTTGCCGAGCGTCGACTGCTTCGGGTCGAGCAGGCCGCCGCTCGCGGCGATCCAGTTGAACGCGATGCAGGCCTTGCCCTGGGCGACCGCCGCGTTCACCTCGTCGATGAACCAGTTGCCGGAGCCCTTGGCGGTCAACGGCTTCATCTTGTTGACCAGGACGTCCATCGCCTCCTGGCCGGCCGGGTCGTTGAGGACGCCGTCGATCTTGCGGGTCTTGGCGTCCCAGAGGTTGCCGCCGTAGACGCCGTTGACCGTGTTGTAGGTGACGGCCGCGGCGTCGGAGCCGTTGGCCTGGTGGAACGCGAGTCCGCTGACGCCGGGATTGTCCGCCTGGCACTTCGTGGCGGCCGCGATCATCTCGTCCCAGGTCTGCGGTGCCTTGTCGCCGATCAGGTCCTTGCGGTAGATCATCGTCCAGGTGTCGCCGAGCAGCGGCAGTCCGTACAGGCTGGCGCTTTCGTCGCGCTTGCCGGTCTCGGCCTGGGGGTACTGGCCGTAGGCGGCCAGGAGGTACGGGCTGTAGGCACTGGTGTCGATGTTGTTCTTGACGAAATCGGTGAGGTCGAGGATGTTGCCGTTCGTCACGGCCTCGCCGATGTGTTGCGAGTCCAGGATCGCGATGTCGAAGTCGGTCTTGCGCGCGGCGAACTGGGTGAACATCGCGTCGTGCCAGTTCGCGTTCGGCACGGTGTTGACCTTGATGGTCGCGTTCGGCCGAATCTTCTTGTACTCCTCGTTCGCGAACTTCTCGAGTGCCTGGGCGGGGGGCCACTCGAACCAGATGAAGCTGAGGGTCAGCGGGTCCTTGGTGAGCTCCGGGATGGCCGCCGGCGCCTTGGGCGCGCTCACCTGGGCGGCGCCGTCCTCGCCGTCGCTGCAGGCCGCCATGGTCGTGGCCACGAGAACTATGGCCGCCGCGGCCAGCTGGACCCTTCGACCGGGACTGGAGCCTCGCCCTATTCGCCTGGGATACCGCATGTTCTTGCCTGCTTTCTGGGAAGGGACTTCTGGAGCCTCGCTATGTGCTTCGCCGTTCAATTTCTGAGGTGTTGCGGAGGTGTTGCCGGGTTGTTGCGGAGAGCCGGCGTCACGAGTCCTCGTCCATTGCGGTGCGGTGGCGGACCGGACAGGACGTCGAGCAAGCTTCTGAGAGGTTCAGGTGATCGAAGTGGAGCGATGCGGGCGGTTCCGCGCCGGTGCGGGATGGCGAGCATCCCGCGCATTTCCTATACGATCTGGTGAGGGCGTCAGCATGACGCAGCGTTGCGAGTGATGTCAACAGTCCGTGAAGGCGCAAGAGAGGACCTCACGTCACGATGGACGACGAAGCGACGATCGCGCGGGTCAGCCGGGCCATGACGGGCGAGACAACGGCTGGCCGAGCCGGTGGCAGGCTGGCCGACGACGTGTACGAAACCCTGCTCGGACAGCTGATGTCGCTCCGGATCGAACCCGGCTCCCGCGTCACGATCGACGTCCTGGCGCGAGAGTTGGGGGTCTCGCAGACGCCGATCCGAGACGCTCTGAATCGCATGGAGGCGGAGGGCCTGGTCGTGCGGGTGCCCCACGCCGGCTACCGCATTCCCCCTCAAATCACCCGTCAGCGATTCGAGGACATGCTCGAGGTCCGCCTGCTCCTCGAGCCCGCGGCGGCGCGCCGATCCGCCGAACGCGCGTCGTTGGAGCAGGTGGCGGGCCTGCGACGAATGCTGGATGAGATGGCCGAGCTGGAGGGCGGCAGCGGGCTCACGGCGTACGGCGCCTTCGGACTGCGCGACGCCGCTCTGCACAATCTCATCGCCCTGAGCGCGGAGAACCAGGTCATCCGTGAAGCGCTCGCTCGCCTGCACAGCCACGTGCACCTTTTCCGCCTGCACCACGACACCCAGGTCACCCACCTGGCCATGGACGAGCACGACCAGGTGGTGGCCGCGATCGCAGCGCGTGATCCCGACGCCGCCGCGTACGCGATGCGCCGGCACATCCTGCGGTCCGGCGAGCGTTTCCGGCGGTTGTTCGACGAGGTCAAGGACGAGGACTGTACGGAGGTGGAGGCTTGACGGGCGGGCCGGGCCGGGGAATGCTGGTTCGACCGGATCGGATCGGATTGGATTTGCCTAAACCGCCCCCAGATGCGAGGAGAAGCAGGTGCCCAGAGCGCTGCTCCTGACCGGCGACGCCGCCGAGGAGCTCGACACCATGTATCCCTACTACCGCGTGCAGGAGGGCGGCTGGGACGTGGACGTCTCGTCACGGACGCTGCGTGACGTGCAACTGGTCATCCACGAGTTCGACCCCAACTCCGACGCCTACGTGGAGAAGAACGGCCGGAAGCTGCCGGTCGACGTGCCCTGGGCCGAGGTCGACGTCGAGCGCTACGACGCCCTCATCATCCCCGGCGGACGGGCCCCCGAGTGGATCCGGGTCGACGCCGACGTCCGGCGCATCACCGAGCACTTCTTCGCGCGCAACCTCCCCATCGCGCTGGTGTGCCACGGCGCGCAGGTGCCGGCGGTCTACGGGCTGCTGAAAGGTCGCAAGACGGCGTGCTTCCCGCCGATCACCGGTGACATGGAGAACGCGGGCGCGACGGTCATCGACGCTCCCGACGTCGTGGACGGCAACCTCGTCTCCTGCCGGGGCTGGCCCGACATGCCGCAGTTCGGCCGGGCGATGATGGAGGTCTTCTCGAAGTCCGTCAACTCCGCGTGACGGTCACCGTCGACGGCTCCCCGGTCCACGTCCTGCAGAGCGGCGCCGGGCCCGTGGTTCTGATGCTGCACGGCTCCGGACCCGGTACGACCGGATCCGGAGCCTGGGCGGCGACGGCGCAGGCGCTCGGCCCGTCCTGGCACGTGGTGGCCCCCGACCAGGCGGGCTTCGGCCGTACGCCGGTCCCGGCGGGCTCCCGGGGCGGGCTGCGACTGTGGACGGAGCAGGCCGCCGGACTGATGGATGCCCTCGGGGCCCAGCACTACGCCGTGGTGGGTCACTCGATGGGCGGTGCCGTGGCGCTGGCATTGGCGGCCGCGCGCCCCCAGCAGGTCACCCATGTCGTCGCGGTCTCGACGATGGGAGCACCCGGAGCGCCGCTCTCAGCCGACCTCGACGCGCTCTGGGCCGCCCCTCCCGGCCCGCTCGGGGCACGAGACATGCTGAGTCGCCTTTTCCTCGACCAGGCGCTCGTGACCGATTCGGCAGTCGACGCGCGTGCGGCCGCGATGCGAACGGGGGCGGCCGCATTCGCGTCGCTGTTCCCTCCACCCAGGGCACGGTGGGCCGCCGACCTCACCCTGACGGCGCCGACGCTGGCCGCGATCCGCGCGCCAGTGCTGCTCGTACACGGCGCCCAGGACCGGATCACCCCGCTCGCGACCGCCGCCCTGCCCCTGCTCGACCACCTGATCGACGTCCGCCTTCACGTGCTCGGTCGATGCGGACACGTGCCGGCGATCGAGCACCCGCGCGAGTTCCGGCACCTCCTGTCGTGCTTCCTCCGCCAGGACCGAGATCACTGATCGCCGTGGTCAGGGCAGTTCCTCCGCGGCGTCCTTCAACGAGGTCAGCATGCGGCGGGTCTGCGGCGTGTCGGGGAGCACCGCGAGAAGCAGAGGAGCGGTCGAGAACGCCGACTGGTGATCCACCATGCGGCGCACCCATTCCATGCCCGCCATCAGTTCGGCCTCGGGGTCGGTGGCGCCGCCGCCGCGTACCCAGTTGCCGAGCGCCGATCGGTGGATCGCGTCGATGAGGGCGGCGAGGGCCATCGGCTGGAACGGGGGTGCGTCGGGCGGGAGATGATCGCGCAGGTACGACCGGGTCAGTGCCACGTACCGCTCGTGTTCGACGACCTCCCGCTTGCGTAACTCGGGCACGATACGCGTCAGTTTGTAGCGCCGGAGGACGAGTTCGGGCCGGCTGAGGAACTCACGCAGCGACTCCGCGGTGGCCGTGATGACGGCATCCACCGGATCGGAGCCTTCCGGAGCCGCCGCGAGACACCGCTCGACCAGCCCGAGGCGTTCGGTGTGGTCCGGGAAGACGAGTTCGTCTTTGCTTTCGAAATGCCGGAAAACAGTACGGCGGGACACGCTGGACGCCTCGGCGACGGCCTCGACCGTGACGTTCGCGTAGCCCTCCTTCAGGAACAGGGCCATCGCCGTTTCCGAGATCCGGTACTTGGTGTCGAGTATTCTCCGCGAAGTCACCGACCGGTGCCCTCTCCTGACGTTGTGCGGCGCCGCCGCCGGGAATTCCACTGGTGGCGGACGGTACCCCAGACTCCGCGGCGGAACAGCAGCACCACGAGGACGAAGACCGAGCCGGTGATCAGGTCGATGCCGTGGAAGCCGGAGGAGGCGAGGTAGTCGGCGAGCATCACGGTCAGGAACGCGCCCACGATGCCGCCCCACAACGTGCCGATGCCGCCGAGGACCGTCATCAGCACGACGTCGCCCGAGGTGGTCCAGTGCAGTTCGGTCAGTGCGACGAACCCGTGGCTGATGGCGAACACACCACCGGCCAGGCCGGTCAGGCCGGCGGAGAGCACGAAGGCGACGGCCTTGTATTTGTCGACCTCGTAGCCGAGCGCCCGGGCACGCGGCGCGTTGTCGCGGATCGACACCAGCACCCGCCCGAACGGCGAGTGCACGATCCGCCACGCCGCCCACATGCCGAACAGCAGGATCGGCAGGGCCGCGTAATAGAAGTAGAACGAGTCGGTCTCGACCGCTTCGATGCCGAAGAACGACCGGGGTACGCCTTGCAGCCCGTTCTCGCCGCCCGTCAGGTCGCTCCACTGATAGCCGATGAAGTAGACCATCTGGGCGAAGGCGAGGGTGACCATCGCGAAATAGATCCCGGAGCGGCGCACCGACACGTACCCGATGGGAAGCGCGAGAATCATCGCGAAGACCGCGCCACCGATGACGGCCACCGGGAACGGCAGGCCGTAATGCGTGGCGATCAGACCGGTCACATACGCCGAGCTGCCCCAGAACGCCGCGTGTCCGAAGGACAGCAGACCGGTGTAGCCGAGCAGGATGTCCAGAGCGATCGCGAACAGCGCCAGCGCCACGATGTCCATCGCCACCGGCGGATACACGAACCAGGGCAGCGCCAGCGCCGCCACCAGGCCGGCCGCGAGCAGGATCCACCGCAGCCTCGGGTTGCTCGCGGCCACGGCAACGTCGGCCCCGTCGGCCGGAGCCTGCGTGATCACGGACTGGGTCATGTTGTCGCCTCCTGCCGTCCGAACAAACCGGCCGGTCTGATCAGGATGACCAGGGCCATCAGGACGAAGATCAGGATTTGCGCGAACGTCGGGGCGTACGCCTGGCCGAAGGCTTCGACCAGGCCGACCAGGAAGCCCGCGACCACCGCCCCGACGATCGACCCGAGCCCCCCGATGACCACGACCGCGAACAGGATGATCGCGAAGTTGTTGCCCATCTCGGCGGTGATCGCCCGGAACGGCGCGGCGAGCACCCCGGCCAGGCCGGCGAGCGCGACGCCGAAGCCGAAGACCGGCGTCACCCAGCGTCCGACGTTGATGCCCAGCGCTCGGGCGAGCTCGGGTTTCTCGGTCGCCGCCCGGACGATCATGCCGATCCGGGTCCGCGTCATCACCAGCCAGACGAGCACACACACCGCGACCGAGAACAGCAGGACGAACAACTGGTAGCGCGGCAGCACCACGCCGGACAGATCGACGCGTCCCTGCAGCCCGCCCGGCAGCCGGTACGGCAGCCCGGAAACGCCGTACCGTTGCTTGACCAGCTCGACCAGGACCAGCGTAAGGCCGAACGTGAGCAAGAGGTTGTAGAGCGGATCGAGCCGGAGCAGCCACTGGACGAGCAGCAGCTCCACCACGACGCCGAACCCGAACATCAGCACCGGCACCACCAGCAGCGACCACCACAGCGTGAGGTCGAGGGTGTCGAGCAGAACCGCCGTGGCGACCGCGCCGAGCATGTAGAACGCGCCGTGCGCGAAGTTCACCACGCCCAGGACCCCGAAGATGACCGCCAGCCCCAGCGCCGCCAACGCGTAGAAGCTGCCGGCCGCCAACCCCTGTACGGCGTACTGAACGACCGCACTCATGGCTTCATCGAGCAGCCGGACGCCTCGGCCGGCGGGAACCCCTCGGCCGCCGGGATCTTGGCCACGATCTCCTCGTAGTCCCAGTCCTCCTTCACGTCGGCCGGCTTCTTGACGCGGGCGAGGTTCGCGTCGTGGACGACGGAGTGGTCCGTCGCCCGGATCTCGCCGTTGCGCAGGAACACGTCGTTGACCTTCTTGCCCTCGAGGTTGGCGACCACCTTGTCGGCGTCGTCGGTGCCGGCCGCCTGGACCGCCTCCAGGTATTGCAGCGCGGCTGAGTAGTTGCCGGCGTGCTCGAAGCTCGGGCGGGCCCCGGTCTCGGCCAGGAACCGGTCGGCCCAGGCTCGGGCCTCGGGGTCCTGGTTCCAGTACCAGGGGTCGGTGAACAGCGTGCCGGCGAACTGCTCCACGCCCAGCGAGTGGATGTCGTTGATGAGCATCAGCCCGACGGCCAGCTCGACGCCCTTGTCCTTCAGCCCCGACTCGTTGAACTGCTTGACCAGGTTGATCAGGTCACCGCCGGCCTGCATCGTGCCGATCACATCGGGGTTGCCGCTGCCGGCCTTGGTGAGGAAGGTCGCGAAGTTCTCGTTCGGGAACGGCGTCGGAATGGTCTCCTGAACCGTGCCACCCGCCTTCGTGACCGCGTCGGTGAAGGACTTGGTCATGTTCTGGCCGAACTCGTAATCGGGGTAGATGATCGTCCATTTCTTGCCACCGTTGCGGGTGACCGTCGCGCCGGTGCCGTTGGCGAGCAGATAGGTGTTGTACGCCCACTGGAACGTGTACTTGTTGCATTGGGCCCCGGTCAGCGCCGTGGTCGCCGCGCTCACGTCCAGGAACAGCTTCTTGTGGTTCTTCGCCTGGTTGGCAACGGCCAGGGCGGCGGACGAGGTCGGCACGTCCAGGATGACGTCCGCCCCGCCGCGCTCGTACAGCTCGGCGGCCTTGGTGTTGGCGATGTCCGGCTTGTTCTGATGGTCGGTCGAGGTCACCTCGATCTTGGTGACGACCGCCTTGTCGCCGTACTTGTTCTGGTAATCGGCCACGGCCATCTTGACCGCCTTGACGGAGTTCGGCCCTGACGCGTCCTTGTAGATCCCGGACTGGTCATTGAGGACCGCCAGCACCAGTTTGTCGCCCGTGAAGTCACCGCCCGAACTTCCGGGGCCGCCACCACCGCAGGCGCTCAGCAGCATCGTCACCGTCAGGGCCGAGGCGCAGGCCCACTTTCGCTTGCTCTCCATGCTGTTCTCCCCAGTGGTCAGATGCCGAGGTGTTTGAGCAGGTCGCCCTCGCGGCGCCGGAAATCGTCGTTGTCGAGGGACTCGACGATGCGGCCCTGGCTGAGCAGGTAGTGCCGGTCGGCCACGGTGGCGGCGAACTTGACGTTCTGCTCGATCAGCAGCACGCCGGCGCCGGTGGCCTTGATCTCGCGGATGATCGCCCCGATCCG
Source organism: Actinoplanes solisilvae (assembly GCF_003999975.1). Classification (GTDB taxonomy): domain Bacteria; phylum Actinomycetota; class Actinomycetes; order Mycobacteriales; family Micromonosporaceae; genus Actinoplanes; species Actinoplanes solisilvae. Next base: position 182,490 of record NZ_RJAC01000018.1, on the reverse strand, counting down.
GGCTACGACCACCGGGGCCAAGCCCTCCGATGGCTCGTCCATGAGCAGCAGACGGGCGCCGGTCCGCAGTACCCGGGCGATGGCCAGCATCTGCTGCTCCCCGCCGGAGAGCGTGGTGCCGGGCGCCTTGCGGCGCTCGGCGAGCACGGGAAAGGCGTCGTAGACCTGCTTCAGCGCCCAGGCCCGGTCGGAGACCGTGGGCGGCAACAGTAGGTTCTCCTCGACAGTGAGGCCCGCGTAGATGCCGCGGTCGTCCTGAACCCAGCCCATGCCGGCGCGGGCTCGGCGGTGCGCCGGCCGGCCGGTGATGTCGCGGCCGTGCAGACGTACGGTGCCGCCGGCCTGCCTGTGCAGCCCGATCAGGCACCGCACCAGGGTGGTCTTGCCGGCGCCGTTACGGCCGGCCAGCGAGACGACCTCGCCCTCGTCCACCCGAAGGTCGACCCCGTGCAGCGCCTGCGCCTGGCCGTACCACGCCGTCAGTCCGGTGACCTCAAGCATGCTCGGCCTCACCCAGGTACGCGGTGATCACCCGTTCGTCGGTGCGGACCTCGTCGTAGCCGCCCTCGGCCAGGATGCGGCCCTGCTGCAGCACCGTCACCCGGTCGGCCAGGCTGCCGACGACGTGCATGTTGTGGTCGACGAACACCACGGTGCGACCGGCCGCGAGGCGACGGACCAGATCGATCGTACGGTCGACATCCTCGATCCCCATCCCGGCCGTCGGCTCGTCGAGGAGCATCACCGGCGGGTCCAGCGCCAGCACCAGAGCCAGCTCCAGCGCGCGTTTCTGCCCGTACGCGAGAAGCCCGGCCTGCTTGTCGGCCAGCGGCATCAGTCCCACCTGCTCAAGCAGTTCGTCCACGCGGGCGCGATGCCGGCCGAGTAGTCTCTCCGACCGCCAGAACCGGAACCCGTGCCGGGTGTGCCCTTGAAGTGCGAGTTCCACATGCTCGCGGCTCGTCAGGGTGTCGAAGAGGCTGGTGATCTGGAACGACCGGGCCACGCCGCGGCGTGCGACCCGTTCGGGCGGCAGGCCGGTGACGTCCTCGTCCAACACCGTGATCGTCCCGGACGTCGGGGACAGGAAGCCGGTCAACAGGTTGAACAACGTCGTCTTGCCCGCACCGTTGGGACCGACCAGCGCGTGCACGCTGCCCTCACGAACCTCCAGGTCGACCTCGTCGACCGCACGGAAACCCCGGAAGACCTTGGTCAAGGCCCGGGTACGGATCGCCGCCCTCACTTGGTCCCCTGGGCACACACGAAGCTCTGGGCGCTCCCGGGATCACCCGAGCGGTATCTCGGCCAGCCCGGGTATTCGCAGAGCGGCCGTGTCCGGCCGTCCCGGGGGTCCTGCACCACCGGCCCGGACGGCGGCTGCCCGTCCCGCACCCAGCGTTCCAGGGCGGACAGCGAGTCCCAGGTGGCGGCGAACGCGGGCGCACCGAAGTTGGCGTGGTTCGCGCCCGGCGCCACGTAGTACCGCAGGAACGCGTTGGTCTGCCGGGCTCCGGCCGTGGCCAGCACGCGTCGGTAGTAGTCGTTCGTGGACCGGTGGGAGACCAGCTCGTCCGCGGAGCCGTGCATCAGGATCATCCGTCCGCCGGCCCGCGCGAAGGGACGAAGGTCCGCGTTGTTGCGGTCCTGGATGGTGGAGAGGTAGCTGATCCGGGGGAGCCATTTCCCGGGTCGCCGTGGGTCCACGACCAGGGAGTTGTGACCGGCGTCCCGGGTCAGGAAGTACTTCACCCACTGGTCCCAGTATTGGAACCCGTACCCGCTGGTGGCCGGCATGGGGTTGGCGGGCGCGGTGGTGCCGAATCCGAGATAGGGCGTCCTCATGTCAGCGCCCGACAGGAACGGGAATCCGGGGTAGTACCGCTCGCCGCTGGCGATGCGGTACGGCCAATGGAACGGTGTGGACGCTGCCGTGACCGAGGCGATCTGCGGGTCGGAGAGGCAGGCCGGCCCGGAGTCGGCGCCGGCCGGGCAGCGGAGCACCCGGGGGTCGAAGTGGCAGCCGCCGAGGTTCGAGATGATGCGGTCCTCGACACCGTCGCGCCCGTCGCAGGCCGCCATGACGCTGTTGTAGAGCAGCGTCTGCTTGGCCGGCCCGGGGAACGCGCCGGGCCGGGACATCACCTGCGTCAGATAGCCGAGGTAGAGGCCTTCGGCCGTGTTGTTCCAGGCGGGGTAGGCGGAGATGACGCCGTCGAACGCGGTCGGCCACCGCTGCGCCACGACCAGGGCCTCGCGACCGCCCGTCGAGCCGCCCGCGAAGAACGTCAGGCCGGGTCCGGCGCCATAGCCACGACGGACGAGATACATGGCGGCGTCGTGGGTCTTCCTGAGCGCATCGCCGGCGGCGAAGTTTCGAAGGGCCTCGTCGTTGACGCCGAAGGACCCGTCCAGGGATCCGGCCGGTCCGGCCTGATGGCCGGAATCGCTGGCGTAGGTCGCATATCCCCGAGCCAGGGGAGTGGGCGCATCGGGCCGCCCGAACGGCACGTTCTGGGTGATGTCGGGGATTGTTCCGTTGTAGCCGCCGCCCCCGAACATCATCGTGCCGCGGTTCCAGCCGACGGGCATCGCGAGCTGCAGCCTGATGTCCGGAGCGGACGGGTCCTTCGGGAAGAGCGACGCGCCGACGCTGCAGAACTCAACAGTCCGGCCGCTCACCACCCGGGTCACCACGGATGCCGAGTCGACGCGGCCGCCCCGGGTCGGCAGGCTGATCGCCGACGACGGAATCGCCGTTCCGGTCAGCTCCGCGCATCTTGGCGGCGTGCTCGTTGTGGCCGAGGCCGGGCTCGGCCCGAAGATCACCGTCGCACTCACCACCGCGGTCGCGAGTGCCAGCATTCGACTCATTTGCGAACCTCCAGACGAGCACGCTGTGCCGCCAAATCATGGCTGCGCGGCACTGAGTGCCAATGACTGTGCCATGGGTCACATTGGAGTCGCAAGGGAAAACCCGAGGAATGTCCGCACAGGACTATCGATCTTGGCCGATATGTCGACGCCCCGGAGGTCCCGCTCGAACGCGCCCGGCCGGATCAGCCCGAGCGCGTACACATCAGCGGAACGGGCTGCGGCAGTTCGGCAGAGCGCAACTGCCGCAGCCCGTTTCTCGACGCGCCTTCCTCGCCGAGAGTTTCGGCGACGCTGCTGTCGCGCTGGCGGTAGCGGGGGCGGGCCGCCACGGCAGCGGGTCGTGCTCAGCGGCGCGGGGCGCCCGAGGCGAGCGCCAGATCCTGCCGCAGCACGTCGTACTGTCCCTTCGGGTTGAGCTGCTCGTCGTAGATCAGGGCGGCGCCCTCCTGCGGGTCGGTGAACCAGCCGGGCACCCACGAGTAAGCGTCGCCGAAGCCCCACGGCGTGAACGAGACGCAGGCACGGACCGCCAGGCACGCCTTGAGCGTGCGGGACCAGTAGCTCTCCTGGGCGTACGGGGCGAGCGGGTTCACCGGCTCGTTGACGGCGTCCGCCTTGGTCTGCGTGCGGACGTCCACCTCGGTGAGGGCGACCTTGAGCCCCAGGGCAGCGAAGCGCTCGAGGTTGTTCGACAGGTCGGGGTAGCCGTACTGGGTGGAGAGGTGCCCCTGGAATCCGATGCCCTGAATCGGCACACGCTGTGCCTGAAGCGAACGCGTCAACGCGTACACGGCGTCGCTCTTCGCCCCGGTGAACTCGAGGTTGTAGTCGTTGTAGAACAGCAGGGCCTTGGGGTCGGCCTGGTGCGCCCAGCGGAACGCGTCGGCGATGTAGCCGAGGCCGCCCCACGCCTTGTACCAAATCGTCTGGCGGGGCTGCCCGTTGTCGTCGAAGGCCTCGTTGACCACGTCCCACTGCCAGATGTCGCCCTTGAAGTGGCGCATCTGGTCGAAGATGTGCTTCTTCAGGACCGCCTTCACCTCGTCGTTCGACAGGGTGGTCGTGTAGCCGTCGGAGGACAGCCACGCCGGTAGCTGGTTGTGCCAGAGCAGCGTGTGGCCGCGTACCAGCTGCTTGTTCTTCTTGGCGAAGGCGACGAGCTGGTCGGCCTTCTCCCAGGTGTGAACGCCGCGGGTGGGCTCCACCTCGGCCCATTTCATCGCATTCTCCGCGGTGACCGACGAGAACTGCTCCGCGGTGATCTGGGTGTATTTGGCGTTCGTGCCGAGCAGGTCGGGGTTCACGGCGGTGCCGATGCGCAGGCCCACGCGGGCGGCGAGCGCCCGCAGCGAATCGGCCGGGTAGGCCGGTGGCGACGGTTTCGCGGCGGCGGGCGCGGCGCCCGCCGGGCCCGACCCGGCGAACGTCAGCTGTCCGCCCAGCAGCACGACGGCGCTGACGACAGAAAGGGTAAGCCGATGAGGACGCACCGGAACTCCTTGCGACGAGGACGATGAGGGTCCGAAACTTTCGAATCCCTTCCGGAAGTAGTGACAGGAATCTATGCGTCACCTCTTCGTGCGGTCAAGGGTCCTCGCACCGATTAGTAGCAGAGCGTGATCATGGAGCCCGGTCGCGTCCCCCGATCATCGGTTGTCGCGGTGATGCGTCGTCCGCCGGCATGGGGGATCCGCTGCGAATCGCGGTGTGCCGGGTCCGGTGGGATGCCGCTACCCTGCCGCGTGTGACCCATTCAATGATGCCGAACGATCCCCGCCGGCTTGGTGACTACGAGCTGCTCGGTCGTCTCGGCGAGGGCGGCATGGGCACCGTCTTTCTTGGGCGCTCGCCGGACGGCCGGCTGGTGGCGGTCAAGATGTTGCGGGCCGAGCACGCCTGGGACACCGAGTTCCGGGGGCGCTTTCGCAGCGAGGTCAACCGGGCCCGCGAGGTGCCCGGCTTCTGCACGGCGGCGGTGCTCGACGCCGACCCCGATCACGACACTCCATACCTGGTCGTCGAGTACGTCGACGGGCCGAGTCTCTCCGACGTGATCCGGGAGCGGGGGCCGCTGGACGGCGGCACGTTGCACAGCGTGGCGGTCGGGGTGGCCACGGCGCTGGCGGCGATCCACGGCGTGGGGGTCATCCACCGAGATCTGAAACCGCAGAACGTGCTGTTCTCGCTCGGCACCCCCAAGGTGATCGACTTCGGGATCGCGCGGGCGCTCGAGGCGACCAGCCGGCACACCAAGACCGATCAGATGGTCGGCACGGTGGCGTACATGGCGCCGGAGCGGTTCGACAGCGACTCGGACCACACGGTGGGGCCGGCGGCGGACGTGTTCGCGTGGGGTGTCGTGGTGGCTTACGCGGCGACCGGCCGTACCCCGTTCCGGGCGGATTCGCCGGCCGCTACGGCGGCGCGCATTCTGACCCAGCCGCCCGACCTGACGGGGCTGGACGGGTCGTTGCGTGACCTGGTGGGCCGCACGCTGGCCAAGGATCCGGCCGAGCGGCCGACCGCGCATGAGCTGCTCGACCTGTTGCTGGCGGCGGAGACCGGGGGAGCGCTCGCCCAGCGGCCGGAGCTGCTCATGGCGGCTGAGGCGGCGCAGCTCACGGGCCGGGTGCGGACTTCCGGCGTACGCGCCCCCGGTCGTCGGCGGGCCGGCCGCTGGGTGGCCGTGGCCGCGGCGGCGACCGTCGTGTGCGCCGGCGCCGGGTTCGCGTTGGCGCGCGACCAGCGGGGCGAGGCGTCGGTGTCGTCGCCGTCGGCGTCGCGAAGTGCGCCCGCGCCCCGGTCGTCGGTGGCCGTCGCGGGCCCGCCGCGGATTCAGGGGCCGGGGGTGTCCGACCAGCTCGACCGGCCCGGCCTGTGGAAGGCCGACCGGGCTGCCGACAGCGCCGCCGGGTGGTGCACCTTCGACCGGCGGATGCTGGCGACGACCCACATGTCTCCCCTCTATCAGTGCAAGGGGTCGCCGGATTCGTTCGCGGGCGACCAGACGATCACGGCCGACGTCGGCGTAGTCTCGCCGGGCGCCTGCGCGGTGATCTGGTTCCGGATGGTCGACCAGCGCGGATACGCGGCCTCGTTCTGCGAGAACGAGATCCGGCTCGGGATCGACGAGAGCTCGGGGAACGGGTTCACCTCGGAGCAGCGGGTCGCCTCGACCGCGTTCCGGGTCGGGCGGACGCACCGGGCCGGCATCGCCGTGCGCAACGGCATCGCCCAGGTGACGGTCGACGGCACGCCCGCTGTGAGCATGCCGGTCACCGACCCGCAGCTGGTCGCGGGCCGGGTGGTGCTCGGTGTGCTCAACGACGCCAGCGATCGGGACGCCACGGTCGCCTTCGCGAACGTCGATCTCCGGTCGCCGGTGGTGGGTCAGCCGGCGCACTTCACCGATCCGACGACCGGTTCCAGCCAGTCGGTCGTGGAGCTTTACTCGTACGATCCGGTCGCGCACTCCGCGGTGGCCCAGCCCGTGATCGTGATGGACAGCGCGGACTACTGCAAGCAATTCAAGATCGATCCGAGTGATATCCGGTGCAGCGACCCGTTCCAGATCGTCGAGAGCCGCACGAAGGTGACGATCCCGGTCCGGTCGGCGCCGAAGCTGACGGTGTGGGAGAACGTGGACGGGGGCGCCGACATCGTTTCGGTGCGCGCCGGCGCCGGCCGGTCGATCTCGGCGGCCAAGTTCACGAAGTGGCTGACCGCGAGTCAGGGCGGCCTGGTGGCGGTCACCGTCACCAACGGTGAGGCCACCACCCTGACCAAAATCGACAACTCTTGACCGGGTCGCGCCGCGGTCCCTACGACACCTCGTACGTCTGGTGAAACGGTTCCGGCTCGGCGGGCAGCGGCGCATCGCGACGCCGTGATCGCAAGGCCCAGGCCGGGGCGGCCGAGTGGAACTGGCCGGGCGGGGCGTCACCGGACGTGGTGCTGGTGGACCTGCGGATGCCGGTGATGGACGGGACGACCGCGACCCGGCACGTCCGAGCGAACCACCCGCAGGTCAAGGTGATCGCCCCTGACCACCTTCGACGACGACGCCGACGTGTTCCCCGCGATCCGCGCCGGGCGATCGGCTACCTGGTCAAGGACGCTTCCTCGGAACGGCTGATGGAAGCCGTCCGCGCCGCCGTCCGCGGCGAATCAGTCCTCGAACCGGGCGTGGCCGCCGAACTGGTGTCACTTACTCGCGGATCAAGGCGGGCAGCGCCAGCACCATCGTCGTCGACCAGGTGATGTGGGTCAGGATGGGGGCGAGGACGCCACCGGATGCGCGGCGCTGCAGGGCCAGGATCAGGCCGAGCACGAAAGCGGCGAACACCAGCATGAGGTTGCCGGTGGCGACCGTCGCCGCCGCATAGATCACGGTGGAGATGAGGACGGCGTGCCGCCGGCCGATCGCGGCGAACAGCGCTCCGCGGAAGAAGACCTCCTCGGCCACGCCGTTGAGGAGCGTGACGGCGACGATCGGCACGACGGCGCCGTACCGGGCGTGGGCCAGGACGCTGTTGACCAGCTCACGCAGCGGCGGCAGTTCGCGGACGACGAGCGAGCCGGCCACGAAGACGGCGCCCAGCAGGAGCCCGGTGACGATCGGCGTGACGATCGGGCGTCGCAGCCGGTCGCGGACCGTTATGCGGCCCAGGTGCAGCGGCCCGGACAGCAGCGCTCCGGTGACCCAGGTGAGCGCCACCAGCACCGTGAGCAGGTAGAAGACGTCGTCGCCGGGGCGTACCGACAGGGAGATCCCCAGCAGGACGGCGCCGGCCAGCAGGGTGATCGCGACGACGACGCGGCGCCTTCGGAACTCCCGGTCGGTCTGGTGGTGGTCGCGGTCGACCGGGTCGATCAGCGAGGGACCCACGGTACGTCGAGCGCGGCTCAGCCAGGCCGACGTCACCGAGCCGCCCGCTGCCGGTCGTGCCGGGCGGCCCGCTCGCGGTCGGCCAGGGCGAGCCGCACCGCGTCGTCGTAGCCGAGGGGCGTGCCGGGAACGAGCCGGATGATGGCGTCGTCGTGCACGACCACCTCGGTGGACATGGAGTCGACCAGGTTGCGGGCGGTTGCCAGGTCGACGTCGGTGACGAACTTGAGCCACGCCGACGACAACCGCGGGGTCAGCAGCGGCACGGTGAGGTTGGGCAGCCGGCTTCCACGGATCTTGGCGACGCGCTGCAACATGTCGATGTAGCGCAGTACCTCCGGGCCGCCGATCTCGTACGTGCGGCCGCGGGCCTCGACCGGCTCGAGCACCCCGGTGAGATAGCGCACCGCGTCCGGCAGGGCGATCGGCTGGGTCCGGGTGCGCACCCATCGCGGCGTCACCATCGCCGGCAACCGGTGGGCGAGCTGCCGCGTCATCTCCCAGGAGATACCGCCGTGGCCGATGACCACCGCGGCGCGTAACACGGTCACCGGCACCGGACCGGATCTGAGGATGTCCTCGACCTCCCGCCGGGACCGCAGATGCGCCGACAACGTGCCGTCGTTCGCGCCGAGCCCACCGAGGTAGATGATCCGTTCCACCTGAGCCGCGGCCGCGGCCTCCGCGAAGTTGCGGGCGGCGTCGGCGTCGCGTTGTTCGAAATCGGCCGAGGCCAGCGAGTGGACCAGGTAGTAGGCCACATCGACCCCGGCGAACGCCGCCGCCAGGCTGACGGGATCGGACACATCCGCCTCGGTCGGCTCCCCCGCGCCGTGATAATCCCGGGGGTGCCGGGTCATGGCAAGCACCCGGTAACCCTCCTCGGCCAGGCGTGCAGCCACGTGGGAGCCGATGAAGCCGGACGCGCCGCTTACCAGAACCGTCTTTCTCACCTGCTCCTACTACCCACGGCGCCGCTGGAATCCCGCACCTCGGGGATCGGACTCGAACACGGTCACCGAGGTCCAGACCCTGATCGATTACGCCGCCTCACGGCGGGTCAGCCGTCGTAGTCTCGCAGCATGTTCGCCAGTCGCACGCGGGACGCGATGCCGAGCTTGGCGTAGGCGTTGCGGAGATGAGCGTTGACCGTGTGCGGCGACAGAAACAGACGTTCGGCCACTTCGCGGTTGGTGGAACCGGTCGCGACGATCCGGACGACGCCCAGCTCGGCCTCCGTGAGGCTGTCCCAGCCGCTGCTGGGGCGACGCTTCATGACCCGCCGGTGCGTGCCGTGCCGGCGCAACATCTGTTGGAGTCGCTGGGCGTCGGCCACGGCCCCGGCCGCGGCATAGGCGTCGAAGGCCCGGTTGAGCTGCTCCAGGCCGGCGGCTGTGCTTCCGTCCTCGACCAGAATGCGGCCGGCGTCCTCGGTCGCCGCCGCGGCCAGCAGCGGCCGGGAGCCGGAGTGCCGGTCAGCGACAGCGAGCAGTCCCGCAGCGTCGCCGTCGACCAGCCGAACGACATGATCGGCTCCGACCGCGAACGCCGGCGCGGCGCTGTTCCCGGTGTGCGCGGCGGCGGCGGTGGTGACCCGCTCGAGGAGATCGCGATCACGGGCCGACACCGCGATCCGGGCCGCGGCGACCAGGAAGGACATGTCGTACGGAACCGGTGGGGCGCCCGGCACCAGGGAGTCCTGGGCCAGCAACCGGCAGGCGTACGCCATGTCGTCGCGCTGGGCGGCCGACATGGCCAGGACTCGGCCGGCCCAACGCCGCTCGCTGGGTCCGTCCGCCGAGCGCAGGCGCTTGGCCGCCGCGGTGGCCGCCCGGCCGAGGTCCCGGTCGCCCAGGTGGACGGCGAGTCCGGCCGCGGTCACCATCCGGAGCACGAGCGCCCAGCCCTGCTCGTGGTCCGGGTCGATCGAGTCCAGGTCGGCGCGAGCGTCGGTCAGCCGGCCGGCGATCAGGCCGGCCTGCGCCCGGATATGGGTGGTCAGAGCGAGAAGGGGACTGTTGCGTTCCCGCCGGGCCTGGCCCAGGCAGTCCTTCAGTACGGTTCCCCCTTCCTCGTCACACCCGAGGCAGTGCCACAGCGCCGCTGTCAGAACGTTGTCGGCGCCGAGCGCGAGCGGCGGCCCGCTGCCCAGCAGCCCGGAGAGCTCCGTCGAAGCGGTGCTCGCGTCACCCCGGGCGATGTGCGTGGCGACCAGCACGAGCCGGGCGGCACCATCGGGTTCCGGGTCGCCGGTCTCCTGGGTGCCCGCCAGCGTCCGGCGCGCGAGCCGGTACGCCGACTCGTGATCGCCGGCCAGCAGCAGGTTCTGAGCGAGCTGGACGTGGTGCCGCCTCCGCGTCGACCGGTCGATGCCCGTGAGGTTCAGCGCGAGGTGATTCTCCCGGATCCGGTCGGTGAGCGGCCGGGACGCCATCGTTGACATCGTCAGACGCAGCTCGGCCTCGCTGCCGGTCGTCAGCGGACCCGCGATCACCCGGTCCGCGAGCAGCTCGGCCTCGCTCACGCGGTGCGCCCGGTGCAGGAGTTCGGCTGCTTCGGCCGCGGTCGGCCCGCGCTCGGCGTCGTCCGCCGTGAGCAGGTCGACAGCGCGGACGCAGAGGTCAGCCGCGGCGCCACTGTCGGAGGCGGCCAGAGCGCGGGCCGCCGCGCGTAGCACCGAGGCCGCCGGCCGGTCACCCACTTCCGCCGTCTCGGCCACGCCGGCCGCTACCTCGACCGGATTCTCCCCGGCCCGCAGCAGCACCTCGGCCGCCTCGCGGTCCAGGGCCCGTCGAAGAGAGACCGGCATGGTCTCGCGGGTCGCGTGTCTCAGCAGCTCCGGCTGGAAGCGCAACCGGGCGCCGTCCACGGCGAGCAGTCCCGCCCGGATCGCCTCGTCCAGGGGCTCGATCAGCTCGGTGGCATGACTGTCCGTCAGACCGGCCAGGTGGTCGGCGGTGAACCGGGGCGGCATCACGGCGGCCATTCGCACCAGGCGCCGCGCCTGCGGTGTCAGGGCCTCCAACCGTTCCTGCATCAAGCGCGTGATCCGTCGAGGCAGCGTCGCCGGTCCTCGGGTGCCGTGCAGGCAATCCTCCTCGCGGAGTCCGCACAGCAACTGGATGAGCCAGAAGGGGTGGCCGTCAGCCGGCTCGGCCAGCCCGAGCAATCGCGGCGTGGCCGCCGTGCGGACGACGTCCTCGATCAGGGCCGGGACGGCAGCCGCGCGAATCCCGCCCAGACTCACGGTGTCCGCGCCGCCGTCGGCGAGTTCGGTGAACAGTTTCCGGAGCCCGTCGCCGGCCTGGTCCCGCCGAGCCGCCAGGGCCCACAGCACGGCGGAGTTCCGCAGCCCGGCGCTGATCGCCCGGATCGCATTGGTGGTGGCGGAATCCGCCCATTGCAGACCGTCCAGTATCACCACCAGGGGTGTACGGGTCGAGGCTCGCCGCAGCCCTTCGGTCAGCTCGTGAACCAGCCAGTAGCCGAGGTCGCCGCGTCGGTCGGCGTCGCGCACGTGCTGTACTTCGGTGATCGGTGGCTGGGCGCCGAACACGGCCGCCACCAACAGCGCGAACCGTACATTCTGCTGCCCGTCGACGGCTTCGGCCCGCAGGACGGGTAACCCGGCCCGGTTGGTCCGGCTCCGTAACTCGTCGAGGAGCCTTGTCTTGCCGATGCCCGGTCCTCCGTCGAGCAGCAGCACGTTGCCGTGCCCGTCGCGCAGATCGGCGAGGCGGCGATCGATCAGGGCCAGCGCTGATTCCCGTCCCCTCAGCGTGACGGCACCCACCGGATCGGGCCCGTGGGCCGGAACCGGGATCTTGTCGATGACAGTCATGTGTTCCCCCCAGATGAGCGCCTCGAACGGGGACCGTCCGGCCCGGACCCGACGGCGTAGCCGTGAGCTGCTCGGCGATGCCAACCGTCATCGTCGCGGGGGTGGCCGGCGATCGCGTCCGCCACCTGGCCAGTCAGCCGTGCAGGCTGGCGTCCGGCAGGACGCGGTGGAGCTGGCTGCGCGAGCTGACACCGAGCTTGGCGAAGACCTTGCGCAGGTGATATTGGGCGGTGCGGGACGATATGAACAGCCTGGCCCCGATCTCGGGATTGGACAGGCCGTCCCGGGCCAGGCGCGCCACCTCGGCCTCCTGCGAGGTGAGTTTCTCGCCGTCGGGCACGATCGAGGCGGCGCGCTTGCGGGCGGTGGCGCCGGTGGCGAGCAGCTCGCGGCGGGCCCGGTCGGCGAACGCCGCCATCCCCATGTCGTCGAGCATGTGGTGGGCGGTGCGAAGCTGCTCGCGCGCGTCGACCCGGCGGCCCCGCCGGCGCAGCCACTCGCCGTAGAGCAGGTGTGACCGCGCGAGCTGGGTCCGGATCGGGGTCCGGCCCAGCCGCTCGATCGAGAAGCGGTAGAGCTGGTCGGCCTCGTCGCCCTCCGCGGCCAGGGCCTGGATCCGGGCGTCGAGGCCCAGCGCCCAATCGGTACGGGTCACGCGGGTGCGCCCGGCCATCCAGTCGAGGGCCGCCTGGACCGCGTCGGTGTCGCCGGTCCGGGCGGCCGCCTCGGCGAACTCGGGAACGACCTGCGGGCCGAATCCGAACTCGTCGGCCAGGAACGCCTGCCGGGCGGCGACCAGGGCGACGTCGTGCCGGCCCAGGCCGTTGTTCAGAACCGCGCTCGCGTAGCCGGCCGAGCTGATCATCTGGCCCACCCCGGGTCCGGCGGCATTCCTGATCGCGGTTTCGATCAGGGCCGAGGCGTGGGCGTCCCGGCCCTGCCAGGCCGCGAGAATCACCAGGGTGTAGTCGTCGGGCCGGCTGCCGTTGGCCTCGGCGACCAGGTTGCATTCGTCCATGAGCCGCTCGGTCACTCCGGGCTCGCCGGAGAGCAGGTGAACTCCGCCGAGATGATTGAGCGCGACCTGCAACTGGACCAGGGCGCCGAGCTCGCGGGTGACCTTCACCTGCCGCTGAGCCAGGGAGCGCCAGGCCTCGAAGTCCCACACCTCCAGGGCGATGGCGAGATGACTTCCGCCGACGATGAGCCGGAGCCAGCTGCCGGCGTCGAAGGTTTCGGCCTGCGGAGGCAGCACCGGCTCCAGAGCCCGGCGCAGCGCTCCGGCAGCGGCCGTGTGCCCCTCGAGCTTCCACCGGGCGAGTCCGTCGATGACCAGGTCGACCGGGCGCGGGGGTCCGGGCGCCGTCGGCGTGGCCAGGGCTCCCTCGGCTGCCGCCCGCATGCCACCGGGCGCGCCCAGCTCACCGGCCCCGACGGCGGCCATGAGAGCTTCCAGGTAGGTCTGGCGAGCCCGGCCCGCGTCGAGGGGTTCGAGCAGCTTGGCCGCGCTCAGCAGAAGCGGGACGGCGACGCCGTCGCGCTGCTCATCGAGGGCGAGGAGACCACGCAGGTGATCGATTTCGGCCGTGTGCAAGGGGTCCAGCGGGCCGGCCTCGGCCAGAACCAGCAGTTCCCGCGCCGCGTCGAGCGTGCCGGCCTCCTGCGCGGCGCGGGCCGCGGCCAGCAGGCGCCCCACCCGGCGGCCCGGATCGGGGGTCAGCAGGGCGGCCCGTTCCCGGAACGCGGCGGCCGCGGCCAGCCCGCCACGTTGCTCGGCGCGGCCCGCCGAGCGCTCCAGCTCGGCGGCTACGTCCTCGTCCGCTCCCTCGGCGGCCTGCGCCCGGTGCCACGCCCGGCGGTCCGGTTCGGTGGCCGGGTCGGTTACCTCGGCCAGAACGGCGTGGGCCCGCCGCCGGTCGTCCAGCGGCGCCGACCGATAGGCCGCCGACCGCACCAGCGGATGCCGGAACCGCACCCGCGCCCCGAACTCGGCCAGGCCCCTCTCGGTCGCCGGCCCGGCGGCACCGGCCGGAATGTCCAGCCTCTCGGCGGCTCGCCACACCAGCAGTGGATCACCTGACGGGTCGGCGGCGGCCAAGGTCAGCAGCCGGCGGGTGGCGGCCGGGAGGCTGTCGAGCTGGCGTTCGAAGCTGTTCTCGATCCGGACCGGAACGGGCAGGGCCGAGGGCAGGCCGAACCCGCCGGCCAGCTCGGCCGGGCTCAGGCCGCGCGGCAGTTCCAGCAGGGCCAGGGGATTGCCCTGCGCCTCGGCGACGATGAGATCGCGGACGCGGGGGTCGAGCGGGGCGGCCAGCGCCGACTCCAGCAGCGTCCGGGAGTCGTCGTCGCGCAGCCCCTCGACCACCAGTTCGGGCAGCCCGGCCAGTTCCTCGCCCGGATGCCGGGTGCCGAAGATCAGGCCGATCGAATCGGCCGCGATACGCCGGGCGACAAACGCGAGCGCCAGCGCCGACGCCCGGTCGAGCCACTGCTCGTCGTCGACCAGGCAGAGCAGCGGCCGCTCGGCGGCGACCTCCGACAGCAGCCCGAGCACCGCCAGCGCCACCAGAAACCTGTCCGGTGTCGGACCCGGGCTCAACCCGAACGCTGTGCCGACCGCCCTCTGCTGCGGTTTCGGCAGTCGTTGCAGAACGCCGATCGAGGGCGCGAGCAGTTGATGCAGGCCGGCGTAGGGCAGCTCCATCTCGGCCTGCACCCCGACGATCCGCAGCACCCGGCAACCGGTGGCGTGGGTGGAGACGTGGTCGAGCAGGGCGGTCTTACCGACACCGGCCTGACCACGAACCACGAGCACGCGGCTCTCGCCGGCGCCGACCGCGCTGATCAACCGGTCGAGAAGGGCGCATTCCTCGCCCCGGCCCGTCAGCCCGTCCATCGGCACGCTCCCGCGTGGTTCTCGCCGTGCGGCCGGCACTTTCCCGTCATGTCGACCCAGCGGTGGGACCGTTCCTGATAGCCGGAGCCCGGGAGTGACTCTAGTCCGCGAGAACCGCTCCGGAGGAGGTCGGGAACATCAGGGTCAGAAGATTTGCCTTTCCCTCCGCGAGGCGAGGTCGCCGAACGTCGGACCCGAAACGGCCGTCATCGGTGGCAAAGGGAGAACCGCGCCGTTCAGCCTGACCGTTCGAGTGCGGCGTGCTCGGCCGCCCGGACGAGGGCGGCGGTGGCACGGGAGCGTGACATGGCCGGCCAGGCGATCGCCAGCGTCGCGGGCGGGGCGTCGGGCATGTCGACATATGTGATGCCGGGGCGCGGATAGCGCGCACGGATCGAGGACGGCAGCGAGGCGGCCCTCACCCGGCCCATCTCGATCAGCGTCAGGAGCTGAGCGAGGTCGGTGACGCCGTCGGGGATCACCGGGTCACCGAGGTCGCCCGGCGTCAGCGTCGCCCGGGCGGCGAGGGGGCCTTTGGACGCGACGGCGGCCACCCGGGGCTCACGGTGGATGACCTCGGTGTCCAGTCCGGTGTGGTCGAACGGTTCGGTGACGAGGGCGACGTCGGCCTCGCCGGTCAGGAGCAGACGGGGCTGCGCACCCCAGCCACAGAGGCGGATCGTGACGGGGAGCGCGTCGGGGTCGGCCCGGTAGCGGGTCAGGAGGGAGTCGAGCAGCCCGGCGTCGCCGTCGGCCTTCATGGCCAGGATCAGCGACGCCGTCTCGGTGCGCTGGGTGCGGCGGGCGGCGGCCCGCAGCGCGTCCAGGGCGAGACGGCCCTCGGCCAGCAGCGTCTCGCCGGCCGGGGTCAGGCTGACCCGCTGAGGGCTGCGCGCGAACAGCGTCACGCCGAGGTCGGACTCGAGGCGGCGGATCGCGCGGGACAGCGGCGGCACGCTCATGCCGAGCCGGGCGGCGGCCCGAGTGAAGTTCAGCTCTTCGGCGACGGCCACGAAGTAGCCGAGCGCCCGCGATTCCATGAGCCCACGTTACCCCCAGGGTAACGAGCGTGACCGGAATGGTCCTTCCGGCCGGACCGGGACCGCCGCAGGATGGGCACATGATCGTAGTTACCACCCCAACAGGACAAATAGGCCGACGCGTCGTCGAGCTGCTCCGTCAGGCGGACGAGCCGGTACGGGTGATCGCCCGGGACCCGGCCAAGGTCCGCGGAGTCGACGTCGTGGCCGGGTCGCACCGGGATCCGGCGGTACTGCGCAAGGCGCTCGACGGGGCGCGGAGCCTGTTCCTGCTGGTGCCGCCCGACCGGCAGTCGACCGACGTCACCGAGCAGTACGTCTCGTACGCCCGGGCGGCCGCGGCCACCGCGAGCCGGATCGTGGCGGTCTCGAGCATCGGCCGCGGCTACCCCGAGCCGGCCGGCGCCCTGGCCGCCGCGTGGGCGATGGACGACGTCATCGAGGCGTCCGGAGCCGACTATCGGTCACTGCGACCGGCCTATTTCATGGAGAACCTCCTGGCCGGCGCGGGGATGATCCGCGACGAGGGTGTCTTCCCGCAGCCGCTGGACGCCGACCGGCCGCTCCCGCTGACCGCCACCGAGGACATCGCCGCGACCGCCGCCCGGCTGCTCCGCGACTCCACGTGGTCCGGCCAGGACAGCGTCCCCCTGGTGTCGCCGGACGACCTGACCCCGGCCGGTATGGCCGAGGTCATGGCCGACGTGCTGGGCCGTCCGGTGACCTACCGGCAGCAGAGCATCGCGGAGTATCGATCGATGCTCGACGGGTTCGGCCTGTCCGGCAGCTTTGTCGCGGCGCTGACCGAAATGGCGCGGGCACAGAACGATGGGGTCTACGGCTACGGGCGGCAGCCCGCGGCCCGCACCGGGACCAGTTTCCGCGATTGGCTACGAACGTCGTCGATCGCCGCCACCCCCGAAGGTGCCCGCACGCGGGTCAGGCCGCACTCGTAGGCCAGGATCACCGCTTGCCCCCGGTCGCGCAGGTCGAGCTTGGACAGGATGCGGCCGAGGTTGGGGGCCTCACTGTGGCTGTACGCCGCGCTGTCCAAAATGGCACGGCCCGGCACCCACCGGGTGCCGGGCCGCACGAGCCAAGGGTCAGAAGGCTCCGACGGTGAACGCGGAACTGCTGGTCACGGCAGTCTGGAAGTAGTCGGGATCGGTGGCGGCGGCGTCCGGCGCACCGTTGCTCACCACGACCAGGTTGTACGACCCGTCCGGTACCGCCGCACTGGCGTACAGCGTCGCCCGGTTCCGAGCCGCCGAGCCAGAGATTTGGACATGCGAGGTCCTCCTACGGTGTGAACCGCATGGATTGTGACGAATGGGGAGGCCCGCGCAACATGTCGGCACCGGCCGTCTGGCAGGAGCGTAACCGAGTCCTTGGAGGTATTAAGGGAAACGGCTTGTTGCATTGAGTGGTCCGATGTTTCGGCAGCGTAGCTGGGCCGCCTCCAACGATTCATTGGCGTCCGCGGCCCCGGCGGACGCAGTGGCCGCCGGGCAATCCAATTCGGCCGGGGGACGGAATGGTGGCCGTTTCGACACCTGTTCCGGGCCGCTGACCGACTGGTTACCTGGGTGCCATGTCCTTTCTTCGTAAGAGTCTCGCCAGCGCCGCCGTCGTCGTGGCCGCCGCCGGCGTCGCCACCGTGGTCAACCCCACCGCTGCCCTGGCCAGCACCCCGGCCAGTTGCTCCAGCGTCCGGCAGATCGGCACCACCCGGGTGCTGACCGTCGGCGGCATGGAGGCGGCCTCGGTCAAGCAGTACTACGGGTGCGGCTACAACTACGCCTACATCTACGTGTGGGAGCAGTACCGTGCCACGCACTCGAACTGGGACCTCTACGTCCACGTCATCGACCACACCCAGAGCGGTGACGACCTCGGCGAGGGAACCCTCAACAACACGACCCGCGCCGAGCTGTGGGGCGCTCCGGCGAACACCGCGGCGCACTGCACGCACGTCACCGGATATCTGAACAGCACCGGCGGCTCCACGAGCACGGTCTGCTGATGGGCGCCCTCCGAAAGGCAGCGGCCGCGGTCGCCGTCACCGCCGCCACGCTCGCTGTCACCGCCGTCCCGGCGCAGGCTGCCACCTACAACGGTGCGTGCGGCAGCGGTTACCGGCAGATCGACTCGATGAGCGTCGGCGGCACCGGCACCGGCCGGGCGTTCCTGACCTACAACAACGGCTGGAACTGCGTCGTCGTCGTCAGCAACACCCCCGGCGAGCGCGACTGGATGGAAGCCTCGATCAAGCTGTCGTCCAGTAACGAGTGGATCGACGACGAGGGCTACTACACCCAGTACGCCGGCCCGGTCTATGTGTATGCGCCGAGCGCCTGCATCGACTGGGGCGGCACGGTCGGTTACAAGGGTATGACCTGGCTGCAGTGGGACGACCACTGCGTCTGAGCCCTCCTCGGCCGCGTCGCCGCACGTGGGGGCCGTGCGGCGACGCGGCGAACAACCGGCCTGAGATACTTTGTGCTGCGAGGCATGGAGAGGCTGGGATGGGTTCCAAAGCGTGGGGTGTCGCCGGCGGATCGGCGGTGGCGCTTCTGGCGGCCGGAATCATCGTGGCGTCACAAAGCCAGACTCCCGCCGCCCACAGTTTCGTCGACAATTTCGACACCCTCAACGCAAACGTCTGGCGCTGCGAGAAGAGCTGCCCGACGATCGAGGACGGCGGCAAGGCCCGGTTCCACCTGCGGCCCGACGTCGAGCCGGACAATCCCGGCTCCTGGTCGAAGGTTGTCTACAAGCCGGAACGGTTCACCGCGGGCCGTTTCACCGTCCGGTTCGCGCTCACTGATCGGCCGGAAGGGCGCCCGGTCTGGTGGGGTGCCGCGCTGTGGGACGACGGACCGGCCCGCGACGGCAGCAAGTTCAACGAGGTCAACTTCGGCTTCACCACCGACGAGCCCTTCTCCGACTCGCAGCTCTATGTCGAGAGCGCCAAGCACGGCAAGGTCAGCTCGGTCCGGGTCGACACCGGGGTGGACCTGTACGACGGAGAGTTCCACACGGCGACTCTGGAGTACGACGCCGAGCATGTCTCGTTCACGCTCGACGACCGCCTGCTCGAGACCATCACTGACCGTACGGTCATCCCGACCGACCCGATGAGCCTCATCCTCGGGCCTCGCCTGGTCACCGGCGCCGAGCCGCTGACCGGCGAGTTCACCGAGTCGATCGATCGGGTCGACATCACCGGCGGCCGCGTGTCCTGACGTCAGCGGCCGCCATACCCGAAAAGAGTCCTAGAGGCGGAACGCGTCGTCGCCGCGCGTGACGCCGCGGGTGTCGAAGAACCGTTTCGCCTTCGCGGCGAGGCTGTCCGCGTCGTAGTCGCGGTGGCTCTGGACCAGGATCACCAGGTCGGCCTGGGCGACCGCGGAGTGCAGGTCATCGACGCGGACGACGTCGACGCCGGGCTGCCAGTTGTCGACGTGGGGGTCGTGATAGCCGAGCTTCGCTCCGAGTCCGTGCAGGTCACGGGCGAGCGGGATCGCGGGCGACTCGCGCTCGTCGGCGATGTCGGCCTTGTAGGTGACCCCGAGCAGCAGCACGTTCGCGCCGTTGGTGGCCAGGCCGGCTTCGTTGAGGATGTTCTGGGCGCGGCGGGCGACGTAGGCCGGCATCGTCGCGTTGATCTCCTGGGCGAGCTCCACGAAACGGAACGGGTAGCCGAGCCGGGTGCGTACGTTGTGCGAAAGGTAGTTGGGGTCGATCGGGATGCAGTGCCCGCCCACGCCCGGACCGGGGTAGAACGCCTGGAACCCGAACGGCTTGGTCGACGCGGCCCGGATGACGTCCCACAGGTCGATGTCGAGCTCGTGGCAGAACCGCGCCATCTCGTTGACCAGCGCGATGTTCACATGCCGGTACGTGTTCTCGAGCAGCTTCGCGGTCTCCGCCTCGCGCGTTCCCCGCGTACGCACCACGGTGTCGACGAAGCGGCCGTAGAACTCGGCGGCGCGGTCGGTGCAGCCGGGGGTGTAGCCGCCGACCACCTTGGGGGTGTTGGCCGCGCCGAAGCGCTCGTTGCCCGGGTCGATGCGCTCGGGCGAGAACGCCAGGTTGAAGTCGATCCCGGCGGTCAGCCCGGACAGCTTCTCCAACAGCGGGCGTACGACCTCGTCGGTCGTACCCGGATAGGTCGTCGACTCCAGCACGACCAGTGTCCCGCGGCACATGTTGCGGCCGATCGCCTCGGTGGCGCCGGTGACCGCGCGCAGGTCCGGGCCGTCGCCCTCGGCCAGCGGCGTCGGGACGCAGATCACGGCGGCCGCGGCCCCGGCGATCTCCCGTTCGTCGGTCGTGGCCCGGAAACCGCTGCCGATCATGGCGGCGATGTCCTCGTCGGTGAGGTCGTCGACGTGGGACCGGCCGGCGTTGAGACTGTCGGCCAGCGCTTGGTTCACGTCGAATCCGAGGACGGACAGGCCCGCCCGGGTCGCCTCGCGGGCGAGGGGGAGTCCCACGTACCCGAGGCCGAGAATGACTACGTCGACCGCCACGGTCGCTCCTTTGTTGCGGGTAGCCGGCCAGGAAGGGCCGGCGATTGGTCAGCTGCCGGACAGGCAGGAGAGATGGGGGACCAGGGACGTCTTGAAGGCCTTCAGGGCCTGCGGCGTCTCGGTGAAGCGCCAGTCGGCGCTGGAGTGCGGTGGCTTCTCGTCGGTCCAGACGAGTCCGAGCACATTGGGGTGCTTGCGCAACCAGGGTCCGAGGCTGGTGATCCATGCGGTTTTGTGCTCGCCGTTGACCCCGGTCTCGGCGAGGACGACCGGCTTCTTGGTGATCCTGGCAAGCGCCTTCATCGTCGGATCGAACGTCTCGGCGGCCTCGGTCTCGTAGCCGTAGTACGAGTTGCCGACGCCGTAGCCGGTGAATCCGATCAGGTCGACGTAGCTGTCGCCGGGCCAGAACTGCTTGAATCCTTTGACGGTCGCGCCACGGGCGATGTTGGGCGCCCACAGCCACAGCACGTTCGTGGCCCCGGCCTTGCGGAACAAGGTCACGACGTGTTGCCACGCCTTGACGTACTGCGCTGTGGTGTTGCCGTTGACGCCGGCCGCCCATGGCGACCAGTCACCGTTCATCTCCGGCGCGTATCGGATCACGACCAGGTCGCCGTACTCGATGACGGTCTGGGCCAGTGACCGGAAGGAGGCGTCGTGCTGCCCGGCGATCGTCGAGGCCAGCGTCCACTTCTTCTGCTCGACCGCCGAGCCGAGTTCCTTCGGCTGCACCGTCAGGAACGGGACGCCCGCGGCCTCGGTGAGCCGGGACAGCTCGAACGGGGCGCCGAGGGAGGCGTACACACCCCGCCATTTCGGGCGGCAGCCCGTCTCCTTCGCGGTCAGGTCGGACTCGAGTGCGGCGGGCCGCTCCGAGGTGATGCCGAAGCCGGGCTTGGCCGACCGCAGCATCGCGGCCGTGGCCCGGACCGGGCTAGCGTGCTGAGCCGGATCGGTCGCGCTGATCGCGGATTGCCGGCCCTGCAAAGAAGATGGCAGTTTCGTCGCGCATCCAGCCATTAGCAGCAGCAGCAGCATTGGCAAGAACTTCTTCATGGTTACCCCCGATGGACACCTCGACCTGTTGGCGGGTGCCCCACTTGAAACGCATGCACGAGGCGATGGCCCACAGTCGCCAGACTCGCAACACGGACCACTGCCACAGCGTCACGACCGGTCCGAGCAGCAGGAACCATCCGAGCTGAGCCGCTCTGCTCTGATCGGATCGGCGGACGGTGAACACGCGCAGCAGCTGGACGTAGCCGAACACGATCAGCATGACGACGGTGTATCCGAGCAGTTCGGCGTCGTTGACCAGCGCCGAGGTGTCGCCGCCGCGCAGCCAGTCGACGGTGTCGGCGACCGGTTTCACCACGAACAGGTAGGCCACCACGATCGTCGAGGCCACGGTCTGCACCCACTTGACGAAGTGCAGCCAGTAGGCGACGGAACCCAGCGGAAGGTACTTGAAGCGCCAGAACGAGCGGATGAACGAGCCGCGCAGCCAGCGCAGGAACTGCCGCCGGTGGTTCGACATCTTCTCCGGCATGACGCAGAACGCGAAGGCGTTGGCCTGCTGGACCGTCTTGCCACGCAGCTTGGCCTGCAGCGTCAGGTAGGAGTCGTCGGAGAACTCGACGTGCCGGCCGAAGAACTTTTCGTTGACGTAACCGAGCCGGGTCTCGTCGATCACCCGGGCGCGGTAGAGGGTCAGCCCACCGGAGTTGACCAGCACCGAGCTCAGCGCCGAGGCGGCGGAGCGGTCGGTCAGCTGGGACGCCGTGCAGAGCAGGTCGACACCGCGGGCGATGACACCCTTGAGGTTGTAGGTGAAGAACACCCCGGCGACCGACATGACCTTCGGGTCGACGAGGGGCTGCAACAGGTTCTCGAGGGCGTCCGGCGCGAGCGCCGAGTCGGAGTCGATGGTGAGGTAGGCGTCCGCCCAGCCGGCGAAGCGCAGCGACGCGGCCACGTGGGTGGCCCGCTTGCCGCGGTTCTTGTCCTTCATCCAGACCAGCGGGATGCCCTCGGCGTTCGAGGCCTCGATCGCCCACATCTCGGTGGCCATGTAGTCGACCTTGTTCGAGCCGTCGTCCCGGATGAAGATCGCGTCCGGTTTACGGGTCTGCCCGATCAGTCCCCGGACCGTGGCGATGACGGCGTCGACGTCCTCGTTGTAGAGGGGGACGACGGCCACCACCTTCAGTCTGTCCAGCTCGGCTAGTTGCGCAGAGTCCTTGACCCGCCACGGACGGTCGAAGGTGGCCAGTAGCAGTTGCAGGAAGAAGACGACGAAGGCGAACGCGTAAACCACCTCGAACGCCGACACATCACTGTCGAAGTGTTCGAACTTGGTCACATGGTGGTAGAGCCACAGCGATGCACCACCGAGCATGAGCACCACGGCGGGCAGGGCCCGGCCCGGAGTCCATTGCGCGGACTTAGCATGTTTTGTCACGGCTTCATCCCGCGTCTCCAGAACAGCCGGATGGACAGCGCGAAGATTGTCACGATGGATCCCGCGGCAAGGAGCACTTCGAACAATCCAATGTGGATGCCCATGTGATACCATGCTTTCGGTCGGCGACTGATCTTGCTGATCAGCCGCGCCATGCTACCTCCGCGCGGTGGTAGTCACGTGTGCGCTGAACGAACGGGTGCCATGCCTGGCCTCTCAGTGTTTTCGCCATGGCCGTTTCGTCATGTCGCCGAGTGGTGGGCTAGGCCGTTCGGGCGACAACGCGTTCGGTTAGCCTCTGCGCCATGACCTCCGAGTACGGCGACGGTGGCCGATCTCACCCGGCGACCTTCCAGGTTCCGCCGCGGCCGGCGCCGGAAACGAAGGCGCCGCCCAGTGGACGATCCCGGGCGCCACTGGTGGTCATGCTCGTTCTGCTCGTGCTGGCTCTGGGTGGCGGAGGCGGCTGGTGGTACCTGAGGCACGCCGACGCCCAGGCCGAGGAATCCGCGCAGGTCAAGATCCTCGATCGCCGGGCCGACCCGCGGCAACTGACCGTGGCCGAGGCATTCCCCGCAGCTACGATCCCCGGCAGTGCGGGCGCCTACAAAGTCCTCAAGACACAGTCGTCGGCCGACTGCCGCACCGCCGCTACCGGCGCTGTCGCCCAAGACCTGGTCGCGGCCGGCTGCAACCAGGTCGTCCGGGCCACGGTGCAGTCGGCTGACGGCGCGGTCGCGGTCACCGCCGGGATCTTCAACCTCGACTCCCGGGACAGGGCACTGCGGGCGGCGAGCGACATCAAGACGGCGATCGACAAGGGCGACGGCCGCTTCGGCGGTCTGGTCGCCGGGGGCGGGTCCAACCTCATCGGCCGGGCCGCCGCGAACCTCGCCTGGGACGTACGCGGTCACTACCTGATCTACAGCCTCACCGCCAAGCCCGACGGCAGCGCCATCGCCGAGGACGACACCCACGCCGACGCGGTGCGCAGCGACGTCGTGCGGAGCTACCTCGGTGACGCGATCATCGGAAAACGCGAGTAACCGGGACATCTGGGCCGTCGAGGTCCGGGCGCGGAGTGTGCAGGATCGCACCCGCTATGACCTGCGGTTCACCCCGGCCGAAGGCGAGCTACTTTCGGGTGTGCCATTTCGCAAGTCCCGACCGACGCCAGAGGTCCTTCCCAGCAGGACCCGGCTGATCGCCGTTCTGAGCAACGAGCTCTGGACCTCGACCATGACCAACACGTCACACCTGATGATCGAGCTCCGCGAACGGATGAAGCGCCCGCGGGTCGGTGACCTGGTGGTCGAGTTCTCGGCCGGGCAGCGCGGCGACGCCGACGGCGTCGGATGGCTGCGGGACATCGAGTTCTCCGACGGGCAGGGCGGCGACCACGTGAACATCGACGGCCGCCGCGTCGTCGACGCCTGGATCGTCGAGCCCCTCGAGAAGCCCGGCGAGACGTTCCGCTACGCCGGGGCGACGTTCTTCGCGGTCCCGCAGCAGAACGCCCGTCAGTGGCTGTCGGCCTGAAGACCCGGTCCGCTCCGGTACCGGGGTCCGTCCCAGCTCAACGGGTATTAGGGTGGCCGCCGTGAATGATCATGAACAGCCCAGATCCCACCGAGCGTCACGGCGATCCGTGCTCAAGGCGAGCGCGGTCGGAGCCGGTGTGGTGGCGGCCGGGGGCGGTGCGGCCGCGCTGGCCGGTCCCAGGATCTTCGGTCATGGAGCCTCGGCCCACTTCGCGCCGGTCGGTCCGCCCTCCGTCGTTCCGGAGCTGACGAAGGCGTCCTGGTCACAGAACTTCCAGAAGGGCCACGGCTGGACCCCCACCGGCGGCAACGTCCAGAAGGCCGTCCTCAACGACACCACCGAGTTTGTCCGCGGCACGCAGTCCGTCTCGCTGACCACCGCCGGGAAGGCCACCGAGGAGGGGGCCAACGCCGACCAGGCCGGCCTGGAGCGGCTGGGCGGCCCGCCGGTGAACCTTAAGGGCAAGGCCCTCCGCCTGATCTTCAAGGTGTCCGACGTGAACAGGCTGCGCTGGATCAACTTCTACGTCGGCACGAAAAGCCTGGCCAACGCCTACCGCTGGCGGGTGCACACCCACCAGAAGGGCCAGAACTGGGTGCAGTCCGGCGAGTGGGTGGTGGTCACCCTGCAGTGGGGCGACCTCAACGCCGCCGCCGGGGCGTTCACGATGAACGCGGCCCGTGTGCCTTCGGTCCGGGCCGGGTTCACCGACATGCGGTTCTCGGTGATCGATGCCGGCCAGGGCCCCTGCACCGTACGGCTTCAGGCAGTCGAGATCGTCCCGGACACCAACTCGACCCACCCCAACGGGCTCGTGTCGATCACCTTCGACGACTCTTGGCAGGACGTTTTCACCAACGGCCGTCCGCTCATGGACAAATACGGCTTCCGCGGAACCACGTACACGATCGCCGACCAGATCGGCACCGGCGGCAAGTTCACGACCGCCCAGCTGCGGGCGGTGCAGGACAAATCCGGGTGGGAGGTGGCCGGGCACTCCTATCAGGGCGCCGTGCACGCCGCCCGCTACAGCGGCGTGACCGCCGAGGCGGTCGACAAGGACGCGGGGGCGCTACGCCGCTGGATGACCGAGAACAGCTTCGAGAGCGAGTCGTTCGCCTACCCCGGCGGCCAGTTCGACCGGACGACCGACGGCCACAGCGTCGAGTCGATCGTGCAGCGCTACTTCTCCACCGGCCGGTCGATCATCGCCGAGGACAACCGGGAGAACACCCCGCCGCCGATGCCGATGCGGTTGCGTTCCCTCACCGGCATCAGCTCAACCCAGAAGGGGCTGTCGAACCCGGCCACCCTGGTCGGCCGGGGTGGCCTGCTCGACCGGGCCCACGGCGCCGGCGGCTGGCTCATCCTCTGCTTCCACCGGGTCGTCACGACCACGCCGGCGAACAGCTCCGAGTGCTCGCGCGACGACTTCGAGAAAATCATGAAGGCGATCAGGTCCCGGGGCATGGAGGTCAAGACGGTCGGCGAGGTCATGGGCTGACCGGGGTGTTCGCGAGCGGCACCGCCGAGGCGACGGCGAGCGTTCAGGGCGATCATCGCGCACCTTCCGGAAGAGTCAGGGCCAGTTTGCCGCCCGCGTGACCCGAGCGCAGCAGCCGCAGCGCCGCCGGGGCCTCCTCGAACGGGAACGTCCGGGCGATCGGGACGGTCAGCCGCCCGCGATGGGCCAGCTCGATGAGGTGCGGCCGCACACGGTCACGGAACTCGACGCTCGCCTCATTGCCGCCCACGGCGTGAAACCCTTCGGCGTACGCCCTGTCGTGCGCGGCAGTCGTGACGATCCGATCGCGGTCGCTGACGAGCTCCAGCGAGACGTCGACAGCTTCGCGCGTGCCCACGCAGTCGAGCGCGGCCGTCACCCCGGAACCGGCGAGCGCGCGGACACGTTCGGCCAGACCCGGCCCGTACGTGGTCGGCGTCGCTCCGAATTCCCGGACCGTTCCGAAGCTCGCCTCCGACGCCGTGCCGATGGCCCTCGCGCCGATCTCGCGGAGCTGTTGGAGCACGCTGACGCCGACGGCTCCGGCCGCGCCGTGCACCAGCACGACGTCACGGGCGCCGACGTGGGTAAGGTGCAGCATCTCGGCCGCCGCCGTGCCCGCGAGCAACAGGTTCGCGGCCTGCGGAAAGCTCAGCTCCGGCGGCTTGGTGAAGACGTCCCGGGCGCGCACGGTGAGCGCTTCGGCATAACCGCCCTGGACGCGGAAGGCGAGAACCTCGTCGCCCACCTCGTGCCGGGAACCCGGGCCGACCGCGGCCAGCACCCCCGAGACCTCGAAGCCGACCGGGCCGGGCGGAATCTTGTAGTCGACCGGGTTCATGCCGCAGGCCCGTACGGCGATGGTCACCTCTTCCGCTCCGGGTGCGGCCACCCGGACCGGAACCAGGCGCAGCGATTCGGCCTCCGCGATCCATCTCATTGGTCTCTCCCTCACATGCGGCGTTGAAGCCACTTCACCAGCATCCGCCGGGAAGGGGGATCGCTTGAATGCGCGACTGTCGTGAGCTGCGCCGATCCGTACGGGCTCACCTGTTCTGACGAGCCGCGGGCCGTCTGCGGCTGATGTTCTGCGAGGACAGGCGTGCGGGCCGGAAGGCCCGGACGTGAGCACCTCGAGAGGACGCCATGAAACTCACCCTGGACGCATCCTCGCCACGCGACTCGCCGCACCACAGATTCCGATGTCACGGTGCGGACTCGTACGGAGGTGTTCAGTAGCGGAACTTGTGCCGGGCGCTGCGCCGGTTCACCCGGGCCGGTAACTCCTCCAGGTCGTCGCGCCGGGCGGGCTCAGGGCCCACGGAAAAATCCCGCATCGTCACGACATAGCCCTGGACCAGGCGGTCCTCGCGCAGGTCACGGTATGTGGCTTCGACCGGCACCCGGCTGCCGTCGGCCCGCAGCAGCGAACAGGACACCACCCCGTCGCCGGAGCCGCGGAAGGCCTGACGCAGACGGTAGCGGTCGTCGGGGTGCACCAGGTCGTCGAGTGTGGCCAACGGCGAGAGGTCGCCGGAGCCGAGACGCTCGCGCAGCGAGACACTGGCGTACCGGATGCGCTGGTCCTCGTCGATCACGAGCATCATGTCCGTGCTGTTGCTGATCACGGCGCGCAGGTAGAGGTCGCTGTCGCGGCGGCCGACCGCCTCCATCAGGCAGATGCGGTCGAGCGCGAGCGCCGCCTGGGCGGCCAGCACCTCGAGGGTGTCGCGGGTGGCGGTGAGGGTGTCCCGGCGACCCTCGAGGATCAGGGCTCCGCCGCTGGGCCGGGCGACGCCGAGCGGTTCCAGCCAGAGCGGGCAGACCAGCGTGGCGTAGTCGGGATCCGCGTCCTCGATCCACCAGCTGCGGTGAGGCGGCCCGGGCACTGTTTCGAGCTTGAGCTCGCGGTCGTCGGCGGCGAAGACGGCGCTGCGGACGGCCTCCGGCGGCATGAGCTGGGCGATCGCGGCTCGGACGGCCTCGTCCACGGCCGGGGTGTCGGCCGCGGCGACCAGGGCGGCGCTCGCCTGCCGCAGGCCCCGTTCACGGGTCAGGGCCTGGCTGCTCAGGGTCACCGAGTCGGTCAGCCGGGTGATGGTCAGGAGCAGGGTGATGGCCCCGGCCACGGCGATGACCACGCCGTCGCCGACGGTGCCGTCGATGGCCTCGATCAACAGGACGACCGGCGGGGTGGCGACCGAGATGCCCAGCAGGGTCGCCCAGCGCGCGAGGAACGGGCTCGGCCGCGGCGCCGCGGGCTCGGTGAGCCGGACCATCGACGGGTGCAGCGCGGCCACGCCCCAGGCCAGGTAGAGCACGACGAACCCGGTTTCGCTCAGCCGGCCCGGCCACAGCGGCTGCACGATGTCACTGACCAGCACACCGACCGCGCCGATGACCAGCAGCGTGGCCGAGAGGTTGCGGCCCGCGGCGACCTGCAGGCGGGCGACCACCGCGAGCAGCAGCAGGGCCCCGATGACGTACGCCCCGGAGGTGTCCCCGATGCGGGCCGCGTCGCCGATGACGAACACCCAGATCACCAGCAGCGTCGAGCACGAGAACGCGAGCAGGTCGATGAGCCGGGCCCGGTCGACGAGGATCGCGCCGACCCGGGTCAGCTGCAGCAGACTGCAGGCGACCAGCACGAACATGGCGTAGAAGCAGAGGTCGGCGGCGCCGGGCCGGTTCAGCGCGGTCAGCACGTCGCCGGCGGCGCTGGTCACGATGGCGCCGGCCAGGAGCAGCCAGGGTCCGATGCGGGCGGGCCGGTGGCGACGAACGCCGTGGACGATGGCGGCCGCGCTACCGAGTCCCAGCACAATCCATTCGATGGCCCTCAGCACGCCCCACTACTACCAGCGGCGCTGCTGTGTGTCCATGTCGATGTAGGCCGAACTCGACTCGCGCGCGAGGCCGGCCGGTGCGACCAGTCGTTCATGGACGCTTCCGTGCCCGCGGCGCGGGGGTCGATCACTGGGGTAGCAGGCCCGCGGCCACCGCCTTCAGATCGGCGATCGGCATGTTGCTGTTTCCGTCGACGACTATTACCGCACCATCCGGCGTGCTGATCACTACGTTGTGGGCTGTGATCTCCGAACCGGCGAACTTGGTGAGCCAGGCCCGGCCGGCCGCGAGCTCGTAGGTGTCCACCACCTCGGCGCCCTTGAGCGCCCAGCCGGTCAGCCACTCGGTGATCTCAGCTCGGTCGACCTCGGTCGTGGTCCGTTCCGGGCGCAACACCGAGATGATCAACCAGTTGCCCCCATTGGACCGCACGTATGTTCGCAGCGACGTCACGGCGGTCGGATAGTGGGAGGCCGGCACCGTACCGTCGTTGTGCAGCATGTCCCGTGAGACCGGGTAGCTGGCGGGTCCGTTCCCGGAGACACCGACCTTCAGACCGATGGGTACGAAGGTGACCCTGTAGCCGTCCAGGGGCTGGTGGACCGGGTCCGCGGCAGCGGGCGAAACCGGGTCGGAGGCGGGGTCGCGCGGATCAGCCTGTGCCGGCTGTCCTCGTGAGTCGGCAGATCGGCACCTCGCCCCGACCGGTGCAGCTCGGGGCGCGCCCCGATCGACGGTACGACGGACGCCTGTGCCCGGAAATGTGTCGTACCCGGGTTCTAGGGTGTCGATCGTGGTCGAGATCCCGCTGAAGCACGCGCTGAAACAGGCCCGAGATGCAGCCGAACGAGGTGACCGGAGCGCGCTGGCCGAGATCGGCCTCTCGACCTACCGGGAACTCGAGGGGGTGGCCTGGCCGCCCAACAGCTGGTTCCCGTCCACCCGGGACGGGGTGTGGGCCGAGCTCGACGCGTTCTACGACGAGGCCTTTCCACCACCAGCCGACACGGCCGACCTGACCGACCTGCTGGACGCTCCCTGGCCGACGGGTCGACGGCTGGCGATCCTCGCCGCCCTCACCGGTGGCGTGCACCGCCGGCACGAGCGTGATCCACTCGCCGCCGAGGTGCTGGCCGCGCCGCCCTCGACACGACGTACCCGGTTGTTGCGGCTGATGATCTGCTCGCCGGTCGGCGTGCTGGGCCGGAACACGGCCGCGAAGGTCATCGAA
Source organism: Actinoplanes solisilvae (assembly GCF_003999975.1). GTDB lineage: Bacteria > Actinomycetota > Actinomycetes > Mycobacteriales > Micromonosporaceae > Actinoplanes > Actinoplanes solisilvae. The sequence goes on along the minus strand of NZ_RJAC01000018.1, from coordinate 152,825 downwards.
GCGCTGTTCCAGGCGGACGCGCTCGACGCCGAACTGGTCGAGGTGGCGTTCAGCGTCGAGCGGTACCTCGGCAACGCCGTCTTCGGCTGGACCTCGGGCCTGGACGGATGGCAACCACCGGTGGTCGGGGCGGATTGCGCCGCGGCGGTGCGCGACCATCTCGACCCGATCGTCTGGCGGCTGACGGCGGCCCCGAACGAGACCGACTGGGAACGGATCGCGCCGCTGAAAGTGCCACCGCGCGGGCTGCGCTTCGTGCTGCGCGGGCTCGACATCTGGGCCGGCCGGCTGCCGGTCGCCCCCGACACCGACGGGAACGTCGGCTACAAGGACGCCCTCGTCCGTCGCCTCAGCCGGGCCGAGCTGACCGCCGCCGAGAGCGAGCGTCTGGTGATGACGTTGCGGGAGCGGTCCGAGGCCGAGCGGCTCGAGGCGCTGGGCCACCGGCACGCGGCCGGCGACTCGATGCCGTTGCTGGCCCTGTTCGGGCTCGAGCGAGCCGCCCCGCTGCTGCGGTTGCTGTTCGACCTCACCGCACAGGGCATCGGCGAGTCGGTGCAGCCGGTGCGCTGTGACCTGGCCGAGCTGCGCGGCGCGGTGGCGGCCGCCGGAGAGGGGCCGGCTCGCAGGCTGATCGAGTTGCTCAAGGGGCGGGCCGACGGCCTCGAGCCCGTGCTCGCGGCGATGGGCTGGAACCGCGCGGCGGTGCTCAAGCGGTTCCGCAACAAGGCCCTCCAGGGCATCGCGGCGTACGGGCTGCTGCCGATCGACGACGGCGAGTCCGTGCTCGACCGCTACCTGGCTCTGCGCGAGTCGGCGAAGAACGGCGCCAAGCTGGGCCCGAACCGGCGGCACAGCCACGCCGCCGCGGTCGAGATCGCGCTCGACCATCTCGCGCAGGTCGCCGGTTATCCGGCCGCGGCCCGGCTCGAGTGGGACATGGAGTCGCGCATCGCGACCGAGGTCCCCGACGGCTGGCGGGCCGGCGACTACGAGATCGCGGTACGGATCGAGGGCGCCGATGCGGTGATCGTCGTCGAGCGGGGCGGCCGCGCGCTCAAGACTGTGCCCTCGGCCGTTCGCAAGGAGCCCGCGTACGCCGAGGCCCGCGCGCATCAGGAGCGGCTGCGCGACCAGGCCCGCCGCATGCGGACGGGTCTGCTCGAGCGGCTGGTCGCCACGGCCGACCGGCTCGGCCAGGACGAATTGGCCGCTCTGCTGGCGCTCCCGGCCGGCGCGGTCCTGCTGCCCGGGCTGATCTGGTCGGACGGCTTCGGCGTGGTGGGGCTGCTCGATCCGGTGGGCGGGCCCGCGCTGGTCGGGCTGGACGGCGTACGGGTCCCGGTGACCGGCCCTCTCTCGGCCGCGCATCCTTTACAGCTCGACGCCGACGGGACGCTGAGCGGCTGGCAGGCCGAGCTGGTCCGGCGCGGAATCAGCCAGCCCGTCAAGCAGGCCTTCCGCGAGATCTACCGGCTGACCCCGGCCGAGCGGCACACTCGTAGCCGGTCGCTGCGGTTCGCCGACACCGAGGTCGACGGGCCGGTGGCGGTCCAGTTGCTTTCCGCGCGGGGCTGGTCGACCTACCACGAGTACGCCGACTGGCAGGCGACCCGGCGGGCCGGTGACCTGACCGCCGCCGTGGCCGCCGAGCTGTCCGGTGGTCATTTCAGCGGCGGGCCGGTCCGTCTCGGCGCGGCGGTGTTCCTGCGCGACGGCGTGCCGGTCGACCTCACCGAAGTGCCGGCGACGGTGTTCTCCGAGGCGATGCGCGACCTCGACCTGGTCGTGTCCGCGGCACCCACGGTCACGTCGGCGTGACGCCGGCGTCGTTCGACGCTTCCGGTTTCCCGTCGCGTGCTGGGCCGAGAAGCTCGTCGGCCCAGGCCCCGTGGTCGGCGCGGGCCCATGACTCCGAGACACGGCCGCTCAGCATTCCCCGTTGTGCCTCGGAATCGTTGACGGCGTAGAAGATGTGACCGACGACCAGCAGCCCGACCGCGAGCGCGAACCAGTCGTGGACGAACGTGGCCCCGGTGCGCCAGGACAGCCGGGTGAGGCCGGGGAAGTACATGATGATTCCGGTGCCGAGCAGGGCGGCGATCGCGCCGCCGCTGAGAGCGCCGTTCAGTTTCTGGCCCGCGTTGAACTTGCCGACCTTGATGGAACCGTCGCGGCGTTTACGGGAGAACAGCCAGCGCCAGTCCCGCGGCAGGAACCGGTTCAGGCGTCGCATGTCCTGGCGGTAGGCGGCCGAGAACGCGCCGAGCAGGATGGGCGCCGGCAACGCGAATCCCGCGTACACGTGGACGGTTTCGACCAGGTGCCGGTGTCCGACCGCGAGGGCGATCGACCCGTTGTAAAGGATCGCCGCCGTGACGATGCACGTGATCATCAGAACGGCGACGGACCAGTGCACGGCGCGGGTGACTGCGCCGAACCGCGGAACCGTGCCGGTCATGCGCCTTTTCCTCGCGACGGGTCGATGAAACCGTCGACCGGATAACCGCGATGCTCCCAGTAGCCCGTCTCGACGGCGGCGGTCAGCTCGATGGCGGACAGCCATTTCGTGCTCTTGTAGCCGTACATCGGCGCGACGTACATGCGTACCGGCCCGCCGTGTTCGTGGGTGACCGGGCCACCGAGCATCGTCAAGGCCACGATGACGTCGTCGAGCCGGGCCTGTTCGAGGGTGAGGCTCTCGGTGTAGGTGCCGTCGAAGGAACGGAACCGCACCGCGGTCGCTGCGGCCGTCGGCCCGGCCAGGTCGAGCAGTGTCGAGAGCTGGACGCCGGACCAGTGCACCTGAGACACCTGCCAGCCGGTAATGCAGTGAAAGTCCCGTACGAGGCTGATCTGGGGCATCGCCCGCAGGTCGGCCAGCGTGTATGACGCCGTCCGCCGCACCAGGCCACCGACCGTGAGCCGGTAGGTCTCGGCGTTCATGGTCGGCACCGCGCCGGTGACCGAGTAGAACCGGAAGGAGTCACCCCAGGGAAGCAGAGAGATCAGGCCGGTCGGATCACGCAGTTCGATCGGACCCAGAACCTTGGCCAGGCCGTCCTGAACGGCCTTGCCGCCGACCACACCCGCGCCGGCCAGGGCGATCAAGCCCAGGACCGTACGGCGTCCGACCGGCCTGCCGTCGAGTTCAGGGTCGCGGCCCGCTTCGTTCATCGGCGGGATCGTCCCCGGACTCCGGCCGAGGCCAGGATCAGCCCGACCACGATGATGATCGGCCCGGCGACCGTCCAGAACGTCGTATCGCTCATCACGCTGCCGTGGATGACGCCCGCGCCCTGCAGAGTGAAGAGCAGGCCCAGGAGTGCCACGACCACGCCGAACAGAACCAGCGCGGGCTTTTTCATGTCATGTGCTCCCTCGATCGAGGCTGGTCGAGCATCAGTGTCAGCGCTACCCCCTCAGACTCGCCGGTGACCGGCTCCCGTGTCTTTGGTGCTAGCCCCCATAGGCGCGGTTCGAGGGTGTGCTTCGCCACCGTTGTGCCCCGGCACGCTCAACCTGGTCGCCGCACCGTGCAGATCTTCGATCGACGTCGGCCGGGCGGGTCCGCGTCTGCTTACGGTGGGGACGAAGCGACTGGACGACATACCCTCAGCGAGAGGACCTTTGATGTCCCACCACCTCGATACGCCCCTGGCCGCACAAACCGGGCAGCTGTTCCTCGACGACCTGTGCGTCTTCGCGGGGGAGAACAGCACAGTCTTCGTGATGGACGTGAACTCCACGGTCAACGGCCTGCACTCGGAGCCGAGCTTCCACACCGAGGCCCGGTACGAGTTCAAGGTGCACTTCGACGGCGCCGAGCAGGAGGACCTGACGTACCGGGTGGCGTTCGCCGATCCCGACGCCGACGGGCGCCAGCCGCTGCGGTTGCACGCGTTGACCGGCGACCAGGCCCGCGACGACTCGGCCGACGGCGAACAACTGCTGCGAGGGCGCACCGGCGACATCGCGCAAGGTCAGGGCGTACGGCTGTGGGCCGGGCGGATCAAGGACTGGTTCTACATCGACCTCGGACTGCTGTCGAAGGTCAACGCCGCCGTCAACGCGGGTGCGGCCGTCGACCTGTCGCAGTGGCAGCCGAAGGACGCCCGGAACAGCTTCGCCGGCACCACCGTCGACTCGATCGTGCTCGAGGTCTCCCATGATCACCCGCGGTTGCGGCCGGGCACGCAGATCGGTGTGTGGGCGGCCACCAAACTCGCCACCGACGCCGGCGGCTGGCGGCAGATCAACCGGGCCGGGCACCCGATGATGTGGCCGATCTTCTGGCCCGACGACGTGCAGTTCACCGACCCGTCCGACACGCAGCACGTGTCACAGGACGTGGAGTCCGACCGCAAGCACATCGGCGAGCACATCGCCGCGAGCGTCGCCGCGACCGGGACGTCGACCGACCCGACCGGCTACGCCCAGTCCGTGGTCCGCGAGCTGTTCCCGGACGTGCTGTCGTACACCGTGGGCACGCCGGCCTCGTACAGCTTCGTCAGCCGCAACGGGCGCACCCTGGCCGACAATGCGCCCGAGGTGATGCTGTCGCTGGTCACCGGCGGTGCCGTGCTCAGCGGTCTTTCCCCGGCGACCAACCAGGAGATGCGCACAGACCAATTCCCGTACGTCGTCCCGGCCTGATCAGTCGACGGCCGGTTACGTTCGACCGGCCCGGATCGAGCGGACCAGGCTCCTGGTGCCGGACGCGGCCAGGACCAGGATGAACGCGCCCGGCAGGAAGGCGACCCCGGCGCGGTCAGAAGCCGGGGAAGGCGGCGCGCAGTTCGTCGAGCGAGATGTTGCCCTTCACCTCGACGCCGGCCGGGGTGTATTCCGGGGTCAGGCGGCCGTAGACGAGGCGCAGCGCGGCTTCCAACTCGCCGGTGAACGTCGCGGTCGTGGGGACGTCCTCGGTGGTGAGCCGCACCTGGTCGGTCAGGACGATCCGGTACGAGGTCTCGCCGATCCCGATGACGGCGTGTTCCCGTACGGCCGCGGGCTTGCCCATGAAGCCGAGCATGAAGCTGAGACCGTTGCTGAGGTGCTCGGCCAGCAGCAACGCCGACGCCTCGGGCAGTGTGGCCGCCGGGTCGAGTCCGGCGCGGACGTCCCAGCTGTGCTGAACGACCTCGCTCAGGCGCATGGCGGCGAACGAGGCGAGGGGGAGTGGCTCGGGCAGGAAGCTGAGGGCGACCTTGACGTCGTCGTGGCGCTCTTCCGGTACAGCCTCGAGGTCGGCCAGCAGCGCCGCGTCGGAGCCGAGCCACGCGGAGGCCTGATCCTGCGGGCTCAGGGCGTTCCACCGGTCCCAGACGCCCTGGTTGAACTCCATCCCGGGCGCGTCCGTGCCGTCCAGCGCCGCGCGAAGGCCGGCCCGCGTGAGCTCGGCACCGCTGCCAAGGTGCGAGAGCACATCGGCGACCGTCCAGTCGGAGGCGCCCGACGCGCCGGTGAGCTGCTCGGCGGAGAGCCCGGGGACGATGCTCGCGAGGTTGTCGTGCTCACTGCGCAGAACCGCGATCGTACGGCCGGCCAAAGTCGTCATACCTCGGAGCCTAGTTCCAGCCGGACCGGGCCCGCCGCACGGTCTCGGTCACGAGCAGGTTCTGGCGTCCGGCGAGGTCATCGCCCCGGCCCGCGGGCCGTGCGTTGTAGACAGTGGGCCCGCGTCCGGACCTCACGTATTCACTCACGGTGCGCGTGAGGTGGCTATTCGAGTCTGGCACAACGAAGTCAGCTGGAGAGCCTTTATTCATGGCCACTCGTCGAGCCGTGGTGAAGCATTCTGTTGCCCTGCTGGGCGGGCGACGCCTACTTCCGACGAGACCGGCGTAGGTCGAGGGCGATCAGGAAACTGAGGCCGGCCAGTGGCAGGAGGAACATGAGGTGGGCGGCGATCGCCACCGCCACGGGGTTGCCGATCGGCTTGCCTTGCTCGTCCGTCCAGTCCCCCTGAAAGGTGGCGCCGATGGCGCCGATTTCCATGATCAAGAACAGGCTGGCGGCCACCCACAGTACGGTGCGCAGAGCCGTCTGTCTGGTCTTCGCGCGCCGCGCGCGTCGCCGGGCGGTGGCGAGGTCGTCGATGGTCGCAGCGGCGAACGGCTTTCCGAGCGACAGCCAATCGGTGGGGTAGGTCATCCAGCCGGCAAGAGTGGACCGGTCGGCCGGGAACAGGCGGTCCGCGGTGGCCCGGTCCCACGTGGTCCGCATGCCGCTGCAGAAGCCCACCAGGTATTCCGGGGTTGGGTAGAAGGTGGACGCGGTGGTGCCAGGTGGGGCTGCATGCCCGCCGATGTGCTGGGCGATTATGGGCAGCCACACCGGAACAGTGGCAGGCCGACCCAGGGCTTGAGCCCAGTGCTGGCGCCATGGCGCCAGCCATCGGACGACATCGAACTGGCACACCGCCAGCCCGTCGAGGGTGGCCATCGGGATGATCCTCGCGGCCTGTTCGCCATCGCGTTCCCCATTGCGCCGATCCGCTCTTGGGTCCGGGCGTCCAGCCGGAGCAGCCGGGCGCGCGGTGGTGTCGGGGGTCGCCGGACTTGTCCATGGTGGCGCGGCGGGCGGGTACGAGGTGGGCTCGATTGATGCTGCTGCAGGGCTGATGACCGTGGGTTCCGGTTCCAGCGGCGGCCGGCCGTGAGTCGCGTCGATCGCAGACTGGATCGCGTCGTGGAGCCGGGCCATGTCCTCGTTGGCCGACTTGGTGAAATCAAGCGTGCCCTGCTGCGAAGCCGCCGGCGCGGCGCCGCCGACCACGAGTTGGAGGAACCCGTGTTGGAGACGGGTTGCATGCTTGATTACTACCCCGGACAGCCGGCCGACTGGGAAGCGGTGCTCGCCCTTCGGCTTGTTGGCCAGGGTGAGCTTGCCGACGATAGCGGTCTCGCCGTCGAACGATACCCAGCCTTGGATTCCGTGGGCCAGCAGCCGCGTGCGCCGGATCTCAGCCGACGGCGTTGTGGTGGGCGCGTCAGCAACGACGAGCACTCCCTCGCCGACGCCGAGGCGTCGCGGTCGTTGCGGCGACGGCCCGTTGACGATCTGCTCGTAGATGTGGTCGTAGAGTTCGTCGACCGTGACCCGGCCGTCGCGATCGCGGTCGGCCGCGCCGGAAGATATGCCGTTGATCAATGCGTCTGTGAAATATGATGGGCGTACGTCGGCGGATTCGGAGTTCTCGAAGCTGGCCTCCGTTTCACCCGATGCGGTGAGGACGGCCAGCCCTGTACTGCGGGGCATGTCCTGCACCAGCGTCTCGACGTTCGGGCCCCCCGACCGAGCCTGCATGCCTTTGATGAATCCACCGCTGAAGCAGCAGTCGACAAGGATGAGGGTGGCCTTGGACCGGCTGTTGTGCACGCATTCTCGAACCCATTCGGCGGATACCGCGGTCGACCCGAGAAGATCACGCTCGGTATCGGTGAACGCGAAGTACAGCCGGCCCTGATTGTCCTGCACCCCGTGACATGTGAGGTACAAGAGGTTCATCGCGTCGCCGAATGTGGCTCCCGCGAAGAAGCTTTCGATCTCCCGGCGGGCGCGCTGGCTGGAACAGTCGACCTCCGTGGCGACCTCGTAACGGCAATGGTCGGGATCGCGCAGCAGCCGGGCGAGTTCCTCGATATCTGTGCGCGGCGACCGGAGGCGGGCCAGCGACGGGTCGGCGAAGGTGCTGCAGCCGAGCAACAGTGCCCGCCTCGGAGGCCCGGCGCTCATGACTCGCGGTCGAGTCGGCGCAGATAGGCCGCGACCAGCTCATCCCGTTGCTGCCGGGTCACCGGAACCCGCAGCCGCTGACCGTCCACCTCGATCTCGACGTCACGAGGCTGGCGGCTCAGCCAGGACGACACGACCGTCATGAGGCCCTCCACCACAGTCGGGGCGAGGGTGACCACCAGCACGCCGACCGTCAGAGCCGCACCGGATTTCGCACCCGCCGGGGTGGCATCCGTGGTGGCCGGACGGACATCGTCGACGTCGGTGTCAAGGATGGCCCGGCGAAGATCGAATGCCAGGTCCTGAACGCTTTCGGGATCGGCGCCCGGAACCGCGACGCGGACATCCATCTTGCCTGGCTCCATGAACTACACCGTTTCGGCTATTGATCATTGCTCGACGAATGCACAAAGACCTTAGTCACCGTCTTGAGGAAACGCTACAGCCGGACGGACCAATGTAAACCCTCGCTCGGCGTACTGGCGGTGGGCCATGTGCAGGTCCGTCATGTATCGATCTCCGGCGCGCAATCCTGAAGGAGATCATTGATATCGAGCATCTCGATGGAGATCTTTTAACGTCTACAGCATCGTGCCGCACGGCCCGGCCACGGCAAGCCGTGACCGGGCGACGATTGGATTTGTCAGGTGTGCTTGCGGGTCAGGAAGTCGTGGATCAGCGGGAAGACCTCGTCGGGGCGGTCCTCGAGGAGGAAGTGGCCGCTGTTGAAGAGGTGGAACTCCAGGTCTTTCAGGTCTCGCTTGTAGGGGTGTGCGCCCTCGGCCGGGAAGATCACGTCCTTCGCGCCCCACACGATCAGGGTCGGCGGCTGGGTGTCGCGCAGCCATTGCTGCACGGCCGGGTAGAGCCCGGGGTTCGTGCCGTAGTCGAGGAAGTAGTCGAGCTGGATCTCGTCGTTGCCGGGGCGGTCGAGCAGGGCCTGGTCGACGGTCCAGTTGTCGGGGGAGATGCGGGCAGCGTGGGTCATCCCGTCGGTGTACTGGAACTGCGTGGTGTCCACGGTGACCAGTTCGCGCAGCGCGTCACGGTTCTGCTCGCTGGGGTCGGCCCAGTAGCGCTTGATCGGCACCCAGAAGTCGTTGTCCAGGCCTTCGTCGTACGCGTTGCCGTTCTGCACGATGAGCGCCGAGATGGCGTCGGGGTTCGCGAGGGCGAGCCGCCAGGCGGTCGGCGCGCCGTAGTCGAAGACGTTGACGGCGTACCTGGTCACGCCGAGCTTTGTCAGCAGCTTCTGCACGTACTTCGCCGCGTTGTCGAAGGTGTACGCGAACCCGGCGCGATCGGGTGCGGCGCTCTGTCCGTACCCGGGCAGGTCGGGGGCGATGACGCGGAAGCGGTCCGACAGGTACGGGATCAGGTTGCGGAACATGTGCGACGAGGTCGGGAAGCCGTGCAGGAGCAGGACGACGGGGGCGTCGGCCGGGCCGGCCTCTCGGTAGAACATCTCGAACCCGTCGAGGTTCTCGGTCTTGTACTGCAGGACGGGGACGAACGGTGTGGTGGTCATGGCGGTTCTCCCTTTTGTGAACGTCTGCTGCAATCGACCATACATACCTCTAGGTATGGTAACAACCCTACCTCCAGGTATGGAGCTTGCTATTCTTGTGTCATGGACAACAGGCGGCTGATCATCGACTCGGCCAAGAGGCTCTTCTGGCACCGCGGATACTCGACGACGAGCCCGAAGCAGGTGATGGCCGATGCCGGTGTCGGGCAGGGCAGCTTCTACCACCACTTCCCGGCGAAGACCGAGCTCGGCCAGGAGGTCGTCCGCGAGAACGGGCGCGACCTGATCGATGCCGTGCGGGCCGCGATGGACGGTCTGCCGACGGGCCGGGATCGCCTGGCCGCGTTCCTCGGCTCGGCCGGCGACGCGCTCGGCGGGTGCCAGATCGGCGGCTTCGCGTACGACGCCGGGATCCTGGCCGAGCCCGGCTTGCGGGAGTCCTTGGGCGCCGCGTTCACCGAGCTGGGCGACCTTCTCGAGAGTGTCGTCCGAGAAGCTCAGGACGACGGCTCCGTGTCGTCGAAGCTGGACCCGGCGAAAACCGCGGCCGCCCTTCTGGCTGTGGTCGAGGGCGCGTTCGTCGTCGCCCGAGCCACCGGACGGCAGTCCTCGGCCGACGCCGCGACCGCCGGGGCGCTCGCGCTGCTGGACGGGAGCTAGGGAAACGCGTGACGGCGGGCGAGGATCACCACGAGCACGGTGGGCACGAGGAGCACGACCGTGGCGATGATGAGCGAGCTCGAGCCGAAACCGGCCAGAAGCGCGCCGCCGACCAGCCCACCGAGGCCGATCCCCAGGTTCCAGGTGGTCACCATCGACGACTGGGCGACGTCGGCGTGCTCTCCCGCCGCCCTCATCAACGCCGACTGCAGCAGGGTGGCCGCCCCTCCGAACGAGAGTCCCCAGGCCGCGACCGCGACGTAGTCGACCGCGGCGCTGGAACTGGCCACGGTCAGCACCACCGCGGCCGCGGCGAAGAGCCCTGTGCTGATCACGACCAGCCGACGGTGGTGCCGATCGATGAACACGCCGGTGAGCCAGATGCTGACGATCGAGGCGATCCCGAAGTCCAGCAGGATCCACTCGACATGCTCCGGCAGACCGGCGTCGGCCAGGATCGGAGCGATGTACGTGTAAAGGATCGTGTGTGCGAGGACGAAGGCGCCCGTCACCACCAGGACCGTACGGATGCCTCGAAGCCGGAGGATCGTGCGCAGCGGAACCCGGTCCTCGGCCTGCTGGCCGGCGAAATTGGGCAGCTTGAACGCGGTCCAGACGATCAGCAGGGCGGTCAGCGCCGAGGCGAGGCCGAAGGTGAGCTGCCACCCGACCGCCCGGCCGAGGTATGCGCCGACGGGCACGCCGAGCGACAGCGCGACCGGGGTCCCGGCGAAGGCGTCGATGAGGATCAAGGAGCTGTCCGAGCGGGCTGAGGTGTCACCCCGGCTCCTCCGCTACTACGAGGAGCAGGGTCTTCTCAGCCCGAGGCGCGAGGAGAACGGATACCGCGACTACGACGAGTCCCAGGTCGCTCGGGTGGAGCAGATTCGTAGTCTTCTCGGCGCGGGTCTGACGACCGAGATCATCAGGGAGGTGCTGCCCTGCCTGGCCGAGGCGGCGAACTCGCGGTACCCCGCCCCGGATTTCGTACGCCGGGTTCAGCGGGAGCGCGATCGCATGGCGCAGCGTCTCGAGAGCCTGACCAGGAATCTGCAGGCCATCGACGCCTACCTGGGCGCCCTCAGGCGGTGACGGTCAGGAGCGCTTCGGCCAGGGCGATCGGGTTGGGCGCCTCGCGGGGTCGGGGTGAACACCCGGTGACCGCTGCTGCGCAGGACCGACGAGACGGCATCCCAGCACCAGCTCGCCTGCCACCCGCCATGCATGAGAACGAATTGCATGTGAACGCCTCCAAGGAAGGAAGCCGGCCGTGGCATCGCTGCGCCACGGCCGGCTGTCGTATCAGTCGGTGGCCCGGGCTGCGGCCTCGATCTGGTGGGTGACCGCGGTCGGGGCCGTGACCATGGACAGGTGGGGCGCGTCGATCTCGATGGTGTGCGCCTTGGCCCGCTTCGACATGACGACCTGCTCAGCGGGGGGAATGACGGCGTCCTGCTTGCCGATCACCGACCAGGAGGGGATGCTCTTCCAGGCTGGCGTGCCGGTCTCCGCCTCGCCGAGGGCGGCCGTCGAGAGCGGACGCTGCCGGGCGGCCAGCACCGCGACCTCCTTGGCCGAGATGCTCTTGCCGGCGAACGCCTTGCCGTAGATCTCGGCCTTCACGAAGGCGTTGACCACACCCTTCTCCGCCTTGGGGATCGGGACGAAGTTGAAGACGGTGGTCGGGTCGACCGCGAAGACCGAGCCCGGCTTCGCCCCGGTCAGCGACTGCACCGAGTCGCCCTTGTCCGGGATGTAGGCGTCGACGTACACCAGGGCCTTGACCTGCTTGTCACCCTGAGCGGCACTCGTGATGACCATGCCCGCGTACGAGTGTCCGACGAGGACGATCGGGCCGGTGATGGTGCTCAGGTAGGCGCGCAGGCTCGCGGCGTCGTCGGCCACGCCGGTCAGCGGGTTCGGCGGGACGGCCACCCGGTAGCCGTCGTGCTGGAGCTTGGTCGTGACCTTGTCCCAGCTCGACCCGTCGGCCCACGCACCGTGCACGAGGACGACGGTCGGCTTCTCCTTCGCCGACTGCGGGAGATTGGTTTCGGCGAGGGCGGGCGCGGCGACCCCGGCGAGGCCGACCAGCACGCCGAGACCGGCCGCTCCGATCGCCACTCGCCGGGCTTTGCTCGAGAGAGAGAACATGACGTTCCTTTCCTAGTGGTTCGTTCGGTGCTGTTGTCGATGAGCGCTCAGCCGAGGAAGGCGAGAAGCTCCTTGTTCACCTGGTCGGCGTGGGTCCAGCCGATCGCGTGCGGGCCGCCCTCGATCGAGACGTGCCGTACGTCGCGCAACAGCGCGGGGAGCCGGTTGCCGGTGACCGGCGGCGGCAGGATCCGGTCGGCGTCGCCCTGGACGACCAGGATCGGGACGTCGATCGAGGCGATGTCGCCGCGGAAGTCCTCCAGCCACGCGTCGACGCACTTCACCGCGGCGATGGCCGAGGCGCCCAGCGCGACGTTGAAGCTGTCCTGGTAGGCGGAGTCGCTGACCAGGGTGCCGCCGAGGACGTCCATGTTGAAGAAGTTGTCGAGGAACGACTTGATCGCGGCCGGCCGATCGGCCCGGATGGCGGCCTTGATGCCCTCGAAGTACGCCGTCTCGACACCCTCGGGGTTGTCGTCGGTCTTTCGCAGGAACGGTCCGAGCGGTCCGAGCAGGGCCGCGCGGCGCACCCGGGCCGAGCCGTGGGCCTTCAGGTAGCGGACGACCTCACCGGTGCCCATCGAGAATCCGACGAGCGTGACGTCGTCGAGTTCGAGGGTGGTGAGAAGCGTGTCGAGGTCGGCGGCGAGGGTGTCGTAGTCGTAGCCGACGGCCGGCTGGCTGGACCGTCCGAAGCCGCGCCGGTCGTACGTGATCACGCGGTAGCCGGCGTCGAGCAGGGCGGCTTCCTGCTTCTCCCACGAGCGTCCGCTGAGGGGGAACCCGTGGATGAGCACGACCGGCCGGCCGGTTCCGTGGTCCTCGTAGTACAGCTTGATGTCGGTGGAGTTTTCCTCTCCGACCTTAACGAACCCCATCTGTTCTGCTCCATTCTTGTCGAGCCGGCGTTCACCGGCTTCGGGAAACATTTCGTGAATTGCCTGCGGCTCGTCGATCGCCCGCGGTTTCCGGGCCCAGCTCAGCGCGTAATCGGCCACGTCCTGCCAGCCCGGTTCGCCGATGGTGAAATGTGAACGTCCGGGGAATTCCACGTAGGCGACCGTCGCGCCGGGGTGGTCGGCGTAGTGCCGGTAGTTGGAGCGATTGACCGACGGCGGCATGAGGTGATCGGCTCCGCCGGAGATGAACAGCAGCGGCGCCCTGTCGGTCTTGGCGAAATTCACCTGGGTGGCCGCATGGGAGTTGAAGTTCGCCAGTACACCGTCCCAGACGATGCGTCCCGGGCCCGGAATGTAATACCGGTCGTAGGCCGCCAGGGTTTCCTCGTCCGTTCCGGTGCTGCTGATGGCGTACTGGAACTGGGCCAGGGTCAGCGGCACCGCCTTGTGCCGGTTCGAGAGGTGCCCGAGCACCGGGAACGCCGCTCTGGCCTGGCTCAATGGCACGGTGCGCACGCCCTTGACCGGCACCGAGTCGATGACGACGCCCGCGGCGCCCAGCCCCCGGTCGAGCAGCATCTGGACGATCGTGCCGCCGAACGAATGACCCATCAGAATCGGCGGGTTCGCCATTTCGCGGACGATTTTCTCGTAGTGCGCCGCGACACCCTCGATCGTGAGGTTCGCGATCGGTTCCGGATCCCGCCGCAGGTCCTCTACTGCGAGGTCGAGGCCGGGGTACGCCGGCGCGACGACGTCGTATCCGGCATTACGGTAATGCTCGATCCAGTTTTCCCAGCTCAGCGATGTGACCCACAGTCCGTGTACCAGGACAATGGTGTCGGCCTGATTCGACTGTTCTGCCTCCATGACCCGCTCCTTGCCGCTTGTCTGAAACAAAGATCGCAGCGGCGGGGACCGGCCACATCGCATGGTCGCGTGAGGTCTTATCCCGCAGTGTGTGAGACGTTGTGGTCGTGCCGGGCGACGAGGAACGTCAGCTCCACCCGTGATTTGATTTCGAGCTTGCTGAAGGCGTGCCGCAGGTGCGTGTTGACGGTGTGCGCCGACAGGAAGAGCTTCTCGGCGACCATGCGGTTGGTCATGCCCTGGGCGACGAGCCGCACGACGTCGAGCTCGGACTGTGTCAGGGCGGCCCAGCCCAGCTGCGGTCGCACCACGGTCGAGAGCCGGCGTCGCACGCCCAGCTCCCGCAGGCGGCCGCGGACCCGGCCCGCGTCCCAGGTCGCCCCGGCCCGGGTGTAGGTCACGAGAGCACACCCGAACATGGGGACGGCCTCGTCCGGGCGGCCGCGCATCGTCGCCGCGACACCGGCGTCCTCCAGCGCCGACGCGGTGGCCAGCGGCCGGGGACCACGTTTGAACCACCGGGCCGCCTCGACCAGGTCGTCGAACGATCCGGTGGCGAGGCCGCGAGCATGCGCGGCGGCACCCTCCAGCGAGAGCACTCCGGGGTTCTGGCGCAACCGTTCGGCGGCCAGGGCCACCATCGCCTCGACCAGTTCGCCGTCCCCGATCGACAGGGCCATCCGTACGAGGTGAACCGGATCGGTCACGTCCTGAGGGCACAGTGGCAAGAGGGTGAGTCGTTCCGGCTCGCCCAGGACGAGCAACTGGCGGCGCAACTCGGCCTGATCGTTCGCGGCCGACGCCTGATGGGCCAGCAGCCAGGCCGCCTGGCGGCGTACGGCGATCGCTTCGGTGTCGCGGACCTCTCGCATGATCGCGGTGCATCGCTTGAGCTGCAGAGCGTCGCCGGTGTGGATCGCGACCCGGCCGAGGGCGACGACCGTCGCCGCTTCGAGCACACCGGCCACGGCGTGACCGTCCAGCGCCTCGACGGTGGTCTCCAACGTGGCGGATGCGTCGGCGAGGCGGCCTACCTGCAGCAGTTGCCGGCCGTACCAGCCTTCCCAGAGGCGTGCGCCCCAACCTTGACGACCCGCTTGCGCGGCCTTGAGGCGGTCACGGGTGATCTGCATCGACTCGTCGTACTGGTCGAGCAGTGCGAGCTGCTCGCTGTGCCATTCGCGGGCCAGCATCGCCCGGGTCGGGTCGGCCACCGAGCTTCCCTTGCGTGCGGCGCTGTGGATCAGTTCGAGAGAGCGCCGGAAGTCGCCGAGGATCCAGGCCAGCCCGCCTTCGGCGAGTTCGAGAGCGAACGCGGCGGTCGGGTCCGCGCTGGC
The DNA here is from genome assembly GCF_003999975.1 of Actinoplanes solisilvae. Lineage (GTDB taxonomy): Bacteria > Actinomycetota > Actinomycetes > Mycobacteriales > Micromonosporaceae > Actinoplanes > Actinoplanes solisilvae. The sequence continues at coordinate 137,637 of NZ_RJAC01000018.1, read as the reverse complement.
CGCCACCATCTCGCGGGCGTGGGGCATCAGCGCTTCGGCCTGAGCGACTTCTCCGGCCACCAGCAGGTTGTGCGTAAGGACGGCGAGGTGGCGGGCGCGCAGGGTGGGGGACAGCGACGGCAGCTCGAGCGCGCGACGACCGGCGGCGGCCCGGACGCCCGGTGCCAGTGCGATCATGCCGGCGATGGTCAGCCGAACCTCGGCCTCCTGCTCGACGGGCATGAACTGGCGCAGCACCGCGTCGGCGAAATCCTTGCCCTCGGCCGTACGCCCGGCGGTGTGCAACAGCAACGCTGTCTGCGCGGCCAGCGAACCCCGCAGCGCGTCATCGTCGGGCAGCAGCTCGAGGGCGCGGTTGCAGAGATCGGCCGCGGTGCTCGGGTCTGATGTGGACAGCGCGGCCGACGCGGCCTGCAGGGTGCGCGCGGCGGCGATGTCGCCCTTCACCGCGCTGGCCGCGAGGGACGCCGCGACCTCCACCGGGGGAACCCCCGTCGCGATCAGCGCGTCGACCGCCTGCCGTTGCAGGGCCCGGTACGCGGAGGCCGGCAGGGTTGCCTGCACCGCCTCGCGCAGGAGGTCGTGCCGGAAGCCCAGGGCGCCGTCGACCTCGTAGAACAGCTCGGCCCGCAACAGTTCCCCGACCGGAGCCAGCAGCGCGACCGGCGACACGTCCAGGATCGCCGCGAGCTGCTCGAAGGAGAACGTTCGTCCCAGCACGGCCGCGATGCTGGCCAGGTGTCCGGCCGTCGCCGACATGCGGGAGAGCCGGTCGCGCATGCTGTCGCGCACCCGCCGGGGCAGCTTCGCCTCGATCAGCGACGCCCAGCCGGATTCGACCCGCAGCAGCCGTTCCTCCTCGAGACCGTGGAGCATCTCCATCAGCAGGAAGGGGCTGCCGTGGGCGCGTTGCGCCAGGCCGAGCAGGGCCGGGTCGGGCCTGGCCCGTACGACGTCGGTGACGATCTCTTCGGTGGCCGCGGCCTCGAGCGGTTCGAGAAGCACGGAGCCGGCCCCCGACCTGCGCAGGGCTTCCACGGTGGCGCGCGGTCCGGGCGGGGTCTGACCGGCCCGGAATGCGGGCAGCCACACGATCGGCAGGTTCGCCAGGCGGGAGGGCAGCGTCTGCAGGGCGGCCAGTGATCCGGTATCGGCCCACTGCATGTCGTCGAGGCACAGCAGGATCGGCGAACGCAGCGCGGCCTGTTCCAGCAGGGCCTCGAGCTCGTCCAGCAACCGGTGGCGTTGCTCCAGCACGTAGTGCAGCCGGCCGCGCTCCGCCGGATCGGCTACCGGGTCGTCGCCGTTGAACAGGGCCGAGACGAACGGTCCCATCGGCACTACCTGATCACCGGCCGTGACCGCCCCCCAGCCGACCCGGATGCCCATCCGCCCGGCGGCGTCGGCTGCCGCGTGCAGCAGCGCCGTCTTGCCCAGGCCCGGCCGCCCCTCGAGAATCAGGACGCTTCCGTGTCCGGTGCCGGCCTCGAGCAGACGTTGCCTGATCAGTTCCACCTGCTGGCTTCTACCGCGCAGGGGCGTCTGGTTCACCGGCATGCCGTGCCCCCGGACCTTGACCGCAGAGTGCTTCCCAAGACCCCTCCTCATGGGATGACCGCAGTCCGAGCCGGCGACCAGTCAGGGCGTGTACGGCGAACCGGAATAGCGGCGAACACCTGTGCGTTTACCTAAATCTGTAGGTAGACGAACTAGTAACTCTACGGGGCGACCGTAGCAAGGCGTGTGGGCAGCGACAAGGCGAGCATGGGAAGGTGGAACGCATGACACAGCAGCATCTCGAGCCGCCGGTCGCGGCCGGGTTGCCGACGCCCGTGCCGGGGCGCGCCGCCAAGCCGTCGATGAGGGAACTCATCCTGCAAGCAGCCGCGGTGCTGTTCTACGCGCAGGGCATCCGCGCCGTCAGTGCCGACAAGATCATTACCAAGGTGGGCATCACCAAGGTGACCTTCTACCGTCACTTCCCGGGCAAGGACGACCTTGTCGTCGCCTACCTCGAGCGGCGCGCCCAGTCGGAACGCGATGCCATCGAGGGTGCCCGACGGTCTTCCCCTGGTGACCCGGCGGGGGCGCTGCGGCTGATCGCCGAGGGTATCGGCGTCGAGAGCTGCGCGCCCGGCTTCCGCGGATGTCCCTTCATCAACGCCGCCGCCGAGTACGCCGACGCCGGCCATCCGGTCCGCGAGGTCGTGGCCTCGCATCGGCGGTGGTTCAAGGCCACGATCGAGCAGATCCTCCACGAGATCGGCGTGGCCGACGTCTCCGGCGTCGCTGATCAGCTGGTGATTCTGCGCGACGGCGCCATGGTCGGTGGCCACCTCGGCCATCGCGGCGACCCGCAGGTCGTCGCGCGTTCGCTGGTCAACGCGGGGCGAGCCGTGATCGAGTACTCTCAGGCTCCTGACTGACCGCGCTCCAGAAGCGCGGCCTTCGCCTCGGCCAGAATGCGCTCGGAGAGCTCCGAACCCGCCGTCCCGCGAGCCAGGATCATCGCGCCGACCATCAGGCTGAGCTCGACCAGACCGTCCTGGCCGTCGTTGCCCAACCGGCCGGCGTACGTCTCCACGCCCTTCGCGAACGCCTCCCGGGACGCCGCCTCCATCGGGGAGCGCGCGACGTCCGGGCCGAACGCCGCGGACGGGCAACCCGAGCCAGGGTCGTCCCGGTGGTCGATGGACAGGTAGTTGTCCAGCGCCGCCTGCAGGGTCGCCGGAGCCCCGGGCGGTCCGAACCCGGCCAGGGCGGCGGTCTGTTCCGCGTACGCCTGCCCGACCGCCTCGGCGACCAGGGCGTCCTTCGACGCGAAGTGCTTGTAGAACCCGCCGTGGGTCAACCCCACCTCGGCCATCACGTCGGCCACGCTCACCGCCGGGACGCTGCGCGCGCGGAACAGTCGCGCCGCCGTCTCGACGATGCGTTTGCGGTTCTCCTGTGCTTGCGCCTGCGACACGCGTCCCATGCCGCAAGTGTAGATGATATGTGTCATCTATCGCGTTGACGCGAATACATGACGCCCATAATCTAACCGCATGGACATCACGAACTCCGTAGCTCTGGTCACCGGCGCGAACCGCGGTCTCGGCCGCCATTTCGCCTCTCAACTGCTGGAACGCGGCGCGAAGGTCTACGCCGGCGTGCGCAACCCGGCCACGCTGGATCTGCCCGGAGTGATCCCGATCGAGATCGACATCACCGATCCGGCCGCCGTCGAACGGGCCGCGAAGGCCGCCGGCGACGTCACCCTGCTGATCAACAACGCCGGCGCGCTCAACCCGGGCTCCGTCCTCACCGGCTCGATGGAGGACGTCCGCACCGAGATGGAGGTGAACTACTTCGCCCCGCTCACGGTGATCCGGGCCTTCGCGCCGGTGATCGAGGCCAACGGCGGTGGCGCGATCCTCAACGTGCTCTCCGTGCTGGCCTGGTACCACGTGGACGCCCTCGGCGCGCACAACGCGGCCAAGGCGGCGAGCTGGGCGGCCACCGGCGCGCTGCGCTCCGAGCTCGCCCCTCGCGGTGTAGCGGTGACCTCGCTGCTCATGGGATGGATGTCCACCGACCTTGCCGGCTTCATCCCCGACGACCAGAAGGTCGACCCGGCCGGCGTGGCCCGCGTCGCGCTCGACGGAGTGGCCGCGGGCCTACCCGAGGTGCTCGCCGACGCCACGGCCCAGCACCTGAAGTCGACACTGTCCGCATAAGCATCGAAGGGGAGCACGACATGAGCACCTATGTGATCACGCACCTTCGTATCCCCGGCGGCGTGCCGAACGGCCAGGGCCTGGCCTACCTCGACCAGGTCGAGAGCACCACCAGGCCGTACGGTGGGAAGTGGCTGGCCATCGGCGACGTCGACGTGATCGAGGGCGCGTGGCCGGGCACGGCCGTCCTGATGGAGTTCCCGAACCGCACCGCCGCCGACACCTGGTACCACTCACCCGAGTACCAGGCGATCCTCCCGCTCCGGCTCACCAGCGCGATCTCCGACCTGGTTCTGATCGACAGCCCTCCGTCCGGCTTCACGGTCGCGGGTTTCGCGGCCCAGGTGCGCAACGCCCTCGCGGCGGCGAGCTGAAACCTCCCTTGTGGAGGGCCGATCACCGGTCCCGCGCGCTCAGCCGAGCGGGTCGCGGGCGCGGCACGACGAGGTGCTGCGCCAGGCCGCCGTCTTCATGACGCGGGCCGATATGAGCTCGTGGAGGGTCGCGCGGCCGGCTGAGGCCGGTGGCGCCGACCCGGTCACCCGCGGGAGGGCAGTTACGGTGCGGCGTTCAGCAGGTCGAGGGCGCTGTGCTGGCAACTGTGGTTCGTCTCGACGAACGGGCCGGTCCAGTGGGAGCCGTACATGTCGATGGTGTTGCGGTTGCGGGTGTAGGCGCTGTCGGCGTTGCGGGTCAGGTAGGTGTTGTAGGCGCCGCCGGTTGCCGTGTTCAGTGCGCCCAGGCCGCGGATCGCCGCGCCCTTGAACGAGGCGCCGTCGCCGCCGCACGTGTCCGGCTCGTTCGGCTCGCGCAGGATGCCGCCGGGTGACAGGTAGCCGCTGGTGGTCATCGCGTCGCCGATCCGGCGGGCGGTGGCCAGGGCGTTCCCGTCGCCGGTCAGCTTGTTGAGCTCGACCAGGCCGTTGATCAGCACACCCTGGTTGTACGTCCAAGTGACGTCGCCGTTGTTCCGGCAGGTGCTCAGGTTGATGCCGTCGTTGACCAGGTTCGACCCGTTGATCATGCCGGTGCTCTGGAACCAGGCCCATCCCGCCGCGGCCCGGCTGCGATAGGTGGTGTCCCCGGGGATGCGGTGGCTGAGCATGGCGTTGAGCTGGATGTACAGGCTGTTCTCGATGGCGTTCTTGGCCTTCTTGTCGGTCTTCCACCAGACGCCGCCACCGCAGACGCTGTCCCAGTAGGCGTGCATCCAGTCGGCGTCGGCGCGAGCGGTGTTCAGGTAGCGGCTGTCGCCGGTCACGTCGTAGGCGGCCACCCAGGCCAGGCCCCACCAGCCGGTGTCGTCCAGGAACTCGTTGCGGAACTGTCCCTGGCGAGCGTTGATGTTCTTGTCGTAGGTGGTCGTGATCGCGTACTGGTAGCTCCTCATGCCGCTGCGCTGAAGGTTGCCGATCACCGCGGTGAGCGCGTTCGCGCCGGTCCACCAGCCGTTGCCGTCGAACAGTCCGGTGCCGCGGTCGAAACGCATCATCAGGCCGGTCGCCGCAGCGGTCCGCCGGTCCCACGCGTTCCACGTGCTGCGGGCCCAGGACGTACAACTGATCTCGGGGCGGTCTCCGGCCTTGCCGCAGGCGCGTAGCGCTCCGACGCCGTTGTTGTTCCAGTCGTCGACGTTGTACTGGGCCGTGCGCCACGCGGTGGAGCCGGCCGGAATGGTGGTATCGCCGAGCTTGCCGTTCTCCGTCCACGTGCGGCCGCCGTCGAACGAGCGGTCGATCCACACCTCGTCGGCCGGCCGGCCACCCTCCACCACGGCCCAAGCCATCGCGTCGGTGTCATTGACGTGCAGGGTGAATCGGCGCCCGTAGAGGGTGCTGGTCGCCGCGACCCGGTCAGCCGTCGCCGATGCCGCGTCGCGGCCGTCGCAATAGCGATTGCACACCGTCTGTACGGCCGCGGCCGAAGGCACGGGGGTCAGACCGAGTGACACGGTCACCACCACGGATCCGATCGACATGGAACGAAGTCTCGACAGGGCCGGCATCGGGAGCATTCCTCATTTCCGGGGACAGGAACGCACTGATGCCGCATCGCGGGGGACGACCGACATCAAAGGAGAGCGCTCTCCGATTCCGGAGACTAGGACCGTGTTACATCGTTGTCAATCAATGTGATGCGCGATCGGGTCGTCGGGCGTTGCCGGCGCAGGCGGACCCGCGCCGATCTGCGGGGAGGGGCGCCGCCCCGCGTCCGGGGCATAATCACACTGACAGTGCAGATTTAATCTCGTCGATATGGAGTCGCGATGCGAAAGTTGCTCTCCCTCGTCGCCGGTGCGGCCCTGGCCGTCGCCGGGCTCTCCGTTCCTACGCCCGCGGCGGCCGGTGCGGCGGAGGCCGCCTTCCGCCCGGTCGTCTTCGTCCACGGCAGCGCCGGGTCCGCGTTGCAGTTCCGGACCCAGGCCAAGCGCCTCGCGAGCAACGGCTATCCGGCCCGGATCATCGAGGCTCATGAGTACGATTCGCCGAACATCGCGACGATCCTGCCGCAGGTCTATGCCGGCCTGGACGCCCGCATCGCCCGGCTGCTCGAGACCACCGGCGCCGACCGGGTGGATCTGCTCGCCCACTCCTTGGGGACCTTCGTCGTGCAGGGTTATCTGAACAGCGCGCCTGAGCGGGCGGCGCGGGTGGCCCACTACGTGAACCTGGACGGGCGTCCGGCCGCCGCCCCGCCCGGTGGCGTGCCAACTCTGGCCGTCTGGGGTGAGGGTGATCCGGCCCGGGCCGTGGCCGGTGGCACCAACGTCTCCTTCCCCGGCCAGTCGCATACCCAGACCGTCTCGTCGGTGGAGTCCTTCCGGGAGATCTTCCGGTTTCTGCGGGGCCGGGAGCCGCGTTTCAGGGCCGTCGTCCCCGAGCGCGGCCCGGCGCGGGTCTCCGGACGCGCGGTGATCTTCCCGAGCAACGCCGGTTTGACGGGTGCCACGCTCGAGGTCTACCCGGTGGGCCCGCTGACCGGCCGCCGGCTGTCCGCTCGGCCCGCGTACACCCAGCCGCTCGCCGGGGACGGTGCTTTCGGTCCCTTCCCGTTGCGGGGCGACACTCGCTACGAGTTCGCGGTCGTCCGCCCTGGCGTCTTCACCCATCACTTCTATTTCCAGCCGTTCCTGCGCTCCGACTCGTTCCTGCGGCTGCTGGCCGGTCGCCCCGGCGAGGGCCTGGGCGCCCTGGTCGAGACGGGCGAGCGGCACGTCGCGCTGACCTTCGGGCGTCAGAAGGAGTGGTGGGGCGGCGAGGGTGACCAGCTGTGGATCAACGGCCGGAACACCCTGAACGCCGCGACCGCGCCCCGGGCGAAGCGGGTGATCGGCATCTTCGCTTTCGACCGGCACGGCGACGGCGTCACGGACCTGACCGCGCCGCTGCCGGAGTTCTTCGCGCAGACCTTCATCACCGGCGCGGACGTATATGTCCCGGCGGGACGCGGAATCGTCTCGATCATCGCGCGGCAACGCGGAGGCGCGCTCGCGGTGGTGCCGGTACCGGCCTGGCCGTCCAGCAGGCATCGGATCAGCGTGGAGATCAACGACTTCTGAGGGTAGCGGACGGGGTGCTGCCCGTGACGGAACTCATACTTTCGGTTAGGCAATAGTCGGCCGAATGGGTTAGTGTCATGGGCGCTGAGCGACGTGTGGCGCGGTTCCGGTTCTCCGGATCTCTCGCGTCTGGCTGTGGGGAACGTCTGGAAGCCTCTGCTGATGTACGTAGAAGGGGTGTTCCATGACCAGGACGACCGGACAGGTGAGGGCTGATCGCTGCCGTTCACCGAGAACGAATACCACCACCGACGATGCCACCGACCTTGTCGCCGACCTGGCGGCGCTGCCCATGGGACATCCGTCCCGGCCGGCGGTGCGAGATCGGGCGATCGAGGCCTGGCTGCCACTGGCTCGTCACCTCGCCCAGCGGTACGCCAACCGCGGTGAGCCCGTCGACGACCTGTTCCAGACTGCGACGGTGGGTCTGCTGAAGGCGATCGACCGGTTCGACCCGAGCTTCGGCGTCGACTTCGCGGGCTACGCCATCCCGACCATCGTCGGCGAGATCAAGCGGCACTTCCGCGACCGCACCTGGTCGATCCGGGTGCCCCGCCGGCTGCAGGAGATGCGGATGGCCATCACCGCCGTGAGCAGCACGCTGACCCACAGCCTGGGCCGCTCCCCGACCGTCGCGGACATCGCCGCCCACCTGAACGTCACGGAGGAAGACGTTCTCGAAGGACTCGAGGGCGGCCGGGCCTACTCCGCCACCTCCCTGTCCGCGCCCACCGGCGCCGACGGCAAACTGGAGCTGGGGGAGACCCTGGGCGAGGACGACCACGAGTACGAGCTCGCGGAAGCCCGAATCGCGCTCGGTCCCGCGATGAAGTGCCTCGATGCCCGCGAGCAGCGCATCGTCACCCTGCGGTTCTATGGCAACCTCACCCAGACCGAGATCGCCGAGCAGGTCGGCGTCTCCCAGATGCACGTTTCCCGGCTGCTCAGTCGCGCGTTGGTCAAGCTCCGTCAACAGCTCGACGCCTGACCGCGCGGGCCCGGGTGGCCACGGACAGTCCGGCGTGCCATCCGGGAGCACGGCCGTGGGCGGGTGGGCCGATGTTCCCCAGAGCCGAAGTCAACCACGCTCGCCGGCGGTGTCGGCAGCGCGCGTGTCCGGGCCAGTCGGGCGGCGCCGGAACAGATAGCAGGTCACCGCGCCCAGCAGCGCCGTCCGGCGATGCCGGTTAGGACTTCGGGCGAACTGATCGCGGATCGCCATCGCAGGTTCTCCTGTCTGTGCGTACCCCGGCCATCCTCGAAGGACCCGTGCTGGCGGTCCTTCGAGGACGCCGATGGCCCGCGGGCCACCGGGGTCGGAACCGTCGCGTGGTTCTATATGAGCCAGGTGTTGCGCCGCACGAGCGGGGTGGCTGCCCACCGGCGGCCGAGGCCCCAGGTGGTTCCGGCGCCGAGCAGGGCCAGCAGGATCAGCACGGCGGCGTAGATGAGGTGGTCGTCCATGAACGGGTTGGTTTCCGGCGGCAGGACGGCGGTCCACATCAGAATCGTCAGCAAGGCTCCGGCCGCTGCGGCGATCCGCATGCCGATGCCCAGGATCAGCGCCACGCCGATGCCGAGCAGAGCCGTCATGAACAGCACGTCGACGACGACGTTCCCGGCGATCGCGTTGTAGAGACCGGTGAACGGGCCGGTGGCGGCCTTGCCGAGGAACCCGGCGGTGGGGCTGCCGCCGTCCAGCCACGCGTTCGCGGCGGGAGTGCCGCGGCCGAGGCCGAACAGTTTGTCGAGGAACGCCCACAGGAACACCCAGCCCAGCGCGAGCCGGATGCCGGCCAGCAGGTACCGCGCGGCGACCGCGGTTCTACCGGTGATCGTGAACGTGGCGTCCGGGGCGACGGCGGCGCCGGAATGATGCCTGCCGTCTCGTCTCGGCGGTGCGGCCGTACCCGGGGAAGTGGCGGACGTGGACGTTTCGTGACCGTTGGCGATGTTGACCATCGCACTCACATTCCTTCAAGTGGTTCATGACGCATGTTCCGCGACGCGTCCAGCGCGTGCACGGATCGATCGGAGAGCGGCGCCGCCGACTCAGGGCGGCATCCGTGCTCCTGTGCGGACTCCAAGACCGGTCGAGGCGTGTCGAACGCAGCACGATCCACGATCGGCGGGAGATGTCGGCGGCGACGGAGGGCTCAACGGCCACCGGGTCCCGGGCGACACTTCGACCGTACGCGCATTTCGCCGGGCCCGCTGAAGGGCGCCTCGCGGGGTGCCGTACTCAGGCCCGGTCGATCAGCTGCTCAGCCGGCAGCCGGGACGTGTGCGACGCTGCCGTGTCAGCCGGATCCGTGGTGCCGAGGTGCAGCACGAGGAAGGGGTGGCCGACGCTGGCGATCATCGCTCGCAGCGCCTGCCGGGCGGCGATGACCTCGATCGGGGCGCTGTGTGGCAGGACGGAGACGCCGCGTTCGGTGGCGGTGAGCCAGCCGGCCGACAGGGCCTCGCCGGCGCGTAGCCAGCTGGCCGGTTCGTCGGTGTCGCCGTAGAGCAGCACGAACGTGGCCGCCTTGTCGTGTGCGGCGCTGACCGGCAGGTCACCATGGTGGCCGAAGTCGCGGCCGGGCACCGTGGTCTGCGTGGCGCGGTCGGGGATCGCCGTGTCCGGCACACTGGTCCCGGGTGGCGCGGTGTCGCCGGTCCAGTAGGCGAGCTCGGCCTGCCAGGCCGGGTCTCCGATTTCGCTGCGTTGCGCGTGGTCGGCGGCGGCGGCCAGTTCGAGGATCTGGTCGGGCTTCAGCGTGTGCAGGTTCGTGCCCTCGGCCTGGACGGCTGTCGTGATGGCGGCCAGGTCGGCCGGGCCGACCGGTGCGCCGGCCAGGGGACGTCGATCGGTGTGCCGCAGCGGGATGCTCCGTAGGTGCAACGTCGATGCCGAATCGACCGGCGATCGCTGCTCGACGTGCAGGCGAGCGAGCAGGTCGGGGTCGCCCGGCGGCATTCGGGTCACGGTGGCATCCCAGCGCTGCGCGGCCAGCGCGACGCGGGCATGGTGCAGAGCGACGCCGCAGCTCAGCGTGGCCAGCCGGCCTTCGGGATCGGTGATCGTCAGAACCCGCCCGCGTACGAGACTCAGCTCAAGGGTGTCGGCGGTGAGCCGCCACCGCCACGGCTGGGTGTTGTGGATGGACGGGGCGTATCCGGCGGCGGTCGCGGCCTCGGCCAATGCGTGGGTGGCGACCTCGGGGTCGGTGGGGTGGGTGAGGGCGTCGGTGTCCATGGTCGGGTTCCTTCCCGGTGCCGGATGTTCTCGCGGATAGCGGCGAGGCGGCCGAGAGGGAGAGGGATGCGGTTTGCACAACCGCCGCCTTTCCGAACGCTCGAGAGTGATGGCGAGGCATCAGCCACCGGGGTCTCGAGCGACTCTTCAAGGGTACGCTTCCGGAACGCCGGACGGACCTGCAACGGCCGCATCAACCGGGCTGCCGAGGGCTGGGGCAGCTCGGGGACGCGGTCAGTGGCCGGTGGGCGGAATGTGCGAGGTCGACTTCTCTTGGATCTTGGCCTTTTTCGCGGCGCGCTTCTCCTTGAGGCTGCTGCCCTGTTTCTTGCGGTCTTCCTTGTGCGCGGATTTGTTGGCCATGTGAACTCCTTGGTGACGCACCGCCAGAGCGGATAAGTCCACCGTACGCCTCGTTCTCCCGGCTGAACGCCGGTCAGAGGGGAGAGGAATTCACCGTTGCCCAGACGACCTTGCCACCGTCGGCCGGCATGGCGCCCCATGCGGTGGCCACGGTATGGACGAGTCGTAGTCCTCTGCCAGACCTGGCACGCCTGGGTGACCAGATTGCGGGCGGCCCGTACGGATGAGGGCAGCGGGGCCAGCCGGGTCTGAAGCCGGTCGGCGCGCGAGATCCGCTTGGCGATGGCTGTCCGTGCCTCGGTCACGGTGGCGCACACGCGTGGCTGAGGTCCTCGGAGATTGCGCAGGCGTCCGCTCAACGCGGTCGTGGTGGGCAGACTGAAGGTCAGGTGCACGGGGGACGGTTCGAGCCTGGCCCAGCGCCAGGCGGCCAGCCAGGAAGGCATGCTGATCGCGTACGGGTCGTCCATGTGACGCAGGTCGATGATGATCGCAATCGATGGTCCGGCGAGGCATAGGTGCAGGTGGGCGGTTATCTGCTCGCCGAGGTGTTGTGACCAGGGGCCGTGTGCGGTCAGCTCGACCACCGCGGTGCTCGCGTCGCCGGTGATGGCAACTCCGGCCCCCGGCCCGTCGGTCGCGGCTGTGAGCAGGTATGGAGGCTGTAGCGGAGGGACCGGTGCAAGCCGGTCCGTGCCGGTCACGGCCGGCCTGTTGTGGGTGTGCCGCCGGTGCCCGGCCGGCTCGAGCGGGGGACCACCGTCAGGCGGGCATGACAAATTCCAACGACCACAGCTGCTCCCAGCACCTTGTCAGAACGCGGTGCGCTACCGAGGGCCAGGGCAGCCGGCGGGGATGGTGTCTCGTCCCCGTACGTGAAACGGTATATCAGTCGGCGCTCGATCGCTGACCGCCCGGCCGCGCTGAACGCACTTCTGGTCGCGGTGGGGCCTGGCGGCGGGCGGCCCGAGTTGGCTGGGCTCGTAACTGTCGGGGTAGGACTTCGTGACTATGCCGTCCGGGTCGTACTCAGTCCGCCGGCACCGTGTCGCCCGGGCGGACCAGACCGCACTGGTACGCGATGACGACGAGCTGGGCGCGGTCGCGGACGCCGAGCTTGGTCATTGCCCGGTTGACGTGGGTCTTCACGGTCAGCGGCGACACGTGCAGCCGCGCTGCGATGTCGGTGTTGGACAGTCCATGCGCGACGAGCATCAGGACCCCACGTTCCCGCTCGGTCAGCTCGTCCAGCGCCGGCGTCGGTGGGCTCTCGGGCCGCAGGTGGTCGAGGAACCGGCCGACCAGCGCCCGAGTTGCCCGCGGCGACAGCAGCGCCTCGCCCGCGGCCACCACCCGGATGGCGTGCAGCAGGTCCTCCGGCTCCACGCTCTTGCCGAGGAACCCGCTCGCGCCGGCCTGCAACGCCAGCACCACGTTGTCGTCGTTCTCGAACGTGGTCAGAACCAGCACCCGTACGCCGGCCAGGTCGTCGTCGGCGCCGATGCGCCGGGTCGCCTCCAGGCCGTCCATGTGCGGCATCCGGATGTCCATGAGGATCACGTCGGCCCGGGTCGTGCGGGCCAGGCCCAGCGCCTCGCGGCCGTCGGCGGCCTCGGCGACCACCTCGAGCCCCGGCTCGGCGTCGATGATCATGCGGAAGCCCGCCCGGATCAGCGCCTGGTCGTCGGCGAGCAGCACCCGGATGGTCACGACGGCCGCACCCGGCCGCGTGGCACGACGCATGCGGGCGAGGGCGCCACCGGCCGGGCCGGCTCGTTGATCGACACGTCGTGGCCGTTCACGACGTCGTGCGGCACGCCGGCCCGCAGCCGCTCGCACCGGGCCGGGCCGAACCCGGGCAGCGCCGGAGCGCCGGCCGGCAGGATCGCGTGGACACGGAAATCGCCGCCGGCCACCCCGGCGGTGAGCGTGCCGCCCGCGGAGGCGGCGCGCTCCCGCATTCCGAGCAGTCCGTAGCCCGAACCGGGCGGGGGCGTGCCCGTGGGCACGGCGTTGACCACCTCGACATCGACCGTCTCGGCGGTGTGCCGCACGGTGAGCTCGGCCGGGCCGTCGCCGTGTTTGTACGCGTTCGTCAGCGCCTCCTGCACGATCCGGTATGCCGCGAGGTCGGCCACCACCGGCAGCTCGGCCGGGTCGCCGAGCCGGCGGAACTCGACCGTGAAGCCGGCCGCGGCGAGCCCGGCCAGCAGCTCGGGCAGCCGGGCCAGCCCGGGCGCCGGTTCGGTGTCGGCCGGCTCGTCGGCGCCGCGCAGCACGCCCACGACCGACTGGATCTCGGTGAGCACGCTGTTGGACGCCTCACGGATGTGGGCCAGAGCGGGCGCCACCTGCTCGGGCCGGCGTTCGAGGATGTGGGTGGCCGCGCCGGCCTGCACGTTGATCACCGCGATGTGGTGCGCCACGACGTCGTGCAGCTCGCGGGCGATGCGCAGCCGTTCCTCGGTGACCCGGCGGCGGGCCTCCTCCTCGCGGCTCTGTTCGGCCCGGCGGGCCCGCTCCTCCACCTCGCGTACGTAGGCCCGATGTGTGCGGGCGGCGTCGCCCACCGCGGCGGCCAGGAAGACCCAGGCGAACAGCCCGAGTACGTCGGCACGCAGCCAGACGTCGCGGTTGAGCAGCACCACGGTCAGGTAGACGACCGACGACGCGGCCACCGCGCACGTCCAGCCGCGGCGCCGGTCGGTGTGGGCGGCGATCGAGTAGGTGATGACACCCAGCGCGACGATCAGACCCGGGTTGCGGACCTCTTGCACGACGGCGGCGGCTGTGGCCGTGGTGGCGATGGCCAGCGCGAGCATCGGTCGCCGGCGGCGGCCCAGCACCGCCACGAACGCCACCACCGCGATCAGCACGTCCCACCCCGTCGGCCGGTGCGTCGACTCGGGCAGCGCGGCCTTGAACACCGCGGCGGCCAGCACGAACGCCAGCACGAAGTCGACCAGGAGCGGACGCTCGGCGATGACCCGCCAGCGCCCGAGCAGATGCCCCTCGGTCGTCTCCATCTCTGCCGAGGCTACGCGGCGCTGTCATCGGTGGCGTCCTCCCGACGTGGTATCCGGCGGCGGCCCGGCGTACCGCGGAGGTGGTAGCGAACTGTCTCTCGCTGGAGGACGACTTCCGGCCCGCGTTTCGCGACGGTGGAGCGGTCCCTGCCCCGGCTGCTCGGGAGATTTCGATGGCTACCTATCTGTACCGGCTCGGCCGGTTCAGCTTCCACCGGCGCAAGCTGGTCCTGGCGATCTGGCTGGCGATGCTGGGGCTGCTCGGCGTGGGCGCGGCCACGCTGTCCGGACCGACCTCCGACGACTTCACCATCCCCGGCACCGAGGCCCAGCAGGCGCAAGACCTGCTGGGCGAACGCTTCGGCGAGTCGCCGGCCGGCGGTGCCGAGGCCCGGGTGGTGTTCGCCGCGCCACCCGGCCAGAAGCTCACCGACCCGCAGAACCGCGACGTGGTCGGCCGCACGGTGGCGGCGCTGCGCACCGGGCCGCAGGTGGCCCAGGTGAGCGACCCGCTGCAGGGCACGGTCAACGACGAGGGCACCATCGCCTACGCCCAGGTCGCCTTCCGGGTTCCCGCTCCCGAGGTGCGGGAGGCCGACCGCGAGGCGCTGATGAAGGCCGCCGAGGTCGGCCGCGACGCCGGGCTGACGGTCGAGGCCGGTGGGGATGCCCTGCAGAGCGAACCGGAACAGGGCCTGAGCGAGGTGATCGGATTCGGCGTGGCCGCGGTCGTCCTGACCATCACGTTCGGCTCGCTCGTCGCCGCCGGGCTGCCGCTGATCACCGCGTTCCTCGCGGTGGCGGCCACGATGGCCGGCATCTCGGTCGCGTCCGGCTTCCTCGATCTGAGCAGCAGCACCTCGACGCTGGCACTGATGCTCGGCATCGCGGTCAGCATCGACTACGCCCTGTTCATCGTGTCGCGCTACCGGCACGAACTGGCCGCGGGCCGGACCGGTGCGGAGGCGGCCGGGCGCGCGGTCGGCACGGCCGGGTCGGCGGTGACGTTCGCCGGGCTCACCGTGCTCGTGGCGCTGACCGCGCTGGCGGTCGTGAACATCCCGGTGCTCACCGAGATGGGTCTGGCGGCGGCCGGCGCGGTCGCGGTGGCCGTGCTCATCGCCCTCACCCTGCTGCCGGCGCTGGTCGGCTTCGCCGGGCGGCGCATCACCGGGCGCCGCGGGCGGGCACGCGACCTCGAGGCCGACGGCGAGCGGCCCGCGCTGAGCCTGCGGTGGGCCCGGGCGATCACCCGGCGGCCGGTGCTGACCGTGGTGTCGGCGGTCGCCGTGCTGGGGGTGCTGGCCCTGCCGGCCCTCGACCTGAGGCTGGGGCTGCCGGGCGACAACATGGCCGCGCCCGACACCACCCAGCGCAAGGCGTATGACCTGGTGACCACCGGATTCGGCGCCGGCTACAACGGACCGCTGCTGGTCGTGGTCGACGGCGCCGGCAGTGCGGACCCGCGGGCGGCGGCGACCGCGGCCGCCGACACGATCAAGACCCTGCCCGGTGTGGTGTCGGTCAGCCCGCCGACGTTCAACCCGGCCGGTGACACCGCGATGCTCCAGGTCGTGCCGGCCGCCGCGCCCGACAGCACTGAGACCACCGACCTGGTGCACGCGATCCGGGACTCCGACGCCGCCCTGCGAGCCGGCACCGGCGCCGACCTGTCGGTCACCGGCACGACGGCGGTGACGATCGACATCGCCGCGAAAATGGGCGGGGCGCTGCTGCCGTACGTGAGTGTGATCGTCGTTCTGGCCCTGTTGCTGCTCACCGTGCTGTTCCGTTCGGTGCTGGTGCCGCTCAAGGCGATCGCCGGGTTCCTGCTCTCGGTGGTGGCGACGTTCGGCGCGGTGGTGGCGGTCTTCCAGTGGGGCTGGCTGGCCGACCTGTTCGGCGTCGACCAGACCGGCCCGATCGTCAGCCTGCTGCCGGTGATCCTCATCGGCATCGTGTTCGGGCTGGCCATGGACTACGAGGTCTTCCTGGTCAGCCGCATGCGCGAGGAGTACGTGCGGGGTGCCCCGCCGACCCGGGCGGTGACCGTCGGCTACGCGCATGGCGCCCGCGTGGTCACCGCCGCGGCGATCATCATGATCAGTGTCTTCGCCGGTTTCGTCCTGGCCCCCGACCCGCTGATCAAGTCGATCGGTTTCGCGCTGGCCGCGGCCATCCTGCTCGACGCGTTCCTGGTGCGAATGACGATCGTGCCCGCGGTGATGGCGCTGCTCGGGCGGCGTGCGTGGGCCCTGCCGGGGTGGCTGGACCGCCTGCTGCCCAACGTCGACGTGGAGGGCGAACAACTGCGCGACGCCGTGCCGGACGAGCCGCCGGCCCTGCCCGAGCCGGTCGGCGCCGCCCGCTGACCCGGGACCGATTCCGCTGACCGTGTGCCGAGCCGACTCGCACACGGTCAGCCGGGCGCCGTGTCACCCGGCATCGCCGCGGACGGCGGCGTCCAGAAGCGCCCGAGCGGTGCCTTTGACGGTGGCGGCGGCCTGTTCGCGGGTGTAGCCGGCGATGTCGACGAGCCAGATGAGCGTCTCGATGCCGGTCGCCGAGCGGACGGCCACGGCAAGCTGGTCGACGTCGACGTGCGGGTGGCTGTCGCGTAAGGGCGCCAGAGCTTCGGCGATCCAGCCGATGGCGCGCCCTTGCCGGAGGACCGGCTGGTCGGCCGCCGGCTCTAACGACAGTCGCAGCGAGGCGCGTAGCTGGGGTTCCCAGGTGAAGTTGTAGTGGGCGAACGCGGTCATGAGCGCGTCGAGGCGGGCCCTCGGATCGGCCGGCGGGTCGGGGGGCATCAGGCTGTCGGGCGAGATCGTGGGCTGGGCGGCCAGCAGCAGGCTGCGCTGATTGGGGAAGTAGCGGTAGGCGGTGGTGCGGGAGATGCCGGCACGTTCGGACGCGTCCTCGACGGTCGGGGTGAATCCGGCGGCGAGCAGCTTGCGGGTGGCTGTGACAAGCGCTAGTCGGGTACGCGACTTCTGTGCCGTCCGTCCGGTCGACTCATAAGGCACCGCCACGCCATCATGGTACCGTGGTCCCATATGGGACTGAAGTCCCACGATCCCGCACCGTAAGGAAACTGCGATGGATCCTCACGACCCGGCCGCGACCGACCCGGCCCTCTACAAGGTGCTTTTTGAGAACGCTCGGGTACGCGTCCTGGAATATCGGGACGAGCCCGGTGACCACACGAATGTGCATCGGCATCCGGACAGCGTGATGATCCCGCTCGGTGACTTCCGGCGTCGTGTCACCTCCGGCGGCCGCAGCGTCGAGGTCGATGTGCGGGCCGGCGAGGTCCGCTGGCTGGACGCGCAGGAACATGCCGGCGAGAACATCGGCGACACCGCTTCGTACAGCGTCTTCGTCGAACTGAAGGAGCCGGCGCCGGTCACCACGCCCGTCGTCGAGGCCCCGCTCGGTCCCGCCGCACTGTGAACCCGCCGCGCTGTGATCCCGGCGGATCCCGGTGCGGATACGGTCACCGGCTGGGCGACGTGGCCGCCCAGCCACCGGGGCGATCCCTGTCACATCGAAGGCGGAGGGCGGTCGTTTGTGACAAACCGGGGGTTTGATGGCTGCGGCTTGCCGACAGGCTCGATCACCGGATGTCGAGAAGGAACAAGACGTGCCCCTGAATCACCGCACCCGTATGGCCGAGCTGACCGAGCTCGCGGTCACCGCCCGGTTGGCCGGCCTGTTGACGGAGCCGAGCAAGGCCGCGCTGGGCGCGGCCGTGGCGGAGGTCGGCGGTGGTTTCATCCTCACGATGCGTAATGATCCGCATGACGGCAACTGGAACATGGCCTGTGGCCTCGGCATCACCGAGCCGGTGACCGAGCAGGTCGTCGCCGAGGTGATCGACGTCTTCCGGGAGGGCCAGAGCCCGTCGGGCCGCATCAAGATCGCGCCTGAGGCGCTGCCGGCCGACTGGGCCGAGATCTGCGCCGCCCACGGGCTCACCCACGAGGGCGGCATGGCGAAACTCGTCGCCTCGGTCGACGAGATCAAGCCGGTCACGACCGACCTGCGGGTGGGGCCGGTCGACGAGCGGGACGCCGAAGAGTGGGCGGCGCTGCTCTTCACCACCTTCGGCCTGCCGGACCACTTCGACGAGCTGTACGCGGCCACGTTCACCGACCCGGATTTCCGTCCGTTCGCCGCCTGGGACGGCGACAAGATGGTGGCCGGGGCCAACCTTTTCCTGTACGGCGAGTCGGCGTCGCTCAATTCCGGCGCCACGCTGGAGAGTCACCGCAACCGGGGCGCCCAGTCGGCCCTGCTGGCGGAGCGGACGCGGGTGGCGGCCGAAGCCGGTTGCCGCTGGGTGGTCTCCGAAACCGGCACGCCGGACGAGGGGGAGTCCAATCCCTCCCTGAACAACATGCTCCGGCTGGGGTTCACCCGCCTGTACGACCGCCCGACCTGGGTCTGGCGCCCGTAACCTCGCCGGTACGACCGGCCCGGGTTCCCTCGTTCGTGGCGATGAGTTGCGGACGTCGGGGACTCCGGCGATTCTGACCAAGTCGGGTCATGAGGCTATAGATGCGGGTCGACGTGGTGACGGTCGTGCTTCATGGAACGGTATTCAGCGGATGTGACTGACTGTGAGGTTGCATGATGCTGGACCTGTGCGGCCTGGGCGAGTTGCCGGGCCTGGTGCTGGATCGCGGAGACCAAGATCGGCGGAGCGTGCGATGACCGTGTCGGCGAATCACCGCCGCGGAGGGCGTCTCGACCACTACGCCCTGATCGTCGACGTCGACGAGACCATCGAGCGCGTTCTCGTGCCGCAACTGCGGCGCCAGGTCGCCGCGCGCGAAAGCGTCCTGATGGTGGTCGGCGACCAGACCGCGGCGATCGTCCGGGACCGGCTGGGCCGCGACGCCGACACGCTGCTCTGGGCCCCGACGGACCGGTTCTACCAGCGGCTCGGCTTCACGTACGCCCGGTTCCTCCGCTATCTGCGCGACCAGCACGCCCGGCAGCGCACGGTTCACCTCGTCACCGAGCCTGATCTGGTCACCGTGCCCGAGACCTCGGTCGACCGGGCCGCCGCCTACCTGGGCTACGAGGCCATGGCCAACAGCATGTTCTCCGGTTACGGCTGTCCGATCACGTGCATCTGGCACAACCGGCAGCAGGCGGCCCCGGTCATCGACGGGATCCGGCAGGTTCACCCTCAGGAGTGGACGACCAAGGGCGCCGTGGACAACCCGGGATACGCCGCGCCGAGCGAATACGTGAATCGCCGGACGCAGCCACCGATGCCCGCGCCCCCACCGGTCACCGACCTCGACCTCACCGTTCGGCACGTCGGGGAGGTCGCCCTGGGCCGTTCCGCCCTCGCTCGATGGGCGCAGTCGCAGCACTTCGTGCCGACCGCGATCGGTCAGGTCGTCTCGGCCGCCAGCGAGGTCATCACCAACGGCGTGCATCACGGCCGGCCTCCGGTACGGGTTCGCGCGTGGAACGAGGACGGCACCCTGATCGTCCACGTGGACGACCGTGGTTGCCGGCCCATCCCCGCCGACGCCGGCTACCGGCCACCGGCCAGCCCCGCCGACTCCACCGGGCTGTGGGTCGCACGCCAGCTCGCCGACGTCCTCCTCACCCACACCGGTGACGGGCGAACCGCAGTACGCCTCTTTTTCCCGTACGGGGTGACGCACCGCCACCTCGACGTCCCGCACGTCACCTGACGCTCCCGGCTGAGTGCCGTGGGCATGGTTCCATGCCGTCGGGGCGGATAGCACGCGTGCACTGGCGCATCCGAAGGTGACCGAGCACCTGACCGAGGTCGATGTGATCGTCGCGTTGATGGGTGCCGGGCTGAAGATCGACCGGCCGCTGAGCCGCCGGGGCTGGGCGTCGACCTGGCGGCTGCTCGCGATCGCGATGCCGGTGACATGCTGCGGCCGGAACCTCCGTCCGGTTGTCCGGATCGGTTGTTACGGACGGCCGGATCATCGGTACGGGTCGTCCGGTGCACGCATGCAGGCAGGCGATGTGAGATGGGGGAAGCCGGCGTACGCCGACAGTCAGAAGCCGGCGCCGGAACCTGAGGGGGCAGCATGGGACAGCTTCAGGACAGGACCGCGGTGATCACCGGTGCGACGAGCGGGATCGGCTTGGCGACCGCCCGCCGGTTCGCCGCCGAGGGCGCGCACGTGTTCATCACCGGTCGCCGCAAGGACGCCCTCGACACGGCGATCGCGGAGATCGGCGCCGACGTCACCGGCGTTCAGGGCGACGTCGCGAACCTCGCCGACCTCGACCGGCTCTTCGAGGCCGTCACCCGGCAGGGGCGGGGCATCGACGTGCTGTTCGCCAACGCGGGCGGCGAATCCTTCCGCCGCCTCGAGGAGATCGACGAACAGCACTTCGACGAAATCTTCGCCACCAACGTCAAGGGGCTGCTGTTCACCGTCCAGAAGGCGCTGCCCCTGTTGAACGAGGGCGCGTCAGTGATCCTGACCGGCTCCACCTCCGCCACCACGGGCGGCGAGGCATTCGGCGTCTACGGCGCGTCCAAGGCGGCGGTGCGGTCGTTCTCCCGCACCTGGGCGAACGAGTTGCGGGGACGCGGAATCCGGGTCAACACGCTCACTCCCGGCCCGACCGACACGCCGGGCATCACCGGGCTCGCCCCGGACGCCGACAAGGCCGTGCACCTCAAAGGCGCGCTGGCGAGCAAGGTGCCGCTGGGCCGGATGGGCAGCCCCGCCGAGATCGCCTCGGTCGCGCTGTTCCTGGCCGGCGACCAGAGCAGCTTCGTCACCGGCATCGAGCTGTTCGCCGACGGCGGCACCAACCAGGTCTGACGAGGTCAGCGCGGCGAGGGCTCGCCGACCGGCACGGTGGCCGAGATCGTCGTTCCCTGCCCGGCCGGGCTGCTGAGCCGAAGCTGACCGCCGAGGGCCTCGACCCGGTCGAACAGGCCGGTCAGACCGGAGCCGCCGGCGGCTTGCGCGCCGCCCACGCCGTCGTCGCCGACCTCGATGTGCAACTCGCCCGCGCTGAGGCCGGCCCGCACCCACGCCCGGTCGGCCCGGGCGTGCTTGACGACGTTCGTCAGCGCCTCGGCGATGACGAAATACGCGGTGGTCTCGGCTTCGACCGCCACCCGCGGCACGTCGATGGTGGCCTCGACCGGCAACGCCATGTCGGTCAGCAGTGATTCGACGCCGCCGCGCAGACCCCCGCGCGACAAGGCCGCCGGGAGGATGCCGCGGACGAGCTCACGCAACTCCGCGGCGGCCCGCTGGGCGTGGTTGAGTGCCTCGTCGACGCCCTCGATCCCGGCCGGCACGTCACCCTGGGACAGTGACTGCCGCGTGAGCTTCAGCGTGATGATCGTCTGCACCAGGCGTTGCTGCGCGCCGTCATGCACGTCGCGCTGCAACCGCCGGCGCGTCTCGTCGGCCGTCGTCAGGACGCGTGCGCGGGAAGCGATGAGCTGGGCGCGGCTCGTCGCGTTGCTCACCGCCGTACCGACCAGGTTGGCGAACCGCTGAAGGCGTTCTTCGACGCCGTGGGCCAGCGGTCCGACGGGGGAGGTGGCGGTGAGCATCCCCCACACGCGGCTCTCCACCGCGATGGGCGCCGCGACCGACGCGGCCAGACCGTAGTGCCGGGCGAGAGCGGCGTCGGGTTCCACCCGGTAGTCGTCCACGCGGACGGTCCGCGCTGTTCGCCGGACGCGGTCGGGCATCGTCGCGGTCCGGTAGGCGATCCGCGTTCCCGGCGCCGCGGGTCCACCGCTTCGGCTGATCACGGTGAGCGAGTCGTCCTCCTCGAAGCGCACGAGCGTCATCGGCCGGCCGTTCAAGAGCTGCCGCGCCTCGGCGGCGACGGCCGCGAACACCGTGTCCGACGCTCCGCCGAGGGCTACCTGCTCGGCGACACGCAGCAGCGCGGCCTGTTCGTCGGCGAGCGCCTGGACGTCGGCGCGGGCCTGGGAGCTGGCGATGGCGGTGCCGGCCAGCTCGGCGAAGCGCGACAGTTTCTCCTCGATCTGCGGGGGAAGAGCTCCTCGCCCGGCCGCGACGAGAACGCCCCACAACCGGTCCTCGGCCAAGATCGGCGCCGCGGCGCTGGAGAGAACTCCCTGTCTTGCGGCCAACGCCGCCCACGCTCCCGACATCTCCGTCAGCCTGTGCACGCGGGCCGGCCGGCCGGTCCGCCGCACGCGCTGGATGGCGCCGTCGCCGCCGGCCGGGGCCCGCATTCCGACCGCGAAGCCCTCCGGTGGATCGTGAATCGCGACGATCTCCGTGGCCCCGTCCGGCTCGAAGCGCAGCAGCGTGGTGAACGCGACGCCGACCAGGCCCGACGCCTCGGCGGCGACCTTCTCCAGCACCTCCTCGGGTGGGGCGTCGTGCGCCGCGAGCTCGGCCACCCGCCGCAACGCGGCCTGTTCGGCGGCGAGTTGTTCGAGCTCCTCGCGGCTCTGTGCGTTGGCGATCGCGCTGGCCAGCAGTTCGGTGAACGCCGCGAGCTGTTCCTCGGTGCCGGGCGGATGTATCTGACCGTTGGTCGAGCCGACGGCGGTCAACCCCCACACCTGCGCGTTGACGACCACGGGAGCGCCGACCGACGACCGCCAGCCCCAGCCGCGGATCATCT
The DNA here is from genome assembly GCF_003999975.1 of Actinoplanes solisilvae. GTDB lineage: Bacteria > Actinomycetota > Actinomycetes > Mycobacteriales > Micromonosporaceae > Actinoplanes > Actinoplanes solisilvae. The sequence continues at coordinate 115,086 of NZ_RJAC01000018.1, read as the reverse complement.
CGGCCAGTGGGCCCGACGAGTTCGCGTAACTGCGGATCCGGCTCGGTCGCCGGGTATCCCAGATCACCCGGGCCAGGGTGCCGGAGCCGAACGGATGCCGGAGCCCGATGCTCTGGTATCCCGTGAACTCGTTCCAGCGGCCGATCATGGTGACCGTCTCGTCGCTGTGCAGACGCACCAGGGCGGCGTCGGTCGCGGGGATCAACATCCCCACCTCGGTCACCAACGCCTGGAAGATCTCGGTGCGCGCCGCCCCCCGCGCGACGAGCGTCGCCACCCGCCGGAGCGCCGCCTGTTCGGCGGCCGAGCGTCGAAGATTGTCGAGATCGATGCCGGGCGTGGGATCCATAGCTCATCCAGGGGCCGTGGCCGGCGGCCGATTCCCCGGCCCGTTCGGCGACCCTACCCAACGTTTCACCAGGTCACCAGCGTATCGGCGCGCGCCGCGCGAACTCTCGACGACGACTTCCGGTCAGGCCGGCCCGTTGCGCCGGCCTTTGGTCCGACGGTTTGATCCGGTCGGCCGGAGCAGGAATCCGGCCGACCGGACGGTTTCCGGCCGCGGATGCTGCGAGTCTCGCGGAGTCGGTGATTCCTCGGTGCTGGCCCGCGACTCGTTCGCGGCAGGTGGCATCCGGTGAGGAGTTGTGGGCCGACCTGATTCGCGGCATCGACGCTCGTCGGGACAATCGCCGTGTTAGGAGAAGATCATGCGCATCACCACGCCGTACGGGTCCAAGTCGACGGCCGACGAGGTCTCCGAGGGCATCGACCTGACCGGCAAGCGGGCCGTCGTCACCGGCGGGGCCTCCGGCATCGGGGTCGAGACGACCCGCTCGCTGGTTCGCCGCGGCGCCTCGGTCACGCTCGCCGTACGAGACACCGAGCGCGGCCGCAAAGTCGCCGGCGACATCGGACGAGGCGTCGAGGTGCGGCCGCTGGAGCTGACCGACCACGCGTCGATCGCCGCGTTCGCCGCGGGCTGGGAAGGCCCGCTGCACCTGCTGGTCAACAACGCGGGTGTGATGGCCTTACCGTCGATGACGCCCGACCCGCAGGGCTGGGAGTTCCAGTTCGCGACCAACCACCTCGGCCACTTCGCCCTCACCACCCGGCTGCATCCCGCGCTCGCCGCGGCCGGCGGAGCCCGGGTGGTGAGCCTCAGCTCCAGCGCCCACCTGTTCTCGCCGGTCGTCTTCGACGACATCAACTTCAAGTTCCGGCCGTACGACGCCACGCTCGCCTACGGCCAATCGAAGACCGCGGTGAACCTGTTCGCCGTGGCCGCGAGCAGGCGCTGGCACGACGACGGCATCACGGTCAACGCGGTGAACCCGGGCGCCATCGCGACCCCGCTGCAGCGCCACGTCGGCGGCCGGCTCGCCACCCCCGTCGAGTTGCAGAAGAACACCGAGCAGGGCGCCTCGACGTCGGTGCTGCTGGCCGTCTCGCCGCTGCTGGAGGGCATAGGCGGGCGCTACTTCAACGACAACCAGGAAGCCGTGCCGACCGACCGCCGGCCCGACGACGTCGAGGAACTCGTTCGCAGCGTGGCGCCGTACTCGCTCGACCCGGAGAACGCCGAGCGGTTGTGGGCCGTCTCCGCCGCTGCCGTCGGCCTGGCCTGAAAGGGATGATGACCATGACCAGAGTGCTTCCGAGGATCGGATGGATCGGGCTGGGCGATCAGGGTGCGCCCATGGCTCGCGCCGTCGCCGAGGCCGGCTATCCGCTGCACGCCTACGCCCGGCGCAAGGCATCGTTCGGCGTCCTCGACGGGGTCCCGTACGAGGCGCACGACTCGGTGACCGAGCTCGGCGCGCACAGCGACGTTGTCGGGCTGTGCCTCAGCGACGACCCCGACGTGCGCGAGGTCGCCACCGCGGGCGGGCTGCTGGAGTCGCTCGCGCCCGGCTCGGTGCTCGTCAACCACGGCACTGGGTTGCCCTCGTTCGCGGTCGAGCTCGCCGGGCTGGCCGCGCCGTACCGGGTGGAGGTGGTCGACGCCCCGGTCAGCGGCGGGCACGCGGGCGCCGCCGAGAAGAGGCTGACCGTGCTGGTGGGCGGCGATCCCGAGGTGGTGGCGCGGGTACGCCCGGTCTTCGAGACGTTCGCGACGACGATCGCCCACCTCGGCGGGCACGGCGCCGGCCAGACCGGCAAGCTGCTCAACAACACCCTGCTGATGGCCAACCAGGAGAACATCGCCGAGCTGCTGGACGTCGCCGGGCGTCTCGGCCTCGACCTGCCCGCCCTCGTCGATGTCATCCGCGCGGGCACCGGGTCGAGTGTCGCCCTGCAGTCGCTGGGCCGCGCGATCACCACGGACAACGCCGAGCACCTGAGCCGGTTGCAGCTCATCGACATGGACATCTACCGCAAGGCGGTCGCCTCGCTCGGCGACGAGGTGGGCGCGCTCACCGACCGCGCCGTGGCCGGCGCCCAGGCGCTGCCCCGCCTGGCCCGGCTGGTGAGCGGCTGAGTACCCCGGACGGCACCCGGGGCGGACGCCTCTGCGAGCGCTGCGAACAGGCAGAACGCGGCCGGGTCGCTTGACACGTGGCCAGCCGCGAGAAACCGTACAGGGTGGTGACCGCGGCTCTGGCGAAGCCCGAGCGCTCAGGTCGCGGGGGTGAGGGGGAATGGTGGCGATCAGCCGCGCGGCAGGCGGCGCGAGGGCGCTGACCGCCGCCATCCTCGCCATCCTCGCCGTCGCGCCGACGCTGCGGACGCGGCAGGATCCGCCGCACGGGGTCGGCCACCGCCGGTGAACTCCCGGCGCACCGCGGCCGCGTGGTCTCCGGCCGAGGATCAGCTGGACGCGTTGCGCCGCGTGGCGGACCTGATCGCCCGGGGCGCGGAACGCGAGACCGTGCTGGACGCCATCGTCACCGAGACCTACCGGCTGTTCCCGGTCGACTTCACCGCGATGCTCAGGTACGAGGCGGACGGGGTCGCGTCGATCGTCGCGGTCCACAACGGCCCGGCGGGACTCGCGATCGGTGAACGGGCTCCGCACATCCCGGAGGGGCTGGTGCTGCGGGTCTACCGCACCGGCGGTCCGGTCCGGGTCGAGTCGTACGAGGATCTCGCCGGCGCTGAGGTCGCCCGGATGCACGAGCTCGGGATCACCGCCGGAGCCGCGGCGCCGATCCTGGTGGAGGGCGAACTCTGGGGCGTGCTCACCGCGATGACCTGTTCCGGTCCGGTCATCGCGGATCTCGAGCACCACCTGGCCGAATTCGCTGAGATCGCCGCTGCCGCCGTGGCCGGCGCCCAGGCCAGAGACGACCGGCGCGGACTGGCCGACGAGCAAGCCGCCCTGCGCCGTGTCGCCGCGCTGGCGGCGCGGGGCGCTGACCCGGACGACGTCTTCGAGGCGTTGGCCGTCGAGGCGGTCACCCTTCTGCCCGGACATTCCGGGATCGTTGCCCGATTCGACCGGCCGGGCGCGGCCACGGTCCTGGCCGACAGACAGGATCATGTCGCGGACGGGTGGAGCACCGACCCCGTCGTGCATGAATTGGCCGTCGTCGTGCGGCGAACGGGGCGGGCCGCTCGCATCGACGACTACCAGACCCTCCCCGGTCCGGCCGACCCGACACGAAGCCGGACGGCCACGGCCGGTGCAGCCGTGCCCCTCCACATCGACGACGCGGTGTGGGGCATGCTGGCCGTGGTCTCGTTCGACAAGCCTCTACCGCCCGACACTGAACGGCGGCTGTCGCCGTTCGCCGAGATCGCCGCGGTGGCGACCTCGGGAGCCCGCGCTCGCGCCGGCCTCCTGCGGCTCGTCGACGAACAGGCGGCTCTGCGCCGGGTGGCCGAGCTGGTGACACGGCGCACTGGGGAACAGGAACTGTTCGACGCGGTCACGACGGAAGCCGCCACCTTGATCGGCGACGTGGCCACGACGCTGGTCCGCTCGACCGGTGAAGGCACCCTGACCGTCGTCGCCACCCACCACGGCTCGGCGCCGGTCGGCTCCACCATCGACGTCCCCGGCGACGACCAGGGAGCGGTCGAAGAGATGCTGCGGACGTGGCAAGCGGCACGTCCGGACGACGGCGCCGCATCGAGCACCGGCGTCCCCGTCATGGTCGACGACCGGATGTGGGGCATGCTGGTCGTCGCTACCGCAGACCGGCTGCCGGCGGACACCGAGCAGCGGTTGCAGCAGTTCGCCGGGCTCGTCGCCTCCGCGCTGGCCAACAGCCGGGCCACGGCGAGGATTCAGCACCTCGCCCGCCAGCAGGCCGCGCTGCGAGAGGTCGCCGAACTGGCCGCCAGGGGCGCCCCGACCGACCAGGTTTTGGAAGCCGTCGCCGTCCAGGCGTCGTTCCTCGCGGGCGTCGACTTCACGACCGTCCTGCGGTACGAGCCGGACGGATCCACGGAGATCATGGCCCTCAGCGGTGCCCCGGCCGGCGTCGTGGTGGGCATGCGGGCACCCGGCACCGGCGACGGTGCGGTGCAACGCGTGTGGCGGACGCGCCGCTCCGCCCGGGTCGACGATCTGGCGGGGGTCGCCGGCCGCTGGCCACGGGTCGCCTTCAGCTCCGGCTTCTCGGCCAGTGCCGCGGTGCCGATCCACATCCACGGTGGGCTGTGGGGCGCCCTGGTCGCCGTCGGGAGCCGGCCACTGTCAGCCGCCGTCGAGGACGACCTCGCGAGCTTCGCCCACCTGACCGGCACCGCCATCTCCTCCGCCCAGGCCCGGCACGACCTGCGCGCCCTCGCCGAGGAACAGGCGGCTCTGCGCCGCGTCGCCGAACTGGTGGCGCGCGGTACTGCCCTGGAGGAGGTGTTCGAGGCGGTGGCCGTCGAGACATCGAGGCTGCTCGGCGGCCGGCACATCGCATTGCGGCGCTACGACCGCGACGGATCGGCCACGACCGTTGCCACCCACGGCGTCGAGACGACCCGGCGAGCAGGCACCGAACTCGCCGTGACGATCTCTGTCGAAGGGCGAGGCTGGGGCGAGCTCAGGACGTGGGCCGCGGAGCCCTCGCCGCCCGGCGGCCAGGAACGATTGCGGCAGTTCGCGGAACTGGCGGCTGCGGCCATCGCCAACGCTGAGAACAAGACGCAGTTGACCGCGTCGCGGGCTCGTGTCGTAGCCACCGCGGACGAGACCCGCCGGCGCCTGCAGCGCGACGTTCACGACGGAGCCCAGCAGCGGCTCGTCCACACGATCCTCGCCCTGAGGCTCGCCCGGGACGCCGCTGCCCGGGGCGACACGGTCACCGACGAGATCGACGAGGCGTTGCACCATGCCGAACGCGCGAACGCCGAGCTTCGCGATCTCGTGCACGGCATTCTGCCCGCCGCCCTCACCCGGGGTGGTCTGAGCTCCGGTCTCGAATCTCTGATCAGCGACATCAACATCCCCGTGGAGCTCCGGCTGACCGGGCCGAGGCTGCCCAAGCAGCTGGAGATCACCGTGTACTTCATCGTCGCCGAGGCACTGACGAACGTCGTGAAGCACGCGCGCGCCACCCACGCCGACGTCTCGGTCGAGGCCGAGGACGCCGGCCTGTCGATCGAGGTCCGCGATGACGGGATCGGCGGCGCTGATCCGTTGCGCGGCAGCGGGCTTACCGGCCTGTCGGACCGCGTTCAGGCCGCCGAAGGAACCCTGACGCTGAGCAGCCCCGAGGGTGGCGGCACCACAGTGCGTGTCCGTCTTCCGGTGCCCTAGGACACGAAGGTGGCGACGGGTTGCCCGCTCTCGACGATGTAGGTGGACAGCATCAGCCCGGTGTCGGGGCCGAGGTCGGTGGCGTTGTGCGGCGTCCGGGGCGGGATGAGGAAGCCCTCGCCTGCTCGCAGCACCAGGGTGGGCTGGTCGCGGATCTCCATCCGTACCGTCCCGGCGACGATGTAGCCGACCTCCTCACCCGGATGGATGTGCCAGCCGGACTCCACGCCGGCCGGGATCTCGGTGCGTACCTGGATGATGTCGCGGCCGGTGATGGACGAGCCGCGGCGCAGGGTCTCGGTGCGCTTGAGCCGGGCGGAAAGATCATCTGCGGGAGCGTCCGGCTCGACGGGAGGAGTCGACATGGCTGATCCTTTCTGTGTTCACGGCTGCGGGATCACCGGCGGGCGCGGTGCGAGAAGGCCGACAGGAGTTCCGCGGATCACTGGGCGAGGAAGGCGAGCAGCTCGCGGTTGACCTCCTCGGCGTGGCTCAGGCACATCACGTGCGGACCGCCCTCGATCTCGACATAGCGTGCGGCGGGAAGGGCGGCGTGCATGCGGCGGCCCTGACCCTCGAGCGACAGGATGCGGTCGGCGGTGCCGTGCAGCACCAGCGTCGGGACGTCGACGCGCCGCAGGTCGTCGTGGAAGTCGTCCAGCCAGGTCAGGACGCACGCCCAGGTCGCCCACGGGGACGCCTCCGCGCCGGCGTTCCACAGGTTGCGGACGGCGTCCTCGCTGACCCGTTTGCCGAGCAACTGGTCGAGGTTGAGGAAGTCGCCGATCAGCCCGGTGAGCCAGGCGGGCCGGTCGTGCAGGATCGCTTCGCGTACGCCGTCGACGGCGGCCCGGTCGACGCCCAGCGGGTTCTCGTCGGACTTGACGAACGAGGGCGCCAGGCTCTCGATGAACACGGCGGCCTTGAGGCGGTCGGTGCCGTGCTTGCCGATGTAGCGGGCGACCTCGCCGGTGCCCAGGGAGAAGCCGATCAGCGTGACGTCGTCGAGGTCGAGCGCGGTGAGCAGGTTGTCGAGGTCCGCGGCGAGGGTGTCGAAGTCGTACCCCTGGGTCGGCCGGCTGGACCGCCCGAACCCGCGCCGGTCATAGACGATCACCCGGTATCCCGCGGTGATCAGCACCTGGACCTGAGGCTCCCAGGACCGGCTGTCGAACGGCCAGCCGCTGATCAGAACGACCGCCGGGCCGCTGCCGTGGTCCTCGTAGTAAAGGTCGATCGAGGTCGAGTTCTCGGTGCCGACGGTGATGGTTGACATGAGCGCCCCTCAGTTGTCCGATGACGTCCTCAACCTGCCAAGGCCGGTCCGGGCCGACCAGAACCGCCGGCCGGAAAACCCGCGGGTGCTCGCCGGAACAGAAGTACGGCCAGCCCGAACGCGCACGAGGTTCCGCCCTGGCAGAGTGGCCTGATGCCCGGCCGATCCGACCGCTATGACGCGCTGCTGGCCGGCGACCCGGTGCTGAGGGGCATCGCCGCCGTCCACGGCCCGCGCACCCGCAAGCCCGTCATTCGGCGTAGGCGCCGGCCACCTGGTGCGAGTCCTCGTAGAGGCGGAACTTGGTGATCTCGTCACCATTCACCTCGAAACGCATGGCCACCTCCATCTCGTACGGCCGGCCGGTGGACCGGGCGACGCGGCCGAAACGGCCGAGCATCACCGCGTGTTTCCCGTCGTAGAGAATGGCTTCGATCTCGTCGACATTCTGCTCGGGCACGATGTTCGCGGCCAGGGTCCGCAGATAATCGGCGACCTCGGCCCGGTTCGACCGCTTCCCGGTCCACGCCAGTGACGCCGAACCGGGGACGTCCCAGTCGACGTCCTCGGCGAAGAGCTTCGCGATGTCCTCCGCGTCCGCTCCACTGCCCAGCATGGTGAAGAAGCGCTCCACCAAGATACGAGTGGTCATGTGCAGAACCCCCAGCTTGTCCGGCCCGATGCGCCGCCCTCCGTTCCGCAGAACGTATCTTCCGGCCGGCGCCGCCGAGGGCGGGAAGGCGCCGGATAACAGATCCGGTGAGCCGGAACAACGAGTCCGGCCATCCGGATTGCCCAGCCCCTTTCCCGTTGCACAGACTTCACTCATGAAATTCGTGGTCGACGCCGGCTCGGACGAGGTGCTCGGCGCCGCGCTGCTCTGCGTCGACTCGCAGGAGCTGATCAACACGGTCGCCCTGGTCATGCGGACCGGAGTGACCGCGACCGAGCTCCGCGACGCGATCTACACCCATCCGTCGTCGACGGAGGCGTTCAACGAAGTGCTCGGCGTACTGGCGTGACATCGCCCGGCCTCGGGATCGACGAGCTGCGCACCCTGTTCCTCTTCGAGAAACTCGACGACGGGCAGCTTGCCTGGCTGCGGCGGGCGGGCACCGTGCAGGACCGGCCGGCCGGGTGGGTCTATCGCGAAGGCGACCCCGCGGAGTCGTTCTTCGTGCTGCTGGCCGGAACGGTCGCGTTGACCAGCCGGGTCGGCCCGGACGACGTCGAGTTCACCCGCAGCAGCCGTCGCGGCGTGTTCGGCGGAGCTTTCCAGGCCTATCTGGGAGAGCGTCTGCCCCGATACTCGAACTCGATGCGAGCCGAGACACCGGCCCGGTTCTTCGTGCTCAGTGCCGAAGACTTCGCCTGGCTCATGCGCGAATGGTTCCCGATGTCCGTACACCTTCTGGAGGGCCTTTTCTACGGCAGCCTGGGCACGCGGCAGGCGATCGGGCAGCGCGAACATCTGCTCGCCCTCGGATCCCTGGCGGCCGGGCTGGCCCACGAGCTGAACAATCCGGCGGCCGCCGTCGCGCGGGCGGCCTCATCGCTGCGGGAACGCATCGACGCGCTCGACGCGAACGCCGCCGAGATCGCCGCCGGGCCCCACGCGTCCGAGGAGCTCAGCGCTTTCTCCCGGCTGCGCGTGGCGGCCACCGCCGCTGCGACGGCCGAACCGCCCAGCGGCGCCCTGGAAACGGCGGAACGCGAGGACCGCATGGCGGAATGGCTCGAGGACCAGGGCGTCCCCGGCGGATGGGAGCTCGCCCCCACCTTCGTTCAGGCCCGCCTGGACGACGAATGGTTCGCCGGGGTCTGGCCGCCCGGCCGCCCGGGGGACTCCCGCGAACGGGTTCTGCGGCGGCTCGGCCTGAGCATCGAGCTGGACACCTTGAGCGCCGAGATCGCGGAGGCGTCGGCCCGCATCTCGAGCCTCGTCGACGCCGTCCGGCAATACACCCAACTGGACCGGGCGTCCTCGCAGATCGTCGACGTCCACGACGGGCTCGACAGCACGCTGGTCGTTCTCGCGAGCACCCTCGGCGCGGGCGTGCGGGTCGTCAAGGAATACGACCGCGGCCTGCCGCCGATCCCGGCCTTCGCGGCCGAACTGAACCAGGTCTGGACCTGTCTCCTCGACAACGCGGCCGACGCCATGAACGGCACCGGCACGCTGTTTGTGCGCACCCGGCGCGACGACGCCTTCCTGCTGATCGAGATCGAGGACACCGGAACCGGCATCGCCGATGACATCCTCCCGCGCGTCTTCGACCCGTTTTTCACGACGAAGCCGGTCGGCCGGGGGGTGGGACTCGGCCTGACCACGGCCTGGCGCATCGTGACGGTCCGCCACCACGGCGATGTGCGCGTCGACTCGATTGCGGGCCGCACCACTTTCCGGGTACGACTGCCGTTCGCCGGCTGAGAGCGAGGTCAGCCCTCGGCCGGTAGCCGGACGGCGAGCATCGCGACGGTTCTGCCGGGGCCGGCCCCGACGTGCGCGACCGCGTCCTCGAGCAGATCCTCGAGCCGGGTACGCCGCGCCGAGCGCAACCGCCGGTGCAGGTCGGCGAAACAGCGGTCGACCGTACGGCCGGGCCGGTGCACCAGCCCGGCGGTGTGCAGGAGAACCGTCGCACCGGGCCGGAGCGGGACGCTCGTCGTGTGCCGCGAAGCGCTGCGGCTCGCGCCCAGCATCGGGTCCTCACCGCCGAGCGATTCCACCGTCCCGTCCGGGTGCAGCAGCACCGGCGGCGGGTGGCCGGCGTTGGACCAGCGCAGGCGGTGGGCGCCGTCGGCGCGGGGCTCGACCACGGCGACGACGGCGGTGGCCCGCACCGGCTCGCCGAGCGCATGGCCGGCCGCGTCCAACCGGCGCAGCAGAGCCGACGGGGACTCGGAGCGGTCGACGATGTAGGCGCGGACCATGCTGCGGAGCCGGCTCATGCGGCCGGCCGCGGCCACGTCGTCTCCCGCGACCTCACCCATCACCATCGTGAGCTGGCCGCCGGGCCCGGCGACCGCGTCGTACCACTCGCCGCCGACCCGCTCCAGCCGGTCGGACGGCAGATAGCAGGTGGCGGCCTCGTAGTGCTCCACCACCGGCGTACGGGACACGATCGCCTGCTGCAGCGTGTCGGCGACGCCGGCCGTCGCGTCGCGCCGGTGTGCCCGCTCCAGCGCCTGGGAGATGTAGGTGTTCAGGCTGCCCGTGTCGAGGCCGGTCCCGGCCAGTTCGCTGACCGCGGCCAGAACGTCGGCCTCGGTCTCCGTGGCCGACAGGGCTTCGCACGCTCGCAGCAGCAGGAGGCTGCGGGCGACTTCGGCGCCGGTGGTGATGGTGGCCATGAGTGCTCCTCGGTTGTCCGATCTGGTCCGAACCTGGCAGAGCACGGCGGCGCTCAACAGGCGGGCCGACCCGAAACGCGGCCGGGCGTTCCTCGGTGCCGATCGGGTCAGCCGGAACGGCGAATCCGGCTGACCAGGTGTTTCCTGCCTGTACGCCTTGGGACTCTCACCATGCCGGTCGTCGTGGCGGGCTGGGGGAGGGGCAAGAGATGAAGCCGACAGTGGTGCTCGTTCATGGCGCGTACGCGGAGTCGTCGAGCTGGAACGGGGTGCTGGAGCCTTTGACGACGGCGGGACACCGGGTGATCGCCTTCGCCACCCCGCTGCGGGGGGTGGCGTCGGACGCGGCGTTGCTGAGCGACCTGATCCGTACCCTGGACGGGCCGGTGGTCCTGGTCGGGCACTCGTACGGCGGTGCGGTCCTGACCAATACCTCCGACGCCGCCGCCGGTCGGGTGATCGCGGCCGTCTACGTGGCCGGGTTCGCCCTCGACGCGGGAGAGAGCTGCGCCGACGCCTCGGCGCTGGCGCCCGGCTCGACCCTGGCCGAGACGCTCGTGCCGGTGCCGTTGGCCGCGGGCGGCTCCGACACCTACATCGCACCGGAGAAATACCACCACCAGTTCGCCGCCGACCTGCCCGTGGAGCAGGCTCGTTGGATGGCCGTCACCCAGCGGCCCGTGACCGACCTGGCGCTGGCCGAGCCGTCGGGGGAGCGGCCGCTCTGGCAGTCCGTGCCGAGCTGGTTCCTGTTCGGCGAACTCGACCACAACATCCCGGCCGGCGCCCATCGGATCATGGCCGCCCGGGCCAAGGCGCGCGACACCGTCGAGATCAGCGGCGCCTCGCATGTGGTGGGCATCTCTCATCCGGCCGAGACGGCTCGGATCATCCTCGAAGCCGCGGCCGGCGACGCTTGAGAGAGGAGCGATCCGTGCGCACCTACCGGGTGGGACCGAACGTGTTCGGGATACCTTTCGGTGTCTGCGGCCTCGCACAGTGCTGGGCCACCGCTCACGCCGTCTCCGGAACACCCCGATGGCCGGCCGACACCCTGTGGGTCATCGCGGCCGGCGTCTGGCTGGCCGTCCTTCTCTGGTACGGGCGCAACGTCGTACGCGGTGGCCGGCTGCGCACCGAGCTGAATGATCCCGTGTTCGGTCCGTTCGTCGCGCTGATCGCGATCGTGCCGATGTTCCTCGGCGTCGCCCTGGCCGGCCATGCCCGTACGGCCGGTGAGGTCGTCTTCGGTGTCGCTCTGGTGCTGACCGTGGCGGTCGGCGGCTGGCTCTCCGGCACGTGGATCATCGCGGACCTGCAGCTCGCGCAGTGGCACCCCGGCTACTTCCTGCCGACCGTCGGCGGCGGTCTGATCGCCGCGGGCGGCAGCGCGGCTCTCGGTCACCGCACCCTGGCCATGGTCATGTTCGGCTACGGGGTGATCTGCTGGCTCATCCTGGGCACGATCGTTCTGCTGCGGCTGTTCACCGCGCCCCCGCTGCCGGTGCCGTTACGCCCCACCATCGCGATCGAGCTCGCGCCGCCGGTGGTCGCGGGAAACGCCTGGTTCCTCCTGAACGGCGGGCGCGTCGACGCGGTCGCCGCAGGGCTGGCCGGCTATGCGATCTTGATGGTGCTGGTGCAGCTCACGCTGATCCCGGTCTACCGCGGGGTCCCGTTCGGCCCGGGCTGGTGGGCGTTCTCGTTCTCCTACGCGGCCGCGTTCACGTTGGCGGTCAACTGGCTGGTCGCCGGGCGGGTGCCGGGAAGGACCGCCTGGACGGTGGTCCTGGGCGTCGTGCTCACCCTCGGCATCGCGGCACTGGCGGCCCGCACCGTCCGGCGTCTCGCCCGGGGGACCTTCATGCCGGCCGCGAGCGCCGTGCCCCCGGCCGTGCCGGTGATGGCACACCGCGGCGAAAGGTGACGATGATGCCGATCACTCGAGGCACGCGGGCGGACGGAACGCGACCGTCGGTCCCGCTCGGCGCCATCGCGGCCCTGAGCGGTGTGGCCTCGGTAGTCGGTTTCCTCCTGGTCCTCGAGTTCGCCTCCGGACTCACCCAGGGCTGGCTCTCACCCCTGCTGCCCAGCATCCTGCAGCGCTACGACACCGCCGCCGCCAGCCTGAACTGGGTCAATGCGGTCTATCTGCTGTCGTCTGCGGTGTGTGTGCCCTTGCTGTCCAAGCTCGGCGACCGCTACGGTCACCGTCGATTCCTGGTCGTCGCGGCGGTCTCGGTGGCGGTCGGGTCGGTGCTCGTGGCCGTCGCGCCGACCTTCGAGATCCTGCTGCTGGGCCGGGCCGTCCAAGGGCCGCTGGCCGCGTTCCTGTCGCTGGAGTTCGCGATCGTCCGGGAGCGCGCCGGGTCTCTCGCCGGGCGGGCGATCGGGCTGATCGTCGGCGCGCTGGCCCTGGGCGGGAGCGCCGGTCTGCTGCTGTCGGGGGTGGCGCGCCAGCACCTGAGCCTGTCCGCGACGTTGTGGATACCCGCCGCCCTCATGATTCTGATGGTCCCGGTGGCGGCGTTGCTCGTGCCCGAGACGACGCTTCGCACGACCGGCCGCCTCGACTGGGCCGGCGCCGCGCTGCTGAGCGCGGGGCTGGTGCTGCTGCTCGCCGCGGTCGGCAACGGCAGCGGCTGGGGTTGGACGGACGCCCGCACGGTAGGGGGGATCGCCGGCGGCCTGACCGTGCTCGCCGTCTGGGTCCGGTTCGAGCAGCGTGTCGCGTATCCCTTCGTCGACGTGTCGCTGTTGATGCGCGGCGGCCTGGGTCTGCCGGTGCTGGCCGGGTTATTCGCCGGGGCCGAGTTGTTCGGCAGCCAGGCGGCCAGCGCGTTGTACCTCGGGCTGCCCGCGAGCACCGGTGTCGGCCTGGGCCTCACCGTGCTGCAGCTCGGCCTCGTGCTGCTCGCCTTCGGTCTCGCTGCGTTCGCCGGCACCTGGCTGGCGCCGAGGCTGTCCGAGCGGGCCGGGAGCCGGACCGCCCTGGCCGTCGGGGCGCTGCTGACCGCCGCGGGGTACGTGCTGACGGCGCTGGCCCACGACGCGGTGGCCACTTTCGTGATCTGGCAGGTCATGGTCGGGGTCGGCAACGGTCTCGTGCTGGCCACGCTGTCGACATACGTGGTGACGCTCGCCCCGGCGGACGCGGTCGGTATCAGCTCGGGGCTGCTCAACACCGCGCGGACGGTCGGCGGGGCCGTGTCCGGGGCGGCCTTCGCGGCCCTCATGGCGGCCCTGTCGACGCACGTTCCCGGCGTCGCGAAACCGGTGACGGTCGAGGCCGGCTACGTGACTGTCTGGCTCGCCTGCGCCGCCTTGGTGATCGTCGTAGCCGCCCTGGCATTCCGTCTGCCGGCGAACAACCATGATCCGGAGGGGAGGCGCGGACGCTGACCACCCTGGCGATTTTCTGGGAAGCCCTACCACCACCAGGCGTGCCGCGCTGCGACGATGGGCACATGCTGGGCTCGATCCTCATCGTTGACGACGACGCGTCGCTCCGCGGCCTCGTCGTGCGCATCCTGCGGAGCCGAGGCCATACGGTGATCGGTGAGGCGGGCTCGGTCGCCGAGGCCCTCACGTGTGCGGAAGGTCTGCATCCTGATGTCGCGCTGATCGACATCGGTCTGCCGGACGGTGACGGGTTCCTGCTGACCCGCCGGCTTCTGGCCCGGCCGTGGCCGATGCGCGTCGTACTTTTCTCCTCCGACGCCGACCGGGCGAACATCGCCGCCGCCCTCCGAGCCGGAGCGATCGGCTTCCTCCCCAAGGACGAGCTCTCGAGCCCCGCCCTTCAACGACTCATCGAGGACAGAACCGATGCGGACAAATAACACTGACCGAACACTGCGGGTGACGCTGGGAGAGGACGACGTCCTGCTTCGTGAGGGCCTGGTCAGGATCCTCACCGACGCGGGACTCGAGGTCGTGGCCCAGTCCGGCGACGCCGACGACCTGATGCGGCGTACCCTCGCCTACCGCCCCGACGTCGTGATCGCCGACGTGCAGATGCCGCCACGGCGCGAGGACGACGGTTTGCGCGCCGCGATGGAACTTCGCCGCCGCTCGCCCCAGCTCGGCGTGCTGATCCTGTCCCAGTTCTGCGAGCCCGCGTACGTCCTGGAACTCGTCGGCGACCGTCCCGACGGCATCGGGTACCTGCTCAAGGAACGGGTCGGGGACGTCAAGGCCTTCGTCGACGCCATCACGCGGGTCGCCGCCGGCGGCAGCGCGCTCGATCCCGAGGTGGTCGCCCGGATGTTCGGCCGCCGTGCCCGAGCCGGCCCGTTCCAGTTGCTGACCCACCGTGAACTCGCGGTGCTCGCGGCCATGGCCGAGGGGATGTCCAACTGGGGAATCGCCCAGAGCCTGCTCATCAGCCAGGCGTCGGTCGAGAAGCACGTGACGGCGATCTTCCGGAAGCTGCACATCGCCCCCGCGGACACCGAGCACCGCCGTGTCCAGGCTGTTCTGACCTATCTGCGCGCCGACATTCGCCGATGACGAACTGAGGCGAGGTGCGTGTGGGCCGCGTCAGGGAGGCCGCTCCCGTGATCATAGGAAGGGCTGTTCGTTCACTGCGGTCGGTCTGGGCCACCACCAGAGCCGTGTCCGACATGCACGACGTCGCGCGGGGGCAGGCCGCCCTGCGACGGGTGACCTCGATCGCTGCCGCCGGTGAACCGCCCGAGACCGTCTTCGGGGCCGTGACCGCCGAGGCGTCCGCCTGGCTGGGCGGGGCGCTCATCGCGCTGACGAAATACGAGGGCGAGGGGACCGAGTCCGTCGTCGTGGCTCAGACCGGTGGGCACGTTCCCCTCGGCGCACGGCTGCACCTGACCGGCGACGGCGTCGCGGCTCGGATGTGGCGATCGGGCCGCGCCGAGCGCATCGACGATTACACCCGCATCGCCGGCCCGCCGTTGGCAACGGATCTTGGCGTACGGGCCGTCGTGGCCGTGCCGGTGACCGTCGACGGGAACCTCTGGGGCGCGCTGAGTGTCAGCTCGAGTCTCCGTCCCCTGCCCGCCGGCACCGAGGACCGGCTGGCGCTGTTCGCCGAGATCGTCGCCGCGGTGGTGGTCAGCGCGGCGGCGCGCGAAAGCGTCCGCGCCCTGGCCGACGAGCAGGCTGCTCTGCTGCGGGTGGCGGCGCTGGTGGCCCGGCGCGCCGGCGAGACCGAGATCTTCGAAGCCGTCGCCGTCCAAGCGGCCAGCCTGATCTACGACGAACCGACCACGCTCGTCCGTTATGAGGGCGGTCGTACGTTCACCGTCCTCGCTCACCACAACGGTCCCGCCCCGGTGGGCACGAAAGTCACGGTCCCCGTCGGCGACGCCGGCACTCTCGACGAACTTTTGCGCACGCTGAAACCGGCGCGGCTCGACCGCTACGACACGGTCGCCGACCGGTCGTACTCCAACCGGGACTACGGCGTCGGGTCGAGTGTCTCGGTCCCCATCATCGTCAGCGGCCGGCTGTGGGGCGCCCTGGGGACCCTGAACGAAGGCCGCCGCCTGCCCACGCGGACCGAGGAACGCCTGGGAAAGTTCGCTGAGCTGATCGCCTCGGCCCTGGCGAACGTCGAGGCACGCGGCGAACTCGAGCGGTTCGCCGCCCGGCAGGCCGCTCTGCGACAGGTCGCCGAGCTGGTCGCGCGCGGAGCCGCCCTCGACGAGGTGTTCGAGGCGGTCGCGCGGGAGGCCTCGAACGTGCTCGCCAAATCGGCCGCGAACCTCTTCCGGTACGACGGCGGGTGCGCCACCGCGATCGCCACGTGTCGTAGCCCCATCCCCGTGGGCTTTCAAGCCGCGGCGGACGCGGAGCCGGTCGGTGTCCGGGAGATGCACGCCCGACAACCACTCCGGTTCTCCGCCCAGGCGACGGGGTCCGCCGCCCAGGACCGCGACGAAGTGGTGATAGCCGTACCCGTGATCGTGGAAGGGCAACTGTGGGGCGAGCTGTCGAGCACCGCGCCGCGAGTTCCCTCACCGGCCGGCGCCGAGCACCGGCTGGCCGAGTTCGCCGAGCTCGCGGCGGCCGCGATCGCGAACGCCGAGAACAAGGAGAAGCTCCGGGCATCGCGCAAAAGGGTGGTAGCCACAGCCGACGAGACGCGGCAGCGACTGCAGCGCGACGTGCATGACGGCGCCCAGCAGCGGCTCGTCCAGACCGTGCTTACCCTCAAGCTCGGTCTGGAGGCGGCGGCCCGGGGCGAGAACACCGCCGGTCTCATGCGGGAGGCACTCGACCACGCCGAGCGCGCGACGGTCGAACTGCGCGACATCGTTCACGGGATTCTTCCGGTGTCGCTCGCCCGCGGCGGCCTGAGCGCCGGGATCGACTCGCTGGTGGTGGCCGCCACGATCCCCGTCGACCTCGACCTGACCCCACAGCCGCTTGAGCGGCTGCCGGGCGATGTCGAGGTGACCGCGTATTTCGTCGTCGCCGAGGCGCTGACGAACGTGGTCAAGCACGCGGGCGCGACGCGGGCGCGGGTCACCGTCGCCGGCGGACCGGACCAGCTCATGATCAAGGTCGCCGACGACGGTGCGGGAGGTGCCGATCCCCGCGGCGGCACGGGTCTGACCGGTCTGCTCGACCGCGTCGAGGCGCTGAACGGAACCCTGATGCTCACCAGCACCGCCGGTGCGGGTACGACGATTCGAGTCACCCTTCCCTTGCCCGTCCCACGATCACAATGAGGCACCAAGCGGGCCGGGTGGTCGATCGCCATGATCTTCCAACCGAAACGGGCTCGTGCGCGGCGTCGCACGATCGAGCGCCGGAGCCGTGAGCGCGAGGGCGAATCAGGCGGCTGTGGTTGCCCGCCGGACGAGTCGCCAGGCGTCGCGGTGATCCGGCGCGGGGTCGCCGAGCGCCGTGGCCGCGCAGGCCGCACCCTGTTCGCGCAGCGACTGGGCCACCGTGGTGAGGTCGTTGATCCGGGCGAGTTCGGAGTCGTCCCAGCCGCTGACGCGTAGCGGGCCGCCGGCCTCGCGCAGGGCGGCGAGGGCGAGCTTGTCACCATCGCGGCGACGGCGTCGAGGCCGGGCGCGGCCGCGAGCAGGTCTCGCATGACCGAGCGGGCCTCGGCCAGGGGGCGACGGCGTACGAGAACGCTCGGCGGAGCGGGAGGACGCGCTGGGGCGTTCGCCCGGCTCTACGCCGATCCGGTGGTGATCAACGGGGTGCCGATGTCGGTCGCCGACCTGGTTGTCCGGGCGAGCGCGTTGCATACGGCGTTCACCGAGCATGTCATCGAGATCGTCGATCGGGTCGCGGCGCCGGGCCAGCTCACTGTGGCGTTCAAGCACAGCGCGCGGCACACCGGGTTGTGGGTGACGCCGTTGGGCGAGCTCGCGCCGACCGGGAAAACCGTGCACGGGCTCGGCATCGACGTGCTGACCCTGGACGACGGCGGCCGGATCGCACAGATCTGGGTGCTGGCCGACGAATTGCAGCGCATCCTTCAGGTCGACGGATCCGGCGACACGGTCTGAGCCAGGGCACGCGGACCGGGCTCGGGCTGCGTCTTCCGCCGGGAGATGAGGTAGCCGATCAGGGCGGCGAGTAGTCCGGCCAGTCCGGCCGTCGCGAAGCCGGCCCCGGGTGTGGTGAGGTCGATCGCGGCGCCGACGAGTGGGGCGCCCAGCGCGAAGCCGGCGCTCTGCGCGGACGACTGCAGACCGGTGGCGGCGCCCCGCGCCCCGGTCGGCGCGAGCCGGCTGACCGCGTCGGCCACTGTGGACAACGTGGGTGCGGTGAGCAGGCCGGCGCCGATGACGGCCACGCACAACCAGAGCCAATCGTGGGCCAGGCCGGCGGGAATCGTGAGGAGCCCGAGCAGGCCCAGCAGCAGCCACGTCGGCATGGGGCGGGTCAGTGCGCCGTAGATCAGACCGCCCGCGATCGACGACGCCCCGAACACGACCACCACCACGGCGGCCCAGGAGATCTGGCCCGCCTCGCGCAGGGTGGCCACGATGGCGAGGTCGACGCCGCTGAGCAGCGTCGTCGTGCCGAAGGCCATCGTCAGCGCGGCGACCATCCCGCGCCCCAGCCACCGCTGCTGCCGTGAAGCGCCGGCCGAGAGGCCGTGTGACGCATCCGGGTTGCCCGGTGAAAGGCCGCCGACCGGTGGGTTCAGCAGGGCGATTCCGGTGCCGCCGGCCACGATCGCGGCGCCGACGCCCCATGCCATGGCGGTGGGTGGCAGCGTCGCCGCGACCAGGATCACCACCGCCGGGCCGATGAGGTAGGACAGTTCGCCCTGCACCGACTCCAGGGCGAACGCGGGGCGGCGTTGTTCCTCCGTGGTCATCGCGGCGATGGCCTGCCGGGTCACGGCCTGCGCGGGCACCATCAGCAGCCCGGCCCCGAACGACGCGGCCAGCAACGGCAGGAACGACAGCACGGGAACGCTCAACCAGAACGCGACCTGCGCGACGATCGTGCACAGCAGGACGGCACGCAGCCCGCGCGCGTCGATCGTACGGCCGAGAAGGGGCCCGCCGATCGCCACGCCGGCGGTGAGGGCGGCCGCCACCGCGCCCGCGGCGGCGTAGCTCCGGTCGAGGGCGAGTACGACGTACAGGGTCAATGCTGTGACGTCGGCGGTGATCGCGGTGCGGGCGAGCAGGGAGACGCCGAGCAGCGGGGTCATCCCTGGCACGGCGAGCACCTGCCGGTATCCGGTCATCTCCTCGACGCTAGAGGGATCGGTGAGCTATAGGAAGTGCCGATCACGTTGGGTCTGCCATAATGATTTGTTATGGCCAGGGATTTGGAGATCATCCTGCTGCGGTCGTTCGTCACCGCCGTCCGCGCGGGCAGCATCAGCCGTGCGGCGACGACGCTGGGCCAGACCCAGCCCGCGCTCAGCCAGCAGCTCCGCAAACTGGAGGGCGTCGTCGGCCGCCCGCTGCTGCACCGATCGGCGGCCGGCGTGACGCCCACCCGGGCGGGTGAGGAGCTCATTCCGTACGCGGAAAGGATCTTGTCGCTCTCGGTCGAAGCTCTCACCGAGACCAGCCGGGTGCTGACCGGGCACTGCGGCGTCGGGCTGCTCGAGGATCTGGCCGCCTCGCGTCTCTCGCAGACGCTCGCCGACCTGGCGCGGCTGCACCCCGGCGCGACCCTGGAGGTGCTGTGCGTCTCGCGGGCCGACATGCGCGAGGCCTATGACGAGGGCCGGGTTCAGCTGGTGCTGGACGAGGTGCCGGATCTGCCCGGGCCGCCTCGGTGGACGATCCGGCGGCCGCTGGTCTGGGCGGTCGGTGCGGGCGTGGACGTGACGGCCGATCCGCTGCCGGTGGTGCTGTTCTCGAACGAATGCGCCTGGCGGACCGCCGTGATCGAAACACTCGACCGGCCGTGGCGGGTGGCCTTCGAGAGCAACAGCCTCGTCGGTGTGCTCGCCGCGCTGCGGGCCGGGCTGGGAGTGGCCGCGCTCATGCCCGAGAACCTCGACCCGTCGATGGCCTGCCACGACCCGGACGCCCTGCCGAAGTTGCCGGACGTCGAGCTGGGCCTGGCCCGTCACCCCCGTACGGAGGGTGAACCGCTGATCGATGCCGTCGAGACTGCGTTGCGCCGCGCGTTCAGTTGAGCGCGAAGACGACCGCGATCACGGCCGTGACCACCACGGCGCCGGCCAGCCAACCCAGCAGTAACCCGGGCCCCGAGCCGGCTTTGGCGCGCAGCGCGGGCACGGCTGCGACGACGAGCAGCGCGACAAGATAGACGAAGCCGACCACGACCAGCGCGGGCAGGAAACTGAGGGCGGCCACGGTCGCGCCGCCCTCACCGCCGAGCCGGGCCGAGACGAACACACCCGCGATGAGCAGTGCGAAGATCACGACCTGACCGGTCAGCCCGATGCCGAACGCCCGGCGAAACGCCTTCACAGTCTCTCCACTCGCTGCTGGGGGAGCCCGAAAATATCAGTCAGCGGTTCGCCGGGTGCCGGCCGGCGTCGATCAACTCGGGCCGGCGGCCGTTCTTGAGCTCCGCCCAGGACCGGTGCCGTTGGAACGGTGACTCGAACAGCTTGGCGAACAGCCAGGCGCCGGCCAGCGAAACGCCGCCGGCCAGCAGGGTGGTGACCGTGAACGAGGTCATCCCGCGGCCGAACCGGGGAATGACCAGTTTCAGGGTGACCACCACCACGACGGGCAGATGGATCAGGTAGAGGCTGTACGAGAACGACCCCAGCCGTTTCAGCGGCCGCGAGTCGAGCAGCCGGATCAGCGCGGCAGGCCGGCCGTTCACCACGGCCAGAAGGAACATGGTCATCGCGGGAGCGACCGCGAGGTCGAGCCAGTAGTAGTTCCCGACCATCCACCGCGAGCCCTGCTGCACGACCAGAACGCCGACCGGGACCGCGGCGACCACCGACAGCAGCGCCCAGGGCACACGCCGAAACCGTTCGCCGGTCGCCGCGGCCGCCACGACACCGGCCGCGAAGGCGGGCACGAGGTGCGGGGCCAGCCAGTTGTCGTCCTGCGGCGGAGACCCGTCGAAGACGACGACCCCGACGACGATCACCGGCACCGTGACGACGGCCAGCATCGCCACCGGGCCGATCCGCCGGCACAGCAGCACGAGCAGCGGAAGCAGGCCGTACAGCAGGGCCTCGACGCTGATCGACCAGAACGCGCCGTTCGGGGTGGGCGCCACGATCAGGTCCTGCAGCAGCAGCGTGTAGACCACCACCGACTCGAAGGTCGGCTCGGCCGAGTGGGGCTGACGCACCACGGTCCAGGCGATGACCAGGCTGACCACCAGCGCGGCCCAGTACGCCGGCAGGATCCGCCAGGCGCGCCGACGGGCGTACTCGCTGAGGCTGCCCAGGCGCCAATCGTTGCGCGCGGCCGCGGTCGCCAGCGAGAAACCCGACACGACCAGGAACATCACCACGGCCAGCCGGCCGAACCCGAGCCAGCTCAGCCACTCCGGACCGCGGTAGCGGGGAAAACCCCGGAACGTGTACGCCCAGCAATGGAACAACAGCACATAAAGGGCGCACAGACCGCGCAGGCCGTCCAGCCCGGTCACCCGTTTTCCGCTCACTCCACCGTTCACGGACAGCGGGTGTGAAACGTTCGACCGAGCCGGTAACCTCATCCACGCGGGAACCGGGTAAGGAGGAGTTATGGCGTACGCCGTGCTCACCACGTCGCTGGAGCTGTTGTCCGAGGTCGCCGACGGGGTCACGCCCGAGCGGTTCGACGACCCCACCCCGTGCGCGCAGTGGACCGTGACCCAGGTGCTGTTCCACGCCGCCGGTGACCAGCACGGCTGGGCCTCGATGGTCGGCGACAGCCCCCTGCCGACGTGGGACCCGTTCGCGCCGCCGACCACCCTGGACGGTGAGGTCGCCGACCTGATCGAACCCGCGGTGCGGGCGGCCACCGCCGCGTGGGCGTCCGTCGATTCCGGCGCGGAGTCGGTGCGTACGCCGTTGCCGCCGTTCCCGACCATGCCGCCTGAGCTGGCCGCCGGGGCCTGCGCGCTGGACGCCGCGATACACGCCTGGGACATCGCCGTGGCCACCGGTCAACCCAGTCCACTGACCGTGGCCCTGGCCGAGCAGCTCGAGCCCGCGGCCCGCGCCACGGTCGAGCCGCTGCGTGGCTTCGCCTACGGGCCGACCGTGTCCGAGGACTTCCGCGACGACGCGGTCGCCGGGCTGCTGCGCTACCTCGGCCGCGACCCGCGCTGGAACGGCTGACCCGGCGACTCCCCGACGTCAGGACGAGGCGGCAGCCGTCAGCAGGCGGTGGCTATGGCTTCGCGTAGTGCGACTTCACCGTGCCGACCGGGATTCCGAGCAGTGCGGCCGCTTCCTCGTTGGAACGGCCACGGAAACAGAGCTCCGACAGCACGCGGCGATGAGGACGGGCGGTCCGGTTCAGTCGTTTGTCGCGGCGGGTCTCGGTGAACTCGAACGCCGGGGGCTCAGTGCCCGCTGTTCGGGGAAGGTCCAGTCGAAGTGAACGGCGGCCAGACGTACGACGGTGGTGACGACCACGCAGACGAGGCCCGCGATCAGGGTCGGTGTGCCGAACTCGGCGAGCAGGATGAAGGCGCCCGCTCCGGCTCCGGCGGCGACGGCGTACAGGGTGCCGACGTGCAGGAACGAGATCGGCCGGTTCAGGATGAGGTCGCGCAGGATTCCGCCGCCGATGGCTCCGATGACGCCGACGACCAGCGCCCCGGACACGCCGACGCCGAGCGACAGCGCTTTTGAGGCGGCGATGGCGCCGAACAGGCCCATGACGACGGCGTCGAGGGTGGTGATCAGCCAGTCGGCCCGGGTGAGCAGCGGTTGCAGGAGCATGCCGAGTACGGCGGAGGCGGCGGCGACCAGCAGGTACCAGTTCATCCAGATGACGACGGGTGGCTGGTTGAGCACGATGTCGCGTAGCAGGCTGCCGCCGAGTGAGACGGCGAGCCCGATGACAATGACGCCGAGCACATCGATGCGGCGGTGTTTCTCGCCGGCCGCGAACAGGGCGCCCTGCAGGCCGCCGAGCCCGGCGGCGAGAAGCTCGATCCACAGCGCCACCTGGAACGGCGTGATGGACATCGCGGCACACTCCGGGAGGCCGGGACCGGCTCGCGGGTGGGTTGCGAGCCGGTCGTGGGTGGTCGGTCAGCGAGCGCTTCGGGCGTTCTGGGCGGCGGTCTCGATCACGTCGGCGACGGCCCCGGCCTGGGTCAGGAACAGGGCGTGGCTGGCTGGGACGTTGGTGATCTCGGCGCCGATGCGCTTGGCCATGTGCTGCAGCATGGCCTGGTCGAAGGCCCTGTCGTCGGCGGCGATGACGGCCCAGCTCGGCTTGTCGCGCCAGGCGGCGTTCTTCACTGGCGTCGCGAAGACGGTCATGTTGATGGGGATCTGGGAGTCGCGCAGGAAGGCGGCGTCGGCGTCGCTGGTGTCGGCGGCGAATCCGGCCTTGAACTTGTCGTGGTTGAGGAAGCCGTAGCCGTCCTCGGCGACGTCGATGACGAAGTCGGGTGTGGGGGCGAATCCCTCGTACTGCTGCGCGGTGGTCTCGCCGGCGTCGGGGGCGATGGCTGACACGTAGACCAGGCCGGCGACGTTCGGGTGAACGCCGGCCTCGGTGATGACGGTGCCGCCCCAGGAGTGGCCGACGAGGATCGCCGGGCCGTCCTGCTGGTCGAGCACCCGCGTGGTGGCCGCGACGTCGTCCTCGAGTGAGGTCAGCGGGTTCTGCACGATCGTGACCCGGTAGCCCCGGGAGGTCAGCGTTTCGTGCACGCCGCGCCAGCCCGAACCGTCGGCGAACGCGCCGTGGACCAGTACGACGTTCTTGATCTCTTGATCGGTGGTGGTCATGGGGCTCGTCCTTCCGTTGGCGCGCCCGGCGTTGCCCGGGGCGGGTTCTGAGCGGGGTCGAGGGTCATCGCCTCCGAAGTGCAATATATTGCATGACGTTGGAGAGTGCCAGTGCAAAATGCGAACTGTGGTGAGCCCGACGCTGAGTGCGACCGCGCGGTGATCGCCCTATCGAGGCCGCAGGGTGTGGTTCATGCGGAACATCGTGTGCGGGTCGAACCGTTGCTTGACGGCGAGCAGACGGTCATAGTTCGCCGCGCCGTACACCTCGCTCAGTGTGCCGGGGTCGAGTGCCTCCTCCGGCGAGAGGAAGTTCAGCATCCGGCGGTGCTGGGGGTCGGCCCACGGGCGCATTTCGGCGAACAGGTGCTCCAGCTGGTCGTGCAGCACCGGGATCAGGTCGCCGTTGCCGACCCCGAAAGCGAACAGCTGGTACGGCAATCCGCGGCTGGGCACCGAGTCGGGCGTCTCCGGCCTCCGGTCGAGCGCGCCACCGAGGGCCCGCAGCTCAACGCTGGCCAGGAGGCTGCCGCTGCCCGGCCCGGTCAGGGCGGCGAACGTCTCCACCGCCTCGTCGGGCAGCGCGGCCAGGCCGAGGCTTCGATCCTGGTAGGGGATTGGCCCCACCGGGTCGTTGTGCAGCGTCGCGGCCTGCCGGTAGGGCTGCTCGGCGATCGTGTTCAGCAGTTCGGTGCCCACACCCCGCAGCGGTTCCAGCAGCGCCCGGCCGACGCCGGCCGGACCCAGGTACGCGTACCGCATGTGCACGACGTGTGCGCCACGCAGAACCTCGGGTAGCTCGTCGATCGGGGGCAGGTTCTGCACCGCGATCGACGTGGTGGCCCGCTCGGGCAGGGTCTCGGCCCAGTCGCGCCAGGTCCGCAGGAGGGTGCCGAGCTTTTCGGCCGGGAAGTAGATCCCGCCGGCGAGGACGGAGGTGACCGGGAAGAGCTCGATCTCCATGGCGGTGACGACGCCGAAGTTGCCCTTGCCGCCGCGCAGTGCCGCGAACAACTCGGGCTCCTCATCGGCGTTCACGGTTCGCAGTACGCCGTCCGCGGTGACGATGTCGAACGACCGCACGTGGTCGGAGGCGTAACCGTACGGCCGGCCGAAGATCGGGCTCTGGCCGCCGCCGAGCGTGTAGCCGATGGCCGCCACGGTGGTCGAGGAACCGCTCATCGGCGCCAACCCGTACGGCGTCGTCGCGTCGATCACTTGCGACCAGCGTGCGGCTCCCGTCACCCGCGCGGTCGACCGTTCGGTGTGGACGGTGACATCGCTGAACCGATCGAGCGTGACGAGCACGGCGTCCTCGGCGGGGTACGGCTGCATGTGGCCACCGCCGCGGATCCCCACGGCCAGCCCGTGCTCGCCGGCGAAACGCACCGCGGCCTGCACGTCGGCCGGGCTCGTGGCGCCGACCACGACCGCGGGTCGTAACGGGGTCAGCAGGTTGTAGGTGAAGCACTCGGTGTCGTACCCGGGGTCGCTGTGGCGGAGGACGGGCCCGTCGACCTCTTTGGCCAGTTGCTGAAAGTCAGATTCGGATGCCATGACTCTAACGACGTGGATGGTCCGGCATGTCTCACCGCGGTGACGCGGCCCACTCGGCCCAGGTGACGCCGCTTCACTCCGAAGAAGTCAGCCATACCGTACGGTGGACTTACTGATTACCCTCCGTGTTGTGGCGTGGCTCAACCGTCGTTGACTTCTCCCGATTTGCGGTGTGGAATATATTGCATGCCGATCCCTGAACGCGTGGGCATGGTTCCGCGCTCGTTGTTGCGCGAAAATGCCTATCGGACGATCCGGGACGCGATCGTCGACGGCACATTCGCCCCCGGGGAGCGACTCAACGACGGCGAGCTGGCGCAGTGGCTCGGGGTGAGCCGCACCCCCGTGCGCGAGGCGCTGACGCGGCTCGAGGAAAGCGGCCTCGTCCTGACCAAACCCGGCCGCTACACGATGGTGAGCCCGCTGGACGCCCGCGCCGCCCGAGCGGCCCAGACAGTGACCGCGGCCATGCACGAGCTAGCGGTCCGCGAGGCGGTTCCCCAGATGACCGCCGCTGAGATCAAAGCCATGCGGGCGGCCAACACCCGGTTCGCGGCGGCGCTGCGGGCCGACGACGTCGACGCGGCCATCGCGGCCGACGACGAGTTCCACGGCATCGCGGTGGCGGCCTCGGCCAATCCGGCTCTGCGTTCGGTTCTCGAGCAATTCACGCCGGTGCTGCGACGGCTGGAACGGCTCCGTTTCTCCTCGCTGAACGGCCGGGAATCAGTCGCCTTGCACAATCGGATCATCGAGTTCTGCCGGATCGGGGATGCGGAGGGCGCCGCGGCGGCAGCCCGGGAAAACTGGATGAGTCTGGACGAGGTGTTCGACGTCGACTCGAATGCCGAACCCTTGGCGTGACCGATACGCCGATTCCGCGCCGGCGGCCCCGCACTCAGTCGGTGATGAGCGCGTCTCGCACCGATTTCACGGCATAGAACGCGCGGGATTTGACGGTTCCGACCGGGACGCCGAGCTCGGCTGCGGCCTCGTCGAGCGTGCGGCCCTTGATGTAGAGCTCGTGCAGCACGGACCGGTGGACGGCGCTGAGCTGGTCGACGGCGTGCCGCAAGGTCAGTTGCGCGACCACGGCATCGCCGGCCCCGCCCTCGGCGTCAAGGGGATCGATGCCGGTCAGGCCCACCTCGACGGGCCGGGTCTGCCGCTTGCGGTACGCGTCGATGGCCAGTCGGCGGGCGACCGTGAACAACCAGCGCCGCTGCGACTCGGCCTCGGCCGGCACCATGTCGAGATGACGCCAGGCCCGCAGCATGGTCTCCTGCACCAGGTCTTCGGCGGTGTGGGTCGAGCCGGGCGAGACCAGGGTTCGCAAGAACTGAAGCAGCGCGACGCGATTGTTGATCTGAATTTCCTGCATCTGCGCGTGGGCATCATCATGCGAACGATCTACAGTCGGCGCGGGGTCGCCGAAATCTATCTCGAAAACATCTGTGACGGTGGTCATGGTTTCATCCCCCAGCAATTCAGGCCGTTACGATCCGAGCGTATGGGGATGGCTGTTAAAACGTTCTTCATTGCTTGTTACACCGTTGTGGAGGGTGTTTTCAAAGCCCCATTTATTGTCGGAACAGTGCTGACGCTACCGATAGGTAAGGTGACCGTCGGCGATTTAGTCCGTGATTCGGGCCGGGTCGGCGTCCGATGCCCGGCCCGCCTCGATCAGGCCGGCAGGGGGTGCCCGGGTCGGCGACCTGGGGGGTGGGCAGGCGCAAGAACGCTTCCCGTACGGCGACCTCGCGCCTCGCCGTGACCAACGAGTGCACGGCGGCGCCTACGCTTTATTCATGATCGGACGCCGTCGTGAGCTTGCCGCGGTGCACCGGCTGCTGGATCGTGCGGTCGCCGGGGCGGGCGGGAGCCTGACGGTGATCGGTCCGCCCGGGTCCGGCAAGACCGCGCTCGCGGACGCGGCCGCCGAGGCCGCCCGGCAGCGAGGACTGCCGGTGATCCGTACGGTCTCGGCGAGCGGAACCGGCCCCCGGCTGGTGATCCTCGACGGCGACGACCGCGCCGCCGTGACGGCCGATCTCGACGGCGCGGCGGTGCTGGTCACCAAGGTTCAGCCCCGGGAGCACGGGCTCTATCTTGCCCCGCTGACCGAGGCCGAGCTGGCCGAGCTGCTGCCGGGCCTGCCGCGCGCAACGGTGCACGCGGTCTGGCTGCTCACCGCGGGCTGGCCCGGCCCCGCGCTCGAACTCGCCGCCGCGGTTCCGGGCGGAGCGGACGAGGACGCTGTCGTCGACTTCGCCCTCACTTCGCCGTCCCGAGGCGAGTTCCTCAGGCTCGACACGGCCCTCGTACGGCTCCTCGAAGAGGCCGCCTCGCGGGAACAACCGCCGGCCCGTCGAGCGCGCGTACTCGTACGGCTGGCCGCCGAACTGCTGGCCGACCCGTCCGCACCGGCCCGGCGACGGGAGCTCGTCGACGAGGCGGTCCGGCTGGCGCGCGGCACCGGCGATCCCCGGACCCTCGCCGAGGTGCTGGACGGGCGGCTGCACGCGCTGTGGGACCCGGCCGCGGCCGGCGAACGACTGTCCACGGCGTCCCAGATCGTCGAACTTGCTCGCCGCGCCGGGGACGCGGCCCTCGAACGGCGGGGCCTGTTCTGGCGGTTCACCGCGCTGGCCGAACTTAGTGACCTGGATGCGGCGGAGGCGGCCCTGGTGTCGTACGCCCGGGCGGGCGAGCGGGACGGCGATCCCGAGGCGGCGGTCGTCGCGCTGTCCCGGCAGGCCGTGCTCGCGCTGGTCCGGGGCCGTCTGGCGCTGGCCGAGACGCTCGCCGCCGAGGTGGCCGAGCAGGGCCGCCGGGTCGGGCTGGCCGACGCCGACCGGTTGACCGCGTCGCTGAGGGGCCGGTTGGCGTCGCTGCGCGGTGACGCGGCCGGTCAGGTCGAGCCGCTGCGGGCGCTCGCCCGGCGCTTGCCGGGACACTTCTTCGAGGTGACCGCGGCCCGTGCCCTGGCCGAGTCGGGCCGGGGCGCCGAGGCGTTGCTCGAGGTGGATCGCCTGCTGCCGGCCGTGCTGGCCGGGGCAGGCCCCCGCTGGATCGGCGCGGTCGCCGACCTCGCCCTCGTCGCGTCGTTCGGCGCGGCCCCGGCTGCTGTTCAAGCCCTCTACGACACACTTCGGCCGTACGCCGGTCGCCTGGTCGTCTGGGGTGGAGCGAACACCGTCACCGGACCGGTCGACGACTATCTGGGCCGGCTGGCCGCCGCGCTGGGGCGGCACGATGAGGCGCGCGACCACTTCGATCGGGCGATCGCGCAGGAGGAGCGGCTCGGCGCCCTGCCCTGGCTGGCGGCCACTCTCGCGGCTCGTGGCGACCGGGCCCGGGCCAGATCGATCGCCGAGGAGCTCGGTCTGCCGGAACCCGGCGGATCGCCCGCGGCGTCGGTCTGGCGGCTGACGCGTGACGGCGACGACTGGATCCTCGACGCGGGCGCCGAGCAGGCCCGCCTGCGCGACGTCCGAGGACTGCACTATCTGCGTACGCTCCTGGCCGCCCCGGGACGTGAGATCACCGCCCTCGATCTGGTGGCGGGTGGCGCCGGGCTGGTGACGCCCGAGGCCGAACCCGTGCTCGACTCCACGGCTCGCAGCGCCTATCGCAGCCGGCTCGCCGATCTCGCCCAGCGCATGGACGCCGCCGATCGCACCGGCGACGTCGACCTCGCCGTGAACCTCGCCGCCGAGCGCAACGCCCTGGTCGCCGAGTTGAAGCGGGCCACCGGTCTGGGCGGCCGGACCCGGCGGCACAGCGCCGAGGCGGAACGCGCGCGGGTCAACGCGACTCGGGCCCTGCGGGCGTTGCTGGCCCGGCTGGAGCCGGTTGCTCCCGTCGCCGCGGCGCACCTGCGGACGTCCGTGCACACCGGCGGCCACTTCCGCTATCAGCCGGCGGCGGGTGGACCGGCGCGCTGGCAGGTGTGACCCGGGTCTCGAACGACTCGTTCAGTGCCGGGTTACGCCTCCCGGGCATGTCATCTCCGATCGTCCTTCTGCACGGGCTCACCTTCGACCGGCGGCACTGGGACCCGCTGATCCGGGAGCTCTCGGCGGCCGAGCCGGACCGCAAGGTTCTCGCGCTGGACCTGCCCGGCCATGGCGATGCCCCACGCCGGTCGTCGTACCACCTGGAGGAGGTCGCCGAGGTCGTCCACGGCCAGATCCTCGCGGCGGGCCTGGCCGAGCCGCCAACCGTCGTGGGTCACTCCGTGGGAGGGGTGATCGCGACGGTCTACGCCGCTCGCAACCCCACCCGCGCGGTCGTGAACCTGGACCAGTACCTGCTGCCGGGCCCGTTCGGCGACCTGGTGCGGTCGTTGGAGCCGGAGCTGCGCGGCCCGGGATGGCGGGCGGTCTGGGATCGGATGACGGCCGGAATGGGCATCGAGTCGCTGCGCGGTGAAGCCCGGGAGATCGTCGAGACCGCCACCGATCCGCGGCCTGACCTGCTGCTGGGCTACTGGGACGAGGTCATTCACGGCACGGACGAGCGGATCGCCGCCGATCGCCGGGCCGACCTGCGGGCGATCGCCGAGCGAGGCGCCGGCTATCGGTGGGTCACCGCTGCGGTGCCGCCGGCCCCCTACGTGGCCTGGCTTAAGGAGGCCCTGCCGACCAGCGTCGTCACGGTGCTGCCCGGCGGTCATCTCATGCCGCTCGAGCATCCGGCCGAGCTGGCCCGGCTGCTGTCCGACCAGAACTGACCGCTCCCGCGGCGGTTGCTGAGGACGACGTTCCGGCAGCATGCCGCGGGCCCGCCGGGTCAGGAGGTGGGGAAGTCGGCTCCCCGGGAGAGCGCTTCGGAGGCGCGGACATCGTGGAGGGTCGCCTCCAGCGTGGCGACAACGGCGTCGAACCCGCCGCTGCCGAGGACCAGGCGGTGGGGAGGCTTCTCCTGAGCCATGGCCGCGATCACCGCGCGAGCCCCGCGGCGCGGGTCACCGGGCTGGTTGCCGTTCTGTTCGATCATGGCGGCCCGGACCTTCTCGAGGACCGGCAGGTATTCCGGGATGGTCTCCTCGACGGTCTCGCCGGCGAAACCGGTGTAGGCGCGGGTGCGGAAGGCGCCCGGCTCGACTGCCATCACCCGGATGCCCAACGGCTCGACCTCTTCGCGCAGCACCTCGGTCGTGGCTTCGAGGGCGTACTTGGAAGCGCTGTAATAGCCGAAGCCCTCGATGCCGCGCATCCCGGCGACGGAGGACATGTTGATGATCCATCCGCTGCCGCGTGCGCGCATCCCGGGCAGGGCGGCGCGAAGGACCGTCAGGACAGCGAAGTAGTTCAGCTCGAACATGCGCCGGACGTCGGCGTCGGCCATGCCCTCGATCGACCCGAACCAGCCGCGGCCGGCGTTGTTGACCAGCACGTCGATCCCGCCGAAGTGCTCCTCGGCAGTGCGAACGGCCGCTTCGACGAGCTTCGGATCAGTGACGTCCAGGGGAAGAACCAAGACCCGATCCCCGTACGGCTTCGCCCACGACGCCAGTTCGTCGGGGCGTCTCGCGGTCAGTGCCACGCGGTCGCCGTTCTCCAAAGCGGCCTCGGCATAGGCCATGCCGAACCCGCCGGGTGTGCCGCCAGTGATGAACCAGGTGTTCATGTCGGTGCTCGATCCTTGCGTCAGAAGACGGTTTCTCGGCCGGCTTCCCGCGAGGGCAGCCGGACCTGGACAACGGTTGACCTTCTCCTCGGGGGAGGGTCAAGGATTGCGACTGTGACCCTGCTCGCGGGCCGCTGAACGTTGCCGGGCCGTGGTTTCGTCGACCGCTCAAATTCCGGCCGAACTGATCTGTGTCGTCGCCCACGTCATCGGCGCTGCTCACCGACATGATCGATCGGATAGCATGCAATATATTGCACATCGCAACCTAGGGAGACGGAAGACATGACGGCAGAGGTTTTCTCACTGCAGCCGGCCGGACGCTCGCTTCAGGAGACCGCGGCCCAGCTCCAGTCGGCCGGACCGGCCGTACGGGTTGAGCTGCCGGGCGGCATCGCGGCCTGGTCGGTGACGAGACACGACGTACTGAGGCGGCTGACCGAGGACGACCGGATCTCCCGCGACGCCGGGCAGCATTGGCCCGGTCTGGACAGCGTGCCGCCCGGCTGGCCGCTCGCCCCGTTCCTGATCTCGCCGACGGTCCTCAACGCGTACGGGTCGGATCATCGGCGGCTGCGCGGGATCATGGAGCTCGCCTTCACGCCGGATCGGGTCGAGGTGTTGAGCGCCAACCTGAAGAGGCGACTGCCGGCCCTTCTGGCCGCCCTCGGAACGCCCGGCTCGGCGGAGATCGTCGACGTCCGGGCGAGCTTCGCCCAGGTGATCGCCGTCGAGACGCTGTGCGACCTGTTCGGAGTGCCGGTCGAGGAATGGCCGGAGGCGAGGACGGCGATGCTCGACCTGCTGACCCCCTCCGGCGACGCGGAAGTCGCCGCCCGGCAGCTCGACGGAGCGATGTATTTCTTCGCCGCGCTCATCTCGAGCAAGGAGCGCGCCCCCGGCGCCGACATGGCGACCGTCCTTGCCCAGGCCGCAGACCTGACCGCCGACGAACGTGTGCTCGCGCTGGCCGTCACCGTCGCCGGAGGCGTACCGGCCACCGCGGACCTCATCACGAACGCGGTCCTGGACCTCCTCAACCATCGCGATCAGCTGTCCGCCGTCCTCGCGGGGGCCGTTCGGTGGTCGGCCGTCGTCGAGGAGACGCTGCGTTTCGACGCTCCCGTGCAGAACATGCCGCTGAGATACGCCGTCGAGGACATCGACCTCGGCGAGGGCGTCGTGATCCGTCAGGGTGATCCGGTTCTCATGGGCTTCGGCGCCGGCGGCCGCGATCCCCGGCTGCACGGACCGGCGGCGGACACGTTCGACGTCCATCGTCCCGACAAGACCCACCTGGCGTTCGGTCACGGAGTGCACTACTGCATCGGCGCGCCGCTCGGCCGCCTGGAGGCCGAGGCCGCTCTGCCGGCGTTGTTCGCCCACTTCCCCGACCTCGACCTGGCCAAGCCGGCCGACAGCCTCCAGCCGATCCCCACGTTCATCTTCAACGGCAAGACAGACCTTCCCGTACGCCTCTGAGGCGCCGGCGATTGTCCCTCCGATGCGGTCCCGACGATGATGAAGCGCCGTCCCCGGCGTAGGAGGTTGGGCTCGTGCCTGTCGGTGACGACGAAAAAGCGGGGCGCTGGCAGGCGCTCGAGCTTTTCGGCGGACTCGGGAAACAGGCCGAGCGGGGATTGGTGTATCGCAATCTCGGACAGGTCAGCTTCGCCCAGGGCGACTATCACGACTCGATCGCCTATTGCGAGCGCGCTCTGCGCTTGTCGGAGTCGCTGGCGGATCGGCCCGGCCAGGTTCCGGTGCTGTGTCGTCTCGCCGACGCGTACGCGCGTCTCGGAAAGCACGGCGGCGAGCTGCAGTTCTCCTCGGTGCCGAAGTGAGCGTAGGGCCCGCTCTTGCTGATGCCGACGTGGTCGACGCTTAGGTGCACAGGTAGTCATCTCGCTATTAGACGATTGTTTATGAAAACGATTATCGTTTTGCTCCTGAGGGACAGGAGTGGGAACGATGAAGAATCGGCAACGCATAACGTGGTTCGCGGCGGCTGCCGCGGCCGTCACGGTGCTGGCCGGCTGCGGGTCGGGCACCGACTCGGGCAGCGCGTCCGCGGCGTCCGGCGGCACGAAGCTCGCGGTGGTCGCCACGACCCCCGAGGTGGCCGACTTCGTCCGCAACATCGGCGGGTCCGACGTGGCGGTCACGCAGATCATCAAGCCGAACGTGGATCCGCACGAGTTCGAGCCGACGCCGGCCGACATTCAGGCGATCGGTTCGGCCAAGGTCGTGGTCAAGAGCGGCGTCGGGCTCGAGGCGTGGCTGGACCGCACCGTCGAGGCCGCGGGCTTCCAGGGCGCCGTGGTCGATTCGAGCCAGGGCGTGAAACTACGCGAGGGCGGCCACGAAGAGGGAGAGGGCGAGGAACACGCCGAGGAGCACGACCCGCACATCTGGCACAACCCGCAGAACGCCAAGATCATGGTGACAAACATCGAGAAGGGCCTGGCCACCGCTGACCCGGCCAAGGCCGACACGTTCGCGAAGAACCTGGGCACCTACTCGGCCGAGTTGGACAGGCTGGACGCTGACAACGAGGCGGCGTACGCGAAACTGCCGGTTGCCGACCGCAAGCTGGTCACGAACCATGACGCGTTCGGCTACTACGTCGACCGTTACAAGCTGCAGTTCGTCGGGTCGGTCATTCCCAGCCTCGACACGTCAGCCGAGCTGTCGGCGCAGCAGCTCAGCGACCTCGTCGCGAAGATCAAGGCGACCGGTACGAAGGCCATTTTCACCGAGAGCTCGCTGCCGCCCAAGAGCGCGGAGGCCATCGCTCAGCAGGCCGGCGTCAAGGTGATCGGCGGGGACGACGCGCTGTTCGGCGACAGCCTCGGAGCGCCCGGTACGCCGGAGGGTACCTACCTGGGTGCCGAGCGGCACAACACCCAGGTCATCGTCTCGGCGCTGGGCGGCTGACATGACCGGCCCGGCCCTGCGGTACGACGGTGTCAGCGTCGGCTATCAGGGCACCGCCGTGCTGACCCACGTCGACCTCGACGTGCGTGCGGGACAGCGGCTGGCCCTGGTGGGACCGAACGGGGCCGGGAAGTCGACCCTCATCAAATCGGTGCTCGGGCTGGTACCCGTGCTGGCCGGGCAAGCCTCGGTGCTGGGGGCGGACCCGTCGGCGGCTCGTGGCCAGGCCGGCTACGTGCCGCAGACCGACACGCTGGACGCTGACTTCCCGGTCAGCGTCCGGCAGGTCGTCATGATGGGCCGCTACCGGCGGATCGGCTGGTGGCGTCCGGCCCGGGCCGCCGATCGGAGGGCGGTCGCCGAAGCCCTCGACCGGGTCGGACTGGCCGACCGGGCCGGGCACCGTTTCGGCACGTTGTCAGGCGGTCAGCGGCAGCGGGTCCTGCTGGCCCGCGCGATCGCCTCCGAGCCCCGGCTGCTGCTGCTCGACGAGCCGTTCAACGGTGTCGACGCGGTCAGCCAGGACGAGATCGTACGAGTGTTGCGCGAGCTCAGCGCGGGCGGCGCCGCACTGGTGATCAGCACCCACGACCTCGGGGTGGCCCGTGATCTGGCCGATGTGGTGTGCCTGCTCAACGGACGGCAGTGGGCCGTCGGCGCGCCGTCCGAGGTGCTCACGGCCGAGAAACTGCGCATGACGTACGGGGGTCACGTGGTCGACGTCGCCGACGGGCAGATGATGCTGGTGGAGCCGTGATCGCGCCGTTCGAACTGCCGTTCATGGCCCGGGCCCTGGCCGAGATCGCGCTGCTCGCGGTGATCTGCGGCCCGGTCAGCGTGTTCGTCTACGCCCGCCGTCTCGCGTTCGTCTCCGACGCGATGACGCACACCGTGTTCCCGGGTGTCGTCATCGGTTTCGTCGCCGGGGGACTGGAAGGGCTCGTCGTCGGGGCGCTGGTCGCGGGCCTGCTGACGGCGGTGGTGCTGACGTTGCTGACCCGCGGCGGCCGCGTTTCCGATGACGCGGCGACGGCCGTGGTGCTCACCGCGATGTTCTCGATCGGCGTCGTGCTGGTCTCGCGCCGCACCTCGTACACCTCTGATCTGACCGCCTTCTTGTTCGGTCGTCTGCTGACCGTGACAGCTGACCAACTCGTCGAGACCGCGGTGCTGGCCGGCGTGGTCCTGGTCGCCCTGCTCATCGGCGCCCGCGCGCTGCTGTTCCGTACGTTCGATCCGGCTGGGGCGGCGGCCGCCGGATTCCGCGTCGGCTGGCTCGACTTGTGGCTCAACGTGCTGGTGGCGTTGGTTGTGGTCGCGTCGGTGCGCGCCGTCGGAACGATCCTCGTCGTCGCTTTGCTGATCGTCCCGGCCGCGGCGGCCCGCATGGTCACCGACCGGCTGGCCGTGATGGCGGTCGTCGGCACGGTTCTGATCATCGGCGCGGGCTACGCGGGGCTGCTCGTGAGCTGGACCGCCTCGCTGCACTACGGCGTGGCGCTGACCTCGGCGTCCTCGGTGGTGCTGCTGCTGGTGGCCGCCTACCTGTTGCTGATTCCCGTACGTCTTTTGCGCGCCCGACGGCAACGCCGGGTGCCGTCCGCGCGAAGGAGTTCCGTTCATGAGCTGGTGGGATGACGCCCTGCACCGGGCCGTGGCCGAGGTCGTGCTCGCCGGGGCGCTGGCCGGACTGATCGGCGTGCACGTGGTGGTGCGCCGGCTGTCGTTCTTCACGATGGCGCTGACCCACGCCACGTTCCCCGGCATCGTGCTGGCCTCGATCATCGGCGTCAACATCATGCTCGGCGGTGTCGTCGCCGGCGGAATCGTCGCCGTCGGCGTGGTCGCCCTGACGCGTCGCCGGGGCCAGGACGCGTCGGCGGCCACGGGGGTGCTGCTCTCGGCCGGGTTCGCGCTCGGCGCCGCGCTCGTCGCCACCCAGAGCGGCTTCAGCCGGGACCTGTCGTCGTTCCTGGTCGGGTCGATCCTGACCGTCGGTACACAGGACCTGGTCGTCACGGCGGTGGTGCTAGTCGTCGTCGCCGTCGGGTTGACCGTCGGCGCCCGGCCTCTGCTGCAGATCGGCTTCGACCGGTCCGGTGCGCAGGCGGCAGGGCTGGCGATCGGCCGCTGGGATCTGCTTCTGCTGCTCACCATTCAGGTCGTCGTGGTCACGATGGTGCCGGCCGTGGGCACGATCCTGGCGGTGTCGCTGATCGTCGCACCCGCGGCGGCCGCGCGGCTGTGGTCCGACCGGTTGCCCGTCGTCACAGCGCTGTCGATCGTCTTCGCCGTGGGCAGCGGCCTCGTCGGCTTGTGGATCTCGAGCCGCTGGAACGTCGCGGCCGGCGCGAGCATCTCGCTGACCGCGACGGCCGTGCTGGCCGCCTCCTGGCTGCCGGCCCGGCTGCGGACGGCCGTCGTCCGGCTTCCGGTGGCGCCTGCCGGTCGGGCGTGACGGTGGTCAGCCCGGCCACATTGGCCAGGGCGGCGGAGGCGTTGCGGGGCATGGCCTACGAGCACCGGTTGCACGTCCTGATCCTGCTGCGCGCCGGGGAGGCCACGCCCACGGCGCTGGCCGAGGTTGTGCCGGTGCATGTGACGGCGCTGTCGCATCATCTGCGCCATCTCGTCGACGCGGGTCTGGTCCGTCGGCGGCGCCGAGGGCGGCAGGTGTTCTACTCGCTGCCGGATGAGGCGACCGTCCGGCTGGTCGACGAAGTGCTGCGGTTCGTGCGGGACGCCCCACGGGCGTGAGGCGTCCCGCGCCGGCCTACTTCGGGCTACGACACCGCTCCCTCGGAGAGGGCGTCCTCGAGGGGAAAGAGGCCGGTGAAGGGGTCGGGCAGGGCCTGCTGCCGGTCGGTTCCCTCGGCGAGCTCGGCGTCGGTGACCAGGCAGTGCCGCAGGGTCGCGGTCATCGCGTCGACGTCGAGGTTGAAACCGACGAATGACAGGACGGTGGTGCGGTCGCCGTAGTAGGGGTCCCACGCGGCGTCGGCGGCCAGGCGGCGCATGTCGCTCGCCTCGTCCCAGCGTTCGCGGGGCAGGGCGGCGAGCCAGTGGCCGAGGTTGCCGAAGGTCAGCCCGCCGCCGGCCGATTCCCACCCGATCGCCGTGTCCGGCTGGGTGGCGATCCACAGCAGACCGCGGCTGCGCAACGCCTCGCTCGTCAGGTCGTCGAGGGCGTCGTGCAGACGTTGCGGGTGGAACGGGCGGCGGCTGCGGAACAGCATCGCGTTGACGCCGTTGTCGCCGGCCGGGTCGTGGACGCCGACCGGGTAGCCCTCCAGCGCGCGGCCCAGCATGCCCGGCACCTCCGGGTTGTGCCGGCCGGTGCGCAGCAGCCGGCGGGCCAGGGCGGTGCAGTCGATCGCAGGATTGTCGCCGACGCGGACGTGTGCCGCCCACGGGGCGAGCCGGTGCAGCAGCGCGGTGAGGCGGTCGCGTTCCACGGCGTCCGCGTCCGGGGCGCTCCAGACGACGATCGTGTCGGCGAACTCGATCTGGCGGCTGACCACGTCGGCCACGGTGCGGTGGTCGTTGTCGGCCGCGTGCCGGCCGCGATCACGCAGGTCGTCGGTCGTGATCAGGTCGTCGAGGAGGCTGGCCGCCTCGACAACGGTGACGTACGAGTCGAAGCGTACGGCGTCGGTGACGGCGACCCCGTCGACGCTCGACACCGCGCAGGCGGCGGCAACGGCTTCGGGCTCGACGGCCGGGGGAAGGGCCAGGAGTAGCTCGCGGCCGGGGTGGCGGCGGCTCAGCCGGACCAGCGTGGGGATGACGTCCTCGCGCAGTGTGCAGGACACGCAACCGTGGACCAGTTCGGTGACCTCGTCCTCGAGGACCTCGTCCCGCGTGCGGGCGGTGCGCCGGACGAGGCCGTCGCGGACGTGGGTGAGGTCGTGCGTGATGAGGATCAGCGACGGGTCGGTCACGAGCAGGCTGCGAGCTACGGCGTCGGTGGCCGGCGCCGTGAATCCGGCGAGCACGGTCACGGCGGAACGAGGATCGGTCATGTCCCCATCTTGTTGGAAATGATTTTCATTGTAAAGTGGCGGGCATGTCTTTCGTCTGTGACGTGACCGGCAAGAAGCCGGCCTTCGGCAACAACGTGTCCCACTCCCATCGGCGTACGCGTCGCCGCTGGAACCCGAACGTGCAGCGCCGGCGCTACTTCGTGCCCGCCGAGGGCCGGTACGTGCGCCTGAACGTCAGCACCACCGGAATCAAGATCATCGACCGGGACGGCATCACCGCGGTCGTCGCCCGGCTCCGCGCTCGAGGAGTGCAGCTCTGATGACCCGCACCACTGACGTACGCCCGATCG
This sequence comes from Actinoplanes solisilvae, assembly GCF_003999975.1. Lineage (GTDB taxonomy): Bacteria > Actinomycetota > Actinomycetes > Mycobacteriales > Micromonosporaceae > Actinoplanes > Actinoplanes solisilvae. The sequence goes on along the minus strand of NZ_RJAC01000018.1, from coordinate 76,919 downwards.
TGAAACTGCGAAGCACGGCGGGCACCGGCACCACCTATGTCACCCGCAAGAACCGTCGCAACAACCCCGACCGGCTGGTGCTGCGCAAGTACGACCCCGCGCTGCGTCGGCACGTCGAGTTCCGGGAGGAGCGCTGATGGCCCGCCGTTGCCTGATCGAGCGCGAGAAGCGCCGCGCCGAGCTCAGCGTGCGCTACTTCGACGAGCGCCGCGAACTCAAGCAGACCATCGCCTCGCCGGAGGCCACACCGGAGGCCCGTGCGGCCGCTTTCCGGCGGCTGGCGGCCCTGCCTCGCGATTCGAGTCCGGTGCGCCGGCGCAACCGCGACATGGTGGACGGACGGCCGAGGGGAGTGCTCAGCCGCTTCGGGCTGTCCCGCATCCGGTTCCGCGAGATGGCCCACGAAGGCCAATTGCCCGGCGTCGCGAAGGCGTCCCGGTGACGCACTAGCATCGGTGTCTCGATCCGATGGCGGGCGGAGAACCAGCATTGGCGGGCAGGGGTCAGATCGTCAGCCTCGGCATAGCCCTGGGCGCGGCCGCCTTGCTGCTGGGCGCGCCCAAGCCCGAGGAACCGCCACCGCCACCACCATCGGTCGCGCTGGCCTGGCCGGCGGCGCAGAAGGCCACGATCACGGCCGACTTGCCGGACGGGACCGCCTATGAGCCGTTGGTGTTCCTTGATGCCCGGACGTCGATCGGGTCCGCGCCGAGCCGGGACGAGAAGTTCCTGCGCCTGGTGAAGCGCGGCCCCGGTGACACCGTACGGGAGCTCAGACGTCTGCCGCTCGCGCAGAACCCGTCATTTCTGAGTCCGGCCGTCTCTGGTGACACCGTGGTCTGGGCCGAGAACACGAGCGCCGGCCAAGAGATGTGGGCCGCTGATTCGCGCACCGGCCGGCAGATTCGCAAGCTGACCGCCGACACCGGCGACTCGCGTTTCTATCAGTCACAGTACGACCTGGTCGTCGCCGGCGAGCGTGTCCACTGGGTCGCCGCCGAGCCCTCGTCGGGCACCGAGATCCGGTCGGTGGCTCTGACCGGCGGCCCCGTCGAGGTGCGTACGGTGCCCGGGAACTGGGCGCTGACGGACTGGCCCTGGATGGTCGACGGGCTGGCCGACATGGCGGGCGCCGGGCGGATGCGCAACCTGGTGACCGGCGAGGAACGGCCGATGCCCCTGACCCGCCGCGGCACGACCGCCTGCACCCCGCTGTGGTGCCGGGCCGTGTCGCTCGACGCCGACGGCTACCCGAAGATCGAGATCGTGCGGACCGACGGGACCGACCGCCAACAGGTTGCCCGGAGGACGGCCCGCACGATCATCAGCGATGTGGCCGTGCTCGGCCGGTTCGAGGTGTACTCCCAAGTCACCGCGGCGTCCGAGCTGACCGGACGCGACGAGCTGCTGATCTTCGACATCGAGACGAATCGCCACGTACGAGCCAGCCCGGAGGCGGGCGACGTCCGGTATCGCAACGGTGTCCTGTGGTGGTCGGCCGGCACCGCGAACTCTTTCGTCCGCCACGTGCTCGACCTGCGCACCGTTTGAAAGTGGTCACATATCCAATTGCGCATTCGTGAATTCGTTTCACCGCGATTCTTTCACCGCATCGCCGAGAGATAACCTTCCTCTCATTGTGTGCGCGGGGCCGAAAAGGTGGACCCGCAGGAGGAACGTTTCGTTGAGCTGGTTCCCGGAAAATCACCGGCCGCGGCATGGGGTGTCCGCGACCCATTCGCATCGGCACGCGCCCGCCGGTCCTTCGTCGCGGCATACGCGCCGGCTCCTCGTCGCCGTCCTCGGGCCGATCGCGCTCGCCACCCTGATCGCCATGATCGTGCTGTGGCCAGGACAGGTGGCGCCGCCCGGCTCCGCGCAAGACGCGCGCGCCCTGGGAACGGTCGTGTCGGTCACCGAGCGGCAATGCCCGCCGGCGGGCACACGCGACGGACCCGCGCGGTGCGGGCAGGCCGACGTAAGGATCACCGACGGCACCGGAACGGGAACGACCACGACGGTCGACCTGCCCCAGGGCCCGGGCGCCCCGGTCGTGCGCGTCGGCGACGACATCGTGTTGCTGCACGCGCCGGACGCCGTGCCCGGAGGCCGCGCCTACACGGTCGTCGACCAGCAGCGGGCCATGCCGATGATCTGGATGCTGGTCCTGGCCGTCGCCGTGATTCTGCTCTTCGGCCGATGGCGCGGGCTCACCTCGCTGGCCGGCCTCGCGATCAGCTTCGCGGTCCTGCTTCTGTTCATCATCCCGGCGATCGTTCAGGGTGAGTCGCCGCTGCTCGTGGCCGTGGTCGGCGCCTCCGCGATCATGTTCGCCGCCCTCTATCTGACGCACGGGGTGAACGTCCACACGTCGGTGGCCGTCGCCGGAACGGTGGCGAGTCTGGTGCTCACCGGCGTTCTCGGCGTGGTGTTCACGGCGGCGATGCACCTCACCGGCATCGCGGGCGACGACGACTCGTACCTGTCGGTTGTTCAGGGCAACATCGACATGCGCGGTCTTCTGCTCGCCGGGATCATCATCGGGGCGCTCGGGGTTCTCGACGACGTCACCGTCACCCAGGCGGCCACCGTCGCCGAACTGGCCCGCGACGGCAGCGGGAGCCGGCTCGAGGTCTACCGCGCGGCGATCCGGATCGGCCGCGCGCACGTCGCCTCCGCCGTGAATACGATCGTGCTGGCGTACGCGGGTGGCTCCTTGCCTCTGCTGCTAATCGTCGCCACCGGCGCCCAGCCGATCTCCCAGGTTCTGACCAGCGAATACCTGGCCCAGGAGATCCTGCGTGGCGCGGTCGGGACCATCGGGCTGGTCGCCTCCGTGCCGATCACGACCGCGCTGGCCGCCCTCGTGGCGGGCCGCGGTCCGAGGGGTGAGCGAGCGCACAGCACTCTGCGAGCCGCTCCTTGAACCCCGTATGAGGGCGGGCCGTCGTATGGTCATGGAGTTTCGGGAAGTTGTGCGCAAGCGCCGGATGATCAGGTCCTTCAGCGACGAACCAGTCGATTCCGCCGCCGTGCGGCGCATCCTGGATCTCGCTCGCCGAGGGCCGAGCGGCGGCTTCAGCCAGGGCGTCGAGTTCGTCGTCGTGCTCGACCCGGAGACTCGGCACCGGATCGCCGCCCCGGCGGACGAGGTGTTCGAGATCTCCGGGCACCACAATTTCATCGCCCAGGCCCCGGTGCAGATCGTGATCTGCGTCAGCCCGGAGATCTACAAGGCGCGATACCGCGAGCCCGACAAGATGAAGGTCCGCGAGGGCCTCGACGACGACACGCTGTGGGTCGTTCCCTACTGGTACACCGATGCCGGTGCCGCGATGAACCTGGTGATGCTGGCCGCGGTCGACGAGGGACTGTCGGCGGCGTTCGTCGGCGGCGACGCGGACCTGCTGCACGACCTGCTGGGCATCCCGGAGGACTTCATCCCCATCGGCATCGCGCTGCTGGGGCACGCGGCCCCGGACGCCGACCGGTTCGGTGACGTCAGCGGAGAACCCCGCAAGCGCCGGCCGTACGACGACGTCGTCCACCAGGAACGCTGGTAGTCACGAGACCCGCTCGAACCGCACCTTGCTCAGGAATCCGGGCAGGTCGCTGAGCACGTAGAGCTCGCCGTGCACGTCGACGCCGAACGCGGTCGGCTGGGTCGGGAAGCGGCCGATCGTGGCGGACTCGTAGCCGCCCCTGGGTTGGGGGCGCACGGCAAAGGCGAGGGTCGAGCAGTAGTCGCTGGCGATGTAGGTTCCCCACGCCTCGGGGGTACGGGATCCGCGGTACACGACGCCACCGGTGACCGAGCAGCTCTCCGTCATGAAGTGCTCGTACTCGAAGACCGGGTCGGTGTAACGGCCGCCGGGCCGGCACTGCTGCGGGTCGAAGACCGGGGTGCCCTCGCGGCACGACCAGCCGAGGTTCGCGCCGCGCTGCGACGGGCGGATGTGGTTGATCTCCTCGACCAGGCCCTGGCCGACGTCGCCGATCCACAGTGAGTTGTCGACGTCGACGGAGAAGCGCCACGGGTTGCGCAGGCCGTAGAGCCAGATCTCCGGTCGCGCGCCCGGCATGCGGACGAACGGGTTGTCGGCCGGGACGCAGTAGGGTTTCGCCGCGCAGGTGCGGTTCACGTCGATCCGTACGATCTTGCCGAGCAGGGTGCCGAGGTCCTGGCCGGCCTTGAACGGGTCGTTCGCGTGGCCGCCGTCGCCCAGCGACCAGTAGAGGTAGCCGTCGCGGCCGAACGCGACCTGTCCGCCGTTGTGGTTGCCGTATTCGGAGTGTTGCTGGGTCAGGAGCACCTGCAGACGGTCGGGGGCGCCGAGGGGAACTCGCGCCAGGGTCAGTTCGCCGGCGGGCAGGCTCGTGTAGGCGACGTAGAGGATCCCGGTGCGGGCGAAGTTCGGCGCGGGGGTGATGCCGAGCAGGCCGCGCTCGTTGTCCGACGTGTCGATGCGGGCGGTCAGGTCGAGCACCGGGTCGGCCGCCAACCCGGTGTCGGGGTGGTAGGCGCGGACGGTGCCGTCCTTCTCCGCTATCAGCATCCGCCCGTCCGGGACGCCGGTGATCGCGATCGGGCGCCGCAGGCCGAAGGCCACCTGTTCGGTTGCCACGGTCAGCTCGGTGAGGGGCACCGCGTGGGTGCGGGGCGCGCCGGCCACTGGCGCCGTGGGGAAAAGGACCGCTGACAGGGCCAGGATGAGCAGACCGGCCAGCGTGATGACCGGGCGGCGATGCCGTTGCGACATGTCTCAGCTCCTCGAGCCGGAGTGGGGGACGCAAGCGAACTGGGAGCGCTCCCAGAATACATCGACTTCCAGCGATGTCTACCCGTGGGCCGGCGTGGCCGTGCCGGTGTTGTGTAAACGGTCGCGGCCCGGGTAGTCGCCTCGCTCAGCTCACTGTGGTGGATCGGAGGCGGCATGACCCACGCGCACGATCGGCTCGATGACGAGGACACAGAGCTCGACGAGGAAGAGGCCGAGCAGGTCGAGGCGGTCCGGCCGCCGGACCTCAACCAGGAGTCGAACCGGTCGGCGACCCGATTGGAGCTGTTCTTCGATCTGGCGTTCGTGCTGTTCGTGGCGCGCTGCGCGGACGTGTTGGCGAAGGACGAGAGCTGGCACGGTGCGCTGGTATTCGCCGCGGTCCTGACGGTCGGCTGGTGGGCGTGGGCCAGCACCACCCTGTACGCCAACCGGTTCGACACCGACGACGCCGTGTTCCGGCTGCTCACGCTGGCCGCTATGGCGGGCGTGGTGGCGATGGCGGCCGCCGTGGACAAGATCGACGGACCGGCCGGGCGGTGGTTCGCTCTCGGCTACGTCGTCATCCGGGTCGCGTTGATCGCGGGTTACGCAAGGGCGTGGCGACACGTGCCGGAAGCCCGCTCGACCGTACGGCTCTACCTGATCGGGCACTCGCTCGGCGCCGGCATCTGGCTGATCTCGCTGGCCGTCCCGACGCCCGCCCGGTACTGGCTGTGGGGTGCCGGCGTGCTGGTGGACGTGGTGTGGCCGACCGCCGCGGCCCGCTTGAAGGACGCCGTACCGCTGCATCTGGAGCATCTGCCCGAACGCTTCGGACTGTTCGTCATCCTGGTGCTGGGGGAGTCTGTCGCGGCGGTCGTCACGGGGGTGCACGACGGCGGCTGGAAGGCGGCCGTGCTGGTCGTGGCCGCCCTGGCCCTGGTGGTGGCCGCGGCGCTCTGGTGGATCTACTTCGACCTGTCCGGCGGAGCCGCGAAGCGCCGGCTCGTCAAGGAGGGCGAGGAGGTCACCAAGCACGGCGTCCACGACTTCTACGTGTACGTGCACCTGCCACTGGCGGTGTCGCTGGCCGCTGTGGCGGTGGGGCTGGAACACGCGGTGCTGCACGGTGCCGACCCGCACCTGGCCGGAGGAACCCGCTGGGTGCTCGGCATCGCCACCGCGGGTTATCTGCTCAGCGCCGCCGTCATGCAGGCGCAGCTGGGTCATCAGGTGCGGGGGACATTGCTGTGGCCCGGCGCCGGGGTGCCGCTGGTGCTGGTGATCGTCCTGCTCGGCCTCTCCCCGGTGGCCACGGTCGGTCTCCTCGCCGCGGTGCTGGTCGGTGGCGTTCTGGCCGGATTCCAGCTGCACCGCGCCGGTGAGGTTCGGACCGCCAAGGTGTAGGGCCGTCGGCGCGATCGCGCATTTCGGCGGCGGCACCAACGGGAAGATCGCCGTCGCCTGACCGGGACGGGGTGGTCCGTGCCGGCATGATGGTCGGGGTGTTCGCCGGCGACATGACGGTCCCGGCCACCAGCGCCGCCGCGAAGGCCGGCCGGAGCACGAAGAAACGGCGGTAGCATCGAGCACGTGCGGCGGCCGATCGTCAGCCGGCGATGACTTGGATCGCACGGGCGCGACGACCACGAGAGTGGGCTGTAGTGAGCATCCACTTGTCCAGGGGAGGCACGCTGCGGCGGGTCGTGCTCAGTTGCGACGTCGCGGGTTGCCCGGTGCAGTCGGAGCCGCCGCCGATCGAAGCCTGGCGCAGCGACGCGGACGCCCTGTCCTGGGCTCGTGATCACGCTGCCGGCTGGACGTCAGACCCGGTCCGGCGTACCGACTACTGCCCCGATCATGCCCGGTTCAGCGAGGCCCCGGCGGCCGGTCACGCACCGCCCCGGCCGACGGCGTCCGTCCGGGACAGTTTCGGCAACCCGCTCGACCGCGACGAATACTCCGAGCGTCTTCGGGGGCGACTCGGTGACGCGGACGGGTTCGGGGTTCAGGCGCGAACGTTGACGGCGGCGCAGGCCGCGGTGGCGGCCCGGCTGCTGGAGGAGCTGGCCGGCGTCTACCGGGGGGAGAGCCTGGGCGCGCTGGCCCACGAGCTCTCCGCGTTGATCGACAACCGCCTCCGCGATGTTCACTGAGGTCGAGAGCCCGTGACCGGGACGTGCGCGCACGTGGTCCGTTTCGGGTGACGGGTGCGCGGGGACTACAGGACATCGAGTTGAACGGATGTCGGAGGTTCTTCCATGAGCGACAACGAGCACGACGTCAATCGCAGCGCCCGCAGCGGACAGTTCGTCAAGGACAGCACGGTCGAGCGTGAGCCGAGCACCACGACCACTGAGCACGTCGGAGGCGACAAGAGCGACGAGGACCGCGAGGTCCATCGCAGCGCGAGCACCGGCAAGTTCGTCAAGGAGGCCACCGTCGAGCGGCACCCCGACACGACCGAGACCCAGCAGGTCTGACAACGGATCGGGCCCGGCCGAGGCCGAGCCCGATCGACCGGGAGAGCGGCCCGCCGGCCGAACCAGCCGGGCGGGCCGCTCCTCATTGTCACGGTGGCGGACGTTGGTGGTCGATGATGTCGTCGGTCGTCTCCTCCTTCGGTCGTGCTGATGTCTGATCGAGGGCCGCGGTGCCCGGTGACGGCGTCGAACGCGTGGGCGGGTCCGGTGGCCGCGCGGGTTCGGGCGGATCGGGCCAGGAGGCGGCGATGAGGTCGTCGAACTCCGCCTGAACCAGGTCGGGGTCGCTGCTGACGAGCTCGGCGAACGCCTCGTCGAATCCGTGGTCCCACTCAGGGGACAACGCGGTCCGGGCCCGCACCACGAGGTTGTCGATCATTTTTGGTCACCACCCGTCGTGGTGAGCGGACGAGAAAGCCGTCCGTCAGCCGGTAATGACCTTCTGCTCGCCGCTCTGGCCGGCTGCCACGGCGACCTTGCGCGGCTTGGCCTTCTCGGCGATCGGAATGCGAAGCACCAGGACCCCGTTCTCGTACGCCGCGTCGATGCGTTCGGTGTCGAGCGCGTCGCCGAGGAACAGCTGGCGGGAGAACACGCCCAGGGGTCGCTCGGTCAACTGGGTCACGGCCTGCTCGCCCAGGTCGATGGGGCGGCGCTCGGCGCGCACGGTCAGGACGTTGCGTTCCACGTCGATGTCGATGCTGTCGGCGCTCACGCCGGGCAGGTCGAACGCGATCACGAACTCGTCGCCGTTGCGGATGGCGTCGACCGGCATCGTCGTCGGGCGGGTCCAGGTTCCGGCCGACGCGGCGCCGAAGAGCTGCTGGGCGAGCCGGTTGACCTCGGTGAAGGGTTCGCTGCGCATCAACATGTTGCACCTCCTGCGGTCTCGACTTGGCTGGTCAATGCGCGTAAGGTTTTTCTAACACGTCATCGCGCAGATGACAAGAACTTTGTCGTCTCACAGATGACATTTTCGGTACGCAGTCAGGGGGCCCCGCATGACCGACGAGCGCGACCTGGCCGCCGTCGCGGCCGCACTCGCCGGCACCGCCGACGCGGTCAGGCGGAACGAGCCGGTCAGCCCGGCCGACCTGCTCGACGCCCTGGTCCTGCTGCGCCGGGCACAGGCCGAGCTGACCGCCCTCGAACCGGTGCTGATCGCCGCGGCCCGCGCCGCCGGCGTGTCGTGGGCGAGTCTCGCCCCCGTGCTCGGCGTGTCCAGCCGCCAGGCCGCCGAACGCCGATACCTGCGCGGAACCACGGCCGGTGCGGGCGCCACCCAGGACGCGCGCGTCCAGGCGGAACGCGATCGCCGCGCCGCGAACCGCGCCGTCACCCGGTGGGCCAACGACAACACCGCCGACCTGCGACGGCTGGCCGGGCAGGTCACCGCCCTCACCGATCTGGGCGACGCCGCCACCGAGAGCCTCGGCCGGCTGCACGACGCCCTCGGCGACGCGGACGCTTCGGCGCTTCCCGGCCTGCTCGCCGACACCCGACGGCATCTTCCCCGGCATCCGAAGCTGTCCGCCCAGATCGACGCGGTCACCGAGCAGACCGCCGAGATCCGGCGGCGACCCGCCCGTCAGCACCTAGAGGAGCCAGGCGGCGCAGGCTCCGAATGACCACGGGCCTATCCGAGTGCGGCAACCCCGATGGGCGACGCGATGAGCCCGGCGGCCCGGTTGTACCTGTCGCGCAGGATGCGTACTTCCAGAGCGTCCTGGTCGGCGCGCGGTCCCGGGTACGCAGCGGCAACTCGGGGTGACCTTGAGTTACCGGTGGTTCGGAGGTTGACTCAGCCCTTGGCCGGTCCCAGGAAAGAGGACTTCATGAAGTTCCTTCTCACGTCGTCGGGCATTCGAAACCCGAGCATCTCCGGCGCGCTCGTCGACCTGCTCGGAAAACCGATCGCCGAGTCCACGGCCCTGTTCGTCCCCACCGGCGTCCACCCCTTCCCGGGCGGGGGTGAGATGGCGTGGAAGGCGATGCACGGCCGGGCTTCGACCCCGCTCAGTCAGCTCGGCTGGAAGTCGCTGGGGATGCTGGAACTCACCGCGCTGCCGACCATTCGGGACGAGAACTGGGTCCCCGCGGTCAGGGAGGCCGATGCTCTACTCGTCTGGGGCGGCGATGTGCTCTACCTGACCTACTGGCTGCGCAAGTCAGGTCTGGCCGACCTGCTGCCGTCATTGACCGACACGGTTTATGTCGGGGTCAGCGCCGGAAGCATCGCCGTCACTCCGTACAACTGCGACTTTGAATTCGACCTGGGTTTCGTGCCGGACGGCAGTGACCTGGCCGAGGGCGGCGATCGGGCGCTGGGGCTGGTCGACTTCACGTTGTACCCGCACCTCAATCACCCGGACATGGAAGACACCAGGCTGTCCAACATCGAGAAGTGGGCCTCCGGAATCCCGGTCCCGACCTACGCCATCGACGACGACACCGCTATCAAGGTGGTCGACGGCACGGTTGAGGTCATCTCCGAGGGCGACTGGAAACTGATCGGCTCACGGTGAGGTGTTCTCGCTGCGGCTCCAGGCATACATCACGATGAGCGTCTTCGTTCCGGAGGCCTTGCCGGTGCGGCGGATGCGGTTGACGACGCGCTGAAGGTGGTCGACGTCGCGTACGCGCAGCCGGACCAGGACGTCGGGGTCGCCGGCCAGGGTGAAGAAGTCCTGGATCTCCTCCATGTCGCGCAGGGCCTCTTCGAGTACGCCCGTTTCGGTGTCGCCGGTCAGCCGGATCTCGACGAAGGCCGTCAGGTCGCCGGCCGCCCGGTCGTCGATGACGGTGACGTAGCGCCGAATCACCCCATGGCGCTCGAGCCGTTCGAGGCGGCGGCTGACCGAGGCCGGCGACAGGTTCACGGCCCGGGCCAGCTCGCTCGCCGGGGTTCGGGCGCTGTCGCGGAGCAGGTCGAGCAGCCGCCGGTCGACGTCGTCGAGAACGGCTCTTCTGGGGGCGTTCGATTCGTGCGCGTCCACGTAACGATTATGCGGGTCTGGCCCAGACGATACATAGATCGTTGCGTGCCACGCGCGGATCCTGCCGGACTGTTGCGGCACGAAGGGGCGGGGGCGGAGAGTATCCGGCAAACCGGCACGAGGAAGGCACCCCGGACATGACAGTGACCCACCGACCGCAGATCAGTACGCCGCCCGACGAAGCGGCGTTGCGTGCGGTGGCCGACCGGGTGCGGTGGCTGTCGACCTCGATCGTCGACGCGGCCAACCACGGCCGGCCGAACACCAGCGGCATCAAGGTCGGCGGGCATCAGGCGTCGAGCGCGTCGATGGTCGACATCATGGTGTCGCTCTGGTTCGCCGAGCTGACCCGCCACGACCGCGTCTCTGTGAAGCCGCACGCGTCGCCGGTGCTGCACGCCATCAACTATCTGCTGGGCGACCTCGACCCGAAATATCTGAGCACCTTGCGGGCCAAGGGCGGCCTGCAGTCGTACCCGAGCCGGTTGAAGGACCCGGACACCGTCGACTTCTCCACCGGTTCGGTCGGGATCGGCGCGACCGCGGCGCTGTGGGCGGCTGTCTCGCACCGCTATCTGGCCGGGCATTTCCCGTCGCCGCCGCCCGCCGGTCGTTTCATCAGCCTGCTCGGCGACGCGGAACTCGACGAGGGCGCCATCTGGGAGGCTGTCGCCGACCCGTCGGTGGCCCGGCTCGGCGAGATCCTGTGGATCGTCGACCTGAACCGGCAATCGCTCGACCGCGTCGTTCCCGACATCCAGATCGACCGGCTGGCCGGCATGTTCAGCGCGGCCGGCTGGCAGGTGATCACGCTCAAGTGGGGGCGGACGATCAGCGCGCTGTTCGAGCGGCCGGGCGGCGCCGAGCTGCGGGCCCGGCTCGAGGCCATGCCCAACGAGGAATATCAGCGGATGCTGCGCGTCGACGCCGGGCGGGTCGCCGACTGGATCATCGGGGACACCGGCTCGGAGCAGCTGCGTGTCCTCGTACGGTCGATTCCCGAGGCTGACCTCGCGGTGGCGGTGCGGGACCTCGGGGGCCACGACGTCGGGCTGTTGCTGGAGACCTACGACGAGGTCGAGGACAGCCGGCCGACGATCGTGTTCGCCTACACGGTCAAGGGGCGTGGCCTGCCGATCGAGGGGCACCCCAACAACCACTCGGCGCTGCTCACCGACGCGCAGATGACGGCCCTGGCCGAGTCGGTCGGCGCCGACCGCGCCGACCCGTGGCGTACGTTCGACGCGGGCTCGCCGGCCGCCGAGCTGTGCGAGCAGCGGGCCGCCGACCTCAAGCGCACCCCGGTGCAGATGCGTCCGGTCGACAACCTTCCCACCTCATTGACGCGTACGTATCGTTCGGCGATCTCGACTCAGGGCGTACTCGGGAAGTTCCTGGCCGACCTCGTGCGGGAGGCACCGGCCGCCGCCTCGCGTGTGGTGACGTGCAGCCCGGACGTCGCCTCGTCGACCAACCTGGGCGGGTGGATCAACAAGACCGGCGTCTGGTCGGTCGCCGACCGGCGCGACTGGTTCGCCGACGACCCCGAGCGCGTGCTGAAGTGGGCCGAGGCGCCGACCGGCCAGCACATCGAGCTCGGCATCGCCGAGGTCAACCTGGTCGGCCTGCTGGGCGAGCTCGGGGCGACCTGGTCGCGGTGGGGCGAGCGGCTCATCCCGATCGCGACGCTGTACGACCCGTTCATCAGCCGCGCGCTCGAACCCTGGTCGTACGGGATCTACGCCGGCGGCCAGTCGATCATCGTGGGCACGCCGTCCGGTGTCACGCTCGCGCCCGAGGGCGGTGCGCATCAGTCGATCACGACGCCGTCGATCGGCCTGGAACAGCCGGGCTGCGTGGCCTGGGAACCGGCGTTCGCGCAGGACCTGGAGTGGTGCCTGCTGGAGGCGATGCGCCACGTCGGCGTGCCCGGCGGCACCTCGGCGTACTTCCGCCTGTCGACCCGGCCGATCGATCCGGCCCTGGCCGCGGTTCCCGACGACGAGGTGCTGCGCGAACGGCGCCGGCGGCAGGTGGTCGCCGGCGGCTACCGGCTGACCGACCACGCGCCCGGTACCGAGCAGGTGACCCTGGTCGGCGTCGGCGCGATGATGCCCGAGGTCATCGCGGCCGCGAACCACCTGAGCGGGCTGGGGGTGACCGCCGGGGTGGTCTGCCTGACCAGCCCCGACCTGGTCTTCTCGTCGGCGCAGGGCCGGGGCGGCGACATCGCGCGGGTGCTGTTCCCCGACGCGCAGCCGGCCCCGCTGGTCACCGTCCTCGACGGGCACCCGCACACGCTCGCCTTCCTGGCCGGGCTGCGCGGCGACCGCACCCGCAACCTCGGCGTCACCGAGTTCGGCCAGTCCTCCGACCTCGAGGACGCCCACCGCCTGCACGGCATCGACGCGGTGTCCATCGTCGACGCCGCCCTCACCCTGACCGGACGCTGATCGGGTCGTCACGTGCGCGGGTGAACCAGGCCGTTGTCGTAGGCGAAGATGACGGCCTGGATGCGGTCGCGGGCCCCGATCTTGAACAGGACGCGGCCGACGTGCTTCTTCACCGTCGACTCGGTCAGCGTGAAGCGTTGGGCGATCTCGGTGTTGGTGGCGCCCTGACCGATCGCCTCGAGCACCTCTCGCTCGCGTTCGCTCAGCGTGTTCAGGCGGGGATCGACCGACGTGTCCGGCGCCGAATCCTGCAGGTAGGCGTCCATCAGCTTGCGGGTCAGGCTGGGAGCCACCACCGAGTCGCCGTCGGCCACGGCGCGGATGCCGGCGATCAGTTCCTCGGGCCGGGCGTCCTTGAGCAGGAAGCCGCTCGCCCCGGCGCGCAACCCGGCGTAGACATATTCGTCGAGATCGAAGGTGGTCAGGATCAGGACGTGGGTGCGTGATCCGGCCGCGGTGATCCGGCGGGTCGCCTCAATGCCGTCCATGCCGGGCATGCGGACGTCCATCAGCACCACGTCGGGGTGGGTCTGGCCCGCCATCCGCACCGCCTCGGCGCCGTTCGAGGCCTCGCCGACCACGACCATCCCGGGCGTGCCGTCGAGCAGCATCTTGAACCCCATGCGCTGCAGCGGCTGGTCGTCGGCGATCAGCACGGTTGTCATGCGGGCTCCTTGAGGACGACGTCGACGACCCAGCCGCGCTCGGCCGGGCCGGCGGTCACCACCCCGCCGTACATGGCGGCGCGTTCGCGCATGCCGAGCAGGCCGTGACTCGGGGCGGCCGGTGCGCCGCGGCCGTTGTCGCGCACTCGAACCCGTACCTCTCCGCCGGTGACACTGAGACTCACGTCAGCGATCGCGCCGGGTCCCGCGTGTTTGAGGATGTTGGTGAGCGCCTCCTGGACGATGCGGTAGACCGCGAGCTGCAGCCCCTTGCCGAGAGCGTGGAGCTCACCGGAGGTCGAGTAGGTCACCGGCAACCCGGCCGCCCGTACGCTCGGCAGCAGCCGGTCGAGATCGTCGATGCCCGGCTGCGGCCGTAGTTCCGGATCAGCGTCCTCCTCGCGCAGCACGCCCAGCACCCGCCGCAGCTCCGCGAGCGCCTGCCGGCCGGTCTCGCCGATCAGCCGCAGCGGCTCGGCGGTCTGCTCCTGCCGCGACCGGGCGAGGGCGGCGCTCCCGTCGGCCAGGCCGACCATCACCGACACGTGGTGGCCGACGATGTCGTGCATCTCGCGGGCCACCCGGGCTCGCTCGTCGGCCACGGCGAGACGGGCCCGCTGATCCCGCTCGACCTCCAGACGGGCGGCGCGGTCCTCCAGAGCGATGAGGTACGCCCGGCGGGTGCGCACCGCGACCCCGGAGGCGATCGCGGCCACCGCCGTGCCCAGCGCCAGCAGCGACGTAAGGGTGCGGTTCGGCGTCTCCGGCTCGAACAGGTAGATCTGGGTGAGCAGCAGCGCCACCGTGAGCCCGGAGGCCCAGGCCAGCGACCGCCACGTACCTCGGGAGGCCACGCCGAAAAGCAGCACCAGCAGGACCACCCCGGCGCCGACGCTGACGTCGAGCCAGCCCAGGATCGCGTCGACGGCCCCCGCGACCAGGAACGCCGGGAACGGGTACCGCCGCCGCCAGTACAGCGGCGGCAGCAGCACCAGGGTCGCGAGGGTGGCCGGCAGGGGCTTCTCGATGATGTTCGGGATGCTGAAGAGCACGATCGGAACGGCCACCAGGGTGTCCATGACCCACGGGTGGCGCCGGTCGAACGCCCGCAGCCAGGCCTGCCGGTCCACGAGCCATCCCTGCGCGCTCATCGCCCGAGTCTCCCCTACGCGTCCGTCTTCTTGAGCCGGTACGCCGCCGCGGCGAGCGTCACGACCACGTACCCGGCGAAGACCGCGAGACCGGCCCACGGTGCCAGCGAGCCGTCCGTGTGGGTCAGCGCCATCACGGCGCCGCCCGCGTTGCTGGGCAGGTACGGGGTGATCGCGTCGGAGATCGAGTCGGGCAGCAGCGGGGCCAGGCCGGGCACGACCAGCAGCGCGCCGGCCAGGATCGCGATGGCGCCGGCGCTGGACCGCACGAGCACGCCGAGCGCGACGCCGAGCACCGCGACCAGTCCCAGATAGAGGCCGGCGCCGAGCAGGGCCCGCACCACACCCTCGTCGCCGAGCCCGATTCCGGCGACCCTGTCGTTGAGCACGGCCGACCCGACCGCGAACGCGGCGAAGGCGCCGGCGGTCATCGTGACGAAGGCGGCCGCCCCGGCCACGAGACTCTTCGACCACAGCACCGGCAGCCGGCGCGGCACCGCGGCCAAAGTCGCCCGGATCATGCCGGTCGTGTACTCGCTCGCCCCCAGCAGCACGCCCAGCACGCCGACCGACAGCGCGGCCAGGACGCTGCCCGACAGGGCCAGATCGACCGAGGTCAGCCCGCCGCCCGAGAATGAGGCCGAGGCGATCGCGCCGAAGGCGATCAGCAGGAGGACCGAGATGCCGGTCGTGAGCCAGGTGGAGCGCAGCGTGGAGAACTTGGTCCATTCGGCGGCGACGACGCCACCAGCGGTGATCTTCATCGGGCGGCCTCGTATTCGACAGCGTCGCGGGTCAGGTCCATGAACGCCTCTTCGAGCGAGGAGTTCTGCGGGGTGAGTTCGAACAGCGGGATGCCGCGGGTGGCGGCGGCCAGCCCGATCTCGCGGGCCGAGACGCCGGCGACGAGCAACTCCTCGGCGCCGGTCGAGGTGACCGTGACGCCCGGGCGTGCGATCAGGGCGCGCAGCTCGTCGGGGGCGGCGGTGACGACCCGGACGCCCTCGGTGGTCACGAAATCGGCCACGGACGTGTCGGCCAGCAGCTTCCCGCGGCCGACGATGACGAGGTGGTCGGCGATCAGCGATACCTCGCTCATCAGATGCGACGACAACATCACCGTACGGCCCTGGGCCGCGAGACCGGTGAGCAGATTGCGCACCCAGAGGACACCCTCCGGGTCGAGCCCGTTGACCGGCTCGTCGAGCATCACCACGGCCGGGTCGCCGAGCAGCGCGGCGGCGATGCCGAGCCGCTGGCCCATGCCGAGCGAGAACGCGCCGACCCGCTTGTGGGCGACCGCCGACAGGCCGGCCAGGTCGAGCACTTCGTCGACCCGCGAGCGCGCGATGCCGTGCGTGCGGGCCAGGGCGAGAAGGTGGCTGACCGCCGTACGCCCGGGGTGCACGGCCTTGGCCTCCAGCAGGACGCCGATCTCGTGCAGCGGGGCCTTCGACGACACGTACGGCTTGCCGTTGACCAGCACGTCACCCGAGGTCGGCGCGTCGAGGCCGACGATCATTCGCATGGTCGTCGACTTGCCGGCGCCGTTGGGGCCGAGGAAGCCGGTGACCTGTCCGGGCTGCGCGGTGAACGACAGACGGTCGACGACCGTCTTCGCGCCGTACCGCTTGGTTACCTCACGTACCTGAATCATGCTCCCAACGCTAGGTTCGGGCCGCGCCCCGATCGTGGTACCGCGGTCGGCTCTTGCGGCCGCGCGGTGGTACTCAGGTACCAGCGCGTTCTCAGAAGCCGGTCGCGTCGCCCGGACAGATTCGGTCTCAGGCCGGACGGCGGGTGTGCCGATAGTGGGCTCATGCGGGCCTTCATCTCACTGCGGCGACGGACCGGTCGCGTGGTCGATGCCCGTGTGACGCCCCGGGTCCGGATGGGCCTGATGTGGCTGGTGATCCTGAGCGCGGTCGCGGTGACCGGCGTGAGCGCGGCGGCGATCGCTCAGCTTCAGAGTTCGGCGACGCACCGCGGCGAGCTGCGGATGCTCATGGCCGAGATGGAGACCGCGGCCTGGCAGCAGAGCGAGCTCCGATCGCAGGTCGTCCTGGCGCGGGTCCTGACCCCGGCGGCGGTTCGGGCACACGATGACATCTGCGACGTCTTCGATGCCATCGGCGGCGAGTTCGAGCAGCGTGATCCGGGCAACGCTCAGGCCCGCGCGGTGCAGGACGCGTACGTCGCCTGGGACCTGGTGATCGACGAGGAGTTCGACCTGCTCGCCGAGGGCGACCACGCGCGCGCCCAGCAGCTCGACGCGCGGCAGGGCGCCCCGGCTTTCCAGCGGCTGACCGCGGCGATCGACGACGCCGACCAGCACTACCGGCGTACGGCCGAGGACGCCGGCACCCGAGCCGTCCTCGGCACCTGGCTGATCCTGGGCGGCGCGGCCGTCGTCGTGGTGCTGCTGGTGGTGCAGTCCCAGCGGATCCGCGCGCGGGCGTTCCGGCGGGCCACCCACCAGGCCACCCACGACGCCCTGACCGGGCTGCCCAACCGCGTGCTGCTGCACGAGCACGTCGCCGCCGCGGGTGACCGGACCCGCGCCGACCAGAGCTCGGCCGCCCTGCTGCTCATCGACCTCGACCGGTTCAAAGAGGTCAACGACACCCTCGGCCACCACTACGGCGACCATCTGCTGATCGAGGTCGCGCGGCGCATGCAGAAGGCGCTGCGCCGCGGGGAGATGGTCGCCCGGCTCGGCGGTGACGAGTTCGCCGTCCTGCTGCCCGAGGTCGCCGGCGCGGACAAGGTCGCCGAGGTCGCGGCCCGGCTGCAGCGCGCGCTGGAGGAACCGTTCGCGCTCGACGGGCTCAACCTGAGCGTCGGCGGCAGCATCGGCGCGGCGCTGTGCCCCGAGCACGGCGACACCGCCGACGAACTGCTGCAGCGGGCCGACATCGCGATGTACACCGCGAAGGCCACGCGTACGGGCTACGTGCTGTTCGACGCGAGCCAGGACAGCAGCGACCCGCGCAAACTCACCCTGGCCGGCGACCTGCGCGCGGGCATCGAGCGGGGTCAGCTGCTGCTGCACTACCAGCCGAAGGTCGACGCCAGGACCGGTGCCGTCCTCGGCGCCGAGGCGCTGGTCCGCTGGCAGCATCCCGAGCACGGTCTGATCCCGCCGGACGAGTTCATCCCGCTCGCCGAGCACACCGGTCTGATCACGCCGTTGACCCGGTTCGTGCTCGACACGGCGTTGCAGCAGTGCCGGACGTGGCTGCTCAACGGGGAGAAGCTCGGCGTGGCCGTCAACGTCTCGGCCCACCGGCTGCTCGACCTCGGCTTTCCCGGCGAGGTGGCCGATCTGCTCGCTCGCTGGGAGGTGCCGCCCCCGCTGCTCACGCTCGAGATCACCGAGAGCGCGATCATGGCTGATCCGGCCCGCGCCCTGCAGGTCGTCCAGCAGTTGCACGCTCTGGGAGTGCATCTGTCGATCGATGATTTCGGTACGGGCTACTCGTCGATGGCGTACCTCAAGAACCTGCCGGTGGACGAGCTGAAGATCGACCGGTCCTTCGTCAGCAACATGACCACCAACGAGCGTGACGCCGTCATCGTGCGCTCCACGGTCGAGCTCGGCCGCAACCTCGGGCTCCAGGTGATCGCCGAGGGCGTGGAGGACAGCGCCACCTGGACCGAGCTGGACGGCATCGGGTGCGACGTCATCCAGGGCTACTACGTCTCCAAGCCGGTCGCGTCCAGCGGGTTCGACGAGTGGCTCGACCGGCAGAAGGCACCGGCGTCAGCGGTCCCCGACGAGGACCGCTGACGCGTCGGACCTCACCGCACGGCGGGCCTCAGGCTGCCGCCCGATGACAGCGACTGGGCAGCCGGGGCCGTCGGGTCGGGCGGTGGCACCGCGCCGCACTGCTTGTCGGATCGGTCGCCGTGCACGCGGTCGGGCAGGGCGCCGGTGTCCAGGTAGGCCGCGATCGTGTTGTCGGTGCAGGCGACCCCGCTCAGCGAGCCGGAGTGCGTCGTGCCGCCGACCCCCTCGACGAGAACCGAGCGCGGGAACCGCTGGCGCACCTCGAGACTGCCCGCGTACGGGGTGGCCGCGTCCTCGGTCTCGCTGATCATCAGGATCGGCGGGGCCTTCTCGCCGTTCACGCGGACCGGCCGGCCGACGTCACCCGCCCAGAACACGCACGGCGCGTTGTACCAGGCGTTGCTCCAGGTGAGGAACGGGTACTTCTGGTAGAGCCGCCAGTTGTCCCGTTCCCACTTCTTCCACTTGGTGGGCCACTGCACGTCGGTGCACTGCGTGCCGAGGTAGACGGCGTAGCCGTTGTCGGTGCCGGGACCGGGCTCGGCGTAGAGCTCGAGCAGCCCGGTCGTCTTCCCGTCGTTGACGTAGGCGGCGAATGCGGCGGCGACGTTCTGCCAGCCGAAGACGTAGTAGCCGGCCGAGGTGAAGATGTCGGTCCACTCGTCCGGGCCGATCTTGCCGGCGGCCGGGGTCTTCCGCAGCTTCTGCAGCGTGGCGTAGTACTTGGCCTTGACGGTCTCGCCGCTGGCGCCCAGGTGATAGACCGCGTCGTATTTGGCGACCCAGTCGAAGTACGTGTCGATGTTCCGGTCGAACTGGACGTCCTGGCTCAGGTTGTTGTCGTACCAGACGCCGCGCGGGTCGACGACGCCGTCGAACACCATGCGGCGTACGCGCTCGGGGTGCAACGTGGCGTACGTCTGGCCGAGATAGGTGCCGTACGAGAAGCCGTAGAAGTTGATCTGCTGCCGGCCCAGCGCCTTGCGGATGCTCTCCATGTCGTTCACGTTGTCGGTGGTCTTGAGGTGGTCGAGCAGCGGGCCGCCGGTGCGGGCACAGGCCTCGGCGTACGCCTTCGATCGGTCCAGCCAGGTCTGCTCCAGCTCTCGGGTGACCGGCACGTAGTAGGGGCGGTTGTAGCCGGCGACGTTCCCGTCGCAGGTCAGTTTGGGCACGCTCGCGCCGACGCCGCGTGGGTCGAACCCGATCCAGTCGTAGTCGAGACCGACATTGTTGGGGATCGCCGGTTGCAGCACCGCGAACAGGAGGCCGGAACCGCCGGGACCGCCCGGATTGACCAGCATGACGCCCTGATAGTCAGCGGCGGCGGACTTGTGCTTCATCCGCGAGACGGCAATCTTGATCTTTGTGCCGCCCGGGTTCGCATAGTCGAGCGGGACGACCACGAAACCGCACTCGGCGCCGCGCGCCTTCAGCGTCGCGTTGGTACAGGCGCCCCACGCGATCGGCGGCGGCGTGTAGCTCGGGGGATCGTGGTGGGCCTGCGCCGCGGCCGGGATCGTGCCGCCGATCGTCAGCCCGACCGTCGTGGCTACGGCGGCCGCCAGTAGTCGTCTCATGCCCTGCCCTCCGTCCGGTTCGCTGCCCGGGTAGCGCGGCGTCCGCACACCCGGGGCGCTCCTCGGAGATTAGCCAGCGAGACGGTGCCCTTTAGGTCAGACTTCCCAGGTCAACGACCCTTTGAGGCGTGCCCGGACTCCACGCCGCTGCGCCGGGACTTCGCCCGGTACATGGCCGTGTCGGCCTCGCGCACCAGCGCGTCGGCGTCGGCGAAGGGGGCACCGTGGGTCAGGGCGACGCCGATGCTGGCCGAGACGAGAAGGTGGCGTCCGTCCGGGCGGTGGGGACGGTCGAGTGCGGACAGCAGCCGGCGAGCGGTCGCCTCGGGGGTGTGGTCGTCGTCGAGCGCGTCCAGCAGCACCAGGAACTCGTCGCCGCCGAAGCGGCCCGCCGTGCCGTGGTCGCCGAGCTCGGCCCGCAGCCGGTCGGCCACCTCCACCAGGATCTGGTCGCCGACGGCATGCCCGTACGTGTCGTTGATCTGTTTGAAGCCGTTGAGGTCGACGAACAGGACGGCGACGTCGGGGCCGCGCTCGATCGCGGCCGCCAGCAGCTGCAGGAAATGGGTGCGGTTGGGCAGGCCGGTGAGATGGTCGTGCAGCGCGCTCGCCCGCAGCTGTTCCTCCTGCTCGCGCAGGGTTCGCAGCACCTCCTGGTAGTCCAGCGCCATCGTCAGCAGCGCCGCCCACTGGTTGATCTGCTCGCGTCCGGTGGCCGCCTGCAGGTCCACCTGGTCGACCGTGGCGAGCAGTCCCCAGTCGCGGTCGCCGACCCGCACCGGCACGACGAAGGTCAGCGAGCCGGGCTCGGCGCGGGCCTCGTCGAGAATGCCGGCCGGCGGGAACTCGCCGGGCGGAACCCGGGTGGAGGTGAGCGGGAAGGACGCCGAACGGTCGAAGTGACCGGCTATCTCGAGACTCGGCTCGCCGGGCGTCCACATGCCGAGGCAACCGGCCCGGGCCGACGTGCGGCGCAGCCAGCCCAACTGCCGCGGATCCTCCTCGTGACTGCGCAACAGGTCGAGGCTGATGTCGTACTGGCTGCTCAGCGAACGCTGCAACCGGGTGCGCTCCCGGTACTGCGACTTCCCCTCGGCCCACAACGACTCCTTGCCGTGCGAATCGGGACAGCCGCACGACTCGCGCACCACCAGCTCGGTCGCCACCTCGTGGCGCCTCGGCGGCCCGCCGGTGCCGGCGATCGCCGCCAGCAGAACCCGCGCCGCGACCTCGCCGACCTGGAACAACGGCTGCCGTACGGTGGTCAATCGCGGCTCGGTGAACGAGGCGTCCGACAGATCGTCGAAGCCGACGACGGCCTGGTCGTCGGGCAGCCGGCAGCCCGCCCCGGTCAGCACCCGCAGGATGCCCATCGCGTTCAGGTCGGTGCCCGCGACGACCGCGGTCGACGGCAGCCCGGCCGCCAGCATCGCGCGGGCCGCCCCGGCACCCCCGGCCTCCTGATTGTCGGCGGCCGCGAAGACCAGATCGGGGTCGGGCTCGATGCCGTGGGCGCGCAGCGTGCGGCGGTAGGTCTCGTACCGTTCCTGCTGGTCGAGCGCGCCCAGGAAACC
This sequence comes from Actinoplanes solisilvae, assembly GCF_003999975.1. Lineage (GTDB taxonomy): Bacteria > Actinomycetota > Actinomycetes > Mycobacteriales > Micromonosporaceae > Actinoplanes > Actinoplanes solisilvae. The sequence goes on along the minus strand of NZ_RJAC01000018.1, from coordinate 55,467 downwards.
GGCGAAGGCGATCCGCCGGTGCCCGTGCCGGATGAGATGTTCGACCGCGTCGCGCACCCCGACCCGGTTGTCGGGGAAGACGGTCGAACAGTCGAGCTCGGGGAACTCGTGGCTGACCACGACGACGGGACGGCCGGAGGACTGGATCTCGTGCAGGTACTTGGGGCTCGCCGCGTTCACGATGACGACGAAGCCGGCGGCGTGGTCCCAGGCCAGCGGGTACGGCGGGTGCGGCGGCTCGGTCAGTTCCAGTTGGTCGGTGCCCGCGTCGAGTGTTTGTACGGCAACCACGGCGGTGTCGGCGTCGGCTGCGGTCTGCGCGATCCCCTCGAGAAGCCCACCGAAATACCACCCGCCCAGGAACGGGGAAAGAACTCCCAGGACGGCCATCGTGCCCCCTTCGCGCGCCGCTGCGTCGACGACAGGGAACGATACCGCCGCGGGACCTGTCCGGAAGCGTGACGACGCGCTATTTGTGCCTACGCTTGAGGGCTGAGCCCCTGCCAAAGGTAAGCGCGGCCGGTCGTACGGGCGTCAGCGTTCGACTTGTCACGGCCTTGAACCAAAGGGAGACCCCGTTCCGTGTGTCCCGGGACGTCGTCCGGTGGCGTCCCCAGGGACCTGGAGAGGTGAGGATGGCTCGGCGACACGCGACGCCAGCGGACTTCGAGCTCGTCGGGATGAGCTCGGACCCGGTACCCGGTGATCCGGACGAGATCCAGGGGGTCATCAGACGGTACGGCGACATCGGCGACGCGGCCGAGAAGGCGTTGAACGTCCTCAAGCGGGACGGCGACGTCGCTCGCGGCCGGGGCTCGGCGATGGACAAGCTGCGGGAGAAGATCGGCGACGATCTGCCCGACAAGCTGAGCAAGACCGCGCAGTCCTATCATGACGCCGCGGACGCCTACCGCGCCTACCTGCCGCAGCTGCAAGAGGCGCAGGACACGTTCGACCGGGCGGTCGACCAGGCCGAACCGGTCGCGGCGACGGCGGCGAAGTCGCTCGCCGGGGTCGTGAGCTCAGTGGCCGACGCGGCCGGCGGCACCGAGCCGACCGCCGAGCAGCAGGCCGAGCAGGCGCGGCAGCAGCAGGAGATCGAGGCCGCGCAGCAGCAGATGTCGGCCGCGCGCAGCCTGGCGCAGCAGGCGAAAAGCATGCGGGACACCGCCGAACGAGTCGCCTCCGACGCGCTGGATCGGGCCGCTTCGGAGGCGATCCCGGAACGGAACATCTTCCAGAAGATCTCCGACTTCTTCGCGGACTTCCCGTTCGTACAGATTCTGCTCGGTCTGCTGATCGCGGCCGTCGCCGTCTTCTTCCCGGTGGCCGGCCTTCTGCTCGGCGGAGCGCTCTTCGCGGTCACCCAGATATCGGCGATAGCCAGCGGGAACTTCAAAGCGGGGGACTTCCTGCTCGGGCTGGTCGGCCTGGTTCCCGGCGGTTCGCTGCTGAAGGCGGCGGGTGCGAGCGTCAAGGCCGGGGCCGGCGTGGTCGCGAAGGTGGCGCCGGCCGTCACCAAGGCGGGCAAGGGCAGCATCAACGGGATCGGCACGTCGTTCGGCTCCACCAAGACGATCGGTCCGCTCGTGAACAGCACCGGCGGGAAGGCCGCGGGGGAGGGGATCAAGGGGTTCGGCGAGGAGGCCGGCGCCGAGGTCATCAACCAGGCGGCCGAGGGCGACGGGTTCGACGCCGGGGCGATCCTCGGGGCCGGCGCTCTCGGGGCGGCCGGCGGAGTGGCCGGCGGCGTGGCGGGCTCGAAGATCTCCAAGGGCTCGAATGCCGGCGGCATCCCGGTCAAGACCGGGCCTGGCGGCAACGGAACGCGCAGCCTGCCGGGCGGAAGCGCACCGATCGCCACGCCGTCGAGCCTCACGACACCGGCGCCGGGAACCGTACCGGCCTCTCTGGGTCTTCCCCTGAACACCGATGGGGGCATCGACCTCAAGGCTCAGGAGTTGCAGGGTGGCCACGCGATCGACCGCCACGTCGGGAAGACCCAGGCCGACCTGGATCAACGTCTGAACGGAACGAAGGCGAGCCCGGGCGTCAAGGCGGTCAGGCCCATTCCGAGCGCCTCGACCTTCACCGACATCACGGTGGCGGAAAGGGCCACCTCCGACAACATCTCGGCCAATCAGGCGCAGATCGCGGCTTTCCTCGCCGCCCCGGCCGCGGGACCCGGCGGGAAGCCTGACCGGCTCGTCATCAAGAACCCGATACCGTCGACCGACGGCATCACTCGTCTCGGGCCGAAGAACAAGGCCAACCCGACCCCTGGGACGATCAGCCAGACCGGCGTCTCGCAGGTGTCGACCGTCCTGCAGAAGGACCCCACCGCCCCCGGCGGATTCAGAATCATCACTTCATTCCCGGAGCCGTGACATGTACACCAACCTTGCCTACCTCGCCCAGTCGTACTTCCACCAGGACTTCCAGGACGAGGCCGACGAGCCCATCGAGGTCGTGGAGAGGTTCCGCGACAGCGAATCCGCCGAGGTCGTCGAGGCGCTGCGGGCCGAGATCGCGACCCTGCTCGAATCGGATGCCACCGAGGAGGACCTGTCCCGGATCTGGCTCACCGAGGCCGGGGCGTATTACGACCCGGAGTTCGACGAGATCAGTACGCGGGAGTGGCTGGTCAGTGTGGCCGAGGCTCTCACCGCGCCGTCGGGGCCGGACGCGGGCATCCCGTTCAAGGGGTCGCCCGGGATCTGAGGAGCGGGCCGGGCGGGTGCCGGGCTTGCCCGAACGGGCATCGATAGTTGTTAATATTGACAGCCCTGCGTAACGCGCTTGAAACTTTTCTGAGAGCGCTCTATCCCCGTCAGCGTGTGCAGCCCGAAAAGAAGGGCATGTCCATGACTATCCGCACCCGCCTCCTGGCCGTCGCAACCGCGACCGTCGTCGTCACCGGTTCGGTGGCGATGGCCGTCTCCGCCGGCGCCGCCCTGCCTCCGCCGCCCAGCGGCTGGACCCAGGTCTGGGCCGACGACTTCACCGGCGCCGCCAACACCCTGCCCAGCAGCGCCAACTGGATCATCGACACCGGCACCAGCTACCCCGGCGGCCCGCCGCAGTGGGGCACCGGCGAGATCCAGACGTATACGAACAGCACCGCCAACGTCGCCCACGACGGCTCGGGCAACCTGCGCATCACGCCCCTGCGCAACGGCTCCGGCCAGTGGACGTCGGCGCGCATCGAGACGCAGCGCACCGACTTCAAGGCCCCGTCCGGCGGCGTGCTGCGCATGGAGGGCCGCATCCAGATGCCGAACGTCACCGGCAACGCGGCCCTCGGCTACTGGCCCGCGTTCTGGGCGCTCGGCGCGCCGTACCGGGCCGACCGGTACAGCTGGCCGGTCATCGGCGAGTTCGACGTGATGGAGAACGTCAACGGCATCAACTCCGTCTGGGGTGTGCTGCACTGCGGCGTCAACCCGGGCGGGCCGTGCAACGAGACCAACGGCATCGGCGCCTCGCGGGCCTGCCCCGGCTCGACCTGCCAGGGCAACTTCCACACGTACGCCTTCGAATGGGACCGGAGCGTCTCGCCCAACCAACTGCGGTGGTACGTGGACGGTCAGCAGTTCCACTCGGTGAACCAGAACCAGGTCGGCGAACCCCACTGGACCAACATGACCAGCCATGCCGGCTACCACATCCTGCTCAACGTGGCGATGGGCGGCGGCTTCCCCAACGGCGTCGCCGGCTTCGGCACGCCGACCGCGGCCACCGTGCCGGGCCACCCGATGCTGGTCGACTACGTGGCGGTCTACACCCGGGGCGGCGGCAGCACCACCCCGCCGCCGACGACAACGCCGCCTCCCGGTGGTGTCCGGGACGCGTACTCGCAGATCCAGGCCGAATCGTTCAACGCGCAGTCCGGCGTGATCGTGGAGGCGTCGAGCGAGGGCGGCCAGAACATCGGCGCGATCCGCGGCGGCGACTGGGTGCAGTTCGACAACGTCGACTTCGGCTCGGGCGGCGTCCGCGACTTCGTGGCCCGCGTGGCCTCCGGCGCCGGGTCCGGAATCAGCGGCCTGGTCGAGGTACGCGTCGACAGCCGCGGCAACGCCCCGATCGGCAGCTTCGCGATCGGCAACACCGGCGGCTGGCAGAGCTGGCGTTCCGTCCCCGGCAACGTAGCGAACGTGTCCGGCCGCCACACGGTCTTCCTGACCTTCACCAGCGGCCAGCCCAACGACTTCGTCAACGTCAACTGGATCCAGTTCCGCCGCTGACCGCATCGAGGGGCCGGACGCCGCTGACGCGCCCGGCCCCGCTCGCCGCGCCCTGCCCGTTCATGCCGGGTGCTGCGTGTTCGCACCGGGTGCTGCGCGTTCGCGCCGGCTCCTGCGCGTTCACGCCGAGTCCTGCCCGATGGAAAGCTTTCGCCGTGGACGTCTGTCGTTGGCGGTCCGGGTCGGGCGTCCGCCGGCTGGTTGCGTCCGGTTCTGCATGTCACGTGGGATGCGGGCCGAGCGCGAGGCGGCCGGTTCGGTGGAGAACGCGTCTGAGAGAAAATTTCACATTTACATCTATGAATGAGGTGTGAGCTTTCTTACACTCGCCCGACAGCGATCAAGCAGAGGGGGCTCCCATGTCGAGGCTGCCGTCCACCAGTGCGTCGACCCCGGCATCGGTCAGTGGAGGACATCGCGGAAGGCGATGGGGCGTACGTATGCGCCGATTGGCCGCGGGGCTGCTGGTGCTCATGCTCGGGCTCGTCGGAGCTTGGGCCGCGCCAGGGTCTGCCGGTGCGGCGGCGCCCGCCTCGGCGGCCCGAGCCGCATCAGCGTCGTGGAGCCCTGCGAACGACCTGGAAGGCTTGTGCGCGACGCTGCAGGTCTTCGACGGGGCGACCTCTCGCGGTTACGTCTGGCGAGATTCTGTCGGCTACGGGTTCAAGAACACCGTGGCCGGCGCCGAGCCCTTCCGGTTCGAGGCCACGCAGCTCGGCCGCTACCTGCTCAGGGACTCGACCGGCAAGCCGCCCTATCAGAGCGTGCTCGGCTGGGTGTGGGCCGGTGATGCGTACGGTGATCGGGCCGACTGGACGGTCAGCGTGGCCGACGGCCGTTACCGCTTCGTCTCCACCGCGACCGGTCAGCAGCTCGGCGTCTACCTCGGCGGCCTCGGCGCCGGCAACAGTAACTCGACGATCGCGCTCGCCCCGGCCTCCGGTTGCGCCGCCATCCCTGACATCGCCACCGGCATCAGCGGAACCCCGGCTCCCGGCGTCGACGCCAACGGCAAGCTCGTCGGCTGGATCGACGCCCACGCGCACGTCACCGCGGCCGAGGCCTTCGGCGGATCGTTGCACTGCGGCGACGCGTACGCCCCGGGCGGAGCCCCGGTCGCGCTCAAGGGCTGTCCGTCGCATGCGACTCTCGGCTGGGGCGCGCTGCTCGAGGCGATCATCGCCGGCACCGATCCGATCAATTCGGCCGAGGACGGCTGGCCCACCTTCGGCGACTGGCCGCAGCACGACACGATGCTGCACGAGGCGTCGTACTTCCGAAGCCTTGAACGATCCTGGAAGTCCGGGCAGCGGGTGCTGAACGTGCTGCTGGTCGCGAACCGGGTGATCTGCGGCCTGACCCTGGAACACACGAGTTGCGACGAGATGGACCAGATCCGCGCCCAGGCCACCTATCTGCGCAAGATGCAGGACTATGTGGACGCCCGCAGCGGCGGTCCCGGCCGGGGCTGGTTCCGGCTGGCCACGACTCCGGCCCAGGTGCGCCAGATCGCCGCCCAGGGCAAGCTGGCCGTCACCATCGGGGTCGAGAACTCCGAGATCTTCGGCTGCCGCGAGGTCAACGACGTGCCGCAGTGCACCCGGGCCCAGATCGACGCGGGCCTCGACGAGCTGGCCGGCATGGGCGTCAGCGGCATCTACCCCGTGCACAAGTTCGACAACGCCTTCGGTGGCACCCGCTTCGACGAGGGGGTCACCGGCGCCGCGGTCAACGTCGGTAACCTGATCTCGACCGGTCACTGGTGGCAGGCGACCTCGTGCACCGGGCCCTCCGACAACGAGCAGCCGCTGGTCAACGACGACTTCGCCCGGCTGCTGCAGCTCGGGGTGGGCCTGCCGGCCGGGGCGATCCTGCCGGTCTATCCGAGCGGCAAGATCTGCAACGTACGTGGTCTGACCGAGCTCGGACGCTATCTGATCGAACGCATGATGGACCGCGGCATGATCATCCACATCGATCACATGAGCGTGCGGGCCGCGTCCGCCGTGCTGGACCTGGCCGAGCAGGCGAACTATCCGGGTGTCGCGTCGGTGCACAGCTGGTCGGATCCCACGATGGTGAACCGGATGCTCGGGGTCGGCGGGTTCGTCGCCGGGTACGCCTTCGCGGCTTCGGACGACGGGCAGGACACGGCCACGTTCCTCGAGGAGTGGCGGGCCAACAAGGGTCTGGCCAACGGCTCGAGGATCAGCGGGTACGGGGTCGGCACCGACGTGAACGGTCTCGGTGTGCAGGCCGCCCCGCGCCTGAACGCCGGGTCGAGCCCGCTCACCTACCCGTTCACCGCGACCAACGGCACCCAGGTGACCAAGCAGGTGTACGGCTCCCGCACGTTCGACCTCAACACCGACGGCGTGGCCCAGTACGGCCTCTACGCCGACTGGATCGTCGACGCGATCAACCAGGCCGGCCCGGACGCGACGGCGCTGCGCCGGGACCTGCTGAACGGCGCCGAGGCGTACACGGTGATGTGGGAGAACGCGCGGGCCTGAGAATCAGCGCCAGACCGTGAAGCGAACGGACTGCTCGAGATAGTCGACCTGGTAGAGCACGCGGAACTGCGACCCGGCGGGAACGCCGGTGGCGATCACCGTGCGCGTCCGGGTTGAGGGCGAGCAGACCCGCACCGGCTCGGTGTAGGTGGGATCCCGTCCGTCGGCGGAGAGCAGGGCGACCAGGAACGTCTGGCACCTGTCCGACGGGCGGGCAACGTCGCGAACGTGGGAGATCGAGACGGTCGTGCACCGGGCGTCGATCGGCGTCGAGGCGACCCGCCCACCGGCGTAGAAGTCCGGCGAGGGTCGCACGGAGGTGCACCGCGGCGTGCGTTCCACGGCGGCGGCAGCGGGGGACGGGATCGCGGCGACGGTGACAGCGGCGGCGGCGATGAGGACACAGGCGATTTTCTTCATGCCGTCACCGTCCGCTGTCGATCGAGCGCGGAACGCGATCATGGGACCGGCTGGCACGTAACCGTGAGGCAAAGACCCGGACAAGCACAGCCGGGACGGCTCCGCGACATCTGAGGTCGCGTACTCAGAAGGGTTGAGTAGCCGTGGGGACGTGCTGACGGGCGGGAGTTCATAGCGTCATACCCGTGATATCGACCCTGCGGCAGTGGACGCTCCGGCTTGTCAGCTACGCGCTCAGCGGCACCTACGCTCTCTACCGGTCGCACCCGGCCGTGTGGCGTTTCATGGCCCGGCACTACCGGCCGCGGATGGGTGGTTTCGCCCGCCTGAACGCCTGGATGACCTGCCAGTTCGCCGCCCTCGACGTACCGGCCTACGCCGACTTCCTGCGCCGTAACGGGTGGGAGTTCCGCTGGTTCGACCTGGCCGGCTACCCGCCCACCAGCAAGGCCGGCTACGTGCGGGCCTACCCGGAGCACGAGCGGTGCCGCAACGGCCGGTTCGAGGTCGCCGGGAGTGTGGTCGACGAGTCGTCCGGGTCGTCGGGGCAGCCGTTCAACTGGGTCCGCAGCCGGGCCGAGCTGGCGTCGACGCATCGCAACCTGGCGGCGTACGCGACCATGATCTTCCCGGGGAAGCGGCGGTTCGTCATCAACGCCTACTCGATGGGGGCGTGGGCGACCGGCACCAACACGGGCATTGCCATGTCCCGCATCGCGATGGTCAAGAACATCGGTCCCGACGTACGCAAGATCATCGACACGTTGCGGCATTTCGGCCCCGGTTTCGAGTACGTGGTGACCGCGTACCCGCCGTTCCTCAAGCGCCTGCTCGACGAGCTCGACGCCGAACGGTTCCCGTGGGCCGACTACCGCATCTCGGGGCTGGTCGGCGGCGAGGGCATGACCGAGGCACTACGCGACTACCTGGAGAAGCGCTTCCGCAAGGTCCGCTCGGGCTACGGCGCCAGCGACCTGACCATCGGCATGGCCGGCGAGACCGAGCTCAGCGTGTGGGTCCGCCGCCGGCTGCGCACCGACGCCGAGCTGCGGGCCCGGCTGCTCGGACCGGGGGAGGAGCGGCTGCCGATGGTGTTCCAGTACAACCCTCTGGAAACGTACCTGGAGACCACGGCCGACTCCGAGATCCTGTGCACGATCAACTCGACCGCCGTGGTGAACCCGAAGGTGCGTTACAACATCGGCGACGAGGGCCGGCTGGCCACGCTGCCCGAGCTTCTCGACGCCATCAGCGATCCCGGCGCGCGGGCCGAGGCGACGGCGGCGATGCGGGTCGACGGGATGCACCTGCCGCTGCTGTTCCTGTTCGGGCGCAAGGACAGCACGATCTCGTACATGGGGGCGAACCTCTACCCCCAGGACATCGAGTACGGCCTGTACGACGACAATCCGTACGCGCATCTGCTCGAGGGTTTCTGTCTCGAGCTGGTGCAGGGCGCCGATCTGGAGAGCCGCCCGACGGTCCACCTTCAACTGCGTTCGGGCGTACGTGTTGACGCCGCGCAGAACGATCTGCTGGCCGAGACGTGCCGGGTCGGGGTGCTGGCGCATCTGACCCGCTCGAGCCGCGACTTCGCCGAGTCGATCGCCGAGGACCCGTCCGCCGCCGATGTGCGGGTCGTCGTTCACGAGCACGGCGAAGGGCCGTTCACCGAAGCGAGGATCAAGAACGTCTACCTGGTGAAGGGGCAAGCGGCATGAGGACGACCGACTTCACCGCCGCCCCGCCGCAGGGCCGGGCCGGCGCGATGTTCATCGGAGCCACTCGTTACTCCGGGCCGCGTGCGATGTTCCGTACGATCCGTGCCTGGGGTCCGATGATCCGCCAGATGAAGCGGATGTCCGGATACCGCTGGCACACCGTCTACTACCGGTTCCCGTACACGCTGGGCACGATCGCCTTCTTCAGCGACCAGGACGCGATGCTCAAGTTCGCCCGCAGTCGCCACCACCGCGACCTGATGTGCTGGCTCACCGACGACGGCGACCGCCGCAACGCGACCGCCGGTTTCATCCGGCTGTTCGCCGCCCAGCCGCACGGCTACAGCAACGGCGCGTGGCGGGCCGAGGACAACACCCTGTCGCACATGCCGACCTGGACGCCGCTGTCCACGGAAGACGCAGGCCCGGCGGTGCACCGCGGATGAAAGCCACCCTCGTACGCACCCGGGCCGACCTCCGCGACTTCTGCGAGCTGCCGCTGCGGCTGCACCCCCGCGACCGGTACGTGCCCCTGCCCGAGTCGGTCATCGCCAGGCACCGGCGGGTCGCCGCGCTCTACGTCGTGCGCGACAGCCGCGGCCGGGTCGTCGGCCGCACGAGCACGCACCGCGACGCGGCCTTCGACGCCAAGGCCGGCCCCCGCCAGCTTTTCGGGCACACCGAGTTCGTCGACGACGACGCCGTCTTCACCGCGCTGACCGGCGTCGTGAGCAGCGCCGCCGACGGACGCGCGCTGTTCGGCCCGGTGGCGTTGCTGCCCAACCAGACCGGCGGCGTCATCACCAGCGGCTTCGACGCCCGCGGCTTCGTCGACTCGGCGTGGAACCCGGCCTACTACCCGGCCATGTACGAACGACACGGCTTCACCCGCCGCTTCGAGGCCGACACGTGGGTCGTCGAGGTTCCAGGCGCGTCCTACCGGTTCGACGACCGTCGCCTCGAAGCCGAACACCTGGTGATCCGGCACGGTTCCCGCCGCGGGCTGCGCGACCAGTTGCCGATCCTGCGCGCGATGCTGAACGCCAGCTTCGCCCAGCTCGGCTACTACACCGAGATCTCGGCCGCCCAGCTCGCCGAGCAGACCGACGGCCTGGCCTTCCTGCTCGACGAGGGCCTGCTGGTCTGGCTGGAGAAGGCGGGCCGGCCGGTGGCGTTCGTGGTCGCCGTCCCCGACATCTCCGAGTTCCTGATGCGCACCGGCGGCCGCCTCGGCCTCGTCGAACAGGTGCGGTTGCTGGCCACCCGGTCGCGCTACCGCCGCGACGCGGTGCTCGTCATCAAGGGCGTGGTGCCCGGCGCGCAGGGCCGGGGCTACATGACGCTGCTGAGCCGCGAGGTGCACCGGCATCTCGAAGCGGGCGGCTACCGGACGCTGCGCAGCACCTTCGTGGAACGCGACAACGAAGCGTCGGCCGCGTCCTATCGCCGGGCCGGCGGCCGGCCCCTGCACGGATACACCTTCTATCAGAGAGGTGCGACATGACCTGGGTAAATGTTCTTCGTGAGCACGAGTCGCTGTTCCGGCGGGCGCCCAGCGCGCACAACACCCAGCCGTGGACCATCGACTACCGCGCCGACGAGATCGTCATCGGCGTCGACCCCGACCGGTCGCTGCCCCACTCCGACCCGACCGGGCGAGACCTGGCCCTGAGCATGGGCGCGTTCGCCGAGACCTGCCTGATCGTCGCGGCCGACGCGGGCCTGTCCGTGGCGTGCGACCTCAGCGATCCGCGGCGGATCCGGCTGGTGCCGGCGGCGCAGCGCTACGACACGATCTTCCACCGCGTGGACGTCGACGCACGGCGGGTCGCGCGGGGACCGTACGCGCCTGGGCTCTTGGATCTGGTTCTTCTCGCCGCTCTCGAGGGCGGGATCGTGCACGTGCGCAGCCGTGCCCTGGCCGATGATCTGACGGTGGCTGATCGCTGGATGTTCGGCGCCCCGCCGGTGGCCCGTGAGCTGCGTTCCTGGCTTCGGCTGAACCCGCGCGACCCGCGCTATCACCGCGACGGGCTGACCGACCGGGCGCTGGGTCTGAGCCGGGTCGAGGCGCGGGTGCTCTCCGGTGCGCTGCGGGCCTATCCGCTGATGCGGCGGCTCGGGCTGCCCGCCCTGCTCGCGGCGACCAGTCACCACCTTCTGCGGTACGACGGCAGCGTGCTCGTCGTGACCAGGCGTGAGGACGATCTGCGGGACACGGGCCGGCGCCTGCTGCGGACCTGGCTGTTGCTGGCCCGCTTCGGGCTGGCCGTCCACCCGCTCAGCCAGCTGCTGGACTGCCCGGACACCGCGGCTCGCCTGAGCGATCGGGTGGGCGCGACGCCGGCCGCCGTCTTCCGCGTCGGTCATCCGCTGCACGAGCCGGCCCGCTCGGCCCGCCTGCCTCACACCGTGCAGGAGGCGGGGGCGTTCAGCATGTCGACGAGGCTGGTGGCCGCGGGAACGTGCTTCGCGTACGCCTCCGGGAAGGCCGAGATCTGAACGGCCTGGGCCGCCTCGGTGACCCGCATCTTCTGCCAGCCGTCGACGCGCAGCAGCTTGTCGTAGAACTTCCCGGTCTGATACCTCGGATCGGTCAGCTGTTTCGGCGTTCCCCATCCCTGGCTCGGGCGCTGCTGGAACAGGCCGATGGAGTCGCGGTCGCCGCCCTTGAGGTTGCGCAGGCTCGACTCCTGCATCGCGGTGGCGACTGCGATGACCAGGGCCTCGTCGGGCACCCGCCGGTCGGTTCCGACGGTGACGATGACGCGGGCCATGGCGACCTGCTCGTTGCTCCAGCCGTCGGGGGCTGCCGCCGGGGCCGGTTTGCAGTCGGCCTCGGCGCGCATGAGTGGACTTAGGACAAACCCGGCCAGTACAGCGAGGGCGATCACAAACAACGCGCGCAAGTCGGGGGGCACCTTCCGGGATGAGCGGTCCGGCGAAGAGTACAGGTTGTCGTGGCACCGGTCACTCGCATACCGTCACGGCAGACCACCAGGAGGCGTCGATGCCCGCTCTCGAACACCTGCGCGCCGTCCACCGCATGCACCAGATCGGCATCATCGACCTGCTGCGGCCGGCCAGGCTGCTGCGGGCGGCCAGGAACAACGCCCGGCTCGGCCCCCAAGCCGCCCTGATCATGAAGGCCGCGGCCGAACACCCGGACGCCCCGGCGGTCACCGACGAACGCGGCACCCTCACCTACCGGCAGCTCGACGAGCAGTCGAACGCCCTCGCCCACGCCCTGCTCGCGCTCGGCCTGCCCGAACGCTCGATCGTCGCCGTGCTGGCCCGCGACCACCGCGGCCTGCTCCTCGCGATCAGCGGCAGCGCCCGGGCCCGGCTGCGGCTCGCGCTGATGAACACCGGGCTGGCCAAGCAGCAGCTCATCGACGTGGCGGCGCGCGAGAAGGTCCGCGTCATGCTGCACGACAGCGAGTTCGCCGACGTGGTCGAGGGGTTGCCGGCCGAGGTCACCCGCTACGTCACCGACGGCTCGATCGACGAGCTGATCGCGGCCCATCCGGTGACGCCACCACCGCTGCCCGGGCGGCCCGGCGGGTTCGTCATCCTGACCAGCGGCACCACCGGACTGCCCCGCGGCGCTCCCCGCACCAAGGTGTCGCCCCTGGCCAGCGCCGTCATCGCCGACCGCATCCCGTTCCCGCGCCAGGGTGCGGCGGTGATCGCGTCGCCGCTGTTCCACAGCACCGGGTTCGGCGCCTGGACCGTCGGCCTGTCGCTGGCCAACCACGCCGTGCTGACCCGCCGCTTCGACGCCGAGCACATCCTGCGCCTGATCGCCGAGCATCGCGCCGAGATGCTGGTCGCCGTCCCGACCATGCTCACCCGCATCCTGTCCCTCGGCCCCGAGATCATCAGCCGGTACGACACCACGTCGCTGAGGACCGTCTTCGTGGCCGGTTCGCCCCTGAGCCCCGAGCTGACGAACCGCTTCCAGACCGTCTTCGGCGACGTCGTGTACAACGTGTACGGCTCCACCGAGGTCGCCGTCGCGTCGGTGGCCACCCCCGAGGAGTCACGCCGCGCTCCCGGCACCGTCGGCCGGCCCCCGGTCACCGTCCACGTCAGAGTCCTCGACGCGAACGACCGGCCCGTCAAGGCTCCCGGCGAGATCGGGCGGGTGTTCGTGCGCACCGGCATCCCGTTCGAGGGCTACACCGACGGCCGCGACCGGCGGATCGTCGACGGGTTCATGGACACCGGCGACCGCGGGCACTTCGACGCCGACGGGCTGCTCTTCATCGACGGCCGCGCCGACGACATGATCATCTCGGGTGGCGAGAACGTATATCCGCTCGAGGTGGAGACGTTGCTCGCCCAGCACGACGACGTGATCGAAGCGGCCGTCATCGGGGTCGACGACGCCGAGTTCGGCACCCGCCTGCGCGCGTTCATCGTCCCCACCGCCGACGCGAAGCGCGACGCCCAGGCGATGAAGGATTTCGTGCGGGCGAACCTGGCCCGCTACAAGGTGCCGCGCGACGTCGTCTTCCTCGACGAACTGCCCCGCAACGCCACCGGCAAGGTGATGCGACGGCTGCTGCCTCAGGACACCAAGCCGTTGCGGTAGGCGTAGACCACCGCCTGCACCCGGTCGCGCAGATCGAGCTTGGTCAAGATCCGGGACACGTACGTCTTCACGGTCTCATGACTGATCACCAGAGCGGCGGCGATCTCTCCGTTCGAGAGGCCGTCGGCGATCAGCCGCAGCACCTCCAGTTCGCGCGGGGTCAGCCCACTCTTGCCCGAAGCGCCCTCGGCGGGGCGGATGGCGCGCCGGCCGGTGTCGGAGACCGCGGTCAGGGTCTGGTCGAGCCGGTCGGGTGCGGCGGTCAGGTAGCGTGCCGCCTCGGCCTGCACCACCATCGCCGTCACGTGATGGGTGACCACGTCGTGCAGCTCGCGCGCGATGCGGACGCGTTCGGCGGCGCGGGTGCTCACCGCCAGCCGCGCCCGGCGGTCCTCCTCGGCCGCCCGGGTCTGACGCAGCCACGCCCCGGCGCCCCAGAACAGGGCCATGGCCAGGAAGAACGTCGTGAACCCGGCGATCCCCTCGCCCGAGCCGGCCCGGTCCAGAGCTGTCGCGTACGGCACGTAGGCCGCGCAGATCAGCAGGATGACCAGCCGCCGGTGCCGTTCGAGGTGCGCGCCCGCGCTGAGCAGCGCGAGCGGGAACGCGGTGCCGGCGACCGTGTGGTAGCCGCGAAGCTGGTCGAACCCGAAGCCGAGCGACACCAGCACCAGGCAGACAGCCGGCCACCGGCGGCGTACGGCCAGCGGAAGGCACTGCAGCAGGATCGCGGGAACCGTCAGCGCGTCGAAGGGCCGGTGCGGCAGGTCGCCCAGCTGCGTCCCGTAGTTCTCCAGCCCCGGGACGAACGACGCGACCACCATCGCCAGGGCCAGCGGGAGATCCCGGACCGTGACGTCGAGCCGGCGCCACCGGTCCAGGAATCGCCGGGTGTCGATCAGTGCGCGACTGTAACGGTCGGCCGCACGCGGGAGCGAAGGTTGCCGCGACGGCGGGCCAGCCACAGGAAGGCCACCGTGAGAATGAGGCCGGCGCCGACCGTGTAGAGGCTGCCTTCCGGCCCGAAAGCGCCGCCGGTGATCAGCGACGGGCCCGACAGGGTGGCGTCCAGCAGGCCCTTCGACTCGCCGGTGCCCGAGACCGGGGCGCTGAAGATGCCGCCCAGGGCGAAGTTCCAGCCGAAGTGCAGACCGATCGGCACCCACAGGTTGCGGACGGCGGCGTAGCAGGCGCCGAGCATGAAGCCGGCCTCGACCGCGATGCAGGCCGCGCCCCACAGGGTCGCGTCGGGGTTGGCCAGGTGCAACGCGCCGAACAGCAGCCCGGTCACCAGCAGCGAGATCCAGGTGCTGGCCCGCTCCTCGAGGACGCGGAACAGGACGCCGCGGAACAAAAGCTCCTCCGTCGTGGCCGCGGCGGCCGCGAAGCCGAGCAGGCCCAGCGCGCCTCCGACCGACCCCAGGCCGTGCAGGTCGTAGTGGCCGAGGAAGGCGATGTTGGCGATGACGGCCGCGAACACGCCGGCCCCGATCAGCGCGCCCCGCAGCAGCCGTCCGGCCGCCCCGGCCCGGGCCACCTCCGTGGGCGTACGACGTTCGGTGCTCCGGACGACCCAGGCGTAGACGATGACAGCGAGTACGGCGGTGACGAGTCCGAGAAGCAGGGTCAGCCAGACGTTCCCGTCGACCGCCATGACGGCCTGACCTCCGGCGACCCACACCGCGCCCACGGCGAGCAATTGCTTGACGAATCGCATGATGACGTCCCCAGTGACCGGCGCGGCCCGGTGCCGCGATCACAGAGAAAGTTATGGATCTACTGGCCCGTAGGCATCACCGCTCGGTGGACACTTGCGGGTAGCTCGCGCGGGGGACAAGCCAGCCGACTGTCATCCGGCGCGACGGAGCGTAATGTGTTCGCCGACCACCCCTCGCTCGTGACGGCCGGCCCGTCGTGCGGGAACGGAGGCAGCTGACCGTGACCGTCGTCGTCGGAGTGGACGGAGCCGGGCGCACGCATCGGCTGCGCCGTCTCGCCGCGCTGGCGGCCACTCCGGTGTGGTGGTTCTCCGGATCCGAGGGCCTCGCGACCGCGCGGGCCGACGGCTGTTTGATCATCGTGGACGACGCTCACCGCCTCGACGCGGCCACCCTGCGGGAACTGACGCGGGCCGCTCGCGACGGCGCCCCGATGGCGATCTCCCGACGGCCGACGATCGACCGGCCCGAGCTCGCCGGGCTCGACGAGGTGGTCGCGGCCGATGGGGTGGAGTTGCTCGGCCCGCTCGACCGTGACGGTGTGGCGCGGCTGGTCGCCACCGTGACGGGCCGTCCGGTGTCACCGGAGATCGTCGCGGCCGTTCTCGAGGCGTCGGCCGGGATGCCCGCGGTGGCCGCCGCGGTCGCCACCGCGTCGCCCGTGCTGGTGGTTCGTCTGCAGCGGCGTTTCGCGGTTCTGAACCGTCCGGTGATCACGGCCGCGCGGGTGCTCGCGTTGCGGCTCGACCTCACCGACCACGTGCTCGCCGCCGCGGCCGGCCTCGAGGTGGACGGTCTGGCCGCGGGGCTGCGGACGTTGCGCGACGAGGGCCTGCTCGTGCCGGACGGCGAGCGGATGATCCCGGCGGTGGCCGACGCGGTGCTGGGCGAGCTGCCCCCGGCCGAGCGGCGGCGCATTCACGACGCGGTCGCCGGCGCGCTCCTGTCCGCCGGGACCGATCCGGCCGGTGCCGCCGTGCAGCTCCGCGCGGCCGAGGTCAGAACACCGGCCGCTGCCACGGTGTACGCGCAGGCGGGCGAGCGGCTGCGGTTCTCTGATCCGGCCGCCGCGGTGGCCTGGTTCGACGATGCCGCGGACGCCGGTGGTGACCCGGCCGCGCTGGTGGAGGGCCGGGCCGAAGCCGGCGCGCTGCTCGGGCTGCCGGTCGAGGTGGACCGGTTCGCCCTCGGCATGGCCGGCTCGACCCGGCTCGCTCTCGTCGCCGGTGCGGTCGCCGCCCACGAGGGTCGCACCGCGCGCGCCGCCGAGCTGCTGCTGGACGCCGCCGTTCCCGGACCGGTCCTGGCCGTGCCGGCCCTCGCCGGGGTCGGACGGGTCGCCGAGGCGCGGGCGGTGGCCGACAGTCCGGGGCCGACCGCGCTTCGGCGCTGGGCCGAGGCGATGCTCGCGGCCGGTGATCCGCTGACCGCACTGCCGTTGCTGATCGAGGCAGCCGAGGCGGTGGAGCGCGAACCCCCGGCGTACGTCCTGCCGGACACCCCGCACGCGGTCGGTGCCCTGCTCGCGGTCGCGGCGGGCGATGTCGCGTCGGCGGAGCACCTGCTCGGGCGTGCGCACGCCGCCGGGGTCGGCGGGCCGGTGGCCGAGGAGCGGCATCGCCTGCTGCTGGCCTGGGCGAGGATGCGGACCGGCCGCTACGACACCGCGCTGCGCGAGCTGCGGCGCCCGCCCGGGGCCGAGCCGCTGGGCCGCGACCGGCTCCTGCGGGCCGCGCTGGCGGCCGGCATCGCCCGGCGGCGAGGCGACATCGCCGGGCTGCGCGACGTGTGGACCGGCGTCGAGCCGCTGCTGGCGCGCCGCGCCGTCGACCTGTGGCAGCTCGAACCGGTCGAGGAGCTCGCGGTCGCCGCCGCGCGGCTGCGCCGCCCGGAGCGGGTCGAGCCGGTGCTCGACCTGCTGGAGAAGATCGTCGACGGGTCGGCCACCTGGGTGATCGGCCTGGGCTGGGTCCGGCTGATGATCGCGATCGCGGCCGACGACGCGGACGCCGCCGCCGAGGTCGCCGACCGGCTGGCCCTGGTGCCCGGCGGGGGAACGCGGCCGCTCGCGCAGCGCGACGCGGCCGCGAGCTGGGCGGCGGTCCTGGCCGGCGAGGTCGAACCGGAGGCCGTGCTCGCCGCGACCAGCGGGTTGCACGCGGCCCAGTTGCCGTGGGAGGCCTCCCGGCTGGCGGGTCAGGCGGCGATCCGTACGGCTGATCCGGTCGCGGCCCGTCACCTGCTGGAACGGGCCCGGGAGCTGTCCGAGCCGGAGACCACCGCCGCGCCGACCGGGGCCGGCAACCTGTCCGACCGCGAGGTGGCGGTGGCGCGGCTGGTGCTGGCCGGGAGCACCCACCGGGAGATCGGCACG
This sequence comes from Actinoplanes solisilvae, assembly GCF_003999975.1. Lineage (GTDB taxonomy): Bacteria > Actinomycetota > Actinomycetes > Mycobacteriales > Micromonosporaceae > Actinoplanes > Actinoplanes solisilvae. The sequence goes on along the minus strand of NZ_RJAC01000018.1, from coordinate 37,877 downwards.
CAGCTCTACATCGCGCCGAAGACGGTCGAGCACCACGTCGCCCGCATCCGCGGGAAGCTCGGGGCGGGCACGCGGGCCGAGCTGCTGGCCATGCTGCGCGAGGTGCTCGGCGAGTGAGGGGCCGTCCCCGATCCCCTAGTCGTCCCCCCGCAGCAGGGGGGACGCCCCGATGCTCGGACCCACTGGTCGGCCGCACGCTGGGGCTGTGCCCGGATGAAGAAGCCGGATGCACGCCGAGCGAGGAGGAACAATGATCACCAACGCGACCGATCTGCTGACCGAATTCGTGACGAACCTGCTGTCCGACCGCGAGTTCGCCGGCCGGTACGCCGAGGACCCGATCGGGACCCTGACGGCCGAGGGCCTGACCGACGTCGACCTGTCGGCCGTGGACGTCCCCGCCGCCGTCAGCGTGGCCGCGGAGAGCCCGCAGGTTCCGGACGAGGCGCGCCTGGCGCTGCAGAGCTTCACCAGCTCGGGTGCGAATGCGGGCAGCGCGGGTGGCGCCGGTGGCTCGAGCGCGGCCAGCAGCTCCGTCGGCTCGACCGTGGCCGCCGCCCCCGCGGCCGCGGCCGGCACCCAGTCCGTCGAGCACGTCGCGCAGCACCTCAACCAGGTCACCTACGCCACGTACGAGGGCGACGACTTCATCACCCAGAGCCTCGACCTCAACTTCACCAACATCAACGACAACAGCGTGGACGTCGACGTCGACAGCAACGTCTTCGGCGACCTGACCAACGTCACCGCCAACGGCGACGGCGCGGTCGCCAACGCGGGCGACGAGGCCGTGGCCAACTCGGGCGACGGGGCCGTGGCGAGCACCGGCGACGGCGACGTGACCGCGGCGACCGGCGACGGCGCGGTGGCCGGCTCAGGCGACGGCGACGTCAACGCGGCGACCGGCGACGGTTCGCAGGTCATCGACGGCGACGTGAACTCGGCCGTCGGCGACGGCGCGCTGCTGATCGACGGCGACAACGACGGTCTCGCCAACACCGGCGACGAGGCTCTGCTGCTCGACGGGGACAACTTCGGTCAGGCCAACACCGGCGACGGCGCCGTGCAGGCCGGCGACGACATCTCCGGCACGGTCAACACCGGCGTCAACACGGGCATCGTGGCCGACGACGTCGACAACGCGGTCGTCGGCGACGGCAACCAGAGCGCCCAGGTCGACGGCGACGCCGACGAGTCGGTGTTCAACTTCGGCGACGGCGAGGTGGCCAACCTGCCCGACGCCGAGATCACCGACAGCGCGGTCGCGTTCGGTGAGGGCGACGCCGGCAACGCCTCGAACAACACCGTCGACGACGGCTCGGCCGTCTCCGTCGGCGGCGGCAACGCCGGCGGCAGTCGGCAGGACAACGACACCACGATCAACGACAACGACACCACGATCGACAACGACACGACCGTCAACGACAACGACATCACGACCAGCGACGACGACGTCGAGGTCACCACGGTCTCCGACAACGACACCACGATCGACAACGACACAGCGGTCACCGACAACGACACCACGATCACCGACGTCGACACCACGACCACCGATGACGACAACGTGGTCAACGGCGACGACAACACCGTCGTGACCGGCTGACCGTGCGGCGAAGTCGCACGGCAGCGGGCCGGCCGGGCCGAGAGAGCCTGGACCAGCCCGTTGCCGTGCCTGATCCCGGCCGGTTCGACCACCACCTGGGAGGAGCAATGACCGAGGCCGTCACCACCACCGGTCCCGCCGCCAAGGCGGTCGCGGTGGTCGACCTGGGGCTGCGCGCATGCGAGGCCTACGACCGGCCCGACGCGGCCGCCCGGCTGGCCGCCGCCCGGCGCGCCCTGGACGATCCGGTGCTGCACGTCGTCGTGGCCGGCGAGTTCAAACAGGGCAAGAGCTCCCTGGTCAACGCCCTGGTCGGAGCGACCGTCTGCCCGGTCGAGGACGACGTGGCCACGGCCGTGCCGACCTACGTGCGGCACGGCGCTCAGCCCGAGGCCAACCTGCTGATCGAGACCGAGGAGAGCCCGCGCCGCGAGAACATCGCGATGGCCGACGTGCGCCGCTACGTCGTCGAGGCCGAACCGGGCTCCGGTTCCGAGGTCGACCGCGTGAGCGGGGTGGAGGTGCGGCTTCCCCGCAAGATCCTCGCCGGTGGCCTGGTCCTGGTCGACACGCCCGGCGTCGGCGGCCTCGCCTCCCCGCACGCGGCCGCCAGCCTGGCCGCGGTCTCGATGGCCGACGCCGTGCTGTTCGTGACCGGCGCCGCCCAGGAGCTCACCCGCAGCGAGGTCGACTTCCTGCGGCGGGCCAGCGACCTCTGCCCGGTCGTCGCCTGCGTCATCACCAAGACCGACTTCTACCCGGCCTGGCGCCGCGTGCGCGAGCTCAACGAGCAGCACCTGGCCGAGCACTGCCCGGTGCCGGTGATGCCGGTGTCGTCGCCGATGCGCTCGCGGGCCGTCAAGACGAACGACACCGGCCTGAACGCCGAATCGGGCTACACCCACGTGGTCAGGTTCCTCAACGACCAGCTGGGACGCTCGGCCGCCGAACGGCTCGCCGACGACGCGGTGGCCGAGGTGGCCGCCCTGTGCGACCAGCTCGAGGCGCACTTCGAGGCGGAACGCGCGGCCCTGGCCGATCCCGAGTCGGCCGCTCGGATCGTACGGGAACTGACCGCGGTCAAGGCCCACGTCGACGTCCTCAAGACCTCGGCCGCGAAGTGGAACCAGACGCTCAACGACGGCATCACCGACCTCACGTCCGACATCGACCACGATCTGCGGGCGAGGGTGCGTACGGTCATCGCCGAGGCGGACCGCGCGGTCGAGACGACCGACCCGGCCGACACCTGGGCCGAGATGGAGCCCTGGCTGCAGTCGAGGCTGGCCGACGAGCTGCTCGGCAACTACGAGCTGCTGCGCGAGCGGGCGGGCCGGCTCAGCGAACGGGTCGGCCACCACTTCCACGAGGCGTCGGGAAGCCTGCCGCCGGTGCACGACCCCGCGTCGCTGGCCACGCTCGACGGATTCGAGCACAAGATCGACCTGCAGCGGATGCGGGTGACCAAACAGGCCATGGTCGCGCTCAAGAACGCGTACGGCGGGGCCCTGATGTTCATCATTCTCGGCAGCCTGGTCGGCGTGCAGCTCGGGCCGATCGGTCTCGGCATCGGACTGGTGATGGGGCATCGCGGCCTGCGCGAGGAGAAGAAACGCCACGTGCAGCGGCGGCGCACCGAGGCCCGCAACGCGATCCGCCGCTACTGCGACGAGGTCATCTTCGTGGCCGGCAAGGACTCACGCGACACGCTGCGGCGGGTTCAGCGGCAGCTCCGCGATCACTACAGCGCGGTCGCCGAGGAGCTCAACCGGTCGAACGCCCAGGCGCTGGCCGGGGCGGCCGAGGCCGCGAAACGCACCCAGGCCGACCGCGAACAACGGCTGCGCGACGTCGAGTCCGAACTGAGCCGCGTTCGCCAGCTCCGGCAGCGCGCCGAGGCGGTCATGGGATGAGCCTGATCGACCGTACGCGGAACACGCTCGCACAGGCCCTGTCGGTGTACGCGGGCACCGGCTACCACGAACGTCTCGCCGCCGTGCGCGACCGGCTCGACGAACCGCTGCGGGTCGCCGTCGCCGGGCGGGTCAAGGCCGGCAAGTCGACCCTGCTCAACGCGCTCATCGGGGAGCGCCTGGCGCCGACCGACGCGGGCGAGTGCACCCGCGTGGTGACCTGGTATCAGGACGGGCACGCGTATCGGGTGACGGCGACCCCTCAGCAGGGTTCGCCGCGCCGGCTTCGGTTCACCCGCGACGACGGGGTCATCGACATCGACCTCGGTGACCTGCGTGCGGAGGACGTGGCTCAGCTCGTCGTGACCTGGCCGTCGCAGGCGCTGCGGTCGGTGACACTGATCGACACGCCCGGCATCGGGTCGCTGTCCGAGCAGATCTCGCGCAGCACGTGGGGGCTGCTCGTGCCCGACGACGAGGAGACCCCGGCCGACGCGGTCATCTACCTGCTGCGCCACCTGCACGCCAACGACGTCGAATTCCTGCGGGCGTTCCACGACACCGAGGTGTCCCGGCCCAGCCCGGTGAACGCCATCGGCGTGCTGTCGCGGGCCGACGAGATCGGCGCCGGGCGGCTCGACTCGATGGCCTCCGCGCGGCGGATCGCGACCCGGCTCGGCAACGACCCCAACGTACGGCGGCTCGTGCAGTCGGTCGTGCCGGTGGCCGGGCTGCTCGCCGAGACCGCGGTGACGCTGACCGAGACCGAGGTCGCCCACCTGCGCCGGATAGCCGCCCTGCCCGTGCGGCAGGCCGAGGACCTGCTGCTCTCGGTCGACCGGTTCGTGCAGGCCAGGCCCGAGCTCGGCCTGACATCGCTCGAACGCGAGGCCCTGCTGGCCCGGTTCGGGCTGTTCGGCGTACGGCTGACCAGCACCCTGCTGCGCCGCGCGGTGGCCGGCACCGCCACCGAGCTGTCGCGGGAACTGGCCGAACGCAGCGGGCTCAACCACCTGCGGGAGATCATCGGGTCGCTGTTCCTCGAGCGCCGTGACGTGCTCAAGAGCCGGTCGGCGCTGCTCGCGCTGGCCGACATCACCCGCTCCTGCGAGCGGCCGGGCAGCGCGGCGCTGGCCGCCGAAGTCGAGGGGATCGTCGCTTCGGCGCACCCGTTCAACGAGCTGCGGGTGCTGTCGAGCCTGCGGGCCGGGTGGGTCACCGGGAAGGCCGACGTGGTGGCCGATCTGGAACAGGTGATCGGCGGGTCGGGCAACTCGGCCGGGCAGCGATTGCGGCTGACGCCGGACGCTTCCGTCCCCGAACTGACCGCGGCGGCCGAGCAGGCGCTGGTCCGCTGGCAGCGCCGGGCCGAGAACCCGATGACCGCGTACGAGATGACCGTGGCCGCGCGGGTGGCGGTGCGCTCCTGCGAGGGGATGCTGGCCGAACTGGGGCGATCCCGATGAAGGGCTCAGCCCAGCGGGTCCCCGTCGTTGTCGGTGTCGTCGGGCTCCTCGGCGGTCAGGTCGGTCTCGAGATCGGTGGGCGCCCAGTCCGCGCCGTCGTCCAGCTCCGGCCCCGGTCCGGCGTCGGGCTCGACGACCTCCAGCTCGGTCTCGGCCCCCTCCCCGACGAGATCGTCGTCGGGGAGGGCCGGGCCGGCGCCCGTACCGAAATCGAGCTCGTCGAGATCGTCGAGGCCGGCCGGCTGTTCGGCGGCGACGTCGGGGGTCGTGCCCACCAGGTCGAACCAGTCGGCGTCCACGTCGGCGGCCCCCGGCTCGGCGCCGACCGCACTGTGCGCCGTCACGTAGGGCGCCAGGTGCTCGGCCACCTCGACCGGCGCGGTCTCGGCGAAGCTGACCACGGCCTCGGCGACGAGCTCGTCGGGCAGCCCGGGGTGGCCCTGGTCGCGCAGCAGCCCGGCCGGGTCGCCGGCGGCGCTCGGCGCGCCGGTGAGGTCGGCGAACACATCACGGAGGGGACGGGCGGAAGCCATGTCCTCAGCCTACGAGCAGCAGACCCCGGTCCGGCTGGGGGAAACCCCCCGGCCTGCCCCCAATCCCGTCCGACTACGAGCCTTGGAGCGACCCGATGTACACGCTCGGCATAGATCTGGGCACCACCTACACCGCCGCGGCGACCTGGCGCGACGGCCACGCGGAAATCGTCTCGCTCGGCAGCCGCAACGCCGCCATCCCGTCGGTCGTGCTGCTGCGCGAGGACGAGACGTTCCTCGTCGGCGAGCCGGCCAACCGTCGCGGACTGACCGAGCCGCACCGGGTGGCCCGCGAGTTCAAACGCCGCATGGGCGACACGACGCCGATCCTGCTCGGCGGCGTGCCCCAGTCGGCCGAGGCGCTGACGTCCCACCTGCTGCGTTCGGTTGTCGACGAGGTGATCAGCCGGGAGAGCGGCCCGCCGTCGGCGATCTGCGTATCCCATCCGGCGAACTGGGGCCCCTACAAGACCGACCTGCTGCGTCAGGCCGTCCGCATGGCCGACCCGCCCGGGACGATCACGTACACCACCGAGCCGGAGGCGGCGGCGGTCAGCTACGCACAGCAGTCCCGCATCGACCCGGGGGACATCATCGCGGTGTACGACCTGGGCGGCGGGACGTTCGACGCGGCCGTGCTGCGCAAGACGGAATCCGGCTTCGAGATCCTCGGACAGCCGGAGGGCATCGAACGGCTCGGCGGCATCGACTTCGACGCCGCGGTCTTCCAGCATGTCAGCGACGCCCTGGGCGGCCGGCTGGCCGAGCTCGACGAGGACGACCCGGCCGCGGTGGCGGCGGTGGCGCGGCTGCGCGAGGAATGCGTGCAGGCCAAGGAGGCGCTGTCGGCCGACACCGACACGTCCATTCCGGTGCTGCTGCCCAACGTGGTCACCGAGGTGCGGCTCACCCGGTCCGAGCTCGAGGCGATGGTACGACCGGTCCTGTACGGCTCCGTCGAGGCGTTGAAGCGGGCCATCCGGTCGGCCGGCTGCACTCCCGAGGAACTGCACTCGGTGCTGCTGGTCGGCGGCTCGTCGCGGATGCCGATCGTCGCCGAGCTGGTCAGCGCCGAGATCGGCCGCCCGGTAGCGGTCGACACCCATCCGAAGCACGCTGTTGCGCTGGGCGCGGCCTGGCTGGCCGGCGGCGCCTCGGCCGGTCAGGCAGCCGAGCCGCCGATCATGGCGGATGCGGAGCGGCAGGAGGCGGGGCGGCAAGAAGCAGGCCGACATGAAGCGGGGCGGCAAGAAGCGGGGCGGCGGGAGGCGGCCACCGGGCCGGAATTGCCCAAAGCGACGTTCACCGGAACGGCCCGAGCCCCGATAGGCAGCCCGGTGCCATCCCCGGCGAGCAAGGCGGGCGACGACCAGGTCACCAGACCAGTCATCGACCAGGTGGGCGGACCACCCGCTGGGCCGGTCAGCGGACCATCCGCCGGGCCGGTGAGCGGATCGCCTGCCGGGCCGGGCAGCAGACCATCCGGCGGGCCGGTCAGCAGACCACCCGCCGCTCCGGCGTCGCGACGCCGGCTGCTGGTGGCCGCCGGAATCGCGCTGGTTGTGGTGCTCGTCGGCGGCGGTGTGGCCTACGCACAGTTCGGGCGCGACGATGACGGCCAACGCGCCAACAACGTCGCCGCCACGGTGCCGAGTGCCGGCCAGAGCGCGTCGCCGAAACCGACCGCGCCCGCCGACGAACTGTGCACCGAGGAGATCAAGAGCAACGAACGCTGGGCGTGCCTCAAGTCGGCGGTCGTCACCGACGGGAAGCTGACCCTCGCGTACGACGTCGATTACGCCGGCTCCAAACCGAACATCAGCACCGGATATCACGTGCACTTCTACGGCAGCGACGGCACGAACCCGCCCGACTACACGATGGGTTCGCACGCCCCGAAGGCCCAGCGCGGCAAGTACTACTACGACGATCACCAGCCGTCCGTGCTGTCGCTGAAGGACGACCGCTACAAGAGCGTGATCGGCAACGCCAAGAAGGTCTGCATCCGCATCGCGGTCGCCGGTCACGGCCTGGTGCCGGACAACAAATCCACCTACAAGACCGGCAACTGCAAACCGATCACCAGATGACCGATGCAGCGGATCCGGCAAGGAACGCGTTCCAATCCTAGGCGGTGACACCGACAGGAGGACGGATGCGCTTCGAGGAGTTCGCAGCGGCGCGGTTGCCCTCGCTGCTGCGATATGCGGTGCTGCTCAGCGGCGACCGCGAAGAGGCTCGCGACATAGTGCAGGAGGTGCTGACCCGGGCGCTGGTGAAGTGGGACCGGATCGGCCAGGTGACGGACCCGTTCGGCTATGTGCGGCGGATGGTGACCAACGAGTTCCTGTCGCTGCGGCGGCGACGGCGCGTGAAAACCGTGCCGCTGGGCCCGGAGGCGGTCGACGGTTCGTCGGCGCCGCACGCTCCGGAACAGGCCCAGCCCGACGACGACCTGTGGCGCCTGCTGATGAAGTTGCCGCGCCAGCAACGGGCGGTGCTCGTCCTGCGCTACTACGAGGGCCTCTCCGATCTGGAGATTGCCGAGGTGCTCGGCCGCCGCACCGGAACCGTGCGCAGCAACGCCAGCCGGGCGCTGGCCGCGTTACGGATCGAACTCGACGAGCCGGCCGCCGGCGAAAGGATCTTCTTGTGACCAGTCTCGACAAGCTCAAGGACACCCTCGAGCGCGGCGCCGCTCTCGCTCCCGACGGCAGCGGCCTGGTGGAACAGGCGCGGGCCGGCGCCGTACGGCTGCGCCACCGCAACCGGATGCGGGCGGTCGCCGCCGTCATCGTCGCTGTGGCCCTCGTGTCGGGCGTGCCGGCCGTCGTCCGGACGTTCGCCGCCGAACCGCCGCCGAACCCGGCCGGGCCGATGACCCACTACCGCGAGCCGCATCAGCTCAGCCTGCAGCTCGCGCCCGACCCGATCTACTTCAACATGCTGTTCGGCACGCGGGACAAGACGCAGTTCCTGATCGTCCGGCCGATCGACAACCTCCGGAACGACTCCGGCGCCACCGCCACCGCATACGACCCCGGCACGTTCGACCCCACTCGACTGCGCCGTGGCGAGCGCGTCACCGTGCAGGGGCGGCCGGCCTTCTACGTGGAGAATCTCGATCCGCCCGTGCCGTCGGCCGGTCCCAGCGCCCCGATCCCCGGCCGTGATGAGGTGCCGTACCGCAGGGGGGCCGCGGTGGGCTGGCAGGACCCGTCCGGTGTCTGGATCACCGTCTCCGAGGGGTCGGATCGCGCCACGATGCTGCGGGTCGCCGAGAAGATCCGGTTGACGGCGCCGACGACGGCGCGGACGCCGGTGCGGTTCGGCTGGGTGCCGCTCGATCTGCCGCTCAGCTTCGCCGAGATCCGGGACGTGGCCGAACACGGGGTGTCGGCCCAGGTCGGGTTCGGCGCCCCGGCCGACCGGCCCGGCGAGACGTCCGGCCCGTTCCTCTCGATGCCGCGCGACACTCCGCTGAGAGTCAGCATGATGTCGATGGAGGGCATCATGACCCTGTGGGGCGAGAACTACACCGAGCTGCCGATGCGCACCATCGCGGGCCACCGCACCTGGTACATCGACCGTGATACGTCGCCTTTCCGCATCGGTGCCGGCAGTCAGATGATGATCCAGGCCGGCTCCTGCGCGGTCACCATCGGCGTTCGTGACCGCGAGTCGATCCCGTACGCGTCCCTCGTGCGGATGGTCGAGAACATGACCTTCGGCGGCTGCGTCGACAACTCGAACTGGCTTCCGATCATCGGTTCCTGAACCGCGTCGTGTGTTTGATTGTCGTTCTATCGACGGAGGAGAAGCTGCCCCGTGGAGCTGAGTGCGGTGGTGACCGGGGCGGCCCGGGGAATCGGGCGGTGCGTGGTCGCCGTCAACCGTGGTGTGGTCAGCGATCCGACCGCGCCCTTCGGCGGCGTCAAGCAGAGCGGGCTGGGGCGCGAGGGCGGGCGCGACGGCATCCTCGAATATCTGGAGGAGAAGTACATCGCCCTGACCGCTTGAGCCTTTACCGTGACCGGGCGTCGGCGAGGCGCTGGTAGAGCTTTACGGCGGCAGCCCGGTCGGCTTCGATCAGGCCGGGTCGCACGGCCACCGCGCTGCGGAACCGGGTGCCCTTGGCCTGCTGGTCCCGCACCCGCTCCAGAACCCGGGTCCCCACGTGATGCTCGCGGTAGGCGGCCGGGTCGGCGGCGAAGGACAGGGTCGCGGCCGCGAGCAGCGTGCGGGGGTCGCCGGCCTGCAACGGCTGGTCCGGTTCGGCCAGACGGGCCACGTCGATCGCGGTCTCGGGCCACCGCGATCCGAAGGACAGCACGCTGGTCAGCGACCTGCCGCCGAAGACGGCGTACGGGCCGGCCAGCAGGCCTTTGACCAGTGGCTCGACGTCCATGGAGAAGTCACTGAGCGCGTGCGCCCCGGTCCAGGCGGCCGTGAGCTCGGCCGCCCGCGGGTCGGTGGGGCAGGTGACCCGCAGCGCGGCCAGCGCCACCTGAATGCGCAGGTGTGCCGTCGGGTAGGCGGCGCTCGCCTGTTCGGCGGCGATTGCCTCGGCCGGCGCGGCCAGGAAATCCGTGAGCGCGACGACGAAGGCCGCTCCGACGCCGAGCACGCCGTAGATGTCGGCGAAGACCTCGCCGAGCCAGCCCGAGTCGTCGCCGCCCATCCAGGCCGTTACGCGATGCTCGGGCGCGCCGGCCGCCGACAGCGCCGCCCGGCCCGCCGCCCGCAGATGCGGGGTGAGGCCGAAGTCGTCCTCGACCTGGTGGCCGGTCTCGTGAGCCAGCAACAGCAGGTCGGGCACGTGCCCGGCCTGGTGCCAGGGGATGACGGTGACCGGCACCGGCAGGGATTTCAGCTCGTCGGCGAAGAGCGTGGTGTAGAGGTCTTCCGCCCGGCCCCGGCGGCGATAGACCGCGTGGCGGGACAGGGCCAGGGGCGAGGTGTCGGTGCCGAAGAAGGCCAGCGGCGGCTCCCGGACGGCGGCCAGATCGACACCGCCCGCCTTCACCGCCTGCTGCTGCGCCGGCTGGTAGCAGGCCCAGATCAGCTCGTCGGCGACCACGAGGGTGTCGCGGATCCAGGCCGGACAGCGCAGGGCGAACTTGCTGCGGAAGAAGTCCCAGACGTGGTGCAGGTCGAGCAGGCGCAGCTCGATCTGCTGCCAGTTCCCGAGCAGATCGTTCTCGGCGTCCAGGTCCGCGGCGACCAGGTCGGCGAGCACGTCGATACGCGTGGTGATGCGCTGGATCTGCGAGTGGTGCTTCTCCAGCGGCCGGCCGGCCTCGCTGTGGGCGCGCCACTCGGCCAGCTCGGTGCGGACGCTGTCGAGTTTGGCGGCCAGCTCGGCCCGCTTGCGGTCCGCGGCCGTCACGTGGTCCACCAGCGCTGCATGACGTACGGCGGGACGTGCGTGGACAGGACGGCCGGGAACCTGTCGTCCTCGAATCGCATGAACGCGGCCGCGGTGCCGCCGTCGGCCAGAAGGCGTACGAGGTCGTTGCGGCGCTCGTACTGCGAGGTGCTGTCGAGACCCATGGCCAGCACCACCGGGATGTTGCCCAGTTCGAGCAGCAGGTGGGTGAAGGCGTTGCGCAGCACCAGTTGGCGCATCGCCTCGCTGTCCCCTTTCGGACGGCCGGGGTCGAGGATGACCAGCGGACGGGGATATTCGGGTGGCAGGGCGGCGAACGCCCGGTCGAAGGTCGTGCCGAACAGCGCCGACGACGAGCTCATGCCGAACCGTTTGCCGAGGTCGGACACCTCCTGGGCCGAGGCGAACTCGACGTACACCTCGTTGCTGCTGGCCCCGAAACCGCCCGCGACGTGCAGCACGGCGAAGCGCCCGCGCAGGGTGGTCTTACGGATCCGGTCGGCCAGCGCCTTCGGATCGGTGTTGACGGTCGTCGTCACCTCGAAGCCGTGCCGCTCGTAGAGCAGGGCGATGTCGACGCCCTCGCTGAGCCCGCCGCGGCCGTGCGACAGCTCGCGGCTGGTGCTCGGCCGCACGACCAGTACCTCGGGTCGCCGATCTGGCTTCCGGCCGGCGCGGTGCAGGGCCTCCCAGTCGGCCTCGTCGAACCGGCCCGACCGGCCCGAGCGGGCCAGGAACGACCGGGTGGTGTTCCCGGTCTCGGGGCCGTTCAAGCCGTCGACGGCGATCGTGACGTCCAGGGCGGCCCGCAGCCCGCGTTGCAGCGCGGCGACCGTGTGGGTGACGGTGAGCGAGTCGCGCAGCACCCGGCAGAAGGAGCCGGGGATGAGTTCCCAGGGGATCGCGCCGACCAGCGTCGAGTCGGTCTGCAGGGCGATCGCATCGGTCCACGCGCCCTCCTCCAGCAGGGCGATGGTCTCGACGAGCGGCCGCAGTGTGGTCCGGGAGCCGAGGAGGTCGTCGACCACGGCGTCGAGCTGCGCCGACAGGACGTCTCCGGCGAACCGGGCCAGTTCGCGGGGATACTTCCGGTCGGGTCCCGGCGGGCGACGCAGGGTCACCGTGAGGTCGTCACGTCTGCGGGTCAGCGCGACGACGGCCTGGCGCCGCGCCCAGGCCGCGATCGTGGGATCAAGGTCGGCCGGCGGCGCCTCGTCGGGCAGCTCCGGGGCGACGATCCCGCCGAACCGCTCGGCGTACGGCACCGGGAGCAGGGGCCTGATCCGGGTCCAGACCAGCTCGGCCCGCTGCCAGAACTGCCGGCACCGGCCGGCGTCACCGACCGCCAGACCGTGCAGCGCGCGGCCGATGTGCAGGTAGGCCTCCCACGGCGACCCGGCCGCGCCGCCTCGCGCCAGCAGGGTCTCGGCCTGGTCGAGCACGCTGTTCACGTCGCGGTGCCCGGGATTCGACAGTGACCAGAGCACGCCACCCGACCCGGAGAGCACCGGCGCGTACTCCTCCTCCCAGATCGGATAGCCGAGGTGCGCCACGGCACGGCTGCCGGGTTCGAGGCGCTCGGCGGCGTCCCGCAGCAGCCACGTGCGGTAGTTGCTGTCCTGCAGCTCCTCCTCCGACGGCCAACGCCGGGCCAGGTCCTCGATCGCGTCCAGGGCCTGCCGCCGGTCACCGAACACGCGCTGCACGTCGGCACGAATCAACTGCAGGATGCCGGAGTCGCGCAGCTCCTCGGGCAGGCCGAGAAGCTGGTCGAGCTCGTCCCGCTCCCACGGCGTGATGTCGATCCGCTCGCTGCGGCGCAGGGGTGCCAGCAGACTGAGCCGGGCCCGCGGGGTGTCCATCCTCCGCAGACCCTCGAGCAGCATCCGTACGCCGATCTCGCTGTCGACCGGCAGGATGACCAGCCCGAGCCGCACCGTGCAGTGCGGCGCGATGCCCGGCCCCATCACCCGTACGGTCTGCTGGAACAACTCGTCACGGTCGGGCCGCCCGGTCTCCACGGCGGTGCGCAGCTCGCTGAGCCGGCGCCGGAACCAGCCCTCGCCGCCCCGGTGCTCCTCGGCGTCGCCCGAGCCGAACACCAGGTATTCGGCGTGCCGGCCGAGGGTCGCCACACCCCGCAGGTCGAAGTCGGCCGGTTCCCCGGCCGCCGACCAGGACCGTTCGACGTCGCCGAGTTCGCGCCAGCCCGACGTCACGTACTCGAGCTCGGCGTAGGCCGCGTCGAGGTTCAGCAGGGTCGCGTTGATGACGGCGTGCAGTTCGGCCATCTCCAGATTGAGCCGCACGTGCACCCCGCTCGGCGGAGTCGTCTGCTGGCCCATCGCCTGGTTCAGCTGGGCGAGCGCCCGGAACGGCCGGCCCTGCGCCAGGTAGGCGGCGGCGACGCACCATGCTCGGGCCGGGGAGGGCGGCGTGTTGCGCAGCCGGTCGAGGAGGCCGGCCGGATCACCGGCGCGCAACCAGATCCGGCCCTCCTCGATCAGCGCCGGCGCGTCGGCGTCGGTCGGCGCCGGCTCGTGCCCGAGGCCGCCGAGAACGGCGAGCGCCTGCTGGGTCTGGTCGAGTCCGGCCAGCACCCGGGCCAGTTTCTGCCCGACCCCGCGCCGGGCCAGGAGGTCCGCGTCGTCGAGGATCTCGTAGTAGAGGGCGATGGCCCGCTCGGGTTCCCGCTCGACCAGGCCGTCGGCGACGAGCTCACGCAGAGCCACCTGATCCGCCCCGTGCGCGTCCGGCAACGCCCGCTCCGCGATCCGGCCGGCCTCGCCCACGTTGCCGGTCAGCCGGCTCGCGACCGCGTGGACCAGGGTGATCTCGCCGGTCGGCGCATCGGCCGGGCCGTGGTCCGACCACAACCGCTCGGCCAGGCGCAGCTCGGCCAGGGCGTCGTCGATCCGGATCGCCGCCCCGGCCCCCGCCTGCTCGGCCCGCAGGACGGTCGCCCGGGCCCGCTCGAAATGAGCCCGGGCCAGCAGCGTCCACGGCACCAGGAGCCGATCGCTGTCGTCCACGAAGGGCAGGGGTGTGCCCTCGTCGTCGACGTAGTCGGGGCGGAGAAGCTCGGCCGCCACGCGGGACCGGTCTTCCGGACCGCCGCGGTTCTCGGCCCGGCCGAGCGCGTCGAGCCACCGATCGGCCGCGTCCGCCGCGCCGGCCTGGAACCGGTGGAAGACCGCGTCCAGGGTCCAGGCGACCCAGGAGTCCGGCTCCTGCTCGGCCCGCAGGTCGCAGTAGGTGGCGGCGGCCGCGTGCAGGTCGAGGAACACGCCCTGTTTGCGCAGCACCCGGCGCATCGGGGTGAGCAGGTCGGGGTGGAACAGCACCGAGTCCGGGTGCTCGACCTGCAACGACACCCACGAGGAGGCGGACGCGTACTGGGTCAGCCGTTGCCACACCGGGTTCAGATCGAGTGGCTCGTCGCGGCTGGCCAGCAGGTCGGTGCGGAAGAGACGGCCCTCCTCGGCCCCGGGCAGCGCGTCGTCCCTGGGCTCGTCCAGCTGCGAGTTCCCGGACATCGCCGCACGCAGATAGGGCGGCATCACCTGGGTGACGAAGCTGCGGCTGAGCCGTCGCGGAACCACGCCGTACCGCAGGAGCCAGCGGATCGGGCCGTCGTCGACCCGCGAGATGATCCGTTCCACCAGCTTGATCGTCTCGGGGTCGTCGTAGTCGAGCACCTCCTCGATCGTCAGCCCGTCCTGGTCGCGGGCCAGGTCGGCGAAGAGGGCCAGCTTGAACGGGTCGCCGGCCGACTTGAGGATCATGGCGCCGGCCAGTCCCGCGTCGGTGACACCGCGCTTCGTGAGGTAGGCGTGGCCCTCGTCCTCGGTGAACGGTCCGATCGCCACGGTCGTCAGGCCGGGCAGGATCTCGTCCAGATCCGGCACCCGGTCCGGGTCGCGCAGGTCGTAGCGGCCGGCCACCAGAAGCCGTACGGCCGGGCATCTTCGCACCACCTCGGCCAGTTGCTCGAGGATCGCGCCGGGCCGGCCCTCGGGGTGCAGCAGCACCTGTTCGAAGGTGTCGAAGACCAGCACCACGGGCCGGTCGCCGGCGGTCTCGGCCAGGGTGCGGATGAAGCGGTCGGTCACCTCTTTCGACACCTGATGGTCGGCGCTGAGCTGCCCGGTCGCGTGCGCGGTGGCCAGCGTGCGCGACGGCACGATGTCGAGCAGCGACCGCAGCACCCCGCGGTCGTTCAGCAGCTCCTGGAACGGCGCGCCGGGCAACTGCCGGTTGAGCTGGTCGGCCAGTTCGAGCAGCAGCAGCCAGGGACGCTGCCCGGCCGCGGTCGGCGAGGCCTGGTCGAAGTCGATGCGCGCGCACGGGATGCGGCGTGGCTCGGGCACGCACCAGCGGGCGATGAACCAGCGGAGCTGCATCGTCTTGCCGCTGCCGCCGGGAGCGTGGATCTGCAGCACCCGCGGGCCGTCGCCGGTGATCAGCCGTTCGAGCGGGGCGTCGAGCGCGGGCCGGTTCAGATAGCGGGCGGACTGCAGGAACTCGGTCGACCAGTACGACCTCGCCCGCAGGTAGGCGTGCCGGTCGGCCCGGATCGCGGCCAGTTCCGGTCCCAGCCACTGCAGGCGGCCCGGTTCGCTCAGCGTGTCGAGCACGTCCTGGCAGCCGGCCAGGTCGAAGCGGCGGTCGGCCTCGTCGAACAACTCCGTCGCCAGGGTCACGGCCCGCCGTCCATCGGCGACCGCGAGGTAGTACAGCTCCTCGAGACGATCCCGGTGCGCGGCGTGGGCGTCGGCGAGCCGGCCGCACAACTCGACCACCCCGGGCGGCACCCTGTCCTCGGGCCCGGCCGGCCACTCGGCCAGCCAGTCGTCACGGATCTCGGACCGCAGCCGGAACAGCGACTCCGGACCGGGCACCGACTCGGCGTACCCGTCGTGGACGAGCTCGTCCAACGGCGCCTTGGCCGGCCGGTTCAGCACCTCGTCGAAGATCGTACGGTCGAAGGAGCGCGGCACCGCGCAGCGCCGCAGGATCTCCTGCCGGTCGGACGCGACCATCGACCGCTGTGCCTGCCACGGGTCCTGTCCCGCGGTCAGCCGGCTGAGCAGCTCGTCAAGGTAGGCGTCGTTCATCTGCTGCCCCACCCCTTGACGGCTGTCTCGATCCACGCGAAGAGGCTGGGAGGCCAGAATTCGTCGAGGTCGCCGGCGATGGCCTGCAGGATCAACTCGAATTTGTCCCAGGACTCGTCCGGGTGCCCGGATCGGGCGTAGTGCTCGCGGTGCAGGAAGTAGAACAGCCGGCGGCTGAACCCGATGACCTCGACCGGCTGCATGAGCTCCCGGACCGGCCCGCCCAGCAGATCGCGCTCATCGTCCCGGAGCACCACGATGAGCCGTACGCGTCTCAGCTCACCCCGGGCCGCGGGAGCGAACAGCATCGGGCTCAGATGGGTGCGCACGTCCTCGGCGAGCACGCCGCCCTGCGCACCGATGCTGAGATGGTCGATGGCCACGGTCAACGGCCTGTCCTCGGCGGCCTTCGTCAGCGCCTCGGTGAACCGCGTGAAGATCCTTTGGGCGTACGAGAGAGCGTGCTCGCCGGTGGCGACGAAGCCCGGCCTGGGCGGCACGGCGGGCACCGGGTCGTCGGCGCGTGGCTCCTGACCCGCGGCCAGGCGCTCGATCTCGCGGTTGAACTCGGCGAACGCGGCCGCCGGCAGAGGGGAGCGCAGCGACGACCCGCCGGTCTGACCGTCCCGGACGGCGTACAGCACCTCGAGCCACGACATGCGCCGGACGCCCCGCAGGTCGACGTAGCGCGCGTGATGGCCGCGGCTGGCGCTGGTCAGCAGCGCCGAGTAGGCCAGCCGGGTGCGGCCCGCCTTCTCGGGCCCGGTGACCCCGAACAGGCCCGCGGGCCGCCCGCCGGGCAGGTCCATCGCCCACCACATGCTGCGGCGCTGCTCGTCGCGGTCGACGAGCTTGCGCATCTCC
Source organism: Actinoplanes solisilvae (assembly GCF_003999975.1). Lineage (GTDB taxonomy): Bacteria > Actinomycetota > Actinomycetes > Mycobacteriales > Micromonosporaceae > Actinoplanes > Actinoplanes solisilvae. Next base: position 20,989 of record NZ_RJAC01000018.1, on the reverse strand, counting down.
TCGAACTCCTCGACCCGCCGCAGGGTGTCGCGCTCGTCGGCGGTCAGCCCGCAGGTGACCGGCAGGACCTCGGCCGGGTCGGTGCTGAGGTAGAGGACCGGCAGCGCCCAGTCGCGCTGTTCGGCGCCGATCGCCTGGATGATGTCGAGCCGGGCCTTCGCCACGGCGACGTCGACCGGTTCACCGGCGATCAGGGCGCCGTACAACGCGTCGGAGAAACGCACCGCGACGGCCGAGTCGACCAGGCCCTGCATCGCGACGATCGCCGGCATGTGGGCCGCCATGCCCGCCTGGACGACACCCCAGACGCCGTTCTGCAGGTCGATCTCGGCGCCGCGGCAGGCGTTGAGCACGAGCAGCCGCGGCACGAAGCCGAGCAGGCCCATCCGGATGTCGGTGGCCGAGACCGACCACGCCTTGCCGGTGATGGCGTCCTTCATCGCGAGGACGGGCGTCTCGGTGCCCGCCGCGTACCGACCGTGACCGAGGAAATGCAGCACGTGCGGTCTGAGCTCGCCGGCCCGGCCGTAGAAGTCGTCGCGACTCGGCTCGACCAGCACCTCGGTGTGCACGCGCCACGGCTGGCGGGAGAGCGCCCGCTGGATCGCCGCGACCTCGGACTCGGCGCTCAGATCGGGCTCGGCCGAGCCGACCACGATCAACACCCGCAGCGGGCCTGTCCCGTTCGCGGGCGCGGGCTCCGCGGCCGGCCGGAACGGGAACTCGCCGCGGACCAGACCGCCGCCCGGCGGCAGGACGGCGGGCAACCCGTCGTCGCTGAGCAGCTCCCACGGCAGGCGGGCCATCGCGCGGGCGCGGACGTCGAGGACGGTCCGGGCGCCGGGCGCGGCCGCCCGGGCCTGGTGCCAAGCGTTGCCGATGCCGCCGGCGGCCAGCAACTGGAACAGGTAGGCGCCGATCGTCTCGATCTTGCCGGCGCCCGCGCCGTACTGTTCCAGCACGGCCTGGCGGATCAGCAGGTCGGGATCCTCGTCCTGGCCGGCGCCGAACGGGGGAAGCACGCGAGGGAGAACCCCCTCGGCGAGCCGGGTGCCCGCGCCGTCGTCGAGTTCGAGGCGGAACGACTCCGCATCCGACTCGAGGATTCGGATGACCAGCGTGGACGCTTGACCGGCCGGCATCAGCGTCTCCGGGGGAACCATTCGTCGACCACTTGCCGCAGGTCGGCCAGGGACTGGTCGGACGGCCCACCGTTCTGCGCCGGTCCGCCACCCTGGACAGGCCCGCCACCCGGCATCGGCCGGGCTCCGCGCCCTTCCGGCCCGTCGCCGCCACCACGGCTGTCCGTCTTGGCCCGCACCAGGGCGGCGACGGCCTGGCCGTGCATCGCGTCCTTCTCGTTCGCGTCGGCGCGCTGCCGTTCCTGGTCGGCCACCTGCTGAGCCTGTACGGTCTGGGCCCGCTGGACGCCGGTGCCGAAGAGCGCGCCGGCCGCGGCGAAGACCAGCGCCTCGAGGCCGCCGAACAGGAAGATCAGGCGATCCCAGTGCGGCGAGGCCCGCAGGAAGATCAGCACCACGATGAAGACCAGGAACAGGGCGATCAGGGCCACCGCGATCGCCTTCTCGAGCGGGCCGAGAACCACCGCGGGCGGGGTCGGCGCCGCGGGCGGGGTAGGCGGAGCGGGCGGATTCGCGGTGGGCTCGCTTGGCGCACCGGTCTGCGGCGTGGTTCCCGTACTCACGATGATCTTCCTCCACAGGGGATCAGGTCGCCAGTCAATCATCGTGGTGGTGCCTCGTGAAGGCACTTATCGGATGACCGTCAGCCGACGATCGGGTCGCCTCCGGCCTGGTGGTTGCGTGACGCGGGCGCGCGGTGATTCGATGTTGCCGCGACGGTCCCTCCGGCACCGGTCAGGAGGCCGTCATGCTTGCTGCTTTCGGCCGTACGGTCTACGTACGGCGTCTTGCGATCATCGCTGTGTGGGTGGTGGTCGCGTTGGCCGGCGCCGCGCTCGGGGGCAGCGTCTACGACCGCACGCAGACGATCGACACGCTGCCCGCCGGAGCACCCGCCACCATCGCGCAGGAGCGTCTCGACACCCTGTCACCCGAGGGCGAACGACTGGTCGCCGTCATCTCCGGACGCGAGGTCGACGCCACCGATCTGGTCGGCAGCGTCACCCGCATCGCGTTCGAGATCCGCGCGATTCCCGGCGTGGCCGAGGTGCAGGACTCGTACACCACAGGGTTTCGGGAAATCTCGAAGGACGGCCGCAGCTCGCTGATCACGGTCGAGTTGAAGCCGGATCTGAGCGACGAGGAGGCGTTGCGGGTCGCCGACCGGGTGAGCGAGGCTCTGCACCGCATCGACGCTCCCGAGATCCTCATCGGTGGGGAGCTGCTGGCCGAGCGAGAATTCGGCGACCAGGCCGTACGCGACGCGGCGATCGGCGAGTCGGTGGCGCTGGTCTGCGTGGGGCTGCTGCTGATCGTCGCGCTGGGCGGTCTGGTGGCCGGGTTGCTGCCGCTGGCCGCCGCGCTGGGTGCGGTCACCGCTACTCTGCTGGCGCTGACCGGGCTGACCAGTTTCCTGCCGGTCAGCGACTACACGGTCAACGTCGTCACGCTGCTCGGCATCGGGCTGGCGGTCGACTACGGGCTGCTGATGATCGCGCGGTTCCGGGAGGAACGGGCGGCCGATCCGCGCGCGCCGCTGGCCGAGCTCATGTCACGTACGGTCGCCACGGCCGGGCGCGCGGTTCTCGTGTCGGGCTCGGCTGTCACCGCGGCGCTGGTGGGGTTGTTCGCGTTCGGCGATCCGTTGTTGTCGGCGATGGCGATGGGCGGGGCGCTGGTCGTCGCTCTGACCACGGCGACCGGGCTGACCCTCGTACCGGCGCTGATCGCGGTTGCGCACCGGCGCATTCCTGCTTCTCGGAAGTCCCGAGGACCCGGGGTGCTGTCCCGTCTGGCCGCGTTCGCTCAACGCCGGCCGGGTCCGGTGGCGTTGGCGGCGACGGTCGGTTTGCTGGTGTTGAGCGGTCCGCTGTTCTTCGTGGAGTTCGCCAACTCGGACGTCCGCTCGCTGCCGGATAGCAGCAAGGCACGGCAGGCGTACGAGGCGGTGCAGGACGGATTCGACGACCCGCCGAAGCAGCCGCTGACCCTGATCATCGAGGCGGATCCGGCCGTGGTCAAAGAGTTGTTGACCACGGTGAAAACCCTGCCTGAATCGTCGGATATGTTCGAGCGGTCCGACCTGCCGCCCGGGGTGAGCGTCGTCGACGTGACGCCGATCGGAAGTGCTGACGGCCCGGCGGCGCAGGCGCTGGTGGCGCGCCTGCGGGCCCTCGACGCGCCCGCGACCGTGCTGGTGGCCGGTCCCGCGGCGGAACTGGTCGACGCCAAACGGTCGGTGGCCGGGCGCGTGCCCCTCGCCTTGACGATCATCGTGCTGGCGACCGGGGCGCTGTTGTTCGCCCTCACACGGTCGGTGGTCGTACCGGTCAAGGCTCTTGTCCTGAACATGCTGACGCTGGCCGCGACCATGGGTGTTCTCGTCGCGGTCTTCCAGTGGGGCTGGGGCGCCGGCCTGCTCGGGTTCGAACCGTGGGGGGCGCTCGACCTGACCACGCCGCTGCTGCTGTTCGTGTTCGCCTTCGGGCTGTCGATGGACTACGAGGTCTTCCTGCTGGCTCGCATCAAGGAGGAGTGGGACCGGCGTACGGGTTCCGGCCGCGCGGCCAACGATCGGGCCGTTCTGGCCGGGATCACCGCGACCGGGCCGGTGGTCACGACGGCGGCGCTGGCGATCGGGGTCGTGTTCCTCGGCTTTGTGCTCGGTGGCCTGGTCGCGGTCAAGGAGATCGGCGTCGGGATGGCGGTGGCCGTTCTGCTCGACGTCACGGTGGTGCGCGGGCTGCTGCTGCCGGCGACGATGTCGCTGCTCGGCCGCTGGAACTGGTGGCGGCCGGCGGTGGCTGCCCCGGCGCCGGTCTCGCGGGTTCCCGTCGGCTGACCGGGCGCTCGCTGACCAGGCGTGCCGGGAGTCTGACTCTCCGTTCCGGAGGGTGATTGCTGCGCGGTGTGTCCGGCGCGATGCGGTTGGTTTGCCCGGAATTCGAGGACGGCCTTTGTGGACTATCGCACTGATGGGGGCATTTGAGGAGATGTGCTAGCGTCGCCCGCTCTGGATGATCAATTGACGGTCGGCACCGCGGACAGGTTCGGTGGGTCGCGCCGCCGAAGCGGAGGTGCCGGATGTCGGACGAGCCCACTGCGGAAGTTTCCCCGCTCGAGCCCGGCACTGTGGATTCCGAAGTAACCGCCGGCGAAGCTTCGACTCCGGATGAGGCGACGGTGGCGTTGCCCGCGGTTGTTGCTTCGGACGGGGAGACCGTGGCAACGGCACCGGATGAGGCGACGGTGGCGTTGACCCCGGCGGTGCCGGATGAGGCGACGGTGGCGCTGCTCGCGGCGGCGCCGGTGCGGGATTCGGCGGTGATGGTTGCCGGCCCCTCCGACGAGTCGACCGTTCCCGTTCGTTCGGGTGCTCCCGATGATGAGGGTGCCGCGGAGCCGGCCGTCGCGGAATCCGTTCCCGGGGCGACCCGCACCGGCTTTTCCCTGACCAGGCGGCAACTGCTGATCGGGCTTTCGGGGGTGACCGGAGTGGCGGTCGTCGCCGGCGCTGTTGCCGCTCATTCCGCGACCAAAGAACCCGCTGCGGCGCCGCCGCCCCCGTCGTCGCCCGCCGTCACCCGGCCGCGGACTCCCGAGAGCGCGGCCGTCACCCCGCAACTGCCGGTCCAGCGCCGCCCGATCTCCACGCTGGCCGAATACCGAGCGGCCACGGGCGCCGCGCCGTTCCCCGCCGACGCGATCGCGCTGACCATCGACGACGGGCCGCACCCGCTCTGGACGCCGAAGATCCTGCGGCTGCTCGACAAGCACCACGTCCCGGCCGTCTTCTGCATGATCGGCAATCAGGTGCTCGGCCACGAGGCCGTCGCCCAGACCGTGTCCAGGGCCGGGCACCAGCTGGCCAACCACACGTGGAGTCACCCTACGAAGCTGGCGGCCAAGCCTGGCCCGTTCGTGCAGAAGCAGCTGGTCAAGGCCCAAGCGAAGATCAAGAACACCACCGGGTACGCCCCCACGCTGTTCCGTTCCCCCGGCGGCGACTGGTCGCCGCAGCTTCTGCGCGAGGTCGCGCACGCGGGCCTGCTCGCGCTCGACTGGACCGTCGACCCCCGCGACTGGGCCCGGCCCGGCGTCAACAAGATCGAGCAGCGCATGCTGTCGACCAAGCCGGGTCAGATCATCCTGTGCCACGACGGCGGCGGCGACCGGTCCCAGACGTACAACGCCCTCAGCGTCGTCATCCCGGCCCTCAAGGCGCGAGGTCTGCAGTTCGTAGCCCTGGACGCCCCCGCGGAGGTTCAGACACCGACCCCTCTCCAGCCGTCGGCCGCGTAGCGCGCGAGGGCACCGACCTGATGCCGGGCCGTTGACGGTGGTGGCGCCGGGTGCGGTTCCGGCGGCGGCGGCGCGCCCGGGGGAGGCGGGAGCATGGTCGGCGGCTTCGCCGGGCACAGCAGGTAATGCTTCATCACGGCCGGGAAACGGTTGAAAATCAGGTTCCGCGGACGCTCCCAGGCGATGCCGGCCTCGGCGCACGCATCCCGCACCGTCGTCTCGCTGGCGAGGTTGGCGAATCCGGAGCCCTGCCACGGCAGCACATGGTGAACGCGGTGCGGGCTGAGGCCGGCGCTGAGGAACAGGTCGACCCAGCGGTTGCCGACGACGGTGAGGTCGTAGCTCAGCACGATCTGCTGCGCGGCCCAGTCGTTGCGCAGCGGCTCGGGGATCGCGGCGAGCTCGTCCTCGGTCTCCTCCTCGAAGTCGTGGCTCGCGACGACGAGGAACGTGTTGAACCACAGGGTGATGACGAACTGCACCAGCCACGCCACGATGTGACCCGTCACCAGGCACGCGATGAACTCGACGAGGATCCACGCGCGGATGAACCAGAAGTCCGTCCGGATCGCGTCGACGACGCCCGACTCCTCGCGCCGGGGCCGCTCGAACTTGGCGATCTCCCGGGCCCGGAACGACAACCCGGTCAGGCAGATGCCGAGTTTGTGCAGCGTGTAGCCCGGGATCCGCAGGGCCGGGTGCAACTGCAGCATGCTGTCGAAGAACGTCTTCTTCACGTCGGCGCCGGAGCCCAGATAGGGATGGTGCAACAGGACGTGCCCGTCAGATCCGATCAGGCTCGTCCCGACGTAGTTGATATCGAAGAGCGCCTTCCCGATCGGCATCGTGTAGCGGCGCTGGTCTTTCCATTTCCGGTGCAGGTGATAGTGACCCGAGCCGGCCAGTGAGGTCCGCGTCACGACCATGATGGCGACGAAAGCCCAGGCGGGTAGGAGGTCGATGATCAGGAGTACGAGCGTGGCCACGTGCACGGCGCCGATGATGAAAGTGACGATGTCGAACCTGCGGTCGTACCGTTTCAGGTCTTTCTTGGAGAAGGTGGCGTTCAACCTCGTACGGATCTCGGCGAGCAGGCTTCCGCTGTCGCGATAGTCGAGCTTCGGCAGATCCGTACGCGCGTCGAAGTCGGGCGCCAGCAGGAACGGTGGGATGCCCAGTTTCGGGAGCAGATCGCCCTCGGCGGGCGGCGGTGGGTTGTCGGTGGGAAATGGCGTCTCGCTGGCTCGCGGCGGAACGACGATCTTGGGTTGGACGGTCTTGCCGATGAGTTCCTCGATCTCGTACTTCGCGAGGAACTTCCGCAGCCGGGCCGGCTCCCGGTGATAGGTGTGCAGGAGGGCGCTGATGTCCCGGCCCTCGGTCTGCCGGAACCACATCGCGCCACCGGGGTGCAGCTTCATCCATTCGGTGAAGTCGTAGGCGCGTCCGTCGACGATCCAGAACGGCCGGCCCCGGGGCAGGACGGTTCCGGTAAAAGGCGAGCTTCGATCCGACATGTCCGCTCCTCGTCGTCGAACCTGTTATTCGTCGCTGTCCGCGGCTTCGTCGCTGTCCGCGGCTACGTCGTTGTGCGCGGCTTCGTCGTTGTGCGCGGCTACGTCGTTGTGCGCGGCTACGTCGTTGTGCGCGGCTTCGTCGCTGTCCGGTCGGCCGAAATCGAGCAGCGCGGTTTCGATCTGTGCGCCCGGGCCCATCGTCACCATGACGCCCCGGTCGCCCTCGGCCACGCGCCCCTCGGCGAGCAGGCGCTGCAGGCTGACCAGGAAGCTGCCGCTCGAGATGTTGCCGTAGTCGCGCAGAACGGAACTCGTGTGCCGCAGGTCGTGGTCTTCGAGGCCGAGGCCGCGCCGCACGGATTCGATGACCAGACCGCCGCCGGTGTGCACGATCCAGTGCTTGATCGCCGGGAGGTCGAGCCGGTTCCGCTTGAGCAGGGTCTCCACCGGCTCCCGCACGTTGAAGCCGATGACGTACGGGATATCGCGGTCGACGTAGAAGCTCCACTTCGCGGCTTCGGCGTTCCAGTCGAAACGCATGGACCCCCACTGTTCGGGGAGGCAGAAGCTTTCGAAATCGACGACGCGCGGGGTGCGGGACGAGGGCGCCGGCCCGGTGCCGTTGCCGTCATGGCCGGTCAGTACGACCGCGGCCGCGCCGTCGCCGAAGAGACTGTTGACAATGCCTGTACGCGGCGTCTCGTCGACGACGTAGATCGCGGAATTGATCTCACAGCAGACCAGCAGCCCGACCCGGCCCGGCCGATGACGCACCCATTCGGCGAGCGGGTTCAGGCCGTTGAGCCCGGCGTTGCACCCCATGCCGACGACGTCGGTGCGCAGGAGATCGCGCTTGAACGCCAATTCGCGGGAGAACAGCGAGCTGAGGCCGGGCACCAGGAAGCCGGTCGACGTGACACAGATCAGATAGTCGACATCGGTCGGTGCCAGGGACGCTTGGCCGAGCGCGTCGAGGATCGCCCGTGATCCGATGTCGAGCGCGCCGTTCCGGAACTTCGCGTGCAGTTCGGCCGGGCTCTCGGTGTGCGCGCGGCCGGTGAACGGGTCCGGGTCAGGCAGGTATAGGTGGCGGCGCCGAATGTGGGGCGAGCGGAGGAGCTTCCGCACGACCCGGTTCTCCAGGCCGAGCAGAGATCCGATCTCGTCCTGCGAATAGGATCGGTCGGGAAACGCGCCGGCGACGGCCGCGATCACCGCTGCCGCGTCCGGCGTGTGAGCGTTTCCTGGCCCCAGAACATGTTCATGACGAATCATGTAAAGAGCTCTTTCCCCGTTGGACGGCCAGGCGCCCTCGGGCCTGGACCACCCAACATGCTACGACCGGCGTCCCGGGCGGCAGTACAGCCGACCGATCCATTCGCGAACGTCATTAGTACTAGTGGCTACGCTCACCGCATGACATCCGGCCGATGGCTGGGCTTCCGCTTCCGGCCCGGCGACATCGTGATCAGCACACCCCGCAAGTCCGGGACGACCTGGATGCAGATGATCTGCGCGCTACTGATCTTCGAGACGCCCGATCTGCCGGCTCCACTCTGGCGGTTGTCGCCATGGCTGGACACTCCGGACGTGCCGCCCCAGCACGTCGACGCCCAGTTGGCCGCACAGCGACACCGGCGCTTCATCAAGACGCACACGCCGCTCGCCGGTATTCCGTCCGACGCCGGGGTCACGTACGTCGTGACCGCCCGCAACCCGGTCGACGCGTTCGTGTCGATGGTCCACCAGGAGCGGCTGATGGCACCCCCGCCGGCGCCCGGCCACCACCCACGACCCTGGCCGCCGCCTGGGCCGCCGGGAATGCCGGCCGGCCCGCCGCCCGGAATGTTGCCCGGCCCGCCGCCGGGAATGCCGCCCGGCCCGCCACCGGAGGCGCCGCCCGGCCCGCCACCGCCGCGGCCCCCGGACGTATCGCGTCAGGAACTGCGCGACGCCCTGCTCAAGTGGATCGACGGCGACGACGTGGTGACCTCCCTCCCCGCCACCATGCGGCACCTGTCCGAAGCGTGGACCCGGCGAGCAGATCCGAACGTCGTGCTGGTGCACTACGACGACCTGCTGTCCGACCTCGAGGGGCAGATGCGCGGCCTCGCCGCCAGGCTCGGGATCACCGTCGCGGAGCAGTCGTGGCCCGCCCTCGTCGAGGCGGCCACCTTCGAGCGCATGAGAGCCCGAGACGACGTTCTCGTGCCGCCCCCGCCCGGGATTCGGCCCGACAACACCCTGTTCTTCCGCCGGGGCACCTCAGGCGCCGCCCGCGAGATCCTCACCGGCGAAGAGCTTTCCCGGTACGACGCCCGGGTCGCCCGGCTGGCCCCGCCCGAACTGATCGACTGGCTGCACCGTTGAAGATCCCAGGCGCGAGGCGATGGCGTCGCTGATGGCGGCTTCGGCCGGCATCCCTGTTCCCTGCTGGACGGAGATCTGCCGCAGCGACGTCGTCGCGGTGTCCTCGAGGCCGCAGGCCGACTCCCGCACCGCTGAGTTCCTCCGCTACCTCGAGCACTGGCCGGCCGACCTGCTCGCGCTGATCGAGGCCGGCCGGCTCCGAGCCTCAGCCGAATGGGCAGGTGTTCAGCGTTGAGGCGACCCTGGCGGCCGGCAGCTTGGCGACCAGTGTGGTGCCGCCGCCGGGCGGGCTGATCACCGACAGGCTCCCGCCCAGCGTCTCGAGCCGGTCGGCGATCCCGATCACCCCGGAACCGGCCCCGGTGTCGACCCCGCCGACGCCGTCGTCGGCGACCGTGACCCGTACGCCCTGGTCGTCCAGGGTCAGCTCGAGATCGACCGCACTGGCCGAGGCGTGCTTGGCCACGTTCGTCAGCGCCTCGGCGACGACGTAGTAGCAGGCGATCTCGGCGACTTCGGAGACGTTCGCCCAGGTGTCCGGAAGGACGAGCCGCACCGGCGTCGGACAGCGGCGGACCAGCGACCGGACGGCCGACGGCAGACCACCCTCGGACAGCATCGCCGGGTGAAGCCCGCGCGACAGGTCACGAAGATCGGTCAGGATCGCGTCGAGCTCGTGGGTCGCCGTCCGGAGCGCCTCGCCGGCCAGGGTCTCGGTGGCCCGCAGCTCCAGGGAGAGGGACACGAGGCGCTGCTGGGCGCCGTCGTGCAGATCACGTTCGAACCGGCGGCGGGCCTCGTCGGTGGCGGCCACGATGCGGGCGCGCGAGGCCAGCAGCCGCTCCTCGGCCTCGGCGTTGTGGATGGCGGTCGCGATCAGGTCGACGCAGTCCGAGATCGGGGGCAGGACCCGGTCGGGGATGCGGCCCGGCTGCAGCGAGGCCATGGCCAGCGCGCCCCAGAGCCGGTCGCCGACGAAGACCGGGCAGGCGACGGTCGATCGCAGGCCGGCTGTCCGGGCGGCGCTCGCGGGCTCGCCGGCGATGTCGTCATAGCCGTCGAGCCGGGTGGTCACCCCGTCACGGCGTACGAGGTCGACGGCGGTTCCGGCCAGAAGGCGATGGCTCGAGCCGACCGGGTAGTCGCCGGCCATCAGCCCGTGGCTGCCGACCACGGTCACCTCGTCGCCGGGGTCGTAGCGGAACAGCCGCATGTCCTCGACCTCGAACAGGGCGGCCAGAGCGTCGGCCACCGTCTGGCAGATCTCGGCCGGCGGCGCCTGCCGGGCGACCAGGGTGGCGATGCGCCGGATCGTGGCCTGCTCCTCGGCGATGCGGCGGACCTCGGCCCGGGCGGTCGCGTTGGCCAGGGCCGTGCTGACCAGCTCGGCGAACCCGGCGAGCCGCCGCTCGGTGTCGGCCGCGAGAAACTGTTCCTTCGGGGCGTGCACCGCCAGGCCACCCCAGAGCTCGCCCTGATCGAACACCGGCGCCATGATCGAGGTCCGCAGGCTCGTACGCTCCCGGACGATCTCACCGATCGCGCCCTCGACGCCGGACCAGTCGATGCGAACGACCGCATGCTGGGCCGCGACCTTGGCCGAGATGGTGTTCCCGGCCGCCGGCCACCGCGAGGGCAGGCCGTCGACGGGGCCGGCGGGGGTGCGAGCCGCGATGACCGTCACCGCGTCGGCGGACTCGAAGCGGACGAGGCTGGAAAGCGGCGCGTCGCAGAGTTCGCCCAGCTCATCGAGCACGACGTCCCAGATCTTCTCGGGCTCGGCGGTCCGGGCGACCAGGGTGGCCACGCGGCGCAGCGCGGCGTGCTCGCGGGCCAGCCGCTCCACCTCCTCGCGTCGCTGGGCGCTCGAGATCGCGGTCGAGGCCAGGGCGGCGAACTCGGCCAGGCGCGACTCGATGTTCGCGGGCAGCGGGGCGGGCTGGTCGGAGACGACCGTCGCCGAGCCCCACAGCCGGTCGTCGACGAAGAGGGGGACGGCGACCGACGACGTGGCGTGCAGGCTTTCCAGCAGCCGCGAGATCGATCCGTTGACCTCGATGCCGTTCTCCATCCGCGACGGGCGGCCGGTGCGGTAGACCTGGGCGTTCGAGCTGTCGCCGTCGAGCTTCCAGCGCGAGCCGACCGGGCCGGGCCAGTCGGGGCGCGTCCCGCGTGTGGCGACGACGGTCATCATCCCGTCGGCGTCGAAACGGCCGATCCCCGACATGATCTGACGCGTCCGGCCGGTTTCGAGGTCGACCAGGTTGCTCAGTTCGTCGGCGATGGCATCGAACAGGTCCTGGATGGGTGCGGTTCCGGCCAGCACGCCGAGGCGGAGCAGGGCCGCACGTTCGGATTCGGGGATCACGTGCCCGGGATCCCCCGAGGTCGTCCGTGACCACTGCTCGCCCGCCTTCGCACCCTGATGTTGCCTTCCTCGTCGCCGCTGATCCGAACGAATGGTGCCCGGCGCGTCAGGGCTTAGCCATTGTGTTCCACCACACCCGCGGTGGCCGGGCGACGATGCCAGGCGGCCCGATCAGGCGGTTTCAGTGCTTTCCGTGGCAGGACACCGGTTCGAGGAGCCACCGGAGTGAGAAACGGCACGGCCCCCGGGCAGGGCTTTTCCCACCATGTGACGTAGGCGGGGGCCGGACGCGACGCGAGGCCATGGACGCATCGCATGAACTCGGTAACGGAAACCCTCGAAAACAAATGACATCACTCGACGAAAGAGATCGCATGAATGAACGATGCTGGCGGCGCCTTGATGCAAAGACGGTAGTACGAGATCACGGCCCGGCTACTCTGCCCGGCCGGTTGTCCGAAGGGAAAAGAAATGCCGACGATCGACGACAACATCGACCGTTTCGAGGTGCACCCGACCTATGCGCTGACCGCTCTGCTGCCCGATCGTGAACGGGTGGACGGGCTGACCGCCGCCCTGGCCGTCGACCTCGACGACGACGAGGTGGTCGAGGTGATCCACGGCGACGAGGGCCTGCGGATCCTGGACCAGAGGGGAGTCCGGCACGGCTTCTCCGCGCGGCTGACCCGCCTGATGCAGGACTGGACGTATTACCGGGAGATTCTCGAGGTCTACACCGAGGGCCTGACCGACGGCGAGTTCCTGGCCGTCATCCCCTGTGCGCCGGACCAGCGCCTGGAGGTCGCGTTGACCGTCGAGTCGTTCGGCGGCCGCCTGATCTACTACTACGGGTACGGCACGGTCGAGTCGATCATCGGCCGGTGACGGCGGGCGCGGCCGCGAACTCGACCACCGCGCGGACGCCGTCCGCGGCCTTCTCGAGACGCAGCGTCGCGTTCAGGGCGTCGAGGCGATCACGGATCGGCGGGCTGATCAGCACCCCGGCGTCGCCGTCGGCCTCGACGATCAGCCGCAGCCGGCCGGTCTTGTCGCCGCCCCGCACCGAGACGTACGTCCCGGACGCGCCCTCGGTCACGCCCACCACCAGGCGGTAGGCGGTCATCTCGACCACGGCCGGATAGCGGCGGAGCCCGGGCAGGTTCAGCTCGACCGGCAGCGGCGCCTGCCGGGCGTACGATCGCAGCGCCGCACCGATGCCGGCCTCGGTGAGGATCGCCGGGAAGACGCGGCGCGACAGCCGCCGGGCGGTGGCCGCGAGGGCCGCCAGCTCCTCGCCGAGCGTGGCCAGCGCGTTGTCGCCGGACGGCCGAGCCGACTCGAGAAGCTGAAGTTCCATGCCCACCGTGGTCAGCCGCTGCTGCAGACCGTCGTGCAGTTCACGCTCGATCCGCTCGACCTCGGCGTCGTGCTCCGCGATGAGCCGCAGCCGCGAGGCTTCCAGCTCGGCGCAGCGTTCGGCACAACCGGCGAGCCGGCCGGCGATTCTCGTTTCCATCACACCTCCTGGCCTTGGCCGATCACGGCAGCGGCAGACGGGCCTGGACGGTCGTGCCCCAGCCCGGGTGGCGAGGTCGCCCTCGATCTCAACCGCCCGGAGTTTTATGTCCGACTTTCCCGTTCTGGGGGGCCTCGAGATAGCGGAGGACGGCCAGGACCCGGCGGTGGTCCTGCGCCGATTCGGACAGTCCGAGGCGGCTCAGGATGCTCTGAACGTGCTTCTCGACGGTTCCCTCGCTGATGAACAGCTCCCGCGCGATCCCCACGTTCGAGCGCCCCTCGGCGACCAGCTCGAGGACCTCGGTCTCGCGCCGGGTCAGCCCGTCGAGCGGATTCGACCGCCGGGGCGCCGCGATGAGCTCACCGACCAGCTCGGGGTCGACGACCAGGCCGCCCCGGCCGACGCGGTCGAGGGCGTCGAAGAACTGGTCGACCTCGGTGACCGTGCTCTTGAGGAGGTAACCGACCCCGCGGCCGCTGCGGAGGAGTTCGGTCGCGTGGTCGACCTCGATGTAGGCCGACAGCATGACGATGCCGACCTGCGGCATCTCGGCGCGGATGGCCAGGGCGACGTCGAGGCCCTCCCGACTGTGCGTGGGCGGCATGCGTATGTCGAGGATCACCAGGTCGGGCTTGGTCGCGCGGATCCGGCTGATCGCCTCGGGCCCGCTCCCGGCGCTGCCCACCACCTCGAAGCCCCGGTTGGTCAGCATGCTGACGAGGCCCTCGCGCAGCAGAACGTCATCGTCGGCGACCACTATCCGCATCCCACACCCCATGCCCCGTCGAGAACCGTCATCACGCCGAGCCGCTACTCGACGGTGACCGTGGCCTTCATGAAGGGGTGGATCGAGCAGTGGTACGCGACGGTGCCCGCCGTCGCGAAGGTGTGGCTGTACGTCTGACCGTTGCCCATCGGCTGCGAGGCGAACGAGTTGTCGTCCGCGACGACCGTGTGATCGGTCGAGTCGTCGAACTTCCAGGTGACCGCGGTCTTGGCCGGGACAGTCAGCGTGTTCGGGTTGAACGCGAAGTTCTGGATGTTGACCAGATCGGCCGGGGCCGGCACCGGCGCGGATGCGCCCGCGGTCGGGGGCTGAGTCCCCGTCATCGACGAGCCCTTGCCCGAACTGCAACCGGCCGCGGCGATGACCAGGACGGCCGCGGCCGCCGCCAGGGAGTGGGGTCGTACCAGGGAAGTCTTCACGGGATCGCTCCTCGTCCGTCTGCGCTTTCACTGCCAATGGTTGACACGGGAGAAGGCCGGCGGCATCGCATGAATACGCGTTTGCGGGGGCTTGACACCCCGGCTGGTTGGTAGGCGAGACCCCAGCAGGCTTCGAGGACACCGGCCGCCCCGGGCCGAGAGGATGACGGTCATGACCGAGGCGGGCCCGCTCGCGGGCGCCCCGGCACACCGCTGCACAACCGCGAGAGGCTGCGATGGCAATCAATTCTCGGAGCCGGACGCTCGAGTTCGATCCGGTCGGTACGAGTCCGTTACGGGGGCGGGACGCGGAGATCGCGCTGGCCGATCGTCTGCTGTCGTCGGCCCGGGCCGGCGAGGGAGGCGTGCTGATCGTGGACGGCCCGGCCGGCATCGGCAAGTCACGACTGTCGCACGAGGTCGTTCACCGGGCCGAGCGCAGCGGGATGCGCGTCCTGCGGGCCGAGGCTGCCCGGGGCGGGGCCGCGCCGTTCACACCCCTGCTCACCGCGGTGCTGGGCGCCCGGCCACCGATCGCCGACCCGCAGTCCTTCCTCGAGGGCATCGGGGCGTCGTTCTGGATCGTCCAGCGGCTTCACTCGGCGCTGACGACGGCGGCCGAGGCCGGCCCGCTGATGATCGTGATCGACAATCTGCAGTGGGCGGACACGGAGACGGCCACGGCCATCCGGACCCTGGCGGCCGACCTTCGTCAGGCCGGCGTCGTCTGGGTGCTGGCCGTGCGGCGGGGCCAGGCCGGCCCGGTCATCAGCGATCTTCTCGCCGGCCTCGAGAGCGCCGGCGCCGAGACGCTGCGGCTCGGCGGTCTCTCCGCGCCGGCGGCCGCCGCCGTGGTCGAGGACTTCGTCGGCGTCGAGGTCGAGCCCTCGTTGCTCGCGATGACCGAGAGGGTCGACGGGCAGCCGTACCCGTACTGGATCATCGAATTGCTGCGCGGACTGCACGAGGAGGATCGGTTGCGGACGAGCGAGGGCCGCGCCGGGGCTGAGGGGTCGCAGCTGCCTCGCCGGCTCACCACGGCGGTCGACGAGAGGCTGCTGGAGCTTCCGGCCGCCGGCCGCCGCGTGATCCGGATGGCCGCGCTGCTGCCGCCCTCGTTCACTGCCGCGCAGCTCGCGGGGCTGGCCCGGTGCCCGGCCTCCGACCTCATCGAACCCCTCGAAGACGCGGTACGGGCCGATCTGCTGACGGTCGGCGGTGAGCGCATCCGATTCGTGCAGGACGTGGTGCGGGAGGCGGCGCGTGAGTCACTGCCGTCGTCGCTGCGCTCGCTGCTGGAACGCGAGTCGATCGACGTGCTGCTGCGCACCGGCACCGACACGGTCGAGGTGGCCCAGATCTTGGCGCGTACCGCCGAGCCGGGAGACCCCGAGGCGATCGCCACGCTGCGGACGGCGGCGCACGCGATCGCCGCGGCCGACCCGGGCACGGCGGCCGACCTGTTCCGGCGAACCTGGGAATTGTGCCCTCCCGATGCCGCCGACCGGGGCACTCTGGTCGTCTCGGCGCTGACGCATTTGCACCGCGTGATGCGCACGGAGGAGGCGGCCGAGCTGGCGCACCGGGCACTGGCCGGCGTTCTCTCCGCCGAGGACGAGGCGGCTGTACGGCTGATCGAGTCGACGGTGGCTGTCCGGGCGGCCTGCGAGCGGGTCGAGGACAACCGCCAGGCACTCGCGCTGAGCGGCCTGACCACGCGCGACCGCGGTGAGCACAGCGCCTGGCTCGCCTACAACCTGCTGGAGAGCGGCGACGCGACCGGCGCCGAACACCACGCGAGGCAGGTCCTCGCGCACACGGCCGACGAGTCGACCGCGCCGGCCCGGCTGGCGCTCGCCGCCGTTCACGCCGGGCGCTTCGACGGCACGGCGGCCTCGGCCGAGCTCGACCTCATGCCCCGTCGCCGCGGCACGATGCTCGACCTGCACACCGGGAATCTGTTGCACTGCCTCGGTCGTACGGGCGCGGGGAAGGCCACGCTCTCCGACGGTGCTCGCCACGCCCGCCGCGATCACGACGCGCCGCTGGGCAGTCTCGGCACCCAGCTCTCCGCGCTGACGAACATGATGACCGGACAGCTCGTCGCCGCCCGTGCCGACCTGGAGACACCCGGAGCCGGCGAGGGCGACGACGCGCCGGTCACCGTCGTGACGGTGCTGCGCATGGCCACGGCGGCCGCCCTGGCCCAGCACCTCGGCGACGCGAAGCTCGGGCGGGCGGCCACCTCGATCGCCCGGCGCCTGCGGGTCGGCGACAGCGTCGTCGGGCGGCGGTGGGCCCACCGGGTGCTCGCGACCGCGGCGGCGGCCCGCGGCGATGTGCTCTACGCGGCGCGGCTGCTCGCCGACGATCCGCTCGAGGCGTGCGGGATGGCGCTTCCGGCCGACATGGGCGCGGTGGTGCTGGCGACCTGGATCGGCGCCGCC
Source organism: Actinoplanes solisilvae (assembly GCF_003999975.1). Taxonomy (GTDB): domain Bacteria; phylum Actinomycetota; class Actinomycetes; order Mycobacteriales; family Micromonosporaceae; genus Actinoplanes; species Actinoplanes solisilvae. The sequence goes on along the minus strand of NZ_RJAC01000018.1, from coordinate 4,118 downwards.
GCCGGGGACGGTTCGCTGATCGAGCGGGCCGCGGCCGCGGCGGGCCGGATGAGAGCCGGGGGAGCCGGCGCACCCGCCTTCGCGGCCGGTGCCGCGTACGTCGATGGGCTTCTGGACGATTCGCCCGATCAGCTCGTGTCGGCCTCGCGGGCGTTGCTCGCCGCGGATCGCCCGTTGCTGGCCGCGCTGGCTCTGGAGGACGCGGGGCAGCGGTTGATCCGCGAGGGGCACCAGGACGTCGCGGTGGTTCACCTGACGACGGCGGGGGAGATCTTCGGCGGTGCGGGCTCGGTCGTCGACGTCCGGCGGGTGAGCCGCTCCCTGCGCGGTCACGCCACCTCGTCCCGGCTGGTGGGGGAGCGGTCGGCCGACGGCTGGGCCAGCCTCACCGACGCCGAGCTCAAGGTCGTGCGGCTGGTCGCGGCCGGGGCTACCAACCGTGGCGCGGCTCAGCAGCTCTTCCTCTCCCCGCACACGGTGAGTTCCCACGTGCGGCACGCCTTCGCGAAGCTCGGCATCCGGTCGCGCGTGCAGCTGGCAAACCTCCTACGGGACAACGACGGCTGACGCGGCCGGCTGCGGGTGGCTTCGTCCCTCGCGCGAACCGGGGTAGCCGAACAGCTCGGCCCAGCCGAGGACCTCCATGACCCGGCGGATGGCCGGCGAGACCCCTCGCAGGCTCAACCGGCCGCCCCGGGCGCTCATGGCCAGCGACGTCAGCACCAGGACGCGAAGGCCGCCGACGTCGATGAACGTCAGGTCGGCCATGTCGATGACGGCGTCCCCGGCGGCCCGGCTCAGGGCCTCGAGTGCGACCTCCCACATCGGCATCGTCGCCATGTCGACCTCGCCCGCCACACGGATGGCGCCGACCTCGGAGACAGAAGGGATTTGCTGGTGCGAGAACATGATTCGATAGTGCCGAACCGGGAATCGGCGGACATCACGCGATCACGCTATCGGCCCCCGGGTGTCCACCGGCACAACGATTCCTACCGGTTAGCTGCAATGGCACCGGCCGCCCGGTCTGACACTGTTGTCCGGGTGCGGTTTCGCTGTCTGGTGGTAGACGACAATCAGCGGTTTCTCGACGTCGCGCGCCGTAGCCTCGGCCGTCAGGGCGTCGAGGCGGTCGACGTCGCCACCGATTCCGAATCCGCGCTGCGTGCGGTCGCGCTCGGGCATCCCGACGTCGTACTGGTCGACGTGTCGCTCGGCGCCGAGAGCGGATTCGGTCTGCTGGGGCTGCTCGTCGACCGCTATCCCTATCTGCGCGGGCACGTCATCATGATTTCCACGCGGGACGCCGAAGATTACGTCGAGCTCCTCGAAAACGCGCCGGCCGCCGGTTTCGTGGGCAAGTCCGAGTTGTCGGTCACGGCTATTCGGAACCTCGTGCCCGATCTGGTCTGACCCCGCTTCCCGTACTACGCCTCGCGCTCGGCACCCGTGCGACCAGTCTGGTGCCCTCACCGCGTGGGCTGACCACGGCCAGGGAGCCGCCCAGCGCCTCGACACGATCGGCGATCCCGAGCAGCCCGGTGCCCGCCACGGCGTCAGCGCCTCCGACCCCGTCGTCGCTGACGGTGACCCGTACGTCCGGGTCCTCGACGGCCAGTTCGAGCTCGACCACGGACGCCCGAGCGTGCTTGGCCACGTTGGTCAGCGCCTCGGCGACGACGTAGTAGCAGGCGATCTCGACCAGGTCGTCGACCCCGGCCCAGGAGCCGGGCAGGGTCAGCGTCACCGGGACCGGGCAGTGACGCACGAGCGATCGCACGGCGGCGGACAGGCCGCTCTGGGAGAGCACGGCGGGATGAAGCCCCCGCGTCAGGCCCCGCAGGTCGGTCAGGATCGAGTCGACCTCGCCGGCCGTTTCGGCCAGGGCCTGCCCCTGCAGCACGTCGGTGTCGCGCAGTTCCAGGGCCAGGGCGACCAGGCGTTGCTGGGCGCCGTCGTGCAGGTCGCGTTCGAAGCGCCGACGCGCGTGATCGGTCGCGGTGACGATGCGCTTGCGGGAGGCGCGCAGCTTCTCCTCGGCGTCGGTGTTGTGAACGGCTGTCGCGATCAGGTCGATGCAGTCCGAGATCGTCTGCTGGACCCGGTCGGGGACGGGGCCGGGCTGCGACGAGGTGACGGTGAGCACCCCCCACAGCCGCTCGCCGATCAGGATCGGGCTCTCGTGGGTGGAGCCGCCGGCCGGCTTTCCCCAGCTTCCGACGACGGTCGCCGCGCCGCCCGGGTCGTAGCGGAAGATCCGCACGTCCTCGACGCCGAGCAGGGCGGCCAGCTCCTCGGTCACCGTCTGACAGATGCGGTCGGGCGGCGCCTGCCGGGCGACCATGGTGGCGACCCGGCGCATGGCCGCGTGCTCGTCGGAAAGCCGCTGCACCTCCTCGCGGCGTTGCGCGCTCGAGATCGCCGTCGAGGCCAGCGCGGCGAACCCGGACAGCCGCGACTCGGTATTGGCCGGCAGGCGCCGCGGACGGTCGGAGACGACGGTCGCGGACCCCCACAGCCGGTTGTCGACGAAGATCGGGACCGCGACCGACGACATCGCGTTGATCGAGTCCAGCCGCCGGGAGATCGACCCGGTGACCGGGATGTTCCCCTCCAGGCGGGCCGGGCGGCCGGTGCGGAACACGCGGGCGTTGGCGCTGTCACCGTCCAGCGACCATCGGGACCCGAGCGGGGACGGCCAGTCGGGACGCCGCCCCCACTTGGCGACCAGTGTCATCAGCCCGTCCGGGTCGAACCGGGAGACGCCGGCCATGTCCTGGAAGGTCGCGCCGGTCTCGATGTCGACGATGCGGCCCAGTTCCTCGGCCATGGCATCGAACAACTCCTGGATGGGGGCGCTGCCGGCCAGGGCGCCGAGCCGCAGGAGGGCCTTGCGCTCGGTCTCGAGGATCAGCCGCTCGGTGTCCCACGCGGGCCGTCGGCCGGCGCGCAATCGCGTACGCCACAAGGAGCTGTTCACGCCCCACTGTTTCCCTCGCGGCGGGCCGGCCGCATCACCTGATCGCGCGATCCGCCGGGGCGGCCGGAGTGGCGAGAAGCATCAGGGCGCGGCGTGCATTTCGGCGGTGTCGAGGAAAGCGACGCCGAGGTCGTCGGCGCGGTCCGGAACCACCGGGCCGGGACCGTCAAAGTTGGTCTTGGCGTGCGCGTTTACAAGCGTGCCGTCGTGAGTACGGTCGGAAGAATGCGGCTCGAGATCGTGGGCCGCCCCTCGACGTCGAGGAGGTTCGGGTGACCGAAGTTACCCCTCGCCCCGTGGTGGCCCGGCCGTATCCCGTGCGGCGGCAGGTCAAGGGCACGGCGCTGGCCCGTGTCCTGCGCACGACGGACGCGAAGCAGATCGGGATCATGTACATGATCACGGCCTTCGTGTTCTTCATGCTCGGCGGGTTCATGGCGTTGATGATGCGGGCCGAACTGGCCCGCCCGGGCATGCAGTTCCTCTCACCGGAGCAGTACAACCAGCTCTTCACGATGCACGGCACGATCATGCTGCTGTTCTTCGCGACGCCGATCGTGTTCGCGTTCGCGAATTTCGTGGTGCCGATCCAGATCGGCGCGCCCGACGTGGCCTTCCCGCGGCTCAACGCGTTCGCGTACTGGCTCTACCTGTTCGGCGGGGCGATCGCGATCGGTGGCTTCTTCACCCCGGGCGGCGCGGCCGACTTCGGCTGGACGGCGTACGCGCCGCTCAGCGACTCGCCGAACTCCCCGGGCGTCGGCGGCAACATGTGGGTGGTCGGTCTGGCGCTCTCGGGTCTGGGCACGATCCTCGGCGGGGTCAACATGATCACCACGATCGTGACCCTGCGCGCCCCCGGCATGACCATGTTCCGCATGCCGATCATGACGTGGAACATCCTGGTCACCAGCCTTCTGGTGATCCTGGTCTTCCCGTTTTTGGCCGCCGCGCTCTTCGCCCTGGCGGCCGACCGCATTCTCGGCGCCCACGTCTATGACCCGGCCACGGGCGGGCCCATGCTGTGGCAGCACCTCTTCTGGTTCTTCGGCCATCCCGAGGTGTACATCGTGGCGCTGCCGTTCTTCGGCATCATCACCGAGGTCATCCCGGTCTTCAGCCGCAAGCCGGTCTTCGG
>NZ_RJAC01000017.1 GCF_003999975.1 Actinoplanes solisilvae | reverse complement strand
AAATGTTGCCAAAGGAATCTCCCACCAAACTTGACCCCGCAAAACGAGGCAAGCCGGCCGGGGTATTACTAATTGGCACTGGCTTATCAAGCACCCTGTTGAGTTCTCAAAGAACAACCGCTCCCGGCTTACCGCTCCGGGGCAACCGCTCAAACTTACCCGGTCGGCTCCGCGAGCGCAAGATCTAGGATCTTGCTCGCACCGCCCAAGTTTGCCCCACGACTCGAACCCGCTTTCCGGCGGGTAGATCGTGGAGTGGCCTCGCGGACCGGCCGACGATCACTTAGTGATCTGCTTGCCCGGTTCCCGCTGGCTTGACTAACTTACCCGGTCGGTTTCGCTTTCGCAAGTCGCCCTGCTCGGCTCCGCCCGGCCTCGTTCGTGAAGCTTAAGACCTGCCCTTCGGAGTCGCCGTCCGACCGTCGCTTTCGCTCCGTTCGTCCGGGTTTCCCTCGGGCAGAGAGAAAGTTACGCGACCGGGTGACGATCATGCAAATCGGCCCCCCACCCGGTCGAGCACCGACAGTGCCCGAATGAGCAGCACGACGTGAAAGAGTGTGTTCATGGGAGCTTCCCCGACGCTCGCCGCCGACGTGCTCGTCGACATGATCATGCCCTTCGGCCAGTTCCTGATCGGCACGCTTGTGCTGGTCACGCTCGTTGTCTCGATCCGCCGCCTGCTCGAGCGCGGCCCTTCCCGCATGGGCGGCGCCATGCTTCTGAGTGGCGGCGCTGTAATCGGACTGGCCATCGTCGGTTACCTCTACCAACTGCTGTGACGCCGCTGACACCTGGTCGGCTAGAAACCGTCGCCCGACCGGGCCGTTGGACCAGCAACCGGCAAAATCCCAGCTAGGGGCCCCTCTCGCCTCGCTGAAAGCCCAATCTGACGGCTTTGGCCGACGCAGAGGCGCTGTTTGAACCAACCCCAACCCGCCACCGGGCCACCGACGTGTACCGGCAGCGCCACACGATCTCGGTTAGAGGCGACGGTTGGCGAGGCTGGGTAGTTCCGAGCGGATCTGATCGAGGCGGGCGAGGTCCAGGTCGGCGGTCACGATGCCGACGGTGTCGGGCGCCTGGGCCAGGACAGTCCCCCAGGGATCCACGATCATGCTGCGGCCGAAGCAGGTGCGACCGGGGTCGTGGTCGCCGATCTGACCGGCGGCGATGACGTAGCACTGGTTCTCGATCGCTCGGGCCCGCAGCAGGACCTCCCAGTGGTCACGGCCGGTGTGCAGCATGAAAGCCGCGGGAACGACCAGCACGCGAGCCCCACCGTCGATGGCGAGGCGCCGATAGAGCTCGGGGAACCGTAGGTCGTAACAGATCGACAAGCCCGTACGGACTCCCGCGATCTCTGCCGTCACCGTCTCGACGCCCGGGGCCACCGATCGGGACTCCTGGTAGGAGACGCGACCAGCGATCTCCACGTCGTACAGGTGGATCTTGCGATAGCGGGCGGCGAGCTCGCCCCTCGGGTCGAAGACCAGGGAGGTGTTGTAGGTGCGGCGTGAATCGGGGCCGGTCTCGTGGAAAGAGCCGGCGTGCACCCAGATGCCGAGTTCTCGGGCGGCGCTCGCGAAGAACTGGGCGAACTCCCCATCTGCCCCCTCGGGTTTGGGCGCGGTGTCTCCGGGCCCCAGATAGTCGACGTATTCGGGCAGGACGGCCAGCTCGGCGCCGACGGACGCTGCTCGCTCCAACAGGCCACGGGCGACCTGGAGGTTGTGGTCTCGATCGGCCCGCGAGTTCACCTGACACACCGCAACGCGCATGCCTGCAGCCTACGAGCGCGGCCACTGCGCACCAACGGTCGGAAGTAGCGGGCCGACCCCCTACCTAAGGAGGTTGTCCGCAGCCCGGGCCAGGAGGAGTTTGAGGAAGCGACGGTGACCGGGAGCCAGACGGGTCCAGATTCGACGACCGGTCGGGCGATCGAAGCGAACCAGCATGGCCTGGGTGAGGGTGGAGGCGGTGGCATGAAAGACGAGGCGCGCGGTCAGTCCCGCGGCAGCTCGAGCTTCGAGAACGATGACATCTGGGGTGCTGTGCACGGTGCGCCAGCCCAAGACCTGAGCGGCTGACCACGGCGGGGCGAGGCGAATCCCGAGGAGGGTCCAGACCGTGATCATCTGGACTCGCGCGGTCAGCGGAGCTCGTTCGAGGACCAGGCGCGCCCAATGCTCCGCAGGCTCGACCCGGGTGACGGTGAGCGTGAGCGACTCGCGGTAGTGCGTGGGAGTGAGGGCGGCGAGATCTTCGAGCTCCGCCGGCATCTCGATCTCGCGAACGTCAGTCACGGTCATCGACCTGTTCGAGAACGGTCGACGCGTCGACCGGTTGCACGTGGGGTCGTAATGCCTCGTGCGGGCGGGGTCATGGCGTGGGTGGGGTGAGGCGGGCCTTCATGGCCTCGGCGAGGGCCTGGACGCCTTTCAGCGGGCGGATCATCACCGTGAACTCGGTGATCTGGCCGGTGGCGTCCTGGTGGAGGAAGTCGGCTCCCTCGAGTTCCTTGTCGCCGACTCGGGCGCGGAAGACGAGCGCGTGATCGGGAGCGTCCGCGGCGCCGATCTCGCGGGTGTAGTGGAAGTCCTCGAAGACCTCGATGACCGCGCGCAGGATCTGGGCCACGGCGAAGCGGCCGCGATAGGGGGTGAAGACGACGGGGCTGCGGAAGACGACGTCCTCGTGGAGCAGCGCGATGGCGGCGTCCACGTCGCGGGCTTCGATCGCTGCTCGGAACGGATGCACTGCGTGACCCCTATACTCAACAAATTGATTAGGTGTGTCTGACGCTAGTCGCCGGACGAGGAGGTGTCCAGGTGTCGCTGCGTCATGCCGTGCTGGCGGCGCTCTCGCACGGAGAGGCCTCGGGATACGAGTTGGCCAAGCGGTTCGACGTGGCGGTCGCGGACTACTGGACGGCCACGCCGCAGCAGCTCTACCGCGATCTGGAACGGCTGGAGTCGGACGGGCTGGTCGACGCGCGTGTCGTCGAGCAGAGTCGCCGGCCCAACAAGCGGGTGTTCACGCTGACCGAGGCGGGGCGGGCGGAGTTGCGCGCGTTCAGCCGGCGACCGGCCAAACCCCCGGCTCTGCGGGACGAATTCATGGTCAAGATGCAGGCTCTCGACGAGGCCGATCCGGCGGCGATCATCGCGGGGGCCGAGGCGCGCCTCGCTCGGTCGACGCAAAAACTGGCACGGTACGACCAGTTGCGCGAGCGGCTGCTGGGCGGGCTCGACGAGCGCGAGTTCCTGGAAGCCGGAAAGCAGGTCGGGCCGTACCTGACGTTGATGGCCGGCCGCATGTACGAGCAGACCAACATCAACTGGGCCACGGCCGTGCTGGCGACCCTCGCGGGTGACAACAATGACGCCGACGGGCACGCTGGCGACCCCGCGGGTGACACCACTGACGCCGGCGCGCGCTGCCGGGAAGCGTAACCAGCGGGGCCGGGCCGGAAGCCGGGTGATCGGCTGGACCCCGACGGCGCGGCCCGCAGCGGCGTTCAGCCAGCCAGTGCGGTTGTGGACGCGACAGCCTCGTACGGGCAAAAAAAGCCGCCGCCGTCAGAGCGACGGCGGCGGCAGAAAGCTGGTGGATCAGGCGGACTTTTCCTCGCGTTCCCGGCGGCGACGGCCCACGAACTCGCGCGGGACGATCGTCGGGTTCACGTTTTCGAGGACTACCTCGCGGTTGATTACCACGCGGGCCGCGTCAGGGTTGCTGGGCACCTCGTACATCACGGAGAGCAGGACCTCTTCCATGATCGCGCGGAGGCCGCGAGCGCCCGTGCCGCGGAGCATGGCCTGGTCGGCGATGGCCTCGAGCGCGCCGAAGTCGAACTCGAGCTCGACACCGTCCAGTTCGAAAAGCCGCTGGTACTGCTTGACGTACGCGTTGCGCGGCTCGGTCAGGATCTTGATCAGCGCTTCGCGGTCGAGGTTGCGGACCGTGGTGATGACCGGCAGACGACCGATGAACTCGGGGATCAGCCCGAACTTCAGCATGTCTTCCGGCATGACCTTGCTGAAGATGTCGTCGGTGTTGCGCTCGGAGATCGAGCGCAGGTGGGCACCGAAGCCGACACCGCCGTGACCGACACGCGACTCGATGATGCGGTCGAGCCCGGCGAACGCGCCACCGACGATGAACAGCACGTTGGTGGTGTCGATCTGGATGAATTCCTGGTGCGGGTGCTTGCGACCACCCTGGGGCGGCACATTGGCCACCGTGCCCTCAAGGATCTTGAGGAGGGCCTGCTGGACGCCCTCACCGGAGACGTCCCGCGTGATCGACGGGTTTTCGCTCTTACGGGCGATCTTGTCGACCTCGTCGATGTAGATGATGCCCTGCTCGGCACGCTTGACGTCGTAGTCGGCGGCCTGGATCAGTTTGAGCAGGATGTTCTCGACATCTTCGCCGACATAGCCGGCCTCGGTCAGAGCGGTGGCGTCAGCGATCGCGAACGGCACGTTGAGCATGCGGGCCAGCGTCTGCGCCAAGTGGGTCTTGCCGCAGCCGGTGGGGCCGATGAGCATGATGTTGGACTTGGCCACCTCGACATCGCTGCCCCCACCGGGAGCACCGCTCGACTCGGCCTGAATCCGCTTGTAGTGGTTGTAGACGGCGACCGAGAGCGCCTTCTTGGCCTGTTCCTGGCCGACCACGTACTGATCGAGGAACTGGCAGATCTCCATCGGCTTGGGAAGCTCTTCCCACTTCACCTCGCCGGTCTCGGCCAGCTCCTCTTCGATGATTTCGTTGCAGAGGTCGATGCACTCGTCGCAGATATAGACCCCGGGGCCCGCGATGAGCTTCTTAACCTGCTTCTGGGACTTCCCACAGAAGGAGCACTTGAGTAGGTCGCCGCCGTCGCCGATCCGTGCCACCTACGTTCTCCTTGAGCTCATCGGCCGGCTCGCGCCGGCCCCTGATCCGAGGACGATTTGCCTCGTTGCCATCTCATCGTCTGCCGAAGCGCGTATCTGAGGCTGCATCCTCGACGTTACCCGCAAAGGGGCGGTTCTCCGACCCCCCAAAACGGGCGTGTCAGGGGTCGGTCCGCCCAAACTCGCTCAGGCCGGCCCCTGACTCTACGCTCAGCTACCCGTGCCCACCGACTGCAGGCTCTTCTTCCGCGAGGCGAGAACGACATCGACGATGCCGTACTCCTTGGCCTCGTCGGCCGTCATGATCTTGTCGCGGTCGACGTCCTTGCGGACCTGCTCGGTCGTGCGGCCCGTGTGGCGCGAGATCATCTGCTCCATCTGGGTGCGCATGCGCAGGATCTCGCGCGCCTGGATCTCGATGTCGGAACCCTGGCCGTAGCCGCCCTCGGTGGCCGGCTGGTGGATCAGGACCCGCGAGTTGGGCAGAGCCATGCGCTTGCCCGCCGTGCCGCCGGCCAGCAGGACGGCAGCCGCGCTGGCCGCCTGCCCGAGGCAGACCGTCGAGATGTCGGGGCGCACGTACTGCATGGTGTCGTAGATCGCCGTCATGGCGGTGAAGGAGCCGCCGGGCGAGTTGATGTACATCAGGATGTCGCGGTCCGGGTCGGAGCTCTCCAGCGTCAGCAGCTGGGCCATCACGTCGTTGGCCGACGCGTCGTCCACCTGGACGCCGAGGAAGATGATCCGGTCCTCGAACATCTTGTTGTAGGGGTTCGTCTCCTTCATCATCCCGTTCGAGGAACGCTCGACGAAGGAGGGCAGCACGTAACGGTTGTGCACCGGCGCGAACCCAGAGGGCAAGGTCAGGTCAGTCATGGTTCAGCTCCTCAGTTCAGCGTTCCGGCGCCCTCGGGAACCTGAGTGGCCCCGGTGATCACCTTGTCGATGAAGCCGTAGTCGACGGCCTCCTGAGCCGTGAACCAACGGTCACGGTCGGAGTCGGCCTCGATCTGCTCCTGGGTCTGGCCGGTGTGGAAGGCGACCCGCTCCTGGAACATCCGCTTCGTGTAAAGCATCTGCTCAGCCTGGATGGCGATGTCGGCGGCGGTGCCGCCCATGCCGCCCGAAGGCTGGTGCATCATGATCCGCGCGTGGGGCAGCGAGAAACGCTTGCCCGGGGCGCCCGCGCAGAGCAGCAACTGCCCCATCGACGCGGCCATGCCCATCGCCACGGTCTGCACGTCGTTGTCGATGAACTGCATGGTGTCGTAGATCGCCATGCCCGAGTAGACGGAGCCACCGGGCGAGTTGATCCACAGGTTGATGTCGCGCTCGGGGTCCTGGGCGGAAAGCAGCAGCAGCTGCGCGCAGATGCGGTTGGCGACCGCGTCGGTCACCTCGCTGCCGAGGAAGATGATCCGCTCACGCAGCAGCCGATTGAAGACCGAGTCGTCGAGGTTGCCACTGAGGGTTTCACCGCGGAGCAAGGGGCTCGCGGCGAGATGAAGATCGGTCATGGCAGCCCTTCACAGCTGACTGTGTCGGCCAGAACGCGGCCGGCAGGTTGTCCGTCGTACGACCAACCTAACCGGTCTTATGCGCATCAGCTTCCCGCTCAGGCGGGTGTTCGCTGACAGCGCACGGGACCGGAGAAACGCGGAAGCCGCCGCCCCACAGAGCGACGGCTTCCACCCTAGAGCTAACTCAGTGGTTGTGACCGGCGTGCTCGTCCTCGCTGGCGGCGCGGAGGTCGTCGAGGGTCAGGACCGTGCCGTCGGCGTCCTTCATCTCGACCTGCTCCATCACGGAGGCCAGCGCCTTGCCCCGGCGAACGTCACCGAAGACCGCGGCGGCCGCGCCCGACTGCACGAGCTGGTCGTAGTACTGCTGAGGCTGCATCTGAGCGCGCTGCGCCCGGTGCACGATCTCGTGGCCGAACTCGTCGTCGGAGACCTGAACGTCCTCGGCGTCGGCGACGGTGTCGAGCAGCAGCTGAATGCGGACGCCCTCCTGAGCGGCCTCGGTCAGCTCCTGGTCGATCTGCTCCTCGGTCTTGTCCTCCGAGGTCAGATAGTCCTGCAGCGTCGCGCCGATGCGCTCGAGCTGGTCGGTCATGGCCTGCTTGCGGCCCTCGACCTCGTCCTTGACGACACCCTCGGGAGCGGGGATGTTCGCAGCCTCGACGAGCTGCTTGAGCGCCTCGTCACGGGCGGCGTAGATCTGCTCGACCTTCTTGACCTTGGTCAGCCGCTCGCGCAGGTCGCCCTTGAGCTCGTCGAGCGTGTCGAACTCGCTCGCCATCTGGGCGAAGTCGTCGTCGATCTCGGGAAGCTGCTTGTCCTTGACGCTGCGCACCGTGACCTCGACCTCGGCGTCACGGCCGGCGAAGTCGCCGCCCACGAGCTGAGTGGTGAAGTTGGCGTCGGCGCCGGCGACCAGGCCCACCAGGACCTCGTCGAGACCCGGAAGAAGCTGCTTGCTGCCAACCTCGTGCGAGATGTTCGTGGCGGAACCGCCCGGAACCTCTTCGCCGTCGACGGTCGCCTTCAGGTCGAGCTGCACGTAATCGCCCTCGGCGGCCGGCCGCTCGACGGTCTTCAGCGTGGCGAAACGCTCACGCAGGCCGTTGATCTGCTCATCGATCTCGTTGTCGCCGATCTCGACCGCCGGAACCGTGACGGAGATCGTCGACAGGTCGGGCACGGTGATCTCGGGACGGACGTCGACCTCGGCCGTGAACCGCAGCGGCTCGTTGTCGGCGAACTCGGTGATCTCGACGTCGGGCCGGCCCAGCGTCTTGACGTCGTGCTCCTGCACGGCCTCGAGAAGCTTCTGCGGGATGGCCTCCTGGACCGCCTCGTTCAGGACCGCGCCCCGTCCGACCCGCTGGTCGATGACCGCTGACGGGATCTTGCCGCGACGGAAGCCCGGCACCTGCACCTGCGCGCCGATCTCCCGGTACGCCTTCTGCAGGCTCGGCTTGAGCTCGTCGAACGGCACCTCGATGGCGAGCTTCACCCGAGTCGGGCTCAGAGTCTCGACGGTGCTCTTCACAGGCGTACTCCTTGTTGCGCGGATAGTTGATGTCAGTCGGGGTGGCGGGATTTGAACCCACGGCCCCTCGCTCCCAAAGCGAGTGCGCTACCAAGCTGCGCCACACCCCGTGGCGACGGCCAGTGTATGCGGTCCGCTTCCACGCGCGTGCGCTGGAGTCACCTGGAGGGGAATCCGGTTCGCGTGGACGGGAGATGATTCAGTAAGCTGTCCCAGAACCCCCGTCCTCGACGGGGGCTTGCGGGCGTAGCTCAATGGTAGAGCCTCAGTCTTCCAAACTGATTACGCGAGTTCGATTCTCGTCGCCCGCTCGCCTTTGGCTCCCCCCTGTCCGCGGAGTGCGCGGACCGGGGCGGCTCGCATTCTTACCTGGGGGCCGAGCCCCCAGACCCCCACGTTACGGCTGGTTACTGGCCGTCGTTGGTTGCGGGCAGATCAAGATCAAGTTCCTGGCGTACGCCACCACAGCACGACGGGTGGGCAGGCAGATCAAGATCAAGTTCCTGGCGTACACCTCCACAGCACGACGGGTGGGCAGGCAGACCAAGATCAAGTTCCTGGCGTACACCACCACAGCACGACGGGTGGGCAGGCAGACCAAGATCAAGTTCCTGGCGTACGCCGGCTCAGCACGACGGGTGGGCGGGCAGACCAAGATCAAGTTCCTGGCGTACGCCGGCTCAGCACGACGGGTGGGCGGGCGGTTCTCGGTCAGGCTTCCGGCATACGCCAACCCGGCTCGGCGGGCGGATCATGTTCGTGGCGTGCGGGTGACGTGGGGTTACGTCAAGTAGGCGCGGGCGCCGTGGGTGGTTAGGGCTGTCAGGATTGCTGAGGGGGTGCCCTGTTCCAGGGCGGTCAGTAGGCGTTCGTGGCGTTGCAGGCCGTCGTCGGAGCGGGTTGCCTCGGCCTCTCGTTGCATGTTGACGGCCATGTAGAGCTGGATTCGGACGAGCAGCGAGCCGTACAGGGCGGTCAGTTGGCGGTTTCCGGCCAGGGCCACCACCTCGGTGTGGAAACGGCGGTGGGCGTTGGCCAGCTCCAGGCGGTCGTCGGAGGCGGTGGCCAGGCGCATCACGTCCAGCGTGGCGCGGAGGCGGGTCAGGTCGGGGGAATCCGGCATGGTCGCGATGGCGTGTCGCTCCAGCACGTCGCGGACCTCGTAGAGTTCGCGCACGTCGTCGTCGGACAGCGTCGCGACCCGGGCGCCTCGCCGGGGGATGTGCTCGACCAGGCCCTGCTGGGCCAGCAGGCGCATGGCCTCTCGCAGCGGTGCACGGCTGATGCCCAGGCGGCGGGTCAGTTGCTCCTCGATGAGGCGCTGGCCCGGCTCGCTGCGGCCGCTCAAGATCTCCAGCCGCAGGCGTTCCACCGCCAGCTCCACGAGACTGTACGTCTGCAGCTCCCCGTCGCTCACTCTGGTGAGTCTGCCAGTCTCGCCACCGTCGCCCGGCACCCGTCGCCGTCTCGGCGCCGCAGTCGGCGGGTCGGCCCCCGCACGGCCCCGGCCGCCACCCTTCCCACGTCCCGGCGCTCCGGTCGCCGTGGGTGACGGGAGGCTGATTCTGTGTGCGATTTAAGGGGCAGCTAATAGACGATTGTCTAAGTTTGGGATTACCTTTGCGCGGGCGTCTGGAACGGGAGCAGGGTCCAGAGCTCTTGGCCGGGGCACCCACGCCGGCTGAGACGCGCGGCGCCGGGTGGCGGCCCGGCGCCGCGCCCCCACGGCCCACGGGCCGCCGGAATCAGGCACGTTCCGCGCATCCGCAAGTGCCCGCACCGGAGGTACTGTCGCGCGATGGCCGCACTCTGGATAACGCTGATGGCACTCGGCGTGGTGATGATCGCGGTCGCCGTGTGGCCCTCCATCCGTCGGCCCCGTTCCAAGAAATCCGACAACTAGCCTCAAAATTCCGGGTCGTCGGCCAGAGAACGGGGCCCATGCGAGCCCAGCGAAATCGCGCCGTTACAAAGCGTCGGCTTCGCTGTAACAGAATTGTCGACAATCGACGATGTGGATGCAGACGCGTTCGTCGAGGAAGTGCTCGGTCGGCCGGCAGCCGAGGGGGTGTGGATCAGCACCTTCTCGGAGGGGCAGCTGCGCGAGCGGGTGGCGGCCATCGATCCCGGGTTGCCGCTGGCCGGGGTGCCGTTCGCGGTCAAGGACAACATCGATGTGGCGGGGCTTCCGACCACGGCGGGATGCCCTGACTTCGCGTACGTGCCGCAGCGCAACGCGGCCGTGGTGCAGCGGCTGGTCGACGCGGGCGCGGTGGTGGTCGGCAAGACGAACCTCGATCAGTTCGCCACGGGACTGACGGGGGCGCGCTCGCCGTACGGGGTGGCGGAGAGCGTCTTCGGGGGCGGGCTCATCTCGGGTGGATCGAGCTCGGGATCGGCTGTGGCCGTTGCCGATGGGACGGTGGTCTTCGCGCTCGGCACCGACACGGCCGGGTCCGGACGGGTGCCGGCCGCGCTCAACGGGATCGTGGGCATCAAACCGACGCGGGGGCTGCTGAGCACGCTCGGGGTGGTGCCGGCCTGCCGATCGCTCGACTGCGTGTCGGTGTTCGCGCGGGACCTGACCACCGCTGACCGGGTGATGCGGGTCGCGCGGGGCCGCGTACGGGACGACCCGTGGTCGCGGGAGGGGCACCGTGAGCTGATCGCCGAGCCGCGGGTGGGCGTACCGGAAAGCCTGGATTTCTTCGGGGACGCGGGGCAGGAAAAGGCGTTCTCAAGGGTCGTCGGGGCCGCGACGGTCGATGTCGGGCCGCTGCTGGAGGCCGGGGACCTGCTCTATCGCGGGCCCTGGGTGGCCGAGCGGCTGGCCGGCCTCGGGGAATTCCTGGCGTCGCATCCGCAGTCGGTGCTGCCGGTGACCCGGGCCGTGCTCGAGACGGGACTCAAGTTCTCGGCGGTCGACGCGTTCCGCGCCCAGCACCGGCTGCAAGAGCTCAAGGCCGCGACCGATCGCCTGTGGGAGCGGATCGACGTGCTGGTGCTCCCGACGATCGGCACGACCTTCACGTACGACGAGATCGCCGGCGATCCGATCGGACGCAACCTGCTGCTGGGGCGATACACGCAGTTCGCGAATCTGCTCGACCTCGCGGCCGTGACCGTGCCGAACGGGTTCACGGCGGACGGGCGGCCCGCGTCGATCACGCTCTTCGGGCCGGCCTTCAGCGACGAGACGCTGGCCATGTACGCCCGGTCGCTGCCGGTCGAGGACACGATGACGCTCGCCGTCGTGGGGCTGCACCTGAGCGGCGAACCACGCCACCACGAACTGCTCGACCGCGGGGCCACGCCGGCCGGCACTGCCCGCACCGCACCCTGCTATCGCCTCTATCACCTGCCCTTGGGCGCACCGGGACTGGTACGCGACGCGAGCGGCGAGGCGATCGACGTGGAGCTCTGGCAGCTGCCCGCGGCCCAGGTCGGGGGCTTCCTGGCCGGCATCGCGGCCCCGCTGTCGCTGGGCCGGATCGCATTGCACGACGGCACGGAGGTCACCGGGTTTCTGTGCGAGGCCTACGCGGCGACCGGGGCCGAGGACATCACTGCCAGCGGCGGCTGGCGGAACTTCCGGGCGAGAGGAGCCACCTGATGACCGCAACGATCGGGCCGGTCAAGGCCGACCCGTACCTCTGGCCGTACGACGGCACGGTGCCTGTGCCGCGGACGGCGCTCATCTGCATCGACTGGCAGACCGACTTCTGCGGAAAAGGCGGCTACGTCGACTCGATGGGCTACGACATCGAGCTGACCCGGGCCGGGCTGCCGGCTACCGCGCGACTGCTGGCGCACGCGCGGGAGCTCGGGATGCTCGTGATCCACACCAGGGAGGGGCACGACCCGAACCTGTCCGACCTGCCGGCCAACAAGCGGTGGCGGTCGGCGCGGATCGGGGCGGAAATCGGCTCGGAAGGGCCGTGCGGACGGATCCTGATCAAGGGCGAGCCCGGGTGGGAGATCGTGCCCGAGGTCGAACCCGTGGCCGGCGAGGTGGTGATCGACAAGCCGGGCAAGGGCGCCTTCTATGCCACCAATCTCGACCTCGTGCTGCGTACCCGCGGCATCTCGCATCTGATTCTGACCGGCATCACGACTGACGTCTGCGTGCACACGACGATGCGCGAGGCGAACGACCGCGGGTACGAGTGCCTGATCCTGAGCGACTGCACGGGGGCCACCGATCCCGGCAACCACTCAGCCGCCCTGCACATGGTCACCATGCAGGGCGGGGTCTTCGGCTGCGTCGCCACCTCGGACGACGTCATCGCGGCGACGGAGGCGTGATCATGCCGACCGTCGACGCGAAGCCGGGTCCCTTCACCTTCGATCTCGAGAGCACGGTGCTGCTGGTCATCGACATGCAGCGCGATTTCCTGCTGCCGGGCGGGTTCGGCGAGAGCCTGGGCAACGACGTCGGCCAGCTCAGCCGCGCGATCGAGCCGCTGGCCGCGCTGATGGCCGCCTGGCGAACGGCAGGGTTGCCGATCGTCCACACCCGTGAGGGTCATCTACCCGATCTGTCGGACTGTCCGCCCGCCAAGCTGCGGCGGGGCGCCCCCTCGAAACGCATCGGGGACCCGGGCGCGTTCGGCCGCATCCTCGTACGCGGGGAGTACGGCCACGACATCGTCGACGAGTTGCAGCCCGTCGACGGCGAGGTCGTCGTCGACAAACCGGGCAAGGGCGCTTTCTACGCCACCGACCTGTCCGACGTTCTCGACAAGTTCGGCGCGCGCAGCCTGGTGGTGACGGGCGTCACGACCGAGGTCTGCGTGCACACCACGGTCCGCGAGGCTAATGACCGCGGGTACGAGTGTCTCGTGCCGGCCGACTGCGTCGGCTCCTACTTTCCCGAGTTCCAGCGCGTCGGGCTGGAGATGATCGCCGCGCAGGGCGGCATCTTCGGCTGGGTCGCCGACTCCCCCACCCTGATCTCCGCCCTCGAGGAGTTGCGATGACACCAGGAGTTGCGACGGCACGGCTTCCCTACTGGGTTCGCGGCGACACGAACGCCTTCTTCGGCTTCGGCGTCAACGTCCTGGTCAACGTGCTAACCCTCACCGGGCTCTGCATCGGCGTCATCGGGATGCCGGCCGCCGACGTCTTCGGCGTCATCCTGCCCGCACTCGGCATCGCGCTGGTCGCCGGCAACATCTTCTACACGTTCCTGGCCCGGCGGCTGGCCGCGCGCGAGGGACGCTCCGACGTCACCGCCCTGCCGTACGGCCCGAGCGTGCCGCATATGTTCATCGTGATCTTCGTGATCATGCTGCCGATCTACCTGACCACCAAGAACCCGGTCGCGGCCTGGACGGCGGGCATCGCGTGGGCGTTCATCATCGGCGTCATCGTGCTGATCGGGGCGTTCGTCGGCCCGTACATCCGCAAATATGCGCCGAAGGCAGCGCTGCTGGGCACCCTGGCCGGCATCTCGATCACCTTCATCTCGATGAACCCGGCCGGGAACATGTGGAACTACGCGTGGATCGCGCTGCCGGTCTTCGGGCTGCTGCTGATCGGCCTGCTCACCGACGTCAAACTGCCCTACAACTTCCCGATCGGGCTGGCCGCGCTGCTCGTCGGCACCGCGATCGGCTGGATCGGCGGGGCCATGTCGGTGCCCGACGTGACCTCGGCCGCCCGCGACATCGCGTTCGCCTTCCCGCACCTGAAGTTCGGCCTGCTCCTCGACGGCCTGGCCGACATGGCGCCGCTGCTGGCGACCGCGATCCCGCTCGGCGTCTACAACTTCACCGAGGCGATGACCAACGTAGAGAGCGCCGCGACCGCCGGTGATCGCTACAACCTTCGTAGTGTGCTGCTGGCCGACGGAGCCGGCGCGGTGATCGGCTCGTGTCTCGGCTCGCCGTTCCCGCCGGCCGTCTATGTCGGACACCCGGGTTGGAAGGCGGCGGGCGGCCGCACCGGCTATTCGATGGCGACCGGCGTCGTGATCGCTCTGCTGTGCTTTTTCGGCCTGTTCGGGTTGCTCGGGGCGATCCTGCCGACGGCCGCGATCGTGCCGATCCTGCTCTACATCGGCCTGCTGATCGGCGCTCAGGCGTTCCAGGCGACCCCGAAGGCGCACGCGGCCGCGGTGGTGGCGGCGCTCATCCCCAACATCGCGCAGTGGGCCACCGGGCAGATGGACAACGCGCTGGCGGCCGCCGGGACCTCGGCGGCCGAGGTCGGGACCAGCGCGCTGGCCGGGGCGGGCGTGGTCTACGACGGGCTCCGAACGCTCGGCGAGGGGGCGATCCTGGCCGGGCTCGTGCTCGGGGCGATCGTCGCGTTCATCATCGACAAGCGCTTCTGGCACGCGGCGGTATTCGCGGGATCGGGCGCGGTGCTCAGCTTCATCGGATTGATCCACGCCGAGAAGGTGCAGTGGAACGCGGACGGGCAGGTGACGCTCGGATATCTGTTCCTAACGGTCGTCTGCGTGCTTTTCGCGCTCAGCAAGCCCGTGCCGCGCGTGCCGGGCCAGGACGAGATGGACAGCTTCGAGGGCAACACCTTCACCGAGGCGCCCGAGGGCGGTGTGCCCGTGCCGGCCGAGGGGGCCACCAGTGCGACGCGATGATCCGGAGGTGCTCATCGAGGTGGCAGCGGCCTTCGAGGCGTACGAGAAGGCTCTGGTCGCCAACGACGTAGAGGCGATGCTCGGCTTCTTCGCCGAGGGGACGGTGCGCTACGGGATCGCCGACCAGCAGGTCGGTCTTGATGAACAACGGGCGTGGCGGCTCGCTCAACCACCACTGCCGCCCGGCCGGCGCCTCAAGGACACGATCATTCAGTCGTACGGGAACGGGGTTGCTCTGGTGAACACCCTGTTCTGCTATCCGGGCGGCGAGGTGCTGGGCCGTCAGTCGCAGACGTGGGTGCGGCTGCCACATGGGTGGCGCATCGTGGCTGCTCATGTATCGGAACCGCGCGCATGAACCGGCCCTGAACGGGCAAGCGGAGGGCATGGACCCGAGAAACCTGTATCCCCGATCCCCACTCGACGGCGGTAACCAAGAGCCGCCGGGCTCGACGAACGCGATGCCGGACCGCCCCGACCACGGTGAGGACAGCTACCGTGGCTCGGGGCGGCTGGTGGGACGGAAGGCGGTCATCACGGGTGGGGACTCGGGGATCGGACGGGCGGTGGCCATCGCGTTCGCTCGCGAAGGGGCCGACGTGCTGATCAGCTATCTGCCCGAGGAGGAAGAGGACGCCGCCGAGACCGCCGGGCTCATCGAGACGGCGGGGCAGAAAGCCGTACGGGTGCCGGGGGACATCCGGGACGAGGAGCACTGCAAGGCGATCGTCGAGCGGGCCGTGAGCGAGCTCGGCGGGCTGGACATCCTGGTGAACAACGCGGCCTATCAGATGGCCCAGCCGGGCGGGATCAGTGACATCACGACCGAGCAGTTCGACCGGGTCATGAAGACCAATCTGTACGCGATGTTCTGGATCAGCCGGGCCGCGGTGCCGCACATGGGGCCCGGCGCGACGATCATCAACACGGCGTCGATCCAGGCGTACCAGTCGTCGAGTGCGCTGCTCGACTACGCGACCACCAAGGGCGGCATCGTCGCGTTCACCAAGGCGCTGGCCGAGGATCTCGCCGAGCAGGGCATCCGGGTCAACGCGGTGGCGCCGGGGCCGATCTGGACGCCGCTCATCCCGGCGACGATGGTCGACGAGAAGGTGCGGAAGTTCGGCGCGGACACGCCGCTCGGCCGGCCGGGACAGCCGGCCGAACTGGCGTCCGCCTACGTCTACTTCGCGAGCCCGGAGTCGAGTTACACGACCGGCGAGGTGCTTGGCATCACCGGGGGCAAACCCGTCAGCTAGAACCGCGCCGGCCCGTCAGTTGACGAACAGGTCGGCCACCCAGTGGACGGCGTCCATCACCCACTCGGTCTGCTGCAGGTGGGTCACGCCGACGCCGGCCAGGAACAGGGCCGTGACCAGGTGTGAGCCGCGCGCGGTGCGCCGGACGCGGCCCAGCTGGCGCTCCAGCACCAGGTGACCCACGACGCGGGCCAGGCAGAAGACGCCGACGGCGACGGCGAGCGTCACGAGCAGCACGACCATCGGCGTGCCGATCGGGCCCTCGCCCGACAGTGCCCAGATGCCCCAGCAGACGAAGGCGAACAGCACCGCGGCACTCGTCCACTCGCCGCCCAGGCGCAGCTCGCTCCACTTCCAGCTGATGCTGGGGTGAGCCGACGGAGCGCCGGCGCCGGGCCAGCCCGTGCCGGTGGGCTCGTGGTCGGCCCGGGGGCGCGCGCTGACCTGAGCGCGGCCCTGGCTGAACGGCAGGTCCGGCGCGGGTGCGGCCGGAAACTGCTCGGTGGGTGGCGGACCGTGCACAGGCGTCGTGGGCGCGTCGGCCCAGGGATCCTGCGGTGGCATGTCGAGCGTCCGCTCCGACCACTGCGGTTGCTCAGGCATCGATTCCCCCTCCGGTCGGCGGGGCGTCGCCCCCGCCCACATCGAGAGTAGCGACCCGACAAATCATTCGCTCCCGAGGCCGGACTCCGCTACACAGGTGCGCATGGACCAATCCGTGCGCCTGCGCGCCGCCACCGAGAACGACCGGCGTGCGATCGCCGACCACCTTCTCTACGCGTTCAACGAGCACAAGAGCGACGAGCTGCGCGATCTCGAGAAGAAGATCATCGAGCCGGAACGCTCACTCGTCGTGGAGGACGGGGGTGAGATCGTCGGCAGCGCGGCCGTCCAGACGCGCGACATGACCGTGCCGGGCAATGTCATCCCGGTCGCACACGTGACCGGCGTGGCCGTCTCCCCCACGCACCGCCGCCGGGGCCTGCTCACCGCGATGATGCGGCGCCAGCTCACCGATATCGCCGGCGCCGGCCGCGAACCGGTCGCGGCGCTCTGGGCCAGCGAGGCGGCGATCTACCCGCGCTACGGCTACGGGCCGGCCGTTCACCGGCTGCGCTTCGACATCCGCAGTCGCGAGGTCAAGCTCACCGGGCCCGCCGCGCCGGCCGGGCGGTTCCGGCTGATCGAGCCGAAGAACGCGCGAGCGGACCTGGTCGCGGTGCACGAGGCGCAGCGCGGGCACCGGGTCGGCTGGTCCAGCCGCCCCGGCTACTGGTGGGACTACCTGCTGGACGACGGCGACGACCAGCGTGGCGGCGCCACCGAGCTGCGCGGCGTGCTCTACGAGACCGCGGACGGGCCCGCCGGGTACGCCCTGTGGCGCGTGAAGAACGACTGGACCCCGCAGGGCCCGAACTCCGCCGTGCGGGTCACCGAGCTGATCGCGGGCGACACCGGCGTCTACGCGGAGCTGTGGCGGTTCCTGCTGAACATCGACCTGACGCGAAGCGCGTCGTACCACTTCGCCACCGTCGACGAGCCGCTCCAGTTCATGGTCGACGATCCGCGCCTGCTCAGCCGCACCTACGACGACGCGCTGTGGGTGCGGCTGGTCGACCTCCCGGCCGCGCTCGAGGCCCGGCGCTACGCGGCGCCGGTCGACGTGGTGTTCGAGGTGACCGATCCGGTTCTCGAGGCCAACAGCGGCCGGTGGCGGCTGGTCGGCGATCAGGACAAGGCCTCCTGCGTGCGCACCGAGGAGGCCCCCGATTTCGCCTGTGGCGTCACCGAGCTGGGCGCGGCCTACCTCGGCGGCACGGCCCTGACCGCGCTCGCCGCCGCGGGCCGCATCCAGACGTTCACCGGCAACCTGCCGTCGACGGCCTTCGGGTGGCACCGGGCGCCGAGCGCCATCGAGGTGTTCTGACGATGCGCACGGTAGCGTCGGCGGCATGGGTGAGCCCGAACGCCGACGCCGCCGCGTGCGTCCCTCACACGCCGCCACGCCCGCCCCGCCGCCGGGCGCCGACGAGGCCGCCGGGCCGCCCGAGGGCGCGGCCATGACCGAGCCCATCGCCGACCCGGTGCCAGCTCCAGGTCCAGCTCCCACTCCCGCTCCCGTTGAAAGGGTGGCGCGGCCACCACGCAACGGCAACGGCCGCCGCCCCGTGCCGGGCGCGGCCGCGGGCGACGACCGGGAGCTGGAACGGGGACTGCGCGGCCTAGTCGGCTCAGGCTCGTCGCAGGTCAGCGTGGGCGCGGCGATGCGCGCCCGGGACGCGGCCCGCCCCACCGACCAGGACCTGGCCGACGCCGACCACAACCTGACGATCGTCCGCCGCAACTGGGTCCCCCGCGAGGAACTCCCCCGAAATCGGTGACGAGCGCGATTAACGAGTACTACCCGCGATTTGCCCGTCGATGAGATGACGTGCGGTTTTCCGCCGCCGCAAACCCCGCGGCGTCGAAAAACCGTGCGTCATCTCATCGGCCTCAGGGGGCAAATCGCCGCGGAGCAAAGCGGAGCCATAAGCCCAGCTCAGCTAGCTGGCAGGGGCGGCAGGGTCGGGCGGTTGCGCTCGTAGTCGGCCAGCTGGGCGATGCGGCGGGCGTGACGCGGGTTGCCCGAGAACGGGGTGGCCAGGAACGTCTCGACGAAGGACGTCGCCTCGTCGAGGGTGTGCTCGCGGGCGCCGATGGCGATGACGTTGGCGTCGTTGTGCTGCCGGGCCAGCTGGGCGATCTCGGTGCGCCAGACCAGGGCGGCACGCACCCCGTCGATCAGGTTGGCCGCGATCTGCTCGCCGTTGCCCGAGCCGCCGATCACGATGCCCAGCGAGCCCTCGTCGGCGACGACCTGGGCCCCGGTGTGCAGACAGAACGCCGGGTAGTCGTCCTCCGGGTCGTAGACGTGCGGTCCCACGTCCACGACGTCGTGGCCCTGCTTGATCAGGTGGTTGACGAGGTGCATCTTCAGCTCGTAACCGGCGTGGTCGGAACCCAGGTAGACGCGCATGGTCTCACTCTCTCAAAAAAGGCGACGTCAGAAGCACAAGAGCGCGCGCAGGTAGGCGGCAACCTGATCGGTCGCCACCCGCGCGTCGTCGATCACCGCGAGCTTGCGGGCGAACCCATGATTCACCCCCATGTAGCGGGTGTGCACCACGGGCACCCCGGCGGCCAGCAACGCGTCGGCGTAGTCGGCGCCCTCGTCGCGCAGCACGTCGTACTCGGCGGTGATGATCAGCGTGGGCGGCATGCCGGCGAGGTCTTCCGCGGCGAGCGGCGCGACGTCAGGCGTGAACCGCGTCATCGGATCGGGGACGTAGGTCTCCCAGGCCAGCTTCATCGAGGCCCGGTCCAGACCGTAGGAGCCCACTTCGTCGTACGACTCCGAGGCCGTCATCGGGTCGATGGCGGGGTAGATCAGCACCTGGCCGTCGAGCGGGCTCACCGCGTCCCGCTGCCGGCGCGCGGCCACGGTGGCGAGCTGACCGCCCGCGCTGTCCCCGCCGATCGCCAGCCGGGACGGGTCGACGCCGAGCTCGGCGCCGGACTTGCGCACGTAGGCCAGGACGGTCTCGACGTCGTCGAGCGCGGCCGGGAACACATGTTCCGGGGCGAGGCGGTAGCCGACGGACAGCACCGCGCAGCCGGACCGGTCGGCGATGCGCCGGCACACCCGGTCGACTGTCTCGATGCTGCCGTAGGCCCAGCCGCCGCCGTGCACGTAGACGAAGACGGGGGCGTCGACGCGGCTGGCGTAGAGCCGGGCGGGCACCCCGTCGGCGTCGACGTCGACGACCACGGGCAGCGGCAGCGCCGGGCCGCACTCGACGTCGACCGCGTCCTCCATCGCCTGCCGTGTGAACTTGAGCTGCTCGTACGGGTCGGCGGCGAGCACCTCGGCGGGCGGCCGGGCACGAAGCTCGGCCGCCGCCAGGACTTGAGGATTCAATGTCATTTCAAAGGGTGGTGGGTGGGGTGGTCGGATGGGGATTCAAGGCCATGTGAGACCTAGTCGAGCTGGGCCAGGACCAGGCCGCCGCGGGCCTTCGGGGTGAACCAGGTGCTCTTGCGCGGCAGTTTCTGACGCTCCAGGTTCACCCGTACGAAGTCGTCGACGGTCACGGGTGCGATCAGGACGGCCAGCTCGGCGCGGCCGCCGTCGACCTCGCCGCGCAGCCACTCGGCCGGGTAGTCGCCGCCCACGTAGTTGATCCGCTTGTCGCCCGGGTCGAGCCCGAGCACGTCACGCAGCAGCACCCGCTCGACCAGCGCGTGGTCGAGGTTGTCAACGTCGGGCAGGTTCACGTTGACCGGGAGCCCAACGGTGAACGTACGGCCTGTGCCGCTACCGACGCCTGGTCCTCCGGACGGCGCGGAGAACCCGGGCAAATGGGAGGCGTACAGCTCGATGGTGCCCTTGGCCGGGATCTGTGCCGGTCGGGGCACGTCGGTGACCGTCGCGCCGGCCGCGCGCAGCCGCGCCAGCAGCTCGTCGAGAGGCAGCGTCAGCTCGCTGACCAGGCGGTTGTAGGGCTGGATGGCGACCGAGGCGGGCGTGGTGACCACGGCCAGGAAGCGGGGCAGGCCGGCGGTCTGGGCGGCCAGGCTGCGGTGGTTGCCGTCGGCGACCACGAGCTCTCCCCCACCGGCCAGAGCGGTCAGTTCGTCTTGCTGGGGGCCGGGGCCGAGGACCCAGATGGCGTGGGTGCGGCCGCTCTGGTCGACGTCGGTCGCGGCGGGAGCGCCGGCGTTGTCGGTGGCGGCGGCGAGGGCCGCGTGCAGCCGGTCGCCCTGGGCCGTCTGGAGCAGCAGCACGGGCGACAGCAGCGTCGACACCGCCTCGGCCAGGGCCACGCGCTCGCGGACCTTCTCGAGGAACACGTCCTCGTTGCGGATCACGAGGCCGGGCTCGGCGGCGCTGGTCGAGATCTCGCCGGTGTCGACCATGCTCCACAGCCCGTACGCCGAAGGCTCGCCGGGCGCGGTGATGCGGTAGAGCACGACAACCTCGTCGGCCGGGGTGTAGAAACCCTCGGCGCGGTCGAGCGCGAGCCGGGCGATCGCCTCGGGCAGCGAGTCGAGGAAGGACTTGCCGAGCGAGTCGGGTGCCAGGTGCGGCATCTCGACAGCGAGGGAACTATGCGGATTGTCGGCGATGATGGACGTTATTTCGGCGTCGTCGGCGAATTCGTCGTAGTTCTGAGCGCCGGTGCCACCTGTGGTGACCCAGGCCCGGCTGATCGGGTGCACGACCGTCATGGAAGAAAAGCTACCGGGCCGCCCTGTCGTGCTTGCCGACGGGCATGTTGCCCCGTGACCTGGCCTGCTGACCACGGCGCCAGTTTCCGATCGGGCGTTCGAAGGGAATCGCCGAGACCGTGACCGGCGGCGCGACCAGCTCGGCCACCTCGGGCGGGAGATTGGTCCAGTCGCCTCGGTGCACCGCGATGGTGGACGGGGCGACGGCGTCGGAGTCTTCCATTCCGGCCTCCGCGTTGGATCGGGTGTGCATCACCCCATCCAACGACGGACGGAAGGACCGGGTCGTGCCTTTCGGCGATCAGTCGAAGATGGGACCCACGTCACGTGTGCGCTTGATCTCGTAGAAGCCGGGGGTGCCGGCGACCAGGAGAACGCCGTCCCACAGGCGGCCCGCGGCCTCACCCTTGGGCGCCGGGGTCACCACCGGGCCGAAGAAGGCGATCTTGTCGTCGCCCCCGTCCGGGCCGGGGGCGTGGATGACGGGGGTGCCTACGTCCATGCCGACCGGCTTCATACCGGCGTCGTGGCTGCCGCGCAGCGCGTCGTCCCAGGCGTCGCTGCCGGCCGCGTCGGCCAGCGCCGGGTCGAGGCCCACCTCGGTCAGCGCCTCGGTGTAGAGCTTCTCGCCGAATTCGTACTTCTGCAGATGGATGCGGGTGCCGAGGGCGGTGTAGAGATCCCTCAGCACCTGCGGGCCGGCGGCCTCCTCGGCGGCGATGCAGACCCGGACGGGGCCCCAGGCCTTGTCGAGGAAGGACTGGTACTCCTCGGGCAGGTCGCGGCCCTGATTGAGCACCGCCAGGCTCATCACGTTGAAGCGGATGTCGAGGGGTCGCACCTTCTCGACCTCGAGGAGCCAGCGGGAGGTCATCCAGGCCCACGGGCAGGCGGGGTCGAACCACATGTCGACGGTGGCGCGTTCAGTCATGGATAGATACTCCCGCAAGCAACTATCTTTCGACACCTATCTGTGGCGGTCTCGATCCGGGTGAGGTGTGCCACCCGAGGTCCGCCTAGGCTGGCGGTGGAAAGCTTGTGCGCTCAGAGGAGAGTGGCTGTGGCCGGAGTTCGAAATTTGACCCAGGTGGAGGCGGCCGAGCGGGCACGCCTGCTGGAGGTCACCGGATACGACATCACCTTGGATCTGACCGACGGCCACGGCAACCCCGGCGACGGCACCTTCCGCTCCACCACGGTCGTGACGTTCACCTGCCGCGAGCCCGGTGCGGAGACCTTCATCGAGACTGCGGCCGCCTCGGTGCGGACGGCCACGCTGAACGGCGAGGCGCTCGACCTGACCGGCTTCTCGGCCGAGAAGGGCCTGACCCTGACCGGGCTGGCCGCCGAGAACGAGCTGGTCGTCGACGCCGACTTCGCCTATTCGGCGAGCGGGCAGGGTCTGCAGCGCAGCCCCGACCCGGTCGACAAAGAGGTCTACCTCTACAGCCAGTTCGAGACGGCGGACGCCCAGCGCGTCTACGCCTGCTTCGACCAGCCCGACCTCAAAAGCGTCTACACGTGGCACGCCACCGTGCCGGCGCACTGGAAGGTCATCTCGAACATGCCGGTCGAGCGCGACGAGGCGGCCGGTCCCGGCGCCAAGACCGTGCACTTCCAGCAGTCGCCGCGGATGAGCACCTACATCACGGCGCTCTGCGCGGGCCCCTACCACGAGGTGCGCGACGAGCACGACGGCATCGAGCTGGGCGTCTTCTGCCGCGCCTCGATGGCTCAATACCTCGACCCGGACGACCTGTTCAAGGTCACCAAAGAGGGCTTCGACTTCTTCCACGAGCAGTTCGGCGTGCGCTACCCGCTGCCGAAGTACGACCAGCTCTGGGTGCCCGACTTCAACGCCGGCGCGATGGAGAACTTCGGCTGCGTCACGCACGCCGAGTCGCACTACATCTACCGCTCGCAGGTCACCGACTTCGAGTACGAGCAGCGGGCCAACACGATCCTGCACGAGATGGCCCACATGTGGTTCGGCGATCTCGTCACCATGCGCTGGTGGAACGACCTGTGGCTGAACGAGTCGTTCGCCGAGTGGGCCAGCCACTGGTGCAACTCCGAGGCCACCCGCTTCACCGACGCCTGGACGACCTTCCTGTCGGTGCGTAAGAGCTGGGGCTACCGCCAGGACCAGCTCTCGTCGACGCACCCGGTCTACACCGAGATGCCCGACCTCGAGGCCGTCGAGGTCAACTTCGACGGCATCACGTACGCCAAGGGCGCCAGCGTCATCAAGCAGCTCGTGGCCTACGTGGGCCTCGACTCGTTCCTCACCGGCCTGCGCGCCTACTTCGGCAAGCACGCCTGGGGCAACGCCACTTTCGACGACCTGCTCACCGAGCTCGAGACGGCGTCCGGCCGCGAGCTGCGCAAGTTCGCCGCCCAGTGGCTCGAGACGGCCCAGGTCAACACGCTGCGCCCGCTCGTCGAGATCAACACCGACGGCACGTACGGCAGTGTGGTCGTGCACCAGGAGGCCCCGGCCGACTACCCGACGCTGCGCACCCACCGCATCGGCGTCGGCCTCTACGACCTCGAGGGCGACCGTCTGGTGCGGCGCGACCTGCTCGAGATCGACGTGACCGGGGAGCGCACCGAGATCCCCGCGCTGGCCGGCGTCAGGGCGGCCGACGTGCTGCTGCTCAACGACGACGACCTGTCGTACACGAAGCTTCGCCTCGACGAGGGCTCGCTGACCACGGTCGTCGAGCACATCGCCGGGCTCGACTCGTCGCTCGCGCGGGCGCTGGTCTGGAACGCGGCCTGGGACATGCTGCGCGACGGCGAGATGGCCGCCCGCGACTACGTGACCCTGGTCTGCTCGGGTCTGCCCGCCGAGACCGACATCAACCTCACCACCTGGACGGCCCGTCAGGCCGCCACCGCCGTCGCGCAGTACGCCGACCCGGCCTGGCAGGCGACCGGCTGGGCCCGGCTGGCCGAGCTGGCCCGCGGGGCCCTGGGCGAGGCCGCCCCGGGCAGCGGCTGGCAGCTCAGCTGGGCGCGGTCGTTCATCACCGCCGCCCGTACGCCGGAGGAGCAGGGCGTGCTGCGCGGCTGGCTCAACGGCGACGGCGTGCCCGAGGGCCTGGTCATCGACACCGAGCTGCGCTGGTCGCTGCTGCAGTCGCTCGCGTCGCTGGGCGCGGCGACCGACGAGGAGATCGAGAACGAGCTCAACTCGGACCGTACGGCCAGCGGCGAGCGCGAGGCGGCCGTGGCCCGGGCGCTGATCCCCACGGCCGAGAACAAGGCCCGCGTGTGGGGCGAGCTGACCGGCGAGGCCGACCTGCCGAACTGGCTCAACCGCTCGCTGCTCTCCGGCTTCCAGAGCGCCAAGCAGGTCGAGCTGACCGCGCCCTACGCCGCGAAGTACTTCGAGGTCGTCGCGGACGTGTGGGAGCGCTCGGACAGCGAGCCCGCGCAGGAGTTCGTGATGATGGGCTACCCCGTCTATCAGATCAACGAGCGCACGGTGGAGCTCACCGACGCCTGGCTCGCCCGTGAGGGACAGCCCGCGTCGCTGCGCCGGCTGGTCGCCGAGGGCAAGGACGGCGTCACCCGCGCCCTCAAGGCCCGCGCGAAGGACATCGAAGCGGGCCGGTAACTAGATCCACGCGGCCGGGGCGACCCGGACCGGATAGGGGGCGTCGAGCTTGACCGGCTCGGCGCCCTCGATGCTGTGCACCGCGCGATAGCGAGCGGCGCCGAGTTCGTACGTTCGCAGCATCGGGCTCAGGCGGCCGGGCTCGACGCGCCAGTAGGACGGGATGCCGTTCTCGGCGTAGAGCGAGGGCTTGAGGAGCCGGTCGAAGCGGCGGGTGGCGGCCGTCTCGATCTCGACGACCAGCGCGACGTCGGCCGGGTCGCACCAGATCGCGCCGGACGAGCGGGGACGCAGCACGGTCACGTCGGGCACCAGGTTGCTGCCGGCGAGCTCGACGCCCAGCCGGTCGCAGACCCACCAGCCGGGCGGCGCGGCCGAGCGCAGCGTGGTCACCACGGCGCGGACCAGCGTCTCGTGCGACTCGGGCTCGGGCGGGGAGACATGCAGGCAGCCGTCGACGATCTCGTAGCGGTGACCGTCCTGCGGGAACAGGTGAAGGTCGGGCTCGGTCCATCGGCCGTCCGGGGCGCTCCACCGGAGCGGGGGGCTCGTAGCCGGACCCGTCATCACCAACGAGATCACCTCCGTCGCACGGAGTACGAGCCTACTCACACACCGTTGTTACCGCCGGGTTTCGGGCGGGACACGAATACCCACGAACGGCAAAAGCCCTCGTCCCACGCGAGTGGGGCGAGGGCTTTGTCCGTGATCTGACTATGAGCGACCGGCGTGCGAGGCCAACTGGTCGATACCGGCGACCACGCCGCCGGCCAGGTCGCCACCCGCGAAGGCGGCCGCCATCGAGAGGCCGGCCAGCTTCGAGTCGCGGTCCGAGATGCGCTTTCGCGCCTCGTTGCCGGTGACGATCTCGAGCTTGCGCTGGTTGGGCGAGACCGCGATGAGCACGGCCCGGTCGGAGTCGTCGACCTGCTTGTGCAGCTTCTCGGCGAACTCGCGCGTCGGGGTCTCGAACTCACCCAGGTAGACGCTGAAGGTCAGGCCGGTGGCCTGGTCGGCCACGCGCAGGGCGTGGTCGAGGTGCAGCAGCTGCCGGGTGGTGAAGGGACCCTCGTAGATGTGGTGGCTCGGGGCCACGATGGTGTCGCCACCAGGATGGTCGAGCTCGGTCAGGGGTTGCTCATGCCCACCCTGCTGAGCCAGGTCACCAGCTGTCACTTGCGCCTCCTGTGGAACCGGGCTTCACCCGGGCGCCGGTGCTGTCCTCCAGCACCGGACCGGTCAGGGCCTTCTGCGCGTGCCCGGCGTCACCGTGGCCGGTGACCTGCTCCGGCGACGCCAGGAACCAGATCGGCTGGAAGTCGTAGGGCCGGCCAGGCCGGTAACGACGGTCCGGACTCGCGTGCCGGCTGCTTGCGAAGACCAGCGAAGCCACCAGCGCGATGAAGCCGACCGGGATGACCAAAAAGATCAGAACGGTACTTGAAATCGACAACCTCAACGCCCCCAGGCGCCTGAATTCCCCAGTTGACACGAACAAGAGTCACGGTAGCGGAGCGTGGACTCTCCCGGAGCGCCGGGTCTCGAAGAAGGCCGTTAGTCCGCTTGAGGGTGGCGGGCGGGGCGGCCGGACGGACTCACGCCGTCGGGATCTACGCGGAATGTGCCCGGGGATGCGAAAATCACCCACACGCGCCGTTCGTGCCTCAAGCGCCCTCGGACGGCAGGAGGGGGAATTGATGCGCAAGTCTGTCCCCGCCGTCCTGGCGACGCTCCTTCTGACCCCACCCGTCCTGTTCATCCCGGTTCTCGATGCCGAGCCGGCCCAGGCCGCCCGGGCGGCGATCTTCCTCGAGCTGAGCCCGAGCACGATCCCCGCCGGCGACGAAGTCGGACTGCGCGCCTCCTGTGACGACAATCTCAAGGCGGCCACGGTCACGTCCGGCCTGTTCGGCACGCTCACGGTCGCCCCGCGCTACGGATTCCTGACCGCGACGGCGAAGGTCCCCTCGAGCACCCGCCCGGGTGACTATCTGATCGAGCTGAGCTGCCCCGACGGCGGACGGGCACCGGCCACCCTGCACGTCGTCGCGAAAGTCGCGCCCGCGCGCGGCCCGGCGACCGGTGGGGGCGGCACCGCCCCGGAGCGGCAGGCCCCCCTGCTGATCGGCGGCGGGCTCGCCGTGATCGCGGCGGCTCTGGCGCTGGGCGTGCTCTCCCTGCGCCGCCGGCGGCTCGGCTGAGGCGCGCGTGGCCCGCCGTGAGCCGCCGCCCGTGACCGCCCGCAAGGGCATGCCCGATTCGGTGCTGCGCAAGCAGCCGGCTCAGATCGTCGCGCCGCCGCCGGGCACCATCACGGGCCCGCTGCCGCCGCCGCAGCCGCCCCAGGGACGTCATCCCTTTCGCACCTCCGACCCCGGGCCGCGACCCAAGACGCCGCCGCGCCCGATGCGCGGCAAGAAGCCGTGGCCGATCGGGCTGGTCGCGCTCGCCCTGCTGTTCCTGGGCCTGTTCGTGGTGGCGATGGGCATCGGGGCGGCCACCAGCATCGACCTGTCCGACCTCTTCGGCTCGTCGGACAAGAACGAACCGCCGCCCCGCTCGTTCCCGGTGCTCGAGCCGAGCCGGCCCGAACGCCTGAGCATCCCGGCGATCAACGTGCAGGCGCCGATCCTCGAGGTGGGGCGGGCCGCCGACGGGTCGATCGGTGTTCCCCCGCTGAACCGCCACAACGAGGCCGGCTGGTTCGACGGCGGGCCGACCCCGGGACAGTTCGGGCCCGCCCTGATCGTCGGGCACGCTGACACCCGTACGGGGCCCTCGGTCTTTCACGCCTTGCCCAAGATGAAGCCCGGGCAGCGCATCGAGGTCACGCGGGCCGACGACTCGGTCGCGGTCTTCGAGGTCAACTCGGTCGAACACTTCGACAAGGGGAAGCTGCCGGCCCAGCGCGTCTACAGCGACTTCAGCCGCCCGTCACTGCGCCTGGTCACCTGCGGCGGCCGCTGGCTCGGCGGCAGCACCGGCTACGCCGACAACATCGTCGTCTTCGCCTCCCTGGTCGACGCCAAGGAGGCGTAGACCACCCCCACTCGCGATTTGCCCGTCGATGAGTTGGCAGGCGCAAATTGCCCGCGAAGCGAAGCGGAGCCAGAAGCTCAAGCCGCCTCGGCCGTTGCGGCCGGGGCGGCGGGTAGGTCAAGCCAGTCTGACCAGCGGGGGTCGGGCGTGCGGTGCCCGAGCACCCGCCACGCGACTCCCCGGGGCGCCGCCGGTATGGAATGCAGCCGCCAACCGAGCTCGGCGGGGGTCTTGTCGCCCTTGCTGTGGTTGCACTTGGCGCAGGCGGCGACGACGTTGTCCCAGGCGTGCAGGCCGCCGCGGCTGCGCGGGAAGACGTGGTCGATGGTCTCGGCCGAGCCGCGGCAGTAGGCGCAGCGGCCGCCGTCACGCGCGAAGATCGCGCGGCGGGAGAGACCGACATGGGTCCGGTACGGCACTTTCACGTACCGCGTCAGACGGACCACGGAGGGAACGGGAAGGGTCGTGTGCACACTGTGCAGCATGCCGTCACCGTCGGAGACGCATTCCGCCTTGGCGGTCAGCAGGAGGATGGTCGCCCGACGCACAGATACGACGCACAGCGGCTCGTAGGTGGCGTTCAGAACCAACGCGGATGAGCCCACTGTGGGTCGTATGTCAGGCATCGCGATCACCCTTCGGTGTTAGGTGCTAGTCACCGCTCCTGGTTAACTCCGTGGTCTGGTAGCGAGGCGTCGACGACGAGGCCTCGTGGGCCAATAGTCCCTGATGAACTACCAAATTGCGAGCACAATCCGTGGCTGGCCGGTAAACGTCTGAGGTCACACCGCTGTGCGGCGGCTGAGAGTTGGTCCACCTTCGCCCGGTACGGTGGCTCCCCGTGTTGTTCCTAGCCCCCACCCCCAATCCGGCCCCGACGACCGACATCTACCAGACGCCCGATGTGTCCGCGATATGCAACACCGACGTCGTGTGCAGCCGGGTTCTGGAGTGGACGGGCAGCCAGGGGCTGGCCAGCAGCAGCTACGTGGCGATCGTCAAGCCGCTACGGATCATCGCGATCATCCTGGTCGCGATGGTCATCCGCTGGCTCATCCACCGGGCCATCGATCGTCTGACCCACAGCACCAGCCGGGCCTCGATGCCGGCCCTGCTCAAGCCGCTGAAAGAGCGGGTGACGGTCACCGCCGAGGAGGGCCAGTTCATCCCCGAACGCCGGCGCCAGCGGGCCGAGGCGATCGGGTCGGTGCTGCGCAGCTTCATCAGCGCGGTGGTCTACACCATGGCGGCCCTGCTGGCCTTCGGCGAGCTGGGCTTCAACCTCGGACCGTTGCTGACCAGCGCCGGCATCGTCGGTGTAGCCATCGGTTTCGGTGCTCAAAGCCTGGTCAAGGACCTGATCGCCGGCCTGTTCATGTTGCTCGAGGACCAGTACGGCGTGGGTGACACAGTCGACCTGGGCGAGGCGATCGGCGTGGTCGAGACGGTCGGGCTTCGGATCACCACGATCCGCGACGCACGCGGCGTGCTCTGGTACATCCGCAACGGCGAGATCGTGCGGGTCGGCAACAAGAGCCAGGGCTGGGCGATGGTCGTCGTCGACATCCCGATCGGGTTCGTCAGCTCCGAGCAGGCGATCGCCGTGCTGCGCGAGGCGGCCCAGTCCGTCGCCGACGCGCCCGAGCACCAGACCGAATTTCTGGAGCCGCCGGACGTGGTCGGCGTCGAGCAGCTCACCGTCGACGGCGCGACGATCCGGACGATCGCGAAGACCACAGCGGACGGTCAGGTGGCCGTGCAACGCGATCTGCGGCGCGCGCTGACCGAGGCTCTGGAGACCTCGGGACTGTCTGAGCGCATCGCCGCCTCTCGATTGATGCCGCGCGGCGCCGTGCCGCCTCAGTACCTTCAGAATTCCGCAAGCGATCAGCAGCCGGGCGGGGTGAGCTGAGCTGGGATTAGTTCTTCCGGGTGATGGGCCGCCTCGACCGAACGGCCGACATTTCGCCCGTACGCCCTAGCATCGACTCGGACGATCGGGCAGAATCCGCATGAGCATTTGCACATGCGGCATCACGTTCCCGTCGGGCGCCCAGCCTCGAACGGGCGTGCCCGGTGACCGCCGTGAACCGGCGGAACGCCGAGATCGATGGAGGACCTGGTGTCCGAGGACCCGGATGCGCGTAGCGGCAGCAGTGCCAGCTCGACTACGGAGAGCGAGCAACTGATCACGTTCCGTGATCTCTTTGCCGTGCGCGAATATCGGGCGCTCTACCTGTCCCTGATCACGAACTGGCTCGGCGACTATCTCGCCCGAGCCGCCATCACCGTTCTGGTCTACGAGCAGAGCAAGTCGGTCCTGCTGTCCGCGGCGGCCTTCGCGCTCAGCTTCCTGCCGTGGATCATCGGCGGCGCGGTGCTCGCCGCCCTGGCCGAACGCTATCCGTACCGCCGGGTCCTGATCGTCGCCGATCTCTACCGCATGGCGCTCATCGCGCTGCTGCTGATCCCGCACGTGCCGATCCCGGTCATGCTGGTGATCATCTTCATGGCCAGCCTCGGTACGCCGCCGACTCAGGCGGCCCGCTCGGCGTTGCAACCGCTGGTGGTGGGGCGCGACAAGCTACCCATCGCGGTCGCGACCAACGCGACCAGCACCCAGGCCGCCCAGGTCTTCGGCTATCTGGCCGGGGCGGCTCTGGCCACCGGCATCAGCCCGCAGGTGGCGCTCGTCATCGACGTGGTGACCTTCGCCGTCTCGGCCGCCCTGATCACCGCCGGCGTGCGGCCCCGGCCCTCGGCGCACAGCCGGGCGCAGCGCCGCCACCTGCTGCGCGAGTCGGGCGAGGGCTTCCACCTGGTGTTCAGCACACCGACGCTGCGCTCCATCGCGGTCCTCGTCTTCGTCCTGACTATGTTCGCGGTCGTGCCCGAGGGTCTGGCTGCCGCCTGGGCCGCCGAGGGCAGCGCCGACGCGTCCACCCGCGGCCTCAACCAAGGCTTGATCATGGCGGCCGGGCCGATCGGATACGTGGTCGGCGGCCTGCTGATCAGCCGTCTCGCCCGGCCCGCGCTGCGCGACCGGCTGGTGCGCCCGCTCGCCGTGCTGTCGGCCCTGGCACTCGTCCCCGCCCTGGCCGGCCCGCCGCCCCCGATCGTCGCCATTCTGGTGGCCGTGTCCGGGATTGCCCAGGGCGGCGTGATGCCCACCCTGAACAGCAAGTTCGTGCTGATCCTGCCGCACGGCTATCGGGCCCGGGCGTACGGCGTGATGCAGACCGGCATGCAATTCGCCCAGTTCACCGCGGTGGTCACCACCGGGTTGCTGGCCGATCATTTCTGGTTGCCGATGGTGGTCGGGTTGTGGAGCGTGGGCGGCACGGCGGCTCTCGTGCTGCTGGCGTCCCGGTGGCCCACGTCCGGCATGTTCACGGCCGCGGCCGACGCCGCCACGGCCACTCAACCGCCGAAGCCCGCCCCGGCGCCCGCTGCGCCAGCACCACCCGTCGCGCCCGCACCACCCGTCGCGCCCGCTCCGGTCCTTCCCTCGGCGGCGACAACCGCGGCGCCTGAGCGGCCCTGACCCGCATCACCAGCGTCACACCCGGGCACCCCTTACCGCGACGGACGCGGGCCGGCCCGGCTGGCAGGATGGACAGGTGACCGCTCCCGCCCCCCAAGAGCCCAGCTTCTTCGACGCCATCGGCGGCGAACCCACCTTCCGGCGCCTCGTCGACAAGTTCTACGAGGGCGTCGCGACCGACCCGCTGCTCCGGCCGATGTACCCCGAGGAAGACCTCGGCCCGGCCGCCGACCGGCTGACGCTCTTCCTCATGCAGTACTGGGGCGGCCCGAACACCTACTCGTCCACCCGCGGCCACCCCCGCCTGCGCATGCGGCACGCCCCTTTCGTCGTCGACGAGAAGGCCCGCGACGCGTGGCTCGAGCACATGCGCAACGCCGTCGACTCGCTCGGACTCCCCCAGGCGCAGCACGACCAGCTCTGGGACTATCTCGAGCGCGCGGCCTATTTCATGGTGAACGCCTGACCGCCGAGATCGTTTCCGACATGTCGGTCAGGTCGTTGAGCGGGTGTCCTATCCGCTGATGACCAGGAGCTCGCCATGCGTCGCCGCTTGCTCGCCGCCGCCACCGTCGCCGCCGCCGTCGTGGCCTGCGCGCATCCCGCCGCGGCCGACATGGCCCACTCCCGGGTGGTGTCCCCCAACCCCGTCGATTTCACGCCGCACGTGCAGGACGGCACGGTCTGGTCGATGGCCGTCGTCGGCGACACCGTCGTGGTCGGCGGCGCCTTCACCAAGGTCACCGACGCGAGCCGCAAGACCACGTTCGCGCGCAAGAACCTCTTCGCCTTCGGCCTGCACGACGGCGCCATCCGCGGCTTCGCTCCGCAGGTCGACGGGGCCGTCTACGCCCTGAGCGCCGGCGCCGACGGCACGGTCTACGCCGGAGGGGCGTTCAAGACCGTGAACGGGACCGCTCAGCGCGGCATCACCCAGCTCACGTTGGGCGGTCAGCGGGTCAGCGCGTTCGCCGCCAAGATCGGGTGGGGCGACGTGCGGACGTTGTCGGCCCGCGGGTCCCGGCTCTACGCGGCCGGCACGTTCCAGGCCATCAACGGGGTGAACCGGGCCGGGCTCGCCCGGCTGAGCGCGACCACGGGAGCGGTCGACACCGGCTTCGACACCCGGCTGAGCGCACCCGGCCTGACCCGCACCCGGGTCGAGCACTTCGACATCTCGCCCGACGGGAGCAGGCTGATCGCGGTCGGCGCACTGCTCAAGGCGAGCGGGTACGACCGCACGCAGATCGCGATGTTCGACGTCGCCGGCCCGACCGCGCAGCTCACGAGCTGGTACACCGACGCCTACAAGCCGCAGTGCATGAAGGGTTTCGACACCTACCTGCGCCAGGTGAAGTTCTCGCCCGACGGCTCGTACTTCGTGGTCGCCGCGACCGGCCGCGCGTCCTCCCCCGACCGCCTCTGCGACTCGGCGGCCCGCTTCGAGACCGGCGGCTCCGGCCGGCACAACCCGACCTGGGTCCAGCGCACCGGCGGCGACTCCCTCTACGCCGTGGCCGTAACGGGCTCCGCCGTCTACCTGGGCGGCCACCAGCGCTACTTCGACAACCCCCACGGCACCGACGCCAAAGGCCCCGGCCCCGGCGCCGTCTCCCGCGTAGGCATCGGCGCCGTCAGCCCGTCGACCGGCCGGGCCCTCTCGTGGAACCCGACCCGCAAGCGCGGTGTGGGTGTCCGAGTCTTCATCGCCCTCCCCCAGGGCCTACTGGTCGGCAGCGACACCGACGAGTTGGGCAAGGAGTACCACGGCCGAGTGGGCATGTTCCCCCTCTGACAACCAACGACCTAAAGCAAGGCGCCTTCGTCGTGCAGCCAGTCCACGAAGGACGTGGCGACGGCGGCGCCGCAGTCGAGGAGCTCGACCACAAGGGCGTCGTGGGCGCCGGCGGCCAGGGGGATCTGGAGTTCGGCGTAGATCGGGAGCTGGCCGCGTTCGGTCGGGTCGCCCACGTAGGCCTTGCAGAAGCGCCGAGTGTGGTTCCACTCGTTCACCACGCGGTAGGCACGGTCGGCCCAATCGGGCGGGACCGTCGCGTGAGGACGGGCGCGCATCACGAGGATCTCGTCGTCGGGGCCCTCGAGGGTGAACAGCACGGCGTGCCGCTCCCACATGGCCAGCAGGCTGCCGCCACCGTCGGCGAGGAACCTTATGTCGAGCAGGTCGAGCGCCTTGCCGATGCGCGTGAGCGTCACCTGGCTGACGGGCTCGGGCTCCTCGGTCGCGGAGGTCTCGACCGGGACCGGAAGCCGGCCCGGCTCGCGTTGTGCCGGAACGCCGACACGAACCGCGCCGTGCGCTGCCGAATCGTCGTCGGTCTCCGGCGCGTTGCCCGCGGCTGAGCCCGGACGCCATGACCACCACGGCATCGTTGTGCACCTCACTCCCCAGCGAACCCACTGCCGGACGTAGCGAGTGGATCCGAGGGCCGACGGTACCCGTACCGGTCGCGGAGGTCATCCCCCCAACGGGAGGGCGGGACCGCTCGTACGAGCGTCCATCATCCTTTCGGGTGACCGGCTATAGGCATAACGGTCAATTTCTTGACCGCCTGTAGCCACGCCACTCCATATGGTGCCGAAAGTCCCACCCAGGAGCCGGACACACGGATGCGGGTCTCCGGACCATCAGTGTCACCCGGGCCGAGGAAACCCATCCGGGAGATCGCCTGAATGAGTCGCTGGGAGACCTCCACCGGGCGACCGGCGGCCGGCGTCGCGACGAGCGCCACGTGATCGAGCAGGGCGTCGCGAACGGCCCGCTGACCCACCGAACGTCCGGGCAGACCGCCGGTGGAGACCTCGCGCAGGGTGCCTGCGGCGGCCTCGGCGAGCCGGCTCAGCTCGGCGCCGGAGACCGACTCGATCGTCTCGCCACCGGGCGGCGGCAACGGCCAGCGCCACTGGGCGTCGCGCCTCGGAGGCAACTCGTCGCCGCCCCGCGCCAGCACGGCGAGCAGCTCACCGGCGGCCACCGTGGCGTCGTCCGGCCCGTGCCCGGCGACCTCGCGGGTCACCAGCACATCCCAGGGCAGCCGTCCCCAGAGGGCCACCCGGCCGCCGGTGTTGCGCATTCGCACCGGCGCCCCGGGATCGAGCCGGGTCAGCCGGGCCAGGAAGGCTCCCGCGTCGGGAACGCCGAGCAGGCCGTGTGAACTCATGACTCGAAGTAGGGACGCAGGAAGTCGCGCTCGGCCTCGGAGAGCCGCCGCGGGTGACCGTTGGTCAGGTTGTAGGGCACACACACCGACCTGGCCCGGCTGGCCAGCACGCCGTCGTCGAAGAGCTCGTAGGCGACGGTGAACGAGGCCGCGCGCTGCTCACAGATCCACATCTCGATGCGTACGGGGTCTCCGTAGTCGACGGGACGCAGATAGTCGACCTCGTGGCGGGCGATGACGATGCCCTCCTCGAACGAGCCGAGGCCGTGCTCGCGAGCGCCGACGAAGAACATGGCGACGCGCGCCTCCTCGTAGAGGGTGAGGAAGCGCGCGTTGTTGACGTGCCCGTACGCGTCCATGTCGGACCACCGTACGGGCACGTCATAGACGAATTTCTCAGTCACGCGTGAGCTTGCGGTAGGTCACGCGATGCGGGCGGGCGGCGTCGGCGCCGAGACGGTCGATCTTGTTCTTCTCGTACGCGTCGAAGTTGCCCTCGAACCAGAACCACTTGTCGGGCTCCTCGTCGGTGCCCTCCCACGCGAGCATGTGGGTGGCGACGCGGTCGAGGAACATCCGGTCGTGGGAGATGACCACGGCGCAGCCCGGGAACTCGAGCAGCGCGTTCTCGAGGCTGCCCAACGTCTCGACGTCGAGGTCGTTGGTCGGCTCGTCGAGCAGGATCACGTTGCCGCCGATCTTCAGCGTCAGCGCGAGGTTGAGGCGGTTACGCTCGCCACCGGAGAGCACCTTGACCGGCTTCTGCTGGTCGGGGCCCTTGAAGCCGAACGCCGCCACGTAGGCCCGGGACGGCATCTCGACCTTGCCGACCATCAGGTGATCGAGACCGTCGGAGACGACCTCCCACACCGTCTGGTTCCCCTGCAGACCTTCCCGGCTCTGGTCGACGTACGAGAGCTGGACGGTCTCACCGACGCGGACCGAGCCGTCATCCGGCTTCTCGAGCCCGACGATGGTCTTGAACAGCGTGGTCTTGCCGACGCCGTTCGGGCCGATGATGCCGACGATGCCGTTGCGCGGCAGCGAGAACGACAGGTGGTCGATCAGCGTGCGCCCGTCGAAGCCCTTGACCAGGTCTTTCGCCTCGATGACGGTGCTGCCCAGGCGCGGGCCCGGCGGGATCTGGATCTCCTCGAAGTCCAGCTTGCGGGTCTTCTCGGCCTCGGTGGCCATCTCGTCGTAGCGGTCGAGACGGGCCTTGCTCTTGGTCTGGCGGGCCTTGGCGTTCGACCGCACCCACTCGAGCTCCTCGGTGAGGCGCCGCTTGAGCTTGGCGTCCTTCCGACCCTCGACGGCCAGGCGCTGCGCCTTCTTGTCGAGGTAGGTGGAGTAGTTGCCCTCGTACGGGTACGTCCGGCCGCGGTCGAGCTCGAGGATCCAGTTGGCCACGTTGTCGAGGAAGTACCGGTCGTGGGTGATGGCGATGACGGTGCCGGCGTACTTGGCCAGGTGCTGCTCCAACCAGCTCACGCTCTCGGCGTCGAGGTGGTTGGTGGGCTCGTCGAGCAGCAGCAGGTCGGGCGCCTCGAGCAGCAGCTTGCACAGCGCGACACGGCGGCGCTCACCACCGGAGAGCTGGGTCACGTCGGCGTCCGGCGGCGGGCAGCGCAGCGCGTCCATCGCCAGTTCGAGCTGGGCGTCGAGGTCCCAGGCGTTGACGTTGTCGAGCTCCTCCTGGAGCTTGCCCATCTCTTCCATGAGCTCGTCGGTGTAGTCGGTCGCCATCTCTTCGGCGATCTTGTTGAAGCGCTCGAGCTTCGCCTTGGTCGCGGCGACCGCCTCCTCGATGTTGCCGAGAACGGTCTTGGACTCGTTGAGCGGCGGCTCCTGCGCGAGCATGCCGACGGTGTACCCGGGCATGAGCCGGGCCTCGCCGTTGCTCAGCGTCTCGACGCCGGCCATGACCTTGAGCAGCGTCGACTTACCGGCGCCGTTCGGGCCGACCACGCCGATCTTGACGCCCGGCAGGAAGTTCAGCGTCACGTTGTCGAGCACGACCTTGTCGCCGTGCGCCTTGCGCGCCTTTTCCAGGACGTAGATGAACTGGGCCACGCTGCGGCCTACCTCCGTGATCGTTGACGGCTGCCTTTGGTCCGCTCGTGGGTGGCGGGCGGGGTGGTTGGACGGAAGCCGAGGAGAACAGAATTCCGGGGCAATCTTTCCAGGTCGCCCTGCGGACCCTGTTAACAACCCCGGGCGCGGCCGGGGGATTCCCTCAGCCGGCGGTGCGGGCCGAGTTGCGCTGAACCTTTCCGCTGGCCTCGAAGTGCAGCTCGAACTCGTCGGACGTGATGACGAACCGGTTCCCCTTCTGGTCCACCACCTCGTACGCGTCGTCCCCGGTGCGGGACACGTTCTGCAGGAAGAGGCCGTTCTTGCCCTCGATCAACGGGGCGTCGATGCCGCCGGTCTTGCTCTGGTAGTAGAACAGGCCGTTGACGTCGGTGCAGATCCAATACGTGCTGTCGTTGTCGGTGTAGATCTTGAGCACCTGCCACAGGTCGGAGTTGATCCCGACCTTCCTGGCCGTGGCCCGCGTCTGTTCGGGGCAGAACGGGCCGGGCGGCTCGAAGGGCGGTTTTGTCGGCTCGGTCACCGTCTCTGAGGGCAACGCGCCGCTGCCCACCTGCCGATTACCGCTCTGGTAGCGGCTGAGCAGGAAGCCGCCCGTCCCGCCGAGGATCGTCAAGAAAACCGTGGCAATGACCACAGGGAAGAAGATGTGCCGCCGGGGCGGGGAAAGATCAGCGGACGGTGTCACGGGCCCAGGATGGCACCCGGTCGCTATCGCAGTCCACGACGGCGGCAAAGACTGGGCACGCCCCGTGCTGCTACGCACAGTAGGCTCACAGTGGGAACAGAAACGACCCGGAGGTGCACTCAGCGTGGCCGAACGAAGTTCCTTTGTCGTTGTCGCCAACCGTCTGCCCGTCGACGAGGTGACCACCCCGGACGGGGAGCGCCAGTGGCGCACAAGCCCCGGCGGCCTGGTCACCGCGCTCCACCCGGTGCTGACCGAGCACGGCGGCACCTGGATCGGATGGGCCGGCGGCACCGGTGAGGCGCCCGAACCGTTCGAGCTCGAGGGCATCCACATCCACCCCGTGCCACTGAGCGAGGAGGAGCTGGAGCGCTACTACGAGGGCCAGTCCAACGCGACGATCTGGCCGCTTTATCACGACGCGGTCGAGACGCCGGTTTACAAGCGCCGGTGGCGCGAGGCCTACCGCCTGGTCAACCAGCGCTTCGCCCAGGCCGCGGCCGAGGTCGCCGACGAGGGCGCCACCGTCTGGGTGCAGGACTATCAGCTTCAGCTCGTGCCGGCCATGCTGCGCGAGCTGCGCCCCGACCTCAAGATCGGGTTCTTCCTGCACATCCCGTTCCCGCCGATCGAGCTGTTCATGCAGATGCCGTTCCGCGCCGAGGTGCTGCGCGGCCTGCTCGGCGCCGACCTGGTCGGCTTCCAGCAGCGGCTCGCGGCGCAGAACTTCGTACGTCTCGCCCGTCATCTCCTCGGTCTGCGTTACGAGGGCCAGTCGATCCAGGTGGACGGCCGCAAGGTCAAGGCGGGCGCCTTCCCGATCAGCATCGACACGCGGGAGATGGAACGGCTCGCGGCCGACCCCAAGGTGCAGGCCCGGGCCAAGGAGATCCGCGCCGAGCTCGGCGACCCCACGACGGTCATCCTCGGTGTCGACCGGCTCGACTACACCAAGGGCATCGAGCTGCGGCTCAAGGCGTTCCGCGAGCTGCTGGCCGACGGCAAGCTCAAGGTCGGCGACGCGGTGATGGTGCAGGTGGCGACCCCGAGCCGCGAACGCGTCGAGCACTACCAGTCGCTGCGGGTCAAGGTCGAGCGCGAGGTCGGGCGCATCAACGGCGAGTTCGGCAAGGTCGGCGTGCCCGCCGTGCACTACCTGCACCAGTCCTACAGCAAGCAAGAACTGGCCGCGATGTACGTGGCGGCCGACGTCATGATGGTGACCCCGCTGCGCGACGGCATGAACCTCGTGGCCAAGGAGTACGTCGCGTGCCGGGCCGACACCGGCGGCGCTCTGGTGCTCAGCGAGTTCGCCGGCGCCGCGACCGAGCTGCGGCAGGCCTTCCTCTGCAACCCGCACGACCCCGACGGGGTCAAGGACGCGCTGATGCGCGCGGTCGGCACCGAACCGGCCGAGCTGAAGCGCCGCATGCGGGTCATGCAGCGGCACCTGCGCACTCACGACGTGGCCCAGTGGGCGCGCACGTTCCTCGACGCGCTGGAGGCCGCGGCCGACGGCCGCGACCCCGAGGGCCAGTCGACGGGTCAGTCGACGTAGAGGCAGAAGGGATGACCGGCCGGGTCGAGGTAGACCCGGACGTTCTCCTGCGGCTGGAAGCCGGCGAGCGTCGCACCCGCCTGTTCGGCGTGCGCGCAAGCCGCTTCCAGATCGTCGACCCGGATGTCGAGATGGACGCTCATCTGCTGCTCACCGGTGCGGGCCGGCCACACCGGGCGGACGTACAGCTTCTCGGTCTGGAAGGAGAGGCCGGCGCCGCCCCCAGGGGCACCGAGAACGACCCAGTGGGCCTCCTCCTGCGTCGCGCTCCACCCCAGTAATCGCTGATAGAAGCCGGCGAGCTCGCGCGCGTCGGACGAATCGAGTACCACTCCCGTCAGGATCATCTGCGGTCGTCCGTCCATGACGAACGACCTACCCACTGCGTGACGGTTCTATACCGCTGCGTGCACGACGTCGCCGATCACGACGACGGCGGGCGGGCGGATGCCGGCCCCGGCAACCGCGGCCGTGACCTCGCCGAGAGTGCTGCGCAGCGATC
This sequence comes from Actinoplanes solisilvae, assembly GCF_003999975.1. Classification (GTDB taxonomy): domain Bacteria; phylum Actinomycetota; class Actinomycetes; order Mycobacteriales; family Micromonosporaceae; genus Actinoplanes; species Actinoplanes solisilvae. The sequence goes on along the minus strand of NZ_RJAC01000017.1, from coordinate 167,640 downwards.
GTTGGTGGCTGGTCGAGCCTTCCTGCACGACGGCTGCGGGCGTATCGGGTGAGCGGCCTTCGGCGATCAGCCTCTCGGTGATCTTCCCGAGGTTCTTCAAGCCCATGAGTACGACCAGAGTGCCGCGCAGCCGTGCGAGAGCGGCCCAGTCGACCAGCGAGTCGGGGTGCCCGGGCGGGATGTGCCCGCTGACGACGGTGAACTCGTGGGCGACGCCGCGATGGGTGACCGGGATGCCGGCCAGCGCGGGCGCGGCGATCGAGCTGGTCACGCCGGGCACGACGAGCACCGGGACGCCGGCCTCGGCGCAGGCGATCGCCTCCTCGCCGCCGCGGCCGAAGACGAACGGGTCGCCGCCCTTCAGCCGCACCACGAACTTCCCCTCGAGCGCGCGCTCGACCAGGATCCGGTTGATCTCCTCCTGCGCGGCCGACGGGCCATACGGGATCTTGGCGGCGTCGACGAACTCGACCTCGGGCCGCAGCTCGCCCAGCAGCATGCCGGGCACGAGCCGGTCGGCCACCACGACGTCGGCCGCGGCCAGCAGGCGACGGCCCTTCACGGTGATCAGCTCGGGGTCGCCCGGGCCCGCGCCGACCAGGGCGACGCCCTTGTGCTCTCCGACGACGGGCGGGCTGCTCTCGAGCGCGTGGGCGACCAGGTCGCGCACGGCCATCGCGCGACGCCGGTCGCCGCCGTCGGTGACCGCGACGGTGACCTGGCCGTGGCGGGTCACGGCGGGGGTCCAGGCGGTGGCCGCGTCGCGGTCGTCGGCGCGTACGCAGAAAACCCGGCGCTCCTCGGCGGCCGCGCTGACCTGTTCGGCCGCGGCCGGGTCGTCGATCGCGACGTGCACGAGCCAGGCGCCGTCGACGTCGGAGGGCTCGAACCGCCGGGCGGCCCAGCCGGCCCGCCCCGCGTCGACCTGACCCCGCAAGGCCGGGGTGAGCTCGGGCGACACGATCTCGACGAGAGCACCGGCGGCCAGCAGCGCGGGCACCCGGCGGGTGGCCACCGTGCCGCCGCCGACGACCAGCACCCGGCGGCCGGCCAGCTTGAGACCGAGGGGATAGACACTCACTTCTCGGACACTCCCGCGGAGTCGAACGTGGCGACCTCGTGCAGCACCCGCACGGCGGCCGAGACGACCGGCAGCGCGAGCGCGGCGCCGCTGCCCTCGCCCAGGCGCATGCCCAGGTCGAGCAGCGGTTCGAGGCCGAGGTGGGCGAGCGCGACCGTGGCGCCGGGCTCGGCCGAACGGTGCCCGGCGACCATGGCGGCGACCGAATCGGGGGCGAAGGCGGCGGCGGCGAGGGCGGCCGACGCGGCGATCACGCCGTCGACGATCACGGGCACCCGGTGGGCGGCCGCGCCGAGGATGAAGCCGGCCAGCGCCGCGTGCTCCAGACCCCCGACGGTGGCGAGCACGCCGAGCGGGTCGGCCGGGTCGGGCCGGTGCAGCGCCAGCGCGCGCCGCACGACGTCGACCTTCAGTTCCAGGGTCGCGTCGTCGATGCCGGTGCCGCGGCCGGTGGCAAGGGCCGGGTCGCTGCCGGTGAAGACGGCGATCAGGGCGGCCGCGGGTGTCGTGTTGGCGATGCCCATGTCGCCGGTGAGCAGGCACTTCGCGCCGCCGGCGACGAGCGCCCCGGCGACGCCGATGCCGACCTCGACGGCGGCGCGGGCCTCGTCGCGGGTCAGTGCCGGGCCCACCGAGAGGTCGCGGGTGCCACGGCGCACGTTCGCGTCGAGCAGGGTGGCCCCGCCGTGCAGCGGGATCGCCACGCCGACGTCGACCACCATCACGTCGGCGCCGGCCTGGCGGGCGAACGCGTTGACGACCGCGCCGCCGGCGACGAAGTTCGCCACCATCTGGGCGGTGACCTCCTGGGGCCACGGCGAGACGCCCTGGGCGTGCACGCCGTGGTCACCGGCGAAGACGGCGACCGTCGCGGGGGCCGGAAGCGGCGGCGGGCAGACGCCCGCGAGCCCGGCCAGCCGTGCGGAGAGCTCCTCGAGAGTGCCGAGCGAACCGGCCGGCTTGGTCAGGCGAGCCTGCAGGTCACGCGCGGCGGACATGGCCCTCTCGTCGGCGGGACGGACGGCGGCAAGCGTCGTCTCCAGGTCGGCGGTCACGGTCACGGTCGCTCCTCCAGCACGGCTATCAGGGTGTCGACGAAAGTATCGGTGGTGGCAGTGTCGCGCACGGCGATGCGGAGCCAGTCGGCGCCCAGCCCCGGAAAGGTGTCGCCCCGGCGCACCGCGTAGCCGCGTTCGCGCAGCTCAAGACGGATTTTGTCGGCGCCGGGAAGGCGTACGGCGACGAAGGCACTGGCGGGATCGCCCGCGACCGTGAGTTTCGGCACGTGCCGCAGCCGCCGCACCAGGTGGTCGCGGTCGGCGGCGACGCGGGCGGCGATCTCGCGCTCGGCGGCCACGGCGGTGGGCGAGGCGCAGGCGGTCGCGGCGGCCAGAGCAGGGGTCGAGACGGCCCACAGCGGCTGGGCGGCGGCGAGCCGGGGCAGCAGATCGGCCGGGCCGAGCAGGTAGCCGATGCGCAGGCCGGCCAGCCCCCAGGTCTTGGTCAGGCTGCGCAGCACCACGAGCCCGGGCAGGTCGCGACGACCGGCGAGCGACTCGGGCTCCCCCGCGACGCCCTCGCGGAAGGTCGTGTCGGAGAACGCCTCGTCGACGACGAGGACCCGGCCGGGGCGGGCCAGCGCCGCGATCTCGCCGGCCGGGTGCAACACCGAGGTCGGGTTCGTGGGGTTGCCGACGAAGACCAGGTCGGCGTCGCCGGGGACGAGCGCGGCGTCGAGCCGGAAGCCGTCGTCCTCGCGCAGCAGCACCCGCTCGACGACGTGGCCGGCGTTACGCAGGGCGGCCTCGGGCTCGGTGAACTGCGGATGCACCACGACCGGGCGACGGGCGCCGCGCAAGGCCTGGGCCAGCAGTACGAAGGCCTGGGCGGCACCGGCGGTGAGCAGGACCTCGTCCGGGTCGCGGCCGTGCCTGCGGGCCACGGCCTCGGTCGCCTCGACCCCGTCGGGGTACGCCGAGAGGTCGCTCAGCGAGGCGATCAGGGGTGCCGACAACCAGGCCGGCAGGGGCGCATGGCGCACGTTGACCGCGAGATCGATCAGACCGGCGCCCACCTCCGTGTCGCCGTGGTGCCCGAGGTCGATCGTCATTCTCTCAGCATGCCCGACCACGAACGGCGTCGGTCTTTCGGCCGATCCGTTAGTAAATGAGAAGTTTTGTCATACCTTCATATGGTGGCAGCCGGAAAAGTCGCACCCCTCGTCCGCGCCGGCCTGATCGCGGGTCTCGTGATCGCCGGTCTCGCCTACCCCTTGACCGCCCTCGCCGGGCTCGGCGTCAAAGCCGGGACCGAAGCCCTGCAGTCCATGCCCGAGGAACTCATCGAGATTCCCAGCGCCCAGACCACCTATGTGTACGCCAACGACGGCCGGACGCTGCTCACCACGTTCTACGAGGAGCACCGCAAACCCATCCGGATCGCTGACATGTCGCCGTACGTCACCCAGGCGATCGTGGCCTCCGAGGACAGCCGCTTCTACGAGCACAACGGGGTGGACGCCAAGGGTGTGGCCCGCGCGTTCGTGGCCAACCAGCAGGCCGGCGGGGTTTCGCAGGGCGCGTCCACGCTGACCATGCAGTACGTGCGGATGGCGCTGCGCGACGGCGCTCAGACGCCGAAGGAGGCGCTGGAGGCCACCGAGCAGACCACCGCGCGGAAACTGCGCGAGATGCGGCTCGCCATCGAGCTCGAGAAGCGCCTGACGAAGCAGGAGATCCTCGAGCGCTACCTGAACGCGGCGTACTACGGCCATCGGGCGTACGGGATCTTCGCCGCCTCTCAGGTCTTCTTCTCGAAGCTGCCGCGAGACCTGAACCTGACCGAGGCCGCGCTGCTCGCGGGCCTGGTCAAGGCACCCTCGGCCTACGACCCGGCGACGCAGGACCGCGAGGCGGCAACCGACCGGCGCAACTACGTGATCGACCAGATGCTCAAGATGAAGTCGATCTCGCCGCTGGAGGCGACCCAGGCCAAGCGGACGCCGATCAAGCTGAAACTCAGCTCGCCGCCGAACGACTGCATCGGCATCGTCCCCAAACGCAACGACTGGGGCTTCTTCTGCGACTACCTCAAGTCGTGGTGGAAGGAGCAGCCCGCCTTCGGCAAGACCCCGCAGGAGCGCGAGGCGAACCTGCGGCGCGGCGGCTACCGGGTGATCACCTCGATCGACCCGAAGGTGCAGGCGGCGGCGATGAAGCACGTGCTCGACAAGGAGAAGCGGCGCAGCCGGATCGCACACGGCCAGGTGCTCATCGAGCCGGGCACCGGGCGGCTGCTGAGCATGGCGGTGAATCGCACGTACTCGCTCAACCAGAAGAGCAACGCGAAGCACAGCCGCTTCAAAGGGGTCAAGAGCAACTATCCGAACACGGTGAATCCCCTGCTCGGCGGGGGGACGATGGCCGGTTACCAGGCCGGGTCAACCTTCAAGATCTTCACGATGCTGGCGGCGCTCGACGAGGGGATGCCGCTGAGCACCAACTACTACAGCCCGCCGCGCATCGTCACCCGCTACATCACCGCGCCCGGGCCGGCGACCTGCGGCATCCGGTGGTGCCCGAAGAATTCGACGAGCTCGATGACCGGCCGGCAGACCATGTGGAGCGGCTTCGGCAAGTCGGTGAACACCTACTTCGTCCAGCTCGAACAAAAGGTCGGAGCAGACAAGGCGGTACGGATGGCCGAGCGGCTCGGCCTGCGCTGGCGCACTGACATCGACCGGCGGCTGGCCTCGAAGGAGCACGCCTCGGGGTGGGGCGCCTTCACCCTGGGGGTCAGCGACGTGACGCCGGTCGAGATGGCGAACGTCTTCGCGACCCTCGCGGCCGAGGGCAACTACTGCCAGCCGCTGCCGGTGCGGGCGATCAAAACGCGGGACGGGGCCGACGCCACCTTCAAGGGCAAGGTCGTCGCGGCGCCGCGCTGCCACCGGGCCGTCACTCGCGACGTGGCTCGGGCGGCCACGGACGCGGCCCGATGCGTGACCGGCTACGGCGCGGCCCGCGGGGGCTGCGGCGGGTGGGGCACGTCAGAGATGGTCTATGCCAAGTTGAAGCGGCCGATCGCCGGTAAGAGCGGGACGACCGACAGCAACAAGACGGCGTGGTTCTGCGGCTTCACGCCTCAGCTCGCGGCGGCGGCCTTCGTCGCCGACCCGGACAATCCGGAGAAGAACGTCGGCTCGGATCGCGGGACGGTCTCGAAGTTCACGGTCGCGGAGACGCTCAAGGACGCGTTGAAAGGGCAGCCCAAGGCGAAGTTCAACCCGCCCTCGAAAGATCTCGTCGGCCGGTGGGTGGAGTTCCGGGACGATCCCGACTCCCGGGATCGCTCCTCCGACCGTTCTTCTGACCGGGACCGCGGCGATTCCCGTTCCCGCGACCGCGACCGCGATCGCGACCGTGATCGCGACCGTGATCGCGGCGGGGATCGTGGTCGCGACGACGATTAAGCCGCCGCGGGCCCGGCTTCGGCGGCCCGGCGGCGCCGGGGTGGGCGCCACCGCGCGTCGCGGCCGGCCAGGGCCAAGGCCTGGTCGAGCAGGGTGGCCTCGTCATCGGTGGGCACGGCCGGGCCGAACAGGCCGGGGCTGCCCTCGGCCGGGAACTGGGCCAGGAACTCGATGAGGACCTCGACCGTGCGAGGGTCGACGAAGTATTCCTGACCGGTGGCCCGGGCCAGGTCCCAACTGTGCATGATCACCTCGTTGACGGCGACGTGGCCCAGCGCGGTGGCCGGCATGGTGACGCCGCCCGCCTGGGACGTGCCGGTCCAGGCGGCGGGGTCTTTCCACGAGGTGGCGAGGTCTTCGAGCAGGACGGGCAGGCGGCTGCGCCAATGGCGGGAGAGACGCTGGGCCGAGGGGGCCGGGGCGCCGGACGCGCCGGGGCCGTCGACCCGTTTGTGGGCGGCCTGGGTGAAGGCCACGGACAGGCCCATCAGATGATCGAGGAGGGTGGCGACCGTCCACTCGGGGCACGGCGTGGTGTTGGCGAGCTCGCCGTCGTCGATGCCGAGCAACAGTGCCCGCAGCATGCGCACCGGTGGGTCGAAATCCAGAGGAACACGATCGGCCACGGCCATCCTCCTTCGCGTCGTACTCGTTAACCCCACGTTACGGCTGGGGTGCGACAGTTTCCCGCTTCACGAAGGGCGTTTTCACGCATGCTTCCCGGTGCCGGACATTCCGGCGTGTCGATCTTGCCCGCACGGGGCTTTTGCCCTTAGGGCCTTCCTGACCCTGCCCCCTCAGACGGTCGTGATGTCGACCGTGTCGTTCATGTTCGGCGACTGAGGCTGCGGATGGGCCTGGGGGTGCGATTGCGGATGCGGCTGCGGGGAGGTCGGCCGCACCTGCACCGGCGGGAGCACCGACGCCGGGCCTGCGATCGCGGCGGACACCAACCGGCGGGCGATCTCGGGCGCGGCCGCCCAGTGCAGGCCGAGCTGAGAGGCGTGCACCTGGCGCCAGACGAAGCCCTCGGGATTGCCGCCCGACCAGGTCCAGGCGGGCACCGCGCCGGCCCGCGGCGTGACGATGGCCCGGTGCTGCTTGTAGCCGGTGATGCGGGCGCCCGCCGGGGCCAGCGGCGAGGTGGTCGGCGCGGTCGCCTCGCGGTAGCCGGCCACGGTCTGCTCGCCGGTCACGGCGGAGGCGTCGAGAACACCGCACATCGGACGTCCGTCGAGGTCACGGCCCAGCCAGGGCAGCGCGACACCCTCGGCGATCACCGGCCAGCCGTCCCCGGCGAACTGGGCGACCGCGTTGCACAGCCGGCGGTTCGCGGAGAGCTCCTCGGCGTAGCCCTCGGGCAGGCCGGCGCCGACGACCAGCGCCCGGGTTCCGGCCGGCAGGCCCTCGTCGCGCAGCGGGTCGACCACGGCGACATCCGCGCCGGCCGCGGTGAGCAGTTCGGCCGTCTCGACGTATGTATAGGGGGCGCCCGGGCCGCCGGCCAGCGCGACCACCGGGCGCTGCTCGAAGACCTCAGCCCCGGCGGCCTCGGACGGGGTCCAGATCGGGCCGGGCAGGACGGGCGCCGAGGCGGCCAGCCCCATGACGCGGTCGAGATCGACCCCGCCGGCGACGGCCTCGCCCAGACGGCGCACGGCCCGGCTCGCCTCGACCGTACGATGTGCGACCGGCACCGGGCCGTGCGCCCGAGCGGGCAGCACGTTGGGCAGGTCGCCGCGGCGCAGCGAACCGAACACCGGCATGCCGATGTCGTCGAGGGCCGTACGCAGCATCTGCTCGTGACGCGGCGAGGCGACCCGGTTGAGCACGACCCCGCCCAGGTGCACCATCTCGTCGAACATGCGGAAGCCGTGCACGAGCGCGGCCAGCGAATGACCCATCGAGGCCACGTCGACGACCATCAGGACGGGTGCGCGCAGAGCAGCGGAGACGGCGGCGGTGCCGTCGATCTCGGGCTGGCCGGTGAGCGAGTCGAACAGGCCCATCGCGCCCTCGATCACCGAGAGCTGGGTGCCGGACGATCCGTGCAGGAAGAGCGGGGCGATGCGCTGGGCGCCGACCAGCCGGGGATCGAGGTTGCGACCGGGGCGGCCGGCGGCGAGACCGAGGTACGCAGCGTCGGTGTGATCGGGACCGACCTTGAACCCGCCCACCGAGACGCCGCGGGCCGCGAACGCCGCGAGCAGGCCGACCGCGATAGCGGTCTTGCCGTGCCCGGAGGCGGGGGCGCTCACGACCAGACGGGGCTGGGCGCTCATAGATGACTCTCCCGGTGCGTGTATTGCCTGTTGTCGACTGCCGGAGTGGGACAGTACCCGGGTCCGGCGGGCGCCGACCGGGCGACGGGTAGCCTCGTTGCGTGTACCGCTTCCTGCTGAGCCCGCGCTGGTTGGCCGCGGCCGCGCTGGCGGTGGCCGCCGCGGTGGTCATGGTGATGCTCGGCAACTGGCAGCTCCGGCGCTACGAGGAGCGCAGCGCGATCAACGACCGCATCGACGCGGCCGACAGCGTCGCGGCGGTTCCGCTGACCTCCCTGATTCCCGCGCCGACCGCGCCCGGGGCGCCCGGCAAGGCCCCCGGCAAGGACGTGGCCTGGACAAAGGTGACCGTGACGGGCAGCTATGACCCGGCCCACGAGATCCAGGCGCGGGGCCGCACCGTCGGCGGGGACGTCGGCTTCGAGATCGTGACTCCGCTGGTGCTGGCCGACGGCACGGCGGTGCTGGTCGACCGCGGCTGGGTGCCGGCGCCGGAGGGCGGGGCGGTCGCGTCGCCGTCGGTGCCGCCCGCGCCGACCGGCCAGGTCACGGTCGTGGGCCAGCTCCACCTGTCGGAAAGCCGACCGGCCCCGATCGAGCGTCGCGACGGCCGGCTCGACACGCGGCGCATCGCGGTGCCGAAGCTCGCGCCCGAGATGCCCTATCCTGTGTACGGGGCCTACGTGCTGATGCGCGAGCAGACGCCGGCGGCCGACGAGGCCTTCACCCCGATCCCGATCGACCACGAGGACGCCTGGCAGAACGGCGGCTACGCGGTGCAGTGGTGGCTGTTCGCCGGCATGGCCCTGGCGGCCTACGTCTACTACGCCCGCAAAGAGGCCCGAGGCGGTTCCAAACCGAACGAGCCGGCCCCCGCCACCGACCGCCCCCGCAGCGATTCCGACCGCCCCGCTTCCGGCGACCGCGTCGAAGAAGCCGACCGGCGCCGGGCAAGCTCGGGCGACCGCGTCGAAGAAGCCGACCGGCGCCGGGCAAGCTCGGGCGACCGCGTTGAAGAAGCCGACCGGCGCCGCGCACGCTCCCGCGACCGCGTCGAAGAGGCGGACCGCAAGCGGGCTGCCGTGGCCGCCGCACCCGGCGACCGCGTGTCGGACGCCGACCGAGCCCGCGAAGCGGCTGCTCAAGCGCGGCCCACCCAGGACTGAGGCGCGCTCCGCCGGGGCCGGTTCCCCAGGCCGAGCTCTGTTTCCCCTTGATCAATCGGGCGTGGGGTGACCTCCGATCGCGCGGACGGTGTCGATCGTGTCGGCCTCGGCGGCCGATTTGTCGTCGCGGTAGCGGAGGACCCGGGCGAAGCGCAGGGCGACGCCGCCGGGATAGCGCGGCGACGTCTGCACCCCGTCGAACGCGATCTCGACGACCTGGACCGGCCGGACCCGCACGACCCAGCCGTCGTCACCGGTCTTCAGCTCCTGGAAGCGCTCGGTCTGCCAGCGCAGCAGCTCGTCGGTGAGGCCCTTGAACGTCTTGCCGAGCATCACGAACTCGCCCGTACGCGGGTCGAGCGCGCCCAGATGCAGGTTGGACAGCCAGCCCTGGCGGCGCCCGTGGCCCCATTCGACGGCGAGGACCACCAGGTCGAGCGTGTGCCGGGGTTTGACCTTGACCCAGGCCGACCCGCGCCGGCCCACGTCGTAGGGTGCCTCGGCCGCCTTGATGACCACGCCTTCCTGCCCGGCTGCGAGGGCGGCGGCAAAGGCCGCAGCGGCTTCTTCTTCGCTGGTCACGGTCGTGCGGCCGACGATCAGCTCACTCGGCAGAGCGTCGGCGAGCGCGGCCCAGCGCACCCGGCCGGGCTCGTCGAGCAGATCGTCGCCGTCGAGGTGGAGGACGTCGAAGAAGAACGGCACCAGCGCGAGCGGGGCGGCCGTTCCGGAACTCGATTTGAGACCGGCGCCGCCTCGGGTAGCGGCGCGGCTGGACGTCTCTTGGAAGGGGCGAGGGCGGCCGGAGGCGTCGAGCGTCATGGCCTCGCCGTCGAGCACGACCTCGCGCAGCGGCAGCTTGCGGGTGGCCTCGACGACCTCGGGCATGCGGGCGGTGATGTCGTCGAGGCTGCGGGTGAAGACGGCCACGTCGTCGCCGGAGCGGTGCACCTGGATGCGGATGCCGTCGAGCTTCACGTCGACGGCGGCGGGGGTGCCGGTGGCGAGCAGGGCGGCGCCGACGTCGGGCGCGCTCTGGGCCAGCATCGGGGTCAGCGGGGTGCCGACGCGCAGGTGGATCTCGGCCAGCGCCACCGCGCCCCGGGTGAGAGCGGCGACGGCCACCTGCTTGAGATCGCCGGAGAGCAGCAGGGCCCGCCGGACGGCCGTGAGCGGCACCTCGGCGGCTTTGGCGATGGCGTCGGCCAGCAATCCCGCCTGGGCGCCCTGGCGCAGCTCGCCGCTGAACAGCCCGACGAGCAACCGCTGCTCTTCGGCGGTCGCCGCGCCGAACAGGGCGGCCAGCAGGTCACGCCGCCGAGCCTGCGAGCCCGCGCCCGCGACCACCGAGATCTCAGCGATCGCGGCGTCGACCGCGCCGACGGTCAGCGTGGGCTCGGCCGCCGGGGCGCGCCGGTCTCGCAGGCTCGCATAGCCCACACCGGTCTGCCGCTGGCGCAGCTCACCGGCCAGGAAGGCGGAACCGGCCGCGATCTCGTCAGGGTCGAGCCCGCGCAGGGCACCGGCGAGCAGCTCGACCTTTGCCTTGCGCCCCGAGGTCGCGGCGACGGCCGCCGAGGTCGCCGCCAGATCGAGGAATCGCACGACCTCATCCTGGCAGCCCCCTACGACATTTTCGCCCGAAGACCGACCGGAGCTGCCCCGGAAGAACGCTCCCCCGGAACGTCGCGCCCATCACATTGCGCCTGCGTCCGTAATCAAGCTGTTGTCGGCGCGTAATAGATGATCTTCATATTGCTTGGGATCGCTCCCATCGACCCCTGTGAGGTCCCTGGTGCCACTGTCGCGTTTACGCGGGGCAGGTCTTATCGCCGTGTGCGTGGTCCCGCTCGCTCTAGCCCCGGCGGCTCCGGCCGCCGCCTCGACCGTCGCCTCACCCGGTGCCGGCCCGACGGCAACCGTCACTCTCCTCACCGGTGAGAAAGTGACCGTCACCATGACCGCCGACGGAGCTACCAGCCCCCAGGTGCGTGATGAGCAAGGCCGGCCCACCGGCTTCCTCGCGCAGCGCAGGGGCACGGACACCTTCGTCTATCCGAACGCGGCACTGCCGTACGTCTCAGCCGGTCTGCTCGACAAGCAACTGTTCAACCTCACCGAGCTCGTCGAGGACGGCTACGACGACGCGCACAGTGACCGGCTCCCGCTGATCGTCCGGTACGCCAACCCGTCGGCCCGGGCCAAGGCCTCCGCGTCGCTGGACAGCGCCGAGAAGGTGCTCGACCTCGACAGCATCCAGGGCGCCGCGCTCCGGGCCGAGCGGTCGGACGACTTCTGGACGTCGATCACCTCGACCAGCCAGAAGCGCGCCGCCGGCAGCCCGCCCACCCTGGGCGGCGGCATCGCCAAGATCTGGCTGGACGGTAAGTCGAGGGGCACTCTGGCCGAGAGCACCGCCCAGATCGGCGCGCCGCAACTGTGGGCGGCCGGCAACACCGGCGCCGGAGTCGACGTCGCGGTGCTCGACAGCGGCATCGACCCCGACCACCCCGACCTGGCCGGCCGGGTCGTCGCCACCAAGAGCTTCGTCCCGGGTGAGACGATCCTCGACCGTCTGGGCCACGGCACACACGTCGCCTCGACCATCGCGGGCACCGGGGCCGCGTCCGGCGGCGTCGAGAAGGGCGTCGCGCCGGGTGCCCGGCTGCACATCGGCAAGGTGCTCGGCGACAACAACTTCGGCGAGAACTCCGGGATCATCGAGGGGATGGAGTGGGCGGCGCGCGACCAGCACGCCAAGGTCATCAATCTCAGCCTGGGCGACCAGCCGACCGACGGCACCGACCCCATGAGTCTCGCGGTGAACCAGCTCAGCGCCGAGACCGGAGCGCTCTTCGTCATCGCGGTCGGCAACCAGGGACGTGAGTACGGGATCGGCACGCCCGGCGCCGCGGACGCCGCCCTGAGCGTCGGCGCGGTCACCAACGCGGACACGCTCGCGGGCTTCTCGAGCAGAGGGCCACGCCTGGGCGACCGGGCGGTCAAGCCCGACCTCACCGCCCCCGGCGCCGAGATCCTGGCCGCCCGTTCCCAGTACGCCAAGGACGGCGAGGGTTCCTATCTGACGATAAGCGGCACCTCGATGGCCACCCCGCACGTGACCGGCGCGGTCGCGCTGCTCGCCGCGAAACACCCCGAACTTGACGGTGAGCAGCTCAAGGAGCTGCTGATGAGCACCACCAAGCCGCTGACCGGCATGACGGCGTACGAGGGGGGCACCGGCCGGCTCGACGTCGTCGCGGCCGACAAGGCGACCCTGTTCGGCACCGGCAGCGTCAACTTCGGCTATGCGGAATGGTCGTCCCCGGCACTGAACGCCCCGGTCACCCGGCCGGTTCGCTTCACCAACCTCGGCGCCGCCCCGGTGACGCTCGACCTGGCCGCCTCCATCGACGGGCTCCCGGCCGGGCTGCTGACGCTGTCGCAGCCGCGGATCACCGTTCCGGCGCACGGCAGCGCCGAGGCGACGATGACCGTCTCCTTCGACGGGATGCCGTTCGACCAGGCGTTCTCCGGCTTCCTGACCGCGACCGCCGGCTCGGTGACCATGCGTACGACGCTCTCTGTCGGTCAGGAGAGTGAGCGGCACCCACTCGTGGTGACGACCAAGGACCGCAGCGGAAAGCCCTTGGCGGGTGCCCTGACGGTGATGGGGGCGAACGGCTCCTACCAGTACGTCGACGTCGATTCCACCGGCTCCACGACCCTACGGCTGCCGGTCGACACCTACGCCGCGTGGTTCAACGCCGACGTCGAAGGGGTGCACGGCGCCTCCTCGAAGGGTGTCGCCCTGATGGCGGCGAACGGGATCAAGCTCGACCGGGACCGTGCCGTGGTGTTCGACGCCTCCAAGGCCCGGCGCGTCCAGGCCACGGCCCCCGAGCGCACCGAGGTGACCGATACGTCCTACATGCTCAGCCAGCTGAGTCAGGTCGACGGCGGGAGCAACTGGTTCATCGGGACCTCGCCGGACGCGAGCTACGACAGCGTCTGGGCCCTGCCGACCGGATCCACCCGGACCGACGGTTTCGAGTTCGCCGCCGTCTGGCGTCTCGCCCAGCCCGCGCTGGAGATCGGCGGGTACGACGACCTGCGGACACAACTACCCGCACAGCCCCTGCCGGTCGGGTCCTCGCACGTCGACGCCGTCCTCGCCGGGGATCGCGACGTCCGCGGCAAAGCCGTCGTGGTGCGTCGGGACGACGCGAAGTCGATCGTGGAGCAGGCCACCGCCGCGGCCGCGGCGGGTGCCCGCATGCTGCTGGTCGTCAATGACGGCATCGGCCGCCTCGCGCCGTGGCCTGTCCCGGACCGGGGGGAGCCCGTCGATCCACCGCTGATCACCGTGGCCACTCTCTCCCACGACGAGGGCGAGCAACTGATCAGCCGCATCCAGCGCGAACGGCGGGTCAAGCTCGACGTGACGTCGAATCCGAGGACCCAGTACGTCTACGACCTGCAGCGTGATTATCAGGGTGGCTTGCCGGCCGACCTCACCTATCGGGCGGACAAGTCCAACCTGGCTCGCGTCACGGCCTCGTACCGCAACTGGCGCTCGGAGAACGTCCTGCAGGCACGCGCCGGTCGCTCGGCCGCCGGTACCACGATGTATCTCGACAACGCACCGGCACCGGCCCAGGGCGACCGCACCGAATGGGTCACCGCGGGGACTCCGTGGACCAGCCAGGTCCAGATCCCGAACGTGATCAGTCAGGGATCGGAGTGGACGACCTATCGCGCCGGAGCCAAGGCCTCGGAGACGTGGCTCAGCCCGGTGCAGCGGCCGCGCCTGACGACCGTGTCGGACACGGTGGTGCGTCACAGCGGCGACTTGTTCCAGGCGAGCGTTCCCGGCTGGGGCGACTCGGGCACGTCGCACATGGGAGCTATGTCCTGGGGCACCGCCGTGCAGTCGCTGCGCCTTTACCAGGGTGCAACGCTGATCGCCGAGGCTGACTACGACAACGCCGGGCTCTATCTGGGCCTCGCTCCCGCACGCCTGCCGTACCGGCTGGTGTCGGAGAACAGCCGCAGTGCGGTGGCCGGACCATATTCGACCAGTACGCGGACGGAGTGGGGCTTCACCTCGGGACCGGTCAAGTCGGGCCAGGACGAGAGGCCGGCCCTGATCCAGCTCGACTACGCGGTCGGGACCGACCGCGCCGGGAAGGCCGGCCGGCACGCCGAGCTGGCGGTGACCCCGTCGACCTTGCCGGGGGTCGTGGATGCCGGAACCATCAAGAAGGTCACGGTTGACGTCTCGTATGACGACGGCCAGACCTGGCACCGCGCCGACCTGGATCGGGACGGGGCCACCTGGCGCACCCGGCTCGACGCCCCGCACCGGGCGAATTTCGCCACGTTGCGCACCACCGCCTCGGACAGCCGGGGCAACACCGTCGAACAGCGCATCACCCGCGCCTTCGGCCTGAAGTGATCACACCGGGGCGGGGTCGCCGACGCGGCCTCGCCCCGGTCGCTCACGCGGCTCTGGGCTCAGCGATGCGGAAGCCGCGGGAACGGACGGCGTCGGCGACGCGGGTCAGCTGGGCGTCGAGGGCGCACAGGGTCGCGGAGAGCTCGTCGAGATGATCTCGGAGGGCGACGTCGTCCCAGTCGGTGACGTCGACGTCGTCGAGCGCCCGGACGGCGACACGCAGGCGGGCGATGGACTCGAGCTGGTCGCGGAAGTGCAGGCGGTCGATCGCGTTACGCGGGCCGACGGGCATCGGCCGCACCATCAGAGACACCGGCGTGGGCGCATTGTTCGAACGCATGTTCGATATCCTAACAGGACGAAACCACGGCCCGCATCGGTTTGCTCTGTGTGACGGGCCGCTCGGAGCGCAGCGTGAATCAGCCGCGCATCATCGCCGGGAAGAGGCCGGCGGCCTCGGAAACCTCCGCGTCGGCCGCCACGAATCCGTCGGGCCGCACCAGATAGAGCCGCCCGGGTTCGAGTCCCGTGCCGGGCGCCGGCGGGAAGACGTGCACGGCCACTCCCAGGTCGGGCACGTCGACCGCGTCGACTCCCCCGTACGCGTGGATCTGCCAGTGCAGCGACCGCAGCACCTCGAAGTTGCCGCCGGCCCAGGGCAGCCGCCGGCCGACCACCGGATCGCGCCGGCCCCGGGCGGCCGCGGCGGCGTTGGGCGTCATCCAGTAGTGCACGCGGATCTGCGAGACGTACTGGAACAGGCGCGACCCGCCAGCCGCCCGCGGCAGGAGACGCACCCCCAGCGGAGCGACCAACGGCACGGCCAGCCGGCGCAGCGCCCGCGAGACCGGCCGCTGCGACGTGACCGCCCCGAAGATGCGGTCGGTCGTGCGCACCAGCGTGCGGGCCACCGGGCGGCGCTCGGCGTCGTAGCGGTCGAGCCACGTGTCCTTGCGGCGGCCCTGCAGCACGTCGGCGAGCTTGAAGGCCAGGTTGTGCGCGTCCTGCATGCCGGTGTTCATGCCCTGCCCACCGACCGGCGAGTGGACGTGGGCGGCGTCCCCGGCCAGGAAGAACGGGCCGTCACGGAACGTGTCCGCCACCCGGTGGTGCACGCGGTAGGTCGCGAACCAGCGCGACTCCCCGTACGTGACCGCGAATTCCCGGATGCGGGGGCGGACGTCCTCCTCGGTGAGCTGCCCGTCGCCGTCTTCGTCGCGGACCAGGCCGAGCAGGCGCCACGCGTTGCGGCCGCGCATCGGGAAACCCAGCAGGAAGTCGGTCTTCCCGGGTCGTACGTTGATGGCGTTCTCGACCAGGCCCCCAACGCCCAGCGCGTCGATCACGTAGAACCTGTGGGGGTTGGTGACGCCCTCGAAGCCGATGCGGCGCGCCTTGCGGACGGCCGAGTTCGCGCCGTCGCAGCCGACGCAGAAACGGGCGCGGATCGTGTCGTTGCCGGCCTTGGCCTCGACCCCGTCGTCGACCTGCCGGACCGCCGTCAGCGGCGTCTCCCACCGCACTATTTCACCAGGAAGCGTGGACCCGAGCTTCTGCAGGTTCTCGTAGAGGATCTCCTCGTTGCGGCTCTGCTCGAGGACTTCGATGAACGGGTACGGCGTGAGGTTGCCCCCGAGCGGGCCGAGCGGGATGCGCCCGAACGCCCGGTCGAGGAACCCGGGGGCCAGCGCGTCGGCGCGCTGGGCGGCGTCGAGCACCTGGTCGGCCACGCCGAGCTGGTCGTAGATCTCGAGGCTGCGGGCCTGGACGACAAGGGCTCGCGACTCGCGGGTCGGGCCTTCCTTGCCGTCCGTGACGATCACGTCGACCCCGAGTTTGAGCAGCCAGTTGGCGAGCATCAGCCCGGTAGGGCCGGCGCCCGCCACCAGCACGTCACACGACAGCTCGGCCATGGGCCGCCCCTTACTTCGTCGACAAGGTCTCCGCCACGTTCTTGAGGAGGAGGGCCTCGGCGACGCACACGCGCTCGAACTCGCCGAGGTGCAGGCTCTCGTCGGGGCCGTGGGCACCCGAGAACGGGTCTTCGACGCCGGTGACCAGGATCGCGGCCTGCGGGAAGAGCTCCTGGAAGGTCGCGATGAACGGGATCGAGCCGCCGACGCCCATGTCGACCGGGGCGGTGCCGTCCCAGGCCGAGCGGAACGCGGCGCGAGCGGCGTCGTACGCCGGGCCGGTCGCGTCGATCACGCAAGGCTGACCGTCGCTCTCGAGGGTCACCTCGACGTGCGCCCCCCACGGGACGTGCTTCTCCAGGTGCGCCTTCACGGCCGCGTACGCCGACTTGGGCTCGTCACCGGGCGCCAGCCGTACGGAAATCTTGGCCTTGGCCCTGGGCTGCAGGGCGTTGGCCGCCTCGAGCGTGGCGGGGGCGTCGATGCCGAGGACGGAGATCGACGGCTTGGTCCAGATGCGGTCGGTGATCGAGCCCTTGCCGACCAGTTCGACGCCGTCGAGCATGCCCGCCTCGTGACGGAAACGGTCGGCCGGGTAGTCGACGCTGGCGCCCTCGCGACCGACGAGACCGTCGACGGCGACCTCGCCGCTCGCGTCGTGCAGCGTGGCCAGCAGGTGGGCCAGGGTGGTCAGCGCGTCGGGCACCGGACCGCCGAACATGCCGCTGTGCACGGCGTTCTTGAGCACCTTGACCTCGGTGAACAGGTTCACCAGGCCGCGCAGCGAGGTGGTCAGGGCGGGCTGCCCGATGTCCCAGTTGCCCGAGTCGGCGATCACGATCACGTCGGAGCGCAGCTCGTCGAGGTGGGCCCCGATGATGGCGTCGAGAGAATCGGAGCCGTACTCCTCCTCGCCCTCGACGAAGACGACGACGCCGACCGGGAGCTGGTCGCCGAAGGCGCGCAGCGCGGCGACGTGGGCCATGACACCGGCCTTGTCGTCGGCGGCGCCACGACCGTAGAGGCGGCCGTCCCGCTCGACCGGCTCGAACGGGTCGCTCGTCCAGTTCGCCACGTCGCCGGCCGGCTGGACGTCGTGGTGGGCGTAGAGCAGCACGGTCGGGGCGCCCGCGGGGGCGGCCTTGCGACCGATCACGGCGGGCTGGCCGCCGCGCCGCACGATCTGCGTGTCGAGGCCGGCGCCGCGCAGCAGCTCGGCCACCGCCTCGGCCGACCGCTCGACGTGGGAGTGGTCGAAGCCCTCGAAGGCCACGCCGGGGATGCGGATCAGCCGCTCGAGGTCGGCACGGACGCCGGGCATCTCCCGCGCGACGGCGGCGCGCAGATCGGTCTCACTCAAACTCATGAGAGTGATCCTAAGGTCGGGTCAGGCCTCCTCGTCACCGCGGCGACCTCGGCGTGAGGCATCACCCATCCAGCCGCGCGCGCCACGGGCGGCCGAGCCGGCCAGGTCGGCCGCCCCGTCGCCGAGCTTGCGCAGCAGACCGACCAGCGGGTCTTGCGACGTGCTGAAACTTTCCCGGTACGACGCGGCGGCGGCCTTGACGTCGTCGGCCACCGAGGCGTCGCCGTCGGAGTCGCGGCGCGGGTAGTCGCCCTCGAGGATCCTCGCGTAGTCGCCCGAGTCGATCCACTTGCGCAGCTCGGCGGCGCGGGCGACGGGGACCGGGTGGGTGCTCCAGGCGGTGAGGCCGATCTTGTGGACGCTGTCGCGCAGGTCGCCGCCGGACTCGTATTCCGCGGCCTGCTCGAGGAACGCGGCCGTGTCGATCTGGGACAGGTCGCCGCCGCCGGCCAGCTTCATGAGCAGCCGCAGGGAAGCGGCCGGGTCTTGCCCGGCCAGCAGGCCGGCGCGGTCGGCCGACAGCTCGGCCTTGCGCCACCACTCGAGCATCGCCGCGATGATGGCCCGCAGCGCGATCGCGCCGACCGGCAGCCAGCTCAGGTTGGCGGCCCAGCGGGTCAGGATCATCATGATGGTCTTGTAGACGGCGTGGCCGCTGCGGACGTGGCCGATCTCGTGGCCGAGCATCGCGCGCAGCTCGTCGTCGTCGAGCTTCTCGACGGCGCCGGTCGTGACGACGATGAACGGCTTGTCGAGGCCGATCGCCGAGCCGTTGATGATCGGGTCTTGAGAGACGTAGAGCTCGGGCAGCTCGACCACGTCGAGGGTGGTGGCGGCCTCGGTGAAACGCTGATAGACGCGCGGGTACTGCCGGTGGTCGACCCGGATGGCGCCGGCCAGGAACTGCAGGCGGAAGCCGCGCTCGTTCCACATGCCGAAGAACGTCTTGACCACGTCGTCGAAGCCGCGCAGCTCGCGCAGGGCGGTCAGCGCGCCGCGGTCGGCCGGGTGCTCCCAGGCCCGCGAGCTGATGCCGGTGAGAGTGACCCGGCGGCGTGCCGGGCGGTTCTCGTCGTCGGTAGTCATCGTGCCCACCCCGTTCTCGCCAGGCTCACATATCGGCCGTCGGGGGCCGTCGCTGTGCCGTCGACGAGCAGGTCGGCGTGCATGGCCGTCTCGTCCACGACGAAGTGCCGGTCCTCGGCAGCCCGCCAGCGCTCAAGGTACTTCCGATACGCAAGGCTGTCGTCCCCGTCTCGGCTGATGGCCCGATCCCAACGGATGATCGAGGGCGCGTCGACGAAGACGGCATAGGTCAACTCGGGACGAATCTCCCGCCGGGCGGCGCTGACCCCTTCCAGGAGGACAACCTTCCCGGGGTCCACGGCGACCGCCGGAGCCGTAAAGTCCGCTTCACCCCAGTCGTACGGGTGGTATGCAGCGGTTTCTCCCTTCCTGAGCGGAGCGAGAACTTTTTCCTCCAGCCGCGTCCAGAAGGTGAACTGATCGTCCCAGCCTTTGAGCAGGTCATCGGTGTGGACGACGGGTGCGCCGAGGGCGGCCGCGAGCTGACCGGCGAACCAGGTCTTCCCCGCCCCACTCGGCCCGTCCACGGCGATCAGCCGCACCGCGCCGAGACGAGGAGCCAGACCCATGACGTACGCCGCCAGGTCGCTGAAACGGTGCTCAGACACTCGGCGGCGCCCCGGGCGGGATGAACGGCAACCCGGCCGGGGCACCGTTCTCGATCAGCCGCCACAGAGCGTCGGTGTCGAGATGCTCCTCGACCAGGTCGCCCAGGACGTCGAGCGCGCGTTCCCGTACGCCGGCGAAGCGGGTGTCGGCGGCCACGGTGAAGCCCCGCCGTCCGGCCTGGCGCGCGGCCGTGGTGAGGAAGCGGCGGCGGAACTCGTCGGACTCGAAGGCGCCGTGCCAGTGGGTGCCGTAGACGTTGTCCCGGATCGCGCCCTCCGGCCGCCCATCGGCGTACCGAAGGAAGGGGTTGTCGCCCGGAGTCGTGACGATGCCGTGGTGGATCTCGTAACCGGCCACGGGAGCGCCGAACGCCGCACCGGCCGGCTTGCCCAGCGTCTTGCGCTTCTCGAAGGTGATCTCCACGGGCAGAAGACCCAGCCCGGGTACGGTTCCCCGCCCGCTCTCGACCTCGTCGTGGATGGTCTCGGCGAGCATCTGGAAGCCCCCGCAGATGCCGAGCAGGGGCTTGCCCGCCGCCGCGTGGGCATGGACCGCGTCGGCCAGGCCGGTCTCGCGCAGCCAGGCGAGGTCGCTCACGGTCGACTTCGAGCCGGGCAGCACGACCAGGTCGGCGTCGGCGATCTCGGCCGGTTCGACGGTCAGGCGCACCTGCACGCCCGGCTCGGCGGCCAGCGCCTCGGCGTCGGTGGCGTTCGAGACCCTCGGCAGCCGGACCACAGCCACCCGCAGCCATTCGGTCCCGCGTGGGCTCGCCGGACGACCGAGAACCCTCCCGTACGCCAGGGAGTCCTCCCCGTCGAGCCAGATGTCGAGGTCGAAGGGCAGCACGCCGTGGACCGGCCGCCCGGTGGCCGCGGTGATCATGTCGAGGCCCGGCTTGAGCAGGCCCAGGTCACCCCGGAATTTGTTGATCACGAAACCGGCCACCAGGGCCTGGTCTTCGGGGCTGAGCAGCGCGACCGTGCCGAACAGGGCCGCGAAGACACCGCCGCGGTCGATGTCGCCGACCACGATCGCCGGGATCCTCGCCTCGCGGGCCAGCCCCATGTTGACGAAGTCGCCCGAGCGCAGGTTGATCTCGGCGGGGCTGCCGGCGCCCTCGCAGATGACCGCGTCGTATTCGGCACGAAGCTCGGCCAGGGCGGCGTACGCGGTCTCGGCCAGACGGGGGCGCAGCGAGCGGTAGTTGCCGGCGGTGACCGTGTCGACCGCCTCGCCGAGCAGCACGACCTGGCTCGACAGATCGCTGCCCGGCTTGAGCAGGACGGGGTTGAAGCGCAGGTCGGGGGCGATGCCGCAGGCGGCCGCCTGCATGGCCTGGGCGCGCCCGATCTCGCCGCCGCGACCGTCGGGGCCGACCACCACGACCGAGTTGTTGGACATGTTCTGCGCCTTGAACGGGGCGACCTTGACGCCCCGGCGGTGCAGCCAGCGGCAGATGCCCGCGGTCAGGATGCTCTTGCCGGCGTCCGACGTGGTGCCGGCGACGAGGAGGCCGCCGCTCACTTTCGCAATCCCCTCAGAAGGGCCACGCCCACGGCCGTGGCCAGGCCGACAGCGCCCGAGACCCGCGCGGCCCGGCGCAGGTGCACGGCCGAGGGGCGGGGGCCGTCGCCGAGGAACGGCCTGGTCTCGCTGCGTCCGAAATAGACGTTGCGGCCACCGAGGCGTACGCCCAGAGCGCCCGCCATGGCCGACTCACACTGCCCGGCGTTGGGCGAGGGATGGTCGTTCCGGTCCCGGCGCCAGACCCGCAACGTCTCCTTGGGGTTGCCGCCCGCGATCGGCGCGACGGCGATCGTGAGCAGGCCGGTCAGGCGCGCGGGGAGCAGGTTGAGCGCGTCGTCGAGCCGGGCCGAGGCCGTGCCGAAACGTTCGTAGCGCGGCGACCGGTGGCCGACCATCGCGTCGAGAGTGTTGGCGGCCCGATAGGCGAGCAGGCCCGGCAGTCCGAGCAGGCCACCCCAGAGCAGCGGTGCGACCACGGCGTCGGACGTGTTCTCGGCCACGGACTCCACGGTGGCCCGGGCCAGTTCGGGTTCGTCGAGGTTGCGCGGGTCGCGGCCGCAGAGGTGGTTGAGCCGGCCCCGCGCTTCATCGATCTCGCGGTTCTCCAGGTGCCTCGCCATGACGCGCGACTCCTTGCGGAGGGTGCGTCCGCCGAGGACCGTCCAGGTCGCTGCGGCCACGACGACCGCCCTGGCCAGGGGGTATCTTCTCGTGGCGGCCGTGGCGGCCACCCCGGCCAGGGCGGGCACGCCGACCGCGATCGCGGTGAACGCGGCGCCGCGACGGCGGGTGGGGGCGTAGATCCGTCGTTCGAGGGCGCCCGCGGCGGTGCCGAAACCGGCGACCGGGTGAAACCGCCGGGGGTCCCCGAACACGGCGTCGAGCAGATAGCCCGCGGCCAGCCCCGCGGCGTCCGCCCTGGTGCTCGTCATGCTTCTGATCATGAACGGAGGTCGCACACCCAGACGGGCATCTCGACGACCTCGGGTTCCGAGCCGTCCGGGAACGGCACCGGGTCGAGCTCGCCCCAGACGATCGCGCCCGGCGCGCGGTCCTGCAGGAACTCGTCGACGATGGCCCGCAGGTCGTCGGTCGTCTGGTACTTGTCGGTGAACGGCAGCTCGTCGCGCCCGCTGGAGGCGGTCGAGCACCTCAGTTGCCCGGCCTGCGGGTCGTGCCAGACATAGAACGTGGCCGGGCCGGTGTGGGGCAGGCCGGCCACCTGGTCGCGTAGCAGCGCGATGGTCTCCTCGAAGACGTGGACCACCTCGTCGGCCGTCAGGCCCATGCGCTCGTGCGGTGGTGCGCCGAACCAGCTCGTATTGGCGGTCTCGGTGTCCTGGTCGTGCGGCGCGAGCACGAGGGTCTCGGCCGCGATCGCGCGGATCTCCTTCAACAGCACGGGCCCAGTCTGCCGGTCGGTGCCGGCCCGGGACCAACCGGGCAGGTCGGCCGGGCGGCCCGATAGGTCGGCACGATCGGACCACCCCATTCAGGGGTCGAATCACCCATCCGGTGAACACACCCCATGTGACCTGCGTCTGCCTGCTGTGGCAAGGCCCACGAGGTGCCGTGGGAACAGGCGGCCGGGCTCGGCATCCCCGCCATCACCGGTCACCGGGCCGTCTTCGCCGACGGGCCCACGAACTCGTCGAGAACCCGACGGCGCCCGGGCGGGTGCTGCTGCGGCTGCGCTGACCCGAGGGCTCGGCCGGTGGGCGCCGGCCGAGCCACCCAGCGGGTCAGGCCGCGACGGGCTCCTTTCGCGGACGGCGGCCACGCCGGGCGGGTGCCGCCTGGTCGGCGGCGAGCTGCTCGACCTCGATCGCGAGTTGCTCGTCGGCGGGCGGCTCGGACGCGATCGCGAGCTCCTCTCCGGCGGAGGGCTCGGGCGCGATCGCGAGCTCCTCTGCCGCGGAGGGCTCGGGCGCGATCGCGCCGGAAATCTCGGCGAACTCGTCGGTGCCGAAGGCGATCGGGAGCTGCGGGGCCTCGGTGCCCTCGTCGAGGTCTTCGACCGTGGTCAGGCCCTTGCTTCGGTTGCGCACGAACTGTGCGGTGCCCTTGGCGAGGTTGTGGCCGATCGAGAACGCCTCCATCTCGTACGCGAGGCGCTGGTTGCCGTCGTCGTCCTTCCAGTCGCGGGTGTAGAGCCGGCCGTAGACGATGACGGGGTCGCCGACCTTGACCGACGAGATCACGCTGTCGGCGAGGCGCCGCCACGCGGTCACCCGCACCCGCAGGCTGTTGCCGTCGACCCAGGTGTTGCTCTCGCGGTCGAAGCGGCGCGAGGTCGAGGCGACCCGGAAGTTGGCGACGACGGAGCCGGACTCTTCGAAACGCCGCCACTCGGGCGGGGCGAGCACGTTGCCGACGACGACGAGGTTGGTGTCGAACACGGTGACCTCCTGTTGTGTTGCGGTGAGGCAGGCAGCGTCGCGCTTTCCGGGCGTCGTCGGGGGATCTTGAGGCGCAGGCTGTGGACAACGGGGGAACCTGTGGAAAACAGTCGGCGGTCCGGGGTTTGTGATAGCGGGCGCGGACGCCGGCCGCTGGGTAGCCTGGGCTCGTGGAGATCGACGTTCTGGGACCGCCCTACGAGCGGCACACGATCGACCTGGACAGCGACGACGAGGGCGCGGTGGTGGCCACCCTGGTGCGGCGCCGCGCCGAGCAGCCGTCGAGGCGGGCCGTGCTCTACGTCCACGGCTTCGTCGACTATTTCTTCCAGACCCATCTGGCCGATTTCTTCGTCGAGCGCGGCTGGGATTTCTACGCGCTCGACCTGCGCAAATACGGGCGCAGCCTGCTCCCCCACCAGACGCCGAACTTCGCGCGCAGCCTCACCGACTACTACCCCGAGCTCGACGAGGCGGCGCGCATCATCCGCGAGCAGGACGGCCACGACCAGTTGCTGGTGGCCGGCCATTCCACCGGCGGGCTGATCACGTCCCTCTGGTCCCATTCGCGCCAGGGCCAGGGCATGGTCGACGGGCTGTTCCTGAACAGCCCGTTCTTCGACTTCAACGTGCCCTGGCTGGTGAAGAAGCCGTTGATGGCGGCCACGATCGCGGCGACCCGGCGTACGCCGTACCGGAAAATTCCGACCTCGTCGTTAGGCCTTTACGGGCAGAGTCTGCACAGCGACCACCGTGGTGAATGGAGTTACGACCTGACGTGGAAGCCGGTGCTGGGCTTCCCCGTGACCAGTGGCTGGCTCGACGCCGTCCGCCGAGGTCAGCGCCGGTTGCGCGCCGGTCTCGGAATCGACGCCCCGGTGCTGGTCGCCTGTTCGACGCGTACGTATCGTGGCCGTGCTTGGCACGACGACCTGCGCATCTCCGACTCCGTGCTCGACGTGGAACACATCGTGCGGTGGGCGCCGCGGCTCGGGCCTCGGGTGACGATCGCGCGCTTCGACGGCGGCATGCACGACCTCACGCTGTCCGGCAAAGAGGTGCGCGTCGAGGTCTTCCGCGAGCTGGCCCGCTGGGTCGACGCGTTCCTGCCCCCGGTGGGCACCCCCGAGATCGAGGTGCCCCCGGCGCCGGAGGACTGACCTATCGGCCGTACTCCTCCCACCAGGTGAAGGCCACCCGGTACGCGGAAGGGGTGTCGTCGGCGGCGTGGTTGGCCAGGCCGTTCCTGCCCATGTAGTAGTCGTGGACCTGGTTCGCGGCGGGCGTCGAGGCATCCGAGTCGAGCACCGCGACGGCGTGGATGTGGTAGGGCCACGAACCCTGCGACGGTGTCCGCAGCCAGGCCGCGAAACCGACCGTACGCAGGGCGCGGACCGTCTCCCAGCGTTGTGTCGTGGTCAGACTTCCGACCGCGACGTCGACCGCGCCACCGCCGTCGTGGGTGCCGGCCGACGTCGGGTCCTCCGTGGTGTACGAACCCTGGTCGAGCGTCAGGCCCCAGCCGAGCTGGGCGTCGGCCGCCGCCAGCATGTCCCTCGTACGAGCGTTGACCTGCTTACCGCCGTACGTGCTGGTTCGTGTTCCGGTTTGGACGGTTCGGGAAACGGTGTAGCGGCCCTCGCCGAGGCGAGCCAGTGACGTCGGGCCGGGCAGCCCGTTCGCGTCGAGGCCCGCGTAGCCGAGCGAGCGCTGCCAGGTGGCGTACGCGGAAATGGTCGCTGTTCCGAAATGCCCGTCGACGGAGGCCGAGGCGAGCAGGCCCTTGGCGTTCAGGGCTCGCTCGACCTCGAGCACGTGCGGCCCCGCGCCCGTCGTGATCCCGGTTCCGGTCTTGGGCGGGTCCACCTGGGCCGCCAGCAGAACCATCTCCATGTCGACGGACGGCAATGCGATGGCGGGCGCGGCGGGAATGAGTCCGGTCAGGACGGTGGCGCCGCCGATCGTCAGCAATGTTCTGCGATTCAGCATCGGGGGTCCCTTCGGTTCACCTGCGAGTCGAACCGAGGAGATCAGCCGGCGTCACGCGGCGCATAGGTGTCGAAACGGCCACCTTTTCAGAAAGCCCCGCGTACGGTCCCGCCGTCGACGCGAATGGTGGCGCCGCTGATGTATTCGGCGTAGGGACCGCACAGGTACGCGACGGCGCCGGCGATCTCGTCGGGCCGGCCGTAGCGGACGCGGTCGTTCGGCACGATCTCGCGAACCGAGTTGTACTCGATCTCCTCCCAGGTCTCACC
Source organism: Actinoplanes solisilvae (assembly GCF_003999975.1). Lineage (GTDB taxonomy): Bacteria > Actinomycetota > Actinomycetes > Mycobacteriales > Micromonosporaceae > Actinoplanes > Actinoplanes solisilvae. The sequence goes on along the minus strand of NZ_RJAC01000017.1, from coordinate 142,021 downwards.
CCAGCCGCGCTCGGGCGACAGCCGGGTCAGGAAGTCCTGCACCGCCGGGACGAGGATCGCACCGGGCGCCACGACGTTCGAGGTCACCTTGGTACCGGCCAGATCACGGGCCAGCGAGACGGCCAGGTTGTGCCGGGCGGCCAGCGACGCGTTGTAGTGCGGGTGGTTGTCGAACGGCTGCATGCTCAACCCGCCGCCGATGGTGACGACCCTCCCGTAGTCACGCTCACGCATGGCCGGGACGAGCCGCTGAATCATCCGTACACCGGACACGACGTTGATGTTGTAGGTGTGCTGCCAGATCTCGGCCGTCGCCTCGGCCCAGGGCAGGTGCTCGTAGGCGCCGGCGTTGTTGACCAGGATGTCGATCGGGCCGCCGGCCAGCGCCTGCTCGACGGTCTGGTCAGCCCCGGCGTCCGTACCGAGGTCGCCGATCGCGAAGGACGCGTTGCCGATCGAGTCGGCGACCGCCCTCGCCCGGTCCGCGTTGCGGCCGTGGATGACGACCTCGGCGCCCTCGGCGGCGAGCAGGCGGGCCGTGGCCTCGCCCAGGCCGGAGGTCGAGCCGGTGATCAGGGCGCGGTGGCCCTTGAGTTGCAGATCCATGGGGGCTCTCCTTGAGTCCTAGGTTTTGTCTACACCTGTAGATTACGACGCCGAAGTTGCCACCTGTAGACTTACCCGATATGACGTCCACCACGCCCCGGCGGCGCAACGCCGCGGCCACCCGCGAGGCGATCCTGACCTCGGCGATCGCCGCCTTCACCGAACACGGCTACGACGGCGTGGGCGTACGGGACATCGCAGCCGACGCCGGAGTGACGGCGATGCTGGTCAACCGCTACTTCGGCAGCAAGGAGGGCCTGTTCACCGAGGTCGTCGACGTCTCGTTCGCCCGGCCCACGATGGTTCCGGGCACGGCCGACGGGCTCGCCACCGAGACAGCCCGTACGCTCGTGGCCCGCACTTCGGCGGACGCCGACCACCTCGGCCCGTTCGAGCTGATGCTCAAGTCGGCGGCCAACCCCAAGGCGGCCGAGATCATGCGATCGGCGATCCGACGGCACGTCGGCGCCCGATTCACCGCGGCCCTCGACGGCCCCGACGCCGACGAACGCGCCGAGCTCGGCATCGCCCTGATAGCCGGCACCTGGCTGATGCGACGGATCATCGGCACGCCCGCGCTGCGCGACGCCGACCCCGACCTGCTGGCCACCCAGGTCGCGCGCATGCTGGCGGTCGTCGTCGAACCACCGGCCTGAAGGCGCCCAACCCCGCGGCATCACCCACGAAGGGCAGGGGTACGGGTTGCGCCTTCCCGGGGTCTCACGCCGGGGTGTTCGCAGATTCGCCGGGGTACGCGTCGCGCACAGACTCTGGTCGAGTGTTCGCAAACCTCGAGCGGGACCTGCTGCGGGGCTCTTGGGCCCACGACCGGGGTGGGCGCGGCCGTTCGGAGCAGAACGCCGACCTCTTTGGCATTCGCCCGCTCCTGGGGACTGACTACCGGAGCGAGCGATGGCTGGACCGACCCGCAAGTGGTCCGTACCAATGCGTCCCCGGTCGGCCGACGAGCCACATCGCGTCGCCACCCCGCTCGAACTGTTCGTCGACCTGTGTTTCGTCATCGCCGTGTCCCAGGCCGCCCTGCCACTGCATCACGCCTTCGCCGATGGGCACGTGCTGATTGCGGTGCGCGACTTTCTGATGGTGTTCTTCGCGATCTGGTGGGCCTGGTTCAACTTCACCTGGTTCGCCTCCGCCTACGACACCGACGACGACGTGTACCGCCTGAACACGCTGGTGCAGATCGCCGGTGCCCTGATCCTGGCCGCGGGCGTGGACGAGGCGTTCGACCAGGGGGACTACAAGATCATCACGATCGGCTATGTGGTCATGCGGCTGGCGATGGTCGGACAGTGGCTACGCGCGGCACGGTCGGACCCGCGGCATCGCCCGACAACCATTCGGTACGCGGTCGGTGTGGGCATCATCCAGGTGCTCTGGCTGCTGCGCCTGCTGCCCTCGGGCTCGGCGAGCGCCTGGTCGGTCTTCCTTCTCCTCGTGCTGCTGGAACTGGCCGTGCCGATCTGGGCCGAGACCGCGTCCGGCGGCAGACTGACCTACCACTCGCATCACATCGCCGAGCGATGCGGCCTGTTCACTCTCATCGGACTGGGCGAGACCGTGATGGCGGCGACCATCGCGGTGCAGTCGGCGTTCGGACCGGACATCGAGTTCGAGTGGGCCCTGATCCGGCTCGCGATGGCCGGCGTGACGATCGTCTTCGCGTTGTGGTGGATCTATTTCGACCGCGGTCCGCGGAATCTGCCGCCCTCGCTACGGACCTCCTCACTGTGGGGTTACGGCCACTACTTCATCTTCTCCGCGGCCGCGGCGGTCGGCGCCGGTCTGGCGGTCCGCGTCGACTACGTGACACGTGAGGCCGCGATCTCGTCGGCCGTGGCGTCGGCGGCAATCGCCGTCCCAGTAGCCATTTACACGTTTTTCGTATGGCTCCTGCGTCTGCGCCCGCACCGATCAGGTTCCAGCCGGTTCGTCTATCCGGCGATCATCGCCCTGATCCTGGCGGCGCCGTTCGCGCCGGCTTCGGTCGAGTTGATCGCCGGGCTCCTGTCCGTGCTCGTGGTCTTCCACATCACCGCGGGTCGCACGGCGATCGCCCAGGCGTGACGAACCGTCGTCGTCGCTCGGCCTACCGCATCTTTTCGTCCGCGCCGCCTGTGTCACGACATCTTGAGCCGATGCGAGGCCGGGATCTCCGTCAGTCGTCGCTGACGTCGTCGAGGTCCTGGCGTAGTAGTTCGGCGAGTTCGCGGGGCTTGTTCAGGAACGGCGAGTGGGCTGCGGCGATTTCGCGTACGCGGCGGGAGCGGGCCAGGTAGGGCTCGAACAGAGGGGCCTGGGGCTGGTTGACAGCGTGGATGTAGGTGCTGTCGATGGTGCGCCAGGCGGCCTGGCTCAGGCTCTGCACCAGTGAGGATGCCGAGTGTGGGCCGAGGGCGCCGGCGGCCGCCTCGGCCTGGTCCGGCTCGAGGTCGGGGTAGAAGACGTTGATCGGGTCGGTCATCTCGTAGTAGCCCTCGTCGAGGTGGTCGGTGCCCCAGAAGTACGGGATCTCGCCGCCGACGGCAGAGGTCATCGACTCGCCGACGTCGAGCTGGAAGGCGGCGAGATAGACCAGGCGGCGCACGTTCTCGGAGCCGGCCAGACCCTGGGTCATCGGCGCCCCTCCGTACGAGTGGGCCAACGCGACCACGGGGCCGTCGACGGCGTCCGCCGCGGCGCGGATCGCTTTCGCGTCGTCGTGGAGGTCGCCCAGCTGGGACGGGGGGACGGGTGCGCTGGACGGCAGTTGCACCGTGCGCACGTCCAGGTCGTCGGGCAACTGCTCGATGAGGGTGCGCCACACCTCCTGGCGGTGCCAGGCCCCGTGTACGAGCAGCAGTGCCGGCCCCTTGCGATCTCCCACGTCATCTCCTCAGATAGAACGAACGGTCGTGCTAACTATAGAGGAGGGATAGTTATATCCCGACGCGCGAGGAGTGAGAGCCGTGGCACAACCTGCTGATCATGAAGAGGGCATGGCATACCGTGCTCAAGTGGCAACTTTGCGGCAGCAGGAGCGCCGGCCGCGCTCCGACGGGCTGCGCAGCCGCCGGGCGATTCTCGACGCGGCGATAGACCTCGCCACGCTGGAGGGCCTCGACGGCCTCTCGATCGGACGCCTCGCCGACCAGGTCGGGATCAGCAAGAGCGGCCTCCACGCGCACTTCGGTTCGAAGGAGGCGCTGCAGCTGGCCACGATCGACGAGGCGGCGAAGAGGTACGAGCGTGATGTGGTCCGCCCCGGGCTGGCCGAACCGGACCCGGTGGCCCGGCTGGTGGCGCTCTGCGGAAATTTCCTGACCTACATCGAGGACGACGTCTTTCCCGGCGGCTGCTTCTTCGCCTCCGTCAACGCCGAGTTCGACACCCGGCCGGGCCCGGTGCGTGACGTGCTGATCGAACTGCAGACAGCCTGGCTCCAGGAGCTCACCAAGCAGTACGCCGACGCGCAGACCGCCGGCCTGCTGGTCGACCCGGGCGAGCCGGAGCAGAGCGCCTTCGAGATCAACGCCTACCTGCACCTGGCCAACGACCTGTACGTGCTGTACCGCGACCCGGTCTACATCGAGCGGGGCCGCCGCGCCATCGCCGCCTACCTCGAACGCCACCGACCGGCGGTTTAGCTCGGGGAGCCCGCGTGCCACTACATGGCGGAGAGCGCAACCAGAAACACCCCTGCGGAGGCGGCCAGCAATCCGGCGAGCGCTCCGCCCATGATGGTCATCGCCCATCGCTTCTGGACCCACCGGCGCAGCACCAGATACAGCCCAGTGGCACCGATCAACGCCAGGACCGCCAGGTATGAGACGAAGACGAAGCTCACGCCGATGATCAGGCCGGCCGCACCGGCGATCAGCCAGGCGTGGTCGCGACGGAGGTCGGCGTACACAGTCAGGTAAGTAGCGGCGACGGCGAACAGCACCACCACGGCGACGGCACCGGGCAGCCACGCCCAGGACAACGCCAGCATCAGGGCGAAGCTCCCGGCTACGGCGGCTGCCGTGAAGGCGCCCCTGCGGACGGCTCGTAAGACGGGGGCCGACGGAAGCGATGCAACCGCGACGGCCCCGCCGGCATAACACGTGGCAGCACCGATGATCAGCAATAGAACGAAGTCCACAGTGGGCTCTCTCGTTACGGGCGTCAGCACCTGACGCGACGGGTTCGACGCGAAACCCTTTGCGGGTCAGCGCTGGTCACCAGCTGTGTCATGAATCGCACCTCCCTCTCGAACCGGGGCGGACGACCTCGATCCCGGGTATAGATAGCACGACCGTTCGTTCATTGTAGGGGATGAGGAAGGACGTCGAAGCCGCGCCCTGGCTCTACGGGGCCCTCGCTACGCCGCCCTCGCAGCATTCAGGAGAAGGGCGTTTGCGACAGTGACCAGTTCACCTGTTGAGGCGACGACGCGTATCAGCAGCTTGTACAGCGACCACTCTCGGCGATTGCTGAAATTCTTGACCGGCCTCACCGACGGAAGGCAGGACCTGGCCGAGGACCTGTTGCAGGAGACGATGATTCGCGCCTGGCGAAACCTCGAGAGCGTGCCGGACCAACCCGAGAACACCCGCCGCTGGCTGTTCACAGTGGCGCGCAGGCTGGCTATCGACGCGGCGCGGACGCGATCCGCCAGGCCAGTTGAGACCAGTGCACTCGACCTCGCCCGGATGCCGGCAACCGATTACACCTCGGGCGAGGTCGAGGCGATTCACGTGTTCAGGCAAACGGTCGACGGGCTGAGCCGCGCCCATCGCACAGTTCTGGCGGAGCTCTACCTCCACGGCCGCTCGACGGGTGAGGCGGCACAGCTGCTGGGACTACCGGTCGGCACCGTGAAGTCCCGCGCCCACTATGCCCTTCGAGCAGTGCGGGATGCCCTGTCAGCGGCGAACTGAGGGTCTTTGCCGCCGCGTCGATGTCGTTCAGCACGATCGTCCCGTCGGTCCAGGCCATGCGACCGACCACCCCATGCTCGGGATCCGCCCCACCAGCGGGACGCAGCATGCCGACGAAACACCTGCCCAGCAGCGGTCTCCGCAGGGCAGCACGGGTCACCCAAGGTCAGCGCCGGACAGGCTAAGCTGTGGGCCTCGCGCTCGTAGCTCAGCGGATAGAGCAACGGACTTCTAATCCGTCGGTCGCAGGTTCGAATCCTGCCGGGCGCGCAATTACTTCGATCTACCAGGGCGTACGCATCTGACGATGCTCCAGCTCAAGCCCTGGTTACCTGGATTGTTACCTACTTTGGCGTTCCGGCGTCAGAGGTACGCCGCGACCGCCGCCTTGTCGCCCATGAGGTCGCGCCCCAGGTACACACGTGCGGTCATGGCCGGATCAGTGTGACCGAGTTGGTCGGCGATTTTCGCGATGGGTACGCCGGACTGGTCGAGGATCGTCGCCACCGTACGGCGAAGGGTGTGCGGGGTCGCCCAGGGAAACCCGCTGCCGATGAAGATGCGAGCGAGCGCCTTGGCCGAATTGCTCTGGTCCCACATGCGTTCGGGCTCGTTCAGGTGGTGCGGGGAGCTGAAGACCAACCCATCGGAGCCCAGCCGCTCCGCCCTCGCCTTCAGGCGCTCGGTGAGCCACGACGGAAGGTTCAGCCGCCGATCCGATCCACGCGTCTTGGTGCCGCGCACGTGAACCGTTCCGGACTCCAGGTCGAAGTCGTCCCAGCGAACGGCCCTCGCCTCGTTGATCCGTACGCCGGTGCCGGCCATGAACGCCATGAGGTCGGCTACCGCCTCCCGCTTGCGACGGGTACGCGGGTTGATGGTCTCGGACAGAGTGAGCTTGTCCGCATAGGCGATGACGTGGTCTCGCTCGTCCTTGGTCAGCGCGCGGGTGGTGTCCCGTTCCCGAACCGGTGTCTTGACGACCTGCGCCTTGACAGCCCGGATCTGACGGAGTGCATTGGTCGTCAGCGTGCCGTTGTCGATCGCAAACCCGAGGATGCCGGACAGCACGCTGCGACTCATTTTCGAGGCACCGGTTCCGTGCTTGTCGGCCACCGTCTGGAGAAAGGTCCGCAGGCGTTGCGGGTCGTTCACCTGCGCAAGCGTCAGCCCCCGGATGCTTGAACCCGGAACGTCGATGTAGCGGGCGAAGGTCCGGCCATAGTCGAGGATGGTCCGTGCGCTAAGACCGGAGTCGGTACGCCGGATCTGAGCAAGCCACAGGTCGCCTGCCGCCGCCAGCTTCATCCCCGAGGTCATCTCGACGTGTCCGCGTTCGCGTTCCGCCAGGGCTGTCTCAACGGCCTGGATGGCCGCCCGCTTCGTCGACGCGAACCGAGAGACCTCCTTCACGACTCCGTCATAGCCCCGGTAGTAACAACGTGCGCGCCAACGCTCCGCACGGCGAGGGATGGGCGCTCGCTTCCACTTGCCCGCCTCGTCCCGCGTCTGCGGGCTCGCTTCGACCTCGCCGTGTTCGCCGAGGCCAAGGGGTCGCCTGCTCATGCTTCACCTTCCATCTCAGCTATCTGGGCATCGATCAGTGCGTCGGCCTCCGGTGACCACGCCGGGTTGAGCAGCTTCATCGCCTTGTCGGTCATCCCGCCACCGGCCTCGCCCGGCTTGACTGGGGTGAGCAGGCCTCGCCGCCGCGCTTCCGCGATGCGGTTGGCCCAGGTGCCGCTCACGCCGCCGTGCTGGGCAGCGAGCGTCTTGGCGGGCGTACGGTCGCCGTCCTGGACCACCTCAAGCTGGGCGGGCGCATCCTGTATCGACTCGTCGACATCGAGGCCTACGAGGAACGGGCTCTCGTGACAGGGGTCAGCGCGTGACCGATCCGTACCGCCAGATCGTGTTCGCGGGCGGCAGCCCTTGGGCAGCCTTCTCCCAGAACGAGATGTACAAGTTGGCTGGTGAGCCGAGCACCGGACCGCTCCACATCCGTGTTCTGTTCGCCGCCATGGGCAAGATGAACGCCCTCGGTCATGCCGAACTCCGAGTGGGCGAGCTTGCCCGAATCCTGGGCACTGTCACCGACACCGGCGAGGTGGTGGCCTGCCGCCGAGACAGCGTCTCAGCAGCCATCAAGGAGGCCAAAAGTCGCGGTCTCATCGCCCCTGAGTCGAAGGCCCGTTGCCTCGTGCTTCGTCATTACATCTTCCAGAAGTCGACGAAGGATCGGTGGCGGTGTTCAGTCCACGACCTTGATTGACCTGAGTCCCCAACTTTCCGAGCAAACGTCGGCCTGCTGTACCAACACGATTGGTCACCAGCACCAACCCAAAACGCCTTGAGCTGGGAAAACGTCAGCGTCTTCTCTACTCTCTCTCAACGGCAGAAACAGACGAGCGGTGAAGTCTCGGGATGCCAGTCATCTCGAGGCTCTGCCCGAACCAGGAATGCCTCAACATCGAGGGCTCCGCCCTCGCCTTGGTTGACCCCAACCTGGGCACCGCGTTCTCAACGGTCAGCGCACACCCGGCGGCAGGACCAGCCGATCTAGGACTCCATGCGTTCCCATGCACACCGCGCATAACGGCATGGTCGCGTCGTCGTACACGACTGTCGATTCTTCGTACTGATGCGGCGGGTACTGCACCGTCTCCACCACGCCGCGACTCTGCAACGTGAAGTGGTAGCAATTGTGCATCCTGCCGTTCGGGTAGGTGCGAGCAATGGCGGGAGTGATCATCGGGATCAAGGTCGTGCCTCGCCTGCGGAGAGCCGCCACGTCGGGGCACGATTCGGAGTGCACGAGCACGGCCGGCGGGTACTCCCGCTTCTCCGTCATGCTCGGCGTCCGTTCGGGAGGACAACGCCCGCGTCCCAGGCCGTCACGATGGCCTTCACGGCATCGTCTTGGGTGTACCTGCCCAGGAGGTCCCCGCTGGTTCCGGGACGTCTCACGTAGGCGCTCCAGCGGTCGCCGATGCTGGCATGTATCCAGCCGATGTAGTCGCCGTCTCGCTCGATGGAGTAGCCGCCCATGACACTCACCTTGAGGACGACGCCGGGCGAGACCTCACGCCTCGCGGCCGGAACGCGGCGCTCCACTGTTCACCTCCCCGCAAGCGAGACAGGCCAGGCTCGTCCCGCAACTGGGACACCATTTGTTCTTGGCCGTCAAGCTGAGCACGCCGCCGACGAACCCGACGACCAGCGAGGCCACTGCGACTACCAGCACCATGGGTCACACCCCTCATTGGCAACAGGGATAGACGCTAGGTAAGCGAGATCTCACGGGTCCACGAAGTTGCGAATAGTTGCGTCAGGCCAGCTCGCTCGCGACTCGGGTGATCAGGTCCCTGGCCGGCTTCCCGTAGAGAGCGACCTGGTGCAGATTCTCGAACATCCGCCCATACAGTTCGATCTCACTGGGCTGGGTGACCTCGATGCTCGCCGTCGGCGTCTCCAAAGCCACGAGCTGGTTGTCGAACATCCAGAAGCCCGCCGACGGTACGGCTCCTCGCTCGACCATCAGCGGGATCACACCGAGCGCCACGGTCGGCAGCGACATGACGGTCAACAAGCGATCGAGCTGGTTCGCCTGGGTGTCAGCGTCACCGAACCAGGTTCGTAACGCCTGCTCCTCCAGGACGACGGCAAATCGCTTACCTCGCTGGTAGAGGATTCTCTGGCGTTCCATCCTGACGGCTACCGCTTCCTCCAGGTCGTTAGGAGCGTCGAGGAACCGGCTCCAGAACGAGAGCATGGCGGCGCAGTAGTCGGGAGTCTGGAAGAGACCTGGGATCACGTTGTGCTCGTAGATCCGGAACAGCCTCGTCTCCTCGTAGAGCGTGGGAGCGCGGATGCCTAGTACCCGCTTCATTCCAGCTCGCGCCTGCCGACGGAACTCCACGTACGCCGACTCGACGGCCCGGAGCGTCGCAAGAAGGTCAGGGATCTCGGCATCCGCCGCGCAGGCGCGGCACCAGTCCCGGATGTCATCGGAGGTCGGCTGCTGAACGCCGTTCTCCAGCTTGCTAACCCGCGTGTAGTGCTGACCCGTCGCAGCAGCCAGCGCCCGCCCCGTGAGTCCAGAATCTCTGCGGATCTCACGGAGTCGGGCGCCGAGCGCCTGTTGCGCCTGCTTGGCGGAGCTACTTGGGTTCGTAGTCACGATGCGGGATCGCGAGCTTCCACACCGCGTCGAAGGCGGATCGGCAGAGGTTGAGGTCAGCGGGGTATGTCGAGGTCTCCATGCCAGCGTTCAGCCCGTTCCCGGTGTAGAGCAGGAAGACCACGAGCCGGTCATCGAAGAGGTAGAAGTCGTTTCCAGGCAGAGCCAGCGACGACACCAGCGACCGCGGAGTCCAGCGGATGTCCTCACCGGCGTCGACCATCGGGCCGGCGATGCTAAGGCTCCACCGCTGGTAATCGCTCAACGGCTCGGAGACCACGCGTGCCCGACGGATGCTCTTGCCTGCGGCCACATGGCTCCGCAGGGTGGCACACCAGTCATCGAGCCAGCTCAGGTCATCCGGTTCCTGAGCCGCCCACTTGGCCATGTACGGAATCTCGGTCTCGGTTCCGTAGGCGTCACGCGTCTCCAGGTGGTCTGACGACCTCTCGAAGGTACGCAGCAGGCGATCGAACTCCGCCTCATCCAGCGACGCCACGGCCCTCCTCGGTGAAGAACTGGATCATCCTGTCAGGGATCTCAACCACAGACTCTCCCTCCGGAATGTCCATCTCCGCCAGCGCGTCAGGATCGGTCACCACGAAGCCCTGCACCAGCCAGCTACCCCGGTCAGTCCGGTAGAGGGTCGGCGAGTTCGTCGGGTTGGAGTTCGGGTCCTTGGCTACGAAGGTTAGGCGCACGGCCAACTCCCTGTCTCGAAGGTTGCGAGGTGTTGCGCGCTCTACCATCGTGATTGCCTCACTACGCACCGTCAACCCTCGGTTCTGTAGATCAACTCCTCGCGGCGACTCCGAAACCGTGGCAAGTTTCGGAGTGCTATCACGCGGCGGTGCTCACTCAATACCACAGCGGGTCATACCCCCCGCATCGACAATTTGACCGCACCGAATAGCACCTCAATGCGCGCCGACGTCAATTACTAGCGAATCTACCGGCCTAGCTATTGTAATATTGAGCGCGCCCTGAACAGTGTCGAGGCGAATCGGTTGATCCGTGCCACGTTTCACAACCTTGGCCTTAAGGCTTTTAAACTTTGTCCAAGTCTTACTGGGCTCGGCCAATACTGCCGCCACGATAGACCGCCAGGCTGGATCAGCCAAAGCCAGATTCCGATCAAGAGCAGAAAGTATCTCGACAGGAAGCGGCACAACCGGCCGACGGCGTGCCGCGTCCGGTGCCATACTTGCGTAATAGTTATTTATGGAATACCCACATGGGCCTATCAACACTCTCTCATCCGCAGATAGCGTAAGACTCGTTAGAGACTCAAATCTAGGGAGGTCGACAAGAAAGAGTTCCAATAGATCAATTTCGTTGAAGACGACGAGGCGAGGATCCTGGGACTGCCGGTATCTATGGCAATGTCGGGGCGTCCAGGAGCATCGTACTGCGCACTTCTAAACACCCTATCCTTTCCGAACAGACGCTGCAAGGTAGACGAAGCAATTTTTTCGGTAGCAGCATCTCGCGCCATTAGATAACGCTTCTTGATTGACTCAAGGGATCGCCGCTGGAGCAGGTCATAGAACCATACATGAGATTCTTGAATCAAAGCCGATGACATCCAGAGAAAGTACCTACCGTTTCCAAGGCTGACTCCGCTGTAGGTTCGAGCCAAGTTATCCTGCTCAGGTAATAAGAATTCCGGTTGCTGCCCAGGATTCCAGGATAGGTCATGAAGCGCCGCCTCTAGCGTCTCGACGCTTAAGTCGAGCTCAGCACTGAGAGCCTGCGCGTCCACTACAAATAGATTCGCGGCAAAATTCTTATGCCGTTCAAGCAATAACCACATTTCTTCGTCATAAACAGCTCGCCCAGACGCCTTAGCCCTCACAAGTTCGGCGCGAAATCCAGGGCGAAATTCGTCCATCCTGCGCTGAAAAACTCGCGCTAACCCGACTCCCAACTCGGGGATTATGGCGGGATACCACCCAAGCTCACGCGTAATATCATCCCGAATCGGCCCGAGTGTCGCGGCAAGAATAGCCTTCAGGTGAACGGCATACCCTTGCCACCGATCCGTAAGGGCCTCGACCTTAAAAGCGCCTTGCTCTCTGGCCGCGTGCTCAGGCAGATTACCCCTACTAGCATGAGTAATTAATTCCCATTCGATCAGGAAAATCTCGGCGACCAGATCGAACGCTTCCTGCACGTCCCCATCAGATGGAACTGCCGATAAATCAATACTATCGCTTATTGCAAATGCCAAGCCCACGGCATACTGAACCAGCGCGTGCACGCCATGCGTCTCATACCAGTCGCGAAATTCTCCACCTTGAAACTCGGCGCACTCGGCGAATCTACCAAGAATGAAGAGCGGATTAGCGCTGCGGAAGATTCCCGCCAACTTCTTGGCTTGGATTTCTGCCAGTTCACGAAGTTTACGGTCAGCAGCTTCGCCAAACCCACCAGATCGAACCTTGGCAATATTAACTTGCATTTCTTCGAGTCGACCGATATTGGCTGGCCAGATGCGTGATTCAACCAACGAGACCACAAATCCCGACTCGTCACGACCGCCCCTCCGGAGCTCCATCCTTGAATTCATAGAAATCTCCAAAGATTGCGTGGGATGCGGGCGGATCGCCCGACTCGTACGGACTATTTGTAACCGGCTAATACGGGGCGCATCAGGGATACATGATCAAGCCGCCGGCATGCCATACAACCGACGACGGATTGTCCATGATAGACGGATCCTAGACTTATCCCTAGCTATGAGCGAAACGCACACCACAGGCGTCTTGCGACGGCTCCTTACAATCTAGTTCTATGGACGCGATCGCCGACCTGCTCGGCTGGTTCAACACCGAACGTACAACCGTAGTAGTCGCCGCCCTAGCCCTGGCCGGAATCTTGTACTCCGCGCAATCAGCTTCGGCAGCCAAAGCACAGGCCAAAAGCGCCAAAGAGCAGGCAGACCAAGCGAGAGAGCAGGTCGAACTCAGCAAGCAGCAGGTTGACTTGATGCTGCGGCAGGTCAGCCAGGCAGAAGCCGTTGAAGCTACGGCCCAACAGGCCAGGCGGGAATCGCTTCAGCCCAATGTTCTAGTAGACATCGCTCCCGGCGTGAACGACCCCGGCGTGTTTGTGTTGTCGATCTCGAACATCGGGGCGTCGATCGCAAGGAACGTCCGCATCAAGGCGCTGGATGAGATGGTGCGGTCTGACGGGCTGAAGCTGCACGAGCTGACGGTGTTCACCGAGCCGATCTCCGTGATGCCTCCGGGTCAGACCCGCCAGTTCTTCTACGATGTTGGCTTCCAACCGTTCAAGGGCAGCTCGCCGCTGCGGTGCCGCTTCGAGGTTGACTGCGAAGGACCCTTCGGTCCAGTCGAAACCGCCCACTACGACATCGACCTCACGCCATACCAAGGCGGCTGGGCGGCCCCGACGACGCTTCATTCGGTGGTCGAGCAGATGAAGAAGACGGTGTCGTCGCTCAACTCGATTGGCCAAGCCATCCAGCAGGAGCACAGTGCTGCGCAAACCTCGCTTGAGCGGAAGATCGTTCAGTCGACGCGAATGGCGGACGACTGGACGACGTGGCTGCCGGCCACCGAGGTCCTGCGGCCATCCTCGTCGAACGGGTCGAGCGACAAGACAGCACCTTGACTCGGTGGGCGAGAACCAAGTTCTACCGACTACGGCGTTACCCGGTTAGTTACCCATGATCGGCATCATCGCCGATGAGACAACGTGATCTCGGCTGACTCTGCCACTCAACCATGATGGCCTTTTGCCTGGTCAGGATGATTATTATGAATCCCGATGATCAGGCACGCCCGGCACGTCTCCTACTCCGTCGGTCGCAGGTTCGAATCCTGCCGGGCGCGCCGTGTGAAACCCCGGTCTACCAGCCAATTTCCGCCAGGCTGACATCGCCGTTCGGGTGCTGGCCCGCAATTATCGGCGGCCAAACGGTCCCGGCCCGGGCATCGGCTTTCGCGGTTAGCTGCGGTGGTCGGCCGGTCACGGAGGTCTCCCCGGCGGGCCGACGTCGTGGTGCCGCGCGGTGCCGCCGGTCGCGGTGGCAAGTACTTCAGTCAGGCTGAACGACAGGTCGCCACTTCAGGGATGCACCCCCTCCCTCCCCATGATCAATACGAGTTCCTGGAGATTGGCCCCTCGAACGCGATCGAGATCCCTTCATCAAGGATCAGCGGAGTGACCTAGGAAAGGGAGGGGCCCAGTTCCTGGTTTCAGGGCACGGTGGCAAGCCGTGACCGGTCGCATCACCGCGTCACCACGACGGCGGCCGGCCGGGGTCGCCTGCACGGGGAAGTGGATGCGAGCAGGGCCGGATGGCGGCACCCGGCCCCGCGGTCAGCCGCGCGAAGCGAATGCTCGCGCCGACGCGGCACTACCGCCGCGGATGCTGGTGCCGGAGCCAAGGCGGCCCGGGTCGCGGGAACGCCCTGACAGGAGCCCGTGGGACAAGCGGGACAAAACCGATTTGAGCGCCCCGTTGGCTGATGTCCGGGTGGCCTGAGCAGGCACGGAGGGAAGATCAGGCGGCGGGGCGGGGGAATTGGATCGAGGTCTCGAAACTGTCGGGGGCGCGGCGTAGCTTGAGGGTGGCAGTTCGGTCACCAGCGGTGAGGAGCCCCGATGAAGAAGCTCATCAACGACCCCGCGAACGTCATAGCCGATGCGCTCCACGGGCTTGCTCTGGCGCATCCGGAGTTGCGGGTCGATCACGAGAATCGCATTGTCGTGCGGGGGGACGCCCCTGTGCAGGGCAAGGTGGGGCTCGTCTCGGGGGGTGGCTCGGGGCACGAGCCGCTGCATGCCGGTTTTGTCGGGCGGGGCATGCTCGACGCGGCCTGTGCGGGTGAGGTGTTCACGTCGCCGGTGCCCGATCAGATGGTGGCGGCGACCAAGGCCGTCGACGGCGGCGCCGGCGTGCTGCACATCGTGAAGAACTACACCGGTGACGTCATGAACTTCGAGCTCGCGGCCGAGATGGTGGCGGCCGAGTCGGGCACCGAGGTGGCGTCGGTGATCATCGACGACGACGTCGCCGTGCAGGACAGCCTTTACACGGCCGGGCGCCGCGGCGTCGGGGCCACCGTGCTGGTCGAGAAGATCGCGGGGGCGGCGGCCGAGGAGGGGCGGTCCCTCGGTGAGGTCGCCGACGTGGCGCGCAAGGTCAACGCGTACGCCCGCAGTATGGGTCTGGCCCTCACCTCGTGCACGGTGCCGGCGGCGGGCAAGCCGACCTTCGACCTGCCCGACGACCAGATGGAGGTCGGCATCGGCATCCACGGTGAGCCGGGTCGTCGCCGGGTGCCGGTCGCGCCGGCCAACGAGATCGCCGAGATGCTGGTCAGCCCGATACTGTCCGATCTGGACTTCACCGGTGGCGACGGGGTGATCGCGTTCGTCAACGGCATGGGGGCGACGCCGCTGATCGAGCTCTACATCATGTACAACGAGGTGTCGCAGCTGCTCGCCAAGGCCGGCATCCCGGTCGCGCGGTCGCTGGTCGGGCCCTACATCACCAGCCTTGACATGGCCGGCTGCTCGGTCACGCTGCTGAAGGCGGACGACGAGATCCTGCGGCTCTGGGACGCCCCGGTCAACACGCCCGCTCTGCGGCGCGGGGTCTGAGGGCCGTGGACACCGACGACCTCGGTGCGTGGATCCGGGAGTTCGCCCGCCTCGTCGCGCAGAACAAGGAGAAGCTCACCGACCTCGACTCCGCGATCGGCGACGGCGATCACGGCGCCAACATGGACCGAGGGATGACCGCGGTCGTCGCCGCGCTCGACGCCGAGCCGCCCGACTCGCCGTCGGCCCTGTTCAAGAAGGTCGGCATGACGCTGATCAGCAAGGTCGGCGGGGCGAGCGGGCCTCTCTACGGCACGGCTTTCCTGCGGATGGCCGCGTCGGCCGACACGACGGTCGACACGGCCGGGTTCGCGAAGGTGCTGCGGGCCGGGCTCGACGGGGTCGTCGCCCGGGGCAAGGCCGAGCTGGGCGACAAGACGATGGTCGACGCGCTGGCGCCGGCCGTCGACGCGCTCGACGCCGCGGTCGCGGCCGGGGCTTCGCAGAAGGAGGCGTTGCGGGCCGCGGCCGATGCCGCCGGCCAAGGGCGCGAGGCGACCATTCCGCTCGTCGCGCGCAAGGGGCGGGCGAGCTATCTCGGCGAGCGCAGCGCGGGCCACGCCGACCCGGGGGCGACGTCGACGACGTTGCTGCTCATCGCCGCGGCGACGGCGCTGGGTGACGAAGACTGATGGTCGGCCTGGTGGTGGTGTGCCACAGCCGCCCCCTGGCCCGGGCCGCGGTCGCCTTCGCGTCGGAGATGGCGCAGGGCGAACCGGTGCGCATCGAGGTCGCGGCGGGGCTGGACGACACGACGTTCGGCACCGACGCGGTCGCGATCAGCGAGGCCGTCACCGCCGCCGACAGCGGTGACGGCGTCGTCGTGCTCATGGACCTCGGCAGCGCCCTGCTCTCGGCCGAGCTGGCCCTTGAAATGATCGACGACGACCAGCGGGAACGGGTGGTGCTCACCGCCGCCCCGCTGGTCGAGGGCCTGGTCGCGGCCACGGTCGCCGCGGCGACGGGAGCCGACCGGGCCGAGGTGGCGGCAGAGGCGGCCGCCGGTCTGCTCGGAAAACAGACACATCTGGGCGACCAGACCGCGGCGGCCGAGCACCAGCCGACCGTCACGGCCGAGGTCGAGACCACCGTCACCGTGACGAATCCGCACGGGTTGCACGCCCGCCCCGCCGCCCGCCTGGTCACCGAGGTGCGAGCGTTCGACGCCCGCGTCGAGGTTCGCAACGCCACCACGAACTCCGCGTGGGTGCCCGCTTCAAGCCTGACCAGGGTCGCCACGCTCGGGCTTTTGAAAGACCACGACCTGGGCGTACGGGCATCGGGCCCGCAAGCGCAGGCGGTGCTCGACAGAGTGACCGCCCTGGCCGCGGAAGCGTTCGGGGAAACCGAGGCAGAACCCGAGCCAGAAGCCGCCGGCAACCACGCGGCCTCGCCCGGCATCGGCATCGGTCCGGCGCTGCGCGTCCACTCGGCCGAGCTCGAGATCCCCGACGTGCCGTCGCGGGGCGCGCAGGAGGAACAGCACCGCCTCGACGAAGCCCTGGCCGAGGCCCGCCGCGAGATCGGCCGGCTCAGCGGCCCCATCTTCGAGGCCCACCTGATGCTCCTCGAGGACGACGACCTGCTCACCGACGCGCGGGCCCGGATCGCGCGGGGCGAGGCCGCTCCCCCGGCCTGGCAGGAGGCCGCCGCCCGCGTGGCCACTGAGTTCGACGCGTTGACCGACCCCTACCTGCGTGGCCGGGCCGCCGACGTGCGAGCCGTCGCCCAGCAAGTCCTCAGAGCCCTGCTCGGCGTGAGGGCCCCCACCCCCACCGGCGAGGGCGTGCTGATCGCGGCCGACCTCACCCCGGCCGAGGTCGTCGCCCTCGACCCGTCCCGCATCGCCGGCGTGGCCCTGGCCGATGGCAGCGCGACCTCGCACGCCGCGATCCTTCTGCGCACCCGGGGAATCCCCGCCGTCGTCGGCGCCGGCCCTCAGCTTCTCGACGTCCCCGCGGGCACAACCGTCGCGCTCGACGGCAGCACCGGCGCGATAGAGATCGACCCGGGGCGGGAAGTGCTGGAAGAGTTCCGAGCGCGGGCCGACAGCCAGCGCGAACGCCGAACCGAGGCCCTGTCCAAGGCGACCGAGCGAGCTGTGACGAAGGCGGGCGTCACCATCGAGGTGGGCGCCAACATCGGATCCGTCGCGGAGGCCCGGGCGGCGAACGAGAACGGCGCCGACCTGGCCGGCCTGGTCCGCACCGAGTTCCTCTTCCTCGACCGCGATTCCGCCCCCGACGTCGACGAGCAGGTCGCCGTCTATCGGGGCATCGCCGAGGCGCTGGGCGGTCGCCGCATCACCCTGCGCACCCTCGACGCCGGCAGCGACAAGCCCCTGCCCTACCTGCCGCCCCCGGCCGAGGCCAACCCGTTCCTGGGCGTCCGCGGCCTGCGGCAGTCGCTCGCCCACCCGGCCATGTTCGCCGAGCAACTCCTGGCCATCGTCCGGGTCGCCCGCGAGACCCCGGTCAGCATCATGTTCCCGATGGTGACCACGGTGGACGAGCTCAAAGCAGCCCGGCGCATGCTCGACGAGGCCATGGCCGCCGAGGGCAAGCCCAAAGACCTGCAGGTCGGCATGATGGTCGAGGTGCCCGCGGCCGCCCTGCGCGCGAGCACCTTCACCCCGTACGTCGATTTCTTCAGCGTCGGCACGAACGACCTGACGCAATACACGCTGGCCTCCGAGCGGGGCAACGCGGCGCTGGCCTACCTCAGCAGCGGCCTCGACCCGGCCGTCGCGCAGCTGATCGACGAGGTGTGCCGGGCTGCGGGCGACAAGATCCTGGTCGCTGTCTGTGGCGAGGTGGCGGCCGACGAGACCGCCGTTCCCCGTCTGATCAGTGCGGGCGTACGGGAGTTGAGCGTCGCGCCCCCGTCGGTGCCGCTCGTCAAGCAGGCCGTTCGCGCCGTCTGAGCACTCCGGTCAACCCGCCCGGCGCGAAATAGACGGCGAGCACGAAGAGCGACCCGAGCACGAAGAGCGGCTGGCTCAACGGACCGGGCAGGCCGCCGCCGACCTGGGTGAGCCGCTGGTCGAGATAGGCGTACGCGATGCCGCCGACGACTGCGCCCCACCGGGTGCCCGCGCCGCCGAGCACCGCCATGACGATCAGCGACAGTGTCAGGTCGGCCGAGGCCAGGTGCGGCGACGCCCCGCCGACGATCAGCGCGTGCACCGATCCGCCCAGCCCGGCGAGCGTCCCGGCCAGCACGAACGTTCCGAGCTTCAATCCGTACGTCGAAAGCCCGAGCACGGAGACGCGGCGTTCGTCGTCGCGCAGCCCGGTCAGCACCCGGCCGAGCGGCGCCCGGTCGATGCCGTGCACCACGACGACCACGACGAGCAGGAAGGCGAGCGCCAGCCAGTACAGATTCGCCGTGTTGGCCACGCCGACCAGCGCCGAGGGCAGTCCCGCGCTGTCCAGCGGCAGCCCTTCCTCGCCGCCGGTCAGGCCGCCCGGGTCGCGGTTCACGACGATCCAGCCGACCTGAGCGAAGGCCAGCGTCACCATCGAGAACGCGATGCCCGTCGTTCGCAGCGCGACCGCCCCCAGCAGGGCGGCGAGCAGGGCCACGGCCGGCACCACAAAGGCCACCGAAGCCCACAGCGACCAACCGAAATGGCTGATCAAAATGTCCGTGCCGTAGGCCCCGGCGGCGATGTAGAGCGCGTGCCCGAACGACAACAGACCGGCCCGGCCGAACAGCAGGTCGTATCCGAGCGCCAGCCCGCCGAAGACCAGGCAGATCGCCAGCATCTGCAGCGTGCCCGGTGTGTTGAGCCCGCCTTCGAAGACGCCGGGGATCCGCAAGGTCGAATACGGCAGGGCGAGCAGAGCCGCAAGAACAACGAGGGGGACGAAGCGCTTCATACGGTTGCCGCCGTTCGAGCCAGACCGGACGGGCGCAGCAGGAGCACGAGGGCGAGCAGCACGACCACGCTGACGTCCCCCGCCCCGGCGGCGCCGTAGTAGTTGACGAACTGCTGGAGCAGGCCGACCACGACGGCGGCGACGGCCGAGCCGGTGACCGAGCCGAGCCCGCCGATGACGACCACGATGAACGCGAAGATCAGCAGCGACGCGCCCTGACCCGGCGACACCGAGCCGAAGTAGAAACCGCCGAGCACCCCGGCCGTTCCCGCCAGTGCCCCGCCGATCGTGAAGACGAGGGTGAAGGCGCGGCGGACGTCGATGCCGAGGGCGCTGACCATGTCCCGGTTCTCGACCCCAGCCCGGATGATCAGGCCGTAGCGGGTCTTGTGCAGGAAGGCGAGCAGGGCCAGCAGGACGGCCACGGCCGTGCCGATCAGCAGGAACCGGTCGACGGGCACCTGGGCGGAGCCGATCGAGGTCACCGACGAGGCCCAGGACGGGCGGGGATACGTACGGGGATCGGCGCCCCAGACGGACTGCAGCAGAGCCACGCCGGCCAGCGAGAGACCGACCGTGACCAGCACCTGCTCGGTGTGCCTGCGGTAGAGCGGGCGGATGAGAACCACCTCGACTAGCGCGCCGGTGGCCGCGCCGGCCGCGATGCCGAACACGACGGCGAGAGCGAGACCCCAGCGCGGGGCGGCCCACCAGGTCGCGTACGCGCCGACCGAGAGGAACAGGCCGTGCGCGAAGTTGAGCACCCCGGCCAGCCCGAACACCAGGGACAGGCCTGAGGCGATGAGGAAGTAGAGCGCGGCCAGGCCCAGCCCGGTCAGAAAAAGCAGGATCACTGTGGACATTTACGCCGCCCTCCCGACGCCGAGCAGGGTCCGGGTGCGACCGGCGTCGCCCAGCAGCTCGCCGGCGGCACCCGTCCAGGCCACCCGCCCCGCCGACAGCACCACGGCGCCGAGAGCGAGCCGCCGCACAACGGCCAGGTTCTGCTCGACCAGCAAAATCGGCACCTTTTCCGCCACCCGAGCCAGCACCGACGCGACCGCCGACACGACCGCGGGCGCGAGACCCTTCGTCGGCTCGTCGACCAGCAACAGCCGGTTGCGGTTCAGCAGCACCCGGGCCAGCGCGACCATCTGCTGCTGTCCACCCGAGAGCGTGCCCGCCCGTTGCCCCGCCCGCGCCCGCAGCTCGGGAAAGAGGTCGTGCACGGTTTCGTAGTCGGGATCGGGATCGCGCACCGCGAGCCGCAGATTCTCGGCCACGGTCAGCCCGGCGAAGACGCAGCGGTCCTCGGGCACATAACCCAGACCCGAGCGTACGAGCCGATGCGTCGGACGGCCGAGCACAGGTTCGCCGCCGAACTCGACGGTCCCGACTGCCGGCACCTCACCGAGGACGGCCCGCAGCGTGGTCGTCTTGCCGACGCCGTTGCGCCCGAGCAACGCGGTCACACCCGAGGGCGGCACGTCGAAGGTGACGCCCTGCAGAATGTGGGAGCCGCCGAGGCGTACCGAGAGGTCTTTGACGCGCAGGATCACAGCTCCTCCCCCAGATAGGCTTCCTGCACGGTCGCGTCGGCCATGACCTCGGCCGGCGTGCCGACGGCGAGCAGCGCCCCGTGGTGCAGCACGGCGACCCGGTCGGCCAGTTCGAGCACGACGTCCATGTGGTGCTCGACCATGAGCACGCTGCGCCCGCTGTCCGCGGTGAGCGCCTTCACGACCTTGACCAGGGCGGGCACGTCCTCGGCGCTGACCCCGGCCATCGGCTCGTCGAGCAGCAGCACGGCCGGCGACCCGGCCAGCACCAGCGCGATCTCGAGCTTGCGTTTCTCGCCGTGGGCCAGCGACCCGGCGAGCCGGTCGGCGCGCTCCTCCAGACCCACCTCGGTCAGCACCCGCCGTGCCGTGGCGTCGACCGCCCGATCGGAGGAGCGGCTGCGCCACGGCCGGGTCGCGCCACCCTCGCGGGCCCGGACCGCGAGAGCGACGTTCTCGACGACGCTCAGCGACGCGAAGACGGCCGAGGTCTGGAAGGTGCGGCCGAGCCCGAGACGGGCCCGCTGGTGGGGCTTGGCCCGGGTCACGTCGGTCCCGGCCAGGGCCACGCGACCCGAGGTGGGCCGGCGCAGGCCGCTGACCAGGTTGAACAGCGACGTCTTGCCGGCGCCGTTGGGGCCGATGAGCGCGACGAACTCGCCGGGGTGGACTTCCAGCGTCACCTCGTCGACGATCGGCACGGCCCCGATGCGCCAGGTCACGTGGTCGACCAGGAGTGCGGTCATGCGGCCGGTGGTGCGGTGTCGGCCGAGCTCACCGTCGCCACCGGTGAGGCGTTGCCCGTACCGTCGAGTTTGGCCTGGAACATCGGCTGGAGCAGGGCGTGGTCCTCGGGCCGCACGGTCATGGCGCCCTTGACCGACTCGAAGCTGTAGCCCTCCAGCGCGGTGACCATCTTCTCGACGTCGCCGCCGCCCGCCTCGAGCGCGTGCACGATCATCTGGGCGGCGGCGAACCCGTCCGGGTGGAACAGGTCGGTCTTGCCGCCCGGGACGGCCGCGGCCAGGGCTTTCTGGGCCGCGTTGTCGGTGGCGCCGTCGAAGTAGTGGGCCAGCAGGTGCAGCTTGGCGCCGCCGGCACCGAAGGCCGGCCAGGTCGCCCGGATGTCGAGCCCGGTGACCACGGTCGTCGAGGCGAGCACGCCCTGCTGGTCGAGGGCCTGCCACATGGCGCTGGCGGTGCTGCCGGCCCAGGCGACGAAGACGAGGTCGGGCTTGGCCGCCTTGACCTGGCCGGCGAACGGGGTGAAGTCGGTGGCGGTGGCCGGCACGGCGATGTCGCTGACGGTCACGCCGTTGCCGCCGAGAACAGCCTTGACGGCGGCCACATTGGACTTGCCGAACGCGGAGTCGGGCGCGAAGACCAGCACCTTGCGGCCGTCACCGAGGTAGGCCTTGGCCGTCTGCACGTCCTGGTACGACTGCCGTCCGGAACGGAACGTGTAGCGGTTCACGCCGGTGATGGCGTCGGTGGCGGCCGGGCCCGAGACGAAGAGCACCTTGTTGGTCTCGGCCAGCGGGGCGACCTGCAGCGCGACGCCCGACGAGGTCGAGCCGGCCAGCACCTTGTAGCCCTTGCCGATCAGGTCCTTCGCGGCCGAGACCGCCTTCACGGGGTCGCCGGCGTCGTCGGCGTACGAGACGGTCACCTCGCGGCCGCCGACCTTGCCGGTGCCGCCGGTGGCGTACGCGAGGCCGGCCTTGAAGCCCTCGGCGTACTGCTGGCCGTAGCTGGCGAGCGGGCCGCTCTGCGAATAGACGACCCCGACGTTCAGCGGGGACGCGTCACCGCCGGTCGCCGCCTGTTGGGGACTGCCGCATCCCGCCGCGGCGACGGCCACGGCGGTCAGGAGGCCAGCGGCGAGCACGGCCCGCCGGGATGTCGCCGATCCACTCATGGGATGCCCTTCGTTACATCGAAGTTTCCGGTTGGCCCACGCTAGGACCGGCGCGCGCAACAGATCCATGTGCGTCGAACCCACAGGAGGACGCCACAGTGTGTCGGCCCCGGCCATATTGAAGAAACCGGCAGCGGTCGTAGGTTCGGCGGCATGACGACAGAGGTGGTCGCACTAGAGCTTTCCGGGCGCACCGCGCTGGTCACCGGCGCGGGCAGCGGCATCGGCCGGGCGTGCGCCATCCGGCTCGCCGCCGGCGGCGCCCACGTGCTGGTGGTCGACATCGACGAGCCCTCGGCCAAGGAGGTGGCGGCGGCGATCGGCGGCCGCGCGGTCACCGCCGACCTGGCCGACCCGGACGTCGTCGGCACCCTCGACGCCGAGGTCGACGTGCTGGTCAACAACGCGGGGCTGCAACACGTCGCGCCGCTGCCCGAGTTCCCGCCGGAACGCTTCACCTACCTGCAGAAGGTCATGGTGGAGGCGCCGTTCCGGCTGATCCGTCACGTGCTGCCGCACATGTACGACCGGGGTTGGGGCCGCGTCGTCAACATCTCGTCGGTGCACGGGCTGATCGCCTCGCCCTACAAGGCCGCCTACGTGACGGCCAAGCACGCGCTGGAGGGACTGTCGAAGGTCGTCGCGCTCGAAGGGGCCGGCCGCGGGGTCACCTCGAACTGCGTCGACCCGGCCTTCGTACGTACGCCTCTGGTCGACAAGCAGATCGCCGATCAGGCGGCGGTGCACGGCATCAGCGAGACCGACGTGATCGAGAAGATCATGCTCGACCGGGCGGCCATCAAGCGGCTGATCGCTCCCGAGGAGGTGGCCGAGCTGGTCGCCTATCTCTGCACCCCGGCGGCCGACCTGATCACCGGAGCCTCCGTGCCGCTCGACGGCGGCTGGACCGCACACTGAGGCATGGCGTCCGATCTGGAATTCCTCGACCTGCTGGCGCGTGAGGCGGCGCCGGTCGAGTTCGAGCAGCCGTTGCTCGCCGCGCGCTCGGCCGGCGCCCCCGCCTCGGAGCTGGCCGACCTGGAACGGATCAAGCTGCGCGCGTTGCGGGTGCGCGCCCTGCTCGAGCGCCGGCGACGTCGCGAGGAGGAGCTTTCGGCCCTGTACGACACCGCGGGCGACCTCGCCGGGCTGCGCGGGCTCGATGCCGTGCTGCGGGCGATCGTGCACCGGGCGCGGACCCTGATCAACGCGGACGTGTCGTATCTGACGCTCAACGATCCCGAGCGCGGGGACACGTACATGCGGATCACGGACGGCTCGGTGGCGGCGAGTTTCCAGAGTCTGCGGCTGCCGCCCGGTGCGGGACTGGGCGGGCTGGTCGCGCTGACCGGCACGCCCTACGCCACCGCGAACTACGCCGCCGATCCGCGGTTCGAGCACACCACCGAGATCGACGGCGGGGTCACCGACGAGGGCCTGGTCGCGATTCTCGGGGTACCGCTGCGGCTGGGCGCGAGCGTGATCGGCGTGCTCTTCGCGGCCAACCGCACCGAGCGGCCCTTCGCCCGCGAGGAGGTCGCGCTGCTGGTCTCGCTGGCCGCGCACGCCGCCGTGGCGATCGACGCGGCTCGGCTGCTCACCGAGACGCAGACGGCGCTGGCCGAGCTCTCCGCCGCGAACGAGGTCATCCGGGCCCACAGCGAGTCGGTCGAGCGCGCGGCCGCGGCCCACGACCGCATGACGGCGCTGGTGCTGCGCGGCGGCGGCGTCGAGGACGTCGCCGGTGACCTGGTCGACGTGCTCGACGGGGCGCTGCTGGTGGTCGACGCGCAGGGACGCGAGCTGGCCACGGCGAAGTCCGGCGCCGAGCTGCCCACACTGGACCACGGCATTCTCGCCGAGGCGGTCGCCGCGTCGCGGGGGCAGGGCCGCAGCGTGCGGCGGGGCGAGCTCTACGTCGCGGCTGTCGTCGCCGGCGCCGACAACCTGGGCGCTCTCGTCTTCCACCCCGCGCAGCCCCTCGCCGACGCCGACCAGCGCACCCTGGAACGGGCCGCCCAGATCACCGCGCTGCTGCTGCTGTTCCGCCGCACGGTGGCCGAGGCCGAGGGCCAGGTACGCGGTGAGCTGCTCGACGACCTCATCAGCCGCCCGGTCCGCGACCCCGACGCCCTGCGCTCCCGGGCCCGCCGCATCGGCGTCGACCTGGACGCCCCGCACGTCGTGGTGGTCGCCGACGACGCCCGCTCCGGCCCGCGCCAGCAGGCCACGTCGTGGGCCCGCGGCTTCGCGGCCGCGCGCGGCGGGCTGGCCATGACCCGCGACGGCCGCATCACCCTGCTCGTGCCGGGCGACGACGCGGGCGGCATCGCGCGCTCGGTCGCCAAGGAGGCCGGTCGCGCCCTCGGCCGCCCGGTGACGGCGGGCGCCGCGGGTCCCACGGACGGCCCGGCCGATGTGGGCCCAGCCCACCGCGAGGCCGACCAGTGCGTACGGGCTCTCGTCGCCCTGGGCCGCGCCGGAGCCGGGGCGGGCGTGGCCGAGCTCGGCTACGTCGGCCTGCTGCTGGCCCAGCGGCACGACGTCGGCGGCTTCCTGCGCGACGTGCTGGGCCCGGTGCTCGACTACGACCGGCGGCGCGGCACCGCGCTGGTGCAGACCCTCGACGCCTACTTCGCGGCGGCCGGCAGCCTGGCCCGCGCCGCCGAGACCCTGCACGTGCACGTCAACACCGTCAGCCAGCGCCTCGACCGCATCGCCCAGCTGCTGGGCGTCGACTGGCACGATCCCGACCGCTCGCTCGACCTCAGGCTGGCCCTGCGGTTGCACCGGCTGCGCGGCTCGGTCGACCCCGACCCGCAGGAGGAACAGTGATCCCGGAAGAGTTCGACGTCGCGGTGCCGGGTGGCGCTCTGCGCGTCTGCGCCTGGCCCGGCAGCGGCCCGGTCGTCCTCGCAGCGCACGGCATCACCGCGAACGCGCTCGCCTTCACCCGCCTGGCCGAGGAACTCGACGGACGGGTCCGGCTCGTGGCACCCGACCTGCGGGGCCGGGCGCGCAGCAACGCGCTGTCGGGGCCGTACGGCATGGCGGCGCACGCGGCCGACCTCGTCGCGGTCGCCGACCACCTCGGCGAGAAAAGCGTCACCCTGGTCGGGCACTCGATGGGCGGCTTCGTGGTGGCGACGACCGCTGCCCTGTATCCCGACCGGGTCGGCGGGGTGTTGCTGGTCGACGGCGGGGTGGCCCTGCCGATGCCGCCCACGCTCGACGTCGACGCCGTGCTTCAGGCCGTGATCGGGCCGGCGATGCAGCGGCTGAGCATGACGTTTCCCGACGAGCGGGCCTACCTGGACTTCTTCCGCGGGCACCCGGCGCTGCGACCCCACTGGGGTCCCGCGATCGAAGCCTACGTGCGGCGCGACTTCGTCGACGGCCGATCGTCGTGCTCGCTGGAGGCGGTCCGCGCGGACGCTGTCGACACCCTGCTCGAGCGGACCACCGTGGACGCTGCGCGTCGGATAAATGCTCGGCTGATGTGGGCCGAGCGCGGCCTGATGAACGAGGCGCAGGGCCTTTACGACCCCGGACGCATCGCCGCCGCCGACGTGAAGATCGCGGTCGAGCGCGTGCCGGACGTCAACCACTACTCGATCCTGTTCGACGACCGCGCGGTAGCCGCCGTCGCCGCCCGGATCGTGGGGCTCACGACATAGTTCACCCCCGAGCTGTGGGCCGGGCGGACATGGGCAACCTCCGCACCCCCGCATATCGTCGGCTGACGATGTGTTGTGGGTCACAGTGGAGGAGGCGAGTGATGCGAGCCCGGATCTGGACGGCGGTCGCGATGATCGTCGCGGCAATGATCGGCCTGGCGGTGTCCCCGGCGCGAGCCGCGGCCACCCTCACCCAGGTCACCGGCTTCGGCAGCAACCCCGGGGCGCTGCGGATGTTCAGCTACGTCCCGGACGGCCTGCCCGCCGGACGCCCCCTCGTGGTGGCGTTGCACGGCTGCACCCAGACCGCGTCCGCCTACTACGCGAACTCGGGCTGGCCCAAGTACGCCGACCTCTACCGGGCGGCCGTGGTGTTCCCTGAGCAGACCTCGGCCAACAACGCGCTGAGCTGCTTCAACTGGTTCACCGCGGGAGACATCGCCCGCGGCCAGGGTGAGGCGCTGTCGATCCGGCAGATGGTCGCCCACGCGGTCGCCACCTACGGCTCCGACCCGAGCCGCGTCTACGTCACCGGGTTGTCGGCCGGCGGGGCGATGACCGCGGTCATGCTCGCGGCCTATCCCGACGTGTTCGCCGCGGGGGCCGTGGTCGCGGGCCTGCCCTACAACTGCGGCACCATCTGCCAATCTCAGGCGCAGAGCAAGACGCCGGCGCAGTGGGGCAACCTGGTGCGGGCCGCCTATCCCGGCTATGGCGGGCCGTGGCCGCGGGTCGCGATCTGGCACGGCACCTCGGACTCCACAGTGGTCCCGGCGAACGCCACGGAGTTGCGCGACCAGTGGACGAACGTACACGGAATCTCGCAGACGCCGACAGCCACCGTCACCCTGGCCGGCGGCACGGTGCAGGAGAGCTACGGGACGGCCGTGCAGCTCAACCGGGTGCCCGGGCTCGGTCACGGCACGCCCGTCGCGCCGGGCAGCGCGACCGACCAGTGCGGCGCCACGGGTGCGTACTTCCTGGCGTCGATCTGCTCGTCGTACCACATCGCCCGGTTCTGGGGGCTCACCGACGGCGGCCCGACCACCCCGCCGCCGACCACCCCGCCGCCCTCGAACCAGCCGTGCTTCACCGCCAGCAACTATGCCCACACCGTCGCCGGGCGCGCCCACCAGTCGCTCGGCAGCACCTATGCCAACGGGTCCAACCAGGCGATGGGGCTGTGGAACACGTTCGTCGTGCACACCCTGCGCCGCACCGGCGACAACTACTACGTGCTCGCTGACGGTCAGTGCTCGGCCTGAGGAAACACAGCGTGAGGAGAGACAGCATGACAACTGCCACCACCACCCGTACGCCTCTCATAAAGGTCGTCTTCGCCTCGCTGGTCGGAACCGCCGTCGAGTGGTACGACTTCTTCCTGTACGGCTCCGCCGCCGCGCTCGTGTTCGGCACGCTGTTCTTCCCCACGTCCGAGCCGGCCACCGCGACACTGCTCGCCTTCGGCACGTACGCCCTGGGGTTCGTCGCCCGTCCTCTCGGCGGCATCGTCTTCGGCCACTTCGGTGACCGGGTCGGCCGCAAGAAGATGCTGGTCGTCTCGCTCATGACCATGGGTGTGGCCACGATCGCCATCGGGTTCCTGCCCACGTACGCCACCATCGGCGTCGCGGCTCCGATCCTGCTACTCGTCTGCCGGCTCGCGCAGGGGTTCGCGGTCGGCGGCGAGTGGGGTGGCGCGGTGCTGATGGC
This sequence comes from Actinoplanes solisilvae, assembly GCF_003999975.1. Lineage (GTDB taxonomy): Bacteria > Actinomycetota > Actinomycetes > Mycobacteriales > Micromonosporaceae > Actinoplanes > Actinoplanes solisilvae. The sequence goes on along the minus strand of NZ_RJAC01000017.1, from coordinate 113,931 downwards.
AGCCGAGCACGGCGACGACAAGCGGCGCGGCCTCTGGTCGTCGTGGCCGCAGGCGGGTGTCGCGCTGGGCAATCTGCTCGCCACCGGGGTGTTGTGGGTGCTCGCCGCCGTGCAGTCCGAGGAGGCGTTCAACGCGTGGGGCTGGCGCATCCCGTTCCTGCTCAGCGCCGTCCTGGTGATCGTCGGGCTGTGGGTGCGGCTGTCGGTCGAGGAGTCGCCGCTGTTCCTGGCCGCGCGCGACAAAATGACCACCAAACACCAGCCACTTCTCGAGGTGATCCGCCGCTACCCGCGGGAGGTCTTCCTCGCGATGGGCATGCGGCTGGCCGAGAACATCGCGTACTACCTGTTCACGGTCATCTCGATCACTTACCTTACGACGTACGCGGGCAGTTCCTCGGACAAGGCGATGATCCTGAGCGCTCTCTTGATCGGCTCGGTCGTGCAGTTCGCGGTGATCCCGTTGATCGGCGCGTTCTCCGATCGGGTGGGACGGCGTCCGCTCTACCTGGTCGGTGCGGTCGGCGTGGCGATCTGGTCATTCGCCTTCTTCCCCCTGATCGGCAGCCGGTCCGAGGGGCTGATCATTCTGGCCGTGCTGGTCGGCCTGCTGCTTCATTCCCTGATGTACGCCCCGCAGGCGGCCTTCTTCTCCGAATTGTTCGGCACGTCGGTGCGCTACACGGGCGCCTCGGTCGGCTACCAGCTCGCGTCGATCTTCGCCGGGGCGCTGGCGCCGATCATCGCGATCAAACTGCTCGGCAGCACCTCGGATCCCAACCCGACGGCAGTCGCGATCTACATGTCCATCGCCTCGGTGCTCACCGTCATCGCAGTGCTGCTCGCGCGGGAGACCGCCCGCTCGTCGCTGAACCACGACCGCGTCGTCGACTGACCGCCCACCCGGCGATCAGCAGCAGGGTCACCACCTCGGCCAGGCCCAGCATCCGCGCGACCCCGCCCAGCGGGATGGCCCGCCACCAACGCACACCCGTCCAGGGTTCGGTGGCGACCGCCCATAGGATCGGGGTGAAGCACAGCAGCGAGACCACCCCGCCGAACGCGACCCACCTGGCCGCGGCGTCGCGCAACTGGCGCGCCGCGGCCAGCAACGCCGCCACCGGAAGGCTCAGGAGCGCGATCACGCTGGCCACACGGTGGATGTCACCGCTCGCCGACGGGCCGGCCGACCAGTTGTGTTTCTCGACCACACGACCCTGACGAGCCCGGCGATCCAGAGCAGCATCGCCACGGCGGCGCCGCCCCGCATGACCCCGGCCCGCGACGCCGAGGGCGGCGAACAGCGTCACGGTCTTCACCCCACCCAGCGTGCCAGCTCAACCTGACAGTGCCTCCGTGGGTGCAAGCCGCGCCGCCCGGATTGCCGGATAGAGCCCGGCGATCGCCCCGATGACCACGGTCGCCCCGACCCCGCCGGCCAGCGCCCACCAGGGCACCACGGTCGGCCAGGTGCGGGTGGTGGCATAGAGGCCGGTGACCACATAGCCGAGCAGCACCCCGGCCGCCCCCCCGAGCAGCGACAGCAGCAGCGACTCGGCCACGAACTGGGTGCGGACCTGACCTCGGGTGGCGCCCAGGGACCGGCGCAGACCGATCTCGGCCCGTCTTTCCAGCACCGAGATGACCATCGTGTTGGCCACCCCGATGCCGCCGACCAGCAGCGCCACCGCGCCCAGGCCGAGCAGCAGGGCGGTGAACGTGTCGTCGGCGGCGCGACGGGCGGCGAGGGCGTCGGACGGCTTCGAGACCTTGACCTCGTCGGGGCTCGACGGGTTGGCCGTGGGGGCCAGCACCGACCGGACGGCCTCGACCTGGGCGTCGACCGAGCGGGTGTAGACGGTGGTGGGGTGGCCGTCGAACGACAGGTAGGTCGCGGCCGCCTCCCAGCCGACCAGCACCGCGGAATCCAGCTCGGGGGCCAGGGGCACGGGATCGAGCACGCCGGTCACGGTCCACCAGCGACCGTCGATGTAGACCGAGGGCACGTTGCCCAGCCGCCGGGCCGCCGTCGCCCCCAGCACCACTGTCGGATATTTCTGGTTTATCCAGGTGCCCCTGGTCAAAACACCGCCGACTGTCGACAGCAGGTCGGGCGACGCGGCGAGCAGGGCCAACCCGCCGGTCTCGCCGGCCGGGACGCGATCGGTGCGGTAGACCGCCGAAGACACCTTGCCGGTCGCGGTCGCCGACTGCACCGGACCGATACGCCGGATCATCGACACCGACTCGTCGGGCAGCACCGCGTCCTCGCCGAACATCGTCTGACCGGGCGTCACCGTCAACAGGTTGGTGCCCAGGGCGGCCAGCCGCTGGTCGAGGTCGGCGCGGCTCGACGACGAGATGCCGACCACCGCGGTCATGGCGGCGATGCCGATCGCGATGCCGAGGGCCGAGAGCACCGCGCGCAGCGGGCGGGAGCGCAGGCCGTACCCGCCCAGGCGCAGCAGGTCGGAGAGCCGCAGACGGGCCGGTTTCACGCCATCACCTGCCCGTCGCGCATCGGCACCTGGCGGGGCAGACTCTCGGCGATCTCGTGATCGTGGGTGATCACCAGGACCGTCGTGCCGGCCTCGTTCAGCTCGCGCAGCAGCGTGACCACCCCGGCGCCGGAGACCGAGTCGAGGTTCCCGGTCGGTTCGTCGGCCAGCAGCACGGCCGGGTCGCCGGCCACGGCGCGGGCGATCGCGACCCGTTGCCGCTCGCCGCCCGAGAGCTGGTGCGGCTTGTGGGTGAGACGATCTCCCAGACCGACCCGCACCAGCGCGGCCTCGGCCCGCCACTCCCGTTCCTTGCGGGCCACCCCCGTGTAGAGCAGCCCGTCGGCCACGTTGGTGACCGCGTCGCGGCCGGGCGCCAGGTGGAACTGCTGGAACACGAAGCCGATGCGGCGGGCGCGCAGCGCGGAGAGCTGCCGGTCGCTCAACGTGGCCACGTCGTGCCCGTCGATGCGTACGGTGCCGTGGGTGGGCCGGTCGAGCGTGCCGATCAGGTGCAGCATGGTCGACTTGCCCGAGCCCGACGGGCCGACGATGGCGACCAGCTCGCCGTACTCGACGGTCAGATCGACCGACCGCACCGCCGTGACGCCGCCGGGGTACGCCTTCGTGACCCCGGCCAACTCGATGACGGCGCTCACGACGGCATCCCCACGGTGGTGCCCGCCTGGATGCCACCGCCCGACACCTCGACCCGGCCGTCGGCGAACAGACCGGTCTTCACGGCGACGACGCGAGAGCCGGCGGGCTCGACGACCTCGAGTCCGTAGCCGCCCTCGGCCAGCGCGAGCAGCGCCGAGACCGGCACGGTGAGCACGTCGGGCCGCCGCGACGCGACGAAACCGACGCTGACCGCGGCCGCACCCAAACCCTTGGGCGCCTTGGTGAACGAGATGGTGACCTCGAGCGTGGTGGTGTCCTCCTCGTTGCCCTGCCCCTGCTCGACCACCGTCTCGACATTCGTGATCCGCCCGGCGGTGGTGCTGCCGTCGGGCAGCTCGACCTCGACCGCCGCGTTCCGGCCGGCCAGGCGCTGGTCGTCGACGTCGAGCGAGACGGTCGCGACCAGCGCGGTGCCGGCGGTCCGGAACAACTCGGTGCCCGGCTGCACGACCGCGCCGAGTTCCGAGCTCAGCGAGTCGACTCTCACCGGCCCCTTCGCGTACGAGATCTGGCCGCTCTCGACCCGCCCGGTCTCGCTCAACCCGAGGTCGTCCTGCCACTCCTCGACGGCCTCGGCGGTCGAGGACGTGTATTCGTCGTCGACGGTGAACCCGGTGTAGCCGAGGGCGCGCAGGTTCTTCTCGAACTGCAGCACGTCGGCGCCCTCGACCCCGCTCCGCAGGGTGCGATAGGCGGGCAGGGTCCCGTACAGGAGGGGGACGGGTTTGTTGTCGAGGCGGTAGAGCGGCTTACCCCGCGTGATGACGGCGCCGCTCGCGGGCAGGCTGGTGACCGTTCCCGAGTCACGCGCGGCGACCGTGGCCGTGTCGCCGTGACCGAGCGTTCCACCGTGCGATTCGCGGTCGACCAGCGTCTGCTTGGTGACCTCGGTCGTCTCGGCCGGCCCGCTGGCGGCCGAGGCGCCGTCCCCGCTGCCCTCGGCGGGCAGATTGACCAACGCGACCGCGGCGACCGCACCCACGGTGAGCACGCCGGCGACCACTTTTCGGCGGCGGCTCATGCGTTGCCTCCGCCGACCCGCTCCGAATGCTCCTGCCGGCCCTCGGGCAGGTACTGCGAGCACTTCTCCTGGGCCTTGTCGAAGGCGGGCTCGCCCGGACCGGTGCCGAGCTTGCCGCGGTCGAGACTGATCGAGCCGTTGGGCTGCGGGTCCGGGAAGTCGGGCACGCCGTTCTCGCGCATGCACTTCGCCATCTTGCGGGCCATCTCGAGCATCGCCGGATCCATCTCGCCCGGGTCGCCGCCGTCGGGCGCGAACTCCTTGCACGCCTCGCGCGCGGCGTCGAACTTCTTCGGGTCGAGGTCCTTGGGGGTCTTCACGATCGTCCGCCCGTTCGTGTCCGGGTCGGGGAACCACGTCAGCCCCTGCTCCCGCATGCACTGCGCGAACTTGATCGGCGCGTCCTCGTCCCGCTTCTGATCGGGCGTTCTCGAAGGCGCGGCGGACGCGGTCCCGTCCTGCGCGGTCGCCACCCCGCCGCCGTCGTCGGCCTTGGCCCCGCAGCCCGCCGTGGCGAGCAGCAACAGCAGACCGGCGACAACAACCCTTCGCGTACGCATCGTCGTCTCCTCTCGGTAGGTCGCCCCGAGTGAAGCGAGCGCCGGGTTTCGCGGCCGTCAAGGAAAAACGTGACGCCCAGGTGACAGGGCCGCGCGGGAGGATGGGCGGATGCGGATCCTGGTGGTCGAGGACGAGCCGCTGCTCGCCGACGCGGTGGCCCAGGGGCTGCGGCACGACGCGCACGCCGTCGACGTGGTCTATGACGGGGCGGCCGCGCTGGAACGGGTCGGGGTCAACGACTACGACGTCGTGGTGCTCGACCGCGACCTGCCGGCCGTGCACGGCGACGACGTGTGCCGGGCGCTGGTCGAGCGCGAGGGTGACACCCGGGTGCTGATGCTGACCGCCGCGGCCGGCATCGACGACCGGGTCACCGGGCTGTCCCTCGGCGCCGACGACTACCTGCCGAAGCCCTTCGCGTTGCGTGAACTGAGCGCCCGGGTGCTGGCCCTCGGACGGCGTTCCCGGCCGGCCGCGCCCCCGGTGCTGCGCCGGGCCGGCATCAGCCTCGACCCGCACCGGCGCGAGGTCTTCCGCGACGGGCGATACGTTCCGCTCTCCCGCAAGGAGTTCGCCGTGCTGGCCGAGCTGCTGCGCGCCGACGGCACGGCGGTGTCGGCCGAGACCCTGCTCGAAAAGGCGTGGGACGAGAACGCCGACCCGTTCACCCACGCCGTACGCATGACGATCCTGAAGCTGCGCCGCAAGCTCGGCGACCCGCCCGTGGTGCTGACCGAACCGGGAGTGGGGTACCGCATTCCATGAGACTGACCGTGCGAGGCCGGCTCACCCTCGTCTACGGCGGGCTGTTCGTGCTCGCCGGGCTGGTGCTGCTCGGCGTGACCTACGTGCTGGTGTCACAACGACTGCCGACCGTGCTGGCCAAGAGCGAAAGCGTTCTGCCGCCGGGCGGCGTCGCCGGGGGCGTGACCGACCGGGTCGAGATCCGGCGGTTCGTCGAGGGGACCCAGAACGACGCGCTCAAGACGCTGCTGTCCCAGGGGGCGATCGCGCTGCTGGTGGTGAGCGCGGCGGCGATCGCACTGGGCTGGCTGATCGCGGGGCGCATGCTGCACCCGTTGCAGCAGATCACGGCGACGGCCCGGCGCATCGCGGACGCACCCGACGCCGACCGCGGGCTGCACGAGCGGATCGCGCTGAGCGGGCCCACGGACGAGATCAAGCAGCTCGCCGACACGTTCGACATCATGCTGGCCCGGCTCGACCACTCGTTCGACGGGCAGCGCCGCTTCATCGCGAGCGCCTCGCACGAGCTGCGTACGCCGCTGACCCTGAACCGGACGCTGCTGGAGGTGGCGCTGGCCCAGGAGACGGCGTCGGAGCAGGTGCGCCAGCTCGGCACGACCCTGCTGGCGATCAACGACCGGCACGGGCGGCTGATCGACGGCCTGCTGCTGCTGGCCCAGTCGGAACGCCCGGTGGCCGATCGATCCTATGTAGACCTGGCCGACATCGTCGAGCACGTCGCCGTCTCGGACACGGTCAAGGTGGTCACCGAGCCCCACGAGGCGACGGTTGCCGGCAATCCGGTGCTTCTGGAACGCCTGGTGCAGAACCTGGTCGAGAACGGCGTACGCCACAACGTGCCCGCGAACGGCTGGGTGCGCGTCCGCACCGGCATACGTCCCGACGGCTGGGCCGCGCTCGAGGTGACCAACTCGGGCCCGGTCATCCCCCGCTACGAGGTCCCCGGACTCTTCGAGCCCTTCCACCGCTACGGCACGGAACGCCTGCACGCCCCCGGCGCGGGCCTGGGCCTCTCCATCGTGCGAGCCGTAGCCCGGGCCCACGGCGGCGAGGTCCACGCCACCGCCCGCGACGAGGGCGGCCTGACCGTGACCGTCACCCTGCCTCGCGCGCTCTGACCTGTGGCTCGGTTTTCGGGGCACCGGGACCGGCCGAGCCGTTCGAAGCCGACTGGGTGGCGGCGCGGCGGGCCAGGCCGATGACGCCGAGGGTCATGACGACGGCGGCGAAGGCGACCACGACCAGGCCGGCGGGGCCGAAGCGGAAGCCCTCGTCGAAGACGACCACGCCGGCGATCGCGGCGACGATCGGGTTGCTGACGCTGACCGTGGCCAGCGGGGCGGCCAGGCCCGCGCGGCCGTAGGAGAGCTGGCTGAGCAGGTAGCCGCCGGTCGAGAAGATGAGCACGGCGATCAGGGCCAGCGGCGACATCGAGCCGAAGCCGCCGTCGGTGTAGGAGGCCAGCACGGCCTTGGACAGCACCGAGGCGATGCCGAACGCCGTACCCGCGGCCGCGGCGAGCAGCACCGAGCGCACGCGGGGCCCGGCCCGCCAGGCGGCCAGCGCCAGCACCAGCACGACCGCGAGCGTGATCAGCGAGAGGCGGCGGTCGGCGGGCTCGGTGAGCGTCACCTGCTTGGACGACTCGACCGACAGCGACAGGATCAGCGCGAGGCCGACCACGGTGAGCACGGCGTCGCCCCAGGCGGCCTTGCCGATCGGGGTGCGGAAGCGCACGGCGGCGATCGGCAGCGCGAAGAGCAGGGTCAGCGTGCCCAGCGCCTGCACCACCGCGACCGTGCCGAAATTGAGGGCGACCACGTGCAGCGCGACACCGAGGCCGGTGAGCAGCAGGGCGACGGCCCAGCGAGCCAGGCCGCGCTGGCCGTTCTCGGCCAGGCGTTCCTGGGCGACGGCCGCGGCCGCATAGCTGGCCGCGGACAACACCGACAACGCGACCGCCCACCCCAGCGACGCCATTTGTTGCACCCCCTCTGGCGAGTCTGCCAGACCCGCACCCCGGGTCGGCCCGTGTCGACCCTCACGTAGCGCGGCCGTGCACTCACTCTGCCGCGGGGGTACGACATAAATCGTTTCGCTGGGAGCGCTGCCTGCTGCCACGATCGGCTGATGGTGCCGGCGGCCGGAGTGAGGATCGGGTGGCGCGATCTGCCCGCCGACGTCCGCGGGCGGATCGAGGAGATCGTCGGCGGCCGGGTGGTCGAGGCGGTCTCCCAGTCCGGCGGGTTCTCCCCCGGCACAGCCGACCGGGTGGTCACGGCCGACGGACGGCGCGCTTTCGTCAAGGCGGTCACCCCGGCGCTCAACGAACGGTCAGCCGAGCTGGCCCGGCAGGAGACGCGGATCACGTCGGCCCTGCCCGGCCACGTCCCGGCGCCGCGGGTGCTGGGCGCCTTCGACGACGGCGATTGGGTGGTGCTGGTCCTGGAGGACGTCGAGGGCGCTCACCCCCGTACGCCTTGGGCCGAGGCCGACATCGACGCGGCCGTGACCGCCCTCGCCCAACTGGCCGACGCTCTTACCCCGGCGCCGTTAGCCGTGCCGGACGTGACCGACCAGATCGCCGACGGCTTCGGCGGCTGGCGCCGGCTGGCCGAAGATCAGCCGGCCGACCTCGATCCGTGGGCCGCCGGACGCCTGCCCGAGCTGATCGCGGCGGCCGGGCGAGGGCTGGCCGCGACCCGCGGCGGCGACACGCTCGCGCACTACGACATCCGCGCCGACAACATGCTGCTGCGTCCCGACGGCCGGGTGGTGATCGTGGACTGGCCGTGGGGCTGCACCGCGCCCGCCTGGTTCGACCGGGTGCTGCTGGCACTCAACGTCACCGTGCACGGCGGCGATCCCGAACGGGTGATCGGCGACCTCGACCGGCGGATCGTCGTCGACCTGTTCGCCGGTTTCGCCGGTCTGTTCCGTGACGCCTCGCGCCGGCCACCGCCGCCCTCACTCCCGTCCGTGCGGGCCTTCCAGCGATGGCAGGCCGACGCCCTGCTGCCCTGGCTGCGTCACGAACTTTGAGGCCACGCCGCGGAACCCATCGAGGTGAACCGAAGAACGGTCACCTCCGTACCAGAGGCCGCCGGACCCGGCCGTCGCACCAGTTGGGAGGTCGAGCACACCCTCCGAGGGCCGGCGGTCCCGAGCACTAGTCTGGGTAGTCGGGCTTCGGCGTGGCGGCCCGGACCGGCCACAAACCCACACGGAACGGAACAAGATGAGCGACCAGGCCAAGGTGCGAGTCCTTCTGCTGGAGAGCATCCACCCCGACGCGGTGTCCCGGCTCGAGTCGAGCGGATACGAGGTCGAGTCCGTCCGCAACGCCCTTGACGAGTCCGAGCTGATCGCCCGCATCCGGGGCGTCCACCTGCTCGGCATCCGCTCCAAGACCCAGGTCACGGCCAAGGTGCTGGAGGCGGCCGACAGCCTCGTCGCGATCGGCGCGTTCTGCATCGGCACCGACCAGATCGACCTGACCGCCGCCTCGGCGAACGGTGTCGCGGTGTTCAACGCACCGTTCTCCAACACCCGCTCGGTCGTCGAGCTGGCCATCGCCGAGATCATCTCGATGACCCGCCGGCTCACCGAGAAGAACGCGCTGATGCACTCCGGCGTGTGGGACAAATCAGCCGAGGGCGCCCACGAGATCCGCGGCCGTCGCCTCGGCATCATCGGGTACGGCAACATCGGCACCCAGTTGTCGGTGCTCGCCGAGAACCTCGGCATGTACGTGTCCTTCTACGACACGGCCGACAAGCTCGCGCTCTCCAACGCCCACCGCTGCGCCTCGATCGAGGAGCTGCTCGAGACCAGCGACGTCGTTACGATCCACGTCGACGGCCGCCCCGGCAACGCCGGCTTCTTCGGCGCCGAGCAGTTCAAGCGCATGCGCGAGGGCGCACTGTTTCTCAACCTGTCGCGCGGCATCGTCGTCGACCACGTGGCGCTGCGTGAGGCGCTCGAGAGCGGCCACCTCGCGGGGGCGGCCGTCGACGTGTTCCCGACCGAGCCCAAGGGCCGCGGCGACGAGTTCGTCAGCGAGCTGCGCGGCCTGCCCAACGTCATCCTCACGCCGCACATCGGCGGTTCGACCGAGGAGGCGCAGTCCGACATCGGCGGCTTCGTCGCGAACAAGCTGGCCTCGTTCGTCGAGGACGGCAACACCACACTCAGCGTCAACCTGCCCGGCGTCGCGCTGCCCGAGCAGGCCGGCCAGAGCCGCATCGGCCACGTGCACATCAACACCCCGGGCGTACTGGCCCAGGTCAACAGCATCCTGGCCGAGCACAAGGTCAACGTGGAGGGCCAGCTCCTGAGCACCCGCGGCGAGTACGGATACCTGATCACCGACATCAGCGGCGGCTTCAGCGACGAGGTGCTCGACCGGCTGCGCGCGATGGAGCAGACCGTACGCCTCCGCGTGCTCTCCTGATCGTCCGGTTCGAGGGGGTGCCGGCTCGGCGCCCCCTCGATCGGGTCAGGCGTTCTCGACGGTCAGCGCCATGATCGGGGCGCCCGCGCCGATGTCGTAGCGGTTCGGGACCGACCAGTTCTTCGGGGTCAGCGTCGAGCCGGGCTTCACGTCGCGCAGCGTGCGGTTGCCGGCCACCACGGTCTGGACGCCCCCGCCGACCTTGACCCGCACCGGGCTGCCGGCGGGCGAACGAACAGTCAGCTTCTCGACCGCGCCGTTGATCTTGATCGGCACGGTGCCGGACGGCCGGGCCAGCGTCAATTGCCCGCTACGCGTCCCCGCGACCATCTCGATGCCGGTGACCTGACCGCCGCTGAGGTCGATGATCTGCTGCTCGGCATAGCCGGACAGGCGCAGCGCCCAGCGCACCTTGGCCGCCAGCACGATGTCGATCTCGCCGCCGGTGCCGTCGCCGTCGCGGCTGACCTGCAGCTTCACATCGTCGTTGCGGATCGACGGGCTGGGCAGGAAGCCGGCGTCCTCGGGGGTCGAAATGCGGTAGAGGTCTTCGCCGAGCTCGCCGATCGTGATGTTGACCTTGTTGCTGGCCGCGAGCAGCTCGAAGCTGGCCTGGCTGCGGTTGTCGAGCGGCGCGGTGGCGGTGCGCTTGCCCGAGTCGCCGGCGCCGAGCTGCAGTACGGAGTCGAGCTTGTCGTCAGCGCCGGTGAAGTAGACGACGCCCACGACCCCGCCGGCGATCAGGACGACGAGGCTGAGCAGCACGATGCCGACGGTGACGCCCCGCGACTGGCGCCGCGGCTCGGGGATCTCGCCCGCACGGGCCGGGGGCGTCGCCGGGCTGACCGGCTCGGAGTCCACATCGAGGAAGCGCCGGAACTCGCCGGTGTCGGCCGCACGGCGGAACTCACCGGTATCAGCGCGGCGGTATTCACCCGTGTCGGCGCGGCGGAACTCACCCGTGTCGGCGCGGCGCTGCGAACCGGTGTCGGCGCGGCGCTGCGAACCCGTGTCGGCCCGGCGCTGGGAGCCGGTGTCGGTATCGGCGACGCGCCATGACGAGCCGGTGTCGGTGCCGGTCTCCGCGTCGGAGCGGCGTCGCTCCTCCCCGGCGTTCGGGTCGTAGGCGCGCCGGACCGGGAGATCGGAGGGGCTCATCCGGGTCGGCCACGCGGACGTCGACGGGGCAGCCGCCTGTGGGTGGGAGCCGGACGAGGAATTGGGCGGTGTCGTCCACGGCGACGCGCCCGGGTCCGATTCCGGCCACCCGGACGGCGCGGGCGGCGCGGGCGGTTCGGCTGCGGACGCGGACCACGTGCCGGCCGTCAGCTCGCGCGGGGTTCTCGCCGAGGGCGGCGACGCGGGAGCGGCCGGCGACGTCGGGGACGCCGGGTGGCGTACGGGAGAAATCGGGCTGGACGTGAAGCCGAAGGACGCTCGGCTGGAGTTGCCCGGCGAGGTCTGGCTCTCGTCGGCCGGCGTCTCGGGCTGGGCTGTCTCAGGTTCGGCGCCACCGAACCACGCCGGGTCGGCCGCCTCCGGACGGGCCGGTGGCCGCCGGTAGACGGTGTCGCGGGAACCGCCGCCTGGCGATCCCGGTGTCGACGGCTCGGCCACCGCCACATCGGACGGTGTACCACCAGCCGCTGCTCGGTCAGCTGCTGCTCGGTCCACGCGAAACCCTTCCCCTGTCGGCGCCGATTCGCGCCCTCCCCGCAACAGGTACGGATTTCACGTCTTCCCGGATGAGTGTCGAGCGGAACTACTTAGAGTCACTGCCGACCGGGGCGCACCAGACCACGACGTGTGGCGATCGCCACAGCTTCGAGCTGGCTGTGGGCGCCGAGCTTGGCGAGCACGGCCTTCACGTAGCCGCGGCACGTGTGCAGGCTGATGCCGAGCCGGCGGGCGATGGCCCGCGCGTCGAGCCCGGCCGCCATGAGTTGAAGAACCTCGTCCTCACGGGCGGTGAGGCCGCCGCCGCGCGGGCCGACCACCGGGCTGGTGCTGCGCAGCAGCCGGGCGAGGATGTCGGTGGAGACGGTCATGCCGCCGCCGTGCGCGGTACGCAGCGCGTTCAGCACGTCGCCGAGGGCACCGTTCTTCGAGAGGAAACCGGCCGCGCCCGCCGCGGTGGCCCGGCCGACGAGCGCCGACTCATCGCTGGCAGTGAGGATCACCACACGAGTGTCGGGTTGCCGCACTCGGAGCAGCTCAGCGATCGCAATTCCGTCCGCATCGGACAAATCAGGGTCGAGCAGGATCACGTTGGGACGCAGCTCGGCGGCGAGCCGCAGAGCCTCCGCACCGGTCAGCGCGTGCCCCACATATTCCAGGTCAGGCTGGCCCGCCAGCGCATGTCCGAGCAGCTCGGCAAACGTCTGGTGGCCGTCGACGACGAGCACGCTGATCGCATCGCCGTTACTCATGAGCCACCTTTCACCGGATCCGACCGTGGCAGTCTAAGGAGTACCAGCTCTCATCTTTGCCCTACCAACAGGCTGGTGGTGCACCGGCCCGGTTCGCGTCCAGCGGTACGCCCGATGAACGGATGAGGCCGAGCGGCCGCTATAACCAGTCTTTCGGGTGAGGCCACCCCTCGCATTGGGGCTTGCTGCCTTGACTCCCACACCCGCAGAGTTCCGAAACATGTTCGACATCCAGCTCTTCGGCCCCGTCGAGGTCCGGACCAGGGGCGTCGTCCTGGCCGGAACTGATTTCGGCGGCGACCAACCGCGTCACCTCCTGGCCCTGCTCGCTTTGCGCGGCGAGATGTCCACGTCGGAACTGGCCGGCATGCTGGGAGAAAAGAAGAACAGTGTCGAAAGCGACATGTCGGTCCTCCGTGACCGACTGGAGCCCGGCGCGGCGCCCCGAGACTCGGTCGTACGGCGTGAGGGCAGCCGATGGTCGCTCGACCCGGACCGCGTACGGGTCGATGTCGCGCGCTTCGACGAACTCGTCGCCGCGGCCGCGAGCCGCCCCGCCGACCGGGCCGTCAAACCGCTGACCGCCGCGTCCTACGTCGCCGCCCGCCCGCTGCTCGAAGACGAGAACCAGCCCTGGGCCACCGAGGCCCGCGCCGAGTACCGCGCGAAACTCGCGACCACGCGGTTGGCCGCCTAACGCCACCACGGCTTTCGACCGCGCAGAATCGCTGGGTGCAGACCACTCTTCGCCCGGTTCCGTTGACGCCGGAGATCTCGCTCTACCTGGCCGACGACGCGACCGGGCTGTTCGACGCGTCCGGCGGCGAGTTCCGCAGCGACGAGCCGCCGCCTTTCTGGGCTTTTGTCTGGGCGGGCGGTCAGGCCCTGGCCCGTTATGTGCTCGATCATCCGCGGACGGTCGAGGGGAAGCGCGTCCTCGATCTCGCGACCGGCAGCGGCATCGCCGCCATCGCCGCAGGCCGGGCCGGCGCCGCCGAGGTCAGCGCGACCGACCTCGACCCGGCCGCCGTGGCCGCTACCCGCCGCAACTTCGCGGCCAACGATCTCACCCTGCGTGACGAGCTCACGGCACGGCCGGACGTCCTGCTGGCCGGGGACGTCTTCTACAGCCCCACCGTGGCAGCCGAGATGAGCGCCCGGCTGCGGGCCGCGCGGCGCGAGGGCACGGTCGTGCTGGTCGGCGACCCGGGCCGTGGCTACTTCCCCGAACGCCTCTTCGAGCGGGTCGCCGAATTCGACGTACCCGTGCCCGCTGTTCTCGAGGAGACCGAATCTCTGGTCACCGGCGTGTGGCGGATGCGCTGATACGTTCATCGACCAACCAGTTGTAGTCTGCACGCATCATTGCTCTTCTCACCGAGGCAGATCGTGCGCGAATCAGACATTCCCGATGACATCCCCCGGCTGGCCGACGAACTTGTACGGTTCGCCCGGCTCATGACCCGAGCCAGGAGCATGCTCAATGTCGGGGATCTTGGTGCGGAGTTCTCCGCGCTTCTGCTGCTCTTCCCGCTGCGTCACCGCGGTCCCCTGCGGGCGACCGATCTCGCCGAGATCAAACAGGCCGATCCCTCGACGATCAGCCGGCAGGTCGCCCAGCTCGTCAAGGCCGGTCTGGCCCGTCGCGAGGCCGACCCCGAGGACGGCCGCGCCACCCGGCTGGCGATCACCGAGGCCGGCCTGGTCGCCGTCGAGCGGCTCGAACAGCGGCGCCACGCCTGGCTGAGCGAGACATTGAACGACTGGCCACCAGGACGGGCCGCCGAATTCGCCGGCCTCTTCGCAGAATTCAACAGCTCGGTCGAGGCCCACCTCGCCACCCCACGGGAGAACTCGTGAGCGACACCAAACCCGAAGCAGCGCCCGGGGAATTCACCCACCGCCAGATCCTGACGATCCTGGCCGGCCTCATGATGGGCATGTTCCTGGCCGCCCTCGACCAGACGATCATGGCGACCGCCACCCGCACCATCGCGGACGACCTGCACGGCTTCGACATTCAGGCATGGGCCACCACGGCCTTCCTGATCACGTCGACGATCTCGACGCCGCTCTACGGCAAGCTTTCCGACATCTACGGACGACGCCCGTTCTTCCTGTTCGCGATCGGCATTTTCGTCGTCGGCTCGTTCCTCTGCGGCATGTCCCAGAACATGTACGAACTGGCGGCGTTCCGGGCCATTCAGGGCATCGGCGCCGGCGGCCTGATGTCGCTGGCGCTCGCCATCATCGGCGACATCGTCCCGCCCCGCGAGCGCGCCAAATACCAGGGCTACTTCCTGGCCGTCTTCGGCACCGCGAGCGTGCTCGGCCCGATCATGGGCGGCTTCTTCGCGGGCGCCGACAGCATCCTGTGGCTCGACGGCTGGCGCTGGGTGTTCTACCTGAACGTCCCGATCGGCATCGCGGCCATGATCGTCGTAGCGCGCGTGCTGCACCTGCCCCACCACCGCGTCAACCACCGCATCGACTGGCCCGGCGCGGTCGCGCTGATCGTCGGCCTGGTGCCGCTGCTGACCGTCGCCGAACAGGGGCGTACGTGGGGCTGGGACTCGGGTCGCGCGTTCCTCTGCTACATCATCGGCGCGATCGGGCTGGTGGCCTTCGTGCTCATCGAGCGCGCCTACGGCGACGAGGCACTGCTGCCGATCCGGCTGTTCCGCAACCGTACGATCGCCGTCGGCGCGACCTCGAGCACGATCCTCGGCATGGCCATGTTCGGCGGCCTCATGACGGTCCCGCTCTACCTGCAGATCGTGAAGGGATCGTCGGCAACGCTGGCCGGCCTCCAGATGATCCCGTTCGTCTTCGGCATCATGTCCGGCTCGATCATCTCGGGTCAGCTGATCGCCCGTACGGGTCGTTACCGCATCTTCCCGATCATCGGCAGCACGCTGATGGTGGCCTCGCTCGGCCTGTTCGCCACGATCGGCGCCGACACCCCGCTCTGGCGCGTCATGCTGATCATGGTGCTGATGGGTCTCGGCCTGGGCGGCAACATGCAGCCGATGATCACCGCGGTGCAGAACGCGGTGTCGCCCCGCGAGATCGGCGTGGCGACCAGCTCGGTGACGTTCTTCCGCTCGATGGGCGGCACGCTGGGCACGGCCGTCTTCCTGTCGGTCCTCTTCAACGTCCTGCCGGGCAAGATCGGCAGCGCGTTCCAGACCGCGGAGCGTACGCCGGAATTCCAGGCGGCACTGGCGGCGGACCCGAACCAGGCCGCGGAACTGCGGCAGGCGACGGGCGGGGACGCGCTGAGCGACACGTCGTTCCTCAACCGGCTCTCGGACGTGGTGGCGCACCCGTTCAAGGTGGGCTTCTCCGACGGCATCCAGATCGTGTTCCTGCTGGCGCTGGCCGTAATGGTGATCGGGTTGATCGTGGTGTTCTTCCTGCCGGAGATCCCGCTCAGCATGCGCTCGGCCCAGCAGCAGCGGGCCGACGACATTCTGGCCGCCGAGAACAGCATGGGTGTTCCGGGCGAGGTGGGAGCGGGTCCGCTGCGCGACGAGGCGACGCCTGCGGACGGCACTTCGAAGTCCCGATAGACGTGCCCGTCCGCCTCTTCGGGGCGGGCGGGCCGTTGTCCACAGCCCGGCCTGAGGCGTTGTCCACGGCGCGGTCGCGGGCGTTGTCCACGGCGCGGTCGCGGGCGTTGTCCACAGGCCCGGCGCAGCGTTGTCCACAGCCCCCAAACACGCCGCCGTGGAGGCAGTAGCGTTGCGGCATGGCTGTTGTGAAGATCAACGCGATTGAGGTTCCCGAGGGTGCCGGGCCCGAGCTCGAGAAACGGTTCGCGGCGCGGCAGGGGGCCGTGGAAAACGCGCCGGGGTTCCTCGCTTTCGAGCTCTTGCGGCCGGTGGGCGGCGAGACGCGCTACTTCGTCTACACGAAGTGGGAGTCGGAAGAGGCATTCCAGGCCTGGTCGGCGGGCAGCGGCCGGGCGGCCCACTCGGGCGAACGGGCCAAGCCGGTCGCCAGCGGAGCCTCGCTGCTCGAGTTCGAGGTGATCCAGCACGCCGAGAAACCCACCGACTAACGGCGGCCGCGGGCGTCCGACCGGTGTGGCGTCCGACCGGTGTGGCGTCCGACCGGTGTGGCGTCCGACCGGTGTGGCGTCCGGACGGTCTGACGGTCTGACGGTCGACCGTCTGGCGTCTGGCGGTCTGGCGTCTGGCCGTCAGGCGTTGCGAGCGGCTACGGCGATCAGGCGATCGGCGACGGCGTGGCGGTCTAGTCCCAGGCGCTGGGCGGTGTCGCGCAGCACGTCGTAGGCCTCCTGCACGCCGCAGCCGCGCTGGGCGATGATCACGCCGATGGCCCGGTCGACCGCCGCGCCGGAGCTCTGCACATCGCGGCGCCGCAGCTCGTCCAGGAGGACCTCGGACTGGTTGGCCAGGGCCATCGCGGTGAGCAGCAGGTCGGCACCGGGGGCGTCGGGCGTGTCGAAATACAGGCTCAGGGCGCCCACCTCAGCCCGCGGCAGGTCGAGCGGGATGGCGGCCACGGCATGCACGCCCTCGGCCCGCGCCGCCTCGATCAGGTCGGGCCAGCGGGCGTCGGCGGCGAGATCCGGCGCGGTGATCATCGTGCGGGAGCGGGCGGAGTCCAGCCCCGGGCCGATGGTTGCCTCGGCGTACTGGATCCGGTCGATCGCCGTACCGGCGCTGCCGTAGCCGACGTGGGTCAGCGGACCGCCCTCGCCGATCAGCACGATCGAGCAGCGGACGACACCGGGCACAGCGCCGGCCGCGAAGACGGCCAGCCGTTCCAGAGCCTGGGCGAAGCTGTTGGACGAAAGCAGTCGAGCGGTGAGCTCGTGCAGCAGGCCCGCCAGTTCCACGGGGTGCGGGCCGACGGGTTCCACCGGTCGGGCCACGGAACGGGTACGCCGCGGACGGGTCACCACTCGGGCGGGACCGCGGTCCGGGGACGAAACCCGGCGATATGGGGCAGGCACGCCGGGCATCCTGCCATGACCATCGACGATCACGTAAGTCTTGTGCCTCTACCGAGTGGTTTCGCCGGGTTCTACGGTCTCGTCCGACCGGCGGCGCTCCAGGAACGAGTCGGGCGCGGCCTCGGGATCGTCCTCGCGTTCGTCGGACTCCTCGAGAATCGCCTCGGCCTGCGCGCGGGGGTCCGCGCTTCCGGAAGCCAACTCTTCGGGCAGCAGGTCAGCAGCCCGCCGCCCGATCCGGTCATCACTCATGCGAGATCAACTACCCGCCCTCACAACACCAAAAACGTGAGCCGGACCCCACAAACCGCCACACCGCCGCAGAAACCCGGAGCCACGGCCGGTCGACGGGAGGCGGAGAGGCCACGCGAGGCGGAAAGGCCACGCGAGGCGGAAAGGCCACGCGAGGCGGAGGCGAGGGCTCCGGGTAAAGGAGCGCCGCCCTCGGCTAAGCCGGGGGCGGCGCGGGTGTCGGAGTGCAGGTCGCCTCGCGGCGAGTGGCTCAGCACGGCTCCAGCCGAACGGTATTCCGTGCAGGCAATGGGTGAGGCCCGGGGACACTGGGCACTACCGACACCTGTCCACAACGATCGGAACCCCACGCCGATTCCATCAGCGAATGTGACGCCGACCACAGCGTTTGCGCCGAGATCGACCGGGTAGCCGGAGCGGCGAGCCGACACGTGCGGCGACCGCGCGGCCGGCGGGCTCGCAGGGCTGGCGGGCTAGGGAAAGGGACGCGCTGATGGAACCGATCGGTGACCCGGACGAGCAGGAGGACTTCGCCAGTGAGCACGACGCCACGGCGGTGGACGAGGACGTCACGGCTGGGCGGTACGACGACGAACCGGAGAGCCCGAAAGGCTGGGCCGGCCTCGAGAGCGAAGGGCCGCCCTGACTCCGGGCCACCCGACGGTCCCTCGACCACTTGGGCGGGCCGGCTTCGGCGATGAGGAAGGCCCGCCTCTCGGGAGGGTGGAGGCGGGCCCTGATCTGGGTGGATCACTCCTCGGCGCGCTTCTTGGCGATGTCGTAGCCGAGCTGCAGGAAGTCGGAGACGGCGGTGGCGGTGAGGGCCACGGCGGCCATGCGGGTCAGGCGGGGCGCCAGCACGAGGCCGCCGGTCAGGCCCGTGGCGACCCAGACGGCCAGGCAGAAGGGGCAGGTCACCAGCTCGCCTATGCCGTGCTTGAGGGAGCTTTCGTGGTCGCGCACCTCCTCGTTGAGCTCCGCCGCCCCGGCCGGTTCGGTGTAGCGGGTGAACGGGGCCCGCAGCGGGCTCGTCACCGAGTCCTTGGCCAGCAGCCGGCTCAGCTTGTGGGTCGCCAGCGAGAGCAGCACCACGTCAGCGGGAGCGGGTCGTTCGGGGGTGCTTCCCTTCGCCTTCGCGGCCACGGCCAGCGCGGCGGCCAGGGCACCGAATCCGCCCATCGCCGTGACGTAGCCGGAAAGTGGACGGTGCTCGTGAGGGGCGTAGGACTGCCCGACCCGGTTCAGCCTCGCGCGCAGCGACTCGATCACTAGAAGTCCCGGGTGAGCCGGTCCGGGTCGATCTCGCGCCCGGGGTATCGGGTGATGTATTCGGTCTCGAGATCGGCGGTCCGCTTGAAGTGGTTGGCCAGCGCCGCGTCGGGGCCGTGCCGCAGGGTGGCCAGCCGGGTGCGATAGAGGCTGGAGAGTTCCCTGAACAGATCTTCGTCACCGAGCGTGGCGGGATCGATCCCCGTTTCCATCAGCGGTGAGTCACCGCGGGCGTCGGTCATCGTGCACCTCCGGTCGAATCGGGCCACAACGGCCACCCGGGGGCGGCCGATCGACTGGACGGTTGCCCGTGCGGGCCGCGGCCAAACCCGCGCCGGTACGCTTGGGCACCATGAAGGGCCTGTGGACCCCGGCGTGGATCGCCCGGCACGTCCTGGCGATCGTTCTGACCGCGGGCTGCCTGGGGCTCGGCTGGTGGCAGTACAGCCGCGCGCTCGAGGGCAACTCGATCAGCTGGGGCTACATGTTCGAGTGGCCGGTATTCGCGGCCTTCGTCATCTTCCTCTGGTTCCGCGAGGTGCAGCTCTTCCGCAAGAAGTCGCAGCCGGAAGGGCCGAGCGAGCAGCCCGAGCCGGCCGCGCTGGAGGAAGAAAACCTCCCAGGTAAGCCTGTTACCGTCGGCCGTCCGGTCCGCGTGGCCGTCCGTTCCGAGAAGAACGCCGACGACCCCGAACTGGTCGCCTACAACGACTATCTCGCCTGGCTGAACGCCAATCCCGGCGCTCGCCCGAGCGACTATCCCGGATAGGACTACCGAAGTGCAGGGTGCTCTGACCCGATACCGGATCATCGCTTGGATCGTAGGAGTTTTCCTGCTCTTGCTGGTCGGTGTCACCATGCCGCTGAAGTACATCGGCGACAACCCGACGCCGGCCGCCATCATCAGCCCGATCCACGGCCTGTTCTACATGGTCTACCTGGTCGCGGTGTTCGACCTGTCCCGCCGCCTGCACTGGCCGGCCGGGCGCATGATCCTGGTGATGTTCTTCGGCACGATCCCGTTCTTCTCGTTCTGGGCCGAGCGCAAGGTGAGCCGCGAGTGGGTGCCGGCCGCCGAGTTGGCGAAAAGTCCAGTTTGACGGTCAAGCAATACGCTTTGCTGCCGTCAAATCACTAACCGCTATCGGCATCATTTGCATGTAGCAGGCCATTGTCTTAAATCACTCTGTGAGGCCTTGCATTTGATGTTTCCACCGATAAGTTGATGCGGTTGGTTCGGTCCGCAGCCACTCCCCCTCCGGTGGCGCCGGCCAACGCCGCCGAATCATCGTGCCGTCAGTGACGTCACGGCAGAACCGGGGAACCGAGTTCCTGGGGTGAATCCGCGTTCAGCGGTAGGGCCTTCTTCCGCCCGAACCCGACAGCTAACCCGGTAGGCGGCCAAGCGGAAGAAAGGCCACTAGACCGGTGCCACACCCCCGTACGAGGCTTCGGGTCCTCGTCGTCGCGGCGCTGGCCGCCGCGATCACCGGCTCGCTGGGGACCGTCGCGCACGCGGCACCCTCCGCCAGTGAGCTGAAGAAGCAGATCGAGACGGCGTCCAACAAGCTCGAGGACGTCACCGAGTCGTACAACAAGATGAACATCAACCTGAAGAAGACCCAGGCTGATGAGAAGAAGCTCGAGGCGTCCCTCGCGCCCGCCCAGGCCTCGCTGAAGGCTGCGAGCGCCAAGGTGGGCACCCTGGCCACCACGTCGTACAAGCAGGGGCGCGTCGGGCCGATGACCGCGCTACTGAACGGCGGCCAGGAAGGCCTGATCGATCGGATGTCCTACCTGGACCTGATCACCAAGGCCAACCAGCGCGACATCGACACCTTCACCGAGGCCACGCAGGGTTTCGCCACCCGCAAGGCCGCCCTGAAGGCGACCCAGAGCAAGCAGACCGCGCAGCTTCAGACGATCGCCAAGCAGAAGGCGGCGATCCAGAAGGACATCAAGAAGTTGATGGACATGCGTGAGGCCGCCTTCGGTCAGGGTCAGGAGACCGGCGGCAAGTACACCGGCAAGATCCCGAACATCTCGGGCAGCGCCGGCAAGGCGGTCACCTTCGCCTACAACCAGCTCGGCGATCCGTACGAGTTCGGCGCGGACGGCCCGGGCACGTTCGACTGCTCCGGCCTCACCTCGGCGGCGTGGGCGGCGGCCGGCAAGTCGCTGCCGCACAACACCGAGGCGCAATGGGGCGCGGTCACCCACATCAGCAAGGGTGATCTCAAGCCGGGCGACCTGGTGTTCTACCGAAGTCTCGGGCACGTCGCGCTCTACGTCGGCGACGGGCAGATCATCGACGCCCCGCACACGGGCACGGTGGTCAAGAAGCGAGGCATGAACATCATGACCCCGTACGGATATGGGCGGGTCTGACCCGTCCGACCGCACGAAGAAGGCCGGTACCCGTCGCGGGTACCGGCCTTTCGTGTCTGGAGTAACGGGGGGAAGGCGGACGAACGTCAGGCGGCCTGCAGGCCCTCGGCCCGGGCCAGCTCGCGCAGCCGGCCGAGCGCCTGGATCTCGAGCTGACGGATGCGCTCACGGCTCAGCGAGAAGCGCGAGGCCACCTCGGTGAGCGAGTGCTCGCGGCCGTCCTCGAGGCCGTAGCGGGCCCGCATGATGCCGGCCGAACGGTCGTCGAGGTGGTTGAGCAGACCCTCGATGCGCTGACGCTCGAGGGCGGTCAGGACGATCTCCTCGGGAGAGGGGGCGTCGCTGTCGGCGACCAGGTCGCCGAGGTTGGTGTCGCCGTCGTCGCCGACGGGGGTGTCGAGCGAGACCGTGTCCTGAGCCCAGCGGGTGAGCTCGTTGACCCGCTCGACGGTCACGCCGAGGGCGGCCGCGATCTGCTCGGGCTCGGGGTCGCCGCCCAGCTCACGGACGAGCTGGCGGGTGACGTTGCGCATGCGGTTGACGTCTTCGACCAGGTGCACGGGCAGGCGCACGGTGCGCTCCTGCTGGGCGATGGCCCGGCTGATCGCCTGACGCACCCACCACGTCGCGTACGTCGAGAACTTGTAGCCGCGTTCGTAGTCGAACTTCTCCACGGCGCGGACGAGACCGGTGTTGCCCTCCTGGATCAGGTCGAGCATCGGCATGCCGGAGCGCACGTAGCGCCGGGCGATCGACACGACCAGTCGCAGGTTGGCCCGGATGAACAGGTCTTTCGCCTTGCGACCCTCGCTGACGAGGCGCTCCAGCTCTTCCCGGCTCACACCGCGCCGGACCTCGCCCGTCTCGAGCAGGTGCTCGGCATAGAGGCCCGCCTCGATTGCCTTGGAGAGCTCGACCTCCCTGGCGGCGTCCAGCAGCGGCGTCCGGGAGATCTCGTGCAGGTAGACGCCGACAAGGTCGCGCTCCTCGGCGACCTGATCGGTACGCATCACGGTGTTCTTCTCCACGTTGCCCACGGTCCCCTCATTGCCTTCACTACTAACCCCGTTACGGGTGATCCCTGTATCCATCAGTTCCTCCCCGTAACGTCCGCAGCTCGCACATTGCGGTTACTGGCATCTACACAACAAATGGCTGCCTGCACTGATTCCGGCTGGTGCGTCGAAAGTGTCATGAATGCCTGGGTGCGAGCTGAGAGCCCAGTGCATACTTGCTGAGCAGGGCTACAGTGCCCCGGCGACCGGACCCACGGCCTCGCCCCGGCTCGGTTCGGCTCATGCTCAGCGTGGTCGCACCGACAGAGCCATACCCGTCCGTGCGCTCATGACACCACCGGCCCCTCATCCCTCACAGCGACGTCCATCACCAATGACCTTGGGACGTCCGTCACCACCCAGTACGTTTCGTGAGCGCGCCGGGTTCAGGTGCTGGATCGACAGCTTCGCGACAGGGTTGAAACAAATCACCATCAAAAAGATCCCGACGCCTCTAGGGAACGGGACCACCTGCCACAATGCGGCACGCGGCGGCGCAGTTCACTAGCCCGTCCGGGTGATATCCGTGCGGGTGACGCTCCTTTGACAACGGTTCGGAGCACCGGGCCCATCCGGATTGCCGCGTGACGAATCACACAGTGAGGTTTAGACCGGAGGAGCGGCATGAGCGGACGTACGGCTTTGATCACGGGCGGATCGGGCGGTCTCGGGGCCGCGGCAGTGGCGGCCTTCGTCGCCGACGGATGGCGCGTGGTCGCCCCGGCCCGGCCCGAGTCGGTCGATCGGCTACCCGAGGGCGCGGTCCCGGTCACGGGCGACATGTCGGACGAGAAGGATGTCACCACGGCGGTGGCCGTCGCGACCGCCGATCCGGCGGCACCGCTGCGCGCGGTGATCAACCTCGTCGGCGGGTTCGCCAGTGGACCGCTGGTCGCCGACGCCCCGTACGCCGGCCTTGAAGCCATGCTGGCGATCAATCTGAGGCCCACCTATCTCGTCACGGCCGCGGCCCTGCCCCACCTCGTGGCGGCCGGTGGAGGCAGCGTCGTGTGCGTGTCGTCGCGGGTGGCCCTGTCGCCCTTCCCCGGGTCGGTCGGCTACACGACGGCCAAGGCGGCAGTGCTCGCCTTCGCGAGCTCGGTGGCGACCGAGTACCGGCGGCAGAACGTGCGGTGCAACACGATCGTGCCCAGCGTCATCGACACACCGACCAACCGCGCCGGGATGCCCGACGCCGACCCCGGCCGCTGGGTGAAGCCCGCGGAGGTCGCCGCGGTGATCCTCTTCCTGGCCTCCGACGCCTCGGCCCCGACCAGCGGCGCCCAGATCCCGGTCTACGGCCAGGCTTAGCCGGGGCAGAATGCAGGCCCAGCCAGGGTCAGAGCGCGGGCCCAGCCGGGGCAGAGCGCGGGCCCAGCCGGGGTCAGAGCGTGGGCGCGCCGGTCAGAGGGCCTCGACGAGCTGGGTGCCGGCGGTGGCCAGGGCGGCCATGGTGCCGCCGGCCAGGATCAGGCCCCCGGCGATCGGATTGCGCCCGGGGTCGCGGCGGCGCAGCTCGGCGTGGATCGCGGCGACGACCTCGTCCGGCGTCCCGTCGGCGTCGATCACCACGAAATCGGCGAACTCGGGCAGCGAGTGGTAGGCGGCTCGGGCGGCCCGCAGGTAGTCCATCGACTCGCTGTCGTAGCCACGGGCCTCGATGCGCGCGTGGGCGACCTCGGGGCTGACGTCGAGCAGGAACGTGACGTCGGGACGGGGGAAGAAGCGGTAGGCCAGGCGGGCGCGGCGCTCGGCGGCCGGCTTGGCGCCCCGGGCTCGCAGACTGGCGTACTGACAGAACGCGTAGCGGTCCATGACGACCGTGCCCCCGGTGATCGTGCGGCGCAGCAGGGTGCGCAGGATCGCCAGCCAGCGCAGCACCGATTCCACGAACAGCGTGCCGCGGCGCCCCAGAAGATCGTCCGCGTCCCGCTTGCCGACTTTGGTCGCGAGCCGCCCGAACCAGTGGCGACCACCCGCGTTACGCCGGTAGGACGCGCGCACCCCCATCGCGCTCAGCTCATCGGCCACCCGGTGGGCCTGCGTCGTCTTCCCAGAGCCGTCAATTCCCACGAGCGCGATCGTGCGGGGCATCATCCAACTAACGGTAACGGGACATCGCACCTACCGTTTTCCGGCGGCGACCCTCTCCCCGTACCAAAATGGGGTTTGCAGTGGGTTTGCCCGGAGACTCACGTGGCCGGCGATTCAAGGTGAGGCGGCCCGGGTAGTCGTATCCGACACCCAACCCGCACACGTCGACAGGGGGATCGTCATGCCGCACCGCGTGGACGAGGGCCTGGCCACCACGCTGAAGAAGGTCGCCTCGGCCCTGAAGTCCGCCGGCATACCGTTCGCGCTCGGCGGCAGTTTCGCGGTCTACGCGCACGGTGGGCACTCCAGTGATCACGACGTGGACTTCCTGCTGCGTGAGGAGGACCGCGATCAGGCGCTGGATGAGCTGGCCAAGGTCGGGTTCCGCACCGAGCAGCCGCCCGAGGACTGGCTGGTCAAGGTCTTCGACGAGGACCGGATGGTCGATCTGATCTATCGCCCGGTGGAGACTCCGGTGACGCTGGAGACGCTGGCCGACACGGAGCAGATCTCGGTCGAGGCCATCTACATGCCGGTGATCTCGGCGACCCAGCTCATGGTGCACAAGCTGCTCAGTTACAGCCAGCACTACTGCGACTTCGCGACCGGTCTGCCGGTGGCCCGCTCGCTGCGCGAGCAGATCGACTGGCCCCGCGTGCGCCGCGAGACCCGCAAGTCACCGTACGCCGAAGCCTTCCTCATTCTGCTGGACCGGCTGGACGTGGTGCCTTTCCCAGAAGCTGAGGAAGCTCTCACCAATAACTAGGGAGCATCGATGACCAGCGACACCGATCTCGAGGCCGAGATCCAGCGTCTGCTCACCGAGCACGACCGCATAGCCGAGCAGGGAATCACCGTGCACCGCCGCGATCACCTCGTGGTGCTCGGCGGCGAGGTCGAGAGCGCGCACCGGCGCGACGAGATCTGCCGGCAGATCACCGCACACTTCCCGGACGTCGAGATCACCTGCGACATCGGGATCACGCGCGCCCAGGCACCGAACGAGGTGGAGGAGATCTCATGATCCGGATCGCCGCCGTGGGCGACGTCCACGTGGACAAGGACGTGGTGGGCCGCTACCGGCCCGCGCTGGAGGAGCTGCCCGCCCGGGCCGACGCGCTGCTGGTCGCCGGTGATCTGACCCGGCACGGCACGCCCGAGGAGGCGCGCTGCTTCGCCAAGGAGTTCGGCGGTCTGGCCGTGCCGGTGATCGTCGTGCTGGGCAACCACGACCACCAGAGCGACCAGCAGGACGAGGTCGCCGAGGTGCTCACCGACGCCGGGATCACCGTGCTCGAGGGCGAGGCGACCGTCTTGGAGATCCGCGGGCACCGGCTCGGGGTCGCCGGCACGAAAGGCTTCGGTGGCGGGTTCGCGGGGGCCTGCGCCAGCAACTTCGGCGAGCGCGAGATGAAGGACTTCGTCGCCACCACGGAGCGGTACGCCGAGGCGCTGACGAACGCGCTGAACTCCGTACAGGCTGATGCTCTGGTGGCCCTCACGCATTACGCCCCCGTGCCCGAGACCCTGGTCGGCGAGCCGCTGGAGATCTATCCGTTCCTGGGCTGCTATCAGCTCGGACGCTCGATCGACTCGGCGCCGACCGCGCTGGCACTGCACGGGCACGCCCATCACGGCGCGGAACGCGGGCGTACGCCGGGCGGGGTGCCCGTGCGCAACGTGGCACACCCGGTGATCAAGCAGGCGTACAACGTCTATCAGCTGCTGTCCGAAGAGGTCGACGCGACTTTGATCGCGGTTCGATAACCCAGGTTTCCGTTTTTACGGCGCCGGGTACTCGATATGCATGGACTTAATCCTCTGGATCATCGCAGTCATCCTGGTGGTCGCCGGTATTCTCGCGCTCTTCCGGCGGCAGCTGCTCTGGGGAATCGTGCTCATCGTCGTCGGCCTGCTGGTGGGCCCCGGCGGCGTCAGCATCTTCACCTGATCGGCGTTCTCGCAACCCGTACCCAAATCCCCCACAACCGAGAACCGGGTCACCAAAGGGTGGCCCGGTTTCGTTTGTCCGCCTTGCCGCACTCGTGGTGCGATGCGGCAAAGCGGAACGCTGACTGAATCACTCGCGGCAATACGTCGATCTTCCGCGAGGGGCACCAGTGGCCGAGATCCATCACTTCACCTATGGCGCGTTCAACCCGCTGGCCGCTTTTCTGCTGGCTTTCCTCGGTTCCTTCTTCGGCCTGCTCAGCACCGCCCGCGCCCGCGGTGCCCGCACCCGGGGCCGGCGCAACCGCTGGCTGCTGATCGGCGCGTTCGCGATCGGCGGCGGCGCGATCTGGCTCATGCACTTCGCGGCGATGCTCGGCTTCGAGGTGCCGGCCAGCCCGGTGCGCTTCGACGTGCCGATGACCGTCGGCAGCCTCCTCTTCGCGGTCTTCGCCGTCGGCGCGGGACTGCTCATGGTCGGCCACGGCCGGCGCAACCTGCCCAAGACGATCATGGCAGGCGTGCTGACCGGCGGCGGAGTACTCGCCATGCACTACACCGGCATGCTCGGCATGCGCGTGGCCGGCGAGATGAGGTACGACGTCACCCTGGTCGCCGCCTCGGCGGTCATCGCGGTCGTGGCGTCGACGGTCGCGCTCTGGTTCACCGTGTCGGTGCAGAGCTGGCTGCCGATCGGCGGCGCCGCGGTGATCATGGCGATCGCCGTGTGCGGCATGCACTACACCGGGATGGCCGCCATGTCGGTGCACCTCGACCCGGCCGCGATCCCCGGCGTGACCGGTTTCCGGCCGCTCACGATGATCGTGCCGATCACGCTGATCACCGCGGCGTCGATCCTCGGGGTCGCCCTCAGCGCGCTGCAGGCGATGACCGAGGAGGAGTTCACCGACGGCGCCGGCACCCCGCGGCGGGGCGTACACGCCGAGCCGGGCAACCCGTGGTCGCTCAAGCAGGCCACGGTCGCGACGGCCGCCCGCCGGCCCTCGCCCCGCCCGGTTCCGATGCGCTCGCCCACCAACGGCTGACGCTCCGGTACGTTCTCGGCATGGCGCCACGGATGCTGCTCTCGATGCCGCTGCACGCGATCACGGAGGTGTACGGCGAGGCGGGCCTTCGCGAGCGGTTCCTGCTCGAGCTGGAATCGTTCCCGGAGGCCGAACGCAAGCAGCTGATCGAGGCGCTCGACCTGGCCAGCCGGCTGCACGAGCACGACCGGCGGGTGCGCGAGCCCTACCTCAACCATCTGCTGCGGGTGGCCATCCGAATCATCAAGTACTACGGCGTACGAGACGTGGACGTGCTCACCGCGGCGCTGTTGCACGATGCCGTCGAGGACCACCCGGCCGAGCTCGCCGGCACGACGGCGGGCACCTGCTCCCAGCAGACCGAGGCGGCGATCGCCGAACTGGCCGCCCGCTTCGGCCCCCGGGTGGCCGAGCTGGTCCGGTCGGTCACCAACCCCGAGTACGACCCCGATCGCGATCGCCACGAGCAATACCGGGCGCACGTGGCGGCCAGCCTCGAGCGTGACCCGTGGGCCCGGGTCATCAAGGTCTCCGACTTCACCGACAACGGTGTGGGGGTCGTACACACCACCCCGGACAAGGCCGTGAAGGCGGCCACGAAGTATCGCCCGCTCGTCCCCAAGCTGCGCGAACTGGTCGGACGCCCGGACACGCCGCTGTCGATCGCGGCCAAGGACCACATCCTCGACCAGCTCGACCTGGCCGAGGAACGGTTCGCCGCGATCCTCGACGACTAGGGCTACTAGCCTGGGCTCCATGCCGCGTACTGACGCATGGTGGCGGGACGCCGTCATCTACCAGGTCTATCCCCGCTCGTTCGCCGACAGCGACGGTGACGGGATGGGCGACCTGCCCGGGATCACCGGGCGCCTGCCGCACCTGCGGGAGCTCGGCGTCGACGCCGTGTGGCTCTCCCCCTTCTATCCCTCGCCGCAGCACGACGCCGGCTACGACGTCGCCGACTACCGCGGCGTCGACCCGCGTTTCGGCGACCTCGGCGATGCCGACAAGCTGATCGCCGAGGCCCACCAGCTCGGGTTGAAGGTCATCGTCGACCTGGTGCCCAACCACACCTCCGACGAGCACGAGTGGTTCCGGGCCGCGCTCGCCGCCGCACCGGGCAGCCCCGAGCGGGAGCGCTACATCTTCCGCGACGGCCGGGGCGCCGACGGGTCGGAGCCGCCGAACTCGTGGCAGAGCGTCTTCGGCGGCCGCGCGTGGGAGCGGCTGCCCGACGGCCAGTGGTATCTGCACCTGTTCGACGTCAGCCAGCCCGACCTGAACTGGAGCAATCCCGAGGTGCGGGCCGAGTTCCTCGACGTGCTGCGGTTCTGGCTCGGCCGCGGCGTCGACGGTTTCCGGGTCGACGTCGCGCACGGCCTGGTCAAGGACGGGGACCTCACCGACTGGACCCAGCCCAGCGTGATCCTCGGCGGCCTCGAGCCGGCCGGTCCGCCGCCGCCGATGTGGGACCAGGAGGGCGTCCACGAGATCTACCGGTCGTGGCGCGAGGTGCTCGACGGCTATGAGGGCGGGCGCATCCTGGTCGCCGAGGCGTGGGTGCAGCCGGCCGAGCGGCTCGCCCGCTACGTGCGGCCCGACGAGATGCACCAGGCGTTCAACTTCGAATACCTGGACGCGGCCTGGTCGGGGCCGGCCCTGCGCGCGGTGATCGACAAGAACCTGGCCGCCAACGACGCGGTCGGGGCGACCACGACGTGGGTGCTGTCCAACCACGACGTCGTACGGCACGCGACGCGGCTGGGTTATCCGGTCGGCACACCTCGCCAGCACGGCATCGGCGCCGGCGATCCCCAGCCCGACGCGGCTCTGGGTCTTCGCCGGGCGCGGGCGGCCACGCTGCAGATGCTCGGCCTGCCCGGGTCGGCGTACCTCTACCAGGGCGAGGAGCTGGGACTGCCGGAGCACACCACGATGCCCGACGACGTACGCCAGGACCCGGCCTGGGAGCGGTCGGGGCACGCGGAGCGCGGGCGGGACGGCTGCCGGGTGCCGCTGCCGTGGGAGGCGGACGCCCCGTCGTACGGCTTCGGCCCGACCGACGCGTCCTGGCTCCCGCAGCCGGCGGCGTGGTCGGAATACGCGCTCGACCGCCAGCAGGGCGTGGCCGGGTCGACGTGGGAGCTCTACCACGCCGCGCTGGGCCTGCGCCGCGGGCACGGGCTGGGCGCGGGCGCGCTGACCTGGCAGGACGTTCCGGCGGGGGCGCTCGCCTTCCGCAACGGTGACGTGCTGGTGCTGACGAACTTCGAGGCCGCGCCGGTCGCGCTACCGGCCGGGGCGCGGGTCCTGCTGAGCAGCGAGCCCCTCGACGACGACGGGCGGGTCCCCGTCGACGTCACCGTCTGGGCGGCTCTCTAGTTCGGCGGCCCGGGCGAGCAGGGCGGCGTGCGTGTCGGTCATGTCGCGCGCGACCGTCCTGCTGGCCAGCCAGTACATGACACCGGTGGGGATGAAGAAGAGCTGGAAGGCGGCCAGCCCGACCGCATAGTTGAGCGGCGGCGGGAAGGCCCCCGAGAGCGCCCGGAAGGCGACCGCCACCACCGCGTTGCCGCCCGCCCGCCCGAAGCCGTTGATCAGGTTGCCGAGGCTGTAGACGGCGCCGCGGTGCTCGGGCGGGTTCACGTCGGCGATCATGGCGAACCAGTTGGGCGAGTTGGCCGAGGTGAGCATCAGCGCGACGACCGCGGTGAGCAGGCAAAGGCCGACCGTCGGCTCGGTGAAGACGTCGGCCAGGACCGACCGGATGATCGTGCCGGTGCCGGCGCCGTCGGGCACCTCGATGCGCATCGGCACGAAGAACAGCACGATGTAGAGCGGGACGGCGGCGAGAACGCCGAACGCGGCGACCAGGGCACGACCCCGGGGCGTACGCCGCTGGAGCCGGTCGCCGGCCAGGCCGCCCAGGATCGACAGGGCACCGCCGAGCTGGAACAGGGTGGCGAAGACGCTGCCGATCACGATCGCCGTGCTGGTCGAATAGCCCTGGTCCTCGGCGCGGGCGCGGAACAGCACGGGCAGCCAGACGAGCGAGCCGAAGGCGATCTGGGCGGTGCCGCCCTGCAGGATCAGCCAGACATTCGTACGCCGCCGCAGGATCACCGGCAGGTGGTCGTGATGGATCCGCTCGTCGTATTCGACCCCGGCGAGCTCGGGCTGGCTGTCACCGCGGGGCACGTTGTAGGTGAACAGGTAGGCGACCGTGGCGACGCCGCCGGCGATCGCGGTGACCAGGAACGGCTGACGCCAGTCGGCGTGCCCGAGCAGACCCCCGACCAGGGTGCCGGCGAGCGTGCCGACGCCCTGCGACAGGCCCCAGAAGCTCATCACGAGACCGCGGCGCTTCGGCGAGATCAGGTCGCTGACCACGGCGAAGCTGACCGAGGCGACGGCGCCCAGACCGAACGCGGCGACGACCTGGCTGGCCAGGAAGCTCGGGTAGCTGCCGGAGAAGCCGGACCAGGCGGTGCCGGCGATCCAGATCAGCGTGCCGACGATGAGCACCGGCTTGCGGTCGGTGCGGTCGCCGGCGTACGCGAAGCCGATCGCGGCGACCGCGCTGATCAGGAACATGATCGTGGTGGCGAGGGCGATGTGGCCCTCGCCCACCCCGAACGCGTCGCCGATGCTGCCGTAGAGCGGCGGCACCAGCCCGATCGCGACGTTGTCGAGCGACGCGAGGACGACGAACACCACCACGCTGTATAGGCGGTGGGCCGATCCTCCCCTGGTCACGCGAGAAGGTTATCGGGACCGATCGACAACGTAGTCACGCGCGGCCGCGTATTGTTCCCGGATGATCGGGACGCCGGTGGCCTCGTACGTCTCGGGGGCCGCGGCTGACCAGACCGGGGGCTCGCCGGTGCCCGCAGCGACCCACGCGGCCTGACGGGCGGCGCCGTCGGCGACGTATTCGCCCGGGGGCGGCACCAGCACGGGCAGGCCGAACAGCTCGGGGGCGATGCGCCGGACCGCCTCGCTGCGCGCGCCGCCGCCGACCAGCACGATGCGGTTGGCCGCGGCGCCGTTGGCGACCAGCGCGTCGAGGCCGTCGGCGAGGGCGCAGAGCATGCCCTCGACGGCCGCGCGGGCCAGGTGGGCCGGGTCGGAGGTCTTGAGCGTCAGCCCGTGGATCGCGCCGGTGGCGTCGGGCCGGTTGGGGGTGCGCTCGCCCTCGAGGTAGGGGACCAGGACCAGGCCGTCGGCCCCGGCCGGGGCGCTGAGGGCCAGGCGGGAGAGCTCGTCGTGGTCGACGCCGAGCAGCTTGCCGGCCGCGTCGAGCACGCGGGCCGCGTTCAGCGTCACCACGATCGGCAGGAACCGGCCGGTGGTGTCGGCGAACCCGGCGACCGTGCCGGTCGGGTCGTTGGGCGACACGTCGGACGAGACGAAGACCGTGCCCGAGGTGCCGATCGAGACGATGACGTCGCCCGTGCCCGCACCGGTGCCGAACGCGGCGGCCGCGTTGTCGCCCGCGCCGGGGCCGAGCGGGGCGCCGTTGGGCAGCCGGCCCGCGACGCCGGTGGGGCCGAGCACCTCGGGAACGCCGATGAGCCGGCCGAAGCCGAGCTCGAGCAGGTCGGGGCGGTATTCGTCGGTGCGGGCCGACCAGTAGAGCGTGCCGCTGGCGTCGCTGCGGTCGGTCTTGATCGTGCTGATGTCGGTGGACCCGCTGAGCTTCCAGGTCAGCCAGTCGTGCGGCAGGCACACGGCGGCGACCCGGGCCGCGTTCTGCGGCTCGTTGCGGGCGAGCCAGCGCAGCTTGGTGAGGGTGAAGCTGGCGACCGGCACGATGCCGACCGCGTCGGCCCACTTGTCGGGGCCGCCGAGCTCCTGGATGAGGTCGGCGGCCGCGCCGGCGCTGCGAGTGTCGTTCCACAGCAGCGCCGGGCGGACCACTTCGCCGTTCTCGTCGAGCACCACCATGCCGTGCTGCTGGCCGGCCACCGAGGCGGCGGCCACGTCGTCCAGGCCGCCGGCCTGGTCGATCGCTTCCTGCAGCGCGGCCCACCACGCGTCGGGGTGCACCTCGGTGCCGTCCGGGTGCGCGGCGCGGCCCTGCCGGACCAATCGGCCGGTCTCCGCGTCACGGATGACGACCTTGCAGGACTGGGTGGAGCTGTCGATCCCGGCTACGAGAGTCATTTCTTCCTCTGGGTCAGTTCGCGCGGAGAACGTGGTCGATGGCGAGCTGGTTGAGCTTCACGAAACCGTAGCCCTGGGCGCCGGCCGCGTCGACGTCGAACTCCTCGAAGGCGCTCTTGTCGTTCAGCAGGTCCTGGTAGGTCTCGCCGGCGCTCAGCGTCGGGGTCGACAGCTCGAGCACCTTGCTGTCGGCCAGCGCCTGCTGCACGGCCGGGTCGGCGCGGAACGCCTCGGCCCGTTCCTTGAGCAGCAGGTACATGCGCATGTTGGCCTGGGCCGACTCCCAGACGCCGTCGATGTTCTCGGTGCGCGAGGGCTTGTAGTCGAAGTGGCGAGGGCCGTCGTACTTGGGGCCGCCACCGATCGAGCCGTGCTCGAGCAGGTCGACCAGCGAGAACGCGTTGAGCAGGTCGCCGTGGCCGAAGACCAGGTCCTGGTCGAACTTGACGCTGTGCTGGCCGTTCAGGTCGATGTGGAAGAGCTTGCCCTGCCACAGCGCCTGGGCGATGCCCTGGGTGAAGTTGAGGTTCGACATCTGCTCGTGACCCGTCTCCGGGTTGATGCCGAACAGCTCGGGACGCTCGAGCTCGTAGGTGAAGGCGATGGCGTGGCCCAGGGTCGGCAGCAGGATGTCGCCGCGCGGCTCGTTCGGCTTCGGCTCGATCGCGAAGCGCAGGCCGTAGTTCTTGTCCTCGCTGTACTGCGCGACGAGGTTGAGGCCCTCGCGGTAGCGGTCGAGAGCCGCGTTGATGTCCTTGGCCGAGTCGTACTCGGCGCCCTCGCGGCCGCCCCAGAGCACGAAGGTCTGTGCGCCCATCTCGGCGGCCAGGTCGACCTGGCGCAGCACCTTGCGCAGCGCGTAGCGCCGCACGGAACGGTCGTTGCTGGTGAACGCGCCGTCCTTGAAGACCGGGTGGCTGAACGTGTTCGTGGTGACCATCGGGACCACGATGCCGGTCTCTTCCAGCGCCTTCTTGAACCCGGCGATGATGCCGTCGCGGGTCTGGGCGTCGGAGCCGAACGGGATCAGGTCGTCGTCGTGAAACGTGATGCCGTAGGCGCCGAGCTCGGCGAGCTTGTGCACCGCCTCGACCGGGTCGAGCGCGGGCCGGGTGGCCGCGCCGAACGCGTCCTGGGCCTGCCACCCGATGGTCCACAGGCCGAACGAGAACTTGTCTTCGCGGGTGGGTTGAGCGGCCACGGTTACCTCCACGTAACAGTTGGGATTTGTTTATTGGTTGAATTATTTGACCACGGTATGGCATTGTCAAGGCCGTGAGTGGCCGCCTGATGAGTGCTTCCCGTAGTCCGGTGCGCCAATCGAGCGTGCGAGCCCACAATCTCGCGCTCGTGTTGCAGACTGTGGCAAACAGCGCAGATCGCCCGTCCCGCGCGGCCGTGTCCGCCGCCACCGGGCTCACCCGGGCGACCGTCTCCGCGCTGGTCGACGACCTCATCGCCGGCACCCTGCTCACCGAATTGGACCCGGCCCCGCGTACGGGGGCCGGCCGTCCCGCCGCCGGCCTGGCGCTGGCGCCCGACGGCCCGGCCGGGCTGGGCCTCGAGATCAACGTCGACTACCTGGCCGCCTGCGTCGTCGACCTGACCGGCGCGGTGCGCCACCGCTTCGTGACCCGGGCCGACCAGCGGCTGCTGCCGCCGTGCGACTCCCTGGCCGAGGTGATCCGGCTCGCCGCGCGGGCCCAGCAGGCGGCGACCGCCGACGGGCTGGTGCTGGCCGGGGCCGCGCTCGCCGTGCCCGGCCTGGTGGCACCGGGCGGCCTGGTGCGCGTCGCCCCCAACCTCGGCTGGCAGGACGTCGACGCGGTGACCCCCCTGACGGCGGCGACGGGCCTGCCGGTCACGGTCGACAACGAGGCCAACCTGGCCGCCCTGGGCGAGCTGCGGGCCGACGGCGCCGAGCCGACCTTCCTCTACGTCTCGGGCGAGATCGGCATCGGCGCCGGCATCGTGCTCGACGGCGAGCTCTACCGCGGCGGGCGCGGCTGGAGCGGCGAGATCGGGCACGTCACCGTCTACCCCGACGGACGGCCCTGCCGCTGCGGCGCGAACGGCTGCCTCGAGCAGTACGCGGGCCAGGAAGCGGTGGCAGCCGATCCCGACCTGGCCGCGGCCGCGCTCGGCATCGCCCTGTCGGCCGTGGTCAACCTGCTCGACCTGGGCGTGATCGTGCTGGGCGGCGGCTACGCGCCCGAGTTCGAGCGGTTGCGCGGCGGCATCGAGGCCGAGCTGCGCCGCCGCGTGCTCACCGCCGACCTGGCCCCCGTCTCACTGCGTGCGGCCGCCCTGGGCGCCGACGCGGCCATGCGCGGCGCCGCGGACGCGGTGATCCGCGGCGTGCGGGAGGACCCGGCCGGATGGCTCGCGACCGCTCAGGCGGTCTGAGCCGAGGCCGAGCCACCGTTCTCGTCGGCCGCCGCCGCGAACTCGGTGAGCCCCCGCAGCAGCGCTGCCCGGCCTCCGGCCGACATCTTCTCCAGTACGCCCGTGAGGGCGCCCCGGCGGATGAGGCGAAGCTCGGCCAGCAGCGTGCGGGAGGCCGGCGTGAGGTAGAGCGCGATCTCGCGACGGTCGGCCCGGCCCGGCACCCGCTCGACCATGCCGGAGGCGACGAGGCGGTCGCAGAGCCGGCTGGCCGAGGACAGCAGCATGCCCAACTCGGCGGCGAGACCGCCCAAATTGATGCCCTCCGCCCGCTCGACGGCGAGCAAGGCGTTCAATTGGACCGACGACATGCGTGGAGTCACCTGCTCGCGGGCAACATCCCAGGCGAGCAGCAAGGCTTTCGCGGCGTCGTCGATCGCCGCGGTGTGCATCGGGTCCGGCCCGTCCGGCCCGTGGAGAACGGCCATGGTGCAGCAGAGACTACCGGTACGGGCGTGTCTGTTCGAGGAGGTCACCATTGATCGACAGGCTACTGGTGCTCCGCCGGATGCTCACCGACGCGGCCGCCGATGTCGTGCCGGATCGCCTGGCCGAGGGAATCGCCAAGGAGTACGGCACCGCCGGCACCGAGTTGTACCTGGTGGATTACCGTCTGGCGGCGCTCGTGCCGGTCTTCGGCGGGCCCCCGCGCACCCATCCGGGCGACCCCGCCTGGCGCTGTTTCGACCATCAGTCGACCGTGCGCGAGGACGATGTGATTTTCCTACCGGTTTCCTCGCGGGGAGAACGAATCGGCGTTCTGACCTGCGAACCCGCTCCCGAAGGGCCGGACGCCGAGGCGGAACTGGCCGAGGTCGCCGTGGCGCTGGCCCACGAGCTTCAGGCGGCGGCCGACGGCACCGACCGCTATCAGATGGCCTCGCGCACCCGCCGGCTCACTCTCGCCGCCGAGATGCAGTGGGAACTGCTGCCGGGCCGCAGCCGGATCCGGCCGTCGTTCGGGCTGGCCGGTCAGCTCGAGCCGTCCTACGCCGTACGCGGTGACAGCTTCGACTGGGCCGACCAGGACGGCCGGCTTTCGCTGAGCGTGCTGAACGGCATGGGCGAGGGGGTCTCGGCGTCGCTGCTGACCGCGCTGGCCACCTTCGCGCTGCGCAACGCCCGCCGGGCGGGCATCGGGCCGGCCGACCAGGCCGCCCTCGCCGACCAGGCCATCTATGCCGAGCATCGAGGGGCGGCGCACGTGTCGGCGCTGATTCTCGAGCTCGACCTGGCGACGGGCGAGGTGCTCGCGATCGACGCCGGATCGCCCCGGCTGTTGCTGCTGCGCCGGGGAATCGTCCACGAGCAGCGGCTGACCGAGCAGTTCCCGCTCGGCATGTTCGAGGAGACCGACTACCAGGTGGAGAGCTTCCGGCTGGAGCCCGGGGACCGGTTGATGATGGTCAGCGACGGGGTGCACGACGCGGTCACCGCGGCCGGGCGGTACGGGGACGCGGCCCTGGCCCGCTTCGTGCGGCGCACCGGGCCGCTGGCGCCGTTGCAGGCCGTCCGGTCGCTGCTGGGTGACCTGCGGGCCTACGTCGGGGACGCCGAGCTCGACGACGACGCCGTCGCCGTGTGCCTGGACTGGACGGGCCCGGCGGACTGAAAGCGAGAAGGCCGCCACCTCGCGGCGACGGCCCTGCACGCGTACGCCTGAAATCAGCCGCCGGACGCGCCGGTGCGACGACCGATCGCCTCGACGAAGATCGCGCTCATCTTCGCCGGGTCCTTGGTCACGAAGACGCCGCCCGCGGGGGTCGCCTTCACGATCGTCTGCAGCTCGGACTCGCTGACCTGGTCACCGATGCCGATGATGACCAGGCGGATCGGCTTGGTCGGGTCGGTCTGCTTCTTCAGCTCGGCGAGCAGCTTCTGGAGCGTGATGCCGTCGGCGTTCTCGTTCTTGCCGTCGGTGAAGAGGATGACGGAGTTGACCCGGCCAGGCTGCCAGGACTTCTTCACCTCGATGTAGGCGTCGAGAACGGTGTCGTAGAGGCCGGTGTTGCCGTCCTCCTTCGGCACGATCTGGCTGATCGAACCCGCGACCTTGTCGCGTGACGTGGTCAGCGGGCTGATCGGCACGATCTGTTTCCAGGGCTTCTTGCCGTTCATCTCGGTCGAGAACAGCCACACGCCGACCGCCCACTTCTCGCCGAACATCTGCAGACCGGCCGCCGCCGCCTTGCGCGTCACCGCGGCCCGGCTCTGGTTGCCGGCCGTCGGCACCTTGGTGTTCATCGAGCCGGAGACGTCGAAGACCGCCAGGACCCGGCCGGGCTGCTTGATCGCCGTCCAGCTGCCGATCACCTGGCTCAGCGCGCTGGCGTCGAGCCCCGACGCGGCCTTGCCGCCGTTGTCGCCGCTGCCGCCGCCGACCGAGTTGTTGACACCGGGCGAGGCGTCCGGGGCACCGAGCGGGCGGGAGAAACCCGCACCGAACGAGCCGTCGGGCGAACGCAGCCCCGCCGCGCCGAGCGCGTTCTTGAACGTGGCCGAGGCGAGCTGGGCACGCAGACCCGCGGCCGCCTTCTGCTTCTGCAGGTCGACCTCGGGCATGACCGCGTAGGGGTAGTCGAGGGCCATCGGGCTGGGGTCGAGGTAGAGCGCGACCAGCAGCACCGGCGGCTTCGCGGAGTTGAACGACACCACGTCCTCCTCGGAGACCGGTGCCGCGCTCAGGGCGTCGCCGATCTCGTTGGGGTCGACCGAGCGGGGGAACCGGCCGATCAGCTCGTCACGCAACGCCGAGGCGCCGCTCGCCAGCGACTGGATCGCCTTGACCTTGGTGCCCTGGGCCTTCTCGCCGACGCCGGCCGCCTGGCCGAGCGCGAGCAGGCCGGCGAGGCCCGCCGAGTCACGGGTCGGGTCGGCGATGCCGGCGTTCAGGCTCGTGCTGTTGACCATGAGGCCGAGCAGCTCTTTCCAGCCGAGCTTCTTCTTGGGCCAGCCGACCTGCTTAGCGACCGGCTCGGGCATCGCCACGACGATCGGGCTCTGCGCGATCGGCTTGCTGTCGGACGGCACGAAGCCCGGAGCCTCGGACTTGAGCCGGAGGATCCAGGTGGAGGAGTCGGGGACCCAGACGTCCGGCACCTTGACGGCCTCGGGGGCCGTTCCGACACCGGCGAGGGTGACCTTGTGCTCGCCGGCGACGGCCGCGGCCATCGTCGCCGAGTCGACCTCGTCGACGGCGATGGCGACACAGGTGCCGTCGACGTTGGCGCCTTCCTGCACCCAACGCTGAGCGACCTGGTCGACAGCGGGGGCGACCTCGCCGGTAGCGGCGACGGTCAATCGAATGGAGCCGGTGCAGCCCTTGTCGGAAAGCTGCTGGTACCCGAGATAGGAACCAGCCAGAACGACGACTATTGCCATCGCGGCTCCGACGACGCCCGCTCCCCTGAGATTGAAGTTTCTACGATGGCGGCCAGACACGCGCTCCATAGTGCTGATCCCGGAACCTGAATGCCACATGCGTACGGTCGAAAGTTACTCGGATTAGAATCTTTGGCATCTTGTGTGACTGCCCGTATTGGAGTCATCTCGATCAGTGGCGGTCCGCGCCCGATTTGCGCGCTGTCCCACCTGGACGGTCATCTATCCCCTTCGGCCGTCAAGCTGGGTCGAGGGTGCCCGCAGTGGTCCAGCGCAGCAGACATGTCGGGGTGGGCTCGAAGGCCGGCTCCCCCTGCATCCGCGGAACACCGGTCTCCCGGTCGACTCGAAAAGTAGTCACGCTCTGTGACTTCTGGTTGGTTACGTAGAGGTGATCCCCCACGAGGATCATGTGCCTTGGCCAGTCACCTCCGACAGGCGTCTCGGCGGCCAGGACGGCCCGTTCGCCGTCCCACGCGAAAGTCGCGATCGTGTTCGCGCCACGGTTGGCGACATAGACGAAACGGCCGTCGGGACGCACCAGGATCTCGGACGGATAGTTCTCGCCCTCGGCCGTGGTGGTCGCCACGCCGCCGGCCCGGGCCAGCGATCCGTCGCCGGCCGGGCGCCACCAGGTCAGGTCGCCGCCGAGCTCGCCGACCACGAACAGGGCACCGTCGGGTGAGAAGCGCACGTGCCGCGGGCCGGTGCCGGGTTCGGCGGTCACCGCGGCCGGCAGCATCGTGAGGCGGCCCGAGACCCGGTCGAGCCGCGCCCGCCACACCCGGTCGGACCCGAGGTCGGCGATCAGCACGTCGTCGCGCAGCGGCAGGACCATGTGCGCGTGCGGCCCGGCCTGCCGATCGGCGACAGGCCCGCTGCCGTGCAGATCGAGCAGGTCGGAGCGCTCGGCCGGGACGCCCTCGGCGTCGAGCGGGAAGACGGCGACCGAACCGGTCTCGTAATTCGCCACCAGCAGGTGCCGGGCGTCGGCCGTGATCGCGAGGTGGGCCGGGTCACCACCGCCGGTGGGGCGGACCGCCAGCGGGGTGAGAGCGCCGTCCGGGGCCACCGTGAAAGCGCTGACCGTGCCGTCGGAGGCGAGCTCGTTCACCGCGTACAGGATGGGCAGTGTGGGGTGCCGGGTCAGGAACGACGGGCTGGGGGTGCGCACCGCCACGCCGAGGCGGGTGAGCAGGCCGGTTGCCGGATCCCGCCGCAGCAGGACGATGCCCTCGCCGTCACCGCCCTTGTCCGCCGTGTAGCCACCGACGAAGACGTGCTCATCGCTCGTGCCCATCCGCTGATCCCACCACACGAGGGCCGGGCGCGGACCCCCGTCGGTCCCGCGCCCGGCCCGGACGACTACGCGATCAGGCGTTCAAGATCTCGTAGACGAACTTCGTCGCCTTGGTCTGCTGGTCGCCGACGGGCACCGGCGGGACCTCGGTCGTCCCGAACCCGCTGTAGGTCACCCGATAGGTGGCGGCCTTCACCCCGGCCGCCGCCGGAACCTTGACGAGCATCGAGGTCAGGTGCCCGGCGTCGTTCACCGTCGCCTCGAACGGCACCGCCTCGGCCTTCTCGCCGAGCTTCGTGAGCACAGCCTTGTCGACGATCTCGGCGCGGGTGGAAGCGGTCAGGTCGGTCGTTCCGGCGTACTGGCCCCGGCCCTTGGTGATGACGCCGGCGGCGTTCCGCAGCAGGAGCAGGACCTCGCCCGGGTCGCTCTCGCCGTCGTAGCCGGCCGGCAGGCTCTGCCTGTCCTTCAGCTTCGCCGGGTCGACGACCAGCCACTTGTTCGGGATCTTGGGCATGCCCGGGATCTTCGGTTTGAAGGCGAGCTTGATCCAGCTCTTCTCCTCGATCATGAGCAGAGCCATCGTCACGGTGATGCCGTCGTCCGACTCGACGATCTTGAGCTGCACGGCCTTGCGGGACGAGTCGAGCGAGCCGGACATCGGCGTGCTGCCGCCCTTGATGTCGAACGCATAGGGAGGTGTCGTCTCGTCGGGCACCGCTTTGATCAGTGTTTCGAGCGGCGTGGCCACCGCCGCGCTGGTGGTCGGAGCCCCGGCTTCGGGCGAGCCGTCGACGAGGCCGCAGCCCGAAAGGGCGAGAGTGAGGACGGCGGCGATCCCGCCGAGGCGTGCCGTGGTGGGGTTCATGTCATCGGTCTTTCTCTCTGTGTCGAACCGGCCAGAGACAGGTTGGCGACCCCGGCTGCCGTTGCCCTGCCGCTATGCTGCTGACCCCTGCCGATCCGCTGCCTTCGCGGTTTCGTTTCGCTTCCGCCCAGCTCAGGGCGCTGTCGATCTGGAGAGCTCGTGCGCTTCGAGGTTCTCGGTGAGGTGCGGGTCCTGCGCGACGGCGAACCCGTCGACCTCGGCCCGGCCAAGCAGCGAGCCGTGCTGGCCGTCCTGTTGCTGCACGCCGGCCGGACCGTCCCCACCCACCAGATCGTCGACGCGGTGTGGGGTTACGAGCCGCCCGAGAACGGCGCGAACGTCGTGCAGAAACACATCGCCGGACTGCGCCGGCTGCTCGACCCGGACCGGGCGCCCCGCACGCCGAGCGAGCTGATCGCCCTCACCCCGGCGGGCTATGTGCTGCGCCTCGACGGGCACACCCTCGACGCCGACCAGTTCTCGGCGGCCGTGGCCGGCGCGGCGACGGCCGACGCGGTGCGGGTCGCGCTGGCCTTCTGGCGGGGCGAGGCGCTGGCCGGGCTCACCGGGCCGTTCTTCGACGCCGCGCGGGCCCGGCTGGCCGAGGGGCAGGCCACCGCGTGGGAACGCTGGGCCGAGCTCGAACTGGGCCGGGGACGTGACGCCGCGCTGGTGCCGGAACTCGCCCGGCTGGTCGAGCAGTTCCCGCTGCGCGAGGGGCTGCGGGCCCACCTGATGATCGCGCTGTCGCGCTGCGGACGGCAGGCCGAGGCGCTGGCCGCCTTCCAGAGCGCACGGTCCTATCTGGTCGATCAGTTCGGCACAGAGCCCGGTGAGCTGTTGCAAGAGGCGCACCGGCGGATCCTGCGCGGAGAGGCCCCGCCGGCCTATGTGGCGCCGCTGCCCCCGGTGTCACCCGCGCCCTACGCCCCCGAGCCTCGTCCGGCCCGCGTGCGCGTGCGTATCCCGTACGGGGAAATCGCCTTTGCCGTCGCCGTGCCGATCGTGACCTTCACCGTCGGCGCTTGGGTCTACTTCCTCTACGCGGCGGCCCGATACCACGATCGCAAGTTGTACCTGGCGGTGGCTCTCTACGTCGGGATGCTCGCGACCTGGCTCACCTGCATCGCACTCGATCCGACGCCGGAGGACATGAACGACACGACGACCACCGACGTGATCGGGATGACCACCATCGTCGCGACCGCGTTCTTCTCGGCGGTGCACGGTGCGGTCGTGGCGACCCACCGCGCGGCCGTCACCGCCGTGACCGCCGCCCTCTCAGCGAGAAGCGGCGGCGGCCAGCTGGCGGCGGGCAACATACTCGACAAGCTCGATTAGCACGTTGCGGGCGGCGGTCGGCTCGCGCGCGTCGAACAGGACGACCGGCACGCCCTCGTCGAGGTCGAGAGCGCGGGCCACCGCCTCGGCGCCGAAACGCTGCTCGGTGTCGAAGCAGTTGACCGCGACGACGAACGGCGTGCCGCGCTGCTCGAAGTAGTCGATCGACGGGAAGCAGTCGGCCAGCCGGCGGGTGTCGGCCAGCACGACGGCGCCGAGCGCGCCCTCGGACAGCTCGTCCCACAGGAACCAGAACCTGTCCTGCCCGGGCGTGCCGAACAGGTAGAGCTGCAGGTCGTCGGTGATCGTGATGCGGCCGAAGTCCATCGTCACGGTCGTGGTGGTCTTGCCCTCCACACCGTGCACGTCGTCGGCACCCTCGACGCCGGTGAGGACCTCCTCGGTCTGCAGCGGACGGATCTCGCTGACCGAGCCCACCATTGTGGTCTTGCCGGCGCCGAAGCCGCCCGCGATCAGGATCTTGAGCGCGACCGGGATGCGCGACGACGCGCCGTTGCGGTCAGAGCGCACGGAGTCCATTGACAACCGCCTTGAGTACGTCGACGTCGTGCGGCTGGGAGGCCGCCGGGGGTTCGTACAGCGAGATGAGTCCCGCCGAGCGTAGATCACCGAGGAGAACCCGGATCACGCCGATCGACAGGTCGAGGGCCGAGGCCAGCTCGACGACCGAGATCGGCTCCCAGGACGCGGCCACGATGGCGTGGTGCTCCGGGTGCAGCGGGCCGCCCTCGGGGTCCTCGCCGGCGGTGGCCACGACGAAGGCCACGAGATCGAACTCGCCGCCCTCGGGGGCCACCCGGCCCTGGGTCATCGCGTAGGGCCGGACCACTGGACCCGCGTCGTTGTCGAGCCAGTCGTGCGGTTCAGCCTGCATCGGGCCGCATCACCGTGGACCGCTCGGGGGCGCTCATGTTCTGGCCGACCCGGGTGACCAGCATCGCCATCTCGTACGCGATGAGGCCGAGGTCGGCGTCGCT
This sequence comes from Actinoplanes solisilvae, assembly GCF_003999975.1. Classification (GTDB taxonomy): domain Bacteria; phylum Actinomycetota; class Actinomycetes; order Mycobacteriales; family Micromonosporaceae; genus Actinoplanes; species Actinoplanes solisilvae. The sequence continues at coordinate 70,983 of NZ_RJAC01000017.1, read as the reverse complement.
CGAGGCGAGCACGGCCAGGCACGCCCCGTGCCCGGCGGCCGTGACGAACAGGAAGGCCGATTCCATCTCGACCACGGTCTGGCGCACGGGGCCGGCCCGGAAGTGGCGGCTCGCACCCTTGGCCAGGCTCTGGAAGCCGGCCGCCATCGCCGACAGGTGCTCGGCGTCCTCGCGGCTCAGGCCGGCCGAGCCACCCATGAGGAGCCCGTCGGCGCTGAGCACGACCGCCTGCTGCGCTGTGGGCACCCGATCCACCAGGTCGTCGAGGAGCCAGGTGAGGTGCGCGCGCTGGTTCGTCGTCTGTGTCACTTTGCGTCCTTTTCCGGCCTGGTCACATTGTCGCCGCCGGGGGCGCTCGAGCCCTGCCCGCCCCCGGATGGTGCCTCGCCCCGGGCGAACGCGAGATCCACGATCGCCGGGAAACTGACGGTAGCGGCATCCGCAAAGGAAGCATCACTCAGGCGTCTATCAATGCCCGTGTCGTCCGCATTAGACGTATCTTCAGATACGGAATCCGTCGTGACGGGCCCATCCTGCCGCTGATTTCCGTCGCCCGTCGCGGCGGGCGAATCACCCTGAGTGACGTTCGTATCGGCGAGATAGCGGGATGCGTCGATGCGGCCGCGGGTGGTGCCGAGTTGCAGGGCGCTCATGATGCTGCGCACCTGCTCGGGCGAGCGCAGCTGGGCCGGGAGCTCTTCGGGCGGCTCCTCGCCGGCGGCCCGGCGCAACTGCGGTGCCAGGCTGGCCTGCCGCACACGACGCGGCAAACCGTCCTCGGTGGACTCCGTCACCCCACTCGGCCCGCCCGCCCCGCTCGGCATGACCGCTTCCCTCGGCCCGCCCGGCCCGCTCGCTCCGGTCGGGGGCGGCGAAACGGGCGCCGCGAACATCGGGGTGGCCGAGGTCGGCATGACCGGCGCTCCGGTAGGCGCGGCGGTCAGCTCGGCCGTGTCTGTCGTCTCGGCCGGGAAGAGCGGGGACGCCGAGGTCGGCATGACCGGCGTCGAATTGCGGGGAACCGACCGCTGGGCGGGGATGGCGCCCGATCGCTCACGTCGCGCGGGAAACGCTCCCGCCCCGCGGCGCCGCGGTGACCCCTCGTTGCGGTTGGCGAGCTCGGCGCCGGCCGCGGCCAGATCGGCGTTGGTCGCCACCGGTGCGGCACCGGCGACCGGTTCCGCCAGGCCGGCGGTCAGTTCCGGCGTAGCCGGGGCCGGGGAGTCGGCCGGGCGGATGCGGCGGCGCTGAACCAGGCCGTCCTTGGACAGTCCCTCGGCGACCGAGCTGGGCGACGGGCCACTGACGGCCGGAACGGGTTGTACCGTGCCCTCGATGATCGGGCGGCCGGCCGCGGTGACCTGCTGCAGCTCTTGCGTGCCCTGCCATTGCAGCGCGGCCAGCGAGTGGCGCGACGGGTCGTCGGAGCCCGAGCCGACCAGCGGGCGCTCGCCGGAGGGCAGCTCGGCGGCCTGGGCGGCGATCAGCTCGCCGGGGACCAGCACCATCGCGGTGACCCCGGCGAACGCGGACGCCCGCAGCGACACCCGGATGCCGTGCCGGTGGGCGAGCTGGGCCACCACGAACAGCCCGAGACGGGCGCTGTCGGCCGGGTCGAAGTCGGGCGGCTCGACCAGGCGGCGGTTCGCCTCCTCGATCGCCTCGGGGGTCATGCCGAGACCGCGGTCCTCGATCTCGACGCCGTAACCGTTGGGCAGCACCTGACCCGAGACCTGCACGCGGGTGTGCGGCGGGGAGAACGAGGCCGCGTTCTCCAGCAGTTCGGCGAGCAGGTGGATGACGTCACCGACGGCACGGCCCAGCACCGAGGCCGACTCGACCGAGCGGATGTCGACACGCTTGTAGTCCTCGACCTCACTGATCGCGCCCCGCACGACGTCGATCATCGGGACCGGGTTGCGCCAGCCGCGGCCGGGAGCGGCGCCGGCCAGGATGACCAGGTCTTCGGCGTGACGGCGCATGCGGGTGGCGAGGTGGTCGACCCGGTAGAGGTCTTCCAGCTCCTGAGGCTCGGTCTCGCGGCGCTCCATGCGGTCGAGCAGCGCGAGCTGGCGATGCAGCAGGGTCTGGCTGCGCCGGGCGATGTTGAGGAACACCTCGTTGAGCCCGCGCCGGACGTTCGCCTCCTCGACCGCCGACTGCACGGCCGTACGCTGGACGTCGTTGAACGCCTGGCCGAGCTGGCCGATCTCGTCGCGACCGTACTCGAGCGGCGGCGTCTCCACCTCGACATCGACGTCTTCGCCCCGCTGCAACCGTCGCACCACTGTGGGCAGTCGCTCGGCCGCCATCTCGCGCGCCTCGCCGTGCAGGTGCCGCAGGCGGTGGACGATCGAGCGGCCGACCCGGAACGACAGGTAGACGGAGAAGGCGAACGCGAGCAGGCCGAGCAGGGCGGCGAGGCCAAGGCGTACGAGGATCTTCTCGGCGACCGGACGGGCCCGATCGGTGAGGGAGTCGGTGGCCGCGACCTCGAACGCCCGCAGCTCCCGGGCCACCGCCGCGTACGCGGGCCGGAACTGGCCGCTGCTGACCGGCGTGGCAACGCCGTCGCGGCCCTGTCGCACGAGCTGGTTGAGCAGGGTGTCGAGCCGGTCGTAGGCGGTGCCGCCGCGCAGCTCGGCGAACGCGGTGCGGTCGGTCTCGGCCATGTCCTCGACACCGCGGTCGAGCAGGAAGCGGGCGGTGCCGACGTCCTGCACGAGCTGGCCCCGCAGGTCGGCGGTGAACTTGCCCGCCGCGGTGGCCCCGCCGACCAGGGCGTCGACCCGGCTCAGGAACTCCTGACCCTGCCCGACCGTGGTGAGCGCCCGCAGCTCGCGGTCGATCCGCTCGTCGTTGAAGGTGGCGGTGGCGGCGAAGGTCTGGAAGCCGGCGCTGATCACGCTGTTGTAGAGGCCCTGTGCGCCGATCGGGTCCATCGCCCGGCGGTCGACGTGCCCGCGGTTGCCGGTCAGGCTCTCGATCTGGACGAGGAACTGATCGATGCGGGCGCGGAGCGCGTCGCTGGTCGCGTCGCGCGCCTCGGCGCCCTCGGCGAGGCCACGGAAACGGGCGACCGCCCGGTCGGTGGCGCTGCGCTGGTCGAGCAGCGCCTGCGACGGCGGACCGGTGGACGAGAGATATTCGACGCTGAACAACCGCTCCCGCTGAAGCTGGCCGACCAGCTCGATGCCGGGGTTGCCGACGTTGTCCAGCACCGTCCGCGCGGACAGCAGGGTGAACGCCGGTCCGGCGGTGAGCGCCGTCGCGAAGAGCCACAACGCCAGCAACGCCGTCAGGGGGACGGCGGCCAGAATGATGATCTTCGAACGGATCGACCAGTAACGCTTCTTCATCAGGCTCCGCTCTTTCGCGTACGCCTTGGGGAGGATACGGAAAAGGTCCGGGGCGAGCCACCGCCGGGGCGCACCTTAAAACGTGCTTAAGTCCGTTTTGGCGGCGGAGATTGGCACGGCCGGGCCGGTCGGCCTTATGACACCGTGAGCAGGCGATTACCGAGGGAAACGAAACCGGGGTCTCCGAACGGGATTGACGAAGCACCAGGGATGGGAATACCGGGGTCGATAAGAGGAGGCCCCATGTCCCCCACAGCCACCGTCATCCTGATCATCGTCATCCTCGTCGTGGTCGCCGCGGTCCTCTACGGGATTCGTGTCATGCGGCGCAAGCAGTTGCAGAACACCTTCGGACCGGAGTACGACCGGGTGGTCGCCGACTCCGGGAACCGCACCGAGGCCGAGCGCGAACTTCGCGAACGTGAGAAGCGGCACGCCTCGCTCGAACTGAAGCCGCTCTCGGCCGAGGCGCAGGCCACCTACTCGGCGAACTGGGAGGAAGTGCAGATCCAGTTCGTGGACGACCCCACCCGCGCGGTCACCGCGGCCGACGATCTGGTCACCCGGCTGATCACCGAGCGCGGCTACCCCACCGGCGAGTACGACGACCGGCTCGCCGACCTTTCCGTCGAGCACGCCCGCACGCTGGAGCACTACCGCAAGGCGCACGAGATCAGCAAGCGGAACACGGCGGGCGAGGCCGACACCGAGGACCTGCGGCAGGCGCTGGTGCACTACCGGGCGCTCTTCGCCGACCTGCTCGGAGCCGACCCGGTGCCGTCGACCAGCGCCGCGTCCACCGGCACCACCTCGACTGGTACTACTGAAGAGTCCACCACGCGCCCGCAGTCCACATCGGAGCAGCCGCCCGCTCCCCGTACGGCCGCCGACGAGTCCCCCGCCCGCGACACCAGCCGCTAGGAGTCCCCGTCATGAAGTTCTTCTCCAACGAGAAAGAGAACGACACCCAGCAGATCCCCGACCGCGAGGACCGCGCGGCGTCCGAGCCGGTGACCGTGCCGCCGCAGCGGGCCGGGTCGCCGTGGAGCGACGCCCCCCGCGACTCCTCCGACCCCTCCGACTCGTCCGCCTCCTCCGCTGACGACTCGCGGGAGAGCGGGCCGCGGAACACCGACTCGCAGGACTCATCGTCCTCGCGGGAGACCGGGCCCTGGAACACCGATTCCCAGGAGACCTCGTCCGGGGACACCTCGTTCCGGGACGCCTCTGTCCGAGACGCCTCCGACGACCGGGCGACCACCACGACGACGTACGGCCCGGACGGGTCAGTGGTCGAGAGCCCTGCCGATCGGGACGACGACCGCCCCGGGGACGACACCGTGTCCGGCGACGACCCGGACCGCACCACGGCGATCAACTCCGGCGGGGAGCACGTCGACGCCGACAAGGACAAACCGTCGGAGGACGCGGCCGTCAAGGACGACGGGTCGTTCGACAGCCCCAAGGCCGTCGACCCGGCCACCGACGAGCCGCTCAAGGACGAAGAGACCCGTGCCGACGGCTACCGGGACGGCGAGGAGTTCCAGCCGTCCTCGGAAACCGCCCCGGTCGTCGCGGCGGTCGCCGTACCCGCCGCCGCCGCCGCGTCAGGGGCGCACCACGCCGCCGCCGGCTCCGGCTCCGGAGAGAGGCTGCTGCCGGACGGGGACTCGTACGCCGAGAGGTTCCGCGACATCCAGCTCCGCTTCGTCGACGAGCCCAAGGAGGCCACCGCCGAGGCCGCCACGCTGGTCGGCGAGGCCGTCGACAAGCTGACCAGCGCGCTCAAGGCGCAGCGCGACGGCCTCGCCGGCAACTCCGACGACACCGAGAAGCTCCGGGTCGAGCTGCGGGCGTACCGGGACATTCTCAACCGGCTGCTCGCGCTCTGACTTCGCACGCAACGTCCAGGGGAGCCCGGCGGGCTCCCCTTCGGCGTTAACGTTCCGGAATGCGCGCCGACCGTCTGCTCTCGCTTCTGCTGCTGTTGCAGACGCGCGGGCGGATGACGGCCCAGGACCTCGCCGACGAGCTCGAGGTCTCGGTGCGCACCGTCTATCGCGACGTGGAGTCGCTCGGCGCGGCGGGCGTGCCGGTCTACGCCGACCGCGGGCCGACCGGCGGCTATCAGCTGCTGGACGGCTATCGCACCCGGCTGACGGGCCTGACCTCGGACGAGGCGGGCACCCTGTTCCTGGCCGGGATGCCGGGGCCGGCGGCGGAACTCGGGCTCGGGTCGGTGATGGCGGCGGCGCAACTCAAACTGCGGGCGTCGTTGCCCGGGGAGCTGGCCGATCGCGCGGATCGCGTACGGGAAAGGTTTCATCTCGACGCACCCGGGTGGTTCCGGGGTGACGAGCCGACGCCGCATCTCGCCACCGTGGCCGACGCGGTCTGGAACGGGCGGCAGGTGGAGCTGCGCTATCGGCGGTGGAAAGCGCCCCGCGAGGTGACGCGAACCCTGCATCCGCTGGGGGTCGTGCTGAAGGCCGGACGGTGGTACCTGGTGGCGGCGACGGCGACCCGGACGACGGCCTATCGGGTGTCGAACATCCTCGACGCCGAACTGCTGGACGAACCGGCGGAGCGGCCCGGCGACTTCGAACTGGCCGGGTTCTGGCGGGATTGGACCGAACGGTACGAGCGCAGCGTCTACACCGCGACGGCGACCGTACGGATGACGGCGGCGGCGTTGGAGCGCATGGGGTACGTCTTCCCGCCCGAGATGTCCCGGGTGGCGCGGGCCGAGGCCGGGGAACCCGACGAGACAGGGTGGCTGGTGACCCGCGTGCCGATCGAATCGGTGCGGCACGGGCACATCGAACTGCTCAAACTGGGCGCCGAGGCCGAGGTGCTCGATCCGCCGGAGCTGCGGGAATGCTTCGTGGCGACGGCGCGTGGGCTGGCCTCGACCTACCTGCCGCCGACGTCACCCGCGGAGGCGTAGTTGCCGTAGTCGCCGGTGAACGGGTCGGTGTCCTCGTAGGTCCACCAGTCGTCGTCGCCCTCGCCGCTGCCACCGCCGTCGGTCACGTCGCCCGGGGCGTCGGTCTCGTCGCCGGTGGACGGATCGGTGTCGGTCGGGTCCTGGCCGGTGGGGTCGCTCGGGTCGCTCTGGCCGTTCGTCGGCTCGGAGGTTGTTCCGGTCGCGGGCTCACTGGTGGACGGCTCGGTCGTCGGTTCGGTAGTGGGCTCGGTCGTCGGCGGGGTGGTCGCGTTGCGGCTGGGGCTCGCAGTGGGCGACGGATCGGTGACCGACGGGCTGGACGAGGGGCGGACCTTGTCGACCGGGGTGTTGTCGCTGCTGGTCTGCTCGCCCGCGCCGGCGCCGCCGAGCAGGTTCTGGGCCGGTTCGGGGGTGTACTCGCCGATGGAGGGTGGACGGGCCGGGTCGCCCTGCCGCGCCACGCCCAGCTGGACACCCATCCACAGCGCAGGCCCGAGCCCGACCGCGATGATCGCCCCGAAGAGCGCCAACGGTCCCCGCTCCATGTCTGGCCTCCCCGCCTCACTGGGATCATCCCGCCGGTTCGGGCAGTTCTCTACCCGGAATCAGAAGCGGCAAAGCGAACGCTCCGCATCGTCAGTGTGACCTCACGTGACGGATGGTTCACTTCTCAGTCGCCCATGCGACCCCGCACGCCGAGAACTACGCCCGCGCCTCGCCAACAGTTCACCCAGCGTGATGCCACTTTCGAAGCAATCAGCGACCGGGCGATCACGAAAGGGGCACCCCGGAGCTTCGGCAAGATCGCCTCAAAGGGCGGCGGAACAGGGAAATCGGGCAGCAGGCGTCGTCTCGGGGTCGTGGTCCGCGCCCGGAACGAGTAGGGAACTCCGCCATCGACCGTCACCGAAACGAACATATCGACGGCATCGTGAGGGCACGCCAAGAAATGGCCCGTCACACTTCACTGACCAGCGCCTTCGTGAGCAAGCACACGCCCGAAGCGGCCACCGGTGGGCGGGGCAGCGGGGTCCGGGATCTACCGGCGCCGGTCAGCGGGTGCGGGTCAGGAAGGCCACGGCGTCGTCGAGGGCGGCCCAGCCGCCGGGGAGTTCCTCTGAGTCGAGGGTGGTGCGGACGGTCAGGGTGGCGCCGTCGCGCAGGTTGATCTCCCAGGAGCGGCGGCCGTTGCGGGCGGCCGACGCCGTGGCGATATCGGCGAAGGGGACGAATCGGCTGCCTGTCGCGTCGGCATCTGTGGGCGGGGTGGGCTCGGGACGGGTCGCGGTCGCGGTCGCCGCACCGCCCGACGCCGCCTGTGCCGGCTCTGCGGCGGAGGGGCCGGGCACCGATGCGGCCGGGGCCGGCATGGCGGTGGCGGGGCGGCCGTCGGGCAGGACGCCGTCGGTCGCGAGGCGGGTCAGGCGGCGTTTGGCCTCGTGGTGGCGGGAGCGCGGCAGGCCCGGCACCAGGAACAGCCCGGTCTCGAGGACCAGCAGGTCGGTGCGGGCGCCGTCGACCTGGACGCCGACCACTCCGCCGAGCACGGGGACCCGGGCCGAGTGGTGACGGGCGGTGGAGGCGGCCGCGGTCAGGTCGACACCGATGGCGGTGAGCCACTCACGCACCTGTCCGACCGTCTCGGGGTCGCCGGCCATTTCCGCGGGGGCCTGCAGTTCCAGGTAGGAACCGTCGATCGCGACCAGCTCGGCGGTGCCGGTCCAACTGTGCCGCCAGCGGGCGACGTCGCTGTGCAGGGCGGCCAGCGCGAGCAGAAGGGCGATCAGGTCGGTGACCCGGGCGGACACCTGCTCGGGTGGCAGGTCGTCGAAGAGCGTCTCGGCGATCTTGCGGAGGCGGCCGTCGGCGGCGAGGTCGAGCACCGCGGCGGCGCCGGTCACCGGTTCCCCGGCGGCCCGGGACAGCGCGCGCAGCGAGGCGTCGGCTTCCCGCTCCATCTCGGCGAGGCGCGCCACCCCGAAGAACTCGTCCCAGCTCACCACCGCCCGGCCGCCGACCGGGAAGGCCACAGCCTGCAGTGCGCGGCCCATTCCCGGCAGATCGGGCACCAGCTCCCCGCCCGGAGGAGACGCGACCCCGCTGTCAGACGCGGCCGAGCTGTCAGACGCGGCCGAGCTGTCAGACGCGGCCGAACTTTCAGGCGCGGCCAGGGCGGCCAGGCGCTCGGCCTGCGTCGGGTGCGGGTCCCACTTGCCGGGCGGTTCCGGCGTGCCCGCTCGCAGGGCGGCCAGATCGTCGGGGCGGGCGGCGAGCACGCGCAGGAGGCCGCCGAAGATGTCGTCGGGCACGAGGCCGGTCTGCCAGCCGGGGCTGAGGTATTCGGCGTGGAAGAGCTGCTGCATGCCCTCGAGCGCGGGCCCGTCGCGCAGGATCGCGGCGGCCGCACCGGCGCCCGCGAACGAGGCGGCCACCCGGTCGGCGGCAAGCTCCTGCGCGCGGCTGTAGGGGGCGTCGACCTTCAGGTACCACCGGGCCCAGGCCCGCAACGCCGGTCCGGCCGGGCTGCGGCGGGGGATGCGCGGCACGATGCGGCCCAGGGCGACCCGCCCGCGCCAGGCCATCGGGGCGAACCGCCCACCCAGCGCGGGCGAACCGTGGGCCAGCTCGTGGGCGACCGCGGCCCGCAGCCGCGACTCGTCCCAGGCCTGCAGCAGGGGCAGCCCCAGGTAGAGCTGACGGGGACCGCCCAGCAGGCCACCGAGGCGCAGACGCTCGGCGAGCGTCACGGTCGCCCCGGCCACGACGGTCACGCCGTCGGGCGGCTTGACCCCGGCCGCGGCGGCCGCCTCGTCGAGCATGGTCCAGAGGGCGGGCGCGTGCTGCCGCGTCACCGGCACGCCGGCCGGGGTGGTGCGGCGCGGGCGCAGTGCCCGCACGGTCGACCACCAGAGCAGCCCCGCGACGGCGATGACCAGCGGAACCGCGGCCTGCAGGGCGACCGTGCCGGGCACCGACTCGAGCACGAGCAGCACGACCAGCAGCACCACCGCGACCTGCAGCCAGGCCACCGCGAGGAACCCGGCCAGCATCGCCACCGACCGACCAGCCGACCCGGTCACACCGCCACCTCCGGTCCCTCGCGGGAGGAAGCCGCGAGAAGAAACAACGCCCAAGAGTAGGGCGGCCCTCCGACGAAAACCCCAGACGTGCAGTCCGCCGGAGGGAAAAATAAGGAAGAAATTCGGGCCGTCACCGGAGGGGATACGGACCGCCATGCCGCTTCTCGACCAGACCCTGTCCTTCGCCACGAAGGGCTATGCCTGGCTTCCCGACCTGCGTCGTCGCAGCCACGGCCGGCCGGTCGGCATGACCTTCGGCGGCCGGCCGGCGGTCGCGATCAGTGGCCCCGGCGCCGCGCGTTTCTTCTACGGACCGAACAATCTCGAACGGCACACCGCGGTGCCGTCCGCCGTGGTCAGCACGCTTTTCGGCCGGGGCGTGCACACGCTCGACGGCGAGGCCCACCGGGTGCGCAAGGCGCTCTTCGTGGCGCTGCTGATGCACGAGGACGGCGTCGACAACCTGGCCGTTCTGACCGGCAAGATCTTCGATGAGGCGGCCGACGGCTGGCGTCGCGGCGAGCCGGTGTCGCTCTTCGACGAGTCGGCCCGGGTTCTCACGGACGCGGCGTCGCGCTGGACGGGCGTACCCGATGACGATCGGATGGCCGCCGACCTGGTGGCGATGGTCGACGGCTTCGCGACGGCCGGTCCCCGGCACGCCCGCGCCCGCCTGGCCCGTCTGCGCCGCGAGCGCCGCTTTTCCAAGATCATTGAGGGTGTACGCCGGCAGGAGCCCACGGAAACGCCGGTGTCGAAAATCGCGCATCACGTCGAGAACGGCTATCTGCTCGATTCTCGCAGCGCCGCCGTCGAACTGATCAACATGATCCGCCCGACGACGGCGGTCGCGTGGTACCTCGCCTTCGCCGGCCACGCGCTCGACCGCTGGCCCGGCTCCCGCGCCCGGCTGCGCGCGGGCGACGACGACTACACGGCGGCGTTCGTCCACGAGCTGCGCCGCTTCTATCCGTTCGTGCCGTTCCTCGGCGGCCGCGCCCGTCGCGATCTGACCTTCCAGCACGTCAGCATCCCCAAGGGCACGCTCGTGCTGCTCGACGTCCACGGCCAGCACCACGATCCGAGGGTCTGGCCCGAGCCGTACGAGTTCCGCCCCGAACGCTTCCTGAACCGCCCGGTCGGCGAGTTCGAGCTGATCCCGCAGGGCGGCGGCGATCCGCGCGCCGGCCACCGCTGCCCCGGCGAGCGGATCGTCCTAGCCCTGCTCGGCACGCTGGCGCAGCGCCTCGCCAAGCTCGACTACTACCTGCCTCCGCAGAACACCGCCATCGACCTGAGCCGCGTGCCGGCCCGCCCCCGCAGCGGCCTGAAGATCGTCAGGCTGTGCGGCGCTGACGCCAATCGATCTCCGGGCTTCGGTGATAGTTGACGCCCTGCGCCTCGAACCGGGGACCGAACTCGCCGAGGCGGCGGCGGAACGACGGCCAGTCGCGGGCGGCCCGCGGCGTCCAGCCGATCTCGGCGATCGCCGGCAGCCGTGGGAACGTCATGAACTGCACGTCGGCGAGGCTGCGCAGGGTCTCGGACCACAGCGGGGCCTCGACTCCGAGCAGCGACTCCTCCGCCACCCCGGGCAGGCGGTCGGCCGGGTCCCAGTCGTAGGAGCGTTCGACGCCGACCAGCCCGGCCCAGTCCAGACCGAGCGGGGTCGACTCGTCGTACTTCATGTCGAGGTAGCCCCGGTCGGCCGGCGACATGATCACCTGGTGGCCCGACCGGGCCGCGCGGGCGACGCCGTCGTCGGCCGGCTCGATCCGCCAGTACTGCGGGATCGCGGAGGCGGGCAGTTCGACGGCGGCCATCTCGTGCCAGCCGATCGCGCGCTTGCCGTACTTGCCGGGCAGCGGCAGCACCCGGGTCATGAAGGTGCGGTAGTCCTCGGCCGTCGTGCTGAGCGCCTCGTCGCCGCCGATGTGCAGGTAGGGCCCCGGGGTCAGCCCGGCCACGACCCGGATCACGTCCTCGACGAAGGCGTACGTCTCCTCGCGGTCGACGCAGAGCGAGCTGTAGCCGACCGCGTCGTCGGTGCGCGGCAGGACCGGCCTGCCGTCGCAGGTCAGCTCGGGGTAGGCAACCTGGGCGGCGTTGACGTGGCCGGGCAGGTCGATCTCGGGCACGATCGTGACGAACCGGGTCGCGGCGTAGGCGACCAGGTCGGCGTACTCCCGTGCGGTGAGGAAGCCCGGTCCGGCGCCGTCGATGCCCGTGCCCTCGCCGCCGCTGACCTCGGTGAGGCGCGGCCATCCCTCGATCTCGAGCCGCCAGCCCTGGTCGTCGGTGAGGTGCAGATGCAGGTGGTTGATCTTGAACTGGGCGATCGTGTCGATGTGCGCCCGGATGTCGGCCGGCCCGAAGAAGTGCCGCGCCAGGTCGAGCATCGTCCCGCGGTAGGCGAAGCGCGGCGCGTCCTCGATCCGCCCGCCCGGCAGCACCACGTCGTCCTGTCGCGTCTCGGGCAGCAGCTGCCGCACCGTCTGCAGCCCCGCGAAGAGCCCCTGAGCCGACGGCGCCCGCAGCGTCACCCCACCGGCGGCGATGTCGAGCCGATAGGACTCGGGCGACTTGGCATCGTCCCCGTCGTCGTCAAGGAGCAGCCGCACGACCCCGCCCGCGCTCCGGTCGTCCGAACGCTCACCGCCCCCGGCCGACCCGCCCGCGGATGGGTCGCCGGCCTCCGCGTCGGCGCTTTCCTCTTCCTCGCGTCGAGCCACAAGGAAGCCGGTGATTCTGCGCAGCAGCGCGGCCAATTCGTCGGCGACCGCGGCCGCCGCTGGGGCCGCGATCACCGCCACCTCGGCCGTAATCCGGAAATCGCCGGAGGAATCGGGCCGGACGGAGGCCGGAAGCGGGATGATGTCGCCGAGCTCTCTCATCGTGCGCACGCCGGAAACCATAAACTGTCTTTCCATGTCGATCACGACCCGTCGTGCCGAAGACGCCGACACCGAACTGCTGCACGACCTGGCCGCCCGCACGTTCGGCCTGGCCTGCCCACCCGGAACCCAGCAGGCCGACATCGACGCCTTCATCGCGACCCACCTGTCCGAGGCGAGCTTCCGCGGCTACCTGGCCGACCCTGAGCGGCTCCTGCTGCTCGCCTACGACGACGCCGTGCCGGTCGGCTATTCGATGCTGGTCGGCGGCCCGATCAAGGACCCGGACGTGGCCGCCGTCGTGGACGAGAAGGTCAGCGTCGAGCTGAGCAAGTTCTACCTCTCGCTCGACCGGCACGGCTCCGGCGCGGCCTCGGCCCTGATGGCCGCCACCCTCGCCGCGGCGGCCGGAACCGGGGCCGGCTTCTGCTGGCTCGGCGTCAACCAGCAGAACGTACGGGCCGGCCGCTTCTACGAGAAGCACGGCTTCGAGGTCGTCGGCGTCAAGCGCTTCCTGGTCGGCGAGGAATGGCACGACGACTACATCCGCCGCCGCCCACTCCCCTGATCGTCCGCGACCGGACTGCTCGCCCCGGCACGGCGGCCCGGGATCAGGCCGGCTGGATCTCGGTCCAGGTGATGAACTTGCCGGTGCGGTCGTCGCCGGAGGAGCGGCCGCGGACCCGGCGGTTGAGCCACGGCAGCACGTGTTCGCGGTAGTAGCGGGCCTCGGCCAGCACCCGCCGGCTCTCGTTCGGCCCCGGATCGATCACGTGGGCGGCCGTCTCGTAGCCGAGCTTCTCGAGCACCAGGCCGGCCACGCGGCGGTGGCCGGCCGCGTTGAGGTGCAGGCGGTCGGCCGACCAGTAGCCGGGGCGGCGGATCTCGGTGTCGTGGAAGACGTCGACGAAGGTGATGTCGTAGCGCTCGACCAGCTCGATCACGGCCTGGGTGAGCAGCTCGCCGCGGCGGCGCATGACCCCGCCCAGCGGCAGCCGCTCGGACGGGTCGGCCCCGCTGAGCAGCACCATGCGGACGCCGGCCTCGATGCAGCGCTGGATCGCCTTCTCGGTCAGCTCGGCCAGCCGCAGCATGTCGCCGCCGGGGCGCATCATGTCGTTGCCGCCGCCGTTGAGCGTCAGCAGCGTGGGCCGCGGCGAGAGAGCCAGCGCCGCGTCGAGCTGCTCGGTGACGATCGGCTCGAGCAGCCGCCCGCGGATGGCGAGGTTGGCGTATTGCACCGTCGTGCCCTCGCCGGCCGCCAGACCGGCGGCCAGCAGATCGGTCCAGCCCCGCACGGAACCGTCGGGCTGATCGTCGCCGACCCCCTCGGTGAAACTGTCCCCGATTGCCACGTACCGCATCACGCCGAACCCCTCCGTACCTTGATCATTTCGAGGCATCCGCGAGGCTAGCGGACCGGTTGCGCGAGCAACGGGCTTCGCGACCTGGGTCATACCTCTCGGCCCCTGGCCTTCACCTGATCAGCGGTCGCACCTCTTCGCCGACCCAACGAACGTAGGCCTCGGCGTCCTCGCCCGGAACGGGCTGAAGGATGACCTTGCTCGCGCCGGCGGCCACGAACTCGGCCACCCCGATGGCGATGTCGTCGGGGCGGCCGAACAGGCCCGGATAGTCGACCTTGAACTTCTCGGCGTCGGCGACGAGCCGGGCCTCGGCGTCGGGCCCGGTCAGCGCGGGCACGAAGACGACGATTTCGGCGTCGGTGATGACCTTGGCTGCCTCGGCGACCATGTCGGGCGACGTGCCGCCGGAAAGGACGACGGCGTCGCCCACCTCGTTGGCCAGGGCGATCGTCTTGGGGCCGCCGGCCGCGACCGAGAGCACCGGCGGAACCGCGGGCGGCCAGTCGAGGCGTACGTGGTCGAGCTTGACGTAGCGCCCGTCGACCGTGACCTCTTCGCCGCGGAGCAGGTCGCGCAGGGCGGTGCCGTATTCGCGCAGGAGCGTCAGCGGGGACGCGACCCGGCCGCCGACCTGACCCATCCAGTCCTGCACGCCGTGGCCGATGCCGGGGAGCGCGCGCTCGCCGAACATGCGGCCGAGCGTGGCGATCTCCATCGCCAGGGAGGCGACGTTGCGGAACGGGACGGGCATGATGCCGATGCCGACGCGCAGATTCTCGGTCCACGCGAGGGCGGCGGTGGCCGCGGTGAGGCCGCCGTTGAGGAAGCAGTCTTCCCACAGCCAGAGCTCTTCGACCCCGGCCTGGTCGGCGGCCCGGGCCACCGCGCGCAGAGACTCGGGCGGGTTCTGTGGCAGGAAGATCGCGCCGATCGTCGTCATGGCCTGATTCTGCCCGGACCCACCGACACTTTCGCCCCGCCGCCACCGTTCGCGGCGTGAACTTCAGCACGCTCGGACATACGACGATTCTTATATAAGCTGAAGCTTAGGTAAGCCCGGAAATTGTCACAGGCCCCCGATAGCTTCATTCACGCGGATCGGCGCCACGGGGGCGTCGATCCGTCCACAATGGCCGCGCCCCGCAGCAAGGCCTCGGCCGTGTCGCGCACGCGGTCACGCAGTTCGGCCGGTGACTCGATGGTGAACGGCACGGCCAGCACGCCGAGCACCATCACCGGCCAGGTCAGGTCGTCGGTGTTCATCCGCAGGCGGCACGAGCCCTTGCCCAGCTCGTCCACGGTTCCATAGTGGCCGATCAACGCCCGCACCCGTTCGGCCCGTGTCTCCAGCCGCACGTTCACGTCGTACCGGGCCGGAATCTGGGACATCCGCGAGCGCAGCCAGGCCGCCGCGTCGCCGCCGGGAATCTCGCGCGGCCGGAAGCGGGCGCCGGTCAGCACCGGGGCGTTCAGCCGGTCGACCCGGAAACTGCGCCAGTCGCCCCGTTCGAGGTCCCAGGCCACCAGGTACCAGCGTCGCCCGAGGGGCACCAGCCGATGAGGCTCCACGTGCCGTTCGGAAGCGTCCCCTTCGCGCGGCGTATAGGAGAACCGCAGCCTTTCCTCGCCCCGGCACGCCATCGCCAGCGTGGTCAGCACCGTCGGGTCGAGCGTGGGCCCTCCACCCAGCACGCCCGGCGCCGTGACCTCGCGCAAGGCGTCTATGCGGCGCCGCAACCGGGGCGGCAGCAGCTGGATGACCTTCGCCAATGCCCGTACGGAAGTCTCTTCGAAACCGGCCGCCACCGACGTTCGTAGCCCGACCGCGATCGCCACGGCCTCGTCGTCGTCGAGCAGCAGCGGTGGCACCGCCGCCCCCGCCTGCAGTTGATAGCCCCCGGCCACGCCCCGGCTGGCGTCGACCGGGTAGCCCAGATCGCGCAGCCGGTCGACGTCGCGCCGCAGCGTGCGGGGGCTGACCTCGAGGCGGCCGGCCAGCTCGCCGCCGGGCCAGTAGCGGTGGGTCTGCAGCAACGACAGGAGTCGCAGCATGCGTGCACTCGTATTCGCCATGAACCCAGACTCCGCCGCATTGAGGTCAGAAAGTGTCCGCAAGGCAGCCTAACGTCGTACTCATGATTGAGACACGAGGGTTGGCCAAGCACTTCAAGGACGTCCGTGCCGTCGACGGCATCGATCTCACCGTCGCGCCCGGCGAACTGGTCGCGCTGCTCGGCCCGAACGGCGCTGGCAAGTCGACCACGCTGCGCATGCTCACCACGCTGATCCCGCCCACCAGCGGTCAGGCGACGGTGGCCGGCTTCGACGTGGTGCGCCGCCAGCGGGACGTGCGCCTGCGCATCGGCTACATCGGTCAGGGCAACGGCGCCGGGCACAGTCAGCGGGGCCGCGACGAACTGATCAGCCAGGGACGGGCGTACGGAATGAGCGTGCGCGACTCCCGTACCCGGGCGGCCGAGCTGATCGACTCGCTCGGGCTGGCCGAGGTGGCCGACCGCCGCGTCTCCAGCCTCTCCGGTGGGCAGCGCCGCCGGCTCGACATCGCGATGGGGCTCATCCACGCGCCGTCGCTGCTCTTCCTCGACGAGCCGTCGACCGGGCTCGACCCGCAGAACCGGGCGAATCTTCAGGAGCACATCCTCGCGCTGCGGGCCCGGCACGAGACGACGATCGTGCTGACCACGCACTACCTGGACGAGGCCGACTCGATGGCCGAGCGGGTGATCGTGATCGACCACGGCCGGATCATCGCCGACGACAGCCCGGCGCGGCTCAAGGCCGAGCACGTCGGCGACCGCATCATCCTCGGTTTCGACACCGAGTCGGACGCGGCCGGCGCCGCCGCGACGCTCGACGCGCCCCGGCAGGGACGTCAGCTCCACATCACCACCGACGGCGCGCCCCGGCGCGTACCGGGAATTCTCGATGACCTGAAAGCGGCCGGCCACCCCGCCGCCGAGGTCGAGGTGCGGCGCCCGACCCTCGACGACGTCTTCCTGAAACTGACCGGCCGCAGCCTGCGCGAGGGCGGCGCCGAGGCCACCCGCACCCCCGAGCTCGTGGAGGTCTGAGCCATGACCACGCTGATCACCGACACCCGCACGGTCTTCAGCCGCGAGCTGCGGCCGACCCTGCGCGACCCGTTCACGATCATCTTCTCGATGGTGCAGCCGCTGGTCTTCCTGGCGCTGTTCACTCCCCTGCTGCCCGACGACGACGGCACCGCGCTGCAGTGGTTCGTGCCCGGCATCATCGTCATGTCCTGCCTGTTCGCGTCGTCGATGACCGGGTCGAACCTGCTCTTCGAGATCCAGACCGGCTCGCACGAACGCATGCTGGTCACCCCGCTGCGCCGGCCGGCCCTGCTGATCGGGCGGGCGCTCAAGGAGATCGTCCCGATGTTCGCCCAGGCCGCCCTGATCGTGACCGTCTGCCTGCCGTTCGGGTTCCGGTTCAACCTGATGGGCGCGCTGCTGGGGCTGATCATCCTGGCCGCCTTCTGCATCGGGCTCGGCGCTCTGTCGTACACGCTGGCTCTGGCCTCGAAGAATCAGGAGTGGCTGTTCTGGACCGTGCAGCAGACGCTGATCTTCCCGCTGCTGCTGCTGGCCGGCGTGCTGCTGCCGATCGACAACGGGCCGGGCTGGTTGCGGGCGCTGGCGAAGGCCAACCCGCTCAGCTATGTGGTCGATGCCGAGCGGGCGCTCTTCAACGGCGACATCTGGTCGTCGGCCACATTGGGCGGGCTGCTCGCCGCGGCGGTCGTCGCCGCGCTCGGGCTGGGGGTCGGCGTGCGCGCCATGCGTCGATCGGACTGAGTACCTTCAGCGAATGCTCAGAATTCTGGGTCGGCTGGTCGAGGGCCTCGCTCCGCGTCCCTCGGCCGGCGACGACCGGCAGCCTCGCCGCAATCCCGATGCCGTCGTCGACTGCGCCGTCTATCACGCCGGACGGCGCCGGCCCGGTTCCCTCCACTACGCCTCGGCCCGCCAGCGCCGGGGCGAGTTTCTGTGGCTCGGGCTGCACGAGCCCGACCTCGCGACCATGCGGGCCGTGGCCGAGACGTTCGGGCTGCACGAGCTGGTCGTCGAGCAGACGGTCGAGGGCGGCCACCGGCCGGTGGTCGAGACGATCGGCGACGTGACCCGGGTCGTGCTGCGCACCGCCCGCTACGTCGAGCACGACGAGCTGACCGCGACCAGCGAGGTCGTCGACACCGGCGACGTCACGCTGCTAATCGGGTCGTGGTTCGTCATCTCCGTGCGGCACGGGGCGGCGGGGGCGCTGTGGCCGGTACGGCAGGAGGTCGAGAAGCGGCCCGACCTGCTGCGGGCGGGTCCGTGGGCGGTGGCGTACGCGGTGGCCAACCGGATGGTCGACGACTACCTGGGCGTCTCGGCGAGCGTCGAGCGTGACCTGGAGCGGCTCGAGGAGGAGACCTTCGCGACCGGCCGCCGCTCGGCCGAGGTCGCGCACTTCTATCAGCTGAAGCTCGAACTGGTCGAGTTGAAGCGGGCCGTGCTGCCGCTGCAGGAGCCGCTGGCCCGGCTGCTCGACCTGCCGGTGGTTCCGCCCGCGCTGCGGCCCTACCTGGTCGACGTACGCGGGACACTGGCCCGCGCGGTCGACCGCGTGGCCGGCTTCGACGACCTGCTCAACTCGATCCTGCAGGCCCGGCTCACCCAGGTGACGCTCGAACAGAACAACGACATGCGCATGATCGCCTCGTGGGCCGCCATCGCCGCCGTCCCGACGGTCGGAGCCGGAATCTACGGGATGAACTTCGCGAACATGCCCGGAATCGACTCGCGCTACGGATTCTCGGCGACGATCGCGGTCGTCGTTCTCGTCTGCGCCGGCCTTTACTGGCGTTTCAAACGGGCCGGATGGCTCTGATGTGACCTCACGCGTCCCAAAGATCCACCGAACGGTGACCACTCCTTTCCGGACAGTATGCGCAGGTCAGGCCGCTCTCCCGTAGCCGCCGAAACCGGGGAGTAAATACCGTTTCGGGTGTTCCCTGGGGAGGCTGTGTGACCACGACCGAGGTCGTTGCGCCGAAAGAGACGCCGCCGGTACGGCCGGCCAAACGCCGTAGCGGCCTGCTGACCGCGCTGAAGGAACACGTCGATCTCTTCCTGAACGCCGGCTCCCTGATCGCCACCACCGCGATCACGTCGCTGTTCGGCTTCGCCTACTGGTGGGTGGCCGCCCGCTCGGCGTCGCCCGAGGCGGTCGGCCAGGCATCCGCCGCCGTGTCCGCGATGACGCTGATCGGCACCATCGGCATGTTCGGCATGGGCACCATGCTGATCTCCGACCTGTCCCGGCTGCGCGGCCCGAAATGGGAACTGATCACGACGTGCCTGCTCGTGTCAGGCAGCGCCGCCACGGTCGGCGGCATCGGCTACGTCGTAGTGGCCAGCACGTGGATTCCCGGCCTGCGGGAAGCGCTCGGCGGCTCGTTCGGCACAGTGCTGCTCGTCGTCGGCATCGCGCTCAACGCGATCGTGCTGGTGCTCGACGAAGCCCTGGTCGGTCTGCTCAAGGGCCCGCTGCAACTCATGCGCAACGCCTGGTTCTCGGTGATCAAGCTGGCGCTGCTGGGCGGCCTCGCCCTCACACCGCTCACCCTGACCGGCAACGACCTGCTGCTCACCTGGGTCGCCGGCATCGTCACGTCGACCGCGATCCTCGCCCTGGCGCTGCGCAAGCGCCGCATCATCGACTCGGTGCGTCCCCGGCTCGGCCTGCTGCGCGGCCGCGGCAAGGCGACCTTCGACCACAACCTGCTGAACATGGCGACCTACCTGCCGCGCGCCGCGCTGCCGCTGGTCGTCACCGCGGTGCTGTCGGCCGAGGCCAACGCGTCGTTCTACACCGCCTTCATGGTGCTGTCGTTCCTCGCGATGGTGCCCGGCAACGTGGCGCTCACCCTCTTCGCGGTGGCCAGCGGCGACCAGCGTGCCCTGCGCTCCAAGGTGCGGGTCGGCCTGCTGATCTGCCTCGCCGGCCTGCCGCTCTCGCTGGCGATCTCGTTCCTGGCCAACCCGATCATGTCGCTGTTCGGCGCGCAGTACGCGCAGACTGCGGGCGACGCACTGCGCATCCTCGCCCTGACGTACGTGCCGTTCGTCTTCCTGCACTTCTTCATGGCGATCTCGCGGGTGCAGGGCCGGGTGCGCGGCGCGGGCATCTTCTCGCTGTTCGCCGGCGCCGCCGAACTGGGCGCGGCCTGGTACGGCGGCAGCACCGGCGGCCTCACCGACCTGGTCATGTGGGTCGCGATCGTGATGGCCATCGAGACCGTGCTGGTCGCGCCGACCGTGCTGCGCGTGGTCTTCGCGGGCAACGACCGTCGGGGGGACGGCGTGAACACCACCTCCATGACCCTGCACGAGCGGGCGTGGCTGCCGCTCGAATACATCCGCACCGTCGGGCCCCTGCACGGCGTCAGCGTGGACGGCGTACGCCGGGCTCTGATCGGTTTGCACGCGGCCGACCCGAAGCACCGGGCCGTATCGAAGCTCGACCGCCTCGGGGCCCGCTGGCAGCACCTCAGCCCGGCCGAGTTCTCGCTGTTCGTCGAGCGGGCCGTGCAGGACTCCGGCGACTGGTCGCTCGACATGGACGGCATGACCCGCAAGCTGCAGTCCGAGCCGCGCGGGGTGCACCCGATCCGCATCCTCGTCGGCGCCGGCTACGTGGCGATGAAGGTGTCGCACGCCTACGGCGACGCCGGCCCGGTGAACGCGCTGCTGCACGAGATCGTGACCGCCGCCAGCGAGGACCGGGCCGCGGTGATCCCGCCGCTCGAACGCAACCGCCTGGCGCTGCCCAAGGCGTGGTGGAAGCAGTTCGGCACCAAGCCGGCCCGCTGGAAGGAGGGCATCAGCTTCGCCCGCCCGCCGGCCCCCGAAGAGACCCGCATGCGCAAATGGCAACCCGACCTGACGGTACGCACCGCGCGCTCGGCCGCCACGCTGAAGCTGATGCGCGAGTGGCGCGACGAACACTCGCCCGGCGTCACCACCTCGGCGATCACGTTCGCGGCCTTCACCACCGCGCTTGACCACCTGGGCCTCAAGCCCGACACGGGCGGCGCGACGTTCCTGGCCGACGGCCGGCGCTTCCTCGACAAGAACACGCGCATCGACAGCAACTTCTGCATGGGCCCCTACCTGTCCCCGCCGAACATGATGGACCCCGCGTCGATCAACACCACGATCAAGAACGAGCTGGCCACCGGCCGCATCCTCACGATGATGATGCTGCGCGAAGGCAAGATCGCCCTGGACGGGGCGCCCGGCATGCCCGACCCGTACCCGGCCGAGCTCGCCGTTCCGCCACGCCCCCGGCTGACCTTCAGCAACCAGGGACGGCACGACCTGCTGGGCGACCTGCCATGGTCGGTCGGCCCCGAATGGCGGGTCAACCTGAGCGTGCCCACGCTGAACAGCCCCGAAGGCGTCACGCTGACAACCAGCGAGATGAACGGCGTGCTCCACCTGGAGGCGACATTCCACGCCTCGACCTTCGACCCCGAACTGATCACGACGGCGATGGAGATGGTCCTGCGCGACCCCGCCTCGCTGATCATGAACGCCCGGGTATGAAACGGTGCCCGGCCCCTTGTGGGAGCCGGGCACCGTTCGCTATGTCCGGCGACGCTCGTCGCCGTTCCTGATCGGCGGATCGAAGCCGCCCTGGTTTATCCGGCGCCGGGCCCGGCGCCTGCTATGTAGTCGGCCTTCAGTCAGCTCCGCGCCGGGAGCATCAGGCCGGAGGTATGGGTGAGAAGCGGCGATCCGCGTTTGCAGTCGGTGTAGCTGATGGTGGCCGCGAGAAGCGAGAAGTCGTTGCCGTCGGGGTTGGCCTCGACCCGGAACGAGGTGTAATCGGCGCGGCCCAGCCCGAGCGAATCGCCGCGCGAGAAGGACGTGAACTCCCGCTCCCCCGGGTAATCGATCACGACGTCGTCGTCCCCCCAGACGACGACCTGCACGTCACAGACGCGCCGATCGGTCTTCCACCGCACCCGCACCCAGGCCGACTCGCCCGCGTCGACCGCCGACAGCACCTGACTGACCGGGCGCGGGCCCTTCTTCGGCGCTGCCTTCGCCTTTTTGTTCTGTGCGTGGGCCGTATTTTGTGCGTGCTGCGTGTTTGGCTCGGCCGCCGTGCGCGTCCCGGAAGCCGCGGCCGGGCTCACACCCACCACCGCCACGATGCCGACGACCGCAGTAACGACGATCCCGATCCGATGACCCGTTCTCATCTCGGTTCCTCCCTGCCGGCCGCTCCCCCGGGCGACCCACGCCGGGATCATGCTATAACGCTGATTTCGGGTTAGAGAGCTTTACCCCATTTAGTACGAGTCGTGGCAAGTTCGGGGCCAGCAGTCCCGCGCCGTCGCCCCTCACGGCCATAGGCCCGCTGCGGCCCGGCGTTCCCTGACGCCGCACGCGAACACGGCCGACGATCCGATCGCGAAGTGCGTCCCCACTCCCCGACCTCGACCCCGCGCACGAGTTGCCCCAGCGCCACTTGCCCCCTCGCGCCGCCCAATTGACGCGCTGCCCGATTGACGCGCTGCCCGTGCCATGCGCCGTCCAATCGTCGCGTCCGCCCGTTCCATGCGCCGTCCGGTCGTCGCGTCCGCCCGGTCCTCGCATCCGCCCGGTCCTCGCATCCGCCCGGTCCTCGGGACGCGAAACCGGAGGCAGGCCCCGGCTCACTGACTCAATCAGTGGCCCCGGGACCCGCCGCGGTTACGTCAGCCGGCCCGCCTTGGCCTGATCCTCGGCACAACCGCGGCCGGCTCGAACCGACCGTTCTCGGATGATCGAGGACCCTGAAGGCCAACTTCGAATCCGCGAGTCAGACGACGTCGCGCGAGGTTGATGCCGACGCCCTCGCCCCGCGCGGGGCTGGAAGCCGTCCACGCGCGCCGCCGCTCACGTCGCCGCACGCCGGCGAACCGCTAGGCGGCAGCCGTCGGGCTGGCCGCAGGCGAAACCGTCGGGCTGGCCGCAGGCGACGTAACCGGGCTCACCGGGTTGCTCGGCCGGTCGCTGTTGCTCGGCCGGTCATTGTTACCGGGCCGGTCGTTGTTACCGGGCCGGTCGTTGTTACCGGGCCGGTCGCTGCTACCGGGCCGGTCGTTGTTACCGGGCCGGTCGCTGCTACCGGGCCGGTCGTTGTTGCCC
The DNA here is from genome assembly GCF_003999975.1 of Actinoplanes solisilvae. Lineage (GTDB taxonomy): Bacteria > Actinomycetota > Actinomycetes > Mycobacteriales > Micromonosporaceae > Actinoplanes > Actinoplanes solisilvae. Next base: position 48,106 of record NZ_RJAC01000017.1, on the reverse strand, counting down.
GGCCGGTCGTTGCTGCCCGGACGGTCGTTGCTGCCCGGACGGTCGTTGCTGCCCGGCCGGTCGTTGCTGCCCGGACGGTCGTTGCTGCCCGGACGGTCGTTGCCCGGGCGACCCGTGTTGCGGAGGACCGGGAGCGACAGCGTGAACGACTTGAACTCGGTGCGATCGCGGCGGCCACATCCGTCGTAGGACATCGTGGCGCGGAGGCGGGCCACACCGGCGCGGTCGAAGTCGGGGTTGACCTCGACGGCGGTGAAGTCGCCGCGGCCTGGACGCAGCGAGTCGCCCCGGGTGAACGACGCGAACTTGCGCCTACCCGGGTAGGAGACATCGACATCGCGGCCGCTGACCCGAACCTGCACGTCGCAGACCCGCTTGTCCGTGCGCCAGAAGATCTTCACCCAGCTGTCGGAGTTGGCCTTCACCGCGCCGAGCCAACCGGAAACCGGCTGCGGCCCCTTTGCGACGACGGCCGCGGCGGGCGCCGTAACGGTCACCGTAGCCATGCCGACCGCCGCCGTAGCCGTGGCTACCAGCGCCCCGATGCGTCGACTGTTGTTCATGTGTTTCCTCCAGTGACTGATGAGTGTCCGGCTGTGCATCAAACCGACAAAACGGACACTATGGCCACCGCCCGATTTCGCGTCGTCTTTACGCCGCGTTTCGGGACGAATTCCACTTTCTTGTACTAAATGTTTATCTCTCGTAGGCCGAAAAGATGATGTTGATCAGGCGTTCGGCTCGTGTCTCCGAGCGCCGCCAGAAGTGACCGGAAGACACCGCCAGAAGCTCCCAGAATCAAACTCAGAACCCCGTTGAATAGCACTTCACCTGCACGTATAGACAATTTCAAGAATACGAAAGAATGCCGCCGCAGAAGCACCGCAACACCTGTACGGGCCGCAGCGCGCACCACGCCGGCGAGCGCCACCCGCCCGCTGCCACCCGTCCAACCCGAAACGACGCGACCCGAGCAGCAACGCGACCCTGGAAGCCCCGACACGACGCGAACGAGCAGCCCGGGACGACACGATCCGGAACGACGCGACACGAGCACCCCGGGACGACGCGATCCAGGACGACGCGACACGAGCACCCGGGGACACACGGATAGAGCAATCCGATAGCGGAGCAACCCGGATGACCCGCGACCGAGTCATCCGAGCCTGATGTTCATCGACCACCGACGCCCGATCCTTGGACCCGAGGCGGAGAGCGTCCTCGACGGCGACGAGGGCTGTAGCCCGGCGGCGCGACGACTGTCCCGGCGCAACCCGGCCCGCGCGAGCGAGCTGCGAGCCACGGCCGGGGCCTGAGCCAGGCAGTGGCGCGAAAGGCGCGCTGCGGCCTGGAGTGGCAGGGAGCTCGCGAGGAGCAGCGAGGGCGACCCTCCTTGCGGTTGTCAACGGCCACGTGGCGTACCAAATGCGATTTTTAGGACAGAATAGGGGTATGTCATTGAGTGGGGCTCATCGGGCGGCGTTTCGGCGGGAGGCCGGCCAGGAGGGGCGGGTCTTCTCGATTCGGGACGGGGCGGGGTTGCCGGCGCCGGTCGGGGAGGACGGGCGGCGGACTGTGCCGTTCTGGTCGAAGCCGACGCGGGCGGGGCGTGTGGTCGATCAGGTGGCGGCCTATCGGGGGTTCGAGGTGGTCAGTGTCGACGTCGATGAGTGGCTGGGGACGTGGCTCGGGCGACTCGAGGCTGACCGCATGTTGGTGGGGGTGAATTGGTCGGGGATCCGGGCGACCGGATTCGACCTGCCGGCGGCGCAGGTGAGGCAGTGGTTCGCCGATGAACCGGCGGCTGACATGCCGGCTGAGGAAGGCACGCCCGGAAGTAGTTGAACGCGGGATGTGCCCCTATGCTTGCGGCACAGCAAACAAGGGAGGCCTGTGCGCAGCCTGCAGATTCTCGTCGTCGATGACGACGACGCCGACGCCCTCATGATCTCTGAGGCGCTCGAGGCGGCGGAGACGCGCGCTAGCGTCGACCGGGTGGCCGACGGCCGTGAAGCGCTCGACTACCTGCGACGTGAGGGTAGTTATGCGCAGGCGAGCCGGCCCGACCTGATCCTGCTCGATCTGAACATGCCGCGCATGGACGGGCGCGAGACGCTCGAGGCGATCAAGACCGACGAGCGGCTCAAGGCCATCCCGGTGGTGATTCTGACGACATCGGGCGCCGAGCCCGACATTGTCGCCAGCTATCAGCACCGCGCCAACGCCTATGTCACCAAGCCGTTCGGCCTCGACGAGTTCGAGTCGACGGTGCGGCAGATCAACCGGTTCTACCGCGAGGTCGCCAGTCTCCCGCCGGCGGCGCAGGCATAGTCGGCGCCGCCCGGGGGTACCCCGCGGCCATGACTCAGAACGAAGCTCCCGAGGATCTCGGCGCGCCCGTCGCCTACCTCGTGCTCAAGGACGGCACGCCCGTCTACGACCAGTCGGGTGCGCGCGTCGGCGAGGTCGAGCACGTGCTGGACGACGAGCAGCAGGACGTCTTTCACGGGCTGATCGTCAAGACGCCGCACGGGCACCGGTTCGCGCCGGCGGCCAAGGTGAGCGGCCTCTTCGAGCACGGCGTGATCCTCAGCGTGCCGGGCGCCGAGCTGCCCGAGCCGAGCGAGGACCCGTCGGCGCGCGTGGCCGACGAGGGGCTCCAGGACACGCTCAAGCGCGCCTGGAACTGGCTCGTCCAACCGCGCCCCTAGCGGACGCCGCCCCAGCGCATCAGCGCGGCGCCGACCGACATGCCGCCGCCGAAACCGGCCATCAGCACGATGTCGCCCTCGTTCATCGAGCCTTTGCGTACGGCGTCGTCGAGCGTGACGGGCACCGAGGCGCTGCCGACGTTGCCGTAGCGGTCGAGGGTCAGGTGGGTCGCGGCCGCACCCAGTCCGGCCGCCTCGACGAGCTCGGCCAGCATGACACCGTTGGCCTGGTGCGGCACGAAGTGGTCGACGTCCTCGACGGCCACGCCGGCCCGCTTGAGCAGGCTCTCGAAAGCCGGGGGTACGCCGCTGTTGACGAACTCGCGGACGCCGCGGCCGTTCATCTTGAAGTAGTGGTCGCCGTTCGCGATCGTGTCGGCCGAGGCAGGCAGTCGGCTGCCGCCGGCGGGCACGTGGATCAGTTCGCTCGCCTCGCCCCGTGAGACCAGTTCGAGGTCGAGGAAGCCGTAGCCCTCGGCCACCCGGCCCACGACCGCCGCGCCGGCCCCGTCGCCGAAGAGCACGGCCGTACGGCGATCGCCGAAGTCGAGGATGCGGGAGTAGACGTCCGACGCGACCACCAGGACCTTCGCGGTCGGGTTCATCGCGACGAGGCTGTTGGCCAAGGCGACCCCGAAGACGAAGCCCGCGCAGACCACGTTGATGTCGAAGCAGGCGGCCCGGTTCGCGCCGATCTTCGCCTGAACCAACGACGAGGTCGGGGGTTGCGGAGAGTCACCGGTTGACGTAGAGACGATCAGGTAGTCGATGTCGACCGCCTCGAGCCCCGAGCTCTCCAGCGCGGCCCGCGCGGCCTCGGCCGCGAGGTCGGACGCGGCCTCGTCGGGAGCGGCGAAACGGCGAGCCCGAATCATCGTCTTGCGGGCGACCCACTCCGGATCAGCGTCCGGCACGAGGCGCACCAGATCGTCATTAGTGACCACCTCAGCAGGCAGGTAAGAGCCCGTACCCAGGATGCCAATGCCCATATCGTCCTCGCCTCGATCGCCACACTCCGCTGCCTGCGAAAGAGGCTATCCGCGTTTGGTTGTGACAGGCAGGCACGATCGCGCGACCGTGCGGACCTCGGCGATCACCCGATCGGCCACCGCGTCCGGCGCCAGAAACGAGAGGGAGACAAGTGACGACAGGGAGTTCGCTCCGCTGATCAGATGATTACTCAACGTGACTGTCGCGCCTCGAATGTGAAGTTGACGCGTCGTCTCGGCGATTTCGGCCTCGGAGCGTCATATGACAAAGGGCCGGCCTTTCGGCCGGCCCTTTGTGTGGCGCAAGTCTCAGCGAGAGGAGCGGTCCCGGTAGGTCCAGTTGGCCGAGGCCAGGCTGCTGGGGTCGCGCGGGGCCGTCGGCTGCGGGGCGCGGGCGGCCGCCTCCTCGCGGCGCTGGGCCAGGTAGGCCGAGGCGGCGCGGTCCTCCTCGGTCGGGGCGGACATCAGGACGTACGCGAGGGCGATGATCCCGAAGACCACGGCGACGCCGATCGGGACCAGCATGCCGCTCGCGGTCGCACCCGGCAGGTCACCGGCCGACGGGAGCGAGCTCACCGACATCGCGAACATGCCGGTGAAGTGCATGCCGTTGACCGCGACGCCCATGACGAGGGCGGCGACGAAGATGACCAGCGGACTGCGCACCGTGACGGCGAGCCAGAGCGCGACGGCCGCGGCGACGACGGCGATGCCGATCGAGGCACCGACCAGGGTCATTCCGTACGAGACGTCGCCGTTGAGCTTCATGGCGGCCATGCCCGTGTAGTGCATCGCGGCGACGCCCAGACCGGCGACGATGCCACCGAGGATGATGCGCAGGTTGCGCGCGCCCTTGCCGAGCAGCGCGATCGCCAGGCCGACACCGACCGCGACCACGGCCAGGATCGCGCTGGCCGCGGTCAGGCCGACGTCGTAGCGGATCGGCGTGCCGTCGACGTTGAAGCCCATCATCGCGACGAAGTGCATGCTCCAGATCGCGGTGCCGCCGATCGAGAGCGAGGCGAGCACGAGCCACCAGATGCGCTCACTGCGCACCGAGGCCGACCGGAACCGCACGGCACAGGTGAGGCCGAGCATCGAACCGAGAACAGACAGGACGTAGCTGATGGTGGGGGTGATCCACCCGTGGTCGAAGTGATGGATCGTGGCCATCGCGGTCTCCTCCTTGTACCCGCTCCGAGAGTGCATCCTGCACTTTCGGATGTGAGCGTGAGAGGGAATGTGACCCACTCGCGTCACGAACCGGTTACGGTCGGCCAAACACCTCAAGAACGTGCAGGTCAGACAGAACGCGGTTTGCCGCACGATTAGATCCCACCCGGCCGCGTTCGTGATCATCCGACGGTCTTCAGCCCACTGTCCGAACAGACACTGGACATGTCCGAGGCGGCAGCTCCCACCGCCGCAACGGCATCCGGCTCCTGCTCCGTTCCGGCCGCCGAGACCGCTTTCGCGTACGCCACCCCAAGGCGCTCGGCGGCGTCGGCGACCGGCGCGTCGGCGGTGGCGCTGCTCCGGACCACGTCGTCGACGACGCCGGCGACCATCAGGGAAGACTGGGCGATCGCCGTGGCCAGAGCCGCGCAGGTCAGGGCGCCGGGAGGGTCGTCGACGGCGGCGCTGGGGGCGGCCGGGCTGCTCGCGGGGGCAGGCGCGGCCTCCTGGGGCGCGGCACCGTCGCAGCCGCTCAGCGCGATCACGGCGATCACGATCCAAATTCGGGACATTTCGCCAGGCTAAGCCGATCTCCCGGCGTACAACGGAAAAAGGCCCGGTCGTCGCCGACCGGGCCTTTCACTTCGGTGGGGTTCTACTTGAGGTAGGAGCCCTTCTTGTACTGCTCCCAGCTCATGTTCCAGTCGGTCCAGCCGTTGCCGTTCTTCAGTTTCTCCTCGGTGCCCGACACCGTGATCGGGTCGCCCATCATCGTGCGGCTGAAGAGCCAGGCACCCATCGCCTCGGAGACGTTCACACAGCCGTGCGAGACGTTCGTACGGCCCTGCTTGCCCTCCGACCACGGCGCCGCGTGGATGAACTGGCCACTCCACGTGATGCGCTGGGCGAAGTCGATCGGGGTCTTGTAGCCCTGACCGGCCGGCAACTCGTCGGTCGTGTCGAAGATCGTGTGCTTCTTCTTCTCGATGACGACCATCGTGCCGCTCGACGACGGCGTGCTCGGCTTGCCGAGGCTGACCGGAATCGTCTTGATGACCTTGCCGTCCTGCTTGACCGTCATCCGCTTGGTCTTGTTCGACACCGTCATGACGAACGAGCGGCCGACCTTGAGGTCGACGGTCAGGTCGGAACGGCCGTAGTAGCCGTTACCCAGCGGGACGCCGGTCAGCGCGACCTTGTAGAAGACCTTCGAGTTGGCCTGCCAGAAGACCTTGGGGCGGTAGTGCACCTCGGTCGGGCTCGTCCAGTGCCAGATGCCCTCCTGCGCCGGGGTGGAGGTCACCTTCATGCGGCGCTCGACGTCGTCGCGGTAGCTCTCGGGGATGGCCCGGCCGAACTTGATGATCAGCGGCATGCCCACGCCGACCGTCTGGCCGTCGCCCAGGAAGCTCGAGACGCGCACCAGCTTCGCCGGCTTGGCCATCGTGGTGAACGAGCTGGTGGCGGTGTTGCCCTTGCCCTCGGCCTCGGCGCCGGTGACCGTCACGGTGAACTTCGTGCCCCACGGCAGGGCCTTGGCCGGGGTCCAGGTCTTGGCGTCCTTGTCGAGGGTGCCCTCGACCTCTTCACCCTTGGCGTCGGTCACCTTGACGGTGGTGTTCTCGGGATCTTCGCTCGAGTATTTGATCGGCTCGATCGCGCCGACGCCTTTCGCCTCGGCGGCCGGCGACGTCACCGCGACGGTGCTCAGCGTGGGCTGGGGCGACGGCTGATCGCCCTCGCCGCCGGGGGCGCCGGCGCTGCTGCCCGGCTGCGCCCCGCCCTGCCACGAGGACGACTTCTTGTCACCGTCACCACAGCCCGAGCTCAGCAGCACGCTGCCCGCGATCACCGTGATCGCGGCGAGCCGCCACCTTCCCTTTGCTCCCCAGGTCTTCATGGTCCCCTCACGGCGTCGATCGTCCCGGCGCGCCCAATACTGCACTTATCTTTCCCGGTGACCAATCCCGGAATCGTGCCGCGACGATTACTCGTTCTTACATTTGGACCGATTTGGCAGCATTAGACACATTGGTCACTTCAGCGAGTCCGGAACCGGCAGAGCGCTGCCCTTGATGTACTCGGCCCAGGTCTTGTCCCAGGGTGTCCAGCCGTTCCCGTAGGCCAGCTTGTCCTCGGTGCCCTTCACCGTGACCGGATCACCGATCAGGGTCTTGTCGAACAGCCAGCGCGCGTTGCCGGGCGCCACATTCACACAGCCGTGCGACACGTTGCGGCGCCCCTGCGAGCCGACCGACCACGGAGCCGAGTGAATGTACTGACCCGACCAGGTGAGGCGCTGCGCGAACTGGATCTCGGTGCGGTAGCCGTTGACCGGGCCGAGCTCGGCCCTGGTGTCGAACACCGTGTCGGCCATCTTCTCCATCACGACCATGACCCCGCTCGACGACGGCGTGCTCTTCTTACCGAGGCTCACCGGCATCGTCTTGATCGTCTTTCCGTCCTGCACCACGGTCATCTTCTTCGTGGCGTTGTCGACCTTCATCTCGAACTTGCGGCCGATCTTCGACGTGGCCGAACGATCCCGGTCGCCGTAACGCCCGCCGCCGGTAGGCAGCCCCCCGACCGCGACACGGACCTTGAGCGTGGTGCCCGGCTGCCAGAACTCCGGACCGCGGTAGAACGCCTGGGTGCCGTTGTCGGTCCACGACCAGACACCCGGCTGGGCCGGCGTGGTGGTGACGAAGAGGCGGCGCTGAACGGCGGCGCGGTCGGCCTTCTTGATACCCGGGCTGAACTCCACGACGACGGGCATGGCCACGCCGTACGTGCGGTCATCGAAGAGGTAGAGGCCGGTGCCGGTCTTCCTACCCGGCGCCCCCATCGTGGTGAACGTGGTCGCGGCGGTCTTCGTCTCGCCGTTCTCGCCGGTGGCGACGACACTGGCCACGTACTTCTGCTTCGTCTTGAGCGGCTTGCTCGGCACCCAGGCCGAACCGTCCTCACGCAACGTCCCCGCGACCGTGGCACCGGCCGAGTCTTTGAGAGTGACGGTGGTCACCTTGGCCCCGGCGACCTTGAGGCCGATCTCGGCACTGACCGGCACACCAGTTTTTCCGGAAGCCGGGGTGACCGCGAGGCTGACCGGCACGGAAGCCGACTCCTCCCGCGGGGCGCCCGCACTCGCACTCGCACCCGCGCTTGTCGAGGGCGCGCCGGCGACCTTGTCCTCCTTCTTGCCCCCACCGCACGCCGCCAGCGTGACCGGCGTGATCACCGCCATCGCCATGACTGCCACAAGCGTGCGCCGCATGCTGCCCCGTCCCCTCTGAAGTTCGGGGACATCCTGCCTCATGGATGCAAGAGATCGAGTCCTCCGGACGGGTGGCGGACCACCTCCGGGCCGATTTTAAAGATCACCAAGGGCCGTGTTAGTGTTTCTCCGTTGCCAACGAGCGCCGCTAGCTCAACTGGCAGAGCAGCGGACTCTTAATCCGCGGGTTGTAGGTTCAAGTCCTACGCGGCGCACCATGTACGACCAGGGAAGATGCTGATCGGTTGATCAGCTTCCCTGTGACGTGAGTCAGCTGTGAATTGAACCTCTGACTCACAGCCATCGGTTTTGATCATCGTTGAGCCACCGCCTACCGTTCCACCGTGGCTCGCTTGAAGATCCGCCGAAGCGGCAGCGGTAGCCGCCCCGCCTCCGAACATCGTGGTGGCCTGCTCAGCAGGCGTCGTCCTGGCGCGCGCGATCCTGGTCGGATCCTGGAGCCCCATCGATCGCCGGAATGCCCTACCGACGGTGCGACTGCCGGAATCCGCTGACGGGTCGGCAGTGGGGTGCGCGGTGTTCCGTCCTGAAGGACCTCTCCCACGGGCGCTGGCACTACTGGATCAAGGTGACCGATGCTGAGGGCTCCCGACAAGGCTCCGCCGCGGGCGCTTCGCACCCGAGCAGGCCGCGATCGCAGCGCGGGACGCGGCCGTCGCCGAACTGCGCCTGCGGGTTCTCGCACAGACATGGACAGTGCGGAGGTGGCCGCTCGACTGGTTGGACCAGGTGGATGTGCGACCGTCGACGCTGCGCGGCTACACGACGGTCGTCCGTGGATGTGCGACCGTCGACGCTGCGCGGCTACACGACGGTCGTCCACTGTCATCTAATCCCGGCGCTGGGGTATCGGCGGTGCCGCCGTACGCGCCTGGACTATTGATGTTGTTGCCCGATCTCCTAGGGCCGCCCAGGCTGGTCGGGGAGTGCGTCGTACTCGAATCGCCTCCGTGTAGTCGCAGACTTCCTCCGACGAGGCGTCGAGGACCAAAGCTGCTGACGGCTCGGAGGGGCTGGGGTCGTCAGGAGAGCGCCGACGACGCTCCGTCAGCGAGGTAGATCGTTGTGCCTTTGGCTCGGGCGGCGAGCGCGGTCGTCCAGCCATGCGCCCGTGCCCTCCTGAAGCTTCACCGCGACGAAGGAGTCGACCTGTACGTCCTCGCAGGTGTCCAGCCACCACATGAAGTCGACCAACAGACCTGCGGCTGTTTCCGTCGAGGCGGGCCGATCGCCTTGCTCGACAGCAGCCTGCCCGATCATCCAGCCGAGGCTTCGCCGGATGGAGGCCAGCGCAGTCGGGTCTACCTGGTCGGCGGGTAGTCGTCGAGCCACGTGAGCAGGTAATCCACGTGGTGGGTGAAGCAGATGTGCAAGTTCGGCGTCGTCGGGCACGGCCAGCCACCGCAGCTCTGCCGCTGGAGCCCGTACGCCGATATCTGGTCAAGGTTGGGAGGCCGCGCCGAGTCCGAGGCGGTTGGACGACCTTTAGTCAGTGCCGGCTGCCAGCGCGAGCGACGCGGCACCGTACCGCAGGTCGTGCGTGCCGGACCGGTGGCAGCTCGCATGCTGCGACAAGCGCGGCGAGGCGGCGGGTCAGATAGCCCGGACGTAGCCGCTGGCCTTTGGCGTCGACGAAAACGTATCCGTCGCGGTTGCGGCCGGTCTCGGTGAGGCTCCGCTGGTGGGCACGCCACAGGCGCGGCAGCACTTCTAGGGGCAGGCTGCGACGTTGACGCTGATTCCGGAGGACGCCCAGGACCCCGCGATCGATTTCAGCGTGTACGTATACCCGGAGCTGGCGGTGGTGCCAGTGTCGGTCCAGGTGGAGGTGACACGCCCGGCGACGCGGATGGTGGGAGCGCCGCGAAGTACGTCGTAGTCGGTGACCCAGGTGTTCGTCGGCGGAGTCCAGTTCAGCGTCACGGTCGGATCGCTTGTTCCGCTCGCCGGCCCCTGGATGATGATGGAAAAGGTGATGTAGTCGTTGTTGCCGATCCAGGTGGTGGTGCGGGTGCCGGTGGATCCTGGGCTGGCGCGCAGCTCGTCCCAGGTCGACAACCGGGCCTCGGAGTTGGTCGCGACGATGTCCCCGTGGGCGGTCATGCCGGCGGGACCGGTCAGGACCGCGGTCGAGTTGACCGTCGTGGCCACGACGAGCCGGGTGGGGCTGCGGGCCGGATTCTGGGCCGGCGCCGCTACGCTGGTGCTGCTGGTGCCCTTGGCGTTAGAAATCGCGGCAATCGGCGCGATGGTGTCCACCCCGGAGTAGGAAGCGAGCACTGCCGCGCCCCGGTCGGAGACGTCGTTCCAGCTGAACCCATAGTTGGCCGGCGGGCTGGCGGTCGCGATGCGCCAGAACACAGCGGCGAGGTTGTCGGGGGCACTGGTCACCTGGCCGCCGACGGCGGTCCAGCCGCTGTCCATCGCGGTGATGGGGTCCGACCTGTCGGTAGCGACCACCACCGCGAGCAGGAGGTCGCCGGCCTGGGTCGCGGGGGTGGGAACATCGACGTAAGACGTCGGACCCGCCGTGGAGGACACGGCCCGTGCTGTAGGCGCGATGGCGGTGCACGGCCGCGAGCTCGTCAGTCCGGTGGCATTCGGGACCGTGGCCGCAGCGATCGTGTTCACGCCCGTGGAAGTAGCGCCGACGAATATCGCGTGGCTCGCCTGCCACACGAGAGTGACGCCGCCAAACGTGATCACCGCTACGACGATCACCAGCCCGCGGCGCGGCTGACGGGCGTTCCGCCGTCGCCCGCTCGCGTTTACGGTCATGCCGCGCCCTTCTGATCATGGGCCGCGTACGTACTTGTGCACGTCTGAATTAGGCCATTTTCGCACACGCGAAAAGCGTGGGAAACTCTTTGCTTGACTCGCTTCTTGACATCCCCGAACAAGCGGCGATGACGCCTGCGGAAGATCTGCGGCTCGGACGAGCTCCAACTCCCGGCGACACCCGTACCTCGACCGACCCGACCTCAGTGACCACCGACTTGCCACCGTGCGCGACGCGCCTTCCCGCTGCCTGCACCGACCGGATCGTGCTTGTCACGGCCGACCGGCTTCAGCGACCGCTCGGCAACAGGCGACCGGCTTCTCGTCCATGTCGAGATCCGCCGTTGTCTTTCCAGTTCTCGCTATCGCTGCGCTTCCCAGACGATGTTGAATTTGACGCCGTCGCCCTGCGCCGAGTCCAACGCCGAAGCCGAAAACGTGTAGGTGAACCGGAAGACCCGCCACATGTTTGCGGTAACAGTGCCCCACTGAGAGAGCAAGCCGGTAGCGTAGTCGGTATTTGCATTGATCAGGCTTTTCAGATTGGTTCCGGGGGCCACGCCGGCGAGGTCGACGAAGGAACCGGCGCCACCCGGGGTGCAATTGTTGTAGCCCGGGTTGCTGCCGAGGTCGGTGTTCCAGACTTCAATTTGCATGCTCAGGTTGTCGTCGGCTTCCGACGTGGCGTCGTTGGCCCAGGCTCCGTAGGCGCCGCCGCTGTTCGACTCCTGCGCCCCGGTGAAGTACAGCTTGACCGCGGGGTTCGTCAAGGAGCCCAGATACTCCACACCGATACACGCGGTGCCGGTGGCTCCGGGCGCGAGCGCGGGCGCGGTGAACATCGCGCCCGCAGCATTGTCACTGATCACGACTGTGCCAGCGCCCAAGGTGTTGCCAGTGTTGGTGGTCGTGTCCGAGAATGCGGCGTGCGACGCCTGCCACACCATGGCGAAACAACCGAGTAGAGCCACCATGACGACTACACCACGGTTACGCTGGCGGCGTCTTCCCACCCGGTCCGGTGCCACTTGCTCGATCGGGTTCATGGCGATCCCTTCTTCTCTTTTTCGCGGTCGGCCAAGCGCAACAGGCTCACTTACCACACGCGATCGGCGAAGGTGGCCCCACATCTTGTTTCGGCTGAGTGACGATGCCGCTTAGGACGGCACCCTCGGCAATTCAGTCATGGCTGAGACCTGCGCGGCGCGCCCTTCGTGCGCGGTGGCGACCGGCCGGGGCGCTGGGGCGGGATTCGTCGTAACCGGCGGTGGGCCAGATGATCAGGGCGAGGAGGAGCGCTACAGTGCCGAGGGCGAGAAGGTGGCGGCCTTCTTGGAACCAGAGGAACGGCAATCCGATGAACGGGATGCGAAGGCTCGCCACACCCTTGAGGTTTCGCATCGGAACGGGCGTGCTGTCCTGCTCGGGATTGGCATCGCCTTTCAAAATCATCTGGCCCTTGGAGTCGTAGTCGACCAGTCTGTGCATCAGCAGCTCTCCGGGCGCGGCCGGATTGTCGACCAGGACCACCGCCCCCGGCGCGGTGCGCGCAGCCGTGTCGGATGTGGCAGGCCGGGCGACGATGACGTCACCCGGCTGGATGGCCGGCGTCATCGAACCAGAGACAACGACAGTGCTTCGCCAGCCGATCAGTGCGGGCGCGACGGCCAGGACGAGCAACGCGGCGACACTCGCGATCACCGCGTGCCGAACATAAAGTAATACCTGAAGCGCGTAGGACCGAAGGATCAACCGTTGGCCGAGAACGAATCCCGCGGTCTTGTCCGCGCGATGGCCAGCGCGGGAGCGCCCAAGTCGTCCGTGCACGAGCGGAGTCCTCATACCGGGCCTTTCAAGATCACGCTTGATTGCTGGCCGGCTGACCCGGCGCCGGACGTGGCTCAGCCGCTGTGGACCTGCCGTGCCGATCCCTCATACTGCGCGGCCACCGCCGACGCACGGAGCGGTTCGCCCGTGAAGCGGCCCACCTCAACACGGTCGCGGCCTCGCTCCTTCGCAAGATATAGAGCCTGGTCGGCGACGTGGAGCAGGTCGCCCGGCGTGACGCCGCCGGGCGGCTGGCAGGCGATGCCGATGCTGCACGAGACCGGAACCGATGCTGAGCAGTCCCGGACGGACCTGCGGAAGCGTTCGCCCGTCTCCCAGACGTTGTCGACGTCGACACCGGGCAGGATGACGACGAACTCTTCGCCGCCGTAGCGGGCGACGAGTTCACTGTCCTGCGCCGCGCCCTTGAGGGCGGCGGCCGCCGCCCGCAAGACCTCGTCGCCGATCTGGTGCCCATAGGTGTCGTTGACCTTTTTGAAGAAGTCGAGGTCGATCAGGATGACGGCTAACGGCTCGCCGGTGCGTGCAGCGCGCGCGCTGTGGTATGCGAGGGCCACGTCGAATGACTTGCGATTGGCCACCCCGGTCAGGCCGTCAGTTTCCGCCGCCAGCCGGAGCCGCTCCACCAACTGGGCGCGGGTGAGTGCGAGACCGACATGCGCGATTCCCTGTAGCAGGGTCGACATCATCCGGTGCTCGACCCGCCTACGAGTGCCCATGTCAAGCACCAGTCGTCCGCGTCCCGCCGGCCCAAGCGGAAGGGGCAGGGCGACCAGACGCTGGGCGCCGGGTAGCCGATCGAGGAGGTAGGCGTCCCGACGCGGGTCCAGCCCTCGAGCGAGCACGGATACCTCCTCGGCATCGGCGAGCACCGACCCGCGGGCGCCTGTCGGCCGGTCTGCACCAAGACCGTCGGGCAGCGACGGCCATCCCACCTCCACGAACGTCAGCCCGTATCCCTCCTCGTCCGTCGACGGTTCGACAATCACCAAAGCGCGCTCCGCGAGCAGATCGTCTACCGCAAGCCGTGCCAGTGCCGTCGAGATCTGCTTAAGGTCGTTGCAGGTTTCCAACTCCACCGCCAAGCCCCGCAGCACCTCGGCGTCGTAACGGCGCCGGCGCAGCTCGCGCTCGTTGAGCGCCGCGTACAGCGACGTGGCCAGCGCCGCCGAGCCAAGGAGCACGACGAAGATCACGTAGCCGGTAAGCGGGAACGGTGCCGGCCGGGTGACGACCAGCAGGCCGGCTTGCTCGGCCTGAAGAACGCACAGCACCATCAGGGCATGCCACACCGCAACCTTGCCCCCGGAGCGGAACGACATCAGCAGACTGACTCCGCAGACGTGGAGCACCATCAGGACGCTGACCGGCCCCAGCACACCGCCGTACGCGTGTAGCGCCGTTGCAAGGCCCAGGCCGTCGACAAGCAGGGCGATGTTGGCGGCCACGATCGCGGTTCGCCGACCGAACCGAGGCGCCGCTGCGGCGAACAACGCGGCCCAGGCAACCACCATGGCAACCGCTAGCAACCCTTGTCCATCTGTTCGGCGCTCCTGCGGCAGCAAGACCCAAAACGCGGCCAACACCAAGGCAAGGCCCACGCGAAGCGAGGTCGACCACTTCACACGTTCGGCAAGCGGAAGCAAATTGAACCGCGACGGATGGACGTTTCGTGTCACTGTGTCCTCCAAGGGGTCGTGCCAGTTTCCGGAAAGGCCTGGTCGGGTTCGCCGTAAAGCGGAGCCTCCGCGAGTTTTGGGTCCTTACGGTCGAACCGGTCCTGCAGTGCCAAGAACAGCAGGACGAGCAGCAGAAGCAGGAGCGGCAGGACGGAATTTCGGGCTACCCCGAACATCAAATCGGCCATCCGAGTGGCCGTCGACGGAGGGCACGGCAGCGCGATGAGAGCCGAGGCTTCCGGTCGGGCTGCCCCGCCGACTCCAGTGCCCTTGGGCAGTGCCGCCGAAGACGTGGTGTCGCGTCTTGACGAAGTTGCCGCGGGCGCAGTCGCCGAACTCGATCGGGCGAGGATCGACGGCGTGGCGCGAGGTGTGTTGGCGGGAGCGGAACCTCCCGGGCCGTCGCCGGGACCCACGGGCGTGGTCGTCACCGGAGCGGTCGAGGGCACGTACGACCCCTGGAGTCGCCAGACCAGCGTGGCGATTGCCTGTGCGCCGGCAGCGCGGGCGTCATCGGCTACCTCGACGGCAAGGCGGAATGTGCGGCGCTGGGGGCCTCCGGGAATCCAGCCGGTGGCCACGCCCTCAGTTCCCTCGCTTGCGAGGGCGGCAAGGTTGCCGGTGTAGAACGCCGCTCCGCCCGCAACAAAGTCGCGGCAACCTCGCGACGCCCCCGTTCCGGTAGAACCTTCTACCTTCAGCCAAGGGGCCAGAGCGCCGGAAACCCCGCTGACGGATAAACGCACGGCCGAACCCGCAGCGTCGGCAATGATGACGATGCACCGTTCGAACCGCTGCCCCGGAGCCATCTCGGAGACGGTGAACAACGGCGTATTCGATCCCGCCTCGGCGCCAGCCGCGGTGAGAGGCATAGCAGCGAGTACTCGCGCCTTATCCGCCGGCGTCGTGACCGATCTACCGTTGATCAGCAGGCTGACTGCGAGTGCGACCACAGCGAGGACCAGCAACCAAGCGGTCGCCGACCATCGAGGTGAAGCCCACACAGCCGTTGCGCGCGCTCCGTCCGGCTGGGTCACGGCTTAACTGTCAGCAGTTTGGATGCGGACTTTAGAGCCGAGTTTCGCACCGCCACACTGCCGCCTCTCCCGCAACAATCGCGTACACCTATACCAATAACGTGGTCCGGTACCCCCTATCCCAAAGTGCTGGCCGACTTGTTGACCCAAATTGCCGTAGATCGAAAGTATTCACGGTATCACTGATATCCTTTTGATCTCGGTGTAACCCGCACGCCGGTAAGGGCCATTCACAGCACAGAACCATTTTCATTCTGCGTAGCGGTTGGCTTCGACGTGGTGCAGGACCAGGACTGACTGCACGACCGCGGTGCCTCGCCGCGGGCGCCCCGCGCCCGCTCCGCCGGAGGCGGCCTGCCCTCAGTGCAACAACTCAGGGAGACCGGCCAGCGCGCCGCCATACGCGCGCCGGCATCCGCCTGGATCGTGGTGGAAGCGTGGACGCACCGCTCCGCCACGAGCAGCACCCGGCGGCCCCGGCACACTCGAGACCGTTGCTACCGTGATGGCCGCAGACGGCCCAATTGCCCTCGGCGAATCAGAAGTCCGCCGAGCTCAAGCACTCGCCACCAACGAGGAATACCTGATCGCCTTCGACACATACGCCCTCGACCCCACACGGTGCCGCCTCCATATCCTTCCAATCCCCTGGCGGCAGGCGGCTTCGACTTCTACCCGGTAGTCGGCCGCAGCATGGGCCTGCAATTTCGGCTGCCCAGCCGCTGAGCGCCCCTCCGCTCAGACCTCTACCTGGGACCGCCGCGCACGACGATGCGAATGGTGTTCGCCACGCTCGACCTGTGCGCCGATGTTCACCTGCCCTGCGCCCCTCTTAATCCGCGGGTTTTAGGTTCAAGTCCTACGCGGCGCACCAAGCATCACCAGGCCATACAGCTTCGAGCTGTATGGCCTTTCTCTTTATCCGGCGCTTGGGTTCTCCGGTGATTGGGCGTTCTGTCCTCAGCCGCCCTTGGCGATGAGCGCCTTGAGCTGGTCGCTGGTTTCGAACAGGTTGACCATGGCCTCCAGCAACGAAAAGATCACCAGGATTCGGTCGTAGCTGCCGGGTGACCTGTCGTAGGCGTCGGTGCCGGCGAGCGCCTTCTCCGCCAGTTGCAACGCCGTGGCCCACTGCTTCTGCACAGCGGCATCCGGGATCGGCGGGAACGTCCGGGCCAGCGCCAAGGCGTCGGCGGCGATCCGCAGATCACCCGCCAACGAGGTGGTCACGTCGGCGTTGAGTGAGCCGTAGAGCGAATTGAGCGCCCGCGCGAGATCGGCGATGGCTTGCGAACCGCCGCCACTGCGCCAGGCCTCGGCCTGTTCCGCCGTGGTGCCGCCCCGGTTCATGAGCGAGACGTTGGCGGGGATGGCGAAGCCGGCGGTGTAGTCGCGGCCCTCCGGTGCGGTGTGGGGCCGGGCGATCGCGGTTCCGGCGGTCCACAGCAGGGTGAGCAGGACGAGCCCGGCGACCACCTTCCGGTGGCTACGGGTCGTCGCGGCGGCCGGCACGACATCGGCGGTCGCCCGGCGGCGATCGCGGTATCGGGCCGCTGTGATGCCCAGCCCGACGCCGGCCAGCGCGAGGACGAGCCCGGTGACCGTGGCCGCCCGCCAGGTCGCGAAGAGGAATCCGACCGTCGCGCCCGGAGCGCAGGACGCCGCGCGCAAGGCGACGCCGGGCACGCAGCCGGACAGCACCGACCACACTGACATGCCGGCGACGCCGACGAGCACCGACACGAACGCCGCGAACAGCCCGCCGACGACCCGCCCTGGCCCGGCCCGGGACGCCACCACGGCGGCGACCACGACCTGAACTACCAGAAGCACGCACACCTCGATGCAGAAGACGACGAACACGAACGCCGTCTCTTGTCGTACCTCCGGCGACACTGTCAGGCGCAGCCCGGCCCGCAGCACGAGGTCGGCCGCGACCGCGGCCAAGCCGCCGGCCACTCCGGCCCGCAGCGCCCGCGAGCCGATCAACCCCGGCCCGGCCAGCGCGACCGGAACGAGCCACGGCAGCAGTGCGGCGACCAGGGCGATTGCCGCCGAACCTTCGAAGAGGTGGATCGGGTTCATCGCGATGACGCCGATCGGGCGGTCGAACGGCGACCATTGCGCCGAGGCAGCGGTGGTGCCGGCGGCGGCGCTGATGGCGACGGTGGCGCGCCGGGTGATGTCCCAGCCGGGAATCGCCCACGTGCCGATCCACGCGTACGCGATCAGCACCCCGCTCAGCAGGATCAGCGCGATCGGGCCGCGACTGGGCTCGGAGCCGGTGGCCGCGCGGCGGATCCTCAGGCAGTACGCCGCCCAGAGCGGGAGCAGCACTGCCACGGCGAGCAATTCGGCCACGAGCAGCAGGCCCGCCCGGGTCGGGAAGAACCGCACGAAGGAACCGGTCTGGCCGTACGAGGCCAGGGAGACGAAGCGGCCGAGCACCAGGCCGGCCGTGGCCGCCAGGGCGGGAACGATCAGCAGGCGCGGGGTGGGCCGGCGTTGGTCGGCCGCGATGATCCAGCGCCAGCCGGCGACCACCAGCAGGCCGGCGAACGCTGTCGCGAAGAGAACGCTCAGTGTGTAGACCAGAACGAGTCTCGACGTGGGCAGGAAATACAGGATCGGGTAGACGGCGTCGCAGGCCACCGTGATGGTGCAGCCGGCGAGCAGCATCTCCAGCGGGGTCAGCGGCACGACGCCGGTGGGCTCCTGCGCGGCCCGGCGGCGTAGCTGCGGCGACGGGTGCGTACCGAACCGGAAACGGATCGCGGCCACGATCCGCGCGACGCCGCCCGCCTCAGGGCGCTCGGGCACGTCGCCGCTCCCGGCCCGGACGTCAGCGGCGATCTCGCGGCCCTGCAACACGGTGTTGCGGGCCAGATAGACGACCAGGATCAGCGCGGCGATGCGCCACCCGGTTCCGGTCAGTCCCGCGCCGATCGCCCGCAGGGGTTCGCCGGTACTCCGCGCGACCTGCCAGATGCTGTACAACTCGACGACGAGCACGGGGACCAGCGCCAGCAGCACGAAGCTGCGCCAGACCGCCATCGTGAGATAGGTGATGCCGATGTCACCGTTGCGGACGTGCGCCAACTCGTGCCGCACCACGGTGTCGAACGCAGCCGGGTCCGAGGAGAAGCGGGTCAGCAGGCCGGCGTCGAGGCGGATCGCCGGTCGGCGGAACCGCCCGAACGCAAGTCCTCCGGCGTCGCGGCTGAGCGGGTCGACGACGATGTCGGGCGTCGACGCGAGCCCGGCCTCGGCGACCAGCTGGTCTATGCGCTCCTGGACGGGCGCGATGCCCTCGCCCAGCGACGTGAGCGGCACCAGTCGCTGGCGGCGGCGCTTGTAGGCGGGCTGGAACCGGTAGAACAGCGCCGCGCCGAGGGCCACCACCAGCGCGCCGGTCAGCAGGTTTCGGAACTCACGGCGGATGTTGGCGGTGTCGCAGCGGTTGAAGTTCCGGTATGCCTCGGTGCTGCCCACCCCGGTCACCGTGTTGATGCCGGCCTGCTTGCGGCACTGCACTGTGTGCTCGCGTTCGGCCGGGCCGGCCGCCAGCATCACCGCGTAGAAGGTCGCAGCCGTGCCCAGGCTGAGCACGATCACCATCAAGAACCGCACCACCATGCCGGTCGGCGGCGCGGGGCTCGCATCCTTGCCGGTCACGACTCGGCTATCTCGTCGGGGCTCGCTTCACCGCTGTGTCGTTGCACGCTCACCATGAACGCGTCCACGAACAGCGCGATGCGGTCCTCGGCCAGTCCGAGCGCCCTCGCCCGTTCCTCGGCCAGAGCGCGAATCACGTCGAGCTGTTCCGCGCTCAGCTCAGGCAGGCGGGTTGGCGCCGGTGGGCGCCGCCGCAGCCGGCTGCCCAGCCGTTCGACGAGCCGGCCGGTCCGCGCGCTGGCCGCGGCGCCCACCCGATCGGCGAGATGGGCGACGACCGCGCCCGCCACGGTGAGCGCCACCGGAGTCACCAGGTCGACCACCTCGGACACTCCGTAGCCGAGTGCCTCGTCGCCTCGGCGGCCCCGCCGCGGCGTGGCTCGACCGGACCTGCTCGCATAGGCCGCCGCCGCGGCGTCGAAGAACAACAGCTCTTCGGGGGCTGCGCGCTCGACCGTGGTGCGGGCTACGCGAGCAATGATCGACTCGGTCACACGGGCACTCCGTCCGCTGACTGGCCACTGTGGTCTGTCGCAGTGTCCCAGACTCGCGGTGGCGTGGGGAGACAGACTTCACAGCATGTCATCGCCACGCCACTCAAAGACTGTCAGCGGCGGCCCGCGGCCAGAGCGACGAGGAACTGGCCGCCGCCGGCGTCGACGGTCGCGGTCACCGGCAGGCCCGGCACGAGCCGCGAGAACCGGTCGAGCAGCCAATCAGCCGCCTCCTGGGCGTCCTTCCTGCTCGGGCAGCGGGCGACCAGTTCGCGGCCGCCCTTGCGTTCCAGCCGCTCGGCCACGGTGATCAGCGGCGCGGGCTCGACGACGTGCAGCCGGTCAGGCCAGGCGATGACGACCTTGACCGCGCCCTTGCGCGTGTTGCACGCCCGGTGCGCGAGCCGCTCGGCGATCTTCGCCTTGCGGTCGGCGGTGCGGCTGTCGACGCTCGGGCCCCGCGGATCGTTCACCGACATGCCGGCGTCGACCGCCTCGTCGCAGACCCAGCATCGCCAGCCGTCGCGTTCACCCACGTCGTCAAGAAGACTCATCCCAGCAAGGTACTGCGAATGGTCGGCCCGGCCCCGGCCAGCATCACCTCCACGGCGGCGGCTGTTTCCGGGAAATCGGTCAGCAGAGTCGCGGGGGCGGCGGCGCCGGCGGGCTCGGGTGGCGGCCAGTCGCCGGGGCAGCCGAGCAGTTCGGCGACCGCGTCGGTGGTTGCGGGCTGGTCGGCGAGGAAGGCGAAAGCCCCGCCCGCCGCCGAGGGCATCACGCGGCGGGCGTTCCACGGCGGGGTCCAGTCGTCGAGGGCGGCCAGGGTGCCCGGGAACGTGCGGCCCGCCTCTCGGGTCAGGACCGGGACCAGTTCGGCCGCCTGGTCGCGCAGCGTGGTGATCAGGGTGGGCAGCCAGGGCAGCAGCACCGGGTCGGGCAGGCGGGCGAACGCTTTCGACAACGTCTCGACCACGAACGGCGCCAGGCGCGGCACCGGCTCCAGCGCCTGCACGAAACCGCTCACATACTGCGGGAACGCCGGGACGACGAGCGGGTTGGCCAGCAGCTCGTCGATGCGGGTGCGCAGCTCGGGCATCGGCAGGGCGCCCAACTGGTGCCGGGCCGCCCAGAGCAGGGCCACCTTGGCCGGCGACTCCGGATGGGACTGAATCACGGCCAGTTCGAGCTGGGTGCGGTCGCAACCGAGCGACAGCGCCAGACTCTCCATGCTGAACAGGAAGCCGAGCATCGCGCCGACCTGCCGTACGCCCGCCTCGTCGTCGACGAACGCGGTCGGCAACAGGGTGCAGTAGTGCGCGTACCCCTCGGTGACGAACCGTTCGCACCAGCCGGGCAGGGCCGGGGCCGTGCTGCGGTAGTGGGCCAGCAGCCGTCGGATGCGGCGCAGCACGACCGGGGCGTCGTCGACCGTGCGTTCGGTCGACAGCAGTTCGACCGCCCGGCTGCCCAGCTCGTCGGTCAGGCGGGGACTGGCCAGGAAGAGCAGCGAGTCCTCGACCGCCTTGAGCGCCACGGCCGCGGTCGCCTTCGGGTCCCACGCCGCCCGGCGCAGGCGTTGCTCGAGGACCTGTTCGACGGTGACGCCCTCGTAGCCGAGCTCGATCACGGCGCGCTGGTGGCGGCCGAGGTCGAGGTCCCAGCTCTCCTGCAGGTGTTTCTCGCCCAGCCGGCGCGAGCCGATGACCGGGCGCACAGCCTGGTCGGGCAGCAGGTAGCGCAGCATCCACAGCAGTTGGGAGCAGGGGGCCAGCTCGGGTTTCGCGGCCAGGTCGAGCAGGGCCCGCTGGATGGTGCGCTGTTCGAGGTTGAGGCCGAGCGGCGCGAGCCGGTCGTGGACGTCGCGGGCCAGTGGCGGCAGCGCGTCGTAGCCGACCTGGCCGACCCGGTCGCCGCCGAGCAGGATCTCGCAGAGCCGGCGCACGTCGCGGCGGCCGGGGACGACGTCTTTCTCGATGCAGGTGACCGCGGCGTCGGAGAAGTCGTACGGCGTGGGCCGGGCGCGGCCGCGCAGTCCGGCCAGCAGGATCGACGTCTCGAAGATCGCGATCGCGTCGGCCGTGCTGGCCAGGTAGCCGCTGCGGCGGGCGAGCCGGACGATGTCGACGCACCAGCCGCGCAGCTCTTCCTCGTCGAGCCCGTCGAGCACCGGCGGGCCGGACAGGTAGCCGGTGAGCTGGTCGGCCGGCGCCGTCCCGGCAGCGGGGGGCGGCAGCGCCTTACGGGTCTTCTTGCGGTTGCCTTTCTGCCCGGCGAGCTCGAAGGGCGTGAGCCGGGTCTTGGTCAGCGATTTCTGCCAGGTGGCGGCGGCGATCGAGACGGAGCCGGGCGCGAGCCCGAACTGCGCCTCGATCGCGGAGTGACTGCTCGGGATGAGGCCGTACAGCCATTTCGTGCCGGTGCGCGGGGTGATCGCGAAGTCGGGGGTGCCGTCGGCCGACCCCACCTCGGCGAGGCGGCTGGCCGCGTGGAACGCCCCGCACACATACATGCAGTCGGCCCGGTCGACGCCGCTCGTGGCCAGGTGCTCGCGGATGCGCGTCCACATGTACCGTTCGCGGTCCTCGTCGCTGTCCCATCGCGCGGTGTCGTGCGGAGCCAGCCGCCGGAACAGGCTTCCGATCAACACCATCACTTGCCGGTACGTGTCGTGGTCGGCGCCCGCGAGCGGCTGTTCCACGTACTGGTCCCACCACTCCGACCAGTGCCGCACCCGCCCGTGGTGCAGCAGGTGTTCCTCGAGCTCGGCGAAGCGCGGCCGCAGGTCGCCGATCTCGAGGCCGACCGCGTCGCCGTGCAGGTCTTCCTCGGGCGCTTCGGTGCCGGGCTCGGCCGACGGGCCGGGCTGCCATTGGAAGACGTGATCGGTGGACCGGTCGACCAGCACCAGCTCGACGCCGGGGGTCTCCAGCGCGTACGCGATGGCCTGGTATTCGGCGGAGCCCTCGGTGATCGGGGCGATGACGCTCAGCGGCGCTGACTCGACCGGGAAACCGTCGAGTTCGGACGCGAAGGCCTGCAGCGCGACCGGCAGCCGGCAGTTGCGCAGCTCGGTCAGCAACGGCGTCAGGTCTTCGCACAGCTCCAGGTAGATGACCTTCGGCTGTTTCTCGCGGAGCCGGCGCACCATGGCCAGCGCCGAGGCCGGCGAGTGGTGGCAGACCGGGAAGATCTCCAACGGCTCGCGCAGCGCGTGGTCGACGTCGTCCACCATGCCGGCGAGGATCTCGGGCAGGGCGGCCGGGCCGTCGCCGAGAGCCTCGGCGGCCCCGAGCAACTGGTCGCGCAGGGCGTCGAAAGGGCTGCTCATGACAGGGTGGCGATCGCCTGGCGGCCGCCCTCGAGGAAGCCGGTCCACTCGCCGCCGTTCTCCTTGCTGCGCGGTTCGACGACGCCGTGCCAGTACTTGTTGAGGATGGCCAGGTCTTCCGGGCTGCGCCGGGCCAGCGAGCCGACCAGTGAACCGGCCAGCGTCTCGGCGTTCAGGGCGGTGGCGCCGAAGAAGTTGCTGTGCAGGATCGCGTCTTCCAGCACACCGATCTGCTCGGCGGTGGACAGCGCCGATTCGAGCTTCTCGTCGTCGCTGCCGGCCGCGCCGGCCGCGGCCCGCAGGTCGGCGAAGCTCTGCAGCAGCACGTCGAGCAGCGTGGGCGGCACCTCGAGCTCGATGTTGTGCCGCCGCAGCAGTTCCTCGGTGCGGAAGCGGACGATCTCGGCCTCGCTCTTCTTGTTGGTCACGACCGGGATGCGGACGAAGTTGAAGCGCCGCTTGAGGGCCGAGGACAGGTCGTTGACCCCGCGGTCGCGGCTGTTCGCGGTCGCGATGATCGAGAAGCCGGGTTTGGCGAAGACGATGTTGTCGGTGTCGAGCTCGGGGATCGAGACGTACTTCTCGGACAGGATGGAGATCAGCGCGTCCTGGACGTCGCTGGTGGAGCGGGTCAGCTCCTCGAAGCGGCCGATCACGCCGCCCTCCATCGCGGTCATGATCGGCGACGGGATCATCGAGGCGCGGGACTGGCCCTTGGCGATCACCATCGAGACGTTCCACGAGTACTTGATGTGATCTTCAGTGGTGCCGGCGGTGCCCTGCACCACGAGCGTGGAATTGCGGCTGATCGCGGCGGACAGCAGCTCGGCCAGCCAGCTCTTGCCGGTGCCCGGGTCGCCGATCAGCAGCAGCCCCCGGTCGGAGGCGAGGGTGACGATGGACCGCTCGACGAAGCTGCGGTCGCCGTACCACTTCTGTTCGACGTCGCGGTCGAGACCGTCGGCGCGTTCGGAGCCGAGGATGAACAGGCGCACCATCTTGGGGCTCAGACGCCACGAGTACGGCTTGGGTCCGTCGTCGATCGACTCGAGCCAGTCGAGCTCGTCGGCGTACTTGATCTCGGCGGGCGCGCGCAGCATGTCACTCATGTAAAAGGCCCCTTTCAGGCGATGAAGTTCTTGAGCTCGACGACGAGCTTGCGGATCTGACCGGAGATCACTGGGGTGCCCAGGTCTTTGAAGCGCTGGCGGAACCACGGGTTGACGCTCTGGGTGCCCGAGCTGCTGACCGAGCCGACCGGGATGAAGCGGACGCCGGAGCGGTGTACCGCCTCGATGCCGTCGAACAGCGGCTGCGACCGGTCGAACTCGTAGAAGTCGGAGATCCACACCATGACGGTGTTCCGCGGGTCGGCGATCTTGGGGCGGGCCAGGGCCATCGCGACCGGCCCGTCGTTGCCGCCGCCGAGCTTGGTGCGCAGCAGCACCTCGAACGGGTCGTGCACCCACGGCGTGAGGTCGAGAGCGCGGGTGTCGTACGCGATGAGGTGGACGTCGACCTTGGGCAGGCCGGCGAAGATCGACGCCAGGATGGTGCAATTGACCATGGAGTCGACCATCGAACCGGACTGGTCGACCACCACGATCAGCCGGGCCGGGGTGACCCGTTTCGCGGTCTGCCGGTAGAAGAGCCGGTCGACGTAGAGGCGCTCGTCGTCGGGGTTCCAGTTGGGCAGGTTCTTCCAGATCGTGCGGTCGAGGTCGAGGTTGCGGAACACCCGCTTCGGCGGGATCGACCGGTCGATCGTGCCGGCGCTCGCCTGCGCGACCTGGGTGCGCAGCACCTCGGCGACCTCGTCGACGAACCGGCGGATGAGCCGCTTGGCGTTGGCGAGGGCGACACCGTCGAGATTGTTCTTGTCGCGCAGCAGCTGCTCGATCAGCGACATGCTGGGGGTGAGCTGCTGGGCGAGCCGGGGGTCGGCGAGCACCTCGCGCAGGTGCATGCGTTTGACCAGGTCGCCCTCGAGACCGGCCAGCACCTGCCCCTCGGGCCGGCCGCGCAGCCGGCCCGGCTCGTGGCCGAGCGCGCGTTCGAACCAGCCGGCGTCGGCCTGCCATCGGGCCAGCTGGCCGGCGCTGACCGCCCCGGAGCCGGTGGCGAAGACGTTGAGCAGCAGTTTCGAGGCGAGCGCGGCGCGGCGGACCTCGCCCTCACGATCGTCGTCGCCCGGGGTCATCAGCCCGTCGAACTCGGCGGCCAGCTGCGGGAACCGTTGCACCACGTTGTCGATCGAGACGGTCGGGTCGAGCAGCGCCGCCGGCAACCCGAGGTCGTCGACGATCGCGACGCTCGACGACTCGAGCGCGGCCTGCTCGTCGGGGTCGAAGAGGCGGGCCAGCAGCCGCCAGTAGAGGGCCTGTCGCCGGTTTTCCGCGGTGGTCATTTGCGCAGCAGCCTTCCCGCGCGTTCGCGCAGCACGTCGACGGCGGTGCCGGCGGCTGCCTCGGCCTTGGCCGCCTTGGCCTCGGTGGGGCCGAGCGCCCAATCGCCGGTGTGCAGAACGACCGGCTTCTTGCGGACGGTGGTCTGCACGGCGAGCGGCTGGATCACCCAGCGATCGCCGTCGAAACGCAGCAGCCCGATGACCGCGGTCGAGGCGGCAACCGATTCCGGGGTGATGGGACCGGCGGCGGGCAGCCGCTCGACGTCGAGGCCGACCGTGACGCCGCCCAGGTCGAGCGCCTCGGTGGTGGCTGTGTAGCCCTCGATCAGCACCGGTTCGGCGATCGCGGCCGGGTGCCGGTCGAGCGGGGCCGTGGAGGCCGCGACCGCACCGCCGAGCAGCACGCGGGCGCTCGCGAACGGATCGGCCGGCTCGCCCGCCGAGGCGCGTGTCTCGTCCCAGAGCAGATCGCCGCCGGCGGTCAGCGTCATCTCGGACACGTCGAGGCAGCGATGGCCGGCCAGGCCGCTCAACAGGACCGGGAACGCCGAGAGCATGCGCCAGGCGGACGCGCCGCTGATCGTGTCGACCTTGGCCGCGGCCACACTGGTGCGCACGAGCCGCACCTGGCCGGCCGTCTCGAGCAGGCCGTGCACCTGGCAGCGGAACACGGTCGGATGTTCGTGCAGGTCGGCGCCGAGGATCAGGAATCGGCCGTCGACCGGGGCGGCGGGGCCGGCGGGCAGGTCGTCCTGCGAGAGGATCAGCGCGCGGGCCCAGAGGTCGGCCCAGCGGCGCACCGGCACGCGCGGCAGGGTCGCGACCGGGGCGGCCGCCCGCAGCTCGGCCGCGAAGCCGTCGAGCAGCACCGCGAGGCGGCGCCGGGACGGATCGGCGAGCAGCGCCCGCACCGCCGGGGAGCCGGCGGCGGCCAGCTCGTGGTCGACGCCGTGCCAGCCGGCGATCGCCAGTTCGCGCAGCCACGACCGGCTGCCCGCGACGAGGTGACCGGCCTCACCCGGGGCCCCGGCGGCCGGGAAGGGCTCGCGGCTGCGGCCGAGCGCGGTGTCGAGGCCGCCGAGCAGGGCGTCGTGGGCCGCGCCGAGCAGGGCCACCCGGCAGCCGGCCAGCACGGCGAGGTGGTCGTCGGTGACCGTACCGGAGACGATCTTGCCGATCGCGTCGGTGACCCGGTCGGCCAGCGGGGTCGCCGAGAAGGCGGTGACCAGCGCGTCGAGAGCGGCGGCACGATCGTCGTCGAGCCGGGCCAGGCCGTGCACGAGAGCGTCGTCGAGGCCGTCGACCAGGGCGAACGCCTCGGCCAGGCCGGACGGACGGGCGTTGAGCGTGTCGGCGAGCATCAGCGCACCGCCCCGGCGGCCGGGAACCACTGCAGCTCGGGCAGCGGGTCGGCGGTCGGCGGCACCTCGAGATAGGCCAGGTGGCGCAGGAAGCTGCTGAACACCTCGGGCGTGCGCCCCTGGGCGGCCACCGGGTGCAGCACCGACCAGATGCCGGTCTCGCTCTCGGGCGGCTCGACCTTGAGATAGCGGGCGACGCGGCCGGCACCGTATTGCGCGACGGCCGCCTCGACCAGGGCGCGCAGGTGGTTGCAGGGGTGGGCGCCGCCGAGCCCGCCGCACGGGCGGTTGTTGTTGGTGTTGCAGCTCAGGCCGTGCTCGCCCGCGGTGATCGACGAGACGTAGACCCGCGAGACGTCGGACCCGCTCGACACCACCCCCTGCAGCCGGCCCTCGGCGAGCTCGACGAACGGCACCTTGGCCAGCTTGCGCGGCCGCACGGGCGCGATGACTGGGGCTGCGCTGCGCCGCTCGTAGGCGACGCTCTCGCTTGTCACAACCGATCCTCCTCACGAACAGGTGCGCGTAGTTCTATCGGAGGGGTCCGACAAAAAACCCGCGGGCGTCACCGGTGGGCGCGAGGCGCTACTTTCTAGGGGATGAGTCCCCTCAAGCGATCACGGTGAGTATCGAAGACAGCAACGGAAAGCTCTTGGCCGCACTTCGCACTTACCGGACGTCACGGACGAGTCAACAGAAGTAAGCGCTCGGTTGTCCTAAAATTCACGCAAGATTCATCTCGATGTAGCGATTCGTGGATCCTGGTACGGCAAAATCGCCAGGTCCCCCGTGCCCCTCGCAGGAACAGGTGTCATGCTTCCGCTCCGTCGCTCACCGTCCACGTCACCCCTCGGCGAGAAAACCCGGTGACCCCACGGCTGAGCATCGTCGTCCCCTACTACAACGTCGAGCAATACATCGAGGACTGCCTAGAGTCCCTGGTCCGTCAGAGCTTCACCGACTTCGAGGTGATCCTCGTCGACGACGGCTCGCCCGACGGCAGCGTCGACATCGCGAAGGCCTTCTGCGAGCGTGACCCCCGGTTCCGCATCGTCACCCAGGAGAACCAGGGACTCGGCCCGGCCCGCAACACCGGCGTCCGGCACGCGCAGGGCGAATACATCTCCTTCGTCGACAGCGACGACCTGATCCCCCGCTCGGCTTACGAGTTGATGGTGCGGTCACTCGACGAGACGTCGTCGTCACTGGCCGGTGGCAACGCGCGGCGGTTCAACAACACCGCGGGCATCCGGCAGTCCTATGTGCACCGCATCAGCTACGCCAAGACCCGCAAGGCCACGCACATCTTCGACCAGCCGTCCCTGGCGATCGACCGCATGGTGTGGGCCAAGGTTTTCCGGCGCACGTTCTGGGACCAGTTCAAGTACGAGTTCCCGGCGATCCGGTACGAGGATTATCCGGTCACCCTGCGTGCCCACCTCGACGCCGTGACCGTCGACCTCATCGGCTCCCCGGTCTATTACTGGCGCGAACGCGAGTCCGGCGAGTCGATCACGCAGCTCAAGTTCCACTTCGGCAACATCGAGGACCGCGTCAAGTCGGCCGAGATGGTGCTCGACCTGATCGAGAAGCGCGCCCCCGAACTGCGCGCCGACGTGCACAAACACCTGGCCGCGATCGACCTGGTCACCGTCGTGCAGGCGTTCGGCACCGCGGCCGATCACGAGCTCACCCCGCTGCTCGCGCTGGGCAAGAGGCTGAGCAATCGCCTCGACCCGGCCGTGCTCAGGACGACGAACACGTTCCAGCGGCTCGAATACGAGGCCCTGCAGTCCGACGACGCCGAGCTCCTGCAGCGCCTGGCGCGTTTCCGGGCCGACGGCGGGCTCAAGGGCGGCGTCCGGGCCCGGCGGCATCCCCGGCTCCCGTGGAAGTTCGAGGGGCAGTACCCGGGCCTGCACAGCGGGTCGAAGGTGTCGTCCTCGCTGTTCCAGATGCCTCGCGCCGAGCTCAAGCTCCGCGCCGCGGCGTCGAACGTGGAGTGGACCGACGACGAGCTGGTCGTGCACGGCACCGCCGAGATCGCCCACCTGCCCACCAGCGACAAGTCGACGATCAAGGTCGCGATCCACGCGGGCAGCACCTCGCGCGACCTGCCGGTGGAACGGCTCACCGAGCCCGACACCCACGGCGAGGAACGGCCCGTCGGTTTCGTCACCCGCATCCCACGCAAGCTGCTGGCCTCGCTCTTCACGTCGGCCAAGAAGGCGCACCTGACCGTCGAGCTGCGCAACGAAGGCGTACGCCGCAAGAGCGGGCTCGCGGCCAGCGGGGTGCAGTACCCGTCCGGCGCCTGGGTCGACGGCACATGGGTTCAGCCACTGAACCGGGGCCGCCTGTCGATCGAGTTCCGCAAGGACGCGGTCCAGCTCACCCAGGCCCACGTCGACGGCGACGGTCTGCGGCTGGCCGGCCGGTTCCCGTCCACGCTGGGCGAGCCCGAGCTGCGGCTCAACCACGCGCTCGGCAACATCAAGGTGCCGATCCAGCGCAGCCGGCAGACCGCGATGGACGACTTCACCGCGTTCGTGCCGCTGGACGACCTGATCGGCGGGACCGAGCCGGACGACCCGTTCCTCGAGCGTACGGTCCTGGTCCCCCGGCTCTACGACGGCGAGGACGACTCGCTGCTGCTGATCACCGGGCTCGACCACGGCGTGCTGGCCGAGCGGGGCGGCCGCGTCATCTCGGTGAGCCGCTCCCCCGGCATGTACCTCAACCTGATCGAGGGTCCGGCCCGGGTCACCGCCGACGACGTCGTGGCGATCCCGGACGCCACCTGGCTGACCGTCTCGGGGCCGCGCTGGCCCGGTGTCGACTACCGCCAGATCGCGTGGCGCCGCTTCCTCGTCAACTCCGACGAGGGCATCGACGCCCCGGCCGAGATCACGCTCGACGACGAGCGCTGGACGGTCGCGACGAGAATCGCGGACCTGTCGAACGGCGAGGATCTGAACTGGACCCTGTTCGCGTCGCCGGAAGGCGGCCGGCCCTACGCCGTGCAGACCGACAGTTTTCTGCTGAGCCGCCTTCCGCGCCGGCTCGGCAAGCAGGTACTCCGAGCCCTCAGCGGCACCCTGCACTTGGAAATGGACTGATCCGTTGCATCACCACAACCATTACTACGGCCAGACCCACATCCTGGCCCGGTACTGCGGACTGGACGACGAGTTCCCGCCGCGCCTGCCCGGTTACCTGCAGCACGGCTGGAACGTCGGCTGCGGCTGGAACCCGGTCCACGAGTTCTTCGACGGCTCGTGGCGTTACGTCTGGAGCGACGCCCCGCGCCGCCGCGGGCACGCGCTGTCGCGCCGCAACTACGCGGTGACCGGTGCTCCCTTCCTCTACCTGATGGACCTGGAGCCCGAGCTGGGCCGGGTGCCGGAGGCGGACCGCAAGGGCACGCTCTGGTTCCTGTTCCACGGGTGGGACGCGCCGGGCGGCCTCGGCGCCAAGATCCAGGGCGACCACGCGCGCCTGATCAGCGAGATCAAGGAGACCGAGACCGAGCCGGTCACGATCAGTCTCTACTACACCGAGTTCGAGCGGCCCGAGGTTCGCCGGGCCTACGAGCGGGCCGGATTCGAGGTGATCTGCTTCGGCAAGCGCGGCTGGAACTACGAGGGCACCGACCGCAAGTTCCTCTACAAGCAGCTCGAGGCGTTCCGCCAGTACAAGCGGGTGGCCTCCAACCGGCTCGCCACGGCGATCTTCTACGGCGTCGCGGCCGGCTGCGAGCCCGCCGTCTACGGCGACCCGATGGAGCTCGAGGGCGACAACCCGGTCTTCGGCGGCCAGGCTCGCATCGGCCGTCTCTGGCCCGACATGCTGGGCAAAGACATCGACCTCGCCACCGCCCGCGCCATCACCGACGACGAGCTCGGCAAGTCCTGGATCATGCCGCCCGCCGAGCTGCGGAGCCTGTTCGATTGGAACGCCCATGTCTGACATCGAGGTTGTCCGGGGCGAGATTCAGCCCTGGACCGACTACTCCAGCTACCGCCGCCCCGCCGGTGGCGAAGCCCTGTTGGCCCTGCTCAGCGACGCCCTGCCGCAGAACTCCGGACGTACGCTGATCGCCGGCCCGCACAGCACCGAGGTGATCCGGCTCGCGGTCGCCCGCAGCCGGCACGTCACGGTGCTGATCCGCTCGGTCAGCGACGCCGGCGACCTGAACACGGCGTTCCCCGGCTCCGAGGTCACTGTGATCGCCGGCGCCCTCGACGGCCTGGCCGACGGCCCGTACGACGTGGTGATCGCGGCCGACGGCCTCGACCGGGTGCTCGGCTACGACTCGCCGGCGCTCGACTGGCCGCAGCGGGCCGGGCTGCTGCAGGCGCTGGCCGGCCCCGAGGCGCTGGTGCTGATCGCCGTCGAGAACGAGTTCGCGCTGCCCGCGCAGTTCGACCGGCGCCCGGTCGACAGCCGGCACGGTGACGACGAGTGGCGCCCGCTGCACGACGACCCGGCCCGGCCCACCTCGCCCGACCAGGTGCGGGCGGCCCTGCCCGTCACCCGCCTGTACGCCCTGTTCGACGCGGCCGGCACGAGCCACACGCTGCTCGACACGACCGCCGCCGCCGAGGCCCGGCCCGGGCGTCTCGGCGCTCGCCTGGCCCACGACGGCCTGGCCGCCTCGGCCGCCCACACCCCGCTGGTCGCCTCGATCACCGCGGCCGCCGACGCCGCGGCCCGCGCCGGGCTGCTCGGCGCGGTCGCCCCGGGCTGGCTCGCGATCTGCGGCCCGGCCGGAACGACGCACACGGCATACACGGCCGCCCAGCGACTCGACCGTGACGACAACGGCTGGACGGTCGACGGCCGGCACATCCCGGACACGGTCGCGGCCGAGACCGAGCTGTTCCGGCTGGCCGCCGCCGAGGACGTGCCCGGCTTCCGGGCGTACGCGGCCCGGATCCAGGCCTTCCCTCTCGACGACCTCTACCCGGCCGGCGACGGGTTCGTCCCCGGCGTCACCCAGGTGCCGGCCGGCGCGGGCCGCGAGGAGTTGCTCGCCGCGGCCTGGTTCCGCTTCCGCGACCGCCTCGTCGCTGCCCACCGCCGCCACCCGTGGCCGCCGTGGATGGTCGACAGCGACGATCTGGTGACCACCTGGCTCGCCATGTCCGGGGTGGAGGCCAACCCCGAGCTGCTGGCGCGCGGCCGTGAGCTGGCCGCCCTGCTGGCCGGTCCGGTCGTCGACGAGCCCGATCTGGCCTCCGTACTCGCCGAGGCCGAGGAGGACCGGAAGCGGGCCAAGGAGCTGGCCGGCCGCATCTTCGGGCTCGAGCGGACGCTGCGTTTCCGCGACCAGAGTCTCAAGACGCGGGAGCAGGCGATCCGCAACCTGCGCAAGGAGGTGCGCGGTTTCCGGGCCTCACCGGTCCTGAAGCTGCACGAGGTCGCCCGCAAGGCCGCCAAGATCAAGGACCCGAAGGGGTTCGCCCGCGCGGTGAAGCGGCGCATCGGCCGCTGAGAACAGAAGGGCCGGCCGCGAGGCCGGCCCTTGCTCTTACCGGGCGGTACGCCGCCACAGCAGGACCGCGACGACGGCGAGCAACGCTGCCACCATCCCCGCGACGATGAACGCCACCGGCGCCCGAGACGAAGATCCGGTCGTCGTGGCGGTGATCCAGTCGCTGACGTTGTCGGTTCGCGCGCCCAGGTCAGCACCCGTGTGCGGGCAGCTCGGCCCGGCGCTGACCACCGCGACCAGCACCGGCGGCCCCGACCGGTCCTCGCGGAAATAGGGCCCGCCGGAGTCGTGCGGGCAGGGGCTGGTGTCGTCCTTGGGCGCGCGGCCCGAGATCTCCAGCAGCGAGTCGCCGACCCGGTCGACGGTGAACCGCCCGGTCTGCAAACGGGTCGCCGGGACCGATCCGGCCGTCAGCCCGAAGCCGGTCAGCCGCACGCTCTCGCCGGGCGAGGGTGGCGTGGTGCCGACCCGCAGGAACGCGACGCCGGTGACCGCCTCGTCCAGCTCGGCCAGTGCCACGTCGGCGGTCTCGGACTGGTGGACCCCGACCACGTCGGTCACGTGCCCGCCGCGACCGTTCACCTTGACCCGCCCGATCGTGGCGGTGGTGCGCCGGGCGACCGGCTCGCTGACCCGGCGGCCCGACGCGTCGCGAAAGCAGTGACCGGCGGTGACGACCCAGCGCGGGGCGATCAGCGCGCCCGAGCACGAGCTGTCCCGGGTGCCGTGGTCGGGCGTCGGCAGCCCGGTCATCGTCAGCAGGACCGAGAACGGATACGCACCGTCGCGCGCGTTCTCACCGTACGCGATCGCCTGGGCCGGCTGGGCGCCGAACCCGACGGTGATCCCGGCCACCACGAGTGCGGCGACGCAATTCCGCAGGATTCTGAACAAAGGGGCACCCCCATGCGTAGGACTGGAGGGTGACCATCGTGCGGAAGGGCTCGTCGCAGCGGCGTCAGCGGCGTCCTTACCGATCCTTTATCCGCGCTGTGGAAGCTTGACCGGGTGAAAGGAGCCGGAACGTGCGGGTGCTGGTAGCGGAGGACGAGCGGGTGCTGGCCGACACGGTCGCCGAGGGGCTGCGGCGGTTGTCGATGGCGGTCGACGTGGTCTACGACGGTGCGAGCGCGATCGAGCGGCTCGGCGTCAACCGCTACGACGTCGCCGTGCTCGACCGCGACATGCCCGGGGCCACCGGCGACGAGGTGTGCCGCTGGGTCACCGAGTCGGGCTCGGGCACCAAGGTGCTGCTGCTGACCGCGGCGGCCGGCATCCGTGACCGGGTCGAGGGTCTCGGGCTCGGCGCCGACGACTACCTGACCAAGCCGTTCGCCTTCGCCGAGCTGGTCGCGCGGCTGCAGGCGCTCTCCCGGCGCTCGGGTCCCGCGCTGCCGCCCGTGCTGGAGCAGGACGGCGTGGTCCTCGACGTCGCCCGCCACACGGCCAGCCGCGACGGCCAGATCCTGTCGCTGTCGCCGAAGGAGTTCGCCGTGCTGCACGTGCTGCTGCGCGCCGGCGGACGGGTGGTCAGCGCCGAAGACCTGCTCGAACAGGCCTGGGACGAGAATACCGATCCCTTCACCAACACCGTACGCATGACCGTCATGACGCTGCGCCGCAAGCTCGGCGATCCCCCGGTGATCCACACCGTCCCCCGGGCCGGTTACCGGCTGGGCTCATGACCAGGCGCATCCTGGCGCTCTGCGCTGTCCTGCTCTGCGTGTCGTTCCTTCTCCGGCCGGTCGCCGAGATCCTGCTGTCGCTGTGGCGCGAGGTCGTGCCGTCCTTGTGCTTCCCGCCCGACCCGGAGAACTCCGCCTACGTCTGCCGCCAGCTGTTCCACCACCCCAGCATCCCGATGCTCATCTCCACCGCGGTCGTGTTCCTGGCCGTGCTGGCCGCCTGTTACCCGCTGGTCCGCTGGTGCCTGCGCCCGTTGCGTGACCTGGCCCCGGTGATCGCGAACGTCGGCCCGCAGAACCTCGGCCACCGCCTGCGCCCCGGCAACGGCGGTGACGGACTGGCCGTGCTGGGCCGGGCGATCGACGACATGATGGACCGCATCGCCGTCGGCTACGAGGCCCAGCGCCGGTTCGCCGCCGACGCCTCGCACGAGCTGCGGACCCCTCTCGCGGTGCAGCGGACGCTGATCGAGGTCGGGCTGGCCCGTACGCTCACCGACGACCAGCTCTCCCTGCTGGCGGCCCAGCTCCTCGAGACCAACGAACGCAACGAGCGCCTGATCGAGGGCCTGCTGGTGCTCAGCGAGAGCGACCGCGGCCTGGTCGCGCGTACGCCCCTGCGCCTCGACCTGATCACCGCGTCGGTCCTCGGCTCGTACGGTCCGCGCGCGGCCGAGGCGGGGCTGACGATCACCAGCAGCCTGAGCCCGCGGGTCGTGCTCGGCGAACAGGTGCTGCTGGAACGCCTGGTCAGCAACCTGGTGCAGAACGCCCTGAAGTACAACCGCCCCGGCGGCACCGTCGACGTGCGGGTCGGCGACGATCCCGCCCTGGTCGTCATCAACACCGGCGACGACATCCCGGCCGACGAGGTGCCGGCCCTGTTCGAGCCGTTCCGGCGGCGTAGCGGCACCCGCATCGACCACAGCGGCGGTGCGGGCCTCGGCCTGTCGATCGCCCGCTCGATCGTCCGGGCCCACGACGGCATCATCACCGCGTCCTCGACCGGCCACGACGGCCTGCGCGTCCAGGTCTCCTTCCCCCGCGCGCTGGGCTCCTCCGCCGAATAGACGCGTTCGACCGTTGACGAAGTAGTGACACATCTGAAACCTTGGATGCCTGTCCACGAAAAAACTCGGCAACAGTCCGAAAATTTGGTTCCAACTTCGTGGCAGAAGTCCCCCATCCCCCGTGGCCGCCGAGACCCCGAACCTCGGCGGCCACGCGCGCAGAACAAGAGGGCTTCATGAGAGGGCGAAGACTCGTCACCGGCATCCTGGCGACCGCGCTGGTCACCGCCGGGATTTCCGCAACCCCCGCATATGCCGCCGGCGGCCCCAACCTGGCGCAGGGCAAGGCCGCCACGGCCAGTGGTGTCAACGGCCCGTACGGCGCCGGCAACGTCACCGACGGCAACGCGAGCTCCTATTGGGAGAGCCCGAACAACGCGTTCCCGCAGTGGGTGCAGGTCGACCTGGGCAACAGCGTCGCGATCGACCAGGTCAAGCTCAAGCTGCCGCCGCCGTCCGAGTGGGGCACCCGTACCCAGACACTCAGCCTGCAGGGCAGCACGAACAACTCGAGCTGGAGCACGCTGTCGGCCAGTGCCGGCCGCGTCTTCAACCCGGCGAGCGGCAACGCTGTCACGATCGACTTCACGGCCGCGACCGTCCGCTACGTCCGCGTGAACATCACCGGCAACACCGGCTGGCCCGCGGGTCAGCTCTCCGAGCTCGAGGTCTTCGGCGTCAACGGCCAAGACCCGGATCCCGACCCGGATCCCGACCCGCCGACCGGCGTCAACCTCTCGGCGGGCAAGCCGATGGAGGCGTCGGGCAACGTCCACAACTTCGTCGCGGCCAACGCCAACGACAACAACCTCGCCAGCTACTGGGAGTCGAACGGCTTCCCGGGCACGCTGACCGCCAAGCTGGGCTCCAACGCCAACGTGACCGGCGTCGTGGTCAAGCTCAACCCCGACTCCGCGTGGGGCGCGCGCACCCAGAACCTGCAGGTGCTCGGCCGCGCCCAGGGCGCGAGCGGCTTCACCTCGCTCAAGGCCCGGGCCGACTACGCGTTCAACCCGGGCAGCCAGAACACGGTGACGATCCCGGTCACCGGTTCGGTCGCCGACCTGCAGCTTCAGTTCTTCAGCAACACCGGGGCGCCGGGCGGTCAGGTCGCCGAGATCCAGGTCATCGGTTCCTGGGCCCCCGCGCCCGACCTGGTCGTCACCGGCCTGTCGTGGACCCCGACCAACCCGGACGAGGCCAGCACGATCTCGGTTGCGGCGACCGTCCGTAACTCGGGTACCACGGCGTCGGCGGCCACCACGGTCGACGTGCGACTGAACGGCACGGCCGTGGGCAGCGCGAACGTGGGCGCCCTGGCCGCAGGCGCCTCCTCGACGGTCAGCGTCGACGCCGGACGGCGAGGGCAGGGCAGCTACCAGGTCTCCGCCGTCGTCGACCCGGCCAACACCGTCGCCGAGACCAACAACGACAACAACACGTACGCCTCCCCGACCGCGCTCGTCGTGGCCCAGGCCCCCGGTCCCGACCTGCAGGTCCTGAGCGTCACCCCGAACCCGGCCAACCCGTCGGCCGGTTCCGCGGTCACCTTCGCGGTGCAGGTCAACAACCGCGGCACCAGCTCGGCCGCGGCCACCACGACCCGGGTCACCGCCGGCAGCACCACGCTGAACGCCGCCACCGGGGCGATCGCCGCCGGCGCGACCGCCACCGTGAACGTCGGCACCTGGACGGCGACCAGCGGCGGCGCGACCGTCACGGCCGTCGCCGACGCCACCAACGTCGTCGCCGAGACGAACGAGAACAACAACACCCGTACGCAATCGATCGTCGTCGGGCGGGGAGCGGCCACGCCCTACACCTCGTACGAGGCCGAGGCCGGACGCCACAACGGCACGCTGGTCGAGGCGGACGCGCTGCGGACCTTCGGGCACACCAACTTCGGCACCGAGTCGTCGGGCCGCAAGTCGGTGCGGCTCAACAGCACCGGCCAGTTCGTCGAGATCACCTCGGTGAACCAGACCAACTCGATTGTCGTGCGCAACTCCATCCCGGACGCTCCGGGCGGTGGCGGCACGACCGCGACGATCAGCCTCTACGCGAACGACGTGTTCGTGCAGAAGCTGACCCTGTCGTCGCGCAACAGCTGGCTCTACGGCACGACCGACGACACCGAGTCGCTGTCGAACAGCCCGTCGGCCGACGCGCGGCGCCTCTTCGACGAGTCGAACGCGCTGCTGTCGACGTCGTATCCGGCCGGCACCCGCTTCAAGCTGCAGCGGGACTCGGGCGACTCGGCGTCGTTCTACATCATCGACCTGATCGAGCTCGAGCAGGTCGCGCCCGCCCTCGGACAGCCCTCCGGCTGCGTGTCGATCACGACCTACGGCGCGGTGCCGAACGACGGCAACGACGACACGTCCGCGATCCAGCGGGCCGTGACCGACGACGAGAACGGCGTGATCCCCTGCGTCTGGATCCCGGCCGGGCAGTGGCGTCAGGAGCAGAAGATCCTCTCGCCGGACCCGAACCGCGGTGGCGGTAACAACCAGAAGGGCATCCGTAACGCGGTCATCCGCGGCGCCGGCATGTGGCACACGCGGCTCTACACGAACACCGAGCCGCAGAACGTGTCGGGCAACATCAACCACCCGCACGAGGGCAACGTCGGCTTCGACATCGACGACAACACGCAGATCTCCGACCTGGCGATCTTCGGCATGACGACGAACCGGGCCAACCGTGGCCACGGCATCAACGGCCGGCTCGGCAAGAACACGAAGATCAGCAACGTGTGGATCGAGCACGTCAACGTCGGCGCTTGGGTCGGCCGCGACTACTCGGACACCCCGGCCTACTGGAACCCGGGCGACGGGCTTGAGTTCAGCGGCATGCGCATCCGGAACACGTACGCCGACGGCATCAACTTCAGCAACGGCACGCGCAACTCCCGGGTGTACAACTCGACCTTCCGTACGACCGGTGACGACGCACTCGCCGTGTGGGCGAACCCGCGGGTCAAGGACACGTCGGTCGACGTCGCGTCCAACAACCACTTCGTCAACAACACGGTGCAGCTGCCGTGGCGGGCCAACGGCATCGCGATCTACGGCGGCTCGAACAACTCGGCCGAGAACAATCTGATCTCGGACACCGCCAACTACCCCGGCATCATGCTGGCCACCGACCACGACCCGCTGCCGTTCGGCGGCACGACGCTGCTCGCCAACAACGGTCTCTACCGCACCGGCGGCGCGTTCTGGAACGAGGACCAGGAGTTCGGCGCGATCACGCTCTTCCCGCAGGGCAAGGACATCCCGGGCGTCACCATCCGGGACACCGAGATCGTCGACTCGACCTACGACGGCATCCAGTTCAAGACCGGCGGCGGCAACATGCCGAACGTCGCGATCACCAACGTCAAGATTGACAAATCCAACAACGGGGCCGGCATCCTCGCGATGAGCGGCGCCCGCGGCAACGCCAACCTCACCAACGTGACGATCACGAACTCGGCCGACGGCAACATCGTCATCCAGCCCGGTTCCCAGTTCGTCATCAACGGAGGCTGATCCACCGAGAATGCGGCGGCGCTCCTTCCGGGGCACCGCCGCATTCGCCGGCCACACCGCGCGGCCGGCCTCGTCCGGCCCGCCGCACCCGGGACGGCGTAATCCGGAAAGGTGGCACCTTCCGGACGGCCGCGATGACATATCGTGCCGGAGTGGTTGCATTCCGTCGCTGGCACGTCGCTGCCCTCGCTTCCCTGGCCATCTTCGCGCTGGCGTGTGAGGCCGGCGCCGGCGGCGGTGGCGGCTCCGACCCCGATCCGACCGGCCCGCCGGCGAAGGGCTATCCGTCGTCGATGGCCGCCCTCGGCGACTCGATCACCGCCGGCTTCGGCAGCTGCGGCGCCTTCCTCGTCTGCGGCCGCAACTCGTGGTCGACCGGCACGGCCGACGCGGTCGACAGTCACTACCTGCGCATCCTGGCCAAGAACCCGAAGATCAGGAACAAGGCCCGCAACTTCGCGCGGCCCGGCGCCTCGGCGAACTCGCTGCCCGCGCAGGCCTCTCAGGCCGTCGACATGAAGGCGCAGTACGTCACGATCCTCATCGGAGCGAATGACGCCTGCGCCCCCACCCCGGCCGGCATGACCTCGGTGGCCGCCTTCCGCCGCGACGTCGACCGGGCCCTGGCCCGCCTCAAGAAGGGTCTCCCCCGGACCAGCGTGCTGGTGGCCGCCGTTCCCGACCTCTACCGCCTGTGGCAACTGGGCCGCAACGACCCCGAGGCCGTACGGGCCTGGGCACGCTTCGACACCTGCCCGTCGATGCTGGCCGACCCCACCTCGACCGACGAGTCCGACGATCAGCGCCGCCGTCAGGTGCGCGCCCGCATCAACGACTACAACGACCAGCTCGGGCAGGCCTGCGGCAAATATGGCAAACGCTGCCGCTTCGACGACGACGTGCACGAGTCCGGCTTCAGCCTCGACCAGCTCAACCAGGTCGACCACTTCCACCCGAACGTCGAGGGCCAGGCCGAACTGGCCGACGTGACCTTCTCGCCCAGGTTCCCCTACTGAGGCCCCGGCGCCGCCGTCCACCGCGCGCCGGGCGTCGCGGTGAGGTATTGGTCGATCATCTCGGTGCGGGTCGGGCCGGGCGCGATCGCGTTGACCCGGATGCTCTCCGGGCCCCAGGTGACCGCGGCCGAGTCGGTCAGGCTGTTGAGCGCCCGCTTCATCGCGCCGTAAGCGGGGTGGTCGAGGTCTTTCGAATGGCGGGCAAGTGTGAGCTGATCTCGATGAACCGCCCGTTCTCACTTGACCGAGAATTCTTCGATCCCGTGCAACCCCGCGGCCGTCCCACCCCGACATAGAGACATGCGAGCAGACGAGGAACGAGAGTTCGTCGAATTCGTGCGGGGGCGGCTGCCGCGCCTGCACCGGACGGCGTATCTGCTCTGCTCGGACGCCCACCGGGCCGACGACATCGTGCAGACGACGCTGGCGGCGCTCTACGTGAGCTGGCGAAAGGCCTCCGCGGCCGACAACCTCGACGGTTACGTGCACCGCATCCTGGTGCGCCGCTACCTCGACGAACGGCGGCGCGGGTGGTCCCGGGTGCTGCTCGGCGACCACCCGGCGCCGAGCGCCTCACCCGGCGCTGACCACGGGATCGGCGAGCGCGATGCCCTGATCACCGCGTTGCGGGCGTTGCCGAAGGGTCAGCGCGCGGTCGTGGTGCTGCGTTACTTCGGCGACCTGACCGTGGAGCAGACGGCCGAGGCCCTGGGCTGCTCGGTCGGCAACGTGAAGAGTCAGTGCGCCCGTGGGCTGGCCGCCTTGCGCGGAGTCCTCGTCACCCCGGCCGAGTCGATGAGGGAGCAGTCGTGAACGACGAACAGAATCTGCGGGACCGCTTCGAGGAGATCTCCGTGCCGCCCACCCGGCTCGAGGTGGACGCCCTGGTCGAGGTGGGTCGTCGCCGCGCCTTCCGCCGCCGCTCGTGGCAGGCCGCGGGCGGCGTCGCCCTCGCGACCGGACTGCTGGTCGCGGTGCCCACGCTGGTGATCGGTGACCCCGCGCCCCCGCCACCGGTCGTCGCGGCGCCGACCACCCCGGCCAAGCCCACCCCGCCGAAGGCCTGCAAGGCCGCGACCCTGAGGATGCCCGCCGGGGTCACCGGCGCCTCGGCGAACGGCGTCGACCCGAGCGGGCGCTACGTCATCGGCCACTACTTCAAGGGTCAGGACTTCCAGCCTCTCCTGTGGACCGACGGCAAGCCGGGGAAGTTGCCCCTCGAGGCCCCGTCGATGCAGCTCACCTCGGTCAACGTGAACGGCGTGGTGGCCGGCCTCGCCGAGGGGCCGAATCTGCAATACGCGTTCCGCTACGAGAACGGCCGGTACACCCGGCTCCGCACGCCGCCCGGCCTGGGCTGGGTCTACCCGTACCCGGCCATGAACGCGGCCGGCGACATCGTCATCAACGCCAAGCCCGAGGGCGAGTCGAGCGGCGAGAACACCGTCGGTCTTCTCTACAAGGCCGGCACGTCGGCGCCGATCAAGCTGCCGCTGCCCGCGAACTCGTACGTCTACGACATCACCGACGACGGCACGATCGTGGGCGCGCTCAAGAAGGACGGCGTGAACAAGACCGCGTACGCCTGGGACCGGAACGGCCGGGGCCGCGAGCTGAAATCCGTGCCCGGAACGACGTCGATCGTCTACTCCGCCGAAGGCGACTGGGCGACCGGGGGCCTGTGGCCGAAGAACGGCGACGCCACACCGGCGCGATGGAACCTGCGCACCGGTGAACTCACCCAGCTCAAGACGGGCGAAGGCCCCGGCCTGGCGGTGAACAGTGACGGCTGGGTCCTCACCACGAACGAACTCATCCGCGACGGCGCCAACGTCGCCCTGCCGACCCCGGCGAACCAGGAGATCCGTACCCAGGGCGTCTCGGGCAGCGGCCTGGTCGTCGGCCACACCGTGACCGTCGGCAAGAACGCCATCACCGGCCCTCGTACCTGGCAATGCTGAGGGCCAGCCACCCGGCGGTGCCCAGGGACAGCGCCGCCATGACCGAGATCGCCTGGTGCACCGGCAGGTGCTGGGCGATCGTCCCCGCCAGCGTCGCCCCGGCCGCTTGCATGGTGAACATGCCGGACGATTCCAGGCCGAGGGCCTGACCCCGAAGCTCGTCCGGGGTGATCTCGACGATCCGCTGCTGCAGGATCAGTCCGCTCGCGAAGCCCGCCGACGCCGCCGCGACGGCTGCCGCCGCCCCCGGCAGCGGCAGCCCGACCGCGAAGAACAGGTAGGGAAAACCGAGTAGCAGGAGCATCGGCGTGAGCAGTCGCGCGCGCCAGTGCTCCAGCACCCATCGGCCCATCGCGGTATCCCCGGCGAGCATGCCCGCCGCACCGGCGATGAACAGCACGCTCGCACCCGTCGGGTCGTAGGGGACGAACAGCGCCTCGTTCCCCACGACCAGGCCGTTCGGCACCCACGCGGCGAGGTAGAGGTAGCGCCGCCGGGGCATCCGCAGCAGCCGCACGTTGACGCGCCACGTCTCGCCGATCGAGGGTCGCCCGTTCGCCCGGGGCGGTCGCGCGGTCAGCCCGAATCGCGCGGTCAACGCCGCCGCCAGGGACAGCCCGGCCGCCACGAGCAGGGCCGGGCGCGCCCCGAGCAGCACGATCAAGCCGCCGCCGACCGCGAACCCGGAGATCTGCATCGCGCCGACCGACATGTTGAAGACCGAGCGCCCGGTCACGTAGGCACGCTCGGGCAGGATCTCGCCGAGCAGTCCCCATCGGACACCGCCGTGCACCGAGCCGATCAACCCACCCACCGCGATCACCGCGAACATCACCGCGATCGGGATCCCCGGAACCGCCAGCACGACCGTGGTGAGCCCACCGAACAGATAGATCGAGACCAGCGCGGCCCGGGGCGGCACCCGGTCGGCCACCGACAGCAGGGTCATGGCCCCGACGACCTGCGCGAAGTGCGACCCGAACAGGCTCAGCGCGGCCAGCAGCGGCGACTCGGTGGCGGTGTAGACGAGCACCGCGAGGGCGAGCCCGCGCAGGGTGGCCGCCGCGACGTTGGCCGAAGTGGCGAGGAACAGCGGCGTGAACTGGGGGGTGGCGAAGCAGTCCCGGTAGGTTGGCACGAGCGGCAGTCTGGGCCGCGCCCACGGGCCGGCCACAGCTTTTCGCCTCCACGCGAAAGATCGGGGTGTACGGGTGGGAGTCTGGCTGGTCGGCGCGGACATGCTGGCGTCGAGCCGGTTCGCGGTCTCCCCGCTGATCGAGACCGTCGCGGCGATGAAGGCGTTCGCGGGCAAGGGAACCCATCCGGCCCAGCGGGCGTGGATGGACGCGCACGCCCCGGCGTACCGGAAACGGCTCTTGACCGACCCGATCGCCGCCGCGCTGGTCGAAGCCACGTTGCGGCCGCGCTGGGTGGCCGATTTCCTCGTCACACCGCCGGACGACGGGGACGGCACCTTCGAAGGCGACCTGGCCCGGCTGCGCGCCACGACACCGGCGGAAGCCCGGGCCCAGCTGGTCGAGGAAGGGGTTCCGGTCCCGGAGTCGCTGCGCGGC
Source organism: Actinoplanes solisilvae (assembly GCF_003999975.1). Lineage (GTDB taxonomy): Bacteria > Actinomycetota > Actinomycetes > Mycobacteriales > Micromonosporaceae > Actinoplanes > Actinoplanes solisilvae. Next base: position 4,992 of record NZ_RJAC01000017.1, on the reverse strand, counting down.
GCGGACCTGATCGACCGCACGGCCGAGCTGCTCACCTGGGTGTGGGAGCTGGCGTTACGCCGTGACTGGCCGCGGCGGCGACGGCTGCTGGAGGCCGACATCGTGGCCCGCTCGCACCGGCTCGCCACCGGCGGATGGGCGGCCGCGCTGCACGGCATGCGGCCCGACCTGCGCTGGGCCGGTGAGGGAAGACTGCAGGTCAACGAGTACGACCACGCGCCCGTCGACCTGGCTGGGGCGCGCCTGTCGTTCATCCCGACGCTGTGCCGCGACGGGTGGATCGTGCTGGACGCCCCGCATCGTTACGTCGTCGTCTATCCGTGCGCGGGGTTCCTCGCCGACCCGGCGGTGGCGGTCGCCCCGGCGGCGCTGGGGCGGCTGCTCGGGCCGGTGCGAGCACTCGTGCTGGTGCAGCTGACGACGGCGAAGACGCCGAGCCAGTTGTGCGCGGTCACCGGCTACGCGCTGGGCACGGTCGGCGGCCACCTGCGGGTGCTGCTCGACGCGGGCCTGGTTCAGCGCCGCCGCACCGGGCGGACGGTCCTCTATTACCGCACCGCACGCGGCGACGACCTCGCCACGGCGACCGACGGCGCTCACCCGGCCCACAGCGGGTGATCAGAAGTTCTGGGACGGGCCCAGCTCCCGGGCGCGGTGGGCGGCCGGAGCGGGGCGCGGGCGACCCCGTGGCGGCGGGGCGGCCCAGACGAAGCGAGGAGCGGCGGCCGGCAGGGCCAGGGCCTGATAGGTGGGTTCGACCGGGCGGCCCCGTGTCGGGGGACGCCAGATCGGCGGCGGACCCCACCAGATGACGCGTTCGCCGGTGGGCTGCGCGAGCACGGGCAGAGGCGGAGCGGCCAGGGCGTGCCGCGGCGACTGCGGCGGCAGCGCGGACGGCCCGGCGGCAACCGGAACCGGCTCTTCGACGTGGGTGGCCTGCGTCGCCGGGGCGGTGGCCAGCACGACGGCCGCGCCGACGGTGAGGCAACACGCGATGATCGCGGGGGCCAGCCAGCCCTCGCGGACCGTGTCGCCCAGGAAGAGCACGGCCACCGCGGAAGGGGCGATGACCTCGGCCGTCCAGTGGATCGCGGTCACCGGGCCGACGTCGCCGCGCTGCAGGGCGTGGGCGTAAAGAGTCATGCCGGTGCCCGCGAAGACCAGCAGGGCCGCCGTGAGCGGCTCGGTGACCAGGGCCAGCGCGATCTGGCCGCCCGTCGCGTCTTCCGGGACCGGCAGCGAACGCCCGACCAGGGCGGCCCCGCCGAGCGAGAGGCCGGCGCAGGCCGCGATGACGCCGCCGGGCGCGTCGACCTTGGCCGCGCCGTAGCCGACCAGGACCATCGCGGCCGCCGCGGCACAGAGGACGAAACGCAGCTCGCTGGGCGGGTGCACCGCGTGTTGCGGGGCGGCCGAGAAGGCCAGGAACGTGAGCGAGATGATCGTGACGGCGATGGCGGCCGAGTCGCGGCGGCGCAGCCGGGAGCCGAGGACGATGCGGGCGCCGATGACGGTGAGGGCGAGCGAGCCGGCCAGGATCGACTCGACGACGTAGACCGCGAGCGACTGCAGCGCGATGATGGCGCCGACCCAGGCCAGCATGTCGAAGAAGATGCCGGCGAGATAGAGCGGGTGGGCCATCGTGCGGGCCGTGCCGACGCTGCGGCGGGCGCCGACCGCCTGCAGGATCGACGCCGTGGCATAACACAGCGAACCGAAGACGGTGATGGACAACGCGACCCAGCCGACGCTGGTCATCTTGCGACCCTGGCGCCATAACGCTGAGTGGATCGAGACATCACGATCTGATGATAGGCGTCTTGACCGTGTTCTAGATAGTGGCCGTGGCCAGAACCTGCCCCGCGTACGTCTCGAGCTGCACCGCCGCCACGTCGGCCGGGGCGACCAGCGCGCTTCCGTCCACGGTGGTCGCCGCACCCTCGCTGACCAGCCAACTTCCGGCGAACTCGCGGGAGCCGTCGCTGGCGATCACGAAGAGCCGGCACTGCGATCCGGCCGGGACGCCGGCAACTGTGGCACGCAGCCGCACCCAGCCGGCGGCCGGCGTGACGGTGACGGCCATCGACGCGCCGCTCGCCGTGTCGGTCACCGCCAGGGAGCGGGCGGCGGCGACGTTGGTCACGGCTGTCGGCTGGGGCACGGTGGAACGGCCGAAATACATGCCGCCGGCCACCGCGAACACGGCCGCCGCGACCGCCGTCAGCGTCCACAGTGACCAGCGTCTGCGGTCCTCGCCGCGGCGCTCCGCCCGTACCTCTCGAAGGGTCTTCTGCAGGAGCAGGTCGCTGTCGGGCGGCGGGCCCTCCAGGAAGGCCTCGGGCGGGATCTCACCCAGGCGTTCCTCGAGTTCGCGCAGGTCACCGACGTCGCGCCGGCATTGCGGGCAGTCCTCGACGTGGGCGTGCACCGCGGCCCACTCGTCGCCGTCGAGAACGCCCAGGGCATAGGCCCCGAGCTGCTCGGTCTGGTGGCCGCTCATCCGGCCGCTCCCATCGGTTCGCCGGTGGGCAGCGCCTCCCGCAGCCGCCGTAACGCACGGTAGCTGCGGGACTTCACGGTCTCGGCCGGAAGACCGAGCGACGCTGCCGCCTCCTTGACGTCACGACCCCGGAAGTACAACTGGTTCAGTACCTCGCGTTCTTCGGCGGGAAGTGTGCCGACGGCGGCGAGCATCGGCATCGGCTCACGACGCCCGCGGGCCACCTCTTGCAGCATCGGGAACAGATGAGCCCGTACGGCTCCCCGGTCGTCACTGAGGGCCGCGGGCTCGGACCAGGCGCGCAGCAGGGTCTCGCGCACGAACCCCTCGGCCTGTTCGCGGTTGCCGTCGCTCAACCTCGTCGCGTACGCCAGCAGGGCCGCTCCGTGCTCGGCGAAGAGCCGCCGCACCAGCACCTCACCGGCGGCACGGTCGCGCCGGCTCACTCGCCGACCCGCAGCACGGAGATCGTGTTGTCGCTGCCGTTCGACACGTAGGCCAGACGACCGTCGGGCGACACTCCGATCGTGCGCGGGCTGCCGCCCACCTTGACGGTCGCGGTGACCGCGCCCGTCTTCCCGTTGAGCACCGACACCGAGTTGTCCCCCTCGTTGACCACGTAGCCGTAGCGGCTGTCGGCCGAGAACGCGACGCTCTGCGGGTCGCGGCCCACCTTGAACGGACCCTTGCGTTCGAGGGTGACCGTGTCGATCAGGTTGGCCGCGTCGGCCTCGTAGCCCGCGACCAGCGCCATGCGGCCGTCGGGCGAGACGGCGATGCTGTGCGGTGCCTTGGCCACCGGAATCGTGCGCATCACCTTGTTGGTGCGCATGTCGAGCACCGACACCGCGTTCGACTCGTGGTTGGCCGTGAAGGCGCGCTGCTGGTCGCCGGCGAAGCCGACCGCGTGCGGGTTGGGCTTGACCTTGATCTCGGCCAGCCGCAGCGTGCCGGAGCTGAAGATCTCGAGCCGGCCGTCGCTGTGGATCGGCACCCAGAGCTTGTTGTCAGGAGCCACAGCCAGCGTGTACGGCATGTCGCCGGTCTCCAGGTTGCGAATGACCTTGAGACTCAGGGCGTCGACGACCGCCACCCCACTGCCGGTGATCTTGTCGTCCTCGTACATCGAGACGAACACCGTACGGCCGTCGCGGGAGGTGGTGACGAAGCGCGGGGTGTTGCGCAGGTCGACCGAGCGGACGCGGCGGGTGGAAGCGTCGACGACCGACAGGACGCGGCTGTTCTGGTTGGCCACGTAGACCGTGCGGCCGTCGGGCGAGACCGCGACCCCCTCGGGCTCGGCGCCGACCCGGATCGTGCCGACCACGGCGGGCTTGGCCACGCTCTGCACCCGCCGCGCGAGCGGAACCCGCGTGACCTGCGGTTCGGCCGGGCCGGGAGCGGGGGCGGCCGAGCTGGCCCGGACGGTGGGATCGGGCGGGACCGGCTGGGTCGGCGCGGCGACCAACGGCGCGATCGTGCGGTCGTTGAGCAGGGTCATCGCGACACCGGCGCCGCCCAGCACGACCAGCGTGGTAAGGATGGCGACGAGCACGGTCGTGCCGATCTGGCGGCGGCCCTGGGGCGGCGCGGGCAGCACGGTGACGCGGGACGGGCCGTAGCCGTCGGCGACCATGCCACCGTCATACGTGTGCAGGCCCGCGGGTTCCGCGCCGCGCGAGGTCGGCGGCGCGACGGCGAAGGCGGGCCCGGCGTCGGCCACCTGGCCGGTGACGCGCACCTCGGCCCAGCCGGCCGGCCCGCGCACGGTGACCGAGCCGTCGAGCCAGTCGGAGCGCGGCAGCCACATCACGCGCAGGGTGCGGTCGCTGAGCATGGCGCGCAGGCCCGGACCAGAGACGGTCACGGTGGCCCCGGCGACGCCCAGCGGCGGGCCCTCGACGCGCACGTCGGCCACGAGGCGCTGGGTGTCGGCGGCGACCACGCCGAACTCGACGCGCTCGGGGTCGAGGCGCACGGCCGTGCGTTCCAGGGCGGCGGCCGCGGCCGCGGAGACGCTGCGGCTGTCGTCCTGCGTCATCTGCTGGAGGGCGTGGCGGGCGGCAGCCGCCATCGCGAGGTCGGCACCCCAGGCCAGCCGGGCGAGCTCGTCGACGCCGGTCAGACGAGACTCCCGGATCGGACTGCCGATCTCGGTCAGCACGTTTTGCGGTAGCCCAGTTTCACTCATAGTGTCACCGCGATCATCATGGCGTGACGAAGGCCCACATTGGAAGACACAGGGCGAAGTTGGCACCAGATCCGAAAAAGCGTCGCCAAGATCCGCCGATGCCTCTCACCCTTGCCGACCTGGCCGGTTACATCGACCGGGACCTCGACACCGACCTCGCCCTGCTCAAGTCGCTCTAGTTCTAAGCGCCTGGCCAGAAGTTTTGTCCGTAACCCGGCGGCAGCCAGGGTGAGGTCCAGGGCGCGGCGGTGGTCAGGTTCTGGCTGTCGGTGCGGTGCTGGAAGAAGGCATGGGCTTGGCG
>NZ_RJAC01000016.1 GCF_003999975.1 Actinoplanes solisilvae | reverse complement strand
CGCCCGCACCCGCGCCCGCACCCGCGCCCGCACCCGCGCCCGCACCCGCGCCCGCACCCGCGCCCGCACCCGCGCCCGCGCCCGCGCCCGCGCCCGCGCCCGCGCCCGCGCCCGCGCCCGCGCCGAAGTCGTAGCGCACCCCGATCGCCGTGATCTTCTCGATCAGATAGCGGTTGACCTCGTCGAAGTCCATCAGCTCGGCCAGCAGCCGGCGCACGGCGAGGGGCCCGGGCTCGGTCGACAGCAGCTCCATCTGGGCGCGGGTGTTGTTCAGGACGTCGTCGGCGACCGGCCGGCGCTCGGCCTCGTACGTGTCGAGCAGACCCTCCGGCGCCCAGCCGTTGATCTCGGCCGCCAGCTTCCAGCCGAGGTTGAACGCGTCCTGCACCCCGAGGTTCAGCCCCTGCCCACCGGTAGGCGGATGGACGTGCGCGGCGTCCCCGGCCAGCAACGCCCGGCCGCTGCGATAGCGCGAGGCCAGCCGGCTGGCGTCCCCGAACCGTGACAGCCAGCGCGGCGAGTGCACCCCGAAATCCGTACCCGCCACCGCCCGCAGCCGCGCCTGGAAGTCCTCGAGCGTCGGCGGCACAGCCCGATCCGGAGCCACCCCCGCCGCCGGCACCAGCACCCGGTAGACGCCGTCCCCCACCGGCCCGAGCCCGAACCGTTTCTCGGTCTGCCGTACGTCAGCCATGATCGCCGTGATCGTCGGCGGCGCGGCGGTCACCTCCATCTCGCCCAGCAACATCTCGACCCGGGCCGGCTCCCCCGGAAAGCCGATCCCGAGCAGCTTGCGCACCGTGCTGCGCCCACCGTCGCACCCCACGAGCCAGGGCGCGCGCAGCCGCGCTCCGTCGGCCAGCGCGACCTCCACCCCGTCGTCGTCCTGGCTGATCCCCGCCAGTTCGCGGCCGCGCCGGATGTCCGCGCCCAGCTCGGCCGCGTGCTCGGTCAGCAGCCGGTCGGTGACGGTCTGCTTGATGCCCAGCACGTAGTGGTGCGCGCTGTCCAGGAGCGGCGCCGGCTTGTCGATCCCCGCGAAGTAGCCCCCGACCGGGTGCCGTGTCCCGTGTTCGAGGAAGCGTTCGAGCAGCCCCCGCTGATCCATGATCTCGATGCTGCGGGCGTGCAACCCCAGAGACCGTACGAAGGGTGGCGGCTCTGGATCTTTCTCGACCACGACGACATCCACGTCGTGCAGCCGCAGCTCGGCCGCCAGCATCATGCCCGTCGGCCCGCCCCCGGCAATGATCACGTCAGTCATCCGATTCCCCCTGGCCGGCGATTCTGCGCCCTGCCCCGGCCCTTGCCGCAAGAGCTCTGTAGAGCTATATGTTGGTAGTGGCAGGGACGACGTTCCCCGCTCTTTCATGCCGGGCGGCCAGACCAAGGCCCGGATACTGAGAACCTATGACTCGCGTTCTGGTAACCGGGATGTCCGGCACGGGGAAGAGCTCGCTGCTGGCTGAGCTGTCGCGCCGGGGCCACCACGTGGTCGACACCGACTACGACGGCTGGACCTGCCCGGACGGCACGTGGGACGAGCCTCGCATGGCCGCCCTGCTGGCCGGGCACTCCGATGTGGTCGTTTCCGGGACGGTCGCGAACCAGGGGCTCTTCTACGACCGGTTCGATCACGTGGTTCTGCTCAGCGCGCCGCTCGACGTCATTCTCCGCCGGGTGCGGGAGCGCGGCGGGAACCCGTACGGGAAATCGCCTCTTGATCAGGCCGAGATCACGCGTTACGTCGTCGAGGTCGAACCGCTCCTGCGCCGGGGCGCCACTGTGGAACTGGACGCACGACTGACTCTCGAAGAACTGGCCGACATCGTCGAGCGACTGGGAACATAGGGTGCCCGCCATCGCCGCGGGAACCTTCCGCCGGACCCCGATCGAGCGCGCCGACCAGCGAGTCTCGTGGGAGCGAAGCGATCAGGCCTTCTTCTCCGCGGGGGCGTGCCACATTCTCGCGTGGGCCTGCCGGGACGCCTATCCGAACAGGTCGATCATCCTGGCGGCGATGGTCAAGCCTGACGAGCAGCACCCCCTTCACGTGTACGCCACGTGGGGCCGATGGGCGTTCGACGCGTCGGGCTGGAACAGCGAGGAGGATCTCCTGGCGGTCAATGCCGAGTTCGAGGGCGGGGCGATCGGGCGGCGCACTGTCACCGTCGGTCTCGAGGAGTTCTGTACGGCGCATATTCATCGTCGGCCGGAACAATTCTGGCGGGATCCGATCCCCCGCGCGCGGGACTACGTACGGCGTTTCGAACCGCCATGGAGCCGTTCTGTGCGCGTTTCGTGAGGATGTTGTGCGGTTGAGTCGTGCGCGCGGGCGTCGGTGGTTCGATGGCGCGCATGTGGAAGTCGTTGAAGGGCGTCGCCTACTCGATCTACGCGCGGCGCCTGGCCGGGCGGCTCGCCGGTAAGAGCCTGCCGCGGCACGTCGCGATCGTCATGGACGGCAACCGGCGCTGGGCCCGGCAGGAGGGCTTCGAGGACACCCGGATCGGTCACCGCTACGGCGCCGAGCATCTCGACGAGGTGCTGCGGTGGTGCGCCGAGATGGACATCCGGCACGTCACCACGTTCGTGGCGTCGGTCGACAACGTACGCAAGCGCGACTCGGTCGAGGTCGGCAACCTGATGCGGATGATCGAGGAGGTCGTCGCCGCGCGGCTGGCCCGCCCGACCAGCATCTGGCAGGTGCACCTCGCGGGACGGCTGGACGTGCTGCCCGACACCACCCGGCACGCGCTGAAACTGGCCGAGGAGGCGACCCGGGGCAACGGCGCCGACTTCCACGTGACCATCGCCATCGGGTACGACGGCCGGGAGGAGATCACCGACGCGATCCGGTCCCTTCTCGAGGCGGGCTCGCGCGCCGGCCACAGCATCGACGACCTCGCCCAGCGGCTGACGCCCGAGCAGATCGCCGCGCACCTCTACACCAGCGGGCAGCCCGACCCCGACCTGGTCATCCGCACGAGCGGCGAGCATCGCATGTCCGGCTTCCTGCTGTGGCAGGCCGCCTACTCCGAGCTGCACTTCTGCGACGTCTACTGGCCGGGCTTCCGCAAGGTCGACTTCCTGCGGGCGCTGCGCTCCTACACGGCCCGCAGCCGGCGGTTCGGCGCCTAATCGGCGGGCCGGATGACCTGGGTGCTCTCGGCGTCCTCGGTGCCGCTGCCGATCACGATGGTGTCGTTCGCACCCGGGTTGATGATCGTGGTGTCGCCGACGGTCTGGCGCGGCGCGCGGATCACCTGGGTCTCGTCGTTCTCGCCGGCCGGGCGCGGGCGGGCGGCGTAGGCGCGGGCGTGCTCGCGGAGGACGGCCGATTCCGCGCCCGCGCGGTCGAGCACGGTTTCCCAGCGCTGCTGCATGGGCCGGATCAGTCCGCCGCCCACACCGACGATCACCACGCCCGCGATCGTGGCCAGCACGGCGATCAGCAGCGGGCGCGTCACCGCGGTGGCCACGCCCACCTGGTCGAAGGCCGCGACGACGCCGACGGCCACGATGACGACCGAGACCGAGCGGGCGAGAATCCGGGCGTACGGGAGTTCGCCGAGCACGTTCACGACGAGGTCGCGTGCCGCCCGGCCGACGGCGGCGGCGACCACGATCAGGACGATCGCCACGAACAGCCGCGGCAACCAGCCGAGCAGGTCGGTGAGCAGGGCGCTGACCGGGTTGGGGCCCCAGAGCCCGAACGCGAGTTGCAGCGCGAGCAGCAGCACGCCGTAGAACGCGAGTTTCCCGGCGAGTCCGCTGGCGGTGCCCCGGCCGAGCATGCGGGCGGCCGCCGTACGGTCGAGGCCAGCCTTGTGCAACCCGCGCGTCACCGCCGTACGCAGAAGCCGCGCGACCAGATAGCCGATCAGCAGAATCGCCACGAAGGCCAGCGCGGTCGGCACGGCCACCAGCACCGATCGCCACATGTCGCTGAGGCCCAGCCCGTCCCCGGTCATCGTGTGCTCCCTGCTCCCGGTCGGCCGGCGCGGATCGCCGGCCTTTTGGTGACCTTAGGACGCAACGACTTAAAACGCCCTTCGGCGGCCAAGAGCAACACTTGTCACACGACGGAACCAACGGGGCAATCAGCTCGGAGCGGCGACGAAGTGCGGACGGGATCGGCGACCGCATCAGCGCCGAGCGGTGGGGCTGGGGCGCACGGGATCGGCCGCTGACGACGGCACACCGGCGGAGCCGACACGAGCCGGCGGCGGCTGCGGTTGATTGGGGGTTACGGCGACGGCGGGACTCGGGCGCACATCGGGCGACGAGAGAGCCGGGCGCGGCGGCGATCGTCGGTCATGACAGCACTCTAAGTAACGACAAAGGGCTAGAAGCACCAACGAGTGCGGCACAGAAACTACTCAGAGTCAGATTGCCGACGTAACGCACGAGTGGGATCAGAGGGTCGTACCGTCAAGAATCGGACGGTTGGCCGGTGCGGCATCGTCCGAACGGCGGAGTCGGGATACTCTTTTTGGCATGGCCGGGACGGGTGGGGTGAGCCCCTCAGTAATGCCCGCCTTGCCTGCGCAGGCCGCGGCCGCCGCGCCGGGCCGCCCGAGCTGCTCCGACCTGGTGCGCGACCGCGATTGGGGCGCCACCGGCCTCGGCCCCCGCAACCAGTGGGACCAGGCCGTCGCCGCGACCGTCGAGCTGGTTCTCTCGGCCCCGATGCCGATGGCCTACGGTCACGGCCCCGCCTTCCTGTTGATCTACAACGAGGCGTACGCCGACCTGCTCGGCGCCCTGCACCCCGCCGCGCTGGGCCGTCCCGCCGCCGAGGTCTTCGGCGATCTGTGGCAGTCGCACGGGCTCGGTGGCGTGGTCGACGAGGTCTTCCGCACCGGCCGGCCCTTCCTCGAGGCCGAGACCCCACTGACCGTCGTACGAGGCCCGAGCGGCCGCCCCGAGCAGGCGTTCTTCACTCGCGGCCACTCCGTGGTGCGTGACGTCGACGGCGCGATCGCCGGCGTGCTGACCATCGCGGCCGAGACGACCCAGGTGACCCGTCGCCTGCAGAGCCTGGGCGAGCTGACCTCGCGGCTGGCCGGCGCGCTCACCGTCGACGACGTGGCCCGGGTCGTGCTGGGCTACGCGATGACCTCGTTCGATGTCGACCACTGCGCGTTCGCGGTCGACGACGGCGGCGCCTACCGCTACGTCCGTCGCATCCGCGGCGAGATGCTCGACGAGGCCGACGAGCGCCTGCCCCCGGTGTGGAAGCGGCTGCCCAACGACCAGCGCTCTCCCCTGGTCGCCGCCGCGCAGACCGGCCGCCCGTCGTTCGTGCCCGACGGCGAGCCTTTGCGGCACGTGGCCTCTGACCGTCATGAGCGCCGCATCCGGGCGCTGGCCGCGCTGCCGCTGCGCACGCCGTCGCTGACCGGCGCGCTCACGATGGGCTACCGCGTTCCGCACACGTGGCTGCCGGCCGAGCGGGCCTTGCTCGACGCGGCCGGCCGGCTGGTCGCGCAGGCGGCCGAGCGGGCCCGCCGGTTCGAGGCCCAGCACGGCACGGCCCAGTTGCTGCAGCGCAGCATGCTGCCCGAGCATCTGCCCGAGCTCGAGACGTTCCGCATCGCCGCCCGCTACGACGTGGGCGTCGACGGCAACGCGGCCGGCGGTGACTTCTACGACGCGTTTCGCCTGCTCGACGGTCGGCTGGCCATGGTGCTGGGCGACGTGGCCGGCCACGACGTACGAGCGGCGGCGGTGATGGGCCAGGTGCGGGCGGCGCTGCGGGCGATGGCGCTGACCGATCCGGCCCCGCCGAGCGTGCTGGCCGGGCTCGACCGGCTGGTCGGGTCGCTGGGCGCCGAGTCGCGCAACGAGGAGATCTTCGTGACCGTCGTCTACGGGGTGCTCGACCCGGCCGACGGGACGATCACGCTGGCCAGCGCCGGGCATCCGCCGCCGGTGCTGCGCCGGGCCGGGCAGGGCGGCGGGCCGCCGACGGCCGAGCTGGTCAAGGTGCCGCCGGGCGCTCCGCTGGGGCTGGGCGGACGCTGGCAGACCGGCCTGGTGCGGCTCGAGCCGGGCGACACGATCCTGATGTTCAGCGACGGTGTCGTCGAGCGCCGGGGCCACGCCCTCACCGAGGGGCTCGACGCGCTGGTGGCCGCGACCGCGTCGGCGACCAGCGGCGATCCACGCAACCTGTGTTCGCTCGCGACCTCCGCGGTCGCGGGCACGACCGACGACGACGTCGCGGTGCTGGCGGTGGAGCGCGCGGTGGCGATGAGCCGTTCCGCGACGATGCTGGTCGCGGCCGAACCGACGGGCCCGAGCCGCGTACGGCAATGGATGTCGGCCCGTCTGCGGGAGTGGTCGGTGCCCGACCCGGTGATCGGCGCGGCCATCCTGTGCACCAGCGAGCTGACCACCAACGCCCTTCTGCACGCGGGCACGCCCGCACAGGTGCACATCGATCTGAACGCCGAGCGGCTGCTGGTCTCGGTGGCCGACACCGGCACCCGCGGCAGTGTGATCAGGGCGCATGCCGACACGATGAGCAGCCGCGGCCGCGGGCTCGGTCTCATCGAGGAGCTGAGCGACTCCTGGGGCACCGATCCGACAGTGCGGGGCACCACCGTCTGGTTCGAAATCCTGATCGCGAACGACCGCAGGGATTGACAGCCATGGCTGGAACCGCTCCCAGCCGAGGGTCGTTAACGCTCGTGTGACAGATGACCTACAGGCAGTTACTTAAGGTAGCGACAAGCCCCTCCAAAGCGGACATTGAACCCCAGGGTAGTGACAGCGCGTATAGATCCTTGTAGAGTCATCGCCATTCGGGGACGTCCACGTTGGAGCGGATTATGCGGATCAGAGGCTTTGCGCCATCGACCCCCTGCTGGGTTGAGCTGACGACTTCCCACCCGGACGACGCGGCGGGTTTCTACGCCGGTCTCTTCGGTTGGCAGGTCGAGGGTGATCGATTCGTGCTCGGCGGCCGAGCGGTGGCCGGCATCCGCCGGGCCCAGCCCGGTGAGAGCCAGGGCTGGCTGACCTACCTGGCCGCGCCCGAACTCGAGGAGACCACCCAGGCGGTCACCCGGGCCTACGGACGGCAGATCACCCGGGTCGAGGAACGACAGGGCGCTCGCACGGCGATCGTGTCCGACTCGTCCGGCGCGGTCTTCGGCCTGTGGCAGGCCGCCGGGTTCGGCGGTGCCCAGTTGCGCGGCGAGCCGGGCACCATGGAGTGGTCCGACCTGCTGACCAGCGACATCTCCGCCGCCACGGCGTTCTACGGCGGTGTCTTCGGCTGGACGCTGACCGACGAGTTCGGCAGCCGCGAGTGGCTCAGCGAGGCGCACGACTCGGTGGCGGGCCTGATCGCCGGGCGTTACGACGTGCGCTGGCAGCCGTCGTTCCAGGTGGCCGAGACGACCGAGACGATCGACCGGTGCGCCGGGCTCGGCGGCCGGGTCGTGGCCGGCCCGGTCGAGATGGGCCTGGGCAGCTACGTCGAGATGGTCGACCCGCAGGGCTCGCCGTTCGCGGTCACCTCCCCGGTGGAGCGCAAGGTCGAGCTGAACGTGGCCTACAACGACATCATCGGCATGGAGTTGACCTACGGCGGGTAAGGGAACAGGCGTTCGAACAACTCTCGCCGGAGGAGTGAGCGATGACCGACCGGACGAACGCCGAGAAGGACCCGTCGGACTGGACGACCGGTGACGAGCCGGCGACCGGAGCCCAGGAGTCCTACCTTCAGACCCTGGCTACCGAGGCGCACGAGGACGTGCCGGACGACCTGACCAAGGCCGACGCGTCCCGCAAGATCGACGAATTGCAGGAAAAGACCGGCCGCGGCCGGTGACGAGAGGGCCGGCCTTCGGGTCGGTCTTCTTTTTTTGCCGTCACTGTCAACTCGGGTTGACGATTCCCGTAGCGTCAACGTAAGTTGACAGCATGACCGAAGCAACCGATCTCGCCGCGGCGGCCGGCAGCGCTGATCCGCGGGTCGGCCTGCGCGCCGTCGTGGCCCTGCGCCGCCTGCTCGAGGGCCTGGAACACCTGCAGGTGGCCAACGCGCGCCGCAAGGGCTGGTCCTGGCAAGAGATCGCCGACGCGCTCGAGGTGACTCGCCAGGGCGTACACAAGAAGCATGCGCGCCTCATGCCCGCGCAGGACCCACGGGAGGACTGAGATGTTCGAGCGATTCACGGCCGACGCGCGCACCGTCGTCACCACGGCCCAGGCCGAGGCCAGGGACCTGCACCACAACCACATCGGCACCGAGCACATCCTGCTCGCCCTGCTGGCCGACCCCGAGGGCCCGGTCGCCCGCTCGCTGCGGGCCTACGACGTCGACCACGACATCGTGCGCGACGACGTCCTGCGGCGCATCGGCGGCCGCACCGACGACGGCCCCGTCCTCAGCGACGCCGACGCCGAGGACGCGGCAGCCCTCAAAGCGATCGGCATCGACCTGGCCGCGGTGCGCGAAGCGATCGAGGCGAACTTCGGGGCCGGGGCGCTGCGCCTGCCGCGGCCGCCGCAGAAGAAGCGCGGGCTCTTCGGCAAGCTCGTCGCCGGCAGCGGGCACATTCCGTTCACCAACCGCAACAAGAAGGTGCTCGAGCTGTCGCTGCGCGAGGCGATCCGGCTCAAGCAGAAGTTCATCGCGCCCGAACACATCATGCTGGGCCTGGTGCGCGAGGGGCAGGGGCTGGCCGCGCTGATCCTCACCGACCGCGGCGTCGACCTGAACCGGGTGCGCGACGACATGGAGGAGTCGGTGACCCGTACGGCAGCCTAGAACTGGCCCCGGAAATAGACCCTGAGCTGGTGGCCGTCGGCGGTGCGATGCCAGCCGACGTCCCCCAGCGCGGTGATGTCGGGCCGGCGGCGCAGCCACTCGGCGGCCATCGCGAAGGCCTCGGCCGGGGTGTCGCCGAGGAAGACGACCCGGCGTTCCCACTCCTCGACGACACCGGGCCGCGGACCCGAGACGACCGCGGTCGCGCCGATTCTCCGTCCATTGCGGACACCCTGCACGAACCAGTCGTTGACGGATTCGTCGTGCTCGACCGCCCAGCCGTCCAGGCTGCCGATGTCGCCCAGTATCGCGTTGCGGGCGCGGTCGAGCGCCATGTCGAGGGTGGCGACGCCGAAGTCCTCACCCCTGTACTCCACCCGGTACGCCATGCGCTGCTCCCACCGGCCCGGCCGAGACCCAGGGGGCCGATGATAAGCGAACTTGCGAGTAAGTTCCGGCTCATGCCTGCTCACGTCCTCGTCACCGGGGCCGCCGGCCTGATCGGCTCAGCCGTCCTCGACCTCCTCGCCGCCACCGGCATCACCACGACCGCCCTCATCCTCGAACCCGCCGACGTGCGAGCCGACCGCACCCTGATCGGCGACGCCGGCGACCCGCGCCTCGTCGCGGACGCCGTGGACGGCACCGACGCGGTCATTCACCTGGCCGCGATCCCCCGCCCCGGCCTCGATCCGGACGAGGAGATCTTCGCCCGCAACACCCGGGCCACCTTCGTCGTCCTCGACCAGGCCGGCCGGCGCGGCATCCACAATGTCGCGATCGCCAGCAGCTACGCGATCGGTGGCCTGCCGTTCGCCCGCGTCCCGCTGCGCCTGCCCTACCTGCCGATCGACGCGGCGCTGCCGTTGCAGATCACCGACCCGTACGCTCTCTCGAAGCGCGCCGACGAGGCCACGGCCGACATGGTCAACCGCCGGTACGGTACGACCGTGGTCGCGCTGCGCCTGCCCTTCGTGGGCGCGCCCGGCGACCGGCTGGGCCCGATCGCCGAGCTGTGGGCCGCCGAACCCGGCCGAGGCGCCGCCGACGTCTGGAGCTACCTGGACGTCCGCGACGCGGCCCGGGCCCTGGTCGCGGCACTGCGACCCGCCGCGCCGGGCAGCCACGTGCTCTACGTCGCCGCCCCCGAGACGCTGTCGCCGCGGCCCACCGAGTGGCTCCTCGACAGGTTCCATCCCGGCGTGCCCCGTCCCGCGTTCCCCGGCCGTACCGTGCCGATCGATCTTGGACCCGCCCGCGACCTGCTGGGCTTCACCGCCGAACACATCTTCCCGATCGCCTCTCGCGCGGCTCCGTGATTCCGCCGCGATCAGGGCGGCGAGCAGCACCGAGGCACCGAGGCACCGAGGCACCGAGGCACCGAGGCACCGAGGCACCGAGGCACCGAGGCACCGAGGCACCGAGGCACCGAGGACGGTCGTCGTCGCCGGCCGGCACCGTCGTACTGACAACCGGCTCCTGACCGTCGATCGTGAGCGATAACACTTGTTATTTCAAATCTGAAGGAGTTAAGTTTCCTCCATGGCCGATCCGCTGAGCGAGCGCGAACAGAGCGCCTGGCGCACCTTCATCGAGAGCTCCTGGGCCTTGCACACCCATCTTGAGGACGAGCTTCGCGCGCAGACCGGCCTCAGCATGAATGATTACCACGTCATGGTGGTGTTGTCCGAGGCTCCGGAGCATCGGCTGCGCATGGGTGAATTGGCAAATCGGCTGGTGTTCTCGCCCAGCCGCATCACCTACCAGATCAGCTCGATGGTCAAGCGCGGCCTGGTGCGCAAGCAGCCCTGTCCGGAAGACGGCCGCGGCCAGGAGGCCGTGCTGACCGACGAGGGGCTGGCCGCGCTCGAATCCGCCGCCCCGCTGCACCTCATCACCGTCCGCGACAGCTTCATCGACCGCCTCGACCCCGACGAGCTGGCCACGATCGGCCGCGTGTTCGGCAAGGTCCGCAAGTCCTGACCCGCAAGCCCGCGTCTCAAGACGCCGATATGCGCCGATCCCCGCTATCCGAACGACGGCGCCCCCGACGTGGGAGGCGTCACCCTATTATTTAAGATTTGAAAGAGTTAGCATTTCCGTACCGTTGAAGCTGTTCGCGCAGAAGAAGGAAGGCATGACATGCCCGCCATTACCGTGGACGACGTCCTGGTCCTGCCCCGGCTTCCCCGGCTCGACCCCGGCACCACCAGCTACCGCCCGGTCCGCCGCCTGACGACCGCGCCGAGCGGCTACGAGGGCGAGGGCTTCCCGGTCCGCCGCGCGTTCGCCGGTGTGCCGATGAACGAGCTCGACCCGTTCATCCACCTCGACCAGATGGGCGAGGTCGACTACGCCCCAGGCGAACCGAAGGGGACCCCATGGCACCCCCACCGCGGCTTCGAGACGGTGACCTACATGATCGACGGGATCATGGACCACCAGGACTCGCTGGGCAGCGGCGGCTCGATCGCGAACGGTGACACCCAGTGGATGACGGCCGGCCAGGGCATCCTGCACATCGAGGCCCCGCCCGAGCACCTGGTGACCAGCGGCGGCCTCTTCCACGGCCTGCAGCTCTGGGTCAACCTGCCCCGCGTGGCCAAGATGATCACCCCGAAGTACCAGGACATCCGCGGCCGTGAGGCGGCCCTGCTGACCACCCCCGACGGCGGCAGCCTGATCCGGGTCATCGCGGGCGAGATCGCGGGTCATGCCGGTCCCGGCTCGACGCACACCCCGATCAACCTGGCCCACGTCACTCTGCAGCCCGGCGCCCGGCTCGACCTGCCCTGGCAGGCCGACTACAACGCTCTGGTCTACGTGCTGGCCGGCCGCGGCACGGTCGGCGCCGAGCAGCGCCCGATCCAGATCGGCCAGCTCGCCGCCCACGGCAAGGGTGACGCCCTGCAGGTCACCGCGAACGAGTCGCAGGACTCGAACATCGCGGCGATGGAGTTGTTCATCATGGGTGGCCGCCCGATCCGCGAGCCGGTCGCCCACTACGGCCCGTTCGTCATGAACACTCAGGCCGAGCTGAAGCAGGCCTTCGAGGACTACCAGAAGGGCCGCTTGGGCGTCATCCCGGCTGAGCGCCTGCCGCACACCGACTGATTCCGTACGCCCTGATGCCCGTCCCGGTTCTCCGGGGCGGGCATTTTTGGGTTACGCTTCGTTTCCAGATACAGAGCGTTTCTGAAGGGACGGGCGTGGAGCGGCTGACTCGGGTGCAGGCTCAGGAGCTGACGCATGAGCGGCTGCTCGCGGCGGGCCGTGTCGTGTTCCTGCGGCGGGGGTTTCTCGCGGCGACCCTCGAAGAGGTGGCGGCCGAGGCGGGCTACACGCGCGGCGCGGTCTACAAGCACTTCGGCGGCAAGGACGGGCTGTGGGACGCGCTGGTGCGCACACAGATCGAGGCCGTGCTCGGCGCGCTGCGCCACGCTCTCGGCGAGGCCACCAGCCGGGACGACGTACTCGCGGTGCTCAACCCGAGCGTGGCGATCAGCGACCCGGACGTGACCAGGTGGGCTGTCGTGTCCGCCGAGGCGCTGGCGGCCGGGGCGGGAAAGAACGAGCAGGCCCGGTTCGACGGCGAGCTCACGGCGGCGCTCGCCGAGTGTTGTGAGCGGCTCGGGCTGCGGCCGGCGATGCCCGTGCCCCACCTGGTCGCGGCCTGGGGCGCCCTCGGTGGCGGGCTGATGCTGCGGCACGCCCGGGACGACAGCGAAGACGTGGCGACGATCGCGGCCGGGGCGCTGGCCGCGCTGATGAGGGAGGCTTGATGCGCACCGAGGCCGACGACGAATGGCTGTCCGGTCACCAGTCCGGGTTCATCCAGTGGCTGCGACGGCGTTTCAAGCGGCTGGGCGGCGTCGCCGGGGCGGTGTCGTACGCCGACACGGGCCCCTACGCCGGGGCACCGCGCAATCCCGAACTGCGTGTCGGCGACGAGAAGACGTACTCGACCGTGATCCACGTGGTGACGCGGGACGCGTGGCTGCCGCCGTCGACCGTGCCGGTGCGCCAGAAGCGAGGCAACGAGGTCTGAACAACGGTCCTAAGGTGGGGGGATGCGGGCGGGCTTCGTCGAGCGGATCCGGCACGGGGGCGTCGCCCTCTCGCCGGGGCTGGCCGCCGCGTTCGCCTCGGTGCCGCGCGAGCTCTTCGTGCCCGACGGGTTCCAGCGGCGCGACGGCACGTGGGCCGAGCCCGCCGACCCCGACTTCCTCGAACTCGTCTATCAGGACGACGTGCTGGTCACCAAGTTGGACGGGCGGGTGCCGATCAGTTCGTCGAGCCAGCCGTCGCTGATGGCTCTCATGATCGGGGCGCTCGACGTGCGCCCGGGCCAGCGGATTCTCGAGATCGGCGCGGGCACCGGCTACAACGCCGCCCTTCTCGCGTCGCTCGGCGCGTCGGTCATCAGCATCGACGTGCAGAAGGACGTGGCCGACCGGGCTCGTTCCGCGCTCGCCCGAGCAGAGATCGAGGGCGTACGGGTCGAGGTCGGCGACGGTTACGAGGGGTTTCCGGGCGTACGCGTCGATCGTGTCATCGTCACCGTCGGCGTGGCCGGCATCTCGCCGCGCTGGCTCGACCAGTTGACGCACGGCGGCGTGATCGTGGCACCCGTCGAGCACGCCGGCACCCATCCCGTCCTGAGGGTCACGAAAGATCTGGACGCGCGCGTGGTCAGCCCGTCCGGTTTCATGACTGCGGCCGGACCGCTGACCGCCGCCCGACCGTTCCCGCCGCCGGTCGCGCCCAAGGCGTTGCGCGCGCTGAACCCGTACAGGGAAAGCCGTTTTGATCCGCCGCTCGCGCCGCTCATCTATCGCGATCTCTGGTACGCGGCCGGGGTGTGGCATCGGCGGGCGACGCATGCCGCCGTGCCGCGCCGCGAGCAGAGCTGCCTGATGCTGCTCGACGACGACGGCACCGGGGGCGCGATCATCCTGTCCGACGGCTCGGTGCTGGCCGGGGGTGCGGAAGCCGAGGCCTACGCCGCCGACGCTGACGCGATCATCGACCGATGGCTCGACGCGGGTCGGCCGCCGATGCAGGCCTGGCGGGTCGGGCTGGGCGAGGGCGGGGACCCGTACGCGCCGATTCTGTTGCCACGGGTCTGGGAGCTCGGATGATTGACGAGGTCAGCGCCTGGTTGCGGGCGCGGGGCGCGGAGTCGGTTCCGCACGCGGGCGGGTCGCTGTACGAGCATCTGGGCCGGGTTCGCGAGCGGCTGGCCGGTCACGGGCTCGGTGAGGACGAGCAGTTGGCCGGGCTCACGCACGCGGCGTACGGGACCGACGGTTTTCACGTGGTGCTGCTCGACGTGACCGATCGGGCCGAGTTGCGGGCGTTGATCGGGGTGAAGGCCGAGGCGATGGTCTATCGGTACGGCGGGTGCGACCGTGACCGTACGTGGCGGGCGTTGCCGAGCACGCAGACGATCCGGTGCCGCTTCACCGGCAACGCGGAGTCACCGACACCGGCCGAGCTGCGCGCCTTCGCCGACCTGAGCATCGTCAACGAGCTGGACGTGTTCGAGCGGTCGGCCGAGATCGCAGCGAAGGCGGGCGACTACTTCCGGTCGGTCTTCCCGACGTGGGAGCCGCTCGCCTCACCGTCGGTCATGGCCGACTGCCGCCGAACCCTCGGTCTTTGATCACCAGCGGTTGTGCCAGCGGTCGCGCCATGAACGACCGTCGGGGTCGTAGGCGAGCCGGTAGGCCGGGATCGCCCACAAGCGCTGGTACCAGGGCAGCTTCTCCGGCGAGTGCTTCCTCAACCGGCCCGGCGGGCGCGGGCCGACCTTGCCGTATTCGTGCCATTCGGCGAGGCGGTCGGCGGCGTCGTTCATCTCGCCGACGACGTCGGCCGGGTCGATGAGGTCCTTGTCGTCGTCGCGGCAGAGGTGCTCCCGGATCAGCGAGAGCCGCAGTTCCCGTGGGAAGCGGCGGGCGCCGTCGCCCAGCCCGGCCGGGTCGCGGGGCGCGCGCTCGTCGGGCGTGTCGTCGAGGATCGCGCTGGAGAGCTCGCTGTCGTGCGTCCACGATCGACGGTTGAAGTTGTCGCTGCCCACGCTGCACCAGACGTCGTCGATCACGCAGATCTTGGCGTGCACGTAGATCGGGGTGCCTGCCTCGTTCTCCAGGTCGTATATGTGCACGCGGTCGGGCGCGGCCTTCGTGCAGATCGAGATGGCCAGTTCGCGGCCGATCTGGTTCGGGGGCAGGGCGAGCGCGCCGTCGACGTCGGGGTGACGCGGGATCACC
The DNA here is from genome assembly GCF_003999975.1 of Actinoplanes solisilvae. Taxonomy (GTDB): domain Bacteria; phylum Actinomycetota; class Actinomycetes; order Mycobacteriales; family Micromonosporaceae; genus Actinoplanes; species Actinoplanes solisilvae. The sequence continues at coordinate 202,694 of NZ_RJAC01000016.1, read as the reverse complement.
GCGATCAGGTGCAGGTCGGGGTTGGCCCGCAGCGCGTCGGCGAACAGGCGGGCCACCTCGGCCGACCACAGGTACTGGTCCTCGATGTAGATGAGGCGCCGCGCCCGTTTGATGGCTTTCGTGTAGCCGCGAGCGATGCTCTGCTCGCCGTTGCGCGCGAAGTCATATTTCGGGCGCATCGATGCGTACGTCCGCAGCACCTGGACGGCGAGCGGACCGCACTCCGGGGGGTCGGGCGGCTGCGGCGGCAGCTTGTCGGCGCTCATGTCGGCGTGCTGGAGCTTGTCGGTCAGCGTCGAGATCGGGCCGTGCTGATCGAGGTCGTCCGGCTCGTTCCACCGTTCGCGGAAGGTCAGGTCGAGAGCGCCCACGACCGGGCCCTTCAACGCGAGCTGAACGTCGTGCCAGGGCGGATGATCCCCGTACGCCTTGGCCATCGCGACCGCCTGCCGATCACCGAGGTGCTTCTCGTCGTCCCGGCGGCTGTGACACAGGTCGATGCCGCCCGCGAACGCGACGTCGAGCTCGGGGCGGCCCGGATGACGCAGGACGACGAGCTTCTGGTGGTGCGAACCACCACGGCGTACGCGTTGATCGAGAAGGACCTCGCCACCGGCCGCGCGGATGTCCTCGCTGAGGTTGCGGTTCTCCTCCTCGCTGTAGGCGAGCTTGTCGAGATGCGAGCGCCAGAGCAGGCCCTTGACGAGCACCCCGCGCTTGGCCGCGGCCGAGAACAGCTCGGCGATCGTCGGGCCGCCGTCGCGCATCAGCTCGTCGGGATCGCCGCGCCAGTCGGTGAAGAACAGGTGGTCACCCTCGCGGAGACTTTCCACCTCGGTCACCAACCGGTCAAAATATGTTTTGCCGTGAATAAGCGGTTCGGCCGCGTTTCCGGTGCTCCATGCGGGTATGGAGGAGTCGGGGTTGCCACGCTCCTGCGTACTGAGGAACCAGTCCGGCATCGGCACTCCCTTCAAGAGCGTTTCGGAGGAGTCAGACCGTGAGCACTGAACCGATACCCACCACGCCCGAGATCGACACCGCTACCGACCGTGGCCTGCTCATCGCCATGCTGTTGCTCGTCCTGCTGGGCGCCGGAGCGATGCTCTTCATGGTTTGATCGCTCGCAGGGCCAGTGTTGTCGGTACGGGGCGGCCACCCTCGGTGAAGCCGTTCAACGTCAGGCCCACGTCCCCACCCCAGGTCGCGAAGCTGGGCTGCGTGCACGCCGGTGCCGCAGCCCACCTCGAGGCAGGGGCCGCTGCCCGTTCCCAGGAGCTCGCCGAGTTGCCGCCGGACGCCGATGGGGTCGCCCGGCGGGATCTCGGCGTTCGGCAGGAACTCATGCTCGTACCAGTCCGCGATCGCGTCATAAACGGCCATAGGGCGATGCTTCCCCGAGTGACCGTTTCTCACCGCCCCGCGGCGTTCGCCGGCAGCGAAGCCCCGGTCACTCCGGAAGGGGAGGCTCGCCGCGTTCGTGGTCCCACGCCAGCACGTCGCGCACGGTCACCTCGAGCGGCGTGACGGTCTGCTCGGCGGCCGGCGTCCGGTTCTGGGTCTCCCACAACTCACGCGGCTTGATCAGCGGGAATCGTTTCCCGGTCGGCGGCACGGGGACGATCTCGACCTCGGTGCCGGCCACGGCCGCGCAGACCTTCATGAGCCCGGCCAGGTCGGTCGCCGGGCCCGCCGCCGTGAACGCGCCGCCGCGATCCTCCGCGAGCAGCCGCACCACGAGCCGGGCCACGTCGCGCACGTCCACGAGCTGGGTCGGCTGGGCCGGGTCGCCGGGCAGTTCGAACCGGCCGCCCCGGGCCGCGTGGCGGGCCCAATGGGTCAGCCCGCGCTGGTTGTCGTGCGGCCCGGCCACCTTGACCAGGCGCACGGTGGTGGCCCGGTCCCCGTACCGCGTGAAGATCTCCTGCTCGCAGGCCACTTTGGAGGGACCGTACGTCTCGTCGGTCAGCGGTTGACCGGCGTCGGTGATCGCCGGCCGCAGCCGGGTGCCGCCGCCCTCGAAGACCGCGTGGCTCGAGATGAACAGGTAGCGGCCCACCCGGTCGCCGAGCACGTCCATCGTCTGCCGGACCTGCCACGGGAAGTAGGCGGTGACGTCGACGACCGCGTCCCACTCGCCGGTGGCCAGCGACGCGTAATCACCCGTCTCGCGATCACCGCGCCGCCGCTCGACGCCGGGGAACAACTCGCTGTCTCTTCCCCGGTTGAACAGGGTCGGGCGGTGGAGCATCGACGTGATCGTGCGGCCGACGAAGCCGGTGCCGCCCAGGACCAGAACGCGCATCACAGAACCCACTCGTCGTCACGGATGATCGTGACCGTACCGCGCGGGCCCCTTCCGCTGACCGTGAGACCTTCGCCGCCGACGACGACGTCGGTGTGCACACTCGACATGTTCAGGCCCAGGTCGGCGCGCTGCTGCTCGGTCTTCTCGGTGCCGCCCGCGACCGCGAACGGGAAGCTCTGGCCCCACGCGACATGGCACGCCGCGTTCTCGTCGAACAGCATGTTGTGGAAGACGACGCCGGTGCGCGCGATCCGGCTGTCCCGGTCGACCAGCGCGACCTCGCCCAGGCGCCGCGCTCCCTCGTCGGTGTCGAGATGCGCCCGTACGACGTCCGCGCCCTCGTCGGCCGACACCTCGGTGATCAGGCCGCCGGTGAGGCGTACGCGCAAGCCTGTCACCACCCGGCCCCCGATCACGACCGGACGGGTGACGCGCAGGACGCCGTCGGCCTGATCACGGTCGGGGCTGGTGAAGACCTCCTCGGTCGGGATGTTCGGCAGGTAGGCGAAGCCGTCCCGGTCGACCAGACCGCCGCCCGTCCACCGGCTGCGCGGCAGCAGACCCACCGTCAGATCGGTGCCGTCGCCGACATAGCGCAGCTCGCTCAGGTCGAGCGCGTCGAGAAGCCGGCCCCGCTCGGCCAGCACGGCGGCCCGCTCCCGCCAGGCCTCGACCGGATCGTCGAGGTCGAGCCGCATCGCGGTGCCGACGGCCTTCCACAACCGGTCGACGTCGGGCTCGCCGAAGACCTCGCGTGCCCACCCCGGATTGGGGGCGCCGACGACGGTCCAGCGCAGCCCGTCGAACACGGCCCGGCGCATGGCCTGCGTCTCGGCGGCCGGACCGGCGGCGACCTTGGCCGGATCGAGCCCGTCGAGCAGATGCGGATCGGGTTCGCCCAGCAGCCGGATCCAGGCGGCGCCCTCGTCACGCCACTGCTCGATGCGGCTCAGAGCCCACGGGCGTACGGCGGAAAGCTGCTCGACAGTCGCGTTCTCGACCGCGGCCCGCCGCATCGGGCCGTCGCTCCACAGCGGTTCGACCCACGCGGCGCCGGCCTCGTAGGCGGCCCGGGTGATCGCCCGCGCGATCTCGAGATGGGCGGTGTCGGTGTGCAACACCACCCCTTGCCCCGGCTGCACATTGATGCCGGCCCGGACGACGAGCTCAGCGAACCGCTGGATCAGCGCCATGCCTCGCAGGGTAAATCAAACCCCGCCCGGCGGCCGCCCCACGCGTCGACTCCGGCCTCTGAGCGCGCTCGTCTTCTCCGGCTTCCGCGCCCCTTTCCCACCTGTCAACCTTTCCCTCCGTAGTAGCCGCCCTTACTCCCCGGCCAGGGCGACGGCGGCCGCGAGGCGCTCGGGCACATCGGCGGCATGGTAGGGCCATTCGGTGGGCTCGATGTTCTGCAGGAACGTGGCGTAGATGAGCGCCCCGCGCAACGCGGCCAACGGTCGCATCAGCTCGACGGCCCGCAGCGGATCGGAACCGGGGACGGTCTGCTGCCAGCGCTCGGCCCACTCGACCAGAAGCCGGTCACGGCCGGGCACCCCGGCACCGTTCTCGTCACCCCCGCCGGTCGCGCCGTCGGTGAGCCGCAGGATGTCGAGCGCGGGATTGCCGAAGCTGCAATCGCCCCAATCCATGATCGTGAGCTTCCCGCGGTCGTCGGTCCGGACGTTCCCCGGATGCAGATCGCCGTGCACCAACGTGTCCGGCAACCCACACCCGGCGATCGCCTCAAAGCGCCGAGGCAGACCCTCGATCAGCTCCCGCAGTCCCGGGATCACGTCGTAGTGCGGCTCGGCCACGCTGACATAGTCGGTGAGCGTCCTTTGCAGACGCGCATCGGGAATGCCCCGCAACGGTTCCTGCTCGACGGCGAAATGCGCCTGAATCGGATGAAACGCTCGGGCGATCTCGGCACACAACTCGGCTCCCGCGCCATAACGATCCTCACCGGCCGCGTGGGCCAGCAACATCCGCCCATGCTCCCCCGCAGCGATCAACTCCGGTACGAGCCCCGGCGCAACCGCTCCCACCATCCGCAACGCGTACGCCTCATGTGCGAAGAATTCCGGCACCTGCTTGAGCCAGGCAACCGGCGTCCCGCTTCGGTCATCCAGCCGCCAGATGGCCGACAAGTTCCACGTACGACGCTGCCGGGCGGTCGCCCCACGCAGGATCCCCAGAGCCCACGCAACCGAGGCCGAAGGCCCACCGACCTCCGCGTACGCCGCCCGCCGCGGATGCGTCACCCCGAGCCCCATCGCGTACCCAGCCCGCCCCGGATGCGCCGCCCCAAGCCCCATCGCGTACCCAGCCCGCCCCGGATGCGCCGCCCCAAGCCCCTCAAGCCCCACCGCGTGCGACCCGGCTCCCCGGCCGTCTGCACCCCCGGTTCGCTGACCGACTTTTCGTATATTTACGGCTTCATCGGTGACTTCGGCGAGATAGGTGACGTGGCCGCCTGGCGGGGCCGGGCGCTCCGCGTGCAGCAGGCGCAGCACCTGCAGGCCCGGACCGAAATCGGCGACCTCCTGCCACCAGGGCACCTCGGCCTCGAACGGTTCCGTCTCGCCGAGCAGTTCACCCGCGGGGCTAACCAGCACCAACGTCACCGTTCTCGTCATGACCGCAGACCGTAATCCAAGTCGGCCCGCTGATCGCGGGATTTCCCGGTCTGGTGGGGTCTGGCAGGGCTTCACTACGATGCGCGAATGTTCGGACGCTCCGCGATCACCCTGCCCGACCTTTGCACGAGCCTCGCCGACGCCGTGATCCGGCTCGACTCGAAGGCTTCGACCAAGACCTATCGCGCCATTGTGGAGCGTCTGTCCGACGCCGACCGGGAAGAGCTCAGCGCCGCCCTGCCCCCGCTGATCCCGGCGCTCGAACAGGTCGCGCTCGGCAACGGCGGCCTGCTGGCCACGCTCGTCGCGGGACTGATCGAGCAGGGCGCCGACCCGCTGCCGGTGCTGCCCGTGCTGGTCGAACGGCTCTCGACCGGGCTCGAGCTGGCCGCGCAGTTCGGCGTGCTCGCCGAAAAGCTGGGCGACAAGGTGGCCGCTCCGACGTCGGCCGACGAATACCGCGACTTGCGCGAGCGTGTGGTGCGGGCGGCGCCCGGGTCCGGGCTCAGCGTCGAGGAGGCCGGCGAGATCACGCAGGCATGGTTCACGGTCAACGACTGGATCCCGAGCCTGCTGCTGCCCCTTCAGCAGAAGGTGGCTCGTCAGGCGCTGCCCGACCGCGAACGGTTGACCGCCGCCGCGGCCGCGATGACCCCGCACGCCGAGGACGCGGCCTGGCTGTTCGGGCTGCTCGAGGTGCTCGACGACGAACCGCTGCTGGTGCTGCACCGCCCGACGAACCGGGCGTTCGACCTGACGATCAGCGGGGTGAGCGACAACTTCCAGCTTCACACGCTGCTGGCCGCGACCCTGATCGGCGACGAAGCGCGCGGTCTGCTGCCGGGCGAGCCGCCCGAGGCGGCGTGGGTGGCCTCGGCAACCGACGGCGAGCTGATGCCCGAGGGCGGCATCCACGGCCGCTTCTACCTGGCCGACGCGCAGGGCGAGACGATCTGGAACGAGAGCCGCCCCGCGGACATCCCCCTGCTCGGCGACCACCGCGTGATCGTGCTTGACCCGCCGCCCTACGAGCGAAGCTGGAACCTCGGCCGCGCCTATCCCCTGATGCGCCCTGAGATCGTCCTCAACCGCATCCTCCCCGCCGACGAGGCCGCCGGCTGGGCCACCCGAGTGGCCCCCGCAGCCTGACCGCCACCAGACCCGATTGCAATCCGCCTACTTCGCGGGCATGTCGCGCACGTGGTCGGTGGCGTCGGCGAGCCAGCCGTCGAGCTCAGGGTCGTCGAGATGCTCGCCGGCCACGAGGATCCAGCCGCGCATCGAGCGCCCGCCGGACTCGAACGGGCGTACGCCGGGCCGGGTCAGGGCCGCCTCGATCGCCGCGGGGCCGAGTCGCACGATCAGCTCGTCGCGGGAGACGCCCACCGTCATGTTGCCGTTGGTGAAGAACGCCAGGCCCCCGAACATCTTGCGCTCGGTCACGGCCGGGTCGTCCCGCAGCCGATCACGCAGCCGCTCGGCCAGGGCTTCGTCGTAGGCCATCAGCTCTCCCCCTCGGTGTGCCGGCGGAACTGCTCGCCGAGGAAGCCCAGGGCGGGCCGGCCGTGCAGGCGCAGGCGGGCCATGCCGCCGTCGGGGAAGATGTCGAGCCGCACGTGGGTGGCGGTGCGGCCGGGGTTCACCGGGAAGCGGTGCGGCGTGTCGGGGCGCAGGGCCACGCGGGGCAGGATGTCGAACCACTCCCGCCCGTCGTCACTGCCGCGCAGCGTGGCCCAGCCGGGCGCGTTGCCTTTGAAATGGGTCGTGTCGAGGTCGGCCAGAGCCAGCTCGGCGGGCGCGGCCAGGCGCACGGTCACCCAGTCGTTGGCGTCGTCGCGGCGGCGCGACGTCTCCCAGCCGTCGCCCATGTGTTGCGCGAGGCCGGGCATGAGCATGTTCTCGGGGTGGCCGTAGAACATGTTGCTGCACCCGGTGATGCGCGCGCCGTGGGCCAGGGCGGCCACGTCGAAGATCTCGGGGAGCAGGCGCGGGTCGGGCACGGCCGTGCCGTGGACGCGGAGCCGGGCCACTCCCCCGTCGGGAAAGATCGTCAGGCGTACGTGGGTGAAGCGGCGCGTGGAGGCCACCGCGAACAGGTTGCGGCTGTCGCCGGCCAGCGGCGATCGAGGCACGAGCGGGGTCCACTCGGCGGCGAGCAGCTCGGCCGGGGTGGGATAGCCGTCGACGGCCAGCCCGTCGACCGCGGCGTGGGGCGGGAAGTTGCCGGTGAAGAACGCGGTGTCGATGTCGACGCCCCGGATGACGCCGGGAGCACCGAGCCGAACGACGGCCGCGTCGGAACCGGGCTCTCGGCGGCGGCGGGTCTCCCAGCCGTCGTACACCTGGCCCTTGTGGTCGAAGGTGCGCGGCGCGAAGACCGGCGGGGCTGGGAGCACGAGGTGGTCAGCGGCGGCGAAGAATTCGTCGTCGGCGTGGACGACGCCGCCGCCGAGCGCGCGGGAGGCCAGGTCGGGCAGGGTGGCGAACTCTTCCATCAGGCGTCCTCCCGGGTCAGGAACCGTCCGCGGGCCGTCTCGCCGGTGACGGCGTGGCCGCGCAGCCAGGTCGTGCGGACGATGCCGGTCAGCTTGCGGCCCGCGTAGGGCGTCACCGGGTGTCGGTGGTGCAGCCGGGCCGGGTCGACGACGAACGAGTCCTCGGCGTCGAAGGCGACCAGGTCGGCGTCGGCGCCCACCTCGATGCGGCCCTTGCCGCGCAGACCCACCAGGTCGGCGGGGCGGCGGGCCATCCAGTCGGCCACGTCGGCCAGCGTGTAGCCGCGGGACTGCGCCGCCGTCCAGATCACCGGCAGACCCAGTTGCACCGACGCGATGCCGCCCCACGCCGCCGCGAAGTCGCCGGTGTCGCGGCGCTTGAGCTCGGGCGTGCAGGGCGAGTGGTCGCTGACGACACAGGTGATCAGCCCGTCGGCGAGCGCCTGCCAGAGCGCGTCGGCGTTGACCGCGTCACGGATCGGCGGACAGCACTTGAACTCGGTCGCGCCCTCGGGGACGTGACCGGCGTCGAGCGTCAGATAGTGGGGGCAGGTCTCGGCGGTGACGCGCAGACCCTCGGCCCGGGCCGCGGCGATCAGCGGGAGGGCGGAGGCGGCGGAGAGGTGCAGGATGTGCACCCGGCCGCCGGTGGCCCGGGCGGCGTCGACGGCGGTGGCGACCGCCGCGTGCTCGGCCTCGGCGGGACGGGACGCGAGGAAGTCAGCGTAGGTCGACGAGGCCGACAAATCGCCCAGATGGCTGGGGTCTTCGGCGTGGACCACGAACTGGGCGCCGTCGACCGCGGCGATCGCCCGGCGCAGCTCGGCCCCCGACACGGGCGGGAACTCGGGCACGCCCGAGTCGGCCAGGAACGCCTTGAAGCCGAAGACACCCGCCGCGTGCAGCCCGGCCAGCTCGCCGTCGTTGCCCGGGATCGCGCCGCCCCAGAAGCCCACGTCGACGTGGGTCTGACCGGCGGCGGCGCGCTGTTTGACGCGCAGCGCCTCGACGTCGACGGTCGGCGGCAGGCTGTTGAGCGGCATGTCGACTATCGCCGTGACGCCGCCGGCCGCCGCCGCTCGGGTCGCCGACGCGAAGCCCTCCCACTCCGTACGCCCCGGCTCGTTGACGTGCACGTGGGTGTCGACCAGGCCCGGCAGCAGCGCCGTGCCACCCAGGTCGGTGTCGCAGGCGGTGTCGAAGACGTCGTCGTAGCCGCCCACCGCGACGATCAGGCCGCCGTCGATCGCCACGGCGGCCGCCCGCTCGCCACCCCCGACGACCACCCGCCTCGACCTCAGCACCAACTCGACCATGTGCCGACCCTAGCCCTCCGGTGCGACAGAAATTCGCTGCTCGGGTCCGGCGGCACCGGCCGCCGAGCAATCCATCGAGGACGGCGATGCTCTGGTGCGCGGCTGCAGGCAGGCCGCACGTTGGCAGTTGCCGCTCCTTGGCTCTTGCGGCATTGTCGCATGCCTAGTCCCCGTCCTACGGTGGGCGCATGGATCAGCACCGGCACGGCCTCGGGTCCCGCCTCCGCCACGCCGTCACCCCGCACTCGCACGACACGGCCGACAAGGTCGACCCCGCGCTCGAGGGCTCGGCCGCCGGGTTGCGCGCGTTGTGGTTCTCGCTGCTGGCCCTGGGTGTCACGGCCGCCCTGCAAGCCGTGGTCGTGGCCTTCTCGGGTTCGGCGGCGCTGCTCGGCGACACCCTGCACAACATCGCCGACGCCCTCACCGCCGTACCGCTGGGGGTGGCTTTCATTCTCGGACGGCGAGCCGCCACCCGGGCGTACACCTATGGTTTCGGTCGTGCCGAAGACCTGGCCGGCATCGTGATCGTGCTGGTCATCGCCGCCTCGGCCGTCGCCGCCGGCTGGACCGCGTTCGACCGCCTGCTGGACCCCCGCCCGATGCAGCACGCCGGCTGGGTGCTGGCCGCCGGCGTGATCGGTTTCGCGGGCAATGAGCTCGTCGCGCGCTACCGCATGAGCGTCGGGCGCCGCATCGGCTCGGCCGCCCTGGTCGCCGACGGTCTGCACGCCCGCACCGACGGCTTCGCCTCCCTGGCCGTGGTCGTGGCCGCCGGCGGGTCGCTGCTCGGCCTGCCGTGGGCCGACGCCGTGGTGGGCCTGGCCATCACCGTCGCGATCGTCTTCGTGCTGGCCGACGCCGCCCGCCAGATCTACCGCCGCCTGATGGACAGGGTCGACCCTGCGCTGGTCGACCGGGCCGAGCTGGCGCTCAGGGCGATCGCGGGCATCCAGGAGGTGCCCGCGCTGCGGTTGCGCTGGATCGGCCACCGCCTGCACGCCGAGGCCACCGTCGTGGTCGCCGCCGACCTCTCCCTGCTGGCCGCCCACGAGATCGCCGCGGACGCGGAGCACCAGCTGACCCACAGCATCGCTCACCTGGCCACCGCCACCGTGCACGTGGACCCGGCGACCTACCCGGGCGACAGCCACCACGTGACGCTCTCGCATCACCGCCGCGCCCACGCCCACTGACCGTCAGCGCATCAGCACGAGAAGCGCCTCCCGGGGGAAGGCGATGTCGGTCAGGGCGCCGCAGTTGAGACCGCGAAGCAGGTACGCCGCCAGGGCGCGAGCGGTGGCCGGCTCGTCGGCGATGCCGCTCTCCTCGCGGTCGAGATAGCGCCGCAGGCGGGCGACGGCGGTGTCGCAGCCCTCGCGGAAGAAGGTGTACGTGGCGGCGTAGCGGGTCGGGAGCTGGGCTGGGTGCAGGTCCCAGCCCTGGTAGAAGCCGTGTTCCAGCGAGCGGCCGACCAGGCGGTGGTGGATCTCCCAGGCGGCCTGCACCTCTTCGCGGGTGCCGACCGGCAGGATGTTGGTGGATCCGTCGGACAGGCGGACGCCGGTCTGGGCGGCGGCCGCCTGCATCACGGCCTTCGCGTGGTCGGCGACGGGATGGTCCATCGCCTGGTAGGCGGCGGCCACCCCGGCCGCGGCGCTGTAGTCGTAGGTGCCGTAGTGCAGGCCGACGCAGCGGCCGCCGGCCGCGGTCAGCAGGCGGGCCACGGTGGCCGTGCCGTCGGCGCCGAGGACGGCGGCGGGCAGCTCGACCTGGATCTCGAAGCGCAGCCGCCCGGCGGGCAACCCGTAGCCGCGCTCGAGGGTCTCCAGCAGCGCGACCATCGCGGTCACCTGGTCGGTGCCGCTCACCTTGGGCAGCGTGACGACGAAATCATCGTCCTGATAGGACGAGAGGAACAGGTCGAGCGTGCGCAGCGACCGCCGCCTCGTCGCGGCCTCGAGCGACTTCACGCGCAGGCCCACGAACGGTGGCCGCTCGCCCGCGCGCAGGATCGTCGCGGCCTTGCGGACGGCGGCGTCCTCCTGGTCGTCGTCGCGCACGCCGTAGCCGTCCTCGAAGTCGACGCGCAGGTCTTCGATCGGCTCGGTGGCCAGCTTCTCGCGGACGCCCGGCACCGAGAACGGGAAGTCGTGCTCGTCCATGACGCGCAGCGCCTCGGCGCCCCACTCGCGGAAGCCGTCGAGCCGGTCGGCCGGGATGTAGACGGTGTGCACCGGCTGCCGGTCGGCGCGCTCGCCCGGATAGCGCGCGGCGAGGAACGCGTCGTGCGCGGCGAGCCGCCGGTCGAGGTCGTCGTAGTCGGCGCCGGTGAGCCGCATCAGTCGATCGAGTCGTAGGCGGCGGTGGTCAGGAAGTCGGCGAAGTCGTCGGCCAGCGCCACCCGCTCGAAGAGTTTGCGCGCGTCGTCGAAGCGCCCGGCCGTCCACGCCTCGTCGCCGATCGCCTCGCGGATCTGGGCGAGTTCCTCGTCCTCGAGGTGGCCGACGAGGTCGGCGGTGATCGCGGTGCCGTCGGGGAGGCGTACGCCGTTGTGGATCCACTGCCACACCTGGGATCGGGAGATCTCGGCGGTTGCCGCGTCCTCCATCAGGTTGTTGATGGCCACGGCGCCGTTGCCGCGCAGCCAGGCCTCGAGGTATTGCAGGGCGACCGACACGTTGGAGCGCAGCCCGGCCTCGGTGACCTCGCCGGGGGTGGCGGCGACGTCGAGCAGCCCTTCGGCGGTGACCGTGACGTCGGGGCGCAGACGGTCGAGCTGGTTGGGGCGGTCGCCGAGCACCCGGTCGAAGATCTCTCGGCAGACGGGAACGAGGTCGGGGTGGGCCACCCAGGACCCGTCGAAGCCGTCGGCGGCCTCGCGTTCCTTGTCTTCGCGCACCTTGGCCAGCGCGACCTCGTTGACCGCGGGGTCGCGGCGGCTGGGGATGAACGCGGCCATGCCACCCATCGCGAAGGCGCCGCGGCGATGACAGGTGGAGACGAGCAGTTCGGTGTAGGCGCGCATGAACGGGGCGGTCATCGTGACCGACGCGCGGTCGGGCAGCACCATCGACGGGTTGTCACGGAAGTATTTGATGATGCTGAACAGGTAGTCCCATCGGCCGGCGTTCAGGCCCGAGATGTGCGGGCGCAACGCGTGGAGGATCTCTTCCATCTCGAACGCGGCCGGGATCGTCTCGATGAGCACGGTGGCTCGGATCGTGCCGACCGGGATGCCGAGCGCTTCCTGAGCGTGGGTGAAGACGTCGTTCCAGAGCTCGGCCTCGTGGTGGGACTCCATCTTGGGGAGGTAGAAGTAGGGGCCGCTGCCGCGTTCGAGCAGCTCTTTCGCATTGTGGAAGAAGTAGAGGCCGAAGTCGACCAGCGCTCCGACGGCCGGCTCGCCGTCGACCGGCAGGTGCCGCTCGTCGAGATGCCAGCCGCGCGGGCGCATCACGATCGTCGGATAGGGGCCACCACCCAGCTCGTACGTCTTCTTGGGTGTCTCGAGGCTGATGGTGCGCCGGATGGCGTCGTAGAGATTCTGCTGGCCGTCGACGACGTTGGACCAGTGGGGGGTATTCGCGTCCTCCAGGTCGGCCAGCCACACCTTGGCCCCGGAGTTGAGCGCGTTGATCGTCATCTTGCGCTCGGTGGGGCCGGTGATCTCGACGCGGCGGTCGCGCAGGTCGGCCGGCGCGGGCGGCGCGCTCCACTCGGCCGCGCGGATCTCGGCCGTCTCGGGCAGGAAGCCGAGGGAGCCACCGGCGGCGATCGCGGCCCGGCGCTCGGCCCTCGCCCGCAGCAGCTCGTCGCGGCGGGGGCGGAAGCGCCTGTTCAGATCGGCGACGAAGGCGATGGCGTCGTCGGACAGGATCTCGGTCATCGTCCAGGGCCCCTCTCGATGCGGCTGGTCCCCTCAAACCGTAGTAGAGGCCGACCGGCCCGCAACCGCTTGTGGATAAACCAGCGTGCCCACCCCCGCGGTCCCTGCGGGGGTGGGCACGTGGCACGCGAGGGTGGTCACGGCCGGGGACGTGAGCCCGCGACCGTCCTCGCGATCAGAAGTTGCCGAAGGTGTCGCACTTGGCCTTCTGGACCACGCAGTCCTTGACCCGGTGGCCGAGGGCCGCGTTGTCCCAGGCGAGGAAGACGTCGCCGTGCATCGAGCTGGCCATGTCCGAGCTGAGCTTGAAGCCGGCGCTGGAACCCGAGGTCGAGTAGCCGATCACGAAGGCGATCGACGGGATCGCGACGGGGAACTTGCCGCTGCACTTGCCGGACGAGTCGGCCCCGCCGGTGTGCGACTTGTGGTCGGGGCTGTCCAGGTGCACGCCGTCCCAGCAGTCCGGGAAGGTCAGGTGGAAGGTGAGGTCGGCGGTCTTGGCACAGATCGGCCAGTTGCCGTCCGCGCTGCGGCCGATCTCTCCGCCGATGCCACCGCACCAGAACTGGCCGTTGGCGCCCTTCGGCGTGGCGACCTGCCGCTTGGCGTCGCCGACGACCATGCGGAAGCCCTGCGGCAGCGGCACGGTCTTGGTCGGGTCCTTCAGCCGCGAGCCGTAGTAGACGGTCACGCCGTGCGGCTCGACCGCCTTGCCGTTCTCCAGGAGAGTCGGGATCCAGTAGGCCGACCGGTCCTCGCCCGGCTTGCAGCTCGAACCCGCGTTCTTCAGCAGGGTGTCGGTCGTCGTGAAGGCGTCGGTCGCCGTGTTGCCGAGGAACGAGTGCATGTGCGAGCCGCCCGGCAGCCCCGGCAGCACGATCGGGTCGTCGGCCTTCGAGTGGCTGTACTTGCAGGACGCGTTGAACTCCGAGACCCGTACCGGATTGCCGGTGATGGTCTTGGTCTTCATGGCGTTGAACTCGGCGAGCTGGGCCTTCCACTTCGCCTGGTCCATCACGACCCAGCCGGCGGCGTTGTTCGGCGGCGGGGTGCTGGCCGTGGGCGCCGCGGTCGGGGCCTTGGTCGGCGCGGTCGTCGGGGCCTTGGTCGGCGCCGTCGTGGCCGGCTTCGTGGTGGGAGTGGCGGCCGGGGTGCCCGGCGTCGCCGTCGCGCCCAGCGTGAACCAGTTGATGTTGACGAAGTCGGAGCGCTGCGTGCTCTTCATGACCGCGAACAGCTTCTGCTTGCCGGTCGGGGCCTTGACCGTCGCGGTCTTGGTGACCCAGTTCTGCCAGCCGCCGGTCTTGGCCACGGGAATGGTGGTGAGCAGCATGCCGGTCTGCGAGCCGAGACGCAGCTCGATCGAGCCGCCGGCCGAGTTGTCCGACGCGATCCGGGCGGTGATCGTGCCGCCGATCGCGACGTTGTCGTAGCGCAGCCAGTCGCCGGCGGCGAGCCAGCCGACGTTGGTGCCGCCGTCCTTGTCGCTCGTGCCCTGCGTCTGGGCGCCGGAGTGGGCCGAGTACGCCTCGGCCTGCAGACGGCCGGGGACGACCGTCTCGCCGGCGTTCGCGTTGGCGATGTAGATGCCGCTGGCCCCGAGCGCTGCGGCGACGGCCGCGCCGAGAGCTACGCGGGTCACGCGGCGGCGGGTCCGGGGGTTGGGCGGGGCGACGTGGAGGGAATCCGTCCGCATTTCCTTTTTCTCTCGTCTCTGCCGTTCTCGGGTGGCCGTTCCGGGCCGTTCCAAGAGGGAGTATGCACAGGTCAGAGAGTTGTTTCAATCTGCGGAGAAAGAATTAGGAATTGCTTTCTGAAGCGTCCCAGCTAGCCGTGGAATTCATTCTCGATAACATTTTTCCGGGGAATTTTTCTTAAGTCTTCCTTAAGTTCGCTGGGTAGTTTCACGACCTCGGTGCGCCGTCGAGCAGGCGTCGATGGGCCCGCACGGCCTCCCCCGCCAGAGTTTCGGCGTCGGCGTGCACCAGCTCGCCCCGCTCGACCACCGGCCGCCCGCCGACCAGTGACAGCTCGACCGGCGCGGCCGGGCCGAACACCAGCGCGGTCACCGGGTCGTCGATGCCGGCGTGGCCGAGGCCGTCGAGCCGCCAGAGCACCACGTCGGCCAGCTTGCCCACCTCGATCGAGCCGAGATCGTCCTGCCGGCCGAGGCAGCGGGCGCCACCCATCGTGCCCAGGCGAAGAGCCTCGCGGGCGCTGAGCGCGCCCGGACCGCCTCGCAGCCGGGCCGTGTAAAGCGCCTGACGCAGTTCTTCGCCGAGGTGGCTCGCCTCCTGCGACGCCGAGCCGTCGACGCCCAGGCCGACCGGCACACGATGGTCGAGCAGCTCGCGCACCCGGGCCGCGCCCGCGCCCAGCCGCGCGTTGGAGCTCGGGCAGTGGGCCACGCCGGTGCCGGTCGCGCCGAGCTTGGCGATCGCCGAGTCGTCGAGGTGCACGCCGTGGGCCAGCCACACGTCGTCGCCGAGCCAGCCGAGGCGTTCGGCGTATTCGACCGGGGTGCAGCCGAAGCGCTCTCGGCAGAAGTCTTCCTCGTCGTCGGTCTCGGCCAGGTGGGTGTGCAGGCGGACGCCCTTGCGGCGGGCCAGCCCGGCGGCCTCGCTCATCAGCCGCTCGGTGACCGAGAAGGGCGAGCAGGGCGCCACCGCTATGCGCAGCATCGAGTCGGGTGAGGGGTCGTGCCAGCGGTCGACGGCTTTCTCGGTGGCCAGCAGTGCCTCTTCGGTGGATTCGACGATGTTGTCGGGCGGCAGGCCGCCATCCCTGCGGCCCCGGTCCATCGAGCCGCGCGTGGGGTGGAAGCGCAGGCCGATGCGCCGGGCCGCCTCGATCTCGGCCTCGAGCACGTCGCCGCCGTCGCGCGGGAAGACGTAGTGGTGGTCCATCGACGTCGTGCAGCCCGAGAGCGCCAGCCAGCCCAGCCCGGCCCCGGCGGCGGCCCCGACCACCTCGGCGTCCAGCCGGCCCCAGATCGGGTAGAGCGTGGTCAGCCAGCCGAACAGGGTCTCGTCGGTGGCGAGGCCACGGGTCGCCCACTGGTAGAGGTGGTGGTGGGAGTTGACCAGCCCGGGCGTGACCAGGCAGCCGGAACCGTCGACCCGGCGACCCTCTACCGCCGGAGCCCGCCCCGGCCCGGCCGCGGTGATGCGGCCGTCGTCGCCGACCACCACGTGGCCACCGGTGTGGACGGTGTCGGCCGCGTCGACCGTGGCGACGGCGACGTTTTCTATGACGATCACGGGTACCACTCGGTGATCGCCGGGGGGACGTCGTCGCGGGTCACGGTGCCCTCGATCAACCCGTAGGGCCGGTCGCCGGCGATGAAGACCTCGTTGTCGTTGGTGAGGTCGAACGGCGACAGGTCGACCAGGTAGTGGTGCTTGTTCGGCAGGGCGAGCCGGATCTCGGCCACCTCGGGCAGGTCGCTGAGCACCTGGCTGCCCATCGCGAACAGCGTCTGCTGCAGCGAGTGGCTGTAGGTGTGGACGAAGGCCCTCGTCATCGCCTCGACAGCGGCCTCGTAGGACTTGCCCCAGTCGGTGTCGTCGCGCAGGTGCCGCCAGCGCGCGTCGACCGCGGTGGACAGGATGCGGTCGGTGGCCTCGGGTAGCGTCGTGTAGCGGTCGCGGGGGAAGCCGTGGAACTCGGAGTCGGTCGAGTTGAGCAGCACGAGGCCCTGGATGCCGCTGACCACCTGGGTCTGCTCGACCGTGACGGTGACCTCAGTCGAGCGGGTGCTGCCGCCCTGCCGGCGGAACGAGTGGGGGCCGAGCCTTTCCCAGCCGAACGACTCGATGCCGACGCGGGCCGCGCGGATCTGGGTCTGGGTGTCGACGAAGTGGTGGGCCAGTCGCAGCGCGAACTCCTCGGGCTCGCCGACACCGTGCTCCTTCGCGAACGCGTACACCGTGTTCTTCATGGTGTCGGTGGGCAGCACACCCGAGTTGTCGCCGGTCAGATGGGTGGCGGCCAGGTCGCCCGAGAGGGCGATGCTGACGTTGAGATCGGCGAGGGTGTGGGTCTCGCCGTCGCGGATGACGCGGACCAGCCGCGTCTCGGCCTTGCCGTAGCGGTTTTCTCCGAGCACGATCGCCACGCGTGGTCAGCTCCCTCGATAGGTCGTGTAGCCGTAGCGGCTGAGCAGCAGCGGCACGTGGTAGTGCCGCTCGGGGTCACGGACGTGGAAGGCGACCGTGATCTCCGGGAAGAAGCAGTCGTCACCCAGGTAGGGCTCGACGTAGAAGGACAGGCGATAACCGCCCGCCTGCCACTGGTGCATCGGGACCCGGTAGCGCAGGCGGCCGTCGTCGTCGGTGCGCCCCTCGGCGATCGTCCCCCACCCCTGCGAGTCGCGTCGCTCCAACCGCACATAAACATCGCGGGCCGGTTCGCCGCTGACCGTGTCGAGGATGTGCGTCGAGATCTTGGCGTGGAACTCAGGTGCCGTGCCGTCGTCAGAGGGCATCGAGCACCCGCTCGAGTCGAAGCAGCGCGATCTGACGTAACTGGTCGGCGACGACGCCGCGCTCGGCCGTCTCGTCACCCGCCAGCCGCTCGCGGGCGGCGGCGAGGATCTCGGCCCGGCTGCGGCCGCTCGCGAAGATGAGGAAGACGTGACCGAACCGCTCCTCATAGGCCCGGTTGACCTCGACGAGCTCGGCTTTGGTGGCGTCGTCGGGGCTCTCGGCCGCGGTGGACTGCTCGCGGCGGGACCAGGCCGCCTCCTGAGAGTGACCGGTGGGGCGATCCCCGATGCGAGGGTGGGCGGCCAAGCCGGCGAGTACGTCGTCCCACGTGAGGTTGCGGGCGGCGGCGTCGGCGACGGCGAGCAGGTCGGCGCGGCTCGCGTAGGGCCGCTTGGCGATGACGGCGGCGCCCCACGCGGGGGCGGCGCAGCAGGCGAGGAGATCATCCTCGAGACGGGCGGCGGGCAGCGCGTTGAAGACCTCGATCGCGTCCATCGGCACCCCTTCCTGTTTTCCGGTCCCGCCCACCCTGCCATGCCGGTCCGGCGAACGGGCAAGTTATCCACAGCCGCGGTTTGTCCACAGGCCGGCGGCTCGCCGCGCCGGACTGTCGGACCCGTGCGCCAGGATGGTCCCGTGCTCATCACCGACGCCGCTCTCCCCGACCTGCCGATCCGCGCCGTGCTCCCGCAAGTCCGCGAGGCGCTGGCCGGTGACGGCGCGGCGGTGCTCGTGGCCCCACCCGGCACGGGCAAGACGACGCTGGTGCCGCTCGCCCTGCCCGGCCGGGTCGTGGTGGCCGAGCCCCGCCGCCTGGCCGCCCGCGCCGCCGCCCGGCGCATGGCCTCTCTACTGGGCGAGAAACCGGGCGGCCGGGTCGGCTACACGGTGCGCGGTGACCGCCAGGTCTCCCGGCACACCGAGGTCGAGGTTGTGACGACGGGCGTGCTCGTCCGTCGGCTCCAGCGCGACCCCGAGCTGGCGGGAACGGCAGCCGTGATCCTCGACGAGTGCCACGAGCGGCACCTCGACACCGATCTGGCCCTGGCGTTCCTGGTCGAGGTGCGCGCCGCCCTGCGGCCCGACCTCCAACTGCTGGCCACCTCGGCGACCGCCGACGCGGGGCGCCTCTCCGAGGTGCTCGGCTCGGCGCCCGTGGTCACCGCTACGGCGCGCATCTTCCCCGTCGAGGAGCACTGGGTTCCTCCGACCGGCCCGATCACGCCGCCGCTCGGCCTGCGGGTCGACCCGCGCCTGCTCGACCACGTGGCCGCCACGACCCGGCGGGCGCTCGCCGAGGGCGACGGCGACGTGCTCGTCTTCCTTCCCGGCGCGCGCGAGATCGACGCGGTCGCCACCCGCCTGGCCGGGGTCGACGCCGAGGTGATCCCGCTGCACGGCCGCCAGCCCGGCGCGGTGCAAGACTCAGCGCTGCGCCCCGGCCCCCGGCGGCGGGTGGTGTTGTCGACGGCCGTCGCCGAGAGCAGCCTGACGGTTCCCGGCGTGCGCGCGGTGGTCGACGCGGGCCTGAGCCGGGTGCCGCGCATGGACCACGCTCGTGGCCTGGGCGCCCTGGCCACGGTGCCGGTGTCGCGCGCGGCGGCCGTGCAGCGCGCCGGGCGGGCCGGGCGCGAAGCGCCCGGGCGGGTCTACCGCTGCTGGTCGCAGGCCCAACATGATCGTCTGCCGGCCCAGCCCGAGCCCGAGATCGCCGCGGCCGACCTGACGGGCTTCGCGCTCGACCTGGCGCTGTGGGGCCACCCCGACGGTTCCGGCCTCGCGCTGCCCGACCAGCCGCCGGCGGGGGCGCTGCAGTCGGCCGTCACGACGCTGCGCGACCTGGGCGCGGTCGATGCCGACGGCCGGGTGACCGCGCGGGGGCGGGCGCTGGCCGACGCCGGCCTGCATCCCCGGCTGGCGCGGGCGCTGCTCGACGGTGCCCCGCTGGTCGGGGCCCGCCGCGCCGCCGAGATCGTCGCCCTGCTCGACGACGAGCGTTCCGCCTCCGACGACCTGACGGCCGCCTGGCGTCGGGCCCGCGGCAGTCGCGACCCGGCGTGGCGCAGCGAGGTGAGCCGTCTGTCGGCCGCGCTGAGCCGCAACCCGGCCGACGAGACGACACCCGACGTGACCGACGCGGCGGCAGCGGCGCTCGACCAGCCCGAGAACATTGTCGGCGGGGCCGCGCGCGGCGGGGGACGGCTGACCGACGACCTCGCGGCCGGGCTGGTGGTCGGGCTGGCCTATCCGGAACGGGTCGCCCGGGTGCGCGAGGCCGGCGGGCGCGACTATCTGATGGCCGGTGGCACCGCGGCCGAGCTGACGAACGGCAGCGGCCTGGCCGGGGTCGACTGGCTGGCCATCTCTTCGGCCGATCGCGCCGCGGGCGCCCGGACGGCGCGGGTGCGGGCCGCCGTGCCGATCGACGAGGCCACCGCGGTCGAGGCCGCGAGCACGTTGCTGACCGAGGCGACCGAGATCGGCTGGGTCGACGGTGACGTGGTCGCCCGCCGGGTGCGGCGGCTCGGCGCGATCACGCTGGTGGAAAGGCGGATCACCGACCCTGACCGTGGGCTCGTGCGGGCGGCGCTGCTCGAGGGGTTCCGCCGTGAAGGGCTGGGTCTGCTGACCTGGTCGCGCGGGGCGGTCGAGCTGCGGGAACGGCTGGCCTTCGCCCACGCGGCGCTGGGCGAGCCGTGGCCCGACGTCTCCGACGAGTCACTGCGCGAGCGGGCCGGCGACTGGCTCGAGTTCGGCGCGGCCCGCCGCCGGGCCGACCTGGCCAGGATCGATGTCGCCGCGGGCCTTCGCCGGCTGTTGCCGTGGTCGGTCGCCGGGCGCCTCGACGAGGTGGCCCCCGAACGCCTGCCGGTGCCGAGCGGGTCGCGGGTGCGGGTCGACTACGCCGATCCGGAGTCGCCCGTGCTCGCCGTCAAAGTGCAGGAGGCGTTCGGCTGGAAAGACGCTCCCCGCCTGGCCGAGGGCCGCGTCCCCGTTCTGCTCCACCTGCTCTCCCCGGCCGGGCGTCCGGTCGCCGTCACCCGTGACCTGGCGTCGTTCTGGGCCCAGGGCTATCCGCAGGTGCGCTCCGAGCTGCGCGGCCGCTACCCCCGCCACCCCTGGCCCGAGGACCCGACGACGGCGGAACCCACCCGCAGAACCAAACCGAGGGCGCCGCGATGAGTTATCTGGTTCAGGTCGAGCACCGTTTCCGGGCCGTTCAGGGGCTTCCCTCCCCGGTCCGGGCCGCCCGTGGGATGTCGCTTCTCGCGCCCGGTGAAGGTGTCGAGGTGATCGTGCTGGCGGCGGTCGCCTTCGAGGACGAGCAGTTGACGGCGCGGGGGTGGTTCTTCGACACCGACGCGGCCGGCGCTGAGCTGCGGGAGTGCTGTGCCGACCTGGCCGGTCGGCCGTGGACCGAGGTCTTCGACTTCCGGCCGACGTTCGAGCTGGTCGCGCGGCATCTCTACGACCGGCTCGCGCCGCGGCTGCCTCAGCTCGCCCACGTCGAGATCGGCGATGTGGACTTCGGTGTGACCACCCGATATGTGCCGTGCGGGCCAGGGCCAGGGCCAGGGTCAGGGTCAGGTGGTCAGGTGGGCGGCTGACGAGGGCGGGGTGTGCTGGGCCGGGACGGCCGGCACGGCCGGGCGCTGCAGGCGGTGCAGGGGTCCGGGCTGGCCGAAGAGGTAGCCCTGGCCGAGCACGCAGCCGAGCTCGGTCAGCGCCAGGGCACGCGAGGGGGTCTCGATACCCTCGGCGACCACGGCGATGTTGAGGTCGGCGCAGATGGTGAGCACCGAGCGGCACAGGGCGCCCGCGCGGTCGGGGGCGATGTCGACGTCGGTGAGGGTCGAGTCGAGTTTGACGATGTCGACCGGGAGGGAGTGGAGCTGGGCGAGGGCGTTGAAGCCGCTGCCGAAGTCGTCCAGGGCGATGCGCACGCCGTGGGCGCGCAGGCGGTCGACGACCGCGGCGGCTGAGGGCAGGTCCTGAATGCGGCGGGTCTCGGTGATCTCGAGGACCAGGCGGGTGGCGGGCATGCCGGTGCTGGCCAGGGCGCCGACGACCGATTCCTCGAGTCCGTGCTGGCCGAGGCGGGCGGCCGAGACGTTGACGTGCACGTCGATCGGGCGGCCGTAGATGACGGCCAGGGTCGCGGCGTCGGCGCACGCCTGGTTCAGGACGAAGTCGTCGATGGCGGCGACCAGGCCGGTGCGTTCGGCGACCGAGACGAACACGTCGGGGTGCACCTGGCCGGCGACCGGGGAGGTCCAGCGGGCCAGCGCCTCGACCGCAACCGTCGCGCCGTCGAGGAACCGGACGATGGGCTGGTAGAAGACCTCGAAGCCGGCCCCGGCGGGATGGCCCGACGCCAGCGCCTCGGCCAGCAGGTGGGGCAGGTCGGCGTGCGGGCCGCCGTCGTTCGAGCCGGCGTAGCGGGCCAGCGCGCCCTTGCCGCGGCGCTTGCTGGAGTACATGGCGGCGTCGGCTCGGCGCAGCAGCGCGTCCGCGGTCAGCTCCTGGGCGGGGTCGGAGACCACCAGGCCGATGCTCGCGCCGACGCCGACGGTGTAGCCGTCGATCACGAACGGTTCGCGCAGGGCGGCCAGAATGCGGTGGCCGGTGGGTTCCGCGTCGGCCGGGGTGCGGTCGATCAGCACCGCGAACTCGTCCCCGCCGAGGCGGGCCACCAGGTCGTCGGCGGCGACGCAGCGTTGCAGCCGTTCGGCGATGGCGCGCAGCACCCGGTCGCCCATGGCGTGGCCGAAGCTGTCGTTGATGAGCTTGAAGTCGTCGAGATCCGCGAAGAGCACCGCGATGGGCCGGCCGCCCAGCCCGGTGGTGAGGCGTTCGCGGAACAGGGCCCGGTTGGCCAGACCGGTCAGCGGGTCGTGGTAGGCCTGGTGGTGCAGCCGGCGCTGGCCCTCCGAGACACGGTCGAGCAGAACCGTGTTGTCGACGATGGTGAACATCTGGCGGGCCACGACCAGGCCCAGGGCGAGCCAGCCGAGGTAGGCCTCGAACGGCGAAAGCGGCTTGCCCGTCCCACTGTTGATGGCGATCATCACGCCGGTCGCGGTCACCGGAACGTAGGGCAGCAGCAGGTGCAGCCACTCGCGTTCGCCGGTGTCGACGTTCGACTGCGCCGACACCGGCGGGGAGGACAGGGCGGCCACGGCCAGCAGCGCGGGGCCGAGCAGGTGACCGGCGGACTGCCACGGCGGGAGCGGCCCGTCGGCCAGGTGGAACAGGCGCAGCGTGTCGGTGACGCCGAACGCGACGAAGGCCAGCCCGCCGAGCGTGAGCGGCTTGCGGGCCGCGGGCGAGCCGGGCCGGGTGAGCAGCAGGAGCACGACCATCGTGGCCAGCACCAGGTCGGCCACGGCGTAGACGCCCGCGGCCGCGATCAGCGCGGTGGGCTGCCCGGCCCAGTGGAACCAGTCGGCCGGGATCGCCGACCAGGCCAGGGCCAGCATCGAGCCGGCGATCAGCACACTGTCGATGATCAGGGCGATCTGGTCGCGACGGGCCGAGGTCGGCACCGAGCGCGGGCGCGTGTACGGCGTGTGGAGCAGCGCAATCAGCAGGCACGCGGGCAGCACGAAGAACCCGATGTCGGACACCATCGTGACCGGCCGCTCGGGAAGCACGACGTCCTGCAGGAGCCACCAGAGCCGGCTCAGCGCCCAGCCGGTGAGCCCGGCGCCGACGAGCAGGCGCCACCGCCGGTGCAGCCCGGTGCGGCCGCGCGCCGTCAGGACGCAGATCGTCGCCGCGACCGCCCCCGCGATCAGTTGCGCGGCGTCGGTGTAGATGCGCCACCCCTGCGGCTCGACGAACTCACCGAGCACGACCACTCCGAGGACGATCGTCAGCGTGACCAGCAGTCGCGCCGTCATCATCACCACCCAGTCGAGCCGCGGGCCCCCTGATCCGCGACCCCGGTAACGTACCGCAGCCCTGGTCAGGCGCAAGAGGGTCGAGCGGTGCTCAGTCGATGGCTGTCAGATCGGCGACAATGACGGTGACGTTGTCGGGGCCGCCGCCGCGCAGCGCGAGGTCGATCAGCCGTTCGCAGCACGCCTTGGGGTCCTCGGCGGCGAGCATCTCCTGCTCGATCGTCTCGTTCGTCACCACACCGGTGAGGCCGTCGCTGCACAGCAGCCAGCGGTCGCCCGGCTCGGGTTCGACGATCACGTACGCCGGGCTGACCGGTTCGCCCTGCAGCACGCGCGTGACGACCGAGCGCCGAGGGTGCCCGGCGGCCTCGTCGGGCCGGATGAGCCCCTGGTCGACGAGCATCTGGACGTACGTGTCGTCCTTGGTGAGCTGGTTGAGCCGGCCGTCGCGCAGCAGGTAGGCCCGGGAGTCGCCGACGTGCGCCATCGCCGCGCGGGTGCCCGAGAAGATCACGGCCGTCAGCGTCGTGCCCATGCCCTGCAGCGAGTTGTCGGCCTCGACCGTCGCCGCGATCCGCTGGTTGGCCACCTCGAGCGCCTGGTGCAGGGCGTCCATCTGGTGGTCGTTGTCGATCGGGACGTCGAGCGGGGTCATCGACTCGATCGCCATGCGGCTGGCGAGGTCACCGGCGGCCATCCCACCCATGCCGTCGGCGACGACGAGGAGGCGGTCACCGGCGTAGTAACAGTCCTCGTTGTTGCTGCGGACATGTCCTTGATCGGTGCCGGCGGCCCACCGCAGGTGCAAGGTCATGGCGTGCAGCTTCCCAGATCACCGCAACCGTGTCTGCACGTGGTCGGCGGCGTTTCGCCGAAAAGGCTGTTATAGGTGGCCGGACGCGGCATCAGCTCGGTCGCCCGAGACATCGTGGATCGACCTCCGTAACGCGGCGTGTTGGCGCGATCCACGACAGGGCGGAGTCTGTCACCGCCCAGCCTCGCACCGAGACGGCACTGTCGGGGGGCCGCACTGGTTCGGGGCAGAGTGTCTTGGAACGCACCTGATCATTCGGGATGAACGACACCAGTCCACCATCTTCGAGCAATGTCGTCGAGGTGTCGTCGACGGCGATCAGCTGTCCGCGTAACACGTGGGCGGGCTGACCCCTCTCGCCGATCTCGACGGCGCTGTTCGGCAGAACCGGGGCGCGCAGGAAGACTACGCCGATCGCGACCGGAGCGACCAGCGCGGCGGCGATCGCCGGCCAGTGCGTGACGAGTCTCGCCGCCCGCGCGGGCACCGGGCCGGTCAGCAGCGGGCCCAGCAGCGGCGGCGCGGCCAGCAGCAAGGCCGTCGAGGTCTCGCCGAGCCGCAGGGCCTGCGCGATGCCGGGGCCGACGAAGATCAGCACGAGGGCGCCGACCAGAACGGGGACGCCGATCGTGATCCAGATCATCAACCATTTCTCCGTACGGAATCTTTGGACCGCCGTGAGTCCGAGAATGCCGACGATGAGCATGCCGAGCAGCGGCAGCAACCGGAGCTGCCAGGTGAACGCGGCCAGCATGGCGGCGAGCAGCACCACCCAGTCGGGCATGCGCAGTGCGGTGACGGCGAGCAGGGACCGGCCCGCGTCCTCGGGTGCGCTCACCAGCAGCACACTGCCGAGCAGGCGCAGGACGAGCACGACGGCGGGAACGCTCCAGATCAGCGTGATTAACAACGCGCTGATCATGCCGAGCGGCGAGATGTACTGGACCAGCAGCAACATCGTCGGAATATCCTGGCGGCTCAGCCACCACAGCCGCAGGACGAGCAGCACGAGCGGAAAGGCCGGCAGTACGGTGAGCAGGTAGTTGAGCTGCGCCCGCCGGCGCCGGGCCGGGATGGGGCCGCCCTTGACATAGATGCTGTTCTCACTCACCGAAGACGTCCTCCCACGGCTGCTCCCGGATATCCGGCCGGGTGACGCGGGGCTGCTCGGCGACGGCGATCGGAGCCTTGTCGTTGGCCTCCACCTCGGACTGGAAGTTCCTGTCGTACGCCTCCTCCCAGCGCGAGTCCTTCGGATCGACGTAGGAGCGATAGAGCGTGAGGTTGACCAGTTTCTGCAGCGCCGGGTTTTCACCCACGTTCACCCCGTACGCCTCGATTGGGTCGAGACCGACGTCCCAGTGATCGAAGTCGTTGCGGAACCGGGCTTTGTAGCCGGCCAGGATCGCAGCGTCGGTGGTGACCGCGTCGACACGCCCCGCGCGCAGGTCGTCGATACATTGACTGATCTTGTTGCGAGGCACGACCTTGATCGTCCGGACATTGCTCGGCGCTTCGAGACTCGTCGACGCGGCGATCGAACAGACTCGCTTGCCGCTCAGGTCGGCGATCGTCGGGAGTCGCGGATACTTGCCGCGCATCGTCAGAACCTACTGTTCCGTGTAGAGATAGGGTGCCGAGAACCCCACTCCGGCCTTGATGCGCGACTCGGTGATGCTGAAGCTGGCGATCACCAGCTTCACCGGCACCCGATCCCCGTTGGGAGCCGTGGCCTGCATCCGGGGCCGGTCCTCGCTCTCGATCGAGTAGAACTTGACCTCCGAGCGGCGGAACCCCAGGTCCTCGGCGATCATGTAGGCGATGTCGATGTCGAAACCGCTCCACTGCCCGCTCGAGTTGCGGGACGCCGTACCCGGCTGATCGTCCTTGACGCCGACGGCGAGCTCGGTCCACGTGTCCACACCCGCCTGTTCGCGCAGGTCGGCGACCGACGGTGGCCCGCCGTCGAACAGGCGCACCAGGGCCAGGGCTAGCGCCAGGACCAGGGCGAAGCCGAGTCCGGCGAGACGGAACGCGGCCAGGTTGAAGCGCGGCGGCTCGATCAACGGCTCCGGCTCGGGCGGGGGCAGCCGCTGCTCGGCCGCCTCCCGCTCGGCGAGATCTTGCACCGCGATGTCCTCGGCGGTGCCCTCCGGCCCCGGTGGCGTCCGCCGTCGCACCGGCCACGTGAATCGGCCGGTGACCCCGCCGCGATCGATCCCCATGGCCGGTTATCGTGCCGCATGAATGTCACGGCCGGCGCACAACTACCGGTACGCGACCACAACCGCACTCTCCGGTGGGAGTTCGACCCGGTCGCGCTGGAGCACGACGCCGGGCGACGTGGCCAGCAGCACCGACGACGGCGTCGCCCGCAGCGAGACCGTCTGCGGCGTGCCCGCCAGGTTCACCGCCACCGCCGTGCGCCCGCGCCGCATCACCAGGTGCTGGTCGCCGTGCCAGACGTCGACCTTGTCGAGCCAGGGATCCGACAGGTCGGGCCGGCTGCGGCGCAGCGCGATCAGCCGCTTGTAGAGGTCGAGGATATCGGCGTGCTCGGGTTTGGCCGGTTCCTCCCAGTCGAGCTTGGACCGCTGGAAGGTCGCCGGGTCCTGCGGGTCGGGCACCTCGGCCTCGGCCCAGCCGTGCGCGGCGAACTCGCGGCGGCGGCCCTGCTGCACCGCGGTGGCCAGCTCGGGCTCGGGGTGGCTGGTGAAGTACTGCCAGGGGCTGCTCGCCGCCCATTCCTCGCCCATGAACAGCATCGGCGTGAACGGTGAGGTCAGCAGCAGGGTGGCGCCGACCTTGAGCAGGCCGGGCGAGAGCGTCGCCGAGATGCGGTCGCCGATCGCGCGGTTGCCGATCTGGTCGTGGTCCTGCAGAAAAGCCACAAAGCGATAACCCGGCGTACGGGATCGGTCGACCGGGCGCCCGTGCCGGCGCCCCCGGAAGCTCGACCACGTGTTGGCGTGAAGGAACGCGCCCTTCAGGACGGTCTCCAGGCCCTCAAGGGAGCCGAAGTCGCCGTAGTACCCCTGACGCTCGCCGGTCAGCAGGGCGTGCAGCGAGTGGTGCACGTCGTCGTCCCACTGGGCGGTCAGGCCGTAGCCACCGGCCTCGCGCGGGGTGATCAGCCGGGGGTCGTTCAGGTCGGATTCAGCGATGAGGGACAAAGGTCTGTTCACGGCAACCGACAGCGACTCGACCTCGACGGCCATCTGCTCGAGCACGTGGATCGCCGAATGATCGGCCAGCGCGTGCACGGCGTCGAGCCTCAACCCGTCCGCGTGATAGTCCCGCAGCCACATCAACACGTTGTCCACGATGTATCGGCGCACCTCGTCGGCGCCCCACCCGTCCAGGTTGACCGACGAGCCCCACGGGTTCGAGCCGGCCTGGCTCAGATAGGGGGCGAACATCGGGGCATAGGCTCCGCTGGGCCCGAAGTGGTTGTAGACCACGTCGATGATGACGCCCAGCCCGCGGTGGTGGGCCGCGTCGACGAAACGTTTGAGCCCGTCGGGCCCGCCGTACGCCTCATGCGGCGCGAACCAGGCGACCCCGTCGTATCCCCAGTTGTACTCGCCGTTGAACGAGTTGACCGGCAGCAGCTCGACCAGGTCGACGCCGAGCTCGACGAGGTGGTCGAGCTTCTCGATCGCGGCGTCGAAGGTGCCCGCCGGCGTGAACGTGCCGACGTGCATCTCGTACAGCACCGAGCCCGGCAGCTGACGCCCGGTCCAGGCCTGGTCGGTCCACGCGAACGCCGAGTGGTCGTAAACGCGGCTCGGCCCGTGGACGCCGGAGGGCAGCCACGGTGCTCGCGGGTCGGGCAGCACAGCCTCGACATCAGGCAGGTGGAACCCGTAGTCCGTGCCAGGACCGGCCGACGGCACGTCGAGCCGCCACCACCCGTCCTCGCCACGTTCCATGTCGCGGACCTCCCCGGCGACGGAGAGCCGTACGGTCTTCTCCGGTGCCCAGACCTCGAAAAGCGTCATTTCTCTTTCACCAGGAGGGCGACGGGATAGGTGCGCAGCAGGTCGGCGACCGCCAGGCGGCTCCCGCCGTAGCTGGTATTCGTGAACACTTCCATCCAGCTGTGGCCGTCGAGTGACACCGTGGTGTCACCCCAGCCGCTGTGGCGTGACAATCCGACCGGCATCCTGGTCGCGATCGTGACGGCGCCGCCGCGGTCGAAGCCGAGCAGGTGCTCGCCGCACCGCCCCTCGCCGAAGACCGGACGGTAGCCGGTGAACAGCTCGGGCCGTTGGCGGCGCAGGCGCAGGGCCCGGCTGGTGACCAGCAGCTTGGCCGCGCCGCTGTCGTCGATCGGGGGCAGCCAGCCGTCGTCGAGCCGGCCGAGCAGTTCGCGGCGGACGCCGAAGTCGACCGGGCGGCGGTTGTCCGGGTCGACCAGCGAGAAGTCCCACAGCTCGGTGCCCTGGTAGACGTCGGGCACGCCGGGCATGGTGAGCTGCACGACCTTCTGCCCGAGCGCGTTCGACCAGCCGGGCGGCGTGATCGACGCGGCGAAGTCGGCGACCTCACGGTGCAGCGCCGGGTCGTCGTAGATCTTGTCGACCATGGCCCGTACGGCCGCTTCGAAGCGCTCGTCGGGGTGCTGCCACGTCGTCCCGGCGGCGGCCTCGCGAGCGGCCTTGAGGGCGTACGCCTGAAGTCGCTCTCGGGAAAGCGGCCAGGCGCCCACGGCGGCCTGCCAGATCAGGTGCGCGAGGGACGGGTCGGGAATCGGGTCGACGCGGGCCCAGCGGCGCACGACCTCGGTCCAGTCGCCCGGCACCTCGGACAGCACGGCCAGCCGGGCCCGTACGTCTTCACTGCGCTTGGTGTCGTGGGTGGACAGCGTCGTCATCGAGTCGGGCCAGGTGCGGCGGCGCTCGTCGGCCGCGTCGTGGAAGTTGTCGGGGGTGACGGCGAACTCGGCCGGGTCGTTGCCGACCTCGTTGCGGGCCGTGAACCGGGTCCACCGGTAGAACGCCGTGTCCTCGACGCCCTTGGCCATCACGGCGCCGGTGAACTGCTGGAACCGTACGGCCAGTTCGTCGGCGGGGTTGCGCAGCCGACCGAGGAGCTGGTCGAGCACCGGGACGAGCTGAGGGCGACGGCGGCCGGCCTCGGAGCGGGCCTTGGCCAGGTGGCGGGAGCCGAACGGCAGGTAGGAGCGGTAGACCGGGAAGCACGCGGCCAGCTCGGCCAGCGCGCGCGGGGCGGCGTCGACGTCGGGGACCAGCCGGGCCATGCGGGCCAGTTCGGCGGCGAGCTGGGTGGTGGCGATGTGCAGCTTGCACCCGTGTACCAGGTCCTGCCAGGACGTCTCGCCGCCGGTCAGATGGTGCTGGAGGGTGTCGAAGAACGCCTCGGTGCTCGGGTCGACGAAGACGCCGCACACCTCGGCGAGCGCGTCGTAGCCGGTGGTGCCGGCGACCGGCCAGTCGGGCATCTCCTCGCCCGGCTCGAGGATCTTCTCGACCACGATCCAGGCGTCGGGGGCGGCGGCCCGCAGACGGTCGAAGTACTCCCCCGGGTCGCGCAGGCCGTCCGGGTGGTCGACCCGGATGCCGGAGGCGATGCCCTCGTTGTACCAGCGCAGGATCTCGGCGTGGGTGGCCTCGAAGACGCGCGGGTCCTCGACGCGCAGGCCGGCCAGGTCGACGATCGCGAAGAAGCGACGGTAGTTGAGCTCGCTGTCGCCGCGGACCCAGTTGACCAGCTCGTAGTGCTGCCGGTCGTGGACCTCCCGCGCGGTGCCCTCGCCCGTGCCGTCGGCGATGGGGAACCGCTTGTCGAAGTAGCGCAGCTCGCCGTCCTCGACCCGAAGATCGTCGAGGGCGTCGGGCGAATCGGCCAGCGTCGGGATCAGCAGCCGGCCCCGCGACCAGTCGATGTCGTAGAAATCAGAGAAATCCGATGCGCGACCGCGCCGCAGCACGTCCCACCAGGTGGGGTTGGCCGACGGCACCGCAACGCCGGCGTGATTGGGGACGATGTCCACCACGAGCCCGAGCCCGGCGCCCGTCAACGCGGCGGACAAGTCGCTCAGCCCGGAAGCCCCACCCAGCGCGGGATTGACCTGCGAGTGATCCACGACGTCGTAGCCGTGTTCGGAACCGGGAGTCGCGGCGAGCAGCGGAGCCGTATAGAGATGACTCACCCCGAGGTCAGCCAGATAGTCGGCCAGCTCGGCGGCGCTCTTCAGGGGAAACTCGGGGCGGACCTGGACTCTGTAGGTTCCGGAAGGAGGCAATTCAGACCGTCCGATCCAAGACGATGAGTGAGCGGTCCGGCACCCAGATCTTGTGGCCCGCCTCGACCACCTGCGGGTTGTCCGGGGACGGCTCGGCCGTTTCGATGACCTTCTCCCACTTCTCCCCGTACTCGGCGGGAGGCGTGGCGAATTCGATGGGCGCGTCGTGCGCGTTGAAGAAGAGCAGGAACGAACTGTCGACGTGCCGTTGCCCGTACTGCCCGCGTTCGCGGATGCCCTCGCCGTTGACGAACAGCGCGACCGCCCGCCCGAAGTCGTTGCCCCAGTCGTCGCCGGCCATCTGCCGTCCGTCGGGGGTGAACCATTCGAGGTCGGGCAGCGGGTCGCCGCCGCCGCGCGCGGTCACCGGCAGCCCGGTGAAGAACCGGCGGCGCTGGAACACCTGGTGCCGGTGGCGGAACGCGGTGAGCTTGCGGGTGAACTCGAGCAACCGCTCGTCGGCGTGCTCCCAGTCGATCCAGGAGATCTCGTCGTCCTGGCAGTAGGCGTTGTTGTTGCCCTGCTGGGTGCGGCCCATCTCGTCGCCGTGCGAGATCATCGGTACGCCCTGGGACAGCATCAGCGTGGCCAGGAAGTTGCGCCGCTGCTTGGCCCGCAGAGCGAGCACGTTCTCGTCGTTCGTCGGGCCCTCGATGCCGCAGTTCCACGACCGGTTGTGGCTCTCGCCGTCCCGGTTCTCCTCGCCGTTGGCCTCGTTGTGCTTGTCGTTGTACGACACGAGGTCGTTCAGGGTGAACCCGTCGTGCGCGGTCACGAAGTTGATCGAGTGGAAGGGTTTACGGCCGTCGTCCTGGTAGAGGTCGGCCGAGCCGGTGATGCGGGACGCGAACTCCGCGAGCGTGGCGGGTTCGCCGCGCCAGAAGTCCCGTACGGTGTCCCGGTATTTGCCGTTCCATTCGGTCCAGTTGGGCGGGAAGTTGCCCACCTGGTAACCGCCGGGGCCGACGTCCCACGGCTCGGCGATCAGCTTGACCTGGCCGACGACCGGGTCCTGCTGCACGACCTCGAAGAAGGTCGAGAGCCGGTCGACGTCGTAGAACTCACGGGCCAGCGTCGAGGCGAGGTCGAACCGGAAGCCGTCGACGTGCATCTCGGTCACCCAGTAGCGCAGCGAGTCCATGATCAGCTGGAGGCTCTGGGGACTGCGCACGTTCAGGCTGTTACCCGTGCCGGTGTAGTCCATGTAGAACTGGGGTTGATCGTCGACGAGCCGGTAGTACGTACGGTTGTCGATGCCCTTGAGCGACAGCGTCGGCCCGAGATGGTTGCCCTCGGCGGTGTGGTTGTAGACGACGTCGAGGATCACCTCCATCCCCGCCTTGTGCAGGGCCTTGACCATGCCGCGGAACTCCTGGGTCTGCTGACCGAGGGTGCCCGTCGACGAATAGCCCTGGTAGGGCGCGAAGAAGCCGAGCGTGTTGTAGCCCCAGTAGTTGCGCAGGCCGAGGTCGGCCAGCCGGTTGTCGTGCACGAACTGGTGCACCGGCATCAGCTCGACCGCGGTCACGCCGAGACTCTTGAGATGCTCGATGATCGCCGGGTGGCCGATGGCCGAATATGACCCGCGCATGTCCTTGGGGACCTCGGGGTGCCGCTCGGTCAGCCCCTTCACGTGGGTCTCGTAGATCACCGAGTGGTGGTAGGGGATGTCGGGCCGGCGGTCGTTGCCCCAGTCGAAGTAGGGGTTCACGACCACGCCCTTGGACATGTAAGGCGCCGAGTCGAGGTCCGACATCTGGTCGGGATTCTCGAAGTCGTAGGCGTACAGCGACGGGTTCCACTCGATGTCCGAGTCGACCGCCCGGGCGTACGGGTCCAGCAGCAGCTTGTGCGGGTTGTAGCGCAGCCCGCGCGACGGGTCGTACGGCCCGTACATGCGGTAGCCGTAGCGCTGGCCCGGTTCGACCCCGGGCAGGTAGGCGTGCCACACGAACGCGTCCTGCTCGTGAAGCTGTACCTTGCGCTCGTTGCCGGACGGGTCGAACAGGCACAGTTCGACCGCCTCGGCCCCCTCGGAGAAGATCGCGAAGTTCGTGCCCGTGCCGTCGTACGTGGCACCCAACGGGTACCGGTGACCAGGCCAAACCTGCATGTCGTACTCCCACCCCTCGACCGTCGGTGCGCTGCGTGTCACACAGCGGGCGGCACCGGGCCCGTCATGGATGCCCGCCGCGCCTCCGGCTCAATCCTGTGGGGTCATTCTTTCCGATGGCCCTGGGGGGTGTCCGCACGAGTGTCCGGTTTCCCAACCGGAAGGGTGGCATCTGGTGACGTGTTCATGGTCGGTAGTGCTCAGCGGCTGGCAATTGTGACGGTGTCAATAGAGAGAATGGGCAACGGTCACCGGTATCCCATATACAACCGCGCCGTGGCGCCACATGCCAAATACTAGGCAGACGACAATACGTCTCTTGACTAGTTGTCATGCAGCACGGGAGACTGCTTTCGCTGCGATGGAGGGCGCGTAAGGGGGGACCGTGAGCAATAATGTGCGTTCCGGTGTCGCCTCGGCGATCTCGGCGCCGGGCCGTGATGTCGACGGTTGGTTCAAGGCCACGTTGCAGGATCGTCAGGCCGTCGACCGGGTTGTCACCGAGGTCCGCTCCGGGGGTGGCCTGGTGTGAAGACGATCCAGGCGTACCGGTTCGCCCTCGATCTGACACCCGTCCAGCACCGCAATGTGCTCGCGCATGCCGGAGCGGCCCGGGTCGCCCACAACTGGGCGCTGGCCAGGGTCAAGGCGGTGATGGGTCAGCGGGCCGCGGAACGCTCGTACTGCGTGTCCGACGGGATGCTGACCCCGGCGCTGTCGTGGTCTCTCGCTGGGCTGCGCAAGCTGTGGAACGCGGCCAAGCCTCAGGTGGCGCCGTGGTGGGCTGAGGTATCCAAGGAGGCGTTCAACACCGGCCTGGACGCGCTCGCCCGCGGGTTGAAGAACTGGGCCGACTCCCGGACGGGCAAACGTGCAGGTCGCGCGATCGGGTTCCCACGATTCAAGTCACGCCGCCGCACCACCCCGAGTGTGCGGTTCACGACCGGGGCGATCCGGGTCGAGCCGGACCGCAAACATGTGGTGCTGCCCCGGATGGGCCGGTTGAAGCTGCACGAATCGGCCCGTAAACTCGCCCGCCGCCTCGAGGCCGGCACCGCCCGGATCCTGTCCGCCACAGTACGCCGCGACGGCGGGCGCTGGCACGTGTCGTTCACCGTCGAAGTCGACCGAGCCGAACGAACCCCGACCCGGCCGGATTCCGTGATCGGCGTCGACGTCGGGATCAAGCACCTGGCCGTCTTGTCCACCGGCGACCTCGTGCCGAATCCGCGCCATCTGGCGTCCGCGCAGGCCCGGCTGCGGGCGTTGGGCCGGGCCGTGTCCCGCAAGACCGGGCCCGACCGCAGAACGGGACAGCGTCCGTCGGATCGTTGGCGGCGCGCGGCGGCGCGGCTTGGCCGCGCGCATGCCAGGGTCGCTCATCTGCGCCGCGACACGACCCACAAGCTCACCAATAAGTTGGCGGCGACGTACGGCACGGTGGTGGTCGAGGATCTCAACGTCGCCGGCATGCTCACCAACCGGCGGCTGGCCCGGCACATCGCCGATGCCGGGTTCGCCGAGCTCCGCCGGCAACTGGCCTACAAGACCGCCTGGAACGGTGGTCGTCTGCTGGTAGCCGATCGCTGGTATCCGTCCTCCAAAACCTGCTCGGCCTGTGGCGCGGTGAAAACCAAGCTGGCCCTATCCGAGCGTGAATACCGTTGTGAGGCGTGCGGGCTGGTCCTCGACCGGGACCGTAACGCCGCCCTGAACCTCGCCGCCCTCGCGGCACTGTTCGACACCGCCGGGAGTGGCCCGGTGGCAGCACGTGGAGCCGACCAGAAGACCCGCGTATGCGGGCAGGTGGCTGTGAAGCGTGAACCCGGCACGACATCAGTCGGTCAGACCGGGACCGTCCCGCCGCAAGGCAGGACTACCGATCATGTGCTCACCAAAGCACGCTGAGAGGTAACGGTTAGGTGCGGGCGGCATGAATCGCGAGATTGGTGTATGCCGCCGAGATCGTCGGCGCGGGCACGTGATGCTTGGCGGCCTCGGCCACGAAATCGCCCAGGATGGCGTCGGCCTCGACCGGCAGCCCCCGCTTCATGTCCCGGTACATCGACGAGGTCATCTGCTCGGTTGTGGCCAGCCCGTTCTGCAGCACCTTGACCGCCCCCGGGCGCGGCTGATGGCCGGCGGCGGCCGCGATGGCCATGGCCTCGGCTGCGATCCGCGCCCCGAACTCGACGCCGCCGGGCGCCCGGTTGATCTCGCCGACCGGGGCACGCATCAGCGTCGTGGCCGCGCCCAGGCTGGCCAGGAAGACCCATTTCTCCCACATGTCCTGCACGATCGTGGGGGCCGCGAACGCGTCGAAGCCGGCCCCGGAGAGCGCCTCGGCGACCGCGGCCGGGCGGGGGTCGTCCGGGTTCCACGAGACCGGGCCGAAGCCGAGCCGCTGCAGCCCGGTCATCCGTATCACGTCGCCCCGCGCGTCAAGATCGGCGTGGATCAGGCAGACGCCGCCCCACGCCCGCTCGGGGCCGAACGCCTTGAGCAACTCGTCGAGATGCCGCATGCCGTTGAGCGTCGGTATGACGATCGTCTCACCGCCGACGGCCGGGGCGATGTCGATGAGCGCCTGCGCGAGGTGATAGCTCTTCACGGCGAGCAGCACGATGTCGTACGGCCCCTCGAGCTCGCCGGCCGTCACCAGGCGCGGCGCCACGATGGTCTCGCCCTCGGGCGTCCCCACCCGCAACCCGCGTTCGGCCAGTTGAACGGCCCTTTCCTCGCGCACGAGAAAGGTCACGTCACGCCCGGCCGCCGTCAGCAGCCCGCCGAAATATCCGCCGGTAGCTCCGGCCCCGACGACAAGTGTTCGCACAGGCATTGAGCGTAGTGCGCTGATCTGGTCATCCCCAGGGCCTGCACCTAGGATCCCGTCATGGGCAAAGGCGTGCACATCCAGGAACTTCCGGGTCTCGGCACCCGCTATGACGTCGATCTGAGGTCCGGCGGCGAGCGCGTGTCGATCGTGGTTTCCCGCGACGGCAAGCGGCACCTCTACGTCTTCACCTCCGGCGGCACCGACGACCCGGCCGCCGTCGTCGAGATGACCGAAGACCAGGCCCGCAAGGTCGGCGCCGTGCTCGCCGGCACCTTCTTCGTGGACTGATTGCGTGCACGCGAACCTCATCGGGCTGGGCGCCCTGATCCTGGTGGCCGGCCTGCTGGCTCGCTTCGGCCGCCGCATGGGCCTGCCCACCGTCCCGTTCTTCATGCTCGCCGGCATCCTGCTCGGCCCCAGCACCGGCGGCCCGGTCGCCTTCGAACACCCCGAAGACCTCGACATCCTCGCCGTCTTCGGCCTGGTCGTGCTGCTGTTCCACCTGGGCCTCGAGTTCCCGGTCGAACAGGTGCTGGGCAGCGGCAAACGCCTGTTCATCGCGGCCGGCTGTTACATCGGCATCAACATCGGCGCCGGTCTGGCCCTCGGCTTCGCGCTGGGCTGGGGGGCCAAGGAAGCCTTCGTGATCGCCGGGGCGGTCGGCATCTCGTCGTCGGCGATCGCCACCAAACTGCTCATCGAGATGCGCCGGCTGGCCAACGCCGAGACCCCGGTGATCCTCGGCATCATCGTCATCGAAGACCTGTTCCTCGCCCTCTACCTGGCCCTGCTCAGCCCGATCCTGTCCGGCGCGAGCTCGGCCGGCGAACTGATCCTGCGCATCGGCATCAGCTTCGGCTACCTGGCCCTGCTGTTCGCGGTGGCCCGCTGGGGCGCCAAGTGGATCGGCAAGCTCCTCGACACCCGCGATGACGAGCTGGTCGCGATCATCATGATCGGCCTGGTCGTGCTGGTCGCCGGCATCTCGGCCGACATCGGCGTCTCCGACGCGATCGGCGCCCTGATGATCGGCCTGGTGGTGGCCCGCACCTCGATCCGGGAACGGGCCGAACGCATCGCCGTTCCCCTGCGCGACGTCTTCGCCGCGATCTTCTTCATCGCGTTCGGCACCAGCATCGACGTCGGCGCGGCGGGCCTGGTCATCGTGCCGGTGCTGATCGCCGTGGCCGTCACGATCGTCACCAACGTCACCGCCGGTCTCATCACGGCCCGGCTGTTCGGGCTCAACCAGCGCGGCGCGGCCAACGTCGGCCTGACCGTGCTCGGCCGCGGCGAGTTCTCCCTGATCCTCGCCACCCTGGCCATCGGCGCCGGACTGGACGAACGGATCGGCCCGTTCATCGCGCTCTACGTGCTGATCCTGGCCGTGCTCGCACCGATCCTGGCGTCCAACTCGAAATACCTGGCCCGGATCATCCCCGACCGGATCCTGCACGACCGCTGGCGTTACGTGCGGGAAGAGACGATCAGCACGGCCTGCACCCACCTCGACCGCATCAACATCACCGAGACCGACGAGGAGGCCTGCGCCGAGTGCGTCGAGCTCGGCGACACCTGGGTGCAGCTGCGCATGTGCCTGTCCTGCGGGGCGGTCGGCTGCTGCGACGACTCGAAGAACAAGCACGCCACGGCCCACTACCACGACAGCCGGCACCCGCTGATCCGCTCGCTGCAGGAAGGCGACGGCTGGCAGTACTGCTACGAGGACAAGACCCTCGTACGCGAACCCGCGGGCTCGGGCCGGTCCTAGGAGGTTTTGACCACCCCGGAACGCGCGACCGTGGCCGCGTAGTTCCCGTCGCCGCTGTCGCGCTTGCTCACGACGTCGACCGAGAACACATAGTGCGTGTCCCGGTCGAGCCCGGCGATCGTGGCCGTCATGTAGCCACAGGTCGCCGCCGGGGTGACCACGGTCCAGCCGATGTCGCGCTGCTCGCCCAGCATCGCGTCCTGGCTGATCGCCGTGATCCGGTACTCGACCAGGTTCGCGGTCCCCGGGTTGTACCAGGTGACCGTCCCGCTCGTGGTGGCCGCGGTGGCGGCGGCGCCGTTGATGATCTGGTTCTTGACCGGCGGGCACGACCCGGTGCCGGACGGTTTCGGGGCGGGCACGCCGGGCGGCAACGGCAGGAAACCACTCGGGTACGGGCTGCGCGTGCCACTGCCGTACGAGGGTGCCGGCGACGGGGTGGGGCTGCCACTGGTCACGACGATCCACGGCGCGGCCGGCGCCTCGGTCGGGGTCGCCGCAGGCGAGTCACCGCTGCCGCAGCCGCCCAGCACCAGCGGCACGGCGACGATCACCCACCAAGAACGACGCACGCAGGTCCCCTCCGATCGCGGTCCGCTCGTCGGATCCGATCGGCCGGGGCGGCGAAACGCTTAGGCCTGGTACGGATTGGACCACGCGGCACCACGACGCAGGCCCGCTTGGAAGCCGCGGCGACCAGCAGCCCCACGCAAAGCCCCGGGTCGACCAGCCAGCCACCGCAACCAGCCGCCCCGACGCCGATGCCGGGCCCGTCCGGGACTGCGGCGACAGACCTCTGCGGCGAAGGCTGGCTAGTTGTAGACGCGCTGCGGGTCGATGAGGACAGCTGTGCGGCGCTGCTCGCGCATGACGCGGTCGTACTCGTCCCAGTTGTCGTGGGCGCCGCCGGCGGCGGTGAAGATCTCGCGCAGGAGCAGGCGCAGCCCTTCGGCGTCGAGGTCGTTCCAGGGGTCGTCGGGGCCGGCCAGTTCGGCGACGCCCTCGACGGCGGCCCATTTCCAGCCCTGGCGGTAGGCGACCGTGATCTGCGGGCGCTCCCGCAGGTTGGCCAGCTTGACCGGACCGTACGTGACGAAGGCCAGCAGTGGCCGGTCGCGCGTGATGATGCCCGTGTTCACCAGCGAGGTCTGGATGGTCTGGTCGCCGCGCAGCGTCGACACCAGCGCCAGCCCCGAGTCGGCCCGGCTCAGCTCCCAGGCCTCGGAAAGTGTGATCCCCATGAGGGGAACTTAGCGGGCGGGTTCCGGGACGCGCTGGTATCGCGAGCGGGCGCGGGCGGCGAGGTCTTTGGTGGCGGCCGAGTTGACCCAGGTGCCGAGCACGATCGAGGCGCCCGGGATGAGCTTGGCGAAGAGGCGCTTGGCGGCGCGGACGCCGGCCATCTGGGCAAGTTTGATGCCCAATCGCATCATCACGCCGCTCAGCGGGCGCGACGCCGCGCCGGCGAACAGCATGGTGGCGCGGGTGCGGCCGGCCGCGGCGCCCAGGGCGAGGCGCGCCGTCTGGGCCGCTTTGTGCACGCGCTGGAGCACGAGCAGGTCGGTGGCGCGCTCGGGGGCGCTCGGGTCGTGGCCGTAGACGGCGGCGACGTGCAGCACCATGCGGGCCTGGTTCCAGGCCAGGACGCCGACGTCGAGCACGGCGCCGGGCAGCCCGGCCACGCCGGAGACCGCGCCCGAGATGCGGGCGAGCGTCGTGAAGCGCTTGACGGCCAGGTCGGCGAGCTGGTCGGGGGTGCGCTCGGGGTGTTCGACGCGCATGCGCTCGGCCCAGGCGGCGGCTTCGGGGCCGAGGCGGCGCACCGCTTCGAGCGCGAGGTGTTCCGGCGCGTACTGCGGGTCGGCCTTCATGCGGGACCAGAGGGAACCGGGGGGCGCGTCGGTTTCGGTGATCACATCGGGAAGGTTCGAAGAGTTGGTCACCAGATCGCTCCTGCGGGGTTGGGAACGTTCCTTTGCCATTGTGCCGTGCCGATGCACGTGCAGGCGACCTTTCGTGATCCGTTGTGTTCAACCAGAGATCTGTGAGGCCTCCGTCACGCTTTACCCCCGGCGCTACTGTTTGGGTGTGGGGTTGCAAGATCTTTGAAGCCCGGAATTATTGGCCGGCTTCGGTTGTTCGCACGGATTACCCCTCATCAGGAACCACAGGAGGTCCTCGACGTGCTCGATCCCAACGAGCTCTACGAGCTGGCCGACGATCTGCCGGAGCTCGACGAGCCGGTGCTGGTCCAGGCGCTCACCGGTTTCGTCGACGCGGGCAGCGCGATCCAGCTCGCGCGCGAGAACCTGCTCGACCGGCTCGACAGCCGCATCGTCGCCACGTTCGACCTCGACCAGCTCGTCGACTACCGCTCCCGCCGCCCACCGATGATCTTCGACGAGGATCACTTCGTGAGCTACGAGGAGCCCAGCCTCGCCCTGCACCTCGTGCGCGACCAGCTCGGCACCGAGTTCCTGCTGCTCGCGGGCCCCGAGCCCGACCTGCAGTGGGAGCGTTTCATCGCCGCGGTCACCGGTCTCATCGAGCGGTTCGGCGTGCGCCTGACGGTCGGGCTCAACGCGATCCCGATGGCCGTGCCGCACACCCGCCCGGTCGGCGTCACCGCCCACGCCACCGACAAGGCGCTGCTCGGCGACCGCGAGCCTTGGCTGCAGAAGGTGCAGGTTCCGGCGAGTGTCGGCAATCTGCTCGAGTTCCGCCTCGGCGAGAACG
Source organism: Actinoplanes solisilvae (assembly GCF_003999975.1). Lineage (GTDB taxonomy): Bacteria > Actinomycetota > Actinomycetes > Mycobacteriales > Micromonosporaceae > Actinoplanes > Actinoplanes solisilvae. The sequence goes on along the minus strand of NZ_RJAC01000016.1, from coordinate 163,122 downwards.
GTCACGACGCCATGGGTTACGCCGCCCACGTGCCGCACTACCTGGCCCAGACGACCTACCCGGCCGCCGCCGAGCTGCTGCTCGATTCGTTGTCGACGACCACCGGGCTGGCTCTGCCCACCGGTGACCTGCGCGAGGCGGCCGAGGTCGTGCGCGACGACGTCGACAAGCAGGTCGCCGACGACGAGCAGGCGAGCCGGCTGGTGTCGTCCCTCGAGGCGCAGTACGACGCCTTCCTCCGCGGCCGTGAGGGCAACCTGCTGGCCGGTTCCGACCGCCCGCTGCCCACCGCGGAAGAGCTCGGCGCCGAGCTGGAGCGCTTCCTGGCCGAGCAGGGGCGCGACAAGGACTGAGTCAGCCCTTCGTGAAGAAGTCCAGGACGCGCGGAATGTGCGTGTCCCAGTAACCCCACTCGTGCCCGCCCGGGCTGAACTCGCTGTCCAGCGGGATCCCGAGGCGGGCACAGGCGTGTACGAAGCGCTCGTTCTGGGCGAACAGGTGGTCGCCGGTGCCGCAACGCAGCATCAGCCGCGGCAGGTTCTCGGGGGCAGCGTTCTCCAGCACGTGGAACAGGTCGTCGTCGGTACCGGTCACGTCGCGGTCGGCGAAGACGCGCCGCATCACCTCGCGGATGTGCGGCCGGTCGTCGTGCTGCTGCAACCAGGCCACGTCGAGCGCCCCCGAGAGGCTGGCCGCGCCGGCGAACCGCTCCGGCTGACGCAGCGCCCACTTCAAGGCGCCGTAGCCGCCCATCGACAGCCCCGCGACGAACGTGTCCTCGCGCCGGTCGGACACCCGGAAGAACCGCTGGACCAGCGTCGGCAGCTCCTCCGAGAGGAACGCCCAGAAGCTCATCCCGTACGCCTCGTCGCTGTAGAAACTGCGGTGCACCTGCGGCATGACCACGGCGAGCTGGTGGTCGTAGGCATACCGCTCGACCGAGGTGTACCGGGTCCACGCGGTGTGGTCGTCGGTGAGCCCGTGCAGCAGGTAGAGCACCGGCGGCGGCGTCGGCCCCTCCTGCGGCAGCACGACCGTCATGGACGTGGCGAGGTCGAGCGACTCGGCGTAGAAGTCAACGCTGATCTTTGCCATCGGCCCAGTCTCGCAGCGTCACAGCAGGGCGCGCAGGCGGCCCGCGAAGCCCTGCGGGTCGTTGAGGTGGGCGAAGGCGTTGTCGGGGGCCGCCGGACCGGGGGCCGGCCCGGCGACGGCGAGGCGGCGGGTGGGTGGTTGCGCTTTCCAGCCCGCGTACGCCGTCAGCAGCGCCGGATCACGCCGGGGCTCGGCGAACGAGCGGTACTCCTCGGGCACCGACGCCAGGCCGGCCGCCGCGACGAGGTCGTCGACCGTACCGGGCAGCTCCCCCGCGGGCTCGTCGAGGGTGAGCAGGCAGTGGGTGGCGTAGGCGTCGGCGAACGCGATCGCCAGCCACGCCGAGGTGCCGTGCCCGACCACGATCGGCGCGCGGTGCAGTCGCAGGTCGTTGACGAGCCCGGCCACGTCGGCGGCGACGCGTTCGAGGCTGTAGTCGGAGCGCGGCGGCGAGAACCCGTGACCGGGCAGGTCGGGCGCGACAACCGTGCAGTCGCCCGCGAGCTCGGCGGCCACCGGCCACCACATCGTGCGGTCGAAGAGCAACCCGTGCAGCAGCACCACCGGCCGTCCGAACTCGCCCCACCGGTCGTACACGAGCCGGTTGAGCGGACTGTTCGTGGCGTGCGTGGAGCGGCGCGGGGGCTGCGGCTGCATAACGGTCCTTCCTGTATCGCCAGGTTGAGGGCTATACCCTGGGGGCCGGGTTCGATACATCGACGCCGCCCGGGGCAGACAGCGTTGATCACTATCGTTCATGATTTCCGCCGTGTTGTGCGAACGCTGTGGCAGTCATCTTGAACGTCCGGGGCAGGGGCACACGTGCCGGCCCTACGCCGCGCCGGAGGGTCTGCCGCTCGGCTGGCAGGTGACCACGTGGGTGGTCGTCGGTCTCGCCGTGCTGCTCATGGCATGCACCGTCGTGTCGGCGCTGGTGCGGTTGCGGGTCGGGGGCAACACGCAGCCCCTGAACTGGTTCGCCGCTGACCTGCTGCTCGGCGCGGCCTGGCTCGTCCTCGCCGCCGGGCTGCTGGCCGCCCTGCTGGTCTGGAGCCGCAGCACCCGCCGGTTGGCCGGCCGATTCTCGGACACCTCGGGCTGGTACGTCAGTGTCAGCAGCGTGCTGCGCGTCTACGCCCTGCTGCTCCTGCTGGGCGTGGGCATCACCTGTCTCGGCACGGGCGGGGCCGGCACGATCGTCGTGGTCAGCGGCGTCGTCCAGCTGCTGGCGATCGCCTTCCTGGCCGTGGCCGTGGTGGCCGGCTGGGCGAGGATCCGCCGCCTGGAGACCGACTCGTACACGCAGACCTATTACGGCACGTCGATGCTGGGCGGCCTGACGCCACCGGCGTCGACGCCCGCCGCTACCCCGCTGACCGGCCACGCCACCGACGCCGACTGGAACCCGCACGAGTGGGATCCCGAGGTGCGCGACGAGATCGAGCGTCGCCGCAAGGATTCCTAGCAGGAACGACCAGCCGGCGAGCTGGGCGGTCGACAGCCGAGGTCGACGGTCTGCGCCGGCCTTGGCCGCCAGGCCCTCGGCCGGGATCAAGCAGGATCACAAGTGTCAACAGGTTGTCAACGGGCGTCCATCGGCAGCCGCAGCAGGACCGTGGTGCCCTTGTCCTCGTGGTCGACCAGCTCGATGCTGCCGTGGTGCCGGCTGACCACCGCGCGGCTCAGCGTCATGCCCAGTCCGGTGCCCGGGATCGCCGAGTCGCGGGCCCGGCTGGTGCGGTAGAAGCCGGTGAACAGCTTCTCGCGCTCGTCGATCGAGACGCCCAGTCCGGTGTCGGACACGGCCAGCTCGGCCGCCCGTCCGGCGGTGCGCAGTGTGACCCCGATGTGCCCACCGTCCGGGCTGTACTTGACCGCGTTGCCGAGCAGGTTGTCGACCACCTGGCGCAGCCGCTTGCGGTCGCCTGGCAGCACCAGCGTGTCGGGCAGTTCGTCGTTGATGACCAGCGGCGCTCCGGCCACCGCGGCGCGGGCCTGGCCGACCGAGTCACGCACGACCTCGGCCAGGTCCATCGGCGCCAGATGGATGTCGGCGTGCCCGGTATCCAGCGCGGACAGCTCCATCAGCTCGTTGATGATGTCGCGCAGCTGGTTGCTGTTGCGTTCGATCACCTCGATGAGCCGGGGCCCGTCCTTGACCAGGCTCACCTCGTCGGCCTCGCGCAGCAGTTCGGTGTAGGCGCTGATCGACGTGAGCGGCGTACGCAGCTCGTGCCCGACCAGGGCGAGATATTCGTTCTTGCTGCGCACGAGCTGCCGTTGCAGGTCTTCGACCAGGCGTTTCTCGACGAACTGCCCGATGTGGGCGGCGATCCCGGCCATCAGGGCCAGCAGCTCGTCCTCGGGTTCCTCGACCGAGTCGGCGAAGACCGTCAAGACCCCCAAGGTCTCGAAGCCCTCCCGTACGGGCACCGCGAGCGCCGAATGCAAGGCGCCCGACGCCGCGGTCTCGGGCGAGATCAGGCTCTGCGGCCGGCCCACGTCCCTGATCCACAGCGGCTTGCCCACCTGCCACGCCCGCCCGGCCAGGCCCACACCGAAGGGCAGGTCGACCGGCACCTCGATGTCGGACTGCCAGCCCGGGGCACTCCAGCGGGCGGCCGAGCGCACGGTCCGCGCCGCCTCGTCGACCAGCCACAGCTCGGCGTGCACCCATTCGAGGGTGCTGACCACGGCCTCCAGCACGCGCGGGCCGGCCGCCTCGATGCTCGACGCCTCGGCCAATGCCGTGGTGACGTTCAGCTCGCAGGTGCGGAACCGCTCGGCCCGCTTGCGCCGGGTGACGTCCTGCACGGCCTGGACCGCGCCGACCGTCTGCCCGCCCGGCCCGGTGATCGGGTGGGCGTCGACCAGGTAGTGCCGGGCGCGCCGGTTCGGCCCCTGCAGCACGACCTCGCTGTCGTGCAGGTGCTCCCCGCGCAGGGCGCCCTGCAGCCAGACGTCGTCGCTGGTGTGCCCGGTGTCGTCCCAGAAGCGGCGCATCCGCTCGTTGACGAAGACGATGCGGCCCTGCTCGTCGCAGGCGGTGACGCCGTCGTGGAGGCTGTCGAGCACCGCGTCGAGAAACCGGTGCTGGCGGTCGATCTCGTAACGGGCCAGGCGCTCGGTGATCAGCAGCGTCCCGACCTGGGCGGCCTGGGCGACCGAGGCGTGCTCCTCGTCGGTCCACTTCCGGGGTACGACGTCGGCCGCGCAACACACGGCGAGGACCGTGCCGTCCTGGTCGCAGACGGAACGCCCGAGGCACGCACCCGACATATCGGGCACGCGACCGTCGGCGGCGAGGTCGTCGACGGCCTCGTTCGCCAACACCAGCGCGGCCAGCGCCTCGTCCGGGTCGCTCCACCGGTCGTCGAGCCCGTGACCGCCGTACAGGCGCAGGGTCTTGTCGCGCACGAGGTAGATCACGCCGATCGGCGCCTGCGCGGCCCGGGCGAGAAGACCGGCCAGCTCGTCGGCGCCACCGCCGTCCAGCGAGGCCGGGTGCAGCTCGCTGACCTCGTGCATCAGGCCCTCGTCAAGGCGGCCGGACCGCCAGGAGAGCCCGGCGTCGTCTTGCCGCTCAGCCACGCCGTCAGCCTATAAGGCGTCAATGCCCGGAAAGCGGCAAATCATCGGTAACGCCGGTAGCGCAGGTCGGTGATCGGCCGGCCCGCGTGCGACCCGCGCCGCTCGAACTTCGTCTCGGGCCGCCCGGCCCGCTCGCGGTCGACGAACTCGAGGCCCGGATCGGCGTCGAGCGTCTCGGCCATCGCCTCGGCGTAGTGGGGCCAGTCGGTCGCGCAGTGCAGCACGCCACCCGCGTGCAGCCGGTCGCGCAGCAGCGCCACGTTCGCGGGCTGCACCAGGCGGCGCTTGTGGTGGCGGGCCTTGGGCCACGGGTCGGGAAAATAGATGTGTACGGCGTCGAGGCTGTTCGGCGCCAGGCGGTGCACGAGCTGCATCGCGTCGCCGAGCGCCACCCGTACGTTCTGGAGGTTCTGCTCCTGCACCAGGGCGAGCAGGTTGCCGATGCCGGGGGTGTGCACCTCGATGCCCAGATAGTCGCGTTCCGGGTCGGCCGCCGCCGTCTCGGCCAGGGTGTCGCCCATGCCGAACCCGATCTCGAGCACCTTGGGACTGTCGTCACCGAACAGTTCATCCAGGTCCAAGGGCGTACGGTCGCCGTCTTCGACGGTCAGGCCGCGGCTCGGCCAGAGAGCGGTGTGCGCGTCGGCGTGGCGGGCGCTCATGCGGCCCCGGCGCGGGTGGAAGGTGCGGATCGGCGGGTGGTTCATGCACCCGTTTCTACGCTGAGACGTCGATCCGGTTTCCTCCGGCCCGGCCCTCGCTGCTCGAGAGGTACTCCAGGGCCTTCGGCAGGTAGTCGGCGATCGGGTTGGGACCGCCGGTGCGCTCATAGCGGCGGCTGAGGTCCTTGAGGTAGAGCGCGGACGCCTCCTGGCCGGGAGCCAGACGGCCGGCGGCACGCTCGGAGGTGAGGATCGCGGCGAACGCGGTGCCTGCCTGCTTGGCCGGGTCGCGCTGACCGGCGACCTGGAAGATCAGCTCACGGTCGCGGGAGGTCAGGTGCTCGTCGGTGCGGCCCCCCGGCTGGTCCGCGCGGGGTGTCCGGTTGACCGGGCCGAGCGGCGGTTGCGGGGTCCGGGCCGTACCCAGTCCGGAGATCGACATCCGTATCCTCCATCGACAACCTGTCACCCCCTTATCGGCAACCTCGCGGATACTGCTTAGCGGGTCGGTTGCACGCTGGGCTGCGACCCCTCGCGGAACGGGGTGCGGGCCTTGGTGGCCAGATTGACGACCATCACCCAGGAGCCCTTGCCGTACTGCGCGGTGGCGACGGCCCGGTTCGCGTCGAGATAGGCCAGCTCGCGGTCGAGGGCGCCGCCGACGACCCGCTTCGCCCTGGTCTTCGTGTCGTATTCGACGAGGTGGACGGGCTTGTCGTCGGCCTTGGTCTCGCCCTTCTGATACGCGGTCCAGGCGAGGCGGGCGCCGTCGGGGCGCCAGCTCGGCACGACGGCGAAACCGCTGGTCTGCAGGCTGCCCCCGCCGTAGGCGGCCAGGGTCTGCTCGCCCCCGTCGGCGACGGTGCCGACGCTGAGGCACGAGTCGTAGACGGATTCGCAGTCGCCGCCCCGGAACGCGACCTTGGCGCCGTCGGGCGACCAGGCGACGGCGTCGTCGGTGCTGAGGCGCTCGCTGAGGGAGCCGGCACGCGAGGCGACCGGGGCGGGCTCGGGCGGCAACGCCTCGCCGCGGCAGTCGCGGGGGAAGAGCACCTCGGTCTTTCCGGCCGCCGAGGGGATGCGATAGACACCGGACCCACCCGAGCAGGACAGCGACGCGAACGCGATCCACTTCCCGTCGGGCGACCAACTCGGTCCGGCCGCGGCGCGCGTCGTCAATCGCCGTTGCGCGCTGCCGTCGGCCTTCATCACCCACAGGAGTCCGCCCTTGAGATAGGCGATCGACTTCCCGTCGGGCGACCACCGCGGCCGCGCGCTCGTGCCGCCGGCGGTGAGGCGCTTCTCGGCCGGCCCCTTGCTGACGTAGATGTCACCACCCCGCACGTACGCCACCAGGCTCGGCAGTGTGGGAGCGCCCGCACTCACGCCAGCACTCGCGCTCGCGGCCGAGCTGTCCTGAACCGCGCCGCGCGCCAGTGCGGCCGCCGGTTCGAACGCCGCCCCCGCGACCACGCCCGCAGCGATCCCCGCCAATGCCAGACCTGTGCTCACCCGGCCGAAAACCCTCATGACGAACGCCCCCCGACGCGCCTGACCCGCTTCGTACACCGAGAGGATCGTCGCAACCGTTCTGCGCCTAAGGCATTCCGCGCCGGAAACCCGGGATTCCCTGCTTCCTTTCATTGCTCAGACCTGCGCAGGTCTGAGCAATTCGGATGTTTCGCTCTCCGCCGTCGATTGCTCGCGGCTGGAGTCCTGGGCCGGCAGTCTGGCCCGTTGGCGGTCGGTCCGTTCCTGCAAGATCTGCTTGACCCGCTTGTACGGGGTGTGCAGGGCGATGTCGGGATCGCCATGCCTGTACAGGATGTTGACCGCGGCGGCATGGTCTGCTTGCCACACGACCCCGCTTGCGCAGTGAAGCCGATCCCCGCGCCGGACAACGAGGCTGCCCGAATCAGGGTCGACTTGTGACGTGTAGGCAGCGTTGACCAGCACGAGCGCAGAACCTCTGCGCTCCGACACGTTCTGTAGGGCCTCGGCGGTGACACCTTTCGTCCACGCGGCGAGACGGCGGTTCATGTTCTTCGAGAGCTTCTTGCGCCCAGCGAAGGTCTTGGTGAGGTCTTCGGCCACGACCATTCCGGCCTTGTCCACCACGGCGTGCACGGCCGTGAACGTCTCCGTGCGAACGCGGGCTCGCCACCGTGCGGCCTGCCGGTCCCGCTTGGCTGTGCCGAGGTTGTGCTTGTGGATCCGGTCAGCCTTCGCGCTGTTACCGCGCTGGGCCGCGTTGTTCGCGATCGAGCGGAGCTTCGCCCGCCTGCGGTTGCGTTCCTTCAGCCGGTCGGACTGCTCGGTCAGCAGCCGCCCGAGGTTCTGGCCGTGGTGGTTGCCGTCGGAGTCGGTCAGGACTTCGGTGTAGCCCTTGTCGACCCCGACTGTCGCCTCGCCGCATGGGCGCTGCGAGGTGGGCATGTCGGCGGCGTCGATCTGGTAGTGCACCTCGACCCTGCCGGCGCGCAGGATCAGCCGCAGGGTGCCGGTGGGCGAAACGGTCGTGTTCAGCGGGATCGCGACGCGTCGGCCACGTTCGAGACTGGGCACGGCGAGCCACACATTGCCACCGTCGGTCAGCGTGAAGGTCCGGAACTGGTCGGCACGCACGACGATCTGGTTGTGGGTGTGGTTCGCCCCGCGCGGCCAGTGCTTGCGCATCTGCCGGGACAGGTACGGGTCGTCGGTCCACTTTTCGGCTTTCAGGGCGGTGAACAGCCGTTTGCGTTCTGTCTCGGTCGCGGCGTGACGACCGACCGCGCGGCGGACCTCAACCTTCGCCGACGCGCGGTTCGCGGCGATGTCGGCCATCGCGTCCCGCAGGGTCTCTTTCCACGGGTTCGCCAGCACTGCGAACCTGTCGGCCGTGCCGTCGGTCAGCCACTGATCACGGACCTGCCGGTCACGCAGGTCGGCACCGGCGACGGAGCCGTACCACTGCCACACCTGTGACCGGACGCGCCCAAGTCGGCGGGCCTGCTCGGTGAGGGCGGCCCACTTGCCGGCGTTGAGGTGCCGCGAGTAGGCGATCCGTGTGACCTTCATCTGCCGCCGCCGGACAGATCGTCTTTGAGCGCCTTCTCGTAGCGACGCAGGTCGTACAGGCGGCACGAAAACGTGTGCACGATCGCGAGTAGGTCTTCGACGAGTTCCTGCTGTGGCGACAACGCTTCCTGGTTCGCGACAACGATTTCGCAGCCGTTGCGGGCGGCGACGTGCTCGAGGTAGTCGAACCCGAACCGGGCCAACCGATCCTTGTGCGCCACGACCACGGTCGCGACCTCGCCGCGCTCCACGGCGTCCATCACGGCGAGGAACTTGCGGCGGCGCAGGTCCATGCCGCCGCCGATCTCGCTGACCCACTCGTCGACGGCGAGGCCACGGCCGAGGCAGAACTGTTCCATTGCCGCGACCTGTGACGCGAGGTCGTCGCGCTGGTCCGGCGACGAGACGCGGCAGTAGACGACGGTACGGCAGCGCGCCTCGTCGAAGCCGGGAACGAGCGCCTGCCGGACGTCGATGTCGTCGAAGTATCGCTGACCGGACGGCAGCCGCTTCGCGACGATCCGCCCTTCGGCTTCCCACCGGCGCACCGTGTTCGCCGAACGACCGATGCGTTCGGCGAACTCCCCGATCCGGTAAAACCTGCCTGCCACCAACAACTAAACGCAACTCTGAGCAAGAAGTTACGCACCAGTCAGAGCTCCTTTCCGGTGAGGACCGCCGGTGGGTGCAGCGGCAAGCGATGGCCGCCGGACGCGCACGGCGAAGGTCGGGCCGCCGCAAAGCGGAGCGGATCCGGCGAGGGTGGCCGCGACCGCCCCGGGTGACATGGGCGGTCGGGCCGGGGCGGTCGCGGGTCGGGGTGGGTCAGGCGGCGGGCGTGCCCCACATGGCGGTGAAGGCGGCCGCCTCGCCGGCCAGCCACGTCTCGATGTCGGCGGGTTTGGCGTTCTGGTCGAGGCGGTGGACCTCGCCGCGGCGCAGGTCGACCAGCACCGGCTCGGCGTTGGGCAGGATCTGGTCGATGTGACGGGCCATCAGGTGAAGCATCGCGGTAGTCGTCTCGGCGGTCGGCGGGGCCTCGTCGAAGTGCAGCCGGACGGCCTCGCGGCGACCGTCCTCGTATTTCAGGCCGAAGTGGGGGTTGATCTTCACGACCAGCGGCCCCACCGAGGCCAGCGCGTCACGCGTCTGCGCGAGCCCCACCTGCTCGGGGTCACCGAGCGTGGACAGATAGGCCTTGGCGCCGGGCACGACCGAGTCGTACAGCGGCTTCCACCGGTCTTTGACCAGCTCGACCACCCCGGACAGATAGCTTCCGCCGGTGCGGAAGGCGATGTCGGCCTTGAGCGCCTTGACGAGCTGACCGTGCGGGTTGAAGCCGGACCGGCGCTCCCGAGCCTTGCGCAGCCCGCCGACGAACGTGGCCTTGGCCGGCCCGGTGCGGGTGACGTAGCGCGTGAAGCCGAGCATGGTCGCGTAGGGCGGGATGACGGGCACAGGATTGGTCGAGGGAACACTCAGAACGGACGCGGTCACGTCGATCTCCTATCTGGCCCACAATGATCCTCAGGCGCTCTCGACACGCCCGAAGATCAGCAGCTCACAGGCCCTTTTCGTACATACATTCTAATCGACGGGTACGACATTCCCAACCCGCTGCGGTGCCCGCCGACCGCCCGGAATGCCCGGCTTCCCGCAGTCCTGAATCGCCCACACCGAGCGGCGTCGGCAACGACGAGAGAAACCGCAGGCGGGACGCCCTCAGCCCGCTCCGAAGACGCGCCCACCGCGAACATGGGCTTCCGCCAGGACACCAGAACGATCTTCCGAACGATCCGATTAGGCTCCGCCCATGACCGTCGAGGCCGTCGAGGAGCTCGGCGAGGAGCTGCGCAGACTGGGGTGGGTCACCGACCTGATGGTCGCGGGGTCGCTGGCCACCGGCGACTACGTCGACGGCGTCAGTGACCTCGATCTGGTCGCGCTCGCCGACGGGCCGGTCGACGAGGAACGCCAGGCGGCGCTGGTGGAGATCCATCGCCGCCTCGACGCCGGGAGCGGGGCCGGCCGCAAGCTCGGCTGCGTCTACGTCGACCGCGTCGAGCCGGTCGAAGCGCGACATCCGACCTGGACACACGGGCAACTCGTCCAGCGCATCCTGTCGGGGATCACGCGGGCGGAGCTTTTCCGGCACGGCTACGCGGTCGTCGGGCGTGCGCCACGCGACGTCTTTCCCGAGGTCGACGTCCGAGCCGCGGCCCGCGCCGAGCTCACCGGCTATTGGGCCTGGGCCGCCCGGCGCCCGTGGCTGTGGCTCGACCCGGTCATGGCCGACCTCGGGCTCACCTCGATGGCCCGCGGCCGCCACGCCCTCGCCACCGGCGAGCTCCTCACCAAGTCCGAGGCCGTCAGGCGGGCGTACGCCCCCAGCCGGCTGATCGACCAGCTCAGCGCCCGCCGCCGCGGCGAGAACGTGTCGTCACCCCGGGTCCGCACGGCCTGGATCGCGTGGCGCGACGCCCGGCGTACGGTGGGCCGCGCACGAAGGGACCACCGGTGACAGAGCTCCTCCTCGACCGTCTGCATCAGGCGGGGTTTCGCGATGTCGTCACGGTCGAGCCGGCCGCGGGTGGGCTCGCGGCGCTCGCGGGCATCGCCACCCGTCGGGACGCGCCACCGGTCTTCGTGAAGGCGTTCGCCGACCCGCCGGACGATGACGTCTTCGCCGCCGAGGCCGAGGGACTGGCCGCTCTGCGCGAGGGCGGACTGGCCACTCCTGACGTGTTCCGGGCCGGCAAAGACCTGCTCGTGTTGTCGGTGCTGCAACCGCGACCCAGCAGCGAGGCTTTCTGGGAGCAGTTCGCGCACGCGCTGGCCCGCCTGCACCTGAGCACGGTTCACCCGCGTTTCGGATGGCATCGCGACAACTGGCTGGGCCGCCGCCGCCAGATCAACACGTGGAACGACGACGGTTTCGCCTTCTTCGCCGAGCACCGGCTGCTCCGCTGGCTCGGCGAACCTCGCGTGGACGCGGCCCTCGACGCCGGCGATCGCGCGGCCCTGGAGCGCCTGTGTCATCGGCTGCCCGAGCTGCTGCCGAAACGGCCGGCCAGCCTGACCCACGGCGACCTCTGGACCCAGAACGTGCTGGCCACCCCCGACGCCGAGCCCGCGGTGATCGACCCGGCCGTGTCCTACATGTGGGCCGAGGTCGACCTCGCTCACGTCTGGACCACCGCGCCACCGCCCGAGGCGCGCCGGTTCTTCGCGCTCTACGCCGAACTGACCTCACTCGACCCCGGCTGGCCCTCCCGGATGCCGATCATCCAACTGCGGCAGCACCTGGCCGTGCTGGCCCAGTTCGACGACGACTGGGGCGCGGCCGACCTGATCCGCACCACGCTCGACCCGTTCCGCAAATCGAGCTGATCCGGGCGTACATATAGGATCTTGGGCATGCCGCTGACCAACCCCTGGCTCGCGGACCCGGCGCCGACTGAGCGGCTGCCGAGGCAACGGCTTGAGGAGCGCATCCTCCATCTGCTGTCGTCGCAGAACATGTGCGTGCTCGCGACCGTCGGCGAGGACGGGCCGCTGGCCACGCCGGTGCGTTATTACAGCCTCGGTCTCACGGTCATGTTCACCGCCGCTCCCCGCTCACCCAAGATGCGGAACCTGCAAGCCGACCCGCGCGTATCGGTGGGCGTGTTCGCTCCGCTGGTCGGGCTGGCCAGCAGCCGGGGCGCGCAACTCTTCGGCCAGGCCCGCGTGCTGCCGCCCGAGCATCCCGAGCGGGCGCCCTACTGGGAGGCGTTCCGCTGGGAGAACGAGCACGCCGAGCGGGGTCGTCCGCTCACCGATCCGCCGCGCGACACCCTCGTGGTGATCGAGCCGAACCGCATCGTCTACACCGAACACTGGCTGCGCCGCGAGGGTTTCGCCGCCCGCCAGCTCTGGAGGCGCACCCCCGATGACTGAGCAGATCCAGATCCTCCCGTACGACCCGACGTGGCCGGACGCCTTCGAGCGGGAGCGCCCGCGGGTCGAGTCGGCGTTGCTGCCCTGGCTGTCCGCACCCGTCGAACACATCGGCAGCACGGCCGTCCCCGGGCTGGCCGCCAAACCGATCATCGACATGATGGCCCGCGTGGAAGACTTCGCCGCCGCCGGGATCGTGGCGAGCATGGCGTCGATCGGCTGGGTGCACGCCCCCGAGCCGGGCGACGAGGAGGCCCGCAAGTGGTCGTTCTGCTTCCCGACCACCGCAGGGCGTACGCATCACCTGCACATCTACGAGTCCACGTCGGACTTCTGGCCGCGTCTGATCGCCTTCCGGGAGCACTTGCGCACGCACCCCGACGACGCCGCGACGTACGCCCAGGTCAAGCAGATGCTGGCCGCCGCCGATCCGCACGACCGGCCTCGCTACCGAGCGGGCAAGGCGCCGTTCATCGAAGCCCTGTCGTGATCGTCCGGCCCCGCGTCGACGACGACCTGGACCGGTGCGTCGAGGCCCTGCGCCTGGTACACGACGCCGACTCGTACCCGCTGAACTGGCCCGAGAGCCCGCGCGCCTGGCTGGAAGCGGCCGACGCGGCCTGGGTCGCGGAACTCGACGGCGAGCTCGTCGGCCACGCGGCGGTCATGGGTCACGAGCTGTGCCGTCTTTTCGTCGTGCCGGCCGCGCGCCGTCTGCCCTTGTCGGTGGGGCGTGCGCTGGTCGAGCAGGTGCGGGCCCACGTTGCGGGGGCCCTCACGCTGAACGTGGTCGACGAGCAGCGGTCGGGGGCCGTTGCCTTCTATGAGGCCACGGGGTGGCGCTTCACGCACACCACCGACGCCGCTTTCACCCGGCCCGACGGAGGCCCGGTTCGACTGCGCCACTACGAACTCCCCGACGGGCTGCGCTAGGGGCCTTCGCTCTCGGGCCTGTGTCACCGCTTCGTGCGGCCTGTTGCGCCGACTGATGATCACGCAAGGCGAAACCGCAGCACCCCGTTTCATGAATTCGGGAGCCTCAACGCCATGATCGACACGAGATCAGTGGTCCAGGCCAGTCGCCGCCGGGGAAGGTGCGCAGCCAACCGCGGCCGCGCGTCACAGCCAGCCGGCGCGGCGGAGCAGGCGGTGGAGACCGAACGTGCTGAGCAGGACGAGTAACAGGACCGTCGGGTAGCCGTAGCGGGACGTCAGTTCGGGCATGTGGGTGAAGTTCATGCCGTAGATGCCGGCGATCGCGGTCGGCAGGGCGGCGATCGCGGCCCAGGAGGCGATCTTGCGTAGGTCGTTGTTCTGCTCGACGGTGAGCTGGGCCAGGCGGGCCTGCAGGAGGGCGTTGAGCACGTCGTCGAAGGCCGTGACCTGTTCGACGGCGGCCGCGTGGTGGTCGGCCACGTCGTTGAAGTAGCGGCGGAGGTCTTTGGGGAGTTCCTTGCCGGCCAGGACCGCGAGCGGGCGCTGGAGCGGCAGGACGGCCGCCTTGAACTTCATGAACTGGCGTTTGAGCTGGTAGAGCTGCTCGATGGTGACGGGCGTGCCGGGGACGAACATGGCGGCCTCGGTCAGTTCGAGATCGGTCTGCAGGTCGGCGGCGATCTCGACGTACCCGTCGACCAGGCGGTCGAGGATCGCATGCACGACCGACCACGGGCCGCGGGCCAGCGCGGCGGGGTCGGAGCTCAGGTCGGCGCGCAGCGAGCTGAGCTCCATGACGGTGCCCTGGCGCACGGTGATCACGAAGTGGGGGCCGACGAAAAGGCGGACGAAACCGGCGGTCACTCGCTCGTGCTCGACGTATTGGGCGGCCCGGACGACGAGGAACAGCACATCCTCGTACCGCTCGATCTTGACTCGTTGTTCGCGGTGCAGGATGTCCTCGACGGCCAGGGGGTGCAGGCCGAACACCTCGGCGACGCGGGTGAGCGCGGCCTCGCTGGGTTCGTGCAGGCCGAGCCACACGAAAGCGCCCTCCTGCTCGCGGGCGCGCTCGTAGAGGTGGGCCAGGTCGGCGGCCGGACCGGGACTTTCGACCGCGACCCCGTCGACGAACAGGTCGCAGCCCACGATCGCGGTGTGGTCGGCGCGCCCCCGACCGGCCGGCCGGGGCGTCTGCCGGGTCGGTCGAACGTCCACGCCCGGAGCCTACTCATGACCCCGGGCGTGATCCGCACGATCAGCGAGTGGGGTGCACGACTCCGGCCGCTCCGCCGCCACGACGGACCGGTTCGGCCGAGGCGATGAAGCCGCCGCCGCGGGTGAACTCGATCGCCGTGGCCGCGCCGAGTTCGGGCACGTCGGCGGCGAACGTGTGGCCGAGCGCGGTCAGAGCGGGGCCATAGGTCGTACGGAAGGAAGGCTCTGACTGGATGCCCGCGGTGTTGCGCTGGGAGGCCCGCGGGGCGGCCATCGACTCGGGCAGTGACTTGTCGAGCACCACACGGTTGAGCAGGATCTGCAGGACGGTGGTGATGATCGTGGCGCCGCCGGGCGAGCCGAGGGCCAGGAACGGCTTGCCGTCCTTGAGCACGATCGTCGGGGACATCGAGCTGCGCGGGCGCTTGCCGGGGCCGGGCAGGTTCGGGTCGGCCGCCGGGGCCTGCGTGTTGACGAAGTTGAAGTCGGTCAGCTCGTTGTTGAGCAGGAAGCCGCGGCCGGGCACGACCATCGCGTTGCCGCCGGTCTGCTCGATCGTGAACGTGTATTCGACGACGTTGCCCCAGCGGTCGGCGACGGTCAGGTTGGTCGTGCTCATGCCCTGCTCGGCCGGGCCGCCGACGGTGGCCGGCGTGCATCCGGTGGCGTTGAGGTCGCCGGGCGGGACAGGCTTGGTCAGCGCCTTCGCGGGCGAGATCTGGCAGGCGCGCTGGCCGGCCCACCTGTCCGAGACGAGACGATCCAAGACCTTCTGAGACGTGTACGCCCCCACGTGGCGATTGCGGTCGGCGAAGGAGAGCGCGGACGCCTCGAGGTAGTAGTGCAGCGCCTGGGTGGTGTCCTTGATGCGCGCTGTTTCGATGATGTTCAACGCTTCGCTCACGGCGACGCCGCCGCTCGACGGGGTCGACATGCCATAGACGGTGAGGTCACGGAACTTCGACTTCGTGGGGGCGGGGAAGCGGAGATCGTAACGGGCCAGGTCGTTCAGCGTCAGGGTGCCGGGGCGGATCGGGTAGGTCCACGTGCCGACCGGGTTCGCCGAGACGGGCGGGTTCTGCACGGTCCGCACGATGTCGCGGGCCACGGCGCCGCGGTAGAGCACGTCGGTGCCCTGGCGGGCGATCAGGCGGTATGTGTCGGCGAGGTCGGGGTTGCGCTGCGTCGAGCCGACGGCGGGCGGGGCGCCACCGGGCAGGTAGAGGGCTTTGGTCGAGTCGAACTGGCCGAAGGCGGCCGCGTTGTCGGCGACCTGCTGGCGGAACGTGGCGTCGACGGGGAAGCCGCGATCGGCCACCCGGGCGGCCGGTTGAAGCAGGGCCGACAGGGATTTCGTGCCCCACTTGCGAGTGGCGGCTTCCCAGGTGGCGAGGGTGCCGGGCGCGCCGACCGAAAGGCCGGAGACGCGGGCTTCGGGGAAGTCGTACGGCAGGTTGTCGGCCGGGTCGATGAAATGGGTCTCGCGCATCGTGGCCGGGCCGGTCTCGCGGCCGTCGATGGTGGAGACGGTGCGCTTGCGGGCGTCGTAGTAGACGAAGAAACCGCCGCCGCCGATGCCGGCTGAGAAGGGTTCGGTAACGCCGAGGGTGGCCGCGGCGGCTACTGCGGCGTCCACGGCGTTGCCGCCGTGGCGGAGAACGTCGAGGCCGACGGCGGTGGCGGTCGCGTCGACGGTCGAGACGGCGCCGCCGTAGCCGGTGGCGGTGGGGCCGAGGGCCGGTGCCGGGCCGCTGTGGCTCGCCGTAGAGGGGCCGGCGGCCGAGGCCGGCGAGGGCGCCACCAACAGCGCCGCGGATAGGGACAACACACCCAAGACCGGCAGAATCCGCATCGATCCTCCGTAGTAGACGGACAGGTTTTTGGCTGGTGCGGAGTTTGCGCGCCATCCCTAGCCCCCACCCACCCGGGGAGATGGGCTGACCTTACGCCGGGCCGAGGGTTCGGGGCGGGTTATCCACAGAGCCTTTGGTCTATATCTGCCTACCAGATCAGTCAGGAATGCGCCGCCCAAGTCGCGAACATCTGCGCGTACGAGCCACCCGCCGCCACCAGCTCCGCATGCGTCCCGCTCTCCACGATCCGATGCTCGTCCACCACGATGATCCGGTCCGCGCGCATGGCCGTAGACAACCGGTGCGCCACCAGAATCGCCGTCCTACCCTCCAGCAGCCTGTCCAGCGCCGCCTCCACCCGCAGCTCCGACCGCAGATCAAGACTCGACGTAGCCTCATCGAGCACCACAACCCGAGGCTCCGCCAGAAACGCCCGAGCCAGCGCCAGCAGTTGCCTCTCCCCCGACGACACCGACTGCCCCCTCTCGTGCAGCGGCGTCTCCAGCCCTTCCGGCGACCTCTCCACGAGCTCCCGCAGCCCTACCGCGTCCACCGCCGCCCACACTTCTTCGTCCGAGGCTGCCGGCCGCGCGAACGCGATGTTGTCCCGCAGCGTGCCCGCGAACAGGAACGGCTCCTGCGGCACGACCCCGATCTGCCTGCGCAGCGATTCCAGAGTCATGTCCCTCAGGTCGTACCCGTCGATCGCCACCACCCCCGACGACGGGTCATAGAACCGGGTCACGAGCTTGGCCAGCGTCGACTTCCCCGCCCCGGTCGGCCCGACGCACGCGACCGTCTCCCCCGGTGAGATGTGCAGCGAGACCCGTTCCAGCACCGGCCGATCCGGTAGATAACCGAACGTCACATCATCGAATACAACTTTTCCCCGTACGGGTGGGAGCGTCACCGCGCCGGGCCGCTCCGACACGGCCGGCACCACGGCGAGCAGCCCGCGGATCTTCCCGATCGCGGCCTTACCCTGCTGGTACTGCGTGTAGAGCTGGACGAGCTGCTGCACGGGCTGGAAGAGCGCGTTGATGTAGAGCACGAACGCGGTCAGCTCGCCGATCGTCAGCGCCCCGCGCAGCACCATCCGGCCGCCGATCAGCAGCAGCACGGCCATCGCGATCAGGCCGATCACCGACGTGCCCGGGCCGTAGAGGGCGTTGATCCGGCCGGTCCAGTCGTTCGCGTCGCGGTAGCTGCCGACGACCTCGCGGTGGGCGACGACGTTGCGGTCCTGCCGGTTGTGGGCGGTCACGACGCGTACGCCGTTGAGGCTCTCGGCCAGGTCGGCGAACATGGCGGCGATGGCGTCGCGCTGACGGTTGTAGCCGTGGTCGGCGGCGTGCCGGAACCACAGCGACGCGATCGTCAGCGGCGGCACGACCAGCGCGAGCGTGATCAACGCGAGGCCCGCGTTGTAGTGGAACAGCACCCCGGTGACGACGACCATCGTCATTGCCTGGATGAGGAACTGGGCGAAACCGTCCTGCAGCAGGCTCTGCAACGACTCGACGTCCGAGGTCATCCGGGTCATGGTGACGCCGGCCTTCTCGCGGGTGTAGTAGTCGAGCGACATCCGTTGCAGGTGCGCGAAGATGCGGATGCGCAGGTCACGGGTGGCGGCCGCGGCGAGCAGGCCGCTCTTGCGCATGCGTACGGCGGTGGCCAGCCCGGTGAGCAGCACAGCGGCGACGAAGCAGACCGTCGCGACGATCAGCACGCGCAGGTTCCTGTCCGCGATGCCGTGGTCGATGCCTATCTGTACGAGGAGAGGCCCGGCCTGCAGCAGCAACGTCTCGACGAGAATCGCGAGCGACGCCGCCAGCAGCAAACCTGGCCGCCCGACCAGCAGCCGGCTGAGCGAGATGCGAGCGCCGTCGTCGCGCACCGGGTCGAACGCCACACCCGGGTCGCCGTGGTCGGGTTCGCGCGATTCGAGCTTGGCGACCCCTTCGCGCAGATCGTCGGGGATGCCGCTGAAGGGCAGCCCGTTGCCTTTGCGGCCGGCGGCCCCCATCGAAGGGCGGCCGCCCACGTTGAGGCCGCCGAAGCCGCCGCCGAACATGCTCATCGGGTGCGCTCCAAGGAGTCGGGGGCGCGCCGTGGCTCGGGGATCGTCGCGGCCAGCACTTCCGCGTAGCGGGGCTCGGCCGCCAGCAGCGACGCGTGGGTGCCGTCGGCGATCACCCGGCCGGACTCCATCAGGACCACCCGGTCGGCCAGCCCGATCGTGGAGAGCCGATGAGCGACGATCAGGGTCGTACGCCCGCGCATCCGCTCGCGCAGCGAAGTGTGGATGGCCTGCTCGACCGTGACGTCGATGGCGCTGGTCGCGTCGTCGAGCACCAGCACCGGCGGGTTGACCAGCAGCGCCCGGGCGATCGCGACCCGCTGCCGCTGCCCGCCGCTGAGCGTGTAGCCGCGCTCCCCCACCACCGTGTCGTATCCGTCGGGCAGTTCGCGGATGAACTCGTCGGCCCCGGCGGCCACGGCGGCGTCGACCGCTTCGGCGCGGGTCGCGTCCGGTCTCCCGTACGCGATGTTGTCGTGAATGGACAGCGAGAACAGGAACGGCTCGTCGGGCACGATGCCCACCTGCTCGCGCAGCGACGCCAGTTTCAGCGCCCGCACGTCGTGCCCGTCGATGGTCACGCGGCCGTCGGTGACGTCGTAGAACCGCGCGACCAGCCGCCCGAGCGTCGACTTGCCCGACCCCGTGCCGCCGACCACGGCCACCGTCTCCCCCGGCCGGATGCGCAGGTTCAGCCCGTCCAAGGCCACAGTCCCATTCGGGTACGCGAACCGGACGTCTTCGAACGCGACATCTCCGCGCAGCGGCACGACCAGCGGATCAGGGCCGTCGACGACCTCGCTCGGCGTATCGAGGATCTCGTAGATGCGCCGCGCCGACGCCGACGCCCGCTGCCCCAACATGATCATCATGCCGAGCATGCGGAACGGCGGCTGGAGCATCAGCACGTACGAGTTGAAGGCGACGATCGTACCGACGGTGGTGTGCCCGTCGATCACCATGATGCCGCCGACCAGCAGCACCAGCGCGAGCCCGAGGCGGGGCAGGTTGTCGAGCAGCGGGTTCCAGCGGCTGCGGATCCGCGCGTCCTGCCGGTAGGCCCAGCGGATGCGGTCGGCGCTCTCGGCCAGCGACCGCAGCTGGCGCCCCTCGGCGGCGAAGGCTTTCACGATGCGTACGCCCTGAATGTTCTCGTCGACCACGGTCGCGAGCCCGGCCAGGCGGGCCTGGATCATCCACGACACCGGGAAGATCGCCTTGCGCATGCTGACCCCGAGCAGCCCGATGACCGGCATGGTGGCCATCGCGACGATCGCGAGCGGCACGTTGATCGACAGCATCAGCCCGAACGCGACCACGGCGATCAGGCATTGCACCAGGATCGACGGCCCGAACGACAAATACATCTGCACGGCCCTGATGTCCGAGCCGGAACGCGACATGAGCTCGCCGGTCTGCACGCGGTCGTAGAACCCGAACGGCATGCGTACGAGGTGGGTGTAGACGATGTTGCGCAGGTCGTACTCGAGCTCGTACGCCGTACGCAGCAGGTAGAGCCGGGCCAGAAAGTTGATCAGACCCTGCAGCAGAGCGAGCCCGACGATCCACCACACGTAGGTGCCGAGATCCGCGGTCTTCTCCACGATCGCGTCGTCGATGCCGAGGCGTACGAGATTGGGGATCTGCACCTGCACGATCAGCCCCGCGAACGACAGCGTGAGCGACGTGATCAGCAGAACACGATGCGCCTTGACCAGTGGCAGCGCCCGCCGCAACCACCCCTTGCGAACATCCGGATCAACTGCGGCCCGAGGTGCCCGGCGACTCAAAAGCGCCTCCCACAGGTAACGATCTAGTTAGCCAGGCTAACGATACCCCCAGTCCTCGCTACCGGAGCAAGACCCGACCCGGGTGATCGCGCGGCTTCCCGGGCCGGCCGGCGTCGTGGTCTCGCCTCGGCCCGGCCTGCCACGGTGGTCAGGTGGTCGCGCACGCTTCCCAGGCGGGGCTCCGTCGTGGTCCCGCGCCGTGCGGCCGGCTGCGGTGGCGAGTGCTCGCGCGGAGCGAGGCGATGTCTGTTCGATGTTCCGATCGGCTGGTTTCAGCCGACGCCGAAGGGCTGCGGTTCGACGGCGGGGCACGCGGTGTTCGCGGGGAGCGGGGCGGGGTTCAGCAGGTACTTGTCGACCAGGCCGGACACGCAGGAGCTTTTGCCGTACGCGACGTGGCCCCAGCCGTCGTAGGTGAGCAGGCTCGCGGCCGGGCCCAGCCGGGTGGCGACGTTGCGGGCCCAGGCGTAGGAGGTGGCTGGGTCGTGACGGGCGTTGACCAGCAGGACCGGGCCGAGGCCGGGGATCGGGGCCGGCGGGTGCTGCGGGTTGGTGGCCGGGGTGGGCAGGCCTACGCAGGCGGCGATGGCGTTCAGGGCCAGGGGCGAGGCGAGCATCTGCGGGGCTCGGACGGACAGGGCCTCGAGACCGCGGCGCAGGTCGGGGAAGCCGGTGACCGACAGGTTCCAGTCGGCGCAGATGACCGAGGAGAAGCTGTAGTCGATCAGGTCGACCTGCGGGGCCGGGGTGGTGGCGGTCCGGGCGGCCGGGGTCGGAAGAACAGGGGCGGCCGGCCCGTGCTTGGCGGGCACAGCCGTCGCCGGCGCGGTGGGCACGGGGACGGTCGGCACTGCCGTGGGCACGGGGACGGTCGGCACTGCCGTGGGCACGGGGGCGGTCGGGGCGGCCGAGGCGGGAGGCGTGGTCACGTCCCGCAGGTAGTAGGCGAAGGAGTACCACTGGGGTTCGTAGAAGGCAGCGAAAGCGGCCAGCAGCAAATCGCCCACGGTCAGTTTGCTCGGTGGGTCGTAGGGGTTGGGGAGCCGGCCGGCGCGCGCCTTGGCGATCGCGGACGCCCACAACTCAGGGATGTCCTGGTCGCGGAGGATGCAGCGGGCGTCGCGCCGGCACCACTTCATGAACTCGGCGAACGAGTCCTGGGCGGCGTCGGTCTCCTCGGTCAGGAAGCGGCCGACGTCGGCGCTGTGGTCCATCACGCTGTCGAGCACCAGGGCGCGCAACCGGTCGGGATGGCTGCGCGCATAGCCCAGGCCGATCAGGGTCCCGTACGAGGCGCCGTAGAAGCTGATTTTGTTCTCGCCCAGGGCGGATCGGACGGCGTCGTAGTCGCGGATGACGTTGTCGGTGCCGGTGTGGCCGAACACCGGGCCGCTGCGGGACGCGCAGTCGGCGGCCAGCTTGCGGTTGTGGTCGATCGTGGCGGCGTACTGCTGCTCGGTCTCGATCAGCGAGGACGGCTTGGCGTCGATCAGGTCGAGGGAGCAGAGCACGGGGCTGCTGCGGCCGACCCCGCGCGGGTCCACGCCGACGATGTCGAACCGCTTACGCACCTGTTCGCCGAAGGTCGAGTTGAGCGTGAAGTCGACCGCCGAGCCGCCGGGGCCGCCCGGGTTGACCAGCAGCACACCGAGGCGGGCGGCGCGGTCGGTGGCCGGGCGGCGGGCCATCGTCAGGGTGATCGCCGGCCCGCCCGGCTTCGACCAGTCGGCCGGCACCTTCATCGAGCCGCACTGCACCTGCCCGTCCTCGGGACAGGTGGCCCAGGTGATCGCGGCCGCCCGGGCCTGAGCGGGGGTGGCAGCGCCGAACGCCAGCAACAGTAGGGTGAGGATTGCGGCTCGCACCACCCATCTTCGTCACGGGTGTGGATCAGCAGTCCGGGAAACGGGTGAAGTTCGCCGGGCCGTGGCACGGTTGACCGATGACTCCCGCCGCACGAGCCCGTCTCGTCCTCGCCACGGCCGGCGCCTTCCTCCTCACCGCCTGCTCCGACGGCGAGGCCGCCACGCCCCGGGCGGAGGCCACCTTTCCCGTGCCCTCGTCGGCTGCGGCCCCGTCGCCGTCGAAGACACCCGGGAAACCCGACTTGAGCAAGCCGCAGACCATCGTCAGCGGCCTCGAGGTCCCGTGGGGCCTGGCTTTCCTGCCGGACGGCTCGGCGCTGGTCAGCGAGCGCGACAGCGGCGACATCCTGCGGATCCCGGCGGGCGGCGGCGACCCGGAGCGCGTCCACCACGTCGACGGCGTCTCGGCCCAGGGCGAGGGCGGTCTGCTCGGCATCGCGGTCGACCCCGGCTACGAGTCGAACAAATACGTCTACGCCTACTACACCGCGTCTGGCGACAACCGGATCATCCGTTTCACGCTGGGCGGCAAGCCGCGGGTCATCCTCGACGGCATCGACAAGGCCGGCGTTCACAACGGCGGCCGGCTCGCGTTCGGCCCCGACGGTTTCCTGTACGCCGGCACGGGCGACGCCGGTGAGGGCAGCGCCTCGCAGGACCGCGACGACCTCAACGGCAAGATTCTGCGGCTGACCACGGACGGCCGGGCGGCTCCCGGCAACCCGCGCGGCTCGCGGGTCTGGTCGCTGGGGCACCGCAACGTGCAGGGGCTGGCCTGGGGTCCGGACAGGAAGATGTACGGCATCGAGTTCGGCCAGAACACGTGGGACGAGGTCAACGTCATCGAGCCGGGCAGGAACTACGGCTGGCCCGAGGTCGAGGGCCAGGAGGGCGACGCGAAGTACGTCGACCCGATCGTGCAGTGGAACACCGACGAGGCCTCGCCGTCCGGCGCGGCGGTCGCGGGCAACACGCTCTACGTCGCCGGCCTGCGCGGCGAGCGTCTCTGGACCGTCCCGCTCAGCGGCGGTGGCGAACCGAAGGCGGAGTTCGAGGGTGACTACGGCCGGTTGCGTACGGTGGCGGTCGCCCCGGACGGCGCGCTCTGGCTGACCACGTCGAACCACGACGGCCGGGGCGACCCGCAGGACGGCGACGACCGCATCCTGCGGTTCGCCGCCGCCTGAAGACGCCGTCTGAAAGACGCTGTCTGGAACAATGAGTCAGCGGTTGTTGGGCGGAAGTTCGGGCAGGGCCGAGATCGCCGCCGCGTACTGGGCGATCTGACGGCCGTTGGGCACCACGCCGACGGCGCGGAGCTGGTCATTAATGGCCTGGGCGACCTGATCCTCGTTGCGGCCACGATGGGTCTGCATGATCTTGTTCACGACGTAGTCGACACGGATCTGCTGCTGCCAGCCGGCGGTGCGGTAACCACCTGCTCGGGCGGTGCTGATTGGGGCGATGGCTTCCATGCCGGGGGTATCGGTCGCCGCACGCCCGGCTCGAAGGTTGGCGGGGCGGCGCAACCCGATGGCTACCGGGTCACACCGCCTCGTCAATCAGTGCCCCGGAGGAAGGTCGTCGTCCGGGGCCGGCTCGGGCGGCTTGGGCGGGTTCAGCCGCAGCCACAGCAGGAACAGCAGCCCCAGCACGAGCATGCCGATGCCCATCCACAGGTTGATGCGTACGCCCTCGGCCTTGTCAAAGATGTCGAGATCGAGTCGCAACCCGCTCTCCGCAGCAAGCGCCACTGGCCACCTCCAAGGCGAAATCGAACGCCCACTACCCCGGGCATCGATCTCTCACACCTGGATGTGTCATTGACGTCGGCCGGTCACGAAACGCCCCTCCGGCCGGTCCGATCAGCGGAGGTTTCCCACCACATCGGGCGTCAGCTCGGTGACGCTCGTGACGACCAGCGAGGCCAGGGCCAGCGCGTCGGGCGCGGGCGGGTAGACGCCGTGCGGGACGGCGATCACCGCGAGACCGGCGGCACCCGCGGCGCGCAGGCCATTGCTCGAGTCCTCGACGGCGGCGCAGACGGC
The DNA here is from genome assembly GCF_003999975.1 of Actinoplanes solisilvae. Lineage (GTDB taxonomy): Bacteria > Actinomycetota > Actinomycetes > Mycobacteriales > Micromonosporaceae > Actinoplanes > Actinoplanes solisilvae. The sequence continues at coordinate 138,985 of NZ_RJAC01000016.1, read as the reverse complement.
CGGATCGAGGCCCAGCTTCGCGGCGGCGGCGAGATAGACGTCGGGGGCGGGCTTGCCGCGTGGCACCTCCTCGGTCGACAGGGTCACCTGGAACGCGCCCGTCAGGCCGGCCGTCTCGAGCACCTGGTCGATGAGGATGCGTGCGCTGGAACTGGCCAGCCCCAGCGGGAAACGGTCGCCCAGGCGCCGCACGGTCTCGACCGAGCCCGGGATGAGCGGCAGCGAGGTGCGGTAGCGCTCGGCCATGCGGCCCAGCACGTCGGCGGCGACCTGCTCGGCCGTGCGCGGGACGCCGACCTCGTCAGCCAGATGAGCTGACCACTCGCCGGTGCTCATGCCCATCATCCGGTCCTGGGTGTCGGGCCGGAACTCGCGGCCGAACTCGGCGACGTAACCGCGCCGGACCTCCTCCCAGACCTCCTCGGTGTCGATGATGACGCCGTCCAGGTCGAAGACCACCGCTTCGATACTCATCGATCAACCTTCTGAAGGACATTTCCCGCAACAGCCCAAACCCTACCCCGAAACCCCCATTTCCCGTACGCAGCGTGAGGGCGAAACGGGCCAAAGGGGTGATCACGCCGTCCGGGTTCGAACCGCCAAGACGATCTCCCTCCACCGTTCCGCTGAGTTGCGCAGCGGTGCCGACCGGTAGTTTTCTTGATCAGGAACCAGCCCCGAGGAGCACCGCCATGCTTCCTTCGCCGCCCGCCGCAGCGACGAGCCACCGCCGCCCTTCGTCACGTTCCGTGAGCTTCGTGGGGCGTGTGCGCCGCTGGCTGCGGGCGGCGTTCGGGCGCGAGCGCGTTCTCGCCGCCCCGCGCCTCGAAGCGATCACCGAGCCGCGCCGGGTCGTCAACGGGGCCGGATATCGCGTCCCGGTCGCCTCGGACCTCGGCACGGGCCGGCGGGTTCTCGACCGCCGGGCCGTCGAGGCGCTGGCTGCGGGCCGCCAGGCCGAGGAGCGGCTGGCGGGTGTTTCGGGCGCTGAGAGCGCTGAGCGGCTGGCCGGCGCTTCGGGCTGGCCGGGCTGGAACGATCGGCGCCCCGCTGAGGCGGCCCGGCTGCGCAACCTTCCGCCGTGGCCCCGGCGCGACGGGCATCACGGCCGGATCGGCGGCCCGGACACCCAGCCACGATCGGCCCAGACGCCGTGGCATCGGCCCGATCTGCCGCCGGCCCCGGAACCCGGGACGCGGCGGCGACGCCGGCCGGGCCTGCGTCAGACCGAGCCCGACCTGCACGTCATCAACGGGGAGGGAACGGGCACGACGTCCGGCCGCCGTGCCCGGCTCCGCTCGGTGAAGAACCCGCTCGACTGACCGGTCAGCCGCGGGCGCGCAGCTCGGGCAGGATGCGCTCGGCGTAGAGGCGCAGGAAGCGCTCCTGGTCGGGGCCGGGGGCGTGGAAGACCAGGTGCTGGAAGCCCATGTCGAGGTATTCGGCGACGCGGGCGATGTGCTCGTCGGGGTCGGACGAGACGATCCACCGGGTGGCGGTGCGCTCGACCGGCAGCGCGTCGCTCAGGCGCTGCATCTCGATCGGGTCCTCGACGCCGGTCTTCTCCTCGGGCGAGAGGGCCAGCGCGCCCCAGTGCCGGGTGTCCTGGTGAGCCCGGTGGTGGTCGTCGTCGAAGCTGACCTTGACCTCGATCAGCAGGTCGAGGTCGTCGACCTTGCGGCCGGCCTTCTCGGCGCCCTCGCGCACGGCCGGCAGCAGCGTGTCGGTGTAGAGCGCGTGGCCCTTGCCGCTGGTGGTGATGAAGCCGTCGGCGATGCGGCCGGCCAGCCGGGTGGCCGCCGGGCCGGACGCACCGATGTAGACCGGCACCGGCGTGGCGGGCTTGTCATAGATGGTGGCGTTCTCGGTGCGGTAGAACTGGCCCTCGTAGGTGACCCGGTCTTCCGACCAGAGCCGCTGGATGAGCTGCACCGACTCTTTGAGGCGGGCGAAACGCTCCTTGCCGTCGGGCCACGCGAGCCCGAGCGGCACCTCGTTGAGCGACTCACCCGAGCCGACGCCCAGGATCGCCCGGCCCGGCGCGAGGCAGCCGAGCGTGGCGAACGCCTGGGCGATCACGGCCGGGTGGTAGCGGAACGTGGGGGTGAGCACGCTGGTGCCGACCAGCACCCGCTCCGTCCGGGCGGCGAGCGCGCCGAGCCACGGCAGCGCGGCGGGGGCGTGCCCGCCGTCGTGCCGCCACGGCTGGAAGTGGTCGCTGACGAAGACCGAGTCGAAGCCGAGCTCCTCGGCCAGCACACCGTATTTCAGCAACTCCGCCGGCGCGAACTGCTCCGCCGAAGCCTTGTACCCGAACCGAATCATGAGCTGACTTTAACCCGCCGCGCGGTAGGCCTTTCCGGCCTCCGTGGGACTGTCTCCGTCGCGGTAGAGGCCGAAGTCGACGCTGTCCTTCACGGCGGGCAGGCCGAACCAGGCATAGCGCTCGACGAACGACCGTTTCTCCAGGCCCTTGGTCGAGCCCTTGATGAACGTGACGAGCTGGGCCTGGGTCGGATACTTGGGTGAGCCACTGAAGTTCATCAGTCCGAACTCGGTGATCCAGATCGGCTTGCCGTAGCGCTTGTGCACGGCGTCGACGTACCCCAGGAACTGGTTGACCGCGGCCGGCGAGAAGTCGGATCCGTACCAGTGCAGGGTGATGAAGTCGACGCGGTAGCCCTTCTGCTTCGCGCCCTTCATGAACCGGTCGAGCCAGCCGCCGGCCGTGTCGCCGCCGAACGCGACCGCCGGGCTGCCCAGCCGCAGGCCGGTCCCCTGCAGCTTGGGCCAGGCCGCGAGCGCCTCCTCGACGGTCATGTCGGCCTGGCCGTCGATGTCGGGCTCGTTGAAGCCGAGCAGCTCGTCGCCCTCGCGCTTGGCCTGGGCGAGGTTGGCCGCGGTGGCGTCCGGCCCGGTGCGGATCATCGGCACGAACTCGACGCCGGCCGGGCCGGGCACGTCGTTGTTGTTCGCGCCCCAGTTGTAGTACCAGCCGGCGCCGACGTCGGCCAGGGCCGGCTTGAGTCCGGCGAACTTCCAGACGCCGACGCCCTTCTTGGTGCTCGCCTTGGCCGTGACGACGACGGACGGCTTCTTGGTGGTCGGCTTCGGTTTTGATGTCGGACTCGGCGGAGGCGTCGTCGACGGGCGCGCGGGGGCGGAGGTCGGTGCGACGACCGCGGCCGTGGTGACCGGCGGCGGGTCATCGTCCTGCTGGGTCACGACCACCGCGGTGGCCCCGCCCGCGACCACGGCGGTTGAGAGCGCCGCGGTGAGCACCTTCTGCGACAGGCTGAAGCCCACCTTGGCCGCCAGGGAGGTGCCGCCGCTCGTGGTGAGCGTGCCCTGGCCGAGGAGGAGCCCGGCCGGCAGCGGGACCAGGGCCATGCCGGCGAGCAGCCGCTCGGCCGCGACCAGCCCGTTCCAGGACGGGGAGCAGTACCGGCAGTCGCGGGTGTGCCGGGCGATGCGCTTGCGCCACAGCGGGCTGGGCCGGCCGTCCCACTCGGCGGTGATCTGCTGCAGGTCGGGGCAGCCCGGCTGGGCGGTGAGCGCGCGCACGACGACCCGGGCCGTCTCGAGCTGGCCCTTCATGCGCTGCACGCGCACCGCGGCGTGCTGGCGGGTGACCTCGGTGGCGGCGACGATCTCGTCGCGGGTGAGCTCGCCCGACGCCTCGAGCCACCAGAGCGACAGCAGCTCGCGGTTGTCCTCGTCGAGCCAGCGGGTCGCCTCGGCGGTCTCGCGGCGCTGGCCGCTGAGCTCGAGCCGGGTGATGGCCAGGTCGGTGAAGTCGGCGCCGGGGTCGCGCAGGTCCTCGGGCAGCAGGGCCTCGGGCGCGCCGCGCCGCACCCGGAACCGCTCGCGCACCTGGCGCACGGTGATGGCGACCAGCCACGACCGGAACGCCTCGGGCTCGCGCAGGTCGCCCAGGTTGCGCAGTACGCGCAGCATCACGTCCTGCACGACGTCGTCGACGTCGGCGTGACCCTCCAGCGCCCGTCCCACGATCGTGTAGACCAGCGGCAGATATCCGGCGACGAGCCGGTCGATCGCCACCGGGTCGCCGGCCCGCGCGGCGATCACGACCGTGATGTCGGGTTGTTCCGCCATTGTCCAGCCTTTCCTCGGGCGTCGCTGCCATGGGCCGCTGCTCGGCCACGGAAGGGAGACGCCCAGGCCGGCCCCGAATAACACGTTTCTCGCCGGAGTTCGGATCAGCCGATGCAAGGTAGGCCACGATTAGCTCCGCGGTCGAGCGGGAACCAACAGGGGCATGCGTATGACAGTCCGGCTGGATCTGCCCCGCGAGGCGGGGAGTGTGCCCACCGTGCGCCGGCTGTTGCGCTCCGCCCTCGCCGCCCTGCGAGTCGACAGCGAGGCCCAGGACGACCTCGAGATCGCGATCACCGAGGCGTGCTCCAACGTCGTACGGCACGCCAACGGGGCCAAGAACTTCGAGGTCAGTCTGGACGTCGCCGAGAACCACTGCTCGATCGACGTGCGCGACAACGGCGACGGGTTCGACCCCGACGCCGTCGCGACCGAGGCGGACGCGACGAGCGAGAGCGGGCGCGGCCTGAGCCTGATCAAAGCCCTGGGCGAGAACGTACGCATGACCTCCGTACCGAGGCGCGGAAGCCTCATCCACTTTGAGAAGTCGTTCGCCTAGACCTCGCTTCGGAGGGTCCGGGAGCAAACGCATATGATTCTTGCTCTCTGGCAACTATTGCCGTTTCGAGGAGGGAGATCGAGTGACCGCCCGTCCGGATTCCGTCGGTTCGTTCCTGCGCGCCGCGCCGCCCGACCGTCTCCCCGAGGTCGTCGACCGGCACCTGCGTGCCTGGTTCCCGGTCGACAGTGTGGAACTGCTGCTCAGCGACCTGACCATGAGTGCCCTGTGGCCCGTCCTCGACCCCGAGTCGCCGGTCGGCGGCCCGCTCGAGCAGCGGTGCTTCGGCAGCCAGCAGCCGGTCGTCGACAGCGGCCAGAACCGGGTGCTGCTGCCGCTCACCACATGGGGCGACCGCCTCGGCGTGCTGCGGGTCACACTCACCGGGGCGGCCACAAACGACCTGGTCACCGAGCTCACCACGGTGGCCGACGAACTGGCCGTCGCGTTGCGCGCCGCCGACCGGAACACCGACCGCTACCGCCAGGTGGTCCGCCGCCAGCGCCTGACCATGGCCGCCGAACTGCAGTGGGAGCTGCTGCCCGGGCGATCGCTCGGCGGGGACCGGTTTCGCCTCGCCGGCCAGCTCGAGCCGGCCTACGCGATGTACGGCGACCACTACGACTGGTCGGTGTCCGACGACCGGCTCACGCTCACTGTGCTCAACGGACACGGCGACGGAATCGAGGCCGCGTTGCTCACCACCGTCGCGGTCAACGCGATGCGCAACGCCCGCCGCTCCGGCGCCGGCATCGTCGAGCAGGCCGAGCTGGCCTCCGACGCGATCTACTCCCGCTACGGCGGCAGCGCGCACGTGGCCACCCTGCTGTTCGAGATCGACCTGGCCGACGGCACGGTCGAGACGGTCGACGCCGGCTCGCCCCGCGCGCTGATCGCCCGCGACGGCGACGTACGTCTTGTCCACCTCGAACAGCAACTCCCGCTCGGCATGTTCGGCGACAGCCGCTACGAGACGCAGAAGATTCAGCTCGAACAGGGCGACCGGCTGCTCGTGGTGAGCGACGGCGTTCATGCCGCGGCGCCCGGCGGCCGGGCCCCGTACGGTGATTCGGGCCTGCTCAGCGCCCTGCGCCGGACGCGCCTGCAGCCGCCGACCGAGGCAGTGGGTACGGTGATGCGCGCGTTGCGTGACTACCACGCCGGCGCCGACCAGCAGGACGACGCTGTCATCGTCTGCCTGGATTGGCTCCGCCGGCCGGCATGATTTTCCCGGCGGACGGGTAGAGGCAGTGCGCATTGCCGGACACGTCTGACGAACAGGGAAACATCCGCCATGGATCGGGTCACGGACGTCGCCGCCGCCGTCGAATCGGTGGTCGACGCGCTGACCAACGTGCTCGACGCCGCTGTTCAGGCCCAGCGCCCGAACGTCCCGCCCGCCCAGCTGCGGGTGCTGGCGATCATCGCCGAAAACCGGCACACCAACATGAACCGCCTCGCCGAGGCGCTCGAGGTCGTGCCCTCCTCGGCCAGCCGTCTCTGCGACCGCCTCGAGGCCACCGGCCTGCTCCGCCGGGTGCCCGACCCGCGCGACCGCCGCGAGGTGCGGCTGCTGCTCACCCCGTCGGCCCACCGCCTGCTCGACCAGCTGCGCGACCGCCGGCGCGAGGCCCTCGGCGACGTGCTCGACCGCATGTCGCCGGCCGAACGCGATCAGCTCGTGCACTCGCTGCAGGCCTTCGCCCAGGCGGCCGGCGGCGGGGACGAGAGCGAAGCCCGCCGTACGGCGTGAGGTAGCGTCGGCCGATGCGCATCGGCATCGTGATCCTCCCCGACCAACGCTGGTCCGTCGCCGGGCGGCGCTGGCAGCGCGCCGAGGAGTACGGCTTCGACCACGCCTGGACCTACGACCACCTGGGCTGGCGCGACCTGGTCGACGGCCCGTGGTTCGACGCGGTCCCGACCCTCACGGCGGCGGCCATGGTCACCCGGCGCATTCGCCTGGGCACGTACGTCGCCTCGCCCAACTTCCGCCACCCGGTGCACTTCGCCCGCGAGATCACCGCGCTCGACGACATCTCGCAGGGCCGCCTGCTGCTCGGGCTGGGCGCCGGTGGGGTCGGCTTCGACTCGGCGGTGCTGGGCGAGCCCGAGATGACCCCGCGCGCCCGGGTCGACCGGTTCACCGAGTTCCTCGAACTGCTCGGCACCATCCTCGAGTCGCCGTCGACGAACTGGTCCGGCGACTACTACACCGCCGTCGACGCGCGCAGCACCCCCGGCCCGCGCCAGCAGCCCCGGCCACCCTTCGTGGTCGCGGCGAACGGTCCGCGCGCCCTGCGGCTGGCCGCCCGGCACGGCGACGGCTGGGTCACCACCGGCATCACCGGCGCGGCGCCCGAGACGGCCGGCGAGTGGTGGGCGAATGTGGCCCGCATCGCGGCGGGCTTCGACCGCGCGCTCGACGAGGCCGGCAAACCGCGCGATGCCGTGCCGCGCTATCTCAACCTCGACTCGTCACCGGTCTATTCGCTGAGCAGCGCCGAGGCCTTCGAGGACGCGGTGGGGCGCGCCGGAGAGCTGGGCTTCACCGACGCGATCACGCATTGGCCGCGCGAGTCGAGTTGGTATGCGGGCGACGAAAAGGTGCTGGAATCGGTGGCCGCACGGCTGCCGCGGCTGCGCCTTTCCTAGCGCGTCACACCATCCCCTGCCGTCCCAACCGGAAGACGGCAGGGGATTTGCATGCGGTCAGCGGCCGCTGGCCGCCCGATATGCCTGGGTCACGCTCTGCGGAATGCGGCCACGCTCGGAAATCTGATGCCCGTTGGCCGTCGCCCACTCGCGGATCTGGCGGTTTTCGTCGCGGGAACCGGCCGTGCGGCCGCCCGCGACACCCCGGCGAGGCGAGACGCGGCCGGCGGCGCGGCCGAGCCGGGTGCCGGCGTTGATGTAAGGGTCCAGGGCCTTACGCAGCTTCCCCGCATTGGCCTCGGAAAGGTCGATGCTGTAGTTAATGCCGTCCAGACTGAACTCGACCGAGCGATCGGCCTTCTTTCCGTCCAGATCGTCGATCAGAGTGGTGATTACCTGCCGCGCCATGACGACTCCCGAGTTCATCCGACCAACCGCGCCCAGTGTTGCTCGCCAACGGGTTCGCGCGCAACTGTCCCGGCCGAATTCGCAATTCTTTCCGCGCGGACCGCCGCGAGATTATTCAAATGGCGGGACGACATTCACTTCAATCACAGCGGAAAGCTCGGGTTGGCCGCTCGGGTAGACGTCGCCTAGGGTCGCTGGCATGGAGCGCGACGCCGACTGGACGGAACAGCGACGGCAGGCCATCGCCGGTCACGCCGCCGCGCAGGAGGCCGGCCGGGCCGCCGAGGCACGGGAGGCGGCGGCCCTGCTCGACGACTTCGTACGCAAGGCGGCCGAGCGGGGTCTGCAACCTCATACGCTCATGGCTCGAACCTTCGACGGCCGATCCACGTATCGAACTCATGTGCGTGGCTGGTATCTGAAATCCAACCGATCGGTCGCTGTGGGCGACGACGGGGACTACTACGTGTTGACCGTGCCGGCCTCGTTGCGGGCCCGCTTCGCGGGGGCCGACCTGTCCCCGAGCATGCCCCGGCTGATCGTCGGCGCGGGCGGCGGTGACGGCGAGACGGTTCCGCTGAGGCAGTTGCTCGATCGCCGGCTCGAGGCGGGGGTTTCCTGGCCTTGATCCGCGCCGCCCTGGCCGCGCTCAGCGCCGCCGCCCTGATCGTCCCCTTCCAGATCCCCGCCTCGGCCGCTGTTCCGGCCGCTGTTCCGGCCGCTGTTCCGGCTGCGTTCTCGGCCAAGGCTGACATCCCCTGCCCCAAGCCGAAGGTCGCTCCCCCGCCGAATCGGCCCAAACCACCCGTTCCGCCGCCGGACGACCCGGTCGGCAGCGCGATCGGCGGCGACGCGCTCGCCACCCACGGCCTGGTCGTGCCGGCCGGGGTCAAGAAGCCCCCGGCGGTCACCGCCACCACATGGTTGGTCGCCGACCTCGACACCGGCGAGGTGCTCGGCGGCTGCGGCCCGCACGTCTACCAGACCCCGGCCAGCGTGCAGAAGACCCTGCTGGCCGCTACCGTGATCGACAAGCTCGACCCGAAGCAGAAGATCACCGTGACTCGCGGCGACCTGAACATCGAGCCCGGCAGCTCGGCCGTCGGCCTGGTCGTGGGCGGCAAGTACACGATCTCCACGCTGTGGCTCGGTCTCATGCTCAACTCGGGCAACGACGCCGCCAACACCCTGGCCCGGCTGGCCGGCGGCGGTGGCGCCGACGGCGTGGCCAAGACCGTCGCCGCGATGAACGACACCGCCAAGCGCATCGGGGCCTTCCAGACCCACGCGGTCACCCCGTCCGGCCTCGACGGTCAGGGTCAGTTCACCAGCGCCTACGACCTGGCCCTGATCGCCCGCGTGTGCTTCGGCAACGCCGACTTCCGCCGCTACGTGCTGACCCGGTCGGCCCAGATGCCGGCCCAGCCCCAGCTTAAGAAGGGCGGCTTCCAGTTCCAGAACGAGAACAAGCTGATCTTCAACTACGACGGGGCGCTCGGCGGCAAGACCGGCTTCACCCAGCTCGCCCGGCACAGCTACGTCGGCGCCGCCGAACGTAACGGCCGCCGCCTGGTCGTCACCCTGCTCGGCGCCGAGGCCCGGCCCCAGCGCGGCTACCAGCAGGGCGCGTCCCTGCTCGACTGGGGCTTCTCCCTGCCCCGCGACGAGTCGGTGGGCAAGCTGGTCTCCCCTGAAGACGTGGCCCCCACCCCGGCTCCCACCAGCCAGCCGCCCGCGGGCCAGGCCGCCGCCTCCGCCACCGAGTCGGACGGCCCTCCGCAGGCCCTCTCCGTGGCCGCCGCCGCGTCGGTGGCGCTGGTGCTGGCCGGCACGCCCCTGCTTCTCCTGCTCACCCAGCGACGACGGCGACGCCCGGGCCGGCCGACCCGCGGGGTCTGAGCACCTCTCCCGTCCGTTGAGTCACGCCGGGGCCGGCCGGGTGCGGCCTATCGCGCTGCCCGGGTGGTCACGCGGCTTCGCAGGCGGGCGGGCGTCGAGGCGCCGCTCAGCGCGGCCAGTCCCGCTGACCCGACACTCACCCGACTCCCCAAGCGGACGAGCGTCGACGCACCGCTCAGCGCGGCCAGTCCCGGCGGCGGGAGTCAGCCGAGACTCCTTTTCAAGGACGTAGGGGCCTCAGCGCCATGATCGTTCCGAGGTCCAGGATGTAGGCCTCTCGATCGTTGTTGAGGGCCCCGTTTCCTTGATTTTGTTGAGCGATCGTGGGCGGTGACAGCCCTGAGTTCCTGAAAATGGGCCCGTTCTCGCTTCACTGGGACGGCGCAGTGCCCCTCTCACTTCGCACGACCCTCAGGCACCGCACCAGGCCGTACCCGACGGTGGCCCGCCTGAAAGCCGCGCGACACCGCAACCGGCTACGCGTTTGGAGGCCCAGCCGGACGACGGTTGCCTAGGGCTGCAGCCAGCCGGACCAGAGCAGGCCGAGCACCCAGATCACGGCCACCGCCAGGGCCGTCGTGAACTCGATGAGCATCGACAGGCCCGCGGCTGCCAGGGCCTGTTTGGTCGACGGCCAGGCGCGGCCGGGGCCCAGCCGCGCGCGCTCGACCAGATAGATGCCCAGCACGAAGCCCAGCGGCAGGCCGATCACCGGCACGACGAAGAAGCCGATCACGCCCAGGACCCCGCCGGCCAGCAGGGCCGAGCCGGGGATCCCGGCGTGCTTGAGGCGGCGGCCCGGGACCATGTATTTGATCAGGGCGCCCAGCAGCGCGAGCGCGGTGACCACGCCGAGCGTGAGCCAGCGGACGGCGCCGTCCCCGTCGCCGAGGATGGCCCAGAACAGCACGCCGCCCCAGCTCAGCAGCAGGCCGGGCAGGACCGGCACGACGACCCCGACCACGCCCGCGGCGATGGCGACGCCGGCGATCAGGTTGATCACCCACGCGTTGTCGGTCAGGCCCATGCGCTCAAGGTGCCAGTCCGACCCACCCCACGAAAAGACGCGGGGCCGAAGTCTCAACCAACCCACAGGCGCGACCGATGGATGAGCAGGCCGGCTGCCCGGCGATGCAACCGTCACGCACCCGCGGGTCACTCAATCGGGACCCATACGCCGCCGAACCTCCCTGTGTACGCCGGAGAGCCCGCCACTACGGGCCACCGACAACGGGGGGATCCAAACATGACCAGCACCGCGACGACCGCTGCCGACATCACTGCCGACACCGCCGCCACGACGGTGCTCTCCGCTGCCGAGCAGGAGGAGATCATCCGCAAGCACATGCCGCTCGTCGGCCACCTGGTGCGCGACATGCTCTCCCGCATCCCCAACCACATCCACCGCGACGACCTGACCAGCGCCGGCCTGCACGCCCTGGTCACCGCGGCCCGCGGCTGGGACCCGCAGCGCGGCATCCCGTTCCACCGCTTCGCCAGCACCCGCATCCGCGGCGCCATCCTCGACGAGCTGCGCGGACTCGACTGGGCGACCCGCTCGGTGCGCACCAAGGCCCGCGCCACCGACTCCACCCGCCAGGCTCTGACCACGACGCTGGGCCGTACGCCCACCGCGGACGAGCTTGCCCAGGCGCTCGGCACCACGACCGACGAGCTGCAGCAGACCGACACCGACGTGGCCCGCGCCACCGTGCTGTCGCTGCAGGGCTTCGCCACCAGCAGCGCCGACGACCTGGTGACCGAGAAGAACCCGGGCCCGGAGGACATGCTGCTGCGCCGTGAGCAGATCGGCTACCTGCACCACGCGATCAGCTCGCTGCCGGACCGTCTGCAGGTCGTCGTCACCGAGTACTTCCTGAACGAGCGTCCGATGGCCGACATCGCCGCCGACCTGGGCGTGACCGAGTCGCGGGTGTCGCAGCTGCGCGCCGAGGCGCTGTCGCTGCTCAAGGACGGCCTGAACACGCACCTGAGCCCGGAGCTGGCCCCCGCGCCGAACAACCCGGACAGCATCGTGGCGCGTCGTCGTGCCAACTACTACCAGACCATCGGCGACAACACGTCGGTCCGCAGCCGTCTCGCGATGACCAACGCGCACGGCCACACCGCGTACGCGGCAGCCTGATCTGTCGGGGCCCGGCACCTCTTGGTGCCGGGCCCCCTGTTCTTACGCCAGTGCGCTGAGCACCTTGGGCAGGTCGGCGCTGTGCAGCACGCCGAGCCGGCGGGTGGCCCGGGTGACCGCCACGTAGAGGTCGGACAGCCCGCGCGGGCTCTCGGCGATGATCTCGTCGGGCTCGACCACGATCACCGAGTCGAACTCGAGGCCCTTGGCCTGCCGCACGGTCATCAGCACGACCTGGTTGAGCAGGTCGGGCTGCTCCCCCACGGCCGCGCCCGGCACCGCCTCGACCAACGCGTTCCCGAGAGCCTCCTGCAGACCTTCCGGCACGAGTACGCCGACTCGCCCTTGCCCGGCTTCCGCGGCCTCGACACGTACGGCCGCAATGACCTCGGACGGCAGAGCGACTCGGGGAACGCGCAGCGCCCAGGGGTCGACACCCGCCGTCCGCACCGAACGCGGGGGTTCGAGCGCCGGGTCGACGGCCGACAGCACGTCGGCCGCCACCGCCATCACCTCGGCCGGCGTGCGGTAGTTCACCGTCAGCTCGACGAGGTTCCAGCGCTGAGCCACGTACGGCTCGAAAACCTGCTCCCACGTGGTGGTGCCGGCCAGCTCCGAGGTCTGGGCCACGTCACCGACGATCGTCATCGACCGGCTCGGCACGCGCCGCATGAGCAGCCGCCACGCCATCGGCGACAGCTCCTGGGCCTCGTCGACGATCACGTGCCCGAACGCCCAGCTGCGGTCGGCGGCGGCCCGCTCGGCGGCCGTACGGGTGTCGAGCACCTCGTGCCGCTCGACGAACGCGCTCGCGTCCACGACGTCGATCGCCGAGAGGATCTCCTCCTCCTGGTCCTCGAAGTCGAGCGAGCGCGAACCTTCGACGATCTCGAGAACACCCTCGGCGTACTCGATGGCCTCGCGCCGCTCCTGGGCGACCTGCCGGGCCTTGAGGGTGTCGTCGATGCCGAGCAGCTCGGCCAGCTCGTCGAGCAGCGGCACGTCGGCCGGGGTCCAGCGGGCGTCGTGGTCGCGCAGCAGCAGGGCCCGCTCGTCGGCGCTCAGCTCGGGGGTCGCCGACGCGAGCCGGTCAGGGTCGCTGAGCAGCTCGCGCAGCACCCGGCGCGGGGTCAGCACCGGCCAGAAGTCGAACAGGGCGCGCTGCACGTCGATGTCTTCGCGCAGTTCACGGCGGGTCTCGGCCAGGTCGGCCTCGGAGAGCAGATTCTCACCGCCGAGCGGGTCGGCGCCGATCCGCTCGGCGATCTGCAGCGAGAGCGCGTGGATCGCCTCGGTCACGAAGATCGCGCGGGCCACATTGTGCGGACGGCCGGTGGTGCGGGCCGCGGCGCGCGCGTCCTCGAGCATGGCGCGTTCCAGGCGTACGGGATAACCGTCGTGATCGACCTCGACGAAGTCGGACGGGACCGTCTGCCAGTCGGCCACCGCACGTTCGAGCACGTCGAGCATCGCCGTCTGCCCCTTGAGCGCGGCCGCCGCCGGAGGTTCGACGGCCCTGGCCCGTACGCCGGGGAACATGTCACCCAGGGTCGCCAGCAGCACCCCGGTCTCGGCGAGTGACGGCAGCACCTGCGAGATGTAGCGCAGGAACGTCGGGTTCGGCCCGAGGATGAGCACGCCCTGCTTGGTGAGCTGGCCGCGATAGGTGTAGAGCAGGTAGGCCGCGCGGTGCAGCGCGACCGCGGTCTTGCCGGTGCCGGGGCCGCCCTGCACGACCATGACGCCGTTGAGTCCGGCCCGGATCACCTCGTCCTGCTCGGCCTGGATGGTCTCGACGATGTCGCGCATGCGGCCGGTGCGGTTCGCGGTCAGCGCGGACAGCAGCGCGGCCTCACCGGTCACGTCCTCGCGGCCGCCGCCGTCGCCGGCCTCGATGTCGAGCACCTCGTCGTCGATGGCGGTCAGAACGCGGCCCTTGGTGCGCAGGTGGCGGCGCCGGGTCACGCCGTCGGGCGAGACGGCGGTGGCCAGATAGAACGCGCGGGCGGCGGGGGCCCGCCAGTCGACCAGCAACGGATCACGATCGTGTTCCTCGGCGGACAGACCGATGCGTCCGATGTAGCGCGGCTGATCGGCGGCGAAATCGAGCCGGCCGAAACAAAGACCGTTTTCGACCGCGTTCATCTGCGCGAGCTGCTCGGCGTAATGGCCGCGCGTCGCCTCACGCTGGGCGCGGCCCTGCGGGGTGCCACCGCCCTCGAGCAGAATCGCGCGCAACCGGTCGTCGGCCTGCGCGCGCAGGCTGTCGAGCCGGCCGTAGAGGGTGGTGAGGTACCGCTGTTCGGCACGGAGGTCGTCGTCTCGCGTCACCGCGGCGGAGCTTGACAAAGCCACTCCCCTTTGTGTTAAAATTCGGTCTCAGCGACCATTAGTGGTCGCTTTTTTTATTGCTGGCAAACGTTCAGATTAGCCCATCGACCGGCGTGCTCCTAACAGTGTTGCGCAGGTTACGGCTCGCCACAGATCTGTCGGCAATCAGTCAAGTTTCCCGGCGAGCCGTTACGCGCGGCCCTCGATCCGGATTAACCCGGGCATGACCCACAACCACCCGATCCGACGCCTGGCCGCCCTCGCCCTGGCCGCTGCCGCCACCCTCGCCTTCTCCTCGGCGTGCACCGGTGACGACGAGGCCCCGGCCGGCAACGCCGCCCAGGCGGCCGCGGGCGGCCCCGAGGCCAAGACCATCGAGGGCGCCCGGTCCGCGGCGCAGACCGTGTTCGACCGCTTCGCCGGAGGCGACTTCGCCGGCGCGTGGGAGATGTACACCGCCGCCGGCAAGCAGGCGATCACCAAGGACGACTACGTCAAGCTCAACCAGGCCTGCTCCCGCAAGGGCCTGGCGATCCAGCTCACCAGCGCCCGCATGGAGGGCGCCGACCGGGCGGTCGTCATCGCCAAGCAGCTCGTCGCGGCGCAGTCGTACACGATGGTCTACGAGGGCGACGCCTGGAAGCTCGAGCCGGCCAAGGAGGGGCTCGCCCTCTACAAGCAGGGCGCGGCCAAGGCGATCGCGGCCCAGAAGAAGGCCGGAACCTGCGCCAACCAGTAGTTCTACAGCGCCTTGGTGCCCGCCGCGAACCGCGGCGGGCACCCATCCGAAGCCCCGCCCGCCACCCAAGAGCGGACCAAAGGCTGTGCTCAGGCGACGTTATGCGGCGACGGGCATCCCGTCGGCCCCCGTGAGGGCCAGCCGCGAGTGCAGGTCTCCCCGGTCGGCGATCTGGTCGTAGTAGGCCGCGCGACGCCGGGCGACGCAGCCCTCCTTCGGCGGGGACGCCAGGGCCGGGTCAAGATGCGTGTTCAATCCGTCACGCAGCAGCGTCAGCGCCTCGGCGCGCAACTGTGACACTCGCGACTCGGTGACACCCAACTCCTCGGCGATGCGGGCCATCGGCCGTTCCTCGAAGAAGTAGCCCTGCACGACCACCCGCAACCGCTCGGGCAGCGCGTCGATCGCGTGCCGCAGATAGCCGAGCCGCTCACGCCGCAACAGCATCTCCTCGGGGCCCGCGCTCGGCTCGGTCACCATGTCATCGGCCGCCGCCGTCGCGAAGCCCTGCAGGCTGAACACGATGGCCCGCTGCACGTCACCGTCACCGTGCTCGATGTCCTCGACCGAACAGCCCAGCCTTGCCGCGACTTCCCGCACCGACGGCGTACGGCCCAGCTCAGCGGTCAGCTCCTGCCGGGCCGTGTCGGTGCGGCGGGCCCGCTGCCGCACCGAACGGCTGGCCCAGTCGAGGCCGCGCAGCTCGTCCAGCAGCGCACCTCGTACGCGGGCAGCGGCGAAACGGGCGAACGGCACCCCGCGCTGCCGGTCGAAACCGCGGGCGGCGTGCACCAACGCGGTGTAACCCGCGGACAACAGGTCATCCCGGCTGACATGGGCCGGCACCCGGGCCAGCATCTCGCGCACCAGGTGGCCGACCAGCGGCATGTGCGCCTGGACGACGTCCTCGCCTCGGCGATCGCTCATGGGGGTCTCCTCGACGTGCCGGCCGGGAGGGGGTATTCCCGGCATTGAGGAGAAAGGTGATCCGCCCAGGGTGCTGACCGGGTCCTTTACGGGTGCGGCGAGGTTGCAGCGGAAGACGGGTATGCTTGATCACGGACTTGGTGTTGCTTAGGTCAGCACCGTCCCTCGGATCGGCCGCCCCGAGCCGCGACTGAGCAGGCCTGAGTCATTCAATGGCCCATTCTGCGCCGGGCAGGTCGCCCCCTCAACCTTCAGGAGTCCCCGCTACATGACCACCTTCACCGATTTCGGTGTGCCCGCCGTGCTCGCCACGGCCCTCGCCGAACTCGGCATCACCACCCCGTTCCCCATCCAGGCCGCCACGCTGCCCGACTCGCTGGCCGGCCGTGACGTGCTCGGCCGCGGCCGCACCGGCTCCGGCAAGACGTACGCGTTCGTGCTGCCCGTGCTGGCCCGCCTGGCCGCCTCGGGCACCCCGCGACGTCCCGGCCGCCCCCGCGCGCTGATCCTGGCGCCCACCCGCGAGCTCGCGACCCAGATCGAACAGACGATGGCCCCACTGGCCGCCGCGGCCGGGTTGCGTACGCTCACGGTCTTTGGTGGTGTCGGCCCGAACCCGCAGATCAAGGGCCTGAAGGCGGGCGTCGACGTGCTCGTGGCGTGCCCCGGCCGGCTCGACGACCACCTGCGCAACGGCCACGCCTCCCTCGACTCGATCGAGATCACCGTGCTGGACGAGGCCGACCACATGGCCGACCTGGGCTTCCTGCCCGTCGTGCGCCGGCTGATGGACCAGACCCCGCGCGTCGGCCAGCGCATGCTCTTCTCAGCGACCCTCGACAACGGGGTCGACGTGCTGGTCAAGCGCTTCCTGAACAAGCCGATCACGCACGCCGTCGACGCGGCGGCCGAAGCGCCGATCGAGATGAGCCACCACGTTCTTCACGTACGGGGTGACGACCGCTTCGGTGTGCTGGTCGACCTGCTCTCCGCGCCGGGCCGCTCGGTCGTCTTCACCCGCACCAAGCGCCGCGCCAAGGTCCTGACCCGCCAGCTCATCACCGCCGGGGTGCCCGCGGTCGAGCTGCACGGCAACCTGGCCCAGAACGCCCGCAACCGCAACCTGGCCGCCTTCTCCGACGGCAGCGCCGAGACGCTGGTCGCGACGGACATCGCCGCCCGCGGCATCCACGTCGACGACGTCGCCCTGGTCATCCACGCCGACCCGCCGGTCGAGCACAAGGCCTACCTGCACCGCTCGGGCCGCACCGCCCGCGCCGGAGCGGCCGGCACGGTCATCACGCTGATGACCGACGACCAGCAGTCCGAGGTCCGCGACCTGACCCGCAAGGCCGGCGTACGCCCGACGACCAGCCGCACCCGCCCGGGTGACCCGCTGCTGGCCGAGCTGGCCCCCGGCGAGCGCACGTTCGTCAAGGCCGCACCGGTCGCCGATGTGCCCGTTCACCCGGCCGGGGCGCCGCGCTCCCGCCGCGGCGGCAGCAACACCGGAGGCAACGGCAACGCCGGAGGCACTGGTAACGGCGGAGGCCGCGGACGGGGTCGCGGCGCTGCCACCACACGGGCGGCCGACGCCGCGGTGCCCCCGCGCTCCCGCCGTGGCGGCGCGTCGGGTGCGGCTCACACCAGCCAGTCCCGCAGCGGCTCCACACCGGCGCACACCAGCCAGTCACGAGGCGGCTCCGCGCCGGTGCACACCAGCCAGTCGGGTGGCGGTCAGTCCCGCGGCGGGGCGGCGGCGTTCTCGTCGAGCACCCGCGCCGGGGGGCGCCGCGGCGGCCGCTGAGGCCGGCGAGCACCTGTAACAGACACGGCTCCTGCGCCGGTCGACTACGGTCGGCCGGCGCAGGAGCTTTTTCGGCTGCCCCGGGATCGGTTCCGCGTCGATAGAGTACTTCTGGTAAAACACTTCAACGCTGACGGTCCGCGCCGGCGTCGGGATCGAAGCGAGGGCGATGCCGGTGACGGGTGATCGGGTCACCATCTACGACGTCGCCGACCGCGCTCAGGTCAGCATCTCGACGGTCTCGAACGTCCTCAACAAGCCGGACCGGGTCAGTGCCGGCACCCGGGCCCGGGTGCTGGCGGCCGCCGACGAGCTCGGCTTCGTCCCCCGGATGCATGCGGTCAGCCTGGCCCGGCGCGGCACCGGCCGGATCGGGGTGATGGCCCCGTTCACCTCCTACGGGTCCTACCTGCGCCGCCTGTCCGGCCTGCTGACGGCGGCGGCCAAGCTGGAGATCGACGTGGTTGTCTTCGACCACGAGTCGGCCGCCCTCGCCTCCTCCCCGGTGCTGGCCAGCATGCCCATCCACGGCCGGCTCGACGGGCTGATCGTGATGGGCCTGCCGATCGAGGACGCGATCGCCGAACGCTTCCGGGAACGAAATCTGCCGACCGTGGCCGTCGACGCGGACAGTGCCCTGTTCAGCCGGGTCGTCATCGACGACCGGGACGGCGGCCGGCTGGCGGCCGCCCACCTGCGCGATCGTGGACACCGCCGGATCGGCTACCTGCTCGAACGACAGGTCTCCGACTACGAGTCCCAGGCGATCCGCCGCCTGTCCGGCTTCCGGCAGGTCATCGACGCGGCCGCCGGTGAGGTGGTCGTGGCGTCCAGCGACAACTCGGTCGCCGCCGCCCGGCAGGCGGCCGCGGTGCTGCTGGACAACGGCGACCGTCCCACCGCCGTGATGGCCCATCACGACACGCTCGCCGTCGGCGTGCTGCTGGCCGTCCGCGACCGGGGGCTTCGCGTGCCGGACGACGTGGCTGTGATGGGATTCGACGACGGTGAGGCCGCCACGGCAGCCGACCTGACAACCGTTCGCCAGCCGTTCGAGGAGTCCGGCCGCACAGCCCTCAACGTCCTGCTAGGCCATCTCGACCGGTCGACGTCCCGGTCCACCACCGTGCTCGACGTCAGCCTGGTCCAGCGCTCCACCACCTGAGCGGGCCCGGTCACCGCTTGAGGAGGCCGGCCGCCGGCCACCCGCCCGGCCGCTCAGTCAGCCACTTCCCATGCCGGCCACTCTCGATCGAGCGCCACCGGCTCACCCCCCGCCAGCCAATAAAAGTGCTTTAAGGGAAACGCTTGACACTCCTGTCGCGATGGAGTTTCGTGCTTGTTACACAAGCGCGGGAGGTGGTTCGGACGTCCTCTGAGCCCAGCCGGAGTCCGGAGTTCCCCCTGCTTCGCCCCCACGCCGCACGTGCCCGCGCCGAGCGCGTTCCGCCGTCACGACCCACCCCGCGCCTCAACCGGCGGTGATTTCTCCTCGCCGAAACTCTTTCGCGATTCTGGAGGCCCGACATGGCTCACCGATCCCCCGGCCGGCGATTGTTCGCCGCTCTGACCCTGACCGGACTGCTCGCCTCCGCGGCCTGCAGCGCCCCCGGCAGTGACTCGGGCAGCACTGAGACGGACGCGAGCGCCGCCCCGGTCACGTCGGCCACCTGCGGCACCGGGCCGGTCACCTTGAAGGGTTACTTCGAGACCGGCTTCCCCCTGCCGAAGAACCTGTCGGACGAGTTCACCAAGCAGTTCCCCAACGTCAAGTGGGACATCCGCGAGGATCAGTTCGCGGTGATCACGCAGAACGCGCCCCGGGTCCTCACCGACGACCCGCCGGACCTGATGCGTCTCCCCCAGGTGTCCGAGCTCGTCAAGGACGGCCTGCTGAAGAACCTGGACGGCTACGCGCAGGCCTTCGGCTGGGACAAGTGGCCGGCTTCCCAGCTCGAGCAGATGCGGGTGTCCTCGACCGGCGAGCGAGGTGACGGGCCGCTGTCCGCGATGGGTCTCAACTTCAGCATGACCGGCGTCTTCTACAACAAGAAGCTGGCCACCCAGATCGGCATGACGCAGCCGCCGGCCACTCTGGCCGAGTTCGACACCGTGCTCCAGAAGGCCAAGGACGCCGGGCTGGTGCCGATCAACCAGTTCAACGGTGGCGCCACCGGCGGCCTGGCCTTCCCTCTGCAGAACCTGATGGCCGCGTACGGAGACCCGGCCGCCATCAACCAGTGGATCTTCCAGAAGTCCGGAGCGACGATCGACACGCCGACCAACCTGCAGGCGACTCAGCACCTGGAGAAGTGGCTCAAGGCGGGCTTCTTCGCGCCTGACATCAACTCTCAGGACTACGCCACCATGATGAGCCGCTTCATCGGCGGCAAGAACCTGTTCATCTTCGACGGCGACTGGGAGTCGGGCAATCTCGACAAGCAGATGGCCGGCAACGTGGGCTTCTTCCTGATGCCCTCGGCCCAGGCGGGCGGCAAGCGGGCCGCCATGTCGGCCCCGCTCACCTACGGCATCAGCAGCAAGGCGAAGAACGCCGACTGTGCCGCGTTCTTCCTGAACTGGGTCGCCACCAATCAGCAGGCGCGCGACATCGCGGTCGAGGTCGGCGGCTCGCACCCGATGGGTCCCGCGGACGCCTACATGCCCGAGGTCGCCAAGGACACGGTGACCGCGAGCACGCTGGCCGCCGGCGCCACCATCGGCCAGGACAACGGCGCGATGGACTTCATCGCCAACGCCACCGGCGCCATCTACGCCAAGGGCTGGACTCCGCAGTTGCAGAAGCTCGCCGCCGGCCAGCAGAAGCCGGACGCGTTGCTCAAGTCCGTGCAGAAGGACTACGAGAGCCAGGTCAAGGACTGATGCCCCACCCGAGCACGGGGCGGCGTGCGCGACGCGCACGCCGCTCCCGGGTCGCCTGGATCGGCTGGTTGTTCGCCCTGCCCGCGGTCGTCATGTACGCCACGTTCGTGCTGCGGCCGTTGCTGCTGACCGTGCAGTACTCGTTCTACGACTGGAACGGGATCGGATCCTCGACGTGGGTCGGTCTGGCCAACTACGGCCGTCTGGTGACCGATCCCGAGTTGTTCGCCACGATCGGCCACGCCTTCGAACTGATCCTTTTCTTCAGCCTGATCCCGGTGCTGCTCGGACTGTTCGTCGCGGCCACGATCCGGGGCATCGCGCGGAGCCGCCTGGCCACGGTGGCCCGTACGGTGCTGTTCCTGCCTCAGGTCATCCCGCTGGTCGCGGCCGGCATCATGTGGAGCTGGCTGCTCTCCTCCACCGGCCTGGCCAACGAATTGCTGTCGGCGGTCGGGCTCGGCCGCCTCACCCGCGCCTGGCTCGGCGAGTTCGGCACCGCCCTGCCCGCGGTCGGCATCATCGGCGCCTGGGTGCTGGTGGGGCTCTGCACGCTGCTGCTGCTGGCCGGCATGAGCAAGATCGATCCGGCGCTGTACGAGGCGGCCCGTCTGGACGGCGCCGGTCCGGTCCGGGAGTTCGCCTCGATCACCCTTCCCAGCCTGCGCCAGGAGATCGGCGTGTGCGTCACCGTGACCGTGATCGCCGCCCTGGCCAGCTTCGACATCGTCTACATCGCCACCCAGGGCGGACCGGGCAACAGCACCATGGTGCCCGGCCTGGAGATCTATTACCTCGCCTTCTCCGAACGCGAGGTCGGCATGGCCTCGGCTCTCGCCGTCGCGCTGGTGATCCTCGTCCTCGCGTGTGTCATTCCGTTGCAACGATTTGCCCGGGACGCCCGATGATCGTCAGCCGTCGCGAGGTCATGACCGGACGAGTGCTCCTCGTCCTGCTGATGGCGGTCACCGTCATACCGTTCGTCAGCCTGTTCGTCACCGCCCTGCACCCCGCCGGCACCTATCCCTCGGGACTGTCCTGGCCCGAGAATCCACAGTGGGGCAACTTCGCCGACGCGTTCCGCGTCGCGAAGATGGGTCAGCTGCTGCTGTCCAGCGGCCTCATCGTGCTCGGCGTCGTCCCGATATCGTTGCTGCTGGGCACCATGGCCGGCTTCGCCTTCGGCCACCTGCGCGTGCCGGGCCACAAGATCGGCTTCGTCGTCTTCCTGCTCGGGCTCACGCTGCCCTTCGAAGGCATCATCACGCCGCTCTATTACCAGATCCGCGACATGGGACTACTCAACACCCGCTGGGCCATCATCCTGCCGCTGATCGGCCTGTTCATGCCGTTCTCGGTGGTGTGGATGCGCGCGCACTTCGTCACGATGCCCGACGAGGTGTCCGAGGCGGCCCGCATCGACGGCGCCGGCACCTGGCAACTGTTCTGGCGCGTGCATCTGCCGCTGGCCACGCCGGCCCTCTCGTCGCTGGCCATCCTGTTGTTCCTCTGGACCTGGAACCAGTTCCTGCTGGCCATCGTCCTCGTCGACGACCCGGCCAAACGGACCATGGCGGGCGCCCTCGGCGCCTTCCAGGGGCAGTGGGGCACCGACATCCCTCTGCTGTGCGCCGGCGCACTGCTGATCCTCGTGCCGACCCTGTCCATCTTCCTCATCTTCCAGCGCCGCTTCGTCGCGGCTCTGCTCCAGGGTTCGATCAAAGGCTGACCATGAACGCCAGACAACTCGTCATTCCGCCGCCACGTCTTGCCGTCGCCCCTATCGCGCGGGCCGGTTCCCCCGGCGCGACACCGCCGGTGCTCGACGCCGGCCGCCCGGCCGCCGGGGGGCTCGCATGACCCCGCCGCGCAGCCTCACCGACGACGAACGCCGTGAGTTCGTGCGCTACACCCGCACCCGGTCGTGGCCGATGCTCGGGCGATTCCCCGTCGACGACGACCTGCACGCCGAACTGCTGGCCCAGATGCTGGGCGGCACTCCGGAGGCGGTCGGCTCGCTGCTGCGGCAGTTCGAGGACGAGGCACGGGCGGCGGCCGAGTCGATGCTGGCCGACCCCGCCTATCGGGAGGCCGTCACCACGCTGCCGTTCCGGACGGAGGATCGCGTCGTCGCGGTCGGCGACTCGGTCACCGCCGACCGGCTCGGCTGGTTCGAACTGCTCTCGGCGTCGGTCGGCCTGGCCGGTGGCGCCGGCCCGACCCTGATCAACCTCGGTGTCAGCGGCAACACCACCGCCGACGTCATCGAGCGTTTCGATCTGCTGGAGGCGGCCCGGCCGAGCTCGGTGCTGCTGATGCTCGGCACCAACGACGCCCGGGCCCACGGCCGCACCGCCCGCCATCGCATGGTCACGGCCGACGAGACCGAGCGCAACCTGCGGGTCCTGGTCGACCTGATCACCGGCGATCTGAACGCGACGGTCACGGTCATCACCCCGCCCGCGGTCGACCAGAGCCGCGTCGACGCCTTCTTCCGGGACGCGCCCGTGCACTGGGAGGCGGCCGCGGTCGCCGAGGTGGCCGACGTCGTCCTCAAGGCCGCCCACGAGGCCCTCGACCTGCACCGGATCACCGGCCGGCACACTCACGAGGACCTCCTGGAAGCCGACGGGGTCCATCCGAACTCCGCCGGCCAGCGGTTCATCCTGACCCACGTCCTGCGGCACCTGCACGGACGCGGCCGGCTCGGACCACCCGGACATCTCGGAGCGGACCACACCACCGGCTGACCGGCACCCCTACGCCGCCCACAGATCGAGCGTCAACCTCACCGGCCGGGCGATGATCGCCCGGCCGGCGCCCACACCCGCGGCCACCCGATCGATCGTGGCCGAGGCGACGAAGTGGCATCCTGAACCCGTCCACTCGGCCTCTTCGACGGTGAGGGTCACCTCGCTGTCGCGGCCCCGAACCCGCAGCACCCCGTCGATCAGCCAGCCGTCGGATCCCGCCCGGCAGCCCGTGCTGCGGAAGGCGATCACCGGATGCGAGCCGGCGTGGAGGAACCGCTTTCCGGTGACGTCCTTGTTGCGGCGTTCGTCGTCGGAACGGAAGGTTGCCGCATCGAGCATCGCGGAGCAGGTCGAGGCGGCCAGGTCGGGGGCCACGGTCACGGTGCCGCCGCGCAGGTCGACCGTCGCCGCGACCGGTTTGAGGCCGAAGACGTGGGTCGCGGTGAGGCGGCAGGACGAGCGTGACGGGTCGATGGTGTAGGTGCCGGGCTGGATGCTGGTGTGCACGTTTGTCGTCATGCCGTTCAGCTTCGGCGCGGGCACCGACGAAAACCTCAGTGCCGGTACTGAGGTTCGCCACGTAGAGCGGCCCGGTTCTCGACCCCCAGCTTCGCGAGGATGTTGCGGACGTGCGTCTCGACCGTGCGTTCCGAAAGCACCAGCTGGGAGGCGACGGCCCGGTTCGACAGGCCTGAGGCGACCAGCCCGGCGATCTCGCGTTCCCGGGCTGTGAGGTCGTCGCGGGCCAGCGCGGTGGCTTCCGCGGCGATGATCGGCAGGCCCAGACCGCGGGCGGTCGCGAGCGCGGCCGACGCGAGTTCCCGGGAGCGGCGGGGGTCGGTGGTGCGCAGACTTCGGGCGTACGCGGTCTGGGCCTGGGCGAGGAAAGCCGGCGCGCCGATCCTCTCCTCCATCGCCACCGCATCGGCCAGGTGCTGGTTCGCGGACGGCAGGTCCAGGGCGAGAGCGATCGTGCCCAGGGACCGGTCGATCGCGCCCCGGCAGCCTGACATCGAGTTCAGGAAGAGCCCGGACCACGGCAGGATCCGCGTGTAGCAGTCCGAGGCCAGCGATTCGTCGCCCAGCCACGCCGCGAGTTCCCCGGCCACCACGGTCACGAACGGCCGGCGACCGTCGGCGGGCAGCCGAGGTACGACGGGCCGCAGCTTGCGCAGGGCCGTCATCGCGCCCTCCCGGTTCCCGCGTTCCAGAGCGGTCAGCCCCATCTGCGCCGTGCCGATGGCCATCTCGTCGCCGAAGTCGAACGAGTCGGCCCACGAGTAGTCGCCGGTCAGCGACGCGCAGCCGCCGAGGAACGCGTAGTAGAGGTACGGGGCGGAGGCATCCTGGGACCGGCCCGCGAGATCGCGGGCCGCGGCCGCCAGGTCGAGCGCGGAGCCGAGCCGGCCGGCGAGCAGGGCTCGGGCACTGCGGGCGCGCAGCAGGTGCCAGCGTGACACCGGCCAGCCCAGCCGGTCGGCCAGCGCGGCCAGCCGGTTGACCTCCGCGTCGAACTCGCCGAGGTCCCCGATCATCAGGTAGGTGTCGAGCCGCCAGGTGCGTCCCCACAGTTCGGCGTCCGGCTGCCCGCTCGGGCCGGCCAGTTCGCAGCTGCGCCGGGCCAGGTCGAGCACCTCGTCGGTCGCGCCGGCCGGGTCGATCGTCTCGTGCCGGGCGTGGATGGCCGCGACCAGCGCCTCCGGCCGGCCCGAGGCGGTCGCGAGTGCCATCGCCTCGCCGCTGATCCGTTCGGCCCGTGCCGGGTCGCGGTCCTCCGCGAGCAGGAACGCGTACTGGGCGAGCACCTGGGCGCGGTCGCCGTCGTCGAGGTCGTGTTCGAGCGCGCGTTCGCAGAGCCGCAGCAGCGCCGGCCCGAGCGGTCCGCCGAAGCCCCGCACGACCAGCGCCGCCGGGGCACCGACACGGTCGACCACCGCCTCGCAGTCGGCCACGGCCAGATCCAACTGCCCATCCCGGTACGCCGCCTCGGCGCGCTCCAGACGCAGCCGCGGGTCGCCCGGCGCGTGCTCGATCGCCCGGCCCAACCAGCGCACCGCCTCGGTGTAGTCGAGGCCACGGGCCGCCGTCCGGGCCGCGGCGGCGCAGGCCTCAGCGGCGGCCCGGCGTGACGCGGGGTCGGCCACCGCCCGCACGCGGTGGCGGGCGATCTCGGCCGGGCTGCCCTGTTCGCGCAGCGCGTCGGCGAGGACCGCGTGCGCCCGGAGCCGTTCGTCGCGTCCGAGCGACTCGTAGACGGCCTGCCGGACGAGTTCGTGCCCGAACCGTACCCGGGCCGGGGCCGACGGGTCGTCGATCAGGATGCCGGCCGTGACCGCCTCGTCCAGCGCCGTCACCGGGACGACCCGGCCCAGGACGGTCACGTCGATCTCGGCGCCCAGGGCGGCGGCCACCGACAGCATGACCTGGGCGGACGCGGAGAGTTGGGCCACCTGGTGAGCGACCAGACGGCGCAGCCCGGCGGGCAGGTCGGGGTGGGCGGCCGGGCGGGCCAGCCGGTCCTCGAGGATCAGCAGGCGCGCCAGCTCGCGGGTGCGCAGCGGGCTGCCACCACCGATCCGGTGCACGACCACGGCCCAGCTCGGGTGGGTCGGGCCCTGCGCGGCGAGATAGTCGCCGACCGCGGCGACGTCCCAGAGACCCAGCAGCAGCACCTCGGCGCCGGGAAGGTCGGGCCGGCGGTCGGAGCGGCTCGTGCCGATCACCAGCAGGCGGGAGCGGTCGATCTCACGGGCCAGCGCCGTGAGCAGAGCGAGGGAAGCCTCGTCGGCCCAGTGGAGGTCTTCGAGCACGAGCACCAGCGGCCGCCGCTCGGCCGCGTCGACGAGGGCCGCGATCGTGGCCTGGATCGCCCGGAAACGCGCGGCCGCCGCCGTGCCACCCTCGTCGGCCAGCAGAAGCAGGGCCGGGGAAAGCCGCGCGGCAGGCTCAGCCGGCGACAACGAGGCTGGTGCGGAGCGCAGCAGGCTTGTCCACGGCCAGAAGCTGGGGGCGCCCTCGTCGGGGTCGGCTCGCCCGGTGAGCACGGTGGCGCCGGCCGCCTGCGCTCGGGCCGCCGCTTCCTCGGCGACCGCCGTCTTGCCGACGCCGGCCTCGCCGACCAGCAGCGCCACCCCGCCGGTGCCCTGTTCGGCGCTCGCTCGCAGGCGGTCGAGGGCGACCACCTCGGCCACCCGCCCCACCAAGCGCGTGCTCATAGTGACAACGTGGCCCCTAGGCAGCGGGGATGTCTACCTCGATCTCGTTCGAGAGGGTGAAACCGGCGCTGAGTTCGAGGTCGTCGCCGCTCCAGAAGCGGCCCGGGTCGTACCAGTTGGGCTGTTTTCCGCCCGGGAGCAGACCCATGTCCTCGTACGTCACCGCGACCACCTCGGCGCAGTACGCGGTCTCGAGTGTCGCCTCGTTCACCTGGCCGCCGCGCAGCCGCACGTTGGGCACCCGGCCGCGCACCCAGCGCCAGGCGAGCTGGGCCGACGACGGGAACGGGGTGCCGTCGAGCCGCGCCACCGTCTTGAGGGCCTTGTCTTCCATCTCTTTGGAGACGCCCGGCTCGATCTGGCGCAGCCAGCCGCGCTGGCCGTAGCGGCGGGCCCACACCGTGACCGCGTCGCGCAGGTCGTGGAGCTGGACGCCGCGCTGGAACGTGCCGGACCACAGGTCGGGCAGCGACCGGCCGAGTTCGGCGTGCCACATGAGCGGCGGCATGTCCTCCACCACGATCGACATGCCGACGTGGTTGACCGGGCTGTTGGTCAGGGTCTGGATGGCCCGGTCGGGGCCGCTGCGGCCGCGGAAGATCCAGATGTCCCCGGTCCGGGTCAGGTCGATGGCCTCATCGAGGCTGATGGCGGCGTCCACGTGTCTATCCTCAAGTGATGCGTTGGTGGAAGGTAGTGGGATTGGCCGGGCTGGCTGGGGTCGCGGCAACCGGAGTCGTCGTCGCGCGGGCCGAGCGGAAACGCCGGCAGTACACGCCCGACGAGATTCGCGAACGCCTGCACCAGCGGGTGGCCGAGGCCGCCGCCGCCGGTTCAGACGACATCAGTATCGCGGAGTAGCGACCACAATCCTGCCCCGTCGGGCGCGGAGAACCAGGTCTTGCCGCCGGAACCGACCGCCTCGGGCGAGCCGGACGGGCCCGGGATGGCGCCGGCCAGCACCGACTGGGTCGGCGACAGCCGCCGGATCGCCACCGCGGCCACGTTTTCCGGGTGGGCGTGGGCGAACTCGGAGTAGATCTCCTGGTCGTGCTGTCCGTCGTCGCCCACCAGCAGCCAGCGGATGTGCGGGAACTCCCGCGACAGCCGCTGCAGGGTGTTGCGCTTGTGTTCCTGGCCGCTGCGGAACCAGCGGTCGGGGGTGGGCCCCCAGTCGGTGAGCAGCAGCGGGCCGGCCGGGTAGAGGTGGCGGGACAGGAACCGGGTCAGGGTGGGCGCGACGTTCCAGGCGCCGGTCGACAGGTAGAAGACCGGGGCGCCCGCGTTGGCCGTGACCAGCCGTTCGTAGAGGACGGCCATGCCGGGCACGGCCATGCGGGCGTGCTCGTCGAGCACGAACGTGTTCCACGCGGCGAGCAGCGGACGCGGCAGGGCGGTGACCATGACCGTGTCGTCGATGTCGGAGATGAGACCGAAGCGGGCCTCGGGATCGACCACCCGGATCGGGGCCTCGGCCGGTTCGGCGCCCTCGGTGAACAGCCGCACCTTGCCCCAGCCGGGCTCGAGGTCGCCCTTGACGCGGGTGTCCACGTAGCCGCTGCGGTCGGTGCGGGTCTCGGTGATCGTGTCGCCGATCTGGATCTTCACGATGGCGTTGTTCACCGGTGAGTTGGTGAAGCTCCGCCAGCCGCGCAGCTTCTCGAGCTTCTTGCGGGACGGGTTGGCCCGGGAGAGCACCACGCGGGCCATCACCCGGGCCCAGCCGGGCGCGCCGTAGCCCGTGTAGGCGGTGATCACGGGCTGCCAGCCCCGGTTGCGCAGGCGGCGTTCGATGATGTCGTGGAGGGCGTCCTCCACCCTCGCGGCCCGGTGCATCCGGATCGCGGAAGGGTGCCCGCCCGCCGGAGTTGCTGCCACTTCCTGGCCCCCTGATCTCCTGATATCGGCGGTCATCCTGCCCGGTACGGTACCCGGACAGCCTGACAACCGCGGGCGAACGGTATGCGATCCACAGGCGACATTCAGGCGGCCGCCTTCACCATCGCCGGGAGCTCGGTCGTCGTCCACTGATCGGCGAACCACTGTTCATCCGCCACCGGTTGCCCGATCACCCCGGCCCGCACCAGTGCCGCCGCGGCCTCGGCCCGCAGGGTACGCAGCGCCTCGGCGGCCAGCTCGGATTCGTGCCAGGTGGCCAGCTCACGTTCGCGGGCCTTCTCGAACTGGGCCTGGCGATGCGCGCGGGCCGCGGAGCGCAGCAGCCTTTCCTGCACCACCGGATGCAGGCGCGGATTCCAGCCGCGATGCGCCAGCACGTCGTTGAGCTGCACGATCGAGAGATCCCGCTGGCGGCAGGCGGCGGTCGCCGCGCGGTGCAGGTAGCGCTCGCGGTCGGCGTTCTCACCCGGCTTGCGGCGGCGGCTCATCAGCGGGAAAGGCGCGGCCAGCTCGGTCTCGCGGGCCCGGCGGTCGGCCTCGTCGAAGGCCAGCCAGGCGGCGTCGGACTCGCGCTGGGCGGCGGCCCACTCGTCGCGACGGCGGACGGCGGTGGCCGCGGCGCGCTCGGCCGCCACGGCGACCTCGCCGGCGAAGCGGAACGCGTCGGCCTGCGCCTCGGTCAGGGGGCGTACGGGAGCCTTGGGCGGCCAGGCGACCAGGGCGGCCGAGACCGCGATGGCGACCAGGATGACCAGCCACAACACGGCGGCCTGGGGCAGGGAGACGAAGAAGCTCTGCACGACGGATTCCAACGCAACCTCACAGGCCGGGAACGACGCTTGAAGGGGGTGATGGGATCAGAGCGTGGGCGGGCCGCGACCGGCCCGGACGCGGAGCACGACGCCGGTGAGCACAGCGATCACCGCGACGGCGAAAACGACCACCGGCAGGCTGACGCGAGCCGGGGTGCGAAGAGGGGCGAGAGCCAGGGCCAGCAGGGCCAGACCGGTGAGAAAGCGCAGGAAGCGGTGCCCGTCCCAGTCTCGGGGGAACACTCGCGCCACGGCCGTCACACGGACCAACTTACCTTTTCGCCCGGAAACGCGCATGGCTCATCCGAGTTACGGCCATCTCGTCCCGAATCCCTCGAACGGGTGATCGACAAAGAGAAGCGGCGCCTGGCCGAAGCCGGGCGCCGCCGAACCCGCGGTGCCTACTTGCTGGGCTCCGGGATGTCGCACTTGATCTTCGGGTTCACGCCGACCCAGTTCAGCGGGCCGGCCAGAGTGGTGACCGCGATCGTGCCGAACTCGGCACAACTCGTGTTGCTCGTGTCGGAGAAATAGCCGCGCTCGTAGGCGGCGACGCCACCGAGGACGAGCCAGATGATAAGAATCAAACCGCCGATCGAACCGGCTCGCATCGGGGGCCTCCTATGCCGTGGGGATGCCCACCGATACCCCGATCAGTTCAGTCTCTAAACGGGAGGCTTGATCGCAAGGGTCCGCGGGGGCGCGGCATCGTTCAAGCCTTGACCGCTTGCAGGGTGTACGTGTGCGGCAACCGGTTCGGCCGGTCGACGAGTTGATATTCGCCGTTCCCGATGTCCGCCATCTGGCCGCCCTCGAGAGCCTCCCACGGCACGCTCGTGTGCTCGACCAGACCGGTCAGGGTCAACCCCGCTTCCAGTACGGCCGTCACGATCTCGCCGAGGCCGTGGTTCCACTCGGCCGTGCGGTTGTGGGTGAACTCCACATCGGTCTCGACGTAGGTTCCGCCCTCGTCCCAGATCGTCGGCTCGTCGGTTTCGAAGTACGGGTATTCGAGCGCGACGACCCCGTCCTTGCGGTCATAGTCGAGCGCCCACAGCACCGGATGCCCCTCGCGGATGAACAGCCGCCCACCCGGCCTGAGCAGGGCCGCCACCGTGCGAGCCCAGCGGCCGACGTCGGGCAGCCAGCACAGCGCGCCCACTCCGGTGTAGACGAGGTCGTAGCCGTCCCCCACCGCGGCCACCGCGTCGTACACATCCGACTGCACAAAACGTACGTCGGCCCCGGCCACTTCGGCGACGTGGCGGGCCTGTTCGAGCGAGCGTTCCGAGAAGTCGAGCCCGGTCATCGTGGCACCGAGCCGCGACAGCGACACCGTGTCGGTGCCGATGTGGCACTGCAGGTGCACGCCGCGCAGGCCGGAGAGGTCGCCGAGCCGGGGCAGGTCGAACCGCACCGTATCGCTGAGGAACGCGGGGTCGGCGGCGAAACGGTCCACGGCATACGTCGGTGAGGCCGCGTGGGCGGCCGCCCGGTCATCCCAGTTCGCCCGGTTGAGGTCGCGATAGTCGGTCACTCGGGCACGATATGCCGACGTCGATACCGGCGGCTTACCATTTTCGGCCCGGCGCGGTTGGATGACAGTTCGGCAACGTCGACAGGCGGGAGCAACGGCTTGGACACCAGGCGTACGACGGTGCGGGACGTCCGGCGGGCGAACCGGTCCGGCCTGCTCACCGACCTGTTCCACGGCGGTCTGCAGAGTCGGCAGCAGCTCGCGGCCAGCACCGCGCTGAGCCAGGCCAGTGTCAGCAACCTGATCGGCGAGATGATCGAGGAGGGTCTGGTCGAGGAGGCCGGCCTGGTCGGCTCGGACGGCGGGCGCCCGCGCGTTCTGCTGCGGGTGCGGCCCGGCTTCCGTTACGTGGTCGGCGCCGACGTGGCCGAGACCCGCGTGCTCGTCGAGCTCTACGACCTGGAGATGTCCCGGCTGGCCGCGGTGACGCTCGACCACGACGACCGTCCCGAGCAGGTCGCCGACCGGCTGCTGTCCGGCCTGCGTACGGTCGTCGACGACGCCGGCGTCTCCCCGGCCGACGTGCTCGGCTTCGGCGTCGGGGTGCCCGGCGTGGTCGGTCAGGACGGGGTGGTCGACTCGCAGTCGACCGGGTGGGACTCGGTGCCGCTGAGCGACATGCTGCGGGCCGGGACCGAGGTGCCGATCTTCGTCGAGAACGGCGCGAAGACGCAGGGCCAGGCCGAGATGTGGTTCGGCGCGGGCCGCGGCGCCCGGCACGCGGTCATCGTCATGATGGGTACGGGCGTGGGCGCGGCCGTGGTCATGGACGGGCGCGGCTACTACCGGGGCGCGAACAGCAACGCCGGCGAGTGGGGGCACACGACCCTGATCTACGACGGGGACGAGTGCCGGTGCGGGGCGCGGGGCTGCCTGGAGGCGTACATCGGCGCGGAGCGCATCGGCCGGCGACTCGCGGCCGCGATCGGGGAGCCGTACTCCGCGGAGCTTCTCCCCCGGCTGCTGGCGACGCGGGAGTTGCCGCCCGCCGCCGTGCAGGTTTTCGAGCGGACGGCCGGCTATCTGGGCGCCGGGCTGGGCGACCTGATCAACCTGTTCAGCCCTGAACGCATCGTGCTCGGCGGCGACACGGGTTCCGTCCTGGGCGCCCGCTTCCTGGCCGACATCCGAGCCGCCGCGGCCCGGCACGCGCTGCGACGCCCCTACGCCCAAACAAGAATCACCGTTTGCGAACTGGGCGTCGACGCGGTGGCCATGGGCGCGGCGACGCTGCCGATCGCCCACCTGCTGGCCGAGGGCGGCCTGCCGGAAGCAGCCGAGCCGATCCTCATCTTCACGCCGAGGCAGCGGGCCCGGCGCTAGAGGATCTCGGGCAGCCGTCGGGGCCAGTCGCGCTGATCGAGTGGTTACCGAGGCTCTCCAGGCGGGCCGACGTCGTGGTTCGGTCTCAGCGTGGCCCGTCGGCCACCCCGAGCCGTAGCTCAGAAAAGCGTTGCCCGCTCGGGCGGAGTCGGCGGCGGGACCTCGGCGATGCGGTCGGGTCGCGGATCGTAGTAACCCGGTGCGGCCACCAGCGCGGACTGGAAGAACCTGCCCTCGAGGTCTCCAGGATCATCCGGCACGCCCGGGCGCCACAGCGCGAGCAGCAGATCCGGCGCGACCGCGAAAGCGCCGTCGTCCTCCAGCTCCACCCGGGTCACCGCGGCCAGCCTGCTGATCACCTCGTCGGCGGGCACGCCGAAGAGCGGGATGCCCGCGAACAGGACCGGCAACTCCTGGACAGGCCGGTAGATCTCGACCGCGTCGACCAGCCCGGCGTGATCGCGGCTGATCGAGATCGTCAGGCCCGACTTGTAGTGGAAGTAGCCGGCGCTCACCCGGGAATCGGGGCCGGGCGGCCGATAGCCGGACAGATCTCGGAGAAGCTCGGTCGCCTTGGCGTACTCCATGCCCAGGGTGACCGGCCCGGCGGAGCGCGGAGGATCCAGAAGAATTCGCATGCCTGGCCCAGAGTTTGGCCGGCGCGACGTCAACCGCCGCGCCGGCGTCCTCACGTAACGGGGTTCAGCGTAGGGCGGCGATCGTGTCGCGGAACCAGAGGGCGCTCTGTTTCGGGGTGCGCTGCTGGGTCTCGTAGTCGACGTGGACGATGCCGAACCGTTTCGCGTAGCCCTCGGCCCACTCGAAGTTGTCGAGCAGGGACCAGGCGAAATAGCCGCGCACGTCGGCGCCCTGGTCGCGGGCGGCGGCTACGGCGGCGATGTGCGAGGCGAGATAGGCCGTGCGGTCGTCGTCGGCCACGAAGCCGGTGGAGTCCGGCGAGTCGTCGAAGGCGGCGCCGTTCTCGGTGATCACCATGGGCAGCCCGGGATAGTCGTGGTGGAGCCGCACCAGCAACTTGGTGAAGCGTGAGGGCGTGATCGGCCAGTCCATCGCCGTGCGGGGAGTGTCCGGCGCGACGGCCCGTACGACCGGTTCGCCTGACGCGTCGTGCGTGTTGCCTTCAAGATCGGTGCCGGCGAAGTCCTGTCCGAAGTAGAAGTTGACGCCGAGCACGTCGAACGGGGTGGAGATGACGTCCAGGTCGCCGGAGAGTACGGGCAGGGCCGAACCGCGGGCGGCCAGGTCCGCCACGACGTCAGCCGGGTAGGAGCCGCGGCGCAGCGGGTCGAGGTAGAGCCGCAATCCCATCCCGTCGGCGCGGCGGGCGGCGTCGTGGTCCTCCGCCGTGTCGCCGAGAGGGTCGGCCGTGCCCAGGTTCAGCGTGATGCCGTACGTGTGGGGCCGGGTCTCCGAGGAACGCATCTGTCGCACCGCCAACCCGTGGCCCAGCAGCAGGTGGTGGGTGGCGGCCAGGGACGCGTCGAAGTCTTTGCGGCCGGGCGCGTGCACGCCGATGTTGTAGCCCAGGTAGGCCGAGCACCACGGCTCGTTCAGCGTCGTGAACGTGTCGACGCGGTCCTGCAGCCGTTCGAAAACCAGCGCCGCGTAGTCGGCGAACCGGTAGGCCGTGTCCCGCGCGGGCCAGCCACCCGCGTCCTCGAGTTCCTGCGGCAGGTCCCAGTGGTAGAGCGTGGCCCAGGGGGCGATGCCCTGCGAGAGCAGTTCGTCGACGAGCCTCTCGTAGAAGCCCAGACCGGCCTCGTTGACCGGGCCGCGACCGCCCGGCTGCACACGCGGCCAGGCCACCGAGAACCGGTAGCTGTCGACGCCGAGGCTCTTCATCAGCGCCACGTCCTGCGGCATGCGGTGGTAGTGGTCGCACGCCACATCGCCGTTGTCGCCGTTCGCCACGGCGCCGGGCACACGGGCGAACGTGTCCCAGATGGACGGTGTGCGGCCGTCCTCGGCGGCGGCGCCTTCGATCTGGTACGACGCGGTCGCGACGCCCCAGAGAAAGCTCGGCGGCAGGCCGGTGGCGAGCGGAACGTGCGAGGTGATGGTGGGGTTCATTCTTCTCCAGCAGGTACGGGGTGCAGCCAGCACGCGACGGACCGTACGGATCCGTCGGGGGTGCCTGGGCGGCCGAGCACCGGGATGTTGGCCGAGCACGGGTCGAACGCCTTGGGGCAGCGCGGGTGGAACGAGCAGCCGCTGGGCATGCCGGCCAGGTCGGGCGGCGATCCGGGGATGCCCGCCAGTTCGCGCCGCGGTCCGCGCAGGGCCGGGAAGGAGCCCAGCAGACCCTTCGAGTACGGGTGGAGCGCGTCGCGGTAGATCGTCGAGGCGGGCGCCTCCTCGACGATCCGGCCGCCGTACATGATCGCGATCCGGTTGGAGAACTCGACCAGCAGCGACAGGTCGTGCGTGATGAAGATGACCGAGAAGCCGAGCCGTTCGCGCAGCTCGATGAGCTGTCCGAGGATCTGCCGCTGCATCACCACGTCGAGCGCCGTGGTCGGCTCGTCCATGATCACGACCTGCGGTTGCAGGATCAGCGCCATCCCGATCATGACGCGTTGCCGCATGCCGCCGGAGAGCTGATGCGGGTACGCCTCCATGCGGTCGGGCGAGATGCCGACGACCTTGAGCATCTCGCGCGCACGGGCGTTGCGGCTGTGTTCGCTCATCTTCGGCTCGTGGGCCCTGAGCACATCGGTCAACTGCGTCGAGATCTTGTGTACGGGGTTGAGCGAGTTCATCGCCCCCTGGAAGACGATCGCCGTCTCGGCCCAGCGGAAGGCCCGCAATTCGTTGTCCGTCAGGCGCAGGACGTCGTACGCGGGGCTCCTCTCGGGGTGGTAGACGACCTCGCCGCCCGTGATCACCCCGGGTGGGGCGAGCAGCCGGGTCAGGCCGTACGCCAGGGTCGATTTGCCGGAGCCGCTCTCGCCGGCCAGGCCCAGGACCTCGCCGCGGTGCAGGGTGAGGTTGACGTCGCGGACCGCGTGCACGGCCTTGTCACCCAGCCCGTAGTCGACGTTGAGGTTGCGAATCTCGAGGACGGGTTCCATCTACTTGACCGCCTCTCGCGGCAGAGGGCGGGCGTGTGTGTGCGGCTCGGCCGAGTTGGACAGCACGGGGGTGAAGCCGATCCTCATCCGTACGGTGCCGCCGGAGGCTGTCTTGAGCTTGGTCTTGCCCGCGCTGCGCAGCCGGGGGCTGACGAATTCGTCGATCCCGAAGTTGATCAGCGAGAGGGCGGTGCCGAGGAAGGCGATCGCCAGGCCGGCCGGGACGAACCACCACCACGCGCCCTGGCCGAGCGCCTGCTGGCCCTGCGCCCAGAAGAGGATCGTGCCCCAGTTCCAGCCCGAGTTCGACGTGATGCCGATGAACGCCAGCGTGATCTCGGACAGGACCGCGAAGATCACCGTGCCGACGAAGCCGGACGCGATCACCGCGGTGAGGTTGGGCAGCAGTTCGAAGATGACGATGCGCCAGGTCTTCTCGCCGGTCGCGCGGGCGGCCTCGACGTAGTCGCGCCGCCGCAGCGAGAGGGTCTGCGCGCGCAGCACCCGCGCGTTCCACGACCACGACGTCAGGCCGATGATCAGGGCGATCAGGGTGTCGCTGGCATTCTCGAGAATCGACGTAATGATGATCATCAGCGGGACGGCCGGGATGACCAGGAAGACGTTGGACAGCGCGGAGAGCGTGTCGTCGGCCTTGCCGCCGAGGTAACCGGCCGTGACGCCGATCAGCACCGACAGCACGGTCGCGATCGTGCCGGCCAGGAAGCCGACGAACATGACGCTCTGGGTGCCCTCGAGCACCTGGCTGAAGACGTCCTGCCCGAGGTGGGTGGTGCCGAACCAGTGGTCGGCCGACGGCGGTTGCACCAGGTCGTTGCCGCGCGCGCTGGGGTCGTACGGGGTGATCCACGGGCCGATGATCGCGAGGACGACGTAGACGCCCAGGATGACCAGGCCGGTGGCGGCCTTGCCGTTGCGCAGGAACAGGAAGCGCTGCCGTTTGGCCTTGCCGGGACGGACGCTCTCGGGCTGGGCCATCGAGCCCTGGCCGGGGATGACCTGCTCGATGCTCGAGGTCGGGATGGTCATCGACTTAGCCCTCCTTGCGGGTGCGCGGGTCGAGGAGCATGTAGGCGACGTCGGCCAGCAGGTTCGCGACCAGTACCGAGATCGTGATGATCAGGAAGATGCCCTGCATGAGCGGGTAGTCCTTGGCCCCGAGCGCCTGCAGCAGGATGAAGCCGAGGCCGGGGTACGAGAAGACGATCTCGACCAGCAGCGTGCCGCCGACGATGAAGCCCAGCGAGAGCGCGAAGCCGGAGACGTTGGGCAGCAACGCGTTGCGCGCCGCGTAGCCCACCGCGACCCGCCGCTCGGACAGGCCCTTGGCGTGCGCGACGGTGATGTAGTCCTCGGACGACACCGTCACCATCATGTTGCGCATGCTCAGGATCCAGCCGCTGACCGACGAGATCAGGATCGTCAGCGCCGGGAGCAGGCTGTGCTGGATGGCGCTGGGGATGAAGTACTGGTCCCAGGCCGGGATCAGGCCCGAGTCGAAGCCGCCGGAGGACGGGAAGAAGCTGTCCGGCCCGGCGAGCAGGTAGATCGCGATGATGCCGAGCCAGAAGTAGGGCACCGACGAGAAGAACGTGGTGACCGGCAGCAGGCCGTCGGCCCACGAGCCGCGACGCCACCCGGCGACCACGCCGAGACTGGTGCCGAGCAGGAAGCTGATGATCGTGGTGACGCCGACCAGCAGGATCGTCCAGGGCAGCGCGTCGCCGATCACCTGGGAGACCGGGGCCGGGAAGAACGTGAACGACAGCCCGAGGTCGCCGCGGAAGAGCTGCCCCCAGTAGTCGATGTACTGCGACCAGAGGCTGCGGTCGTCGTCGAGTCCGAACAGGACGTAGAGCGAGTTGATCGCCTCGGAGCTGAGCTGGCCGCGGAACTTGGCGATCAGCGACTGCACCGGATCGCCGGGGACCAGCCGGGGGATGAAGAAGTTCAGCGTGATCGCGGCCCACGCGGTGAACAGGTAGAACGCGATGCGTTGCAGAAAGTACTTCACGCCGGGACCTCTGCCTTCGCGTCGTACAGCCAGCACGCCGCCCAGTGACCGGGGACGTCGCCGATCTCCAGCCGGACCGGCAGGTCGGTGGAGCAGCGCGGCATCGCCGACGGGCAGCGCGGGTGGAAGCGGCAGCCGCTCGGCGGGTTGATCAGGCTCGGCGGCTCGCCGTTGCCGCGGTCCTCGTCGAGCGGGTCGGCGTCGCCGGCCAGCCGATCGGGATCGGGGGCGGAATCGATCAACAGCCGGGTGTACGGGTGGGCCGGCGTCTGCGTCACGGTCTCGCTGTCGCCGCCCTCGACCATCCGGCCCGCGTACATCACCAGGGTCTCGTCGGCGAAGTAGCGCGCCGAGGCGATGTCGTGGGTGATGTAGAGGATCGCCAGGTTGAGGCGTTCCTTCAGGTCGCGCAGCAGGTTGAGCACGCCGAGGCGGATCGAGACGTCCAGCATGGACACCGGCTCGTCGGCCAGCAGGGCCTCGGGCCGGGCGCCGAGCGCGCGGGCGATCGCGACACGCTGGCGCTGGCCGCCGGAGAGCTCGTGCGGGAACTTGTCGAGGTAGCGCTCGGGCGGGGTGAGGCTGACCTGGGTGAGCAGTTCGTGCAGCGCGTTCTCGAGGTCGGCGTCGGTCTTGCCCGCATTGTGGTGGATCTTCAGCGAGCGGGTCAGGTGATAGCGGATCGTGTGCACGGGATTCAGGGACGCGAACGGGTCCTGGAAGATCATCTGGACGCGGGCCGCGTACGCCCGGAACGCACCGCCGCCCTTGACCGTCGTGGACTCGCCGTGCAACCGGATGTCGCCGTCCGTGCGCGGGTAGAGCTGGGCGAGCAGGCGGGCCACGGTGCTCTTGCCCGAGCCCGACTCGCCGACGAGCGCGACCACCTGGCCGCGCCGCAGGGTGAGCCGCACGTCGTCGACGGCGTGCACGGCCGGGCGTTCCTTGGAGAACAGCTTGCGCAGCCCTCGGCGTACGGGAAAGTGCTTGGTCAGGCCGATCGCCTCGAGCACCACCTCGCCGGCGCGCGCCTTCGCGTCCTGGGTCATTGATGGACCTCTTTTAAAAGGGGCCGCTCCCGCCCGGCGGCACGGGCGGGAGCGACCACGAATCAGGAGTTGGCGGGCTTCAGCTTGCTGATGATCAGCGACACGTACGGCTGGGTCGGCTGTCCGCCGGAGTACGGGTCGGCGTCGGTCGGCCAACCGGTCCAGTTCTTGTCGCTGTAGGCGGCGCCCACGTTGTCCGCGCCGACCGGGAACATCGGCGCCTGCTCCACGAAGATCTTCTGGATCTTGTTCATGGCCGTGGTGCGGTCGGCGTCGCTGGTGGCGTTCGCGTAGGCCTTCAGCGCCGCGGTCGCCTCGGGGCTCTTGAAGCGGCCGAAGTTGCCCTGCTGGGCGGCGGTGCCGATGGGCTTGAGCATGTCGCCGTCCATGACGGTCTGGTAGATGTCGTACGGCGTGGCGCCGCCGTTCGTCCACCGCATCGAGGCCTCGAAGGCGCCCGTCTGCACGTTCTTGTCCCAGACGTCCTGGTTGGGCTTCTCGACCGTCGCCTCGATGCCGATCTCGGCGAAGTTGCTCTTGATGATCTCCAGCGAGGTCTGGTAGTCCGACCACGGCGCCGGATCGCTGAGCTTGATCTTCACGGGCTTGCCGCTCGGGTCGGTCAGCGTCTTGCCGTTCAGCTTGTATCCCGCAGAGCTCAGAAGAGCCTTGGCCCCCGCGACGTCGTTCGAGAACTCCTTGCCCTTGAACTCCGGGGCGATGAACGCGTCACCGGCGCCCGGCGGCAGGCCGGTAACGCTCTTGATCTCGGGGTGGAAGTAGGCGGCCTCGGCCTGGTTGAAGATGTCGGTTCGGTTGATCACCATGTTCATCGCCTGACGCAGCTTCACGTCGTCGAACGGCTTGATCGTGGTGTTGACATAGAGGCCATGGATGCCGAGCACGCCGGGCGCCCACACCTTGTGGTGCGCCGGGTCCTTGTCGATGAAGGTCGCCTTCGGGTTGGGCAGGAAGACGAACGACCACTCCGAGTCGCCGTTGGCCAGCGCGATGCCCTGCGCGTTGTTGTCGGCGTAGGAGACGTACCGCAGTTCCTTGACCTTCGGAGCGTCCTGCCAGTAGCCCTCGGTGCGGACCGACAGCGTGACGCCGGCCTGGGTGAAGGACTTCAGCGTGTACGGGCCGCTGCCGACCGGGGTCTTGTTGATGTCGGTCGCCGGGTCGGCGATCTTCTCCCAGATGTGCTTGGGCACGATCGGGGTGCTCGCCATGATCTTGTTCTGGTTGACGAACTGCGGCGACTTGAAGCTGACCTTCACCACGTTGCCGGCGACCGAGATCTGGTCGAACGGGATCGCGTGCTGGTTGAGCGCCTCGTTGCCCTTGAGCAGGGTGAACGTGTAGGCCACGTCGTCGGCGGTCAGCTTCTGGCCGTCCGACCAGGTCGCGTTGTCGCGCACGGTGACCTCGGCCGACTTGAAGTCGTCGGCCCACTTCACGCCGCTGGCCAGCCACGGGATCGCGGGCTCGGCCGGCTTGACCGGGTTCCACTGCAGCAGCGGCTCGTAGAGCATCCACTTGTAGCCGAGCGAGTTCGCCGAGGACGTGCCGGCGAACGGGTTGTGGTTCTCGGTCTGCGTGCCGTTCGGCATGCCGATCTTGAGGAAGTCGACCGACTTGCTGGCGTTGCTGTTGGCGTTCTCGGCATTGGGCGACTCGCCGCACGCGGCCAGACCGCCCGTGGCGAGCGCACCCGCCAGGGCGACCGCGAACAGTTTCCTTCTCTGCATCGCAAAATCTCCTCGAAATGTGGGCGTGCGGTATCGCGGCACCGGACTGCGGCCCGGCGCCTTCGGATTCGTAGTGTTTTAAGCGACCGTCGAGGGCCGCTCGGTGAAGGTGGTGGGGATGACGGTCGGACGGTTGGGCAGGGGTGTGCCCTCAAAATGGGCGAGCAGCGTGCGAGCCGCCGCCTCACCCATCTCGCGCAGGGGTTGGTGCACGGTGCTCAGCGGCGGCTGGGTGTGCGCCGCGGTCGGGATGTCGTCGAAGCCGACGACGGCCACGTCTTGCGGGATGCGGCGGCCGGCGGCGAGCAGCGCCTGCATCGCGCCGATGGCGGCGAGGTCGTTGTGGGCGAACACCGAGTCGAATTCCACACCGGACTCGATGGTTGCTTTCACGGCGGCGGCACCGCAGGCCTTGGTGAAGTCGCCCGGACGCAGGCGGTCGGCGTCGATCGCCAGCCCGGCCTCGGCGAACACCGACGTGAAACCGTTCTGGCGCTGCTGGGTGCAGCCGAACTGCTCGGGACCCGAGATGACCAGGGGCCTCGTACGCCCGATCGCGAGCAGATGGCGGGCGGCCGAGCCGGCCCCGTCGTGGTTGGTGGTGCCGACGCTGGGGATCTCGCCGGAGTTCTGGTCGCGGTCGTCGATGAGCACGACCGGCAGACCCCGGCGGTGCAGCGTGGCGATGTAGTCGAGCGTTCCCTCGGGCTCGATGACGAGCAGGCCGTCGAACGACTTGGCCGAGACCTGCGCGCCGAACTGGCGCATGGATTCCTCGCCGCGGTTGCAGGTGAACAGCAGCAGGCCGTACCGCTCGGTCTCGAGCACGTCGACCGCGCCCTGGATCACCTCGCCGATCCACGGCCAGGTGAGCGAGGGCACCAGCATGCCGACCACCCGGGTGCGGCCGCGGGCCAGGCCGACAGCGCGCGAACTGGGCACATAGCCCAGCTCGTCGATCACCGCGCGGACCCGGGCCGCGGTGGATTCGTCCAGCTCACCCTTGCCGTTGAGCACTCGGGACACGGTCGTCTTGCTGACCTTGGCCCGGGCTGCCACATCGGCGATGGTGATTGGCACGAGTCCTCCACTGGTGGTGCCGTCGTGTGACCGCTTCGTTGCGCCGGGATTTCGGAACCGGTTTCGGAAGCGGTTTCGGCAGTTAACGCCAGTGAGGCCGGTCACGTCAACGGTGACCATCGATTATTTAGGTTTCAGTGCGATTACGGTCCATCGACGCCCACCTAAATGTGGACCGGTGTGGACAACCCGGCGGCCAGGTGCGGCAGAACAATGCCCAATGGGGCATCGATGTGGAGCTTCGCGTACGGCTCCCCGCGCGTGACACCACGGTTGACGATCGCGACCCGTACGCCGTCCTTCACCGCCCGCAACACAAAGCGGCGCCCGGACATCACCGTCAACGAGGAACCGAGAACCAGCAGCGTGCGGGCGTTCTCGACCAGCTCGAAGCTGCGCGCGACCCGCTCCGGCGGGACCGTCTCTCCGAAGTAGACGACATCCGGCTTGAGCAGGCCGCCGCAGTCCTCGCAGTCGACCACCCGGAACCCGTCGAGGTCGGTGTCGTCGAGCTCGGCGTCGCCGTCGGCGTTGATCGCGACGGCGCTCGCGGCAAAGGTGGGGTTGGCCTCGTCGAGGCGTTTTGTCAGCATTTCACGCGGCGTCAGGTCACCGCAGTCGAGGCAGACGATGCGGGCCAGGTTGCCGTGCAGCTCGACCACGTCGCGTGCGCCGGCCGACTGGTGCAGGCCGTCGACGTTCTGGGTGATGATGCCGTCGACCACGTCCTGTCGTTGCAGGGCAGCCACGGCCAGGTGGCCGTCGTTGGCGCGGGCCTCACCGATCGTGCGCCAGCCGAGGTGCGACCGGGCCCAATAACGACGGCGGGCGATCGGGTCGCGGGTGAAGGTCTGATAGGTCATGGGCGTGCTGCGACGGGCCGACCCGGACGGGCCGCGATAGTCGGGAATGCCGGAATCGGTCGAGAGACCCGCGCCACTCAGAACCACCACGCCGCCCTCGGCCACCCACGCGCCGAGCTCGGCCACCTGCTCCACCACCTGAAGGTCCACGTTTCCATGGTCCCTCATCCGGGCCGCCCCTCGTAGGATCAACGACATGGGGTTGTTCACGGTGAGTGAGGCGCGGGACGAGCTCAAACGTCTACGCCCGGTGCTGGAAGAGATCGTGACGCTACGTGCCGACGCGGCCGAGCTGGGAGCCGGGCCGCCGACCACGCTGGGCGGCCTGCCCGAGTTCAAAGCGGTCACCGCGCGGCTCGACGAACTGTTGACCCAGGTGCAGCAGTCGGGCGCGCTGCTCAAGAGCCTCGCGCCGCTGCTGGTCGACTTCCCCTCCGACCTCGACGGCGCCGAGGTCGACCTGTGCTGGCTCGAAGGCGACAAGTCCCTCGACTGGTACCACCGCTCCGACCTGGGCTTCGCCGGCCGCCGCCGCCTCCCGTGAACCCGGCCCTCTCCCCCTCGCCCGAGGCGCTGCCCGACTGGGAGCGGATACGGGTGCTGCGCGCCGAGGCCGAGTTCGCCTCCGTCCGCAAGGACCCCAGGATCGCGTACGCCCTGTGGCTGGTTGTCGGCATCATCGGCGGCCACCGCTTCTATCTCGTGACACCGGCCGTTCGATCGCGATGCTCTTCACTCTCGGTGGCCTCGGCGTCTGGACCCTGCTGGACGTGTTCCTCGTCGGGCGGCGCGTCCGCGCGGTCAACCACGCCCGCCGCACCGCGATCATGGCCCGCCACGGCCTGATCGAGATCGCCCTTCCGCGGGGTGCGCCCGACTCCCACGCTTGAGTTCGACGGTGCCCCTCGACAAGGATTCCTGAAGTAGACAGTCATCACTACGCTGATCCCATGCGGATGAGTCCGAAGTGGTGGCTTGTGCTGCTCCTGCTCCCGTTCCCGCTGATCGGCGTCATCGACTCCTGGCAGAAGGCCGTCGCCTACGTCGTTCTGGTCACCGTCGTGGCCGGCGTCTCCTCCCTCATGCGCCACGGCATGCTTGCTCAACTGGAGCAATGGGCCACCGTCGCCGAGTGGACCCCGGTCGAAGCGACCGAGCGCGAGTGGCCGTGGCAGTCCCCCCGGCACGTCAAGG
Source organism: Actinoplanes solisilvae (assembly GCF_003999975.1). GTDB lineage: Bacteria > Actinomycetota > Actinomycetes > Mycobacteriales > Micromonosporaceae > Actinoplanes > Actinoplanes solisilvae. The sequence goes on along the minus strand of NZ_RJAC01000016.1, from coordinate 95,912 downwards.
TCAAGCGCGCTTGGACCCGCGAGATCGACGGCTTGTCCGTCACTTTCGGGCTGGTCGGCTGGGAGAGCGACGCCCTCGCCGGGTCCGTCCGAAAACAGACCGGCTCGGGCACATTCGTCGTGGTACGACTACCGCACACGCAACCGTCAATGGCGCTGAGCCCGTCCGGCGACATCGTCGGCGACTCGCCCCGAGCTCACCAACCGGAGTTGCTGCAAGCTTTCCAGCGCAAGGACATCCGCGCTTGGACCGTGCGCGGTGACGAGCTGTTCACCATCGAACCGACCGGATTGCCCAACCCCTACCACGTGAAGCGCATCGTGCGACGTGCCCTGCTCGCGGTACGGCTGCTCGACCTCGGCCCAGACCTCCACCCCGGCCCGGACACGACGACCAGCATCGCGCCGGGCCTCGACGAGTGAAGCCGGTCCTCAGCCCCGTTCGATCAGGTGGCCGACGATCTGCGGGCCCATCAGCACGGCCTCGCCCGAGCCGTCGCGGCGTTCGTCGACGTCGGGCAGGTCGATCGGGTCGCCGGTGGCGCTGGCACCGACCGGGCGCGGACCCACCCAGGCCACCGTCAGGCGCGTCTCGCCCTTGAGGAACCGCTGCACCCGTACGCCGCCGGTGGCCCGGCCCTTCGCCGGGTACGACGCGAACGGCGTGACCTTGACCTGGGTGCCCGTCGATGTCACCACCATCGGTTCGCCGTGGTCGTTGTCGGCCGTGATCACCACGTTGAACGAGATCACCTCGGCGTCGGCCGACAGGTTGATGCCCGCCATGCCACCGCCCTTGAGGCCCTGCGGCCGCACGTTCTTGGCCGGGAAACGCAGCATCGACGCGTCGGACGTGACGAACGCGAACGACTCGGAGCCGTCGGTCAGCCAGGTGGCCTGCAGAACCTCGTCGCCGTCCTTGAGCGTGATCACCTCGAACTCGTCGGAACGCACCGGCCACTCGGGGGCGCACACCTTGACCACGCCGTGCCGGGTGCCCATCGCGATGCCGGGCGAGTCGCCCGCGGCCAGCGGGGCCAGGCCGACGACCCGCTCCCCCTTCTCGAGCGGGATCAGCTCGGACGCCGACATGCCGCCCCGCACCGACACCGTGCCGGACTGTTCAGGCAGCACCGGCAACGGCAACACGTCGGTCTTGAACGCCCGCCCCTGGTTGGTGACCAGCAGGATGCGCCCGCGCGCGGTCGAGTGGATCACGGCCCGGACGGCGTCGTGCTTCACCCGGCCCGAGCGGCGACGGGCCTCGGTGGCCTCCTCGCTCTCGGCCGCGGTGCGCGCGATCAGCCCGGTGGCCGACAGGATCACCTGGCACGGGTCGTCGGCGACCTCGAGCGGTCCGGCCGGCGCCGACGCGGCCAGCACCTCCTTGAGGTCACCGTCGATCAGCGTCGTGCGCCGGGGCGCGCTGAACTCGCTCGCCACCGCAGCCAGCTCGTCAGAGACGACCTGCTTGAGCACATCTTCGTTGTCGAGAATGCGGGAGAGCTCGGCGATCTCGGCGTTCAGGCGTTCCTGCTCGGTCTCGAGCTCGATGCGGTCGAACCGCGTGAGGCGCCGCAGCGGCGTGTCGAGGATGTAGGTCGCCTGGATGTCGCTGAGGCCGAACTCCTCCATCAGCGATGCCTTGGCCGCGGCCGCGTCGTCGCTGCCCCGGATGATCGCGACCACCCGGTCGATGTCGATCAGCGCGATCAGCAGACCGTCGACCAGGTGCAGGCGGTCCTGACGCCTGGTGCGGCGGAACTCGGTGCGCCGGGTGACGACCTCGTAGCGGTGCTGGACGAAGACCTCGAGCAGCGCCTTGAGACCCAGCGTCTGGGGCTGGCCGTCGAGCAGCACCAGGTTGTTGATGCCGAACGACGACTCGAGCGGGGTCAGCCGGTAGAGGTCGGCCAGCAGGGCCTGCGGATTCACGCCGACCTTGCACTCGATGACCAGCCGCGTGCCGTGCTCACGGTCGGTGAGGTCTTTGACGTCGGCGATGCCCACGAGCCGGGCCGGCTGACGCTGACCGCGCTTCGGGCCCGAGACGATGAGCTTGCCCTTCACCTCGTCGGTGATCGCCTCGATGATCTTCTCGGTGCCGACCCCGTAGGGAAGCTCGGTCACCGTGATCGCTTGGCGCCCACGGCCACCCTCGAGCAGCCCGGTCTGAGCCCGGGCCCGCATGCGTACGACACCACGCCCGGTCTCATAAGCGCGCCGTACTTCGTCGAGCCCGAGCAGTTGCCCGCCGGTCGGCAGGTCGGGGCCGGGCACGAAGCGCATCAGCGCGTCGAGGTCAGCCTCGGGATTGGTGATCAGGTGCCGCGCCGCCGCCACGACCTCACCGAGGTTGTGCGGAATCATGTTGGTCGCCATGCCGACCGCGATGCCCGAGGTGCCGTTGACCAGCAGGTTCGGGAACGCCGCGGGCAGCACCCGGGGCTCCACATCGGACCCGTCGTAGGTCGGCTTGAAGTCGACCGTGCCCTCGCCCAGCTCCCCGACCAGCAGCATCGACTCCCGAGACATTCGCGCCTCGGTGTTGTGATTGATGAACCCGCCCGCGAGGAAGGAGTGATCCTCGGAGAGGGCACGTACGGAGTAGACCTCGGCCGGCTCGCACTCCTCGACAGCGGTGACCTTCTCGAACCGGTAACCGGAGTCCATGATCGGCATGATCGTCGCGAGAACTTCAGGATCCTTGATCCGGTCGATGATCCGGAGACGCTCCGTCTCCCACCGCTCCACCCGGTCGAAATTATGCTGAGTGAGCCAGGTCCGGCCGCTGCCCCGCCGGTCGAAATCAAGAGCGGAACGGACGTAGTCAGCGACGAAGGGAACGTGATCCTTGCTCAGTCGATGAGCCCGCAGTGGCGAACGGCGGAGCAACTCCGTCAGACGGCGTTGCTTGCTCTGCAGAAAGCCGACCCGCTCGGCGAACGCCCGGACATTGCGCAGACCCGAGATGACCAGCCGGTGCTCTTCCGCACCGCTGGGACGGAAATATGACCGGTGTACCGCCACAACGCCGAACTCGGCCAGCAGCTCTTGAAGATCCCGGACGAGAGAAGCGCTGTAGCTCGAGTACTGGACGGTAAAGCCGTCTCCAGCATCACGACAGCCGCCGTCCCCCTCGAACACTGCCATGAGGAAGGCGCGTTTGACGCCGAGACCGGCCTTCCAGACAAATTCCGGAACGACCTTGTCGCGTGCCTGATGCCCGATAAATTCAGCCAGGGGAGACATGCGGAACGCGTCCATGCCGCCGCCGTATTCCTGGATGTCGATTTCGCGGATCAGTTTGCGATCGACCTTGGTCTGCCGCTCCGCGACGTAACGGCGACCACCGATGAGATGGTCGTAGGCGAACAGAACCTCATTGAAGAAGTGCTCGTCCGTGTTGTTGAAGCCAGCCCGGGTGCTGTTCGCCCAGCCCTCCGAGGCCCAGGCACCGGCCAGAACACCGAGCATGTATTCCCGGGCAGTCGGGATCACCTGCGTCCAGGCATGCCGGGCGACACATACGACCGTCCCGGGTTTGATCTCGTCGAGCTGCTTCCACTGGAAGATCGGTACACCTAGGGGCGCTTCGAGACACAGGACCGGGTGATTCTGCGTGCCGCGCAGCGAGAATCCCGATTTGGTCACGATCCGCACCGTCGGGTGGATTCCCGAGTTGAACACTTTATCGACCCGGACGGCCTTACCGTCTTTGTCGAGAACCTCGATATCGACGTCCGCCTCGGTGTCGCGGCCGAGCGGAACGAGATCCGAAATGCGAGGCGAGGAGCCGTCCGCGAGCCGAATCCTAGTGTCCGCGGTGACGCAGTACCTTGCGGCAGCCGGGCCGTCGTCTGGAGATCCGAAGTTGCCGTGCCCGTCGATGAGCGGGGCGTTGAGCGAGAAATCCTGGGCCAGGCGGACGAGGGCGTCGTAGATCGCCACGTCGCCGTGCGGATGGTACTTGCCCATCACGTCGCCGACGACCCGGGCCGACTTCACGTAGGCCCGGTCGGGGCGGTGGCCCTGCTCGGACATCGACCACAGGATGCGGCGGTGGACGGGTTTGAGGCCGTCGCGCGCGTCGGGCAGGGCGCGCGAGTGGATGACCGAATAGGCGTACTCCAGGTAGGAGTCTTCGACCTCGGTCGTCAGCGGGTTGTCGATGACGCGGGCGCCGGCCTGATCGAAGGCGGAGAGGTCGACGCGGTTGTCGGTGTTCTTACGGCGTGCCATCAAAGCCTCTCAGGCGTCGATCGTCTCTTGGTCGATGCGGCCCGCCGCCTCGATCAGCCAGTTCTTCCGGGGCTCGACGCGCTCGCCCATCAGCAGCTCGAGGGTGGCCTCGGCGCGCTCGGCGTCGTCGATCGTGATGCGCCGGACCGTGCGGGTGGCCGGGTTCATGGTCGTGTCCCAGAGCTCGTCGGCGTCCATCTCGCCGAGGCCCTTGAACCGGCTGACCGGCTTGTTCACCGTCTTGCCGCCGCGCTCGAGCCGGGCGACGGTCGACTCCATCTCCTGCTGGGTGTAGGTGAAGATCGTCTCGGAGTTGCGGCCCTTGGTGACGACCTTGTGCAGCGGGGGCATGGCGGCGAAGAGACGGCCCTGCTCGATGACCGGGCGCATGTACTTCGCGAACAGGGTGATCAGCAGCGTGCGGATGTGGGAGCCGTCAACGTCGGCGTCCGCCATGATCATGACGCGGCCGTAGCGCATCGAGCCGAGCTCGAAGGTGCGCCCCGAGCCGGCCCCGAGCACCTGCACGATCGCCGAGCACTCGGCGTTGTCGAGCACCTGCTGCAGCGATGCCTTCTGCACGTTGAGGATCTTGCCGCGGATGGGGAGAAGAGCCTGGTATTCGGAGCTTCGTGCCATTCGCGCGGTGCCGAGCGCGCTGTCACCCTCGACGATGTAGATCTCGGAGCGGGCAATGCCGGTGGCGCGGCAGTCGACCAGCTTGGGCGGCATCGACGCGCCCTCGAGGGCGGTCTTGCGGCGGGCCGCGTCCTTCTGCTGCTTCTGGGTCAGGCGGACGCGGGCGGCGTCGACGACCTTCTGCAGCACCGTGCGGGCTTCGGCCTTGGTCTTGCGGTCGTCGATCCAGGCCTTGATGTGGGCCTCGACCAGGCCCTGCATGACCCGGGTGATGCCGGCGGTGGAGAGCTCGTCCTTGGTCTGCGACGTGAACTGGGGCTCGGGGACGCGCACGTGGATAACGGCGGTCATGCCCTCGAGCAGGTCGTCGAGGACGGGCGGGTCTTCCTTGGGCTTGAGCAGGCCGCGCGTGTTGCGGATGGCCTCGGTGAGCGCGCGTACGAGGGCGCGTTCGAAGCCCTTGCGGTGGGTGCCGCCGTGCACGTTGCGGATCGTGTTGGTGAACGACTCGATCGTGCGCTCGTAGCCGGTGCCCCAGCGGAAGGCGATCTCGACCTCGGCGCGGCGCTCGACGTTGGACTGCATCACGCCGTTGGCGTCGGCCGCGTTCTCCTTGTAGGTGCCCTCGCCGTTGATCAGCAGGATGCCGGAGACGGGCTTGTCACCCGCGTGGGTGAGGAACTCGACCATGTCGCTGAGACCGTGCGGGAAGTGGAAGGTCTCGTTCGTGGTCTCTTCGGCGGTCTCGTCACGCAGCGTGTACATCACGCCGGGGACGAGGAACGCCGTGTTGCGGAGCTTGGCGCGGACGGCGTCGACGTCGAGCTTGGCGCCGGTCTCGAAGTAGCGGGCGTCGTACCAGTAGCGGATGGACGTGCCGGTGGACTCGCCGCGCTTCATGCGGCGGACGATGCGCAGGCCGGACTCGGGGTGGAACCGGTCCTGCGGGCCGGGGCCGTCGAAGGAGCCGGGCACGCCGCGCTGGAACGAGAGCTCGTGGACCTTGCCGTCGCGCTTGACGGTGACGTCGAAGCGCAGCGCCAGCGCGTTCACGGCGGACGCGCCGACGCCGTGCAGGCCGCCGGAGGTCTTGTAGCCGGAGCCGCCGAACTTGCCGCCGGCGTGCAGACGGGTGAGCACCAGCTCGACACCGTTCATGCCGGACTTGGCGTTGATGTCGGTCGGGATGCCCCGGCCGTCATCGTCGATCTGCACGGAACCGTCGCTGTGCAGAATCACCGCCACCTTGGCGGCATGGCCTCCGACTCCCTCGTCGGTGGCGTTGTCGATGATCTCGTTGGCGAGGTGGTTGACGCCTCGGCTGTCGGTCGAGCCGATATACATGCCCGGGCGTTTCCGGACGGCGTCCAGCCCCTCCAGGTGCGTGAGGTCATCGGCCCCGTACAGGATCTCCGCGGTCACTGCGTGGCACTCCCGATCGGCCCAGGTGGTGGTCAGGTCGCGGCGAGCCTACCGGGCGCCTCCGACACTTCTCGTCAACCGAGCCGGGAGGGCCTACCTCTGAACCGGATGATACGGGCAAAAGATACGGTTCGTGAGGTACGACACTAGGCCGCCATCGCCCAGCGGAAATCTTCCGCGGGTACGGTCTGCGGCTGCAACGCGCGGTAGAGGTCCAGCGGACGCGGCTTGCCCGAGACTCGTACGGGCGGAAGCTCTTGATAGGCGATGAGTTCGTCGGTGGCCTCGCGGGTGCGGGAACAGACCACGACGGTGTCATGAGGCGCGTACGCCTGCAGACGCGCCGCGGTGTTGACCACGCTCCCGCTGATCATCCCGTGCCCGAAGTCGCGGGTCGCGGGAACGTCGACGATCACGTCGCCGGTCGCGAGCCCGACCCGGGTGCGGACGGCGAACCTGCCGGCCAGAAGTTGCCCCCTCAACGCCTCCTGAACCGACAGGCCCACCCGCACCGCCGAGGCGGCCGCCTGTGCGCCGAAGCCGGACGGGCCGGTGCCGAACACCGCCATCACCGCGTCCCCGACGTATTTCTCCACCACTCCGCCGCCCGTGCGCACCACGTCGGACACGATGCCGAAGTAGTCGCGCTGCAGGGCGCGGATCACCGCGCAGTCCAGGTCGTCGACCAGGGAGGTGAAGCCCACGATGTCGATGAAGAGGACGGTGACGGTCTGACGCCGCTCCTGCTCCGCCATAGCGATTGCGGTCATGTCTTCACGCTCCCCCAGGTCACTGTCGTGCTCCGGGAGAACGGTGCCAGCCGCAGTCCAATAACGGATCTGCAGAACGACGTATCTCCGACACACACAGGCCCGTCACTCATGTGACGGAGAACAGACCGAACCGCCGACAACGGGAGAGGTCGATGGGCACTAGGGTGACCTTCATGGCCAGCGACGAGGACGAGGGCCCACTTGTCGGACGCGCCGACACGTTGACCCAGGTCCAGTCCGACCTGCACAACGCGGGCCCGGGTGGAACGTCCGCGGTGTTCGTCACCGGGGAGAGCGGGGTGGGCAAGAGCCGCCTGCTGCGCGAGACCGCCTCGGCGATGCGCGACGCGGGTTTCGCCGTGCTGTCCGGCACCTGTCTCGACATCGGTGACGCCTCGCCGTTGCATCCCGTTCTGCAGGCCCTGCGCCAGTTGGACCACAGTGTGCAGCCGGCCGGTGACGCGGGCGCGCTCCTCGACCGGGTTTCGCAGGATCTGCGCGAGGTGGCCGGCGATCGCCGCCTGCTGCTCGTGCTCGACGATCTGCAGTGGGCCGACCGCAGCACCCGTCAACTCCTTCTCTATCTGCTGGCCGGCCTGGGCGACGTGCGCATCGCTGTGCTGGCCGCCGTGCGCGCCGAGGCCCTGCAGGGCGCTCACCCGCTGCGCAAGGTGCTGGCCGAGCTGCGCCGCCTCCGTTCCGTTCGGGTCGTCGACCTGGCCCCGCTCGACCGCGACCAGACCGTCGAGCTGGTCACCGCGATCACCGGCGGCCGCATCGAACCCGAGGACGCCGACCGGGTCCACAAGCGCAGCGGCGGCAACCCGTTCGTGGCCGAGGAGCTGGCCCGCGACCTGCGCGACGGCCGGGTCGAGCTGTCCGACACGCTGCGCGAGATCTTCCTGGCCCGGGTCGACGAGCTGCCCGCCAACGCCCACTCGGTGGTCAACGCGATCGCCGCCGGGGTCGAGCCGGTCGGTCACGCGGTGCTGGCCAAGGTCGTGCCGCTGCCCGAGCCCGAGCTGATCGAGGCGATCCGGGCCGCGGTCGCGCACCGGTTCGTGGCCAGCGCCGACGACGGCTACCGCCTGCGGCACCGGCTGGTCGCCGAGATCCTGGCCGGCGAGGTGCTCCCGGCCGAGGCCGCGGCCCTGCACCGCCGGTTCGGCGAGGCGCTCGAGTCGGCCGGCGGCGCACCCGACCACGCTCGCCTGGCCCACCACTGGCAGCGCGCCGGCGAACCGGTGCGCGCGCTGCCGTCGGTGGTCGCCGCGGCCCGCTGCGCCGAGGAGCTCTACGGCTTCACCGAGGCCCACCGGCACTGGTCGACCGCGCTCGAACTGACCACCGACGACGTGCCCGAACGCACCGAGCTGCTGGCCCACGCGGCCGAGTCGGCCCACCACTGCGGCGAGCACCAGCTCGCCCTGACCCGGCTCGACGAGCTGTCCCGCCGCGCCGACGCGCCCGGCCAGTGCGAGCTGCATCTGCGCCGCGCTCGTTACCTGGCCGCGGCCGGGCGCACGGCCACCGCCGAGGCCGAGTACGAGCGCGCCCTCGAGGCGGCCGACTGCACCCCGCGTCAGCGCGCCTCGGCCGCCGCGTTCCTGGCCGAACTGCTGCTTCACCTGGGTCGTTACGCCGACGCGAACGCCCGCGCCCACGACGCGCTCGAGATGGCCGAGGTCAACGGCTCCACCGCGGATCTCGTACGGGCCAGCGCCGCTCTCGGTTTCAGCGCCGCGTTCCGGGAAGATCCCGATGCCGGGCTGGCCGTCATCCGGCACGCGGTCGAGATCGCCGAGCGCAGCGGCCGGCCCGACGAGCTGGGCGTCGCCTATCTGCACCTGGCCGAGCTGCTGACCGGCCCGCTCAACAACATCGAGGAGGGAGTGCTGGTCGCCCGCCGTGGTGCGGAGCGGCTGGCCTCGCTCGGGGCCGGCCGCACCTACCGCACCCGTCTTCTCGCCATCGCCGCCAACGGCCTGTTCCGGGTCGGACAGTGGGCCGAGGCCGACGCCGTGCTGGCCGACGCGATGCGGCACCGCCCGTCCGGCGCCGACGCGGTCGAGCTGCTGCTGGCCCGCTGCCGGCTGTGGGTCGGTTTCGGCGACCTCGACGCGGCCCACCGCGACCTCGACGCGGTCGCGACCCTGCTGGCCGGCGGCGGCGCCAAGCACGTGCTGCCGATGCTCACCCTGCGCGCGGGCCTGGCGATGTGGCAGGGCCGGCACGCCGAGGCGCGGGCGGCGGTGCAGCGCGGCCTCACCGAGACCCGCTCCGACGACCTCATGCTGATCGGCATCCTGGCCTGGCACGGGCTGCGCGCCGAGGCCGAGGCCCACGCGGCCGGGCAGCCGGTCGATCCGGGAGCGCTGCGCCGGCTCAAGGTCGCCGTCGAACGCATGGCGGCCGGGGTCGGGAACGCGGCCGCGCCGGTGCGCGCGGTCATCGGCGGCTATCTCGACCTGTGCGCGGCCGAGATCAGCCGCATCGAAGACCGGCAAGACCCCGCGCCCTGGGCGAAGGCGGCCACCACCTGGGACAAGCGCCGGCAGCCCTACCCGGCGGCCTATTCGCGGCTGCGGCAGGCCGAGGCCGCGCTGCAGCGCCGCGTCCGGAAGGCGGTGGCGATCGAGGCTCTTCGGGAGGCGTACGCGACGGCGACCGCGATGGGCGCCCGGCCGTTCGCCGCCGAGATCGTCGCGGTTGCCCAGCGCTACAAGGTGCCGCTCGCCGACGACGTGGACACCGTGCCGATGGCTTCTCCTTCTGCTCGACCGGACGAGCTCGGCCTGCTCACGACCAGGGAGCGTGAGGTGCTGGCCGCGCTGGCCGAGGGGCTGACCAACCGCGAGATCGGTGAGCTCTTGTTCATCAGCGAGCGCACGGTCGGCGTGCACGTCGGGCACATCTTCGACAAGCTCCAGGTCCGCACCCGCGTACAGGCGAGCCGGGTTTACCTGACCGCGGCGTGACCTTTTCGTTATCTACGTAGCCGCTGATAAGTAGTTCTACCGATCCGTACGTAGGTCTGCTTTTGGAAGTCTCTGCGTACGGGGGAGCACCGCCCGGAAGCCACCGCTTCCGGGCGGTGCTAGGGGGCCCTCCACCGAGCTCCATGGAGGAAAGCCGATGAACCAGTCGGTCTGGGGACCTGCGCAACGGGAGATGACCGATCTCCTGCGGGACCACCCCGACGACGTCCCCGCCGTGGTCGACCAGCTCAAGGCGCTCCAGCAGATCCTTGGCCAGGTGCCGCCGCTGCTGGGCGAGAACCCGCTGTGCGACTTCAACAAGCTCTATCTCACCATCACCGAGGGTGTGCTCGAGCGGCTCTACGCCGGCCGGTTCAAAGATCCGGCGTTCCTGTCCCGGCTCGACGTCGAGTTCGCGGGGCGTTACTTCGACGCGCTGCGGGCCTGGGCCGGCGCCGGGGCGAGCCCTCGCTGTCCCGAGGTGTGGGCCGCCCTGTTCCAGCGCATTCCGGGGCCCGACTGCCGTCCGCTGCCGTCGGCCTGCGCCGGGGTCAACGCGCACATCAACTACGACCTCCCGTTCGCGCTGGTCACGACGTTCGACCACCTCGGCACCGACCCGATAGACGACAGCGATCAGCACCACGACTATCTCGAGATCAACGAGATCTTCGCCGAGGCGATCCCGGGGCTGCGCCGCGGTTACCTCGAGAAGTGGCAGCTGCTGATCGACACGATGAACGGGCGCCTGGACGACTGGTGGCAGGGCGAAGCGGTCGAATACACCCGGAACGTGGCGTGGCGCAATGCCCAGAAGCTTTGGGGCGTACGCCATGACATGCGGGCCACCGACCAAGAGCGGGCGGGTCTCGACCGTACGGCGGCGGGGCTCAACAAGTTGCTGCTCTCACCACTCGGGGCGTTCCTGCAGTGAGCTTTCACCGATCGGGGCGCTCGGGCAGCTCGATGGTGAACATGGCACCGCCCTCTGGGGCGTGACCTGCGGTGATGCGGCCGCCTAGGCGGGTCACCAGCCGGGCGGCGAGGGCCAGGCCGAGGCCGCTGCCGACCTTGCGGACGCCCTTGTACCGGCGGTTGAGCGCGCCCCGGTCGAAGGCCACCGCCAGGTCTTCGTCGGTGAAACCGGGGCCGCCGTCGCGCACCTCGATCACGCCCGGTTCGCGCACAGCCAGGATCAACGGCTGTCCCGCGGGCACGACCCGCAACGCGTTCTCGCCGAGGCCGTCGATCACCTGCCGGATGCGGCCCGGATCGGTCCGCACCACCACGGGATGGTCGGGCAGCTCGGTCCGTACCGCCAGGCCGCCGCGGCTCGCCCACGCCTCGCCGGCCGCCGCGACCAGCTCGACCAGGTCGACCGGGACGACGTCGAGCGGCAGGTCGGCGGCCTCGAGCCGGGAGAGGACGAGCAGGTCGGAGATGAGCCGGTCCAGCCGTTCGGCCTCGGCCAGCATGGTCGCGCCGGCCTTCTCGGTCTCGCCCGGCCCGACCACACCGTCGGCGATCGCCTCGGCATAGCCGCGCAGCGTGGCCAGGGGCGTACGCAGCTCATGGGAGACGGACAGCAGGAACTCCCGCTCCCGGCCCTCGCTGACCTGCAACGCGCTGGCCAACTGGTTGACCGCGTCGGCCAGCTCGGCGGCCTCGGCCGGACCGCCACGGGCGATGCGCACCGACCGGTCCCCCGCCGACAGCCGGGTCGCGGCGGCCGCGGCCAGCCGGATCGGCCGGGCGATGAACCGGGCCAGCAGAGCCCCGGCCAGGATGCCGCCGAGCAGACCGGCGAGCAGGGCGATCCACACCGTGCCGAGGACCCGTCCGGCCGTGTTCGAAGCGACGGCGCGGGTCAGCACGACCCCACTGTTCACGCCGGACAGTGGACGGCCCGCGATGAACGACGGCGTGCCGGCGACCGGGCCGCGGGTGTCGACGAGCGCTCCCCGGGCGACCTGCCGCACCACCCGCTCGGGCAGTCCCGGCTGGTCGACTGCGCCACGGCGGATCAGATAGACCTCGATGCCGTCGCGGCGCAGCGACGTGACGATGCGTTCGCGGGCGGCCTGCCGTTCGGTGGCGAGCAGCTCGACGGCGAGCGCGCTCTTCTCAAGCAGCTCGGCCCGCAACTGCGTGTTGACCGAGCGGACCGCGACGGGTACGGCCACCAGCGCGGTGATGAACACCGAGATGACGGCGGTGGCGACCGTGACGAGCACGACGCGGCTGGTCAGGCTACGCATCGGCGGTGTACCCGATGCCCCGGACGGTGCGGATCAGCGAAGCGGCCCCGCCCAGCTTGGCGCGCACCTGGGCGACGTGCACATCGACCGTACGGGTTCCGGCCGCGGACGCGTACCCCCAGACGCCGGCCAGCAGCTCCTCCCGCGTGAAGACCCGTCCGGGGCGGGCCACGAGGTGTCCGAGCAGGTCGAACTCGGTCGGGGTGAGCGACAGCGGACGGCCGTCGACGGTGGCCTCCCGGCGCGCGGGGTCAAGCCGTACGGGACCGAGGGTCTTCACTCGCTCGCCGTCGGGCGGGCCGGCGGCGCGTCTCAGCAGGGCGCGGACCCGGGTGACCAGCTCGCGAGGGCTGAACGGCTTGGTCACATAGTCGTCGGCGCCCAGCTCGAGCCCGAGAATGCGGTCGACCTCGTCGTCACGCGCGGTGAGCAGGATGACCGGCGTCCAGTCACCGTCGGCCCGCAGCCGCCGCACGATCTCGGTGCCCTCAAGGCCAGGCAACGCGATGTCGACGATGCACGCGACGGGCCGCAGCCGGCGCGCGGCGGAGAGACCGGCGGCGCCGTCGTGCTCGACGTGCACACCGAAGCCGTCCCGGCTCAGGTAGAGGCGCACCAGGTCGGCGATGGGGCGCTCGTCCTCGATCACGAGAACAAGCCCCTTGGTGGGGGCGTCGGTCACCGCACCATCATGCCGCCGCCGATCGTGCGCCAGTGTTCGGGCAATGTAAGGGCTTGCCGCTCGGGCCGCACGTCAGCGGGACGTAAGGACCGCCCGGCTGGTGAGATAGCGCTGCTCGGGGGCGCTGGTGGTCAGCCGGGCTGCTTCGAGGTAGGCCTCGCGGGCCTCCTCGGCGAAGCCGGCCTGATCGAGCAGGTGAGCGCGGACGGCGGCCAGCCGATGGTTGCCGGTCATCCGCTCGTCACCGGCCAGGTCGGCGATCGCGGCCAGCCCGGCGAGTGGCCCCTGGGTGCGGGCGACGGCGACGGCCCGGTTGAGCGTGACGATCGGGCCCGGCGAGATCTTCTCGAGCACCTCGTAGAGCGCGAGGATCTGCCGCCAGTCGGTGCCGGCGTCGTCCGGGGCCTCGTCGTGCAGCGCGGCGATCGCGGCCTGCACCTGGTAGGGCCCGAGCGCCCCGCGACCGAGCGTGGCCGAGACCAGCGCGACGCCTTCGGTGATCCGCTCCTTGCTCCACAGTGCACGATCCTGCCGGTCGAGCGGCACGAGCTCACCGTTCGCCGTGGTGCGGGCCGCCCGTCGCGCATCGGTGAGCAGCATCAACGCGAGCAGCCCGGCCGTCTCGTGATCCCCCGGAACCAGCTCGCGCAGCATCCGCGTCAGCCGGATCGCCTCACCGGTCAACTCGGCCCGCTGCAGCTCCGGCCCACCACTCGCCGTGTACCCCTCATTGAAGATCAAATACAGGACCTGCCGTACGACCCTCAAGCGCTCGGCCCGTTCGGAGCCCGGCGCAGGTGGCGGAAAGTCGTGCCCGCTCTTACGGATCGTCTGCTTGGCCCGGCTGATCCGCTGAGCCATGGTCGTCTCGGGGACGAGGAAAGCCGCCGCGATCTCGGCCGTGGTGAGGCCGCCGACCGCGCGCAGGGTGAGCGCGAGCTGCGACGGCGGCGACAACGACGGATGCGCGCAGAGAAACAGCAGGGCAAGGGTGTCGTCCCGGTCGGAGACATCACCGCTGACCGTGGCGTCGACGTCGGCGGCCTCCCGGCGCCGCCGGGCACTGTCACTGCGGAACTCGTCAACCAGCCGCCGGGTCGCCACCGAGATCAGCCAGGCCCGCGGATTGGCCGGCGTCCCCTCCCGCGGCCACTGAACGGCCGCGGCCAGGAGCGCTTCCTGCACGGCATCCTCAGCCGCGTCGAACTGCCCGTAACGTCGGACAAGCACCCCCAGCACCTGCGGCGCCAGCTCCCGCAACACCGAGTCGAGCGCCTTCGGCTCACTCATCCCCTCATTCCTCGTCGTAGTCCGGCGGGCCGTCCGGAACCTGGCGCAGTTCGACCTTGCGGGCCCAGAAGGCGACCCGCCCGGCCAGCTCGACCGCCCGCTCCTCCCCCGGCACGTCGAAGATCCAGAACCCGGCCAGCGACTCCTTGGACTCCGCATAGGGCCCGTCGGTGACCGCGACCTGCCCGTCCTCGTAGCTGACCGTCTTGGCGCTCGACGGAAACGCCAGCCCGTAGGCGTGAACCAGCTCGCCGGTCTTGGTGAGCTCGGCGTTGAAATCGTCCATGAACGTCAGCATGTCCCGCACCCAGGCCGGGTCGGCCGCCGCCGCCATCTCCCCGCCGTCACCGAACATCATCAGGATGTACTTCATCTTGAACCCCCTGGTCGTTGCTACGTGTCGCCTCCTGGTCGGAGCCGTCCGGCCGTTCTCGACATCCCACCCGAGATTCTTTTCGAACGGAACAGTCACCGCATCCACGAGCCACTCGGAGAACGCTCTCCCACAATCGCGTGCCGACATCCCGCGTCGGTCCGTGATGTCACGGTATAGGAGCCATTGGCGCGCCGGAACCGTCCTCGGGTATTGACACGCGTGAAAGCCCGGCGTAACACTTCGGCCATTCGTGGAGAGCGCTTTCCCCGGCGCCCGACATCCCCAGGAGACCCCGTGAACACGGCTTGCTCCCCGCCCCATCCGTGGCGATGCTTCGTCCTCCCCCTCGTGCTCGGCCTCGCCGCCGCCTTCCTCACGCTGGCGGCGCCGCACCACGCCTACGCCGCCGATCCCCTTCTCTCCCAAGGCAAACCCACCACCGCGTCGTCGAACGAGACCCTCGACACGGTCGCCGCCAACGCGACCGACGGCAACGCGGGCACCCGGTGGTCGAGCCAGTTCTCCGACCCGCAGTGGCTGCGGGTCGATCTCGGCGCCACCGCGACGATCACCTCGGTCGTCCTGCAGTGGGAGGCCGCCTACGGCACGGCGTACCAGATCCAGACCTCGAACGACGGCAACGCCTGGACGACCATTCACTCGAAGACCAACGGGACCGGCGGCACCGAGACGCTCACGGTCAACGGCAGCGGGCGGTACGTCCGGCTCTACGGCACCGCGCGTAACGGCGGCTACGGCTACTCGCTGTGGGAGTTCAAGGTCTACGGCACGACCGGGCCGACCACCCCACCGCCGACCACCCCACCGCCGACCGATCCGCCGGGCAACTTCACGACCGTCTGGCAGGACACGTTCGACGGCGCGGCCGGCACCTCGCCGTCGTCGGCGAACTGGTTGCTGCGCACCGGCACCTCCTATCCCGGAGGTGCGGCCAACTGGGGCACCGGCGAGGTCGAGACCGCCACCGCGAGCACCGCGAACGTCTCGCTCGACGGGGCCGGGCGGCTGTCGATCAGGGCGATCCGCGACGGCGGCGGGAACTGGACGTCGGGCCGGCTCGAGACGCAGCGGACCGACTTCGAGCCGTTGCCGGGGCAGCAGACCAAGTTCACGGCCGTGCTCAAACAGCCCGACGTGGCGAACGCTCTCGGCTATTGGCCGGGTTTCCGGGCGACCGGAGCGGCGTACCGGGGCAACTACAACAACTGGCCGGGCATCGGCGAGACCGACATCATGACGAACGTCAACGGGCGCAGTCAGCTCGCCCAGACGCTGCACTGCGGCACCGCCCCGGACGGACCTTGCGCGGAGTACAACGGCCGCTCCTCCGGCTTCGCGACCTGCGCCGGCTGCCAGACCGGCTACCACGAGTACACACAGATCATCGACCGCACCAAGACCGACGAGGAGATCCGCTTCTACCTCGACGGCCGGCAGACCTGGGTCGTACGGCAGTCGCAGGTCGGCGTGACCGCCTGGCGGGCCGCTGTGCACCACGGGTTCTTCCTGCGGCTCGACCTGGCGATCGGCGGCTCGCTGCCGAACGCGCTCGCCGGCCGGACGACTCCGGTCGCCGACACGACGTCGGGCGGGGTGCTCAGCGTCGACTCGGTGAGCGTGGCCCGCACGGCGACCGGCACTGTGCCGCCCGCCATGACCGACCCGGCCGTGCCTTCCGGGCCGACCGTCGCGCGGGTCACCGGCAGCCAGGGCAACTGGCAGCTCCAGGTCAACGGCGCGCCCTACCAGGTCAAAGGGCTGACCTACGGACCCCCGCAGGCGGCCGCCGACGGATACATGCGGGACCTGCGCAACATGGGCGTCAACACGATCCGTACGTGGGGGGTCGACGACGCCAACACGCCGACGCTGCTCGACCGGGCCGCGCGTCAGGGCATCAAGGTGATCGTCGGGCACTGGCTCAACCAGGGAGCCGACTACGTCAACGACACCGCGTACATGAACTCGGTCAAGGCCGAGATCGTCACCCGGGTCAACACGTTGAAGAACCACCCGGGCGTGCTGATGTGGGACGTCGGCAACGAGGTCATCCTGACGATGCAGGACCACGGGCTCTCCGCGGCCGAGGTCGAGGCACGGCGCGTCGGTTACGCGAAGTTCGTGAACCAGGTCGCGCAGGCGATCCACGCCGCCGACCCGAACCACCCGGTGACGTCGACCGATGCGTACACCGGGGCCTGGCCCTATTACAAGCAGCACGCGCCCGACCTCGATCTGCTCGCGGTCAACTCGTACGGCGCGATCGGCAACATCTATCCCGACTGGGTGGCCGGCGGCTACACGAAGCCGTACGTCATCACCGAGGCCGGGCCGGCGGGCGAGTGGGAGGTGCCCAACGACGTGAACGGGGTGCCGACCGAACCGACCGACCTGCAGAAACGGGACCAGTACGCGAGCAGCTGGAACGCGATCAACGCGAACCCGCGGGTGGCGCTCGGGGCGACCGAGTTCCATTACGGGCTCGAGAACGACTTCGGCGGGGTGTGGCTCAACACGTTCACGGGCGGGTGGCGCCGGCACGGCTACTACTCGTTGAGCCGTGCCTGGACCGGGCAGGCGCCGGTGAACACGCCGCCGGAGATCACCGCGATGAGCGTCTCGAACCAGACCGCCGTACCCGCTGGGGGTTCTCTGACGGTGGGGGTGACGGCGTCGGACCCGCAGGGCGATCTGATCCGTTACAACCTGATGTACTCCGACAAGTACGCGGGTGGCGGCACCGGGCTGACGAACGTGACCTTCACCGACAACGGGAACGGGACGTTCACGGCCAAGGCGCCCGAGCGGCTCGGGGTGTGGAAGGTCTATGTGTACGCCTTCGACGGGCACGGCAACGTGGGGATCGAGCAGAAGTCGATCAGGGTGGTCGCGCCGCCCGAGACCGGCACGAACCTCACGCGCGGCCGGACGACGACGGCGTCCTCCTATCAGCCGACCGGCACCAACGGGCCACAGCTTCCCTCGTACGCCACCGACGGTGATTACGGCACACGCTGGGCCAGCGAATGGACCGGGTCGGCGTGGCTGCAGGTCGATCTGGGCTCGGTGCAGTCGTTCAACCACGTGCGGCTGGCCTGGGAGGCGGCTTATGCGACCGGCTATCAGATCCAGACCTCGAACGACGGCTCCAACTGGACGACGATCCATTCGACGAGCGCCGGTGACGGCGGCTTCGACGAGGTGAGTGTCTCGGGTTCGGGCCGATACGTCCGCATGAACGGCGTCGCGCGCGCCACGGGCTACGGATATTCGCTGTGGGAGTTCGGCGTCTATCGACGCTGAGATGCGGGTGGGGCGTCGCGGCATCTCGCTGCGGCGCCCCCACCAGCCCCTCCGAAGGTCGCTGCCGAACCCATACCTTCGACCCTTCTGCCACCCCGGCCGGAGCCATAAGGTCGCAGGTGAGGAGGTAGCGACATGGACAAAGTGATTCACTTCGAGGTGCCGTTCGAGGACGGTGAGCGTGCCACGACGTTCTACGCCGAGGCGTTCGGCTGGCAGCTCAACGCGATGGCCAACTACCAATACACGCTTGTCACCACGACACCCAGCGACGAGCAGGGCCGGCCCACCGAGACCGGCATCAACGGCGGCATGCTGGCCCGGCAGGGCCCGATCACCGCGCCCGTCATCACCGTCGGGGTCGAGAGCATCGACGACAGCCTGGCCAAGATCGAGAAGCTGGGCGGCAAGGTGGCCATCGGCCGGTCCCCGGTGGGCACGATGGGATTCAGCGCCTACTTCCACGACACAGAGGGCAACCTGATCGGCCTCTGGGAGAACGCCTGATCGGCCATCGGCAGGTCGCGAACCGAACGCCGGGCAGATCCTGAGGGCCCGCCCGCAGACGCTGCCGGCCAGAAACGGCGTCAGCGGTATCCAGGTCGCACGATCGCGAATCCTGACCAGCACGTTCGCGAACACGAATCGGCGACCGAGACCGGGCGGCGGGTCGCCGTCGATCACGGGAGCTCGTGTGCTTGTCGGAGCTTGGCGTCGGCACCGATACGGCCGCTTGCTATTGCCGAGGGTGACGGCTGCCGGACGCGTGAATAACAACATTGCGAACGTTATTTTTGAGGCGTCGCCCACTGTTGTGGCTTCGTTGTCGTTCGTCAATATCGAATCATTGACAGGGGTGGCCGGAAAAGACCAGAATCGCAAATGTGAAAGCTGTTCCCCGTCTGTTGCTCGTCGGCGTGCTCGGTCTGTCGGGCTGCGCCGCGACGGGGAACACCCCCGCGACCACGCCGTCCGCCAACGCCCCGGCGCAGCAGGGCGTGGTGGCCGGGTTCGGGGGCACCGACCTGGCGTGGATCGAGATCAACATCGCGATGGACGAGCAGTTGATGCCGCTGCTCGAGCTGGCGCCCAAGCGTACTGCCGATGCCGCCACGCTGGCTCTTGCCGCGCAGGTCAAGGCGTTCACCGAGGCCGAGCTGGGTGTCTTGCGCCAGTTGCACGCCCGCGCGGGGCTGCCCGACGAGAACCCGCACGAGGGCATGCCGATGCCGGGCATGGTCACCCCCGCGCAGGTCACCGAGGCTTCGCAGCTCGCGGGCGCGGCGTTCAACCAGACGGTGGCCAAGCTCGTCCGGGCCCATCTGGAACAGGGTGAGAACCTTGCCCGCAGCGAGGACAAATCCGGGGTCGAGCCTGGGACCCGCGCTCTCGCTTTGCAAATTCTGCGCACCCGCGCGGTGGCACTGTCCACAATCCCCAGCGACGCTCCGTGAATGACACCTCCGCAAAGCCCTTGAAGGCAACGCGAACAGCGCACGGATAAATCGCGGATAGGAAGACGAGAGCGGGCGACGCCTTGAAGGCGCCGCCCGCATCGGTCTGAGCGCTACGGGCGTTCGTAGTTCTCGTTCAGGGCTGCGCCCCGGTTGGGCTTGTAGAGGTCGAAGCCTCGCGGGTCGCACTGCAGGCCGCCGTTGATGCAGTGGGTGGTCAGGGCGGCCAGCGTCGGCGGGTCGAAGGCGTTGAAGACGTCGTAGTGGAAGGAGAAGCCCCGGCCGCTGGAGAAGCGGACGTTGGCCATGTTCCCGCTGACCGGCCAGGCCATCTTGAACTCGATCATCGGGACGGCCACCGGGTGGGAGGTCGGGCAGACGCCGAGGACCGGGTAGGCCATGTGGCTCTTGTGGTCGGGGGTGTCCAGGTGCAGGCCGTTCCAGCAGCTCGGGGCCTGGAATCGGACGTTGAGCTGGGTGCCCGCCACGCAGTTGGCCGGAATGTCCCAGTTGAAGGACAGGTCACCGCATTCGAAGCCCTCGACGGCGCCCGGGTGGTTGCGGAACTCGTCGAGCGTGGACGTCGGGCTGCCGACCAGGTAGCGCAGGCCCAGGGGGAACGGGCGCACGCTGCGGTAGTCGATGACGCCGGTCTTGTAGTAGATGACCTGCTGGCCCTCGGGCTGCACCGCGGTCGTGCCGTTCAGCAGCGTCGGCATCCAGTAGCCGGTCTTGTCACCGGGCGTGATGCAAGACGTGTTGCCGCCGCGCAGGCTCGCGAGCGTCGTGCCGGCGTACGTCGTGGTGTTGCCCATGAACGTGTGTGAATGAGACACGCCGGGCAGGCCGGGGAAGACGATCGGGTCGTCGTTGAGGTTGCTGCGGCTCACCGAGCAGTTCATCTGGAACTCGTGGTGGGTCGTCGGCGGGTTGGTGGCCGGCGGCACGGCCGTCGACGGAACGACGCCGGTCACGGGCGGGTCGGCCATGATGTAGCCGGGCCCGCTGGTCGGTGGCGCGCTGGTCAGCGTTCCGTACACCTGGAACTCGTACAGCGAGTAGCCGTAACCGGTGCCGCGCTGCGTTCCGTACATGCGCACGTAACGGCCGGAGCCGGTCACCGGCACCGTCTGGGTGCCGCCGGTGGCCGTGGTCGTGCTGTAGACGGTCGTCCAGTTGTTGCCGTCGGCCGAGGTCTGCAACTGGAAGGCCCGGGCGTACGCGGCCTCCCACGTGAGCTTGACCGAGGTGATCGTGGCGGTGCCGCCGAGGTCGACGCGCAGCCACTGCGGATCGCTCCACACGCTGCCCCAGCGGGTGGCGGGATTGCCGTCGACAGCACCGGCGGCCGGGGCGCCGCCGTTCTCGGTCGAGGAGGCGAGGGCGGGCTTGTTCTGCGAGAGCAGGGTGTCGGCCGCCTGCGCGGCGCGGACACCGGTGAGGACGGCGGTGGCGGTGAGGGCCGCGACCGCGCCCAGGACAAGGATGCGTCTTGGTCGGTGGGGATCCACGAGGTCTCCTTCGGGGTTGGAGAGCGCTTTCCGAGTGTTACGCCACGATGTCAAGGACGTCAATACATACGCGGGTTTCCGCTGGTTCCGGAACCTGGCGAGGGCTCCGGAAGGCGTACGCGGAAAGCGCTCTCCCACTGTGCTATAAAGGCGTCTATGCGAACCGAGCGGCTCCCGACCCTCGAGGACGTCGCCCGGGTCGCCGGCGTGTCCCGAGCCACCGTCTCCCGGGTCATCAACGGGATCCGCAACGTCGACCCCCAGCTCCACGAGGTCGTCTGGGACGCCGTGGGCCGCACCGGATACGTGCCCAACCGGCTGGCCCGCTCGCTGGTCACCCGCCGCACGGGCACGGTCGCGCTGGTCGTCTCCGACTCCGAGTCGCACGACGACGACCCGTTCATGGGCCGGTTCTTCGCCGATCCCTACTTCGGACGCGTCGTCGGCGGCCTCATGAGCGTGCTGCGCGCCCAGGGCATCCAGCTCGCCCTGCAGATCGTCGGCTCCGACGACGTACGCAAGCGTCTCGTCGGCGACCTGCGCAACGGCCAGGCCGACGGGGCCATCGTGCTGAGCCTGCCGCCGGTCGACCCGCTGCCGCGCATGCTCACCGAGGGCGGCGTGCCCGCGGTGCTGATCGGGCGCCCGGCCGAGCCGGTCCCGATCGACTACGTCGACCTGGCCAACGACACCGGCGCCGCGCTGGCCGCCCAGCACCTGCTGTCCCGCGGGCGCCAGCGCATCGGCATGATCTCAGGGCCGGCCGACGTCCCGGCGAGCAGCGATCGCATCGCCGGCTTCCGCCGCGAGCTGGCCCGCCACGGGCACGGCTGGGTCCCCACCGAGACCGGCAACTTCACCCGCGACAGCGGCGAGACGGCCATGCGCGCGCTGCTGGCCGCGGTTCCCGACCTCGACGGCGTCTTCGTGGCCAACGACCTGATGGCCCTGGGCGCCCTGGCCGCCCTGCGCGAATCCGCTCGTCAGGTGCCGTCCGACGTCGCGGTGGTCGGCTTCGACGACAGCAGTGCCGCAGTCGCCGCCTCCCCCGCTCTGACCACGATCCGCCACCCGCTCGAGGACATGGCCGCCGAGGCCGCCCGCCTGCTGCTGGCCCGCATCGAAGACCCGGCCATGCGCGTCTCGTCGGTGATCTACGAGCCGGCCCTGGTCGAGCGGGACTCGGCCTAGGAAAATCGTGACTCGTCCGGACCCGGTGTCCCGCGGCCCGGCTGCCGTACAGGTGAGTGGTCGCAGAGCGGTGTGATGCCGTCGAGCATGCGTTGCAGGCCGAACTCGAAGAGCGAGTCGAGAGTGACCACCACGTCGGCGCGGGTGGATATGCGGGTCAGGATCGGGAAGGAGCCCGAACCCAGCGCTGCGGCCAGGGTGTCGCTCTGCGCGCGGAGCCACTCGTCATCGGTCAGGCCGGTGTCCTGTTCGGCTTCGGCCTCCCGTTCCAGGTTGACCGCGGTGCCCCGCACGAAGTTGGCGACCGTGGCCGCGACGTGGATCAGCGTCGTCGGGTCCAGCCCTTGACCGGCCACCGCGCGCATCGTCCATTCGGTATGCGCCATGGCGTTGCGGGTGAGCAACGGTCTGGTGAAGGACACGACGTGCGCGAGCCAGGGGTGCCGCCGGTACATCGCCCATTGGGCACGGCAGAGCGACTCCAGTGAGCCGCGCCAGCCGGCGTCCGGCCGAGCCGGCGGCCGGTGTTCGGCGAAGGCCGCGTCCGCCATCAGCGTGACGAGATGGTCCTTGCCGCGGACGTGCCGGTACAGCGCCATGGTGGCCACGTCGAGGTCGGTGGCGACGCGGCGCATGGTGGTGGCGGCCAAACCCTCGGCGTCGGCGATCGCGATGGCGGTCCGCACGATGCGGTCCACGAAGTCCTCGGCGTCGCTGCGGCCGGGCCGCCGCCGATCCACGGCCGGGTTCCGCGCGGGCGGCCCGATGCCGTCGGCCCTGCGTCCGCGTCCCGCCACGATGGTGCCGACACCGTTGACAGTCTCGGTGAGCCCCTGCTGACGGAGGGCGGCCAGGGCCTTGCTGGCCGTGGCCATCGCGACGCCCCATTCGCGGACGATCTGCCGGGTGGACGGGACACGGTCGCCTGGTTTGAGGACGCCGGTGGCGATCCGTTCGCGCAGCGCGGCAGTGATTCGCGCGGACGCCGGTGCGGTTTCCTTGTCGGCCATGCCGTCTCCTCCCCCGAACTAGTGCACCGCGGCGCGACCTCGGGAAGAACCGGTGAGTGCACTAGTGCCGTATTGGGTCGCCGCTCGTGGACGTGCGCATGCTCGGCGAGTAGATCGCGTACCGCGTTCACACTAACGTCGGGAGAGTCCAATGAGTACACCCAGGAAGCGATGGCTGACGGTCGGTGCGGTCGTGTGTGCCGCGGTGCTGGTTCCGGTCGGCGCCATTGCGGCCGGCACGACCCCGCCCGATCAAGGGCCGGCTGTCGTCCGCACCGTCGAGGGGGCGGTGCGGGGCACGGTCACCGCCGGCCATCGCTCGTTCGAAGGCATCCCGTACGCGGCTGCGCCGGTGGGCGAGTTGCGCTGGCGTTCACCTCGACCGGCGGCGGCGTGGCCTGGTGTCCGGGATGCGACCGAGCCGGCGTCCGGGTGCGCCCAACCGGCGGGCCTGCCGATGGACCGGCCAAGCGTCGCCGAGGACTGCCTGTACCTGAACGTCACGACTCCATCGGCCCGGCCGCGCGGGAAGTTGCTGCCGGTGATGGTGTGGCTGCATGGTGGGCACTTCTTTCTCGGCCAGGGTGACACCTGGGGAGGGCAGACCATGTCGGTCGAGGGCGACACGGTCGTGGTGACAGTCAACTACCGGTTGGGCCCGGTCGGCTTCCTGACCCATCCGGCAGTGGGCGGTTCCGGCAATTTCGGGTTGGAGGACCAGCAGGCCGCCCTGCGCTGGGTGCACACCAACGTGGCCGCCTTCGGCGGCGACCCGCGCAACGTGACACTTGCCGGTCAGTCGGCCGGCGCCACCAGCGTCTGCGGTCACTTGGCCGCACCCAGCTCGGCGGGTTTGTTCCACCGCGCGATCCTGCAGAGCAACTCGTGCAGTGCGCCACTGCGGACCCGCGAGGAAGCCACAGCCGGCGCGAACGCCCTCATCGCAGGCGTCGGCTGCGATGACGATCCCGCGGGCGTGCCCGCCTGCCTGCGACGCCGATCGGCCCAGGAGTTGATCAAGGCCGCCGGATACCCCGGCCAGTCCGAGTGGGAGGCGGGCCCGGTCGCGGGCGGGTCAGTGCTTCCGGCCGATCCGGCCGCGGCGGTCGCCGCGGGCCGGTTCCATCGGGTACCGGTGCTCATCGGCGTCACCAGGGACGAATACCGGGCGCAAGTATGGGGCATGGAGCGCACCGACATGCTTTGTGTGCCGAAGCAGCCGAAGCCGTGCGGGCTCACCGTCAAGCAGTACCGGCAACAGATCAACGCCGCTTTCGGGCCACGAGCGCCGCGGGTGCTCGACCGTTATCCGCCCGCGGCGTATGGCACGCCGTCCGAGGCGCTGTCGGCGGCCATGACGGACTTCGAGTACGCGCTTCCGATGCTGGAAACCGCAGCGGCGTTCAGCCGGTACGTGCCGACGTACGTGTACGAGTTCGCCGACCGGAGCGCCCCGTTCTTCACGGAAGCGGCACCGGTCACGTTCCCCACCGGCGCCTACCACACGGCTGAACTGCCCTATCTGTTCACCGTCGATTACGCACATCCGCTCTCGGCCGAGCAGGAACGGCTGTCTGACGCGATGGTCGGCTATTGGAGCACCTTCGCCCGCGGGGGAAGTCCGGACGGCGCCGGGTGGCCGTCGTGGCCGCGGTTCGGCGTTCGGACCTATCACATCCAGCGGCTCGCCACCGGCGACGGCGGTATCGTCCGCACCGACTTCGAACGGGACCACCACGTCGGATTCTGGCGTTCGTTCACCGGCTGAGTGGCGTGCCGGCCGGGGTGCCGGGGCCTGACCCGCTCGGTCGAAGTGATGAGTTCCCGCGCCGGCCCCCGTCTTACCTACGACGGGACACACCGCGAGGCGTAAGGATGACGTTATGAGCGTGGAAACGGTCGACGAGCCGGCGTTCTCGGGGCTGGCCGAGCGGCACCGGCGGGAGCTGCACGTGCACTGCTACCGGATGCTCGGCTCGTTCGAGGACGCCGAGGACACCGTGCAGGAGACGTTCCTGCGGGCCTGGCGGAGGCGGGAGACGTTCCAGGGACGCTCGACGTTCCGGGCCTGGCTCTACCGGATCGCCACCAACGCGTGCCTGGACCGGCTGGCCAAGGACCGTCCGGATCCGGCCACCGGCGGCGAGGTGCTCTGGCTGCAGCCCTACCCCGACCGGCTGCTCGACGAACTGGCGGCCGGCGGCGCGGACGAGCCGGAAGCCCTCGCCGTGGCGCGCGAGACGATCGAACTGGCGTACCTGGTCGCGGTGCAGCACCTCGCGCCGCGGCCGCGGGCCGTGCTGATCCTGCGGGACGTGCTCGGCTGGCCGGCGAAGGACGTCGCGGAGTTGCTCGGCGACTCGGTGAACTCCGTGAACAGCGCGCTGCAGCGGGCCCGGGCCGGCCTGCGGGAACACCTGCCGTCCGAACGGCAGGACTGGACCGGGGGCGAGGAGGACGCCGGGACGCGCGACCTCGTACGCCGTTACACCGACGCCAGCGTGGCCACGAACATCCCGGCGCTCGCGGCGATGGTGCGCGACGACGTCCGCAGTTCGATGCCGCCCACGCCGGGCCTCTACGTCGGCCGCGACGCGGTGGTGAAGTACTGGGTCGAGAGCGGCTTCGAGGGCATGACGGGCCTGCGCGCCGTCCCCACCTCGGCGAACCGGCAGCCCGCCATCGCCTACTACCACTGGCGCAATCGGGAGAACGCGTACCTGCCGCTGACGATCGACGTCCTTCGCGTCGCCGGCGGGGCGATCACCGAGATCACCACCTTCCACGCCGACCGTTTCCCGGCGTTCGGGCTGCCCGAGCGCCTGCCGGCGGACGGTACGGAGTGATGACCACAACCGTACGGACGACTCGCGCTCGCCGATTCGCGGTCACGGGAGCCGCCGCCACCCTCGCCGCCGCCCTGGCCACGACCCTGGCCGCGCTGCACCTCGTAGCAGCGGCGGTGATGATCCCGGCCTTGGCGCGAAGCCTCCGTACCCGTACCGACTGACTGCCGAGGCTGAGATCAGCCCTGACCCGAGCAAAACGCGCGGGGAGGAGTCTATTTCCTGGTTTCGAGTCAGGCACTGCGACGAGTCAACCGCCTATGGGCTGGCGGCCAGGAAGAGGAAGGCCGCGAAAAGCGCAATGTGGACGCCGCCCTGCAGCACGTTCGCGCGGCCGGGGACGATGGTCAGGGTGCCGACCGCGACGGTCAGGGCCAACAGGACCATCTGGGTGCCGCCCAGGCCGAGCAGGAGCGGGCCGTCCAGCCAGATCATGGCGATCGCGATGGCCGGGATGGTCAGGCCGATGCTGGCCATGGCCGAGCCGACCGCGAGGTTGAGGCTGGTCTGCACGCGGTCGCGGGCGGCCGACCGGACGGCGGCGATCGTCTCGGGGAGCAGGACCAGCAGGGCGATCACCACGCCGACGACCGCCTGGGGGAGGCCGATCGAGTCGACGCTCCGCTCGATCGACGGGGAGACACCCTTGGCCAGACCCACGACCGCGATCAGGGCGACCATCAGCACGCCGACGCTGGCCAGGGCGGTGCGGCCGCTTGCCGGGTCGGCGTGTTCCTCGGCCTCGATCACTTTGCCGCTGGTCGTGGTGGGCAGGAAGTATTCGCGGTGGCGACTGGTCTGCACCATGACGAAGAGGGCATAAAGGGCGAGCGAGGCAACGGCGGCGAAGGTGAGCTGGGCCGGGGAGAACTGCGGGCCCGGGCGGCTGGTGGTGAAGCTGGGCAGCACGAGGCTCAGAGTGGCCAGCGTGGCGACGGTCGCGAAGGCTCCGCCGGTGCCCTCGGCGTTGAAGACCGCGACGTGCCGCCGCAGGGCGCCGACCAGGATGGACAGGCCGAGCAGCCCGTTCAGGGTGATCATGACGGCGGCGAAGACGGTGTCCCGGGCCAGGGCCTGGGTCTTCTCGCCGCCGCTGATCATCAGGGTGACGATCAGGGCGACCTCGATGATCGTGACGGCGATGGCCAGGACCAGGGATCCGAACGGTTCACCGACCCGGTGCGCGACGACCTCGGCGTGGTGGACGGCGGCCAGCACGGCCCCGCCGAGCAGGCAAGCAGCCACCACGACCAGCACCACGGGCAGGTCGCGGCCCCAGGTGAGCGCGAGCACCACGATCGCGATGATCGGCACGAAGACCGTCCATTGCGTCAGATAGCTCCGGATCACCACGGGCATCACGCAACTCTGTCAGATCCGCCCCGCGTCTGTGACAGTTGTGGCGAAGTCGCATCCGGTGGGCGAGGGCCGCTCGCGCGCCGCAGGATAGGAGGCATGGCGTACGTGAACCCGACCGGAGAATTCACCCGGGACCAGCGATACATCGCGACCCGGATCACCGCGGACGGCCGGGACGGCTACCCGGTCGAGCCGGGGCGTTATCGGCTCGCGGTGGCTCGCGCTTGCCCGTGGGCAAACCGGGCCATCATCGTACGGCGTCTGCTCGGTCTCGAAGATGCGTTGTCGATGGGCGTAGCGGGGCCCACCCATGACGTACGCAGCTGGACTTTTGATCTTGACCCGGGCGGGCGCGATCCGGTGCTCGGCATCGAGCGGCTGCAGGAGGCGTACTTCAAGCGGTTCCCGGGTTACGACAAGGGCATCACCGTGCCGGCGATAGTCGACATCCCGACCGGTCAGGTGGTGACCAACGACTTCGCGCAGATCACGATCGACCTGTCGCTGGAGTGGACGGCCTATCACCGCGAAGGGGCGCCGAAGCTGTACCCGGAGGAGCTGCGCGACCAGATCGACAAGGTCAACAAGTTCGTCTTCTCGGACGTGAACAACGGCGTCTACCGGGCCGGGTTCGCCGGCACGCAGGAGTCGTACGAGAAGGCGTACGAGCGGCTCTTCTCTCGCCTTGACCAGCTCTCGGACCTGCTGGCCGGGCAGCGCTATCTCGTCGGGGACACGATCACCGAGGCTGACGTGCGGCTGTTCACGACCCTGGCGCGGTTCGACGCGGCCTATCACGGGCATTTCAAGTGCAATCGCAGCAAACTGACCGAGATGCCGGTGCTGTGGGCCTATGCGCGCGACCTCTTCCAGACCCCGGGTTTCGGCGACACGATCGACTTCGTGGACATCAAGAAGCACTACTACATCGTCCACAAAGACATCAATCCCACCGGAATCGTGCCGCTCGGGCCTGACACGGCCGGCTGGCTGACCGAGCACGGCCGCGAGAAGCTGGGCGGGCGGCCCTTCGGCGACGGCACTCCGCCGCCGCCCCCGAAGCCGGCCGAGCGGGTGCCCGAGGGCCACGGCGCCTGACGCTCAGGGGCGGAAGTCGGCGTTCTCGACGATGTGGTTCGGGAAGCCGACCCGGGCCGCGCGCAGCATCGCCTGGCCCAGCTTGTCGCTGGTGGTGACGTATTTCGGGGCCACCCGCTCGAGCAGCGGGACCAGGGGTGCCGCGGCGGTGTAGAGGGCGTTGTACCAGCCGGTCTTGGAGCGTACGCCGTGGGTCGGCTGAATCATGCCGGGGCGGAAGGCGTAGGCGTTGGGCAGCAAAGCGAGGATGTCACGTTCGGCGCGACCCTTGACCCGGGCCCACATCTGACGACCCCGCGGATTCGTTCCGGCCCCCGAGACGTACACGAAGGTCGTCAGGGGGTTGAGCTCGGCGAACACACGCGCGGCGGCCATCGGGTAGTCATAGGAGACCCTGGTGTACGCCGCCTCGTCGAGCCCGACCGACGACACTCCGAGACAGTAGAAGCACGTGTCGTAACCGCGCAGCTCGTCCTGGATGGGAGCGAGGTCGGTGAAATCGTCGAGCTTGACCTCGCGCAGGCGCGGATGGGAGACGCCGGTCGGCGTGCGGATCACCGCCAGAACCGATTCGACGTCGGGTGCGAGCAGGCTCGCCCGCAGCGCGCCCTGGCCGACCATCCCGGTCGCCCCGAAGATCACGACCTTCATAAATCCCCCTCGGTGAGCTCCCTCGATCATTCCACCGCCGCCGGCGAAATTGTCGTACCTCCGTCCTAGGGTTTGCCCGTGCCCGCTGAACGATGGTCCGCCGCCCAGGTCGAGACGCTCGCCCCCGACGCCTCGTCGGTCAAGGCCGCCCGTGGCCTCTCCGCCCCCACCGCGTGGTCGGCGACCGGGCGGCTCGACGACATCCTGTGGGGACAGTTGCGCAACTATCAGGTCTGCGTCGACCTGAGCGGCCCGGCGTTCAAGTGCTCCTGCCCGAGCCGCAAGATCCCCTGCAAGCACGCGCTGGGCCTGCTGCTTCTCTGGGCCGAGTCCGATGTGGCCGACGGCCCGGCGGCCGCGTTCGCCCTGGAGTGGCAGGCTGCTCGGGCCGCCCGCGCCGCGGCCAAACCCAAGCCGGCCGCCGCGCCCGACCCGGCCGCCGCCGCGAAACGGGTCGAGCAGCGCGCCGAGCGGGTCGCCGGTGGCCTGGCCGAGCTGCGCCGCTGGCTCGACGACCAGATCCGGCAGGGCCTGGCCGGGGCTCAGCTGGCCGGAACTCAGCGCGGCGGTCACCAGCCGTTCGAGGCGATGGCCGCCCGCCTGGTCGACGCGCAGGCCCCGGCGGCCGCGGGCGCCGTGCGGCGGCTCGGCTCGATCGCCGGTATCGGGCCGCACTGGGCCGACCGGCTGCTCGGCGAGCTCGCCCTGCTGCGGCTGCTCGTGTCGGGCTACGACCGCCTGGCCGACCTGCCGCCCGATCTGGCCGCGACCGTGCGCAGCCGCATCGGCTTCCCGGTCGCCACCGAAGAGGTGCTGGCCGGCCCACGTGTCGCCGACCGCTGGCAGGTGCTCGGCCAGGTCGAGACCGACGACGGCGCCCTGACCACCCGGCGCACATGGCTGCGCGGCTCGGCCCAGGGCCGGTTCGCGCTGGTGCTCTCGTTC
Organism: Actinoplanes solisilvae; assembly: GCF_003999975.1. Taxonomy (GTDB): domain Bacteria; phylum Actinomycetota; class Actinomycetes; order Mycobacteriales; family Micromonosporaceae; genus Actinoplanes; species Actinoplanes solisilvae. The sequence continues at coordinate 65,864 of NZ_RJAC01000016.1, read as the reverse complement.
GCCGCGCCCGGCCAGCCGATGACCTCCGACCTGGTCCCCGGCACCGAGTTCCGCGGCGAGCTGACGTTCTATCCCGGCGCCGCCCCGCTGCGGGCGCTGGTCGCCGAGCGGGTCAGCGCGGCCGAGCCGTTCCGTGAGCCCGACGGGGCCGTCCCGCTCGCCGAGGCCCTCGCCGGCTACAGCTCGACGGTCGCCGCCGAACCCTGGCGCTACGACGCTCCCGTGCTGCTCGCCGGGGTTGCGCCCAGCGCCGAGGGCCTGCTGGTCGACGCGACCGGCGCCGCCCTGCCCCTCGCCCCCGGGCACCGCGAGCCGTGGTGGTTGCTGGCCGCGGCCGGCGGCAGCCCGGCGACGGTCGCCGCCGAGTGGTCGCCCTCCGGCCTGCGGCCGCTCGCAGCGTGGGCCGAGGGCGCGTTCGTGGCCGCCGCTCCCCCGGTGCCCGACTCCGGCTCCCCGCGCCGGCCCGAACTGCCGGCCGAGCTGCTGGCCGCCGCCCTGGTCGGCACCAACCGCCGCCCGTGGGCGGGCGAGTCCTCGCTGCTCGACGCGGCCGCGGTCGCGCTGGCCCGCCGCCGGGCCGGGGTGCTGCCCGCCCTCGGCCACGAACCGGTGCCGGCCGCCCCCGCGGAAACCCTCGTCCCCCTGCCGTCGGCCCGCCTGACGCGCATCCTCGCCGAGGGCGTTCCGGGTGGGGCCCAGCTCGCGCAAGAGCTGCTGACCCAGTGGCTCGACGCCGCCGCCGAGCGGGGCGGCCACGTGCCGTCGGTCGCGCTGCCGGCCCTGCTCGACGCCGGCCGCCGCAACTCGCTGATCCGTCCGGCGCTGGCCCGGGTCGCGGGTCAGCGGGGCGCCTGGCTGGCCGGCATGCGGGCCGACTGGCGCTGGCTGCGCGACGAGGCACCGACCCCGACGATCCTGGTCGACTGGCACACCGGCAGCTCCGGCGAGCGGCTCGGCCATGTGACCGCGCTACGGTCGAGCGACCCCGCCCAGGCCCGCGAGCTGGTCGAGAGCACCTGGTCGCAAGAGTCGTCCGACGACCGGGCCCGCTTCGTCGGCGCGCTGGCCACCGGCCTGTCGCCCGACGACGACGCGTTCCTCGAGCGGGCCCTCGACGACCGCCGCAAAGAGGTTCGCGAGGCCGCGCTCGCCCTGCTGCGCCGGCTGCCCGGCTCGGGGCTGCGCACACGGATGGCGACGCGGGCCCTCGCCCTGGTCCAACGCGAGAAGCGCGCACCGGGCGCCGACCGGCTCGTGGTCACCCCGCCCGAGGATCTCGACGCCGCCCTGCGCCGCGACGGGGTGGCCGCCACCCCCGCGCGCGGCATCGGGGTGAGCGCGTGGCTGCTCGAAGAGGTTGTGGCCGGCGCCCCGCTCGACGTCTGGTCCGACCCCGCGACGATGCTGCGGCTGGCCCGCGGCAACGACTGGGAGACACCGCTGCTGCACGGCTGGGCCAAGGCCGCCGTCGTCCAGCACGACCCGGCCTGGGCCGGCACGCTGCTGCGCGACGCCGCCGCGGCCCTGCGCGAATCCGTCCGGTGGGACCTGCACCTCGTGCTCCCGCCCGACGAGCTCGGCCGGCTGGCCGCCGACGCGCTGCGCCGCGACGACCCGCTGGCCAACCGGCTGCTCGCGCTGCACCCCGGCCACTGGCCCGAAGAGTTGTCCGTCGCCGTGCTCGAGACGATCGCCCACCGGGCCCGCACCGACCGGCACACGTGGCAGCTCGGCGAGCTGTGCCGCGCGGCCGGCCTGTCGATGCCGCCGGGCTACGCCGACCTGGTCGCCCGCCTGGCCCTGCAACTCGACCAGGAGCCGGCCGACGCGTCGCGGGTGCGGCCGGTGGCCGACCTGGCCCGCACCCTGACCTTCCGCCAAGAGATGCTCGACGAGCTCAAAGCCTCCTGACACCCGCCCTTTCACACCTGACTTTCTGTCAGAGCCAGGCAGTAGCCTGCGTTCTGGCGACGACTGAGGAGTTACCCGTGACCGCGCTTCGCCCGCACGCCGAGGACCAGTACGCCGAGGAGCTGGCCCTCCTCGCCGCGTCCGACGACCGCCCGCGTCCGCCCGGCTGGCGGCTCTCCCCGCAGGCCGTGGTGACCTACCTGCTCGGCGACGGCGCCAAGATCACCCCCAAGTACGTGGGACCGCGCCGGCTCATGGAGGTGGCGGTCTCGACCCTCGTAACCGACCGGGCGCTGCTGCTGCTCGGCGTCCCGGGCACGGCCAAGACCTGGGTCTCCGAGCATCTCGCGGCCGCCGTCTCGGGCGACTCGACGCTGCTCGTGCAGGGCACCGCCGGCACGGCCGAAGAGGCGATCCGCTACGGGTGGAACTACGCCCGTCTTCTCGCCGAGGGCCCGACTGACGCCGCCCTCGTGCCCAGCCCGATCATGCGGGCCATGCGCACCGGCACGATCGCCCGGCTCGAAGAACTCACCCGCGTGCCCTCCGACGTGCAGGACGCGCTGATCACGATCCTGTCCGAGAAGACGCTGCCGGTGCCCGAGCTGAACACCGAGGTGCAGGCCGAACGTGGCTTCAACCTGATCGCCACGGCCAACGACCGCGACCGTGGGGTGAACGAGCTGTCCAGCGCGCTGCGCCGCCGGTTCAACACGGTCGTGCTGCCGGTGCCGGCCTCGGCCGACGACGAGGTCGAGATCGTCGCGCGCCGGGTGGAGCAGCTCGGCCGGTCGCTCGACCTGCCCGAGGTGCCGGCCGCGCTCGACGAGATCCGCCGGGTGGTGACCATCTTCCGCGAGCTGCGCGGCGGCCTCACCGAGGACGGGCGCACCAAACTCAAGTCCCCCACCGGCACGCTGTCGACGGCCGAGGCGATCTCGGTGATCACGAACGGCCTGGCGCTCGCGGCCCACTTCGGCGACGGCCGTCTCCACCCGGCCGACGTGGCCTCGGGCATCGTCGGCGCGGTCGTGAAAGACCCGGTGTCCGACGGCGTGGTCTGGCGCGAATACCTCGAGACGGTCGTGCGGGAGCGCGCCGACTGGCGTGACTTCTACCGGGCCGCCCGCGATGCCTGAGCGGCTCTACGGCATCCGTCACCACGGGCCGGGGTCGGCCCGGGCCGTGGTGCAGGAACTCGAACGCCAACCACCCGAGGTGCTGCTGGTCGAGGGGCCGCCCGAGGCCGACGCGCTCGTGCGCTGGGTGGCCGACTCGGGCCTGGAACCGCCGGTGGCCCTGCTGGGCTACGCGGCCGACGATCCGCGACGGGCGGCGTTCTGGCCGTTCGCGGTCTTCTCGCCCGAGTGGCAGGCGATCCGGTGGGCGGTCGAACGCGGGGTGCCGGTGCGCTTCTTCGACCTGCCCTTCGCCTATCGGCTGGCCGACGACGCACGCCCGGCGCGGCCCGCTGAGCCTGCGCCGGGCGACGCCGGCGACGGGCCCGACGCCGCTGACGCCGGACCTGCCGACGCCGGGCCTGCCGACGCCGGGCCTGCCGACGCCGGGCCGGGCGGGGGTGACGCCGGGCCGCGTGGGGGCGAGCCGCCACGGCGGCCGGTCGATCCGATCGGGGAACTGGCGGCCGCGGCCGGCTACGATGACCCCGAGCGCTGGTGGGAAGACGTCGTCGAGCATCGGGGAATGCCGGCGTTCGAGGCGATCGCCGAGGCGATGACGGCCATCCGCGAGCAGTCGTACGAAGACCCGGACGACCTGGTGCGCGAGGCCTACATGCGCGGGGTGCTGCGCGAGGTACGCAAGTCCTACGACGACATCGCCGTGGTCTGCGGCGCGTGGCACGTGCCCGCGCTCGCCCGCAAGGTCGCCGTCAAGGACGACACCGCGCTGCTCAAGGGGCGCAAGAAGGCCAAGGTCGACTTCACCTGGGTGCCGTGGACCTACGGCCGGCTGGCCTCGTGGTCCGGCTATGGAGCGGGGGTCAGCTCGCCGGGTTGGTACCACCACCTGTTCACCTCGGCCGACGAGGTCGTGCCGCGCTGGCTCGTCGACGCGGCCGGGGTGCTGCGGTCCGAGGGCGTGCCCACGTCCTCGGCGCACGTCATCGAGGCGACCCGGCTGGCCGAGGCGCTCGCGACGATGCGCGGGCGGCCTCTCGCGGGACTGGCCGAGGTCACCGAGGCGGCCGAGGCCGTCATGTGCGACGGGGAGCCGTTACGCGTCGAGCTGATCACCCGCAAGCTCGTGGTCGGCGAACGCCTCGGCGGGGTGCCCGACGACATGCCGTCCGTACCGCTGGCCAAGGATCTGGCCGCGCAGCAGCGAGCGGCCCGGCTCAAGCCCGAGGCGCTGGAGCGCGCCCTCGACCTCGACCTGCGCAAGGACACCGACCTCAAACGCAGCCGGCTGCTGCACCGGCTGCGCACGATCGACGTGCCGTGGGGCGAGCCCACCGCCACGCGGCGCGGCACCGGCACCTTCCGGGAGGAATGGCGGCTGCGGTGGCAACCCGAGTTCGCGATTCGCCTGGTCGAGGGCAGCATGTACGGCACCACGGTCGAGGCGGCCGCCACGGCCAAGGTTATTCGGGCCGCCGCGAAGGCCGAGACGCTGGCCGACGTGACCGCGCTGGTCGAGACCTGCCTGGTCGCCGAGCTGTCCGAGGCATACCCGCGGGTCCTGGCCTCGCTCGACACCCGGGCCGCGCTCGACGCCGACGTGAACCACCTGATGGCCGCGATCCCGGCGCTGGCCCGCACGCTGCGCTACGGCGATGTGCGGCGCACCGACGTGGCCGGGCTCGCCACCGTGACCGCGAGCCTGCTCGGCCGGGTCTGCGCCGCGCTGCCCTCGGCCGTCGGCTCGCTGTCGGACGAGGCGGCCAAACTGCTGCGCGACCGGGTCGACGGGGTGCACACGGCGGTCGGCCTGCTCGACGACGACGAGCTGCGCGAACGTTGGATGTCCACGCTGGGCTCGCTGGCCGGGCGGGCCGACCTGCACGGGCTGCTCGCCGGCCGGTTGACCCGCCTGCTGCTCGACGCGGGACGGCTCGACGGCGCCGAGGTGCGCCGCCGGCTGCGGCTGCCGCTGACCGTCGGCACCCCTCCGGCGCACGCGGCCGCCTGGGTCGAGGGCTTCCTCTCCGGTGGCGGCCTGCTGCTCGTGCACGACGAGGCGCTGCTGGCGCTGCTCGACGACTGGCTGGCCGACATCCCGCCCGGTGCCTTCGACGACGTGCTGCCGTTGCTGCGCCGCACGTTCGGCGCGTTCGACGCCGGGGAACGGCGGGCGATCGGCGAACGGCTGGCCGGCCCGCGCTCCGGCGAACCGGAGGCCGGCGGGCTGGGCTTCGACCCGGTCCGGGCCGACCTGGTCCTGCCCACCCTCAGTGCCCTGCTGGGCCGCGAGATCAGCGCGGAGGCGCGATGAGCCAGGAACCAGTCGATGACGCGAAGCGGGAACGGCTGCGGCGCTGGCGGATGGTGCTGGGCGGCCCGGCCGACGAGGCGCTGGGCAAGGCCGAGGGACGCGACGGCGCGATGGACTCGGCGCTGGCCGCCCTCTACGACGGGGGCGGGGCCGGCGACACCGAGCGGGGCAACCGCCGCTCGGCCGGGCTGGGCGGTTCGGCGCCGAAGGTGGCGCGCTGGCTCGGCGACATCCGCGAATACTTCCCGAGCACGGTCGTACAGGTCATGCAGCAGGACGCGATCGAGCGCCTCGACCTGACCCGGCTGTTGCTCGAACCCGAGATGCTCGGGGCGGTCGAACCCGACGTGCACCTGGTCGGCACGCTGCTCTCGCTCAACCGGGTCATGCCCGAGAAGACGAAGGACGCGGCCCGGCAGGTCGTCCGTACGGTGGTCGAGCAACTCGAGAAGCGGATCGAGCAGAAGACGCGGTCGGCCGTGAACGGGGCGCTCAACCGCGCGGCCCGCATCAACCGGCCGCGCCACGCCGACATCGACTGGAACCGCACTATCCACGCCAACCTCAAGCACTACCAGGCCGAGCACCGTACGGTCATTCCCGAGCGGCTGATCGGCTACGGTCGGCGCTCCACGGCCGTGCAGCGCGACGTCGTGCTCTGCGTCGACCAGTCGGGGTCGATGGCGGCGTCGGTGGTGTTCTCCGGGGTGTTCGCGGCGGTGCTCGCGTCGATGAAGTCACTGCGTACGTCGCTGGTCGTCTTCGACACCGCCGTGGTCGACCTGACCGAGCAGCTCGAAGACCCGGTCGAGGTGCTCTTCGGCACGCAGCTCGGCGGGGGCACCGACATCAACCGGGCCATCGCCTACAGCCAGCAACTCATCACGCGGCCCCGCGACAGCATCTTCGTGCTGATCAGCGACCTGTACGAGGGTGGCGTACGCGAGCAGATGCTGCGCCGGGTCGCCGAGATGACGGCGGCCGGGGTGCAGGTCGTGGTGCTGCTGGCGCTCTCCGACGAGGGCGCCCCGGCCTACGACCACGAGAACGCGGCGGCCCTGGCGGCGCTGGGGGTGCCGGCCTTCGCGTGTACGCCGGACGCGTTCCCCGACCTGATGGCGGCGGCGATCGAGCGGCGTGACCTGAAGGCGTTCGCGGAACGCTTCGCCGACGAGCGGAGGGCGGGCGGTTCGTAGGGCGGGACTCGGGCGCGGTTCCGGCGCGCGGTTCCGGGGTGCGGTTCCGGCGCGCGGTTCCGGGGTGCGGTTCCGGGGCGCGGTTCGGGCGCGGTTCGGGCCGGTTCGGGCGCGGTTCGGGCTGCGGGAAGCTGTTGTGGCGAGTGTTCGCGGTAACTAGCGTTACGGGTATGAGTGCTTACCTGAGCAACCCGCATATTTGGCAGGAAAGCTGGGACCGGCAGCAGTCCGCGTTCATGCCGGACCGTGAGGAACGGTTCGCGGCGATGCTCGAGGCGGTCGCCGCGACCAGCGACGGGCCGGCGCCCCGGGTGCTCGACCTGGCCGGCGGCACGGGCACGATCTCACTGCGGACGCTGGCGCGGTTCCCGCGGGCCCGCGTCACGGTGCTCGACCAGGACCCGGTGCTGATGGCGATCGCGGCCGCGTCCCTGCGCGACCGCGCCGAGGTGGTCGACGCCGACCTGGGCGACCCGGGCTGGCGGGCGAAGCTGCCCGAGGAGGGCTTCGACGCGGTGCTGACCGCCACGGCCCTGCACTGGTTGCCGGCCGAACGGGTGGCGACGCTCTACGGGGAGATCCGCGAGGTGCTGCGGCCGGGCGGCATCTTCGTCAACGCCGACCACATGCCCGAGGAGTCGCTGCCGACGCTGTCCGAGCGGCTGCTCGATCACCAGCGGGCGCAGCGGGAGGCCCGCTACGCGTCGGGGGCCGCGACCGCGTGGGACGACTGGTGGGACCGGGCCGCGGCCGACGAGTTCCTGGCGTCCAAGGCCGTCGAGCGCGGGCGCATCTACCCGAGGAACCGGCACGGTCAGGAGTGGACGCCGCCCGCGCTGTGGCACGTCGACGCGTTGCGGGTGGCCGGTTTCAGCGAAGCGGGCGTCCTTTGGCGCGGCGGCACCGACGCCGCGGTCATCGGCCTGCGCTGACGCCAAGCAGCACCCGCCAAGCAGCACCCGCCAAGCAGCGCCCGCGCCGGGGTGATCGACATCTCGTGAACCCCGGCGCCCGCGGCGGCATAGCCTGTTGTCCATGCCATTGAGTGGGGAGTACGCGCCCGGCACCTCGGACTGGGCGCGCAAGCAGGCCGACAAGATCGAGTTCAGCGGCGGGACCGAGGGCGGTGACCTGCAGGGCTATCCGGTGATCCTGCTGACGAGCGTCGGCGCGAAGACCGGCATGCTGCGCAAGACGCCGCTGATGCGGGTCGAGCACGACGGGCAGTACGCGGTGGTGGGCTCGCTGGGCGGCGCGCCCAAGAACCCCGTCTGGGTCTACAACCTGCGCAAGGAGCCGCACGTCGAACTGCGCGACGGCACGGTCACTCACGACTACCTGGCTCGTGAGGTGACCGGCGACGAGCGGGAGATCTGGTGGGAGCGCTCGGTCGCCGCCTTCCCCAACTACGCCGCATATCAGCGCAAGACCGAGCGTCTCATCCCGGTCTTCGTGCTCACGCGACTGCCCGACTCGGACCGCCCGATCGGGCCAACCTGAGAAAATCAGGTGCTCCCGGGGCATCGACGGACGATCATCAAAGCATGCGTACTCCCCACCAGTCCGTCGATCGGCTCGCGGGCCGGCACGCCGACGCGGCGTCCGCCGTGACCGTGCCGGCCGCGCTGCCGTTGTCGGGCGCGGTGGACGACGGCGATCGCCTGGTCGACGTGGTGGACCTGCTCGCGCTCGACGCTTTCGTCACCGGCCGGGAGCCGTACGGTCGCAGCACCTATCTCGAAAACGTGCGTGCCGACGCCGTTCTGAGTGTTGACGACGCCCGCGTCGTGCGCGACGCCGTCGACGAGGACGGGCAGGGCCTGCTCGCCGTCGGTGAGGGCTGGACGCTGCACGTCACGCGCTGGAAGCAGAGCCGCCGGGCCCGCGTCACCGTCACGGCCGTGAGCGCCGAGCTGGCCGAGTCGGTGCTCGAGTCGGCCACGGCGGGCGCCGTCGAGGAGCCCAAGCCCACTCCGGACAACGTACCCATCGGCTTCTGGCACTTCGGACAGCACGGGCCGCGCCGGGCCGCCCGCGAGATCGACGCCGCTCCCTGGGCCAGCATCAAGAGCAACTACGCCGGTACGGTCGCCGCCACGCTGGAACGGCTGATGGCGCTCGACAGCACGACGATCGGCGGCCGGCTCCTGCTGCTGCACGGCGAGCCGGGCACGGGCAAGACGACCGCCCTGCGCGCCCTCGCCCAGCAGTGGCGTTCGTGGTGCCAGGTCGACTGCGTGCTCGACCCGGAGCGCCTGTTCAACGACCCGGCCTACCTGATGAGTGTGGCGCTGGGCAGCGACGACGAGGACGAGCCCCGCTGGCGGCTGCTCATGCTCGAGGACTGCGACGAGCTGATCAGCGGCGAGGCGAAGGCGAGCGCCGGCCAGGCCCTGTCGCGGCTGTTGAACCTCACCGACGGCCTGCTCGGTCAGGGCCGCAACGCGCTTATCGCGATCACGACGAACGAGGACCTCGCGTCGCTGCATCCGGCGGTCGTGCGCCCGGGTCGATGCCTGGCCAGCATCGAGGTCGGCCGGCTCCCGTACGCCGAGGCGGTCGCCTGGCTCGGCACCTCGCGCGGCATCGGGCCGTCGGGGGCGACGCTCGCCGAGCTTTATGCGTTGAGGACCGGCACTCAGCCGGTGACGGTTCCGAAGTCGCCGCCGAGCACCGGCATGTATTTGTAAGCCTAACCTAAATAAATGTGCCCGCTGTCGCTTTGAGCAACGGCGGGCACATCACATTGAGTCGTTCACGCGGTTTCGTAGGTGAGGCAGTCGGCCTTGTCGCCGGACTCGCCCACCACGATCGCCGGGGCGTGACACTCGAGGTCGGTGTTGTGCACACAGTCGGCCCTCTTACAGGCCCCCACCTGGGCCAGTGCCTTGCCCATGCCGCCCTTGTCGCCGGCCACGTAGGTGTCGCACTCGGCCGAGATCGCGCTGCCGATCGTGACCGCGAAGGCGGTGCACCCGTCGTGGTTGTAGCCGCAACTGCTCACCGTGCAGGTCTGCACGCGGGGCATTTCCATCATCTGAGTCATCGTCTGCGCCTCCATTGCCTTCATCCCGGTCAACTCGACGATAAACCATTTCCCAGAAGTGAAGAAACAACACCACCATCTTTATTTGATTAGGTTAGGCGGCCCTAAGAATTGTTTTACAGGCATTCGGCGAGTTTCTTGTCGGCCGCGCTCGGGCCGTACGACTCGACGAGTACGGGAGCCTCGAGCACCGTGCCGATGGCCGAGGCCCAGTCGCCCGGCCGCACCAGATGACCCGGTTGCGCCCGGTTGAGCCAGGCCGTCAGCGCCGCCTGGCGCTCCAGGTCGCGGGCGGGCCCGGGAACGATCCGCACCACCGGAGGATCGGGCCGCAGGTCGGCGGCCGAGCGCTCGCAGCCGGGTTGCGGGGCTGACCGGTAGGTCGTGCACATTCGCAGCTCAGGGCAACGATCGGGCACGTCGAGGTGGGTCACGGCCAGACCGTCGACCCCGCCGGCCACCTCGACCGCGTAGCGGTGCGCGACCGCGTCGAAGTGCCCCACCCGGAACGCGCCCTGCCACTGCCCCGTCGCGTTGTGCCCCTCGGGCAGGTCGAGCGCCGGGTCCTCGGTCACGAACGGCCCGGCGCCGTGCCGGGTCGTGTAGGTGCGGACGACCCCGAGCCGCCGGAACGACCCGCACAGCTCGGCCACGTTGTCGAACGTCGTCGTCGACCAGGTCGTGTGCGGGTGCCACCCACGCCACTCGTCGAGCAGCACCCCCTGCGCGCCCTCGAAGACGCACGGCCCCTCACGCAGCAGGAGCGAAGCGTGCGAGGACCCGACGATCGAGACCGTACGACCGAAGGCCGTGAACGCGTCCACGACATCGTCGAGCGGCACCCCGGCCGGGCCCAACGCTTCCGAGAGCGCCGCCAGCCGACGGCGCAGCCGCGTACGGGAGAGCGTGTCGGAAACCCGCGGGGCGTCGTCGTGACTCAGCGCGTACGCCATGGTCTCGCCGACGCCCATCCCGCACGATCCGTGACGGTCCCCGCCCCGGGCCGATTCCCGCCGCCGATTGGCCGCCCGATGCCACGGCGTCGCGAGAAGAGCGTCGCCGTCGATCGTGAGCAGGTCGAACGGGTTACCCAGAGCGGCTGCCTCGGCGGCCAGCGCGAGCGGGTCGACCACCATGAAGCGCGTCAGGTGGGTCGGCACGCCACGCAGCGTGCCCGACCCGAACTGCGCGAACGTGTGCTGCCGCCCGTCCTCGGTGACCACGTTGTGAGCGGCCTGCGCTCCCCCGTTGAAGCGCAGCACCGCCCGCACCGGCCGGGACGCGCACAGAGCGTCGACCACCGTGCCCTTGCCGGCGTCGCCGTAACCGAGGTCGACGACCGCTACGTGCTCGTTCACAGCCGTTCGTTGCCCGACGCGGCGTCGCCCACCGGCAGCCGATCGCGGTGGATCACGCTGCCACGTTGCAGCGGAGCGAGCGCCTTGCCGACCGTCGCCCGGTGCTTCGAGCCCGCTTCGACCAGGTGATCGAGACCCGAGTCGAGGTCGATCGTGCCCTCGCCGAGACCGACCGTGAGCGCGATCGTCTCGCACACCGCGTCCAGGTCGTCGAGCTCGAGCACGTTCTGTCCGAGCAGCCCGCGCCAGCGCGTGAGCACCTCCGGATCGCCGCCGTAACTCGCCGCGGTCGGCAGCAGGTAGTAGACGTCGAAGGTGCGCCGCAGCTCGGCGACGATGCCCTCGGTGCTCACCGGCTCGGCCAGCTTCTCGCCGAGGAACTTGGCCACCTCGTTCGGCTTGACCCGGTCGTACGGCATCTCGTCGCCGATCAGGAAGAGGTAGCCGCGGCGGCCGCGCTTCGCGAACGAGTCGAGCGACGTGTGGCGGGCCATGAAGTACATGGCCAGCTCGTACGACTCCGATTTCTGCCCACCGCCGCCGCCCTCGATAACGATGCGGGCCAGGTCTTCGTCCATGCGGTTGTCCGACTCGAACTGGCCGACCTGCAGCGGCACCCGGTCGCAGGTGGCGTCGCCGACCGCGCCGAACATGATGTGCGGATCGGTCGCGTAGCCCTTGCGGGTCAGCAGGCCCAGCAGCTGCGGCAGCTTGGTCTGGAGCACGCGCGGCACCCCACCCATCGAGCCCGTCACATCGAAGAGCACCGAGATCGGCGTACTGAAGGGGTGTTCGTCGCTGTCACGGCTCTCCCGCTGGTCGACGCCGCGAGGGTCGAGCGCGGGGTGGGCCTTGCGGGCGCCGCTGTCGCTGTAGGCGAAGGCGCTCGTGCCGGTGGCCCGGCGGTAGTTGTCGGCGGCGGTGTAGACGTCGGTGGACCAGCGTCCGCTTCCCATGATGTTCCTCCCGTTAAACGATGAAGGGCCGGAATGTGCGCGGCCCGTAGAGGCTATGCAGGATGTCGTCGAGCTCGGCCAGCAGACGCCAGGCGTCCTGCGGCCGCATGCGCGGCGCGTCGTAGAGGCAGCCGTCGGCGAAACGCCGCAACGGCTTCGGCGGGTCTTCGATGAGCCGCGTCATCAGCCCGGTGGCCATGTAGATGTCGGTGGCGGGGCCCGCGTTCTTGTCCTTGAGAACCTCGGGCGGGTACACGTCCTTGCGGCGCGCGACGACCGCCTTGACGCGGGTTCCGGAGTAGCACCAGTCGACGAGCGCCACGCCGTGCTGCTCGGGGTGGATGAGCACGTGTTCCTCGAGGACCGCGCCGTGCACGACGCCCGCGCGATGCGCCCAGCCGAGCCCGACCAGCAGCCGCCGCCAGATCCAGGCGATGTCGCGCGCGTCCCTCGGTTCTACTGCATCCAGAGCGACAAAACCGACAAGCCTTTCCTGTACGTTGACTCGCCTGCGCCGTCGTTCCGGGTCTTCATGCAGGTAGCTGTCGATCAGCTTGGGCGCGTACGGCCGGTATCTCGGGTCGCCCTCGTCGCGGAGCCGTCGCAGCGCGGCAGCCTCGGCTTCCATGAGGTCGCTGTCGGCCGGATCGCGCGGGATCTTGGTGATCGTCGTGTCGTCGCGCCTGATCAGGTCGGCGATGTCCCCCACGGCCAGTCGCCGGCCGCGATCGCGATAAAGCCGCGCGAGCTGGGCGAAGGCGTGGGTGGCGCCTTCCGAGTCAGCGGCGGCATCAGGGTGTACGGCCTTCGCGTACGCCCGGTAGGTGGCCTCCTCGCCCCCGTCGGTGATCAACTCTTCGAACGTGGCGGCGTTCCTGATGCGTTCGGCAGCCTCGCCGAACATCATCGGACGTCGTCCTCGCGGGTCGGACGCAGCAGCGCCGGGTGCAGCAGCCGCGCGTCGCCGGCCCGGTAGAGCTTCGGCTTCGGCCCGCCACGCTCGCCGCCGCGGGTCGACGTCTCGCCCGTACTTTCGACAAACCCGGGAACCGAGAGCACCTTGCGGTGGAAGTTGCCGGCGTGCAGCTCCTCCCCCCAGACGGCGGCGTAGATCTGCCGCAGCTCGGCGATCGTGAAGTCGTCGCCCGCGAAGGCGGTGGCCAGCGGGGTGTATTCGAGCTTGGCGCGGGCCCGGTCGAGTCCGTCGGCGAGGATCACGTCATGGTCGAAGGCCAGCCCGGCGGCCTCCTCGACCGGAACCCAGTAGGCGCCCGACGCGTCGGTGCCGGCCTCGGGCTCGGGCAGGCTCGGCGCGAAGGCCAGGTAGGCGACGGAGAAGACGCGCATGCGCGGGTCGCGGCCGGGATTCCCGTACGTCTTGAGCTGCTCGAGATGCACCCGGGCGAGACTGACGCCGGTCTCCTCCTCGAGCTCGCGCAGCGCCGCCGCGTCGAGCCCCTCCTCCTTCACGAACCCGCCCGGCAGCGCCCGCCGGCCGGCGAAGGGCTGCTCGCCGCGCTCGACCAGCAGCACGCAGAGCCGCCCATCGCGGATGGTCAGCGCGACGACGTCGACGGTGACCGCGACCGCCGGATAGGCCGAAGGGTCGTACCCGCTCAGGAACTCTTCCTCACCCATGTCGCCACCCCGGTTGTTCTCAGTTCGAGTAATTCTTGATATGAGAAAGACCGTAGCACGAGAGAAGGCTGCGACGGAAGCCACGGCCACGATCTCTCAGTACGGGGCGACGACGAACACCGCGCCGCTGGTGACGAGCGACGGATTCGCGGCGACTCCGGCGCCCGGGTCGCCGTTCTCCACCACGGTCAAGGTGTAGGCGCCGTCCGGCACCCCGGCGAGGGTGAGCGTGCAGAGCAGCTCGGTGTCCCGGACGACAGCGTCCACTATGCACTCGGCTACGCCTCGGTTGCCGGCCGCGTCGTACGCGTCCTTGACCAGGAACACGTGCGCGTCGCTGCTGCCGGCGGTGCCCGACGTGTCGAAATCAAGGGCGGAGAAGCCCGCCCCCATGACGTCGACGACGACTGTGGACCCGGTCACCGCGGTGTTCGGAGTGACCGTGACGCTGTTGTTGTAGGTGAAGGGAATCGGGATGTCGTTCGTGGCAGGGTTGTTGTCCGGGTCGAGGCTGCTGACCGTGCCTCCCGGACCGTCCACTGTGAGCGCCAGGCCGGCCGCCGCGACCCGCGCCCCGGTGATCGCCGTGAAGCTCTTGCCGTCCGCCGCCACCTTGACGCCGCTGAGAGGAACCCCGCCAACCGCCCCGGTGATCGTGCCCGTGATGGTGCTGAACCCGGTCCCGGTCACCGTGATCGACTGACCGCCGCCGGCCGAGCTGCCGGCCGGGAGGATCGACGCGATGGTCGGCTTGACCGCCACCGTGTAGGACGAGGACGCCAGCAGGTTGCTGTTCGCGATCGAGTCACTGTCATAGACACAGACGTTCCACCGCGCCACCGTCTGATCCCCGACGAGCGACAGCCCGCTGGTATTGATCGTGCTCGCGACCCCGCCGCCATCCAGTGCCGGGTAGGAACTGGACGGAACCCTGAAGGCAATTTTCGTGGCGGTGATCCGTGTAACTTGGGCCGGATCGACCGTGAGCACACCGGCGGTGAGGCTCACGCCCGCGACGCCGATCTGGGCCACCGCCTTGGCCTTGGCGTTGCAGGCGGACGCGCTTGTACCGGTCCCGTAGAACTGGAACTGCACGGTCGGCTTGGTGCCCGCAGCGAACGGCCCCGACACCCCGGGCACCAGCCCCACGGTGCCGACCAGCGTGTTGCCACCACCGCTCCGCCCGGCGGGACTGCTCAGCGCCATCAAAGAGGCGGCCGACGCCGGCCCGGTCGCGGCCAGGACCGAGACGGCCGCCGCGATCAGGATCGTCGCGGCGCAGCTTGCTCGGTGGAGCTTGCCGTGAGACATGAGCGCGCAGCCTTTCCCGGAGGCGCAAGGGGGGCCAGGCGGTCAAGAGCAGCATAACGTCTCTGGTTTTGCGGTTAGGCCAAACGCGAAACGATCCCGGCTTGGCGGACGCTCCCCCTTCCTACTATCCGATCCGTCGGACATTGCACGATATTTGTAACTACGGGCAACTCTTTACTGACTAATAGTTACGCTTCCGGCGAGACGGCTCGCGGCGGTTCACCGAGCGCGGAGCCCACCAATCAGAGACGTGGTCCGTAGCGACCCGTAGGAGGACCTCGCATGCGTAAGTCCAGTACTTCTCGATCCCGGCTGGCGTTAGCCGCCGGGCTGACGATCAGCGCGGCCGGTGCCGCCATGATCGTCGCTCCGGGGGTGGCCCTCGCAGCCACCACGGTGACGCCACCTGTGGTGGCTCCGGGCGGTTCGGTGACGGTCGTCGACGACTCCGCGACAATCGCGGACGGAACCGACGGCGGCGGTACGCCGAACCGGGTACAGATCCTGACCACCGGAACGACCTGCGTGACGCCGATACCGGCAACCTCGACCTCCGTCATCGCCGCCACGGTCACGCTGTCGTCGTCCACGGCCAAGAGCGTCACCTTCACCGTGCCGTCGAGCCTCGCCACCGGGACCAACGGCCAGGTCAAGCGCTACATCGCGTGCCTGTACGAGCCCACCGGCTCCAACGCCCGGGTGGGTAGCGCGACCGGTTACGCGATCCCGGTGGGAGCGGTGCCCACGGCGAACCCAGCGATCGGCCCGACCGGCGGCGGCAACGTCGTCGCCGTGTCGACCGGCACGGGCGGCAATGTCTTCACCGGCATCTCCAACATCCAGGCCCTGTTCACGACCGAAAACATGTGCCCCGCTACCTACGGCACGCCGACCGCCTCGATGGTCGCCACCGCGCAGAAGCAGTCGGACTCGTCGGTAAACGTCACGGTCCCGACCGGGGTCGTCACGCCGGCCGCGGCCTCGGTCCAGTTCAGTCTGTGCCTCTACAACGGTGCTACGACGTCGAGCGCATTGCTCACCGCCGTGGCCTACACCGCCACCCAGATCCAGCTGTCGAACACCACCGGTTCCTGGGCCGGCGGCAACGGCCTGAACGTCACCGCGCCGAACGCGATCCTGGCCGGTATCGACAGCCCTGGGGCGCTGTTCACCACCGCCACCAGCTGCCCCGGCACCTATAGCACGACCGTCACCCTTGGAAGCTCGGTGCCGGTCACGGGCAACAGCGCGCCGCGTAGGGTGAGCGACAACCGGCTGGCCCTGACGGTGCCTCAGCTCTACACGAACGTGGGCGCGTGGAACAGCGCGGTGGGTAGCAACACGAGCTTGCCTTGGCAGCTCTGCATCTACAACGGCGAAGACAACGGCGTCTCGACAACGATCGCCGCCAGCCCTTACACCGCCACGGTGCTGCACACTGCCACCGCTGTCACGCCGCGGGCGGGCACCGCGCTGGGCGGCAGCCGCGTCACCGTCAGCGGCACGTCGTTTCCGCTGACCGCCGCCGAGATCACCGCGACGCTGGGCGGGTCGCCGCTGACCAACATCACTCCGCTCACCCGGACGGCCTTCTCGGCAACCACGCCGTCGCACATCCCGGCCAACAACGTCGCCCTGGTCGTGACCACGAGCGCCGGTTCGGTGACGCTACAGAACGCCTACAACTTCACCAGCGCCCTATCGGTCCGGCCCAATACCGCGCCGAACACCCGGGTGATCGACGTCGTGGTGAACGGTCTCGGGTTCCAGAGCGCGACGTGGAATTCCGGCGATCTGACCAACGCGCACATCTATCTCGTCAACGGCTTGTACAGCTCGTCGTTGGCGGGCGGCAACCGCGCCAACCCGCCGATCGCCGAATGCTCGAACGTCCTGGTGCTCAGTGACTCCGAGCTGATCTGCCGGCTCGACCTGCGGGCTCGGCTCAACGCCGCGGGTACGGCAGTCATGTCCGTTACACCGGTCGGTGGCACCCTGGACACGGTTGCGGGCAGCAGGGTGGTGACGAACTTCGCCGGTGGCACGTTCTCGGCACTCGACATCGGCAAGACCGTCACGGACCCGGCTGCTTCCCCGAGCATTCCCTCCAGTACCACGATCACGGGCATCATCAGCGCTACCAGCGCGCTGCTGTCCAACGCCGCCAGCGGCACCGGAGTCACCACCCCGATCGTTCTTTCCGCGGGTGGACCGGTCAAAACGGTCACAGCCACAACGGCCACAGGAGCGCTCAGCGGCATCGATCCGGTGCTGGTGGCCGCTGACGACACCCGCATCGTCTTCGGTGCGCGCATCAACGCGACGACGGGATCCGTCCTCTCGGCGCAGGCCGGCGCCACGGCGAACATCGCGCCAGATGCGCTGACCAACGGTACGACGACGCTGTCGGTGTTCCCGGCCACGGCGAATCTGCCCGTGCCTGAGGGCGCCTACAACCTGACCTACGTCAGCAACGGCACGGTCAACGCCGTGTCGACCGACGCCACCTACATCCAGAGCGGCATCTCCAGCAGTTCGACCTTCACCGTCGCTCCGTTCTGATCCGGCAAACTCCGATCTGACTGCGACAACGAGCCGCGGCCCGATGCTTTCGCATCGGGCCGCGTTCTCCGTACTCGGCGCGGTCCGCGATGTCATCCGAGTTCTCGCCATTCGCGCATGATTACCGCCGCGCCCTCCGAAAATGACGGCTTGCCGTGAAGGTTGACAGTCACGGCGGCCACGCTCTTCTCGGCGCTCGTCCGCCAGCACACAGCCATGCTGGGCTTCTTGCGCGGCTTCTCCTCGTTGGCCAGCCTGAAGGTCTGCGAACAGCTGACCTCTCCGACCTTCGTGATCCCACCGGCGACCCAGCCCAGCTCAAGCTGGCCTGTCAGGTCACCCTTGGCGGTGATGATCCGCATGGTCTTGCCCTGCTCGGCCGATCCGGTCGTAGTAACCGTGGCGGCGGCCGCCGCCGCTGACAACTCCGGTTGGTCGCGGGGGATGACGGGGTGAAAGTTTGTCACTCCGTGCTTGGCCGCGAAGCTCTTCGCGGCCTTGACCCGCTCGGCATCCGACCTGGGCTCGGCCGACGCGGACCGGGCCGATGCGGATTCGTCGGGCGCAGGGGTCGCGGGGACTGCGGGCTGAGACGACGACCGGATTGCCGGGCTGGCCGGCGAGGACACGCTGCCGACCTCGGTCTGGTTTCCCGCCGAGGTCCGCAAGGGTGTGCCGGCCGTCGTTTCCGCCGTCTCCTCAACGCTGAAACGATCAGCGACGACGTAGCTGCCGGTACCAACGGCGGTCAATCCCGCCAATGCCAGGGCCATCCGAGCCCGACGTGACGCGAAAGGCCGGGACGTCGGCTCCTGCGGGATTTCTTCGTTGGGCATTGCTTGGTCCTTTCTTCGGGTCGGGGCTGTCGAGCCGGCCATCGGAGTTACACGGCCGACCCCGATCCCCCATAGTCGCAAATAACTGGACAAAACGCGGCGAAAGCTAGCCCGCGCTGAGGTCAGACCAGAACTGCAGCCAGGTTGCATGCAACCGAGCTGCACCCAGCACTTTTCTCTCAGTCCAAATGGGGCGACCGACTGTTCTCCTCGACTACACCTGGGGAGGACGTTCATGAGGAAACACCTGCGCCGCTACGCGGTTGGCGCTCTGGCGATCGGCGCGGTCGCCGGTGGCGTCGCGATCGCCCTGCCCGCCACCGTCACGTCGGCCGCCGAGTGGCAGCCGGCCGCCGAATACACGCCGGCCACGGACAACCTGAACGAGGCCCCGGAGAAGCTCCTGCCGGCCGCCGTCTCGGCCGAGAAGCCCGTGCGCGTGGTCACGACGACGCTCGACGCCAACGGCAAGCCCGTCGTCAAGGTCACCACCGCGACCTCGAAGAGCGGCGCGGCCAAGGCCGTCAAGGCCGGCCAGGGCACGGAGAACGCTGTCGGGGTCGAGGTTGACGCTGTGGTCACCGCGACTGACGCGCCCACCGGGACTGACACGATGCGTAGCCGGCAGTGGGACTTCACGAAGATCCGGGTGGCTGACGCCTGGACGAAGTCGACCGGCGCGGGCGTCGTCGTCGCCGTGCTCGACACCGGGGTGGACGCCAAGCACCCCGATCTGGCCGCGAACACCCTGAGCGGCTACGACGCCATCGCCAACAAGGCCGGCGTCAGCACCGACCCGAACGGGCACGGTACGCACGTCGCGGGCACCATCGCCGCCGTCACCGGCAACAACGTCGGGATCAGCGCGGTCGCGCCGGGGGTCAAGATCCTGCCGGTCCGGGTGTTGAACGCGAAGGGGTCGGGCTTCATGTCCGACACGGCCGAGGGCATCATCTGGGCCACCGACCGCGGCGCGAAGGTCATCAACATGTCGCTCGGGTCGAGCTCCCAGACCAAGGCCGTGACCAGCGCCATCACGTACGCCCGGGGTAAGGGTGTTGTCGTTGTCGCGGCGTCCGGGAACGACCGGGCGAAGGGCAGCCCGGCCAACTACCCGGCGGCGGACGCGGGTGTGATCGGGGTCGGCGCCACCGACTCGGCCGACAAGATCGGCACCTACTCGACCGCGGGCAGCTACGTCGACGTGTCCGCACCGGGCACGGGGATCCTCAGCACCTACCCGACGGCGCTCGGCGGTAAGACCGGGTACGCCTCGATGAACGGCACCTCGATGGCCACCCCGCACGTCGCGGCCGTCGCCGCGCTGCTCAAGGCGTACCAGACGGCTCTGACGCCCGACCAGGTGCAGAGCGCGCTGGAGCGCTCGGCCGTCGACCTGGGCGCGAAGGGCCGCGACAACGACTTCGGCTACGGCCGCATCGACGCCGTCGCCGCGCTGCAGGCGGTCACGCCGGTTACCAGCCCCGCCACCACGAGCCCCACCACTCCGGCAACGACGAGCCCGGCCACCACCGCCCCGGCCGCGCCCAAGCCGACCACGACGGCCCCGGCCACCAGCCCGACCATCAAGATCACTGCCGCCGCCACCGACGTTGTCTACGGCACTTCCACCACGGCGACCTACACGGTGACCGCCGGCGGCATCCCGTGGGCCGGTAAGGCCGTCCGCTTCGCCGTCACCCCGGCGGCCACGACCAAGACCACCTACGTCAACGGCACCACCGACGCGAACGGCAAGGTCGTCTTCTCGCGGACCGCCGTCGCCCACGTCCAGGTCCGCCTCGAGGTGCCCGCCGCCGACGCCACCGTCACCTCGGCCGCCACGAGTTTCACCGTCCACTCGACGGCCACCGCGGCGAGCCCGTCGGCCGGCAAGGTCGCGCTGGCCTTCGCCGGCCCTCTCGGCCAGAAGATCAGCTTCGAGAAGTACGAGAACGGCCAGTGGGCCGGGTTCGCCACCGCCACGGTCGACTACGCCAAGACGACCTACTCCGCGGCCATCCTGAAGTCCGGCATGACCGTCCGCATCGTCGTACCGGGAACCACCGCGGTCACCGGCGTCACCACCGCGGCAGTCAAGATCGCCTGACCCGTACGGATTCAAGCCCCCAGCACGGAAGAGGACCCTGGAGCCGTACGCGGGGCGCCGGGGTCCTCCGTGTTGTCAGCCCAGCCGCGCCCATTCGCGTTCGAGCACGGCGATGCTCTCGGCCGTCGCCGGACGCCCCCGCGAAGACGTCGCGACGGTGACCACGCTGCGCTGCGGCGACGTGCGCCAGCAGACAAGCGTCGGCGGCGCGGCGGAGGCGGCGGCGCCGGCGTCCGAGCGAGCACTCCGGCTGCAGCGGGCCCGTCCCACCGCCCAGCCCTGATCACCCACGAGGGCCAGTTCGGGCCGCCCGCTGAGGTCGAACGCGGCCACGGTCACCCGGATCGTGCCGGACGCGGTGTTCTCGTTGAGCTGGACGACCGGCGCCGAGGCGATCAGGACCGAGGGCGACGGCGGTGGTGGAGGGGTCGGGCTGGTCCGCTGACGAACGCCGGACCGGACGACCCGCCACGGCGTGACGGTCTTCTTCGAGCGCACCACGGAGACGGGGGCGGACGCGGCCGGCGACGGGGACGCGGACGGAGTGCGTTGCGGCTGGGCGATGACGAGCGGGCGGTCCGAGGAGGGCAGCAGGTCGACGACGTCGATCTGCGCGGCGAAGGCGCCCGCTCCCGCGATCGCAAGCAGCCCGGCCAGTCCCACGCCGAGCTGCTTGCGGCGCTGATTGCGGCGTTCACGCGCCAGCGATCGGTAGACGCCGTTCTCGTCCTGCACTGTCATGCCGCGCGGTTCCCCGTTCGAACGCCTGAGTGAAGCCGTACGCAAAAGCATCGTCGCACCCAAGCCGGACAAAGGGCGTCCGAACGGCCAAAACACGAGAGTGACTCGGCCAACACTGACAGCTAATTGATCATGTGCTTTGCTCAATCACTATGGGCATCATTTCTCGAGGATTCGGCGGCCGACGGCGCGAGTCGGTGCCCGGCCTGCCGCCCGGCCAGTACCTGACACACGACTTCCCGGTGCTTTCGGCCGGGCCGACCCCGCGGGTCCCGCTCGATCGCTGGCGGTTCACCATCACCACCGAGACCGGCGAGAAGACCAGCTGGAACTGGAGCGAGTTCCAAGCACTGCCGGCCGAGGACTTCACGGTCGACATCCATTGCGTCACCAAGTGGTCCAAGCTGGGTACGACCTGGCGCGGAGTCTCGCTCGACACGCTGCTCGGCGATGTCGAGTCGTCCGCCGACTACACGATGGCGCACAGCTTCGGCGGCTACACCACGAACGTACCCATGGAAGATCTTCTCGACGGCAAGGCCTGGGTGGTCTACAAGTTTGAGGGTGAGGATCTGCATCCTGAGCACGGCGGGCCGGCCCGTCTGCTCATTCCGCACCTCTATTTCTGGAAATCAGCGAAATGGGTGACCGGCCTGACGCTGATGCCCGAAGATGAGCCCGGCTTCTGGGAGGCGGCCGGCTATCACATGTACGGAGACCCATGGCGAGAACAGCGATATCAGGGCGACTGATCTGGCGGGCGGCCACTCTGGCCGAAGCCCACTGGGAGACGCCGACGGCACGCACCTTGGTGCTCGACGTTCCGGACTGGCCGGGGCACCTGCCCGGCCAGCACGTCGACGTGCGCCTGACGGCCGACGACGGATACAGCGCCCAGCGCAGCTATTCGATCGCGTCGTCCTGGCCCCATCCCCAGAACAGGGTCGAGCTGACCATCCAGCGGCTCGACGACGGCGAGGTCTCGCCCTATCTGACCGACACGGTCGAGGTCGGCGATCAGATCGAGCTGCGCGGCCCGGTCGGCGGGTGGTTCGTCTGGCGCGAGACGCAGACCGCGCCGGTGCTGCTGCTCGGCGGCGGCTCGGGGGTGGTGCCGTTGATGGCGATGATCCGCGCCCGCGCCACGGCCGGCACGAAACAGCCGTTCCGGTTGATCTACTCGGTGCGCACACCCACTGACATTCTGTACGCCGAGGAGCTGCGGCGCCGCGTCCGGGACGACGCGGGCCTCGATGTTCACTACGTCTACACCCGCAAGACGCCGGACGATTGGTCCTCGCCCCCGAAGAGGATCGACGTGGCGGCCCTGAACACGTACGGTTGGCCGCCGGACTTCGCGCCGGACTGCTTCGTCTGCGGCCCCACGACGTTCGTCGAGGCCGCCGCGGATATCTTGGTCGCGCTCGGCCACGACCCGCGCCGGATCCGCACCGAACGCTTCGGAGGAACGTCGTGACAGCTACATCGACAGAGGAATTCGAGGACGGCGCGACGCTCGACGGCAACGCGATGGCCGGCGACCTGCGCGAGGTCTTCGCGGTCGACGTGACCTCGGCGCGTTACATGTGCGCCGGGTGCCGGCACACCGACGCGGTCGCCACCCTGCGGCTGTGGAACCGGGCGCCGGGTCTGGTGGCGCGCTGCCCGAACTGTGAGGACGTGGTGATCCGCGTGGTGCGCGCACCCGACAAGGTCTACCTCGACCTGCGCGGCAGCGTACGCCTCGAAGTGCCCCTCGAAGGCGTCTGACCTTGACCGTCCTCGGCGAGCCGGAACGTCCGGTTGTTGTCGGCGGGCCTCCGGACGAGTTGCTGGCCGGGCTGGCCGACGCCACGACGATCCAGGCCGCCCAGGACGAGCTCATCAGTACGGTTCCCGAAAGCGTGCTGCTGATCCAGGGCGGCCCGGGCACCGGTCGTACCGGGGTCGCGCTGCGCCGCGTCGCCTGGCTGCTCGGCCACCCCGACCTGGGCCTGACCGCGCCCGAGGTGCTGATTGCCGGCCCGTCGCGCGGCTTCGCGCGGCACACGCGGGGCCTGCTCGGCGCGTGGGGTCACGAGGGCGCCACGCACAGCTCGATCGACGAGCTGCTGCCCAAGGCGGTCACCGGCGGTCCCGAGCCGCCCCACGTGATCCGGCTCAGGGGCGAGGCGCGGATGGCCGGCCTGCTCGCGCGGGCTCTCGCGTCCTATCGCGAGCGTCCCGCCGATCTGCCGGCCCTGGTCACCGTGCATGGCCGCGAGGTGAGGCTCGACCCCGCGACCGTACGGCGGGTGATCGCCACCGCGACGGCGAGCAAGGCGACCGCGGGTGACCGGCGGCGGCTGCTGCGGGCGGCGCTGGTGACCGAAACGCAGGACCCGCGCCTGATCCTCGATGCGGCCGACCAGCTCGCCGACCTGCTGTGGCCCGAGTTCGACGCCGCGACGTTCCTGACCAAGCTGTTCGGCTCGCGGGAACTGCTCGCTCTCGCGGCCGAGGGCGAATTCACCGAGCGTGAGATCGACGCGCTCGGCGAGGGCTTCGGTCCGGCCGATCCGGCGCTGCTCGACGAGGCCGAACATCTGTCCGGGATCTCGCCACCGACGTACGCCCATGTGGTGGTCGACGAGGCTCAAGATCTCTCGCCGATGCAGTTGCGGGCAATCTCGCGGCGCTCGGCGAACGGCTCGATGACCGTGCTCGGCGACCTGGCCCAGTCGACCGGCCCGTGGGCCCGCGAAGACTGGCACGACGTGCTCGCCCACCTGCCCACGGCACAGCCGCACGTGCACCGCGAGCTGCGCTTCGGCTATCGCGTGCCGCGGCAGATCTTCGGGCTCGCGGCCGAACTGCTGCCGACGGCGGCGCCCAGCGTGCAACCCCCGGCGACGGTACGCAACGGCCCGGCCGATCCGGTGATCGTGCCGGTCGAACCGGCGACCCGCGCGGCGGCCGTGGTGAGATCGGCAGCCGAGCACGCCGAGTCGGGCCGGTCGGTCGCGATCGTGTGCCCGCCGCGCTGCCGCGACGAGGTCGAGGAGCTGCTGCGCTCGGAGAGGCTCCCGTGGAGCCCGACAGCCGGCGACGACCGCGGACCGTCGATCAACCTGGTCGGCCCGCACGAGACGAAAGGCCTGGAGTTCGACGCGGCGATCGTGGTCGAGCCCGGCTTCATCGTCGACGACGACCCGCGCGGGCATCGGCTGCTTTACATCGCGTTGACGCGGGCCACGAGCTATCTGCACCTGATCGGCGCCCGGGAGGATCTGCCGGCCGCTCCGGTCGTCACGTCCGCGCCGTCCGCGCCGTCCGCACCATCCGCGCTGTCTTCGCCGTCCTCGCCGTCCTCGCCGGCCTCGCCGTCCGCACCATCCGCGCTGTCTTCGCTGGCCGCGCCGTCCGCGCCGTCCGCGCCGTCCTCGCCGCTCGGGCGAGAGGCCGAGCGCTCGGGTCGGCACAAGCGCCCCGAGCCACTTGCTGAGGACAGCCGTCCTGAGCGGGACGACCGCCTGGGGCCGAGCGACCGGGACGAGCTGGATGACTGGCTCGATGAACTCAAGCAGGACGACGAGAGCGAACGGCCGGAGCAGCGCAGGCGGCTGGCCCGCAACGCCGAGCCCGAGCCCGGCCAACGACCCGGCCAGAACGAGCTGGATGATCGGCCCGATCTGGACGAAAAGCCGAAGCGGGCGCAGAGGCACCTCCAACCCGCACCGGATGAAAAGCCCGAGTCGGACGAACCGCACGATCGGCCGGTATTCGACCTACCATTTCCGGAAGATG
Organism: Actinoplanes solisilvae; assembly: GCF_003999975.1. GTDB lineage: Bacteria > Actinomycetota > Actinomycetes > Mycobacteriales > Micromonosporaceae > Actinoplanes > Actinoplanes solisilvae. The sequence goes on along the minus strand of NZ_RJAC01000016.1, from coordinate 40,960 downwards.
GGCTCTCTCGGGACAAAACCTCCGAACGGTTTGATCTCGGTCTGCGCACCGATGAGTTGACGACGGACAGGCGGGTTGGGCCGGACACAAAGCCTGAGCTTCATGAGGAGCGCAAACCCTACGGTCAACACGCACGCCCCGAGTCGGTGCTCGAACTTGAACTGCACCAGCACAGGCCCGGGTCTGAGGTTCCGCACGCACCGGAACAGCGGCACGAACCGGAACCGCAGCTCACTTCGGTGGTGCAGCTCGCGCAGGAGCCGCAGCTCGAACCAGAACGACAGCACCCATCGGAATCACAGCTCGGACCGGAACCGCAGCTCGAACTGGGACCACAGCTCGGACCGCAACCGCAGCTCGAACTGGGACCACAGCTCGGACCGGAGCCTCAGCTCGAACTGGGACCACAGCACCCATCGGAACCACAGCTCAAACCGGAACCGCAACTCGAACTGGGACCACAGCTCGGACCGGAACCACCGCCCGTTTCGGAGTCACAGCTCGTAACAGGACCGCAGCTCGGACCCGAACCGCAGAGCAGGCTTGAGCCACAGCAAGCGCCGGAGCGGCCTAAGCGGGCGCACCGCCACGCGGCGCCGGAGGCACCGCAGGAGCCGGACTCTCAGCGCCAGTGGACCAAGGAGCCGTGGTGGGATCCGGAACCCGATCCCGAACCGGAACGCAACGGGGAGCCGGACCAACGAGCCGACACACAGCAGCGGGCCGAGCCAGACGAACGAGCCGAGCCGGAACAGCAAGCTGAACCGGAGCAGCAAGGCGAGCCAAACCAGCGAGCCGTGCCGGAACAGCGAGCCGAGCCGGAACAGCAAGCCGAGCCGGAACAGCATGGCGAGCCAAACCAGCGAGCCGTGCCGGAACAGCAAGCCGAGCCGGAACCGCGGCCTGAACCGGCCCCCGCGACGCCGCCTCCGCCGCCGCTTGATCCGGCCGTGAATGAGCACATCACCGTCGTGGCGCACGCGCTGGCCGAGACGTTGCTGGCCAACCTGACCCCGGAGCTGTGGCCGGTCGCGCTCGACCGTCTGATCGAGCTGATCAGCCCCGACCCCTGACGACGCCGAGCACGAAACCTCAGCCGCGGAAGCTGCTGCGGAGCCGCTGGGTCAGCGAGACCGGCGCGGGCGGGCGAGTGCTGGCCGGCTGGGGCGTGGAGGGACGGGAACGACCGACGGGGCGGTCGTAGTCGGCGGTGGCGATCGATTCGATGATCTGGCCGTCGCCGAAGTTTTCCGACTCGGGGATCGAGGCGACGAAGCCCACCAGGATGCCGTTGCGCATGATCTGGGCCTCGAGGCCGGCGGTGCCGTCGTTGTCCCAGATCGCCTCGCGGCCGTCGGGGAGTGTGACGCGAATGCCGTATTGGGTGACGCCGGCCTGCGGCAGCTTCACATGGGCGAAGACATTCCGCGAGCGCAGCGTTTCGACGATCCGGCGTGCCCGTTCTTCTTCCATGTGAGGACGGTAGCCACGGCGGCTGAAGGCATGCTGAAGATCGCCTGTGGCCGTCGTGTGAATCGGTCGCACAGGGTCGCCGACCCGTCACCGCATGACATAGATGCAGGTCACATCGACGAATGTTACTACGAAGTAACGGGAATGTCACCGTGTTTCTTTTCCCAGCGGCCCGGCTTACCGTGCGGTGACCGGAGCGCTTCGGCTTCCCCTCCCCCACGGACCGGAGGCCACCCGATGGGCAGACGACTCGGCTGTCTCGTCACTTCGACCCTGCTGTCACTCGCCGTCGCCATACCCGCAGCAGCAACCCCAGCGGCAGCAACCCCCGCCGCCGCGAGCAACACCGCCGCGAGCAACACCGCCGCGGCACGTCTCGCCGTCGCGGCGATCAACCCGGCCGAAACCGACTACGTCGCGCTCGGCGACTCCTATTCGTCGGGCGTCGGCGCGCCCGGCCAGAGCATCCTGTGCTTCCGCAGCGCCCAGGGCTATCCGGGCCAGTGGAAGGCGCGCAACAACCCCAAGTCGTTCACCGATCTGAGCTGCGGCGGCGCCGAGACCGGCGACGTACGCAGTCTTCAGGTCCCGTTCCTGCGCGGCTCGGCCGATCTGATCAGCATCACGATCGGTGGCAATGACGCCGGGTTCGCGCCCACTGTGCTCGGCTGCCAGGTCAGCAGCGACGCCGCCTGCCGCGACCGGGTCGCCGCCGCGCGCGCCGACATGACGGCCACGCTGCCCGCCAAGCTCGATTCGACGTACGCGGCCATCAAGCGGAAGGCGCCCGGCGCGAAGGTGGTCGTGCTCGGCTATCCGCTGCTCTTCGACACGGCGTCGGCGAGTTGCGGCCTGGCCGGGATGACCCTGGCCAAACGGCGGGCGCTCAACGAGGGCGCGCAGACGCTCAACGACGTGATCGAGGACCGCGCCCGAACGGCCGGCTTCGTCTTCAGCGACGTCCGCGACGAGTTCGCCGGCCACGGCATCTGCTCGTCAAGCCCCTACCTGCACGGCCTCACGGTGACGCCGCCGCAGAACTCCTTCCACCCCAACCTCAACGGCTACACGTACGGCTACCTGCCCGCCCTCGCCGGCGCCCTGTGACGCGCCCCGGGTGGCGCCCCGACGCAAGGGCGCCACCCGATCGCACCCGCCCGGGAACGGCGGATCGCCCCCGCGGGCCGGAGAGTCCTCAGGCATGGCCCGTGTCGTTACTCTTCTGCTTCTACTCGACCTCGCGCTCGTGATCATCGCGCTGGTCGACGTCCTTCGCGCTGACGAGAAGGCGATCCGCACCGCGCCCTGGGCCGCCTGGATGTTCGCCATCCTGCTGCTGTCGCCGTTCGGGGCGATCGCGTGGTTCGTCAAGGGCCGCCCTGTGCCGCATGTCCCGCTGCGCGGCTTCGTCGCGCCGGACGACAACCCCGAGTTCCTCAAGACGCTCGGCAAGTAGAGGCAGCGTGGTCGTGGGGCGACCGTTGCGGCTGTTGCCTGTTAGTTAAAGACCTTAATAAACTCCGGAACGGATAGTGGTTGATCTATCTCTTCTGGAGGTCCGGTGAAGCGATCCGTAACCGCGGCGCTGGCCGTCGCATCGACGACCATGACGCTACTGGCAGGGCAACCCGCCACCGCAACGACGCCGAGAGGGCACGGCTCGACCGCCACCGCACCCACGCCGCGAGGGCACAGCTCGGGAGAACTGGTCACCGGCACCCACTCGACCGGGCCCACCAACGCGTGGGCCCCGCTGCCCACGACGCGGGTCGGTGACGGCCGGGGTCAAACCGTCGACACGACCGTGGTCGTCGACCCGTCGCAGACTCGGCAGCGGTACAGCGGCATCGGCATGTCGATCGACGAGACCAGCGTCTCGAACCTCTGGAAGCTGACCCCGGCCGAACGCGAGAAGGCCGTACGCCTGCTGGTCGACCCGAAGCACGGGGCCGGGTTCGATCGGTTCCGGCTCACCATCGGCAGCCCGGACCTCATCGAGCACCTGCCGTTCTGGTCCTACGACGAATTGCCGCCGGGCGTCACCGAGGACTTCGCACTGAAGCATTTCTCGATTCAGCGCGACATCGATCTGCACATGGTCGAAGCGGTCAAGCTCATCCAGAAGTACAACCCGAGGGCCACGTTCTTCGCCTCGGCCTGGAGCGCGCCGGCCTGGATGAAGACCAACAACCGGTTCACCGGTGAGGTCGCGTTGAAGCCGGGCAGTAGCACCGAGCACTACCAGGTCGGCAAGCTGCGCGACGACTGCATCGACGTTTTCGCCCGGTACTACGTGAAGTACTTGAAGGCGTACGCGGAGAAGGGCATCAGAATCGACGCGCTGACGCTGCTCAACGAGCCGGGAATGGACGTCGTCTATCCGGCGATGGACATCAGCGTCGAGCAGCAGCAGAAGCTCTCGGTCGCCATCAAGCGTGAACTCCGCCGCGCGAACATTGACGCTCAGCTCTACGTGCACGATTTCAACTTCTGGGACTGGCGCGACCCGAACAGCACGGCGACCAAGAACTACCACCGGATCATGAACGACCCGGCCACACGGAGGGCCGCCGACGGCATCGCATTCCACCCGTACTGGGGCGATCCGACCGTCATGCGCGACGCCTACCAGGAGTTCGGCAAGCCGGTACACATGACCGAGACGAGCGATCTCAACCCGGCGACCGTGCTCGACTACTTCCGGTTGAACGCGAGCAGTTACACGCTGTGGGCGCAGGCGACCGACCAGACCGGCGGCACCCTGCACTGGACCGACCAGCGCGACAACGACGTCGACTGGGCCGAGATCGGCCGCACCACCAAGTGGCCCAACCGTCTCGTCAAGGTCAACACCGAGACCCAGACCTTTTCCGTACGGGATGAGCTGTACCCGCTCGGGCAGTTCGCTCGCTATCTGACCCCGAGCGACGTACGCGTCGAGTCGAGCGCGACCGGCGCCGGGGTCAGCAACGTCGTCTATCGCGACGGCGACCGCTTCACCGCGGTAATCGGTAACTCGTCGTCAACGGCGAAGCATGTCCGCGTGACGCTCGGCGACGAGTCCTTTGTGGTCACCGTGCCCGCGAACGCGTATGCGACGTACCGCTGGAAGGGCGACCCGCCCCGCCGCGACCACGCGCCCATGCTCAAAGACGTGCCGCCGGTGGCCGCGGATCAGTACGCGACGACCACGTTCCGGCTGTCGGCGAGCGACCGGGATCGGGACCGGCTCGCCTACTACGCGACGGACCTGCCGGGCGGGGTGTCCCTCGACGCGTCGACCGGGGTGGTGACCCTGAGCCCGACCGTGGCCGGAACGCAGCGGCTCACCTTCCACGCGACCGACGGCGCCGCGCGCGACACGGTGACGGTTACCGTGAACGTGACGCCGCGAGGGGCGCCGGTCGGCGTACGGGTCGAGGCCGAGTCGTACGCGGCCCAGAGCGGCTGGACCGAGGGCGGCGCGAACTTCGTCGAGAACAACGCCGGGGCCAGCGGCGGTAAGAACATCGGCTGGACCGCACCCGGCAAGTGGCTGAGCTACCGCGTCGACGTCGCCCAGCCTGGAACGTACGACCTGGAACTGCGCGTCGCCAACGGCACGGGCGCGGCGGCCGCGAACGCGATCTCGATCCGCTCGGCGGCCGGCGACACTGTCGCGACGGTGTCGGTGCCGGACACCGGCGGATGGGCCGCCTACCAGTCGGTGCACGTGCCGGTCGAGCTGGCCGCCGGCGATCAGCTCGTGACGGTCTTCTGCGAATCCGGCGGGTTCAACCTCGACTATCTCTCGCTCAGCTGACGTTGATCGGGTGCCGCTGCCACGGTGGCGGCACCCGGACGGCGGCCATGCCCGCCGCGGCGGCCGCGCGCATGCCGAAGTCGGTGTCCTCGAAGACCAGGCACCGTTCGGGCGCCACCTCGAGAAGCTTGGCCGCGTTGAGGAAACACTCCGGGTCCGGTTTGCCGTTCGCGTAGTCGCCGGCGCACACCATCACCTCGAAGCGATCACGGATGCCGAGCGCGTCCAGCGACGCCGTCACCGATTCGCGGCTGCTGCCCGACACGACGGCGAAGGGCACCTTCCCGTACGCCGCCTCGATGTGCTCGAGAACCTCGGGCACCGCGCCGACCTGCGGCAGCAACTCGAGGAAGATCTGCTCGCGGCGCGCGTCGACCACGTCGGCCGGGATCGCCAGGCCCTGCATCGCGTTGAGGTCGGCGATCACCTCGGCCGGGGTGCGGCCGCCCCACGCGTAGAACTGCTCCTCGCCGAAGACGACGCCGTACTCCCCGAGCACCTGCTGCCACGCCTGATAGTGGATCGGCATGGAGTCGGTAATGGTCCCGTCACAGTCGAACAGGTAGGCGTCGAACTCGCCCTCGGGCAGCGGCAACATCACCGGGCCACCGTACCGACGGGAGTGGCCCCGGCTTCAACAACCGGGGCCACCTGTGACTCAGTCGAGCAGGGCCGTCACCGTGCCTGCGGCGACCGTGCGGTTGCCCTCGCGCACCGCGAAACCGGCGCCGACCTCGAGCGCGACCGGCTTGCCCAGCGTCACCACGACCTTGTCGAGCGTGTCGCCCGGCATGACCAGGTCACGGTCGCCGAGGTCCATGCCGCCGGACACGTCGGTGGTGTGGAAGAAGAACTGCGGACGGTAGTTCGTCTCGAACGGCGTGTGCCGCCCACCCTCCTCCTTCGTCAGGGCGTACATGCGGGCCTCGAACTTCACGTGCGGCGTCACCGAACCCGGAACCGCCAGCACCTGGCCGCGCTGCACCTGCTCGCGCTTGATGCCGCGCAGCAGCACGGCCGCGTTGTCGCCGGCCTCGGCCGTCTCGAGCGACTTGCCGAACGTCTCGAGCCCGGTCGCCACGGTGGCGATCGTCGGGCCGAGACCCACGACCTCGACCGGCTCGCCGACGCGCAGCGTGCCGCGCTCGATCTTGCCGGTGACCACGGTGCCGCGGCCGCTGATGGTGAGCACGTTCTCGATCGGCATCAGGAACGGCTCGCCCAGCTCGCGCTGCGGGATCGGCACGTAGTCGTCGACGGCGTCGAGCAGGTCGGCGACCGACTTCACCCACCGCGGGTCGCCCTCGAGGGCCTTGAGCGCGCTGACCCGTACGACGGGAACCTCGTCACCGGGGAACCCGTACTCGGTCAGCAGCTCCCGCACCTCGAGCTCGACCAGGTCGAGCAGCTCCGGGTCGTCGACGGCGTCGCTCTTGTTGAGAGCCACCACCAGGTAGGGCACGCCGACCCGCTGCGCGAGCAGCACGTGCTCGCGCGTCTGCGGCATCGACCCGTCCTGGGCGCTCACCACGAGGATCGCCCCGTCGACCTGCGCCGCGCCCGTGATCATGTTCTTCACGTAGTCGGCGTGGCCGGGCATGTCTACGTGCGCGTAGTGCCGGTTCAGCGTCTCGTACTCGACGTGCGCGATGGTGATGGTGATGCCCCGGGCGGCCTCCTCGGGCGCCTTGTCGATGCCCTCGAACGCGACGTACCGGTTGGAGGCCGGGTCGCGGTCGGCGAGCACCTTCGTGATCGCGGCGGTCAGGGTCGTCTTCCCGTGGTCGACGTGCCCCATCGTGCCGATGTTGACGTGTGGCTTCGTACGGATGAACTGGCTCTTGGCCATGGTTTTCTCAGTCCTCACTGGATGTAAGGGCACAAGGGATGCGCGCCTGTCGCCAGGCAGGTCACGCCAGAACCGCGCAGGGCGGAACCACCCTCCCCCTACGGTTCTGCTGCTGGTGGGGAAGGGTCAGATTCGCGTATCGACGCCGCTGAGATCGCGCACGCACACGGGAGCCGCCACGAGGGGCAGCTGCAGACCGAGTGCGTACATGCGCGTCACGATAGCCGGTAACGCCGGACGGCCCCACCGAATTCCGCGCGGTCCCGATCACCAGGTGAAGGCGGCTCCCTGGGCGCGGCCGGTCAGGGTGCGGCCCTCGCGCTCGTACGTGAACGACATGACGACGGCGTATTCGCGGCCGCGCGCCGGGCTCGTGTCGCCGGGGCCGCACTCACGCGTGGAGGCCTTGCCCTCGAAGGTCAGGCCGTCGCAGGTCTTCGCGGGGCCGACGGTGCGGCCGGTGGTGACGTCCTTCAGGGCCACCGTGATGCTGCCGCGGCCGCCGCCCTGGGCCGTGAGCGAACCTTGGTAGCGCACGTCGCGACCGGTGGTGTGGCAGGGCTTCGACACCATCGCGGTCTTGCTGCTCCAGTCGAGCGTCACGCCCTGGCGGCACTCCCACGGGCCGTACGGGCGGGCCTCGGGTTGCGGCGACCGGGTCGGTGCGTGCTTGGTCGCCGCCGGCACTGCCTTCGGGCGTACGTCGGAGGGCCGCGCCGCCGGAGCCGTCGGCGTGAGCGGCTGCGCGTCGCCGGTCAGCGAGCGACCCGGGTCCTTGGCCGCCGGACGGCGCGGGACAGCACTGGCGGTGGCCCCGGTGGCGACTCCGGTAGCGGCGACCGGGGCGGGCGCGCTCGACGCCACGACCTGCGGCGGGGCGCCCAGGTCGCGGGTCTCGCCGTCGGGCCGGCCGAGGTTCCAGGCGGTGGTGGCGACGGCGGAAGCGACCATGGCCGCGGCGACCAGCGACAGCGTGGCCAACGGACGACCCCAGCGCCAGCTCGGGACGGCGTTGCGCTTCTCGGGACGACGGGGCCCGGGGACCAGCGAAGGGGCCGGGGCGGGGACCAGGGACGGACCGGTGAACAGCGACCGGCCGGGGAGCAGGGACGAAGCGGGCTGCAGGAAGGGCGACCGGACCGACTGCGGCGGCGAGGGCGCCTCGTCCGGCGGCGGCAGGGCGGGCACGTCGGCGAAGCGGCGGGCGGCGTCGGACAGGTCGGCCACCAGTTCGGCGGCGGTCGGGCGCAGCCGGGGCTTCTGCGCCATGCATCCCATGATCACGTCCCAGAGCAGGTCGGGGAGGCCGGGACGCCGCTCGGGGTTGCCCTCGAGGTGCTGGCGCATGAGGTCGGGAATCGAGTCGCTCGTGTACGGCGGCCGTCCGCTGATCAGCTCGTAGAGCAGCACGCCGAGCGCGTACACGTCGGTGGCCGGGCTGGCCGTGGACCCGTGGAACGCCTCGGGCGACATGTAGTGCGGCGTCCCGACGACCGCGTTGGGCGTGGTCATGCTGGGCGTGTTCAGGATGCGCGCGACCCCGAAGTCGGTGAGCCGGGTGTCGAGCCGCCCGTCGGCCGTGGCGAGCAGGATGTTGTCCGGCTTGAGATCGCGGTGCACCACCCCCAGGTCGTGCGCCTCGGCCAGCGCCGCCGCCACCTGGGCGGTGAGCCGGGCCGCCTCGCCGGGCGCCACGGTGGGCCGCTCGCGCAGAAGATCACGCAGGCTGCCGCCGCTGACCAGGTCCATGACCAGGCCGATCGTCTCGCCCACGCTGAACAGGTCGTGGACCCGTACGACGTTGCGGTGCCGCAGCATCCGCAGGATCGTGCGCTCCTGCACGAACCGGGTGACGAGCTTGGGCTGGCGCAGCAGGCTCTCGTGCAGCAGCTTCACCGCGACCGGCTTGCCGGCTTTCTGGTCGAGCGCCTCCCACACGGTTCCGGTGGCGCCCTGCCCGATGGGGCGCTGGAGCACGTACGAGCTGCCGACGCACCGCCCGCTCAGGTCCATGGTCGACGTGCCGTACGTGTCGGCGCGTTGACCGCTGCTGGACCGACCTCCCGTGCGATGCTGAATCACTCGACGACCCCTCCGGCGACAACAATGCACCGGAATATTGCTGTTTGTCCGGATCGAATGGCAAGCCTGAGCGCCCGGTTTCGCACCTTCGGTCGGAGTCGCGGATTCCCCGTTACCCGGCGGTGGCGGTGTCGTTCGAGGAGTGAGCTACTTGGCGGCGGCCGCGTCGCCCGACGGGTGGGTGCCGGCCAGGTTGCGGATCGCCCCCAGCAGCGTCGACCGGGTGAACGGCTTCTCGATCAGCATGCTGTTGTCGTCGAGGCGCAGCTGCGGGCCGAGCGACGCCGCGGTGTAGCCCGACATGAACAGCACCGGCAGGTCCGGACGATGCGTACGCAGCGCGGCGGCCAGTTCGGGCCCGGTCATCGTCGGCATCACCACGTCGGTGATCAGCAGGTCGGGGTGCTGACCCGCGGCCACCTGGGTCACCGCCTGCAGCGCGTCGGTCGCGACCGTGATGGCGTACCCGGCCGGCTCGATCAGGCGTTGCACGAGCTGAGCGACCTCGGGCTGGTCCTCGACGATCAGAACCCGGCCGATCACCGCGGGCACCCCCTGGCGGCCCCCGGCCGAGGCCGTCTTCTCCTCGGCCGCGGGCAGGTAGAGGTGGACCGTCGTGCCCATCCGCGGCTGCGACTCCAGCTCGATGTGACCGCCCAGGCCCTGCACGATGCCGGCCGTGGTGGCCAGGCCGAGCCCCGCCGCCGTCGGCCGGGTGGTGAAGAACGGCTCGAGCGCGCGCTGCCGCACCTCGTCGGTCATGCCGACGCCGGTGTCGGTGATGACGATGTGCACGAGCCGGCCCGGCGGCACTCCCTCGGGGCCCTTGCCCGCCTCGACCAGCTCGTTCATCGCGGCGACCCGCAGCATGCCGCCGTGCAGCATCGCGTCGCGCGCGTTCGCGGCCAGGTTGACCAGCGCCTGCTCCAGCGGTCCGCGTTCGGCTTTCACGGCCCACACGTCGGGACCGAACGCCAGGTCGAGTCCGATGTGCTCGCCGAGCGTACGGCTGAACAGTGACTGGACGTCGGTGAGCAGGTCGGGGATCGGGATGATCTCGGGGCGGTTGCCGTCGCTGCGGCCGAACGCGAGCAGCTGGTGGGTCAGCGAACGGCCGGTGCCGACCGCGTCGAGGATGTCGACCGCGAGTCTGTGCTGCTGGCTCTCCTCGTCGGTGGACGCGGAGATTATCTCGGCCGAGCCGCCGACCACGGTGAGCAGGTTGTTGAAGTCGTGCGAGATGCCGCCGATCAGCTGACCCAGACTGTCGAGCCGGCGCAGGTGGTCGAGCTGGCGCTTGAGCCCACGGGCGTCGATGTGGTCGGTGGTGTCGAGGACCATGCAGACCACGCCGGTGAACTCGTTGTGGTCGCCCATCAGCGGCATCATGCTGATCCGTACGCTGCGCTGGGAGCCGTCGGCGCGCATGAGCCGGGTGCCGCCGACCGTGGAGCGGCCCTCCCGGCACTCGGAGATGCGCCGGTTGAGCTCCTTCTGCCCCTGATCGTTGAGGAAGCCGCGCAGCGAGACCCCGACGAGCTGCGAGCGGGGCATGCCCAGCACGACGCCGATCGGTTCGTTGGCGTACGTCACCACGGCGTCCGGATCGAGCTGCAGCACCCCTTCCGGGATCGTCTCGAGCACCCGGCGGTAGCGCTCCTCGCTGGCCCGCAGCCGTTCGTGGGCGCGGGCGCTCGAACAGGCCAGGGCGAGCTCCCCGGCGATGTCACGGGCGAGCTCCACCTCCGCCGTCTCATAAGACGACCCCGGCGTCTCACGGGTCAGAACCAGATAGCCCGCGTACGTGTTGTCGACGATCACCGGGCACAGAACCGCCGAATGGATCTCGTGCTCCTCCCCGGCCAGCGGCTCGACCCCGTCACCGGCCAGCACGATGGGCCGCCGGCTGGCCGCCAGCGCCGTGGAGAAGTCGTCGTCGGGGAACTGGTCGACGTGGTCGAGCACCCGCGCGAGCGAGGCCGAGCGTTCGTCGTCGATGTGATGGTAGGTGATCGTGCCGTAGTGGCCGTCGTCGCGCAGCAGTTGCACGCCGGCGCCGTCCCCGATCATGTCGGCGGCGGCGCGGGCAGCCGTCGACGCGACGGCGGCAGGATCGTGCGAGACCCGGCTGAGAGCCAGGGCCAGGTCGGCGAGCGCGTACCGGAGGGGGTAAGCCATGACACCCATGAAGACATGATCCGCCCCTTACGCCCCGCGCGAGGCCGGTTCGCCAGGTTTGCTGACTTTCATGGGACGAGGTGCGGAAGAACCTCGGCCGCCGCGCCCCGCAGGTTGATCGCGCAGAACGGGTCGAGCGGGGTGCTGTCGGGGTTGACCTGGATGACGGTTCCTCCCATGCGCGCCGCGACCTGCGGGATCTCGGCGGCCGGGTAGACCAGGCCCGACGTGCCCACGGTGATCAGCACGTCGGAGCCGGCGGCGGCCTCGACGGCCCCTTCCAACGCGTCGACGGGGAGCTGCTCTCCGAACCAGACCACCCCCGGGCGTACGGGTGATTGGCAGTGCTCACACCCGGGCGGGGTTCTGGGGCCTTCACCGCCGGGCGCCTGCTCGCGCGGCCGGTGGGGCTCGCCGCACGACGAACAGCGCGGAGTGAACAGGCTGCCGTGCAGGTGGGTCACGTTCGGGGAGCCGGCCCGCTCGTGCAGGTCGTCGACGTTCTGCGTGATCACGGTGGCGGGCAGCGCGGCGACCGCCTCATGTCCGGCGTTCGGGGAGACGCGCTCGACCAGCTCGCGACGCCACTCGTACCAGCCCCAGACGAGCGCGGGATCACGATCGTACGCCTCCGGGGTGGCCAGGGTCTGAGCGTCGAAGCGCGCCCACAGACCGGTCAGCGCGTCCCGGAAGGTCGGGACGCCGCTCTCGGCCGACATGCCGGCGCCGGTGAAGACGACGAGCCGCTCGGCCCGGGCGATCAGGTCGGCGGCCTCCCGCATCGATTCCATGCGCGAAGTGTGCCGTACCCGTCGAACGATTATCCGTCATCTATTGACAAGCATCGATTATGTGCGACGGTGTTACGACACCCGCGGCGGGACGGAGGGCAGTTCCCGCCACTGACTGACGATGCGGAGCCATGCCCTCATGAAATCCCTCTTCAGCGCGCTGGCCGGCCTCCTTCTCTGCGGCCTCGCCTTCCTCTTCGTGCCGGCGCCCCCGGCGAACGCGCACGGCAACATCACCGGCCCGGCGTCGCGCAACTACGGCTGTTTCGAACGCTGGGGCAGCCGCTTCCAGGACCCGGCCATGGCCACCGAGGACCCGATGTGCTGGCAGGCCTGGCAGGCCGACCCGAACGCGATGTGGAACTGGAACGGCCTGTTCCGCGAAAACGTCGCCGGCAACCACCAAGGCGCCATCCCGGACGGCCAGTTGTGCAGCGGCGGGCGTACGGAAAATGGCCGTTACAACGCGATGGACGCGATCGGCAATTGGCGGGCCACGAACATCGGGAACAGCTTCAACGTACGGCTGTTCGACGGCGCCCGGCACGGGGCGGACTACCTCTGGGTCTATGTCACAAAGCCCGGCTTCAGCCCGGCCACGCAGGCCCTGAAGTGGTCGGACCTGGATCGGGTGGCCCAGGTCGGCAACACTCCCGCGGCCCAGTGGCAGCAGCTCGACAACGGCGTCCAGATCGACATCCCGGTGTCCCTGTCGGGTCGCAGTGGACGAGCCATGATCTACACGATCTGGCAGGCCAGCCACCTCGACCAGTCGTACTACTTCTGCAGCGACGTGAACTTCGGCGGCACGACTGAACCGCCGCCCACCACTCCCCCGACAACCCCGCCGACCACTCCCCCGACGACGCCACCGGCCACCGGCGCCTGCTCCGCCACCTATGCCACGAGCAGCCAGTGGTCGGGCGGTTTCCAGGGCGAGGTGAAGGTGACCGCCGGCGCGGCCGCCATCAGAAGCTGGACGGTGACGCTGGCCTACGGATCGGCGCCCGCGGTGCAGCAGTCGTGGAACTCGACGATCACAGCGAGCGGCAGTTCGCTGACCGCCAAGCCCGCGACCTACAACAGCGCCCTGCCCGCAGCCGGCACGACGAGCTTCGGCTTCATCGGCTCCGGCACCCCTTCCGCCCCCACGCTCACCTGCACAGCCACAACCTGACCAAGACACCCGCAGCCGGTAGAGGGCGGTCAGACATCGATCGCCCTCTACCGCTGAACCCTCCGACCCACTACAGTTCTCTTTGGGAGCGCTCCCAATCCCCAGCCCCGACGGCGAAAGGAGCTCAGCTCGACCCGGCGGATGAATTCGAAGAGCTGCGAGGGACGGTGTCCTGCCCTCCCCGTCCCCCAGCCCCCAGTCCCCCAGCCCCCAGTCCCACTGCCGCCAGCCTGCCCACCCACCCGGGAGGAGCAGCGGCCACGACCCTAGACCGTGTCAAGCGGATCAAGCCGAGTTATCCACAGCTCACGCGAACAGCGCGCTGACCGACTCCCCGTTGTGGATACGCCGCATCGCCTCGGACAGGGCCGGCGCGACCGACAGGATCGTCAGCTTCTCGGTGCGGTTCTGCGGCGGGATCGGCACCGTGTTCGTGCAGACGATCTCCTCGATCTCCTTCTCGGCCGAGAGCCGCTGCACCGCGTCCGCCGCGAACAGCCCGTGCGTGCAGGCCACCCGCACACTGCGGACGTTCCGTTCACGCAGCCGCTCCAGCAGTTCGAAGACCGTGCTCCCCTTGGCGATCTCGTCGTCCAGCACGATCACGTCGCGGTCGGCCACGTCGCCGATCACCGTGCTGATGACCACCTTGTCGTCGGCGTACCGCTGCTTCGCCCCCGCCGCCACGTCGATGCCGAGCAGCCTCGCGAACGCCGCCGCCTCCTTCGCGTTGCCCAGGTCGGGCGACACGACGACCGCGTTGTCCAGGTTGTAGCGCCGGAAATGCCGGGCCAGCTCCTGCAGCGCGTGCAGGTGGTCGACGGGGATGTTGAAAAAGCCGTGCACCTGCGGCGAATGGAGCGTCATCGCGAGCACCCGGTCCGCACCCGCCGTCGTGAGCAGGTCGGCGACCAGGCGACCCCCGATCGAGATGCGCGGGGCGTCCTTCTTGTCACTGCGGGCGTACGCGTAATGGGGCAGGACGACCGTGATGCGTCCGGCTGATGCCCCCCGGGCGGCGTCGAGCATGAACAGGAGCTCGACAAGATTTTCCTGTACGGGCGGCACGAGCGGCTGAATCAGGAAGACGTCCCGTTCCCGGCAGTTGGCCTGCAGCTGCACCTCGATGCAGTCGTTGGCGAAACGGGACACGCGGGTCGGCAGCAGCGGCACTCCGAGGTGGTCACAAATCTCGGCGGCGAGGTCGGGATGGGCGGATCCGGAGAATACGGCGATGTCGCGCACGGCCCCACCCTAAAATGTCCGCCCTCGTGGATGCGGTCGCGGGTCCTCAAGATCGGCATTGAGGCGTTAGGTTGTGCGACATGAACGGTCTTGCCGTGGCGTGCCGCCGCGTGGTGCACATCTACCGGGCCGAGGCCGGCGACGTCGTCGCGCTCGCCGGTGTCGACCTCTCCATCGCGCCGGGCGAGACGCTCGCGCTCGTCGGGCCGTCCGGCTCGGGCAAGTCGACGCTGATCGCCCTGCTCGCCGGGCTGATGCGCCCCTCGGCCGGCCGCATCAACATCGGCACGTACGACATGGGCAAGCTCTCCGACGGCGAGATCTCCCGCCTGCGCGGCACCGAGATCGGCGTCGTCCTGCAGGGCGCGTCGAGAAACCTCCTCCCGTACGCCTCCCTGCACCGCAACATCTGGCTGGCCCAGCGCCGTGCCGCTCACACGCGCGGCATCACGCTCGACGACCCCGACCGCATCCTCGACCTGGTGGGGCTGCCCGGCCAGGGCCGCCAGCGGCTGGCCGACCTGACCCCGGGCGGACGGCAGCGGGCCGCGCTGGCCGTGGGCATCGCGACCGGCCCCGGCCTGCTGCTCGTCGACGAGCCAACCAGCCGCCTCGACACGGCGGGCCGCGACGAGGTGCTGGCCGCGATGGAGACGGTCAACGCCGAACGGCAGACGACGATCGTGGTCGTCACCCACGACAACGAGGTCGGCGCCCGCCTGGGCCGCGCGGTCACGATCCGCGACGGCCGCGTCGGCGCCGAGGGCCGCGACGGTCAGGACTTCGCCGTGGTCGCGGGCGACGGCACGGTCCAGCTCCCGCCCGAGGTGCTGGGCAGCTACCCACCGGGCACGCTCTTCACGGTCCAGCACATCGACGGCGAGGTGACCCTGGTCCCGGGCGGCACCGAACAGGTCGCCTAAGCCCGGCGGCGACAGCAAAGCCAGGCACGTCACGCAGCCCGGCGGCGACAGCAAAGCCAGGCGCGTCACGCAGCCCGGCGGCAACGGCAAAGCCGGCCCGTCACGCAGCCCAGCGGCGACAGCAAGACCGGCACGTCACGTTCACGTAGCCCGGCGGCGGTACGACGGCCGACGCCGGGCACGCCATCAGGCGCGGGCCCAGGTCGCCTCGCCGTCGCCGAGGTGCAGTTCGCGGTCGCACGCGGCGGCGGCCTCGGGGTCGTGGGTGGCGAAGACGACCGCCGCCCCCCGCTCGGCCTCGGCCCGCAGCAGTTCCATGACCCGCTGCCGGTTGGCCGCGTCCAGCTCGCTGGTGATCTCGTCGGCCAGCAGGACGTCGCCCTGCAGGGCCAGCCCGCGCGCGATCGCCGTACGCTGCTGCTGCCCGCCCGAAAGCTCCTCGATGAGCTGGTTGGCCTGCCCCGAGAGCCCCAGCGGTTCCAGCGCCTCAGCCGTACGCCGCCGCGCCTCGGCGGCCGTCCCCCCGGTGGCGATGACCGCGACGGAGATGTTCTCGGCCGCCGTCAGGATCGCGGCCAGCCCGTTGTCCTGCGGGATCAGCACCACGCCGAGCTTGACGGCATGGTCGCGGTCGGCAAGCTGTTCACCGTCGACCAGCACCCGCCCGCTCGCCGGGCTCAGCAGTCCGGACATCGCGCTGAGCAGCGTGGTCTTCCCGGCACCCGAGGTGCCCGTGATCGCGAGGATCTCGCCGGGCCGCGCCTCGACCGAGACCCCGCGCAGCACGACGTTGTCGCTGTCCCAGGCGAGGTCCGCCTCCACGACGCTGAGCGTCTTCATGATCCGTCCTCCAGGAATCGATGTGCCGCGCGGCTGATGGTAGGTGAGAAGGGGGGTCATGGCTTGATCCGGCGGCGCAGGTCGCGGCCGGTGGCCAGGGCGACGGCGGCGAGCAGCACCAGAACGACGGCGGTGGCACCGGCCAGCACCAGCACGCGCGGCCACGACGGCAGGGGCAGCGCGACCTCGTCCACCCCGGCCAGCGGCAGAGCCCAGCCGGTCACGGCCCAGCCCGCCAGCGCGGTGAGCATGCCGACCAGCGCGGCGATGCCGACCAGCGCGGGATAGGTCCATGACGTGGCCCGGCTCGTCGTCGGCCGGGGCAGGCCCTGCACACGCAGCGCCGACAGGTCTTCGACGCGCCGCTCCCGGTCGACCGCGGCCGCCAGCACCAGGGCGAACGCGCCGAGCAGCACGGCCAGCGCGCCGGCGAGCAGGTGGAACCAGAGCGACAGGGCCGGGCCCTGCTCGTCGAGCTGGCGGCGCACCTGCTGGGCTCGGGTGTCGGCCACGACGGTGAGGCCCTGCGCGGTGAGTTGTTCGACGATGTCGGCCGGGGCGCGGTCGTTGAGCCACACCTCGGGCAGCAGGGCCGGGGCCGCGTCGACGGCGACCCGTCCGGCGTATTCGAGGTCGACCAGGCTGGCGTTCACGCCGAGACGGGGCACGGCGGGCACCTCGGCGCGACCGGCCACGTCCATCGGGTAGCCGTCGAGACCGGTCAGCACCTCGGCCGCCGGGGCCTGACCGGCGTACGCGACGGGCAGCGGATAGGGCGTGTCGCCGGGCTGGACCCAGGCGCCTTCGGGGAGCCCGCCGGAAGCGTCCACATCGATGCGCGGGCCGTCCGGCGTCGCGCCGATCTTGCCGTGCCGGGGCATCCGCCAGCGACCGACGTCGAGCGTGGCCGAGTCGCCCGCGGTGCCGCCGCCGATGCTGTGGATCGTCAGCCCGCCGGTCACGCCGACCACGTTGCCGTTGACGGCGAGCTGAATCCCGTTGATGCGGCAGCCTTTCGCGCACGTGTCGACGCGCTGCCGGTACGTCCACTCCCCTTCGACGAGGTTGCCGAGGCCGACGACCGCGTCGCCCAGGCCGGTCAGCGACGACACCGACACGTTGAGCCGCAGTTGCTTGGCCGCTACGACGCCGTGCCCACTCGCTTTGATCGTCAGGTCGTCGCCGTCGATCGTGATCGGCTCGGGCGCCGGGGGACGCAGGTCGCGCGCGATCTCGGCGGCTGACGGTCCGCCACCGGGCCAGGTGGCCACGGCGGCCAGGCGGGTCGTGTCGGCGGCCAGGCCCAGCGGCTCGCGGCCGGTGCTGTTGCGCAGCCGGGCCGTCGCCATCGCGAAGCGGCCGTCCGGGTCGACCGTGCGCACGGCGTGCAGCAGCCGGCTGCGGTGCACGGGCTCGACCTCGAGCACCCGGGCCGCGCCGACACCCAGGCCGGACTGCACGACCCGGCCTCGGGCGGCCACGTCTATTCCGCAGGCGGCGTAGCCGGCCACGGCGACGGTCGCGACCAGCAGCGCGAACAGCCGCTGGGCGCCGGGGCGGCGGGAGAGCTGGTAGCCGGCCAGCGCGGGCCCGAGCCGGCCGGCCGCGAGCGCCCGGGTGGCGAAGCGGGTGACCAGTGGCAGCAGGGCGCGGGCGGCCAGCAGGGCCAGGGCGAGCATGACGAACGCGGGGGCGAGCAGGCCGACCCCGGTGAGCGAGCCGCCGGTGAGAATGAGCTGCACCGCGCTGACCACGGCGAGCAGCACGACGACGGCTTCGACGGCGAGCGCGCGGGCGCCGTTGGCGGTCACCGGATTGCGGCGCAGCAGGGTGGCGACCGGGCTGAGCAACTGGCGCCGCTGGGCCAGCACGGCCGCGCCGAGGGCGGCGAGCGCGGCGAACGGCGCGAAGCGCAGCGAGGACCAGCCCGCGTCGACGCCGACCCCGGGGAACCGGGCCGCGGCCACCAGGTTGACGAGCAGTTGCCCGGCCAGGCAGCCGGCCACCGCCCCGGCCAGGATCGCGAAGAGGTTCTCGCCGGTCGCCAGCCACCAGCGCGTCCACCAGCGGGACCCGCGCAGCGCGACGATCGCCAGCTCGGGCTGGCGGCCCTGGGTGCCGTAGCCGACCGCGAGGAAGATGCTGAAGCAGGCGAGCAGCACCAGCGGGACGGCCAGCACCGGCACCAGCAGGTGTGCGGCCGAGCGGCCCGAGTCGATGCGGTCGAGCAGGGCCGGGATAGCGGTGTCGACCTGCAGGTTGGGGCCGATCTCGGTGGCCTTGCCGGTCAGCGCGAGCAGTCCGGCCCGCAGCCCGTCGAGGCCGTCGACGCCGAGCGCGGCGGGGCCGGCCACGCCGTCGATGGACAGGTCGGTGAGCCCGTGGTCGATCGTGGTGAAGGTGGTGGCGCCGGTGAGGACGGGCTCGCTCGGGCCGCGGCCGGGGCGCACGTCGAAATAGCCGTGGGTGCCCCAGTAGACGTCGGTCGGGTCGGGAATCTCGTAGACGCCCGCGATGAGGAGCTGCTTGGGGATGCCGGCGGGTTCCCAGTGCGGGTTGACCGGGTCGTCCTGGTAGGCCGCGAACGTCATGCGGACCGCGTCGCCGGCCGACACGCCCAGCCGCGCGGCGGTCCGCGCACCGACGAGGATGTCGTCCTCACCGACCAGGCACCGCCCGTCGACGATCCGCACGTGGGTGCAGACGTCCTGACGGAACACCAGCCGGCTGGCGTTGCTGTTCTCCTTCTCCAGCCCGATGGCGGGGAAGGACGACCCGTAGACGTACGTGAAGCCGGGCAGTTCGATCAGGGCGGCGCCGACGCCGGCGAAGTCGGGGGCGCCGCTGACGACCCGGGCGTCCTGGGTGCCGGCGATGACCAGGCTGCGCTCGGCGGGCGCGGCGGCGGCGACCTGACCGGCGGCGATCGCCCGGTCGACCGCGCTCAGGTAGGCCGGCGACGCGACCGCGGAGGCGACCGCGAACAGGGCCAGCAGGGCGAGCGTGACGGCCTGCCCGCGCCTGGTCCAGATCATCGCGAGCACCAGCGACATCATCGGGCCGCCTCCCCGCCGTCACGCAGCCGGCGCACCAGCGGCAGCACCGAGAGCCACCCGACCAGGCCGAGCAGCCCGAGCCCGACCGCGCCGGCCAGGCTCAGCGCCGTCCAGCCCAGCGCGCTCGGCGGCGGCAGCACGTTCCAGCCGTCGGTGAAGCCGCGCACGGCCACCCGGGCCAGCGGGTTGGCGACGGCCGCGGCCACCAGCCCGGCCAGCAGGCCCACCACGATCAAGACCAGAGTTCCCGCGTACGCCGTCCCGAGCGCCACGCGCAGCGACAGGCCCTGAAGTCGCAGGGCCCGAAGTTGCTCGAGGCGGGCGCGCCGGTCGACCGCGCCGGCCACGGCAACGGTCGCGGCCGCGAGCAGCAGTCCGACCACGCCGCCGACCAGCCCGAACCGGGCGATCGCCGAGGGCGCCTGTTCGGCCAGCCGGTCGGAGCGGCGGACGATCGTGTCCTCCCCGACGACGGTCAGGCCGGCCTGACGCAGCGCCGTCACGACCCGGTCGCCGGCGCCGGGAGCCAGCCACACCTGGAACTCGCCGGGGGTGCTGGCGTCGCCGGCGATGCGGCGCACGGTGTCGAGGTCGACGAGCGCCCCGGAGGCGCCGACCACCGGCAGGACCTCGGCGGTGCCGTCGACCCGCGCGGGGACCGGCTGGCCGCTGAGAGTGAACAGCGTGGGATCGGCGAAGCGCCAGTCCTTCGGCGGCGGCCCGGCCAGCACGATCGACGGGGGCATGGTGCTGTCCACGGCGTACACCTGGGTGCCGATGTCGGCGCCGGCGACGACGTTGGCGTCGACCCCGACGCGCAGGGCGCCGTCGCGGGCGGCGATGTCGAGGGCCAGGGCGGCCGTGCCGGGTCGCCACCGGGCGATGTCGCCGAGCTGCTCGGGACCGAGGATGTCGGCCGGCGGCCCGGCTTGGGTCAGGCCGCGAAGCACGATCGCGCTGTCCGGCGAGGCGGGCGGATGGTAGCCGCCGGAATCGGGCGGGCCGGTGAACTGCCAGCGCAGCAGCCGGCAGCCGGGCGCCTCGGCACAGCCCTCGACCGGCGCGGTGCGGGTCTGCTCGCCGGGCGCCAGCGTGCCGAAGCGCACCTGCACCGGAGCACCGGTCGCCTCGTTCTGCAGGGCGAGGGCGAGCGCGACCGGGAAGCGGCCCTCGGCTCGCACCCGGACGGCGAGCCGGTCACCGGTGATCAGGGGTGCCGGTGGCGGGCCGGGGTTCTCGGCGGTCGCCGAGGCGAGCAGGCCGACCGGGCCGTAGCCGGGGCGCCAGTGCGCCACGGCGGCCAGCCGGGAACTGTCCACCGCGAGCATCGGCGGCGAATTGGTGCGGTCGACCGCGGCGGCCATCGCCTCGTCGCCTTCCGGGTCGGCCCGGCGTACGGCGTCGAGCAGCGCGGTGCGGTTGGCCGCCTGCACGGTCAGCACCCGGTCGGCGCCCAGCTCGGCGGCGCTGCGGTCGGTGCGGGCGCGGGCGTCGCCCACACCGAGGCCGAGGGTGGTGGCGAAAAGGGCGACCGCCACCACGATGAGCGCGAACACGCGGTCGCTGCCCGGCTGGCGCGACACCTGCACCGCGGTGAGGCCGAGCCGTAACCGGCCGGTGCGCACCGCGGCGCTGCCGCCCCGATCGGCCACCCGGCCGAGCAGCCGGGCCAGCAGCAGCGCCACCGCCAGGGCGACCAGGGCGGGCGCGGCGAGGGCGAGCCCGCTGTCGGGCGCGCTGGACCGGGCCTGATAGATGGCCGCCATCGCGATCGCGAGCAGCAACAGGTCGGTCAGGCCGGCCCGCCAGTCGCCGCGCCCGGAACCGACCTGGCGCAGCAGGTCGGCGACCGGCTTGCGCAGCACCACCGCCTCGACGGCGGCCAGCACGATCAGGCCGCCGAGCAGCACGGCGGCCACGGCGGCGAGCGAGAGCAGCAGCGCCTCGCGTTGCTGGCTCACCGCGGTGACCGGCCCGGCGAGCCACCGGGCCAGCAGATGGCCCAGCGGCAGGCCGATCAGCGCGCCGGCGGTCAACGGCAGCAGGTGCTGCCCCCAGGCCAGGCGCAGCATCGCGAGCCGGGTGCTGCCGCGCAGTTTGAGCAGGGCGACGTCGCCGCGCCGGTCACGCCCGGTGTAGCGGCCGGCCAGGCCGATCGCGAACCAGGTGAGGAACAGCGTCTGCACCATCGCAACGACGACGCCGAGGCGGATCTCGGTGCGGTCGCGGTCGATCGCGCCGAGCAACGGGCCGGTCAGGTTGACCAGGCGCAGCCCGCCCGAGCCGAGCTCGCCGCTCGCCTCCCGCAGCACGGCGCCCAGCTCGTAGCCGCCGTCGCCGCGCAGCAGCTGGTCGGGCACGCTCAGGTCGAAGGCGATCGTCGGTTCCCCGAGCAGCTTCGCCTTGAACGTGTCGAGCGCGGTGAAGGCCGGGTCGAGCCCGCCGCTGTCGGCTTCGAAGAGAGGATTGCTCCAGTAGGGGCCGGCCTGATCGGTGTAGACGAAGAGGGCGACCACCTCGAGGTTGATCGGGTCGGAGTTCGGCGAGGCTCGCAACGTCAGCGTGTCGCCGCGCCCGAGACGCAGTTGCTGCGCCGCGGCGGCGCTGATCGCGGCCTCTCGCGGGGCGGCCGGGCACGGGCCGTCGAGGCGTACGTGATCGCAGAAACCCTCACGGTAGGCGATCGACATGGTCGGCGCCTCGCCGCCGGAGGGCGCGGTCAGCGGCAGCGCCAGCCCGTTCACGGGTTCGGCCGCGGGCAGCGGCAGCACGGCGTGCACCGTCGACTCGTGCTGGTCGATCGCGGCCTGGGGGTCGCCGTCGGTGTCGGCGATCTGGCGCACCGACAGCGTGCGCTGCTCGGACGGGGCGGCGGCCACGTCGGAGGCGGCGGCGCGGTTGATGCTCGCGTAGGCGAACCAGGGCGCGGCGGCGGCCACGGCGGCGGCCAGTGTGGTGAGCACCAGCACGGTCAGCACCTGAGCCGTGCGCGTCCGAACGGCCCCCCAGACGAGTGCGAACATCCACACCTCCCCGTGAGATCTCCGGAGGTTACGCCACCGGGAAGGCGTACGGGGGGCCTGTGGATATCAGAGCCAGCCGCGCTTCTTCAGGTAGAAGTAGAGGCCGACGGAGATGACCACGATGAGCACCGAACTGGCCAGGAAACCCGACATCTGCTCGTAACCGGGGTAGGGCAGGTTCTGGCCGAAGTAGCCGGTGAGCGCGGTCGGCACGGCGATGATCGCGGCCCACGCGGCCAGCTTGCGGGTGGTGTCGTTGAGCGCGTTGCCCTGCTCGGCGAGGTCGGCCTGCAGCAGCCCGTCGACGCGGTCGCGCAGGTGCTCGACCTCGTCGACCGTGTGCTGGGTGTGGTCCTCGACGTCGCGGTAATAGGGGCGCAGCTTCTCGTCGACCAGGCCCAGGTCCGAGCGCATCGCCTGGCTGACCAGCTCGGGCATCGGGGCCACGGCGCGGCGCAGCGCGGCCAGCAACTTGCGCTGGTGCACACCCCGCAGGCGTACGGCCCGGGGTGCCCCACCCTCCTCGAGCAGCACGTCCTCGATCTTGTCCATCGCCGCGTCGAGCCGCTGCACGGCCGCGTACTGCCCGTCGACGACCACGTCGAGCAGCCCGTAGAGCAGGAAGCCCACGCCGCCGGAGGCCGCGCCCAGCTCGGTCTCGGAATCCCAGCGCCCGACGAACCGGGTGGTGTCGCTCGGCGACTTGCGTACGGTGATGAGGGCGCGCGGCGTGACGAACGCGCTGATCTCGGTCTTGCCGAACTGCGTCACCGATTCCCGGGTCGCGATGTCGACGGCGTAGACGTTGAGGAACACGTGATGGGGATAACGGTCGATCTTGGGCCGTTCATGGTCGGCCACGGCGTCCTCGACCGCCAGGGGGTGCAGCTGGAACTGCTTGGCCACCACGTCGAGGTCGCCCGTGTCGGGGTCGAACAGGTCGAGCCAGAGCACCGCCTGGGGATGCTGGTCGAGCAGGCTCGCGACCTGCTCGTAGCCGAAGTCCTTGGCGATGACCTTCCCGCTCTCGTAGAGCCGGGTCTCGGTCGGGCAGAAGGGGTAGGACGCGGGCGATGTCACGGACACCACTATGCCCCTCGTCTCGTCGGCACTACCCAGTCGAGATCATCGCCATACGATGAGTCGTGGCCTGGCTAGACCATCTGCTCTTCATGTTCTACACCGCCAAATGGCAGGTAACCGCCGACCAGGCGATCTACTACCGCGAGATCGTCGGCAACGTCTTCGGGCTCGGGTCGGCGCTGTTCGGCATGCGCCGCAGCGTCTGGGCCTGGCCGGTCGGCATCGTCGGCAACGTGCTGCTCTTCACGGTCTTCGCCGGCCAGGCCATCGGCAACGACCAGGGCACGCCGCTGTTCGGCCAGGCCGCGCGCCAGGTCTTCTTCGTCATCGCCAGCGTCTACGGCTGGTGGCGGTGGAACCGCAACCGCCGCCGCAACCACGACGGCGCGGCCGTGAACCCCCACTGGGCGACGTTCCGGCAGCGCGTGGTCTACGGCAGCCTGGCCCTGTTCGGCGTGGTCCTGTGCTTCTTCGTCTTCCGCGCGGTCGGCGCCGGCTTCCCCGTCCCCTGGTGGTACTACCTGGCCGACTCGTGGATCTTCGTCGGGTCGATGCTGGCCACGTACGCCCTGGCGCGCGGCTGGGTCGAGTTCTGGCTCTGCTGGATCGCCGTCGACCTGGTCGGCGTCCCCGAGCTCCTGCACTTCCGCTACTACCCCTCGGCGATCCTCTACGCCGTCTACGCCGTCTTCGTGATCTGGGGCTTCGTCGTGTGGCTTCGCATCTCCCGCGAGGAGCCGGGGCCACCCGCCGGACGGGCGGCCCCGGGCACTCAGACCTCGGCCGTGATCTCGTAGATCTCGGTCGTCGGGTGGCCGGCCCGCTCGTGGATGCGCATCACGGCCTCCTTGCTCGGCCCCGTGCTCAGGCAGAAGACCTTGCCCTCCTCCGGGTCGAGCCACGCCTGCTCGAAGTGCACCCCCTCGTCGTCCTCGATCTTGAGGTCGGCGTCGTGCGCGTCGTTGAGCTGCGCCGGCGTGACCCCGTAGAACCCGCTGTGTACGTCCATGAATTTCGCCATGCGTTCAGATTCCTCGGGCAGAGTCGGTCGGACATCGGTCAGAGCACCTATCAAGGCGCGGTCGCCTGACCTAAAGTCGCGAGCGTGGTGGCCAGTCCCGTTCTCGTCGGCCGGGACGACCTGATCGCCCTGGCCGAGCGCCGGCTCGCCGAGGCCACCGGAGAGCTGCTGTTCCTCGCCGGCGAGGCGGGGATCGGCAAGACCCGGCTGCTCGGCGAGATCATCGGCCGCGCCCGCGCGGCCGGCTTCACCGTGGCCGGCGCGGGCGCCTCCCCCGGCGACACCGAGCTGGCCGGCGGCCCCCTGGCCGACCTGGGCGCCGAGCTGCGACGCGACCCCACCACGGCCGCGCCGGGCGAACGGCTCGGCCGCCGCCTGCGCGAACTCGCCGACGGCGACCCGGCCCGCCGGCGCCGCCTCCTCGTCGCCGACCTCGCCGAGCTGATCGCCGGCGCCGCCGACCCGCTGCTGATCACGCTCGAAGACCTGCATTGGGCCGACGACCTCACCCTCGACGTGCTGGCCCGCCTCGCCCGCCACGCGAAGTCCGGCCGGCTGCTGGTCGTCGGCACCTACCGCAGCGACGAGCTCTACCCGCGCGTCCCGATGCGCGTGTGGCGCACCCGCCTGCTCACCCAGCGCCTGGCCGAAGAGGTGCGGCTGCGCCGTCTGCATCCCGATGAGACCTCGGCGATGGCCGCCGCGATCACCGGTTCGGGCCTGCCCACCTCCGCGGCGGCCGCCCTGCACGAGCGCAGCGACGGCATCCCGCTGCACGTGGAGGAGTTCCTGGCCGCCTCCGAACAGGTCCCCGACACCCTCGCCGACGCCGTGCTGGTCCGCGCCGCCCACCTGACCCCGTCCACCCGCCGCCTGGCCGAGGTGGCCGCCGTACTGGGCCGCTCGTTCGACCTCGACCTGCTCACCGCGCTGACCGGCGACACCCCCACCGCCGTCGACGAAGCCCTGCGCGAACTCACCGAACAGTTCTTCGTACGTGCCGGCGCCGACCGCTCCGGCTACGACTTCCGCCACGCCCTGATCCGCGACGCCCTCTACGCCGACATCACCCCGCACCGCCGCCGCGACCTGCACGCCCGAGCCGCCGCCGCGGGCTTCCCCGATGCCCTCGCCAGCGACCACTACGAACGCGCCGCCCTCCCCGACGAGGCCTTCCGCCACGCCCGCGCCGCCGCCCGCGAGGCCTCCGCCCTCTCCGCCCACCGCGAGGCCGCCGAGCTCTACCGCCGCGCACGCCGCACCTTCCCGGCCCGTCTGCCGCGCTCCGACTGGGCCGGCTTGCTGTCCGCCCTCGCCTGCGAGCTGCTGGCGATCGACGAGAACGACGAGGCCGCCGCCTGCTACGCCGAGGCGTACGACGTACGCATGGAACTGGGCGACAAAGCCGGTGCCGCGGCCTTGGTGCCCGACTGGGTGGCCGTACGACACCTGTTAGGGGCCGACCTCGACACCCGCACAGAGGCCCTGCGCGCCGCCCTTCCGCTGGCCGCCGACCGCCCCGAGACCCGCGCCGAGATCCACGCCGAACTGGCCGCCGCGTACATGCTGGACCGTCGCCTCGACGAAGCCCTGGCCAGCGGCGAACAGGCCCGCGCACTGGCGGTCGAGGACCGCGCACGCTGCCACATAGACGCCACCGTAGGCTCCGTGCTTCTCTTCGCCGGCCGCCCCGACGAGGGCACCCGCCTGCTACGCGACGCGATCAACCGCGCCCTGAAACTACGCTTCGAGGCCCAGGCCGCCCGCTCCTATCGCATGCTGGGCACGTCCATGTCAGTCCTGGTCGAGTACGACACCGCGACCTCGACCCTGACCGAAGGCATCGCCTACGCCGAGCGCACCGAACTGTTCAACGACCGCCACTACATGGCCGCCCACCTGGCCCACGTCCGCTGGGCCACCGGCGACTGGCCGGCCGCCACCGCCCTCGCCCGCCAGGCCCTGGCCGACGGCCACGGCATAACCACCGAGATAACCGCCCACCACGTGCTTGGCTACCTGGCCCTGGGCCGCAACGCCCTGGACGAGGCCACCGACCACCTGCGCCGAGCCGAACAGCTGGGCGGCAGCATGCGCGAACTCCAGCGCCTCTCCCCCGCCCTGTGGGGCCTGGCCGAGGCAGCCCTGGCCCGAGGCGACGCACCCGAGGCCATAGCCCTTTGCGAGCAGGGCTACACCGCCTCAGCCGCAGTACGCGACGCCGCCTACCTCTTCCCGTACGTAGTGACCGGCACCCGCGCCCACCTGGCCGACTCGAATCCCACGGCCGCCCGCGCCTGGCTGACCCGCACGACGGCACTGCTGCGAGCGCGATCGATCCCCGGCACGCTGGGCGCCCTCGACCACGCCGAGGGCCTGATCCACCTGCACGAGGGCCAGACCGGCAAGGCCCGTACCTCGCTGGCCGCGGCCGCCGCCTTCTGGTCCGCCCGCCGCCGCTTCTGGGAGGGCACAGCCGTCCTGCTCGACCAGGCCCGCTGCGCCACCCGTTCTCGCCGCCCGGCTGACGCCGCCGCCCTGCGGGCCGCAGCCGCGCGGGCCTACGCCTCAGTCGGCGTGGAGATGACGCCGTCGCCGTTCACCCCCGCGACCCTGCTGTCCTCTCGCGAGTTCGAGGTGGCCCGCCTGGTCGCGGCCGGCCTGACCAACCGAGAGATAGCGGTCGCCCTGACCATCGCCCCCAAGACCGCCGCCGCCCACGTGGAACACATCCGCACCAAGCTGGGCGTCTCCCGCCGAGCCCAGATAGCCACCTGGGTAACCACCCACTGATCCCGCCACACCCGCAACCCCCGACGACCCGGCAAGGCCGTCCCAGCGCGGGGCGAGCCACCAAAAACGGCCGGGACCGAAGCAACTCCGGTCCCGGCCGTCAAGAGGTGAATCAGCCGGCGGACGGCCCGACGTTGGTGCGGGAGCGCACGACCTCGGCGACGTGGGCGACGGCCTCGTCGATCGGGACGCCATTGCGCTGGGAGCCGTCGCGGTAGCGGAAGGACACGGTCCCCGCGGCCACGTCGTCGTCGCCGGCGATCGCCATGAACGGGATCTTCTGCTGCTGCGCCGTACGGATCTTCTTCTGCATGCGGTCGTCGGAGTAGTCGACCTCGGCCCGGATCCCCGCCGCCTTCAGCTTCGCCACGAACGAGGTCAGGTAGTCGGCGTGATCGTCGCGGATCGGGATGCCCACCACCTGGACCGGCGCCAGCCACGCCGGGAACGCCCCCGCGTAGTGCTCGACCAGCACCCCGAAGAACCGCTCGATCGACCCGAACTTGGCCGAGTGGATCATCACGGGCTCTTGGCGGGTGCCGTCGGCCGCCTGGAACTCGAGGCCGAAGCGGGCCGGCTGGTTGAAGTCGTACTGAATGGTCGACATCTGCCAGGTGCGCCCGATCGCGTCCTTGGCCTGCACGCTGATCTTCGGCCCGTAGAACGCCGCGCCACCCGGGTCGAGCACCAGGTCGAGCCCACTTTCGGCGGCCACGTCCGAGAGGACCTTGGTCGCCACGGCCCACTGCTCGTCCGTACCGATGAATTTGTCGCTCTTCGGGTCGCGGGTGGACAGCTCGAGGTAGTAGTCGTCGAGACCGAAGTCGTCGAGCAGTGAGCGGACGAAGTTCAGCAGGTGCTTGATCTCGCCCGGGGCCTGCTCGGCCGTCACGTACGAGTGGGAGTCGTCCTGGGTCAGACCGCGTACGCGGGTCAGCCCGTGCACCACGCCCGACTTCTCGTAACGGTAGACCGTGCCGAACTCGAAGAAGCGCAGCGGCAGCTCACGGTAGGACCGCCCGCGCGACCTGAAGATCAGGTTGTGCATCGGGCAGTTCATCGCCTTGAGGTAGTAGTCCGCGCCCTCCAGCTCCATGGGCGGGAACATCGTGTCCTTGTAGTACGGCAGGTGCCCGGAGGTGTGGAACAGCCCCTCCTTGGTGATGTGGGGCGAGCTGACGTACTGGAAGCCTTCCTCGATGTGGCGGGCGCGGACGTAGTCCTCCATCTCGCGCTTGATGATGCCGCCCTTGGGGTGGAAGACGACCAGGCCGGAGCCGATCTCGTCGGGGAACGAGAACAGGTCGAGCTCGGTGCCGAGCTTGCGGTGGTCGCGGCGCTCGGCCTCGGCCAGCCGGTTCAGGTAGGCCTTGAGGTCGTCGCGCGACGGCCACGCGGTGCCGTAGATGCGCTGGAGCTGCGGGTTCTTCTCGGACCCGCGCCAGTAGGCCGCGGCCGAGCGCATCAGCTTGAACGCCGGGATGAACCGGGTCGTCGGCACGTGGGGGCCGCGGCACAGGTCGCCCCAGACCCGCTTGCCCTCTTTGTCGAGGTTGTCGTAGTGGGTCAGCTCGCCGTGGCCGACCTCCATGACCTCGTTCGCGTCGACGTCGCCCTTGAGGTCGACCAGCTCGAGCTTGTACGGCTCGTCGGCCAGCTCGACCTTGGCCTCGCCGAGCGACGCGTACTCGCGGCGGCGGAAGGTCTGCCCCGCCTTGATGATCTCCTGCATGCGCTTCTCGAGCTTCTGCAGGTCTTCGGGCTGGAACGGCTTCGGCACGTCGAAGTCGTAGTAGAAGCCGTTCTCGATCGGCGGGCCGATGCCGAGCTTGGCTTCGGGGAAGATGTCCTGCACGGCCTGGGCCAGCACGTGCGCGGCCGAGTGGCGCAGCACGTTGAGGCCGTCGGGCTCGTCGATCGCGACCGGGGTGACGTCGGTCTCGAGCTCGGGACGCCAGTCGAGGTCGCGCAGCCGGCCGGAGGCGTCTCGGACGACGACGATCGCCTTGGGCCCCGAGGTCGGCAGGCCGGCCGCGGCCACCGCGTCGGCGGCCGTAGTCCCGGCCGGGACGACTAGTGGGTCGGCCACAGCGGGGGTACGGGTTGCTGACACGGTGATCTCCTTCTACAGAAAAGCTCGCCTGAACCTTGACGATGCTATCCGCCCGGAAATTCCCGCGAACCACCTCTACCTCAGCTCGGCGTCCTGCTCGGCTCCCGGCCGGTAGGAGACGAGCCGCCGCCCGCCGGCTCGCTGTTCGAGGTCGTCGATGGCCGCCAGGCGCCGGATGATCGCGAGCTGAGCCTGGGAGATCCCGTCACCCTCGTGAGCCCGCAGATCTTCCTTGGCCCGGCGCAGCAGGAGCCGGTTGGCCATGTCGCGATCCTTGTCCGGCAGCCCCACCGCCGCCCCGACGATCTCGGGCTGTTCCAGGATCGCCCGCTCTTGGTTCAGCGGGTGCTGCGCCCGCCACCAGGATGCCCGTTCGGCCGGGGTCGCGGCGGCCAGGGCCAGCACGCCCCTTTCGCGATATTCCGGCGGTTCGGTCGGCGGCACCTGCTCCTCACGGTATTTGTGCAGTTCAAGAGCTTCGACCGTACGCCGGTCGGCCTCGTTGACGCGGGCCACGATCTCGGCGATCTGCTGCGCGTACGCGTCGACGGCCAGCCCGATCGGCGCGGTGATCAGCCCGGAGACCAGGTCGATCCACAGGCCCACGCCCCGGGCCTCGGCGACCAGCCCGTGCAGCAGCCGCCGGTTGTCCTCGACCTCGCCCGCGAACTCCCGTACGGCCGTGGCGATGGCGGCGCAGTGCCCGTACCCGGTGCCGAGCTGAGCCCGCAGGTCGGCCCCGCGGTCCTGGGCGTCCGCCGAGGTGGGCCAGTGGTGCGGCAGGTCGCGGGTCTCTCGTCCGAGCTCCTCGACGGCGGTGTCGAGAGCCGCGGCCAGCCGATCCCATTCGCGGGAGATCTCGATCAGTCGTGCCGTGTCCGCCGCCAGCAATCCCTGGAGAGTGATCGTCACGGCCGCGCTCCCAGGATCCGCTCGGCCGCGGACGAGTCGGCCGCGGTGTAGTCGGCCGCCGCCGCCCGCAGGTCACCGCCGTGGTCACGTATCAGCGCGGTCAGGGAGTCGAGCGTGCCCGCCCAGCGCCGGGCCGCGTCCACCAGGGCGACGTCGCAGGTGATCGCCCCCTCGATCGCGCCCTGGCTGGCCCGCTTCCATTCCGGGATGCGGTCGGTCACGGCGGCCAGGCGCTCGGCCACCCCGGTCACCGCCTCGCCGATCGCGTGGACTGCCGGCGCGTCGATGCTGGTCCTGTCGTTCATCGGTCAACCCCACCGTCCGTAGGAGCCTGCGCATCCCACACGGCGGCGTCGGGAAGGCGGTTCAGCCGACCTCGGCCAGCGCCTCCTTGATCAGGGCCGTGACCTCCTTGGGGTGGGCCAGCATGACCAGGTGCGACGAGTCGACCTCGATCGTCTTCACGCCGGCCCGCTGGTAGCCGAAGCGCTCGACGTCCGGGTTGATCGTGTGGTCCGAGCTCGACACGATGCCCCAGGCCGGCTTGGTCTTCCAGGCGGCGACCGGGGCCTTCTCGGCGAACGCGGCACCGGCCAGCGGGCGCTGCGACACCGCGAGGACGCGGGCGCGGGCCGGGTCGACGCCGGCCGCGAAGATCGCCGGGAACTTCTCGACGTCGACCGAGACGTCGGTGCCGTCCTCGGCGCCCGGGATCGGGTATTTCGTGTAGACCAGCGCGGCGGCCAGGTCGGAGTCGGGGAATCCGCCCTGCAGCTCGGCCAGGCTCTCGCCCTCGTCGAGCGCGTATCCGGCCAGGTAGACCAGGCCGACGACGTTCTCCTCGACACCGGCCACGGTGATGACCGCACCGCCGTACGAGTGGCCGACCAGCAGAACCGGGCCTTCGATCTGCCGGACCACCGACGAGATGTACGCGGCGTCGCCGATCAGGCTGCGGTTCGGCACGGCCGGGACGGCGACCTTGACGCCTTCGTCGAGCAGTAGGGCGGTGACGTCGGCATAGCTGGCGGCGTCGGCGAACGCCCCGTGGACGAGGACGACGGTCGGCTGCACGGTCATTGTTTCTCCTGCTCCTGCGGGTTTCGAATGCTCACCCATCGTGAGGGGGACCGCGACGGTCGGTCGTCCGTCGAACGACTGCACGGCCGGGCGGCCGACCTCACAGGCGGTCGATCACCGCCGGCAGCTGCGAGCGACGAGCCACGCCGAGGATCGGATACGCCCGGCTGAGGTGGGTGCCGACCGTGCGGTCGGACAACGCGAGACGGTCGGCGATCTGCTTGTTGGTCAAGCCCTGGGCGGCCAGGCGTACGACCTCACGCTGTTGCGGGGTGAGGCCGGCGGCTTGCCGGCGCGGGGGCGCGGCCGCGGCCAGCTCGGCCTCGGCGCGCTGCTCCCACGGGGTCATCCCGGTCGCCGCGAAGACGTCGCGGGCGGCGGCCAGCAGCGGACGCGACTCGGACGGGCGGTGCCGCCGGCGCAGCCACTGGGCGTAGTCCATCAGGGTCAGCGCCCGCTCGACCGGCCACCGCGCGCCGTCCGGGTCGTCCAGCGCCAGCCGGAAGTGCTCCTCGGCCTCGGGTTCGGCGGTGGCCAGCAGGGCGCGGGCGCGGTGCCAGACGGCGGTCAGCCGGGCCGATTCCAGCGCCCGCACCCGGCGTTCGGCGGCGGCGACGATCGGCGCGACCTGGTCCTGGCGGTCCAGCACGACGGCGACCTGGGCCAGGTCGGCAAGCCCCAGGTCGGAGACGCGGTGGTGGGCCGGGACGCCGTGCGGGTACTGGTGGCGCAGCCGGTGGAAGGCCAGCCCGTGCAGGCCGGCGATCGCGTCGGCCAGCCCCTGCGCCCGGCCCAGCCGCACGTCGTAGACGGCGTGGCTGACCGGTTGGATGGCGCCGCGGGCCTCGCGCAGCCGCTCCCGCAGGTCGGGTTCGCCGCGCAGGGCCGCCACGCAGGCGTGCAGGGCCAGCGCTCCGGCGCGCACGTCGACCGCGATCCGGGCCGGGCTGGGTTCGGCGAGGGCCCGTACGGCGGCCTTTGTTGCGGCATCGAATCGGGCGCTGTCGTAGTGCACCCAGGCCAGCGCGATCAGGGCGAGGGGCCGGTGCGGACCGCCCGGCGCGGCGAGCTGCCAAGCCCGGGTCAGGTGCCGGGCCGCGTGCTCGGTCTCGTGGCGGGCGAGGGCGATCGTCCCGAGTGCGATCGCCCTCTCGTCGGGTGGCATCGCCTCGGGCTGCCCATCTTGTTCGAGCAGCCGCCGCGCCCGTCCGTCCACGTCGACGTCGTCGGCGAGCGCCCGGCCCCAGGCTTCGAGCAGCTCCGACTCGCCCGCGCCGCCGTCGCGCAGCGCCTCGCGCACCCGCTCCCGGGATCGTCCGTCGCCGCGCATCCACGCCGCCCGCAGCGTCGTCAGCAGGTGTGCCTCGCCCGATCGCCGTCCCGCCGACAGCGCGAGACTCCACGCGTCCTCCCCGGCCAGATGGGCGTGGTGCGCGGCCCGTTCGGCGCGGCGACGGGCGGCGGTCAGATCGCTGCTGCGGGCCGAGGCCAGACCCAGGGCGTACGCCGCCGCGCGCACCCGCCCCGTCATGGACAACCGATCCCCGGCCCGGTCGAGCAGGGCCGCGGCCTCGTCGTCCGGCGCGGCTTCGGCCCGCGCCCGATGCCAGGCCCCGGCCGGGTCGCCGACCGGCAGGCGGGCGGCCAGGGCGAGCCGGGCCGCGTTCCGGTCGGCCGGCCCGGCCCGGTCGATGACCGTCGCGCGCACCACCGGATGCGGGAAGTGCCACCCGGTCCCCAGCACCCCGTCGGCCGCGAGTTCGTCGAATACGCCTACCGGCACGAGCGCGTCCAACGCCGCCGCTGTCGACCGCCCCGGGGTCTCGGCGGCGAACGCGACCACGAGCGCGGCCCGCAGCCGCACGGGGTCGAGCCCGTCGACGCCCGGCGCAAGCGCGCGGCGCAGACGACCGGGCACGGGCAGCTCGGTGGCGGTCGGCGGCAGGTCCTTGGCCGGCGGGAGGTGCCGGGCCAGTTCGGTCAGGGCGAGCGGGTTGCCGCGCGACTGGGCCACCACGAGCCGGGCACCCGGATGCCCGCGCGCCTCCGGCAGGGCCGCCACCAGCCGTCCCGCGTCGGTTCGGCTCAACGGGCTCAACCGCACGGCCGTCATCTCCGGGGCCACGGCCGCCGTGGTCGCCCCGGCCAGCACCGGCAGCTCGTCGAGTCCGACCAGTACGCTGCGGGACAGCTCGTCGAGCCGGTCCAGGTCGTCGGCCACCCACAGGCAGTCCGGCAGCACCCGCGCCAGCGCCCGCACCGCGTCGGCCGGCTCGGCCGGGGCGGCCGAGGGCGGGTCCTCACCGAAGAGTCGAGCGAACGCTGCCGCCGCCGGGGGCGGCAGCGCGGTGGTGTGCCGCTGCACCGGTCGCAGCAGGCGGTGCAGACCCGCGCCGGGCAGCGCCTCGTCGCCCGGCAGCGCCCGCACAACCAGCACCCTCCCGCCCCGGCGGCGGGCGGCCTCGGCCAGCACCGCCGACCGGCCGGCCCCCCGGGGACCGTGCACCAGCACCGAGCCGCCCCGGGCGAGCACGGCCGCGATCGCGTTCAGCGGCCCCTCCCGCCCGACCAGCCTGGTCACCTCGGACCGCCCCGGCCGGCCAGCAGCTCGCCGAGCTGGGTGCGGTTGGCGATGCCGAGCTGCGGAAAGATCCGGTAGAGGTGCGAGCCGATGGTGCGCGGCGACAGGAAGAGCCGCTCACCGATCTCGCGATTGCTCATCCCGCCGGCCGCCAGGCGCACGATCTGTTCCTGCTGCGGGCTCAGCCCGGCGAACGGGTCGGCCGCCGGGGCGCCACCCCGCAGCTGCGCGAAGACGCGCCCGGCCCAGCCGGCGGCGCCCAGCCGTTCGAAACCGTC
The DNA here is from genome assembly GCF_003999975.1 of Actinoplanes solisilvae. Taxonomy (GTDB): domain Bacteria; phylum Actinomycetota; class Actinomycetes; order Mycobacteriales; family Micromonosporaceae; genus Actinoplanes; species Actinoplanes solisilvae. Next base: position 6,660 of record NZ_RJAC01000016.1, on the reverse strand, counting down.
GAGCGCGTCGATCAGCAGATCACGGGCCACGCGCGGCTGCTGGTCGCGACGCAGGCGGTCGGCCACGGCCACGGCGAGGGCGGCTCGTTCGAACGGGTGGTTCCGCACCCCGGCCAGGACGGCGGACGCGGTGGGCAGGTCGTCGTCGAGCAGCGCGCGGGCGGCGGTCATCCGGCCGCGGGCCCGGGCGCTCAGCCACCTCATCCCGTACGCCTCCTCGGCCTGACGAACCGCAGCCTCAGCCTCATTCCGTACGCCCGCCTCGGTCGCCGCCGCCACCAGGTCGGGCAGCACCAGCACCTGCCAGTCGTGCGGCACCGCGAAGGCAACCGCCAGCGACTCGTACGCCCTCTCGTGCTCGCCCGAAGCGGCCGCGGCCAGCCCGCGCGCCCACGCGAGGCGCAGGGCGAAGACCGGAACCGACTGCGGGTCCATCGGCGAGCGCGCCAGCAGCTCGTCCGCGGCCGCACACCGTCCCCGCAGATAGGCGATGACGGCGAGCTGGGCATAGGTGCCGGCCCGGATCAGCGTCGCCTCCGACCCGACCGGCGAGGAAAGCAGCGGCACCAGCATGTGCTCGGCCTCGATCCAGCGACCGAGGTCGATCATCGCCCACCCGGCGGCACCCGGCGCGGCCAGGAACACCCCCGACGCCTTGCCCTCGATCACCCCGGAGACGGCCGGCGCCAGCAGCCGCAGGGCGTGCTCGGGCTCGTCGGCCAGCATCGCGGCCGCCCCGGCGACCGTGGCCCGGTCCTGGTCGGCCAGCGAGCTCGCCTCACGGGCCAGCAGGCAGCCCTCCCGCACCTCCTCGCTGGGCCGGGTCACGACCAGCGGGAAAAGCCAGGGCTGATCGACCGGCAGGTCGGCCGTCGCCCGCGCGAGCGTCCCGGTCAACGCGCCCCGGCCGAGCAGGAACGACGGGAACGCGGCCGAGTTGGCCGTGCCCGCCGTCAGCGGCTCGGCCTCGATCACCCAAGTGAGCCGGGGGACGGCGGCGTCGAGCCGGCCGCGCATCGTCTGCAGCCACGCACCGAAGACGGCCAGGTTGACGTCGAAGCCCGGGGTGGCCTCCAGATCGAGCACGGCCTCGGCCCGCTCGAGGATGCCGGTCGCCCACCGCAACCGGCCCACTGCTCCCGCCCGGGCCGCCGCACCCAGCAGAACCGGCGCGCGGTGCTCGGGCTTCAACAAGCCGGCCGCCTGTTCGAGCATGGTCACCGCGGTCACCACTCCCGCGCCGTCCAGCAGCTCGGCCGCCTGGACCAGCTCGTTCGCCAGCTCCGGGTCGTGGCCCGTCGCGGCGGCCGCGCGATGCCACAGCGCCCGGCGCGAGTCGGTGGCCCGCTCGGCGAGCAGGCGATGGGCGCGCCTCTCCGCCGCCGCTCCCGCCGCCCGCAGCACCGCGAACTCGACCAGCGGGTGCCGGAAATGGACCGCGGTGTCGGTCACCGAGATCAACCCCGCGTCCACTGCGGGTTGCCACACCTCGGCGGCGATGGCGAGCTCTCTTTCCCCGGCCGCGACCAGGGTCAAGGCCCACTTCGTACGCTCAGGAAGCTCTTCCACCCGTCGGGCGTAGACGTCGGCGACACCTCCGTCGCCGGGCAGAACGGCCCCACCGGCGTACTCGCGCAGCGCCAAGGGGTTGCCCGCCGCCCGTCGCAGAATCTCGAGCCGGGCCACGCCGGCCGGGGCATCCGGGACCGCCTCGAACAGCCGCTCGGCCTCGCGCTCGGACAACGGCGGCACGACCAGCACCTCGAGCAGCTCGGCCAGCTCGATCGGCACCCGGTCGGTGCGCGCCGCGAACAGCGCGACCATCGGCATCTGCCCCACGGAGATCACCGAGGCCAGCGTGAGCAGCACGTCGAGGCTCGGCGCGTCGACCCGGTCGACGTCGTCCACCACCAGCACGAGCGGCCGGTCACCCGCGAGCTGATCCAGCGCGGCGCACACGGCCGCGCGCAGTATCAGCAGGTCGACGCCGGTCTCCGCACCGGCCAGGGCCGCGCGCAGGGCCCGCCCTTGAGCGGCCGGCAAGGCGTCCGGGTCGGCGTCGGCCAGAAGAGCACGCAAGGCCGCGTACGCCACCCGGGGCATCCCCGAATCGCCGGCGACCCTCGACACGCGGTGACCGCGCTCGACCGCCGTCTCGGCGAACGCACCCAGCAGCGCCGTCTTGCCTACCCCCGCATCGCCCGTCAGTACGAGCGCGTTCCTGTCGCTCAGCAGCCTTTTCAGGCGTGCCCACATCGCCCCGTGCCCGATCAGGCCCGGGGCGTCCCCTTCGGCCCCCATCCACCCACCCCCGCCTGGCCAGTCTGCCCACTGAACTGGGCAAACCCAAGGGGACAGGAGGGCAGAAGTCAGGGGGATCCGGGACCGACCCGGCCGCGCGGGCTCCCCACGAGCCGGCGCGGCCGGGAGGTTACGGCTGGATCGGGAGGGTCTGGCCGGCCAGCAGCCGCTTACCCGCCTCGATCTTGGCCTGGTACGGGTTGGTCTTCCACACCTTGGCCAGCTTCACCGCGTCCTCGCCGTCATAGCCGGCGCCGAAGAACGCGTTGACCCGCTTGAGCTCGTTCTTCTGCTCCTGGGCCGCCTTGACGTTGGCCGGCTTCGGCTTGACCGGAACGTCCTGACCCGCGAGCAGCCGCTTGCCCGCCTCGAGCTTGGCCGCGGGCGCGTCGGACAGCTTCCAGATCTTCGCGAGCTTCGCGGCGTCGTCCCACACGTAGCCGGCCTCGAAGAACGCCGTGAACTGCTTCTGCTGCTGCGGCGTGATCGTCTCCTCGACCACCGGCTTGTCCGGTGTCGGCTTGATCGGCAGCGTCTCGCCGAGCAGCAGCCGCCGGCCGGCCTCGGCCTTGACCCGGTTCAGGTTGTCGGGGTTCTGCTTCCAGATCTTGGCGAGCACCTGGGCGTTGTCGTAGCCGTAGCCGGCCGCGTAGTACGCCTTGAACTGCTCCTGGAACACGGCCTCAGGGTCCGAGCTGGGGCTGACGGCCGGCGCGGCCGCGGCGATCCCGGTCGTGCCACCGCCACCGGCGTTGTTGGCCGGCAGGAACGCGGGCAGGTTGATGGCCCCGGCGATCAGACCGGCACCGAGCACACCACCAGCCGCGATCTGCGCGCCCCGACGGCGACGCTTGTACTTCTTCGAAAGCTCCAGCACGTGGGCGTAGACCACGGCCGGGTCGGGGGTGTTGTCCTCATGAGCCTCGAAAGCCTCATGCAGCTGGTCGGTCACGACTTCTCCTTGACGAGAATACGGTCATTCAGCTCCGGCTCGTCGAGACGGAGGGTCTTCAGGGCCCTCGACGCATGACTGCGGACCGTGGCCACGGAACACCCGAGCAGGCCGGCGATCTGCTCGTCCTCCAGGTGCTCGTAGTGGCGCAGCACGAGCACGGCCCGCTGCTTGCGTCCGAGCGTGAACAGACGGGCCCACAGGTCGCCGTTCGGGTCACCGGCCACCCGCAACCGGCGAACCGCCCAGAAGCGCCGCCACGACAGGTACTCGTCGAGCACCATGCGCCGCACATACGCCTCGGGGTCGTCCGTGTCACTGATCCGGCGCCATCGAACCTGCGTGCGCGCGAGCACCTCCTGGATGACGTCCTGCGCGAGATCACGGTCTCCGGTGAGGACGACGGCATAGCGCAGGAGACTGGGCAGCCGGGCCATCGCGAATTGCTCGAAGGTCACACCCTTACGACTCCCCCGGCACCCGATCTGTGCACCCCGATCTTGATCAATCTTCAGCGCGCCGCTCACCTACCATTCGGTCGCATGAAGAGAGATCCCGCGGTTGCCGCCCTCGGCACGTTGCTGGACCGGTCGGTGGCGCGGATCGGGGAGCTGACGAGCGACGGCCGGTTCTTCGATCGCCGCGAGGTCGCCCGGATCGCCGACATCTGGGACAACAACACCATGCCGTTCTTCGCGGTTCTGACGTCACCCGAGCGGGCGCGTGAGGCGCTCGACTGGATGGCCGCCTTCAGCCCGGAACGCCGCGCCTGGATGATCCAGCAGGTCCCGGACGTGGCGCCGCTGCTGAGCGCCGCCCCGCCCCGGGAACAGCACTACCGCGACTACCGCGACGCCGTCCGTCCCGGAACGATGGCGTTGACCACGGCGCTCGCCGACACTTACGACCTCGCGTCAGCAGAGGTGTCCTCGTTCACCGTGGAGAGGACCGGGTCGACCCTCAGCGCCGACGTGGAACTCCAACCGGAGCGGGCCTTCCCCGCTCCCAGCGGCACACGCGACGTGAAGTTGTGGTTGCACTTCTCGGACGTGCGAGGCGCGCGGTTCGACAGCGACGACGCGGTGGGAGCCTCAATGCTGGCAGGCGGGGACGTCAGGCTCGGCGGCCACGGTTACGTGCACGCTGCGGAAGCCGAGGTCTGGATCGACGACGACGCGTGGCACCTGTCACCGGTGGGAAAGGCGGCCGACGCGGTGACCCCTCCGCGGCAGCCTCGCACAGAAGTCACGTGGCCCGCCGTCGTGGGCGAAGCCGGCACTGCGGCCTTCGCGCTGTACGAAAGGATGCTGCGAATCAGGATGGTGCGTTCCCCGGGGATGGTCGGCCGGGTTCCGCTGCGCACGCTCAGCGCAGCCCTAGCGAAGGCGGGATCACAGGCGCTCGACGCGAACGGCCGTTTCCTGCGGAACAGGGCCTTCACGCGGCTCGCCCACCGCTGGAACGACATCGCCGCACCACCACGACCCCCGGCCGCGGCCCCTGGCGACCATCTCACGCTGGCCCAGCTCAACGCCGGTCACAACACCATCATCAACTCCGCCGTACGCGACGACGACGGCACGTGGGCGCTGCGCTCGGCCTCCCTCCCCTGTCCGGCCGGGTCAGCGGTGCGGGCCGAACAGGGCACCATTACCGTGGAGCTATGACAGCACCGCCGCGAGACCGTCCGCCCGGCGATCACTGCCCGCGTCGAGCAGCGTGCCGCGCAAGCGGGCGATCTGCACGTGGCCGGCGTCGTTGTGGGGACCCTCGGTCGTCGACACGGTGAGGCCGTCGGTGTCGGACAGCGTGACGCCCGGTTCCACGATCAGGTCGTCGCCGCGCAGGATCCAGCGCGGCCGGTTCACCAACGCGGACAGGTCAGAGGCGGTCAGGGCCTCGGGGGCTACCTGGGCGAGGATCCACGGTTGGGCCCGGCCGCCCTGGCAGCCGAGGGCGATCACGTCGTCGGTTGTCGTGCCGATCGTCGGGCAGAGCGTGTGCGGCGGCCGTAGACCGGGACCGATGCAGGCCGGGTGACCCGGGTCGAGGCTGAACGCGGAACCCCGGTTGTGCAGAACGATGCCGGTCCCCGGGTCGAGCAGGCCGGCGCCGAAGCTTTCGAACACGCTCTGGATCAGGGCTACCGCGTTGCCGTCGTCGTCCACGGCTGTCACGGCGACCGTGTCGCCCTTCGGCTCGGGGCCGGGGACGGGGACAGCGCCCGGCGGGAGCGGACCGCGGCGGGGGTCACCCAGGCGAGCGTCACGGTCGGCCTGCGCACGGCGACTGTCGGCGAGCAGCGACGACGACCCGACGACGGCCAGGAAGGTCTCGCCCTGCACGGGTGGCGGCGCGGCATGCCAGGTGACCCCACCGGCGGTGGCCTGCAACGGCGTGACCACCTCAGCGACGTGCGCCGCGAAGTCCGCCGTGGACAGAGGGCTTCCGAAGTCGCGCAAACCCTTCGCCAGTGGCGGATCGGAGTAGAAGGACCGCCAGTCGGAGCCGATCCGGGTGAGTGTCGCGGCCAGGGCGGGCTGCACCAGGGCCGGTTTCAGCATGATCTCAGCGAGGCCGCGGTCGGCCAGGATGCGGTCCTTCGCGGCCTCGATCGCCGCACGCAGGCCCGGGCTGAAGGGCACGCCGTCCTCGGCCATCCGTACGGCCGGCGCCAGCAGCGCGGCCAGCGGAAGCCGGGCGTTCGAATGCACCGCGGCCCATCCCGCCACCACGCCCGGAACGGTTACCGTCTGGGGCCCGTACAAAGGCATCCCTGCTTTGAGCGCATTCACGTCGACCGCGGCGGCCGCTGCCCCGATCGAGAGTATGGCCTGGACCGGCCGTCCTTTGGGGCGCACCATCGCCACCAGGTCGCCGCCTACTGAGCATTGGTGCGGATAGACGACCGCCAAAGCAGCAGCCGCGGCCAGTGCGGCGTCGAAAGCGTTGCCGCCTGCGGCTACGGCCGTGTGGGCGGCGTCGATTGCGGCCGGGTGGGGGGCGGCTACGGCAACGGACATAGTCGGACCCTAGTCGTCGGAAGACCCCAGGGCTCTGCCCCGGACCCCGGCCATCGCTCGGAGATCAGCCTGCCTTTTGGTTGCGCTGGGAGCTTGGGTGATGGAGAACCCCCCTTCAGGCGTGAGCGGCAGGGTGCGCCGGCTTGACCCACCACTCAGCTAGGCCCGGGTGAGTGAGCCACCCACCTTCACCGGCGCGGAGGCCAGACCACTCTGCGTCAGGGGGAGCGCCCGGCTCTAAGCGCCTGATCAGAAGTTCTGTACGTAACTCACTCGGGAAGAGGGACGTAGCGACGTAAAAACCTCGTCGTGGGTTCGGATCGAGTTACCACACACGACCGAAACCCCCGACGAGGTCACCGCCAGTATGCGCCCTGCGCACGT
>NZ_RJAC01000015.1 GCF_003999975.1 Actinoplanes solisilvae | reverse complement strand
ACGGCGAGCTCGACCACGTCCCACCCGCCGAACACGAAGCCCTACACGCGATGACCCACCCGGTCACCGCAACCCTGGAAACCAGCTAACCAACTCTCCATCAAACCCGGGGCTTGACAGTGGACGGCGAATCGGTGGCCGAAGTGCTGGCTTTCACTGCTGCAGGATCGGCTGGACCGCGCAGCGGGCGGTCGACGCGATCAGCCGCCAGGAGGTGACCGACGGGCAGTTGATCGCTCCGGGGACGGCACATCGGATCGTCGCGGTACTGCGCAGCGCGTTGAGTGAGGCGGGTCAGCAAGGGCTGATGTCGTCGAACGGGGCACGGCGGCTGCGGCTCCTGCGGGTGATCTTGCCGCGGGCCCGTCGGGTGGTGGTGAGGACCAATCGGGCCGGCGCTTGCCGGCCATCGTGGCTCGTCCGTTAGCACCGCCGTTGCCCGGCCTCATGGCCGCCGACAAAGCGGCCCAGCGATCATTGCCGCAAAGGTGTCGCCCCTCGCGGTTCGGGTCGCGGAATAGCTGAACGGCAGCAGGTCGACCGCGGATCGCTCTATTTCACGCCAGCAGCACTTGACTACCTCAATCGGCGCATAAAACGAAGGACTGAGGTTGACCGCGCATGGGGGTCACCACACAAGAGAACCTGGGAAACGAAAGTTGGGTGAAACGCCGAACGGCGGCCCGCTGAACCAGTCGGGCCGCCGTTCGGAAGACGTGTATCAGAGCGAGCGGATGTTCTCCGCCTGCAGGCCCTTCTGGCCCTGGGTGATGTCGAACTCCACCCGCTGGTTCTCGTCGAGGCTGCGGAAGCCGCTCGCCGAGATCGCGGAGAAGTGGGCGAACACGTCGGCGCCGCCGCCGTCCTGGCTGATGAAGCCGAAGCCCTTGTCGCCGTTGAACCACTTCACGGTACCTGTAGTCATGTCTGCTCCTTCGCAGGCTGTTAGAGACCGCACTGTGCGGACCCTTACGCCGCCGCGTTGATCACCCGCGCCGGAACCGACACGAAAAACGGAAAAGCGCCTTGATGGGTTAGCTGAAACCCATCAGGCGCCGAAAACGTCTACGGAAATCAAAACTGCAACGTGAGAACGCTAGCACAGATTTTGTTTGCTCAGCGCTATTTTGCGCGGTCCGTCACAGGGATCCGGCAGGGCGCTTCCCGGGTCCGTCCGCGCCGCGTGCAGTTCAGAGGGCAAGCGGGTACGACAAACGGTCCCTCTTCTGATGGAGAAAGACCGTGCGGGCGATGAGATCAGGGAGCGTCCGCTTGTCTTTGCCGCTGGCCGTCCTGGTTGTGCCGGAGGGCCTCGCGAGCTGGTCCTCGAGAATGATGATCCGGCAAACGGCTTCCAATGCGGTGCCCTGATCGACCATCCCGGGCCGGAGCGGAAGGACGCAGCTGGTAGCGCGAGTAACGCCGATGCCGTCGGCTGGCCTTTTCCGCACCTGCCCCACCAGACGGCGGTCCGCAGTGCCGATGAGTTGCGCGGTGGTCGCCGGTCCTAGGGGCATGACGACGAGCTTCCGCCCCGGCGACCCGGGTTACGACGACTACCGCAAGCCGCTCAACCCCGAGCTCGACCCGCGGCCCACGCTCGTGGTGCGAGCCGAGACGACCGACGACGTACGCGCCGCTGTTCGCACTGCCCACGAGCAGTCTCTGCCGTTCGCGGTTCAGGCGACCGGCCACGGCACGCACGTCGCTCACGACGGCGCGCTCCTGCTGAACACGAGCGCGATGACCTCGGTGCTCGTCGACCCGGTACGCCGCGTCGCTCGGGTCGCTCCCGGGACTCGCTGGGGCGACGTTCTGCGGGCCGCAGCCCCGTTCGGGCTGGCCCCGCTGTCCGGGTCGTCGCCCGACGTCGGCGTCACCGGTTACACAGTAGGCGGCGGCCTGGGCTGGCTGGCCCGCGCGCACGGTCTGGCCTGCGACAGCGTCCTGCGCGCCCAGGTCGTCACCGCCGACGGTGTCCTGCGCACCGCCGACGCCGACCGCCACCCCGACCTGTTCTGGGCGCTGCGCGGCGGTGGCGGCTCCTTCGGCGTGGTCACTGGCCTCGAATTCCGCCTGTACCCGATCCCCGCCGTCCTCGCCGGCGCCGTCACCTTCGACCGTTCCCGCGCCGCCGACGTGCTCGCCTTCTACCGCCACTGGATCGACCGCATCCCCGACGCCCTGAGCACCGCCATCGTCCTGACCCGCGACAACACCATGACCATCAAGGCCATGTACGCAGGCGACGCCTCCGACGGCCGGCGGCTGCTGTCCCCGCTGTTCACCGCGGCCGGCCCCGCCGTCACCGACACCATGAACGTCCTGCCCTACGCCGACGCCGCGATGGGCGGCACCTTCGCCCGAACCTTCGACCAGGTCACCACCCTCGACGACGACCTGACCGCCGCCCTGGCCGCCGAGCCCGACTGCACCGTCGAGATCCGCCACTGGGGCGGCCGCATCGCGACCGACGAAGGCGCCGCCGCCCACCGCGACGCTCCCCTGTCCGTCATCCTCGACCGAGTCCCCACCGCCACCACCGCCGCGGCCCTCACCCGGCGCGGCCACGGCAGCAGCTTCCTCAACTTCCTACCCGACCCCAGCCGCACCGCTACCGCGTTCACCGCGGCCAACTGGTCCACCCTGCGCTCCGTCAAAGCCGCCTACGACCCCGCCAACTTCTTCAGCACCGGCCACACCGTCCCGCCCACGACGGTCACCCAGGCTGCCTGACACTCCGTACGTCCAACCGGAGATCACTTCATTGGGCAGTGCGGCGCGCGCTGAACGCCCCCGCTGTCACCGCCTCACGTAGAGGACTGGCAAAACGGTCACGCGGGGCGACTGCAGGCGACGGCACGGCCATCAACGCCTTCGCCATCACTTTCGGTGACCGCTGGCCGGCCGCCGAAACCTACTAACCGAAGAGCCAGAAACACCGTTCGCGTTACGGACCCGCAGGGGTGGCTCACGGCGCGGGAGATGGTCGCGTATGGCCCTTCTGTCCTGCGCTGCAGCGCTGTGGCTGCGGCGGTATCGTGAGTGCTCGTGGCAGTTCGTATCGATGTTTCCGCGTTTCGTAGTTCGATCTCGGCGCAGGTGGTCGTGGCCGCTGAACGATTGTTGCGGGACGGCGGCGTCGGAGACCTGGAAGCGGTGGGTGGCGGTGCTCGGGCAGTGGTCTGCGACGGTGGGGTCCGGTTCCAGCCGTGGGTGGGTGTGGTCGATCAGGCACTGATCGGAGACTGCGATTGCGAGGTCGGGTCTGTTGAGGACGGTTTCTGCGCCCACGCTGTCGCGGTGGCGTTGTCCGCGTTCGAGGTGGGTGTCAGGTTCTCTGCTGCGGGCAGGCCGCATGGTGCGGGACCGGTCGAGCCGGAACGTGTGGACTATCTGCGGGCTGTGCAGTCTCTCGGTCCGCGGCAGTTGACCGACTTGGTGGTGGAGCAGGCTGTTCGGGATCGGCTGTTCGCGACCTTGCTGTTGGGGAAGGCGGGGATGCTCGCCCCGGTCGACGAGTCGGCCCTGGCCGGTTTTCAGGCCGTTATTCGTGAGGCGTCGAACGTGACCACCGGTACCAGGTGGGAGCTCGCCGATGTGGAGGACGCCGGCCGTCGCTTGGCCGCCGAGGTCGAAATCCTGTGCGCCCGTCCCGTGATGCCGGGCCTGCTCGATCTGATCGAGCAGGCGATCGTGGTCTGGGACGAGCTGGCCGGTCATCTGATCGACTCCTATTACGCGCGTCGCATCGATCCTGAGGAGATCAGCGAGCCTCTGGTCGATGCGCACCGGGATCTGTGCGAGCGGCTCGAGCTTGACTCGGAGGAGATTGCCGGACATCTCGAGCGGCTGCTCGACCGCTGCCACCACGACACCGTCGACCCGGCCATGTATTCGGAGCTTCTCGGTGAGGCCGCAGACGCGGTCGCTCGTTACTCGCGTTGGTAGCTCAGGGTGCGAGTTGGTCGATCGTCATGCCGACATCGCTGAGGATGACCCGGAGGTCGCCCTTGGCGGTGTCGCGGTTGCCGTGTACCGGGGCGGCTGTCAATGCGTTTCCATCACCGCCCGACCGGCTCGTGAGCTGGCCAAAATGCCCCGGTAACGGGTTGCCCGATGGTGGGGTGGTTCGCATGGTGCATCGTCCGGCCCACTTTGATCTTGCATGCGAACCGCGGCTCGGTCAGCGAGCCGCGGTTTGTCATAGGTGGGTGCGATGCAGTGCTGACGGATGTCTGGGTTGCACCGCCGATTCTGCGCGGGTGTTCGGCGACCTGGTAGCCGTCATAGTCTCCGCTCGATCGGTAGCCGGGAACGAGTGAGCAAGCCGGCTCCGAGCATCGCCACCAGTGGCACTATCAGTAGCGCAATGGTGATGCTGAGCCCGGGCATCGCGTACGGGTACGGGGTGGGCACCGGCCAGACGGTGGCGGAGCCGCGATTCTCGGCCGCCAGTACCGCCGTCGATGCGCCGATGCCCACGATCGCGCCGAGTATCGACCCGAGTCCGGCGATCATCCCGGCCTGGCTGAGCGACAGCACCCGGCGTACCCACGGAGACGCGCCCACCGCGGCCAGCACCGCGAGATCTGGCCGGCCGTCGGCGGCCGCCAGGCCGGTGGCGATCGCGGCTGCGCCGAGAGTGATCACACCGGCAATGACGGCCAGTACGAGCAAACCGGCGCGGTTCGGCTCCGGGCGGCGCTCGACTACCACGTCGTATTCGTTGCCGAGCAGGGCCTGTAGTTCGTCCTGCTCGGCGACCGTCGGCACCTGCCTGGTCGTGGCCAGTGTCATCAGGGTTCTGCCGGACAGACCCAGCGACCTTGCGGTGTCCGGGCTGAGCAAGGTCAATGGCGCCCGTGGCGGCTGTGTGAAGGCGAAGCCCGGTGCAGTGACGGTGCGGATCTCCTCGTGGGAGGCGCCGGTGTGAACCTCCAGTGTCACGTGGCCGTCGTCCAAACGGCGCGGATCGTCGACGACTACAGCTCCGGCGCGCATGGCGGTGGCGGCCCGCGCGGCAGCCTCGGGCGCAACGTCGACCAGTGCGCCCACCGCCGCGGGTTCGATGACGAGTGTCATGCCGGCGCCGGAAGTGAGCGCACCGCCGAAGTAATCGTGCTGCTCGCCGACGCCGTCGCATCGGGTGTCGCGACGGGCCGCACGCTGTTCGGCGGCGGTCGATTCGCGGCCCTGACCGAGGTTCGCGTAGGGGCAGCGGTGCTCTGGTGGGGTGCGCGTGGCCACGGAACAGTCCTGGGTGGCGCATGTCATGTCGCCGACCTGGTGGATCCGCGCCCCCGGCAGGGTGCTGTACAGCGCCGATGACACGACGGATGGTGTCGCGAACGAACCGTTCGTCAGCGGCTGGCGGCCGGCGTCGGCGGCGAACACGAACACGTCGCCGACCCGCCCCAGCGGCCGGTACTCGGCCTGGGCGCGGGCGGTGCTCGCGGTGAGCACCATTCCGACGGCGAGGCTGACCATGACCGCGGCCATCACGGCGGAGATCGCCGGGGCCGCCACGGCGCGGTTGCGGGACGTGTCGCGCAGCGCGATGCGGGCCGCTGGCGGAAGGAAGCGACCGATCCGGGTCACCAGGCCGACGATGGCCGGGGTACACAACACGAGCCCGAGTTCGGCGAAGACCAGTCCGGCGAGGAGCAGCGGCGCGACGAGCTTCCAGGCGCCGACGGCGGCGGCGGCCACGCCCGCCACACCGAGCGCCGCGCCGAGCACCACCCATCGCCGCCGTGACCGGGTGATCCCGCGTCGCCCGGCCAGTGCGGTCACCACGTCCTGACGGGCGGAGATCCAGGCGGGTATCAGTGCCGCCAGCACGCCAGTGATCACAGCCAGCCCCGCGAGTACCGCCAATGCCGGCGGGAAGACCCGCAGTGCACCCGACCGCACGTGGGTGACGTTCTCCTCGAACCAGTGATGGCCGCTGACGGCCACGGCGACACCCAGCAGGATGCCACCCGCCGCCCCGATCGCGCCGAGCACGACACCGTCAGCCAGCACGATCCGGCGGATCTGGGCCGGCGTGCCGCCGACGGCGGCGACCAGGGCGAGATCGCGGCTGCGGCGCCGGGCACTGACCGCGAACGCCGGTCCGGCCAGCAGGACGATCTCCAGGATTGCTAGCCCGGCGATCAGTATGAGCATGCCGGTCTCCGACAGGCCCTCATCCTCCCGGAGCTCCGGGTACTGCTCGGGCAGGCTCGGCGGGTGTGCGAGCACGTGCCGGGAAACCGCGACGATCCCCTGTGTGTTGAGCTGCCTGACCTGGTCCCAGGTGATCGGCGCGGGCGTGGCGACCAACCAGGTCACCGCACGCGGCTCGACGGGCAGCACCTCGTGCGGCAGCACACCGGGCCGCAGCACGATTGCCGTTGCCCGGACATCGGTCGGGTCCTCCACCAGGCCCACCACGTGCAGGGTGCGACCGCTGTCGGCCAGTCGGACGGTGCCGCCGAGCCCCGTACCCAGTCTGGTGGTTGCCGTAGGGGTCAGAGCCACCTCGTCGGCGGCGGTGGGCGGGCGCCCGGCAAGGGGACGCAGAATGCCGCGCGCCAGGGGGTCGGTGTAGTCCAGGGCCCGGGTGGTGACGGTGCCGACACCGGCCGCGGTGTACACGGCCAGCCGGCTCGTGTGATCGCTGATCGCCCGGCTGCCCGGTGGCAGCAGTGCCAGTAGCCGCTGCGGCGTCGGTGGGGTGTCGTGTTCCGTCGGGGCTGTGGTCTGCGGCGCGGGAAGGTAGGCCAGCTCGGCCGGATCCTGATACAGCGGGCCTTGTCGCGGCCATCGCATCGCAGCCTGCCCGGCACCCATGAGCCGTTCGGCCTCCTCGCCGGGGCGCAGCGTGAAGGTGTCGTAGATGACGGACGTGAACGCCATGGCCGCCACCGGTAGCGCGATCATCGCGATGATCAGCGCCGAGCGTCCCCTGGCCTGCCGTGCCTCGCGTCGCGCCACCCGCAGCGCGGCGCGCAGACCGGTCATTCGGCACCGCCGGGCGTGGTCAGCAGTTCCTCGGGCTGATCCATCGGGCCGGACGTGTCGACGATGAGCCCGTCGCGTAGGAACACCACCCGGTCGGCCCAGGCGGCGTGCCGTGCCTCGTGTGTCACCAGGACGACGGCCGCTCCGCTGTCGACTTTGGACCGCAGCAGGCGGAGCACCGCCTCACCGGTCTGCGAGTCGAGCGCGCCGGTCGGCTCGTCGGCCAGCATCAGGCGCCGCTGCCCGACCAGCGCCCGGGCGATCGCCACCCGCTGCTGCTGGCCGCCCGACATCTCGTCGGGGAACCGCGGACCGTACCCCTCAAGGTCCATCTCGCACAGGGCCTCCTGCGCGAGCCGCCGGGCAGTGCGCACCTTCATACCGTCGAGTTCCAGTGGTAGCGCCACGTTCTCGGCCGCGGTGAGGCTGGACAACAAATTCAGGTCCTGGAAAACGTAGCCGATCCGCTGGCGGCGCAGGGCGGCCAGCCCGCGTCTGCTGCATCCGCCAAGGACCGTTCCGTTGACGACCACGTCGCCTTCCGTCGGGCGGTCCAAGCCGCCGGCCAGGTTGAGCAGCGTCGATTTACCTGATCCGGATGCGCCCATCACCGCGAGTAGCTCGCCGGCCCCGACGGTGAGCGTCACACCGCGCAGGGCGTGCACGGCTGTCTGTCCGGCGCCGTGCACCCGATGCACCGCTCGTAACTCCAAGATCGTCATCTAGTGGCCTCCCGCCCGGCTTCGTTTTCGGCCTCGTGCGCGGATCCCGGTGTCTTCTTGGGCATCGGTGGTGAGCTGTGTCGCAGCAAGCTGGCCTCGCAGTGGTCGAGCCAGCGCACCTCAGCCTCGGCCTGGAACACCATCGCGTCCACCACGAGCTTCCAGGCGAGGTCGGCCGGACGATCGGTGCTGTACTTCAGGCGCGTGTACTCCTGCATCTTCCGGATGGTTGCGGCGCGCTGGGCTTGCACGACGACGCTCACGTCGACGCCCGGTGTCGACAACGCCAGCGCCAACTTGATCGCGAGTTCGTCACGCGGCCGGTCACCGTGGCTCAGCGGCGTGGCGAACCACATCGCCAGTTCCGCGCGACCGGAGTCGGTTATCTCATACGGCAGTTGCCCGGTGCCGCTCTCCGCGAGCGGGCGCACCAACTCGTCGCGTTCAAGGCGGGAGAGCGTCGTGTAGACCTGCCCGATGTTCAGCGGCCAGGTGCCGCCCGTCGATTCCTCGAACGTGGCCCGCAACTGGTAGCCGTACATCGGACCACGTTCGAGAAGAGCGAGAAGACCGTGGCGGATCGACATGGATACTGAGTATGCATACTGAGTATGGTGGACGCAAGGTCGGTCGCCCCGGGGCCTTATCGCTGCTTCTTGTGGCCCGCGAGCTGGTCAAACGCGCGGCCAGCGGGACACTCAGGATGGTTCCCATGGTGCATCGTCGCCGGGCCAGGGACGCGGTAGGCGTTGGCACATAATCTGGGCCGCCACCAACTAGCTTTGCCAGGTCGACTATTCGGCGGTGGACACGCGGCGGCCGGTCTCGAACGAGCGGATGACGGCGGTGGCCAGCCACAACGCCCGCCGCCCGGCGGCGACCGGCACCGGTGGTTGCCGCCCCTCGCGCAGGGCCGGCAGCAGGTCGTCGACGTGGGCGTCGAAGGTCGCGTGGAAGTCGCGGTCGAGGTCGTTGAAGTAGCCGGCCTGCCACACCTGGGCCATCTCGTCGCCGGCGGATTGGAAGGTGAACCGGCGCACCGTGTCGTGGATGACCACCCGCCCGGCCGTGCCGTTGACCTCGACCACGTGCGTGTCCGGGTACGCGTACGACGAGTCGTAGCTGCCCACCAGGCTGCCGACTGCCCCGTTGCCGAACTGCAGCGCGACCGCCATGGTGGACCAGCCGGCACCGCTCGGGGCGGCGGCCTGCGCCATCACCGAGGTGATCGGGCCGCACAGATGTTCCAGCATGTCCAGACCGTGGCATTGGGTCTCGATCAGATTGGCGTGCGGGTGCCGGCTGGTGCCCGCCTCACCACCGAAACGCCAGGTCGCGAAGGCCAGCTGGCCCAGGGCGCCCCGGGCGATCGCGGCGGCGGCCAGGCGCACCGGTTTCGCGTACCGATGGTTGAAGTTGATCGCAACGAACAGGTTGCGGGCGGCGGCCTCGGCGATCAGGGTGTCGGCCTCGTTCAACGCGAAGACCAGCGGCTTCTCCACCAGCAGCGGCACGCCGGCGTGGATCAGCCGCAGGGTCGGCTCGAAGTGGCCCTCGTTCGGCAGACACACCGACACCAGGTCGGGCCGCTCCCTGTCCACCATCTCCTCCAGGTCGGTGTAGCCGCGGGTGCCGGCCTCGGCCGCCCGCGCGGCGGTGCGCTGCGGGTCGCGGCCGACAACGGCGACCAGCGACGTGTCGGCGCGCCGGGCGAACAGTTCGGCGTGCTGACGCCCCCACCACTCGCCGGTGCCGACCACCGCGACCCGCACGGGAGGGGACGCCGGTTCGGGCGGCCGGGTCACGCCGGGCGCGTACCGCGCTGGGCGGTTCATCGCCGCCTCCGGCGAGCCAGCCGCAACTGGACGAGCACCACAACGATCAGAAACGTGCCGCTGACCACCTGCTGGTAGTAGGAGCTGAGGGTGCCGACCTGGTTGATCAGATTCTGGATCACCTTGAGCAGCAGCACACCGGCGAGCGTGCCGCTCAGCGAACCCGCACCGCCGGTCAGCAGCGTGCCACCGAGGACCACCGCGGCGATCGCCTCCAACTCGCGGCCCTCGCCGATCGTCGGCAGCCCGGAGGAGGTCTGCACGGCGATCAGAACGCCGGCCGTTCCGGCGAGGGTGGCGCTGAGCACGTAGACCAGGATCCGCACGCGGGCGACCGGAAGCCCCATTAGTTCACTCGCCTCCTGGTTGTCGCCGATCGCGAAGACCGCCTGGCCGAACCGGGTCCGGCTGAGCAGCAGCGCACCCAGGCCGAAGGCGATCAGCGCGAACCAGACGGGCGCGGGCACCCCGAGCCAGCGGGCCTGGCCGAGCCGGGTCAGCAGCAGGTCGGCCGGGATGATATGCACCTTGTTGCCCTCGCTGGCGACGGCGAACGCCAGACCGCGGGCGAACAGCAGGGTGGCCAGGGTGACGATGAACGGCGCGATCCGCGCCCGGCCGATCAGCAGCCCGTTGACCAGTCCGAACGCCGCGCAGACGAGCAGCGGCAGTGCGATGGCGGCGGCGGTGCCCCACTGCGCACTGTAGGCGGTCAGCACCCCAGCGAGCGCCAGCAGCGACCCGACCGACAGGTCGATGCCGCCGCTGAGGATGACGAAGGTCATCCCTGTCGCGATCAGCAGCAGGTACGAGCTGTCCAGCGCGATATTGCCGAAGTTCTGCCGGCTGGCGAAGCTGTCGCCGTACATCAGCGACCCACCGATCAGGACCAGGGCCAGGACGATCGGGGCACCGGCCTTCTCCGGCCACCGGCGCCAGTCGCGGGCGGTGCCACCGGAGCGCCGGCCGGCGGCGACGGGCCGGTCCACGGTCGTCATGGCGCTCTCCGGCCGCGCTGCAGGTAGACGGCGGCGACGATGATGCTCGCCTGGATCATGCGGGCGGTGGAGTCGGGCAGGTTCTGCTGGATCACGGTCGCGATGATGAGCTGCATCAGGAGGGCTCCCATCAGTGTTCCGAGAATGCGCACCCGCCCGCCGGAGAGCGGGGTGCCGCCGACCACCACGGCGGTGATCGCGCTCAGCTCGATGAGCAGGCCGACGAACGACGGGTCGCTGGCGCCCTGCCGGGCGGTGGTCAGCACGCCGGCGACGGCGGCGAGCAGGCCGCTGAGCACGTACACGGTCACCAGCGTCCGTTTGACCGGCAGGCCGGCCAGGGTGGCGGCGGCCCGGTTGCCGCCGGTCGCCAGCAGCCGACGGCCGAAGGCCGTGCGGTACACCGCGACACCGGCCGCGACGGTGACCACCAGCACCAACAGCACACTGATCGGTACGCCGAAGACCGAGGCGTTGCCCAGTGTGTCGAGGGTCGGGTCGAACAATTCGGTCAGCCGGCCGTCGGCGAACACCAGCGCGAGACCGCGTCCGGCCACCAGCAGGCCGAGGGTCGCGATGATCGGTTGCATGCCGGCGAACGCGATCAGGGATCCGTTGACCAGGCCGACCAGCACTCCGGCGGTGAGCGCGAGCGCGACGGCCACCCATACGCTGTAGCCGAGGTAGAGCGGCAGCAACGCGGCGGCTACAGCCATCGTCGAGCCGACCGACAGGTCGATGCCCTCAGTGGCGATGACCAGGGCCATGCCGATCGCGACGATGGCGACCGGCGCGACCTGCACGAGTTGCAACCGCAGGTTGGTCACGGTGGCGAAGTTGGGGGTGAACATGAGATTGAAGGCCAGCAGCACGAAGATCGCCAAGTAGACCCCGGCCACCTGAAGAAAAGCCGGGACATCGATACGCACGGAGCGTGCCGCGCGAAGGTCAGTCATCGTCGTCCTTCGCGGCGGCGGCTTCGTTGGAGGCGACAGCGATGGTTCGCATGATCCGGTCCTCGGTGACCTCGTCGCCCCGGAACGTGCCGACCACCGCGCCGTCGCGCAGAACCAGGACCCGGTCGGCCCCTTCGACCACCTCCTCCAGCTCCGAGGAGATCAGCAGCACGCCGATCCCGAGTCCGGCGAGTTCGTCGATGAGGGCCTGGATCTCGGCTTTCGCGCCGATGTCGATGCCGCGGGTCGGCTCGTCCAGGATCAGCACCTTCGGGTGCAGGCAGAGCATCCGGGCGAGCAGAACCTTCTGCTGATTGCCGCCGGACAGTTCGCGTACCTTCTGGCCGGGGTGCGAGATTTTGATCTGCAGGCGTTTGACGAATGTGTCGACGAGCGCGGCCTGGCGTCGTTTGGACAGGAAGCCGCCGACGGTGATCCGGGGCAGCGCGGCCAGCACGATGTTGTCACGTACGGACAGGTCGGCGATGACGCCTTCGGCCTTGCGGTCCTCGGGCACCATGCCGAGCCCGGCCCGGATGGCCGCCGCCGGCGACCAGCGCCGGGCGCGCCGGCCGCCGATCCTGATCGAGCCGCTGTCGAGCGGGTCGACGCCGAAGACCGCTTTCGCCGTCTCGGTACGCCCGGAGCCGAGCAGCCCGGCCAGGCCGACGACCTCACCCGCGTGCACGTCGACGCTGACGTCGTCGAGCACCGGCCGTCGGCTGAGCGCTTCGGCGCGCAGCAGCGGCGCGCCGGTCGTGTCGCGTTGCTCGTCGCCGAAGGTGGTGGCGCCGTGGCGCCGGACCTGGTCGATGTCGCGGCCGAGCATGGCGGCGACCAGCCGCAGCCGGGTGGTGCCGGCGACTGGGCCACTGTGCGCGACCCGGCCGTCGCGCAGCACGGTGACCCGGTCGCAGGCCCGAAACACCTCGTCGAGCTTGTGGGTCACGTACAGCACGGCTACCTGCTGGTCGCGCAGCATCGCGACGACGCCGAGGAGCAGGTCGACCTCGCGGGGTTCGAGCGACGAGGTGGGCTCGTCCATGATGATCACCCGGGCGTTCATCGACAGCGCCCGGGCCACGGCGATCATCTGCTGGACGCCGAGGCCGAGTTCGCCGAGCCGGCTGCGGACGTCGACGGCGATGCCGTAGCGGGCCAGTATCCCGGCCGCGGCTCGGTGCATCCGGCGGTAGTCGATGAGGCCGAAGCGGTTGACCGGTTCGCGGCCCAGGAACAGGTTGGCGGCGACGCTGCGCAGGGGCACCAGGTTGACCTCCTGGTAGATGGTGCTGATCCCGGCGGCCTGCGCGTCGCGGGGACGGGTGAAGGAAACCGGCCGTCCCTGGTAGCTCAGATCGCCCCCATCTGGCCGTTGCACTCCGGTCATGATTTTGATCAGAGTGGATTTGCCGGCGCCGTTCTCGCCGACCAGCGCGTGCACCTCGCCGGCGTGCAACGACAACGACACATCGTCGAGGGCGCGCACGCCGGCGAAATGCTTGTGCACGGACCTGACCTCGATGGCGGCGAAGGTCATGGCGGCGCTAGTAGGCATTGGCGAGTTCGGACCGGGCGTTCTCCGGGGTGTACTCCTTGTCGGAGATGATGGTCTTCTCCACGACGCCCTTGCCGCTGTAGAAGTCCTCCAGCGCCTGGAAGGCGAGGGGGCCGAAGCGCGGGTTCGATTCGATGACGCCGGCGATCCAGCCGTCGAGGATGCCTTGCACCGCACCCTTCGTCCCGTCAATGGTGATGATCTTGACGTCGCCGGCCTTCTTGCCGGCGGCCTTCAGCGCGGCCACCGCGCCGAGCGCCATCTCGTCGTTCTCGGCGTAGATCGCGCCGATGCCGGGGTTGGCGGAGATCAGTTGCTCGGTGACCTTCTGACCCTTCTCCCTGGTGAAGTCGCCGGTCTGCTCGGCGACGATCTTCAGCTGGGAGTTCTTGGCGACGAGCTGGTCCTTGAATCCCTTGGTGCGGTCGACGGTCACGTTGACACCGGACGCGCCGAGCAGGATCGCCACCTCACCCTGATCACCGGTTGCTTTGATCATGGCATCGGCCGCGCGCCGCCCTTGCACGACGAAGTCGGAGCCGATCCAGCCCAGGTAGTCCACGCACGGGGTCTTGGTGGTCAGCAGCCGGTCGATTGTCATGACCGGCACCTTCGCGTCCTTCGCCGCCGTCAATGCCGGGTCGAGGCCTTCGGAGTTGAGCGGCGAGATGATCAGTGCTTTGGCGCCCTGCGCGATCATGCCCTGGATGTCGGCGATCTCCTTGTTGAGATCGGACTGGGCGTTGGTGGTGATGAGCTTGATACCCCGTTTGGCCGCCTCGTCCTTGATGGACTGAGTCTCCGTGATCCGAAACGGGTTGGCTTCCTTCTCTGACTGGGCGAAGCCCACCGTGACAGTCTTCAGGTCAAGCGCGGGGACACCGCTGTTGTACTTCTCCGGCGTACAGGAGCCAGCTCCGGAGGTGGCCTGAACCTGCTGCGCGGCGGAACTGCCCGCCTCGGGTTCAGCCTCCTCGGCGGCGCTCTTGGTACAGGCTGCGGCCGGGACGAGGACGAGGGCGAGGGTGCCGGCGAAGGCACCACGGACGAGACATCGGGACGGAGGCATCGGAGGCCTTCCTTCACTGAGGTACGACAAGAAGGCGCCGTGGTCAGAAGAGGAAGCCCAGCGCCACAATGTGAAACAGTTTGACGTGAAGCTGGTCGGATCGTAAGCAGAAGATGCCAGGATCTGTCAAGAGTGATCGCCGGCTACGCCACCTGGACGTCGACGCCCGCCACCCGCAGCCGGTCCAGTATCTCCTCGTCGGCGGCCTCGTCGGTCACCAGCACGTCGATGCGCTCGGCCGGCACCGTCTGGCACATCGTGTCGCGGCCCAGCTTCGTGTGGTCGGCCAGCACCACCACCTGCTGCCCCGCCGCCATCAGAGCCTGATCAGTCGCCGCCGCGAACACGTTGGGCGTGGTCAGGCCGCGTTCCGCGGTCACGCCGTCCCCGGACAGGAAGACCTGGGCGCCACGCAGCCCGGTCAGCGCGACCTCCGCGATCGGGCCCACAGCGGCACCGATCGACCGGCGCAGCGCGCCACCGATCAGCACCACATCGATCTGCGGTGCGTCGAGCAGCGCATTGGTCACCGAGATCGAATTCGTGACCACCGTCAGCTGACCGAGGACGGCGAGATGCCTGGCCAGCGCGCTGGTGGTGCGGCCCGGCCCGAGCAGTACCGCGCTGCCCTCGGCGACCAGTGCCGCCGCCCGTGCGGCGATCGCCTCGCGCGGCCCGGCCACCGGATCCGCGCCGTTCGGGCCGGCTGCCGGAATCGCCCGCGCCGGCTTCGGCCCGGGCCGCGGACCAGCACCGCCACGGGTCAGGGCGAGCACGCCCTCGGCCGCCAACAAGCGCAAATCCCGCCGCACCGTCGACTCCGAGATGCCCAGCGCCGCGGCCAGGTCCCGGAATGACACGTAGCCGTGGTCGCGGACATGAGCCAGCAGGCGCCGGCGACGCTCGGCGATCAGCATGGACAGCACCTCCGGGCCCCCAGCAACGATGCAGAATATGTCAGATCTTGTCACTGCTGTCGAGTAGCGTCAAAAAACGCCGGTAGGCCGTCTCGGCGCGATCGGACGTCCGCGGTTCGTACCGGCGCGGCGGCAACGACCCGGCCGCCACCTCACGCATTTCCGCCAGCGAACCCAACTCGCCGGCCGCCCGGGCCTGCACCAGCAGATTACCCACGGCGGTCGCCTCCACCGGACCGGCCAGCACCGTCCGGCCGGTCAGGTCGGCGGTGAGTCGGCACAGCAACGAGTTGGCGGCCCCGCCACCCACGATGTGCAGCACATCAGCTCGCCGCCCGGCCAGCTGCTCGGCCCGTTCCAGACTCCAGCGGTGCTTGCAGGCCAAGCTGTCCAGCACGCAGCGCACCACAGCCGCCCGGTCCTGCGGAACCGGCTGCCCACCCCGCCGGCACGCCGCGACCAGCTGCGCCGGCATGTCCCGCGGGCTGACGAACGCCGGATCGTCCGGATCCACCAAGCCCTGAAATCCCGGCGCCTGCTCCGCCGCGGCGACCAGCTCGCCGTACGACGGCGAACGCCAAGCCGCCCGGCACCGCTGCAACAACCACAACCCGGTCCCGTTGCGCAAGAACCGGATCGTCGCGTCGATGCCGGCCTCGTTGGAGAACCCGGCCAGCCTGGCCTCGTCGGTCAGCACCGGCGCCGCCAGCTCGAGGCCGACCAGCGACCATGTGCCGGAGGACAGATAGCTGAACGACTCGGTCTCGGCCGGCACCGCAGCCACCGCCGACGCTGTGTCGTGCCCGGCAACCGTCCACAGCTGGACCTCCGGGTGCTCGCGCAACCGGCCGACCCCGGTGCCCGGCGGCACCACCTCGAAGTCGAACAGCCGGCGCGGAATACCGAGCTTGTCGATGACACCGGTCGCCCAGGTCCGCGTGCCCACATCCAGAAGCTGACTGGTGCTCGCGATGGTCTGCTCGGTCACCGCGTGACCGGTCAGCCAATAGCCGAACAGGTCGGGCAGCAACACCACACGCTCGGCTGCCTCCAGCTGCGCGGAACCCTCCATCGCAACCAGCTGGCTGGCCGTGTTGATCGGCAACGGAGCCGTTCCGGTGGTCCGGTAGATTTCCCCTGCCCCGACGCGGGCTGCGATCAGGTCCGGACTCGACCGGGTCCGCGGATCGCGATAATGCCACGGATTGCCGACCAGACCACCGGCCCGGTCCAGCAGCGCGAAGTCGTTGCCCCACGCGTCGATGCCGACCCCGTCGATCGGCCCGGCCGCGGCTGCCGCGGCGATCCCCGCCGACAGATCCGCGAACAGGGCCAGCACGTCCCAGTGCAAGCCGTCCGGCAAAGCAACCGGCCGATTGACGAACCGGTGCACCTCCTCGACCGAGAGCCGGCCGTCCCGCAAGGTTCCGCGCACCACCCGGCCGCTCTCGGCGCCCAGATCGACCGCTACGAACACCGGCACCGGCCGATCTTATCCCGGACCCGTCGGCGAACAGGTGCTCTAACTCTCACCCGCTTGCCGCGGGGCCCGGCGCCCCATGCGGAGGAGGGCACCGGGCCGAGTTACCTGTGCGATGCTGTCAGGCCTCTCGTCCGGGACCGCTACCTGCGACAACGTGGTGCCTGAGGTCCCCGGCTGCTTGCCAGGCTTGCGGCCACTACGGCCACGCATCTCCGAGCGGGCGATCCAGGCCCGAACGGTTTTCGGGTCGTAGTGCAGCTGCCACATCGGCCGGCATGTCGAGGGTGATGGTGCGCGGCCAGTCGGCCTCAACAATGGCCAGCGACCACCGGCCCAGAGATGTCACGACGACAGTCGCACTGTCGTCGCCGGTCACCGCACCGAGCCGCCTGAGCAGGTCCACGAGTCCGGCGAACGGATCGCGGGTCTCGTGATTCACCTACTGGGTGAGTGAATGGACGTACCCACCCCGACCGGTCGTCGTCCTCCTCGCACCGCTCGACGATAGCGACCAACGGACTGCTAGGCCCCTACGAGGGCCCGGCAACCACCGTCGGTCAACCGACCCGAGCCGGCTGCACCATCGCGGGTGCGCTGTCCAGCGGTGTAACCGGATCCGCCCTTTCGGTGTGGCCGCGGCGCTGGTGGAGATGTTCGGTGGCGATGGCGGTAAGGTCGAAATGGGGCACAAGCCGGTTCTCCTCGGGCGTGCCGATGCTGACCAGCGGCCGTTGCCGGAGGCCGCCAGCGGCCGTGTTGGACTCCTCCCAAAGGGACTGTTCGATCGCGTGCAGGTCCGGGACGACGAATCCGACGGTGGTGCCGGCGATGGTCACCAGCAGTACCCGGTCGGTGTCGGGATCGGGATCGTGCTGATGCCCGAGTAACACGGGCAGGTTGATCAGCGGAATCGTCGTGTGGCGATGGGCGAAAATGCCGATCATGGGTGCCTCGTCGAGGCGCACATAGCGGCTGGGGTAGGGCAGGATCTCGTCGATCTGCTCCAGCGGTGTGGCGGCCTCGACCCCAACGCTGTACGTGAGGAACTTGCGCGCACTCGGGATGATGCTGTGCCGGTCCCGCCCGGCGACGCCGGTGTCGCCCGGCGGGACCGCCTCGGCGGCCTGTGAATCGAGCCGCATGTTCATCGCTCCGAACTCGGCCAGTTCGACGTTCTCTCGAAGCGCGCGCCCGTCGAGGACGAGGTACTGGCGGTCGTCGGTGGTGAGCAGCCCGGCGAGTAGGCCGTGATCCGGGTTCCGTAGCGCGGGGATGGGCAGGATGTCGTCGGTGGGCACCGTGGTGATGTCGGTGACGTCGGTCGCGGTCAGGGCGATCAGCCCACGTGGCAGGGAGATCACGACGCCACGGTGGGTGTCGGTGCGCGGCTGCCGTCCCAGGCCGAGCAGCGTGATGGGGTCGATGGCCGGGACGGCGTGGTTGTCGAGGTGGGCGACGCCCCGGCAGATCGGGCCGTCCAGGGGTGAGGCTCGCAACGTGAGGTCGGGCACGACGGTGTGCACGTACGTGACATCGATGCACAGACCGATGCCGCCGCAATCGAACATCAGCAGGGTACGGCGGGGCGCCTGGCCCTGTCCCGCGGCGGCGGCTGCGGTGACGGCCCGGTCCGGCCGCTGGGCAGGGTCGGTGACGGCGGGGATCCCCGGCATGCCGACGATGGTGGCGGCGTCCAGCAACGCGATGACGGCGCTGTCGTCGTCGCGCTCGAAGGTGTGCGAGAACAGGGCCGGTCCGTTCCCGCCGATATGCACCGCGAGCAGGGCGTCGCCGGCGACGTAAGTCGAGCCCTCGATGGCGTCGGCGAGCAGACCGAACAGCTGGCCGTCGCTGGAGACGATGATGATGACCTCGCCCGTTCCGGCCGCCGACGGATACCCGGCGAGCAGGCAAGGATCGAGCACCGGGATGACGGTATGGCGCAGGTTGACCGCGCCGAGCAGCCCGGCCCCCGCGGTCGGTAGCGGGCTGAACTCGGCCGGCCGGACGATGACCTCACGAAGTTCCTCCAGCGGCAGCGCCAGCCGCAGACCGCCGGTGCGGAAGACGCCGTAGAGGGTAGGGGCGGCGGCGGTCGTCATGACGCAGCGCTGCTGTCCACCAGCTCGGTGATGAGCTGGGCGACGTGATGCGACACGGTCTGCTGTTCCTCGGTCGAGGCGGCGATCCGGCGGATGGTACTGCTGGTCTCGGCGACATTGGATAGGATCTGCCCGAAGGAGCTCTGCGCGCGCTGACTGACGGTGGCGCCCTGGCTGACCCGGCCTGCGGACTCGTGGATCAGCTGGCTGATCTCGCGAGCGGCGGCCGAGGATCGTTCGGCCAGCTTGCGTACCTCGCCGGCGACCACCGAGAAGCCGACGCCGTGCTCACCGGCGCGCGCGGCCTCGATGGAGGCGTTGAACGCCAGCAGGTTGGTTTGGCCGGCGATCTCACCGATCACCGTGACGATCGCGGCGATCTGCTCCGACGACTTCTGGATCAGCTCGATGGCTTCGATCGACTTGCGCAGTTCCTCGTAGCCCTCCTGAGCGTTGTGGTGAGTGGTGTCGGCCAAGGTGGTGGCCCGCGTGGCGGCCGTGGTGATCTCGTCGATTGCCGTGGTCAGCGAGGTCACCGACGCCTTCATGTCGTGGGTCTTGGTGGCCAGCTGGTGTTCCAGCAGGACCTGGTCGGTGATGTCGTACGCGTACTTGACCACCTTGTAGACGACGTTGTGCAGGTCGCGGATGGGGATGTAGCTGGCCCGAATCCACACCTCCCGGTCGTACTTGCCGACCCGGTGGAACCGGCCGCCGTGGATCTCACCGGCTCCGAGCCGGTGCCAGAAGTCGCGGTACTCGGGCGAGACGATGTAGTCGGGCGGGCACAGCATCGAGTGGTGCTGACCGATCAGCTCCCGCTCGGTGTAGCCCATCGTGCGCTGGAAGTTGTCGTTCGCGGCCAGGATGTTGCCGTCCAGGTCGAACTCGATGACCGCTTGGGCAAGGCTGATCGCCGTGTCCTTGCCCTCGAACTCGCCGGTGCGTTGTTTGGCAGCCGTTACATCGATGGCGAACTTGATCACCTTGGCCGGCCGGCCGTCGGCGTCGAGGATCGGGTTGTAGGTGGCTTGCAACCACACATCGTGGCCGTCCTTGGCGATGCGCCGGTACTCCCCGCCTTGATACTCGCCGCGTCCCAGCCGCTCCCAGAACAGCATGTATGCGGCCCCGGAGGTCTCCGCCGAGTCGACGAACATGCGGTGGTGATGTCCGACGATCTCGTCGATGGTGTAGCCCATGGCGTCGAGGAAGTTCTGGTTCGCGGTCAGGATCGTGCCGTCTAGGTCGAACTCGATGACGGCCTGAGACCGGCTGATCGCGGCGACCTTGCCCTCGAACTCGGCGGTGCGGTGCTGCTCCTCGGTGATGTCTGCGGCGAACTTGAACACCTTCATCGGCCGGCCGTCGGCGTCGAGGACGGGGTTGTACGAGGCCAGCAGCCATACCTCCCGGCCGCCCTTGGCGATGCGCTTGAACTCGCCGGACTCGAACTCGCCGCGACCCAGGCGCTTCCAGAATTCGGCGTACTCCGGCCGCTCGGCGCTGCCCGGCGACATGAAGATGCGGTGGTTCTGTCCGACAATCTCGTCGATGGTGTAACCCATGGTGTCCAGGAAGTTCTGGTTCGCGGTCAGAATGGTGCCGTCCATGTCGAATTCGATCATCGCCCGGGACCGGCTGACCGCGGCGATCTTGCCCTCGAACTCGGCGGTGCGCTGCCGGTCGGCGGTGATGTCCGCGGCGAACTTGACTACCTTGACCGGTCGGCCGTCGGCGCCGAGGATTGGATTGTAGGTCGCCCGCAACGACAGCGGCCGGCCGTCCTTGGCCAACCGGGTGTACACCCCCGTCTGGAACTGTCCTTCACCCAGCGCCTTCCAGAACTCGCGGTACGCGGTCCCGCGGGCCTCGTGCTCCGACACGAACATGCGGTGGTGCTGACCCACCACCTCCTCGCGGGTGTAGCCCACGGTGTCGAGGAAGTTCTGGTTGGCGTCCAGGATCGTGCCCGACAGATCGAATTCGATCACCGCTTGGGAGCGGTTGAGGGCGATGATTTTGCCCCGATCGTCCTCGGCGTGCCGCTGGGAGGCCCGCTGCGCCTCGTCACCGGGGGCCGTGGTGCGGTCCTCGACTGCCAGCAGCACCGCGTCCCGGTCGTCGACTTCGGCCCCCGTCACGGCGAGCGTGCGCTGCCGCTCCGAGCCCGGCCACGCCACCACCTCGGCGGGTACGAGTCCCTTCGGACCCGTCTGCACCAGGGCCTGTACCACCGGCCCGGGCACGCCCCACAACGCGCCCAGAGTCTCCCCGGCGACCTCGTCCGCCGGCAATCCCATCAGTGAGCAGAAGGCCGCGTCGGCCGACCGCACGACCCCGGTGCCCGCATCCACGATCACCAGGCAGAACTCGTGGCTGAGAATCTGAGCCGCGGCCTGCTCCACACCTGTCTCAGACAGTGAAAAACTCGAACGCGACATGTCTGCTCCTGATTCCGGTAAACGATCTCGTTATCCCGTTCGACTGGTAGGCGACAGTGGTTAACGAACGCCGGTGAGCATTGGGTTGCAATGCCGTTAGCGTGGGTTCGGTGCGTCCGAGCCCGGCTGCCCGCCGCCAGGTCGGTGGGCTGTTCGTCCCTCTGCCTCCGCCTTTGACGAGAGTTCGCTCGGATCCGACCGTCGCAGGCGTTCTCCATCGCCACCGGCGCCGGCTCGGTTGAACGCCGGACCGGGTCGCATCGAGCTGGCCCTCCGCACGAGGAGGTCGCCACCGCCGGACTTCGCGGCAGGACGGCGGGTGCTGCGCCGGGGGAAGGGCTCGAGAGTTGAGGAGGCGTGGGGAAGTCCACGGACCTTCGTATTCGGGCTCGACCGGCCGAATTGTGCCGGGGTCACCCCCGACTCAGTCTGGAGCCCCAGCATGACCGAATCGCTTCTCCGCCGCTCGCCGTTCAGAACCGGCAGTGCCGTGGCCGGCTCGACCGGTTTCGAAGGCTCCGTCGTGGCGGAGGCATGCGCGACGGCTGCCGCACCCCGAACGCCGAACGGAGCCCTGGCCGTGCTGCTCGCCGGTAACCGACGGTTCGTCGGCGGTCATGCCGAACACCCGCATCAGACGCCGACGCGGGTGAGGCAGATCGCCGCCCGCCAGGACCCGTTCGCGATCGTGCTGGGCTGCGCCGACTCGCGGGTCGGGGCAGAACTGCTCTTCGATCAAGGCCTCGGTGACCTGTTCGTGAACCGGGTGGCCGGCAACCTGGTCGACGATCTACTGTTGGGCAGCATGGAATACGCGGTGGAGGAATTCGCCCCACCGCTGCTGATCGTTCTAGGCCACGAGCGATGCGGCGCGATCCAGTCGACGATCGCTGCGATCAACGGTGGCGGCACGGCACCGGGGCACATCGGCACCATTTTGGCGGCGCTGGAGCCGATCGTCGCTCCGTACGCGAAGGACGCGGACGCGGTCGAGGCGGGGGTCCGGGCCAACGTGAAGGCACAGGCCGCCGGGATCCTCGCGCAAAGCGGCATCGTCCGGGAACGGGTCGAGAAAGGTGCGATGGCGGTCGTCGGAGCCCGGTACAACATGGACACCGGGTGGGTCGAGGTATTGGGCTGAACACCTCGAGCGAAGCGGTTCGGTCCCCGACGGACCGGCCCGCGCTTGCGTGGCATTCGTGGTCATCGTGTCCCACCGGCGGCTTCTCAGGCTCGCTTGTGGGGCTCGGGTGGTTCGGTCCGGGGTGAGGACGAGTCCAGCTGGACACGGCCGCCGCGCGGTGCGGCTGTCCCGCGGGACAGCAGCGACAGCAGGCCCAGATTGTCGTGCGAGCTGCTGCCCGGGTCGGTGTGGTAGATGAACAGCACCTGGTCCGCGTCGCCGGGTAGCGGCAGCGCCTCGTACCGGAGCGTCATCGGGCCCACGGCCGGGTGAGCCACCCGTTTGATGCCATGGGTGCGCTCGTGCACCTGGTGTCCGTTCCACCACGCGGAGAACTCGGCGCTCTTGATGGTCAGCTCACCGACCAGCTCGTTCAGCCGTACGTCGTCGGGATGACGCCCGGCGTAGAGGCGCAACGTGCCGACCACCTCGGCAGCCACCGTGCGCCAGTCGAGGAACAGCTCGGCCGCCGCCGGATCCAGGAACATCCACCGCGCGTAGTTGCGTTCCCGCGGCGGCATCCTGGTCCAGTCGGTGAACAGCTCCCGGGCCAGCGTGTTCGCGGCGAGCACGTCGGTGCGTCGGCCGAGGATCAGGGCTGGATGTTCGCTCATCGAGGCGATCAGCTGCTGCATGGCCGGCCGCACACGCTGCGCGGGTGGTTGTGCCGTCTTGTGGCGTACCGGACGGGCGAGGTCGGCCAGGTGTGCGCGACCCGCCGGTTCGAGCCGGAACACGCGAGCCAGCGCTTCGAGCACCGCCTCCGACGGGCTCGAGTGCCGGCCCTGTTCCAGTCGGGTGTAGTAGTCGACGCTGACCCCGGCGAGCTGAGCGACCTCCTCGCGCCGCAGTCCGCGCACTCGCCGTTTCACCGGGCCACCATCGTCGAGTCCTACGGCCTCCGGCGTCAGGCCGGCCCGGCACCTGCGCAGGAAGTCGCCCAGATCCGAACGCGAAGCTGCCATGCCCCGATGGTCGCACCATCCCCGCCCGGTACACACGGCCTGGGTGGGCATGTCGTTCCCAGGTAGCGTTGGGCCTGCTCAGCCGTGTCCGGCCAGGTCCGGGCGATCGAGCATGGAGCCATGTCCAACACATGGTTCGTCACTGGCACCTCCCGAGGCCTCGGCCTCGAACTCGTCCGGCAACTGTTGTCGCAGGGGCACAACGTCGCGGCCACGTCCCGCTCCGCCGAACGCCTCACTGCCGCTCTCGACGACGTCGACCGCACGCGGCTGCTGCCGGTCGAACTCGACCTCACCGACGAGCGGGCCGTCACCGCCGCGATCACCGCGACCGCAGACCGATTCGGCGGGATCGACGTCGTGGTCAACAACGCCGGCTACGGGTTCCTCGGCGCGGTCGAGGAGACCAGCAGCGCCGAGGTCCGGCGCATGTTCGAGGTGCAGATCTTCGGCGTCTGGAACGTGTTGCGTGCCGTGCTGCCCGGCATGCGGTCCGCACGCCGCGGACATGTCATCAACGTGTCGTCGATCCTCGGCCTGACCGCGTTCGGGGGGTGGGGGCTGTACTGCGCCGGCAAGTTCGCCCTGGAGGGACTCTCCGAGTCGCTCGCGGCCGAGGTCGCCGAGTTCGGCATCAGGGTTTCGCTGGTCGAGCCCGGCTACACGCGGACCGACTTCCTGCGTCCGGTCTCGCTTGGTCTGCCCGCGTCGACCGTGGACGGGTACAGCGCGATCCGGGAGATGACCACGGCACACCTCGCGATGCCGGGCACCCAGCTCGGCGACCCGGCCAAGGTGGCGGCGGCCGTCATCGAGGTCGCCTCGAACAGCGCGTCGCCACTGCATCAGGTGCTCGGCTCCGACTCGTACGGGCTGGCGAAGGCTCGTGTGGAGTCGCTGCTCAGCGACGTGGAGGCGGGCCGCAACCTGGCTCTGACGACGGACGTCAGCACCGGACATCCACTGTAGAAAGTCGCACCGGGTGCGGGCAGCAGGGACAGGCTGATCACCGCAGCCACGGCGACGGACGGAAGCCTGGGTCAGTACGCATCATCTCGCCGATTTGCGCAAGCGGCTGGGGCTCTGCCGGAGAGCGTCGGACCGCCGGGGACCTGCTTGCTGCCGGTGAGGAGCGCTGGGCGGCACGGCAGCAGCAGAAGCGGGAGCGAGAGGCGGCCGCCGAACCGGTCCAGTGCCGCGGCGGTCGAGTCGAGTCGTTCCACCGGCAACGAGCGGTCGGCGCCGGCCCGGCGCAGCTTTGTGGCGGCGGCGGCCTGCCCGGCCATGGCCGCGTCGAGCCGTCCCGCAGCGTCGAGGGCAGCCTCACGGCGTACCCGCAGAAGTGTCACGGCCCGGTCCAGATCGCGTTCGGCCTGCATGATCGCGGTGCGAGGCGGCAGTGCCGCGCGCCGAGCAACGAGGCGAACGAGTCGGGCGGGGTGCTGGGCCGAGTTGGTCGAAGGTCGTGAACATGGCCCCCGGACAGTTGCTCCAGGGGCCGTTCGGGTCAGCCGATAGAGACGGTGGCGGTGCCGATGACAATCCGGTGGTCGGAGCAAGAGCCGGGACTTTGATCAGCCGATCGCGCCGGCCAGTTGGCAGGACTGCGGTCTCGAGGTCCACTCCCGAGCCTCGAGCCGCCGTCTCCGCTCAGCTCCCGACAGCCGCGTGGCCGGGATCGAGATCACCGGCCACGCGGCGAACCGTGGTACGCTGGTCAGTTGCGCACGACCAGCGTCTTGGCGGCCAGGTCGCCGATCCGCTGCCGCCGCTCGGTCGACAACACCACGATGAAACCGACCAGATAGCCGACCAGCCCGTCGATGATGCGCAGCAGCGTGCGGATGACGACCGCGCCCATGCCGGGCCGGTTCCCGGTGTTCGCGTCGACGACCCGGATGCCCGTGACCATCTTGCCGAGGGTGCGGCCGAGTAGCCCTTCCAGCAGAACGTAGTAGCCAATCGTGATCACCAACAGCAGCAGGCTCCCGCCGGGCGACAACCGCGTATAGGCGAATCCTGATCCGGTAGTCGTCTCCCCGAACAGTGACGAGATGACGCCGCCGATGCCGCCCAGAACGACGCCGTCGATGAGGGTGGCCACGACCCGCCGCCCGGTTACCCGGACGTCCGTTCCCGTCGTGGTCGCCGATTGAGTGTTCGCATAGGACATTGAAACCCTCCCCGCTTCAATCATTTGTCGGGGTCGATACCCAGGCTCCGTTGTCGCCACACCTGTCGAGCAGCCGGGAGCGGACCCGCGTCGACGGAGTAGGGGCATTTCGCAGTCCGTGGCGACCTGCTGATTGAGGTCAAGCTGGCCGACCGCGTCGAGGATATCGATGGGGCCGCACCGCACACTCAAACCACCCGACCAACCCCGGAGCTGTCGGCGTGCCGCCGTTACTCGTTCAGGAATCGTGCCTCTCGCTCGGAGGGACGAGCGTCCGGCGGTTGGCACGTTCCGCGGGCATGACAGCGAGGACGAAGGCGGATACTCCGAGAATTGCCGTGGCCGGGTTGACGTACCCGGGCACGGCTGAGGTCGTATATGTGCCGCCATCGCTGAGCCGGCAGTCGAATCGAAGCCACACATACCCGACGTCATACCCAACGACATGGCCCGCGACCTGATCGCCCGCCTCACGACATGGCCCGAGAGGGGAGGAGCCGGCGCCCCCGTCCTCCGCCTGCATGACCGCCGCCAGCACGTGAAGCATCCCCCACACGTACAGGGACACGGCGCCTGAACAGGCCAGGAGTCCTGCTGTGCGCAGCCATCCCCGCTGCGGACGTCCCCCGTTTCTGCGCAGCGTCACGAGCGCACGAACCGCGAGGACCACTGCGGCGAGTGCTCCGGCCACCGATGCGCCTGCTAGAACGAGAAAGTGCACAGTGCCCCCGTGGTAGTCGCGGGTTTGCCCCCATCGGGGTCAACCTGGCCGGCCATCCTCGGGCCGTCGTTACATTTCAACCGCGCTGGTTGCGATCTGAGTTACCTTAGAGAGATCGAGTAGTGCGTCAACTGGTCTTCGGGTGCTGTCGGGGAATCTCCTCGTGCCTCACACCCGTGACCTGGCCATCTGTACGGGCAGCGAGTCGCCGACGACCGTCCGAACGGATTTCGCATAACGGTAGCGCGGGCCAACGATGATCTTCATGCGAACTGGCAGTCTGAATCGGGATATCCCGTACGGCCGGTGGGAACGGATCTGGCGGGAGCGGAACCTCACGTGGTGATCTCGTGTTTGCTCGTGGCCTGGCGGCCGGCCAGGCAACGCTGGGCTGACCTCGAGCCCCATCCGAGTACAGGAGTCGCCGTATGGCCCGGTTTACCGTCACCCAGCAGGTGCGTGCGCCGGCCGCCTCGGTGTGGGCCGCGATGGTGGACTGGCGCCGGCACGGCGACTGGGCGCCGTTGACGGTTGTGCGGGTGACGACATCCCGGCCCAACGGTGTCGGTGTGGAGTTCGTCGCCCGGACTGGGATCGGTTGGTT
The DNA here is from genome assembly GCF_003999975.1 of Actinoplanes solisilvae. Lineage (GTDB taxonomy): Bacteria > Actinomycetota > Actinomycetes > Mycobacteriales > Micromonosporaceae > Actinoplanes > Actinoplanes solisilvae. The sequence continues at coordinate 197,794 of NZ_RJAC01000015.1, read as the reverse complement.
GGCGTTCGACGACCCGATGACGGTGGAGCTGTGGCGGCCGCCGGGCGGGAACGCGCCGGGTGACGGGCCGGGCCGCTGCGAGGTGGTCAAGCGGGGCCGGGTGGTGCGCGGCAGAGCCGGGTTCTCGGTGGTGCCGTTGCACTCCGGCCGGTGCCGAGTCGATTGGGACGAGGACGTGGCTGTGACTCCTCATCGCGTCACAAGACTCGCCGGACCATTGTTGTCTTTGGCCGGCCGTATCGGTTTCGGCGCAACCCTGCGAGCGATGGCCCGGGACGTGGAGCAGCAGTCCCGCTGACCAAGATCGGATCACCCCCACCCGGTGATGGTCGTGCCGGGGTGAGCGGGGTGTCTCCCGTCTGGCAAGCCGAATCCCAGTCGGGAAGCCGACAAATTCAACGCTGCGGTTTTTACGATCCGTAGCGTTGCAGGGGCGTTTCAGTCGCGGCTCAGCGGGAGGTACCGGTGTCGGAGGTCGTCGTCGAGGTCAGGTTCACCTCCCTGCCGGAGGACGATGATTTCTCCCTCGACCTGGTGACCGACGAGCTCGCCGAAGACCTGCGTGACCTCGGCGAGGTGCGCCGGCTCGATGCCGTTGTGAGCCCCGACAGCAAAGGTGTCGGCGAGGTGGTGCTGGGAACGCTGGCTGTCGTCGCCACCGCCGACCCCGGCTACGCGCAGGCTCTGGTCGACCTGGTTGTGGGTTTCCTCGGCCGCAATCGCGGTCGTAGGGCGCATCTGAAGGTCGGCGACATCGAACTCACGATCGATCAACCGACTAAGGCGCAGGCTTCCGAGATGATCGACATCGTCCGGAACGCGATCGAACGCACGTACTGTTGAGCCGGCACGCGCTGGTGCTCGGCACCGCGACGTACCGCGCCGACCCAAAGCTCGCCGCCCTACCCGGCGTCCGCCAGGACGTCGAACAGTTGAGAACGGTGCTGGACACCGACGGCGACTTCGACAGCGTCGAACACCACCTCGACCTGCCGGCCGTGCACATGAAGCAGGTCATCGAGGAGTTCTACGGCGCGCGGCGTACCGGTGATCTCGCCCTGTTCTACTACTCCGGTCACGGCATCCAGCACGATGACCGGCAGTCGCTGTTCTTAGGGACTGTCGACACCGATACGACCCTGCTGCACACCACCGCGTTCGACGTCGAGGGCGTGCTGCGCCACCTGCTCAACCACACCAAGGCCAGTCAGAAGGTCGTCCTTCTGGACTGTTGCTTCTCGGGCTCGTTCACCGCGCGCCACCGGTTCAGCGGCGGCGTGCGGCAGGAGCCCCGCCGTCTCAAGCGCGAGCGCGGCACGTTCATGCTCCAGTCGAGCAGCCACCTGAAGGCGTCGAAGGCGCAGGGACCGGACCGGCCGTCGGTGTTCACCGAGGTCCTGCTGGCCGGCCTGCGCGGGGCGGCACAGTCGACTGCTGAGGACGGCTGGATCACCGTCAGCGACCTTTCGCGGTACGCGATGACGGAGACGGCGCGCCGCCGCCAAGAGAAGCCGGTCGAGTCGAGTGAGGGCGTCACCGACCCGATCCCGCTGGTGGCCGGGCAGGGCGAACGGGTGCAGCGGCCGCCGAGCGTGCGGACGGAGGAGCCCGATGACGCACCCTTCGACACCGAACGGTGGCGGCGGTTGCTCAGCTACTACGTCGACTGCCTGCAACGCTCCGCTGTCCTGCAGTTCTTCGTGAACCTGGCCGACAAGGACTCGTACCTTGCCGCGCCCCCGGGTCGCGAGATCATGCTGTCGGCCGCCGAGGCGATTCCTCTCAAAGATCGCGGTCTGGGGCTGGCCAGGCTCGCTGCGGATGGCGGCCGTTCCCTGCAGTACGGCTACCCGGTCGTGGCTTTGCGGAAGAAGGGCAGGCAGCAGGTACGCCTGGCGCCGCTGCTCGTCGCCGACTTGACCGTCGGCGAGGACGGGCTGGCGCATCCGGCGCCGCCGCAGCCCAGTCCCGCTCTGATCGACCATTTCCAGTTGGCCGCGGTCGAGGCGGACGAGCTGCGTCAGGCCGTGGCCGAACTGATCGAACCCGGCGATCGTGAGTCCCTCGCCAAGGCCGTCAATCTGGTGGCAAGCACGTTCGGCGTGAAGCCGGTGTCCGCCCTCGACCCTGAGAACCTGGTCGGAAGGCTCAACGCCGGGCCGATCAACCGGGTGCAGAACGCCGGAATGCTGTTTGCCGCCGGCAGCACGGAGTCTCCGGAGCGGCAGCTGATCGAGGACCTGCAAGACATCACCAAGAACGCGGGAAAGATCGCATCGACCGCCCTCGGCGCCCTGTCGAGTGAGGCCGACGCTGAGGGTGGGCCGGACAACGACGTCTTGACGGTCTCGCTGAGCTCGGTCAACGAGACTCAGGAGGAGATCATTCGGGCGGCGATGAGCCGCCGCCTGACCGTCGCGCAGGGGCCGCCGGGCACCGGCAAGAGCCAACTGGTCACAGCGTTGTTGGCTACTGCCACGGCGGCCGGACAGGGCGTGCTGATCGGCTCGACCAACAACCAGGCGGTCAACGAGGTCGTCGAACGGGTCACCGGCATGGTCGGCCCCGGTCTGGTGCTGCGCACCGGGAACAAGGAATACCGGCAGCAGGAACCGCAATACCTCGCCGAGGTGATGCAGGCGTGGCCGCCGCCGGTGCCGGACGCTCGCGGGCCGTGGAACGAGTTGCGGCTCGCGTCGCAAGAGATCATCCGGCTGCGCCACGATCTTGACCAACGCCGCCTGCTCGAACGAGACCTCGCCGACCTCGCCATCGAACGGGACCTCGCACTCGCCGACACCGACGACTCCGCCCTGGCCGCACTGGTCCACCTCACCGACCGGGCACTGCGAAGCCGGTGGTTCGGATGGTGTTACCGCAGACGCCTGCGGTCACGAGGAGTGTTCGACCGCGCGGCGATCACCGCCCTCGGTGAGCAAGCAGTCATCGAGCAGTGCTGGCGCGAGCGGCGGCAAGAACTCACGTCTCGACCGGGAAGCGCCGAGGAAGCCTGGGAGCGGTTGCGAACCCTGCATCAGCGCACCCGGCCGGAGCACAGCGATCGGCTCCTGCGTGCCCAGATCGCCGCCCGCGTGGCCGCCGGCACGACCCTGCTACGGAACCGGGCCGACGAGATGGCGAAGCCGGACGGGAGAAGCTGGGCGTACATGACCGAGCTTCTGGCCGTCCTGCCCGGCTGGGCGACTACCGCGATGTCGGCCCGGCGCCTGCTGCCCAAGGCCGGGCTGTTCGACCTGGTCGTCATCGACGAAGCCGCCCAATGCACTCCTGCGGCCGTCCTGCCGATGCTCTATCGGGCGAAACGCGCCCTGATCATCGGCGACCCGCGTCAGCTCGCCCCGGTGGTTGAACTCTCCGACGCCGACGACCGAGGCGAACAAGCCCGCCACGGGCTCGGGCACGAGTGGCTGATGAACCGCCGGCTCATCTACCGCAGTCACTCCGCGTACGAGGCGTTCGCGACCGCGGCCGGAAGCACGATCCTGCTGGACGAGCACTACCGCTGCCACCCGGAGATCATCGACGCGCCGAACCGGGTTGTATATCAGAACCGGCTGACCGTGCTCACCGACCCATCCCGGCTGGCCGCACCGGCCGAACCCGCGACCTGCTGGGTGGATGTGCCGGGCCGCTTCAGCCGGGGTGCCACCGGGTCCGGCCGCAACTTCGACGAGGTGCGGGCGGTAGTGGACGAGGTGAGACGGCGGCGCAACGAATATCCGGACGCCTCCATCGGAGTGGTTACCCCGCTCGCCGAGCAGCAGCGGACCTTGGACCGAGCCCTCAAGGAGGCGGGGCTCGGTGACAATCTGCTGTGCGCGACCATCCACAAGTTTCAAGGCAGCGAGAGAGACATCATGGTCATCTCGCCGGTCGGTGCCCAGGGCATCGGCGAGCGCACCCGGGGTTGGCTGGTCAACCAGACGAACCTGTGGAATGTCGCCATCACCCGCGCCAAGTCTCAGTTGATCGTCGTGGGGGACAGGTCGTGGTGGTCCGGGCAGCGAGGGCTGCTCGCCGCGTTCTCCGTGCCGCCCGTGCCGGCGACCGACGACGCCGACGTCGGCCCGCGGCCGGTCGACCGGCTCATCCCCGGGCTGCGCGATGCCGGGCTGACCGTGCAATGGGGCACGCCGCTGCCGGGCTACCCCGTCGATTTGACGCTCGGCCTCGGCGACAAGAAGCTGGCGGTGCTGGTGGACGATCCCGAGGGTGATCCGGAGGGACGGCGGCTACGCCGAATTCTGAGTCGGCTCGACATCATCGCCGCGGTCGTGGAAGTGCGGCGGGTGCCGGCCTGGCGCTGCCTCGCCGAGCCGGAACGTGTCGTGAGGGAGCTGCACGAAGCCATCGGTGCTTCTACTTCTCCACCCAGCTGTTCGGCGAGATGACCGAATGCCACGACCGTCGACGACGGATTCAGCGGCTCCTGATCACCGTCGTGGCTCGTCCTCTGGCGTGGGGGTCGAGCCCGGCCGGACCACGCCTCGCCGATGATGTGCACCATGTACGGCATCGCCCGCCGCGCTTCGGCCCAGGCGAGCAGCAGACTCGACACCTCGACGTGGAATGCCTCGTCCGGCGGTGCGGACGGCCGCAGCATGTAGTGGTCGATGAGGCCGCGAGACATGGATTCGAAGATCGCCTCGCCGATCGCCGGCTTTCCCCAGTCGCCCCAGGCGATCACCAGGCCCCGCTTCGCGTGCGGGTGCAGGCGGCGGGCGGCCTCCAGCACCGGGATCCCGGTCGCGCCGGAGAGCCGCTGCCCGGTCAGGACCAGGGCAACCTCCTCACCGGAGATCGCCAGTTCCTCGAGAGTCGCGTACGCCTCCTCGGGGGACCGCGTTGCGACAACGCGATAGTGCCGCGCATACCGCTCCGCCAGCTCCCGCTCGAGATCGCGGAGCGCGTCGACGTCGTCGTCGACTGCCATCAGGATCGGGTAGTCCACGTCCTCGACAGTATTTCCGCAGCGTGCGGGCGCACAACGCCCCAACGCGGTCATCAGCGGTCGTCCGGTCGGGGGATGGTCCTGAGGTCACCTCACCCCACAGCGGGCCCCGCCGCCGTATTCTCGGCTCGCCAAGAGCGGAATCGAGAGGGGGACCATGCGGATCACCGTGCTGGGTGCGGGTTCTTGGGGCACCACGGTCGCGTCCGTGCTGACCCGGCGAGATCACGAGTCGCTCATCTGGGCGCGCAGCCCGGCGGCGGCTGACGAGATCAACGCCAAGCACACCAACGAGCGCTATCTCGAAGGCTTCCCGCTGCCGGACAGGCTTCGTGCCACGGCAGACCTGGCCGAGGCGGCGGCGCACGCGGAGTTGCTCGTCGTCGGCGTGCCCACCGGAGCGTTCCGCGACACGCTGGAACGCGTACGGCCTGACCTGCACCCGTGGATTCCCGTGGTGAGCCTCAGCAAGGGCCTCGAGCGCGACTCCCTGCTGCGCATGACCGAGGTGATCAAGGACGTGCTGCCGGGGCACCCGGCCGCCGCGCTCACCGGGCCCAACCTGGCCAAAGAGATCATGGCGGGCATGGCAGCGGCCACTGTCATCGCGACGGAGGACCTTACCGTCGCCGCGGAACTGCAGCGGGTGTTCCGCCGGGGTCTGCTTCGCGTCTACACCAACCACGATGTGATCGGCTGCGAGGTCGGCGGGGCGCTGAAGAACGTCGTGGCGATTGCCACCGGCATCGCGCAAGGCCTCGGCGTCGGCGACAACACCCGGGCCGGGGTGATCTCCCGAGGGCTCGCCGAGCTGACGACGCTGGCGGTCGCCATGGGCGGCGAGCCGAGCACGCTCGCCGGGCTGGCCGGCATGGGCGACCTCGTGGCCACGTGCATCAGCCCGCACAGCCGCAACCGGTACGTCGGTGAGCAGCTCGGCCGCGGGCGGAGCCTGGACGACATTCTGGCGGAGATGGGCCAGGTCGCCGAGGGCGTCAAGACCGTGTACGCCGCGGTGCAGCTGGCCGACCGGCACGGGCTCGCCATGCCGATAACCCGCACGATCCACGGCGTCATCACCGGCGACATCACCGCCGAGCGGGCCTACGCCGGCCTGGTGCGCTCCCATCCGGCCGGGCACGAGTCCGAGCCCGGCTGAAGATTCGTCCTATGTCGACTAAGCGGTGGTTGGCTGCGAAGCTGTCCCCATGGCAACCAGGACGTTCGAGCTCACGACTCAAGTTGAGGCCCCGCCCGAGGTGGTCCTCGATTTCCTCACGTCGTTCGACCGGCATCGCGGACTGCATCCGTACCTCGTCAGCGCGACCGTCGTCGACGAGGGCACCGGCGGTGAAGGACCGTGGCGGGACTGGCGTGTCGTCGAGCGGCCGCGGCTGGGGCCGATCCGATACACGATCCGGTTCGCGGCGCGGGTGACCCGCACGTCGGATATGTCGTTCCGCACGGACACGGGCGCCGGGCCGGGCGTGCTGCTTGCGGTGGCGATGACGGTCACCCCGAACGATCAGGGCACCCTCGTGCGGGAGACGACGACGGTCACCGCGCCCGGCCCGCTGATCGGCTATGTGACCCGGCAGGCCCGCGCCGCGCACGCCCGGGTCTTCCGGCTACTGCCCGCCGAAGTTGCCCGATGAGCCGGCGCCGTACAGCCGGGCGACATCGGGTGAGTCGAGCCAGCCGCTGTAAGCCGGCGACTGCGGCCAGCCCTGCGGCGAGTCCTGCCACTCTTCCTGCCGCCCGTACGGCAACACGTCGACGTCGGCACCGTCGGCAACGGGTGGCATAGCCATGTCCAACATCTCCTTCTGGACGGATCAGTTCTCGGGAGTCTGACTCGGCGTGCCGGTCGAACTCATCGGTTTGCCTGATCGGCCAGCCGCACCACGATCACGGTGTAGGCGGCCAGGACGGCGAGACCGGCCCACCACGGCAGCGGAAAGTAGCCCGCCGACGGTGCATAATGCGCGGTGACCTGCGGAAACTCCTGCACGGTCTGCTTGACCGCGAAGCCGGCGGCCGGCGTGACCCGCAACAGCCACTCGGCGACCGGGTCGGGCACCAGGGGGACGGCCGTGACGGCGTAGGGCAGCGCGATCAGCGACAGCACGGCGACGACAGCCACCCACCCGCGTCGCAACAACACGCCGAGCCCGAACGCCAGGGCGGCGCAGAGGGCGAGCGCCCCGGGGACGCCGACGATCACCCGGGCGAGGGCCGGCATCGACATCGGCTGCATCGGGAGGGCGGCGACGGTCACCGGCACGACGATGCCGACGGCGATCAGACCGGGGACGAAGGCGATCCCCGCGACGAGAGCGGCCCGGCCGGCGATCCCCCGGCCGGAGGCGCGAGCTGTCCGGGCGCCGTCGCGGACCGCGACGACCAGCAGGATGATCAGCGCGACCAGCACGCCGGTGAGGGACTTCTCGGCGGTGTAGGGCACGCCGTCCTCGCCGATCGGACCGATGTCGCCGGTTCCACTGACCGTGATGACGCCGTTCTTCTCGACGGCGCCCGACGCGTGGTGGAGTTTCTCCCAGTCGGTGTGGTTCATCTCGCCGACCGGGTCGCTCGCCCACGTGCCGGCTGTGCCGCCCTCGACGACGACGTTGTCGAACCGGCCGACCGCCTGGGTGAACCGGACCTCCTCGATGCTGCCGCCCAGTGCGACTTTCCGGAGGGTGAGGTCGCCGGGCGAGGTGGCGAACAGGCCGATCTGTACGGTGGGTGGCAGCCCGTCCAGCTTCGCTGTCGCGACGGTGCGCCAGTGCCGGCCGTCCGCCGACTCGGATCCGGTGACGGTGTCGCCCGAGCGGGTCAGCCGGAGCCAGCGCGGGGACTGCGCCGACACCGGCTCGGCGCTCCCGGCGACGTCGTGGCGATAGTCGTGCTGGAAACGCACGCCGTGAGCGCCGGTCATCATGAGGGCCGCGTACGCCGAGCCGGGCCGCACGCCGTCCTTGATGATGATCCCGGCCTTCGCCCAGGGGACGAGTCCCGAAACGATCCGGTCGTGGTCCGGCGGGGGATAGGTGATCGTCCCGGTCATCGCGGTCATCCGGACCGTGATGCTTCCCTCGGGGCCCAGCTCACGGTGCAGGAACCAGAATCTGTCGCTGACGGGGGCGGCCGGGCACGGCCCTGAGCAGGATGATCCGCTGCCCAAGGCGTAGAGCAGGCCGGGGGCGACGATCGCGAGGGCCGCGACGGTCAGCGCGGTCACGCGGCGCCACGTGGTCCATTGACGCAGGAGTTCGACGATTGGCATGACGCCGGTTCTACGGAATCGCGGGTAACACCGCTCGAACCGGCCTTGTCACGCTGCTGTTAGGTATCGGCGGGCATGCTGAGCAGATGTTCGGGCTGCGCAGCGGAACCGTGGGGCTACGGTTCACGATCTTCTATGCCGTCGGGTTCCTGGGGTCGGGGATCGGGCTGCTCGGCCTGACTTTTCTGCTCTCCGGCGGCCGCGTCACCACAGTCGCCCCCGGTGGGAACCGGCCCGCCGGGGAGAGCCTCGCCGCGGTGCGGCAGCACGTGCGGCAATTGGAGGACGAACTGGCCGCGGTGCACACCCAGCAGGCTCGTCAACTGCTGGTCGGCGCCCTGCTCGCGCTGATCGTGATGGCGGTCGTCTCCCTGCTGCTGGGCCGCGTGCTGGCCGGTCGGGTGCTGCGGCCGCTGCGGCTCATCACCGGCGCCACGCGGCGGATCTCGGCCGACAGCCTGGACCGGCGGCTGGCCGTCACCGGGCCGGCCGACGAGGTGAAGGACCTCGCTGACACCATCGACGAACTGCTCGACCGGCTGGAGGCGTCGTTCACCGCGCAGCGCCGCTTCGTCGCCAACGCCTCCCACGAGCTGCGTACACCGCTGGCCACGATGCGGGCCTCGCTGGACGTCGCGGTGGCCAAGCCCGATCCGGCGCCCTCGACGGTGGCGCTCGCGGATCGTCTCCGCACGCAGGTGGACCGGGTCGATCACCTGCTCGACGGGTTCCTGGTGCTGGCCCGGGCGCAGCACGGCGCGCCGGCCGACGCCACCACGGTCGACCTCGGTGAGCTCATCGGCGCGGCGCTGCACGACAGGGCCGTCGACATCCGGCGGAAATCGCTGAGCGTGAAGGTGGACGTGGCATCGGCGACGGAGACTCGGGGCAGCCCGGCGTTACTGGCACGGATGGTGAGCAACGTCGTCGACAACGCCGTGGCGCACAACGAGGACGGCGGCTGGATCGGCATCACGACCTCCGGCACGGGACTGCTCGTCGAGACCGGCGGGCCGGTCCTCGACCAGGGGCGGGTCGACCGGCTGGCGCAGCCCTTCGAACGTCTCGGCGCCGAGCGGACCGGCTCCTCGGGCCTGGGTCTGTCCATCGTGTCGGCCATCGCGGCCGCTCACGGGGGCAGGCTCGTCCTGACCGCTCGTCCGGAGGGCGGCCTGCGAGTCGCGATCACCCTGCCGCCGGTGCAGGTGGCCTCATGAGGATTCTGGTCGTCGAGGACGATCACGCCTTGGCCGAGGTGCTGGCGGAAGGGCTGAGCGACCAGGGAATGGCGGTCGACCTCGCGCACGACGGGCTCGCCGCGGCGGCCAAGCTCGACGTCTCCTCGTACGACGTGGTGGTTCTGGACCGCGACCTGCCCGGACTGCACGGTGACCTGCTGTGCCAGATGATCACCGAGCGGGCCGACCGGCCGATGGTGCTGATGCTGACGGCGGCGAGCGCGCCCGGCGACCGGGTCAGCGGCCTGACCCTGGGGGCGGACGACTACCTGGGCAAACCCTTCCACTTCCCCGAGCTGATCCTGCGGGTCCGCGCGCTGGCCCGCCGCAGGCCGGACGCACGGCCCCGCACTCTGCGGGCCGCCGGGATCACGCTGGACCCGGTACGTCGGACCGCCGTTCGCGACGGACGGCACCTCGCCCTCTCGGTGAAGGAGTTCGCCGTGCTGGAGGCGTTGCTGCGGGCCAGCCCGGGCTTCCTGAGCGCCGAGATCCTGTTGGAGCAGGTCTGGGACGAGAACGCCGACCCGTTCACGAACACGGTCACCGTGACCGTCGGCCGGTTGCGGCGCAAACTCGGCAGTCCGCCGGTCATCGCGACGACGCCGGGGGTCGGTTATCGCATAGCGTGATCCACCGCGATGACCGGGTTGCTCAGCGTGCCGAGAGCGGGGGACGTTATCTCGATCGTGTCGCCGGGGTGGGTGGTGAAGTCGGCGTCGGGGACTATTCCGGTGCCGGTCAGCAGGATCACTCCGTACGGGAAGCTCAGTGCCCGGAACAGCCACCCGGCCAGGTCGGCGAAATCGCGAGCCATCGCCGCCGTCGAGGTCTTTCCCACGTACGCCTCCTGGCCCTCACGCAGCACCCGCAAGCCGATCTCGAACGGGCCGGGGCCGGCGGCCCAGCTCGGGATGATGGCCGGACCGAGCGCGCAGCAACGGTCGTACACCTTGGCCTGGGGCAGGTAGAGCGGGTTCTCGCCCTCGATCGAGCGGCTGCTCATGTCGTTGCCCAGGGTGTAGCCGAAGATCTCCCCGCCCGCGTTGAGCACCACGCCGATCTCGGCCTCGGGCACGTCCCAGCCCGAGTCGGCGCGGACGCCGACCGCGTCGCCGTCGCCGACCACGCGCCACGGGCTCGACTTGAAGAAGAGCTCGGGCCGGTCGCTGTCGTAGACCTGGTCGTAGAGATGGCCGTGCCGGGATTCTTCCTTGCGGCCGTCACGACTGCGCAGGTATGTCACCCCGGCCGCCCAGATCTCCTGTCGGTCGACAGGCGGCAATGCCGACGCCGGGAAGTCCCCGCGCTCGGCCCCGAAAGTGGAGATCACGGCGCGCGCCTGGTCGAGAGGGAGAGCGAGCAGGTCGGCGAGCGTGCCGTCGAGCGAACCCCACCGATCGTCGTCGCGCACCGCCCAGCGGCCGCCGGGCAGATGGTGCAGGGAGACGGGCATCTGATCCTCCTGTGGGAACAGGGACGCGGTTACCCTTCACGGGCGGCGAGGAAGGGGCTTTGAAACATGGCTCGTGTGGTACCGGCGGTCATCCGCGCTCTCGACATTCTCGAGCTGTTCCTGGTCCGCCCCCAACTGTCGGCCCGCGAGATCATGGAGCGGCTCGACCTGCCCCGCACCACGGTCCACGAGCTGCTGGTGACGCTCGTCGAGCGGTCGTATCTGGTCGCCGTGCCGGGTCAGCCGGTGCACTATCGGCTCGGCATGCCCGTGTTCCAGCTCGGCGCGGCCTTCTCGGGGCGGCTCGACCTGGTGCGTGAGGCGCAGAGTGTCACCCGTGACGTGGCGGCGGCCTGCGACGAGGCGGTTCACGTGGCCGTGCTCGACGGCGCCGACGTCGTCTACCTCGTCAAGGTCGACAGCACCCATCCCGTACGGATGGTGTCCGGCGTCGGGCTGCGTCTGCCGGCCCACTGCACGGCCGTCGGCAAGGCGCTGCTGGCGGGCCTCGACCCGGCCGGCCTGGACGCCGTGCTGAGCAAGGACCTGGCGGGTATGACGCCGAACAGCATCACCGACCCGGACCGCCTGCGAGCATATCTCGACCAGGTGCGGGCCGAGGGAGTCGCGGTGGACGTCGGCGAGTCCGACAGCGCCATGCGGTGCGTCGCCGCGGCGATCCGCGATCATTCCGGCGCGACCATCGGCGCGATGAGCATCTCCGCCCCGATCATCCGCTGGTCGCCGCAGGCCGAGGCCGAGTGGCCGGGTCTCGTGAAAGAGGCCGCGGCCACGCTGTCCATGCGCATGGGATACGTGACTCAGCCTTAATCGGCGGATACAGCATCGAAACATTGACACCCCTCAAGGTGGTGCTCTAGCGTCGCGTCCACTCCAGACGATATCTCGAACGTCAATTCGAAATTTCGAACAGTGGTGAAGGAGGCGATGGGCATGGGGGACAGTCCGTTGTGGTCCCGGCGCGGCTTTCTGGGGATGGGGGTGGGAGTTCTTGGCGCCGCCGGCCTGGCCGCCTGCGGAGGCACTTCCGACTCGCCCACCGCGGTGGTGCCGGAGGTCCCGAAGGAACTGCTCGACGGCGCGGCCTCGTTGAAGGGCTCCGCGATGGGCCTGCTGTCGCAGAAGCTCTACTCGACGGCGGCGAACGACGCGCTCGACGCCTCGGTCAAGAAGTTCGCCGAGGCAACCGGCACGAAGATCGAGAACAGCCTGGTCCAGGCTGACGCCGGCGACGTGGTCGCCAAGATCGACGCCGAGGTCAAGGGCGGCGTGGCCCGGGACATGGCGTTCATGACCGACTCGCGGTTCATCGCGCAGTTCCACGCGCTGGGCGACCTCGAGGACGTGACCGACGTCGTCCAGGCGCTGACCGCCGTGTACGGCGAGCCCTGCGCCACGGCGAAGAACTTCTGCGTCTTCGACGGTAAGTGGTACGCGATCCCCTACCACTTCATCGGGATCGGGTCGTTCCTGCGCAAGGACTGGATGCAGGAGAAGAGCATCACCCCGAAGGACGTCTACTCCTGGGAGGAACTGCGGGACGTGTGCCTGGAGATCTCCGATCCGGGCAAGCGGCGGTTCGGGTGGGGAATGACCGTGAACCGCTCCGGCGACGGCAACGGCATGATCGAGGCGCTGATCAACTCGTACGGTGGGGCTATCGCCTCGAACGACGGGAAGAAGGTCACCTTCAACTCGCCCGAGACGGTGCAGGCGGTGACCTTCCTGGGCGACATCTACACCAATCCGAAGTACAAGCCGATGCTCCCGCCCGGGGTGGCGAGCTGGACCGACACCAGCAACAACGAGAACTGGCTGGCCGGGGTGCTCGGCTACACGCGCAACAGCTTCAGCGTCTACGCCGATTCCAAGACCAAGAAGAACCCGGTGTACGAAAACACGCACGTGTTCTCCGACTGCACCGGCCCGGCGACCGACAAGTCGCTGCTGCTCGGCCAGTCGCAGGGGTTCACGGTCTTCAAGGGGGCCAAGAACGCGCCGCTGGCCAAGCTGCTCGCGCAGTACCTGGTCAGCGCGCCCGCGCTGGTCGGCGTGGCCAAGGAGGCGCCCGGCCTGGTGATGCCCGCCTGGAACAAGGTCTGGGACGCCGACCCGTACTTCGCCGGTGGTGACCCGGCCTTCCCGATGCTGCGCACCATGTCGCAGCAGCCGCTGCCGCTCAAGACCAAGAACGAACTGACCTTCCCGCAGAAGGCCAGCGCCGGTCAGCAGGCCGTCGTCGCCGCCTACGTCCTCACCGACATGATGCAGCAGGTCGTACAGGGCGCCGCGCCCGCGCAGGCCGTGAGCGCCGCCCACGCGAAGATGGTGCAGATCTTCGCCCAGCAGGGGCTGCCGCAGTGAGATCGCCCGGGCCGGCGCTCGGCTCCCTGACCAAGGTCCAGCGGCGGCTCGGGCGCGACTGGCGGCTGGCAACGTTGTTCCTGGCTCCGACGGCCATCCTGGTCGGGGCGCTCGTGCTCGTGCCGATCGTCCGCTCGATGGTCACCAGCACCACCGAGCGGCACGGGTCCGAGAGCGTGTTCGTCGGACTGGACAACTACCTCGCCCTCATCGGCGACGACCAGTTCCGTACGGGTGTGGTGAACTCGTTCGTCTTCACCGCCTGGGCCGAGGTGTTCAAGGTGGTGCTGGGGCTCGCCGCGGCACTGCTGCTGCACCATCGGCGACGGGGGCGGGCGGTGCTGACCGGGCTCCTGCTGGTGCCGTGGGTCGTGCCGACGGTGGTCACGGCGTTCAGCTGGCGCTCGCTGCTCGACCCGATCTTCGGCAGCGTGAACAACCTGCTCACCATCTCGGGGATCGGACCGCTGCTGGCCAGCCTGAACCTCGTCGACGCCTGGCCGGCGGGGTGGCTGTCGGATCCGTCGCTGGCCATGCCGTCGGTGATCCTCGTGAACGTGTGGAAGGGCGTGCCGTTCTTCACTGTCTGTTTCCTTGCCGGGCTCAAGGCGATTCCGGCCGACCAGTACGAGGCGGCGACCATCGACGGCGCCTCGACCTGGCAGCGGTTCGTGCACGTGACGCTGCCCGGCCTGCGCCACGTGATCACCGTGACCGTGACCCTGTCGTCGATCTGGACGTTCAACAACTTCGACCTGATCTGGCTGCTGACCCAGGGCGGCCCCGGCGACGTGACCGCGCCGTACGTGCTGGTCGCCTATTCGAAGGCGATCCTGCAACTCCAGTACGGGGCCGGGGCGGCGGTCACCCTGGTCATGCTCCCGATCATCGCCGGCCTCGTGTTCTTCCTGGTCCGGCTGCTGCGCGACGACACCGGCACCCGCATGCCCGGGCCGACCCGCCGGGCGCTGCCGTGGGTGTTCACCGCCGCGGTCACCGTGCTGCTGTTCTGGGCGTCGCCGCAGATCTTCTGGAGAGCCGCGGCCGTCCTCGGCGTGATTCTGCTGATCGCGGCGGCGGTCGGGCGCGTGGTCTCCGAGCTCCGAACCAGAGGCGGACGGCGTACGTCGGCTCTGCTCTCGAAGGTGGGATCGGGCGTGGCGATGGCCGGGTTGCTGGCCTTCGTGCTCGGCCCGATGTATTGGATCGCCGTCACGGCCTTCAAGTCGGAGGGCCAGGTCGTCTCGCGCACCGACGACCTGTGGCCGATGCCGTGGACGTTGGAGCAATTCGGCGCCCTGTTCACCAACCAGCCGTTCGGCCGCTGGTATCTCAACACCATTCTCGTGTCCGCCGCGTCCACCGTGGTCGCGCTGGTCTGTGCCGTCCTGGCCGGCTATGCCCTGGCCCGGCTCCGGTTCCGCGGCGCGCAGGGCTTCACCGTCACGGTGCTGCTCACCTATGTGATGCCGGGCGCGCTGCTGTTCATCCCGCTCTACCAGCTCCTCATCGGGTGGCGGCTCACCGACTCGCTGTGGTCGCTGGTGGTGACCTATCCGACGTTCACGCTGCCGTTCGCGACCTGGCTGCTGGCCGGATACTTCTCGTCGATCCCCATCGACCTCGAGGAGGCCGCGCTCGTCGACGGGTGCACCCGTGTGCAGGCGTTCGGCCGGATCGTGCTGCCCCTCGCGAAGCCGGGTCTGCTCGCGGTCGGGTTGTTCACACTGACCAACGCCTGGAACGAGTTCCTGTTCGCCTTCGTGTTCATCACCAAGGACGAGTACAAGACCCTCCCCGTCGGCATGCAGTCGATGATCGCCGGCGACGTCGTCCCGCAGGGCCAGCTCGCCGCGGCGTCCCTGCTCGTCAGCCTCCCCGTGGTCATCATGTACGCCTTCGGGCAGCGCTTCCTGACCGAGGGGCTCACGGCCGGCGCGGTGAAGGGCTGACCCGCCGGCGCCAGGCGGCGCGAAGGTCGAACGTTCGGGGGAGATCCGCTCCACATCGGAACGGTTAGTGTCGGGCCCGTGACGTCGGGACGCCGGTATGTGTGGGCTACTGCCGTCGTCGCCGCGATCGGTGCCCTCTGGTGCGTGGCCTACCTGAGGGCCGGTCTCGGCCCCGAGGCGTACGGCTACGTCGTCGTGCCGGCCGGCGGCCTGCTCGCCACCGCGTGCGGCTACGACCTGATCCGCCGTACGCCGGATCTCGACCCCGTCGCCGCCCGGTTCTGGCGGGCCATGCTGCTCGCCGCCGGCTCTCTGACGATCGGGTACGCCTGGCTCGCGGTGGACATGTTCACCCACCTCGACCAGGTGCGCACCCGCAACATGCCGGCCCCGGCGGCGGCGTTCGCGGCCATCGGATTCCTGCTCGCCATCTACGCCGTCGCGCGCGTGCCGGTCGTCGCGGCCGGCGGCGCCGAGCGGTGGCGCATGGTGCTCGACCGGATGATCACGTTTCTCGGCTGCGCGGCGGTGGCGTGGTATCTCGGGCTGGCCCCGATGCTCTCGGCCCGCGAACCGTGGAGCGCGCAGGCGACGCTGCTGATCGGTCTCGGTCTGCTGGTCGCGGTCGGCGCGGCGACGAAGGTGTCGTTCCTCGACGGGAGCCCGGTCGACCGCGTCGCGATCCGCTTCATCGCGGCGGCCGGCGGCGTTCCGGCCGGGGGCGTCGCCGTCCTCGCCGTGCAGTTCGGCTACATCGCCACGGTTCCGGCCCAGGCGATCGTCATGCCGCTGGCGCCGCTGCTGTTCACGCTCGGCGTCGCCGCCCAGCGCCGCGCCCGCCGCGCCCCGGCCCGCAATCGAGTGCTCTTCCCCTATCTGGCGATGCTGCTGGTCGACGTACCACTGATCGCCGTTGCCTTCGGAGCGCCGCTGCGCCCACCGGTTCGGGTGGTGCTGATCGTCGCGGTCGCGGTGAGCGCTCTGGTCATGGTGCGGCAATATCTCGCGTACGCCGAGAACGCCCGTCTCCTGCGGAACGCGCGTCTCCAGGAGGAACGTCTCCAGTACGAGGTCAGCCACGACGGTCTGACCGGGCTGGCCAACCGTGCGCTGTTCCGCGAGCGGCTCACGGCCGCGCTGCCCCTACGCGCGTCGGTGCTGCTGATAGACCTGGACGACTTCAAAGCCGTGAACGATTTGCTCGGGCACGGCGTCGGTGACCAGTTGCTGATCTCGGTGGCGCGCCGGCTGCGGACCGAGGTGGGCGACAGCGGCCTGCCCGCGCGGGTGGGTGGCGACGAGTTCGCGGTGCTGCTGACCGGCCCCGACCCCGAGGGCCTGGCCCAGCGCTTGGTCGAAGCGCTCTCGCAGCCGATCAGCGAGCACCGTCTGCTGATCCAGGCCAGCATCGGCGTCGCCGTATCGGCGCCCGGCGACACCCTCGACTCCGTGCTGCGCGACGCCGACGTCGCGATGTATACGGCCAAGCAGCGAGGAAAGGCCGGTTTCGTACGCTACGTCGACGGCATGGGGGAGCCGGTCCTGGACCACATGCAACTCGGCGGCGAATTGCGGCGAGCCCTGGACGACGACGAGTTCCGAGTGGTCTACCAGCCGATCGTCCGGCTCGACGACCATCGTCTGATCGGGGTCGAGGCGCTGGTCCGGTGGCACCACCCGGCGCGCGGCGTGGTCGGCCCGAACGAGTTCATCGCGGCCGCCGAGCGTACCGGCCTGATCGTGCCGCTGGGCCGGTTCGTGCTGCGCGAGACGTGCCGGCAGGCCGCGGCGTGGCTGGCCGAGTTCGGGCCCGACGCGCTGCTCGAAGCCGGACTGAACGTCTCGGCCCGGCAACTGCACGACCCCGATTTCGTACGGGACGTGGCCGGTGCTCTGGCCGACAGCGGACTGCCGTGCGACCGCCTCGTTCTCGAGGTGACCGAGTCAGCGGTGCTGTGCGGCCAGCAGGTGTCCCGGGCACTGTACGAACTCGACCGCATGGGCATCCGGCTCGCCCTCGACGACTTCGGCACCGGCGAGTCATCGTTGAGCCTCCTGCGGGCGTTCCCCGCCGCGATCGTCAAACTCGACAAGTCCTTCGTCGACGGCATCGAGATCGACGACGGCCGCCCCGCCGCTGTCGACGCCCGCCAGGCGGTCGCCCGCGCCGTGATCCAGCTTGCGAACGCGTTCGGCCTGGCCACCGTGGCCGAGGGCATCGAATGCCCCGAGCAGGTGACCGCCCTGCGCGAACTCGGCTACACCCTGGGCCAGGGCTACCACCTCGCCGAGCCGACCTCCGCCGACGGCATAGCCCGCTTACTGGCCGGCCAGCAGCCCGCAGCGCCCGAAGAGATCGCCGGCCGCCTGTCCTGATGATCGCGCGCGAAGGCCGAGCCAATCGGCGGATGGCCGCCGGGTAGCCGTTCTGCGCAATCTCGAAGGAGCCGCGGTCTCGTACTGATCGGTCGAGTCGTGCGGCCGGAGTCCGGCGATGCCGCTGGGCGATCAACTCGGGAGCGGAGTCTGGGGGTTCGCAATGACGGCCGAGAATTGGGCGCTGGCGGCGTCGGTCTTTCTTGTCGGGCTTGCGGCCGGGTTCCTGGGCGGGTTGTGCACGATTCTGCGGCCCATGCAGGCGGCGATGAGCGGGCGTGAGTTCCGTGGCTTCATGGAGACGTTCCTCCGGTACGCCGGCAACGGGCTCGGCCAGGCGTACAACCTGGCTTGGTCCGGCGGGACGACGATCGCGGCCATCGTGGCGCTCGTACTGCTGTGGGACGACCCCGGGTCGGCGTCGTTCGTGCTCACGGCGATCGGGCTGGCCGTCGTGATCGTCGGCATTCTCGTCGTCTCGAACGTGTGGAAGACACCGCAGTACAACGTGATTCTGGGCTGGGATCCCGAGGCTATGCCGCCGGGCTGGGAAGCGGGGCGGCAGCGCTACTTCACGATCAACTGGCTTCAACTCGTGGCGACCTGGGCAGCGTTCGCCCTGTTCCTGAGCGCGCTGGTCGTGAACGGCTGAGCCGCCGCGGATGGACAAGACTGTTTGCGGGCCGGCGTAACCAGCGAGCTTCGCCGCGGCATCCGCTTCGGGCAGCCTGTGGCGGTAGCCGGGTGGTCGCGGAGCTGTCCACGCGGGCTGGCGGGCGGTGTCCTGCGCACCGTCACCTCGGGGACGAACCGCCCTCGGTGAGAGCGAGGCCCCGGTCTTCGAACTCGTACGTGGTGGTCAGGGCCTCGGGCAGGTCGGGGACCAGCGCGTTCGTGCCGTCGACGACCTGGACGTAGCGGCGGCCCTGGAACAGCGAGTATGTGCCGTCCGGCTGACGGTCGACGCGGAAGAGCTGCGTCGAGGCGGCCGGGTCGCACGCGTGGCCGCGGACGCTGCCGGGGGCGGTGTCGTGAACGACCGTCATGCAGAGCTGGCCCGACATGATGCGGAAGTTCTTGCCCGCCGGGCGCAGGACCCACAGCGACGGTACGGTGCCCGCGCGCACCCGGTCGTCGTCGGGGCCGATCGCCAGCGACGTGCCCTTCAGGCCGGGCACCCCGATCCGGATCTGTCGCCGGCCGGCGAGGATGTCCTGGGGGCCGGCCGAGGCGGGCGCGGACGGCGTTACCCCGGCGGATGGCGTCACCCCACCGGGCAGTCGCGCCCCAGCGGGCGGCGTTACCCAGGCGGGCGGAGAAGTCGGGGGAATCGTTGACCGGTCCCGGGTCGCCAGGGTCGTGCCGCCGGCCGCGGCCAGCACGGCGAGGCCCGCTCCGGCGGCGGCCAGGCGACGACGGAGACGGCGACGCCGGTCGCTGCGCTGCCGTAACGAGCCGGCCGTGGGCAGCACCGTGGCTCGCCGGGCCTCGTCGGCGATCGCCGTGAGGTCGTCGTGCGGGTCAGCCATGGAAGGGCTCCTGGGTCAGCAGTCCGGCCATCGCCCTCCGGCCGCGGACGAGGTACGTCTTGACGGTGCCGACGGGGACCTGCATCTCGGCGGCCACCTCCGCGACGCTGAGATCGTTCAGGTGGTGCAGGACGACGGCTCGGCGTTCCTTCGGGCTCAGCCGCTGCAACGCCTGCAGTAACGCTACGTGGTCCTCGTTGAGGCCGGGCACGGTCGCGTCGACGTTCGCCCGGCGGTGGGCGCGCATCCGGTTGAACGTCTTGCGCCAGCTGCTGACGGCGGCGCGGGAGGCGACTCGACGTACCCAGGCCTCGGGACTGTCGGCGGCCCGAACCGTCGGCCAGTGCTGCCAGGCGCGCATGAAGGCCTCGGCGACGGCGTCCTCGGCCTCGGCGCGGTTGCCGGTGAGCACGTAGACGTGACCCAGGACCCGGCCCGCACAGGCCGCGTAGAGGGCGTCGAACTCCTCGGCGTCACGCATCGACCCGCATGCAACCCCGCGGTAAAGGTGGCCTGAGCAGGGGCGGGCTCGTTAGTGATCATCGTCACAGCCACGTTGATCAACCTGGTGGGCCGGTCAGGCGTCATCGTGCGTCCCGGGAAGAGCCCGTGGGCGGAGAGGACGATGTGCTGCGAAGGCATCGACGCGCGCTGACAGCCGGAGTGCTCGTGACCGCACTGGTCACAGCCGGCCTGACCGCGACCCCAGCAAACGCGCAGGGCAAGACCGCGCAGGGCAAGACCGCGGAGGAAAAGCGCGACAAGACCGCGCAGGAAAAGCGTGGCAAGAACGCGCAGCAACAGCCGGGAACTTTCACCCTGATCACCGGCGACCGGGTGTCCATGGACGCGAAGGGCGTCACGCTGATCCAGCGGGCCCCCGGCCGAGAAGGCATGCGGTTCGTGAGCAGCCGTGAGGGCGGCCACCAGTACGTCGTCCCGGCGGACGCGGCCCCCCTGGTGCGTGACGGCCGGCTCGACCGCAGGCTGTTCGACCTGACCGCGCTGGGCGAGTTCGGCTACGACGACCGTACGGCCGAGCTGCCGCTGCTGGTCGCCTACCCGGACACCGCCGCGAAGGCGCGATCGGCCGCCGGCGCCGCACGGGTGCGCGCCGACCTGCCCGCCGCGCACGCTCTGGCCGTACGCGCGAATCGGGACGAGCGGGCTGCTCTGTGGGCCTCGCTCACGGGCGGGACGACGTACGCCCGGGATCTGACCGCCGGGGTGACCAACGTCTGGCTGGACGGCAAGCGGCGGGTCTCGCTGGACCGCAGTGTGGCGCAGATCGGCGCCCCGGCCGCGTGGAAGGCGGGTTTCGACGGCACCGGCGTGACCGTCGGCGTGCTCGACACCGGCATCGACGCCGCCCACCCTGACTTCGCCGGACGCCTCGCCGAGGTGCGCGACTTCACCGGCGGCAACGATCCGGTCGACAACGTCGGGCACGGTACGCACGTCGCGTCGACCATTGTGGGCAGCGGAGCCGCGTCCGACGGCAAATACCGTGGTGTCGCTCCGGGCGCGAAGCTGCTGGTCGGCAAGGTTTGCGCGACGACGGAGTGCCAGGACTCGGACATCATCACCGCGATGCAGTGGGCCGCGCCGAAGACCCGCGTGGTCAGCATGAGCATCGGCGGCGACGACACGCCGGCCCTCGACCCGCTCGAGACCGCGGTTCAGGAGCTGAGCCACCAGTACGGGACCCTGTTCGTCGTCGCCGCGGGCAACGAGGGCAAGCCTAAGTCCGTCTCGTCCCCGGCGACGGCCGACGACGCCCTCGCCGTCGCGGCGGTCGACGCCGACGACGTGCGCGCGTATTTCTCCAGCCGCGGTCCGCGTCTCGGCGACAACCACATCAAGCCGGAGATCAGCGCCCCGGGTGTCGACATCGTGGCGGCCGCTCCGGGCGGTGGCTACCAGCCCATGTCGGGTACGTCGATGGCCACCCCGCACGTGGCCGGGGCCGCCGCGATCCTGGCCGGTCAGCACCCCGGCTGGTCGGGCCCGCAGCTCAAGGCCGCGCTGATGGATTCGGTGAAGCCGGGCGAGGAGAACAGCCTCTACGAGGTGGGCGCGGGCCGGGTGGACGTCGCCCGCGCGGTCGCCCAGCCGATCGTCGCCGACGTTGCCTCGATCGACTTCCCGGTGCAGCGCTGGCCGCACGCCGACGACGCCCCGATCACGCAGGTCGTCGGCTATCGCAACACGGGCACGACTCCGGTAACGCTGTCGCTGTCCGTCGCGCCGGCCCCGTCCGGTCTGCTCAAGGTCAGCCCGGCCACCCTCGTGGTTCCGGCCGGTGGCCGGGCCGAGGCGACGATCACCGTGGACACACGGGTCGACGCGGCCGACGGCGTTTACCAGGGCGCGGTCACCGCCACCGGCGCCGGGGACCTGCGGGTGCGTACGCCCTTCGCCCTCAACAAAGAGATCGAGAGCTATGACGTACGCCTTCCGCACGTCGGACGCGACGGCAAACCGGCCACGGACTACAGCACCACGGCCGCGAGCCTGAGCACCGGCGAGTTCTACTCCCTGGCCGGTGAGGCGGGCGGCGGCACGCTGCGGCTGCCCAGGGGCCGGTACGCGTTCTACAGCACGATCAACTCCGGCGAGGCGTCGACGCTGCTGGTGCAGCCGACGCTGGACGTGCGCGGGCCGATCACCGAGTCGGTCGACGCCCGCACGGCGAAGCCGGTCGCGCTGACCGGGGCGCAGAAGGGCGTCGTACCGACCGGGATCAACGTGGCGGCCAACTGGGACGACGGCTTCCGTTACCCGGGTGTGCAGCTCAGCGGGTTGTCGTTGTTCTTCGGGCGGATCGGGCCGGTGGTGGCCGCGCCCGAGTTCACCGCGACGCTCGGGGTCGGGCTCGCCAAGCCCGGCAGGAACAGCCCCTATACGTACGATCTCGCCTATGTCCTCAAGGGCGACATGTTCACGGGTCTGTCGAAGAAGCTGTCGCCGGCGAACCTGGCCACGGTGAAGGCGACCTATCGCCGCCAGTCGGCCTCGGCCGCCGCTGTCCGGTTCCACCGTGCGGCGGCGCCCGGTGGCTCGGGCCCGATCGGGTCGAACTCGCCGATCGACCTGCCGTTCCACGCCACCGAGTACTACAACACCGACGGCGGCATCATCTGGACGTCCACGCTCGCCGAGGGGGACAACCTCACCACGCAGGAGTCGACGTTCACGGCCGGCAAGACGTACAACCAGGTGTGGAACGCGGCGCCGTTCGGTCCCACGCTGAACAACCCGCCCGCCTGGTCGCCGATGGGCTACATCGGGCGTGACGGGGACACGATCTCGATCGCGGCGCCGCCCCTGTTCGGCGACGCGGCGGGCCGTCCGGGTAGCCGCGACGACCTCGAGACCCAGCTGCGGCTGACCAGCAACGGCAAGGAGATCGGTACGGCCACCGGGTCGTGGGCCGACTTCGTGGTGCCCGCGGGCAAGGCCACGTACCGTCTGGAGGCGACCGTGCAGCGCGGCGCCCCCGACATCCTGGCCACGTCGGTCTCGGTGGCCTGGACGTTCACCTCGGCCAATACCGCGACCCCGGTCCGGCTCGCCCTGACGACGGCCCGGCCCACGCCGTTGCTCGACGACACCAACACGGCGAAGGCGGGCCGGCCGCTGCTCATCCCGGTGAAGCTCGACCGCCAGACCGGCTCGACGGCCGCCGCCAACCGGAAGCTGGCCGTCGCGGCCTCCTTCGACGACGGCAAGACCTGGACGGCCCTGCCGCTGCTGGGCAACGTCGCGGTCATCGCCCACCCGCGCAAGGCCGGTTTCGTGTCGCTGCGTGTGACCGCCACCGACAGCGCGGGCAACGCGGTGACCCAGACGGTCGTCCGCGCCTACCGGATCGCCTGATCCGCGAACCCGGTCCGGGGCACGACAGCCCCGGACCGGGCCGGTCTCAGCCGAGCAGCGAGAAGATTCCGATGCCGTTCGGGACGGGGCGCTCGGCGCCGCCCGACGGGTGGTTGTTCACGGTGACGGTCTTCGCGGGGAGCCAGACCCTTTGTCAGAGGCGGGCCCTTCGTCAGAGGCGAACCCTTCGTCAGAGGCGCAGGCCGAAGGTGGGCAGGACCCGATAGGTGACGGCGCGGGCGGTCACGAGCTGGGCCTCCTGGCGCCGGCGGCGTTCGGCCAGCACGGCGACCAGCACGAGCCACGGGGCGAGGCCGGGCGGCGGGGGCGGCGTGAGCCGTGGCGTCACCTCGTCGGCGAGCTGGTGCAGGAGCCCGGCGCGGTAGGGCTCGCGCAGTTCGCGGACGCGCGTCACGAACTGGCGGATCTCGAGGGCCAGCGCGTCGTCGACGGCCGTCAGGTCGAGGGTGGACGCCCAGCCGGCCAGGTCGGGCGGCATCAGGGGAGACGCCCGCCACGGCACGGCTTCGCGCTCGTGCACCACGATGGTTCCGGCGGCCAGGTCGCCCAGACGCCGGCCCTGCCGGGAGGCGAGCATCGTCAGGATGCCGGCCGGCCAGCACAGGAAGAGCAGAAGCAGGCCGGGGAACTCGACGGCGAAGCCGACCAGGGCGCGGGTGAGGGCGTGCCGGGCTCGCAGCGGTCCGCCGTCCTCGCGGATCACGCGCAGGCCGAGGGCGTATTTGCCGACGCTGGCACCTTTCAGCAGCGTCTCGCTCAGCACCGGGTAGCCCACGAAGACCAGGGCGACGCCGACGGTCATGGCGGCCGAGCCGAGGGCCTCGTCGAACAGCGCGAAGACGGCACGGGCGATGGCGGCCATCAGGACGGCCGGCGCGATCATGATGAGGCAGTCGAGGAAGAGGGCGAGAGCGCGCGACGGCAGGCGGGCCGGGCGCAGCTCGATCTCCACGGCCTCGGCGCTGACGAGCCCGTCGGCGACGGGGGCATCGCCGGGCGTGACCGGGGCGGGCAACAGATTCACGCGCACAGTCAACACGAGCCCGCGCCCGCGCGGCGACCCTGCCCCGGCGCTACGACTCCGGGGGGACCGTCGGTGTGCGCTGCCGGTACTCGTTCTCGAACCGGGGGTCCACCCACCGGTAGCGGTGTGTCCCACGGCCGGGCACGCGCACCTGCACCAGCCCGGCGAAGGCCGGGTCCTGCGCCCGGATCAGACCCTGCATCATCCGCAGGGCGAGGGCGTCCGGCCGTTCCGCGGCGCCGCGCACCGGCTCCTGCCCCCGGAAGGAGTCGGCCTCGTCGAGCACCGGCTCGAGCGAGTCTCCGACCGCCTTGAGCTGCTCGCTGAGCGCCGTCCGGCCCGCCTCGGACAGCAGGTCGCCCAGGCCGTCCGGCACCAGCGGCACGAAGGTGCGCAGGAACGTCAGGCCGACCTTGAGATAGGGGGCGGCCTGCACCAGCCACTGGCGGGGCATCGAGATCTCGTAGACGCCCGCCTCCGGATCGTCGCGTACGACGCAGATCGGCAGGCGGGCATGCTCGCACCACAACACGAGCCGCAGGTTGACGTTCAGGACCCCGGGCTTGAGCATCGACCGGTCGATCCGCTCGATCGAGGCCAGCCACGGCCCGTTGCGCGTCTCGTCGTCCATCGGACCGACGATGTCGTCGACCAGTTGGTCACGAGCCACCAGCAACCGGGTCAGGACATGCTCGGCCGAGGCCAGCACCTGGGCCTCGGTCCTGGGCCCGAAGTCCTCGATCTGGCGGGCCAGCGGCTCAAGTTCGGTCCGCACCACGTGCCGCAACTCCGACGGCAGCCACGGACCCGGCGTCCGGGGCGACTCGCGGCCGGTGAGCAGCAGGTCGTCGATCCGGTGGGGCCGGCCGCACGTCGTGCACAGCACGGCGTCGGTGGTGGCCCGGGCCCGCATCAGCATGCCCTGGTCGAACGAGCCCGACGGGCAGGCCCGGCACGAGACCTGCACCGCCACGTCGAAACCCTGCCACGTGGCGTTGATCAGTTCCCGGATGTCCTCGGTCAGGCGATACAGCATCAGGCTGGGGGAGGGGCTGCGGACCGTGACCCGCAACAGGTTCTGCTCCTGCTCGATCAGGGCCCGGCCGGTGTACGAGTCCTCCAGCACCATCCCGTCGCGCCAGTGCACGCTGCCGCGCACGTCGGCGCGGCCCAGCGAGTAGCGATGGAAGTGCACGATGAGCTGGCACATCAGCCCCTCGGGCAGGCCCGGATGGCGGGTGCCGGTCTCGGTCACCTCGCAGATCCGGGCGGCCACCTCCCAGTCGGGCCGGTAATCGGTCCACACCTCGCGTAGGTCGGGCCGCGCGGTGGGCACCCGCAGACCGATCAGGCTGGTCGGCTCGTTGCGGGCCGAACGGTCGGTGACCTGGTAGGACAGTTCGAACCGTTCCATCAGGGCCAGGAACGCCGGATAGAAGCGCCGCTCGTAGAAGTGCTTGCTGCCGCGGTCGCCCCAGATGCGGTTGAGGCGCCGGTGCGGCAACAGCCCATGAGCCTCGTACGTCTCCCGGTCGTCCAGGATCAGGCTGACCGCGGTGCTGAGCCAGTCCGGCTGCAGGATCACCAGTTTCGCCGGTCCGTCCTCGTTCTCGTCGTCGGCGAACGTCACCCAGTGCCCGAGCCGGTCGGCGATCCGGGCCAGCATCGCCGCCGAGTCCTCGAGCCCGGCCAGCTTGGCCCGTTGCTCGTAGTCCGAGTAGAGCAGGTACGGCTCGCGCAGTTGCTTGATCTCGTTCCGGAACTCGAGCCACTCCTTCGGGTGCCATCGGCCGACTCCCGGCAGCGACGCCGCGGCGGACGCGATCGCGCGGCGCAACTCGTCGATGCGATCGCCGGTCTTGCTGTCGACGTGGTGGAAGTCGACGATCACCTCGCCGTACAGGGCCCGGATCTGGGCCTCGTCGAGGAACGCGCCCGGCTCACCCGGCCCGCCGTGCGTGGCGACGACGAGGATCCGCGCCGACGGACCGACCCGGTGGACGATCAGGTCGATCCAATACTTCACGTAGCTGCGCTCCGCGCCCACCCGCGGCTTCCACACCACCAGATAGATCGCGGGCGCGCTGAAGAACAGCTGGTGGGTGGCCCGGTACTGCGGCTGGCCGCTGAAATCCCAGCCGTTGAGCTGGATCGCAGGAGCGTCCCCGGCGACCTCGAGAGTCTTGATCTCGATGCCGTGGGTCGTCGGCCGGCTCTGCCACGGTTCCCCCCGCAACGCCCCGAGCAGGCACGACTTCCCTACGTCACCCTCCCCGACCAGAATCAGCTTCGCTTCCCGTACGAACCTCGAGTCCTCGCGCCGCAGCCGCAGATAGCCGAGCAGCTCGTCGGGTCCGTTGCGGTAGGCCGCCTGCAGCTCCGCGGTCAGCGGGTTCCCGGCCAGGTCGAGCAGCGTCAGCCCGAGCGCGCCGAGATCGTCGGGCAGGTCGGTCAGCCGGTTGTTGGCGAGGTCCAGTTCGGTCAGCGCGCTCAGCCGGCCGAGGTCCGGGGGCAGCCCGGCCAGCTCGTTGCCGCCGAGCGCCAGTGATGTGAGACCGGTCAGGTCGCAGATCCAGCCGGGCAGCGTGGTCAGCCGGTTGTTGCGCAGGGCCAGGGAGGTCAGCCCGGTCAGCCCGCGCACCGGTTCCGGCAGCGAGGTGAACCGGTTGCCGCTGAGCCACAGCGAGCCGAGCCGGTCCAACCGGTGCAGTTCGGCGGGCAGCTCGGTCAGCCGGTTGTCGCGCAGATCGAGCTGACGCAGCTCGGTCAGCGCGGCGAGGCGGGCCGGCGCCGTCGTCACGCCGGTGTCGCCCAGGTCGAGGTGGCGAAGCGCGGTGAGGTCGCCGATCCAGTCCGGGACGGCGGTCAGGGTGTTGTGCCGGACGTCCAGCAGCTCCAGTGCGGTCAGCTCGCTCAGTACCCCCGGCAGCCGGGTCAGGGTGTTGCCGCGCAGCACCATCCAGCGCAGGTCACGCAGCCCGGCCAGGGCGGCGGGCAGGTCGGTCAGCCGGTTGCCGAGCAGGCCGAGGCCGCGCAGCGCGGTGAGTGAGGCGACCGGCGCCGGCACCCGCTCCAGGCCGTTGTAGTTCAGGTCGAGCTCGGTGAGCCGGTCGAGCTCGCCGATCCAGGGCGGCAGTTCCCGCAGCCGGTTGTAGCTGAGGTCGAGGCGGGTCAGGCCGGTCAGCGCCCGCAGCGACGCCGGCAGCTCGGTGAGACCGGTGTCGGCCAGGTTGAGCTCGTCGGCCCCGGTCGCCAGCGCCTCGGCGATCCGGGTCTCAGCCGGCGACGACATCGCGGCTCCCGGGGAAGAGCACCGGCAGGTGACGCGCCGGTTCGCGGGAGCCCGAGGGCGGCCCGGCCCGGCCCTGCGCCTGGCCGACCACGTCCACGACGATCACCGTGGCCTCGTGCTCCTCGTCGGCGGCCACCCGGTCGACCAGGAACTGGGCCAGCCACGGCCCGGAACGACCGGCCACGCCGGCGATCTCGGCGTCGGCCAGCGACTGGGCGCCGATGATCAGCCGGTCGCCGGTCAGGGTGGAGAACTCGGCCGGCCGGAACTCGGCCGACCGGTTCAGCGTGCCGAGCCCGCCCGGCGAGTCCGAGCGGGTGAGCTGTCCGAAGTAGCCGTCCACGAGACGGAAGACCTGCACCCGGCCGATCCCGGCGGCTACCGCCGGGCCGGTCGCGCCGATCGTCAGCGCGGCCGCCGAGCAGCCGGCCGAGCGGTCCGCCTCGGGGAGCTGACGGATCGCGTCGTCCGCGCCCAGGAACGCGTCGACCATGCCCTGGACGGCCGGGCCGGTGACCGGCCGGCCCAGGCGCTCGGCCGACAACCGTCCCTCGCCGTCCTCCCCGCCCGCGACCAGCGCCACCCGCAGCGCCGTCTCGGGGCGGGCCGGGAAGCGCAGGGTGAGGCTGGACGAGTCGCCGTGCAGCACCCAGCCCTGCAGCCCGATCACGTCCCGGTTGCGGTGCTGCCCGGTGCCGCGCGTGACGACCGAGACCACCCATTCGTCGTACCCCGGCTCTGTCATTCGGCCGCTCCCGCCATTCCCATCACCACGGTCGTCACCACCCACGTCGCCCAGAAGGCCGGCCAGGCGATCGCCGGGCCGGAGAACAGGTGCGCCGCGTACGCCGTGCCTGCGGCGAGCACCAGCCCGGCCAGACAGCCGAGCCCGGCGCCGACGACGCCGTTGGTCAGCCGCGACGCCGGTGCGACCCGGGCGACCGCGAACACCACCCCGGCCAGCAGCAGAACCCCACCGACCAGCCCACCTTGCAACCGCGTCGTGCCGGCGCCGACACCCGTGCCGGCCGCGACGGCGAACCCGGTGTAGGCCGCCAGCACGCCGAGAGCGGGCAAAACGCCACGCCACCGGGTCTTCGCCCGGTCCCGCATCGCCACCCCGCCGGCCCGGCCCGACGTGGGTCGCGGCGCGCGTACCGCCGTACCCCGGGACGGCTGTTGCACGGCCAGGCGGTACTGCTCGAGCGCGTACTTGCGGGCGGCCGGATCGACCCGGTGCTCGGGCCGGCCGGCCAGCTCGTGGGCGGCGATGATCAGCGCGTGGTAGAGCGGCGCGTCGTCGCCGGTCGCCTCCCACCACTTGCGGTACCAGCCGACCCGCTTGGTCGTACGCGACATGTGGCCCTTCGCGCGGGCGGCCAGCTCGGGTGCGGCGTCCGGGTCGGCCGACACCTCCAGCAGCAGCGCGATGAAGAGCCGCTCGTCGGTCAGCATGCCGGCCGAACCGAGGGCCTCGGCGACCAGCAAACGGCCGAGCAGGTACCAGTTGCGCCAGCGCTCCTCGATGTCGAACAGCGGTGTGCAGCCGGCGTGGCGGGACAGCGCCTGCAGCGATCTCGACTGGAACAGCGAGTCGACGAACTCCAGCGATCGGCGGTCGCCGTACGAGGCGGCCCGGGCGGTCTCGGCCAGGCTCTCCGGGTTCACCTCACGACCGCGGAAGACCGGTTTGCTGTACGGGTCGAGGACCAGGATGACCTCGGCGATGAGCCGGTCGGTGCGGGTGCGCTCGACGCCCGGATCGCTGAACCGGAGCCGTTTGGTGAGCTTCGCGAGGTTGTCGCTGACCTCGGTGGACACCGTCCGTCCCCAGGTCAGCAGGTCGCCCCACTGGTAGCCGATGACCAGCGACGCCGCGGCGGCCCAGTGACGGCTCATCTCGGCGGCCAGTTCCGAGGGCCGGCGTACGTCGAAGCCGGCGAACTGGAACGGCACGGTGGCCGGCTCGTCCGGCCCGGCCCGGACGTGCGCGTCGACGTCCTCGTCGTTGAGCCAGGCCTGGACCGCGGGGTACGTCCATCGATGTTCGAGTCGTTGCCACAGGCGGGAGACGAGCGGGCGCCACGCTTCCGGAACGTCGTTGAGGGCCGGCGCGGTCGCGAGGTTCATCCGGTTCTCGAGCTCGACATCGTCCTTCAGCAGGTCGCGGAACGGCTGGCGGCCCAGCAGCAGCTCCTGCATGGTGATGCCGAGGCTCCACCAGTCGGAAGCCGGCTCGCTGCGGTGCCGGAACGTCTCGGGCGCCGCATAGGCCCAGGTGACCGCCGGCTCGTCCGAGGTGACCACGGCCGGGTCGTAGATCTTCGCGCTGCCGAAATCGGTGAGCCGGAACCGGATGCCTTTCTCGTGCTGGTCGACCAGGATGTTCTGCGGCTTGATGTCGCGGTGTAACAGCGTGCTCGGCAGCTCTTTATGAATGTGATTCACGGCGGCCGATATCTGGGTCAGAATCTGCCGGCCCTCGCCGTCGGTGACGGGCCGGGTGGGATTTCCGAGGTAAAGGTGCAGGGAACCCCAGGGCGCGTGCTCGGTGATCTCGTACGCGTTTCGGCCGTCGGCCGTCATTCCCGATTCGAGCAACGGCACGACGAATTTCTCGTCCGCTTTCCGCCACAGCTCCCAGATCTGCTCGTGAGGCTCCGGCGGATCGGGCCGCTCGATGACCTTGACGACCACCCACTGCCCGTGCCGGCCCAGGCGGCCCCGGTAGAGCTGGGCGGCCTGACCCTTGATGAACGGCTGGACGTCGACGACGCGGGCGCGCAACTCGTCCGGGAACGGGAACGGGGTGGTGCCGGCCGGATCGCCGGTGGGGGCCGGATCGGTCAGCGGCGGATCCGTCAAGAGGCGTCCGTGACCGGCCCGACCGGGTTCTCGACCAGGGTCAGGAAACACTCCTTGCCCAGCCGCAGCTTGGCCGGCAGCCGTACCGTCCGTGAACTGCGGGACGTCATGCGCTCGCCGCCCACCCAGGTGCCGTTGGCCGCGTCCAGGTCGGTGACCACGACGCAGCCGCTGTTGTCCAGAATGACCAGGGCATGCTCGCGGCCGACGTCGGTGAACGGGGACAGCATGCGGCTGATCTTCGGGTTGTCGGATCCGCGGCCCAGCTTGAGAGGCTCGTTCACGACCAGTTCGAAGGACTCGCCGGTGCCGATCGGGCGCAGCGTCGCCCCGGGATTGGGCCGGGTCGTCGGCGCACCCCCGGGCGACCTGAATTGATCATTCATAAACCCCTCCGCGCGATTGTTCGGGCTGGTCGGATCGATTGGTAAAGCTAGCCGAAACACTTTTCCATCGCTGCCGGTTCACTCGTCGGAGTGACGTTCGGGCGACTTGCCGTACGATTCGAGCGCAACGCTGTAGGAAGCTCGATCAATTGGCTGTGGTGAGGCCGGAATCATCGAAAGGGTCCAGCGGTGGATGCGGAGATCAACCAGCGCCGGAAAGGGCCGGCACTCGTTGAGCCATTGATCGCCGGCCGCCGCGGCAGGGCTGATCCGGAACGCATCGGCTGGCGCCGGCGGCTGATGCTGCGCCGCCAGGGCCGGTTGGACGGCCGGATGCGAAAACCAGATCCGATCATGATGGACGGTGCGCCGACGACCGCGGCCCGCGACCTGCTCGCCGGGGAATACCTCGCCAACGTCTTCCGGGTCCGAGCCGAGTGCGCCGAGGCCATCGACGACGCGACCCGCCGCGTGCAGCGGCTGGGCCACGACATCGCCGACCTCCGGGCCCGGCTGATCGACGTGCGTACCCGCACCGCGGAGACCGAGCGCCGGAAGCCCAGCACCACCGGGCCGCCGGAACGCGAGCCCGGCGATCGGCATCATCCCGACGATCTGGTCCGGGCCCGCCGGGTGCGCGAACACGCCAAGCGTCTCGCCGAGCTGATCGCCGAGCGCCGCGACCTCGAGGAGAAATTGCGCCGGGCGGGTCAGGAACAGTCCGAGACCCGGTCGCGGATCGAGGCGTGGCGCCGCCGGCCCGGCGAGGCCGAGACCCGGTTCGCGGCCACTTTCTGGCGTGAGCGGGCCCTCTACGACCAGGCCCTGCTGCGGCGTCACCCGCAGGCCGACCTGGTCCGCCCGATCCTGGACAACGCGATCCCGCGGCTGCCGCCGTGGCCCTACGCCGAATCCCCGGCCCCGCCGAAGGAGGCACCGTGAGCACCGATCCCGAAGGACGGCCACCCCGGCGCGGTCCGGTCGCGATGTTCCGCCACTTCACCGAGTGGATGTTGCGCCGGCCCGCCGAGCCGGCCCGTCTCGCGTTCCAGCCGATGGAACGGGTGGGCGACCGCTACACCATCGCCCCGACCCTGTACGAGGCCCCGCACGAACTGCGCCGCCGCATCGACGACCTGGCCGGCGCGGGCGCTCTCGACGAGGGCAACGGCCACGTCTTCAACGCGACCATCCGGTCCTGGGTGGAGCAGTGGTGCGACCAGATCGAGGACGAGTACGACGAGCAGGCGGTCGAGCTGCGTCTGCGTCTCGCCGAGGCCGAGGCCGATATCGAACGGCGTACCTACCTGGCCGAGCTGGCCGACCGGCAGCTCGAGGAGGCCGACCAGCGGCTCCGGCGGCTCCGGGACGAGTTCCGGACCGGCCGGCCCGCCTCCCCGGCGCGCACCCCCGGCAGCAACCACAGGCAGAGGAAGCAAGAGCGACATCGATCACAACAGCACGGGTGAGATCCCCGGTCAGCGCTCGCAGGACCCGGCGACGCCGAGGAACGGCACCCGGCCCGTCGTCGCGCACGCGACCGTCCGCCCGGTGCCCGCGGACGCCGACACGGTGGTGATGCGCTCGGTCCGGGAGTACGGCGGGAAGGTGCGCCACCTGGCCGACCATCGTGAGTCGATCCGCGAGTGGCTCATGCTGACGGTTCTCACACTGATGGCCGCGGCCGACGCGTACGGCTTCTGGTCGACCCTGACCAAGCTCTTCAAGCGCGACACCTACTTCGTCATGGGGTTCGTCGCCGCCATCGCCCTCGGCACGGTCGCCGCCGCCCACGAGATGGGCCGGCTCGCCCGTTCGCGGCGGGAGGGGTACGGCGGAAGCCTGGTCTGGATGGCGGCGCTGGCGATCGTCTGGCTGGGCGTGGGCTCGACGATCGTCTGGCTGCGCGCCCAGGACCCGATCATCTCGGGCGGCAACGCCAAGGGCCGGCTGGCCGGCAGTGTCGCGGCCGGCGCGTCCGACGACTCGGTCCGCGTGGCGATCCTGCTGCTCGCGCTCTACCTGCTCACCGGACTGCTCGCTATGACGCACGCGTACCAGTACCGGGATCCCCGCTCGGCCGAGCTGCGCGACGCCCAGAAGGACCGGGAACGGATCGCGCGGGTGGCGGCGGAACGCAAGTACGAGGCCTACCTGGCCAAGCAGGGCATGCTCGCCCAGCAGGAGCTGGCCCGGCTGCACCAGGAGTCACGCGACCGCAGCGTCGGGGAGAAGGAGTTCCTCGGCCAGGCCCTGCACGAGCAGAGCGCCCAGGACATCGCCCGGCACCTGCACAACCCGTCGGCCACCGACGGCCTGATCCCGCCCCCTCCGCCGCCACCGGCCGCCTGATCGGAGCACCATGCCAAGACGACCACTGCTCGCCGCGCTGCTGATCGCCGCCCTGGGCCTGACCGGTTGCGGCTCGATCACGCCGCCGCACGAGGCCGGCGGCCTGGCCGTCGTGGTCGGCGGCCGCAGCAACATGCCCCGGCCGGCCCTGGTGGCGCAGGCCCGCGACGATCTGAGGGACGCGATCCTCAGCCGGGACACGCTGTTCATCGTCGGGGTCTCGGGCCGGCCCGAGGTGCTCTACTCCGAGGAGATCGAGCACGACTGCGACTCGGAGATCGCCTGCGACGCCCTGGTGGACGACTACCTGGCTCGCATCGACGAACTGGTCGGCGCGGTGCGGGCGGACACCGCCGAGGCCGATCAGCTCGGTGCCCTCGCCGTCGCGGCCGACCAGCTCGCGGGCGTCTCGGGGAACGGCCCGAAGCGCATCATCATGATCGACAACGGGCTGCAGACCATGGGCGACCTGCCGATGCAGGCGCCGGGCGCGTTGTCCGTGGATCCCAAGGAGCAGGCCGACGCCGTCGTGAAGAGCAAGAGCCTGCCGTCGCTGCAGAACGTCGACGTGCTGCTCACCGGGCTCGGCGCGCGGTACGAGCCGCAGCCGGCCCTGTCCCGCGACGCGGTGACCCGGGTCAAGGACCTGTGGTCGGCCGTGCTGACCGAGGCCGGCGCGAAGGTCAGCGTCGACACGAGCCCCCTGGACGAATCGCAGGCGCCGAACCCGAATCAGCCGCCGGTCGCCCTCGTGGAACCCGACGACAAGCCCGCGCCCGACGTCACGCACTGCTACCGGATCCGGGACGACCAGGTCGGCTTCCTGCCCGGCAAGGACCAGTTCCGCGACCCGGAAAGCGCGCGCGAGGTGCTCACCCCGATCGCGGCCGACCTCAAGAAGCTGAACGTCACGCTCTCGGTGATCGGCACGACCGCGCTGCCCGAGAAGTCGCCGTTCCCGCTGTCGACCAAGCGTGCCGAGCGGGTCGCCGGTGTTCTGGCCGACCTCGGTGTGCGCCGCGATGCCATGATCACCGGTGGGGTGGGGACCAGTTTCAGCGGCTTCAAGCCCGACACCGACGCCGACGGCAACCTCATCCCGTCGCTGGCCGTGCAGAACCGCTTGGTTCTCATCACCCCGGTGGGCCGCAGCTGCGACGCCTGAGACCGGCGGGGCGACCCCGGGCGCGCGGAACCGATACCCTCTCGGAGCAGCGGGGAACGACCGGAGGGCGACAAGTGGATCTCGACGCGTTCGTGGCCGAGCACGGCGGCGAATGGCGCAGACTGCGCCTGCTGGTCTCGCGCCGGCGACTCGACGCCGACGAGGCCGACGAACTGGTCACGCTCTATCAGCGCACGACCACGCACCTGTCGATCGTGCGCAGCCGGGTGCCCGACGCGGTGATCCTGATCGAGCTGTCCAACCTGGTCATCGCCGCCCGCGCGGCGCTGGTGCGGGGGCCGCGGTTCAGCTGGCGGCAGTCGGGGCGGTTCTTCACCCACACGCTGCCGGCCGAGCTCTACCGGGCGCGCCGCTGGTGGATCGTCACGACGGTGGTGTCCATGGCCGTCGTCGTCGCGATGGGGTGGTATTTCGCGACCAACCCGGCGGCGGTGGCCATGTTCAGCGACCGCGAGGAGATCCAGGCGCTGGTCGACCACCGGTTCGTCGACTATTACAGCGCCTACGAGGCAACGCACTTCGGCCTGCAGGTGTGGACCAACAATGCCGTGATCGTGGCCAAGTGCATCGCGGCGGGCGTGCTCATCCTGCCGGTGTTCTACATCCTGTTCTTCAACCTGTTCAACGTCGGGCTGACCGCCGGCGTCATGGCCGACGCGGGCCAGACCGGCACCCTGCTGACCTTCCTCGCGCCGCACGGCCTGCTCGAACTGACCTGCATGTTCATCGGCGCCGGCGTGGGCCTGCGCATCGGTTGGTCGTGGATCGCGCCGGGCCTGACCCGCACCCGGGTGCAGGCCGCGATCGACGAGGGCCGCGCCGGTGTGCGCATCGCCGTGGGGCTGGCCGTCGCGCTCGCCGTGGCCGGGCTCCTCGAGTCCTTCGTGACCCCGTCGGCCCTTCCGCCGCTGCTGCGCGTCGCGATCGGCGCTCTCGTCTGGCTGCTTTTCCTCGCGTACGCCCTGGGGCGCGGCCGGGTCGCCACCGAAGCTCTGCGCCCCGAGGACGAGGAGCAGACCGCGTACCTGGTCCCGACCGCCTGACGACACGGTGGTCAGAGCCGCCCGGTCGCCTTCAGCAGCAGGTAGAGGTCGGCGACCCGGGAGGCGAGCTCGCCCGGCACGGCGTCGACGACCGTCGCGCCCGACCGGTTGAGCACGTGGGCGATCCGTTCCTGGTCGGCCAGGGCGCGCTGCGCGGCCGCGGCCGTGTGCACGTCGGCCGCGGTGAACGTCGCCGGCAGTTCGGCGAGCCGGGTGACCTCGGGGTCGCGCGCCGCAGCCACGATCACGTGGTGGCGGGTGGCGAGCTTGGGCAGCAGCGGCAGCAGCCCCGCGATCATGGGCGCGGTGTCGAGGGCCGTGAAGATGACGACCAGCGACGGCTTGCGGCCGCGGCGCAGCAGTTCGGCGGCGAGCAGCGTGTAGTCGGTCTCGACCAGCGCCGGCTCCAGCGTGGCGATGCCGTCGATCAGGCGGGTCAGCTTCTGGTTCTGGCCGCCCTCCTCGACCCGGGCGCGCACCGAGGCGTCGAGGGCCAGCAGGTCGACCCGGTCCTCGGCGCGGGTGGCGAGCACGGACAGCAGCAGCGCGGCGTCGATCGACGCGTCGAGCCGGGGCACGCCCGCGACCCGTACGGCCGAGGTCCGCCCGGTGTCGAGGACGCAGTAGACGCGCCGGTCGCGCTCCGGGCGCCAGGTGCGGACGACGACGTGTCCGGCCCGGGCGGTGGAGCGCCAGTCGATCGAACGGACGTCGTCACCGGACACATAGGAGCGCAACGCGTCGAACTCGGTGCCCTGCCCGCGACCCCGCGTCACCTGCGAACCGTCGATCACCCGCATGCGGGCGAGCTTCTCGGGCAGGATCCGGCGCGACGGGAACGGCGGGAGGACCCGCAGATTCCAGGCCGGGGTGCGCTCGGTGTTCCAGGAGCGCGAGCGCTGCCGATAGGCGAAACCGAACGGCCCGTACGACCGGGTGGTCACTCGCGCGGCGGGCCGGTCGCCGTGGCGTACAGGGTGAAGGGTCGTTGTGAGGGTCTGCTGCTCGCCCGCCGCCAGGTCGAGCCGGTGCCGCAGCGGCCCGGCCCCTGCCGACGGCACCCAGCTGTCGCGTAGGTCGAGCCGCAGGTCACGGGTGCTCCGGTTAGTGACCGTGAGGGTGACCGTGGCCTGATCGCCGAGCCAGATCGTGCGGTCGCCCTCGCGGCGCAGCGCGATGCCGGTCAGCGGCGCGGCCGCCATCGCGTCGAAGCCCGCGACCGCGCCCGCGACGAGCACGATGCCGAGAACCGCGAGCCAGGGCGATGGCAGCAGCAACGGCAACGGGACGCCGAGCAGCACCAGCACGGCGAAACGACGAGTGACCACAGCCGCCTCAGCGCGGGGCCGGCACGGCGGCGAGGACGGCGGCCAGCACCGACTCGACCGTGACACCGTCGAGCGCGGCGTCGGCCCGCAACCGCACCCGGTGGCGCAGGGTCGGCACGACGTACGCCTTCACGTCGTCCGGGATCACGTATTCGCGCCCGCTGAGCCACGCGTACGCCTTCGACACCGAGAGCAGCGCGATCGTGCCGCGGGGTGAGGCGCCGAGCTCGAACGCGGGCGTCACCCGGGTCGCGGCGACGAGGTCGACGATGTAGCTGAGAACCTCGTCGGCGACCTGAACCTGCCGTACGGCGGCACGCCCGGCCGCCAGGTCAGCCGCGGTCGCCACCGGGCCGACGCCGGCCGCCTTCAGATCACCGGGGTCGAAGCCGCGGTGGTGGGCCCGCAGCACGTCGAGCTCCTCGGCCCGCGCGGGCAGCGGCACCGACAGTTTGAGCAGGAACCGGTCGAGCTGAGCCTCGGGCAGCGGATAGGTGCCCTCGTACTCGATGGGGTTCTGCGTGGCGGCGACCAGGAACGGCTGGGGCAACGGGCGCGGGTGGCCGTCGATGCTGACCTGCCGCTCCTCCATCGCCTCGAGCAGCGCCGACTGGGTCTTGGGCGGGGTGCGGTTGATCTCGTCGGCCAGCAGCAGGTTGGTGAAGACCGGTCCGGGGCGGAAGTCGAACGCGCCCGCGTCGTAGATCATCGAACCGGTGACGTCGCCGGGCATCAGGTCGGGCGTGAACTGCACGCGCCTGGTCTCCAGGTCGAGCGCCGCCGAGACGGCGCGCACCAGCAGGGTCTTGGCCACGCCGGGCACGCCCTCGAGCAGCACGTGACCGCCGCAGAGCAGCGCCACCAGGACACCGGCGACGACCGGGTCCTGCCCGACGACGGCCTTGCCGACCTCGGCCCGCAGCCGGCCGAGCGCGAGGCGGGCCTCGTGCGATTCGGGGGTCACTGGGTTTCTCCTTCGTTCAGGACGTCTCGTTCCAGGTCACGCAGTTTCTTCGTGGCCGCGACCAGGTGGCTGTCGCGCCGCGGCGGGCTCTCGGGGTCGAAGACCTCGGTGAAGCGTTCGAGGGGCAGCCCGGTCGCCTCGGCGAGGTCCTCGTCGGTCGCGTCCGGCGGCAGGCCGAGATGCTCGGTCATCCGGCGGCGGCTGGTGTGCCGCAGGATGCGCAGCGACGGCCCGCGCGAGCCACCGCGCTGGTAGAGCCGGGCGTGGCCGAGCATCGTCTCGTTGGCCGGCACCCGCGACGGCAGCCGCTCGGCGACCGGGGTCCCCAGCCGGCGGGCCGCCGCGGCCGCCAACGCCGCCCCGGCCAGCAGCACCAGCAGGACGACCGCCCACGCCTTCGGCGGGAACGCGTTGGCCTGCTCGCGGGCCTGCTGCGCCGCACCGTCGGGCTCGGCGGTCGGGGTCGGCTGCTCGTCCTCGCTGTCGCTTCCGCTCTCGGCCTCGCCGCTGCGGGTCTCGTCGCTCTCGGGTTCGTCGCCGCTGTCGTCATAGGTCTCTTCCGGCTCCGGGGTCCCGATGCCGTCACCCAGCCCGTCGGGCGCGGGACGGTCGGTGACCGGCGGGCCGTCCGAGGTCGGCCACCGGTCCCGCTCGTGCCGGTCGAGCCAGATCACCTGATTCTTGTGGCCCAGCAGGTTCAGCGCGAAGTCCCGGTTGCCGTGCTCGTCGAGCCGGTCGTTGCGGAACGGGTCGGCCGCGCCGACCACGTTCACGATCGTGATCTCGCCCACCGGGAACTCGACCACACCACCGTCGTAGCAGCTCGTGAATTCCGTGCGGTAGGCGAGCTTGCGTACGGCAGCCGGGCTGGTGAACAGGTCACAGCCGGGCGCGGGGGCGGCTGCCGTCCAACGCTCGCCGTCCGTCGACGCGGGCCAGCCCGCCTCGTCGAGGAAACCGTTGTCGGGCCGGACCAGCACGACGCGGCTGCCGGACGGCAACCAGCGCTCCTCGGTCAGGTGCTCGACGTCCGTGAACTCCGGCGCGGTCACGAACAGCGTCGAGTTGGGCTGTGCCCACAGGGTCGTGCTCGCCTCGAACGTCGTCGCCACCTTGCGGATCTTGACGCCCTCGCTGCGCAACGCCTCGGCCAGCCGCGCCGACCCGATCGGGGCCTGGCTGTCCGGGTTGAGATAGTCGTTGTCGGCCGGGTCGGCCTGCTGGAACGCGTGCAGGACGGCGGTCGTGACGAACACCGCGAGGACCACCGCGATCGGTACGGCGAGACGCAGCCACCGCCAGTTTCGGACCTTCTTCATCGCGTGCTCGTCTCCAGGGCTGCCTTGACCTCGGCGGTGAGCCGGCGCATGCGCGCGTCCTGATCGGGCCCGGCCGGCCGGTGGCCGTACCAGATCTCGGAGAAGATGTCGGTCGCGCCGGTCAGGGGCACCGAGACCGCGGGCCGGTTCGCGCCGGCCATCGCCACGATCTCCTGTGCCGTCCAGGCCGGGGCGTGCGTGATCACGCCGTGCCGGGTCAGCGCCGTCACCGACTCACGCAGGCGCTCCCGGATGGCCTCGGCGTAACGACCCTCGGCGGCCAGGCGATCGGCGGTGGACAGCACGGGGGTGACGGGCCGCAGCGGGCTCGGCGTCTCGGGCTCGGGTTTCGCGGCCTGAGGCTCGGGCTTGACGGCCTCTTTCTTCGTCTTCTTCTTCCGGGGCTTCCGCCGGAACCGTGGAAGCTTCCACTTCCACCTTGGGCGAGGGATGCGGATACGGATACGAATACGGATCCTGAGCCAGGCCGGGTAGGTGTACCAGAGCAGGCCCACGGCCCCGGCCAGCGCGAGCATGATCAGCACGACCCAGGCCGCGTTGATGACGTCGAAGAGCCCGGCCAGGAACTCGTCGTAATCGCGGGTCACGACTCACGTCCCGACGGTGCCGACGGGCGGACGATGCCGGGCAACCGCGGTGGCGCCGGTGGCGCCGGTGGCGCCGGTGGTGGCGACGCCGGGCTGTAAAGGACGACCGGCGGCGCGAACTTCCGCGGCGGCGTGTGCACCACGACGTCGGCGGGGTCGGTGCCGTTCGCCGCCGCACGGCGAAGCGCGATGTCCAGGCCCTCCGTCCGGATCCGGGTGTCGATCAGCAGGACGGCGTCGAAGCAGGCCAGCGCCGCGCACGAGACGGTGCCGGCCAGACCCCACATGAGCAGGACCGACCAGTCGCCGAAGTAGGCCGTGGCGACGAACCCGAACTGCCAGAGGAACATGATCGGGCCGATCGCGAGGGCCACCCGGATGCCGAGCCAGACCGCGAAGGCGCGCAGCCGGCCCCAGAAGCCGCGCCAGCCCAGCCGGGTCGCCAGCGCCGCCGAACGGCCGAGCGCCCCGAACGGCCACCCGGACCGGTCGACCACCAGCGCCACGCCGGCCATTCCGAGGAAGCCGTAGCCGGCGATCCAGCCGATCATCCCGAAATACGCGCCGAGGAGCGCGACCACGACCGGCAGCAGCATCGTGACCAGCAGGGCCAGCGGCCGCATCCGCCGGAACAGCGCCCAGTGCGACACGTTCTGGCCCAGCAGGGCGGGCACGACGGCACTTCCGGCGTACGCCCCCAGCACCCCGACGATCGCCACCTCGCAGGCGAACAGGGCCGCGATCACGGGCCACCACTCGTCGAGGCCCGCATAGACGTCGAGCAGCGGCGCTCCGGCGTACCAGAGAACGATCTGCTCGATCGCCAGCAGCGGCAGGGCGAGCACGAACATCGGCAACGCGCGGAGCCGCAGCAGCACGAGGGCAGTGTCGAGCAACTCACCCTGTGGCATCGCCCGAAGCGGTAACACGCCACGCACCCGAGCCTTGCCTCCCCGCATGGCGGGCATCCTAAGTGATCATCAGTGATCCGTTCGACCCGGTTGCGGCCAGAAGCCGGCCAGCAACTCGTCGATGCTCGCCTTGATCTGGCCGGTCGTGAACCCGCGCCCTTTGGTGAGGTGCCAGATCAGGCTGGGCGGCGAGAAGGAGAGCAGCAGGTCAGCCAGCACGGTCGCGTCGGCGCCGGGCCTGAGTTCGCGCAGCAGCGTCGAGACATGCAAATGCCAGCCCTCGTACGGACCTGAGGCGTAGATCGCAGTGGGCGAGGCATTCTCGGCGGCCAGCATGACTTCGATGTTCCCGGCGACGTGATCGGTGAGGGCGTGCAGGAACGCGCGCAACCGTTCACCGGGTTTCTCGCCCGGGCCCAGCGGCGCCGGTCCACTGAGAAAACTCTGCTGGAACTGCAGCTCGCGGTGGTCGACGAGGGCGAGAAGAA
Organism: Actinoplanes solisilvae; assembly: GCF_003999975.1. Taxonomy (GTDB): domain Bacteria; phylum Actinomycetota; class Actinomycetes; order Mycobacteriales; family Micromonosporaceae; genus Actinoplanes; species Actinoplanes solisilvae. The sequence continues at coordinate 156,931 of NZ_RJAC01000015.1, read as the reverse complement.
GCTGCGTGACGTCGCCGAAGCGGCGGTAGACCGTGCCCACGCCGATGCCGGCCGCCTGGGCCACGGCGTTCATGGTGACGGCCTCGGGGCCCTGGTCGGCCATCAGCCGCGCGGCCGCGTCAAGGATGCGCTGCCGATTGCGGGCGGCGTCGGCGCGCTCGGCCGCCGGAGGCCGGCCGATCTCGAGGTGTACGTCTCCCATGACGCCCGAGACTACCGGCCCGGTTGCCAAACGGATTCTTATCCGGTTAGTCTCGCTCCCGAACAAGCGGATAGCTATCCGATTGCTGTCCGCCGGAAGGGAACGTCTTCATGAGCAGCAAGGTTGCGGTCATCTACTACTCGTCGACCGGCACCGTTCACCAGCTCGCCCAGGCGATCGCCGAGGGCGCCGCGAAGGCCGGCGCCGAGGTGCGCCTGCGCCGGGTGGCCGAACTGGCCCCGTCGAGCGCCATCGACACGAACCCGGCGTGGCGGGCGCACGCGGACGCGACCAGCGACGTCGAGATCGCCACCCTCGACGATCTGGAGTGGGCCGACGCCTACGCCTTCGGTTCGCCCACGCGCTACGGCAACATCACCGCACAGCTCAAGCAGTTCCTCGACAGCACCGGGGGCCTGTGGCAGCGCGGCGTCCTGGCCGACAAACCCGCGACCGGCTTCACCAGTGCGGGCAACAACCACGGCGGCAACGAGTCGACACTGCTGGCGCTCTACAACACGCTCTACCACTGGGGTTCGGTCATCGTCGCCCCCGGTTACACCGACCCCGCGGTCTTCGCGGCCGGCGGCAACCCGTACGGCACCTCGCACCCGGGCGGCGCCGGCGCGCCGGGCGAGGAGAAGCTCGAGGCTGCCCGCTACCAGGGCGAACGCCTGGCGAAGTTCGCCAACCGGCTGCGCGCGGCTCGTTAGGCCCACCTGGGGTTCGCGGCGCGGTCGGTGAAGGCGGTCGACGATCGCAGGTGGTCGGCCGCGTCGCGAACCTCCGGTGGCACGTCGACGTGGGCGATGAAGCCGCGGCCGGCCGGGCCGTACCCGTGCTCGTCGTCGGTCAACCGGGTCACCTCGCCCAGCAGCAGGGAGACGTACCGGTCGAGCGGCCACATGCCGGCCGGCGGATCCCGGTAGTTCAGCGCCTCATCCACTTCGGTGCGGTGCGAGGCGAAATTGACGACCTGTACGCCGTGCTTTCGAAAGCCCGCGTCCATTCGTTGTTGCATGGTGGCGTCCTGAACCGCGATCAGCTTCTCGTGCTTCTCGGCCCGCAGGAGGGCGAGCGCGTTGGTGACGTTGTTGCCGCAGTTCGTCGACTCGTGCTCGAGCAGATCGACGGCCAGCCCGTGGCGCTCCCGCAAATAGCGGTCGAACAGAGCGGCTTCGGTCAGCTTGTCGCCGCCCAGGCTTTCCCTCAACAGGTCGGTCGAATGCCCTTGCCCGCCCACGATCAGATATCGCCGGGCCACGCCCGCCCGCATCGCGTCGGCGAAGACGTCAGCCCCGCCCAGAACACTCCCGCCGAACAGAATGGCCACGTCAGCCACGCCACCCAGAGCCGCCGGCGTCAGCCCGGAAACATCCCGGCGACCACAGAACCGTACGAGGGCATTGACGTTCTGATTAACCGTGCGGCTCACCCGCCCGACTCTATTGCCCGTCGGTACTCCAAAGCCGCCCGACCATGACATGGTCCGCGCCGGAGCGATCCACGACGAGCTGTTGCTTCCGGGGTAGGGCTTACGCGGGGTTGCTGGAAGGGGGTACCGCGTGCGCGGCATCTTGTCTAGCGCCTATAGTCATGGAGCATGGGTAAGCACTTGATGGGGCCGGGCGAGATCCGCGAGCGACTGGGTCGGCTCAGCCGCCAGCGCGTCTACCAGATCACCTCGAACCCGACCTTTCCGAAGCCCTACGACGAGCTTCAGATGGGCAAGGTCTGGCGCATCGAGGACGTCGAAGCATGGATCCGCGACCACCTCAAAGAGGGCCGTCGGCCGTCGAGTTGATCCTCGGGTTGGTGCCTGCCGCCGTTGGCGACGTCTATGGCGTGCCGATGGCCAAGACGCCAGGGAGGCCAGTGAAACGGGCCTTGACGTCGGCGCTCAGGACCGTGCGGCCGGTCTCGATTGCATGAGCCGCGATGATCAAATCGTGCGCGCCTCGCGGAGTGCCCGTTCGGCGGACGTGCGCGATCAGGCGGGCGTGGTGGGCGGCGGTGGCGTCCGTGTATGCCAGAACGTCAACCACGTTACTGATCGCGGCGAGGGCTCGGGCTCGGGAGGCAGCACGTTCGGCGGTGTCGGCCAGTTCGATGCCGACCCGGTATTCCGCGATGGTGACCGCTGCGACGGCGATTTCGTCATTGTCGAGTGCCGAGCGGTCGATCGTGCCGCGCTCGTAAGCGATCAGGATATTGGTATCGAGAATCAGGCGTCGGCCCATGGGTCACCACGCTCTGGTTCCAGCAGGGCCACGGCTTCGGCGATGTCCTCGGCGAAGCTATCGTGCGGAGTGGGGATGTCAGCGAGCGCAGCACGAAGGTCTGCGCCCGTGCGGTGACGGGCCGGCCCGATCTCGGCCACGGGGTGGTTTCCTCGGGTGATGGTCACGGTCTCGCCGCGCTCAATCGCGTCGAGTAGCTCAGAGAAGTTTCGTGACGCTTCGGTGGCGGTCATCGTCCGCATGATGTCCAGGTTATCTGATAATCAGATACTTGGCTACGACGTTTGCCTGGCGTTATCGGCGCGGCGTGCGGGATGTGCTGGACTTGGGCATGCCGAAAAGTCGCGGGCGTCCATCGGGGCGAGGGAAGCCGAAGCGCGGGCCGCGGCCCGTACGGGAAATGCGGTTGTCGGACGGGCTGTTGCGCGATGCCGGCTCGATCGTGAACGAGGGAAGTGTGCTCGAGGTCGAGCAGTGGGCCAGCGACTGGCTCGGCCGCGCCTGGCTGGCCACAGGCCCCGGTGACCTGCGGTGGGAGCACATCCTGCATCTGGAAGTGGTGGGACGGGCCGCGACCCGGCCGTCGCCCGAGGGGCTGGCCGCGCTGGCGGCGTTGCGGCGACTGGCCGAGCCGGACGATCTGCCGCTGCTCGACGAGGCCGTCGCGATCATGTCGGAGAGCCGCCCGGCGCCGCCGTGGGCCGCGGAGCCCGCCTTCGAAGCGGTGAAAGCCTGGCGGGCCGCCGATGTCTGGGACAGCGAGCACGTTCTGTTCGTCGAATACGGCGGGTCGGTGCCGCACACGCTCATGGCGCAGATCCAGCTCGCCGGTGGTGTGCTGGTCGAGGAGATCATCCTGCTCACCGCGGACGCCGTCGCCACCTGGAACGCGCGTCAGGAGCCCGGTCAGGCGCCCATCCTGGCCATCGAGGCGCCGGTCGGCGACGTGCTGGCCGAGCTGGCCGACGCCCTGCGGACCACCGATCTCACCGTGCCGCGTCAGGACGAGGAGGCGTACGTCGGTCCGCGCGCTCTGGCCTGGTCGCGCTCCCGCTCCTACCTCCCGGAGTGGCGCGACTGGCAGCCCACCGACGTCGCCGAGCGTGAGCGCCTGCTGGACGAGTTCGTGGCCGAGACCGGGCCCGACGTACGACCCCTGGCCGAGCTGTTCTTCGACTACGGCGAGCGTTACATCATCAGCGGGCCGCTGCGCTGGAGCCCGAACCACGTCCTGCTCTTCCTGACCGACTGGATGCCGCGCCGCGCGATCCTCGACCCCGCCCAGCAGGCCGCGCTGCCCGGTGCGCTGCGTCAGTGGATCCGGTTCGCGCTGGGGCGCAGCGGCGTGGAGCCGCGCTGGATCGAACCGGTCATCGGGTCCGTCGACGCCTTCGACCGGTCATGACCAGGGACTTCGCGAGTTCGAACGGTCCGCCGGTCCAGCTCGTCGAGATCGGCGCCGTGGTCCGGCTCGACATCGCCGCCTGACCGGACGAGGGCCGAGGACACCAGGTCCCCGGCCCTCGCTCAAGGCTCGTCAGTCGGCCAGGGGCCAGGCGTGCCAGTGGAACTTCGTGCTGGTGCCGGTCAGGGCGACCGACTCGGTGCGGGCGGTGGTGTTGGTCTTGAACACCAGGGACGCCGTGTACGTGACGTCGGGCTGGACCGGCGCGAACCGGACCGAGACCGTGCAGCTCGCGCCGGGCGCGACGGTGCGGTCCTCGCAGCGGTCACGGTCGACGCGGAACGGCGTACGCGTGCCTTCGACCTTGACCGACGAGATGCGCAGCGGCTGGTCACCCGTGTTGGTGACCTTGACGTCGCGGACCTGGCCGATCCAGCCGACCGGCTGGGCCGTGAACGCCGGCGTGGTCGCCGAGAAACCGGGACCGGCCGGAGCCGCCGGGCCCACCTGGATCGTCTTCGAGGTCGTGACCGGCGCGAGCGACTCCTCGCCGGTGTACTCCCGCATCGACTCGTTCGTCACCGCGACGGTCACGACACCGCGGCGAAGCGCGGTCAGTTCCCGGGTGGCCGGGTCGAGGATCGCGACCTTGCCGGCCCGCCGGGCGTCGGCCACGGCGGAGGAACCGGTGCCGATCGCCAGGTTCGACGAGCCGCTCCAGTGCACCGACATCGGGTAGCGCAGCGGCACGACCCGCGATCCGTTGTCGACACCCGACGGCTGCACGATGCTGCCGCTGAGCTCGACCTTCTTGCCCAGGTCGACCTGAGCGGGCGTGTTCAGCGTGATCGACTGAGCGAACGCGCGGACATCGGCGGAAAGCCAATCCGACCCCGAGGACACCGACCAGTCGACCCACCCGGTGAAACCGCCCCGGTCCGGAGTTCCGTACGGGTCCTTGCCCGACGACGGGTGCACGAAGTACGGCACCCCTTCGAGCCGGTGCACGTTGGCGATCTGGGCGTGCGAGCCCATCATCATCGCGCCCTTGTTGCTGCGTCCGCGGAAGTCGGTGAGCATCTTCTCGATCAGCGCCGCCTCGTTGCGGTCGGTGAGCTGGCTCGACTTGGTCTCGGCCGGGTCGTCCACCGGGTGGTGGGCCGCCACGACCACGTTCTTGATCGTCTTGTTGGTCGCGGCGTCGGCCAGGGCCTGCTGGAACATCGGCCATTGAGCCCAGGCAGACGTACGCAGGGTGCCGAGCGAGCTGGCCAGCAGGATGAACCGCGTGCCCTTGTGGTCGAACGTCCGGTAGGGCTGCCCGAACTCGTTGGTGAAGTTGGTCAGATCCGACTGCGTGTTGTTCAGCCCGTACGACTCGTGATTGCCCGGCACGTAGTAACAGGGCACCGTGCCGGCCTTGCCCGACGGCGACTGCCCGGCCGCGACGAGGTCACAGCCCGCGTCGGTCAGCACCTGACGAGCCAGCGACAGGTCCTGCGGCAGACCACGGTCGGTGATGTCGCCGTTCAGGATGATCAGATCCGGGTTGGTGGCCCGGATCCGCCGGATCTCCGCCGTGGCGACCTTGGTCATGGCCGGGTTGTCCGCCGTGAACTGCACGTCCGACATCGACGCGAACTTGAACGAGCCACGCGGCAGGGTGCCGTCGGCCGAGATCAGCCGGTCGGCGACCAGGTCCTCCTGCGCCGGCAGGTCGATCGAGGTGGGGACGTCGGCCTCGAACCGGTTGATGATGAACGTGCCCGCGCGCTGGTCGGCCACGCTGGTGTTGATGCCCTGGAAGCTGGCGATCGAGATCGGGAACACCGTGTTGGCCGGGAGCGTCCACGTGGCGTTCTGCCAGTCGTTGCTCGCGACCAGCGCCGTGCCGTAGACCCCGGACGCCTTGCCGTTGCCGTCGTAGTAGCCCAGGTAGGTCAGGCCGCTCGGCACCGAGATGCTCGACTTGATGCGGGCACGCACGCGCAGCGGCTGTCCCGCCACCGGCACCCGGCCGGCGACCGACGTCGCCGAGATGCCGACGTTGCGCATCGCCGGGAAGTCGATCTTCAGGCCGTCGGCGTCCTTCGAGAACGTGGTCGCGGCGGTGCTGTTGTTGCGCCAGCGGGCGAGCACGTCGTCGGTGAACTCGTACGCCGTGACGTTCTGCACCCCGACCGTGATCGGCAGCTGTACCGACTTGCCGGCGACCGAGATCGTCAGGATCGTGGCCGCGGCCTTGAGCGGGACGACCTTGAGCTTGCCGTCGACGGACTGCACGTCGACGACGCTGTGGTCGTAGTCGAGCTTCAGGTCGGCCGGGTCGATCGGGGCGGTGTAGCCCTCGTCGTCACGCCCGGTGACGCTCACCGTGGCGGCCTGCTCGGGCGTCGCCTCGGCGATCGAGAGCCGGCCGGCCGACAGCTCGACCGAGTCGAGCGCGCCCAGCACCTTGACCTTCGAGGTCGCGATCTCGTGGCCCGACGTAGCCGTGACCAGCACGTCGCTCGACTCGCGCGACGGCGCCTGCACCACCCCGGACTTCACCGAGCCGCCGATGGCGTACCAGCGCACCGAATTCGGCTGCACGGCGACCGGCGCCTGGTGGTTGTCGACACCCCGCGCGGTCAGCGTGCGGTGCAGACCGGGGAAGACCTTCGGGTCGTCGGCCGGCGTGATGATCAGGTCGTGCAGCTTGCCGTCGCCCTTGGTGACGAACACGCCGACCCCGTTCGGGTCATTGCGCTCATGTCCGTCCGAGGGCACATTCCGTACGGTGGCCTGGTCGCCCCCCAATTCGCGGGCGACCATGGTCGTCGAGCCGCCGCCGTCGAGGTTGACCGCGGTCTCGACACCGAGCGCGGCCAGGTCACGCGCCTCCTTGTCGATGCCGACGCCACCCTTGCCCGTGCCGCCCGGTCCGTCCCAGGTCGCGAGCACGAGCGTACGGCCGCCGTCCTTGAAACCCAGGGCGGTGCGCGGCGCGATCGACGGGTCGAGGCCGGGAACGACCTTGCCGCCCTTGACGACCGTGCCGCCGTTACCCAGCGCGAACTTCATCGCCTTCGTGGCGTCGTTCGACATCTCGTAGTTCAGCGCGACCGCGTCACCGGCCTGCAGCGCCCGCAGCGAGACGGCCGCGGCGTCGCGACCCACCAGCGTGAACGCGTTCTCCGGAAGCTGTCCCGCGCCGGGCGCCCCGACCGACACGACCTTGCCGCCCACGACCACGGCCTCCACCGCGTCGACCCCGGCGAACCCACGACCGCGGCTGTAAGTTCCCCAGCCCGGGGTGTACGCGACGAGCCCGTCGGCAGGCACACCGCCACCGTTCGCGGCGTTGATCGTCAGAACCTTGTGGTCCGCGCCGGCGAAGGTGGCCTTCGCGTCGACCGCGACGTCCACGAGCTGGGCGATGCCGTCCTTGCTGACGCCGACGTGCTGACGGCCGTTGACGTCGGAGGTCTTGAGAAGCCGTCCGTCCTGGATCTCGGCGCCCAGCGCGGCGGTGCTCCCGCCGATGTCGAAGAACTCGCCGTTGACGCCGGCGACCGCACCGGCCTTGTTCGCGGCCTCGCTCAGCGGCCCGCCCGACGCGACCGGGCCCGCGGTCAGCAGGTCGGTGCCGACGGCCTTGTTCGACAGGTCGACGGTGAGGAAACGCGCGTCGTACCAGCCGGTGCTCTCCAGCGCCTTGACGCTCTTGAGATCGATCCCCGGACCGATCTTCTCGACGGTGTCGACCAGCGGGATCCCGCCGGTCACGGGCGGCTGCGGCTGCGGCTGAGCCGGAGCGGCGCTCGCGGTGGCCGGCGTCGCCAACAGCGTTGCCGCTGCGGCGATCGTGCCCACCACCAAGCCCTTGTGTTTCATGTGGTTCCTTCGATTGAGCAAAGGTCCGGATACGGACGGTGATGAACGCCCACCGGACCGGACCAATCGAAGCTAGGGATCTTGATCGAAGCCCGCATGAAGCGTGCCTGGCCTTACCGTGAACCTGTGTGAGAGGGCGAAAGCCAGGTCGCGGCTACGCTCGACGGGTGACTGAGCTCAACCGGGATGCCGACGATCCGTACCTCTGGCTCGAGGCCTTGGACTCGCCCGACGCCGTCGGCTGGGTTACCGACCGCAACGCCGAGACGCTGAAGGCGCTGGGCGGCCCCGGCCTCGAGCGGACCCGCGACGCCATTCGTGAGGTGCTCGACAACAAGGACCGCATCCCCTATCCGGAATGGCACGGCGACGGCTTCTACTACGATTTCTGGCGCGACGCCGACCATCCCCGCGGTCTCTGGCGGCGCACCACGCTGGAGCAATACCGTCGTGACGAACCCGAGTGGGACGTGCTGCTCGACATCGACGCGCTCAACCGCGCCGAGGGCGAGAACTGGACGTGGAGCTGGGCGACCGTGCTGCGGCCCACCCACGACCGCTGCCTGATCAGCCTCTCCCGCGGCGGCGCCGACGCCACCGTCGTGCGCGAATTCGACCTCGCCACGCGCGCTTTCGTCCCGGACGGATTCTTCCTGCCCGAGGCTAAGAGCGACATCGACTGGATCGACGCCGACCACCTCTTCGTCGGCACCGATTTCGGGCCCGGATCGTTGACGTCCTCGGGCTATCCGCGCGTCATCAAGCGGTGGCGGCGCGGCACCCCGCTCGCGTCGGCCGAGCTGGTCTTCGAAGGACAACCCGAAGACGTCTCGGTGAGCGCCTATCACGACGCGACCCCGGGATTCGAGCGCAGCATCGTCAGCCGGCAGGTCGACTTCTACCGCAGCGAGTTCTATCTCGACCGGGAAGGCCTCGTCCGGATCGACATTCCGGAGGACGCGAACTGCAGCCTGCACCGCGAATGGCTGCTCATCCGCCTCCGCTCGCCGTGGACGGTCGGCGACGCGGTCTTCCCGACCGGTTCCCTGGTGGCCGCGAACCTCGACGACTATCTCGGCGGACAGCGCGAACTCAGCGTTCTATTCGAACCGGACGAGCGTACGTTCCTCAGGTCCTTCGCACGCACCCGCAACCACCTGCTGCTCGTCACGATCACCGACGTCAAGACCCAGGTGTACGCCCTGACGCCCGGCCCGGCCGGGTGGAGCCGGCAGCCCATTCCCGGCGGCGCCGAGTTCGACCAGACGTGGATCGTCGACACCGATCCCGACAACGACGACTCGTACCTGATCTCGTCCTCGGGGTTTCTCACGCCGACGACGCTGAGCCTCGGAACGGTCGGGGGCGAACTCGAGATCCTCAAGCACGAACCCACGTTCTTCGACACCGCCGGAATGTCCGTACGCCAGTTCTTCGCCGTCTCCGCCGACGGCACGCGCATCCCCTATTTCGTCGTCGGCGGCGACGGCAAACCGACGCTTCTCTCCGGGTACGGCGGTTTCGAGATCCCGATGCTGCCGAGCTACAGCGGGGTCATCGGCCGAGGCTGGCTCGCCCTCGGCGGCACCTACGTCATCGCGAACATCCGCGGCGGCGGCGAATACGGTCCCGCGTGGCACCAGGCCGCGCTGCGCGAGAACCGCGTCAAGGCCTTCGAAGACTTCGCGGCCGTCGCGACCGACCTGGTGACGCGCGGCATCACCACCCCGGCCCAGCTGGGCGTCCGCGGCGGCAGCAACGGCGGCCTGCTGATGGGCGCGATGCTGACCCGCTACCCGTCACTGTTCGGCGCCGTGGTCGCGGCCGTCCCGCTGCTCGACATGCGCCGCTACACCAAGCTGCTGGCCGGCAAGTCGTGGATCGCCGAGTACGGCGACCCCGACGTTGAGTCCGACTGGGCCTACCTGCGCGAATTCTCCCCCTACCAGAACGTCGAGCCCGGCCGCCCGTACCCGCCGATCCTGTTCATCACATCGACCCGCGACGACCGGGTGCACCCCGCCCACGCCCGCAAGATGGCCGCCCTGCTGCTGAGCCACGCCTACGACGTCTCCTACTACGAAAACCTCGAGGGCGGCCACGGCGCCGCCGCCGACAACGAACAGGCCGCCACCATCTGGTCCCTGACCCTGACCTTCCTCTGGAACCGCCTCACAGCGGCCGGCCGGTAGACCCGGCGGCCGCCGCCGCCGAGGAATCGATGGACGTGGCTTGTTAGCTTCGGCCGGGTGAGCGGGAGGCCCAGAGCACCGCACGACACAACCCGCGACGGCGCGGCCCCGGCCGCCCGGCGCGGCCCCCGGGCGTCGCCGGGGTCACCGAGGTCGCGACGCCCGACGCCGCCGCAATCGCACGAGCACCCGAGGACGCAGCACAGGTCGCCGCGAACACCGGGATCGCAGGCGCATGGACATGGCCGAGCGTCGCGCCGCGATCGACTGGACTCGCCGTGGGGACAGGGCTTGATCGAAGGCCGCGTTGCTGAAGGAATACCCCCGGCGGGCGGCGTACTGGGCCGATGCCTACGGGTGACTCGCCGGTGCCTTTGTAGGACATTGCCGCCTGTGTTGATCCGGGCGTCCGCGCTGATCAGGGGATTGTCGATGACGTGCTCGGGCGGGTCGAGGCGGGGTGGGCGGAACGTCGCTCGGCTCGTCCCGTTCATGCTGGCACCGGTCGAGACGACGACCACCGATGTCGAGCGCGTCGGTTGGAGGCGCTCGACGGGGCGGGATCGGTGGCGCAGTTCGGCTATGTCGTGGGGCCGCTGGATTAGCCCGGGATCGTGAAGTTGTGGGACTTCAGCAGGTCGCGTAGGCGGTTGAGGGCGGTCGCGCGCGGGGTCGTGCTCACCGCCTGCAGGATGATGACCGTGTGGCTGTCGGCGTTCGTTGTGCTGTCGTCCCACCAGATCGAAGTGTTCTCGGTGCCGTCCTCCCAAACGACCTCGTACTCGACGTAGCGGCCCTTCAAGCCGGTCGAGTTCTTCGCCGTTCCGCTTCTCCAGTTGGCCGACTTCGAGCGTTCGTGCAGGTTCCAGATGGCTTCGTACTCCATCGAGAAGGCCGTGTCGTTGTCGTAGCGGATGATCGACACGCTGATGCCCTTGGAGTGGTGCACCCATTTCTCGACCTGGTTCGCGCGCAGCACGCCCGAGGCGAAGCTCGTCGGTGACCACTGCGGGACCAGCTTCTGAAGGCCGGCCGGCAGGGCCTGCGGTGCGGGAGGCGCCGACGGGGTCTGGGACGTCTGGCTCGGGCCGGCCGGCTGCGCGGCGCGGTCGCGGATCTCGGTGGCGGCCCAGACCGCGCTCGGCACGAGCAGGGTGAGGGCGGCCGCGGAAACGACGACCAGGCCGGGGGAGCGACGCCGGGTCTTGGCGGCTTGCGGCCGCGGCGCAGCGTCCGGCGCCACGGTGGCCGGGGGCATGACCGGCAGTGGCACGGCGGTCGGCGGCACGGTGGCAGACGGCACGGTGGCAGACGACGCGGTGGCAGATGGCGCGGTGAGGGCCGGCGCGGTCGTCGTCAGGGCCGGTTCGGTGTCGTGCCGGCGCAGGAGGGCGTGCACCTCGGTCGCGGACGGGCGTTCGGCCGGGTCTTTGATGAAGCAGCGGCGCAGCACCTCGGCCAGCGGACCGTCCAGCCCGTGCAGGTCGGGCTCGTCCTCGACGACCGTCCGCATGACCTCGAACATCGATTCGCCCTGGAACGGCATTTTCCCCGTGCCGGCGAAAACCATCGTCGACGCCCAGGCGAAGACATCCATGGCGTACGCGTCTTCGCCGACCCCGGTGGCCGCCCCGAACTGTTCCGGCGCCATGTAGAGCAGCGTGCCCCGCGGCTGGGTCGTGTCGGGCACGCCGATGATGCCGGCGATGCCGAAGTCGATCACCACCCACCCGTCGGGGCCGCGCAGCACGTTGGCCGGCTTGAAGTCGCGGTGCACCACCCGGCTGCCGTGGATGACCGTCAGCGCGTCGATGGTCTGGAACGCGACGCGGTGCAGGCTGGCCCGGGAGAGCGGACCCTCGCTCTTGACCACCTCGTGCAGGGTCTTGCCCTCGATGTATTCGGTGGCGATGTACGGCACCTCGCCGGCCACCCCCGCGTCGAGCACCTCGGCCGTCCAGTGCCGCGGCACGCGCCGCAGCTTCGCGAGTTCGCGCTCGATGCGCTGGCGCGCTTTCTCGGTGCCCTCGTTCAGGTGCAGCACCTTGACCGCCGCCTGCTGTCCCGAGGAGTGTTCTCCCAGGTAGACGGTGCCCTGCCCGCCCCGGCCGAGGATTCCGCGAAGGGTGAACGGCCCCACCTGCCGGGGTTCGAAGCTACTCAACGGCTGAGGCCCCGGCACGTGCCCTCCAACGCTTCTTGACCCGGACTCCGCATGCGAGTGAACTGCCCGGGCGTGATTGCCCGCCCATCGTAGACAAGGCCACGCTATCGCCGCGGGTCAACCGGCCGCTGCGGCGACGGTCAGCCGCCGACCAGGGGGATGAGGCGGATGAAGGCGACCTCGTTGTCGGTGCGGAGGTCGATCGACTCGTCCAGGTCCTCGATCTGACGGTTGGCCGTGAGCATGATGAAGCCGTTGCGGCCGAACGCCTCGCAGGCGGCGTCGGCCTGGGCCACCCAGTCGACGCGGGTCGCGCCGGGCAGGCGGAAACCCTGGGCGGTCTCGGTGGCGGCGGCCGGGCGGACCAGGCCCCGGAACAGGCCGCCCAGGGTCGCGCTGTAGCGGGCGGCCTCCTCGCGGACCCGCCATCGCAGCAGCTCGCGGGCGGTGATGGTTTCGGGCAGGCCGGGCAGGGTCCAGGAGGCGAGCTCCCGGCCGGTCATGGTCTCGTCGCGCAGCAGAACGTCGGCCATCGGAATCTCCTAGGGAAGTTGTCGCAGGATGGAGCGGTCGGTGATCTTGTCGTCGGCGGCCAGCAGGAACGCCTTGGAGAGGATCAGCGAGAGGCGTTCGTCGTCGTCGAACGGCAGGGCGACGCGGGCGGGCCGTTGGCCGGCGACGATGCACAGGTACGCGTTCGGCTCGATCAGGACGTTGCCCGAGCCGAGGTGGATCAGGTAACTCGCCCGCGTGCCACGCACCCGCAGGAACCGCTCGGTCAGCTCGCACCGCGAGCCGATCGCCAGGCGCGGGAGCAGCCGGGCCAGCACGTCGCGGCGCACCTCGGCGGCGCCGGTCAGCTCGCCGAAGCCGGCCGACTGCCAGTAGCCGCCGAAGGGATGGTCGCCGCGGTCGGCCCAGGCGTCGTCGGCGGCGATCGACGTCACGCCGACGAACAGGTCGACGTCGCGCATCGCCTCGCTCAGCACCCGCGGCGGCACCTCGGCCAGCGCGACCTCGTGCCAGCGGCGACCCTCGCGGCGGGCGAACCGCACCTGGTCGGTCGTGCAGTATTCGACCTGGTAGTTCGGGGGCGCGACCCGGTCGGCCAGCATGTGTTCGAGGCTCGCCTGCCATGTGCCGGCGGCCAGCTCGCGCGTCGCCGAACTGTGCGAGCCGCCGTCCCACGAGCCGAGGAGCGGCGCCGACCAGCCGCGGACGCGCATCAGCGTGCCGGCCTGGCGGTAGCGCAGGATGTGGGCGGCGAAGCGGTTGGAGTAGACGCCCGTCTGCTCCTCGGCCGGGGTGAGCCGGTAGACCTCGCGGAACGCCTGCTTGAACGGCTGGCGCAACCCGGCCTCGGTGATCTGATCGCGCCACGACACCACCTCGGCGGCGCCGGCCAGCACCGGGTGCCACAGTCGGACCGTCCAACCCGGACCGCCGAGCTCTCCGGTGAGCTCGGGCAGGCCGGCCTTCCAGGAGAGGCCGTCGGGGGAGGCCTCCCACAGCAGACGCCGCGCGATCGTGCCGGTGACCGGATGACGCAGGTAGCGCTCGTGCCAGGTCTCCCACGACCAGGTGCGGTCCTGGGTGAGCAGGTCTTCGAGCCGCACGCGTTCGGCCGCGAGGGTGCGGTTGACCTGCTTGGCCAGCGCCTTGGGCTCGGCGGCGTGCTCGCGCGCGGCGGCGGGCAGCGATTTCAACGGCCGGCACAGAACGACCGCCTTCTCGCCGACGATCTCGACCGTGAGCGTGTGACCGCCGGGCGTCGGCCACGAACGGCCGAGATCGTGCTCCTCGACGGCGACCTCAAGGTCGACACCCATGCGGTCGATCGCGGCCCGCACCCGGTTGCGCAGCGGCTTGCTGCGGACGGTGACGGAGAGCCGGGCCAGCGCGCGGGCGGGCTCGTCACCTGGCCGGTCGACGAGGATCTCGACGGCCGCCGCAGCCGTGCGTGACGCTCGCGGGTCGGCCGACCGGCCGCTGGGCTCGCCGGCCACCTCGGCGACCCGGGCCAGCAGCGCGGTCGTCTCGTCGCCGGGGTCGAGGGCGGCCATCCAGCACAGGCCGCGCAGAAGGAAATCGTGGTCGGCCCAGACGGTCACGGCCGTGTCGGCGAAAGCGGCGAGCACGTCCCGCGCCGCCGAGGGAACGTTCACGGCCTCGGCCTCGCGCAGCCAGCTCTTCGCCGGGGCGAGCTTGGACAGGGTGGTCGCGAAGCCGATCGCCGCGATGACCGCCGGATCGGCCACGCGCGCGCCGAGCCGCCGCCGGGCCGCCGGGCCGAAGGCGTCGTGGCCGGCGAGCAGGTGGACCGGCATGCCCGGCGCGAGCCGGGCGAGAACCTGGCCGTAACGTTCGGTGAGAGGACGCCGGATGTCGAGGGGCATGTCACGGTTGCCGGCGATCTGAGAGAGCACGGCCTGAAGAATCGGCTGGTAGGGCGCCAGCTCGTCAAGCGGCAGCTGCGAAGCGATCACGGCCGGCAGGTGGTAGACGCGCCCGTCGTAGAACGAGCCGCACTTGGCCGCGGCGTGCAGGGCCCAATCGAGGTCACCGGTGTGCCACGGCACCGGTTCGGCGGTCATGTCGTAAATCGGTGGGATCGCCGCGTAATAGGGACGACGGGGCGAGGTGATCGCCTGATGCCAGCGGAGGGCGTCCAGCCGTCGCTCGTCGGAGGCCGCTTTCCACACGGCGCGATCGCCTGGGATCGGGCCGGGGATCAGGGGGAGCCAGTCGTCCATGGCCGGCATCATGCCGAGGGGGTACGACAAGAACGTGTTGTCGAAATCATCCTCCCGCACTCGGCCGACACTGTGACGATTCTCCACTGGCAAGCCCCCGCCTCCCCGAGTTCAGTGGACTGAGCTGCGGAAAGACGGGAGCCGAAGGACATGGACAACAAGTTGGCGTGGTGGCCGATCCCGGTCGCGATCATCCTGATCATCGCGCTGGGCCGGCTCGTCCAGATGATCCTGCAGGCGCTGGAGGTGATCGGCTGAGAGGCCTACTGACCCGTACGCCCGTCGACGCACTCCCGCAGCAGGTCCGCGTGGCCGCAGTGGCGGGCGTACTCCTCGACCATGTGCACCAGCACGTCGCGGACGCTCACCTCCTGACCGCGCGGCGTGCGCACAATGGCGCCAAGATCGGTCGCAAGGGCGTCGAGCCACTTGTCGGCCAGCGCGATCTGCTCCCGCCAGGCTTCGAACGCCTCCGTGACGACCGCGTCCTCCGCGACCGCGCCGTTGAAGTCGAAGTCGGAGTCCCCGGTCGACCAGAACGGGTGCTGGACGTCGTGGTGGCCTTGCAGTGTGCGCTGGAACCAGTGGTGCTCGACCGCGGCCATGTGCCGCACCAGGCCGAGCAGGCTCATCGTCGACGGCGGCACCGAACGGCGGGCCAGCTGCTCGGGGTTCAGCCCCTCGCATTTCAGGCCCAGGGTGAGCCGATAGTTCGTGAGGTACCCGCGGATGTTGGCTAGCTCGCCCTCGGGAACGTCGAACGCCCGTGGGTCCTCGCCCGGCGGCATCCACATCCCGTCATAACCGACCACATGCTCACTCATGACCTACACCCTGGTCGATGAGTCAAGTGGAATCCCCGAGAGGTCGATGGTCTCCCCGGGTCGGTCAGACGAGCCAGCGGTTCTTCCGCACCCACGTCGAGAGGGCCCGTTTGTTTCCGGCAGGCACTCACTCTGTTTCGATGCGGTTAACGGAGTTGATCAAGAAGCTAAATATCGATCAAGGCTGTTGTAGCGTCACCAGCACTTCAGGCCTCTGATCGAGTCGAGGTATTCCGTTGACCCTTCCTTCCCCCGGCAGGTCCGTGCCGCTCATCGTCGCGGCCGTGACCGCGCTGGCCGTGACCCCGCCGGCGCCCGCCAACGCCCAACCGGCCCCCCGCCCCGCCGCCAACCCAGCGAGCCCAGCGACCAGCACGACGATCACTCTGATCAACGGTGACAAGGTCACCGTCCGGCCGGGTGTCACCACTGTGGAGGGTCCGGACGGTGAACCCGTTGGTGCCCACGTCACCACCGTCGGTCCGGACACCTACGTCTATCCCGACAGCGTCATGCCGTACGTGGGCCGGGGTCTTCTCGACAAGCGGCTGTTCAACGTCAGCCTGCTGGTGCGCGACGGCTACGGCGACGACGCGGCCGGGCGGCTGCCGCTGATCCTCGGCTACCAGAACGCCGCCGCCGGGCGCCGCACCGACGCGTTGCCCGAGGCCAGCACCGAGGTCCGCGCCCTGCCCAGCATCCAGGCCCGCGCGATCAGCACGGACCGCGACCGGGCCGAGGACTTCTGGACGTCGATGACCGCCCCGGCGGCCGGCGCCCGCAGCACCGTTCCCGGCTTCGCGTACGGCATCAGCAAGGTGTGGCTCGACGGCAAGGTGCAGGCCAACCTCGCGGACTCCGTGGCACAGATCGGCGCCCCGCAGGTGTGGGCGACCGGCAACGTCGGCGAGGGTGTCGACGTCGCCGTGCTCGACACCGGCATCGACGCCGAGCACCCCGACTTCGCCGGCCAGATCGAGGCGACCGCCAGCTTCGTGCCCGACGAGGACGTCACCGACTGCAACTCGCACGGCCACGGTACGCACGTCGCCTCGACGATCGCCGGCACCGGCGCGGCCTCCGAAGGCAAGGAGCGGGGCGTCGCTCCCGGCGTCGACCTGCAGATCGGCAAGGTGCTCAACAACGGCGGCGGCGGTTACGACTCGTGGATCATCGCCGGCATGGAGTGGGCCGCGCGGGACCGCAAGGCCAAGATCGTCAGCATGAGCCTGGGCGGTGAGGCCACCGACGGCACCGACCCGATGAGCCAGGCGGTCAACGCGCTCAGCGCCGAGACCGGCGCCCTGTTCGTCATCGCGGCCGGCAACAGCGGCCCGTCCGACACGACCGTCGGTACACCGGGTGCGGCCGACGCCGCCCTCACCGTCGGCGCGGTCGACTCCGAGGACCGGATCGCCGAATTCTCCAGCCGCGGCCCGCGACTGGTCGACCGCGCGCTCAAGCCCGAGATCACCGCCCCCGGCGTCGGCGTGCTGGCCGCCCGTTCGCAGTACGCGAACGGCGAAGGCCCCTACGCGTCGCTGAACGGCACCTCGATGGCGACCCCGCACGTCGCCGGCGCCGCGGCCCTGCTCGCCGCCCAGCACCCCGGCTGGACCGGCTCGCAGCTCAAGGACGCGCTGGTGAGCACGGCCAAGGAGACGCCCGACTACAACCCGTACGAGGGTGGCAGCGGCCGGCTCGACATCGCCGCCAGCACCAAGGCGACGGTGTTCGCCACGGCCACCGCGTACCTCGGCATCCACCCGCGGGACGACGAGCCGACCGGCGTGATCGAGCGGCAGATCACGTACACCAACACCGGCGCCGCCGCCGTCACGCTCGACCTGGCGCTGAGCGCCCCCGCAGGCCTCTTCTCCCTGTCCGCCACGCGGGTCACCGTCCCCGCCGATGGCCGCGCCGACGTCACCGTGTCCGCGGACCTGGGTCGTACGCAGGAAAAGGGTCTCTTCACGGGAGAGGTCGTCGCGTCGGGCACGGCCGGACGCGTGGCCGACACCGTCATCGGGGTCAGCACCGAGGACCAGCCCCGCCACCTCGTCATCAAGCCCACCGGACGCGACGGCCAGCCGATGCCCGGCGTGATCAACATGATCCGCGAGGGTGACCCGGCGGGCAGCTACTACAACTTCATCACCGACGGGCGCGACCTCGACGTACTGGTGCCCGAGGGTCGTTACTCGGTGTGGATGTGGGGCGAGGTCGAGGGCACGCATGGTCCCAGCTCTCGCGGTGTCGCCCTGGTGGCCCAGCCTACGGTGACCGTCGACGGCAACACCACGGTGGAGTTGAAGGCGGCCGGCACGCGCGAGATCCAGGCGATCACGCCGAAGCCGACCGCGAACGCCGAGATGCGCCTCGACTATCACCGCACGCTGGGCGGCACGGCGAGCGTCACCGACGCGTACGTCCTCCCGCGCTGGTTCGACAGCATCTGGGTGACCCCGGGCCAGAAGGCGCGCGACGGCGAGATGTCGGTGACCGCCCGCTGGCGCAAGATCGAGCCGGTTCTCGCCATCGAGCACGACGGTCGTTCCCTGGACGACCTGATCCTGCTGCCCGGTTCGACCGCACCGGCCGAAGGCACCAAGCAGGTCCCGGCCGTCTTCGCCGGGAACGGCACCAAGGCCGAGTTCGCCGCGGTCGACGTCAAGGGCAAGGCGGCGGTCGTACGCCGGTCCGACCTCGACGGCCAGGTCGAAGCGGCCGAGAAGGCGGGCGCGGCGCTGCTCCTGATCGTCAACGACGAGCCCGGCCGCTACTTCGACGGCACCAGCCGTACGAAACTGGCGGTGGCGACCCTGACCAAGGACCTCGGCGAACGCCTGATCGGGCAGCTCGGACAGGGCCGGGTGAACCTGCGCGTGACCGCTCACCCGCAGACCGACTACCTCTACGACCTGGTCCGATACTGGCCCGGCGCGGTACCGAAGTCGGTGACCTACAAGCCGTCGGAGCGCGAGCTCGCCCGGGTCGACGTCGACTTCCGCGGCACCTCGGGCCGGGAGATCTACGAGCGCCGGTACGACTTCAACCCGGACATGACGACCCGCGTCGGTTCGACCCTGCCGGCGTTGACCGACCGCTTCCGCACCGACTACGTCACCGTGCAGGACGGCGTACGGTGGTCGTCGGAGATGAGCGACGTGCTCTCCATCCAGCTCAGCGGCAGCAAGACGTACGCCGCCGGAAGCCGCACGAGCGAGCAGTGGCTCGGCGCGATCCAGCGCCCGAGGATCAACGACGCCGTGACCCTGCCGACCCGATCGGAGAACAGGGTGCGGGTCGAGATCCCCGGCTGGGGTGACTCGGGAGCCGACCACGCCGGACTGGCCGTTCCGGGTCAGGTCGACCAGAACCTGGCGCTCTACCAGGGTAAGAAGCTCGTCGAGCAGACGACGGGCGGCTATTTCGACAGCACCGTCGAGCTGAGCCCCAAGCGCCTCCCGTACCAGCTCGTCACCACGACGGAACGGGACCCGGAGGTCTACCCGTACTCGGTGAAGACGCGTACGGCCTGGGACTTCACCTCGGGCGGCGGCGCGGCCGGCCGGTTGCCGCTGATCCAGCTCGACTACCGGGTCGACACGGATCTGCAGCACCGGGCCTCGCGCTCGGCCGAGCTGACCATCGTGCCGTCGCACCTGCCCGGCGGGCCGAGCGCTCGGACGATCCGGTCGGCGACGCTCGACGTGTCCTATGACGACGGTCTCACCTGGGTCAGCCAGCGCATGCACCAGACCCGCGAGGGCTGGACGACCTCGCTGCGGGCACCTCGCTCGGCGCAGCACGTCACGCTGCGGGCCGGTGCTCGGGACTCGCAGGGCAACCGGGTCGAGCAGACGATCACGCGGGCCTTCGGGCTGAAGTGACCGTGGGGCCGGGTCGCGTGGCGGCCCGGCCCCGCTCAACTCCGGGACGGACAAGATTCCCGCCGCGACGGTAGGAACAGGAAGGCCCCCGCGGCGTCGGCCGCGAGGGCTGCTCCAGCAGATGTACGACGTCCCTAGACGGTCAGGGCCTGGCGGACGGCTGACTCGGCGCCCGCGCCGCCGTCGCCGGACGACGTGACCCGCCCGGCTTCGAGGACGTGGTAGCGCTGCGCCGCCTCCAGGGCGAATCCGACATGTTGCTCGACCAGCAGCACCGACATGCCGCCCCGGCCCGCGACGGCCAGGATCGTCCGCTCGATCTCGGCCACCACCGAGGGCTGGATGCCTTCGGTGGGCTCGTCGAGCAGCAGCAGGCGGGGCCGGGTGATCAGGGCGCGGGCGATCGCGAGTTGCTGACGCTGGCCGCCCGAGAGCAGCCCGGCCCGGCGCGTGAGCAGG
This sequence comes from Actinoplanes solisilvae, assembly GCF_003999975.1. Taxonomy (GTDB): domain Bacteria; phylum Actinomycetota; class Actinomycetes; order Mycobacteriales; family Micromonosporaceae; genus Actinoplanes; species Actinoplanes solisilvae. The sequence continues at coordinate 136,923 of NZ_RJAC01000015.1, read as the reverse complement.
TCTTTCAGGGCGGGGAACAGGTCGAGCGCCTCGGCCGTCGCCACCTTTCCGTCGCGCCGCCCGTCCGCCACCAGTTGCAGATTCTCGGCCGCGGTGAGATGTGGGAAGCTCTGCTGGCCCTGAGGGACGTACGCCATGCCGCGCGCGACCCGCTGATGCGGCGCCAGCCGGGTGATGTCCTCACCGTCGAGCGACACCGTGCCCCGGCGCGGGCGCAACAGGCCCATCGCCGCGCGCAGCAGGGTGCTCTTGCCCGCGCCGTTGTGGCCCAGCACGGCGGCGACCCCGTCGGCCGGAACCGAGAGCGACACGCCGTGCAGGACGACGCTGCGGCCGTAGCCGACGTGCACGTCCGCGAAGGACAGGGTCACGACGCCTCCTTCACCGGGTGTCCGAGATAGACCTCCTGCACGCGGGGATCGGCCTGCACCTGGGCCACCGTTCCCTCCGAGAGCACCTTCCCGGCGTGCATGACCGTGACCGTACGGGCATAGCGGCGCAGGAAGTCCATGTCGTGCTCGACGACCAGCACCGTACGGTCGCGGCTCAGCTCGCCGAGCAGTTCGCCGGTCGCGTCCCGCTCATCCTGGCTCATGCCGGCCACCGGTTCGTCGAGCAGCAGCAGCCGGGCGTCCTGCACGAGCAGCATGCCGATCTCGAGCCACTGCTTCTGCCCGTGGGCCAGGGTGCCCGCGGGTTCGTCGCGCACCTCGCTCAGCCGTACAGTCGCCAGAGCCTTCTCCACTGTGGGCGGGACGGATCGCCGGGCGCGCAGCAGGCTGATCGGGCTGCGGGCCCAGCCGGCCGCGATGTCGAGGTTCTGCAGCACCGTCAGCTCCTCGAAGACGGCCGCGGTCTGGAACGTACGCCCGATGCCGAGCCGGGCGATCCGGTGCACCTTGCGGCCGAGCAGCTCGCGGCCGTCGAAGGCGACGTGGCCGGTGGCTTTGACCAGGCCGGTGACCGCGTCGATCAGGGTGGTCTTGCCGGCCCCGTTCGGACCGATGAGGAAGCGCAGGTCACCCTCGGGCACCTCGAGGTCGACGCCGCCGACGGCGACGAAGCCGTCGAACACCACGCGCAGGTCGCGCACGCTGAGACCGGTCATGCCGCCACCTTCTCCTTCACCTCGGCCGGCGGAACGAGACGAGCCCGTCGCCGCCACTTGAACAGCGCGGCGATGCCCCCGGGCAGGAAGACGATCGGCAGTACGAAGAGCAGGCCTTCGAAGTACGTCCACGCCGACGGCACCCGCTCCGAGAGGGCCGTCTTGGCCCAGGCCACCGCGATCGCCCCGAGCGCGGGCCCGGCCAGGGTGGCCCGCCCGCCGACGGCGACGCCGATGACGAACTCGATGGACGGCACGACGCCGATCAGGGCGGGGGAGATGATGCCCACGGCCGGCACGAACAGCGCGCCGGCCAGGCCCGCCATGCCGGCGGCCACGACGTACGCCACGAGTTTGACGTTGGCCGGGTCGTAGCCGAGGAACCTCACCCGCTCCTCGCCGTCGCGTACGGCCACGAGCAGTTCGCCGTAGCGGCTGCGCATGAGTTGCCAGGCGACCCCGAGCATGGCGAGCAGTGCCGCGGCGACGACGAAGTACACCATCCGCTGGTTGACCGGGTCGTTCAGGTCGTACCCGAAAAAGCCCTGGATGTCGGTGAGCCCGTTGGTGCCGCCGGTCGTGCCCTGCTGGCCGATGAGCAGGATCGCGAACGCCGCGGCGAGCGCCTGCGACAGGATCGCGAAGTAGGCGCCGCGCACCCGTCGCCGGAAGATCAGCAGACCGAGCAGCAGGGCCACCAGCATCGGCAGCAGCACGGTTGCGAGCAGCGCGAAAATCGGGTTGGCGAACGGCGCCCACCACCACGGCAGCGCGTCGAGCTGACCGTAAAGGATCATAAAGTCGGGGAGGTTTCCCGGACCGGCGTCGGCCAGTTTGAGGTGCATCGCCATCGCATAGCCGCCGAGGCCGAAGAAGACGCCCTGACCGAGCGCGAGCATGCCACCGCGGCCCCAGGCGAGCCCGACGCCGACCGCCACGATCGCGAAGCAGAGGTATTTGGCCAGCAATGAGAGCCGGAAGTCGCCGAGAACCAGCGGCGCCACCGCGAAGAGCAGCGCCGCGGTAACACCGAAACCAAGCGCAGCACGTTTCATGCCAGGCTCCTAGTTCGCAGGGTGAACAAGCCTTGGGGCCGCCATTGCAGGAACGCCACGATCGCCACGAAGACGATCACGCTGGCCACGCTGACGGTGGTCGTGTATTCGACGGTGGCCTGCAGGACGCCGAGCACGAACGCCACGATCACCGTCCCCTTGAGCTGCCCGATGCCGCCCACGACGACGACCAGGAACGCGTTGACGATGAGGTTGGTGCCCATCGCCGGCCCGATCGGCCCGATCAGGGTCAGCGCCACCCCGGCGATCCCGGCCAGGCCCGAGCCGATGAAGAAGGTGAGCCGGTCGACCCGCCCGGTCGACAGGCCCGAGACGGCCGCGAGGTCGCGGTTCTGCACGACCGCCCGGATCCGCCGGCCCAGCGACGTCGTTCTCAGCACGATCGTCAACGCGGCCACGGCGGCCAGCGCGAGTCCGAGAATGAACAGCCGGCTGCTGGCGATCGCGATGTCGTCGGTCAGGTGGACGCTGCCGGTGAGGATCTCCGGCGCGCGGGTCTGCACGTTCGGCGCGCCGAAGATGTCCCGCGCCGCCTGCTGCAGGATCAGCGACACGCCCCAGGTGACCAGCAGCGTGTCGAGGGGCCGGGCATAGAGCCGCCGGATCAGCAGCACCTCGAGCAGCACGCCGAGCAGGCCGGCCACGACGAACGAGACCGGCAGCGCGATCAGCAGCGACGCTCCCGCACTGGTCACGACCTGCTGAAGGACATAGACGGTGTAGGCGCCGGCCATGATGAACTCGCCGTGCGCCATGTTGATCACGTTCATCTGGCCGAAGGTCAGCGCGAGCCCGAGCGCGATGAGCAGCAGCACCGCCCCGATGCTGACCCCGCTGAAGAGTTGACCGACAAGAAGCGACAAGACCCAACCCCTTTTCCCGTACGGGGTGAGGCCGCGAGACCTCACCCCGAGAGCACTTAAGAGAGGCCCGTGGCCCAGCTGTAGCTCTTCAGGTAGGGATCCGGCTTCACGGGCTGGCCGGAGTTCCACACCTCCTCGATCAGCCCGTCGGTTCCGATCTTGCCGATCCGCGCGGTCTTGAAGACGTGCTGGCTGGGCCCGTCCACGGTGACCAGCCCCTCGGGCGCCTCGAACGTGATGCCGCCCGCGTTCGCCGCCGCCTTGACCTTCTCGATCTCGAACGAGCCGGCCTTCTCGACCATCGCCTTCCAGAGGTAGACCGACGTGTACGCCGCCTCCATCGGATCGCTGGTCGGTTTGTCCGCCCCGTACTTCGCCTTGTACGCCTTCACGAACTTGTCGTTGGCCGCGCCCTTGGTCGTCTGGTAGTAGTTCCACGCCGTCAGCTGCCCGGCCAGGTACTGCGTGCCGATGCTCTTGACCTCCTCCTCGGCGATCGAGACGGAGAGCACCGGCATCGCCTCGGCGGTCAGCCCGGCCGACTTGTACTCCTTGAAGAACGCCACGTTGCTGTCGCCGTTGAGCGTGTTGAAGACCGCGCTCGCGCCGGACGCCTTCACCTTGTTGACGATCGTCGAGAACTCCGTCGAGCCCAGCGGCGCGTAGTCCTCTCCCAGCACCTTCATCCCGCTCGCGGCGGCGTACGCCTTGATGATCTTGTTGGCCGTGCGCGGGAACACGTAGTCGCTGCCGACGAGGTAGACCGACGTCTTGCCGGCCGACTTGAGGTAGTCGAGCGCGGGCACGATCTGCTGGTTCGTCGTCGCGCCGGTGTAGAAGATGTACGGCGACTCCTCGAGCCCCTCGTACTGCACGGGGTAGAAGAGCAGCGCCTTGTTCTTCTCGAAGACCGGCTTGACCGCCTTGCGGCTCGACGACGTCCAGCAACCGAACACCGCGGCGACCTTGTCCTGGCTGATCAGCTTCTGGGCCTTCTCGGCGAAGGTCGGCCAGTCGGAGGCGCCGTCCTCGCTGACCGGTTCGAGCTGCTTGCCGAGCACGCCCCCGGCCGCGTTGATCTCGTCGACCGCCAGCTTGATCGCGTCGCGGACGGTCACCTCGCTGATCGCCATCGTGCCGGAGAGGGAGTTGAGCAGCCCGACCTTGACGGCGGACCCGGAGGTGTCGACGACGGCGCCGCCACCGGCCTGGGCCGAGCCGACGGCGTCGCCGGTCTTGGCCCCACAGGCGGTGAGGGCGGCGACGGTTCCGATCGCAACGAGAACGGCCGCCGACCGGCGCCCGCGATATCCGAACATGAAGCCTCCTTGCCCCCGCACGGGGAGCTCAGCCATGCCCATCAATGAGTAGGGCCAGTTTCAGAGCGCCGGATTTCCGCCTCGTTTCCCACCCCTTAATACGTCGTTTCCGTCGACAATGGAGGCCAACTCATAGTCCGTGGTCAATGCGATGTACTTTCCGGCGTCGTTTCCAATGCGTGACGGGGGTCACATCCTCGCGATCAAGCGGGTACCGTGAGGCGGGCATACAACCTGCCCGTAACTCTGCGGCGGGACCCGGCAATCCAGGAGAATCGGGACCATGGGTGACCTACGGTTGGTAGTCAGCGGCGGACCGGACGCCGGTGGAGTGCTCGACCTGATCACGGCCGCGAGCGAGCGCGGCTGGACGGTCGATGTGACGGCGACGAAGAACGCCCTCGAGTTCATGGACCCGTCCGAGGTCGCCCGCATCAGCGGCCGCCCGATCCGCACCACCTACCGGTTCGCGCCCGACGGCACCCGCATCTCGCCACCGGCCGACGCGATGATCGTGGCCCCGGCGACGTTCAACACGATCAACAAGCTGGCCAACGGCATCGCCGACACCTACCCGCTCAGCTCGATGGCCGACGTGATCGGCCGGGGCGTGCCGACGGTGCTGGTGCCCGCGGTCAACGAGCCGCTCGCCGGTCGCCGCCCGTTCCGCCGCTCTCTCGACGAACTGCGCGCCGAGGGCGTCCGCGTGCTCTTCGGCCCGGTCGACGGCTGGGTTCCCGGCAGCACCGAGCCGTTCCCGTGGATCAAGGCCCTTGACCTGGTCGAAGACATCTTCGGCCTGGCCCGCGTCGACAGCCGCGCGTCGCTGGGCGCCTGATCCGCTCCGCTTGGGGGGTCAAAAGCTGGCCGGACAGGTGCTAGGCAGGGGGCTGAGCAGGCTGTTTAGCTGGACCGTGTGACGGTTCTGCTGGAACGCTCGCAGGAGCTCGCCACGCTGGACAGGCTGCTCGCCGGCTGCGCGGCCGGGGGGCGCGTCGCCGTGGTCAGCGGCGAGGCCGGCGCCGGCAAGTCGACGCTCGCCACCGCCTTCGCCGAGAGCGCCGGGCCACGCGCCCAGATGCTGTGGGGTGCGTGCGACCCGCTGCTCACCCCGCGCGCGCTCGGCCCGCTGCACGACATCGCCCGTCGCCTCGGCGGCCGGCTGCGCGAACGCATCGGCGACGGCGCGCGCGGCGAAGTGTTCGAGCTCTTCCTCGAGGCGCTCGACCGGCCGCCGCAGGCCGCGCGGCCGGTGGTCGTACTCGAAGATCTGCACTGGGCCGACGAGGCGACGCTCGACATGGTCGCGTTCCTCGGGCGGCGGCTCGCGCTCTACCGGGCCCTGCTGCTGCTCACCTACCGTGAGGACGAGGTCGGCCCCGACCACCGGCTGCGCACCGTCCTGGCCGGACTGCCGCCGGGCCTGATCAGCCGGGTCAGCCTGCCGCCGCTCACCCCGGCGGCCGTGGAGGAGCTGGCTCGTCGCGCCGGCCGCTCGGCTCCAGACGTGCACCAGGTCACGGGAGGCAACCCGTTGCTGGTCACGGAGGTGCTCGCCGCGCCGGCCGAGGGCGTCCCCCCGACCGTACGGGATCTGATCCTCAGCCGGCTGGCCACGCTCACGCCCGGCGCCCGCGAGGTCGCTCACCTGGTCTCGGTCGTGCCCTCGCGCGCCGGTCTGGGGCTGCTCGGCGACCGGCTCACCGAGGTCGACGAGTGCTTGGCCCGCGGGGTGCTGACGGCCAGCGGGCGCGGCGTCGCCTTCCGCCACGAGCTGTTGCGCCTGGCCGTCGAGGAGAGCCTTTCCCCTGTACGCCGTCAGGCCCTGCACGCCGAGATCCTGGCCGCTCACGAGGGTCGCGCGGGTGTCGACCCGGCCTGGCTCGTGCACCACGCCCACCACGCCGGCGACACCGAGGCCGTGCTGCGCTGGACACCCGTCGCCGCCCGCCGAGCCGCCTCCGTCGGCGCCCACAAGCAGGCCGCCGCCCACTACGCCCGGGCCATCCCGCTGGCCGCCGACCAACCCGCCGTCGAACGGGCCGAGCTGCTCGAGGAATACACGCTCGCCGCCTATCACGGTGCGCTCCCCGAGGCGATGGACGCGTGCCGGGCCGCCCTCGCCCTGCGCATGGAGCTCGGCGACCCGGTGCCGCTCGGCGTCAGCCTGCGCTGGGTGTCCCGGATGAGCTGGTGGAACGGGCGTCCCGACGAGGCCCGCGAGCTAGGTTTCCGGGCCGTCGAGGTGCTCGAGACGCAACCGCCCGGCCCCGAGCTGGCCGCCGCCTACAGCAACCTGTCCCAGTTGTTCATGCTGGCGAACGAGGAGGAGCGGGCGATCGGCTGGGGCATCCGCGCGACCGAACTGGCCCAGCGGCTGGGCGACCTCGACACCGAGGTGCACGCGCTGATCAACATCGGGTCGGCCCGGGTCAACACCGGCGACAAGACCGGCATCGCCGACCTGCGGCGCGCCCACGAGCTCGCGGCCCCGGCCGGCCTTGACGACCACGCCGGCCGGGCCCTGGTCAACCTGGCCAGCTACGCCGTCGACTGGTACGAGTTGGACGTGGCCGAACAGGCCCTCGACCGTGTCATCCCGTTCCTGCTGGCCCGCGACCTCGACGGCTACACCCGCCACCTGCTCGGCCACCGCGCCCGGCTGCAGATCGCCCGCGGCGACTGGACCTCGGCCACCGACGACGTCACGCAGGCCCTGGCCGGCCCGCCGATGGTGAGCCCCGGCCTGGTGCCGGCCATGGTCGCCCACGCCACGCTGGGCATCCGGCGCGGGCGGCCCGGGGCCGAGGACGACGCGCTCGCAGCAGCCGAGCGCGGCTACGCCACGGGGGAGTCCCAGTTCCTCTGCCCGCCCGCGATCGTGCTCGCCGAGGCGTACTGGCTCGCCGGTGACCCCGCCCGGGCCGCGACCGAGGCCCGCCGCGGTCTCAAGGTCGCGCTGCGCGCCGGACAGCCGTGGTTCGTCGGCGAGCTGGCGTTCTGGCTGTGGCGGTGCGGCGAGCTCGCCGGCGAGGCACCGGCCGAGGCCGCCGAGCCGTTCCGCCTGGTCATCGACGGCGACTGGCGGGGCGCGGCCGCGAGCTGGGCCGAGCTGGGCTGCCTCTACCAGTCGGCCAACTGCCTGGCCCACGGCGACGCCGAAGCGACCACCGAGGCCCTGCGCGTCTTCGACCGGCTCGGCGCCGTCGTCCCGGCCCGCCGTCTGCGCGCCGACCTGCGCGAACGCGGCCTGCGGGTGCCCCGGGGCCCGCGCGCGTCGACGGCCGCCGACCCGACCGGGCTCACCGGCCGCCAGCAGGAGGTGCTGCTGCTGATCGCCGAGGGCCTGAGCAACGCCGACATCGCGGGCCGGCTGACCCTCTCGGCCAAGACGGTCGACCACCACGTCTCGGCCGTTCTCGGCAAGCTGGGCGTCTCGTCCCGCGGCCGGGCGGCGGCCGAGGCGCGCGAGCGCGGCCTCATCTGAGGTGCTGGATCAGCAGTTTCAGCTGCTCGCGATAGCGGTCGAGGAACTCGGGTGAATCGGCCGGCAACCCGGTGAAATCCTCGGCGAAGCCGGCCAGCAGCGCCGGTGCGAGGGCCGCGCCGAAAAGCATGAGCTGCAGGTAGGCCGGGTCGAGATCGGCGCCGATCTCGCCGTCGGCCTGGCGTCGCCGCAGGTCGTCGACCATCGCCCGGCGAAAGCCGGCGTCGCCCTCGTCGCGGTCGCCGCTGAGCGCCTGCCAGATGAGCAGCCGCACCCAGTGCCGCTGATCCTCGCCGACGTGCGTGAACGCGGCGACCACCTCGTCGAGCGGCGCCCCGGGCCGGTTGAGCCCCGCGCTGAGCGTGCGCCAACGTTCGAGCAGGGCCTGGTAGAGGCCGGCCTTGCCGTCGAAGTAGTACGAGATGAGCTGCTGGTTGGCCTCGGCGCGGCGGGCGATCGCGCCGATGCGGGCGCCCGCGAAGCCGTGCTCGCCGAACTCGACCAGCGCCGCGTCGAGAATCCGTTCCTTGGTGCGGTCGGGGTCGCGGCGGCGCTCCCCGCCAGTAGGGGACCGGCGCATGACTTCGACCCTATCAATCAAACGTTTGGTTGACAGATTCAACCGGACGTTTGAAAATCGATTCATGGACTCCCTACCCGTATTGGTCATCGGGGGCGGCATCGGCGGCCTCACGCTCGCGCACGGGCTGCGCCACGCCGGCGTCCCCGTCCGCGTCTTCGAGAAGACCCACGAGCGCAGCGACTGGCTGCAGGGCTACCGCATCCACATCAACCCGGCCGGCGCGCGGGCCCTGCGCGACTGCCTGCCACCGGCCGGCTGGACGGCGTTCACCCGGGCCGTCTCACCCGGCGGCGGCTTCGGCTTCCTCACCGACCAGGGCACCGACCTGCTCGGCCTGGCCGAAGACGAGATCAACACCCCGGGCGCCGGACCGGCCGACCGGCACCACGGCATCGGCCGCATCCAGCTCCGCACGGTCCTGCTCGAAGGCCTCGACCTCGAAACCGGCAAGACCTTCATCTCGTACGAGGAGGAGCCCGACGCCGTGGTCGCCCACTTCGCCGACGGCTCCTCCGCGCGCGGCTCGGCGCTGGTCGGAGCGGACGGTGCCAACTCCCGGGTGCGCGCCCAGCTGATCCCCGCCGCCGCGGCCCGCATCGACACCGGCGTACTCACGATCGCCGGCCGCTGCCTCTCCCCGTCCGGAGTGTCCCCGTCCGGAGCGTCCCCGTCCGGAGCGTCCCCGTCCGGAGCGTCCCCGTCCGGAGTGTCCCCATCCGGCGCGTCGCCGGTTGACGAGTCCTCAGTTGGCGCGTTACCGGTTGGCACGTTCATGGCCGGCGATTCGCCTGGTTTGGCCGCGGCCGAACTGCCGCCGTCCCTGCTCACCCGCGCGAACGTCGTCATCCCGCGCGGCCGTGGCTCGCTCTTCACCGCGGCCTGGACGAGCCCGGACGGCGACCAGGTTCTCTGGGGCTACTCCGACGCCACCGCCCGCTTCCCGGCCGACGTCGAGCAGCTCGCTCCGGACGCACTGTTGAGCCTCGTCCGCGATCGCCTGCGCGGCTGGGCCCCCGAGTTTCACCGCCTCATCGCCAACAGCGATCCCGCCACGGTCAACGCTTTCCGGGTCAAAAGCGCCACACCGGTGAGCCCGGCACCGGTGAGCCCAGCACCGGTCGCCGCGGTACCCGTCCGTAAAGCGCCCCACCCACCCGGGGAGGGGGTGGGCTCGACGCTACTCGCCTCGGCGACGGGGGTACCCGAGTTATCCACAGGCCGGGTGACGCTGCTGGGCGACGCTGTCCACAGCATGACTCCGATGGCCGGGGTCGGCGCCAACACCGCGCTGCGCGACGCCGACCTGCTGCGCCGCAAGCTCAGCGCGGCCCACGCCGGGGAGATGCCGCTGCTCGCGGCGGTCGAGCAGTACGAGCGCGAGATGCTCGATTACGGCTTCGCCGCCGTACGACTGTCGTTGCGCAATGCCCGGCAGGCGGCCCACTCCACAGTGATCAGCCGGGCCCTTTTTCGCGCCGTGTTGCGCGTGATCGCGGCTGTCCCGCCTGCACGGCGCAGGTTCGCTCGCGGTTTGGGCGACTGAGCGTCCGCTCCTCGTGCGTGAGGCGTCCGCTCCTCGTGCGTGAGGCGTCCGCCAACCGGGCGGGTCCGCTCGCTACTGAACCCCGCGCACTCGATGGCCGACAGCGACGGAATCGCCCGAGATGGCGGCGGCCGGAGCCGAGCAGAGGAACGTCACCAGGGCGGCCACCTGCTCGGGAGTCGACTCGCCGGCCGTGGCAGGAGCGATTGTGGGGGACGGGTCGGCCGTGACGGTCCCGGGGTTGACGACGTTGACGGTGACGCCGGTGCCGGCATAGGCGTCGGCCAGAACCTTGGAGGCGGTGATGACCGCCTGGTTGCGGACGGATCCGGCCGCCGAGACCGTCGTGTTGGCACCCTGGCCGCTGATGTTGACCACCCGGCCGAAAGCCCGGTCGCGCATGCCGGGAAGAACCGCGTTCATGGTGCGCAGATAGCCGACGGTCTTGGTCTCGAACGCGGTGAGCACCTCGTCGGCCTCGTGGCTGCGGGCCGGGTCGAGCGTCTGGGCGGGCGGGGCGGCCGCGTTGACGAGGATGTCGACGGGCCCGGCCTGCTCGACGGCGGCCCGGATCGTGGCTTCGTCGGTGGTGTCGACGGTGAGCAACGTGACCGCACCGTCGAGGCTGCGGGCGGCTTCTTCCAGGCGGCCCCGGTCTCGTGCGGCGAGAACCACGTGTACGCCCTCGGCCAGCAGGGCGGCGGCGACGGCGCGGCCCAGTGTGCCGCTGCCGCCGACGATGAGGGCGGTGCGACCGTTGATTCCGAGATCCATCAGAGAGCCCTTTCCGGTCGGGGCGGCGTCCGCCGTCGAGTCGGACACTATGTCTGTGTCGCCGTGGCCGGCCAACATAGGGAGCAATCCCCATGTGCGGGGGCCCGCGAGTTTTTAACGTCTAGGACATGAGCGAACTGGTACTGGAAGGCCTGAAGGCCAAGCAGCAGAAGACCTGGGCGAGCGGCGACTACGGCGCGGTGGCGGCCCTGATCCATCCGATGGCCGAGGAGACCGTGCTGGCGGCGGATCTCTCGGCGGGGCACGAGGTGCTCGACGTCGCGGCCGGAACCGGCAACGCCTCGATCGCGGCGGCCCGCAGCGGCGCCCGGGTGATCGCCACCGACTACGTGCCCGAGCTGCTCGCCCGGGCCAAGGAGCGGGCCGAGGCCGAGCACCTGCCCCTGACGATCGAGATCGCCGACGCCGAGAACCTCCCGTACGCCGACGGCCGCTTCGACGCCGTGGTCTCCGTGGTCGGCGCGATGTTCGCCCCCGACCAGGAGAAGGTCGCCTCTGAGCTGACCCGGGTGGTGCGCAGCGGCGGCACGATCGCGATGGCGAACTGGACCCCGGACGGCTTCATCGGCGAGATGTTCCGCACGGTCGGCCGGCGGGTCCCGCCGCCGCCCGGTATTCGCGGGCCGGTCGAGTGGGGCAGCGAGGCCCGCGTCCGCGAGCTCCTCGGCGACCGCGTCTCCGATGTACGTACGGAGCGCCGTGAGTTCGTCTTCCGATTCACCTCGCCGGAGCAGTTCGCGGACTACTTCCGCGAGAACTACGGCCCGACCCTGAAGGCGTTCGAGGCTCTGGGCCCCGACGGCGGCAAGCCCCTCTACGACGACCTGGTCGAACTGGTCGGCCGCTACAACACCGCCGAGGACGGCACGGCCCGCATCCCGTCCGCCTATCTGCAGATCGTCGCCACGAAAGCGTGACGAGCGCACCGGCCCGGCCTCGAGGGGGAGGCCGGGCCGGTCTCACGCCTGGGCTTCCTGACCGAAGGGCGGCTCAAAGATCTCAGCGCCGGGGAAGTGCAGTTCACCGGTGCGGGCGTTGAGCGCGTCGGTCAGCGCCGCCGCCCCAGCCGTCCCCAGTTTCTCGAACTCCACCTTGATCACCGGGGTGGCGAGCTTCGCGAGGCCGTGCATCTCGAGCTCGACCCGATAGGTGACCTCGCTGCCCGCCTCGACCGGCCGTACGGTCACCGTCTCGACGCATGTGCAGCCTTCGTTGCGTCCGTGGAACACCAAACGTCCGGGCCCGGCCTCGACCAGCGTGTAGGTCAGCTCCGTCGTGATTCCCAGGACGCGGCACACCTGATGCCAGCGCGACCCCGGCCCGATCGGCCCGCTGTCCTTGCGGGTCGCCTGGCGCACGGCCGGGTCCCACCGCACCGTGTTGCCGAAGTCGGTGAGATAGCTCAGGGCCGGCGCCGGGGCGACGTTGACGGCCAGCGTGCGCTCCACGACGATCATCGGTCCCCCAGGGCGTCGGCGTGCCGCTTCAGACTAATGGCCGCTTCTGATCAGTGCCCGGGTTTCTTCAGCGCGCGGACGAAGCTCCGCTGCCACGGCATCTCGACCGCCCGCCGGTGATAGTTGGCCCGCACGTAGGCCACGGCCTGCTCGGGCGGCACCCCGTCGAGGACCGCGAGTGTCGCCAGCGCGGTGCCGGTCCGGCCCAGCCCGCCCAGGCACGCGAACTCGACCCGCTCCGATGCCGAGCGCTCCAACGCCTCGCCGAGCACCTCCATCGCGTACGCCCGATCGGCCGGGAGCCAGCCGTCGCGCCATCGCACCCACCGGCTGTCCCAGCCGAACTCGGGCGGGCGGCGGCCGAGCAGATAGATCCCCAAGGCCGGCGGATGCCCGGACGGCATCGGCTTGCGCAGGCCGCGGCCGCGCACCAGCCGCCCCGACGGCAGCCGCAGTACGCCGGCCTCGTCCGCGTCCCACAAAACGTCCACGATCCCATCGTGCATCGTGCGCTACGCTGACCGCATGCAGACCTTCAGCGAGCGACGCCGGCGTTCCGACGACCGCCGCTGAGTCTTGCTGTCCTCCGGCGGGTCGATCCCGCCGGTTCCTCTCCGCCAGACCGGTCGACCCGCTTCCCCGCGTACGTCGATGGGTTTGATCATGAATCTCGAAGCTCTGCTCGCCGCCCGGCTGGCCACGGCGTTCGAAGCCGTCGCCGGCGAGCCGGTCGATCCGGCCGTGCGGTCGTCGCAGCACGCCGACTTCCAGTCCAATGCCGCGCTTGCACTGGCCCGCAGGCTGGGCCGGCCGCCGCGCGAGATCGCCGCCGAGGTGGCTGCGGCCGCTGACCTCGCGGGCCTGGCCGACGTCGAGATCTCCGGCCCCGGCTTCCTCAACCTCACCGTCGCCGACGACGTGCTCGCCACCCTGCTGGCCGAGCCCGACTCGCCGCCCCCGGTCGTCGCCGAGCGGGTGGTCATCGACTATTCCAGCCCCAACGTCGCCAAGGAATTGCACGTCGGCCACCTGCGCTCGACGGTCATCGGCGACGCGCTGGCCCGGCTGTTCACGTGGGCCGGTCACGACGTGGTCCGGGCCAACCATCTCGGCGACTTCGGCACCCAGTTCGGCATGCTCATCGAGCACATGTCCGACGTGAACAACGACGAGACGAACAGCCTCAGCGACCTCACCGACTTCTATCGCGAAGCGCGGGCGAAGTTCGACGGCGACCCCGAATTCCGTACGCGGGCCCGGCTGCGGGTGGTGGCGCTGCAAAGCGGTGACGAGGCGACCCGGGCGATGTGGCGGCGGCTGGTCGAGCAGTCGACGCGGCACTTCGTGGCCGACTACGCCCGGCTCGGCATCACGCTCGGCCTGGACGACTTCGCCGGCGAGAGCTCCTATCAGGACCAGCTCGCCTCGGTGGTCGACGAGCTGACCGAGAAAGGGCTGCTGGTCGAGAGCGAGGGGGCACTCTGCGCGTTCCCGGCCGGCTTCCTCGGCCGCGACGGCGAACCGCTTCCGGTCATCGTGCGCAAGAGCGACGGCGGTTTCGGGTACGCGGCCACCGACCTCGCGGCCCTGCGGCATCGCGTCCGTGACCTTAAGGCCGACCGCATGCTCTACGTCGTCGGCGCCCCGCAGCGCAACCACTTCGAGATGGTCTTCGCCGTGGCCCGCGACGCCGGCTGGCTGCACGACGGGGTGTCGGCCGAGCACATCAGCTTCGGCTCGGTCCTCGGCCCGGACGGCAAGATGCTCAAGACCCGGTCGGGCGAGACGATCAAGCTGGCCGACCTGCTCGACGAGGCGGACGCCCGCGCCACTTCGCCGGCCATCGGCATCGGTGCGATCAAGTACGCCGACCTGTCCTCGGACCGGCGCGGCGACTACGTCTTCGACTGGGACCGCATGCTCGCCGCGACCGGCAACACCGGCCCCTACCTGCAGTACGCCGTCCGGCGGATCCGGTCGCTGCTGCGCGACGCCGAGGTCTCGCCCGGGACCATCGTGCTCGAGCACCCGGCCGAGCGGCGGCTCGCGCTGACCCTGCTCGGCTTCGAGCCGGCGGTAGCCGCCGCCATCGAGTTCCGCGAACCGCACCGGCTCGCCGTCCACCTGCACGAGGTGGCGGCGGCGTTCTCCGGCTTCTACGAGCGGTGCCGTCCGATCACGACGTCGCCGAGCTGGCTGGCCCTGACCGCGCGCACCGGCGCGACCCTGGAACTCGGCCTCGACCTGCTCGGCATCCCGATCCCCGAGCAGATGTGAATATCGACGGCTACTGCGATGCCCGCAAACGTCGGTCGGATCGAAGGTGGTCGCGCATAAGCTAGTCGTATGACATGATGGTCGCATGCCTAGACATCGTGACGTAGACATCGGTTCCGGCGGTAAATCGCACCGCCCGGACCGGCTGGCGTTTGATCTGCTCTCAGCGGCAATGCCGTCTCGGTCTGCTGGGCTTGGCCGGGGACGTGTTGGCGTGTGCTGGAGATCAACGCGTGGCCGCGCCTCTGTGGAGATAGGCCTGCCACGCCATATCAGGACTTGTGCCGGCGGCGGTCGGTGTCCGGGCAGGGCGTCCTCGGTGAGCTCGATACCGCCAGGTGCCCGGTCGGTGCTGTGTCGTTGCTCCGACGCCTGGTTTCCGCCGCTCCCCGCCTCGATAACGGGCACACCAGGGTGCCTTTCCCGCACTGCCGACGGGAGTTGACGAGGTGAGGTGCGCTATCTATTGCAGACTTTCCGATGACCGCACCGGCGAGGGCCTCGGCATCGAGAGACAGCTAGCTGACTGCCGCGACCTGGTCGGTCGGCGTGGCGGCGCCGTGGCGGGTGAGTACCTCGACAAATCCCACTCTGCGACGTCCGGCCGGCGGCGGCCGGACTACGAGCGGCTCCTCATCACTGTCGACTCCGGCACCCTCGACGCGATCGTGGCCTGGTCCCTCGATCGGCTGGTCCGTCGTACCGCCGACCTAGAGAGGCTGATCGAACTTTGCGATCGGCGCAACGTCGCGATCATCCTCGTGCGTGGCTCAGACTTGGACGTTTCGACCCCCGCGGGACGATTGGTCGCACGGATGCTCGGCGCGGTGGCCCGGCACGAGATCGACGCCAAGTCCGACCGGCAGCGCCGCGAGTCCCGGCAGCGCGCAGACCGTGGCCTGCCCCGGGAGGTCGCCGGGCCTTCGGCTACCTCGGCACGGAGCTGGTCGATGGCGAATCCGAGGCCGTGCGCGGCGCCTACTCGATGCTGCTTGACGGCTCGACGCTTACGAGCATCGCGGAAGCCCTGAACGAATCCTGGAACACCACTGTCGGCGGTGCATGGACCGTGACCAGCGTCCGGTCGATGTTGAAGAACCCCCGCTACTGCGCCCAGCGGTGGCATCTCGGCGAGTACCGGGGTCCTGGGGCCTGGCCGCCCACTGTTAACGAGACGACCTGGAAAGCGGCATGCGACATCTTGGCCATGCCAGGTCGTAAGCCCGCCGGTGATAACGCTCTGCGCTGGCTGGGCAGCGGCTTCTACCTCTGCGGGCGCTGCATGACTGACGTTGCTATGAAGGCCACTTACCGGGGCATTGCCTCCCGGGGCACGCAGGCTCGAATCTACAAGTGCCCGAAATGCTTGATCACGCGCGTCGCTGAACCCATCGACGACTACGTCTCCCTGGTCACTGTCGAACGGCTTCAGTGCCCCGACTTGCCTTGCCTGGTCGCCAAGCCTGCCGCCGACCTCCGGCCGCTACAGGTTGAGGCAGAGGAACTTCGCGAGCGGCGCAAGGCCATACCGCGTATGTTCGCCATCGGCACGCTCACCGAAGCGGAGGTGGCAGAGGCACGGCAGATCATCGATGACCGATTAGCGGAGATCGCTACGCAGTTCGCCGGGTCTGCTGGCAAGCCGGCGCTTGCCGAGGTGCTCGCGGCAGGAGACCCTGGGCAGACCTGGCTCGACCTCGGCAACGTCCGGCGTCAACGGGCCGTTGCCCGTGAACTGATGACTGTCCGATTGCTTCCCGTCGGCCCGGGTCGGCGGCTATTCCGTCCGAGCACCGTCGAGATCACTTAGTGTCACTGCGGGGGCAGGCAGGAGTCGTGACATGCCTCAGCCCGAGCCAGCGCCCGGGGCCAGGCTGAGGAACGTCACGACGCCCGTCGCCAGCACGGTGCCGAAGGCGATCCAGTACGGGTACCGCTCGTTGCCGCCCCGCCGGGCCTCGGCGCCGCGCCGGGTCGCCGAGATCAGCCCCGGCACGACGGCCAGCAGCGTCCAGAACACCACCGGGGCCCACGACGGCGCCGTCGGCCGCGCGGCGCGGGCCATCTCCTCCGGGAAGCGGACGAGCAGCCGGCCGTGCGACGTGTGCGGTCCCGGATCCGGCACGGGCACGGGCGCCAGCTCCGGCGTCACCCAGGGCGGCGCGGTCGAGTACTCGGCGGACGGGATCGGGGCAGTCATCGGCGGGCTCCCTCGGTAGCGGCTCGGTTGCTTTCCGGCCGACCCGCCCCATCGGCCGCCCCGCTACCGAGCTGAGGGTTCCTGCAGCGGGACCTGCAGCTCGGTGACCCACTTGTCGAACTCGCCCGGCGGGCAGTCGAGGTAGACCTCGACCGCGAAGCCCGGCTCGACCGCCCGGTAGCCGTTGTCGTCGATCCACTCGGCGAGCTTCTGCCCCGTGCGGAACGCCTCCGACATCGCGCCGTGGTGGATCGCGGTCGCCGCCTGCCGGACCGGCGGCAGCACCACCACGTCGAAGCCGGCGTCGCCGGGCACCGGGCCGTCCCCGATCGGGAAGGCCGCGTGCACCCCGATCGTCTCGTCGCCGGGCGAGACGGGCGCCGCCGTGTAGTAGGCGATCGGCGAGCCCGTCATCGGCACGCCGTGCTTCTCCATCAGCTCCATCAGCCGCGGGTAGAGCGGGCTGAGGTTCTCGCTGATCGACGTCGGGTGGTCATAGCTGGTGGCCGTGGCGGCCAGCGTCGCCACCCGGGTCGCCGGGATGCTCTTCAGGACGACGTCCGCGGTGTCCATGTGTCCCTCGCTCTCGATCATCCGGAGGCGCGCGTCGACCTGGGTCAGGCGTACGGTGTCCTGCTCCATCCGAGCGGCCAGCTCGGCCCGGCGCAGGCGCAGCATGCCGCGCAGCTCGGCGGGGTCGACCTTCTCGTCGATCAGCGTCTGCACCTGGTGCAGGCTGAACCCGAGATCCTTGAGCGCGGTGACCCGGTTGAGCAGCCGCAACTGCTCGGCCGCATAGAACCGATAGCCGCTGTACGGGTCGACGTGCGCGGGCCGCAGCAGACCGATGGCGTCGTAGTGCCGCAGCATGCGCACCGACACCCGCCCGAGGCCGGCGAACTCTCCGATACTGAACATGGTCCCCTCACACTCCGCCCTGACACAGTGTGAGGGTCAAGGGCTTTACGGGAAGGGCAGGACTCCGCCGCCCGAGCCGGTGTCGGGCGTTGTCGGGGGAGTCTCGGGCGTCGTCGGCGTGTCGGTCGGTTCGGTGGTGTTCGTCGGCTCGGTCGACGGCGGGGTGGAGGTCGGCTTCGACGTCGGCGGCGTCGTGGTCGGCTTCGACGTCGGGGTCGAGGTGGGGGCCGAGGCGCTGCGTGACGGCGTGCGGCTCGGGACGCTGCCCTGCTTCGTCGAGCGGATGGTGGGCGCCGCGCTCGACGGGGGTGCCTCTTCGCTGGTCGCGTCGGTGACGGGCTGGGAGGCGGGTGCGGGGTTCTGGTTGTTCACCGCGTTCTTGTCGTCGCCGCCGCCGTTCATCGCGATGGCGAAGGCCAGACCCCCGGCCACGACGAGCAGGCCGATCACCGCGAACAGCAGGGCGGTCTGGCTGCGCGACCGGCGCTGGGCGCGGGTCGGCGTCGAGGTCAGCGTCGACGGCTGCACGGGCGGCAGGTCACGGGGCATCGGCACGGCGCGGGTGGGCGCCGCCGGGCTGAGCGGGGCGACCATCGAGGTGCCGGTCAGCCTCTTCCAGTCGAGCGGGCCGGCCGCGGCGAACGCCGCCTCGGCGAACTCGGCGGCGGTCTGGAACCGGTCGGCCGGCTGCTTGGCCATCGCCCGCTGGATCAGCTCGCGCACCTCGAGGGGCACGTAGTCGGGCAGGGGGAGCGGCTCGTCCTCGAGGTGGCGCAGGGCGACCTGCAGAGCGTTGTCGCCGTCGAAGGGGGGCTCGCCGGCGATGCAGTGGTAGGCCACGGCGCCGAGCGCGTAGATGTCGGTGGCGGCGGTGACGTTGCCCTTGGCGACCTGCTCGGGCGCCATGTAGAGCGCGGTGCCGACGATCGCGTTGACCGCCGTCACGCTGGTCACGGCGGCCGAGCGGGCCACACCGAAGTCGACCAGCACGACGGTGCCGTTGGGCTTGACGATGAGGTTGCCCGGCTTGACGTCGCGGTGGACCGTGCCGTTCTCGTGGGCGGCGTGCAGCGCGTCGGCCGCCTGCGCCACGATCGACATGACCTCGGTGACCGGCATCGGGCCCTGCTTGACCCGGGCCGAGAGCGGCTCGCCCTCGACGTAGGCCATGACCAGGTAGGCCACGTCGTCGTCACCGCCGGACTCGGCGGCGGACGCGTAGTCGTAGACCTCGACCACGCCCGGGTGACGGAACGCGGCCATCATGCGGGCCTCGCCGTAGAAGCGGGCGGCGAACTCGGGGTCGGACATCATAGCGGCGCGCAGCACCTTGACGGCGATGACGCGACCCAGCACGACATCGGTGCCGCGCCAGACGTCACCCATCCCGCCTGTGGCGATGCGCTCGTCCAACCGATAACGGTTGCCCAGGAGGTGGCCGACTGTGAGCACCAACGGACCTTATCTGTTCGGGTGGCCAGGCCACAGCGGGGAGACGGCGAAGCCGAGCGGGGCTCAACTGTACCGAGCCCCGGCTTTCACCGGGGGACGAGAGGGGGCACCTTGCGGCCGGCGGCCGAGTCGGTGATGAGCTGGGCCAGCCGGCGCTGCCGGGTGTCGGCCCGTTTGGCGCTGACCACCCAGTGCACTGCCGCCCGTCGATAGGACGGGCGCTGCGCTGAGAACCACTGCCAGGCGGCCTCGTCGGCCTGGAAGAGAGCGGTCTGCTCGTCGTCGAGGACGGCGTCGGCGGGCTGCTCGTAGGAGTAGACCGCGACCCGGTCGGGTTTGCGCAGCTCGAAGGCGCTCAGCCCGGCCGGGCGCATCAGGCCCGCCTCGATCAGCTCGGCGACCTTGGCTACGTTGATCGCGCTCCACACGCTGCCCTTGCGCCGCGGGGTGAAGCGCACCTGGTAGCGCTGCTCGTCGAGGCTGCGGCCGACGCTGTCGATCCAGCCGAAGCAGAGGGCCTGCTCGATCGCCTGGGGGTGGGTGACCCCGGAGCGGCCCGAACTCTTCTTCCAGTAACCGACGAAGAGCTCGGGCGCACTCTCGTGATGCTGCTCGAACCAGGCGCGCAGCTCGGCCGGGGTGTCGAAGAACTGTGCCTCCATGCCCCGAGCCTAGAAGCGGGGTGTGACAAAACCCGGCCTACTTGTCGAAGGTCGGAGTGACCACGACCGCGGTCTCGGCCAGCTCCAGTTCCTCCTGCTCGGCCCGCATCTCGAGGGCGGTGCGCGCCGAGACGGCCACGGCATAACCGACCGCCACGCCGAGCAGCCCGGCCCCGACGATCAGACCCCACGGCCGGGACGGTTTACGTCCGGCCAGTGCGGCCGCCGCGGCGTTGGCACGCGACCAGGCCACGTCGGCCTTCCCGCCCGCCTTCCCGGCGAACCTGTGACCCTCGTCACTGGCTTTGCCGGCGAACTTGGCCGCTTTGCCGCTTGTGTCCCTCGCGGCCTCGCTCGCGGCCGTCATGGCGGCCGTCAAATAGTCCCAGGCCTGCGCGGCCGTGCGTTCCGTCTTGCTCTTGCTGGAGAACATCCTTGTTACCTCCCGCGCTCGCCGTTGCAGGTTAACCCTGCCCTGGGCCGCCGTTCAGCAAACGTGTCCGCTGTGGACGTCATCACGTTTCGGAAACGACTTGCTGCACACCGGTACTCTGGACCCGGTTCACACAGGGCACTCAGGTGTCTGACAGGTTCGGGTCCTAACCTTTCGGTCAGATTCACCGAACCTTCCGGGGGGAGTCTCTACGAACCCCGGGCGCGGGTCATGCCGAGCGAGATCAGATCGCTCGTCCGTGGCTCGTGCGACAGGAACGACGCTCGGAAATCCCGGGCGGGTGGAGGGAATTGGCGTGACGCTGTCGATAATGACGTCGACGCTTGCCGACGACGTGGTGGAGGTCTCGCCCAGCGGCGAGATCGACGTCGAAAACGCATACGAGATCCGCGAGGCTGTGGCGACGCAGCTCAACACCGGACGATTCGTACGCATCGAGCTCAATCTTCAGAATGTGACCTTCATCGACTCCGTGGGTATCAGCGCGCTCGTCGCCGCGTTCCAGCTCGCGCAGGTCAGCGACATCAAGCTGATCGTCACCCGACCCAGCCGTTTCGCGCATCGCCAGCTCTGGGTGACCGGGCTGCTGGGCCTGTTCGGCAACCCGCAGCCGTTCGGCGAGGCCACCGCGGCCCAGCCGGCGGTGTCCGGAGCCTGACACCGGGAGTCTGTTGAAGGGGCCGGCGGGGGCAGCCGGCGCCACGGAGCCTTAACCAACGGCCTCCGGTCCGTCCCTCGATCGAGGGACAGGCCGGAGGCCGTCGGCATTCCCGGGCCGGCGACAGCGCAAGGGGCGCTGACCGTGCGAAGACTGGGTTATTGCAGCGCCGAGGCGTGCACCGGCACGGCCTCCAGGTTGATCTTCACCTCGGTCATCTCGTGCGGCGGCCGGATCGGCGTGACCACCGCGAAGTGCTCCGCCAGCGCGGCCAGGTCGGTGTCCGGCTGCAGGGTGTCGTCGGCCGCCTGCACGGCCGTGCGCACAAATCCCTCGCCCTCCTCGACGATGCTCACCTGCACCTGCCCGAACTGGGCCAGCGACGCCCGCCGCAGCCCACGGATGCCGTCCAGGTGCAGGTCGGGCACGTTGAGGTTGAAGATCGTGCCGACCGGGGTGTGCAGCAGCGTCGGCACCAGCCGCACCGCCAGCTCGGCCGCGCTGCCCCAGTGCCGCTTCTCGTCCTCCTCGTGATCGAGCGCGGCGAGCGCCGCCCCTCCGCTGCGCGCCGTGCCGGCCCGGGGCGACAGCACGTCCAGCGAGACCGCCAGCCCGTGCAGACCCGCGTACGACCCGGTGAGCGTGGCCCCGACCGTGCCGGAGTGCACGACCGCGGCCCCCGCGTTGGCGCCCCGGTTGATCCCCGAGAAGATCATCTCGGGCGGCTCGCCGAACGCCTCCCGCAGCGCGAGCAGCACGATGTACGCGGGTGAGGCCGCCACCGCGTACGCCGGGATGTGCTTGGCGTGCGGCAGCTCACGCTTGTGCAGGATGATCTTGCCGTGTTCCTCGACCGCGGTCATCGCGGCGCTGCTGCCGCTGGCCTCGGTGACCGGCGCGGCGACCACCACCTCGTGTCCCTCGCGGGCCGCCGCCCGGGCCAGCCAGCGCAGGCCGGGCGCGTCGATGCCATCGTCGTTGGTGACCAGGATTCTTGTCATCGTGCCTTCTTGATCGGGGTGAGCTTGACGCGCTCGGAGAGCACGTGGACGGCGTCCATGTGCCCGGTGCCGAGCCCGTGCCGGGTGACGTTGAGCGCCCCGGCGGCCGCGCCGGTGCGGATCGCCTGCGTCATCTCGCCGCCCTGGGCCAGCACCGCGGCGACCCCGGCGGTCATCGAGTCGCCGGCGCCGCGGTGGTCGGCGATGGTGAGCTTCGGGATGCCGACCCGGTAGATCTGTTCGTTGAACAGGGCGAGTGCTCCCGCGTCGGCCCGCGAGAGCAGCGCCATCTCGGCGCCGTCCTCGTGCAGCTTGATCAGTGCGTCGGTGAGCGACTTCTCCGAGTCGTCCTTGATCATGCCGTCGCGCAGCAACTCCTCGTGGCTGACCTTGACGACGTTCAGCCCGGCGCCGAGGACGGCCTTGAGGTGCTCCCCGGACAGGTCGGCGATCACCCGGCAGCCGTGGGCGCGCAGGTCGTGGGCGAGGCGACCGTAGACCTCGGGCCGGATCACCGAGGGGTGCGCCGGGCCGCTGAGGATGGCGTTGCCGGCTCGCAGGCCCTCGGCGAGCGCCAGGTTGTAGAGCTCGTCCAGCTCGTGCCGGGTGAACGGGGCGCCCGGGTGTTCGGCCAGCTCCTGGCGTTTGCCGTTGCGGCGGTCGTGCACGTACCACCCGCTGCCGCTCTCGCGGGGCACCGTGCGCAGTTGCACGCCCTTGAAGTCGAGCAGGGGCTTGAGGACCCGGCCCACCTCACCGCCGACCGCCGTGCAGAGCGTCACCTCGGCGCCGAGCGAGGTGATCATGCGGGTCTGCCAGATGCCCTGACCACCCGGGTGCACATGCAGCTCCGCCTGGTTGTGTTGCTGTTCGATAGTCACCGTCAGTTGAGGTGCCGGCGCGAAAACCATCACACGAGCGTCGCCCATACTGGGCATTGTTGTCGCTAGCGGACCGCTCGGGGCGGATTACCGCAAAAGCGGCCCCGGCCCCGAGGATGCCGGGGACGCCCTTCTACAGCTCGAAACCCTCGTTGGTCAGCTCGGCCACGGGGCCGGTCAGCTCGGGCCGGGTGCGCAGCAGATCTTCCAGACGCACCCGCCACTTGCCGGCCTCGACGTCGGCCGCGTACCGGTCGCCGCCGGTCTCGACCAGGGCGGTCAGCAGGCGCTGGCGGGTGTCGGCGAAGTGGCCGTACATCTCGCTGCCGAGGCGGCTCAGCACCCGGGCGGCGAAGCCCTCGGAGTGCGGGCTGCCCGCCGCGTGCACGATCGCGCGGGCGCCGTCCCACGCGACTCTGGGCTGGTGGGTGACCGTGGTCATGATGCTGTCCTCCCGTGATGGCATGGTCACCAAGCGTAGAGATGAACCTGTTCGTCCGATGCCGGTCGGCACACGCGGTGACCGTTGAGGAGATCGTGCACCGTGAGGTGTGATGATCGCCATAGTCTGCGACCGCTCGATCACCATCCGGCCGGAGAGCACGGCCCGTCGGCGGCCACCGGCTCGACCTGAAGCGTGGCGTGGTCGATGTGGAAGTCGTCGTGCAGCGCCTCGCGGGCGGTGGTGAGCACCGCGCCGAGCTCGGCCGCGGGTTCCAGGCTCAGGTGGGCCGAGGCGACGTCCATGCCCGAGGTGAGCGTCCAGACGTGCAGGTCGTGGACGTCGCAGACGCCGGGGACGGCGGCCAGCCGGGCGCGCACCTCGGTGATGTCCAGGTGCGCGGGCGCGGCCTGCACCAGGATGCGTACCGCCGAGCGGCCCAGCGCGAACGTGCGCGGCAGGATCATGAGCGCGACGATCACGGCCACGATCGGGTCGGCGTACGACCAGCCGGTCGTCGCGATGATCACGGCGGCCACGATGACGCCGACCGAGCCGAGCAGGTCGCCGACGACTTCGAGGTAGGCGCCGCGCACATTGATGCTCTCCTTGGCGCCCTCGCGCAGCAGCCCGAAGGCGATCAGGTTGACGATCAGGCCGCCCACGGCGACGACCAGGATCGAGCCGGCCGGCACATCGTGCGGGTCGCTGAAACGGCGGACGCCCTCGATCAGCACGAAGATCGCGACCCCGGTGAGCAGCACGGCGTTGGCCAGCGCGGCCAGCACCTCCAGCCGATAAAGGCCGAAGGTGCGCTGCGAGTCGGTGGCGGCCCGGCCGGCCGCGGTGATCGCGGCCAGGGCCATCGCGATGCCGAGCACGTCGGTGAACATGTGGCCGGCGTCGGAGAGCAGGGCCAGCGAGCCGGTGATGAACGCGGCCACCGTCTCGACGGCCAGGAAGGCGGCGAGCAGGCCGGCGGCCCACCAGAGCCGCTTGCGGTGCTTGGCCCCCGCCCGCAGCGCCTGGCCTCCGTGGTCGTGCCCCGCTCCCATGTCTCAACCTTCCGTCGGTGCACCAGCGCTCGGCCAATGTATGCGTACATCGCAATAAGTGCAATATTACTTGATCTTGCAAGGGGCGAGAGGGGGAGAGGGGCGGTGGAGCGGTAGCCGAACCGATGCCGGTCGTGCGGGGTATGTAGTCGGTGACAGCTCCGCTCCGCCTGGAAAGGAAGTCGTCCGTGTCCAGACGTACTCTCGCGATTGTCATCTCCACGATGCTCGCCGTGGTAGCAGGCGCGTCGCCTGCCGCAGCACATTCCTCCGCACGGTGGCCCTCGTCCTTCGACCTGCCCGACGGTTTCCAGCCTGAGGGAATCACCATCGGCGACAAGCCGTACGCCTACTTCGGCTCCCGGGTCGACGGCGACATCTACCGCGCCGATCTGCGCAGCGGCAAGGGCAAGGTGATCAGCCAGGGACCCGGGGCCGGCAACCCGTCGGTCGGTCTCAAGATCGACGACCATGGCCGGCTCTTCGTCTCGGGTGGCACCGCCGGCACCGCCCGCGTCGTCGACGCCCACAGCGGCAAACTGCTCAAGTCGTACACGCTGCAGGCGCCCGGCACGTCCACCTGGTTCATCAACGACGTCGTCCTCGCGCGCGGCGCCGCCTGGTTCACCGACTCGCGCAACGCGGTGCTGTGGAAGCTGCCGCTGGGCCACCAGGGCAGCCTGCCCGGCCGCGCGGTCGCCGTCCCGCTCACCGGGGACATCCGCTACGAGACCGGCAACAACGCCAACGGCATCGCCCGCACCCCGGACGGCCACGGACTGATCATCGTGCAGTCCAACACGGGCAAGCTCTTCCGCGTCGGCTACGACGGCCGCACCAGCGAGATCAAGCTCGGTGGTGAGACCGTCGTCAACGGCGACGGCCTGTGGCTGCGCGGTCGCGACCTCTACGTCGTACAGAACCGCGACAACGTGATCGCCAAGGTCGAGCTGGACCGCTGGGCGAGCAAGGGCAAGGTCGTGTCGCGTACGGGCAGCTCGTCGTTCGACGTGCCGACCACGATCGCGGAGTACGGCAAGCGGTTCTACCTGCCGAACGCCCGCTTCACGACCACGCCGACGCCGACCACGCCCTACAACGCGGTTTCCGTCCGCATCCCGTAGGGCCTCAGGGCAGCCACGCCGGATCGGTTCCGATGGTGGTCAGACGCTGGGTGGCCCGGGAGAGCGCGACGTAGAGGGTGCGAATGCCGGCCGGATCCTTGGTGAGGGATCCCGGCTCGACCAGCACCACCGCGTCGTACTCCATGCCCTTGGCCTCCAGCGCGGTGACCACCTGGACCCGTTCCGGCAGGCCGTCCACCCAGGCCGCCATCTCGTCGCGGCGCGGCACCGGGGTGATCACGCCGATGGTCCCGTCGACGTCGGCCAGCTGCTTCTCGGCGAGCTCACGCACCAGCGCGGGCAGCCGCACCTCGTCGGTCACCACGTCGACCGGGTCGACCCCGGTGCTGCGGACAGCGGTCGGCAGCGGCAGGTCGGGCATGATCACCCGGATCACCGAGGCGGCCACCGCGAAGATCTCCGACGAGTTGCGGTAGTTGGTGGTCAGCGCGTAGCTGTTGCGCTTGCGCGAGCCCAGCGCGCGTTCCCGGGCCCGATCGAGCTCCTCCAGGTCGCCCGACCACGCGGTCTGCGCCGGGTCACCGACGATCGTCCAGGAGGCGTACGACCCCCGGCGGCCGACCATGCGCCACTGCATCGGCGACACGTCCTGCGACTCGTCGACCACGACGTGCGCGTACTCCCGGTAGTCCTCCTCGCGGACACCCCGCTGGGCGTAGGCCGCGGCCTGCCGGTCGGCGAACGTGCTGACCTCCTGGACCCCGTCGTGCACATGGAACGGGTTCTTGCTCTTCTTCGAGGCCTGACGGGGGCGGCCCATCAGCTCGTCGAGCTCGTCGAGCAGGGCCACGTCGGCGATCGTCGGGCCGTGCTCGGCCAGCGCGTCGAACGACCCCTGCAGACGCGCGATCTCGTCCTTCGAGAGAAGACCCTGGGTGTACGCCCGGAGCCGCGCCGGGTCGGCGAGCCAGCGCAGCACGCGCATCGGCGTGAACCGCGGCCACCACCTCTTGAGGAACTCGCGGAAGTCGTTGCGGTCGGCCAGTTCCGCCTCGAAGTCGGGCTTCTCGGGCAGGCCGCTGACCTTGGCCTGCCGGGCCTGCGACCAGAGCTCGTTGAAGACGCGGTCGAAGCCGGACCCGCGCGCCTCGTTGCGCCGGGCACCGCGGGGCAGCGCCGCGCGGCGGATGCGGTCGAGGTCGCCCCGGGTGAGGCGCAGCAGCGTGCCCCGATAGAGCAGGCGCAGCTCGGAAGGGGCGTCGGGAACGGCGTCGTGCGAGGCCCGTTCGAGCACCCGCCGCATGCGCAGCGAGCCCTTGATCGCGGCCACGTCGGTCGGGTCGACCCGGGTGGCGTCGTAGCCGGGCACCAGCGAGCCCAGCGAGCGCAGCGTGGCCGTGTCCTCACCCAGCGAGGGCAGCACGGTGGCGATGTAGTTGACGAAGACGCCGGACGGGCCGACCACCAGGATGCCGCCGCCGGCGAAGCGGTTACGGTCGGCATAGAGCAGGTAGGCCGCGCGGTGCAGGGCGACCGCGGTCTTGCCGGTGCCCGGGCCGCCGGTCACGACCGTCACCCCCGAGGCGGGGGAGCGGATCGCGTCGTCCTGCTCGCGCTGGATGGTCGAGACGATGTCGCGCATGCCGTGGCCGGTGGCCTTGGACAGGCTGGCCAGCAGCGCGCCGTCGCCGACGATGCGCATGTCGTCCGGTGCGGCCTCGGGGTCGAGCAGATCGTCCTCGATGCCGGTGACCCGCTCGCCGCTCGACTGGATCATGCGGCGGCGGACGACACCGAGCGGGTCGGCCGGGGTGGCGCGATAGAACGCGGCGGCGGCCGGGGCGCGCCAGTCGACGACCAGGGGCCGCGAGTTGTCGTCGCGGATGCCCATGCGTCCGACGTAGTGGGTGGCGCCCGTGTTGAGGTCGAGGCGGCCGAAGACCAGCCCCTCGTGCTCGGTGTCGAGCGCGTGGCGGCGGCGGGCGGCGTGAAAGACCATCGCGTCCCGCTCGACCAGCGCGCCGAAGGTGCCGACCCCGGCGAGCTGGTAGCCCTCCTTCTCGGCCCGGGAGGCGTCGCGGCGCAAAACGGTGAGGCGAGCGTAGACGCGGTCGACGTGCTCCTGCTCGACCTCGATCTCCTGCTGAAGAACGGTGGCGTCGCTCAAGACGGTGAATCTCACTTTCCGGCCCCCGGTGCACGCGTTCGGGCAGCGTGCTCGCAAAAGGGAGCACTCGAACTTACTCCGCCGACGCCCCTCGCGTCTCACCCGGGCGGGACATCGGCGTGGCCACCGCCGTACGGTCCCCGCGCGGGGGCCTCAGGCGGCCTCGGAAAGCTCCGTGGCGGACGGTCCGGGCCGGTCCGGGCGGAGCCGGGCCGGGGCGGCCCGCTCGACGATCGCGGTGAGGGCGGCCGAGACCTCGCGCGGGCGCTCCAGCGGCAGCATGTGCCCGGCGCCGGCCAGGACGTTCAGCTCGGCGAAGGGCAGCGCGCCGGCGATCGACTCGGAGCAGGCCGGTGGGGTGAGCCGGTCGCGCCCGCCGACCAGCACAGCGGCCGGCAGGTCGCCGAGGGCGGTCAGTGTGTCGAGCCGCTGCTGGGCGCCGACCGAGGGGCGGAAGCCGCCGATCGAGCGCAGCGACACCCGGCCCAGCGAGCGCATGGCCAGTTCGAGGGCGTCGTCGTCGCACTCGTCGCCGAACAGCAGCCAGCGCACGGCCGGGCGCAGGGCCGGCAGCATCGCCCGGTGCGGGCACCACGGCCCCGAGCGGGCCAGCAGACCCGCGCCGAGGGTCTCCCCGGCCCGCAGCAGCGCCGCGAGCCGTGACGGCAGGCCGTAACGGGTGTGGGCGTGGCCCTCGGCGGTGGTCGAGACGAGGAACAGCCCGGACACGCGCTCGGCGAAGGCGTCGGGGCGGGTGGCGGCGTACTCCATGATCGTCATGCCGCCCATCGAGTGGCCGCCGAGCACGATCGGGCCGGTCGGGGCATAGCGGCGCAGCACCTCGGCGAGGTCGTCGCCGAGCTGGGCGAGGGTCGCCGAGCCGAGGCGGGTGGCGCCGGAGCGGCCGTGCCCGCGCGTGTCGTAGACGATCACCCGGGGCCGGCGGGGGCCGAGCAGGCGCAGCGCGGCGACCTGGTGCTGCCAGGTGCGGCGGTCCTGGCACCAGCCGTGCAGCAGGACCACGGTGACCGGCGCGTCCTTCGGTCCGTGGGCCTCGACGTTCAGTCGCACGCCGTCGGGGAGAACCAGCTCCGACATCGGCACCTCCGAGATCCGCGCAACCCCGGCTTACCCCTCGGTAACAAGGATCACTCACGCTCGGCCGAATTGCCACTTCCAATCCGGTACGGGAATAGGGCCGAAAGTCCCAGGCCGAAGGTGAGTTGGCTCGCAGTCGCTGTTCGGGCGGCCGATTTGGGCGAGAATCACTCGTATGACGACCGACCCGTCGGCGGGGCCCACCGTGCCGATCACCAATGCCGACGAAGCCCTGGCCGAGCTGGTCGCCGGCAACAAGCGGTTCGTGAGCGGCCGCCCCGAGCACGGCCACCAGGTCTCGGCCGCGGCCGCGGCGTCGGGCCGGCAGCAGCCGCACGCGGTTGTTCTGGGCTGCATCGACTCGCGAGTGCCGCTCGAGGCGATCTTCGACCAGACCTTCGGGTCGATCTGCGTGGTGCGCTCGGGCGCTCACGTGGTCGACCGGGCCGTGCTGGGCTCCGTGGGTTTCGCGGTGGCCGAGCTGGGCGTCCCGCTGATCATGGTGCTGGGCCACAAGCGCTGCGGCGCGGTCAGCGCGACCGTCGCCGCCCTGCGCGCCGGTGAGGTCCCGGCCGGTGACATCGGCTTCCTGGTCGACGAGATCGCCCCGGCCGTGCGGGCCGTCGGCGTCGAGGACACCGACGCCGCCGAGAAGGCGATGCGGGCCCACGTGGGCCGCACCGTGCGCCGCCTGAGCACCGTCGACGTGGTGGCCGACGCCGTGGCCAGCGGCCGGGTCAATCTCGTCGGTGCCGTCTATGACCTCGACACCGGCCTCGTCGACCTTCTGCCCTGATTCTTCCCATACGTCGCGATCATGCCCGGATAATCTCCGTGGCCTGATCGCCGGACCATGCAAAAAGGCGCCTGTCGGCCATCGGCCGGCAGGCGCCTTTCAGCGCTCGCGGGAAGGGACTCAGCCCTCGAAGACGCCCGCGTCGACCAGGCGCTTCTCGGTGCTGCCCCAGCCGTCCGACGGGCTCGCCTCGTCGAGAGCGGTCAGCTCGGCGCGGATCTTGGCGCCGTGGCCGGCCGCGGCGAGGATGCGGATCTCCTCGACGAACGCGTCGGAGTCGGTCTTGAGGTGCGCCGTCTTGCCGTTGGTCAGGTTGCGCACGTAGGCGAAGCGGCCGTTGGCGAGCGGGATGAGGTACTTGTACTCACCGAGCACGCTCAGGGCGCCACCGGTGCTCTGGCCGGCGCGGACTGATGCGCGGGCGGTCTTTGAGGTGTTGCTCGCCACGGCGGCACTCCTTGAAGAAAGCAGAAAAAAAGGCCTCGGCAACTCTACATGATGCTCCGGGGACCGTGCCGTCCGAGCAGGTTGAGGCGTTGTTCCGGGTGTGCCACTACGGCCGATCCGATGTCGATGTTGCCGATTCTCTGGCGCACCATCCGTACCAACCGGCATCATGGGACACGATCAACCGTGGTCGAGGTCGTAGGGGAAGACGCACCTCGGTCTCCGGGAGGTCACCGTGCCAACGTGTGGCGTCGTATACGTCCACTCGACTCCACTCGCCGTGTGCCAGCACGTCGAGTGGGCGATCGCGCGCGTACTGACCGCGCCGGTCACCCTGCATTGGACGTCGCAGCCGGTCGATCCCGGCGTGCGGCGTGCCGAGTGCAGTTGGACCGGACGGGCCGGTACCGGCGCCGAGCTGGCTGCTGCCCTCCGGCAGTGGCCCATGATCCGTTTCGAGGTGACCGAGGAACCGAGTCCGGGTGTCGACGGCGAGCGTTTCATGCACGTCCCCGGGCGCGGCCTCTTTCACGGGATCATGGGCGCGTCGGGCGACATCCAGATCGGCGAGGACAGGCTGCGCGCGATCATGGCCTCCGCGCGAGCGCCGGAGGCTCTTTCGCATGCCCTCGACAAGGCGCTCGGCACGGCCTGGGACGCCGAACTGGAGCCATACCGGTACGCCGGCGACGGCGCCCCGGTCACGCTGCTGACCCGGGTGGGCTGACCAGGTCACGTCCATGATCCACGTTGGGGCGGCGGGGGAGCGGTCCCCACGCCGGTCGGTGGCTCGCACCCGTCGTCTGATTCGATGGCGGGCGTGAAGAGGACTGCGTACGTCGCTCTGGTCGTGCCCCTGCTGCTCGCCGCGGGGGCGTGCGGCGCCGAGGACGAGCCCGGGCCCGGTACGGCCACTTCCGCCCCGCCGCCGCCGGCGACCGTGCCCTCGGCGGTGAGCGCGAGCCCGACGGGTGATCCGGCGGCGCGCGCGGCCGCCGCCGTCGCCGCGATGAGCGACACCGACCTGGCCGGTCAGGTGCTCATGCCGTACGCCTACGGCAGTTCCGCGACGATCGTCGACAAGGGCTCGGCCGCCGGCAACCAGGGCCTCGCCGGGGTGAACACGCCGGCCGAGATGATCACCAAATACCGCCTCGGCGGCCTGATCCTGGTCGGCTTCACCGCGAAGGACCCGACCGGCGCCACCAACCCGACCACCAACGTCGAGAACCCGAAGCAGGTGCGCGCGCTCACCGACGGCCT
Organism: Actinoplanes solisilvae; assembly: GCF_003999975.1. Lineage (GTDB taxonomy): Bacteria > Actinomycetota > Actinomycetes > Mycobacteriales > Micromonosporaceae > Actinoplanes > Actinoplanes solisilvae. Next base: position 105,836 of record NZ_RJAC01000015.1, on the reverse strand, counting down.
GCAGGAGGCCGCGCTCAAGCTGCCCGGCGGCGCCCCGCTGATGATCGGCACCGACCAGGAGTACGGGGTGGTCACGCGGGTCACCGAGGGCGTGACCATGCTGCCCTCGGCGATGGGCGCGGGCGCCGCGGGGCAGCCGAAGCTGACCGAGGGGGCGTGGCGCGCGGCCGGGGAGGAACTGGCCGCGATGGGTTTCACCGTCGACTTCGCCCCGGTCGCCGACACGCTCGGTCCGCCGGCCAACAAGGTCATCGGGTCGCGGTCGTTCGGCTCCGACCCCAAGGCGAACTCCGCTCAGGTCGCCGCGGCGGTGCGCGGGCTGCAGAGCGCCGGGGTGGCGGCCGGCCTCAAGCACTTCCCGGGCCACGGCCACACCAGCGGCGACAGTCACGAGGGATTGCCCGTCGTGGCGCAGAGCCAGGCCGCCTGGACCACGCAGGACCTGCCGCCGTTCCGGTCCGGGGTGGACGCCGGGGCGGGCATGGTGATGTCCGGCCACCTCGACCTGCAGGCCCTGGACAAGGGCGTGCCGGCCACGTTCTCCAAGAAGATCATGACGGATGTGCTGCGGGGCCGGCTCAAGTTCACCGGCGTCGCGGTGACCGACGCGATGAACATGCCGCCCGCGATGAAGTGGCCGGCCGGGGAGGCCGCCGTACGGGCCCTCAACGCGGGCAACGACATGCTGCTCATGCCGCCGAGCATCGGCGCCGCCCGCGACGGCATCGTGGCCGGGCTCAAGAGCGGCTCGCTCAAGAAGGAGCGGCTGGTCGAAGCGGTCACCCGCATCCTCACGCTGAAGTTCCGCACCGCCGCCAAGCCGCGGCCCGACCTGTCGGTGGTCGCCTCCCCGAAGCACGAGCAGGCGGTCGCGGCCCTCGACGCCGCCTCGATCACCGTCCTGCGTGGGCCGTGCGCGGGCGCGCTGCTCGGCGGGCCCGTCACGGTCTCCGCGTCGGGCGGCCGTGAGGTGGCCCGGGTCAACCTGGTGCGGGCGTTGCAGGCCCAGGGCTTCCCGGTGCAGGCGGCCGGCGGCGCCAAGATCCACCTCGTCGGGTACGGGGACAAGCCCGTCGATCTCGATCCCGCGGCGCGCGTGACCGTCATGATGGACACCCCGCACCTGCTCGCCTCGGCCAAGTCGCCGGTGCTCGTGGCCACGTACTCGTCGAGCAAGCTGTCGCTCGCGGCCCTGGCCGCCGTGCTGGCCGGCAAGGCCAAGGCCCCGGGCCGGTCGCCGGTGGCCGTGACCGGCCTGCCCCGCACCGCCTGCTGACCACGCGAAGAAGGGCCCGGCCGTGGTGGCCGGGCCCTTCCTCGTTCGAACTCAGACGCGGGTGAAGACCAGCGCCACGTTGTGACCGCCGAACCCGAACGAGTTGTTCATGGCCGCGTTGATCTCGAGCGGGCGGGCCTTGTGCGCCGCCACGTCGAGGTCGAGCCGGTCGTCGGGGTCGTCGAGGTTGATCGTGGGGGGAACCACGTTGTCGCGGATCGCCAGGATCGTGGCGATCGACTCGAGCGCCCCCGCCGCGCCCAGCAGGTGACCGGACATCGACTTGGTCGAGGTGATCACCGGGTGGGTGCCGATCGCGGCCTTGATGCCGATGATCTCACCCATGTCGCCGGCCGGGGTCGAGGTGGCGTGCGCGTTGACGTGGGCGATGTCGGCGCCGGTCAGGCCGGCGTCGCGGATCGCCTTGGTCATCGCGCGGATGCCGCCCTTGCACTCCGGGTCGGGCTGGACGATGTCGAAACCGTCCGAGGTGATGCCGGCGCCGGCCAGCCGCGCGTAGATCCGCGCGCCGCGGGCCTTCGCGTGGTCGGCCCGCTCCAGCACGATCGCGCCGGAGCCCTCGCCGAAGACGAACCCGTCGCGGCCCTTGTCCCAGGGGCGGGAGGCCTTCTCGGGCTCGTCGTTGCGCGTCGACATGGCCCGCATGTTGGCGAACCCGGCGAACGGCAGCGGGTGGATGACCGCCTCGGTGCCGCCGGCCACGACCACGTCGGCCCGGCCGGAGCGGATGATGTCGAGGCCCAGCGACATGGCCTCGGCGCCGGTGGCGCACGCGCTGGCCATGGCGTGCACGCCGGCCCGCGCCTGCAGGTCGATGCCGACCCAGGCGGCCGGGCCGTTGGGCATGAGCATCGGCACCGTGTGCGGGCTGACCTTGCGCTGCCCGGACTCCTCCAGGATGTCGTCCTGGTTGAGCAGGGTGGTCGCACCCCCTATGCCGCTGCCGAAGCTGACGGCCAGGCGTTCCTTGTCGAGCCCCGCGTCCTCCAGGCCCGAGTCGGCCCAGGCCTGCTTGGCGGCGATCAGGGCGATCGCCTCGGAGCGGTCGAGGCGGCGCATGCGGACCCGGTCGATGACCTCGGACGGGTCCACCTTGAGCTGCGCCGCGATCTTGACAGTGAGCCGCTCGGCCCACTCCGTGGTGAGTCGGCTCACCCCGGAGCGGCCCGCGAGCAAAGCGTCCCAGGTGGACGCGACGTCCCCGCCCAACGGGGTGGTCGCGCCGAGCCCGGTGACGACGACGTCGACGTTGCTCATGTCAGTGGTTCGCCTCGATGTAGGAGACGGCGTCGCCGACGGTCTTGAGGTTCTGGACCTCGTTGTCCGGGATCTTGACGCCGAACTTCTCCTCGGCCGCCACGACGACCTCGACCATGGACAGCGAGTCGACGTCCAGGTCGTCGGTGAAGGACTTGCCCTCGGCGACGTCGTCCGGGTTCACTCCGGCGACCTCCTCGAGAATGTCGGCGAGGCCGGAGGTGATCTCATCGCGAGTAGCCATTGCTGGTGTTTCCTCTCAGTGATTTAGAAATGCTCTGCCAGGAAGAACGCTTACGGGCAGCGAACGACCTGGCCGGCGTAGGTGAGGCCGCCGCCGAAGCCGAAGAGCAGGACCGGGGCACCCGAGGGCACCTCGCGGCGCTCGATCAGCTTGGACAGGGCCAGCGGCACACTGGCCGCCGAGGTGTTGCCGGAGTGGACGATGTCCTTGGCGACGATCACGTCGGGGCCCAGGCCCAGGCGCTTCACGATGCCGTCGATGATGCGGGTGTTGGCCTGGTGCGGCACGAAGGCGGCCAGCTCGGACGGCTTGATGCCGGCCTTCTCGCAGGCCTCGAGCGCGAACGGGGCGAGCGCGGTGGTCGCCCAGCGGAACACCGCCTGGCCGTCCTGCACGATGTAGGGCTGCCAGCCCTCGATGCGCAGCGCCTCGCCCTTCTCGGGCGCCGAGCCCCACAGCACCGGGCCGATGCCGGCCTCCTCGCCGTCGGGCACGCCAGTCACGATCGCGGCACCCGCGCCGTCGCCGAAGAGCACGGCGGTCGTACGGTCGGTCCAGTCGGTGAGGTCGGAGAGCTTCTCGGCCCCGATCACCAGGGCGTTGCGGGTCGCGCCGGCCCGGATCGCGTGGTCGGCGGTGCCGAGCGCGTAGGAGAAGCCGGAGCACGCCGTGTTCAGGTCGAACGCCGCCGGGGCGTTGATGCCGAGGCGGGCCGCGACCCGGGTCGCCACGTTGGGGCAGCGGTCGATCGAGGAGCAGGTCGCGACCGTGACCATGTCGATGTCGGCGGCCGTCAGGCCCGAGGAGGCCAGCGCCTTCTCGGCCGCGAAGACGGCCATGTCGGCGACCGACTCACCGTCGGCGACGCGCCGCTCGGCGATCCCGACCCGGCTCTTGATCCATTCGTCGTTCGTTTCGATCGTCGCGGCGAGGTCGTCGTTGGTGACGACACGCGAGGGCTGGTAGTGCCCCATCGCGAGGATGCGGGAACCCGCGGTCATCGTGTTGCTCCTTCGATCGGGTGCCCGCCGTGCCGGGCGATCAGGTCACGCGCCGCGGGCAGGTCGTCGGGCGTGTTCAGGGTGACGATCTCGGGGGCCCCTTCGCCCTTGAGCTCGCGCTTGACCAGGCCCGCCAGGGTGCCGGCCGGCGGCAGTTCGAGCACGCCGGTGACGCCGAGACCAGCCAGCGTACGCATCACGAGGTCCCACCGGACGGGCGCGGTGACCTGCCGGACCAGGCGGCCGACCATCTCGGCGCCGTCGGTGACCGCGGTGCCGTCGAGGTTGGACAGCAGGGTGCGCGCCGGGTCGGCCACGCTGACCCCGCCGGCGACGGTGCCCAGAGCTGCCTCAGCCGGCGCCATGAACGGCGTGTGGAACGCCCCGGCCACCTGGAGCGTGATGATGCGGGCCTTGACCGGCGGCTCGGCGGCCAGCTTGGCCAGCCCGTCGAGCGAGCCGGCCGCGACGACCTGGCCCGCGGCGTTGCGGTTGGCCGGGTGCAGGCCGTGCTTCTCGATCGCGGCGAGCACCTCGGTGGGGTCGCCGCCGAGGACGGCGCTCATGCCGGTGGGCTCGAGCGCGCAGGCGGCGGCCATCTCGCGGCCCCGCAGACCGGCCAGCGCGATCGCGGCCTCGGCGGGCAGCACCCCGGCGATGGCCGAGGCGCCCAGCTCGCCGACGCTGTGACCGGCGACGACGTCGATGCGGTCGATCGGCAGCTCACCGGCGGCCAGCAGGGACGCGGCGACCAGCAGCGGCTGGGTGCGGGCGGTGTCCTTGATCTCGTCGGCGTCGGCCTGGGTGCCGAGGTGCACGAGGTCGACGCCGGCCAGCGCCGACCACCAGCGCAGCTTGGTGTCGGCTCCGGGGAGGTCGAGCCAGGGGGTCAGGAAGCCGGGCTTCTGGGAGCCCTGGCCGGGGGAGAGTACGGCGAGCACGGTGTCGACTCTTCCGGATCGGTCGCGGTTGCGGGGTTGATGGCGGCCACCAAACCCTACGACAGCAGTTGTGGAAACCCTACAAACAGCCCTGCTATTCGTCCGCTTAGGTCATGTTTTAGGGGGCCTTGAAAACCTGAACGCGCCCTCATCCGGCACCGTGACTTATGTCGCAGGGTCGAGCCGGCCGACCGTCAGCGCGATCCGCAGCGCGAACGCGTCGCGCCCGTCCAGAGGGGACAGGCCGGTCACCTCGGTCACCCGCTTGAGCCGGTAGCGGATCGTGTTCGGGTGCACGTAGAGCTCGCGGGCCGCGCTCTCGAGCACCCCGCCGGCGGCGAAGAAGGCGTCCAGCGTCTCCAGCAGGCCGCTGCCCGCCCGGGCCAGCGAACCGTAGACGTCGTGCCGCAGCGTGCGCCGCGCCTCCATGTCGCCGGCCAGAGCCCGCTCGGGCAGCAGGTCGTCGGCCGCCACCGGGTTGGGCGCCCCGGGCCAGGCGGGGGCCGCGCGGAAGCCGGCCAGGGCGGCGCGGGCCGACTCGGTGGCCTGGTCGAGCGACGGCACGGCCGGGCCGACCACGATCGGGCCCTCGCCGAAACTGTCCGCGAGCGCGCCCGCCGTGGCCATCGGGTCGTTGGCGCCGCCCATGACCACCACCAGGCGGTCGCCGTGCACGCCGCCGATCACCTCGATGCGGGCGCGACGGGCGGCCCGGTAGACGGCGTGCAGCACGGCGGTGATGTCACCCCCGGGCGAGCGCCCGACGACCACCGCCACCGGCGGCGCGTCGGCCCAGCCGAGTGCGGCGGCCCGGCTGGCCAGCACGTCGGAGGAGTCGCCGCGCAGCAGCGCGTCGACCAGCAGGGCCTGCAGGCGGGCGTCCCACGCGCCGCGCGACTCGGCGGCGCGGGCATAGACCCGGGCGGCCGAGAACGCGATCTCGCGCGAGAACTTCAGGATGGCCTGGAGCAGCGGCTCCTCCTCGCCCGGCGCGGCCAGGGCGGCGACCTCGGTCTCGGCGACGTCGATGGTCACCTTGATGAGCTGCACGGTCTGGGTCAGCGTGATCGACCGGGCCAGGGCCCGCGGCGCCGCGGCGAAGACCTCGTCGGAGATCTCCTGGGTGGTGGCGGCCACCACACCGCCCGAGCGCAGCCACTCGACCAGTGACCGCACGCCCGCCTGGGCCACGAGCATGACCCAGGACCGCTGGTCGGCCGGGAGCGCCCGGAACCAGGGCAGCGTCTCGTCCATGCGGGCGACCGCCGAGGTCGCGAGCGCGCCGGCGTGCCGCTCGATCCGGCGCAGCGTGGCGGCGGGAGCGGGCTTGGCGGTCGGCCTGGCCCGTGCGGTCTCTGACACGTTCATAGCGTGCCACGCGCGAGACCAGGGTGAGTTTTGTGAAGAAATGCACTTTAAGTCCGGTGTAGCGGTGCGCCCCTGCCGTGATTTCGGTCGGTGACCTGGCAGGGTGTCGTCCTAGCGTCGGCAGACTTGCTGTCGCCCGGGGTAAAGAACCGGGCGGTGGTTGCCGATGAAAGACCGCGACAGCTTTGAGGGGAGGCGAGATGACGGAACGGGAGAACGATTCCGCGGAGAAGGCGGAGACGCCCGCGGGAGGTTCGGCGGCCCTTCCCTCGGTCGCCGTGCCGGCCACCGAGGAGCTTGCGGCTCCACCGATCGTCCAGGACGAGACGGGCCCGAGCCGGGTCGGCTGCCGCACCGAGCTGCACGGCTGGGCCGGAGCCCACCTGCACGGCGCGGTTCGCCCGCGCCGCCGCGCGGCGGGCCGCGGCCGCCCGCCCGGCCGCTGGTGCTGAGGCTTGTCCCGGCTCACTCGACTGGGTGAGCCGGACGGCTCCCGCCGGGCGCGTCCCGGTGGTCGTGGTCCCGAGCCGGGAACGGTGAACCGGTGGACGACAAGAGACGGCTGATCCTCGACCAGGCGCTGGCGCTCGTCGACGAACGCGGGCTCGGCGCGATGTCGATGCGGGCCGTGGCCGAGCGGGTCGGACTCACGTCGATGGCGCTCTACCCGTACGTCGGTGGCAAGGACGCTCTTCTCGACGGCCTGGTCGACCTGCTCAACCTGGAGCTGGGGGCCGAGGTCGGCGGGGAGCGGGGTGTCGAGCCGGAGTGGCCGCACCGCCTGCGGGCCCTCGGCCGGGCCGTGCGCGGGCTCGCCACCCGCCACCCGGGCGCCTTCCCGCTGCTGCTCAACCGGTCGGCGGCCGGCGCCGCGGCCTCGTGGCTCACCGCCGCTCTGCGCGCGATCCTGCACGACGCCGGCGTTCCCGGCGAGCACGTCCCGCGACTGTCCCGCATGATCCTGGCTTTCCTGCTCGGTTACGCGACCGGCGAGGTCACCGGCGGTCTCCCGGCCCCGGCGACCACCGAGGACGGTCACGCCGAGTTCGAGGCCGACCTGGCCGATCTCGTACGCCTCGTGGAGGTCGCCGTTCGGGTCGCGTGATCGCCGTTCGGCATCGGACGGGGTGGCTCGGCACCTATAAAGGGCCTATGTCCGGTGAGAACGACACGGCCCTGCGCGAGTTCGTGACCACCCGCCTGCCCCAGCTTCGCCGTTCGGCGTTCCTCATGTGCGGCGACTGGCGGATGGCCACCGAGCTGACCCGCGCGACGCTGGCCCGGCTCGTGGCCGACAGGCGGCGCGACGCGGTCGCGGACCCGGACGTCTACGTCTACGCCGACCTGATGGAGGCGTGCCGGCGCCGCAACCGCCGCCGCGAGCACGTCTTCGTGGCCTCGCCCGGTGCGGCCGGCGTCGAGGCCGAGTCGATCCTGCTGCTGGACGTGCTGCACAAGCTCACCCCGCGCTGCCGGGCCGTGCTGGTGCTGCGCTACTGGGACGGGTTCGAGGTGGACGCCACCGGCGCGATGCTCGACCTGGACGACGACCGGGTGATCGCCTACGAGCGCGCCGGGCTCACGGCCCTGGAGAAGATGCTCGGCGAGTCCGAGGAAGCGCTGGCCGGATGAGCACGCCGCTGAACCGGCTGCTCGAGCACGTGCTCGAGGGCGAGCCGCCGCTGGGCGACGAGGTGGACGCGGTCTTCCGTCGGGCCGACCGGCTGCGCCGCCGCCGCGGTCATCTGGTGCTGGCCGCGGGCGTGGCGACCGCGGGGCTGATCGTCAGCCTCGGCTACGTGCTGACCACCACGCTGCTGCCCTCGCCCCCGGCCGGTCCGGTCGCCACCGCGGCCCCGGGCGCGGAGGTCGTCGCCGTCACGCCGCCGCCTACGCCCAGCATGCGGCCGCTGCCCACACCGTCGCGCGCCGACAGTGTGCTCGCTGTGATCGAGCCTCTGGTCGAAGGGCGCGGGCTGACGGTCGTACCCGGCTCGGCGGAACGGGGCGACGGCTGGCGGCGGTACGGGATCGCCGGCTCGGACGGGCGGGCACGCGGCTCGATCGAGGTCGGTATTTTCGACGTACGCAAGAAGTGGTGTTTCCCCGTGGCGGCCGACCCGGACGCGTGCGCCCGCGCCGACAGCACGGAGGGTGTGGAGTCCGTCCGCTACGACGACGTGAGCGACCCGGACCGGCAGGTGCGCCAGACCATCGCCCGCCGCCTGGACGACAACCGCGTGGTGGCCGTCATGGCCTCGGGGACGGCACGGCGGAAGCCGGCGCTGACCGGTGCCCAAGTCGAGCAGGTCGCGACCGACGAGCGGATCTTCGACGCCTTCCGCAAGCCCGAGAATTGCAACGACGGGTGCCCCGAATTCGGGACACCCGTCTCTGACCGCCTCACCCGCAGCCCTGAAACGGACTGAAGGCCAAGCTTTCCCTGCTACACCCTCCGGCGGATGAGGAACGCGATTCCGGCCAGGCCGAGCAGGATCGTGACCAGGACCGCGCCGTTGAGCAGGAACAGGTGACGCATCTCGCCGAGGACCTGGTCGACGCCGGCCGCCGGCTTGGCGTTCACGTCGATGTCCTGGCCGACGCCGCCACCGATGCCGCCGGCGACGACGTCCGGCTTGGTCTCGAGCGGGACGCCGCTGACCCGCAGCGCCTCGGGCATCGACAGCCGGCCGTAGAACCAGCCGTCGGTGACCTTCTTGTTGCCCAGCGACTTGGCCGGGCGGTGTGCCCGTGGGCCGCCGGCCGCCATCGGGAACAGCTCGTAGGTCTGCAGGGTCGACTTGTTCGCCAGAACGACGACGATGTATTTCGGGCCGAGCTTGGCGGCCGTCAGCGGGACGGTCTGCGACCGGGCCCCCGCCATCCAGCTGACCTCGCTCAGCAGGCTCGCGAACAGGCGCGAGTTGTCGGCCTGCGCGATGACGAGCTTGTTGTCGATGTTCTTGCCCGCGATGTGGATGATGTTCGGCTTCGCGGGCGGCTTCGGCGCCGCCTCCTCAGCCTGCGCGGCGGCGGGCGCGAGCCCGATCGCCATTGCCGCGGTAACCGCGAGCACTCCGGCCGTCGACACCAACCGTGTGATCGCCCCTCGAACCATCGTCCGGCCTCCCCGCCCCGTGGTGGACATGGCTTCGCGCACCCTTGACCGCCCCCGCGACAGTCCGCCGTGGAACGACCGAGGCCTTCAGCCTTCCCGAGCGGACGCCCGGGCGCATCTCAGGCCGGACGAATTGTTGCCATCTGGGGGATGACTTACACACGACAGCGGCCGATGATCAGCGGGCGAATAGTACCCAGCCGTCGCAAGCGCGTGGGGGCCCGGTCACCCGCTCAGCGGATTACACCACCGTTACGGCGGTGGGCCTATGGCCAACCGGACCCCGGACGCGATAAAGGCGACCTGTCAGGCGCCGAGAAGGGCCCGCGCGGCGCGCAGACGGGCGAGCGTGCGCTCCCGGCCGAGCACCTCGATCGATTCGAAGAGGGGCAGACCGACCGACCGGCCGGTGACGGCGACCCGGACCGGGGCCTGGGTCTTGCCGAGCTTGAGGTCGCGGGCCGCGCCGACCGCCTCGAGCGCGCCCTTGAGCGGCTCGGCGGCCCATTCCTCGAGCGCCTCGAAGGCGGTCGCGGTGGCGTCGAGGATGTCGGCCGCCCCCTCCTTCATCGCCTTGGCCCAGGACGCCTCGTCGAAGGCGGGCTCGTCGAGGAAGAAGAAGTCGACGTATTCCACGATCTCGGCCAGCACCGCGATGCGGGTCTGGGCCAGCGGCGCCACGGCCGTGAACACGTCGACGTCGAACGCCTCGGGACGCCACGGCGGGGCCACGATCGTGTCGGTGCCGCTCAGCCACGGCGTGCAGAGCTGGATGAACTCCTCGACCGAGAGGGCGCGGATGTAGTCGCCGTTGAACGCCCGCAGCTTCTTGACGTCGAAGAAGGCGGAGGCGTGGTTGACGTCCTCGAGGCGGTACTCGTCCTCGATGACCTGCCAGGGGACGATCTCGCGGTCGCCGCTGGGCGCCCAGCCGAGCAGCATCAGGTAGTTCTTCATGGCGGCGGCCAGGTAGCCCTCGTCGCGGTAGCTCTCGAGAGCCACCTTGTCGCGGCGCTTGGAGAGTTTCTGCCGCTTCTCGTTCACGATGACCGGCACGTGCGCCCAGGTCGGCGGGGTGTGGCCCAGCGCTTCCCACAGCAGCTGCTGCTTGGGCGTGTTGGGCAGGTGCTCCTCGGCCCGGATGACCAGGTTGATCTGCATGGTCATGTCGTCGACGACGTTGGCCAGCAGGAAGACCGGCGAGCCGTCGGTGCGCGCGATGACGAAGTCTTCGATCAGCTTGTTCTCGAAGGTGGGCTTGCCCCGCACCAGGTCGACCACCACGGTCTCGCCGTCGTCGGGCGTGCGGAAGCGCAGCGCGCCCTCGCCCGGCTTGAGCCCACGGTCGCGGCAGAAGCCGTCGTAGCCGGTGTGCTGGTTGCCGGTGCGGGCGATGACGTCCTCACGCTTGCAGTCGCAGTAGTAGGCCTTGCCCTCGCCGTAGAGGCGGGTGGCCGCGGCGATCTGGTCCTGCGCGTAGGAGGACTGGAAGTACGGCCCCTCGTACGACCCGCGTTCGATGCCGATCCAGTCGAGCGCCGAGAGGATGCCCTCGGTCCACTCGGGACGGTTGCGGGCGGCGTCGGTGTCCTCGATGCGGAGCACGAAGACGCCGTCGTGCTGCTTGGCGTAGATCCAGTTCTGCAGCGCCGTGCGGGCGCCGCCGACGTGGAACATGCCGGTCGGTGAGGGGGCGAAGCGTACGCGAACAGTCACACGACCAGACTACCTAGCGCACTGAACGGATTTTCACCACCGCCACGGCACCGAGCAGGGTGACCACGCCGGTGAGGCCGAACAGGGCCGGATAACCGCCCAGGTGGGTCACGATCGGGGCGGCCAGCAGCGGGCCGAGCGCCTGTGGGGCCGCGCTCGCGATGTTCACGACGCCCAGGTCGCGGGCGCGGTCGGACTCCGAGGGCAGCACCTGGGTGATCAACGCGGTGTCGACGGCCAGGTAGACCCCGTAGCCGGCGCCGAACAGGCCCGCCGCCACGAGCGAGATCGCCCAGGTGGGCCAGATGGCCAGCAGGGTCGCGGCGATCGTGATCAGCACGCCCGACCAGATCACGAAGATCTTTCGGCGGCCGAGCCGGTCGGAGAGCCAGCCGCCGATCATCGCCGTGCTGATCATGCCTACGGTGTAGAGCAGGATCATGTAGAGCAGGCCGGTGTCCGGGTCGTCCAGCTTGACCGCGTCGGTGAGGAAGTAGAGCAGGTAGAGCGTGCCGAGCGCGTTGCCGAGCTGCACCAGGAACCGGGTGCCCCAGGCCCAGAGATAGTCGGGGTGGCCGCGCAGGTCGATCTTCCAGCGGACTTTGATCTTGTGCCCGGACGGCAGTGGGTCGTCCTGGGTGAGCAGGGCGAACGGGATGGTCAGGATGACCAGGCCCAGACCCAGCGCCAGGTAGCCCGGGGCGATGTCGGTGAAGACAGCGGTGACCAGGATGGCCCCGATCACCAGGCCGAGCGCCTGCGGCATGCCGATCCAGCCGGAGACCAGGCCGCGCTGCGCCACCGGGACGCGGTCGGGGACGGCCGCGGTCAGCGAGGCGAGCATGATGTTGATGCCGACGGTGACGAAACACCAGGCCAGCGTCACCGTGAGCAGGTTGGGGGCGTCGGCCAGCACGGCGATCGAGAGCACCGAGATGGTGCAGCCGGCGAGCGTCCAGACGTGCCGTCGGCCGTAGGGGCGGCCGAAGAGCTTGAGCCGGGTGCGGTCGGAGAGCGCCCCGGCCAGCGGGTTGACGATGATGGCGACGATCGCGCCGATGCCGGTGACCACGCCCAGCCAGAGCTCTTTGTGCTGCGGGGTGATCTCGGCGACCTGTTCGGGCAGCAGCACCTGGATCGGCGTGAAGTAGGCCATCCAGAGGCCGAGGTTCGCCGCGAAGAGCAGGCCGATCCAGGACCGGCGGACCGGCTCGACGGGGATGGCGAGGACCGGTACTCCGTGAGCGACGGCCATGCGGCCTCCCTCGAAAGGTGAAATTTCCTCGGAGATTAGAGGATCACTGACCCCTCGGGAAGGCCCCTCTCCGGGAGCTTACGAAAACTGGTGTCGGGCGGTCCAGGGCCTCGACGTCCTTCGATCGAGACCGTTGGGTTACTTGACAGGTGCACGGGGTATCCGTAATTTACCAATCAGCTAATTAACCAGTTGGTAAAACACGCAGACAGGGGACTTCCGATGGGCAAGATCGTGGCGGTGGAGTACGTGACCCTCGACGGCGTCTTCGAGAACCCGGCCTTCAGCCAGCCCTACTTCAACGACGAACTGAGCGGCTGGCAGGACGCGAATCTTCGAGAGGCCGACGCACTGCTGCTGGGGCGGAAGACGTACGAGGGCTTCGCGGCGGTCTGGCCGGGCATGGAGGAGGCGACCGGCCACTTCGGCGTGAAGATGAACTCGATGCCCAAGCACGTCGCGACCACCACGCTCACCCAGCCGGAGTGGAACGCGACCTTCCTCCAGGGCGACGTGGCCGACGCGGTGCGCGAGCTCAAGGCCGGCCCGCAGAGCCTGCTCATCAACGGCAGCGCCGACCTGGTCAACTATCTGACCCGGCACAACCTGATCGACGAGTACCGCGTCATGGTCTACCCCGTCGTGCAGGGCGAGGGCCGCAAGCTGTGGGACGAGGGCACGAAGATCGCGCTCACGCTCACCGGGACCTGGCAGACCAAGACCGGGGTGGACGTCGTCACGTACGTCCCGGCCTGAGCTACGGGGGTGCCAGAATGAGCGCCGTGGCCACGGATCCGCTGAGTGTCGTGTTCGCGGCGCTCGCTGATCCGACACGCCGCGCCATCCTGGCCCGGCTGGCCGAGGGCCCGGCGACGGTCAACGAGATCGCCGAGCCCTTCGAGATGACGCTCCCCGCGATCTCCAAGCACCTCAAGGTGCTCGAGCGGGCCGGGCTCATCTCGCGAGGGCGGCAGGCGCAGTGGCGGCCCTGCACGCTCGAGGCCGAGCCGCTGCGGGCCGCCAGTGAGTGGATGGGTCAATACCGCGTGTTCTGGGAGCACCGGTTCGACCGCCTCGACGCCCACCTGCGAACGCTGCTCGAGCCCCCGGCATAAAAAGAAGCCGGACCCACCCCGTACGGGGGGATCCGGCTCTTTTGTGCCTCTCGGGCTAGCTGTCGCCGCCCGTTTCGCCGACCGGCGCCGCGTTCACGTCGTCGATGGCGTACTTCTTGGCCGCCTCGGCCGGCACGTGGGCCGGAACCTTGCCGCGCAGCGCGAGCTGACGCAGCGTGGCCACCACGATCGACTCGGCGTCGACGTGGAAGTGACGCCGCAGCGCGTGCCGGGTGTCGCTCATGCCGAAGCCGTCGGTGCCCAGCGACGTGTAGTCGTTCGGCACCCAGCGCGAGATCAGGTCGGGCACCGCCCGCATGAAGTCGCTGACCGCCACGACCGGGCCCTCGGTGCCGTCCAGCTTGGTCTGGATGTACGGCTTGCGGGGCTGGTCGCCCGGGTTGAGCAGGTTGTGCTCCTCGGTCTCGACCGCGTCGCGGCGCAGCTCGGTCCACGACGTGACCGACCAGACGTCGGCGCCGACCCCCCAGTCCTGGGCGAGCAGCGTCTGCGCCTTGAGCGCCCAGGCCATGCCGGTGCCGGAGGCCAGCAGCTGCGCCTTCGGGCCGGTGGTCTCAGGCGCCGGCGAGTACCGGTAGATGCCCTTGAGCAGGCCCTCCCGGTCGATGTTGGCCGGCTCTGCGGGCTGGATGGCCGGCTCGTTGTAGACGGTGAGGTAGTAGAAGATGTTCTCCTGCTTCTCGCCGTACATGCGGTGCAGGCCGTCCTCGACGATGTGCGCGATCTCGAACGCGAACGCCGGGTCGTACGACACGACGGCCGGGTTCGTCGCCGCGATCAGCAGCGAGTGCCCGTCCTCGTGCTGCAGGCCCTCACCGTTGAGCGTGGTGCGCCCCGCGGTGGCCCCGAGCAGGAAGCCGCGGGTCATCTGGTCGGCCGCCGCCCACAGCTCGTCGGCCGTGCGCTGGAACCCGAACATCGAGTAGAAGATGTAGAGCGGGATCATCGGCTCGTCGTGCGTGGCGTACGACGTGCCGGCGGCGATGAAGCTCGCGGTCGACCCGGCCTCGTTGATCCCCTCGTGCAGGATCTGGCCGTTGGTCGCCTCCTTGTACGACAGGAAGAGATCGCGGTCGACCGACGTGTAGGTCTGGCCGAACGGCGAGTAGATCTTCTTGGTCGGGAAGAGCGAGTCCATGCCGAAGGTGCGGGCCTCGTCGGGGATGATCGGCACCCATCGGGCACCGAAGTCCTTGTCCTTCATGAGGTCCTTGAGCAGCCGGACGAACGCCATCGTGGTGGCGATCTTCTGCTTCCCGCTGCCCTTTTTGACGTACCCGAACTCCTTGGAGTCGGGGATCTGCAGCACCTTGGCCTTCGTGCGCCGCGACGGGATGCCGCCGCCCAGCTCACGCCGCCGCTCGAGCATGTACTGCATCTCGTCGGACTTCTCACCGGGGTGGAAGTACGGCGGGAGGTACGGGTTCTCCTCGAGCTGCTTGTCGCTGATGTCGAGGTAGAGCGTGTCGCGGAAGCCCTTGAGGTCGTCCAGCGTCAGCTTCTTCATCTGGTGGGTCGCGTTGCGCGCCTCGAAGTGCGAGCCCAGCGTCCAGCCCTTGATGGTGTGCGCGAGGATCACGGTCGGCTGGCCGGTGTGCTCGGTGGCCGCCTTGTACGCCGCGTAGAGCTTGCGGTAGTCGTGGCCGCCGCGCTTGAGGTTCCAGACCTCGTCGTCCGACATGCCCTCGACCAGCTTGCGGGTGCGCGGGTCCCGGCCGAAGAAGTTCTCGCGGACGTACGCCCCGGACTCGCCCTTGTAGGTCTGGAAGTCACCGTCGGGGGTGACGTTCATCAGGTTGACCAGGGCGCCGTCGGTGTCCTTGGCCAGCAGGTCGTCCCACTCGCGGCCCCAGACGACCTTGATCACGTTCCAGCCGGCACCGCGGAAGAACGACTCGAGCTCCTGGATGACCTTGCCGTTGCCGCGCACCGGGCCGTCGAGCCGCTGCAGGTTGCAGTTGATGACGAAGGTGAGGTTGTCGAGCTCCTCGCGGGCGGCCAGGCCGATCGCGCCGAGCGACTCGACCTCGTCCATCTCGCCGTCGCCCAGGAACGCCCAGACGCGCTGCTGGCTGGTGTCCTTGATGCCGCGGTTCTGCAGGTAGCGGTTGTAGCGCGCCTGGTAGATCGCGTTCAGCGGGCCGAGGCCCATGCTGACCGTCGGGAATTCCCAGAAGTTGGGCATCAGGCGCGGGTGCGGGTAGGACGGCAGACCGCCACCCGGGTGCGAGAGCTCCTGGCGGAAGCCGTCGAGGTCGTTCTCGCTGAGCCGGCCCTCGAGGAACGCCCGCGCGTACATGCCCGGGGAGGCGTGGCCCTGGTAGAAGATGTGGTCGCCGCCGCCGGGGTGGTCCTTGCCCCGGAAGAAGTGGTTCATGCCGACCTCGTAGAGGCTGGCGCTCGACGCGTACGTCGAGATGTGGCCACCCACGCCGATCTCGGGACGCTGGGCGCGGTGCACCAGCATGGCCGCGTTCCACCGGATGTAGGCCCGGATGCGGCGTTCGACGAACTCGTCCCCGGGGAACCAGGGTTCCTGCTCCGGCGGAATCGTGTTGATGAAATCCGTGGAGGTCAGGGGCGGGACGCCGACCTGTCGCTCCCGGGCCCGCTCGAGCAGGCGCAACATAACGTAACGGGCTCTCTTGGCGCCTCGTTCGTCGATGACTCCGTCGAGCGACTCGACCCACTCATTGGTTTCTTCGGGGTCGATGTCCGGAAGCTGGCTCGGCAGGCCGTCACTGATCACCGGGCGCTTGCGCTCCGTGGCCACAGGCATTCCTCTTGGTCGGGTGTCGGGACCGCCCGGCCCATTGTGTGAGTCGTGCGGGTGTTACTCCATCCTGCCCCTTTGTCGTGGGCATCGTCACGCCTACCGTGCGCACGGCGATGCTTGACACATTGGTTACCGCTGAGTAACGAGATAGTGACTCAGCCGGGCAGGAAGCTGAACCTTACTTGGCGCTCCGGGTTGTCGCCGTTGGTGTCCACCAGGCAGATGGACTGCCAGGTGCCCAGCGCCATGCGGCCGCCGATCACCGGGAGCGACGCATAGGGCGGAATCCAGGCCGGGAGTACGTGGTCACGGCCGTGACCGGCCGAGCCGTGCCGGTGCCGCCAGCGGTCCTCGGCGGGCAGGAGTTCATCGATCGCGGCGAGCAGGTCGTCGTCCGACCCGGCGCCGGTCTCGATGATCGCCAGGCCGGCCGTCGCGTGCGGCACGAAGACGTGCAGCAGCCCGTCCCCTTCGGACTCGACGAACCGCTCGGCCTCACGGGTGATGTCCCGCACCACGGGACGCGACCCGGTCCGAACCGTGATCACCTCGGTACGCATGAAAAGAGTCTGCCAGGCCCCTTCCTGCGCCTTTGCAGGTCCCACCGCCTCCGCCGCTTTTCCGGCATGGCGGGGGTGGCCCGCGTGGGCAATGCTGGTCTGGTGACCACCCCGCAGAACCTCGATGAGCGCTTCCGCGATGCGGTGTCGGCACTGGGCTCCCCAGACGACCGTCGCGCCGCGGGGGACGCCGTCCGCGAGGGCACCACGCTCACCGGCGCCCGTGCCCTCGAGCTGTTCGACGCCCAGCTCGCCAGCCGTCACCTCGACCTCGCCGCGCGCTGGCTGCGCAGCTTCAACGAGGGCTTCTACACCATCGGATCGTCCGGCCACGAGGGCAACGCGGCCGTCGCCGCCGCGCTGCTGCCCACCGACCCCGCCCTGCTGCACTACCGGTCGGCGGCGTTCTTCTGCGCCCGCGCCAAGAGCCTGCCCGACGCCGCCCGCGACGTGCTGCGCGGCGTGGTCGCCTCGGCCCGCGAACCGATCGCCGGCGGCCGCCACAAGGTCTTCGGCAGCGCCGACCTCAACATCATCCCGACCACCTCCACCGTGGCGTCCCACCTGCCCCGGGCCGTCGGCCTGGCCCGCACCCTGGCCCAGCCGCGCCTCGACAGCCGCTGGGTGCCCGACGCGATCGCCGTCGCGTCCTTCGGGGACGCCTCGGCCAACCACGCCACGGCCACCGCCGCACTCAACTCGGCCGGCTGGTTCGAACACTCCGGCGTACCGCTGCCGTTGCTCCTGATCTGTGAGGACAACGGGCTGGGCATCAGCGTGCCCACGCCCGAGGGGTGGCTCGCGGCCATGCTCGGCTCGCGGCCCGGCCTGCGCTACTCGGCCGCCGACGGCTGCGACCTCGCCGCCACCTACGACGCGGCCATCGAGGCCGTCGGCTACGTGCGCCGGGAACGCCGGCCGGCCGTGCTCCACCTGTCGACGGTGCGCCTGATGGGGCACGCGGGCGCCGACGCCGAGGTCGCCTACCGCGGCACCGACGAGATCAACGCCGACCTGGCCCGCGACCCCCTGATCAGCACCGCCCGCCTGCTCGTCGAGGCCGGACTGCTGAGCGCCGACGAGGTGATCACCCGCTACGACGAGGTCGGCTGGCAGGTGCGCAAGGTCGCCGAAGAAGTGCTCGGCGAGCCCAAGCTGGCCAACGTCGCCGAGATCGTCGCGCCGCTGGCCCCGCGCCGCCCACTGCGCGCCTCCCACGAGATCACCGACGTGGCCTCCCGCGCGCTCGGCCCCGGCGCGGCAGCCCGGTCCCGCGCGTTCGGCGGCAAGCTGCCCGAGCAGTCCGGGCCGCTCACCCTGGCCCAGACCATCAACGCGACGCTGACCGACGCACTGGCCTACCACCCCGGCGTGCTGGTCTTCGGCGAGGACGTGGGGCGCAAAGGCGGCGTCTACGGCGTCACCAAGCACCTGCAGGAGCGCTTCGGCGACGAACGGGTCTTCGACACCCTGCTCGACGAGACGACGATCCTCGGGCTCGCCCTGGGCGCCGGGCTCGACGGCCGGCTGCCCATCCCCGAGATCCAATACCTGGCCTACCTGCACAACGCCGAAGACCAGCTCCGCGGCGAGGCGGCCACGATGTCGTTCTTCTCGTCCGGGGCCTACCGCAACCCCATGGTCGTACGGGTCGCCGGGCTCGCCTACCAGCAAAGCTTCGGCGGTCACTTCCACAACGACAACTCGATCGCCGTGCTGCGCGACATCCC
The DNA here is from genome assembly GCF_003999975.1 of Actinoplanes solisilvae. GTDB lineage: Bacteria > Actinomycetota > Actinomycetes > Mycobacteriales > Micromonosporaceae > Actinoplanes > Actinoplanes solisilvae. Next base: position 87,437 of record NZ_RJAC01000015.1, on the reverse strand, counting down.
CGGCCTGGTGCTGGCCGTGCCCAGCCGGCCCGCCGACGCGGCCCCCATGCTGCGCTCCTGCCTGGCCTCGGCGGCCGCCGACGGCACCGTCTGCGTCTTCCTCGAGCCGATCGCGCTCTACCACACCCGCGACCTCTACCGGCAGGGCGACAACGAATGGCTCGCCCCCTACGCCGGCCCCGGCGCGTGGACCACCGAACACGTGCCGATCGGCCGCGCCCGCACCTACCCGATCGGCAACGCCACCGATCTGACCATCATCACGTACGGCAACGGGCTGCGCATGTCGCTGCGCGTGGCGGCCCAGCTCGCCGAACAGGGGTACGGATCCCGCGTGGTGGACCTGCGCTGGCTGAACCCCCTGCCCGTGAACGACCTCGTACGTGAGGCGGGCGCCACAGGCCGGGTCCTGATCGTCGACGAGACCCGCCGCTCGGGCGGCGTCGGCGAAGGCGTGCTCGCGGCCCTGGTAGACGGCGGTTTCGTGGGCGCGGCCAGGCGAATCGCCTCGGCCGATGCGCTGATTCCGCTGGGTCCGGCAGCACAGCATGTGCTCGTAGGGGAGGATGCCATCACACAGGGTGCCCACGCCCTGCTGGCGCGGTAAATTGCCACACACCCGGTGCGCCACTTGCGCTGGGGCCCGCAAGTGTGTGGACTACCCCCAGGTTTACCTTGATTTTGACGGCTAGGAGGACTTAGACAGTGAGCGCGACCGCTGGTCAGGCCGACGGCGTACGCAGCCTGGCGGACCGGTTCGGCTTCGAGCCGAACATGGTGGTCATGGAGATGGGCTACGACGACGATGTCGACGAAGACCTCCGTGACGCCCTGACCGAACGCGTCGGCGAGTTGGTCGACGAAGACACCGATGAAGTCGTCGACGCGGTGCTTTTGTGGTACCGCGACGGTGACGGTGATCTCTTCGAGATCCTCACCGACGCCCTGGGCCCTCTCGCCGACAACGGCGTGGTGTGGCTGCTGACCCCCAAGGCCGGCCGCGACAACCACGTGGAGCCGAGCGAGATCAGCGAAAATGCCCCCACAGCCGGCCTTCAGCAGACCTCCACGGTCAACGCGGGCAAGGACTGGACCGGGGCCCGGCTGGTATCCCCCAGGGGTAGCAAGAAGAAATAGCTCGCTGCCATCCGTCGCCTGGTCGGCGTCCCCCGCGGACGCCGACCTGGTTAGGGTTGTGCCCATGCCGCTCCCGATCGGCGCGCAAGCGCCCGGCTTCGCCCTCAAAGACCAGAACAACCAAGTCGTACGGCTGACCGACTTCCACGGTCGCAAAGCCGTGCTGCTGGTCTTCTACCCCCTCACGTTCACCGGCACGTGCCAGGGCGAAATGAGCGGCATCCAAGACGGGCTAGCCGACTTCCAGAACTCGCACGTCCAGGTCCTGGCCGTCAGCGTCGACTCCGTCTACAGCCACAAAGTCTGGGCCAACCAGCAGAAATTCGACTTCCCGCTCCTGGCCGACTTCTGGCCCCACGGCGAAATCGCCCAAGCCTACGAAGTCTTCAACGCCGGCGGCGGCACAGCCAACCGAGGCACCTTCCTCATCGACCGCGGCGGCACCATCCGCTTCGCCGAAGAAGCCGGCCCCGGCGTCACCCGCGACCAAAACGCCTGGCGGGCCGCCCTCACCGACCTGGCCGCCTGACGCCGGGTACGATGACCACTCCGGTGAATGCCGGGCGCGTAGCTCAGTGGGAGAGCACTCGCCTTACAAGCGAGGGGTCGTAGGTTCGAAACCTACCGCGCCCACGGGCTTGGGCACCCCCTGTCCGCGGAGTGCGCGGACCGGGGCGCCCGTCATGCCTGCTCCGGGGGCCGAGCCCCCGGAAACCCCACGTTGCGGTGACTCGCGCTCCCCACGTCCCGGCCTTCAACCCGTCGACGCTGCGCGTCTCGGAGCCGCTGTGCGGGTCCAACCCGTCGGCGCTTTGCGTCTCGGAGCCGCTGTGCGGGTCCAACCCGTCGGTGCTGTGCGTCTCGGTGCTGGTGTGCGGGTCCTACCCGTCGGTGCTGTGCGTCTCGGTGCTGGTGTGCGGGTCCTACCCGTCGGTGCTGTGCGTCTCGGTGCTGGTGTGCGGGTCCTACCCGTCGGTGCTGTGCGTCTCGGTGCTGCTGCGCGGGCCCGTCTCCGCTGCGCGGATTCACGTCGGTGATGCGCGGGCCTTGGTCCGGTCGTTGTTGCGCGGACCGGCGTCGCCGCTGCGCGGTTTGGAGTTGGCAGGCCTTGCGAGGGTGTCTTTAGTTGGGTGGAGCGGGTCGGGCAATTAGTTGTGGCCGGTTGCGGTGTCGGGGTGGTTGCTGAGGCTTTCCAAGTGGGCCGCCGTTATGCGGCGCGGTGCTGGCTGTGGCGCTGGCACATGGTCGAGTCGGGCGCCAAGTCCCAGCTTCAGGCAGGCGGGACTCTTTCAGCCATGATCAATCCGAGATTCTGGAACTAGGCCTCTGGAATGCGATTGAGGCCCCTGCATCAAGGATCGGCGGAACGATCTGGCTGGGGAAACGCCTGGTTCCTGGATTTAGCCGCGGCGGTGAGCCAACCGGCCGCCGTGATCGGTCGCCGTGATCGGTCGAACTGCTGTGGGAGCACGATGACAGGGTGGCCTGGAGAGGAGCATGAGCAATCGTCGCTGCGAACTGGATGATCCACGCTGCGGTGTTTTGCGTTGTTCGCTCATGCTTGCCGGTTGTTGACGGGGCTTTGTGGGGCTCGGTCGGTCTTGTGGGGCTGTGGGGCTAAGTGGGGGTTGGCTGGTGAGGGGTGGGGGATTTTACCGTTTGGTGGCGTTGTAGGGCGAAGTCCAGGAGTAGGGCTGCGTATAGGGCGGCCAGCGTGTAGGAGGTTGCCTGTTCGGGTGGGGACAGGTGGGCGCTGAACTGGACGTTTGCCAGGGGGTAGAGGGTCAGCAGGGCCAGGATCGCGGTGTTGATCGTGTCTGAGCGGGACCAGGCGGTGGGGGGTTTGTGCAGGCCGCGTAGGGACTGTTCGCGTAGGTGCTGGAACAGCAGGAACAGGGCTCCGGCGCCGCAGAGGAACCAGAACCAGCCCAGCGGGCGGCTGTCGGTCAGGTCGGTGGCGCCGTTGGTCATTAACGTGGCGGCCAGGTAGCCCCAGATTGCCGTCCGGAACCACTGTGGGCGTGCGGAGAAGGTCACCCCACCAGTGTCGGGTCCAGCGCGAAGTCGCGGTGCTTCAGTTTCGCGCGGCGGCCGTCGGGGTGGTGCCAGACGATTCCCTCGTAGCGGGGGTGGGCCAGCAGCCAGTCGCGCAGGCCGGCGAAGTCGAGGGGGACGTCGAACCGTTCGGCTTCGGCGTGGGCGACCAGCGCGTGGCCCCGTACGGCCTCGGGGTTGCCGTTGATTTTGACGCCGATCAGTTCGTAGGTGCCGGGGACGAAAGTGCGACGGTCGGCGGCCAGGGCTTCGTCGTGGTAGCCGGCGTAAGCCGAGTTGGCGATCGGCTCCCAACCCACCGTTTTGCCGGTGACCTCGTCGGTCATCACCGCGCGGTAGCCGGGCGGGCGGGTGCGGCTCGGGCGGACCTCGCGCCGGGCCCACCACACGCCCTCGTCGTCGAACAGGACGCAGGTGCCGTCGTACTTGCGGGTCGCGACTCCCTCGCCGTCGAGGACCCACCGGCAGTCGGGGTGCACCTCGGAGAGGATGCGTTTCCGGTCGGCGGGGTCCCGCAGGAACAGCGTGGGGATCTTCTTCATGAAACCGATCGTCCCACCGCCCTCAAGCGGATTTCAGGGACCACCCCCGCCTCCGAAGCCGGCCGCGTCGGGGGAGGTGGGTGGGGGCGTCTCCTTGCGGCCGCGGTTGCGGACCAGGCGCCCGGTTCCGGTGAGATGCATCAGGCAGAGAGTCCCGGGGAGGTCGTGGCAGACGCCCCGGCCGCCGCAGTCGGCCAGATAGCGGTGGCCGCCGGGGATCGCCAACTGCTGGTCGACGCGGAACAGCAGGGGGAGGGCGCCGGGGCCGCAGTTCTCGTCCTGCCGGGCGAGCCGCAAGGTCTCAGCCAGGCCGGCCGAAGGATGCGCGGTGACCGGCGGGGGCAGGTAGGGCCGGCCGAAGGCCTCGGTGCAGAACGCGGCATAGTCGGCGGTCTGCTGCGACAGCGCGCGCCGGAGCGCGTCGGTGACCTGCGAAGGCATCGCAGTCCTGGCGCGGGGGTGGCGGGCCGCCAGGCGGAACCACTGGCGGGCCGCGGACTCGATCGCGTCCAGGTCGGTGGCGGTCAGGGTGTCGTGCTCGGTGGCGAAGCGCTGCCGCACGGTGGCGGGGAAGCGGTAGGCGTCGATCGCGGCGAGCCGGTGTGTCGTGCGCCGGTTCCAGCTCATGTGGTCAGGGTGGGCCAGGCCGGAGCGGCCGGGCCATCCGGCGTTCGTGGGAAAGGTCGACCCCTCCCGTGTCGGATCACGGACCGAATTGGCTCTCACCAGGGCAGACGCTGACAGGGTGGCGTCTTGAAGCAACTCCGGCGATCGGTCGGAGCTGCCCTTCCACGCTTTGGCGGTCACGGACATGCCCGAGGTCTCCCCGGATCTTTTCCGGCGTTGGTATCGCTCCTTCGAGGAGGACACCGACGATCAGGCTGTCTACCGCCCTGCCGACTTCCCCTTTCCGCCGAGCCGCGCATCGCGTCCCAGCCTCGAGTTCCGGCCGGGCGGCGGCTATGTCGAATATGCCGCGGGGGCAGCCGACCGGGCCACGCCGACCCGGGGGAGCTGGGAGGCCGAGGAGGACGACGCCGTGCGCGTGCGGGCCGGGGCGGGGACGCGCGTGCTGCACATCGTCGCGCACGACGACCAGGTGTTGAGGATCCGCAAATAGGGCGAGGGAGATGAGGACCGATGGACACCGCCGACATGGTTGACCCGCCGGTACGGCGCGGCTGCGGCAGCGAGGACGTGCACCGCCGTCTGTTGAACGAAAGCCTGAACTACCGGCTCAACCGGGCCGCCATCGAGAACCTCGCCTTCGCCTTCGCCACCGGCGAGGAACAGCCCAGCCGGGCCGAGGTGCTGACCATCCCGGTGGTCGTCCACGTCGTGCACGCCACGGATGAGCAGGACGTCTCCGAGGAGCAGATCGACGGCCAGATCGCCGTGCTCAACGAGGACTTCCGGGCGCTGAACGCCGACGTCAAGAACGTGCCGCCGGTGTGGCAGGGGCTGGTCGCGGACGCGCGCATCGAGTTCCGCCGGGCGACCGTCGACCCGGACGGCAACCCGACCACCGGCGTCACCCGTCGGCGGACGACCGCCAGGTCCTTCTCGGACGACGACGCGGTGAAGTTCACGGCCCGGGGCGGCGCCGACGCGTGGCCGGCCGACCGTTACCTCAACATCTGGGTCTGCCGGCTCGGGGGCGGGCTGCTGGGCTATGCCCAATTTCCCGGTGGGCCGGCGGCCACCGACGGCGTCGTCATCACCGACACCGGTTTCGGCACGACGGGCACCGCGGCCGCGCCCTTCAACCTCGGGCGGACCACCACCCACGAGATCGGGCATTGGCTCAACCTCTTCCACATCGGCGGGGACGACGGCACCGGCTGCAGCGGCACCGACTTCGTGGCGGACACGCCCAACCAGGCCGGGCAGAACTTCGGCACGCCCGCCTTCCCGTCGGTGACCTGCAACAACGGGCCCGACGGCGACATGTTCATGAATTACATGGACTACACCGACGACTCGGCGATGTTCATGTTCACCCATGGGCAGATGCTGCGGGTCGAGGCGTGCCTGGCCGGGCCGCGGCAGGGGCTGCTCACCGCGGCCGCCGCCACCACGCCGGCGGACGGCTAGGAAGAACGGCGGGCCGGGCGCGAGGGCGCGCCCGGCCCGGCCGAGGGGTCAGCCGGTGGACTCGGGGGCCGCCGGGGGAGCGGGAACGGGGCCGGCGGGCGGAGGGCCGGCGGGCGGGTCGCCCGCGGGACGCCACCGGCCGCCGGGTGGAAGCTCGCCGAGGTATTCGAGACGGGCCCGGATGCCGCCGTTGCTGCGGCCGAACTCGGCCATCAGGTCGCGCGGGCGAGCGCCGGCCCGGTAGCGCTCGACGAGGCGTTCGTCGTCGCCCGCCGTCCAGCGGGCGCCCTGGTTGGGGTGGCGGTCGCGCCGGTCGGGCGGCGGGCCGGCGGGCGCCGGTGCCGGGGCCGGCTGGGTCATCGCGATGAGCCCGGCCAGGGTCGTTGTGAGCACGTTCGTCAGCGTGGGCAGGTCGGCCGGGGAGAGGCCGCCGCTGATCTCGCTCACCACGTGACCGTCGCCGTCGCTGCTCACGATGCACAGGTCGATGCGGTTGTCGTCGGTCGGGAAGGCGGTCACCTGGTAGTCGATCTCGCCGAGGACGAGACGCCGGTCGAGGGTGATGGGGGATGACTGGAGGGCGGTGTCATTCATGGGGGTGACCTTAGGGTTGCCCTCCGACAGTTTTCGGCGGTGGCGGGCGGGGCCTCACGTGATGCGGGCGGAAAGCTCACGGACTCCCGGACCGTCGATCTCGCCGAGCACGGCGGGCCGCCCGGTCAGCGCCATCATCAGCGCCTCGGCCGGGCCGCTGACCAGCGCGCCGTCCCCGTGGGCCCAGTCGAGATCGGTGGCCTCGAAGCGCAGCCCGGCCACCCGGCGGCGCGGGGTGAAGCCGACCGCTCGCCCGCCGGTCAGGAAGTTCAGCGAGATCCGCAGGTCGTCCAGGGCGAGCCCGTGCGGCAGCCCGAGCGGGCGGCGCATGTCCTGCCCGTGCACCTGCAGGTCGGTGAGCCGGCCGGGATAGCCGACGATCGGCGGCCGGAACGGATCGGTGGCGTGCCGCCGCAGCCCCTCGGCCAGCTCGGCCGGGGGACGCTCGGCGACCCGGGCGGCCAGCAGCGCGTTGGCCCGGTGGACGCGGAACCCGCCGCGGACCAGTGCCGAGAAGGTCGCACCGACCGGGGTGTCGACGGCGGCCAGCAGGTGCCCGGCGACCTGGCGCACGGTCCAGGCGCCGCAGAGGCTCGGGGTGGCGAGCTGGGCCGGGGTCAGCGACTCGATCAGGGCGGCGATGCGGCGCCGCTGCTCGGCGATCGCGCCGCGAATCACGTCCATGCGGTCACCCTAGGGACGAAAGTCAGACCCGGGCGAGCCAGTCGCGGTAATGCGAGGCGAACGGCTCCTCGCCGAGGGTGAGAGCGGTCCGCAGTTCGCCGGCCGCGCCGAGCGCCCCGGCGACGATCCCGGGCGGGTAGCCGAACTCGTCGCGGTGCTGGGCGAACTCGTCCTCGTCGTCCACCTCGACGCGGCCGTCGCGGTAGCGGATCACGTCGATGTCGAGGTCGACCACGGTGATCTCGGCGGGACCGGTCCACCGCGGCGGGCTGATGACGTCGCAGTAGGCGGCGCGCACGTCGGGCTCGGCCAGGAACATGGCCATCCACCACTTGTCGGCGGGCACGAGACGTACGGCGTCGGCTCTGGTGCGGCCCCGGTTGCGGCGGCCGTAGTGGTAGGTGACCAGGGTGCCGCGCGGGGTGGCCAGCCAGGTGCCCCACGCGTCCTCGCCGAGCAGGCGCGCCGTCACCTGGCGGTGCGGCCGCCCGTCGAACTTGCGTAACACCAGATCGACCGCATCCACGCGGCGAGGCTACATCGATCCCGGTCGGCGGACCGCCCCCCGGGCATGCGAGCACCCGGTTCGCAACCGAGAGGTTCCTCAACCCGGCCCCGCGATCACCGATTCCTTGTGGTGCCGGCGGGGAGATCCCCCCGGCGGGCGGGCCCCGTTCGGATTCCCCCCGGCGATCGGGCCCGCCCTGCCGAAGGCGACGGCGCACGGCCGGCCGTCCTGAAACGGGTCGGAGCGCACATGCCGGCGGAATTGCACATCGGCATGGACGCCGAGAAGACCGTCCTGGCCCCGTACGCCCTGAGGCTGCGCACCGGCCGCGCCACCCGGCACCGTTCCGGCTCCGTGACCGAGGTCGTCCCCGCCGAGCCGAGCGGACTCAGCTACGAGGCCCGCGTCGCGACCGCGTCCCGCCTCAGCTTCGTGTTGATCTTCGCCACGGCTGTTCTCTACGCCGTCGGTGTGCCCTGGTGGCTGCCCTTCGCCGTCTCGGCCGCGACCGTGGCCACCGTCTGGCACCGTCAGGCCCGCGCCGCGCGACCCGCCTCGTTCGAGGTGCCCACCGGAGAAGGCGCCCGCACCCTTCGTACGCCCGAGGAACGTGCCGTCTTCAAGCGCGCCGTCGGGGTCTCGCGCCGCATCCGCCGCACCTGGCCCGCACTGCCCGGCATGATCGATCCCGCCGAGGCCGACCGCTCGCTCACCCGGGCCCTCGACGACCTGGGTGCGCTGTTGGCCCGGCGTCAGGAGCTGCGCCGTCTCCGGGTCGAGATCGAGGGCGTACGCCGTCAGGACGTCCCCGACGACAGTCCGGCCGTGCTGGCCCTGGCCGCCCAGCTCGAGCGCGCCGGCGAGCTGTGGCGGGCGACCGGGGAGCAGGCCAACCGCATCCTGCGCAGCCTTGACCGGACCGCGCTGGCCGGCGAGGCGTTCCTGCGCGAGAACCAGATCGGCGAGACCGCCCGGCAGGCCGCGATCGTGCTGGCCGGTCTCACCGAGGAGCCCGCTGTTGAGGCCGGCCCCGAGCTCGCCGACCGTACGGCCGCGGTGATCACGGCGTATCGGGAGCTGGCGGCAACCGGTCAAAGTTGATCACCGGGTTCCGAGAGCCGGCGGCAACAGGTCGAAGTTGATCACGGGGTTTCGGGAGCCGGCGGCAACAGGTCGAAGTTGATCATCGCGCCGGCCATGGTCCCGGCGGCCGCCGAGGTGATCACCTGGGCCATCGGGTCGGCGACGTTGCCGGCCACCCAGACGCCGGGCACCTCGGTGCGCCCGGTCGGGTCGATCGCGGGCACGTGGGTGCCGATCCCCATCGGGTGCTCGACGGCCTTGAGCCCCAGCGTGCCGAGAAACGCGGCGCGAGCCTCGACCCGGGTGGTGACCACCAGATAGTCGCGGGCGACGAGCGTGCCGTCGGTCATCCGTACGCCGTCCGCCTCGACCGCGGCGACCTGGTCGAGCGGCAGCAGGCGCACGTCGGGGCTCCACTGGCTCCAGAGCCGCACCTTGTCGGCGGCTGCGGGGTCGCCCAGATCGCCGAGTACGCCGATCGCCGTGCCGCGCACCTCGTAGCCGTGGCAGTAGGGGCAGTGCAGCACGGTGCGGCCCCAGCGCTCGGCCAGCCCGGGCACGTCGGGCAGCCGGTCGGCCAGGCCGGTGGTGACGAGCAGGCGCCGCCCCCGATGGACCTCGCCCGAGGCCAGCGTGACCTCGAAGCCGGGGACCGCCGAGACGACCTCGCCCTCGATCACCCGCCCGCCGTACCGTTCCACCTCGGCCCGGCCCGCGGCCCGGAACTCCGAGGGGCTCATCCCGTCGCGGGTCAGGAAGTTGTGGATGCCCTCGGCGGGGGCGTTGCGGCCCTCGCCGGAGTCGATCACCAGTACCGAGCGCAACGCCCGTCCCAGGGCCACCGCGCCGCTCAGCCCGGCCGGTCCGCCCCCGATCACCATCACGTCATAGTTCATGAACTCATGGTGGTGCGACTCTGCCAAAAGTGCGTAGCTTCTTTGCTGTGTTGGCAAACGAGGACGTATTGCGGCAGGTCGGCCCACGGCTGCGGGCGCTGCGCCGGGACGCGGGCATCACCCTGACGGCGCTGGCCGAGCTGACCGGCATCTCGGTGAGCACCCTGTCGCGGCTCGAGTCCGGGCAGCGCAAGGCCACCCTCGAGCTGCTGCTGCCGCTGGCCCGGGCCTACCGGGTGCCGCTCGACGAGCTGGTGGGCGCGCCGCCGACCGGGGACCCCCGGGTCTACGCGCGCCCGATCCACCGCTACGGCCAGACGATCCTGCCGCTGACCCGCAACCCCGGCGGCCCGCAGGCGTTCAAGCACATCATCGAGGCCGGGCCGGCGCAGCAGCCGGACCCGAAGACGCACGAGGGCTACGAGTGGCTCTACGTGATGAGCGGCCGGCTGCGGCTGGTGCTCGGCGAGCACGACCTGGTGCTGCCGGCGGGCGAGGCGGCCGAGTTCGACACCCGGGTGCCGCACTGGTTCGGCGGTGCCGAGGGCGGGGCCGTCGAGTTTCTCTCGATCTTCGACAGTCAGGGTGCCCGCATCCACGTACGAGCCCGGCCGCGCAAAGTTCATTTCGATGAGTGACTCGACCGTCACGCTGGATAGGCACTAGGTTGACCACGACATGCGTACGCCGGTCCGAGCCCGTGACCCGTCCAGTCCTTCGGCGGCCGGGCCCTCGTCACGCCCCGCGGCGCGCCGTGGACAACTGCCGGGGCACGATGACCCGAGGCTCGCGAACCGGGCCGAGCGCGTCGGTCAGCAACCCCTGCACGACCTCGGCGTCGGGCAGCCGCCACCGCACCCGTTCCGGCGAGACCGCCCAGCGTACGGGGCCTTCGAGCGTACGACTGGGTGCCGCCGGGATCCACGAGCCGAGCCCGTGCCGCACCACGTCGAGCCGGTGATCCAACTCGGACCGCAGCGGCCGGCCCGGCCGGACCAGGAACATCCAGCGCCCGGTGGCGGTCACCGCGACCGGGCCGCGGGCGTCGGCCTGCTCGACGCCGAGCACTCCGGTGTGGAGCAGGCCGTGCCGAGCGCCCGCAGGCCGAGCGTGGCCGGCACCTCGAGGACGTCGAAGCACCGCCCGGTCACGAGCAGCACGGTGTGCGGCGTGTGCCGCCACCACGCCTGCACCTGGGCGGCGTCGGCGCTCGCGGTCTCCTCCCAGGCCTCCAGGGCCGGGTGGCACGCCATGATCGGGCAGCCCGGACGGCCGCACGCGAAGCGGTGACCGGCCAGGCGCGCACCCGGCGTGACGGCCCATCCGTGCGCGGCGTAACGCAGCGCGGCCCGGCGCAGCCGCGATCGATCGAGGAGCGTGGGCGGTACGAACGGTCGATGGACTGTCCACTGCATGGCTCGATAACCCCCGATCTGGGTGGCCCCGCGCTATATCAGCCCGGTACGCCGTATCCAAGCGCGACACACCTCGTTGGTTCCGGCAGATCCACCCTTTGCAAGTTGCCAGAAAAACTACGAGCATCGGTGAGCAGGCGATCACACACGCTGTGCGACGTGCGCGGTCGTGTTGGGTTCAGACTGCAGATGACACAAGAGCTCGTCGGCGGGGGTCGTCGATGAGCTGGGGGAGGCACCGTGGACGAGCTGCCGATCGGCCGCCGCGTCGCCTATTGGCGCGGTCGACGCAAAATGTCCCAGCAGGTCTTCGCTGACCGGCTGGGAAAGTCCAAGAGCTGGGTCGACAAGGTGGAGCGGGGAGTCCGCCGGCTCGACAAGTTCTCCGTCGTCTACGAGATCGCCGATGTACTGCAGGTCGACGTCCAGCTTCTGCTGGGCAAGGACGTGGAGCGCCGGCCCGAGACACAGAACTGTATCGACCAGGTCGAGGTGGAGGAGATCCGCGCCGCCCTGGAGCGATACGACCAGATGAGCGCGTTCTTCCAGGCGGTGCCGCATTCGCCGCCGATCGCCGAGATGCGCAAGGCGGTCAGTCACGCGTGGCTGACCTTCCAGCATGCGAAGTACGGCGTGCTCGCCCGTACGCTGCCCAAACTGCTGCGCGACGCCCAGGCGGCCGACAGTGCCTATGCCACCGGCGCCGAGAGTAAAGAGGCGGCCCACCTGCTGGGCCAGGTCTACCAGATCGCGTCGTCCGCGCTGCGTAAGGTCGGCGAGCACGAGCTGTCGTGGCTGGCGGCCGACCGCTCGATCGCCGTCTCCCAGCGGGCCGGTGACCGTCTGCTGGCCGGGCTGGCCAGCTATCGGGTGGGCAGCGCGCTGCGGGCACTCGGCCGGGTGCGGCCCTCGCTCGAGGTCAACGTCAACATCGCCAACCGGCTCGCGTCCGGTTACGCGGACGACCCCGAACGCAAGGAGGAGCGCCTCTCGGTCTACGGGATGCTGCTGCTGAACGGGGCGATGGCCGCGGCCCGCATCGGCGACAGTGCGACCGTACGAGACCTGCTCTGCGGCGCCGAACAGGCGTCCCTCGAGCTGGGTGGCGACTTCAACCACTACTGGACCAGCTTCGGCCCGACCAACGTGGCGCTGCACCGCTGCGCGACCGCGGTCGAGCTGGGCGACGGCCGCATGGCGGTCGAGACGCACGAGAACCTCGACGTGGTCGGCTTCAACGCGATGCTGCCCGAGCGCCGGGCGCACCACTACCTGGACATCGCCCGCGGCTACACGCAGATCGGCAACGTCGAGAAGGCCAGCGAGATGCTGCTCGAGGGCGACCGGCTCGCCCCGAGCGAGATCCGTTGCCGCCCGCTCGCGCACGAGGTTCTTTCCGACGTGCTCCGCCGGACGCGGGGCACTCCGCCGGCTCCGATAGCGGAACTGGCCGAGCAGATGGGAGTCGGTGTATGAGCGGGTTTTCGAACCGGTCTCGAGTGCGGACGGGAGGGTAGCGCGTGACGACCGGTAACTCCGCTCCCGGCGTGCTGTACGTCCTGGTCTGCGGTTCACCCATGGCGCGCGACGTCGGCATCCTGGTCGGTCTCGCCCAGCAGGAGGGCTGGGACGTCTGCGTGATCACGACGCCCGACGGGCGCAAGTTCGTCGACGTGGCCGCCCTCCAGCAGCAGACCGGCCACCCGGTTCGCACCTATTACAAGGGCCCGGGCGACCCCGACGTGCTGCCCGGCGCCGACGCGATGATCGTCGCGCCGGCCACGGTCAACACCGTCAACAAGTGGGCCGCTGGCATCACCGACACCCTGGTTCTCGGCCTGCTGGTCGAGGGCTACGGCTACGGCGTGCCCACGGCCGTCGTGCCGTACACGAACAAGGTCATGGCTCTGCACCCCGCGCTGCACGACAGCCTCGCGAAGCTAAAGGACTGGGGCGTGCACGTTCTCTACGGCGAGGACGTCTGCCGGCTCGGCAATCCGGGACAGACCGACCGGTTTCGCAGCCAGTTCCCGTGGCGGCGTGCCCTGCAGGCCGTCACCAACCCGGTGACGATGAGCAGCGGCAGCCGGGTGGAACCCGCGTAGGCCCCTGTCCTGGCGATTCGAGGGCTCCGGCCCGATAGAGTTGGCGGCCGTGACCGACTCTGCCGCAGCACCGACCGTCCTCGACGTGGTGAGCGCCCTCGACCGGCGCTATCCGCGCGACTGGGCGGAGTCGTGGGACCGGGTCGGGCTGGTGCTCGGCGACTTCGAGCACTCGGTCCGCCGCATCCTCTGCGTCGTCGACTGCGTGCCCGAGACGGTCGACCAGGCGCTCGAGGTGCGGGCCGACCTGATCGTGGCCCACCACCCGCTGCTGCTCAAGCCGGTCTCGTCGATCGCGCCCGACACCTTCAAGGGCCGCATCGTGCACCGGTTGATCCGGAGTGACGTCGCCCTCTACGTCGCGCACACAAATGCCGACGTGGCGAACCCCGGCGTGTCCGACGCGCTCGCCGCCCGCCTGCGCCTGCGCGACCTGCGGCCCCTGGTGCCGGCCGTGGGTGCCGCCGCGGGCGAGGGCCGAGGCCTGGGCCGCGTCGGCGAGCTCGACGAGCCGATGAACCTGGCCGAGTTCACCGGCTACGCGGCCACCCTGCTGCCCACCACCTCGGCCGGGGTGCGGGCGGCCGGCGACCCCGCCAAGATCTTGCGTACGATCGCCGTCTGCGGCGGCGCGGGCGACAGCTTCCTCGCCGACGCGACCCGGGCGGGTGTCGACGCGTACCTTTGTGCCGATCTTCGCCACCACCCCGCGAGCGAGCACCTCGCCGAGAACGGACCCGCGCTGGTCGACGTCGCGCACTGGGCGACCGAGCGCCCGTGGCTCGACGACGTCGCCGCCTGGCTGCGCGAGACGTTCGGCGCCGAAACCATCGTGTCTGATGTGGACACCGACCCCTGGACCGTGCACGCCAGGGACGTACCCGAAAAGAAGGAGCCCCTGCTGTGAAGGCCTCGCCGGAAGCCCAGCGCCGCTTGCTCGACCTGCAAGCCGTCGACACCGCCCTGGCGCAGCTCGCGCACCGGCGTAAATCGCTGCCCGAGCTCGCCGAGATCGACGCCGTCGCGCGGGAGATCTCCGGGCTCGAGGACGAGCGGGTCCGGGCGCAGGTCGCGGTGGACGACCTCGACCGCGACATCACCCGTTTCGAGAAAGACATCGAGCAGGTACGGGTCCGCAAGGACCGTGACCAGAAGAGGCTCGACGCCGGCGGCGCCCTGCGCGAGATCGAAGGCCTGCAGCACGAGCTGGCCACCCTCAACCGGCGGCAGTCCGAGCTCGAGGACGCCGAGCTCGAACTGATGGAGCAGAAGGAGTCGGCCGAGGCCGCCCTGACCGAGGTGCAGGGCCGGATGGCCGCGGCCACCGAACGGCGCGAGGCGGCCGAGCGGCGGCGCGACGAGGCGCTGGCCGACATCGCCAAGGAGCAGGAGTTCAAGACCTCCTCCCGGGGTCCGCTCTCGGCCGACCTGCCGGCCGATCTCGTCACCCTCTACGACAAGATCCGGCTCGACTCGGGGCTGGGCGCCGCGCTGTTCCAGTCCGGGCGCTGCGGCGGCTGCCGCATCGAGCTCTACGGCGCCGACCTCAACCGGGTGCGGTCGGCCGCCCCCGACGAGGTGGTTCGCTGCGAGGAGTGCCGCCGCATCATGGTCCGTACGAAAGAATCGGGCCTGTGAGAGTTCTCGTCGAGGCCGACGGCGGGTCCCGGGGCAACCCCGGACCGGCCGGGTACGGCTCGGTGGTGCGCGACGCCGACGGCGAGATCCTGCTTGAGCGGTACGGCTCCCTCGGCGTGACCACCAACAACGTCGCCGAATACACGGGGCTGATCGAGGGGCTCAAGGCCGCGATCGAGCTCGGCGCCACCGAGGTCGGTGTGCGCATGGACTCCAAGCTCGTGGTCGAGCAGATGTCGGGCCGCTGGCAGATCAAGAACGCGGGGCTGCGTCCGCTCGCCGCCGAGGCCGCCCAGCTGGTCGCCCGGGTCGGCAAGGTGACCTTCGAGTGGATCCCGCGCGAGCGCAACAAGGCGGCCGACGCGCTGGCCAACCGGGCGATGGACGAGGCCGCGGGCAAACCGGTGGCCGATCGCATCGAGCCCGAGGTCACCGCGGCGCCGGCTTCTTCCGGGTCGGCCTTCTCCGCCGCCTCGGCGCCGCGCTCGTGGGCGCCGCCGTCGCTCGACGACGCGACCCGGCTCATCCTCGTGCGCCACGGTGAGACGATCTTCACCCAGCAGGGCCGTTACTCGGGCCGCGGCGACGTCGCGCTCTCCGACCAGGGCCAGGCGCAGGCGATGGCCGCGGGCGGCCGGGTGGCCGGGATCGCGCGCGACGTGACAGCCATCGTCAGCTCACCGTTGAGCCGCTGCGTGCGTACGGCTGAGTTGATCTCGGCCGAGGTGGGCGGCGTGCCGGTGACGGTCGTCGACGACCTGATCGAGGTCGACTTCGGGGTGTGGGAGGGGCTGACCTTCGCCGAGGTGCAGGAGGGCTGGCCGCGCGAGATGCAGGCGTGGCTCGACTCGACCAGCGTCGCGCCTCCGGGGGGCGAGTCGTTCCAGGCGGCCTCGAAGCGGGTACGCGGCGCGATGGCGACGATCCTCCAGTCGTACGCGGGTGGGGTCGTTGTCGTGGTCTCGCACGTGTCGCCGATCAAGTTGATCCTGCGTGACGCGCTGGCCGCCTCCGACGCGTTCCTGCACCGCCTGTTCCTCGACGCGGCGGGAATCTCCACGATGGACGTGTGGCCGGACGGAAATCTGGCGGTGCGTTCGGTGAACGAAACGGCCCATTTACGCTAGTCGCATCGATTGAGGGTTATTCAGGCTTCGGTGGAGCGAGGACTTGACCTTATCGACGAGCTAGCCTGAATAATCCTCATTCTCCTGGTTGCCTTGCCGGGGCGAGACGTTTAGCTTCCTCAATTAGGAAACTTTCTTCAACGTTTCGCCCCTGGAGGGCTCATGCGCGTTCGGACCCGACGTCTCGTCGCCGCGGCCGCTACCGCCGTGGTCGCGCTGACCGTCACCGCGATACCTTCCTCGCCCGCTCAGGCCGGTGCCAAGAAATACGTCAAGGTCGGATATTTCACGCAGTGGGGCATCTACGGCCGCGACTTCCAGCTGGCCAAAGTGCAGCAGTCGGGTGCCGCGTCCCGGCTCACCCACATCAACTACGCGTTCGGCCCGGTCACCGCCGACGGCGTCTGCGCCTCGGCCGACCCGTGGGCCGACTGGCAGACCCCCTTCTCGGCCGAGCTCAGCGTCGACGGCGTCGCCGACGTGGCCGGCCAGCCGATCAGCGGCAACCTCAACCAGATCGCCGAGCTCAAAGCCAAGAACCCTCGTCTGCGCGTGCTCATCTCGCTGGGTGGCTGGACCGGCTCGAAATACTTCTCCGACGCGGCCCTGACCGACGCCTCCCGCAAGAAGCTCGTCGCGTCCTGCGTCGACCTGTGGATCAAGGGCAACCTGCCCGGCCTGCCCGCGGGCGTCGCCGCCGGCGTGCTGGACGGCATCGACCTCGACTGGGAGTGGCCCGGCTCGTCCGGCGAGGTCGGCAACATCATCCGGCCCGAGGACAAGCGGAACTTCACGCTGCTGACGGCCGAGTTCCGGGCCCAGCTCGACAAGCTCTCCCGCACCACCAAGAAGCGGTACGACCTGACGGCGTTCCTGCCCGCCGCGCCCGCGAAGGTCGACGCCGGCTTCGAAGGCAAGATCTTCCGCTACCTGGACTTCGCCACGGTCCAGGGCTACGACTTCCACGGCTCGTGGGAGAACCGGGCCAACCAGCAGTCGGCCCTGCGCGTGCCGGCCGGCGCCCCCGACAACCCCGACTTCTCCTCCGAGGTCGCGATCAACAAGTGGTTGTCGGTCGGGGCTCCGCGGCAGAAGCTGGTGCTAGGCATGCCCTACTACAGCCAGGGCTGGACCGGCATCACCAGCGGCGGCAACGGCCTCTTCGCCACCGCCACCGGCCCGGCGCCGGGCAAGTTCGCCGCCGGCACCGAGGACTACAAGACGGTGAAGAACCTGCCCGGCTTCAAGGTCCACCGCGATCTGAAGTCCGGCCACGCGTGGCTCTTCGACGGCACGACGTTCTGGACCTACGACGACCCGGCCGTGCTTCTGCAGAAGTCGTTGTGGATCCGCTCGAAGGGCCTCGGCGGAGCCATGATGTGGTCCCTCGACGGCGACGACGCCAACGCCTCCCTGACCAAGGCCGTCGCGACCGGCCTCTGGACACCCTGATCGCCGAGGGCGACGCGCCGTCCGGACCGCCGCCGGCGGCGCGCCACCCAGGGCCTGCCTGGCTGTTTGCGAGGAGCCATCGATGGGCGCCGTTCGGCGCAGCGTGTCGCCCGTTCGGCGCACGATGATCGCTTGGAGGGCTGATCGCTCGTTAGCGTGACTGTGACCGTCTCCACAGTTACCAGGAGGTGCGGCTGATGGCGGACCCCGAATCGCCGAAAGCAGTGCCCGTAGCCCGCAGCGATCGCAGCCCGTGGAACTGGCTGCTTCTGATCCCCATCGTCCTGCCGGTGCTGACGCCCCTGTTCAATCACGACTCGCCGCGGTTGTGGGGTTTCCCCGCGTTCTACTGGCTGCAGTTCCTGTTCATTCTCGTCGGCGTGGTGACCACCACGATCGTCTTTCGCATGACGAGAAAGCGGTGACGGCATGAGTGAACACATCACCGAGATCGTGGTCTTCACGCTGCTGTTCCTGCTGGTCAGCGGCATGGGATTCGTCGCCGCGCGGTGGCGGGCGCCCAAGGACATGGAGCACCTCGACGAGTGGGGCCTGGGTGGCCGCAGCTTCGGCGGGTGGATCACCTGGTTCCTCGTCGGCGGTGACCTCTACACGGCGTACACGTTCGTCGCCGTACCCGCGCTGATCTTCGGCGCCGGCGCGGCCGGGTTCTTCGCCGTGCCGTACACGATCGTCATCTATCCGCTCTTCTTCCTGATCCTGATCCGGCTCTGGTCGGTGTCACACCGGCACGGATTTGTGACACCGGCCGACTTCGTCCGTTCCCGGTTCGACTCGCCCACGCTGGCGCTGCTGATCGCCATCACCGGCATCGTCGCGACCATGCCGTACATCGCCCTGCAGCTCATCGGCATCGAAGCGGTGCTCAAGACGATGGGGGTGACCGGCGAGAGCGTGCTCGCGCGTCACGCGCCGATCATCATCGCGTTCGCGATCCTCGCCGCGTACACCTATCAATCGGGTCTGCGGGCGCCCGCGCTGATCGCCTTCGTCAAGGACACGCTGATCTACATCGTGATCCTGGTGGCCGTCATCTACCTGCCCTACAAGCTGGGCGGCTGGGGCAGCATCTTCGACGCGGCCGAGGCGAAGTTCAACGCGTCACCGAACCCGAACGACGGCATCACGCTCAACGCCAACAACCAGATCCAATACATCACCCTCGCGCTGGGCTCGGCGCTCGCGCTGTTCCTCTACCCGCACAGCATCACCGGCGTACTGGCCAGCAAGAACCGCAATGTGATCAAGCGGAACATGTCGGCCCTGCCGGCCTACAGTTTCCTGCTCGGTCTGCTGGCGCTGCTCGGGTACGCGGCCATCGCGTCGGGCGTGAAGCCGCTGCCGGGTGCTCGTGAGGGCACCGTCGACAGCAACACGGTCGTACCGCTGCTCTTCGACATGCAGTTCCCGGCGTGGTTCGCGGGCGTCGCCTTCGCCGCGATCGGCATCGGGGCGCTCGTCCCGGCCGCGATCATGTCGATCGCCGCGGCCAACCTGTTCACCCGCAACATCTACAAGGAGTATCTGCGCAAGGACGCGTCGCCGGCCCAGGAGGCCAAGGTCTCCAAGGTGACGTCGCTGGTCGTGAAGGTCGGCGCGGTCGCCTGCATCGTCTTCCTCGATCCGCAGTTCTCGATCGACCTGCAGCTCATCGGCGGCATCATCATCCTGCAGACGGCGCCCGCGGTGGCGCTCGGCCTGTTCACCCGCTGGCTGCACCGCGACGGGCTGATCGTCGGCTGGGTCGTCGGGATGAGCCTGTCGATGTGGATGCTGTGGCAGATCCCGAACGCGGCTACGGGCAAGGCCCACTTCGGTGGTTCGGCGTTCCCGCTCTCCGAGTTCGGCTTCGACACGTCCCGCACGATCTACGTCGGCTTCATCACCGTGATCGTGAACCTGCTGGTCGCGGCGGTGGTAACCCTGATCCTGCGGGCGCTGAAGACACCGGAGGGCGTCGACGGCACCACCCAGGACGACTACTTCGCCGACGAGGGTGACCCGAGAATCGACAAGGACGTGGCGGTCGCGACCGACCGTCCGTCCTCGACCTGACCCGCTCCCGGGTCCAGGAAAGGCGCCGCGCCCCCGCCAGGGCGCGGCGTCTTTGCTTAGATGCCCCGGTGACTCGTGACTGGCTCCGATGGCACGACGAGTACGAGGTGCCGGGCTCGTCCCTGGCCCGACGGCTGGAGGTGGTGCGAGGTCACCTGCGCCCGCTGCTCGACCGTCCCCGCCGGGTGATCAGCATGTGCGCGGGCGACGGGCGTGACGTGCTGCCGCTGCTGCCTGACGGGTCGCGGGCCGTGCTGGTCGAGGCCGACCCGGTGCTGGCCCAGCGCGCTCGGGACGCGGCCGGCGACGGCGTCACGGTGCTGACCGGCGACGCGGGCACAACCGACCCCTACGCTGCGGTGGCGCCCGCCGAGGTTCTGCTCGCCTGCGGCGTTTTCGGCAACATCCCGTACGAGGACACGCGCCGGACGATCGCGTCGCTGCCGAGCCTGCTGGCCCCCGGCGGCACGGTGATCTGGACGAGGGCCGGCGACTCCGACGTACGGGAGCTGTTCGGCCTGAACGGTTTCGACGAGCTCGCTTTCGTGGCCCCGGCCGACGCGCGCTTCCGGGTCGGGGTGCACCGGCTGAGCCGCGAACCCGACCCGTACGCCTCAGGGGTCCGGCTGTTCCGCTTCGTCGACGTATAGGCAGAACGGATGCCCGGCGGGGTCGAGCAGAACCCGTACGGTGGGCTGGGGTTGAAAGTCGGCGATCGTCGCGCCGACACCCACCGCGTGGGCCACCGCCTCGTCGAGATCGTCGACCTCGATCTCCAGGTGCATCGACATCTGAGGCTGACCAGGCTCGGCCGGCCACACGGGGCGTACGTATTGGGGCTCGGTCTGAAATCCGAGGTTGTAGCCCGCGTCCTCGGACGGCGCGACCGCCCCGCCGAGGCCGTTGTCGGCGGGGAAGAACTGCCAGTCGAGCAGCCGTGCATAGAAACGCCCCAGCTCAGGACCGTCGGGCGCGTCCAGCGTGACGCCCCACCATCGTTTGTGCCTGCGCAGCGGCATCGGGTCACTCCAGGCCGGGAATCGGCACGGGATAGTCGCCGGTCATGCAAGCTGTGCAGAAACCGCCCGGCTCGGGGGTGATCGCGGTCAGCATGTTGTCGAGGTCGAGGTAGGCCAGCGAGTCGGCGCCGAGGTGGTCGCGGATCTGCTCGATCGTCATGGTGGCGGCGACGAGCTTGCTGCGGTCCGAGGTGTCCAGGCCGTAGAAGCAGGACCAGCGGTACGGCGCCGACAGCACACGCAGGTGGATCTCGGCCGCGCCGGCGTTGCGCAGCAGCTTCATCGTGCTGCGGAGCGTGGTCGCGCGCACGATCGAGTCTTCGACGACGACGAGCCGCTTTCCGGCGACGTTGTCCTCGATCGCGTTGAATTTGATGCGTACGGCGTTGTCGCGCAGCTGTTGCGTCGGGGCGATGAACGTACGGCCGATGTAGCGGTTCTTGATGAGCCCGTCGCCGTATTCGATGCCCGACTCGGCCGCGTACCCCTGAGCGCCGGGCACCGACGAGTCGGGGATCGGCATGACCATGTCGGCGTCCACGGGCGCCTGCCGGGCGAGGGCCGCACCCATCCGGCGGCGGGCGGCGTGCACCCCGATGCCGCCGAGCTTGCCGTCGGGCCGGGCGATGTAGACGAACTCGAAGGAGCAGAGGGCCTTGCGCTGCGGCGGGGCGAACTGTGAGCTGTGCACGCCCTCGTCGTCGATCACCACCAGCTCGCCCGGGTCGATCTCGCGGATGACTTCGGCGCCGACCACGTCGAGAGCCGGGGTCTCGGAGGCGAGCACCCAGCCGCCGGTGTCGGTGCGGCCCAGGAACAGAGGCCGGAACCCGTTCGGGTCACGCGCGCCGATCAGCCGGTCCTCGTCCATGAAGACCAGCGAGTACGCACCCCGCAGGCGCGGCAGCACGTCGGTGATCGCGCCGATCAGGTCGGCGCCGCCGGTCACCGCTCGGGCGACCAGCGCGGCGATGACGTCACTGTCGCTGCCGAGATCGGCGTCAAGGTCGGATGCGCCGGCCAACTCGGTCGTGTTGACCAGGTTGCCGTTGTGCCCGAGGGCGAAGAAGAGATCACCCGCGTGCCGGGCGACGGGCTGCGCGTTGTGCCAGGCGCTGGCCCCGGTCGTCGCATAGCGGGTGTGCCCGATCGCCAGCCCGCCCGGCAACGCCCGCAACCGATGCTCGTCGAAGATCGTGGAGACCAGCCCCATGTCCTTGTCGACCATGATTTTGGTGCCGTCGCCGGCCGCGATGCCGGCCGATTCCTGCCCGCGATGCTGCAACGCGAACAGGCCTAGATAGGTCAGGTGAGCCGCGGGCTGCCGCGGGTCTCGAACGCCGAAGACGCCACAGGCTTCTTTCGGACCATCGTGTCCATCTGCCACCGGCCCGACTATATGGACGAATCCCACCCACGGCAAACAGCGGAGAGTCGTCGATCACGGTCATGAATGTGATCAGTACCGATGTGTTCAACCTGCGGCGGGCGCGGGTCGCCACCTCGGCGATCTTCGCGGCTCACGGGGCGGTGACGGGGACGTTCGCCGCGCGGGTGCCGTGGGTGGCCGATCATGTCGGGGTCGGGCCGGGTGGGCTCGGGGTGGCGTTGCTCATGCCGGGCGTGGGGGCGTTGCTGGCGATGCCGGTGTCCGGGCGGCTCGTGCACCGGTTCGACCTGCGCCATCTCGTACGGGTCCTGATGCTGGGCTGGGTCGGGGCGTTGCTGCTGCCCGCGCTGCCCACCTCGCTGTGGCTGCTCTGCCTGACGCTCGTCGTCTACGGCGCGACGGCGGGGCTGGCCGACGTGGCCATGAACGCGCACGCGGTGCTGGTCGAGGAACGCTACGGTCGTTCGGTCATGTCCGGCTTCCACGGATGGTGGAGCGTCGGCGGGCTGGGCGGCTCGGCCGTGGCCGCGTTCGCCGCGAACCAGGGCCTGGGCGCGCCGGCCCACTTCGCGATCACGGTCGTCGTGCTGGCCGCCGTCGTCCTCAGCGCGGCGGCCGGGATCGTGCCGCACCGGCCCGAACCGACGCTGGAGGAGCCGCCCGCGTTCGCGCTGCCCTCGAAGGCGGTACTGCCGATCGGCCTGATCGGACTGTGCGCGGTCTTCGCCGAGGGGGCCAGCCTCGACTGGGCCGCCGTCTATGTGCGCGACCTGCTCGGTCATCCCGCCGCCACGGCCGCCGCGACCGTCGCGATCTTCTCGGTCTGCTTGGCCGTGACCCGCTTCGCCGGCGACTGGGTCGTAGGGAAGCTCGGTCCGGTGACCACCGTACGCATCGGCGGGGCGCTGGCCACTCTCGGCGCGTTGACGGTCGTGCTGTTGGAGCCGATCGCGCTGGTCATCGCCGGGTTCGGCCTGCTCGGTGTCGGGGTCGCGGTGGTCGTCCCGCTGGTCTTCGCGGCGGCCGGGCGCAGCAGCGAACATCCGGGACGTGCCATTGCCGGAGTGGCCGGCATCGCGTACGGAAGCGGTCTTGTCGCTCCGGGGATCGTCGGCGGCATCGCGCATGTGTCGTCGCTGACGGTGTCGTTCACGGTGATCATCGGACTGATGGTGATGATGACGCTGGGTGCGACGGTGCTGGGCCGCTAACCAAGTCTCGGTTCGAGCAGGCGCGCCACGTCGAGCGCCCGCGTGCGTGCCTCGCCCGACGCCTCGACCGTCCACAGCTCGGAGAGCACGCCCATCACGAATCCCCAGGCCACGACGCGGTCGATCGGCTCGTGCTCGGCCAGCCGCTCGATCCGGCCGGGGACGAGCGCGAGCAGCGACGGATCCCGCCGCTCCGGATCGGGGTTGTAGAGCATCGCCCCGCCGTCGTATCCCGGATCGCCGACCAGCCCGTGGGGGTCGATCGCGAGCCATTCGGAGCGGGTCGCCCGCAGCACATTTCCGTGGTGCAGGTCGCCGTGCAGGACTGTCTCCCGCGGCGCGCTGTCGCACAGGTCGTCGAACAGTTCGGCCGCCCGATCGACCATCCGCCGGGGGATCGGCCCGCCCTGATACCGCTCGAAACCCCCGCGCAGGCTGCGCAAATGCGGAAGTGCGGCGGTGGGATCCGCGCGATGCAAACGGCGACCGACATCCACCAGGACGTCCTCATCGGTGACCGTCAACGGCGTTCCCGGGTCGGCCCGCTCGACGAGGAAGGCCCCTTGCTCCGGGTCAGAAGCCAGCAGCCGTACGGCTCCCCGCCCGTCGAAGACCCGCAGGGCTTCCACCTCGGCGTCGAGATGCCCGTCGGCCACCCCGAGCTTGAGCACCGCCGTCGACCCGTCGGCCCGTTCCACCTCGGCGACCCAGTGGAACGTCATCGGGTACGTCGTCAGAACCCGCAGACCCCACGCGGCGGCGATCTCCTCGACCAGCGAGGGCAGCGACGCGAGCCACCGCTCACCGCGCTCACCCCAGTTCTCCAGGACGTTGCGGGTCAGCGTCCTCATCGTGCGCGGGCGTCCCGGCGCACGCCGGCGACCTGGCCGCGCAACTGGACCACGAACTCGAACGCCGCCATCCGCATCGCGAGGACCCGGGTCGGGTGCGGATGGCCGTCGCGGGTGAGCTGGGCCAGCCACCGTTTCCGAAGCCGGCTGCGGCCGACGGTCACCGCAAGCGCGAAACCCGCCAGGCCCGCGGCCTTGGCTGCCTGGCGCTTGTCGAGTGGCGGCCTCGGGATGCCCTCGGACACCAACCGGGGATTCTCACCGACGCCCACCACCGTCGCTGGGCGGGTCTGCTCCGCTCGCCGGTAGGCATCGAGAACGACCACCCCCGACACCGCGAGCGCGCCGGCGCGTACGAGCCGTCGCCGGGCCGGAGTCAACTCGCCGGCTGCGATCCACACGCCGCTGAGCGTCGCGTTCAGGGCGGCAACAGCGACGGCACGCACATAGGGAGCCATACCTCGACCGTAACGCCGGCGGGCAACGAGGTCAGGCGCCTCGGGCGACGCAGATCCGCGCGTTCAGCCGCGGCCCGGCCTCGTAGAACATGTACGGCACCCCGCCGTCGGTGCCGAACGAGGGCGCCGCTGTCCGCCCGTTGTCGCTCGCCACGGGGGAGTGGAAGACCCCCAGGTGGTTCTCCCGGTCGAACCCGTTGCCCACCTCGGTGATCCGCATCTTCCCGTCGTTGCCGTGATAGGCCACGTACGTCGTCCCGTCGCGCGACACCAGTGAGGGCCCCGAGATGTCGGTCAGTCCGTCCGGCTCGGGGTTGACCAGCGGGGTCTGGCTGAACTGCCACTGGTCCCACCCGTTGGGCGACCAGCCGTGATAGATGCGCCGTCGGCCCGCCAGCACTCCCATGTAGACCATCGTGAATCGATTGCCCCGTCCCGGCAGAGCATGCTCGAAGACCCGGGCGTACGACGTCTCGGTCAGCCCCGGCACGAGCCGTGTGCTCAGGATCGGCGTTTCGTCGGTGAAGGTCAGCCCGTCCTTCGATCGCGCCACCCGGGTCGTGGTGTTCTCCCCGTGGTAGTAGAGGAAGAACTGCCTGGTTGTGTAGTCCCAGGTGACGTGCGGCGACGACACGTGCGACACGGTGCCGCCGCCCGGCAGGACATTGTCGATCACCGGGTTGGCCGGCCCCTCGGTGAACGGCCCGGCCAGCGAGTTGGCCCAGGCCACGCAGATCCCGCCGGGCTTCTCATGAGGCGCGTAGTAGAGGTAGTAGCGCCCCCGCGCCCCGCTGATCTTGTCGTAGACGCCGCGGATGCACGGGAAGATGAACTCGCCGGTCGGGTTGTAGCGCAGCGGCAGCGTGAGCGCGTCGCGCAGATAGGTGTAGGTGGGCATTCCCCCAGGTCCGGCCGCACGTGCGACCCCCTGAGCACCGAGCCCGGCCGTCGCGCCGGCCAGAGCCGCACCAAGCAACGTTCGTCGATTCATGAGCCGAAGTTTCGTCATGGTTAACCGCTGCGGTCAAGGTGCTAATACCTATTAGTACAGGCACTTTGCTTGACGCCCGCGCCGAGGGTGCCCCACGATCGGTTCACGTTTGTTAATGCGTATTAGCGGCGTAACAGAGGGGACTTACGACGTGCCGTCCAGCAACAGGCGGGTGACGCAGCAGGACATCGCCCGGATGACCGGCGTCAGCCAGACGACCGTCTCGATCGTGCTCAACGAGCGCGACGACGCCGCCGTCCGCATCGCACCCGAGACCCGGGAACGCGTGCTGCAGGCGATCCGTCGCACCGGCTACGTGGCCGACCCGATCGCCCGTCGCCTGGCCGCGCAACGCAACCGGTTCCTCGGCGTCTTCACCTACGAGCCGGTGTTCCCGGCCGGGCAGGGCGACTTCTACCACCCGTTCCTGGTCGGGATCGAGGAGTGCGCCGAGAGCATCGGCTGTGACCTGCTGCTGTTCACCAGCGCACCGGTCGTCGACGGCCGCCGCCGCATCTTCCACCAGGACAACCGGCTGCGCCTGGCCGACGGCTGCATCCTGCTCGGCCGCTGGCTCGATCCGCGGGAGCTCGCACGGCTGCTCGCCGAAGGATCGCCGTTCGTCAGCGTCGGCCGCCGCGACGACGCCGGCGGGGCGGTGCCCTACGTCGGCGCCGACTATCCGGCGGCGACCGCCGCCCAGGTGCGCAGGGCCGCCGAATTGGGTCACCGCCGCATCGCGTACGTGGGGGAGGGCGGTGGCGCCGAGTCGCACGCCGACCGCCTGCACGGCTTCACGACGGCGGTCGCCGAGACCGGCATCAGCGGGATCCACGTGCGCTTCGCCGACAGGCGGGCCGGCGTGGTTCTCGACGAGATTCAAGAACAGGGGTGTACGGCAATTTTCGTGGAAGAGTTCGCGGACGGTGCGGTGGTGGCCGATGAGGCCGCCCGGCGGGGTCTGCGCGTACCGGATGATCTGTCTTTCGTGGCCCTGGGTGACCCGACCCGGCCCGCGAGTACCGACCTCGACTTCACCGGCTATCGGATCCCGCGCCGGGAGATGGGCTGGCAGGCGGTCGAGGTGCTCTCGGCGATCCTCGACGGCAGCGGCGGCGACCTGCAGCGGCTGCTGCCGTGCGAGCCGGTGGCCGGGGCGACGCTGGCGGTGCCGCATGCGTGAGCTGCACGCCGATGTCGTGGTGGTCGGCGGCGGCCTGGGCGGGGTGGCGGCCGCCCTCGCGGCGCTGCGAGCAGGCAGGACAGTGATGCTGACCGAGGAGTACGCCTGGCTGGGCGGTCAGCTGACCAGCCAGGCCGTCCCGCCCGACGAGCACAGCTGGGTCGAACGGTTCGGCGTTACGGCCAGCTACCGCGCGTTGCGCGACGGCATCCGTGACTACTACCGGTCGAACTTCCCGCTGACCGACCGGGCCCGCCGCACCCGCGACCTCAACCCGGGCGCCGGGCACGTCAGCCGGCTCTGCCACGAGCCCCGCGTCGCCGTCGCCGTGATCGAGTCGATGCTGGCCCCCTACCGCGGGTCGGGCCGGCTGACCGTGCTGCAGCCGGCCGTGCCGGTCGGCGCCGAGACCGACGGTGACCGGGTCACCTCGGTCACCGTCCGACACCTCGGCGACGACGTCGTGCTCACCGCGCCCTACGTCCTGGACGCCACCGAGACCGGCGAGCTGCTGCCGATGACCGGCACGGAACATGTGACCGGGGCCGAGTCGAGCGCGGAGACCGGCGAGCCGAGCGCCCCCGAGGTCGGCGACCCGGCGAACATGCAGGCCCTGTCGGTGTGCTTCGCGATCGACCACATCGACGGCGACCACACCATCGACCGGCCTTCGGCGTACGGCTTCTGGCGCTCCTACCAGCCCGCGTTCTGGGGCGCGCCGATGCTGTCGTGGCAGACCCCGAACCCCCGGACGCTGGAGATCTCCACCCGCTCGTTCACGCCCAACCCGGACGACGACCCGTGGCTCGTCGACGCCGACCAGCGCGTCAACCCCGGCGACGGCAACCTGTGGACGTTCCGGCGCATCGCGGCCCGCCGCAACTTCGCCGACGGCTTCTACCCGAGCGACATCTGCCTGGTGAACTGGCCGATGATCGACTACTTCGAGGAGCCGTACGTCGACGTGCCCGACCCGGCCGCGGTCGAGCGCGCCGCGCGCGAACTGTCGTACTCGGTGCTCTATTGGCTGCAGACCGAGGCACCGCGCCCGGACGGTGGCACCGGCTGGCCGGGGCTGCGACTGCGCGGCGACGTCACCGGCAGCGCCGACGGCCTCGCGATGGCCCCGTACGTCCGGGAGAGCCGTCGCATCCGGGCCGAATACACGGTCGTCGAGCAGGATCTGTCGCTGCTGGTACGCGGCGACAAGGGCGCTGTCCCCTACGACGACTCGATCGGGGTCGGCATGTACCGCATCGACCTGCACCCGTCGACCGGCGGCGACAACTACATCGACGTCGCCTCGTGCCCCTTCGAGATCCCCCTCGGAGCGTTGATCCCGCGGCGCGTCGAGAACCTGCTGCCGGCCGGCAAGAACATCGGCACCACCCACATCACCAACGGCTCCTACCGGCTGCACCCGGTCGAGTGGAACGCCGGGGAGGTGGCCGGCGCCCTCGCCGCGTTCTGCCTCGACCGCTCGGTCACGCCCCGGGCCGTGCGCAACACCCCCACGCTCCTCAGCGAGTTCCAGAGCCACCTGAGCGCCGACGGCGTCGAGCTGCGCTGGCCCGACATCAGCGGTTACTGAGAGAGGACCCCCGACATGAGAAAGACCGCATCCATAGCCGCCACCCTCACCCTGCTCGGCGCCCTCACCGCGTGCGGCGGGGGAGAGGCCGAGGCCGACGGCCCGATCACCCTGCGGATGACCACGTGGTCGGCCAACCCGGCCCACGTGGAACTGTTCAACTCGATCGCCGCCGGCTACAAGCAGACCCACCCCGACGTCACGGTCAGCTTCGAGGCGTTGCCGCTGGAGAACTACACGACCACGGTCACCACGCAGATCGCCGGCGGGAAAGCGCCCGACATGGCGTGGATCCTCGAGGGCGCCGCCCCCGATTTCGTGACCTCCGGCGCGCTCACACCACTCGACGACACCATCGAGAACACGGCTGACCTGGCCACCACGGCGACCGCCCTGTGGAAGCAGGACGGCAAGCTCATGGCGTACCCGTTCTCGACCTCGCCTTTCGGTGTCTTCGTCAACACCGACCTGCTGAAGAAGGCCGGGCAGACGCTCCCCACGGGCGCCGAATGGACGTGGGACAACGCCGTCGCGGTCGCGTCGGCCACCGCGGCCAAGACCGGCAAGCAGGGCCTCGTGGTGCGCGACTTCGACTACAAGGAGTGGACCAACCTCGCCACCGTCTTCCGCGGCTGGAGCGCCGAGGCATGGACGGCCGACGGCAAGACCTGCGGCTTCGACCAGCAGCCGATGGTCGACGCGATGACCTTCCTGCACCAGGCGACCTTCACGAAGAAGGCGCTGCCCGCACCCGGGGTGTCGGCCGACTTCTTCGCCGGCGAGTCGGCGATGACGATCGCCCAGATCTCGCGCGCGTCCCTGCTCAAGGAGGGCGGTTTCGGCTGGGCCCTCGTTCCGCTGCCGGCCGGGCCGGCCGGGGACTACTCCGTCATCGGCCAGGGCGGTCTCGGCGTGCTCAAGAAGGGCAAGCACGCCGCGGCGGCGCAGGACTTCGTCAAGTTCTTCACCAGCCCCGCCAACTCGGAGAAGCTGGCCCAGTTCTTCCCGCCGCCCCGCCGGTCCCAGCTGAACGCCGCGACGCTGGCCAAGGCGAACCCGCTGCTCAAGCCCGCCCAGCTGCAGGACGTCGTGATCGACGGGATCGAGAACGGCGTGGTCAAGCCGTCGCACACCGGCAGCGCCGAGATCAACCAGGCCGTACGCTCCGCTCTCGACCCCCTGTGGAAGCCGGGCGCCGATGTCGCGACCGTGCTGAAGGGCGTGTGCACGTCCATCAGCCCGCTGCTCGCGAAATGACCGCCGTGATGGAACGGGCGGCCCCGGAGGCCGCTCGTTCCGCCCGCTCGTTCTGGACCCTGCGCCGGCGTGACCAGCTCACCGCGTACGTCTTCATCACCCCGGCCCTGCTCGGCGCGGCCGCCTTCGTCTTCCTGCCGCTCGTGCTGGTCGTCTGGTACAGCCTGCACGAGTGGAACGTCCTGGCCGACACGTTCGACTTCGTCGGCGCCGACAACTACCAGCGCCTGCTCGACGACCCGAACATGCCGTCGGTGCTGCGGGCGACCGCGTTCTTCTCCGTCGGCCTGGTCGTGTTCAACCTGGCGCTGGCCCTGCTGCTCGCCGTCCTGCTCAACCAGAAGCTGCGCGGCACCACGTTCTTCCGCGTGCTGTTCTTCTCACCGGTCGTGGTGTCACTGCTGGCCTGGACGATCGTGTGGGGCTTCCTGCTGCGCGACAACGGGATCCTCAGCTTCGGCCCGAACTGGCTGCGCTCGGGCAGCACCGCCCTCGTCTCGGTGGTCGTCGTGCAGGTCTTCAAGAACGTCGGCCTCAACATGGTGCTCTTCCTGGCCGCCCTCCAAGGCGTACCGCAGGAGCTCTACGAGGCCGCCCGCACCGACGGCGCCGGCCCGTGGACCATCTTCCGCCGCATCACGCTGCCGCTGATCAGCCCCACCATCCTGCTCACGTCGATCATCACGGTGGTCGGCTCGCTGCAGGTCTTCGCCCAGATCAGCGTCCTCACCCAGGGCGGCCCCGGCACCTCCACCACCGTCCTCGTCTACTACCTGTACCAGCAGGCGTTCCAGTTCCACGCGTTCGGCTACGGCGCCACCCTGTCGGTGCTGCTCTTCCTGATCGTGCTGGCCCTGACCGTCCTGCAGTGGCAAATGCGCAAGAGGTGGGTCTTCCATGAGCATTAAGGTCAAGCTCTTCCTGTACGGGGCCCTGCTCGTCCTCTGCGTGCCGTTTGTCTTCCCGACCTGGTGGATGATCACCAGCTCGTTCAAGCCGAACGCCGAGATCTTCTCCCCGTCGCTGTGGCCGTCCTCCTGGAGCGTCGAGCCCTGGCGCCAGGTCTTCGAGATGCAGCCGTTCGCCCAGCAGTACTTCAACAGCGCCTACATCGCGGTGGTCGTCACCCTCGGCACCCTGGTCGTCGCCTCAATGGCCGGCTACGCCTTCGCCCGCATCCGCTTCCGCGGCCAGAACGCCCTGTTCCTGCTGGTCCTGACGGGTTTGCTGATCCCGAGCGAGGTGACGATCGTCCCGCTGTTCCGCGTCTTCAACACCCTGGGCCTGGTCGACACCCACTGGCCGCTGATCCTGGTGCCGATGCTGGGACCATCCAGCGTCCTGGCCACGTTCATCATGCGCCAGTTCTTCATCACCCTGCCCGGCGAACTCGAGGAGGCCGCCAGGATGGACGGTCTGGGCCGCCCCGCCATCTTCCGCAGGATCGCGCTGCCGCTGGCCCGCCCCGCCCTCGGCGCCGTAGCCATCTTCACGTTCCTGCACAGCTGGAACCTCTACCTGGAGCCGGTCGTCTACATCTCGACCCAGACGAGATACACCCTGCCCCAGGCCCTGACCCAGTTCACCGACGCCTACCAGGGCGCGCTGTGGAACGTACAGCTGTCGGCGGCCTCGATGACCGCCATCCCCGTCCTGATCGTCTTCGTCCTCGCCCAACGCCAGTTCATCGAAGGCCTGGCCCACACCGGCCTCAAAGGCTGACGCGACTCCCTGCGCGACGCCCCTGGACGTCGGGCGCGGGTCCGGGTAATCTAGTCGTGTGCCAACTAGTCCTTCGCTGGTTCTTCGCTTCAGCTTCGGCTCGGGCCCGACGCCGACCGGCCGAGGCGATCGGCGCGATGCGACGTCGGGCATGGCCGTTCACCAGTGTTTCGGCAGCAGTCCGTGCAGGGCGGCCGCCGCTCCCAGCGCGGCGAAAACGCCGGCCGAGACAGCGGGCCACGGGCCGACGGCCCAAAACGAAGCCCCCGCGACGACGCCGCCGGCCAATCCGCCGAAACCCACCAGGCCTTGGCGCGTTATGAAGCCGTTCGCGCCTTCAGGGTCGGCCGTGTGGCGCCGGTTCCAGGCGCCGTGGACTGGTGCATTGCCCGGATCAGGCGACGTTCCCGGGTCCGAGTCGTTGTTACTATTCATTGATCCCCTCATTGCTCTGAGTGGTGGGGAGATCGGGTGGCGGTCGTGGTGCATACGACCGCCACCCTTTTCTATTGATCGCGCGTGGACATGACAGCGCACGGTCGAATATCCAGCATCGCCGAGATCGACGAGCGCACACGGCGTCCGCTGCTTTTCGTCTTTTCCGGCCATACCCGCCGATGAAGATCACCCTGTGCGGCGCTGCCGCCCCAGCTCAACAGTCCTTCGTGTACGCCGTTCGGGCGACAGGGCGGGACAGGAGCGAACGGCGTGGGACAGCATGGGACGGTGCCGTCACCCCTCCCAACCGGCTCGCCGGCCGCCCCGCAACCGCACACCGTCCACACCGTCTCGGAGCTGGCCGCGGCCCTCAAGGAACTTCGTCTCCGCACCCCTCGGCGCGAGATGACCGACGAGTTGCTCAGCCTGCGCGAACTGTCCGAGCTCACCGGCGTGCCCCGAAGCACGCTGTGCAACGCGGAATCCGGCCGCGTGCTCCCGAGCGCCAGAGTCGTCTTCCACGTGGCACGCGCCTGCGGCGTGACCCAGGACGAGCTCGCGTCCTGGGTCGACGCCCGGCACCGCATAGCGCGAAGCCAGTCGAGGCGAACGGTTCAGGCGGCACGCGCGACGACGGCCCCGGCCCAGGTCGACGACGACCAGGACGGCATCGACGGCATGATCCGGATCGTCGGCCGTCTCGAGACCGCGGACCCGGCCGCGGTGATGCCGATGCTGAAGAGCCTGCCCCCCGACGCGGTCGGACAGCACCTCGCCACGTTGCACGCGCCGGTCGCCGCGCAACATCTCGCCTCGATGGGACCCGGCCCGGCCGCCGAGGCCTCCCTCCACATGTCCGTCGAACAGGTCGCCGAGTGCATGGGGTGGATGGAGCCGACTGCCGCCGAGAGGATCCTGCGCGGCTACGACTTCCCGGCGGCGGCCGAGCTCCTTCAGCGCATGCCCACCGCGGTCGCGGCGTCCGTCATCTCGGCCCTGCCGGCGGAAATCTCCGCCGAGACCCTCAGTCATCTGCCCCCGGACGCGCTGGACGGGATCATCCCCGGCATCCCGATCAGGACGCGGGAGGCTTTGGTCAACAGCGATCGCATGCCGGACCGGCTCGCCGTGAAACTGCTGTTCGGCCTGAGCTTCGGTCGCATCATCGCCCTGTTCGAGTCGTCCTACCCCCTCGAACGTTGCGCCGAGCTCCTCACCGCGATCCCGGGCGACGCCGCTGCCGGGCTCCTCGCCGCACTGCCGACCCGGCGAAGGCGAGCACTCATCCACCGGACCGGACTCGACGAGATCGGGCGAAAGATCGCCCAGGCGACGGCGGAGACGGTGGCCGACGTCCTCGACGGGGTCGCTCCGGAGACCTCAGCGGCCGTCCTCGGCGAGTTCGCTGTCGACCGCGCCGCCGCCGTACTGCACAGGCTCCGCCACGACCTGCGGGCGCGCATCTTGGATCTCATGCCGCCGATGGTGGCCGCCGTCATCCGCAACACGCAGTTCACAGGCCCGGCGCTCGGCACAGCCCAGCTCTGAACACGCCAGGCCGTCGACCACGAGCGATAGGTCGATTAAGAGGTAGGGCGGCGCCCCCGCGGAGTCCTTGATCATGAGATGGGGCGACGGACGAGTAGGCCGGTACGCCGGATTCTGTCCGGGCGACCGGGGTCGCCTCGGGCGGTCATCCATCTCGGCCGGCCGTTGCCGGTCGGCTCTTGCGGCCTACCCGCAAGCTCGGGCGAGCAGCCCTCGAACGCTTGCGCCGGCCACCGCCTCGCGGCAGTGGCCTTGCTTGGCCTTGCTCCGGGTGGGGTTTACCTAGCCACCCCGGTCACCCGGGATGCTGGTGAGCTCTTACCTCACCGTTTCACCCTTACCGGCCCCGAAGGGTCGGCGGTCTGTTCTCTGTGGCACTGTCCCGCGGGTCGCCCCGGGTTGCCGTTAACAACCACCCTGCTCTGCGGAGTCCGGACGTTCCTCGGCGACGCCACTGAGGGGCGCCGACGCGACCGCCTGGCCTACTCGTCCGTCGCCTGTCATTCTAGGCGGCGCGCGTCGGCGGGCGGCCCGCACCCCGAGACCGTAGATTCGACGGCACCATGGACCTCGCCCATATCGTCCTGCTGATCGTCGCCGGTGTGGCCGCCGGCGGGATCAACGCGATCGCCGGCGGCGGGTCGCTGATCACCTTTCCGAGCCTGCTCGCGACCGGTCTGCCGAGCGTGGCGGCGAACGTCACCAACTCGATCTCGGTCTTTCCGGGATACGTGTCGAGCGTCGTGGGCAGCCGGGGCGATCTTGCCGGGCAGAGACACCGGCTCGTACGCATCGTTCCCGCCTGCGTCGCCGGGTCGGCCGCCGGTTGCGTGCTGCTGCTGGTCACCCCGGCGCGGGCCTTCGAGCTGATCGTCCCGTTCCTCGTGCTCGGCGCGGCGGTCACGCTCGCCTTCCAGGAGCATCTGCGGGGTTTCGTCGGCCACCCGCACACCATGTCGCGGCGCCGCGCGGCTGTCTCGCTGCAGGCCGTCGTCTTCGTCGGCGCGGTTTACGGCGGCTATTTCGGCGCGGCGCTCGGCATCATGTATGTCGCTGCCCTCGCCTTGATCCTCGACGAGCCGCTCAACCGCATCAACGCGCTCAAGAACGTGCTGTCCGCGATCGTCGGCCTGGTCACCCTGCTGGTCTTCGCGCTGTTCGGGCCGGTCAACTGGGTCGCGGTCCTGATCCTCGCGCCCGCTACGATCGTCGGCGGCTATGCCGGGGCGCGGCTCGCCCGCCGGATGCCGTCGCCCGTGCTCCGTACGATCATCGTCATGTTCGGCACCGCGGTCGGCCTGCTGCTGCTCTATCGCGCGTTCATTTAGAGGAACCTCATGGCTCCGCTCCTGCTTTTCATCATCGGCCCGCCCGCCGTCGGCAAGATGACGGTCGGCAACGCGATCGCCGAGCGCACCGGTTTGAAGGTGTTTCACAACCACCTGACGATCGAGCCGGTGCTGCGCTTCTTCGACTTCGGCACGCCGCCGTTCCACCGTCTGGTCGAGGGCTTCCGTACGGGCGTGCTCGAGGAAGTGGCCGCCAGTGACCTTCCGGGGCTCGTGTTCACGTACGTCTGGGCTTTTGGCCATGCGGGTGACGCCCGGGCCGTGGCGTCGTACGCGAAACCGTTCGCCGACCGCGGCGGCCGGGTTCTCTTTCTCGAGCTGGAGGCGACCCAGGAGGCGCGGTTGTCGCGCAACACCGGCGCGGATCGGCTGGCCGAGAAGGCTTCGAAGCGGGACCTCGACAATTCGCGGCGTCTGCTGCTCGAGACGGACGCCGCGTACAAGCTCAATTCGACGACCGAGTTCGACGGCCGCGACGACTACCTGCGCGTCGACAACACGCTGGTGAGTCCGGACGAGGTCGCCGAGCTGGCGATCCGGTATTTCAGGCTGGCAACGCGAAACTGATCCCGCCGCGCTCCTGAGAGGTCAAGACCTTTCGGTGTACGTGGACCGGCGTGGCCCGCAGATGCTGGCGGAACCCGTGAGCACGCAGGTGAAAACCGAAGTTCTGGCCTTCGATGTGCCAGGACGGCTCGGGGTGCTCGTCGGCCGGGTCGAGCTTGTGCAGGTCGGCGATCTCGAGCTGCTCGTACAGCGGCCCGAACTCGCCGCTGATGCCCCACGCGCCCTCGAAGACGAGCGTGGCCGGCGCGACCCAGAAGGTCAGGTGGCTGCCCGCGGCGGCCGGCTCCTCCCAGCGCACGATGTAGTCGAGGTCGAGCATCAGCCGCACCTGGGGCAGGGCGCCGTCCTCACCGTGCTCGGCGAGGCTGATCGCGTGGATGCGGCAGTCGTGCCACCCCATGTGCGGGTAGTCCGCCTCGGTGGAGATTGTCTTGGTCGCAGGCGTTCGCACGGCCGTGGTCATCGAGCCAGTATCGGCCAGCCGCACCGACAATTCCGACATTACGCCAGTGTCGTTTTAGTCCGAAATCTTCCGCAAGAAGCGCGTGAAGTGCGGGTCGAACCGCTTCGGGTCGGCCGCTTCGAGCTCCGAACGATCCCACCACCGTACGCGGTGAAACTCTCCCGAATCGGGTACAAGCCGCTGGTCACGGCCGCAGGGAAGCACGTACCAGAGGCTCACGTCGGTGTGCCCCGAGTCGATCCCGACCGTTCGTGTCACCGTCAGGAACACCGGCTCCCGTGACACACCGCTCCCGTCGAGCCCGAGCTCCTCGGCGATCTCGCGCTCGGCCGACACGCGCGGATCCTCGCCCGGCTCGACATGCCCGCCCGGCGGCAGCCAGAGTCCCGCGTTCACGTGATCGACCAGCAGAATCGCACCGTCGCGAGGATCAACCGGCACCACGTACGACACCAGGTGCTGATCGGGCGTGGCCGGTTTGACCCGCCGATAGACGTCGTCGGTGCTCCCGAGCCAGTCGAGCACGAGTTCGCGATGCTCGGCCTCCAGCGCGTCCCCGGCGCGAAGATCCGACACCACCGCCCGTACGCCGTCAATGGCCTGGGTCATGCCAGCCACCGGGCCGCAGCCGCGTACGTGTCGTCCGGTGTGCTGTTGAAAGCGATCGCGGCGCCCGGCGCGTGGCTGTGCACGAGGTTGAGGATGCGCTCGAACAGTTCGAGCCGCTCCTCCGACTTGCGAACCCCGCCCCCGACGACCACGACCTCCCACGGCCGGCGATCGAGCGCTTCCCGCACGACGGCCTCGATGTCGTCGCTGCCGTCGAGCCCGAAGAGGCAGCTCTCGACCCCGACCCCGGCCTCGGCGAAACGCGTCATCCCGACTGCGATCATCGCGGCCACGGGCGCCGGATCCCACGGCCCCGGCACCCGGTAGGGGTCAAGTCCGATCACCAGCACTCGAGGATCGCTCACTCGCTCAACCTAGTCGCTCGAGGGGTTGCCCGTGCGCGACCGGCGGTGCGGAACGTCGTGTTTGCGTGATCTAGATCATGGTGATGGATCATCGTGGGGCTGGGCAATCCATCGGTTCCGGTAGATGCGCCAAATGGGGAGTCGATCGACACTGATCTCCGTTTCATGCATCCATTGTGGTTCATCAATGGGTTGTTACCGGGTCAGGGCTCGTGTACTTCATGATCCAGAAAAGTGGGTCCGAATGCCCTTGTAGTGGTGCGATTCCCGGCATCCTATGTGGACATTTACAGAGTGTGCGCAGGCGTTTACGTTTCTCCACGATCACCGGCGAACGGGGGAGACCGATGCTTCAGCCTGCCCGAATTCGGGTCCGTGGCGGCCACTGTTGAGATCCTCACACGTACGGCCGCAGGTAATCGGCCGTCTGGGGCGATCCGTCCGCCTTCAGTCGTCCTTGGCCACGATGCTGGCCGCCGTTCTGACCGGCTCCCTTCTGGGCGTTTCCCCCGCATGGGCCGGCCCGGCCGAGCCGGAACGCCTCAAGGCGCAGGTGGTGAAGCTGGACAAGGACGGCGGTGAGGTCGCCGGTAAGGGCTGGCCCAGCAACCCGGGCCGGGAGGTGAAGCTTCCCGACCCGGTGTGGCCGGCCGGCGGGGCCGCCGTCCGTGTCACCGCCAAGACTCCTGAGAGGACAGCCAAACAGGCCGTCGACCCACAGGTGGCGGCCACGATCGTCAACCGCGACGCGGTCCCACCGGCTTGGCGTCAGGGCGTGGTCGCCCGGGTGACCGCCAAGACCGCCGCCACGGCCTCCGTCAGCCTCGACTACGCCAAGTTCCGCCACGCCTACGGCGGCGACTGGGGATCACGGCTGCGGCTCTGGAGCCTGCCCGACTGCGCCCTCACGACTCCCGAGAAGCAGGGCTGTTCGGCCGCCCCGCTGCCGTCCCGCAACGACCCGGCGAGCGCGACGGTCACCGGCGACGTCGGCATCCTCGCGGCCAAGGGCACGGCGACGGTCGCGCTGGCCGCGGCCGCGAGTGGTCCGTCGGGTGACTTCGGCGCGACCGCACTGTCGTCGTCGGCGACGTGGTCAGCCGGTGGCTCGACCGGTGACTTCACCTGGTCGTACCCGATGCGTGCCCCGAGCGGCATCAACGGGCCGCAGCCGGGTCTGTCGTTGTCGTACAGCTCGTCGAGTGTGGATGGCCGCTCGTCGGCGTCGAACAACCAGCCGTCGATCATCGGCGAGGGCTTCGACTTCGGGCCCGGCTCGGTCGAGCGGCGCTACGTGTCCTGCGACGACGACAAGTCGGGTTCACCGAACAACCCGGCGCACTCGTTCGAACAGTGCTGGCGCTCCAACAACGCCACCCTGTCATTGGGTGGCAGCACGACTGAGCTGGTGTATCAGGCGGGCAAGGGCTGGCGCGGCCGCTCGGAGAACGGTTCGAAGATCGAGCTGTTGACCGGGGCGACGAACACCGACAACGACGGTGAGTACTGGAAGGTCACGACCAACGACGGCACCCAGTACTTCTTCGGCTTGAACAAGCTGCCCGGCCAGTCGAGCGACACCAATTCCACCTGGACCGCGCCCGTCTACGGCAACCACGACAACGAGCCGTGCAACGCCGCCACCTTCACCGCCTCGGACTGCACGCAGGCGTACAAGTGGAACCTCGACTACGTCGTCGATCCCCACGGCAACACGATGTCGTACTGGTACACGAAAGAGGGCAATCGGTACGCCGCCGAGGGTACAGCGAGCAAGCCGGTCTCGTACGTTCGTGGCGGCACCCTCGACCGCATCGACTACGGCACCTGGGATCGTGGCAGCAGCGATCGTTCGGTGACCGCCCTGGCGCAGGTCAACCTGACCTACGACGACCGTTGCGTGACGAGCTCCTGCGGGACGCACAATGCCGACAACTGGCCGGACACCCCGTGGGACCAGGAGTGCTCGACCACGGCCACGAGCTGCACGCAGTACTCCCCGACGTTCTGGACGACCAAGCGGCTGACGAAGGTCGCCACCCGGGTCTGGGACACCACCCGGTCGCCGGCCCAGTGGCAGGACGTCGACTCGTGGACGATGACCCACAGCTTCCCCTCGCCCGGTGACGGGCAGAAAGGCGGCCTGTGGCTGAGCTCGGTCAGGAACACCGGCCACGTGGGCACGGCGATCGTCATGCCGCCGGTCACGTTCGACCCGGTCGCCAAGACCAACCGGGTGCTGACCAAGACCAACACCACGAACAACTGGCAGCGCATGGCGGCCATTCACACCGAGACCGGCGCGATGGTGCAGGTGTCGTACTCGGAGCCGGACTGCACCGCGTCGACGGTGCCCGCCGAGCCGCACAACAACACCAAGCTGTGCTACCCCGTGAAGGGGCCCGACCCGCTGAGCACGTCGGGCGGGGACATCACCGAGTGGTGGCACAAGTACGTCGTCACGCAGATCACCGAGACCGACGTCCAATTGGCCGACGGTCACCAGGCGCCGACCAAGAACACCTATTACACGTACGTCGGTGACCCGGCCTGGCATTACGCGGACGACGACGGTCTGAGCAAGGCCAAGTACCGCACGTGGGACCAGTTCCGCGGCTACGCGACCGTGCGTACGCAGGTCGGCGACAGCAGCAAGACGCTGACCGAGACCAAGTTCCTGCGGGGCATGCACGGCGACCGGCTGGCGCCCTCCGGCGGAACGCGGTCGGTCACCGTTCCCGCGTCGGTCGGTTCGGAGACGGTGTATGACGAGGACCAGTTCGCGGGCATGGTTCGCGAGCAGACGGTCTACAACGGCACGACGGACAAGCCGGTCAGCCGGACCGTCAACGTGCCGTGGCGCTCGCCGCCGACCGCGTCCCGCACGATCGGCGGCGACACCGTCACCGCCCGCTTCGTCGACACCGCGAAGACGTACGACAGCGAGGCTCTGGGCGTCGACGGCGCTCGCGGATGGCGCACCACCAGCGCGCAGACCGACTTCGACGACACCTACGGCCTGCCCGAGAAGGTGCAGGACAACGGCGACATCAGCAAGTCCGGTGACGAGAAGTGCACCACCACGACCTACAACCGCAACACGGACAAGAACCTGATCGCGCTGCCGAGCCGGGTCACCACCACGGCTCTGCCGTGCGGCACCGCCCCGACCAGCGCCGACCAGATGCTCGACGACGCGCTGACCTTCTACGACGGTGCGACCAGCGCGAGCACGGCGCCGACCAAGGGTGACCTGACCCGTACCGATCTGATGAAGGGCTGGTCGGCGTCGGGCGGGACGACCTGGCTGACCAGCGGGCGCAGCACCTTCGACGCCTACGGCCGGCTGATCACCGCCACCGATGTGCGCGGGAACGTCACGACGGACGAGTACACCCCGGCCAACGGCCTGCCGACCCAGAAGAAGCAGACCAACAGCCTGAACTGGGCCACCACGACGACGCTGCAGCCCGCCTGGTCCGTCCCCACCAAGATCACCGACATGAACAGCCGGGTCACCGACGTCACCTACGACGCCCTCGGCCGCACGTCGGAGGTATGGGAACCGGGGTGGACCAAATCCGCCCACCCGACCCAGCCGATCAGCAAGTTCACGTACGTCTTCCACACCGATCGCAACAACTACCCGTACGTCAAGAGCGAGGTGCTCAACGCGGGCGGCGGCGTCGACGTCGCGTACGACATCTACGACGGGATGCTGCGTCCACGGCAGACCCAGAAGAGGGCGGCCGGATCGGACGGCGGCCGGGTCGTCACCGACACGCTGTACGACGCGTGGGGGAACGCCTCGATGACGTTCCCGGCGCACGCGGAACCGGACGCGCCCAGCGGCACCCTCTGGTGGGAGCCCGAGTGGTCGGTGCCGGCCCAGCACCGTACGGTCTTCGACCGGGCCGGACGGGCCACCGACGCGATCTACCTGTCGGGCGACGGTGTCACCAACATCGTCGAGAAATGGCGGACCACCACCAAGCACGAGGGTGACCGCACGACCGTCATCCCCCCGGCCGGCGGCACCGTCACCACCACGTTGACCGACCCTCTCGGGCGCACCTCCGAGCTGCGGCAGTACACGACGGCGGCCGGAGCGAGCGGCGCGTACGACAGCACCAAGTACAGCTACGACGACAAGGACGAGCTGACCTCGGTCGTCGACACGGCCGGCGACACCTGGACGTTCAAGTACGACCTGCTGGGCCGCAAGATCGAGTCGAACGATCCGGACAGCGGCAAGTCGACGTCGACCTACAACGACTACGGCGACCTGACCAGCAGCAAGGACGCCCGCAATCAGGTGCTGGCGTACACGTACGACTCCTTCGGTCGCAAGATCGGGGTGTACGACACCAGCGTCGCCGAAGCGAACAAGCGGGCCGACTGGACGTACGACACCCTCTACACGGGCACCGTGGTCCGAGGGCAGATGACCGCGAGCACCCGATACGACGTCGCGTCGGACGGCACGCGTCAACCGTTCAAGTGGCAGGTCCGCAACTTCACGGCCCGCAACCAGATCGCCGCCGAGCACTACATCATTCCGGCGGCCGAGACGGGCCTCGGCGGGACGTACATCTACGGCTACGGCTACTCGACCTACACCGGCGCGCCGGCCAGCATGACGTACCCGGTCGGTGGTGGTCTGGCCGCCGAGACCGTGACCACGAAGTTCGACCAGACCACGGGCCTGCCGACGTCGCTCGGCTCGTCGTGGTCCGACGTCAACTCGTACGTCATCGGCCAGGAGTACTCCGCCTACGGCGAGCCGACCGTCACCACGATGCAGGTCAAGGGCGGGGTCTACGCGGAGCAGGCCGTCTCCTACGAGCTCGACACTCGCCGGGTCCGCCAGGTGAAGGTCAAACCCGAGACGACCACCGGCACCGTCTCCGACCGGACCTACGCGTACGACCCGACCGGCAAGATCATCTCGATCTCGGACGCGCCCGAGATCGGTCAGGCCGACCTGCAGTGCTTCACCTACGACCAGCTGCGCCGGCTCACCTCGGCCTGGACGCCGAAGGCGGGCCTCAACTGTGGCTCGGCCAAGTCGACGGTCAATCTCGGTGGTGCGGCGCCGTACTGGATCGACTGGACGATCGACTCTCTGGGCAACCGCACCAAGGAGGTCTCGCACGCCGCGGCGGGTGACACGACCCGCGACTACACCGTGCCCCAGGGCGGCCTGAATGTCGTCCGCCCGCACGCGGTGACCGGTCTGAAGACCACGCGGCCGGACCAGAGCAGCACGACGGTTGGCTACACGTACGACAACGCCGGCAACATGGTCACCCGGCCTGGAGACACCGGCACCCAGACTCTGACCTGGGACGCCGAGGGCAAGGC
Organism: Actinoplanes solisilvae; assembly: GCF_003999975.1. Lineage (GTDB taxonomy): Bacteria > Actinomycetota > Actinomycetes > Mycobacteriales > Micromonosporaceae > Actinoplanes > Actinoplanes solisilvae. The sequence continues at coordinate 45,655 of NZ_RJAC01000015.1, read as the reverse complement.
GGTCAAGGTCGTCGAGGGCGGCAAGGTCACCACCAACGTGTTCGATCCGGGCGGCAGCCGCCTGATCCGGCGCGACAACACCGGCAGCACCCTCTTCCTGAAGGGGCAGGAGGTCCGCCGCAACGTCAACGGCAGCACGGTCACGTTCGACAGCACCCGCTACTACGAGTTCAACGGCGCCACCGTGGCCTCGCGCACGACCGCCAACCAGAGCCTGACCTGGCTGTACAACGACCATCAGGACACGCAGCAGGTTGCGGTCAACGCCTACACCCAGCAGGTCAACGTTCGGCGCCAGACCCCGTACGGCGACCCGCGCGGCACGAATGCGGCCTGGCCGAACGGGAAGGGCTTCGTCGGCGGCGACATAGATCCGACAGGGTTGATTCATGTCGGCGCCCGCGAGTACGACCAGGGTCTGGGCCGGTTCATCTCGGTCGACCCGATCCAGGACCTGACCGACCCCCAGCAGTGGAACGCGTACGCGTACTCGGGTAACGACCCGGTCAGCCAGAGCGATCCGTCCGGTCTGCGCTTCGCCTACATCAGCGACGGCGGGGGCGGCCCGGTCCAGAACGAGAACAACGCGGTCACGACGGCGACCAGCGGTGGGGGCGGCCGAAACTCCAGCTCCTCGCAGAGCAGCGGGGGCTACAGCAGCGGGGGCTACAGCAGCGGGGGCTACGGCGGTGGAAGCGCTACCGGCCACGCCGGGGACGGCGCTTCGGGCGGCGGGGACCACAAGCCGAAGCCGAAGAAGCAGCCGTGGTGGAAACGTGCCGGTGACTGGGTCGGCGAGAACAAGAACGCGCTCATCGGCGCTGGCGTCGGCATCGTCGCTTTCGCCGGTTGCACGGCCCTGACCGGTGGCGCGGGCGCGCTCGGGTGCATGGCCGTGGGCGGAGCGGCGGCCAACCTCACCACGAACGCCTTGGACGGCAACATCCACAGCGCTCAGGACGTGGCCGAGTCGCTGATCGTCGGCGGCGTGCAGGGAGCGCTCGCGGTACCGATGGCGGCCTACGACCTCGGCGTCCAAGCCGTCGCCATCAAACAGAACATCGACGAGGGTGATACCGCCGGGGCGATGGGGCACGGCGCGCTGGCCGCCCTCGACGTGCTCACCATCGCCGGCGGCGCGAAGATCCGGGGCTGCAAGAACAGCTTCGCCCCCGGTACGGCCGTCCTGCTGGCCACCGGCGTTACCCGGCCGATCAGCGACATCAAGGTCGGCGACGAGGTCCTCGCCACCGATCCCGAGACGAACACGACCGCGGCCAAGAAGGTCGAGGCCCTGCACGACAACCTCGACACGAACCTGACCGATCTGGTCGTCTCGCAGGACGGGCGCCGGTCGACCATTCACACGACCGCGAACCATCCCTTCTGGGACGACACCGCGAAGGCGTGGGTCGAGGCGGGCGACCTGGCCGCCGGGCAGCGGCTTCGCCCGGCGACCGGAAGCGCCGCAGCGGTCGTCGAGGACGTCCGCAACCTCTTCGGCGCCCGGCACATGCTCAACCTCACCGTCGAGGACTTCCACACGTACCACGTGGTCGCAGGCGATACCGAGATCTCGGTGCTCGTGCACAACTGCGGCAGCGGCGGGAAGCACGTCAAGACCAGGGCCCAGATCAAGGCCGAGTACAAGCCTCGGCATCTGCGGAAAGAATCGCTCGACAAGATCCCGCTGAAGCACGCCATCCACGATGCCGCGGAAGGCGCCATCACTAAATTCGACGATGGTCCCGTTCCCAACGCCATCGAAGGTATTCCGGAGGGGGGCTGGAAGGCGGGTGCGGAGGCGGCCGGCCGGACAGCATACGGTGTCTGGAACGGAGTGAAGGGATACCGCGACAACGGCGGCGGATACCCTGCGTTGCACCGTCAGGGTGAGCCGCGGGCCCCGATGACGCAAGGGCCGACCTATCAAGGCAGGCATCGCGCGGAAGAATGAGCGTTCCGCACTCAACGGGAGGTCGGCTGTGACAGCACAGGTCAGCAACGGCACCTGGTCGCTGCTCCGAGAGGCGTGCTTGGTCGCCGCCGAGCAACAGCAAGGGGCGATCGAGACCGATCTGATGCTGATCGGCTTGGCGAACTGTCTTCCCGTGTTCCGCGACATCCTGGGTCCTACGCCTGGAAACGTGTGGGACCCGGGTGTTCGGCCGCCGTGGACTCCCAGCCGCGTCGGCCTCCCGCCCGAGGCCGAGCTCGCGGTGTCGCGTGCGCTGCGAGAGACGCACTGGAAGCAGTTCGGCTGGGCGCAGGCGGGCGCCCCGGCATGGTCCGAGGAAGCCGTCGAGACGGTGCGTTACGCGATGGCGCTCGCCGTCGCGCGGGACGCGCCCTGGATGGGTCTCGATCACCTGTTGGAGGCACTTCTCGCCGACCCGGCCACCGCGGCCAGCCATTACGCGCGGCGCTGGGGCGTGGATCTCGACGCGCTGACCGAGATCGCCGAGCGCATCTGGCCCACCCCCGGCGGTCAGCCGCCGCGCCGCGCTTTGGTGCGCTCGCTGAGCCAGGTCGGCGTGCTGACCGCCGACGGCGAGGACGAGGAGAGACGGTCGGCGCCACGGAAGCAGCGGCTGTGGGCCGGTGCCGCGAAGCTGGTCATGCAGACGGGGCCCGCACTCGGCTATCTCGAGTACGAGGCCACGGCGGAGGCGGTCCGTTCGGGGCACGACCGTGCGACTCCGGCCCATCTGCTCTCGGCCGTCATCCTCTTCGAGGAGGAACTTGCCGCGAGCGACCTGAGCCCCAGAAGCGAGTACCGGGTTGCCTGTGACGCAGTGCTGCTTCCGCTCGGACTCGACCCGGTCGCGGCCCGATTGGCGCTGGCCGCGATGACACCGGAGGGTGACATCGCGTCGCCGGAGCGGCGGCGGAGCTGGCGCACCAACCCGAAGAATCCGCAGTGGACGGTTGCTGCGGCGCGGGCTGCCGAAGCCGCACGACACCTGCCGTTCCCCGGCACCGCGCACCCGGCGGGCAGCGCCCACCTGCTGTACGCCGTTCTGTCCGATCCGGACGATGCGGGGTGTCGATTGTTGCGGGAGGTCTCCGTGGATCCGGCGGCCGTGCTGGGCGTTCTGGCCCACCGGCTGGGTGAGAAACCGACCTGACCAGGGGCCGAGGGGATCAGCTCCCGTGGATGCATCAAACGGGGACGCCATGGGCGGCGAGCTCCACTTCCGACCCGGTGTGGCCGGCCGCCGGCACTGTGGTCAAGGCCGTCGCGGCGACGACTGCCAAGCTGGCCGTCGATCCGCAGCTCAGGGCGACCGTGGTCGATCGGGCCGCGGTTCCGTCGAGCTGGCGGGCCGGTGTGGTCGCCAAGGTGACCGCGAGGAGCGCGGTCAAGGCTTCGGTCACGCTCGACTACGCGAAGTTCATGGGAGCCGGAGTGGTCGGTGCCGGGCCCAGCACCGCACGGTCTTCGACCGGGCCGGACGAGCCACCGACACGATCTATCTGTCGGACGACGGCGTCACCAACATCGTCGAGAAGTGGCGGACCACCACCAAGTACGAGGGTGACCGCACGACCGTCATCCCACCGACCGGTGGGACCGTCAGCACCACGCTGACCGACACGCAGGGCCGCACCGCGGAGCTGCGGCAGTACACCACCGCCGCGGGGGAGACCGGGGCGTACAACAGCACGAAGTACACCTACAACGACAAGAGCGCGCTGACCAAGGTCGAGGACACGGCGGGCGACGTCTGGACCTACAAGTACGACCTGCTGGGCCGCAAGACCGGGCTGTACGACACCAGCGTCAGCGACGCCAACAAACGCGCCGACTTCACCCACGACACCCTCTACACCGGCAGTATGGTCCGCGGGCAGCTGACCGAGAGCACCCGCTACGACCTCGCGGCGGACGGCACCCGGCAGCCGTACAAGTGGCAGGCCCGAAGCTTCACCGCGCGGAACCAGATCTCCGGCGAGCACTACATCATCCCGGGCCGCCGAGACCGGACTCGCCGGCACGTACATCTACGGGCATGGCTACTCGTCGTACTCCGGGACGCCGACCAGCATCACCTACCCGGTCGGCGGCGGCCTCACCAGCGAGACCGTGACCACGAAGTTCGACCAGACCACCGGCCTGCCGACGTCGCTCGGCTCATCAGGGCGGCAAGGTCACCACCAGCCTGTACGACCCCAGCGGCAGCCGCCTGATCCGGCGCGACAGCACCGGCAGCACCCTCTACCTGCAAGGTCAGGAAGTCCGCCGCAACGTCAACGGCAGCACGGTCACGTTCGACAGCACCCGCTACTACTCGTTCAACGGCGCCACCGTGGCGTCGCGCACGACCGCCAACCGCAGCCTGACCTGGTTGTTCTCCGACCACCAGGGCACCCAGCAGGTCGCGGTCAACGCCTACACCCAACAGGTCAACATCCGGCGCCAGACCCCGTACGGGGAAACGCGCGGAACAAACGCGGCCTGGCCCAACGGCAAGGGCTTCGTCGGCGGTGACATCGACCCGACCGGGCTGATCCACGTCGGCGCCCGCGAGTACGACCCCACGCTGGGCCGCTTCATCTCGGTCGACCCCATCCAGGACCTGACCGATCCCCAGCAGTGGAACGCGTACACCTACACGGGCAACGACCCGATCAACCAGAGCGACCCGACCGGCCTGCGCACGGACGACCAGTACTACGGCCCGGTCGGCGCGGCCAAGATCGAGAACAACGCGGCCCAGGAAGCCGACCGGATCGGCCACGCCAAGAGGAGCGGGGACTACTCGGCGGTTCCGTACGCCAAGCCCGGCTACTCCCCGCCGAAGGCGGGCGGCGACCACAAGCCGAAGCCGAAGAAGCAGCCCTGGTACAAGCGCGCCACCGACTGGGTCAGCGAGAACCAGAACCAGCTGTGGGGTGCGGCGGTCGGCATCGCGGCCTACGCGGGTTGCACAGCCCTGACCGGAGGCACGGGCGTCATCGGTTGTCTGGCGGTAGGCGGAGCAGCCGCCAACCTGACAACCAACATCCTCGACGGCAACATTCACAGCGCCGGCGACGTAGCCGAGTCCCTGATCGTCGGCGGCGTTCAGGGAGCTCTGTCGATCCCCTTGGCCGCGGTGGACATGGTCAGCCAGACCGGCGCCGCGGTTGACGCGTTGGCCGATGGCGACTACGCCGGAGCGCTGGGCCACGGCGCACTGGCCGCTCTCGACGCAACCGCGGTGGTCGGCGGCCCCAAGGCCATGGGCGGCAAGGGTAAGCCTCTGACGAACAGCAGGGGACGAACGCCCAAGAAATGTAGCTTCACCCCGTCCACCCTTGTCCTGCTTGCGAACGGTGCCGCTAAGCCGATCAGTGAGATCCAAGTCGGCGACAAGGTGCTTGCGACCGATCTTGATACGGATACAACCGAGGCCAAAACTGTTGAGGTTCTGTTCGACAACCTCGATACGAACTTGGTCGACTTGGTTGTATCGGTCGACGGCCATCAATCGATCGTTCATACTACAGCGAATCATCCGTTCTGGGATGAGACGGCGCAGGCTTGGATCAACGCTGGTGACCTCTCGTCCGGACACCAGCTCTTGACCCCTGATGGGGTGAGCGCTGTTGCTGTGGCCGTCCGCCGCTTTTTCGGCGCCCGGCGCATGCTCAACCTGACTGTGGCCGACTTCCACACATATTATGTGATCGCCGACGCCACTCCAGTTCTGGTTCACAACTGCGATTTCGGACCGGGTGAAGCCGATATTCATTACGACAAGCATGCGCTGGGTCTCGACGATGCGGGGCAGCCGACGCGTAAGGCCGACATGGCTGAGTATAGCGTTTGCCCGGCCGGCGCTCAGGAGACCGTTCGAACCCTCGACGGCCAAAGTACTGTGATCCGGCTGGACAGTAAGGGCAGGGTTGGTATGCGTGTCGGAGATCGAATTACGACATACTTCAGGCCGGACAACCCGCGGGGGTTCTTTGATCAGCAGGCGAATCGATGAAATCCGATTTCATCGAGTCCTTTTCGCAGGTGGTGCGTAATAGTGGTCGGTGGAGAAACTACGCTCCGGCGGATCTTGTGGCCCAATGGACTGAACTCGTTGCCAAGTGTGTGATCGGATTCCCTGGCAATGCCGAGGATTACTTCAACGATTTGACGGCGCGGAGTGACCTTGAGGGGGCAATGAGTTCTCCGGAGTTGGCGGACTACCCAGAGATGTTGGCGGTCGTGAAGTCCGTTTCTGTGGCCGACGCGGAATTTCGGAAGATCTTGAAACCGGACGCATTCCCGAAATTTCCGGAAAACCAATGGTGGAACCGTGGGATAGTTCGTTTCGCGGGGCCCCGCTTGGTTGATGAACTGAAACAGTTCTATGGCGTAGAGATCGACGTCGTCTCGGAAGGCGAGGCCTAGTAGCGATCGTCCTGTTCTAGATGCCCCGTCGACCGTGGGTTGGCGGGGCATCGTCGTCTGCTGGAGAATGTCACTCTTCTTCGTCGAAGCGGCACCCAACGCTGATTAAGCCAGATCAGCAAGGCTCGTGTTGGCGCCGCAGAGGAGGATGACGACTCGTTCGCCGCGGGCAGGCTCGTAGGCGCCTCTGATGATGGCTGCGTACGCAGCGGCGGTTCCGTGTTCGACTGCCAGGCGGTAGTCGTCCCACAGGTGGCGGCGGGCGTCGATGATGGCGTTGTCGTCGACCAGCAACGATGGGGTGCCGGCGGCGGTGGCCATGTCGAAGGCGATCTGGCCGGCCCGGCGGGCGCCCAGCGAATCCGCGGCCACGCCTGACACCGGGACGTCGATCGGGGCTCCCGCGCGCAGCGCCTCGTGCAGGGCCGCCGACGTGGCCGGCTCGACCGCGACGACCTTGACGGCCGGGTGCAGGGCGGCGATCACGCCGGCGATCAGGCCGCCGCCGCCGACCGCCACCAGCACCGTGTCGAAGCCTGACGGGATCTGGTCGAGCAGTTCCAGGCCCAGGGTGCCGTTGCCGGCGACCATGTGCGGGTCGTCGTAGGCGTGGCAGAACAGGGCGCCCGACGACCGTGAGCTTTCGACGGCGGCCGCGTAGGCCTCGGCGTACTCGTTGCCGACCTGGACCACGCGGGCGCCGAGTTTGCCCAGCTTGGCCACCTTGACCGGGGGAGCGGTCACCGGGACGAAGACCTCAGCCGGGATGCCCAGCTCGCGGGCGGCGTAGGCGGCCGCGAGGCCCGCGTTTCCGCCCGACGCCGCGACGATGCCGGCGGCCGGGACCGACGGGGCGGCCAGGATCTGGTTGAACATGCCGCGGGTCTTGAACGAGCCGGCGTGCTGGGTCTGCTCGAGCTTGAACCACAGGTTCTCGCCGGCCCGCAGGACCGGTGTCGTGCGAACCCGGCCGGAAAGGCGTCGCGCCGCTGCCCGTACGTCGTCGGTGGAAACAGTCACCCGTGAACTTTAGGCGATGCTCCAGCTCAGGCGTCTCGACGTCACGGGCGTGCGTTCACCCACGAGTCGCGCTAGGTCGAGTAATCGGTTCGAGAAGCCCCACTCGTTGTCGAACCAGCCGCGCACCTTCACGCCCCCGTCGGCCGTTGTCTGGGTGCCCGACGGGTCGAACAGGCACGACGCCGGGTTGTTCTTCACGTCGATCGAGACGGTGGGGTCGGGGTCGTAGGCCAGCACCCGCCGCAGCGGACCGGCCGCGGCCTCGGCCATCGCCCGGTTGACCTCCTCGACGCTCACCGGGCGGTTGGTGTATCCGGAGAGCTCGGCCAGCGAGCCGACCGGCGTGGGCACGCAGTAGTAGCTGTAGCGCATCTCGCCGATCTCGGGCAGCACCACCCGTACGAGGTCGCCGACTACGTAGTTGTGCGGGATGATGCTGTCGCCGCCGGCCCGGCCCAGCCGCGGGTCCTCGCGGGACGTGCCGACCAGCGAATCCTGTGGTTTCTGCCAGCCCTGGGTGGCCAGCACGACCGATGTGTTCACGCCGTGCAGGCCGAAGCGATCGAGCAGGACCTTCGCCATCACGCAGAGCGCGTTCACGCCGCAGGAGCCGGGGGAGACGACGTCGTGCCGCGCGGGTTCGTACGTCGAGTGGTTGGCCCCGAGCACGAGGAAGGCGTCGGGGTCGTCGGCCGAGGCGCTGATCACGACCTTGCGGGCGCCACCGTGCGTGATGTGGGTGCGGGCCAGCGTGCCGGCCCGGAAACGCCCGGTCGCCTCGATGACGACGTCCACGCCGGCGTCCGCCCACGGAATGCGTTCCGGCCGTTCATGGTGGAACGCGCGGATTGCATGGTCATTCACGACCAGGTGATCGGCGCGGGCGGTGACGGTGCCGGGAAATGCGCCGCGAATGCTGTCCCGGCGCAGCCCATAGGCCATTTTCTCGGTCGAGGCAAGGTCGTTCACGGCAGCAATGGATATTCCCGGATCCTGCGTGGCGGCGACTATCCGCGCGATGCTGCGGCCGATCCGCCCGAATCCGTTGATGCCGATCGTGACACTCATGGAAGGCTCCTCGGCCGGTTTGCTGGTGCTGTCGCGCGTGACGTGGGGACCCCGAGCACCCCGCGTTATGCCTCCGACACTATGAGTCGTGCAACTTGCACGTCAACGCGCGGCGTGTCACACGAAGTGGATGATCCACCTCGGACGGCCGCGGTCATCATCGTTGTCATGGGCACCGACCTGCCCTTCTTCGGCGAATGGGCGACCCGGCCCTCTGCGCCTTTCGGATGAGCGTTGCGTATTTCGGCCAGTCGATGCAATTCGAGTACCGAGAATTTCGAACCGGACATGACCATCACGGTATTCCGGAATCGATCAGTGAGCGGCCGCAATCACCCGTGTGAGTGCCGTGTGCAACGACTCCAGTTCCTCGATGGGCATCCCCAATCGGGCGACGATCGCGGGCGGGATCTTCTCGGCCTCCGACCGCAGAGCGCGACCGCGCTCCGTGAGCGTCAGGGCGAGGCTGCGCTCGTCGGACGGGTCGCGCTGCCGGTCGACGTACCCGATGGTCTCGAGTCTCTTGAGCAGGGGGGACAGGGTGCCCGGGTCGAGCTGGAGCAGGCGGCTGAGGTCGCGCACCGAGAGCGGCTCGTGCTGCCACAGGGCGAGCATCACCAGGTATTGCGGGTGTGTCAGGCCCATCGGCTCGAGTAGCGGACGGTAGAGGCTCACCACGCTGCGCGACGCCACCGAGAGGGCGAAGCACACCTGGCGCTCCAGTTCGAGCGGGTCGGCATCGTTCACATCTTCAGCGTAGCGATTCGTTGGTGTCCCAACGATCGGCCAGGGCGATGCCGCCGAGAAGGGCCAGCAGGATGATCGAGAACCCGACCGTCGAGGTGGTCGAGGCCAGGTATCGCGTGGCGACACCCAGGCCCAGCACCGGCACGACCAGGCCGAGATAGCCGATGAAGAACAGGCCGGCCAGGCTTTCGCCGCGCTGGTGCGGTGGGGCGCCGGCCGCGACCGTGCCGATGGCCCACTTCAGCAGGATGCCGGCGCCGGCGCCCGCGATCGCACCACCGATCAGGAAGAGCGGCAGCGACGCGGCCACCATGCCCGCGGCGACGACGATCAGGCCGGCCGCCTGCGCGATCAGGCCGGTGAGGAACTGGACGCGCGGCGTCCGGCGTCCGCTGACGATCTGGGCGCCCGCCGCCGCGCCGAAGACCACGAACACGGTGAACCCGGCGAGCAGGCGGCTGGGGTGGTGCAGGGTGCCGGCCACGAAGCTGGGCGCCAGCGACGCGAACAGGCCGAACACGGCGAACGCGGCGAACGAGGCCAGGGCGGCGACGGCGACCAGCAGCCGGTTCGTCCCGGCGATGCGCACGCGCTGAGGCCGGAAGCGGCCCCGCCCGGCCACTGTCTCCGGAGCGGCGACGACCGCCCCCGCGCTGAGGGCCAGCAAGATCAGAAACACGAGGTACGGCGTACGCAGGGGAGCGGTCACGAATTGCGCGAGAGCGCCCGCGACCAGCGTGCCGGTGCCGAGCCCGCCCAGGTTGGCCGCGGTCGACACGATCTCGAAGCGGGTCCCGTCGGCGTCCGGGCGGTGCGCCCTGTGCAGTTCCAGCAGGTAGGCGGTGGCGGTGGCGACGAACAGGCCGACGCCGAGCCCGGAAAGGAACCGGGCGACGAGCAGGCCGGGCAGGGTTGTCCAGGTGAGGAAGAGCACGGCCGCGGCGAACTCGAGGCCGAGGCCCGCGAGCAGCACGCGCCGCCGCCCGATCTGGTCGGAGAGGTGCCCGGCGAGCAGCAGGCTGGTGACGACGCCGACGGCGTAGACCGCGAACACGACAGTGACGATCAGCGCGGAGAAGCCGTCCGCGCGCTGGTAGAGCGGGTAGAGCGGGGTCGGCACGGTCGAGAAGGCGAGGGCGACGAGGAAGGCGGCGGCGATCAGCCAGAAGCCCCGGCCATGGTGGGTGGAACCCTGGCCGGAGGCTCGGTTCGTGGTCGAGACGGTCATTCGTCGACGATGCGCCGGACAATCATCTTCACCAACGATGATTGATGCTGGCTAGAATCATTTTTCGTGCTCGAACTCCGCCACTTCGAATACTTCGTCGCCGTCGCCGAGGAGCGCAGCTTCACTCGCGCGGCGGCCCGCCTGCACGTCGTGCAGTCCGGCGTCTCCGCCGTGATCAAGTCGATGGAGCGGGAGCTGGGCGCCCGCCTGCTCGACCGTACGTCGAAGCGGGTCGAGCTGACCGACGCGGGCGAGGCGCTGCTGCCCCGGGCGAGAGGCGCGATCGACGCCGTGCGGGAGGCCCGCGACGCGGTCGACGAGGTGCGCGGCGGCCTGCGGGGCACGATCCGTATCGGCACGCTGACGTCCGTCGGCCTGATCGACATCCCGGCCCTGCTCGGCGAGTTCCACCGGGCCCACCCGCACGTCACGCTGCGGCTGTCCGTCTCGCCGCGCGGTTCCGTCGGCCTGCTGGAATCCCTGGCCGACGGCACGTCCGACCTGGCGATCGTGTCGGTGCCGGGGCGTCCGCCGGCCGGTATCCACGTACGGCACGTCGCGTCCCGCCGGCTCGAGCTGGTGCTGCCCGCCGATCACCGGCTGGCCGGCGCGGCCGAGGTGCGGGTGGCCGACCTGGCCGGGGAGCGGTTCGTCGACTTCCCGGCCGGCTACGGCAACCGGATGGTCGTCGACAAGGCGTTCGCCGAGGCGGGGGTGCAACGGCAGGTGGTCATCGAGGTCACCAACATCGCCAGCGGCGCGAGCTACGTACGCGAGGGCCTCGGGGTGGCGATCCTGCCGCCGTCCATCGCGGCCGACGACGACCGTACGGAATTGGTCGTCAAAGACATCGCCGACGCCGAGCTCGACTGGCCCGTCGGGGTCGCCGTGCCCGCCCTGCGCAGGCCCAGCGCCGCGACCCGGGCCCTTCTCGCCCTCATTGACGGGAAGGTCGGTTAGACCGAAACACCCCCATGATTGCCTTTCGTCCGTAAAGCTGCCAGGAGAGGAGCAGGCGGCCGAGAGGAGGAACGATGGCGGAGCAACAACCGGCCGAGCCGGTGCTGCGGTTCCGGCGGTTCGCGCTGGCGGTCTGCGTGATCGGCGTGCTCGTCCAACTCGGGCTGACCGCGTACTACCTCGGCATGGGGCACAAGGCGCAGCCGCACGACGTACCCGTGGGCCTGGTGTCGCCGGCCGCCGAGCGCGCCGCGGTGGCCGGCCTGCTGACCGAACGGGGCTACTTCAAGGTCACCGACTACGCGACGGCCGACGACCTCGAGATCGCGATCAAGAGACGAGACGTGTACGGCGGGGTCGACATCACGGGTGCCCAGCCGCACCTCTACGTCGCGTCGGCCGCCGGACCGGCCGCGGCCAACCTGTTGCGCACCACGTTCACCACCGTCGTGCAGCAACAGACCGCGTCCACGCTCGCGGCGCTCAAGAGCATCAGCATCGCGCAGGCCCGCGCCCTCAACACGCCACCGCCGATCACCGACGTGGTGCCGCTGCCCGACGACGACGTCAACGGCGTCTCGCTCGGCTTCCTCACCCAGGCGCTCGCGCTCGGCGGCACGATCGCCTCGATGGGGCTCGGCCGCCTCATCCCGCGCACCCGCCGCTCGTGGCGCCGCGGCATCGCGCACGTCAGCACCCTCGCCGTCTACGCCGTCGCCTCGGCCGCCGTCGTCCTGTGGTCGATGGGCTGGTTCGGCGTGGGTGTCACGGCCGACCGCGGCGAGATGCTGGCCATCTTCTCGCTGATCTCGCTGGCTATCACCGCCTCGACGGCCGGGGCGGTGGCCCTCTTCGGCGCACCGGGCGCGGTGGTCGGCGCGCTCTACTTCACCCTCGGCACGGTGATCTCGGGCGCGAGCATCCTGCCCGAGTTCCTGCCCGACTTCGGCCGGGTGCTCGGCGCCAACCTGCCCACCGGCGCCGGGGTGCAGGCCGTACGGGACAACCTGTACTTCCCGGCGGCCGCGATCGACGGGCATCTGACCGTGCTCGCCCTCTACGCCGGCATCGGAGCCCTGGTCGTGCTCGTCACCAACATGCTCCCCAACCGCCGCAACCGCACCTCGGAGGTCGACCTCGATCTCGAGCACCGCCTCGAAGGCTCCGAACGGCGGGAACCCGTCCAACTCTGATCTGGGGCCGGCCCTCAGGTTTCCGCGCGGGTGCCGAACAGGAGTTCGTGGGGATCGAGAGAGTGGGCTCGCGGATCGCGGACATTCAGAGCCGCATGATCGCGATGCAGACGCAGCAGACCGCCAAGAACGTGCAGGCCCAGTCGGCCAAGCCGGCGTCCGGTGCCGAGGGCGGCACGTTCGCGAGCTACCTGGAGGACGCTGTCGCCACGTCGCCGGCGACGAACAAGTCGTACACGCTGAACAGCAAGGGCATCCCGACCGACCTGGCCGCCTACGGCAATGGGCGGATCCCGGCGAGCGCCCTCGAACAGGTCGGCGGCACCCGCCACAAGTTGTGGGCGCCGGCCGCCCAGTCGCTCAACCAGATGATCAACGACGCCAAGAAGGAAGGCGTGCACATCGGCATCACCGACTCCTACCGGCCGTACACCGAGCAGGTCGACCTCGCCCGGCGCAAGGGCCTCTACTCGCAGGGCGGGCTGGCGGCCAAGCCCGGCACCAGCGAGCACGGCTGGGGCATGGCCACCGACCTCGACCTCAACGCCAAGGCGCTGTCGTGGATGAAGCAGAACGGCGAGAAGTATGGATTTGAGATGAATGTGCCGCGGGAGAACTGGCACTGGGCGTACAAGCCGAAGTCTTTGTAGTCAAACCGTCGCGACGATCTCGCCGTGCAGAAGCGAGATCCAGCCGTCGGGGTCGGCCGCCCAGCGGCGCCAGCCCTCGGCCAGGCGACCGAGATCGTCGCGGGTCGCGGCACCGGTGCGCACCGCGGTGGCGGCCATCTGCGACTCGAGCACGCGGTCGGCCCACATGCCGCCCCACCAGTCGCGATCGGCCTGTGTCGCGAAACACCAGGTGCTCGACGTCGCCTCCACGTCGGTGAGGCCGGCCGCGTGCGCCCAGGCCAGCAGGCGCCGGCCCGCGTCGGGCTCACCGCCGTTGGATCGAGCGACCCGCTGATAGAGGGCCATCCACTCGTCGAGCTCGGGCAACCGCGGATACCAGGCGAAGGCCGCGTAGTCGCTGTCCCGTACGGCGATCTGACCGCCGGGCTTCGTCACCCGGCGCATCTCACGCAGCGCGGCCACCGGGTCGCCGAGATGCTGCAGCACCTGGTGGGCGTGCACGACGTCGAACGTGTCGTCGGCGAAGTCGAGCTTGTGCACGTCACCGACCACGAAGTCGACGTTGGTCAGCCCGCGCCGGGCGATCTCGGCCCGCGCGAGACTCAGCGCCTCCTCGGTGACCTCCAGCGCGGTGACCCTCGCGGGAGTGACGAGCCGGGCCAGGTCGCCGGTGATCGTGCCGGGGCCGCAACCGATGTCGAGCACCGTCACGCCGGAGGAAAGACGCGGCAGGAGGTACTCGGCCGAATTCTCTGCGGTGCGCCACCGGTGCGAGCGCAAGACCGATTCATGATGACCATGCGTGTACGTCGCCATGCCCCCGACGGTAAGCCCGCTGTCCCTTCATGTGGGACATTCTTCTCACGATCTGAAACGATCGTGGTTAACCGATTTCTCGCGACGCAGATCAAGCCGTACTTTTGTCGCCATGAGGATCGGCATCGTGGGCGCGACGGGACAGGTGGGCAGCGTCATGCGGCGCATCCTGGCCGAGCGCTCCCTCCCCGTTGAGCAACTTCGTCTTTTCGCGTCCTCCCGCAGCGCGGGCCGCACCCTGCCCTGGGGCGACGGCGAGGTGACCGTCGAGGACGCGGCGACCGCCGACTACAGCGGTCTCGACATCGTCCTGTTCTCGGCGGGCAAGGCCAGCTCCAAGGAGCTGGCCCCGCGCGTGGCCGCCGCCGGGGCCGTGGTCATCGACAACTCGTCCGCCTGGCGCATGAACCCCGAGGTTCCGCTGGTGGTCAGCGAGGTCAACCCCGACGCCGCCCGCAACCGGCCCAAGGGCATCATCGCCAACCCCAACTGCACCACCATGGCCGCCATGCCGGTGCTGCGACCGCTGCACGACGAGGCCGGGCTGCTCGCCATGGTCGCCACCACCTACCAGGCCGTCTCCGGTGCCGGGCTGGCCGGCGTCAGTGAGCTCGACGAGCAGGTCAAGAAGGTCATCGACCGGGCCACCGAGCTCACCCACGACGGCTCGGCCGTCGAGTTCCCGGCGCCCCGCTCGTTCGCCAAGCCGATCGCCTTCAACGTGCTGCCGCTGGCCGGCTCGATCGTCGACGACGGCCGCGACGAGACCGACGAGGAGCAGAAGCTTCGCAACGAGAGCCGCAAGATTCTCGACCTGCCGTCGCTGCTGGTCTCGGGCACCTGCGTGCGCGTCCCGGTCTTCACCGGACACTCGCTGCAGATCAATGCCCGTTTCGCCCGGCCGCTGTCGCCGGCGCGGGCCCGTGAGCTGCTCGCCGCGGCGCCCGGGGTCGAGCTCGTCGACGTGCCGACCCCGCTCGACGCGGCCGGCCGTGACCCGTCCTTCGTCGGTCGCATCCGGGCCGACGAGACGGTGGAGAACGGTCTCGCGCTCTTCATCTCGAACGACAATCTGCGCAAGGGGGCGGCGCTCAACGCCGTCCAGGTGGCCGAGCTGGTGGCCGCCGAGTTGTAGCGTTTTCTGTATCTCAAAGCCGCCCCGGCCGTACGGCCGGGGCGGCTTTTTGTGATCTTGTTGTCATACTCCAATGTGGAAATCTAGGACTTTTTGCCCGAATCGGTGGCGGATGGTCGGTTTGAGGTGCAGAGTGATTGCATGAGCGACAGTGGGCCCGGCGGAGGCGGCTACTTTTTCTGCCTTCGTCACCATCGGGTCGAGACCGGCGACGACCTGTGTCCCGCCCAGTACCGGCTCGGCCCCTACGCCACGGCTGACGAAGCTTCGCGCGCCCTCGACACGGTCGAGAAGCGCAACGCCGAGTGGGAGGCCGAGGATGCCCGCTGGACCGGGGAGGCCGGCTGACGACAGCGTCGGCCTCTGAGTTCGCTTTCGATTCGTCGCGGTCTCTTCAGCGGAGACACGCCCACAGACATTTCAGCAGCCGTTCGCGCTCGCGCAGGCATTCGCAAGGAGGAACACCCTGATGGCCGCTGCCAAGAAGGCACCGAGTCCTGCCACCAGAGGGGACAAAAACCGCATTTCGCGTACGACCGGAGGGCGTCGACGGACGGCTGCGGCCTCTGAGCCGGGACCCAGCGTGACGACGGCTGCGATCGACGACTCGTCCGCGAGCACGTCCGCGACTGCGGGATCCGCGGCTACCGGGTCCGCTGTCCGTACGGCTTCCGGGTCTGCTTCCCGCGGGGCTTCCGGGGCCGCGAAGAAGACTGCCGCTCGCAAGACCGCGGGCGGGGCGAAGACCGGGGTGGCCAAGGTTCCGGCCGGCCGCGCCCGTGCCACCAAGACGGCGGCTACCAAGGCTGGGGCTATGACGACAGCGAGCAAGAAGACGGCTGCGGCGGCGGAGACCGCGACCAAGAGAACGACCAAGGCTTCCACGGCCACGACCGGGTCGAAGGCGGCCGGCTCGAAGGCGGCGGCCGGCTCGAAGGCCTCCGTCGCGTCGGCCACCAAGGCCACGGCGTCGGCGAACAAGGCGGCGGCCACCACTTCGAAGGCCGGCTACAACCGCGGTGCCACGGCGTCGGCGAACAAGGCCGCGGCCAAGACGGCCAAGGCGGGGGTCGGACGCAGCGCGACGGCGGCGGCCAACCGGGCGGCGGCCGCGGCGGCCAAGGCGGGGGCCACGTCGACGGCGGCGGCGAAGAAGGCGGCCACCAAGGCGACGGCTTCGAAGGCTACGGCGACCAAGACCGCTTCCAAGGCTGCCGGTACGAAGGCGACTGCTTCCAAGGCGGCTCCGAAGTCCGCTGCCTCGAAGTCTGCTGCGTCGAAGCCTGCTGCTTCCAAGGCCGCGGCCAAGAAGACCGCTTCGAAGGCGACCGTGGCGAAGCGGGCGACAGCAGCCAAGTCCGCGCCCGCCAAGAAGGCCGCGGTGGCCAAGAGCGCGGCGAGCAAGGCGGCCGCGAAGAAGGCGCCGGCTTCCAGGACGACGGCCAAGAAGGCGCCGGCGACCAAGGCGACGGCCAAGAAGGCGTCCGCCACCAGGGCCACGGCTTCCAAGGCGACCGCGGCGAAGAAGACATCCGCGGCTGTCGGCGCGAAGAAGACCACGACGACCAAGTCGGCGGCGGTCAAGAAGTCCACGGCCGCCAAGAAGACGACGGCCGCCAAGAAGACCACGGCCGCGAAGAAGACTGCGGCCGCCACGAAGGCCACGGCCGCGAAGCCCGCATCGGCCTCGGCGAAGAAGGCCGCGTCCGCGAAGCCGGCCACCACGAAGAAGTCCGCGCCGGCCTCGGCCAAGAAGGCCGCGACCGCCCGGCCCGCTGCCGCGAAGAGGGCGGCCAAGTCGACGGCGGCCAAGAAGACGGCCTCCGCCTCTGCCGCCAAGCCGGCGGCGGCCCGCAAGCCGGCGACGCCGCGGTCGATCGGCCGCGCCGCGGTCGAGACGGCTCCCAGCCGTCCGGCCGCCGCACCCCGCTCGGCGGTCACCAAGATCGCCGGGCTCAGCCCCGTTACCTCGCGCGGCGGCAACAAGCCCGCGGCCAGCCCGACCGCGAAGCGGAGCACCGTCAACGAGGCCGGCCCGACCCGCAACCGTGCCACCCGCACGGCCAACGCCCCGCGGACCGGCGCCACCGCCAAGAACTCGTCGACCAACGCGTCCCGAGTCTCGAAGGCGGCCACCGCGGCCGCCGCCCGCCAGGCCGCGCTGGGCAACACCCCGGCCGCGGACATGGTGGACGTCTCGGCCTCGACCCGCAAGACAGCCACTCGCCGTTCCCGCTAGTCACTCCCAATCATCGAGGGCCGCGCCGTTGGCGCGGCCCTCGACGTGTTGCTGGTAGGAATGACCCGTGCCGATCAGACGGATGTGGGCCCCGCGCATCGATTTCGACTCGCTGCGGCGAGAGCTGAGCCTGCCGGGCGAGTTCCCGGCCGAGGCGCTCACCGAGGCCGAGGCGGCCGCGGCCGCCGGGCCTCCGCCCGGCGCGGCCGACCGCACCGACGTGCCGTTCGTGACGATCGACCCCGCCTCGTCGCAAGACCTCGACCAGGCGATGCACCTCAGCCGACGCCCCGGCGGGGGCTACCGGGTGCTCTACGCGATCGCCGACGTCGCCTCCTACGTACGGCCGGGTGGGCCGCTCGAGACCGAGACCTGGGTGCGCGGTCAGACGATCTACCTGCCCGACGGCCGCATCCCGCTGCACCCGGCGGTGCTCAGCGAGGGTTCCGTCAGTCTTTTCCCCGATGTGGACCGAGCGGCCGTCGTGTGGACGATCGACCTCGACGCCGACGGGGCAACGACCTCCGTGGGGCTCGAGCGGGCCGTGGTGCGCAGCCGGGCCAAGCTGAGCTACGAGGCCGTGCAGCAACAGGTCGACGCGGGCACCCCGCCCGAACCCCTCGCGCTGCTGCCCGAGCTGGGTGCGCTGCTCGCCGCGCGGGCGGCCGAGCGGGGCGCGGTCAACCTGCCGCTGCCCGAGCAGGAGGTCGAGCCCGACAACGGCGGCTGGCGTCTCGTGCTGCGGGCGCCGCTCGCGATCGAGGAGCACAACGCGCAGATCTCGCTGCTCACCGGCATGGCCGCGGCCGAACTGATGCTGGGCGCCGGGGTCGGGTTGCTGCGCACCATGCCACCGCCGAAACCCGAGGCGGTCGCGAAACTGCAGGCCGCCGCGAAGTCCCTGGGCGTTCTCTGGCCGGCCGGCTCCCAGGTCGGCGCGGTGGTGGCCTCGGTCGACCCGGCGAGCCCGCGCGGCGCCGCCTTCCTCGACCAGGCGGCCGACCTGCTGCGCGGCGCGGCCTACACGCCGTTCGACGGCACCCCGCCCGAGCAGACCGGCCACGGCGGCGTCGGCGCCCCCTACGCACACGTCACGGCCCCCTTGCGCCGGCTGGCCGACCGCTACGCGACCGAGGTCTGCCTGGCCGTCGCGGCGGGCGAGGCGATCCCCGAGTGGGCCCGGGCCGCCCTGCCCCGGCTCCCGAAGGCGATGTCCGAGTCCGACCGCCTGGCCGGCTCGGCCGACCGCGCGGCGATCGACCTGGCCGAGGCCGTCCTGCTGCACGGCCGCGTGGGCGAACTCTTCGACGCCGGCGTCGTCGACCTCGACAATCCGTCCAAGGGCCGCCCGCCCCAGGGCACCGTCGCGATCGACGAGCCGGCCGTCCGCGCCCGCTGCCTGGGTACCCTCCCACTCGGCGCCCGCATCCAGGCCCGCCTGACCGTCGCCGACCCCGAGACTCGTAAGGTCCAGTTCGAGCACCCCTGAGTCGCCGACGATCCGTCACGTATCGGTCGGGCCCGGCGTACCTAAAAGGTGTGTTCCGACGCCGGGAACTCGCCGCCACGGACTTCGGCGGCGAACTGGCGGGTGGCTTCGGAGAGGGCGCCGGCCAGGTCGGCGTACTGCTTCACGAAGCGGGGCATGCGGCCCGTGCGCAGGCCGGCCATGTCTTGCCAGACCAGCACCTGGGCGTCGGTGTCGGGACCCGCGCCGATGCCGACCGTCGGGATCTCGAGCTCTTTGGTGACGGTCTTGGCTACCTCGCCGGGAACCATCTCCAGGACCACGGCGAACGCGCCCGCCTCGGCGACGGCGCGAGCGTCGGCCAGCACTTCAGCGCCCTCGTTGTCGCGGCCCTGCACACGGTAGCCGCCGAGGGTGTGCTCGCTCTGCGGGGTGAAGCCGACGTGGCCCATGACCGGGATGCCGGCGCCGGTGAGGGCTTCGATCTGGGGGGCGACGCGGCGGCCGCCCTCGAGCTTGACCGCGTGGGCGCCCGACTCTTTCATGAAGCGGACGGCGGTGCGCAGGGCCTGGGTGGGGCCCTCCTCGTAGCTGCCGAACGGCAGGTCGGCCACGATCAGCGCGGTCTTGGTGGCCCGGACCACGGCGCGGACCAGGGGCAACAGTTCGTCAACGGTGATCGGCAGGGTGCTCTCGTGGCCGAAGACGTTGTTGGCGGCCGAGTCGCCGACCAGCAGAACCGGTACGCCGTTCTGGTCGAAGATCGAGGCCGTGTATTGGTCGTAGGAGGTCAGCATGGGCCAGCGGTCGCCGCGGCTCTTGGCGGCCAGCAGGTCGCGGGTGCGCACCCGTCGTGTGGGTGGGCCACCGTACAGGGTGGGGATCTCTGACATGGCGTTTCTCCTTCCCTCGAGGCCGCTGGGGCGCGGTCCCCGGGTACGGGAAAATCGTCCCACCCGGGGTGGCGTGCCGGTCAGGGGTGAGTGGAGGTTGTCACAGGCGTTTTATCCCTACCCGGGACATCGGCAGGGCGCCGGGCCAGCGTAATGTCGGCGTAACCGAACGGGGTAAGACTGGCTCGTCAGGGCATCACTACAAGGGGTGGACGTGGACCGACAGCAGGAGTTCGTGCTTCGCACTCTCGAGGAGCGCGACATCCGTTTTGTCCGTCTCTGGTTCACCGATGTGCTCGGCACCCTGAAGAGTGTGTCGGTCGCCCCGGCCGAGCTGGAGTCGGCGTTCGAAGAGGGCATCGGCATCGACGGCTCGGCGATCGAGGGCTTCGCCCGGGTCTTCGAGTCCGACATGGTCGCCATGCCCGACCCGACGACGTTCCAGGTCTTCCCGTTCGAGGGCGGCGCCAGCGGCGAGAGCGCCCGCATGTTCTGCGACATCCTGCTGCCCGACGGTAGCGCCGCCTGGGCCGACCCGCGCCACGTGCTGCGCCGCGCCCTGGCCAAGGCGGCTGAGAAGGGCTTCACCTTCTACACCCACCCCGAGGTCGAGTTCTTCCTGGTGCAAGACGGGCCTCTTGATGGGTCGATCCCGATCCCGGTCGACACGGGCGGCTACTTCGACCACACCACCCACGCCGTGGCCCGCGACTTCCGCCGTCAGGCCGTCCTCGCGCTCGAGCGCATCGGCATCTCGGTCGAGTTCAGCCACCACGAGGTCGCGCCCGGCCAGCAAGAGATCGACCTGCGCTACGCCGACGCGCTGACCACGGCGGACAACATCATGACCTTCCGTCACGTGGTCAAAGAGGTCGCGCTGACCCAGGGCGTGCGGTCGACGTTCATGCCGAAGCCGTTCACCGACCAGCCCGGCAGCGGCATGCACACCCACCTGTCGCTGTTCGAGGGCGAGCGCAACGCGTTCTACGACGGCGACGACCCCATGAAGCTGTCCAAGACCGCGCGGGCGTTCATCGCCGGTCTACTCGTGCACGCGCGGGAATACACCGCCGTCACAAACCAGTACGTGAACTCGTACAAGCGGCTCTTCCCGTTGCAGCTGCCCAACACGATCACCGAGTCGCCCGCGTTCGTGAGCTGGGGTCACCTCAACCGCTCGGCCCTCGTGCGTGTGCCGGCCTTCGGCAAGCCCAACTCGGCCCGCGTCGAGGTCCGCTCGATCGACTCGGCGACCAACCCCTACCTGGCCTTCGCCGTCATGCTCGGCGCCGGTCTGAAGGGCATCGAGGAGGGCTACGAGCTGCCGCCGGGCGCCGAAGACGACGTGTGGTCGCTCTCGCCCGCCGAGCGCAAGGCGGCCGGTTACGACGCGCTTCCGGAAAACCTCTCCGAGGCGATCGACGTGATGAGCAAGTCCGAGCTGGTCGCCGAAGTGCTCGGCGAGCACGTGTTCGACTTCTTCCTGCGCAACAAGCGGGCCGAGTGGGAGCAGTACCGGCACGAGGTGACGCCCTACGAAAGGCAGCGTTACCTGGGCGCGCTGTAACCACATGTAGATCCTTTCTTGTACGGTCACTCCTGACGTCGCGCGACAAGGGAGTGGCCGTGCTTCAAGATCTGCTCGAGGGTGCTGGGCGCAGCATCGTCTTCGGAATCGTCGGCATCGGATTGATGGCCGTCGGCTATGTGCTCATCGACCTGCTCACACCGGGAAAACTGCGCGACCTGATCTGGATCGAACGCAACCCGAACGCGTCGCTGCTGCTGGCCTCCAACCAGCTCGGCATCGCCGCGATCGTGTTCACCGCGATCTTCACGAGCTTCGACTCGTTCGGCCAGGGGCTGGCGTCGACGGTCATCTTCGGGCTCATCGGCATCGCCATCATGGGCCTGGCGTTCCTGGTCCTCGACTGGATGACCCCGGGCAAACTCGGCGAGGTCATCTGCACCCCGGAACGCCACGGCGGCGCATGGGTCAGCTCGGCCTCGCACTTCGGCGCCGCCCTCATCGTGTGTGCCTGCATCTCTTAAAGATCAAGAGCTGGATGTCGTAGCGGGGTAGTGGGTGACGGACCGTCGCTCACGCCGAGGGCCGTGGCGGGGTGAGCAGGGCGCTGGCGCGCCCAGAACGCCCACCCCACCACGGCGACCTGCGTGCGTGGTCGCGCCCGGAACCCGTTGCTACCGGAGCCGGGCGGTCACCCCGGCGCTCGCCAGCGTCACCAGCGCCAGCGCGACCAGTTGGGCCGTCCCCAGACGCTGACCCAGTACGATCAGGCCGGCTATCGCGGCGGCGGCCGGGTTCAGGCTCGCGAGGACGCCGAAGACCCGGGTCGGAATTCGGCGCAGCGCCAGCAGCTCCAGGACGTACGGGAAAACGGTCTGCAGCAGGGCCACCGAAGCCGCGCCGATCAAGAGGGCCGGGCGCTCGATCACGGCGCTCGCCCCGGTGACGCCGAACGGGAAGGCGACCAGGGCCGCGACCGTCAGCGAGACGGGCAGCCCGCCCACGCCCGGCACCAGGTTGCCGATCCGCGCGGTGAGCACGATGTAGCCCGCCCCGCACACCCCGGCCAGCGCGGCCAGCAGCAGCCCGCCCGGCGGCAGGGACGCGCCCGGATTCCACCACAGCAGCGCGACCCCGGCCCCGGCCAGCAACGCCCAGAGCAGGTCGAGCAGCCGCCGCGTCTGCACGAGCGACACGGTGAGCGGACCGAGGAACGACACGGTGACGACCACGCCGAGCGGAATCGTGCGCATCGCCAGCGCGGTCAACAGGTTCAGTCCGGCCACCGACACTCCGAGCATCGCCGCCGCCCGCCACGCCGCCCGCGACCATTCCCGCAGCCGGGGGCGGGTCACCACGGCCAGCACCAGCGCGGCGAGCGAGACGCGCAGCAGCACCACCCCGGTCGCGCCGAGGTCGTCGAAGAGCGTGCGCCCGACGGCCGAGCCGAACTGGATGGACGCGACGGAGACCAACACCAGGAGGGGCGCACCGGACATGCGGTGCAGGGTAAAGCGACGGGATAACCTCGTGGGCGTGGCGACTGCACTTGTCATCGAGAACGATCCGACCGACGACCCCCGGCGGCTGGGGGACTGGCTGACCGAGGCCGGGCTGGAACTGACCGTGCTGCGGCCGCACGCCGGCGACGAGCTGCCCGAGAACCTCGACGGCTACCTCGCGCTCGTCGTGATGGGCGGCGACCAGAACGCGTACGCCGACCCCGACGGGGTGCCGGGTGCGCCCTGGTTCCCGGCGCTGGAGGGGTTGCTGCGCAAGGCCGTGCGCCACCGCGTGCCGACCCTCGCCGTCTGCCTCGGCGCGCAGTTGCTGGCCGGCGCGCACGGCGGGCTCGTCGAGCGCGGCACGAGCGGGCCCGAGATCGGCCCGGGGCTGGTCGGCAAGCGCGACAAGGCCGACCGCGACCCACTGTTCAAATGGGTCCCGCTGCTGCCCGACGTCATCCAGTGGCACCGCGACGAGATCACCGAGCTGCCGCTCACCGCAGTTCTGCTCGCCGCGTCCAGCCGCTACCCGCATCAGGCCTTCCGGCTCGGCGACCGGGCCTGGGGTCTGCAGTTCCACATCGAGTGCGACGCCGACATGATCGAGCGGTGGGCCGCCGACGACCGGGCCACGCTGGACGAGCTCGGCTACGACCCCGAGGCCGTCGTCTACGCCACCACCGAGGTGCTGGCCGACGTCGAAGAGGTGTGGCAGCCGTTCGCCGCCCGCTTCGCCTCGCTCGCCCTCGGCACCCTGCCCGACTCCGACATCCCCCGCACCCTCCCGCTGCTGGGGCACTGACGGTGACCAGGCCCAGCCGGCTCGCCCGCTACGGCTTCGCCGACAACGGCGCCCGCGCGTCCGACCTGCTCGGGCCGACCGGCCTGCGGTTGTGGGACGCCGAGTCGCAGGCCCCGAACAATCCCGACGCCGCCGAGCTGCTCACGTCGCTGTCGCGCGCGGCCGACCCCAATCTGGCCTTGCGCCAGCTTCACCGGCTGGTCGAGGCGGCCGCGCGGGCCGCCGCGCGTGGCAACGGCGGGCGGGTCACCGGGCCGGGCGGCGAGATCCCGGCCAACGAGGCATCCGAAGAGCTGATCGGCGCGCTGGGCGACGATCCGGGGCTGCGCCGGCGCCTCATCGCCGTGCTGGGGGCGTCGTCGGCGCTCGGTGACCACCTGGTGGCCAACGTCGATGACTGGCGCGAACTTGCCACCGGCCACACCGGGCTGCCGCCCAACGCCGAGGGGCACCTCGAGCCCGAAGAGTTCACCGTGCCCGCGTTGCGCCGGGCCTATCGCGTCGCCCTGCTGCGCATCGCCGCCGCCGATCTCACCGGGGGCCGGGGGCTCGAGCCCACGATGATCGCGTTGTCCCGGCTGGCCGACGAGACGCTCGGGGCGGCGTACGCCATCGCTGTCGCGGGTCTGCCCCAGGGAACCGCGGAGCCGAGCCTGGCTGTCGTGGCGATGGGTAAGTGCGGGGGAAACGAGCTCAACTATGTGTCCGACGTGGATGTCATCTTCGTCGCCGACAGTGATGAAGACCTGAGCACCGGCACGATCGTCGCCGCCCGCCTCATCGAGATCTGCGGCATGGTCGCCTGGCCGGTCGACGCCGCGCTGCGGCCCGAGGGCAGCCGTGGCCCGCTGGTCCGCACCCTCGCCAGCCACCAGGCCTACTATCGCCGCTGGGCGCGCACCTGGGAGTTCCAGGCGCTGCTCAAGGCCCGTCCGGCCGCCGGCGACCTGGCGCTGGGCCGGCGCTGGATCGACGACCTGGCTCCGCTGGTGTGGCACGCGGCCGAGCGACCCGAGGCGGTCCCCGACGTCCGCGACATGCGCCGCAAGATCATCGCGAACGTGCCGTCCCACGAGGTCGATCGCGAGATCAAGCGCGGTCCCGGCGGGCTGCGCGACATCGAGTTCGCCGTGCAGCTGCTGCAGCTCGTGCACGGCCGGGTCGACGAGACGCTGCGCCAGCCCGGCACCATCCCGGCGCTGCGGGCACTGGTCACGGGCGGCTACGTGGGCCGCGACGACGGCGAGACGCTGCTGCGGGGCTACCGGTTCCTGCGCGGCGTCGAGCACCGGCTCCAGCTTCAACAGCTCCGGCGTACGCACACCGTGCCCGACGACCCCGGCGGAGTGCGCTGGCTGGCCGCCGCGCTCGGCTACACGGCCATGCCCGGCCGCGACGCGGTCGAAGCGTTCCGCTCCGACTGGGTGGGTCACGCCGCCCAGGTGCGCCGCCTGCACGTCAAGCTGCTCTACCAACCGCTGCTCGAGGCCGTGGCCCGGGTGCCGGCCGAGGCGCTGCGCATGACCCCCGAGTCGGCCGGGCGCCGTCTCGAGGTGCTCGGCTTCGCCGACCCGTCGGGCGCGCTGCGCCACCTGCAGGCCCTCACCGGCGGCGTCACCCGCACCTCGGCGATCCAGCGCACCCTGCTGCCGATGCTGCTGCAGGAGTTCGCCGACGCGCCCGAACCCGATCGTGGCCTGCTCAACTATCGCCACGTGTCCGACAAGCTCGGCAGCACACCGTGGTACCTGCGACTGCTGCGTGACGGCGGCCCGGTCGCCCGCCGGCTGGCTCGCGTGCTCAGCCTCTCCCGCTACGCCACCGACCTGCTGACCCGCGACCCCGAGGCGCTGCGCCTGCTGGCCGACGACGCCGAACTGCAGCCCCGCTCGCGCGAGTCGCTGATCGACGGCTTCGCGGCCGCCGCCGACCGCTACGCCGACGACCCCGTGAAGGCGATCGCGGCCGTCCGCGCCCGCCGCCGCCGCGAGCTGTTCCGCCTCGCCTGCGCCGACGTGCTCAGCGAGGCCGGCGAGCTGGCCCCGGCCCAGCCGGTCGACGTCAATGCGATCGGCATCGCCCTGTCCGACGTCACCGAC
The DNA here is from genome assembly GCF_003999975.1 of Actinoplanes solisilvae. GTDB lineage: Bacteria > Actinomycetota > Actinomycetes > Mycobacteriales > Micromonosporaceae > Actinoplanes > Actinoplanes solisilvae. Next base: position 19,931 of record NZ_RJAC01000015.1, on the reverse strand, counting down.
GCGACCCTGAACGCCGCCCTCACCGTGGCCCGCCGCGTGCACCGGCACGACGGCCTGCGCTTCGCGATCATCGGCATGGGACGGCTCGGCGGCTACGAGATGAGCTACCCGTCCGACGCCGACGTGCTGTTCGTCTACGGCGGTCCCGACAGTTCCGACCTCAGCGCGGCCGCCCGCTCGGTCGCCGAGGAGTTGCGCCGCGCTCTGACCGCCCCCGCGCCCGACCCCGAACTGGGCATCGACGCCGACCTGCGCCCCGAGGGGCGGCAGGGCCCGCTGGTACGCAGCCTCGCCGCGTACCAGCAGTACTACGCCCGCTGGTCACGCGTCTGGGAGGCGCAGGCCCTGCTACGGGCCCGGTTCGTCTGCGGCGACGAAGACCTGGGCCGCGATTTCGAGCGGATGGCCGACAAGATCCGCTATCCCGAGGGCGGCCTGACCCGCGAGCAGGTCGTCGAGATCCGGCGCATCAAGGCCCGCGTCGAGGTGGAGCGCCTGCCCCGAAACGCCGACCCGCAGACCCACACCAAGCTGGGGCGGGGCGGGCTGTCCGACGTGGAGTGGGCCATCCAGCTGCTGCAACTGCGGCACGCGTACGCCGTACCGTCGCTGCGCCGCACCCGCACGCTGGCCGCCCTGGACGCCGCGGTCGAAGCATCACTGGTGGACAAGGCCGACGCCGACGCGATGACAGCCGGCTGGACCCTGGCCGCCGAGGTGCGCAACGCGCTGACCCTGGTGCGCGGCCGCCCGACCGATCAACTGCCCCGCCACGGCGTCGAACTCGCGGGGACCGTCCAGATTCTCGGCGGCGGCGACCCGGGCGAGTTCGTCGACCGCTACCTGCGTCTGACCCGCCGTTCCCGCGCGGCGATGGAACGGGTTCTGGAGTCGTAACTTTGGGTACATACGCGCCATGCTGTTCAACCTTGTGAAGCGCTTCGCAATCATGGCCATCGCCGTCCCGCTCGCCGCGGCCGGCGCCCGCAAACTGAGTGAGAAGCTCGAGGCCAAGCGCGGTCCGAGTCGCGGCACCCGCCTGCTGCGGCAGGGGGCGGACACCCTGCAGGGCTTCCGCCGCCCCAAGAAGAAGGGCCGTTTCGCCTGGTGACGACGCTGTCTCAGGCCCGCTGAGCAGGTCTTTTCTCAGCCCTGCTCACGGATCTTGTCGGCGGCGGCCAGCAACACCTCGACGGGAATCTCGACGAGGCGCTCGCCGTCGGGCACCTTCACTCCGGCACTGTCGTCTTTCACCACGTAGCCCTGCACCACGATGGTCGCGCGGTCGGTGCGATAGATAGTCGGGCAGGTCCCCGCCCCGCACTGGCCCGCGAGGCGGGTCAGTCGGACGTCCTCGGTCGTGGCGACTTGATCCTCATGTGTCGTCATGACACCAACGGTACGGAGAGATTCCGTTTCGTAACAACTGGTTACACAACGGCCTCGGACAGCATCTGGATGTAGGTCCGCTCGTGCCTGTCCAGAATGGTGTCGATCTCGGACACCGCGATGAGCTCGATCGCGTCGAAGACCCGCCGGTATTGCCGGACCGTGCGGCGGCCGCCCCGGGAGACGATGCTGCCGTTCATGAGGTCGACCATGACGTGCCGGTCGCCCATCAGCTCGAAGCCGTGCAGCGGGGGGAACGGCCATCTCGCAGTGTCGGGGACGATCTGCAGGCCCACGTTGGACTGCCGGGCGACCTCGCGGAGGCGGGTGATCTGGGCGAGCATCTCGGCCGGCGGGCACATCTGGTTACTGATCGAGCTCTCGGTCAGCACGATCGTGAACTGCCGGTCGGGGTCGTCGAGCACCTCGCTGCGCCGCATGCGGGCGGTCACGGCCTCGGTCACGGCCCGCGCCGAGTCGGCGATCAGGTCGTCGGCCAGCTCGGTGCGATAGGCGCTGAGGACGGCGCGGGCATATTCGCTGGTCTGCAACAGGCCCGCGACCACGGCGGGCTGGAAGACGCGGACCTCGCGGGCGGGCGCCTCGAGCTGGCGTACGAACTGCTGCTGATTGAGCAGGTTGGGCTCGGTCGAGTGCCAGTCGGTGAGTTGGTCACCCGAGCGCTCGGCCAGCGTGACCAGGCGGTCGACCTCGTCGGCCGGCAGTTCCAGGCCTTCGGCGATGAGGCGGACGTCGTGCGGGTCGGGGTCGGAGACGCCGGTCTCGAGCCGGGAGATCTTGGCCTGGCTCATGCCGACCTGTTCGCCGAGCGACTGGCCGGAGATCTTCCTGCGCTTGCGCCAACGGGCCAGGGTCGCGCCGACGGGCTCGTCACCGCCGTTCGTGAAGGTGGGCGAGTCGCTCACGCTGTCCCGCCCCCTTCGCGTGCGTCGTATGTGGTCAGTTGATCGCTTTCATCGCCTGGGCGAAAATCTCGGCCGGGATCTCGACGAGCTGCTCGCCCGCGGGGAGATCGAGGCCCGCGTCCCGGGCCGTCACTGTATAGCCCTGCACCAGGTACGTGTCCCGATCGGTTTTGTAGACGGTCGGGCAGGTACCGCTGCCACAGAGCGAGGTAACGATGGTCAGCTGCGGCGATGCATTCTGAACGACCGTTAACGGTTGATTTGTCACGACCGGACATTACCGCCCGCCAGGTGCAGCATCTGAAACTCACGGCGGCGGGATGTCAAGTCGTTATGCAGCGTCAGCGAATAGTGGTTCGGCCGCCACTCGGTGCAGTGCATAACCCCATGCAACCACACCGTGCAGTATACGGACACCACCGCTGACTCATCGTGAACAAGCCAGGAATCGCATTCACGTCAGCGGATCAGGCTTGCGGCGTTGTGCATAGACGTGGATATTCAGGGGTGAGGGTTCGCGGAGAGTCGACATTGAAGCGGTGACCTGGCTGCGGACGGTGTTCTCTCGCCGATCGACGACGACGTCAGAGCCCTTGGTGGTGCATATGCGGCCTGACTCGGAGGTCCATCATGCTGTCTCTCCTGTCCACCTCGGATGTATCCCCCTCCCGTTATCCCGCCCCTTCCCGAAGCGCCGCGGGCCGGCCTTTCCGACCGTCCGGCCGTACGCCCGTCCGATCCGCCCTCGTCCCACGGACAGGAGAACGTCGATGACCATCATCGTGCTGGCCGGGATCGTCGCGCTGCTGGTGCTCCTGCTCGTCCTGAGCGAAATCGCGGCGGCGGTCATCCCCCTGATCATCGTGCTGACCTGCGTGCCCGAGCGTGACCGGGAAAGCCTTGCCCGGGTGCTGGCCGCCCTCGATTCGTCGCGCCGCCTGCGCATGTGGCCGGCGCTACGGCTGGCGGCCACCCTGCGCAGGCAGGAGCGCCGGGTCGCCCGTGCGGCCCGCGACCCGCGGCGCAACCCGTACGCCCATCTCAACGCGCACTTCGCCGACCTGCCGGACGACGCGCCGCTGAACTTCCCCTACGAGCGCGCCGAACCGGTCAGCCCGCCTGCCCGCGCGGGCGACTGATCCGGCGGCGTGCTTCCGCCGTGGCCGCCGCGCTCGGGGTGACCCCGTCGCGACGAGCCGCGGCGAAGAGCTGGGTCAGGGTGTCCGCGATGCCGTTGAGCCGTGCCGCGACCTGGGCGGGAGTCTCGTGGCGCAGTTCGACGGCGGTGGCGCTGATGACACCGCCGGCACTGACCACATAGTCCGGCGCCCACAGGATGTCGCGGGCGTGCAGCAGATCGGCGGTCGACGGGGCGTCGATCTGGTTGTTCGCCGGTCCGGCTACGGCAGCGCACCGGAGCCGGGCCACCGTGGCCGGGGTCAGAACGCCACCCAGCGCGGCCGGCACCAGCACGTCGACCGGGGCGGCCAGAGCCTCGTCCGGTGTGGACCAAGCCGCGCCGAGCTCGTCGGCCAGTGATCGTTTGGCCGGGTCGACGTCGGCGACGACCAGTTTCGCGCCGGCCTCGGCGAGCAGGCGGGCCACCCGGCCGCCGACCCGGCCTAAGCCGAGCACCGCGAAGCTGCGCCGGGCGAGATCGCCGGAACCGAACCGCGTCTCGCAGACCGCCCGCAGCGCGGCGATCGTGCCGGCCGCAGTGCCCGGGGAGGAGTCGCCGCTGCCCCCGGCGGCGATCGGGCGGCAGAAGACGTGCCGGGTGCGCTCGCCGATCGTGACCATGTCGTCGGGGCCCGTGCCTACGTCGGGGCCGGTCGCATAGAGGCCGCCCAGCTCCTCGATCACCGTGCCCGCGTCACGCAGGGCGGCCCGCCGCAGCTCGGCGTCGTCCGCGGGATCCGGGCCCGCCGAAGGCAGGACGATCACAGTTTTGCCGCCGCCGTTGGGGAGGCCGGCCAGGGCGCACTTGTCGGACATGGCGGCCGAGAGGCGCAGCGCGTCGTCCAGGCCCGCGCGCCAATCGGGGTACGCCTTCAGGCGGCAGCCGCCCAGTGCCTGGCCCAGCGCCGTGGAGTGGACGGCGACGATGATCGGCCGGCCGGACTCGGGGCCCCGCCGGATGAGGACTCGTTCGTGCGAGAACATGGGCTGACGCTAGATCCGCGTTCAACATCAATGAGGCTTCACCGAACGATATTCGGCAGAACGCCCGAAAGGCCGGCCCGTGGACGACATTGATTCGGCGATCGTGCGGGAATTGCAGTCGAACGCCCGGCAGAGCAATCGCGACCTCGCCCGGGCGGTCGGCATCGCACCGTCGACGTGCCTGGAACGCGTACGGCTGCTTCGTGACCGTGGGGTGATCACCGGTTATCACGCCGAGATCAGCCTGGGCGCGCTCAACCGGCACGTCCAGGCGTTCCTGCACGTCCAGGTGCGCCCGATGAGCCGCGAGATCATCGAGAACCTCAAGGCGTACGTCACCGGGCTGCCCGAAGTCGTGTCGGTGTTCGTCGTCGCGGGCGGGGACGACCTGCTGGTTCACGTGGCGGTCCCGAGCGTGGACGGCCTGCACTCGTTCCTGATGGACAAGTTCAGTCAGCGGCGGGAGATCGTCGGCTTTCGTAGCTCGGTGATCTATCAGCACACGCGCAATCGGGTGCTGGGCGAGTTGTAGGGGCCCGACGCAACCGGACAGAGCGCTAGCTGGTCACGGTGTAGCGGCCGGGGCGGGGGACGCGGGCCACGACCCAGTCGCCGTCGCGTTCCAGCGAGCCGCCGTCGATCGTCAGCCAGCGGTTCCAGCGCAGCCGCAACGGGATCGCGCCGGCGGCCGGAGCGTCGAAGGTCAGCGCGGCCGAGCCCTGCCGGACCAGGGTGGCGGGGGTGGCGACGATCGGGCGCGGGTCGGTGACCCGGTAGAGACGCCAGTTCCGGTCCTGCCAGATCTCGGTCAGGTAGGGGAGTCCGGCGGTGATCAGCTCGGCCTCGGGTCGGCCCGACCAGGTCAGCTCGGTGTCGGGCACGGCGACGAATTGGACGGCCAGCTCGTCGAGCCACGCACGGTAGCTGTCGGGAGTGAGCGCGACGCCGGTACCCCGGGCGCCTGGAATGTCGGTGAAGAACAGCGGATTTCGGTCGATGTCGGCCTGCCGGAGCCAGCCTCGGGCCAACGGGATTTCGCCCAGGTGTGCTGCTTCCCAGTAGTCGCGCGTGGCCGGGATCTCGAGCCGGCCGGTCAACTGTTCCTGGCCGAGCCGGTCGCGCAGGGGCTGGAAGAACGCCGCGTCGGCCGTCGGGTTACCGATGTCGCGCAGGTCCCCGGTCACGACGGGCGGCTGCCACCAGCAGGCCACGACCAGCAGTACGAGGACTGCCCACCGGGGGAGAGGGCGGGCGGCCCGCAACCCGGCACGAGAGGGCGGCGTGCCGTCGGAGGGGGCGGTGGGCGGCGGGCTCTGGTTCGGATCGAGGGGGGAGCGTACCCGGGAGGAGAGGCGGGGGAGGGCGGCGTAGGCGGCCAGGAGCGGGAGGGTGAACGTCACCGACAGGCGGGTCGCGTTGAGGCCCACGGGGGTGTGGATCAGGGAGGCGGCCAGCACGCCGGCGGCGGAGAGCAGGGCGCCGACGCGGATGGGGCGAAGCGGGACCAGGACGGCCACGGCCAGCGACGCGACGACGGCGAGCAGGGTGTCGGTGCGGCTGATGTTCATCCAGCCGCCGTCGCCGAAGAGCAGGGCGGTCAGGGCGAGGGGGATCGCGGCGGGGACGGCGATCATCAGGCCGGGCCGCACGCGGCCGCTCAGCAGCAGCGCCGCCCCGGCCAGGCCTAGGAAGAGGGCGGCGACCGGGCTCGTCGCGGCGGCGAGCAGAGCCAGGACCGGCGCGAGCCAGGCCCGCCAGGAAGCGAGCCAGGCCCGCCAGGAAGCGAGCCAGGCCCGCCAAGAAGCGAGCCAGGCGCGCCAAGAAGTGGGGCGGGCGCGCCAGAAAGCGGGGCGGGCCCGCCGAGAAGCCGGGTGTGCGGTGGTGGGCCGGGCGGGGTGCGCGGTGGTCAGGGCGACCAAGGCGGCGAGCCCGAGGCAGACCCCCAGGCCGTACGTCACCCGGCCGCTCACCAGGTTGCCGGCCAGACACAGCGTGCCCACGACCGCGCCGAGCAGCGGGCGCGGTGCCTCGGTGCGGCGCAGCAGGACGGCGAACAGGATCGCGCCGGCCAGCAGCGTCAGCGCGCCGGTGACCCGTACACCTAAGAGGGCCATCACGGGCTGTGAGGTCAGGCTGTAGCCGAGCTGGTCGACCCCGGCGTACCACCGCAGGTCGATCGGGGTGTAACCGTGCGTGGCGAAGAAGTCGGCGCGGGCCTGCTGCGCGGCCAGGTCGGAGCCCATCGGCGGAAGCAGCAGATAGACAGCGCCCAGCACCGCCGCGAGCACGGCGGTGAACGCTTCCAGCCGGTGCCGAGCCCACACGCGAGAAGACCCTACCGTGACGCACTGTAGGGTGCCCACCATGCCCCGTCCCGCCCTCGTCCGTTATGCGGGCCTGGCCGGCAGCCTGTCGCTCGCGGTGGCCGCCTGGTTCGGCGGCGCGACGAACCCGTGGGAGCCGACGATCCGCCCGGCTTCGATCTTCGCTGGTGACGACGGCGTGCTCGTCCCCCTCGCCTGGCTCGTCGGCATTGTTCTGCTGGTCGGCGCGTGGGTCGCCGGTGTGCGGGTCGCCGGCGGGCAGACAAGCCGCTGGGCGTATGTCACCGCGGCGCTCTGGTCGCTGCCCCTGCTCGCGTTCCTGCCGCTGGGCAGCTACGACGCCTACTCGTACGCCTGTCAGGGCTGGCAGCAGGGCGCGGGCCTGGACCCGTACGCGGGTGGGGTCGATCTTCTGGGTTGCCCTTGGGCGGATGCCGTCGCACCGACCTGGCGCGACGCCCCGGCCCCCTACGGTCCACTGTTCCTGCTGCTCGCCGCGCTGGCCGCCAAGACCGGCTCGCTCGCGGGCACGCTGGCCGGGCTGCGGGTGATCGCTCTGCTCGGAGTCGTGCTGATCGCCGTGGCCCTGCCGGTGCTGGCCCGCCGTGGCAACGTGCCGCTGTCGCGCGCGGTGTGGCTGGTGCTCGCCTGCCCGCTCGTGCCGATCCACCTGATCTCGGGTGCGCACAACGACGCGCTGATGGTCGGCCTGTTCGTGGCCGGTCTGGCCTGCGCGATCAAGCAGCGGGGCTGGGCGGCCGGCCTGCTGCTGGGCCTGGCGATCGCCGTGAAGGCCACCGCCGTGGTCGTCGCCCCGTTCGCCCTGCTGCTGTTGCTCACGCGCCGTCGCCAAGCGGAACTGGTCGGCGGCGCAGTGCTTGCCCTGGCCGCGACGACCCTGGTCAGCGGCCGCGGCTTCGGCTGGGTGACCGCCCTCGCCGGCAGCGGCATCTCGGTGCAGTGGACGTCACCCCCGACCGCTGTCGGCATGACCATCGACCTCTTCGGCCCCGACGCCGTGCCCGTGACCCGGATCATCGGCATCGTCGCCCTCGCGATCGTCCTGGCGCTGCTGTTCTTCAGAGCGAGAAGCAGAGACCCTCTGCTGTACGCCGGTTACGCGCTCGCCGCCACCGTCCTGCTCGCGCCGGTCTTCCACCCCTGGTACGCGGTGTGGCCCCTCGCCGTGCTCGCCGCCACCCTGCATCACCACCTGCGCTGGCTGGTCGTTCCCTGCGCGGTAGCCTCAGCACTTTGCCTGCCCGACGGATACAACCTGGCCCTGGCCGTGAAGAGCCAGGGCGCGGTCGCCATGACCGCCCTGCTCGTCTACCTGTTGTGGAAAACACTCTATGAAGCTAAGAATCGGACTGGTCGCCGCCGCGGGCCTGATCACACTCCTGATCGTCTATCTCGCCGAGACGCGTAACGGATACTTCGACTCGAAGGTCTACTACGGCGCGATCCAGTACTGGTTCCGCGGCGACGGCGGCATGGTCTACGACTGGCTGCGCCCCGGCACGCCGTACGGCTTCACCTACCCGCCGTTCGCGGGCCTGGTCATGCTGCCGATGGCGTTCCTGCCGTTCGGTGCCGTCGTGGTGCTCGCGGTCGTCGGCACGGTGCTCACCACCGCGCTGCTGACCTGGTGGTTCGTCGCTCCGCTGATCCGCCGCAAGGGCTGGACGGTGTGGTTCGCCTACGCCTTGGCCGTCTGCCTCGCGATCGCCTTCGAACCGGTCCGCGAGACGATCACGTTCGGCCAGGTCAACACGCTGCTGCTCACGCTGGTCGCCGGTGACCTGCTGCTCGGCCTGTCGCGGGGGCGCAAGTGGGCCGGCGTCGGCATCGGCCTGGCCACCGCGATCAAGCTGACCCCAGGCATCTTCATCGTCTACCTGCTGGTTACGCGGCGCTGGCGGGCCGCCGCGACGGCGTCGGGCACGGCCGCTGCCGCGACCCTGGTCGGTGCCGCGATCTTCCCGGACGAGTCCCGCGAGTTCTGGACCTCGGCGCTGTGGGACACCAACCGGGTCGGCGTGCTCTCGTTCCTGTCCAACCAGTCCGAGCGCGGCTTCCTGGCCCGGCTGCCGATCCCGCAGGTCGAGGCCAAGGTGTGGCTGGTCTGCGTGCTGGTCACCCTCGCGTTCTGGGCGTGGCGGGTGGCCAAGGCGCGCGACGACATCATGGGCGGGCTCGCGCTGACCGGCGTCGTCGGCTGCCTGATCAGCCCGGTCACCTGGATCCACCACTGCGTGTGGCTGCTCCCGGCGATTGTCGTCTGTGTCTCGTCGGTCCAGAAGGGTCCGCGCTATCTCGGCATCGCCGCCTATCTGGTGATGACCTCGCGGCTCACCTGGCTGTGGGAGAAGCGGCCCCGGCCCCCGCTGGAGCTCATCGGCGGCAACCTCTATGTCTGGTTCAGCCTGGCTCTCTTGATCTGGACACCTGTGCTTATGGCGTCGCCCCGCTCCGCAGGGGCGGTTTCCTTTGAGGTCAATGAGTTGAGCCCGGTTTTCCGCCGCCGCACACCCCGCGACATGGGAAAACCGGGCTCAACTCATTGACGGAAACCGCCCGGGCACCCGTAGTTCAACCGAAGTCCACGAACCGGACAAGATCCTCACGTAGTCAGACTGCATGTCAAAACGACGTGCCAGCTCGGCACTCGCTCTCGTCGGCCTGGCCGCGACCCTGACCGCGGCTGCTCCGGCGTCAGCCCACCGCAAAGACGTCGAGTTCAAGCGCCTTGCGACGTTCCCCGCATATCTGAACTCGTCGGCCGCCGACACGGCCGCCGCTGAGATCTCCACCGTCACCGAGGACGGCCGCACGGTCGTCTACACCGACAGCCCGGGCAAGCGCCTCGGTTTTGTCGACATCACCAACCCCGGCCGCCCTCAGGCCGAAGGCACCCTCGCCCTCGACGGCGAACCGACCTCGGTCGCGCACCTCGGTCACCTGCTGCTGGCCGGCGTGAACACCCGCAAGAGCTTCGTCGACCCGTCCGGCAAGCTCGTCGTCATCGACGACCGCACCCGCAAGATCGTGCGCGAGGTCGACCTGGGCGGGCAGCCCGACTCGGTCGCCGTGGCCCCCAGCGGCCGCTACATCGCGGTCGCGATCGAGAACGAGCGCGACGAGGACGTCGACGACGGCGCGATCCCGCAGGCCCCGGCCGGCTACCTGTCGGTCGTCGACACGAAGACCTGGACGGCGTCGAAGGTCGACCTCACCGGTCTGGCCGCCGTCGCCCCGAGCGACCCCGAGCCCGAGTACGTCAGCGTCAACTCGCGCGACGAGGCGGTCGTCTCGCTGCAGGAGAACAACCACGTCGCGATCGTCTCGCTGCGGACGGGGAAGGTCGTCAAGCACTTCTCGGCCGGCGCGGTCACCGTCTCCGGCGTGGACACCAAGGACGACGACCAGATCACGCTGGACGGCACGATCACCGCCAAGCGCGAGCCGGACGGCGTCGCCTGGATCACCGACGACCTGTTCGCGTCGGCCAACGAGGGCGACTACGAGGGCGGGTCGCGCGGCTGGACGATCTTCTCGCGCGACGGCAAGGTCGTCTGGGACGCGGGCAACTCGCTCGAGCACCTCGCGGTCGAACACGGCCTCTACCCCGACAAGCGCTCCGACGCCAAGGGGATCGAGCCCGAGAACGTGGCGTACGCCCGCATCGGCGGCACGCCGTACGTCTTCGTCAACGCCGAGCGCGGCAACTTCACCGCCGTCTACGACGTGTCGAACCCCCGCCGACCGAAGTTCCAGCAGATCCTGCCGACCACCAACGGTCCCGAGGGCGTCGTCGCGGTGCCGTCGCGCGGCCTCGTCGTGGTCAGCAGCGAGGAGGAGATCCCCGACGCGAACATCCGCGGCTCGGTGCAGATCTTCGGCATCGGCCACGGTCAGTTCCCGTCGATCGTCTCGAAGGACACCATCCCGTTCGGCACGCTCTCGGCCCTCTCCGCGGTGCCCGGCAAGCGCTCCGAGCTGGTCGCCGTGACCGACTCGGCCTACACGCCGACCCGCATCCTCACGATCGACCCCACCGCCCGTCCGGCGCGCATCACCCGTCAGCTCACGGTCACCAAGGACGGGCAGCCCATCGGGTACGACGCCGAGGGGCTCGCGGCCCGCGCCGGCGGCGGCTATTGGCTGGCCAGCGAGGGTTCGGCCAAGACCCCCAACCTTCTCGTACGTCTCGACGCGCGCGGCCGCGTGCAGCAGGAGATCCCGCTGCCCGCCGACGTCGCCGCGGCCGTCACCACCAACGGCTTCGAGGGCGTGGCCGAGAACGGCAACGCGGTCTGGGTCGCGATCCAGCGCCCGCTCAAGACCGACCCGGCCGACGTCGTACGGATCGGCCGGTACGACCTGAGGACCGGCGTCTGGTCGTGGCTGGCCTACCCGCTCGACGCCGCCCCGCTGGGCTGGACCGGGCTGTCCGAGCTGGTCGCGGTCGACGGCAACACGTTCGCCGTCGTCGAGCGGGACAACCAGCGCGGTCCGCAGGCCGCGATCAAGAAGGTGTACCGCTTCGACGTGCCGGCCACGTGGACCGGGCTGCCGACGGTCAAGAAGAAGCTGGTCAAGGACCTGCTGCCGGCGCTCAAGGCGGACAACGGCTGGGTGCAGGACAAGGTCGAGGGCCTCGCGACCACCGGCGACGGCCAGACCTACGCCGTGACCGACAACGACGCCATCGACGACGCGACCGGCGAGACTGTGTTCCTGCGGTTGGGTCGCATCCTCTGATATGAGCTGACACTGCTTGTCAGTGCCGTGTCAGTGCTCAGGCGCAGGGTGTCGTCATGCCATCTCTGACGAATGCGATCGTCGCCGAGGGGCTGGTGAAACGCTTCGGCGGGACCACCGCCCTCGGCGGCGTCGACCTGGCCGTGCGCACCGGCACGGTCCTCGGCCTGCTGGGGCCCAACGGCGCGGGCAAGACCACCGCCGTGCGGGTGCTGGCCACCCTGGTCCGGCCCGACGCCGGGCACGCAACGGTCGGTGGGTTCGACGTCGTGCGCCAGGCCCACCAGGTGCGCGGGATCATCGGGCTGACCGGGCAATACGCGTCGGTCGACGAGAGCCTCACCGGCACCGAGAACCTTCTGCTGATCGGGCGGCTGCTCGGGCTGTCGCGCCGCGACGCTCGGGCGCGGGCTCGTGAGCTGCTCGAACGCTTCCGGCTCGACGACGCGGCTGACCGGGCCGCCGGGAAATACTCCGGTGGCATGCGGCGGCGGCTCGACCTCGCGGCCAGCCTGGTCGGGCGGCCGCGGCTGCTCTACCTCGATGAGCCGACGACCGGGCTCGACCCGCGCAGCCGCAACGACATGTGGGACATCGTGCGGGGGCTGGTCGCCGACGGGGTCACCGTGCTGCTCACCACGCAGTACCTCGACGAAGCCGATCAGCTCGCCGACGAGATCGTGGTCATCGACCACGGGCGGGTCATCGCGACGGGCACGTCCGACGAGCTCAAGGCTCGCACGGGTTCGCAGACCCTGCTCGTACGACCGGCGGTCGACACCGAGCGGGACGCGGTGGCCGCCGTCGTCGGCGCGATCGCGTCCGGGCCGGTCGACCTGCGCGGGCCGTTGATCAGCGCATCCGTCACCGACCCGGGGGCCCTCGCGGTGCTGGTGCGCCGGCTCGACGAGCGCGGTCTGGCCGTCGGCGAGCTGTCGTTGCGCAGCCCGAGCCTCGACGAGGTGTTCCTCTCCCTGACCGGAAGCCCGGCCACACCGACCGCGCCGTCCGCGCCTTCGCGAGAAGCGAGTCTGACATGACCATGACTACCACTGTGGAGTCCCGCGTGCGCCCGATCGTGGCCGTGCGCAACACCGGCACGCTGGCCTGGCGGACGCTGGTGCAGATAAAGCACAACCCGTTCGAGCTGATCGACTTCAGCATCCAGCCGATCATGTTCCTGGTCCTGTTCACCTATGTCTTCGGCGGCGCCATCGCGGGCTCCACCTCGGAATACCTGGTGTTCGGCCTGCCCGGCATCATCGTGCAGAACCTGCTCTTCGCCACCCTGAACACCGGGGTCGGACTGAACACCGACATCACCGGGGGCGTCTTCGACCGGCTGCGGTCCATGCCGATCTCGCGTTTCTCGCCGCTGGCCGGCCGCATCGTGGCCGACGTCATCAAACAGGCGTGGGCGGTGGCGCTGCTGCTGACCGTCGGCACGCTGCTCGGCTTCCGTTTCGGCACCGGCCCGCTCGACGTGCTCGCCGCGTTCGGCCTGCTGCTGATCTTCGCGTTCGCCGCGTCCTGGATGTCGGTGCTGGTCGCGATGCTGGTCAGCAAACCCGACAAGGTGCAGATCTTCGGCTTTGTGCTGCTGTTCCCGCTGACCTTCGCCAGCAACGCGTTCGCCCCGACCGCGTCGATGCCCGGCTGGTTGCAGGCCTGGGTGAAGATCAACCCGGTGTCGATCCTGGCCGACGCGGTCCGCGGCCTGCTCAGCGGAGGCCCGGTCGCCACGCCGGTCGCCCAGTCACTGCTCTGGGCCGCGATCCTGCTCGCGATCTTCGCCCCGCTCTCGGTCTGGGCCTTCCGCCGCCGCGTCTAGGCCCGCCGCTTCGATCGCGGAAGCCGTGCGGGTGCCGGCGGCGCGACGATAGGCGTCGTCGAAGGCCGCGTCGCCCAGCGCGGCGCGGGCCTCGGCGGCGATCCGGTCGACGTCGGGCACCGACCGGTCGCGGAAACCGCGGATGCTGTCGGCCGCGCCCAGCAGGAACGCGGCCCGCCCCGCGTCCCCCTCGCGCATGGCCAGATCGGCGAACCCGACCAGGGTCAGCGCGACGACCGGGGCGTCCCGCGACTCGGCCGCGAGGCGTACCGCCGCTGCGTGGCTCTTGGCGGCCAGGACGAAGTCACCCTCGGCCGCGGCGATCAGGCCCTGGGTGTGCAGCCCCATCGCCCGGAACTGCGGGACCGTCGCGGGCTGGCGCATCCGTTCGAGGGCCGTCTCCATGCTGCGGCGGGCCTCCTCCAGGTCGCCCGCCATGCGTGCGAACGTCGCATAGCCGTACGCCACCGACGCCAGCACCTCGGAGAGCCCGACCTCCTCGGCCGCCACCCGGGCCCGCTTCAGCACCACCCGCGCCTCGGCGACCTCGCCCGAGAGCCACAGCAGGCGGGCCAGCTTCAGGTCCATCTGCGGCAGGTCTTCCCGCAGACCCACCTCGCGCACCAGGCCGATCGCCTCGCGTTGCCACCCGACCGCCTGCGCGAAATCGGCCCGCGCGGCGGCCAGGTCGCCGAGCGCGCTGAGCGCGAAGCTGATGCCCCAGCGTTCCCCGATCGCGCGGAAGCCGGCCAGCGACTCGCGCATCTCGGCCTCGGCCAGCTCGGCGCTCTGCCCGAAGTTGAGCCGCAGCAGCGCCACGAAGATCTTCGCGACCGCGCGCAGCCACGGATCGGGGTCGTCGAACAGCGGCTCCGACAGCCGGAACCCCTCCTCGGGACCGCTCGGGTCCTCGAACATCGAGCTCAACGGCCGGATCAGCCGCAGCGCCGGATGGGCCGAGCTGATGCCGAAGCCGTGCTCCTTGGCCAGCCGGAACTCCGCCTGCACCAGCTCGATGTCGAGCCCGCCCTCCAGGCCGTTGATCGCCGCGTACGTGTGGACGAGCGCGACGTCCTCCGGGCTCGGCGCCTCGCCGGGCATCGCGGAGACCTCGGAGGCCAGCAGCGCTCCCTCGGCGCGGTGGCCGCTCAGCCACCAGTACCAGCCGAGACGGGCGACGAAGGCGGCGGCGGTCGGGCGGTCCCCGGCGGCGATCGCGGAGCGCAGCGAGGCGTGCAGGTTGTCGTGCTCCGCGGCCAGCCGGGCCAGCCACACGAGCTGGTCGGGGCCGCGCAGTCGCGGGTCGGCCTCACCGGCGAGGGCCAGCAGCCAAGCGGACAGCGCGAGGCGCTGCGATTCGCGCTCACCGGCCTCGGCGAGGCGTTCCAGCCCGTACTCGCGAATGGTCTCGAGCATGCGGTAACGGCCGTCGGGGCCGAGCGCGAGCAGGGACTTGTCGATCAGGGCGGCCAGCGTGTCGAGGCCGGTCCCACAGACCTGCTCGGCCGCGGTGAGGTCGGCGCCACCCTTGAACAGCGCGAACCGGCGCCACAACCGTTGCTCGCCGGGGCCGAGCAGTTCCCAGCTCCAGTCGACGACGGCGCGCAGCGTGCGGTGGCGGGGAAGCGCGGTGCGGCTGCCCCCGGTGAGCAGGCGGAACCGGTCGGTGAGGCGGTCGGCCAGGACGGCGACCGGCAGGGATCGCAGGCGGGCGGCGGCGAGTTCGATGGCCAGCGGCATGCCGTCCAGCGCGCGGCACACCCGTACGACGGCTTCGGTGTTCTGCTCGGTGAGAGCGAAGCCCGCGGCGCGATCGAGCAGAAGCCGTACGGAAGGGAAAGCGGAGGCGGTCGACGCGTCCGCGGCCACCGGGGGGAGAGCCAGCGGCTCGACCGGATGAAGCTGCTCACCGGGCAGGCCCAGCGGCTCGCGGCTGGTGGTCAGCACGCGCAGGCCCGGCGCGGCGCGCAGCAGGTCGTCGGCGAGCTGCGCGGCCGCGGTGATCAGATGCTCGCAGTTGTCGAGGATGAGCAGCATCGTGCGGGCTTCGAGTGCTTCGCGCAGCCTGGTCAGCTCGCTGCGCCTCTGCTGGAGGGCGTGGCCGCGCAGGTCGAGGGCGGTGAGGACGGCCTGCGGGAGCTCGGCGGGATCGGTCACGGGAGCCAACTCGACCCGCCACACCTCCTGCGTGGCTTTTACCCCTACTGCTACGGACAGGCGAGTCTTGCCGCTGCCGCCCGGCCCGATCAGGGTCACCAGGCGGTGGTCGTCGAGCAGCTTCTGTACGACCCTGACGTCGGTCTCGCGGCCGACGAAGGTGCTCAGTTCCGCGGGCAGGTTGCCCCGTTTGCGGCCCTGCAGCAGGTCGAGGTGCAACGCGGCGAGCTCGGGGGACGGGTCGGCGCCCAGCTCGTCGGCGAGGCGCAGGCGCGTCTGCTCGAAGACCTCCAGAGCGCGGGCCGCGTTGCCGGCGGCGTCGAGGGCCCGCATCAGCAGGGCGGCGAGCTGCTCGTCCAGCGGGTGCTCGGCGACCAGGGCCTCGAGGGCGGGAATCGAGGGCCGGGCGGCCAGGCTTCGTTTCGTGGCGTCGAGGCGCAGCTCGTGGAGGCGGATCTCGTCGGCCCGGGCCACCTCGGGAAGATCGAGGTCGCCGCGCCACAGGGCGAGGGCCCGGTCGGGGTCGTCGGCCGCCAGGCGGCTGAAGACGTGGACGTCGACGTGGTCGGGGTCGATCACCAGGCGGTAGCCCTGCGGAGCGGCCTCGATGACCAGGCCGGCGCGGCGCAGGCGGGAGACGAGAGCCTGCAGCGCGTTCGCGTTCGGTGGGTCGTCGCCCCAGACGCCGTCGACCAGGCGATCGGTGGAGACGACCCGGTTGGGCCGCAGCGCGAGCAGGATCAGCAGCGTACGGAGGCGGGCACCGCCGACCGGCACGACCTCGCCGCCGCGGCCGCGCAACTCCACCGGCCCGAGCACCGCGATCTGCACCCGTACGATTCTGCCCGCCGCTGTCACCCGTCGGCGAGCCCATAACGCAGCAGCACGACCCCGCTGGCGCCGAGCGGGGTGGCTTCCAGCAGCGTGAGGCGCCTGGGGTCGTACGGGCTGGTGGTCAGTCTGATGCCGTTGCCGGCCAGAACCGGGTTGAGCTTGATGACGAACTCGTCGATCTCGTCGCGCAGGGTGGCGGCCAGCGCGCCGCCGCCGCAGAGCCAGATGTCCCGGCCGGGGCGCTGTTTGAGCTCGCGCACAAAGGCCACCGGATCACCGGTCTCGACCGTGACGGCCGGGTCGATCCCGGGATCGATGGTGCTGGAGAAAACGTACTGGTCGAGGTGGGCGTACGGGCTGGTGACGCCGGCTTTGAGGGCCGGCTCGTAGGTGCCGCGGCCCATCAGGACCGTGTCGAAGACCCGCTTCTCACGCGCTCCCGGCAGGGTCTCGGGATAGCGGTCGGTGATGAAGGCGCCGAGGTCGTCGTGCACCGGGCCGAAGAAATCCCAGCTCCCGTCGGGCGCCGCGATGAAACCGTCGAGGCTAGAGGCCACGTAGTAAACGAGCTTTCGCATGATGTTTTCCTAACCACTACGGATGTCGTGGTTCAAACTACAGCACCTGTAGTGGTTGGTGCTAGCCTTCGACCGTGGCCAGAAACGTGGAACGCCGGAGCCTGCTCGCCGATGCGGGTCTGCGGGTGCTCGCCTCGTCCGGCGCGCGCGGGCTCACGCACCGCGCGGTCGACGCCGAGGCCGAGGTTCCGACCGGCACGACGTCGAACTACTTCCGCTCCCGCGACGCGCTGCTCGGTGCGCTGGGGGAGCGGATCATGGAACGCTTCGCGCCCGACCCGGCCGTCGTCGCCCGGCTCGCCGGCGGGCCCTACGTCGGCTACCTGCGCTACATCCTCGAGCGCACCACGGCACAGCCCGATCTGACCCGAGCGCTCATCGAGCTGCGGCTCGAAGCGGCCCGGCGCCCCGGCCTGGCCGCGATCCTGGGTTCGACCCTGCGCGCCGGCTACCGCGAGGACGTCGCCTTCCACCACACGACCGAACTGCCCGGCGGCGCTGTCGAGATCGCCCTGCTGCACTACGCGATCGACGGCCTGCTCCTCGACATGCTGACCACGTCGATCGGCGCCGACCTGACCCCCGACGAGGCCCTCACCGCATTCGTCGACCGCCTCGTCGGCCAGAACACTTAGGCCGCCGCCGCGATCGCCGATGTCCCCCGTCGCAGGTATTCCTTACCGAAACGAACAGGGGTCATCGTGAAGTCATTCGCGTGCGGAGATGTCGTTCCCGGTTGCGACGCCCAGTGGGTGTGCGGCTCCGACGACGAGATCCTGGTCGCCGTCGCCCAGCACGCCGCCGAGGTGCACGGGCTCTCCTCGGTTCCGGCCTCGCTGGTCGACGCCGTCCGCGGCGCCATCGTCACGGTCTGACGCGGCATGCCGGTCACCACTGAAACCCGCGTCGACTGGCCGGAGATGCTGCGCGCGGCCGTCAACGGCGACGGCGTGCGCAGCGTCTACCAGCCCATCGTCGACCTCGCCCGCGGCACGGTGGTGGGTTACGAGGCCCTGGTGCGCTTCGACGGCTATCCGGTCACCAATCCGGAGGCGTGGTTCACGGCCGCGCGGGTGCACGGCTACAACGCCGAGCTTCAGGCGGCGGCGATGCGTACGGCGCTGGTCGATCGGCCCAGCCTGCCCGCGAACTGCTTCCT
The DNA here is from genome assembly GCF_003999975.1 of Actinoplanes solisilvae. GTDB lineage: Bacteria > Actinomycetota > Actinomycetes > Mycobacteriales > Micromonosporaceae > Actinoplanes > Actinoplanes solisilvae. The sequence goes on along the minus strand of NZ_RJAC01000015.1, from coordinate 1,806 downwards.
GACCGTCAACGTGGGTCCCGAGGTGCTGCGCGACCCGGCCATCCAGCAGATCCTGGCCGACGAGGGCGACCTCAGCGGCCTGATCATCGAACTGACCGAGCACGTCGCTGTGGAGTCCTACGCCGCGCTGCAGCCGGACCTCAACCGGCTCAAGGCGGCGGGCGCCCTGATCGCCATGGACGACGCCGGGTCGGGCTACGCGGGCCTCAGCCAGATCCTGGCCGTACGCCCGTCGCTGATCAAGCTCGACCGCGAGCTGGTGCAGGACCTCGACCAGGACGAGGCCAAACGCGCGCTGGTCGAGATGGTGGGCATGTTCGCGGGCCGCATCGACGCCTGGCTGCTGGCCGAAGGCGTGGAACGGCAGGGGGAGCTGGACGCTCTCTCCTCGCTCGCCGTTCCTCTCGCGCAGGGCTACCACCTGGGCCGCCCCGAACTGCCGTGGACCGACGCCTCCGTACGGGTCGCCCCGCGCGCCGGCGACCAGTCGGCGCTGCGTCAGCTGCTCGAACACCCGCCGGTGCACACCGATCCCGGATCGGTCGGCGCGGCCCTGTCCGACCCGGCCGCCGACCTGGTGGTGCTCTGCGATCACGACCGCCGCCCGATCGCGTGCTTCGGAACCGGCCTCACCAGCTCGAACATGCGCGTCAACGTCGACACCCCGGTCCGGGACGCCGCGCTGCGCGCCATCACCCGCACCGGAGCCGAATGGTCACATCCCCTGCTCTGCATCGACAACGCGGGCCGCTACGTCGGCGTCGTCCGCGTCCAGCGGCTGCTGCACGCCCTGAGCACCGACGGGTTCCCACAGAAGTAACTGGCGGTGGTGGCTGAAACCGGTGCGCAGATAGAAATCAACCGCGCGGCGACCAGAGTGGACGGTCACGTGCAGCAGACCGCGCGTGCGGGCCTCGTCCAGAATCGCCTCCATCAGTGCGCGGCCGACACCCGTGCCGCGGTACTCCTCGCGAACCATTACCGACTGGACGTCGCCGTACCACCGCTCCATCGAACCGTTGCCGGGCACCCGCTCCGCGACATGCAGCCAAGCCGACCCGACAACGCGCCCGTCAATGTCGGCCACGAACGGCAGATGGGTCCCGGCGTGAGAGGCGATCCAGCCCGCGTACGCCGCCAGCCCGCCTGCTCCGATGTCCCGCAACTCAGCCAGCGCCGCGACGTCCTCTTCGCTTGCTTGTCGCACGATCACCCGCCGGAGTCTAAGCGAGCCGATCACTCGGTCGGTCGTTCGTGTTCTCGCGCTCTCGTACCCGAGCAAGCGTCCTGGCCGCAGCTCGATGTTGCTCAGCGAATGCGGCCGGCGTTTCAGCAGCGAGAATTTCGAAGAGCGAAACGCCCTCGGCCGTCAGTTCAACCACTTCGTCGGTGGTAACGCTGTCTGTCTTGAGGGCCACGACCCCGACGTTCCACAGTGACGTGGCGAGAGCCGGCTGGTAGGCGTCGCGGTTGAGCCGGAATAGTTCCCGGCGCAGACTGACAGCTTCTAGGCTTGTTGCGAGCGCCTCCGTCCCGCGTCCAGCCTCGGCCAGCCGGTTGGCGTGGTTGTTCACCGACGCGGCGAGGTTGGGCAGGTAGGCATCACGGTTGAGGGCGACGAGTTCCCGATGAAGGTCGACGGCTTCCAGGCTCGCGGCAAGTGCCTCGGTCCGCTGGCCCGTCTCGGCTAGTCCTGGACTTCGCACATGCTTTGGAGTGAATGCCCGTCACTCTGATCATGATCGATGTGTTGGTCTGGGTATGGGTGTGACAGGTGCTCCACGTCGTAGTGCTGTGCGTCCTCGT
>NZ_RJAC01000014.1 GCF_003999975.1 Actinoplanes solisilvae | reverse complement strand
ATAGCGGAGGGGAAACGCCCGGTCTCATTCCGAACCCGGAAGCTAAGCCCTCCAGCGCCGATGGTACTGCACTCGGGAGGGTGTGGGAGAGTAGGACGCCGCCGGACTCAACGTGACAGTAGGCCCACCCCACACGGGGTGGGCCTACTGCTGTTTCCGGGCCTTTTCGAGAGCGCGCCGACCTGTGAGCTGTCCGAGGCGCGGCAAGTAGTGGCTGGGCCGGGTCGGCGCGGCGTGCGTTGGACAGCAGGGTCCCGCGCTGCTTGGGGTGGACAGCAGGGTCCCGCGCTGCTTGGGGTGGACGGTGAGTTGCGTCGATGTGACTATCCTCGGGGACACGCGGGAACCTTCGAGGGCGGGCGGGACTGTGACGGTGATTGACGAGACGCGGCAGCTTCGCTGGTACCTGGGTCTTGGCCTGGCGTTCCTCGCCGCCGCGCCGTTGTTCATGATGACCCTGCTGGCCTATGACGCGGAGGCGCCCGACGGTGCCAAGGTGCCGGTCTTCGTCGCCGGCCCGGTCAATCTCGTCGGCTTCGCGCTGGTGCTGCGCAGCATGCTCGCCTCGGACCGCGAAGTGTCAGCGCGTTTCTTGAAGCTCGGGGCCGTCGTCGTCCTGGCCGGCGATGTGCTGCTCTACAGCGTACGTGCCCTGGCGGTCTGATCGAGGAGGCGGATCATCGTGAGCTTCGAAGTCGATCCTGTTTCGCTCCACGGCTACGCCGCCCTGCTCTCGCGGGCCGAGAGCGACGCCAAGGAATGCAAGTCCTACTTCGCAGCCAACGTCCCGGTTCTTTCGCCCACGACCGAGGGCCTCATCAATCCGGTCTGTTACGAGCATGTCGGCGTACGGGAAAAGGTCGGCGCCATGCTCGATCATCTCGTGGTTCTGCTGGGCTCGTCGTCCGCGGAGTTGGCCCGGGCAGCGACGCGATATGCGGAGTCCGATCGGGGAGCGGCCGCCAAGCTGGACGATTCGTACCCCATTACGGATCGGCCGTCGCCGCGGAGGAATTGACCATGGCCTTCAACGATGTGGCGGAACCGGTCGGTCAGCTCCGCAACCCGGCCGAGCGCACCGAGTCGATTCTGGGACAACCGTTCTCGAACCCCGGGAGCGCGCTCGACTGGTTGAGCCCGTCCCACATCGTCAACGAGTTCGTGAAAATGGTCGTCGGCTACGACATCTACGGCGAGGCGGCCAAGGTCTTCGCCGGCGACTGGGAACTGGTGTGGCAGGCGGCGGGTGCCTTCCGGAGTCTCGGCAACGCCATGCAGGATCTCGGTTTCAACGTCTCGTACGGCAATGTGGAGCTCGACGCCTCGTGGGACGGCAACGCGAACGACGCGTCCTACATGTATTTCGCCGATCTCAGCGCCGCGATCGCCTCGCAGCGGTTCGCGCTGACCGAGCTCGCCGACAAGTACGAGACGGCCGCCGAAGGCACCTACCGCATCGGCGAGACCGTTTCCGGCCTTTTGAAGGACATCACCGACGCCGCGATGATCGGCGCTGTGGCCGCGTCGGCCGGCACCGCGACGATCGAGACCGGCGTCGGCTTCGTCACCGGCTGGGGCATCGCCGCGTACGAGGGGTACAAAATCGCTGAAATGGCCGACAAGGCCCGCAAACTGATTGCCACGGCGTCGGCGATCATCGGCACAGCTGTCGGTGGGATCCAGGCGCTTTCCGCGGAGACCGGCGTCCTCCGGCGCTATCCGCTTCCCGGCGGCGGCTACAGACACCCGGAGAGCGAGCCGGGATGAGCGACTACGCACGCCAGCGGATCGTCGACCGCCTCCTCGCCCATCTGGAGGCGAACGGCAGCGACGAGCACCTCCGTGAGCTGGCCGCCGGGGTCCGGCGAGGCGACGCCCCCGTGCGCGACTTCGTCGCCAATTCCTCCTACGCCGAGGCGCTGCAGCCGGGTCTCGAGAACTTCGCCGGCTGGTACGACACGCTGAGCGACTCGGACCGCGCCGAGCAGGCCGAGCAGTGCCGCCAGGTGATCGAGAAAATAGACGAGCAGGCGGCGGCGAACGACGCGGGGCCGATCTGAGCCCGACGCGTCCGGGTCCCGGAAGACTCGACGGCATAGGCATTCGATTCCCCGGGCGTGTGATGGCGGCGCCACGCACGGTGTCGAATGCCACACGGAAGCGCTGTTGAATTGCTCTTTCAAGCAATTCCTAGATCGCGGCCGGTGACATCGCACGAAACGGCGACCAGTCGCGCGACCTGGTTTTATGACCCACCGCTGAACGTGTGGTGGTGTGGGATCAACACCCCGGTAGCCCCTGGTCATCGCCTTGTTATGGGATATTCGATCAATCCGGGGATCTCTCGGCATTGTCGATGGCCGATGTTTGATCGATCTTAGACAAGCGTCACAGGGCCGTCCCGACGCAAACTTCGAAAAGCTGGGTACCCACCGCTTCGAAGATTTGCGTCAAGGCCAATCTTCGAGCGAGAGCCAGGGGCAGGGCGCCCCCACGCGCTTGGGTCAGAAAGCTAGGAGAAAACAATCATGAACAGGACTCGTACGGTCATGGCGTTGGCCGTTGCGACGGCCGGGCTGGCGCTCGTCGCCGCCTGCGGTGACTCCGGTAGTTCCAACGAGCCGAGCAGCGCGGGGCCCCCGCCGTCGTCGACCTCGACCGTGATCAGCGCGCAGTCGACGCCGCTGGGCACGATCCTCGTCAACGACCAGGGACTCACCGTCTACGTCTTCGCCAACGACAAGACCAGCACGTCGACCTGCAACGGCGCCTGCGCGGCCAACTGGCCTCCGGTCAAGGCGCCGGCGACGCTGCCCGCCTCGATTCCCGGCGTCACCGGGGCGCTCGGCGAGACCACCCGCACGGACGGCAGCAAGCAGCTCACCGTGGCCGGGCACCCCGTCTACACCTTCGGTGGCGACAACGCCGCGGGCCAGACGAACGGGCAGGGCATCACCCTCGACGGAGGATTGTGGACCGTGGTCCTGCCGACGGGCGCGGCCGACCCGCACCCGTCCGGCGCCGCGCAGACGAACGGCGGCGGCGTGGGTTACTGAGGATCGAGCGCCGGCTGGACCGTCCCGGTGACCTCGCCGAGGCTGATCCGGGTTCCGCCGGCGCCGGGCGCGGTCGCGGTGATCGTGACGACGTCGCCGTCCTCGAGGAACGTGCGGGTCGTGCCGTCGGCGAGCGTCAGCGGCTCGGCTCCGCCCCAGCTCAGCTCGATGAAAGAGCCGCGCTGGTCTTTGGCCGGGCCGCTGACCGTGCCCGAGGCGAACAGATCGCCCGTACGCAGGGCGGCGCCGTTGACGGTCATGTGCGCGAGCTGCTGCGGCGCCGTCCAGTAGAGCTCGCCGAACGGGGGCCGGCTGATCAGTTCCCCGTTGAGCCGCACCTCGAGGCTGAGGTCGAGCCCCCACGGCTCCTTGCTGTCGTCCAGGTAGGGCAGCGTCGGGACGTCACGGTCGGGCGGCGAGACCCGGGCGGCCTCGAGTGCGGCCAGCGGAACCACCCACGGCGACACCGAGGTCAGGAACGACTTGCCGAGGAACGGTCCGAGCGGCACGTACTCCCAGGACTGCAGATCGCGGGCCGACCAGTCGTTGACCAGGCAGACGCCGAAGACGTGCTCGGCGAAGTCACCCACCGGAACGGGGGTGCCGAGCTGCGACGGGGCGCCGACGACGAACCCGACCTCGGCCTCGATGTCGAGCCGCTGGGACGGGCCGAACCGGGCGGCGCCGAGCTGACCGGTGGGCCTGATGACGGGGGTGCCCGACACCCGCACGGTTCCGGCCCGGCCGTGGTAGCCGATCGGGAGGTGCTTCCAGTTCGGGGTCAGCGGGTCGGAGCCGGGGCGGAACATGCGGCCCAGGTTCTCGGCGTGGTGCCGTGAGCTGTAGAAGTCGACGTAGTCGGCGACCTCGATCGGCAAGTGCAGCGTGACGTCGGCGACCGGGATCAGCAGCGGCTCGATCCGGGCCTGGTGGGCCGGGTCGGTGAGCCACTCGGTGACCTGCTGCCGCAGCCGGGCCCAGGCCGCGGGGCCCTGGGCGAGGAACGCGTTGAGGCTTCCGGTGGCGTGCAGCTCGTCGCCGGTGGCGGCGGCGATATCGAGCACCCGGGTGCCGACGGCCACGCCGGTACGCCGGTCGCCGCCGGAGACGGAGAACACCCCGTACGGGAGGTTGGTCAGGCCGAAACCGGTGTCGCCGGGCAGGTCGAGCCAGGTCATGCGGTGATCCGCTCGTGCGCGGGCAGCAGCCCTAGGTTGATCAGGTCGTCCACCGGCTCCGTGACGCTGCACGTGCCGAAGGAGGTGAAGGCGGCGCGGGCCCGCGCGTGGTTGCGGACGTCGGACGCGATGCCCGGCCCGTCGGTGCGGCGCAGGTGGGCCGGGGCGTCGGCCGGGTCGGCCGCGGCGAGCAGGACGTTCAGGAACCCGTGGTGCTCGAAACCGGTGGCCGGGTCGACGTGACGTACGGCGTGATGCAGCCCGGCCGTGCACTTGAAGGCGAGACCGCGGTCGAGGCAGGCGCGGATTGTGGCGGCCAGCTCGTCGGGCGACGGGAACAGCTCGGCGCGCAGGCCACCGGTGCGCAGCTTGGCCCGCAGAGCGGTGCCGGCGAGCGCGTCGAGCACGTCGTCGCGCTGATCCGTACGCGGGATCTCGACGGCGACCGGGATCTCCGGCGGCAGAACGTCGGCGGTCACCCGTACGACTGTTTTGGCATCGGCGGCGACCGGCGTCTCCACCGCGGCCAGCCGCAGCCCCGTGATCCGGGCGATTCGATCGACCGCGTCCGGCAGGTCGGCCGGAGCGGCGATCAGCGAGACGTCGAGCGGTGGCCCGTCGGGGGTCAGGTGTTCGCGCATCTCGTCCAGGCGGGCCGCGGTCACCACGAACGGGCCCGTCAAACTGGACCGCCGGGCCCGGTGCGCCGCCACGGCGGTCGCCATCGGCGCGTCACCCGGCGGGAACAGCGCCGCGTCGTCGAAGAACCGGTCGAACACGGCAACCCTCTCGCTACACCCGCCACCTATGGAAACGCGACCATAATCGTCCGAGCGTGCGGAAAACAAGCTCAGATCGGGTGCGCGGCGACCGATCGGGTAATGGTGAGGTTTCCGGTGCGAACTCCCGCGTGGGCCGCGCCCGGAACAGCTGGTCGTCGCGGTGCCCGAGACGGCGCCGAGCCGGCCCCGCTGACCTCCCTGAATGCGGACCCGGTCAGCGTCTGACGCGCCGTCCCCGCCGATGGGCGGGTGCTGGGACTAGGGTTGGCGCGTGGCGTCCGATGGCGTGCTCTCCGTCGACGAGCGGCTGCGGCGGCTCGAGGTGGTGACGGATGCCGCCCTGTCCCATCTCGAGGTGTCCGACCTGCTCGACGAGCTGCTGGAACGCGTACGGGATCTGTTGAACGCCGACACCGCGGTGATCCTGTTGCTCGACCCGCACGCGCAGCATCTGGTCGCCACCGCGGCCAAGGGGCTCGATGCTCGCCCCGGCATTCGCGTACCCCTCGGTCGTGGTTTCGCGGGCACGGTGGCCCAGCGCCGCCGGCCGGTCATCCTGACCGAGGTCACCGCGGCCGACATCGTCGGCACCGGCATCCGTTCCCTGCTCGGCGTGCCGATCTTCGCCGGCGGTGACGTGATCGGCGTGCTGCACGTCGGCACCTGCTCGCTGCGGCAGTTCACCGCCGACGACGTACGGCTGCTCGAGCTGGCGGCCGACCGGGCGAGCGCGGGCGGCCAGATCCGCTCCCGCAAACTCGAACAGGCGGCGGTCCTCGCCCTGCAGCGCAGCCTGCTCCCCCCGGTGCTGCCCACGCTGCCCGGCCTCGATTTCGCGGCCCGCTACGTGCCCGGCCACGACCTGAGCATCGGCGGCGACTGGTACGACATCTTCACCCTGCCCTCCGGGTGGGTCGGCGTGGTCATCGGCGATGTGTCCGGGCACGGCCTGGCCTCGGCGGTCGTGATGGGCCGCATCCGCAGTGCCCTGCGTGCCTACTCGCTGATCAGCGACGACCCGGCCGAGGTCCTCACCCTGCTCGACCGCAAGATCCTGCACTTCGAGGCGGGCAACCTGACCACCGCCTGCTACGCCATGATCGCGCCGGACCGTACGCGGATGCGGCTGTCCTCGGCCGGGCACCTGCGGCCGGTCCTCGCCACCCCCACCCGCCCGGCCGAGCTGATCGAGATGCCGGTCGACCCGCCGTTGGGCATCGGCCGCGTCCGGCCACGGCATGCCACCGACATCGACCTGCCGGCCGGCGCCCTGCTGCTGTGCTACACCGACGGCCTGGTCGAACGGCGCGGCGAGGTCATCGACGTCGGTATCAAACGCGTGATCGACGCCGTGCTGTCCGGCGACCCCGAGGACTGCACCTCGATCGTCATGGCCAGCCTGGGCGACGAACCACCCCGCGACGACATAGCGGTCCTGGCCGTCAGCCGCGTGAAAGGTCGCGTGTAGCAACGACATCTGTGTCCCGCGCACCTTGACCCCGAACCCGCCGGGGCCGGCTCAGAGACCTCGGCTCCGCTGGTCGAGGCCCAGAGGACCGTACGGGTAGTCGTTCGGGCGTGGGTCGCTGGCCTCGTTCAGGGTCGCGGTCTCCGAGTCGGTCAGGTGCAGGCCCGCCGCGCGGAGGTTGGCCTCCAACTGGTCGACAGTGCGGGCGCCCAGGATCGTCGACGTCACGGCGGGACGGTCGGTCACCCAGGCCAGGGCCACCTCGGCCATCGAGACGCCTCGGGCCTCGGCGACCCGTTGCACGGCTTCGATCACGTCCCAGGTGCGGGTGCTGTTGCGGCGGTCGTAGGCCTCCATGCCGCGCTCCGGGTTGTCGCCCAGGCGGGTGGTGCCGGTGGGCCGTCGGTCGCGGCGGTATTTGCCGGTCAGCCAGCCACCGCCCAACGGGCTCCACGGGAGCAGGCCCAGGCCGGCGTCGAGCGAGGCGGGGACGATCTCGTACTCGGTCTCGCGGACCAGAAGGTTGTACTGCGGCTGGAGACTGACCGGGCCGGTGACGCCCAGCTCGCGCGCCAGGCCGACCGCCTTGGTGAGCTGCCAGCCGGTGAAGTTCGAGAAGCCGTAGTAGCGGATCTTGCCGGCTCGGACGAAGCCGTCCAGCGTGCGCAGGGTCTCGTCGAGCGGGGTCATCGGGTCCCACGCGTGCGCCTGGTAGAGATCGACCGCGTCGACGCCGAGCCGGGTCAGCGAAGCGTCGAGGGCACGGGTCAGGTGCCGCGCGGACAGGCCCGCGCCGTTGGGGTCGGCCGCCATCGGGAACCGGCCTTTCGTGGCGAGCACGACGGGGCCGGTGACGTCGGCCGGCCGGGAGGCGAGCCAGCGACCGACGATGCGCTCCGACTCGCCGGCCGAATAGACGTCGGCGGTGTCGACGAACGTGCCGCCGGCCTCGACGAACCGGTCGAGCTGGGCGTGCGACACCTTCTCGTCGGACTCGTCGCCGAAGGTCATCGTGCCCAGGCAGAGCGTGGAGACGGCGCATCCGCTGCGGCCGAGCGTGCGATATTCCATGCTCTCAACCTAGCGGTCGCGCGCGGGGCGCCAACGGCCCTGCGGCATCATCGTCGGTATGGCAGTGATGGTGGAGATCCACTTCCCGGTGACCGCTGAGGACGAGTGGATCGATGATGTCGGCGACTTCATGATCGACCTGGAGGACGAGTTCGGCATCACCGAATACGAGGACGGCGAAGAGGTCGGCGACGACTACGTCTTCTTCATCGCCGGCGCGAGCGAGCGGAGGCTGCTGGCCGCGGCCTCCCGGGTGGCGACGCGCAAAGGTGTGCCCGCGGGGGCGTACGCCATGGTGACCGACACCGAGGCCGCCAAGGTCGGCATGGGCCGCCGGGTACGCCTGCCGGTGCGATGACCGCGCGGCAGCGGCCCGGTGGTGGTGACACCGGGCCGCTGGTTCTTCTCAGGCCGCGCAGGCGAGGCCCGAGGTGCCCGCCGCGCCCGAGGCGATGAACCCGAACTCGGCCGTGGCGCCGGGCTGAAGCGACCCGTTCCACGACGCGTTGCGCACGGTGACCGTCGATCCGCTCACCGACAGCGTGCCGCCCCAGACCTGGCTCACCGACTGTCCGGACGCCAACGTCCAGGAGACCGACCAGCCGTTGATCGCCGCGCCGCCCGCCTTGACCGTGACCTGCCCCTGGAAACCGCCCTGCCATGAGCTCGACGTCACGTAGGTCGCACCGCAAGCACCGGCCGGCGGGTTGGTCGGTGGTGTAGTCGGCGGGGTCGTCGGTGGCGTGGTGGGCGGGGTTGTCGGCGGAGTCGTGGGCGGATCGGACGCCCCGGTCGCCAGGCTCGCGGCCAGATCAGGCTGGAACGACCCGGCCGAGTAACGACACCCGTCGGCCTCACCCGGCGGCTTGATCCACAGGAACGCGTCGATGCCGGCATCGCCGGTGTCGAGCGTGGGGTAGCGCCCGATCCTGCGGTCCGTGTTGTCGTCCCCGCACCAGTCACCCGCCGCGCCACCGTTGCGACTCGTGTCGATGACCTGCCGCTTGCCGGTGATGCCCCGGCCGTTGAGAGAGCTCAAGACCGATCGGCCGTACGAGGTCTCGCCCGCGGTGGACTGATAGTTCGAAGCGTTGGTGTAGAAGCCGTCGCCGTCACCGACACCCGCGTTGGCCAGCCGGCGCGCCTGCTCCGAGGCACTGTTCCAGGCCGAGTGCCCACCGTCGAGATAGACCTTGGCGCCGGCGGCCTTGAGCGTACGGGTCGCCGTGGCGAGAGCCTGATCCCGGGCGGTGATCTCCCCGCTGCTGAGGCACGTCTGCAGCGCGATCGAATCGGGCTCGAGCATGATCAGCGTCGTCCGTCCGGCCAGGCCGCGGGCGATGCCGTTGACCCAGGTCTGGTACGTCGGCAGGTCGGGGGCGCCGCCCGCACTGGCCCCGCCGCAGTCGCGGTTGGGAATGCCGTAGACAGTCAACGCCGGAACCCGCCCGGCGTTGACCGCGGCCCCCACATACGAGGAGACCTCGGCCTGAACGGTGTTGACGTTGAAGTTGGACAACCAGCGGGTGGCCGGCTGGCTCGCGATGCGCGAATTGATCAGCGACGCGCGGGAATCGTTGGGATTGGCGGCCAGCCACCGCGCGACGGGGGTGTCGGGGTCGCGGTAGAGGGTGCCGCTGAGCGTGCCGGCCGAGGCCGTGCCGACACCGAACAGAACGCCGGCCGCCACACACGCGACCGAAGCGGCGACGAGGGGAAGCCGTCGCGAACGCCGAAAAACTGTGGGGGACAAGGTGCTTCCTTCCGAAGGGGACTTCCGGTTTGGGAGCGCTCCCACACGGTAACCCGACACCCCGAAGACAGCAACCAATGCACCGTGATCGATCCATTCGGTGTGATCGCAGCCAGCCGGCCCGGTCAACCCGTCGGGCCTGGACGGGTGCGGCCGGGTTCGCCCCCCAGCCCGACCCGACCCGAAGCCGCCGCGGTGCGGCTGGGTGCGGCCGATTACGGCGGGCTCGCCAAGCGCGGGGCGTGGTGGTTGGGCTGGTTGCGGGGGTTTGCCAGACGGCCGGGCGTCGGGGTCGGGCTGTGGGGGCCGGTTGCGGTGCTCGGGTGGTTGCGGGGGTTTGCCAGGCGGCCGGGCGTCGGGGTCGGGCTGTGGGGGCCGGTTGCGGTGCTCGGGTGGTTGCGCTGGCTTGCCAGGCCGCCGCCCGCCGGGGCGCGCTAGGTGCGGCCGGTCACCCACTGGGGCGCGAAGCGTCCCGACCGCAACCGGCAAAGTCCATTCGCCTGACCACCATCCAGGCCGGCCCGGGTGACGTACAAACCACCTAGACCACAACGCGGAAGCCGACCTACGCCCCGCCAGGTGATCACTCAGCCCACGTTGCAATCAGAGCCCGGTGACCAAGATCCCACCGTGACCGGGATACCCCGCAAGGGTGGGGCCGGGAGTGGGTAACCACAGTCATAGCTGCCTTTCAAAGACTGCGGTTACCCACTCCCGGCCCCACCCGTCCACCGCAACCTTCACGACCACCCGATGTAGACGGTCAAAGCTTCCGAGCGACCCCGCCGTACACCGAGACCTGCGCCTCGGACGGCACCGGCTCCCCACCGGGTTCGCCCAGCTCAGGCCGCCAGTCGGGAAGAATCCGCAGTCCCGGCTCGACCAGCGAAAGCCCGCTGAAGAACCGGCTGATCCGCTCATGGGAACGGACCTGCATGGTGACGCCTTGACGACGGTAGATCTCGGTCACGTGTTCCCACGCCTCCGGCCGGTAGTCGCCGGTCAGGTGGGACAGCGCCAGGTAACTGCCCGACGGCAGCGCCGCCAGCAACCTTTCGACGATCGCCGCGGGTTCATCCTTGTCGCCGACGAAATGCAGGACCGCGATGAGCAGCAGCCCCACCGGACGGTTCAGGTCGAGGACGTCGCTCAGCGTCGAAACGTCGAGTTCGCGCAGGTCCGCTTCGATGTATTGGGTCTGGCCGGTCAGCAGCGGGCGGGCGTGTGCGAGCACGATCGGGTCGTTGTCCACATAGACCACCCGCGCGGCCGGGTTTATTTCCTGGGCCACGTGGTGCACGTGCGGCGCGCTCGGGATTCCCGTCCCGATGTCGAGGAACTGGTCGATGCCCTGCCCGGCCAGGAAGCGTACGGCCCGGTGCAGGAACAGTCGATTCTGTCTCGGCGGGATTCGGCTGTCCGGGTTCCCCCGCATGCCCTGGTGGGCCGCCTCGCGATCGGCCGGGAAGTTGACCTCGCCGCCGAGCAGGTAGTCGTAGACCCGGGCCGGGTGGGGACGATCGGTGTGCAGTTCCTCGGTCATTGTGGCGTCTCCCCACCCCGTTCGAAGATGCGGGAAGCCTAGTGATCGACCGCGGTCGAAGTCGAGAGGTGAGCCCGGCCGCGGTCGACCGATCAGGCGACGCGTACGGTCCGGAGGGCTTTCGACCAGGCGATGAGCTGGTCGAGGAGCGTGTTCAGGACGGGTTCGTGCTGTTCGCCCGGCTGGAAGGTCGTGTAGTCCACGAAGTCGGCGTACAGGCCGAAGCTGACCTGGGTGCGCACGTCGGCGACCTGGAGCTCGCCCATCACCAGCCGCAGGTGCTCGACCGCGCGGGTGCCGCCCTGAGCGCCGTAGCTGACGAACCCGGCCGCCTTGTTGTTCCACTCGCCGTACAGGAAGTCGATGGCGTTCTTCAGGGCGCCCGATGTGCTGTGGTTGTACTCCGGGGTGACGAAGATGTAGCCGTCGTAGCCGGCGATCCGTTCCGACCAGGCCCGGGTGTGGTCGTTCAGGTATTGACCCACCGACGGCGGGATCGGCTCGTCGAGGTGGGGGAGCTGGTAGTCGAGCAGGTCGATGAGGTCGAACTCGGCGTCGTCGCGCTGGGCGGCCCGGTCGAGCACCCACTTCGCCACGGCTTCGCCGTTGCGGCCGGGACGGGTGCTGCCGAGGATGATGCCGATCTTGGGAAGGGTGTTGGTCACGGCGCCCAAGCTACGAGCGGCCGCGGGCGCTAGCCACGTACAAACGGTATGGGTCAGGCGGCCGTCAGTTTGTGCAGCTGCGCCAGGCGCTCGTCAGTGCCGGTGCCCGGGACGGGCTGCAACAGCATCAGCCGCTGGCTGGACTGGGCGCTGAGCATCATCGTGCAGTCCAGTTCGAGCCGGCCGACCCGCTCGTCGTCGATCCGTTTGCGTGGGCAGTGCAGCGCCGACACCGCATGTTCGCGCCAGACCGCCGTGAACTCCTCGCTGGCCTCGTGCAGCGCGGCCACGAAGCCCGGGACGACCGGGTCGTCAGCGCGCCGGGCCAGCACCGCGCGCAGGTCAGCCACGTACGCCCGGCTGGTGAGCTCGTGCTGGTCGGTCTCCTCGAGCCAGTGCCGCCAGCTCGGCTCGGTGAACCAGCGCCAGACGATGTTCGCCGTGCGGATGCCGAGGCCGGCGATCGGGCCGAACAGTGCCGTGTTCACCGAGTTCTGGGCGACGACGGTGCCGAGCTCGTCGGTGATCGTGGCTGGGATCGAGGGGGAGACGGCGGCCAGCGCCGACAGCAGGCCCGGGTCGATGAACCCGGGCGGCTCGGGGAGGGCGGGCGCGGTCTGGCCGGCCAGGCGGTAGAGGTATTCGCTCTCGTCGGCGGTCAGCCGCAGCGCGCGGGCCAGCCCGCCCAGCGCGGCCGCGGAGGGCACCGGCCCGCGCCCGCGTTCGAGTCGCTCGTAGTAGACCGCCGACATGTGCGCCCGCGCGGCGACCTCGTCCCGGCGCAGCCCGGGAGTACGCCGCCGGTCACGCACCGTGATGCCGACGTCGCCCGGGGCCAGTGCCTCTCGGCGACGGCGTAGGAAGTCGGCCATCTCGGCACGGCGCGACTCCGTGGAGATTGTCATGCCACCATGGTGCCAGCGGGAAATCCCAGGCGGCACCCGTGCCTGGACGCATCGAGGACTACGCGCTCATCGGTGACCTGCAGCCGGCTGCCCTGGTCGGGAGGGACGGCTCGATCGACTGGCTGCCCGACCTGGGGAGAGCTGAGGGCAGACCTCCGCGGCAAGGTGTCTAACGCTTGACGGCGGCCAGCAGGAAACCGGTCACAGCCGGGGTGAAGTCGGGACCGAGCTGCGGAACGTGCGACCCGCCCTTGATCGTCCAGGCCTGGACGGTCGACCCGCCGGCGCAGCCCTGCTCGTAGACGCGGACCGAGGTCTCGGCGGCGGGCATGTTCCGGTCGAGATCGAGGTTGGGGGCCGCGCGGCCGGTTGACGCGCACCGGTTGAGCCGCAGCCACTGCGACACCGTGCCGGCGGCCGACGGGTAGGCGTCGCCGTCGATGTCGCCGCCGCCGAGAGCGATGGTCTCGTCGGTTTCGCTGTGCACGGCGAGCACGCTCACCGGTTTCGACGGCTTGCACCGGGCGGGGTCGTTCCAGGTGGCGCCGTTGAGGGAGACGATCGCGCTGATCTGGTCGGCGTGGTCGCAGGCCATCCGGAAGGCCATGAACCCGCCGTTCGAGTGGCCGATCAGCGACACACGGGCCGGGTCGATCCGGTACGACGCCTGGATCGTGGAGATGAGCTCGCTGAGATAGCGTGAGTCGTCGGGCTGCGGGCCGAAGGCGCAGCACGCGTCGGTGGCGTTCCAGAACTGGTCGCCGCGGTCGTCGGTCGAGCCGTCGGGGTAGGCGTAGACGAATCCGCGGCGCTCCGACTCGGGGACCAGCCTGAAGTAGGTCTCGACCTCGGCGGCGTTCGACGAGTACCCGTGAAGGGCGAGCACCAGGGGCGCGGGCTTCGCCGGATCGTACGACTCCGGGACGTGCACGGTGAGCTTCCGTCCGCCGATCTCGACCGTGCCGCTGCCCTGCGACGGCAACGCGGACGTCGGCGGCGCGGGATCGTCCGCCGCACCGCAGCCCGCCGGCACCAGGACGGCCGCCGCCGCGAGCAGAGCCATAAGCGCCCTCATCGCCGCAGCGTACCGCTCCCGACTCTGTCGGTGGTCTGACTGCGTTCGGGCCCGCGGCGTGCCCACGATGGGGTGTGGTCACCGACGGGAAACGCAGCGGCACACTCGAGATCATTGTTGTCGACGTCGACCGCGATCCCGTCGACAACGCCGAGTTCCGGACTGACGCCGGCACGCCGGATCGGGTGGCGCCGGGCCGCTACCGGCTGCTCGACGTGCGCCCGGGACAGCTCTCGATCTTTGTCCACGCCGCGGGTGTGGGTGACGACGAGCGCTCGGTGGACGTCGACCCGGGCCCCAACAGAATCGACTTCGTGCTGGCCGACGCCAGCCTGCCGTTCTTCTGGCGTCGCGGCGGCCGGGTGCCGTTCCGCAGCCGCGACAATCAGCTCGGCGTGGCGGTCGAGGACGAGGAGGGCGACCGGCGGCTCGAGGCGTGGGCCGCCGAGAGAAACCTCGAGGTCAAACGCCCGTACGGGCCGAGGTTCGGTCTTCTCGAAGTCGAGCCCGACCGTCTGCCGCGCTATGCGGCTGCCCTTCGCGCGCTTCCCGGCGTCGTGGCTGTCGGCCGTCTGGTAAATCCGACCGCGAAGGGTACGGGCATGCTGACCGGGCAGATCGTCGTGAAGACGGTTTCCGGCACCAAGAAGAAGGAGCTGCGGGCGGTGGCCAAGCAGGCGGGATCCCGCCTGACGCGAAAGCTCGTTCTGGACGATCTCTGGGTGGTGAAGGCGGAAGATCCGGACGGGCTGGCCCCGTTGGCGACGGAGAACTTACTGAAGGCGGCAAAGATCGTCGTCGCCGCCGAGGTGGAGGTCGCGTTCACCTCCGTGACTCATGCGATCAAACCGGCCGATGTGTTGTACGAGGATCAATGGCATCTGCGCCGCGTCCGCACTCCGCAGGCCTGGCAATATCTGCGGAACGCCAACCCGGGGAACGTCAACAACGGGGATGCCGACGACCGTACGTTCGGCCGCGCCGACATCATCATCGGTGTGGTGGACACCGGCGTAGAGTCCGTTCCTGATCCGGTCGGGGTGGCCGTAGCGGCCCACCCAGAGTTTCAGGGCAACGTCACCGACGGCCGGCCCAAGGTCGTGCAGTTCTTCGACTTCGGCGCCATGGTGCCCAGCAACCACGTCCCGACGGCGGCCTTCCTCCTGGACGGCGAACACGGTACGCAGTGCGCGGGGGTGGCCGCGGCCCGCGCGGAGAACCTGTCGACGGTGGCCGGTGAGATCGAGGGCGGCGTGGGGGCGGCGCCGAACTGCCGCGTTCTCGCCGTGCAGGGCGCCAAGATGATGCCCGAGATCGCCTATTCCGACATGTACCTGTGGCTCACCGGCATCGATCCGGACAGTCCCCATCCCCGCTTTCCCGATCCGCCCCGGCAGGGCGCCGACGTCATCACCAACAGTTGGGGCGCGCATCACCAAGCGGCCGCGCCGATATCGACCTTGATGGACGCCACGCTCACCAAGATCGCCGATGCCGGCCGGGACAACCACGGCACCCTGATGTTCTTCGCCGTGGGGAACGAAGCAAGCCAGAACTACCCGTTCCATCAACCGTACGCATCTCACCCGCGAACATTCGGGATCGGTGCGGCGACGCGCAAGGACGTCAAGGCGGACTACTCCAATTGGGGCGAAGGTATCGACCTCTGTGCGTCTTCGTCAGGCGACCTGGACAAAGGCGACGTCATCACCACCACGCTGCTGACAATGGGCAATCGGGCCGGGCACACCGGTGGTCATGACGACTACGCCAAGGACTTCGGTGGAACGTCGGCCGCCACCGCACTCGCGGCCGGCGTGGCGGCGCTGGTCCTCTCGCGGAACAGGACGCTGAAGGAGCCGCAGGTCCGCGACATCCTCTGCGGCACGGCCAAGCGCATCGATCTCGCGAACTCGGACCCCCAGGGCTTGTGGCGTGATCTGGACAACGACGGCCAGAACGAATACAGCTCGTGGTACGGCTACGGATTGATCAACGCGGCCGCGGCTGTCAAAGCGGCGGGCGACATGGCCGAGGACTGACGCCGGTCATCCGTGGAGATAGGTGTCGGGCAGCGCCGGATATTCGGCGAGCGGCGCGTTGACGCCGGCTCCTAGACCGGCGGGATAGCCGGGGCAGAGCCGCACGTAATCGGTGTTCCGCTTGTGCTCCTCCCACTCCCGCATGCTCAGATTGCGGCCGGCTCGTTCGCAGGCCCGAGTGACCCAGGTGGCCGGCGTCGCGGACAGGCGTACGGTCCGGTCGCCGCCCGCGCTGGCCAGCGTCCGGCCGTCGGGGCTGAACGCCAGCGCGACGACATCGTCGGTGTGCCCGGCGGCCAACGGCTCGCCCAGCATCCGCGAGGTGCTCACGTCCCACAGCCGAATGCTGTTGCCCGGGCCGGAATCCGCGCTCGCCAGCAGGCGGCCGTCGGGGCTGAACGTCACCGCCTGAACCGCGCCGGTCAGGCCGGTGATCGGGGGTCCGGCCCGCTTGCCGGTGCGTGGATCCCACAACCGTAGGGTCCGGTCGTCCCCCGCCGCCGCCAGTCGGGTTCCGTCGGGGCTGAACGTGACGTCGTTCACCGGAGCATTCGCGCCCTCGAGACGGACCTGCGCGGCCTTGCCGGTCCGTGGATCCCAGAGGCGTACGCCGTCAGGTCCGGCACTGGCCAGGAGGGCCCCGTCGGGGCTGAAGTCGACGGCCGACACCCATTCCCGGTGGCCGGTCAGCTTCCGTGCCGCGGGCTTCGGGCTCGTGAGGTCCCACAGCAGCACCGCCTTGGACTCACTCCCTCCGGCGGCGAGGAATCTTCCGTCCCGGCTGAAGGCGGGGGACGCGGGAAAGTCGCCGTTCGCGGCGAGGCTTCGTGGCGCGACGACGGCGGCCGGGGCCCGGATCTGTACGGTCCCGTCGTCACCGGTGCTGGCGAGCATCGTGCCGTCCGGGCTGAACGCGACTCCGCCCACGGACTCACCGGGACCGTCGACGGGTTTGCCCAACGCCGCGCCGGTGACGGGATTCCACGTCCGCACGGTGTCGCCGCCGCCGCTGACGAGCGACCGCCCGTCCGGGCTGAACGCCACACCGGTGACCCAGCCGTCATGCGCTCCGAGGGCTTGGCCGATCGGCCGGCTGGAACCGTACTGCCACAGGCGGACCGATCCGTCGGCGCTCGCGCTCGCGAACGTGCGGCCGTCCGGAGCGAACGTCGCGCTGACCACGGCGCCGGTGTGGCCCCGCACCGGCGGTCCCAGCGAGCGGCCCGTGATCGGGTCCCAGAGGCGCAGGACGCCGTCCTCACCGGCGCTCAGCAGCGCCTTTCCGCCCCGGCCGAAGGCGACGTCGTTGACCGCGGCCGTGTGACCGGTCATCGGCTCGGCGAGCGGCCGTCCCGTGCGCGGGTCCCAGATCCGCACCGTACGATCCTCGCCCGCGCTGGCCAGCCGGCCGTCCGGGCTGAAGGCCACCCCCGCCACCGAACCTTCGTGGCCGGTCAGCGGCTCGCGCACGTCCCGCAGCGAATCTGCCGTCCACAACCCGATGAACCCGTCACCGCCGGCGCTGGCCAGCAGCTTCCCGTCCGGGCTGAAGGCCAGGGCGTTGACCGGCGCGTCATGCGCGGCCCGCGCGGCCAACCGACGGCCGTCGGCCGGGTTCAGGAGCGACACCCCGCCGTCGACGTCACCGACCGCGAGCACCCGGCCGTCCGGACGGACCGCGAGCGCGTTCAACCGGGTCTTGAACGTCGCCAGCTCGGTGAAGCCCGACCCGTTCGCGGCGTGCCACCGCAACAACCGGCCGTCGGCCCCGGCGGACACCAGCCAGTCGCGGCCCGGCCCGAAGGCCACCGCCCACGCCTGCCCGGCGTGGCCGGAGTGAACGCCGGCCGGGGCCGCGTCGGTCGTGGCCGGCCACGACCGTACGGTGCCGTCGTCGCCGGCACCGGCCAGCAGCTGACCGTCGGGGCTGAACGCGACGTCGTTGACCGGACCCGAGTGGCCGTCGAAAACCGTGGACACGTGCATCGGCTCGGCCAGCACGCGACCCAGGCTCACCAGCGCCTGCGGGGTGCTCTCGGTACGCAGGCTCTCCAGCGCCAGAAGCTGGGCCAGGTCGGGTTGGTCGGTAAGAACGTTCGTGCTCTGCGCGGCCAGCCCGACCGACGTCGACACGCGCGACTCGCGGCGGGCCCGGTCGGAGGCGACGAGCGCGACCACGCTGAACGCGCAGGCCAGCACGAGCAGGACGGCGAGGGCCCGGATCAGGTTCCGGTCCCGGCGCCGTCGGCGGCGCTGGTCCCGGTAGCTCAGCTCGATGTAGTCGTCGAGCTCGGGCCGCACCGGCCGCTCGCTCCGGCGGTCGACGGCCTCCTCCAGGACGCGACCGCGCAGCAGAAGGTCGGGGTCGCCGCGCCACTGCCCGAACTGCTCCTCCAGCCGCGCGTGCCACGACCGGAAATCCCGGTCCGCGCTCAGCCAGTCGCCCAGGCGCCCCCACACCCGGATGAGCGCGTCGTGGATGAGATCGACGGTCGCCGTTCCCGTGGCCGGGTCCCGTCCGGTGACGATCAGGCGCGCCGTGGCCAGCTCGCCCAGCACGACGTTGAGACCGTCCGAGTCGTCCCCGACATGCAGGTCGTCGCGCAGCCGCCGGCGCCGGACCGGTGGGATGCCGGCCGCCTCGTCGCCCGGGGTCACCAGCGAGGTGAGCACCGTACGAGCGAGTGGGTGCAGGTGGGACGGCAGCCGGTCGAATGCCGTGTCGCACCAGCGGGCGAGACCGCCGGTCACCCGGCCGATCGCCTCGTACCGGTCGTGGGTCAGTTGCCCGTCCCGGCGCTGCCGCCACAGCTCGGTCAACGCGAGTTCGAGCAGCGGCAGCACGGTGGGGGAGGCACCGGCTCCGGCCGGGCCGGGCGCCACGTCGATCGCGTCGTCGATGATGCGCTCGGTGAGCTGCGGCTGCGGGGTGAGGCCGACGATCTGCAGGGGCCGGCGGATCATGCTGTCCAGGGAGCCCCGGGTGAGGACGGTCGGCATGTTGACGATGACCTGCTCGAGGATCCGCATCAGGGCGGGCGCCTCGGCGGCGAGCCGGCTGTAGAAGTCGTCCCGCATGATCAGCACCACGGTGACCGGTGCCGGTCGTTCGACCAGGTCGACCAGGTCGGTCAGGAAGGACGCGCGCGTGGCAGCGTCGGTCTGGACGAGGAGTTCCTCGAACTGGTCGAGCACGACCAACAGATGCGGGGACTGGATGTAATCGCGTACGGCGACCCGCAATCGACCCGGGGCGGCGCCGTTGAGCCCGATGGCGTCCAGTTCGGCGTAGGGGTCGGCGCCGGGCCGGGCGCTGATCCACGCCCACCCGTCGCTTCCCGGGGCGGCGCCGTTCCGCAGCCGGGGCACCAGACCGGCGTGCACGAGCGAGGACTTGCCGCTGCCGGAGGGACCGAACAGGGCCAGGGCGCGCCGGCCCTGCCGCAGCGCCGCCACGAGCAGTTCGACGTCGTCGTCACGCCCGTGGAACCACCGGGCGTGTTCGAACTCGAACGCGTCGAGCCCGCGGTAGGGGCAGATCTCGGCCGGCCGTAGCCGGGGGTTGACCGCTCGCAGGGTCGTGACCGGGGTCATGTAGGCCGTCCGCGAACCGCGGGACAGGCGGTCCGGCCGCGTCACGGAGTCGACCATGCCGATGACCAGGCCGGTCCGCGTGTCCAGCACCGGAGCTCCGCTGAAGCCCTCGGTGAACTCGGAGCAGTCGGTCAACTGCCGCAGCAGGGACCCGCCGTCGCCGCGGATCTCGTCGCCGACCCGGCCGTATCCGTAGTGGCCCGCAGTGGGGGCCTGCACCGGGAATCCGAAGGAGCTGACCTGGTGGCCGCGGGCGTCGTCGGTGTCGCCGAACACCACGGAACGGGCACCGGCCGGCACGGCGCCGGCGACCGGCAGGAAGGCGACGTCCTCCCGGTCCGGGGAGCGCCAGAACCGGCGGTCGACGACCAGCGTGACCGGCTTCCCGTCGAGGTGGGGGAAGACGACGGTGACGCTCGACGGCGGCTCCGCGGAGTCGGCCGACAGCACGTGGGCGCAGGTCACCAACCATTCGTCGCCGGTGAGGAAGGCGGTGCCGACGGCGCGGCCGTTCGCGTCCAGAACCATCGCCACACTGGGGCGCAGGTCGGTGGACCAGGTGTCGGCGGCCTCAGCCCGGTAGTCCATCCCGGCGATCCCACTGCAGCGTCACCTTGAAGTTGCACTCACCGGCCGTCTTGGTGACGATCGCCCCGGCCTCGGCGGTCAGCTTGATGCCCAGCTCGATCGTGATGACCTCGGGCCCGGCCTCGCGCATCTTGGCCAGCACGGCCTGGACCGCCGGGGCGACCGCGTCGAGAGCGGATTCCAAGGTGTACGCCGCACGTCCGACGATCTCACCGGGGCGGGCGGCCTTGACCACGCCGTCCGGTCCGGCGTCCACTTCGAGAAGAACTGCTCCGCCTCGGTCCAGAGGCACCGCGAGTAGGTCTGTCATGACGGTCACCGGTGCGAACGGTTCAACGGAAGCTTTCGTTTCGCGTGCCACAGGCGATGCCGAGGGGATCCGTAGCTGGCTCCGCCGTCCTGGAATCCATCGGCGGCGATGGTCGCCAAAGCCAGGAAGGACACTTCATCGAGACGGGTGCGTTCCGTGACGAGATATCCGGTGGTCACCAGATTGCGCAGGATCTCGACGGGAATGCCTGTTCCGTCGGAGCTCCACACGTCCTGATTCTGGGCGTCGACACCCAGCGACCATTCCATTCCGGCGAAGTCGTAGTAGCGGGCCGTGATGGGCTTCTCGCGCGCTCGCGCCGGCGTGGCCTTTCCGTGCCGGCGAAGATACAGGTCCAGATCGGCCTGCGTCGAGGCGACGAAAAGGAGGGAGGACTCGTCGTGGTCGCTCGCGATCACGAAAACAGGGAACTGAGCGTTCATCGTTCTGACCCGTCATCCTCGAACCGGACATCGTAGGACGACAATGGACGCTACCGGCCCGCAAGCGGCCGGGCAGTCGGATCACGGACCGCCGCGCGCTTTGTCAGTAACTGTCGAGTTGCTGGGCGCGCCACTCGCCCGGGGGCATGCCGACGGCGGCCCGGAAAGAGCGGCTGAAGTGCGCTTCGCTGCGGAAACCGTGCCGCGCCGCGATGGCGCTCACCGGGCGGCCGGCCTGTGACGGGTCGGCCAGGTCGTGGCGGCAGCGCTCGAGCCGGCGGCTGCGGATCTCGCCGGCGCAGGTGGTGCCGGCCTGGTGGAAGACCTTGTGCAGCTGCCGTACGGAGATGTGGTGCGCGGCGGCGATCATCTCCGGGGCTAGGTCGGGGTCGTCGACGTGGTCCCTGATGAATCGTTGTGCTTCGAGGAACGTCGAGCGGTGCCGGGCGTCGGTCGTGACCGGCACGCCGACGTCGAGCTCGCGGGCCGCGAGGACGCTGAGCAGGTCGATCGCGGACGCGCCGAGCCGCGCCCGATCGGCCGGGCTGCAGGCCTCCGCCTCTCGCACGAAGCCGCGCATGAAGTCGGCGACCACCGCGCCGACCCCGGAGCGGCCGCTCAACCGGCCGCCGACGAGGTCGTTCATCACCGTCTGCGGGAGGGACAGCCGGTCGCGGGGGAACGTGAACATCGCGAACGAGGACCCGGCGCGAACCACTTCGAACGGTGAGGAGGTGTCGAACAGGCCCATGTCGCCGACCGAGAAACGCCCGCCCCGGCCGCAGTGAGTCATGTCGGCGCGGCCCCGCAGGACGAGCAGCAGCCTGTACGCCTCGGGGTCGGACCGGCGTACGGTGGCCTTCGTGCGGCTGGCGACGACCCGGGCGCCGCTGATCGAGTTCTCGGCCAGTTCGACGCCGTTGCCCATCCGTACGGCGCGGACGTTGAAGTGAAAATCGTCGGACAGTTCGCCGGTCACGTCGACCGGCACGGCCAGCTTGTCGATCAGCTGCCGGTAATGAGAGAAACGTTCCCTCGATGCCTCTGCCGCCGCGCCCTTCCGCATGAGGAGGACCCCTCCCGGGTCAACGTGCGTGGGAAGGCAACTTTACTGCGCGGGCGGTCAATGCCGTACGAGGCCCGCGTTGTCATGATGGGGCGGAGTAGAAGCGGTCGGGAGGTCACTCCAACGGGGGCGGCCGGTTCTTCGCGGGAAAGGCGATCCCGGGGAGGAAAGGGGCTCCCCGGGATCGTGCCTCCGCGCGCCGGTCAGGACACCTTGATGTCGGCCAGGCGGATGGAGACGACCAGCGGCTCGGGCAGCCGGACGCCGTTCTCGTCGTGGGGATAGATCATCCGGGTGGTCGGAATGGTCAGGCCGGAGACCTCGACGAAGTCGGTCGTGTATTCGGCCGCGGGCGTGTTGCCGGCGATGTCGACCGTGTAATCACGCCGGTGGATGAGGCCGTCGTCGCCGATGTAGAGGGTCTGCTGCGCGCTGTGGGTCTCGATGCTTTCCGGATAGGTGATGCGCAGCCGCCGGAATTCGCGGCCGTCCTCGGTCCACCTGCCGATCTCGTCAGCCCGCACGCCGGGGAAGGTCAGCGAGATCGGCTCGGTGACGTACGTCCACATGGCGTACCCGGAGAAATAGGCGAGCTGCAGCCGGCTCCACGGCGTCGTGAACTCGTGACCGGCGAACGAGGAACGCGGGTCGAGCAACTCCTCGACCACCTTGCCGTCCCCGTCCTCGACCGCGATGCGGCCCGGCCGGAAGTCGGTGTGGTGGCCCTCGGCGAAGAACGGCTCCTGACGGGTGTGCTCCCGGTGCAGGTCGACGGTGACCTGCACGTCGTCGAGCGCGCCCGGGTGCCCCTTCACCGCCCACAGGGCACCGCCGAAGAACTGGCGGGCGGTGATCTGGTTCGCGCTCTCCCAGCGGTCGCGGCCGCCGTACGCGGCCAGGACTTCGTCCAGCAGATCGGACATGACGTTTCTCCTTCTCTCCGTTTGTGGTCCGCCGATGAGGTGACGGTGAGGACCGGACACGACATCGGCGTTGTGCGTCAGCCGGCCCCGAGGACACCGAGGTAGTGGTCCAGCCGGACCTCCACGTCGGCGGGGCCGTGTGCCTGCGCGGCTCGTCGCAGGCCGTCCATGCGGTGCGCGAACCCGGGTGAGCCCAGCGATGCGATGAACTCGCGGTAGGCGGTGTGCAGGTCGTGCGCCGGGGGCAGGCTCGCGCGGTTGATCTGCTGCTTGGCGGCGGCCAGCGCCGGCTTGTCGAACGTCGCGAGGCGGTCGGCGAGCGCGTCGACGAGATCGTCCAATTCGGTGTCGGGCACCGAGCGGGTCACCCATCCGTACTGGGTGGCCAGGTCGGCCGGGTAGTCGTTGCTGGAGAGGACGGCTTCGAGGGCCCGGTCCCGGCCGATCAACCGGGGCAGTCGCTCGGTCGCGCCCCCGCCCGGGAGGATGCCGGTGCCGACCTCGATCTGGCCGACGAGGGCGCGCTCCCGGCTCGCGTACCGCAGATCGCAGGCGAGCAGGAGCTCGTCGCCGCCGCCGCGGGCCCGTCCCCGGATCTTCGCGATGGAGACGACCGGGGCCTCGCTCAACTTGATCACGGCGTCGGTCCACAACGACTCGCCGCCGGGCAGCAGCGGGAACTCGCGGATGCGGGCCAGGTCGAAGTGGTTGAGCCAGAACAGGTCGTTCGCGCTTTCGAAGGTCACCACCTTGAGGGCCGGGTCGGCCACGATCCGCTCGACCGTCGCGTGCAGCTCGGCGACGAACTCGGGCGAGACCAGGTTGACCGGTGGGCTGTCGAAGACCACCCGCCACCGGAACTCGTCGATCGGCTTGATGGTCATTGTCTGCATGTCGTCGGGCATTCGCATTCCTCGGTGTGGGCGGTTTCAGGACACGCGGAGCGAGGCGAACAGGGCGCGTTCCTGGGCCTGAGCCTCGGCGAACGGCAGCCGGCTGCCTTGGACTATCGAGATCTTGGCGGTGTGCAGGGCCGCGGCCGCAGCGTCGCGGCGACGTCGCCCCACCGGGCGCCGGGCCCGGCCCGCACCAGGTCTCCGCCGAGGGGCTCGACGGCGTCCAGCCTCCCGAGATCGATCACGGTGCCGCCGGCGTTGGTCGCGATGCTGCTGATGCCGTGGCCGCCGCTGCGGACCGAGAGCTCGCCGTCAACCTGATCGAGGGCCTGCACCACCTCGTCGGCGCTGCTCGGGCGCAGAATCGAGGCCGGCGCGCCGGTGGCGGTGTAGACGTCCCTGAGATCCCGGTACGCCGGGTCGCCCGGGCGAATGATCTCGATCATGCGGATCGGGGTCCGTCGGCCCGTTCGACCAGGTAGTGCAGCACGGACCCGGCGAGCGGGCTGGTGCCGGCGACCAGTTCGGCGACGTGGACACCGACGTCGGTCGGCGGGATCCAGGTCGGGTCGTCGAACCCGGCGAGCTGCCGCGACCGGGTGCCGATCAGGCCCAGGATGACCTCGTACACCCGAGGCCCGGAACCCTGCAGCTCCTCGGCGATCGTGCGGGTCATCGACTTCGTCGCCGCCGCGGTCAGGGCCCGCCCGCCCGCGCCCGGGAAGGGCAGGTCGGCGCTGAGGCCGTTGAGCTGGATGATCGCGCCCTCGGCGGACAGCGCCGGGATCAGCGCCCGATAAGCGCGGAAGATCGTGGTCAGGTTCTGGGCGATCAGCGCGTCCCACTCGTCGTCGGTGTGGTCGATGACCCGCTTGCGGCCCTGCCCACCCCAGTCGGCGACGCTGACGACGGCGCTGCCCAGCGGCCCGTGCTCCCGTACGAGGGCGGTGACGGCTTCGGGCAGGCCCGGGTCGAGCAGGTCGAGGACGGCGGTGACCAGCCGCGGCGACGCGAGCCGGCCCGCGAGGTCGTCGAGCCTTTCCCGCGTACGCCCGGTGGCGACGACGGTGGCGCCGGCGCCCAGCAGCGCATGGGCGACCCCCTCGCCGACGCCACCCGTCCCGCCGATGAGGAGCACAGTGGAGCCGGTCAGGTCGGTCTGCGGATGGGCCCAGTCGGGCGCGTTGACGATGACGGTCATGTCGATGATCCGGCTTTCTCAGATGACGCCGTAGCGCATGGCGTGGGCGATGATGTGGGAGCGGTTCCGCAGCCCGAGCCGGCGCGTGATGGCGTGGACGGTGCCCTTGACGGTGCGCTCCGAGTAGGAGAGCTTCGCGGCGATCTCCGTGGTCTCCAGCCCCTCGGCCATCAGCCTGATCACGTCGATCTCGCGGGGCGTGAGCCCGGCCGCGTTCAGCCCGGCCTCGTCGAGCACCCGCTGCTGCAGGTCGCGCAGATGTTCCAGCAGGTCGCCGACCAGGGGCGGCGGCAGCAGTCCGTCACCGGCGAGGGCCGCCGCGACGGCCCGGGTCAGCCGGTCGGCCGTCACCGCCGCGCGCGGCAGCACCGACTGCACCCGGCACTCGACGGCCAGCAGCAGCTCGGCCTCGTTGATCTCGTCGAGGACCAGCACCACCGGCCGGCGGGTGGCGGCGGCCGAGCGGCGCAGGGCCGCCACCACCCGGGTGTCGAGGCGGCCGGCCGCGAAGACCACGACGTCGCCACCGGCCTCGCTCCACGGAATGACCCGCACCTGCGGCCGGTCGGCCAGCATCGTGGTCAGCCCGATGAGGCTCAGCGAGTCGGTGGCCTGCACCGACACCGCGACCGGTGGCGCGACAACGGCCTGAGTCATGTCGTCCTCCTTCACACCTGCTGCGGCAACAGTGGCCGGTGAGGCGGTAGGGACGCATAAGCACAACTACTGAAAATCGCGGATTCGAGCCAGAGCCTGGTGCACGGAGCGCACAGCGGCCGATCCCTCGCCGACCGCGGCGGCGACCCGCTTCATGGAGCCGGCACGCACGTCCCCGGCGGCGAAGACCCCTCGTACGGTGGTCTCGAGCGGCAGCGCCCCGGGACCGTCGTCGGTCAGCACGAAACCCTTGTCGTCCAGCTTCGGCCCGTCGAGCCACGAGGTCGCGGCGACCGCCCCGATGAAGCTGAACAGCCCCCGGCAGGGCAGCGGCTCGTCGCGACCCGACACCGTGATGCCGGTGAGGTGCTCGTCGCCGAGCAGGCCGGTGACGCGGGTGCCGGTCAGCACCGTGATCCGCGCGTCGGCCCGGATGCGCTCGACCAGGTAGGACGACATCTTCTCGCCGAGGTCGGCCGCCCGCACGACCAGCGTGACGTGCTCGGCGTAGCGGGCCAGGTGCAGCGACGCCTGCCCGGCCGAGTTCGCGCCGCCGACCACGACCACCGGCTCACCGGCGACGCCCTGGGCCTCCAGGTCGGTCGCGGCGTGGTAGATCCCGGCGCCCACGAAGTGGTCCCAGCGATCGACTGGCAGGGACCGGTAGGTGGCGCCGGTGGCGACCAGCACGGTCCGGGCCCGCACCTCGGCGCCGTCCCCGAGCACCAGCACGTGCTCGTCACCCTCGGACCGCAGGGCCGCCACCCCGCACGGCGTGGCGATCTCGGCGCCGAACTTGAGCGCCTGCACCGCCGCCCGGGTGGTGAGGTCGAGCCCGCTGAGGCCGAACGGAAAGCCCAGGTAGTTCTCGATGCGGGCGCTCGTCGCGGCCTGCCCGCCGGTCGCGACCCCGTCGAGCAGCAGGGTGCTGAGCCCTTCGGACGCGCCGTAGACCGCCGCGGCCAGGCCCGCTGGTCCGGCGCCGACCACGGCGAAGTCGACGGTACGGCGTCCGGCGCTGCGATAGGCCAGGCCCAGGTGCTCGCTGAGGATGCCCGGCGTCACCCGGCGGATCGTCGCGTCCGGGGCCAGCACCACCGGCAGGTCGCCCGGCTCCAGACCGGCTTCGGCCATGACGACCCCGCCGTCGGCCGAGGCGCTGTCGACCCACAGGTGCGGCAGGCCCTGGCGGGAGAGGAACACGCGCAGGGCCAGCCCGTCGCCCGAGCGCGGGTCGCCGACGATCCGGGTCGACTGCTCGGCGCCGAAGCGCAGCATCCGCCGCCGGGCGAGGAAGGCCCGCAGGAACAGGTCGCCGAGGTCGGTCTGCTGCGCCATCAACCGCCGGAACGACGGCTGGTCGATCACGTGGACGCGGCCCGACTCGGTGACCCGTACGGAAAGGTTGCTGGTCTGGCCGGTGAGCAGGCTCAACTCGCCGGCGAACCCGCCCGGGCCGTGCGTGAGGAACGGCTCGGCCGTGTGGAACGAGGTGAGCGTCGCCGTCGAGCACAGCACGAGATCGGCCTCCCGCAGGTGCTGGCCCGCGGTCACCTCAAGTTCTTTCCCGTACGTCGTGGCGCGCGCGAACTGGTCGGGATCGAGGAGCCGGGTCGCGGCGGCGAGCAGGTCGGCGGTGCTCGAGCCGAGCTCGGGGAACGACGATCCGGTCGTCAGGTTGGTCACGCGGGCAACGGTGACAGGCCGTCGTACCGTGTTTCGCCGGTCGGCCCCTTCCGCCGCCGCAAGGGCAAGGCCGGTTGCCCGTGGCGCCGCTAGACTTCGTGAAGTGCCAGCCCAGCCCCCCTCTGTGCCGATGTTGGTAGGCCGTGAGCCCGAGCTGACCCGATTCCGGGAGCTCCTCGACGAGGTCGGCGCCGGTGGCCACGCCGTGATCGTCGAGGGCGAGGCGGGCATCGGCAAGAGCACCCTCGTCGACGCCGTCGTCGCGATGGCCAGAGACCAGGGCTTCCACGAGCTGCGCTGCACCGGGGTGCACAGCGAGACGACCTCGGGCTTCGCGGGCCTGCACGAGTTGTTGCAGCCGCTGCTCGACCGGGTGACCGCGTTGCCACCGGGGCAGCGGCAGGCTTTGGAGATCGCGCTCGGTCAGGCCGTCGGGCCGGCGCCGAGCCCGCTGTTGACCGGGCTGGCCGCGCTCGGGCTGCTCGAGGAATACGGCGCGGAGCAACCCGCGGTCGTCGTGGTCGAGGACGCGCAGTGGCTCGACGCGTCGAGTGCCCGGACGATCGCGTTCGTCGCCCGGCGTCTGTCGCAGGCGCGGGTGCTGCTGATCGTGACGGTGCGGTCCGGCCGCGGGGCGACGATCGACCCTTTCACGTCGTCCGGGTTGCCGACGGCCGCGCTCGGCCCGCTGGCCCCGGAGGAATCCGAGCGGCTCCTGCGGGAACAGCGGCCCGAACTCGACGTACCGGCCCAGAAGCTGATTTTGAAGGAGGCCGTCGGCAACCCGCTCGCGCTGGCCGAGCTGCCCCAGGTGATCGAGGACAGGGCCGGGCCGTGGCTGCCGATGACCCGTCGGCTGGAGAACGCCTTCCTCGCGGGCGCGTCCGGGCTGCCCGAGCGCAGCCGGCGCCTGCTGCTCGTGATCGCCGCGGCGCCGGAGTCGTCGCTCCGCGAGTTGATGCGGGCCGCGACGTCGGCCGACCTGAGCCTGGACGACCTGGCGGCGATCGAGGACGCCGGTTTCGTCACGGTGACCGGCGACCACGTGGCTCTCCGTCATCCCCTGGTCCGCTCGGCTGTCTACGGCGCCGCGTCGGTCGCCGAGCGCACGGTGACGCACCGCCTGCTGGCCGCCGCGTCGATCGATCCCGACCGGGCCGCCTGGCACGCCGCCGCCGCGACCCCTTTGTACGACGACACGGTCGCCCTCGCGCTCGAGGAGACCGCGGCCCGGGCCCAGGCCCGCAGCGCCCTCACCGAGGCGGTCGCGGCGATGCGCCGGGCCGCCGCCCTCTCGGCCTCGGTGGCCGACCGGACCCGCCGCATCGCCACCGCGGCCGAGGTCGCCCGCCAGGCCGGAGAGGTCGCGGACAGCGCGCTGCTGGTGCGCGAGGCCTGGCCGCAGGCGACCGATCCCGAGACGCTCACCTCCCTGGCCCTGACCGATTCGGCGCTGGGCGCCAGCGCCGCCCTGCCCGGTCACAGCACCGACGAACTGCTCGACCTCGTGGCCCGGCTGGGCGGCCCCGACGGGCAGGACCATCGGGCGCAGCGCCTGCGGATCCTGGCCACGGCGGCCACGGCCCACTGCATCCACGGACTGCCGGACGACGTACGCGAGCGGCTCGCGCAGGCCATCGACGCGGCCGCCGGCGACAACGGCGGCCTGCCCGCCCTGCTCGGACGGGTGCTGCTCCACCCGGCCGAGCACGCCGCGCAGGCCCGGACCCGCATGCCGGGACTGCTCGGCGACGTCCGCGACTACCTCGCCGAGCGCGGCGACCACCGGCCCAGCCGCTCGCAGATCATCATCGGGGTCGGGCTCATGGCCCAGGCCGTGCACGACCCGGCGGCCGCGCTGGCCTGCTGGGACCTCGGCGTCGAACACTTCCACCGCGCCGGCGCGCCGGGCGACGAGGCCTGGTCGCTGCGGGAACGGGCGCTGATCCGCATCGGCATGGGCCGGCTGCGGGACGGGCTGGCCGACGCCGAGCTGGCCCTGCGGCTCAGCACCGACCTCGGACTGCGGGTCACGGCGGCCGACTCGGCGATCGCGGCCGCCCGCGCGCACGCCTGGCGGGGCGACAACACGGCCGCGCTCGAGGCGCTGCGGCGCGCGGGGGAACTGAGCGGGCCCACCTTCATCAAGGCCCGCGCCCACTGGTCGGCCGGGCTGGTAGCCCTCAACGAGCACCGCGACGAGGACGCGTGGACCGCCCTGCACGGGGCCCAGGCGATGGCCACCACCGGACTGTGGTCGATCGCCGACCTGACCGAGGCGGCGACGCGCACCGGCCGTACGGCCTCGGTCGTGCCGCTGTTGGAGGAGGCGTCCCGGCAGGCCGCCGCGTTCGGCAGCCCGTTCCTCGACAACCTGGTGCGCCGCGCCTGGGCCCAGGCCGAACCCGACCGCGCCGAGGACCACTTCGAGGCGGCGCTGGCCACCGTGCCCGGCAATCCGAGCGCGCTGGAGGTGGCGCGCACGCGGTTGGCGTACGGGGAGTGGCTTCGCCGGAGGCGGCGCATCGTCGACACCCGCGAGCAGCTCAGCGCGGCCCTGCGGGTCTTCGAGGGCGCGGGGGCGACCCCGTGGACGCGACGCGCGACAAGCGAACTGCGCGCCGCCGGGGTCGCCGCCGGCCGATCGGACAAGTTCGCGCGTCCCGGAACCGCCGACACGCTCACCGCACAGGAGCTGCAGATCGCCCGGATGGCCGCGTCGGGCATGAGCAACCGCGAGATCGCCGACCAGGTCTACCTGTCGCACCGAACCGTCGCGACCCACCTCTACAAGGCGTTCCCGAAGCTCGGCATCAGCAACCGCACGCAGCTCCGCTCAGCCCTGGACGCCTCAGCGGGCTGACCAGCCAATCGAGCAGCCGAACACTTGGCCGGAGGCCTCAGCGCGGGTTCACGAAGGTTCCTCGCCGCGCGGCGGTGTGTCCTCGGGGTTCGAACGGAAACCCCGAGTTGATCATCAGAGAAGGGCGCCGTCCGCCCGCTCGGCGCGGCCGTTCCCGCAGGGGCAAGACGGGTTGCCCCTGGTTCGTGCCGGCCAGGGAGTCCTACGGGTGTGGCCGCCCGCCCCGCCGGGCCAGTCTGGGAACATGGAATACCTGGTCACGATGGTTACGCGGGTGCCCGACGGCACGTCGGAGCAGGAGGTCGACGACGTCCGAGCCCGGGAGGCGGCCAACACGGCGCGGCTGGTCACGCGGGGGAAGATGCTGCGGCTGTGGCGGCCGCCGCTCGGCCCGGGGGAGTGGCGGTCGATCGGCGTGTTCACGGCCGGGGACGCGGACGAGTTGGAGACGACTCTCGCGGGGATGCCGCTGCGGGTCTGGCGCACCGACTCGGCCACGCCGCTGGGGGAGCACCCCAACGATCCCGGCCCGGGCACGGTGAAGGTCCGCCCGGACTGGACGGAATACCTGGTCACGCTCGATGTGGGCGAGCCGGACGACGACGAGGTCTTCGAGCGGGAGGCCGAGCGGGCCCGCGAGCTGGCCGCTCAGGGTCACCTCGAGCGGCTGTGGCGGCTGGGCGAGCGCCGCTTCGCCGGTGTGTGGCAGGCCGCTGATCCGGCCGAGCTGGACGAGATTCTGCGGGCGCTCCCGCTGGCCAAGTGGCTGACCATCGACACGGTGCCGTTGACGAGGCATCCGAGCGACCCGGAGGAAACCCGATGAACGACCCGTTCGAGCGGCTGCCGGCGGCGCCGGTCTTCACGGTCACCAGCGAGAGCGCGGAGGACGGCAAACCGCTGGCCCCGGCCCACCTCTCCGGCCTGCTGGGGATGCCGGGCGGCCGGGACGAGTCGCCCCAGCTCTCGTGGAGCGGCGCCCCGGCCGGGACCCGCAGCTTCACCGTGACCGTTTATGACCCTGATGAGCTGACCGGGTCGGGCTTCTGGCACTGGGCCGTGGCCAACCTTCCCGCGAGCACCACGTCGCTGCCCGAGAACGCGGGCGACGACGGCGGCGCCGGCCTGCCGCGCGGGGCGGTGACCGTGCCCAACGATCTGCGGTCGGTGCGCTATCTCGGGGCCGCCCCGCCGCCGGGGGACGGCCCGCACCGCTACGTCATCGCCGTGCACGCGCTCGACGTCGACGAGCTCGCCGTCACGTCGGCGTCCACGCCGGCCTACCTGGGCGTGCAGATGCTCGGCCACGTGATCGGCCGGGCCACCCTGATCGCCACCGCCGAGGCGCCGTGAGGTCAGGGCAGGGGCAGGTCCGTTCGGGTCGGGATCAGCTCGGCGCCCACGCCGGTGTCCACGTCGGGCCGGACCAGCTCGGCGCGGACCTCGTGCGGCTTCAGCTCGCCGCTGAGGATCTGCTCGGCGAAGTGGCACGCGACCCGCTGGCCCGAGTCGTCGAATGTCCTCAGCGACGGCCGCTCCTCCGTGCAGCGGCTCTGTGACCAGGGGCAACGCGTACGGAATCGGCAGCCGCTGGGCGGGTTGGCCGGCGACGGCAGATCGCCGACGAGCAGCATCCGCTCGCGTCGGTCCTCGACCCGGGGGTCGGGGATCGGCACGGCCGAGAGCAGAGCCCGGGTGTACGGATGCAGGGGCCGCTCGTACAACTGGTCGGCGCTCGCCTCCTCGACCAGCGAACCCAGGTACATCACGCCGATCGTGTCGGAGATGTGCCGGATCACGGCCAGGTCGTGCGCGATCACCAGGTAGGTCAGCCCGAGCGATTCCTGCAGGTCGTCGAGCAGGTTCACCACCTGGGCCTGGATGGACACGTCGAGCGCGGACACCGGCTCGTCGGCCACGATCAGCTCGGGGCCGAGCACCAGGGCGCGGGCGATGCCGATCCGCTGCCGCTGGCCGCCGGAGAACTCGTGCGGATACTTGTTCAGCGCCGACGCGGGCAGCCCCACCGAGTCGAGCGTGGACCGGAGCCGCTGCTGCGTGTCCGCCTTGTTCTTGTGCAGGTCGTGCGCCTTCAACCCCTCGACGAGCAGCGACTCGACCGACTGCCGCGGGTCGAGGCTCGACATCGGGTCCTGGAACACCATCTGCATGCGGCGCCGGAACAGCCGCATCCGCTCACCGGCGAGCGACCGGACATCCGTACCGTCGAAGGTGATGGTGCCGTGGGTCGGCTCGACCAGGCGCAGCAGGCCACGGCCGAGCGTCGACTTGCCGCAGCCGGATTCACCGACCAGACCGTACGTCTCCCCGCGCTTGATCTTCAGGGAAACGCCGTCGACGGCGTAGACGTATCCGACCGTACGGTCGAAGAGCAGTCCGCTTTTGATCGGGAAGTGAACCTTGAGGTCGTCGATCTCGACAAGGAAACTCACACCGCCACCTCCCTCTCCACGGGGTTCGTGCATCGCAGGGCGCCGGCGCGGCGGGTGGGTTCGAGCGGCACCGTCTCGCCGATGCAGTCGTCGATCACCCGGTCGCAGCGCGGGGCGAAAGCACACCCCTCCGACCAGGGGATGTTGTCGCTCACCGACCCGCGGATCTGGTGCAGCCGCGCGCCGCGGTCGACGTCCAGCCTCGGCACCGACTGCAGCAGACCGTGGGTGTACGGGTGGCGCGGGTCCTCGAACAGGTCGTGCCGGTAGGCCCGCTCGACGACCTTGCCGGCGTACAGGACGTTCACGGTGTCGCAGAGCCCGGCCACCACCCCGAGGTCGTGCGTGATCATCACCAGGGCCGTGCCGGAGTTGTCGACCAGCTCCTTGAGCAGCGTGAGGATCTGCGCCTGGATGGTCACGTCGAGCGCCGTGGTCGGCTCGTCGGCGATCAGCAGGCGCGGCTTGCAGGCCAGCGCGATCGCGATCAGCGCCCGCTGCCGCATGCCGCCGGAGAGCTGGTGCGGGAACTCCTTGAGCCGCCGCTGCGGGTCGGGGATGCCGACGGCGTCGAGCAACTCCTTGGCTTCGCGCAGCGCTGCCTGACGGGTCCGGCCCTGGTGACGTTCGAGCACCTCGGCCACCTGCACGCCGAGCGGGATCACCGGGTTCAGCGACGACAGCGGGTCCTGGAAGATCATGCCGATGTCGCGGCCGCGCCAGTCCCGCAGCTCGCGCGGGCGCAGTTTGAGCAGGTCGACATCGGAGAACCGCACCTCGCCGGTGACCCGGTTGCCGCGGCGGGGGAGCAGTCCCATGATCGCCAGGCTGGTCACCGACTTGCCGCAGCCGGACTCGCCGACCAGCCCGACCGTCTGGCCGGGTTCGACCGTGAAACTGACGCCGTCCACCGCCTTGACCGGCCGGGTGCCCTTGCGGTCGAAGACCACCGACAGATCACGTACGTCGAGAAGGGGCATGACACATCACCGCCGGTTCTTCGGGTCGAGCGCCTCGCGGATGCTCTCGCCGAGCAACGTGAAGCCGAGGGCCACGACGATGATCGCCAGGGCCGGGAAATACGCCAGTTCGGGTCGCACCTCGAAGTAGCGGACGCCGTCGACGCCGAGCATCAGGCCCCACTCGGCCCGGTTGATGTCGGGGTCGCCGAGGCCCAGGAACGACAGCGCGGCCGCGTCCAGAATCGCCACCGCGAAGGTCAGGGTGGCCTGCACGATGACCGCGGTCATCGAGTTCGGCAGCATGTGCCGCAGCACGATGTCGCGCCGCTTCACGCCCAGCGCGCGGGCGGCCAGCACGTGGTCGCTCTCCCGCTGGGCCAGCATCGACCCGCGCAGTAATCGGGCGAAGATCGGCACGTTCACCACCGCGACCGCGACGATCACCGTCCACTGGGTCGAGCGGCTGGCCAGCGCGACCAGGGTGATCGCCAGCAGCAGGCCGGGCAGGGCCAGCATGACGTCGGCCAGGCGCATCACCAGCACGTCGACCCAGCCGCCGATCGCGCCGGCCAGCGCCCCGAGCAGCACGCCGACCAGCAGGCCGATGAGCGTCGCCAGCACGCCGACGAACAGCGTCTGCCGGGCGCCGAAGACCATGCGGGATGCGAAGTCGCGCCCGAGCGGGTCGCTGCCCAGCGGGTGCCCGGCGGTCGAGCCCGGGATGCTGTCGACGGTCAGATCTTTGGTCAGCTCGGGGAACCGCTGCACCGGGTCGTGCGGTGCCACCAGCGGCGCGAAGATCGCGATGACCAGGAACAGCAGGATGATCGTGGCGCCGACGATCGCGGTCGGGTTGCGCAGCAGTCGCCGGCCGGCGTCGCGCAGCAGGCTGACCCCGCCGGCCTCGGCCGTGCGGGCGATCAGCTCGTCGATCCGCTTGCGCTTGTGATCGGCGAGGGTCGAGATTCCCCCGGGTCGGCTCATTGCACACGCACCCTCGGGTCGATGACCGCGTACGAGAGGTCGACCAGCAGGTTGACCACGATGAAGACGACGGCGGCCAGCAGGATCAGGGCCTGCAGTACGGGGTAGTCGCGGCCGCCGCTGATCGAGTCGGTGATCAGCGTGCCGAGGCCGCCCCAGTTGTAGACCTTCTCGGTCAGCACCGCGCCGGCCAGCAGCGCCCCGGTCTGCAGGCCGATCGTGGTGACCACCGGCAGCAGGGCGTTGCGCAGCACGTGCCGCTTGCGGATGGTCGGGCTGCGCAGGCCCTTGGCGTCCGCGGTGCGGATGTAGTCCTCGTCCAGCACGTCGAGGACGCTGGCCCGGGTGATCCGGATGATGATCGCCAGCGGGATCGTGGCCAGGGTGAACGCGGGCAGCACGAGATGCCAGAGAGCGTCGGCCGAGGCGTCGAACTCCCGGGTCAGCAGCCCGTCGAGCACGAAGAAGCCGGTCACGTCCGTGTTGCCCAGCCCGGTGGAGATGCGGCCGGACGGCGGGAAGTAGTGGACGCCCTGGGTCAGCCAGTCCTTGAGCAGGTAGCCCAGGAAGAAGATCGGGATCGAGATGCCGATCAGGGTGACGATGATGGTCGCGTTGTCGAGCAGCCGCCCGCGGTGCCGGGCCGCGAGATAGCCGAGCGGGATGCCCAGGCCGATCGCGATGATGATCGCGCCCAGGGCCAGCTCGACGGTGGCCGGGAAGGCTCGGCTGATCACGTCGGTCACCGGTTCGCCGGTGCGGATCGAGTTGCCGAAGTTGCCGGTCACGACGTTCTTGAGGAAGCGGCCGTACTGGACCCAGATCGGCTGGTCGTAGCCGAGGGCCCGGGTCAGCAGCTCGCGGGTCTGCGGGGTCGCGCGTTCGCCCAGCAACGCGTCGACCGGTCCGCCGGGCAGACTGCGCAGCCAGAAGAAGACCAGCGTCATCAGGGCGATCAGGGTGACGACGAGCTGGATCAGGCGGCGCGAGATGACTCTCACCATGAGGAATTCCTTCGCGTATCAGCGACCGGCGGCCCGGACCTGGTGAGGTCCGGGCCGCGGCTACGCCTGGTGCTATTTGGTGAGCGAGACGGTGTTGAACTCCTCGGCCGTCAACGGACTCGCGACCAGACCCTCGACGTTCTTGGTCGTGGCCAGCGCCGGCGGGGCGTGCCAGACCGGCACGGCCGGCAGCCACTTGGTCGCCAGGTCACGGTTGACCTGCTCGAACGCCGCCTTCTTGGCCGCCTGGTCGACGGTCGCGTCGGCCTTGCCGATGGCGGTGAACATCTCGGCCATCGCCTGGTCACCGAACTCGACCTTGCCCCGGCCGAAGAACGTGCCGACGAAGTTGCCCGGGTCGTTGTAGTCGCCGGTCCAGCCGAGGATGTGCAGGTCCTGCTTGCCGAACTGCTGCACGTCGTCCTTGAAGCCACCGTTCCACGGCCGCGGAACGCCGTTGACCTTGATGCCGGCCGCCTGCAGATCGTTGGCCAGGACGGTGAAGATCTCCTGCGGGTTCGGCATGTACGGCCGCGACACCTCGGTCGGGTAGTAGAAGTTGAGCGTCAGCCCGGTCGCGCCCGCCTCGGCCAGCAGCTGCTTGGCCTTGTCCACGTTGTAGTCGTACTTCTGCACGTCCGGGGCGTAGCCGCTCACCGTGTCGGGCAGGAACTGGTCGGCCACCTTCGCGCCGCCCGGCCCCTTGGTCTGCACGAGCTGAGCGCGGTTGAGGGCGTACGCGATGGCCTGCCGTACCCGCAGGTCTTTGAGCTTCGGGTTGTTCTTCTGGTTGATGCCCAGGTAGAGGATGTTGAAGGCGGGCCGGTCGAGCACCTTGTAGCCCTCGGCCGCGAGGGCCTTGCGGTCGGCCGGGGCCGGGAAGTCGATCGCCTGCACCGTGCCGGCGCGCAGCTCCTGCTTCCGGGTGTTCTCATCCTTGATGATCTTGATGATCATCTTGTCGACCTTGGCCTTGTCCCCGTAGTAGTCGGGGTTCTTGTTCAGCGTGATCTCGCCGGTGGCCTTGTTCCAGCCGCCGAACGTGAACGCGCCGGTGCCGGTCGGGTGCTCGTTCGCGAAGGCGCTGTAGGAGAACGAGTCGCCGTTCTGCGTCACCGTGTCGGAGTCGTACTTCTTCATCGCGGCCGGGCTGGCGATGGAGAACGCGGTGAGCGTGAACGCGCCCGGGAACGCTCCCTTGTATTTGGTCATCGTCACGACCGGGGTGTTCGCATCCTGCGCCTTGCAGTTCGAGTAGACCGCGTCGGGGCTGCCCGCGAACCCGCCGAAGACGTCGGTGTAGTAGATCATCTGGGACTGGGCGGCTTCGCCCTTCATGTTGAACCAGCGGTCGAAGTTCGCGCAGACCGCCGCCGCGTCGAGCGGGGTGCCGTCGTGGAACTTGACCCCCTGACGCAGCTTGAACGTCCAGATCTTGCCGGTCGCGTCGTTCGACCAGCTCTCGGCCAGGCCGCCCACCAGTTCGGCGGTGCCGGGCTTGTGGGTGACGAGGGTGTCGTACATCTGCCGGATCGGCCGGAACGATTCGCCGTCGTCGTTGAAGATCGGGTCGAAGTTCTTCGGGTCGCCCGCGCCCGCGAAGATGAAGGTCCCACCAGCGGCGGACGTGTTCTCGTCGCCCCCACTGTCACGATCACTTTTTGCACAGCCGGCCGCGCCGATCGTCAGCGCCGCGACGGCGCCGACGGCGATGAGCCTCACTGATGCACGCATCCTGTTCACCTCGTCCTATGGGTACGGACCTACGCCGTGTCCTATGGGTACGGACAAACGCGGTGACGTCGGTCACCATTGGCGAGACCCTAACCACTCACGGCGAACCCGTGGGGGCTTGGTATCGGATCGTGTCCTTTTCGGTTGGGCTCCGCACGCGCATCGTGGAACGTCTATGCTGATCATCGTGTCGGACAACGTGCAGCTGGACACCTCGGTCCCGCAGACCGCCCGCATCTGGAACTACCTGCTCGGCGGCAAGGACAACTTCGCCGTCGACCGGGCGGTCGGTGACCAGATCCTCGCGAGCCAGCCCCAATTGGCCGAGCACGCCCGCCTGAGCCGGGCCTTCCTCGTGCGGGCCGTGCGTTACCTGGCCGGTGAAGCCGGGGTGCGCCAGTTCCTCGACATCGGGACCGGCCTGCCCAGCGCCGGCAACACCCACGAGGTCGCCCAGTCGGTCGCGCCCGACAGCCGCATCGTCTACGTCGACAACGACCCGCTGGTCCTCACCCACGCCCGAGCGTTGCTGACCAGCCACCCCGACGGCGCTACCAGCTACATCGACGCCGACATGCACGACATCGACCTGGTGCTGCGCGAGGCGCGGCGCACGCTCGACTTCACCCAGCCGGTGGCGGTGCTGTTCATGGGCGTGCTCGGCCACGTCGAGGACGACGCCGTCGCCCAGGCCATGGTGCGTAAGGCGCTGGACGCCGTACCGACCGGCAGCTACCTCGCCATCTACGACGGCACCGACATCACCCCCGAGGTCGTCGAGGCCGCCCGCATCTGGAACGAATCGGCGGCGCTGCCCTACCACTTGCGCAGCCCGGCCCGCCTGGCCCAGTTCTTCGACGGTCTCGAGTTCGTCGACCCGGGCCTGGTCTCGGTGACCCGCTGGCGTCCCGACACCGACGGCGCCGAGATCGACCAGTACGGCGCCGTCGGCCGCAAGCCGTAGGCCCTAGAGTCGATGGCACAGGCCATCGAGCGCAGGGCGGTGCGATGGAATCGAGCGGCTCGTCCGCCGTGCTGCGAACCAGTGACCTCGCCGAGGCCAAAGCGTTCCTCGACGCCCGGTTCCGCTCCAGCGTTCTCGTGCCGGCCGACCGCCACCCGAGTTTCGCCGTACGGGTCAGGGCCGCGGCCGTCGGCGACCTCGGCATCAACGAGGTCAGCTTCGGCGCCGCGCTCCGGGTGCGATTCCCGGAACTCGACTGCTTCCAGGTCAACGTGGTGCGCGCCGGTCGCCTGCAAGTACGTCCCTCGCTGCCGGTGCTGCCCGGGGCGGCGGCGATCTACCAGCCGTACGCGGGGGAGGTCGACGACCGGTGGAGCGCCGACTGCGAGGTGATCGGGGTGCGCATCGAGCCGGCCCTGATGCGGCGGCAACTGGCCGTCATGCTCGACGAGCCGTACGCCACGAAGCCTCGGCTGGACGCCGGCGCGGTGCCCGGGCTGCTGGCCAGTTGGTCCCGGCTGGTGCGGTGGGTGCACGCCGACGCGTTCGGCGAGCAGAGCCTGACGGGTCATCCGCTGCACCGCGACCGGATCCAGGAACTGGTGGTGTCGGGGCTGATCGTCGCCACGGACCGTCGGACGCTCGATCGTCAGCGCACCCGCGGCGGGCCGCCGCCGAGGGCGGTCCGGCGGGTCGTCGACCTGGTCGAGGCGCATCCGGACCGGCCGTTCACGCTCGCCGCCCTCGCCGCGGTCGCCGGTGTCGGCACGCGCAGCCTGCAGGACGCGTTCAAGCGCCACGTCGGCCTCACCCCGATGGCTTTCGTCCGCGACGTCCGGCTGGCCCGGGCCCACGACGACCTGCGCAGCTCCGACTGGACCCGGGTGACGGTCGCGGCCGTGGCCCATCGGTGGGGCTTCGTCCACCTCGGCCGCTTCGCTCAACTGCACCGGGCGAGGTACGGAACGTCGCCGTCGGAGATCTTGCGGCGCTGACGTTCCGTACCTCGGAAGCGGTATGCCGACGCCGGCCTACGGCTGCGGGGTCGCGGTGACGACCACGTTGTCGCGGTAGTGGCGGGTGCGGGCGTCGAACGGGCCGCCGCAGGTGATCAGGGTCAGCCGAGCGGCGCCGTCACGGGCGAAGTATTTGCCCAGCGGGATCGCCGTCTTGCGGTAGCGCTCGCGGGCCACCACCCGGAACGTACGGGTGCGCTCTCCCGGGCCGGCGAGCGTGATCACGTCGTCGGTCCGCAGGGCGCCGAGGCGGAAGAACGCACCCTCGCCCTCGGCGGCGCTGTCCACGTGACCGGCGACGACGATCGAGCCCGTCGTTGCCGAGAAGCCCGGTCCGAAGCGGTACCAGCCGACCCGGTCGACGCTCGGTGGCACGGCGAAGTCGCCGCTCCGCCGGTCGATGCCGACGGGATCGACGGTCGCGTCCAGCTTCAGCGCCGGGACGGTGAGCCGGACGGGCGCGTCGACCGGGGCCGCCGCCGGTGGCCGGCCGTCATGGACGGGGACCGGTCCGGCGACGGCAGCGGACGGGCTCGCGGGCGCCGACGTCGCGACACCGGCCGGGCCGAAGTCGCCCTCCGGCCGGGCCTGGCAGGCGGCCACGCCGGCGACGGTGGTCAGCACCGTGCCCACGGCCACGAGGAGCAGGGCACGCCCCGGCCGGTGCCGGGACGTGCCGCGGTGCGCAGCAGTGCTCATCGACGCGTGGCCACCAGGCGGGCGAGGCCGAGCAGAACCAGCAGGATCCCGGCGCCACCCACGCTGTACCAGGGCAGGGAGTTCCCCCGGTCGGCGAGCCCGCCGTCACCGCTGGGCACGCCGCCCGGCGCCGAGTGGAGACCGGTGATTGTCTGGGTCACCAGAGCGAGCGTCTTGTCCTCGGCCGAGCCGGTCGCGTAGACGATCGTCGCCGCGCCCTCGCGCAGGTTCACCTCGGCCGGGCCGAGCACCCGGGTCTGCGTGCCGGCCAGCACGACGTCGGCCGAGACACTGCCGGCGTCGAGGTCGGCCTTCCCCTCCTTGGGGTTGGTCACGTCCTCGAAGACCGGCTGGCCACCGGCGCGCACGTCGACGGCGGGCGCGGCCGCGGTGTGCCGCACGATCAGGCGGGCCTGGCCCGGGTCGAGCTTGCTCGTGTCGTTGACGAACGGGGTCAGCACCGGCTTCCCGCCCTCGTCGAGGTGGGCGACCAGGCTGATGTTCGCGTCGCCGGGCACCTCGGCGTTCTCGACGGTCAGCAGCGCGCTGCCGAGAGCGTCGCCGGGCTTGGTCAGCGCGATGTCGTACTCCCCGCCGGGCAGGCTGAGCGGCCCGGCGACCTTGCCGGGCTGGAACCCGGGGACGGTCTTCTCCCCGTTGACGTAGACGTCCACCGGCTGACCGGGGATGCCGTGCACGACCGACACCTTGGAGTTCGCCTTGGCGAAGGCCGGACCGGCGGCGAACGCGCCGGCGGCACCCAGGGCGAGCAGGGACGCCGTGCCGACCGTGACCGCGCGTCGTATGTGCAGGATTCGCATCGAAACTCCCTCGAACGGCTCATCGTGGTTCGGTATGCCAGGTCCTTCGTCGTGACGGTGTGGGATGGATGCAGCGAAATCGGGGAAGTTCGGTGCATCCGCCGAGGCCTCGCCGAACGAACGACTGGGTGGACGACGCGCGGAAGGGAGGTCGATGGACCGCGACGATCAGCTCGCCGAGCGCTTGCGCAGCGGCGACGAGAAGGCATTGCGGCTCGCCTACGACCGGCACGGAGCGGCCGTGCTCTATCTGGCTCAACGGCTGCTCGGCAACCGGGCCGACGCCGAGGACGTCACACAGTTGACCTTCGTGGCGGCGTGGGCCGGCCGGGACTCGTTCGACCCGCAACGCGGCACGATCCTGGGCTGGCTGCTCGGCATCGCGCGGCGTAAGGCGATCGACCGGATGCGGTCCGCGGCCCGCGACGACCGGCTGGTCGAGACTGTACGATCCCAGGTCGCCCCGGCCGAGGAGGCGGAGCGCCCGGAGCGTGTCGTCGACCGGCTGGTGGTCGCCGACGAGCTGGGCCGCCTGCCCGAGGAGCAGCGCCGCACCCTGGAGCTGGCATTCTTCGACGACCTGACCCACCCACAGATAGCGGCCGTGACCGGGCTCCCGCTCGGTACGGTCAAGAGCCATATCCGGCGCGGACTGGCGAACCTGCGACGCCGTTGGGAGGTGGACGGTGGAACATTTGGATCCCGATCGGCTGGTCCTCTTCGCGCTCTCTGAGGAGGCCGAGGACGCCGCCGAGTCCGGCCACCTGGCCCGGTGCGCCACCTGCCGGGACGAGCTCGACACGTTGCGCACCGTCACCGGTCTGGGTGCCGAGACCCACGACCTGCGCGACCTGCCGCCTCCGCCGGAGCAGATCTGGCAGCGCATCGAGGCCGACATCGCCGAGCCCGTCCGGCAGCAGAAGCCTTCTCCCGTACGGCGGAGCCGGCCGCGCTGGCTCGTGCCGGTGCTCGCCGCGGCCGCCGCGGCGATCGTCGCCGTCGCCGGAACGGTCGCGGTCGACCGGTTCGCGGGGCGGGCTCCGGCCGAGACGGTCACGGCCCGGGCCACGCTGGCTCCGTTGGCGACGGTCCCGGCGGCTGCGGGCGGCACGGTTCGGGTGCTGTCGGACGGCGAGATGCGCATCGGCGTACGAAATCTGCCGTTGACCACTGGTTTTCACGAGGTGTGGCTGATCGACCCGGACGACCTGACGAAGATGGTGGCCCTGGGCAACCTGCCCGATCAGGGCGACTCGGTGCTGCCGGTGCCGCCGGGCATCGACATGAATCAGTACCGCCTGGTCGACATCAGCGACGAGCCGCACGACGGCGACGCCACGCACTCCGGCCGCAGCCTGTTGCGCGGAATTCTGACCGAATAACTGCATCCATCCGGGGCGACCGGGGCGAAGTACGGGTGGTGGCGCGACTGCCACCGCCCGTACTTGGAAAGGACGCTCGATGATGAGGTTCACCCGACTCGCCGCCGTCGCGACCACCACGGTCGTCGCCTCCGCGCTCTTCGCCGCTCCGGCGAGCGCCCACGGCAAGACCAAACCGCTGGGCACGAAGTCCCTGGCCGCCGTCCTCACCGCCGACAAGAGCGGCTTCGACCACCGCGGGGGCGACTACGACATTCTCACCGCGGCCGTGCTGGCCGTGCTGAAGGCCAAGCCGTCGAGCCAGGTCAAGGTGCTGACCGACGGCAAGGTGGCTCTGACGGCGTTCCTGCCCGACGACCGCGCGTTCCAGAAGCTGGTCGCCGACCTGAAGAACACCAAGCGCCTGCCGAGCGAGAAGGCTGCGTTCACCGCGGTGGCCGGGCTCGGCATCAACACCGTCGAGTCCGTCCTGCTCTACCACGTCGTGCCGGGCGCCACGATCGACCGCAAGGCGGCGCTCAAGGCCGACGGCGCCTCGCTGAAGACGGCCGCCGGCTCGTCCATCAAGGTCGACGTCTACGGCCACCACTGGAAGCGCGTCAAGCTGATCGACGCCGACCGCTCCGACCGCGACCCGCGCGTCATCCGCTTCGACATCAACAAGGGCAACCGCCAGATCGCGCACGGCATCGACGCTGTGCTGCGCCCGATCAACCTTCCCTGAGGCCACCGGCGGGCGCGACGTTTCCGTCGCGCCCGCCTCGGCGTACGGTCAGATCTGGCTGGCGCCGCCGTCGACGTAGATCTGGGCGCCGGTCATGTAGCTGCCGGCCGGGGAGGCCAGGAAGAGCACGGTCTCGGCGATCTCCTCGGGCCGGCCGAGGCGCTCCATCGGGACGCCCGCCGCGAGGTTCTTGAGCAGTTGCTCGGCCGCCTCGGGGCCGTCGGCCAGGCCGCTGAGGCCGGGCGTGGCGTGGCGCGGAGGCGCGGCCGGAATGCGCTGCGGGGCGGGCTTGCTCGTAGCGGGGGCCGAGGGGCGGGCTTGCGCGTGGCGGGGCCGAGAACGGGCGTGATCGAGAAGTCGCCGGGAGGCTTTCGGCGCGCGATGATCCGTAATGACTCAGGGATCGACTTTTGTCTGTTCAGACGAAAGTTGGATCTATCTTGGACTATCTTCTGACTCTGGCGAGCGTTAGTGTCTTTTCAAGTCTGAAACACGCGTGACACAAACTC
Organism: Actinoplanes solisilvae; assembly: GCF_003999975.1. Taxonomy (GTDB): domain Bacteria; phylum Actinomycetota; class Actinomycetes; order Mycobacteriales; family Micromonosporaceae; genus Actinoplanes; species Actinoplanes solisilvae. The sequence goes on along the minus strand of NZ_RJAC01000014.1, from coordinate 211,493 downwards.
CGAACAACGTCCTCTATGGAGTTCGCATGTTCAAATCGCCTGTCTCCCGCCGTCAGATTCTTACCGCCTCCGCCGGTGCGGCCGCCGCCATCGGAGCCGCCGGACTTCCCGTGCTGGCCACCGGCTCGCCGGCCCTCGCGCACGACAAGGGCCACGGGCACGGCCCCGGCAAGCTGCGTGCCGAACCGCTGATCCCGTCCCGTAACCGCGGCATCATCCTCTACAGCGTCCGTGACCGGATCTCCGCCGCACCCGATGACTCCGGGGTGCCGTACGGCTTCGAACGGGTTCTCGCCCGGCTGGCCGAGATCGGCTACAAGGAGATCGAGTTCGCCGGCTACAACCAGCACACCTCGATCCTGGGCCGGCAGATCACGCCGGCCGAGATCCGCAAGATCCTCGACGACAACGGGCTGGTCGCCAACGGCACGCACACGTCGATCAACGCGGCCACCTTCGAGCAGCAGCTCGACATCGCCCAGACGCTCGGCATGAAGCACATCGGCACCGGCAGCGACCCGACCGGCAGCGCCTACCGCGCCGACTGGGACGCGGCCGCCGACCTCTGGAACGAGCTCGGCCGCACGGCCCGCAAACGAGGGCTCAAGCTCTACACCCACAACCACGACGCCGCGTACGGGTTCCTGCTCGACGCGGGGCCTCTCGACGCGAACGGCCGGCCGACCCGGTCGAGCGGGCTGCGCAAGCTCGAGTACTTCTTCGGCCAGACCGACGAGCGCTACGTCTTCTTCGAGATGGACGTCTACTGGGCGTACGTGGCCCGGTTCAAGCACCACACCTATGTGGACGCTCGTGGGAACGCGAAGGAGGATCTGTTCGACCCGATCCTCACCGTCGCGCCGCGCACCGAGCGGTTCCCGCTGTTCCACGCCAAGGACGGCGACCGTGCTCCGGCCCAGGCCAACGGCTACACGATGGTGCCGCTGGGTGAGGGCGACATCAACTTCCAGCAGTTCTTCGAGGTCATCGGCCGCCAGGACTACCACCACGCGAACTGGGAGCAGGACAGCGCCCCCGGTGGCACGGCCAACCCCGGCCAGTCCATCGACTTCGCCGGTATCAGCTACCGCAACATGTCCGAGCTGACCATCTACCGCCGGTGACCTGACCGGCCGCCCGGCACCTGCGAGGGTGCCGGGCGTACGGTGGTCCTCCGCGCGACGAGAGGTGAGTCCGGGTGTGGAGGAAGCTGTGGCGTACGGCCGGGTCGTGGTCGGCGTTCACGCCGGTGGCCCGGCGTCTCGTGCGGGTCGACCGGCTGCTCAGCCGGGTGACGCGGGGGCGGGTCGTCGCGTTGGGTATGGCGCCGTCGCTGTTGCTGACGACGACCGGGCGGCGTAGCGGGCTGCCGCGCAGCAGCCCCCTGCAATTCGTACGGCATGGCGACGATCTGGTCGTCATCGCCTCGAACTGGGGTGGCGAGAGCGACCCGGCCTGGGCCTGGAACCTGACCGCCGACCCGAGGGCAGTGGTCACGCTCGGCGGAGCCGAGATCCCGGTCATCGCGTACGAGGCTCTGGACGACGATCACGAACGTCTGTGGCGGCTGATCGTGGACCAGTGGCCCGGCTACGAGAACTACAAGACCCGCGCCTCCCACCGCCACCTGCGCATCTTCCGGCTCAGCCCTTCACCGCTCCGGTGAGCCCGCCGACGATGCGCCGCTCGAAGAGGCTGAAGAACACGAGCGCCGGGATCATCGACAGCGAGGTGAAGGCGAGCACCTTCGCGGTGTCGACCGAGTACTGCGACGAGAAATTCTGCACCCCCAGCGGCAGGGTGAAGGTCTCCTGGTCGTTCAGGATGAACAGCGGCAACAGGTAGCTGTTCCAGCTGCCGACGAAGGCCAGGATCCCGACGGTGATCAGGCCGGGCACCGACAGCGGCAGCACCATCCGCCAGAAGAAGCCGAGCCGGCTGCAGCGGTCGATGGCCGCGGCCTCCTCGATCTCCTTGGGGATCGCCCGCAGGAACGGGACCAGGATGATGATCGTGGTCGGGAGTCCGAAGGCGATCTGCGGGAGGATGACGCCGGGCAGCGTGTTCACCAGGCCCAGGTTCTTCACCAGCAGGTAGAGCGGCGTGATGGCGACCGTGGCCGGGAACATGAGCCCGGCCGCGAACAACGCGTACATCGCCCCGCGGCCGCGGAAGCTGTAACGCGCGAGGACGTAGCTCGCCATCACGCCCAGGGCGACCACTCCGGCCGTGGTGATGACCGCGGCGATCGTCGAGTTGCCGAACTGGCGCCAGAAGACGTCGCCGGTCAGCACGTCGGTGTAGTTGCCGAGCACCCACGGGTCGGGCAGGCCGGCCGGGTCGGTGGTGATCTGCGAGTTGGTCCGGAACCCGCCGATGATGATGTAGATGACGGGTCCGAGCATGAGGCCGATCACTAACAGGACGGCCATATAGACGACGGGGTTGCCTCCGCTGCTGTGCTTCGTCGCCACGGTCTACTTTCCTTCGGTGAGCGCGCCCTCGGTGTCCCGGCGCAGAACGAAACGCTGGTAGACGAGCGCGATGGTCAATGAGACGAGGAAGAGCACGACCGCCACGGCGTTTCCGTAGCCGTAGTTGGCCGCGTTCCTCCCCTCGACGACCATGTACGTCGTCATGGTCGAGGTGCCCGCGGTCGAGGCGACGTACTGGCCCCAGATGATGTAGACGAGGTCGAACAGCTGCAGCGAACCGATGATCGACAGGAAGGCCCAGATCCGTAGTGTCGGTCCGAGCAACGGCAGGGTGATGTGCCGTTGGATCTGCCAGTACGAGGCCCCGTCGACCGCGGCGGCCTCGGAGAGCTCCTCGGGAATGTTCTGCAGGCCGGCCAGGAACAGGATCACCGCGAACCCGACGTACTTCCAGGTCAGGATGAGCATCAGCGACCAGATGGCGAGCTTCGGGTTGGCCAGCCAGTCCTCGGCCAGCCATCCGAGCCCGATCGAGCGCAGCACGTCGTTGACCGCGCCGGTGGTCTGCAGCATCAGGGCCCAGGCCGTACCGGTGATGACCTCGGAGATCACGAACGGGACGAAGATGAGCACCCGGATGAGCGACTGGGCCCGCATCCCCCGGTTGAGCAGCAGGGCGAGCCCGAGCGCGACCGGCAGCTGGAAGACGATGGACAGCACGACGATCTGCGCGTTGTGCCACAGCGCCTCGTGGAAAAGGCTGTCCTTCAGGATCGTGACGTAGTTGTCCAGGCCGACGAAGTCGGTCGGCACCCCGTAGCCCTTCCACCGGTAGAAGCCGTAGTAGGCGGCCATCAGGACCGGGAAGATCACGAAGCCGACGAACACCAGGATCGCCGGGCCGGACAGCGCCACGATCTCGAGCCGCTGGGCCCAGCCGATTCCGCGACGGCGTGGGCGGACCGGAGGCAGCGCCCGCACGCGGTTGTCGGGCGCTGCCTCCGTGAGTGCCACTTGTTCAGCCCTTCTTGGCCGCGTCGTTCACGGACTTGATGATCCCGGCGACGTCGCCCTTGCCGGCGAGCAGGTTCACCACGCCGACGTTCAGCGCGTTACCCACGTTCTGGCCGTACACGGTGTCGAGCCACTGCGAGACGTACGGCGCCTTGTTGTAGGCGTCGAGCACGGCCTTGAGGTAGTCCTCGGTGACCGCTCCCTGCGCCTCCTTGTTCATGGGCAGCGAGTTGAACGCCTTGTAGTAGCCCTCCTGCACGGGCTTGGTGACGATGTAGTTGAGGAAGTCGGCGCATTCCTTGGGCGCCTTCGCCGAGCAGGAGAAGCCGTCGGCGCCGCCCATGATCGCGGCCGGGTCGCCCTGGCCGCCGGGGACCGCCGGGAATGGGAAGAAGCCCAGGTCGGGGAGGGGCTTGGTGTCCTTCGTCAGGCCGGCGATCACGCCCGGGTCCCACGAGCCCATCAGCTCCATGCTGGCCTTGTAGTTGGCCACCAGGCCGGCCGAGCTGCCCGCGCCCTGCTGCGCCGAGGTGGTCAGGAAGCCCTGGTTGAACGGCTTGGTGTCGGCGAAGGCCTTGAGGTCCTCGCCGGCCTTCGTCCAGCACGGGTTGCTGAAGTCCTTGTCCTTGGCCGCCGCGTCGAGCGCGCCCTTGTCGCAGGAGCGCAGGGCGAAGAAGTAGTACCAGTGAGCGGCCGGCCAGGCGTCCTTGGCGCCGAGCGCGATCGGCGTGCCCTTGGCCTTGAGCTTGGTTACCGCGGCGCTGAGTTCCTCGATCGTGGTCGGCGGTGCGGTGACGCCGGCCTTCTCGAACAGGTTCTTGCTGTACCAGAAACCGCCGGGAAGGATCGAGACCGGTACGGAGTACGACTTGCCGTCGACCTGCCCGGTGCCCAGAGCGGCGTCACCGATCGCCGCCTTCGTCTCGGCGGTGATGTCGCCGGTGATGTCCTTGAGCTGACCCGCCTCGACCATCGCGGCCATCTTGCCGCCGCCGCGCTGCAGGAAGATGTCGGGCGCGGACCCGGAGTTCAGCGAGGTCTGCAGCTTGCCGTCGAGATCCTCGTTCTGGACCGACTGAATTTTGATCTTGACGTTGGGGTGGGCGGTCTGGAAGTCGGCCACCGTCTTGTCCCAGAACGCCTTGCCGGGACCGGTCGTGGAGTTGTGCCAGAACTGCATCGTGACGTTGCCCCCGGAGTCGGAGCCACCGTCGTCGCCACCACTGCAGGCGGTCAGGCCCATCGCCCCCAGCACCAGTGCGGAAGCCACAGCAAAAAGTTTCTTAGGCGCCACGAAGATCACCTCTCGGAACCGAAAGTTTCGGAGTGTTTCCGGAATGTGTCGCTCAAGCTATGAAGTGACCAATGTGCATGTCAAGATATTCATCACCATGAGGTGGAAAGAGTTCGGCGGCCTCCACCGCGATCGAGGTCGTTCGTGGGTCGACTGAAACGTTCGCAAGCGATCGGAAGTTGCAGCTCGGTGCCGGGAGGCTCGCAATGACGAAGGCCCAGCTTGGTCACCGGTTCGGCGATGCCGTGGTCCGCCTGCTCGACCCGCACGGCCGGCCGCTGGCCGACCACGACGTCGTCGTCGAGCAACGCGCCCACGCCTTCTCGTTCGGCAATATCGGCTTCGACTTCGTCGCCTTGGCGAACGGCGAGACCGTCCCGCAAGCGAACGGCGAGACCGTCCCGCAAGCGAACGGCGAGACCGTCCCGCAAGCGAACGGCGAGACCGAGGCGGCCGCACGGCTCGCCGATCTGTGGTTCGACGTTTTCAACACGGCGACGCTGCCGTTCTACTGGGCCGGCTTCGAACCGCGGCGCGGCCGGCCCGACACGGCGCGGCTGCACCGCGCCGCTCAGTGGTTCACCGATCACGGCTCCCGCGTGAAGGGGCACCCGCTGGTCTGGCACACGCTGACGCCCGACTGGCTGCGGGACCTGCCGGCCGGCGAGGTCGAGGCGGCGGTCCGCGCGCGCATCCGGCGCGAGGTGGCCGGCTTCGCCGACGTGATCGGGGCCTGGGACGCCATCAACGAAGCCGTGATCATGCCGGTGTTCAGCAACGAGCCGCACCGCAACGCGATCACCCGGCTGGCCGGCGAGCGGGGCCGGGTCGCGATGGTCCGCCTCGCCTTCGAGGAGGCGCGCGCGACCGACCCGCGCGCGACACTGCTGCTCAACGATTTCGACATGTCCGAGGCGTACGAGTCTCTGATCGAGGCTGTTCTCGAGGCCGGGATCGAGGTCGACGCGCTCGGTCTGCAGAGCCACATGCACCAGGGCTACTGGGGCGAGGAGAGGACGCTGGCAGTCCTCGAGCGGTTCGCGCGTTTCGGTCTCCCCATCCATATGTCCGAGACCACGCTGGTCTCCGGCGACCTGATGCCACCGCACATCGAGGACCTCAACGACTACCAGCTCCCGTCCTGGCCGACCACGCCCGATGGTGAGCAGCGGCAGGCCGACGAGATCGTCCGGCACTACCGGACACTGCTCGCGCACCCCGCGGTCGAGGCGGTCACCTACTGGGGACTGACGGACGACGGCGCATGGCTCGGCGCTCCCTGCGGGCTTGTGCGCACCGACGGCACACCCAAGCCCGCGTACGAAGCCTTGCGAGATCTGGTCAAGGGCGAGTGGTGGCTGCCGCCGACGAGGCTGCGGACGGATGGCGCCGGGCGCGTCGAGGTCCGTGGCTTCCTCGGCGACTACGAGTTGCGGTGGGCCGGCCACACCGCGCCGTTCGTCCTCGATGCGCCCGAGGCGGAGATCACCGTGACTCAGTCCGCACGGTAGAGCGCCCGGTCGAAGTCGGCGTAGCCGCCTTCGCCACCCAGGTCCTGCACCCAGAGCCCGAGGAAGGCGCCGGTGAAGCCCCACGCCTCCGGTTCACCGGGGACGATCGTGGCGGCGTACTCGTCCGACAGGGTGGTCGCGTCGAAGACCCGGCCGATGTCGTGCCAGAACGGTTCCTCGTCGGGGCCGGTGCTGTAGCCGAAGGTCAGCGCCGGGCCGTCCAGCCGGGTACGCAGACCCACGCGCCGGACGTCGCCGAGGGGCACCCGCAGACCGGGTGGCACCATGACGCGCCCGCTGTCGCAGCACAGCACGTCGAGAACCGCCGCACCCTCGTCGTCGGCCGTCACGTGCAGGTAGTACCAGTTGCGGGAGTTGTAGTAGGCGGTGACTCCCGCGAGCTGCCGCGAGTTGCGCGGTTCGAACTCGCACGTCGCCTCGAAGGTGCAGTGCCGGGCCGTGACCCGGCGGGCCACCAGGCTCGGCCGGTGCAGACCCATCGGCGACTGGCCGCCGCGGATCCGCAGGTGCGAGGGGTGGGCGGACAGGTCGGCCCAGTCCGGGGTGGACGGGCGGCGCAGCGTGGACCAGTTGGCGCCGAGCTCCGGGCCGTCGAAGTGGTCGACCTCGAACTGCTCGGACGACCGTGGGCCGGGCTCGTGCGGGGCACCGGCGGGGGCCGGGAAATGTTCGGCCGGCACGCCGTCGCGGATGTGGGGCCATTCGCCGGGCGGCCAGGCGACCTCCTGCAGCGCTGTCTCGCGCCCCAGCACGCACCGGCCGGACGGGGTGTAGGGTCGGGCCACCAGGTGCGCCAGGTACCACTCGCCGGCTGGGGTCTGCACGAGGCTGCCGTGGCCGGCCTTCTGCAGGGCCAGCTCGGGGCGCCCGGCCGAGGTCAGCAGCGGGCCGCCGGGACTGACCTCGTAGTCGCCGAGCAGGCTGCGGGACCGTGCGACCGTGACCTGGTGTTCCCAGCTCGTGCCACCTTCCGCGGTGACCAGGTAGTACCAACCGTCCTTGCGATAGACGTTGGGCGCCTCGGTCAGCCCGGCGTCGGTGCCCTCGAAGATCAGGTGCACCGGGCCGGTCAGGCGGCGCTCCCGGTGGTCGTACTGCTGGATCTCGATGCCCGCGAAGCGGTTGCGGCCGGGTCGCCAGTCGGCCCGCATCGACAGCATCCAGGTGACGCCGTCCTCGTCGTGGAACAGCGACGCGTCGAACCCGCGGCCGTGCAGCACCACCGGGTCCGACCACGGTCCGTCGATGCTCGGCGCCGTGACCAGGTAATTCTGCGGGTCCCAGTAGCCGCCGGCGAAGGTCGACACGTCTGTGTAGAGAAGATGGAACAGCCCGTGGGCGTACGTCAGATTGGGTGCCCAGATGCCGCAGGAGTCCGCGGTCCCGGCGAGGTCGAGCAGCCGCCGCTCGGTCAGCACCCCGCCGCGCGGTTGCCAGCTGACGAGATCGGTCGAGTGGTGCACCCGCACACCGGGGTACCACTCGAACGTCGACGTGGCGATGTAGTAGTCGGAACCGACCCGCAGGATCGACGGATCCGGGTGGAACCCCGGCAGTACCGGGTTCCGGACCAGCCGTCGATCGGTCCCGTCCTCGCCGACGGTCGAGTCAGCGGACTTCGCAATTGTCATGGAGAACCTTCCGCTGAGGATGGCGCGGCGGCTCTCGCCGCCGCGCCAGGAGGATCAGCTCTGATTGCAGGTGACTGTCGGCCAGGTCCAGTTGCCGTTGGCCATGATGGTCACCCCGAAGTTGTTGCCGTTGCCGTTCGGCCGCGCGGTGACGGTGCCGGTGGTCCCGCTGACCGACGCGTTCCAGCTGTTCTGGATGCTCTGGCCGCCGTTCAGGTTGAGCCCGACGGTCCAGTTGCTCGCGTTCTGCACCGAGACGTTGAGGTTGAACCGGTCGCCGAACTGCTGACCGGCCGAGAGCACGGCGGTGCAGTTGCTGCCGCCGGGCGGCGGGGTGGTCGGGTTGCCGGGGTTGCCGCCGCTGCCCTCGCGAACCGTGATGTCGGAGCTGCCCTGGCTCTGGTAGCCCTCGGTCGCCATGATCTGGTACGCGTGGTTGGAGCCGAGGTTCAGGCCGGCCCGGGCCCACGCGTCGAAGTGGTTGGCGATCGTGATCGTGCCGGAGCTGCGCTTCGACTGCCGCACGCTCCAGAACTGGTAGAACGTGGCGGTGCCGTCGATCGACGGCTGGTTCACCCGCTGGCTGCGCAGGATGTCGTACGTGCCGCCGTCGGTGGTGACCGTACCCATGCGGGTGGCGCCGCTGCTCGGGTTGTAGCTGCCGAAGTTCTCGACGATGTAGTACTCGATGAGCGGGTTGCGCGTCCACCCGTACAGGGCGAGATAGGTGTTGTTGTTGCCCGGGTTGTAGCTGCCCGAGTAGGTGACCGTCCGCCGGCTGCCGGTGGCCCAGCCCTTGCCGCCGACCCAGTTGTTGGTGCTGCGGTCCCAGCTGCTGGAGTACCGGCCGTCGGCGCGCAGCGTCATGCTCGCGTTGCCGCTGTCCTTCCAGAACGAGAAGTAGTAGCCGTTGTGGGTGCCGGTGGTGTTCGAGCTGACGGTCCGGTCCGCCTCGGCGTGCGCGGTGCCGGCCACCGTGACGCCGGCGACGGTCATCACCAGTGCGCAGGCGGCGCCGAAGAGCACGCGGGTGCGGCCACGTCTGTGGCGCTTCGGGTGGGCGAGTTCTGCGGTCATGTGACTGCGTCCTCCTTGGGGAAGGGGCTGCCGGGGAACAGCCCCACGGGCACGGCATAGCCATCTCGGGGGACAGGCCGGTGCGGTAGCGCCACCGGTGTCGTCCGCTGTGGCGGGGGCGACGGCATCGAGGTCCGTCATTGCGAGATGGTGGCCCGCCGGATGAGCGCTTGTCAACAAGTTACGGAAACCTTACGGAAATACCGAACTCGATCTTCGATACGTCGACGAGCATAAGACGCCAGGTGAAGGCGGATTTCGACAACGCTGTTCGGCGCGCGTGGGGTGGAAATATGGCCCGTTCGAATGCTGGTGGCTTCAGGAAATCCGAAACTTACGAACGGGTGGCACGGTCCTGATCGCGGGCATGGCGAAGCGGTGCGGGGACCGGGGACGTCACCGCACCGCCGCGCCGCGAGGGTGTCAGTTCAGGCTGAAGCGCTGGTTCGCCTGGCCGTGGCAGTCGTAGAGCTGGACCTGCTGGCCGTTGCCGGTGCCCCACACATCGAGGCATCGCCCGGACTGGACGCCCGAGATGGTCCCGTTGGAGTTGACGTTCCACTGCTGGTTGGCCTGACCGTTGCAGGCGTAGATCTGCACAGCCGCGCCGTTGCCCGAGCCGGCCGCGTCCAGGCACCGGGTGCCGTACACGGTCAGTTGTTTGCTCGAGGTGAGCGTCCAGGCCTGGTTGGACTGGCCGTTGCAGTCGTAGAGCTGGACCCGGGTGCCGTTGGTCTGCGACGAACTCGGCACGTCGACGCAGCGGTTGGACTGGGCGCCGACGATCCGGCCCGATCCGCTTGGTGGCGGCGACTGGGAACCACCGTCGCTCGGCGGCGGCGAGGTCGGGGTGCCGGCGTTCAGAGCGTTGAGGACCGAGGTGTACGCGGCCTTCTTGTTGCCGTTGCCGTCGAACAGCAAGGGACTCTCGTTGGACCGCCACGAGTCGCTGTCCCGCACGCCCCAGACGGTGATGCCGATGCAGCGGGGCACGTTCATGCAGGCCTGGGTCAGCCCGGCGTACTGAGAGGTGGACGAGTTGGTGACGTCGACCTCGGTGAGCGCGACGTCCACGCCGAGAGCCGCGAAGCTCGACAGCGTGGTCTGGAAGTTGCCGGGCAGCGAGCTGCCGCCGGTGAAGTGGGTCTGCAGGCCCACGCAGTCGATCGGCACGCCACGGGACTTGAAGTCCCGGATCATGTTGTAGACGCCCTGCGTCTTGCCGTAGGACCAGTTCTCGATGTTGTAGTCGTTGTAGCAGAGCTTGGTCGACGGGTCGGCGGCGCGCGCGGTGCGGAAGGCCACCTCGATCCAGTCGTTGCCGGTGCCCTGAAGGTTGGAGCTGCGCCGGCTGCCGTCCTCGTTGAACGCCTCGTTGACGACGTCCCACGCGGCGAGCTTGCCCTTGTAGTGGTTCATCACGCCGTTGATGTGGTCGATCATCGCCTGGCGCAGGTTGCTGCCGTTGAGGCTCTGCATCCAGCCGGGCTGCTGGGCGTGCCAGGCGAGGGTGTGGCCGCGGACCTTGAGGCCGCGCTGGGTCGCCCAGTTGTAGATCTGGTCGCCCGAGCTGAAGTTGAACTGGCCCCGGTTCGGCTGGGTGGCGTCCGGCTTCATCTCGTTCTCGGCCGTGATCATGTCGAACTCGCGGGCAGCGATGGTGCTGTAGGTCGAGTTGCTGAGCCGGCTCGCGGCGATCGCCGTGCCGAAGTACCGGCCCGTCTGCTGGGCGGCGGCGCCCAGCGTGCTGGCCGCGGCGTTGGCCTCCGGTATCACCATCACCACGCCCGCCGCCGCGGCGACGGCGGCGACGACGCCGCCGATCAACAGTTGGATCCGTGCCGGTCGGCCTCCACCTGAGCCGGTGGGGTGGACAGGGGGACTGGCTGCCACGAGGACTCCCTTCTCGGTCGCCGGGTCCGGGCCGCCGAACGTCACAACGAGGTGAGCCGTTGCGAGCGAATCGGCACCGCCAAGATCGGAGAACGATGAGCTTCAATGTTGGGTCATGCTGACACGGGTAACACCGTGGAAACAACAGTTTCCGGAAGTCTGCCGGAAGTTGCCGCCGTTGCGAGGGGCGGCCAGTGAACTTCCAGCCCGCCATCTAGCTGGTGCTTTGTAGATCATGCAGGCGTATGTTCGGCTGGGAGCGCGCACATGGGGCCGGTGCGTGGAGAGTCGGCCGGGCGGAAGACTCGAAACTTCCGAGACGAATCTCGTGACGCGACCCGCCCGCCGGATGTGCTGCGCTCGCGGTGCCGATGGGCGTCCGACCCGGCTCGGCGGCGACGAGTTCGTGGGGCTGCGCGGCGGGCGCACCCAACTCTCGCCCATCGCGGATAAATGCCGGCGGAATCGGCACTGAAAATTCGTTACGGATTGGTCTTGGCCGCGGAGAACGGCTCAATCCAGTGAAGTTCTTGAATGCATGGGAGCGCTCCCGTAATCTGCCTGCAATATCTGGCAACGCTCTCCGGTGATGAGCCGGAGAGTGCTGCGCCGACCAAGTCAGGAGTCACGTGATGGCGAAAAAAGGATGGGCCGTGATCTCCATTGCCGGACTGATGCTCGCGGTCGCCGTCACAGCGACCACCGCGGGGGTGACGGCCTCGGCCGCCGAGGTCTCGGCCGGCGGCTTCTCGGCTCAGGCCGCGACCAGCGGATGCGGCAAGACCCCGACCCTGCGCAACGGCACCTACACGATCCAGAGCGGTGGCCGGTCCCGGACCTACATCCTGCGGCTCCCGGCCGATTACCAGCCGAACCTGAAGTACCGCCTCTTCGTCGGGCTGCACTGGCTCAACGGCTCGGCGCAGAACGTCGCCGACGGTGGGGGAAGCGCCGGCTCGGCCTGGGCCTTCTACGGCCAGCAGCGGGCGTCGAACAACGGCGCGATCTTCATCGCTCCGCAAGGTCTCGACGCCGGCTGGGCGAACACCGGCGGCCGTGACGTGGCCCTGGTCGACGACATCCTGCGGGTGGTGGAGAACGACCTCTGTGTCGACACCACCCAGCGTTTCGCCCTGGGCTGGAGCTACGGCGGCTCGATGAGTTACGCGCTCGCCTGTGCCCGGCCCACGGTCTTCCGAGCGGTCGTCGCCTATTCGGGCGCGCAGTTGAGCGGCTGCGCCGGCGGTGACCAGCCGGTCGCCTACTTCGGCATCCACGGCACCCGCGACAGCGTGCTGGGCGTCAGCCTCGGACGCCAGATCCGGGACACCTTCGTCCGGGTCAACGGGTGCACCGCCCAGAGCCCGCCCGAGCCGTCCAACGGCAGTCTGCGGCACATCACCACGGCGTACTCGGGATGCCGGGCCGGATACCCGGTCCAGTGGGCCGCTTTCGACGGCGACCACACCCCGGAGCCGGTCGACGGCGGCAGCAACGACACCTCTCGCACCTGGACCACGGCCGAGGTCTGGCGCTTCCTCACCCAGTTCGGACCGGCCACCGCCCCCGCCGACAACTCGACGAGCCCGCCGCCGAGCAACCCGCCGTCGAGCAGTCCGCCGCCCAGCAGCCCGTCCGCCTCGCCGTGCCGGGTGTCCAGCGCGGTCAACGCCTGGAACAACGGACTGACCGCCAACCTCACCGTCACCAACACCGGTGCCACCACGGTCAACGGCTGGTCGCTCGAGTTCAGGCTCGTCTCTGGACAGTCCATCGTCTCCGGCTGGAACGCCACCTATTCTCCGGCCTCCGGTCAGGTCACGGCGCGAAACATGTCGTACAACGGCGTCATCGCCCCGGGAGCGTCGGTCGGCATCGGATTCCAGGCCCAGCACGGCGGCGACGCCGCGCCGCCGGCCGCGTTCGCCCTGAACGGTGTCGCATGCGCCGCCGCGTGACGCGACCTCCAGTCATCCGCCTCCGCTCACGAAGGAGTGGCTGCTTGAACGGGTATCGAGGACGACGTCTGGCCGGAAGAGCCGCCGTCGTCGCGCTGCTGATCGCCCTGGCGTCGGTCTTCACGGGCGGCACGGTGGCTTCGGCCGGCGCGCGCGCCGCTTCCGCGACGTCGAGCGTCGCCACCGGCTACGCGTACTCCTGTGCCATCCGTACCGACGCAACTCTCTGGTGCTGGGGCGGCAACTCCAGTGGCCAGCTCGGTGACGGCACCACCGCGAGCCGCAGTACGCCGGCCCGGGTCGGAAGCGAGGCCGGATGGGCGACCATCGACGCCGGCACGAGCCACACCTGCGCGGTACGGACCAACGGGACGTTGTGGTGCTGGGGCAGCAACACGCGGGGTCAGCTCGGCGACGGCAGCACGGCTCGGCGTGGCGTGCCGACGCAGGTCGGCGACGCGACGACGTGGGCCCAGGTCAGCGCGGGTGACAGCCACACCTGCGCGGTCCGTACGGACGGAACGCTGTGGTGCTGGGGGCTCAACCGGCACGGACAGCTCGGCGACGGCGCCGTCGTCTACTCAGCCAGCAGCCCGCTGCGGGTCGGTGCGGCCGGCGACTGGGCGAGTGTCACCACCGGCGCGGCTCACACCTGCGCCACCCGCACCAGCGGCACCCTGTGGTGCTGGGGCGACAGCTCGGCCGGGCAGCTCGGTCTGGGCATCCTCAGCTATCGGACCACCCCGGGGCAGGTCGGCACGGCGACGTGGACCGGCGTGACGGCCGGGCACACCTTCACCTGCGGGGTCCCTACCGGCGGCACCCTGTGGTGCTGGGGTGAGAACGGGTACGGGCAACTGGGCGTCAGCGGTTCGTACCAGGCCTCCCCGGTCCAGGTCGGCAGCCTGTCCACCTGGACGAGCGTCAACGCCGGCTTCGACACGGCGTGCGCCAACCGCACCGACGGCAGCCTGTGGTGCTGGGGCAACAACCGGGCCGGTCAACTGGCCGACGGCACGACAACCCACCGGTACGCTCCGGTGCGGATCGGTGACGCGGTGGACTGGACGGCCGACTCCGCCGTGGCGTACCACGTCTGCGCCTACCGCACCGGCAACGCTCTGTGGTGCTGGGGGAACAACGCGAGCGCGCAACTGGGCGACGGCACCACCACGGACCGTCCGGCACCGCAGCAAGTGATCTTCGCGGGCTGACGCGTTGATCAGCTCACCGAGGAGGTTGGCGAGCCCGTGTTCGCGGTAGTGTGATCCGCGGGCACGGGCTGCCACGACCGGTGCTTCCCACGTTGGAGAGGCACGGCTATGCCCGGCACACCGGAATCCACCACGTACCTCATCGTCGACGGGGAGAACATCGACGCCACCCTCGGCAACAGTGTTCTCGACCGCCGGCCCGCCCCGGCGGAACGCCCGCGGTGGGAGCGCCTGCGCGAGTTCGCGCAGACGACGTGGCAGCAACCGGTGAAGGGCCTGTTCTTCCTCAACGCCTCGGGCGGCGTCCTGCCGATGCCCTTCGTACGGGCCCTGCTGAGCATGGGTTACCGGCCGATCCCGCTCGCCGGCTCGCCCGATCAGAAGGTCGTCGACATCGGCATCCAGCGAACCCTCGAGGCGATCGCCCAGCGCACCGGCAACGTGCTGCTGGCCAGCCACGACGGCGACTTCCTGCCGCAGATCGAACAGCTCCTCGAAGGCGATCGCGAGGTCGGCGTCGTCGGGTTCAAGGAGTTCCTCAACGCGGGCTTCGCCGAGCTGCCGGGCCTGCAGATCTTCGACATCGAGGAGGACGCCGGCTGTTTCACCAGCGTCCTTCCCCGCGTACGCATCATCGAGCTCGACAGCTTCGACCCCGAGCGCTTCCTTTAGGCCGCGCCGATGCCCGAGTTGCCGGAGGTCGAGTCGGCCCGCGCGGTCATCGAGCGGGCGGGGCTCGGGCGCGAGATCGTCGGCGTGGACGACTCCGACACGTACGTCTGCCGTCCCTATCTTCCGGGCCAGATCCGCGACGCCCTTGTCGGGCGGACGTTGGTGGCGGCGCATCGCCGGGGCAAGAGCATGTGGTGCGACACCGGCGAGGGCGGCCCTGAGCTGGGCATCCACCTCGGCATGTCCGGCAAGATCGTGATTGCCGCCCCGGACGGCTCCGAGATCGACGGCGGCGACTACTGGGAGGGCCGCCGCGTGCACGGCGACTACCGGTGGTCGCGTTTCGCGCTGACCTTCGCCGACGGCGGCCGCCTCATGCTGGTCGACCCCCGGCGTCTGGGCCGCGTACGCCTCGACCCGCCGATCGCGTCGCTCGGCCCCGACGCGGCGACCGTGACGCCGGCGCAGTTCCGGGCGGCGCTGGCCCGCGGCACGGCCCCGGTCAAGGCGCGGCTGCTCGACCAGGAGGCGATCGCCGGGATCGGGAACCTGCTGGCCGATCAGATCCTGTGGGCGGCGCGCGTCAACCCGGGTCGTCCGGTCGACGAGCTGAGCGCCGACGACGTCGACCGCCTGCTGCGGGCCATGCGCCGGGCGGTGGGTTCGGCGCTCAAGCAGGGCGGGGTGCACACGCTGGGGCTCATTCCGTACCGGTTCGCGGGCGCTCACTGCCCCCGCGACGGCGCGCCGATGGCGAAGAGCACGGTCGGCGGGCGTACGAGCTGGTGGTGCAGCGTGGAACAGGCCTTCTAGTCAAACGATTGGTCAAACGGCGGCGCGGTCCGATGACGTACGAGTCCTGGAAGAACCCGGGACCGTGAAGTCAGGAGCAGGTCATGCCCGTTTTCATGGACGTGCACAACGTCGAGGGTGGCGTGTCGGCGAGCGACGTCGCCGCCGCGCACGAGGCCGATCTGGCCACCCAGGGCCCGCATGAGGTCAACTATCTGAAGTACTGGGTCGACGAGGAGGCCGGGAAGATCTTCTGCCTGGTCGAGGCGCCCGACGCGGAAGCCGCGAACACCGTGCACCGCGAGGCGCACGGCCTGGTCGCCGACGAGATCTACCCGATCAGCGCCCAGGGCTGATCTTCGCTGGGAGGGAGAGCCGGGATGGGACTTGCGGTGCACCTTCTCGGTTCTCCGTGGGTCGACCGGTCCGACGGGGTCGCCTACCAGGTGCGCAGCCGCAAAAGCTGGGCCCTGCTGGCCCGCCTGATCCTGAGCGAGCAGCCCCTGACCCGCAGCCGGCTCGCCGGCCTCCTGTACGCCGAGGCCGACGACCCGCTGCGGGCCCTGCGCTGGGGGCTGGCCGAGATCCGCCGCTGCCTGGGGGTGGAGGTCGACGGCGATCCGGTGCGGCTGCGCCTTCCACCCGGCACAGTCGTCGACGTCGAGGTGCTCCGGCACGGGTCGTGGGCCGCGGCCGTCGCGCTGCCGGGCCTGGGCGCCGAGCTGCTCGACGGCATCGCGGTGCGGGGCGCGCCCGTCTTCGAGTCGTGGCTGCTCTCCGAGCGGAGCCGGATCGCCGCCGCGGCCGAGGCGATCCTGCACGAGGCGGCGCTGGGACGGCTGGCCGCCGGCGACCTGCCGGCCGCGCGCGGTCTCGCGGTGCGGGCGGCGGGCATGAACCCGCTCGACGAGAACCACCAGGCCCTGGTGATCCGGCTCTACCGGCTGGCCGGCGACGATCGGGCCGCCGAGCGGCAGTACGCGGCGGTCACCTCGCTGTTCGCGCGGGAGCTGGGCGTCGCGCCGGGCATCGCGGTCGAGACGGCGAGACGTGAACGCCAGATCGTCGCCGACGACGCCTCGCTGGAGGCGATCGTCGAGTCGGGCGCGGCGGCGGTGGCGGCCGGCTCGGTCGAGGCGGGGGTGCGGTCGTTGCGTACGGCGGTCGCGCTGGCCGATCGCGCGGAGTCGGACCGGTGGCGGCTCACGGCCCGGCTCCGGCTGGCCGAGGCGCTGATCCACTCGCTGCGCGGCCTGGACGAGGAGGGCCTGGCCACCCTGCACGAGGCCGACCGGATCGCGCTGGCCGTGGGCGACCGGGCCGCGGCGGCGCGGGCCCGGGCCGAGATCGGGTACGTCGACTTCCTGCGCGCCCGCTACGACCGGGCCGAACGGTGGCTGACCGACGCCCTCGCGGTCGCCGACGGCTCACCGGCGATCACGGCACGGGTGACCACCTATCTCGGCTCGGTGGCGAGCGACCGGGCCGCGTACCCGCAAGCGGTGAAGCTGCTGGAAGAAGCCATCGGGCTGACGGTCGACGCGCGGACCCGGGCGTACGCCCTGTCGATGCTCGGCCGGGTGCATCTGCTGACCGGGGAGCTCGAGGCGGCCGCCGCGCGACTCGACGAGTCGATCCGGGTGGCCGAGCAGGACCACTGGCTGGCGTTCGTGCCGTGGCCGCAGGCGTTGCGCGGGGAGACCCACCTGGCCCTGGGCGACCCCGCGGCGGCGGCCGGCATCCTCCGGCAGGCGTTCGCCCGGGCGTGCCAGCTCGGCGACCCCTGCTGGGAGGGGATCGCGGCCCGGTCGCTCGCGCTGGTCGCCGACGCCGCCGGCGACACCGGCCGGGCCTTCGACCTGCTCGCCGACGCGCGCACCCGCTCGAACCGCTTGGCCGACCCGTACGTCTGGCTCGACGCGCACATCCTCGACGCCCAGTGCGACCTCGGCCGGCGGCACGGCCACCCCGACGTGACGCTGTGGGCCGACACCCTGCTCCGGCTGGCGTCGCGCACCGGGATGCGCGAGATGACCGTCCGCGCGCTGCGCCACAGCGGCGACCCCGCCTCAGCCGCTCTTCTGGCCGACGAGATCGAGAACCCGCTTCTGGCCTGATTCACCAGGGCGCTTCGCGACCCACGACGAGGGCGTTGAGATCTTGCTTTCGGGGATTCAGGCAATCCAGAGGCCGAGGGCGCGGGCAGCGGAGGTAACTGTTGATTCCCGGGTCGGCGTCATGCTTGGTGAAATAGACCCGCGCCTCTCTTTCGGGAAGATTTGCCGCCATGAGGTAGAGCCTCGACCCGACGTAGGCCGATATGTCCTTGGGTTGACGGAAGATGTGCTTCGCTCGATATCCGCTGATTATCGGCTCACCGGAAGCGATTTCTTGCGCGTTTTCGTCGTAGACGATCAGCAGGATTTTCTCACCGTTCGAGCCGGCCGCCACTTCGATGGATCTCAGGTAGGGCCGGGTGACGCGGAATTCGGTCATCGCCCAACCGCCCGGGCCGAGCCGGACCGTGGTGTTCTCGAGGCTGCTCGACATGATCTCGTGCATGTAGACGTCGGCCGCGGGGTCCGGCGCGGTCGGCGCCGGCGAGGCGGGGGTGTCGGCCGGTTTGACCGAGACAGCGGTCAGGAAGACCGCAATGGACAGCACCGCCGACCCGGCGGCACCACGAATCTGCTGCCATCGGCGGCGCCGGTGCGGCTGAAATTTTCGCCACACCAAAAAGGCCAGAGACGCAGCGAGCGCCGCCAGCACGGCGGCGCCCATTGTCCACACTTTGGCCGGCTCGTCCTGCACCTGAATGAAACCACCGGCGATGCCTAAGACGGTGGCGGCGACCGTCAGAGTAACGCCCGTCGTAGCGGTTTTTCCAGGCTCCGCGTCGCCCTTTTCAGTTGAGCGATCGTCCGCCATTCTTCGACGATACCCGGGCGCCGCCAACGGATCTTCTACGAGAAACCGTTGGCGGCGGCCGGTCAACGCCTCGCGAGCGGATCCGGGTTCGGGTTCGGGTTGTAGTCGAGGTCGTCACTGTCCACGACGAACATGCACCAATCGAGGACGGCGCTCTTGTCGTCGATGGACGGGTCCGCGGCGCGCTCGTCCTCGACGATATCCGCGATCATGAAGCCGAGACCGTTGTTGTTCCAGTCACGGTCGGTGTCGTCCTGGTCGTCCGAGCCGCTCTCGTGCCGGGTCAGGAACTCGGTCGCCGTGCCCGGGCCGTGTCGCAACTTCAAGATCGCGGACCAGAGGCAGTGCTGAAGACCGTTCTGCTCCTCGCCGTTCGTGCAGGGGTCGGGCGTCTCACAACCGACGGCGTTGCGGTTCGCCCACAGACCCTCGACGGCATAGACCTCGACGCACAGCTTGCTGCGAGACGGCCAGGCAGTGCACCACGCCTCCTCGGCCGGATTCAGGAACGACGAATCGGGGAAGCTGTCCGCCTGGGCGGGGCCCGCCGGTGCGGCGACAGCCAGAATGCTCCCGGTCAGGAGAGCGGCTGCCACGGCGACCGTGCGCCGCAAAATGTTGACCTTCATCCAGTTCTCCGCTTCGTGGTCGTCGGTCGGCCGGGGATGCTGCGGAAATCATCGACGCCCGCCTGCCCGTACGGCGGGTTTCGCATTATCAAGCCGATCTGCAAACTCCTGACCTGCGGTGACAGCCGATTCCTGAAAGTCGGGCGGCCTCACGCCGCGGCGGCGACGAGACCGGACATGGACCAGCCGGCCGTGGTGAACGGCCCCTCGGCGTTCTCGAGACAGACGTCCTCCGCGTACGGCACCGACCGGTCCGGACCGGCCCTGCCGTTCACGTAGAAACCGATGACCGCCGACGTCGACAGGTTCACCACGCGCAGCACGTAGACCTCTCCGGTCTCGACGGCGACGGGGGAGTCGAAGGTCGCCACGACGTCCCGGTTGACGTTGGCCGGAGTGACCGCGGTCTCCTGGCGGGCGATCACGGTGGCCGGCTTCGACGGGCGCACCGCGATGATCTCGAACCGCACCGGGTGGTCCCGGGTGACATCGGTGCGGTTGCCGTCCAGGCCGATGATCGAGGCGACCGCGCCGATGCGGGGTGCGGACGCGACAAAGGGCTGAAGCACGGCGCCACCGGCGAGAATCGGGACGTCGCGGGACCCGTCTCCGCTCGGGAGTTTGTAGACGAAGGCTCCGGCCGGGGTCACCCTGTCCGGCGCCGGGACGGCGCGAACCGGCCACGTGCAGGAACCCACCGTGATGCCACGATCCGGCCGGGGCCACAGCAGAACTCCGGCCCCGACCGACACCACCACCGCGAGGGCCACCGCCGCGGCGATCCATACTGCGGGCCCGCGGCCGCTGAAGATCGCTGAGGCGGCGTCGTCGGGAATCGCCGGCGTGCCGCCGGGAACCTGCCCGGCGTCGGGACTTGCCGGCGTGCCGCCGGGAACCTGCCCGGCGTCGGGAATTGCTGAGGCCGCGGTGTCGATCGGACCGGCGAGGACTGCGGGAGTGGCCGGCGAGGGGCGCCCGTCCGCTTTCCACGCGTCGTAGGCGTCTTTGGCCAGCACGTATTGCTGGATGACGGCGTCGACGTCGCCGCCGCACACGCGCGTCCATCGGCGTACGGCGTCCTCGGTCGGAAATTCGGTGCCGTTACGCCACCGGGTGATGTTGGCCGGGTTGAGCCGTTCTCCGCCCTCGCGGTGAATGAGCGTCACCATCCGCGGAAAGCTGAACCTGCCCTCGGCCAGCCGTTCCAATCCCAGCAGCAGAAGTCGTACGGCCTCGGGCAGTTGATCGCTGACCGGATTGCGCCGCTTGGACGGTCGTGGCGGCCGGCCAGGCGCGGCTTTGCCCGACCCGTCCCGCGCTTCGGGCGGCGATTTGTCCGAGTCGTCCCGCGCCTCAGGCGGTGGTTTGTCCGACCCGTTCCGCGCCTCGGGCGGTGGTTTGTCCGACCCGTTCCGCGCCTCGAAGGAACTCGCCATCGCGCACCCCGCGCCCGAGAGTGCCACCCGGGCGCACGTCTTTCCACAGAGCGGCCGCGAACGTCCTCATTCGGGTGACGGGGTCAGGAGCAGGGGGCCTTGCCGTCGAGGCGTTCGGTGCTGTGGCGGGGGTAGCCGAGGGCGGCGCCCTTGCGCAGCGTGATGCTGTTGCAGCGGTGGCGGGCCGGGGTCGTGTTGCTGACCACGCTGGCCGTGCTGATGCGGTTGCCCTCGAAGGTCACCCGCCTCGCGTCGCCCGAGAGGATCGGCGGGTCCTGGGTGCCGGTGCTCGTGATGGTGTTGGCGGTGACGGCGATCTGCGCGTCGGCGATGGCGAACTTGCCGTCGGTGTGCAGGACGACGCCGCCGTGCGAGTCGCGGAACGTGTTGTGGCGCAGTTTGATGCCGCGGGCCGACGAACTGGACCGGTCGCCGCCGATCTCGAGGATGCCCTCGGTGTTCGAGCCGGTGTTGTGGTGCACGTCGAGGTCGTCGGCGTAGTTCCACACTTCGACGAAGCCGCCGTCGTGGCCGTAGTCGTGGCTGGTGGCCCGGCAGTCGGTGCAACTGCTGTAGCCGATCTCGACGCCGCTCGCCTCCACGGCGAAGCCGGTCGCGCCGTAGTCGTCGTTGCCGCCGGGGGTGTTGCGGATCATGTGCAGGTTGCGGACCGTCACCCGCTCGGCCACGCCGCCGCTGCCCTTGAACGCCACGCCGACGCCGACGTGGTCGATGGTGCTGGCCCGTACGCGGCTGTTCGCGCCCCGGATCTCGACGCCGTTGGCCTGGGCGTTCGTCACCCGCACGTTCTCGATGACCTGGTTGCGGCCGGCGAGCAGCACGACGCTCCGGAGACCGGCCGAGCGGCCGTCGATGACCGGGAGCGAACCGGAGCCGTAGGCGGTCAGTCTGGTTCCGTCACCGCGCAGGTTGACGGTCGTTGCCCAGGTGCAGCCGCGGGCCAGGGCGATCACCTTGCCGGCGGCGCGGGACGTCGCGGCGCTGAGGGAGCGCAGCGGCTTGGCCGGCGTTCCCGGGTTGTGGTCGTTGCCGGTCTTGCAAGAGACGTGGACCGCGTTGGCGGGGGCAGTCGCTGCGAGGGTCGGGGGCGTCCCGCCGTCCGGCACTACCGCTGCCGAGGAGGGGCCGGCGACGATCAGGGGGATCGCCGCGGCGGCGAGGACCAGGGGGAGGCGGACACGTCTGCTCGGCATCCCGCCACCCTACTTGAGCTGGGCAGTTGTCATATCGATCATGATCGACCGACTGCGTGAGGCGGCGTGCGCCCGCCCGAATTGTCGGACTGTTGGATCGCCCGGGTGGGTCGGTCTCGTATTTTCATGCGGCGTAGTGCATAATCTGACGCGTGACTAAGGTCCTCTCCTCTCTCCCGGTTGGTGAACGCGTCGGCATCGCCTTTTCCGGCGGGCTCGACACGTCGGTCGCGGTCGCGTGGATGCGCGAGAAGGGCGCCGTCCCGTGCGCCTACACGGCCGAGATCGGCCAGTACGACGAGCCCGACGTGACCTCCGTGCCCGACCGCGCCCGGTCATATGGTGCTGAGGTCGCCCGCCTGGTCGACTGCCGCTCGGCGCTCGTCGAGGAGGGGCTGGCCGCTCTCGCCTGCGGCGCGTTCCACATCCGCTCCGGCGGCCGCACCTACTTCAACACCACCCCGCTGGGCCGCGCCGTCACCGGCACGCTGCTCGTGCGGGCCATGCTCGAAGACCGGGTGCAGATCTGGGGCGACGGCTCGACGTTCAAGGGCAACGACATCGAGCGGTTCTACCGCTACGGCCTGCTGGCCAACCCGTCGCTGCGCATCTACAAGCCCTGGCTCGACAAAGACTTCGTCAGCGAGCTCGGCGGCCGCACCGAGATGAGCGAGTGGCTGCTCGCCCGCGACCTGCCCTACCGCGACTCGACCGAGAAGGCGTACTCGACCGACGCCAACATCTGGGGCGCCACCCACGAGGCCAAGTCGCTCGAGCACCTCGACGCCGGCATCGAGCTCGTCGACCCGATCATGGGCGTGCGGTTCTGGGACCCCGAGGTCGCCATCGGAGCCGAAGAGGTGACCATCGGCTTCGTCGAGGGCCGCCCGGTCACGGTCAACGGCAAGGAGTTCGGTTCGGCCGTCGACCTGGTGCTCGAGGTCAACGCCATCGGCGGCCGCCACGGCCTGGGCATGTCCGACCAGATCGAGAACCGGGTCATCGAGGCCAAGAGCCGCGGCATCTACGAGGCCCCCGGCATGGCGCTGCTGCACATCGCGTACGAGCGCCTGGTCAACGCGATCCACAACGAGGACACGGTCGCCAGCTATCACAACGAGGGCCGCAAACTGGGCCGGCTCATGTATGAGGGCCGTTGGCTCGACCCTCAGGCGCTCATGCTGCGCGAGTCGCTGCAGCGCTGGGTCGGCAACGCGGTCACCGGCGAGGTCACGCTCCGGCTGCGCCGCGGCGACGACTACTCGGTGCTCAACACCGCCGGCCCCGCGTTCAGCTACCACCCCGACAAGCTGTCGATGGAGCGCACCGAGACGCCCGCGTTCGCCCCGGCCGACCGCATCGGCCAGCTGACGATGCGCAACCTCGACATCGCCGACTCCCGTGCCAAGCTCGAGCAGTACGCGCGCCTCGGCATGATCGGCAGCCCCGAGGGCCTGATCGGCGCCCTGCCGGCCGGCGGCGCGGAAGAGATCGCCTCGCGCGGCGCGGTGGCCGACGACGCCGAGCTGCTCGACCAGGCGGCCATGGAGTCCGGCACCGACTGACATCGAGGGGCGTTGTTCGCCCCCAGCGAACGCTGGAAGACACGCGGTATCTCCGAGGTTGAGCCCGACGCACTCAATTTTCGGAGGTACCGCGTGACCAGCAAGCGACTTCCCGTTCTGTTCCTTGATGACATCGTCCTGCTTCCGGGCATGGCCGTTCCGGTCGAGCTCGACGAGGCAGCTCAGGCGGCCGTTGACGCGGCCCGCACCTCGGCCGGGTCCGAGCTGCTCATCGCCCCGCGCCTGGAGGACCGCTATGCGTCCCACGGCGTCGTGGCCAGCGTCAAGCAGGTCGGCAAGTCCCGTAGCGGGGCCCCCGCGGCCGTGCTGCGTACCGGTGAGCGTGCCCGCATCGGCGGCGGCGTGACCGGCCCCGGCGCGGCCCTGTGGGTCGAGGTCGAGCCGGTCGAGGCGGCGACCCCGAACGCGCACACCCGCGAGCTGGCCGCCGAGTACAAGAAGCTCGTCGTCTCGGTCCTCGAGCGCCGCGAGGCGTGGCAGGTCATCGAGTCGGTCAGCGCCATCGAGGACCCCAGCGACCTGGCCGACACCGCCGGCTGGGCCCCCTACCTGTCCAACGACCGCAAGCGTGAGCTGCTGGAGACCCCCGACGTGGAGGCCCGGCTGCACCTGCTGATCGAGTGGACGAAGGACTACCTGGCCGAGTCCGAGGTCAGCGACAAGATCGAGAGCGACGTCCGCGAGTCGGTCGAGAAGCGCAACCGCGAATACCTGCTGCGCGAGCAGCTCAAGGCCATCCGCAAGGAGCTCGGCGAGGGCGAGGCCGACGGCAACGACGACTACCGCGCCCGGGTCGAGGCGGCCGACCTGCCTGATTCCGTACGCGAGGCCGCGCTGCGCGAGGTCGGCAAGCTCGAACGGGCCGGCGACCAGAACCCGGAGGCGGGCTGGATCCGCACCTGGCTCGACACCGTGCTCGACCTGCCGTGGAGCGTCCGCACCGAGGACAACACCGATCTCGCCGCCGCGCGGGCGGTGCTCGACGCCGACCACCACGGCCTCGACGAGGTCAAGGAACGCATCGTCGAATACCTGGGCGTTCGCGCCCGTCGTGAGGAGCGGGGCCTGTCCGTCGTGGGTGGCCGCGGCTCCGGCGCGGTGATCCTGCTGGCCGGTCCTCCCGGCGTCGGCAAGACCTCGCTCGGCGAGTCGGTCGCGCGCACCCTGAACCGTAAGTTCGTCCGGGTCGCCCTGGGCGGCGTGCGCGACGAGGCCGAGATCCGCGGCCACCGCCGTACGTACGTCGGTGCCCTTCCCGGCCGGATCGTGCGAGCGATCAAGGAGTCGGGTTCGATGAACCCGGTCGTCCTGCTCGACGAGGTCGACAAGGTCGGCAGCGACTACCGTGGTGACCCTGCCGCGGCGCTGCTCGAGGTGCTCGACCCGGCGCAGAACCACACGTTCCGCGACCACTACCTCGACCTGGACCTCGACCTGTCCGACGTGCTGTTCATCGCGACGGCGAACGTGCTCGAGACGATCCCGCAGGCGCTGTTCGACCGGATGGAGCTCATCTCGATCGACGGCTACACCGAGAGCGACAAGGTCGCCATCGCCCGCGACTTCCTCGTGCCCCGCCAGCTCGAGAAGGCCGCGCTGTCCGAGGGCGAGGTGACGGTCACCGAGGACGCGCTTCGGGAGATCGCCGCCAACTACACCCGAGAGGCCGGCGTACGGTCGTTCGAGCGCTTGCTGGCCAAGGCGTTCCGCAAGGCCGCCCTGGGCACGCTGCCCGCGACGGTCGAGGTCGCCGACCTCAAGGAGCTGATCGGCAAGCCCCGGTTCACGCCGGAGTCGTCCGAGCGCACCGCCGTCCCCGGCGTGGCGACCGGCCTGGCCGTGACCGGGATGGGCGGTGACGTGCTCTTCATCGAGGCGTCGCTGCTGCCCGGCGACAAGGGCGGGCTGTCGGTCACCGGTCAGCTCGGCGACGTGATGAAGGAGTCGGCGCAGATCGCCCTCTCCTACGTGCGGGCCCACGCCGACGAGCTCGGCATCTCGCCCGAGCAGCTCGACCACCCGATCCACCTGCACGTGCCCGCGGGCGCGGTGCCGAAGGACGGGCCATCGGCCGGCGTCACGATGACGACGGCACTGGTCTCGCTGCTGGTCGGCCGCAACGTGCGGGCCGAGGTCGGCATGACCGGCGAGGTCTCGCTGACCGGCCGGGTGCTGCCGATCGGTGGGGTGAAGCAGAAGCTGCTCGCCGCCCAGCGGGCCGGCCTGACCGAGGTCTACCTGCCCAAGCGCAACGAGCCCGACCTCGACGACGTCCCGGCCGACGTGCTGGCCGCCCTGACGGTGCACATCGTCTCGGACGTCCGGGAGATCCTGGCCTCGGCCCTGGAGCCGGTCTCGGCCGGCCTGGTCGCCGCCGCCTGAGCTCCCGCCTGACAACGGGCCGCCGCGATTGCTCGCGGCGGCCCGTTTCTTGTTCCGTGCGGCTCAGATCGTGATGTCGATGACCACCTTGCCGACGTTGCCGCCGTCCGCGACCAGGGCGTGGGCCTCGCTCACCGTGTCGAGGATGAACCGCCGGGTGTCCAGCAGCGGCGCGAGCGCTCCGGCGTCGGCCAGGGCGGCTGCCTCGCGCAGGATCTCGCCGTGATGCTCGCGCCCGCGTCCGGTCAGCATCGGCAGGAGCGTGAAGACGCCGGAGTAGGTCGCGCCGCGGAACGACAGCGGGGCGAGTGCGTGTGTGCCCCAGCCCAGCGCGCTGACGACGTGACCGCTGTAGACGCGGGCGGCCGCGAAGGACGCGTCGAGGGTGGCTCCGCCGGCGGTGTCGACGATGATGTCGAAGCCCTCGCCCCCGGTGTACTTGGCCACGTACTCCTCGACGGAGGTGGTCGTACGGTCGACGGGGACGGCTCCGAGGCGCTCGATGGCTTCCAGGCTGCGTGGCGAGCCGGTCGCGAAGACCTCGGCGCCGCGGGCCCGCGCGATCTGCACCGCGGCTGAACCCACCCCGCCCGCTCCGCCGTGCACGAGCACGCGCTGCCCGGCCCGGACCCCGGCCCGGTCGACCAGGCCCTCCCAGGCGGTGATGACGGTCAGCGGCAGAGCCGCCGCCTCGCGCAGGGACAGCGATCGGGGCTTGGGTGCCAGCAACCGGGCGTCCACGGCCGCGTACTCGGCCAGGGACCCCTGCAGCTCACCCACCCCGCCGGTCAGGCCGTAGACCTCGTCGCCCGGTCGGAAGCCCGTCGTGCCGGGACCGACCACCTCGACGACGCCGGCCAGGTCAAGGCCCAGCACGGCCGGGAGGCGGGTTCGGGCGTGAGCCGCCTTGCCTGCTTGGATCTTGGTGTCGAGCGGGTTGACCCCGCTGGCCGCGACCCGGACCAGCACCTGGCCCGGACCCGCGACGGGGGTGTCCATCTCTTCGAGTTCGAGCGGGGTGCCGAACTCCCGCAATACCAGCGAACGCATTCTTCGGTCCTTCCAGCGGCGTCAGATCAAGCAGCGCAGCGCCACCTCGGCGCTGCGCATGAGGGTGGCCCGGTCGGGGTTGATCGCGCCCATCACCCGCAGGCCCTGCATGCTCGTCACCAGGAATGCGGCCAGGTCGCGGGCGTCGCGGTCGGCCGGGATGTGGCCCCGCAGCTGGCCCTCGGCGAGGGTGTCGAACAGCGCCAGCTCGAGCGCCTGAGTGGTCGACCGGAGCCGTTCGGCCACCCGCTTGTCGAGGTGGGCCCGCTCCATCGCCGCCGCCACGATGAGGCACGCCTTGCGCTGCCCGTCGGTGACGATGTCGTCGACCACGCTCACGAAGACCTCGCGGATCACCTCGCGGGCGTCGTGCCCGGCGCGCAGCATGTCGGCCAGCGGTGCCGCGTAGCGCGCGCGGTAAAGATCGAGCGCGGCCATGTAGATGCCCTCTTTGTTGCCGAACGCGGCGTAGAGCGAGCCGCTGCCCAGCCCCGTCGCGTCGGCGAGGTCTCTCATCGAGGTGCCCTCGTAGCCGTTGAGACGGAACACGTCCATCGCCGCCACCACGGCGGCGTCGACGTCGAACTCCCGATGACGAGCCATGAGCAGACCGTACTCTTTTCTGGAGCGATCGACAAAGAACAAATAGGCCAAATAACTCACTGTAGCGTCTGTCACGAGCTTATTGTTTGTCGATCGTTCCAGAAAAGCCTACAGTCGGTTCCCGGCGGCCCGAAGGTGGCCGCTCATCGCAGGAGGAGAACCATGTCCCCGACAGGTGTGGGCATCATCGGAATCGGCTCGTGGGCGTCGCTGTCACACATCCCCGTGATCCAGGCGTCGCCGGCGTTCGAGCTACGAGCGGTCAGCACGTCGCGACGCGCCTCGGCGGACGCCGCGGCCGCCGAGCACGGCGTTCCCGGTTACGACGACCATCGCCGGCTCATCGAGCACCCAGGCGTCGACCTGGTGGTCGTCGCCGTGCCGGTCGCGCAGCACTTCGATCTGATCAAGGCGGCGCTGGCGGCGGGCAAGACCGTGTACAGCGAGTGGCCGTTGGCCGCCGGCCTGGCCGAGGCCGAGCACCTCGCCGAACTTGCCCGGCGGACCGGCGCCCGCACGGTGACCGGGCTGCAGGGCCGGTACGCCCCGGAGGTCCGCTACGCGCGGGAACTGATCGGCGACGGGTACATCGGCGACGTCCTGGGCACCACGATGGTCGGCTCCGGGATGGTCTGGGGCGGCGAGGTCGCCGGCCACCGCCAGGCGTACTGGTTCGACCAGGCCGCCGGCGCGTCCCCGCTGACCTCGGCTGCGCTGCACGCGCTCGATCCGCTGCACTACGTGCTCGGCGAGTTCGGCACCCTGACGAGCAACCTCGTCGTCGGGCGCAAGGAGACGACGGTGCTCGAGGACGGCACGAGAATCCCGGTGACCGTCGCCGACCAGGTCGCCCTCATCGGCACTCTGAGCTCCGGCACGGCCGCCTCCGTCTTCTACCGCGGCGGCACGTCTCGCGGCGACAACTTCCGCTGGGAGATCAACGGGACCGACGGCGACCTCGTGCTGACCGCCGCCTGGGGCAACATGCAGGTCGCCCCCTTGACGCTCGCCGGCGGACGCGGGCCGGAAACCTCGGTCACCCCGCTCGACGTGCCGTCGCGTTACCTGCGGGACGTCCCCGCCGAATTGGCCGGGACCCCCGCGGCCGGGGTGGCGCTGCTCTACGCCGAGCTCGCCCGTGACCTCGCCGAGGACACCCGCACAGTGCCCGACTTCGAACTGGCGCTGGCCCGGCACCGCCTGATCGACGCGATCGAGAATTCCTCGGCCACCGGCGTTCGTCTGTCGCTGGGGACGGTGTCGGCATGAGGGCGGTCGGTCTCACCCGGTTCGGCGGACCCGAGGTGCTCAACGTCATCGATCTTCCGGAGCCGCATGCTGGCGCCGGGGAGGTCCGCATCCGGGTGCGCGCCGCGGTCGTCAATCCGGTGGACACGCTCATTCGCGGTGGTCTGTCGCCGATCCGGCCGACGGCCGTCCGTCCGGCCGTTCCCGGCCTCGACGTCGCCGGGACGATCGACGAGGTCGGCCCGTCCTCGTCGGCCCGGCTCGCGATCGGCGACGACGTGATGGCGATGGTGAACCCGACCCGGGCCGCCGGTGGAGGCTACGCGGAATGGGTGGTGCTGCCGGAAGCCTGGGTGACCCGGATGCCGGCCGGCGCGAGTCACGCCGAGGCCGCGACCCTGCCGATGAGCGGGTTGACCGCGCTCAACGGCCTCGACCACCTCGGTTTGCGACCGCACAGCCGCTTGGTCGTGACCGGTGCGGCCGGCGCCGTCGGTGGCTATGCCGTCCAGTTGGCGAAGGAGGCCGGCCATCAGGTCCTGGTCGACGCCGCGCCGAAGGACCTCGAGCTCGTACGGTCGCTCGGCGCCGACGAGATCGTCGAACGCGGACCGGACGTGGCCGCCCGCATCCGGGCGCTGTGGCCGGACGGCGCGGACGCGGCACTGGACGCCGCGGTCATCGGCCCGGCCCTGCTGCCGGCCGTCCGCCGGGCCGGCTCCCTGGTGTACGTGCGCAGCCGTCCCGACCAGGTCGCGTTCGAACAGCAGGCGGCCGAACGCCAGGTGGCGCTGAGTTACGCCTTCGTGCACGAGTACGACGGGCGCCCGGACAAGCTCGACCTGCTCGGCCGGCTGGCCGCGACGGGGCGGATCAGCCTGCGCGTGGCCGGTGTCTTCCCGCCCGAAGGGGCGGCCGAGGCGCACCGGCGCCTGGAGGCCGGTGGTGTCCGCGGCCGGCTCGTCCTGGAGTTCTGACGCCGTCATCTGCCCGGTCCAGCCGTCCGGATGTCGTCGGCCAGGGCGGCTCGGAGTTCGACGCGGGACGTGATGCCACGCTTGGTGAAAACCTTGTGCAGGTGGTATTCGACGGTGCGTGGACTCATGAACAGCCGGCTGGCGATCTCCGGATTGCTCAGGCCCTCGCGGGCGAGCCGGGCGATCTGCAGTTCGCGGGGTGTCAGGTCGCTGTTCGTCTCGACGCTGCGCCGGCGGGCGGTCTCGCCGGTCGCGCGCAGCTCGCGGGCCGCGCGGCCGGCGAACGCGTCCATGCCGATCATGTCGAACATGTCGTGGGCGCGGTTCAGGTGCTCGCGCGCCTCCAGCCGGCGCCGCTCGCGGCGGAGCCATTCGCCGTACAGCAGGTGGGCGCGGGCGGCCTCCGAGCGCAGCCGCGTGCCGTCCAGCCGTTCGATCGCCGTCCGGTAAAGGTCGTCGGCCTCGTCGCGAGGGGCGAGCAGCGCCCGCGAGCGGGCCTCGATTCCGCGCGCCCAGCCGCTCCGGCTCGCTCGCGTGCTGCGCAGCAGTTGTTCCAGGGCGCGGGCCGCCAAGGCGGTGTCGCCACAGCGGACAGCCGCCTCGACGAGTTCGGCCGGACCGAACTGAGCGGCCGCGCCCGGGACCGGACCGTCGGCGCTCGCCGCGCTCGCCGCGTCCCGGGCCTCCGCATAGCGGCCGAGGCCGTTGTAGAGCACGGCGCGGGTCCACTGGACGTTGCTCAGGCCGACTCCTTCGCCGCGGGCCGTCGCCTCGCGGACGGCTGAGGCGCACAACCGTTCGGCCTCAGCTTTACGGCCTTGCCAAGCGGCGAGAGCGAGGGCGCCGTAATGGGTGAGCCGCATCCCGGTCGCGGTGGTGATGGTCTCGATCTCGTCGACGCCCGCGGTTGCCTCGCCCAGGTCGCCCTCGAAGAAGTGCAGAAGGCCGCGAGCGTTGAGAGCCAACGGCAGCACCGCGAGCGCGCCGGCGCCGCGAGCGAGACGCACGTGCCGTTCGGCCAGCAGGCGTAAGGCGTCGTCGTCCCATCGGGCCAGCGCGAGGACGAAAGCCAGCCACAACCAGCGCAGATTTTCCTCGGTGGAGACTGTGCCGCCCTTGAACAGCCGGAGTGCGTCCTCCATGAACGGCGCCGCTGTGCCCGGATTCTCGGTGAGCAACGAGGTGAACGCGTCCAGCAGCAGGTCGACGGCGCGAGGCGCGGCGGGCGACGGTGGCGCGACCCGTGCGGTCAGAGCGATCTCCTGGAGGCCGTCGCCCTCGGCGAGCCGGCCGGTGAACATCGCGGCCGAGACCGCCTGCAGGTAGGTCTGGCGGGCCAGCG
Source organism: Actinoplanes solisilvae (assembly GCF_003999975.1). GTDB lineage: Bacteria > Actinomycetota > Actinomycetes > Mycobacteriales > Micromonosporaceae > Actinoplanes > Actinoplanes solisilvae. The sequence continues at coordinate 180,586 of NZ_RJAC01000014.1, read as the reverse complement.
GGATGTCGAAGGCGGCCAGTTGCCGGGCCGCGTCGAGCAACAGCGGGGGAGCCTGGCTGCCGTGGTCCGAGGTGAAGGCCAGCTCGGCGCGCAGCAGGCTGACCCGGGCGAGGAGTTCCGCGTCGTGCGTGCCGCTGCGTGCCACCTCCAGCAGTTCCTGAGCCGGGCCGGGCGCGCCGGCGTCGTGATGGGCCTGGGCGGCTTCCAGCGCGCGTCGGGCCCGGTGCTCCGGGTCAGGGGTGAACAGGACGGCGCGTTGCCGGAAGGCGGCCGCCGCGGCCAGGCCGCCCCGGGCCTGGGCGCGCTCGGCCGACCGCTCGAGCTCCGCGGCCAGGTTTTCGTCGGGCGCCGCGGTCGCGTGGGCGCGATGCCACGCCCGCCGCTCCGCCTGAGCGTTCCCGATGAGCGATTCGGCCAGCGCCGCGTGCACGGCCATCCGGTCCTTCGGCGAGGCCGACCGATAGACGGCCGAACGCACGAGCGGGTGCCGGAAGCGGATCCGGGCGCCGAACTGGATCAGGTCGGAGGCGATGGCGGCGTCCGCCTCGAGGCCCAGCCGTGCAGCCGCGCGCCAGACGACCACGGGATCTCCGTACGGTTCCGCGGCCGCCACCAGCAGCAAGCGGCGTGTGTCCGGCGGCATCCGGTCGAGGCGTCGCCGGAAACTCGTCTCGATCCGCTGAACGAGCCCTTGGCCGGCCGGAAATCCGTAGCCGCCGGCCAGCTCCGCGTTCGTCAGTCCGCGTGGCAGCTCGAGCAGGGCCAGCGGATTGCCGTCGGCCTCGGCGATGATCCGGTCCCGCACCCGCTCGTCCAGCGGGCCGAGCACCGCCGTTGCCAGAAGTGCGCGGGCGTCGTCGTCGCTGAGCCGTCCCACCGGCAACCGCGGGAGATTCGCGTCGTCGGCGAAGACCGGCTCGGTGTCGCGAACCGCGAACACGCACGCCACCGGTTCCGCGACCAACCGGCGCGCCACGAAAGCCAGCACGGTGGCCGAGGCCTCGTCGAGCCACTGAAGATCGTCGACCACGCAGAGCAGCGGCCGGCTGTCGGCGGCCAGGGCGAACAGGCCGAGGACGCCGAGGCCGCCAGGAATCGATCGGACGGCGGTCCGCCGCGCAGGCCGAACGCCGTGGTGAGGGCGTCGCGCTGCGGTTCCGGCAGCCGGCCGATCAGGTCGAGCATCGGCGCGCACACCTGATGCAACGCCGCGTACGCGAGCTCCGCCTCGGACTGGATGCCCACCGCGGACACCAGCCGGCAGTCGCTTCCCCGCTCGATCAGATAGTCCAGCAGGACCGATTTGCCCGCTCCGGGCTCACCGTGGATCACCAGCGAACGGCCCTGCCCGCCTCGCACCGCCGTCAGCAACCGATCGAGCGCCGCGCACTCCGCTTCGCGCCCCAGCAGCGCGGTGCGGCGCTGCCGGGGCCGAAAACGCGCGTCGCCCCAGGTCGCTGCCATGTCACCTCCGCCCGGCGGTGGCTCCAGGCAACCCCAGGCAGTGGCTCCGGGTCAAGGTGCGTTCAGCGGGAGGAGGTGCTCCTACCCGGTCGCGGCGAGGTCCTCCCGAATGAGGCCGGTCCCAACGGTCCGGGCCGTCACGACGCGATCGTGGGCGGTGCCGAGCGCGTCGCGCAGCACCGCGATGGCCTGGGCGATCGCGGCGCGGGTGGCGTGGGTGCCGCTCAGCGGGTTGAGCATCATGAAGTCGTGGGTGATGCCGTCGTACCGGACCGCCGTCACCGCGACCCCCGCCGATCGCAACTTCGCCGCGTACGCCTCACCCTCGTCGCGCAGCACGTCTGCCTCGTCGACGATCACCAACGCGGGCGGCAGCCCAGCCAACTGGTCCAGCTCCGCCCGCAGCGGGGACGCGGTGATCTCCCGCCGGCGCTCGACGTCCGGCACGTAGGCGTCCCAGAACCACTCCATCGCCTTGGCGCTGAGGAAGTAGCCGGTGGCGAACTGCTCGTAGGAGCCGGTGTCCATCCCGGCGTCGGTGACCGGGTAGTACATCGACTGGTGCACGAACCGGACGTCGCCGCGCTGCCGAGCCATCAGCGCCAGCGCGGCGGTCATGTTCCCGCCGACCGAGTCGCCCGCCACCGCCATCCGGAGCGGGTCGAGCCCGTGCGACGCGCCCTCGCGGACGACCCATCGGGCGGTCGCGTAGCCCTGCTCGATCGCGACCGGGTAGTGCGCCTCGGGGGATCGCGTGTACTCCACGAAGACGACGGCTGCCCCGGTGCCGACCACGAGCTCGCGCACGAGCCGGTCGTGGGTCGCGGCGTTGCCGAGGATCCACCCGCCGCCGTGCATGTAGAGGACGACGGGCAGAACGGCCGCGGCGTTCTTCGGCCGGACGATGCGTACCCGGACGTCGCCCACATCCGCCGGAACGGTGATCCACTCCTCGTCGACCGGGAGCAGCGCGATCGGGGCGGCCTGCACGTCGTCGAGGACCTTGCGGGCCGCGACCGGCCCCAGGTCGTACAGGAAGGGCGGTTGGGCCGTGGCCTCGACGAACTGCTGGGATGCCGGTTCGAGGACGACTCGGCCGGTGGTGGTGATGGTCATGACGGTTCCTCCGGTGCGGTACGGGCGCCGCACGCGTCTCGATGCCGAGGAGTGCGGCTGCTCATGTAGTCACAGCGATCGTCGGGGGTAACCGGCCGCGCTCGCATCCGTGTGTCCCTAGTGAGAATGCGTGCGGTTCCGGCCGCGACCGGCCGTCAGCGTGATCGAGGTTGCCGCCGCCCGGGCAGCCTGAACGGGAACCGCCCGGGTGGAGCCACCGGGCGGTTCTGCGTGCTGTCCCGTGGTCAGATGGGACGTGGATTTCGTCTTCGAGACCCGGAGCCCGTCCGCGTCGGGGCGGTTCGTGGAGTCGATCTGGTACGCCCGCGGCCGCATCGGCTACCGCCGGGAACGCATCGCGCCCACCGGGTCGACGGTCGCTGTCATCGTGCTCGGCGACCCGATCCGCGTGGTGGCCGGCGACGGCCCGGAACTCGTGACCGACACCGGCTTCCTGATCGGCCCGCACGACCGGCCGGTGCTCAACGAACCCCTCGGCGAGACCCACTGCTACGGGGTGGTGACCACCGCGGTCGGGTGCCGGGCTTCGTTCGGCCTGCGGCCCGCTTCCGTACGGGGAAAGGTCGTGGAGCTTCTCACGGCCTGGCCGGCTGCGACGGCACTGCGGACCGCGCTGCTCGCCGACGGCACGCTCGATCTCGTCGAGAAGGTGCTGGCGGCCGGCCCGCCCGGTCCGGCCCTGCTTCGGTGCGAGGCGGCCGTGCGGGCGCTGGAAGCCGATCCGGTGCAGCCGATCGCCGGGCTCGCGGCCGGGCTCGGCGTCTCCCACGGGCATCTCGACCGGGAGTTCACCGAGATGGTCGGGCTGAGTCCGCGGATCGTGTCCCGGATCATGCGGCTGCGGGCGCTGCTCGCGGCGATCGACGTCTACGCCTCGGTCGACTGGCCCGCGCTCGCGGCGGCGTACGGCTGGTTCGACCAGAGCCACTTCATCCGGGACTTCCGCCGGCACACTGGCGTGTCGCCGTCCGCCTACGTCGCCGCCCAGCGCGCGGCCTTCACCCCCGATCAGGCGGCCCCGGGCTTCGTGCCGGAGGTGGACGTCGATGTGAAATCCGTCCAAGACGCGGATCGGGCCGGCGGGCCAGGCTGAGCGCCGTGACCATTGCCTTCACGAAATCTGTCATCGTCGGACGCCCGGTCGCCGAGGTGTGGGCCCGGCTGACCGACTGGCCCGCCGCGCCCGCCTGGATGGCCGGCGTGGAGAGCGTCCGGGTGAGCGGCTCGGAACTCGTCTTCCGCAGCCGGGGCCGGGATCGGACCGGCCGGATCGAGATCGTCGAACCGGGCCGCACGGTTGTCGTGCACTCGTCGCAGGGCGGCGTCACCGCGGCCTACACCTACCGCTGCGAGCCCGACGGCGATCGTACGACCCTCACGCTGACCGCCGACTGCCGCGCCGGGGGTGGCTGGCGGCCCTTCGCCGGGCTGCTGCGCGCCGCGATCCGCCGGGCGGACGGCGGACAACCTGCCGCCCTGAAGCGAGTGATAGAGATCGCTTAGATTCATCCCATCATCCCATGATTTACTGCCGGGGTGACTACGACTCTGCTCGCCGCGCCCGCGCGCCCACGGGTGCATCGCGGGATTCTGCTGGCCGTCGCGTTGACCGCGCTGAACCTGCGGACGGCGGTGACCGGGTTCAGCGTGCTGACCGGGGACGCCGCCGGGGATCTGCACTTCGGGCCGGTGGTGGCGGGCGCGATCGGGACGATCGTCACGGCCTGCTTCGCGGGGGCGGCGTTCGCGGCGCCGCCCCTGGCACGACGGCTCGGGCTGGAGCGTACGGCCGCGCTCGCGGTGACGGCGGCGACCGTGGGCATTCTGCTGCGGGCGGTCGCCTGGTCGCCGACCGTCATGATCGTCGCTACCGTGGTCGCGTTCGCGGGGGTGGGGGCGTGCAACGTCATCCTGATCCCGATCGTGAAGCAGTATTTTCCCGAGCGGCTGCACGCGGTCAGCACGATGTACATGGTGTTGCTGCAGGTCGGGCAGTTGGCGGCGCCGCTGGTCGCGCTGCCGCTCGCGCATGTCTATGGCTGGCGGACGGCGGCGGGGGCCTGGGCGGTCGTGACGGCGGTGGCGGCGGCACTGTGGTTCGTTGCGGCACCCCGGTCGAGCGACCGCCGGAGTGACTCCTCGAGCGTGAGCGCGAGCGAGCGCACCCGGGCCGGGACTGAGCCGGCCCGGCTCGAGCCGTCCCGCTTGACGTGGCGTACCCCCTTGGTGCTGGGGTTGATCGGTTTGATGGCCATGACCACGTTGCACGTCTACACGCTGGTGACGTGGTTCCCGGCGATGCTGCAGGACGCGGGACTCAGCTCGACCGAGAGTGCGCTGCTGCTCTCGTGGTTCGCCGGGCTCGGGCTGATCGCGGCGTTCGTGGTGCCGCCGCTGACGAGGCGCTTCGACAATGCGTACGGGATCGTGGTTGTTTGTGCAGTGCTCATGGGTGTCGGATATGTCGGCATGATCGTCGCGCCCGCCGCTGGGGCCTTTGTGTGGGCGACGGCGTTCGGGCTCGGGGTGAGCACGTTCCCGCTGGTGCTGACGCTGATCGGCGCGCGGTCGGCCAACCCGCAGACGGCGTCGCGACTGTCCGGTGTGGTGCAGGGCATCGGCTACGGCATCGGGTGCGTCGGGCCGCTGGCGCTGGGGGCGATCAACCAGGCGACCGGCGGGTGGAATTTGACGTACGGGCTGCTCGCGGCGACGCTGCTGGTCACGCTCGGCGCGGGATGGGCCGCCTGCCGCCCGGTCTCCGTTTAGGCTGCACCCGTGCCCAGCCTTGATCGCGCAGCTCTCGGCGCCCGCCTCACCGACCTGTTCCGCTCGCAGGTCACCGAGGGAAAATGGCCGCTCGGCAGCAAGATCCCGACCGAGCCCGAGCTGGTCGAGTGGAGCGGCGCCGGGCGCAACTCGGTGCGCGAGGCGATCGGCTCGCTCGTGCAGGCGGGCATCCTGTCGCGCGAGCAGGGGCGCGGCACGTTCGTGGTGTCGACGTCCGACCTGCGCTCGTCGGTGTCGCGCCGGGTCGCGGGCACGTCCCGCCGCGACAGCCTCGAACTGAGGTTGGCCCTCGACGCCGCGTCGGCCCGCATCGCCGCCGCCCGTCGCACCTCGGACGACGCTTCACGGTTGGCGGCGCTGCTCGAGGAGCGGCGCGCCGCCTGGACCGGCGGTGACGTGCACGAGCGGGTGCGCGCCGACTCGGCCCTGCACCGGGCGGTCGTCGCCGCGACCCACAACGCGCTGCTCGAAGACGTCTACGAGGGACTGATCGACGTGTTCGAGGAGGTGCAGCTGCACGACGTCGCGGGGGAGACCGACGACCTGGCGCAGCTGCACACCGACCTCGTCGACGCGATCGTCGGCGGCGACCCCGAACGGGCCGCCGCCACGATGTCGAAACTGCTCGAACCCCTGATCAACGAGTCGGGTCTGGGCACGTCATAGACCGAGTGTGACCGGAGCGGAGGGTATCCCGGACGTGAGCAGGTCGGTCAGTGGCGTGGTGAGGTCGCGGGGCGAGAACAGGTCGGGCCCGGCGTAATTCGCGATCTCGGAGAGTCTCCACCAGCGAAAGCCGGCTAGGTGCTCATCAACGGCCAGGTGGTCGTCGGTGAACTCGCCGTGGGGCTCGAAGTGGGTGGCGCGGACGAGGAAGTAGTCGTTGACCAGGCCGTCCAAACCGGGCGGGGCGTGATCCGCGGCGATGACCTGGTGCCAGACGTGCGGCGGATCGGCGGCGGTCACCAACCCCGTTTCCTCGCGCAGCTCGCGGCGCAGTGCGGACAGCCCGTCCTCACCTGCTTCGACGCCGCCGCCAGGCGCAGCCCAGACGGCCGGTGCTCCGTCCGGAACCGCCGGGTGGGGGAAGACGAAGCGGCACAACAGGACCTGATCGGCCTCGTCGAGGATGATCGCGCGGGCGGCGGTTCGAACGTTCAGTGACATGGCAAGCTCCTGATCTCCTGCGCGATCGATCGAAGCAGCAGGGTAACCAGGTGCGGGGCGGGTTCGCGGCCGCGCTGACCGCGAACCCGCTTTGCTCAGGCGCGCATGAACCTGCTGGGCGGCAGGGCGTGGTCGACGATGCGCAGGTCGCCCAGCCAGCCGTAGAACGCCTGCTCCACGATGCGGTCGTAGTGGTAGGCGCCGACGAACCACGGCTCGTGCGACGTGGCCACGCCCTTCGCCGGGGTCGACGGGTTGCGCAGCAGTTCGGCGCCGTCGACGTACAGGGTGGTGTGCTTGCCGTCGTTGACCACAGCCACGTGGAACCACTCACCGGCGGTCATCTCGTGGCCCCAGTTGGTCGACATGGCGTCGCGGTTGAGCGGGAACATCGCCCACTGCAGCGCCATGCCGTCGGAGAGGCTGAGCGTCGCGATCGGCTCGGCCGGGTCGTCGCCGGTCTTGCCCGCGTCGGCGCCCGCCCCGAACCGGCTGAGGATGCTCATCCACGCGTGGTTGGTGCCGCGTACGTCGTCCGGCAGCTTGACGAACGCCTCGATCGTGTAGCCGTTGGCCAGCGTCGCGTCGTTGAGCGGCGCGCCGTCGATCGTGCGCAGGTAGGCGCCGCGGGCCGGTTTCTTGCCGCCGTCGAAGAAGACGCTGCCGTGGGCGGGTTGGTCGCCGTCGTGCTCGGCCGACCAGCGCAGCGCGTCCGGGCCGCTGCCGGGCAGGGTTACCCGCTCGAGGTGGTTGCCCCGGCCGGAGAGGTCCTGGATGCGTACGCCCTCCGGCACCGCACCGCCGGCTGGATTGTCGAACCGCCAGTACGCCAGCGTGCCCTTCGTGAGCACGGCGCCCGGCCCCCGCGGCGGACGCGGCGCCACCGGCGCGAACCCGGCGAAACGGGCGGTGAAGTCGATCGGCACGCTGAACCGGTTGGCCGGGTCGGTCAGCTCGACCTCGCGCTGCTCCAGCTCGTTGCGCTCGTCCTGTCCGAGGATCCACGGCGAGACGGTCTCGACGTCGATCGTGTCGCGGGCCAGGTCGAAGTGGTAGAGCCGGATCATCGCGCCGCCACCGTAGTAGCGGTTCTGGTAGTTGGTGATGTGCAGGTGCACGTCGTGGCCGGCGGCGTTGGCCAGCACGGTCCGTCCCGGCGGCCAGAAGTGCCCGTTGAGCGTGAGGAAGATCTGGTCGCTGTCCTTGATCAGTCCGTCCCAGAGCCGCTGACCGTGGCCGGACAGCTCGGCCTTCCCCGCGTCGTCGGCGTCGACCAGGTCGTGGGTGGTGAGAATGACGGGCGTACGGGGGTGGGCCTTGAGCACCTGCTTGGCCCACGCGAGGGTGGCGTCGGAGGGCCGCCAGTCGAGGGCGAGCACCAGCCACTCGCGACCGGCCGCACGGAAGACGTGGTACGTGTTGTAGCCGTCCGGCGTCGCCCCGCGATAGGTCGGCAGCGAGCGGAACCGCTGCGGTCCGAAGACCTCCAGGTACGGGCTGGGGCCGCGCTGATCCGTGGTGTTCGGATTGATGTCGTGATTGCCGGCGAGCACGCTGTACGGCGTACGGCGCTTGTCGAAGATCTTGAAGACCTCACCGGCCGCCTGCAGCTCGGCTGCCTGCGCGTTCTCGACGATGTCGCCCAGGTGCGCGGTGAAGACGATGTTCTCGTCGGCCTGCCGGTCCTGGATCCAGCGCAGCGTGGCCGCCAGCGGGGCGGGGTCACCGCGGTCGGCGTCGAACAGGTACTGGGTGTCGGGGATGACGGCGAGGGTGAACCTCAGGTCCTCCATGTCGGGGCGGGTGTGGGCTTCGGCCGGCTCGGGCGTGAACACCCCGAGTCCCGCGCCGGCGACCCCCGCGCCGATCAGACCGGCGCCGGCCAGAAAACCGCGGCGGCTCGTCTCGTGCATGGTGGCTCCTTGTTCGCGCATGTGTCGGCCTCAGTAGGCCCGCTCGTCGCGAACGGAGATCAACAACGTGGGGGACAGGTGGTTGCCTTTCGGAGGCATGCTTCTCCTCACCACAGTGGACGGTAGGCTGGGCCGCCACGGCGGCGTGAGGGGAGCACTTCGATGACAAGTGAGCTGCAGAAGAAGCTTGATACCGGGGTGCCGCACAGCGCGCGCATCTGGAACTACCTGCTCGGCGGCAAGGACAACTTCGCGGCCGATCGGCAGGCGGCCGACGCGGTCGCCGCCCAGCTCCCCGAGATCGTCGAGTTCGCCCGCGCCGGTCGCGGGTTCCTGACCCGCGCGGTCGGCTTCCTGGCCGGCGAGGCGGGCGTGCGGCAGTTCCTCGACCTCGGCACCGGCCTGCCGACCGCCGACAACACCCACGAGCTGGCCCAGCGCATCGCCCCGGAATCGCGGATCGTCTACGTCGACAACGACCCGCTCGTGCTGACCCACGCGCGAGCGCTGCTGACCAGCGACCCGCGCGGCGCCACCGACTACATCGACGCCGACGTGCGCGACCCCGAGAAGATCCTGAACGCGGCCCGGAACACGCTCGACTTCTCCCAGCCGATCGCGGTCATGATGATCGGCATCCTCGGGCACGTCTCCGACGCCGACGGCCCGGCCGAGATCGTGCGCACGATCGTCGACGCCCTGCCGTCCGGCAGCTACCTGGCGATCAACGACAGCATCACGACCCCGCAGAACGACAGCGCGATCGAGGCGGCCAAGAGCGAGGGCGCGAACTACCACCTGCGGACGGCCCAGCAGATCACCGCGTTCTTCGACGGCCTCGACCTCGTCGACCCCGGCGTCGTGCCGACCCCGCTCTGGCGCCCGGCCCCGGGCAGCGAGGCGACCGAACTGGCCGTCTGCTGCGGAGTCGCCCGCAAGCACTGACGAAACTGCCGGTGAACGGCCGGTTGTCGTGCTGTCGCGGCCGGACTCCGATGCGTTGACTGAGACGCACGTCAACGCATTGGAGGGGGAATGCAACTCAGATGGAAAGGGCTGGTCGCGGCGTCGCTGGTCGCGGCCGGGCTGATCGGGACGCCGGTCCACGCCGCGCCCGGGGGCGAGGGGTATCGGCACGCCAGCGGGCTTCAGGTCCTCACCGGAGCGGTGCCCGGCCCGCCGACCCCGCTGCCCGAGAGTGTCGCGAAAGCTTGGAGCGACGCCTACGACCTGGCCACGAAGCGGCCCGTCGATTTCGGCTACCCGGCGGTCGACCGGGCGGCGGCGGGTGGCCCTAAGGTGCTCATCCGGGTGGCCACCACGGTCGGGGCCCGCGCCGTGGCCGGTAAGGCGACGGAGAAGGCGCCGGTCACGTTCGCGCGGTTGGAGCGGGTCAAGGACGACGCCTTCGACCTCAAGGAGTCGTCGATCCCGGGTGCCGACAGTATCTGGATGACCGAGCCGGACGCGATCAACAACCGGATCATCGTGTCGGTCGAGCGGCTCAGCGACGAGCTCGCGGCCGAGCTGGTCAAGCGGTTCGGAACCGACGACCTCGCGGTGCGGGTCCGGCCGCGGATCAAGGCGACCATCACGACCCGCGACAACGACACCAGCCCGTTCTACGGCGGTTCCAAGATCCATACGCCCGGCGGCGGGACCTGCACGACCGCGTTCCCGTGGGCCATCGCGCCCGGGGTGCACGGCATGCTCACGGCCGGTCACTGCGTCATGAACGGCGGCACCGTCGGAACACCCGCGTACGACATGGGCACCGTCGCCGCCGGCACACGGGAGAACTGGAACACCGCCGGCACCGTGAAGATCAACGGGTCGGCGTACTACCGGGGCGACATGGCGCTGATCGAGGTCCGCAGCGCCTACTCGGTGCAGCCGTATGTGTGGCGCACCAACACCGGCTACACGACCGTACGGTCGAAGTGGTCGCGGTGGGCCGCGAGCGGCGACCAGTACTGCGCGGCCGGCTACGCAAACGGTGAGATCTGCGGCTACTCGGTCAACGCCACCGGGATCAACTTCGACTACTGGAACATGGGCGAGATCCGCAACGCGGCACAGGGCCACCGGCTGGGCAACTGTGCCGGCGCGGGCGACTCGGGCGGGCCGGTCTACACGATCCGCTCCGACGGGACGGCCGTACCGAAGGGCATCAACAGCGGCTCGAGCTTCGACGGGCTGTGCATGCATTTCTTCACCGACATCTGGCACGCGTACGAGGCCTTCCCCGGCGACGTGCGATATCAGTAGTCAGCTCAGGGCGGCGAGCGCCGCGCGGACGTCGTCGGCCTCGGGCCGGCCGAGCGCGGCGTAGCCGTCGAGGGCGAGGTGCAGGTGCGAGCGGGCCGGTTCGGGGCGGCCCAGCTCGCACCACGACCGTCCCAGTCCCAGGTGGGCGCGGGCGAGCTGATCGGGCACGTCAGCCTCGGTGGCGGCGGTCAGGGCGGCGGTGTGCTGGGCGACCGCCTCGGCGGGACGGCCCGCCGCCCGGGCCGCCTCACCCAGGCCGTTCAACGCGGACGCCTCGCCGTCCTGCTCGCCGATCTCGCGGAACAGCCCGAGCGCCGACTCGTGATAGGCGGGGGAGTCGTGCGGCCGGCCCAGACCGGTGTACGCCACGCCGATGCCGTCCATCGTCCACGCCTCACCCGACCGGTGGCCGAGCCCGCGGAACAACTCCAGCGCCCGCAACTGATGCTCGGCCGCCGCGGCGTAGTTGCCCAGCTTCTCCTCGATCTCGCCGAGGTTGGTCAGCGCGGCACCCAGCCCGGTCCGGTCGCCGGTGCGTTCGTGTAGCGCGAGCGCCTCCCGGTGCCAGCGGGCCGCGGCCGGATAGTGGCCGAGCCGGGCCTCGATCTCGCCGAGGTTGTTCACCGCCCGCGCTTCGCCCAGCGGATCACCCAGCCGCCGGAACATCGCCCGCGCCCGTTCGTGGAACACGACGGCCTCCGCGTGCCGGCCGGTGCGCTGTTCCACCGCGCCGAGATTGCCCAGCGTGCGGGCCTGCCCGAGGCCGTCGCCGACCCGCTCGAAGAGCCCGAGAGCGGCCGTCAGGTCGGCGGTCGCCTCGCGGTGGCGGCACAGCCGGCTGTGCACCGTGCCCGAGCCGAGCAGGGCCATCGCCTCCCCGGCCGGGTCTCCGGTGGCCCGGGCGTCGTCGCGCGCGTGCCCGTGAACGGTGAGTGCCTCCTGGTAATGGCCGCCGAGCAGGTGGCGGAAGAGCGCGGCGGCCAGCGGCACCGAATAGCGCGGCCCGCCCCGCGCGACGACCGCCACGAGGCAGGCCCGTTCGGCCTCGAGCCAGTCGCGGGCGGCTTCTCGGCCGGTCAGGTCGGGCACGGGCGTGGCCGGTCGCTCGACCCGCGGGAGACGGTCCGCCTCCTCCGGATAGACCACGTTCGCGGCGGTCACGGCGGACGCCAGGTAGTGGTCGAGCAGCCGCTGCCGCGCCGCGCCGTGGTCGTCGCCCGAGTCGGCGGCGAGCTGAGCGGCGTACGCGTGCAGCAGGTCGTGCATCGCGTAGCGGCCCTCGGCGGCGGGGTCGATCAGGTGGGCTCGGGCGAGCTCGCGCAGGGCGCGCCGGGCGGCGGACCTGTCGAGGTCGGCGAGGGCGGCCGCGGCGTACGCGTCGAAGTCGGGACCCGGATGCAGGCCCAGCAGCCGGAACGTGCGCGCGGCGGCCGGTGGCAGCGAGCGCAGCGACCACGAGAAGACCGCCGCGACGGCCGACCGCTGATCGCCGCCCGGGTCGAGCAGACCGAGCCGTTGCTGCTGGTCGGCCAGCTCGGCGACCAGCTCGGCCAGCGCACTGCCGGGTCGGGCGGCGGCCAGCTCGGCGGCGACCCGCAACGCCAGGGGCAGCCGGGCGCACTGTTCGATCAGCTTCGCGACAGCGCCGGGCTCGTCGTCGACGCGCGGGCCGATCAGCCGCCGCAGCAGCGCGGTCGCATCGGGGACCGGCAGCAGATCAAGGTCGAGCCGGTACGCGCCGTCGCGCGCGACCAGCCCGGCCAGGCTGTCGCGGCTGGTCACCAGCGTGACGCAGTCGCCGGCGCCGGGCAGCAACGGGCGCACCTGGTCGACGGTGCCGGCGTTGTCGAGCACGACGAGCATGCGGCGGCGGGCCAGCTGGGTGCGGTAGCGGGCGGCCTGCTCGTCGAGCCCGAGCGGGATCTCGGCGGGCGGCACGCCGAGGGCGGCCAGCATGCGGGCCAGGGCGTCGGCCGGGTCGACGGGGCGGCCCGGGTCATAGCCGCGCAGGTCCACATAGAGCTGGCCGTCGGGAAACCGCTCCCGGGAGCGGTGCCCCCACCGCACCGCCAGAGCGGTCTTGCCCACGCCGGCCGTGCCCGCCACCGCGCAGATGATCGCGGTGACCCCGCCGCTGGTCAGCACGCTGTCGAGCCGGTCGAGCTCGGCCGCCCGGCCGGTGAAACCGGTGACGTCGGCCGGGAGCTGAGCCGGAACGGATCTTCCGGGTGGCGCGGTGGCGGTCGGAGCGCTCGCCGCTAGCAGGAACGTCTCGCGCTGAGCGCCCTGCAATCCGAACGCGTCGGCCAGAAGCCGCACCGAGGCGGCCCGGGGAGCCCGGCGCCGGTCGGCCTCCATCTCGCGGATGGTGCGCACGCTGACGCCGGTGCGCGCGGCCAGATCTTCCTGGGTCAGACCGAGCCGCCGCCGGTGCTCTCCGACCAATCGCCCGAACATGGGGCAAGTGTCGCAGCCGACTACAACGATCCTGATAAATGTCCATGATCTGGCAGGGCCGAGTCTGCCGGGGTGCGGATGCCGGGGTTCCGCTGGTTGCAGGCTTCCGCCTCGACCGGGTCGTGCGGGCGGCCGGGCCCTCCTGCTTCCTCGAAGCGGCCGCGATGCGACCGGACGTCCGTCAGTGGACGGCGCCGCTCCGGCGTGGTCGGAGTTCCATTGTGAGCGGTGGCTTCTCGGGCGACCGGCCGTCAATTTCGGGCTGGTCGTGGCCGAAGGGGTCCCCAGCGCCAGTCATGATCACCGGTCGTATGCCGTCGGTAGGACGAATAGCCAAACAGGATCAGCCGACGGACGGTGTCCGCGACCGCACCCGTCACGTAAACCGTAGGTCTCCATTCGTAAACGTTGTAGGGGATCCTTCCGTTGAAGAAAATGTTGTCCTGGCTGGCCGTACCCATCGCCGCCATGCTGATCGCGTGCGGCAGTTCCGGGGCCGACGACACCGGCACCAAGGTCAGCGGGGACACCGGTGCCGCGGCCGAGCCCGCCGCCGGTGCCGCCGAGGGGGACAAGAAGCCGGACGGGGTCTACAAGTTCGGTGAGACCGTCAAGTTCAAGGACGGCAGCACACTGCTCGTCGCCGCGCCGGTGAAGTTCAAGCGCGACCAGTACGCCGCCGGTGGTGAGGGCAAGAAGGTGTCCTTGAAGTTCAAGGCGACCTTCAAGAACAACACCAAGGACGTGTTCGACCCGGCGCTGACCACCGCGTCGGCGTCCGCCGGTGGGACCGAGGGCGAGTCGATCTTCCAGAACGGCCTGGACGCCCCGGACAACAAGCTGCTGCCGGGCAAGAGTGTGACCTGGTGGATGGGCTACGGGCTGGACACCGACAAGGACATCCAGCTCGAAGTCAACGTCGGCTTCCTCGACTACGGCACCGTCATCTTCACTCGCTGAACCACGGTACGAGACAGGTGAGCTGCGTCTTCCTGGCATAGGTAGCGGGCTGAGACGCCTTTGAGGCTGTTGACCAGTTTCGACAGTCTGATGGTGGGTGGGTAGTGGACGAGCAGGTGGACGTGCAGGTTGTGGACGACCGAGCAGTCTCGGCGACTATTCGGCCTGGGGTCCATCGTGGTGAGACCGATACTGTGGTCGGGTGAAGCTGGTCGTGCAGGTCAAACTCCTGCCGTCGCAGGGGCAGGCGGCGGTGTTGGAGTCGACCCTGCGCGCCTGCAACACCGCGGCCACCGAGGTCGCCGCGGTGGCCCGCAAGATCGGCTGCTATCGCAACTACGACCTGCGCAAACACGTCTACCAGGCCATCAAGACCAGCCACCGGCTCGGCGCGCAGGCCGCCCAGCATGTCATCAAGAAGGTGTGCGACGCCTATAAGACTCTGGCCGCGAATGTCCGGGCGGGCAACTATGGCAAGCCCGGCTCGCAGCGTCGCCGGGCGGTCGAGACCAATCCGATCAGCTTCCGGTGGCAGGCTGCTCAGCCGTACGACGCTCGGATGCTGTCGTGGCAGCACGACGCCAGGACGGTGTCGATCTGGACGGTCGACGGTCGGGTCAAGAACGTCGCCTACACCGGCTCGCCAGACCAGCTCGAGGCCGTGACAACCGGCCCGGTCGGAGAGTCCGACCTGGTCCACCGCGACGGCATGTGGTTCCTGCACGCGACCGTCGAAGTGGACGAACCGGAGTCGATCGATCCGGACGGGTTCCTCGGCGTCGACATGGGCATCGCGAACATCGCCTACGACTGCGACGGCACCCGGTACGCCGGGACGAAGCTGAACGGTTACCGCCGGCGGCAGCTGCGACTGCGCCGGCGGTTGCAGGCCAAGAACACCAAGTCGGCCCGGCGGCTGCTGGCCCGGCGCCGGAAGAAGGAAGCGCGGCACGCCGCGAACGTCAACCACGTGATCGCCAAGAAGATCGTGACCGAGGCTGCACGCACCTCGCGCGGGATCGCCGTCGAAGACCTGACGGGAATCCGCGCGAGGGTCCGGCTCCGAAAGCCCCAACGGGTCACGCTGTCCTCGTGGTCGTTCCACCAGCTCGGCAGTTTCCTGGCCTACAAGGCCTGCCGGGCGGGTGTACCGCTGGTCGAGGTCGACCCGCGATACACCTCTCAGACCTGCCACCGGTGCGGTCACCGCGACAAGCGGAACCGCCCTGATCAGGAAACCTTTCACTGTCGGTCGTGCGGGGTCGTTGCCCATGCCGATCACAACGCGGCCCTCAACATCGCCGTGCGCGGTGCCCAGGGCTGGGGCGCAGTCAATCGCCCGCACGCGGCCTGACCTCGCAGCCAGCGAGGAAGAGACCCGCAAACCACGCTCTTCAGGGCTGGGTAGTTGACCCGAGCAGTTCCCATTCCGCGAGCTGGGTCGCGGCCGCGCCCCGGTTTGCGGTGATCTGCAGGCGGTAGCGCGAATAGGCGGTGCTGTTGGGGATCACGAAGGCCCGGGTCTGGCGCCGGTCGCTGAAGTCCAGGCTCGACCGGGTGTCCAGGGTGACCCAGGTGGTGCCGTTCGTGGAGCCCTGCAGCGTCCAGCTTCGCGGGTCTCGTTCCGGAGCGTCGTCGGCCGAGGTCAGCGTGTACTGACGCACCGCCGCGGCCGACGGCAGGGCGTACTCGAGGGTGGCGGTGTTCTGGAAGGTCAGCCACTTCGTCAGGGACGTGTCGTCGACCAGCTTGGCCGCGCCCTCGTTGGGGGCGTTCTCCCCGCTCGCGGTGAGGGTGCCGCCGGTGGCCCGGTCGACGAGCGGGCGCGGCGCCGCGCTGCCGGTCGTGATCGAGGCGGGCACGTCGTTCGCGCCCGAACCCCACGACGACGGCGACGAACCCATCGTGAAGCGCAGGGTGCCGCCGGCCAGCAGATCGGCGTGGGTCAGATAATTCTTCGTGTACGCCACCCCGTTGAGCGTGGCGCTCTGAATGTATCGGTTGGTGTCGCTGACGCCGGGCGCCTCGACCGTGAACGTGTTCCCGTTCTCCAGGCTGACCGTGGCCTTCGGATGCAAAGGTGCGCCGATCGTGTAGTCGGTGCCGCCCATTCGCGCCGGATAGAAGCCGAGGGCGCTGAAGACGTACCACGCCGACATCTGGCCGTTGTCCTCGTCGCCGAGATAGCCGCCGCCGTTGCCCGCCCCCGAACCGTAAAGCTTGGTCAGCACGTCCCGAACCCGGTTCTGCGTCTTCGACGGCGTGCCCGCGTAGTTGTACATGTAGAGCATGTGGTGGATCGGCTCGTTCGGGTGCGCGTATTGACCCATGTTGGTGTCATAGGCCTCCCGCATCTCGTGGATGACGCCGCCGTATCCGCCGGGCAGATAGTCCCGCGATGCGGCGAAAACCGAGTCGATCTTGCTGGAGAGTTGCGCCCGCCCGCCGTACAGGTTGGCCATGCCCTGCGGATCCTGCGGTGCCGGGGTCGCGTAGTGCCAGGGTGCGCCCTCGGTGAATTCGTAACCCCACTCGTTCGGTTTGAAGGCGGAGTCAGCCGTACGCCAGGAGCCGTTGCTCTGCTTGCCGCGGAAGAACCCGACCGACGGCGAGTAGAGGTTCACGTAGTCGAGCGCGCGGTTCTGGAAGTAGTCGGCGTCCTCGGTGTGGCCGAGCGCCCGCCCGAGCTGCGCGATGCCGAAGTTGTTGTTCGCGTCCTCCAGCGTCCAGGACGCGGATTCGCCGCGCACGTCGGTCGGCACGTACCGCTTGAAAGTCGACACCTCGACGCCCTTGCGGCCCTTCGAACCGGACGACGAATAGACGCTCGCGTTCTTCACCATCGAGGCGTACGCCGCCTGGTAGTCGAAGTTCCGTACGCCCTTCACATAGGCGTCGGCGAAGGCCAGGTCCTGGTTCGTGCCGACCATGATGTCGATGTAGCCGGGCCCCGACCAGCGCGGTGTCCAGCCCCCGAACTTGTAGGCGTTGACGAATCCGTCGAGCATTTCCCCCGTACGGGTCGGGGCCAGCAACGTGTATAGCGGCCAGACCGCCCGTGCGGTGTCCCAGAAGCCGTTGTTCACATACATCTGGCCGTCGTGCACGGCGTTGTCGTACGGGCTGAAGTATTTACGCACCCCGCCGACCATCTCCGACATGTTGTTCGGGTACATGAACGAGCGGTACATGTTCGAATAGAACGTCGTCATCCGGTCGGCCGACGCGCCCTCGAGGCGAACCTTGCCGAGCGTGGTGTCCCACAGGGCCGCGGCCTCCTCGCGTACGGTGTCGAAGCTCTTGGACCCGACCTACTGGCTCAGATTCGCGGTGGCCTGCGCGACGCTCATGTATGACGTGGCCATTCTCAGCGTGACCTGTTCGTTGGCCGTCGTGGCGAATCTGATCCAGCTCGTCACGCCCTGACCGCTGACGTTCCCGCTCGCCGCGATGGCCTTGTCGACGGTCGCCGAGAAGTAGAGGCGCGGTCCTTTGTGGTCGAGATAGCCGGTGATCGTACGGGCCGACGCGTTGACAGTTATCGAGCCGCCGACCTTGTCGATGGTGTCGAAGACGATGACCGATTCGGATGTGGCCGGGTACTTGAACCGCATCACCCCGGCATGGTCGGTGGGCGTCATCTCGGCCGTGACGCCGTACGTGTCGAGTTGTGTCTTGTAGTAATGCGCCTTGGCGACCTCGTTGGCGTGGCTGAACGTCGACTTCCGCGCATCCGGTGTCGTCTTCACCGAGCCGGTCATCGGCATCACCTGAAGCTGGCTGTAGTCGCCGATCCACGGGCTGGGCTGATGGCTGACGCCGAAGCCCTGCACGGTGGTCGCGTTGTACTGATAGAGCCAGCCGTCGCTGTTCCCGTTCGTGATCGGTGTCCAGAAATTGAAGCCGTTCGGCACGGTGCTGCCCGGGAACGTGTTCCCCCGGGAGTAACTCACGTCGGAATTCGAGCCGCGGCGGGTGTCGACCAGATCGGAGAGGCGCTCGGGCGGCGCGGCGGCGGTGATCGAGAGGTCGTCGAGGTAACCGCGGAACGTTCCGGTGTTGAGCGGCTGGTCATAACCGAGGAGGATCCGGTCGATCGTCCTGCCCGCGACATGGTCGCCGATCGCTGAGGTCACGAAGTTCCATCGGTCGAAGCCGAGAACGGAGCCGCTGCCCTGGAAGGCCGGGTGGACCCGGATGCCGTTCTGGTCGACCGCGCCGGAGTCGCGCAGGCGGCTGCCGTCGGTGAAGACGAGGTCGACGGCGAGGTCGAGATGCCCGCCGGACTGGGGATAGAGCCAGTAGGACAGGGTGCTGTCCGCGGTGACCGGCAGGTCGACGTCGAAGACGCGGTTGTACGAGTACGACGTGGTGGTGCTCTGGTCGTTGCCCGAGAACATCAACGCGGACGTGCCGGCGTGGGCCGTCTCGGCGCGGACTCCGCTCTCCATCGTGGTCAGTCCGCAGCAGTAGCCGCCGACTCCGGCGCTGCTCTCGACGCTGTTCTGCCAGGTGGGCTGGGGATCGGAGGGTTCGAAACCGGTGGTGAAGTCGCCGGGGGCGGCGATGGCCGGGGCGGCTACCGCGACGCCGAGTCCGGCGGTCAGGAGGAGGGTGGCGAGCCAGGGGATTTTTCGCATGGGTACGACCTGTCGTTCGCGGGGATTCGGGGACGCGCGACGGATCTTGTTGACAACGTTGTCAAGCGTTTCGGAATCGTAAACAGGGCCATGGAAAGTCGTCAATCGCCCCTCGCCCTGGTCGCGGGAAAGTCATAGGCTTCGATCGTCTGTCCGCTGCGCGCCGAGGAGGGTCTTCATGAGACGAACGGGTGGGTTCCTGCTGGCGGTCGTCCTCGCGGCGACCCTTGCCGGCGTGGCCGGACCGGCTCAGGCGGGCGGGCATTCTCGATTCAGCGCGCTGGTCTTCTCGAAGACGGCCGCGTTCCGGCACGACTCGATCCCGGCCGGCGTGGCCGCTCTGAAGCAACTCGGGGCGCGCCACCACTTCCGGGTCGACGCCACCGAGGACGCGGCCGCGTTCACCGACCGCAATCTCGCCCGCTACGACGTCGTGGTGTGGCTGAGCACCACCGGCGACGTGCTGAACGACGCGCAGCAGGGTGCGTTCGAACGCTACATCCGGGCCGGCGGCGGCTACGCGGGAATCCACGCCGCCTCCGACACCGAATACGACTGGGCCTGGTACGGCGGGCTCGTCGGCGCGTACTTCCGCGATCACCCGGGTTCGGTCAACGCCCAGTTCCAGGTGGCCACGCTGAAGGTGCTCGGCCACGACACCGCCGCCACCCGTCCGCTGCCGCGCCGCTGGGACCGCGAGGAGGAGTGGTACAACTTCCGAACCAACCCCCGGCACACCGTACGGGTCCTGGCCGAGGTGGACGAGCGGACGTACGACCCGCGCGGCTACAGCGTTCCCGGCGGCTCACCCGGCATGGGCCGGCACCACCCGATCTCGTGGTGCCAGCCGTACGACGGGGGTCGTGCCTTCTACACCGCGATGGGCCACAAGGCCGAGTACTACTCCGACCCTCTGCTGCTGGCCCACCTGCTCGGCGGCCTGCGCATGGCAGCCGGCGTCGAACGATTCCCCTGCGGCCGGCCGGACTGAGTCGCCGATCCCGTTGATCGCCGCGATTCCGGCACGAAGTAGTCGCTCATCTTCCGTGACTCCCCGTCGGTTCCACGCCGGCGGGGAGCCGGGCTCAGGTGCGGAATGCGCTTCGCGCAACGGATGTACGCCTCCCGCACGCGAGCCACGACCCACAGCCGTGCGCCCAGCCCGGAAGGCGGGTCCGCCTGCTCGTCCGGACCTTCGGCCGACCGTCACAGGATTGAGTGAATGCGCCGGTCAGCTGCCCGCATAAGGCGGGATCAGGGTGAACGGTGTCCGGGCCAGATTCAGTGCGGGCTCTGGGAACCGTGGTCCCTCGGTGTAGTAGCGGGCGCGCGTGCGGCCGACCGAGACGAGCAGGCCAGCGGTGACCAGATCCCGCAGGTCGCGCTGAGCTTGCTGAAGCGTGAGACCTTCGGCCTGCTCGTACCGCGCACGACGGACCCGGCCGCCGACCGCGACCTCATGCAGCGCCGAGATGACTCGTTCGCCCAGCCCGGCACCCGCGGTGAACTCGGCGAGCATCTCCCAGACTGCGGCGGACTGGTCCATCCGATGCTGAACCGTCTGCGCCTGCTGGTGATAGGCGGTGAGGTTGAACCGGATCCAGCCGGCCACATCCTGATCGGGCAGGTAGGTGGCGCCTCGCCGTTGAAGCTCCTGGTAGTACTCCCAGGTATTGCCCGGCCGGCCGAGCCAGGCCTCGATCGAGGAGAACTCCGGTGCGAGAAAACCCTCCCGGGCGATCATCAGCGTCTGCAGCGATCGCGACATCCGTCCGTTGCCGTCGGCCCACGGGTGGATCGACACCAGGTGCAGGTGGGCCATGGCCGCCCGGATCAACGGGTGCCAACCGTCATCGGCATTCAGCCATGCGACGAGTTCGGTCATCAGCCCGGGTACGGCGGATGCTTCCGGGGCGGTATAGGCCGCAACGCGGGGATCGCGGGGGTCGGTGACGTAGACCGGCCCGGCTCGCCACTGCCCAGCCGGCTTGCGCTGGGAATGGTGGTGTCCCTGCAGCATCCAGTGCAGCGCGTTCAGCAGGCCCTTGCTGTATTCGAAGTCGGCCACGTCGTGCAGTGACTGTACGTAGGTCATCATGCGCTGATAGGCGAGCGTCTCCTCGCGGTTCTCGTCGGACACGTCGACGTCGTGCTCGCCGTCCATCAGGTCTTGTACGTCCTGCGTGCTGACGCGGAAGCCTTCGATGGAGTTCGAGGCGGCGATGGCGTCAGCCGTCAAGAATTTGCGCAGCCCAGATGTCCACGTGCGCGGGCGATTCTGAACTTGGTGACGAACCCGCTCGCGCATCGTCTCGATCTCGGTCAGGACCGCTAGGTCGTCCGAAGTCAACGACGGCGTAGGAAAAAGCACGACGCAATCATAGCGTGACGCATTGATTGCGTCAACGCGGCAGTGCGTCAGCGCGGCAGTGCGTCAACGCGGCAGTGCGTCAGCGAGGCAGTGCGTCAAAGCGGCTGTGCGTCAACATGTCGAAGCACTGCTGCGTTGACGCGCATAAAGAACGCATAAGCGTCGTGCTGACCGGGATCAGACGGGCTGGTGCCGATCATGGCGGGCGTGCAAAGAGCAGCTACACGGAACCGGCGGCCGAAGGTCGCGGTGATATTCGGCGGGCGCAGCAGTGAGCATGATGTCTCGCGGCGTTCGGCGGACAGCGTTCTGCGGTTCCTCGACGCGGACCGCTACGACGTCGTGCCCGTGACCATCACGCGGGACGGTACGTGGGAACTCGGCGACACGGCGCCGCATTCGTTGCCGGGCATGCTCGCCGCGCTCGAATTCCTGCGTACGGTCGATGTCGCCTTCCCATGCCTGCACGGACCGTTCGGCGAGGACGGCACGGTGCAGGGCCTGCTCGAATGCGCCGGGGTCCCGTACGTGGGCAGTAAGGTCCTGGCCAGCGCGACGGCCATGGACAAGGAGTTCACCAAGAAGATCGTCGCGGCCGAGGGCATCGCGGTGGCCGACTCGGTCGTGCTGCGTGAGGGTCAGAGCGGCGTGAGCCCGAAGGACCGCGTACGCCTGGGTCTGCCGGTCTTCGTCAAACCGGCGCGTGGCGGTTCCAGCGTGGGTGTCTCGCGCGTCGACGACTGGGACGCGTTGCCCGCCGCGATCGCCGAGGCCCGCCGCTGGGACAGCAAAGTGCTGGTCGAGGCGGCCGTCGACGGCATTGAGGTCGACATCGCCCTGCTGCAGGAACCCGGCGGTCGCGTGATCGCCGGCCCGCCGCTCGAGGTCAGCGTCGGCGCGGCCAGTGATTTCTTCGACTACGACGCGAAATACCGCGCCGGTGGGGCCGAGTTCGTGATCCCGGCGCGGCTCGATCCGGTCGACGCCGGCGAAGTCGTGCGGACTGCCCGCCGCGTGTTCGAGGTGCTCGGCTGCGCCGGCCTGCTGCGCGTCGATTTCTTCCTGACCTCGGTCGGCGGCCGGATGGTGCCGGTGCTCAACGAAGTCAACACCATGCCCGGACTGACTGAATTGTCACAGTTCCCGCGGATCTGGCAAGCGGTGGGCATGCCCTACGCCGACCTGCTCGATCGGCTCGTGGACACGGCGCTGGCGTGACCGGTCTCGCGGAGGCGATCGTCGACCTCGACGCGATCGCTCACAACACCCGCCTGCTCGCCGAAGCGGTAGGAAACGCCCAGCTCATGGCCGTGGTGAAGGCGAACGGTTTCGGCCACGGCGCTACGGCGATCGCTCGTACGGCCCTGGCCGGCGGCGCATCGTGGCTCGGCGTCACCTCCCTGTCCGAGGCCCTCGAACTGCGCGCCCAAGGCATCACCGCGCCGCTGCTCATGTGGCTCTACGCCCCCGACGAAGACCTCGCGCGGGCAACAGAGCACGACATCGACGTGTCGGTCAGCTCGGTGGCCGCGCTCGAGAAGCTGGCGGCCGGCCGGCCGGCCAACGTGCACCTCAAGGCCGACACCGGTCTGTCCCGCGCCGGTGCGACCGCCGACGAGTGGCCCCACCTGATCACCGCGGCCGCCAGACTTCAAGACCGAGGGCGGGTCCGCGTACGGGGGATCTGGTCGCACTTGGCTCACGCCGAGAACCCGGCCGACCCCGCCCTGCGCCGGCAGCTCGACGCCTTCGCCGACGCCCGCGCGCAGGCCGCCGCCGGTGGCGTCGTCGCACCGCTGACCCACCTCGCCAACTCGGCCGCCGCCCTGCAGTTGCCCGCCACCCACTTCGACCTGGTGCGGGCCGGGATCGCGCTCTACGGCATCGAACCGGTGACCGGCCGCGAGTTCGGGCTCCGACCGGCGATGACGTTGCGGGCCACGGTCATTCTGACCAAACGCGTCCCGGCCGGCAGCGGCGTCTCGTACGGCCCCGACCACGTCACCGACCGCGAGACGACGCTGGCGCTGGTGCCGGTCGGTTTCGCGGACGGCGTGCCGCGCGCCGCCGCAGGGCGGGCCGAGGTCAATGTGCGCGGAATCAACTGCCCGGTGATCGGCCGGATCGCGATGGACCAGATCGTCGTCGACGTCGGCTCGTTGCCCGTGCGGGCCGGCGATGCCGTGACGGTGTTCGGGCCCGGCGCCGCCGGCGAACCGACCGTCGCCGACTGGGCGCGCTGGGCCGGCACCAACCCGCACGAGATCCTGACCGGCGTCGGCCCCCGCGTCCCGCGGCGTTACGAAGGCCAGACGGGACCGTCGTCGGTCCAGGTCACGCCCCGGTTGCGGCAGAGGCAGAACGGGTGGCCGACCGGGTCGGTGTAGACCCGCCAGCCGTAACCCTCGGGCCCGATCGAGTCGTGCCGCAGGGTCGCACCGAGGGCCACGACCCGGCTCTGCTCGGCCTCGATGTCGTCGACCTCGAAATCGAGGTGGAACTGCTTCGGGTGCTCACGGTCGGGCCAATGCGGGGCGCGGTAGTCCTCGACCGGGTTGAAAGCCAGCTCGATCTCGCCGAACTGGACACCGGCCCAGTTCGCGTGGCTGCCCTCCTTGACCGGGCGGCCCGTCACCTCGGAGTAGAAGGCCGCGAGCTTCAGCGCGTCCGGGCAGTCGATGATGAAATCGGTGAGTCGCAGCATCCGGCGATCTTGTCACGAGATCAGGGCACGGGGGAGTCCAGCAGGCGCAGGTTGACGGTCTCACCCGCGCCATCCCGGAGGAGGCGCGGGTGAAAAGAGATCAGGCCCCGGGGAGGTGGTAGCCCGACGAGATGTTCAGCGTCGTCGCGAAAGTCAGATACATCAGCCACAGACCGACCAGTACGTGAGTCGCGCCGAGCAGTTTCTCGCCCACGTTGATCGATTCGCGGCCGTCGGCCAGGGTGCGGACACCGAGGCGGAAGCTCGCGGCGAATTCGAAGACGTAAACCACGGCGAGACCGGTGAACAGGACACCGACGGGCCAGCCGCCATCCGCCTTGTAGAAGACCGTCAGGCCCAGCACCGAGACGACGATGAACGGGATCGACATGAACCCGTTGGGCCGGGAATCGTTGCCCTGGTAGCGATTCCACCCCAGCGCGAACCAGTGGATGCCGTACGCGCTGAACGCCAGCGCCGCCGTGTAAAGGGCCTTGTTGCCGGTGAAAACGGGGAACCAGGTCAATCCGACGAACAGGTAGACGCCGACCAGGAACTGACAGAAACCGGCCATCCAGATTCCCCAGATGCCGTTGGCGCGATCGACCTTCCCGTCACGCCGGGGGAAGCCCAGAAATTCCTGTGGCCCATATATGAGATAACCGACGCCGAGGCCGAAGAAGCCCAGAACCACGGGGGCGAAGGCTGAGGCTGGAAAAGTCGACACGATGCACCTGCTTCGGGATTTGGAGTGTCGCTACCCGGCCATAGTCACCAGTCCTTCCGGCCGATCGCATTGGCGCTGCCACCCCTCACCTCTGGTAGCCAGCAGGTAGGTCCGAGGTCACACCCGGTCGCCGGGGAATCGCACCGTGCGTGCCGCGCCGTGCACGTCTTGAGGGAGATCAGCGTGGGGGAGATCCGCGTACGCCCACTGGTGCGATCGCGTGTGCAGGCACGCCGCCTCCACGTCGCCGGCTTCCAGAACCCGCAACAGCTCAGCGTGTTCGCCCGCTACCTGCTCGAGGACCGGATTCGTCACCATCAGTGCGATGGCCGTACGCGCCTCGATCTGCAGGTTCTCCCAGGCCCGTTCGAGCAGCAGGTTGCGGCCGGCGACGATCACGCGGCGGTGGAATCGGGTGCTGGCCAGCCCGATGCCGCGAACGTCACCATCGGCCGCCGAGCGGTACATGTCATCGACGTCACTTCGCATATCCGTCAAGGGCAGCTTGCCGTTCAGCATGGCCAGGCGGGTTGCCGTCTCCTCCAGAGCCGCGCGTACGACGTACGCCTCCCGGATGGTCTGCTCGACGAACGGGACCACGAGCCGGCCGCGCCTCGGGCGGCTCTCGACCAGGCCGAGCCCTTCCAGCTCCCGCAAGGCTTCGCGTACGGGGGCCTGGCTGGTGCCGAAGTCGGCGGCGATCCTCGTTTCGATCAGTCGCTCACCCGGTTTGAGACGGCCGGACACGATCAGCTCGACGAGTCCGTCGCGGATGCCCTCGCTCAGGGTCGGTCGCGACGGGCGGCTCGGCGGTTGGGCCGCAGTGTGGCTCGGCGCCTGGCCGGGCGTTTGGGCCGGAGTGTGGCTCGGCGCCGGGCTGGGCGTTTGGCTTGGGGCCTGGCTCGACGGGTAGCTCGGTGTCTGGCTCGTCTGGGTGGTCACCGGCGTCCTCCTCCCGACTGCGGACCGTGAACTCTCGACCGCGTGCTGTTGACCATCATAGTGAGCCACGTTACGTTGCATTATCGATATCGATAAAAGGGATCTCGCATGTTGACTGAGGTTCATGTCCCCGAGGACGTGCCCGCGGCTGTGAGTCTGGTGGCGGCGGGCGCCACGATCATCGGCGGTGGCACCAGCGTGATGCCGTCGCTCAACGACTACGGATCACCGCCGACCGAGCTGGTGAGCCTGCGCCGCGCGGGCCTGGCCGGCGTGAACATCGACGGCACGACCGTGACCATCGGCGCGACCACGACGCTGTCCCAGATCGAGCACGAGCCGCGACTCGAGATCCTCAACCCGGTCGTACGCTCCATCGCCTCGGTGCCGGTGCGCAACCTCGCGACCGTCGGGGGCAACCTGTTCGTGCCGCAGCCGCATGGCGACCTTGCCGTCGCCCTGGTCGCGCTGAACGCCCGCGCCTTTGTTCTCGGTGGGCTCGACGACCCGGCTGCCGCCCTCGACGGCCCGGCCTCCGCGTCGAACGGACCGGCTGGCCTCCTGGGCGGCGACGGTGCCCGGACTGAGGTGTCGGTGGAGGAGCTGACCGGTGCCCGCACCGCCGGGCTGGTCGCCGCCGTCGTCTTTGAGCTTCCCGCGCCGGGCTCCTTCAAATACCTCAAGGCGGCCCGGCGGCGATACAACTCCGCGTCCCTGGTCACCGTCGCGGCGACGATCACCGAGTCGGGTGGGGTCGTCACCGGGGCACGGGTCGCGCTCGGTGGAGTCAGCAATCGCGTGGTCCGGGCTCGCGCCGTCGAAGAGGCGCTGATCGGCCGGCCGTTGGACGCGGCGACCGTACAGGCGGCCGCGCGGGCCGGCCTCGCTGAGCTGTCGCCGGCCGACGACGCGTACGCCTCCGCCTGGTATCGGCGGCGAGTCTTTCCTGTCCATCTGCGGCGAGCCCTGCTCGGCCACTGACAGAACGGGGTTGCGAGTGAGAATCGTAAATCTCAAGGTCAACGGGGTCGGGCAGGCGTTCCTGGCCCGGCCCGAGACGACGCTGCTGCTGGCCCTGCGCGAGCAGCTCGGCCTGACCGGCGCGAAGCGCGGCTGCGCCCAGGGCGCCTGTGGATCATGCACGGTCCTGCTGGACGGGGAACCCGTGGTGTCCTGCCTGGTCCCCGCCGCGACCGTGGACGGCGCCGACATCGCGACGGTCGAGGGACTCGCCGACGGCGAGAAGCTGAGCGACGTCCAGCAGGCATTCCTCGACGGGTTCGCCACGCAATGCGGGTTCTGCACGCCAGGGATGATCATGTCGGCCGAGGCGCTGCTCGACCGCAACCCGAACCCGACCCGCGACGAGGTCAACGAGGCGATCAGCGGGAACGTGTGCCGCTGCACCGGGTATGAGCCGATCGTCAGCGCGATCCTCGACGCGGCCGAGCGACGTCGCGAGGGGGCGAAGCTCTGATGCCGCGCGTGAACCCGATCGACACCGAATACTTCAAGGACGAGCGCAAACCCGACTTCACCGTCATCGGCACCACGGTCCAGCGCTCCGACGCTCTCGGGCACGTCACCGGCCGTACGGAATTCTTCGAGGACCGGACGTTCCCCGGCCTGGCCCATGTCAAGATTCACCGCTCCGCGCACCACCACGCGAAGATCGATGACGTCGACTGTTCCGAGGCTCTGGCCGTTCCCGGGGTTCTGCGGGTCATCACCTATCGGGACGTTCCGTCGAACTGGTACGTGGTGCTGCGGCTCATCGGCATCGAACCGAACGACGAGCCGGTGCTGGCCGAGGACCGGGTCCTCTACAAGGGCGAGCCGATCGTCGCGGTGGTGGCCGACTCGGAGGCGGCGGCACTCGAGGGGGTCCGCCGGGTCAAGGTCAGCTATACCGAGTTGCCGGCGGTCTTCGACGTCGAGGAGGCTCTCGCCCCCGACGCGCCGATCATCAAGCAGGCCGGGACGAACTACTTCGTCTACGAGGGACACCACGCGCGCCGGTTGCGCTTCGGCGACGTCGAGCGGGGTTTCGCCGAAGCGGACTACATCTTCGAATGGCGTTACAGCTCGGCGCCGATCGAGCACGCGCCGACCGAGACGACCGGCTGCATCGTCGTGCCGCAGAGCGGGGGACGGTTGCTCATCCACAGCAACACCCAGGCCGCGTTCTTCACGCTCGACAACACCGCCCTGATCCTCGACCGGCCGTTCACCGACCTGCAGGTCAAGGGCGGAACCGTCGGCGGCGGCTTCGGCGGCAAGGTCGACGTGATGGTCGAACCGCTGGCCTGCATCGCGGCCATGCTCACCCACCGCCCGGTGAAGTTCGTCTACACGCGCGAGGAGGAGATGCAGGTCTCGTCGCCTCGGGCGGCCGAACGCATCTACATCAAGGACGGCGTCATGAACGACGGCCGCATCGTCGCGCGCAAGGTGATGCTCTACGTCGACGCAGGCGCCTATTCGCGGCACTCGCCGTACGGCACCACCAAGGCCTGCGCTCACCTGCCGGGTCCCTACACGATCCCCAACGTCTACGCCGACTGCCATTGCGTCTACACGAACCGAACGCCGTCAAGCGCCATGCGCGGCTTCGGCGTCACGATCGCCGACTTCGCCCTGGAGTCCCAGATGGACAGGATCGCTCGAGCCCTGGACATGGACCCGTTGCAGTTCCGCCTGCGCAACGCCTACCGCGACGGCGACATGAAGGCCCACCGCAAGGTCGCCTCCGGAACCGCCCTGATCGAGGTGATCCAGCGCGCTGCCGCCCTGGTCGGCCATGACCTGCCCGAGGAATACCGGGCGATGTCATCGAAAGGAGGCGCGGCATGACGCTGCTGCGTGGTCGGGGGTACGCGTCCGTCAACTACCCCACGGGTATGAATCTCGGTGGTGACCCGTCGCAGGCGTTGATTCACGCGACGACGATGGGCGGGTTCGTCGTCAGTCTGTCGTCGGTCGATCTCGGTCAGGGGCTCAAGACCGTCGTGGCCCAGTGCGCGGCGGAGACGCTGGGCATGCCGATGGAGAACGTCATCATCGACACCGCGGACACCGACACCGGTCCACACTGCATGGGCACGTTCGCCAGCCGGGGAACCCACCGCGTCGGCAACGCGGTGATCATGGCTGCTCGCGAGGCGCGCGAGGTGATGCTGGACGTGGCGGCCGAGGAGCTCGAGGTCGACGCGGGCGATCTGGAGACCGACGGTACGGGCTACGTGCGGCTCAAGGGCAGCCCGGAAACGAAGATCCACATCTCCGAGGTCGCGCTGGCCGCCCACTTCAAACAGGGCAAGAGCATCTCGGGCCGGGGCATCTATCTCAAGGAGCGCAACTATCCGGTGCCGGAGACCGGCGAGATGGACCCGGACTCGTGCCAGGCCCACGCGTGCACCGTTGCCGAGGTCGAAGTGGACGACGAGACCGGCGTGGTCACCGTGCTCAGCCTGCACAACACGTACGAGATCGGGCGTGCACTCAACCCCGGGATGGTAGCCCAGCAGATCGAGGGCGGCGCGTGGATGGGCGTCTCGCATGCCATCTTCGAATCGACCGAGCCGTACTATCCCGCATCGCGCGACCACGGTCCGGTCGACTTCAGCGAATATCTCATGCCCGGCCCCGCCGAGATCCCGGTGCAGACCAGCGTGATCCTCGAGCGGCCGGCGTCGAACGGGCCGTTCGGCGCGAAGGGCATCGGCGAGATGACCGCCAACGCGCCGATCCCGGCCATCGCGAACGCCATCTTCGACGCTTGTGGAGTGCGGCTGACCACGATGCCGTTCACCCCGGAGTCGGTCCTTCGCGGTATCGATGCCCGGCGCGACGATGCTCTCAGTGCATGATGCTTCCGGACCGCGACACCCTCAGCCGGCAGTTGGAGCACCGTCGCTACTTCGCTGACGAGGGCCTGCTCACCGCCGTACGCCTGGCGATCGCGCTCGGCCGCCCACTGCTGCTCGAGGGCGAGCCCGGCGTCGGCAAGACGCAGATCTCGCACGTGCTGGCCGATGCTCTCGGACGCGATCTGATCCGTCTTCAATGCTATGAAGGTATTGACGCATCGCAGGTGCTCTATGAGTGGGACTATCCCAAGCAGTTGCTGAGCCTGCGGGCCGCCGAGGTGCAAGGCGTCCCGGTCCCCAATCTGTACGCGGGCGAGTTCCTCCTCGAACGACCCCTGCTACGGTCGCTTCGCAGCCGGGCCGGCGCCGTGCTGCTGCTCGACGAGATCGACCGTGCCGACAGCGAGTTCGAGGCCTTCCTGCTGGAATTCCTCGACGGCTTCCAGATCACGATCCCCGAGATCGGCACCATCGCGGCCGCCGTGCCCCCGCTGGTGGTGCTCACCTCGAACCGCACCCGCGAACTGCACGACGCGCTCAAACGACGCTGCCTCTATCATTGGATCCCGTTCCCCGGCCCGGAGCGCGAACGCACGATCGTCGAGGCCCAGGCACCCGGCCTCAGCGCCCGCAGCGCGGCGCGTCTGGTGCACTCGGTCAACGTGATCCGTTCCCTGGGTCCGCTGAAGCGTCCCGGCATCGCCGAGGCCATAGCCTGGGCGCATGGATCACAGGCCCTCGAGTCCGAAGGCGCGGACACGGTCGATGCACTGAAAGCATCGCTGGGCCTGGTTTTGAAGAACGAGGAAGACGTAGCGCTGGTCCTGGCGCACGCCGGCGAGGTCTTCCCCGATGACCCCGCCTGACCCGAGCCGGCCGCCCGGGCTGGATCCGTCGGT
This sequence comes from Actinoplanes solisilvae, assembly GCF_003999975.1. Classification (GTDB taxonomy): domain Bacteria; phylum Actinomycetota; class Actinomycetes; order Mycobacteriales; family Micromonosporaceae; genus Actinoplanes; species Actinoplanes solisilvae. The sequence goes on along the minus strand of NZ_RJAC01000014.1, from coordinate 150,278 downwards.
TGTGGAGCGGGCTGAGGATCACCTGGTTGGATTTCTGCGTGGGCTGCGGGCGCGAGGGCTTGCCGTTCCGGTCAACAAGCAGGTCGACTTCTTTGCCGGTATTGAGGTTCTGCGGCCGGCCGTCACGGGGCAGCTCTACTGGATCGGGGTCGCGACGTTGCTGACGTCGGAGCTCGATCGCGCTGTCTACGACGAGGTGTTCGAGCGGTTCTTCGGTATCGCGGCCGATGCGGTTGTCGTCACCGAAGAAGCGGTCGAGACGTCGCCGGCCGAGGGGGAGGAGCCGACCGGGGTTCCGGGCGACAGCGAGACCAGCGATGCCCTTTTGGAGCAGGGTGGACGGTCCGGGCTGGCGGCGGGACGGGTCAGTCCCGAAGCGGTCGTGCGGTTCGCCGCTACCGAGGACCGTGCGCGCGAGGTGATGCGGCAGCTCTGCGGCGAGCTGAGCCGGGCTGTGCCCCGGACACGTTCACGGCGAAGTCAGCCGGGGGGCCGCCGCCAACTCGACCTGCGATCGACCTACCACGCGTCACGGCGTACGCGGGGGGAGATTGTGCGGCTGTTCTGGCGGCACCGGCCTCTGCATGAGCGCCGTGTGCTGGTGCTCGTCGACGTTTCCGGGTCGATGAAGCAGTACAGCGCGGACTACCTGCGGTTCGCCCACACGGTGGTCGCCACCTGCCGGTGTGCGGAGGTCTTCACGTTCGGCACGCGGCTCACCCGGGTGACCTCGGCGCTGCGGGCCCCGGACGTCGATGTCGCGTTGGCCGCGCTGGCTCGGCTGGTGCTGGACGCCGAGGGCGGGACGCAGATCGGTGCGAGCCTGCGGACGTTCCTGGACAACGCGCGCTTCGTGACCATGGCCCGGGGAGCGCTCGTGCTCGTCCTCTCCGACGGGCTCGAACGCGGCGACCCCACGGCGATGGTCGACGCCACGCGCCGGCTGTCGCGACTCTCGCACCGGTTGAACTGGTGGTCACCGCTCGCCTGCGATCCCAGCTACCAACCGCTGACCCGGGCGATGTCCGCGGTGCACCCGGACCTCGACGCGCTGACCGGGGTCCGGGACCTCGTGACCGCGCTCACCGCGGTCCGGGACCTCGGAGCCGGGCTTGCCGCCACGCCGCGACTCGAGAGCGCGCCCACCGCCGTACGGGAAAGTTCGGCCGGAAACCTGACGACTGGAGGAGAGGCCCATGTACGCGGGTGACATCGTTGACTCGCATCACCACGTCTGGCGGCAGGCGGACATGCCGTGGCTGTCCGGGCCGATGGTGCCGCGGATCTTCGGGCCCTACGAGCCGATTAGGCGTGACTACCTGATCGACGAATACGTCAGCGATGCGAGCTCGGCCGGCATCGGCGCGTCGGTCTACGTGCAGCCGAACTGGCCGATAGACCGCGTGGTCGACGAGGTCCGCTGGATCGCGGGGGTGCATGAGCGCACCGGCTGGCCGATGGCCGTGGTCGGGTGTGCGGACCTGTTCGTCGAGAACGCGGTCGAGGTCATGCGGACGCAGCAGGCGATCAGTTCTCTCGTGGTCGGCACCCGGCTGCAGCTTCACTGGCACGAGCGTCCGGAGTTCCGTTTCGCCGATGCGCCCGACCGGATGAAGGACCCGGTGTTCCGCGCGAACATCGCCGCCCTTGAAGACCTCGGCTGGCTGTTCGAGCTGCAGGTGTTCTCCGGGCAGATGCACGACGCGGCCGCTCTCGTCGCCGAGCATCCCGGCGTGACGTTCGTGCTGGTCCACGCGGGGATGCTCACCGACCACACGGATGCCGGCGTCGTCGCCGGGTGGCGTGCCGGGCTGCGTGAGCTCGCCGCCTTTCCGAACGTGATCGTCAAGCTGACCGGGCAGGGAACCTTCGTGCATCGCGTCGATCCGGAGCTGATCCGGCTGGTCGCTGACGAGGTTCTCGAGCAGTTCGGGTCGAGCCGGGCGATGTTCGGGACGAACCTTCCGGTCGAGACCCTGTGGACAACCGCCGCCGAACTGACCGACGCCTGGCGGCATGCTCTGCGGCATCGGTCCGACGACGAACAGGTCGATGTCTTCTCCCGTACGGCCCGCCGGGTCTACGGAATCGGAAACCAGGAAAGGGTTCAGTAATGCCGCACTTCGTTCTCTCGTACGGATACAACGACACCCCGGAACGCGCCGAGCGGCGCCCCGAGCACCTGGAGCACCTGGGCAAGCTGCAGGCGGAGGGTTCGCTCTTGTTGGCCGGCCCGCTGGCCGACCTCAGCGGCGGCATCATCGTCTTCACCGCGCCCGACCTGGAGGCGGCGCAGGCGCTCGTCGAGCAGGACCCCTACACCCGCCACGACGTGACCAAGGACCGCGAGCTGAGGGAATGGAAAATCACCGTCGGCCTGGGCGCCTGACGGTCCAGGACGAACCGGGAGCGGCGACGGGAGCGGCGACGGGAGCGGCAAGGCCGGACACGGCAGGCTCAGCACCTGACTCGCACTACCGCGCCGCGACGGCCGCGGCTGTTTCGAGGCGTTCGCGTAGGGCGGCCGCGCTCATCGGCCGCGCGAAGTGGAAGCCCTGGGCCCGTTCGTAGCCCAGCCGGGTCAGCCGGGCCGCCTGCTCCGCCGTCTCCACGCCCTCGGCCACCGCCTCCAGTGCGAACGCCCGCGCCATCCGCAGCACCGCGTCGGCGATCGCGTCCGAGCCGCCGTCGGGGATGAACGAGCGGTCGAGCTTGATCTGGTGCACGGGGCACGTCGCGAGCAGGCTGAGCGTCGACGCCCCGGTGCCGAAGTCGTCCAGCGACAGCCGTACGCCCAGGTCCCGAAGCCCTTGGAGGTTCTCGGTAGTCGCCCCGCCGCCGACCGCGACCGATTCGGTGATCTCGACGGTCAGGCGGTGGGGCGGCAGCCCGCTCTCGCGCAGTGCCGCCGCCACCACGGCCGGGAAGCCCGCGTCGCCGAGCTGGCGAGCCGACACGTTCACCGCCACCGTCAGCTCGCCCGGCCAGCTCGCCGCCTCGCGGGTCGCCGCGCGCAGCACCCAGGTGCCGAGCGGCACGATCAGGCCGGTCTGCTCGGCGACGTCGATGAAGGCGCCGGGCCCGAGCAGGCCTTCGATCGGGTGCTGCCACCGCACGAGTGCCTCGGCCCCGGTGATGCGTCCGTCCGGCAGGGTCACCACCGGCTGGAAGAACACCACCAGCTGGTCCTCGAGGATGGCTGCGCGCAGCGCGGCGGCCCGGCGGCTGCGTTCGGCGCCACGGGTCTCCATGCCCGGCTGGTATCGCTCGTAGCCGCCCTCGCCGCGCTCCTTCGCCTCGTACATCGCGATGTCCGCGCGGCGCATCAGGTCGCCGGCGTCGTCCCCGCTGCGGCCGTCGACCACGCCGAAGCTGGCCCGCACGGTCATCGGTTCCCCGTCGATCAGGGCCGGTGCGAGCAGGGCGGCCGCGATCCGGGTCAGCGTCCCCTCCACGTCCGTGCCTTCGACGCCTTTGAAGAGGATGGCGAACTCGTCGCCACCCAGCCGGGCGACCGTGTCGGCCGAGCGCACGGCTGCCTGCATCCGCTCGGCTACGTGCACCAGCAGGGCGTCGCCGGTGGCGTGCCCGAGCGTGTCGTTGACGATCTTGAAGTCGTCCAGGTCGATCAGCACGATGCTGACCAATTCGTCCGGGCCGGCGTCGTTCGCGGCCGCGGTGACCCGCTCGTTGAACAGTGTCCGGTTGGCCAGGCCGGTCAGCGCGTCGTGGGTCGCCTCGTGGCGGAACCGTTTCTCCTGCAGGCCGATGCGGGCGAGCAGGGCGTCGTTCTGCCGGAAGGCGATCAGCTGGCGGATGACCACGAGCGCGGTCAGCACGACCGCGACACCGTCGATCAGCAGGCCGTCACCGGTGTCCCAGACGTTGTGATAAACCACCATGGCATCGACCGTCGCGATGGCCACGTACGGCATCAGGCTGTAACCCCGCGGCGCCCGCCTCGCTTGAGTCGCCGTCTCCACCACCTGCACGCGGGCGCCGACCGCGGCCGCGTACGCCGCGAACGGCAGCACCAGCACCAGCAGGTTGCCCTGTGGCTGGTAGGGGTGCAGGAAGCTGATCGCCGAGCCGAGCGCGCCGATCAGGGCCGACGCGCCGATCCAGTACAGCCCGCGCCGCGCGAACGTCTCGACCCCGGCGAGCACCACCTTGGCGCCCAAGTAGACCAGGTTGAGCCCGGCGCCCATGATCACCACCGCGGCGACCACCCGGGGCAGGGTGACCTGGCCGCCGATGAACTGCTCGGAGGCCACGAAGTGCCAGATCAGCAGCCCGGCCGCGCCCGACAGGGTGCCCAGATCGAGCCAGACCCCCACCTTGCGGGCCCGGTCGCGGGCGCTGAACGGCAGCCCGACCAGCGGCCAGGTCAGCACGAGGCCGGCGATGACGTGCAGCACCACCGACGCCGGCAGGAACCAGGTCCCGGCGCCCAGCTCGCTCAGGATGCGCAGACTGATGACGACGATGAAGAGAACAGTGCCGACCTCGGCCGTACGCCAGTAGCGGCGTACGGCGGGAGCGGAGGCCGGATCGGTGCCGACGCGGCGGCAGAGCGCCGTGGTCGGGATGATGACCGCGATCACCAGCAGCCAGTTCACCGGTGACGGCCACAGCCGGCCGACGTGCTCCTGCAGCAGGAACGCGAAAACATTGATTGTCATCAATGCAGTGACGATCTGGAACGCCCGGTCGGCGAAGAGCGGCGGGTGACCGGGGGTGGCTGGCACGCTCTTACCCATCGGCAATTCGGCGGCCGAGGTGAGCGCCCGAACGCACCGAAATGTCCGAAATTTCGTACGTCGTCCGAGTGATCCGCCCAACGTCGGACAACTCGCTTCGGCCCTTCTCTTGCGCCCGGAAATGAATCACGATGACCTCGACGCCTGGTGGGGGTGGAGATCACGAAACGCGGGACCGAGCTGCTCGGACGACAGCGGGAGTGCGCCGCGATCGACCGGATGATCGCGGCCGTGCGGTCGGGGGAGAGCCGTGTCCTGGTGTTCCACGGCGCCCCGGGGGTCGGCAAGACCGTGCTGCTCGACTACGCGCGGCGCGACACCACCGGCATCCGGGTTCTGCGCGCGGCCGGTGTCGAGTCGGAGATGGAACTGGCCTTCGCCGCCCTGCACCAGCTCTGCTCCCCGCTGCTCGACCTGTTGCCCCGCCTGCCCGAACCGCAGCGCAACGCCCTCGAGATCGTGCTCGGCCTGCGCACCGGCACGCCACCCGACCGTTTCCTGGTCGGCCTGGCCGTCCTCAGCCTGCTCTCCGAGGCCTCCGAGGACGCCCCCGTGCTCTGCCTGGTCGACGACGCGCAGTGGCTCGACAAGGCCTCGGCCCAGACGCTCACCTTCGTCGCCCGCCGGCTGCTGGCCGAGTCGGTCGCGCTGCTGTTCGCCACCCGCGACCAGGAGGCGGTCCAGCTCGGGCTGCCCGACCTGGAGGTCGTCGGGCTGCGCGACGCCGACGCCCACGCGCTGCTGAACTCGCTGACCCACGCCGGGCTGGACCGCTCGATCCGGGACCGCATCGTGGCCGAGACCCGCGGCAACCCGCTCGCCCTGGTCGAGCTGCCCCGCGGCCTGTCGCTCACCCAGATCGCGGGCGGTCTCGGCCTGCTGCCCGTCGGCGACTCGCTGCCGGGCCGCATCGAGCAGAGCTTTCTCAACCGCGTCGTCGAGCTGCCCGACGAGACCCGGCTGCTGCTGCTGATCGCCGCGGCCGAACCGCTCGGCGACCCGGGGCTGGTCTGGGCGGCGGCCGAACGGCTCGGCATCAGCCCGGCCGCTGCCCTGGCCGAGGGCACCGACGGGCTGCTCTCGGTCCACGCCCGCGTGACCTTCCGGCACCCGCTCGTGCGCTCGGCCGTCTATCGGGCCGCCGAGCCACGCAGCCGCCGGGCCGTGCACCTCGCCCTGGCCGAGGTCACCGACGAAACGGTCGACCCGGACCGCCGGGCCTGGCACCGCGCGGCGGCCTCACCCGGGCCGGACGAGGCTGTGGCGGCCGAGCTCGAACGGTCGGCCGGCCGGGCTCAGGCCCGCGGCGGCCGGGCCTCGGCGGCGGCGTTCCTGCAGCGCTCGGTGCAGCTCACCGTCGACGCCCCACTCCGCACCGGGCGGGCCCTGGCCGCGGCCGAGGCCACCCTGCAGGCCGGCGACATCGAGGCCGCCCGCCGCCTGGTCGACCTGGCCCACCGCGACGCCGGCGACGAGTTCGCGCGGGCCCGGGCCGAGCTGCTGCGCGGCCACATCGCGTTCGCCTCCGGCCGCACCGACCAGGCGCCCGAGGCCCTGCTCGCCGCGGCCCAGCGGCTGGAACCGTTCGACACCGACCTGGCCCGCGAGACCTACCTGCTGGCGTGGGGCGCGGCCCTGATGGCGGGCGACCGCGACACCATGGTGGCGACCGCCCGCTCGACGGCCGCCCTTGTCCCGCGGCCGGGTCCGGCGCGCGCGCTCGACCTGATCCTCGACGGCTACGGCGAGATGGTGATCGGCCGCAAGTCGGAGGCCGTCCGGGTGCTGCGGCAGGCCGCGGTCCTGATGGCCGACCTGCCGCTCGGGGACGCCCTGGTCTGGGGCTGGGTGGCCAACGGCGTGCCGCCCTCGATCTGGGACGACGAGGTTCTGCGCGCGCTGTCCGACCGGCAGGTCGCGGTCGTGCGCGCGGCCGGTGCCCTGGCCCACCTGCCGCTCGACCTGACGGCGTCGGGCATGTCGACCTCGTTCACCGGGGACCTCGAGGCGGCTGCCTCGATCGCCGCCGAGGCCGAGACCGTGGCGACCGCGCTGGGCCTGCCGATCTCGCCCTACGTACGGCTGCGCCTGACCGCCCTGCGCGGTGTCGAGCCGGAGACCTCCGAACTGCTCGCCCGCACGATCGAGCGGGCCGAGGCGGGCGGCGAGGCGCTCGGCGTGACGATCTCGCAGTGGTCGGCGGCCGTGCTGAACAACGGGCTCGGCCGGTTCCAGCAGGCGATGGCGGCGGCCCAGGTCTCCACCGGCATCGCCGTGCTCTGGGTGTCCGAGTGGGCGCTGCCCGAGCTGGTCGAGGCGGCCGCACGGGTGGGCGAGCTCGACGTCGCCCGGGGCGCGCTCGACCGTCTCACCGAGTCGGCCGGGCCGTGCGGCACCGACTGGGCCGAGGGCATCCTGGCCCGCTGCCGGGCGCTGCTCGACGACGATCCAGAGCTTTACCGTACGGCCATCGAGCGCCTCGCCCGCACGAAGTTGCGCCCCGAACTGGCCCGCGCCCACCTGCTGTACGGCGAGTGGCTGCGCCGCGACCGGCAGCGCGCCGAGGCCCGTGAACAGCTGCGCACCGCGCACGAGATGTTCGTCGGCATGGGCATGGAGGCGTTCACCGAGCGGGCGCGGCGTGAGCTGCTGGCCACCGGCGAGGTCGCGAGGAAACGTACGGTCGAAGCCTCTGCTCACGACGCGCTGACCGCGCAGGAACGCCAGATCGCCCAGCTCGTGCGGGAAGGCTTCTCGAACCCGGAGGTCGGGGCGCGGCTGTTCCTGAGCCCGCGCACGGTCGAATGGCACCTGCGCAAGGTCTTCACCAAGCTGGGCGTCAGCTCCCGCCGGCAGTTGCGCGACGAGCTGGTCGGCGAGAGCTAGACAGTTTTTGCCGCGGAGGTCTGCCCTCAGCTATCCCGGGCCGGGGATTCGGCCTGGGCCGGGCATCCGCTTTCCGTGGCCGGTCGCGGCGGCAGGGTGGTCACTGAGGCTTCCCAGGCAGGCCGGCGTCGCGGCGCCGCCGGTTGCGCTGACAAGCAGTCAAGCCGGACGACAGTTCCCGAGTTCAGGAATACAGGCCCCTCCCCGTCCATGATCGATCCGAGATCCTGGTTTCAGGCCCCTGGAACGCGGTCGAGGCCCCTGCATCAAGGATCAGCTCAACGATCAAGCCGGGGAGAGCCCTGCCTCCTGGTATCAGGCACGACGGCGAGCCAACCGGCCACCGCGACCGGCCCCACTACTGCGGCACCACGACGGCGGCCGGCCCGGACAGCCTGCGCGACCAACCAATCACCGCGACCGGCCGTCATGGGTGAGACGGTCTGGGCCTCGGGGGAACGGCTGCGCGAACCAGACGCCTGCACCGGGCCTCCAGGGCAGCCCCCGAGCCCGGAGGCGTCGTCTCCGCCTCGGGACTTTGCGCTCGTCCTGTCGCCCCAGGAGCATGCCTTCCCCCACCGCCGGTCGGCTCACGGCCGCTCGCAACAGGGGAACACCCGGGGGACGGTGTGGGTTCGCGAGCACCCCACCGCTCTTGACACTAGGTCCCGACGAGGGCAGTCGATAACAGTGAGATCGGGGTCACACCGCCGGATTCCGGGGTGCCGACCAGGGGGCTTCCCAGGTGTGAAATGCCGCCGGTGACGGCGACCCTGACCAGAGACCAGCCATCACCACCGAGGGAGCCACCATGTCGAACCACTACAGCGCGGCCAATCTCAGGTTCCCCGGCGACGACGCACGCCTGGACTTCACCGACCTGTTCGTCTTCGCCTCGCCCGACGATCCCGGCAAAACGGTCCTGATCATCGACCTCAACCCCTACACGACGGGGATGAGCGCCATGCCGCCGTTCCTGATGAAAGCGGATCTGCATCCCGACGCGATCTACCGGATCAACATCGACACGGACGGGGACGCGCAGGCCGAGCGCGCGTTCACGTTCGTGTTCTCCGAGTGCCAGGACGGGAAGCAGACGGGGACCGCCTACTACGCCACCGGTGACGACGCCCGGCGGGCCGAGCCGTCCGGCGAGGTGCTCGTCGCCGACACCCCGGTGGGCTTCGACGCCAGTGCCGAGCCGGTCGTGGCCGGGCCCGTCCGCCTGTTCATCGGCGTCCGCAGCGACCCGTTCTTCGCCGACGCCGACGGCTCCTTCCACGGCTTCAAGTGGACCGGTCAGGACGCCTTCGCCGACCGGAACATCCAGAGCATCGTGCTGGAGGTCCCGAACGACATGCTCGGCCCCGATCCGCTGATCGGCGTCTGGGCCACGGTCAGCGTGCGCCGCGACGGCACGATCGTCCAGGTGGACCGGGGCGGGCACCCGACGATCAACCCGTTCGTCAACCCGAACAACGTCAAGAACGAGTACAACCTGCGGCACCCGGCCGACGACCTGGACAACTACCTGGAGCTGTGGTCCCAGCTACTGGAGAAGAACGGCTACTCCGCGTCGGAGGCGCGAGAGGCGGCCCGGATCGTGCTGCCCGACATCCTGCGCTACGACCGGAACCGGCCGACGGCCTACCCGAACGGCCGGGCGCTCACCGACGACGCCTTCAGCGCCCGTTTCGCCTGGCTGTCCAACGGATCCATCGAGCCGGACGGTCTCGCGCCGCACGACGACATGTTGACCGAGTTCCCGTTCCTGGGCGTCCCCAACCGCTACCCAGTGTGATCATGCGGCAATGGATTACACCAGCCTGCTGGCCGACGTCGCGCACGTCTTCGAGGCCATCGGCGCCGCCGTCCTAGTCGTCGGGCTCATCTGGTCCGGGGTGCTCGCTGTCCGCACCTGGCGAAGGTCCGGCGGCCGTCGCGGCTATCAGACGCTGCGGGAGTCGTTCGGGCAGGTGCTGCTCCTCGGCCTGGAGATCCTGGTGGCGGCCGACCTGATCACCACGGTCGCGGTCGCGCCCACCCTGGGCAACGTCGCCGTCCTCGGGTTGATCGTGCTGATCAGGACGTTCCTCAGTGTGTCGCTGCAGGTGGAGATCGACGGCCAGGTCCCGTGGCGCCGCTCACCGGCCCGGGGAAGGAACTCGCCATGAAAGTGCCGACGACGTCGTGGACGATCGTCATGACCTGTGGGGTCGTGTCGATCGACCTCTCGCTCGCGCACCAACCGGTGTTGTCGGCGATCCTGCTGTGGTTCGCCGCCGCGGTGTGGGTGCTGCTGACGGGCGTACTCGGCCTGCCGTTGATCTTCGAGAGGGGCCGGTTGGCGCGGGAGGCCGCGTCGCCCGGCGTGCTGACGATCGTGGCCGCGACGGCTGTGCTCGGCTCGCGGCTGGCCCTCGGCGGCTACCGGATCGTCGCCGCGGTGCTGCTGGCCGTGGCGGCGGTCGAGTGTGCGGTGCTGATCGGCCCGGTCCTGCGCCGGTGGGTGACTCCTACGGTGGGGATCTCGTTCGTGGCCGGTGTCGCGGCCGATTCGGTGGCGTTGCTGAGCGGCACTCTCGCCATGCCCTACCGAGCGCGCTGGCTGGTCTTCGTCGCGCTGGCCCTCGTGCTCGTGGCGCTGGGTCTCTACGCCTTCGCGGCCGCCCGATTCGACGTGCGGCAATTGCTCACCGGGCGCGGTGACCACTGGATCGCCGGGGGAGCGCTGGCCATCTCCGCGCTCTCGGCCGCCCGGGCCACCCAGGCGGCGGACGCGCTGGGGCTGTTCGACCACGAGGCGCTGACCGTCGGCGCCCTGGTGCTGTGGTGCGCGGCCATGGCCTGGCTCCCGGTGCTGATCGTCGCCGAGATCGCCCGGCCGCGGGTCAGCCTCGGCCTGCCGCGCTGGGCGACCGGCTTCCCGATCGGCATGTACGCGGCCTGCAGTTTCGTCGTCGGCGAGGTCACCGGCATCACCGGGATCGTCGACTTCGCGCGCGGGTGGACCTGGGTGGCGGTCGCCGCGACGGTGCTGCTGCTGGCCGGGCTGGCCCGAGGCCTCGTGCCCCGCCCACGGAGTTTCCCGGGCACGGACGCCTTGGGCGCGTCGTCCGGGGACGGCCGGGCCGCGCCCTGAGACGACGGCTCGGCTCTACTCCCGCCGGGCGGAACCGAGGGCCGAGTACGCGATGAGACCGGCCAGGGCCAGGACGGTGGCGACGACGGCCGCCGGCCGGTCGGTGTGGGGCTGCCCCGGCCACGTCGCCAGGGCGGCCCACCCGGCCGGCTGGGGGAACATCGCGGCGACGACCGTCCAGCCCAGCGGCAGGAACCAGGATCGGGCCGCGCCCACCACCGTCGCGCAGAGGGCGGTCAAGCCCAGCAGACCCGCGGTGTCGCGCAGGACGAGCGCCGCCGGGCCGAGCCGGGCGCCGGTCGGCAGCGTGGCCGCCAGCACGACCAGCACGAGCGTCAGAGCGGCCAGCAGGTGTACGGCCCGGCGCCACGGCCACCGCAGCGCGGCCGCGCGTTCCAGGTCTTCATCGGGAGCGGCCAGGGTGGTCGACAGGGCCGCCACCATCAGCGCGACCGTGAGCACGACGACCAGGGACAGGGCGTCGCGGTCGTCGGAGAGGGCCAGCCACAGCGCCCAGATCAGGGCCGCGCCGCCGACGGAGGTGGCCATGGCCAGCGGCACCCGTCGCGCGCGAAGGTGGAGGATCACCGCGTCAGGATCCCGGTGACGTCGCGGCACGCCGCCAGCGCGTCGCGGACGGCCGTCACGCGGGCGGTCGCCTCGGCCGGTGGCAGCGCGCGCAGTCCGCGCCAGAGCGTGACCGCGTCGGCGTTGAGCTCGGGGTCCTCGCCGGTCGTGTTCGGGACCACGCCCACGTCCGACACCGGCTCACGGCCGAGCAGATAGTAGGCGGCGGCCCGCTCGACCGAGCCGCTTCCCGGGCACTCGCCGGTGCGTTCGACCCCGAGGCCGAAGACGACGCCGGTCACCACGGCGGCGGGGTGCGCCAGGCCGCCGTGCTTATCGACGTCCACGGTGATCGTGACGACGTCCCCCGACGGGGCAGGCCGGTCACCGGCGAAGTAGTCGAACCGGTCCTCGTGCACCTCGGCCGGCGGGCCGGGCATCTTCGCGAGCACGGCCAGGCCCTGCCGGGCGAGCGGGGCCAGCGCGGGCAGCAGGTGGGCCTTGACCCGGGCGACGCAGACCTTCGGCGCGTCGTCGGTGCAGACCAGCTCACGGGCGATCGGGTCGGCCGGGGCGACCAGCGCGGCCTCGTCGCGCGGGACGACCGTCGCCGCGAGACCGAAGCCGAGCAGCGCGGGCAGCACCGCGGCCACCCTGACCCGCCAGGTGCCGCCGACGAAGAGGACCACCCCGGCCACGGCCAGCGCCGTCATCCAGATCGCGAGGGCGGCGGTCACACGCGGGTCGATGGTCTGCCACGCGTTGAACTTGCTGCTGCCGTAGACCGGCGACAGCACCGCGCCCAGCCAGTCCGGCCGCATGATCGCCGTGAAGAAGGTGAGCAGCACCCCGGCCACGCCGATCAGGGGAGCGGCCACCAGGGCGGGCATCAGCCGTCCGAGGCCGAGGCCCAGCCAGGCCGCCGCGACCAGCGACAGCGCCCCGACCACGACGATGACGACGGCGCCGGCCGGGAAGTAGGTGGCGGTCGAGGCCAGGCTCACCCCGCCCGCGACGACCACGACCAGATAGGCCAGGCCGAGGCCGGCGCCCAGCGCGATCAGGGTCGGCAGCGCCCGCCGGGAGCGCGAGCGTGGCGTGGTGGCGAACAGCTCGCCGACCCGGGCCCGGTGCTCGCGGCGGCCCAGCCAGGCGCCGCCGGTGAGGGCGACCGCCCACAGCAGGATCGTGTACTCCTTCGCCGCCAGCACGAGGGCCAGGTAGCCGTCCGACCAGCGGCCCGGCGTGAGATAAAGGGCGGCGACCCCGATAACCAGGGCGAACAGGGCTGCACCGACGGCGGCGGAGCGGCGCAGTTCGAGTCCGACGATGCTCATCGGGCCGCCTCCGCGCGGTGGCGGCGCAGCAGGGCCGAGTAGCCGCGCTCGGCGGCGCTGTCGCCCGCGTGGCCGTCGTCGCCGAGCGAGGCCAGCGCGCCCGGGGTGCCCTGCCACACCAGGCGCCCCTCGTTGATCAGCACGACCTCGGTGCAGGCGGCGGCCACGTCCTCGACCAGGTGGGTCGAGACGAGCACGCACGTGTCGGTGCCGAGGTCGCGCAGCAGTTCGCGCAGGTCGAGGCGCTGCTCGGGGTCGAGGCCGACGGTCGGCTCGTCAAGCAGCAGCACCTGCGGGTCGTTCACGATCGCCTGGGCGATGCCGGCCCGGCGCAGCATGCCGCCGGAGAGCGTCCTGAGCCGCGCGTCGGCCTTGGCGGCCAGCCCCACCCGGTCGATCGCGCGCTGGGCGGCCTCGCCGATGCCGGCCTTCGGCATCTCCTTCAACCAGGCCATGTACGACACGAACTCGCGCACCGTGAACCGCGGGTAGAACCCGAAGTGCTGCGGCAGGTAGCCGAGCGCGCGGCGGGCCGGGCGCAGATCGGCGCGGCCGTCGACCGCGCAGCCGAGCAGCGTCAGCCGCCCGCCGCAGGGTTTGAGGACCGTCGCCACGGCGCGCATCAGCGTGGTCTTGCCCGCGCCGTTGGGCCCGAGCAGGCCGTGGACGCCGGTGCCCAGGCTCAGGTCGAGACCGTCGACGGCCAGGTGGCGCCCGGCGCGCACCTTCAGCCCCTCGGCGTGGACGGCCCAGGGATGGGTGGTGGCGGCCGTCTCGGCCGTGCTCACCGCTCGCATGCGGGGGTTCCCTTCTAGAAGGTGGTCAGGCGCCGGAACTGTCCGGCGCGGAGCAGGGTCAGGGCGGCCAGCGCGACCGTGGCGACGGCCCACGCGCCGGTGGCGGCGGGTTCGAGCAGCACGGGCAGTTCGGCCGTGGCCAGGCTCGGGGCGACCACGACGGCGGCCCAGGCCACCATCAGGCCGATCGCGGCGCGGTGGACGCCGACGAGCGAGCCGAGCAGCAGCGTGGCGGCGGTGAAGGCCAGGCACGGCAGCAGCATCAGGGCGAGCTCGCCCTGACCCGCTCCGAACCCGGCGAGCACCGGGATGACCAGGGCCAGCACCACCGCGGTGCGCCGCAGCAGCATCGCCAGGCCGGCCGACGGGGTGCCGGCGATCAGCTCCCAGGCCGGGTCGAGGCGCCGGCTCCAGGCGGCGGCGACCCCGGGCAGCGGGGCCAGGGGCGCGAGCAGCAGCACGAGCGACGGCATCTCGGGCAGCAGGTGGCTGAGCAGCGCGGCGGTGACGAGCACGGTGGTGGTCATGGCGACCCAGGGCAGCAGGGCCACCACGAGCACCCGCTGCCGGATGCCCGCGTGGGACCGCCGGGGAGCCGGGCCGGCCGCGATCTCACGGTCGACGGCCACCGCGACCTCGGCGATCAGGGCGCGGGACTCGGCCGTCGTGCTGCCGGCCAGGCGGGCGCGGCAGTCGGCGCAGCCTTCCAGATGCACCTCGATCGACCAGACGGTCGCCTCGTCGAGGCCGGGGTCGCCGCCGGCGTAGCGGTCGATGTCGCTCAGGGTGGGATGCGTGGTCACGACAGGGCCTCCCGCAGGGCGATCCGGGCGCGGCGGACCCGGGACTTCACGGTGTTCTCGGGGACGCCCAGCAGCACGGACGTCTCGCGGACGGAGAAGCCGTCGAGGACGGTGGCGCGCAGCACCGCGCGCATCTCGGGCGGCAGGACGGCCAGGGCGTGCTCGAGCTCCTGGCCGACGCGGGCGGCCATCACCTCGTCCTCGGCGGCCGGGACGACCGTGTCAGCCGGGTGCACCGCGGGCATCTGAGCCTGCCGGGCGCGGCGGCGGAACGCGTCGACCAGGCGGTGGGCGGCGATCGTCCACAGCCAGCCGACGGCGGTGCCCTTGTGGTCACCACCGCCGAAGCTGCCGGCCGCCCGCCAGACGGCCAGGTAGGTCTCCTGGATCACGTCGGCGATCACGTCGGGGTCGGTGCAGCGGCGCCGCAGCCGCACCTCCAGCCACGGCGCCGTACGCCGGTAGAGCTCGTCGAAGGCCCGCTTGTCCCCGCGGGCCACGCGCCGCACGAGCTCCTGCTCGTCGGACGCGTCCAGGCTTCGTCTCACATCGGGTAAGACGATCGCACCCGCACGATCGGGTCTCGCATCGATGTGACCGTCGCCACTTTACGACGGTGGATGAATGGTCACGGGTCCAGCACGCCCGCCGCCGCGCACATTCCCGTCAGCCGGGCGGGGGCAGGGAACCGGGCAGCGTCGCCCAGTTCGGCACGCCCAGACCGCTGGCCGGGTCGTAGCCGGTCGTCGCGGTGCAGCAGCCGACCTTGGCCAGGTCGTTGTTGCCCTTGGTCACGTCGAAGAACGTCGACGGCTGGGTTGCGGCCTGATAGAACCAGCCGTTGGCCAGGCCGATCGGTGGGCGGCCGGCGTTGCGCTCGTTCGCGGCGACCAGGGCGGCCGCCGCCGCGGTCAACGGCGCCGAACCGCTCGTGCCGCCGACCGGCTGCAGGGCGCCGTCGGTGACGACGGGCCAGCCGGGCACGATGTCGGCCAGGGCGCTCACGTCGGGGACGGCGCGATGCGAGAACTCGTGGGCGCCGTTCTGGTACCACGGACGGGCCTCCTTGCGGCTCACCGCGCCGCCACCGGCCCCGTTCTCGCCGTACACGGAGTCGTTCCAGACCACCTCGGACGTGCGCACGTTGTCCGTGTTCACCGCCAGTCTGGTTCCACCCACGGCGGTCACGAAGGGCGACACCGCCGGGTACGACAGCGTGGTGCGCCCGGGACCCGGCCCGCAGGTGGTCGAGCCCGAGTCGCCGGCCGCGACGAAGGTCGAGGTCCCGGTCAGCGCGATCATCGCCAGCAGGCTGTTGATGACTTTCACCTCGGCGGGCAGCGCGCTCTCCTCGGTGAGCGCGCAACCGCCGTACGACACCGAGATGACATCGGGCTGGCCCTTGCTGTCGCCGATCGCGCGGCTGAACGCGTCGAGCATGCTGCTCGGGGTGGCCTGGACGAGCCGCATCTGCGCGCCCGGCGCGACAGCGGCCGCGTTCTGCAGGTCGAGCGCCGTCTCCGTGTCGGCGTTGGCGATCGCGGTCGGCACCCCGTCACCCTGCCTCTGCGCGACCACCGGGGCCTTGTAGCCGAAACACTCCCCGGCCAGCTGCAGGTCGCTCGGCCGCCAACCGCCGCCCAGATCGACGATCGTGACAATCGGAGTTCCCGACACCGTACGGCGTAAGGCGTCGATCCCGTACGCCGTCTGCACCTGGGTCGGGGTGTAGACCTGCTTCTGCTGCAGCGGCCCGGCCGAGCAGTTCGAGCTCGGGGTGCCGGTGTTGAGCGGAAACGGCTGCGCCCCGGCCGGCGGACTGCTGGGCGTGGCGTCGTCGGCGTCCGGTCGCGCGCCGGTCGGCGGCCGGTTGCCCTCGGCCGACGGGTCGTAGAGCTGGGCGTCGCCCGTCAGCACGGAGGTGCCCGACGGCTCGAGCGCGTCCGGCACCTCGTTAGGCAGCGAGTACGTGGTGAACGGGCTCGCCGCCGTGGCCGCCTGCACCGCCAGCGGCGTACGCAGGGCGGTCTGCCACTGGTCGGCCGAGCCGCTGACCCGCCCGAAGAGCCGGCTCGGGTCGGCCGCGAAGCCGAGGCCCAGCTTCTTGATCGAATCGGCGACGGCGGTGATCTGGTCGTCCGAGGCGCCGTACTTCGCGGCGGCGTCGCTCTGGGAGACGAACCGCCGGTATTGTCCCGACCCGGGGGTCGCGGCCGCGGTGGCGGCCTGCGTGAGCTCGGTGTCCGAGCTGGGCAGCGAAAGGTAGAACGTGATGACCCCGGCCTTGGGAATCGGCAGGGACACGTCGACCGGCGGCTTCTCCTCGACGGCACAGGCGTACGTCATCATCACCGCGACGATCAGGACGCCGACTCTCAGCCTCATCTGCTCACCCTCCCGCGATCACCCACTCCACCCTCGCTGATCAAGCCGGTGGTGTCATCCCACAGAGGCGTTACTCGGCAATCAGTGACGCGCGTCTCGGGGCCGGGCCCGCGAACCGGTTCCGGCTCGCGGGCGCGGGGATCGTACGCGGGAAGGTTGTGGATCTGATCGTCAGCCGGCGGCCGGGATCAGGCGGACCACGACCCACTTCGAGGTCGGCGTCCCGCTCTCGGCGGCCTGAGAATCCAGCGGTACGAGAGGGTTCGTCTCCGGGTAGTAGGCGGCGACGCAGCCCTTCGGCGTCGGGTATTCGACCAGGCGGAAGCGCTCGGCCCGCCGGTCGCGGCCGTCGGCCCACTCGGAGACCAGGTCGACCATGTCGCCGTCGGCGAAGCCCAGTTCGGTGAGGTCTTCGGCGCTGATGAAGACCACCCGCCGGCCCGACTTGATGCCCCGGTAGCGGTCGTCGAGGCCGTAGATGGTGGTGTTGAACTGGTCGTGGCTGCGCAGGGTCTGCAGGATCAGCCGGCCCGGCGGCACGGTCAGCACCTCGAGCGGGCTGACCGTGAAGACCGCCTTGCCTTCCGGGGTGGGGAAGGTGCGCGAGTCGCGGGGCGGGTGCGGCATGACGAAGCCACCCGCACGGATCTTCTCGGCGTAGTCGTCGCAGCCGGGCACGACCCGGCCGATGCGGTCGCGGATGCGGTCGTAGTCGCCGGCGAACTCGGCCCACTCGATGTCGTGCCGGTCGCCCAGCGTGGCCGCGGCGATCCCGCACAGGATGTCCACCTCGGAGCGCAGCAGCGGCCCGGCCGGCGCGGACCGGCCGCGAGAGGCGTGAACGGCCGACATCGAGTCTTCGACGGTCACCCGCTGTTCGCGGCCGCCGGTCAGGTCGCGCTCGGTGCGGCCGAGCGTGGGCAGGATCAGCGCGGTGCGGCCGGCGTCGATGTGACTGCGGTTGAGCTTGGTCGAGATCTGCACCGTGAACTCGGCACCGCGTACGGCGGCGGCGGTGACCTCGGTGTCGGACATCGCGGCCACGAAGTTGCCGCCGAGGGCGATGAAGGCTTTCGCCCGGCCGTCGCGCAGCGCCCGCACAGCCTCGGCCGCGTCGAACCCGTGCTCGCGGGGCGGCTCGAAGCCGAACTCGTCGCGGATCGCGTCGAGGAAGCTGTCGGGCGCCTTCTCCCAGATGCCCATCGTGCGGTCGCCCTGCACGTTGGAGTGGCCGCGCACCGGGCACAGGCCCGCGCCCGGCTTGCCGATCATGCCCTGCAGCAGCGCGACGTTGACCATCTCCTTGATGGTCGCGACGGCGTTGTGGTGCTGGGTGATGCCCATGGCCCAGCAGTGCACGATCCGCTTGGAGCCGGCCAGCATCTCGGCCGTGGCCTCGATCTGCGACCAGGACAACCCCGTCGCGGACAGGACGGCCTCGCGGTCGAGGTCGCGGATGTGTTTCTCCCACTCGTCGAAGCCGACCGTGTGGGACTCGATGAACGCGCGGTCGAGCACCGTGCCGGGTGCCGCGTCCTCGGCCTGCAGCAGCAGGAGGGACACGGCCTGCCACAGGGCCAGGTCGCCGTTGGAGCGGATCGGCAGCATCAGGTCGGCCAGGGGCGTGCCGCGGCCGGCGAGCCCGCGCGCCTTCTGCGGATTGTCGAAGCGCCGCAGCCCCGCTTCCGGCAGCGGGTTGACGGCGAGAATCTTGGCGCCGTCCCGCTTGGCGACCTCGAGCGCGGTCAGCATGCGCGGGTGGTTGGTGCCCGGGTTCTGGCCCGACACGATGATCAGGTCGGCTTCGTGCAGGTCCTGCAGCGAGACCGAGCCCTTGCCGACGCCGATCGTGCGGCGCAGCCCGACCGAGGTCGACTCGTGGCACATGTTCGAGCAGTCGGGCAGGTTGTTGGTGCCGAAGGCGCGGGCGAACAACTGGTAGAGGAACGCGGCCTCGTTGCTCGCCCGCCCCGACGTGTAGAAGATCGCCTCGTCCGGCCCGGCCAGCCCGCGCAGATGCTCGCCGGTCAGCGCGAACGCCTCGGCCCATGAGATCGGCTCATAATGCGTACCGCCGTCGCGCCGGACCATCGGATGGGTGAGCCGGCCCTGCTTCTCGAGCCAGTGGTCGGTCTGCCCGGCCAGGTCGGCGATCGAGTGCCGGGCGAAGAACTCGGGCCCGACCGTGTCACGCACGCCCTCCCAGGAGACGGCCTTAGCGCCGTTCTCGCAGAACTCCGCGGTGTGCCGGCGCCCCTGCGGGTCGGGCCAGGCACAGCTCATGCAGTCGAAGCCGTCGTTCTGGTTGAGCGTCAACAGGTTGCGAGCCGTCTTGACGACCCCCATCTGACCGAGCGCCTTGGCCATGCTGACCTGCACCGCCTTGAGCCCGGCAGCGTGATCGGCCGGAGGCCCGACCCGCAGCCGGGCCTCCTCGTCATCGACGGGAACATCGGGCGTATCGGCATCTCTCGTCACGATCAACAACGATCGCACCCTCGTGGGTCCACGACAACCGGGCCGCCGACCGGTGGCGTCTGGGCATCGGGCTTGTTGTTCCGGGCGCGCGGTTGCCGAGGAGCCGCAGTTGAGCTGCTCTCAGTCGAAGTCGCCGCGCGTCACCGCGTCGAGGAAGACGGACCATTCGTCGGTGGTGAAGCGCAGGACCGTTTCTGGCTGGACACTGCTACGAAGCAGGATCCGCCCGGCGTCGTCCTGCATCGCCTCCACGCAGGCGGCGTCGGCGCACTGTCCACTGCGGCGCCAGCCGGGTTCGCTGCGGCATGCATCGCTCATGGCTGCCTCCCAGTCCCGGAGTTACTCACGGTACACATGAGAAAACGGGATGTCATCTGGCGGGATTTCTGAGGCCAGGCCATAGCCATTCTGGGTGTGTGTCGTTTCTACAACCGCCGTCGGCACGCAAGTGTTCAATCAGGAATCAGCGCACCCGGGGCGTGCGGAGTCGGAGCGCATGACAGCCTGCGGCCTAACTGCTATGTTGCAGACAGCAACGTAGCTGTGTACGTCGGGCCAGCCCGAGCGCCGTGGCCGCATCAACCTGAAGTGCTGCTCAGAGAGCATTATCGCCCCGGGCGACGAAGCCCCGACGGACGTGAGGACATGACTGGTTCGCTCGGCGGCGACACTCCGGCGGTGGCCAGAGAGCGGGTCCGGAGCGGACTGCGGCGTGCGCGGCGGAACACGGAACTCACCCAGTCCGATGTCGCCAGGCGGTTGCGGTGGTC
The DNA here is from genome assembly GCF_003999975.1 of Actinoplanes solisilvae. Taxonomy (GTDB): domain Bacteria; phylum Actinomycetota; class Actinomycetes; order Mycobacteriales; family Micromonosporaceae; genus Actinoplanes; species Actinoplanes solisilvae. The sequence continues at coordinate 130,353 of NZ_RJAC01000014.1, read as the reverse complement.
GCTGTCGAAGGTCCAACGGATCGAGACCGGTGAAGTAGCCGTATCAGAAACGGACATTCGGGCGCTTCTTCAGCTTTATGGCATCACTGCGGCCAGCACGGTTGCCGCCTATGCGGCCGATGCCAATCTCGCTCGGCGCGAACGTTGGACGACCCCGCCCGAATACCGGAAGTACTTGACTCCTGGTCTCCGTCGGCTGCTTCAGTTCGAGGTTGTGGCCACCCGGGTCCGGTCCTACCAGTCACTGTTGCTGCCCGGGGTGCTTCAGACGCCGGCCTTGGCCGAATACATCATCGAACAGGCCGGAGCGCAGCTCACGGCGGAGGAACGCCGAGTCCGGCTCGATGTCCGCCTGCGTCGTCGGCGGGACATCATCGAACGGCCGGACGGTCCCCGGTACTACCTGGTGATCGACGAGAGCGTTCTGCTGAGAACCGTGGGCGACGACCTGCTGATGGCGGAGCAGCTGGAGGACCTGGCCAAAGTCGCCGCCCATCCACATATTTTTCTTCGGATCGTCCCGCTCGACGAGAGTGAAGGTGCGATCATCGGCACGTTCGGCAATTTTCAGTTGATGAGCCTCAGCGACGAGGACGCCGACGATACCGTGCTGTACCGGGAGCGACACACCAGTGACCGTATCGATCACGATGTCGACGAGATTCGCTCCTACCGCGATGCTTTCGAGAGCCTCTGGATGTTATCGCTTCCCGAGGACGCCTCGCTGCGGCTCATCAGCTATGCAGCTCTCGGGCGCCGAGTGCGACTGGATCGCCGACCGGTGAAAGGGCAGTAATCGGCGCCGCGGCGGCCGCTCCGGCCGTCGGGTAAGTTCCGGGAAGACGAGAAGAAAGTCAGGATCCTTGTCCGAAACACATGACGGCACGAAGGCGTGGCGTCGGAGCACCTACTGTGCCGACACTGCCTGCGTCGAGATCGCGGCGGCGGGAGACCGCATTCTGCTGAGAGACTCGAAAGACCTCAGCCGGCCGCCGCTTGATCTCGATCAGGCTGATTGGGCGCAATTCGTCGATAAGATCAAGAGCGGGCAGTTCCAGTACTCATAGGTTGTAGTCGGATCGCGCGTGCGGGTGCGGGATCCCCGGTCGGAGGAGGCCGGGGATCCTGTCCCTTGCTATGGGTTGTCGGCGCTGCGCTCGAGGGCTCGCCGAAGACCACGGCAGACCTGATCGAATTCGGTCTGATCCTCCGATTCGAACAGCGTCATTAATTGTCCGTCGTACGTAGCCGCCAGCTTCCATCGCACGGGGGCACGCCGTCGCAGGGCGCGCATCGAGCCAATGAGAAAGAGCCCGGCCGCCGCCGCGACGACCTTCAGCTCCAGGCCGACGATCGGCACGATCAGTAGTGCGGCGAGCAGGGCGGAGAGACCGAGAAATCGCCCACCCCGCTCCGGACCGGGGCACCGGATGATGTGTACCTCCGCCAATTTGCTGATCGAGAATTGCAGTCGAGCGACGTGCACCGTTTCGAAGACGTGCTCAGTGATCAGCGCTCGACGGCCACGGTAGAAAACAGGCACGGTGACCCCACCCCCTTCAGGGGCTTGCAGGAAGAGGGGCCTCTGCGTGAGGATGGAGATGAGTGAAGTCCCCTCCGCAGGAGGTCGGACCCGACGGCATCCAGTCGCTAGCTGGGTGCCGTCACTCCGTTTCCGATGGTCAAACCTCGCTGTTGATAACAGTATGTAGGCAGCGAACGCTTGATCGGTAGCCTCTATCTGCGGTGTAGCACCTAGACGTCGCGCAAATGACGACGGATGTCGCCATTATTGTTCGGAGAGGCAGCGGCTCAACGTCGGGCGCCTCCGTCCGCCGGCATTCATCACAAATAAATCATGGCCCTGAGCTGTGCACATTCATCGATCAAGAGGGTAAAGGCGCGAGATGGTGCCAGGCCTTCTTGCCGTGTAGCCATCTGCTATATAGCAGTTAAGAGGGTTCTTCGGGGCCGCCGAATGTGACGAGGAACAAACGACGCCGATGGGCAGTGCTGCCTCGAGCATCGGCGATGCCGTAGAGCATGGTGGCCGCTCCAGGTGCGTGGCAGCCGGCCCGGCGCGACGGCGGCATCAGCCCTGAAAGTCTGGCCAGGACGGTTGGTCGCCGGCGTCGTGGGCGGCCAGTAGGGCGGCGAAGCGGTCGGAGGGCATTACCGGGACGCCCAGTTCCTCGGCCTTGGCCGCCTTGGAGCCGGCGCCCTCGCCGACCACGACCAGGTCGGTGCGCTTCGAGACGGAGCCGGACGACTTGCCGCCCAGGCGCTCGACGGCCTCGTTGCCCTCGTTGCGGGTCAGGCCGGGGACCGAGCCGGTCACGACGACGCTCATCGGCTTGCCGTCCTCCTTGACCAGTGGGAGGCGCTCGCCGGCCGGCGCCTCGGTCGCGGCGGCCCGTTCCTCGTACGGCGTCACGCCGGGCTCGGCCATGTTGATGCCGCGCTCGGTCAGCTTGGCGATCACCGGGGACAGCTCGACCAGCTCGGCGTGGATCGTCGCCGCGCGCTCGGGGCCGACCGCCTCGACCTCTTGCAGCTGCTCGACGGTTGCCGCGAGCAGCACCTCCATCGTGCCGAAGTGGCGGGCGAGACGCCGGGACATGGAGCGACCGGTCATGCGGACGCCGAGGCCGGTGAGCACGCGCGACATCGGCTGGGTGCGGCTGCCGTCGATGGCCGCGACGAGCTTGGTCGCGGAGGTGCGGCCCAGCCGCTCGAGCTTCTCGAGAGTTTCGACGTCGAGGTCGTAGAGGTCGGCGGGGTCGGTGACCAGGTCGGCGGCGACCAGGGCGCGGATCACCTTGTCGCCGAGGCCTTCGATGTCCATCGAGTCGCGGGCGGTGAAGTAGGCCAGCGACTCGACGGCGCCGCAGGCCCGGCCCTGCACGCAGCGCCACCGCTTCTGGGAGCGGTCGATGTCGCCGCCGCAGCGCGGGCACACCGCGGGCGGCGTGAACGGCTCGGCGTCGTCGGCGCGCTCGTCGAGCTTGGCCCCGGTGATCTCGGGGATGACCTCGCCGGCCCGCCGGACGAACACGGTGTCGCCCACGCGCACGTCGCGGCGGACCAGGTCGTCGAAGTTGTGCAGGGTGGCCGAGGTGACCACGACGCCGCCGACCTGCACCGGCTCGAGCACGGCGACCGGGGTGATCACGCCGGTGCGGCCGACCTGCACCTCGATCGTGAGCAGCTTGCTGGTGCGGGTGTCGGCGGGGAACTTGTGGGCGATCGCCCAGCGCGGCGCCCGGCTGGAGGAGCCCGCCGCGTCGCGGTCGGCTGGGTCGTCTGCCTTGATCACGGCGCCGTCGATCGCGAAGCCGAGCCCGCCCCGGGCGGCGCCGAGCGCGGCGATGGCGGTCAGAAGCTCGTCGACCGTCGAGCACAGCGGCATGCCGGTGGGCGAGCCCGCGGTCGTCGCGACGCCCAGCTCGGCCACGGCGGCCATCGCCCCGGCGTGGGTGAGCCCCTCGCCGCCGGGCAGGTCGTGCACGGCATAGGCCAGGAAGGACAGCGGGGCCTCGTATGCCCGGTCTTGCGCGCGCAGTGTGCCGGCGGCGGCGTTGCGCGGGTTGGCGAACGGCTGCCCGCCGTGGGCGGTGCGCAGCTCGTTGGCCCGGGCGAAGTCGTCGTCGGTCATGAAGACCTCGCCGCGCACCTCGACGGTCACCGGCCGGGCCAGCGCCCCGGGCAGACCGGCCACGGCACGGGACTGGGCGGTGACGTCTTCCCCGGCGCGGCCGTCGCCGCGGGTCGCGACCTGCACGAGCGCGCCGTCGACGTAGCGGGCGGCGATCGCCATGCCGTCGATCTTGGGTTCGACCGTGTAGCCGCGGGCCGGGTGACCGAGGACCCGGTCGAGCCGGGCGGCCCACGCGCGCAGCTCGTCGGCGTCGAACACGTTGGCCAGGCTCAGCATCGGGGTGCTGTGTTCGACGTCGCCGACGACCCCGCCGCCGGCCGCGACCACCTGGGCCGGCGAGTCGGCCACGGCCCAGCCCGGCTGCGCCGACTCGGTCACCGTGACCCGGGCGATCAGCGCGTCGTAGGTGGCGTCGTCCATCGCGAGGTCGGTGCCCTCGTAGTAGGCCGACGCGGCCTCCCGGATGCGCTCGACCGCGGCCCGGTAGTCACCCTCGCCGGTGAAGGGCTCGGCGTGGGCGGCGTCGACGACGGGGGAGACTGCCTCGGACATGACCTACTCGTTTCCTCGTGCTTCGCGGACGCTCTCTTTCTACAGGCCCGGTACGACAAGAACTGTCAGCGGCGGGACGACTAGAGTTGGATCATGACTTTGAGGCCGGTTCGCGTCGGGTTGCAGCTTCAGCCCGAGCACGCCGATTACCGCAGCATTCGTCGCGCCGCCGCGCAGGCCGAGGAGCTCGGGGTCGACGTCCTGTTCAACTGGGACCACTTCTTCCCGCTCAGCGGCAACCCCGAGGGCCTGCATTTCGAGTGCTGGACGATGCTGGCCGCGTGGGCCGAGCAGACGACCCACGTCGAGATCGGCGCCCTGGTCTCCTGTAACAGCTATCGCAATCCCGACCTGCTGGCCGACATGGCGCGCACGGTCGACCACATCAGCGACGGCCGGCTGATCCTCGGCATCGGCTCGGGCTGGTTCGAGAAGGACTATCAGGAGTACGGCTACGACTTCGGCACGGCCGGCGGCCGCCTCGACGATCTGGCCGGCGCACTGCCCCGCATCGAGGACCGGTGGGCCAAGCTCAACCCGCCGCCGACCCGGAAGATCCCGGTGCTGATCGGCGGCGGGGGCGAGAAGAAGACGCTGCGCCTGGTGGCCAAGCACGCCGACATCTGGCACAGCTTCGGCGACGCGGCGACGATCGGCCGCAAGATGGAGATCCTGCGGCGGCACTGCGCCGACGTGAATCGCGACCCGGCCGACATCGAGGTGTCCACCGCCGTACGCGGAAACCCCTACGAAGTCGGCCCGGGCCTGCGAGAGTCGGGCGCCTCGCTGTTCACGGTCAGCGCCGGCGGCCCCGGCTACGACTTCAGCGACCTGCGGGCCTGGCTCTCCTGGCGCGACGAGGTCAACGGTTAGCTGTCGAGCTCTTCGAAGAGCGTGACGTGCAGGTCGCCCGGCGCGTCGAGCCGCGCGTTGAGCGACCGCCACGGCGTCTCGGTGGGCGGCGCGACGACCTGGGCGCCCGCCGCGACCGCCGAAGCCGTGGCCGCGGCGGCGTCGGCGACCTCGAACGCGATCCGGAACCGCGGCGCCACCGGCCGGCCCACCTCGACCTCGTCGACGTAGCGGTGGTGGGCCGGGTTGGCCAGCTCGAGCGTGGCCCGTCCGGCGTCCAGGATCATCACGCGCTCGTCGCCGTCCCCGCTGAAGGCCGCCTCCTCGGGCAGCCCCAGCGAGTCCCGGAAGAACGCCACCGCCGCGTCGTAGTCCTCCACCTCGACGATCAACCGCAACTGCCGTGCCCCACCCGTGTTGTTCATGACGCCACCATGGCACAGGTTCAGGTGGGCGTGATGATGACCTTCAGCGCTGAGGTGGCGGCGGCGTTCCCGAAGACTCAGGAAACCTCCAATTTGCCAGTGTCGCGAGTTCCGACCGGCGATCATGAGGTGTGCGTAGGTTTCCGGCCCTGCTCGTCAACCTCGTGCTCGCGGCTCTCGTCATCGCCTCGGCGGCCTGGTCGGTGACGCTCGTACGCGACACGAAGACCACCCCGGCCTCGGCGACGACGGTCGCCGCCGTCGCGCGGGGCACCATCACCGCGACCGCCCAGGCCGACGGCACCGTGCACGCCGCCTCGACCGCGACCGCCGCCTTCACCCAGCCCGGTACGGTCGCCGCGATCGCGGTTCAGGTCGGCGACAAGGTGACCAAGGGGCAGGTGCTGGCCAAGCTCGACCCGGCGGCCGCCCGGCGCGACCTGGCGCTGGCCGAGGCCCTCGAGAAGGCCGCCGAGGACGCTCTCGCGCTGGCCCGTACGGTCCCCGGCGCCGACCTGACCGTCGCGACGAACGCGGTGACGCAGGCGCGGATGGTGGCGACCAACGCCCGTGCGGCCGTGACCGGCACCGATCTGACCGCGCCCATGGCCGGCACGGTCGTCGCCGTCAACGGCACCCTCGGCGACTCGGCGTCGGCCGAGGGGGACGACGCGCCCGGCTTCGTGGAACTGGCCGACCTGACCCGGCTGCGGGTGGCCGCGAACTTCGGCGAGGCCGACGCCGCCCGGCTCCGGGTCGGGTTGCCGGCGACCGTCGTGTGGAGCGCGCTGACCGGCGCCGAGTCGACCGGGCGGGTGCTGTCGCTGAACCCGGCCGGGACGAGTGCCAACGGCGTGGTCACCTATGGCGCCACCGTCAGCCTCAACAACCCGCCGCCCGCCGCCCGCCCGGGACAGAGCGTGCGGGTCACGGTGGCCACCGGCACGGTCCGCGGCGCGGTCATCGTCGACTCGGCGGCGGTCACGTCCGACGGCGACCAGCACTCCGTGGTGGTCCGCAACCACGACGGGACGACCGCTAGGCGCGCGGTCCGGGTGGGGGTGCGCGGCGTCGAGACGTACGAGATCAAGTCTGGTCTCTCCGTGGGGGAGCAGGTCGTCCTTCCCGCGGGCGGACCGCCGTGAGCCGCCGGCCTGACGACGAACAGGAATCCCCCATGAACAACACCGAGACCGACGACCCCACGGACGTCCTCACGCCGCCGCCGGATGAGCCGGCGGAGACCCCGGCCGGCGACGGGCCGCGCGGCGAGGAAACGCCGGACGCGGGCGAGCGGATCGGCCAGGACGAGCCGGACACCGGTGAGGCCGACCGGAACGCGACCCCGGCCGAGACGATCCCCGTCGCGCCACTGGTGGTCACGATGGTTCCGGCCGGCGAGCCCTGGCGCTGGTGGAACAGGGCGACCCCGGTGCTGCTGGCCGTCGCCCTGCCGGTCGTCGGCTTCCTCGCCGGCGTTCTCACCCAGCAGAAGTGGGGTGCCGAACCACCCGCGCAACCGACCATGGTGGCAAGGGCCGGCCTCGAACCCGCCGCCCCCACCACGGGCACCCTCAAGATGATCACCAGCACCTCGATGGCCGTCGAGACTGCCACCGGCACCACCATCACGATCAAGATCGCCGAGACCACGAAGATCCAGAAGCCGACCACCCTGGCCGGCCTCACCGTGGGCCAGCCGATCACCGTCGAGGGCCGCACCGACCCCGACGGCAGCCTCACCGCCACCACAGTGACCGCCTCTTAGGGCCCCAGGAAATCGATGGCGTGGCGCAGCAGGTCCGGCCCGTCGGTGAACCACAGGCCGTCGGTTCCCGGCGTGATCCGCAGCGTGGCGTGCGGCAGGTGGCCGGCCAGGTAGGACGCGTGACCGACGTCCACGTTCAGGCAGTTCCGGCGGTGCACGACGAGCGTGGGTGCGGTCACCCGCGGCAGGCGATGGCGCAGGTCGGTGCCGGTGGCCACGGTGCGGACCGCGACCGCCACCGCGGGACCCGCGGCGCGGCGGCCCAGCCGGTTCCACCACTGCCGGAACGCGTCGTCGGCCGCCACGCTCGGAGCGGCCATCGCGACCGAGTCGACCCCTCGCGCCGGATCGACGGTGTCGCGGATCAGGGACTCGGTGGTGCTGCTGTCGAGCCCGTACGGATAGTCGTCCCCCCGGATGTAGCGCGCGTAGCACTGCGCGAGCACCAGCGAGCGAACCCGCTCGGGATGCCGGGCGGCGAACTCCAGCGCCACGAGCCCGGTGTCGAAGTTGGCGAACAGGTCGGCCCGCTCGATCGCCAGGGCGTCGAGCACCCGGCGCACGTCGGCGACCCACTGATCGAGCGGGGCCCGCCGGGGATCCAGCGGGTCGGACAGCCCGATCCCGCGCCGGTCGAGGCACACGACGGTGGCGTGCTCGGCGAGAAACGACAGCGCCGCGCGGGCGTGCACCCCGTCGAGCAGACCGTCGATGGTCAGCATCCCCGGATTGAGGACGACGAGTTCCCGCCCCCGGGTCGAGAGCCGGGTGTACGCCGTGGAGCCGTCCTCGTCCGTCGCGTAGCGCACCACCACGGCGCCCAGCGGCGACGAGGGAACCGGGCGTAGCACCTCGGCCTGGGCCTCCCGCAGCGCCGCGGACGGATCGAGCCCGACCTCGACCAGTGCCGCCCGCGCGTCGGCGGCGGCCCGCAGCGCCGCGCTCTGCCGGCCGGCCCGGTGCAGGGCCCGCACATAGATCACCCACAGCGGTTCGTCGAGCGGGTCGGCCGTCGTCAACTGTTCCAGCTCGGGCAGCGCCGCCGCCGGTTCGTCGCCCGCCGCCACCGCGCCGAGGTGTTCCTGCACGAGCAGCCGCCGTTCCTGACGCCGCCCTCGTCGCAGCGCCGCCGCGGCCGCCGTGTCCGGCAGTTCCGGATCGCCCCGCCACCACTCCCGCGCCCGAGCCAGCACCGCCGCGGCTTCCTGCGGGGGCAGCCGCCGCGCGTGTTCCCGGGCTTCGGCGATGAGACCCACGTCGGTGATCGAAGGTTTCACGGCCAGGCGGTAGCCGTCGCGCCCGACCCGCTCGACCCGCGCATCGGGCGACAAAGCCCGCAGCGCCGCCCTGATCCGGGACAGATGGGCGCGCAGCGTCTTCACGGCCGAGGGCGGCGGATCGTCCCACAGCAGCTCGGCGAGGTCGTCCAGCGTGACCGCGGCCGGGGACCGTACGGTCAGGATGCTCAGGATCTCGCGAGCCTTGCGCTCCAGCCCGGGGCTGTCGCCGCCGGCCGTCCCGAGCACCCGCACGATCATCGGCCCAGCGTAGGACCACATCCGGAGCACATCCAGAACGCTCCGTCCGCTCCCTAGCTTCGGACCCATGCTCACCTACCGCCCGGGTGACCCGGGCTATGACGAACACCGGCTCGGCTGGCAACGGGCCTTCGACCCCCGCCCGGCGCTCATCGCGGCGGCCGAGACCACCGACGACGTACGGACCGCCGTGCTGACGGCCCGCGAACGCGACCTGCCCTTGGCCGTGCAGGCGACCGGCCACGGCATGATCGTCCCGGCCGACGGTGCCCTGCTGCTGAAGACGACCGCGTTGACCGGCATCGAGATCGACCCGCGAAGGCGTACGGCCCGGGTCGGCCCCGGCACGGTGTGGGCCGACGTGAACCGGGCCGCCGCGCGCTTCGGCCTGGCCGGGCTCGCGGGCCGTTGCAGCACGGTCGGCGTCACCGGCTACACCCTGGGTGGTGGCCAGTCGTGGCTGTCGCGGACGTTCGGGTTCGCCGCCGACAGCGTTGTCAGCGCCGACGTGATCACGGCTGACGGCGACGAACTGACCGCGAGCGAGCACGAACATCCCGGCCTGTTCTGGGCGCTGCGCGGCGGGGGCGGCAACTTCGGCCTCGTCACATCGCTCGAGTTCCGGCTGTACGAGGTGCCACGGGTCTTCTCGGGCATGTCGTTCCATCCGATCGAGCGGGCGTTCGACGTCCTCGACGCGTACCGGAAATGGGCCTTGGACGAGCCCGAGGCCATGAACACCGCCGTGCTCCTGCTGCGGCTGCCGCCCTCGGGCCACCGCGTGCTGGCCATCCGCGCGTTCCACCTCGGCGACGACGGCCGCCGGATTCTCGCGCCGCTGCTCGAAGCGGCCGGCCCGCCGCTGCTCGACACCTTCGAGATGCGCTCGTTCCCGCAGGCCAGCGACGCCACCAACGGCCCCGACGCACCCCCGATGGCCGTCCGCCAGGAGATCGAGATGTTCCACGACCTGCCCGACGAGGCGCTGCACGCGATCGTCGAGGCCGGCGCCCCCGATTCCCCATCGGCATTCGTCGAGCTGCGGCACTGGGGCGGCGCGATGGCTCACGGCGACGGCCCGGCCGGTCATCGCGACGTGCCCTTCTCGGTCATGGCCGTCGCGCCGGGCCTTCCCGCCGCCGACATCGTTCTCGACCGCCTCGTCGCGCGCCTGGACCCGTACCGAAGCGGGGGCTCGTTCTTGACCCTGCTGACCGACCCGGCGCGAACAGCCACGGCCTTCACCCCGCAGAACTACGCCCGCCTGGCCGCGATCAAACGCGTCTGGGACCCCACCAACTTCTTCCACCTAGGCCACAACATCCCACCGGAGGACCCGAAATGACCCGCATCCTCGTCACCACCCCGACCGGTTCGGTCGGCCGCCACGTCGTCGATCAACTGCCCAACGCCTTCGTACGAGTCCTCGCGCGAGACGCATCAGCGGTGTTCGCCGACGTCGAGATCGCGACCAGCGACCTCGACGACGAAACCTCGGTGCGGCGTGCCATGCGGGGCGTGGACCGCGTCTATCTGAGCGCCCCCGACGGCCCGAGCAAGGTAGCCCACGAAACCGCCGTGATCGACGCCGCCACCGAGGCCGGAGTCTCGCTGATCGTCAAGCTCTCCGCCCAGCACGCCGACCCCGCGTCGCCCCTGCCCCCGTTCCGCTGGCACGGCGAGATCGAGAACCATCTGCGCCGCTCGGGCGTCCCCTTCGTGATCCTGCGCTCCACGTTCTTCATGACCAACCTCCTGATGGTCGCCGACGCCGTGGCGAGCACCGGCGTGCTGCCCGCCCCGACCGCCCGCCGCGCCGTCGCGATGATCGACCCCCGCGACGTGGCCGCCTCAGCCGCCGCGACGCTGCTGGCCGGCGGCCCCGCCAACCGCGTCCACGACCTGACCGGTCCTTCCGCGGTCACGTTCGACGACGTAGCTGCGGCTCTGTCGGCCGCCACCGGCCGTCCCGTCCGCTCGATGGACCTGACCGAGGCCGAGGCGCGGCCCCGGTTCGAGGGCGCCGGCCTGCCCGGCTGGCTGGCCACCCACCTGTCCGGCGTCTTCGCCCTCATCCGAGCCGGTGCCTTCGAGAAGACCACCGACCACGTACGAGCTCTGACCGGCCGGCCGCCCCGCGACGTGAGCGCCTTCGCCCGCGACCATGCCGCCGCGTTCGGGCCCGCCGGGCAGCGGACGGTCACCCGGATCGGGTGACGACGGGGACGGCGTCGTGCGGGACCGTGACATTCCCGGCTGCGAACGACAGCCGGGTCGTCGTTACGACCTTTCCAGGAGGCAGAGATGGCCGTTGACGCCAACACCCCGGCCCCGTACGTCGATCGCCGGCTGGCCCTCAGCAGCGTCGCGCTTCTCGGCGCCGCGTGGCTGGCCGGCATGGCCGGAGCGGCGATCGGCGTCCTCGTGGTCGTGCAGGCCTCCCGCCGCTACGTCGCTGATCTCGCCGAGCCGCCGCGGGTGACCGCGGGCCGCCGGTGGCAGCAGGCCCGGTCGGCGACAGCGGCCGGAATCGGCGCCTGGCAGGAACACAGCCGCCCCGAGGCCACCCGCTGAGGTAACCCGCCGAGGGCTCGCCCCCGGTCATGGGGCATCTCCCGGTTGCCGCCGGGGGATGCCGTGGGCGAAGAACAGCGCGACCAGCGCGATGACCGCCAGGACGCCGAGTGCCGCCCGGAGACCGCTGAGGCGCGCGGCCTGGTTCTCCTCGATGACGCCGGCCTTCGCCGCGTCGGTGACGCCGGCGTCGGTGAGCGCCTCGTCGAGCTGATCGTCCGGGATGAACGGGACGCCGCCCGCCAGCTTGACCTCCGCCTGGGACGACAGCTGCGGCGGGACCGCCGGGTTGTCCCGGATGCCGGTGAAGAACGACGAGGTCAGGGCGGAGATCAGCACGGCTCCGGCCAGGGCGGTGCCGATCGAGGCGCCGAGGAACGTGACGGTGTTCTGCAGGCCGCCGACCTCCGCGCTCTGCTCGTCGGGCACCGCGGACACGGTGACACTGCCGAGCTGCGACGCCAGCGCGCCGACGCCGAGCCCGGCGAAGAGCATCGGCCAGGTGACGACCGAGGCGCCCACGCCCGCGTCGAGGGCGGCGGCCAGCCACACGACGCCCACGAACAGCGACAGGAAGCCCAGCCGGACGACCAGGCGGGGCGAGACGTCCGGGAAGAGCTTGGGGATGCCGACGGCGGCCACCAGGAGGGCGATCGAGAGCGGCAGGATTCGCAGTCCGGTGCCGACGGCGGACAGGCCGAGCGCGATGGACAGGAACAGCGGCACCACGAAGAACAGCCCGGCCTGCAGCAGGTATTGGAAGAAGAACGAGGTCAGACCGCCCCGGAGCAGTTTGTTGCCGAGCATCGCGGGGTCGATCAGCACCGCCGCCCCGATCGTCAGGCGCCGGCGCTCCCAGTGCAGGAAGCCGAGCAGCACCAGCCCGCCCCCGAGGATCAGCCAGAGCACGGGGGAGAGGCCGAACCAACCGGGTGCGCCGGGTTTGGGGCTGACGAAACCCCACGCCCCGGCCCGGATGACGCCGAACACGACCAGCCCCAGCCCGGCCGCCGACAGCACCGTACCGAAGGGGTCGAGATTGGCGTCGCGTTCGGCCGGAACGTCGGCCATCCGCCGGGCCAGCACGGTGATGCCGAGGACGATGACCACCTCCCCGGCGAAGACCCAGCGCCAGGACGCGTACGTCGTGAGCAGCCCTCCGATCAGCGGGCCGACCGCGACCGCGATCGCACCGGCCGCCGCGACCAGACCGTAGGCGCGTGGGCGGCCCGCGCGGCTGAAGTTGGAGGCCACCAGCGCGACGATGGCGGGCATGATGAGTGCCGCGCCGGCGCCTTCGAGCACCGACCAGCCGATCAGCAGCACGGCGAGGTTCGGCGCGACCGCGGTGATGAGCGAGCCGCCGCCGTAGATCACACAGCCGACGGCGAACGCGCGCTTGCGGCCCAGGATCTGCCCGATCTTGCCGCCGGTGATCATCAGTGAGGCCATGACCAGGGTGTAGAGGGTGATCGCGGTCTGGATGCCGGTCACCGTCGTACCCAGGTCGTCGGCCACGGTCGCGATCGACACGTTCATCACCGAACTGTCCAGCGCCATCAGGAACTGTCCGGACGCCAAAGTGAGCAGCACGGTGCCCGAGCCGGACGCCGTCCGTTCGCCGACCGGCGGTGCAGTGTGGGTCATGGGCGACGATCTCCTCCCGGGCTGGGTCGCTCAGGCGGCTCTTTCCCCGGGTCGCTGCCGGTCGTGCAGTCGACGTGGACGATCTGGCCGCCGACCTCGTCGACGCGCTTCAGCAGGGCGCGGAACTCCGCCGCGGACAGCCACCCCTCGATCACGATGTGCCGGGGGATCACCACGGCTCGCATGCCGGCGAAGGAGCGGCACAGCGCCGGGCCCAGCCGGTTCGACACCCGGATTCGATACGTGTGACGCATGGGATCACCAGGGCCGGTGGTCGTTGCACCGGTCAGCCTCTCTCCGTCGGATCCGGGCCGGTCATCCGGCGTACCTCCAGGAGCTGAAGCCCGAGATCGTGAATGTGGGTCAGCAGGCCGAAAAGGGCGGATTGGTCGGCCAGGGTTCCGTACAGAACCGTTTCCGCGGGCTCCACCGACATGCGCAGGCCCTCGAGGTCTCGCACGAGGTCCTCGGGAAGGGGTCCGGCGACCCGTAGCTGGTACAGGGCTCGCATCGGCGAGGATCCGGGCCGCTCGGCAGGCGGGTTCATCAGCCCAGCGTGCGCCGGCCGGAAGGTGGGCGGATCGCCCGCCGCGGATGGTCGGCGCACCTCTCCCGCCGGCTCGGCGTCACTCAACGTCGTCACCTGGGCGCGCACCGTGCGTTTTTGAGGCCTTTTTCGGGTTTCTGACGGGGCCGGCGAGCACCGGTGAGTCACTCACCCAGTGTGGACGATGTGCAGGCCCGCGGGTCCGCGGTTCGCTGGTCAGGGGCGTCGGCCGATGCGCGCCTGCTCAGACGCTGGACGCTAGTGGTAGCGAGGCGATGCCGTGACGAGCGATACCGGGACAGGAGACGGCCGGGCCCTGCTCGCCTCGAAGCTGGCCGTGCCCGAGGCGCCGCCGTTCACGGTCGACCGGCAGCGCCTGCTCGATCGGCTGACCCAGGCCGTGCGCCATCCGATGACCGTGGTGACGGGGCCGCCCGGATGCGGCAAGACGCAACTGGCCGCGTCGTGGGTGGCGTCCGGCGCCGCGCCCGGGCCGGTCATCTGGATCACGCTGGAGGACAGCGACAACGATCCGGCGGTCTTCTGGCCGTACCTGGCCGAGGGGCTGCGCCGCAGTGGTGTCCCGCTGTCCCCGCTGATCGACGCGGCCGCCCGTACCGGTGCCTTCGACCGGCCCCTGCTGGCCCGGCTGGCCGCCGATCTCGCCTCCGAGCCCGAGCCGATCGTCCTCGTCCTCGACAGCGTGTCGGTGCTCGCCGACCGGCGCCTGGCCGAGGACCTCGACGCCCTGCTCCGGCACGCCGCACACCATCTGCGGATGATTCTGGTGGGCCGGTGGGATCCGCCGTTGCCCCTCTACCGCTACCGGTTGACCGGCGACCTCGGCGAGCTGCGCGGCGGCGACCTGGCCTTCACCCCCGCCGAGGCGACCAACCTGCTGGCCGGGCACGGGGTGGAGCTCCCGGACTGGGCGATCGGCGCGCTCCTCGACCGGACCGAGGGGTGGGCGGCCGGCCTGCGGCTCTTCGCCCTGGCCATGCAGGGCAGCGCGCACGCCGAGGAACTCGTGGCGACGATCGCCGGGGACGACGCCGACATCGCCGAGTACTTCCTCGGCGAGGTGCTCGCCGCCCAGCCGCCCGAGGTCCGCGACTTCCTGTTGCGCACCAGCGTCGTCGACGAATTCACCGTGGAACTCGCCGAGACGCTGATCCAGCGCGGCGACGCCCGCCACGTCATCGCCGTGCTCGAGCGGGCCAACGCCTTCGTCCAGCCCGTGGCGGCCCGCTCCGCCGTGCATCGTTTCCACCGGCTCTTCGCCGAGCTGCTGCGGGCGCAACTGGCCTACGAACAGCCGGATCTGCCCGCGGAGCTGCATCGACGGGCGGCCGACTGGTACCTCGCCAACGGCGACATCGCCGCGGCGACCCGGCACGCGATCGCGTCTCAAGACTGGCCGCGCGCCTGCACGCTCGTGGTCGAGGACCTCGGCATCAGCCGGTTGCTGGCCGGCGTGGACGGGGACCGGCTGGCCCGGTCGTTCCAGGAGATGCCGGCGGAAACGGCGGGCGCCGAGGCGAACGCCGTGCTCGCGGCGGAGGCGCTGGCGGCGACCGACCCCGAGGCCTCGGTGCGATACCTGAGCCGCATTCGCCATGAATGCCCGGAGCAGTCGCCGCCGTTGCGCCTCACGGTGGCGCTGCTCGCGGCCGTGGCCGCCACGATGCGCCACGACGACGAGGGAGCGATGATCGCCGCCGCGACGGCGGAGACGATGCTGGCCCGGGTTCCTCCCGACCGGCTCGCCGCCCATCCGGAACTGCGGGCGATCGTGCGGGTCGCCAAGGGGACGGCGCAGGGCCGGTCGGGGGCGCTGGCCGAGGCCGTCACGACCCTGACCGACGACGTCGGCGGCGGCGAGGACCTCCGGCTCGCCGGCCTGGAGCAGCTCGGGCTGGCCCATGCGTTCCAGGGCCGGCTGCGGGACGCGGACGCCGCGGCGGCCCACGCCGCCCAGCTCGCCGGGCACCGGTCTCGTACGTCACCCCGCACCTCGGTCGCCGCCTCGGCGGTGCTCGCCTGGGTCGCGACCGAGCGGTGGAACGTGGCCGACGCCTGGCGTCACCTCCGCGCGGCCGAGGCGGCCTCGGCCGGTGTCGACGACGTCATGACCGCGGTGGCGATCGCCCTCGTCCGGTCGCGGCTGCTCAGCGGCCGGGGGGACCTGCCGGGCGCCGTCGCCGCGCTCGCCCCGGCCCGGCCCGCCGACATGCCCGACTGGCTCGCCCGGCGGATCGCGCTGCAGGCGGCCCGCCTCGACGTGGCGACCGGGCGTACGGACGAGGCGCTGGCCGCCGCCCGCGTCCTGGCCCCGTCCGAGCCGGTCGAGGCCTCGGTCGTCGGCGCCGCCGCGCTCGTCGCGAGCGGGGACCCGGGGCGGGCCATCGAGGTGGTGCTGCCGGTGGTCGCGGTGACCGGCCTGCCCACGCCCCTCATGATCGAGGCGCGGCTGATCCTGGCGGTCGCCGCGGGCCGCAGCGGCGACGCCGGCATGGTGCGCGACGCGCTGGAACAGGCCTTGGCACTCGCCGCCGCGGACGGCTATCGGCGCGTCTTCCACCAGGCCGGCTCGTGGATTCGTCACGTGCTGCGCAACGACGGTGAACTGGCGGCCGAATACCAGTCGCTGACCCCGCCGGCTGACAAGCCGATCGTGGTCGACTCGCTCAGCCAGCGCGAACTCGAGGTGCTGCGCCATCTGGCCGCGATGATGGGCACCGAGGAGATCGCCGACACCATGTACCTGTCGGTGAACACGATCAAGACCCACGTCCGCAGCATCCTGCGCAAACTGGCCGCCTCCCGCCGCAACGAAGCCGTACGCCGGGCCCGGGAGCTCGGAATCGTCTGACCTGGCGGCATCTTCATTCGTTCGTGGTGAGCCGGGGTGAACCACCTCGGTGCGACATTGACGCGTGAGCTCACCAACGAGTCCACAGGAGGGGCGATGACTGCTTCAGCACCCTTGACGCCTGAGACCTACCCGATCGGCGCCCGCGTCGACAGCCCGGTCGCGCCGGTCGCCGTGGTCGATGTGACCGAGCGTTCCGCCTGGTGGCTGGCGCTGACCGCGGCCGTCAGCGGGGTGGCCGTCGGCGTCCTGATGATCGTCTGGCCGCAGGTCACTCTGCGGGTCGTCGCGGTCCTGTTCGGCCTCTGGCTGCTCGTCCACGGCGCGGTCCGGCTCGCGCGGGCGATCGCCGGCCGGGGCCGCGACGGCGGTGAGCGGGCCCTGGCCGGGGTCATCGGCCTCTTCTTCGTGGTCGCCGGTGTGGTCGCGCTGCGCAACCTGCTGCTCTCGCTCACGCTGATCGTCACCCTGATCGGGCTGATGTGGCTGATCGGTGGCCTGGTCGAGCTGGTCTCGGCGTTCGGCGGCGCCCGCGGTGCCTACCGCGTCTGGAGCGTCGCGCTCGGCGCTCTCAGTGTCATCGCCGGCATTGTCGTGCTCGCCTGGCCCGGCCTCTCGCTGAAGACGCTGGTCTACGTGACCGGCGGTTGGCTGGTGGTGATGGGCCTGCTGCAGGTGGGCCTGCTGGTCCTGGCCGGCCGCGAGACCACGGCGACGGCCTGATCAGTGGTGCAGGGCCGACTTGAGCAGCACGATGATCAGCCCCAGCACCAGGTTGACGAGGACGGTCAGCGCCACGAGCCGCGTCGTCGCACCGGCGCGCACGGTGGTCACGGTGGCCCAGCCGACCTGGGCGACGATCGCCACGATGAGCGCCGCCCAGGCCGCGGCCGTGTCGCTCGCGCCGAGCAGGCCGAGAACCACCGCCGCGACGGCCGGGGGCAGGGCGGCCTGCAGCAGGGGCCATTCGTGGCGCAGGACGTGCCGGATCTCGCGCGGATCCGGCGCCCGGTGCCGCAGCCGTTCGCCGGCCAGCGCGGCGTACGCGTGCGTCAGCCAGAACACCGAACCGGTGACGACCAGCAGCGCGGCCAGTTTGATCGGTCGGAACTCGAGCTCGCCGTGACCGCCGGACGCCGCCCCGACGACGACCGAGGCCGCCAGCAAGGAGCCGTAGACGGCTCCCGAGTAATGCGGCGCGCCCGCCTCCGTGGTGCCGGTGGCGTCGACGTCGCCCGTCCTGGCCATCGGTGCTCCCCGTTCCTCGTCGATCAACGCCGGATTCATCGTGCGGCCCCGGTGGCGGTCGCTCCCTCACCCCGGACGGGTGAGCGGCCCGGCAGCGCCCGGACCATCCCGACGGGGTGAGACCCGGTTCATGCGCGCGGGATGAAGTCACCGCACGCCGGGCGGCGCAGCGTGACCGGATGAGTCGCTCGAAGAATGCACCGCCCGCGGGCCACCGGACCCCGGCCGACCGGGCCCGGCTCGGCAAGCGGGCGCGGAAGGACGCCCCCTTGACCGGGCACGCCGATCTGACCATCCGGTCGGCGCGCGATCCGGTCGCCGCGCTCATGGCGGAGGATGCCACGCGGGTGCCGGAACTCGTCCCGATCCGCTACGGCCGGATGCTCGTCTCGCCGTTCACCTTCTTCCGGGGCGCGGCCGGTGTGATGGCGGCCGACCTCGCCGATACGCCGGTCTCCGGTTTTCGCGCCCAGACGTGCGGGGACGCCCACCTGTCCAACTTCGGCCTATTCGCCTCGGCCGAGCGCACCCTCGTCTTCGACATCAACGACTTCGACGAGACCCTGCCCGGCCCCTGGGAGTGGGACGTGAAGCGGCTGGTCGCCAGCCTGGCGATCGCCGGTCGGCACAACGGCTACACCGCCAGGCAGCGCCGCCGGATCGAGCTGGCCGCCGGCGAGGCCTACCGCACGGCGATGCGCGAGTTCGCCCGTGGGACGAACCTCGAGGTCTGGTACGCCCAGCTGGCGATCGAGTCCCTGGTCGAGCGGATGGGCACCCAGCTGCGGCCGATCCAGGTCAAGCGCTCGAAGGCCGCGATACGCAAGGCCCGCACCCGGGACAGCCTGCACGCCCTGGAGAAGCTCTCCCGGCTGGTCGGCGGTGAACGGCGGCTGACCGCGATGCCACCGATCGTGGTGCCGGTCGAGGACCTGGTGGACGCCCCGTCCGAGAAGCTGTTCGAGGCGATGCAGGATCTGCTCGCGGGCTACAGCCTGACGCTGCCCCCGGAGCGCCGGCAACTGCTGGCCCAGTTCCGCCTCGTCCACATGGCCCGCAAGGTCGTGGGGGTCGGCAGCGTCGGGACCCGCTCGTGGATCCTGCTGCTGCTCGGCCGCGACGACGCCGACCCGCTCTTCCTGCAGGCCAAGGAGGCCGGGGAGTCGGTGCTCGAGCCGTACGCGGGCGCGAGCGAGTTCGATCATCACGGCGAACGGGTGGTTCACGGGCAGCGGACGATGCAGGCCAGCGGCGACATCTTCCTCGGGACCCGGCGGGTGCGCGACGACCAGGGCACCGAGCGCGACTTCTACCTGCGCCAGCTGCGCGACTGGAAGGGCTCGGCCGAGGTCGAGGACATGCGTCCGAGCGGCATGGCCGCGTACGCCTCGATCTGTGGCTGGACACTGGCCCGGGCGCATGCCCGTTCGGGGGACCGGATCGCCATCGCCGCCTACCTCGGCGCGACGGACCGGTTCGAGCAGGCCGTCGCCGATTTCGCCGAGTCCTACGCCGACGTCAACGAGAAGGACTACGGGTTGCTGAAATCGGCCGCCCGCGACGGCGTGGTCCCGATGCAGACCGGGCTGTGACCACGCTTCCGGCGCCCGCTTCCTCCGCGCAGAGATGGCTGGCTCGCGGCGCGTTCGTGCTCGCCGCCGCGTCGGCCGGGGTCCTGCTGGGGTTCGCCGGGCTGCGCGGTGTGTCGATCGGGCTGGTCGGTGCGGGCGGGCTGGCCGTCATCGTCGCGAGCGCCTACTGGTTCCTGGCCGGTCGCGGCCTCGTACGGGCCTGCGCCGCCGCCCTGCTGGTCCTCGCCCCGCTGACCGTGCTCGTCCTCTACATCCGGGGCGAGCTCATGTGGGTCGCGCTGCTGTCGCTGGCGCTCTTCCTGCTCGCCGGGGCCGCGGGCGTGGCCGCGCTCGCCGGTGACCAGGAGCCGACAGGTATGGCCACCTACGACGCGCCGCCGGCGAGGCATCCCTTCCTGGTCATGAATCCTCGCTCGGGCGACGGCAAGGTGGTCCGGTTCGGGCTGCAGTCGAAGGCGGAGGCCCTGGGCGCGGAGGTCGCTCTGGTCGACGGCCCGGGCACGGTGGACGTCGCGGCCTTGGCCCGGGACGCCGTCGCGTGCGGCGCCGACCTGCTCGGGGTCGCCGGTGGTGACGGCACGCAGGCCCTGGTCGCCGGGATCGCCGCCGAGCACGATCTGCCGTTCGTCGTGGTGAGCGCGGGCACCCGCAACCACTTCGCGCTGGACCTCGGGCTCGACCGCGAGGACCCCGCCACCTGCCTGCGGGCCCTGGTCGACGGGGTGGAGACCCGCGTCGACCTCGGCCTGATCGGCGGCCGCACGTTCGTCAACAACGCCTCCTTCGGGGTGTACGCCGAGATCGTGCGCAGCCCGCAGTACCGGGACGACAAGACACGGACGACCCTGAGCCTGCTGCCCGATCAGCTCGCCGGGCATCGTGGCGCGCGGCTGTCGGTGCGCGTGGACGACGCGACCGTCGAGGCGCCGCAGGCGGTGCTGGTCAGCAACGGCCCGTACGGCTCGACCGATCTGGCCGGTCTCGGGCGCCGGGCCCGGCTCGACCGCGGCGTGCTCGGCGTCGTGACCGTCTCGGTGGCCAACGCCCGGCAGGCCGTCGGACTTCTGCACCGCGGCAGCCGGCGGGGCCTGATCCGGTTCACCGCGCCGGAGGTCGTGGTCGACGCCGACGTCGCCGAGATCCCGGTCGGCATCGACGGCGAGGCGGTGCTGATGCCCACCCCGGTTCGCTGCGGCACGGTGCCCGGGGCCCTGCGAGTGCGGCTGCCGAGGAACCGCCCCGGCGTTCCGGCGGCCAAGCCGGCCGTCGACTGGATCCGGCTGAGCCGGCTGGCCCTCACCCGGACGCCGTGAGCCGCCCGCCCGGCGGAAGTCATCCCGGCCGGATGAATCCGGGGCGGCCCCGTCTGGGCAGTCTTGACTGCTGAGACTTCGGCGCAGGATCGACAGGGGGCCATCATGGTGCACACGCAGGAGCCGGCCGTCAGGACGGCGGAGCGCGGAGAGAGCGAAACGGTGACCGGGTGGGTCGGGTGGATCTTGTTCGCCGGCGTCATCATGTTCACCGGCGGCATCTTCAACGTGATAGAGGGTCTGGTCGCGCTGATGCGAGACGACTTCTACCTGGTCGGGTCGAGCGGTCTGGTCGTCAACGTCGACTACACCGCGTACGGCTGGGTCCTGCTGGCCATCGGCGCCCTGCTCGTCTTCGGCGGGTACAGCCTGATGACCGGGCAGACCTGGGCGCGAGTGCTGGCCGTCATCCTGGCGGTGATCAACGCGACCCTGCACATGCTCTTCATGCCGGCGTACCCGATCTGGTCGGTCATCGCCATCACGCTCGACGTCTTCGTCATCTACGCCCTCGTGGTGCACGGCGGCGAGATGAAGTACTACAAAGAGGGCCGCTAGGCGAGTTCCCGGAGCGCCCCGAGGATGAATCGCTCGACCTCCCCGGGGTGGGACACCATCGAGAGATGGCCGGAGGCGATTTCCTCGACGTGGGCCTCCATGCGCTGGGCCACGTATGCCTGCAGCTCCGGGGCGGTCGTCCGGTCCTGGGTGGTGATCAGATAGCGGGTGGGCCGGGTCTGCCACGCCGCGACGGTGGTGCGCTGCGCGAACAGCCCCTCGGCGATGCGGCCCTGGCAGGCGTACAGGACTCGGGCCTCTCTCTTCGGCACGCCGTTGGCGAAGTCGTGCAGGAACGCGTCCTCGGTGAGGAAGCCGAAGCCGTCGCGATAGATCAGGCCCGCGTTGGCCGGTGGCGCCGGGAAACGGGCGGCCAGGGCGCCGTAGTCCTCGTCCGGTTCGGGGGCCCGGGCCGACAGGTAGACCAGCGAACTGACCAGCGGATGCTCGCCGGCCTGGCTGATCACGGCGCCGCCGTAGGAGTGGCCGACCAGCACCACCGGTTCCTTCTGCTCGTCGAGGACGCGCCGCACGCTCGCCACGTCGTCGGCCAGCGAGGTCAGCGGGTTCTGCACCGACGTGACGGCGATCCCGGCGCTCTGCAGTCCCGGTATGACCTTCGACCAGGACGACCCGTCGGCGTACGCGCCGTGGACCAGTACGACACCCATGTGCCGATCTTCGAACCCGGAGCGCCGGGGATCCATCGCTTGAATGGGCTATCCGGCCGGGTGCGGGGTCGGCCGGTAGGTGAGCTGCTGGATGTGGCCGTCGAGGGTCCGGGCGTCGAGCAGTTCGAGGTCGAAGTCGGCGGCGCCCGCGAAGATCGGGTCGAGGCCGGTCCGGCCGGTGATGACCGGGAAGACGGTGACCTGGACCCGGTCGACCAGGCCGGCGGCCATCAGCGCGCGGTTCATCGACAGGCTGCCGTGGGAGCGCAGCGGCACGTCGGACTCCTGCTTGAGCCGCGCGACGACGTCGACCGCGTCGCCCTTGACGATGGTGGAATCCGGCCAGTCGAGCGGGCCTTCGAGCGTGGTCGACACGACCGTGGCCGGGGTCTGGATCATTCGGGTCACCCACGGGTCCTGCACCGCGGTCTCGGTCCCGTCGGCCAGCAGACCGATGAAGGCACGGATCGTGTTGGCGCCGAGAACCATGCGTTGCGGCTCGCGGTAGAGGGCGAGGCGGTGTTCGAGCAGCTCAGGCCCCTGCTTGCCCCAGTATCCGGTCCACGGCTCGGTGGCCGCGCCGAAGCCGTCGAGGCTGGAAAACACGTCGAAGGTGTACGTAGCGGTCATGATGTTCTCCCTGTCGAACGTCGAAGGCGTGTGACTACAGACCGCTTCGTTCGACGAAACTCATCGGCCCGGGACCCCGAAGAGTCCCGGGCCGCCCGAGTCAGGAGATTCGGATCTTGGCGGAGGTGCCGTTCTCCTCGAGGACGCGGATCTTCACGCCGGCCGCGGGCAGCTTGACCCCGTGGTTCGGCAGCTCCTCGTAGAAGTACTTCTGCGTGTCGTCGAACAGGGGCTGACCGGGCTGCCCACGAACGTACGAGGGCTGGCCGTTGATGTGCAGCGTGAACGAATCAGCCTTGCGCAGCCCGAACGGCGCGTCGTAGACCTGGATGCGCGCGCTGAACGGCAACCCGTCGAGACGGTAGAACGGCCGCGGGTGCGCGTCGATATACAGGTTGCGACCCACCCCCGGGTGCCAGTTGGTGTCGTTGTCGACCTGCGAGCGGTCCCAGTACGAGATCAACACCCCTTGCTGGTACGAGTAGTGCTCGACCCAATCCGGCTTGGTGTTCAGGAATCCGAAGTTGTAGGGGCCCGTCTTCAGGTAGCGGTCATAGGACACGTACGTCCGGTGGCCCGCGATGTAGTAGTTGTCGTACTGGTTCGTCGCGCTCGTGCCGACCACCGTGAAGCCGTGCAGCGTCCACGGTGTCGTGCCCTCGGCGTCGTCGCTGAACAGCACCGTGCCGCCGTCGGCGACCTGGATGTTGTCGGAGAAGAAGCCGCCGGCCGAGAACCCGCCGTCCGTGCGGTAGTAGAACTGCAGCTGTACGTTCTTGCCCGCGTAGGCGCTCAGCGGCACCGACACGTCCACCCACTGGTCGTCGGTGGTGCCGCCGATCGCCGGCCGCGGCGGGTTCGCGCCGTCGCGGATGAACGGCTGCCCGTTGACGGTCCCGTCGAGAGCGGTCCACTTCTGCCCGTCGAGCGACGCCCGGACGTACAGATAGTCGAAGCCCTCCTCGATGTTGTAGCGCGCCTTGAACGTCAGTGCCGGCGCGGTCGTGCCGGTGAGGTCGAACTGGCGGGTCATCGAGTTGCGCAGGTCGTCGGCGTTGCCGGAGAAGTACTGCCGGCTGCCGCTGAACGGCGTGCCGAACTGCGTGGTGACCGTCTTCTTGGGCAGCACCACGACCGCGGCCTGGGCTTTGTCGCTGTTGTACTCCTGCGGCCCGAGAGTGAGCGTGCGTTTCTGCTTGGCGACGACCGTCTCGTAGTCGAGCCAGCCGAGCTGCAGCTTGTTCCACGCGCCGAGATCGCCGGGCCGGGTGCCCAGCGGCTCGCCCTTGGCGTTGAGGCGGCTCTGCGCCATCAGCGTCCAGTACTCGTTGTTGTTGTTCCCGCCCGCGAGCACGTTGTAGTCGTCCGGCAACCCCAGATCGTGACCGTACTCGTGGACGAATACGCTCAGTCCACCGTTCTCGGGCTGGATCGTGTAGTCGCCGATCCACAGGCCGGTGTCGGCGACCTCGGTGCCGCCCAGCAGGTTCCCGGCCGGGCCGCGGTCCCCCTCGTCGTCACCGTAGGCGAAGGCGCGGTGGCTCCAGATCGCGTCCTCACCCTGGTACGGGTCCCCGTCGGCCTCGTCCCCACCGGAGTGCACGATCTGGAAGTGGTCGAGGTAGCCGTCCGGCTCGTTGAAGTCGCCGTCGGCGTCGAAGTCGTAGCGGTCCCACTGGTCGAAGGTCTTGAGCTCGGCCACGACCTGGGCCTTCGTACGCCCCCGGGCGAGCTGGTCGGCCACCCACTGGTTCGCCGCGTCGCGGACCAGGTCGTACGTGGTGTTGCAGACGTTGTTCGAGCAGACGTTCGGGTCGTCACCGTTCGCATCGGTGGGATCGTCACCGGAACGACCGTACCGGGCCTCGTTGTACTTGACCTTGACCCAGTCGGTGACCGTGCCGTCGACGCTGTAGCGCCCGGACGACTGCGTCTCGTAGTAGGTCTTGACCGACTCGACGTTGCGGCCCTGGCCGAAGTAGAGCTTCTGGAAGTAGGCGCGGTTGTAGTCGGCCTGCCAGACCGTCGTGTTGTCGACCGCCCGGTTCGGCGCCGGGATCTGGTTGTGCAACGGCCCGTCGAACCGCTGCGGCCCGGCCGTGCCCGGATCGGTGTCCTGGTCGGGGAACCGCGGATCACGCTCGTTGCCGAACTCGGCGAGGATCACGAAGATCCGGTCAGTTTTCTCGCGGGCAAGCTCGACGTACTGGTCGCGGTGGTCGTTGCCGCCGCGCCGGTTGCGCGCCTGCCCGCCGAACGCGCCACCGCCGGACGCCTGCCCGACCTTGACGACCGTGCTGCCGTCGCGGATCACCGGCTTCGCCCGGCCCGAGACGACGTCGCTGACGGCCTTCTCCCGCAGGAGCCGTCGCTTCTTCTCAAGCGCACTGACCAGTTCGTCACTGCCGGCCTCGGGTCCGTTCGCGGCCGAGGGGACCTTCGCGGCCGAGGAGGCATCGGTCGGCGGGGCGGCGGTGGCCACGGCGCCCGGGCTGAGGGTCAAGCCCAAGCCCAGACCGAGCAATCCCGCTACGACTTTTCGCATCGACTGTCCTCCGGGTTCGTGCCGGCACCTTGTGGGGCCGGGCCCGCCCCGGAACGTAGGCACCTTGGAGCCACCAGGGGAAGACGTGCGTCAATATTTGCGGAGATCGTGATTAGGGATCTTTCCGCCCGGTCCGTTCTGAGACGGACGCCCGGCCGCTGACGCCCCGGCCGTCAACGGCCGGGGCGGAAGGTCGCCGGTCAGCGGGGGAGTGGGTGCTGCGACATGCGCTGCTCGCCCATCGACACCGATGCACGGACGACGTCGAAGCCGTACCGGGTCATCTCGTCCTCGTACGCGGCGACCGCCGCCGAGACGGTGGCGGTGCCGTCGGCGATCTTCCTGATCCGGGGCGACAGCAGGGCGCCGTCACGCATGGCCAGGTTGGCGCCGCGGCCCAGCGTCGGCGTCATGGCGTGCACCGCGTCGCCCAGCAAGGTCACGTTGCCGTGCCGCTCCAACCGTCCCGGCACGCTGCTGTACATGCCGACGCTGAAGAACGACTCCGGCTCGGCGGCCGCGATGGCGTGCCGGGCCTGCTCGGGCCAGTCCTCGATCACCGACAGAGCAACCTCCCGCAGTTGAGCCGGCGGCCTGGTGCGCAGCTCGTCGTGGCTCAGTGGGAAGTGCTCGTGGCGACCGCCGACGATGCACACCACGTAGTCGCCGCGCGCCTTGAGCAGGCCGGGCCGGGCCGCCCGGACGGCCGCGGTGGACGGCTCGGTGGGGAAGTCGACGGCGCCCAGCCCGAGGAACACCTTCCGGCTGTCCATGCCGATCGCGAAGATGTCCCGCAACGCCGCCTCGGGCAGCACCGCGACGGCCGCCTCCCAGGGGATGCGTCCGTAGATCGCCTGCACCCCGGCGTCCATGATCTGCAAATTCGGGGCGCGCTGAGCGCGTACGGCGGAACGGATGCCGTCGGCGCCGACGAGAATGTCGCCGTGGTCGGTCGTCCCGTCGGCGAAGGTGACCGTCACGCCGTCGTCGGTGGACTCGTACGAGACGATCTCCTTGCCGAATCGGGTGTGCTCCTCGAGACCGTCGAGCAGGATCTCCCGCAGCGTGGCGCGGTCGACGTTGCGGTGCACGTTCTCGTCGGTGACGTACTGCGGCCAGTGCTCCGCGTCCTGGCCGTCGCCGGTGGGGATCTGCTTGATGACCTGCAGGGCGGGGCTGAGGATCGTGGTGAACGCGGTCGTCCGCATGGCGGTGGCCTCGAACAGGGCGTGGCGCTCGGGCGACAGCACCTCGCGCAGAGCGTTGAGCGCGTCGGCCTCCAGGTGCAGCCGGTAGCCCTGGGGCCTGTCCCACGGGGTGGCGTCGCGCTCGAAGAGCCGCACCGGAATGCCGTAGCCCCGCAGCGCCTGGGCGAGGCTCAGGCCACCGAGACCGGCGCCGGCGATCAACACGGTTGGTTCAGACATCATGGGTCCCTTCACTGATCGGAAGGGACGCACCGGGGAGGAGGCCCCTGGTGGGACCCCATCTCGTACGAGCAAAGATGCCACCCGGACTACCTACCGGGCTGTGACTTTTGCGCGTCCGCACCAACCATAGCCACCCCGGCGCCGGCCGTTCACTGTGAGGCGTGGCACTGTCAACAACCTGGCAGCATCGCGACGGGCCGGGGTGGAACCATCGGCAGGATGACGGTAGGGGTCATCGGCGGGGGCATCGGGGGGCTGGCCGCCGCGGTGAGCCTGCTCCGGGCGGGTCACGACGTTCACGTGTACGAGCAGTCGCCGCGGCTGTCCGAGGTCGGCGCGGGCGTGCAGGTCAGCCCGAACGCGTCCCGGGTGCTGCACGGTCTGGGCCTGGCCGACGCGCTGGCCGAGACCGGCGTGCAGCCCCTCGCCTGGCACCAGCGCCGCTGGGACGACGGCCGCACGCTGCTGCGCGCCCCGATCGCCGCGCCCACGCCGCACTACCAGATGCACCGCGCCGATCTGCTCGCCGCGCTGGCCGCCGCGATCCCGCCCGACCGCATCCACCTCGGACACCGCCTGGTCGGCGTCGACGGGACCGAGGCTCGGTTCGCTGACGGGCTGCGGGCTCGGTTCGATGTGCTCGTCGGCGCTGATGGGATTCACTCCACGGTGCGACGGCTGCTGTTCGGGCCCGACGCGGCTCGTTTCACCGGCTGTGTGGCGTACCGGGCCGTGGTTCCGGCCGAGAGGTTGCGGCACCTGGATCTCGAGGTCACGGCGCAGATCTGGATGGGGCCGGGGCGGCATTTCGTGCACTACTTCATCAGTGGGCGGCGGTCGGTCAACTTCGTGGCGGTCGTCGAGCAGGACCGCTGGACCCGCGAGTCGTGGACCGACCGGGCCGAGATCGCCGACGTGCTGGCCGCCTTCGACGGGTGGCATCCCCAGGTTCGCGAGATCATCAGCGCGGCCGACGAGACGTACGTCTGGGCGCTGTTCGACCGTCCGCCGATGCCCCGCTGGTCGGTCGGCCGGGTGACGCTGCTCGGCGACGCCGCCCACCCGATGCTGCCGTTCATGGCGCAGGGCGCGGCCCAGGCCATCGAGGACGGCGCCACCCTCGCCGCGCTGCTGCCCGACGCCTTCGACCGCTACGAGCAGGTGCGATTGCCCCGCACGTCGAGACTGCAGGAGATGTCGGCCGGCAACAAGACCCGCTTCCACCTGCCCGACGGGCCCGCCCAGCGCGACCGCGATCGCGAACTGGCGGCCGGCTCGCGCGCGTGGTCGTTCAACGCCCTTGAGTGGCTTTATGACTACGATGCCGCGGCCGTTCTTGACCGATAGGTGTCGATCAATTTAGGTTGCCTGGGAGCGGACGGAGTCCTCATGCGACGATCCCCCTTTCTGGCCATTCTGACCACCACAGCCCTGGTCCTTGCCGCGTGCGGCGGTGACGGTGACGAGCCGGCCGAGACCGCCGGGCCGGACAAGGTGAACGTCGGCGTCATCGCGATCGTCGACGTCGCCCCCATCTATCTGGGGCAGGCCAAGGGCTTTTTCAAGCAGCGCAACATCGACCTCACCCTGACCACCGCGCAGGGCGGTGCGGCCATCGTGCCGGCCGTGCTCAGCGGGGAGTTCCAGTTCGGTTTCAGCAACACGATCTCGCTGCTGCTCGCGCAGTCGCGCAAGGTGCCGATCAAGGCGATCGCGAACGGCAACAACTCCACCGGCGTCGACGGCAAGGACTTCGCGGGTCTGTTCGTCAAGGCGGACAGCCCGATCAAGTCGGCCAAGGATCTCGCCGGGCGCACGGTCGCCGCGAACACGCTCAAGAACATCGTCGAGACGACCGTACGCTCGTCGGTGCGCAAGGACGGCGGCGACGCTGCGAAGGTCAAGTTCACCGAGCTGGCCTTTCCCGACCAGTTGCCGGCCCTGCAGTCCGGCCAGGTCGACGCGATCTTCGTCGTCGAACCGTTCCAGCAGGCCGCCGAGGCCGCGGGCGCCCGCAAGATCGCTTCCAGCTACGTCGACGCCGCCCCGAACCTGACCGTCGCCATGTATTTCACGTCCCAGGAACTGCTGGCCAAGGACCCGGACCTGGTCAAGCGCTTCACCGAGGCGATGAAAGAGTCCCTGGCGTACGCCGACTCGCACGCCGACGAGGTGCGTGACGCGCTCGGCACCTACACCAAGATCCCGCCCGAGACCCGCGACGCGCTGATCCTGCCGCGCTGGCCCGCCGAGGTCGATCGCGCCTCGGTCGAGTCGCTGGCCGAGCAGGCCAAGACCGACGGCCTGCTCACGACCCCGCCCGACCTGTCAGCCCTGCTGCCCTGAGACCGCCGCGAGCTGGTCGGTGACCGTGCCCCAGCCGTCCGCGAAGCCGAGTTTCTCGTGCAGATCGCGGGCGGCGGGGTCGGCGTGCCGCACGATGACGCGGTAGTCGGTGCCGTCCGGGTGGTCGGCGAACGTGATCTCGGCCGTCATCGGGATCGGCTGCGGGTCGGCGGGCCGCCACGAGCTGTCGACGGCGTTGGTCCAGACGATCCGCTCGAGATCGTCGACGACCACGAAGACGGCGTCGACGTGCGGGACGAAATCGACCCCGTCGTCGCTCATCCGGGTCACGAGGCCGCCGCCCGGTCGTGCTTCCAGCCGGTCGACGCGGCACACGGCCGGCGCCGGGATCCACCACTGAGCGAAGCGGGCCGGGTCGGTCCACGCGTTCCAGACGGCCGCGCGGGGAGCGCGGATGACGCGGTCGAGAGTCAGGTCAAGGTCGGGGTTCACGGTTGCTCCTCGGTGACGAGTTGTTCGAGGCGGTTGGTTCGCTGGTGCCAGAGGGTGCGTTGTTCGGCCAGCCAGTCGTCGACGAGGGCCAGGCGCTCGCGGTTGAGCACGCAGGTGCGGACGCGGCCCGACTTGGCCGTGTGGATCAGGCCGGCCTGTTCGAGCGTGCGCACGTGCTTCATGAACGAGGGCAGTGTCATCGGGAAGGCGGCCGCCAGCTCGCCCACGCTGGCCGGGCCTTCGCCGAGACGCCGCACGACGTCGCGCCGCGTCGGGTCGGCCAGGGCGACGAAGACGTGATCGAGCAGGGCCGAATACTGTGCCACGAGGCTAAGTATTGGCCGCCGCGAACACTTAGTGCAAGGGCTAAGTTTCCTACCGCCGGATCAGGCTGCGCATCAGGCCCGAGAGGATGTCGGCGCTGACCGGCTTCTCCAGGTAGGGCGCGGTCGGCGGGACCAGCCCGGTGGCCACGGCGATGTGCCGCGGCACTCCGGTGGCGTACACGATCTTCACGGTCGGATAGGCGGCCGAGACGCGCCGCGCCAGCGAGCCGTTCAGGTCGCCGGGCAGTGACAGGTCGGCGATCAGCACGTCGATCGCGTCGCCCTCCTGCTCGCACACCGTCATGGCCGACTCGCTGTCGGGCGCGGTCAGTACCCGGAAGCCGCGCACGCCGAGCTGGTGCGTCATGGTGTCCAGAAAGTCGAGGTCGTCGTCCACGACGAGCACGACCGGGGTGGCCGGCGCCGACATGCGATCCCCTCCTGCCACTGCGGTAAACACTACCGTACGGGCGAATTGCCCCTTATATGATAAATGTCAGGATCATCGGGCGTCCCGCAGTGGGGGGAGGTCGTCGGCTTGCGCTCTTCCTTGGTGCGCACCCTCTGCTTCATGGTCGTCTACCTGTTCGCGACCTACGCCGGGCGGCTGACGGTGATGGACGCGACGAACCTGAGCCTCGTCTGGCCCGCGGCCGGCGTGTCGGCGGTCTGGTTCCTCGTGCAGCACCGTTCGCGCTGGCGGCTTGTCGACGCCTTGGTGCTGTCGGTCGTCACTGTCGTGGTCAACATGGCCACCGGTGCCTCCGCGACGCTGGCCGTCTGGTTCGTGGTCGCCAATCTGCTGCAGGCGATCACGTTCGCCTACCTGATCAACCGCTGGCTGTCGCACCTGCGCGCGCTCGGCGGCAAAGATCAGCTGAGTCGCCCGTACGAGTTGTGGCGCTTGACGGCGGCGGCGTTGCTGAGCACCGGTGCGGGCGCGCTCGTCGGCCCCACCGGGGTCTGGGTCGTCTCCGGCACCTACTCGTGGTCGGCCGTGGTCGTCTGGATGACCCGCAACACCGTGAGCATCCTGCTGATCGGCGCCGTGTGGCTCGCCTGCGGGCAGCTCTGGCAGTCCGGCCCGGCGGCGATCCGGGCCCGCTGGTCCGCCACCCCGGTACGACGCCGCTTCGAGTACGCCACCGTCGTAGTGCTCTCCGCGGCGGGCTACTGGGCCGTTTTCGGCCTGCTGCACCACCTGCCGCTGGCCTTCACCGTGCTCGCGATGACGGTCTGGGCCGGATCGCGCCTGCACACCAGCTTCGTGGTGCTGCACGACCTGGTCTTCGGCACGGTCGCGGTGCTGTTCACGCTGCACGGCACCGGTGTGTTCGCCCAGATCGACTCGCACCCGGCCCGGGCCCTGGTCGCGCAGGCGTTCGTCGGCGTGATCGCCGTGGTCGGGCTCTCCCTCGCGCTGGGCCGCGACGAGCGCGTCGCCCTCGTGCGGCTCCTGCGCACCGAGCAGGAGGCGTCGGCCCGGCAGGCCAAGCTGATGACCGCGATCGTCGACTCGATGGCCGAGGGGCTCACCGTCGTCGACGAGGACGGCCGCTTCCTGCTGCGCAACCCAGCCGTGCAGCGGCTCATCGGCGGCGTCGTCAGCACCTCGGGGCAGATGGCCCGGCCCGACTTCTACGGCCTGTTCCACCCCGACGGGACGTTGCTGACCCACGACGAGATGCCGTACCGCCGGGCTCTGGCCGGAACCGATGTGCGGGGCATGGACATCCTCGTCCGCAATCCCGGTGTGCCCGAGAGAAGGCTGCTCAACGTCAGCTCCGCGATTCTGCCGGCCGACCTCGACGGACGGCGGTGCGCCGTCACCGTCTTCCACGATGTCACCGCGGAGCGCCGCCACCGCGACGAGCTCGCCTCCTTCGCGGGCGCCGTCGCCCACGACCTGCTGAACCCGCTGGCCACCGTCGAGGGCTGGACCGAGTCGCTGGTCGAGACCCTGGCCGATGAGCCCGGCCCGCTCGACCGTGACGAGGCCCGCGACGCGCTGACCCGCATCGGGCGCGCCGCCCGCCGGATGCGCGGCATGATCGACGACCTGCTGGCCTACACGACCGCCCGCGACGCCACGCTCGCCCCGACCGTGGTCGAGCTCGGCGAGGTGGTCAACGACATCGCGATCGCCCGCATGGACCAGGCGCAGAGCGCGGGTACGCCGGTGCCGGCCTTCGACATCGGCGAGCTGCCGACGGTCTATGCCGACCCGGTCCTCGTACGGCAGCTGCTGGAGAATTTGATCAGTAACGCGATCAAATACACCGGCGCCGGCATCACGCCCCGGCTGCGGATCCGTGCCGAGGCCGCCGACCACGTCGTGACCGTGACGATCGACGACAACGGCATCGGCATCCCCGAGGGTCAGCACACAAGCATCTTCACCAATTTCCACCGGGCGCACCGCGGCGCCGGCTACAGCGGTACCGGCCTCGGGCTGGGAATCTGCAAGCGCATCGTCGAGCGCCACGGTGGCACCATCGCCGCTTCGCCGGGGGTCGAAGGGGGCTCGCGGTTCACGCTGACCCTGCCCGCCGACGCCATCGGAGCACCCGCGCCGGAGAGCAGCCCGCCGCAACCAGCGGAGGCGGCCGAGCCCGGGCCCGAGCCTTCGGTCTCGCCCGAGCCACCGTCGGCCGGCTTCGAGCACAGTGCCCTGCTCGTTCTCGAATACCTGCACCAGCAGATGCCGCTGGCCTTCTGGGCGGTCACCCGGGTGCAGAACGGCCGGCAGACGTACCTCTATCTGGACGCCGACAACGGGTACGGCCTGCGGCAGGGCGGGAGCCATCCCTGGGAGGACAGCTACTGCGTGCACATGGCGGCCGGGACTGCCCCGACGGTGGCCCGCGACGCCCGAGCCGTCCCGGCGTACGCGAATGCCCGGGTCAACGACCTCGTCGACATCGGCACCTATGCGGGCGCGGTCATCACCGAACCCGACGGCTCCCTGTTCGGCGCCATCTGCGGCCTCGACCCGGCCGCACACACCGACGACCCGCGCCTGGCCCACGCCGAACCGCTGCTCGCACTGCTCGGCCGCATGCTGACCGCGGCCCTGTCGGCCGACCGGGTGCAGGACCGCGCCTCCAACGCGCTGCTGCGCGAACAGCTCTGCGCCGACACCGACCCCCTCACCGGCCTGCCGAACCGGCGCGCCTGGCAACGGGTGGTCGACCGGACCCGGCAACGGTTCGAGCGCCTCGCCGACCCGACCGTCGTCGCGATGCTCGACCTCGACGGGCTCAAGACGATAAACGACACCCAGGGGCATGCGGCCGGCGACACGTACATCAAGGCGGCCGCCACCGTCGCCCAGCGCGCCCTTCGCGACACCGACTTCGTCGCCCGCATCGGCGGTGACGAGTTCGGTCTCATCCTGGCCCAGTGCTCCGAGGACGCCGGCCAGAGGGCCATCGACCGCCTGCGCGCCGAACTGGCGAGCGCCGGGGTCGCGGCGTCGGTCGGATGGGCGTCGATCACGACCGACGGCGGCATCGGAGCGGCATTGGACGACGCCGACGCCGCCATGTATGCCGCAAAACGGGCGCACCTCACGGTCTGACGCCATCGTGGCACCACTTTGGCTTGCTCTGGTGCCATCCGTGTGCCACGATGGTGCCATGGACCTGAACGCGTACGTCAGCAGCCTCGGCCGCGAGTTCGCCACGCTGGCCGAAGCCGGCGGCGAGGAGTCGCGGGCGCTGGTCGAGCGGCTGACCGGGCCGCTCGAGTCGGCGATCCGCATGACGCTGCTCGAAGCGCTCTCCACCGCCGCCGACGAGATCACCAGTGACCTGGCCCCCGGCTCGGTCGAGCTGCGCCTGCGCGGCCGCGAGCCGAGCTTCGTCGTGACGCCGCCCCCGGTCGAGACGGCCGCGCCCGCGGCCGCCGCCAACGCCACCGACAGCGACCTCGCGGTCGCCGAGGAGGGCCCGGCCACCCGCATCAACGTCCGCATGCCCGAGCAGCTCAAGACCGCGATCGAGGAGGCCGCCGCCAAGGAGGGCCGCTCGGTCAACGCCTGGCTCGTCCGGGCGGCCTCCGCCCACCTGCAGCGCGCCGACCGCGAACCGCCGACCAAGCCCGACAGCGCCCGCCGCGCCCCCCAGCGGTTCACCGGCTGGGTGCGCTGACCTCCCTTTTTCACCCTCCGACCCGTTGAGTGGGGACCACCATGCCTTTTTTCGAAACGCCCGGACCGATCTCCGTCGATCTCGACATCAGCGTCGGCAACGTGCGCGTCGTAGCGAGCGAGCGCGCCGACACGGCCGTCGAGGTCCGCCCGAGCCTGGAATCCGACAGCTCCGACGTCGAGGCCGCCGCGCAGACCCGCGTCGACTTCTCCGACGGCACGCTGCGGATCACCGGCCCGAAGCGCCTGTTCGACTTCTCCAAGAGGACCCGGTCGGTCGACGTGACCATCGAGCTGCCGGCCGGCTCCCGGGTGACGGCCCAGACCGGGGTCGGCGACCTGCGCTGCTCCGGCCCGCTGGGGGAGTGCCGGTACAAGACCTCCGCCGGTGACGTCAGCGTCGAGCGCTCCGGCCCGCTGCGGGTGAGCACGTCAGCCGGGCAGATCACCGTCGGCCGGGTCGACGGGGCCGCCGACATCTCGACCGCCTCCGGCAAGATCCAGGTCGGCGAGGTCCACGGCGGCGCGACGGTGAAGAACTCCAATGGCGACACCACGATCGGGCTCGTCGACGGCGACCTGCGGGTGCGCTCGGCCAACGGCGAGATCCGCGTCGAGCGGGCCGGCGCCGGCGTCGACGTGAAGACGGCCAACGGCGCCATCCACCTCGGCGAAGTCGCGCGCGGCTCGGTCGTGCTCGGCACCTCGATGGGCAACCTCGACATCGGCATCGCCGACGGAACCGCCGCCTGGCTCGACGTCAACACCTCGTTCGGGCACGTGCGCAACGAACTGGACAACGCCACCGGTCCCGACAACGCCGCCGAGACCGTCGAGGTGCGCGGCCGCACCTCCTTCGGCGACATCACCATTCACCGGTCCTGAAAGGACACGCAGACATGGAACCGAACGCGGCGATCCACATCGAAGGACTGCGGAAATCGTACGGGAAACTGGAGGTGCTCAAGGGCGTCGACTTCGACGTGGCCCGCGGGAGCATCTTCGCCCTGCTCGGCTCGAACGGCGCCGGCAAGACCACGGTCGTGCGCATCCT
Source organism: Actinoplanes solisilvae (assembly GCF_003999975.1). Taxonomy (GTDB): domain Bacteria; phylum Actinomycetota; class Actinomycetes; order Mycobacteriales; family Micromonosporaceae; genus Actinoplanes; species Actinoplanes solisilvae. The sequence continues at coordinate 95,604 of NZ_RJAC01000014.1, read as the reverse complement.
GGCCACGCTCCTGAAACCCGACCAGGGGACGGCGACCGTCAACGGCCACGACGTGCTCGCCCAGCCCGAGCGGGTGCGTGAGTCGATCAGCCTGACCGGGCAGTTCGCGGCGGTCGACGAGATCCTGACCGGCCGGGAGAACCTGATCCTGATCGCCAAGCTGCGTCAGGTCGCCAACCCGCGCAAGGTCGCCGACGAGCTGCTCGAACGGTTCGGGCTGGCCGACGCGGGCGACCGGCGCGTGGCCGGCTACTCCGGCGGCATGCGGCGGCGCCTCGACATCTCGATGAGCCTGATCGGCGACCCGCCGGTCATCTTCCTCGACGAGCCGACGACCGGGCTCGACCCGGAGGCCCGCATCGAGGTGTGGCAGGTGATCCAGAAGCTCGCCGACGACGGCACGACCGTCCTGCTCACCACCCAGTATCTGGACGAGGCCGAGAAGCTGGCCGACCGGATCGCGATCCTCCACCAGGGCACGATCATCGTGTCCGGCACGCTGGAGGAGCTGCGGAAACTGCTGCCGCCGGCCCAGGTCGAATACGTGGAGCGGCAACCCACCCTCGAGGAGATCTTCCTGGCCATCGTCGGAAAGAAGGAGCAGAAATGAGCGCGCACGTTTTCGGCAACACCGGCGTGATGCTCGGGCGCACCCTGAAACACATCACCCGCAGCCCCGACACGATCATCACGACCGCGATCATGCCGCTGGCGTTCCTGCTGCTGTTCCGCTACGTGTTCGGCGGCGCGATCCAGGCCAACACCGACAACTACGTCAACTACCTGATGCCCGGGGTCCTGCTCATCGCCATCGCGAGCGGCATCTCGTACACGTCCTACCGCCTCTTCCTCGACATGCAGAGCGGCATCTTCGAACGGTTCCACTCGATGCCGATCGCGCGCTCGTCGGTGCTGTGGGGCCACGTGCTGACCTCGCTGGTGTCCAACGCGATCTCCGTGGTGGTCATCTTCCTGGTCGGGCTGGGCATCGGGTTCCGCTCGTCGGCCGGGGTGCTGTCGTGGCTCGCCGTGGCCGGCATCCTGGCCCTCTTCACCCTCGCACTGACCTGGGTCGCGGTGATCGCCGGGCTGTCGGCCACGTCGGTCGACGGTGCGTCGGCCTTCTCCTACCCGATCGTCTTCCTGCCCTTCATCAGCTCGGCCTTCGTCCCCACCGACACGATGCCCGGCCCGGTGCGCGCCTTCGCCGAGAACCAGCCGGTCACCTCGATCGTCAACACGATCCGCTCCCTGTTCGACCAGCAGCCGGTGGGCAACGACATCTGGGTCGCGCTGGCCTGGTGCGTCGGCGTCCTCGTGGTCGCGTACGTCTTCGCGATGCTGGCCTACCGCCGCAGGGTCGCCTGACCGCCGACCCCGGACCCGGTCCGCCCCCGACCGAACCCAGTCACGCCCCGCCTCGCCCCAACCGACCCCGCCACGCTCCAACCCCGCCTCGCCCCGCCTCGCCCCGCACCCGGGCAGGCGGGGTCGGCTTTTGCTGACGGGGTTGCATGTAGTTCCATGTGGAACTACTTTGACGCCATGAAGACCGTCTCAGCCGTGCTGGCCGCGGTGCTCACTCTGGGATTCCCCGCCTCCGCGTCCGCCGGGCCGCGCGATACCTCTGCCCGCGATCTACCCGCCACCAAAGCTGTGGCCGCTCCTGACACCTATGTTCTGGCCGCTCCGGCCGACGTCGCGGCCGAAGGCGTGGCGGTGCACGCCGACGGCCGCATCTGGGTCGGCTCCTCGGCGACCGGCCGGATCTATCGCGGCGATACCCGCCGTCCACTGCTCAAGCCCGTCGAAGCACCGGGCACTGTGGAGCGCGGCACGACCCTGGGCCTCAAGACGGATGCCGCCGGCAATGTCTGGTCCGTCGGCGCCGGCTCGCTCACCGTCCACGACCGTCGCGGGCGTCTGCTGTCGTCCGCCGCGGCCGGGACGGGACCGGTCGGGCCGCCCACGCTGAACGACCTCGTGCTGACCCGCGACGCCGTCTACGTCACCGACTTCGCCAACCCGACCGTGCACCGGGCCGAGCGGCACGGCATCCGTCTGGGGCCGCTGCGACCGTGGCTCGACCTGCGGGCCGCCCTCCCCGGGTTCCCAGCCCAGTTCTGGTTCCTCAACGGCATCGTCGCGAACCACGACGGATCGACGCTTCTGATCGCCGGCAACGGAACCGAGGCGTTGTGGCGGGTCGACACCGCCACCCGCGCGACCGCGCAGGTCGATCTCGGCGGGCGCAGCTTCGGCGCCGACGGGATGCAGCTTCGGGGCCGCACCCTCTACGCCGTCGTCAACTATGCCTCCCCGAACGGCGTCTACCTCGTACGCCTGCAGCCCGACCTCACGAAGGGTGAGGTCACCGACGAGATCCTGCTGCCAGGGCTGCCCACCACGCTGGCCGTGCACCGGTGTCGCGTCTACGTGGTCAGCTCTCCCGAGGTGCGCGCCATGCCCGACCCGGCCTGTCGCTGACCGCGGCCCGGCTGGACGGCGAGGATCGCGGCGTCCAGCCGGCCGAGCGCCGCCCGCAGACCGTCGCGGTCGGCCGCCGTGCCGACCTGGGCGTTCAGCTCCTTGACGGCGGTCCGCATGCGGTCACGGCACTCGTGCCACGTCGACGTGCCGCTCCTCGTCAGGGCCACGGTGTGCGAGCGGCGGTCGGTCGGGCTCGGGGTGCGTGCGAGGTGTCCGCGTTTCTCCATCGCGTTCAGGCAGTTCGACACGGTGGCCGGCGGGAGCCCCAGCGTCGCCCCCAGCCTGCGCGGCGTGAGCTCGCCCTCGCCGAGCTGGGAGTAGACCGCGTACTGGGTGGGCGTCACGTCCGTACCGGCGAATGCGTCCTCGAGCATCGCGCGAAGATGCTGGGTCAGCACGAAGAGGTCGAGCGCGAGGTTCCCGCCCGGCTGGTCCAGCACGAACCCACGCTGCGCCACGACATCCTCCCGGCTGAGTCGAACCCGACCAGCGTACGGGGTCAACCGTGATGCAGGCCCTCGGCGGTGAGCCGTTCGCCGATGCGGTCCAGGGCGTTGCACAGGCGCCACTTGGCGGTGCCCTCGGGAATGTTGAGGGCCGGCGCGACCGGGCGGCGTCAGCGAGGATCCCGGGGATCGCTTCGAGCTGAACCTGCTGCGAGGGTGGCTCGCGAACGACACCTGTCGGTTGAGTCGGCCGCCTCGGGGTCGCTCGGTCTTCGGGTGCGGAGGCCGAGCGCCCCGATCCAGGCCAGGCCGAGGAAGAGGGCTACGCGCTCCAGCAGCCCGCTCGGGTTGCCGGGCAGCACTCCGGCATCGTCGAGCAGCACGAGGACGGTCGCCGCGGTGAACGAGACGGCCATGATCGCGGCGACGATCAGGCCGGCCCGGGCGAGGCCCGCATCGCAACCGGCCACGGCCGCGGCGGCGACGCCGGAGACGGCCAGCACGACGGCGACGACCTGGTGGGCGAAGCCGATCGTGGTGTGCGCGGGCGCGACGTAGGGCGGGTAGCCGATGCCCGGGTCGGTCGGGAGCACCGCGAGCACGACGAGGCAGAAACCGCACCACGCGACGAGGCGCGGGCCCGCGCCACCGCCCGGCCCGGGGTGCCGCCGGCCCGCGCGGCCGCCCAGCATCAGGAGGAGGCCGCAGCAGATCATGTTGGCGGTCGCCCAGCCGCCGCCCGGGCCCAGGGAGAGCTGGCTGACCCAGTTGCGGGCCGGGTCGTAGCCGGGGCGGACCGAGCCGGCCACGGTCACGAACACGATCATCTGGGTTGCGGCGATCGCGGGTAGCGCCCTCATCGACATCCCGCCGTACGGTTGGGGGTGTGTTCCTCATCTTCGGACTTCGCAGCAAGGACAGCATCGTCGGTTCACGGCTGGGGCGCTGTGAGGTCTGCGGCGCCACCGCGGCCCAGACGCTCGTACGGCGTACGACGAAGTTCAGTCTCTTCTTCGTGCCGCTGTTCCCCGTCCGCGCCGCCCGCTACTTCGTGACCTGCACCCACTGCGGGCGGTTCCGCAACGCCGCCCGCCGAGAGGTCACCGCGGCGTGAGGGAGGCGAAGAAGCGTTCCCACGCGTCGCGGACGCTCGGCATGAAGAAGCGCCGGCTGGTCTCGTAGGCGGCCTCTCCCATCGCGAGGCGACGCTCGGGGGAGTCGATCAGCTCGAGGATCGTGGCGGCGAGCGCGTCGACGTCGGCCGGTGGGACGAGGCGGCCGTTGACGCCGTCGGTGATCACCTCGCCGGGGCCGGTCGGGCAGTCGAAGGAGACCACGGGCAGGCCGCAGCTCATCGCCTCGAGCAGCACCATCGGCAGGCCCTCGTACCGGGAACTGAGCACGAACATCGCCGACGCGCTGAGTTCGGCGTCGAGCTGGGACGTGACCCCGGGCAGCCGGACCGATTCGCGAAGGCCGAGCGCGTCGCGCTGTTCGACCAGCTTGCGGAAGCCGGGGCCGGAGCCGTAGATGACCAGCTCCCACTCCGGGTGTTTGGCGCTGACCGTGGCCCAGGCGTCGAGCAGCATGTCGAAGCCCTTCTGCGGGGCCAGCCGCCCGGAGGCCACGATCCGCGGCCGGTCGTGGGCGACGGTCGAGGGGTCCTTGGGCGGGATGCCGTTCGGGATGCGTTCCAGCCGCACACCTTCGAGCGCCTTCTCGTACGCGGCCAGGTCGTGTTCGGTGAGGACGGTGACGGCGTCGAGCCTCGGATAGCTCTTGAGGATCGCGGCGCGCAGCCTCGGCCCGTACGAGTCGAGGTTCATGTGGTCCTGCGCGACCCGCACGACCCGCCGGGGCGTCAGCCGGGCCGACATCATGTTCAGCGCCGGCCGGGTGGTGACCAGAACGCCGTCGCGTGCCGATCGCAGATAGCGCGCGATCGCGAGGTCGACGACCGGATCCCATCGGCGGTAGCGGTGGTCGGCGCGGTAGATGAACGGGTTGGGGAAGCGGCGCGTCTTGCGGCTGAAACGGGTGTTGCCGTCGGGCGGATCCGTGTGCCGGGAGCCGTTCGGCCGCAAGTCGGTGAGCGACACCAAACGGACCCGCTCGTCGATCGTGAACGACGGTGTCGCGCTCGTGCGATAGACGCTCGCGATTTCGACGTCGTGATCGGAGCACAAGGCATTGGCCTGATTGACCACCGTACGAATGGTCCCGCCGACACCGTAGGCGTTGTGGAGCAGGTACCGCACCCTCATGAGGTGCACGGTAGCAGCGCCGGACAATTCGGGCGGCCCCGTGAGCTGCCAATTTCGTGGTCGTGTCGCGCCCCGGACGCCCAAGGTGAACGGGCTTCGAGTCCATCATGGACCGACGGTTTCGTCTTGTGTCGATACGGGCGGATATAGTGCGGCCCGGCTCTCTGACAGGGGACGCAAGACGTGGGGCACGAAACGCGGGATCAGATTCAGGCGCCTCGACGGCGGGGGCGACGGCCGGCGCGACCCGACCCGGAATCGGGGCCGGTGGGAGCCTTCGCGGACGGCCTGTGGCGCTTGCGCCAGGAAGCGGGCGACCCCTCGTACGAGGAGATGGCCGGACGGCTGGGGGCGGCGGCCTCGAAGTCGTCGCTCGCCGCCGCCGCTCAGGGGCGCGCTCTGCCGAGCTGGGAGACGACCTGGGAATTCGTACGGGTCCTCGCGGTTGATCGGCTCGGCCGTGAGCCGGCGGGCACCGAGAAGGAGTGGCGCGAACGATGGGAGCGGGCCCGCTCGGTCTCCGAAGCACCCGGCGTCGTGCCGCCCGACCCGTTGCCGCCCCGGCGGTCGCGGGCGTGGCGGCTCGGCCGGACCGGGCTGGTGGCGGCCCTCTCCGCGTTGGTCAGCGCCGTTCTCACGTTCGTCGTGCTCGATTGGCACCGGGACGCCACACCCGCCCGCGACGACTCGGTCTTCGAAGGGGACATCACCTATCCCGACGGGACTCTCGTGCCGCCGGGGACGTCGTTCACGAAAACCTGGCGGCTTCGCAACAACGGCACGACGTTCTGGGCCAACCGCTTCCTGGCCCGCATCAACACCGAGCCCTGCGTGGCGCCCGACCTGGTCGAGATCCCGCAGACCGGGCCGGGCGAGAGCGTCGACATCTCGGTGACCGTCCGCACGCCGGACCGGCCGGGCCGCTGCAAGATCTACTGGAAGATGGTGGACGAGCAGGGGCGGATGCTGTTCCCGGCGAAACGCCCGGTCTTCCTGGACGTGCGGGTCGGCGCGTGACGCCGACCCGCGCCCGGCGTCAGCCGCAGTTGGTCTTGCGCTTGCCGCCCTCGGTGCCGCTGATCCGGCCCATCCAGTCCACGCACTTGTCCGCGGCGGACAGATACAGCGGACCGGCGTACGAGGTGTAGAAGTCACCGTCGTACTTCGGCCAGTGGCTGCCGACCGGGTTCAGACCCAGGCCGGCCTCGATCAGCACGGCCGAGCCGACGGAGTTCCGCTTGGCGACCACACAGTTCTGGCCGGTCGTCGCGCTGTAGGTGAGGAACACTGTGCCCTTGGTGCCGATCGGGTCGGAGTTCACGACCGCGTAGCCGGCGCCGCACTCGTTGCCGTAGGTGGCGGCGAACGCGGGCGACCCGGCGGCCAGCGCGCCGGCCACCAGCGTGGCCGAGGCGGCGAGGGTCACGGCGGTCTTCTTGACGAGCTTCATCGGGTTCTCCTCGGTCAGCCGCAGTTGGTGCCGGACTTGGTCTTCGTGGCCGTGCCGATCGTGCCGCCCCAGTCGACGCACTCGCCCGCAGCGGAGAGATACTTCGGACCGGCGTACGTGGTGAAGTTGCCGCTGTCCTTGATCCAGGTGGACGTGCCGGTCTTGCGGATGAAGGCCTCCATGAGGGTGGCCGTGCCCGGCTTCTCGCGGACCGTGACGACACAGTTCTTCCCGGTGGCGCTGCTGTACGTGAGGTACACCGTGCCGCGCAGGTCAGGCAGGTCGATCAAGTTGACCACGGAGTAGCCCGAGCCGCACTGGTTCCCGTAGAGAGCGGCGAGCGCGGGAGCGGCGTTCACCACAGCCCCCGTAGCCACGGCTGCCGTTGTCATTCCCAGCGCGGTCAACGTTCGCGAAATGCGCACGAAGCAGTTCCCTTTCTCGCGGTGACATCTTGCGCAAGAAAGCTGGCACGGGCCGGTGCTGGATCTCCACAGATCTACGTCCGGCGATCGACCACTGGACTATTCGGATAAAGAAGCCGCAGCTCACGGCATGGTTGGCCCCAGGGTGGGCGGTCAGCCGGCCAGGAAGGGCTGGGCGTCGGCCGAAGGGGTCAGCAGGGTGACGCCGGAGCGGTCGGTGAAGGTGAGGCGCATCCGGCCGGCCTGCTCGGTGACCGAGGCGAAGCTCGAGCGGGGGCACTGCCAGCGCAGCCGCAGCGGCGGCACCGGGCCCGAGGCCGGGCGGAAGATATCGCCCAAGGAACCGATGCGGCGCGAGAACAGCAGCAGGCGACGGTCGGTGAGGGCCAGCACCCGCGGGTCGGTGACGGTGCGGATGTGCACGTCGAGGCCGACGGCGAGGCTCTGCTTCGACCCGTCGACGCCGCGCCGGTCACCGGGGGCGTCGGGCACGCGCTTGCGGAAACGGAACTGCGACATCTCGCGGCGGGTCATCCCGACCGACGTGCGCCCGTCGGCCCGGCTCACCCAGATGGCGGCGCGAAAGGTCTCGCCCGGCGCCAGGTGCTCCCGCACCCGGGCCTCGAGCTGCTCGGCACCCGCGTTCACGGCCCGCTCCCATCCCGAAATTTCGGACTTGTGCCGGAGCCTTCGTACCCCAGCGACATCCAGTCGACCATGAGGGCACACACACGCTGTCACCGGGGCGGGGGAGGCGAGCCGGGGCGCGGCAGGGCGCGGCGCGGCGGGGCGCGGCAGGGCGCGGCAGGGCGCGGCGGGGCGGGGCAACGGCGGGGCAACGGCGGGGCGGGGCAACGGCGGGGCGGGGCAACGGCGGGGCGGGGCAACGGCGGGGCGGGGCAACGGCGGGGCGGGGCAACGGCGGGGCGAGGGAGGCGGGCCGGGGGCGCGGTGGGCCACGGCGGGGCGGGGCCGGCCGGGGCGGTGGCAGGTCCGCCCCGGCCGGGGGATCACTCGCTGTAGCGCAGGTGGCGCCGCTCGGCCTGTTCCTCTTCGCTGACCACCGTCAGGATCGGGGTTCCGGGAGGCGCGAACATGACCACCAGAAGCTGCGACTGGGCGTCGGCCAGGTTGTTGGCGCCCTGGTAGTGGATCGTGTCGCCGCCCGGCTCGAACAGCGACTCGCCGGTCTTGAGGACGCGGGGCGCCTGGCCCTCCAGCTCGAACAGGATCTCGCCCTGGGTGACGTAACCGAAGACGGGACCGGGGTGACGGTGCGGCGGTGCGCCCGGGTCGCCGGGAGGCAGGGTGACCCGGATGGTGCGGGCCTCGGCGCCGGCCGGGATGAAGGCCGGGGCGTCCGGCATGGTCGAGATCAGCTCGACACCCGGGGGCAGGTGTCCGTGCTCAGTGCTCATGTGTTCCTCCAGAACGGGGACTGTCGGCAGGAGAGACAAGACGGTCGCGTGTTTTGTGACGGTTTTTTCGGACGCGCAGCGCGATGTGGATCGCCACGCCCGCCACGATCAGCCCGATGACCCAGTGCTTCCACGGGCCCGCCGCCGTGACCAGCAGCCCGCCCAGGGCCACGTGGACGAGCACGGCCAGGGCGATGACGGCGATGACGCCGTACGTGGTTCTTCGCATTCAAGATCCTTCCCATCGCGACTGTTCAGCCCAGACCGGACGAGAGCGCGATCTGTGACAGCCCCGGCGATTCGGCTTGCGACGACGGCGCAGCGTCACTAGCTTCCTGGTAATGAAAATCGCTTTCACTGGCAAGGGTGGCAGTGGGAAGAGCACGATGGCCGCTCTCTTCGTCGGCTATCTGCGACAGACCGGCGTACGGGTTCTCGCCGTCGACGCCGACGTCAACGTCCACCTCGCACCACTGCTCGGCGTCGTCGCGCACGCCTCGGCCGCACTGTCGCACCCGGAGCGGACGACGGCCGTACGGCGGCATCTGCTCGGGACGAACAAGCTCATCGGTGGCGTGGACCGCTTCGTGGCGACGACCCCGCCCGGGCCGGGCTCACGGACGGTCACCCTGGACGCGGCCGACCCCGTGCTGACCGCGCACGCCGTGGCCCTCGACGAGCGCACCCACGTGATGCACGTCGGCACCTACGAGCCGGAGAACATCGGGGCCGGCTGCTACCACGGGCACCTGGCCATCCTGGAGAACCTGCTGTCCCACCTGGAGACCCGCGAGGGTGACGTGGTCGTGTGCGACATGGTGGCGGGCACGGACGCGTTCGCCAACTCGCTGCACGCGCAGTTCGACGCGATCGTCGTCGTGGTCGAGCCGACCCCGGAGTCGGTGACCGTCGCCCGCCGCTACCGTGAGCTCGCCGAGGCCGCCGGCGTGGCCGACCTGCTGCTCCTCGTCGGCAACAAGGTGGTCGACGAGGTGGACGTCGACTATCTGCGGCGCGAACTCGGCTCGGCCCCGGCGGCCGTGCTGCCCTCGCAGGCCGGGCTGCGGCGCGCACGTCAGGCGGGGGAGTGCCCGCGACCCGAAGACCTCGAAGACGTGGCGCCCCTGCGTGTCATCGCGTCGCTGGTGAAGCCCGTGCCGGCGGGGCGGCGGGCGGAGGCTCTGCGCGCACTGCACCTGAAGGTCGCGGAGAAGGACTGGGTACGCAGTGCGCACGGCGACGTGACCGACCAGCTGGCACCCGTACACAAGTAATGGCGGGGTGAAAGCGCTCCCCGCCACTTCTAACGTATAGCGCACCCGGGGGCTTGCGGCAAGACCCAGGTGAGGGCGCAGAATCGTCGGCCGGAGCTTCTACCTGCGGAAATGAGGACGCTCAATGAGCGAACGGTACGTGCTGGATCTTCAGGACGGCGGTGTGGGCGCGGTCGTCGGAGGCAAGGGCGCGAACCTCGGTGAGCTTCTTCGGATGGACGGCGTACGGGTGCCGCCCGGCTTCGTCGTGACGACGGACGCCTTCCGGCTGATCATGGCGGAGGCGCGGGTCGATGACCTGCTGTCGCGGCTCGGCGCGGACATTCGCACGGTCAGCGCGCAGATCCGGGAAGCCATCGAGGGGACCGCAATTCCGGGTGAGCTCGCCGCGGCCATCACCGGCGCGCTGGACGAGACGGTGGCCTACGCCGTCCGGTCCAGCGCGACGGCCGAGGACCTGCCGAACGCCTCCTTCGCCGGGCAGCAGGACTCGTACCTGAACGTCGTCGGGTCCGCGGCGGTTCTCGAGCACGTCAGCCGCTGCTGGGCGTCGCTGTTCACCGAACGGGCGGTCACCTATCGCCGCCGCCACAACATTGACGACCGTACGGTCCTCATGGCTGTTGTCGTGCAGCGCATGGTGCCGGCGGACGTGTCCGGCGTGCTGTTCACGGCCGACCCGGTCTCGGGCAACCGGAAGGTCGCCACGGTCGACGCCGTATCCGGGTTGGGTGAGGATCTCGTGTCGGGGCTGGTCAACCCCGACCATTTCAAGGTTCGCGGCGGCGAGATCATCGAGAAGCCGGCCGTCGGCGCTTTGACAGACGACCAGGTCGTACGGCTGGTCGAGCTCGGGCGGCGTGTCGAGGCGCACTTCGGGCGGCCGCAGGACATCGAGTGGTGCCTGGCCGACGGCGATTTCCAGGTCGTCCAGAGCAGGCCGATCACGACCCTGTACCCCGTACCCGCGACCGAAGATCTTGAGAACCATGTCTGGGTCTCGGTCGGGCACCAGCAGATGATGACCGACGCGATGAAACCGCTCGGGATCTCCGTGTGGCAGCGGACGGCCATGGCGCCGATGGACGAGGCCGGCGGGCGCCTGTTCGTCGAGGTCACCCCGCGGCTGGGCTCAGCGGCGAGCCGGGCGGCCGTGCTGGAGTTGATGGGCCGGGGGGATCCGCTGGTCAGGGACGCGCTGGAGACCGTACTGGCTCGGGGTTTCGTCCCGTTGCGGGATGATTCGGCGCCGCCGAGGCCGCTGCCGGGAACCACGCCTGCCGCCGTTCCTGATCCGGTGGTCGTTCCCGAGCTGATCTCGCGCAGCGAGGCGTCGGTCGAGGCCCTGAAACGGGACATCGCCGGCCTGACCGGTCCCGCGCTCTTCGACTACCTGGCCGAAGCCTTCGTCGAACACAAGCGGGTCCTCAGCGATCCGCTCAGCATCCAGGCGATCATGGCGGGGATGGAGGCCACCTGGTGGCTCAACGACCACCTCGCCGACTGGCTGGGCGAGAAGAACGCGGCCGACACGCTCACGCTCTCCGCGCCCGGCAACATCACCGCGGAGATGGGGCTGGCCCTGCTCGACGTGGCCGACGTGGTCCGGCCGTACCCGGAGGTGGTGGCCTTCCTGGGGGACGCGGCGTCGTTACCGGACTTCCTTGACCAACTGCCGAAGGTCGCGGGCGGGGCCGAGGCGCGCGCCGCGATCGAGGACTATCTTGCCAAGTACGGCATGCGCTGCGCCGGCGAGATCGACATCACGAGGCCGCGGTGGAGCGAACACCCGGCCACGCTGGTGCCGCTGATCCTCGACAACGTGCGCAACTTCTCACCCGGGGCGGCGGCGCGGCGCTTCTCGGAGGGCCGGGCGGCGGCGCTGAAAAAGGAGGAGGACGTGCTGGCCCGCCTGCGTTCCCGGCCCGACGGCGAGAGCAAGGCACTCGAGACCAAGCGGATGATCGATCAGGTCCGGAACTTCGCGGGCTACCGGGAGTATCCGAAGTACGGCATCGTCAGCCGCTACTTCGTCTACAAGCAGGCGCTGCTGGCCGAGGCCGATCGTCTCGAACTCGCCTCACCCGAGGACATCTTCTTCCTGACCTTCGACGAGCTGCGTGCGGGCATCCTGGACGCCGCACTCATCCGGCAGCGGAAAGAGGCGTTCCGATCGTACGAGTCCCTGCGCGCGCCGCGCGTGCTGACCTCGGACGGCGAGGGCGTCAACGGCTCGTACCGTCGTGACGACGTGCCACCCGGCGCGCTGGTCGGCCTGCCCGTCAGCGCCGGTACGGTCGAGGGCCGCGCCCGCGTCATCCTCGACCTGGCCGACGCCGACCTGCAGCCCGGCGACATCCTCGTCACCGCCTACACCGACCCGAGCTGGTCCCCGCTGTTCGTCGCCGTGGCGGGCCTGGTGACCGAGGTGGGCGGCTTGATGACGCACGGCGCGGTGATCGCCCGCGAATACGGCCTGCCCGCGGTCGTGGGCGTCGATCAAGCCACCCACCTGATCGCCGACGGTCGGCGGATCCGGGTGCACGGCTCCGACGGCTACATCGAACTGCTGTAAGCCTGGAACGGGGTGGGAAGGACGGACGGCACCCACTGGCCTCCCCACCCCGCACACCTCTATGACCGGGCGGAGGGCCGTCTCGTGACCGGCCGCAGGCGTTTGTGACGGGTCAATCGGTGGGCGCCGGGAGCAGTTCAAAAACCGGGTGACGGTCGGCCTCGGCCACGAAATCCTCCACCGGATCGTTCTTGTCAGCGTCGAAGTAGGGCCGGGTGGCCGTGGCCACGACGACGTACCGTTTGAGCACCGGCCCGGCCTCAGCGGCGGACAACTCACGGACGACATAGGCAGCCCGCTTCCCGCGCCGGGCGAGGCTGACCCGCCCGGCCGCACGGGCGTTGTGCACCCAGGACACCGTCCCGTACGGCGAAACCAGCCATCGCCGCTCGCCGTCCTGAACGATGGTCGCCGGGTGTGTCAAAGCCCGCCCACTCCGACGCCCGACCGTAGTCAACATGTAGGTGCTCGGCACAACCCCCACCCGAACGAACAGCCCGATGACAGCATCCCCAACGCTCCGCCCCCGCCCTCGCCGAAACTGCCGCGCCGGCCTCCGCCTCTCCGGACCCGGCCGTCCGGACGTCTTGTCGGTCATCGCCCCTCCTTCGCCTTCCTCTTCTCCGATGGTGCCCGCGCGCGCCAAGCACTTTCAGCAACCGCATCGACCTGCCAAGCCTTCATGACCATCGGCTGGACCCTGCCCGGCGCCGATCGCGGTCGCAACGCTCTTCGGGACCAATCTGCCACTCACGGGGTCCCGGAGATCGTGTTGAAGCAGAGATTTGTCAGTCCGCCTGCGACTCCCACGTCAATCCGGCTCGCTGTCGTTCGACATTCGCCAGGGCTCCGTATCGGTGTGCCTTTGGTAGTGGTCTGTGCGGAGGTGCCGGAAGACTGCCGATTCCAGCGAGGGTTTCATTCCGCCTTCGGGATCCGGGCCAAAGAGGGTTGCCGAAGCTTTGTCAGATCGCCGCGCCCGTCGAAACGGGCCGTGCGTTTGTCTCCGCTTTCCTTTCCCCCGCGATTGCGAAAAGGCCCTGAAACACGCGACGCATCCCGAATGGGCCCGCAGCTTAATGTCGACGATGCCGCCATTCGAAGATTCCACCGGTGTTCGCCGACCTGGAGGCCCCCGCCCGCGACACCACGACCGACCAGCGCGCCGGGCCCCTGCAATTGCTGACGAGTTCGGCGCAGCCACGAAAGGCGCCGTGGCCGGAGCCAACACGGCGGTCCGTCGGCGCCGTCTCGGGCAGAAAGCCGTCCGAGCCGGAACCCGAACCCGACACGGGGGCTCCCCGGTCTGGTTGATGCAGCGAACATGGACGGTCGAGGGTGTGGCCTGACGCCGTGGATGACTCACGGCCGCCAACATCGATCGCAGATTCAGAGCCACTGGTTCAGCGGGAACCGCCGGGCGGGTCGGAGTTGTTGGGCGGGTTGGGCTGTTGGGGCGGGTCGGGTTCGTTGGGCGGGTTGGGGTGTCAGGGCGGGTCGGGTTCGTTGGGTGGCCTGGGGTGTCAGAGCAGGTCGGGTTCGTTGGGCGGGTTGGGGCAGGGAGCCACGTCGGGGCGGCCGGGCGAGCTGGCACCGCAGACTCGGGCTTCGCCGCCGCCGGAGGCTGGGCCGCCGGTTCCGGCTGGCACGCAGGTTGAGTCGCAGTCGAGGCGGGGACTCGCTCCGGCACCGCACTCGCTGCACGCTTAGCCGGAGCCGTCAAATCTTGACCATCAGGCGATCGGTGCGAGACAGCCGGCTCACCGCTTCCCGAGCCTCCACGATCAGGGCGCGTAACCGTGAACTCGGGGTTCCAGATCAGCGGCGGAATTGCGTCGAACTGATCATGAATCCCGACCTCGAAACACAGGCGGGAGCACCCGTGCAATCGGCACAGCTTCCACGCGTGACGATGCCTCAGCCCGACCCGCCGACGAGCCTCATGATCGAGACGAAACGCCTCATTCTCCGGCGAATAATTGCGCTTCTTGGTGCAGTCGCGCATTGCAGCCGTCTGAGATCTGCTGAACAACGAAAGCTGCACGTGCGCCATGCATAGATTATTCCGCACCTCCAAGATCGTCTGCTAAGACTGGATCATGCCATTCCCAACGAAAATTCTTTTGCCAAAAATGCACGGCTGGAATATCTGCAGGCGCAAACAACTAATTCTGCTGGTAAGCGGTAGACGACGTCTTCCGGGCGACAAGAAGGCGCACCTTTGTCAGCGTAGAGAGCGCGTGTATGGGCCGCTCGGCCAGGGCGCGAAACTCGTTACATGGCGAACTTCGGCCAGGCGGGCTTGAGACTCATTGCATCGAGCTGGCCTCGCCCCAGCGTGGCCACGACGTTTGCCCGCTTGGCGAGCGGCGCTACCACTGGATCACCGTAATCCGGCCCCGCCCCAGCGTGGCCACGACGTTTGCCCGCTTGGCGAGCGGCGCTACCACTGGATCACCGCAACCCGGCCCCGCCCCAGCGTGGCCACGACGTTTGCCCGCTTGGCGAGCCGCGCTACCACTGGATCACCGTAATCCGGCCTCGCCCCAGCGTGGCCACGACGTTTGCCCGCTTGGCGAGCCGCGCTACCACTGGATCACCGCAACCCGGCCCCGCCCCAGCGTGGCCACGACGTTTGCCCGCTTGGCGAGCCGCGCTACCACCGGATCACCGCAACCCGGCCCCGCCCCAGCGTGGCCACGACGTTTGCCCGCTTGGCGAGCCGCGCTACCACCGGATCACCGCAACCCGGCCTCGCCCAGGGCGGCCACGACGTTTGCGCGCCCGGCCAGCCCCGCCACCACCGGATCACCGCAAACCCGGCCCCGCCCAGGGCGACCACGACGCCCGCGCGCCCGGCCAGCCCCGCCACCACCGGATCATCCCAACCCGGCCCTGCCCCAGCGCGACCACAAAGGCCGGATACCTGACTGCGACCAGTCCGGGTTCGACGCCACCCGGTGGTATTGCCCTCGCCTGGGCGCATGGCCCGGTACTACGGTCAGCCTGTGGATAGTGCTCGGCTGCGCGTTGACCGGGTCGACGTCCGGCAGGAGGGTCATGGGCTCACGCTGATCCTCGGCGCGGCCGGTGTTCACGTCATGCTGATCCGGCTGCGTTATGACGGCTGGGTCGACGAGGTGATCAACGGCGCCGGAGCGATCGGGCCTGGTCCGGGCGCGTGGACCCTCATCGGCGACGAGTTGTGTCTGGAGTTCGGCCGGGAGAGCGCCACGATCCTGGGTTTCCCGCGCGACTGCCGGTTTCACCTCGCCGTGGACGACGACGCGATCCGGCTGGTTCGTACCGCGCTGTTGGAAATCCTGGATTGCGCCTGCTTCGTGGTCGACACCGCTGACGGCCGTGTCTCGAGTTGAGCACGCGAGCGGGGGCAGCGTCAGATCCAGCGGCGTAGCGCAGCCTCCACGCCGGCCTGGAAGCGGCTTTCGGCGTCCAGGCGTTGCATCAGGTCGCGTACGGTTCTGCGGACCGTTCGTTCGGAGAGCTGGAGTTGGCGTCCGATGGCCTCGTCGGTGCGGCCTTGGCGCAGCAGGCGGAGGATGGCCACGGCCTGGTCGGTCAAACCGTGGCCGTCGGCCGGCGGCGGGCTCGGGAAGGGTGTGCTGCGTTCCCACAGCATGTCGAAGAGCAGGCACAGCGCCGACACCAGCCGGTTGCCGCGGATCTCGAGGGCGCCGCGGCCGGAGCGGGGTTCGATCGGGACGAGGGCGAACTGCCGGTCGACGATGGTCATCCGTACTGGCGTCTCGGGCATCACCCGGCTCTGTTCGCCTTCTTCGGCCATCAGTTCGGCGTACGCCCGGGAGGCGGCATCGGACAGCAGGCTCTCCTGGTAGATGTGGCGTACCGGCAGTCCGCGGGAGAGCGCGATGCGGGTCAGTGTCTTGCCGTTCTCGATGGCTTCCGGCGCGATCGCCCGGCCGGTTGTGAGGGTCATGAAGCTTTCGGACGCGGTGCAGGCGTGCTCGGCCAAGCGGTCTCGAACGGCGTCCACCCCTTCCAGCCGTACGATTTCTTCGCGTTCGCGGTGGGTGTCGTGGCTTTCGGCGCGGGCCAGGAACGACGCGCGTACGGCTTGAAGTTTCGCCTGTTGCGCGATCATCTGCTGTTCGGCCTGGTCGAGCAGGGTCAGCAGGCCGACTTTGGGGCTGACGGCGCGCAGGGTGCCGGGCCGTGTGACCGAGGGCGTGACGAGCGCGCGGTCGGCCAGGGCGGAGAGGGCGTCGTGGGCGACCGTCTCGGGGATGTCGAGGTTGGTGACGAGGTCGTCTACATCCCAGGTGGGATTGTCGAGCATCGCCCAGTACACGGCTTCAGCAGCAGCCGACAAGGCCAGCCGATCGAGCAAGGTGTCCTCCACTGTGTGCACCGCGTGCTCACATTAGATGAGCCTGGGTCGTCCACACGGTCCTGACCCGTATTCATTCGGCGACAAGATCATGGCCGGGAGGACCGAATCGGCGTTTATCGGTCATTGATGATTGTTACGCCGGGGCGGAACCGGCCACGGCCGGTTTCGCCAGTGCTTTGAGTGATGACGTGGCCACCATCCGAACCGCACTCTCGTGTCGGCGCCGTAACCAAGCGGCGGCAGGCGAGGGAGGTGCCCGATGCACATCGGGCCGGAGTGGACAGTCGGCGCGCCGGCGTGTGGGGCGCGGTTTCGATCCAGCGGAGGCTCGCCGTGCAGCTCACCCGGATCGCGCTGCGGCCACCGCGCGGCCAGCAAGACGGCCAGCAGGGCGGCCGGCAAGACGGGCAGCAGGGCGGCCGGCAAGACGGCCAGCAAGACGGCCGGCAAGACGGGCAGCAGGGCGGCCGGCAAGACGGGCAGCAGGGCGGCCGGCAAGGGCAGCAGGGCGGCCGACGTGACCTGTCCGCCGGCGAACTGACGGATCTGTTGTGGCTCAACGCCGCCGTGGCCGACGGCATCCGGCACATCCACGCCCGCGCCTTCCCCGGACAGGTGGAGGTCGCCGTCTTCACGATCGCCTCGGAGCAGGCGATCTCGGACTATATCGTGCAGCGGGTCTGCCAGAGGGCGGTCCGCGTCGTACCCGCGCTGCGGGGCTGGACGGTTACCTGAAAGGCAAATCGTGAGCCGGCCCGCGTCGTTCCGGGTGCTCGGCCCGTTGACTCTCACCTCCGGTTCGGAGGCGCTCGTCCTGCCCCCGTCGAAGGTGACTTCGATGCTCGCCGCGCTGCTGCTGCACCCGGGCGGGGTCGTGCCGGTCGGCGCGCTGCAGCAGGCGATCTGGGGCGACGAGCGGCCCGCCTCGGCCAAGGCCGCGCTGCAGACGTGCGCGCTACGGCTGCGGCAACTGTTCAGCCGGCACGGCATCACCGGCAGCGTCATCGAGACCGTGCCGGGCGGCTACCGCATCACCGCCACCGCCGACACCGTCGATCTGTTGCGCTTCCGCGACCTGACCGGGCGTACGCGGGAAGAGGCGGACCCGGAGGCCGAGCTCGCCATGCTGGAGGAGGCGCTCGCGCTGTGGAGCGACCCGATGCTGGCCAATGTTCCGTCGGAGTCGCTGCACCGTGACGTGGTGCCGCGGATCAGCGAGGAGCGGGTCCGCGCGATCGAACGGCTTTGCGACCTGAAGATCAGCCTCGGGCGGGACCGGTCGGCGCTCGTCGACCTGTGGACGGCCACGCGCGCCTACCCGGCCAACGAGCGTTTCTCCGCGCAGCTCGTCTCGGTGCTCTACCGTGCCGGGCGGCAGGCCGACGCGCTGGCCGAACTGCGCCGGGTGCGCGAACACCTCGGTCACGAGCTCGGCGTCGCTCTCGGACCGGAGCTGAGCGCGCTGGAGTTGACCATCCTGCGCGGCGAGCGGCCGACCCCGGCCGAGAAGGCGCGACCCGCACGGCCGGGTTTCGTGGGCCGGGCCGCCCTGAGCCGTACGATCGCCGACCGGCTGCGCGCGGGCTACCCGATCGTGGCGTTGAGCGGCCCACCCGGCGTCGGCAAGACCGCCCTGGCCCGGCACGTCGCGGACGTCGTGGCCGACGACTTCCCGGGCGGCCAGGGACGATCCGGGGGCCGCCGGCTGCTGCTGGCCGACGATGTGACCGACGCCGGCCAGGCGCGGGATCTCGCGGCCCAGCTTGCCCCGGGCGACGCCCTGCTGGTCACCAGCCGGCAGAGCCTGTCCGGCCCGGTCGCCCGCCTAGGCGGCTGGCTGCACCGGGTCGAACCTCTCGACCTCACCGACTCGCTGCACCTGATCGGTGCCGCGCTCGGCCCCGAACGGGTCGACGCCGAACCACGTAGCGCCGCCGAGATCGCCGCCCTCTGCGACCACCTGCCTTTGGCCCTGCGTATCGCCGCTACCCGCATCCAGCTGCGGGCCCGGATGAGCCTGGCCGACGCCGTCGAGTGGCTGAGCGCGGACCCGCTGGCCCGGTTGAGCCTGCCCGGCGAGCCCGACATGTCCCTGGGATACCGCTTCGACGAGGCGCTGTGCCGGGCCGGTGACACCCTCGCCGCGGCGTTCGTCCGGCTGGCCAACGCCACGCCGGAACGGTTGACCGTGGCGCGGGCGGCGCAGCTGCTCGACACCGGGCCGGCCACCGCCCGCGACCTGCTCGACGAGCTGGTCGACCACAGCCTGATCGAGGAGGCCGCGGACCACTACTGGATCCGCGAGCTGTTCCGGCGTCACGCCAAAGCCCTACCAGCGAAGGGATCCCTGTCATGAGCACTGCCTACGAGACGGTGGCGCAGACCCGGCCGCGGATCCGGCACGACGTGCTGTTCACCCGCACCGAGGACGGTGTGCTGTTCCACAACGCCGACAGCGGTTTCCGGCTCACGTCGGCCACCGCCTACCGGCTGGCGTCGCTGCTCGTCCCGCACCTCAACGGCCGCAACCGGGTCGCCGACATCTGCGCGCCCCTGCCCGCCGCCCAGCGCGGCATGATCGCCGAGCTGGTCAGCGCGCTCTACGCCCGCGGCTTCGCCCGCGACATCCCGGCCGACGAGACCGACCCGGCCGACATCCTCGGTCCGGCGGTCGCGACGCGATTCGCCGCCCAGATCGCCTACATCGGCCACTACGTCGACCGGGCGCCGCAACGGTTCGCAACCTTCCGGAACACCCGGGTCGCCGTGCTGGGCACCGGACCCGTCGCTGTCGCCTGCGCCACCGGCCTGCTGCGCAACGGCGCCGCCGCGGTGACGGTCGCCCCGGAGGTAGCACCGGCGCTGACCGAGCCGGTCGCAACACTGCCCCGCGAGCCCGGCTGGCCCGAGCTGGAGGACGCCCAGATCGTCGTGGTGGCCGCGGGCGACGACGCTCCCCGGGACACGCTGCGGTTGCTCACCGCGGGCATCCCGGCCGACCGGCTGCTCCTGCCCGCCTGGGTGGCCGGCGAGCGGATGCTGATCGGCCCCGCGCAGTCCGCGGACCGCCGCGGTTGCTGGTGCTGCGCGATGCTGCGGTTCGGCGACAACGACGACACCGGTGCGGCCGCCGACGTGTGGCGCGCCGCCGCGTTGCCGTCCGGCGCGTCACCGGCCGCCGCCGAGCCCGAAGGTCCGCTCGCCTCGATGGTCGGCAACCTTCTGGCGTACGAGGTGTTCCGCCTGACGACCGGGGCGTTGCCGGCCGAGACCGACGGCAGCGTGATCGTGCAGCATCTCGCCTCGCTCGACGTCCTTACCGAGCCCCTGATCCCGCACCCCCGATGCGCCTTCTGCCGGCCGGGACAGCCCGCGTATCAAGAGGTCGAGTTCAACGAGACCGGGGAGGCGGAGGACGCGGAGGCGACCGTGGCCCGGCTCGCCGCCCATCAGCCGCTGCTCCAGCCCCACCTGGGCGTCTTCCGCCGCTACGACGACGAGCGCTGGGACCAGACCCCGCTGAAGGTCGGCACGGTCGAGCTCACCGACGCCAACGGCCGGCGCCGCACGATCAGCGCGTTCGACGTCCACCACGTCGCCGGGGCACGGTTGCGGGCCCTGCGAGTAGCCGCGGTTCTAGGATTCGGGTACCCGGCGAAGGACGACGCACCCCGGTACGACGCAGCCCGCCTCGGACTCGCTGACGGGTGGAACGCTCCCGCGACGGCGAGCTGGGCGGCGGCCTGGTCGTTGCTGACCGGCGAGGCGGCTGCGGTTCCCCAGGCGGTGCTGGAACCCTTCGGACCGGCGGACCGCGGCGCGGAACCGACCAGCGCCGGCCGGGGAGCGGGCGCTGACCTGGCCGAGGCAATCCGCAACGGGCTCGCGTCGGCCCTGGCCGGCCAAGCCCTGCGGCAGGTCATCAACGGCCGGGGCACCGTACGGCGGGTTCGCCCCGACACCCTCGGCACCGACCCCGAGCTCGTCTTCCTCACCAAGTCGGCCGCGAACCTGGGCGTCACCGTGGAGCTGCTCGAGCTGCCCGGCGCGGTGCTGCTGGCCCGCACCTCCGACCCGGGGTCGTACGCGCTGGCTTTCGACCCGGTGTGGACGGTGGCGGCCGTCGCGTCTCTGCGGGACGTGCTCGGCCAGGCCCAGTTGCGGGCCCAGGGCGCGGAGCCGGACGTCGGTGACCCGGTGCTGGTCGATTTCGACGCCGGGACGCTGCCCGTGGACGGCGAGACGGACGCCTCCACGGAAGTGGCGCGGCGCTGGTCCGACGTGCTCGACGGCCTGAGTGACGAGGTGCTGGTCGCACCGCTGGGCGCCGCGGGTGGTCTGGTCGCGGTGAAGGTGCTGCTGGCCACCGAGGACGACCGATGATCGGCGACATCGAGACGGCCGCGCTGGGGGTGCGCGACGAGCTGAGCGCCCCCGCCCGGCCGGCCCGCGTCCTGGTCCACGGCCACCTCGCGCTGCTCACGGAGGGCTGCTCGACCTGCCTGGCGCGCCGTTGGCAGGCCGTACGCCACAAGGACCTTCGCGACGCACTCGAGCTCGGCGGCGACACCCGGGCCGCGGGCGATACCCCGTACGGCGTGCCTTTCGCCGTTGATTTCTTGCGGGCCTTGCTTGACACGGGTGTCGGCGAGGGCGTTCTCCAGGTCGACCTGTCCACGCTGCGGGTCACCCGGGTTCCCTTGGTGCCCGATCCGGAGTGCTCCGCCTGTGGCAGCGAGGTCGCCGACGCCCGCGAACTGGCCACGATCGAGCTGGTCGCCACCCCGAAGGCGGCGCCGTTCCGCGGCCGGAACCTCGACGATTACCCGTTGAACGTCGAGGCTTTCGCCAACCCGGTCTGCGGTGCGCTCGGCGGCGGCCTGTGGCAGGACCTCACCTCGCTGTCCACCTCGCCCGCGGTCGGCTCGTTCAGCCTGCGCAGCGGCCGCTACCTGCGCGAGACCCTGTACGGCGGGCACACCGACGGCTATCGCGGCAGCTCCCGGGTCGCCGTCCTGGAGGGCCTCGAACGCGCCGCCGGCCTGCGCCCCCGGGGCAAACGCACCACCGTCACCGCGACCCTGCGCGAACTGGGCCCCGACGCCCTCGACCCGCGCGAGTGCGGCCTCTACACCGACGCGTTCTACGACGCCAACCCGTACGTTCACCGTTTCGACCCGGACCGCCCGATCACCTGGGTCTGGGGCTGGTCCCTGCGCGACCGGCGGGCCGTTCTCGTGCCGGAGATCCTCGTCTACTACCACGCGGCCACGGTCGACGAGCGGTTCGTGCAGGAGACGTCGAACGGCTGCGCCTCCGGGGGTTCGCTGGTCGAGGCGGTCTACCACGGCCTGATGGAGGCGATCGAGCGCGACGCGTTCCTGCTGACCTGGTACGGCAAACGGCCACTGCCCGAGATCGACCCGCAGAGCATCGAGCGGCCGCAGGCCCGCATGATGATCGACCGGCTGGCCCTGTACGGCTACCGCGCCCGCTTCTTCGACACGCGGACGACGTTCGACATCCCGGTCGTCACCGCTGTGGCGGTGCGCGAGGACGGCGGCCTGGGAACGATGGCGTTCGGCGGCGGGGCCAGCCTCGACCCGCAGACGGCGCTCTCCGCCGCCCTGTGCGAGATCGCCACCGACTCGGTAATGGTCCGGCTGCGGTCCGGCGCCGACGAGGCCCGCCTGCGCCGCATGGTCGACGACTTCTCCCGGGTGCAGGGCCTGCACGACCATCCGCTGCTCTACGGCCTGCCCGAGATGGCCGAGCACGCCGCGTTCCTACTGGAGGGCGGTCCTGGCGTCGTGCCGTTGGGCCCGGCCTACGAGAGCGGCGACCTGCGCGACGACCTCGAACTCTGCCTGAAGACCGTCACCGCGCAGGGCTTCGACGTCATCGCGGTCGACCAGACCAGCCCCGAGCAGCGCGACCTAGGGCTGGCCACGGCGAGTGTGGTGGTTCCCGGCCTGCTCCCGATCGACTTCGGCTGGCTGCGCCAGCGGGCCCCGTACGCCTCCCGCCTGCGGACGGCGTTCCGAGGCGCCGGACTGCTCGACCGCGACCTACGCGACGACGAGATCCACTTCGTTCCCCACCCGTTCCCGTGAGGTGCTGCCATGACGCCTGACCAACCCGGCCTCGCCCACGCCTACGCGACCGCGATCCTGCGCCGCGGTCGTGATCCGATGCCGCCGGCCGACTTCACGCCCGACTGGGGCGACGCTCCTCGCCGCGGCAAGTACTACCCGCGGGCGAGCGCGTTCGGGCTGCCCGCGCCCCCGATCGCGGGCGCCGATGTGGACACGGCTCTGACCGGTGCGGGCGACGTCGACGAGCCGTTCACGCTGCCGTTGCTGGCCGGGATGCTTCACCACTCGTACGGGCTTCTGGGCCGTCGCCTCGGCATCCAGGCCAACACCGACCTGGCCGCGCTGCCGTCCTATGCGCACGCCAAC
Organism: Actinoplanes solisilvae; assembly: GCF_003999975.1. Taxonomy (GTDB): domain Bacteria; phylum Actinomycetota; class Actinomycetes; order Mycobacteriales; family Micromonosporaceae; genus Actinoplanes; species Actinoplanes solisilvae. The sequence goes on along the minus strand of NZ_RJAC01000014.1, from coordinate 72,429 downwards.
TGGCATCGCGGCACGGCCTCGGGCGGCGGGCTCTACCCGTGCAGCGTCTATTGGATCGCCGGGCCCGGGGCCGGGGTCACGCCCGGCGTCTACTATTACGCGCACGCCCGCCATGCGATGCAGCGGATGCTCGCCGGTGACGTCAGCGCCCGGGTCAACGCGGCCGTCGACCCGCCGCAGCCGACCGGCCAGTTCCTGGTGATCGGCGTGAAGTACTGGCAGAACGCCTTCAAGTACAACAACTTCTCGTACCACGCGGTGTCGATGGACGTGGGCACGATCCTGCAGACCTGGCGTCTCTGGGCCGGCGGGCAGGGGCGGCGGATCCGGCCGGTGTTCTGGTTCGACCAGGCGGCCGTGGGCGACCTGCTCGGGCTCGACGTCGACGACGAGGCGCTGTTCGCCGTCGTCCCGCTCACCTGGACCATGCCGGGGCGGGAAAGCAACACACCCGTGCGAAATCGCCACCGGGATCAGGAGCGCTCCCGCACCCTGCTCACCTTCGACACCCTGCGCCAGGTCAATCGGGCCACCGCCGATGCGGTCGAGCGGCCCGCCCCCGAGGCCCTGGCCGCCGCGGAAGCCCATCCGGCACCGCCGGGCGGCACCCGCCTGCCCGCTCCCGCGCCGATGACCGTGCCCCTCGAAGCCGCCCTCACCGCCCGCCGCAGCAGCTTCGGCCGTTTCCTGGCCCGGCCGATGGCGGCCGACCAGTTCGCCGCGCTGCTGCGGGCCACCGCCGCCGACCAACCGCTGGCCCGCGTCTACGCCTTCGTCAACCACGTGGCCGACGTACCGGCTGGAAGCTACGTCTACGACCCGGCCGAGCACAGCCTGGTCACCGTGGCAAGCGGCCCGCCGGGGGAGTTCCTGCAGCGCAACTACTTCCTGGCCAACTACAACCTCGAACAGGCCGCGGTCGTGCTCGTCCCGACCGTACGCACCCACGCCGTGCTCGACGCCGTCGGCGACCGGGGCTACAACCTCGTCAACGCCACCGTCGGCGCGATCGCCCAGACCTTCTACACCGCCGCGGCCGCCCTCGGTCTCGGCGCCGGGGTCGCGCTCGGCTTCGACAGCGTCTCCTACGTCGAGGAGCTGGGCCTGACCGACGAGTTCCCGCTGCTCATCATGCTCGCCGGCCACGACCGGGCGGCCCTGGGCGACTACCGTTTCGAGCTGCGGTGAGCAGCCTGTTCGTGGCCCGCGTGGCCGGCCTCCCGCTCTCGGCGGTCGACCCGCTGCGCGCCCCTGCGACGTGCACATGGGCCGACGAAGTGCTCGCCCTGGAGCAGCGGCTCGCGGTCGGCGCGGCCGAGGTCAGCGACCTCCTGTACGAGCTGGTCAACGACAACGACGACGAGGCGGCCCGGCGGCGGCTGCTGACCCTGCGCCGCCAGATCTTCAACAACGTGCTGCCGGCCAATCCCGATCCGGGACTCGCCGGTCTTCCGGCCGTGCGGGAGTGGCTGGACCTGCGGGCGCTGCTCGCACGTCGCGAAGAAGAGGGCGCCGCGGTCTTCGCGGCCGACTCGACCCGGGCCCGCAGGCACCTGTGGGGTCTCGCCGACGAGCCGCGCCTGCGGGGCGGGCTCCAACTCGCCTCACCCACCCTGGACGAGCAGCTCGGAAAGCCCCCGGAACTGACCCGCCCCGCGAACAAGCGCACCCGCCGGGTCGAGCGCTCGCTGCTCTCGTACCTGTACCGCACCGCCTGCAAGACCAGCCCGTTCAGCACGTTCACGGCCGTCGCCCTGGGCCGTTTCACCGACGGCGGCTTGGAACTCGAGCTCAGCGAGCAGTGGCAGCGGCACGTGCGGCTCAACGTCGTGCTGGTCGCCCGCCTCGCCGAGCTGATCAGCGCCGACCCCCAGCGGCGCGGCGACCTGTCGGTCGAGCTGACCCCCGGCTGGCTCCACGACGCCGACCGCATCCGCTACGTGCGGCACTGGGTCACGACCGGCGACGACAGTGCCGCGGTCAGCTTCGACTCGGTGCGCGACGGCCTTTTCTTCCTGCGCCGCAGCGGCATCCTGGACGAGCTCACCACCCTGCTCCACCAGCGCGGCACGATGCGCTGCGCCGACCTCGTCGACCGGCTCCGCACAGCCACCGGGGCCACCCACGAGGACGGCGAGACCTATCTGTCGACCCTGCTGCGGCTGGGCATGCTCCGCCTGGTCGGCCTCGACACCGACGTTCACGTCAAAGACCCCGTTCGTACGCTCGCCGCCACCCTCGGACAGCTCGACCGGCCCTGGGCCGACCAGCTCGCCGCCCGCCTGCACGAGATCGCCGAACTGGTCGACGCCTACCGTGACGGCGACCTCGACCAGCGCCGCGACCTGCTGCGCCGGCTGCGCACGGCGTTGGCCGGCCTGGGCGGTCCCAGCCTGCCGCAGACGCTGCTCTACGAGGACAGCCGCGTCGCGGGCGAGCCTGTCACCGTCGGCGCCGAAGCCTGGCAGCGTCTGATCGCCACCGACCTGGCCGCCGTCGAACGCGTCCTGCCCGCCTTCGACCAGAACCGGCCGCACCGCATCATGTTCCACGGCTTCTTCCTGGCCCGATTCGGCGTCGGCGGCCGCTGCGACGACCTGCTGCGCCTCGTCGAGGACTTCCACGACGACCTGTACGACCAGTACAGCTCGTACACCTCGGGGCGCCGCCCGTTCGCCGAGGACGGCACGTACACGCCCGAGGAGAACTGGCTCGGCCGGCCCGAGATGACCGCGCTCGACAAAGCCCGTCAGCTCTTCGCGGCCCGCCTCGCCGAGGATTCCGCCGCGGCCGAGCTGACCCTTCCGGCGTCGTTCCTGGACGAGGTCGGCTCCCTGCTCGGAGCAGCCACCGGCCCGCAGGGGCATTTCGTTCAGCTCGCCCTGCGCGACGACGGCCCGCTGCTGGTGCTCAACCAGTCGTTCGGCGGGCTCTCGTTCCCGTTCAGCCGCTTCACCCACTGCTTCGACGACGACACCCCGACCCTGGCCGAGCGGCTGCGCACCCAGGCAGCCGAGAAGGCCCCGCCCGGCGCGGTCTTCGCCGAGCTGACCGGGGGAGCGGCCACCACCAACCTGAACCTGCACGACCGGCTCACCGACTACGTCATCGTCTGCCCCGGCGAGACCAGCAGCGTCCCCGCCGACCGCCGGCTGACCCTGGACGACCTCACCCTGGTGCACGACCCGGCGACCGACCGCATCGTGCTGCGCTCGACCCGCCTGGGCCAGGAGATCGTGCCGGTCTACCTGGGTTACCTGGTTCCGATGGCCCTGCCCCAGATTCCCCGTACGCTCCTGCTGCTCTCGCCGGCGTCGATGGTCCGCCTCGACGTGTGGCGCGGCGTGCCCTCCACGGCGAGCACCGACGGCGTCACCACCCGCCCCCGCCTGCGCGTCGGCAACGTCGTGCTCGCCCGTCGAAGCTGGTCGGCCCGTGTGGGTGACCTGCCCGGCACGGGCGACCCCGGCGCCGACCCCGCGGCCTTCCTCGGCTGGCGGCGGTGGCGGGCGCGTCACGGCGTACCCGAACAGGTCTTCGCCACCGTCTATCCGGCCCGTTCGATGACCAATCCCAAGCCGCAGTACGTCGATTTCGCGAGCCCGCTGTCGTTGCAGGCGTTCCGGTCCTCACTGGACGGCCCGGACGATCGGGTTGTGCTGCGCGAGATGCTGCCCGCCGCCGGCGAGCTGGCCGCCGGCGGACACGTCAGCGAGCTGGCCGTCGAGACCTTCGAGGAGAACCGATGAGCAAGTGGCTCGCGCTGCACGTCTTCTACGCCGCGAACCCCCAGCCGCTGCTGGTCGAGTGTGTGGCGCCGCTGATCCGGGAGCTGAACGACCAGCAGTTGCTCGACGGCCACTTCTACATCAACTACTGGCTGGAAGGGCCGCACGTGCGGCTGCGCCTCAAGCCGCGCACGCCGGACGACGAACCAGCCGTCCGGGCGTACGCCGAAGCCGCGATCAGCCGGTTCCTGGCCAAGCGGCCCGCGCTCTACGCGATGGGCACCGGATATCTGCGGGAGCTCTACGACATCCTGTTCGCGCTCGAGTTCCCGGCCGGGCGGCCGGCCGAACTGGTCGACGGCAACGGGCAGATGCTGTTGCAGCCCAACAACTCCTACTCCTATCGACCCTACGAGCCCGAGTACGCCAAGTACGGCGGGCCGGCCGGCGTCGAGCTCGCCGAGTGGCACTTCCGGCACTCCACCGACACCGTGCTGCACGCGGTCTCGTCGATGAACCTGCACCTGCGCCCCGTGCTGCTGGGCACCGCCGCGCAGCTCATGACCGTTCTGGCCGGCACATTCCAGCCCGACCGCGACGAGCTGACCGAGTTCTTCGACCGCTACCACCAGTTCTGGCACCGCGCCTTCACCGGCACCAACCTCATCGGCACCGACGAATACACCCGCATGTACGACGGGGTCGCCGTCGAACTGGGCCGCCGGGTGCGCCGGATCCTCGACCTCGTCGGGCGGGGCGAGACGGGACGGCTGCCGGGCTTCCTGCGCGGGTGGGGTGCGCACGCCGTCGAGCTGCGGGCAAAGGTGCTCGCGCTGCCCGGCCACGGCTTCGCCGATCCGCTGACGGCGCTGCTCTCGCCCTATCTGCACATGACCAACAACCGGCTGCACGCCACGATCCGCGACGAGGCGTACCTGTCCTATCTGCTGGCCCGCGTGCTGCGCGAACAGGTGGTCACCGCGTGAAGACCAAGCGGCCCCGGCTGCGCGAGGACCTCGTCTTCTCGCGGCCGCTGCAACGCGGACCCGACACGGTCTACCTGGTCAAGGACCGGCACAGCGGACGAGCGTACGAGATATCGCCCAAGGAACAGTTCCTCATGCGCCGCCTCGACGGGACGCGCTCCCTCGAGGAGATCGGAGCCGAGTACGCGGTTGCCTACGGTCGCCGGCTCGGCGACGACCACTGGACCCGGCTGCTGTGGCTGCTGCACGAGCGTGACCTGTTCTCGACCCCCTTCGTGGAGGTTCAGCCCCGTTCCGTACGGCTCGCCGGCTGGGCGCGGCGGCTGCGATGGCTGCTGCATCCGTCGGTCTTCACGCTGCTCGCGGTGCTCGTGGCCGTCGTACTCGTGGTCGTGGCGTTGAGGATCGGCCCGCTCTGGCACGATGCCCGGCCCGCGTTCGGCGACCCCCTCAGTCTGGTCGCGCTGGTGGTGCTCGCCTGGGCCGGCGCGGCGCTGCACGAATTCGCGCACGGCATCGTGGCCGTCCACTTCGGAGCAACCGTAACGCGCATCAATCTGCTCCTGCTCACGTGCCGGGTGGAGGACTACCTCTACCTGCCGCGGCGGTCGCGGCAGGTGATGATCGCGGCGGCCGGGGCGGTGGCGAACGGGCTGGTCCTGATGCTCGTCGGCGCCGTGCTCGCCGTCGTGCCGGGTCCCCTCTTCAGCGCGTACGTGCTGGTGGCCGCCGTTCAGACGATCGTCAACGTCATCCCGTTGCCGCCGCTGGACGGTTACAAGATCGTCAGCCATTCGTTCGGTCTGCTGAACCTGGCCCAGGAGAGCCGTCGCTTCGTGCTTCGCCGGGGCCGTGGCTATCCGCGGACCGTCGCTGTCCAACTCGGACTTTTCGCGGCCTGGTGGCTCCTCGCGGTCGCCGCGGTCGCTGGGCTGGTCATATTCGTGGCGGGCTATCTGCTCGTACCGTCGCTCGGCGGGTTCGCCTACGCTCTGCCGGCCGCTGTCGTCGGACTCACGATCGCCGGCTGGCTGGCCCGGCCCCGTACCCGAAAAAATTGATGAAAGGCGATCCCATGTCATCCACCGACGGTCCAGCGATCGTGCTGGACGCCGTGAGCAAGTCGTACGGCGAGGTGAGAGCGGTCGACGAGATCACCATCTCGATCGGCCGCGGCGAGTTCTTCGGTTTGCTCGGCCCGAACGGCGCGGGCAAGACCACCCTCATCGAGATGATCGAGGGTCTGCGGGTTCCCGACTCGGGCAGCGTCACCGTGCTGGGCATGTCGCCGGCGCCGCGCAACCTCAAACTGCTGCCGCTGATCGGGGTGCAGACGCAGGGCTCGGCGTTCTTCACCCGGCTGACCGCGCGGGAGCACCTGGTGACGGTGGCCGCCCTCTACGGCCTGCCGCCGGCCGCCGCCGAGCGGGCGCTGGAACTGGTCGGGCTGACCGGCTCGGGCGACGTGCGGGTCACCAACATCTCCGGCGGCCAGCGGCAGCGGCTGGCCATCGCGTCGGCCCTCGTGCACGACCCGCAGGTCATCTTCCTGGACGAGCCGACCGCCGCCCTCGACCCGCAGGCCCGCCGCGACCTCGGCGCGATGCTGCGCAAGCTCAAGGCGACCGGCAAGACCATCGTCTACACGACCCACCACCTCGACGAGGCTCAGGGACTCTGCGACCGGGTCGCGATCCTGACCGGGGGACGGGTCCTGGCCCTCGACAGCCCGCGCGAACTGATCGCGAGCTCCGGGATCGGGACGCGGCTGGTCGTCCCGGCCGGGCGGCTGACGCTTCTCGAGGCCGAAGAGCTCGACGGCGTCGACCGCGTCGACGTCGTGGCCGACGAGGGCATCGTGCTGCACACCACGCAGACCGCGCGGGTGCTGGCCGCCCTCGGCGACCTCGACGACGTCGAGACCCGGCCCGCCACCCTGGAAGACGTCTACCTCGAACTGACCGGAGCACCGCAGGCATGAGCGCATACGCCGCACTGTCCCGAGCCACCTACAAGGCGACCGTCCGCGACGCCACGACCCTGTTCTTCACGTTCGCCTTCCCGCTGGTCTTCCTGGTCATCTTCGGGCTGATCTTCCGCGGCCAGGAGGTGGGGGACACCGGACGCGGCTACATCGACTACATCGCGCCGGGCGTGCTCTCGTGGGGGCTGGCCAGCGCCGCGCTGTTCGGGGTGTCGTTCACGCTGATGCAGTGGCGCAACGACGACCTGCTGCGCATCATCCGGCTCTCCCCGGCCAGCCTGTGGTCGGTCATCGGCTCCCGCTACGTGGTCGCGCTGGCCATCGGCGTGGCGCAGAGCGTGCTGTTCGTCGGCGTCGCCATGCTGCCCGGCTTCGGCATGCGCCCCGACGCGACGTGGCCGCTCGCCATCCCGACGATGCTGCTCGCGGTCACGGCGTTCCTGGCCCTCGGGCTGATCGTCGGCTCCCGCGCCAACACGGCCGAGGCGGTGGCCGCGATCGCCAACTGCATCGTGGTGCCGATGGCCTTCCTCTCCGGCTCGTTCTACCCCCTCGAGCTGATGCCCGGCTGGCTGCAGGGGATCTCCAAGGCGCTGCCGCTGCGTTACGTCAACGACGGCATGGCGTACGCCTTCACCAGCTTCGGCACGATGACCGACTACCTGGTGTCGTGCGCCGCGCTGCTCGCCTTCGGCGCCGTCTTCGCCGTAATCGGCGTACGGACGTTCCGCTGGAGCAACAACTCGTGACCGCTCCCGTGGCGGCGGCGCGCCCCACCCCGCTCTCCGCCGCCGCGGTCCACCTCGCCGATCACCTGCACACCCGTTGGAAGGCCCAGCCGCTCGGCCCCGAACCGCGCGTGGCGAGGCTGGGCGGCGGTGACGCGGCGGGGCCCGATCGACGCGACGCCAACGTGCACCTCAGCGCCGCCGCCGTGCTGATCGGCCCGGCCGGGGGATGCGGGCATTGCCTGGCCATCCGATGGCAGCGACTACGCGGCCGCAGCGAACGCGACGCCCTCGAGACCGGCGACCGGATGGCCGCGACCGGGCCTTGGCCGAAGCTGACCGCCTTTCACGTCGACGCCGTCTGGGACCTCTACCGCCTCTCCTACGCGAGCGTTTTCTCACCCGACCGTGCTGTTTCCCGTCTCGATCTCGGGAGCCTGCGGGTCGACAGCTATCCGATGCTGGCCGAGCCGCTCTGTCCCGGTTGCTCGGACGCCCAGCCTGACGTGCCTGTGGTGTTCGAGCTGCAGCCCCGGCCGAAACCCGGCCCCGATGTCTACCGGCTGCGGGCGCCGGCCGACTATGCGATGCCGGAGGCCGCGCTCGTCAACCCGGTCTGCGGCGTGCTCGGCGCGGGCACCCAGCTCACGATCACCTCGCCGACGACCGCGCCGGTGAACGGCAGCGTCTTCATCCGGGGCTACGGCGGGCTGCTCGACGTCTCCTGGAGCGGTCAGACCACCGGATATGCGAAGAGCAGGTCACTGGCTTACCTGGAAGGCCTTGAGCGGTATGCGGGAACCCACCGCCGCCGCAATCTGACCCCGGTCGTCGCCGCCTATGACGACCTCGGCGACCAGGCCCTGCACCCGGACCGCTGCGGGCGATTGCCCGACGCGGTCTACGACGCCGATCCGATCCTGCAACCCTTCGACCCCCGGCGGCCGATTCCCTGGGTGTGGGGGCAGAACCTGCACACCGGCGGGCCCGTGCTGGTTCCCCGGCGGCTCAGCTTCTACAGCTCGCCGGCCGCGGGCGACACCTTCCTGCTCTCCTCGTCGAGCGGCTGCGCCACCGGCAGTTGCCTGGAGGAGGCGATCCTCTTCGGACTGCTGGAGCTCATCGAGCGCGACGCCTTCCTGCTCGCCTGGTACGGCGACCTGACCCTGCCCCGCATCGACCTCGACTCCGGCCCACCCGCCGTGCGCGCGATGGCCGACCGCGCCGAGCTGCAGGGCTACCGGCTTTACGCGTACGACAATCGGATCGACCTCGACGTACCGGTGGTCACGAGCGTCGCCGTCCGGCACGACGGCGGTCCGGGGTTGTTGTCGTTCGCGGCGGCCGCGCATCTCGACCCGTCGCAGGCGCTCGCGGGTGCGCTGGCCGAGACGCTCACCTATGTCCCGCACCAGCCTTCCACCGTACGGCGTCGCCGGTCTGAACTTGAGGCGATGGCTGATGACTATTCGCTGGTGCAGCGGCTGCCTGATCACTCAGCGCTGTTCGGCCTGCCGCGGATGGCCGTTCACGCCGCGAGCTACCTGACCGACGACGCCGGCCTTCCCGCGGACCGGCTCTACGCCGAGCGCCCGCGCACGATGGACCTGCGCGATGACCTGCGGCGCGTGCTGGACCTCCTGCGTACGCGGGAACTGGAAGCGATTGTCGTCGACCAGACAACACCTGAGCAGGCGGCGATCGGGTTGCATTCGGTCTGCACGATCGTGCCGGGGTTGCTGCCGATCGACTTCGGCTGGCGGCGGCAGCGGGCACCGCACATGCCGCGTCTGCGAACCGCGCCCGCGGCGGCCGGCTTCACCGTCGGCGACCTTCGCCTCGTGCCGCATCCGTTCCCTTGACAGGCAACGTGGCAGGCAACCTGGCAGGCAAAACGTCGGGCCACCCACCGGGCGGCCCGACGTCGTGGTGCGAATCAGGCCGAGCAGCTCGTGGTCGAGGTCGTGCTGCTGCAGGTCGAGGTCGTGCCCGACGAGGAGCAGGAGGCCAGGATCGCCTCGGACGCGTCGGCGTAGTCGGAGATCGAGAAGGTCTCGGACTCCAGCTCCATGATCTCCTCGGCGAGGGCGTTGAGGTCGGTCTCGTTCTCCATGGTGGCTCCTCACGGTCGCGGTCCGGCCGGGGTCGTCCGGCTTCCCGGCAAGCACACCGCACGCTGCTCACCGATCACCCTCGGCCGCGCTCTCAAACCGCTGTCATCCGATGACAGCGCCCTGCGTTTGGCTTGATCACATGCCTGCACCCGTCGCCCTCTACCGCGACCTGCACGCCCATCCGGAGCTTTCCGGGCGGGAGGAGCGCACCGCCGCCCGCTTCGCGTCAGCGCTGGACGAGGCCGGTTGCGAGGTCACCACCGGGATCGGCGGGTACGGCGTCGTCGGCGTCCTCGACAACGGGCCGGGCCCGACGGTGCTGATCCGGGCCGAACTCGACGCGCTCCCGGTCACCGAGAAGACCGGTCTCCCGTACGCCAGCACGACTCCCGGTGTCATGCACGCGTGCGGGCACGACCTGCACCTGGCCGCGGCGGCCGGTGCGGCCGAGCACCTGGCCCAGGATCGTTGGCCGGGCCGGCTGCTGATCCTGGGACAGCCCGCCGAGGAGACCCTGCGGGGCGCGGCCGCGATGCTCGACGACGGCCTGTACGACCGGTTCGGCCGACCTGACCTGATCCTCGCCCAGCACGCCGCGCCGCTGCCGGCCGGCATGATCGCCCACGGTGCCGGCCCGATGACGGCCGCCTGCGTCACCCTCGACATCACGGTCCCCGGACGCGGTGGGCACGCCGCCACCCCGCACCTCTGCGTCGACCCGGTGGTGCTGGCCGCGAGCATCGTCGTGCAGTTGCAGACCGTGGTGGCCCGTCAGGTGAGCCCGGCCGAGCAGGTGGCCCTGACCGTCGGCACGATCCACGCGGGCGACCACCCGGGTGTCATCGCCGAGCACGCGACCCTCGGCGTGACGATCCGCGCCCTGCACGACTCGACACTCGACCGCGTGCTCACCAGATTGACCCGCCTCGTCCGGGCCGCGTGCGAGGCCGCCGGCAGCCCCCGCGAGCCGGCGATCGCGACCGTCGCGCGCACTGCCTCCTATGTGGCCGATCGAGCCGTGACTGCCGGGATTCGGGCCGCTCACGAGCAGGCGTTCGGCCCCGAGCGGGTCGGCTGGTGGCCGCCGTCCCTCGCGTCGGAGGATTTTCCGCTGCTGACGCTCGGAAACAGCATTCCGAGCAGCTACTGGATGCTCGGCGTCATCGGTCCACGACAATGGCGGGCCGCCCCGGGCGCGACGGCGGCCGAGAAACTTGCCGGTCTGCCGACAAACCACAGCCCGGCCTTCGCGCCGGACATAGATGTGGCGCTCTCTACTGGAATGATGGCCCTGGCCGCCGCCGCCCGTACGGCATCGGTCTCTTCGCCCCTCGCGAGTTAGGCAGAAACGTTGAAGTTCTGGGAGTTGATGGCCCTCGTGTGGGGCCTGGCCGGCCTCGCCATCCCGATGACCTGGCTGATCCTGCGCCACCGGCGTGAGCAGGCCCGCATCGCCCTGGAAGCCCGCCCCCGCAACGAGATCACGAAGAACGAGTGAATGCCCGGCGCCTCAGGGGCACGATCACGGCGACACCGAGGAACAGGAGGAGAACTCCGACGCCCGCGATCGTCGCCGCGGATAGACGCTGCGGGCGTGACCACACCCGCCTGGGATGCCGAGATCGGCGGTCAGACGTCCTGGGTCCAGACGCCTTTCGGGTGGTCGATGGGCTTGAGCCACAGGTGCGGCTGGGCCAGGCTGCCGGTGTCCTCGGGGAAGGCGCCGTCGCGGTCCGGCCAGACCACCTCGAGGAACGGGATCGGCGGGTGCCGGTAGAACCACATGCCGTGCCCGAAGAACGCCCGGAACCAGTCCGGCTCGACGGCCCGCAGACGCAGCGGGTAGCCCTTGATGACATCGTCGAGCGAGTCACCGTCGGCCAGGCCGTCACGTGACCCGAGCGTGTTGAGGCAGGACTGCATGACACCCAGGTCGAGCCCGAACATGGCCAGTTCCGGCCGGCCCTGGCTGTGCCAACGGCCGATCGTGTACGCCCACCCGGGCCCGTCGTCGTCCGAGGGGACCCCGGTGACGCTCCAGCCGAACTTCTCCACGTTCTCGATCACGCCACGGTCGGCGGCGTCGTAGTCGTCGCGATCGCCGTAGTCGTGGCAGAGGACGCAGCGGCAGACGCGTGAGGACTCGATCACCGCTGCATATTATTCGCCGGGACCGGCACGTTCGCGTGCACCCAGGAGGCGAGCTGCTTCGCGGCGTAGTTGACCGCGTGCCGCCACGTCTTGGTGGCCTCCTGATTGGCGTTGTCGCTGACGTATTTGACCAGGCGGATCGGGACACCCAGCTCGTTGGCCGCGCTGACCAGGGCGTAGCCCTCCATGTCGACCAGGTCGGCGCGGGCGGCGAGCCGGGTTCTGCTCGTGTCGTCGGCGATGAACGAGTCGCCGGTGGCCAGGACCACACCGTCAGGCTCGGCCAGGTCGAGCGGGCCGCCGAACGTCTGGTCGGTCAGCGAGCGCAGCAGTTCGGTGTTGAGGTCGTGCTGAATGACCCGGCGGACGACGTGCAGGCCCGTGACACCGTCCCGCAGGGCGCCGGCGGTGCCGATGTTGAGGATCATCGAGGGTTCCTCGGTGGCGGCCATGAGCGCCCGGGTCAGGGCCATCGCCGCGTTGACCTTGCCGAGCCCGGTGATGAGCACGGGGAGGTCGGTCTCGAGGTGGCGAGCCTCCTCCTCGAAGGCGGCCACGAGCAGCGGCGCATCGTCCCGGATCCGGCCGATAAGTTTGTTCACGGCGATAAGACGTACACGGCCTCGCCTTCTTCATGGCAGGGTGATCGGCTCGGCGAGAAGTGGGCCACACCGCGGTCAGCGGAGTTGACCGGCGGCAAGGCCGCTCTGGACCTGGCGGTTGAAGATCAGGTAGCCGATGATGACCGGGAGCATGGCGATGGTCATGCCGGCGAACAGGCCGCTGAAGTCGCCCTGGTAGCCCTCGTTCACTGCGAGCGCGGTCAGGCCCTGGGCCAGGACCCATTTCTGTTCGGCGTCCTCGCCCTGCATCAGGACGATCGGCAGGACGTACTGGTTCCACTGGAACAGGAAGTTGAAGATTCCCACGCTGACCAGGCCGGGGCGGGCCATCGGGAGCATGACCTGGAAGAACAGGCGGTAGTGGCCGCAGCCGTCGACCATCGCGGCCTCGGCCACTGACGTCGGCAGGGTGCGGAAGAACGCGGTCAGGAAGAAGACGGTGAACGGCAGCGAGTAGGCGGCGTAGACGAGGGTCAGGCCGGGCAGGGTGCCGAGGATTCCCAGGTTGCGCACGACGAAGAAGAGCGGCACGAGGGCCAGGAAGACCGGGAACATCATGCCGCCGACGAAGGCGTAATAGACGAGGCGGCTGCCGCGGAACTTGTAGCGGGCCAGGATGTAGGCGGCCATCGCGCCGAGCAGCATCGTCAGGATCAGGGCGCCGGTCACGACGATCGCGCTGTTCAGGAAGTAGCGGCCGATGTGGGCCTCGTTCCAGGCGCGGCCCCAGTTCTCCCAGCGCAGCCGCGACGGCAGGCTCCATGGGTCGGTGAGGATCTCGTTGTCGCTTTTGAACGAGCTGAGCACGGCCCACAGCAGCGGCAACGTCGTCAGCAGAGCCCAGACAGCGAGGAAAAAGTGCGAAAAAACCGGCACCGTACGGCGGGGAGCGCGCGGCCCCGCGGAGGGGGTTTGCGGGGTTGACCTGGTGGTCGCGGGAGGGGTTGAGGCGGTTGCCTCGGCTGGGGCTGGGGCTGGGGCACGGTTCAGGTGGTTGGGTGGCGTCTCGCCGGGGGAGGGTCGGACAGTCATCTACAGCTCCACCCGATCGCGGCGGGTCACTCGCAGGAACATGGCGGCTACCGTGAGGGTCAGGAAGAACATGGCCACGCCTATGGCTGAGGCGTAGCCGAACTGGCCGTCGGCGAAAGCTGTCTTGTAGAGGCGCAGGCCGACCACGTCCGACGAGGACGAGGGGCCGCCGTCGGTGATGATCTGGACGATGGCGAAGCCGTCGATGGCGATGATCGCGAGGTAGACCCAGGCGACCTGGATCGTGTCCCACACCAGCGGGACGGTGAGCTTGACCAACGTAGTCATGCGGCTCGCGCCGTCGAGCAGCGCCGCCTCGTACAGGTCTCGGGGGATCGACTGCATCGCCGCGCTGAACAACACCACGTAGAAGCCGACGTTCATCCAGATCAGCACGGCCATCACGCACCAGAACGAGAACCGCGGGTCGCCCAGCCAGGCCACCGCGAGACCATCGAGGCCGACCGCGCGCAGCAGGCCGTTGACCGCGCCGGTGTGCGGGGCGTACATCTCCTTCCACAGCACGCCGATGATCGCCACCGACAGGACCTGCGGGAAGAAGTAGACGACGCGGTAGAAGCCGGCCCCGCGTACGCCGTGGACCCCGACCCGGTCGGAGCGGCCGCCCACGGCGATCATCGAGGCGAAGAAGAGCCCGAGCAGGATCGTTATCACCGGCAGCAGCAGGAGCAGCAAACCGTTGTGCCGTAACGCGTTCCAGAAGTAGCCGTCGTCGAGCAGCCGCCGGAAATTGTCCAGCCCGATGAAGTCGTACGTCGGGGACAGCCCGCTCCAGTCGGTGCCCGCGATCTGGAACGCCTGCGCGTACGGCGAGACGACGAAGATGCCGTACAGGAGCAGGGGTGGAATCAGGAAGACGGCGATGAACAGCCGTTTGCCGCGCACGATTCAGACCCGCTTGTACTTCTTGATCGCGGGGTCCTGGGCGAACTCGTCAGCCGACTTCTGCACTTTGTCGCACCACTCGGCGGCGGTGATGCGCTTGGCGAACAATTCCGCGCAGGCCGCGTCGACCCGCTCGCGTTCGAGCTTGCGGTAATACGACGAGTAGAGCCACGTGAACGCGCTGCCCTGGGACGCGTCGATCAGCTTGGTCACCGAGGTGAGGCCGGGCCCCAGCTCGATGCCTTCGCTCGACCCTTGCACGGCGGTGAGGCTGCTGACCTTGCGCGTGAAGTCCGACGCGCCCTTCTGCGACAGCATCACGCGCAGGTAGTCGAGCCCGCCGCGCACGTTCTTGCCCTTCGCCGGCACGATGAACGGTTCGCTGCCCGTTCCGCGGAAGGCCTCGTACGGAAGCTTGTCGCTGGTCGAAAGGCTGGGCGTCGGAGCGACCGCCATCCGGAAGTCGGGCGGGGTCACGGCTTTCTGCTCGTTCTCGAGCCACGATCCACAGGAGACGAACGCGGCCTTCCCGCGGCACCACTCGGTCTGGGACTGCACGTGGTCCATGCCCTCGGCGCCCGGTTGCAGGAAACCGTCGACGGCCAATTGGTAATAGGCCTCGGCCGCCGCTTTGACCGCCTCGTGCTTCCACGCGTTGGGCTCAAGGTTGTCGATCGCCTTGATGACCTCGACGCCGCCCATCTTGCCCGCCGCCGCGAGAATCGGCCAGCTCATGTAGCGCGAGTGCTTGCCCGGGTAGGTCCACGGCGCGATCCCCGCGGCTTTGATCGTCTTGCACAGCGCGATCATCTCGTCCCAGGTCTTCGGGTACGCCCACCCCTTGGCCTCGAACAGCTTCTCCGAATACCAGATCCCGTACGCCGAATAGGCGTAGTTCAAGGACAGGAACTTCCCGTCGTACGACCCCACGTCGACGATCCCGGGCAGGAGAGTGTCGCGCACCTTCTTGTTCGGGTCGTCGAGGCTCGGCGCGTCGAGCAGTTCGCCGAGATCGGCCAGCGCGCCCTGCGCGACGAGTCCGTTGAAGTCGATCTGGCTGCCGCCGGAGTTGTTCACGACGTCGGGCGGGTCGCCGGCCACGAAGCGGGGCTGCAGCGTCTCGGCGATCTGCTGGGTGGCCGAGTGCTTGATCTCGGCCTTCGGGTGGCGTTCCTTGTAGATGGCCTGGTGCGCCTTGGCGTACTCCTCGCCGAAGCCCCCGTTGAAGATGACGACCTCGAGCGGCGCGTCCTCGTTGACCCCGAGCGGGTTGGCCGCGCTGACCTCGCCCTTGGCGGCGTCCGTCGAGCTGTCGCCACTCGTGGCACACCCGGCCAGGGTGCCCGCGGCGGCGACCCCGGCCGCGCCCTGAAGAAGCCCGCGCCGGCTGATCCTGTATGTCATGGTCGGCTCCCGCCTATGTGTGCGTTGGGTTCCAGCCGTCGGCGGCGTAGGTGGTGGTGCCGTCGACGAGAATCGCTCCGGGCTGGGTCACCCGGAGGCGGTCGAGGAGCACGCCGCGTCCCTGTGAGGTCGCGTCGGTGCGGTAGGTCAAGCGCAGCGCGGTCGTGCCCGCGGGCACGTCGGCGGAAGCCTGCCACCAGCGGCGGCCGCCGAAGCCGGTGAGCGTGCCGTCGGCGGCGAGCCGCGAAGACCCCGCGCGCAGGGTCAGCGGCAGGGGCACCCAGGTCACGCCGTCGGCGGACGTGGCGATCGTCAGCGTGTCGTTGCGCGGCTCGGTGTCGTACCAGAGAAGGAAGGAAGCCTTCGCCCGCGCGTCTGCCTCTTGCCGCAGGGGCGCGGTGAGGGTCATGACGGCGTTGTCGGCCAGCGACGTGCGCCAGGCCGTCCCGTGAGAACGCACGGGATGCGCGGCGGCGAACGACCGGGCGAGGGCGCGCCGGGCCACGTTGTTGCTGCCCCACGCGCGGTCGGGATGCACCCGGTTGCTCAGCAGGATCAGGAACGACTGGTCGAGCGGGTCGATGACGACCGACGTCCCCGTGAACCCGGTGTGCCCGAACGTGACCGGCGACGTCATCCCGTCCATGTACCACTGCTTGGCGAGCTCGAAGCCCAGACCTCGCGCGCTGTCGGGGTATTGCGGCAGCAGGTCGGCGTTGTAGTTGATTAGCGCCTGCCGGGCCATCCCGGCCGAGAGGATCCGCCTGCCCTTGTACGAACCCCCGTTGAGCAGCGTCTGGCACAGGATCGCCAGGTCGTCGGCGGTCGAGAAGACGCCAGCGTGCCCGGCGACGCCGCCGAGCGACCACGCGTTCTCGTCGTGCACCTCGCCGCGAACCATGCCGCGGTTGACGTACGGCTGATATTCGGTGGCCGCGGTGCGCTCGCGCGCTGACGGGTTGTAGCCGGTGTCGCGCATGCGCAGCGGGCCGGTCACCCCGTCGCGGACCGCCGTGGCCAGGGCCTTCCCGGTGACCCGCTCGACCAGCACGCCGAGCGTGATCAGGCCGATGTCGGAGTAGACGTACTGCTTGCCGGGCGCGGTGCCGGCGGTGACCGGCGTGGTGATCGCGGCGGCCAGCCGTTCCTCGGGCGTGGGGTAGCGCGAGTAGAACGGCAGGAACGCCGGCAGGCCCGAGGTGTGCGTGAGCAGATGCCGGACGGTGATCTGCTCTTTCGCGAACTCCGGCAGGTAGGTCGCCACGGGCGCGTCCAGGCTCACGCGGCCCGACTCGACCTGCTGAAGTACGACGATCGTGGTGAACAGCTTGGAGATCGAGGCGAGGTCCCAGAGGGTGTCGGTGCGGGCCGGGACACGCTGGTCCGGCGGCAGCTCGACGATGCCGGTGGTGTCGGCGGCGTAGCGGACCGCGTCACCGACTGCGAACCGCGAGACCACGACCCCGTGATGGGCGGCCAGCACGGTCGCGCCCGCATAGGTCGGACGGCCCGGATGGTCGGCGGTGGGTTCCAGATAGGAGCGCGCGATGCCGGGCAGCGCGGCGACGGGACCGGGCAGCAGGCCGGCCTGGCGGGCGCTGCCGGGGCGCAGCACGTCGTGCCGGAACCGGATGTCGGCCGGGGACGCGCCGGGAGTGCCGGGCGTGCCGGGCGCTGCCGTCGCCGGCGAGCCGATGGTGACGGCCGCTATCAAGCACACGGGAAGTAACAACCTAAGTCTGATCATCAACGCCTCTCAATACGCCGATCCGTCGAGGATGGTTGTTTCCTCCGTGATGCGCAAGGGGGGTGGAGGTTATTGCCATAGGCGCGGCGCGCGGCTACCTTCGGGCACCATGCGAACCCGTACGGTGGCTCTCATCGCACTCTCCGCTCTGGGGCTCACGCTGGCCGCAGCCCCGGCCCAGGCCGCGCGGTCGCCGGTCGACGAGATCCTGGCCCGCATGTCCCTGCCGCAGAAGGTCGGCCAGCTCTTCACGACCTACGTCTACGGCAACGACGCGAACACTCCGTCGGCTGCGGACGCGGCCACCAACCAGCGGTTGTACGGCGTGGCCACCCCGGCCGAGGTCGTCGCGAAGTACCATCTCGGCGGCGTCATCTACTTCGCCTGGACCAACAGCCTGCAGAACCCGCGCCAGATCGCCACGCTGAGCAACGGTTTGCAGGCCGCCGCGACCGGCGTTCCGCTGGCCATCTCGACCGACCAGGAACACGGCGTGGTCTCGCGCATGCCCGCGCCGGCCACCCAGTTCCCCGGCGGCATGGCCCTCGGCGCGGGCCGCAACCCCGTCGACGCCTATCGCACCGGCGCGGTCACCGGCGCCGAGCTGCGCGCGGTCGGCATCAACCAGGCCTGGGCCCCGGTGGCCGACGTCAACGTCAACCCGGCCAACCCCGTCATCGGCGTACGCAGTTTCAGCAGCGACCCGGGGCTGGCGGCGACGCTCACCGCGAGCCAGATCCTCGGCCTCCAGCGCGGCGCGAACACGGCGGCCTCGGCCAAGCACTTCCCGGGGCACGGCGACACCGCCACCGACAGTCACACGGGCCTGCCGGTCATCACCCACAGTCGCGACGAGTGGCGGCGCATCGACGCCCCGCCGTTCCGGGCCGCGATCGCCGCCGGGGTTGACGCCATCATGAGCGCGCACATCGTCGTGCCCGCGCTCGACCCGGCCGAGGACCCGGCCACCCTCTCCAAGCCGATCATCACGGGGCTGTTGCGTGGCGAGCTCGGCTACCGCGGCGTCATCGTCAGCGATTCGCTGGAAATGGCCGGCGTACGGCAGAAGTACGGCGACGAGCGCGTGCCGGTGCTGGCGCTCAAGGCCGGCGTCGACATGCTGCTGATGCCGCCGAACCTGCAGCTCGCGACGGACGCCGTACTCGGGGCTGTTGCCTCGGGGGAGCTGACCGAGGCCCGCATCGACCAGTCGGTGCGCCGGATTCTCACGCTGAAGCAGAAGCGGGGCCTGCTGTCGGTCAAGCCGGTCGACCCGTCGGCGGCGGAACGTTCCGTGGGCTCGGCCGCGCATCAGCGCGTGGCGCGGTCGGTCACCGATCGCACCGTCACGGCGGTGCGCAACGACGCCGACGTCCTGCCCCTGGCCCCGGGGAAGTCGGTGCTGGTCACCGGGTGGAACTCCAGCGTCACCGGGAACGTCGCGGCGCTGGCCGGGGCGCTCGGTGGGGCCACCCAACTGGTCACGAACCTGCCGAACGACGCGAAGATCGCCGAGGCGGTCACGGCGGCGCAGAACCACGATGTCACTGTGGTGCTCACCAGCCGGGCCTGGGACACGACGACCGCAGACCCGGGCGGGCGGCAGCAGAAGCTCGTGAAGGCGCTGGTCGCGACCGGGAAGCCGGTGGTGGTCGTGGCCGTTCGCGACCCGTACGACCTGACGGCGTTCCCCGAGGTCAAGACCTATCTCGCGACCTACAGTTACGCCGCGGTCTCGATGGAGTCGTTGGGCGCCGTTCTGCTCGGCACGGCCCCGCCGCGTGGCAAGCTCCCGGTCGAGATCCCGGGGCTCTATGCGTACGGGCATGGGCTGACCTGGAGGGTGCGGTGAAAAGGCGAGGCTTGCTCGCGGCGGGGGCGGCGGGAATCGGACTGTCGCTCGGCGCCGCACCGGCTGAGGCGAAGCCCGGACTGCTGCCGCGCCTGCCGATCCGAACGGGAATGGACCGGCTCGCCGCCACCGGATGGCAGGCGGTGCGGGGACAGCGGATCGGGATCGTCTCCAACCCGACCGGGGTCGACCGCGAATACCGGCATCTCGTCGACCGGATGCACGCGGACGGGGTGACGATCGGCGGGGTTTTCGGGCCCGAGCACGGCTTCCGCGGCTCGGCCCAGGCCGGCGGCAGCGAGGGCACCGGCATCGACGCGCGCACGGGGCTGACCGTCTACGACGCCTACCTGGCCACACAGGACAAATGGGTTTCCATGTTCACGGCGTCGGGCGTCCGGACGATCGTCTTCGACATCCAGGACGTCGGCGCCCGTTTCTACACCTACATCTACACGCTGTACGACTCGATGGCGGCGGCCGCCCGGCTCGGGCTCCGCTACGTCGTGCTCGACCGGCCCAACCCGATCGGCGGTCGCGCGTACGGGCCGATGATGACCGACGGCTTCACGTCCGGGGTGGGACGGCTCAAAATCGTGCAGCAGCACGGGATGACGGTGGGGGAGCTGGCCCGCTTCTACAACGGCGAGTTCCTGTCGGGCGCGGTCGACCTCGAGGTGATCACCTGCACTGGCTGGCACGGGCGGCTGCGAGCGGGCGACACCGACCTGCCGTGGGTGCTGCCCAGCCCCAACATGCCCACCCAGGACACCGCCGTCGTCTATCCCGGCACGGGGATGTTCGAGGGGGTGTCGTCGCTGTCCGAAGGGCGGGGCACGACACGGCCGTTCGAGCTGATCGGCGGGCCGGGGTTCGACTACCACTGGGGTGACCGGGTCTCCGCTTTGAACCTGCCGGGGGTCGAGTTCCGCGAGGCCTACTTCACCCCGACGTTCAACAAATTCGCCAACACGCTGTGCGCGGGTGTCGAGGTCAAGGTCGTCGACCAGGGCGTCTTCGACCCCATCCGTACGGCGGTGGGAATGCTCGTCGAGGCGCGCAAGGAAGCGGCGTTCGCGTGGCGGCTCGACAGCACCCGCTACTGGATCGACCTGCTCACCGGGTCGACGCGGCTGCGCACGATGATCGACGCGGGCGCGACGACCGGCGAGGTGACCGGGGCGTGGAAGGACGAGCTGGCCGCGTTCGAGCGGCAGCGGCGGCCCTACCTGCTCTATCCCCGGTCCGCCTCGTGAGCGCTGGTCAGCCGGGCGTGCACCACCGGGGGCACGGGGGCGCCGGTGAGCCGCCCGACGGCCAGCGCGGCGGCCCCGCCCGCGCCGTCTCGTGCCGGGCGGGGCTCAGCCGCGGTGCGCTCGCGCAGACCGGCGCGCACCGCTTCGGCGACCGGGCCGGGGCTGAGCAGCACCGAGCCGGCCAGCACAACGGTGGCGCCGGGCGGCGGTTGGACGCTGTCGAACGTGTGCAGCAGCCGGGATGCGGCGTCGGCGCAGATGCGGGCGGCGACCGGGTCGCCGTTTCCGGCGGCGATGCTCACGGCCGGGGCCAGGCGGCCGAGGGCGGCGGGGGCGGTGGCGAATCCGGCCGCGACGAAAGCCTGCGCGATGTCTTCGCGGCTGGCCGGCGACACTCCGAAATGGGCGTGGGCGGCGTCAGCCAGGACCGTCGGTTCACCGCGACCGTCCAGCGCGGCCAGAACCGCGCGCAGCGCTCGCACGCCGATCCAGACCGCCGAACCCTCGTCGCCCAGCAGCCAGCCGTATCCGTCGCAGCGCTGCCGCAGCACGCCGCCCTCGAACCGCGCCGACAACGCCCCGGTGCCCGAGAGCAGCAGCACGCCGTCGGGTTCGCAGGTGCCGGCCGCGAAGGCCACCTCGAGGTCGGTCGCGGTGACCACCTCGCCGGTCAGCCCCGCCTTGTGCCAGGCGCGCGTGGCCGCCGTACGGAAAGCCTCTCGGCCGGCGCCGGAAGACCCGGCCGCGCCGAGAACGCCCAGCCGCACCCCGGCTCGATCGATCGGGCCCAGCGCCGCGTCGAGGGCCACGCCCAGGGTCGCGCTGACCTCACCGCCGCTGCTGTTGCGGTTCGCGCCGCCGGCCTCGCCCCGGCCCACCACCTCGCCGTCGAGGGTCGCGACCACGCACCGGGTGGTGGTGGCCCCCGCATCGACCCCGATCACCATCGTCGCGCTGGTCATCCGGTGAACATAGCCCACGCGGAGCAAAGGAAAACGTGTTCATGACAGGCCGCAAATCCTCGCCGCGGCGCTCGGATACGTCGGTCACGGTTCGCGCTCGCGGGCTGCTGCCGTCGCTGTCCCCGGCCGAGCAGCGGGTCGCCCGGGTGATCATCGAGGAGGCCGCCACCGCCGCCAGCCTGACGATCAGCGACCTGGCCGCGCGGGCCGGCTCCAGCGAGAGCACGGTCATCCGGTTCTGCCGGGCGATGAGCTTCGCCGGCTATTCCGAGCTGCGGCTGACGCTGGCCGCCGAGGCCGGACGCGCGGTCGAGGCCGCCTCCGCCGACGACCCGGTGGGCAGCGACATCAGCGAGACCGACGACCTGGCCCAGGTGGTCAAGAAGATCGCGTTCGCGGACGCCCGGGCCGTCGAGGAGACCGCGTCCCAGATCGACATCGCGGTGCTGGAACAGGTGGTCGACCTGGTGGTCGGCGCGCGTCGGGTGGACATCTACGGCGTCGGGGCGAGCGCGTTCGTGGCCGGCGACTTCCAGCAGAAGCTGCACCGCATAGGCCGCATCGCGTACGCCTGGAGCGACACCCACGTGGCCCTGACCAGCGCGGCACTGCTCGACGAGCGCGATGTCGCCTTCGGCATCTCGCACACGGGCACGACGACCGACACCATCGACGCTTTCGCCGAGGCGGGGCGGCACGGGGCCCGTACGGTGGCTCTGACGAATTTTCCGAAGTCACCGATCACCCGGGTCGCCGATCTGGTGCTGACCACGGCGGCGCGGGAGACGACGTTCCGGTCGGGGGCGATGGCGAGCCGGTTGGCGCAGCTCACGGTCATCGACTGCTTGTTCGTCGGGGTCGCGCAACGTACCTATCAGGAGACCCGCGGGGCGCTCGACGCCACGTACGCGGCGGTGCGTGGACGGCGGGTGCGAGGGTGACGCCGCTGGCTCGCACCGAGCAACGCAACCCGAACAGCGTGACGATCGACCGGATGTCCACCGTCGACCTGCTGCAGCTGATCAACTCCGAGGACCGTGCGGTGCCGGTGGTGGTGGCCGAGGTTTTGCCCGAACTGGCC
Source organism: Actinoplanes solisilvae (assembly GCF_003999975.1). Classification (GTDB taxonomy): domain Bacteria; phylum Actinomycetota; class Actinomycetes; order Mycobacteriales; family Micromonosporaceae; genus Actinoplanes; species Actinoplanes solisilvae. The sequence goes on along the minus strand of NZ_RJAC01000014.1, from coordinate 49,875 downwards.
GCGGCGGTCGAGCTGGCGGTGACGGCGCTGGCCGGTGGGCATCGGGTGCACTACGTGGGGGCGGGCACCTCGGGGCGGCTCGCGGTGCTCGACGCGGCCGAGCTGATCCCGACGTTCGGGCTCGAGCCGGACCGGGTGATGGCCCACATCGCGGGCGGTCCGGCCGCCCTGACCCGCCCGGCCGAGAACGCCGAGGACGACGAGGTGGCCGGCGCGGCGATCGGCGGCCAGGTTGCGCGAGGAGACCTCGTCGTCGGGCTGACGGCGAGCGGGCGTACGCCGTACGTGCGGGCCGCTCTGGCCGCCGCCCGCGCCTGCGGAGCCCGTACGGTGCTGATCTCGGCCAACCCCGCGTCACCGATCGCCGACGCCGTCGACGTGCACATCGCGCCCGACACCGGCCCCGAGGTGCTGACCGGCTCGACCCGCATGAAGGCCGGTACGGCGCAGAAGCTGGTGCTCAACGCGTTCTCCACCGCGACGATGGTGCGACTCGGCCGGACGTACTCGAATCTGATGACCGACATGCTGGCCACCAACGCGAAGCTGCGCGACCGCCGCCTGCGGATCCTGGCCGAGGCGACCGGCGCCGACCTGGAGAGCTGCCGCCAGGCCCTGGCCGACGCCGGCGGCGACGCGAAGGTCGCCCTGGTGACCCTGATCGCCGGCACCACTACCGACGACGCCGCGCGGGCCCTGGCCGAGACGGGCGGCCACCTCCACCGGGCCCTGCATCGGCTCGCCACGCCGACTTGATTCGTTTCAAGGCCGCAGGATCTCAGATTCCGCCGTTCCCGGCCGATGGCAAGGAAAGCCGGTGCGCGTACGTCCCCGGTCGAGAGGGGTACCGATGCGGGGGCGTTGGAGGTGGACGGCGGCCGCCGGGCTGGCCGTCTTCGGCACGGGCATGGCGGCCGGCATCATCATCGGCATCGACCAGAACCTCAACCGCGCCGCCCTCGTCCTCGGGCCGATGATCGGGTTCTTCGCTCTGGTCGCCACCGGGCTGGCCTGGCGGGCCGCCACCCATCCCCGGCTCGATCCCCGTACCCGGTCGGCCTGGCGGTGGATGGCCGCCAGCTTCACCGTACTGTCCGTCGCGATCGTGCTCTACAACCTTCCGTCCGACGGCTATCCGGTGGCGGCCGTCGGCACCAAGCTCCTGGCGACCCTCCTGCTGCTGATCGGCCTGACCCGGCTGCCGATGCGACCGCTGGCCCCCGGGCACGGGCTACGCCTGCTGCTGGACGCCGGAACCGTGGCCGCCGCGGCCGGCCTCTTCCTCTGGCACCTCGTGATCAACCCGATGATCGCGAACCACCGCAGCACCGCGGAGTTCGTTGCCTCGGCCGCCCTGCACCCGCTGCTCGACGTCGGTCTGATCTTCGTCATGTCGCTGGTGCTCATGCGCGGCGTCAACTCCTCGGTCCGGCACACCGCCCGGCTGCTGATGCTCGCCGCCCTCTGCTGGGTCGTCGGGGAGACCCTGCTGACCAGGAACGACCTCTCCGCGGCGCACTTCGGCTCGATCGGGTGGGAGTTCCTGTTCCTGCCCGTCGCGCATTTCCTGCTGTGCGCGGCGACCTTCGAGCAGGTGCGGGTGGCTCACGCCGGCGAGGACCTCGGCGCGCGCGCCCGTCCGGTCGCCCCCGTGAGCAAGATGCCGTACGCGGCGATCGTGGCGGTGTTCGGGGTGCTGATCTACGTGGCCGCGCAGGAGGGGTTCCGGCTGCCCTGGCTGGGCCTGATCCTGTGTACGGCCGTCCTGACCGGCTGCGTGGTGGCCCGTCAGGCGCTGGCCCAGCGCGAGAACCTGCGGATGGCCGTGACCGACGGGCTGACCGGCCTGACCAACCGCACCGGGCTGAACGAGGCGCTGCACCTGGCCCTCGAACGCGGCGCCCGTTCGGGGAAGTCGACCGCGGTGCTCCTGGGTGACCTGGACGGGTTCAAGGCGGTCAACGACGCTCTCGGGCACGAGGCGGGCGACCGGCTGCTGGTGGCGTTCGGCACAGCGCTGCGGCGTTCGGTGCTCGGCCGCGACGTGGTGGCCCGGCTGGGCGGGGACGAGTTCGCCGTCGTGCTGGCCGATGTGGGGGAGCGGGACAACGCCGAGGCCGTTGTCCGGCGCCTGCACAAGGAGCTGGAATCGCCCGTCCTGATCGGGGACACCCCGGTCCGGATCGACAGCAGCGTCGGCGTGGCCGTCAGCGGGCCGGGCGAGATGACCGTCGACCAGATCCTGCATCGGGCCGACATGGAGATGTACGAGGTGAAGCGCGCGCGCAAGGCCTCGGTGCCCGTCACGCTCGGGTGAACGTCAGGTGCGTGACGCCGCTGGGGGAGGAGACGGACTCTATCCGGAAGTCCTTCTCGAGGCCCTCGAGGTTGTCCCAGAGGCGTACGCCCCGGCCGAGCAGGATCGGGACGACGGCGACGTGCATGTGGTCGATGAGGCCGGCGGCCAGGAAGTCGCGGATCACGGTGGGCCCACCACCGATCCGGACGTCCCGGCCGTCGGCTGCCTTGCGCGCGGTGGCCAGTGCCTCGGCCGGTGAGGTGTCGAGGAAGTGGTAGGTCGTGCCGCCCTCCATCTCGATCGACGGTCGCGTGTGATGGGTGAGAATGAACGTCGGCGTGTGGAACGGCGGGTTCGGGCCCCACGCGCCCGTCCAGTCCGGGTCCTCGTGCCAGCCGGGGTGGCCGAACTTGCCGGCCCCCATGATCTCGGCCCCGATGCCCGGTTCGAACTGGCGGGTGAACGCGTCGTCGACGCCGCCGCTGCCGCCCGGTTCGGTGCCGTGCCACCACCGCGTGGCGAACATCCATTCGTGCAGGCGTTCCCCGGCGTGGCCGAAGTGGTCGTCGCGGCTCTGCCCTTCCCCGGTCCCGAAGCCGTCGAGCGAGATCGCGAAGTTGTGAACGCGGGCGAGGGACATGGCCGGTGCTCCTTCGATTCGGTCCTCACCCGATGATGCTGCCCGGCTGGCATGACGTCTAATGTCAAAGCGGACCGCGAATCATCGATAAAGTCGATGCATGCTGAACCTGACTCAGCTCACGGTCCTCGAAGCGGTCGCCCGGCACGGCTCGGTGACCGAAGCCGCGAAAGAACTGCACTACTCCCAGTCGTCGGTCAGCCATCACCTGGCCCGGCTCGAGGCGGCCACCGGGGCCGGGCTCGTCCAGCGGGTGGGCCGCGGCATCCGGCTCACCCCCGAGGGGCAGCTTCTGGCGGCGCGCGCGGCCGAGATCCTGGGGCGGGTGAACGCCGCGTCGGCCGAGCTGTCCGCCCAGGTCGGTCTGCGTGCCGGGCGGGTGCGGCTCGCCGGCTTCCAGACCGTCCTCAGCACCCTGGTGCCGAAGGCGGCGTCGGAGCTGTCCCGGGCGCATCCGGGCATCGAGCTGAACCTGGTCGACGCCCACCCCGACGACGGCCTGACAATGCTCCGATCGGGACAGGTCGACATCGCGCTGATCTTCCGCAACGACGACCGGCCGGCCGGCGACCAGGATTTCCGGCTGACTCACCTGCTGGACGACCCGCTCTATCTGATCGGTCACGAGCCCCGGCCGCGGCTGGAGGACCACCGCGACTCGGCCTGGGTCGGCGGCTGTGAACGCTGCCGCGCCGCCACGATCAGCGCCTGCGAGCGCGCCGGGTTCACACCCCGGGTCGCCTACTCGTGCGACGACACGGTCATCACTCAGGCGCTGGTCGCCGCCGGCATGGGGGTCGCGATCGTCAACGGGCTCGCCCTGCGGGCACACCGAACCCCGGGCGTGCACGCCACCCTGCTCCCCGACAGTCCGCGCCGGATCTACGTCGCCACCTACGGCGAGCCGCCCGATCCGCCCGCCACCACCGCGCTGATCGAGATCCTCCGGGGCACGGCGTCCGGCCTCGCCCCCGGGTGGGACGAGGCCGGAGAGCCGACGCTCACATGAGCTGGTCGATGGTGATGGGCAGGGAGCGCATCCGGCGGCCGGTCGCGTGATAGACCGCGTTGGCGATGGCCGCGGCCACCCCGACCACGCCGACCTCGCCGAGGCCCTTCACGCCGGTCGGGCTGAACCTGTCGGGCTCGCCGACGAAGACGACGTCGAGGTCGGGGACGTCGGCGTTGACCGGGACCAGGTAGTCGCCGAAGGTCGCGTTGGCGATGCGGCCCGTGTCCTGGTCGTAGATGGTGTCCTCGAACATGGCCATGCCGATGCCCATGACGGCCCCGCCGATGATCTGGCTACGGGCCGTCTTCGCGTTGAGCAGGCGGCCGCCGTCGACCACCGAAAGCAGGCGCTTGACCCGCAGCAGCCCGAGGTCCTCGTCGATGGTGATCTCGACGAAGCGGGCCGCGAAGGCCGGCGCGGTGGCCATCTTGGCGTTCTTCGCGGCGGCGGCCAGGTCGCTCGTGCCCTCCGCGGTGAGATGGTCGAGGCCGTGCCGTCCCAGAATTTCCCGGAACGTCTCCCCGGCGTCGGCGTCGTCCCGCAGGCGTAGCCCGCCGTTCTCCGCGACGACCTCGTCCACGGTCTTGCCCCGCAGCGGCGAGGAGTCGCCGACGGCGTCGATCAGGGCCTCGATCAGCTTCGCCGCCCCCGACTGCACGGCGGCGGCCAGCGCGACGGCCAGCCCCGACCCGCCCGACTGCGGCGCCGGTGGCAGGTCGCTGTCGCCGATCTTCACGGTGACGTCGTCCATGCTCAGCCCGAGCAGGTCGGCGGTGAGCTGGGCGGCGACCGTGTAAGTTCCGGTGCCGATGTCGGTCGCGGCCGCCCGCACGATCACCGAGCCCGCGCTGTCCATCGTGATCGTCGCCGTGCACGGCGCCGCGTACCACCCGAACGTCACGCCCGCCATGCCGTACCCGATCAGCTTGTTCCCGTCGCGCATGCTCTGCGGCTCGGGATTGCGATCGTTCCAGCCGAACTGTTCGGCTCCCACGGTCAGGCACTCGCGCAGCGCGTTGCTCGACCACGGCAGGCCGGACCGCGGGTGTACGTCGGCGTGGTTGATCAGCCGCAGCTCGACCGGGTCGATCCCGAGCTGGTACGACAGCTCGTCCAGCGCCGACTCGATCGCGAAATTCGCCTCGGCGTGCCCCGGCGCGCGCATGAAGCTCGGGTTCGGGATGTTCAGCCGCACCTGCCGGTCGTGGGTCGCGACGTTCGGGGTCGCGTACGCCTCGGGGCTGCCGATCACGATGGCCGAGAAGTTCGTCTCCTCGGCGGCCAGGCTCGCCGTCGCGTCGTGATCCATCGCGAGCATCCGCCCGTCGCCGCCGACCCCCAGGCGCAACCGCTGCCGGCTCTGCGCGCGGTGCCCGAGCGACGTGAACATCTGCGGACGGGTGAGCGTGAGTTTGACCGGCCGGCCGAGCATGCGGGCCGCGAGCGCGGTCAGAATCGTGTGCGGCCACGTGCGCAGCCCGTTGCCGAAGCCACCGCCCAGGTAGGGCACGAGGACCCGTACGCCCGCCTCGGGAACCCCGAAAACGGCGGCGAGCGAGGCCCGGACCATCATCGGCCACTGCGTCGAGTCATGGATTGTCAAACGGTCGCCGTCCCACTCGGCCACCGTTGTGAACAGGCCGATCGGGTTGTTGGTCTCGGGCGCGATGCGGAACGTGCCGTCGTAGGTCACCTGCGCGCCGGCCAGCGCCGCTTCGACATCGCCGTCGTGCGTCTCGAGACCCCAGGCGTTGTTCTCGACCGCGGCCCGTGGGTCGTCCATGTCGAGGATCGGGGCCGACACCTCGTAGTCGACGTCGACCAGCAGTGCGGCCGCCATCGCCTGCTCGCGCCGCTCGGCCACCACGACCGCCACGTTCTGCCCGTAGTGCAGGACCCGGTCGTCGGTGAACGGGTTGCGCGGCGGACCGCCCAGCCCGGTCATCGGCGCCTCGCCCAGCGCGGGCGAGTTCAGATGGGTGATCACCGCGACCACGCCGGGTGCCGCCTCGGCCGCCGTCGAGTCGATCGCGCGGATGCGCCCGGCGCCGATCGGCGACTGCAACAGCACGGCGTGGGCCTGACCGGGAATCGAGACGTCGGACGGGTACGGCGCCGCGCCGGTTGCCTTGAGCACGCCGTCGAGCCGGTCGAAGGGCTGACCGAGCAGACGGTCGTTGATGGTCGCGGTCATGACGTCACCCCCGAGACGGTCTGCAGGATCCGGACGAGGGTGCGTTTCACCAGCTCGACCTTGAACTGCGTGCCGGGAACGGTGAACGTGTCGTGGATCGCGGCCTCGGCCGCCGCCCGGAACGCCCGGGTGCCGGCCCGCTGTCCGCGCAGGCTCTGTTCGGCTTCGGGGGCCCGCCAGGGGATCGTGCCGACGCCGCCGAGGGCGATGCGGACGTCGGCGATGCGGCCGTCGACGACCCAGACCGCCGCCGCAGCCGAGGTCAGCGCGAATTCGTACGAGACCCGGTCTCTGACCTTCAGGTAACCCGAGTTCATGCCGGCCGGCAGCAGCGGGATGTCGATCGCGGTGACGATCTCGCCGTGGCGCAGCACGTTCTCGATGTCGGGCCGATCGCCGGGCAGGGTGTAGAACTCGGCCAGCGGCACACTCCGCTCACCGTCCGCGCCCTGGATCTGCACCACCGTGTCCAAGGCCATCAACGGCACACACACGTCCGAGGCGTGCAGGGCGATGCAGTTCGGCCCGGCCCCCAGGATCGCGTGCATACGAGCCGCCCCGGTCACCGCCGCACACCCCGAACCCGGCTCACGCTTGTTGCAGGCCGCCACCATCGGGTCGCGGAAATACCGGCACCGGGTGCGCTGCAGGATGTTCCCGCCGATCGTGGCCATGTTCCGCAACTGCGTCGACGCGCCCAGCAGCAATGCCTCCCGGATGAACGGCGCGTGCAGCACCACCCGCTCGTCGGCCGCGAGTTCCTCCATGGTGGTCAGAGCGCCCACCCGGATCCGGTCCGAACCACCGGTGATCCCGTGCAACGGCAGCCGGGTGATGTCGACCAGCGTCGTCGGCGCGATGATGCGGTCCTTGAGCATCAGGTCGAGCTGGGTCGTGCCGCCGGCCAGGAACGCCGCGTCCGGGTCGGCCGTGACGGTGGCGACCGCCCCGGAGACGTCATCGGGGCGCAGATACTCGAACTCGGCCATCACCGATCACCGTCACGATCGGCACACTCCCGGATCGCCGCGACGATGTTCGGGTACGTCCCGCACCGGCACAGGTTGCCGCTCATGAACTCCCGGATGTCCTCGTCGGTCGACGCCCGCCCCTCCTCCAGCAGTGAGATCGCCGACATGATCTGACCCGGCGTGCAGAACCCGCACTGCAACCCGTCGTGCCGAACAAAGGCCTCCTGCACGGGGTGCAGCTCGCCTTCGGCGGCGACACCCTCGATGGTCGTCACATCGCGGCCGTCGTACTGGCGGGCAAGCGCGAGACAGGACACGATCCGTTTCCCGTCCACGTGCACCGTGCACGCGCCGCAGGCACCCTGATCGCAGCCCTTCTTCGTGCCGGTCAGGTCAAGGTGGTCACGGAGCAGGTCGAGCAGCGTCGTCTGATTGTCGACGAACACCTCCCGCTGCACCCCGTTGACGGTCAGGATCACCGTCCCCTCGGTCACGCTTCCCAACTTCGTCGCAGCACGCACCATCGCAGGCTCCTCACCACTCCTCGTCTGTTCCGTCCGAGGATTCCGAAGAAGTGAGAGCTGTGACATACGGCGAGGTTCACACTTCGTACGGTTATGCAGTCTGTGACTCAGGTCATGCCATCGACCGGGCCCTGAGCAGGGGAATCGTCATCTCGTCGACGATCATGTCGATACTGTCCTCGGTCAGAGACCCGACGATCAAGACCTCATGGCGTACGAGATCGAGCGCCATCGTGACCATGCGGGGCGGCACGGCTCCCGGCCCCAACTCGCCCCGCCCGCGGGCCCGCGCCAGCAGCGGTTCGAGGAAGGCGCTCCCGCGAATGAACAGCAGTTCGGCGGCCGGCCGGTCGAGCTCGGCCAGCAGGCTGAGCATCGTCTGACGGCCGGCGCGCTCCATCGTCGAGTGCATCGCCCTCAGGAGGGCCTTCAGGTCGCCGGACAGGCTGCCCGTGTCGGCCGGAATCACCGGGTCGGGGCTGCTCTCCATCAACGCGTCGAGCGCCATCTCGGCCTTGCGGGGCCAGCGCCGATAGAGGACGGTTTTGCTCGTTCCCGCCCGCGCGGCTACCCCTTCGTACGTGGTGCCGGCGTAGCCGTGCTCGGCCATCTCGGCCAGGACCGCCTGGTGGATGGCGTCGACAAGCTCCGCGCCATGCCTGCGTGTAGCGGTCATCACGTGCCCCCAAGGAACGTTGCGTTTCTTGACGGTCCCACCGTACCGTCGGCTTATAAGAAACGAACCGTATCTTGCTTTTGTGGGGTGGAGTCATGAGGATCGTGGTATTCGGCGGGACCGGCCTGATCGGATCCCAGGTGGTCAGCCTGCTCACGATGGCCGGGCACGAGACGATCGCCCAGTCGCCCGAGACGGGCGTCAACACGGTCACCGGCCAAGGTGTGGCCGCCGCCGTCGCCGGAGCCGACGTGGTCGTCGACGTGACGAACTCGCCGTCCTTCGCCCTCAACGACGTGATGCGGTTCTTCCAGATGTCGACGGCCAACCTGCTCGCCGAGGAGAAGACTGCAGGCGTACGACACCACGTCGCACTCTCGATCGTCGGCGCCGACCGCAGCCCCGACAGCACGTACCTGCCCGGCAAGGTCGCGCAGGAGAAACTCATCGCACTCTCGGGCGTGCCCTGGACGGTGGTCCGGGCGACCCAGTTCTACGAATTCCTGGGCGCCATCGCCGACGCCGCGACCGACGGCGACACCGTACGCATCGCGCCCGTGGCATTTCAGCCGATGGCCTCGGCCGACGTCGCCCGCGCGATCGCCGAAGCCGCGGTCTCCGCGCCGGTGAACGGCCCGATCGAGACGGCCGGCCCCGAACGCCGCCGCTTCGACGACGTGATCCGGCAGGCCTTGGCAGCCAGGGGCGACCGGCGCCAGGTAGTGGCCGACCCCGACGCCCGCTACTTCGGCCAGCCCCTGGCCGACGGCACCATCGTCCCCCTCGGCGACTTCCGCCCCGGCCGGATCCGCCTGGCCGACTGGCTCGCCGCCCAGACCCGCTGACTCAGCCGTGCCGACCGCCGAGGCCCGGATCCGCACCGACCGTCCGGGCCGGGACCTGATCGAACTCAGTAAAAGCCTGGGCGGCCATCTCTGTCTGCGCCCGGACGCCCACGCGACCTTCGACGTCGACGGTGCTCAATGCACGCTGCGGACCGGCCCCGGCGCGTTGACCGTGTGCGTCGAGTCGCCCGACCGGGAGGAGTTGCGGCGCGCCCAGCGGCACCTGGCCTGGAAACTCCGGCGCGCTCGCGATCTCCCCGAAGTCACCTGGCGCCAGGTCGAAGACACGGCCCCGCGCTTCCGGGCGGTACTCGGCCTGCTGGCCATGGTCACGTTGGTCGTCCTGCTGACACGACCCTGGAACGACGTCTTCTGAAGCCGGTGGGACAGAATCGGCAGCGGCAGCCAACCGGCATGGCGGCGTACCAGGTGGCTGGTCGACGCGGTGGATCAGGGCCTAGACGCGGTCCATCTCGGCCTCGCTCCGACCGTCAGCTCTGCCGCCCTCACCGCCCGGCATGTCGGAGTCGTTCGGTTCCGGGGGTCACACCCATTCGTGCCCGGTTGTCCGATGGTCGTGACAGTCGGTCATCCGGCCACTTGGCGGGAGTTGACCACGGCCATCGTGTGGATCTCGTCCTCGGTGAAGCCGGCCGCGAGCAGACGGTCGGCGAAGAGCGCGAGCCCGTCCTCGACCGGCGGGTTGAACGGCTGGCCAAGATCGCTCGACAGAATCGAGTGGGCCGGGCCGACGGCGCGAATGTTCGCGAACAGGTCCTCCCAGGAGACCTTTCCCGTGTACGGGGTGGTGAAGCACCGTTCCAGCAGGGCGCCGAGCGCCGCAAGCCGTTGCTGGTCCTCGACGGACAGGCGCTGCGAGGTGAATTCGGGGTGGGTCACGACGATTCGGCGTACGCCCTCCGTCTTCGCTGCCTCGACCACAGCGACGATTTCGTACGAGGCCAGGTGGCCGGTCGCCAGCACGAGGTCGTGCCGGGCGATGACGCGCAGCACCTGCCGGAGTTTGGACGTAACCGCGCCGGATTTGTCGAGCACCTCGACCACGTCGGGAACGATGCCCTGCGCGTGCAGGTCGGCCTGGAGCGCCCCCCACATCGCCGGTTTCGCGCCGGGCAGGTCGGCGGCGGTGCTCGTGCGCTGATTGCGGGAGTCGACGGTGGGCATCCAGACGACGCGGGCGCCGAGCCGGGCGGCGATCTCGACGGCGGCCGGGTTCATGCCGCCCATCGAGCCGTTCAGCGTGATCGCGCCGAGGGCGTCGACGCCGGGGACGGCCTTGCGGACGACGGCGGCCCGCTCGGCGGTGGTCACGTAGTGGGACTTGAGAACGAATCCGGCCAGCCCGACCTCGAGACAGCGGCGGGCCAGATCCAGGTCGTCGATGCGGCGTTCCATCACGTCGGGGGCGACGTGCACGTGGGTGTCGTAGGCGCCGGCGACCAGATCGCGGGCCGCTTTCGAAGGTTCCATCCCCGTACGATAGATCGACCTCGATGGGAGTGGCGGTCGATCAGCGTGCGCTGGTGGCGGCGAGCCGGATGCCGAGGGCGATGAGAACGGTGCCCGTCGCCCGGTCGATCAGCCGCCGCACGGTGGTCCGCGTGAGCAGCCGCCGCAAGGACGCGAACAGCGCGGCCACCGCGATGAACCACGCCACGGTGATGGCCACCGCGATGCCGGACAGCGCCATCGTGTCGAGCACGCCGGGCCGGGCCGGCAGGAACTGCGGCAGCAGGGCGACGAAGAAGACAGCCGCCTTGGGATTCAGGACGTTGGTGAGCAGCCCGTCGCGGAAGGCGGCCGGCAACCCGGTCGCGCGGCCCACAGGATCCGGCTGCGCTTGCGCGGTGCTGCGCCACGCCTGCACTCCGAGGTAGACCAGATAGGCCGCGCCGAGCAGCTTCACCGCGGTGAGCACGCCCGGCGCCCAGGCGATCAGCGCGGCGATCCCGGACGCGGCCGCCGCGGCCCAGGCGAACACCCCGGCCGCGATCCCGGCGGCGGCGGCCATGCCGTGCGCCCGCCCCGACACGACGGAGTGCCGCACGACCAGGGCGAAGTCGGGGCCGGGCGACATCGCGCCGAGTGTCACCACCCCGGCGAACATCAGCACCTGCGCCCCTGCGGCCATCGCCCGTCATTTTATCCGACGCGGTTTGTGAGTCCTGCGGCCCGATGTGGGTCCTGCGGCCCGTCGTGGCTCCTGCGGCCCGTTCTGGGTCCTGCGGCCCGTCGCGAATCTTGCGGGCCGTCGTGGGTGCTGCGGCTCGGTAATTCCGGGCTTCTTTCCGTGTCCATTTCGGACCAGGTCCCGCCCCCCGGTCGTACGATAGATCGGTCTCGATGGAATCGGGGGAAGCGCATGGTCCAGGGGAAGCGCTCGGGCGGGTCACCGCGGTGGCTTGCGGCAATGATGCTGGTCGTGGCGATCGGCGGGTGCGGAGACGACGGCGCTGGGGGCGGCACGCCGGAGAGCCGCGACAATGTCACCTACGTGACGGCGTTCGGGGCGGTCGGGCGGGACGCCTTCGTCTGGGTCGCGAAGGAGAAGGGCTACTTCGACGAGGCCGGCATCGACGTCACGATTCAGAAGGGCGCCGGCAACGTCCAGAACCTCACGATGATCAAGTCGAACCAGGCGCAGTTCGGGGCGCTCGACTTCACCGGAGCCGTGATCCAGGCCGGCACGGGCAAGTTCACCGAATGGCGGGCGGTCGCCGCGGTGCACCAGCAGACGTTGGTATCGATCATGACGACGGACGGCACCGGCATCACCAAACCCGTCGACCTGCGCGGAAAGACTGTCGCCACGGGTGCCGGTTCGGTCAGCGAGCTGCTCTTCCCGGCGTACGCGAAGCTTGCCGGTCTTGACCCGGCGACCGTGAAACTGCAAGGGGTGCAGGCGACCGCGCTGACCGGGTTGATGGCCCAGGGGCGGGTCGACGCGCTCAGCACGTTCCTGCTCAGCCGCAAAGCTCTGGAGACCGCGTCGAAGAAGCAGGTCGTCGTGCTGCCCTACAGCGACTATCTCAAGGACCTGTTCGGCAACGCCATCATCGCCCGCGCCGACCTGATCTCCAGCGACCGCGACCTGGTCGAGCGGTTCACGACGGCCGCTTTGAAGGGTCTGCGATACACGATCGAGCATCCGCAGGAGGCCGCCGAGATCCTCAACCGCGCCGAGCCGACCGCCGCGGTGCCGGCCGCCGTGGGCGAGATCGAGGCCATGAAGCCGTACGTCGGTGGGTCACCCGGGCATTTCGACGAGGCACGGGTGAAGGCCGGCATCGACGAGCTCGTGAACGCCGGCCTGATGCCCGTGGGCCTGACACCGGCGAAGGTCGTCGACGGGAGTTTCGTCAAGTGAGCCGGGTGGCGCTGCCCGCGCTCGGGGCGGCGCTGACGGTCGCGCTGTGGTGGCTGCTCACGGTCGCTTTCCACATCGACCCGTTCTACGTTCCGTCCCCGGCCGACGTCGTCCAGACCTTCTGGCGTACGCCGGGTTTCCTGCTCGCCGAGACCTGGGTGACCCTGCAGCGGGTGCTGATCGGGTTCGCCCTCGCCGTGACCGGGGGTCTGGTGGTCGCGGTCGTGCTGGCCGCGTCCCGCACGGTCGAACGGATGACCATGCCGGTGCTGGCCGCGGTCAACGCCGTGCCGAAGGTCGCGCTGGCCCCGCTGCTGCTGGTGTGGATGGGCTTCGGGGACAGCCCCAAAATCGTGCTGGTGGTGCTGGTCAGCTTCTTCCCGGTCGTGGTCGCGACGATGGCCGGGCTGACGTCGGCGCCCGCCGACCTGCGCAAACTGGTCCGGTCGATGAAGGCGACGTGGTGGCAGACGTTCGTGAAGGTGCGGCTGCCGTGGGCGCTACCGCAGATCTTCGTCGGCCTGAAGGTGGCAACACCACTGGCCATCATCGGCGCCGTGATCGGCGAGGTGGTCAGCCCCGACCGAGGTCTCGGCTCGGTGATCACCGGGTCGAGCGCCTCGAGTGACACCCCGCTGGCGTTCGCGGCGCTGGTGCTGCTGGCGCTGGCCGGAGTGGCGCTGTTCTACCTGGTCGCTGCGGTCGAGCGTCTGGTGGTGCCGTGGGCGTGATCACGGTTTCGTCGCTCGCGAAGACGTTTCCCGGCCCGGTCGAGGCCCTGACCGACATCGACCTGCAGATCGAGGACGGCGAGTTCGTCACGCTGATCGGCCGTTCGGGCTGCGGCAAGTCGACCCTGCTGAACCTCATCGCCGGCCTGCTGCCACCGACCCGAGGCACGATCACGCTCGACGGCGTGGTGGTCAGCGAACCGCGCCGCGACGTGGCCATGGTGTTCCAACAGCCCGCGTTGCTGCCCTGGCGGTCGGTGGAAGCCAACGTGCTGCTGCCGGCCGAGATCATGGGCCTGCGCGGCGCCGGGCCCCGGGCTCTCGAACTGCTCGAGATGACAGGGCTGACCGCCTTCCGCAAGAAGCGGCCGCACGAGCTGTCAGGCGGGATGCAGCAACGGGTCGCCCTGTGCCGGGCCCTGCTGCCGCGGCCGAAGGTCCTGCTGATGGACGAGCCGTTCTCGGCCCTGGACGCCCTGACCCGCGAGGAACTGGCCGTAGAACTCCAGCGGATCCACCTCGACCTGGGTACGACGATCGTCTTCGTGACCCACTCGATCCAGGAGGCAGTCCTTCTCGCCGACCGCGTAGTGGTCCTCACCGACCGCCCCGGCCGGATCCGCTCGCTCGTTCCCATCGACATTCCCCGGCCGCGCTCCTTCGGCCACAACGCCCACCTCGACGAGGTAGCCGCCACCGCGGCCCGCCTCCACGACCTGCTTCACTGATTCCCAGCAGCTCGTGCCGGCCGATCGGGCGGATGTTCGCGGCCGGCGGCATCGCATACCCCGACCTGCTCGCCATGCTGATCGAGGATGCCCCTGTTGGCCATGACCGGAACCCCGCGGTCGTCATCGCCCACGGCGGGTCGCCGTCGATTCAGTCGTTTGTCACAAGGGAGGCGCAGCCTGGCTGGACTCGACCATCGAACGCCGCGGAGAAGCAAAGCCGGGGCGCCCGTCCGGAACGGCGACAGTATGCCCAGAATCGCGTCACAGCCCGCCTCGGGCCTGGCCGGCCTGATCGTGGTCCTGCCTCTCACCGTGGCGATCGTCCTCGCCGCGGGTGATCGGGAGACCGCGCTGCGGGTCGCCGGGCCGATCGTCACGTTCGGCCTGCCGTTCCTCCTGATGATCGCATTCTGGTGGGACGACTGGCCCGGGACGCTGCTGCCCGGACGCTGGCCGGCGCTGACCGACACGCTCGCGACGGCGGCCGCCGCGTTCGTCTGCACGATCCTCGGCCAGGCCGTGGTCGACCGGGTCGATCCCGCGGCGCTGGTCGACCCGTTCCCCGGCGCCGGGCACACGGCGACCTTCCCCGGCACGCTGCCGCTGGCGGCCGGGGTCGCGGCGGCGATGCTTCAGCTCACCCTCGTCTACCAGGGCCGGCCGGTGCGAGGGCTGCCGAAGGCCGTGGCCGGCCCGGCCGCGCTGGCCGGGTGCTGGATCGTCGGCGTGGCCGCCTACCTGTTGCTGGTTCGCGGCGGCGCGGTGGACGGGGCCTCGTACGGGGCGTGGCTGGCGGTGCTCGGCGTCTGGCAGGTGGTGCCGTACTCGACGCTGCGCGGCTGGCCGATGGCCCGTGTACGCCGGCGCCACCTGGCCGGGAACCTCTTCGTCCTCGGCGGCGCCACGGTGTCGTACGCCCTGGTTCGCCTGGTTGCGGAGCCGCCCCGCATCGCCGCCGTGTGTGGCTGTGTGGTCGCCACGGGTCTGGTCGTGGGCCTGCTGCTGGGTTCGTGGCCGCTGGACAGCCTGCCCCCGGTGGCCGGGCGGCTGGCCGCACTCGGTCTGGTGGCCGCACTTTCCGCGCTGCTCTACGGCCTGCTGCGGGCCGGCGCGCTCGGCTACTCGTGGCGTCCCGGGGCGAGCACCGACGACTGGGTCAACTTCGTCGCCGCCAGTGCCCTCGGCCCGGCGATCATCCTGCACGTCGCGGTCTGGCGCCGCTGGCCATTCCACCTCGGTGGGCAGAAGGAGACGGCGTGGAGAGGCGATCGGAACCGGGCTCTTGACGGGAACTGAATCGCGACCGTCCCGGCGTACGGGCTGAGGGTTCACGGCCCGGCCGACACCCGGACGCCAAGCGCCTGGCCCACCACCCGCGCTCTGACCTCGCGTAACTCGCGGCCGAGCTGTCATCCTGATCCGCGGGGGTGGTCATGTCCAGTCTCGAATTGGTCGTCGCGCTCGGCGTCACGATCCTGGTCTGCGCCAGCGTCGCTCGCCGGATCGGGGCGGCGCCCCCGGTACCGATGCTGCTCGCCGGGATCCTGCTCGGGTTCGTGCCCGCGTTGCGCGCGGTGCACCTGCCGCCGGAAGCGGTGCTGCTGCTGTTCCTGCCGGTGCTGCTCTACTGGGAGGGGTTCACGTCCTCGATCCGGCAGATCCGGCGCGACCTGCGGGTGATCGTGCTGCTCAGCACGGTTCTGGTGGTGCTGACCGCGGCCGGTGCGGCGGTTGTCACGCACGCGCTCGGCGTCCCGTGGGGTCCGGCGTGGGTGCTGGGGGCCGCGATCGCGCCGACCGACGCGACCGCCGTCGGTGTTCTCGGCCGGGTGCTGCCGCGCCGCCTCGGCACCGTGTTGCGGGCCGAGAGCCTGGTCAACGACGGTACGGCGCTCGTCCTCTACGCCCTGGCGGTGGGGATCACGATCGGCGACGAGGAGTTCTCCTGGGGCGGCCTCGGGGTCAACTTCGTTCTCTCGTACGGCGGTGGGGTCGTCACCGGCCTGGCCGTCACCTACCTCGTCCTGCAGTTCCGTAAGCGCTTGACGGACGCCTTCCAGCACACCCTGTTCGCCGTGGTCACCCCGCTGGCCGCCTACCTGCTCGCCGAGGCGGCCGAGGTGTCCGGCGTGCTCGCGGTCGTGGTCAGCGGTCTGTGGGTCGGCCGGGTCTCGCCGCTGGCGTTCCCCGCCTACGCCCGCCAGCAGGTGCGCACCGTGATGAACTTCCTGACCGCCCTGGCCAACTGCGCCCTGTTCGTGCTGGTCGGCCTGGAGGCGCAGAGCGCTGTCCGCGGCTTGAGCAGCGTTGGCCTGGTGCGCGGTCTGCTGATCGCCGCGGGTGTCTGCGGCGTGATCATCGGCGTGCGGTTCGGCTGGCTGTTCGTCTCGCCGTACATCATCCGGGCGCTCGACCGACGGCCGTCCCAGCGGGCTCGACGGCTCAGCTCCCGGCCCCGCGCGGTGATGGCGAGCGCCGGCTTCCGCGGGGCCGTCTCGATGGCCGCCGCCCTCTCGGTCCCGCACACGATCGCCTCGGGCGAGCCGTTCCCCGACCGCGACCTGATCATCTTCGTGACCGCGGTGGTGATCGGAGTGACGGTGCTGGTGCAGGCGCCGCTGCTGCCCCGCGTGGTGCGGTGGGCGCACATGGGCGAGGACCGCTCGGTCGAGCAGGAACGCCATCGCGCCGAGGTCGAGTCGACCGAGCACGCCCTGGCCGAGCTGCCCGAGCTGGCCGGGCGTCTGGGCACCCCACCCGAGGTGGTCGAACAGATCCGCATCGAGTACGACCGCCGCCTGCGCTCCCTGCACGACGGCGAACCGGGGCGGGGCCGGCGGGCCACCGAGCAGCAACGGCAGTACATCGACCTGGAGCTCGCGATGCTGGCCGACAAGCACGACACGATCATCGGCATGCACCGCCGCGGCGAGATCGACGACGAGGTGCTGCGCGCGGTGCAGGACGTCATCGACCAGGAGAAGGTGCGCGAGACCCGCCGCCGCCCGGCATGATCGAGGATGTCGAGCGTGCCCTCCTGAATGAAGACCCCGCCCTGGAAGTCGGCCGGCGCGTCTTTTCCCAGCTCGGGCCGGGCGCGGTAGCGTCCGGACTCATGGGGAGGACAGACCCGCCGCAGGGGCGTGACGCTGAGCTGAACGCCCTCGGCTCCGGTCCGCGCGGCGAGGCCGAGGAGATCTCCAGCGCCGGCTTGGTGATGTCGGCCTGCGGGTGACCGCGCCGGGCCCATCCGCTGACCAGGAACGGCGTGGCGGGCGGCCGGGCCAGACTCCCGGCCGCCCGCAGTCCGGCGTGGTCAGGCGGTGTAGTCGACCAAGGTCTTGACCTCGGTGACGGTGTAGCCCAGGTTCATGCGCACGCCGCGGCCGACCCGCTGCAGGTTGAGGTCGGCCAGTTCCTCGCCGACGGCGACCGGGAACTCGAGCTCACCCGTGCCGGCCCAGACGTCGGTGGCCTGCATGTCGAGCATGTTGGCGAGCACCAGTTCGTGCACGACGGGGTTCTCGTACTGCCCGACGGTCAGGCGCGGGAAGTAGCGCATGTTGACGACCGGCCGGCCGATCAGCGCCGAGGGGTCCTCGACCTTCTTCTCGAGCGTGATCCTGCCGTTGACGATGCGGTAGCCCACCCGCGACGACGCCGATACGGCGAACTCGCCGCCGGTGCCCACCACGGGCGTGGCCGACGAGTCCGGCAGCGAGAACGCCCGTGTCTGGTGGATCGTGCCGATCTTCTTCGGGAAGCCCTGGATCCAGCCCCGGGCCAGCGCGGCGTCGTTGTCGACGTAGATGTAGGGGCAGAACGCCACCTTCTCGTTGCCCCATCGCGCGTTGATCAGCACGAAGAACTCCTGGTAGCAGGCGTGGGCGGGATCCAGGTATTCCTTGTGGTCGCCCGAGTACTGCCAGTCGAAGAAGGCGGCCGCGCCACTGCCGGGCGCGTCCGGCTCGAGGGTGAGACCTTCGGGCAGGCAGGCCGCCGCGGCCGCCGGGTCGGCGAAGAACTCGATGTTGATCGAGGTGCCGGCGTAGTGCCACGGCGGGGCCGAGGCCAGATTGGCGATGCCCTTGGGAGACAGTGGATAGCTGAAGCCCTGCATTTCGATGCTCCTTCTCGGCGCGACGTGCTGACACTTTCGAAGCTAGGAGAGGGGCCCGTTCCGCCACATCGCTCATGCTGTCTAGACGCGTTCCGGTGGGGACTGGGCGAATCAGCCGTCGTTGTCGCGCACCAGGTTGGTCAGCTGCACCCGCGACGCGATGCCGAGCTTGGCGAAGACGTTGCGCACGTGGGCGTTGACGGTGTGGTGCGAGATGAACAGACGCTGGGCGACGTCGCGGTTGGTGGCGCCGGTTGCGATTACCCGTACGACTTTCAGCTCGGCGTCGGTGAGGCTGGCCCAGCCGGTCTCCGGCCGGGGAGTCATGACGCGACGGAGTTCACCGCAGCGGCGCAGCCGTCGTCCCACCCGCTGCGCGTCGGCCACCGCACCGGCCGCCTGATAGGCGTCGAAGGCCCGGTGGAGCCGATCGGCGCCCCCGGCGTCCTCCAGGGCGGCGGCGGCCAGCAGCGGGCGGCCGGCCGCGAGGTAACCGTCCACCGCCTTCGCCAGCCGGGACTCGTCCTCCTCGACCAGCCCGCGCAGGATCGCGGCGCAGACGGCCAGACGGTCCGGCACCGGCCCGGCCGTGACCTCGCGGGCGGTGAGGACGATCTCGCGGATGCCCGCCGGCTGGTCGTGCAGCCGGTCCTGCAGCGGGCTGAGCACCCGGTCGAGGGCGGCGTAGTCGCTGGTGCCGAGCCAGGAACCGCCGGCCGTGCGCACGATCCGGGCACCGGCCGCGGAGCCGTAGCGGGCGGCGGCGTCCAGCAGGGCCGACTTGCCGCAACCGGGCGCGCCGGTCACCAGCAGGGCGCCGCCGTCGGTCCGGGCCCGGTCGGCGAAGGCGTGCATGACAGCCACGTCGGCGGCCCGGCCCGGCAGCACGGGGTCCACGGAGATCAGTGGCATCTCACCGGGGTGATGGTCATGCAGATCATCGTGGCAGGAACGACTCACCGAAACCTGAGTGACGTCACTGCACGGGCGGGCGGACGCCTCCCTCGGCCGCCGAGATGGCCGATCCGGCCTGGTCCCCGGTGAGCTCGGCGCGGCCGAAGGCCGCGGACTCCGGCAGCCGCAACCGCAGGTCACTGATGCGGCAGACGCCGACCTGCCCGCCGGTCAGCTCGAACTCCAGCACGTGCCCGCCGCGCCTGCGTTCGTCGTCGATGAAGTGCAGGTGAAAGCCGGGAACCGTGACCGTGCCGGCGTAGTCGGGGGACCGGAAGCCGGCGATCGTGCCCCGCAGGTTCTCGAAGGTCCGCACGGCCTCCCCGTGCGAGGCCTCCAGCAGACCCGGGTACGGCTTCTCCTGGCGGCTCACCGTCCGGGTGGTGATCGAGGCGACGTCTGCGTCGACGCGGATCGCGTAGAAGTAGTTGTCCCCGGAGACGTGGCTCTCCACCAGCTCGATCAGCTCGGATCGTGTGGTGGTGCGGCCGGAGGGCAACGCGACGGTGAGGTCGGGCACGAAGTCGACGACCGCGGCGAAAGGCGTGGTCGTGTCGGTCCCGGCGACGTCGACCGTGCCGTCGGAGTGCAGGTGGTAGCAGACGCTGTCGAGCACCACCATCTCCCCGTCGAGCGCGTCGAAGGTGCCCAGGCCGAAGTCGCCGTTCTCCAGCAGCTGCCCGATCGTGAGGTCGCCGTCGTCGAGCCCGGCGAGCAGGGCCCCGACGGTCGAGCTCTGGAACAGTTCGCGCCGCAGGTGGCCGCGGATGTCACCGAGCAGGTTCGGGCCGGTCATTCGAACGCGTCCGGGGAGAGCACTTCGCCGAGGTCGGTGTTGTGGCTGTAGTCGACCGGCACGTCGATGATGGAGCGGCCGTCGGTCGCCAGCGCCTTGCGGACCGCCTCGACGAACTCCTCCTCGGTGCCGGGCCGGAAACCCTGGGCCCCGAACGCGGCCGCCAACTCGGGAACACCGTAGTCGCCGAGCTGCACACCGGACTTGCGCCCGTACTTGAGCATCTCCTGAAAGCCCACCATGTCGTACGTGTTGTCGCGCAGGATGATGTGCGTGAAGTCGAGGCCGAGCCGGTCGGCGGTCTCCAGTTCCTGTGCCGAGAAGAGGAACCCGCCGTCGCCCGAGATCGACACCACCGGGGTGCCCGGGCGCAGCAGTTTGGCCGACATCGCCCACGGCAGCGCGACGCCGAGGGTCTGCTGTCCGTTGCTGAACAGCAGCCGCCGTGGTTCGTGCACCCGGAAGTGGCGGGCCATGTAGATGTACACCGACCCGATGTCGCACGCGACGGTGGTCTCCTCGGGCAGCAGGTCACGCAGCAGCAGCACGACACGGGCCGGGTTGAGGCCGCGCGTGCCGTGCGACGCGTCCCGGGCGGCGTCGTCGATGGCGGCCAGTCCCCGCCGGGCCTCGGCCAGACCCGGGCTCGGCGGCACCTTTTTCAGCAGCGGGGTGAGCGCGGCGACGGTGGACGCGACGTGACCGCGCAGCTCCAGGTCCGGTTGGTAGTCGTTGTCGAGGTAGGCGCCGACGGAGTCGATGTGCACGACGGTTCGTCCGCCGCCGAGGTTCCAGAGCCGGGGGTCGTACTCGACGGCGTCGTACCCGACGGTGACCAGCACGTCGGAGCGTGACACCAGGATGTCGCCGGGCTGGTTGCGGAACAGGCCGACGCGGCCGGCGTACTGGTCCTCCAGTTCCGCCGGGACGGTGCCCGCGGCCTGGAAGGTCTCGACGACCGGGATGCCGGTGACCCTGATGAGCTCGCGGACCGCCGCGACCGATCCCGGGTCGGAGGCCCGCAGGCCGACCAGCAGCACCGGCCGGGCGGCGCCGCGGATCATCTCGGCCGCCTGCTGGACCGCCCACGCGGGTGCCGGCCCGGCCTCCGGTGCCCAGGTGCGCCGGGCCAGCCGATGGCCGGTCACCGCCGAGAGCACGTCGATGGGCACCGCCACCGCGGCGGCCCCTTTCGGCTCCGTCGTGGCCGCGCGGAACGCGTTCGCCACCGCCTCGACCACGTCGTCGGGGTCGGAGACCTCGGCTGTGTATTTCGTGACGGTCGCGAGCAGCGCGGCGGCGTCCATGGTCTGGTGGGTCCGCTTCAACCGGTCGGTCCGCGGCACCGTGCCGCAGATGGCCACCATCGGGTCCTGCTCGGTGTTCGCCGTCAACAGCCCGGTGGCCAGGTTGGCCGTGCCCGGCCCCGAGGTCACCACGACGACGCCCGGGTTCCCGGTGAGCCGTCCGTGCGCTCCGGCGATGAACGCGGCGTTCTGCTCGTGCCGGCAGACCACGGTCACGATGCCACTGTCCAGCAGAGCGTCGTAGACGGCGTCGATCTTGGCCCCGGGCACCCCGAAGATCCGCTCGACGCCCTGCTTCTCCAATGCCTCGACGAGACGATCCGCGGCGCGCGTACCCCTGTTGTCGGCGTTCATGATCGGTCCTCCCGGCCTTCGGTGGTCACTCGTTCAAGCGTCCGGAGGTCACCGTCCAGGGCGAAGGGGTGTTTGTCACCGCGCGCCGCCGGTCCCCGTGGTCATCTCCCACACCCGCTTCCACCAGCACTTCCTCGGCGTACGAGATCCAGCCCGTCATCGGCGTACGAGATGATGGGCCGATGCACGAGGGGGTGACGGTGGGCCGCCGGCGCGAACTGGGCCTGATCCCGTCGGCCCGGCACCTGCCCCCGCCGCAGCGGCAGGCCGTCGAGGTCGCGTTCGGGCTCAGCGAGGGTCCCTCGCCGGAACCGTTCCTGATCGCGCTCGGCATCCTGGAGCTGCTGGGTGACGCCGCCGCCCGCACGCCGATGCTGATCCGCGTCGAGGACGCGCAGTGGCTCGACCGTCCGACCGCGGACGTACTCGCGTTCGTCGCCCGTCGCCTGGCCGCCGACCCGATCGTCCTGGTCGCCGCGCTGCGCGAGGGCTACGACAGCCCGTTGCAACAGGCCGGGCTGTCCGAACTCCACCTGGAACCGCTCAGCGGCCAGGCGTCCGAGGAGCTGATCGAGCTGGCGCGGCCCGGTTTGCCGCCCGCGACGCGCGCGCGGGTGCTGGCCGAGGCGGAGGGGAACCCGTTGGCACTGCGCGAGCTGGTCGATGCGCAGACGCTTCTGCCTCTCACCCGCGGCCTCGAACAGGCGTTCGCGTCGCGCGCGGCCGAACGTGCCGCCGGCATGGCGACCACGACCGAGCAGCGGGGCGGGCTCCTGCTGCAGGCGGCCGCCGCGGCCAGCGAGCTCGGCGACGGCGACACCGTGCTCCGGCTGCTGGGCGAGGCCGGCGGGCTGCGCCTCGGCCTCGTGCACCAGGCGCAGTCGATGGCGCTCGAGGACGCGTTCCGGGTCGGTCCGGCCGGCGATCCACCCCGCGTGCTCGAGCTGGTGGCGATGGCCTCCCGCGTGGCCGATCTGGGCGAGGGGATCTCGCGCTCACCTTGCTGACGGCGGCGAGCGTTCGCTGCCTGTGGGCCGGCCTGGGCGCCGAGGCCCACGCCGTGCAATCCGCCGCCGACCGGATCGGCGCCGGCTCCGGCGACCAGCGTCTGCTCTACATATAGATGTGTACGGCGCCGATCGAACGCGGCGCGGCGGTGCTGACCGAGGTCGCCCGCACCCCGACGCCGCCCGACGCAGTGGGGCTCTGCCTGCGAGGAATGGCGGTGTGCCGCGCCGGGGCCTTCGACGAGGGAGTACCGCTGCTGGACGCGGCCGCGCGTCAGCTACGGAGTCAGGGACGACTGCGCCTGCTGGCCCAGGTGCTGTCCATCCAGGCGTGGGCGGCCCTCGAACTCGGCGACCTGACCCTCGCGGTTCCGGCCGCCGACGAGGCGGTACGACTGGCGGTCGAGACCCAGGGGCCGTTCTGGCGGATCGGTGCGCTGATCGCCCAGTCCGCGGTGGCCGCGTTCCGCGGCGACGAGACCGCCGTCGAGGCGCTGACCGCAGAGGCCGACCGGGTCTCGGTGCCGGCCGGCGCGGCCTATCTGGTCAGCCTCGCGCAGTACGCCCGCGGCGTCCTCGAACTGGGCCGGGGCCGCCACGCGGAGGCGTACGAGCATCTGCGCCGCATCCGCACACCGGCCGACGCCGCCTACAACCGGCTGTGCGCGATAGACAGCGCCGGCGACTTCGTCGAGGCGGCCGTACGCGCCGGGCACCAGGCCGAGGCCGAGACCTACCTGCGGGAATGCGAGGTCATGGCGGACGAGGCCCGATCCCGGTGGGTCGAGGTCCAGTTGCTTGTCGGCCGCATGCAGCTCGCCGACGACGAGAGCAGCTTCGACGAGGCGCTGAGCCGGGACCTGTCGCGCTGGCCCATGATGCGGGCCCGCATCGTCCTCGCGCACGGCGAATGGCTCCGCCGGCAGCGCCGGGCGATCGAATCGCGCCGCCCCCTGCGCGCCGCACGCGACGCG
The DNA here is from genome assembly GCF_003999975.1 of Actinoplanes solisilvae. Taxonomy (GTDB): domain Bacteria; phylum Actinomycetota; class Actinomycetes; order Mycobacteriales; family Micromonosporaceae; genus Actinoplanes; species Actinoplanes solisilvae. The sequence continues at coordinate 26,352 of NZ_RJAC01000014.1, read as the reverse complement.
TTCGACGCCATCGGGGCCGTCTCGTGGGCCGAACGCACCCGCCGGGAATTGCGGGCCGCGGGCGAGGGCAGCCGGGAACGTCCGGTGGATTCCCTCGACGAGCTCCCCCCGCAGGAGTTCCAGATCGTGCGGATGGCGGCCGAAGGGCTGAGCAACAGTGACATCGCGGCGCGGCTCCTGCTCTCCCGGCGCACCATCGAATCCCACCTCTACCGCGCCTATCCCAAGCTCGGCGTCGTCTCGCGAGCTCAGATCGTGACCGCCCTGGGCCGCCGGGCCGCGACGCCTTAAGCCAGCACGCGTTCGAAGGCCAGGGCCAGGTCGAGCAGCCTGGCATCAGACCCGGGCAGACCGATCAGAGGTACGCCGACCGGCAACCCGCCCGGGTCGGTGCCCGCGGGCAGCGAAACGGCGGGCAGCCCGGCCATCGAGACGCAGAACGTGTGGCGGGTGAAAGACTCGAAAGAAGCCGTACGACCTCGGCATCTTCGGCGGGGACGAAGTCCTCGAGAACCCCGGCACCGCCCGAGGTGGGCGTGCCCGCGGTGAAAAGGTTGTCCTTGATGGCGAGCGGGATGCCGTGCAGGGGCCGAGGGGTTCGCGCCGGTCATCGAGCGCCGCCGCCTCGGCCAGCACCTCGTCGCCGCGGGTGCGGATGAACGCGTTGAGCTCCGAGGCCTCGATCCGCGCCAGATACATGCCGGTCAGCTCGCGGCTGCTGAGCTCCCCGCGCCGGATCGCGGCGGCCTGCTCGACGAGCGCGCCTCCGACATCATCGGCGTCCGGCCAGGGCGTCGGGTGGCGGCGGCGTCGCGGTCATGTCGGCCCTCCCACAGGTCTTGGTCATGCTCCCACGCGCAGTTCGCCCGCGCCGGAAACCAGGCGCGAAAACGAGTCGTGCACCGGCGCGGACAGCCGTTGGCATCCGCCGGTGCTGAGAAACCCGATGCGCCATGAGCTGGCTCTCCATGACGATGCGGAACTCGAGGCATTGATGGGCGATACCGTCGTGGAGAGACACACCGTCGCCGAATGGCCGTCCGTGCCCTTTCTGGAGGATTGGGCGAAGGACGGCATGAAGGCGATCCTCAGAGCGGTGAAGGCGGCGCCCCGAGCTTGACATGTGTCGATGGGTGGCTTCAGATGTTACCCGGAGGTAACGCCATGATTTGGAGTCGTGCCGCGGTCGCCCTCAGCCTGTTCGTGCCGCTCGTCGTGATGCCCGCGCCCGCCCTGGCCGCGCCGGCCTGCACCGCGCCGACACCGAGCACGACGCAACCCGGCTATCTCGTGGCCGACCCCGATTGCGAACTCGACGGCACGCCGTTCACCGCCCTGCCCGGAGCGAAGATCCACACCGGGATCGCGAAGGGGGCGGCCTACCGCATCGAGGTGCCCGACGCGTGGAACGGGCGGCTCGTCGTCTACGCCCACGGCTATCGGGGCACCGGCACGACCGTCTATGTCGACAATCCGATGCTGCGGCAGCATTACGTCGCCCGGGGCTATGCGTGGGCCGCGTCCAGCTATGCCACCAACGGTTACGACGTCGGCCAGGGCGTCCGCGATTCCGTCGCGCTCATCGACGTTTTCCGCCGGGCCACGGGCGTACGGGCAAGGTCGGTGATCATGTCGGGCGCGTCGATGGGTGGGCACGTCACGGCGGTGGCGATCGAGGAGCATCCGCGGGCTTTCGACGGCGCGATGCCGTACTGCGGGGTGCTCGGTGACACCGCGCTGTACGACTATTTCCTGGACGCGAGCCTGACCGCCGCCGCCCTCACCGGTGTCGATGTCGAGTTCCCGTTGCAGCCCGGCGCCGACTATCAGCAGCGCTGGCGTACGCAGGTCGGACAGATCGCCCCGGCGCTCGGCCTGCCGTCCGGATCAACCCCGGCCGGGCGTACGTGGTCAGCGGTCGTGGAACGGCGAAGCGGCGGTGACCGGCCCGGGTTCGACAGCGCCTTCACCTATTGGAACTCCGCGCCCTCGTTGCCGCCGCTGGCCGATCTGCCGTTCCTGTTCGGTCTCTATCCCGGCCTGTCGGGCGGCACCGCGGGCGGCATCGCGAAAGGCAACCTCGCCGACAACCGGCACACGTTCTATCGCAGCACCGATCGGCTTTTCCCGACTGCCGCCGAATGGCGTCTCAACAACGAGGTTCTGCGCGTACGCCGTACCGCGAAAGCCGACCCCGGACTGTCCGGCGTCCCCCGCGTCGACGGCCGGCCGCCCGTCCCGGTCCTCTCGCTGCACGACATCGGCGACCTTTTCGTGCCGTTCTCGATGGAACAGATCTATGCGGCGCGGGCCGCCGGAACCGGCCGTTTCGTGTCGCGGGCGATCCGCGGAGTGGGCCACTGCGATTTCACGCTGCCCGAGCTGCAGGAGGCCTTCGACGACCTGACGGGCTGGCTGCGCACCGGCAAACGGCCCGCCGGTGACGCCATTCTCGACCGGCGGGCGGTGGCGGACCCGGCGTTCGGCTGCCGGTTCACGCGGGGCACGCACCGGGGCTTCGTCGCCCCGGCCTGCCCTACTTGACGGTCACCTTCGCCGTGACCTGCTTCTTGGTGTCGCCCGCCCGCACCGCACCGCCGTAGAGCAGGCGGATGGCCTCCAAGTCGAGCGCCGAGTACTTCGTCGCGCGGTACTCGCGGTAGAAGACGCTGTCGCGCTTGGTGGTGTCGCGCATGAAGCCCGTCGCCTCGGTCAGCTCGGCGCGGATCGCGGAGCAACGGTCGCTGTCCGGGATGCCGGACGACACAAGAACGATCGCGCTCTCGAGAGCGTAGGTGTCAGCGACGTTCAGGGTGATCCAGCCGTCGCTGCCGGACTTGTAGCTCTTGTCGAGCGACTTGAACTTCGAGACCTGCGCGATGTGCAGTTCGATGTCTGACGGGTTGGTGGAGAGCCGTAGATCAGTGGTGGCGGTGAGCGCGTTGAACTCGGCGATCACCTTGTTCACGCAGCTCTTGTTCCGTGCGGAGCCACCGTGGACACGGACCGTCACGGTCGGCCAGTTCCACAGCGTCACGGTCTCCTCCTTCGACCCGATCTCGGCACCGAGAGCGACGGTGAAGAAGTGGCTGAGACCGGCCTTGCTGATCGTCGGCTTGGTCCGGGTCGGCGCGGGCGCCGGCGAGGTCGTAGCCGAGGGGGTGGGGGAGGCCGACGGGGCCGGGGCCGACGACGCCGGCGAGGCCGGAGAGCCGGCGGCCGGTGCGTGGCAGGCGGCCAGGGTGCCGACGAGGAGCAGTGCCGGGATCAGGCCTTTACCGAGGGTGGGGCGCATGTGACGAGCCTTTCCGAGCCCCGAATGATCATCGGGGACGGCTCACGATCGTACGGCCGGGCTTCTACTTCTTGACGGTGACCTTCGCCGTGACCGTCTTCCGGCTGTCGCCCGGCTCGACCGCCCCGCTGTACAGCAGGCGGATGACCTCTTTGTCCAGCGCCGAATACCTGGTGGGGGCGGGGGTGTACCGGCTGTAGAAGACACTGTCCCGATATTTGGCGGAGTCGCGCATCAGCCCCATCACCTGCGTCAACTCCTCCCGGATGAGGTGACAGCGAATGCCTTCGGAGATTCCGGTCGTACGGATCAGCACGGTGCCGCGGTTGATGGCGTAGTCGTTCCATTGCGCACTGAAGAAGCCGTCGTTGCCCTTCGCGTATCGGGAGTTGAGCGAGCGCATCTTGGAGACGGGGGTGAAGTGCAGTTCGATGTCGGCCGCGCTCGTGGTCAGGCGCAGATCGGTGGTCGCGGTGAGGGCGTTGAAGTCGGCGATCACCTTGTTGAGGCAGCTTCTGCTCTTCGCCGAACCGCCGTGCACGCGGATGCTGACCGTCTTCCAGTTCCACATCGCGACGACAGTTCTCTTTTTGCCGTACTCGGATCCGAGAGCGATGTCGAAGAAGTAGTTGAGCCCGGCCTTGCTGATCGTCGGCTTGGGTCGCGCCTTCGACGTGGCCGGTGCCGGTTCCGGCGTGGTGGTCGTTGCGGGCGCGGGCGCGGACGGGGTCGCCGAGGTCACCGGGGCCGCGTTGCCGGCGGTGGGCGAACGGCACGCGACGAGGGCGGTGCAGGCGAGCAGCAGTACCGGTAGCAGGTTTCGGCCGGCGGTCGAACGCATTGAGGAGCCTCCCCGGACCCGCATGATCATCGGGGCCGGGTGAGGATCGTACGGCGGCCGTTCTGAGACTTCGAAGGGGCACCGAGAACCGCCTTTCGGGGCACCGAAAAGTCGGCGGCTGCCCCATAATCATCGATCTCCGCCGTCACCCGCAGGAGCAGCCGATGGATCTCGCCCGTGACCGACGACGCATTCTCGTACGCACTGTGAGCGTCCTCGCTGTCGTAGGCGTGCTCACGACCTGCGTGGTCGTCGTCGCGCCGCGCGTGCGGCCGTGGCTGTTCCACCGGTCCCTGCCGGCCACGGCCTATCCGACCCAGGACGTGCCCGACGGCGTCACCGTCACCTCGTCGGAGAGCTTCGCGCCGGCCGACCCCTTCGCGGGCACGGCCGCCGTCAACTACCGCGAGGGCGCCGCCGGCATCACCCTCCCGACGGCGAAGGCGGTCAAGGGGTTCAACGGCAAGGAGGTGGGCGCGGCCCTGAAGAAGGTGCGCGCCGCGATGATCGCCGGCCGCCTCGACCACACCATGATCGTCGAGCACAAGCCGGCGAAGTTCCTGGCCCTGCTCGCCCCACGCAACGGCAAGGACACGGCGGCCTGGTTCAAGAGCGACGACCTCTCGAACATCGCCACGTGGATCGCCCCGTCGGCCAAGCTCGACCCGGCGGCACCGCCCCGCGTGAGCGGCCGGATCACGTACGCCTCGAAGATGGTCAACAAGATCCAGACCTTGCAGATCACCACCAACTTCGTCTGGGTGTACGCCTTCCAGGGCCCCGACCGTCCGATCGCGGCGGCCCACGACGAGATCGTGTGGGAGTTCACCGACCCGGACGACGTCTATCCCGAGGACCGCGGCATGTGGCTGGCCGAGGCCCAGTCGTACATGGCGATGATCGACTGCGCGGCCGCCGCGAAGGGCCTGATCGCACCGGGCAAGCCGGAGTTCGCCGCGAACCCGGTCGAGAGCACGGACCCGAACGCCGTCCTGCGCACCGACCACGCGCTCGACATCGGCGACGACTGCGCGACCGCGGCGCCGGGCCGCTGAGCTGTCGCCGCTGACCCGTCGCCGCTGAAAAATGTCACACCCCAGCGGCATGCTCACCCTATGGCAATCGAGGCCACCAAACCGCCGCCCGTCCGCATCGAGCTGTCGATCAACGAAGCGCGCACCAGGTTCCTCCAACTGCTGCGCCTGACCCGCGTGACCCACCAGACCACCGTGATCGTCGACCGCGGCGAGCCGGTGGCCGCCATCGTGCCGCCCGAGGCCCTCGAACGCGCCGGCCCTCAAGCATTCGATCGATCGAGTCCGAGCGCGAACCCGAGCCCGAGCCAGAGCGCGAACCCGAACCCGAGCGCCGCCGGCTGGCTGCAGCGACTCGAGCGCGTCCGCGACGACCTGCGCCGCCAGCACGCGACCCGCACCGACGAGCTCCTCCACGCCCTCGACGAGGCCTGGCGAACCATCGACACGCTCCGGCCACCCGGCACCGACCGCCACGTCGACACGCTCCGAGCAGCCCACGCCCCGCTGCGCCGCCCCGACCGGTAACCGAGCGAACAATGATCTCCTGCGGCACGATTGACCAGGCGGAGCAGCGGCTGACTCGGGGGATGGGCGATGGCACCATCGAAGAAACCGGCGAAATACCCGGACGGCACCGCACTGGACGCCACCGATCGTCACCTGGCCGCCGCCGACCCCACCCTGCGAGCGTTGATCGAGCGCCAAGGCCCGGCCCAGTTCTTCGTGCCCAGCGAGGCCAGCCGCGACCTGTTCGGTTCCCTGATCCTCGGCATCGTCAGCCAGCAGTTCTCGACCAGGGCCGCCCGAGCGATGTTCGACCGCATCCTGGCCCAGTTCGGCGGGCACGTCCCCAAGCCCGCCGCCCTGCTCGCGATCGACCCCGACCAGCTTCGCCTCGCGGCCGGCCTCTCCCACGCGAAGACCCGGGCCCTGGTCGCCCTGGCCACCCAGCTCGACTCCGGCGCGCTCGACCTGGCCGCCTTCCCGAAGCTGACCGACGACGAGATCCGCACCCGCCTGACCGCCGTCTCCGGCATCGGCGACTGGACCGCCGGCGTGTTCCTGCTGTTCACCCTCCACCGCCCCGACGTCCTGCTCGCCAACGACCTGGGCATCCGCAAGGCCGTCCGCGACCAGTACGCCCTGCCGGACCTCCCGCCCGCCGCCACCGTCACCGAGATCGCCGAGCCCTGGCGCCCCTACCGCACCCGAGCCTGCCTCCACCTCTGGCGCAGCCTCGAGACCGCCCCGATCCCCGAGGGCTGACGAACCGTCTGCTAACAGCAGATGGGCTTGGATCCTGGCCGTCCGGCGACCGATCGTGGGGGCATGCAACTAGCCACCGCACCGACCCCGTGGAGCGCGGGGTCCATCGACGACCAGGTAGCCGCCCGGCTGCTGCACCAGCGCATCATCGTGCTCGGGGCCGAGGTCGACGACCAGATCGCCAACCGGCTCTGCGGGCAGCTCCTGCTGCTCTCGGCCGAGGACCCGCGCGGCGTCATCAGCCTCTACATCAACTCGCCCGGCGGGTCGGTCACCGCCGGGCTCGCCATCTACGACACCATGCGCCTGATCCCCAACGACGTCAGCACCCTGGCGCTCGGGCTGGCCGGCAGCATGGGCCAGTTCCTGCTCACCGCGGGCACCCCGGGCAAGCGGTTCGCCCTGCCCCACGCGCAGGTGCTGATGCATCAGGGCTCGGCCGGTTTCGGGGGCACCGCGGCCGACGTCGAGATCTACGCCAACCAGCTCGAACGGCTCGGTCAGACGCTGCTGGGGCTGACCGCCGAACACACCGGGCAGCCGATGGACACGGTCGAGCGCGACAGCCGCCGCGACCGCTGGTTCACCGCCGAGGAGGCACTCGCGTACGGGCTGATCGATCACATCCTCGACAGCGTGGACGACGTGCGACCCGCGATGACCCGTCAGCCGATGGGGCTGAGCGCATGAGCCAGTACACGATCCCGACCGTGATCGAGAAGACGCCGAACGGCGAACGCGCGTTCGACATCTACTCGCGGCTGCTCTCCGACCGCATCATCTTCCTCGGCACCGAGATCGACGACGGCGTCGCCAACGTCGTCATCGCCCAGCTCATCCACCTCGAATCGTCGGGCGAGCAGGAGATCGGCCTCTACATCAACTCGCCCGGCGGTTCGTTCAGCGCCCTGACCGCCATCTACGACACCATGCATTTCGTACGATGTGACATCGCGACGATCTGCGTCGGCCAGGCGGCTTCGGCGGCCGCGGCGCTGCTGGCCGCCGGCACGCCCGGCAAGCGCTCGGTGCTCAAGCACGCCAAGGTCACCCTCCACCAGCCGTCCAGCCAGGCCCGCGGCACCCTGCCCGACCTGGCCGTGGAGGCGAAAGAGGTGGCCAAGGTGCGCGCCGAGATGGACCGCATCCTGGCCGAGCACACCGGCCACCCCGTCGCCAAGATCAGGGCTGACACCGACCGCAGCATGACCCTGTCGGCCGCCGACGCCGTCACCTACGGCCTGGCCGACCGCGTGATCACCCGACGTGAGCAGCGCGCCTACCGCCTCGACGCAGCCTGAGATCAGGCGGCCAGCATGAGCACGTCGCCCGGACGCGACTGCTGAGCCCGGCGCAGGCGGGCCAGGTCGAGCCGTACGACCGGGGCGCGGTCGATCACCAGATCGCGCCCCACCTCGGCCAGCAGATCGGCCAGGTCGATCCCGAGCGAGTCACAGACGGCGGCCAGGATCTCGGAGCTGGGCTCCTTGCGCCCCCGCTCGACCTCCGACAGATATTGCACCGACACGCACGCTTCCCGAGCCACCCCGGCCAGCGTCCGCCCCTGCTCCAGCCGCCGTCGCCGCAGAACCTCACCGACAAAGGTCCGCAGCAAAGGCCGGGTACGCCGCGCGTCGTCCACCATTCCCCGACCGTAGGCGAACCCGCCGCCCCACCGATAGCCGGTTCAGCCAGCAGCGTAGGACCGCAACGCCTCCTCGTCGCCCGGCAGCCCGCTTTCCCGGAGCAGGCGCGAGATCGCCGGGTGCTCGACCAGCCCGACAGTGACCCCACGCGTGAAGCGTCCCGAGTGGATCTTTCGGCTGGTCAGGGGCGGTGCGGATTGCCGGGCGCGCCTAGACTGCTGCGCATGGTGACGACGCCATCGCCTTCCGAGGTCCCGCCGATCGTCTATGTGGCGTGCGCGCCGGGGCAGGCCGGTGACCCCGAGTTGACCGTCGATCTGCGACAGACCCGCGACGGGCAGTTGGCGCTGCTGGCCTACACGGCTCTCGATCGCCTGGTCGACTGTTGCGGGCCCGAGCAGCCGTGGGCGGTCATGCCCACCGCCGACCTCGAACAGATCCGGCTGGCCACCGGTTTCGAGCTCATCCTGCTCGACCTCGAGATCCCGCCCGAACACCGGCGCCGGGCCGAGGTGTCGTGATGGCCGGCGAGACCCGGGCCGACCTGCCCACGCTGCAAGCGGTGGCCGGCCGGCTGCGTGACGCCGGCGAGTCGCTCGACGAGCTGGGTTCCCGCGTGCCGCCCACCCCGCAGGCCGGCGACCTCACCCCTGACATCGGCGCGCTGATCGGCCACCTGACCGACGTCTGCGGCAACCTGGTCGTCGGTCTCAAAGAGGCCGGCGACCGCGTCGAGCAGGCCCGAACGACGTACGCCCACACCGACGCGTCGGCTGCGGACGGACTCTTCTGATGGCGATCGACACGCGCATCGAGGGCGACCCGGGCGGCATCCGGTCGTCTTCGCAATGGCTCAAGGGCACCCTCGCCGCCGGGGTCGACCGCACCGTCACCGAGATGCGCGAGGCCCGCGCCGACGCGGAACGGGGCTGGCAGGGCGACGCCGGCCCCGCATTCCAGGCGCGCATGGACGGCGGCAGCAGGAAGGCCGACGAGCTGCGCACCGACATCGAGACCGCAGCCAACTCCCTGGTCGTCTACGCCGACGAGCTCGAGGACGCCCAGAACGGCATGGCCCGCACCCGCGACCAGGCCCGGGCGGCAGGCCTGGCCGTGGTCGACGATCAGATCCAGCCGCCGGGGGACGGCCCGGCCCTGCAGGCCGCGCCGAACTACCAGGCCCAGGTCGCGGCCTACGAGCTGGCGCAACGGCAGGCCGACGGCTACTGGTCGGCCAGCAACGCGGCCAAGTCGATCGCCCGCAACATGTGGGACGACCTCTACGGCAAGGCGTTCCTGCAGGCGGGCGACCTGATCAACGGCGCTGTCCTGGGTGGTCTGGTCGCCAAGCACCGCAGCATCCTCAAGGCCCAGTCGATCGCGTTGCTCGACGACTCGAAACGCCTCGCCGAGCACTATCTGAAGACTCCCGGCGGGTCGGCGCAGTCGCGTTATCTCATCAAGGCGTCCCAGGAGGCGTTCGACAAGGCCGACGAGCTGGCCCGCCGTGCCCCGAAGGCGGGCGCCCGCATCGCCGGCAAGCTGCCCGTCGTCGGTCTCGCGATCACCGCGGCCGGCATCGGCTACGACATTCACCAGGGCAAACCGGCGGGCAAGGCGCTCATCTCGGGCGTCGGCGGCGCGGCCGCGGCGATGGCCACCGGCGCCGCCATCGGCACGCTGATTCCGGTGCCGGTCGTGGGCACGGTTGTCGGCGCGATCGGCGGCCTGGTCATCGGCGTGGGGGTCAGCGGCGCCCTTGACTACGCCTACGACGGCCTGCCCCAGGGCGTGAAAGACAGCATCGAAGGCGGCATATCCGCGGCAGGCGAAGCGATCGGTGACGTCGGCGATGCGATCGGCGACGGCGCGAAGAAAGCATGGGACGCGATTTTCTGATGAGGACCATCCCGTACGACTCCACGTGGCCCTCCGAGTGGGCCGGTCAACGCCGCTCGGGCCTGCTGCTGTTCGGCGCTGTCTTCCTGGGCCTGATCACGCTCGGCATCGTCACCGCCGCCCTCGCGCAGGTCACCCGCGAGGACGCCGTCAGCGCCCTGATCTTCCTGGCCATCGCCGTCTACTTCGGACATCTGGCCGCTCTCTGCTTCCACGCCTACAGCGGTGGCCGCCCGCGCACCAGCACCATCGGCGTCCGCGAAGACTCCACCGGCCTGGTCTTCACATACGGCGCCGTCCCCACCTACCTGCTCACCGCGTTCCTGGGCATGACCACCATCGCGCTGATCCTGATGGCCGTCTTCTCCGCCGCCCAGGGCACAACCCAGGGGTACGTCGTCACGGCGGTGCTCATCCTGCTGGCGCTCTTCATCGCGGTCGTCCTGGCCGTCGTCCTCAGACTGGCCCCCGGCCGGGTGGTCGTCGGCCCGGACGGCGTCCATCACCGAGGCTTGACGTTCACCCACTTCGTCCCGTGGGAGGCCGTCACCGACGTCGCCGCCCTGTGGGCCCATTCCCCGGTCGTCTTCATCCGTACGATCGGTTCGAGCGCGACGGTGACCCGCAACTACCTGGGCCGCAACACCCCCGGCCCGCAGACGCTGTCGCCGTTCGACACGATCAGCGGCCGCTGGCTGGCCGCCGACCCGGGCCTGCTGCTGCAAACCCTGGCCCACTACATCGTCCACCCGGCCGACCGCCGTGAACTCGGCCAAGGATCGGCCCTGAACCGCATAGCCGCGCCCTGACCGACCCTTCCTCGCGCCCTGATCGACCCCTTCCTCGCGGTCGCCGACGGGCGGAGCGATGATCATCCGGTGAGCAAAGTGTTTCCCGATGTGGTGCTGCGGACTCGACGGCTCGTGCTGCGGGCGCTGCGCGAAGCGGATGCCGAGGGCATCGTGACGGCCGCGTCGGACCCGGTGACCCAGCGCTGGCTCCCGATGTCGAACCCGTACACCCGTGAGGACGCGATGTTGTGGGTGCGGGAGACGGCGCCGGCCATGCGCGCGAGCGGCAGCGGGCTGACCCGGGCCATCGAGTGGGGCGGCGCTTTCGCCGGAGCGATCGACCTGAGGCGCACCGACTGGCGTCATCGGGAGACCGAGATCGCCTTCTGGTCGGCGCCCGCGTTCCGGGGCCGGGGTGTGATGACCGAGGCGACCGTTGCCCTGTCCCGCTGGGTGCTCACCGAGGCGGCCTTCGAGCGCGTCGTCCTGCGAATCGCGACCGGCAACAGCGCGGCTGCGAGGGTCGCCGAGAAGGCCGGCTTCACCTACGAGGGCACGGCCAGGAACGCCGGCCTCGCCCACGCCGGCCGCCTGGACCTGGCCGTCTACTCGCTGATCCCCGACGACCTGTGACCGGTCATCCGGTCAGTGGGTGGGCGCTGCCCGTGTCGGTGCGGCCGTAGCGGCGGACGGCTCGCCGGGCCAGCGATCCGCGGTGCACCTCCGACGGACCGTCGTAGATGCGGAACGGGCGGATCTCGCGGGCTATCCGGGCCACGGGCAGGTCGGCCGAGACCCCCGCGCCGCCGCACATCTGAACGGCCCGGTCGGCGACGCGGTGCAGGGCCTCGGCGCCGAAGACCTTGGCCAGGGACGTCTCCTCGCGAGCGGGCCGCCCGGCGTCCAGCGTCCGGCACGCGGTCAGCAGCAGCGAGCGCGTCGCGGCCAGGTCGATCTCGTTGTCGGCGATCATCAACTCGACCATGCCGTGCGACGACAGCGGACGCCCCGACCCGTGCCGTGAACTGACATAGGCGACCGCCGTCTCGTGGGACCGTTGCGCGGCCCCGAGCCAGCGCATCACGTGGGTCAGCCGGGCCGGGCCGAGCCGCACCTGCGCGTACCGGAAACCCTCGTCGACCTCGCCCAGCACGTCCGACGCGTCCACCCGTACGTCGGTCAGCGACAGCTCGCAATGCCCGCCGAGCATGGACCGGTCCACCGTGGACACGTGCCGGACCAGCGTGACCCCGCGCCGCTGCGCCGGCACCAGGAACATCGTCGCGCCGCCCGCCGTGCGAGCCATCACGATCAGGAACGCCGCACCGTCCGCGCCAGTGATGAACTTCTTGCGCCCGTTGATCAGCCAGCCGTCGCCGTCCGGCTCGGCCAGCGTGTTCAGCGCCTGCGGATCCGACCCGGCCCCCGGCGGCGGCTCGGTCATCGCGAAGGCCGACCGTTGATCGCCGCGGGCCAGCGGCGCCAGATACCGTTCCCGCTGCCATTCCGACGCAACGTGGTCGAGCAGGTGCAAATTGCCCTCGTCGGGCGCGTTGATGTTGAGCGCCATCGGCCCGAAGAGCGACCGCCCGGCGGCCTCGAAAACCGGAGCGCGTTCCTCCATGCCCAGCGCCAGCCCGCCGTATTCGCGAGGCGCGTGCGGGGCGAATAGTCCTAAATGCCGTGCTTGCGACTGCAGCGTGGCCCGCAACGCCGAGCCTCCCGCGACCGCGATATCGCCGTCCGATTTGTCCTCGGCGGGGATCACCTGCGTGTCGATGAAAGCCCGCGTGCGGGCGACGAGCTGCTCGATTCGGCTGGTCATGGGCACCTCCGGGGTGGCGGCGGCATCGTGACGATCTCATTACGAAAAGTGGCCGGGGGTGTTGCCTGTCGCGCGGATGAAGGTCCACACTCGTGGCTACCGAGCGAGCGCTCGGGCTGTATCACGATGATACGGACGGGAAGGGCGCGTCAATGGCGACCGAAACTCACCAAGCCCTGAAAACCGAGACAGCAACCGCGGCAGCCGGATCCGAGGCAGCCGGAACCGAGGCAGTCGGATCCGCGGCGGTGGGAACCGATTCGGCCGGGAGTGAACCGGCCGCGAGCTCTATGGCCGGCGGCGCCGCGGCCGTTTTCCAGACCTGGCGGAACCGGCTGCAGGCGGCCCTCACGGTCGCCGACGTCGACGGCGTCGTCTCCCTGCTGGCCCGCGACTGCTGGTGGCGCGACCTGCTCGCCCTCACCTGGGACCTGGGCGTCTACCGCGGCCGCGACAGCGTCGCCGCGATGCTGAACCGCCACCTTTCCCCCGATTCGATCACCAACCTCCACATGGTCACCGAGTTCGGCCCGCGCTTCCAGGGCGACGTCGTCGAGGGCTTCCTGACCTTCGAAACGCCCCAGGGGTACGGCCGTGGCGCCGTACGGCTGAAGTTCGAGGACGGCGAATGGGTCGCCTGGACCGTCATGACCGAGCTCGACGACCTGCACGGCCACGAACGCCGGATCGGCCCGTACCGGTCGCGCGGTCCCCGCCACGAGAAGAGCGCCCGCAACTGGCGCGATGAGCGCGAGGACCACGTACGCAACGCTGATCCTGACGTCGTGGTCGTCGGTGCTGGTCAGGGCGGTCTGGCGGTCGCCGCGAATCTCGGGTTGATGGGTGTCGACACGCTGATCCTGGAGAAGAGCGAGCGGGTCGGCGACGGCTGGCGCAAGCGCTACCACTCCCTGGTGCTGCACGACCCGGTGTGGGCCGACGCCCTGCCGTACATGCCCTACCCGGCGAGCTGGCCGGTCTACTGCCCCAAGGACAAGATCGCCGACTGGTTCGAGTCGTACGCGTCGGCGATGGAGCTCAACGTCTGGACCTCGGCCGAGATGACGTCGAGCGACTACGACGAGGCGGCCGGGCGGTGGACGCTGCACGTGCGCACACCGGACGGCGAACGGACGATTCACCCGCGGGACGTCATTCTCGCGACGGGGGCCGCGGGCGAACCCAACGTGCCGGACGTGCCCGGAAAAGACACCTACAACGGCGTCAGTTACCACTCCAGCCAGCACAGCGACGCCACCGACTGGGCCGGCAAGAAGGCTGTCGTCATCGGCGCCTGCAACAGTGGCCACGACATCGCGCAGGACCTCTACGAGGCCGGCGCCGACGTCACGCTCGTGCAGCGCTCGTCGACGCACATCATCAGTCAGGAGCACGGCATTCCCGCCATCTTCGGCAGCAACTTCGTCGAGGGTGGCCCGCCGACGGCGTACGCCGATCTGCTCGCCGCCGGAACACCGTGGCCGCTCGTGCTCGAGATGGCCAAGGACGGCGTGAAGGACACGGCCCGCAAGGACGCCGACCTGCTCGCCGCGCTCGACGCCGTCGGTTTCCAGCGCAACGACGGGCCCGACGGCACCGGCCTGATGGGCTACGCGCTGGCGTACGGCGGCGGTTACTACATCGACGTGGGCTGTTCGCGGCTCATCGCCGACGGGAAGGTCAAGCTGGCCCAGGGCTCCGGACTCGCGGAGTTCACCCCCGACGGCGTACGTCTGGAGGACGGCCGGACGCTGCGGGCCGACCTCGTCGTCCTCGCGACCGGTTACCGCAACATGCGCGAGACGGCTCGCCGGCTCTTCGGTGACGTGGTCGCCGACCGGCTACCGCTCGTCCTCGGCATCGGCGAGGACGGCGAGCTCGGTGGACTCTACCGGCGCACCGGACATCCGGGGTTCTGGTACATGGGCGGCCCCCTCGCCTGGGTCCGGATCTATTCGAAGCACCTCGCCCTTCAGATCACCGCGAAGCACGCGGCATAAAAATCCCCTCTCGCCGCCGTTCAGCGTGGAAAGTCAGCAGAGGAGTAATCGTGAAACGTCATTTTTACGGCGCGATCGCGTGCGCCGGCCTCCTTGTGGTCTCGGCCTGCAGCAGCGGCGACGACGGCGCCGCGGACGTGAGCGGCGGCGACGGCCCCAAGCTCGTCTACTTCATGGCCCCGAACACGACCCCGACCCGCTACATCCAGCAGGACGGCCCGTCGTTCGAGAAATCGATCAAGGCGTTGGACCCCAGCGTCGAGGTCAGATTCGTCAACGGCGGCGGTGACTCCGGGCAGCAGCTCGCGCAGGCCAACGCGGCCATCGCGGCCGGCGCCAAGGCCCTGGTCGTCGTCGCGGCCGACCCGAACACCAGCGCGGGTCTGCTGCAGGCCGCCGAGCAGGCGAACGTGCCGGTCATCGGCTACGAGAACCCGCCGATCAAGGGCAAGTTGTACGCCCAGGTCATCTTCGACCCCGAGAAGGTCGGCGAGCAGCAGGCCACGTACTTCGCCGAGCAGATCAACAGCGGCAAGCTCGGCGCCAAGCCGGTCAAGGTCGCCCGGCAGTTCGGCAACAAGGGTGACGTCTACACGACCCAGATGCTGGCCGGGCAGAACAAGGTCCTCGACCCGCTGATCTCGGCCGGCGACATCCAGGTCGTCTGCGAGGACTACATCAAGGACTGGGCGCCCGACAACGCCACCAAGGCCACCGAGCAGTGCCTGACCAAGACGCAGAACGGCGTGAACGTCTTCTTCGGGTTCTACGACGGCATCACGGCCGGCATCATCGCGGGCCTCAAGGACAAGAACCTCAAGACCCCGGTGTACGGCGGCCAGAACCCGGAACTGACCGGTCTGCAGTACATGCTCACCGGCGACCAGCAGGACAACGTGCTCAAGGCGTTCTCGGTCGAGGCCGAAGCAGCCGCGAAGATCACGTTGGCCGCCGTCGGAGGTCAGCAGCCCCCGGCTGACCTCGTCAAGGACACCATCGACAACGGCGCCATGCAGGTGCCAACGGCCAAGCTCGAGTCGACGCTGATCCACCTCGAGGACGGCAAGGACCCCGGCGACGCCGTACAGAAGGCCGTCGACCTCGGCATCTTCACCTGGGCCCAGATCTGCACGGGCCCGGCCGCCGGGACCCAGACCTGCAAGACGCGCAACAAGTAGCCCTTCCATCGGACGCGGGCGGCCGGCGACGGCCGCCCGCGAGGGAGGATCCCCATGGCCCTGCTCGAGCTCACCAAGATCTCCAAGAACTTCGGCGGCCTGCGAGCCCTGCACGAGGTCGACCTGACCGTGCACGAGGGCGAGGTCGTCGCGCTCATCGGCGACAACGGCGCCGGCAAGTCCACCCTCGTCAAGATCGTGTCCGGGGTGGAGTCGCCCGACACCGGCGAGATCCGGGTACGCGGCGAGCACGCCCGTCTGGTGTCGCCCCGGGCGGCGGCCGAGGCGGGGATCCGTACGGTGTTCCAGGATCTTTCGCTCTGCGACAACCTCGACGCCGTGCAGAACCTGTTCCTCGGACAGGAACACCACGGCTCGATCTGGTCCGGCCGGCGCATCCGCCGGCACGTCATGGAGGAACGTGCCCAGCGGGTCCTCGAATCGCTGTCGGTCAAACTCCGCTCGCTGAACACGCCGGTCGTCGCGCTGTCGGGCGGCCAGCGGCAGGGCATCGCGATCTGCCGCGCGCTGATCAGCGACCCGGCCGTGGTGATCCTGGACGAGCCGACCGCGGCCCTCGGCGTCTCGCAGCGCGGCGAGGTGCTCGACCTGATCCACCGCCTGCGCGACCAGGGCCGCGGCGTGATCGTGATCTCGCACGACATGAAGGACGTACGGCAGGTCGCCGACCGGGTCGTGGCCCTGCGCCTGGGCGCGAAGGTGGCCGAGTTCCGCCGCGACGAATACACGATGTCCGACCTGGTCAGCGCCATGACCGGGGCGCACGAGGGGGTTGACCGGTGAGCATCGTGACTTCGCGGACCACCGGCACGACGGCGACCCCGCGCACCTCGGCCGGGCGGGCCATCGAGACGGTCGCCCGCGGCCACCGCAGCATCCCGGTCGTCATCACCCTGGCCATCATCTGGGCCGTCTTCTACAGCCAGAGCTCGGCCTACCTCAGCTTCACGAACATCACCAACCTGACCCTGCAGATCGCGACGACGGCGATCCTCGCCCTGGGCGTGGTGTTCGTCCTGCTCGTCGGCGAGATCGACCTGTCCTCGGCCGTACTCTCCGGGGTCTGCGCGGCGATCTCGGCCGGCCTGGTCGTCAACAGCGGACTGCCGCTCGCCATCGGCATCCTCGCCGGGATCGTCTCGGGCATGGCCTTCACGTTCATCGAGGCGCTGGTCATCATGTTCGGCGTGCCGTCGCTGATCGCCACGCTCGGCGGCATGGTGATCCTGCAGGGCCTGATTCTGGTCGTGCTCCCCGAGGAGTTCACGGTCAGCATCGCCGGCACGTCGTTCGCCAAGATCGCCAGCACGGCGATCCCGGTCGGCACCTCGTACCTGCTGGCCGCCGTGGCAACACTGGCGTTCACGGCCTACCGCTTCTACCAACACCGTGAGCGGGTCTCGACGGGGTCGCTCACCTCGATGGCCACCGTCTTCGTGCCTGCGATTCTGCTGGCCGGCGTGCTCTTCGGCGGCGTCTATGTGCTGACCCAGCGGCGCGGACTGCCGATGCCCGTGCTGATCGTCGCGGTCATGCTGCTCATCGGCTGGTACGTGACCACCCAGACCAGATACGGCACCCACCTGTACGCCGTGGGCGGTGATCGCGAGGCCGCCCAGCGCGCCGGTATTCCCGTACGCCGGATGGTGCTCTACTCGTTCCTCATCCTCGGCGCGTGCGCGGCGATCGCGGGCATGGTCGAAGCGTCCCGCCAGCTCGGCGTCTCGGCCACGTCGGGCGCGGGTCCACTGATGCTGAACGCGATCGCGGCGGCCGTCGTCGGAGGCACGAGCCTGTTCGGCGGGCGCGGTTCGGTCTGGTCGGCCGTCCTCGGAGCGCTGGTCATCGGATCGATCAGCAACGGCGTGCAGCTGCTCGGGCTCTCCACCGAGGTGCAATATTTCGCGACGGGATCCGTGCTCATCATCGCTGTGGCCGTTGACGTGGTGCTGACGCGCGGCTCACTGCTGCCGGGCCGCCGCTCATGACCGGCGTCTGGCAGCCCGACCCGGCCCTGATCTCGCAGACCCGGATCGTACGGTTCGCCTCGTGGCTCAACGGCGAATGCCGGGCACAACTCGACGATGTGACCGACTACCGCGCCCTGCACGCCTGGTCGGTGTCCTCGCCCGGGGAGTTCTGGTCCGCGGTAGCCGACTTCTTCGAGGTCGACTGGGTCACGCCGCCCTCCGCGGCACTGGTCTCCCGTCGCATGCCCGGCGCCGAGTGGTTCCCGGACGGAACGCTGAACTTCGCCACCCATCTGCTGCGCGCCGGCGCCGACGATCAGGACGCGGTGATCCTGGTCGGGGAGGACGGCTCGCAGGAATCGCTGACCTATGCACAGTTGCGAACCCGATCCGCCGCGGTTGCCGGACATCTGCGGTCGCTGGGCGTCTCTCCGGGCGACCGCGTGGCCGCCTACCTGCCGAACTGCATCGAAGGCGTGGTCGCGTTCGTGGCCACCGCGATGATCGGGGCGGTGTGGGCGCAGACCGGGCTCGACTACGCGGCGCCCTCGGCCGCGTCCCGCATGGCCCAGCTCTCGCCGCGCGTGTTGTTCGCGGGCACCGGATACCGGTTCGGCGGCCGGGTTCACGACCGCCGCGCGTCGGTTCGCGAATTGGCCGGCCTGCTGCCCGGCCTCGAACACACGATCGTGGTCGAGACCGGCGGCCTGCCGGGTTCTGGCGGCGTGAGCTGGAACGACGCGATCACCGCCGATCCCGTTCCGCGGGCTCTCCCCGTACGATTCGATTCTCCGCTCTGGGTCCTTTTCACGTCGGGAACAACGGGCCGGCCCAAAGGCATCGTGCACGGCCACGGGGGAGTGCTGCTCGAACAGCTCGTCTCGCCCGGCCTGCACATGGACCTCGACCCCGGCGACACGTTCTTCTGGTACACCACGCCCAATTGGATGATGTGGAACGCCCAGATCTGCGGCCTGCTGCACGGAGCGACCATCATTCTGTACGACGGCAAGCCGACCTCGCCCGCGCCGGACGCGCTGTGGCGTCTCGTCGCCGATCTCGGTGTCTCCGTCTTCGGAACCAGCCCGGGCTATCTCGAAGCGTCCCAGCGCGCGGGCCTCGCACCGGCCAAAGACCTCGACCTGTCGGCGTTGCGGCTGGTCGGCGTGACCGGTTCGGTGCTGCCGCCCGGCGCGAACGAATGGTTCCGTGAGCATGTCGGTGACCGCGTCCAACTCGGATCGATGAGCGGCGGCACCGACATCTGCGGCATCTTCGTGGCCAGCGCCCCGACGACACCGGTCTACGACGGGGAGATCAGCGCGCCCGCCCTCGGAGCAGCCGTCGAGGTGTGGGACTCGGACGGCCGCCCTTTACCGCCGGGCGTGCCGGGGGAGATGGTCATCACCGAGCCGATGCCGTCGATGCCGCTACGTTTCTGGCAGGATCCGGACGACCGTAGGCTTCGAGAGACGTACTTCGATATGTTTCCGGGTGTGTGGCGACACGGCGACCTGACCGAACTGACGCCGCGCGGAACGGTCATCATTCACGGCCGCTCCGACGCGACGATCAACCGCCACGGCGTACGGCTGGGGTCCGCGGAGATCTACGCGGCGGTGGGCTCGCTGCCGACCGTCGCGGACGCGCTGGTCGTGGGCGTGGAACAGTCGGGCGGCGGATACTGGATGCCGCTGTTCATCGTTCCCGTCGGCGAGCCCGAGGGCCTCGTCGAACAGGTGAAAGACGTGATCGCCTCGTCGGCCTCGCCGCGTCACGTTCCCGACGACGTCATCGTCGTGCCACGTTTGCCACACACGAGGACGGGCAAACGCCTCGAGGTTCCGGTGAAACGTATCCTGCAGGGCGCCGACCCCGCACGAGTCATCGACCGAGGAGCCGTCGACGACGCATCAGCGCTGGATCTGCTCATCGCGTCGGTCGCCGGAGTGGGCGGGCGGTGACCCTATGACCAGAGAGGCAACGACCGACCTGATGGCAGCAACGCCTGACTGGCGCGGATACGGGGAACTCGACCTGTCCCGCATCCTCGAGGCAGCTCTGCAGGCCTTCTTCGAGCACGGCTACCACGGCACGACGACCCGCGACCTGGCTCGCCGCTCGGGCCTCTCGGTCCCGGGCGTCTACCACTACTATCCGTCCAAGCAGGACATTCTCTTCGACCTGATGAACGTCATCATCGACGAACTGCTGGACCGCAGCCGCCAGGCTTTGGCGGCCGCCGACAACGACCCGCAGGCCCAGTTCGACGCCCTGGTCGAGTCGCTGTTGCGCTTCCACATGTATCGCCGTATCGGCGCGACCGTGTCCACAGCGGAACTGCGCAGCCTGGAACCCGACAACCGGTCGCGCTACGTGGCCAAACGCGACGAACAGCAGCGCATGCTCGACCGGGTGATCCTGGCCGGCGTGCAGGACGGCAGTTTCGCCACCCCGTACCCGAAGGACGCGAGCCGGGCCATCGCCTCGCTCTGCGTGGGGGTGGCGTCGTGGTATCACCCGGACGGCACGCTGCCGGTCGAAGCCCTGCTGGACCGCTACCTGACCATAGCCCGCTCGATCGTCGGCATCGCATGACCACCCTCGATGTACGGGGGGTGCGCGCGTTCCTGGAGGCGTCGGGAGTGCCGGTGTCCGGGCCGCTGACGAGCTCGCTGGTCAGCGGAGGACGATCAAACCTCACGTACGCGGTCACGGACGGAACGCACCGCTGGATCGTCCGCCGTCCACCCGTGTCGGGGCTGACGCCCTCGGCCCACGACGTGGCGCGCGAATGGCGGGTGGCGCAGGCCCTGCAATACAGCGCGGTGCCGGTGCCGCCGGCGATCGCCCTGTGCGAGGACGTATCGGTGATCGGGGCGCCGTTCGCGGTGTCGGCGTTCATCACCGGGCAGGTCGTGCGCACCCGAGCGCACCTGCACACGTACACAGCCCGGGAACTCGAGTCGTGCGTGACCGAACTGGTCAGAGTCTTGGCCGACCTGCATTCGCTGGACGTCGACGAGGTGGGACTGGGCAGTCTGGGGCGCCCGGACGGCTTCTTGGAACGTCAGGTGCGCCTGTGGTGGCGGCAGTGGAACGAGGTGAAAAGCCACGACCTGCCGGACGCCCGGACGCTGCATTCCCGTCTGGTCTCGGCGCTACCGCCGCACTCGGCCCACATCGGCGTGGTGCACGGCGACTTCCGCATCGACAACACGCTGGTCGACACGGCCGACATCAGCAAAGTCCTGGCCGTCGTCGACTGGGAACTGGCGACCGTCGGCGATGTGCTCACTGACGTGGCCCTGATGTGCGTCTATCGGCAGCCGGAACTGGACCCGATCCTAGGACTGGACGCGGCCTGGGCCAGCGACCGGCTGCCGCATCCGGACGCTATCGCTGAGGCCTATGCCCGCCGGCGTGACGTGTCACTGGATCACTGGCCGTTCTACATGGGGCTGGCCAACTTCAAGCTCGCGGTTATCGCGCAGGGGATCAGCTATCGAGCCGCCGACCCTGCTTCTGCGCAGGCCTCGTCGGCCGTCCCGGCGCTTCTGGCGGCCGGTCTTCGGGCCCTGGGTTAGCGGCTTTCCGCGGTCGATGGCCGGAGGCCGGGCTGGGCAGTCCGGCTTCCGCCCGGTGGTCAGCGCGGTCGGCACGTCACCCGCCCGGACCCAGCGGGGTGGTTGAGCGAATTGACCGTGCCGCTCTCGATCCGAATGCGGCCAGTGCGAACGTGAACGCGGTCAGGGTGTCGGCCCAGATCAGCGGGAGCTCGCCGTCGAACGCGGTCATGTAGCTGGAGAACCACGTCGCTGTCCAGCAGACGAACAGTGCTGACGAGGTGATCCTGGACAGTATCGGTGCGTCATCCGGTTCGCGCTTCCGACGACGTTGTTGACGGCGGGTGTCCCACCAGTCCCAGGCCGAAATCGCCGCTGCCACCAGCGTCCAGGTGAGTGCGAAGCCGCCCAGGTCGAACTCTTGAGGCGCGACCTCGCCGCGAAGCCGGGTCAGCACGAGAACCATGGCGTGTCCGAGGCCAACAGTCGCGACGAGGCCGAACAACGGTCCCCACCAGACGCGGTGCCAAACGACTCCCTGCCTGCGGCCGTCGTCTGTGGCGCGCCGGTTCGGATGCATGGGAGAAGCCTAAGCTCACAGAGCTTCGGCTGGGGGCCGTGGCTGTCGCCGGAAGCGTTGACCGGCCCCGAATAAATCGGCTTCGAGTCTGCGGAGGCGCGGTTAGCATCGCGGTGTGCAAGCCGTCGAGGAACTCTACGTTGCGTTCGCGCCTAACAGGCGGGGGCAGCCGATCAGCTACTGCGGGCACTGCATCAGCGACGAGGAAGCATCGGTCTTGCAGCGGACGCCGCTCCGCGAGCTGACTGCCGGCGACCTCGAGCGATACACCTTCAAGGCGATGGGGACCTGGGGTGAGGAGGCCGATCTCCGGCACTTTCTGCCGCGCATTCTGGAGCTCTTCGCGACCGGCGAGCAGAACGATCACAGCGTCATCGCGTACCTGGAAATCTTGGCTGGGCAACAGGGTGAGCCGGCGATGGTGCAGATGGCCAAACTGGTGGACGCGGTGTTGCTTTCCGGCCTGGACGACTTCTTTCACCGGGAAGTGGACGGCTGGATTCGTACCGGCCTTCCGGGTCTGAAGCTTGAGGCTGCTCTGGCGGCGACGGCTGACGCTGACGCGGCCGGATGGTATGGGCAGGCATTGGAGATCATTGCCGCCTATCACCATCCGGGCTGACGTGTGTTCAGCCGTTGGCCGCCAGGAAGTCTGAGTAGAACAGGCCCAGGCCGGCTGCTACGCCGACGCCGGCGATGATCCAGAAGCGGATCACGATGTTCACTTCGCTCCAGCCGGCCAGTTCGAAGTGGTGGTGCAGGGGGACCATGCGGAAGACGCGTCTTCCGGTGGTTCGGTACGAGACGATCTGGATCACCCAGGTGACGGTGATGAGGACGAAGAGACCGCCGATCAGGATGGCGAGCAGGGTGGTGCGGGTTGCCACGGCTAGTCCGCCGATCAGGCCGCCCAGGGCGAGCGAGCCCACGTCGCCCATGAAGATCCGGGCCGGGGACGTGTTCCACCACAGGAAGCCCAGGCAGGCCGCGGCGGCGGCTGCGGCGATCATGGCGATTTCCAGGGGATCGCGGACCTGGTAGCAGTAGTCGTTCGCGCGGGCATAGGCCTCGTCGGCGCACCAGTGGCGGTACTGCCAGAAACCGATCAGGGCGTACGCCCCCAGCACCAGGACGGATACGCCGGTGGCCAGGCCGTCGAGGCCGTCGGTGAGATTTACGCCGTTCGACATCGCGGTGATGACGAAGACGAAGACGATCACCGAGCCGACCTTGCCTACGTCCAGCCAGCTGATGTCGCGGATGAGGGAGATGTGCTCGCTGGCCACGGTCTGGCCGTTGGTGCTGGCCATGTAGAGGGCGGCGATGCCGAAACCGCTGCCCACCAGGGCCTGTCCGAGCAGTTTGCCCTTGGCGGACAGGCCGTCGGAGTTGCGGCGGCGGACCTTGAGAATGTCGTCGAGGAAGCCGACCACGCCGCAGAAGACGAACAGGCCCAGCAGGACGAGGGCCGTCATGGTCGGGCCCTCCTGCGCGATCTGCCGTTCCGGGAGGGTGGTCAGGGCGATGTGGCCGGCGACGTACGCGAGGACGGTCGCGATGATGAACGCGACGCCGCCCATCGTGGGGGTGCCGGTCTTGCCCTGGTTGCTGGCGAGGCCGATGGACCGGATCGGCTGGCCGGCCTTGAGCGCGGTGAAGACACGAATCGCGACCGGCGTGATGAACAGCGAGATGATGAACGCGACGGCGGCCGCGACGATGACGGCCCTCACGGGCGGCCCTGCGGAGTCTCTTCGGCGAGATCATCGATCACGGGACAGGAGCTTGCCATACCGCCTCGCCGATCCGAGCCGGGCTTCCACAGTGGAAGCGATCGTCTACGGTGAGCGCACGTTTACTCACCAGAGGTGATCAATGTGCGTGTTCTTCCTGGGATACTGGCTCTCTCCATAGCCTTCGTGCTGGTCGAGACGGGCCCCGCGAGCGCCGCGCCCGCCGCCCCGGGCGGACGGATTCTCGTTCTCGACGACAGTGCCAGTGGTCAAGGGGTCGTCAGCGTCCGTGCCCGCGGTGGCGATGTTCGTAGTCTCAACCTCAATCTCCCGGCGTACGCCTATCCCGACTATTCGCCCGATGGCCGGCGTGTCACCTACGCCGACGGCTGGAGCATCTACACGGTCAAGGCCGACGGCACTGACCGCCAGTGGGTGATCGATGGCGGTTCGGTGCCCAGCCACCCCCGTTGGTCGCCCGACGGCCGAGAGATCGGCTTCGAGGCCGGCGAGATCGCGGCGGCCACGGTCGCCGAGCCGGGCCAACGAGTGGTCTACAACGCCCTCGAATACGGTGAGGGCCTTCTCGACTGGTCGCCCGACGGCCGGCACGTCGCCGTGCTGCTGGGCTGGGCGGTCGGCGGCGACCCGTGGGACCCCATCTTCGCGCGCGACATCTGGATCGTCCGTGCCGACGGGTCGATGACCGCGCGTCGCCTGACCTACGGTGAGGACACCTGGGATCCGTACCGGATCGCCTGGAGCCCGGACGGCCGCAGCCTCGCCACTGAGGTGGGAGGTGACCTGTGGTCGATCAACGTCCGCACCGGCGCGACCACGAACCTGACAGCCACCCCGACTGTGGTCGAGTCGAGCCCGATCTGGTCCCCGGACGGTCGCACTCTGGCCTACGGCCGCCAGCCCGCGGACGCCACCGCTCCGCGCGTCTACCTGCGCGCCTCCCATGCGCGCGGCGACGCCGGCCGTCCGTTGAACGTCACCGGCATCCCGACCAGCTGGCGCTGACCGTCCGGCTCCGCCGGGTAAGATCACGATGGTGGCACCCTTCGTTCTCTTTCCCGGCCGGCACCACCTGCTGACCCGCTTCCAGGCCGATTACCTGCGCGAACTCGCCGCGGGCGGATCAACGATCGTGTGGGCGGTGACCTCGGCCAACCACGAGAACACGAAACGCAACCCCGTTCCGTACCACCGCCGCGAGGCCGCCATCGAGCGATTCAGCCTGCTGGCCGGCCTCCGGTCGGTGGTCGTACCGATCTTCGACACCGCGCCGACCGACGTCTTCGCCGAGGTCACCC
Organism: Actinoplanes solisilvae; assembly: GCF_003999975.1. GTDB lineage: Bacteria > Actinomycetota > Actinomycetes > Mycobacteriales > Micromonosporaceae > Actinoplanes > Actinoplanes solisilvae. The sequence goes on along the minus strand of NZ_RJAC01000014.1, from coordinate 1,385 downwards.
TCAAGACCATCGCGGTCGCCACGGGCCTCGAGCTGACGCCCGCCGACACGCTGGTCGCCTGCTCCACCCCGCAGGTCGCCAAGCTGTACGAACGTCTCGGCTTCCCGATCGCCTGGGTCGAGGCCGATCCGTCGTTGCCGAGCAGCCCGGAGCGCCCGTGGGACGTGCTCCTGAGGCTGAGCCAGGACGACGACACATGGCGTACGCTCGCGCACCCGGCGACGATCGACGTCTTCGAGCGGTACCGCCTGACCGACACGGTCCGCACTGTCGTCAACGACCCGGTCATCGGCGACGAGGGTGGCCTCACCGCCACCCGCGACTACCGCACGTACGTCGAGGCGTTCACCGCGGCGGCCGAGCGCAAGTGGGCCGCCGTGCGGCAATATGTGCAGCCCGGCCGCATCGTCGACATCGGCTGCGGCGCCGGCTCGATGCTGGAACTGGCCGACCGTGAGCCCGGCCTGCACGAGAGCGACCTGATCGGCGTCGAGATCGCCCGCCACCTCTACCAGGAGTGCCTGCACAAGAAGGACCAGGGCCTGTTCTGCAACGCCAACGTCTACTTCTATCAGCGCAACGTGCTCGGCGGCGCCATCTTCCACGACCGCTCGGTCGACACCACTCTCACCTTCGCCCTGACCCACGAGATCTGGTCGTACGGCGAACGCCGCGACTCGGTGCTGCGGTTCGCCCGCCGCATCTTCGACCACACCGCCCCCGGCGGCGTCTGGATCAACAGTGACGTCTGCGGCCCCGACGACCCGCGACGGCCGGTCCGGCTGCGCCTCACCCGCGACGACGGCGCGAACCCGGCGAAGCCCCGCGTGGACCTCGCCGACCTGTCACCGTCCGAGGTCAAAACGTACGTGGAAAGCCTGTCGACACGCGCGCGGCTCGACCAGTTCGCCGTCGACTTCGCCTTCCCGTTCGCCTACGAGCCCGTCGACGACGAGACCGTACAGCTCGACCAGGCCACGGCCATGGACTTCCTGACCCGCAAGGACTACGTCGACAACTGGCTCTCCGAGACCCAGGAACAGTTCTGCGGCCTGAGCTTCGCCGACTGGACGGCCCTGCTCACCGAGGCCGGCTTCGAACTCGACCCGGCCTCGGCCCCGATCCGCAACGACTGGGTCATCGACAACCGGATAGCGCCGGTCGCCGCCCTGACCGACCTCGACGGCACCCCGCTGCCCTGGCCGGCCACCCACCTGCTCGCCGTGGCCCGCCGCCCCCACAACGGCTGACCCGCGCGCTCGGCTTAGACCGCATCTCATTAGGGGTTGTTGCTGGTCAGGAGGTTGAGGCGGGCGGCTCGGCGGTAGCAGATCAGAGCGCAGGCCAGGCGCAGGAATCCGGTGAAGTGGGAAGCCTTGCGGTCG
>NZ_RJAC01000129.1 GCF_003999975.1 Actinoplanes solisilvae | reverse complement strand
CTTCTCTTTCTTAATCCAATGTACTCAGTCGGTTGTTTCCTCGATTAATTTATTACTAAATCTTATAGAGATCATAGCTAGGCTATACGTGACGTAATAAATTAATCGAGGTTCTGAAAAAATCTTATGGAGATAACTACATAGACCTTCAATGAGGCTTATGTTGCAACAGCTTCGCTGTATAGGATTTTTGGATTAGTTAAGACAATCTCAAAATAAACAGTACCCCACTCACTAATTTCTTTATATTTTTTGTTTTAATAATAAATAGGTAAGATAAGAGAACAACATAGTTCTAAATGAGCACAGAATCTCCTGTACTCAATTTTAGATTAGTTTCCTATACCCACCTACGAGAATTATTTTAAATGGTCTTAAAACGCAAAATATAAAGAAATAAAGTATAGAACATTTAAGTATAAAATTTTCCATTTCCATTTATTCATTAATAAATTTTTATTAGTAATAAATAAAAAGGAAAATAAAAGCATCTAAAAGAGAGTAAAT
>NZ_RJAC01000128.1 GCF_003999975.1 Actinoplanes solisilvae | reverse complement strand
GATTTTCTGCAAACCATTAAGCTTTTATCCCATCACCAAATCGCGGCCTATCAAAGTCAAAATGATCAGTACCTTAACGTGATTAAGACGCTTGCCCAAAATCAAATTAATACGACTAAGCACACACTTGAGTTAATGAAAAGCAATAATCAGTATTTCGCGCAACAACAAATTAAAATGGCATCCACCCAGGTTGAATCATTGATGCGGGAAACCCTATTACAGAACCCAAGAAATGTAATGGCCAAAGGGTACGGTATTGTCCGCAGTCAAGGAAAAGCTATTCGTTCGATTCAACAGATCTCCGGTGAGAGCATCCAGGTAGAATTACAGGATGGTATTATTAACGCCAATGTTAAAGAGGTGATCGACCATGACTAAAAAAGAATTAACCTTTAAACAAGGTTATGAAGTTCTTAAAAAGAATGCAGAACTGCTTGAGTCTCAGGAAGAACCGGATATTGATAATTTGATGAAAATTGTTGAACAATCTATGATTGCATACAAAGCCT
>NZ_RJAC01000127.1 GCF_003999975.1 Actinoplanes solisilvae | reverse complement strand
GCGCAGCTGCGTGAACGCGAGAGCGAACTGCACCACCGCACCCTGCACGACCCGCTGACCGGGCTGGCGAACCGGGTCCTGTTCCAAGAGCGGGTCGACCACGCCATCGCGACCCACGAACGCGGCACCTCGACCCTGGCGGTCCTGTTCGTCGACCTGGACGGCTTCAAACAGATCAACGACACCTTCGGACACGGCACCGGCGACGCCCTGCTGTCCGAGGTCGCCGTCCGGCTGCAGGACTGCACCCGCACCGGCGACACCGTCGGGCGCTTCGGCGGCGACGAGTTCGCCGTCCTCACCGAGCAGATCACCACCGTCGAGGACGCTAAGATCGTGGCCGACCGGATCATCAGCGCGCTGCAGCACCCCTTCGACATCGACGGCCAGGTCTGCCACGTCACGGCCAGCGCCGGTATCGCCCTCTATCGGGACGGCGACACCGCCGACACCACCATCCGAAACGCCGACGAAGCGATGTACACCGCCAAAGCCGCCGGCAAGAACCACTACGCA
>NZ_RJAC01000013.1 GCF_003999975.1 Actinoplanes solisilvae | reverse complement strand
AAATGTTGCCAAAGGAATCTCCCACCAAACTCGACCCCGCAAAACAAGGCAAGCCGGCCGGGGTATTACTAATTGGCACTGGCTTATCAAGCACCCTGTTGAGTTCTCAAAGAACAACCACACCCGGCCAACCGCACCGGAGTATTTCTCAAACCCGCCCGGTTGCTTTCCCCCGGGCGCTTCTAAAACCTTACCCGCCGCTTCCCGTTCCGCCAAATCCAGGTCAGTGCCCGAATTTGCCAAAACCGAAAACCGTTCAGGCACCACGAACCCCCCAGAACCCACCACGCACCAAAATCGACGCAGCGATACATCCTGCTGAACTTTCGTGGATTCCTCCAGGACGGCCGCGCCGGGCCTCCGAAGAGTCCCGCTCGCTCGCCCGTCTCCCTGGCGGCTCGGAAAACATTACTAGGCGAACCCCCAACCACCAAATCGAACCCCCGATGGTGTGCGTCACTTTCGTCAGGCGCCCCTCAGCACCCGCCCGCGCCTGTGGAAAACCAGCGTCTGTGGAAAACCGGGCCTCCCCTCGCAACAAGCCATAGGGTCGCCGTACCCCCGGGTGGGAGGGCCCCGCTCGGATGGACGCTAGGCAGCTTTCGCCGTGAAGGTCTGTCGTCGTGGGGTCAGCTCATCATCTGGGTTGGCCGCAGGCGGCGTGGATGGTGCCGACGGCGTCGCTTGCCCGGCTCAGGTAGACGTCGAACTGCTTCTTGGCCGCGGTCGCCGTCGTGCGGCCGGACGACAGGTCTCAGTTCCAGGAGAGCGGGCCCTTCCTTCCCATGATCAATCCAAGATCCAGGGAGCAGGCCCCTCGATCGCGTTCGTAGCGCCTACATCAAGGATCAGCACAAAAATCAAGCCGGGGAGAGGCCTACATGCTGGTCTTAGGGACGGCGGCGACCCGCCGGTTGCCGCGACCGGCCGCGCCGCAGCTGCTCTACGACGGCGGGGGCAGCTCGGATGGTCTGCGCGGCAACCGGGCCATGCGAACCGGATGCCTGCTGCCTGCATCGAGCGTCCGCGGACAGACCTCGACCCTAAAGGCTCGCCAACGGCCGTATTGGGGACTACCGGCATGGTGGAGGCTGGCGGTCCGATGAAGGACTGGCGGCCCGACCGGGATTGGCGACCCGGCGAAGGGCCGGGCAGTCCGGCGAAGGGCCGGGCAGTCCGGCGAAGGGCCGGCGGTCAGCGGAGCAGCGCTGGCGGTCCGGTGGGGGCTTGAGCCTGGGGGCGGGCGGTGGTGCAATCGCATGCCCGGGGCGGGCTTGCCTTTGCGATCGGAGCTTCTATGACGCACGCTGATCTGGTCTTCACCGATGGGCACGTCTTCACGGCGGGTGCCGGCGGGCGAGATGCGGGTCAAGAGCGGCCCCCGTCGGCGCTGGCGGTGAAGGACGGGCGGATCCTGGCGGTCGGGGACGACCTGGGAGATCTCGTGGGGCCAGGAACCGAGCGGGTCGATCTCGCTGGCCGCCTGCTCCTGCCGGGGTTTCAGGACGCGCACATCCACGCCGTCATGGGTGGGGTCGAGCTCGGGCAGTGCGATCTGACCGGCACGACCGACCTCGACGAGTACCTGCGGCGCATCCGGGACTACGCCGACCGTAACCCGCTGGCCGAGTGGATTCTGGGCGGCGGCTGGTCGATGGAGAGCTTCCCCAACGGCATCCCTGACCGGCGTCTGCTCGACCAGGTGGTGCCTGGCCGTCCGGTCTTCCTGCTCAACCGCGATCATCACGCCGCCTGGGTCAACACGCTCACCCTCGAGAGGGCGGGCATAACGGCGAGCACCCCCGACCCGTCGAGCGGGCGCATCGACCGGGAGCCCGACGGCACCCCGATCGGCGCGCTCCAGGAGGGGGCGATGGCTCTGGTCGACGTGCCCGAGACCTCGCCCGACGACTTCTATGCGGGTCTGCTGCGGGCGCAGGAGCTGCTGCACGCACTGGGCATCACCGCCTGGCAGGACGCCATGGTCGCCGCGGCCAACGGGTACGCCGATGTCTCCGACGCGTACGTCAGGGCGGCGAACGACGGCACTCTGACGGCCACGGTCGTCGGCGCGCTGTGGTGGGATCGGGACAGGGACGCCGAGCAGATCGCCGAGCTGGTCGAGAAGCGGCTGAGCCTGACCGTGGGCAATCTGCGGTGCACCTCGGTGAAGCTGATGCTCGACGGCATCGCCGAGAACTTCACGGCCGCGATGACCGAGCCCTACCGTGACGCCTGCGGGCATGCGACCACGAACCGGGGTCTGTCGTTCATCGACCCTGAGGCGCTCCCCCGTTACGTCACCGAGCTGGACCACCGGGGCTTCCAGACTCACTTCCACGCGCTGGGCGACCGCGCGGTTCGTGACGCCCTCGACGCCGTCGAGGCCGCCCGTGAGGCCAACGGCCCGAGCAACACCCGTCCCCATCTGGCTCACCTGCAGGTCGTGCACCCCGACGACATCCCGCGGTTCGCCCAGCTCGGAGCGACCGCGAACATGCAGCCTTACTGGGCCGCCCACGAGCCGCAGATGGATGACCTCACCATCCCGTTCCTCGACCCGGCCGCGGTCACCCGGCAGTACCCGTTCGGCGACCTGCACCGGGCGGGGGCGCGGCTCGCGGGTGGCAGCGACTGGCCGGTCAGCTCGCCCGACCCGCTGCAGGGCATCCACGTGGCCGTCAACCGCGTGCTTCCTCACGAGAAGCGTGCGCGTTTCCTGCCGGGGCAGGCGCTTGATCTGCGTACGGCGTTGACCGCCTATACGGCCGGGTCGGCCTACGTGAACAGGACCGACGGCGTCCTGCAGAAGAACAGGAGAGCCGACCTGGTCGTGCTGGACCGGGACCTGTTCGCCGCGCCGCCTGAGGAGATCGGGGACGCGAGGGTCGACCTCACCTACGTTGGGGGAGTTCTGAGGTACGCAGCCCCGCGGGCTGAGCGGGGATGACGAGCCGGTCGGCGGCCGTCGTGGAGCAGGGCACGAGCAGGTGGACGACGGCGAGCAGGGCCATCACGGCGAGGGCGTCGACCCAGTAGTGGTTGCCGGTCACCACGACGACGATCAGGGTGAGGGCGGGGTGGGCGAGCCACAGCCAGCGCCGCCAGCCGGCCGTGGTCGTCGCCAGCGCGAGGGCGACCACGATGGCCCAGCCGACGTGCAGTGACGGCATGGCCGCGTACTGGTTGCTGAGCGTGTCGGTGTCGGGTGAGCCGTACACGGACGGTCCGAGGAGACGGCCGGTGTCGACCAGCCCGGCCCAGGTCAGCATGCGCGGCGGGGCGAGCGGGTAGAGCGCGTGGATGACCAGCGCGAACGCGGTCAGGGTGGCGAGCGTGCGGCGCATCCAGAGGTAGGTGTCGGGCTTGCGGACGTACATCCAGATCAACGCGACGGCGGTCGCCGGGAAGTGGACGTACGCGTAGAAGCAGTTGGCGGCCCGCACCCAGAACTCGTGATGAAGAAGGCCGGCTTGCAGGCCGGCCTCGTTGGGCAGATGGAGCGCGCGTTCGAAGTTCCAGACCGCCGACGCGTTGGTCACCGCCTCGGCCGTGTGGCCGTCGACGAGCAGACGGCCCATTTTGTACGCGAGGAACAGCGCGGCGACGAGGACGAGCTCTCGTAGCGCGCGACGCATCGTTGTGCCGCTCACCTGTACCTCCAGACGATCTCGCCGAGGGGTCCGGCGAGACGGACCTCCCAGGATCGTCCGGAGCTTTCACGCCGCGCAAACTTTCAGCGTGAGAAGTGGATCACCGAGCGATGTCAGGTATTGATCACGTGGAATTCACGGGGAAGATACCAGTGGCACATCGAGCCGTGTCGACAGCTCCTCGATCGAGATCCCGAAGGTCTCCACGACCCGTACGACGTCCGCCCCCGGCGCGAACGTCGCCACGTCGGTGTAAACCCTGCTCACGCAGCCGCGGCCGGTCAGCGGATAGGTGCACGAGGGCACGAGTTTCGGGCTTCCGTCCTTGGCGAACAGTGTCATCATCACGAATACCTGCTTGGCCCCGATGGCGAGGTCCATGGCCCCGCCCACGGCCGGGATCGCGTCGGGGGCGCCGGTCGACCAGTTGGCCAGATCACCGCCGGCGGACACCTGGAACGCGCCCATGATGCAGACGTCGAGGTGACCGCCGCGCATCATGGCGAACGAGTCGGCGTGGTGGAAGTAGGAGGCGCCGGGCAGTTCGGTGACCGGCTGCTTACCGGCGTTGGTGAGGTCGGGGTCGATCTCGTCGCCGACGGCCGGGCGGCCCATGCCGAGCATCCCGTTCTCGGTGTGCAGCACGACGCCGCTGCCGGGGCGCAGGAAGTCGGCGACCGTCGTGGGCTGGCCGATGCCCAGGTTGACGTAGCTGCCGTCGGGAATGTCGCGGGCGACGATGCGGGCCATCTCTTCGCGGGTGAGGCTCACCGCGCCACCTCCACGAGCCGGTCGACGTAGATGGCCGGGGTCACGACCACCTCGGGATCGATCGCGCCCACCTCGACGACCTTCGAGACCTGGGCGATCGTCAGGGCGGCGGCGGTCGCCATGACCGGGCCGAAGTTGCGGGCCGTCTTGCGGTAGACCAGGTTGCCCATGCTGTCGGCGATGTGCGCGCGGATCAGCGCGACGTCACCGCGGATCGGGTATTCCAGCAGGTATTCCCGGCCGTCGATGACGCGGGACTCCTTGCCCTCGGCGAGCGGCGTGCCGACCCCGGTGGGGCTGAAGAACGCGCCGATGCCGGCCCCGGCGGCACGCATCCGTTCGGCCAGGTTGCCCTGCGGCACGACCTCGAGCTCGATCTTGCCGGCGCGGTAGAGCCCGTCGAACACCCACGAGTCGGCCTGCCGGGGGAAGGAGCAGACCACTTTCCGTACGCGTCCCGCGGCCAAAAGTGCGGCCAGGCCGGTGTCACCGTTGCCGGCGTTGTTGCTGACGATGGTGAGGTCGCCGGCGCCGTACTCGATGAGGGCGTCCATCAGCTCGACGGGCATTCCGGCCATGCCGAACCCGCCGACCAGTACGGTGTCGCCCTCCTTGACGGCCGACACGGCGTCGAGGGCCGTCGTGAGCGTGGCGGTCACGACGTCTCGCCGAGCACGCGCTGGGCGATGCGGAAGGCGGTGTTCGCGGCCGGCACGCCGCAGTAGATCGCGGTCTGCAACAGAACTTCCTTGATCTCGTCGTCGGTGAGCCCGTTGGTGCGGGCGGCGCGCACGTGCATCGCCAGTTCCTCGTGGTGGCCGAGCGCCACCAGCGCCGTCAGCGTAATCATCGAACGGCTGCGCCGGTCCAGCCCGGGGCGGGTCCAGATCTCCCCCCAGGCGTACGCGGTGATCAGCTCTTGGAAATCGCGGGTGAACGGTGTCGTCGCGGCGATGGCCCGGTCGACGTGCTCGTCGCCGAGAACCTGCCGCCGCACGGTCATGCCGGCCTCGCGCACCCGGTCGAGGGTGGCCGGCCCGCCGAAGTGCTCGTCGAGCAGCGACGCCACCTCGTCGGGCCGCTCGGCGGGGGCCAGGTGAGCGACCTTCTCCAGTACGACCAGACGGCCGTTACGAACCCCGGCGGCGATGCGGGCCAGGCCCTCGGGCGGTGTCGGCAGGTCGTCGGCCCCGGCGATCGCGAGGACCGGTGCGGTGATCTCGCCCAGGCGGTCGCGCACGTCGAACGCGGCCAGGGCCTCGCAGACCAGCGCGTAGCTCTCCGGGTCGGCGCCGCGCAGCACGTCGAGCAGGGCGGTCACGACGGCGGGCGCGTGCTGGGTGAAGCCGGCCGCGAACCACCGCTGCTGGGACGCGCCGACGACGGCGTGGGTGCCGTCGGCCCGTACGGTCTCGGCTCGTTGCCGCCACCCGGTGCTCTCGCCGATCTTGGCGCTGGTGCAGATGAGGGCGGCCGACTCGACCCGGGCCGGCGCGTCGAGCAGGAGTTGCAGGCCGACCGCGCCGCCGACGGAGACGCCCGCGTAGCGGAAGGGCTGGCCCGGACGCAGCTTGTCGGCCAGGGTGAGCACGCCGCGGGCCAGACCGGCGATGCCGAAGCCGCCGTGCGCGGGTTTGCTCGCCCCGTGGCCGGGAAGGTCCCAGCCGACCACGTGGTGCCGGCCCTCGAGGCGTTCGGCGCAGCGCCGCCACAGCGTCTCGGCCGAGGTCCCCAGCGACGGGCCGAGCAGCAGCAACGGGCGGTCGGGGGCGTCGACGATCGTGGTGGCGGTCAGCATGGCCTCTCCTCCGCCCGCTTCACCGCGGCGTCGATGATCTCGTCGGTGGCACCGCGGTAGGGCCCGCCGGGAGTCTCGTACTCGCGTTGCTCGGCCTCGATGCCCGGGCGGGCGGCGGCGAGCGTGGCGGCCATCCGTGCCTCGTCGACGCGCAGGCCCCGCAACAGCTCGGTGGCCTGCGAGGCGGCGGCGACCGTACGCCGAGCGAGCGTGCGCAGGGCAGGCCACTCGAGGTGCCAGGCGCCGTCGGCACGTTCGTCGACCATTGTCGCGGCCGCCGTGTGCAGGGTCGCGGCGAGCGGGGGCCCGGCCAGGGCGGCGCGGCGCAGCAGGACAGAAAGCACCGGGTTCTGCTTGTTGGGCATGGCCGACGATCCGCCGCCGCGGCCCTCGCGCAGCTCGCCGATCTCGGGTCGCGCGCCCACGAGGACGTCGGCGGCGATGCGGCCCCACGCGTCGGTGCAGGTCACGAGGGCGTCGCCGAAGCGGGTGAAGGGCGCCCGGCTGGTGTGCCACGGCTCCCGGAGAGGCAGGCCCAGCCGGGCGGCGGCCGCGGTGACCCGGTCGGTCGATCCCTCCGCGGCCACCAGCGCGGCCAGGCTGCCGGCCGCCCCGCCGAACTGGGCCGGGAGGTCGGCGGCGGCGTGCAGGACCGTGCGGGCGTCGAGCACTCCCTCAAGCCAGCCGGCGACCTTGAGGCCGAAGGTGATCGGAACGGCGTGCTGGGTGAGGGTGCGGCCGGCCATGTCGGTGCGGCGGTGCCGGTCGGCCAGCGCGGCGAGGGTCGTGACCTGCGCGTCCAGCTCGTCGCGGAGACGGGCGGCCGCGTCACGCGCGCACAGCACGAGCGCCGTGTCGAGCACGTCCTGACTGGTCAGGCCCCGGTGCAGGGTCTTGGCCAGGGGGTCTTCGCCGAGCCGTTCGCGCAGCAGGGCGAGCAGGGGGATGACGGGGTTGCCGCCCTGCTCGGCCGCGGTCGACAGAAACCCCAGGTCGTCGGGGCCGGCCAGGGAGGACAGGTCGGTGTCGACCCAGGCGCTCTCGACCCGCAGCAGGGCCGAGAGCACGCTCGCGTCAGTGAAGAGGTCGCCGCTGCGGGCGTCACCGGGCCAGAGCAGGTCGCTCATAGGCGCCGGCTCATCGCGCCTGCCCGGGATAGCTCAGGAACACCGTCTCACCCTCGCCCTGCAGGTGGATGTCGAAGAGCAGACCATGCTCCTCGCGGGTGGTGATCAGCGTAGCGCGGCGGGCCGGTTCGAGCCCGTCGAGCAACGCGTCGGGTCCGGGATCGGGCAGGTACGCGCGGGTGAACAGGCGGTCGGTCAGCCCGCGGGCGAAGACGGTGACCGCGAAGAAAGGGCTGCCGGGCAGCAGGGTCGAGAACCAGTAGTGCCCGCCGTCGTCGGTCTGCGCGCGGCCCCACCCGGTGAACGTGTAACCGTCGCGGCGGATCGAACCCGTCTCACGGGGAACGCGGCCGGACGGGTCGGTCTGCCAGATCTCGATGAGGGCGTCGGGAACCCCGTTGCCCTCGCCGTCGAAAACGCGGCCGTGGAGACGTACGCCCTGGGGGTGGCCCGGGGGAACCAGAAGATTGCCGCCGTCGAACGGCAGGCCCAGGTGGAAGAACGGCCCGACGGTCTGACCGGGCGCGGAAGTCACGAGTCCTCCAGGGGCGTGCGGTGGGTGCCGCTGAGCACGATGTCCCAGCGGTAGCCGAGACGGTATTCGGGCGTCGTCAGCGAATGGTCGTAGGCGGCGACGAGCAGGTCACGGGCCTTCTGGTCGGTGACCGACTGATAGATCGGGTCCTGGTCGAAGAGCGGGTCGCCGGGAAAGTACATCTGGGTGACCAGGCGCTGGGTGAAGTCGGTGCCGAACAGCGAGAAGTGGATGTGCGCGGGCCGCCACGCGTTGACGTGGTTGCGCCACGGGTAGGCGCCGGGCCTGATGGTCTGGAACGTGTAGACGCCGTCGCCGTCGGTCAGGCAGCGGCCGGCGCCGGTGAAGTTCGGGTCGAGCGGCGCCGGATGCTGGTCGCGCTGGTGCCAGTAGCGGCCCGACGCGTTCGCCTGCCAGATCTCGACGAGCTGGTTGCGCACCGGCCGGCCCTCGCCGTCGACGACGCGACCGGTGACGACGATGCGTTCACCGAGCGGCTCCCCCGCGTGCTGGATGGTCAGGTCGGATTCGGTGCCGCCGACGTCGGCGTGGCCGAAGCAGGGGGCCCACAGCTCGACGCCCTCCGGGTCGACGAGGTGTTTCTCCCTGGTCGGGTGGCGCAGCACGCTGCTGCGGTAGGGCGGGTAGTCCAGGCGCGGTTGCGGTCCGCCGCTCCCGCGCAACTCCTCGATCTCGCGATTGATGTCCGCCTGGGTCGTCACGTTGGCGACGCTAGACCAGTCGAGGGCGGCGAGACGATACTTGCCTTCCACTGAACGGAAGAGGTGGTCATGGCTCCCAGCGTGACGTCGCGGGCGCTCGACCTGCTGGGCGCGTTCGATCCCGAGCACCGCCGCCTCACCCTCAGCGCGCTCGCGCGCCGGGCCGGGCTGCCCCTGGCGACGGCGCACCGGCTGGTCGGCGAGCTGCACAGGTGGGGCGCTCTGTCGCGGTTGCCGTCGGGCGAATACGTGATCGGGCGCCGGCTGTGGGACCTCGGGCTCCTCTCCCCCATGCAGTCGGGCCTGCGGCAGGTGGCGTCTCCGTTCCTGCACGATTTGTACGGCGCGACGCTGGCCACGGTGCATCTCGCGGTCCGCGACGGCTGCGAGGTGCTCTATGTCGACCGGCTGGCCGGGCACGAGTCGGTGCCGGTGGTCAGCGAGATCGGCACGCGGCTTCCGTTGCACGCGACCGGCGTCGGCAAAGTCCTTCTGGCGTACGCCCCTGAGGACGTTCGCGCCGAGGCGTTCGCGCGGCTGACCCGGGTCACGGCCTACACGATCACCCAACCGGCCCGGCTCGCCTCGCAGCTCGTACGGGTGCGGGCCGAGGGGTACGCGACCACGGGCGAGGAGATGAGCCTGGGCGCGTGTTCGGTGGCCGTGCCGGTGCGGGGCGGGGACGACGTGGTGGCCGCGCTCGGCATCGTCGTGCCGGATCTGCGCCGCGAACAGGCCCGCCTCGTGTCGGCTCTGAAGGTCGCCGCGCGCGGGATCGGTCGTACGCTGGCTTCTGCTGAATGGAAATAGGCTCTTGCCGCACGGGCCCGGCTGACGTTGGCTGTGGCTTATGCGAACCCAGGTCGCCATCATCGGCGCCGGCCCGGCCGGACTGCTCCTCGCCCACCTGCTGCATCGCGGCGGCGTCGACGCGGTCGTGCTCGAGACAAGGTCCCAGGAATATGTGGCCGCGCGCATCCGGGCCGGGATTCTGGAGAGCTCGAGCGTCGAGCTGCTCGAATCGGTGGGGCTGGGCTCCCGGCTGCGCGCGGAGGGGCACGAGCACCGCGGGATCTATCTGCAGATGCCCGGCGAGCGGCACCACCTCGACTTCGTCGACCTGGCCGGGCGCAGCGTGTGGGTCTACGGGCAGACCGAGGTGCAGAAGGATCTCGTGGCGGCGGCGACGGCGGTCGTGCACTACGAGGTCAGCGACGTGGTGCTGCACGAGTCGGCGGTGACCTTCGTGGACTCCGCGGGGGTGTCGCAGCGGCTCGACGTGGACGCCATCGCGGGATGTGACGGGTCGTTCGGGGTGTCTCGGGCGGCGGCCGCGCCGGAGCAGCAGTTCGAGCGCGTGTATCCGTACTCATGGCTGGGGGTCCTGGTCGATGTGGCGCCCTCGACCGACGAGCTGATCTACGCGTGGCACCCCGACGGGTTCGCTCTGCACTCGATGCGGTCGCCCACCGTCAGCCGGCTCTACCTGCAGGTGCCGAACGGTACGGACGTGGCCGACTGGTCGGATGACCGGATCTGGAGCGCGCTGGCCACGCGGCTCGGGCACGGGCAGGACGGGTGGAAGCTGACGCCGGGGCCGATCACCGACAAGAGCGTGTTGCCGATGCGCAGTTACGTGCAGACGCCCATGCGCAGCGGGCGGTTGTTCCTGGCCGGGGACGCGGCGCACATCGTGCCGCCGACCGGCGCGAAGGGACTGAACCTGGCCATCGCCGACGTGGCCTTGCTGAGCCGGGCGCTGGTGGCGTTGCTGCGGGACGGGGATGCGCGCCTGGCCGACAGCTATTCGGACGACGCTCTGCGCCGTGTCTGGCGATGCACGCACTTCTCGTGGTGGATGACGACGATGCTGCACGCGAGCGGGGATCCGTTCGACGCTCAGTTGCAACTGTCGCAACTGCGGTGGGTGACGTCGTCGGCGGCCGGCGCGACCGGGCTGGCCGAGAACTACGCGGGGTTGCCGATCGGGTTCTGACGGATCGCGTTCAGCAGCACGGTCCAGAAGGCGTTCACGTCAAGGTCGACAGCTACGTCGGCGTTGTCGGGACGGCCGGTGCGGTGGTGCAGATCGACGACGGTCGCGCCTCGCGTGTAGACGCCGGTGAGCTCGACGCTGATCGGGGCGCGGACGGTCGGGACGATGGTCTGGTCGAGGACGTAGGCCACGGCCACCGGGTCGTGCAGCGGCGGGTGAGGGAAGCCGAAATTCCGGCGGTACGCGTCGGCGAAGAACGTCATCAGCTCGGCGCAGATCGGGCTGATCGCGCGCAGCTCGGCGATGATCTCGTCGGTGGCCAGGGCCAGGTGGGTCACGTTGAGGCCGATCATCGTGAGCGGGATCGGCGCGCGGAGCACGATGTCGGCGGCCTCGGGGTCGGTGACCATGTTGAACTCGCCGTACGGGGTGCTGTTGCCCCGGGTCGTCGAGCCGCCCATGAAGACGATGCGGCGCAGGTTGGCGGTGACCTCGGGAAAGGTGCGCAACAGCAGGGCGACGTTGGTCAGCGGCCCCAGGGCGATCAGCGTGACAGGGCTTTCCGCTTCGGTGATCAGCTTTCGCAGCAGTTCGACCGCGTGTACGCCGACGGGCACGGGCACGGGCACGTCGAGATCGGGGCCGTCGAGGCCGGACTCGCCGTGGATGTCGGCCGCGACGGTGAGCTCGTTGACCAGCGGACGGTCGGCGCCGGCGGCGACGGGGACGTCGTGGGCGCCGGCCAGGGCGAGGATCTTCTGCGCGTTGCGGGTCGTCTTGTCGAGGGTCTGATTGCCGGCGACGGTCGTGACACCGAGCAGCCGCAGCCGCGGGTCGCCCACCGCCAGCAGCAACGCGAGGGCGTCGTCATGTCCCGGATCGCAGTCGATGATCACCGGTTCGGCCATGCCCAGCATCCTATGCACAAATCAACATATTCGCAGGTGGAGACAGTCGCACCGGCGGGTGAACGGCTCGGGGCGGGCAGGTATGTTGGGGCGCGGCCGACCGCATTGGAGTGAGCTCTTGCCCTCGACCCACCTCGACGAACCGCCTGTCTCGTCGCCTCCGCGGGAGCGCCGCGTCGGCTCGCTCGAAGTGCTGGCCGGGCTGCTCGTGCTGCTGGTCGTCTTTCGCGGGCCGCTGGGGAACCTCGTCTCCGACCCGGCGTTGCAGACCTGGACGACCGTGTTCGTCTCGGTGCTCGTACAGGCGGCCCCGTTCCTGGTCTTCGGGGTTGCGCTGTCGGCGGTGATCGCGGTCTACGTGCCCCGATCGTTCTGGGCCAAGGCGTTGCCGCGGCATCCGGCGCTGGCCGTGCCGGCCGCCTCGCTCGCGGGAGTCGTACTCCCGGGGTGTGAATGCGGCAGCGTGCCGATCGCCGGGTCGCTCATCCGGCGCGGGGTCACACCGGCCGCCGCGCTGGCGTTCCTGCTGGCCGCGCCCGCGATCAACCCGATCGTGCTGACCGCGACCGTGGTGGCGTTCCCCGGGCGGCCCGAGATGGCGGTCGCCCGCGGACTCGCGAGCCTGCTGGTGGCCGTACTCATCGGATGGTTGTGGCTGCGGCTCGGCAAGACCGAATGGATCAAGCTCCCGCACCGGCCGGAACTCGACGACCTCTCGCGCGGGCGGGCGTTCTGGGCGGCCTGCCGGCACGACGTGCTGCACGCGGGCGGCTTCCTCGTGATCGGCGCGGCGGCCGCGGCCACCATCAACGTCGTCGTGCCCGAGGCTTGGCTGACCAGTCTCGCGGCCAACGCCGTACTCTCGGTCATCGCTCTGGCCGTGCTCGCCGTCCTGCTCTCGATCTGCAGCGAGGCCGACGCGTTCGTGGCCGCCTCGCTCAGTCAGTTCTCGCTCACATCGCGGCTGGTGTTCCTGGTGGTGGGTCCGATGGTCGACCTCAAACTGATCTCGATGCAGACGGGGGTGTTCGGCCGGCGGTTCGCCTCGCGGTTCGCTCCGGCCACCTTCGTCGTGGCGGTTCTCGTCGGTACGGCGTTCGGGGTGGTGCTGCTGTCATGAACTCGGCCCTGAAGGACCGAGCTTGCAGTCGTGTTGTCCCGCTGGCTGCGAGGTCACGCCGCGTCAGGCCGCATGACAGCGGCCCTGCCCGCGATGTTGCGGGCAGCGTTGTGGTCGGCGGGGCCAGCGTGCCCGCACCTCAAGCACAGGAAGTCGTCGCGGCTGCGGCGGTTCTTCTTGTCGATGTAGTTGCACTCGTGGCACTCGCGGGCGGTGTTCTTCGGATCCACCAGGGCCAAGGGCACACCGGCGATGGCCGCCTTGTAGCCGACAAACTGGCGGAGCTGGAAGAACGCCCACGAATGCAGGTCGGACCGCTGAGCCTTCTTAACTGTTACCCGATCGCGGATCCCGCTCAAGTCTTCGAGCTTGATGCCGCGCCGGGTGCCTTTGGCTGTCCGGACGAGGGCCTTGCTGATGCAGTGGTTCACGTCCCGCGCGTAGCGGGATTCCTTGCGGCGTCGTTTCTTCAGCAGCCGCTTGGCGCTCTTGGTGCCGATGGCCTGAAGCTTGGCGCGGAGCCGGTTGTGGCGACGGCGCATGGCGCGGACGGCCTTGCCGGAGTAGGCGGTGCCGTCGGAGTCGGTGGCGAGGTTGACCACCCCGAGATCGACACCGAGCCAGCCGTCCGGCTCACCGCCACCGGGCGGCTCGGGCACGTCGATCACAACGGCGAGGTACCACTTGCCGTCCCGGACGATCAAGTCGGCCTGGCCCCGTACGACAGCGCCAGGAACCTTTGTCCACCGGCCCTGGTAGACGACCGGGACGATGATCCTGCCTTTCAGGGCCAGGATCGACACGGCGTCGCGGCCCTTCCAGGTCAGCATCCGCTGGTCGTACTGCACGGCACCGCCCGTCCGGAACACCGGCTTGATGGACTTGTCCCGCTTGTACGCCTCGCAGGCTTTCGCGATGGCTCGGACGGCCATCTGCGCGGACAGGCCGAACTCCGATCTGAGGTCGGCGTAGACGATCTTCTGCAAGGCGATCTTGTTGGCGGTGCGCTGCACGAACGCGACCTCGGCCACCCGGTTGGCAGCACGGTTGCAGGCGGTCATGGCGGCCGAGAGAAGCTCGATCTGCTCGCCCGTCGGGGCCAGCTTCAGCAACTCGGCCACCATCATCCATTGAATCTACATCTCTACCTCAATACAGGAGATGTCATGGCGACACGCCGCCAGGCCGTACCGGGCTTCCTCCCGGCCCTGAAGGACCGGGTTTCCGCCCTTGATGTCAGGTGAGCCGGCTGACTCAGGGCGTGCTGTTGCTGCTGTTCGGCGGGGCGCTGCTGCGTGCCTCGTTCACCGATCTCTACCTGCGCTACGTCAAGGAGGGGTTGCAGCCCTTCCTGATCGCGACGGGGGTGCTGCTGGTCGCGGCGGCGGTCATGACGATCTGGTACTCCTTCCGGTCGTCTCGTCACTCCGCTTCAGAAGAACACGATCACGCGCCCGGGGTGGGGTGGCTTCTCATCCTGCCGGTGCTCGGGTTGTTGCTGGTGGCGCCGCCAGCCCTGGGGTCGTACGCGGCTAGTCAGGCGGGCAGCGTTGTCGCGGCGCCGGTCGGGGACTCGTCGTATCCCCCGCTTCCTGAGGGGGATCCGGCCGAGCTGAGCATTCTCGACTACGCGTCGCGGGCACTCTTCGACTCGGGTAAGAGCCTGTCGGGTCGCGACCTGCGGATGACCGGGTTCATCACCACCGCCCCGGACGGCAAACCGATGCTGGCGCGGATCGTCCTGTCGTGCTGCGCGGCCGACGGGCGGCCCATCAAGCTCGGGCTGAGCGGGAGCGCCCCCATCGACGTACCGGCGGACACATGGGTCGAGGTCGTCGGCGTCTACACCGCCCAGACAACGAAAGACCCGGTGAACAATGTGGACGTCGCCTTCCTCGAGGTGAAAACCTGGAAAGAGGTCCCCCAGCCGAAGCAGCCGTACGCGTGAAGCCGCGCTGGCCTTCCATCGCGGCGCTCGCCGTGGCCCTCGCAGCGGGCACCGCGTTGATCACCGGCTCGATCGGCGGCTCCTCGGCCCCGATCGCGCCCACGCGCACGTCCGCCTTGTCGGCCTGGCCGGACGCGGCTCGCGGCGAGATGGCGGCCGGGCTGGACGACGGGCCGCTCTTCTCGCCGTCGATGTTCCTCGACACGGCGACGGCGATCGGGACCGCGCCGGCCCCGAACGGTGCGGAGACGCGGCTGCTGGTGCGCTCCCCCGCCGGGATGCGCGAGCTACGCCGGGTGTCGCTGGCCGACAATCCGCAGTTCGAGGCGTTCACGGCCACCGACGATCAGCTCTTCTGGGCCGAGTCGACGGCCGCGTCGCCCGCCGTGCGGCTCTGGACCGCGCCGCGCGCCGGTGGGGCGGCGCGCCTGCTGACTCGCGACACTGGAAGCGCGGTCTTCTACGGCACCCAGTACGACCTGGTGGTCGCTGAGGGGCGTCTACGCTGGACGGCTGCGGCCGGGTCGACGGCGACCCAGATCCGCTCGATCCCGGTCGGCGGCGGAAGTGTTTCCGTGCGTACGGAACCGGGCCAGTGGTCGCAGTCGGCGTGGCCTTGGCTGGTCGACGACGGCAGCACGTCGGGCGAGCCGCGGCTGCGCAATCTGGCCACCAACCGGGACGTGGCCGTGGCGAACTCGGGACTGGCCCAGCTCACCTGCAACCCGTCCTGGTGCCGGGCGATGATCATGGGAGAGGAGACGCCGGCCGCCATCGAACTGGTGCGGCCCGACGGTTCCGACCGCCGCCGCATCGCCGGGGGCGCCGCCCAGGCCGCCGTCACCGACGTGGCGATCCTCGACCGCTTCGAGATCCTGGCCGAGCCCGGCCCTGCCAGCGACGTGACCGGAGCATCGGGCCTGGTCGTCTACGACCTCGCGACCGGCCGGACCGTCGACATCGCCCCGAACGTGGACGGCGCCTTCGCGCGGGGCGGCCTGCTGTGGTGGTCGACCACCGGTGACTACGAGGAGATCACCTGGCACACGCTCGACCTGCGGACAGTCTGACCACGCGCGCCAGGAACTCTTCGGTGGCCGGGCCACCGGTCAGGCCGAAGGTCATGGAGACGGTCAACTGCCAGGACGCGTCGGTGGAGTGGAACGACCAGGTGCGGTAGCCATGGAAGCCACCGTCCTTGCCCATCACCCCGGGCACGCCGTATCTGGTGAGGCCGAGGCCGCCCTCGAGCATCTCGCGCCGTTCGGGTACGCCGAGCAGGTTGCCGGTCAGCAACTCGGCGAAGAACCGGTTGAGGTCGGCCGCCGTGGAGATCATGCCGCCCGCCGAACCGGCCTGCGACGAGTTGTAGACCGACACGTCGACCGGTTCGCCGGCCACCGCGAGATAGCCGTGGGCGTGCGGTTCCGGCAACCGCTCCACGTCGTCCCTCGTACGGCGCAGATCGAGGGGACGCAGCATTCGTCGCGCGATCTGGTCGCCGTAGGGGCTGTTGGTGACTTTCTCGATGAGCATGCCGAGCAGGACGAAGGCCGTGTTGTTGTAGGCGCGTGCAGTGCCCGGCGGGAAGTCAGGGGCTTTGCGGCGGGCCGGGAGGATCACCTCGTGCGGGGTCCAGCGTCTGAACCGATCACGAAGGATGCCGTACGGGGTCAGATCGCGCGTGTAGTTGTAGAGCCCGCTGGTGTGGTTCAGCAGCTGGCGGATCGTGATGGCGGCCGCGCCCGGAACGACGTCGGGCAGCCAGCGCTGGACCGTGTCGTCCAGCCCGACCCGGCCCTCGGCGACGAGTTGCAGAACGACCGTCGCGGTGAACGTCTTGGTCACGCTGCCGATCCGGAACCAGCCTGCCGGGTCGACCGGCCGCTCGGTGCCCAGCTCGGCCACCCCGCTGGCGGCTCGCCAGGTGCCGTGCTCGTCCCGCAGCTCGGCGAGTGCACCCGGCGCCCCCTCGGCAACCAGCTCGTCAAGAGCCTGCTGCAGCCACGCCGGCTGCTGATGATTCGCCTTCATTGGGCCTCCTCGACCTGAAGGGACGGACGGGCTTCGTCGATCTTCTGCGGGACCTCGATGCACGCCGGGCCAGGCCGAACCGACGATCGCGCTGGCCGAGCTACCCGGAGAGCCTCCGGGGTCGAGGTCTGGGCCGGGAAGCCCGGTGCGGGCATCAGGTTCGCGTGGCCCGCTCGCGGTGATCGGTTGGCTCGCTCGGTGGCTGGCTGTTACGTGGCGCATGCAGGGCGAGTGGCCGCGCCGCGCGGCACCACGACGCCGGCGCGCCTGGAAAGCCCCGGCTATCACCGGTCCACCGTAACTGGGCCGGACGAACCGGGTGTCGCCACCGGGCCTCCCGGCGCAGACCCCTCGGCCCGGGACCGCTGAGGACAGACCACCACGATCAAGACTCTCCAGCGGGAGCCTCCCACCCACCCGGGATGGCAGAGGCACTATCCCTCCGCGGACGGCTGCGTTTTCGTTGTCCACAGGCACGGTTCGCGGTCGTCCGCTTGTCCACAGGCGGCTGCGGCTTCTTGTCGACCGTCACGCGGAACGGATTAGGCTCGGGTCCAGAAGGTGGAATGAGGGGTGCCGCGGCGGAGGACGATGCCGCCGCGGCACCCCGCGCCCGGACGTGCGCCCGGCCTAGCCCGTTGGCCGGGCGCCGCGTACGGGCTCAGGAACAGGCCGCGCCGTTGAGCGTGTAGCTCGTCGGGGCGGTGCTGTTCCCGGTGTGGGTGGCCTGGAAGCCGATGGAGACCGACGAGCCGGGGGTGATCGTGCCGTTGTAGCTGACGTTGCGGGCGGTCACCTGGCCTGACGTCGGCGAGTAGGTGGCGTTCCAGCCGGACGTGATCGTCTGGCCGGTGGGGAGGGTGAAGGACAGGGTCCAGCCGTTGACCGGGGCGGTGCCGGTGTTCGCGATCGTGAGCTGGGTGGTCAGGCCGGTGTTCCAGCCGTTCACTGCCGCCGTGACCCGGCAGGTGCCCGCGGTCGGGGGCGGGGTCGTCGGCGGCGGTGTTGTCGGGGGCGGGGTCGTCGGCGGCGGTGTCGTGGGAGGCGGCGTGGTGGTCGTGTCCAGGCCGAAGAACGCGATGGCCAGGCGGGCCATGCCGCTCAACGGCAGCGAGTGACCTACGCCGGCGACGCTGATTCCCTCCACGGGGGCCTGGACGGTGGAGGAGCCGTATCGCGTACGGGTCCAGTTGCTCTGCGGAGTGTCGGTGAAGACGGGGGTCTGGCTGACGCCCAGCACGTTGGTCCATTGTTTGAGCTGCTCGGCGAAGTTCGGGTATTGCAGGGTGCTGTCGGTGGTGCCGTGGACCACCTGCATGCGTGGGCGGCGGCCCGAGTAGCCGGGATAGGCGGCGCGGACCAGGTCGCCCCATGCCTGGCCCGTACGGGAGATCTGACCGTTGGCGCAGGCGCTGTTCCACATCGAGCCGTCCGTGGTGGCGAAGCAGCCGAACGGTACGCCCATGAACGCGGAACCGGCGGCGAACACGTCCGGGTAGTCGCCGAGCAGGACGTTGGTCATCATCGCGCCCGAGGACGCGCCGGTGACGAAGGTGCGGTTCGGGTCGGTGTTGTAGCGCTGCTGCACGTAGCGGACCATCGACACGATGCCGACCGGGTCGCTGGTGCCGTCGTGCCGCAGGGCGCCCGGCGTGGACACGTCGTAGCAGCTGCCGGAACGGGTCGCCGACGGATAGACGACGATGAAGCCGTACTGGTCGGCGAGCGACGCGAACTCCGTACCCGAATGGAACGCGGGACCCGAGCCGGTGCAGTAGTGGACGGCGACCAGCAGGGCCGGGTTGGCGGCGACGCGGTCGGACACGTAGAGGTGCATGCGCAGGTTGGTGGGGTTGGCACCGAAACCGGTGACCTCCTGGAGGCTCGCGGCCGCGGCGGGGGACGCGGGGACGAGGAGCGCGACTCCGGCGATCGCCACTGCGGCGACTGCGGCACGCCAGAATTTCAACATGTCAATCCTTTCGCCTGGCCGCGGACGCCCGGTGGAAAGCATCCGCGGCCAGGCCGGTCAACGGGCCGTACGGGAAGCAGCGGCGCCGAGTCCGGTCAGGGGCCGCGCGGGAGGCGGCACCCGGTCCGTTCAGCGGGCCGTGCAGGAGGCGGTGCCGGGGCCGGTTCCCGTGCCCTGGAAGCCGAACTCGGTGCTGGCGCCCGCGTTGACGGTGCCGTTGTAGGCGACGTTGGCGAAGTTCACCGTGCCGCTCGAACCGCTGGCCTGGGCGTTCCACGTGTTGGTGACCGCGGCGCCCGAGGGCAAAGTCAGACCGGCAGACCATCCGGTGAGCTGGTTACCTCCGGCGGTGACCCGTACGGTCGCCACGAACCCGCCGTTCCACTGGTTCAGGGAGACCGTGGCGGTGCAACCCGATCCGCTCGGTGGCGGTGTTGTGGTGGCCGGGGGCGGCGTGGTGGTCGGCGGCGGGTCGGTGGGCTGGCCGTTGTTCAGGGCGGCCAGAGCCGAGGTGTACGCGGCCTTCTTGTTGCCGCTGTTGTCGAAGAGCAGCGGGGTGCCGCTGGCCCGCCACGAGTCCGAGTCACGGATGCCCCACACGGTGATGCCGTTGCAGCGGGTCACCGCCAGGCAGGCGCGCACGGCGGAGGCGTACGAATTGGCCTGGGTTGATCCTGACCCCTCGATGTCGAGCTCGGTGATCTGGACGTCGACGCCGAGATTGGCGAACCGCTGAAGGTTGGCCTGGTAGTCCGACGGCAGCGGGGACTGCGCGTTGAAGTGGGACTGGAAGCCGACGCAGTCGATGGGGACGCCGCGGGACTTGAAGTCTTGCACCATCGCGTAGACGGCGTTGCTCTTCGCGTTCTGACCGTCCGTGTTGTAGTCGTTGTAGCAGAGCTTGGCGGCGGGATCGGCGGTTCGCGCGGCGCGGAAGGCGGCCTCGATCCAGTCGTTGCCGGTGCGCTGCAGGTTCGAGTCGCGGCGGCCGCCGCCCCCGCCGTCGGCGAAGGCCTCGTTCACGACGTCCCACGAATCGATCTTGCCGCGGTAGTAGGTGGCGACCTGGGTGACATGGTTGAGCATGGCGTTGCGCAGGGCGGTGCCGCTCAGGTTCGAGGTCCAGCCGGGCTGCTGCTGATGCCAGGCCAGGGCGTGGCCGCGGACCTTCATGCCCTGGGCGCGGGCGCGGTTCACGATCTGATCGGCCGACGAGTACGTGAAGTTGCCCTGGGACGGTTCGGTGGCGTCCCACTTCATCTCGTTCTCGGGGGTGACCGAGTTGAACTCCGTGTTGAGGATGTTGGAGTAGGTGGAGTCGCTCAGTTTGTACGCGGCGACGGCGGTGCCGAAGTAGCGGCCGGTGGCGGCGGCGGAGGCGCCGAGGGTGGTGGCGGCGTCGGCGGTGGAGGCTACGGTCAGCGCGCCGGCCGTGGCCAGGAGGCCGGCGGTCAGACCGGTGGCTACGGCGAGGACGCGCCGGCGCCGTTGGGGACGGTGTGGATCGATCATCGTTGGCCTTTCCAGCTGCTGAGGGGGACGGCACAGCCCGGGAGCGTCGGTGGGAGCGCTCCCAATCGCGCGACAGAAAGTGACCTGGATCGATGGAAGATTAACGCCGTGTTCCGATATGCACAACGGCCAATGTCGTGCCGATTTCCGGAGCGGCGGCGTGAACTGCAGGAACAGTCTCGTCGAGGTCCGGAAGTTTCGGTCAGACGCGAGGGGCGTGGTGGCCGTTCAGGCGTAGGTCGGCGTCTATCGCTGCGGTGGCGGCCAGCAGTGGGGGCAGGAGGCGGCGGCGCATGGTGTCGAGGGTGGCGCGGGCCGCGTGGACGGAGATGTTCACGGCGGCGGCGACCGTGCCGGCTCGGTCGTGGACGGGGGCGGCTATCGCGCGCAGGCCCTCTTCGAGTTCCTGGTCGACGATCGAGTAGCCCTGGGACCGCACCCGGGACAGCTCGGCGCGCAGCGCCTCGGCCGAGGACACGGTCTTGCCCGTGAGGCGGCTCAGCGGGACCCGGTCGAGGTAGGCGTCGAGATCGGGTGGGGACAGGGAAGCCAGCAGCACCCGGCCCATCGACGTGGCGTACGCGGGAAATCTGGTGCCGAGATTGATCGACACGGCCATGATGCGGCTGGTGGGGACGCGGGCCACGTAGACGATGTCGTCACCGTCGAGGATGGACAGCGAGGAGGACTCGTGGACCTGTTGGACCAGGCGTTCGAGGTGGGGTGCGGCGACCTCGGGCAGCGACAGGCTCGACAGGAAGGCGTATCCGAGCTCGAGCACGCGCGGCGTCAGGCTGAACAGGCGCCCATCGGTGCGCACGTAGCCCAGGTCGGCCAGGGTCAGCAGGAAGCGGCGAGCGGCGGCCCGGGTGAGGTCGCAGATCTTGGCCACCTCGCTGAGGGTCAGCTCGGAGTGTTGCGCGTCGAAGGCCCGGATGACCGCGAGCCCACGCTCGAGCGATTGCACGTGATGCGGCTGCCTCATCACGGGATCGACAAAGATCGTTGACGTGACACGGCGCACATCCTAGCGTTCACATCGAGAACTTTCGTTCGCAATGCGCACAGCTTACCGGAGGAAACGAATGCGACGTGTCTTCACGGGGATAGCGACATCGATAGCTCTGACTGCTCTGCTGGCCGGCTGTGGATCATCGGGCGGAGGCGAGACCGAGACGAGCGGCGGCGTCGACCACGGCATCTTCGGCGGCGCGACCCCCGACGTGGCGAAGCTCCTGCCGTGACGAAACGCCTAGGCAACCCGGTTCTGCTCGGTCTCGCCGGGCTGGCCGGGCTGCTCCTGCTCGTCGAGGCGCTCCCCCGGCTCGGCCTGGTCAACGACGCCTACCTGCCGCCGACCAGCCGAATCGCGACAGCGCTGTTCGACGAGCTCGCCACCGCCGAGTTCTGGCGGGCCGTCGGCGATACCCTGACCGGCTGGGCGATCGGCCTGGCCATCGCCGTGACCGCCGGGGTCGTCGTGGGGATCGTCGTCGGGGCGATCCCCGTGCTCAGGGCCGCGACGGCGTCGACGGTCGAGTTCCTGCGGCCGATCCCGTCGGTGGCGCTGATCCCGCTCGCGGTGCTGCTCTACGGCACCGACCTCGGCTCGGTTCTGCTGCTGGTCGTCTACGCCGCGTTCTGGCAGGTGCTGGTCCAAGTCCTGTACGGCGTGGCCGACGTGGACCCGGTCGCCGACGAGACCGCACGCAGTTTCCGGTTCGGCACGTGGGCCCGCGTTCGCCACGTCCTGTGGCCGACAGCCTTGCCGTACGTCTTCACGGGCGTTCGCCTGGCCGCATCGGTGGCCCTGGTTCTGGCCGTGACCGCGGAACTCGTCATCGGCGCGCCCGGTCTCGGCAAGTCGATCGCCGTCGCGCAGTCCTCTGGAGCGGTTCCGGTCATGTACGCCCTGGTCGCCGTCACCGGCCTGCTCGGGGTGGCGATCAACCTGGCCGCCCGCGTGTTCGAGCGCCGCACGCTGGCCTGGCACCAATCCGTACGCGGGGAGATCCCAGCATGAAACGCGTCGCGTACGTCCTGGGTCTGCCGGTGGTGCTGTTCGCGGCCTGGTTTCTGCTGAGCTCGGGCAGCGAGAGCTTCTACGCTCCCCCGCTGCGCACGATCCTGGCCTCGTTCGCCGACACGTGGACGCTCGACCGGCTGCGGGCCGACGTGCTGCCGAGCCTGCTGCGACTCGCCGCCGGTTACGCGGTCGCGGGCGTGCTCGGCGTGGCGATCGGCATCACGATCGGGCTCAACCGCCGCGTGCGGGCCACGGTCGAACCCGTACTCGAGTTCTTCCGGGCACTCCCACCGCCGGTCCTCGTACCGATCATCATGCTCTTCGCGGGCATCGGCGACAGCATGAAGATCATCGTGATCGCGCTGGGTTGCGTGTGGCCCATCCTGCTGAACACGGTCGAGGGTGTGCGGGCGGTCGACAGCATCCAGATCGACACCGCACGGGCGTACGGGATCAGTGGCCCCTCCCGGATCCGCCAGGTGATCCTGCCGGCCGCGTCCCCGCAGATCGCGGCCGGGCTGCGGCAGGCGCTCTCCATCGCGATCATCCTGATGGTGATCAGCGAGATGTTCGCGTCGAGCAACGGGCTCGGGTTCACCATCGTCCAGTTCCAGCGCAGCTTCGCGATCCCCGAGATGTGGAGCGGGATCATCCTGCTCGGACTGCTCGGCTTCACGCTCTCGCTGCTGTTCCGGCTCGCCGAGGGGCGGGCACTCCGCTGGTACCACGGTCTGCGCGAGGCGCAGCGCCGATCCTGAGAGAGGCGTGTTTCGATGCTCAAGGTCACCGGGTTGCGCAAGACCTACCGTTCCGGCGCGCGTGAGGTCGAGGCGCTGCGCGATCTCACGTTCACCGTCGAGAACGGCGAACTGGTCTGCCTGGTCGGACCGTCCGGCTGCGGGAAGACGACGCTGCTGCGCTGCATCGCCGGACTGCTCGACCCGAGCGGCGGCACGATCAGCCTCGACGGGCAGCCGGTGCAGGGTCCGCCCCCGGGTCTCGCGATGGTCTTCCAGGAGTACGGCCGCAGCCTGTTCCCGTGGATGACCGTGCGCGACAACGTCGAACTGCCGCTGAAACAGAAGAAGCTGCCGGCCGCGCGCCGGGCGTCGCTGGTTTCTTCCGCGTTGAGCGCGGTCGGGCTCGAGGGCACCGAGTCGGCTTATCCGTGGCAGCTCTCGGGCGGCATGCAGCAACGGGTGGCTATTGCCAGAGCCGTCGCGTACGAGCCGTCGACGCTGCTGATGGACGAACCGTTCGCGGCCGTCGACGCCCAGACCCGGGCCGACCTCGAAGACCTGGTGCGCGCGCTGTGGCAGCGACTCAACGTGACGGTCCTGTTCATCACCCACGACATCGACGAGGCGGTCTACCTGGGGCAGCGCGTCATCATGCTGTCGTCGTCCCCGACCGTGGTCCAGGATGAGATCACGGTCGACCTGCCGGCTTCCCGGGACCAGTTGCACACGCGGGCCGATGCGCGGTTCACCGAGCTGCGCACCCACGTCTACGAGCAGATCCAGGCGGCCAAGCGCGGCGCGCAGTCGACAGTTGATTCCTGACGTCCATTGCCGTGCCTGGCGAACTTCAGTCGCTCTCGCCGGGACCGGTCGCCAGCCGAGTGATCAAGGCCGGCAGGAAATGCGCGTTCGAACCAAGTCGTATTTTGCCGGACGAGTATCCTGAACGCCTCCGCAGACCTACGTGGAGATCATGCAAGGCGGATTTCACCTCATCCTTACGGGCCGCCGCCTGCGCCAGATAGATCAACGTCACGGCGGTCTCGGACCCGTCGTAGAGATTCACGTCCCGCAGCGCCGGCAAGTCGTTCAAAAGGCCGGGATGAAAACTGACGGCTGCAGGTTGGCCGTGGCCGCTTCCTTCTCCTGTTCGGACAGGGTGAATCCGCCGTAGCCGGCCTCCTCGACCGCCTCGTGGAAGACCTCGAAGTAAGCCGCTGCCACGATGGTGCTGTGCGCGGCCGCCACAAGCTCGCGCCGCTCCAGCCCGACCGTGCCGTTGATCTTCGGGCCGAAGCAGGCGACCAGCTTGCGCAGCAGGCCTCCGGCTTCGTTCTTCTGATCGACCCACTGCCATATCGGAGCCAGCACGGCCGCCCCGGCTGCGGCAGCACCACCGACGGCGGCCACGCCGGCGGCCACCCCCGACACGAGAATCACTCCGCCGAGGAGGGTGTCGAGCCGGTCGATCGTGGGCGTCTCGGTCTTGCCGAGGATCCGCAGTGCGCCACGGAACGTCAGTGAGGGCTCTCGCCGCATGGCCGCTACGTTGTCGGCGGCAGGCGACCGTCAGAAGCCCTCGGCCACGCGAGCTTGACGAGAAGGCGGTCGGTCTCGTCGTAGGTGGCGGGGTGCGGTGCGAGGCGGAGCAGCACCTCGAGCCCCGCACGGGCGCGGACACAGATCATCACGGGCTGGGTGGCGGCGTCCAGCAGCACGGCGGTCGATTGATAGTTCTGCGGATCGCAGTCGGCGGACACGGAAGCCGGCGCGATCGGGGTGATCGAGTCGGGGGCGATGAGGAAGTCGCCGATCGCGGCCTCGGCCAGGTTCTCGGCGGTGACGCTGACCGTCATCGGCGGATCCGACTGCCGGATCACCAGTGACGGGGTGCTCTCCGTGCGGTCCGGGGGCGAGGCTGAGACGCTGGGGGTCGTTTTCGACGGCACCGGTTCGGGGCGGTCGTTTCCCGGCGTGATGACTCGATCGCTTTCGGACGGTTCGGTGGTCGAGCCGCCGCCGGAGCCACGAAACCCGCCTGCGCCGCCGATCCCACCCGCGCCGTCCAGACCGCGCGTTTGGCCGCGGCCGACCCGCTCACCGGCGACGCCGTCCGTCGCGGGAGGTGCTGCGGCGCGGCCCCGCACCGGCGGTGTCAACAGATCTTCCCTGGTGGGTGACGGAGTGGGGCCGGCCGGAAGGCTGCTGGGGGTCGGCATTGTGGCCGGTGTCGCGCCGTTGTGTGGGGAGGGGAACAGCGGCAGGCAGACGAGCAGGGCGATCACCCCGGTGACCGCGCCGGTTCGGACCGCGCGCAGGTCTACCTGGCTCGTGCGCTTCATGACGACCAGGCCGGCGAAGCCCAGCAGGCCGATCAGGATGCTGACGACCTTTTCCAGCCGGTCGAGCAGGTCGCTGACGGCCGGTACCGCTACCAGCCCGAGGGCGTCGGCCACGATCAGGCCGATGACGAAGGCCGCGACTGCGGCCACGGCGATGGTGACGCAGGGACTCGTACTCTCGCTCTCCACTCGATCGTCGTCTGTCAAGACAACCACCTCGATCACAGCGGGGCGGCCCGTGCCACCCGTACTGGATCAACGACCGTTGCCCCGAGGGGATGCGGAATCGCAGGTCAGCGGTGTGCCTCGGCGGCGCGGATCTCGGGGTGGGGCGGCGCTGTCCACTTCGTACCGCCGAAACGCGACGCCAGGAACGAGCCCGCGTAGTCGACCGTGATGGCGTGGGCGCGGCGGCCGTCGAGGGAGCCGAGCGGCAACGCCCAGCGGACGGGCGCGGCCACGCGGTAGGCGGCGTAGTCGGTGAACGAGAGCCGGTCGGCCCCGGCCAGGGTGAACGTCTGACCGTCGGCCGCGGAGTCCGCGCTGCGCAACGTGAGCAGGGGGCGGCTGAAGCCGTCGGAGGCGGCCGCTCCGCCCGCCGCGCCGTCGAGCGACACCACGGCGCCGCAGCGGCCGTCGACCCGGCAGGCCTCGATCGCCGCGGTGCCGCCCAGGCCGTGACCGACGTACGCGATCTTGCCGCCGTCGGCGCGGGCACCGAACTGGAGGACGGCCCGTTCGGCCGCGAAGCGCGCGTCGGTCGCCCACACGGACACGAGCTGATCCTCGCGGGCCCGCGAAGAACCGGCCGCGCTGGCCGGCACCGGCCGGTCCTCGATCACGCTGAGGCGGGAGCTGTACGTCGGGGTCAGGCCGACGACCAGGAAACCACGGGCGGCCAGACCGGAGGCGACGGCGGCGTACTGCGGGGCCGAGTAGCCGAGATCGGGCAGCAGGACGACGACGGGGAAACGACCGTTCGCCGGGGGCACCTCGTCTCGCGTGCCGGTGCGTACGCGGTCGAAGTGGGTGGTGGCCCAGCCGAAGCGGTGCAGGCCGGCCCATTCGCCCGGCGCGTAGACCGACTCGGGGCCGGTCGCGCCTTCGGCGGCCGGATACCAGACCCAGGTCGGCAGGATGCGGGGCATGCCGCCGATCGGGGCGAACTGGTCGGTGCGGGACCGGTCGACCCACAGGTCGGTGAGGCGGCCGACGGCGTACGGGCCGGACGGTGCGAGGCTCACCGTGCGGGTGGACTGCACTTTCGCGTAGGTCAGCAGGCCCACCAGGACGGCGAGCACGATGACCGACGCCGCCATGATCCGCCCGTGTCGCACCGGTCAAGTGTGCCGGGTCGGGTCGACCACCGTTTCCTCCGGGGTGCGGCGTTCGAATTCGCCGAGAACGCTGGGTTAATTGATGAGCGCGCCGTCCGGATGGCCGCTCGCTTGCCATACCTTGAGGCCGTGCCCGCAGTTCTGGAGGCCACCCGTCGCCTCGTCCGGCCCGAGACTCCGGCCCGCCTGCGCCTCTGGCTCGCCGCGACCCTCCTGATCACCGCCGCCCTGCTCGTCTCGACCAGCCTCGTCATGGCCCGGGTCCAGCATCAGGTGCGCGTCATCGGTGACGAGGCCGCGCCGCAGGCCGCCAACGCCGCCGACCTCTACTTCGCCCTCAGCGATCTCGACGCCCAGGTGGCCCGCCTGCTGCTGACCACCGGCCGCGACGAACTCGCCGGCACCCGGATCGACGCGCTCGGCGCCTATCGCGAACGCGGCCGCCAGGTCGACGCCGCCCTGCAGTCCGCGCTGGCCACCGGCGACTCGCCCGAACTCGTGCTGCGGCTGCTCAACGGCGTCGGCGACTATCGCGAGCGCGTCTGGCAGGCCCTCACCGCCGGCCCGGCCGCCCCCGGTTACTACACGCAGGCCACCAACATCCTGCATCTCGACCTGCTCCCGGCGGCGACCAGCTTGCGCGAGGCCAGCGAGCAGAGGCTTTCCCAGGCGTACGAAGCCGAGCGCGCGACCCAGACAGCCGGGGTGATCCTCGCTGTGGTCCTGGGCGGCGCGCTGGTGATCCTGCTGATCGCTTTACAGGTGTGGCTGGCCCGGCGGTTCCGGCGCGTCCTGAACCCGGCCCTGATCACGGCGACCACACTGACCGTTCTGCTGCTGATCCCGCTGGTCGGCGTGCTGGTGGTGCAGGACCGGGCACTGGCCGAGGCGCGTGACCGCAGCCTGGTGCCTTTCCTGGAACTGTCCCGGGTTCGCGCGGTCAGCTACGACGCGGCCGCCGACACGTCGCGCTACCTGATCAGCGACGGCCTCGATCTCTACCGGCAGGACTTCGACCGCAAGGCCGAAGCTCTGCAATCGGGAGAGAGTGGGTTGGCCGCGGCCGCGGGCGGCCCCCATCACAGCGATCAGATGCTGGACCGCTGGCGTGCCTACCGCGCGGGTCACGAGCGCATCGTCAAGCTCGCCGACGACGGCAAGCGGGCCGAGGCGGTCGCGGCGCTGACCGGCATCGGGCGGGGTGACGCCGCGTTCGACTTCTCCTACTACGACGCCGCCGTCGCCGAGCTGACCGCTTCGCGTCGGAACGACTTCGACGTTACTCTGCGCGACGTCCGGCTCCTTCTCACCGGCTGGCCGTACGTGCCGGCGGCGGTGCTGGGGCTCGTCCTGCTGCTGGTGCCGCTGTCGGTCCGCAAGCGCTTCGCCGAGTTCCGCTGAGGAGGCCGCCGTGCGAAAACTCGTCGTCGTCGTGCTGGTGGCGGCCCTCGCGGCCTGCGACTCGCCCCGCCCAACGGAACGGGCCTCCATCGAGTGCGCGGCCGGGTCGGTCACCGCGCAGGGTTCGTCGGCGCAGGCCAACGCCGTCAGCGCCTGGATCAAGGACTATCAGGTGAGCTGCGACCAGGCGACCATCTCGTACGCCGGGGTGGGCTCGAGCGCCGGACTGCGCGGGTTCCTTGCCGGGCAGGGCGACTTCGCGGGTTCCGACTCGCCGATCGCCCCGGCCGACCGGGCCCGGGCGACCGCGCGCTGCAAAGGGCCGGCGCTGCACCTGCCGATGGCGGTGGGGCCGATCGCGCTGGCCTACACCGTCGCCGGCGTCGACGACCTGCGGCTGTCGCCGGCCACGATCGCGCGCATCTTCGGTGGTGAGATCACCCGCTGGAACGATCCCCGCGTCACGGCCGAGAACCCGGGCGTGACGCTTCCCGGGACACCCGTTCGTACGGTCCACCGCTCGGACGGCTCGGGCACGACGGACAACTTCCGCAAGTTCCTGGCGGCGACGGGCCCGGGGACTCGCTGGCCGCCGCGTGAGGGGATCGGGGTGGCGGGCAGCAACCGGATGGCGGCCGAGATCGAACGCACCGACGGGGCGATCGGCTACGTCGAGGCGTCGTACGCGCGATTCCACAACCTGCCGACGGTGCGGGTGGGTAACGCGTCCGGCCAGTTCGTCGCTCTGAGCGACGCGGCCGCGGCACGCACGGTCGCCGCCGCGCGCACGACCGGCACGGACGGTGACCTGCCGCTGGAACTGAACTATCGCACCGGCGATCCGCTGGCGTACCCGCTGGTTCTGGTCACCTACGAGATCGCCTGCCGGCAGGGCACTTCAGAGCTGGCCAAGAGCTTCCTTACGTACGCCGCCAGCTCCGCGGGGCAGCAGACGGCAACCCGCTCGGGCTATGCCGCGCTGCCCGAGGAACTGCGAACCGCGGTGGCCCGGTCGGTGGCGTCTCTGTAGACAGATCCGTGGACAGATCCGTGGACAGATCCGTGGACAGCTCCGCGGACAGCTCCGCGGACAGCTCCGCGGACAGCTCCGCGGACAGCTCCGCGGACAGCTCCGCGGACATCGATGCCCGGCGAACACGTGGTTCGCCGGGCATCGGGGTGTTGCTCAGCTGCTTTTTGTTGATCAGCTGCTTTGTGTTGCTCAGCTGCGGGCGTCGACCAGCTTCTTGGCCGCGTCGGGCCAGGTCGGCAGGGACGGCGACAACCGCATGCCCGCGGCGGTGACCGCGGCGCGCAGAGCCGGGACGTCGGAGTCGGCGAGCTGCTGGTAGGTGGTGAACCCACCCGCGGCGAGGGCCATCGCCATCTTCGGACCGATGCCGGCGATCTTCGTGAAGTCGTCGGGCTCGACAGCCGCCGCGGCGACCGCGACCGGCGCGGGAACAGCGGCAACCTCGTCGGCCTCCGCGATCCCCGGCACGGCCGCCGTGGTGTCCGCCGTGGACTCGAGCGACGAGAAGACGGGCTCGGCAACCACGGGCGCGGCAACGACAGGCGCAGCAACGGGCTCGTCAACCACGGCGGCGGCGAAGACCGGCTTCGCAACGACCGGCTCGGCGGCAACGAGCGCCGCAGCAACGGGCTCCGCCACGACCGGGTCGGCGACGGGCTCGACGGCGACGGGCTCCGCGACGGCGACCGGCGCGGCCTCCACGGCAACGGCGGAAGCGCCGACAACGATCGGCTCGGGCGCGACGGCAGGCTCGGGCTCGGCGGCGGGCTTCGCCGACGCGCGGGTCCGGGCGGTGCGCGGCTTCGGGGCGGGCTTGGCGGCGGGCGACGTCACGACAGCAGCGTCGGTCTCCGTCGCGGCGGGCTCGGCCGCCGCCGCGGGCTCGATCGCCGCGGCAGCCGGCTTGGGCTCGATCTCCGCCACCGGCTCGGCGACGGCCGCGACCGGCTCGGGCTCCGTGATCGTCTCGGTCTTCGTGGTCGGCTCGGCGTCCGCAGCGGCGGCCGGCTCGGCGTCCGCAGCGGCGACCGGCTCGGCGTCCACAACGGTGACCGGCTCGGCGTCCACAACGGTGACCGGCTCGGTCTTGACGACCGGGTCAGCGTCCACGACGGCGACCGGCTCGGGCTCGGGCTCGGTGGCCGACGCGATCGGCTCGGTCTTCTCGGCGGGTGTGTCGTCCGTGGCCGGCTTGGCGTCCGCGGTCGGATCGGTGGTGATCGTGGTGGATTCGGTGACCGGTTCGGGTTCCGCGGCCGGGCTGGCCTTCGGCTCGCCCTCGGTCGTCGTGGCCGCGGCGGCGGTCGCCGGGGCGGGGATGGTGTCGGCGCTTGGGGCGGGCGTCTCGACCGTGGCGCGCTTCGCGGACTTCAGTCCGTAAAACCACCCGGCGGCGAATCCGACGACGACCCCTGCAACAAGGGAGAGGAGCGATGCCATATGAAAGGCTCCGAACAATGAGAGCTGCGGATTGTAGCGGGCAGCTTCGCACATCCCCTCGTCAACGCACCATTTGGGTGGTACGAAGGAGCGACATCCAGTCACACTCCGTCATCGCCACGTCACGTCAGCCCTGATTCCGCAAAGGATCGGACGCCACTCCGCGGGCTCGCCGTCACCACGGCGGAGGAGCACAACCAGGCGCCCAGACAGCTTCCGGGCTGAGGCCAGTCCCGCCAGATCCGGCACGGGTATCAGCCCGTCGCTTCTTGATCGGCTCGCTAATCCTTGAGGTAGGGCCCTGGATCGCGCTCAAGGGGCCTACCTCCAAGATCTCGGATTGATCAAGGAGGTAGGAACCGCCTGTTTCGCCGAAGTTGGGCCCTGCCGACGAGAGACCCCACCGCGAAAGCTCCCCAGCCGTACGTGGTTCGCCGGCGACCTCCATCGGCGATGGAACGCGGAACGGCGATGGAACGCAGAGCTGCGGCTGCGCGGTCAGGAACGCCTGCGCGCGCCGGCCACCAGAGCCACTCCGCCGGCGGCCAGGGCGACCTGAAGGATCAGCTCGATCCAGTCGATGCCTCGAGTCTCGGCCACGCCGATGGCGGCGGCCAGGAAAGTGCCGATCAGGGCGGCGATGATGCCGATCAACATGGTCAGGAGGATGGAAATCTTCTGTTTGCCTGGTAGGACCAGGCGGCCCAGGGCACCGACGATGAGGCCGACGATGATGGCGGTGAAAAAGCCGGAGATCTCCATGTGCGGCTCCTGTCTCGATCGATCCCCTCCAGCATTACCGTTACCTCTCAGTGTGCTTTGGTGAGCACATGGTCGGTAGTCCTGCCTTGCAGCGGGACGGTCCCGGTCTGACCGACTGATGTCGTGCCGGGTTCACGCTTCACAGCCACCTGCCCGCATACACGGGTCTTCCGGTCGGCTCCACGTGCTGCCACCGAGCCACTCCCGGCAGTATTGTCCGACTCGACCGCGAGAGCGGCCGGGTTCAGTACGGCGTTCCGGTCCGGTCGATGACCAGCCCGCACGCCTCACAGGCGAATTCGCGCTCGGACAGAGCCGGCTTGGCTGTCACCGCGCCCCATGCCGAGCAGGTCTTGGAAAAGCGATCCCGCAACGCGCCCTTGCACAAACGTTGACATCACGGCCAGCCGCCGAGATCGCAGAGACGACACCGGAACGCACACCATCGCTCACGGCCCCCCTTCCTGCCCGCGCCCATCGGGACGAAAGCAGCCTCCCGTACCGCATGGCAACTAGTCAAGAGACATATTGTCGTCTGCCTAGGATTTGGCACGTGGCGTCGCGGCACGGCTGCCTACGGGGTACCGGTGACCGCTGCCCATTCCTTCCATTGACACCGTCACTATTGCCAACCAGTGAGCACCACCGACTATCACCACGTCAGCAGATGCCACCCCCCGACGCAACCCCGGGAACAGCCGCAGCCCAATACGCTTCGCGGGTGCGGGTGCGGGTGCGGGTGCGGGTGCGGGTGCGGGTGCGGGCGTGTTGGGTTGGGTGAGGGCCGCGGGGCCGGTATCGTACGAGGCGTGACTGCCGGGTCGGCCTTGGGCCATTACCGAGTGGGGCACCCGGACGAAGGTTGATCCGTGGGCCTCCGCTGCTTCCGTTCTCCCCAGCCAATTTTCGGGACGAGCAGGAAGCAGACGATGCCCAACCCTTTCAACCAGCAGATCATTGACGAGTTCCGGGCCAACGGCGGCCGTGTGGGCGGCCCGTTCGCCGGCAGTGAGCTCATTCTTCTGACCACCCGGGGCGCCCGCTCCGGGAAGCGGCACACCACTCCTCTGGGCTTTCTCCCGGACGGCCCGGACCGTTTCCTCGTGATCGCCTCGGCCGGCGGTGCCGTCGGCAACCCTGACTGGTTTCACAATCTGCGGGCCGACCCGTCGGTGACCGTGGAGGACGGAACCGAGGCGTACGAGGCCACCGCGGTGCCGCTCGAGGGCCGGGACCGCGACGACGCCTTCGCCCGCGCCGTGGCTTCCGACCCCGGATGGGCGGACTACCAGTCGAAGGCGGGCCGGACGATCCCCGTGGTCGCCGTGGTCCGGAGCTGACCGAAGGGGGATGGACCAGCGCGGCAACGCGGCCGGCGCCCCGGTGGACGTCGGCCGCGGGCCGGTTCAGGAGAGTTTGAGCAGGTAGGCGTCGAGCGCTTCGTAGGACTCGTTGGCGCCCGACTCCATGCCGCTCTGCAGCATGCCGTCGCGGTCGTCCTTGCTGTCGAAGGTGGACGTGGAGGTGACCGTGGTGCGGCCGCCGTCCTCGGTGAAGACGTAGTTCTCGGTGAGGATGTGGCCGGGCATCGGCTCGTACTCGAAGGTCCAGGTGAAGCCGTTCGGCGCGTCGATGGCCTTCACCTCGCCGCGGAAGGCGTGTTCCTGGCCGTCGGCGTGCTCGACGAAGCGCCACTTGCCGCCCACCTGGAAGTCGAGCGTCACGTCGAGCGGGTTGCCCCGGCCCCACCAGTGGCGGATGTGCTCGGGCTGGGTGTGACAGGCGAACACGAGGTCGCGAGGCGCGTCGAAGGTGCGGCTCATGACGATGGTCGTGTCGTCGGGGGTCTGGACGGTGATGCTCATGGTTCCTCCTGTGCTTGGAGTTCGCCCAAGTAGCTGTCCAGAGCGTCGTAGCGCTCCTCCCACAGCCGGCTGTACTGCTCGGCCCAGACGGCCACCGTGCGCACCTGGGCGGGGACGATGCGGCAGCGCCGCCTCTGGGCCTCGCGGGTTCGCACGATCAGGCCGGCTGCCTCGAGCACGTTCAGGTGTTTCGAGACGGCCTGCGGACTGATGGGAAAGTCGGCGGCGAGCTCACCCGCGGTCGCGTCGGCCGTGGCGAGACGGGCGAGGATCGCTCGTCGGGTCGGGTCGGCGAGTGCGGCGAAGACGCCGTCGATCGGATCCGGCATGACAACCACCTGGTTTATAAACTGGTAGGTTGAGAATACGCCGGGCCGCCGAGAAGTCAAACCCCTGACGGGTACGTCTCCAGTTCGTGCGTGTCCACGCGCAGGGGATGCAGGGGACGCAGCGCCCGGGTCTCGTCGAACCACAGGAACGCGTCATAGCGGTCGCCGAGGACGGACGGCACGTAGTTGCCCGCGTCGAGCTCGGGCCGGTAGACCACGCCGATCGCCCGGTGCGGCAGCGCGTCGACCAGCACGTCAGGCCGTGAGGCGAGCGGCGGGAAGACGAACAGGGCGTCAGCCGGGGCGGTGGCGTGCAGGATGTCCTCGATCGAACCCGGCCGGCCGGGTGGCACCGGTAGAGGCTCCATAGCAGCGCCCCACGAGCGCCCCGCGACGACGCTGCCACGGTGGCCGCCCAGCCCGATCAGCACGACCTGGTCGCGACCGAAGCGCTCCCGGGCCAGCGACCCGATCGTCACCTCGCCGAGCGCCGCCTGGTCGGTGGCGTTCGCGTCGCCGACATGCGTGTTGTGCGCCCACACGACGGCGCGCGACCCCGCGCCGTACCCGTGGAGCAGCCGGG
Source organism: Actinoplanes solisilvae (assembly GCF_003999975.1). Classification (GTDB taxonomy): domain Bacteria; phylum Actinomycetota; class Actinomycetes; order Mycobacteriales; family Micromonosporaceae; genus Actinoplanes; species Actinoplanes solisilvae. The sequence goes on along the minus strand of NZ_RJAC01000013.1, from coordinate 221,096 downwards.
CCAGCGTCGCGTCCATGTGGCGGTCGCGCACGTTCCACGCGGTCGGACCGCCCATGGCCATCGCCCGGTAGTAGTGCTCGGCGCCCGCGACGACCTCGGCGTTCTGCCACACGGCCAGGTCACGGCCGCGCAGGTCGATGAGCATGCGGACGACCGAGTCCTCGCAGCTTGCCCGCAGGAAGCGCGTCGCCCAGGCGTACGACTGAGGGTCCTCGGAATAGGCGGAGAGGCAGTGATAGGCCGCGAGCGCGGGCTCGACCGCGCCGGGATCGTTCTCGCGCAGCCACATGATGATCTCGCGCAACGACTCCCACATCGAATAGACGTCGAGCCCGTGGAAGCCGACCGACCGGGCCGACGACGCGTTGTAGGCGCACAGCCAGTCGGCGAAGTCGACGACCTCCTCGTTGGCCCACATCCAGGTCGGCCACCGTTCGTAGCCGAGCAGGGCCTCCAGCGGGGTTGCGGCGTCACCGCGCACGGCCGCGTCGACCCGTTCACAGTCGGGCCAGTCGCCCTCGACGGCGACGAACGAGAAGTCACACTCCGCGATCAGCCGGCGGGTCAGGGCGGCCCGCCACGTGTAGTACTCGTGCGTGCCGTGACTGGCCTCGCCGATCATCACGACCCGGGCGTCGCCGACCCGGTCGAGCAGAACGCCCAGGTCCCCGTCGTCGACCAGGGGCCGGGCGATCGCCGACACCTCATCCCCGTACCGGTGCATGGGGTTGGGTTACCCGCGCCGGTTTCTCCCATACGTCCGACATTCGGCGGGTCCACCGCTGCCCCGGGAGTTCGATGTAACGATGCGTCAGCCACGAGACGGCGAAGACCACCGAGAGGTACGCCATGACGAGCGCGAGCTGCCACGCCAGCGAGAGGTTCCCGGGCAGCAGCGGCCGCAAGACCAGTAACAGTACGTAGTGGGTGAGGTAGACGGAGTAGCTGATCACCCCGATCGTCGCCAGCCACCCGGGCGTACGCCATCGACGGGTCAGCATCCCCACGGCGAACGCGCCCGCGAACACCAGCAGCGTGATCACCGACCGGGCCATGTAGCGCGGGGTCAGCGCGTCGAGGGCGACGAGTTCGGCGAACCAGTTCGTCAGCAGGCCCGCGGCCACGACCGGCGCGACAACGGCGACGGGCCACCAGCCGGTCTGACCGCTGTCGGCGCGATAGATCGTGGTGCCGGTGAACATGACCGCGACGATGAGCAACCCGTCCCAGGCGTGCGAGGGTTCGGCGCCCGCGGTGACCAGCGTCAGGGCCAGCCCGCCGAGCAGCACGCCACCGGCGGTCACGGCCCAGCGCCGCCGGCTCAGCACCCCGGCCAGACCCACGACAAGAGCGATTGCCGCGTACGGGGTGCGGACGGCCTGCGGCGCGAGCGGAGCGCTCAGCACGGCGGCGACCGCGAGCAGCACGGCCAGCACCCCGTCGGCGCGCGGCCGCCGCACCGCGAACAGGGCCGTGACCAGCAGGTAGAACACCATCTCGAAGCTGAGCGTCCAGAACACCGGCGTGGCCGGGGCAACTCCGAGCAGGAACGGCACCATCGTCGCGTGCGCCACCGCGGCCGCCGCCGGGTCGGCCGGGCGATAGAAGCCGAGCAGCACCACGGCGACCGCGACCACGGCGTAGAGCGGGATCAGCCGCCCGGCCCGGCCGATCCAGAACCGGCGCAGGCTGCCGTGCCGTTCCAGCGAGGCCGGGATGATGTAGCCGCTGACCAGGAAGAACAGCATGACCCCGGCCGGTCCGGCGTGCAGCCACTCGGCGGTGAACGCGCGCGCGTCGGTCAGCAGGTATCGGCTCAGGTGGGCGTAGAGGACGAGCAGCACCGCCACGGCACGCAGCCCGTCGAGCCACGCCATCCGGGGGGCGGCCATCCGGGCACCCTACTCCGGGCGGCTGGATCACCTAAGAATGGTCAGACCAATACGTACGGTTAAAGTCCGGTATCGGGTGATCGATCCTTGCGGATGTGGCGTATGTTCTCCTACCGGTCCAACGTGGATCCGAATCGGCTGGGGGAATGGTGTCGGACATCGACGAGAGTCGCGAGGATCCCGTGCTCGTACGGCCGTACGTGAAGGCCGTCGCCGAAGCGGAGCAGGCCCCCGACGAGGCGCCGGAGACCTGGCCCGAGCCCGCCGAGCGGCCTGAACGGGAGAGCGACACGCTGGTGCAGCCGGCCGTCGTGGACGACCCGGCCCCCGCACGCAGGCCTCGTTCCGGCCTTCATCCGCTGGCCCGCGCCGGCATCTTCGTCGGCGGGGCCGCGCTCGCCCTGGGCGTGGTCGGCTATCTGGTCCTCGGGCCGGCGAGCGACCCGGGGCTGCCGCAGCCGGGTGTCGCGCTGCCCGCCGCCCCCGGACAGGCCCCGCTCGACCCGATCAGCAGCGCCGCCGCCTCGGCGAAGGCTTCGAAGTCGGCCTCCCCGTCGGTCTCCCCCAGCGCCTCGTCGCCGTCCCCGAGCGTGTCGTCGTCGCTGTCGCCGTCGCCGAGCGTCAAGACCTCGGCCCCGCCCAGCAGCGCACCGGCCGACCCCACCCTGGCGCCGCCGGCCGCCGACCGCACCGGCAAGATCACCGCGGCCGGCGGGCGTTGCCTGGCTCGTGGCGGCATCTTCGGCGGGGACGGCAGCCCGGTGACGGTGTCCGGCTGCATGAGTGTGTCGGCCCAGACGTTCACCCTGGCCACCGACGGCACGCTGCGGGTGAGCGACAAGTGCGCGCAGGCCCAGGGCGACGGCAGCGTGCGGGTCGGCGGCTGCGGCGACGGCGACGCCGGCCAGTGGCGGGCCGGCCCGGACGGCACGCTGGTCAATTCGGCCGGCTGCCTGACCGACCCGGGCCGCGCGGGCGCCACCGCGACGGTCACCGCGTGCTCGGGTGCGCAGACCCAGAGCTGGAGCCTGCCCTAGAGGCGACCTTCGCCCGGTACATGGCCGCGTCGGCCTCGCGCAGCAACGCGTCGGCGCCGCCGCCGGTCTCGTCGCTGAGGGCCACGCCGATGCTCACACCGACCGTGACGCGCCCGCCGTCGATGACGTACGGCTCGGTCAGCCGGGCGGCGATGGTGTCCCGCACCAGCCGCTCGGCCCCCTCGGCGGGCAACCCGTCGAGCAGCACCACGAACTCGTCGCCGCCGAGCCGGGCCACCGTGTCCGACTCGCGCAGCAGACCGGTCAGCCGCCGGGCCACCTCGATGAGCAGCACGTCGCCGGCCGCGTGCCCGAGCGAGTCGTTCACCGCCTTGAACCCGTTGAGGTCGAGCAGCAGCACGGCGAAACGGTGACCGGACTGCCGGGCGGCGCGCAGCCCGGCCTGGCTCATCCGGTCGGCCAGCAGCACCCGGTTGGGCAGGCCGGTGAGCGGGTCGTGCAGCGCCGCGTCGCGAAGCTGCTGCTCCTGCTCGCGCAGGGCGGTCACCATCGCACCCCGGTCGAGCGCCGCGGCGAGCATGGCCCCGGAGTGATTCATCATCTCGCTGCCCGGCGGGGTGCTCTCCTGGATGTGGCCGACCGCGGCGAGCATGCCCCAGTCGCGCGTCGCGCTGCGGATCGGCACGACGAAGACGGCCTCGCCGGCCGCCGCGTCGGCGAGCGAGAAGAGCTGCGGCGGCGGGAACTCGCTGACCGGCATCACGGTGCCGACCAGGTCGTGCCCGGCGGGGTACTCCCCCTCGATGCGCAGTTCGGTGTCGAGCGAGGGCAGCACGCTGTCGCGCCACAGGCCGAGGCACCCGGCGAACGCCGTCGTCCGCACCAGCCAGCGCAGCTCGCGGGGGTCGCGGTCGTGCGCTCCGAGCAGCTCGACGCCGAGCAGGTGCTGGATGTCCAGGGTCTGCTGCAGATGGTTGACCTGGCCGAACAGGTAGCGGGTCAGGTCCTCGGTGACCGGCAGCCCGGTCGGCGGGCACCCGCACGAGTCGCGCCGCACGAACTCGGTCGGCACCCGGCGCACGACCCGGGGCCCGCCGGGGTTGCCGGTCAGCTCGGCCAGCAACGCGATCGCGGCGGCGCCGATGTCGTCGGACGGCTGGAGGACGGTCGACAGGCTCGGCCGCATGTACATGGCGTCGGCGATGTCGTCGAAGCCGACCACCGCGACCCCGTCGGGGATGGTGCGGCCCAGCTCGCCCAGCCGGCGCACCAGGCCCACCGCGTTGCGGTCGGTGCCGCAGACGACAGCGGTGGCCGGCATCCCCGCTCCGGCCAGCCGGTCGGCCGCCATCTCGCCGCCGCTCTCGTGGTTGTCGCCGCAGTCGAGCAGCAGTTCGGGCGACGCGGTCAGTCCGTGCCCGGACAGCGCGCTCAGGTAGCCCTTGTGCCGCTCGCGCACGTCGGAGTGGTCGAGGTGACCGACGAAGGCGATCCGCTGATGGCCGTGACCGATCAGGTGGCTGACCGCGGCGAACGTGCCCGAGGTGTTGTCGGCCAGCACGGCCGAGCAGCCGGTCATCTGGTGCCCCACTGTCACCACCGGCAGCCCCGCCTCCCGGGCCGATCGGGCGTACGCCTCGTGCACCGCCCCGGCCAGCACGATCAGCCCGGCCAGCCGGGCCCAGGCGACCGGACGCCGATAGTCGGGCAGGCCGCTGCGGTCGGCCGTGTAGGAGCCGGGGTCGAGCGTCTGCAGCGCGAGGAGACGGTCGCCGCCGGCCACGGCCGCGCGGTTCGCGCCCGCGATGATGGCTCCGTAGTAGTCGCCCCCGACGAAGGGCGACAGGACACCGAACGTGCGACCGGTCACGGCCGACATGATCTCCCGAAAACGGGCGCTCAGCCGGGCAGATGCGACATTTTGGCACCGTCAGCGAGATATCCGCGCAGATCTCGGGTCGCGCCGGTCACCGGACGGGCGGCCAGGATGCAGGTGTCGTCGTCGGGGTTGGCCTGCCGCAGCCGGGCCAGGAGCTGGGTCAGCGGCTGGCCGGGCGAGGCCCGCACGGCCTCGTCGACCGTGGCGATCACCCGGGCCAGGCCGTCGTCGAGATCGCGGTCGCGGTGCTCGACCAGCCCGTCGGTGTAGAGCAGCAGCAGGTCACCGGCGCGGAAGTCGAGCCGGGCGGTGCCGTACGCGGCGTCCTCGACCACGCCGAGCATCGGCCCGGCCGGTCGTTCCAGCGGCACCGTACGCCCGCCCCGGCTCAGCAGCGGCGGCGGGTGCCCGGCCTGGGCCCAGACGATCTCGTGGGTCGCCGGGTCGAACCGGGCCACGACGGCGGTGGCGGTCAGCTCGGGCGTCTCGCGTTCGAGGTCGCAGATCAGCCGGTTCAGGTGGCCGAGCAGCTCGGCCGGGCAGCTCGTGGTGACGGCCAGGGCGCGCAGGGCGTGCCGCAACTGGGCCATGTTGGTGGCCGCCTGGGTGCCGTGCCCGGCGACGTCGCCGATGGCCAGCAGCACCGAGCCGTCACGCAGTTCGGCCGCGTGGTACCAGTCGCCGCCGACCTGACTCTCCTGCCCGGCCGGCAGGTAGCGCAGCGCCACCTTGACCCCGGGCAGCACGATCGGGCCGTCGGGGATGGGCAGGATGATGCGCTGCAGACGGCCGGCCAGCTCGTGCTCGGCGGCCAGGTCGCGGCGCTGCTCGTCGAGCTGGCGTTCGACCTCGGCGAGCCGCTTGGCCCCGCTCTCCTGCTCGGTGACGTCCTGCACGATGCCGTAGACGCGCAGCGGGTTGCCGTCGGTGTCACGGCTGGCGTCGGCCACCGTGCGCAGGTGCTTCACCCGCCCGTTGACCCGCACCCGCGTGATCACGTCGACCCGGTCGCCGCGCTCGAGCTGCTCCTTGGCCGCGACGCGCAGCGGTTCGTCCTCCTCGAGCCCGTCGGTGTCGCGGGCGGCCGGGTCGATCGGGCCGAGCCGGGGATCGCGTTCGTAGATGCGGTAGAGCTGGTCGGACCAGTAGATCTCGCCGCTGACCAGGTCCCACTCGCCCCAGCCGAGGTTGCCGAGCCGCTCGGTGCCGGCCAGCCGGTCGGCCAGCCCACCGGGCATCTCGTCGTGCCGGGTCCAGTTGAGCATCAGCCCTTCGCCGAGCCGGTGGGCGCGCACCGAGTAGACGCCGTCGTGGTGGCGGAAGGGGCCCAGCGCGGCCGGCGCCCCGGAGTCGAGGACCTGCTGGTAGACGACCCAGCGGTCGCTCGCGACGACCTCGGGGAAGTGCTCGGAGACGCGCAGCCCGATCAGCTCGGACCCGCGCAGACCGTTGGCCACGACGGCGTCGGGGCTCGCCGCGGCCCAGATCAGGTCGAGCAGCCGGCCGTCGGGGCCACGCTCGGCGCTGAGGTAGGACGCCATGCCCGGCGCCACGTCGAGAACCCGTTGCACCATGCCGATCCACGGCGCGAACCGGCGGATCGGCGCGGCGAACCGCAGCGGGGACTGGCCGCCGCCGAGGCCCGGTTCCGCGTCGGCGACGTCGAGCAGCCGGATCACGCCGACCGCGACCTCGTAGAGGCCTCGATCCTCCTCGGCGGCCATGCGCAGCAGGTGGCGGTGCGCCTCGGTCAGCCGGCAGCGAGCCCGGCCGGCCAGCAGCCCGACCGCGCGCTCGACGGTCAGGCGAGCGGCCTCGCCGGTGCCGGCCGGCGCGCCGGGGCGCAGGCTCTCCACCGCCGCCGCGTACGCCTGTGTCACGCCTTCGTCCTCTCCAGGTTCGCTTGCCGGTTATGAATACGCCTGTCCACCCGCCGCCGTCATCGGCCGATCATCCCGACCGGCTCCCACCTGCGGCCGCGCGGCACACCAGTCACCTGACCGGGTGTGCCCTGATGGAGTGGGACGAGGGTTGATCGGTCAGGTTCAGAGCTCGAACAGGGACCGCATCGCCTCGGTCAGACGAGCCATGCTCGAGCCGGTGACCATGCCGATCCGCTCGGCTCCGACCGAGGCGGGCAGGCGCCGCATGCGGTTGACGACCACGACTCCGGTGATCGGGTCCTGCTCGGTGAGGGGAACCGCATAGGGCGGGAGTTCGGTCACACCGCGCTGGCGCACGATCGGCGCGCAGAACGGGGAGGCGTTGTCGCGTTCGTTGTACGAGTCGCCGGAGAGCACGAGAACCCGATAGCGCAGATCAGTCGCGTTGCCGATGGTCCAGATCTCGCCGCGCTTCATGAGCACGTCCCGATCGGCATGCGCAGAGCCTACCGCCGACGTCATACCCGCCCGACGATGGGCAGTCATGAAGGTCTCATCGCGTCCACCACGTGAACTGGTGTGAACTGTGATCGTTGTGGAGCCGTAAGAATGAGGGTTATTCAGGGCCGACCCGGAGCTGCTCTCAGATATAGGCTAGCGACTAGGTCTCCCCCGCCCTGAATAATCCTCATTTGAGCGGCGTGGTTCTGCTGCTTAGGGAAAGGTGTCAATGATGACGGAGAAGGCGCAGATCGGGGTCACGGGCCTCGCTGTGATGGGACGCAACCTGGCCCGGAACTTCGCCCGGCACGGTCATACGGTGGCCGTGCACAACCGTTCTTACAACCGCACCAAGGAACTCGTCGAGGAGTTCGGGCACGAGGGCACGTTCCTGCCCGCCGAGACGGCCGAGGAGTTCGTGGCCAGCCTCGAGCGTCCCCGCCGCGTACTCATCATGGTCAAGGCCGGCGCGCCGACCGACGCCGTGATCGAGGAGTTCGCCCCGCTGCTCGAAGAGGGCGACATGCTCATCGACGCGGGCAACGCCCATTTCCTCGACACCCGCCGGCGTGAGGCGGCGCTGCGCGAGCGCGGCCTGCACTTCGTGGGCACCGGCGTCTCGGGCGGCGAGGAGGGCGCACTGCACGGCCCGAGCATCATGCCGGGCGGCTCGGTCGAGTCGTACCAGGCGCTCGGCCCGCTGCTCGAGGACATCGCGGCCAAGGCCGACGACGGCGAGACCTGCTGCGTGCACGTCGGGCCGGACGGCGCCGGGCACTTCGTCAAGATGGTGCACAACGGCATCGAGTACGCCGACATGCAGCTGATCGCCGAGGCCTACGACCTGCTGCGCCGCGTCGGCGGGCACTCGCCGTCCGAGATCGCCGACATCTTCCGCGTCTGGAACGAGGGCCGGCTGGGCTCGTACCTGATCGAGATCACGGCCGAGGTGCTCAAGCAGACCGACGCCGACACGGGCAAGCCGCTCGTCGACGTCATCGTCGACCAGGCCGAGCAGAAGGGCACCGGCCGCTGGACCGTGCAGTCGGCCCTAGACCTGGGCGTGCCGGTCAGCGGCATCGCCGAGTCGGTGTTCGCGCGGGCCCTGTCCGGCGGCGCCGACGTGCGCGCCTCGGCGGCACAGGCCGGTCTGCCCGGCCCGTCGGTCACGGCCGGCGAGCACGGCGGCGACCTGCAGGCCGACGTCGAGCAGGCGCTGTTCGCCTCGAAGATCGTGGCCTACGCGCAGGGTTTCCAGCAGATCCAGGCGGCCAGCAAGGAGTACGGCTGGGACGTCGACCCGGGCGCGATGGCGAAGATCTGGCGCGCGGGCTGCATCATCCGCGCCAAGTTCCTCGACTTCATCAAGCAGGCGTACGACAAGTCGCCCGAGCTGACCACGCTGCTGGTCGACCAGTACTTCCTGGACGCCGTCAGCGGCGCGCAGGACGCCTGGCGCCGCGTCGTGGTGACCGCCGCCCAGCAGGGCATCCCGGCGCCCGGCTTCGCGTCGGCCCTGGCCTACTACGACGGCCTGCGCGCCGAGCGCCTGCCGGCCGCACTGATCCAGGGCCAGCGCGACTTCTTCGGCGCCCACACCTACCGCCGCGTCGACAAGGACGGCTCCTTCCACACCCTCTGGGGCACGGAAGAGCGCAACGAGGTCACGGCCTGAGTAAAAGAGGATCGGCCGGTGCGTTCGACATGAGCGCGCCGGCCTCCTCGGCCGGTAGGGGCTTGGCCATGTGGAAGCCCTGTCCCAGGCGGTAACCCATGTCGCGCAGGCGGATCAGCTGGGCCTCGGTCTCGATGCCCTCGGCGACCGCGCTGAGTTGCAGATATTCGGCGAGCTGGGCGACCGCGGCGGCGACCGCGAGGCGGCCCCGGTCCTCGCCGTCGGCGATACCGTCGACGAACGACTTGTCGAGCTTGAGGACGTCGACCGGGAAGGCGCGCAGCAGGCTCAGCGACGACTGGCCGGTGCCGAAGTCGTCCAGGGCCAGGCGTACGCCCAACTCGTGCAGCATGTGCAGCGTGTCGCGCACCTGGCGGCCGTCCGCGACCGACGACTCGGTCACCTCCAGCACCAGGTTGCGCGGCAGCAACCCGGTCGCCGCGAGCACGCCCGCCACCTCGTCGACGAAGCCGGGCTCGCGCAGCTGGCGGACCGCCACGTTCACGTTGATCGCTTCGATCGCGCCGTCGCCGTACTCGCGGTGCCAGCGGGCGAGCTGCTCGCACGCCTCGCGCAGCACCCACGAGCCGAGCGGCACGATCAGGCCGGAACGCTCGGCCACCGGAATGAACTCGCCGGGCGAGACGAAACCGCGCACCGGGTGGTTCCAGCGCACCAGCGCCTCGGCCCCGTGCGCGCGGCCGGTGACGATATCGAAAACCAGTTGGTAGAGCAGGTACAGCTCGCCGCGCACGAGCGCGTCGCGCAGCTCGCTGCCGAGCCGGGCGTGGTTGACGACCTCCTGGCGCATGCACGGCTCGAACCGGGTCCAGGCCGCCTTGCCGCCCTCCTTGGCCGCGTACATCGCGATGTCGGCGTTGCGCAGCACCTCGTCGGCGGTGTCGCCGGAACCCGCGATCGCCACGCCGAGGCTGGCGTGGGCCAGCAGGTGGTGTTCGCCGACCCGGAACGGCTCGGCCAGGTCGTGCAGCGCGCCGGCCGCCGCCTGTTCGGCCGAGGCCACCTCCTCGACGTCGAGCAGCAGGGCGAACTCGTCGCCGCCCAGGCGCGCCGGGAGTCCGTCGGACCCGGCGGTCGTCCGCAGCCGCTGCCCCACCTCGAACAGCAGCTGGTCGCCGCAGGCCGGGCCCATCGTGTCGTTGATGGTCTTGAAATCGTCGAGGTCGATCAGCAGCACCGTGACCGGGCGGTGCGCAGCCAGCCGTTCGGCCAGCACGGCCGAGAAGCGGGTGCGGTTGGGCAGACCGGTCAGCGGGTCGGTCATCGCGATCCGCTCCAGCTCGGCCCCCTGGGCGCGCAGCCCGTCCAGGAGCTGCCGGTTCTCACGCAGGCCGAGCAACTGACGCAGGGCCACCAGGGCGGCGATCAGGGCCGCGCCGACGATCACGAGTCGTTCGACGCCGTGCAGGTCGCGGGCCGACACGATCGACACCATGCCGACCGCGACGGCCACGGCCAGCATCGGCAGCACCCCGCGCGACGCGCGCGGCTCGGACCGGGCCGGCGCCGGGCCCGGCGGCCCGGCGGCCAGGTGCTGGCGGCAGGCGGCGGCGCAGAACGACAGGGCGAGCAGCGGTGTGCCGAGCATGGTCATCCACATCCGGGTCTCGTCGCTGGTCGCGATCATCACGACCGCGGCCGCGGCGATCCCCGGCGGGGCCACGCCGAGGAGCCGCAAGCCTGTCCCGTGGATCGGCGCCCGGCCGATCAGCAGCAGGATGAGCAGCGAGGACACACCGACTGCGCCGCCCGCGGCGGCACCCGGCGTGGTGGTGCCGGACGGGACGAACTTGGCCGCGACGTAGCCGAAGACGATCGCGCCGGCCACCATCACGGTGACGACGTCGAGCAGCGCGCGGGTCCAGCCGGGCCACGTGCATGGGGGCGGGCGCAGACGACCGAAGGCGGCCAGGGCCAGCACGGCGCCCATGATCATCGGAAGGGCGAAGGCCAGCGACAGCCCGGCGTTGACGTCGCCCAGGATCAACTGAGCGGCACTGCCGATGACCAGGCACAGAGCCGACTGCGAGAGCCTGTGCCAGAACGCGCGCACCGGCCCGGGCAGCGTTACCGTGGCGCCCAGGTCGCGCAGGCTGAGCACGGCCGCGACCATCCCCGCCAGACCGCCGGCGTTGCCGACGACGATCGCGCCGGAACCGCCGGTCACGTGCCAGGTGCACGACCACGCAACCCCGGCGCAGGACACCGTGAGGGCGCCGGCCCCGTACACCAGGGATCTTCTCATCAGCGTCCTACGGCTCCCGGATCGATGAGGGCCTTCGCCCCTCTGGTCGGCCGGGAGCCGCGGAAACTGAGCCGATCAGCCCCGCAGGGCGGCCGACACGACGGCGCGGGCCTCCTCCTGGATGTTGCCCAGGTGGTCGGGGCCGCGGAACGACTCAGCGTAGATCTTGTAGACGTCCTCGGTGCCGGACGGGCGGGCGGCGAACCAGCCCGACTCGGTGGCCACCTTGAGACCGCCGATCGGCGCGCCGTTGCCGGGCGCGGTGGTCAGCACGGCGGTGATCGGCTCGCCGTCGAGCTCCTTGGCCGTGACCTGCTCGGGCGACAGCTTGGCCAGGATCGCCTTCTCCTCGCGGGTGGCGGGGGCGTCGATGCGGGCGTACGCGGGCTCGCCGAACCTGGCCGTCAGATCGCGGTAGTGCTCGCTGGGCGTGCGCCCGGTGACCGCCAGGATCTCGGAGGCGAGCAGGTCGAGCAGGAGGCCGTCCTTGTCGGTGCTCCAGGTGCCGCCGTCGCGGCGCAGGAACGAGCCGCCCGCGCTCTCCTCGCCGCCGAAGCCGATCGAGCCGTCGAGCAGGCCGGGCACGAACCACTTGAAGCCCACCGGCACCTCGTCGAGGCGGCGGCCGAGATCGGCCGCGACCCGGTCGATCATCGAGGACGAGACCAGCGTCTTGCCGATGGCGGCGCCGGCCGGCCAGTCGGTGCGGTTCGTGAACAGGTAGTTGATCGCCACGGCCAGGTAGTGGTTGGGGTTCATCAGGCCCGCGTCGGGGGTGACGATGCCGTGCCGGTCGGCGTCCGCGTCGTTGCCGGTGGCGATCTGGAAGCGGTCCTTCTGGTGGATCAGCGACGCCATCGCGTACGGCGACGAGCAGTCCATGCGGATCTTGCCGTCCCAGTCGAGCGTCATGAAGCCGAAGGTCGGGTCGACGTTCGGGTTCACCACGGTCAGGTCGAGGCCGTAGCGCTCGGCGATCGCGCCCCAGTAGGCGACGCTCGCGCCGCCGAGCGGGTCGGCGCCGATGCGCAGCCCGGCCGACCGGATCGCGTCGAGGTCGATCACGGCGGGAAGGTCACCGACGTACGCGTCGAGGAAGTCGTAGCCCGAGACCGAGGCCGACTCGCGGGCCTTGACCGCCGCAACCCGCCGCACGCCCTTGAGACCGGCCGCGATCAGCTCGTTGGCCCGGTCCTGGATCCAGCGGGTCGCGTCGGCGTCGGCCGGGCCGCCGTTGGGCGGGTTGTACTTGAAGCCGCCGTCGTCGGGCGGGTTGTGCGACGGCGTGACCACGACCCCGTCGGCCAGGCCGGTCGAGCGGCCGCGGTTGTGGGTGAGGATCGCGTGCGACACGCCGGGGGTCGGCGTGTAGCCGTCGCGGCTGTCGATCAGCGTCGTCACCTCGTTGGCCGCGAAGACCTCGAGCGCGGTGATCATGGCGGGCTCGCTCAGCGCGTGCGAGTCACGGCCCAGGAAGAGCGGGCCGTCGGTGCCTTGAGCGCGGCGGTACTCGACGATCGCCTGGCTGGTCGCGGCGATGTGGTCCTCGTTGAACGCGGTGCGCAGGCTGGAACCACGGTGACCGGAGGTGCCGAACGCGACCCGCTCGCCGATCACCTCGGGGTCGGGGTGCTCGGTGTAGTAGCGCGAGACCACCTTCGGCACGTCGATCAGATCGCGCGGCTCGGCCGGCTGCCCGGCGCGGGGATGGATGGACATGGCGGCCTCCTGAAGGGAACGGGAACCTGCCGATGAGCGTATAGAGGTCCCCCGCGTCACGCGGTTTGAACCTTTCCGCTCCGCCATCCGAACTATCACCCGTGAGAAAGGCCGTGCGCGCGCTTCTGCTGCTCCTGGTCGTCGCGCTCGGCACTGTCGCCCTGCCCGCCGGCCCCGCCTCCGCGCACGCCGCGCTGCTCGGGGCCACCCCCGCGCCCGGCAGTGTGGTGGGCAGCTCACCGACCGAGGTGATCGTCACCTTCAGCGAGCCGGTGACCCCGGTCGCCGGCCGCGTGCAGGTCATCTCGCCCGACGGCAAACGGATCTCGGACGAGGCCACCTCGTCCGGCGCGACGCTGCGCATCCCGGTGCGCAAAGCCGACCGGCCGCTCGGCACCTACCTGGTCAGCTATCGGGTCATCTCGGCCGACAGCCATCCGGTCGGCGGCGCGCTCACGTTCTCGGTCGGGGCGCCCAGCACCGCGCCGGCCGAACCGGGCGCGGCCGGCATCCATCGGTCGGTCACCCTGGCCACGCCGGTCACGCGCTTCCTGGCGTACGCCGGTCTCACGCTCGCCGTCGGCCCGGCGATCTTCCTGGCGGTGCTGTGGCCCCGGCGCCGCCAACGGCGGGCGGCGGCCCTGACGGCGTACGCGGGCCTGGGGTTGATCGGTGTCGCGACGCTGGGGGCGCTCTGGACGCAGGCGCCGGCCAGCACCGGAGCGCCGCTGTGGGACGTCTCGGCCACCGATCTCGGGCAGGTGCTGAGCAGCTCGTTCGGCCTGATCCTGGTGGCCCGGCTGGCGCTGCTGGGGGTGATCGCCGGGCTGCTCGGACCGGCGCTGCGCGGCACCGCCGGACGCGTTCGCGGGCTCACCCTGATCGGGCTCGCGCTGGCCGCCATGACCACGTGGCCGCTGACCGGGCACGCCGCCGCCTCTCCCCTGGCCGGCGTGATCGTGGCGTCGGACGTCGTGCACATCGCGGCGATGGCCGTCTGGCTCGGCGGGCTGGTCACCCTCACCGTCTTCCTGCTGCGCCGCACCCATCCGCGCGCGCTCGGTGTCGTGCTTCCGGCCTGGTCACGCTGGGCCGGCCTGGCGGTCGTGTGGCTGGTCGCGGGCGGCGTCGTGCAGGCGGTCGTGCAGGTCGGCTCGATCAAGGCCCTGTGGGAGACGTCGTACGGTCAGCTCCTGATGGCCAAGGTCGGCGTGCTCGCGGCGACGCTCGGAGCGGCCGCGTTCGCCCGCAGGATGGTGCAGCGCAAGCAGGTGCCGGCCGCGGGCGCGTCCCGGATGCGGCGACTGGTCGCGCTCGAAGTGGTGGCGACGACGGTCGTGCTCGGCCTGAGCGCCGTGCTCGTGCAGGTCAACCCGGGTCGCAGCGCGACGGTCGACCAGGGCGCGGTGCGTGACAACGGGATCTCGCAGACGCTGACCAGCCCCATCTACACGCTGCAGTTCAACATCTACCCGGTGCAGGTCGGCGACAACAACACCGTGCACGCGTTCCTCTACACGCCGGCCGGGGCGCCCCTGCCGGGCAAGGAGTGGAAGGTGTCGGCGCGCCTGCTCGGGCAGGACGTGGAGCCGTTCAGCGCGCCGATGCTCGGGCTCATCCCCACCCACCACGCCCTGGGCGCGCTGACCTTCCCCCTGGCCGGGACCTACGAGATCAAGTTCACCGTACGGATCAGCGACCTCGATCAGGCCACGGTGAAGACGACCATCGACGTCCCGGCGAGTTCCGCGACATCAACAAGGTGACTTTCGGTCATCGAGTGGGCAGTGAAGGTGGGTTGCCTCACCCCTCGAGGTCCGGAGGTCGTCGTGCACGTGTCCGTAGTCGACAACAGTGACGAATCGGTGGTCGTTACAGTTCGGGGCAATCTCGACATCGACAGTGGAACCACCCTGACTACGGCGCTCGACCAGGTGCTGGAACGACCGGAACCGCGCGTCGTGATCGACCTGTCGGGCATCGACTTCTGCGACTCGACCGGGCTTTCGGCCCTGGTCGTCGGGCACAACCGGGCGTCCGCTGTCGGTGGCTGGCTGCGGCTCGCGGCCCCGGGCGACTTCCTCGGCCGGCTGCTCGACACGGTCGGCCTGACGCCGCGGCTGGCCGTCTATCAGACGGTGGGCGACGCGTTGATGGACCGGGACGGGCACTAATCTTGCGGGGTGCTGATCCTGCTGCCGCCGTCCGAGGGCAAGACCGTCGCTACCGAGGGTGACCCCGTCGACCCGGGGTCGTTGTGGCTACCGGCCCTGGCGACGCCCCGCAAGCGGGTGCTCACCAAGCTCGTGGCGATGAGTGGACGCAGCAGCGCGCGGTCGGTGGCCGACTCGCTGGCCACGCTGGGCCTGTCAGCCGGGCAGACCGACGAGATCGCTCGCAACGCCGCCCTGCGCTCGGCTCCGGCGGCGCCGGCGGCCTCGATCTACAGCGGGGTGCTCTACGAGGCGCTCGACGCGCACAGCCTGTCGGGCGAGGCGCGAGCGTGGGTCGATTCGCGGGCAGTCGTGTTCTCGGGGCTCTGGGGTGTCGTGCGTCTCGACGACCGCATCCCGGCCTACCGGCTGTCGGTCGGGGTGACCCTGCCGACCGTGGGCGGGCTCACGGCGTACTGGAAGAAGGTCTTGCCGAAGGCCCTCGACCCGGTGGCGTCGCAAGGGCCGGTGCTCGACCTGCGGTCGGGGGCCTACGCGGCGATGTGGACGCCGCCCGCCGCGACCTCGGCGACCGTGCGCGTGCTGCACGAGCGGGTCGTCGGCGGGGTCGGGAAACGGTCGGTGGTCAGCCACTTCAACAAGGCGACCAAGGGCCGGATCGTACGGGCCCTGGCCGAGGCCGCCGTCGAGCCGGCCTCGGTCGACGAGATCGTGACGGCGTTGCGCGATCTGAAATACACCGTCGAGGAGCAGCCCACCGGTGCGGGCCGCCCCCGACAGCTGGACGTCGTCGTCTCGGAACTCTGACCTACTGCGTCTCGGAACTCTGACCCACTGCGTCTCGGAACTCTGACCCACTGCGTCTCGGAACTCTGACCTACTGCGCGGCCAGAATGTCGACCACGAAGCGCAGGTCGCCCTGCTCGGGGCCGTAGGCCAGCGCGGCGGGCACGTCGATCTGGATGCGGCTGCCGACCTTCTGGCCGGGGATGCCCTTGTCCCAGCCCTGGATGACCTGACCGGCGCCGATCGGGGCGGTGAACGGACGACCGGTCTTGAACGACGACTCGATGGGCTGGCCGGTCTTGTAGTTGACCAGCACGTAGTTGGCCGTGACGGTCTGACCCGCCTGGACCGCGGGGCCGGTGCCGGGAACCAGGACGGTCACCTTGAGGTCTTTCAGCGTGCCGGTGCCGCCCTTGACGACGGGTTCCTTGGCGAGGGCGGGAGGAGTCTCGACCGCGCCGGGCTGGGGCGGCTGGGCCGGGTCGGCGGCGGCCGACGGCGGGACCTCGGCCGGCGTCTCGGCGGGGGCGGCGGCGGACGCGGGGGCGGCGGCCGGCGGCGTGGCCGGGTCGCCGGAGCCGCCGCGCACGGTGATGAAGACAACCACCAGGATGGCGATGACCGCCAGGCCGGCGATCGCGCCGGCGACGGCCTGGCTGCGGCGCTTCGCCGTGTCGCCGCTGATGGGTTTGGCGGTCTCGGTGCTCATATGTCGAAGACTCTCCTGTTTCGGCGTGGTCCGGAAACATCGGACACGGTACCCGCCTTTCGTGATCAACCCCACGCCGAACCTCCGGCACGAATGATCGTCCGTTACTGAATCCGCTCTTCACCGTCACTGATCGAAGTGCCATTGTTGACGCCCCCACACACACTTGGAAATTTTTGGAGGGCCGGTTGCCGTCGACCGGAGATGGTCGCCGCCGGCGCGGCACCGGCGGACGCCGGCGGGCCGTCGAGCTCGCCGAGGACGGTCAGCAGTGGAACGAGACGCTCTCGTCGGCCGCCGTGATCCTGGCCGGGGTGATCTTCGTGGTCGGGTTCGGTTTCGTCGCCGCCCGCGGCTTCGGCTCGGAACCGGCCGCCGCCCCGCCGCCCGACCCGCCCGCGCCCGCACTCGGTGACCTGCGGCTGCCGACCACGGACAGCCAGGCGCTCATCCCGCTCGGCAGCCCGTCGGCCAGCCCCTCGGTCACCAAGGTCGCGAGCGCGCCGCCGCCCGACCACGACTTCGTCAGCATCACCCGCGCCACACCACCGTCGGTGGTCAACCTGTCGTCCGAGGGTGACAGCGACTGGGTGCACTGGGGACTCGGCGGCACCTTCGCCCTCGAACGCGACAGCGGCGAGTTCCGCATCCTCGAGGGCGCGCCGACCGCGCCCCGCCAGCAGCACTCGCTCAGCGGGACGAAGTTCCGCTGGACCGGCGGCTTCCCGGTGTCCACCAGCGACGGCACCGCGACCGGTATCCGCACCTGCGGGCAGGGCAACGGGTTCACGCTCTCGGCTCCGGCCGGGACCACCCCGCGTGTCCTCAAGCTCTATGCCGGAGTGGTCGCCGGTCGGGGAAAGCTGACCGCGCGGCTGACCACGGGCAAGTCGACCGGCACTACGGTCTTCGAACAGCGCGGCGAGACGCTGAAGTCCACCGTGCTGTCCGTGGCCTACCAGGCGCCACGATCGGGCCAGCTTCGCTTGACGTGGACTACCGACGCGGCGTACGGGAAAGGTTGCTCAGGGGTAACCCTGGAAGCGGCCACGCTTTCGTGAAGTGTTCTCATAGCCTTCCGCTCGGCAACGGGCGGTACTGATCAACGACACACTCCGCTCGGCAGCGGGCGGAACTGACCAAGACCAGAGGGGTTGACGTGTTCGCGGGCTGGGGATCGTGGGTCGCCCGCTTCCGGTGGCCGGTGCTGTCCGTCGCGCTCGTCGCGGTGATCAGCGCGGGCGTCTGGGGGCTCGGTGTTTTCGGCCAGCTGAGCGAGGGTGGCTACAACGACCCGAACAGCGAGTCGGCCCAGGCCTCCGAGGCTGTGCAGAAAGCGTTCGGGGCGCAGGGCGGTGACCTCGTGGTCATCTACACGCCGGCCAACGGCAAGATCGACGACGCCGCGCTGGGCAAGCAGATCCGGACCCGGCTGGCCGCACTGCCCAAGTCGGCCGCGACCTCGACGACCTCCTACTGGACGACCAAGTCGCCCCAGTTCACGGCGAAGGACAGGAAGAGCGCCGTCGCGGTCGTCACCCTGGCCGGCGCGGACGACGGGGCCAAGCTCGCCGCCTACCGCGAGATCGACGACAAGTTCGCCGTTCCCGGTGCCACGGTCTCCCTGGCCGGCGGTTACGTGCTCGCCGACGCAACATCTTCACGCTCCACCGACGACCTGGCCCGGGCCGAGATCATCTCGCTGCCGATCGTGCTGATCCTGCTGTTGCTGCTATTCGGCTCGCTGGTCGCCGCCTCGCTGCCGGTGCTGGTCGGCGGGGCGGCGGTGCTCGGATCGCTGGGCGTGCTGCACGCGATCGCCAACGTGCACGAGGTCAACTCGTTCGCGGTGAACGTGGCCAGCCTGCTCGGGCTCGGCATGGCGATCGACTACGGCCTGTTCATGGTGGGCCGCTTCCGCGAGGAACAGTCCCAGGGGCGTACGCCGTCCGAGGCTGTTCGCCGCACCGTCGCCACCGCCGGGCGTACGGTCGTCTTCTCCGCGACCCTGCTGATGACCGCGCTGGCCGGGTTGCTGCTGTTCCCGCAGGGCTTCCTCAAGTCCTTGGCGTACGGGGGTCTGGCCGCGGTCGCGCTGGCCGCGCTGCTGTCGCTGACGCTGTTGCCGGCGATGCTGGCGATCCTCGGCCCGCGCGTCGACAAGCTGCCGATCCGGCTGCCGTTCGGTGGCTCGTCCGGGGGCGGCTCGTTCTGGGAGCGGCTCGCGGCCGTGGTGCTGCGCCGGCCCGTGCTCGTCGTGCTGCCCATCCTGGCCGGACTGCTGGTGCTGGCGGCGCCGATCGCCGGGGTCCGTTTCGGCGAGGCCGACGAGCGTACGCTGCCCGCGAGCGACCCGGCGCGAGCGGCGATCGAGACGTTGAAGTCCGACTATCCGCAGTTCAGCGGCAACGGCATGCCGATCGTGCTGCGCGGCAAAGCTGACAGTGCCGCGTTCGCCGTCACGCTGCGCCAGATCCCCGGCATCGCCCAGCTCGGCCCCGCGCAACGGGCGGGCGACGTCACGGTGTTCACGGCGACGTTGAAGTCGACTGACCCGTTCAGCACCGACGCCCGCGACGTGGTCGACCAGATCCGGTCGCTGCCCGTGCCCAACGGTGCGGAACTGCTGGTCGGCGGCACCACGGCACGCAACGTGGACAGCCTGGCGGCGACCGCCGCGAAACTGCCGTGGATGGCGTTGCTGCTGGTCGGCGCGACGCTGCTGCTGATGTTCTTCGCGTTCGGCTCGATCCTGCTGCCGATCAAGGCGGTGGTGATGAGCGCGCTCAGCCTCAGCGCCACCTTCGGCATCCTGGTCTGGATCTTCCAGGACGGGAACGGCGCGGCCCTGCTCAACGTGACGCCGGCGCCGCTCGAGGCCGGGATCGTCGTGCTGATGGCGGCGGTCGTGTTCGGACTGTCGACCGACTACGAGGTCTTCCTCCTGTCCCGCATGGTCGAGGCGCGGGCGCACGGCGCGACGACGTCCGAGGCGGTGACGGTCGGGCTGGCCCGCACCGGACGGGTGATCAGCGCGGCGGCGTTGCTGCTGATCGTGGTGACGGGGGCGTTCGCGCTCTCCTCGGTGACGACGATGCGCTTCGTGGGCGTCGGCATGATCGTGGCGCTGGTCCTGGACGCGACGGTCGTACGAATGCTGCTGGTGCCGGCCGTACTGGGGCTGATGGGCAATGCGGCGTGGTGGGCGCCGGGGCCGCTGCGGAGACTGCAGGAACGGGCCGGGCTGGCGGAGCATGCTGAACTTCCCGAGGGCAAGTACGCGGCGGCTGAGGTGACAGCGGTCCTGGCCCTGCCGCCGGGCCGGGAGGCCTCCGCCTCTCCCGATTCGTCTTCCTCAGCTTCCTCCCCCACTTCCTCGCCTTCCGCCCCTTCATCGCCTTCCTCCCCCGCTTCCTCTTGGGACCGGGAGGCGGCGGGGGTGCTCGTGCTGCCGCCGGCGATGGTGCCCCCGGCGTTGCCGCCGGGCCGTGACTCGGCGACCGAGGTCATCCCCCGGATCGTCGACGAGCCACCCGCCCCCGACGACGAGATCGTCGACGCCGAGATCGTCGAGGACGACACACCGGCACCCGCAGCCACTGATGGCGACGACCACGTGGACGCCGAAGTGATCGAAGACAAGCAGCCCACGGCCGCAACCGACGAGGATCCAGCCGATTCCGCCGCCGCGACCGCCACGGAAGAGCCCGCCGCCGAGCCGGCGTCGGCAGCCATTGTGTCCACGTCGGCAGCCGCCGAGTCGGCGTCGTCGGCCGCTGGGCCCGGGTCGTCGGTCAGCGAACCTGCTGAACCAGCCGCCGAGCCCACCGCCGCTGAGCCCGGCCTGGTCAGCGAAGCGGACGAATCAGATCCGGCCTCCACTCGGGTCATGCCGGCTCCGGTCATCGCCCGCGATGAAACCGCCGCTGTCCCCGAAGCCGCCAACGCCTCGGCACCGGACGAGCCGGCCGCCGACCTCTCTGACGATCGCGCTTCGAACGAATCCGCTTCCTCAGCCACCCCGGACACCCGCGTTGTCGCCGCGGGCCCGGCCTCCGCGGTAGTCGCTCGCGGCGACAGAAACGACGAATCGGTTGTCACCACTGTGACTGAGGAGCCGGTTGCCCCAGCGTCCGCCGCCGCGGTCGTAGAAGACGAGCCCGGCGAGGCTGAGGAAGACGCGCCGGTCGCGGACAGCGATGCTTCGCCCAAGGACGAGCCGACCGGTTTCTCGTCCACGCCGAGTCTTCCGATCACCGGAGGCGTGTATCGGTCGACGGCGGTGAGCACCTACCCCGACTATTCGGCGCCCGACGACTTCTTCTTCGCGCCGTCGGCGAACGGCACCTTCGCCGACTCGCTGGGATTGCCGGCCGAGCCGGAGCGGCAGGTGCCCTACTTCGGCGACCGTCCCAGTTTCGAAAAGCCTTCCGCCCCGGACCTGGACGTAACCCGCGCCATCCTCATCCCCGGCCTCACCGCACCGAAGCCCGATCCCACTCCCGCCGCCGAGACGGTCACTCCCACACCGTCCGCCGACCCGGCTTTCCTCGGGCCCGTCTCCTCCTCACAGGCCGCCGAGACGGTTTCCGCCCCACCCGCAGCCGAGACGGTTTCCGCCCCGCCCGCAGCCGAGACGTTCTCCTCGTCATCCGCCATCGAGACTCCGGCGATCTTCGAGGCTCCGAACCGGGAAGCCGTCCGCAGTTTCGAATCGCCGGATCCCGAGATCGCGCAGAGCGTCTCGGTCACCAAGGTCGACCCGCCCGCCCCGGCCCCGACGGATGTCGCGTCGGAGGTCGGCGGCTCCATCGCTCCCGAACTGGAGACCACGCGGCGGCTGCGGGTGCCCGGCTACGCCGCGGGCCAGTCTCGCTCGGCCGACAGCCCGACCAGCCACTCGCTGCCCTCCGACATGAAGCCGCCGGCTGTCCCGGCCCCGGCCGCAGAGCCTCAGCCCGCTGAAACGGTTGTCGAGCCGCTGTCCCAGCGCCGCACCCCGACGCCACCCGTCGAGACGGTCCCCGAGCCGCTTCCCCCGCGTCCGACGCCGTCCCAGCCGGTGGAGAAGATCGCTGAGCCGATGCCCAGGCGGTCGGCGCCCCCGGTCGCGGGTTCGTCGCCCGCCCGGGCCGTACCGTCGGCGCTTTCGAGTCCCGCACCGGGCGGCAGCCGCCCGTCCGATCTTGGCGCCCTCTTCTCCGCGCGCCGGGCGCTCGAGGACGAGACCCCGCAGCGGCCTTCCACCCGGAACGACCACAAGCCGTTCCGCCCGCCGTACGACATCGCCTCCGTGCCCGCTCTGCCGCCGGCCCCCGCGACTCCCCCAGCCCCTCGACGCCCCGCCGACCTCGGTGACCACCTGCGCGAGTCGCGACCGGCCGACCTCGGCGACCACCTGCGTGAGTCCCGCCCGGCCGATCTGGCCCAGTACAGCCAGGGCCGCAAAGCATCGGACCGGACCCGCCGCACCACCGCTGCGAGCCCGTCCGGCAACTCAGCCGACGAGCCTCAGCGCGCGCCGACGAAGGCCGACCCCAAGAAGCCCGCCCGCCGGCCCGCCACCTTGGCCGACCAGCTACCGAAGCCCCGCCGCAAGCCGGAGGACGAGCAGCCGCCCCGATAGCGGTTTCACCGGAAAACCAGGCCGCCGCCGACTTCGATGACCTGGCCGGTCAGTGCGCCCGAACCCTCTGAGACCAGGAGGCGGGCGGTCGCGACCAGGTCCTCGGGGACCAGCGCTCGAGGCAGAGCCTGGGTGGCCAGCAGCGGTGCGTGGGCCTCGACGTCCTGGCCGGCGGCGAGTTCGGCCTCGCCCTCGGTGCGGATCGCTCCCGGGGACAGCGCGTTGACGGTGACTCCGGCCGGACCTAGCGCCCGGGCCAGCGAACGGGTCAAACCGATCAGCGCCGCCTTGCTCGACACATACGCGGGGCCCGAGGGTCCGCCCATCCGCACGGTGGGCGAGACGACGTTGACGATGCGGCCCCATCCGCGTTCGGCCATGCCCGCGCTGAGGGCCTGGGCGAGCAGCATCGGGGCCGTGACGTTGACCGCGAACGTCTGCTGCCACTCTGACAGGGGCAGCTTCTCGAAGTCCACGTTGGACGCTTTGGCGGCATTGTTGATCAGTACGTCGACCGGCCCGGCCCGGTCGGCCAGGTCACGGACGGCGCCGGCGTCGGCCAGGTCGGCGTCGAGCAGGGTGGCCTCGGCGCCGAGGTCGCGGCAGAGGCGGGCGACGTTCTCGGCCTCGTCGGCGGCGGCCAGGTGATGCAGCAGGAGCCGATGGCCGGGCCTGGCAAGTCCGACGGCCAGGGCCGCCCCGATGCCGCGCCGTGCCCCGGTGATGAGAATCCGCCGACCCATGCGCTCAGCCTATGCGGATCTTCTTCGAAAAGAACCGATGGGAACGGGCGACGTGGCCGAGCGGCCCGCTGGCGCTGGGTCGCTCGGCCACGTCCGTCTCCATCGTGCCTCTTCGAACACAACGGCACATGATCCAATCCCGCTCATTCACGCGATCCACATCTCATTCTGTTACCTCTTAGTGTGCTTTGGTGAGCACATGGTCGGTAGTCCTGCCTTGCGGCGGGACGGTCCCGGTCTGACCGACTGATGTCGTGCCGGTTCACGCTTCACAGCCACCTGCCCGCATACACGGGTCTTCCGGTCAGCTCCACGTGCTGCCACCGAGCCACTCCCGGCAGTATTGTCCGACTCGACCGCGAGAACGGCCGGGTTCAGTGCGGCGTTCCGGTCCGGTCGATGACCAGCCCGCACGCCTCACAGACGAATTCGCGCTCGGACAGAGCCGGCTTGGTTGTCACCGCGCCCCATGCCGAGCAGGTCTTGGAAAAGCGATCCCGCAACGCGCCCTTGCACAAACGTTGACATCACGGCCAGCCGCCGAGATCGCAGAGACGGACACCGGAACGCACACCATCGCTCACGGCCCCCCTTCCTGCCCGCCCCCATCGGGACGAAAGCAGCCTCCCGTACCGCATAACAACTAGTCAAGAGACATATTGTCGTCTGCCTAGGATTTGGCACGTGGCGTCGCGGCACGGCTGCCTACGGGTACCGGTGGCCGCTGCCCATTCTTTCCATTGACACCGTCACTATTGCCAACCAGTGAGCACTACCGACTATCAACACGTCAGCAGATGCCACCCCCACGGGGATGAAGACCCAAGCGGAGGGGCGGCTTGCACACGGACGGCGGTGGCTGGTGCGGGGATGCTGCGGGGTGAGCGGGTGAAGGACAAGAGCCCCGGACGCAGGGAACGACTTACGCGCGGACGGCGGTGGCTGGTTCCGGGAGTGGGGTGATGGGTTGCGGGGTGGGGCGGGTGGAGAGCCAGCAGCCGGCCGCTACCAGGGTGAAGCCGACGATCGTGCTGACGCCGATGTGTTCGTTGAGCAGCGCGACGCCCAGCAGGACGGCCACGACCGGGTTGACGTAGGTGACCAGGCCCGCGCGCGTCGAGCCGGCCAGGCCGATCAGCTGATAGAACGCCAGCAGCGCGAGCGCGGTGCAGAAGAGGCCCAGTACTGCCAGGGAAGCCCAGGCCTCAGCCCGTACGGGATGGGTGGGCAGTGAAAAGACGGCGAACGGCGCCAGTGCCAGCGCGGTGATGCCGGTCGTGGCGCCGACCAGGGATTCGGTGGGCACGTCGGAGAGGCGACGCTGGACGAGCTTGGTCGCGACGGCGTAGAGGATCGCGGCGACCAGCACCATGCCGGCGCCCAGCAGCCCGAGGCGGTCGCCGGAGAGGTCGAGGCCGACGAGCAGCGCCACGCCGCCGAAGCCTAGGACCAGGCCGGCGATGCGGATCGGGGTGAGGCGCTCGGTGCGGGACATGAGGAGCGCGATCACGACGGGTTCGACGGCGATGAGCAGGCCGGTCAGCGACGAGCTGATGTGCGTCTCGCCGTACGTGATCAGCAGGAACGGGCCCAGGATGTGCACGAATGACAGCAGAACGACGGCGCCCATGTGACCGCGCAGTTTCGCCAGCGTGCCGCGGGCGGCGGCGATCGGCAGCAGCACGAGCGCGGCGATCCCGACCCGGCCGGCCACGACGAGCAGCGGCGACAGATCCTCGATGGCGATCTTGATCAGGAAGTACGGGATGCCCCAGAGCACCGAGACAGCGAGGAAGAGAAACCAGGCGCGACGATTCACAACACGACCCTCTCCCCGTACGGTCGTAAGCGGTAGTACCAACCTTCTGAACCAGTCATTAAGGAAACTGATGATTGATGTACGTCGTGTGGCCGTTCTGCGTGAGGTCGCGCGGCTCGGCAGCTTCAACCGGGCCGCCGCGTCCCTGCGACTGACGCCGTCGGCGGTGTCGCAGCAGATCAGCACGCTGGAGCGGGAGCTCGGCTCACCGGTCGTGCTGCGCAGCACGCGCGGGGTGGTGCTGACCGACGCCGGGCGTGTGCTCGTCGAGGCGGGCGACGCGATCGCCGCCGAGCTGTCGCACGCCGAGCAGACAATCGCCCGGCTGGGCGCCCCCGACAGCATGACCGTGGCCACGTTCACCAGCGGTGGCCAGCGCCTTCTGCCCGCCGCGCTGACCCGCTTCACCGCCGATCGTCCCGGTGTCGAGCTGACGGTCCTCGAGAACGAGCCCCATGACGCGTTGCCGCTGGTGCGATCGGGCGCCGCCGACGTCGCTCTCGTCTATCACTTCGACGGACCCCCGCCCGTACGCCCCGGTGACCGTTCGGGGCTGACCTGGACCCCGCTGCTCGACGACCCCATGTGGATCGTGCTGCCCGCGAGCCACCCGTTCGCCGGGCGCGAGTCCGTCACGATCGCCGACCTGCGCGACGAGCGCTGGGTCCACGGCTGCCTGGAGATCGTCGACATGCTCGGCCACTACGCGGCACTGGCGGGCTTCGAGATCCGTACGGCCTGCCGCGGAACGGATTATGTCTTCGCCCAGTCGCTGGTCCGCGCCGAGGTCGGCATCAGCATGATCCCGCAGGTGGCGCTGACCGCGACGCCGGGCGGCCTGGCCATGATCCCGCTCGCTCCGCCCGGCCCGTGCCGCTACATCGGCATCGTCACCCCGAGCCGCCGCCGCCCCAACCCCCTGACCGAGGCCCTGGTGCGAGCCCTACACGAAACCGTCGCCGCCCTCCCGGTCCCGGCCTGATCCGCGCCGTGCGCGCTCGGGTAAGTACAGTTCCAGCGACGGATTCGGGCTGGTGAGGACGGTAAGTGGGCATGACGGGCGAGACTGAGACGGTCGCAGGGGTGGACGCCGAGAGGCTGAAGCAGTGTCTTGCGGTGATCGCCGAGGTGGAAGCGCTGCCCGCCGAGCACCCCGACGCGGTCGCGGTACGACGGGCCACCGCGGGGCTGTTCAAGACGGTCAAGCTCAATCGGCGGCGGGAGCGGCGCGACGCGATCCTGGCCGCCGACCGCGCGGTGACCGAGGCCACCGCGACCGGCGCCCCGGGACGCATCGACGACGAGACGGCGGGCATCCCGCTGCGCTCCACGGTCAAGCAGGCGACGGCCGGAGTGCTGCGGCAGCCGCGCGGCTGCTACGTCTGCAAGCAGCGTTTCACGGTGGTCGACGCGTTCTATCACCAGCTCTGCCCCGACTGCGCCGTGCTCAACCACGACCGCCGCGACGCCCGCACCGACCTCACCGGGCGGCGCGCGCTGCTCACCGGCGGCCGCGCCAAGATCGGCATGTACATCGCGTTGCGCCTGCTGCGCGACGGCGCCGACCTGACGATCACCACGCGGTTCCCGCACGACGCGGTGCGCCGTTTCTCGGCCATGCCCGACAGCGCCGACTGGCTGCACCGGCTGCGCGTGGTTGGCCTCGACCTGCGCGACCCGGCGCAGGTGGTGGGGCTGGCCGACTCGGTGGCGGCCCGCGGCCCGCTCGACATCCTGATCAACAACGCCGCGCAGACGGTCCGGCGCTCCCCGGGGTCGTACGCGGCCATCGCCGCCGCCGAGTCCGAGGCGCTGCCCGACGGGCCGCTGCCCGAGCTGGAGTATTTCGGCACCGCGGGCGTGTCCCCGGCGGCCGCGCTGACCTCCGGCGCCCCCGTGCTGACGCCGCAGCAGATCACCGAGATGGCGCTGACCGCCCGCTCGGTCGCGATCGACGCCGGCGGCCTGGTGCCCGACACCGCGCCGACGAACAGCTGGAGCGACAAGGTGCACGAGGTCGACCCGCTCGAGCTGCTCGAGGTGCAGCTCTGCAACGTGACGGCGCCGTTCGTGCTGGTCAGCCGGTTGCGTGCGGCGATGACCAGCTCGCCGTTCCCGCGCCGCTACGTGGTGAACGTGTCGGCGATGGAGGGGATCTTCAACCGGGGCTACAAGGGCGCCGGCCACCCGCACACGAACATGGCGAAGGCGGCGCTCAATATGCTGACCCGCACCAGCGCGGTCGACATGTTCGCCGACGGCATCCTGATGACCAGCGTCGACACGGGCTGGATCACCGACGAGCGCCCGCATCCGACGAAGATGCGGCTGGCCGACGAGGGTTTCCACGCCCCGCTCGACCTGGTCGACGGCGCAGCCCGGGTGTACGACCCGATCGTGCGCGGCGAGAAGGGCGAGGATCTGTACGGCATCTTCCTGAAGGACTACGCGCCGGTCGACTGGTAGGACGCGAACGAGCCACGACCCCTCGGGGCCGTGGCTCGCCCGTCGGCTGGAGCTACGTCACTCGTCGCCGGCGTCGTCCTTGACCGGCTCGCGGTCCTTGTTGCGGTCCTTGTTGTAGCCCTTGTCGCCGTCCGCGTCGGCCGTGGTGTCGTCGTCCTTGTCGGCCTTGACCGGCTTGGTCTTGACGGGCTTGTTCTTGACCGGCTTGTCGCCCTTGACCTTGACCGGCTTGTCGGCCTTGACCGGCTTGTCGTCCGCGCAGGTGCAGTCGGCGTCGGCGTTCGCGTCGGCCGCAGCGTCAGCGTCGGTGTCACCGTCGTCACCCGCGTCAACGTCGTCGCGGTCGCGGTCACGGTCACGGTCGTCGCCACGGAGGTCGAAGTCGCCGTCGAGGTCGTCGAAGCCGTCGCGGTCGCCGAAGTCGTCACGGTCGCCGAAGTCGTCACGGTCGTCGAAGTCGTCACGGTCGCCGCGGACGCGGAAGCCGCTGTGGTGAACGCTGACGCGGAACGCACCGTCGCCGCGGAACCGGTCCCGGCCACCGAACGGGAAGCCGTCGTGGTCCCGCTCGACCTCGAGGGCCCAGGTGCGGCGCCCGACCTGGTCGCACTCGAAGTCGTCCCAGTTGCCGAGCCTCTCGCCGATGCGGCCGGCGTTGACGCACTCGCGCGGGTTGCTGAAGTGCCGGACGACCCGGTCACGGTCGCCACCCTGCTGGGCGGCCGCGCCGATCGACGCCATGGCCGGGCCGGCCCCGACGGTGACGCCGGCGAGGACGCCGACACCGGCGACAGTGAGAATCCGGGAAAAACGGTTCATTTCACACCTTCTCTTGACAAAACGCCATGTCGGGAGAAGAAGACCATGCGCCCCATAGGTCACGGGAAGGTTTCGAATCGCGTAACCCGATCGTGGAGCTACATCGTCCGCACTACCGTGTTCCCTGCTCTGGAAGGGCCAGATAGGCCGGCCGCAACACGTCGACGATCGGCTGCCCCTCCTGCGCGAGCGGCGGCGGATCAAGCTGGTCGAGCAGAGCGTCGGGCCTGGTCGCGGCCCCGGGCCGCCCTCCGACCGGCACCCTCGTGGCGACCGACGATCCCCAGAAGTCCCCGATGTCCTCCGGACTCCCCGCCGGAGCGGCCTCGACGGACTCCTGGGCGGTGACCGCCTGCGCGCTGCGAAGTTCACGCAGGTGGGCGAGAAGCTCATCGCGGCCGCGCCCGCGCCAGGCGAAAGCGCCGAACGGATCCTCCTGGAAACTGCGGGCCAGCGCGTAACACGTCGCGGCGAGGTGGACGCACGGCATCGGCCAGCGCTCGCACGAGCAGTCCATCGCCACCTCGTCGAGCGAGAGCGGCACCAGGCTCAGCCCGGCCTCGGCGAAGACCGACCCGATCCCGTCCGGCATGCGCCCGTCGAGCAACTGCGCCACATAGCGCGCCTCCCCCGCCAGCCTGGCCTCGGCCGCCGCCCACTCGGACGCGCCGAACGACCGCACGGCGATGCGCGCCCGGAAGGCCTGCGCGTCGTCCGGCCCCCGCACCTGCGCGACGACGAGGCTGCCCGAGATCGTCAGACTGCGTACGTGGCCTGCCCGCTCGTCACGGCGGCCGCGCGCGAACGTGGGGCCCATCCGCAGCGACTCGAACGTGCCGAGAAGGGCGACAGCCAGCCGGTCGTCAGTCAACGATGGCCTCCGGGGCGAGCGTGAGCAGGTCGCGCAGGTCGGTGGTGGACAGTGCCGACAACCAGCTCTCGCCGTTGCCGACCACGCGGGCGGCCAGCACTCCCTTGTCGGCCAGCAGCCGGTCGATGCGTTCCTCGAGCGTGCCCAGGCAGACCAGCGTGTGCACCCGCACGTCGCGGCGCTGCCCGATGCGGAACGCCCGGTCGGTCGCCTGATCCTCGGTGGCCGGGTTCCACCACCGGTCGACGTGCACCACATGGTTGGCCGCCGTCAGGTTCAGGCCGGTGCCGCCGGCCTTCAACGACAGCACGAAGATCCCCGGGCGCTCGTCGGCCTGGAACGACGCGACCATCTCGTCGCGGGCGCCGCGCGGGGTGCCGCCGTGCAGGTAGCGCACCGGCACGCCGAACCGCGCCGCGAGATGCGGGGTCAGCATCGCGCCGAACTTCGCGAACTGCGTGAAGCACAGCACGCTCTCCCCCTGGGCCAGCGCGCCGTCGAGGATCTCCTCGAGCCGTTCGAGCTTGCCCGACCGCCCCGGCAACGCCGAACCGTCGCCGAGCAGCAGCGCCGGGTGCACGCAGGCCTGCTTCAGCTTGGTCATCGCGGCCAGCACGATCCCCTTGTTCCACCGGTCCTTGCTTTCGGCGAGACGGGTCGTCATCTCGTCGAGGATCGCGCGGTAGAGGGTGCTCTGTTCCACCGTCAGCCCGCACAGATGCCGTACGTGCTGCTTGTCGGGCAGGTCGTTGATGACGATCGGGTCGCTCTTGACCCGGCGCAGCAGGTATGGCCGGGTCGCCTGCCGCAGCCGCGAGGCCGCTTCCTCGTCGGCGTACCGCTCGATCGGCACGGCGAACCGCGCCCGGAACGTGTGCGCCGACGCCAGCACGCCCGGGTTCAGGTAGTCGAGGATCGACCAGAGCTCGGCCAGCCGGTTCTCCACCGGAGTGCCGGTCAGCGCGATCCGCATGCGCGACGGGAACCGCCGGATCGCCCGCGCCGCCGCACTCGCGCTGTTCTTCACATGCTGCGCCTCGTCGAGCACGACCCGGTCCCACTCGATCGCGGCGAGCTGATCGGCGTCGCGTACAGCGGTTGAATAGGTGGTCAGCACGACATCGGCGCCGGCCAGCGCCTTCACGTCGGGCCGGTCGGCGCCGTGCAGCACCTCGACCCGCAACGTCGGCGCGAACCGGGCCGCCTCCCGCTGCCAGTTGCCGAGCACCGAGAGCGGGCACAGCAGCAGCGCCGGCCCGTTGCGTTTGTGCAGCAGCAGCGCCAGCAACTGCACGGTCTTGCCCAGCCCCATGTCGTCGGCGAGGCACGCCCCCAGCCCCAGCCCGTCGAGAAAGGCCAACCAGGAGAAACCCCGTTTCTGGTACGGCCGGAGCTCGCCCCTCAATTCCGCCGGCGCCTCGAGCAGCTCGAGCTGCCGCTCCAGATCACCAGCCAGCAGCCGCGCCGCCCACCCCTCACCGCTCGTCGCCGTGACCGGCAACGGCAGTTCCTCGGGCGGCAACAGCTTGATCATCCCGAGCGCACGGCCCGCGCTCATCGTGCCGCCGCCGCGCGCCAGGAACCGCAACCCCGCGTCGAGCCGCTCGGCATCGAGGTAGACCCAGCGCCCCCTCATCCGTACGAGAGGAACTTTGGCCTTGGCCAGGTCGCCGAGTTCCTCGGTGGTGAGGACCCGCCCGCCCAGTGCCAGCCCCCAGTCGTAGTCGACGAGATGGCGCAGGTCGGCGGTCTGATCGCGCAGCACGGCCGGGATCGGATCGCGGGGCCGCAGGTTGAGCCCGAGCCCGAGGCTGGGCCGATCACGCCACCAGGCCGGCAGCAGCACGCCGTAACCCGCCTCCTCCAGCGTGGCGGCGTGGCTCAGGAAGCGATGCGCCTCCTCGGTGTCGAGCACCATGTCGATCGGGCGGGGAACCCGCAGCGCCGCCTCGAGATCGGGATAGAGCCGGGCCGCCCTCCCCAGCCCGCCGAGCAGCCGTTCCTGCGGGTGGCTGGTCCAGCGGCGCAGCGGCGCATAGCTGTCACGCCAGACGTCGGCCGCGGTGACCAGGGCACTCGGCTCGTCGACGGCCTGCAGCAGGAACTCGAGCAGCCAGGCGTCACGCGGCGGCTCGTCGGTCTCCACCTCGTCCAGGCGGGTCAGGCGGAAACACAGCCGTACGGCGGCGCCGGTGATCGCGCTCGTGTGCCAGCGCTCGAGGCGGTCGGCCAGTTCGTCGGCCAGCGCGGGAGCGGCGGAGAACTCCGGCTCCCCGGTCAGGGCGGCCAGCCATCCGTGGCCGAGGCTCACCCCCTGCTCGGCCAGCCGCGTACGGACCAGGCCGTCGACGAGACGGTCGAGGGCTACGGCCAGGGCGTCCTCGTTCGTGTGGGCGCGTTCGGCCCGGGCCGCGGCGGGGAGCCTCTGCAGGAGGTCGTCACGGTGGAGTGCGTCGTAGCCGGCCAGGACCGGTCGCCACCGTGCGGCTGGGCCGTGAGGGTGGACGGCGGGGAGGACGCGGCCGCGGCGGACCAGGTCGGCGGCGAACTCGCACAGCTCCAGGAGCCATTCGACGTCGCGGCCCAGGCGGCCGTCGAATTCCGCGGTGACGTCGTCGTCGAGGAACGGGACCGTGACCGCCGGCACCTGCCAGGGGCGTAGCCGCGGGGTGCCTCGCCTCGGGGGAAGGCCCATCTGCGGGGAGGGCAGGGGGCCGGTGGTCGTGGACGGCAGCAGCAGGGTCGCTGGGGGCCTCGGCTCTCCCGTCGGGAGTCTCTCTGCGGGAAGGGCGAAGGGGTGGCCGCCCTGGGGTGCGTCGTGCGGGCCGGCCTCGGCCCAGAGGTTGATCGTGCCGTCGTGGCCGATGAAAGCGTGCAGGACGCGGACCTCGGCCGTCACCAGGTCGGTCACTGCAGCGACCAGGTGATCGCGGGTGGGCGGACCCGTGCGCAGATCGGCCCACCCGCCAGGTCGGTCAGGCCCAGCCCGGCGGTCAGGACGTCGTTGCCGTCGTGGGCCGCCCTCAGCAGATCGGTGGGGATGTCGGTGAACATCAGCTTGGCCCGGCGGAACATCTCGAAGGTCGTGCCGGTTACGTTTCCCCAGCTCAGGTAGAGGAAGCGGGCTCCTGGACGGCCGTGGACCCAGTCGCCTCCGACGTCGAGGAGGCCGTCGACCTCGCGTGAGGTGATCGCCAGGTGCCAGGTGGTCTTGTCGGCCCAGGCCGGGTAGCGGTCGACCACCTCTTTGGCCCGTTGGACGCCGACGTGCACGTTGGCCAGGCGTAGGGCGTCGGCCTGTGGGCCATCTTTGGTGGCCGGCAGGTCTCGTCCCTCGATCTGGATCCTCACGCTGAAACCCTAGCCCGGGGGTGTGACAAGCCTTGAGGACCGGCTGCCTACCCCCGGGCGTTGTCACTCACCCAGGCATCGATCAGGCCACCGAAGTGGGCTTGGAACTTCTCGTGCTCATGCACCGGATAGGTGGCCCTCACGGTCTCGCGCAACAACGATTGGAACTCGTCCGAAGTCACCCACTGGTAGACGATCTCGTCGATGTTCCCCAGATACCTCTCGCAGAATTCGGCGTACCGGTCGGCCTCGAAGTAGTCGTCGGCCAGCTTCCGATATGCGGCGAGCTTCTCCTCATAGGACAACGAAGGGTCATCGGCGATGGCGAAATAGGCCGATGTGTCGGTGTCGAGCCTCGGTTTACGCCCGGTCACGACGCAGAACACGGACCACCGCAGCAAAGCCGACATGGCCCACGGGAAGTAATAGTGCAGCGACGTGATCGCCACGTCGGGGCAGGCGTTGGCGTAGTCGATCGGGTGCACGTCGTTGCCGCGCACCAGCGACTCGCAGGAATTGAACTCCCAGCGGAAGAACGCGTTCACCAGTCTCGAGATCGTCACCACTTCGTCGCCCGCCTCCGCCCCGAGGAAGCCGTGGTCGACCTCGTAACGGGCGTGCATCGGCTGTTCCGGGCGGAACTTCATGACCATTGTCTCGGGGCCGATGGTCAGCGAGCGGGCGAACACGTCATATCCCTCGACTGACGCCTGCAGGTGCATCAGCCGCTCGCCCGAGGCGTCGTACGCCGCGTGCAGTTCGTCCGGGTTGCGGATCTTCGAGACGCCGACCCACGCGCCGCCGTCGTACGGCTTCATATACATCGGATAGCCCACCTGCGCCGCTGTCGCGTCGAGGTCGAACGCCTGGTTGTAACGCGCGGCCGTGTAGGCGTACCGGCTGTTGTCCAA
Organism: Actinoplanes solisilvae; assembly: GCF_003999975.1. Classification (GTDB taxonomy): domain Bacteria; phylum Actinomycetota; class Actinomycetes; order Mycobacteriales; family Micromonosporaceae; genus Actinoplanes; species Actinoplanes solisilvae. The sequence continues at coordinate 188,008 of NZ_RJAC01000013.1, read as the reverse complement.
GGGGTTCTTGTAGGGCACCAGGACCGTTTCGGGGACCTTGAGGCCCAGCCGGATCATCGCGCAGTAGGCCGCGTGTTTCTCCATCGACTGGAAGGTGAACGGGCTGTTGAGCAGGTAGACGTCGTCCATCAGCGCGATTTTCTTGAGCCACTCGCGGGGGTGGTAATACCAGTAGGCGAGCCGGTCGATGACCAGGTCATGACGGGGGCGGTCGCGCAGGTTGAAAGGTTCGATGGTGACGCGTTCCGAGGAGACGCGGTGCGATTTTCCGTCGGGGCCGCCGATGATTCCCAGCCTGCGCATCAGGGCCTCGAAAGCGCGCGGCCAGTCGTCTTCCGTTCCTAGCAAAAGTCCGATGGTGTGCTCGACGTCGGCCACAGGAATCTCCAGTCTTCAGTCCGCTTAGGGGTGGCGGGCGGTGCGGTTGGATGGCTAGGGGTTGAGCCTCCTGAGCAGGGATGTCAGATGGGGGTCGAGAGCGTCGCGCCACGCCGGCCAGTCGTGGCCGCCCTCGATCTGAGCGAAGCTCACCGGGTAGCCCTGGGCACGCAGCGCCTCGGCCATGCTCCGGTTGTTCGCGAGGTTCTCCTCGAGCCTTCCGCAGGTCATCGTCGTCGGCACGGGGTGGCCGGCGTCCGGGCCGTCGGTGCCGCGCAGCACCCGGCCGGTCCAGCGGACGATGGCCAGGTAGCGGGCGAACTTCGATTCCTGCTTGTCGAAGCGGGGCTGGAAGAAGCTGCCCGACTGCAGGAACAGCCCGCCGAGCAGCTCGGGGTAGGCGCGCTGGCAGTGCAGCAGCGCGAGCGCGCCGAGCGACGCGCCGATGGCCGCCACCGGTCGCCCCGACGAGAGACGGTCGGTCAGCCTCGGCAGAATTTCCAGGCCCAGACCCCGGGCGTACGCCGGGAGGGCCGCGTACCAGTCGTTGCGGTCACCCGCCGGCAGCAAAACCAGGTGGCACGGTTCGATGCGGCCCCCGGTGATCGAGGCGGCCACGAAGCGACCGAGGTCGGCGTGCTTGTCGTAGTCGGGGCCGTCGTGGGCGACCAGCACGTGGTCGGTCGGGTCGGCGGGTGACCAGACGCGCGCGGTCAGGTCGGTTCGCAGTGCTTTCACCGGCAGGTCGAGAGTCCACCAGGTGCCGGCCGCGGCGGGCAGGGTCCACCAGTCAGGTTCGCGTCGCAGGCGGGCGGGGTGGTCGATGCCCGCTACTGCCGCCCGCTCCATGAAAGGCACCTTAACGGCGGATCGGTGCCTTCGCGCGGCTTCTAGGGCAGGTGGTTCAGGGGGTGTAAGTCTGGCTCGGCGACGAGGCCGGCGGGAGCCCGAACATCTCGGACAGGCCGGTGATCCGCAGTTGCCGGTGGACGAATTCGCTGGGGTTGCGGAGCACGAACTTCGTGCCGACCTCGCGGGCCGTGTTGTAGCCGGTGACGAGAGTGCCGATGCCCTGCGAGTCCATGAAGGTGACGTACGTCAGGTCGACGATCAGCGTCATCGGGCGTTCACGCTGCACCGTACCGAGAAGGGTTTCGCGGAGCACGCCCACGGTGGCCGCGTCGAGGCTGCCGCGCACGTCGACGACGATCACGCCGTCGGCCTGGCGTCGCGTGGTCATCACCGCCTCGCCCACCCCTGAACCCCTGTCGTTTCGGACCCACCGCCACCTCGGGTCCCGCCCGTCGCCACCGTACCCCGCGTTTCCCCTGCCTCGCAGGCTGCCGCCTGTTTCCGGTGCCCCGGCGGACAGCGGGTGCGGGCACCGAAAGCACAAGTCCGACCTGCCCGATCTCGCTCAGCGGTTGCGCCTGGCCGGGACCTATGCCCAAAGTCACATAGGCGCCAACCGATGACGGGAGGGGTGACATGGCCACGACTTCGGGACGGCCGGGCATCTTCGCGGTGCGCGACGTCAGGTCGCTCATCACCGAGACAGCCGAGGAGGGGCACGGCCTCAAGAAGGCGGTCGGTGCGACGCATCTGACGGCGATGGGCGTCGGCGCGATCATCGGCACCGGCATCTTCGTGGTGATCGGTGAGGGGGCCGGCATCGCCGGGCCCGCGGTGATCCTGTCGTTCGTACTGGCCGCGGTGGCCTGCGCTTTCTCGGCGTTGTCCTACGCCGAGCTGGCCTCCTCGATCCCGGTGGCCGGCAGCGCCTACACCTACACGTACGCCACGATGGGCGAGGTGGTCGCCTGGATCATCGGGTGGGACCTGATCCTGGAGTACGGGGTGTCGGTGGCCGCGATCGCGGTCGGCTGGGGCGGCAACCTCAACGCGTTCCTCGACTCGGCGTTCGGTGCGGCCCTGCCCGACGCGATCGCCAAATCGCCGGAGGACGGCGGCGTCTTCAACCTGCCCGCAGTGTTCGTGGTCCTGGCGATCACGCTGCTGCTGGTGCGCGGTGTGACCGAGAGTGCCCGGGTCAACCTGGTCATGGTCGCCGTCAAGCTGATCGTCCTGCTGTTCTTCATCGTGGTCGCCTTCGCGAACTTCGGCACCGGCAACTTCCAGAACTTCACCCCGACCGGCGTGGACGGGGTGACGTCGGCGGCGGCCATCATCTTCTTCGCCTATATCGGCTTCGACGCGGTGTCGACCGGCAGCGAGGAGGCGAAACAGCCGGCCCGCGACCTGCCGCTGGCGATCATCGGGTCGCTGCTCATCTGCACGATCTTCTACGTGCTGACGGCGGTCGGCGCGATCGGCATCGCCTCGCCCGAGCAGATGTCGGGCAGCGACGCCCCGCTGGCGGCCGCGCTCGACGAGGGTGCCGGGATCAGCTGGGCGGCGGCGGTGCTGTCGCTGGGCGCGGTCGTCGCGATCACCAGCGTGGTGCTGGTCATCATGTACGGCCAGACCCGCATCTTCTTCGCGATGTGCCGCGACGGTCTGCTGCCCCAGCGGCTGGCCACGGTCAACCAGCGGTACGGCACCCCGGCCCGGTTGACGATCGTGCTCGGCGTGCTGATCGCGATTCTGGCCGCTCTGGTGCCGCTGAGCGAGATCGTCAAGCTGGTCAACATCGGCACGCTGTTCGCCTTCGTGCTGGTCAACGTCGGCGTGATCATTCTGCGGCGCACCCGGCCCGAGATGCCGCGCCCCTACCGGGTGCCGTGGTCGCCGGTGCTGCCGCTGCTGGGCATCGCCTTCGCCATCTATCTGATGAAGGACCTGCCGTGGGACACCTGGGTTCGGTTCATCGTCTGGCTCGCGATCGGCATCGTCATCTATTGGCTGTACGGATACCGCAACTCGCGCCTGCGTCAGGAGCAGACGTCGACGCCGGGCTGGGCACGCGAGTCGGACCCGCGCAGACCGGACGAAGGTGATCCCTCGTGACCGGGCCGGTGATCGTCGGCGTCGACGGGGGCACGGGCGCCGGGGACGCGCTGACGCTGGGCCGCTGGTTCGCCGAGACGCTGGAGGCGCCGCTGGTGGTGGCCGTCGTGCATCCGGCGCCGGCCGCGCTCGGATCGGGCCGGGTCGACGCCGAGTGGGTGGCCGACCGGCATCGCGCCGCGCGGCGGGTGCTCGACAACGCCCGCGAGGAGCTTCAGGGCGTACGCGGTGAGGTCGACTATCGGATGGTGGGCTCGTCGTCGGCCGCGCACGGGCTGCACGATCTCGCCGAGTCGACCGGCGCGGCGATGCTGGTCATCGGCTCGGGACGGCACGCGACCAAGGAACGGCTGCTCGCGGGAAGCACGGCCGAGCGGTTGCTCGCCGGCAGCGCGTGCCCGGTCGCCATCGCGCCGGCCGGACTGCCCGCCCCGCCCGGCGAACGCCGCCGCATCGGCGTCGCCTATGTGGACACGCCCGACGGCCGGGCCGCCCTGAACGTCGCCGCCGCGATGGCCCGCCGCACCGGCGACACACTGCGGCTCTACACGGTGGTCGCCGAGGGGGACGCGACCCTGCCGTTCCTGGTCGGCGACGACGCCGAGCGCGCGTTCCTCGAGACGGCCCGGGAGACCTACGAGCTGTCGCTGCACCGGGCGGCCGAGTCGGTGCCGGGCGTGCAGACCGAGTGGCAGGTGATCGCGGGCGACGTGGTCGGCGCGCTGGCCGACCTGACCGAGGTCGACGTGCTCTATTGCGGCTCGCGCGGCTACGGGCCGGCGCGCCGCGTGCTGCTCGGCGGCGTCTCGACCCGGCTCGTACGCCGTGCGGGCCTGCCACTGGTCGTGGTGCCGCGCGGGGGCTGAGGTTCGGCGCATGTCAGCCGCTCCCGTTCAGGAAGGCCAGGACGGCGCGGACCCGGCGGTGGTCGTCCTCGTCGGGCCAGACGTCCAGCTTGGTGAGCAGGCTGCCGATGTGTTTGGCGACCCCCGCTTCGGTGACCCTCATGCTGCGGGCGATCGCCGTGTTGGACCGGCCCTCCGCCATCAGGGCAAGCACTTCCAGCTCTCGCGGGGTGAGCCGGGTGAGTGGCCCGCGTCGTCGTCTGAGCAGTTGCCGGACGACCTCGGGGTCCACCACGGTGTGCCCGTCCCCCACCCGTTCGAGCGCGTCGACGAACTCGGCGACGTCCCCGATGCGGTCCTTCAGCAGATAGCCGATGCCCGCGGACCCCGGTTCCGCCGAGTCGAGCAACTCGCTCGCGTAGGTCTGTTGTACGTATTGGCTGACCACCAGCACCGGCAGCCCGGGGTCCGAGCGCCGGAGCCGGATAGCGGCCTGAAGCCCTTCGTCGGAGAAGGAGGGCGGCATCCGCACGTCCGTGACGACGATGTCGGGCCGGTGAAGCCCCACCGCGGCGATCAGCTCGTCGGCGTCCCCGACCGCGGCGACGACCTCATGACCGAACCGCGTGATCAGCCCGACGATCCCCTCCCGTGTGAGCAGCGCGTCCTCGGCCACGACAACCCGCAGCACGCGCCGGCCCCTCGTGTGGCCGCCGGTAGGGTGTGTTCCAGCCTCAGCGCGCACGGACGGGCGCTCCCTCGAACTCGACCTGCAGCACCGTCGGACCGCCCACCGGGCTGAACAGCGCCATCGTCCCCTCGACCGCGGCAACCCGGTCGGCCAGGCCGATCAGGCCGGTGCCGCCGGCCGGGTCGGCGCCGCCGACCCCGTCGTCCTTCACCCGGAGGATGATCCGGTCACCGGCCACCGTCGTCGTGACGGCGGCCCGCTCAGCCGCGCTGTGCTTGGCCACATTGTTCAGCGCCTCGACCACGACGTAGTAGGCGGCGAGCTCGATCGGCTCGGGCAGCCGGCCGGGCAGGTCGATGCCGACGTCGACCGGCACCGGCGAGCGCCCGGCGACATCGGCCACCGCCGCCGCCAGCCCTCGGTCGGTCAGCACCTTCGGGTGAATGCCCTGGATCAGCTCGCGCAGCTCCTGCAGAGCCTCCTTGGCCAGGTCGTGGGCCTTGCGCAACGGTGCCTCCAGGGTCGAGCCCTCCGGCAGGTCGTGGCGGGCCAGGCCGAGCTGCAGGTTCAACGCAGCCAGCCGCTGTTGGGCGCCGTCGTGCAGGTCGCGCTCGATGCGCCGGCGCTCCACCTCGTGCGCGTCGACCAGGCGGGCCCGTGACCGGGTGACCTCGACCAGCCGCTCGCTGTCGTGCGGACCGAGGATCACCCTGGTCATCGCCGCGCGGGCACCCGCCCACGCCGTGATCGGATAGGGCGCCGCCGCCAGCAGCGCCGCTCCGGCCGCCATGGTCAGCAGCGTCTCGGCGGTGCCGTAGGCCGGCTCGAGGACGGCGGTGAGCAGGAAGGTCACCGGGAACCAGGTCATGCAGAACACCACGACGACGTCCATCCAGCACAGCACCGCGGCGGAGAACAACGCATAGCAGATCTCCCACCAGGTGACCTGCTCCCGCAGATGGCCGCGCAGGCCACGCCGGGGAGGTGGATCAAGCCGCTGGGTGTCGACCAGCCACAGGCGCCACCTCTCGAACCGGGCGATCAGCGGGCCGCAGACGCCCGCCGCGAGCGCGGCCGGGATGGCCGCGGCGAAGACCGGCACCTTCGACCCGGTCAACATCATGAGCACGGTGACGCCGATCGAGGGCAGGGCCAGCAACAGGCTGCCGGCCAGGTAGAGCGCCGACCGCCAGGGCCACGAGCTGCGCAGGAACCCGGCCGGCCGCAGAGTGAGCGCGTCGAGCGCGGTGCGGACCGGCATGCCCGACAACGTACCGGCCGCCTGGAGGGCCGACAGTAGTGCTGGCTATACCTCGAAAGGTCTATCCCGCTCGACTGTCCCCGGCGCCGACAACCGGTTTGCTTCCTCGCATGACGCGAGATGTGGCGGCCCGGGCCGTCGGGGTGTGGAAGGTCTTCGGCGACGGCGTCGCCGAAGTGACGGCGCTGCGCGAGGTCGACGTGGAGTTCGCCGCGGGCGGTTTTACCGCGGTGATGGGTCCGTCCGGGTCGGGCAAGTCGACGCTGATGCACTGCCTCGCCGGCCTCGACACGGTGACGCGCGGCGAGATCCACCTCGGGGCCACCAGAGTGACCGGACTCGGCGACCGCGCTCTCACCCGCCTGCGCCGCGAGCGGGTGGGCTTCGTCTTCCAGCAGTTCAACCTGCTGCCTGTGCTGACCGCGGAGGAGAACATCCGGCTGCCGCTCGACATCGCGGGCCGCCGCCCCGACCCGGAATGGTTCCGCACGGTCGTCGACACTGTGGGCCTGGGCGACCGGCTGCGGCACCGGCCCGCTCAACTCTCCGGCGGTCAGCAGCAGCGCGTCGCCTGTGCGCGGGCGCTGATCGCCCGGCCCGAGGTGGTCTTCGCCGACGAGCCGACCGGCAATCTCGATTCGCGGTCCGGCGCCGAGGTGCTCGGGTTCCTGCGCGCGTCGGTCCACGACCACGGCCAGACCATCGTGATGGTCACCCACGATCCCGTCGCGGCGTCCTACGCGGATCGGGTCGTGTTCCTCGCCGACGGTGGCGTGGTCGACGAGCTGGCCGGTCCCAGCGCCGACAAGGTGCTCGACACCATGAAGCGGCTCGACACCGAGGCGGCCCGATGATCCGCGCGACGCTGGCCGGCCTGCGCGCCCGGAAGCTGCGGCTCGTCCTGTCCGGCTCGGCGGTGGTGATCGGCGTGATGTTCGTGTCGGCCGCGTTCGTGCTGACCGGCACGCTCGGTCGCGCCTTCGACGCCCTCTACACGGGGGTGGGTGAGGATTTCGACGTCCGTGTGACGGCGCGCCAACTCCCGGGCGTTGGTGACGAGGCGGCGACCAGGCCGGTGCCAGACGCCCTGGTGGCGCGCACCGCAGCGGTCGCCGGCGTGGCGACGGCGACCGGGGTGGTCAGCGAGGACGGCGCCCGACTGATCGGCCATGACGGCAAGACGGTGCCAGCGCCGCTGGGCCGGGCGCGTCTCGGAAACAGCTGGACCGGTGAGCACGGCCCGATCCGGCTGCGGGCCGGGCACGGGCCGGCGTCCCCCGGCGAGATCGCGATCAGCGCGGCGCTGGCCGACGCCGCGGGTGTGCGGGTGGGCGATCGCGTCGGTGTGCTGACCCAGCGGCCGAAACGGGTGTTCACGATCGTCGGGATCATCGGCTACACAGGGGGCCGAGACAGCCTCGGCGGAACACACGAGATCGCGTTCCACCCCTCGGAGGCGGCCGATCTCATGCTCAGCCGGTCCGATGTCCATTCGGCGATCGACATACGAGTCGACGCGGGTGTCCGTCCGGACGAACTGCGCGGCAGGCTGAGCATCGCGCTGGGCGACGACTACCTGATCGAGACGGGCTACGAGGTCCGGGCTGCGCAGGCCGCCGCCGCGAAGGAGGACCTGGCGCTGGTCAACCAGATCCTGCTCGGTGTCGGGGGAATGACACTCTTCGCGGGGGTCTTCCTCGTCCTCAACACCTTCTCCATCCTGATCGCCCAGCGGACCCGCGAGCTGGCTCTTCTGCGGGCGTTGGGCGCCCGGCGACGGCAGGTGGTCGGCTCAGTGCTGCTCGAGGCCGCGCTGACCGGGGCGATCGCATCTGTGCTGGGCCTCGGGCTCGGGGTGGGAGTCGGAGCGTTGCTCGCGGGCCTGGCCGACAGCATCGGGGCGGGCGGCCTCGACCTGATACTGACGGTGCCCCCGGCCGCGGTGGTCACGTCGCTGGTTGTCGGCGTCCTGGTGACCCTGCTGGCCGCCCTCGCACCGGCGTTGAGGGCGTCGCGGGTCCCGCCGATGGCCGCGCTGCGGGAGGCGGCCACACCCGACCGGTCACTCCTTCGGCTGACGGTGGCCGGGGCAGTGGTCGCCGCGGCCGGAGCCGCGGTGATCATCGTGGGGTTCGCCGGTGGGACGGAAGACCCCTCACTGGCCGCCGTGCTGGGCGGCGTCCTGGTCAGCTTCGTCGGGTTCGCGCTGCTCACCCCGGCGGTCGCCCGTCCGGCGACGAGGCTACTCGGGCGTCCTTTCGCCCGGTCGGTACCAGGACGGCTGGGCCGGCTCAACGCGGGACGGAATCCGCGGCGCACCGCGGCCACCGCATCGGCGCTGATGGTGGGCATCGCGCTGGTGACGGGCGTGAATGTGGTGCTCACGTCGGCCACCGCGAGCTTCGACGAACAGGCGGGCGACTACTTCCGCACCGACCTGATCATCACCGGGGTGGCGAGCACCGAGCGTCCGCCAACCTTCGACCCGGCCGTGCTCGGTCGCGCGCGGGAGCTGTCTGGGGTGGCCGGGGTCAGCGGCCAATACACCGACGTCGTCCAAATCGGGGACCGCCGGGTCGGGGTGGCGGCCTGGGACGACGACGCGGCCCTGCTGACCTCGGTGAAGGTGGATCGCGTGGCCGGGTCCCTCGGGCCGCTCGGCCCCGGCGAGGTCGTCGTGGACGTCGCCACCGCCACCGCCCAGGGCGCGACCGTCGGCTCCGCGCTGACCGTCACCTTCTCCAGCGGGCAGCGCCGGACCCTGACGGTGATCGGCACCTACACCAGTGACTTCTCCAGCGGCTGGGTCCTGCCCAGGGCCTCGATAGCGGACATGGCGAGTCGTCAGCCGACATTCGGCATGGTGCGGCTCGCGCCCGGCGCGTCGAAGCGGGACGTACGGGCGGGAATCGACGCTCTGCTGACCGACAGCCCCGAGATCACCGTCACCGACCGGACGGGCTTCGTCGGCATCCTGACCGGGGTCTTCCGTACCGTCATGCTGTTCCTGCAGATCCTGCTCGGCCTGATCCTGGTGATCGCGATCCTCGGCATCATCAACACGCTGGCCATGTCGATCATGGAGCGCACCAGGGAGTTCGGGCTGGTCCGCGTGGCCGGGCTCGACCGCGGCCAGACCATCCACATGATCACCGTGGAAGCGGTCGTGATCTCGGTCTTCGGCACGGCGCTGGGCACGGCCGTCGGCGTCGGCCTGGGTGCGGCCGTCGTCGCCACGCTGCGGTCCGAGGGCATTCAGAAGCTGGCGCTGCCCTGGCCCTACCTGGGCGCCTATCTCGTGCTGGGCGCGGTGATCGGCGTCATCGCCGCGATCCTGCCGGCCCTGCGCGCCGCCCGCGTCGACGTGCTGAGAGCGATCGCCTATGAGTGAGCGTCAGTCAGCCGGCGGCCGTCGGGCGCCGCCTGGGCCCGCCGCATCCCCGCGTGAACCAGATGGGCCCTGGGGGCTGTTTTGGAATGGCGCCGGGCCGCGGACGAGGCCCATTCCGAAACAGCCCCTAGTCGGCGCGGTGGCGGCCGGCGGGCTGCATCGAGGCCGAGGTGGGCTCCTCGGCGGCGTGCTGGTCCCAGGGCGAGATCGTGGGCTGGAGGTCCTGGATGGGCACGTAGACGCGGGCGTCGACCGACTCGGCCAGCAGCAGGGCGGCGACCAGGGCGGTGGGGCGTTCGAGGGGGTCGCGGTTGAGGCAGCGGGACACGAGGTCCTCCACCTCGGGCGGCAGGTTGTCGAGTTCGGGCAGCGGATCGGGGTCGAGATAGCGCTGGGCGTGCACCAGTTCGGTGGGCGAGTCGGCGCGCCACGGCAGCCGGCCGCTCAGGCACTGGTGGAGCAGGGTGCCCAGGGCGAACATGTCGCTGGCGGGAGTGGACGGGTGGCCCTCGAACAGCTCCGGGGCCACGTAGGCGGGGGTGCCCATGACCGGCATCGACGGGTCGTCGGGAACTCCGGCCGAGGCGGCGATGCCGAAGTCGAGCACCTTGGCGCCCGACGGGGTGAGCATCACGTTGGCCGGCTTGATGTCGCGGTGCACCACGTGCTCGGCGTGGGCGGCGGCCAGCGCGGCGGCGACCTCGGCGCAGATGCGCACGCCGATGCGCCAGTCGATCGGACCGGCCGCCAGGTGCGCGCCCAGGGTCTGGCCCTCGACGAGTTCCATCACGATGTACGGCTGCTCGCGGCCGGCGGGGTCGGGGTGCGACGTGCCGAAGTCGTGGACGCCGGCCACGTTCGGGTGGGCCAGCCGGGCCGCCGATCGGGCCTCGGCGCGTACGAGATCGACGCCCGCCACCTCGCCCAGCGTGCCCTCGACGGCCGGGCACATGATCTTGACGGCTACCGGCCGGTCGAGCACGCGGTCGTGGCCTCGCCACACCTCCGACATGCCGCCGACGCCGATCCGTCGCACGAGCTGATAGCGCCCGCCCAGCGTCCGCATGTGTACCGACCTCCGCTCGAATCTCCGGTTCGCGGTACCCCTCGATCAGCGACGAGAAACGCCGTACAGTCCGTGATCGTGACCCGATATGGACCGATGTACGGCCCTGACTACACGTTTCTCGGCGTGCCCGCGTGCGACTGGCAGGACCCGGAGACGTACGCCGACGCCGACGTTGTGATCCTGGGCGCCCCGTTCGACGGCGGCACCTCCCACCGGCCCGGTGCGCGCTTCGGACCGCAGGTCATCAGGGGTACGGACTATCTGCCGCACGACGGTTCGCGGCCGCACATGGCGATGCGGGTCGATGCGCTGAGCGGCGATCTGACCGTCAAGGACGCCGGCGATCTCGAGGTTTTCAGCGGCGAGATCCAGCGCAGCGTCGACACGATCGAGGACGCCGTCGCGTTCGTCACAGAGAACGGCGCGATTCCGGTCATTCTGGGCGGCGACCACACCGTGACGTGGCCCGACGTGACCGGGGTGGCCCGGCATCACGGCGCCGGGCGGGTCTCGGTCATCCACTTCGACGCGCACGCCGACACCGGGAACATCGAGTTCGGCTCGCTCTACGGGCACGGCCAGCCGATGCGCCGGCTGATCGAGTCGGGGGCGGTCCGCGGCGACCGGTTCCTGCAGCTCGGCCTGCGCGGCTACTGGCCCGGGCCGGACGTGCTCGACTGGATGGCCGACCAGCAGATGAAGTCGTTCCACATGAGCGAGATTGTCGCCCGCGGGCTTGACGCCGTGCTCGACGAGGCGTTCGCGATCGCCCTGGACGACTGCGACGGCGTCTTCCTCTCGGTCGACATCGACGTCTGCGACCCCGGCCACGCCCCCGGCACCGGCACGCCCGAGCCGGGCGGGTTCACCGCGCGCCAGCTTCTCGACAGCGTCTCGCGCATCTGTCACGAGCTGCCCGTGGTCGGCATGGACATCGTCGAAGTGTCACCGCCGTTCGATCACGCGGAGATCACCGCTATGCTCGGCAACCGGGTCGTGCTGGAGGCGCTCTCCGGCCTGGCTCGCCGCCGCAAGGACGCGGCCGGACCTCGGTGGGACCGCGCTACGCCGCTGCTCGACGGCCGCGGCGCGCAGCCCCCGCTCGGCTCCCGGGAGACACCGCCGTCGCTCGCCGGGCGTGACCCTCAGCACTCGTTGCCTCCGGCGTAAAGCCTGCGTGACCAACTGTGACCAGAGCAACTATGCGTCAAACCCTACTGAAGTTGTAGGGTTGGGTCCAGCCACCCCCAAGATCAACTAAGGCTGGACACATGACGGCGAACGACTACGACTCCTGGCGCGAGGCCCGGCGGCGCAAGGTCACCTGGGCTCAGGGCAACCTCGCGCTGGTCGAGACGCGGTGGGGCGCCGACGACCCCGAGGCGGCCCTGGTCGGACAGCCGCCGACGGTCACCGCAACGACGCTGTCCCGGGTCGACCTGGTCACGGGGCTCAGGCAGGACGGCGTACGGCTGTGGGACTCGGACTCGGAGGCGCTCCGGCATTTCGAGGGCGTGGACCTGTACCCGTACGACCCCGCCTGGGTCCTCGAGGCCCGTTGGACCGACGCGGACGACCCTGAGCGGCGCGTGCCGTTCGAGCACCTGCGCGACGAAGGCCGCTCCCGTGACCTGCCCGTACCCGGTGATCTGCACCTCACCCTGGACGGACAGAACTACACGTTGAACGCCTTCGACGACGACGGCACCCTGCTGCTGGTCTTCGGCGACCCGACCAACGGGAAGGAAACCTACGGCTCCGGACGTTTCCTGTTCGTCTACCGCCAGCCGGGAACCGACCGGGTGGTGCTCGACTTCAACCAGGCCTTCGTCCCGCCGTGCGGCTTCTCCTCCCACTACAACTGCCCCGTACCGCCGCCCCAGAACCGCATCAAGGTGCCGGTCGAGGCGGGCGAGAAGCTTCCCGTCTTCCGCGACGGCTTCACCATTTGAGATGGAGACTTACATCGTGAAACGCATCCTGACGGCAGTAGCAGCTCTCGGCCTGGCCGGGGTGCTCGCTGCCTGCGGTGGGGGCGGGGGTGACAAGGGCGCGACCTCGGCGAACAGCGGTGCCGCCACCATTCAGGTGGGCTCGGTCTACGAGCCGCAGAACCTGGACAACACGGCCGGCGGCGGCCAGGGCGTCACCGAGGCGCTGAACGGCAACGTCTACGAGGGGCTGTTCAAGCTCACCGACGCCGGTGCCGTCGAGCCGCTGCTCGCCCAGAGCCAGAAGGTCAGCGACGACGGCCTCACCTACACGTTCACCCTCAAGCCGGGCGTCAAGTTCCACTCCGGCAAGGCGCTGACCTCGGCCGACGTCAAGGCGAGCATCGAGCGGGTGACCGCCGAGAACTCGAAGTCGGCCCGCAAGAGCAACCTCGAGGTCGTCAAGACGATCACCACGCCGGACGACGCGACCGTGGTCGTGCAGCTCAAGCAGCGTTCGATCTCGTTCGTCTACAACCTCAGCTACGTCTGGGTCGTGAACTCGCAGGCCAAGGACCTCACCACCACCGAGGACGGCACCGGGCCCTACAAGCTCGGCGACTGGAAGCGCGGCTCGACGCTGTCGCTGACCAAGTTCGACGGGTACTGGGGCACGCCGGCCAAGAACGCCGGGGTGGTCTTCCACTACTACACGGACGCGACTGCGCTGAACAACGCGCTGCTCACGAACGCGGTGGACGTCGTCACGAGCGAGCAGAGCCCCGACGCACTGGCGCAGTTCGACAGCAACAAGTCGTACAAGGTCAACAACGGCAAGTCGACGACCAAGCTGCTGCTGGCCTTCAACGACAAGGTCGCGCCCTTCAACAAGGTCGAGGTGCGCCAGGCGATCAGCTCGGCGATCGACGACAAGAAGCTGCTGAACTCGATCTGGGGCGACTACGGCACCCCGATCGGCTCGATGGTTCCGCCCAGCGACCCGTGGTACGAGGACCTCACCTCGGTCAACGCCTACGACCCGGCGGTCGCCAAGCAGAAGCTGGCCGCAGCCGGCCTGCCCAACGGCTTCAGCTTCACGCTGGACACGCCGAACTACGACCCGCACCCCACCGCGGCGACCTTCATCAAGTCGGAGCTCGCCAAGGTCGGGATCACGGTCAACATCCACACGATCACGCCCGACGAGTGGTACTCGAAGGTCTACCAGAAGCGGGACTTCCAGGCGACGCTGCAGGAGCACGTCAACGACCGTGACGTCGTCTGGTACGGCAACCCCGACTTCTACTGGGGTTACAGCAACCCGCAGGTGACCAAGGAGATCGACCAGGCCGAGCAGGCCAAGACGACCGACGAGCAGACCGCTCTGCTCAAGAAGGCCAACAAGACCATCGCGGAGGAGGCGGCCAGCGACTGGCTCTACCTCTACCCGCAGATCGTGGTGGCGTCGTCGAAGCTGTCCGGCTACCCGGTCAACGGTCTCAACGCCCAGTTCTACGCGTACGACATCGTCAAGAACTGAACTGATGCTGCGCTATCTGCTGCGACGGACGGCGATCCTGCTGGTGTCGCTCGTCCTCGCCGCGGTGGTGCTGTTCCTGCTGCTCCGGCTCCTGCCGGGTGACCCGGTCAACGCTCTGCTCCCGGTGGGAGCCACGCCCGAGCAGATCGAGGCCGCCCGGCGGGAACTGGGCACGGACGTCTCCCTGCCGGTCCAGTTCCTGAACTGGCTGCGCGACGCGTTCACCCTCGACCTGGGCCGGTCGCTGATCAACACGCTGCCGGTCGGCCCCGAGATCGTCGCCCGGCTGCCAGTCACCGTACCGGTCACTCTCTCGGCTTTTGTCCTGGCAATCTTGATCGCGGTGCCGGTCGGTGCGCTCGCCGCGATCCGGGCCGACCGCTGGTACGGGCCGATCATCAACGCGGTCGCCCAGCTCGGGATCGCCGTGCCCGCCTTCTGGCTGGGCCTGCTGCTCATCACCGTCTTCGCCCTGCGCCTGCAGGTGCTGCCGGCCGGTGGCTTCCCGCCCGACGGCTGGTCGTCGCCCGGCCAGGCGATCGAGGCCCTCGTGCTGCCGGTGATCACCGTGGCCCTGGTCATGTCGGCGTCGCTGATCCGCTATGTGCGGGCGGCCACGCTCGAGGTGATAGGAGCCGACTTCCTGCGTACGGCCCGCGCGCTCGGCGAATCCCCGGCCGGCGCGATGTGGCGGCACGGCCTGCGCAACGCGTCGGTTCCGGTCATCGCCGTGCTGGCCGTCGAGCTCGCCACCACCTTCCTCGGCGCGGTCGTCGTCGAGAGCGTCTTCGCCCTGCCCGGCCTCGGCAGTCTGCTGGTTCGCGGGATCAGCCAGCACGACTACCCGGTCGTGCAGGGCGTGATGCTGGTCAGCACGGCCACGGTGCTGCTCGTCGGCTTCCTCGGCGACATCGCGCAGCGGCTCGTCGACCCGCGCCTGCTGCAACGAGGAGCGTCGTGAGCCGCCGCCCGGCCGCACCGGGGCGCGTCGTGAGCCGCCGCCGGTCGCTTCATCTCATGATCGGGCTGACCCTCGTCGGGATCCTCGCGGCGGCGGTCATCGTCTCGTTCTTCTGGCTGCCGTTCAAGCCCGACGACACGTCCGGTGGACGGCTCGCCCCGCCCGGCGGCGGCCACCTGCTCGGCACCGACAAGCTGGGCCGCGACCTGTTCACTCAACTGCTGATCGGCGGCCGGATCGCCTTCGCCACCGGGCTCGGCGCGGTCGCGGTCGGCGGGGTGCTCGGGGTGACCGGTGGTTTGCTCGCCGGTTTCGCGACCAGGTGGCTCGACGACGCGGCCGCGGTCGCCCTCGACATCCTGATCGCCTTCCCCACGCTGCTGCTTGCGATCCTGATCGTGGCCGGCGCCGGCGCCTCGCTCGGCACCGCGATCCTCGCGATCGGACTGGGCATGGCCGCCGTCGTCGCCCGGCTGACCCGGGTGCTGGTCAAGCAGGTGCTGGCCCGCGACTACATCACCGCCGCCCGCGTCGCCGGAGTCTCCTGGCCGCGCATCGTCGGCACCCACGTGCTGCCCAACATCGCCCCGGTCGTGCTGGTCAACCTGGCCCTGCAGGCCGGGCTCGCCGTACTGGCCGAAGCGAGCCTGTCCTACCTGGGCCTGGGCACCCCGCCCCCGAACGCATCGTGGGGGCGGTTGCTCTTCGAGGCGCAGGCGACCGTGCTCACCTCACCGCTCGCGGCCCTCGCGCCCGGCATCGCGCTGGTCGCGCTGGTCATCGGCGTGAACCTGACCGCCGACGGGCTGCGCGACCTGGCCGATCCGACCCGCCGGAGGTCACGATGAGCCTGCTCACCGTCGAGGGCCTCAGCATCCGCAACAGCAGCGGGGCCGCGCTGGTCTCGGACGTGTCGTTCGCCGTCGCGCCGGGCGACCGCACCGGCCTGATCGGTGAGTCCGGGTCGGGCAAGTCGCTGTCGGCGCTGGCCTCCGTCGGGCTGTTGCCGCCCGGACTGACGGCCACGGGGTCGGTCCGGCTCGACGGCGTCGACATGATCGGGGCGCCGGAGCGCCGCCGCACCGGGGTCCGCGGACGGGTCGCGTCGGTGGTCTTCCAGGAGCCGCTGACGGCGCTCGATCCGCTGATGACGGCCGGGCGGCAGATCGCCGGGCCACTGCGCCGGTTCCAAGGGCTGAAAGGCGAGGCCCTGCGTACGGCGGTGCGGGTCGCGCTCGAGGAGGTGCGGCTCACCGACACCGAGCGCATCGGGAAGGCGTACCCGCATCAGCTCTCGGGCGGGCAGCGGCAACGGGTGGCGATCGCGATGGCGCTGGCCTGCCGGCCGCGGTTGCTGATCGCCGACGAGCCGACGACGGCGCTCGACGTCACCGTGCAGGCGGAGATCCTCGACCTGCTCGACCGGCTCGTCGACACGCACGGCACGGCGTTGCTGTTCATCACGCACGATCTGCCGGTGGTGGCCAAGGTCGCCCGCGGAGCCCACGTGATGCGGATGGGACGGATCGTCGAGTCGGGGCCGATCATCGACCTGATCGCCCGGCCCTCGGACCCGTACACGCAGACCTTGGTGGAAAGTGCCCGCCGATTCGATGCCGCGCTGGGAGGAGCCGAGGGTGACTCTTCTGGAAGCTGATCACGTGGGGTTCGCCTATCGCGGCGGCAAGCCGGTGCTCGAGGACGTGTCGCTGGCCGTCGAGCCCGGACGGAACGTGGCGCTGGTCGGCGAGAGCGGGGCCGGCAAGACGACCCTGCTGCGACTGCTGCTCGGGCTGGCCCGGCCGACCAGCGGGGTCGTCAAGTTCGACGGGCAGCCGCTGACCCGGGGACGGCTGCGCGACTATCGGCGGGCGGCGCAGGCGGTGTTCCAGGACCCGTACTCGTCGCTCGACCCCCGCCACACCGTCGGACGGATCGTCGCGGAGCCGCTGCGCGGGCTCGGGCTGGGCGCGGACCCGGCCCGGATCGCCGACGCGCTGGACGCGGTCGGGCTGCCGGCCGACGCGGCGAGCCGCTATCCGCACGAGTTCTCCGGCGGGCAGCGGCAGCGCATCGCGATCGCCCGCGCGGTCGTCTGCCACCCCCGGCTGCTGCTCGCCGACGAACCGGTGAGCGCGCTCGACCTGACCACCCGGGTGCGGATCGTCGACCTGCTGTCATCACTCAACGTAGAACGCAACCTCACGATTCTGCTCGTGTCGCACGACCTCGGCGTGGTGGCCTCGCTGTGCCAGCAGACCGCGGTGCTCGAACGCGGGCGGCTCGTCGAGCAGGGCGACACCGCATCAGTGCTGGGTGCGCCCTCACACCCGTACACCCGGAAGTTGCTCGCGAGCGTTCCGCGCCTGCCTGGATGATCCACGCGGCTGCGCACTTGTTCCCGTCGCGGCGGTCACGCAGAGTGCTCGCATGTCCCCCGACACAATGACCCTGTCTCCCTATCAGCAGATCGCCGCGGAGCTCCGCCACCGCATCTTCACCGGCAGCCTCGCGGTCGGCGCCAAACTCCCCAGCGAGCACACGCTCGCCGGGGAACACCGCGTCGCCCGCACGACGGTCCAGTCGGCGCTGCGCGTGCTGCGCACCGAAGGCCTGATCTCGTCGCGCAAGGGCGCGGGCAACTTCGTGACCAGCCTGGCCGTGATCGACGCCCACCGGTGCCCGGCGCGGGTCGAGCTCGACCATCAACAGGTGGGCTGGCTCAGCCGGCTGCCCCGCCCGGCGCACGGGCTCGACCGGGTGCTGCACTGCGAACTCGAACATCCGCACCCCGGCTCGCACGCCGGACTGGGCCAGCACGCGGCCGGCATCGGCTGGTGGGTGCAGTGGACCCTGTGCGCCTCCGAGATCAACGCGATCGCCAACTGCGCCGCGGTGCGCACAGCCGAACAACAGGACGACAACCACTGCCTGCTCTTCCGCGACCACCCGGGCCGCCACCTGTTCGGCAGCGACTACAAAGCCTGAGGCCACTCCATCGGCCTCCGGTGCCCACCGCTCACCGACACCGGCGTTGCCCACAACGGCCCGACGCTGCTCGCCCCGGGCTTGAGCTCGCACCGCCCGGCCTTCCGGCGCCGCTCGCAACACCCCCAACCGGCTCGCCCCAGGCCTGAGCGCGAGAGCGCGAGAACCCGACAGCCCGACCGCCCGAGGGTCCGACAGCGCGAGGACCCGAGGACCCGAGAGCCGGAGAGCCCAAGAGCCGGAGTCACGCTCCGCAGTGGTTGTAACTGACAGTTATATGGCGGAGGCCGGCATTCCATTGTGCTCTGAATGACTGTTCTGAACGGAGAGAATTGCCTGTGGAACTACGTCATCGATTTACAAGGAAGTCAACTGTGAACCACGGCACCGCATTTTCGCGCACGAAGAACCGTGCGTTCGTGCAACGAGATTTCGCGTTCAAGATGCGGGCCGCCGAATCGACTGTGTCCCCCGACACGCCCTCGCGGTCGCACGTCGACCCGCTCGCGGCGGGCGAGATCGTCGCGGCCGGCCGTTACGTGTGGCCGTGGCGTGGTTACGGACCGCGGAGGCGCGGGTCGGAGATCAACGAGAAGCGGTAGGGTCGGGGCCTCCCCGGGCGGGCGGGTTGACTAGGGGGACGTAACCGTCTGACCAGGGGGTCATAACCGTGGATCGCCTTGTCGAGCTGGCGTGTGAGCTGATCGCGGTTCCGTCGACGGCCGATCGGCCCGCTGAGCTGCGCAGGGCGCTTGACCTGGTGCTTGAGACGGTCGGGCCGGGGTTCGAGGTGCGGCGGTTCGAGTCGGGTGGGAAGCCGAGCGCGCTGGTTCACCCGCGTGGGGCCGAGGCGTTCCGGGTCGTTCTGAACGCGCACCTCGATGTCGTGCCGGGAGCGCCGGAGCAGTTCGTGCCGCGGGTCGAGGGCACGAGGCTCTATGGGCGCGGGGCTCAGGACATGAAGGTCGCCGCGCTCGTCATGGCCGGGGTGTTCCGGGAGATGGCGCCGGGGCTCGACGGCGAGAACATCCCGATCGCCCTCCAGCTCGTCACCGACGAGGAGGTCGGCGGGCTCGACGGGACCGCCCATCAGATCGCCCAGGGCGTACGGGCCGGGTTTGTCATCGTCGGGGAGCAGAGCCGGCTGCGGGTCGTGAACGAGTCGCGGGGGCTGGCCCACGTGAAGCTCACCGCGAACGGGCGCGCGGCCCACGCGGCGTACCCCTGGCTCGGGGAGAATGCCCTGGTCAGCGTGGTAGAGGCGGTGACCCGGCTGTTGCAGAGATATCCGGTGCCCGAGCATGAGGTGTGGCGCACGACGGCCAACGTGGCCCGGCTGGGCACGCCGAACCGGGCCGTCAACCAGGTCCCGGACGAGGCGAGCGCCTGGGTCGACATCCGGTTCCCGGCCGGGGACGGCGACTTCGCGGGGCGTACGGCCGAGCAGGTCGCGGCCCACCTGACGAATGTCACCGGGGCTGCCGCGGAGATCCAGGCGCTCGGCGCGCCGCACCACGCCGATCCCGCCAACCCGGACGTCGTAGCTCTACAGCACGCGGCCCGACAAGTCGGATATGACGGGAAACTGCTGGCCAAGCACGGCGCCGCCGACGGCCGGCACTACTCGGCGGTCGGCGTGGACGCGGTGATCTTCGGGCCGGGCGGGGACGGGCAGCACGGGGCGCACGAGTACGTCGATCTGACGACCCTCACCCCGTACCGGGAAGCTCTGGAGGCCTTTCTGACGGGGCTCAGTCGTCGGCCAGCAGGAGCCAGCGGACGCGACGCACCAGCTCGGCCGGGTTGAACGGCTTGACCAGGTAGTCGTCGGCGCCGACGGTGCGGCCGAGGTCGATGTCGACCTGGCGGGAGTGGCCGCTCATCATCAGCACGGGGATCTGGGCGGTGTCGGCCGACGAGTGCAGCTCGTAGCAGACGCTGAGGCCGTCGAGGCCGGGCATCGAGACGTCCAGGATGACCATGTCGGGCTGCTCGGTGACGACCAGGCGCAGCGCCGAGGCCCCGTTGTCGGCCGCGATCACGCGGTAGCCGGCCGCGACCAGCTTCTGGGTGACCAGGTCGCGTACGTCCGGGTCGTCGTCGGCGACCACGATCGTCGGCTCGGCCAGGACGGCGCACCAGTCGGCGACGGGCGCGGGGAAGCCACGCTCCGGCGCGAGGAACGTGGGAACGATCGAAAGCGCTGCTGCGGCCATTGTTTTCTGTCTCCCCTGAATCCTCGGATGGTTTCGTCGAGCGGAGGCACCATCGGCGCCCCCGGGGGAGACCTGGAGAACTTCCCGGGTTGCACAACGGGAGCAGCGCTTGAACCAAGTCCAGGAAAAAGAATGGCGGAGTCCCTCCTTGTGGGAGTGGACCCCGCCATCGACAACGCGGCCGTTTTCCGCCGCGCCTCGCGTCAGACAGGAACGCTAGAGCACCCCGATCGATGCCCGGGCACGCGGCCCGGCGATCGTGATCGTGCTCTCAGATGAGTTCGGTCCGCAGGTCGTGCGCCCCGCCGGCGCGGGTGGCCTCGTAATAGACCCGGCGGCGACCGTCCGGCAGGGCGACCAGGCTCAGGTAGCGCAGGCCGTTTGGCGCGTGCGGGCTCCCAAGAGGCGAGCCTGGTTCGGCCGTGAGCTCGCCGAAGCTGCCGTCGGCGAGGCGCTTGCCGCGGGCCACGCCGGTGCGCTCCTCCCAATTCTCGCCGGCCGTGGCGCGGCCGTCGTAGGCGACCGTGATCTCGTCGCCGTCGACCTGCACGGACGAGACCCGTACGCCCCGGGCGTCCCACTCCCCCGGCCGCGGCGCGAGTGCCGTGCCCCGCCACGTCCAGTGCACGCCGTCGGGGCTGGTGGCGTACTCGGTGGTCATGCGGTCGGCGTCGTCCCAGCGCTCGAGCGGGTGCACCGAGGCCCACAGGTGCCAGCCGTACGCGTCGTGGTGGAGCACCGGGTCTTTCACGCCGGCCGTCTCGTCCCCGGCCAGCACGACCCGCGCGGTGGCCGTGGCCAGACCCTCGGGCGTACGGGCCTCGAGCAGTTCGACCCTCCAGTGCTTGGTGCCGGGGGTCGCCGCGCTCACGTAGAGCCGCCACCGTCCGTCGGCCGTGCGCACCAGGGCGGGCCGTTCCAGCGACTCGGCGCCGAACTGGTCCTTGGTCACCTCGGCGACCGTCTCGAACTTCACGCCGTCGGTCGAGCGGGCCACGACGTTCGCGATGCCGCGGCCCTCGCCGATCGGCAGCCGCACGCGGTAGGCCAGGTAGATGTGCCCGTCCGCGACGATCGAGCTGGGCGCGCCCGACCAGGCTCCCGGTTCCTCACCGGGCGGTTCGATCACGACGACGGACTCGTCCCAGCGTGGCAACGGCAGGGTCGTGATTCCGGTGGACAAGGCGGCCCCCAAGGCATGTCGGCGCTGACAGTGACGCTCAAGTGTGCAACATCTATCGGGAAAGTGGGGATTCGGCCGACGCGGCGTGTCGATCAACGGAGAGCCAGTCGTCGTACGACTCCCCCGTCACCTCGGTCAGCAGCGCGATGTCGTCGGCGAATCGCGGCAGCAGGGTGGCCCTCTCCTGCGGGGTGGTGACCGGCCGGGTGCCCTTCTTGCGGTGCAGCAGGGTGAGCAGCGGCCCGCGGGCGGCCAGGCGCAACGGCACGGGGAAGCGGTGCCCGAACGTCCCGCCGCCGCGCAGCAGGAAGCGCAGCGCCCCGTTCACCGCGTTGTCCTCGACGACGTGGCGGTTCACGTTCTCGCGGGGCACCGAGGTCAGCACGCCGGTGCCCACGCCCAGGAAAGCGCAGACGCGGTCGAGGGTGGCGGCCGGGGCGTCCTCGATCTCCTTGTAGCGCAGCAGCAGCACCTGCTCGCGGGGGAAGTGCTCGTAGAGGTGGCGCAACTGCTCGCCGTACCGGCCGAGGCCCGCGTAGTGCCAGAACGGCGCCCAGCCGGCCGCGATCCGCGCGGGCTCGGCCCGGCAGGCGGCTAGGAAGTCGGCCTCGGGTTCCAGGCCCGCGTTCCACAGGTGGGTCCAGTTCGAATGGGCGCGATCGACCGGGTCGCGCAGCAGCACGACCAGCCGGGCCGACGGGATCAGCGCCTTGATGCGCTCGTGGGAGGCGAGATCGTGCAGGTAGAACGGGGTCGCCTCGCCCAGCCGCGCGTCCGGCGGCGCCCCGGCGAACAGCGCCTCGTAGTCGTCCTGCCGCCAGACGTGTTCCTGGTAGGTCTGCACGTCGCCGGGCCCGCCGTGCGCGGGCGGGGGCCCGTCGGAGAGGAAGAACTTGGGCTCCTTGACCGGCGAGAGGAACAGCTCGAGGTGGGGTGCCAGCGCGGCGTGCAGGGCGGTCGTCCCCGCCTTGGGCACACCGGCGATCAGGAAGTCGGGCAGTGCCATGAAATCCCTCCAGAGGCCACGACCGCTTCGAAGTGAGACTTAGCCTACAGAGTTAGTAGGTTTTCGCGACCCGTGCCCACCTGCTGGAACGGCGAAGAAACGGCCGTCAGTGGCGTGACAACAGCCTGCGCCACCAGGAGACGCGGCGGAACCGGGCGCACTGCGCCGGCCCGCACAGGGAACATTCGGTCCCCTGCCGGTAGTGCTGGTGGGCCCGGGCTTCGTGTCCGCAGACACAGAGGGCTTCGTCAGGATTCATCGTCTCACCAACGGTAAGGCTGCTCGAAAGCTACGGAAGATCCGGCGGTTGGTGACCCTAGCCGACGCCTCCGCCCGCCGGCACACACCCGTTTGCCGATGCCTTCATAACCGATCTGCACCTAAGTAAACACGCTCCGTAATGTCCATGTGCGGCGTCCGGGTCTTGGAAGAAAAATCTGGCATCTCGGACAAGCGAGGTCTGGCCGCCGTCGGCCCCGGCATCACGATTGCCGCTTTCCGTAATTGCACGGCGGCCGTGAACACCAATGTCCGTTACCGGTGGTAATCAACGGGACGAGAATTGTCCGTGTGAATGCTTCGCATCAACCGGTTAGCCCTGGTGATCCACATGGTTGCCCGCGGGCCGTCTTTTCGGTCGGTTGACCCTGGGTAATGGCTTGATACGTTGGTCGACAGAAGCAAACGAGCGACGCTTATTGCCGACAGAAATCGACGATCGAACCGCTTTGCCGCCCCGGGAAGGGACCGACATGGAGTTTTCGACGCCCACTGCCAACACGTGGGGTAACGGACACACGTCACCGACCGTGAGCGTGGTGATTCCGACCCTCAACGAGGAACGCAACCTTCCGCACGTGTTCGCGAAGCTGCCGGCCGACATCAACGAGGTCGTCCTGGTCGACGGCGGGTCGGTCGACCGCACTGTCGACGTCGCTCGCGAGCTGCGCCCCGACGTGGTCGTGGTGCACCAGACCCGCACAGGGAAGGGCAATGCTCTGGCCTGTGGGTTCGCGGCCTGCACGGGCGACATCATCGTGATGATCGACGCGGACGGCTCGACCGACCCGGCCGAGATCCCGCTGTTCGTGCAGAAGCTGGTGGACGGCGCCGACTTCGTGAAGGGCAGCCGGTTCAACCACGGCGGCCACAGCCACGACATCACGAAGCTGCGCAAGGTCGGCAACGACGGCCTGAACCTGGTCGTCAACGTGCTGTTCGGGACGAAGTTCACCGACCTCTGCTACGGCTACAACGCCTTCTGGCGCAGCGTCGTACCGGTGCTCGACCTGCCCGACACCCGCCTGCCGCGCAACCCCGACGGCAGCAAGCACTGGGGCGACGGCTTCGAGATCGAGACCATGATCAACATTCGGGCCGCGGTCGACGGGATGAACGTCGGCGAGGTCGGCAGCGTCGAGCACCGCCGCATCCACGGCGAGACCAACCTGAACACCTTCCGGGACGGCTTCCGGGTGCTGCGCACGATCTTCAGCGAGTACGGCCGGATGCGCGGCGCGAAGAAGGCCGGCGCTCACCGTTCCCGCGGCGTGATCGTGCACCAGCACGGCCCGCGCAACACGGCGGCGTCGAAGCCGCTGCCGGCCCCCCGTCAGCGCGACGAGGTCGGCGCCCTGAGCACCGAGATCAAGCGCGCCCACCCGCACGACTGACCAGTTCAGGAGACGCTCCCGTGGATGTCACCCCCCTCGACACGACCATCGTCATCCCCACCCACTCGGAACAACGCTGGTCCTCGCTCGTGCGGACCGTCGCCTGCGCCAAGTCCCAGCAGGCGGCGCCCGCGGAGGTCGTCGTGGTCGTCGATCACAACCCGGCGCTGTTCGCCCGCATCCAGCGCGAGCTGCCGACCGTGACCGTTCTCGAGAACGCGTACGCCCAGGGCGTCTCCGGCAACCGCAATACCGGCGCCTTCCACGCGAAGACCGCCCTGGTCGCCTTCATGGACGACGACATCACGGCCGGCTCCGACTGGCTGGGCCGGTTGATCGAGCCGTTCGCCGACCCGCGCGTGGTCGGCACCGGCGGCGGCATCATCCCGGCGTGGGAGGGCGACGAGCCGCGCTGGATGCCCGCCGAGTTCCTGTGGGCGGTCGGCGGCTCGTACGCCGGGATGCCCACCGAGACCTCGCCGATCCGCAACGTCTGGTCGGCCGGCATGGTCGTGCGCCGATCGACGTTCGACGCCGTCGACGGCTTCCGGGTCGGCTTCGGCAAGCTGGGCGACCGCAACCGCCCCGAGGACACCGAGCTCTGCCTGCGGATGAGCAAGTACGACGGCGGCCACTGGATGTTCGTGCCGGCCGCGACGATCCGGCACGAGGTCCCCGCGAACCGGTCGAGCTTCCCGTGGTTCGTGAAGCGGTGCTACGCCGAGGGGCGCGGCAAGGTGCAGATGGCCGGCCTGGACGACGGCGGCAACGACTCGCTGGGCGCCGAGCGCTCCTACCTGTGGTCACTGCCCAAGGCCCTCGTACGCAACCTGGTCACCGGCGATTTCCGGCGGGCCGGCGGCATCGTCGCCGGAGTGGCCGCGGCCGGCTGGGGCGGGGTCGTGGAGACGCTGGCCCGCTCCCCCAAGAAGCTGGAGACCGCCCGATGAGCATCCTCGACGAGACCCTGACCGTGCCGGGCATCGTGCTCGACCTGGAGCTGTCCGAGCCGCTGCCGTTCATCCCCGCGGTGCAGCCCGAGGGCCGCCGCGCCGAGCAGGTGTGGCTGCTGGTCCGCCGGTTCACCGAGCCGCTCGGCGCGCTGCTGCTCGACATCCCGGCCGAGGGACTGACCCCGGCCGCGCTGGCCACCGCGATCGAGGCCGAGCTGCGCATCCCCGTACCGGTCAACGGTGTTCCGATGAGCACCGAGCCGGCGTTCCTGGCCAAGCGCCGCGAGGTGCTCGAGACCGCCCCGCACATCACCGTCGTGATCTGCACCCGCGAGCACCCGGGTGAGCTCGCCCGCTGCCTCGACAGCCTGCTGGCCCAGCAGTACCCGGCGTTCCGCGTGCTGGTCGTCGACAACGCCCCGGTCAGCGGCGCGACCGCCGAGGTCGTGCGCTCGGCCGCCCGCCGCGGGCCGGTCGACTACCTGGTCGAGCCGAAGGCCGGGCTGTCCTTCGCCCGCAACGCCGCCGTCGCGGCCGCCCCCGGTCAGATCCTGGCCTGGATCGACGACGACGAGGTCGCCGACCCGCACTGGCTGGCCGAGGTGGCCCGCGCCCTGCACGAGCACCCCGACGCCGACGTCATCTCGGGTGTCATCGTCCCGGCCGAGCTCGAGACCCGGGCGCAGATCTGGTTCGAGCAGTTCGGCGGGCACAGCAAGGGCCGCGGGTTCAAGCCGGACGAGTTCGGCCCGCACACCGCACACCTGCAGAGCCCGCTCTACCCGCTGCCGCCGTTCGGCACGGGCGCGAACATGACCTTCCGGCCCGGCGTGATCGAGCGGATCGGCGGCTTCGACACCGCGCTCGGCGCCGGCACCCCGGCGATGGGCTCCGAGGACACCCTCGCGTTCACGCAGGTGCTGCTGAGCGGCGGGACGATCGTCTACCAGCCCAGCGCGGTCACCCGGCACTACCACCGGCGCGACCTCGAGGGCCTGCGCAAGCAGATGGTCGGCTACGGCACCGGGCTCGTGGCGGCGTACACGAGTCTGCTGCTCTCCCGGCCGGCTCTGCTCTTCCCGCTGCTCAAGCTCGCGCCGGGCGCCCTGCGGGTGATGACCGGCCAGAACAGCGCCCGGACGGCGACGATCCGCGACGATTTCCCGCAGGAACTCCTCTCGGCCAACCGCCGTGGGATGCTGGCGGGACCGCGCGCCTATCTGAAATCCCGCCGCGCGGCACGGGCTTCCGTACGCGCTGCCCAGGTCTGACACGACCGGCGCGCGTTGCCCCGCGACGCGTCCCGGTCACCATGACGTACACGGAGGCCCGAACCCATGCAGCGAACCCCCGACCACTCCGTCGGTGAGGCCACCGTACGGATGTCGGCCCTAGAGGTCGGCGATCGGACCGTACGGATCCCGGTCGGCCACGACGAAACGGACACCCGCGTCCTGCCCGCCCCGGTGATCACCACCTGGGAGCCCGCGCCCGTCGAGAAGGAAGCCGCGCAGGATCACCGTCCCGAGTTCGCGATCGCCGGCGTCGTCGCCTCGGTGGCGGGCCTGGCCGGCATCGCGGTGCCCAACGGCACGCTGAGCCTGGCCCTGGTGCTGGTCTTCGCGTTCTTCGGCCCGGGCGCCGCGCTCATGGCGGTCGCCGGCACGCGCAGCCGCCTGGTCTCCTGGGCGCTGACCGTGGCCGGCAGCCTGACCGTGCTCACGCTGCTGTCGGTCGTCACGCTCTGGCTGCAGGTCTGGCAGCCGACGGCCGTGCTGGGCGCGCTGGCCGGCGTCACACTGATCGGCTCGGCGACGCGGTGGATCCGGTTCCCACGCTCGGGATTCCTGAGGCGCGGCGAGGAACCGTACGAGACGGTCGACAACGGCCTCGTGCTGGGCTCACTCCCCTGGGTCACGCTCGTCGCCGCCCTCGGCCTGTGGATCTTCGCGCTGGCCCGGCTCGACCCCGACCAGGTGGGCCTCTACGGCTTCACCGCCGCGCTGGGCGTGCCGTTCGTCGTCGCCGCCGTGCTGCTGTTCATCGGTTTCGCGGTCGAGCTGTTCGGCCGGGCCCGCCCGCTCGTGCTCGGCGCGACCCTGGTCGTCGTGCCGCTCATCATGCAGGCCACGGTTCCGCTGCTGGACGGCACGATCGAGTACGCCTGGACCTACAAGCACCTCGGCGTGGTCGACCTGATCCGCGACAACGGCAGCCTGATCAGCGGCAGCGACATCTACCAGCAGTGGCCCGGCTTCTTCGCCGCGGTCGCCGCCCTCTCGCACGTCTCCGGGGTCGACGCGATCTCGTTCGCGGCCTGGTCGTCGCTGACCTTCGCCCTGATCACGTCGCTGCTGGTGGCCGCGCTGCTGCGCCAGTTCACCACCGACCGGCGGATCATCGCCCTCGCGGTGGTGCTCTTCCAGGCCTGCATGTGGGTCGACATCGGCTACTTCTCGCCGCAGGCCCTGGTCTTCGCGCTCATGCTCGCCTTCTGGGTGGTCGTGACCCGCTGGCTGATCAGCGCGCCCCCGCTGCCGGAGGAGCCCACGGGCCGCATCGGCCGGCTGCGGGCCTGGCTGGTTCGGGGCATGCCGCAGCAGACCGAGACCGACCCCCGCGTACGCCGCTGGGCCGCCCTCGGCGCGACCGCCATCTTCGCCGCGATCGTCGTGACCCACCAGCTCACCCCGCTGCTGATGATGATCCCGATCGTCGCCCTGGCCGTGCTGGGCCTGCTGCGCCCGCGCGTCTTCGTGGTCGGCCTCATCGCGCTCATGCTGGTCTTCTTCGTGCCCCGCCTGGGCTCGGTGAACAGCCAGTACAACCTGTTCAGCTTCGACCTGCTCTCCAACGCGTCGGGCAACTCGGCCAACTGGCGCACGCCGGAGCAGGAGTTCTCGGCCTTCGTGGCCCGCTTCCTGGCCATCGGGCTGTGGGGCGCCGCCCTCATCGCGGTGTTCCTGTCCCGCAAGCGGCTCGGCCGGGTGCTGGTGCCCGCGGTGATCGGCTTCCTGCCGATGGCCACCCTGGTCGCCGGCAACTACGGCGGCGAGGCGATCTACCGGGTCTTCGCCTTCTCGATGCCGTTCGTCGGGCTGCTGATCGGCACGCTCTGGGCCGGCAAGGGACGCCGCGGACTGTTCGCGATGCTCGCGTCGGGCGTGGTGCTGGCCGTCCTGCTGCTGGCCGGTCTTCAGGGCCTGCAGGGTCAGCTCATGGTGCACCAGGTGCGGGCCACCGACATCGAGGCGGCCGAGTACTTCTATCAGAACGCCGAGCCCGGGTCGGGGCTGGTGCTGGTCGCGCCGAACTTCCCGACCAAGCTCGCCGCGAACTACGGCGAGTTCAACCAGGGACACGTGTCGGTCGACATCTCGTTGATCGGGGACCCGCTGTTCACCGGCAGCATCGACGGCGGCCGGCTGCTCGACATCGAGAACTACATCCGCGAGATGGACTACCCGACGAACTACCTGGTGGTCAGCGACGCGATGGACGACTACACCGACTACTTCGGCACGGCCGACGACAACGCGATGCAGTCGCTCGAGACGGCACTGCGGGCCTCCGCCAGCTGGCAGGTCTTCTACCAGGGGCCGGGCGTGGCGATCTTCAAATTGGGTCCCGCCGCCGCGTGAGTGAAAGCACGGTTCGCGCTCCGTGTCCGGTTAGCCTCGAAGTGTGAAGCTGAAGCTGAAACTCGGCAGGAAGCAGATCGCCGTCCTGGTGGTCCTGGGTCTGATCGTCGTCGCCCTGCTCGTCAACCGAGCGGGCGGCGACGAAAACCCGTCCCAGGCGCTCGACACGGCCGCCACGCAGGCCTGCAACGACTTCGCGGCCGGGTTCTCACGGGCCCACAGCGACTCGGCCCGGCTGACCCTGGCCGACAAGGTGACCACGTCGGCGGCCAAGAGCGACAACGAGACCGTACGATCCCGCGCGCTGGAACTCGGCCGAAACGCCGACGAGGGCAACGCGGCGTGGCGTACGAGTGGGAGCGCTCTGACCCAGGCGTGTGAGGACTCCGGCTGGACAGCCCCGTGACCGGAATGTGAAAAGGCCTCTACGATCTCGGGGTGACCACGGCTGTTGAGACCCCGCCCGCTGCCGGCGTGCGCGCCGTCCCCGACGTCGTCCGGCGCCGGCTGGCGACGCTCGACAACTGGCTGAATCCGCACTCGTGGCTGGTCACGTTCGTGATCGTGGCGATCGCGGCGATCCTGCGGCTGAACGGGCTGGGCAGCGCCAAGGGCTACATCTTCGACGAGGTCTACTACCCGACCGACGCCTGGGACATGCTGCAGCACGGCGTCGAGTGGGACGAGAAGATCAACGGCGCCGCGTACGTGGTGCATCCCCCGCTCGGCAAGTGGCTCATCGCCCTCGGCGAGCTGGCCTTCGGCAACACCGAGCTGGGCTGGCGCTTCCCGACCGCGATCGCCGGCACGCTGATGATCCTGATCCTGATCCGGGTCGCCTACCGCCTCTTCCACTCGGTCGTGCTGGCCGGCACGGCGGGCCTGCTGATGACGCTCGACGGCTTCCAGCTCGTGCTCTCCCGGGTGTCGCTGCTCGACATCTTCCTCGGTCTGTTCGTCCTGGCCTCGTTCGCCGCCCTGCTGATCGACCGCGACCACTACCGGCGTCGTCTGCTGCGGGCGCTCGAGAAGGGCTACGACCCCCTTACCACGCCGAAGGCGCCGTTCGTGGTGCCGTGGTGGCTGCTGGTCGGCGGGGTGCTGTTCGGGCTGGCCTGCGGAGTGAAGTGGAGCGCCCTGTTCTTCGCGCCGTTCTTCGCTGCCCTGGTGATCGTCTGGCGGGTGCAGGCGCGCCGCTCGGCCGGGGTTCGCGGGCCCTTCCTGGCCGGCATCATCGGCGACCTGGGGTGGGGCGCCCTCAGCTTCGCCCTGACGGCGGTCTTCTACCTGGCCACCTGGACGGGCTGGTTCGTCACCAACACCGGCTACTTCCGGCACTACCGCGAGGCGAACGGCCTGAGCGAGCCGCCGGTGCTCGGCGCGCTGCTCAACCTGTGGCACTACCACGCCGAGGCGTTCAAGTTCCACAGCGGTCTGACGTCGAGGCACCCCTACCAGTCGTGGCCGTGGCAGTGGCTGCTGCTGGGCCGGCCGGTCAACTTCTACTGGCCCGGCGCCACCGACTGCGGCGCGCCGAGCTGCGCCCGCCAGATCCTGCTGCTGGGCACGCCGATCCTGTGGTGGAGCTTCCTGCCCGCCCTGGCCCTGCTGATCTGGTTCGGCCTGGCCCGCCGCGACTGGCGGGCCTGGGCGATCCTGGTCCCGGCGGCCGCCGGTCTGCTGCCGTGGTTCTACTACGCCATCAAGGACGGCCGGACGATGTTCTCGTTCTACGCCCTCCCCGCCCTGCCCTTCCTGATCCTCGCCGTCGTCTACGTCCTGGGTGCGATCATGACCCCACCAGAGGGCATAGCCCAGGGCGCCGCGCGAACAGATCGCCAGCTCCTGGGCGTGGTGGCCGCCTGCGCGTACGTGGTGATCGTCGCCCTGTGCTTCGCCTACTTCTACCCGATCTTCGTGGGCCAATCGATCCCGCACGAGGACTGGTCGGCCCGCATGTGGCTGGGCGGTCGCTGGATATAGGGCACGTGGCCGACCAGGGAGTCGGCGGGCGCGATGCGGGAGTCCTCGGGGTGAGGCTGATGGGGTCAGCAACCCGCAGGGAGGATCCCATGACCACCACGCATCAGAAGGCCGACGTCGGCACCGCGATCCGGCCGTTCCCGATCGCGTTCGGCAAGACAGACCTCGATGACCTCCGGGCCCGGGTCGTGGCCACCCGCTGGCCGGACCCGGAGCTCGTCGCCGACTTCTCGCAGGGCGTGCAGCAGCCGGTGATGCAGGAACTCGCCCGCTACTGGGCCACCGACTACGACCTGGACCGGTGCCAGGCCAGGCTGGGCGCGCTGCCGAACTTCGTCACCGAGATCGACGGGGTCGACATCCACTTCATCCACGTCCGTTCGCGGCACCAGAACGCCCTGCCGATCGTCGTCACGCACGGCTGGCCCGGCTCGGTCGTCGAACTGCTCGGCATCATCGGCCCGCTGACCGACCCCACCGCCCACGGCGGGAGCGCGTCGGAGGCGTTCGACGTGGTCATCCCGTCAATGCCGGGCTACGGGCTCTCCGGCAAGCCGCGGGACCTCGGCTGGTCGTGCGACCGGATCGCCCTGGCCTGGGACGTGCTGATGAAACGCCTCGGCTACACGCACTACGTGTCGCAGGGCGGCGACTGGGGCGCGATCGTCGCCGACCTGATGGGCGTGCACGCGCCCGAGGGGCTGCTCGGCATCCACACCAACATGGCCGGTGTCGTCCCGCCGGAGATCTCGGCCTACCTGGCGCGGGACGTCTTCGGTGCGGCCGGCCCGCCGCCCACCGGGCTGTCGGAGCAGGAGCAGAGCACCTTCGATCAGCTCCAGTACTTCTTCCAGCGCGGTGTCGGGTACGGCGTGCAGATGGGGACGCGGCCGCAGACGATGTTCGGGCTGGCCGACTCGCCGGTGTTCCTGGCCTCGTGGATGCTCAACCACGACGCGTCCAGCTATCAGGACATCGCCGAGGCCTTCGCCGGTAACCCGGTCGGCAACCTGACCCGCGACGAGGTCCTGGACAACGTCACCTTCACCTGGCTGACCAACACGGGCGTCTCGTCGGCCCGCCTCTACTGGGAGAACACGGTCGGCTTCTTCGACCCGAAGGGCGTGACCGTGCCCGCCGCTATCAGCACGTTCGCGCACGAGATCTACAAGGTGCCGCGCAGCTGGGCCGAGCAGGCGTACCCGAACCTCATCTACTTCAACGAGCTCGACCGGGGCAACCACTTCGCCGCCTGGCAGGAGCCCGAGCTGTTCAGCTCCGAGCTGCGGGCCGCTTTCCGGTCCCTGCGCTAGCACGCGCTGCCCACTCCGACCCTCTCCCGGCGGGCGTCCGGTTGCTTCTTCCCGAAGTTCCCGGCCCGCCGGGAGAGCCCCGACGAACGGAGGAGTCATGGCACCACAACGCCCGGCACCCGTCGGACTGCACACCGTCTCGGCCCGGCTTCCCGTGGAGGGCAAGCTGGCCTCGTTCGACGGCGCGACCGGGTGGCTCAACTCGCCCCCGCTGACCGCGGCCGACCTCGCCGGCAAGGTCGTGGTCGTCAACTTCTGGACGTTCACCTGCATCAACTGGATCCGCCAGCTTCCGCACGTGCGGGCCTGGGCCGAGAAGTACGGCGATCACGACGTGGTGGTGATCGGGGTGCACGCCCCCGAGTTCGGCTTCGAGCACTCCCGCGAGAACGTGCTGCGCGCGGTGCACGACATGCGGATCGACTACCCGGTGGCGATCGACAACGACTACGCGGTGTGGAGCGCCTTCGACAACCACTACTGGCCCGCGCTCTACTTCGCCGACGAGACGGGGCTGGTCCGGCACCACTATTTCGGCGAGGGCGAGTACGACCAGTCGGAGATGGTGCTGCAGCAGATGCTGGTCGACGCGCGGCTGACCGACCACGATCACGAGGTGGTGCCGGTCGAGGCGCTCGGGGTGGAGGCGCCGGCCGACTGGGATCACCTGCGCACACCGGAGACCTATCTCGGCGGCGGGCGTGGGGTGGGACGCCACGACCACGAGCGTCCCGAGTCGCTGAACCTCAACGACTGGGCACTGACCGGCCAGTGGGCGATCGGACGGGAGTACGCCCGGCTCGACCGGGGCGGGGGAAGCATCGCCTACCGTTTCCTCGCTCGCGACGCGCATCTCGTGCTCTCGTCCGGGGCGACCGGGCCGATCCCGTTCCGCGTGCTGCTCGACGGCGAGGCGCCCGGCGAGTCGCACGGCCTCGACGTCGACGACCAGGGTCGCGGCGTGCTGCGCGACGGCCGCCTCTACCAGCTCGTCCGGGTGCACGACACGGTCCGCCCGCGGACGCTGGAGATCACCTTCCTCGAGCCCGGCGCCGAGGCGTACGCCTTCACCTTCGGATAGGCCCGTCAAAGGTGGTCACCGATGCGTTGCGACATAGTCCCCGGCGGTGTCTTCCCCGACTACGCGCTGCCCGATCACACCGGCACCGAGTGCACGCTCAGCGAACTGCAAGGTCACGACCCGATGATCCTCACCCTTTCACGCGGCCATCACTGCCCGAAGGAGCACCATCAGCATCTCGAGCTGGCGGCGTTCCAGGCGACGATCGCGATGGCGCACACGCGTATCGTCACGATCACCACCGACGACCACCACGCGCTGCTGGAGTTCCGCGCCTCCGTCGGCGCCCGGTGGACCTTCCTCTCCGACCCGGGCCGCATCGTGCAGCAGGACCTGGACATCCAGGAGTACACCGACCCGGTCCACGACGCGATGGTCCCGCACACGCTGGTACTCAAGCCCGGCATGGTCATCCACAGCGTCTACAACGGGTACTGGTTCTGGGGCCGCCCGTCGATGTCCGACCTCTGGCACGACCTGCGGTCGGCGACAGCCGAGATCCGCCCCGACTGGGACCTGGGCGCCCGCGGACTGCGCGAGGCCTGGGCTGCGGGTGACACCACGTCCTTCCACCGAGGCCGCCGATAGCACGTTGCCGGTCGTGGCGCCCGGTGGAAGAGTTCGGGCCGACCGGGGGCGGTGTGGGCTGTGTCGGAGAGTGGATCTTGGCCCAGGTTGGTGGGCCGGCGCGACGAACGCGAGATGTTGAGCGTGCTGGTGGCCGCGGCCAAGGCGTCGCGCAGCCAGGTGCTGGTGCTGCGCGGGGAGGTCGGCATCGGCAAGACCGCCTTGCTGGACTTTCTGGCCGAGCGGGCCACGGGTTGCCGGGTCGCCCGGGCGGCCGGCGTCGAATCGGAGATGGAGCTGCCGTTCGCCGGCCTGCACCAGCTGTGCGGCCCCTATCTCGACCGGCTGGAGCGGCTGCCGCCCGTCCAGCGCGAGGCGCTCGCCACCATCTTCGGGCGCAGGTCGGGCCCGGCCCCGGACCGTTTCCTGGTGGGTCTGTCCGTGCTCACCCTGCTGTGCGACGTCGCCGACGAGCGGCCGCTGATCTGTATCGTGGACGACGCGCAGTGGCTCGACCAGGCGTCGGCGCAGGCGCTGGAGTTCGTCGCCCGCCGCATGGGGGCGGAGCCGTTGGCCCTGGTGCTGGCCGCGCGCGAGTCCGACGCCAGGCTGGCCGGGCTGCCGGAGCTCGTGCTGCTCGCGCTCAACAACCGCGACGCGACCGACCTGCTGGAGTCGGCGGTGAACGGCCCGCTCGACCCGCGCGTGCGCGACATCATCCTCGCCGAATCGCACGGCAACCCGCTCGCCCTGCTGGAGCTGCCGCGCGGGATGGTGGCGGCCGAGCTGACCTTCGGCGGCCTTCCCGAGCCGAGCGGCGCGACGCCTCCGATCAGCCGCCTCGAGCAGCGATTCGTGCGCCGGCTGGAGTCTCTTCCGCAACCGTCCCGGCGACTGCTGCTGACCGCGGCCGCCGAGCCGATCGGCGACGTCGTGCTGCTCTGGCGCGCCGCGGAGCACCTGGGCGTCGACGCTACGGCGGCGGCACCGGCCGTCGCGGCGGGGTTGATCGAGCTGGGCGACCAGGTCCGGTTCCGGCATCCGCTCATTCGTTCGGCCGTCTATCAATCGGCGAGCCCGGAGCAGCGCCGGGAGGTCCACCGGGCGCTGGGCGACGTCACGGACCAGAGAATCGATCCCGACCGCCGGGCGTGGCACCGGGCCCGCGCCGCCGTAGGGCCCGACGAGGCCGTCGCGCGGGAACTCGAGCAGTCAGCCGGCCGCGCGCTGGCCATGGGCGGGACAGCCGCTGCGGCCGCGTTTTTCGAGCGGGCGGCGGAGCTGACGCCGGACCCGGCTCAGCGGGCCGAGCGGTCGCTGATCGCCGGGCAGTTCAAGGCCGGCGCCGGAGCCTTCGAGAGCGCCCTGGCGCTGCTGGCGGACGCCGAGGCGGGACCGATCGACGAGGCCGGACGGGCTCGGATCGACCTGCTGCGCGGCCAGATCTCGTACAATTCGAGCCACGGCAACGAGGCGCTTCCCCTGTTGCTGGCCGCCGCCCGCCGGCTCGAACCGCTGGACCTCCCGCTCGCCCGCCAGACCTATCTCGACGCGTTCTCGGCCGCGCTGTTCGCCGGGCGCTTCGCCACCGGGCCGGGCACCGGCATGCTGCAGGTGGCCGAGGCCGCGCGGCGAGCACCGATGCCGGAGACGCCCGGCAAGGCCGACCTGCTGCTCGACGGCATGGCCCTGCTCTACACCGAGGGATACCCGGCGTCGGCGCCTCGGTTGCGGCGCGCGGTGCGGGCCTTCGGTGCCGAGGATCTCGACCTCGACGAGGCGCTGCACAGCGCGTGGGTCGCCGCGGTCACCGCCGTCGACCTGTGGGACGACGTGCACTGGGACGTGCTGAGCCGGCGGCATCTCGACGTCATCCGCCAGTCGGGGGCTCTCAGTCTGCTTCCGCTCGGGCTCGCCAGCCGCGCCATCTTCGACATCCACAGCGGCAACCTGACCGCGGTCGCCGCTCTCGTCGCGGAGATGCGGTGGGTCGCCCAGGTGACCGGCGGCGAGAACACCCTCACGCCCATCGCCGAGTCGTGGCTCGCCGCCCTGCGAGGTCACGAGAAGCAGGCCGAACGGCTGATCGGGAACACGATCGACGACGCGACCGCCCAGGGCCAGGGCGTGGGCCTGACCATGATGCTCGCCGCGCGCGCCGTTCTCGCCAACGGCCTAGGCCGCTACGAGGAGGCGCTGAACGCGGCCCGCGCGGCGATCGTCGATCCGCTCGAGCTCGGGCCCACGAAATGGGCGCTCGCGGAACTCGTCGAGGCGGGCGTGCACAGCGGGAACCGCGAGGAGGCAGCCACCGCGTTCGAGCAGCTGTCCGCGATGACGAACGCCAGCGGCACGGAGTACGCGCTGGGCGTCGCCGCGGGGCGAAGTGCGCTGTTGCACGAGGGAAGCGCGGCCGAGGACTGTCACCGAGAAGCGATCGAGCGGCTCCGGCAGACCAGAATTCACGTCGAGCTCGCCCGCGCGCGGCTGCGGTACGGCGAATGGTTGCGCCGGGAAGGCCGCCGTGTCGACGCCCGGGTGCAGCTCAGGGCGGCGTACGACGCCCTGAGCGCGATGGGTGCCGAGGCGTTCGCCGATCGGGCGCGACGGGAGCTCTCCGCCACCGGCGAGACGGTGCGCAAGCGCACGGCGGAGCCGACCGGCGAACTGACCGCACAGGAAGCCCACATCGGGCGGCTGGCCGCGGACGGCCTCACCAATGCGGAGATCGCCGCCGCGCTGTACCTGAGCCCCCGCACCGTCCAATGGCACCTTCGCAAGATCTTCCCGAAGCTGCACGTGACCGCCCGCTGGCAGCTGCGGCAAGCGCTGGGGAGCGGTTAGTCGCGGTCGGGCAGGGCCCGATGCAGCTGCCGGCGCGACGTGATGCCGAGCTTGGCGAAAACCTTGCGCAGATGCCATTCCGCGGTGCGGGCGCTCAGGAACAGTTGCGCGCCGATCTCGGGATTCGACAGGCCCGCGCGGGCCAGCCGGGCGATCTGCTCCTCCTGCGGGGTGAGCTCGTCGTGGGCCTCGGCGGTGCGCTGGGGCACCTTGTCGCCGACGCGGACCAGCTCGCGGCGGGCGCGGCCGGCGAACGCCTCCATGCCGATCGCCACGAACATGTCGTACGCCGTGCGCAGTTGCTCGCGGGCGTCGAGGCGCCGGCCCTCGCCCCGCAGCCACTCGCCGTGGACCAGGTGCGCGCGGGCGAGCTCGGGGCGCAGCGGGGTGCGGCCCAACCGGTCGATCGCCTCGCGGTGCAGATCGGCGGCCGTGTACCCGTCGCTGAGCAGCGCCCGGCTGCGGGCCTCGATGCCGAGGGCGAGGTCGTTGCCGCAGGGGCGCGTCGTCGCCGTCAGCCGTTCCAGCGCCTCCCGGGCCTGGTCGGTGTCCCCCGCGCGGGCGGCCGCCTCGACGAGTTCGGGCAGCGCCCACATCGCCATCCACGGGTTGTAGCTGTCCACCGTGGCCCGCTGACCCGCCGGCAGCGCCTTGCCATAGCGTCCGAGGCCGTTGTAGAGAACCGCGGCCGCCCAGTTGCCCCAGGCCGAGGCCATGCCCTGTCCCTGCGTTCCGGCCTGGGCGATCGCGCGGGCGATCGCCGCGTTCGCCTCGGCTTCCCGCCCCTGCAGCGACCGCAGCCTCAGCAGGGTGTACGGCGCCATGTGGCTGCCGGTGGCCGCCGCGACACCTTCGCTCTCCGCGATGATCGCGGCGGCGCCCGGAAGGTCGCCCATCCACGTCGTCGTGATGCCCAGCTGCGCCAGGTAGATCGACAGCAGCGCGAGCGCGCCAGCGTCGCGGACCAGCCCCACCATGCGGGCCGAGATCGCGTGCATCGCCTCGACGTCCCACACCAGGGCGCTCGCGCTCGTGGCCATCCAGCCCCACCGCAGAACGTCCGGCAGCGGGATGTCGGCCAGGGCCGCTACCGCGCGCTGCGAGACCGGGGCCCCGGCGGCCGGCCCGCCGATGCTCGTCCGGGCCAGCCCTTCGAGCAGCAGGGCCAGCGCGCTGGGCGGTCCCGCCCGCGGCGGGAGAGCCTGAGCGGCGCGGGAGATCTCCAGCAGCACGTCGCCGCCGGCCGCCCCCGCGAGGCCCGCCGCACCCCAGGCGATCAGGTACGTCTCGCGCGCGAGTTCCCGGTCGAACGACTCGATTTGCCGGGCGGCCCGCAGCAACAGCGGAGGGGCATCGCTGCCGAAGCCCGAGGCGAACGCGGTGTGGCCGCGCACCAGGCCGGCCATGGCCGACTGGAACTCGTCGATCGGTCCGGACTCCGCCGTGCCCACCAGCGCCCGGGCCGCCTCGAACGCGCCGACCTGCAGACACGCCTGCGACGCGGCCAGGGCCCGCTGCGCGCGTCGCGCGGGCTCGGGCGTCAACTCGACCGAGCGCCGCAGGAACGCCGCCGCCGCGGCGAGCCCGCCGCGAGCCTGCGCTCGGCCGGCCGATTGCTCGAGTTCGGCGGCGACGTCCTCGTCGGGCCCCGGCGCCGCCCGGGCGCGGTGCCAGGCGTGCCTGTCCGGGTCGGCCTCGGCGTCGGTGGCCACGGCCAGGGCGCGATGCACCCGCCGGCGGTCGTCGAGCGACGCGGCCCGATAGGCGGCCGATCGCACGAGAGGGTGCGCGAACTCGACCCGACGCCGCATCCGCAACAGACCGGCGTCCGTGGCCGGGGTCAGGGCGGCCGCGTCGATCCCCAGCACCGCGGCGGCGGTCCACAGCAGCGCGGGATCACCGAGCGGCTCCGCGGCCGCGACGAGAACCAGCAGACGGGAGCGAGGAGGCAGCAGAAGCAGGCGCCGCGTGAAGCTCTCCTCGATCTTGCTCACCAACGGCCGGGTGCCGGGCAGTCCGAAGCCGCCCGCGATCTCGGCCGGGGTGTGCAGGCGGGGCAGTTCGAGCAGGGCCAGCGGGTTGCCGTGGCTGTCGGCGACGAACTGCTCGACGATCGCCGGGTCCAGCCGCCCGTGCACGTGAGCGAGAAGCAGCGTGCGGGCCTCAGCGTCGCCGAGTCCGCGGACCACCAGCTCGGGCAGGCCGGCCAGAACCTCGTCGCCCGCGCCGGTGCGCGCGCCGCAGACCAGCGCCACCCGCTCGGCCAGCAGGCGGCGCCCGACGAAATTCAGGATCTGTGCGGTCTCGTGATCGAGCCACTGCGCGTCGTCGACGAGGCAGGCCACCGGGCCGTGCTCGGCCGCCTCGGCCATCAGGGTCAGTGTGGCCAGGCCGATGAGGAACCGGTCGGGCGGCGGACCCGCGCTCAACCCGAACACCGTCTCGAGCGCACCGCGCTGCGGCTGCGGAAGCGCGGTCAGATGACCCAGCAGCGGGACACACACCTGATGGAGGCCGTTGTAGGCCAGCGCCATCTCCGACTCCACGCCGACGGCCCGGGTCACGCACCAGCCGGCGAGCAGTCCGGACATGAAGTCGAGCAGGGCGGACTTGCCGATGCCGGGCTCGCCGCGCAGGACCAGGACCCGGCTGCCCCCGGCGGCCACCTCGCTCACGAGATGGTCGAGGGTCGCGCACTCGGCCCGGCGCCCGAGCAGCCTTTCGGGCCGATCTGTTCCAGCCGCCACGGCGGACCTCGCCTACCAGGGCATTCTTGAAGCTTCTAAGCCTAGACCTGTTCTAGCGCTTCAAAGTCGACGTCCGGTCGAAGGTGGTCCGGGTCACCCACTGGTCGTAGGTCACCGAGGCCTCCGACCAGCTCCCGTTCAGGATGCCGAAATGGTTGCCGCCGGTGTCGTACGTGTTGTCGTCGATGACCATGTTCGGGGAAGCGCCGTCGTCGATCTGCAGGCGGTAGACGGCGGCGTTGTCGTTGCGGGTCACCGTGTTGCCGGTGATGTGCAGGCCCTCGATGCTGCCGGCGAAGTCGCCGCCGGTGGCCAGCAGGAACGTGAAGCGTTGCAGGTCGCTGAAGGTGTTGCCGCTGACCGTCAGGCCGGCCGCGCAGCGCAGCACCAGGCCCGTGTCGCTCGTGAAGCCGGCCGGCCCGGTCCCGCCGATCACCCGGTTGTCGCTGAACACGTTGTCGGAGCAGCCACCGGCGTTCGCCGTGCCGGTCTCCATCACACCGTCGTTCGTCTCGAACGTGTTGCCGGTGATCGTCGTGTTCGCGGCGTCGTAGATCTCGATCCCGCCGCCGTCGACCCCGTAGTCCTGCGACGGACCGTAGTTGCGGCGCACCGTGTTGTTCCGGAACACCGGCCCCGGCGAAGCGGTGATGAAGGTGGCCGACAGCCCGTACCCGCCGAAGTCGTCGCTGTCCTGATCGGTGTTCTGGATGATGCGGTCCTGGTCGTGCACGTTGTTGCCCTCGACCACCACGTTGCGCCCGCCGCGGCTGATCGAGATGCCGGCGCCGTTGTGGAAGACCTCCGAGCCGGTCACCTCCACGTCCTGCGACTCGGTCACCAGAACGCCGTAGCAGCCGACCTGCTTGCCGGTCGCGTTCTGGCCGTGGCTGTCGCGCACGGTCACGCCGCTGATCGTCACCGAGCTGGTCTTGTGCACCCGGATGCCGCTGCCGTGGTCGCCGGTCACGTTCACGTCGGCGTCCGGGTTGGGCACGCAGCCACGCACGGTCAGGTCGGCGATCGTCGTGCCGATCGCCGTGATCAGCACGACGTCCCGGGTCCCGGACACGCCCTCAACTGTTGCCCGCTCGCCGGGGGCGCTGCGGACGGTCAGATCCGGCCGCGAGACCTCGAACGGCGCGTACGTCCCCTCCCGTACAAAAATCTTGGAACCGCCCGGCGCCGAATCGACCGCGTGCGTAATGCTGCGCCAGGGGTCGGAGGGGCCACCGTCGCCGTCGTCGTCCGAGCCGCGCGTCGACACCCAGTAGCCCGGTCCCGCGGCCGCGACGTCCGGCGGCGCCTCGTGCAGGTAGGCCCGCAGAGCGACCGCCGCGGTGCCGGCCAGCAGCAGCACGATGACCAGCGCCAGCCATCGCCGGCGGGTCACCCGGTGAAGACGGGGTCGCTCGACATCGCCTTGTAGGCCGCCAGCGACGCGGCCGTCGAGTCGATCCGCCATTTCTCGCGCGAGCCCGGATGCGTGTCGGTGTCGAACCAGACCACCGCGCCGACCGCCGGATGCTCCTTGACCCACTCGCGGAACGAGGTGATCCAGTCGGGCTTGGTCGTGCCGCCGCGGTCGACCGCCGACACCTCGGTGATCATGATCGGTTTGCGGGTCGCGTACGTCTCGTAGAACTCGTCGAACATGGCCGACGGGGTCTGGGCCTGGGCGTAGCCGGAGACACCGGCCCAGTCGACGTACTCGTCGCCCGGGTAATACCTCGTGAACGCGTTCCAGGCCTCGTCGGGCCGCGAGTTCCAGTTCGGGCTCCACACCCACGAGACGTTGCTCGCGCCCTCCTCGCGGAAGATGCGGTGGATGCGCCGATAGGCCTTGACATAGCCCGCGGTGTCCTTGTTGTTGTCGGGACCGCCCCAGTCGTAGAAGGCCCGGTTCATGTCCCAGCCCCAGCGCAGCAGCGTCGGCCGCTTGCGCTCGGCCAGGCGTCGCGCGGCGCGGGCGATCAGTTTGTCCGACGAGCCGCCATTGACCTTCTTGTACGCCGGTCCGCGCCACGACACCATCAAGGTGCTCTCCGGCGGCACGTAGGACAGCGTCACCGGCAGCTGATCGGTCCACGAGTAGTAGCGGTGCACGATGCGCTCCGGGTGTCCGAGCTGACGGCGGCGCAGGTCGATCCCCGCCGCCGGTTTCAGGCCCCGCAGATCCACGTACGCCCCCAGCATGACCGCGCCGTACTCCATCGGCACGGGTCCGCCGCCCGACGTGACGATCGGCGTGGGGACCGCGGAGGGGTCCGGGGTCCGCGGCGAGTGCGACACGACCGGCGGCGGCTCCTCCTCCTCGGCGCGGTATTGCCTGCACCCGGCCAGCGGCGCGGCGACGGCCAGGGCGCCCAGGCCCAGCAGGCTGCGGCGCTTCACGTGAGGTTCCTTCCGAAAGCGCGGGCCACCCTGCGCACCGCGCGCCAGCCGGGCTGCGCGAGCTGTTTGACCCGCGGCACCAGGCCGGTCTCGCCCGTGCGCACAAGCTCGACCAGGTCGGCGCCGCTGTGGGCGGGGGTGGGCTGCAGACGGGGCACGGCGAACCTCTTCTCCGACGGCGTGTGCAGCCGGCGGCCCACCTCGGTCGCGTTCTCGTGACCGGTGTCCGCGACGAGGTCCCGTACGCGGCGGCTGTTGTAGCCGTGCGGATAGGCGAACGACCGCACCGTGAGTTGCAGGCGCTGTTCGAGCTCGTCGTGGCTGCGGGTGAGCTCGTCGCGCAGCTGAGCGGCCGGGAGGACGTCGAGCGGGTGGTGGATCAGGCTGTGGTTGCCGATCTCGACGCCCGCCGCGGCCACCTCGGCCAGTTCGTCCCAGGTCAGCATCGGCCCGAAGGCGGAGGCCCAGCGGCCCATCCAGCTCGCCGTGCCACCGAGGTGACCGACCGACGCGTAGAGGGTCGCCCCCGCCCCGGCCTCCTTCAGGATCGGCACACCCTCGGTGAGGAAGTCGCGATAGCCGTCGTCGAAGGTGACCGCGAGCAACCGTTCGGTGCTGCCGGCGGCCAGCCGGTCGAGCGCCTCGGTGAGGCCGGTCAGGCGGTACCCGGCGGCGGTCAGTGCGTGCAACTGCTCCCTGAGCAGGGCGGGCGGCACCGCCAGGTCGCTCATCGGGCCACCGACGGCGGACACGGAGTGGTACATGAGCGCCGGGAGGGTGCTCCAGCCGGGCCTTGTCGTCACGGTCACGCGGTCGCCCTCGTACGCCTGGTGGTCTGGGATTCCACGCTAGGTGGAACCGGGGCGCGTGATGCCGGTTTCGCCGATTTCTCCCTCCACCGAAAGTCGTAGTCGCGGTCCGGCTCCAGCCAGAGGCGCGCGGACCCCCTCGCCCGCCAGGGTGGGGAGCATGACAATCGACCTGCTCCGCGGCGCCGAGGCCACCGGCCAGGCGGCCGTCGTGCTGGGCGCCACCCTGCTGCCGGCGGCCTGGCCCGGCCTCGACCCGGCCGTCACCGCTGTGCTGGTGGCGATGTTCCTGATTCTCTCCGTGGGCATCTACGCGTTGCACGCGGTGACCTTCGACTTCCTCCGGATCACCGGGCGGCGAGTTTTCTCCAACGAGTGAACCTTCGCTCCGTCGCGCCCGTACCCCCCGGCAACACCGCTTCTTCACCACCCGGGGGGCGACGCGACATGTTCCGTCTGATCCATTTACAGGCCGAAAGCGGCATTCCGCGCATCAGCGTGGCCTCCGACGGCTACGCCAGTGCCCGCAGCGCCCTGACCCGATATCGCAGCGCCCCCGCCGCATATTTCGGGGTCGGCCGCTTCGACCACGAGGGCACCCTCGCCGAGATCATTCTCGACCGGCTGTGCGGCCCGCTCGGCGACTGCCCGCGGCCGGCCACCCTCGTGCACGCCGCCACCTATTACCGCCTGTGCGAGACCTGCGCGACCGGGCTCGACGTGCTGACCGTGTCCGAGCTGGCCCGGCTGCTGGGCATCGCCTGCCGGCTGGGCCCCGTGCCCGCCCGCGCCGGCCGGCACGCCGCCCACGAGGAGCCCTCACCGGCCGGCAACCGGATCGCCCGCGACTTCGCCACCCGCGTCGACGACCCGCAGTGGCGCCGCGAGCTCTGCGTCGAGCTGGTCCAGACCCCCGGGGCAGTGAACGGCCTGCTCATCGGGGTCGGCGCGCTGACCCACCGCGACGTTCTCGACCTCTACCCGCGGTTGCGCGCCCTGGCCGACGAGCTGCCGGCCGCCGTACGGGAGGAGTTGTCCCGGGCGACGGCGCGGCCGCTCTCCCCCGCCGGTGTGGCCGGGCTGCGACTAGGGCTGACGCGCTAACCGGGGCCCCGGGCCCGCGAGCTCGAGCACGTAGAGGCCGTCCGGTCGCCAGGTCAGGCCGGCCACCGCGGTGAAGCCACCGGCGTACACCTCGGGGGGTTGACCCGGCACGACCCGCCACACCCGGGCGCGGCCGGGCGGGAACGGGAAGCCGGTCAGCTCGCCGACGTAGAACGCGCCGTCCGGCCCCCGCGTGACCGCGCTCGGCACCGGGCGCATCAGCACCGGCGTGCCCCGCGGTGTGCCGTCGGGCAGCCGGGCCGGGGTGGGCACCAGGCGGCTCGGGAAGGTCGCCACGACGACGCGGCGGCCGCGCGGCGTCAGCCGGATCAACGTGTCCCCCTCGGTCACGTAGACCCGGCCCCGACGGTCGGCTGCCTCGTCGTACGGTCCGGCCGGAACGTTCATCGGACCCGCCGCCAAGGCAGCGACCAGCGCAAATGCGATCATGTGCAGCCCCCGTTCCCCGTCCCACCGGTATAGCCCGGGTCCCCCGCCGCCGGGCCCGGTCAGTCGTCGATCCGACCGGCGCTACCGTGACCGCCATGACGCTCACGTTCGAGGCGTTGACCTCGCGGGCCCGCTCGCTCGTCGCCGACGGGCGGCGCGCGGTGCTCGGCATCGCGGGGCCGCCCGCCGCCGGCAAGACCACGCTGGCCGAGCATCTCGTGGCCGCGCTGGCCCCGGCCCCGCCACCCGGGCTGACCGCCGGGGCGTGGGTGGCGCACGTGCCGATGGACGGCTTCCACCTGGCCGACGTCGAGCTCGAACGGCTCGGGCGGCGCGACCGCAAGGGCGCCCCGGACACGTTCGACGCTCTCGGCTACGCGGCCCTGCTGCGCCGGCTGCGTGCGGACGAGGACGAGGTGATCTACGCCCCCGGCTTCGAGCGGGTCATCGAGCAGCCGATCGCCGGGGCTGTCCCGATCGCGCGGGCGGCCCGGCTGATCGTCAGCGAGGGCAACTACCTGCTGCTCGACGATCCCGCGTGGCGGCCGGTGCGGGCGTTGTTCGCCGAGGTCTGGTACGCCGACCTCGACGGGCCCGAACGGCTGCGCCGGCTGATCGACCGGCACGTGCGCTTCGGCAAGGACGAGACGGCCGCGATCGAGTGGGCCACCGGCACCGACGAGCGCAACGCCGAGCTGATCGCGGCCAGCCGCGACCGCGCCGACCTGGTCGTTCCCGCCTCACTGATCTGAGGTGTCATAGTTCAATGCGTGTCCGTGGGTGAAGCAGTCGAGACCGAGCCGCGCCGCCGTCGGCCGGGCCGTGTGATCCGGTTCGCGCTGACCCTGACAGCGGTGTTGCTGCTGTTGTTCGGCGTGCCGTGGTGGACCCTGTTCGCCTCGGGCAACGACTGGCCGACCG
Organism: Actinoplanes solisilvae; assembly: GCF_003999975.1. Classification (GTDB taxonomy): domain Bacteria; phylum Actinomycetota; class Actinomycetes; order Mycobacteriales; family Micromonosporaceae; genus Actinoplanes; species Actinoplanes solisilvae. Next base: position 143,101 of record NZ_RJAC01000013.1, on the reverse strand, counting down.
GGGTCTTCGTCGCCGGCACGGTGATCTTCGCGGCCGCCCTGGTGGTGTTCCCGCTCGCGATGTTCTCGGGGCACGGCCGCCATCATCGCGACGGGCCCGCGATCCTGGGCGACACCATGCTCGGCGTCGTGTGGCAACTGTTCGTCTGGTCGCTGCTCGGCCAGGTGCTCGGCCTGGTGCTGTGGGCGTTCGGCGTCGATGACCCGGCCCGCTCGCGCGTCGCGACCGTCGCGGCCGTCGCCGTCGCGGTGATCCTGCTGGTCTGGGGCTTCGCCGAGGCCCGCCGCGTGCCGCGGGTCCGCCGGGTCGACGTGGTCGTGCCGCGGCTGGGTGCCGGGCTCGACGGGTTGCGGCTGGTGCTGCTCACCGACACCCACTACGGGCCGATCGACCGGGCCCGCTGGTCGCGGCGGGTCACCGAGGTGGTCAACACGCTCGACGCCGACGTGGTCGCGCACACCGGCGACATCGCCGACGGCGAGGTGGCCCAGCGCCGCGAGCAGGCGGCGCCGCTGGGCGACATCCGCGCGGGGCTGGCCCGGGTCTACGTGACCGGCAACCACGAATACTTCAGCGGCGCCCAGCGCTGGGTCGAACACATGGCCTCGCTCGGCTGGGAAGCCCTGCACAACCGTCACCTGGTGGTCTCGCGCGGCGGCGACTCGCTGGTCGTCGCGGGCGTCGACGACCGCACCGCGGCGGGCTCGGGCGTGCCCGGTCACCACGCCGACCACGAGGCCGCCCTGGCCGGCACCGACCCGTCGCTGCCGGTGCTGCTGCTGGCCCACCAGCCGGCCCAGATCGCCGGGGCGGTCGCGCACGGCGTCGACCTGCAGATCTCGGGCCACACCCACGGCGGTCAGATGTGGCCGTTCCACTACCTGGTGCGCCTCGACCAGCCGGTTCTGCAGGGGCTGTCGCGCCACTCCGAACGCACCCAGCTCTACACCAGCCGGGGCACCGGCTTCTGGGGCCCACCGTTTCGCATCTTCGCGCCCAGTGAGATCACTCTGCTGACGTTGCGAGCGGGCTGACCCACGGCGGTCGATGGTGATGGGCGCCATGCCCCGCGCGCCGTAATTGCGTTGAAGACCTTCGGTCGGGCGATGAAGGATGGGGGCACCGCCCCCACCCCGACCAGAGGACACCATCAATGCGCCTGCTTCGCGACCTGTGGGCCACCTCGAGAAGCCGATCGCTTCTCGCCGCGGCTCTCATCCTTCTCGGCGCAGCCGGGTCGGCGGGTGCGCTGGCGTTGGCCGGCCAGGTCCTCGTCAACCGCTCCATGCCGCTGTTCGTCGTGCTCGCCGGCGCCCTCGTCGCGTCGGTGCTCAGCGACGTCTTCGTCGGCCTGGTCGCCGCCCGCCTGACCGCCGACTGGGCCGCCCGCGTGCGCCGCGGGCTCAACCGTGTCGCCTTCGGACAAGACGTGCCGACCCTGGAGAACACCCCGGTCGGCGAGCTGCTCGACCGCATCGACTCCGACGTCTACCAGGTCGGCGCCGAACTGCGCGGCAGCGGCGTGCGCATCGCCCAGTCGATCGCCGTGGCGACGCTGTCGATCGTGACGGCGTTCTTCGTCTGGTGGCCCGCGGGCATCGGCATGGTGCTCGTGTCACTGCTGCTCTACGCGGTCATGAACAAGCCCGTCCGGCGCATCTCGCCGCTGCGCATCTCCGAGGAGGAGGCCTGGTCCGACCTGGCCGCCGTCATGGAGGAGTCCGTGCACGGCCAGGACGACGTGCGCACCAGCCTCGCCGCTCCCTACGTCCGCCGCCTGTACGCCCGGCGCGCGGCCGAGGTGCTGCGGCGCGGGCGCCTCGTGTGGCATTCGTCGTCACGCATCACGATGGGGGCCGGCGCGATCACCCGTACGCTGATCGCGGTTCTGGTCGTGGTCGGCGCGTGGGCGCTGATCGGCGGGCACATCGACGGCGCCCGGCTGACGGCCGTGTGGCTGCTCGCCCTCGGCTTCGGTGGCACCCTCGAACACGTCACCCGCATGGTGCCCGAACTGCAGAACGCGCTCGGCGCCTGGAGCCGCGTGCAGCTGCTGCAAGACGTGCCGCAGGAACCCACCGAGGGCGTGCCACCGGTCGACGGCGACCTGGTCGTCCGCGACCTGACGTTCCGCTACGGAGAGTCGGACAGCACACGGCCGCCGGCACTGAGGCAGGTCAACCTGACCTTCGCGCGCGGACGGTCGTACGCGCTGATCGGGCGCACCGGGTCGGGCAAGTCCACGCTGGCCAAGGTGCTCACCCGGGCGGTCGACGTGCCGCGCGGAACCGTGTTCCTGGGCGGGGTCGACCTCAACGACCTGAACGTCGAGGGTCTGCGCCGATGGACGGCGATCGTGCCGCAGCGTACGGAGATTCTCGCCGGAACGCTGGCCGAGAACATCGCGCTGTTCGACCCCGATCTGCTCCCGCGCGCGGCCGACGCGCTCGAGGAGCTGGGCCTGACCGCGTGGGCGAGCAGCCTGCCCGAGGGCATCGACACCAAGCTCGGCGAGGGCGGCTACAAGCTGTCGGCCGGTCAGGAACAGCTCGTCGCGTTCGCGCGCATCCTCGTGCGCGACCCACAGGTGGTCATCCTCGACGAGGCCACCGCGCGGATGGACCCGGTCACCGAGTCGTGGGTGCAGCGCGCCACCGACCGGCTGCTCACCGGACGCATCGGCGTCATCGTGGCGCACCGGCTGTCGTCGGTGCAACGCTGCGACGAGGTGGTCGTGCTGGCCGACGGCGAGGTGCTCGAGGCCGGTCCGCTGCGCGAGTCGCGACGGTTCGCCGAGCTGATGGCCAGCAGCAACGTGGCCGTGCCCGCGGCGACCTCGGGCGGCGGCGCGCTGCTGGTCGAGGAGCACGACTGGGACACCGCCGCCCGCGTCGAACTGGGCGCCGAGACGCTGGCCAACACGCTGCCGCCGGTCGACCCGCCGCCGCTGCCCGAGGCCCCGCGCGCCCGCACGATGCGCGAGATCGCCCGCCTGACCATGAACGACAAGCGGTACGGGCTGGGCGCGGTCGGGCTCTTCGTGATCCTCGTGCTGCTCGGCCTGGACGGCGCGATCCTGCCGCTGCTCTGGGCCAACGTGGTCGACGGGCTGGGCAGTCCGCTCTACCCGGCGGTCGGCATCGCGGTGGGTCTGCTCGTCGCGATCCCGACGCTCTACTACACGGGCGCCTGGTTCCCGGAGTGGTGGGTCCGCCAGATGCTGCGGATCAGCATGCGCCTGGTACACGGCCAGATCGGTCCGCGCCGGGTCAGCAAGCACACCCCGGCCGAGGTGGTCGCCCAGGGCGGCGACACCGAGCGCGTGGTCATGCTGGCCGACAACCTCATCGACAACGCGACCAGCCTGGTCATGGTGGTCGCGATGACGTGGGCGTCCCAGTCGTTCGTGCCGGCCCTGTTCTTCCTCGGCACGATGGTGGTCTCGGGCTTGGCGGCCACGCTGTTCGGGCCCAAACTCGAAAAAGCAGCCCGGCGTACGGTGGCCGCCCGCGCGGCGTTCGCAACAGCGCTGGTGTCGTCGCTGTCGGCGGCGCGCACGGTCAAGCTGGCCGGCGCGACCAAGCCGGTGCTGGACCATCTGGCCCGGCTCGACGGTGTGCGCAGCGACCTGCAGCGCCGCGAGATCGCCATTCAGGTGTGGGCGCGCTCGACCCCGTCGATCGCCAGCGGGCTGCTGCCGATCGCGGCGTGGGCGCTCTACCTGTCGGGCTCGCTGTCGGCCGCGGCCACGCTGATCGCGGTGGCGGTGCTGGGGGCGGCGCGGTGGTTCGCGTGGACGACAGCGTCGCTGGTGTCGCAGTTCCCGTCGGCGCGGGTGTGGACCCGCCGCACGGTGGCGATGACGGGCGTGGCCGACTACTCGTCGGACGTGCCCGGGGTCGACCTGTCGGCCGGAACCGCTCCGGCGCCCCCGACCGCGCCGCGCAATCCCCTGCGTACGCTGGAATTGCGGGGCTTCAGCGCGGTGCACGAGAACGGCACGGTGGGCGCGCAGGACATCGACCTGACGGTGGAACGCGGCCAGCTCGTGCTGGTGGTCGGGCCGGTCGGGTCGGGCAAGTCGTCGCTGCTGCGGGCGCTGGCCGGCATCGTGCACCACGACGGCGCGCTGCGCTGGAACGGCGAACCGGTCGACGAGCCCGAAGTGTTCCTGCGGCCCAACCAGGTCGGCTACGTCGCCCAGCTCCCGCGGGTCCTGTCGGGCACGGTCGCCGACAACATCCAGCTCGGGCACGAGGTCGACGCGGCCGACGCCGTGTCGACCGCCCAGCTGGAACACGACCTGGCGGCCACCGGCGGCGGACTGCAGCTGCTGATCGGCCACAAGGGAACCCGGTTGTCGGGCGGCCAGCTTCAACGGCTGGCCCTGGCCCGGGCGCTGGCGCCGCGTACGGAGCTACTGATCGCGGACGACGTGTCGTCGGCGCTGGACGTCACCACCGAGCTGGAGCTGTGGCGGGCGCTGCGCTCGCACGGTGTCACAGTGGTGGGATCGACGTCCAAGCGGGCGGCGCTCAGCCAGGCCGACCGGGTCGTGGTGCTGATCGCCGGCAAGGTCGAGGCGCAGGGGACGTGGCCGGAGCTGGAGGACCGCTGGGGTCACCTGGCGGGCTGATCTCCCGGGCCGGGGTGTTCGCTGCGGCCCGGGATCTCGCTGCGGCCCGGGATTGCGCTCCGGTTCTGGCGTTCGCTCCGGTTCTGGCGTTCGCTCCGGAAGAACTGGTTCGCCGGGCGGGTCAGCAGCAGCACGGTGGCGGTGATCGCGCCCAGCAGCACCAGCGCGATCACGGCGAGGATGACGCCGCCGTACAGATCGGAGACCGTTCCGGAGTCGAGCCGGACGAGGGTGGCGCGGAAGGCGTCGCCGGGCAGACGGTTCGGTCCGTCGGGAGTCTCGGGCTCGGACGCGAAGAAGGCGAACACGCCGGCACAGCAGCCCAGCAGGCCGAGGACGATCGGGACGCCGAGGCCGATCAGGGAGAGAACGCGGGCCACCTGGCTGCCGCGCCGCGTGTGGATCGCCGTCCAGCCCAGCCACAGGGCGTACGCGATCGCCGGGACGGAACGGAAGAACGCGGCGAACCGGTTCGAGTCGCGCGCATCCGCGATGAGACCGGGGTCCTCGGGGTGGATCGTCGCCGCCGTGACGATAAGGCCGTCGTAGTGGACGGCGTAGATCACCGACGCGACGACGTGGATCAGCAGGGCCGCTACCAGCGCCAGCTGGATCCGGAAGGCGGCGGTGACCACTGTGGGCCGTGGGTTCGGGTTGGCTGACGTCGTCACCACCGCACGCTAAGGCCGCGTCTCTCCGGGTGTCTGCCAGCGTCGGCCACAGTTGCGTCAAGCTTCGCGGGCTTCACGAACTTCATGAGCTAGCCGGCCGCGGCTCGGCTTGGAAGGTCGAGGCGCGGCCGGGTTCCTTGCTCCGCCGGGAATCAGTTAGCGGGTGGCTGGTCGGGCGCTGCGCTTTCGGTCGGTGCCGTGCCTTCGGTAGGCGCGACGCCTGGCACGACGCTTTGGTCGGTCGTTGCTGCCGGGGTCGAGTCGGGTGCGGCTGGAGGCGGGAAAGCTGCGACCGGCGGGGGCGGAGGACCGTAGGCAACAGACGGCGGGCCCCAGGGAACCGGCGTCGGATAGCTGGACGCGGCTGGGTAAGCCGGGTAGTTCATCGCCGGCTGCGGCGGGTAAGGCGTCGCCTGCTGCGCCGGGTAGGGCGCTGCGGATTGCGGGTACTGCGGCGGGTACGGCGTCTGGCTCTGCGGCGGGTACGGCGCCTGGTACTGCGGCGGGTACGGCGTCTGGCTCTGCGGCGGGTACGGCGTCTGGTACTGCGGCGGGTACGGCGTCGCGTACTGCGGGGCCGGCGAGTGGGAGAAGCCGAACCGGTGCGGCTGAGCGAGGTGGCGCTCGGGGCGGAAGAAGCGGTTCGCCTGGCCCGTCAACAGGAGAGCGGCCGTGGCGACCGCACACAGCAGGATCACGACGGCGAGGGTGGTGAGGATCGCCTGGTAGGCGATCGACCAACCGCCGGTGTCGAGGCTGTAAAGGGTGTCGTAGAACTTGTCGCCGGCCTCCGAGCCCGGGAAGCCGTCGGTGAACTCCTCGTCGGGGTACGGCCCCTCCTCGATGCCGCCGGCCAGACCGACGGCGAACAGCCCGAAGAAGCCGAACAACCCGCCCGCCAGGCAGACCAGCACGAAGAAGACCACCGGGGCGCCGAAACCGACCAGGGTGAGCACGCGAGCCACGTGACTGCCGCGGCGAACCCACACCAGCGTCAGCCCGAGCCACACGGCGAGGATCGTCACCGGGATGACGGTGGCGAGCATGCCGGTCACGTTGAACCCGCGTTCCGCGGAGACGTCGTCGACGTTGCCGGGATGGATCAGAGCCGCCCGGTCGATCAGGCCGTCGTAGTGGATGGCCTCGATGATCGACGTGACGGCTGCGAGGAGCAGGGCCACGACCAACGCGAGCTGAAGCCAGAAGGCGACGTTGACCACCGATGGCCGCGGGGGCGCGGGCGGTGCGGTGGCCGGGGAGACGGGAGCCAGAGTCACGAGCGCACGGTACGGTCCCGTTCCCGCGCACGGCAGCCCCGGTCGGCCACTTTTTGATCAAGCTTCCGGGTCTACAGGGGAGGAACCCGGCCGCGGCCTCGTCCGGGGGGAGGCGCGAGGCCGCGGCCGGGTGGCTTGATCAGCGGCTCTGCGACTCCATCGCCTTCACGGCCGCGACGACGGTGTCGGCCGGGATCGCGAAGCCGACGCCGATGCTGCCGGTGGAGTCCTGGCTCGCGGTGGCGATCGCGACGTTGATGCCGATCACGTGACCGGACAGGTCGACCAGCGCGCCGCCGGAGTTGCCCTGGTTGATGGCCGCGTCGGTCTGCAGCAGGCCGGTGAGCTTCTCAGTGCCGCCGCCGGTGGCCGACTCGGTGGCGGTGTCGATGCTGCGGTCGAGGGCCGAGACGATGCCCGAGGTCACCGTGTTCTCGAGGCCGAGAGGCGCGCCGAAGGCCAGTACGGTGTCGCCCACGGCGACGCTGTCGTCGGCGCCGAACGTGACCGGGGTCAGACCCGAGAGCCCGGACGCCTGCACGAGCGCGAGGTCGTGGGTGGTGTCGGTCGCGACGACCTGGGCCGGCACGGTCTGGCCGGTGGAGAGGCGCACGCTGACGGTGCCGTCGCTCTCGATGACGTGGTTGTTGGTCAGGATCAGCCCGTCCGACCGGATCACGACGCCGGAGCCGAGCGAGGTGGAACGGGCGCCGTCGACCAGCACGGTGACGACGCTGGGCTGCACCTGCTTGACGAGCGCGGCCAGGTCGCCGCTCTCGGTGACGGTTGTGGCACCGGCGGCCGTCGCGCTCGTCGCCGCGGCCGGGTGGTCGACCAGGAAGCGCTCGGCGACCACGCCGCCGGCCGTGCCGCCCGCGGCGATCAGCGCGAGCACGGCGGCCCCACCCGCCACCCGGCGAGGCCAGCGCCGATCACCGGAGGAGCCCGAAGGCGTCGGCACGAACGGGGGCGGCGGAGGCGGCGTCAGATCGTCGTGGTCGCCGCCGTAGCCCCGACCGTAGCCGCCGTACGTCTGGTCGTTCCCGCCGGAGTTGCCGGGTTCCGTGCTCCGGGTCATCACATCGGTCATGGCGACGCCTCGATTCGTTGGCTGATGCCCCAACACTGACCCCGAACCTTGTCGGCAACCGGTGAGCCGTCTGTGCGTTCTCTGAATGCCGTACGTCACCCCCAGCCGCGCCTCCCCCTGATTCGCACGCCCTGCTCCGCTCACCCAAACCCCGCCTTCGCCCCCGTCGATTCGCCCCCGACCCGCGTGCCGTCCGCCCCAACCACGCCCCCGACCCGCGTGCCTTCCTCCCGAATCGTGCTCTCCCCCGATTCACGCGCCTCCCTCCAACAGACTGAACATTTCGGACACTGCGGCGCCTGCCGACCGCCTACAAGTTGCGCGCGAGATGCCGTACACGGAAAGGTTTTGACTGATTTGTCAGTTTTGTGGCGAGAGTCTTGGCGGTTCGCGCTCGACCGGCGTGACGAGGAGGTGCCGCTCTCGTTGAGGAAACCGAGCGACGGAATGGCCGCCGTCGCCTTCGGGACTTGTACCTGCTGTGCACGCAGCGGGGATTTTCGTGGACGCCCCGCCGCGCGGTCCCATTGATTGACAGCAAGCAATACAGAGGCTCTGGTGACCTGGTCGGAAGCTCGATCCGCCCGGTCTGAGGGGTCGGCCGAAAGTCGCATCGCCGGTTCCGGCTTCCGGCCGCCGGTCCGATGCCGGGCCCAGGTCGCCGCCCGATGCTGGAATCACCCCCACAAGCAGGAGGCTTGAGATGTCCGCACGAGGAATGCTCACCGTGGTCGGCACCGCGGTCGGCGGTCTGATCGGCTGGAACGCACCCCCGCCGCCCGACCCGGACTGCGTCCGTGAACTGCTGGCCGAGCTCGGCATGCGGGTCGGCGATTCGGACGCCGAGCTGACCGAGGCCGTACGCCTCTTCCAGGCTCGTACCGGTTTGCAGATCGACGGCGTCGCCGGCCCACGCACTGTGCACCTGCTGACCAGGTATGCGATGAGGCGACGTTCGCACCGTCTCGAACTCGCGGCCTGGCCCGGATCACCCGCGCGAGACCACGGCCCGCACCCGATCGCGGCCTAGAGTTGCCAGCATGACGGCGGGGGACCTGATCACCTACTTCGACGACGCGACCGGTGAGCGCTTCGGGCTGACCGCGGGCGAGCTGGGCAGCTGGACGGCGGCGACCGCCGCGCTGCTCACCGAGGGTTGCGGGCTCGGCCCCGGCAGTTCGGCCGCGGTGCTGCTGCCGCCGCACTGGCAGAGTGCCGCCGTGCTGCTCGGCGCGTGGTCGGCCGGCCTCGAGCTGTCGATCCGTGAGTGGGCGACGGCCGGTCTGCGCCCCGCCGGCGACCCGCTCGACGTCACTTTCGTGGAGCGCCGCCGCATCGGCAACTGGCTCGACGAGGTTCCCGCCGGTCGGCACCAGTTCGTGCTCGGGCTTGAGCCGCGCGGCGCCGCGACCGCCGAGGTGCCCGACGGATATCAGGACTTCGTCACCGCCCTGCGCCCCTACCTCGGCGCGCATCCGCCACACCACGCCGTGGAGGAGCATCGGGCCGCGGTCACCGACGGCACGACCTACCGGGAGTACGCCGAGGTGGCCTCCGCCGTGGCCCAGCAGCACGGCATCGGCCCCGGCGACCGGGTGCTGATCGACACCGCCGAGCAGGAGCAGCCGTTGATCTGGCTGCTGGCCCCGATGTCCGTCGGTGCGACGATCGTCCTCTGCGCGCACCTCGACGCCGCCCGCCTCGACGACCGCATCGCGACGGAGCGGGTGACCCGGGTCCTCCGATAATTCGTCCACTGCGGACGATCGCCTCATGGAGTGCGATGCATTCTGCGGGTAGCCTGCCGCGCATGGAGGTCTTCGATCAACTCGCCGAGAAGTACCAGGGCGAACACAGTCATAATCCGTTCCAGTCCGCGCTGGTCGAGCGGATCGCCGCGCTGCTTCCGGGCGGCACGTCGGTGCTCGATCTCGGCTGCGGGACGGGGGTTCCGACGGCCAAGGTGCTGACCGAGTCGGATCACCGGGTCGTGGGTGTGGACGTCTCCGAGGGCATGCTGCGGCTGGCCCGCGAGCAGGTGCCGGCCGCGGAGTTCGTGCACGCCGACTTCAGCGCGCTGGCCGACGACTTCGGTCGTTTCGAGGCCGTGACCGCGTTCTTCTCGCTACTCATGCTCAGCAAGGCCGACATCGAACGCACGCTCGACAAGGCGTACGGCTGGCTTCAGCCGGGTGGCTATCTAGCCATCGGCATGGTCAACTTCGACGGCGACAGCCTGCCGTTCGAGTTCCTGGGCGTTCCGGTGACCGTTTCCGGTTACCTGCAGCCCGACCTCGCCGCCGTTCTGGAGGCGCACGGCTTCACCGTCGACAGCATCGAGACCGTGTCGTTCACCCCCGCCGACGGCCCCGAGGAGAGCCAGATCTTCGCCCTCGCCCGGAAACCCGCCTGACGTTTCGCGTGGGCGGTGCACGAGGCACCGCCCACGATCTCAGGCGTCTCTCACTCGTCTCTCACTCGTCGAACGTGACGGTCACCTTCGGCGACGCCGGGATCGACTGGCAGGTCAGCACGAAGCCGGCGGCCACCTCGCCCGGTTCGAGTGCGAAGTTGCGCCGCATCGTCACCTCCCCCTCGACCACGCGCGCCCGGCACGTGCCGCACACCCCGCCCTTGCAGGCGAACGGCAGATCGGGCCGGGCTCGCTGGGCGCCGTCGAGCACGGTGTCGCCCTCGGCCACGCTCACAACGGTCGACCGGCCGTCGAGCAGCACGGTCACCTCACTGCTCTCCCCCGGCGGCGACGCTTCCTCCCGTACGGGTTCCGGCGGCGCCTCGTCGACCCAGAAGAGCTCGCGGTGAATGCGCTCGGGCGCCACTCCCGCTTCCCCCAGCACCTCGGTGGCGTCCATGACCATCCCGTACGGTCCGCAGAGCCACCAATGGTCCACGGCGGGCACGTCGAGCAGCAACGGCAGCAGCGTGCGCAGCTTCTCGCCGTCGAGCCGGCCGCTGAGCAGGTCGACCTCGCGCGCCTCCCGCGACAACAGGTGCACGAGTTCGATCCGCGACGGGTGGCTGTCTTTGAGGTCGGCCAGTTCCTCGGCGAACATCACTGTCTCGGCGCGCCGGTTGCCGTAGAGCACGGCGATCTCGGTCTTGGGGTTGCGCAGCAGCGACGTGGCGATCGACAGCACCGGCGTGATCCCGGACCCGGCCGCGATCATGACGTGCCGTACGCCCGCTTCGACGTCGGGCGTGAACGTGCCGGACGGCGGCGCCACCTCGACAGCGTCGCCGGGCCGCAGCTCGTGCACCAGCCATCCGGAGATCACTCCGCCCGGCACCTCGCGCACACCGATGCGGGGCCGCGCGCCCGCCGGGGCGCAGATCGAATAGGACCTGCGCTCGTCGCGTTCGTCGCCGGGTCGCCGTAGGGTCAGTGATTGCCCGGCCCGGAACGCGTAGAGCTCGGCCAGGTCGCCCGGCACGTCGAAGGTCACCGCGACCGCGTCGGAGCAGAGCCGCTCGACCTCGGCGACCCGCAACGCGTGGAAGTCGCGCACGTCAGATCTCCTTCACGTGCTCGAAGGGTTCCCGGCAGGCCGGGCAACGCCGCAGCTCGCGGCAGGCGGTGGCGCCGAACGCGGCGAGCCGCTCGGTCGACTGTTCCCCGCAGCGCGGGCAGGCAACGTCGTCGTCACGAACTCCGAGCACCAGCGGCACCGGCCCGGCAGCCCGGCGTGGCGCCGGACCGGGCGGGGCGATCCCGGCCGCGACGAGCTTGGCCCGGCCCGAATCGGAGATCCAGTCGGTGGTCCAGGCCGGGGCGAGAATCGTACGGACATGGGCTTGTGAATAGCCCGCGTCGTGCAACGCGTGCAGCAGGTCGGTCCGGATCGTCTCCATCGCCGGGCAACCCGAGTACGTCGGCGTGATCGTCACCTCGACCCCGTCGCCGGTCTCGCGCACGTCCCGCAGAATCCCCAGCTCGGCCAACGTCAGCATCGGCAGCTCCGGGTCGGTGACGGTCGCCGCCACCTCGGCCGCGCTCACCACACACCCCCCGGAGTTGCCCGCGCCAGCCCTTGCAGCTCGGCCAGGATCTCGTTCAGCTCCTCGCCGTGAGCGCCATCGCGCCCCTTCGACGTCGCAGCCTCAACGGCCTTGGGCATCTCGAGAGTGGCGGCGCTCAGCACCTGGGCCAGGACCGCGTCGAACTCGGCACGCAGGGAGGCCGGGTCGACAGCCACGCCGGCCAGGCGAGCATCGACGTCGTGGGTTTCGAAAAGCTCGTCGAGAAACGGCCACACGGCGTCGATGGCGGCCTGCATGCGCTGGTGGGACAGGTCGGTGCCGTCGCCGAGACGCACGGTCCAGCCGGCCGCGTAGTCACGGTGGTAGGAGACCTCCTTAACCCCTTTCGCGCCGATCGCGGCGAGGACCGGGTCGCGGCTGGCCGACAGGTGGTCGAGCAGGGCGAGCCGCCACGTCGAGAAGACGAGCAGGCGGGCGATCAGGTGGCCGAAGTCGGCGTCGACCCGCTCGGTCAGCAGCACGTTGCGGAAGTCGCCCGGCTCGCGCAGGTAGGCCAGCTCGTCCTCGTCGCGGCCGGCGCCCTCAGCCTCCCCCGCCCGGGTCAGCAGCAGCCGGGCCTGGCCGAGCAGGTCGAGGGCGATGTTCGCGATCGCCATCTCGTCCTCGAGCTCGGGTGCGCGGGTCACCCACTGTTGCAGCCGGTGCGACAGGATCAGCGCGTCGTCCCCGATCATCAGGCAGTAGGCGGCCAGGTCAGCGCCGTCCACCCCCTCGGGAAGAGCGGTCGGCACCCCGGCGAGCGGATCCGAGAAACCCGTCCCGTACGCCCATCGTGCGTCATCGTCATGGTCGGTCAGTGCCTGGTAGGCATCGTCGAAGGACATCGTCGGCCTCAGATGTGCGGAACCGAGTCGGGAATGGAGTAGTGCGTCGGGTGCCGGTAGACCTTGTCACCGCTGGGCGCGAAGAACGCGTCCTTGTCGTCGGGGCCGGACGCCACCACGTCGTCGGAGCGCACCACCCAGATGCTGACGCCCTCGTTGCGACGCGTGTAGAGATCGCGGGCATGGTGCAGCGCCATCTCGTGGTCGGCCGCCCGCAGCGAGCCGACGTGCACGTGGTTGAGGCCGCGCTTGGCCCGCACGAACACTTCGTACAGGGGCCATTCGTGCTGGATCATGTCGCCGCCCTCTTTCCGGCGTGGGCCGCCGCTGCTTCGCGGACCCACGCGCCTTCCTCATCGGCCCGGCGCCGGTTGGCGATCCGCTCGGTGTTCATCGGGCCGTCGCCGGAGATCACCCGCTTGAGCTCGGACCAGTCGATCGCGCCGAAGTCGTGGTGACCGCGGTCGTCGTTCCAGCGCAGGTCGGGGTCGGGCAGCGTGACGCCGAGCGCCTCGGCCTGCGGCACGCTCATGTCGACGAAGCGTTGCCGCAGCTCGTCGTTGGTGTGCCGCTTGATCTTCCAGGCCATCGACTGGGCCGTGTTCGGCGATTCCGCGTCGGGCGGGCCGAACATCATCAGGGACGGCCACCACCAGCGGTTCACCGCGTCCTGCACCATCTCGCGCTGGGCCTCGGTGCCGCGCATCATCGTCATCAGCAGCTCGTAGCCCTGCCGCTGATGGAACGACTCCTCCTTGCAGATGCGGATCATCGCCCGGGCGTACGGCCCGTAGGAGCTGCGGCACAGAGGCACCTGGTTGCAGATCGCGGCGCCGTCGACGAGCCAGCCGATCACCCCGACGTCGGCGAAGCTCAGCGTCGGATAGTTGAAGATCGACGAGTACTTCTGGCGGCCCTCGATGAGGCGGCGGGTCAGATCCCCTCGGTCGGCGCCGAGCGTCTCGGCCGCCGAGTAGAGGTAGAGCCCGTGACCCGCCTCGTCCTGCACCTTGGCCAGCAGGATCGCCTTGCGGCGCAGCGACGGCGCCCGGGTGATCCAGGCGCCCTCGGGCTGCATGCCGATGATCTCGGAGTGCGCGTGCTGCGCGATCTGCCGGATCATCGTCTTGCGGTAGCCGTCGGGCATCCAGTCGCGCGGCTCGATCCGCTGATCCTTCTCGATCGTCGCGGTGAACGTCTGTTCGCTCATGACGCCTTCCATTCGAAGAATCCCTGCCCGGTCTTGCGGCCGAGTTCGCCGCGGGCCACCTTGTCGCGCAGCAGCCGGGGCGGGGCGAACCGTTCGCCGAGCTCGCGGTGCAGGTGCTCGGCGATGGCCAAGCGCACGTCGAGGCCGACCAGGTCGGTGGAGCGCAGCGGGCCCATCGGGTGGCGGTAGCCGAGTTCCATGGCCCGGTCGATGGCGGCCGGGTCGGCAACGCCCTCCTCGAGCATGCGGATCGCCTCGAGGCCGAGCAGCACCCCGAGCCGGCTCGTCGCGAAGCCGGGCGAGTCCCGTACGACGATCTCGGTCTTGCCCAGCCCGGCGACCCACGACCGGGCACTCTCCCGAGGGCCGTCTCCGGTCTCGGGGCCGGTCACGATCTCGACGAGTTTGCTGGCCGGCACGGGGTTGAAGAAGTGCATGCCGAGGAATCGGGCCGGGTGGCGCAGCCCCTCGGCCAGACCGGCGATCGACAGGGAGCTGGTGTTGCTGGCCAGCACCGCGTTGTCGCCGACGATCTCCTCAGCGGCGGCGAGCACACGGATCTTGAGTGCCGCGTCCTCGGGGACGGCCTCGACCACGAGATCGGTGTCGGGGCTCAGCCCGGCGATGTCGTCGACCAGCAGCAGCCGTTCGAGCACGCCGTCGGTGGGTTCGGTGAGCGCGCCCTTCTCGGCCGCGCGCAGCAGGCCCATCGCGACCCGGTCACGGGCGGCCGTGGCGGTGGCCGGGTCGCGTTCGACCAGGCAGACCACCGAGCCGGCCACGGCGAAGACCTGGGCGATGCCCGCTCCCATGCGCCCGCCCCCGATGACGGCGACGCGCTTGGGGACGACCGCGATCACGACCGGCCCCCGGCAAGAAAGGCGTCCATGCGTACGCGTTTTTCCTCGGACTCGAACAGGATCGCTTGAGCCAGGTCGTCGGTGAGCGGGTGCCCGCCACCGTCGGCGACCAGCTTGGTCAAGCGCAGGGCGAGGCTGCCCGAGCGGGCCATGCGGTCGAGCAGCGTGTGGGCCCGCTTGAGCAGCTCGCCGGCCGGGACGACCTCGGCGACCAGCCCGAACCGCAGCGCGGCGTCGGCGTCGAGCCGAGTGCCGGCCAGCAGCACCTGCTTGGCGATCGAGGCCCCGACCAGTTCGCGCAGCCGCCAGCAGGCGCCGGCCGCCGCGAGGATGCCGAGGCCCGGTTCCGGGTTGCCGAAGACGGCCGTGGGCGTGGCCAGGCGAACGTCGCAGGCGTAGGCCAACTCGGCGCCGCCGCCCAGCGCATAGCCGTCGACCGCGGCCACGGTCGGCATCGGCAGCTTGGCGACGCGGTCGAAGAGGCGGCTGTTGATGCCCTGCAACGCCTGCTCACGGCCGCGTTCGCGAAGTTCGCCGATGTCGGCGCCGGCCGCGAACGTGCCGCCGTCGCCGGTGATCAGCAGCAGCCGGGGTCGTTCCTCAAGGGACGCGCAGACGTCGTGCAGCTCGGCGATCATCGCCGCGTTGATGGCGTTGCGCGCCCGCGGGCGGCGCAGCGTCACCACGACCCGATCGTCGAGCTCCTCGACGGCGAGAGTGCTCACGGCCGCTCCACCAGCATCGCGACGCCCTGGCCGACGCCGACGCACAGGGTCGCGAGGGCGCGGCGGGCGTTCTCGCGCTCCATGCGCCCCAGCAGTGTGACCGTCAGACGCGCACCCGAGCAGCCCAGCGGGTGGCCGAGGGCGATCGCGCCGCCGTCGGCGTTGACCTTCTCGTCGTCGAGCTTGAGCCGCCGGATCACGGCCAGGGACTGCACCGCGAACGCCTCGTTCAGCTCGACGGCGTCGAGGTCGCCCACGCCCCACCCGGCGCGAGCAAGGGCCTTCTCGGTGGCGGGGACCGGGCCCAGGCCCATGAGCTGCGGTGCGACCCCGGCGCTGGCGCCCGTGACGATGCGGGCGCGCGGGGTCAGACCGTACCGCTCGACCGCCTCTTTGCTGGCCACGACGAGCGCGGCGGCACCGTCGCTGAGCGGCGACGACGACGCGGCCGTGACGACCCCACCGGGCCGGAAGACCGGGCGCAGGGAGCCGAGCTTCTCGAGAGTGGACCCGCGGCGCGGGATCTCGTCGGTGGTCATGTCGCCCACCGCGACGATCTCGCCGTTGAAACGGCCGCCGTCGATCGCGGCGATCGCCCGCTCGTGGCTGCGCAGGGCGAACGCGTCGCTCTCGGCGCGGGTGATGCCGTCGAGGGCGGCGACCTCCTCGGCCGTCTCGCCCATGCTGAGCGTGACGCGCCGATCTTCCGGACCGGTGCCGGCCTGCTTGTCGTGCGCCTTGAACAGCGGGTTGGTGAAGCGCCAGCCCAGCGACGTGTCGACGACCTCGCCGGGACGCGCCCACGGGGTGCCCGGTTTCTGCATGACCCAGGGGGCGCGGGTCATCGACTCGACACCACCGGCCACGATCAGGTCGGCCTCGCCGGCCCGGATCTGGTTGGCCGCCGAGACGATCGCGGTCAGGCCGCTCGCGCAGAGACGGTTGACCGTGTAACCCGGGACCGTGTCGGGCAGCCCGGCCAGGAGTACAGCCATGCGGGCGACGTTGCGATTGTCCTCGCCCGCCTGGTTGGCCGCGCCGAGCACGACCTCGTCGATCGCCTCGGCGGGGATGCCGGCCCGGGCGACCGCCTCGCGGACGACGAGACCGGCGAGGTCGTCGGGGCGCACGCCGGCGAGCGAGCCGCCGTACTTGCCCTGGGGGGTGCGGACGCCGCCGACGAGGTAGGCCTCAGCCATGAAGATGCCTCCGCTGCTCAGACGTGGTGACGGGACTGGAGGGTGAAGAACCGGCCGGTGACGAAGTGGTCGTCGGACAGCGAGGCGGTGGCGGCCGGGTTGGCGCCGGCGCCGTGCAGGTCGCTGAACGCGGCGGTCTGGTTGACGAACACGCCGCCGGTCAGGTTTTCGGCGAGGTGCACACCGGCGTCGAGGGCCGCTTCCCGCGCGGCGGCGAGCACCTCGGCGTCGGTCGAGTGGACCAGGGCGGTGAGCGCGCCATGGGCTCGGACGGTCTCGGTCAGGACGCGAAGGCTGTGTTCGGTCGACTCGGTGGCGATGACGAACGAGACCGGCCCGAACCACTCCCTCGTGTAGGCCTTCTCGTCGGCCGCGTCGAGGCGAACGACCACGGGCGTACGGATGGTGGCGCCGGGATTCTGCTCGTCGGTGACCGCGGCCGTCGAGCGGATGACGCTGGACGCGCTGTCGGCCTCGGTCACGCGGGACAGGACGCCGTCGTTGACGATCGCGCCGAGCGTGCCGGCCGCGCGCGCCGGGTCGCCGAGCAGCTTGTCGAGAGCGGCGGCCAGGTCGGCCCCGAACTCGTCGACGCTGCGGTGGCCGGCGTCGGTCTCGATGCCGGACTGGGGGACCAGGATGTTCTGCGGGGTGGTGCACATCTGCCCGCTGTAGAGCGAGAGCGAGAAGGACAGGTTGCGCAGCAGGCCCTTGTAGTCGTCGGTGGAGTCGACGACGACCGTGTTGAGACCGGCCTTCTCGGTGTAGACGACGGCCTGGCGGGCGTTGGCCTCGAGCCAGTTGCCGAACTCGCTGGAACCGGTGAAGTCGACGATGCGGACGTCGGGGTGGGTGGCCAGGGTGGCCGCGATGCCGTCGCCCGGCTCTTCGACGGCCAGGGTGACCAGGTCGGGGCTCTGACCGGCCTCGGCGAGCACCTCGCGGCAGATCTGCACGGTGATCGCCAGCGGCAGCACGGCGCCCGGGTGCGGCTTGACGATGACCGGGTTGCCGGTGACCAGGCTGGCGAACAGGCCGGGGTAGCTGTTCCAGGTGGGGAACGTGGTGCAGCCGATGACGAGGCTGACGCCGCGGCCGACAACCGTGCTGGTCTTGCTGAGGCGCAGCGGGTCGCCGCCGCGCTGCGGCTTGCTCCACTCGGTCGTGGCCGGGATGCGCGTGGTGGCCGACAGGGCGTAGGCGACGGCCTCGAGGGCGCGGTCTTGCGCGTGCGGGCCGCCGGCCTGGAAGGCCATGACGAAGGCCTGGCCGGTCGTGTGCTGAACGGCGTGGGCCAGCTCGAAGCTGCGCGCGTTGATCCGCTTGATGATCTCGGCGGCGACGCCGGCGCGGCCCTCGGGCCCGACGGCGCGCCAGGCCGGGGTGGCGGCCCGGGCGGCGGCGACCAGGGCCAACGGGTCGGCCTTGGGGTAGCTCAGGCCGAGCTCGAGGCCCCACGGCGAACGCTCGGTCGACACGACGCCGGTGGCGCCCGGCACGTCGATGGGGAAAGGCTTGCCGAGCAGGGCCTGGAACGCGGCCGCACCCTCGGGGGCGGCCGTCTCGCCGTAGACCGACTTGCTGGGCGACTCGGGGAAGGCCGACCAGTAGTCGCGGACGGTGGTCGCCCGGACGGCCTGGGCCAGCAACTCGGCATGCGTCTCGTAGAACCCGGCGGGGGTGGTCATTCCTGCGCTCCCTTGCGCTCGCGTGCCATCATTATCTACCGTCCGGTCGGTCGGTAATCAACCCCGGGAGCGACAATGGCACCTTCGGAGCCCCGTCGACGAGGACGGCCCGGCCATGACCAGGATGCCGTGCTGGCCGCCGCCGCGAAGCTGTTCACCGAGCGCGGCTACGACTACACCGGCATGATCGACATCGCGGTCGAGCTGGGCATCGCCAAATCGAGCGTCTACCACCACATCAGCAGCAAGGAACAAATGCTGCAGATGGTGATGGACCGCGCCCTCGACGGCCTGTTCGAGGCGGCCGACGAGGTGCGTGCACTCGACGTGCCCGCCCTGGAAAGGCTCGAACAGCTGATCCGTCGCAGCGTGCTGGTGCTCTCCGAACGGTTCGAATACGTGTGCGTGCTGCTGCGGGTGCGCGGCAACACGGCGGTCGAGCAGCACGCCCTGGAACGGCGGCGCGAGTTCGACGGCATGGTCACCGAGCTCGTCAAGCAGGCCCAGGCCGAGGGCGGCGTACGCCCCGACGTTGATCCCCCGACGGCGGCGCGCCTGCTCCTGGGCATGGTCAACTCGCTGACGGAGTGGTATCGCCCCCGCCCCGGTGGCGCCGAGGCGATCGCTGACGCGGTGACCACCCTCGCCTTCGAGGGGCTGCGCACCTGATCGCATTTCGCCTTCACGGAACGTCCACACAACCCGCACGACCAACGCACGCGTGGTCGCGCGTCGATTGGCTAGCGTGGGCGCCGATGAAGCGAAGCCTGGCCGCCACCGCGGTCGTCATGACGTTGGCCGCCTGCTCCACCGACCGGACGCCCCCGGCCGCGCCGCCGGTCGCCGCGCCCTCCTCGGTCGCGCCTTCCTCCGCCCCCTCGCCGTCGTCGGCCGCGCCGTCCACTCCGCCGGACTGCGTCACCGCCACGCTGGACGGGCTCAACCTGACCGAGCGGGTCGGGCAGCTCCTCATGGTCGGCGTCTCGGTCGACGCGCCCAGCGGCGTCGCCGACACCCTCACCCGCTATCGGGTCGGCAGCTTCTTCCTGCGCGGCCGCAGCACCCGCGGCGCCGCCGCGCTGAAGTCGAACATCGCCGCGCTGCAGAAACGCTCCGAGCTGCCGATGCTGGTCGCCCTCGACCAGGAGGGCGGCAGCGTGCAGACCCTCAAGGGCCCCGACTTCCCGCGGCTGCCGTCGGCGCTCAAACTGGGCAGCGGATCGCCGGCGACGTTGCGCGCCACCACCACCGACAGCGCCCGCCGCCTCGCCGCGATCGGCGTGAACATCAACCTGGCCCCGGTGGCCGACACGGTGCCGACCAGCATCGGCACGAAGAACCCGCCGATCGGGGCCTTCCGGCGGGAGTTCGGCTCCGACCCGGCCAAGGTCGCGACGGCCATCCGTACGGTGGTCCCGGCCTCGCAGGGCGCCGGGGTGCTGACCGTGCTGAAGCACTTCCCCGGCCTGGGCCGGGTGCGGGTCAACACCGACACGTCGACCGGCGCGACCGACACCACGGCCACCGCGGCCGATCCCTACCTGACCCCGTTCAAGGCCGGCATCGACGCGGGCTCGGCCAGCGTCATGATCTCGTCCGCGTCGTACCCGAAGCTCGACGCCACCAACATCGCCACCTTCTCCAAGCCGATCATCACCGGCCTGCTCCGCGAGAAGCTCGGCTTCAAGGGCCTCGTGATCTCCGACGACCTGGGCGCGGCCCGCGCGGTCACCGGCTTCACCCCGGCCCAGCGAGCCGTACGCTTCATCACCGCCGGCGGCGACCTGGTCCTCACGATCGTCCCGTCCGACGCCGCCCCGATGGCCGGCGCCCTGATCGCCAAGGCCGAATCCGACCAGACATTCCGCGCCCGCGTGGACGACGCCGCCCGCCACGTCCTCGAAACCAAACAGCGAGCCGGCCTGCTCCGCTGCGGCTGATCCGTCAGTAACCGGCCTGCTGACGGATCAGCCGAGCGACACCGCGCGGGGCGGGCGACCCCGATCAGGCCTTGCGCAGCCAGAAGGTCAGGCCGATCGAGTCGTCGGTGAACTCGTTGGCGTCGGGCCAGGTCGGGGCGCCGGGCTCGTAGGAGGTGGCCAGGACCTCGTCGGCGACCAGGGCGGCATGTTCGGTCAGGGCCTGGGCGGTCTCGTCGGTGGCCGACCAGCGCAGGTCGATGCGGTCGGAGACCTCCAGGCCGCTGGTCTTGCGGGCCTCCTGGATCTGGCGCACGGCGTCGCGGGCCACGCCGGAGCGGCGCAGCTCGGGGGTGAGCGACAGGTCGAGCGCCACCGTCGCGCCCGAGTCGGAGGCCACGGCCCAGCCGGCGCGCGGCGTCTCGGTGATGACGACCTCGTCGGGACCGAGAGTGATCAGCTCGCCGTCGACCTCGAGCGACGCCGCACCGGACGAACGAAGGGCGTCCTTCAGTTCGGCGGCGTCGGTGGCGGCGATGGCCTGGGCGACGACCTGCACCTTCTTGCCGAAGCGCTTGCCGAGCGTACGGAAATTGGCCTTGGCGGTCGTGTCGACGAAGGAACCGGCGACCGGGGCGACCTCGCCGACGTTGAGCTCGGCGGCGATCTCGGCGAGCAGGCCGGCGGGCAGCTCGCCGAAGCCGGACGCCGAGGCCAGGGCGCGCGACAGCGGCTGGCGGACCTTCATGCCCGACTCGGCGCGGGCGGCGCGGCCGAGCTCGACCAGGCGGCGGACCAGCCCCATCTGGGTGGACAGCGCGGGGTCGATCAGCGACTCGTCGGGCTCGGGGAACACGGCCAGGTGCACCGACTCGGGCTCGGACGGGTCGACGGCGACGACCAGGTCGGTCCAGACGCGCTCGGTGACGAACGGGGTCAGCGGGGCCATGAGCAGCGTGACCGTGCGCAGGGCCTCGTGCAGGGTGGCCAGCGCGGCCCGGTCGCCGCGCCAGAAACGGCGGCGGCTGCGACGGACGTACCAGTTGGAGAGGTCGTCGACGAACGCGGCGAGAAGCCGTCCCGTCTCTTGGGTGTCGAACGTCGCCAGCGATGCGTCGACCTTGCGGATCAGCTCGTTGAGCTCGGACAGCACCCAGCGGTCGAGCAGCGGACGGTCGGCCGGGGCCGGGTCCTCGGCCGACGGAGTCCAGTTCGCCGTGCGGCCGTACAGGGCCTGGAAGGCGACCGTGTTCCAGTAGGTCAGCAGCGTCTTGCGGACGACCTCTTGCAGCGTGGTGTGCCCGACCCGACGCGCCGACCAGGGCGAACCGGTGCAGGCCATGAACCAGCGGACCGCGTCGGCGCCGTGTGTGTCCATCAGCGGGATCGGCTCGAGGATGTTGCCGAGATGCTTGGACATCTTGCGGCCGTCCTCGGCGAGGATGTGGCCGAGGCAGACGACGGTCTCGTAGGAGGAGCGGTCGAACACCAGCGTGCTGACCGCCATCAGCGTGTAGAACCAGCCGCGGGTCTGGTCGATCGCCTCGGAGATGAACTGCGCCGGGAAGCGCTGCTCGAAAAGCTCCTTGTTCTTGTACGGGTATCCGAACTGGGCGAACGGCATGGAGCCCGAGTCGTACCAGGCGTCGATGACCTCGGGGACCCGGGTCGCGGTCTGCGCGCACTGCGGGCAGTCGAACGTGACGTCGTCGATGTAGGGCCGGTGCGGGTCGAGCTCGGACAGGTCGCGCCCGGCGAGGTCGCCCAGCTCGGCCAGCGAGCCGATGCAGGTCAGGTGGCCCTCGGCGCAGCGCCAGATGGGCAGCGGGGTGCCCCAGTAGCGGTTGCGCGACAGCGCCCAGTCGACATTGTTGGTCAGCCAGTCGCCATAGCGGCCGTGCTTGACCGTCGCCGGCTGCCAGGTCGTCTTCTCGTTCTCGCGCAGCATCTGATCGCGTACGGCCGTGGTGCGCACGTACCAGGACGGCTGGGCGTAGTAGATCAGCGCGGTGTGGCAGCGCCAGCAGTGCGGATATTGGTGCTCGTAGGGGTCGAGGCGGAACAGCAGGCCGGTGCGCCGAAGCTCCTCGACCAGCGGCTCGTTGGCCGTACGGAAGAAGAGGCCGCCGACGATCGGGATCTGGGGCTCGAAGGTGCCGTCGCGCAGCACGGGGTTGACCATCGGGAGGCCGTAGGAGCGGGTGGCGGCGAGGTCGTCGGCGCCGAACGCGGGCGACTGGTGCACGAGGCCGGTGCCGCTGTCGGTGGTGACGTAGCCGGCGAGGATGACGATGTGCGCTTCGGGCACCTCGACCAGGTCGAACGGCGGGCGGTAGGTCCAGCGCTCGAGCTGCTTGCCCTCGAACCGCTCGCCGGTCGCGCGCCAGCCCTCGCCCAGCACCTGCTCCATCAGCGGCTCGGCGACCAGCAGTTCCTCGGTTCCGTCGGTGGCCACCACGTACGTCACGTCGGGGTTGACCGCGACGGCGGTGTTGGAGACCAGGGTCCACGGCGTGGTCGTCCAGACCAGCAGCGACACGCGGCCGGCCAGCGGGCCCGAGGTGAGCGGGAAACGCACGTAGACGGCCGGGTCGACGTCGGTCTCGTAACCCTGGGCGAGCTCGTGGTCGGAGAGCGTGGTCTGGTCGCGCGGGCACCACGGGGCGACCCGGAAGTCTTCGACGAGCAGGCCCTTGTCGAAGATCTGCTTCAGCGACCACCAGACGGACTCGATGTAGTCGGGGTCCATCGTGCGGTAGGCGTCGGCCATGTCGACCCAGTAGCCCATGCGCTCGGTGAGATCGGCGAACGCGTCGGTATGGCGGGTGACCGAGGCCCGGCAGCGATCGTTGAACGCGGCGATCCCGTACGCCTCGATGTCTTTCTTGCCGCTGAAGCCGAGCTCTTTCTCGACGGCGAGCTCGACCGGCAGACCGTGGCAGTCCCAGCCGGCCTTGCGGGCGACGTGGTAGCCCTTCATCGTGCGGTAGCGCGGGAAGACGTCCTTGAAGACGCGCGCCTCGATGTGGTGGGCGCCGGGCATGCCGTTCGCGGTCGGCGGGCCCTCGTAGAACACCCATTCCGGGCGGCCCACGGACTGCTCGAGGCTGCGCGCGAAGATCTTCTTCTCCTGCCAGAACCGCAGGACGTCGTGGTCGAGCGCGGGCAGATCAACCTGCGCGGGCACCTGGCGATACAAGGCGTGCTCCTCCGTCGGACGGCTGTCGACAGAGGGACGAGGCGATGCCCCGCGGTACCACCCTCTTTGACCGCGGCACGCCACGGCCCACTCATCTGAGGTCGCAGTCGGTTCTACTCGGCCGTGGCCTTTCCTCCGACAGCTCCGGGGTGATCTTCGGACCGCGCACGCCCCCGGGCTTCCACCATCCCCGGGTCTCTCGTGGCTGCGTGCGGCCTTACTCGTCCCCATCAGCGCCTTGCCCGGTCAAATCTACCGGACCGCTGCTGCCGCGCACGACCAGGTGGGGGACGAGCACCAGCTCGGTGGCGGTGGTGCGCTCGCCGTCGAGGCGGGAGACGGCGGCGTCGACGGCCTCGCGGGCCTGAGCCGGGGCGTCTTGGTTGACCGAGGTCAGGTCGATGTGGGCCAGGCGGGCCAGGGTGCTGTCGTCGTAGCCGACGACCGAGACCTGGCCGGGCACGTCGACACCGGCGCGGACGAAGGCGTCCATGAGGCCGACGGCCAGGCGGTCGTTGGAGGCGACGACGGCGGTCGGCCTGTTTTCCGCCCGGGCCAGCAGGCGGCCGGCGCGGATGCCGCCCTCCTCGGTGTGATCGCCGGGCAGAACCTCAGCGTGCAGGCCCGCGCGGCGCATCGCCCGCCGGTAGCCGCGGCGACGGGCGGCGGCCACCGCGCCACGACCCCCGTCGACGAAGGCGATGCGGGTGTGTCCGAGACCGATCAGGTGGTCGAGGGCCGCGTCCACACCCACGTCGTCGGCCGGGCGCACCACGTCGACGTCGACGCCGCGGACCATGCGGCCGACCACGACGCACGGCACCTGGGCGGCGAGGGCGCCGAGGTCGTCGTCGGAGGTGTCGGGGCCGAGCAGGATCAGCGCCTCGCAGCGGAAGTCGAGCAGGGTCTCGATCGCGTTCGCCTCGCCCCGCGTGCGCGTGAGGGTGGACAGGACGACCTCGTACCCCGCCTGGTCGGCCTGGACCTGGATCTCTTCGACCAGCTCGGCGTGGAAGGGGTTGCGCACATCGAGCAGGACACCGAGCAGGTGGCGGCGGCGCCGGGCGAGCAGGCTGGCCGTGCGGTCGGCGCGATAGCCCAGCTCGGCGGCGGCGGCGAGCACCCGCTCACGGGTGTCGGCGCTCGGGCCGGGCGCGCCGCGCAGCACGAGCGAGACCGACGCCGGCGAGACACCGACGCGGGCGGCCACGTCTGACAAGCGCGGTCGTTGATCCACTTATCACTCTCCGTGAAGGCATTGACACCCTGCGAGATCGAGGTCGATAGTACAGAGGTCTTAAAGCGCTTTAAAGAGAGGTCTCGCATGACACTCGGAGTCGCCGTGATCGGCGCCGGCATGGTCGGCCGCGCCCACGCGAACGCCTACCGCCAGGCCGCCACGGTCTTCGGTCTCGACCAGCCCGCTCCCCGCCTGGTCGCCATCGCCGACCTGCACGAGCCCTTCGCGGCCGACGCCGCCGCGCGCTACGGCTACGAGCGCGCCGAGACCGACTGGCGGGCCGTCGTCGAGGCGCCCGACGTCGACGCGGTCAGCGTCGCGGTCGCCAACAGCCTGCACCGCGAGGTCACCGAGGCCGCCCTGGCCGCCGGCAAGCACGTGCTCTGCGAAAAGCCGCTGGCCCCGAGCGTCGCCGACGGCGAGGCGATGGCCGCCGCGGCCGCCGCCGCTCCCGGTCAGATCGCCGCGGTCGGCTTCACCTTCCGCCGCTCCCCCGCGCTCAACGCGCTCAAGGAACAGGTCGAGGGCTCGCTCGGCCCGGTGCGCCACGTCGTCGGCAACTACTGGTGCGACTACGGTTTCGACCCCCAGCGCCCGATGAGCTGGCGCTACCAGGGCGGCCCCGGCTCCGGGGTGCTGGCCGACATCGGCAGCCACATGACCGACCTCGGCGAGTTCTTCTGCGGTCCCACCTCCGCCGTGCGGGGCACGACCCTGGCCACGCTCGTCAAGGAACGGCCCAGGCCGCTCGGCGTCGCCGTCGGTCACGCCGGCGGGGTCCAGGTCAGCGACGAGCGCGTCCCCGTGGAGAACGAGGACGTCTGCACCTTCACGACCACCTACGCCAGCGGCGCCGTGGGCACGTTCTCGTTGTCCCGCGTCGCGTTCGGCCACGCCAACACGCTGCGGGTCGACCTGTTCTGCGAGAACGGCACGGCCTCGTTCGACCTCACCCGGCCCGGCGAGTTCAGCATCATCGACGGTGGCCCCGACGTCGCGGTCAACGGCGCCCGCACGGTCTACATCGGCCCCTGGCATCCGTACGTGGCCCGCGGTCTGCCGATGGACTTCCCCACGGTCGGGCACGGGCAGAACGACTTCTTCGTCTACCAGGCCCGCGCCTTCCTCGACCAGATCGCCGGGCTCAAGGGCCTGCCGCCGTGCCCCGACCTGGCCCACGGCCTGCACAACCTGCGCGTCCTCGAAGCGGTCGTCGCCGCCGCCTCCAACCAGCAAGGAGCAACGCTGTGAAACTCGGTGCCTACACCGCCTGCCTGCACGACCGCTCCCTCGACGAGACCTTGAAAATCCTCGGCGAGCTCGGCCTCACCAGCGCCGAGATCAACACCGGTGGCTTCATCGCCGCGCCCCACATCCCCATCGACGACCTGCTCGCCGGCGCCGGCGCCCGGGAAGACTATCTGGGCCGCTACGCCCAGGCCGGCATCACGCTCACCGGCCTGAACTGCAACGGCAACCCGCTCAGTCCCGACCCGCTGGTCGGCCCGAGACACGCCGACGACCTGCGCCGCAGCATCGAACTGGCCGCGCTGCTCGGGGTGCGGCGCGTGGTCACCATGTCCGGCCTGCCCGGCGCCCACCCGGGCTCGACGGCGGCCAACTGGGTGGTCAACCCGTGGGACAGCCAATGGCTCGACATCCTCGACTACCAGTGGAACGAGGTCGCCGTCCCGTTCTGGCGCGACATCCAGGCGCGCGCCGCCGACGCCGACGTGAAGGTCTGCATCGAGATGCACCCGCACAATCTCGTCTTCAACCCGCCCACGCTGCTGCGCCTGATCGAGCAGACCGGCGCCACCCACGTCGGCGCCGAGATGGACCCGAGCCACCTCTTCTGGCAGGGCATGGACCCGGTCGCCGCCACGAAATACCTCGGCGACCGCGTCTTCCACGCCGCCGCCAAGGACACCCGCATCAACGCCGAGAACGCCACCCGTTTCGGCGTGCTCGACGACCGCTTCACCCGCACGCCGTCCGACCAGAACCCGCTCAACCTGGGCGGCAACAACACCCTCAACCAGTGGCCGTCGCAGCCCGCGTGGCAGTTCGTCGCCGTCGGCCGCGGCCACGGCGAAGACTTCTGGGCCCCGTTCCTGCAGGCCCTGCACGAGATCGACCCCGACATGGCCGTCAACATCGAACACGAGGACACCGAACTCGACCAGATCGAAGGCCTCCGCCTCGCCGCCGAAAACCTGATCGCCGCCGCCCGCAAGGCCGGCGTCTGACCCGGCCCGCCCGCGAGACGGGGCCGAGAAGCCCGCACTTTCACGGTCGCCCTGCGGTCACGCAAGGGCGGGCACGCCGTGCCGTTGCCGTTCTGACAACGCGGATCAAGGGTGAGCCGCGACGAACGCTAAGAAATAGGCAGCGACGAGGGCTGAGACCGCGAGCACGACCAGGCCGAACGCTACCCAGGTCTCAGTTCGCCGAGATTTCGCCCCGGCGACGAGCAGCGGGATGAGCGCAGGGAACAGCATGAATCCGCCGATGAAGAAGAGCAGCACGGCGATCAGCGCGACGAATCCGGAATCACCCGCTTGAGTCGGTCGCCCCGAGGGCTCCGCCGCCATAACTTGAACGCGTTCAATCATTGCCCGATCGTAAGCGTCAGGCAACGTCGACGCAGCCCCGCTCCACCTCACGCCCACTCCGCGACGACTGCGCCAGCACCATCGACGGCACTCGCCAAGATCGGGCCCGAATGCCTGCCGAGAATCGTGACGAGGTCACAGCCAGCGGCGGCACGCCGCCGGACCTGGGGGTTGACGATCGGATCGGTAAGTCGTAGCTTACGGTTCGTGGCCACTTACCAAAAGCCGGATGGTTGGGAGATTCTGGGGGATCCGAGCAGGCGCGCGATCGTGGAGTGCTTGGCTCTGCGGCCTCGGGCCGTAGGGGAACTTGCCGACGAGTTGCCGATCAGCCGGCCCGCGGTGTCTCAGCACCTGCGGGTGTTGAAGGACGCGGGGCTGGTCGACGACGAGGCGGCGGGCACCCGGCGGGTCTATCGGCTCAATCCCGCGGGGGTTTCCGCGCTGCGTGACCAGCTTGACATGTTCTGGAAGCGGACCCTCCAAGGCTTTCAAGAGATCGTCGAGGACGGAGAGCAATCATGAGTGAGGCAACGACCGAGGGGGTTCTGCGGCAGGTCGTCGTAGTGGCGCCGGTCGAGAAGGCGTTCGAGGTTTTCACGACGCGGTTCGCGGACATCAAGCCGCGCGAGCACAACCTGATGACGTCACCGATCGCTGAGACGGTGTTCGAGCGGCGGGTGGGCGGGCGCATCTACGACCGGGCCGAGGACGGCGGCGAGTGTGCCTGGGCCAGGGTCCTGGTCTACGAGCCACCGAACCGGGTCGTCTTCAGTTGGGACATCGGCGTGCAGTGGACGATCGAGTCCGACCTCGAGAACACGAGCGAGGTCGAGGTCCGCTTCATCCCCGAGACACCCGACCGTACGCGGGTCGAGCTCGAACACCGCAACCTCGACCGCCACGGCCCCGGCTGGGAGTCCCTGCGCGACGGTGTCGCCGACGACCAGGGATGGCCGCTCTACCTGGGCCGCTTCGCCGCCCTGATCGACGGGACCGCCTAGAGAGCTTTTGCCGCGGAGGTCTGCCCTCAGCTATCCCGGGTCGGGCATCCGCCCCAGTTCGAGCATTCGGCCCGGGTCGGGGATTCGGCCCGGGTCGGGCATCCGCTTCCCGTGGCCGGTCGCGGCGGCGGGGTGGTCACTGAGGCTTCCCAGCCGGGCCGGCGTCGTGGTGCCGCGCGGTGCCGCCCGGTTGCGCTGACAAGCAGTCGAGCCGGATGACAGTTCCCGAGTTCAGGAATACAGGCCTCTCCCCTTCCATGATCGTTCCGAGATCCTCGATTTAGGCCCCTGGAACGCGGTTGAGGCCCCTACATCAAGGGTCAGCTCAACGATCAAGCCGGGGAGGGCCCTGTTTCCTGGTTGTAGGCACGGCGGCGAGCCAACCGGCCACCGCGACCGGCCGCACCAGCGCGGCACCCACGACGGTGGCCGGCCTTGGACAGCCTGCGAAACCGACCGGTCACCGCGACCGGTCGTCATGGGTGAGGCGGTCTGGGTCTCGGGGAACGGCTGCGCCAACCAGACGAGACGCCTGCACCGGGCCTCCAGGGCAGACCTCGGCCCCAGAGACTCTCCAGCGGGTGGGCGCGGGTCACGTGCGCTGGAGCCTGCCACCGGACAGTCTGGGGGCATGGCCGAACACGTCGTGCTCGTCAACGGGCTGCCCGGGTCGGGGAAGACGACCCTCGCGGGCGCGCTCGCGGAGGCGCTCGACCTGCCGTTGATCTCGAAGGACGCGCTCAAGGACGCGATGGCGGCGGCCGCCCCACGGGTGCCGGCCGCCGCCCTCGGGCGCGCTGCTTCAGAGACGATGTGGACGCTGGCCGCTGCCACCACCGGCGCGGTAATCCTGGAGTCGTGGTGGTTCCGGCCGCGCGACCTCGCGTACGCCCGGGCTGGTCTTTCGCGGACCGGGGCGCGCACGTCGGTGGAGATCTGGTGCGAGGTCCCGGCCGAGGTCGCCCGGCAGAGATACGTGGCGCGTTCCCGGCCCGCCCACTACGAGGACGATCGCCGTCTCGCCGACGCCTGGCCCCGGTGGAGCCTCGAAGCCGCGCCCCTGGCGGTCGGACCGGTCATCCGGGTGCGCACCGACTGCCCGGTGGACATCCGCGTTCTGGCCGCAGGGGTGGCGTGACCAGCCGCAGCCGTGTCTTGATCATTCGGGGCGATCGGTGTTTTCGCGCAGGACGGTGATTGCCTGGATGGTGGCGTAGCCGCGCCATTCGAGGGCGGCTGCGGGGCTGAAAGCGTTGAACGAGACGGTCCATCCGCCGTCGGGCTGCTGGGCGTCGGTCAGGCGGATCACGTCCGCGGCGATGGCTTTCGGGTCGAAGAAGGCGCGAGACGCCGCGCCGGGGTGCGGGGTGAAGTCGAGCGGGTAGAGGACTTCGCCGTCCGCGCCGCCGGCGACCGGGGTGGGACCGTCGGCCCGCACGAGTGGGGTCACCGTTTCCAGCAGCGTGTTCGACTCGGCGGCATCGAGAAAATGCACTGCGAACATCAACTCGTACGGCTGAAGGTCTGTGTCGGTCTGTTCGATGGCGGTCAGGCAGTAGGTGGTGGCCGCGGCCAGCCACGGATGGGCGGCGACGTCGTCGTTGTGCCGGGCCAGGCGGTGCGCCTGGGCAGCGAGCTGCGTGGTCATCTGGAGTGACGACGTGACCGGGTCGGCGCCGGACCAGTGCGGGGCGCTGCCGGGCGTGTCCGCGTAGGGCAGGGCGAACGGCACGCCACCGTCGGGGCGGCTGTTGGCGGCCAGCCACTCGCACAGCTCCCGGCCGCGCGACGAGGTGTCGCCCACCTCGGCCAGCACTTCGAGGGCGTGCATCGCGCCGACGGGCTGGCTCGTCGCCGAGCGCAGGTCGGGTTCGAGGCCCCAGCCGTAGCCGCCGTCGGGGTTGCGATAGGCGTCGAGGGCCGCGATTACCGAGGCCGACGAGCCGTCGCCCAGGAGAAATGCGAGGCGACGCCTCTCCAGGACGCGGGCGTGAGTGGTCACGAAGGTGATCGCGGCGTCGAGATCCATGCCCCCATCTTCACACCCTCGAAGCGAGCCCGCCCCCAAAGGCGAGCCCGCCCCCCGAAGCGAGGCCGCCCCGCGCAAGGGGCGGCCCCGGGCGCGGCGGTCAGGGCGCGGAATGCTTCGCGGTGTACTGGTTGATCTGGCTGAGGTTGTAGCGGGCGCTGTCCTCGGCCCGCTCCTCCCACGCGAAGACGCACACCGTGGCGATGCCGTCGAAGCCGACCTCGGTCAGGGTCTGGAAGAACAGGTCCCAGTCGAACTCGCCCTGGCCGATGTCGAGGTGCTGGTGGATGCGGGCCGCCGAGCCGGGCGGGTTGACGATGTAGCGCAGCCCCGACGAGGCGCGGAAGTCGAACGAGTCGGCTATGTGGAGCTGGGTCAGCAGCGGACCGGCGTACCGGATGATCTCGGCCATGTTGCCGCCCTGATGGAACGTGTGGGGGCAGCAGTAGAGGAACGAGACCAGGTCGCTGTTGATGCCGCGGATCAGGTTGACGGCGCCGATGCCGTCCTCGAGGAAGTCGTCGGGGTGAGGTTCCAGGACCAGGCGTACGCCTTCCCGCTCGAAAACGGGCAGCAACTCCTCCATCGAGCGCCAGAACTGGGCCTCGCTCTCGGCGGCGCGTTCGGGTCGGCCGTTGAACTCGGAGTTCATGACGTTCACGCCGAGATCGACGGTGATCTCGATGGCGCGCTTCCAGTAGCGGACGGCTGCCTGCCGCTCGTCCTCGTCGGGGCCTGACCACTTGTAGAGCGGCAGCACCGAGGCGACCTCGACTTGCGCGGAGGCCAGAGCCTTACGGAAGGCCGTGACACCCGATTTGTCCACGCGGGGGTGGAGAAAGAACGGGAGGAAGTCGTCGCGGGGGGAAAGCTCGATGTGGTGATAGCCCAGGTCGGCCACCATGCGCGGGAGTTCCAGGAGCGGCACACGGCGCAGCATGTACGGATCAAGCGCGATCTTCATGCCGGGTCACCTCGCTCGGGACGGGTAGCGGCGGAGGGGTACGAAGGCGTCTGTCATGCGGCGACCTCGGTGGTGTAGAGCTTGGGGCGGTCGGCCAGCGTGACGGGGACGTGTGAACCGCTGCGCAGGGCGGCCACGCCGGCGTCCGAGACCACGGCGGCGGCGTAGCCGTCCCAGGCGCTCGGGCCCACCGGCTGGCCGCCCGCGCGCAGCGCGTCGATCCACTCCTGGAACTCGACGTCGTAGGCGCGCAGGAAACGCTCGCGCCAGTCGCCCGGGACCGGGTCGGACGCCAGCCCGGCCCGCCGCACGTGCACGGGGCTGAGGGAGCCCAGCGAAGCCGTGCCGTCCTCCCCCACGATCTCGCCGCGGATGTCGTAGCCGTAGCGGATGTTCACCGAGATCTCGACGTCGACCAGCACCCCGTTCGCCATCTCGAGCAGCATGAACAACGGGTCCTGCAGTTCACCCCCGTTGGCGCTGCGGCGCGGCACCAGGACGCGTACGCCCGTGATCTCCGCGCCGAACATCCAGCGCACCATGTCGATCTCGTGGACGGCGGTGTCCGTGATCGCCATTTCCTTCTCGTAGAAGCCGGGCACCGAAGCGTTGCGATGGGCGCAGTGCATCATCAACGGCGCGCCGATCTGCCCCGAACCCACGACCGCTTTCAGAGCCCGGTACGCGTCGTCGTAGCGCCGCATGTAGCCCACCTGCACCAGCCGCGACCCGTACGCCGCCTCGGCCTCGATGATGCGCAGGCAGGCCTCCTGTGTCGTCGCGAGCGGTTTCTCGCAGAACACGGGTTTGCCCGCGGCGATGGCGGCCAGCACGTACTGCTCGTGGGTCGGCCCCCACGAGCAGACCACCACCGCGTCGACGGACGGGTCGGCGATCAGCGCCTCGCCCGATTCGAAGGCCGGCGCCCCCACGCGGGCGCCGACCGCCGCGGCGACCGCCGTGTCGACGTCGGCCACCGCGGACACGCGCACCCCGGCCAGCACCGATGTCATGCGGCGGATGTGGTCCTGGCCGATCATGCCGGTGCCGATGACCCCGACCTGCAGCATCGATGTCATCGTTTCAGCTCGTGGGACAGTTCGGCGAGTTCGTCGGCCCCGGCCATCTGGGCGGTCAGCTCGTCGAGTTCGACGTCCTTGCGGTTCTTGTCGAGCGTGGTCGTGCCCAGCTTCAGGATGACGAAGTGGTCGCCGACCATGTAGGCGTGGTGGGGGTTGTGGGTGATGAAGACGACGCCCAGGCCGGCGTCGCGGGCCGCGGCCACATATTTCAGTACGACGCCTGACTGTTTCACGCCGAGGGCGGCGGTCGGCTCGTCGAGGATCAGCACGCGCGCACCGAAGTACACGGCTCGGGCGATCGCCACGCACTGGCGCTGACCGCCGGAGAGCGTACCGATGGGCTGGTTGATGTCTTTGACGACGATGCCCATTTTGCGCAGTTCGGCGTCGGCGATCGCGCGCATCTGCTTGATCTTCAGCCCGGCCAGGGGGTATTTGCCCGTGGTCATCTCGGAGCCGAGGAAGAAGTTGCGCCAGACCTCCATCAGGCCGACGACCGCCAGGTCCTGATAGACGGTGGCGATGCCGTGGGCCAGGGCCTCGCGCGGCGACGAGAAGCTGACCTCCTGGCCGTCGACTTTCAGGCTGCCGTCGTTGTGCGGGTGCAGCCCCGACATGATCTTGATCAGGGTGGATTTGCCGGCGCCGTTGTCCCCGAGGACGCAGGTCACCTCGCCGGCGTTGACGCGCAGGTTGATGCCGCGCAGGGCCCGGATCGGCCCGTACGACTTGCCGACCTCATCCATCTCGATGAGCGGCTCGCCGCGGTTGAGCTCGCGGTCGGCGTGCGAGGCCAAGGTGTCGGTCATGTCAGCTCGCCCTCCTGACGCTGGTGGCCATGCGCTTGACGTAGAGGTTGACCAGCACGGCGAGCAGGAGCATGACGCCGAGGAAGGCCTTGAACCAGTTCGGGTCCCAGCCCGCGTAGATGATGCCGAGGCTGGTCATGCCGAAGATGAACGCGCCGATCGCGACGCCGATCGCGTTGCCGAAGCCGCCGGTCAGCAGGGTGCCGCCCACGACCGCCGCGATGATGTAGAGGAACTCGTTGCCGACGCCGCTGCCGGCCTGCAGCGTGTTGAAGCGGAACAGCTGGTGCATGCCGACGAACCAGGCCAGGAACGCGACCGTCATGAACAGGCCGATCTTCGTACGTACCACGGGCACGCCGACGGCACGGGCGCTGTCGAGGTTGCCGCCCACCGCGAAGATCCAGTTCCCGGTACGGGTTCGGTGCAGCGTCCACGCCGCCAGCGCGACGAAGGCGATCCACCAGATCACCGAGCCCCATACGGTCACCGACCCGATCTTGAAGCTGGACGAGAAGATCGCCCGCAGCGAGTCGAAGCCGGCGATCTGGCTGATGTCGGGGCTCGAGACGGTGCCGGTGACGAGCTTCGTGACGCCGAGATTGGCTCCCTGAAGAACGAAGAACGTGCCCAGGGTGATGAGGAAGCTCGGAATTCCGGTTTTCATCACCAGATAGCCGTTGAGAAAGCCCAGCGCCAGACAGAAGATCAGCGACAGGATCGCGCCGACCCACAGATTCACGCCGAAATACCAGCAGAACATGGAGGCGACCAGGCCGGCCGTGTACACCATTACGCCGGCCGACAGGTCGAACTCGCCGCCGATCATCAGCAGACCGACGCCGACGGCGACGATGCCGATGATCGACGACTGGTAGAGCACCGTGAAGAACGACTCGGCCGAGCGGAACGACGGCGCGGCCGCGAAGAAGAAGATGAAGATGATGATCGCGGCCACGAGCGCGCCGATCTCGGGCCGGCTGAGCAGACGCTGGGTCAGGCTCAGGCGTACGCGATTGGTCGGTTCGGACGGCGCCGGAGCGGGCCTTTCGAGGGTCGTAGACATGTCGCCACCTCGCCTACCGTGTGTTGTTCTTGGTGAACGGGACGATCTTGTCGATGTTGCTCGCGTCCACGAAGGACGGGCCGGTCAGCACGGCCTGTCCACCGCCGATGTCGTTACCGTTCTTGATGTTCAGGTAGAGCGACGTGACGGCCAGGTAGCCCTGCACGTACGGCTGCTGGTCGATAGAGAACTCGATCTTCTTGTCCTTGATGTTCTGGGCCGCTTCGGCGTTGAGGTCGAAGGTGATCAGCTTGGCGCTGCTGCCGGCCGCGTCGATGGCCTTGAGCGCGTCGATGGCGATCGGGGCACCGAGCGTGACGATGTAGTCGATCGACTTGTCCTGCGCCAGCTTGGCCTGCAGGGTCGACACCACGGCCGCGTCGTCCGCGCCGTTGACCTGGATGTTCTCGGTGGCCGGGGCCGACTTCTTGACGCCCGCGCAACGCGCCTCGAGCGCCACCGAGCCGGTCGCCTGGATCACGCACAGCGGCTTCTTGGCCCCGGCGTCGGCGATGCGTTTGCCGGCCGTGGTGCCGGCCAGGGTCTCGTCCGAGCCGAAGTACATGAGCGCCCCGAGCCGCTTGTAGTCGTCGATGCCGGAGTTGAAGCCGACCACCGGGATGCCCGCCTCGCTCGCCGCCTTCACCGAGCCGGCCAGCGCGTCCGGGGTGACCAGCGTGGTGGCGATGCCGTTGACCTTGGAGTCGACCGCGTTCTGGATCAGCACGGCCTGCTTGGTCGCCTCGGGGTCGTTCGAGTACTTCAGCGTGACACCGGTGTCCTTGGCCGCCTGTTCGGCGCCGTTCCTGATCTTGTCCCAGAACGTGTCGCCGGGTGTCTCATGGGTGATGAAGGCGATCGTGTAGCCCGAACTGCCGGCCGCGTTACCGCCGGAGACGCTGGCGTCGGTCTCCTTCTCACGCCCACCGCCGCTGCACGCGGCGGCGGCGAGCATCACCGCCGCGCCGGCGGCGACGATCCGGAAGGTGCGGTTGCGAGGGGTCATATCGCTTCTCCTGTGACTGGACGGGATATGTCGGCCGGGGCCCGGGAGTGGAGACCGACGGAGTTGAGATAGGTGCGGGTGCGCTGCGCGATCGGCAGCGGCACGTCGAACTCGACCGGGTACATGTCCTGTTCGACGACGACGAACAGTTCGGCGTCGAGCTCGCGGAGGGCGTCGAGCACGTCGGGGATGTTCGGCTCGCCGGCCGGGGGCTCGACGCTGGCGCCCTGCGCGACCGCTTTGCCGAAGGCCAGATCCTCGGTGACGGCCCGTTCGGCGATCACCGGATCCATCTGTTTGATGTGGACGTAGCCGATCCGCTCCGGGTACTTGCGGATGATCCCCGGCACGTCGGCCTTCCGGTACGCCAGGTGCCCGGTGTCGAGGCACAGCGAGACGTATCGGGGGTCGGTTTCCTCCAGGAAGCGCTCGGTCTGCGCCTGGGTCTCGACGTGATAGTCCGCGTGCGGGTGGAACCGCATGTGGACGCCGTACTCCTCCAGCAGGATCTTGCCGAGGGTGTTGCTGTTGCGGGTCAGCGCCAGCCAGCCGTCGGGGTCGAGCTCGGCCGGCGCGAGATAGGCGTTCGTGACGTCGTCGCGGTAACCGGGCACGGGCACGAAAACAACATTTTCCGCGCCGACCGCGGAGGCCAGAGCGGCGACCTTGCGGGTCTCGGCGACGACAGTGTCGAAGTCTTTGTGCGGCCCACCGGCGCCGGCGACCGTTCCGCCGGCGACGCTCAGGCCGCGCGCGGCGAGCTCGTCGGCGAGCTGGGCGGGGTCGGTGGGCAGATAGCCGTACGGCCCGAGCTCCAGCCACTTGTAGCCGGACGCGACCATCTCGTCGAGGAAGCGGTTCCACGGCGTCTGCCGGGGGTCGTCGGCATACCAGACGCCCCAGGAGTCAGGGCAGCTGCCGAGTTGCAGGTGACGAATTTCCATGTGGCTCAGCCTTCGGTCGAGTCGAGGGGTGGCGGCCGGGCTCTAGCTCGCCGTGGGGAACTGCAGGGAGGCGTCGTACGCGTGGGAGACGTGCGGCCATCGGGAGGTGACGACCTTGGCGCGGGTGTAGAAGGAGACGCCCTCGGGACCGTGCACGTGTTTGTCGCCGAAGAGCGAGTCCTTCCACCCGCCGAAGGAGTAGTAGGCCATCGGCACCGGGATGGGGACGTTGATGCCGATCATGCCGACCCGTACACCCCGCTGGAACCGGCGTGCCGCCTCGCCGCTGCTCGTGAAGATCGCGGTCCCGTTCCCGTACGGATTGCTGTTGATCAGGTCGATGGCGGCGTCGACGGTGTCAGCCCGCACGACCGACAGCACCGGCCCGAAGATCTCCTCGGTGTAGACCTCCATCGACGGATCCACCTGGTCGATCACGGTCGGCCCGACGAAGAAGCCCTCCTCATAGCCGGGCACGGTGAGCCCGCGTCCGTCCACGGTCACCTTGGCCCCGGCCCGCTCGCCGCTGTCGATCAGCCCTTCGATCCGCTGCTTGGCCGCCGCCGTGACCACCGGCCCCATCTCGCTGGCCGGGTCACGCCCGCTGCCCACCACGACCTCGCCCGCCTTACGGTTCACCAGGTCGACCAGCGTGTCCCCCGCGCCCCCGACGGCCACCGCCGCCGAGATCGCCATGCACCGCTCGCCGGCCGACCCGAACGCCGCCGCCGTGAGGTGACCGGCCGCGTACTCGAGGTCGGCGTCGGGCAGGATGATCGCGTGGTTCTTGGCCCCGCCGAGCGCCTGCACCCGCTTGCCGTGCGCGTTGGCCTGCTCGTGGATGTAGCGCGCGATCGGCGTCGACCCCACGAACGACACCGCTGCGACGTCCGGGTGGTGCAGCAGCCCGTCGACCGCCGTCTTGTCGCCGTGCACGATGTTGAAGACGCCGTCCGGCAGCCCCGCCTCCTGCAGAAGCCCGGCCACGTAGTTCGACGCCGACGGGTCGCGCTCGCTCGGTTTCAGCACGAACGTGTTGCCACAGGCGATCGCCACCGGGTACATCCACATCGGCACCATCGCCGGGAAGTTGAACGGCGTGATGCCGACGCAGACGCCGAGCGGCTCGCGGAAGCTGAACACGTCGACCCCGGTCGAGGCCTGATCGCTGTACTCGCCCTTGAGCAGCTGCGGGATGCCGCAGGCGAACTCGATCACCTCGAGGCCGCGCTGCACCTCGCCGGCCGCGTCCGAGAGCACCTTGCCGTGCTCGTCCGAGACGATCTCGGCGATCTCCTTCACGCGGGCGTTGACCAGCTCACGGAAGTTGAACATGACCTTCGTACGCTTGCTGAGCGAGGCCTGGCTCCACGACTCGAACGCGACGCGGGCCGCGGTCACCGCCGCGTCGACGTCGGCCTCGGTGGCCAGCACGAC
Source organism: Actinoplanes solisilvae (assembly GCF_003999975.1). Lineage (GTDB taxonomy): Bacteria > Actinomycetota > Actinomycetes > Mycobacteriales > Micromonosporaceae > Actinoplanes > Actinoplanes solisilvae. Next base: position 105,548 of record NZ_RJAC01000013.1, on the reverse strand, counting down.
CTCATGCTGCTGCCGCCCGGTGGCCGGGTTGAAGACCGGAGCGCGCCGGCCGCCGGACCCGGCGGTGAACTCGCCGTCGATCCAGTGCTCGATGGTTGCCATCAGTGAGTCCTTAGAGATAGAGCCGCTGGGAGCTTTTCGCGGCTTCGTAAGCGATTCGGGCCGTGCGGGTGCTCTCCAGCTCAGCCACTTCCGGGACCGGCACGTCCCACCACGAGTCGGAGGACGGCACCGGGGAGAGCGGGTCGGTCTCGATGTGCACGACGGTGAGCCGGTCGGCCTCCCGCGCGCGTTTCAGTCCGTCGGCCAGCTCGGCGATCGTGCGGCAGCGGATGACGTGGGCGCCCAGGCTCTCCGCGTTGGCGGCCAGGTCGACGGGCAGGTAGCCGCCGTTGTAGTCGCCGTTCGACCCGCGATAGCGGTAACTCGTGCCGAAACGCTGCGAGCCGAGCGACTCCGAGAGCGCGCCGATCGAGGCGAACCCGTGGTTCTGCACCAGGACGACGACCAGCTTGATGCCCTCGGCCACGGCGGTGACGATCTCCTGAGCCATCATCAGGTACGAACCGTCGCCGACCAGCGCGAACACCTCGCGCGAGGGGTCGGCCAGCTTGATGCCGAGCGCCCCGGCGATCTCGAAGCCCATGCACGAGAAGCCGTACTCCACGTGGTACTGCTTCGGGTCGCGCGAGCGCCACAGCAACTGAAGGTCGCCGGGCATGCTGCCGGCCGCCTGCACCACCACGTCGCGTTCCCCGCACGCCTCGTTCACGGCCCCGATCACCTCGCTCTGCGCGGGCAGCGGCCCATGACCCAGGTGGTACGCGTGGTCGACCTCGGCCTGCCAGGTGACGACGTCCGCGCGGTAGCCGGTGTCGAAGTGCCGCCCGTCGAGTGCGCCCAGCAGCTCGTTCAGGCCGTCCCGGGCGTCGGCGACGATCGGGAACGCCGACTCCTTCGCCGCGTCGAACGCCGCCACGTTGATGTTGATGAACTTGACGTCCGGGTGCTGGAAGGCCGTGCGCGACGCGGTCGTGAAGTCGCTGTAACGGGTGCCGACGCCGACCACGACGTCGGCCTCGCGGGCGAGCCGGTTGGCCACCGGGGTGCCGGTCGAGCCGACGCCGCCGACCGAGTTGGGGTGATCCCAGCTCAGCGCGCCCTTGCCGGCCTGGGTGTCGGCGACCGGGATGCCGGTCTCGCGCGCGAACCGGTCGAGTTCGGCGGACGCCTCGGAGTAGATGGCGCCGCCGCCGGCGATGAGCAACGGGCGCTCGGCGGTTCTGAGCACGGCGGCCGCGCGGGCGACGAAGGACGGTTCGGCGACCGGGCGGGCGACGTGCCAGACGCGCTTGGTGAACAACGCGTCGGGGAACTCGTACGCCTCGGCTTGAAGGTCTTGGGGAAGGCAGACGGTGACCGCGCCCGTCTCGGCCGGGTCGGTCAGCACCCGCATCGCGCCGAGCAGGGCCTGCAGGAGTTGCTCGGGACGCCACACGCGGTCGAAGAAGCGCGACAGCGGCCGGAAGGCGTCGTTGACCGAGACGTCGTAGCCGCGCGGGTCCTCGAGTTCCTGCAGCACCGGCGAGGCGGCGCGGGTGGCGAAGACGTCGGACGGGAACAGCAGCACGGGCAGCCGGTTGACCGTCGCGAGCGCGGCGCCGGTGAGCATGTTCGTCGATCCCGGGCCGATGGAGGCCGTGCAGGCGTACGCCGAGAGGCGGTTGGTCATGCGAGCGAAGCCGGCCGCCGTGTGCACCATCGCCTGCTCGTTACGCGCGAGGCGATAGGGCAGGTCGGCCTCCCCGGTGCGCTGCGCCTGCAACAGGGCCTGACCGAGCCCGGCGACGTTGCCGTGCCCGAAGATGCCGAGGCAGCCGGCGATCGCCCGATGCTCGACGCCGTCGCGCTCGGTCCACTGGTTGGCCAGGAACCGCACGACGGCCTGACCGACGGTGAGTCTCACGACGAACGCGTCCTTTCGTTGCAGGAGGTCAAAGGCAGGCGGGAATCGACCGGTACGCCGGCCCAGGAGGCCCGCACCCAGCCGTGCGCCGGGTCGTCGCGCACGAGCCACTCCCGCTCGCCCGGGCCGGCCATCACGTTGAGGTAGTAGAGGTCATAACCGGGCGCGGCCATCGACGGGCCGTGCCAGCCGTACGGGATCAGCACGACGTCGCCGCTCCTCACCTCGGCGCAGACCTCAATCGGCCGGTCGGGGTGGCCGTACACCCTCTGATAGGCGCTGCCCGCCGTACCGCTGGGCGACGGAGCGACCTCGAAGTAGTAGATCTCCTCGAGCGACGACTCGCCGTCGACCTGCTCGTCGTGCTTGTGCGGCGGGTAGGACGACCAGTTGCCGCCCGGGGTGAGCACCTCGCAGGCGATCAGCCGGTCGGCCTCGAACCGTTCCGGCGTGCAGAAGTTGTTGACCTGCCGGCTCGCCTGGCCCGCGCCGCGCAGCTCGACGGCCACGTCTTCGGCGGCGCCGTAGCGGAACGGCAGCCGCCGCGAGGCCCGCGCCGAGGGCAGCGCGAACCGTCCGCCGTTGGCCGCCCGCACGGTCACGGTCGAGTCGCGCGGCAGGTAGGCGAAATCGGTCACGCGGGAGAACACCGAGCGTCGCCCGGTCAGCGTCAGCCGCTCGTCGTCGCAGGTCACGTCGCACCCGCCGGCCAGCGGCAGCACCAGCATCTCGTCGTCGCCGGTCATGAACCGGGCCCGCGACCCAACCGCCAGGTCGAGGATGCGCAGCCCGCTGTAGCTCCACGCCGCTTTCTCGGGCGTCACGACGACGTCGAACGGCTTCTCGGCCGTGCTCCCCCGCGGCATCACGGGGTTCACTCGAGCCATCACAACAAGCTCACCGCCCGATCGACCGCGTCGCCGACGCTGCCGCCCGCCGGGTAGAGCAGCGAGCGCCCGATCACCAGCCCCTGCACGGTCGGCAGGTCAAGAGCCTTACGCCATTCCCCGTACGCCGCCTCGCCCTCGCCGCCGAGGATCAGCGCCGGCAGCGTCGTCGAGGCCATGACGCGTTCCATGTCGTGGACCACCGGGACCTTGAGCCACGTGTAGGCCGACGTCGTGCCGAGCCCGGCCGCGACCGTCATCGCGCGGATCATCGCCTCGGCCGTCAGTTCGTTGCGCACCCGGCCGTCGACCCGGTGCGAGATGAACGGTTCGACCATCGCCATGCGCCGGCGCGCGGCCAGTTCACCGATCGCCGCGCCGCACGACTCCAGCGTCGTCACGGTGCCGGCGTCGTCGGGGTCGATGCGCAGCAGCATCTTGCCGCCCTCGAACCCGGCCGAGGCGATGCTCTCGGCGTCGTAGGCGGTGAACCGGTCGTCGATCTCGAACGCTGTGCCGGCCAGCCCGCCGCGGTTCATCGACCCGATCACGACCTTGTCGTCGAGCACGCCGAGCAGCAGCAGGTCTTCGAGGATGTCGGGGGTGCCGAGCACGCCGTTGACCCCGGGCCGGGACAGCGCGGTGCGGATGCGGTCGAGCAGGTCGGTGCGGTTGGCCATGGCCAGGGGGTCGTCGCCGGCTCGCAGCGCCCCGCGGGCCGGATGGTCGGCCGCGATGATCATCAGCTTGCCGTGCGGGCCGAACAGGGTGGTGGGTCTGCGCCGCGCGGACGCGGCGGCCGCGATCGCGGCGGGACGGCGGGTGCGAATGTCGAGGAGGTCGTCAAGGTCAGGCATGCGTCGCTTCCCCCAGCTTTTCGCGGACTTCGGTCTCGGTCGGCATCGCGTCGGCGCACGACAGCCGGGAGGCGACGATGGCCCCGGCCGCGTTGGCGAAGCGCATGGTCGCCTCCAGCTCCCAGCCGGCGAGCAGGCCGTGGCAGAGGGCACCGCCGAACGCGTCGCCGGCGCCGAGGCCGTTGACCACCTCGACGGGGACGGGCGGCACCTCGGTCGTCTCGTTCTTCGTCGTCGCCAGGACACCGGCCGGGCCCTGTTTGATCACGGCGAGATCGATGCCCGCCTCGTGCAAGGCCGCCGCGGCTTCGTCCGGTTTACGTACACCCACGGCCGTGTCGGCTTCGTCCACATTGCCCACCGCCACCGTCGCGTAGCGCAGCGCCTGCTGGTACCAGTGCCGCGCCTCCTGGCGGGACTGCCAGAACATCGGCCGGTAATCCAGATCGAAAACGGTTATGCCCGATTTATCGCGATGTTTCAGTGCGGTCAGCGTCGCCGTACGGGAGGGCTCCTGGGACAGGCCGGTGCCGGTGACCCAGAAGATGTCGGCGTCGCGGATCGCGTCGTAGTCGAGCTCGGACGGACGGATCTCGAGGTCGGGTGCTTTCGGGAAGCGGTAGAAGTAAAGGGGGAAATCGTCGGGCGGGAAGATCTCGCAGAAGGTCACCGGCGTCGGCAGCGAGGCCACCGGCGTCACGAAGCGGTCGTCCACCCCGAAGCCGCGCAGCGCATCGTGCAAGAACTCACCGAACGGATCGTCGCCGGTGCGGGTGATCACCGCGGACCGCCGCCCGTATCGCGCCGCGGCGACCGCCACGTTCGTCGCGCTGCCCCCGAGAAACTTCGCGAAGGTGCTCACCTCGCGCAGCGAGACGCCGATCTGCTGCGGATACAGGTCGACGCCTATGCGTCCCATCGTCAATACCTCGTCGGCGGGCATGCGCGGGCCTCCGGTCGATGTCTTCGCTGAAGATCGCGGGGATGAGGGCGCGCGGAAGCGCACCGAAGTGCCGTGCCGTTACGGCGCATGATCGCCATCTGTAACCGGATGACAACCCTAGGTTTGCTGCCTTCGATGTAATAACTTGGAGCCGTCCACGTCAATACTTTGTCCTGACAAACTCGGGGAGCGAGGGTTAGCGGTGAGTTCCGATGTGTCCGTCCCACAGGCGGGGGTAAGGCCGGTCGATGTCGACCGGACCAGCCCCGTACCGCTGTATTTCCAGGTGGCGACCCGCCTGCAGGAGCTGATCGAGAAGGGCGAGATCGGGGTCGGCGCCCGCATCGAGAACGAGGTCGACCTGGCCGAGCGCCTGGGCGTCTCGCGCCCCACGACCCGCCGGGCCATCCAATATCTGGTCGAACGCGGCATGCTCGTCCGCAAAAGGGGTGTGGGCACCCAGGTCGTGCACCCCAAGGTCCGCCGCCCGGTCGAGCTGTCCAGCCTCTACGACGACCTGGTGGCCGGCGACCGGGCCCCGCGCACCGAGGTGCTGAGCCTCGAGGTCATGCCCGCCCCCGACACGATCGCCGCCGCCCTCGAGATCGCCCCGGGCACGCCGGTGACGTGGATCGAGCGATTGCGCTACGCGGGCGGTGAACCCCTGGCGCTGATGCACAACGCCATCCCGGTCGACGTGCTGCCGCTGACCGCCGACGACCTGGCCACTCACGGCCTCTACGAGCTGCTGCGCCGCAACGGCCTGACCCCGCGCATCGCCACCCAGATCATCGGCGCCCGTTCGGCCACCACGTCCGAGGCGAAGATCCTCGACGAGAAGCGCGGCGCGTCCCTGCTGACCATGGTGCGTACGGCCTGGGACGTGGGCGGGCGCGCGCTCGAGTACGGCAGCCACGTCTACCGCGCCAGCCGCTACAGCTTCGAGCTCAACCTCAGCGCGGGGTAGGACGCCGGTGCCCGTGCTCCGCACGAAACTGCACCCACCGGCGCCACGGCGACGGCTGGTGCCCCGCGCCCGGCTCACCGACCGGTTCCGCGACGACGTGCCCCGCCTCGTGCTCGTCTCGGCGCCGGCGGGCTTCGGCAAGACCACGGTCCTGACCCAGTGGCTCACGACGCAACAGCGCGCGGTCGCGTGGCTGTCGCTCGACGAGGGCGACGCCGACCCCCGCCGATTCCTGTCGCACCTGGTCGCCGCCCTGCGAACGGCCTGCCCCGGGCTGGCCGATCACGACGGACCGGCCCCGAGCGAAGCCGTTCTGGTCGGCCTGGTCAACGATCTCGACGTCACCGCCGGGCCCACCGTGATCGCCCTCGACGACTATCACGTCATCGACACCGCCGAGGTGCACGACGTCGTGACGTTCCTGCTCGGCAACCTGCCGCCGCAGGTCACCCTGGCCCTCGCCACCCGCGCCGACCCGCCGCTGCCCCTGGCCCGGCTGCGCGCCCGCGGCGAACTGGCCGAGCTGCGCGCGGCCGACCTGCGCTTCTCCCCCGCCGAGGCCGGTGAACTGCTCAACGACGTGATGGGCGTGCGCCTCGAACCGGCGCACGTCGCCGCGCTCGACGCCCGTACGGAGGGATGGGCCGCCGGATTGCAGCTCGCCGCCCTCGCCGCCCGCGGCCGCGACGACCTCGGTGAATTCGTCGACGCTTTCGCCGGAAGCCATCGTTTCGTCCTCGACTACCTGCTCGAGGACGTGCTGCGATCCCAGCCCGGCGACGTCCGCGAGTTCCTGCTCGACACGGCGGTGCTCGACGAGTTCACCGCCGAGCTGTGCGACGCGGTCACCGGCCGCACGGACAGCCGCCTGATGCTCGGCACCCTGGAGCGCGCCAACCTGTTCGTCGTCCCGCTGGACGAGCGCGGCCAGTGGTTCCGCTATCACCACCTGTTCGCCGACGCGCTGCGGGCCCAGCTCGCGGCCGGGCAGCCGGACAGGAAGGCGAGACTGCACCGGGCGGCCGCGAGCTGGTACGCCGACCACGGCATGACGGCCGAGGCCGTACCCCATGCTCTGACCGGAGGCGACGCCGGACGGGCGGCCGACCTCGTCGTGCTGGCCCTGCCCGGTCTGCAACGGCAGCGCCACGACCACCTCCTGCGAACCCTGCTGCAGGCGCTGCCGGCCGACGTCGTACGGCGCAGTGCCCGGCTGTCGACCGCGCTGGCCTGGACCCGGCTGTCCGTGGGCGACCTCGACGGGGTGCGGGAGTGGCTCGACACGGCGGACTCGGTCGTCTCCGGCGACGAGGACCGGGCGATGATCGAGGTCTATCGCGCGTCGGTCGCCCAGGCCCGCGACGACCGGTCCGGGACGGCCGAGCACGCTCGGCGCGCACTCGACCTCGCCGGACCCGACGACCACTTCTCGCGCGGCGCCGCAGCCGGGTTCCTGGGGCTGGCCGCGTGGGCCGACGGTGATCTGCCGACGGCCGTCGTCACGTTCGGCGAGGCGGTCACCAGCCTGCACCGGGCCGGCAACATCACCGACGAGCTCGGCGCCACCGTCGTGCTGGGCGGCATGTGGCTGAGCTGCGGCCGGCCCGACGAGGCGCGGCGGCTCTACGAGAAGGCCCTCGCCCGCAGCGCCGGTCCGGTGCGGTCCACGACCGGTGACCTGCACGTCGGGCTGGCCGACGTGCTGCGCGAACACGGCGAGCTCGACGCGGCCGAGGAGCACCTGCGCACGGCCAGAGAGCTTGGCGACGCGGCGTCCCTGATGGAGAACCGGCACCGTTGGTGGATCGTCATGTCCGGGGTGCTGCGGGCCCGGGGTGACCTGGACGCGGCCGCCGAGATGCTCGACCGGGCCCAGGCGCTCTACCTGCCCGGTTACTTTCCCGACGTACGCCCGATCCCGGCTCTCAAGGCTCGGGTGGACATCGCGCGGGGCCGGCTGGACGACGCGCGGGAGTGGGCCCGCGAGCGCGGCGACCCGGCCCAGCTGACCGAGTTCGACCATCTCACCCTCGGCCGCCTGGCGGTCGCCGAGCACCGGGCCGACGACGATCTCCTGAAGCTGCTGGACGGCATCGTGGCCGCGGGCCGCGGCGGCAGCGTCGTGGACGCCCTGATCGTGCGGGCGCTCGCCCGCCGTTCGCCCGACGACCTCGACGAAGCCCTTGACCTCGGCGTCCCGGCCGGGTACGCCCGCATCTTCCTCGACGAGGGCCCGCCGATGACCGAGCTGCTCGGCCGGCTGACCGGTTCGAGTCACGCCGCCGGGCTCCTGCGTCAACCAGTGGCCCGGGCCGCCGCCACCGAGGGGCTGAGTTCGCGGGAGGTCGAGGTGCTGCGGCTGCTGGCGACCGAGCTGACCGGGCCCGAGATCGCCCGCCGGCTGTTCGTCTCGGTCAACACGCTGCGCACCCACACGAAGCACATCTTCACCAAGCTCGACGTGAACACCCGCCCGGCCGCGGTGCGCCGCGCGACCGAGCTCGGCCTGCTGGCCTGAGCAATCACCCGGCCGATCACATCGTGTGGTGATGTGCGGTCACCACGCGGATTCCTAACGTTCGTGGCAAGCCGAACCTGAGGAGCCCGCCATGAACATCACCGCCGCCGGCCTGACCCGCGCCGCCGCCGCTGCCGCCGTGGGCGCCGGAGCCATCTTCGTCGCCGTCCAGATCAACCACCCGCCTCTCGAGGTCGCCTCGGTCGAGACCACCGAGTGGGCGGTGCGCGGCTGGGCCAAGACCGCCATGTCGGCGCTCGCCCTCGCCGGGGTGACCGGCCTCTACCTGCGCCAGTTCCGCCGCACCGGGCTGCTGGGCCTGGCCGGCTACCTGCTCTTCATGGCCGGATACCTCACCATGTTCAGCGTCGAGGTCATCGCGGCCGCCGTGCTGCCGGGTCTGGCCGCGACCCAGCCGGGCTATGTCAACGACGTTCTCGCGACCGCCGCCGGGACGGGCGCGACCGGGGACATCGGCGCACTGCAGCCCCTGCTCGCCCTGTCCGGCCTCGGCTACATGGGCGGCGGTCTGCTGTTCGGCATCGCCCTCTTCCGGGCCCGCGTGGTGTCACGCTGGGCGTCGGCCCTGCTCGCCGTGGGCACCGCGGGGACCGTCGCGCTGGCCGTGCTGCCCGAGTCGTTCAACCGGCCGCTCGCCGTGCCGGTCGGCGTGGCCCTGATCGGCCTGGGTGTCTCGCTGTGGCGCAACCACCGCGCCGCCGAGCCCACGCCGCTGCGTACGCCGGCTGTGGAAGCACGGGTGTGAAGACCACCTACGCGATCCGGGTCGCGGGCCACCTCGACGACCATTGGTCGGGGTGGCTCGGCGGCCTGGCCCTCGTTCGCAACTCCGACGGAACGACCACCCTGACCGCCGCCGTCACCGACCAGGCCCAGCTCCACGGCATTCTGGCCGGGCTGCGCGACGTCGGCGCCACCCTGCTCGAACTGCACAGTGTGGATCAGGGCAGCGGCGGCCAGGGGCGTTCGAAGCGGTCCTGAACCTTGGTGGCGCAGCCGGTCAGGGCGTCGCGCGGGTCGAGGCCGAGGCTGGCGATCGCCACCAGCGCGGTGAACGCCACGTCGGCCAGCTCGGCCGCGACCTCCTCACGCGAGTGGGTGACGCCCTTTCGCGGATTCTGGCCCAGGAAACCGATCCAGGCCTGGGCCGCCTCCCCCGCCTCCTCGGTGACCTTAAGGATGCGGCAGGTCATCTCCAGGGGCAGGGTGCCGTTCGACAGGTCGAGCCACTGCCGCGCGGCCGCCACGGCCGGCCAGATCGGATCGTTCTCGGACATCCGGTCAACGTAGCGGGCGGCGATAGGCACCGCAGCACCAGTTCCGGCCCCCTTCGCGTGGTGGCCGCCGCGCACAAGAACGCAGAGAACGTCAGGAACGAACGAGTCACCGCGGGTCCGGTGACGGCGCGACGACGTGACTCACCGTGTATGAGAGAACGGGCGCCCACACCTTGCCGTTATGGGGATCGATCGGGACGATCGTGCACGCCGTGAAGCATATTGACACCCGTTCGGAAGGATTCCACATCACGTGCAGTCATTCCCCTCATTGACCGGCAGTGCTCCCGGCGAGGCTGCCACCGCCGATCTCAGTGGACGCTGCGTCGGCAATTCGTACGTCCTGGTCTGCCCGGTCGGGCACGGTGCCACCGGCACGGTGTGGCGCGGCATCGACCGGTCCTCCGGCGCCGACGTGGCCGTCAAGCTGCTGCACGAAGGTCTGCTGCGTCAGCCGAAGCTGGTCATCCGGTTCGTGCAGGAGCGCACGATCCTGATGATGATGCGGCACGAGAACATCGTCGGCGTCCGTGACCTGTTCAGCGTCGGCGGCTCGCTCGCGCTGGTCATGGACTACGTGGCCGGCGGCAGCCTGCGCAACCATCTGCGCGTCGAGGGCACGCTGGCCCCGTCGGCCGCCGCCGATCTGCTGGCCCAGGTCGCCGCCGCCCTCACCCAGGCGCACGAGCTGGGCGTGGTGCACCGCGACGTGAAGCCCGACAACATCCTGCTGCAGGAGAACGACGGCCGGCTCGACGTGCGGCTCACCGACTTCGGCATCGCGCGGGTGCTCGACGCCGCCGGTCTCACGACCCCGCACGCGATCGTCGGCACCCCGCACTACATGGCGCCCGAGGCGATCCAGGGCGAGGCCGTCTTCGCGTCCGATGTGTACTCCGTGGGCATCGTCCTCTTCGAACTTCTCACAGGCGCACCCCCGTACGCCGGGGAACCCCTCGCGGTGCTGCGCGGTCATCTCGACGAGACGCCCGAGCGCCCCGAGGGCATGCCGCCGCCGGTGTGGGACCTGATCATGTGGTGCCTCACGAAGGACCCGGCGGGCCGTCCCTCCGCGGCCGATCTGGGCCGGGCGCTGCGGGAGCTCTCGCGCGAGACGGCCGGGGTGCCCGCCCTGCCCGCCCCGGCCGCCGCCGACGACCTCCCCGGCACGGGCGCCTCGCCTGACCTGGGTCTGCGCGCCGTCTCGCACCCGTCCGTGCGCCGCGCCCCGTCGCGCAAGCGGCCCCGCAACGGTCCCCGCTCGTGGATGTGGCGCCGGCCGTGGGCGATGGTCGCGCTGATGGCCTCGGCGGTCGCCCTGTCCGGCGTGGGCGGCTTCAACGCGTGGCAGCTTCTCGACTCCGGCGATTCCTCCGCCGCCGCGGCTCCGCAGGCGTCGGGTGCGGCCGGGATCGGCGGTCCGCGCCTGGTTCAGCCGAGCGCGGTTGCCCCGAGCGGTGGCCTCCCGACGGGCGCCGTCGCGTTGCCGGGCGGCGGCAGCCTCGGCGCGCTGCCGAGCGGGGGCGGCCTGCCGACACCGCCGCGGCCGCAGCGGCAGCAGCAGCAGCGCGAGCCCGGCGCCCGTGTCTCGGCCGGTCCGGCCGGGGTGGGCGCGTCGGCGGGCGCGGGTGGCGCGCGGGTGGAGGCCGGCTTCGGCGAGTGGCGGTGCGGCGACCAGTACGAATGGGACCTCGGCCACCCCGTGCTGGGGCGCCCGTGCCACGCGCTGGGCGCCTCGGTGCGGGTGGTGGGCCAGATCGAAGCGATGCCGGGCATTCAGCTGGACGTCTCGCTGACGGTGCGCGACGCCGCGGGCGACGAGGTCCTGGCCGGGCCGTACACCTGCAAGGCGCTGATGTTCACGGACTTCGCGCTGAAGCACAGTTGCGGGCCGGTCGACCTGCAGCCGCCGCACGGCCGCAACCTGGTGCTGGTGCAGAAGTGGGAATACACGCAACGCCCCCTGCTGCCGGGCGGCGAGGCGCGAGGGCCCGAGTTCAGTTGGTGAGGTGGGGGCGCGGCCGGACGGTGACCGCGCCCCCGGAAAATCAGACGGCCCGCCACATCCGGTAGAACGCGGTGCCGTCGGGGAGCAGCATCTCGAACGGGTCCATGTCGGCGTAGCCGGACCGGTGGTAGAGGCGCACGTTGTTCTGGTTCGTCGCCTCCAGGTAGGCCGGGACGCCCGCCGCCTCGAGCTCGTCGTGCACCAGCGTCATCAGCTTGCCGCCCAGACCGTGGTCCTGGTGGTCGGGGTGCACGGCCAGGAACGCGAGGTGCCAGTGCGCGTCGTGCGGGTGGTGCTTCTCGAAGAGCTGGTCGAGGGCGTTGAAGCGCTCGATGTACGGCCCGGCGAGGGCGTTCATCCGCTCCTCGTAGTCCTCCTGCTCGGGGGACTCCTTGGTGTAGTCGAACCACACGCCGCAGGCGGCCAGTCCGTCGCCGCCGGGCAGGTCGACGACGTCGACCCGGCCGTACTTCTGGGCGTGCTCGGTGAGCAGCGTGAAGAAGTCGGCCATCACCTTGAGGCGGTCGTCGAGCTGCGGCACCAGGTAGCGGTTCGCGTCCAGCTCGAAGAAGGAGTGGCTGATGAGCTGCCCGACAGCAGGGATCTCCTCGTCACGGGCAGGGCGGATCGGGGGGTACGTCGTCACAGGTGGTCCTTGGGTTCGTCGGTGGAGGCGAGAGCGGCCGAGAAGCCGCCCACGGAGGAGGCGCTGCGAGCACCGAGGCCGATGCCGGCGTAGACCTGCGGACGGCTGGACCGCAGGATCTGGGCCCAGATGATGCCGCCGACCAGCAGCACGCCGAAGGCCAGCGGCACGACCCAGGTCGGCCTGCTGCCGGGTTCGACGCCGAAGAGCGTGGCGATGTTGCTGATCGCCAGGTACGACATGATCACCAGCAGGATCGCGCTGAGCACGGGCGCGCCCAGGCGGTGCCAGAAGTCCTCGCCGTGGGGGTTCTTCATGAAGTAGCCGATGACCGCGAACGCGGCCAGCGTGATCAGCAGCAGCACGCCGATGCCGCCACCGGTGCCGCCCCAGAAGAACAGGTTGACCAGCGGGTCCCAGCCGGCGACGGCGTAGACCACGATGACGACCAGGGCGAACGCGCTCTGGGCGAGCGAGCCGTTCTTGGGCGCGCCGGTGCCGGGCACCGTACGGCCGAATGCGCGGGCGATGACACCTTCGCGACCGAGCGAGAAGGCGTACCGGGCGATGATGTTGTGGAACGAGATCATCGCGGCGATCAGCGAGGTCAGGAACAGCGCGTTGCCCAGGTGCACGGCGGTGCTGCCGAGCTGGTCGGAGGCGACGTTGAAGAACAGGGCGGAGCTTTCCTCGCGGGCGCGCCCGACCACGTCGTCACCGGCGCCCGAGATCATCGCCCAGGCGGCGAAGCCGTAGAGGACGGCGATCAGCGCGATGGAGATGTAGGTCGCGCGGGCCACCGTGCGGCGCGGGTCGCGGGACTCCTCGCTGAACACCACCGACTGCTCGAAGCCGACGAAGCCGGTGACGGCCATGACCAGCAGCGCGCCCGAGCCGGCGCCGACCAGGGTGCCCGGGTCGAGCGGGGCCGACGACGCGGTGAAGTTGGGCGAGAACATGTCGGCGAAGCTGAACGCGACGACCACGACGATCTCGGCGACCAGCAGGGTGGCCAGGACCTTGCCGTTGACGGCCACGTCGCGCACGCCGAGGATCGCGGTCAGCGCCCAGACGGCCAGCGCCAGCCCCCACCACGGGATGTCGACGCCGAACCACTCCTGGAACTGCAGGTTGGCGATGAAGCCGAAGCCGCCGTACGCGGCGATCTGGAACATGTTGTAGGCCAGCAGCGCCACCCACGAGGCACCGACCCCGACCGGGCGGCCGAGCCCCTGGGCGATGTACGCGTAGAAGGCGCCCGCGTTCTCGATGTGCCGGGACATGGCGACGTAGCCGACCGCGAAGAGCGCGAGGACGACGGCGCAGGCGATGAAGGCGATCGAGATGCCGGTCAGCTCGGTGACGGCGATGCCGGTGGGGACGACGCCGGCGACCACGGTGAGCGGCGCGGCGGCGGACATGACGAAGAAGACCACCGCGGCGACGCCGAGCCGATCTTTGGCGAGCGCCGTCGACAACTGGCTTTGCGGGGGTTTTGTTGCGGTCGAGGACACGCGGATCTCCATGAAGGGGTTGAGTGGGGGTGGTGAAAGAGGAAGGTCAGGCGCGGCGGGCCATGACGGCGTCGCCGACGGCGGCCTCGGCCTGGCCGACCAGTTCGAGCAACATGGCCGGGAGCCTGCGCTTGAGCTGGTCGAAGAGCTGCGTACGGCCGCGCTGCTCGAGGGTCATGAAGACGTGCTGGTCGAGGCCGGTCGCGAGGATCAGGCCGGCCAGGACCAGGTCGGGGATGTCGAGCAGCTCGCCGCGGCCGATGAAGGTGCGGATGCGGGTGGCGGGCCAGCCCGCGATCATCGAGTCGGACGGCACGAAGGAGACCTTGGTGCCCATCAGGCCGCGCTTCTCCTGACGCTGCACGAGCGCGGAGCGGGCCAGGCGACGCTCGACCAGGTCGGTGGCGACGCCCGTGGCCAGGAACGAGATCCAGTCCCGTACGGCCCGGTGGTGGCCCTCGCGCAGCAACTGGTCGAGGACGGCCGTAGCGGCGGGGTCGCCGGTCGGGCGGTCGTCGATGATCTGTATCTTGCCGTCCACCACGTCGAGGCGGCGCCAGAGCACCAGCTCGCCGAGCAGCGCGGCCGCCATGCCCAGGCCCAGGGTGGCCGGGGACAACAGGCATTTGCCCTTGACCGAGTCGTGCGCGGTCAGAAAGAGGTCGTCGGCCAGGGGTAGCTGTGCCGATGCCGTCACGGCACGTCTCCTCTCCATCTCGGTGTTCACATGGGGTTACCTCGGGCTATCCCGCCAGATGATTACCGAGAGTTATGCGTATGGCTTGACGCCAGAGTTACGGTCTGCGTCCCCCAGAACGACATCGCGTAGCATGCCAGCGCGGTCATCTGAGCGCAATGTCCTCATCAGACAAGTTTTCCGTCCGATGTGCTCGCCGGATTGATGCATTCTGTACACACGGCGCTGAGCTGCGGATTCGCGAAAGCCATGACAGAGCCGTAAAACAGAGTTAACGTTTTGATGGATCTGTATCTATGCATTTGGCGTAGCCTGATCGAGGGGCGCCGATGATATGGATTGCGATGACGGAAAGTGCCCGCCCGTTCGCACCTGCACAGAAGGTGACGACGACCATCGCGAAACACCCGTTCCGGTCGCGAAGGCCGGGAACGCGCGTAAACTCCCTGGTAGGCGGGGCCTCGTTCAGCAATCTCCCAGGGTAAACGGGGACGATTGATCAGTTGCCACCCCGCTTACGCCCGGAGGTTTCTTAGCGATGCTTGAGGTCACCGCGCTCGGCTGGACGTTGACCATCGGGGTCATCGTCGCCCTGCTCGCCCTCGATCTGACCCTCGGCGTGCTGCGGCCGCACGCGGTCGGCTTCCGGGAGGCGACGGCCTGGTCCGTCTTCTACATCGGGATCGCGGTCGCCTTCGGCGTCGTCTTCGGCCAGATAGCCGGCTGGAACTTCGGGGCCGAATATTTCGCGGGCTACATCGTCGAGAAGAGCCTGTCGGTCGACAACCTCTTCGTGTTCGTGATCATCATGAGCACGTTCGCGGTCCCCGAGAAATACCAGCAGGAGGTCCTGACCTTCGGCATCATCATCGCGCTGATCCTGCGAGTCATCTTCATCGCCCTCGGCGCGACGCTGCTGAGCCTGTTCAGCTTCATGTTCCTGGTCTTCGGCCTGCTGCTGATCTTCACCGCGGTCCAGCTCTTCCGGCACCGCGACGAAGACCCCGACGTCGAGGACAACGCCCTGGTCAAGGTGAGCCGGCGCATCCTGCCGGTCTCCGACGACTACATCGGCGGCAAGATGATCACCAAGGTGGACGGCCGCCGCGTGGTCACCCCGATGTTCATCGTGCTGATCGCGATCGGCAGCTCCGATCTGCTGTTCGCGCTCGACTCGATCCCGGCCGTGTTCGGCGTGACCGACGAGGCGTACATCGTCTTCGTGGCCAACGCGTTCGCGCTGCTCGGCCTGCGCGCCCTCTTCTTCCTCGTGAAGGGCCTGCTCGACCGCCTGGTCTACCTCTCGGCCGGCCTGGCGATCATCCTGGCCTTCATCGGGGCCAAGCTGGTTCTGCACTGGGCCCACGAGGACATCAGCAAGTCGGTGCCCGAGATCTCGACGGCGGTCTCGCTGATCGTCATCCTGGTGGTCCTGACCCTGACCACGGTCCTGAGCCTGCGCAAGTCGCGTCAGGATCCCGCCGCCAAGGCCCACGCCGGCAGCCTGCGGGCCAAGTCCCGCGACAGCGACCGCCAGAAACGCTGAAAAAGAAAAGCCCCGCTCGCGCGGGGCTTTTCTGTCTAAGTCAGGGGCCGGCCGGGGTCGGTTCCCCGGCCGGTGGGGCTTGATCAGCCCAGGTAACCACCGAGTCCGGCGGTCTGGCGCCCGGCGCGGTGCTGACGCTCCACGTCCTGGCGGTAAAGGATCGCGCGGATGACCTCGGCCTCCTCGTTGCTGTGCCGGCTGAGGAGCTGGTCGATCTCGGCGCGCTCGGCGGTGGTGCGGAACGACGCGAGCTCGTCGGCGAGCCGGCGGTGAGCCGTGCGCGTGGTGCGCCGGTTCGCCAGTGCCGTACGCACGTCGCGAAGCTTGGTCGTGAACTGCATGGCCGTCTCCCTTACGGATCGTGATGGCGATAGGCCTCGTCGCCTTCCCTTACAACGATCCGCACCCTCTGCTTCATCCCCAAATCAAGCAGGTAAAAGGTGGAAGACGGACGTGATGGTGGCCACCGAAATCCTGTAGCCGGGGTCACTCTCCGTGGCGTAGTGGCTGGTCAGGCACTCCGGGTGACTTCGGACACCACGTCCGGCAGCCGGGACGAGAGTTGCGTGCGCGAGCGCACCCCCAGCTTGCGGTAGATGCGGGTCAGCGTCGCCTCGACGGTTTTGACGCTCAGATAGAGCCGGACGGCGATCTCCCGGTTGCTCGCACCGTCGCGGACCAGCACCGCTATGCGTAACTCGGTCGAGGTCAGACCGTTCTCGATCGGCGTGCCCGCGGCGGCGGCGCCGGCCAGCGCCCGCGCGGTCTGCTCGGCCCACGGTTTGGCGTCGGCGGCCAGGAAGATGGCGAGCGCGGCGCCGATGGCCAGGCGGGCGGCGGCGTACCGGCGGCGGCGACGCTCGGCGCTGCCCTGCACGAGCAGCGCGTGCCCCTGCTCGATCGGTCGGCGCAGCTGCTCGAAGTGCTGGGCCGCGGCCGCCGACAGCAGCACGGCCGAGTCGGCCTGGCCGCTTTCGGAGAGCAGCACGGCGGCGGCCCGGTCGAGATAGCCGGTCTCCGCCGGATGGGCGCCCACTCGCGCCGCCGCGAGCGTGGCCGCCGCCTCGACGTGCTCGCCCAGCGCGGCCAGTCCGCCGGCCAGGTCGCCGTGCCAGCGCACGACGGGGTCGACGCCGCCGAACGAGGCCTCCAGGTCGCGCAACCGTCGCAGGGTCGCCACCCCGGCCCGGGTCTCGCCCGCCCGCAGCTCGGCCTGGCCCAGCGCGTGCAGGTTGCGCCGCAGATGGAGCCGGTCGCCCTCCTGTTCGGAGGCGCGCACGCCCCGGCGCGCGAACCCGGCCGCGGCGCTCAGGCTGCCGCCGGCCAGTTCGGCGACCGCCGCCGTGTACCAGGTCGGCCCCGGGCTCAGCCCCGCGCGGCGAGCCGCCCGAACGGCCCGGTGGGCATAGCCGAGCGCCTCGCGGCAGCGGCCCGCGCGGGTGGCCACCTCGGACAGGCTGCGCAGCACGGCCACCCGGGCCTCGCCGGTGCGGTTCTGCTCGGCGATCACGAGCAGGCTCAGCAGCGCGGCGTGGGCCTCGTCGAGGCGGTCGTCCATCATCGCGAACCCGGCCGCCACATAGCGGGGGCCGTGGTGCAGCCGGTCCGGGGCGGGGTCGGCGGGCAGCGCCAGCGCGCGGGCGAGCGTGCCGGGCCAGCCTGGATCGCCGCGCAGCCGCTCGATCTGGGCCAGCACGCTGAGCGCCATCGCCTCGGTGGCCGGGTCACCGGCCCGGCGCGCGGCCGACGCCGTACGGGTGGCCTCGTCGGCGGCCCGGCCGGGGCGACCGGTCAGCAGCGAGGCCCAGGTGATCCGCAGCAGCACGGGAGCGAGCAGGGCGGGGTCGTCACCGGCGTCGGCGAGGGCGGCGGCGACCGTCTCGCCCATCCCGGCGACCCCCTGCCCGGCCAGGTCGATCAGCACGAGCCGGGCGTGCACCCGGTGGGCGGGCGTGGCTTCGGCGGCCAGGACGGCCTCGGCGGCGTGGCCCCATCTGCCGCCCCGGGCCGCCTCGAGGAGCCAGTCGAGACGCTCGGCGGCCAGCGTGTGCGGGCAGCGGTCGGCGGCCAGCAGGTAGAGCTCGGCGGCGAGGTGTCCGCGGCTGCGCCCGGCGGCTTCGGCCAGCGAGCGGGCCACGGCGGCGTCGGGGACCGAGCTGCGCAGCGCGCGGTGACGCAGGGCCTGGACCGGGTCGGTGGCCCCCGCGGCCAGGGCCGTGTGCGCCTCGATGCGGGAACCGGCGGTGGCGTCCTCGGCGATCACGTCGGCCAGCAGGGGCGGAGTGAACCGGATCGCGTCGCCGTCGAGGGTCACCACCGCGGCCGCGGCGGCCGGGCGCAGGTCACGGACGGCGTCCTCACGGCCGGCACGCAGCAGCACCGGCACGGTCGGCTCGGTGGCCAGCGCGGCGACCAGCAGGGTGCGGACGGTCTCGGCGGGCAGACCGTCGAGGCGGTCGCGCAGCAGCTCACGGGCGGCCTCGGGCAGCGGGGGCCGGCGCCACGCCGGGCCGGGCGGCAGAGCCGCGCCCAGCGTGAGGGCAAGCCGCGGGTTGCCGGCGCTGGCCTCGTGCAGGCGGCTCGCCGCACGACAGGGCAGGCCACGCGCCTCGAGCAGCTCGGTCAGATCGCCGGGCTCCAGCGGCGGCACCTCGATCTCGGTGGCGGGGGCCGGGCAGAGCCGCACGGCCCGGTGGCGGCCCCGTTCGGCGGCGATCATCCGCACCCGGCGGCCGGGCCGGCGGCGCATGGCGAAGGCGATCAGCTCGGCCGAGGCGGCGTCGAGCCATTGACAGTCGTCGAGCACGATCAGGACCGGGCGGGTTCGCGCGCTACGTTCCAGCAGCAGCGGCAGCACCAGGCGGCGGGCGCCGGCGCGCGGGGGCAGGCCCTGCCGCAGAGCGGCGAGAGCGGCGCGCTGGGCCGGTGGCATGGGCGGGGCCGGCAGTTGGGCGAGCAAGGAGCCGATTCCCGCGTACGGGACCAGACGCTCGCTCCGAGCCGGGCGCACCCGCACCACGAGTTCGCCGCGCGCTTCGGCGGCGGAGGCGATCGCGTCGAGCAGGGCCGTGCGGCCGATGCCCGCCGGTCCGCTCAGGGCGACGCCACCGCCCGTGCCGAGGCGGTCCTCGATCGTCGCGAGGAGCTCGCCCCGGCCGTACAGGGTGGACCGCACGCCGCCACCCCCTAGAAACGTCTCCGCCTAGAAAGTGACAGATGCACTCATGAACATGTGCATACCAGTCGGTACCTATTACCGCGGTAATGCTCAGTCGTCGTCGTCTCCGTCGTCATCGTCGTCGTCTCCGTCGCCGCCGCCGGGGCAGCCCGACAGGGTCAGCACCGTGGCGGTGCCGCCGGCCAGCAGCAGGGCCCGGCCGAAGAAGGCCCGCCGGTTCAGGCCGGTCTCGTGGGGTGGGGAATCGTCGCGCTCAACCGTCGCTTCGTCCATGCCCGCATTCTGGCAGCGCGGGGGCGGTCGTGGGGAGAATCGGCCCGTCCTCCACCGGAAGACCTGTGCCGGTGTCACCCCTTCCGGGCGGTCACCGCCGTCGCGGTCACCGTGCCGTCCGCCGCGGCACTGCCCTGGACGGTGATCGACTGGCCGGCCTTGACGTCGGCGAGTTTGCCGGCTGTCGCGACAGTGGTCCCGCCGTCGGTCTTGACGGTCACGACGGAACCGTCGGCGGTCTCCACGTAGATCGTCGTGCCGTTCACGAGTTTCACCTTGCCGGTGGTCGCGCCCGCGGCCGTGGGCGTGCTCGCGGCCGGACCGCCCTGCGGCGCGCCACCCTGGGGCGCGCCTTGCGGGAACCCGCCACCGTACGCCGCGCGGTTCTGCCCGCCGCCGAAGCCGCCGCCTCGAACGGCCGGCGCATCGGTCGTACCCCATCGGCTCTGGACCTGAAGGCCCGTGACGAAGCCGCCGACCAGCAGAAGCAGCGCGCCGAGCACCACGGTGCCCCGGTTCCACCAGCGGCGGGGCGCGGCCTTGGCCAGCTCGGCGGCGAGGCCGTCGTCGCGCACGGGTTCGATCACAGCGGTGTCGTCGTTCACAGAGGTCCTCACTCGTAGCGCAGCGCGTCGATGGGGCGCAGCCGGGCGGCACGGGCTGCGGGCAGGCCGCCGAAGAACAGGCCGATCGCGATGGACACGCCCAGCGCCAGGCCGACCGAGCTGGGCACGATCACCGGTCGTACGCCGACGATCTCGAAGCTGCTGCCGACCAGCGCGGCCACCACCCCGAGGGCGCCACCGATCACGCTGAGTAGGGTGGCCTCGATCAGGAACTGGGTCAGGATCGTGCGGCGGGGAGCGCCGAGCGCCTTGCGGATGCCGATCTCGCGGGTCCGCTCGGTGACCGTCACCAGCATGATGTTCGTGATGCCGATGCCGCCGACCAGCAGGCTGATCGCGGCGACGGCGCCCAGCAGGGTGGTGAACGTGTCGGCGGTCGCGGTCTGCGTCTGCAGGAGCTGCGACGCGTTCTGCAGGCGATAGGACGTGCTGTTTCCGAGCTTCTGCTCCAGGATCGCCGACACCTGGGACTGCACGGCGTCCACTTTGCCCGGCGCCGCCGCCTCGACCACGATCGAGTTGAGCGACCCGTATCCGGTCAGCACCTGGCGTACGGCGGTCAGCGGGGCGACGGCCGTGTCGTTCGCGTCCTGGAAGCCGGTCGACGCCTTCTGGTCGAGCACTCCGATCACGGTGAACAACGCTCCGCCGACGGTGACCTGTGCGCCGATCGGATCGATTCCGGGGAAGAGCTCTTCGGCCACGGTCGGCCCGATCACCACGACTCGGCGGCCCTGGGCCTCGTCATCCTGGGTGAACGCCGCACCACGGGCCACCGGAGTGTTCGACGCCGCGAACCAGCCGGGTGTCGTGCCGACGAACGAGTTGACGTCGTGGTCGGCCCCCTCGTAGGTGACCGTCGCCGACGCGCTGACCACCGGCGACACCGACTTCACGTCGGGCGCGAGGACCGGGTCGACGAGCGAGTCGGCCATGTCCTTGGTCAGCGCGGATCCGCCGCGGCTCGTGCTCATGACCGTGATCGTGTTGGTGCCCAGCGCCTCGATCCGGTCGCTGATCGCCCGGGCCGAACCGTTGCCGACGGCGACCAGCAGGATCACGGCCGCGACACCGATCAGGATGCCGAGCATGGTCAGTGAGGAACGAAGCTTGTTCGCCGCCAGCCCCCGCAACGCGAACCGGACCACTTCAGAGAAGCTCATCGCGTCAGCGCCGCCTGTCGAACGTCGTGAACAATGCGCCCATCCACCAGGCGAATGAGTCGCTTGGTGCGGGCGCCGACCTCGGGCTCGTGGGTGATCAGCACGATCGTGCGGCCGGCCGCGCTGAGCCGGTCGAAGACCTGCAGCACGTCCTCGGTCGAGCGCGTGTCCAGGTTGCCGGTCGGCTCATCGGCCAGCAGCAGGGCGGGCTCGGTGACCAGCGCGCGGGCCACGGCGACGCGCTGCTGCTGGCCGCCGGAGAGCTGGTTCGGCTCGTGCCGGGCCCGGTCGGCCAGCCCGACGGTCTCCAGGGCTTCGAGGGCCCGGCGCCGTCGTTCCTTCGGCCGCACCCCGGCGTACGCGAGGGGAAGCTCGACGTTCGCGACGGCGCTGGTCCTCGGGATCAGGTTGAACGCCTGGAAGATGAACCCGATGAGGCGGTTTCGGGCCAGGGCGAGCTGGCGGTCGGCCAGCTTGCTCACGTCGACGCCGTCGAGCAGGTAGGCGCCGCTGGTGGGGACGTCGAGCGCGCCCAGGATGTTCATCAAGGTCGACTTGCCCGAACCGGACGAGCCCATGATCGCCACGTAGTCGCCGCGCTCGACGGTCAGGGTGACACCGCGCAGCGCGTGGACGGTCGCCTCGCCCTCGCCGTAGATCTTCCACAGATCCCGTACGTCCAGAACCGGCCCGCTCATCGTCCGCCCCTGCCCCCGCCGCCGCCGAAGTTGCCGCCGCCCGGTCCGCCACCGGGGAAGCCCGCACCACCGGCCGGGAAGCCGCCCTGGGTGCCGGCGCCCGAGGTGGCCGGGGTCGTCACCCGCAGCACGACCCGCTCCCCCGCCTCGAGCCCGGAGGTGATCTGGGTGGCACTGTCGCCCTGCAATCCGATCTCGACCGGCCGCACCTGCGGCGTCCCGCCGTCCACCACGGTCACCGAGTGCCGGTTGCCGACCGTCGTGATCGCCGCCGAGCTGACCATCAGGGCGTTCTCGGCCCGGCCGGTCGTCACGGCGACACTCACCGTCTGGCCCGCCCTGACCCCGCTCGGCACCTTGTCGAGCGACAGCGTGACGCCGTACGTGACGACGTTGTTCTCGGTCGTGGCCGACGGGTCGACGGCCGTGACCCGGGCCGCGGCCGAGGTGCCGCTCAGTGCGTTCCACGTGACCGTGGCCGCCTGCCTCTCCTTGATCTTGGTCGTGTCGGCCTCGGGGAAGGCCGCCGTGACCTGCATCTTCGTCAGATCCTGAAGCTCGACGAAGCCCTCGGAGGTGCTGCTGCTCTGGGTGCCGGCACTGCTCTGGTTGCCGCCGCCCTGGCTCGCTCCGGATCCCGAGGAGGTGCTGCCGACCGCGCCGTTGACCGCGGTCACCGTGCCCGCCATCGGCGCCTTCAGCACCGTGCCGGCCACCGCGGCCTCGGCGTCGTCGACGGCCAGTTCCGCCTGCGTGACCGCGCTCTCGGCCGAGTCGGTGCTCTCCCCGGCGTCCTCGGCCCGGCCGAGCGAGTCGCGGGCGGCGTCGAGGTCAGCCTCGGCCGCGTCCAGCGAGCGCTGCGCCGCGGCCGGGTCGACCTTGGCCAGCACCTGCCCCTTGGTGACCCGCTGCCCCACCCGTACGGTGATCGAAGTGACGGTGCCGGCGGTGACGAACCCGGCCGTCGCCGTGCTCGCGCTCCCGACCGTCCCGTCGGCCGTCACCGTCTTGGTGACCGTGCCCCGCTGGACGGCGACCGTGCGGGTCGCGGCGTTCGCGGCCGGGGTGGAACCGGGCCCGGCGAGGGTCCGGTAGGCCCAGAAGCCCCCGGCAGCGAGGGCGACGACGATGGCGGCGTTGACCGCCACCGCGGGACGTCGCAGGGTGAGGCGCGCTGGCATGCCGGACACTGTGGCGGCCGGGCCTCGGAGGAGCTTGGGCGCAACCTCGGAGTCAGCTCCTAATCGGCAGCAGCACCCGAAACGTCGCGCCGCCGCCCGGCGGGGAGTCGAGCTCGACCCACCCTCCGTGACTGTGGACGATCGCGGCGACGATCGACAGGCCCAGCCCCGAACCGCCGCCCTTGCCGCGGAACCGGCTGGGATCGGCCCGGTAGAGCCGCTCGAAGACCCGCGACGCGTGCTCGGCCGGAATGCCCGGCCCGTCGTCGCTGACCGCCAGCACGGCGAGCCGGGCGTCGCCCGCCGGCACCGGGCCGCTGACGACGCTGTCCTTCCCGGGCGGCCGGGCGTCGACGACACCGACCCGCACGGTCACCCGCGTGCCCGCCGACGTGTGCTGCAGGGCGTTGGCGACCAGGTTGACGGCGACCTGGCGCAGCGCGTGCTCGTCGCCGAGAACGGTGGCCGGCTCGAACGTGTCGTCCTCGTCGGTCAGCCCGGCCAGCGCCACCGGCCGGTCGGGTGAGCGGGCGTGCGCGTCGCGGAGCGTGTCGGCGGCCACCTCGAGCAGGTCGACCGGCTTGCGGGCCAGGGGCCGTCGCTGGTCGAGCCGGGCCAGCATCAGCATGTCCTCGACGAGCACGCTCATCCGGGCGGCCTCCCGCTCGATGCGGTCGAGCGCCGCACCGGACCGCACGCCGCCGCCGCGATGCAGTTCGGCGAAGCCGCGGATCGAGGTGAGCGGCGTGCGCAGCTCGTGCGAGGCATCCGCGAGGAACTGACGCATGCGCCGCTCGGAGGCGGTGCGGGCGCCGACCTCGGCCTCGATGCGGCCCAGCATCGAGTTCAGGGCCAGTCCGAGGCGGCCGGGCTCGGTGTGCGGGTCGGTGTCGGCGACCCGGCCGCTCAGGTTGCCGGCCGAGATGTCGGTGGCCAGTCGTTCCATGTCGGTCAAGGGCCGCAGACCCAGCCGTACGACGAAAGCCGCGCCCACGCCGAGCAGAGCGAGCACGAGCAGACTGACCGCGGCGTCGATGAGCAGCAGCCGCTCGGTGGTCTGGTCCACCTCGGACAGCGACAGGCCGATCACGGCCGTCTCCCCGGTCTGCTCCCGGTGCACGGCGATCATCCGCCAGGAGGCGCTGCCGTCCTCGGCCACGACCGTGTACGGCTCGCCCGTGCCGGCCAGGGCGGTGACCTCGGCCAGCGGGGCGACGGCGGGTCGGGCGGCGTCGGCGGCGGAGCTGTCCACGCTCAGGGTTCCGTCCGGCTGATAGAGGTACGCCACCTGGTCGGGGCCGAGCCGGGCCATCGGCCCGCGCGGGGGCATTCCCAGGTCGTACCGCCGGGCTGTCTGCCCCTGGGCGGGCTTGGCGAACGGACGGGTCATCGCGCGGAGCTGATCGTCGGTGCGGTCGAGCAGATAGCCGCGGATCAGCAGCAGGCCGGCCGCGTTGGCCAGCACCAGGGCGAGCGCGGCGAGCACGCCGACCACCAGGACCAGCCGCGACCGCAGCGTCCAGTGGCTCCAGCGTCGGGTCATCTCGATCGTCTCTCACTCATCGCCGCGCGGAAGCCTCAACGCGTAACCGACGCCGCGCACGGTGTGGATCAACGGCGGCTCGGCTTTGTCGATCTTGCGGCGCAGGTAGTAGACGTACGACTCGACGATGCGCCCGTCGCCGCCGAAGTCGTACTTCCACACGCGGTCGAGGATCTGCGCCTTGCTGACCACCCGGCCGGCGTTGACCAGCAGGTATTTCAGCAGGTTGAACTCGGTCGGGGACAGGTCGACGACCCGGCCCGCGCGGCGCACCTCGTGGGCGTCCTCGTCCATCTCGAGGTCGGCGTAGCGCAGCAGGCCACGGGCGCCCGGCGCGGCCAGTTCGGGCCGGGCACGCCGCAGGATCGCGCGGATGCGCAGCACGACCTCCTCGAGGCTGAACGGCTTGGTCACATAGTCGTCGGCGCCGGTGGACAGGCCGGAGATGCGATCCTCGAGGGCGTCGCGAGCGGTCAGGAACAGCACCGGCACCCGCGAACCGGCCGCACGCAGCCGTGTGGCGACCTCGAATCCGTCCAGGTCGGGCAGCATCACGTCGAGAACCACGAGGTCGGGATCGAACTCCTCCGCCGCCCGCAGCGCCGCGTGACCGGTCTCGGCCACCCGCACGTCGAACTCGACCAGGCGCAGGGTCGCGCCGAGCAGGGCGGAGATGTTCGGCTCGTCGTCGACGACGAGGACCCGGGCGGTGCGGGCCGGGGCTTTATCTGGAGCATGAGTCAACACGTGCGAAGAAGTATCAACGCCACCTAGGAATTCGCTATGAACTCCGCACGAGTCCGCTGTGCCTCACCACGACCGTACGATCGCCGCGCCCTCCCCCAGGCCGTCGGTGACCTCGGTGAACAGGTCGCCCCGAAGACCCACCCCGATCCGGGTACGGGTTCCGCCGCGCAGCACGAAGCCGGTCTGACCAGCCACGTCGTGCACGGCCGTGCTCGGCACGCGCAGCACGTCGTCCTTGGCGCCGGTGGTGACGCGTACCGCGGCGCTCTGACCGACCAGCAGGTCCTTCGGGGCTTTGTCGAACGAGAGCAGCACGCCGTAGCGGACCATCGTCCCGTCGTTCGTGCCGACCGGGTCGACCTGCACGACGGTGGCCTTGAACTCGGTGCCCGCGCGGTCGGCCAGGGTGACGACGGCCTTCTGCCGCTCGGCGAGACGGTCGGCGTCAGCCTCGGGGAAGGCGGCGCTGACCTGCATGTCGTCGACGCCGGCCAGGGTTATGAACGTGTTACCGGCGCCGACCTGGCTGCCGACCTTGCCGGCCACGCTCAGCACCCGGCCGGCGATCGGGGCCGTGATGGTGGCGCCGTCGAGCGCGTCCTCGGCCCGCTCGAGCTGCGTGGTGGCCTGGGTGACGCGTTGCTCGGCGCTGAGGATGGCATCCCCTCGCTGCTGGTTCTGCGGAGTACAAGTACGACCTGGGGATGTGGTCATGCTCGGTTGCGGGCTTTGGCTCGGTCGCGGGCTTTGGCTCGGTCGCGGGCTTTCGCTCGGTCGCGGGCTTTCGCTCGGTCGCGGGCTTTCTGATGTGTACGCGGCGGCTACATCGGCGTGGCAGGAGTTCCTCTCGGCCTCTTTCGCCTTGGACAGAGCGTCCTGCGCGTCGTCGAGGGCCTCCCGCGCGTCGTCGACGGCCGCGGCGGCGTCGCTGTCGTCGACCCGGGCGAGCACCTGGCCGGGGGTGACGGTCGTGCCGGGGCGCACGGCGACGCTCTCGACGGCGGCGGCCACGGCGAACGACAGGTTGCGGGTCTGCGCCGGCTGAACCGTGCCGGTCGTGGCCACCTCGGCGATCACCGGTCCACGATCGACGGTCACGGTCTCGGCCGCGCGTGGCTTCTCCGTGGCACCGGCGGTGACCGCCTTCACGGTTCCGAAGGCGACGAGCGCGAGCACGACGACGGCCGCGGCAGCCCCGATCCAGCGCCGGCGACCGGCCCGTGCTTCACCCATGGCCCGGAAGTGTTCCCGCCGGTCCTCGCCGCCGCCTCGATCCTGCCTAGGAGTTGCCTCGGAACGCGCGTTTCCTAGGCAATTCCGAGCCGGTGCCGACGTGATGACGAGGTGCGGCGGCTTGGGTGATGCGACATCCGTGGCCGAGGAGAGTGAGCATCGTGACCAGAGCCGGTTACCGCCGTGGGGCGGCACTGCTGGTGGCATCCGCCGCGATCGTGCTGACCGCGGCCTGCGGCGCAGCGTCGGACGATCCCGAGACAACCGGCGGTGACGGGCAGAACAGCGCCTTCGCCGCCTACGCCGACTGCCTCAAACAGAACGGCGTCACCATCACCGTCCCGTCCGGCGGCCCTCGCACCCGCCCGTCGGACGGTACCGGTCGCGAGGGCGGCATGCCCTGGCCGTCGGGCAACCCTGGCAGCAGGTCTTGGCCGTCGGGCGGCCCCGGCAGCCGGTCTTGGCCTTCGGGCGGCCCCGGAGGCGAGGGCGGCGTGCCGCGCCCGTCGGGCAGCGCGGGCTTCCGCGACGGCGGCGGCTTCCCCGGCGCTTTCGGCGGCAAGCCCGAAGGCGTCGACGACGCGACCTGGCAGAAGGCGCAGGAGGCCTGCTCATCACTGCGCCCGTCAGGCCGGCCGGGCACCCGGGACGGCAACCGTGGCGACGGCCGAAACGCCGCCTACCTGAACTGCCTCAAGGAGAACGGCGTGCCCGACCCGGCGAAACTGGACCCCTCCGACGCGACGCTCAAGAAGGCCACCGAGACCTGCAAGGTGCTGCGGCCCTCGGCCGGGCCGAGCCCCAGCCCGACCGCCTGAATCAGCGGCGGCGGCCCTGGGCGTCGAGGCGGGACCAGCGGTCGGCGCGGTCGCGGCGGCGGCAGGCCAGCAGGTGGCCGGCGAGGATGGCGGGCTGGCCGCCGCGCACGCACGCGTCGGCGCCGGCGGTCAGGACGCCGGCCACGGACTCGCCCGGCGCCTCCTCGTCGACCAGGGCGATGATCATCGTGCGGGCCGGAAGTGCCTGGCGGGCCGCCTCGACGTCGCCCACGGTGGCGCCGGCCAGCAGCACGATCTCGTCGGGGCGCAGGTCGGCCAGGCCGGTGGCGTGGCGCACCGACCAGCCGGGTGGCAGATGCCGGGACAGGCCGGTGACACGGCCCATGCGACCGACCACGGCCACCACGGGCAGGGGCCCTGACGCTGTGGGCAGGCCTGCCGGGTTGATCGGGAGGTCGGTCGCGGTGGCGGCGAAGTCGTGGCGACCGGTGTTGCGGTTCAGTGAAACGAGCATGGCGCTCATCCCCCTTCGGCAGGCGGGTTGTGCACCCCTACTTTTCGCCAGCCGCCTGAGCCCGCGTTGTGCTCCACCTGTGCGTTTGATGGCAGCTTCATCGACGTACGCTGATCATGCGGAAGCCCTGGTCACAACCCTGACGACGCCGGTGGGCAGCGTGGGGGCGACCCGGCCGCTCATCGCGGCGACCACGGTGGCGGCGAGATGCGCGCCGAGGACGCTCTGATCGGTGGCCACGGTCGTCAGCGCGGGCTCGGCCAGCCGGGCCGGCGGGATGTCGTCCACCCCGATCACGGCGAGATCATCCGGGGCCGACAACCCCACCAGCCGTACGCCGGCCAGGACCGCCAGCGCGACCTCGTCGTTGTAAGCGCACACCGCCGTGACACCGGTCGCGCGCCATCGACGTACGGCATCAGCGGCTGCGGCGGGATCGAGCGGAACGGTCAGGCCGACCGGGGTGGGGAGCCGCCGGGCCGCGCAGGCCGCCCGTACCCCGGCCAGGCGCGGCTCGGCGAAGAACCGCACCCGATGATCGTCCGGATAGGCGTAGCCGAGGCGGCTGTGCCCGGCCCGCACGAGATGCTCGGCCTGCCGGCGCCCGAGCAGTTCCTGCGGCACGGCCAGCTCACGCCCGTGGCCGCGCTTGCGGGACAGCGCCACCACCAGCGCGACCCCGGCCGAACGCATGGCGGCGATCTCGGCGTCGGAGAACTCGGCGTACGCGATCACGGCGGCCGGGGTGATCGCCTTCCACAGCTCGGTCATCGGCCGGTCCTCGCGGTTGCCCGGATGCACGACGAGCGTGAGCCCGTGCCGAGCCAGCGCGCTGGACAACGCCTCGAGCGCCAGGCCGACCTCGGGCCCGATCGGCCAGTCGGGCAGCAGGTAGAGCACCACGTCGGAGCGCCCGGTGCGCAGCGTGCGAGCCGCGGCCGAGGGCGCATACCCGAGCTGCGCCGCGGCTTCCCGCACCCGATCACGCGTGCCGGCCGAGATCGTCTGCCGCGGCGTGTCGTTCAGCACGTAGCTGACCGTCGCGCGAGACACCCCCGCCAGCCGGGCGACATCCGCACTGGTGACCCGCTTGGTCGCCGGCTCGGTCATGCTTCGCTCCCTCCCGCCGCCCTCGAACTTACACGTGTAACCGTGTGATTCGAAGGTGGCGAACCGGGGAAGAGGAGCACGATCGCGGCGACGATTCGCCGCCGACAGGACGCGTTGCCGGTAGCAGCACGCCGGAAACGGCCCGCACCTCACCGCCGTTTGCGTGGTGAGGGTGACGTCAGCGCGACAGTGTCCGGACGGTGAGGGCGTGGCCTGGCATACTCGGCACCTTCCGTGACGTTCGAACTGCCCTGGATGAAGCCGTGACCGCTGCGCCCGAAAGCGTGGGACTCGAGGAGCTCGAGCCCCACGACGCGGTGCGTCCGGCGGACATTCTGGACGCGATGGCCACCGAGGCCGACCAGCACAAGGCCCTGCTCGCCGGCGGCCGCACGCTGGTCCCGAACCGCTACACCGTCGGACTGTCCGCCTTCGACCACCGTCAGTGGGCGCCGCACGCCGCCCAGCTCGCCCAGGGGCTGGCGATCCGGCAGGCGGCGCTCATCGCCGAGAACGCCTGGATCGTCTACGGCGACGTGTCGGTCGAGGTCTTCGAGGGCGACGACCTCGACACCGGCACGTTCCGGGTGGCGGCGCTGCTGGAGCCCGACCCGCCGCCGCCGCGCCCCTCCCCCGAGCTCACCGGCGCCGCCCTGGTCAGCAGCGAGGGCCAGGTGTGGGCCCTACCGGCGGGCCTGACCGTGCTGGGCCGCGACCGCCAGGCCGGCCTGCGCCTGCGCGACCCGGGCGTCTCCCGCCGTCACCTGATCATCGAACGCACCCCCGATCGCGTCACCCTGACCGACCTCGGCTCCCACAACGGCACCCGGGTCAACGGTCACCCCGTCGCCACGGTCGACCTGCGTCCCGGCGACACGGTCGAGGTGGGCGGCACCCACCTGACCCTGCGGCTCACCGATGCTCCAGGGCCAGCCGGGGCAGCCGGCGAGCCAGCGAACTAGGCAACCACCACGCCCGGTCGCCGAAGAGCCGCATGACGGCCGGCAGCAGCAGGCACCGGATGACGACCGCGTCGACCAGCACGGCGACGGCCAGGCCGAGTCCGAACTGCTGCAGCATGCGGTCGGGTGAGAGCACGAACGCCCCGAACACCACGACCATGATCGCGGCCGCCGCGGTGACCACCCGCCCGGTCGTGGCGAGCCCCTCCCGGATCGCACCGAGCGCGTCACGACCGCGCTCCCACTCCTCGTGCATGCGGGCAAGCAGGAACACCTCGTAGTCCATCGACAGCCCGAACACGATGGCGAAGATCATGACCGGCACGTACGCCTCGATCGGCCCCGGCGCCACCCCGAACGCGCCCCGCTGGAACACCAGGACGACGACACCCATGGCCGCGCCCACGCTGAGTAGGTTGAGCACGGCCGCCTTGAGCGGGATCAGCAGCGAACGGAAGAGCAGGAGCAGCAACAACGCGGACAACCCGACCACGACGGCCACGAACAGCGGCAGCCGGGCGCCGAGCGCGGCGGACACGTCGATGACGGCCGCGGTCGGGCCGCCGACCAGGGCGGTCACGTCGTCGGCGCGGGCCAGCGGTGGCAGCACGTCGGTGCGCAGCCGGGCCACGAGCTGCTCGGTCGCCTCGTCCTGGGGCGCGGAGGCGGGGAAGGCGATCACGGTCGCGACGGTGCCGCCCTCGACCGGGATCGGTGGTGTGGCCGAGGCGACGCCGGGCGTCGCGGCGAGGGCCTGCTGGATGCGGCCGGCCGCTGCCTCGACCGGCTTGTCGCCGGCGTCGACGACGACCACGAGCGGGCCGTTGACCCCCGGCCCGAAGCCCTCGGCGAGCAGGTCGTAGGCCCGGGTGCTGGTCTTGGAGGCCGCGTCGTTGCCGGCGTCGGCGAAGCCGAGGCGCATGTCGAGCACCGGCGCGGACAGCGCGAGCAGGGCGGCCATCGGCAGCAGGACGGCGGGCCAGGGCCGGCGCGCGACCGCGTCGCTCCAGCGACGCCAGAGCCGGCCCTCCTCGCGTGTCCTCTTCTCGCGGCGCCGCGTCATGGTGCGTTCCAGCCGGGCGCCGAACAGGCCGAGCAGCGCCGGGAGCAGCACCAGCGCGGCCAGCATGGTGACCAGGACGGTCACCGCGAGAGCCACCGCGACGCCCTGCAGCGCGCCGAGACCGAGCAGCACCAGTCCGAGCAGGGCGATGATCACTGTGGTGCCGGCGAAGAAGACGGTGCGCCCGGCCGTGTCGAGCGCCGTGCGCGCGGCCGTAGCCCGGTCGGCTCCGGCAGCGAGCTCACCGCGGAACCGGGAGAAGACGAGCAGGGCGTAGTCGATGCCCACGCCGAGGCCGACCAGGATGATCAGCGGGGCGGTGAAGTCGGCGACGGTGGCGACGTGCGAGGCGAGCGTGACCAGGCCGATCGCGGTGCCGACGGCGAAGACGGCGATGATGATCGGCAGGCTGGCCGCGAGCAGCGACCCGAAGAGCAGGACCAGCACCACCAGGGCCGCGAGCAGCCCGGCCCCCTCGGCGGCGCCACCCTCGGCCTCCTCGGCCGCGCGGGCCGCCTCTCCGCCCACCTCGACGGTCAGGCCCGGTCCCTCGGCCGCCCGCGCGGTGTCGATGATGCGGCGGGTGTCGTCGGCCGGCATCGACTCGGCGGGGACGTCGAGCGCCACCGTGGCGTACGCGATCGTGCCGTTCCCGGAGATCGCCGGGCCCGCTGGATAGGGGCTGACCACCTCGGCGACGTGCGGCAGCGTTCGCACGTCGGCCAACATGGCCTCGACCGCCGTGCGGGTCGCGGGCCGTTCGATGCCGGCCGGGTCGCGCACGACTATGTCGAGGGTGGCACCGGCCCGGTTCGGGGCGCGCTCGGCCAGCAGGTCTCGCGCCTGCTGCGACTCGGCGCCGGGCAGGGTGAAGTCGTTGTGGTAATCGTCGCCGGCCACCTGCGATCCGGCTGTCACCCCGGCCAGCAAGAACACCCACAGCAGCAACGCCCACCAGCGATGTCGGTCGGACCACCCCGCCAGTCGCTCGAACACGCTGCGCCGACGTCGGGTCTCGACCCGCTCCGCTGTTCTCGTCATCGGTTCCTCCGCTCGCCTCATCGGACGGCAGGGACGCTAGGGCCGGCCGATGCTGCGGCGAAACGCTCCGAGGTGGTCATCGCTTGTACCCCCGTGGGGGGATGCCGGATGCTCCCGCCGAGGGATCCGGCGAACGGGTGGACGACCGTAGGCTGGTCGAGTGCTGATGCGGATGGGTGCTCGTGGACGGGTCGCGATCGATGTCGCGGTCGCGCTGGCCGCCGGCGTCTTCACGGTCGGAATGTTGCGTCAGGGTGGCCTGGGCGCCGCCGAGCCGGGCTATCACACCCTCGACGCGGCCGGGGTGGCACTGGCCGCCCTGACGGTCGCCCCGCTGCCGTTCGCGCGCCGCTTCCCCGGCTGGGCGTGGGCGGTCTCCGCGATCGCGACGCTGGTGATACTCGGCCTCGACTACGGGCTCGACGTGCCGCCCGGCGCGCTGATCGCCACCTATGTGCTCGCCGACTCGGTCGGCGGCGACGACGACCCACCACGGCGGCGCCCGGCAGCGGCCGCGGGGGTGGCGGCGTTCCTGCCGGTCGCGATCGGCCTGATGATCGTTCAACGTGAGGCCGGGCTCGAGATGTGGTCCGGCCTGTTCGCCTGGGCGGCCATGTTCGCGCTGGTCTGGACGGCCGGGGACCGCAGCCGGTTGCGCCGCGACCGCATCAGCCAGCTCGAGGTGAGCGCCCGGCTCAGAGAGCTCGACCTGCAGGGTCAGCGGCGGCTGGCGATCGCCGAGGTCCGCACCCGCATCGCCCGCGAGCTGCACGACTCGGCCGGTCACGCGATCAACGTCATCCTGGTGCAGGCGGGCGCGGCCCGGCTGCTGCACAAGCAGGACCCCGAGCGGTCGATGCGGGCGATCGCGACGGTCGAGCAGGTGGCCTACGCGACCATCGCCGACATCGACCGGCTGGTGCGCGGGCTGCGCCAGGGTTCCGACACGGGCGGGCCCGCCCCGAACGACACCGGCGACCTCGAAGATCTCGTCAGCCAGCACCGGGCCGGCGGGCTCGACGTGCGGGCCGACGTCGACGGCGCCCCACGGGGGTTGTCCAGCGGGGTGGCCTGGGCGGCCTACCGGATCCTGCAGGAGGCGCTGACCAACGCCGCCCGGCACGGTTCCGGGTCGGCCGACGTGCGGATGTCGTACGGGCCGGACGCTGTGGACATCGAGGTCAGCAACCCGGTCGGCGTCCGGCAACGTCCCGGTGGCGGTCTCGGCATCATCGGCATGCGCGAACGCGCCGCCCTGCTCGACGGCGTCCTGGAGGCCGGTCCCGATGCCGACGGCGAGTTCCGGCTGCGTGCACGGCTGCCCTACGTCGCGCCGATCGGCTCGCTCGCGTGACCGCGTGGCCGCCCGTGCGCGGGCTGATCAGAGAGCGCACGTGACCGCGCGGCCGCCCGTGCGCGGGCCGATCGGAGAGCGCACGTGACCGCGCGGCCGCCCGTGCGCGGGCCGATCGGAGAGCGCACGTGAGTGCGGGGCCCCGCGTGCGGGTGCTGATCGTCGATGACGACGATCTCATGCGGGTCGGGCTGCGGGCGGTGCTGTCCAGTGACGACACGATCGACGTCGTCGGGGAGGCGGCCGACGGGAACGAGGCGGTGACCCTGGCCACGACCCTGCGGCCCGAAGTCATCCTGATGGATGTGCGGATGCCGCATCGCGACGGCATTGCCGCCACCCGCGAGCTGGCCGGCGCCGCTCCGGACGCGCGGGTGCTGATCCTCACGACGTTCGAGGACCAGGACTACATCTTCGGCTCGCTCAGTGCGGGCGCAGCCGGGTTCCTGCTCAAACGCACCCGGGCCGAGCGGCTGATCGAGGGCATCCACACCGTCGCCGCCGGTGAGTCGCTGTTGTCGCCGTCGGTGACCCGCACGGTGATCGAAAGGATGGCCACGGCGATGCCGCCCGACCCGGCGATCGTGCGCCGGTTGCGGGAACTGACCGTCCGCGAGCGTGACGTGCTCGCGCTGGTCGCACGTGGGCTGACGAACGCCGAGATCGCCGTCGAGTTGTTCGTCGAGGAATCGACGATCAAGACCCACGTGAAGCGGATCCTGGCCAAGCTCGACCTGCGCGACCGTGTCCAGGCGGTGATCGTCGCCTACGAGACCGGCCTGATCCGCCCGGGCGCCGCCGACCGGCGAAGCTGACGTCGGCGGTCTTAGGGGGACGATCGGCCGGCTACGACGTTGCCGGCTGTGCCGGGCAGGCGGAACGCTTCCACGGCGGGGATGATCAGCAGGATGGCGAGGGCGACGAACGCCACGCGGAACGAGGGGACCACGCCTTCGGTGAAGGAGGCGCCGAGGCGTACGAGAAGGGCTCCTAAGGCGACGCCCAGGCCCGCACCCAATTCCTGGATCGTCGACATCAGGGAGTTGGCGCTGGTCAGGCGGGCCGGTGGGACGTCGGCGAAGGCGACCGTGTTGTACGTGGTGAAGCCGATCGAGCGGAAGACGCCGCTGAGCGCCAGCACCGCCAGCGTGACGATCAGGGGTGTCGTGGCGCTCAGAGCGGCGATCCCGAGCAGGCACAACGCCGAGGCCAGCACCGCACCGAGCATCACCGGACGCATGCCGAAGCGGCGCATCAGCGGGGTCGTGACCGGTTTGATGCCGATGTTGCCGGCGAACAGGGCGATCACGACCAGCCCGGCCTGGGCCGCCGTCCACCCGAAGCCGAGCTGGAACAGGAGCGGCAGCAGGAACGGGATCGCGTTGATCGCCGCCCGGAAGATCGAGCCGCCCAGGGCGGTCACGCGATAGGTCCGTACCCGCAGAACGCGCAGATCGACCAGCGGTTTCGAGACCCTGAGCAGGTAGCGGACCGTGATGGTCAGCGTCGTCGCCGCGAAGATCAGCAGGGCGAGCGTGAGCAGCCGGCGCGGGTGCTGGGAGGCCACCGCTTCCAGGCCCGCCACCAGGGCAGCCATGCCCGCGGCGACCATCAGGAACCCGCGCCAGTCGAGCCGGCCGGGGGCGTCGGCGCGCACGTCGGGGATCAGGCGGCGGGCCAGCAGCAGCGCGACCACGCCGAGGGGCACGTTGATCAGGAAGATCAGACGCCACGACGCGTACGTGCTCAGGATGCCCCCGAGTGCCGGCGCGAGCAGCGGTGCGGCGAGCGCCGGCCAGGTCAGGTAGGCGATGGCCCGTACGAGATCGGTCTTGGCCGTTGTCCTGATCACCACGAGGCGGCCCACGGGGACCATCAGCGCGCCGCCGACGCCCTGCAGCACTCGCGTGCCGACCAGCATGGGCAGGTTGACGGCGGCGGCGCACCCGGCTGAGGCCAGGGTGAACACGATGATCGCGACGGCGAAGACGCGGCGGGCGCCATAGCGTTCGGTCAGCCAGCCGCTGATCGGGATGAGGACGGCCAGGGTGAGCAGGTAGGCGGTGATCGCCACGTTGACCGTGACCGGCTGCACCCCGAGGTCGGCGGCGATGTGCGGCGCGGCCGGCGCGATCACCGTCGCGTCGAGGATCTCCATGAAGTACGCGCCGGCGACCAGCAGCGCCAGGCCGCGGGCGGTTTTGTCCATACGAGGACGGCGGGGGTCAGGCGTTCCAGGAGTCGATGGCGGGGCGCCCGTGTTCGTAGGCGAGCAGCGACAGGGTGGCCGTGCCCAGTCTGAGGCGGCCGGCGTATTCGGCGGGAAGCTCGATCCAGCGGGCGCCGACGACGCGCAGGGCATGGCCGTGACCGATGAGGGCCACGTCACCGCGGTCGAGGAAGGTGCGGGCGTGGGCGAGCACCCGGTCGACGCGGGCGGAGATCTGGTCGGGCGACTCGCCGCCGGGGGCGCCGTCGCGGAACAGCCACCAGTTCGGGTCGGTCTGGTGGATCGTGGCCGTGGTGATGCCTTCGTATTCGCCGTAGTTCCACTCGGCCAGGTCTTCGGTGGTCTCGGTGATCTTGAGTCCGGCCAGTTCGGCGGTGTGCAGCGCGCGACGGCGAGGGCTGGAGATGACGGCGACGAAGTTGCGGTCCTTGAGGCGTTCGGCCACGGCTCGGGCCTGACGTTCACCGTCCGGGGTCAGTTCGAGATCGGTGTACGACGTGTGTCTGCCGTTCGCACTCCACTCGGTCTGCCCGTGCCGGATCAGCACGATCTCGCCCATGATGTGACTCCTTTGTCGGGTGGCTTCTTTCTACCCCGCCCAGCGAGGATCGGCGCGTGCCTTCAGACACATGATCAACAAGGCGACCTCCCGTCCCGGGAGGCCGCCTTGTGAAAGCGATTGTCAGAGCATGTCGCGGAAGCTGTGGTTGAGCGCGAACGGGTCGACGATCTCGACCGGCTCGCGGCGGTCGATCTCGGTGACCAGTTCCTGGGCGGCGCGGCTGACGCGCGACTGCAGGAAGCCGTCGGCCGAGTCGGAACCCCAGTCGTCGGTGGCGGCGAAGACCGAGGTCGGTACGGTCACGGCCCGCAGGTAGGCGAACAACGGCCGCAGCGAGTGCTCGAGCGCCAGCGAATGCCGGGCGGTGCCGGCCGTCGCCGCGATCAGCACCGGCTTGTCGACCAGCGCGTCCTTGTCGACCACGTCGAAGAAGGACTTGAACAGTCCGGCGTAGCTGGCCGAGAAGATCGGCGACACGGCGATCAGGGCGTCCGCGCCGATGACCGCGTCGAGGGCCTTCCGCAGGTTCGCCGGCGGGAAACCGGTGAGCAGGTTGTTCATGATGTCGTGGGCGAGGTCACGCAGTTCGATGACCTCGACGCGCAGCTCGATGTCGCGTTCCGCCGCGTCAGCGACCGTCGCCGCGGCGAGCTGGTCGGCGAGCAGACGGGTCGACGACGGCTGGCTCAGGCCGGACGAGACCACGACCAGGGTGCGCTGCTTCATGCGGAGACCTCCTCCTTGGCCGTCTTGGCGGCCAGCAGGGAAGCGTGGGTGGGGGCGTCCGGCACGTGGGCCGGCTTGAGGGCGGCGAACTCCTTGCGCAGCACCGGCACGACCTCCTCGCCGAGCAGGTCGAGCTGCTCGAGGACGGTCTTGAGCGGCAGGCCGGCGTGGTCCATCAGGAAGAGCTGGCGCTGGTAGTCGCCGACGTAGTCACGGAAGCCGAGCGTACGGTCGATGACCTGCTGCGGGCTGCCGACGGTCAGCGGCGTCTCGCGGGTGAAGTCCTCCATCGTCGGGCCGTGGCCGTAGACCGGGGCGTTGTCGAAGTAGGGCCGGAACTCCTTGACCGCGTCCTGGCTGTTCTTGCGCATGAACACCTGGCCGCCGAGGCCGACGATGGCCTGGTCGGGGTCGCCGTGGCCGTAGTGGGCGAAGCGCTCGCGGTAGAGGCCGATCATGCGCTGGGTGTGCTCCTTCGGCCAGAAGATGTGGTTGGCGAAGAAGCCGTCACCGTAGTAGGCGGCCTGCTCGGCGATCTCGGGGCTGCGGATCGAGCCGTGCCAGACGAACGGCGGGACGCCGTCTAGCGGGCGCGGCGTCGAGGTGAACGACTGCAACGGCGTACGGAACTTGCCCTGCCAGTCGACGACGTGCTCACGCCATAGCTGGTGCAGCAGGGCGTAGTTCTCGATCGCGAGTGGGATGCCGGCGCGGATGTCCTTGCCGAACCAGGGGTAGACCGGCCCGGTGTTGCCGCGGCCCATCATCAGGTCGATGCGGCCGCCGGAGAGGTGCTGCAGCATCGCGTAGTCCTCGGCGATCTTCACCGGGTCGTTGGTGGTGATCAGCGTGGTGGCCGTGCTGAGCTGCAGCGTCTCGGTCTGCGCGGCGATGTAGCCGAGCGTGGTGGTCGGCGAGGAGGAGAAGAACGGCTCGTTGTGGTGCTCGCCGAGCGCGAAGACGTCGAGACCGACCTCCTCGGCGTGCTTGGCGATCGTGACGATGTTCTTGATGCGCTCGTTCTCACTCGGGGTGTGCCCGGTCGTCGGATCGGTCGTGATGTCGCTGACGCTGAAGATTCCGAACTGCATGACCCGCTCCTTCTTCGCCGGGACTTCCACGATCCCGTTGACTGACACCCACAACCTCACTGACGGCAGAACTATTTCAAAATCAAAGAAGTTGTGCTGCGGCGGGGGTCACACTTCTGGCGTACGGGGCTCCGACGGCTCCGACGGGGCGAGCGCGCTGACGCCGAGTCACGGGAACGGAAAGCGGCCGACGGGCCGGCAACCGCGGCTCCCGTACGGGTGGGCGGTCATGTCCATCCGAACGGCGGGCCCGACCCGGCGGTCCCGACGTGCTGCCGATCGACTATCCGGCGGCCGGCTGCTCTACGACGACGATCGGGGCTCGCGGTACTGGAGCTCGGGCGGCGCCAACTGGCTGGGCCGGATGCTCGAGCCGGTGCGTTCCGCGCTCGTTCGTTCCGCGCTCGTTCGTTCCGCGCTCGTTCGTTCCGCGCTCGCGAGTCACCGGCCCGGGTCTGAGCCGGGCCGGCGACTCGGAGCTGCGCGGTCAGCGGCCCTGGCGGGCCTTCACGTTGTCGCCGAAGGTCCAGCCGCGCGAGCCGTCCCAGTTGATCGACCAGGTCATCAGGCCCTTGATGTTGGGCACGGTGTTGTAGGCCTGGGTCACCAGCGACGGCGTCATGTAGCCGCCGCCCGCGCCCTGCTGGGCGGGCAGGCCCGGGACCTGCTTGTCGTACGGGATGCGGATCGTGGTGCCCTGGATCGTCAACCCGTTGTTGAGGCACTGGGTCTGCACGGTGAAGCCCTGCACGGTGCCGGCGTTGTACGAGTCACCCGAGCACCCGTACATCGAGCCGTTGTAGTACTGCATGTTCAGCCACCACAGGCGTCCGTTGTCCAGGTACTTCTTGATGATCGGCAGGTAGGAGCCCCAGATCGAGCCGTACGTGACACTGCCGCCGGTCACGTACGCGGTCTCGGGCGCCATGGTCAGGCCGAAGTTCGACGGCATCGCGGCCAGCACGCCGTCGATGATGCGGATCAGGTTGGCCTGCGACGCGGACAGCGTGTTGATGTTGCCGCTGCCGGTGAGGCCGGTCTCGATGTCGATGTCGATGCCGTCGAACTTGTAGGTCCGCAGGATCGGCACGATCGTGGCCACGAACCGGTCGGCGACGGTCGCCGAGCTGAGGTCGATGCCCGCGGCCGCGCCGCCGATCGACATCAGGATCGTGGCCCCGGCCGCCTTGGCCGCGCACATCTCGGCCGGGGTCGAGACCTTCACGCCCGCGTCCATGCCGTTCTCCCACAGCACCGTGCCGTCGGAGCGGATCACCGGGAACGCCGCGTTGATCACGTTGTAGCCGTGCTGCGCGATGCGGCTGTCGTTGATCGGGATCCAGCCCAGACCCGGGTGTACGCCGTTCGACGCGCCGTCCCAGTTCTCCCAGTAACCCTGCAGCACCTTGCCGCCCGGGCGCGACTTGACGGCACAGTCACCGGTCGGCGGGGGCGTCGTCGGAGGCGGGGTCGTGGCCGGCGGGGTCGTCGGGGGAGGCGTCGTCGGCGGTGGGGTGGTGGGCGGCGGGGTCGTCGGGCCGCCGGTGCAGGCGCCGAGGTCGCGCCA
This sequence comes from Actinoplanes solisilvae, assembly GCF_003999975.1. Taxonomy (GTDB): domain Bacteria; phylum Actinomycetota; class Actinomycetes; order Mycobacteriales; family Micromonosporaceae; genus Actinoplanes; species Actinoplanes solisilvae. The sequence goes on along the minus strand of NZ_RJAC01000013.1, from coordinate 66,060 downwards.
CAGCGACGGGGTGGACGCCGGGTTCCAGCCCGCGCCGGGGTGCGCGGTGTGGGTGACCAGCGCCTGGTAGAGGCGGGCGTTGTAGGTGACCTGCTGACCGGCCGTGTAGGTGGGGCCCTCGGACCAGACCGTGCCCGAGCAGGTCACGGCGGCCGACGCCACACCCCCGCCCGTGGCGATGACGGCGAAGGTCCCGGCGGCCAGTCCGAGCGCTGCGGCCAGCGCCAACAATCGACGACGGACACCCATGGCGACTCCCTCGATGCGTACGAGTCCTGCGATACGCACATCATGAAGTTCACAGGTGTAAATATCAAGGGTTGTTAACAGTCAGCGGCAACTCCAGGTAGGCGGCATACTTTTCCAGGGCTTTCGTGGTGGCGACCTGATCTCGCTTGGTGAAGCTCGTCAATGGCTGGACGGTGACAGTGACGCCTTTACGGGTCAGCGCGCGGGTCCACGTCGCCCGCACCCGGCCCGCCTGAACAAGAGTCGACCGGAACACGCCGTTGCCGCCGGGAATGATCGCCGCGAGGTCGGCCGGGGAAGCCATCAACGACCGGTCCTTGAAGCCCAGCAGATATTCGTCGAAACCTGGAAGCGCCAGCCACTCGTCGGGGGCGGACGGCGTGGCCGCGTCGAGCAGGTCTGTCGCGGCGAACATCTCGACGCCGTCGACATCGACCACTGCCAGGCTGTCGCCGGTGACGGCTATGCCGGTGCGGCAGTCGGTCATGGGCAGGCCGGTCCAGCCGGCGAAGTCTTTGCGGGTGGCGGGGCCGTGACCGCGGAAATAGCGCAGGGCGATCAGGCCGAGGGCTTCCTCACGCGACGGGCGGCGCGGCTCGGGAACCCACTCGTCGAGCAGGACGAACGTCTGTTCCTTGCCGACGTGGGGTGCGATGGCCGTCACCCCGCGCTGGGAGGCGTACCAGAGAAGGTGGTAACCGCGCTGGCCGGTGACCTCGACGCCGCCCTCGACCATCGCGGTCAGGCACTCGGAGCGGGTGAGGCGACCCCCGCCGGCCAGCGAGGAACCGAGGATCTCGACGGCGCGGTCGACCGTCTTCTCGTCGAGGCCCAGCGTCTCGCGGCGTTTGTTCGCGCCGCCGAGCGCGCGCACGCCCATCAGCTCGAGCATCCAGTGGGCGTCGGCCGCCGGGACGAAGTGGACAGTGCCCCGCATCGGCCAGGTGCGCAGCACCGACCGGTCTTCGAGCGCGGCGTTCACGGAAGCCAGCGAGACACCGGGCAGACGGGCGCCGAGCGACCACAACCCGCTGTTCACGTCTTGCGCCTGCATCGCGCCGAACCACTCGACGACACCGGCGACCGACGTGGGACCGGCCCCGCGCAGCAGCAGGCTCGTCATCCGCAGGCCCAGGGCCGTCGTTGCTTCCATACGACGACCCTAGAGCCAGGGTGTGACAGTTTCTCAGCGGCCGCGCTGCGTACGGTAAAGCTTGATCAGGTTGTTGGTCGACGAGTCGTCGTCCGTGGCCGGGGCCGACGACGAGGTCAGCTTCGGCGCGAGCTGGTTGGCCATGACCTTGCCGAGCTCGACACCCCACTGGTCGAACGAGTTGATCTGCCAGACCGTGCCCTGGGTGAACGTGATGTGCTCGTAGAGGGCGATGAGCTGCCCGAGCACGCCCGGGGTCAGCGACGGCGCGATGATCGTGGTCGTCGGGTGGTTGCCCTGCATCACGCGGTGCGGCGCGATCTCGGGCGACGTGCCCTCGGCCAGCACCTGGTCGAGCGTGCGACCGAACGCGAGCGCGCCGGTCTGGGCGAAGAAGTTCGACATGAACAGGTCGTGCATCTCGCCGATGTCGTGGTTGGGCGTGCTGAACCCGATGAAGTCGGCCGGGATCATCTTGGTGCCCTGGTGGATGAGCTGGTAGAACGCGTGCTGCCCGTTGGTGCCGGGCTCGCCCCAGAACACCTCGCCGGTCTGGTAGGAGGCCGGCGAACCGTCGAGCCGTACGGACTTGCCGTTGCTCTCCATCGTGAGCTGCTGCAGGTAGGCCGCGAACCGGTGCAGGTATTGCGAGTAGGGCAGCACCGCGTGCGACTGGGCGCCGAGGAACGTGTCGTACCAGACGTTGAGCAGGCCCAGCAGCGCCGGCACGTTCGACTCGAGCGGCTCGTTCAGGAAGTGCTGATCGACGGTGTGGTAGCCGGCCAGCATGTCGCCGAACTGCTCCTTGCCGATCGCGATCATGACGGAGAGGCCGACCGCGGAGGGCAGCGAGTAGCGGCCGCCAACCCAGTCCCAGAAGCCGAACATGTTCGCGGTGTCGATGCCGAAGTCGGCCACCCGCTTGGCGTTCGTGCTGACCGCGACGAAGTGCTTGGCGACCGCGTCGGCGCCGGCCCCGCTGCCGAGACCCTTCAACAGCCAGTTGCGCGCCTCAGTGGCGTTGGTGAGCGTCTCCTGCGTGCCGAACGTCTTGGAGACGACGACGAACAGCGTTGTCGCCGGGTCGAGGTCGTGCGTCTTCTCGTACAGGTCGGTGGGGTCGATGTTCGAGATGAACCGGCACTCGATCTCGTCGGTCTTGAAGGCCTTCAGAGCCTCGTACGCCATCACGGGGCCGAGATCGGAGCCGCCGATGCCGATGTTCACGACCGTCTTGATGCGCTGACCGGTGTGGCCGACCCACTCGCCGGAGCGCACCTTGTCGCTGAAGGCGCCCATGCGGTCGAGCACCTCGTGCACCTCGGCCACCACGTCTTGCCCGTCGACCACCAGGGTCGCGTCGCGGGGCAGGCGCAGCGCGGTGTGCAGCACGGCACGGTCCTCGGTGACGTTGATGTGCTCGCCGGCGAACATCGCGGCGGTCCGCTCCCGCAACCGGGCCCGCTCGGCCAGCGCCAGCAGCGCGCTCAGCACTTCGTCGGTCACCAGGTTCTTGCTGTAGTCGACGGTGAGGTCGGCCAGCTGCACGGTGAAGCGCTCACCGCGCCGCGGGTCGCTGCCGAAGAGGTCGCGCAGATGCACACCGGCGAACTTCTCGGCGTGAGTCTGCAGCGCCTGCCACTCGGTGCTGTCGGAAACGTGTTCGCTCATTGTCCTAGTCTCTTCCTTGAACCCGGACTCTCGACTTCATCCTGGCACGAAACGGCCTGAGGCGTCGGCGACGATGTGGAGATCACAAGGCCGGCGATGGGCATCACTTCCCCCGGATCCTCCCCCGCCGAACGCCGCATCGCGCGGAAACCGCCGATCGCCGCATCGCGCGGAAACCGCCGACCGCCGACCGCCAATCGCCGCATCGCGCTGACCGGCGGCCAGCACAGCCTCTAGGGCATCCTAGGAGGCTAGGCTGAGACGGGTAGCAACGCCTCGGCCTCGGCCTCGGGCACCGGCCGGGACAGGAGGTAACCCTGCCCCAGGTCGCAGCCCATCTCGCGCAACGCGGCCAGCTGTTCGGCCTTCTCGATGCCCTCGGCGACGGTCTCCATGCCGAACTGCTGCCCGAGCCGCACGATCGTGCGTACCAGCGTCTCGTCCTGCGCCGAAATGCCCAGGCGGTCCACGAACGAGCGGTCGATCTTCAGCACGTCCATCGGGAACCGGCGCAGATAGGCCAGCGACGAAAACCCCGTACCGAAATCATCCATCGCGAGCCGCACCCCCAGCCCCTTCAGCCGGATGATCCGCGCGAGATTCTCGTCGGTGTCCGTGAGCATGACGCTCTCGGTCATCTCCAGGCAGAGACGATCGGCCGGCATGCCCGTCGAGGCCAGCACCGAGGCCACCGTCGCCGGGAAGTCCTCCGACTCGAGCTGACGCGCCGACACGTTCACGGCCATCCGCAGCGGCCGGTCCCAGGCCACCGCCCGCCGGCACGCCTCGGTCAGCACCCACCGCCCCAGCGGCACGATCAGCCCGGTCGACTCGGCGATCGCGATGAAGTCGAGCGGCGGCACCAGCCCACGGGTCGGATGCCGCCACCGCACCAGCGCCTCGAAGCCGGTGATCTCCCCCGTACGCAGGTCGACCGTGGGCTGGTAGTGCAGCACAAGCTGATCGCGGTCGAGGGCCCGGCGCAGGTCGTCGGCGAGCGAGAGCCGCTGCACGAGGGAGTCGTGCATGGACGGGTCGTACGCCGCGTACACCCCGCCGCCCGCCTCCTTCGCCTTGTACATGGCCAGGTCGGCGTTGCGCTGCAGCTGTTCGACGTCGGTCGCGTCGGCGGCCGAGGCGATGCCGACCCCGGCGCCCACGCGCAGTTCCGTGTCGTCGACGACGAACGGCACGTCGAGGTGCTCGAGGATCCGCGCGGCGAGCGTCTCGGCGTCCGAGCGGGCGTCCGGCGATGCGACGATCACCGCGAACTCGTCGCCACCCAGCCGGGCGACCGTGTGCGGCGGCGTAACAGCGGTCAGCAGGCGCGAAGCCACTTGCACGAGGAGCTGGTCGCCGGCCGCGTGACCGAGGACGTCATTCACCTCCTTGAAGCCGTCGAGGTCGAGGAACAGCACCGAGACGTCCTCCCGGGCGACCGCCGCCGCGAGCCGCTCGCGGAACTGGGCGCGATTGACCAGCCCGGTCAGCGCGTCGTGATGGGCCTCGTGACGCAACTGGTCCTGGAGCTGCTGGGCCTCGCTCACATCCCGGGTGTTGAGGACCAGACCACCGACGTACGGGTCGTCGAGCAGATTGGTGATGGTCATCTCGGAGAGGCGGACGCTGCCGTCGAAGTGAGGAAGGCGCAGCTCGAAGGTCGTCACCGCGCCGGGACGGCCGAGGACGTCGCCGACGGCTCGCTGGATCACCAGCGCGTAGTCCTCTCCGACGATCTCCTCGAGGCGCAACCCCACGACCGCCGACGCGGGATAACCGAAGATCCGTTCGACGGACGCGCTCTGGTAGCGCACGGTCAGGTCGGGCCCGAGGATCGCGAGCGACTCGGAGCTCTGCTCGACCAGGGCCCGGAAGCGCTGTTCACGGTTGACGAGGTCGGCGGTGCGGGCGGCGACCCGGTCCTCGAGCCGGCGGGCGAGCGCCTGGTTGTCGCGGTACAGCAGCACGCCCCGCAGCACGATCAGCAGAATCGTGACGAACCGGCACCAGGTCCCGACCGTGGTCGGCTCACCGTAGGCCATCCAGAAACCGCCGGCCACCAGGGTCAGGAGCACCACGACGTACGGCAGGACGACGCCGGGCGGCCGGTCCTCGGTGGTCAGCGGGGCCCGGGTGGCCCACACGAGCGCCCCCACGATCAGCGCGAGACCCGCGAACCACACGAGTCGCAGCTCGAGGCTGTCGGCGACGGCCATCGCCAGCAGTCCCGCGCAGGCGAGCGCGAACGCCGACAGACGCGGGCAGCCGGGACTCCAGCGGGCCAGCACGCTCAGCGCGGCCGTGGCGACCACGACGTTCACAAGAGTCGGAACGAGCACGGCCGGATCCGGCAGGATCACGTAACTCCACGCGGGAACGAAGAGCGAGAAGCCCATCAGCAGCGCGTCGATCACACCGCGCAGCCGGGTGAGGCGGGTGCCCGTACGGCCGGGAAAGGCAAAAAGGCAGAGGGTCGCCAGCGTGAACAGCAACATCGGATCGCCTCCCCTCGCCCAGCAGGCATCGGAAGCGGAAGCCGGAACCTGAGAGGTCCCCGCGACGGCTCGTCGCGGGGACCTCCGGTTCAGCCGAGCTTGACCTTGAAGATCGGGGCGGCGGCGAGCTTCTTGAAGGCCGCCAGGGCCGTGGGCGTGCTGTTGATGCTGATGTCGCGGTCGCCCTCGTCGTCCTTGGCGGTGTCGAAGTAGACGATCGCCTTGATCGCGGGACGCTTGGCCAGCTCGGGCAGCACGCTGTTGAACACGGGCGACTTGTCGGTGGTCCTGCCCACGCGGTGGTAGGCGCCCCACTCGGCCACCATGATCGGCTTGGCGGCGTGCTTGGTGGTCGACCAGTCGTAGAAGTTCATGCCGCCGCCGGTCGGCGCGCGGTCGAGCAGGTCGTTGAACTTGCCGTAGTGGTAGTAGCCCGGCTCGGCGCTCACGTAGGAGTCGAGACCCATCCAGTCGACAACGTCGTCGCCCGGGTAGAGGTCCTTCCACCAGCTCTGCGCCATCCACTTCTCATTGCCCATGTACGCCATCACGTTGACGACGTTCGTGACACCCTGAGCGCGCAGTCGCAGGATCGTGTGGCGGTACATGGCAGCGAAGTCCTTGGCCTCGAAGCCCGAGCCGGCCCGTGCCACGACGTCGTTCTCCGGCTCGTGGTTGAGAACCAGGAAGAACTTCTTGCCGTACGCCTTGGCGCGCGCGGCGAACACGTCGATGCGCTTGTTCTGCTCGCCCTTGGCGACCTTGGCCCACGTCGAGCCGTACGCGATCTTCCAGTTGGTCAGCAGCACGCGCGGGTTCGCGGCCTCGGAGGTCATCGTGATCTCGGACTTGGTCGGGAAGACCTCGTCACCCCTGTGGTAGGTGTGGAAGATCGTCGAGGTGCGGCCGCTCAGCTTCTCCCAGTCGCGCAGGGCCTGGTCGCGCGGCACGGTCGTGAAGCCGCCGGCCGCCGCGCCCCAGAGCACGCCACAGGTGGGCACGAGCTTGGCGCCGGTGACGCAGTTGGTCGCCGACGGCACGGGCGGGGACACGTCGCCCTCGGTGGTGACCTCGAGAACCGGGGCGCCGCCGCCCGACTCGGCCGAGTTGAAGCGCACCGCCGCGCCGGTCGAGGACAGCGCGAAGGCGTACGTGCCGGGGCCGGTCACGACCTTGCCGAGGTCGACGGTCAGGCTGCCGCCGGGCACGGCCGTCGCGATGACGGCACCGAGCGCGGGAGCGGTGGCCGCGGTCAGCTTGCCCTCGGTCCAGGCGGTGTTCAGCACGCGGCGCACGGCGACGGGGCTGATGGTCCGGGCCTGCGTGGTGAGCACGAGGCGGGCGCCGGCGACCTTGGTGCCGGCCGGGACGGCGAACTTGAGGAAGGAGGTCTTCGACTCCTTGCCCGCGAGGCCGGCGACCAGCTTGGTCTCGGCGCCGAAGACGGAGGCGGTGCGGGTGCTCGAGACGTAGGCGTCGTCACCGGCCGTGAGCTTGAGGGTCGCGCCCGGGGCAGCCTGGGCCGGAGCCATCGTCGCGGCACCGGCGGCGCCGGCGAGAACCGCGGTCACAACCGAGTACTTCTTCAGCTTCGATCGACGCACTTTCGAATCTCCCCCGCTGTCGTCCGGCCGTTGTCGGCCGGGCATGAGAAGAGATTCCAGCCAGTTCGGTGCACTCTCCGTGCCCGGCGCGGTGCGGTCAGGTTGCGGGGGTCGTTTTCCTCAACTTGCGCTTACGGGGGCTGGGCAGGTAGCCAGAGGGCATGAAGGCGATCATCGACGGGCACAACGACCTGCCCATGCAGTTGCGCGGGCGCTACGGATACCGGGTGGACGGGCTGGACGAGCCCCGCCCCGAGCTGCAGACGGACATCCCGCGGCTGCGCGCGGGCGGGGTCGGCGGCCAGTTCTGGTCCGTCTTCGTGCCCGGTGACCTGGGCGAGCCCGAGGCGGTCGTGGCGACGATGGAGCAGATCGACGCCGTCTACCGGCTCGCCGCGGCCTATCCCGGCGACTTCGCGATCGCCTGCGGTGCCGACGACGTCGAGCGGGCCGTCGCCGACGGGAAGATCGCCTCGCTGATCGGGATCGAGGGCGGGCACAGCCTGGCAACCTCGCTGGGCGTGCTGCGAGCCTTCGCCCGGCTCGGCGTGCGCTACGTCACCCTGACCCACAACGAGAACACCTCGTGGGCCGACTCCGCCGTACACGAGTCCCGGGTCGACGGCCTCAACGACGAGGGGCGGGCGATCGTCCGGGAGATGCAGCGCATCGGCGTCCTGGTGGACCTCTCGCACGTGGCCCCGGTGACGATGCACGCCGCTCTCGACACGGCCTTCGCCCCGGTCATCTTCAGCCACTCGGGTGCCCGCGCGGTGCACGACCACCCGCGCAACGTCCCCGACGACGTGCTGACCCGCCTGCGCGACAACGGCGGCGTGATCATGCTGACTTTCGTGGCCCCGTTCGTCTCGGCCGAGGCTCGCGCCTGGTCGCTGGCCGCCGAGGCCGAGTGGCAGCGCCTGGGCCCGCCGCCGAGCCCCGCCGACTGGCCGCGCGCCCCGCGCCCCGGCGAGGACCTGTCGACGATGCCGGACTGGCCCGGCCCCGACCGCCTGGTCGTCCCCGAATACGCCTCGTGGCTGGCCGCCAACCCCCGCCCTCCGGTGACCGTGGCCCAGGTGGCCGACCACGTGGAACACGCCCGAGACGTGGCCGGCGTCGACCACGTAGGCCTGGGCGGCGACTACGACGGCACCACGGAACTCCCCGACGGCATGGGCGACGTGGCGAGCTACCCGCTGCTGCTCACCGAACTGAAGGGCCGAGGCTGGTCCGACGAAGATCTGGCCAAGCTGGCCGGCGGCAACATCCTCCGAGTGCTCCGCGAATCGGAGCGCCTGGCCCAGGAGCCTCTCTGGCCCCTCAGCCCCGCCCGCTGACCGAGCACACGCGGAGCGAGGCCCCGCGCACAGCAAGGCCCCGCGCACAGCGAGGCCCCGCGCACAGCGAGGCCCCGCGCACAGCGAGGCCCCGCGCACAGCGAGCCGCCCGCGGACGGTGCCAGCCGTCCGCGGGCCCGCGGCGCGGGTCAGGCCAGGCCCGCGTCGTGGACCAGGATCGCCACCTGGACGCGGTTGTTCAGCTCCAGCTTGATCAGCAGGCGGGACACGTGGGCCTTCACGGTGGCGAGCGACATGTGCAGCTCGGCGGCGATCTCGGCGTTGGAGCCGCCGCGGGCCAGCGCGAGCGCCACTTCGCGCTCGCGTTCGCTGAGCTGGTCGAGCCGCTCGCCGGCCCGGCCGCGCGAGGGCGGCGCGGGTGCGGCCACGTGGGCGATGAGCTGCCGGGTGACCGTGGGCGAGAGCATCGCCTCGCCGGCCGCGACCCGCCGCACGGCCCGCAGGATCTCGGCCGGTGGTGTGTCTTTGAGCAGGAACCCGCTGGCCCCCGCCCGCAGCGCCCGTAACACGTATTCGTCCGCGTCGAAGGTCGTCAGCACGATCACCTCGGGCGCCCCCGGCCGTGCCCGCAGCGTCTCGGTGGCGGCCAGCCCGTCGATCCGGGGCATGCGGATGTCCATCAGCACGACGTCGGGCTCGTGCTGCGACACCGCACCGGGAACCTCGGCCCCGTCGGCCGCCTCCCCCACCACCGTGACATCGGACGCCGCCGACAGAATCATGCTGAGCCCGGCCCGGACCAGAGCATCGTCGTCCACGACGAGGACCCGCACCGGACCGCTCTCGCCCGGGCCGGCACCGGAAGCCGCGCCGGCCCGCGAACCCGCCGAGCTGCTCACGCCGCACCCGCCCACACCGACGTCGCCCCGCGCTGATCCGTTTCGGCGGGCTCGGCGGGCTCAGGGGGCTCGGCGGGCCAGGGCAGCCACGCTGTCAGGGCGAACTCGTTTTGCGGGGTGCGGCCGTGGCTGAGCCGGCCCCCGGCCAGCAGCGCCCGCTCGGTCAGGCCGATCAGACCCGTGCCGGTGCCCGGGATCCCCGTAGTGCGCCCGCCGATCGGCCACGGGTTGCGGACGTCGATCACCAGGCCCTTCCCGGCCGACCCGGCCACGCTGACCCGCACGGCTGTGCCGGCGGCGTGCTTGCGGGCGTTGGTCAGCCCCTCCTGCACGATGCGGTAGGCCGTGCGGCCCGTGCCGTCGGGCACCGCCGAGGGTTCGATGCCCACGTCGAGCGTGACCTTGGCCCCGGTCGCCCGCGACTCGTCGGCCAGTGCCGGCAGCGCGTCGAGCGTCGGTTGCGGCGGCTCGGGAGCGCCCTCGACCCGGTCGGCCCGCAACACCCCGATCACCTCGCGCAGGTCTTGCAAAGCCTGGTGGGCGCTGGCCCGGATCACCCCGGCAGCCTTCGTGACCTCTTCGGGCGTCGCGTCGGGTTTGATCTCGAGCGCCCCCGCGTGCAGGCTGAGCAGGGAGATGCGGTGGGCGAGCACGTCGTGCATCTCGCGGGCGATGCGGTTGCGCTCGACCGAGCGGGCCTGCGCCACCCGCAGTTGCTGCTCGGACTCGGCGCGCTCGGCCCGGTCGCGCAGCGAGAGCACGAGCTGGCGCCGCGATCGGATCACCATGCCCCACAGGCACACAATGATGATCATCGCCGTGCCCCAGCCCATGGTCTCGCCGTACGCCCGGTCGTTCTCGGGGCGGATCAACGGGAAGATCGCGTTGGCCGCCAGTGCCGCCACCGCGAAGGCGGCCAGCACCCCGAACCGGCGGTGCACGGCGACGCTGAACAGGACGATGAGACCGGAGATGGCCCCGGCGACCGTGAAGATCGAGACGACGGCACAGAAGACGGCCAGCGGGATGAGCAGCCGGCCGCGGCGGAACCACAGGCCGGCCCCGATGACCGTGCCGACGGCGAGGTCGATCCAGGCCAGCCACGGGGGCGTGTCGGACCACTCGGGCGCGAACGAGAAGTCGGCGTTGAGCAGGTCGTAGGTGAGGACCAGGCAGAAGCCGTACCCGATCAGGAAACAGATCGCGTCGACGATCCAGTCGCGTGTCGAGCGCCGGGAGGCCGCCGACGTCTCGATCGACGACGGCAGCAACCAGCTGTATTCCTGAAGCTTTGCCACGTTTGGAGCCTACGGCCGGGTCGCAGGGGCGGATACCTACCAAAGTCGGTGGTCGGGCCCTACCAAGGTTCTCCGGTGGCCTACCTCCGGCCGAAGCGCCCCGCCGGCCGCTCCCGGCACGCTGAGTACATGATCACGGTCGAACATCTCACGAAGAGGTACGGCACCCATCCCGCCGTCGACGATGTGTCCTTCAGTTGCGAGCCCGGCACGGTGACCGGGTTCCTGGGCCCGAACGGCGCCGGCAAGTCGACCACCATGCGCATGATCTGCGGCCTCACCCCGCCGACGGCCGGCTCGTCGAGCGTCAGCGGCGTGCCCTACCGCAAGCTCGGCAACCCGGGACGGCACGTGGGCGTGCTCCTCGACGCCTCCGCCCAGCACGCCGGTCGTACGGGAAGGGAGGCTTTGACCCTTGCCGCGCTGACCATGGGCGTCGACACCCGCGAGGTTCCGCGCGCGCTGGAACGGGTGGGCCTGAACGCCACCGCCGGCAAGCGCCGCATCAAGGCGTACTCCCTGGGCATGCGGCAGCGGCTCGGGCTGGCCCTGGCCATGCTCGGCGACCCGGCCGTGCTGATTCTGGACGAACCGGCCAACGGGCTCGACCCCGAGGGCATCTACTGGATGCGCGGTCTGCTGCGCGACTTCGCCGACCGTGGCGGCACCGTGCTGCTCTCCTCCCACCTGCTGCGCGAGGTCGAGGCGGTGGCCGACAAGCTGGTCGTGATCGGCGCCGGCAAGGTCGTCGCGGAGGGTGACAAGGCCGACCTGCTCGCCCAGTCCGGCACCTTCGTGCGCGCCGCCGACCAGGAAGCGCTCGCGATGGTGCTCGAGCGGGCCGGGCTGAAGGGGACGAAGACGACCGACGGGGGCGTCGTCGTTCCGGTCGGGTCCGAGACGATCGGGCGGGCCGCCGCCGACGCCGGGCTCGTCCTGCTCGAACTGCGACCGGCCGGTTCCGGTGGCCTCGAGCAGATGTTCCTCACCCTGACCGCCGGCGATTCCGTCAAGGAGGCCGTCCGATGACCGCCGTTCTCGAGACCACGACCCCGCCGGTGACGCGGGAGAGCGGCCGCCCGGTCCCGCTGGCCCGGCTCACCATGATCGAGCTGCGCAAGCTGGGCGACACCCGGGCCGGGCTGTGGCTGCTGATCATCATCGGCCTGGCCACCCTGGGCACCTCAGCGATCATGCTGGGCTGGGCGCCGGACGACGAGCTGACCTTCGACGGCTTCTTCGCCTTCGGCCTGGTGCCGTCGGCCGTGCTGCTGCCCGTGCTGGGCATCCTGTCGATGACCGCGGAGTGGTCGCAACGCACCGCGCTCACCACGTTCACCCTGGTCCCGGCGCGCGAGCGGGTGATCGCGGCCAAGCTGCTGGCCGGCGTGCTCATCGCCATCGCCTCGACGGCGGCGACCTTCGTGCTGGCCGCGGCGGCCAACCTGCTCGGCTCCGCGACCGGCGGCGACGGCGGCTGGGACATCGCCGGCTCGCTGATCTGGCAGGGCCTGGCCGTCCAGGTGATCTTCGTGTTGATGGGGCTCGGCTTCGGCGCGCTGCTGCTGAACTCGCCGCTGGCCATCGTGCTGTTCTTCGCGCTGCCGACGGTCTGGTCGATCCTGGGCGAGACGATCAAGGCGCTGGGCACGGCGTCGCAGTGGCTCGACATCAACATCACGACCACGGCTCTGTCGGAGGCGAACGCGACCGGCGGCGAGTGGGCGCGGATCGGCGTCTCGGCCGCCGTCTGGGTGCTGCTGCCGCTGGTGCTGGGCGTGTGGCGAGTGCTGCGGCGCGAGGTGTCGTAGGCAGGGTGCCGGCCGGGAGTACGGTTGAGCATGCCCATCAGCGCTCAACCGCCCGACCGGCGCGGCACGGTCGAAAAGCCGTACAGCGCTCTGAATCTGCGGTTGATCCTGGCCGCTTTCGGGTTGGTCGTCTGCACCGTGCTGTCGATCCTGCTCTTCCGCGCGGGTCTGACGGTGCCGGGCTGGCTGCTGGCCGGTTGGGCGGTGGTGGCCGTCGTCGACATAGTCGTGGTGCAGTTCCGCCGCCGGGCCCGTCGGCGCGCCGAGGGTGGACGCGGGCACTCCCTGTTCGAATAGCCGCGTGATCGCCGCTCGCTCCTAGTAGCCTCCGGCCTCATGATTCGCGCCCGTTTTTCGGCTTTTGTGGCTTTGCTGGTGACTGTCCTGCTGGCCGCCGTCGTGACTCCGGCCCAGGCCCGAGCGGCCAAGACCGATCCCGACGTACGAGAACTCGCGCGCACCGATTTCACGCTGGAAGGCCGCCGTCTGCCGTTGCCGTCGCGACCCTCCGGACGCTCGGCGCCCGCCCCGACGCCGCCGGTCGGCACGGAACGCCAGTGGCTCGGGCTCGACGAGACAACCGGCAAGTACTACCCCAAGCCGTACACGTTGAAGGCGGTCGGGAACCACATCGAGGTGTGGGTGGCCCGCGATCTCGCCTTCCCCGCCGCGGATTGCCGCACGAACTCGATCGAGGTCAGCGACGCCAACGTGGCCGCGCTGGTCACCGAGTTCGACCAGACGATCTATCCGAAGGAGACGGCCGCCTTCAGCACCCCGCGCGATCGCGACGGGACGCGCGCGACGATGGACGGCGACTTCACGGGCGACGGCAACAAGACAGTCACCCTGGTCGACAACATTCGCGACGACAACTTCTTCCGGTTCCCGGCGGTCACCACGTACGTCGCGGGGTTCTTCTCGCGGCAGCTCAACGAGCTCTTCGACCGCAACGTGATGACGATCGACGCGTACGACTGGAAACACCGGCTCGGCGCCCAGCCCGCGAACGATCCGACCGACGACCTGTGCACCAGCCGGCCCGCGCGTCCCCGCATGTACGAGGCCACCTTCGCGCACGAGTGGCTGCACCTGCTGCAGTACAACACCGATCCGAAGGAGACGACCTGGCTCAACGAGGGGCTGGCCGACTTCGCGTCGACGCTGACCGGCTACGCGGACGCGCGCAACACGGTGCACGAGGCGGGCAACGACACGCACCTGATGTGTTTTCAGGGCTGGGGGCCGGTGAAGACGCGCCACAACCCGAACGCGCGCGACTGCGGGGGGCCGCAGAACTCGCTGAACCTGTGGGACGAGGGGGCGCCGAGCGACGTGCTGGCCGATTACGGCAACGCGTTCCAGTTCTTCCTCTACCTGCGTGACCGGTTCGGTCCGGAGGTGGTCTCGACCCTGCACCGGGACGGATCGCGGCAGGGACTGGCGTCGATGCGGGCCGCCCTGCCCGCGGATTCTTCCCTGTCCGACGTGCTGCACGACTATCAGCTGATGACGCTGGTCGACGACGTGGCGAAATCCGGAGTGGACCTTTCGCGGGTGACGGCGCCCAGCCTGCGTTCGTCGGTCAACCTGGGCAACAAGGCGGCGTACGACGAGCCGGGCGCGGCGCCGAACGGGGCCGACTATGTGCCGCTGCCGACGCCGCTGCGCTCGGTGTCCTTCGAGGGCGCCACCCACCTGCGGCCGCTGCCCCTCGGCTGGACGACGGTCGGTGGCACCCTCTTCTCGGGCAACGGCAACAACCTCGACGCGTACGGCGTTCGGCCGGTCACGATCCCGGCGGGCGACCCGGTGCTGACGCTCGAGACGTCCTACGGCATGCAGGAGCGCCGCGACTTCGGCTACGTGACGATCTCGACCAACGGCGGCCGCACGTTCCACTCGGTGACCGGCGACCGAACCACCCCCGGGCCGCACGGACCGGGCCTGACCGGCATCAGCGGCAGCGTCGTCAAAGCCGGCTACAACCTTTCCCCGTACGCCGGGAAGTCCGTGCTCCTGGGTCTGCGGTACGTCTCGGACGGCGTGCTGGCCCAGGGCGGCTGGCGAATCGGCACCATGACCCTGGCCGGCCGCGTCCTCACCGACGGCACGACCATGACCGGCTGGCGCCCGCCCACCGAGATCAACCCGACCCCGGTCCACGCCTGGCAGGCGCGCCTGGTCGGGCTGCGCGGCGGCCACGTCGAGGTCGTGCCGGTCGCCGAGTTCCGGCGGCTGGCGTCCTACCCGAAGGTCGTGGCCGTCATCTCCCACGACGAGCCCACCGAGCAGGAGAAGCGCTACGCCCCCTACCGCCTGGTCGTCAACGGCGCCCTCCAACCCGGCGGCGGCACCGAACCCTACGCACCAGGAGGAACTCCGCCGCGCCCCGCCGGGCCGTCGCCTCAGGGCAGCAGGCCGTAGATCAGGGCAGCAGGCCGTCGCCTCAGGGCAGCAGGCCGTAGATCAGGGCAGGCGAGCCCGAGCCGGCCCGGTTGATCTGGCCGCCGCACAGGATGTGGGCGCCCGTCTCGGGGAGGGCCTCGAGGTTGGCGAGGACCTCCAGACTGATGCGATGCCGCTGGTAGACCAGGTGCGAGACCGTGTAGGTGGCGTCGGCGCCCACGTCGGGGCTGAAGGCGTCGGTGCCCGTGCCGCCCCGGCGACCGAGACGGCCCGTGTCGATGAGCCAGCGGACGGTCTCGACGGCGAAACCGGGGTGGCGTGGCGCGCCGTCGACGCCGGCGTTGGTGAACTCGGCCGTACCCCATTTGGCGTCCCAGCCGGTCCAGATGATCACCATGGACTCGTCGGGGATGCGCCCGTGCACCTCCTCCCAGGTCTCGATGTCGGCGATCGTCACGGCGTAGCCGGGATCGCGCGCGCACTGCTCCCGTACGTCGATCTTGACCGCTCTCAGATGCAGGTCTTCCAGGTCGAGCTCGTCGGCCAGCGGCTCGCCCCGATTGAAGTGCCCGGGCGCGCCCCAGTGGGTGCCGGTGTGCTCGCCCTGGCGGACATATCTCAGGTAGTAACCGTCCTTCTCGACTGTGGCGACCGTCTCGAGCTCGAAAGGCGGGTCGCCGGGGTAGATGTTGGTGATGGCGGGGTCGCTCACGTGGGACAGGCTGATCAGTCGCATCGGTTCGCTCACTCTATCTCATTGACAGTGTCATGGTGACAGTGTCAGAGTGGTGGGCATGTGGACGCTCGACGAGTTGGTGGAACGGGTGCGCAAGGCCCTCGAGGCCGAATACC
Organism: Actinoplanes solisilvae; assembly: GCF_003999975.1. Lineage (GTDB taxonomy): Bacteria > Actinomycetota > Actinomycetes > Mycobacteriales > Micromonosporaceae > Actinoplanes > Actinoplanes solisilvae. The sequence goes on along the minus strand of NZ_RJAC01000013.1, from coordinate 50,318 downwards.
CCGGCGCACCCAACGGACGCGTCCGCGACGTGCCCGACCGTCGCGCCATCCGGTGGTATTCGACGATCGGCCTGGTCGACCGCCCCTTGGGCACCCGGGGCCGCTCCGCGCTCTACGGTCCCCGCCACCTCGAGCAACTGGTGGCCATCAAGCGCCGCCAGGCCGAGGGCCACAGCCTGGCCCAGATCCAAGAGGAGCTGACCGGCATCTCCCCCTCCTCGCTCGCCGACATCGCCCACGTGCCGCCCCGGCTGCTCGTCCAGATCGGCGACGACTCGGCCGACGAGGCACCTTCCCGTCCGCGCTTCTGGTCCGATCAGCCGGCCGCGACGCCCCCACCGGCGCCCGCGCTGCCCCTCATGTCAACCGCCATCGCCGCGCCCGACCGGCCAACTCCCCCGACCCAGCCCTTCACCGGCGTCGCTCTCGGCGGCGGAGTCTTGCTTCTCGTACCCCGTCCGTTGTCCGACCACGACCGCGACGCCGTCGCCGAAGCCGCCGAACCTTTGCTCGCTCTGCTCGCCGCCCGAGGCCTCACCTCCGCCGAAGGCCTGATCGATGGGAGTCCCGCTTGACATCCTCCCCGTCCTAAAGGACGGGGATTCCCTTGGTCGCCCTCGGGTTTTCCTGCTTCATCGTCGGCTGCCCCGAACGGAGGTTCCCCCGTTGAGGTCTTACGCCTCCTCCACAGGCTGCGACCGAGAGCCCCTCGGCCAGATTGTTGCGGGCCGCGTTGACGTCGCGGTCGTGGACCGTGCCGCACCGGCACGTCCACGACCTGATGTTCAGTGGCATTCGCTCAGCGAGCGCCCCACAGGTCGAGCAGAGTTTCGAGCTGGGGAACCAGCGGTCCACCACGATCAGCTCACGGCTGTGCCAGGCGGCCTTGTATTCGAGCATGGTGCGGAACTGCCGCCAGGCCGCGTCGCTGATCGCGCGGGCCAGCGAGTGGTTCTTGACCATGTTGCGCACGGTCAAATCCTCGATCACGAGCGTTTGGTTCTCACGCACGAGCCGAGTGGTCAGCTTGTGGAGCATGTCGCGGCGCCGGTCGGTGATCCGCGCATGCACCCGGGCCACCTTGAGCCGGGCCTTGGCCCGGTTCGCGGAGCCTTTCTCCTTCTTCGCCATGGCGCGTTGCGCCTTGGCGAGGGCTTTACGGTCGGCCCGCTCATGCCTGGGGTTGGTGATCTTCTCCCCAGTCGACAGGATCAGCAGCGAGTCGAGCCCGGCGTCGATCCCGACGGCAGCGTGGACCGCGGGGGTCTGCTCGATGCGGTCGTCGCACAGCAGGGACACGAACCAGCGGCCGGCCGCGTCCTGCGACACGGTCACCGTGGACGGCGCCGCACCTTCCGGCAGTGGACGCGACCACGCGATGTCCAGCGGCGCCGTCATTTTCGCCAGGGTCAGACGGCCGTCACGCCAGCGGAACGCGCTGATGGTGTACTCCGCCGACCTGCGCGACTTCTTCTTGCTCTTGAAGGTCGGGTACTTGGCGCGCTTGGCCCAGAAGTTGGTGAACGCGACCTGCAAATGGCGCAGGGCCTGCTGCAACGGAACCGAACCGACCTCATTGAGGAACGCCAACTCGTCGGTCTTCTTCCAGCCGGTCAGCAGCGCCGACGTGGCGTTGTAGTTGACCCGCTCCTGCCGCAGCGTCCACGCCTCGCTGCGCGCCTGCAACGCCTTGTTGTAGACCAGGCGGACACACCCGAACGTGCGGGCAAGCTCAGCGGCCTGCTCCGGCGTCGGGTAGAAGCGGTACTTGTACGCCCGCTTCACCACCCTCGTGGACATGGCCCACAAACTGGCAGACCAACTCGTGAAGACCATGGAGGCGCGCCGCACGGCCGTAGCCTCCGTATCCTCCCGGCCCTGAACGGCTGGGTTTCCACTGAGGAGATCCGATGACCATCTCCGTCACTCCGATGGATTCCGCCGAGATCAGCCGCATCAAGATCCTTCCGGATTCGGGCTTCGGCATGCTGCGCACCGACCGCGGCGCCCTGCCGCTCGACCGTCTCGAGGTCCGCGCGCGGGTCAGCGGCCTGGTCGCGCGCACGGTGCTGGTCACCGAGTTCGTCAACGTGCACGACGTCGCGCTCGAGGCGACCTACGTCTTCCCGCTGCCCGACCGGGCCGCCGTCACCGGCATGACCATGACCTGTGACAACCGCACGGTCACGGCCGAGCTGCAAGAGCGCGGACAGGCCCGCGAGGCCTACGACCAGGCCATCGCGTCCGGCCGGCGCGCGTCCATCGCCGAGGAGGAGCGGCCCGACGTCTTCACGATGCGCGTCGGCAACCTGATGCCCGGCGAGCGCGTCGTGGTCGAGCTGAGCCTGGTCGGCCCGCTCCCCTTCGAGGACGGTGAGGCGACCTTCCGGTTCCCGCTGGTCGTGGCCCCGCGCTACATCCCCGGCACTCCCCTGCCCGGCCCGGCGGTCGGCGAGGGCTGGTCGCCCGACACCGACGCGGTTCCCGACGCCTCGCGCATCACGCCGCCGGTGCTGCTGCCCGGCTTCCCCAACCCGTTGCGGCTGGCCATCTCCGTCGAGATCGATGCGGCCGGCCTCGAGCTGGGCGAGGTCCGCTCCAGCCTGCACACGGTGGTCGACCGTGACGGGGTGCTGACGATCGGCCCCGGCGAGCGGGCCAACCGCGACTTCATCCTCCGGCTGCCCTACGCGGGCGGCGGCGAGACCGCGATCGCTGTGCCCGACGAGAGCGCCGAGCAGCCCGAGGGTGTCTTCCAGCTCATCGTGCTGCCCCCGGCGGCGGCCGCACCCGCGCGTCCCAAAGACGTCGTCCTCCTGCTCGACCGCTCCGGCAGCATGGGCGGTTGGAAGATGGTGGCCGCCCGGCGGGCCGCGGCCCGGGTCGTCGACACGCTGACCGCCGCCGACCGCTTCGCCGTGCTCACGTTCGACCACCAGGTCGACCGCCCCGACGACCTGCCCTCCGGCCTGGCCGAGGCGCACGACCGTCACCGCTTCCGCGCGGTCGAACACCTGGCCAAGGCGACAGCCCGCGGCGGCACCGAGTTGCTGTCGCCGCTCACCGAGGGCCTCCGCCTGCTGCAGGCGAGCGAAGGCCGAGACAGGGTGCTCGTGCTGGTCACCGACGGCCAGGTCGGCAACGAGGACCAGATCGTCCACGACGTCACCCCCCTGATCGGCACGACCCGCATCCACACGATCGGCATCGACCGCGCCGTCAACGCCGGTTTCCTGGGCCGCCTGGCCGCCCTCGGCGCCGGCCGGGCCGAGCTCGTCGAGAGCGAGGACCGTCTCGACGAGGCCATGGAACACATCCACCGCCGCATCGGCGCTCCCACGGTCACCGACCTGCGCATCGCCGCCACCGGCGTGCAACTGGTCGACGACGACCGCGCCCCGGCCCGCCTGCCCGGCCTCTATCCCGGTGTCCCACTGGTGGTGAGCGGCCGCTACACGGGCCGCCCGAGCGGCGAGCTGGTCGTCACCGGCCGCACCCGCGACGATCAGGAATTCCGCACGACGGTCCCGCTGCAGCAGCGCATCGAGCCGGCCATCGAGGCCCAGTGGGCCCGCGCCCGGCTCCGCGACCTCGAGGACGCCTACGCCGCCGGCGACCGCGGCCTGGAGCAGCGCATCGTCGCCGCCTCGCTGCGCTACGGCGTGCTGTGCCGGTTCACGGCCTTCGTGGCCGTCGACAACCGGGTCGTCAACGAGGGCGGCGAGACGCGGCGCGTCACCCAGCCGGTCGAGTTCCCCGACGGCTGGGAAACCCCCGCCGACGTGTCCGCCACCTTCATGAACCTGTCGGCCGCCGCGGCCCCGCCGATGCCGGCCGCCCCCGGCCGCTTCGCCCCGACCTTCGCCGACGTGGCCGAGACCGGTGGCGCGGGTGGCGGCATCATGGGCAGCCCCGCCGCCGGCTACGTGGGCCGCGGTGGCGCCGCCCCCGGCAGCGCCCGCCGTCCGGGCATCGCCGCGATCCCGGCCTCCATCCGTGCCGGCAAGGCCATGGCCCCGTCGTCGACCACCCCGTCCCTCGACGAGATGCGCACGCTGGCCGCCACCGAGCTCCGCCGCCTGCACGAGGCGTCGGCCCTCCCCGAGTGGGAGCGCCGCGACCTCCTGGACGACCTGCTCAGCCGGCTCGACGTCCTGATCAGCTCCTCCGCCGACCCCGACTTCGCGCCGCTGAAAGACCTGGTCGCCAAGCTCCGCTCCGACCTGCCCACCACCGGCAAGTGGACGGCCGCGCTGACCGCCCTGGCCGCGTTCGCCGGCGCGGCCGGGTCATCGCCCTCCGCAGAGCCGTCCGCCTCCGAGCCCGCCCCCGAGCGAAAGGCCTTCTGGAAACGCTGACCCGTAACGCCACCCACCCGGCGCTGAGTCGGCACCCACGCGCCGAGTGGGTCACCCCGCTGGAGATGTTGATGATCGAACCGCCGTCGGCCAGCAGCGGCGCGAGCTTCTGGATCAGGAACAACGGTCCCTTGAAGAGGACGTCCACGAGCGCGTCGAAGTCGGCTTCGGTGACGGTGCCGAGCAGGCCCGGACGCTGCGACCCGGCGTTGTTGACGAGGTAGTCGAAGTCTTCGCGATCCCATTTGTCGCGCAGCAAGGCCGTGAACGCACCGACGAACCCGTCGAGCGAACCGATGTCGTCCACGTCGAGGCGCAGGGCGGCGGCCGGGCACCGGCCCCTTCCACCTCCTTGACCGCCGCCTCAGCCTCCCCCTCGTCGGAGCGGTAGGTCAGCACGACGTCGATGCCCTTGCCCGCGGCGGCGACCGCCGTTGGCTCGGCCGATCCCGCGATTGGCCCCCGTGATCAGCGCGATCTTCGCCGGCGCACTCATCGCCTGGCCTCCTCGGCCGACGAGGGGCAGGGCAGGTCGGTGACAGGGTGTTTCCTACGATCCCCCAGAGTCTGTTTGACGTCTCAGGGCCGCTCTCAGCGGGAAGCCGCCGCTTGGCAGCCGCCTGCCTCCCCTGTTCGAAGCCCGACCAACGGGCCCGCGTGGCGCCGGTCACCGCACGACGCTCTCCGCGTTAAGTCGTTTCGACTATCCGACCGGCACCCGCGCTCGCTTCCGGATGATCTAGACGGTAGGTTCTCGCGAGATCAACTCGGTTCTCTGCTGTGGAGTGGAACGTTGCCGCACGGTCAACTGTCGCGATGCCGACCGAAGCTGGTCCTCTCGGGCCTCGCGGGCGGAAAGTCGGATGTCCGGGAAAGCGGCATGATCATCAGCAGTTCGGACGGCTCGACGGCGGCGGGGGCAGCGTGACGAACGGCGAGCAGACCAACGAGCGGGACCCTCTGCTCGTCCGGCCGTTCGTGCTGCGCGACCAGGGCTCGCTCGGCGGCGACGACGCGACGCAGACCTGGCCGGCGAGCGCGACGCCGCCCCGGCCGACCGTTGTGGGCTCCGGCGCCGACGACGCCCCGACCGCGATCATGCACCTGCCCGTGGCGGGCAAGCAGGCCCCCGGCCGGCGTCGCAAACGGCTGGTCGTGCTGGCCGGCGGCGCCACCGCGGTCGTGCTGGGGGCTGCTGCCGCCGGCTTCGCCGCGCTGCGTGACGACGTACGCCCCATGGTTTCGACGGGCCTGCCCGGTGGCCCCGTCCCGGCCGCCACCGGGCCGCTCGTCACCGGCTCGCTGGCCGCGTCCACCCCCGCCGCGGGCCTCCCCGATGTCGAGGACCCGGACGGCGACGAGGACCAGACCGGTACCGGCAACACCGACGGCGGGGCGACCCCGACGAAGCGGGCCGCCTCGGGCAAGCCGACCGGCGCCACCCCGTCCGCGGGCCAGCCGATCGCCCTGACCCCGACGCCCGGCAAGACCACGACCCAGCCGCCGGCGTCGCCGAGCGAACGGGTCGGCGTCATCCGCGGCCAGAACAGCCTCTGCCTCGACCTGAACGGCGGGCTCACCTTCGACTACAACCACATCCAGGTCGCGCGCTGCAACGACACGGGCGCGCAGACCTGGACCCTGGCCACCGACGGCACCCTGCGTGTGCTGGGCAAATGCGCCACGTCCTTCCGCGACGGCGCCGTGCGCATCCTGCGCTGCGACGACCGCGAGGCGGCCCGGTGGCGTCGCGACGGCCAGCGGCTGATCAACGCGTCGTCCGACGACTGCCTGACCGACCCGTCGGGCGGTCGCCGCGCCGGTTCCGGCGTACGGGTCACCGACTGCGACGGTTCCACGACCCAAAGTTGGTCCATTCCTTAGCTGTAAACATCTTCGTCCGGCCGGACACCTCCTGCTTGAAAGCGAAAAGCAGCAGGAGGAGAGCACGATGCAACTCGGAACGAAGCGGCGCGTCCTGGCCGTCGTCGGCGGACTGGTGCTGGCGGGCGGCGTCGGCGGGGTGGCGATGGCCGGCGGACTACCGTTCTCGGACGGCGATCCGAGCGGCGGCATGTGTGCCCGTACGCTTTCCGCTGACGCGGACCTGTCCGAGCCGGCCGGCGACTTCAACCCGGCCGACCCGGCGAAGGCCTGCGCGGACGGCTGGACCGTCATGTGGGGCGACGCTGGCCCGAAGCCGGCGAAGTTCGTCGCCTGCGAGCACCCGGGGGCTGGCGCGGGCGGTTCCGTGGTTTACCCGGCCGCCGCCGGAGCGGACGCCAAGACGGCCTGCGCCTCGATCGGCGCCGTGCCGATCGCGATCGCCGGCGCGTAGGGAAGTGCCGCCCGCGGCCCCGGGTCGCGGGCGGCCACTTTTGTGACGAGAGGAGGACATGTTGCTCGGCTTCCGGACTCGACCGCCTGACGAAGGGTGGCTGGAAGAGCTCTTCCGGCAGCACGCCGACGCGGTCCTGACGTTCCTGCGCCACCGCACCGACCACGAGACGGCCCAGGACGTGCTGGCCGAGACGTTCACGATCGCCTGGCGCAGGAAGACCGACGTTCCGGCTGATCCGCGCGGCTGGCTCTACGGCGTGGCGCGGCGCGTGCTGGCCAACCATCGGCGGTCCCAGGGACGTACGGAAGCGGTGGTGGAACGCATGTTGACCGAGAACCGCTTCGAGCCGGGCGACTCCGGCATCGAGGACGCCATCGAACGGCACGACACTCTGCGCGCGCTGGCGGGCCTGTCCGAGCCCGACCGCGAGGTGCTGCTGCTGACCGGCTGGTACGACCTGACCGCCGCCCAGGCCGCTCAGGCCCTGGGGTGCAGCCAGGCCGCGTACGCCGTCCGCCTGCACCGCGCCCGGAAACGGCTTCGCGCGGCGCTGAACCCGATCACCCCCGGCGGCTCGCTCGCCGGCCGCCCGGCATGGGAGACGAACTCATGAACGACGATCTGCGCCGGGTGAGCCGCGCGCGTCCGCCCGAGATCCAGGGCTGGGCCGCCTCTGACGAGGGCCGGGCGGTGCTCGACGGTGTGCTGCGGGAGACCCGGCGACCGTCCCCCGCGAAGCGCCGCAACCGGATCTTCGCCATCGTCGCCGGCGCGGTGCTGGCGACGGGCGCGGGCGGTGTCGCCGTGGCCAACGGGCTGCCGTTCTCCGACGGCGACCCCAGCGGCGGCATGTGCGCTCGCACCCTGTCGGCCGACGCCGACCTGTCCCAGCCGAACGAGAAGTTCGATCCGGCCGATCCCGCGAAGGCCTGCGCCGAGAGCTGGACCGTGATGTTCGGCGACGGCACTCCGAGGCCGGCGTCGTTCGTCGCGTGCCGGCACCCGGGCGAGGACGCGGGTGGCTCGGTGATCTATCCAGCGGAAAGATTCGCCGACGCGGCGGCCGCGTGTGCCTCGATCGGCAGTCGCCCCATCCCGTGACGCACGCGACGCATCCTTGACATTGACGTTAGCGTCAAGCTCTAACTTTCATCGGGCAGGCAACGAACAAGGAGAACATCGCCATGCCCCAGGATTTGACAGGACGAACCGCCCTCGTGACCGGCGGGTCGCGCGGCATCGGCGCCGGTACGGGACCGCGCAGGAGGTCGGCCAGGCGGTCGCGTTCCTGGCCAGTGACGACGCCGCGTTCATCACGGGCGCGACGATCACGATCGACGGCGGCTGGAGCATCTAGGGCTCAAACCTCAGAGCGTACGGGCGAGGTGGCGGCCCGCGGCGCGACCGCTGAACAGGCAGCCCCCCAGGAACGTGCCTTCGAGAGCGTTGTAGCCGTGGACACCGCCGCCACCGAACCCCGCGACCTCGCCCGCCGCGTAGAGGCCCGGGATCGGCCCGCCGTCGGCCGACAGCGCCCGTGAGTCCAGGTCGGTCTGGATGCCGCCCAGCGTCTTGCGGGTGAGAACGTGCAGCTTGATGCCGATCAGCGGGCCGGCCGCCGGGTCGAGCAGGCGGTGCGGGGTCGCGGTGCGGCCGATCCGGTCGCCCAGGTAGCGCCGCGAGTTGCGAATGCCTTGGACCTGCGCGTCCTTCGAGAACGGGTTGGCGATCTGACGGTCGCGCGATTCGATCTGGGTGCGCAGCCGGGCCGCGTCGAGCAGCGGCTCGTCGGTCAGTTTGTTCATGCCGGCCACCAGGTCGTCCAGGTTGGACGCGACCACGAAGTCGGCGCCCTTGCGCTTGAACGCCTCGACCGGCGCCGGCGCCCCCTTGCCCAGGATCCGCTCGCGCAGGAACGCCTTCTTGTCCTGCGCGGTGATGTCCGGGTTCTGCTCCGAGCCGGAGAGCGCGAACTCCTTCTCGATGATCTTCTGGGTGAGGATGAACCAGGAGTGGTCGTAACCGGCGATCTCCGGCGTGGTCCGCAGGTGACGCAGGGTGCTCATGGTGTCGTAGCCGGGCAGGCAGGGCTCGGGCAGCCGCCGGCCGAGCGCGTCGAACCACATCGACGACGGTCCCGGCAGGATGCGGATGCCGTGGCCGGGCCAGATCGGGTCCCAGTTGCGGATGCCCTCGGTGTAGTGCCACATGCGGTCGCGGTTGACCAGCCGCGCGCCCGCACCGGCCGAGATCTCCAGCATGCGCCCGTCGACATACTCGGGGACACCGGTGATCATGTGCCGCGGCGGCGTGCCGAGACCGTCAGGCCAATATTTCCGTACGAGATCATGGTTGCCCCCGATGCCGCCGGAGGCCACGACGACCGCCTGGGCCGTCAACGTGAAGTCACCCACCGTCTCGCGGCTCGACGGCACTCCCCGAGCCCCGTCCGAGGGCGCCAGGACCTTTCCCCGTACGCCCGTGACGATGCCGTTTTCGAGGACGAGCTCGTCGACGCGGTGCCGGTGGTGGAAGCTCACGAGGCCACGTGCGGCGGCGTCCTGGATCGAGCGGACGAAAGGCGCGACGACGCCCGTGCCGGTGCCCCACGTGACGTGGAAGCGCGGCACCGAGTTGCCGTGCCCGTCGGCGCGCAGACTGCCGCGCTCGGCCCAGCCCACGGTCGGCAACCAGGTCATGCCGAGCTCCGAGAGCCAGGCGCGTTTCTCCCCCGCGGCGAATTCAACATACGCCCGAGCCCAGCGGACGGCCCACGCGTCCTCGCCGGGCCAGGAGCCGGGCGAGTCGGCGCGGTCGAAGCCGGCGCTGCCCTGCCAGTCGCTCCAGGCCAGGTCGAAGGAGTCGGCGACGCGCATGCGGCGCTGCTCGGGGGTGTCGACCAGGAACAGGCCGCCGAACGACCAGAACGCCTGCCCGCCGAGGTTGGCCGCGTTCTCCTGGTCGACGAGGGCGACCCGCTTGCCGGCCGAGGTGAGCTCGTGGGCGGCCGCCAGCCCGGCGAGACCGGCCCCGACGACGATGACGTCTGCGTCCATGACCCGGCAATGTACCGGACCCTGAGGAAGTTTCAGATTCGACCGGGCGCGAAACTCCACACGTCGCCGAGCGCCGCGAAAGCCGAGCGCACGTGCCCCAGCAGAGGGGCGTCGGCCGGGTCGGTGACCCATCGCACGAAGGCCACCTTGAACGCGGCGACCCCGGTCTCGGCGATCAGGGCGGCGGGCAGGTCCGGCGTCTCCCGTTCGCGCAGGGCGGCCGCCATCGCCGCGGCCAGCCCGTCGAGTTTGGCCAGCTCACGCTCCTGCAGCCCGGGGTTCGCGTCGATCACCTGCTGACGCTGACGGGAGTAGCCGACGGGCGGGAAGTAGTCCTCGGCGGCGTGCTCGAAGGCCGCCGCCACGGTGACCGCCGGATCTGTGCCCGGGTCGGCGGCTGTCACCGAGGCGACCAGCATCTCTTGCAGTCGCTCGGAGCCGCCGAAGAGCACCTCGCGCTTGTCGCCGAAGTGGCGGAAAAACGTGCGCTCGGTCAGGCCGGCCTTCTCGGCGATCTCGGCGACGGTGGTCTGGTCGAAGCCGCGCTCGGCATAGAGGTCCATCGCGGCCTGACGCAGGCGGGCCTGCGCGTTCGGCTCCCAGCGTCCCATCACCCAAGTTTAGGCGACGACAGTTTCTGACATCGCGGGCCGCTCGGCGATGGCAGTGACTGACATCAAGGGCTAGAGTGATGACAGCGGCTGACATCAAGGTCGGCTCTGCGAAAGAAGGATCACCATGCGCGTTTTCGTCACCGGCGCCTCCGGCTGGATCGGCTCCGCCGTCGTTCCCGACCTGCTCGCCCACGGCCACGAGGTGACCGGACTGGCCCGATCCGACGCGGCGGCCGGCCAACTCGCCGCGGCCGGGGCCCGGGTGCTGCGCGGAAACCTCGACACGCTCGACGTGCTGAGCCAGGGCGCGAAAGAGTCCGACGCCGTCATTCATCTGGCCTTCGTCCACGACTTCGGCAACTTCGCCGAGTCCCTGCGCAAGGACCGCGCCGCCATCGACACGATCGGCGCCGCCCTCGATGGCACCGGCCGCCCGTTCGCCATCGCCTCGGGCACCCTCGGCCTGCTTCCGGGCCGGGTCGCCACCGAGCGAGACCTGCCCGACCCGGCAACCGCCCACCCGCGCACGCAGTCCGCCGCCGCGGCCCTCGCCCTGGAAGACCGAGGCGTCCGCCCCCTGGTCGTCCGGCTCGCGCCGACCGTGCACGGCGAGGGCGACAAGGGTTTCGTGCCGACGCTCATCGACCTTGCCCGCGAACGTAAGACAGCCGGCTACATCGGCCTCGGCTCGAACCGCTGGACCGCCGTGCATCGCGACGACGCCGCCACCGTCTTCCGGCTCGCCGTCGAGAAGGCGCCGGCGGGTTCGGTGCTGCACGCCGTCGCGGAAGAGGGCGTCACCGGGCGCGAGATCGCCGAGGCGATCGGCCGGGGACTCGGCGTGCCGGTCGCGCCGGCCACGCCCGACGAGCTCGGCTGGATCGGCCCGCTGTTCGCCCTCGACAGCCCCGCCTCCCACGCGCTGACCAGCGAACTGCTCGGCTGGGAACCCACCGGCCCGGGCCTGCTGGACGACCTCGCCGACGGCCACTACTTCAAGTAAGGCCCAAAGAAACAACCTTAAGAGAAACTTAAGTCGGTCAATATGTGCTTGACCGGGATCTCTCGACGTGGGAACTGTTAAGTCACTTTCCGGTTTCCCTCTCCCCGCTCATCCCCAACATCCCCCGGGAGATCCCCATGCGCAGACGCGCGCTCCTGGCGGCCTTCATGGCATTGATGGCTGCCACCGCCTCCGCCACCTTCGGCCTCCGCCCGTCGGCCGCCGAAGCCGCCCCCGCCACCTTCACCCACCCCGGCGTCCTCGTCAGCCGTCCCCAGCTCGACTTCGTCAAGGGCAAAGTCAGCTCCGGGGCCCAGCCGTGGACCGCCGCCTACAACCAGATGGTCGCGAGCCGGTACGCGTCGTTGTCGCGCACGCCGGCCCCGCGCGCCACCGTCGAGTGCGGCTCGTACTCCAACCCCAACAACGGATGCACCGACGAGCGTGAGGACGCGATCGCGGCGTACACCGACGCGCTGATCTGGTACATCAGCGGCAACGCGGCGTACGCGCAGAAGTCGATCGCGCTGATGGACGCGTGGTCGGCCACCATCCGGTCGCACACCAACAGCAACGCCCCGCTGCAGACCGGCTGGGCCGGCTCGGTGTGGCCGCGCGCCGCCGAGATCATCAAATACACGTATTCGAGCTGGCCCAACCAGGCCCGGTTCGCCACCATGCTGCGCGATGTCTACCTCCCGGTCGTCATCCCGGGCAGCAGCAGCAACGGCAACTGGGAGCTGTCCATGATGGAGGCCGCCGTCGGCATCTCCGTCTTCCTCGAGGACAGGGCGAGCTACGACCGGGCGATCACCCGCTTCAAGGCCCGCGCCGCGGCGTACATCTACATCGCGGCCGACGGCGCCCAGCCGAAATATCCGCCGGTCGGGGGCGTCGACACCCGGGCCGAGCTGATCAGCTACTGGCAGGGGCAGAGCACCTTCGTCGACGGGCTGTCGCAGGAGACGTGCCGCGACTTCACCCACACCGGTTACGGCATCTCGGCCATCGGCCACATCGCCGAGACGACCCGCATCCAGGGTGAGGACCTGTGGCCGTCGCTGTCCGAGCGCATGCGTCACGCGCTCGGCTTCCACACCAAGTTCGAGAACGGCACCGCCGTGCCCTCGAACATCTGCGGCGGCTCCGTGGTCAAAGGGCTCGGCCCGGTGACCGAGGTCGCCTACAACGCGCTGGCCAACCGGCTCGGCATCGCGATGACCAACAGCCGCACCTACACCGAATCGCGCCGCCCGCAAGGGACGAACAACCTGTTCGTCGCCTGGGAGACGCTCACCCATGCCAGCAACCCGGCGTAAGGCGAGGACGATGAGACGAGTTCTGACGGCCGCGATCATCGGCCTCACCACGATCGGCATGGGCCTCGTCGGGATGACGAGCGCGCAGGCCGCCACGACGGGCACGGTGGTCAGCTCGGCCAACGGCAAGTGCCTCGACGTGACCAACGGCAGCACCGCCAACGGCAACCAGCCCCAGATGTGGGCCTGCAACAACGGCCCCAACCAGACCTGGACGTTCGCCGACGACGGCTCGGTGCGCGGCCTCGGCAAGTGCCTCGACGTGGCCAACGGCGCCACCAACGACGGCGCGGTCGTGCACCTGTGGGACTGCTTCGCCGGCCTGACCAGCCAGCAGTGGACGCTCAACGCCGCCAAGGACCTGGTCAACGTCAAGGCCGGAAAGTGCCTCGACATCAAGGACAACAACCTGGCCGACGGCGCGAAACTGCAGCTCTGGTCGTGCGGCGGCGGCGCCAACCAGAAGTGGACCCACTCGGGTGGTCCGACCATCCCGCCGAACCCGAACAACCCCGACCTCGGCCCGAACGTGACGATCTTCGACCCGTCGATGTCGTCGGCCACCATCCAGAGCCGGCTCAACCAGGTCTTCAACCAGCAGGTGGAAAACCAGTTCGGCACCGCGCGGTACGCGTTGCTGTTCAAGCCGGGCAGCTACAACAACGACGTCAACGTCGGGTTCTTCACCCAGGTCGCCGGGCTCGGCCTCAGCCCCGACCAGGTCAACATCAACGGCCACGTGCACGTCGAGGCCGACTGGTGGCACGACGGCTCGCAGAACGCGACGCAGAACTTCTGGCGCTCCGCCGAGGGTCTGAGCGTCACCCCGCCCGACGGGCTCGACCGCTGGGCCGTCTCGCAGGCCGCGCCCTACCGCCGCATGCACGTGCGCGGCAACCTGGCGCTGTCGGACGGCGGCTGGTCGTCCGGCGGCTTCATCGCCGACTCCAAGATCGACGGGCAGATCCAGTCGGGCAGCCAGCAGCAGTTCCTCACCCGCAACTCGCAGATGGGCAGCTGGAACGGCTCGAACTGGAACCAGGTCTTCGTGGGCTCGCCGGGCGCGCCGGCACAGAGCTTCCCGAACCCGCCCTACACGACGATCGGCTCCACCCCGCTGGTCGCCGAGAAGCCCTACCTGTACGTCGACAACGCCGGGGCCTACCAGGTCTTCGTGCCCGCCCTGCGCAGCAACACGTCCGGCACCACGTGGGCCAACGGCAACCCGGCGGGCAGTTCGCTGCCGATCAGCACGTTCTACGTCGTCAAGCCCGGTGACACCGCGTCGACGATCAACGCGGCCCTCGCGTCGGGCAAGAACCTGCTGGTCACCCCGGGCGTCTACAACCTCAACCAGACGCTCAACGTCACCCGGGCCGACACCGTGATCCTCGGTCTGGGGCTGGCGACCTTCGTCCCGCTCGGCGGCATCAACGCCATGAACGTCGCCGACGTGGACGGGGTACGCCTGGCCGGGGTGCTCTTCGACGCGGGCACCACCAACTCGAACACGCTGCTGCAGGTCGGTCCGTCGAACTCGTCGGCGTCGCACGCGGCCAACCCGACCGTGCTCTCCGACGTCTTCGTCCGGGTCGGCGGGTCGATCGCGGGCAAGGCCACGGTGAGCGTCGAGATCAACAGCGACAACGTCATCGGCGACCACCTGTGGATCTGGCGGGCCGACCACGGCAACGACGGCACCTGGGGCTGGACCCAGAACCCGGGCCGCAACGGGCTGATCGTCAACGGCGACAACGTGACGATGTACGGGCTGTTCGTCGAGCACTACCAGCAGCACCAGACGATCTGGAACGGCAACGGCGGGCGAACGTACTTCTACCAGAACGAGATGCCCTACGACCCGCCGAACCAGGCCGCCTGGATGAACGGGTCGACGCGGGGCTGGGCCGCCTACAAGGTCGCCGACGCGGTCAACACGCACGAGGCGTGGGGGCTGGGCAGCTACTGCTTCTTCAACGTCAACCCGTCGGTGGTGGCGGCGCGGGCGTTCGAGGTGCCGGTCAAGTCGGGCGTGCGGTTCCGCGACATGGTCACGGTCTCGCTCGGCGGCGTCGGCACCATCACCAACGTCATCAACACGACCGGCGCCACGGTGAACAGCGGCCACCAGGTGACCAGCATCGTGAGCGGCCCGTAAGCGGGCAGCCTGCGGGAAGCGGCCCGTAAGCGGGCAGCCTGCGCGGGAAGTGGCCCGTGAGCGGGCGGCCCGCGGGAAGCGGCCCGTAAGCGGGCAGCCTGCGCGGGAAGTGGCCCGTGAGCGGGCGGCCCGCGGGAAGCGGCTCGTAGCGGCGGCCGGTCGTCGGGGACCCTGAGCGGTTCTCGGCGGCCGGCCGTTGTTCGTCTGCGCGATTTCGCCTCCTGGGTCCGGTCGTGTCGCGGACGATTAGGGCATGCGTGTCCTGTTGCGGGTGGAGACGGCGGTGCCGGCCGCCGGGCTGGTCACGTTCCTGCTGCTCTTCGGGCTGTTCGGAGGCCCCTCCGACCCGGCTCCGGCCGCGCGCTGGGTCGGCCTGGGAGTGCTGCTGGCCCCGGCGATCATGGTTTACGCGCACCGGGCGGCGGCGGCGTGGGCCGCGATGCTCGGCGCGGTGCTGTGGACGCCGCTCGCCACCGGGCTGGGCGCCGTCGCGGCCGTCTGGGCCTACGCCGGGGTGGCCATCCTGGTCGCCCGGCTCGACCGGACGCCGCCGCCGCTGCCCGTGCCGCACCGTCGCCCGCCGGCCCCGTACGCCCTCCCCCACGTCGCCGCCCCCGCCGAGGTCGCCGGCTTCGCGCTGCTGCTCGCGGCCGCCTCCGGAGTCGCCTGGGTCGCCGTGGACGACGCCGCCGTGCCCTACCTGGCCGCCACCGTCGCCGCCTTCGCCCTCGGCTGCGCCCTGCTGGCCCGCGCCGTCCGCCACCAGGCCGCCCTGCGCCACCTCTTCCTCGCGCCCCAGCCCGTCCACGCCGTGCGCGCCGTCGAGCAGGAGGGCTACGTCCACGTCCTGCTCCCCGCCGAGGACGGCCGCACCGCCCTCGAGTTCGCCTTCGACGTCGCCGAACCCGAACCCCGCCACGACGAGGACGACGTGCACACCGAGGCCGCCGTCCTCTACGGCGTTCCGCGGCCCGGCGCCTGGTGCGTGCTCGAGGTCGGCGACCGCCTGCACGTCCCGGTCGGTCCGGTAGGCGAGGTCGTCGAGGTCCCCTACGACGTGGTCGAAGGCCTGCCCCGCGAGATCGAGGACGACGAGGAGCAGCTCGTCGACCCCGACGCGCTGCGTCCGGCCGACCGCGACGCCGGCGCGTTCCACGCCCGTGAGCACCGCATCTCGCCGCGCCGCGCGTGGATCGCCACCGTCGCGATCGGCTTCGGCGCCGCCCTGGCCGCCGGCGAACTGGCCCATCTCGTCGGCCTGCCCCTGCTCGCCCCGGTCGCCGTGGCCGCCGCGGCCGGGTACGAGTTCGGCTGGCGTTCGCAGCTGCGCCCCCGTCTGCGCTGGCACGCGGGCGGTATCGCCGCGATCGGCTTCCGGGGCCGCAACCGGGAGCCGTGGGCCACCGACAGCGCGATCGTGCACGACGACTCGGGCACGGTCGTGCTGACCGCGGGCGAGGCCGTGCTCAACGTGCCCGTTCCCGCGCCCTGGCCGTCGCGGGCCCACCAGCGCAGCGCCGACCAGCTCGTGGCCGCCCTGCGCGACACCCGCCTGCGCGCGCTCTCGCTCAGCCCGCTGCCCCCGCCACCCGAGCTCGACGTGCCCCGCCGCCCGGTGCTGCTGTTCGCCGTCTGGGCCGCGACGGTCGCAGCCACAACCGCGATCCTCGGATAAAGCCAGCCCGCGATCCTCGGATGGAACGTGAGTGATCGGTAACACAATCCGAGTAGCGTGCTTACGTGGATCTGAACACCGTCGCCGAAGTGATCAGCCCGGCTGAGGTTGGTCAGTGGCGGCCGGGCGACGCGTGGCTCGGCGGCGGGACGGCCCTGTTCGGCGAGCCCCGTCCGCACCTGACCCGGCTGCTCGACCTGACCACCGCGGGCTGGCCCGCGCTCACGCCGCACGACGACGGCCTGGAGATCGCCGCCACCTGCACGATCGCCGAGCTCGCGGCCAGCGGTCACGACATCGCCGAGAAGTGCTGCCACGCCTTCCTGGCCTCCTTCAAGATCTGGAACGTGGCGACCGTCGGCGGCAACCTGTGCGCCGCGCTGCCGGCCGGGCCGATGATCGCGCTCGGGGCCGCGCTCGACGGCACCGCGCTGTTGCAGAGCCCCGGTGCCGAGCGTGTCGTCCGGGTCGCCGATTTCGTGACCGGCGAGGGCACGTCGGTGCTGCGCGAGGGCGAGTTGCTGCGCTCGATGCATCTGCCGGCGGCGGCGCTGCGCGCGGTCACGGCGTACCGCCAGGGCTCTCTGCACGCGCACGGCCGCTCCGGCGTGTTGATCATCGGGAGGCGAGGCGACGGCCAGGACGACAAGGGCCTCGTGCTGACCGTGACCGCCGCGACCAAGCGCCCCTTCGTGCTGCGCTTTCCTCAGCCGCCGAGCGCCGAGCTGCTGCAGGTCGCGTTGACCGAGCGCATCCCCGATCAGGCCTACGTCGACGACGTTCACGGTCTTCCGGCCTGGCGGCGGCAGCTCACCCGGCGTTACGCCGAGGAGGTCCGCACGGAGCTGATGTCATGATCATCAACGGTGTCCCGCACGACCGCGCGCCCCGTCCGGGCCAGTGCCTGCGCACCTACCTGCGCGAGGAGGGCTGCTTCGGCGTCAAGAAGGGCTGCGACACCGGCGACTGCGGCGCCTGCACCGTGCACGTCGACGGGCTGCCCGTGCACTCGTGCGTCTATCCGGCCTTCCGCGCGGCCGCCCGCGACGTCACCACCATCGAGGGCCTGGCCGGCGACGACGGTCTGCACCCCGTGCAACAGCGATTCCTGGACGCCCAGGGTTTCCAGTGCGGTTTCTGCACGGCCGGCCTGATCATGACGACCGCCGCGCTCACCGACGACCAGCGCGAAGACCTCTCCCGCGCCCTCAAGGGCAACCTCTGCCGGTGTACGGGTTACCGCGCGATCGCCGACGCGGTGGCGGGTGTGGTCAACGTGGCCGAACCGGTGCCGGGCGCGGCGGTCGGTGCCAGCCTCGGCGCCCCGGCCGGTCCCGAGGTGGTCACCGGTACGGCCCGCTACACGTTCGACGAGGACGTGCCCGGCGTCCTGCACCTGAAGGTCCTGCGCTCGCCGCACGCGCACGCCCGCGTCCTGGCCGTGCGCACCGAGGCCGCGCTCGCCATCCCGGGCGTCGAGCTGGTGCTCACCCACGCCGACGCGCCCGAGCGCCGGTTCTCCACGGCCCAGCACGAGCACGCGTCCGAGGATCCGGCCGACACCCGGGTGCTCGACGACGTGGTCCGCTTCGCCGGGCAGCGGGTGGCCGCAGTCGTCGCGACCAGCGAGGCGGCCGCCGAGGCGGGGTGCCGCGCGCTCGCCGTCGACTACGAGGTGCTGCCCGCGGTTCTCACGCCCGAGTCGGCGATGGCCGACGGTGCCCCGCGGCTGCACGACGGGGCCGAGCGCAACGTGGTCGCCGAGCTGCACGACGGTTTCGGCGACGTCCACAAAGGTTTCGGCGAGGCCGACGTCGTCTACGAGGAGACGTTCCGGACCCCGCGCGTGCAGCACGCGAGCCTGGAGACGCACGGCGCGGTCGGCCGGCTCGACGAGGACGGCCGCCTGGTCATCCGCACGAGCACGCAGACCCCGTTCCTGACCCGGCGGGCCCTGGCCGTGCTCTTCGACCTGCCCGAGGACCGCGTGCGGGTGCTCACCGGGCGGGTCGGCGGCGGCTTCGGCGGCAAGCAGGAGATGCTGGTCGAAGACCTGGTCGCACTGGCCGTGCTGCGGTTGCGGCGCCCGGTGCGGCACGAGTTCACCCGGGCCGAGCAGTTCACGTCGGCCACCACCCGGCACCCGTTCACGGTCACCGTCAAGGCCGGGGCACGCGCCGACGGCACCCTGACCGCGCTGAGCCTGCGGGTCGTCTCCGAGACCGGGGCGTACGGGAATCACGGCCCCGCCGTCATGTTCCACGCCTGCCACGAGTCGGTGGCCCTCTACCGCTGCCCGAACATGCGCACGGACGCGTGGGCCGTCTACACCAACACCGTCCCGGCCGGCGCCTTCCGGGGGTACGGGCTGGGGCAGGTCTCGTTCGCGGTGGAGTCGGCGCTCGACGAGCTGGCCCGCCGCCTGAACCTCGACCCGATCGCGCTGCGCGAGCGGAACGTCGTACGGCCGGGTGATCATTTGACGGCGCCCGGCGATCACGCCGACGACCTGACGATCGCGTCCTACGGTCTCGACCAGTGCCTCGCTCATCTGCGGCAGGCCGCCGCCGAACCGAAGCCCGCGATGGACGGCTGGCAGGTCGGCGACGGGATGGCGATCACGATGATCGCGGCCGGTCCGCCGGGCGGCCACTACGCGGACGCGACCGCCACCCTGCTGCCCGACGGCCGGTTCGACATCGCGGTCGGCACCGCCGAGTTCGGCAACGGCAGCACGACCGTGCACACCCAGATCGCCGCCGACGCGCTCGGCACGACCCCCGACCGGATCGTCGTGCGGCAGTCCGACACCGACGTCGTACGGCATGACACCGGCGCTTTCGCGTCGACCGGCGTGGTCGTGGCCGGCCAGGCCGTGCTGCACGCGTCGCGAAGCCTGCACGCCGTGCTGCGCGCCGAAGCGGGCGGGCGCGAGCTGACCGAGACCGTGCTGAAGGAAATGGCCGCCCGCCGACGGTTCAGCGCCGAGGGCCACTGGGGCGGCAGCCCGCGATCGGTCGCGTTCAACGCGCAGTGGTTCCGGGTCGCCGTCGACCCCGGCACCGGCGAGCTGCAAATCCTGCGCAGCGTGCACAGCGCCGACGCGGGCACGGTGATGAACCCGCTGCAGTGCCGCGGGCAGATCGAGGGCGGCGTGGCCCAGGCGCTCGGCGCGACCCTGGCCGAGCACGTCGACGTCGGCCCGGACGGTCAGGTCACCACGACCGGTTTCCGCCAGTACCACCTGCCGACCTTCGCGGACGTGCCGCGTACGGAGGTGTTGTTCGCCGCCACCGACGACGCGATCGGGCCGCTGGGGGCGAAGTCGATGAGCGAGAGCCCGTTCAACCCGGTCGCGCCCGCGCTGGCCAACGCGATCCGCGACGCGACCGGCGTACGCCTGACCGATCTGCCTCTCACCCGTGACCGGATCTGGTCGGCTCTGCGGCGGGCCGGTTCCGCTTCTCCGTGATCAGGGGCAGCGTCATCGTGAACGTGCTGCCCCGGCCCAGCTCGGAACGCACGGTCACGGTGCCGCCGTGGTCGGCGACGATGTTGCGCACGATCGCCAGGCCGAGCCCGTTGCCCTGCACGGCCTGATCCATCGCGTTCGCCGCCCGGTGGAACGGCGTGAACAGGCCGGGGACGTCGTCGGCGGGGATGCCGATGCCGGTGTCCGAGACGGTGACGACGGCGCGCTCGCCGGTGCAGTCGAGCCGGCACTCGAGCCGCCCTCCGGGTGCGGTGAACTTGACGGAGTTGTCGAGCAGATTGCGTACGGCCCGTTCGAGCTGGACGGCGTCGCCGCGAACCCAGCCCGGCTCGGCCACGAGTTCGCACTTCAGGCCCTTGGCCCGCGCCGCGATCCCGAGCGCGGCGTGCGCCTGACCGACCAGCCGGGCGAGGTCGACCGGCACCTGCTGAGGGCCCGGCCGTTCGTGGGAGCGGTCGAGCAGCAGCAGGTCGGCGACAGTCGCCTCGAGCCGGTGGGCGTTGCGCTGGATCGCCCCGACGCCGCGGCGCTGCGCCGGCGACAGTCCGTCGGTCCTCTCCTCGTCGTCGGCGAGCATCTCGCTGAAGCCCAGAATGCTGGTCAGCGGCGTGCGCAGCTCGTGGGTGACGGTGGCGACGAAGACGTTCTTCTGCTCGTCGAGCACCCGCAGCTCGTTGATCAGCCGGGCCTGGCGCAGCCGCAACCGTTCCTGGTGGGCCGCGTGGTCGATCTCGCGGGCCAGCCCGATCAGCAGCCGGCGCTCCTCCTCGGCCCAGGCCCGACCCTCGTCGCGCACCACGCAGATCAGCCCGGGTGGACAGCCCGCGTCGCCGCTGAGCGGGATGACGAGGCCGCCCGGCAGTCCGGCCGGTTCCAGCGAGCCGCCCGGCGCGCACGAACGGGCCTGCTCGGCGATCGCCGGGTCGAGCGGTGGCGCGGTCTCGGGCCAGGTCACCTCGATCGGCCGGCCGGTGTCGTGCGGCTCGGCCCGTTCCTGAAGCTGCTGGGTGACCTCCTGGCGCAGCTCACCGCGGCTCACCCGGGCCTGCTCGGCGCTGATCAGACGCTCGGTCTCGGCGGCCAGGTCGTTGAGGGTGCCGGCCACCGCGCGCAGCTCGCCCGGCCCGGCGGGCATCACGCGGGCGGACAGGTCGCCGTCGGCCAGCCGGCGCAGGGTGCGGCGGATGTGTTCGAGCGGCACGAGCAGGTGCCGCTGGTGCAGCATGGCCAGGCCGAGCCCGGCCGCGACGACCAGGGTGGCGAGGCCGGCGAAGAGCAGGGTGGCGAGCTGGGCGCCGTCGCGTTCCTGGTCTCCGAGGCGCTGCTCGTAGCTCTCGACCGCGGCGAAGACGTCGGCGTTGGCGGTCCGCAGGCGGTCGAACAGGTCTTTGCCGCGCAGTGCCCGCCCGGGGTCGGCGTCGATCGTCCCGGCGTTGACGATCGGGATGGCGTAGCCGTAGAGCCAGCCCTCGGCCGCCTGCCGCTCGGCGTTCAGCAGCCGGGCGGTCTCGGCGTCCAGCGGGTCGGCGGCCATGCGGTCCATGGCGCTGAACGCGCCGGCCCGGCCACTGCCGTACGGCTCGAGGAAGGTTTGATCGCCGGTGAGCTGGAAGCCGCGGACCCCGGTCTCGGCGTCGGTCAGGTACTGCAGGACGGCGTGGTTGGTGGAGCGGGCCACCTCGATGCGTTGCGTGAAACGCTCGTGCTGCAGCCGCTGGCGTTCGGTGACGGCGAAGTGCGCGACGATCAGCGTGAGGAGGAGCAGGAGCAGCCCGGTGAAGCCACCCGCGACGCGGTACTTCAGCCTCGTGAACGCGAACCGCTCGAAGATCATGAGGCGGCCGCTACCCGCTCGGCGTCCGGCAGGGTGAAGACCACCGTGGTGCCGCCGCCGGGCGTCTCGGTGGCGTAGATCCGCCCGCCGTGGCGGTCGACGATTCGCTGGCAGGTCGACAGCCCGACCCCGTAGCCCTTGCCCGCGGCCGGGTCGACCTGGGCGAACATCTCGAAGACCCGGTCCCGCTGGGCCCGCGGGATGCCGGTGCCGTTGTCGGCCACCGCGATCCGCCACTGGTCGCCGTCGCGTTCCGCGCTGACCTCGACGCGGCACGGCCGGTCACCGCGGCGGTATTTGAACGAGTTGCCGAGCAGGTTCTGCAGCAGCTGGCGGATCAGGGTCGGGTCGGCCTCGACGACCGGCAGGCCGGGCGCCACGTCGACGGTCGCGCCGTCGATGCTGCCGCGCAGGTCGTTGAGGGCCTGCTCGGTCAGCTCGCCGAGCCGGGCGGGCTCGGCCCGCAGCGGGGCCTGACCGGCGCGGGCATAGCTGAGCAGCGAGGTGATCAGCCGGTGCATGCGCCCGATCGCCCGGATGGCCGAACCGATCCAGCGCTCGGCCTGCTCGTCGTCGCGGCCGAGCTGTTCCTCCAGCAGCTCCAGATAGCCGTTGACCACGGTCAGCGGGGCGGCCAGGTCGTGGCTGACGACGCCCGCGAACTGCTCCAGCTCGTGGTTGGAGCGGCGCAGCTCGGCGATGGTGGTGGCCCGTTCGGCATGGGCCCGGCCGAGGTCGGCGTGCGCCCGTTCGAGCTGTTCGTGCTGCTCGCGCACCTCGGTGGCCAGCTCGCCGTTGGCCCGGGCCTGCCGGCGGCGCTCGAACAGGGCCACGATCACCGTGGCCAGGTCACCGAGGCGGTCGATCTGCTCGGCGGTCAGCTCGTGCCGCTCGGTGTGGAAGAGGCAGAGCGAGCCCAGGGCGTACCCCTGGGGTGTGACCAGCGGCGCCGAGAGGTAGAACCGCACGCTGCCGAGCAGGCCGGTGACCCAGGGGTTGAAGGCGTACGCCGCGTCGAGGCTGGCGTCGGGCAGGTAGGTGACGTCGCCGCGCTGGAACCCGACGGCGCACATCGAGTCGGAGCGGGCCGTGTCGCCGCCCTCGAAACCGGTGGTGGTGAGCTGGCACTGCCGGTTCTCGTCGATCAGATTCAGCGTCGCGAACGGCACACCCGCCACCGTCGCGGCCACCCGCACCACGGCTTCCAGTTCGTCACCGGCCGGCGTGTCCAGCACGTCGTACTCATGCAGGGCGGCCAGACGTCGCTGCTCGTGGGCGGCGGTCACACGGTTAATGTCGGCAGAAAACCCCCTGAGGCTGAGAAAACACCCGATTCACCTCCCGTACGCGGCCCCGTCGCTCGGTGGCGTGAACCGCCCGCCGCCGTCCGCGACCCGCAAAGTGCGGCCGACCGCCGTCACGACCCGGGCCTCGACCGCGCTGCCGACCAGGTCGGAGGGGTTGACCGGGTCGTTGGCGATGCCCGCCGCGACGGCCGTCGGGGTGAAGCCGACGAAGGTCTCGGTGCGGCTGTCCTCGGTGGTGCCCGTCTTGCCGGCCACGTCGCGCCCGCCGAAGAGACCGGCGATCTGCTCGGCGGTGCCGCCGTTGCACGTGCCCGCGCTGCTCTGCTGACCGACCGGGCAGCGGGCGGCGTCGGTCGCGGCCCGAGCGATCTCGGGGTCGAGCACCTGCTTGCAGTTCTCGGCCACGGGCACCCGCTTGCCGTCGGGGCCGGTGATCGAGGCGACCGGCAGCGGCGCGCAGTATTTCCCCTCGGCCGCCACGGTCGCGTAGGCCGAGGCCAGTTCGAGCGGGGTCGTATCGATAACGCCGAGGGTGAACGACCCCCACGAGTCCGGGTTCCCGGCCAGTCGAGCGTCGGCCGGGTTGCTGAAGCTGACGCCGAGCCGCTTGGCCATGGCGACCACGGCGGCCGGGCCGACCTGCTCCTCGAGGTGCACGAAGTAAGTGTTCACGGACCGTCCGAACGCGTCCCACATGGTGCGCTGCCCGTCCATCCAGGCCGGGTTGGCGTTGCCCGGGCAGTATTTGCCGTCGCAGTTGCCGGGGCCGTCGTCGGGCCACTCGGTGACCAGTTTCGCGGGCGAGTCGAACCCGGTGTTCAACGGCATCCCGGCCTCGAGCGCGGCCAGCATCGTGAACATCTTGAACGTCGAGCCGGACGGGTAGCCGTTCACGCCCGCACCACCGCTGACCAGCGGGTTGACCGTGTCAGTGGTCTTCTTGGCCACGCCGTAGTGCCGGTTCACGGCGAGCGCGAGCACCTTGCCGGTGCCGGGCTGGACGACGGCGATCGGCAGGGTCTTGCGGTTCGTCAGCCCGTAGACCTCGCGGGACTGCTTGGCCGCGGCCTTCTGCACGGCCGGGTCGAGCGTGGTGACGATCGAGTAGCCGCCGCGCCGCAGGGCGTCGGCCCGCTCGGCCGGCGTGGCGCCGAACTGCGGCTGGGCGTCCCACCAGCGCTGGAAATAGTCGCAGAAGAAGCCGTCCTCGCCGCTGGCGTCGACGCAGCCGTTGGGCTGGACGCGACCCGAGAAGGTGAGCTTCTCGGCGGCGGCCGCCCGGCGCTGCGCCTCGGTGATCTTGCCGGCCTTGACCAGCGCGCCGAGCACGTAGAGCTGGCGCTCGCGAGCCTTGGCCCGGTCGCCGCCGATCGGGTTGTCGGCCTCGGGCGACTGCACGATGCCGGCGATCAGGGCCGCCTGCGCGAGGTCGAGCCGGGCCGGGTCGGCGCCGAAGATGTGGCGGGCGGCGGCCTCGATGCCGTACGCCCCGTCGCCGAAGTAGACGACGTTGAGGTAGTTCCGCAGGATCTGCGCCTTGCTGAGCCGGTTCTCGAGCTCCACGGCGTACTGGATCTCGCGCAGTTTGCGGCCCGGCGTGTCCTGGGTGGCCTCGGCGCGCTCGGCCGCCGTGAGGTTCGGGTCTTCCTTCAGGACGTTGCGCACGAGCTGCATGGTCAGCGTCGACGCGCCCTGCTCGGCGCTGCCGCTGCCCGCGTCCTTGACCAGCGCGCGGGCCACCCCCTTGAGGTCGACGCCGCCGTGGTCGTAGAAGCGCGTGTCCTCGGCCGCCACGATCGCGTCGCGCATGACCGGCGCGATCTGATCGAGCGTGACGTCGTGCCGGTCCTCGTCGTAGAACGTGGTGATCAGCGTCTTGCCGTCGTTCGCGTAGATGCGGGTCAGCTGGGCGGCCGGCGGGTCGAGCAACTGGGCGGGCAGTTCGGCGCGCTGCTTCTCGTTCCAGTGCGCGCCGGCCATCAGCACCGCCCCGACCGGGATCGCGGACACCCCGACCAGGGCTCCGACCAGCACTAATACGCCACCGAGGCGACCGAGGGCGCGCCTGCTGCTGGAGATCATCGAGGGGGTCCTCCGTGCTTTTCCGCTGTCTTCGATCAAGTCGTTAACACCGATTCCTGAAAGCAACCTGGGTTTCGTTACCGATCCGTAATCTTTTGCCCGCCCTATACACGTGGTGACCGTCACATCGATCCGTTCGTCCGAATTACGACCGTATCGGCGTTGATCACTGCCTCGACTTCACGGAGAGTCATGAAGATCAAGTGACGTGGGTTACTGACTAGTAGCCAAGGCCCTTGTACCGGCGCGGCCTGCGCGGCAACATTTCCCGCACGTTAAGCGACGGCATCGACGGACCTCACTAGCAGCGGTTGATCGGCAAGTGCTCCCGTCGATGCCATCCGTGAGGTGCGGCCAGTCGCCGCCGTCTTTCCACCACATAGGAGGATCCGTGAAGGATGCGCAAGGCGATCCGGCGTACGGACGCACCAACTGGCGTCGCTTCGCCGTAGCGCTGGGTGTGCCCACCGTGGTCGCCGGAGGACTGGTTGTCGCCCTGGCCACCGGCGCCCTGGCCGCCAGCTTCTCGGTGTCGGGCACCCAGTTCAAGCTGACGGCCGACCGGCTCGTCGGTGAGGGCTTCACCCAGTACAGCAAGACGCTGCCGACCGAGAAGGTGCAGCCCAGCACCGGCCAGAAGTACGTCGTGGCCGCCATGTCGGGCATCGGGTCGGCCGACATCTACAAGCTCTGCCAGTCGGTGGCGGCCGGACCGGTCATTCTGCGGATCGAGGCCGGCACCGACCCGAACAAGCCGGCCGAGGCCGAGGACCTGCTGATCGGCATGTCCGAGCTGAGCGGCGACGCCACGTTCTCGGACATCAACATCGGCCAGGACGCGTCCACCCTCGACGCGGACGGTGGCGAGGAGCACGGCGAGATCGGCGGGTTCGGCCAGCAGGCCGACAAGGTGACGATCGTCGGGCTCAAGCAGAAGGCGTACATGACCTCGGCGTCGACCTTCAAGCTGACCGGGATGAGCCTCAAGCTCTACATCGGCGACAGCAGCAAAGAGTGCTACCAGGGCTGATCCTGACGCCTCGGGGGCTCGCGGACGGCAATCCGCGGGCCCCATCCACGTTCTCATCGATTTTCTCGGGTTTGGAAGGCGACACAGGTGGCTCAGGACAGCTTCAGAAGCGAGTTCCGGCGTTGGCGGCGCAAGCGGCCGTTCTGGGGCGGCTTCTTCCTCGTGCTGGCGGCCGTCGAGCTGCTCTACAGCGCCAACATGAATCTGGGGAACCTGGAGGTCCACCTCGGACCGCAGGGCTTCCTGTCCTACCTGCTGCCGCTGTTGCTGCTGCTCTGCGGTCTGCTGAGCTGGTTCACCCCGGCGCAGCGCATCTTCTACGGCATCATCGCGCTGCTCACCGCTCTCTACACCTTCGTCGGGCTCAACCTGGGCGGCTTCTTCCTCGGCATGCTCTTCGGCATCATCGGCGGCGCGCTGGTGATCGCGTGGGGGCCGCCGAGGATCAAGCAGGCGCCCTCCCCGGCCGCGGAGGACAAGGACGACGATCCCTCCTCGGCGGCGACGCCCGAGCGTGAGACCGTCGAGATCGCCGGGCACGGCGACCGGCCGGCGCGCGACAGCGACACGGCATTCATCCCGGGCCTGGGCACCACGGCCCCGCGGCCCGCCGGGCCCGGCCCGGCGGAGGAGCCCCCGGCCCCGCGTGAAGGGCTGCACAAGAACCCGCGGGCGCTCACCGCCGCCCTGCTGCTGGTCATCGTGACCGGCAGCCTGCTGGTGGCCGGGAGCGGCCGGCCGGCCAGCGCCGTCGACTGTCCCGAGGGGCTTCCGTCCCGTTCCTCGGTGACCAGTTCGGCGCCGGCCTCGGTCCCCGCGTCCTCGCCGGAAACCCCGGCCGGCGAGGACGCGGAACCGACCCTGAAACCGCCGGTCGGCGACCCTACGGGGGCCAAGCCGCCGGCGGGCCCCACCTCCTCCGCGTCGGCCTCGGCCGGCGCGGGGGACGGGGCGGGCTCCGAGGAGGGCGCCGGCGACGGTGACGTGCTCGACGGCATCGGCGACCTCATCGACGGCGTGGGCAACCTGCTCGGCATCGGCGACGAGTCGCCCTCACCGAGCACGTCGCCGTCGCCGTCGGCGACCTCGGCTCCGGCCTCCCCGACTTCGGCCCCGCCGGGTTCCGGCCCAGCCGCACCCTCGGCCACTTCGCCGTCGGCGGCCTCGTCCTCCTCGTCGTCGAAGCCGGCCTCCTCCGCTGCCTCGGCCTCGCCCTCGGCCGAGGAGATCCCGTGCCTCGGACCCCGGGTGATGGGCAAGGTGGCCGACCCCGACGGCATCCCGCGGGTCGCCGACAAGCCCGGGCTGATGCAGGTCGACTCGCTGACCATGTACAACTCGACCTATCACGGCGTGGTCGACATGCCGACGGCCAAGGGCAGCTACAAGGCCCTGAAGTTCAGCATGGACAAGGCCGTGAACAAGCCGTTCACGCTGACCATCGACGAGCCCGGCGACGCCTGGACGATCATCAAGAGCAACGAGCTGGTCACCGACGGGCGGGTGCGGTTCTACACGTCCGAGATGAAGGGCAAGCTCTTCGGCGTGATCCCGGTGACCTTCACCCCCGACAAGCCGCCGCCGCTGACCCTGCCGGTGCTCTGGTTCACCGACGTGACGATCAAACTGTCCTTCGTCCGCTGCGACACGCTGACCGCCGACCCGCTGAACATCCGCGAGACCTACGGCTCAACCCCCTGACCTCCACCTCGACACGACAAGGTCAACGTCAAAAGGCGGGAGTACGACGGGAGGGCCGTCCATCAGGCCCACCCGGGCCCGGCGGATCCGCTCGTTGAGGCCGGTCACGTAGTCGCGCACCTCACGTTCGGTGCGCAGCCGGCCGACCTTCTCGTCGAGGTCCTCGGTCTCGCGGCGCAGGGCCAGCGTGGGCGGGATGACGCCGGCGGCGGCGCCCTCGCGCTCCAGCCAGTCCTTCACCCACCAGTCGTCGTCGTACTCCTGGCCGTGGTCGGGCAACGGCTTGCCCAGGCCCTCGAGATTGTCGAACTCGCCCCGCTCGGCCGCTTCCCGGAGCTGCCGGTCGATGGACGACTCGTACCAGTGCGCCATGCGTCAATCGTAGATTCGTCGTACCGGCGCGATAGCTTGGCAAGCGTCCGGTCCCCGCTCGCCTCGGAGGTCACCGCCGTGTGCCGCAACATCCACCAGCTGCACAATTTCGAGCCGCCCGCCACGGGCGACGAGATCCAGGCCGCCGCTCTGCAATACGTGCGCAAGGTCGCCGGCAGCACCCGCCCGTCCCAGGCCAACCAGGCCGCCTTCGACCGCGCGGTCGCCGCCGTGGCCGAGGCCACCGCCGAGCTCCTGGCCGAGCTGGTCACCACCGCCCCGCCCAAGAACCGCGAGGAAGAGGCGGCCAAGGCCCGCGCCCGGGCCGAGAAGCGCTACGCCAACTGACCCAGCGGTCAGGGCAGCTGCACCCACTGCATCGACAGGCCGCTGACCTCGCGCTCGGTGCGCACCTCCATCATCGTGCTGAGGATCGTGGCACGGTCGGCGACCAGTGCGCTGTCGTCGAGGCCGAAGGTGACCCGCTCCGACTGGAAGACTGGCGTGCCCGGCGGCTGGCGCAGCAGCGCGGCGGTCGTCTCGTCGAGCAGGCCGGGGCGCAGCGACTCGCTGGCCCGGTGCACGACGATCCCGTGCTCGGCGAGCGCGGCATAGAGCGAGACCCCGCTCAGGTCGGTCCTGGCCAGCTCGGTGCCGCGGATCCACGAGACCTGGTGCACCGCGGGATGGCCGGCCAGCAGGCGGATCCGCTCGAGCCGCACGGCGGGCAGCCGGTTGCCGAAGTGGGCCTGCACCCATGACGGCGGCGGCGACACCGTCTGGCCGAGAATCTGGGTCGCCACCAGCCGCCCTTGAGCGCTCAGGTCCTCGGCGAAGCCGCGCAGCGAGTCGAGCCGGTAGGCGGCGCGCGGCTCGGCCACGAAGGTGCCCCGGCCCGGCTGCTGCGACAGCAGCCCGTCCGCTTCGAGCTGCTGCAACGCCTGCCGCAGCGTCGCCAGGGTCACCCCGTACCGGGCACTCAGCTCTTTCTGCGGGGGCAGCGCCGAGCCCGGCGTCAGCTCCCCGCCGCGGATCTTGCTGCTCAGGTCAGCCGCGATGACCTGATACTTCGGCGTACGCGGTCCGGTCAGCGGAGTCCTCCTGGTCGCAACGGTCGAGAGCGGCACGCAGGCTCGCGACCTCGGCCCCCAGGTCGTGTGGCGTGGCTCCGTCCAGCACCCTACGCATCAACGCCGAACCCACCACAACTCCGTCCCCGGCGCGTCCCGCCTCGGCGACCTGCGCGGCCCCCGAGACCCCGAACCCCACGAGCACCGGCAGACGCCCGTCCGGGTTCGCTCGCTGCTGAGCGGTCCTGATGCGGGCGGTGAGGGCGGCGGCGGACGACGCGAGGGCGTCGCGCTCGCCGGTCGTGCCCATGCGGCTGATCGCGTAGACGTAGCCGCGGCTGCGCGACACGATCTCGGCCAGCCGGTCGTCCGGGGTGACCGGCGCGACCAGCAGCGTCAGCTCGACCCCGGCCGCCTCGGCCGCCCGCGACACCTCGCCGGCCTCGTCGAGGGGCAGGTCGGGCACGATCAGCCCGCGAATGCCCGCGTCGGCGAGCTCCCGGCAGAAGACCGCGGGCCCCGGCCGGTAGACCAGGTTGGCATAGGTGAAGGCGATCAACGGCACCCGCAGCCGATCGCGCACGCCGCGCACGTCACGCAGGATCGACGCCACGGTTGCACCACGCGCGAGCGCCCGGTCGGACGACTCCTGAATGGTGACACCGTCGAGCATCGGATCGGAGAACGGCAGCCCGATCTCGACCGCGTCGGCCCCGGCCTCCTGCACGGCGAGCAGGTAGTCGAGCCAGTTCTCGGTGACGCCCGCGGTGAGGTAGGGAACGAGCAGCTTGGCGGTCATGCGACGGCTCCCAGGGTGGCCATGTCCTTGTCGCCGCGGCCCGAGAGGGTCAGGATCACGCGGGAGCCGGTGGGCAGCAGCGGGGTACCGGCCTCGCGCAGCACCCAGGCGACCGCGTGGGCCGACTCGAGGGCGCAGATGATGCCCTCGGCGCGGGCGAGGCGGCGTACGGCCGAGATCACCTCGGTGTCGGAGACGGTGAAGTATTCCGCGCGGCCGACCGCGCCCAGGTGGGCGTGCTCGGGGCCGATGCCGGGATAGTCGAGCCCGGCGGCGATCGACTCGGCCTCGGCGACCTGGCCCTCCGCGTCCTGCAGCACCATCGAGCGGGCGCCGTGCACCACGCCGGGCCGTCCCGCGGTCATCGCCGCGCCGCCCGCGGCCTCGACGCCGACCAGGCGGGCCGGGGTGTCGACGAAGCCGGCGAACGTGCCGGCCGAGTTGGAGCCGCCGCCGACGCAGGCCACGACCACGTCGGGCACGTACGGGCTCTGGCGGCGGGCCTCGTCACCGATGACCCGCTGAAGCTCGCGGACCATCCACGGGTAGGGGTGGGGGCCTCCGACCGAGCCGAGCAGGAAGTGGGCGTCGCCGACGTCGGCCACCCAGGCGCGCATGGCCTCGTTGGTGGCGTCCTTCAGCGTACGGCTGCCGGTCGTGACGGGGACGACCGTGGCGCCGAGCGTGGTCATGCGCAGGACGTTGAGCTGCTGGCGCTCGATGTCGCGCTCGCCCATGTAGACGGTCGCCTCGAGGCCGAGCAGCGCCGCCGCCGTGGCCGTGGCGACGCCGTGCTGCCCCGCGCCGGTCTCGGCGATGAGGCGGCTCTTGCCCATGCGGCGGGCCAGCAGCGCCTGGCCGAGCACGTTGTTGATTTTGTGGGAGCCGGTGTGGGCCAGGTCTTCGCGCTTGAGCAGCAGCTCGATGCCGAGGTCGGCCGAGAGCGTGCGGGCCGGGGTGAGCGGCGTGGGGCGGCCGGCGTAGACGGCGAGCAGGTCGTCGAGCTCGGCGCGGAAATCGGGGTCGGCCCAGGCCGCCGCGAACGCCGAGGCGAGCGCCCCGCAGGCCGGGACCAGGGACTCGGGAACGAACCGGCCGCCGAAGTCGCCGAAGCGACCGGCGACCGGGACGGACATCAAAGCAGACACCACGGCCTCCAAAGTTATAGAACTCCCGACCGAGTGTTACACAACCCGGTCGGGAGTTCTATAACTGTTGGCGTGTTACTTCTTGGCCGCCTCCGCGTAGAGCGCCTCCGGCGAGACCGCTCCGCCGAGCACCCGGCCGTCATCGGTGATCAGCACGCTGAACAGGGAACCGGCGAAGATCCGGCCCTTGCCCCAGGTGCCGCTCGCCTCGGGCAGCATGCCCAGTACACCGTCGATCTGCTTGCCTTCCTCACCCGAGGCCTTGGGCAGCTTTGCCGTCACGATCGACGCCCAGCCCTCCCCGACGACCTTCGGACCCTCGCCCGGCTTGGCGGCGGAGCCGGCGACCGGCGGCTTGTGGGCCTCGGCCTTCTTCTCCGCGCCCTTCTCGAGCTCGGCGAGGTTCGACTCCGTCACCTTCGTACCCGGCGGCGGGTTGAAGGCGAACTGCTGAGCGTCGGGCTTGTCGAAGCTGATCTGCTGGAACGCCACCCGCACGGCCGGGCTCGTGGCGTTCTTGGCGTAGACGTCGACCCGCAGCGGGATGTGCTGCTCCGCGTCGACCGCCAGCCGCACCTGGCCGATCAGCGACTCCTTGGCCCGCGGGCTGAGCACCAGCTCGTAGGCGTCGCGCCCGGCCACCTTGGCCGCGCCCGTCGTGCTCACCTGGGTGGTGTCGTCGATCGCCGCCAGCGCCGCGTCGGCCGCCTCCTGCGGGGTCGACGGCACGCCGCCGGGCAGCGCCTGCGGCTTCTCACCCTTACCGGCCGGCACCTTCACGTGCGTGGCGGCCTTGTCCTTCTCCTGCCAGATCCAGACGTCGTTACCGTTGCGGATGACGTCGGTCTCGCCGTCGGTGCCCAGCAGCGCCAGCCGCGCCTTGTCCTCACCGGCGTACCAGACCCGCGCGGTGTTGCTGCCCGCGATGAGGCTGGTGAGCGGGTTGCCGGTGGTGAGCCCGGAGATCTGCGGCAGACCCAGATCGGCGCTCTGCACGATGGTGCCGGACAGCCCGTCGACCTTGGCGTTCTGCAGATCGACCAGCAGTTGAGCCGCGCTGCGCTCGGGCAGCGAGGGGTCGGCGCTCGCCACGATCGTCCCCGCGATCGCGCCGCCACCGATGACGACCACCGCCGCAGCCGACGGCACGAGCCAGCGCAGCGCCGGCCTTGACCTGAACACGGACACGATGTCCACCTCCCGTTGATCTGTCACAAGAGTGCGGCATCACCGCTGTGACCGGGCTGAGAGCCGCCCCTAGGGGTTGCCCTTAGCGTGCAAAAGTATTGGAGTGCGTTTGCTGGTGGTGGAGGACGAAGCGCGGCTCGCCGCGGCGCTGCAGCGTGGTC
Organism: Actinoplanes solisilvae; assembly: GCF_003999975.1. Classification (GTDB taxonomy): domain Bacteria; phylum Actinomycetota; class Actinomycetes; order Mycobacteriales; family Micromonosporaceae; genus Actinoplanes; species Actinoplanes solisilvae. The sequence continues at coordinate 17,609 of NZ_RJAC01000013.1, read as the reverse complement.
TGCAGGCCGAGGGTTTCGCGGTCGACGTGTCCGGTGACGGGCAGGACGGGCTCGAGATGGCCCGGCACGGCGGGTACGACGCGATGATCCTCGACGTCATGCTGCCCCGGCTCAGCGGTTACCGCGTGGTGCGCCAGCTGCGCGCCGAGTCGAACTGGGTGCCGGTGCTGATGCTGTCGGCCAAGGACGGCGAGTACGACCAGGCCGACGGTCTCGACTGCGGCGCCGACGACTACCTGACCAAGCCCTTCTCGTACGTCGTTCTGCTCGCCCGGCTGCGTGCGCTGCTGCGCCGCGGGGTGCACGAGCGGCCCGTCGTGCTGCGCCACGGCGACGTCGAGCTCGACCCGGCCGAGCGGCGGGTCACGGTCGCCGGCACCGAGGTGACGCTCACGGCGCGCGAGTTCGCCCTGCTCGAATACCTGATGCGCCGCCCCGGCGAGGTGGTCAGCAAGATCGAGCTGCTCGACCACGTGTGGGACGCGGCGATCGAGACCGCGCCGAACGCCGTCGAGGTCTACGTCGGCTACGTCCGCCGCAAGATCGGACGCGAGCGGCTCGAGACGGTGCGCGGCGCGGGCTACCGGCTGGCGGCGCTCTAGGTGGTGCGGCCCCGGGAGATCAGCCTGCGGGCGCGTCTCGTGCTCGTCTCGATCGCCGCGCTGACCCTCGGTCTCGCGGCCGGCGGCGTGCTGCTGGTCGGCGTGCTCAACTTCGCGCTGCTGCGCGCGGTCAACTCCGAGGCCGTCACCACCGCCCAGGGCGTCGCCAAGCTGATCGACCAGGACTCGCTGGCCGAGCCGATCGTCGCCAACCCGGCCATGCAGGTGCAGGTGATCGACTCCCAGGACCGGGTGCTGGCGATCTCGGCCAACGCTGACCGGCTGGTCCCGATGCTGCACGACGACGAGTTGCGGGGCCTGACCGACGGCGCCGTGCGCGAGATCCCCGGCAGCCGCATCGGGCTCGACGGCGAGGCCCGCGTGGTGATGGTGACGGCCGGGCCGCCGACCGCTCCGCTGCGGGTCCTGGTCGCCCGTGACACGAGTGATCTGAGCCAGGGCGTACGGATTCTGCGCCTCGCCCTTCTGGTCGCGTTCCCGCTGCTGGTCGGGCTGCTGGCGACGGTGCTGTGGCGTGTTCTCGGGGCCGCGCTGCACCCGGTCGACGCGCTGCGGGCCGGGGCCGAGGAGATCACCGGGGGCGGGCGGGCCGGTCGCCTGCCCGTGCCGGAGTCGCGCGACGAGATCCATCGGCTGGCGGTGACGCTCAACGGCATGCTGCACCGGCTCGAGTCGGCCCGCATCCGGCAGCGCGCGTTCGTCGCCGACGCGGCGCACGAGCTGCGCAGCCCGCTGACCAACATGCGTACGGAACTCGAAGTCTCGCAACGACTGCCGGACACCGACTGGCAGGCGCTCTCGACCGACCTGCTCACCGACGTCGAGCGGCTCACCCGTCTCGTCGACGACCTGCTGCTGCTCGCTCGCTCCGACGACGGCGGCACCGGCCGGGTGATCTCCGCGCCGTTCCGGTCGGTCGACCTCGGCGCGCTGGTCGGCACCGTCACCGACCGCTACCCGTCGGTCTCGTACCTGCGGCCGGCCGCGCCGATGGAGGTCACCGGCGAACCCGACGCGCTGGGCCGGGTCGTGGCCAATCTGCTCGACAACGCGGTACGGCACGCGAAGTCCCGCGTTCAGGTCACGGTCAGTGCGCAGGGATCCCACCGGGTGATCACCGTGACCGACGACGGGCCGGGCATCCCCGACGCCGACCGCGAACGCGTATTCGACCGCTTCACCAGGCTCGACGACGCGCGGGCGCGTGACGCGGGCGGGTCCGGGCTGGGTCTGGCGATCGTCCGGGAACTCGTGCGGCGCCACGGCGGCACCGTAACCTTGAGTGATGCCGGTCCGGGGCTGCGGGTCGACGTACGCCTGCCCGCACTTCGGTGAGAATTCCCGGGAACTCTTTCGCGCCCGGGAACGACCAACAGGGAGTGCCCGGCACCGGGCGGATCCCCCACGTGGAAGGTTTCCTCAAGGATGTCCCTGTTCAAGCGCTCGGCTGTGGTGGGCGCCACCGTCGCCGGACTCACGCTGGCCCTCGCTCTGCCGGCTTCCGCCCACGTCACGGTGAACCCCGGCACCGCCACGGCCGGCGGATACTCGAAGGTCACGTTCCGGGTGCCCAACGAGTCCGACACCGCCTCCACCACCAAGGTCGAGGTGAACCTGCCGGCCGACAAGCCGGTCGCCTCGGTGTCGGTCAGGCCGGTCGTCGGCTGGGACGTGGTCACGACGATCTCGAAGCTGGCCACGCCGCTCGAGGCGCACGGCGCGAAGATCAACGAGGCGGTGTCGAAGATCGTGTGGACGGCCAAGACCGACTCGGCGATCAAGCCGCACCAGTTCCAGGAGTTCGACGTCTCGATGGGGCCGCTGCCCGCGTCCGGCGAGATGGTGTTCAAGACGCTGCAGTTCTACTCGGACGGCAACACCGTGCGCTGGATCGACGAGCCGACGACTGACGGCAGCGAGCCGGAGAGCCCCGCGCCCGTGCTGAAGCTGGTGGCCGCCGGCGCGACCGACACCGCCGCCGCGGCCCCGGGCCCGAGCGCCGCCGCCGCGCCCGAGGCCGCCCCGGCCGACGACTCCAGCGGCTCGAACGCGTTCGGCATCGCCGGCCTGGTCGCCGGGGTGCTCGCGCTGATCGTCGCGATGCTGGCCTACGCCCGCTCGGGCCGCCGCCCCGAGACCGTCGCCGTGCCGGAAAAGCCCGCCGACAAGTAAGACCGCAGAACGAGAACGCCGGGCCGATCATCACGATCGCCCGGCTTTTCTGTGTGCAGGTGCAAGCGGCGCGGGAGAGGTGGGGCTGGGCGAAGTCAGTGCTTGCCGCGCGGTTCGTTCCAGGCCTCGCGCAGGTCTTTCTTCGTGGTGCGCCACCATGCTCGGATCTCGTCGGTCCAGTCGTGGATCGCCTGGCGGCTGCCGGGGTCGTCCAGGCCGGCGCCCAGCAGTTCGACGAAGCTGAGGGCCCAGAGCAGCGGCGTCAACGCCAGCGCGGCTACCGGGAGCGGCCACCAGTCGACGGCGGCGAAGAGGGCCAGCAGTGCGATCGCCACGCCGGTGAGGGTCAGCCCGGCCAGGTCGGCCCGGCGCATCAGACGGGGCAGCAGGGCCAGGCAGCGCCACGGCAACCGGCCCGCCGGGATCAGCACGCGCGCGGCGAAGCCGGCCATCACCACCGCCACCACGATCGCCACCAGCCGGGCGAAGAACCCGGCCGGGGTCCACCAGAGCGCGACCAGCAGCAGCACGCAGACCAGCGCGGCGCTCAGGACGAGTCCGCGCCGCAGACCGCTGAGCACGCCGCGGATCGGCCACGTCATCGAGACCACGTCGGCGCGGGCCGGGTTGTCGCGGGCCACGTCGCGCAGGGCCCGCATCGAGCGCCGCACCTTCAGCCGTTCGGCGTCGAGCATCGCCACCAGCCACCGGCCGTACGCGTTGTCGGGCGACAGGTTGAGCGCCGCGTGGGCCGCCGCCAGGGCCTCGGCACGGTTCCCGGCGTCGCGTTCCACGTCGGCGACCGTCAGCAGGCCCTCCACCGACCGCGGGTCGAGCGCCCGCCCGTGCGCCGCCGCGGCCCGCGCCTGGTCGAACGAGCGCGCAGCCGCCAGCGAACGGGCCAGCACGAAATGCCCCGAGGCCGCCGACGGCGTAAGCCGCACCGCCTCGGAGGCGGCCTCGACCGCCTCGCGCGCCCGCACCAGGACGATCAGGTTCTCGGCCCGTTCCAGGTGGGCGTCGGCGAGCAGCGGCGCGGCCGTGACCGCGGCGGAGGCGGCGGTCAGCGCCCCGGCGTAGTCCCGCCGCAGCCGCAGCACCGAGGCCAGCAACGTGAGCAGCCAGCCGTCGCCCGGCGATGAGGCCAGGCCCTCGCGGACCACCCGCTCGGCCTCGTCGTAGTGCCCGACCTCGGCCAGCCGCTGCGCCCGCCAGTACGGCCCGGGCGGCGAGGTCACCGGCTCTTGCGCTTCTTCAGATAGGCGGCCAGTTCGTCGTACTCGCCGGACTCGTTGGCGAACATGGCCACGTTGCGGGCGGTCGCGAACCAGCCGTCGGTCGACGGGCGGATCTCGCGGACGGCGGCCAGCATGTCGTCCTGGTTGATCATGCGGATCTCGCCGGTGGCGATCGAGTCGCGCATGGCGAACTCGGCCGCCGTCTCGCAGATGTGGGCCAGGTCGGCGCCCGAGTAGTGCTCGGTCAGGTCGGCGACGCGGCCGAGGTCGATGCCGGCGACGGGACGGTCGCGCAGGTGGTATTGCAGGATCGCGGCGCGCGCGGCCTTGTCGGGCGGGAGCACCAGCAGCGTACGGTCGAGACGCCCCGGACGGCGCAGGGCCGAGTCGATGTCCCACGGGGCGTTCGTCGCGGCCAGCACGAAGACGCCGTCGTTGTTGCCGTCGACGCCGTCGAGCTCGGTCAGCAACTGGTTGACCACCGTGCGCATCGACGACGAGTTGAGCTGGCTGCGCTTGTGGCCGAGGGCGTCGATCTCGTCCAGGAAGAGCACGCACGGGGCGTGCCCGCGGGCCGAGTCGAACAGGTCGTGCAGGTTGCGCTCGGAGCTGCCGACCCACATGTTCAGCACGTCGGTGATCGACAGGGAGATGAACGCGGCCCCCATCTCGCCGGCCACCGCGCGGGCCAGGAACGTCTTGCCGCAGCCGGGCGGCCCGTAGAGCAGCAGGCCGCCGCGCAGGCTCTTGCCGAACAGCGTACGCAGCTTGGGGTTCTTCAAAGGGCCGAGGAACGAGACCTCGAGGCGCTTCTTGACCTCCTGCATGCCCCCGACGTCGGCGAGCGTGACGGTGGACGTCTCGATGTCGAACGTACGGTCGTCGTGCCCTCGAACCGGCTCGGGCTCGTGCGAGAAGCGGGGCGGGACGACGTCGCCCATCTCCTGCTCCATGGCCGCCCAGTCGACCGAGGGAGCCGGAACGGGCTTGCCCAACGCCGACGTCATCAGTTTCTGAGCGGTCTCGTTGCCCGGCTCGCGGGCCAGCACCTGAGCGGCGTGCCCGATCGCCTCGGCCCCGCGCCCCGCGCCGACGAGCAGCTCGGCGAGGTGCAGTCGCAACGGCAGGTCGTCGGGCCGGGCGTCGACGGCCGCGAGGAGGCTGTCGATGAGGGGCGAGTCGTTCATCGGATCTCCTCCGTGGAAACCCGGTCCCTCAGGACCGGGAGGAAACGGAGGCTACGGCCATACGGCGCGTCGCCTCGATATTTACAAGACCGTTGGCTAGCTTGTGAGCTGTGACCGGAAGGACGGTGAAGCGGGCGTTCAAGTACCGCTTCTACCCGACCGGCGAGCAAGCCGCTGAGCTTGCCCGTACGTTCGGGTGTGTCCGGCTGGTCTACAACAGGGCGCTCGCGGCTCGCACCGAGGTGTGGACGTTGCGCCAGGAGCGGGTCAACTACAACGCCACCTCGGCGCTGCTCACCGAGTAGAAGAAGACCGAGGAGCTGGCTTTCCTCAACGACGTGTCTTCCGTGCCGTTGCAGCAGGCGTTGCGGCATTTGCAGGTGGCGTTCACGAACTTCTGGGCCAAGCGGGCAAAGTACCCGACGTTCAAGTCCAAGAAGAAGTCCCGTCGCTCGGCGGAGTACACGACCAGCGCGTTCCGGTGGCGTGGTGGCCGGCTCACCCTGGCGAAGATGACCGACCCGCTGGCGATCGTCTGGTCGCGTCCGTTTCCCGAGAATGCGTCTCCGTCCACGGTGACCGTGTCTCAGGATGCGGCCGGATGTTGGTTCGTTTCGCTGCTCTGCGAGGACGTGATCGAGCAGGTACCGGCGACGGCCGCGATCGGGATCGACGCCGGGCTGAACAGCCTGCTCACCCTGTCTACCGGGCAGAAGGTCGTCAATCCGAAGCATGAGCGCGCCGACCGTGAGGCTCTCGCTAGAGCTCAGCGGGCGATGGCGCGCAAGGAGAAGGGTTCCGCGAATCGGGCTAAGGCCCGGCTGAAGGTGGCCCGCGTTCATGCCCGGATCACCGACCGCCGGTGTGACCTGCTCCACAAGCTGTCCACGACCATCGTTCGTGAGAACCAAACGATCGTGATCGAGGACCTGACCGTGCGCAACATGGTCAAGAACCACAGCCTGGCCCGCGCCATCAGCGATGCGGCCTGGCGGCAGTTCCGCACCATGCTCGAATACAAAGCCGACTGGTACGGCCGCAACCTCGTGGTTGTCGACCGCTGGTTCCCCAGCTCGAAACTGTGCTCGACGTGTGGTGCGCTCGCCGAGCGGATGCCGCTGTCCACGCGGACGTGGACGTGCCGGTGCGGCACCGTCCATGACCGCGATGTCAACGCGGCCCGCAACATACTGGCGGAGGGGCTCTCCGTGACAGCCTGTGGAGGAGGTATAAGACCTCAACGGGGGAACCTCCGTTCGGGGCAGCCGACGGTGAAGCAGGAACACCCAAGGGCGACCAAGGGAATCCCCGTCCGTTAGGGCGGGGACGATGTCAAGACACCGAATTATGCCCGCGCCCCCCGGGAAGATCGAAAGGCCGCCGTGGCGGATACCACGGCGGCCTTCGACACATGCGTGCCCCGGTTTAACCTGGTCGGCGGTAACCCGCGATCGGACCCCGATCGATGGTCGCCATGCGCACATGGTCACCCGTGTGCGGAGCGTGCACCACCAGGCCGCCACCGATGTAGATGGCCACGTGATGGAGGCTGCCCGGGAAGTAGAACACGAGGTCTCCCGGTCTCAGCTCGCTCTTCGACACCGCTCGTCCCTCGGTCCACTGCGCTTTCGTGTAGTGGGTGAGAGAGACGCCGACGCTGCCCCAGGCCTCCTGGGTGAGACCCGAGCAGTCGTACGAGTTGGGGCCGGTCGACCCGAAGACGTACGGCAGCCCGACCAGGTCGCAGGCGCGCTGCGCGGCCCGCCCGCCCTTGTCGTTCGTGTACGTCACCGGGCAGGGCCCCAGCTTCAGCGGCCCATCGTTGGCGTCGGCCGAGCCGTACGCCTGGATGCGCAGCTTCTGCAGTGCGGTGATCTGGGTCTCGATGTTCTTCTTACGCTTGCCCAGGTCGACGTCGCGCGCGGCGATCGACCGGGTGACCACATCCAGGTCGCTCTTGGTCTTGGCCAGCTTGTCCCGCAGCGCCACGACGTCGGCGATCTGGGCCTGCTGGTTGCGAGCGAGCTGGTCGAGGTACGTCAGCTTGTCGGTCAGCCCGGTGGGCGAACCACTGATCAGCATGGCGTTCAGCGCGTTCGGGGCACCCTGCATGTACGCGTCGATCGCCAGGCCTCGCACCTGCCGGAGCGCGACGTCCACCTTCACCTGCAGCGGGGTGAGCTGGGCGGCGAGCTTCTTCTGCTGAGACCGGTTCTTGAGCAGCTTGCCGTGCACGTCGTTGTACTGCTCGATGGTCGGCTCGAGTTCGTTCCACTTCTTGTCGATCTGCGCCTCGACCGACGACGGCGAGGGCGCTGCTTGCGCCGCGGCGGGTCCGGTGAGGATGACCCCGACCGCGGCAACGGCGCAGACGAGACTGCGCACTACTGCGGCACGACGCACGAAGGTGTGGTGTCCTTTCTTCCGTCAGGCCGCCGACCGGGTTAGCTGACGGGTTCGGACGGGAAGCGCGCCCGGCCGCGACGGATCGCGGCCTCACCCCAACTGCCTGGGTCCCCGGTTCGCTCGCACACAGCGATTAGGCGGTGGTCCCGCAGATCGGCCGGATGGACGATGGGGGGCTGCCGGACCGTGCAACACCGTACTCCCGATCAAGCCGGTAACTGAAGCCACATCGGAGGCGAAACCGTACGCACATCCGCGTCTACGCAGAGTGACTACAGTGGCCACGCGTCCAGCGCGCGGTCGAGCCACGGCAGCACCAGGATCACTGTGGGTAGCACCAGCAGGCCGGCCGCGGCGACCCCGGCGAGCGCGTTCAGGGCGACGGACGGGGTGTGCGACTCGTCGAGCCGGTCCAGCCTGCGGCGGCGGGCGTCGCCCCTCGGGTCGGTCTTCACGTCCTCCGCCAGGGGGACGGGATCGGAGAGTTGCTCGAGCGCGCACCGCAGCGGCTCGGCCCCGACCACGCGCCGCGCCACGTCGTCCGAGATCATTTCCAGGAGCAGGTGTACGGCGTCGAGCGGCTTGCGGCTGCGCAGGGGCCGGGGCACCGCGCGGTAGAACGCGGTGAACGACTCCATGACGACCTCGTGCCGGTGGCGCAGGTGGGCCTGCTCATGGGCGAGGACGGCGTCGATCTGCGGGCGGTCGAGCACCTGCAGCACGCCGTGGCTGAGCACCACCCGGGGTTCACGGCCGGGCACACAGTAGGCCAGCGGCAGCGGCCCGTCGAGCACGCGCAGGTTCTCCGGGCCGAGCTCGCGGCGCTGTTCGGCCCGGTCGAGCAGGTCGACGAGCAGCCGGTGCCGGGCGCGGCGGGCCCGCGAGCGGCGGCTCACCCCGGCCAGCGAGATCAGCAGCCGCAGGATGATCAGCGCGGCCACGGCCATCGCGCCGATCAGCACGGCCTCGGTGACCGGCTTGCTGGACCCGGCGGCGCGGGTGACCTCTTCGGGCGCGGCGAGCACGACGCCGAGCGCGGAGAGCACCGCGCTGAGGGTGATCGACTGCCAGAGCAGGACGGCAGCGACCGGCGCCCGGTCGGGCCAGCGCGCCTTGGCCAGAGCGTTCGGCACGACCAGCGAGAGGGTCAGGCCGAGCGCACCCAGCAGCAGCGCGGTCACCCGATCATTTTCTCTTGGTCGCGGCCGCGATCGCGGCGGCCAGCGCGTCGGGCGGCAACTGCCCGACGAAGTAGGCGAGCGCCGCGTCCTGATCGTCGCTGGCGGTCAGCGCGTCGAGCATGACCGAGGCGGTCATCTCCTCGCGGGTCTGCGCCGGCACGTAGCGATAGGCGCGGTCGGCCTTCTGCTGGGTGACGACACCCTTTTTCGCCAGCCGGTCGAGCACGGTCATCACGGTCGTGTAGGCCAGGTCGCGCTGGCGGCTGAGGCGCTCGTGCACCTGCCGCACGGTGAGCGGCTCGCCGGCGCCCCACAACTGCGTCATGACCTCGCGTTCCAAATCCCCGAGAGCCATGTGTCCGATACTACTGCATGGCGTCGTACTACGGGGCGTAGTATCTACTACGAAACGTCGTAGAGGGGGGCCTCAACCCATGGACGTCCTGGATCTGACACGGCTGCAGTTCGCGGTGGTGACGATCTACCACTACTTCTTCGTGCCGTTGTCGATCAGCCTGGCCGCGACCGCCGCCGGCCTTCAGATCGCCTGGCTGCGCACCAAGCGCGACGACTACCTGAACCTCACGAAGTTCGTCGGCAAGCTGCTGATCGTCACCTTCGCCGTCGGCGTGGTCACCGGACTCGTCCAGGAGTTCCAGTTCGGCCTGGGGTGGAGCGCCTTCGCCAAGTTCTACGGCGACGTCTTCGGCCCGACGCTGGCGATCGAGGGCATGCTCGCGTTCTTCCTCGAGGCGACGTTCCTCGCGCTCTGGTACTTCGGCTGGGGCCGGCTGCCGCGCGCGATCCACACCGCGTGCATCGCGATCGTCGCGGTCGGCACGATGCTGTCGGCGTTCATCATCCTGGCCGGCAACTCGTTCATGCAGAACCCCGTGGCGTACGTTCTCGACCCCGTCACCGGCCGGGCCCGGCTCACCTCGTTCACCGAGCTGATGCTCAACAAGGTCAACCTCGCCGCGTTCCCGCACACGCTGTCGGGCGCGATCATGGTCGGTGGCGCGCTGCTGCTCGCGCTCGGCGTGTGGCGTCTCGCGGCCGACCCGGCGTACAAGATCCTGGCTCGCCTCGGCGCCTGGCTCACGCTGGCCGGCGGGGCGCTCACGGCCCTCACCGGCGACCACCTCGGCAAGGTCATCACCGAGGTCCAGCCGATGAAGATGGCCGCCGCCGAGGCGCTCTACCAGACCACCACCGGCGCGCCGTTCGCCGTCTTCGCGACCGGCAAGCCGCTGCCCGAGTTCGAGCTCGAGATCCCGTGGCTGCTGTCGATCCTGGCCAAGGGGAGCCCGACCGCGACCGTCCAGGGCATCGACGACCTGCAGGCCCAGTACGCCGCCCAGTTCGGCCCCGGTTCCTACGTGCCCATGATCCCGGTCGCCTTCTGGTCGTTCCGGCTCATGATCGGCGCGGGCATGCTGGCCGCCGCCGTAGCCGCCTACTACCTCTGGCGTACGCGGAAATCGCGGAACGCTCCTCGCTGGCTGACCCGGTGGCTGCCGCTCATCCCGCTGCTGCCCGCCGCGGCCAACACGTTCGGCTGGATCTTCACCGAGACCGCGCGGCAGCCGTGGATCGCGTTCGGCATCTCCAAGGTCGCCGACGGCATCTCCCCCGGGCTGACCAGCAACGAGGTGATCGCGTCCCTGGCCGGCTTCACGGTCGTCTACGGCGTGCTGGCCGTCGTCTGGTTCCGGCTGATACGGCATCTCTCGCGGCAACCGCTGGCCCCCACTCCGGCCGCGGCCGACACCCCCGAACCCGCGCCCGTCTACTGAGGAGCCCCTCCCGTGATCACCTTCTGGTTCTCGGTCGTCGTGCTCGCCTGGGTGCTGTTCTTCGTGCTCGAGGGCTTCGACTTCGGCGTCGGCCTGCTCGGCCCGCTGCTCGGCCGCGACGACCACGAGCGCGGCGCGGCCGTCCGTACGATCGGGCCGTTCTGGGACGGCAACGAGGTCTGGCTCGTCGGGGCCATCGGCGTCACCTTCGCGGCGTTCCCGGCCTGGTACTCGTCGCTGCTCTCCGGGCTCTACCTGCCGATGGTCGTGCTGCTGCTCCTGCTCGCGGTGCGCGGCGTGGCGCTGGAGTTCCGCGGCAAGGGCGACGGCGAACGCTACCGGCGCCGCGCGGACTGGGCACTCGGGCTGAGCTCGCTCGGCATCGTGCTGGTGTGGGGCGCGCTGCTGGCCGTCTTCGCCCACGGTCTGGCAATCGGTGCGGACGGCGACGTCACCGGGGGTGGGTTCGCCCGCACACTCGGCCCGGTGTTCACGCCGGCGGCCGGGTTCGGGGCGCTGGCGGCGCTCTACGCGGCGCTCATGCTCGGCGCCACGTTCCTCTCGCTGCGCACCAGCGGTCCGCTGCGTCACCGGGCCCGCACGCTGGCGCGGTGGCTGGGCATTCTCGGCTCGGGGGCGCTGCTGGCCGTCGGCATCGGTACGGGCTCCCCGGCCGTGCTGGTCGCGGCGGTGCTGAGCTTCGGTGCGTCGATGCTGGCCCGGCTCGGGCGCGAGGCCCTGGCCTTCACGGCGACGGCCGCGGGCGTGGCGGCGGCGGTGGTGGCCGTCTTCACGACGCACGGCTCGGTGGTGCTGCGCAGCACGCTCGACCCGGCGTGGTCGCTGACCCGGGAATCGGCCGCCGCCACTCCCCAAGCGCTTGAGCTCATCACGTGGGCGGGAGCCTTCATCCTGCCCGGCGTGATCGCCTACCAGGCCTTCTCGTACTGGGTCTTCCGTCGCCGCGTCGCGAGCGAACGGGTGCCCTCGTGACCACCCCCACCAAACCCGCTGCCGGCGTCCAACCCTCTCCGTTCACGCCGGCGGCTCCCGCCGCCGCGGAGGCCGTGGCCCCTGCCGGCCCGGCCTCCGCGGCGCACCCTCTCGCGGCGTCCTCCGCCGCGGCTTCGAAGCGGTCCGCGCCGCCCCGCGGACCGCTCGACCCCCGGCTGGTGCGGCACGCCCGCACCAGCCGGGGTGGCATCGCCGGCCTGGCCCTGCTCGGAGCGGGTCAGGCCGGCGCCACCCTGCTGCTGGCGGTGGCGCTCACCCTGCTGGTCACCCGCGGCCCCGGCTGGGCGGCGGGGCTGCTCGCCCTCGCCTACGCCGCCCGAGCGGTGCTGACCTGGGCCGAGCAGGTGGTGGCCCGCCGCACGGCCGCCCGCGTCACCGACGAACTGCGCGGCGAGATGCTGACGGTGCTGCCCGCGCGGGGCCCGGCGTGGGTCGCTTCCTTCGGCGCGGGCCGGCTGACCGCCGTTCTCACGACCGGGCTCGACGCGCTCAAGCCGTGGTTCAGCGGCTACCTGCCCGCGCTGATCCTCGGCGTGGCCCTGCCCCCGCTGGTCATCGTGGCGATGGCGCTGGTCGACCCGACGTCGGCGATCATCGCGCTGGTCACGCTGCCGCTGATCCCCGTACTCGGTGCTCTGATCGGCTGGGCCACCCAGGCCGCCGCCCGCCGCCGCTGGCAGGCCGACGCCCGGCTGGCCGGCCACTTCCTCGACGTGGTGCGCGGCCTGCCGACCCTGCGCGTCTTCGGCCGCGCCACCCGCCAGACCGCCGTCATCGAGGACCTGACCGACAAGCACCGCTCGGCCACCCTGCGCGTGCTGCGGGTCGCTTTCCTCTCGTCGACCGCCCTCGACCTGGTCGGCACCCTCTCGGTCGGCCTGATCGCCGTCGAGGCCGGGCTGCGCGTCGCCGCCGGCGACCTCGACCTGGCCCCCGCCCTGCTGGTGATCCTGCTGGCCCCGGAGGCGTACCGCCCGCTGCGCGAGATGGCCGCCCGCTATCACGCCTCGACGGACGCGAGCGCCGTCATCTCCGACGTGGACGAGGTGCTGACCGCCCCCGCCGCCGTGCCGGACAGTCCCGCCGCCGCCCGCGCCGGCCTCACCGCCGGGTCGGGTGCGCCGGCCGGCATCGTCGCGGCCGGCCTGCGCGCCCGCTATCCCGGAACCACCCGCAACGCGCTCGCCCTCGACGACCTGGTCGTCCGACCGGGCGAGTTCGTAGCCCTCAGCGGCCCCTCGGGCGCGGGCAAGACGACCGCCCTGCGCGTGCTGGCCGGCCTGCAGCACGCCCGAGCCGGAACCGCCCACGCGACGAACCCGCTCTACCTCCCACAGCGCCCGACCCTGCCGCACGCCCGAACCGTCGCGGACCTGTTCCCCAGCGGCACCCCTTCGGCCGAGGTGGAAGCCGCCCTCGACACCGTCGGCCTGGCCCCCGATCTGACCCCGGCCACTGCCCTGGGCGAACGCGGCAGCGGCGTTTCCGCAGGCCAGCGTCAGCGCCTGGCTCTCGCTGCCCTGCTGCACCAGGCGCAGTTCGCCCCCCAGCACCCGCTACCCGGCCCACCCGCCCGGGGTGCGGGGGAGCTACCCGGCCCACCCACCCGGGATGCCGGTCACGCTACGCCGTTCCGGGCCGGCACTCCGGCGTTGTCCACAGGGCTCACGTTGTCCACAGACCGGCCCTCCCCCGGCCGCGCAGTCCCCGATTCGCCGGTTACCCTGCTGCTGGACGAACCGACCGCGCACCTCGACACCGCCACCGAAGCCCTGGTGATCGACCGCCTGCGCGCCGCCGCCCGAGCCGGTCACGCGGTCCTGGTCGTCGCGCACCGCCCGGCCCTGCTGGCCGCGGCCGACCGCACAGTTCCCGTCATCGCACCGCCGGTCACCACGACAACTCCGCACGCTCACCCGACACCACCCACGACGACGGCCACCGCAGCAGCAGCGAGCCGCCGCCCCACTCCTCTGTGGCGGCGCACCGGCGTCGCGGTGGCGCTCGGCAGCGGTTCGTCGCTGGCCGGAATCGTGCTGACCGGAGCGGCCGCCTGGCTTCTGGTCCGGGCCTCCTTCCTGCCGCCGGTTCTCACCCTGTCCGCCGCCGTCGTGCTCGTGCGGGGCAGTGCGGTGGCCCGTCCGCTGCTGCGCTACGTCGAACGGCTCGTGGCCCACGACGTCGCCTTCGCCCGCCTCGGCGCCTGGCGCGCCCGCGTGTTCGCCGACCTGATCCCCCGCGTCCCCGGCCCTCGCCTGCGCCGCCGCGGCGACCTGCTCAGCAAGGTCGCCGACGACGTGGACGCCCGCGTCGACGGCCTGCTGCGCGGCAAGCTGCCCGCCCTGATCGCCGCCGTCACCGTGCTCGTAGCCGGCGCGGCCGCGGTCGGCACGGCCCCCGCCGCCGCCCTCCCTCTGACCGCCGGCCTGCTGATCGCCGCCGTCCTCGCCCCCGCGCTGGCCGCGCGCCAGGCCGCCCGCGACGAGGCCGCCACCGGCGAGGCCCGGTCCCGGCTGCGGGACGCGATGGTCGAGACGGTCGACGGCATCGAGGACCTGACGACCGCGAACGGCCTGATCGACGTACCTCGTCGGCGCAGCCGGGACCTGGCCCGGCTCGAAGCGCGGGCCGCTCACAGCGCCGGAGGGGCCGCCGCGCTCGCGCATCTCGGCTGGGGGGTGGCCGTCGTCGGGGTCGCCTTCGCACTCGGTGGCCTGACCCCCGAGTGGTCGGCCGTTCTGCTGCTGGCCACCGTCGTGCTGGGCGAAACGGTGCTCACGCTGCCCGACGCCGCCGTCGCCCGTCAGCGGGCCGCTGGAGCGCGGGCCCGCCTGGCCACCCTCACCAGCGAAACGCCCACCGCGACGTTCACCGGCACCACCCGCCACGGTCTCACCGACGTGCGGCTCGACCACGTCACCGCCGGCTGGGATCCGGCCCGCGAGCCCGCCCTGCGCGACCTCACCCTCGACCTGCCCGCCGGCAGCCGCACCGCGATCCTGGGCCGCTCCGGCTCCGGCAAGTCCACCCTGGCCGCCGTCGTGGCCCGCCTGCTCGACGCCCGCGACGGCACGCTGAACCACGGCGACCTGCCCGAGGACGCCGTACGGGGCCGGATCGTGCTGGTCGGCGACGACACCGACCACGTCTTCGCGTCGACCGTGCGCGAGAACCTGCGGCTGGCCGACCCCGAGGCCACCGACGCGCAGCTGCGAGCGGCCCTCACCCGCGTACGCCTGGAGGCCTGGCTCGACGCCCTGCCCAACGGCCTCGACACGTGGCTGGGCAGCGGCGGCACCACGATGTCGGGCGGTCAGGCCCGCCGGTTCGCCGTCGCGCGGGCCCTGGTCGCCGACCCCGCGGTGCTGATCCTCGACGAGCCGACCGAGGGACTCGACGAGGACGTCGCCGAAGCCGTGATGACCGACCTGCTCGACGCGGCCACGGGTCGTACGGTCCTGTTGCTCACCCACCGCCCCGAGGGCCTCGACCTGGTCGACCGGGTCCTGCGTCTCGAGGACGGCCGGCTCACGCCCGCAACGCGTCCCGCAGGAACCGTAGTTCCGGTGTGAGCAGGTCGGTGTCGGGCGGCATGTGACTCGCGCCCGGCAGCGGCAGCACGGTGTGCGGTTTGCCCGCCGCGAGCAGGGCCGCCGACAGCCGCATCGTGTGCACCGGATAGACGTTGTCGTCGGAAAGGCCGTGGATCAGCAGCAGCGGACGGTCGAGCAGCGGCGCGTCGGCGATCAGCGAGGCCTCCTCGTACGGCGTGGGGTCGAGCCGCGGATCGCCGAGATAACGTTCCTGCCAGTGGGTGTCGTAGAGCCGCATGTCGGTCACCGGGGCGCCCGCCACCGCCGCGTGGAAGACGTCGGGCCGGCGCAGCACGGCCAGCGCGGCCAGATAACCGCCCGCCGACCACCCCCTGATGCCGACCCGGTTCAGGTCGAGCTCCGGGTAGCGCGCGGCCACCGTCTCGAGCGCCTCGACCTGGTCGTCGAGCAGCTTCTTGGCCGAGCGCCCGTGTGCCTCACGCTCCCACTTCGGGCCGCGCCCGGGGGTGCCGCGCCCGTCCGCGACGACCACCGCGAAACCCTGGTCGGCGAACCACTGCGACGAGTAGAACCGAGCTCGGTCGGCCACGACGCGTTGCGCGGCCGGCCCGCCGTAGGGATCCATCAGGACCGGGAGCCGTTCGCCGCGCTGCCAGACCGCCGGGAACAACACGGCGGTGCGCAGGTCACGCCGTCCCGCGCGCAGCAGCGAGACCTTGGGGACCACGGGCGAGCTGAGAGCAAGATCTTTGACCGTACGACCTGAGCACGTCACCCGCGTCCCCGAGAGCGTGGCCGAGCTGATCACGGTGGCGCCACCGGCCCGCGACCCGGTGTGCAGCCCCGGCTCGGTGGTGAGACGGCGCAACCCTTCGGCCGCCGACCAGGTCCACAGGTGCCGCTCGGTCGGCTCGGACGACGCGGTGAACAGCACGGTGTCGCCGTCGATAGCGCACAGAGACGAGACCTGCAGCCCGGGCGGCGTCACCGATTCGCCGCCGACGGTCAGGAACCGGGTCTCGCCCCGGTCCTCCGTCCACACCAGAGACCCTGACGGCGTACGCCCGGGGAAGCCGGGCACGATCGTGGTCCACGCCGGGTCACTCGCCTCGGCGAGCACCTCGGTGCGCCCGGTGAACGGGTCGACGGCCAGCACGCGCATCGTCGTCTGCGGCCGGTTCTGCACCACGGCGAGCAGCCCGTGCTCGTCCCACACGACGTCGACGAGGTATTCGTAGTCGGCCCAGCCGAAATCGACCGTACGCCGTCCGCCTTCGCGGTCGAGCACGAGCAGGTCGACGACGGCGTTCGCGGTGCCCGCGCGCGGGTAGCGCTGGGCGGTCGGCGCCCTGGTCGGCTCGGCCGGGTCGCTGAGGTGCCACACCTCGACCGGCGAGTTGTCGACCCGGGCCACAGCCAGCCGCCGCCCGTCCGGCGACCACCACAACCCCCGCGTACGGTCCATCGACTCGGCCGCGACGTGCTCGGCCAGCCCGTACGTGATGTCCGCGTGCTCCGGCGACGCCAGCGCCCGGTCGTCCGTGCCGTCGGTGCCGATGAGCCGCAGCTCGCCGTCGTGCACGTAGGCGACCGCGGAGCCGTCCGGGCTGACCGTCGCGTCGGTCAACGGTGTACGGGCGGCCATCTCGCGCGTGTCGCCGTCGGCCACGACGTAGAGCTTCTCGCCGGCCGTACAGGCGAGGACCCGTACGCCCTGGTCCGCGGTGTAACCCGAGACGCCGGCCGACCGGTCGCGCTGCCGCTCGCGCCGGGCCCGCTCGGCCGCCGACATGCCCCGGCCCCGCGCCCCCGGGTCGGCCAGCAGTCGCTCCTCGCCGGTGACCAGGTCGAGCTCCCAGAGCCGGCGCACCCGGTCCTCCCCGCCCCGGCTGCGCAGGAACACCAGCCTCGTGCCGTCGGGCGAGACCGTGAATCGGTGCGGCCGCCCGAGCGTGAAGCCCTGAGTCCGCGACAACATCCGGGGAAACGACACAAGCATGCGGAGCTTTCTACACCTATCACCACCTCAGACGTGAATCGGCTTACGGTCAGAGGCGTTCGATGATGGTCGCGTTGGCTGTGCCGCCGGCCTCGCACATCGTGATCAGGCCGTAGCGGCCGCCGGTCTGTTCGAGCACGGTCAGCAGCGTGGTGGCCAGGCGGGCCCCTGGCTCCCAGGGGGTGGCCGATCGCGATCGCGCCGCCGTGGACGTTCACCCTGGCCGGGTCGGCGCCGGTTTCGGCCTGCCAGGCCAGCACCACCGGGGCGAAAGCCTCGTTCACCTCGTGCGCTAAGCGCCTGATCAGAAGTTCTGTACGTAACTCACTCGGGAAGAGGGACGTAGCGACGTAAAAACCTCGTCGTGGGTTCGGATCGAGTTACCACACACGACCGAAACCCCCGACGAGGTCACCGCCAGTATGCGCCCTGCGCACGT
>NZ_RJAC01000126.1 GCF_003999975.1 Actinoplanes solisilvae | reverse complement strand
TTGATCCAGTCGAGGATGTCGGCGTCCAGCTTTTCCTGGTAGTCGCCCTGGATGCCGTGCGGCGCACCCTCGTAGATCTTCAGCGTGCCGTCCTTGACCAGCTTGATCGACTTCAAGGCGGCGTCCTTGTAGGGCACGATCTGATCGTCGTCGCCCTGACAGATCAGGATCGGCACGTTGAGCGCCTTGAGGTCCTCGGTGAAATCGGTCTCCGAGAACGCCTTCACACAGTCGTACGCGGCGGCCAAGTTGACCAGCATCCCCTGGCGCCAGAAGTCGTCCTTGGCACCCTGCGACACCGTACGGCCGTGGTTCGCGCCGTAGAAGCTCTCCGACAGGTCCTTCCAGAACTGCGACGCGTCCGCGAGAACACCCGCGCGGATACCGTCGAAGACCTCCATCGGCAGGCCGTCCGGGTTGCTCTCCGACTTGACCATGATCGGCGGCACCGCGCCCGCCGTCACGACCTTGGCGACCCGCCCCTGCACCTGGCCGTACTGCGCCGCATACCGGACCGCCTCACC
>NZ_RJAC01000125.1 GCF_003999975.1 Actinoplanes solisilvae | reverse complement strand
TCCTGCCAGTAGCATATGCTTGTCTTAAAGACTAAGCCATGCATGTCTAAGTATAAACTAATTTATACGGTGAAACTGCGAATGGCTCATTAAATCAGTTATAGTTTATTTGATAATACCTACACTACTTGGATAACCGTAGTAATTCTAGAGCTAATACATGCTAAAAGGGAGGACGTAAGAACTCCTGCATTTATTAGATACAAAACCAGTGCATGGGGGGCAACCCCCATGAAAACACATGGCGAGTCATAATAACTGAGCGAATCGCATGGCCTTGCGCCGGCGATGATTCATTCAAATTTCTGCCCTATCAACTTTCGATGGTAGTGTAGTGGACTACCATGGTGATAACGGGTGACGGGGAATTAGGGTTCGATTCCGGAGAGGGAGCCTGAGAGACGGCTACCACTTCCAAGGAAGGCAGCAGGCGCGAAAATTACCCAATTGCAACAAGTGCAGAGGTAGTGACAATAAATAACAATACGGGACCCGACAAGGGTCTCGTAATTGGAATGAGTACAATTTAAAC
>NZ_RJAC01000124.1 GCF_003999975.1 Actinoplanes solisilvae | reverse complement strand
ATTAGAGGCCTTGGGGTTGAAACAACCTTAACCTATTCTCAAACTTTAAATATGTAAGAAGTCCTTGTTACTTAATTGAACGTGGACATTTGAATGTATCGTTACTAGTGGGCCATTTTTGGTAAGCAGAACTGGCGATGCGGGATGAACCGAACGTGAGGTTAAGGTGCCGGAATGTACGCTCATCAGACACCACAAAAGGTGTCAATGCATCTAGACAGCCGGACGGTGGCCATGGAAGTCGGAATCCGCTTAGGAGTGTGTAACAACTCACCGGCCGAATGCATTGGCCCTGAAAATGGATGGCGCTTAAGCGTGCTACCTATACCTCGCCGTCAGGGTTGACATGATGCCCTGACGAGTAGGCAGGCGTGGAGGTCAGTGACGAAGCCTTGGGGGTGACCCCGGGTCGAACGACCTCTAGTGCAGATCTTGGTGGTAGTAGCAAATACTCAAATGAGAACTTTGAGGACTGAAGTGGGGAAAGGTTCCATGTGAACAGCAGTTGGACATGGGTGAGTCGATCCTAAGCCATAGGG
>NZ_RJAC01000123.1 GCF_003999975.1 Actinoplanes solisilvae | reverse complement strand
GCTTGTGCGGGCCCCCGTCGATTCATTTGAGTCTTAGTCTTGCGACCGTACTCGCCAGGCGGTCTACTTATCGCGTTAGCTGCGCCACTAAAGTCTCAAAGACCCCAACGGCTAGTAGACATCGTTTACGGCATGGACTACCAGGGTATCTAATCCTGTTTGCTCCCCATGCTTTCGTACCTCAGTGTCAGTATTAGGCCAGATGGCTGCCTTCGCCATCGGTATTCCTCCAGATCTCTACGCATTTCACCGCTACACCTGGAATTCTACCATCCTCTCCCATACTCTAGCCAACCAGTATCGAATGCAATTCCCAAGTTAAGCTCGGGGATTTCACATTTGACTTAATTGGCCACCTACGCACGCTTTACGCCCAGTAAATCCGATTAACGCTTGCACCCTCTGTATTACCGCGGCTGCTGGCACAGAGTTAGCCGGTGCTTATTCTGCGAGTAACGTCCACTATCCCAGAGTATTAATCTAGGTAGCCTCCTCCTCGCTTAAAGTGCTTTACAACCAAAAGGCCTTCTTCACACACGCG
>NZ_RJAC01000122.1 GCF_003999975.1 Actinoplanes solisilvae | reverse complement strand
TCGAGGAAACAACCGACTGAGTACATTGGATTAAGAAAGAGAAGAACAGAGGGCGTTAGTAAGTATTTAATTATTATTTACGTAATGTCTAGAATTGTCACAATGAAAAGAGAAAGAGTATTGAGACTTGCGGAGTAATATTTTGAAAAGACGTTTCCTGCAATGAAGGAAGCATTAAGGGGGTAATGGGGCGCATTCAAGAGACGGGGGCGTATCTTACAATCAGGTACTAGGGTTATATCTTTCCTAGCTTTTATTAGAGAAATACGGAAAGTTCTATCTACTTCCATTGGAGGAAGTAGAATAAATATCTATATGGCTCTCATTTGCTCTTACAGCTCGTTTAATTTTAAGTGGTACAAGTGCATAGGTAATGTATCTAAACGATCAAATACGAGCAATGGTGAGAAATAGTGAATACGTTCAACACTTAATCTAGTACCATGTTAATCTGTCACATATAATATCTAGTAACTAATAAAATATGAGCAGATATATTCATATGTTGGTATTGAGCTGAAAAGTTAGCTGATTGAATCAATG
>NZ_RJAC01000121.1 GCF_003999975.1 Actinoplanes solisilvae | reverse complement strand
CTTCTAGCCTTTGGGCTCGTTTTTGTGAGTGGATCACTTCAACTGAAAACCGTTTATACATCGGTTGGTTCGGTGTGTTAATGATCCCTTGCTTATTAACAGCTACATCTGTATTCATTATCGGCTTCATCGCAGCTCCTCCAGTAGATATCGATGGTATCCGTGAGCCCGTTTCTGGTTCTTTATTATACGGTAACAACATCATCTCTGGTGCTATTATCCCTACATCTAACGCAATCGGTCTTCACTTCTACCCAATTTGGGAAGCTGCTTCTTTAGACGAGTGGTTATACAACGGTGGTCCTTACCAATTAATCGTTTGCCACTTCTTATTAGGTGTTGCATCTTACATGGGTCGTGAGTGGGAACTTTCTTACCGTTTAGGTATGCGTCCTTGGATCTGTGTTGCTTACTCAGCTCCAGTAGCTGCTGCAACTGCAGTATTCTTAATCTACCCAATCGGACAAGGTTCTTTCTCTGATGGTATGCCTTTAGGTATCTCTGGTACTTTCAACTTCATGATCGTATTCCAAGCTGAGCACAACATTTTAATGCACC
>NZ_RJAC01000120.1 GCF_003999975.1 Actinoplanes solisilvae | reverse complement strand
TCGCCCGTTTCATAACGTAAATTAATATCTGCCGTATTTTGTGGTTGGGCCACTTTTACATCATGCAAACGCCAGTAACTATCAAAATAACCATTATTGTTCGCGGCATCGTTAATACGTGTTTTGGTTTGTTCATATAAACCGTGATTGAAAATATCACCGACATCTTGATCAGGTAATACACGGATAACCTGGAACTGCGCTTGCTGCTCACCTGCTCCGCTAAACTCTACATTTTGTTCTTTAATCAGCACAGGTGAATTGGGAGTAACACTTACCCGAACCCGATTCTCGCTCAGTTTCTCAAATTTAAACTTGGCATTATAAAAACCCACTGCCTGAGCTGCCTGATTTGACATGGTTCTTAATTGTGGCAGTGCTGAGGGAAAATCACTAAAGGATTCTTGGGTAAAACTTGAAAGCTTACCTTTAAGATTATCTTCTAAATTTTCCAAGGCTTGACTATAAGCCTTACTTGAAACCTCGCTCGGATTTTCTACTGAGGCAAATACTACATCCGCACTAATCCGTGCAACTTTTACAGTATTCAATTGACTAGAT
>NZ_RJAC01000119.1 GCF_003999975.1 Actinoplanes solisilvae | reverse complement strand
CTCGCTATTATGTCAAACTCCTTGGTCCGTGTTTCAAGACGGGCCGGATCCAATGTCCTTTACCAACGATTTCAGGGATCACACCTCAAGCTACTGACGAGTACTCTATGGCCTTAGCCGTCTACCTCATCTGAGACAAGGTGTCTGACCTCAGCTTCAAAAGTACCCGCCAGGAGTCTCGGAAGAAGAACCTGTTTTTTTACCGTGCCCAGAAGACATGGCGTTGGTTGAGTAGTCCTTGAGTACATCAAGATAAATCCAGATTGTACAAGACCACAGTCCTAGAACTTGTTGGTTCCGCTTTTTGCTCAGCGATTTCAGACATTTTTCAGCTCCTTACCAGGAATCTTTTCAACTTTCCCTCTCGGTACTTGTTTGCTATCGGTGTCTTGTATTAGTATTTAGCCTTGGAAGAAGTTCATCTCCCATATTCAGATTCTACTTTCAAAGAATCCTACTCATGAGAAGGCCACCGATTGAGAACTTATAGAAGCTGACGGGGCTATCACCCTGTCTCGCCCTCCGAAGAGACGTGCCATTCCAAGCACAGACTTTACTCCTATTTGTTCC
>NZ_RJAC01000118.1 GCF_003999975.1 Actinoplanes solisilvae | reverse complement strand
CATCTTTAAATTGTTTTAATTTGATAAATAGTTAATAGAATAGGTATAAAACATAAGATATAAGTCATTGTACTGTATCCTTAAATAACTGTATTAATGATCTATCATCTAGTAATGGGTAATAAGATTTAATACTGTCTCTATCTAATTTCTCAATAGATGGTAATAAGGCTTGTACTATTTCTTGTGCATTAATCATTTTTTCATAGTTTTTAATAGGATTGAATCCTTGTTCTCTGTCTGCTTTTACTTTGTTATACAATGTATGCCATAGGATTACTTTAAATATAAAAAGATTGTATGTACTGTTAATTTTATGTTGTCTTGGTTTAATCATTATTTTTCTTATCCTTCTATTGCTCTAAATTTTTGCTTATATTGTACTTGTTCTTTATCGTTCTGTTTAGCTAGGTATGAAGCTCTATAAACACAGTCGGCAAACTGTAATTCGTTCTTTAAGCTATGTCCTACCTTACTTCCACCTATCATTGATAAGTAGTCTTCTTTTCTTTCATGGAAGTTAAAAGATACTTTCTTATAGTCCTCTTCAATGTTTATGATTACACCATCTAAGTT
>NZ_RJAC01000117.1 GCF_003999975.1 Actinoplanes solisilvae | reverse complement strand
GCTATACGATGGAATGGAGGAGAAGATTCTCCAAAAGGGTATCCTACTGCGACTGGTCATCCTTCATGGTTCATCATTCCCCCTGATTTAGAGGGAGTATTGATAGACAGAGCAATTGAACTTAATGAAATAAAAGGCAATGCTAAGACTATTAATCTTTCTAATAAAATACTTGAGCATGTTAGCCAAATGAAAATAAATGAAGTAGGCCCATTTGGATTTACAACCTATACGACATCTGAAAAATTAACAAAATTAGAGTTAGATGAATTAGAGAATATCCTTAAACAAAATATGATTTTTTTTCTAAAAACAGATGATCCTGACGATACTTTTGATTTGAGCCTTAATGGTGAGTTAACTATTAAACTCAATTTTTTAAACTCACAGATTGATAATTAATTATTTTTCCTAAAATTAACATAATACACCTTATGCGAAATACAAAAGCCCGCTTTTAGGCAGGCCTTTGTATTTTATACTTTTAAGGGATATATCTACTGGATAATCATACAAGTTCAGTTGCGCGCTTATTTCTAAGCAAACTCTTCCTTCATAATCTTACTTTTAAAATTTTCTAAA
>NZ_RJAC01000012.1 GCF_003999975.1 Actinoplanes solisilvae | reverse complement strand
ACGCCGTCGTTGTCGTGGTCCCTCGCAGGGCTGCGTAAGGCGTGGAACGCCGCGAAACCCGAGGTCGCCCCCTGGTGGAGCGAAGTGTCCAAGGAGGCGTTCAACACCGGCCTGGACGCGCTCGCACGCGGGTTGAAGAACTGGGCCGGCTCCCGCACCAGCAAACGCGCCGGCAGGCCGGTCGGGTTTCCCCGGTTCAAGTCCCGCCGCCGCAGCACACCGTCGGTGCGGTTCACCACCGGGGCGATCAGGGTCGAGCCGGACCGCATGCATGTGGTGCTGCCCCGGCTGGGCCGGTTGAAGCTGCACGAGTCCGCCCGCAAACTCGCCCGCCGCCTGGACAACGACACGGCCCGGATCATGTCCGCCACCGTGCGCCGTGACGGCGGACGCTGGCACGTGTCGTTCACCGTCGAGGTCGAACGCGCGCAACGTGTCACGGCCCGCCCCGTCAGCGTGGTCGGTGTCGACGCCGGGATCAAACACCTCGCTGTGCTGTCCACCGGTGAACTCGTGCCGAACCCGCGTCACCTGATCGCCACCCAACAGCGCATGCGCGCCCTCGGCCGGGCACTCTCGCGCAAGACCGGCCCGGACCGCAGGACCGGACGGCGTCCCTCGAAACGGGTGGGAGGGGGAGGCGGTGGCACTCCGAAGATCACCGCGGCCGACGCACGGGCACGGCCTCGGCGCTCCGAAGATCACCGCAGCCAGCGCAGGGGCACGGCCTCGGCGATCGCTCGGTAGCCGGTCGGGTTCAGGTGCAGGTGGTCGCCGGTGTCGAAGGCGGGCAACAGCTGGCGCGGGGCCGCGGGGTCGCGGACGGCCGCGTCGAAGTCGGCCACCCCGTCGAAGAGGGCGCCGCGCCGCACGGCCGCGTTCACCGCCGTACGCGTGGCCTCTCTCAACCCGCCCGCGTCGTCGTAGCCGGTGTTGCCCCCGAACGGGGTGATCGTCGCGCCGTAGGCCTTGATGCCGACAGCGTGCGCGCGCAGCACGATCTGCTCGTAGGCGACGAGCAGGTCCTCGGCCACCGACTTCTGGTCGGCCACCGTCGCCGGCGCCGTCCCGATGTCGTTCACCCCCTCGAAGAGCAGGAGACGATCCACCCCGCTGGTGGCCAGCACGTCCCGGTCGAGACGCGCCAGCACGTTGGGGCCGAGCCCGTCGTTGAGCACCCGGTTGCCGCCCGCCGCCTGGTTCAGCACCACCGCGCGCGGCCCCCGGGCGAACAGCTGATCGGGCCAGCGGTCGTTGCCGTCGGTCGTCGACCCTCGCCCGTCGGTGAGCGAGTCCCCCACGATCGCCAGGGCCGGCCAGTCCGACTCGACCTCGACGCCGCTGATCAGATACCAGTGCGCCACGCCCACAGCCCCGGGCAGGTCCGCGTCCGTGTGGTGGTCACCCCCGATGAGGTACGACGTGGTGCGCGAACCCGGATGCGAGGTGAGACTCAACGTTGCCTGCCCGGTGGCGAGATAGACGGTGATGGTCAGGTTCGCGCCCCGCCCGGCCGGGACGTCCACCGGATCGGACACGATCTGCGCCCCGACCGGCACCGTCACCGACCGGCGGCCGCCGAACGTCAGCGGCCGGCTCGAACCGGGCACGATCGCGGCCACCCCGGCCCGGCCGTCGACCGGCCGGGCCACCGCCGCGGCGGTCAGCGGCAGCGCCGCCCCACCGAACGCGTTGGAGAAGCGGACCCGCAAACGTGACCCACCCGTCGTCACGTGCGCGGTCTGCCGCAGGGTCGTGTCGACCAGCACCGCCGAATCCCCGGTGAACGGGGCCGGTGGCAGGTTGTTCGGCTCGGTGAGCTGCGGCATCGCGGTCCAGGTGTGGATCCACCGCCGGGACCGTCCCGGGGAGGCAGCGGCAGCGGAGGGCCAGGCGAGCGCGGCCGGGACCGCAGCCCCGCCGGCGGTCAGTAAAGTGCGCCGGCGCATCTCAGAACCTCCGGCTCTCGGGCGGCCCGAAATAGCTGTCCTTGACGCCGCCGGTGTCGACGACCAGCCGCTGCACGATCACCGTCGGGTCGACCGCCCAGAACGTCAGCGTGTGCTGCCCGGGCCCGGAGACCGTGTGCGTGGTCGTCGTCCGGTTGATGTTGTCGGACGTGTTGCGCGCCCACTGCCGGTTCATCGTCGTGTCGTTGGCCCCGGTCACCCGGGTCACGTTCACGACCTGCGGCGTCGCCCCGTCGATCGACACGGCATAACGCAACCCGTCACCCGGCAACACGTTGTTCCGAGGCGACAGGTACGCCGTCACCCGCACCGGCCCGGCACTGGTGAGCGTCAATCGATAATCGAGCCGCGATCCCAACCCGGCCCCAGAACCAGACCCGGACCCAGAGCCGGACGCGGAGCCGGACACAGAGCCAGACGAGGAGCTGGACGGGGGAGACACCGTCGCCGACCCGGCAGGCGGCGTCCCCGGCGCGGACAGCGGCGTCATCCCGTTCCCCGTCTTACCGATGCCCGGCAGCAGTCGCCAGTCACCGACCTTGTGGCTGTAGTGGTCAGCCTCCATCGCCACATATCCGTTGGCCTCGACGAACCCGGCCGGCTTGATCGATCGATTATCGATAGGCGCTTGGATGACAGTGGTCGTGCCGGCTCCGGACACGGTGATCGGAACCGTGGTGACGCCCTTCGGCGCGCGCCGCCAGTCCACCGTGACCTTCGCCCGCACCTGCTCGTCGACCATTCCGGCGGCCGGTGCCACGTGCACCCACGACTGGCCCGCGGTGATCCGGTACCGGAACGGCGTGGTCCCCTTGTTGTAGACGTCGATGTACTGCGGCCGCTGGCTCTGCCACGGACTGAACGACGGCAGCCGAACCGGGTCCCCGCCGTCGAGCGCGACCCCCATCGCCGACCCGGCCGGCACGGTGATCCGCTTCAGGTGCGGGTAGATCTCGTCCGGCAGCGCGACGTTGTTGAGTTCCGGCTGCTGCCACGGTGCGTTGGGTCCGTAGCGCTCGACGTTCCCGTACCCGATCTTGGGCTGGAGCTGCCAGTTCTTCCACTTCCCACCGGCGAGCTCGTTGTTGTAGTAATCGCTCATCGATTGGTCCTCGGCGAAGAGCCGTTCAGCGGTGTCGGCCAGCCGGTTCGTTCCCGCCCGCCCCTGCGCCGCGTACAGGATGTTGGTGAACTGGGCGCGGCGCAGCTCGTAGATGATCGCCGTGTCCTTGATCTGGTAGTAGACGAGCTGGTAGAAGGCGTCCTGCCAGGCCGCGGGCACCCGGGCTCGGACAGCAGCGGCCCGCGCGGCCAGTGAGATCCACTCCTCGGTCACCCGATCCATCTCGCCGTAATCGGTGAGGCTGAACGGCGTCGCCTGGTCGTTGTAGACGATCGCCGTCGGGTCGGTCGTGACGTCCTTGGCCGGATCAACGGTGATGCGCCGGTTGAGCAGCTCCGGCTTGCGGCGCGACTGCAGGAACCCGTACTCGTCAAGCAGCGCGGCAATCGAAGGCGCCAGCGCGGAGCCGAAGTTCTCGGCCGCGAACCGGGTGGTCCACTCGTCCAGGCCGGACAGCGGGATCGCGGACGGGTTCCAGGCGTAGTCGAGGAAGAACTGGGTCGGCAGCTCCTCGTTCTTGAGGTCACCGACGTTCACCACCCAGAGCCGATCAACCCCTTTCCGGTACGCCAGTTCGAGCTGCTCCCACGTGTTGGTGAGATTGATCGTGTCGGCCCACTTGTAGTTGCGGCCGTCGCCCACGTAGTCGAAGTGGTAATACATGCCGTAGCCACCGCCGCGGGCCGGCAACGATGCGTCGGGCAGCTTGCGCATGTTGCCCCAGTTGTCGTCGCAGAACACCACCGTTACGTCGTCCGGCGGTCGATATCCGTTGTCCCAATAGCGCTGCACCTCCTTGTAGAGGGTCTGCACCTGCGGCCGATCGATCAGCCCGGTCTCGCGCAGGATCTCGCGCTGGCTGTCGATGATCGATGACATCAGATCGATACCGTCGCCGTCGGGCAGCGACACGTCGCCGTTGCCGCGCATGCCGAGCGTGATGACTCCCTCGATGTTCTGGTCGCGCATCCGTTCCGCACCGTCCCGCCAGTACGCCTTGATCGCGTCCGCGTTGCGCCGGAAGCTCCACTCCCCCGTCCCGGTCGGATGCCGGTTCCACTCCTCGATGCCGCGCATCATCGGCGCCTCGTGCGACGTCCCCATGATCACGCCGTAGAAGCTCGCGGTCGCGTGGTTCAGTGGATCGTCCTCGGCGAACGCGCGCCCCCACACGGCCGGCCACAGATAGTTGGCCTTCAACCGCAGCATCGTCTCGAAGACCTTCGCGAAGTACGCCGAGTTCAGCCCACCGGGATAGCCGGGCGCCTTGCCCGGTCCGAAGTAGCCGGGCGCCCACGTGCCGGTCGCCGGGTTCTCGTCGTTGATGAAGAACCCGCGGTACTGCACCTTGGGCGTGCCCTGGGTGTGCCGCCCGGGCAGGACGAAGAGCGAACTCGCGTGCGACACCGGCACGTCGTCCCAGAATTGCCAGGGCGAGACGCCGATGTTGCGCGACAGGTCGTAGGCGCCGTAGATGCTGCCCCGCTGGTCGCTTCCGGCAATGACGAAGGCACGGCGTACGCCGGGAAGCGGCTCGTCCACGACCTGCTCGACCGTGGTCTCCCACTTCCCGCGGACACCCCGCACGTCGAGCTTGCCGCGCGCGATGATGCGGTCGATCAGCGGACTCTTGCCGATCGTGCCGACGATCACCGGATCGCGCCCGGCCGGGACCGTGTCGTGCCCGACGACCGGCTCGACCCCGGTGACCTTCTTCAGGTCGCTCCGCAGGTCGTCGACGACCCTGATCACGCCGGCGTAGTCGGCCGCGCTGACCACGATCGGCGCCGCCTTCCCACCGGCGACCAGCGGGAACCGTCCCGGCCCGGGCTGCGTCGAGACGTACTTACCGACCGTGGGCGAGGAGGCCGGCGGGGCAGCACCGGCCGCGAAGTGTTCAGCGGCGTCGACCGAGCCGGACGCGGCTCTCGCTGGAGTCGGCGCGGCGGCGAGAAGGACCATCCCGGCCCCCGCCGCGATCACTTTGATCACGCTCATTCTTCGGGCCTTCCTCATCTGAAGAGCCTCAGCGGTACGGCATCCGCCATCGCGGCCATGCCGGCGTCATTCGGGTGCAGGTGGTCGCCGCTGTCGTACGCGGGATTCAGGCGCAGCCGGTCGGCCGGGTCGCCCATCGCGCGGTCGAAGTCGATCACCCCGTCGTACTCGCCCCCGGCCCTGATCCACCGGTTGAGCACATAGCGTTTGCGCTCGTTCGACTCGGTGTAGAAGCCGAGCGTGTCGCCCTTGAACGGCAGAATCGTGGCGCCGACGGCCGTGAGCCCCGCGGCGTGCGCGCGGGCGATGAGCTGGCGGTGACCGGCGATCAGGTCGTCCGCGCTGACCACCTCGGACTCGGGCGCGACCGTGCCCGGGTGCCCGAGGTCGTTGACGCCGAGCAGCACCACCAGGAAACGGGCGCCCGGCTGGGCCACCACGTCCCGGTCGAAGCGCCGCAGTCCACTGTGGCCGAAATACGCTGCGAACGACTCGGCGTCACTGCCGGGCGCCGGGTTCGGGTCGTGCAGCAGGCGGTTGCCCGAGATGCCGACGTTGGCGATGCCCCGGTCGAGACCGGCCGCCCGCAGCCGGGCGGCGAACAGGTCGGGCCAGCGATGGTTGAGGTTGTTCCCGGTGTTGGCACCGTTGGTGATCGAGTCGCCCAGGGTGACGATCGCCTCGCCACGGCCGCGCAGGGCGACGCCCGAGAGGAACACGTACTGTCCGATCGTGGCGACCGGCGTGACCGTGCGTGCCGCGGTGACGTCGCCGTCGGCGATGACGTTGTCCTGGAAGGCGAAGGCGGCGAGGGTCGTCACCGGGGTGCGAGCCGGCAGGTAGAGGCTGACAGCCAGGTCGGCCCCGGCCGGCACGCGCAGCCGCACCGGGTCGCTGACCAGCGGCGACCCGGCGGGGATGGTGACCGCGGCACGGTTGCCGAAGGTCACCCGGCGGTCGGTGCCGCCGACGATCGCGGTGCTCGCGCCGGTGCCGTCGCGCAGTGCGACCCGCACGGCGCCGAGGCGCAGCGGCCCGTTGCCGAACTCGTTGGTGACGCGGACACGCAGTTCGTCGCCGCCGGCGCTGCAGTGGACGATCTGGCGCACGGTCTGGGCGGCGAGCACGGTCGGGGCGCTGGGCGGGTTGGGCGGAATCGTGGTGGGGGCGGCGGCCCAGGTGGCGACCCAGCCACCGCGAGAGTCGGCCGCGTCGGTCTGGGCGCCGAAAGCCTGGGCAGGAGTCGGGAGGCCGGTCGCGGCGGTGACCGCGGCGCCGGAGGTCAGGGCGAGCAATTCGCGTCGTGTGGGCATTGGGGATGCTCCTTGTCGGCCGCCGGAAGTTTCGGGGCTACGTCAGGCGGATTCCCGTAACGTAAAGGCGTCCATCTATGTCGTCAAGAACTAGCTGCTGGATCATGCCGTGAATAAACTCCGGCACGTCCGCGAAACTCACCGAAACTTTCAGATCAAGAACAGAAAAGTAGGCGGCGCCGACACGGGGCTCGACGGCGCGGGGAGGCGCGCGGTCGGCATCTTGTCGAGGTCGTCAAGTTGCTGGTATTTTCTTGACCATGCAGTCAAGTAGCACCATGCACTCAAGCAGCCCGGATCTGCGGTCAACCAGCTCTGATCTGCGGTCAACCAGCCTTGATCTGGTCGCCGACGCCCCCGTCGAAACCGAGCCTCAGCCCGCCCTCACCCCACTGATCATGATCGAGACGACCGACGAGTCCGGCGTCTGCAACACCGACGGATGGTGTGTCTGATGAGCGCCAGCGTC
This sequence comes from Actinoplanes solisilvae, assembly GCF_003999975.1. Lineage (GTDB taxonomy): Bacteria > Actinomycetota > Actinomycetes > Mycobacteriales > Micromonosporaceae > Actinoplanes > Actinoplanes solisilvae. Next base: position 254,662 of record NZ_RJAC01000012.1, on the reverse strand, counting down.
TTCGGCCCCGCCGCCGACCCGATCGTCGTCGACGTCTGGAGCGACGTCGTCTGCCCGTTCTGCTACCTCGGCAACGCCGTCTTCAAAGAGGCCGTCGAGCAGTTCCCGCACGGCTCCGCGGTGCAGGTCCGCTACCACAGCTTCCAGCTCAACCCCGGTTTCCCGGCCGGCCAGGCGATCCCCGCCGACGAATACGTCGCCGGGCAGTACAACATGCCCAAGTCGCAGCTAGAGGCCTCGCACGCCCAGCTCACCACCCGCGGCGCCCAGGCCGGGCTCGACTACCGGTTCAGCGAGACCCTCATGGTCAACACGCTGGACGCGCACCGCATGATCCACCTGGCCAAGGCGCACGATCGCGAGCTGTCCATGGTCGAGCGCCTGTTCAAGGCCGAGTTCACCGACGGGCTCAACCTCGCCGACCACGCCGTACTGGCTGATCTGGCCGCCGAGCTCGGCCTCGACCACGCCGAGGCCCTCGACGCGCTCAAGACCAAGGCGTACGAGAAAGACATCCGCGCCGATCTCGCGCAGGCCCGCCAGCTGGGCATCACCGGCGTCCCGTTCTTCGTCTTCGACAACAAGCGGGCCGTCTCGGGTGCCCAGGGTGTCGAGACGTTCCGCCGGGCGCTCGACGTGACCTGGCAGGACCGCGCGTCCCAGCCGGCATGACCGGGCGCCTCCGCGCTGATGCCCGCCGCAACGTCGAGGGCATCCGCCGTGCTGCCCTCGACGTGTTCCGTGCCGGCGGCCTGACCACCCCGCTCGACGAGGTGGCCCGGGCCGCCGGGGTCAGCAAGGGCACGATCTACCACCGGTTCGGCAGCCGCCGCGGCCTCATCGACGCGGTCGTCGAAGAGCTGGTGCTCGAACGGATCGAGGGGATCATCACCGCCGTCGAGGCCCTCGACGACCCGCTCGAACGCTTCGAGGAATACCTGCTGCGCACCTGGCTCCTGCAGTTCGACGAGCCCGCGGCCAACGACGTCCTGATGCGTACGCTCCCCGAGTCTGAGCCGCTGACCACGCTCTTCGACCGCTCGTGCGGCTTCGGCCGTCAGGTGCTGCACGACGCGCAGGCGGCCGGCGCCGTCCGCGACGACATCACCCCCGAAGACCTGGCCTACCTGATCCTGGAACGCGGTGTGATCGCCCGCGCCTGCGACCAACAGACCCGCGACGACTACCGGCGCCGCCTCGACTTCGTCCTCAGGGGCCTGAGAACTGCCCGCTGACGCTATTTGTGACCCGGGTCATACGAACCCGCACGCGGGTCGATCAAAGCTGAGCGTGTGTTTGTCGACCGGAAGGCTGAGCGGGCGGCTCTCGACCGCCTGGTCGCGGCAGTGCGCGGCGGCGAGAGCCGGGTGCTGGTCGTGCAGGGCGCGCCCGGCGTCGGTAAATCGGCGCTGATCGGTTACGCCGAGCGTGGCCCGGGTCTGCGGGTACTGCACACCGGCGGCATCCAATCGGAGATGGAGCTCGCCTTCGCCGCGCTGCACCAGCTCTGCCTGCCGCTGCTCGACCGTCTGCCCGGCCTTCCCCCGCCGCGCCGCGAGGCCCTGGAAACGGTCTTCCGCCTGCGCGACGGCAGTCCGCCCGACCCGTTCCTGGTCGGCCTGGCCGTGCTCAACCTGCTGGCCGATGCCTCCGAACAGCAGCCGCTGCTCTGCGTCATCGACGACACGCAATGGCTCGACCGGGTGTCGGCCCAGGTCCTCGGCTTCGTCGCGCGCCGGCTGCTGGCCGAGTCGATCGGCGTGCTGTTCGGCACCCGCGAGCCCGGTCCGGAGCTGCGCGGGCTGCCGGCGCTGGAGGTCACCGGCCTGCGCGACGCCGACGCGCACCACCTGCTGAACTCGGTCACGCACGCCCGGCTCGACCAGCGCATCCGCGACCGCATCGTGGCCGAGACCGACGGCAATCCCCTCGCCCTGATCGAGCTGCCGCGCGGGCTCACCCCGACCCAGATGGCGGGCGGGCTCGGCCTGGTCAACGCCGACATGCTGCCGGGCCGCATCGAGGAGAGCTTCGTCAACCGCATGCGTGACCTGTCAAAGGCCGACCGCCTGCTGCTGCTGGTGGCGGCGGCGGAACCGGTCGGCGACCCGGACGCGGTGCTGCGGGCGGCCGCCCTGCTCGGCGTCGACCTGGCCGCGACCACCGGCGCCGACGGGCTGATGACGATCGGCGCGCGGGTGACCTTCCGGCACCCGCTGGTGCGTTCGGCCGTCTATCGCGCGGCCGACCCCGCACAACGCCGCGCGGTCCACCGGGCGCTGGCCAAGGTCACCGACCCCGAGGAGGCCTCCGACCGGCGGGCCTGGCACCTCGCGTCGGCGACCGCCGGCCCCGACGAGGCGGTGGCCACCGAGCTCGAACGCTCCGCCGGCCTCGCCCAGGCCCGCGGCGGGGTCGCGGCGGCGGCCGCGTTCCTGCAGCGGGCCGTCGGGCTGACCCACGACCCCGCGCAGCGCGCCGACCGGGTGCTGGCCGCGGCCGAGGCGAGCCTGGACGCGGGCGAGATCGACGATGTGCGGCGGTTGCTGGGGGTGCTGCGCGGACCCTTCGACGCCCACCGCAGCGGCCGGATCGCCGTACTGGAAGGTCAGCTCGCCTTCACCTCGGGCGCGGGCCTGGCGGCGATCCCGCTGCTGCTCGACGCGGCGGCCAAGTTCGCCGCCACCGACCCGCGGCTGGCCCGCACGACGCTGCTGAACGCGTGGGGCATGGCGACCGTCAGCTCCGACCGGGACAGCTTCGTGGCCGTGGCCGGCGCCGTCCGCGCCATGCCCGCGACCGGCGACCGCGAAACCCTCGTTCTCGACGGCCTGGCCCTGCTGGTCGCCGAGGGCCGGGCCGCCGCCGCACCGACCCTGCGGCGGGCCGCGGCCCTGATCGGCGACCTGCCGGTCGAGGCGGTTCTGCGCTGGGGCTGGCAGTCGACCGTCGTCCTGGGCAGCATCTGGGACTTCGACGCGCTGCGCGCCGTCTGCACCCGGCAGGTGAACCTGGTCCGCGAGGCCGGCGCCCTGCAGGTGCTGCCCAACACCCTCGCCGGGCTCGCCTACGCGCACACCTGGGCCGGCGAGTTCGAACAGGCATCCGCCGCCATCGCCGAGGGCCGGCTCGTCGCCGCCGCCACCGGCAACCCGATCCCGCCCTACAACGCGCTGCACCTGCTGTCGCTGCAGGGCCGCGAGAGCGAGACGACCGAGCTGATCGCGGCCGCGCTCGAGACCGCCGCGGCCACCGGCTACGGCGCGGCCCTGACCACCGCGCACTGGGCCGGCGCGGTCCTCTACAACGGCCTGGGCCGCCACAAGGAGGCGATGCGCTCGGCGCTCGAAGCCGAGCAGACCTGGGAGCCGGTCGGCACCACGTGGGTGCTGCCCGAGCTCGTCGAGGCGGCCAGCCTGGCCGGCGAGACCGAGATCGCCCGCGACGCCCTCGACCGGCTCCTCGAGGCCACCGGCCCGTTCGACGCCGACTTCCCGGCCGGGCTGGCCGCGCGCAGCCGGGCCCTGCTGACCGGCGACGACGCCCTCCACCGCGAGGCCATCGACCGGCTGGGCCGCACCCGCATGCGCCCCGACCTGGCCCGGGCCCACCTCCTGTACGGCGAGTGGCTGCGCCGGCGCAGGCAGCGCACCGAGGCCCGCGAGCAACTGCGCATCGCGTACGACATGTTCGCCGCGATCGGCATGGAGGCGTTCGCCGAACGGGCCCGCCGCGAGCTGCTCGGCGCCGGCGAGACGGTCCGGCGGCGTACGGTCGAGATGGCCTCGGGCGATGCGCTGACCGCTCAGGAACGGCAGATCGCGATGCTGGTCCGCGACGGTCTGTCCAACCCGGAGGTCGGCGCGCGCCTGTTCATCAGCCCTCGCACCGTCGAGTGGCATCTCCGCAAGATCTTCGCCAAGCTCTCGGTCGATTCCCGCCGCCGCCTGCGCGAGGTCCTCCCCCGCTCCGACAACGACCTCACCCAGGCCTGACCGCCGCGTTCAGGCTTTGATCACGGTCAGCCATTCGGCGCCGCGCGGGGCGTAGCGGTGCAGGGCGCGCATGGCGTAGACCACCGGAGGCACGTGCAGGGCGCCGTAGACGACGGCCACGGTGATCGGCTCGTGGGCGCGTTCGCGGTGGATGCGGTCGAGCTCGGCGATCAGGAGCTGGTCACGCTGGTCGCCGATCAGGGCCATCAGCTCGGCCATCGACTCGATGTCGGAGAACTTGTCGTGGAAGTCGGTGTCGTCGAGCTCCAGGTGACGGGACATCGCGCGGCGGGAACCGAAGGCCAGCCGCTCGAGACCGGCCAGCGGGGCGCCGACCAGGGCGAAGGCACGCTGCTGCCAGGGCACCGCCCGCCAGCCCTCGGTGAACTGTTCCCCGGTCATGTCCGGCCGGACCACCGGAACACCCAGGGCGCGGTACGAGATCTCCTGCTCGACCAGGCCGTCGCGGCGGAACCGGGCCGGAAGCCGGTAACTGCTGGTGATGGCGGTGATCCCCGCGGGCCGTTTCGAGGTGCGGTCCGGCCCGCCCACGCCCTCGGCCACGATGAGGTCGCAGAGGCGCAGCCGTTCGGCGACCGCCTGGTAGAAGTCCGGTTCGGCCATGTGGACCATCGGATAGATCTCGAAGCGCAGGGGGCTCCCCGCGCGGGTCAGCCGCAGGACGGCGGACCGTACGCCGATCATGCTCACCTCGATGACCTGCATCGCTCCACAGTGAGTCGCGGCGTCAACCGCCCGGGCGCCTCCACCGGTCGAGGACCAGGTCGATGTCGGCCCGGATGCGCGCCCGGGCCTCCTCACGCGCCACGCCGCTCATGAGCAGTTCGTCGTACGGAGTGTCCTCGTGCCGCACCGAGGCGACCACCGCGCGGGTGACCGCGTCGGCGTCCAGGGCCTGCCCAGCCGCGCTGCGGCCCACCCGGCCACTGCCGCGCTCGGCGGTGTGCCGGCTGATCTCGGCCGCCCGTTCCCCCGGGCAGCCTGGGAAGAGCACGCCGATCTCCTCGGCGAGTTTCCGCTGGAAGACCTCGTCCGCGGCCGCCCGCCGTACGCGATCTCTCTCTCGGCGGCGGGCCCGGGCCTCCTCGTCGGACAGGCATTCCTGCTCGGCCTGCTCGATCGCGGCCCGCTCGACCAGCAGCCCCTGCCGCTCGTGCCGCTTGCGGCCGCGGTTGAACCGCACGACCGCGGCCGACAGCCGGCTCGCCTTCTTGGCCCGGCGGGTCAGCGCCGCGTCGCCCGCGGCCAGGAACACCAGATGATCGAGGTCGGCACACCCCAGGCAGAGCGGTCCCGCGTCCTCCATCGTCAGCATGTCGGCGTCGTCGCGCCTGCAGCTCACGCAGGTGAACTCGCGCACCGGCAGCACGACCACCAGGTCGGGCGGCTTGCTCTGCCGCGTGGTCAGCCGTTCCCGCTGCGCCTCGCTCATCTCGGCCGAGACCCAATGCAGCCGGTACGCCTTCTCGGCCGCCTCACCCCCCGAGGCGGTGAACCGCAGCGGCCGCCGATCGCGCGTCGCGGACACATAGTCGATCTCGCTGGGACGCAGCCCCCGGCTCTCCACCCACCGCTGGAAGATCTCCATGACGTCGGTCAGCCGATCGGCCGACACCGGAGCGACCGCCTCCAGGCTCGACGCCCGCCCCTGCCGCCAGTTGTCGACGGCCCGGTCCGGCACCCAGCCCAAGCCGGTCAACAGGTCGAGCGAACACACAAACTTCTGCCGCTCCAGCGCCCGCTCGGCCGCCGTCACCACCCGGCGCTCCAACTTCGAAACGACCTGCATCCCGGCAGGCTACCCGCCCCGGCGCGGCTCCCCCGGCCCGCTGGACCCCCGACCGGCGGAGCGCAGCCGCGGGATCAGTCGGGGATGTCCCAGGCCGACGCCTTGAAGGCGACGGTTCCGTCCTGCCCCACCGCGGTCACCTCGAGGAGAACCATCTTCCAGGTTCCCGCGGTGGCCCGCGCGGCGTCGAGGGAGGTCTTGACGCAGTAGACCTGCCCCCGCCGCACCGGCAGATTGTCGGACGACACCGGGCTGGTCCGGATCAGCTCGGCGCACTCGAAGGGGGTGACCGCCTTGGAGTCGACCAGGCTGCCCTCGACGCCGGTGAGCAGGTTGATGGAGGCCGCCCCGGAACCGCACGGATCCTCGACGGCGAACTCGGCGGCGGAACTGTCCACCTTCACGCGCGGCTCGTCGAGGTCGATGTAGATGGCCGTGCCGCAGTCGGAGGGCAGCCGCAGGCTCTGCCCGGCGTATTTGTCCTTGTACTGCGTCTGGGCGTTGAGAACCGGAGCGCTGCCCCCGTTCGGATTGCTCGGCTCGACGGTCGGCTCGACGGTCGGCTCGACGGTCGGCTCGGCGGTCGTCGGGGCGACGGTCGGCGCGTTCGTCGGCATGCCCGGCAGAGCCGCCCCGTCCCCGATCCGGTCGAGGGCCTCGCGGGCCATGTCGGCGGCGCGCCACGACTGCACGGCGGCGACCGCGCCCAGCAGCAGCGCGAGAAGCGCGACGGTCAGCGTGACCATGATCAGACCAGTGCCGCGGCGCGGTGGCCGGGGCGGGGCTTTCCACCCCCCGTCGGAGCCGTCGGGGCCGTCGCCGGTCACGGCGGCGGCCGGCCGGCCGTATTGCCCCGGAGCCGGCGGCGGCTTCGCGCCGGGCTGCTGGGGAACCGGGCCGGGCGCTCCGGGCGGTCCGGGCGGCGTTTCACCGGGCCGCCGATAGGGATCTGAGGAGGTCATGCACTTTCCTGCATTCTCGAATTGATCAATTGTCGGAGGTAAACGGCACCGTACCGCAGGAGATAGATCGACTTCTGTGTCGGAAACCCGTCACTTTTACCGCCGCCGAGACTCCCCCGCCTCCCGTTTCTGAGGTCAAGATGTGGGGTCGATTCCTCGCGAGCGGAGTTCCTTCTGGTGGACACGGTGACACCAACCCCGAACACGACCGGCGGCGGCCGGCGCCGGTGGGACGCGGGCATCCGAGCGGGCGTGATCAGCGCGATCGTCGGCGTGCTGGCGCTCGTCGTCGCGCTCCTCACGTGGCTGGTGCCCCGAGAACCAGGCGATGAGAGCCCCGCGAACGCGCAGGTCACCGCGGTATCGCAGGCACCTGAACCGACCCCGCAGTCGGCCGGTCAACCGCCGGTGAACACCGCGACGGTCTATCTCACCAGCGATCAGTTCCAGCCTGAGTCGGGCGCGGACGACCTGATGCCGGTCCCCCGGGCGATCAAGGGCAAGGCCGGCTACACCGGGCACGAGATGGCCGTTCGATGCCCGACCAACGAGACCGGCGACCCGACGTCAGAGATCACCTATCTGCTGCAAGGGCGCTACGTCCAATTCGACGTGACCGTCCACCCCTATTTTCCGGCCCGGACAGATCAGCAAGCCGTCACCTTCGTCACCGCTCTGATCGCGGTCCGGCGTAACGACGGTGGCCTCGACACGAGGATCGCCGGTGATCAGAAAACGTCAGGGCCGAATCGCCCGGCCGGGTTGTCCGCTTCCGTCGAGGGCGCCGAAAAACTCATTCTGCGCATCGAGTGCGGCAATCCGAACGGCACCGTCGTGCTGACCGAGGCCCGGTTGACGCCGGCCTGAGAAGGACCCGGCGGCGACGCGAGAGAGCGCCGCCGCCGGGGTTCGCAGGGTCAGGTCGTCGTACAGGCCAGGTTGTTGACGGACGGGGGTGCCGTGCCCGAGCCGAGCAGGCCGAACGTCACGTACTTGCCGGCGGCCACCGTGCCGTTCCAGTTGACGTTCTTCACGGAGATTAGGGAGCCGGTCGTCGAAGCCGTGCCGTTCCAGACCTGAGCGAGGCCCTGGGAGCCCGGCCAGGTCCACGACACCGTCCAGTTGCTGATCGCGGTATCTCCGGCGTGAACCATCACCTCGCCCTGGAAGCCACCGTTCCAGGAGCCCGTGGTGTTGAACATCGCGGTGCAGGCGCCGCCGCCGGACGGGGGCGGCGAGGAGGGCGGCGGGTCCGAGGGCGGGGGCTGGGTCGAGCCGTTGCCGACGCCGGTCACCTCGCCGTTGCCGCCGTCGAAGACGACGTCGGAGCAGCCGTAGAACGTCTCGTTGCTGTCCGAGCGCTGCCACACCGAGTAGATCAGATGACGTCCGGACTTACCGCTCGGCAGGCGGGCGTTCCAGTAGTAGTAGCCGTCGTCGGAGCCCGGCCCGCCGTTGTCGGGCGGGTTGGTCACCGAGTCGAACGGCGTCGATTCGAGGTCGCTCCAGGCCAGCGACCGGGTCGGGCTCCACGAGTCCTTCGTGATGTAGAGCCGGAACGTGCCCGGGTGCTTGGCCCAGTTGTTGTAGCGGACGCCGAGCGACGCCCCGGTCGTCAGGTGGGTCAGCGGCCAGTCGTTGCGGGCCAGGTTGAAACCCGAGAAGTTGTACGGTCCTCCGGTGCCGCCCGAGCAGAGTTGCCCGTCGGGGATGAAGCCGGACATGCGGCCCGCCCCGTCGGAGCGCAGGACGGCGAACCAGTTGTAGAGCGACGTCGTGCCGCTCTGGGCCACGGCCGCCGCGCACGCCGCGTTCCGGGGCTCGATCGCGCCCGTGTTCGGGTTGCGGCCGTCCTTGTAGCAGAGCCAGGTGCGGCTGCCGGGCACCATCATGGCGCCATGGGCCTGAGCGGCGCCCGGCGGCAGGGCCACCACCGCGATCCCGGCGGCGACCAGCGCGCTGACCACGTACGCGAAAAGCTTTTTGCGCAATTCAATCACCTCATCCGTTGGGGAACAGGCGGGCGTAGTCGGCGTAACCGGTGGCCACGTCGACCTGCGCCCAGAAGCGGTGGTAGTTGAAGGTGGGCGCCGCACCGCCGTTGAGATAGGCCTGGACCTTGGGGAAGTCCGGGTCGTTGCGGTAGAAGGAGCGGATGTCCAGGAAGGAGACACCCGGCTTGATCTCGTCGCCGTTGGGCATCCGGCCGGTCCAGCCCGGCGGGATGTAGATGCCCTGACCGGTCGACGCGTTGTAGGTGTCGTCGAAGCGGTTGTAGTCGGCGCGGGTCTCGGTGACCGACACGCCCTTCGCGTCCTTCTTCGTCCAGATCGCGTCCAGCAGATCCTTGGCCGCCGTCTTCGCCGCGGTGCTGCCCGACTTGGCCGCGTAGTAGGTGAGCAGCTTCGCGAAGGAGCCGGCCACGCCGAGGTCCTGGCCGTGGCTGGTCACCGTGACGTGCAGGTTGGAGTTCGCCGCCGGTGACGACGGGTTCCAGGTGGCCGGGGCGCCCGACCACGCCATGTCCGACGGGATCGAGAAGTCCGTGGCCGTGATCGTGCTGTTGGCCAGGGCCCACGGCACCCACTTGTCGAGCACCGACTTCGCCTTGGCGTCGCCGGTCAGGTGGTAGTACTCGGCCAGCCGCTCGAGCGACCACGTCTGCATACCGAACCACCGGTTGGACGGCGGGTCCTCGTAGACGGGGGCCTCGACGTAGGCCAGACCGTAGAAGGTCGGGACGTTCGACGGGCGCGCCGAGTAGTTGCCGTTCCAACTGTTCGTCGCGCCGCCGGCGATCGCGCCCTCCGACGACTGCAGCCACTGGTAGAACTCGAGCTGGCGGGCCAGGCTGGCCTGCCAGTCGGCCTTGGCGGTCGGCGACTTCGGGGCGAAGGCGCTGACGTTGCCGAGGATGTAGGCCGCCATCGGGTTCTGGTACCCGAAGTGGCTGGTGCTCGACCCGATGCGCCACGCCCAGCCGGCGTTGGTGTCATAGGCGCCGCCCCACGCGTAGTACCAGGACATCAGGTTGCTGGACGCGTTCTTGCCGGTGCCCGCGGGGCACGACGTCGAGGCGCATCCGGGCTGCTTGTAGTACTTGTCGTAGAACGAGTAGCGCAGGTAGTCGCCCATCTTGGCCGCGTTGGCGGCCGCCGACGAGAGCTGCGACTGCTTGCCCTGTTCGGTGGCCCAGGTCAGGGCCCAGTAGGCCGCCTGCACCGCGCGGGCGTCGGCGTCCGGCGCGTTCGTGTACTTCCACTGCTTGGCGTAGCTGGCGTCCTTGGTGAACAGGTCCAGGTAGCCGTTCGGACCACCGTGCTTGAACGTGTCGCACGACGGCTGCGGCACGGTCTCCCAGGTCGACTCCTGCGGGCCGCGCTGGAAGGTGTTGATGTAGACGACGCGCGTGGTGCCGTCACCACAACGACCGAAGCCGTACGTGTTGTCGACGTCGAGCAGCCAGTGCATGCCGTAGATGTCGTCGGTGCCGTACGCGCTCTTCAGCTCGGCCGCCAGCGGATCGGTGCCGACCGACACGCCCGTGTCGAGCTGCGACGGATACTGCGACGGCGACGGGTACTCCGCCGCATAGGTCGCCGGCTTCGACGCGTTGTAGCTCGCGTTGGTCGGCTGGTCGGCGCGCGACGGGATGATGTACTTCTCCATCGTCGCCCAGGCGCTGTTGAACGGCGCCCAGTCCCCCGACACGCGGCCCTGCTGCGCCTCGAGCCACAGCCAGTAGCTGAACGCCTCGGAGGTCGTCTCGTGGCCGTGGTCGGGCGCCTCGTCGATCAGCGTCTCGATCGAGTGGTAGGGAACGCCCTCGGGGCTGAAGTAGCCGTTGGCCGGGTTCTTGATGTCGTTGTAGAGCTGGGTGAACCGGGCGTCGGGGGCGCCCACCCGCACGACCTGCGCGTTGATCGTGGCCGCGGTGTGCCCGGAGGCAGTGGCCGTGAACGACGCCGTGGACCCGACCGTCGCCGCGGCGGTCGCGGCAATTGTCACTGTTTGCGGCACATTGAAATTGGCCGGTGTGAACGTGAGCGAAGCCGGGGAAGCCGACACAGTCGTAGCCCCGGCGCTGCGAGCGACCGCCACGGTCACGCTGGAGGACGGCGCCCTCGACAAAGAGATCCTGGCTGGGGCCGACGAGCCGGGTGAGACGGTCACCGAGGTGGCGTCGGTGACGATCGCCGGCGTGGTCGCCGCGTCGACGAAGACCGGCACGTCGGCGGTGTTGCTGCGATTACCCGCCGAGTCGTACGCGATCGCCTGCAGACGATAGGCCGCGCTCTGAGCCGGCACCCCGGTCCAGGTGTACGAGTAGGGCGCCGCCGTATCCGTGTTGAGCAGCAACCCGTCGTGATAGAACTCGACCCTCGCCACCGTCCCGCCCGGAACCGCCGTGATCGGGATCGAGGCCGGCGCGGTGAACCGCGTGTTCGCCGCCGGGCTGGTGATCTCGACCGTGGGCGCGTTGCCGGGCCCGTTGCAGCGGGTGCCGTTGAGGCTGAACGCGGTGGGGACCGGGTTGGCCGAGCCGAAGCTGCCGTTGAAGCCGGTGCCCACGGTCGCGTTGGTGCCGAGGTTGCCGTTCCACGCGGCGTTGGCGACCGTGACGCGCTGGCCGCTCTGCGTGTAGACGCCGTTCCAGCCCTGGGTGACCCGCTGCGCGGCGTCGGGGAAGTCGTACTCGAGACGCCAGCTCGTCACCGGGTCGCCGGTGTTGGTGATGGCGATGTCGCCGGTGAAACCACCGGACCACTGGCTCTGCACCTTGTAGACGACGGTGCAGCCCGGCGCGGCGAGCGCGGGGACACCGGCCACCAACGCCGCGCCGGCGCCGAGCACGGCGGCGCCGAGCACGGCCGTCACGCGGCGTCTCAAATCGGGTCTGACTTGCACGGGGGATCCTCCTGTGGGGGACGGGATCGATGAACGTCAACATGGGAGCGCTCCCAGAAGCGTCCGTTCGCGTTACGCCCGTGTCAACCCCCGGTAGCCATCCTGGAAAATCTCCCCGGCCGCCGCATGATCATCAGGGCCGATGGAAACTGTGCGTGACATTTGAACTCGTAAATAGCGACAACTCTAAGGAATGAACCGATAACCGTACGTCAGGGATTTGCACGACGTTTTTCTACGCTGTGTATCATTCGGCCGTGATTTCGGGAGCGGCACCGTGTACCTTCGGCCGGCACGACCGGTCGGCGTGGGCCGGATCCCCGTACCACCTGCGGTGGAGGAGCGTTTGATGAGGGTTTGCGTCGTCGGCACGGGCTACGTCGGTCTCACCACCGGGGTGAGCCTGGCCTTCCTGGGACACCAGGTGACCTGCGTCGACCTCGACCAGGAGAAGGTCGACATGCTGCGTGGCGGGCGCTGCCCGATCTACGAGCCCGGCATGGAGGAGCTGCTGGCCGAGGCCGCGCCCAACCTGACCTTCACCACCAGCTACGCCGAGGGCATCCCCGGCGCCGACGTGGTCTTCGTCGCGGTGCAGACCCCGTCGGCCGCCGACGGCAGCCCCGATCTGCGCTACCTGCGCTCGGCGGCCGAGAGCGTCGCCCAGAACCTCGACCACAGCTTCACCGTCGTGGTGAACAAGTCCACGGTTCCGATCGGCAGCGGCAACTGGGTCGACGCGATTCTGCGCGATTCTTTCGCCTCGCGCGACGACCGCCCGGCCGACTGTGAATTCTCGGTCGCGTCGAATCCGGAGTTCCTGCGCGAGGGCAACGCGATCCACGACACGCTTTTCCCCGATCGCATCGTCATCGGCTCCGACAATCCGCGCGCTCTCGAAGTGCTCAACCAGCTCTACCGGCCGCTGATCAACCAGACGTTCACGCCGCCGAGCTTCCAACCCCGGCCCGACGACACCACGGCCGTACCGCTGGTCTCGACCGACCTGGCCAGCGCCGAGCTGATCAAGTACGCGGCCAACGCCTTCCTGGCCCTGAAGATCAGCTACGTGAACGAGATCGGTCAGCTCGCCGGCAAGGTGGGCGCCGACATCACCGAGGTGGCCCGCGGTATCGGCCTCGACCAGCGCATCGGCTCGCGGTTCCTCGAGCCCGGCGTCGGCTGGGGCGGCTCCTGCTTCGGCAAGGACACCAAGGCGCTGATCGCCACCGCCTCGGAGTACAAGTACGACATGCCGATCGTGCAGGCCGCGCAGGACGTGAACCAGCGCCAGCGCGAGATCGCGGTCGAGCGGCTGCAGAGCGAGCTGCGCATCCTCAAGGGCCGCAAGATCGGTCTGCTCGGCATCGCGTTCAAGCCCAACACCGACGACCTGCGCGACTCGCCGGCGCTCGACATCGCGGGCCTGCTGCTCGCCCGCGGCGCCCGGGTCAAGCTGCACGACCCGATCGCCGGCGAGCGCTTCCGCCGCGAGTACCCCGACATGGCCGGGCACCTGAGCGAGACCCTCGACGGCGTCTTCGACGACTGCGACGCGGTCGTGCTGGTGACCAAGTGGGCGCAGTACCTCGAGCTCGACTGGGGCAAGTTCGTCGGCCTCATGCGCACGCCGATCGTCCTCGACGGCCGCAACGTGCTCGACCCCGAGCGCATGGCCCGCCTGGGCTACAAGTACCTCTCGATGGCCGGGTAGACCCACCTCCACCGATCAGGCCACCCCGCCTCGGATATTCGTCGATATCCGGGGCGGGGTGGCCTGTTTGACGCTAGGTTCCCAGTGAGGCGCTTTTTGGGGCCTGACCAGCAGCTCTACCTTAACCGGTTAAGGTCACCGGAGCAGCGACGCCGTATCGTTACCGAGTCGATCAAGCGGAAATCATTGCGCAACGTGCCGGTTACCTCTTGACTGTGATCCAAGTAGCGCTTCGGACGGCGACGTCTCCGGACGTCGGAAGCGCGATTTGACATAGGGAGCGGTATGTTCGGTCAACCTACGAGTCCGCGTCTTCGGGCCGCACTCGCCGGCACGATGAGCGCGGGCCTGATCTTCGGCCTCGCCGCGTGCGGCGGCGGCGACGATTCCGATAGCGCCGGCGGCACGGACGCATCCGCGTCGGCCATCGACTGTGCGCCATACACCAAGTTCGGTGACATCAAGGGCAAGACGGTCACCATTTACACGGGCATCGTGACGCCCGAGGACAAGCCCCACATCGATTCCTACAAGCCCTTCGAGGCTTGCACGGGCGCGACCATCAAGTACGAGGGCGACAAGGCCTTCGAGACCCAGATCCTGGTGCGCGCCAAGGCCGGCAACCCGCCGGACCTGGCCATCGTGCCCCAGCCGGGCCTGGTCAAGCAGCTCGTCGCGACCGGCAAGGCCGTGCCGGCCCCCGAGGAGGTGTCGGCCAACGTCGACAAGTTCTGGGACAAGGCCTGGAAGGGCTACACCACGATCGACGGCAAGTTCTACGGCGCCCCGCTGGGCGCGAGCGTGAAGTCGCTGGTGTGGTACTCGCCGTCGGAGTTCAAGGACGCCGGCTACACCGTGCCGACCACGCTGGCCGAGCTGCAGGCGCTCAGCGACAAGATGGTGGCCGACGGCAAGAAGCCGTGGTGCGCCGGCATCAGCAGTGGTGACGCGACCGGCTGGCCGGTCACCGACTGGATGGAAGACTTCATGCTGCGGACCGCCGGTCCGGAGAAGTACGACGACTGGGTCAGCCACAAGATCCCGTTCAACGGTCCCGAGGCGACGACCGCGCTCGACGCCGTCGGCGGCTACCTGAAGAACGACAAGTACGTCAACGGCGGTCTCGGCGACGTCAAGAGCATCGCGACGACCACGTTCCAGGACGCGGGCCTGCCCATCGTCGACGGCAACACCTGCTCCCTGCACCGCCAGGCCAGCTTCTACGCGGCCAACTTCCCCAAGGACGTCAAGGTGGCCGAGGACGGCGACGTCTTCGCGTTCTACCTGCCCGGCCCGGACGCCAACACCAAGCCGGTGCTCGGCGCGGGCGAGTTCGTGGTGGCCTTCAACGACCGCCCCGAGGTCAAGGCGTTCCAGACCTACATCTCCTCGGACGTGTGGGCCAACACCAAGGCGAAGCTCTCCTCGGGCTGGGTCACGGCCAACAAGGGTCTCGACCCGAACAACCTGACCAACCCGATCGACAAGCTCGCCGGCACCATCCTGCTCGACCCGAAGGCGACGTTCCGCTTCGACGGCTCCGACCAGATGCCGGCGGCCGTGGGCTCCGACGCGTTCTGGAAGCAGGCGACGAGCTGGATCACCGGCCAGGACACCAAGACCACCCTGGACAACATCGAAAAGGCGTGGCCGAAGTAGTTCGACAGCGTTAAACCGGGGCCGGTCGGAGCAATCTTTCCGGCCGGCCCCGAACCTCTCTCCTTTCCAGCGCACAAGGAGGTCCGGGCCGCGTGTCTAACACCGCCTCCACCACCCTCGCTTTCTTCCCGTTCGATACGGCGACGAACACCGGCGAGAAGGTCGTCCAAATGCTCATGGCGCTGCTGCTTTTCGCAGCCGTCATGGGCGTGATCCTTTTCTTCGCCGGGCGATTCGGCGGCAGACGCGGGGACAAGGTCGTCGCGTATCTCTACCTGTTGCCGGCGATCCTGTTGCTCGCGGTCGGTCTCGTCTACCCGGGCCTCCGCACCATCTACCAGTCCTTCTTCGACGCCGCGGGCACCGCGTTCATCGGCCTGGACAACTACGGCACGATCTTCACCGACAACGATCAGCTCCGCGTGCTGGGCAACACGGTGATCTGGGTGGCCATCACCCCGTTCGTGGCGACGGCGATCGGCCTGATCTACGCGATCCTGGTCGACAAGTCGCGGTACGAGTCGTTCGCCAAGGCCCTGATCTTCCTGCCCGTGTCGATCTCGTTCGTGGCCGCGGCCGTGATCTGGAAGTTCGTCTACGAGTACCGCCCCGACCAGGGCAATGTTAAGCAGATCGGCCTCGTGAACCAGATCATCGTCTGGCTCGGTGGCAAACCTCAGCAGCTGCTCATCGAGTCGCCGCTGAACACGTTCCTGCTCATCATCGTGCTGATCTGGGTGCAGGCCGGCTTCGCCATGACGATCCTGTCGGCCGCGATCAAGGCGATCCCGGACGACATCATCGAAGCCGCCCGCCTCGACGGCGTCAGCGCCTGGAGCATGTTCCGCCAGATCACGCTGCCGAGCGTCCGGCCCACCGTCGTGGTCGTGCTGACCACGATCGGCATCGCGACCCTCAAGGTCTTCGACATCGTGCGGACGATGACCGGCGGCCAGTTCAAGACGAGCGTCGTGGCCAACGAGTTCTACAGCCAGACGTTCCGGGCCGACAACCAGGGCCTCGGCGCCGCGCTGGCGGTCCTGCTGTTCATCCTGGTCATCCCGATCGTCTGGTACAACGTCCGGACTCTTCGTCAGTCGGAGGCATCATGAGCACCGCCACTCCGGTGACGACCTCGGCCCCGCTCAAGGCCGAGCGGCCCAGCGCCGCGAAGATCGCCCGCAAGCGGCTCAGCTCGCCGTGGGCGTCGCTGGCCGCGATCGTACTCGCGGTGCTCTGGACGCTGCCGACGTTCGGCCTGCTGGTCTCGTCGTTCCGGCCCGAGCGCCAGATCAAGACGACCGGCTGGTGGACGTTCTTCAGCGACCCGACGACCACGTGGGACAACTACCGCGGCGTGTTCGGCGAGGAGGGCGGCGTCAACCTGGCCGGCTTCTTCGTGAACTCGCTGGTCATCTGCATCCCCGCGGTGCTCATCCCGATGACCATCGCGGCCCTGTCGGCGTACGCGTTCGCCTGGATCAACTTCCCGGGCCGCAACATCCTGTTCCTGGCCATCTTCGCCCTGCAGATCGTTCCGCTGCAGGTCACGCTGATCCCGCTGCTCGAGATCTTCGTGAACATCAAGCTGACCGGCACGTTCTGGACGTTGTGGATCTCCCATGCGACGTTCGCGCTACCCCTGGCGATCTATCTCCTGCACAACTTCATGCGTGAGATCCCCGCCGGCCTGATCGAGGCCGCCCGCGTCGACGGCGCCGGGCACGTCTCGATCTTCTTCAAGGTCATGCTGCCGCTGCTGACCCCCGCGCTGGCCGCGTTCGGCATCTTCCAGTTCCTCTGGGTCTGGAACGACCTGCTCGTCGCCCTGGTCTTCGCCGGCGGCGGCGACGAGGTAGCCCCGATCACCCTGCAACTGGCCAACCTGAGCGGCACGCGTGGAACGGCCTGGCAACTGCTCTCCGCAGGCGCCTTCGTCTCCATCATCGTGCCCGTGACGGTGTTCCTGCTGCTGCAGCGCTACTTCGTCCGAGGCTTGCTCGCCGGTAGCGTCAAAGGCTGACCCGCTCCACAAGGAGGGGCCGCGTCCACGTCCGGACGCGGCCCCTCCTCATTTCGTGCGGCGTAGGTCCAGTACCCGGTCTCGCGGACAGCACCCGGGGTCAGGCCGGGTCCTTGGGGAGGTCCACGGGGTAGTCCTCGGCGAAGTCGGCCGAGCGGCTGACCGCGGCCCACTCCGCTGCCTGGTCGAGCTGGCTCCGCGAGTAGTCCTGGGCCCGGTCGACCGCGCCCGCGCCCAGCAGCAGGTGGGAGGGCAGGTGGCGGCGTTTCACGACGCGGACGAGGATCTCGGCGGCGCGGACCGGGTCGCCGGCGGTGAGGGCGGCCGCTTCGCGGAACCGGCCGAAAGCACCGACGGTCTCCTCGTATTCCGGTGGGATCTCGTCGACCCCCATCGAGGAACCGGCCCAGTCCGTGGCGAAGCCGCTGGGTTCGACGACCAGCGTGCGGATGCGGAAGGGCCGGACCTCGGCGGCCAGCACGCGGGTGAAGCCGTCCACGGCGAACTTAGCCGCCTGGTAGGAGCCGAGCCCGGGGGTGCCACCGACACGACCGCCGACCGACGAGAACTGAACGATCGTGCCGCCGCCCTGCGCCTTCATGACGGGCACGGCCGCGACGGTGACGTTGTAGACGCCCCAGAAGTTGGTGTCGAACTGATTGTGGAAGTCGTCAGCGAACTCGATCGGCGCGACGTTGGCGTAGCCCGCGTTGTTCACCACGACGTCGAGCCGGCCGAACCGGTCCACGGCCGCCGCGACCGCGTCCTCGGCGGCGAGTTCCTCGACGACGTCGAGCTCGACCGCCACCGACCTCTCCGGGTAGAGCTCGACCAGCTCGGAGAGGTCACTCGGCTTGCGCGCGGTGGCTACCACGTTGTCGCCCGCCTCCAGCGCGGCCGTCGCCAGCGCCCGCCCGAATCCCCGCGAGGAGCCGGTGATCAACCATGTCTGTGCCGCCATCCCCCCATCCGACCCCGGGCGTACGGACGGCGTCAGTGGCACAACCTCACGACGGAGGACGGCGAACAATGTGCAACCACCACTGCGCCGGTCAGCCGAGCAGCGCGGCCGAGACCGTGTCGACGTACCAGCGGTGGAAATGCTCCAAGGACCAGCCCCTGTCCCGTACGAGATAGTCGAAGTTGCGCACGTCCATCGCGAGCCACAGCACGTCGGTGACCGTGTCGGTCGTGTGGCCGGGGCGCAGCTGACCGGTTCCGATCAGCTCGGACGCGAACATCGCCATGCCGCGGCGGCGGTCGTCGAGATGCCGGCGCCAGATCGTGGCGGCCTCAGGATCGGCGGTGGCCGCGCCGGCCAGGGCCAGCATCACGCGCGACTGGCGCTGGTGGATCTCGATCAGATGCGTCGCGTACCGGGACAGTTTGCCGCGTACGTCGGGCAACGCCCGGATCTCGGCCACGAACGGGCGATCGGGCAGCGCCACCGGTTCGTCGTCGCCCGCGATCGTCACGTCGACCAGGGCCTCGAGCAGCGCCTTCTTGCTGCCGAAGACCTTGTAGACCGTCTGGATCGCGACCCCGGCCCGCTCGGCGACCGAAACCAGCGGGGTCGCCGCATATCCGGGTTCGACGAACAGGTCGGCGGCGGCGGCGAGGATGGCCCGGCGGGTCAGCCGCGCCTGCTCCCGGCGCCGGGACGACTCGTACGGACGCTTGACAACCACCCCGATAGCGTAGTCCTCTATTCGATAGAGTACTACTCTACCGAAGAGGTGATGGCCATGTCCCTTCCGACCGACGCCGACCGCGGCGCCCGCGTGAGTCCCGTTCCGCCGCCGCTCTACTACGTCGCCGGTTTCGTTGCCGGTCTGCTGCTGCACGCGGCGGCGCCGCTACCCCTCGGAGGCCGGCCCGGGACGATCGTGGCCGGGGCCGTCGTGGCGGCACTGGGCGTCGTGCTGACCGCCGGCGGCGTACGCGCGGTGATCCGCCACCGCACCACGATCGTTCCGCACCACCCGGTCGCCGCCCTGGTCACGACGGGTGCCTACCGGCTGTCGCGCAACCCGATGTACGCGGGCCTCGCCCTCCTCTACGTCGGTGGCGCGCTGCTGGCCGGGTCGTGGTGGCCGCTCGTCCTCCTGCCGTTGGCGCTCGCCGCCGTCCGCTACCTGGTCATCGGGCCCGAGGAGCGTTACCTGGCCGAACGCTTCGGAGAGGAGTACGACCGCTATCGCGCCGGCGTCCGCCGCTGGCTGTGACGGGCTTCGCGGCGGAGTGATCGGGTGGCACGGGGCCGGCGCTCGGCGGCTGAGTGATCGGGTGGCATGGGCCGGCGCTCGGCGGCTGAGTGTCGCCGAGCGCCGGAAGAAGTCACCGGGCGTGAGCGGCGAGCAGTTCGTCGGCCTGACGCTGGAGGGCGTCGCGGTCGCCCACCTCGGCCGGGGGCAGGGCGTCGGGCAGGGTGTCCTCGACGTGGTGGACGCTGCGGTTGAACCAGCCGCGGACGCACCAGGCGATCTGCAACAGGCCGCTGAGCAGCACCAGCAGGGCCAGGCTGCGGCCCTCCCCCGTACCGAGGAAGGAACCGGCCAGTGCGCCGCCCGGCGCCAGCAGGGGCTCGACGAAGCGCTCGGCCAACGGACCGACGATCAGGTAGCCGATCGGCATGGTGAGCATCATCAGGGTGATGAAGACGGCCAGGACGCGGCCCTGCAGATCGAAGCCGACCTTGTTCTGGACGACGGCGATCCAGTGGGACTCGGCCAGCACCTCGCCGAAGGTCAGCAGGAACATGCCGATGACCGCGGTCGTGACGGAGCCGCCGGCGCCGATGACGGTCATGCCCAGGCTGGACACGCCCATGAAGATGATCATTCCGGAGGCGCGGCGGGCGGTGCCGCCCCACAGGGTCATGAGGACGGCGCCGGCCAGGCCGCCGATGCCACCGGCGCTGAGGACGGCGCCGAGGGCCAGCGGGGAGTGTTCGATCAGCAGGAGCGGGGTGATGACGGCGAAGCCGAGCGTGTAGAGGACGTGGTCGACGACGAAGTAGCGCAGCACGGCGCGCAGCGACGGGCGGTGGCTCAGGTAGCGCCAGCCGGCCGCGATCTCCTCGCGGAACGGCTCGTCGCGCCGGCGCCACTGGCTGTTCGGGAAGCGGACCCACAGCAGGGTGAGCACGCCGGTGAGGAACGAGGCGACGTCGATGACCAGTACGCCGGTGAGGCCGACCACGCCGAACAGGGCCGCGCCGAGCATGGGGGCGAACGTGACGCCGGCGGCGACGCCGAGCTGGGTGATGCCGACCGCGTGGCCGAGGTAGCGCTTAGGGACGAGCTGGGAGACGGCGGCCAGGTAGGCGGGCCGTTGGAACGCGCCGGCGATCGAGGTGACCGACACGGCCAGATACAGATGCCATTCCTGTACGGTCCCCGCCAGCATGACGGCGATGACGGCGCCCATGGCCAGGGCCGCGGAGAGGTCGCTGACCAGCATGACGCGGCGACGGTCCCAGCGGTCGGCGACCGCACCCGCCAAGGGACCGGCGAGGATGCCGGGGAGCAAGCCGATCGCGCTGAGCACGGCGAACTGGGTCAGGGAGCCGGTGCGCTGATAGACCCAGATGCTCAGGACCAGCGAGCTGAGACCGCTGCCGATCATCGAGACGAACTGGCCGAGCGCGACGACGCCGAAGCGGCGCACGCTGGGCCGTACGGGGGAATCTTGCGGCAGTGGTGAGAGCGGCGGGGTTTCGTCGCGCGGCGCGCCGAGATCGACGAGCACGGCGGACAGTTCGTCGGCGTGGGACTTGATGAAGAAGTGGCCGGCGTTGGGCAGCACCGCCAGGCTCACGTCGCCCGCGAAGTGCTCCCACTCGAGGTAGCGCTCCTGGTAGTGGTCGGTCACCCGGTCACGCTGGCCGATCACGCTGACCACGGGCGCCTTCAGCAGGGTCGGGGCCTTCTCCCGGTACGCCGCTGAGAAGTATTCCTCCGCGTCCTGCTCGTCATGCTTGACGTTGCGAACGACGAAAGCCTGCTCGGCCGGGTCGTCGACGTCGGTGAAGCCGCCACGGCCGCGCAGATATTCGATGTACTCGCGCTTCGAGCCCATCCGTTGCAGGCGGGTGAACCAGTCGAGGATCGGGCCCGACAGGCGGGCGGTGGGCAGGCCCGCGCCGAGGCCCACGCCGGCGAGGTCGATCCCGGCCGCCTCGGCCCGGCGAGCGATCTCGACGGTGATGGCGACGCTGAGGCAGTGGCCGTAGAGCACGATCGGGCCGGAGAGCGTACGCATCTCAGCGACGACGCGTTCGGCCACGCGCGACGCGGATTCGAGCGGCTCGAAGGGGCGGTTGCGGTCGTGGCCGGGCAGTTCGACCGCGTGCAGCGCCCAGGACGACGGGAGCGCGTCGGCCAGCGGCTGGTAGGCGATGGCCGAGCCACCCGAGTACGGGACGGCGACGACGGTCCGGCCGCCCGCGGCGACGTCGGACTCGCGCCGGGTGAGCCGGTAGAGCAGCGGCCGTTCACCGGTCGCGGCGACGCCTCCCGCGGTGCCGCCCTCCACAGCCGGGTGCCGCTCGTCCAGGAGCGCGGCCAGGCCTCGTACGGTCGGATTCTGGTAGAGGTCCACGAGGGACGGTGCGGGGTCGATGCGGCGAACCAGTTTGACGGCGGCGAACGAGTCACCGCCGACGGCGAAGAAGTTGTCGTCGATGCCGAGCTCCTCCAGGGCCAGTTCGGCGCACCAGGCCTCAGCGAGGCGCTTCTCGGTGGGCGTACGGGGGGCTGTTCTGACCAGGCCCCCGTCGTCAGGCGGGGCGGGCAGGCGGTTGCGGTCGATCTTGCCGTTGGGGCTCAGGGGCAGAGCATCGAGGAAGACGACGCGGGCCGGGACCATGTGGGTCGGCAGCACGGCGGCCAGGGCGTCGCGCACGCCCTGCTCAGCGCGGACGGCTCCGGCAGCGGCCCCGGCTCCGGCTCCGGCAGCGGCAGCGGCTCCGGCAGCGGCCCTGGCACCGGCCCCGGCAGCGGCTCCGGCGCGTGTGACCACGTACCCGAGAAGCTGGGTCAGACCCGACGGGCCCGGACGCACCGTGGCCGCGCAGGACGCGACGCCCGGCAGCGCGCCGAGGGCCGCTTCGACCTCGCCCAGCTCGACCCGGTAGCCATTGATCTTGACTTGGTCGTCGAGGCGGCCGAGGAAGTCGATCAGACCGTCGCGGTGATAGCGGGCGGCGTCGCCGGACTTGTACATGCGCGCGTCGCCGCCGGCGAACGGGTCGGCCACGAAACGCTCGGCGGTGAGTTCGGGCCGGTCGAAGTAGCCGGTGGCTACGGCGAGACCGCCCAGATAGAGCTCGCCGATCACGCCGGGCGGCACGGGACGGCGGTGCTCGTCGAGCACGTAGACTCGGCAGTTGGGAAACGGGCGGCCGATCGGCAGCGGCGCCTCGTCGGGCAGATGGTCGACCGAGCCGTCGAAGTAGGTGCTGTCGGCCGTCCCCTCGGTCACGCCGTACGCGTTGATCACGCGGTTGCCCGGCCCGACCAGCGCGCGGGCCCGCCGGAACTCGCCGACGTGCCACTTCTCGCCGCCGCAGATCAGCAGGCGTACGAAGCTGAGGTCGGCGCCGGTGTCCTCGACGTGTTCGAGCAACATACGTAGGACGGCCGGCACAAGTTCGGTACAGCGGACCTGTTCGGTGCGCATTAACGCGTAGAACTCGGACGGATCCAGCAGAGTTTCGCGCGGAACGACGACAAGTCGCCCGCCGGTGCACAGCGCGCGGAACGTCTCGCACACGAACATGTCGAACGAGAAGCTGGCCTGCTGCTGATAGGTCCACTCGGGACGCAGGTCGTAGGCGCGCTGCCACATGCGCACGGCGTGCACCAGGTTGCCGTGGCTGACGACGACGCCTTTAGCGCGGCCGGTCGAGCCCGAGGTGTACATGACGTACGCCGGGTCGTCCGGGCCGTTGACGAGGGGCGGATCAGTATCGGGGAATGCATCGGCGTCATCGGGCGACAGCACATCGGGAGATGCCGCGCCGGTCGCTCCTCGCGAGCCGGGAGATGACGTTACGCCGGGAGATGCCGCCGCTTCCGAAACGGGCGGCCGGGTGATGTCGCCGGCGTCCGGGAGCCGCGTGACCAGGACGCGGGAACGGCTGTCGGTCAGCATGTAGTGCAGGCGGTCCACAGGGTAGGCCGGGTCGAGCGGCACGTAGGCGGCGCCGGCCTTGAGGACGCCCCACATCACCACGAACAGTTCGATGCCGCGGTCGAGGCAGATCGCCACCCGGTCGCCGGGCACGACACCGCGGTCACGCAGCGCCCAGGCCAGCCGGTTCGCGCGGGCGTTCAGGGTTCGATAATCGATAGTCGATCCGCGATGGGTAAGCGCGGGGGCGTCCGGGGTGGTCACGGCGATGTGCTCGAGGAACTGCTGGACCGCGAGCTCGCCGGTGAGCTCGAACGCGGTGTCGTTCCATTGCCGCGTGATCAGGTCCTGCTCGTCGGGGGCCAGCATCGGCAGCTCGGCCACGGGCGTTCGCGGCTCGCTGACGCCGGCCGTGACGAGCGCGAGCAGGTGATGGGTCAGCGCCTCGATGCGGTCGCGGTCGTAGAGTTCGGTGGCGTAGTCGACGTTGAGCACAGCGCCGTCGGCCGTCAGATCCAGGCCGATCGTGAGGTGGTCCATCGTGGTGCTCGGGCCGGTGTCGCCGATGTAGCGCAGTTCGCCCGCCTCGTCGTGCGGCGTGTTGTGCACGATCAGGACGACAGGTCCGAGGCCGGTGCTGCCCTGCAGGTTCCGACGGCCGCTGGCGGCGAGGATGCCGGGCAGGGCCAGGTCCTGGTGCTCGAGGTCGGCGGTGACAGCCTTTCCCGTACGGGAGAGCAGGTCTTCGAAACCGCCGTCGACCACACCCCGTACGGGAAGGACGTTGATCGCCATGCCGAGATGGCCCTCGAGGGCGGGGTCGGTGCGGCCGGCGACGGTGGCGAGCACGGTCACGTCGCGCTTGCCGGTGTAGCGGTGCAGCAGCGTCTGGAGCCCGGCCAGCAGCAGCACGAAGAGGCTGGAACGGTTCTCGCGCGCGTGGCGGTCGAGGTCGGCCACGTCGATCGGCCGGGTCAGGCGGGCGGCGGTGTAGACGGGCGTGGCGGGGCGGGGGCGGTCGGTGGGCAACGCGACGTCGAGGTCGACGCCGTCGAGGCGGTCCCGCCAATAATCGGCAGACGTGTCCGCCGCCTGGCGTGCGCGCAGGTCGAGCAGGGGGGCGCGGTGCGGTGCCGGGGTGCCGCCGCCGGCGATCGTACGGTAGAGGTCGCCCAGCTCGCCGCCGAACACCCCGGCCGACCAGCCGTCGAAGACGAGGTGGTGCACGACGAGCAGCAGTTCGTCGCCGGTCACGTGGACGCGGGCCAGCGGGGCCGTGGCCAGGTCGAACGGTTCGCCGACGTTCGCGTCGCCCTCGATCAGCGGGACAGTGACGTCGGGCTCGACGACGAAGCACGGATCGTCGCCGACGACGGTGACGCGGGCGCGCAGCATCGGGTGCCGGCGGACCATCTCGTCCAGAGCCCGACGCAGTATGTCGAGACGCGGCGATCCGCCAAGCCGGTAGCGGATGCCCAGCGTGTGGACGGGCCGGTCGGCGCTGATCTGCTCGGCGATCCAGAACTCGCGCTGCAGAGCCGTCAGCGGCAGCGGAACGCTTTCGTCGTGGTTCGCCCAGCCATGGTCGGCCGCAGTGCCTTCGACACGGGACTCCACCGCGGCGGTCAGCGCGGGCAGGGTAGCCACGGAGTAGAGCTCGCTCAGCGTCATCGCGACGCCGAACTCGCGGCGGAGGGCGCTCAGCAGTCGAACGGCGACCAGCGAGTCGCCACCCGCGGCGAAGAAGTCGTCGTCGTCGCCGGGCAGCAGTGAGCGCCACAGGTCGGCCACTCCCCCGCCGTGCGTCTGCTCCTTGTTCGGGTTCGCAGCGGCGAGCGCGGCGCGGTCGTTCTTGCCCTGCGATGTACGAGGGAAGGACGCGTGCCGCACAAACGCGGCCGGCACGAGATAGGCGGGCAGATCGGCGGCCAGCAGGCGGCGGACGTCGGCGATGTCGCTGGTCGTCAGCAGGTGGGCGACCAGGCGGTCCTCGTCGCCGAGCACGACCGCGTCGGTCACGCCGGGCAGGCGGCGCAGCGCGGCCTCGACCTCGCCCGGCTCCACCCGGAAGCCACGGATCTTGAGTTGCCGGTCGAAGCGGCCCAGGTATTCGAGCTGACCGTCGGGACGCCACCGCACCCGGTCGCCCGTACGGTATTCGTCGCCTGACCCGAAGCGCTCGGCCGTCAGCTCGGGACGGCGCACATAGCCGCTCGCCACGAACGGCCCGCCGATGACCAGCTCACCGGCCTGACCCGCGGGCACGGGCGCGCCTTCGCCGTCGATCACCCGGCACTCGACATCGGCGAGCGGGTAGCCGATCGGCACCGGCCCGTCGCCCTCCCAGACGGTCAGGTCGGCCACCGACACCACGACCGTCGTCTCCGTGGGCCCGTACGTGTTCAGCAGTGTCACCCGCGAGCCGACGACCCGCTGCCAGTCGCGCACAGCCGACACCGACACCGCCTCGCCGCCGATGATGACCGTGCGCACGGATTCCGGCAGCACAGCCTCGCCGCGGTCGAGGGCCCCGAGAACTTCCAGCCAGTACGAGGTGGGCAGGTCGAGCACGGTCACGCCGAGATCGGCGCAGCGGCGCAGGAACAACTCGGCCCGGCTGATCATCTCGTCGTCGCGGATCACTACGGTCGCGCCCGCCGTCAGCGGTACGAAGATCTCTTCCACGCTCGCGTCGAAGCTGATCGGCGCGAAGTGCAGCCACCGATCCCGCGCGGTCACGGCATAGCGCTCGGCCGCCGCCGCGCAGAAGCTCGCCAGCGCCCGCCGCGGAACAAGCACCGCCTTAGGCCGCCCGGTCGACCCCGACGTGAAGATCGCGTAGGCCGGCGCGATCGTATCCGGCGCGAAGAACGCGTCGGCCGCGGCGGTCGTGTCCGGCGTGAAGAACGCGTCGGCCGGAGCCGTCGTGTCCGGCGGGAGTTCGGCAGAGTCATCTCCACCCAGCAGTTCCGCCAGCGAAACGACAGAACTGTCGCCTGACAACGTTGCCATGTCGGGGGCTTCGTCCGACAACTCTGCACTGTCTGCGTACTTGCCGGACAATGTCGGTGCGATTGCGGTCTGACTCGGCGGCTCGGTCTCGCCAGAAAACGCCGGAGCCGTCACTGCAAGTTCGGGCAGGCGCATCGCCGCCGTCCCCGAAAGCTCTGAACCCGCCGCTGGAAGTCCGGCCAGCAGCATGGTTGCCGTCCCGTTCGGCAGCGCGGGCACGGGGTAACTCTCGGACACCAGGATAAGGCGGGGTTCGACGTCGTCGACCATGTCGGCCAGCCGGGACGCCGGGTAGGACGGGTCGAACGGCACGTAGCCCGCGCCCGCCTCGAGGATCCCGAGCATCGCGACGATCGCCGCGCTCCCCCGGGGCATCGCCAGGCCGACCAGGTCGCCCTCCACGACGCCGGCCTCGCGCAGCGCCGACGCCACCCCGCCGGCGCTCGCCACCAGCTCGCCGTAGCTCAGCGACCCCTCGCCGGACGCGATCGCGACCGCCGAGGGGCGCGACCGGGCCTGCTCGTGGATGAGCGTGAGCGGATCCCGGGCGGCGACGGGGACGAGCGGTTCCGCGGCATCGACAATAGCCATGCCGCGAGACCCTCAAGAACAAAGTGGACCGCCAAATGAACGCAAGATGATCATGCAATTAAAGCGTGCGGAAGCAACCGCTTGCTGAACAGCAAGTGTCCTGACACAGAGTCGCGAAACCGCAGTTCCAGCAGCCCTGGCAGCGCGCAATTCCCATAGCCGAAACAGAGATTGGTGAACAGGGTATTTACGCAGAGCGAAGTATCAATATGGCTGTGGAGGAAAACCCGATCACCGTGTGACGATGCCCGGCATGCGTTTCGCCAGATCCATCGTCGAACTGATCGGGAACACCCCACTCGTCCAGTTGCAGCGGGTGGCCGCCCACGTCTCCCCGATGGTGCTCGCCAAGGTCGAATACCTGAATCCGGGCGGCTCGGTGAAGGACCGGGTCGCGATCCGGATGATCGAGGCGGCGGAGCGGGACGGGCGGCTGCGCCCGGGCGGCACGATCATCGAGCCGACCTCCGGCAACACCGGGGCCGGGCTCGCGCTGGCCGCGCACGGCAAGGGATACCGCTGCGTCTTCGTCTGCCCCGACCGGGTCAGCCGCGACAAACAGGACACACTGCGGGCGTACGGGGCTGAGGTCGTGGTCTGCCCTTCGACAGTCCCCCGCGAGCACCCCGACTCGTACCACTCGGTCAGCGACCGGCTCGCACGCGAGATCGACGGCGCGTGGAAGCCCGACCAGTACACGAACCCGGACGGCCCGGCCAGCCACGCCGCGACCACGGGACCGGAGATCTGGCGCGACACCGACGGCCGGGTCACCCATTTCGTGGCCGGGCTCGGCACCGGCGGCACGCTGAACGGCACCGGCCGCTATCTGCAGCGCATGGGACCCGTACGCGTGGTGGGTGTCGCCCCTGAAGGCTCGGTGTATGCCGGTGGGAACGGGCAGGGCTACCTCGTCGAGGGCATCGGGCAGGACTTCTATCCACTGACGCACGACCCGGCGGTGCCCGACGAGATCATCACGGTGAGCGACGCCGAGACGTTCGCGATGACCCGGCGGCTGGCCCGCGACGAGGGTCTGCTGGTCGGCGGATCGAGCGGCTCCGCCGTGGTCGGGGCGTTGCGGCTGGCCGAGCGGCTGAGCCCGTCCGACGTGGTGGTGGTGCTGCTGCCCGACAGCGGCCGCGGCTATCTCTCCAAGATTTTCAACGACGACTGGATGACCGTCCACGGCTTCGACGTGAACCAGCACGTCGCCGCCCTGGCCTGAGGACCGGAGACACCCCTGCCATGCCGATGAGTGACGACTTCGACCAGCGCCTGCGCGCGGTGCTGCCCGACGTGGCCCAGCGTTTCGGTACGCCGTTCTACCTCTACGACGCCGCCGGCATCGACGCGACGGGCACGACGTTCACCTCGGCCTTCGCCGGCATCGACTGCCGGGAGTACTTCGCGGTCAAGGCGCTGCCCAACCCGCACGTGCTGCGCCGGCTGCGAGCGCACGGCTTCGGGTTCGACTGCAGTTCGCTGCCCGAGATCGAGCTGGCCCGCGCGGCCGGTGCCGGCCCCGGCGACCTGTTCTTCACGTCGAACAACACGACGACGGCGGAGCTGCTGGCCGCGCTGGCCGCGGGCGCATTCGTCACGGTCGACGACGAGGTGGTGCTCGACCGGCTGATCGAGGCCGACGCGGTGCCGTCGTCGCTGGGCCTGCGGATCAACCCGGGTCAGCTCGCTCCGGACTTCGACAGCAAGCTGTTCGGGCATCCGCACACGGCGAAGTTCGGGATCCCCGTGGACCGGCTGGCCGCCGTGTGCGCGAAGGCCGCACGGCACGGCGTACGGTCGGTGGGCCTGCACATGATGATCGCGGCGAATTTCCGTACGGCCGAACCGACGCTCTTCGCCCTTGATCTGCTCGCGGAACAGGGGCAACGGCTCGGGGTGGAGGTCGCGCTGCTGAACGTGGGCGGCGGGTTCGGCATCCCGTACCGTCCGGGCGAGGAACATCTCGACCTGCCGGCGCTGGCCACGGCGATCCGCGAACGGGTGGCCGGGTGGCCCGCCGGATTCCGCCCGAGGATCTGCTTCGAGAACGGCCGCTACCTGACCGGCCCGCACGGGGTGCTGGTCACGCGCGTGATCAACCGCATGTCGAAGTGGCGCGAGGTCGTCGGCGTCGACACGACGGTGAACGCGCTGCTGCGCTCGGTCGTCTACGACGGCGTCTACCACCACGTGACCGCGCCGTTCGCCGACCCCCGCCGCACCGAGACGGTCGACGTGGTCGGCTCGCTCTGCACGAACATCGACCGGCTGGCCGTCCAGCGTGAGATCCCGGCCGTGACCGAGGGCGACCTGCTCATCGTTCACGACACCGGCGCTCACGTTCACGCGATGGCCTCGGTCTACAACGGACGCCTGCGCCCGAAGGAGCTCCTGTTGCACGCCGACGGCTCCGTCGAGCTGATCCGCCGCGCCGAGACCGAGGACGACTACTTCGCGACGCTGCGCTTCGAGCCCGAGATCCTGCCGGCGCTCATTTCCGCAGATTCGTAGGGTCGAGCGTGGTGTCCTCGTGGCGTACGCGGCGGTTGTAGAGCCACGTGATCAGCCACAGGACCACGCCGATGACGAGCAGGATGCCAGCGATGCGGTAGTCGGCCGCGGCCCGTCCGGAAAGTGGGCTGGCCAGGTAGGCGCAGACGATCGCGCCGATCACGGGGATCACGGTCGGGGCCTTGAAGTGCTTGTGCTCGACCGGGTCGCGGCGCAGCACCAGGACGGCGATGTTCACGACCGTGAACACGCAGAGCAGCAGCAGGGACGTGGTACCGCCCAGTGCGCCCAGGTCGGCGAACCAGATCAGGCCGAAGGCGATGACCGTGGTGAACAGGATGCCGACCCACGGCGTACGGCGGCCGGGGTGGACCTTGCCGAGAATGCGGGGAAGGACGCGTTCGTTGGCCATGCCGTAGAGGAGCCGGCTCGCCATCAGCATGTTGATCAGGGCGGAGTTGGCGACGGCGAACATCGTGATGAACGCGAAGATCCAGAGGGGGAAGGCAGACGCCCCGGCCTCTACGACCTTGAGCAGGGGCGCGTCACCCTCGCCGAGCTCGGCCGGTGAGACGAGAGCGACCGACGAGATCGAGACCAGCACATAGATGACCCCGGTGATGCAGAGCCCGGTCAGCATGACTTTCGGGAAGATGCGTACGGGATCCTTGGTCTCCTCGGCCATGTTCACCGAGTCCTCGAAGCCGACCATCGCGAAGAAGGCCAGCGCGGTGGCCGCGGTGACCGAGAAGAACGCGTTCTCACCGTCGGCCGACTGGAAGTCGGTGAGGCGCGACAGGTCGCCGTTGCCGCCGCCGAGCGCCCACGCGCCGATGCAGATGACGATCAGCAGACCGGTCAGCTCGACGCACGTGAGCAGCACGTTCAGCTTCACGCTCTCGCCCACGCCGCGGAAATTGATCAGACCGATGAGCACGATGAAGCCGAGCGCGATGGCGGTCAGCGCGAACCCGTCACCCAGAGTCAGGTCGAAAGCCTCGCCGAAATTCGACGCGAACGCCTTGGACGCGCTGGATGCGCTGGTCAGACCGGAGCACATCACGGCGAACGTGACGATGAACGTCAGGAAATGGATGCCGAACGCCTTATGGGTGTAAAGCGCCGCACCCGCCGCCCGCGGATACTTGGTGACCAGTTCGAGATAGCTGAACGCGGTGAGCAGCGCGACCAGGAACGCGATCAGGAACGGGAGCCAGACGGCCCCGCCGACCTCGGACGCCACCCGGCCCGTGAGCGCGTAGACGCCCGTACCCAGGATGTCGCCGACCACGAAGAGCAGCAGCAGCCCCGGGCCCATGACTCGCTTGAGGGAGGGTTCCTCACGTGTTGTGACGTCGGCCATAGAGCAAACACTCGTACAGATTGAGCCGTCTGTCGAGCTTTACGACCGCCGGAACTATCGACTGGTCGCGATCACCCGGTAACGTCGGGTGATGCGCATCGTCGTAGCCGCCAAGCCCGAAGCCGATCAGCCGTGGCTCGCCGACGCGGTCTCCGGCCTCGCGAAACAGACCGGCGCGTCGGTCGCGGTCGTCGCCGCCGACGCGGTCGAGCTCGAAAGGCTCGCCTCGGTGCCCCGCAGCGTCTTCGCCGACAAGGCCTACGCGGCAGCGACCTCACTGGCCCGCCGCCTCGCCGAAGCGGGGGTGGAGGCGAGCGTGACGGTGGTGCCGGGCCGGCCGGTGCCCGCGATCCTCGACTTCGCCAAGCAGCACAACGCCGACCTCATCGTCGTCGGCTCGAGCACCCGCCCCAAGGTCGCCGAGCGCCTCCTCGGCAGTGTCCCCCTCGACCTGATCAAACAGTCGGCCAAACCCGTCCTGGTGATCACCCACCCGGGCCATCCGGCCTGAGCAGCCTTCGCACCGCGCCCCGACAGACGTCCAGCCCGCCCGGCTCGGCACCGCGACCAACTCGCGCACGAATTCCGGCACGCCGTCCATCGGCCGCCGCAGCGCTAACGCTCACGGGAGGCGGACTCGAAAGCCTTCAGGAGGGCGGTCACGCCGGGGTGCATCGCCAGCCCCTCGCCGGCGGTGAAGGTGCGAAGTTCCGCGAGCATGTCGCTCGGGGCGGGACGCTCACGCGCCGCGACCGACGCCGCCGCCTTCCTGACGCGAGTCTCCGGCCGGCTCTGAGCCCGGCCGCGTCCAGGCCATGAAGAGGGTTGGGCGCGGGCGCGCGGGCATCCAGGCCTTGAACCGGCGTACGAAGCCACCGCCGGACCACGGCTCGAGGGCGTTGCCCGCGACCGGGTGCCAATCGGCGAGCGAGTCCATCAGGGCGTGGCTCTCGATCAGGTGGTAGATCGACGGGCTGACCTCGAGGAACGATCCGCCCTGGCTGACCCCGAACCGGCCGTCGACGTGAACCAGGAATCGTACGGGCGACGACACGCGCTCCCCGGCCCACCCGAAGCACCAGCCCACGGCCTCCCGGCGGATCCAGTCGTCGAGGTCGAAAGCCCAGACCCGGCTGGAATCCCAACGCTCTTGAGCGACCTGGACGCTGCGCCGGACCGTGTATCGCAGGCCGCCGAATCGAGCGGCGAAGCCCTCCCGCCGCAGGTCCATCTCGAACACGCCGCATTCGTCGGCCGGAAGAACCGGCTCGCGCCAGGCGGAACGCCTCAGGAATGCCCGGGCCCTCGGCGACAGGCCATAAGGATCATCGAGTACGTGCACATGGACTTCCCCGGTCGGTCAGCCACCATCCTATGCGTCCCGAACGGCTGAAGTTCGGGCTCCGGGCTCGACGCGGGGCGGGGGCGGCCTGGAACCTGGGACGCAAGCTAAGGGGGACGTCTTTGAAGCGCAGCGTCGGGGTGGTCGCGGCGGGGCTCGTTCTGCTGGCGGGGGCCGGGTGCGGCCTGGCCGGGCCGGCGGCGTCGGGAGCGCCCGAGGTGGCGGCCACCGGGCAGGCGCGCAGCGGGTTCGGGTCGGTGCGGGAGTCGGGGGCCATTCCCGATCCGTGCACGCTGTTGAGTCGCGACGAGGTCACGGCGCTGACCGGACGTGCGATCACCCGGATCGACGAGGACGGTGTCGCCGACGGGGAGTCCACCCGGTACTGCCAGTGGCAGCAGCCTGGCGGACAGCTCGACGTGTTCCTGTCGCGGACCACGGCCGAGGACTTCAAGGTGGTGACCGCTCAGGGCGAGTCCGTGGGTGAGGACGCCTTCTGGTGTTCGGGCCACCTCTACGTCCTCTACGGCACCGTCCAGATCGATGTCTACACGCGAGGCGGGGACGACCTCGCCGACGCCAAGAAAATCGCGGAGAGGCTCCTGCCCCGGGTCTGAGAACCGGTCTGAGAACCGGTCGGAAAAGTGCACTGTCGGCTTCCGGTCAACAGCGGGGCGCTGTCGACCGGGATGCGGCAGTGTTCCCTTTCGGATAGTTGAAAGCAACACCAAATCCGGGAAATGGCCGGACGGGTGGGGCGTTGGGACCGATCGCGGGCGATGCGGGTGGATCAGTCCGGTCACTTATCCATAACAGCGGATATGCAGAAGGTGACCGAGGCGTTTAGGTAGATCTCGCCCGGACATCGAGGCTCATAAACGGCGAAGGGATCATCCCGGTGGTTGACGCAGTGATTTACGTGCGGCCGGAGAACTACAGCGCGAGCGCTGCCCGGTGCCTCGACTACTGCGCCGCCCGCCGATACAACGTCGTCGGTCTGGTCCCGGGCGACTGGGACGCCGCCATGCGCATGCTGCGCGAGGGCACCGCCTCGGTCGTGGTGGTCTCGGCCGCCGAACACGTCGAGCACCGGCCGGGCGTCGAGATCGCGCCCAAGCCGTCGTCACGCCGCCGCGCCGGCGCCCGCGCGGCCGGCAACGCGGCACGAAGCCGCTGGTCGGGCGGCACCACGGAGACGACGGCGGAACCCGCGGCGGCCCGACACTACCGCTACTGAGCGGTTACCATCCGTGGATGAATGATCCGGTCGGCGAACTCGATCCCGCGTACAGCTCACCCGGCGCCACCGCCCGCCCCTGGTCCGATGTGGACCACACCCTGTCGTACGCCAAGATCTTCTGGCTCTCGACGGTGCGGGGCGACGGGCGCCCGCATGTGACCCCGCTCCCCGCGGTCTGGACCGACCGAAAGCTGCACTTCTGCACCGGCGCCGGTGAACAAAAGGCCAAGAATCTCGAGCGCAATGCGAACGTCGTGCTGACGACCGGCACGGAGAAGCAGGACGAGGGCCTCGACGTCGTGGTCGAGGGCCGCGCCGCCCGGGTCGACGACGATCAACGCTTGAGAACGCTCACGACGCTGTGGAAAGAGCGGCACGGCTGGGACTTCGAGGTGCGCGACGGCCTCTTCGTGCAGGGCGGCGAGCAGGAAGCCCTGGTCTTCGCGGTCACCCCGGCCAAGATCCTCGCGTTCGGCAAGGGCGAGCCGTACACCCAGACGCGCTTCCGCACGGCGTGATCGGCTGCTAACGTACAACCACATGGTTGTAGATCAGGGTGCCGACCGCGTGTTCCACGCCCTGGCCGACGCCACCCGCCGCGACATCCTGGCCCGGGTGATTCACGACGGCTGGTCCGTCTCGGCGCTGGCCTCGCGCTACCCGATGAGCTTCGCCGCGGTGCAGAAACACGTGGCCGTGCTGGAACGGGCCGGGCTCGTCACCAAGGAGCGCCGCGGCCGCGAGCAGGTCGTGCACGGCGAGGTCACCACCCTGCGCCGGGCCGCCGGGCTGCTCGGCGAGATCGAGGAGCTGTGGCGCCACCGGGTCCGCGGCATCGAGGACGTACTAGGGAGAGACACATGACTGTGCTGGACGTACGCCGCGACGAGGAGGCATTGACCCTCACCCTCGTCGCCGAGTTCGACGCGCCGCCCGCGCGGGTGTGGCAGGTATGGGAGGACCCGCGCCAGCTCGAACGCTGGTGGGGCCCGCCGACCTGGCCCGCCACCTTCGACCGGCACGAGTTCCGGCCCGGCGGCCGCTCCGCGTACTACATGACCGGGCCCGACGGCACCAAGGCGCACGGCTGGTTCGAGTTCACGCTGGTCGAGGCGCCGGACCGGCTCGAGTTCAACGACGGGTTCGCCGACCAGAGCGGCATGCCGACCGACACCATCGCGCCGACGCACGCCGTCGTCACGTTCGAGGCCGCCGGCGACGGCACGCGGATGACCGTACTGTCGCAGTTCACCAGCCTCGACCAGCTTCAGCAGATGGCGAAGATGGGCATGGAGGAGGGCCTGACCCTGGCCATGGGCCAGATCGACGACGTGCTCAAGGACTGACAGCGCCGAGGCCGCGGGCCGAACGGGGATCGCGGCAACGCTCCCTGGCCGGCCCGCGGCTCTCGTGCCGGTGAAGACCGGCCGGGGTCGGACACGCCAGGGCGGTGGGGGCGCGCCCGATGCAGGTCTACGGGTCAGTCTGCGCCACGAATGTTACGAGCGCTAACGTCGCCCGCATGACCTTCTCGATCGTCGCCCGTTCCGCCGACGGCAAGGCCCACGGCGTGGCCGTGGCCAGCAAGTTCCTGGGGGTCGGCGCCGCCGTCCCGGCCGCGCTGGCCGACGTGGGCGCAGTCGCGACCCAGTCGTACGCGAATCTGGCCTATCGCCCGCAGTCGCTGGCGCTGCTCGGAACCGGGGTCGCCGCCACCGAGACGGTCAAGGCGCTGATCGCCGGCGACTCGGGGCCGATCGAGCACCGGCAGGTCGGCGTGGTCGGCCCGGACGGGCTCGGCGCCACCTTCACCGGCAAGGAGTGCCACGACTGGGCGGGCGGCGTGGCCGGCGACGGCTATGCCATCCAGGGCAACATGCTCGCGGGAGCGCAGGTCGTCAGCGACATCCAGGCGGCCTGGCTGGCGGGTCGCGACGAGACGCCGCTGGGCTACCGGCTGCTCGAGGCGCTACGCGCGGGCGATCTGGCCGGCGGTGACCGGCGCGGACGGCAGAGCGCGGCGCTGCTGGTGGTGGCCAAGGGCCGCGGCTACGGCGGAACCAGCGACGTGTGGGTCGACCTGCGCGTCGACGACCACCCCGACCCGGTCGCCGAACTGGGCCGGCTGCTCGAGATGCACAGCCTCTACTTCGAGGTCCCCGAGCCGTCGACGCTGCTGCCGCTGACCGGCGAACTCGCCGACGAGGTCGCGTCCCGGCTCGCGTCGACCGGTCACGTCGGGCCCGACCTCGACGAGTCGCTGGCGTCATGGGCCGGCGTCGAGAACCTGGAGATGCGCATCGTCGCCGGGCACATCGACCCGCTCGTGCTCGACCACCTGCGCTCAAGCGGCGGGTCGGACCTTTAACGGGGGCACGGCCGCGCACAGCTCGCCGAGGCGACGCACGAGCACCTCGGTGTCGCCGGCCGCGGCCAGATCCCGTACGGCGGAAGGGTTCAGAGCGGGAACGGCGACGTGCGAGATCAAGCGATGGTACGGCCGTTCATCGATCTCGCCCGGCCCGAAGAGCACCTCGCCGAGCTTCTCGCCGGGGCGCAGACCGGTGTAGACGACGTCGACCAGCTGGCCCGAGAGGCGTACGAGCTCTCGGGCCAGCTGGTCGATGAGCACCGGCTCGCCCAGGTGCAGCACCATCGCCTCGCCGCCCCCGCCGATCGCAGCCGCCTGCAGCAGCAGACTGACCGCCTCCTGCGTGGTCATCAGGAACCGGCGTACCTCGGGGTGGGTGACCGTGATCGGGCCGCCGTCGGCGATCTGCGCGCGGAACTTCGTGAGCACCGAACCCCGGCTGCCGAGGACGTTGCCGAACCGCACGCTCAGGAACACGCCGGGCTGGTCACGGTTGGCCCACGCGGTGAGCCGCTCGGTGATGCGCTGCGTGTAGCCGAGCACGCTCACCGGGTCGGCGGCCTTGTCGGCCGAGACGGTCACGAACCGCTCGGCCTCGCCGGCCGCCTCCAGCAGCGCGAGCGTCCCCAGCACGTTGGTCTTGACGGCCTCACTGGGGTGCCGCTCGAGCAGCGGCTGGTGTTTGAGGGCGGCCGCGTGGAAGACCACTTCGGGATTGCGCGTACGGAAGATCTCGCGTACCCGGTCGGTGTCGCGCACATCGCCCAGCAGCACGGACGGGTCGTGCAGCTCGGCCCGCGGGTCGACGCTGAGCTGCACCGCCTGCAACGCCGCCTCGTCGTGATCGAACATCATCAGCTCGGCCGGCTCGAACCGGTGGATCTGGCGGCACAGCTCGGACCCGATCACGCCGCCCGCCCCGGTGATCAGCACCCGCTTGCCCCGCACCAGGTCGTCGATCGCCCGCTCGTCGACCTCGATGCGGTGCCGGCCGAGCAGATCGGTGACCTGCACGTCGCGGATGTCGCGCGCCCCCAGCTCGTGGTCGAGCACCTCGCTGGCCTCGGGCACCACCAGCAGATCGACCCCGGCGGCGACGGCCCGCTCACGCATCTCCCGCACCAGCTCCGCCTCGGCGTTGGCCACCGCGAAGATCAGCGCCTCGGCCCCGGTGTCACCGACCGCCTTGCCGAGATCGTGCCGGGTGCCGATGACGCGGATGCCGGCCACGCGTTCGCGCCGCTTGGCCGGGTCGTCGTCGAGGATGCCGACCGGCTCGAACGGGCTGTCCGGGTCGAAGACCATGCCGTGCAGAAGGGTGCCGGCCGCCTCTCCGGCACCGAAGACCAAGGCCCGCGTACGCCGTTTGTCCTGCTCGCCGCCCCTGGAATGCTCGCGGCGCCAGCGGTCGTAGCGCACCGCGAGGGTGTAGAGCAGATCCTCGCTCCGGGTGTCCTTCCGCGCACGCACAACGACCTCCCCGACCCCGGACGACCTCTTTCAGGGTAATTCGGCCGGATCGGCGGCGTGGCGAGTTGCCCGATAACTCCCGCGGTCATGAAGGCGCGGCCGGCGGCTTGGCCCTCTGCGGGTAGACCGTCTCGTGGCGGGACAGCATGGCGACGAACTCGACGATCTTCCGCTCGCGGGTCTCCGCCCGTTTGACGGCGTTGACGCGGTAGATGAGAGCGAACCGGTTCGCCTTGGTGAGTACGTCGAACATGGCCTGGGCGGCCGGGTCGGCGGCGATCGCTTCGAGAAGGTCGGCCGGCACCTCGGCCTCCGACGGCGGGGCGTACGCCGCGGCCCACCGCCCGTCGGATTTCGCGGCGTCGACCGCGGCGCGGCCCGGGGGCAGCATTCGTCCCTGCTCTTCCAACCGGGCCACGTGGAGCGTGTTGCGTTGTGACCACGAGCTGCAGGCCCGGCGAGGGGTGAACCGGATCCAGGAGCTCTCGTGATCCCGTTTCCGGGCCTGCCCGTCGATCCAGCCGAAACACAGAGCCTCGTCGACCGCGTGCTGCCAGGTCAGCGTGGTGACCGTGCCGCCCTTCTTGGTCAGCGCCAGCCAGACCCCCGGCGACGTGTCATGGTTGGCCGACAACCAAACACGCAGCGCCTCAGCGTCCGCGACGATCAACTCTTCCAGCTCCGCGCTCCCCATGACGGCAGGCTAGTCGACGCGCGAGGGCTGCGGCCTCCGCCTGTCGGGCCTCCGAGCTGGGGACACACCGGTCGCATTGCAGGTTCAGTAACTGTTGGGCGCTACGCTGCACCACTTCACCCCCGCAACCGCCGGGCTCACGCTCACAGCCGTCGGGCAAATTCACTCTGTGGTGGTCGACGCCCTGGGGCGCCGGGATCATCGCGGCCGGCTGCGCGCAGGAACGGGCCACTCGCAGGGCGGCCCTGGCCAGCGTTCTGGTGTCGTTCTGACCGGCCACTGCGCACAGGCGTCGCCTATGTTTCGGCTTCGGGCTACGTCTCCCCGAAGGCTAGATCAACCGGAGTCTGGCCTACCAAGCTTGAGATCGAGCCGGGCTGTTCGCGAACGCCGGGCTTCCGGGAGAAGCCCCATAATGGTCTGACGATGCCTGAGGACGAACTAAGCGACGTTCGGCGTCGGCTTCCACGAGGATCGCGCGTTTGGGGCGCGGTGACCGGCTTTCCGGCGGGTCTCGGAAGCGCTGGGATGACGGTAGACGTGAATGACCCGGTTCCTGGTTGGGTCGACGTGCTGGCACTCCCGGAAGAACCCGAGCAATGGCCGCAACTCGGGCGTAAGGGCCTGTTCGAGGTGCTGCAGCATCGTGGGTTCGAGATACGGCTGCTACCGCTCGACGCCAGCATGCGGGGGCGAACCGCCCGGAACTGGCGACGGTGGGGACACGAGTGGGCGGCGCTGACCCAGCGCTTCCCCGTGCGTACCGTTCTCGACGCAACAGTCGACCACGTGTTTCCGGGCAACCGTGAGTACACCGTCCGCTTCGGGGACTACTACGAGGCCGTCGAATATGAGGGCTCACCACCCGGCCTCGGCGCTGTGGTGTCGGTCGTGGTCGTCAGACGTTCGGAGTGGACTCGCTCGCTGATACTTCAGCCCCGCAAGAAGTCTTGAGCGGGCCGACATCGAGGTCCGCGTGCGCGGACACTTGCGGCTTGAGAGTGACCGAGGGATCAGCCAAGTGTCGCGAGAGGATGCGTCACAGGGGCGCCCCGCCGATGCTCAACTCGTTGCCGTCCAAGTCGCGGAAATCGGCCTTGCGTACTCCGTTGGGATAGGTTTCCCGCTTGGCCGGCTCGATCCCACGTGCGGCGGCAGCGGCGACGAAGGCGTCCAGGTCGTCCACGAAGACGGTGATCAGGGCATGACCTGCGTGTTCGGGCCGGTACTCGATGAAGATCGACCGCCGCTCGGCCAATTCCCACACGGCTTCGGTGGCGCTGGCCACATACGTCGGCGCAGTGCCGAGCAGCTTCTCGTACCACGCCAGGGCGGCGGGATAATCGCTGACAGAGATTCCGGCGTAGAGATCGATCGGCATCTGAACAGTTTATTTGGGCAAGCCCGCGCGCGCTCAGCTCACCGAAGAGATGCGGCCGCCGAACAGCTGGCACCGCTGTTGGCCGCAGTGCGTGGGAGGTGGGCGCAGCAACGGTCGGCCGAAGCGGGAATATGGTGGATCATCAGCAATTCGGGGATGGGGCTGCAGATGATTGACGTGCAGGAGTTCGCGCGGCGGCTGAGCACTCTCGGAGCCGATCAGTTCACCAGCGACGACGTAGTGGACCTGGCGACCGCGGCCGAGGTACGCATCAGCGCTGACCTCGAGATCGACGCCACCCTGGCGCAGCGCTTGCTCGACCAGATCTCGCCCGTGCCGCCAGTCACCGGAGCGCAGATCTCGGCGTCACAATGGCCGCCGCCCATGTCTTCCCGGCCCGCGGCGCCTTCAGTGTCGTTCTCCAGCCCCGGCGCCGTCGACGGCCCGGCTGATCAGCCGTCACGACCCCGCAGTTCCGGGCCCGCGCGTAACGGCCGGCGACCAAGATCCGGACAAACTGACAGGTGAACCTGTTTGACTCGAAACCGGCCGGACTGCATCCGGACCGTATTCGCTCCAGTTGAGGTCGCACGCCCCGCTCGTGCTCAGTGGCTGACGGCAAGGCCGGCCCAGCGAGAAGGACGGATCCGGCTGTCACCGTAGCCCGTCCGGCGCAATCACCAGGCTCCTCGCTACAGCGGTCGGCTATGCGACGAGCCGTGGGCGCAACTCTCGCCGCCATCAGCGGCTGAACTTCGTCGCACTACCCCAGGGCTTTTGCTTCGTGCGCCCGAATAGGCTCGAAGGACGATCATTCCAGTCAGCACACGCATCGCGGCAGTTGAGTGGACTCCTCGGGAGAGGACGAAACTCTGGCGACGGTGTGTCACCGGGCCTTGGGTTCCTCTCGGTCCCGGGCGGCATTTTGGTGTAACGGGAAGAACCTTCTCGGGTTGTCCACGTCGCTGGCACTGTGGCCGTCGACAAACCGTCGGCTGGGCTCATCCGGGCCGGCAAACTGAGGTCCCGTTCGCGGCCCCTCCAGTGCGGCAGCGTCAGTGACGCCGGGCGAGCGACGACCAGGATGGGCGCCGCACCGGTTGCAGGTGTTCGGGATCGTCGAGGGACGTGGGCGTCTTATCGGGCGGGTTGATCAGTGGGGGTCTCGGTTTGGAGCCACTGGGTCAGGTTGAGCATGTTGCCGTCGGGGTCCAGGACGTGGGCTACGCGCTGACCCCATGGCATGTCGTTGGGGTGGCCCGGCACGGTGCCGCCGGCCGGCTCGACCGTGGGGAGCAGGGCGTCGACGTCTGCTACATCGGCGCTCAGGATGATGCGGACCGGGGCGCCGATCTCGGTGTTGTCCTCCTGCACGAGCCCTAGCGTGGTCTCGCCGATTCGCAGTTCGACGTAGAACTCGGGGCCTTCCTCGGGTATGCGGAGGGTCTGCGTCGCGCCGAGCACTGTCTCGTAGAACGTGCGCAGCCGCGGCAGGTCGGGCGTGCTGGCGATGGGCTGGATCGAGGTCATGGGGCTCTCCTGAGCTGTCGGCTTCGGAAGGTAGACCGTGCGACCGGCCGAAACTCATCGCAGGCGAGTGCATAGCCTGTCGGGGTGTCGCTGACCCTGGAAGAAGCCCGCGCGCGGGCTCGCATGCTCTCCGACGTCTCCTACGATCTCGCGCTCGATGTCACCCGTGTCGGCAGTTTTCGGAGCCGGGTGGCCGTGCGGTTCCGGACCGCGGGTGGGGACACGTTTCTCGAGTTGCACCGGGCCGAGTCGCTCGAGGTCACGATCGACGGCATGGCGGTCGGGCCGGCGTACGACGGGCGCCGGATCTCGCTCGACGGGCTCTCCCCCGGCGTTCACGAGGTGGTCGTGGACGCGCGGCTGCGCTACGTCACCGATGGCGAAGGGCTGCACACCTTCACCGACCCCGTGGACGGTGAGCGCTACCTCGGCGGCTATCTCGGGCTGGACGTCACTCAGCGCCTGTTCGCCTGCTTCGACCAGCTCGATCTCAAGGGGCCGATAACCCTGAGCGTGACCGCCGACCCGACGTGGACGGTCCTGTCGAACGGGCTGCTCAAGACGGCGGCGAACGGCCGGTTCTCGTTTGCCACCACGCCGCCCATCCCGTGCGACGCGTTCGTTGTCGTGGCGGGGCCTTTCCACTCGGTGCGGTGGGAGCATCGCGGCCTGCCGATGGGCTGGCATGCGCGGCGCTCGCTCGCCGCCGAGCTGGAGCGGGATGCCGCCGAGCTCCGACGAACGACCGAGGCCTGCTTCGACCACTTCACCTCGATCTTCACCGAGCCGTTCCCGTTCGACTCCTACGACCAGGTCTTCGTGCCCGAGCTGAACTGGGGTGCGATGGAGTGCCCGGGCTGCGTCACGTTCCAGGAGTCCATGTTGCCCCGCGAACGGGTCACCGACGACGACCGGCGGCATCGGGCGATGGTGATCGCGCACGAGATGTCGCACATGTGGTTCGCCGACCTGGTGTCGCCGGTGTGGTGGGAGGACGCCTGGCTCAACGAGTCGTTCGCCGACTACATGGGCTTCGAGGTGGCCGAGACCGCCGCCGGCGAAAAGGGCACCCGTGTGTCGTTCGAGGCAGCTCACAAGCCCGGCGCCTACCTCGCCGATCGACGCCGTTCCACGCATCCGGTTGCCCCGGCGGCCGAGGACGTGCCCGACGTCGACACCGGCACGACGATCTTCGACGCCATCTCGTACGGGAAGGGCAACGCTGTCGTACGGCAGC
The DNA here is from genome assembly GCF_003999975.1 of Actinoplanes solisilvae. Lineage (GTDB taxonomy): Bacteria > Actinomycetota > Actinomycetes > Mycobacteriales > Micromonosporaceae > Actinoplanes > Actinoplanes solisilvae. The sequence goes on along the minus strand of NZ_RJAC01000012.1, from coordinate 212,708 downwards.
TCGTGACCTGGCTGGGTGAGGCCGACTTCCTGGCCGGCGTGAACGCGCATCTCACCGCGCACCGGTTCGCCAACGCCACCCTCGAGGATCTGCTGTCGGCGCTCGACGCGGCCTCCCCGCGCGACGTCCGCGGATGGGCGCGGGTGTGGCTCCGGCAGCCGGGGCACGACACGATCCGGGTCGCACGCCGGGGCGACGTGCCGGTGCTGACCCGCGCCGGGGTGCGGCCCCACCGGTTCACGATCACGGCGTACTCCGGGTCGCTGCAGCCCGTCGGCTCGCGGCTGGTCGATCTGGCCGACGAGCCCGTGGAGCTGCCCGAATGGGCCGGGCTGGTCGTGGTGCCGAACGCGCACGGCGAGACCTTCGCCCGCGTCGAACTCGACCCTCTCTCGTACGACGCGGTGGCGAGCGAGCTGACCTCCCTGGCCGATCCGCTCGTGCGGGCCGTGCTCTGGGGCACGATGCTCGACGAGGCGGCACCGGCCGACCATCTGCGGCTGCTGGCCCGGCACCTGCCCCGCGAGCCGTCGCCCACCCTCGTCACCGCCGTCCTCGACCGGACCTTCAACCATCTCGTACGCCGAAGGCTGGAGCCCGAGCAGGTCGGCACAGCGCTGGAGGTCGTCGCCGCCGCCTGCGCGGCCGGCGACCAGCGGGACGAGCAGCGCGCGGTCGCGCTGGCCCGCGGGCTGGCCCGGGCGACGAGCGACCCGGAGCTGCTGCGGCGCTGGCTGGGCGCGAACGCGACCGATCAGGGGCTGGCTCTCGACCCGGCGCTGCGCTGGTCGGCCCGGAAAAGGCTGGCCGAGCTCGGCGGCCTCTCCGCGGAGCAGATCGAAACCGAGCGGCGGCGGGACGGCACGGCGACCGGCGACCTCGGCGCGGCCACGGCTCTGGCCGCGCGGCCCACGGCCGAGGCGAAGTCGGCGGCCTGGGCGGCGATGACCGAGGACCCCGAGATCTCCGTACGGCGCTTCCGTGCCCTCGCCGACGGGCTGTGGTCGCCGGCGCACCGCGACCTCGTCGCCGCGTATGTGACCGTTGCGCCCGCCCTGGCCCGGCGGGGTTCGGCGTTCGCCGCCGCGGTCGGACGGGCGTTCCCCGCGATTCCGCTGACCACCGCCGAGATGGACCTGTTCAGGCGGGCGCTGCACCAGGACATGCCCGCCGTCCTGAGGCGCCATTGGGAGGACGAGCTCGACGACCGGGCGACCGCGAGGGAAACATGACCGTAACGGAGGGTTTTTCAGGTTCGGTGGGCATGTTGGGATGAGACGGCAGTCACGCCGGCGACCGTGAAGGGGATCTACCGCATGTTGAACCTCTCGATCCTGCTCGAGGACAGTGCCCGCAACTACCCCGACCGGGCGGCGGTCGTTCTGGGTGATCGGCGTCTGACCTACGCCCAGGTCGACGCGGCGGCCAATCAGGTGGCCAACCTGCTGGTCGAGCGGGGCATCCGGCCCGGTGACAAGGTTGCCCTCTCCTGCCCGAATCTGCCCTACTTCCCCGTCGTCTACTACGGCATCCTCAAGACCGGCGCCGTCGTCGTGCCGTTGAACGTGCTGCTCAAGGGCCGCGAGATCGCCTATCACCTGCGCGACTCCGAGGCCAAGGCGTACCTGTGCTTCCAGGGCACGCCGGAGCTGCCGATGGGCGCCGAGGGCAAGGCCGGCTTCGACGTCGTCGACGCGTGCGAGACGTTCTTCCTGATCACCGTCGACCCGGCCGCGCCGAGCCCGATCGAGGGCGCCGAGACCCTGGGGTCCGCGCTGCCCGGCCAGAAGACGTTCGAGGCCGTCCTGCTGCCCGAGACCGACCCGGCCGTCATCCTCTACACCAGCGGCACCACCGGGCAGGCCAAGGGCGCCGAGCTGTCGCACTCGAACCTGCTGCTCAACGCGCTCACCTGCAACCGCCTGTTCGGCAGCCAGCCCGCCCAGGACACCCACCTGCTCGTGCTGCCGCTGTTCCACTCGTTCGGCTCGACCGTGAACATGAACGCGGGCTTCGCCACCGCGGCCACGCTCGTGCTGCTCCCCCGGTTCGACGCGGCGGCCGCCGTGAAGCTGCTCGAGACCGAGAACGTCACGTTCTTCGCCGGGGTCCCGACCATGTATTGGGGGCTGCTCAACGCGCTCTCCGCGGGTGTCGACGTCGAGCGCATCGCCTCGAACATGCGGGTCGCCGTGGCCGGTGGCTCCAGCCTGCCGGTCGAGATCATCAAGGAGGTCAAGGAGCGCCTCGGCGTGACCATTCTTGAGGGGTACGGGCTGTCGGAGACCTCGCCGGTGGCCACGTTCAGCAAGCCGGGGGCCGACCCGCGGCCCGGCTCGATCGGGGTGCCGATCTGGGGTGTCGAGGTCAAGCTGATCGATCCGGAGTGGACCACGATCGAGGCGGCCGACGAGATCGGGGAGGTCGCCATCCGCGGCCACAACATCATGCGCGGCTACTACAACCGGCCCGACGCGACCGCCGAGGTCATGCGGGACGGCTGGTTCCGCAGCGGCGACCTGGCCCGGCGCGACAAGGACGGCTATTACTACATCGTCGACCGCGCGAAAGACATGATCATCCGGGGCGGGTTCAACGTCTACCCGCGCGAGATCGAAGAGGTCCTGATGACCCACGAGGCCGTCTCGCTGGCCGCGGTGATCGGCGTGCCGCACTCGACCCACGGCGAGGAGGTCAAGGCGTTCGTGATCCTCAAGCCGGACGCGACCGTGACCGAGGAGCAACTCGTCGACTGGGGCCGCGAGACGATGGCGGCGTACAAATATCCGCGTCTGGTCAGCATCGTCGAGTCGTTGCCGATGACCGCGACCGGAAAGCTGCTCAAACGCGAGCTGAGTTGACCAGCGCGGAAAGCCCAGCAGCGCCCGGCGGCGGGTCCGCCGGGCGTTTGCGTCGATGGGGCACAGTGAAGACCGCACAACCCTCGGGGGAGGAAGTTTGAGCATGGCCCTGGCGACCCGTCCCGGTGTGCTGCGCCGGGTCGGCGGGTTGCGCCACACCTCGCCCGGCCGCCTGCAACTGTTCATCGCCACGCTGCTCGCCCTGGGCGTGCTGGCCGGCGTGTTCGCGGGTTTCACGGGCTCCTCGGCCGGCTCCGGCACCAGCGATCTCGGCAACCGCGCGCAACCCCTGCTCGTCGAGGCCGAGACCGTCTACACGGCCCTGGCCGACGCCGACACCACGGCCGCGCAGGCCTTCCTGGCCGGTGGGCTCGAGCCGTCGGCGCTGACCCGCCGCTACGACGACGACCTCCGCCGGGCCGCGACCGCGCTCACCTCGGCGGCGCGGCGCACCTCGCAGACCGGCGAGGCCGCTGACGCCGTACGGGCTCTGTCGTCCGGCATCGCCGAATACTCGGCGCTCGTCGCGACGGCGCGGGCCAACAACCGTCAGGGCCTGCCGGTCGGCGCGTCGTTCCTGTCCGAGGCGTCGCGGCTCAACCGCGACACGCTGCAGCCGCAGGCCCGTCAGCTCTTCGAGGAGGCCCAGCGCGAGGTCGACGACGGGTACGGCCGGGCCGGCTCGGTCGGCTGGGTCGCGTTGCTGATGTTGTCGCTGCTGGCGCTGCTGATCACGCTGGTCGCCGCGCAGGTCTACCTGAGCCGCCGCACGCAGCGCACCTTCAACGTGCCGCTGCTCGCCGCCACCGGGGTCGCCCTGGTCTTCACGATCGCGGCCATGTCCATCCTGTTCACCCAGCAGGCCCGGCTCGACAGCACGGCCAACCGGGGCACCGGCCCGATGGCGTCGATCGCGGCGGCCCGCATCCTGGCGCTGCAGGCGCGCGGCGACGAGGCGCTGACCCTGGCCGGGCGGGCCGGTTCCGGGCCGTACGAGCAGGATTTCGACACCGTGTCCGAGCGGCTCCTGATGCCGCGCGGGCCGATGGACAACGCGTACGAAGATCTTGATCCGCAGCTCGGCGCGACCATGAATCGCGCGCTGAGCGGCTTCCAGAGCTACGTCGAGGCCCACGGTGAGGTGCGGGCGCTCGACGAAGGCGGCAACTACGAAGGCGCGGTGAAGCTGGCGATCGGCGCCGAGACGACGAAGACGTTCGAGAGCGTACGGACCGAGCTGGACCGCGCGATGGAGAACCGCAAGACGTTCTTCACCGAAGAGATCGACGACGCCGGCGACGGCCTGGGCCTGCTGACTGTCGGCGGCCCGGTGCTGGCCGTGATCATCTGTGTGCTGGCCTTCCTCGGGCTCCGCGCGCGACTGGAGGAGTACCGCTGATGCGCATCCGTGCCGCCGTCGCCCTCCTGGCCGTCGCCGCCCTGGCCGGGTGTAGCGCCGACAGCTCCCCCATGCCCATCGCCAAGCCGTTCACGACCACGCTGGGCCCCTCCCCGGCGACCACCGAGAGGCCCGCCCCGCCGAAGTGTGATCCGCGGGCCAGCCTGGCCCCGGCCGGCGCGCTGCCCCCGCCGGGCAAGATGCCCGCCGGGTCATACATGGAGACCATCCAGAAGCGCGGGCGGCTGGTGCTCGGCACGAGCCAGGACACGCTTCTGTTCAGCTCGCGCAACCCGTTCAACGGGCAGATCGAGGGCTTCGACGTCGACATGGGACGTCAGATCGCCCAGGCCATCTTCGGTGATCCCGGTAAAATTCAGATCAAAGTCATCGGGTACGACAAGCGCGTCAGTTCCGCGGCCGACGGCTCGGTCGATATCGTCGCGGACACGATGACCGCGAACTGCGAACGCTGGGTGGACGTCGACTTCTCCACCATCTATTACGAGGCCGGCCAAAAGGTGCTGGTCTCCAAGAACTCGACCGCGAAGACCATCGAGGACCTCGGCGGCAAGCGGATCTGCTCGGTGCAGGGCTCCACGTCGTTCGACCGGATCGCCACGGTGAAAGCGAAGCCAGTCGCGGTGGCACGGGCCGCGTTCGGCGACTGCCTGGTCGCGTTCCAGCGCAACGAGGTCGACGCGATCACGACCGACGACACGATCCTGGCCGGGATGGCGGTCCAAGATCCGTACGCGAAGGTCATCGGCGACAAGATCAGCGAAGAGCCGTACGCGATGGCGATGTCGAACGAGCACCCCGAGTTCACGCGGTTCGTCAACGCCGTGCTCGAGCGCAACCGCGCGGACGGCACCTGGAAGAAGACGTACGAGAAATGGCTGAGCGCCCTCGGGCCGGCCCCCACGCCGCCGAAGGCCAAGTACCGATGACGGCCGAGGCCGAGCTGCTGCGCCTGGAGACCGCGGTGACGGCGATCGCGGCCAACCTGGTCGAACTCGACGACAACCCGGCCCGCAAGGAACTCGACCGGGTCGCGCTGACCGGGCGCACCGCGACGCTGTGGGCCGACGCGACCCAGGCGCTGACCGAGCTGTGGGACGGCTACCGGCTGCTCACCGAGTCGATCGACCGCGCCCGCGAGCTGCGTGACCTGCGCCGGCCCAGCGACGACGAGCGCGCCCGCTTCCGGCACGAGGTGCTCGGCGCGTCGATCCGGTTGTCGACCCGCACGGTGCCGCTGGCCCAGCGCGGGCTGCTCGGCGCCGGCCAGATCCACACCACTTGTACGCCGGCAGAGCTGCTCTCGGCGATGGAGGCGGCCTTCGCCACGGCCGTCGGGGTCGCCACCCGGGCCGGTGAGGCGTGGGACAGGCTGCTTCCCGCGGCGGGCGAGGCGGCGAGCGCGCTCGAGACCGTACGCCGCCTCGGTGGTGGAACGGCCGACCTGGCCGAGGCCGATCGACGACTGGGGCTGCTGACCGCGGCCCTGGCCACCGATCCCCTCGGGGTCGAAGAGCGCGACCTGGCCGCCGTACGCACCCTGATCGAACGGGCCGACGCCGAGCGCACGTCGGCCGGGGAGCTGCGCGAGACCCTCACCCAGCGCCTCGCCGCCGCGCACCGCCTGCTGGCCGAGCTGAACGCCGCGGCCGAGGAGGCCCGGGCGGCCGCCGAGAAGGCCGCCGACCGGTTCCCGGCGCACGAGATCGCGCCCGTGCCCGGCGGTGACCTGCGGCCCGAACTGCTGTCGATCGACGCGCTCGCCGCGGCCGGGCACTGGCCGCTGATCAGCCCGCGGCTGGCCGACTGGAACCGACAGGCCCGCCGGCGCCTCGACGGGCTGCGCGGCGGGGCGGCCCACAACGCCGGGCTCCTCGCCAACCGCAACGAGCTACGCGGGCGGTTCGACGCCTATCAGGCCAAGGCGCTGCGGCGCGGGCTGTCGGAACACGGGGCGTTGACTCCGCTGGCCGCGGCGGCGCGGGAGGCGCTCTACGTGGCACCGTGTGATCTGGCCGCCGCACGGCGGGCCGTCAACGCCTATCAGGATGCGCTCACCGCCACGATCGCGAGGGACACCCGATGAAGTGCGAACGGAACTGTCCCGGAACGATCGAGGACGGTTATTGCGACACGTGCGGGCTGGCTCCGCGCGCCGGGGCGAAGCCGGTTCCGGTTCCGGCTCCGCGTGAGTCGTCCAGCGCGCTTTCCACCCGTACGGCTCAATCGGCTCGGACCACCGGAAGCGCGCGCACCGGCTCGTCGCGCCGCCGCTTCGGTGGAGGGCTGGTCGAGATCGCGCCGATCACGCAGGCCGACCCGGCCACCGCCGTGATGACGCACGCCGAGGTTCCGGAGTCGAAGCGGTACTGTGCGGGCTGCGGCAACGCGGTCGGCCGTACGCGGGGCGACCGCGAGGGGCGTACGTCGGGCTTCTGCCCCTCCTGCGGCGAACCGTTCAACTTCACCCCCAAGCTGGGCAAGGGCGACCTGATCGGCGGGCAGTACGAGGTCGTCGGCGCCCTCGCGCACGGTGGGCTGGGCTGGATCTATCTGGCCACCGACAAGAACGTCTCCGACCGCTGGGTCGTACTCAAGGGTCTGCTCAACTCGGGCGACGAGGACGCGCTCGCCGCCGCCGTGGCCGAACGCCGCTTCCTGGCCGAGGTCGAGCACCCGAACATCGTCAAGATCTACAACTTCGTCGAGCACGACGGCGCCGGTTACATCGTCATGGAGTACGTCGGCGGTGAATCGCTCAAAGGCATCCTCAAGGACCGGCGGGCAGCCAACGGCGAGGTCACCGACCCGCTGCCGGTCGACCGGGCGCTCGCCTACCTGATCGAGATCATGCCGGCGTTCGGCTATCTGCACGATCGCGGCCTGATCTACTGCGACTTCAAGCCGGACAACGTGATCCAGACCGGCGACCAGATGAAGCTGATCGACCTCGGCGGCGTCGTGCACGTCGACGATCACGACGCCGCGCTCTACGGCACGGTCGGCTTTCAGGCGCCCGAACTGGCGACGCTCGGCCCCTCGGTGGCCTCGGACCTTTACACCATCGGGCGTACGCTCGCCGTGCTCACCACCGATTTCCGGGGCTATCAGAGCACGTTCGCCGACAGCCTGCCCGATCGCGGCGAGTTCGACGTCTACCGGCGGTTCGAGTCGTTCTACCGCCTGCTGCAGCGGGCCACCCGCACGGCGCCGTCGGAGCGGTTCGTCGACGCGGCCGAGATGGCCGAGCAGATGCTGGGTGTGCTGCGGCAGGTGCTGGCGGCCGGCGGCACCCCCCACCCGGCACCGTCGCGGCTGTTCACGGCCGAGCTACGCACCGACCCGCGCAGCGAGATCCCGCGCTGGCAAGATCTGCCGACGCCGCTGATCGACCTGACCGACCCGGCCGCCGCGTTCCTCGCGTCGGTGACCGTGACCGAGCCGGCCGACGTGCTCCTGCTGCTGCGCTCGGCCCCGGCCGACACGATCGAGGTGCGGCTGCGCGCGCTGCGGGCCCGCATCGACCTCGGGCTGCGGTTCGGCTCGTTCGACGAGGCCCGGCAGGCCCGCGACCGGCTGATCGCCACCGACGGGTCCGACTGGCGGGTCGCCTGGTACGACGGCCTGCTCGCGCTGGCCGAGCAGCGGCCCGGCGACGCGCGGCCGAGGTTCGAGGCGGTCTACTCCGCGCTGCCGGGCGAGCTGGCGCCGCAGCTCGCGCTCGGGTTCACCCTCGAGCTGGCCGGTGACCCGGGCGCGGCCGCCTACTACGACGTGGTCAGTCGCACCGATCCGTCGTACACGTCGGCGGCCGCCGGTCTGGCCCGCTGCCGCCTCAAGGCCGGGGACCGCAACGGCGCCGTGGAGGCGTACAACCGGGTGCCCGGCACGTCGTCGGCCTATCGCAGCTCGCAGGTCGGGGCGGTGCGCGCGCTGGTGAAGGCGCCCGACGTCGCCTCGCTGACCGCCGCGGCCGTGCTCATCGAGCGGCTCGAGGTGGAGGCGGCACAACTGGCCGCTCTCCGGGCCGAACTGCTCGAACAGGCACTGCGTACGGTCACCGGCGGCGCTACGCTGCCCGCTACGGTGCTCGGTCCGGGCCGCAACGGCCAGGTCCGGGAACGCGACATCCGATTCGCGCTCGAGGAGGCGTACCGCGAGATGGCCCGGGCAGTGCACGGCCACGAAAAGATCCGTCTGGTCGATCTGGCCAACGCGTCGCGCCCCCGGACGCGCACATGATCGGTCGCGGGGCCCATACTTGGTCCCCCTGTTCGCCCATCCGCTCCGACAGCGAGGCACGATGACCATGACCGACTGCGCCTCGTGCGCCGACGAGCGCGCCGCCGGAGCGGCCTTCTGCGAGGCCTGCGGCCGGTCCCTGGCCCCCGAACCCGCGTGCCCCCACTGCGGCACGCCCGGCGGGGTCGGCGACGACGGTTACTGCGGACACTGCGGCATGCTCGCCGGGCGGGAACGCGACCACCTCGAGACCGACTGCGACCCGGTGGCCGCCGCGGTGACCGACCGGGGTCTGCGGCACCACCGCAACGAGGACGCGATGTGGCTGGCCACCCGCGGCACCGACGTCGACGTGGTGATCAGCGACGGCGTCTCCTCGTCGTTCGACCCCGACGCGGCCTCGCTGACCGCGGTCGAGGCGGCCGGGGCGCTCATGCCCGGCGGCGACGTGGCCGCGGCGATCCGGGCGGCTCAGGCGGCGGTCGCGGCGCTGGCCGGCGAGGGCGACCCGCGGCGGCAGGCGTCCAACCCGGCGTGCACGATCGTCGCGGCGGTCGTGCGGGGCGACGCGGTGACGGTCGGGTGGATCGGTGACAGCCGGGCCTACTGGGTGCCCGGCGAGGGACCGGCCGAGCAGCTCACCGAGGACGACTCGTGGGCCACCCACGTTATCGCCCTGGGCGCCGACCCCGCTGTCGCGATGCGCGATCCGAAAGCCCACGCGATCACGGCCTGGCTCGGGGCCGACGCGGGCAAGGTCACTCCGCGTACGGGTGAGTTCGTCATCGGCGACGCGGGGCATCTCGTGCTGTGCAGCGACGGTCTTTGGAACTATCTGACCGACCCGGCCGCCTTCGCCGCGGCGGTGCGCGAGGGGTTGCGCGAAGGGGGCACGCTGATCTCCGCCGCGCGATGGCTGACCGATTATGCGATCACCGCCGGGGGCGCCGACAACATCACGGTCGCGCTGGTCCCGGTTGCACCGAAGGGGTAAAGGATGTCGTACACCGCCGAGGCCTTTCAGAACGAGTTCCTCGCCCTCGGGGCGACCGAGGTCAACGCGATCGTCACGGTGACCTCCTCGGGCGGTGGCGGCGTTCCCCGGTCCGCCGCGTCGGGCACCACCGAGATCATCATCGTGGACGCGTCCGGCTCGATGCAGGCCGAGGGCCGCATAGCCGCCGCCCGCCACGCCGCCAAGGCCGCGGTCGCCTGCCTCGACGACGGTGTCCACTTCGCCCTGATCGCCGGGGTCGGCACCGCCCAGCAGCTGTTCCCCGCACCCGGTCAGCTCGCCGTGGCCAACGACCAGACCCGCTCCGAGGCGACCTGGGCGATCGACCGGCTGCACGCCAGCGGCGGCACCGCGATGGGCGCCTGGCTGCTGCTGGCCGCTCAGCTCGTCGCCCAGCGCCCCGGCGACATCGCGCACGCGATCCTGCTGACCGACGGCGACAACGGCGAACGCCAGGGCTACCTCGAGAGTGTGCTCGACGCGGTCGGTGGCCGCTTCACCGTCGACTGCCGCGGGGTCGGCACCAACTGGAAGGTCTCCGAACTCCGCAAGATCGCCGGGGCGATGCTGGGCACGGTCGACATCGTGGCCCGCCCGACCGACCTGACCGCCGCCTTCGAGCAGATGATCACCGCGGCGATGGGCAAGACCGCGGCCGACGTGCAGCTCAAGGTGTGGACCCCGGTCAACGCCACGGTCCGCTTCGTCAAACAGGTCGAACCGCAGGTGGCCGACCTGACCGGCAAACGGGTGGCCGACGGGGCGCGGGCCGCGCGCTACCCGCTGGGCGCCTGGGGCGCCGAGAGCCGCGACTACCACATCTGCGTCGACGTGCCGCCCGGCGCGGCGGGCGACGAGATGCTGGCCGCCCGGGTGTCGGTCGTCGAGGGCGACACGGTGCACACCCAGGCGCTGGTACGCGCGGTGTGGACCGACGACACGGGACTCTCGACCCGCATCAACCGGCAGGTCGCCCACTACACCGGGCAGGCCGAACTGGCCGACGCGATCCAGTCGGGCATCGAGGCGCGCAAGGCCGGCGACGACTACACGGCGACGATGAAGTTCGGCCGGGCGGCCCAGCTCGCGCACGAGAGCGGCAACCAGGCGACGTCCGAGCTGCTGGCCACCGTGGTCGACATCGAAGACGCGGCGACGGGCACGGTGCGGCTGCGGCGCAAGGTGGCGGCGGCCGACGAGATGGCACTGGACACCCGCTCGACGAAGACCGTGCGGGTCGGGCGCGGCCAGTGACCACGTACGCCTGCCCGAAGGGTCACGCCTCCGAGGAGAGCGACTTCTGCGACACCTGCGGCGCCAAGATCGGTTCTGCGGTCGCCGCCCCCGCTCCGCCGGTTGCCGCCGGTGGACCGCCCTGCCCCAATTGCGGCACCCCGCGCCTGGGTTCCGGTCGTTTCTGCGAGGACTGCGGCTATGACCACAGCACCGGCCGCATCCCGACGCTGACCCCGCCGACGGCCACTCCCCCGGCGGCCGGCTGGACCGTGACGATCGCCCCCGACCGCTCCTATTTCGAGGAGAACGCGATCGACGGCATCTCCTTCCCGGCCGAAACCGCCGGTCGAACCGAGAAGCTGCCGCCGCCGCAGGTGCGCATCGGCCGCAAGAGCTCGTCCAAGGGCACCCATCCCGAGATCGATCTGTCCGACGAGGACCCCGGCGTCTCCCATTCCCACGCTCTGCTGACGCTCAGCGTCGACGGCGTCTGGCTCGTCTCCGATCTGGGATCCACCAACGGCACCTACGTCAACGACGAGCAGCAGCCGCTCACGGCGGGCGAGTCCCGTTCCCTGACCGACGGGGACCGCGTCCACGTCGGCGCCTGGACGACGCTGACCCTGCACGCCCCCTCATGAACAGAGCCGCCCCGGTCGTCCGGGAGCGGACGACCGGGGCGGCCGGTGGGGTGGATCAGCTTCGGGAGCGGGGCAGGCAGTCCTTCTTGTATTTCAGGCCCGACCCGCACCAGCAGGCGCCGTTGCGCTCCGGCGGCCACGGGATCTGACCGGTCGCGGTGGCCTGCAGCTCGGCATAGGTGTTGCGGGCCTTCTCGTCGGTCGGGTCGCCGGCCGCCTTCAGGCCCTTGACTGTGCCGGGGTGCACCGTCAGGCCGGTGCGGCCGGTGCCCGCGAGGCGGACCAGGGCCTTCTCGAGCCGGGCGCGGTGCTCGTCCCAGTCGGCGCCGTACGCCGACGACAGGGCCGGGAACTCTTTGAGCAGGCTGTCGAACTCGGCCTGCGGGAAGAACAGCAGGTCGGCGTCGGACCCGGCGGCCGGCTGGGTCGACGCGTTGGCCAGGCGGGTCTCGAGCCGCTCGGCCAGGCTGTCGTGCTGGTCGTGCTGTTCGTTGAGGGCGTGCCGCAGACGGTGACGCTGCTGCAGCAGGAAGAACAGCTGCCCGGCGTCGTCGGCGTTGTTGGGCTCGCCGGTGCCGCGCTCGGACATCGCCGCCTTGACCGCCTCGGTCAGCCAGTGCTCGGCGACGCGGGCGTGGGTGTGACCGCCGACGGCCATGGCCGCGGTGATGTAGGCGGGCGCGTCGGGGAACTGCATGAGCTGCGGGCGCAGCGGCTCGAGCGCGGCCACCGCCTCGTCGTCACGGCCGGCCCGGAACAGGATGCGGGCGCGCAGGGCCTTGGCCGCGCCCGACTTGGCGTCGTCGCGGTCGCCGAACGCCTCGATGGCGCGGTCGGCGTAGCGCAGGGCGGCGTCGAGCTTCGAGCGGCTCTCGGCGATGCCGGCGGCGATCGTCAGGGCGTCCCCGGCGTCCTCCTGGTCGGCGAGGCGCCCGTTATCGACGGCGTCGGCCAGGTCGGCGGCGACCCCGAGCGGGTCGGCGGCGCCCAGGGCGGACTGCCGGATCTCTTCAAGTTCTTCGCTGGTCAAATCGGCTTTCAACGGCACGACCCGAACCTATCGCTCCGTGCGCATGAATGGAGGTTGATCTGGGTCTCACTTCGGTCCCCGGCCGGGAACCTATAGGCGCCTTATCTTCCGTGCCGTCGGGCAGAATGTCGCCATGCCCGTGCGCGTCGGTGTCTGCCAAACCCCGGAAATCGTCGGTGATGTTCCGGCCGCGCTGCGCCTGATCCGCGAGTTCGCCGAGAGCGCCGACGGCGTTGACCTGCTCGTCTTCCCGGAATGCTTCCTGCAGGGCTATCTGGCGACCCCCGAGCATGTGCACGCGCACGCGACGACCGCCGACCTGCGCCTCGATGTGCGGCCGGCCGTCGTCGTCGGCCTGATCGAGCAGCGGGGTGCCCGTTTCTACAACACGGCGGCCGTGGTGCGGGGCGGGCGCACGATCGGGGCGTACCGGAAGACTTTTCTGACCCGCGGCGAACGCGTTTTCACGGCGGGCGACGCCTATCCGGTTTTCGAATGTGCCGGGGTGCGGTTCGGGGTCAACATCTGCTTCGACGCGCAATATCCGCGGGCCGCGGCGGCCGTCGCGGAACAGGGCGCTCGGCTTCTGATCCACCCGGCGCAGAACATGATGCGCCGCGAGAACGCGCACCGCTGGCAGGAGAAACACAACGAGCTGCGCCGGAAACGGGCCCTGGAGACCGGGATGTGGCTGGCCTCGGCCGACGTCACTGGCGAGCGCGGCGGCACCCACCTCGCGCTGGGGCCGACCTGCGTCCTGAACCCGGCCGGGGAGATCGTCGCCGAGGTGCCGCGCGGCGTCGTCGGGATGGCCGTCGCCGACGTCGTCTGACGCCGGCCGGCCTCGTCCGGGGCTGCCGCGATGCCGAGTTCGGTTGTGCGGCGGTGTTGGCGCGTGCTTGGCCCGCTGTTCAACCGGCTGCGGTCTGCTGGAGTGAGCCGGGTGACATGTCCCGCGAGTCGCGACGGGCGCCCGCCGATCACAGGCAGGATGGGCTACGTGGAGACGGATCTTCAGCTTGCGCAGCGGGCCGCTCTGACCGGGGCCGCGGTGGCGTTGCCCCACTTCGCAGCCCTGGCCGACCTGCCCCGCGAGGTCAAGAAAGACGGCTCGGTCGTGACCGCCGCCGACCGGGCCGTCGAGTCGGCGATCCGCGACGTGCTGACCGCGGCCCGCCCGTCCGACGCGATCCTGGGCGAGGAGGAGGGCCAGACCGGGTCGGCCGGGCGGCGCTGGATCATCGACCCGATCGACGGCACCGCCCTGTTCGTCGCCGGCGACAACCGCTGGCTGATCCTGATCGCCCTCGAGGAGGACGACGAGATCGTCGCCGCGGTCGCCGCCCACCCCGCCCAGGGCAGCACCTTCTGGGCGACCCGGGGCGGCGGCGCCTTCGAGGGCCGGGTCGTCGGCGGCCGCGTCGTCGCCGAGACCCCGATCCACGTCACGGCCGGCGCCGACTCGGTGGCCGGAAGCCGCTTCGCCGTCATCCCCGAGGAGTGGAACCGCGAACTGGTGGCGCCCCTGAAGGAGCTCACGCCCGCCCTGCCCTGGCCGATCCACCCCGCCCTGATGATCGCCCGCGGCGACCTCGACCTGGCCGTGCAGACCGGCGGCCAGCTGTGGGACTTCGCCACCACGTCGCTGATCGTCGAGGAGTCCGGCGGCAGTTACAGCGGCCTCGACGGCCGCAGAACCCCGGGCCCGGGAGCTTCCGTGTACGCCCGCAGCGACGCCCTGCGCGAGGCAGCCCTCACTGTCATCGGCGACTCCGCCGCCGCTCGCGCGACCCGCTGAGGCCTCAGCGGGTCGCCGTCACCAGGATCGCGTGCTGGCGGACCCGGAACGCCCCGTCGGCGGCCACCCGCTCGTCGACGAACTTCCGGACGGCTGCCTCCTCCTCCGTCGTGAGCGGCGGGCGTCCCTGGCTGGCGAGGTAGCGCAGCACGGGCTCGGGGCCGGGAATCGCCAGATCGCTCGGGTATCGCCGCACCACCACGTCCCGGAAAGAACCGCCGACGAACTCCTCGGCGGTCTCGGCCGTGAAGTCGTTCAACACCGTCGTCCGGGTCCGCGCGCCCAGCTCCATCAGCTCGGCCAGGTGGTCGCGGCCGTTGGCGGAGACCGCGAGCCGCCCGCCCGGTCGCAGCACCCGGGCGAACTCCCGCAGCCCCGCCGCCGGATCGTCGAGGTGGTAGAGCATGTGGTTGGCGATCAGCCCGTCGAAGCTGCCGTCCGGGAACGGCAGCTCGGTCGCGCCGGCCCGCACCACGGTCGCCCCCGGCACCGAGCTGAGGCGTTCACACATCGCGGGCGAGAAATCGGCAAGCGTCAGCCGCACCCCGCGTGCCCGGTGGTCGACGCGGCTCCACAGTGCTCCGGTGCCCGCGCCGACCTCGATCACGTCGCCGTCGAGCGGCAGCCGCTCCCCCACCCACGAATACCAGTCCTGCGGGTTCGTGCCGTGCTCGTAGATGGCGATCCCCGCCGACAGGTTTCCCGCGGTCGAGGCGTACTGGGCTAGGGCGTGGGCGGCAGGCGTCGTCATGGCCCTCAGACTTTCACGACCATCTTTCCCGTGTTCTCGCCCTTGAGGAGGCCGATGAACGCGGCCGGGGCGTTCTCGAGACCCTCGACGACCGTCTCTCTCGCCACCAGGCGGCCGTCGCGCACCCACGGGCCCACCTCGGCCAGGAAGTCCGGCATGCGGTTGTTGTGGTTGCTCACGATGTAGCCGCGCAGATTCAATTCCTTGCCGACCACCATCGACAGATTGCGCGGCGCCGCCGGCGCGGAAGTGTCGTTGTAGGACGCGATCGCCCCGCACATGGCGACCCGGCCATATTTCCGGAGCGACCCGATCGCCGCCTCGAGGTGGTCCCCGCCGACGTTGTCGAAATAGACGTCGATCCCGTCCGGGGCCGCCTCGCGAAGCTGGTGCCGCACCGGCGCGTCCCGATAGTTGAACGCCGCGTCGAATCCCAGGTCGTCGATCAGGTGCCGCACCTTCTCGGCCGATCCCGCGCTGCCGATCACCCGCTTGGCCCCGCGAAGCCTCGCAATCTGCCCGACCACGCTGCCGACCGCGCCCGCCGCCCCCGACACGAAGACGGTGTCGCCCTCCTGGAAGCGGGCGATGTCGATGAGCCCCACATAGGCGGTGAGGCCCGTCATCCCGAGCACGCCGAGATAGGCCGACAGAGCGCCCAGTTCCGGATCGACCACCCTCACCCGCGAAGCCTCGGTCACGGCGTATTCGCGCCAGCCGAGCCCGTGCACGACGAACGAGCCGACGGGCACCTCGGGCGATTCCGAGGCCACGACCTCGCCGACCGCCCCACCCTCCAGCGGCGCCCCGACCTGATAGGGCGGGACGTACGATTTCGTGTCGTTCATCCGGCCCCGCATGTAGGGGTCGACAGACACGAACGCGTTGCGGACCAGAACCTGACCCGGCCCGGGCACGGGCGTAGGCACCTCGGCGATTTCGAAAGTGTCATCGGTGGGCCACCCGTTCGGCCGGGCGGCGAGGCGGATCTCCTTCATGGCACCAAGGTACGGTGTGTCGTGGCCCTCGTGATCCCCACCGCCGACCTGAGCGTGACCCGCCGTGGCGACATCCGGGCGCTGCTCGACGCCGCGTTCGCCGGCGGCTTCGACGACGACGACTGGGATCACTGCCTGGGCGGTCTGCACTTCCTGGTCGAGGAGCGCGGCGCCCTGATCGCCCACGCCTCCGTCGTGCAGCGCGGCTTCTTCCACCGCGACCGGGCCTGGCGCTGCGGCTACGTCGAAGCCGTCGCCGTCCACCCGGCCTGGCGCGGTCAGGGCTTCGCCGCCGCCGTCCTCGACGCCGCCGAAAGTGTCGTGGACCGCGCCTATGATCTGGGGGCCCTGTCGGCTTCGGAGAGCGGCCGGGGCCTCTACGTGTCCCGCGGCTGGCTCCCGTGGCAGGGCCGCACGGCCGTGCTCGCCCCGACCGGTCTGACGCCCACTCCCGAGGACGACGACAGCACCTACGTCCGCTTCGTCCCCGGCGGCCCGTCGTTCGACCGCGACGGCACGCTGGCCTGCGACTGGCGCAACGGCGACGTCTGGTAGCCGCTGACCCGCTCGCCGGCCGGGCCGGGTCCTCTCACGCGAAACCGTCCGGCAGCGCAAGACCGAAACGGGTGCAGAGCAGCGACACGTCATGCCGGTCCTTGACCCGGGGCGGGTAGCCGGTGTGCCAGCGCACCGACCACTCGGCCGCCTCGCAGCGCACGCTCATACCGTCCACCGTCCCTGCCCCTTCGAGAGCCGCCGCCGGGAAGGACACCCCGTCGAGGGCCGATCCGTAGTGCACCGCGCCATCCGCCCGCAGCTCGTAAAGGTGCAGGTCCGCGCGAAGCCGGCCGCCGTCGTGCAGCACGAAGTTCCACGGACGGTCCCCCGGCCACGGTTGAATCCGGTCGATGCCGAGCTGCCGGAAGCCGAGGAAAGCCGGTTCGAGGCCCTCGGCCGGCAGCCAGAGGTCCAGATCGGAGTGTTCCCGGGTCTGCGAACCCAGCAGCGCGTCGACCCCCCACCCACCGCCGACACCGGCCGCGACCCCGCGCGCACCAAGCTCCGAGACGATCGCGACGACCTCCGGGGCGCTCATCTCCTTCATGGTCCGCCCGCCCGCATCAACCTGCTTCCCGAAGCTGTTCGCGCAGGAGGCGGGCCGCACGACCGCGATAGCGCTCCAGCGCCTCGCCGAGTGCCTCGCGCACCTCGGGGTCCGGGTGGCCGACCAGATAGGCCAGTTCCTCGGCCCCGCCCCGCGACCGCGAACCGAGCTCCCCCAGGACGGAGATCAGATCGTCCGAGTCCGCGGCCGCGCGCAGGTCGGCCATCAGCTCCGGTTTCGTACGCCCCGGCTCGTCGGGCGAAAACCGCCGTCGCACCCGGGCGGCCCCCCATCCGCCGCGCCCCAGGCAGACCGGACAGGCGCAGGGACGCCGCCCGTGCGCGTCCGGCACATAACGCCACCCGATCCCCTGCGGAACCTCGCGCGCCCGCCTGACCTCCCCGGCCGTGATCGCGCGCGGCACGAACACCTCATATCCTCGCGGATCGTCCAGTTCGCGAACGACGGCCACCGCTTCCGCCGCCGTCACCCGCCGAGGCTCCCTGCCGTACCGCCCCACCGTGACAGGCTCGTCATCCGCGATCCGCAGATCCATCGCGACCAGCACCCGCGGATGCCATCGCCGCATCTCCCGCACCCACTGATGGGTGATCGTGAACGACCCGGAGACCGGCATGCAGTAAACGCCGCTCTCCCCGAACCAGCCACGACTGCGCGCCGCGACCCCGCCCCGCAGAATCCGCCGGGCCGCCGCCGCGGGCGCAAGATGAACGAAGTGAGACATCGTCGGCAGCCTAAGAAGATCAACCCCTTTTGACGACCGATTTCCGTACGCCACGGATGATGTCGGAATGTCACTCGCCCAGCTGTGGCCGATCTCCGCGATCACGGTCACGACCCGACGTGGTGTTGTCCGTACCCGGGCCCGACGATCTCGAAGAGCTGGCCCACCTGGCCGCGCAGGGCGTCTACGACTCGCAGAACCACTGCCTGCCCCGGACCCCGGTGGGCGGCTGGTCGGACGTCGCCTCCCCCGAGGCCGAACGCCGCTTCCTCCGCTACGTGTGGGCGTCGTGGGCCGACTGGCGTCCCGAACGCTGGAACCTGCTCCTCGCGGCCCGGGTCGACGGCGACCTAGTGGGCGTCCAGGAGATCGGCGCCCAGGACTTCGCCGTCACCCGGACCGTCTCCACCGGCTCCTGGATCGCCCGCCGATCCCAGGGCTCGGGCCACGGCAAGTCCATGCGTACGGCAGTCCTCCATCTCGCCTTCGACGGCCTGAACGCGGAGCGCGCCGACACCGCCGCCTGGGTCACCAACCACGCCTCGCTCGGCGTGTCGAGGGCCCTGGGCTACCACGACAACGGCACCACAGTCAGATCCGCCGAGGGTCGCCGCATCGAACAACGCAACCTGACCCTTCCCCGCGCGGACTGGCACCACCCCACCCACAACGCAACAATCACCGGCCTCGGCCCCGAAGCAGCGGCGATGCTGGGGGTCGTGCCGTAGTTGCGCTCACCCGCCTTCCCCGCCGAACCCTGTCCCTGGGCGCCGGCGCAGGCATCCGCTTTCGGGTGGCCGATCGGCCGTGAGACTTCTCGGGCCGGCCGTCATCGTGGGCCGCGGTGGTGCAGCGGTCACCGCCGGCTCCCCACGCCCGCACCGTCGTGGCCGCGCCGGTGGGGGGAATCCGGCCCGGCAGCCGGGTATGGCCCTGACCACGACGGTGGCGGTCCGCAACGCCGGGGACCATTCAGACGCTCGTACAGTATGAATTTGATCTTTCAGGGGCTGGGTGGGAGCCAACCGCAGGCGTCACCGCTGGTCAGGCGGCCTCCGTGTTCGACTGTGGCGAGGACGCCGAAGGTCAGGTCGTTGGTGGTGGCCAGCGTTTTGAGCAGGTCGTTGCGGGTGGGGGCGGTGGCCTGGGCCATGTCGATCATCGCGCAGCGGGTGAGCGGGCGGACGATCCGCAGGATGACCTCGCCTATGCGCAGACGGCGTCCTGCCCAAGCCGGCCCGGGGAGTGCGGGCGTGTCGATCAGCAGGTTTGCTCGGAAGCGTTGCGGGTCGATCGTGTCGTGGCCGGGGTCGGCGCCGCAAATGGATGTCAGGTCGCGCAGTGCGGCGGTGGTGATCAGGCTGATCGGGCCCTCGTCGTGGTGCGGGATCGTGCTTTCGGGGGTCAGCGTCACGGGGCGGCCGAGCAGGGAACTCAGCGCGCGATAGCCGTCGGGGTCGTCGGCTCGGAAGGCGCGGGCGTCGGGCAGGTGCACGGTCGCGATGTCGTCGCCGGTGGCTCGGAGGTCGAAGAGGCCGGGGATGCGGCGGAAGCGGCGGGTGTTCTTGCCGCTGCCGAACTTGCCGTCGGGGTCGCGGACCGCCCACAGACGGTCGCCGGTCAGGCCGCGGTCGCCGGCTTCGGCCGTGGGCAGCAGCTCACCCAGCATCGACTTCACCGGGTAGCGGCGGATCTCGGTCAGCCTCACAGCGGGTGTAGTTCGAGGGTGAGCTCGTCGTGCAGGGCGATGCCGTTGTCGCCGATCACGGGGATGGACGGTTTGAGCTTGCGGGCCTCGTCGACGGCGCCGGGGGCCAGGGCGGTCAGGCGCAGGCCGCGGCGCTGGTAGAAGCGGAGAGCGTCGAGGTTGTCGTTGGTGGTGGTCACCCAGAGCCGGTCGGCGCCGGACGCACGGGCGGTGTCGGCCGCGGCCGCGAGCAGGGCGGTGCCCACTCCTGCCCGCGGCAGTGCGGCGTCGAGGGTGACGACCTCGAGGGCGTCGGCGGCGATCACGTAGGTGAGCAGCCCGACCGGTCCGCCGTCGAGCCAGGCGATCAGGGCCGGCAGTTCGTCGGCGTCGTGGCGGACGCCGTGCACGACCATGGCGGTGCCGCCCCAGGAGCCGGTCAGCAGCGAGACGACGATTTCGCGGTCCTCGGGTGCGGCGGCGCGCACGACGATCATCCTGAAAGCCTAGAGGAACTTGCCGAAGTGCTCACCGACGTCGTCGGCGATCGCTTCGGCCGGGCGTGTTCCGTCCACTTCGATCACACGGATGCCCAGTTCGCGGGCGCGTCGCACGGCGTCGAGGGCGATCAGCCGGTCCCGTTCGATCCGGCTGCGCTGCGCCCCCTCGGGGTCGCTCAGGTTCCTGCGTCACCTCGAACCGGTCGACGAGGGTCCCGGCGACGGTGGTCTTGCCCGCCCATTGCCCTCCGCCGAGCCCACAACGCATTCCGAACCGTCCCGTCCATAGTCCACTTCACATCGACGAGACTGCCCGTTTCGCCCGCAAAATTGCAGTCTTGTTCTCGCCGTGGCGCCGTGATTGATTCAGGGAGACGGGGGGCGGCTTCCGGCGTTAATGCAGAGGTATTATGCATAAGAGGCTTGCACCACTGTGGCCGCCGCACCTAACGTCGCCGCCATGACGGAAATCACCGACGCGGCCATGCTGCGGGCGATGGCGCACCCGCTGCGCATGCGCATCGTCAGTTCGCTGCGACTCGACGGCCCGGCGACCTCGGCCATCCTCGCCCGGCGACTGTCCACAGACTCCGGTCAGACCAGCCATCACCTGCGTCTGCTGGCCCGCCACGGCTTCGTGGTCGACGCCCCCGAGCTGGGTCGCGGCTCCCGCGGCCGGGAACGCTGGTGGAAGGCCATGCACGCGAGCACAACCTTCTCCGACGACGTCGACGCCGACTCGGTCGAGACGATGGCGGCGTTCGCCCGCGCCGCCCGCGCCGTGTGGGACCAGGGAATCGACCAGTTCCACGACGAGGCCGCCCACCGGCGGTGGAGCCCCGCCTGGCTGGACGCCGCAGCCGCGTCCGACCAGGTCATCCGTACGACTCCGGAAGGTCTGAAAAGGCTCCGCGACCGTCTCGACGAGGTCATCCGCGAGGCCGACCTCCCCGAGCCCGGCGCCGAGACCGTCGTCGTCGTGGTGCAGGCCTACCCGCGACGGGCCCGGGCATGAAGAGCCTGTGGCGCAACCGCGAGTTCAACCTGCTCTGGGGATCGCAGTCGCTGTCCGACCTGGGCGACGGCATCGCGTCGCTGGCACTATCCCTGCTCGTGCTGGTCAAGACCGGGTCTCCGGTCAGCGCCGGTCTGGTCGGCACGCTGACCCAGGCGGCCCGTCTGCTGCTGCGCCTGCCCGCCGGCGTGCTGGTCGACCGCTTCGACCGCCGCCGCGCCCTGATCATCTGCGACGTCGTGCGCCTGGCCGTCTACGCCACCCTGACCGCCGCCGTCCTCACCGACCGGGCCGGCCTGGTGCTCATCTGCGTGGTGGCCGTGCTCGACGCCGGGGCGAGCGCGGTCTTCAGCACCGCCGAGGACGCGTCGCTGCGCAGCATCGTCCCCCTCGAACAACTGCCCGACGCGGTCGCCCGCAACGAGGCCCGCTCCTACGGCACCGCGCTCGCCGGCCCACCCCTGGGCGGCTTCCTCTTCGGACTGGGCCACACGATCCCGTTCGCGGCGAACTTCATCTCCTCCGCGGTGTCGATCGTCGCGATCCTCTTCATCCGCAAGCCCTTGCAGGCCCCGCGAGAAGATCAGCCCCAGGCGTACGGGGCCGCGCTGGCGGAGGGCGTACGTTTCGTTCTCAGCCACCCGTTCCTGCGCGCGCTGATGCTCGTCGCCGCCCCGCTGAACTTCGCGATCACGGGCGTCATCTTCACGCTGATCGTCGCCCTGCAGCGCAACGGCACCAACCCCGCCGTGATCGGCCTGACCGAGACGATCGTCGCCGCCGGCGGCCTGCTCGGCGCGTTCTGCGCCCCCGCGATCCAGCGCCGCCTAAGCCTGGTGACACTGGTCCGCTCGATCTGCTGGATCGCGGCCCTGCTCCTGACCGCCTCCGCGTTCCTCACGTCGAGCATCGCCGCCGCGATCCCGCTGGGCCTGACCGTCCTGCTGGGCCCGGCCGCCAACGCCGCGCTGTTCGGCTTCCAGGCCGCGATCACCCCCGACCGCCTGCAGGGCCGCGTCATCAGCGTCATCATGGTCGCCGCCACGTCGCTGGCCGCCACCGCCCCGCTGCTGTCCGGCATCCTGCTCGCCTGGGGCGGCCCCACCACCGCCGTCCTGTTCTTCGCCGCCGCCGTGGCCGGTTCCGCCTTCATCGCCACCGCCGGCCGCGGCCTTCACTGCGCCGAACCCGCCCCTCTCCAGGCGGCCAGCCACCATTGACCGCGGCCGAACCCCCCCGGTGCGGGCTAACATGCGCCAGATGAGTGCGAAGGACTCGCCCATCCAGTCAGGCAGTCCTCGGGGTCGACGCAGTAGAGGCCCGCTGCAGTAGATGGCGGCGCTCGGCCGCGTTGCCGGTCAGCTCCGCGGCTTTCGTGTACGCCTCCGCGGCCTCGGCACTCCGGCCCAGCCGGCGCAGCAGGTCAGCCCGCACGGCATGCCACACGTGGTGCCGCTCCAACCCGTCCAGTCCATCCACAATGGTGAGAGCGACGGCCGGGCTGTGCACCTCGGCCACCGCTACCGCCCGGTGCAGCGCCACGATCGGCCCCCCGTTGAACGACGCGAGCTGGTCGTAGATCGTCAAAATCTGCGCCCAGTCCGTCTCCGCCGCCGTCCGCGCGTCGGAGTGCACGGCGTTCACGGCCGCCTGCAGCTGATAGGGCCCTGGCCGTCCGCGGCGCAGGCACGCACGCAGCAGCTCCTGCCCTTCAAGAATCAACTTCCGATCCCACCGCGTACGGTCCTGGTCGCTCAACAGCACCAAGTCTCCGTCCGATGTGGTCCGGGCCGGTCGCCGCGCCTCGATCAGCAGCATCAGCGCGAGCAGCCCGCGGGCCTCCGGCTCGTCCGGCATGAGCGCCACCACCAGACGGGCCAGCCGCACGGCTTCCCCGGTCAGCTCGTCCCGGGTGAGGTTCTCCCCGGCCCCGGCGGCGTAGCCCTCGTTGAAAATCAGGTAGAGCACCGCCAGCACGGCCCCGAGCCGGTCGGGCAGTTCCTCGTCCCGCGGCACCCGGTACGGAATCCCCGCGTCCCGGATCTTGCCTTTGGCCCGCGAAAGCCGCTGACCCATCGTCGTCTCCGGCACCAGGAACGCCCGCGCGATCTCCGCCGTGGACAGCCCTCCGAGCAGACGCAACGTGAGTGCCACCCGCGCGGCCGGCGCCAGAGCAGGATGGCAACAGGTAAAGATCAATCGAAGCTGATCGCGCGCCACAGCAGCCTCCGCCAGCTCACTCGCCCTGCCCGCGCCCGGCGTTTCTCCGCCCGCGCCCAGTTCCGCCTGTGCTGCTCGCGAAGCTCTCCCGTCGAGGCCCTCGGCCGCCCGAGCCAGCGCCTCCGTCTCCGCCGAGGCGGCCGTCCTGTTGAAGCCGGGCTCGTCGAACACCGCCGCCGCCTCCCGCGCGGCCCGGGTCGACTCGCGGCGCAGCCGATCGACCGCCCTGTTGCGAGCCGTAGTGATGATCCAGCCGGCCGGGCTCGGCGGAATGCCGTCCTCCGGCCAGCGGAGCACGGCCGCGGCGAACGCCTCCTGCACCGCCTCCTCAGCGACATCGATGTCACCGAAGTAGCGCACCAGCACGGCGACCGCCCGCCCGTACTCCGCCCGGAAGATCCGCTCGATCTCTACCACGCGACCGGGCGCACCTCGATGGCGAGCGGCGCCAGCACCTTGGCCACCCGGCTCCCCCAGCTCAGCGCCTCGTCGAGGTCGGCCGCCTGAATGATCGTGAACCCACCGAGATGCTCCTTGCCCTCGGTGAACGGCCCGTCGGTCAGCAGCGCGTCCCCGTCCTTGTCGCGAATGACGGTGGCCGTCGACGGCGGATGCAGCCCCGCCGCGAACACCCAGGCCCCCGCGGCCTTCATCTCCTCGTTCAGCTTCCCCAGTTCAGCCATGATCGGCCCCAACACCTCGGGCGGCGGCGGGTCCCCGTCGGGCTGGTAGATGCTCAGCAGGTACTGCTTCATGGCTCCTCCTAGTGCCTCGTCCTCATCACCTACACGAACGGGCCCCGATCCTTCGACACCCAACCCCGAGATTCCTCGTACGGCCGACGTCCCGCTCCCGCCCCAGAGCGGCCAGCCACATCACCGCCCACGCACCCACGCCCAGCCGAATGCCGACCCAACCCAGAATCCAGCCACCCCACGACCCGCGCACCCCACGCCGACGGACGCCCCAGCCCCGCCAGCCACATCACCACTGCGCATCCCACGCCCGGACGTCCTAGCCCGCTGGAGCAGCCGCTCGGCCGTGATCGGTTGACCGCCGTGCCAATCGACCCGATTAGGCGCCTCTCCGGTCTTGATCAGCTAGCCGATCATGGATACAGGGCTTTCCATCGCGTTCGAGCGGCCTACATCCAGGGTCTCGGATTGATCAGGGAACGGGCGGCGTTTTGTCATGAATTAGGCAGGTCGAAAGGGCCCGGAGCAGGAATGGACGCACAGCAGAACTGCGCGCCGCCCCGGGCCGACGATCCCCGCAGCACCGACGCAAAGCAGGATCAGGAAGGCACGCGGCCGGGAAGACATGAGGTGCGGGGAAGTCCCGCCGTCGGGCGGGCTGGGGCGCCCGACGGCGAGACGTACGTCTGGACCCGGGTGCGGATGCCCCCGGACGACGGAACCGAGCTCGCCGGGCAGGACGGATCGCCGAGGGTGCCGACTCGGCCAACGGAATCTCGGCGGTGCTGCCGACCATGCCGACTCGGCCAACGGAATCTCGGCAGTGCTGCCGAGCATTGCGACTCGGCTGACAGAATCTCGGCAGTACTGCCGCTAAGCCGCCGGCTCCTGATTGTGCCGACGATGGCGACCGGGAGCAACGCGGCGCGGCGTCAGGCGCGGGGGCGTAGCACGTAGGCCGTGTAGGCGTAGTCGTTGCCGTGGGCGGCGCGGATGGTGATTTCCTCGCCGACCTGGTCCAGCTGTTCGGGTGGGAGGCCCTCGGCCCGCAGTGTCGCCAGGCGGGCGGACAGCGGGCCGTAATATTCATCCCAGTCGCTGTCGGGCAGCACGTAGGTGGCCTGAACCGTCCAGCCGGCCTGCTGGGCGGCGGCGACGTTGGCCGCTGTGGTGCGCATCGCGGGGTAGCCCGGGGTCCAGAACGCCTGCGCGCCCGGGGACGGGT
The DNA here is from genome assembly GCF_003999975.1 of Actinoplanes solisilvae. Lineage (GTDB taxonomy): Bacteria > Actinomycetota > Actinomycetes > Mycobacteriales > Micromonosporaceae > Actinoplanes > Actinoplanes solisilvae. Next base: position 187,524 of record NZ_RJAC01000012.1, on the reverse strand, counting down.
CGGGCGTCAGCCATTCCGCATCGGTGAGGACCAGGGCGCCGCCGGGGGCGAGCAGCGGGCGCCACGCGGCCAGGGCGGCGTCGAAGCCCATGAAGTAGGCCGAGCCCTCGGCCCACAGCAGGTCGGCCGAGCCGGGGGCGAACGGCAGGGCGTCCATCGAGGCTTCCAGGATCGTGACTTGGTCGGCAACCCCGGCGGCGGTGGCGCGGTCGGCGGCCGCCTCGAGGAACGGCTTGTACAGGTCGACCGCGGTGACGTGGCCGCCGGTCAGCTGGGCGAGCACTACCGTGGCGGGCCCGGTGCCGCAGCCGATGTCCACAATGCGCGGTCGGGCGGGCAGGGCACCCACGAGCTGCAGCAGGAGGGCGGTCGTCGCCTCCGAGCCGGGTGCTTCGCGGGGGAGGCCCGTGTGGGCCAGCAAGAACATGTCAGCCTGGCCACGGCCCTGGTCGGGCGCGGGGGGAGCCTCGGCGGGCAGGTCGGGGCGCGCGGAACCCGCGTCGGACTCGGTGGGCGTGCCGCTCATGTCAGAGGCTCCCGTGGTAGGCCAGCACGCCCCGGTTGACGGCGGTGATGGCCTTGCGGGCCGCGTCGCGCAGGGGCTCGGAGGCGGCGGACGCCTCGCGGAGCTGGCCGAGCAGGTCGAGCACCTGGCGCGCCCACCGCACGAAGTCGCCGGCGGGCATGTCGGCGTCGTAGTTGTGGCCGCTGGCCAGCACCTTGGCCAGCGGTTCGCCGCGGGCCCAGCGGTACATCGGCCACACGAAGCCAGGGTCGGGTTCGCGGGTCAGGGTGAGGCTGTGGTCGGCCTCGTCGGCGGCGATGTCGGCCCAGAGTTTGCCGCAGGCGTCGACGGCTGCGGTGATCGCGCCCTTGGGCACGGACGCGCGGTCGTCGCCCTCGCGGCGCGACTCGTACAGGACCATCGACACGGCGGCGGCCAGCTCTTCGGGGTCGAGGCCGTCCCACACGCCGTGGCGCAGGCATTCGGCGATCAGCAGGTCGGCCTCGGACCAGATGCGGCCCAGCATGCGACCCGTGTCGGTGACCTCGCCCGTCTCGGACAGGTAGCCGCGTTCGGCGAGCACCGCACACACCTGGTCGAACGTGCGGGCCAGCGAGCCGGTGCGGCCCGCGACCTTGTCGCGCAGCGCGTCGGTGTCACGCAGCAGGCGGTGGCGCCGCTCGGCCCAGCGGGCGTGCTCTTCCCGGTCGGGGCAGGCGTGGCACGGGTGTTGCCGCATCTGCACCTTGAGCAGGGCGATCTCGGCGTCCTCACCGTCGCCGCCGGAGCGCCGGCCGCGGCGGTTGCCGCCGTGACGGTCGAGGCCGGTGGCGCTGATGAGGGCGGCCAGGTCGCGGCGGGCGGCCGGCGAGCGGTGGTTGAAGTGTTTGGGGACGCGAATGCGTTCGAGCACCTCGGTCTCGCCCGCGAAGTCGGCGGGGCTGACCCGGCCGGCCCAGCGGTCCTGGGTGAGCACGAGCGGGCGCGGCTCGCCGAACCCGCCGGTGGGTGCCTCGAGCACCACGGCCAGGCCGGCGCGGCGGCCCTGCGGCACCCGGATGACGTCACCGACGCGCAGACGCTCCAGCGAGGACACCGCGGCGGCCCGGCGCTGGGCGACGCCCTGGCGGGAGATGGCACGTTCGCGGTCGGCGATGGCGACGCGGATGGCGAAGTATTCGTCGAAGTCGCCGTGGTGGCAGGCCTCGTCGGCCGCGTAGGTCTGCATGGTCTCGACGTTGCGCTGCACCTGGCGGGCCAGGCCGACGACGGACCGGTCGGCCTGGAACTGGGCGAACGACGACTCGAGCAGGTCGCGGGCCTTGTCGGCGCCGACCGTGCCGACCAGGTTGACCGCCATGTTGTAGGACGGGCGGAACGAGGAGCGCAGCGGGTAGGTGCGGGTGGAGGCGAGCCCGGCGACGTGGCGCGGGTCGACCTCGGGGCTCCACAGCACCACGGCGTGGCCCTCGACGTCGATGCCGCGGCGGCCGGCCCGGCCGGTGAGCTGGGTGTATTCGCCCGGGGTGAGGTCGACGTGGGCCTCGCCGTTGAACTTGACCAGCCGTTCGAGCACGACGCAGCGGGCCGGCATGTTGATGCCCAGGGCGAGGGTCTCGGTCGCGAAGACCGCCTTGACCAGGCCTTGGACGAAGCATTCCTCGACCGCCTCTTTGAAGGCGGGCAGCATGCCGGCGTGGTGGGCGGCCAGGCCGCGCTCGAGGCCGTCGAGCCATTCCCAGTAGCCGAGCACGGAGAGGTCTTCGCGCGGGATGGAGGCGACTTTGGCCTCGGCGATGCGGCGGATCTCGGCGCGCTCGTCGGCGCTGGTCAGCCGCAGCCCGGCGCTGAGGCACTGTTGCACGGCGGCGTCGCAGCCGGCCCGGCTGAAGATGAACAGGATCGCCGGGAGCAGGTCGGCGCGTTCCAGCCGGTCGACGACCTCGGCGCGCGGCGGCGGCTGCCAGCGGCGCCCGCGACCGCCGCGGCCGGGGCCGTGGGAGCGGTCGGTCAGGTCGAGCCGACGTTCCATCTCGCGGGTGTAGCGCAGCAGTTCGGGGTGCACGTCGTGTTTCTTGGCGGCGTCGGCGTCGTGGAACAGGTCGAACATGCGCCGGCCGACGAGCATGTGCTGCCAGAGCGGGACGGGCCGGTGTTCGCTGACCACGACCTCGGTCTGGCCGCGGACGGTGACCAGCCAGTCGGCGAATTCCTCGTAGTTGCTGACCGTCGCGGACAGCGAGACCAGGGTCACCGAGGCCGGCAGGTGGATGATCACTTCTTCCCAGACGGCGCCGCGGAACCGGTCGGCCAGGTAGTGAACCTCGTCCATGACCACGTAGGCCAGGTTCTTCAGCGCGGACGAGCCCGAGTAGAGCATGTTGCGCAGCACCTCGGTGGTCATCACGACCACGGGGGCGTCGCCGTTGATGGCGTTGTCGCCGGTCAGCAGGCCGACCTGGTCGGGGCCGTAGCGCTCGACCAGGTCGTGGTATTTCTGGTTGGACAGCGCCTTGATCGGCGTGGTGTAGAAGCATTTGCGCTGGCCGTGGCGCAGCGCGAGGTGCACCGCGAACTCACCGACCACCGTCTTGCCGGCGCCGGTGGGAGCGCAGACGAGCACGCCGCTGCCCCGTTCGAGGGATTCGCAGGCTGAGCGCTGGAAATCGTCGAGGTCGAAGCCGACGTCGAGCATGAAGTCGGAGAGCGCCGGAAACTCGGCCACCCGGGCCGCCCGCCGCTGAGACTTCGCATACTGTTCGGCGGGACTCGTCATGACCACAACACTAGTTCGTGGGTGTGACAAGAAGGAGCACGGGCGGTTGCCGCCCGGCCCACTCGGCGTGGTGGGTATGGTGCTCCCGTGCCGGATGTCGCATCGACCGATCACCCTCCCCATCGGCCGCACCGTCAGGTCGACGCCGTGCTGTTCGACTTCCACGGCACGTTGGCCCAGGTCGAAGACCCGGTGACCTGGGTCCTGGCGGCCGCCGCCGCGTGCGGGCGCGAGCTCGACCGGGGCCGGGCCACCGTGCTGGCCGACCGTCTCGTGATGGCGGGCCGCGCCGGGGGTCCACTGCCGCACCGGGTGCCGCCCGCGCTCGCCGAACACTGGGCCGACCGCGATCTGTACGCCCAGAGCCACCGGGCGGCGTACACGGGTCTGGCCTCGACCGTGCCGACCGATGTCGAGGGCCTGCCCGACGCGCTCTATGACCGTCTGCTCGGCCCCGACGGCTGGCTCCCGTACGCCGACACCCTGTCGACGCTGCGCACGCTGCACGACGCCGGCATCAAGGTGGCCGTGGTCAGCAACATCGGCTTCGACATCCGCCCCCACTTCGACGCGTGGGGCATGAGTTCCCTGATCGACGCGTACGCTCTCAGCTTCGAACTCGGCCGCACCAAGCCCGACCCGGCCATCTTCCTGCGCGCGTGCGGCATGCTCGGCGCCGATCCCGAACGCACGCTGATGGTCGGCGACTCACCGGCCGACGCGGGAGCCGTCAAGGCCGGTTGTGCGGCGCTGGTGCTGCCCGCCGCCGAGCCCGGCCGCCCCAACGGCCTGGGCGCCACCCTGGCCCTAGCCGGGTGCGCCGCCTGATCTGAACGACAAATCCGGAAACGTGCCATAGGGGCCGAGCTCAGCGAAGGCCAGCGTCACCGGGAATTCGCCGACCGGCACGGAGGGCCACGCGGGCAGCGACGCGTCCGGCCCGATGCCGAGTGTGACGTGCGGCCGGAAGTCGGCGCCGACCTGCCCCAGCGGCGCGCCGCCCACCTCGTCGACCCAGCCGAGCACCTCGCGGTGCAGCGCGTCCAGGTCGGGCCGGCGCACGATCTCGATGCCGAAATAGACGCCCCCGCCGGGGAAGTAGTAATCGCCCGGCGCGACGGAGGCGTACAGAAGACCGATGATCCTCAGTCGGAGGTCGCGTACGGAATGTCGGGCGCTGTGTCGCTCGATCACCGAAGCCTGCCGCGCGTCGGCCTCGAAGTGGGCGACCGAGACATGCGCGGGCGCGTGGTCGCCCAGGACGTTGACCGCTGCCGGCCCACCGATGACAGCGGCCAGCGCGGCGAGACGGTCGTGCGTCTCGCGGTCCGGCAGGAGCACGACCCCGTACGGCATGGGCCTGATGTTATGGCAGGTAGGGCGGGGCCACACCCCATCCCCAGCGGGGCACCGGCGCCTCCCGGACGGGATCGGCCCCCGGCTGCGAGTTCTCCCGGGCCAGCCGGGTGCCCCACTCCAGATAGCCGACGAAGGCCGCCCGGAACTCGGGGTCGCCGGGCAGCCCCACCGAGTCGGCCGCGTCCTGCATCAGGTTGACCCATCGGCGACGCTGCGGCTCGGTGATCGCCTTGCCGAGGTGCATGCTCAGCATGTGGGCATAGCCGCCGCGCTCGGCCGTGTAGCGGGCCGGCCCGCCGAAGACCTCCCCCAGCCATTGCGCGACGTAGCGCGGGTGTTCGGGATTCATGCCCGCGAACATCGGCGCCAGCAGCTCGTCGTCGCCGACCAGGCGGTAGAACTCTTCGCACAGCTCGGTCAGCGCACCCGCTCCACCGGCCCACTCGTACAGGGTGGTGGTGTATTCGGTAGTCACGGGATCAGCCCAGCATCCCGCGAGAGGCTCGGCAAGTACGCACTTTTCTGTTCTGCCCGCACGGAGGCGTGATGAGCTCAGCGAAGTAACCGGACAGCGCCCGGTGTGCACGTCAGGTCGAGGTCGAGCGGGCCGAGGCGTTCCCCGTCGGCGTACGCGATGATGCCGTCGGAGCTGAGGCGTACGTGCCGGGCGCGGTAGACGGTGATCCTGGGGTCGGTGACGTGCGTGCCCCGGCGCAGCTTCGGTTTGAGACGGGCCAGCGCCGTACGCCCGAACGGCTCGGTGACCACGACGTCGAGCAGCCCGTCGGCCGGGTCGGCGTCGGGCAGGATGCGCATGCCCCCGCCGTAGCTGGCGCAGTTGCCCACCGCGACCAGCATGCCTTCGAAGCTGTAGTCCTCGCCGTCGAGTTCGAGCGCGTACTTGCGGGGCCGCAGCCGGGCCAGTTCGAGCAGGATCGCCAGGTCGTAGCGGCGTGGTCCGCGCGGCCAGCGCATCCCGTTGGCCCGTTCGTTGACCAGCGCGTCGAAACCCCCGGCCAGCACGGCCCCGAACCACCGCGTGGGGGTAGCCGGCCCGGACACCCGGACCAGGTCGATCGGTGTGTGCCTTCCTTCGCGTAGCGCGGCCGCGATGGCGTCGGCCGCAGCGAGGGGGTCGGCGGGCATCCCGGTGCCGGCGGCGAAGTCGTTCCCGGTCCCGGCCGGCACGACACCGAACCCGACCGGCTGTGAGGCGACCGCCTGCAGGGCCCGGTGGATCGTCCCGTCGCCGCCCACCGCGATGACCGCGGAGGCACCGGAGGCGACCGCCGTGTGGCAGGCCGCCTCGGCTTCCTCGCCGCTGTGCGCGGCGAGCAGCCGGACGCCGGGGCCGAGGCGCCGCAGGACCTCGGAAAGCAGATCGCGGTGCCGGCCGCGCCCCGCTGCGGGGTTGGCCAGCACCGCGATGTCAACGCTCGTCACAGCGGGGCAGAGTACGCGTCAGGTCATGTCGTCGAAACGGCCGTCCAGCGGACGCGGTTTCGCGACCGGGCTGGGACCTTCGACCGGGGTCGGCGCCGCGATCGGGTCGGACGCGCCGACGGCCACCCGGTCCTCTTCGAGGGGAGAGATCTGGTCGTCGTCGAGACCGGCGTAGATCTCTTTGCCCCGGCCCTTGCGCCGGTCGTTGATCGCGGCCACGCCGGTCGCGATCAGGTAGAGCAGGACCATGCACAGCGCCAGCAGGGTCATGCCGAACGGGCCGGGGTCGGGGGTGGCGATCGCGGCGAACGCGAACGACAGGAAGACCACGATCCGCCACCAGCTCAGCAGCTTCTTCGCCGAGACCACGCCGGTGAAGTTGAGCATCAGCAGGATCAACGGGAACTCGAACGCCCCGCCGAAGATCAGGATCATGTTCGTGATGAAGCCGATGTAGGACGAGACCTCGAGTTTCGTGGTCTCGCCGAGCACGCCGGCTTCCATGATGAAGGCCAGGCTGTGGCCGACCACGAAGTAGGCCAGGACGGCGCCGGCGGTGAACAGCGGGGCGGCGATCGCCACGAACACGTACGCCCACTTGCGCTCGTGCCGGTGCAGGCCCGGCGCGATGAACGCCCAGAGCTGGTAGAGCCAGACCGGGGCGCCCACGATCAGGCCGACCCAGAGCGCGATCTTGAGGCGCAGGATCAGCGTGGCGGTGACGTCGAGCACGACCCAGTCGCAGTACTCCGTGCCGTCGGCCCGCACCGAGATCGACGACGGCAGCCGGCAGTAGGGCTCCTCGAGCAGGTGGAACACCCACTGCGACACGATGAAGCCGACGATGAGCCCGAAGACCAGGCCCAGGGACGCGAAGAACAGCCGGTTGCGCAGTTCCCGGACGTGGTCGATCAGCGTCATGGAGCCGTCGGCGGCCTGCTGAAACTTGGTGGGCCCCTGACGGCGAAGGGCTAGCTTCATCAGCGGTCGTTGGTGCGCTGCTGAACCGGGTCGACGTAAGGCGCGGCCGGCGGCGGCGTGGGCTGCTGGTAGCCCTGCGGCGGGGGCGCCTGCTGGTACCCCTGACCCTGCGGCGGGTAGACGTCGCCCTGCAGCGGGGTGCGCGAGTGCTGCGGCTCGGCCTTCTCGGCGACGTCGTTGTTGTCGTCGACCAGGCCCTTGGTCTCGGCCTTGATGATCCGCAGCGACCGGCCCAGCGACCGCGCCGCGTCAGGCAGCCGCTTCGCGCCGAACAGCAGCACGAGGACGACCACGAAAACGATGATGTGCCATGGCTTCAGGGCGCCCATGGGTGAACTCCAGTCGGTCGGATCAGTTGTGCGGGGTCCATCGTACGTGTCAATTCTGGTGATGCAGCCCACGGACCCTCGTGGGTTTGCGACTGTTATCCGAAACCTTGGACAACAGGGCCGGAACGCCGCACGCTACCCCAGGCCGGGAAAACAGTAAAGACTACTTAGTGATCGCGCGGCGCTGCTGGATGGCCTCCGCCCGGCGCTGCACGTCGAGCACCGTCGCCTGCAGCGCGAGCGCGCTTTCCTGCAGCTCAGCGGCCTCGGCCTGACGCCGTTGCAGCTTGACGGCGGCGCGGCGCAGCCCGTCGAGCCGGCCCAGCAGCCGCACCCCGGCCGCCCCCATGACGATCACGGCGACCACGACCACGGCGATCCAGATCCACATCAGCACGCAAGCACCCTAACGTCCCGGGGATGCGTATTGGTCGAGCGCGGCCGTGGCCTGCTCGCGGATACGGGTGAGCAGTTCGGGCGGGCCGAGCACGGTGACGTCGGGCCCGAGGCCGAGCAGCAGGCGCTGAGCCCAGCCCAGGTCGGTGACGCGCATGGTCACCACCCATTCGTCGCCGCCCTCACGGCGTACGTCTTCGACCGGGTAGTACTCGGTGATCCACCGGCTGCCCCGGCCGACCCGCAGCGTCACCAGTTGCAGTTCGGCCCCCGGGACGAAGACGCCCGCGCTGACGTCGTGCGGCACGGCCTGCGACGGCGGCGCGGACGGCTCGTCGAGCTCATGGAAATCGTCGATGCGGTCGACCCTGAACAGCCGGGTGCCCTCGGCGCGGCGGCACCACGCCTCCAGGTACGCCTTGCCGCCGACCATCAGCACCCGCATCGGGTCGACGACGCGTTCGCTGGTCTCGTCGCGGGCGGCCGTGTAGTAGGTCATCCGCAGCGCGTGGCCGCTCTCGACCGCGGCGCGCACCTTGTCGACCCGTTTCGAGTTGGCCGGCAGCCGCACCGCCACCGGCGCCCCGGCCAGGTCCCCGGCCGCGTTCTCGATCTTGGCGAGGGCGCGTTCGATGACGTCGCGGTGCCCGGTGCCGGGGGTCTCGGCGAGCATGCGCAGCGCGACGACCAGGGCCAGGGCCTCGTCCTGGGTGAGGCGTAGCGGCCGGTCGATGCCGGCGTCGTGGCTGATGGTGACCCGGTCGCCGTCCAGCGCCATGTCGATCAGGTCGCCGGGGCCGTAGCCGGGCAGCCCGCACACCCAGAGCAGTTCGAGGTCCTCGCGGAGCTGTTTCTCGCTGACGCCCAGGTCGGCGGCGGCCTCGGCGACCAGGATGCCCGGGCGCGCGAGCAGGTAGGGCACGAGGTTGAGCAGACGCCCGAGCCGGTCGGCCGACTGCCGTGGGCCGGTCATGCCGCCACCTCGTGGCGAGCGACGACCTCTTTCAAGAGCTGGATCACTGCCTCTCGCACCTCGGGTGGTCCGTCGGCGCGTACGTCGGGCCCGTAGCCGCAGATCGTGGCGGCCAGGCGTTCCGCGTCGGAGTAGGGGATGGTGAGCCGGTCGCCGTCCGGCCCGGGCACCGACTCGGTGGCCCAGCGGCGCAGCCCGGCGGCCCGGCCCGGCCGCACCGTCACGGTGGCCCGCCCGGTGTGCGGCACCGGCCCCGACCAGCGGGCGACGTGGCTGATCAGGTCTTCGTTCTCGGGCGGCGTGAACGCCCCCGGCCGGCCCGCCGGTTTCACGGCGCCGACGATGCGCGACAGCCGGAAACAGCGGGTGGCGGCCCGGTCGCGGTCGTGGCCCACCACGTACCACCGCCCCTGCCAGCAGACCACGCCCCACGGTTCGAGGCGGCGGGTCGCCGGGTCGTCGACCTCGGGCACCCGGTAGCTGAACGTGACCGCCCGCCGGTCGCGGGCCGCGCTGGTCAGCGGACCGAACGCCGGGTCGACCGTCACCACCGGCTCGACGCCCAGCGTGGCCTGCGGGTCGACCTCGACCCCGGCCGCACGCAGCTTGGCCAGCCCGGACGACGCGGCGGCGGCCAGGCCGGCGTGCTGCCAGAGGCGGGCCGCGATGCCCACGGCGGCGGCCTCGTCGGGCTCGAGGATGATCGCGGGCAGCGCGTACTCACGGTGGGCGATGCGATAGCCCGGCTCCTGGTCGAAGACGCTGGCCGTGCCGGTCTCCAGGGGGACGCCGAGTTCGCGCAGCTCAGCCTTGTCGCGTTCGAACTTGCGCTGGAACGCGTCGTGGTCCTTGGGGTCCTCGGGGTCGTGCTCGTAACCGGGCACCGTCGCGGCGATCTGCGCGGCGGTCAGGAACCGCCGCGTGGACAGAAGGCAGATCACCAGATTCACCAGGCGCTCGGTGCGGGTGCGCGACACGATTGGCAACGCTAGCAGGGTGGACGCGGACGTGACGTAACCGCTGTCCCCCGGCGGTTTCCCGTGACCGCGCAGCGGAAAGGTAGGCGCGAGTGAGCACCCCTGAAACCCCGGACGACCAGCTCCCGGTCGGGCTGGCCGCCGCCGAGCCGCTGAACCCGAGCGATTCGCCCGAAGGGTCCGAAGCTCCGAAGAACGAGAGTGTGGGCACGGTCATCATCGCGGGCCTGGCCAACCTGGTCATCGCGGTCGCCAAGCTGCTCGCGGGCCTGGTCTCGGGCTCGGCCGCGGTGGTCTCCGAGTCGGTGCACTCGCTGGCCGACACGGTCACCGAGGTGTTCCTGTTCGTCGCGCTGCGCCGCGGCTCCCGCCCGGCCGACGAGGAACACCCGTTCGGGTACGGCAAGGAGAGCTTCGTCTGGGCGTTCATCGCCGCGGTGTTCACCTTCGTGGGCGGCGCCGGTTTCTCGATCTACCACGGCATCGAGACGATCATCGACCCCCGGCACACCGGTGACTACCTGTGGTCGTACGTCGTCCTGGCGGTCTCTTTCGTGGCCGAGGGCACCTCGTTCCTGCGCGCCCGGCGCCAGGTCGAGGGGGCCTCGCGCAAGTGGGGGATCAGCCCGTTCCGCTTCCTGCGGCTCACCCCGGACACCACCGTCAAAGCCGTCTACCTGGAGGACTCGGCCGCCCTGGTCGGTCTGATCCTGGCCGCCGGAGGTCTGGCCCTGACGCAGCTCACCGGCCACGAGATGTGGGACGGCATCGCCTCGATCGCGATCGGCGTGCTGCTGCTGGCCGTGGCCACGACCCTGGCCACCAGCAACGCGTCGCTGCTGGTGGGCCGTGCGGTGCCGCGCCGGGTGCACAACCAGATCGCCGCCGACCTCGCCTCGATCCCGATCGTGACGGCCGTACCGACGCTGCTGACCATGCAGCTCGGGCCGGGCGACATCCTGGTCGCGGCCAAGGTCGACTTCGACGACAACGCCCGGGGCGGCGAGATCGAGCGGGCCTCCGACGAGGCCGAACGCCGCCTGCGGGCCCGCTACCCGGGCATCCGGTACGTGTTCCTCGACCCGACCCACGGCGCGGCGGGCCGCAATCACGTCGACGGCGGGGTCGAATAGGGTTCCGGCCATGGTGCGGTGGCGGTCCGGGACGGTTCAGGCGGTACGGCGGCGGTGGCGCGGGGCGGTCGAACTGGAGGTCCTGACCGACGAGGGGCCACTGCGCGCGCTGGCCTACCCCCACCTGGTCGGCGAGCCCGTCGCGGGTGACCGGGTGCTGCTCAACGTCGGCGCGCTCGTCATGGGTCTCGGCACCGGCGGATACGCGCTGGTGGTCGCCCTGCCCGACCGGCTGCCCCCCGACCCGGCCGGCGACGGCGGCACCCGCGACTCGGGTCACCTGGTCAAGGCCCGTTACACGCCGCTGCAGGCGATCCTGCTCGGCGTCGACGAGGAGGCCTCCCCGCACCGCTCGGTGATGGCCGCCGCCACCTCCCTCGACGGCATGCCGGTGGTCACCGCCGACCTGCACTCCGCACTCCCGGCGATCCTCGCGGGCATCCACGCCACGAAACCCGAGGCCAAGGTCTCGTACGTGATGACGGACGGCGGGGCGCTGCCCGCGTGGTTCTCCCGCACGCTCGACGGCCTGGCCGGTCACCTCACCGGCACGGTCACGACGGGTCAGGCGTTCGGCGGCGACCTCGAGGCGAGCACCGTGCACACGGGTCTGCTCGCGGCCCGGCACGTGCAGGGCGCCGACGTCGCGATCATCGCGCAGGGCCCGGGCAACCTGGGCACGGGCACGACGTGGGGGTTCTCCGGGGTGGCGCTGGGTGAGGCGGTCAACGCGATCGGCGTCCTGGGCGGCCGGCCGGTCGGTTCGCTGCGACTGTCCACCGGCGACGGACGCGAGCGGCACCGCGGGGTGTCGCATCACAGCCTCACCGCGTACGGGAAGGTCGCCCTGGTCGCCGCCGACCTGCCGGTGCCCGAAGGCCTCGACCTGGCCGCCGAACTGGCCCCGCTGGCCGAGCGCCACCGGCTGCCCGTCGTCGCGGTCGACGGGCTCGACGAGGCGCTGCGCGCGAGCCCGGTGCCGCTGTCGACGATGGGCCGCCAACTCGACCAGGACTACGTCTATTTCCTGGCCGCCGCGGCCGCGGGCCGGTTCGCCGCCTCGATGATCTGATCGCGCCCGTTGGCCTTGGCCTCGCAGAGGGCCGTAGCGGGCGAGGGTGTCGACGTCGCGCAGGCAGCCGTGCCACGCCGCGGACGCCGACTTGAGCAGCCGGTCCCCCGCCGGGTGCCCGTACGTGTCGTTGAACGCCTTGAACCGGTCGAGGTCGAGCATCGCCACGCAGACCGGCCGGGCGTCGCGGCGGGCTCGTTCGAGGGCCTTGGGCAGTTCGTCGTTCCAGGCCCGGCGGTTCGGCAGCCCGGTCAGCTCGTCGCTGCGGGCCAGTTCCCGCACCTGCCGGGCCTGCGACTCGACCTGCCGCAGCAACTGGGCCATCCGCGTCACCACCAGCAGGAACAGGATAGCCGAACCGAGCTCGCGGCCCAGGTACAGGGCGATGATCCCGACGCTGTACCCGCCGTAGCCGGCCGCGAACAGCAGCCACGGCAGCCGGCTCGCGCGGGGCAGGCGGCGGGTGCCGGTCATGGTCGCCGCGACCGCGACGGCGCTGACCGTCAGGTGGAAGGCGGAGACCAACAGCATGTTGTCGGGCAACGCCAGGTTGACGGCGACGAGCACCACCGCGGCCGCTACGAGAACCATGCCCGTAGTACAGGCGACGACGAGCCGGTCCGGGGCCGGTTCCCGGGGTCTATCCGAGCTTGCGTACGAGGGTCACGCCGTCGCGGACGGGCAGCATGACCGACTCCACGCGGTCGTCGGCGACGATCCGGTCGTTGAGGTCGCTGACGGCCCGGTCGGAGTCGTTGGTCGGGTCGAGCACCCGGCCGCCGCGCAGCACGTTGTCGAGCACGATGAGGCCCCCGGGACGCATGCGGGGAACGAGCTCCTCGTAGTACGCCGGGTAGCCGGTCTTGTCGGCGTCGACGAACGCGAAGTCGACGACCGGGTCGGTGTCGAGGGCGCGTACCGTCTCCAGGGCCGGGCCGAGGTTCAGCTCGATCAGGTCGTCGACCCCGGCGCGGGCCCAGTATCGGCGGGCGACGTTCGTGAACTGCTCGGAGACGTCGCAGGCCAGCAACCGCCCGTCCTTGGGCAGGCCGCGGGCCACACAGATCGACGAATAGCCGGTGAACACGCCGATCTCGATCGCGAACCGGGCGCCGGTGAGCCGCACCAGCATGGTGAGCAGCTCCCCCTCGTCGTGCGAGATCTGCATGCCGGCGTCGTCCGGGAACGCGTTGCGGGTCTCGTTGGCCAGGTCACGCAGCACGTCGTCGGCGGGTGTGCAGTGCTCGAGCAGGTAGTCGCTGACCGCACGATCGATGATGTCCGTCATGCGATCAACCCTCGTCCCCCACCGGCGGCGGGCGCAAGGGCGGATCTACCATCACCGGGTGACCGCCGACCTCGGGGTTCTCTCCGCGCACACCCTCGCCGCCTTCCAGGAGCAGCTCTACTCCCGCATCGCCGAGGCCGGCCACCATCAGCTGCGCCGCCGCCACGGGGCCGTCATGGCCTACCTCGACCTCGACGGCACCCGGGCCAGCGACCTGGCCGAACGCTCCGGCACCCACAAGCAGGTCATCGGCACCCTGGTCGACGAGCTCGAGACCCTCGGGTACGTGACCCGTCAACCCGACCCGGCCGACCGGCGCGCCAAGCTGATCGTCCCGACCGAGCTGGGCCGCGAACAGATCCGCCTGGCGAGCACGATCATCGCCGAGATCGAGCGGTCCTACGCCGAACGGGTCGGCGCCGTCCGGTTCGCCGCGTTCAAGGAGGTCTTCACCGAGATCGCCGGCGCTCCGTACGTCAGATCCGTTCCCGGTGCCGGGTCAGGAAGGCCGGCAGACTGAGCCAGTTCGGGCTGAGCTCACGGGTCAGGCCGACGTCACGCCGGCCCAGGTAGGACTCCGGGAACTCGGCGTAGTACTGGAACATGTTGCCCAGCTCGACCGCCCCCGGGAAGCCGTACGCCCGGAACTCGTCGTGCGTCGCCGGTCGGTAGGTGACCTTCTCCCCCAGCACCTGGGTGAACGCGTCGGCGATCTGCTCGCCGGTCAGCTGCTCGCCGGCCAGGCCGTAGACGTTGCCGATCGACTCGGCCGGCCGCTCGAACAGGGTCGCGACGGCCCGCCCGATGTCCTCCGACGCGATGCCCGCGATCGGCGTGGAGCCCATCGGCAGATGCAGCCCGAGCGTGCCGTCCGCGTCGCGCTGCGGCTTGAGGTCGGTGACCAGGTTGTCCCAGTAGAACGCGACCCGCACGTACGTGGTCGGCAGCCCCGACTTCTCGAACATCGCGTCGGCCACCCCGCCCTTCACGTCGAAGTGCGGCACCTTGTAGATCTCGTCGAGCGTCGGCATGCGGTCGTCGCCGATCGCGATGACCTCCCGCGTGTCCTCCAGCGTCGACCACACCACGTGCCGCAGCCGTGCCGCGTTCGCCGCCGAGATCAGGTTCTCGATCTCGACGAGCTCCTTGGCCGCCGACATGTGCTCCCAGAACGGCGTCACCATGAACGCCCCGTACGCCCCCGCGAACGCCTCCCGCAGCGACGTCTCGTCGTTGAGCTCCGCCTCGACCACCTCGGCGCCCAGCTCGGCGAGGGCTTTCGCCTTCTCCGACGACGCGTTGCGGGTGATCGCCCGCACCGCGAACTCCCCGCCGTCGAGCAGCGCCCGCGCGACCGCTCCACCCTGCGAGCCGGTAGCCCCGACAACCGAGATCACTTTCTTGCCGGACATCGATGCCCCCTGTTGCTTCCTGGTTCTTGCTGACGGAGCCCAGAATATAGTCACTAATATTGACTGTCAAGTGAAGTGACTAACACCCTTTCCCGTACGAGTCGTCAGCTCCCACAACCGCACAGCCGCCGAACCCGGCGCGCCTCGCGACCTCACCGATCGGTCACGGCCGCAGCGCGGGCTCCGGCCTTAGGGGTTCCTCCGGATTCCCCGCCACGACGGAGGCGACAAGGCTGGAACAGAACTCAGGAGGAGGAATGCTTCGAACCTTGATGTCCGTCGCGCTCATCGCCGTGGCCACCCCCGCGCCCGCCCACTCGCACACCCTGCAGTCCGATCTCGACGCGATCGTGGCGCAAGGAACCACCAGCGCCCTGCTCGAAGTGCGCGACGGCCGGCACACCCTGCGCCTCACCAGCGGCACCGCCGTCCGCGGCACCACCACGCCGGTCGACCCCGCGGGCCGCTTCCGCGCCGGCAGCGTCACCAAGATGCTCGTCGGCACCGTCGTGCTGCAGCTCGTCGCCGAACACCGCCTCGGCCTCGACGACAGAGTCGACCGCTGGCTGCCCGGCCTGCTGCCCACCGGCAACGGCATCACCGTCCGGCAGCTCCTCGACCACACCAACGGCCTCTACGACGTCACCCGGACGCTGCCGCTCAACCCGCCCAGCGCGTTCCTGCCGTACCGCTGGAAGACGTGGACAACCCGGCACCTCATCGCCCGCGCCACCGCCTACGCCCCGACGTTCCCGCCCGGCGACGGCTACACCTACACCAGCACCGGCTACCTGGTCCTCGGGCTGCTCATCGAACGGATCACCGGCCACCCGTACGGCCAGGAGACCACCCGCCGTCTGCACCTGCCCCGCACCACGCGGTTCCCCGGCACCGACCCGCACCTGCACGGCCCGCACGCGCACGCCTACCTGCCCGACGGCACCGACATCACCGAGATGAACCCGTCGGTCATGGGCGCCGCCGGCTCCCTGATCTCCACCGCCGCCGACCTCAACGACTTCGTCACCGCCCTGCTGGCGGGCCGCTACCTGCCGCCGTCGGTGCTCGACCGGATGAAAACGGTCCAGGCCCCGTCGACGCGCGGGCTCGGCCTGGAGGTGATCCCCCTGCCGTGCGGTACGGCCTACGGCCATCGTGGAGACGCCCTCGGCGTATCCGCCTGGACTTTCGCCACCGGCCCGCGCCAGGCGGTCACCCTCTCGGTCACGTGGGGCACCGCCCGGCCCAGCCGCGAATCGGTGGACCGGCTGCTCGAGCACGCACTGTGCCGCCGCTGAACGCCGCCGGCGGGGTCAGACAACGCCACCGCCCAGCGGCACACATCGGGCACAGAGCTCCCGCTCCGCTTCAGCCCTACGACGTGACGACCAGACAGACCCAGCCGAGCAGGAACACCCCGAGGACCGCGGCCAGCACCCAGGTCGGCACCCGGTGCCCGCCGGCGCGGTTACGTTCGATCTCGGCCCGGATGCGGTCGCGCTTACGTTGCACGCGGGAACCCTCGGGCGGAAGCTGGCCGGGCCTAGTCATAGCCCGACCAGCCTAGAACCTGCCGGGGCAACCGCCCCGACCGCTCCCCTCACATGCTGGCGATCAAGCGCTCCACCCGCTCGTCGTAAGCACGGAACGGGTCCTTGCACAGCACAGTGCGCTGCGCCTGATCGTTGAGCTTGAGATGCACCCAGTCGACGGTGAAATCGCGGCGCTTCTCCTGCGCGTGCCGGATGAACTCGCCGCGCAGCCGGGCCCGGGTCGTCTGCGGCGGCGTCTCCTTCGCCTCGAAGATCTCCAGGTCGTTGGAGATGCGGTCAACCTGCTTACGCTTCTCCATCAGCGCGTAAAGGCCGCGGCCCCGGCGCACGTCGTGATAGGCCAGGTCGAGCTGCGCGATGCGCGGGTGACTCATCGGGATCTGGTGTTTCGCCTGGTAACGCTCGATCAGCTTGTACTTCGACACCCAGTCGATCTCGCGGGAGACCGGGTCGAGGTCGCCGCTCTCGATCGCGTTCAGCACCCGGCCCCACAACTCGACGACCCGCTTGGCCGTCTGATCGCCGCCGCGGCGCTCGACGAACTCGGTCGCCTTGGCCAGGTACTCCTGCTGGATCTCGAGCGCGCTGACCTCTTTGTTGTTGGCCAGACGGATCTTGCGGCGGCCGGTGATGTCGTGGCTGACCTCACGGATCGCCCGGATCGGGTTCTCCAGCGACAGGTCACGCATCACCACACCCGCCTCGATCATGCGGAGCACGATGTCGGCGCTGCCCACCTTGAGCAGGGTGGTGACCTCGTTCATGTTCGAGTCACCGACGATCACGTGCAGACGGCGGTAACGCTCAGCGTCGGCGTGCGGCTCGTCACGGGTGTTGATGATCGGCCGTGACCGGGTCGTCGCGCTGGAAACACCCTCCCAGATATGCTCGGCCCGCTGCGACAGGCAGAACACCGCCCCGCGCGGGGTCTGCAGCACCTTGCCGGCACCACAGATCAGCTGGCGGGTGACCAGGAACGGGATCAGGACATCGGCGAGCCGGCCGAACTCGCCGTGCCGCGACACAAGATAGTTCTCGTGGCAGCCGTACGAGTTGCCGGCGGAGTCGGTGTTGTTCTTGAACAGGTAGATCTCGCCCGCGATGCCCTCGTCGTGCAGCCGTTTCTCGGCGTCGACGAGCAGGCCCTCGAGGATGCGCTCACCGGCCCGGTCATGAGCGACCAGATCGGTGACGGAGTCGCATTCGGGAGTCGCGTACTCGGGGTGGGAGCCGACATCCAGGTAGAGACGGGCACCGTTGCGAAGGAAGACGTTGCTGCTGCGTCCCCAGGACACCACTCGGCGGAACAGGTAGCGAGCCACCTCGTCCGGCGACAGCCGCCGCTGTCCCCGGTAGGTGCACGTGACTCCGTACTCGGTCTCGAGGCCGAAAATTCGCCGTTCCATGTCGAAACACTAGCCGCAGAAACGATCCATTGGCAGTCACCACTCGCGCATTCACCGGCACTGTCCGCCGTGATCAGCACCGGAACGGCCGATTCACCAGCCTCGACCCCCGCCGCCGGTCACGCTCCGCCCATCAACTGCGGGAACCACAGGCGTACGACAGCGTCGCGGGCCACCAGAAACCCGGCGATCCCCAGCACCCAGCTCAGCATGCCGCCACCCTTGGCCAGCATCCAGGCGCTCATCCGCTCGAGCAACCGCCCGATCGCGGCCAGACCACGCGCCCCGGCCGCCCCGCCGACCGCCCGGTCCCGCCACCGCACGACAGCGGCCATGGCACGGTCCTTGCGCGACTCCACCCAGAAACTCAGGGCGAACAGAACAACCCCGACGACAAACTGCACGAAAAGCAGCGGCCGCGACGACTCCTCCAACGCGCCGGCCACCCCCGCGCCGAACAACAGCAGCAGAACACCGACGGCGAAATAGGCCGCTGATGGCGGCGATCCTTTCACCCCGCGACCGCCGGCCGCAGCCCGGGGCGCCGGGGCCTCAGCGATCAGCCAGGCCCCGGCAACACGTCAGGAACCGTCGCCGTTGACGCCGTCAGCCGGCTCGGCCGGATCCTTGTCAGCGACGTCCTCCTCGGACGCGGCCGACACCGTGGGCTTGTCCGTCGTCGCCGGCGGCGGCGGCGCGGCGTCCACGTCACCCAGATCCTTCTCGGCCACGTCCTTCTCCCCCACCAGCAGGGTCAGCAACGACGTGCCCTGGATGCGCCGGAACGCCCGGCCCTTACGCCGCCGGTCGAGCACGGCCACCTCGAGCATCTTGGCGTCCAGCGTGCGGGTCTGACCGTTCTCCCCACCCACACTGCCCAA
Source organism: Actinoplanes solisilvae (assembly GCF_003999975.1). Classification (GTDB taxonomy): domain Bacteria; phylum Actinomycetota; class Actinomycetes; order Mycobacteriales; family Micromonosporaceae; genus Actinoplanes; species Actinoplanes solisilvae. Next base: position 169,040 of record NZ_RJAC01000012.1, on the reverse strand, counting down.
CGCCTCCGCCGCCAGATGCAACGCGGTCTTCAGATCAGCGGTCGACTCGTGCCGCTCCCGCAGCACACTCGAAATCGCCTCCGCCTGACCACCCATCGCCATGAACCCCGGCTCGTCCATGACCGAACCGTCATACGTGATCCGGTAGAGCTCGTCATGCTCCGGCGAAGACCCCACCTGCGCGATGCAGATCTCCACCTCGTACGGCTTCTGCGTCTCGGTGAAAATCGCACCCAGCGTCTGCGTGAACGCGTTCGCCAGGAACCGGCCCGTCACATCACGACGGTCATAGCTGTACCCGTTGACATCGGCCATCCGGATACCGGCCCGCCGCAGACTCTCGAACTCGTTGTACCGCCCGACCGCCGCGAACCCGATCTTGTCGTAGATCTCGCTGATCTTACGAAGAGTCGTGATGTTCTCGGCGACCAGCAGAATGCCGCCCTCATAGGTCAGCACCACGGCCGAACGACCGCGCGCGATGCCCTTACGGGCGTAGTCCGAACGGTCCCGCTGGACCTGCTCGGGTGATGCGTAGAACTGCATGGCCACGGGTGGCTACTCCCTCTCGTCCCAGGTGAATTCGGCTGCTACCCCAACAACCGGACTCAGCCGCCCGGATTCTCCATGCGCCCGGCCACAACCAGCTCGGCCACCGCGGTGATCTCCGCCTCGGTCAGCCGGTGCGTCCCGTTCGCCGTCGCCGTCATCACCACCGGGAAGATCTTGCGGGTCAGATCGGGCCCACCCGTCGCGGTGTCATCATCAGCCGCGTCGTAGAGCGCCTCGACCGCCAACCGGATCGCGTCCTCAGTACTGATACCCGGACGGTACTTCTTCTTCATCGACGACTTCGCGAACAACGAACCCGAACCGATCGAGTCGTAACCGGTCTCCTCATAGAGCCCGCCCGCCACGTCGAAACTGAAGATGCGCCCCATCTTCGCCGGATCGGACGCCGACAGGTCATAACCGGCGAACAACGGAACCACGGCCAAACCCTGCATCGCCGCGCCCAGGTTCTGACGCACCATGCCGGCCAGACGGTTCGCCTTACCGTCCGTCGAGAGCATCGTGCCCTCGATCTTCTCGTAATGCTCCAGCTCCACCTGGAACAGGCGCATCAGCTCGATACCGATACCGGCCGTCCCGGCGATACCGATCAACGAGTACGAATCAGCCGGATGCACCTTCTCGATGTCACGGCTCGCGATCAGGTTGCCCATCGTCGCGCGCCGGTCGCCCCCCATCACGACCCCGTCAGCCGTCGCGATCGCCACGATCGTCGTCCCGTGCGGCGCGACATCCCCCGACAGCCCCGGCGGCAACGGCCGGCGACCCGGCAGCAGCTCGGGAGACACATGGCTCAGGAACTGCGTGAAGGAGGACGTCCCGGCGTTGACGAAGTAATCCGGTACACGCCCGGATGGATCAAAGTCCTTTGCCACGTGGTTCCTTTCAGATACGTGATCGCCCCGGCGAGGAAGACAGGGTTGTCCCGAAACTGTCCCAGCCCGCCGTTGCAGTTGAAGCACAATATCCCGCGCACCCGACCGGTGCGATGATCGTGATCGACGTGTTGAGGATCGTCCGCCTCACAGATCGCACAGAGCCCGCCCTGCATCAGCAGCATCTCGTCGAACTCAGCCTGACCGATGCCGTAACGGTGGCGCAGGTGGTACTCGCGGGTGCTGCCATGTAGCCGCGTCCTGGACTCGACGCCGCGAGCGTTGTGGCAAGGCTTGCAGTATCGGCCCCTGCCGCCGGTGCCGCCTCGGCTGCGCGGAAAGCTGTCCAGCGGCTTGACCTCGCCGCAGTCGGGGCAGAAACGGTGCCCGTCCGGCACCTCGCGCCGGCGCTGCACCTCGCGCCCTTGCTTCTCCAGCAGGCGCTTGGCGTAGCTCGCTTTCGACCGGACGTTGTAGCAATCTTTGCAGTAACTTCCCCGACCGGACGGCCGCTTGCTGCTGGCACAGAAGAGGTCGAGCGGCTTCCACTCGCCGCAATCGCGACAGCGGCGCCGCCCGTCCTCATCATCGTTCGGAATAGGCATGTCCGTTTTGGCCGGATATGTCCTATTCTCCCCCTTTTTGTACATACCCGCGGACGAACTCTTCTGCGTTTTCTTCCAGAACAGAGTCGATTTCGTCCAGCAGATCGTCGACGTCCTCGGTGATCTCGGCGTGCCGCTCGGCTACCTCAGGGTTGGCCTCGGTGGTGGTTGCCTCGATCTCCTCGTCCTGCCGGCCCTTGCCGGATTGCGACTGTCCGCCGGTGTCCCGAGTTGCCATCAGGGTCCCCCTTCTCAGCCACCCGAAGCCCATGACATCGGGTTGGGAAAAACCTACCTCGTGGTTACGACAAAACCACTCAGCGACTGGTGATCACTTCGAGGAGATCCTTGGCGCTCTCGCACTTGTCGAACAGCGCGCCCACATGCTTCTTGGTTCCCCGCTCGGGCTCCATCATCGGGACCCGCACCAGGGATTCGCGGCCGACGTCGAAGATGACGGAGTCCCAGCTGGCCGCGACCACTTCGGACGCGTACTGCGCGAGGCAGCGCCCGCGGAAGTAGGCGCGCGTGTCCTCCGGCGGCTCGGCCATGGCCCGCTGCACGTCGTCGGGGTCGAGCAGGGTCTTCATCGAGCCGCGGGCGACGAGCCGGTGGTAGAGGCCTTTTTCGGGTCGCACGTCGGAGTACTGCAGGTCGACGAGTTGGAGCTTCGGCGACGACCATCCGAGGTTCTCGCGCTCGCGGTAGCCCTCGAGGAGCCGCAGTTTGGCGACCCAGTCGAGGGTGTCGGCGCATTCCATCGGGTCGCGGCCGAGTTTGTCGAGCATGTCTTCCCACCGGTCGAGCACGTCGAGTGTCTGTGCGTCGGCGTCGTCGCCTTCGCGTTGTTGCACGAACTCGCGGGCGCGTTCGTAGTAGGCCCATTGGAGGTCGAGGGCCGTCAGTTTGCGTCCGTCGCGCAGCCGGATGAGGTGTTTGAGGGATGGGTCGTGGCTGACCGCTTTGAGTTCGCTGACCGGGTCGGCGATGCCGAGGTCGCCGCTGAACACCTTTTCCTCGATCATGTTGAGCACCATCGAGGTGGTGCCCATCTTGAGGTAGGTGGCGATCTCGGACAGGTTGGCGTCGCCGATGATGACGTGCAGGCGGCGGTATTTGTCGGCGTCGGCGTGGGGTTCGTCGCGGGTGTTGATGATGGGCCGCTTCAGCGTGGTCTCGAGTCCGACTTCGACCTCGAAGAAGTCGGCGCGGGAGGAGATCTGGAAGCCGGCGCCGGAGCCGTCCTGGCCGAGGCCGACGCGTCCGACGCCGGTGAAGATCTGGCGGGTGACGAAGAACGGCGTGAGGTGGGCGACGATGTCGGCGAAGGGTGTCTGGCGCCGCATGAGGTAGTTCTCGTGGGAGCCGTACGAGGCGCCTTTGTTGTCGGTGTTGTTCTTGTAGAGCTGGATGCGGTGGGTGCCGGGGATCGTCGCCGCGCGCCGGGATGCTTCGGCCATGACGCGTTCGCCGGCTTTGTCCCACTTGACCACGTCGAGCGGGTTGGTGCATTCCGGCGTGCTGTATTCGGGGTGGGCGTGGTCGACGTAGAGGCGGGCGCCGTTGGTCAGTATGACGTTGGCCAGGCCGAGGTCTTCGTCGGCGAGGGCGTCGGCGGGGTCGTAGGCGGCGCCGCTGTAGGTGAAGCCGCGGGCGTCGCGCAGGGGTGATTCTTCTTCGTAGTCCCACCGGGCGCGGCCGCCGCGGTTGAGTTCGGGCCGGGCGCCGTACGCGTTGACCACCTGTGACGAGGTGACCATGGGGTTGGCGCCGGGCTGCCCGGGGACGGAGATGCCGTACTCGACCTCGGTGCCCATAATTCGTCGAACGCTCATGCGACCACCCCAACTGCCACGATGCCCCGGTAGCTCATGTATTGAGCCTAGACTCTCTCGCGCCGGTTCTCGCCCCGCCCTGTGCCCGCTGCGGCACTCTCGGTGGTCGGCGGCGGGTCGCCGGCCACCGAAATGTCGATCTTGCGGGTGAGCCGGCGGCCGAGGTTCACTCCTGGTTGTTCCACGATGCGGTACGAGAGGCCGGCGAGGGCGAGGACCGCGATGAGGTACGAGATGCCGGTCAGGACGCGGATGGCCACGGGTTGTGTCCCGAGGGCCGGGACGATGTGCGGCAGCAGGAAGAGCACGATCACGTGGAGCAGGTACAGCGAGTAGCTGACGCGGCCGAGCCAGGTGAGCGCCGCAGGGGTGTTCCGCTGCCGCAAAACGTACGCCAAAAGGAATGTGGCGGCCACGGCGGAAACGGTGATCGCGCCGAGTTCGGCGGCGAGGGCGACCGTGACGACGCTCAACGCGACGGCGGCCGGCCCGGGTCCGGTTTGCCGGTGTTGCCATCGGTAGATGACCGTCCCGGCGAACATGACGGCGAGCAGCAGCAGGCCTTGCCGTGACGAGGTGACCGTGCTGGCCGCCGCCGGGTGCCCGTTCAGCCCGGGGAACACGACGAATCCGATCCCGATCGCCCCGGCCACGAGTTCGAGCCGCCGCGTCAGATAAAGGATCAAGGTCAACCCCGCCAACCCCAGGAGTACGACCCCAAGCGCGCGACGATCGTGTCGGGAGTGCGCGATCAGCGCCGTGGGTGGCCCGCTCCAGGCGATCAGGGCGAGGCCGGCGGCGTACCAGGCGCTGTGGCGGTGGATCCGCCACGCGAAGAGCCCGGCCACGATCAGGTAGAACACCATCTCGTAGGTGAGGGTCCAGAAGACTCGCACGACGCCGCGCACGCCGAGCAGGTCGGGCATCATCGTGAGGTGCGCGAGCACCCCGGTCGCCGTCTCGGCCCGCAGGGACGCGTGCCAGTGCAGCAGCCCGGCGGCGGCGAGCACGGCGAACAGGGCGATGGTGGCGAGGTAGGCCGGGTAGACGCGGCAGAGCCGTCCGATCCAGAACCGGCGCAGGGAGCCGTGCCGTTCCAGCGACATCGGGATGACGTAGCCGCTGACCAGGAAGAACAGCAGCACGGCGTACTTGCCGAGGTTGATCTGCCGCATGATCGCCAGGTGCGTGTCGAGGCCGATGATCTGCGGGCTGAGGTGGAACAGGACAACCGTGAGCGCCGCGTAGCCCCGGAGCGCGTCGAGCCAGCCGAGCCGCATGCGTGGTCAACGAGAACGCGGGCCGGAGGAAACCCCCGGCCCGCGTCTTTCGATCGTTTTCTACAGGTACTGACCGGTGTTGCTGGCCGTTTCGATGGAGCGGCCGGCTTCGGCGCCCTTGCCGCCGGAGACGAGCGTGCGGATGTAGACGATCCGCTCGCCCTTCTTGCCGGAGATGCGGGCCCAGTCGTCGGGGTTGGTCGTGTTGGGCAGGTCCTCGTTCTCGCGGAACTCGTCGACGCAGCTGTCGAGCAGGTGCTGCAGGCGCAGCCCCTTCTTGCCGGAGGTGAGGAATTCCTTGATGGCCATCTTCTTGCCGCGGTCCACGATGTTCTGGATCATCGCGCCCGAGTTGAAGTCCTTGAAGTAGAGGACTTCCTTGTCGCCGTTGGCGTAGGTGACCTCGAGGAAGCGGTTCTCTTCGGACTCGGTGTACATGCGGAGCACGACTGCCTCGATCATGGCGGCGACCGTGACGTCACGGTCGTTGCCGTGCTCGTTGAGGTCGTCGGTGCTCAGCGGCAGGTTGGACAGGATGTACTTGCCGAAGATGTCCTTCGCGGCCTCGGCGTCCGGACGCTCGATCTTGATCTTCACGTCGAGACGGCCGGGGCGCAGGATCGCCGGGTCGATCATGTCTTCCCGGTTGGAGGCGCCGATCACGATCACGTTCTCCAGGCCCTCGACGCCGTCGATCTCGCTGAGGAGCTGGGGGACGATCGTGTTCTCCACGTCGCTGGAGACACCTGAGCCACGGGTGCGGAAGATCGAGTCCATCTCGTCGAAGAACACGATCACCGGCGTGCCCTCGCCGGCCTTTTCCCGGGCCCGCTGGAAGACCAGGCGGATGTGCCGCTCGGTCTCACCCACGTACTTGTTGAGCAGTTCCGGGCCCTTGATGTTGAGGAAGTAGCTGGTGTGCTTCTCCTCGCCGCGCCGCTCGGCGATCTTCTTCGCCAGCGAGTTGGCGACCGCCTTGGCGATCAGGGTCTTGCCACAGCCGGGCGGGCCGTAGAGCAGGATGCCCTTCGGCGGGCGCAGCTGGTGCTCCCGGAACAGGTCGGCGTGCAGGAAGGGCAGCTCGACCGCGTCGCGGATCTGCTCGATCTGCGAGTGCAGGCCGCCGATGTCGGTGTAGTCGACGTCGGGGACCTCCTCGAGAACGAGCTCTTCGACCTCGCTCTTGGGGATGCGCTCGTAGGCGTAGGCCGAGCGGGGCTCGATCATCAGCGAGTCGCCCGCGCGGAGCTTGCTGATCTCGAGCGAGTCGGCCAGCAGGACGATGCGTTCCTCGTCGGCGTGCGAGACGACCAGTGCACGGTCGCCACGCTGGCCGTCGGGGCCCGCGAGGACCTCCTTGAGGGTCACGACCTCGCCGCTGCGCTCGAAGCCGAACGCGTCGACGACGTTGAGCGCGTCGTTGAGCAGGACCTCCTGCCCGCGCTGCAGTTCCTCGACCTCGAGGGACGGGGAGACCGCCACGCGCAGCTTGCGGCCGCCGGTGAAGACATCGACGGTGCCGTCCTCGTGGGCCGACAGGAATACGCCGTAGCCGCTGGGCGGCTGGGCGAGCCGGTCAATCTCTTCCTTGAGAGTGACGATCTGGGCTCGGGCTTCCTTCAGGGTCGCCACGAGCCGGTCGTTGTTCTCGGTCAGTCGGGCCAGCTGCGCCTGCGTTGCCGCGAGCCGTTCCTCAAGCTGCCGGACGTGTCGTGGGCTCTCGGTCAACTTCCGCCTAACGAGGGCGAGTTCCTCTTGCAGGAACGCGACCTGGCTGGAGAGATCGTTGGCCTCTTTCTCCCAACGTGCGGCGCGTGAGTCCGCCTCGTCGCTACGTGCCACGTCCCACCTCCCCGGGGGCTCGAACGTCTTGGGATAACACTAGCCGCTGCGGGCCGGATTTCGACCCATGCAACACCCTCGTCACCGAGTCTTGATCCATTCGGCTGGTGCCCGCAAGGAGTTTGTCGGAGGCTTCCGGTACGGTCGGCCCGGGTCATCCATAGGAGGTAACAGGTGTCGGCACCGGCCGGAAGTGACGAGCTGCAGGTCTGGGTCGATCAGGACCTTTGCACCGGCGACGGCCTCTGTGTGCAGTACGCGCCCGAGGTGTTCGAGTTCGACGTCGACGGCCTCGCCTATGTCAAGGACGACGCCGGTGAGCTGCTGCTATCCCCCGGTGCGCGGGTGAGCGTGCCGGCCTCGCTGCGCCTCGAGGTGATCGATTCGGCCAAGGAGTGCCCGGGTGACTGCATCCATGTGGTGCGCTCCTCCGACAACGTCGAGGTGGCCGGTCCCGAGGCCGCGTGAATCCGTTCTCACGCAACGGCTGGAGCGTTCCGGGCACCCCTCGACGGCCGCTCTGAAACCACGAAAAAAGTCACACGCCGGAAACCCATCCGACCACCCCGCCCGCCGCCCTGAATCGGACTAAAGACGGCGTTTCCGGTGTGTCGCTGCCTACAGAGTGGGCCTGCCCACCAACGAGGCGACCACGCGGGAGAACTCCTCCAGGCGGGCGATCTGGCCGGGGCCGCCGTCGTCGAGGGTCTTGCCGAAGCGCAGCGCGTCGTGGCGGATCTGGGCGCGGGACTCGCCCTCGTCGAGGCCGGGCGGCGGGACGGCGTCGTCGACCGAGCTCAGCAGCAGGTAGACATCGATGCTGTCGACCCGGGCCTGGCCGTTGGAGGTGCGGGTCAGGCGGCGCCGGCAGCCGACCTCGGTGACCGTGGACAGCGGCACCACCCGCAGCGACGAGGTCATCGAGCCGACCGGGCCGTCCCCGGGCGCCACATCCTCCCCGTGCCAGAGCACGAGGCGGCTGCCGTCACAGATGACGACCTCCTGCCAGACGCCGTTGACCTCGTTGACGAAGCGTTCCAGGGTGAAACACAGCACGGAGGCGCCGCGGAGCACCCCGAACAGGGCGTCGAGGGCCACTTCGGGGTCGCGCAGGTAGGCGCGGGCGGCGGAGTCGAGGTCCTGGTAGGGCGACCAGTCGGGGAAGACCGCCGGCATCTCGTTGCTGCCGCCGAACGGCGGAGAACTCATCGCGCCCACCCGATCCTCCCCGAGCCGTGCCGCTGCCGAACTGGAAGCTACCCGACGGCTGCGCGCCGCGTCACATCTTGAGAGCCAAGAGGCGTCATTCGATCGGTGAGCGGTCCTGGTCGGCCTCGGCCGCCGCGGCCAGCGCCGCCTGAGCCGCGCGCCGCAGCGCGTACGCCTCGGCGCCCTTGCTGGGCTTGCGGCGCCGCGGCGGGGCGGTGACGCCGGGCGCGAGCTTGCGGGCCGAGACGAGGAACGCCGTGTGCGCGATCATGCGGTGGTCGGGGCGGACGGCCAGGCCCTCGGCGTGCCAGTCGCGCACCAGCGATTCCCAGGCGCGCGGCTCGGTCCAGCCCCCGCGTTCGCGCAGGGCCTCGACGAGCTCGGACAGCTGCGGGGTGGTGGCCACGTAGCCGATGAAGACACCGCCGGGCACGAGCGCCTTCTCGACCATGTCGAGGGTCTCCCACGGGGTCAGCATGTCGAGGACGATCCGGTCGAAACCGGTCTCGGGGTTCGAGGCGACGTCGCCGGAGTGCAGGTGCCACGCCGGGTGCGGGCCGCCGAAGAACGACTCGACGTTCTTGCGGGCGATAGCGGCGAAGTCGTCCCTCAACTCGTACGAGTGAAGCTCTCCGCTGGTGCCGACGGCGCGCAGCAGCGAGCAGGTCAGCGCGCCCGAGCCGACGCCGGCCTCGAGCACCTTCGCGCCCGGGAAGACGTCACCCATGGCGACGATCTGGGCGGCGTCCTTGGGGTAGATGACCTGGGCGCCGCGCGGCATGGACAGCACATAGTCGCTGAGCAGGGGGCGCAGGGCCAGGTAGGCGGTGCCGCCGGAGGAGGTGACGACGCTGCCGTCGGGCAGGCCGATGAGCGCGTCGTGGTCGAGGGCGCCGCGGTGGGTGTGGAACTGTTTGCCCGGCTCGAGGACGATCGTGTGCATCCGATTCTTGGGATCGGTGAGCTGGACGCGATCACCCGCCCGGAACGGCCCGCGGTGCGCGGGCTGCGATTCGTCGACGACAGGGGCAGGTGTAATGGTCACTACTTCTCTTTCTGCTTCGCTTCACGCTTTGGGTCGGTCCGGTTCGGGCCGGGCCGGCGCGGTTCGAGCACGTGAGCGACGTCGCCGACGCGCAGCACTCCCACCACATCCTCACCCGAGGTGATGACGTATTGCGCGGCAGGGTGGGCCTGCAGCGCGCGCACCACCTGCTCGCCGCTGAGCCCGAGCGCAAGCGCGGGCACCGCGTCGCGTGAGCGGGCCACGCTGTCGACGGCCACCCACGGGCGCCGGTCGACCGGGACGCGCTCGGCGGCGACCGGATCGACCAGTGCGGTGAGATTACCGGCCGAGTCCGACACGGCCAGCACCACGTTGGGTCGCGGGTCCTCCGAGCGGCGCCGCTGGGCCTCGCCGAGCGGGGTGCCGGCCGGCACGGTCAGCAGCGGGCGGGCCAGGGCGGCCAGGTCGACCAGCGGGAAACGGCGGGTCATGCGGGCCAGCCGGATCGACTGGCCGGCGCCCTGCCACAGGGTGAGCACGACCAGCAGCACGAACAGCAACCCGACCAGGGTGAGCGTGCCGGCCCGGTAGAACCAGATCGCGGTCATGGCGGTGCCGAACGCGATCAGCCGGCCCGCCCAGCCGGCCGCCTCGGTGGCCCGGTTGCGGTCCTTGAGCAGCGCCCACAGGCCCGCACGCAGGGCCCGGCCGCCGTCGAGCGGCAGGCCCGGCAGCACGTTGAAGATCGCCACGAGGACGTTGCTGGCGGCGAGCTGGAAGGCGATCTGGCCGGCCATCGTGCGGTCGGGCAGCACCACGAACGCCGCCGTGGCCAGGCCGCCGAGCACCAGGCTGACCGCCGGGCCGGCCAGGCTGACCAGGGCGTCGACGCGCGGGGTGGGGGCGTCGCGGTCCATCTCGGTGTAGCCGCCGAGCAGTTCCAGGGTGATGCCCCGTACCCCGATCTTGAAGCGGCGGGCGGTGAGGGCGTGGCCCAGCTCGTGCAGCAGCACCGAGCCGAGCAGGCAGACCACGAAACCGAAGCCCACCACGTACGCCAGGGGGCCGGGCAGGTCGAGCTGGCCTCGCACGTAGTTGCCGTAGACGACGGTCACGAGCACGGCCAGCAGGAGCATCGAGGAGTTCACGAAGATCGGGATGCCCAGCACCTGGCCGACCGGCCGGGCGGCACGCCCCGACCGGCGCCGCCGCCGCGCTCCGCTGCTGCCCGCCGCGCTGTCATTCACGTGCTAGATGCTACGGAAGCCGCCTGGGAACTCCCGGAGCACGTTTTGTCGTACCCCTGCCCTAGCCTTCTACCCATGACAGCACCGACGGTCTCGCCCGCTGACGCCGCGTCGCCCCATCAGGGTCCGTCGTTGTCGCCGTCGCGGGCGGCCGACTTCAAGACCTGCCCCCTGCTGTTCCGCTTCCGCACCATCGACCGCCTGCCCGAGCAGCCCAGCGCCGACCAGGTCCGCGGCACCCTGGTCCACGCGGTGCTCGAGAGCCTGTTCGACCTGCCGGCCGCCGAGCGCACCCCCGAGGCCGCGGCCGCCCTGGTCGCCCCGTCCTGGTCACGCCTGCTCGAGCAGGAACCGGCCCTGGCCGAGATCTTCGCCGCCGCCACCACCGGGGGCACCGCCGACCCGGCCGCCCCCGAGCTGCTGGCCGACGCCGCCGCGGCTGCCGGGCGCGCGGCCGACGCCGCCGGGCGCGCGGTCGACCCGGCGGCGGTCGCCGCCGAGGCCGACGCCACGGGCGGGGTCGTCGACGGCGACGACCAGGCCCGCCTCGCCGCGTTCCTCGCCAGCGCCCAGGCGCTGCTGCCCGGCTACTTCGCGGTCGAAGACCCGAGCCGCCTCGAACCGGCCGAGCGCGAGACGCTGATCTCCACGCTGGTCGACGACGAGTTGCTGATCCGCGGCTACATCGACCGGCTCGACGTCGCCCCCGGCGGTGACCTGCGCGTGGTCGACTACAAGACCGGCGGCGCGCCGCGCGAGGCGTTCGAGGGCCGCGCCCTGTTCCAGCTCAAGTTCTATGCCCTGGTGCTGTGGCGCACCCGCGGGGTGGTCCCCCGGGTTCTGCGCCTGGTCTACCTGAAAGACGCCGAGGTCTGCGACTACAGCCCCGACGCCGACGAGCTGCAACGCTTCGAACGCACCCTGGTCGCCCTGTCGCAGGCGATCGAACGGGCCAAGAAAGACCAGAACTTCCTGCCCAAGAAGAGCCGGCTGTGCGGCTGGTGCAGCCACCAGGCCCACTGCCCCGAGTTCGGCGGCACTCCCCCGCCCTACCCGGTCGCCCCGGCCGAACCGGTGCGGCTCGGCCCCGCCGACGACGACCGCCTGGCCTGACCCCTAGGGTTGCCGCCATGCGCTCACCGGCCGACGGCAGCCCGCCCCGCGACGGCAGCCCCGCGCGACCGCTGCGGGTGCTGCTGGCCGACGCGGCGCCCATGCAGCGCTCCGGTCTGCGCGCGATCCTGACCGCCGCGCCGCAGGACGGTCAGGCGCCCGAGATCGTCGTGGCGGCCGAGACCGGCGACGGCGGCGAGGCCGTCGACCTGGCCCGCCGCCTGCTGCCCGACGTCCTGATCACCGATCTGACCCTGCCCCGCACCGACGGTCTGGCCGTCACCCGGGCGGTCACCGAGGCCGGCCTGCCCGTGCGCGTGCTGATCCTGGCCGCCCACGACACCGACGAGGACGTGCTCGCCGCCATCACCGCGGGCGCCGCCGGCTTCCTGCGCAAGGACGCCCCCGCAGGCGAGCTGGTCACCGCCGTCCGCGCCGTGGCCGCCGGCGGCGCCGTCATCACCCCGCCCACCCTGGCCCGCATCCTCGCCCGCGTGGCCGAGGCCCTGCCGGCCCCCGAGACGACCACCACGTCCAAGCTGGACGCGCTGACCGACCGCGAACGCGAGGTCCTCGTGCACGTCGCCCGCGGCCACTCGAACGCCGAGATCGCGGCGGCCCTGCAGGTCAGCGAGACCACCATCAAGACCCACGTCGGCCACGTCCTGACCAAGCTGCGCCTGCGCGACCGAACCCAGGCGGTAGTGCTCGCCTACGAGACCGGCCTGGTCAAGCCCGGCGCGTGAAGCCGGTGCTCAGTGGTCGCGGCGGGGGTTGGGGACGGGGCCTCGGCTGTGGGGCCAGTCGGGCGGGGTGAAGCGGGTGCGCTTGCGGCGGGCTGACTGCTGGCGGCGGCGGGCGGAGTTCTCGAGGTTGAAGCGGTCGTCGGGGAGCATCAGGCGGCCTTCCGGTCGAGGATCGCGCGGTTGATCTCGATGTCGCCGCTGGCGGTGCGTACGCGCAGCTCGAGCAGCGGCTGGTCGGTCGTGGTGGCGGGGGCGGGCTGCGGGTTCAGGCCACTGATCGTGCGGCCGGAGGCCGTGTTCAGGTCGAGCCACACGTTGACGCCGGCGGCGATGCCGATCGACACGTCGCCGGAGGCGGTCTTGAGCTCGCTGCGGCCCTGGGTGAGGCGGCCGACCTCGACGTCGCCCGAGGCGGTCGAGACGCGCAGGCTGCGGCCGACGGCGCCGAGGCGGATGTCGCCGCTGGCCGACTTCACGCTGACGTCACCGGTGACGTCACCGACGCGCATGTCGCCCGACGAGCTCTCCAGGCTCGCCGAACCGCCGACCAGGCCGAGCCGGATGTCACCGCTGGCCGAGTCGATGTGGACGTCGGCGGCAGCCGAGTCGATCTGGACGTCGGCCGAGGCGACGTCGAGCGTGACGGCCGACCAGTCGCCGGTCGCGGTGAGGTCGGCCGAGGCGCTGCGGCCGGTCACCGAGCTGCCGGCGGGCGCGTGGACGGTGATGGCCAGCTTGGCCGAGCGCCGCCACATCCACGCGTTGTCGGCGCCCGGCACTTCGATGATCACGGTGTCGCCCTCGAGGACGACCCGGGTCTGTTCGGCGGCGTCGCGGGACGCGTCCTTGCCGTCCATCGGCTCGACCGTGACCAGCACGTCGTCGCGGGACTCGGCATACAGCCGGATCACGCCGGCGCGGACCTTGAGAGCGACGGTGACGGGGGTGGGGTGCTGGAACTCGTACATGAGGGGTCTCCAAAGAGGATGGGAAGGGATCAGGCCTGGAAGAAGCCGGTGACGCGCTTCGAGGAGCCCGAGGGGGAACCGGGCGGGTTGAAGGGGAACGACGGCGGCGCCGAGGCTTGGACCGCCGCGGTCACCGCCCGCACGAGCCAGGCGTTGACCGAGATGCCCTCGGCCGCCGCGGTCTGCTCCACGTGGGTCTTCAGCGATTCCGGCATGCGCAGGGTGAGCCGGGACAGGTCGCCGCTGTCAGGTGGCACCGGAGCGGCGGGCGGCGACGGCGGCACCGGCGGCGAGGGTGCGTGCTGGGTGACCACGAGGTCGGCCTCGCGGCCGCGCAGCCGCACCTCCACGCTCGCCTCGGGCAGCCGCGTGGTGATCTCGGCGGCCGCGTCGGACAGGGCTTCGAGCAGGGCGAGCCGGGCGGACGCCTCGAGCGCGTGCCCGAGCAGTTCGGCGGCCCGGGTCGTCTCGGGCCCGGCCGGTGCGGCGGCGGCCGCGAGGTCGCCCCGCAGGGTCTCGAGGTAGGGCGTCAAATCCATGACACCACTATGACGTCAACTCTGACGTCATGCAAGCGTCACCGTGACATCTCAGGGTCCACCCTGAGAACCCCCTGGGTGCTCCCCGGACGCCAATCTCCGCGTCCGTGTACGACCGTGGGCTGACGTCAGCGTGCCGTCACCCCGCAACGATGAAGCGGACGGGCCGGCACCGGCCCGCACGACCAGGGGGCAGCAGAATGATCGGGACGAAGGCGCCGGAGGCGCTCGCGGCGCGCGCCGACGATGTGTGGAAGGTCTACGGGTCGGCCGAGGCGCGTGTGGTCGCTCTGCGCGGGGTGAGCGCGAGCTTCGCACGCGGGAGGTTCACGGCCATCATGGGCCCCTCGGGCAGCGGCAAGTCGACGCTGATGCACTGCCTCGCCGGCCTCGACACGGTCACCCGCGGCTCCGTGCACATCGGCGGCACCGAGGTCACCGGCCTGGGCGACAAGGCCCTGACCCGGCTGCGACGCGACCGGGTCGGCTTCATCTTCCAGCAGTTCAACCTGCTGCCCACGCTGACCGCGGCCGAGAACATCCGGCTGCCGCTCGACATCGCCGGCAAGAAGCCCGACCCGCAGTGGTGGGACACCGTGATCGGCACCGTCGGCCTGGGTGACCGGCTCAACCACCGGCCGAGTCAGCTCTCCGGCGGCCAGCAGCAGCGGGTGGCGTGCGCGCGGGCGCTGATGAGCCGGCCCGACGTCATCTTCGCCGACGAGCCCACCGGCAACCTCGACTCCAAGGCCGGCGCCGAGATCCTGTCGTTCCTGCGCTCCAGCGTCATGGAGCACGGCCAGACGATCGTCATGGTCACCCACGACCCGGTCGCCGCCAGCTACACCGACCGTGTCGTCTTCCTCGCCGACGGCGCGATCGTCGCCGAGCTCGACAACCCGACCCCCGAGTCGGTGCTCGAGCAGATGAAGGCCGGGGAGGTGCTCGTCTGATGCTGCGCGCGACACTGAAGAGCCTGCTCGGCCGCAAACTACGGCTGGTGCTCTCCGGTCTGGCCGTCGTGCTGGGCGTCATGTTCGTCGCTGGGGCGTTCGTCACGACCGACACGCTGAGCCGCACCTTCGACAACCTGTTCACCGAGGGCTACGCGACGACCGACGTCGCCGTGAAGGCGAAACCCAGGATCGCGGTGTCCGAGATGGACGGCGAGCAGGTCGAGACGCCGCTGCCCGCGGCGCTGGCCACCACGATCGGCCAGGTGCCCGGGGTGGCGAAGGCGACCGGCGTGGTCGCCACCGACGGCGCCCGCGTGATCGGCTCCGACGGCAAGGTCGTCACCAGCTTCGGCCCGCCGCGCATCGGCATGAACTGGGTCGGCACCGACGAGCTGATGCAGCTGCGCCAGGGCCGCGGCCCCGAGAAGGACACCGAGATCGCCGTCAACGAGGCGGTCGCCAAGGCCGCCGGCATCAAGGTCGGCGACCAGGTGGCCGTGCTCACCCAGCTGCCGAAGAAGACGTTCACGCTGGTCGGCGTCTGGGGTTACACCGAGGGCCGCGACAGCATCGGCGGCGTCCAGGAGGTCGCCTTCACCACACCGGTCGCCCAGCGCTCCATGCTCGGCCAGGCCGGCGTCCTCACCCAGGTGACCGTGCGCGTCGCCGACGGCGAGAGCGCCACCGCCGTCCGGGACCGGATCGCCGCCCAGGTGGGCGCGGGTTACGACGTGAAGACCGGCAAGCAGCTCGCCGAGGAGAGCTCCGCTCAGTTCAAGGAGGCGCTCGGCTTCTTCAACAACATCCTGCTGGGCTTCGCCGGGGTGGCCCTGTTCGTCGGCACGTTCCTCATCCTCAACACGTTCTCGATCATCGTGGCCCAGCGCACCCGGGAACTCGCGCTGATGCGCGCGCTGGGCGCGGGGCGCCGTCAGGTGATCGGCTCGGTGCTGCTCGAGGCGGTCGTGATCGGTCTGGTCGCCGCCGCCCTCGGCCTCGGCGCCGGCGTCGGGGTGGGCGCGCTGCTGGTCACCCTGTTCGGCTCGATGAGCGGCGGGCTCGACCCGGCACCGGTCGGCGTCCCGCTCGCGGCGATCCTCAGCTCGCTGATCGTCGGGGTCGTGGTGACTGTCGTCGCCGCGGTGCTGCCGGCCCTGCGCGCCTCCCGCATCTCGCCGATCGCCGCCATGCAGGACGTCGCCACCCCCGACCGGCCGCTGACGCGGGTCACGGTCACCGGGGCGATCATCGGCGCGGCCGGCGCGGCCACGCTCGGCGTCGGGCTGTACGCGACAAACTCCCTGTGGCTGATCCTGACCGGGGTGCTGGTCACGTTCATCGGGGTCGCCCTGCTCACGCCGCTGATCTCCAAGCCGGTCGTGGGCGCGCTGGGCCGGCTGTTCTCGTGGTCGGTGCCGGGGCGTCTGGGCCGGCTCAATTCGGGCCGCAACCCGAGGCGTACGGCGATCACCGCGGCCGCCCTCATGGTCGGCATCGCACTGGTCACCGGCGTCACCGTGGTCATGGACTCGGCGAAGCAGAGCCTGGCCGCCCAGGCCGAGAACACGATCAAGGCCGAGATCGTGATCGGCGGCGACCAGAACGGGCCACGGCCGCCCACGTTCGACGAAGGCGTGCTCGCCCGGACGGCCGCGCTGCCCGGGGTGCGGGCCGCCGCGGGTGTCTGGAACGACCAGGCGGTCATCGACGGTGAACGCACCTATGTCAACGCCACCGACGACCTGGCCGAGCTCGCCGAGGCGTACGGATCACCGGCCCTGCCCGCCCTGACCAGCGGGCAACTGGCGGTCAGCAACCAGGAGGCGGCCGAACACGGCTGGGCCGTCGGCAGCGCGCTGACCGTGCAACTGCCGCGCGGCGAGCAGCACCGTTACACGATCGCCGCGACCTACGACGAGGACGCGATGCCCGGCAGCTATCTGTTGCCGGCCGCCGCGACCAGGGAGTTCGGCATCACCCAGCCGGTCTTCGGGTTCGTGCGGCTCGCCGAGGGCGCCACCGTCGCCCAGGTGCTGCCGCAGGTCAAGGCCCTGGTCGCGGACAGCCCCGAGGTCAACGCGACCGACCGCAGCAGCTTCATCAACCAGCAGACCGGCGACTTCGACACGGTCATCACGATGGTGCAGATCCTGCTCGGCCTGGCGATCCTCATCGCGGTACTCGGCGTGGTCAACACCCTCGCCCTGTCGGTGCTGGAACGCACCCGGGAGCTGGGGCTGCTGCGCGCCGTCGGCCTCGGCCGGGCCCAGACGATGCGCATGGTCACCGTCGAAGCCGTGGTGATCTCGGTCTTCGGCGCGCTGCTCGGCGTCGTGGTCGGCAGCGGCCTGGGCGCGGCCGTGGTGCGGGCCCTGGAGAGCGAGGGCATCACCGACCTGGTGCTCCCCTGGACCCAGATGGGGCTCTACCTCGGCCTGGCCGCCCTGGTCGGGGTCCTCGCGGCGGTGCTGCCGTCGATCAAGGCGGCCCGGCTCAACGTCCTGGCCGCCATCGCCCACGACTAGAACTAGAGAAACACGACCAGAGATCAGTGCTCGGGTTGCAGCAGACCCCGGTGCACGAGCAGGTCGGCCAGATAGGCGGGGTCCACCCCCACCAGCGAGGTGCGCAGGTGGACCCCGTCGGTCGGCGGCAGCTCGAGCTCGGAGGGCACGGCCAGCACGGCCGCGCCCGACGCGAGCGCGCTGGAGACGCCGGTCGGCGAGTCCTCGATCGCCACGCAGTCCTCGACCGGGACGCCGAGCAGCTTGGCGGCGGCCCGGTAGGGCTCCGGGTCGGGTTTGGGCATGGTCACCTCGTCGCCGCAGACCACGACGTCGAAGTTCTTGCGGCCGAGCGTGTCGAGGGCGGCCTCGACCAGCCGGCGGCCGGTCGAGGTGACCAGGGCGGTCGGCAGCCCGGCGAAACGCACCGCGTGCAGCAGCGCCTGAGCCCCAGGGCGCCACACCAGCCCCGCGCCGAACAGTTCGAGCACCCGGTCGGTGAGCCACCGCACGTCGGGCGCCTCGGGCCGGTCGGGCTGGCCCAGGTCGTCACGCAGGATCCGCATGCTGGCGGCCATGCTGCTGCCGATCATGGCGTGCCGGGCGGCCGGGGAGAGCGTGCCCCCGGCCCGCACCGCCAGCTCGTGCAGGGCGATCTCCCACACCTTCTCGCTGTCCACCAGCGTGCCGTCCATGTCGAAGAGCACCGCGGCCGGTCGTCGGGCGTTCAGGATGAGCCTCCAGGGTCACAAGGGTGTATGTCGTACCCATTCTCTCCCGCCGACCCGGCACCTCGTGGCCGTTAACTCCATCACTGTCCGACCACCCGCGCCGCGGCGTAGGTTCGCGGCATGAAGCGCGTATCGCTCGCCGGGCTCGACGTGTCCCGTCTCGGCCTGGGCTGCATGGGCATGTCGGCCTACTACACCGGCCGCGGCACCGACGACGCCGAGTCCGTCCGCACCATCCACCGCGCCCTCGAGCTGGGTGTCACCTTCTTCGACACCGCCGAGGTCTACGGGCCCTACGCGAACGAGGAACTCGTCGGCCGGGCGCTGGCCGGGCGGTGGGACCAGGTGCAGATCGCCACCAAGTTCGGGCTGGTCTCCCATCGGGGCGACGACGACGACGACCGCACCCGCACGATCGACAGCCACCCCGACAACATCCGGGCCGCCCTCGACGGGTCGCTGCGCCGCCTCGGCACCGACCACATCGACCTCTACTACCAGCACCGCGTCGACGAGAAGGTGCCGATCGAAGAGGTCGTGGGCACCCTCGCCGACCTCGTGCAGGCCGGCAAGATCCGGCACATCGGCCTGTCCGAGGCGGGCGCCGACACGATCCGCCGGGCCCACACCGTGCACCCGATCACCGCCGTGCAGTCGGAATACTCGCTGTGGACGCGCGACATCGAGGCCCGCATCCTGCCCACGCTGCGCGAGCTCGGCATCGGCCTGGTGCCCTACTCCCCGCTCGGCCGCGGCTTCCTCACCGGCGCCATCCGCGACACCAAGACCCTCGACCCCGACGATTTCCGGCTGTCCACCCCGCGCTT
This sequence comes from Actinoplanes solisilvae, assembly GCF_003999975.1. Classification (GTDB taxonomy): domain Bacteria; phylum Actinomycetota; class Actinomycetes; order Mycobacteriales; family Micromonosporaceae; genus Actinoplanes; species Actinoplanes solisilvae. The sequence continues at coordinate 150,184 of NZ_RJAC01000012.1, read as the reverse complement.
CGAGGGCGAGAACTTCGAGCAGAACCTGCGCATCGTCGACGAGGTCGAAGCCGTCGCCCGCGAGGCCGGCGCCACCCCGGCCCAGGTCGCGCTCACGTGGGTGCTCGCCCAGGGCGACGACATCGCCCCGATCCCCGGCACCAAACACGTGAAACGCCTCGAGGAGAACGCCGGCGCCGACGCGCTGCGGCTCACCGCCGACCAGTTGTCCCGGCTGACCGCCATCCAGCCGCCCGCCGGCGAGCGCTACGCCAACATGAACGAGATCGCCCGCTGAACGCCGAGGCCGTCACCGTCACGACGCCGCGCCCGGTGCGGCGCCCCCTGCTCGTGCAGCGGTGGACCGATCTGGCGTTCCTGCACTGGCCGGCCGACCCCGCGCTGGTCGCACCGCTGCTACCGGCCGGCACGGTCCCCGACACCCTCGACGGCGTCACCTACGTGGGCCTGATCGGCTTCCGCATGCGGGACGTCGGCTTCCTCAACGGCCCCGGCGTGCCCTACCTCGGCGACTTCTGCGAGACGAATGTCCGCCTCTACAGTGTGGACGAACAGGGCCGGCGGGCGGTCGTCTTCCGCTCCCTGGAAGCCGAACGGCTCGTCCCGGTGCTCGTCGCCCGCGCCTGGCTGCGCCTGCCCTACATGTGGGCCCGCATGCGCCTGACCCGCGACGGCGACGTGCTCACCTACAGTTCCCGCCGCCGCTGGCCGACCACGCCCGCCGCGACCAACGAGATGACCGTCCGCGTCGGCGCACCCGTCACCGAGCCGACACCCCTGGAGAACTTCCTCACCGCCCGCTGGGGCCTGCACACCACCACGTGGGGCCGCACCCGCCACCTGGCCAACGACCATCCGCCCTGGCCCCTGCACCGCGCCGAGCTGCTGTCCCTGTCGGACACGCTGATCGCCGCATCCGGCCTGTCCCAGCCGAACACACCCCCGGTGAGCGTCCTCTATTCACCCGGCGTAGCGGTCACCTTCGGAAAGACCACTTCAGACGTACGAGACTGACACCTGCGACAACCGCGCGACCGCCGCGAGACGTCGCTGCGGCCGGCGCCGTCGCCGGTCACGGCCGTCGCGACGCCGCGGGCCGGACGGTGGTCACGCGATGAGCGCTTCGGTGTACTGCTCGGCCACGGCCCCCGGGTCGGCCAGCTCGTCGCCGATCGCGGTCAGCCCGAAGTCGACGACGTCGGCGCCGAGCTCGCGCAGCAGCCGGGCCAGGAACGCCTCGGCCGTGTCGGCCTGCGGCTGCGTCTCGCCCGTGACGACCGGGACGGCCAGCACCCCGGCCAGCGCGTTGGCCGGCAACTGGTCGAGCAGCACCTTGAGCGCCCCCGAGAACGTGCCGCGGTAGGTGGGCGTCGCCACGATCAGCAGTGCGGCGTCCTGCACGTCGAGCAGCGCCTCGCCGGTGGCCGCGTCGGCCGGCACCAGCAGGCGCGGCCCCAGCTCGGCCACGTCGACGGTCACGAACCCCGCCTGCCCGCGGCTGAGCGCGATCCGCTCCCCCAGCGCCCGGGCCAGCGACAGCGTCCTGGACCCGGGACGTGGATGCCCGGAGATGACCACCACGTCCGGCATGGTGCCTCCTCGACACAAACGCGCTTGCCGTCATCATCGTGCGCGTCCGCGAAGATTGCCATACGTCGAAGCTGCGACTACTGTCCGCAACCCGGCCCGGCATTCTCACTGCCCGCCTTCAGCGTTCCCACAGGTGAGCGACGCACAGTAGAGGGGTCACTCCTTCCGGTTACTGGAGGTACCCGCGTTGATCCTGGCCCTCGTGAGCCTGGTTCTCCTGCTGCTGCAGATCCTGCTCGTGGCCCGCGCCGTGCTCGACTGGAGCACGGTTCTCGCCGGCCCCGCCACGGCGGGCGGTTTCCGCGCCCGCCTCATGTCGGGCGTCTACCGCGTCACCGAGCCGATCCTCGCGCCCGTGCGCCGTGTCGTTCCCCCGCTGCGCCTGGGCGGCGTCTCGATCGACCTGGCGTTCCTCATCGTCTTCTTCGGCATCGTGGTGATCCGCGCCATCATCTAGCCACCGGCGGGGGTGCTCGACCCACAGGTTCTCCTCGACGTAGACGCCACGGTCGCGTTCCACGTCGACGCGCACCAGGTTGAGCGCCTCCGGCACCACATAGTCCCGGCTCACCGGGAAAACCATCCCCGTCCACTCCTGCCACTCGGCCACGGTGCCCTCGATCACCATCGACGCGGGCGCCGGGCCGAGGATCCGAGCGCCCATCCGCTGGTGGGTGCGGATCCACGGGGCGATCGAAAGCCCGTCGGCGCGCTGCCACGTCGCGTACTCGGCCATCGGCACCGTCGGGTAGCGGTGCTTCCACGTCGGCCGCAGCGGAGCCACGACGTGCGACAGCCCCTCGGCGTAGGCCCGCACCCCGGCCTCGTGCCCCTCGACCGCCCGCACGAGCGCGCCGTCGTAGCCGGTCGGCAGGTCCTCGACCGTCCCGTCCCAGGCCATCGGCACGCCCCACCCGCCGGCCATGACCGCGCCGTCGTCGTCGAGCACGAGAATGTCGAACCGGCCGAAGTAGTGCCCGACCCGCTCGATGTGCCGCTTGGACACGTCGTCGTGAAAGATGAACTCGGGCCAGCGTTCCTTGAACGCCGCGCTCGGGTCGGGTCCCTCCGCCCGCGCAACGATGCGCACGTCAGGCCCCGGCGAGCAGCGCGTCCAGCTTCGTGAAGCTGCTTGCCCAGCCCTCGCGCGCGTTGCCCTCGATCTCCGCCGGGATCGGACCCTGGACCAGCTCGAGACGCGTACGGCCGTCGGGCTCGTCGTGGAACTCGAGCCGCACCCGCAGCACGACCCCGGCGAACTCCTCCTCGCCGACGAGCAGCTCGTTCTCGATCACCTCGACGAAGACCGCGTTCGTCGGAGACGTCAGCGACGGGTCGTCGTCGTTGACCATCGTGAACCGCTCGACCCCACCCGGCCGCGCGTCGATCTCGACCGTCTCCCGCGGCACCGACCACCCCACCGGCCCGAACCACGCGGCCAACTGGTCGGGATCGGTGAAGGCGCGGTACACCAGCGCGCGCGGGGCATCGAAGACTCGCGTGATTCTGAGCTCGGTCATGACCGCATAATCTAGACCTTGGTCGGCAGGCGGCGGTGAAGCTCCGCCAGCAGCACCTCGGGCGCCGGGGACATCAGGCCCACATCCACGAGGTACGTGTCGCCGCGCCGGCGCGGCGCTCGGCCGGGGCCGTCGCCGGGCTCGGCGAAATCGGCGTCGGCCGGGGTGATGACGAGCTCGGTGAACGGGCCGCGATAGCGCAGGGCCACCTCGGCGATGCCGGCCCACGGGATGTGCACGGGCCGGCGGCCGGTGGCGGCGAAGTCGAGCCCGCGCATCGAGCTGTGCAGCCAGCCCAGGCGGTTGCCGACGACCACGATGATCAGGGCGGAGAGCACCACCGGGACGATCAGGGCCAGCTCCAGGCCGACGATCAGGTCACCGGCCGTCGGCGGGTCACCGATCGCCACCCGCAGCAGCGCGAAAAGGCCCAGCGTCGTGACCCAGACCGCGGCGATCACCCAGAGCATCGTCACGTAGACCATCGCCCGGGGCTGGAAGAACGTCACCGTGTCGTCGTCGGGTCCGAGCACCTCGTCGATGTGCGCCACGTTGAAAATTATGCCCGCTTTATCGCGAGATAGAGGTGATTATGGGTGGATGACCGTGACGCGGTTGAGGGAGGACGGAACGGCGTCCTGGACGAGCGCCGCCCAGCTTCTCGACGAGTACCGCCAGCACTACGGGGCCAACCCGGCGCCCGAGGCCGTCACCGCCTGGCTGCGCGAACAGGTCGAGGCCGCCCGCACCCGCGTCTACCTGGCCGGTCCCGCCGAGGGAATCTGCACGGTGGCCGTCGTTCCGGCCGCACTGACCCTGCGCACCGTCTGGCTCGTGCGCGATCTCTACGTGCGGCCGGAAGCCCGGCGTCGCGGGGTGGCCCGGGCGCTGCTCGCCGCGGTCGCCGAGGAGGCCCTGGCCAGCGGGGCCCACCGGCTCTCGCTGCAGACCGAGTCGGCCAACGTACAGGCCATCGAACTCTACGGGCGGATCGGGTTCGAACCGCTCGCCGAGGTCACCCTGATGGACAACGTGCTCTAAACCTTGTTCTAGACAGCGACCGACTCGCGGGCGGCGAGAGCGGCGGCCTCGGCCTTGTTCTGCCGCTCCTTGCGCGTCGCGTACTTGTAGAGACGGAAGATCAGCAGCAGCTCGAACGCGATCATCAGCGCCGACGACAGGATCGCGACCGGGATCGTGAGCTTCAGGACCGGGCCGACGATGAACACGAACATCATGAACTCGATACCGCTGAACAGGTGCGGGCGCACGCGGTGACGTACGAGGAAGTTGCGCAGACGCCACACCGCCGACTCGTTGCCGGTGGGCTCGGGCGCGACGACCGGGCCGGACTCCGACTCCTCGTCGTCCACGATCACGCGCTCCTGGTTCAGACCGGCGCGGACCTTGCCCATCTGCAGGGCGTTCAGATAGCGGAACATGTCGAGGAACACGACGACCGCGCCGACCCACAGGTACGTCATGTTGTTCGTGGCCGCATACTGACCGCCGAACAGGCCGACGGCACAGATCGCCACCCGCAGCCGGTCGAACACGTAGTCGAGCCACGATCCGAACGCCGAACCCGTGCCGTTCAACCGGGCGATCTTGCCGTCCATGCAGTCCAGGACGAAGCTGAGGTGGAACAGCAGAGCGCCCACCAGAACCCAGACGTAGTCGGCCCGCCAGAACGAGTAGGCGCTGGCCAGGCCGACCACGAACGCCAGCGAGGTCAGCACGTTCGGCGTGATCGAGCGCCACGGTTGCACCAGCCACACCAGGCGGGAGGCGAGCGGGTCGACGAGACCGACGGTCCACCACGCGTCCCGCTGCTTGTACGTGCGATCGCGGATCACTTCAAGGGGATACCGCTGCGCCATTCCGCCACTCCTGAATGAACCAGAACATGAACTATTTGCCGCGCGGACCTTACTAGAAGAAGAACAGGTTCGACAGGCGACCCAGGGCGTGTCGACCAAAAGTGACAATCCGTGAACAAATCGGTACTAACCGGAGGGAATCGACATCCGTGGACGCCACTGACGTCGCGAACGATCTGGAAGCCGTACTCCTGACCGAGGACCAGATCCTCACCCGCGTCGGCACCCTCGCCCGGGAACTGCACGAACTCTACGGACCCCGAACCCCGATCCTGGTCGGCGTGCTCGGCGGCGCCGCGACCTTCACCGTCGACCTGGCCCGCGCCTACCCCGCCCAGCTCGAGATCGGCTGGATGGCCGTCAAGTCCTACAGCACCCACAACCGCGCCTCCGGCTCCGTACGCCTCCTCAAAGACTTGGACCTCGACATCACCGGCCGCGACATCGTCATCGTAGACAGCGTCATCGACACCGGCCTGACCATGAGCTGGCTCATCGCCAACCTGGCCCAGCGCTCCCCCGCCTCGGTCGCCGTCTGCGCCCTGCTCCGCAAACCCGAGACCGCCCGCTTCGCCGACACCCCGACCTACGTCGGCTTCGAGGTCGGCGAGGGACTGATCGTCGGCTACGGGATGGACCACAACGGCCTCTACCGGAACCTGCGCAGCGCGGCCCTGCTCTCGAAGGCGCGGTACACGTCCTGAGGCTCCGGACACGTCCTGAAGCTCCGACGACGCACCCCCGGCACCGGGACGGCCTTCGCCTGGAACGGCAGCCCGGGGCGCGGGGTCGTACCGGCGGGGAATTTGATCTTTGTCTTTGGAGCAAATGCCGGAATTGAGGGCCGCGGCTACTCGTCCGGGTGCGGCGCGGCCGCCGGGTGACCTCGCGCGGGCGCACGTAGGCTGTCACCCATGACTGAGTTCGACGGCCTCCCGCTGCTCCGATCCCCCGTGGCCATCGCCGCCTTCGAGGGCTGGAACGACGCAGCGGACGCATCGACCGCGGCCGTGGAACACCTCGAACAGGTGTGGCAGGCACGCGAGATCTCCACCATCGACCCGGAGGACTTCTACGACTTCCAGGTCAGCCGGCCGACGATCACGATGGCCGAGGGCGAGACCCGCAAGATCGAATGGCCCACGACGCGGTTCACGGTGGCCAGCCCGCCCGGCTCCGACCGCGACGTCGTGCTGATCCGCGGCATCGAACCGAGCATGCGCTGGCGCACCTTCTGCGAACAGGTGCTGGAGCTCTGCCACAGCCTCGAGGTCACCCGGATCGTGCTGCTCGGCGCGCTGCTCGCCGACGTGCCCTACACCCGCCCGCTGCCGATCAGCGGCTCGGCCACCGACCGTGACGCGGCCGAGAAGTTCAACGTCGTCCCGACCCGCTACGACGGCCCGACCGGCATCGTCGGCGTGCTGCACGAGGCGGCCGGGCGCGCCGACCTTGAGGCGTTGTCGTTCTGGGTGCACGTGCCGCACTACGCGAACAACCCGCCGTGCCCCAAAGCCACCCTCGCGCTGCTGAGCCGCCTCGAGGACGTGCTCGATCTCCCCGTGCCGGTCGGCGACCTCGCCGAGGAGGCCGACGAGTGGGAGAAGCGCGTCCGCGCCGCCGCCGAGCAGGACGCCGAGCTGGGCGAATACGTTCGCGAGCTGGAGGAGCGCGTCGGTGACGAGGGCATCCAGCCGCTCACCGGCGACGAGATCGCCAGCGAGTTCGAGAAGTACCTGCGCCGCCGTGGTGGCTCGGCCGGCCCCACCGCCGGCTCCTGGTAACCCCTGACACGCCCGGGCTCATGCCGTGACCCGGGCGTGTCGCTGCGACCTGCGACACATCGCTTGAGGCATCCTAGGAACCTAGGGTCAAGGAGGTCGTCATGACGATCAACCCGGGGGCGGCGGAGTTTCCGCATCGGCAGATCGCCGCCCAGCTCAAGGAACGCATCCGCCGCGGCGACTGGCAGCCGGGCGAACGCCTGCCGTCGATCCCCGCGATGGCCGAGATGTTCGGCGTCGCCAAGCAGACCGTCCAGCGCACCGTCGACCAGCTCCGCGTCGAAGGCATCCTGATCACCAAGCCGGGCTCGGGCACCTACGTCCGCGGCACCCGCCGACGGCTCAACCGGCTCTCCCGCGGCCGCTACGGCGCGCACCGGGGTTACCACGCCGATCTCGCCGCCCGCTATCGCCAACAGCTTGTTTCCGTACGCCGTGAGCCCGCCCCGCCCGAGGTCGCGGACGCGTTCGGCGTGCGCGACGGCACCGAGATGCTCGTACGACGTCACATCGTGCGCACCGACGACGTGGCCGTAGAGGTGGGCGCGTCCTGGTTCCGGGTCACCGACACGAACGGCACCTCGTTGGAGCGGGCCGAGGCGTTCGGACGGCCGCTCTACCAGGAGGCCGAAGAGGTGCTCGGCAAACGCTACGCGTCGGCGACAGACACGATCAGCGCCCGCCAGCCGAGCCGTGACGAGGCCGAGATCCTGCAGATCCGCCCCGACACGCCGGTGCTGCACCTGCTGCACGTGGCCTTCGACGAGTCCCGCAAGCCGATCGAGGTGGCCCAGGCGACGTGGCCGGGTCCGATGACGACCCTCACCGAGGAATACAAGATCCCGGCTCCGACGCCGGAACCAGACCCCGATCCGGGTCTGGCCCTCGCCTGACCGGCCGCGGCTGGGCCTTGGACAACGTCAACCCGTAGCGGTCCCCCGCCGCGCGCGACCGTCGCGCCGGCACAGGGCCGGGCGGGAGCGGCTTCGGGGTTGGTGGCGCCGGCGCCTCCGGATCCGGGCAACCCCAACTGTCCGAACCAGTATCCGAACCAGTACAGGTCCGGCCCGTACTGGGTGGGCAACCCTCAACGTGGCAATACGGACGGGCCAGCTCCGGCCGAACCAGATCTGGTTCTGACCCCGGACGGCAAAAACCCGGGGCGCCCCTCACGGAGCGTCCCGGGCTTCGAGTCAACGGCGTCGGACCGCCGGTGATTCAGGTATTGCCAGGTCAGCCGATGGGGCTGAGCAGGCCGAGGCCCTGGTTCCGCTCGCCGTTCGGGCTGAGCAGGTTCAGGAGGCTGACCTGCGTGTAGTTACGGTTGTCCTCCTGGTTCAGGCGGTAGTCCAGGTCGTAGTTGGTCGAGCGGTAGTCGAAGTCGTAGTCGAGGTCGTAGTCGTCCCCGTACGGGCCGTTGGCAACGGCGGCGGTGTGGCCGTCGTGCGAAACCGCAGCCTGCGCGGGGCCCGCCAGAACGAGGCTCGCGCCGGTAGCCAGGAGCAGACCCGCAAGGTACATAACCGGACGACGCATGACATATTTCCTTTCAAGTGGAAGTAGGACCGAAGAAAGTTTGACCGTTTCGCTACCAAAATGTGGCTGATTTTAGATAGGACCGACCATCTGCGTACAAATTCCTCAAACCGCCCAGTAACTCAAGATCACCGTCTAAAGTCCTCGCGGGGCGGCTCACGCCCCAGCCGCGACGGTGGCCCGGAACCCGGCTACACGCGCTCATCGCACGCTCGATCAGCGCCTGATCGCACGCCGAAGAGCCTCCAAAGCCCCGGCAATCGCACCAAAAACGCGACACGCCGAGAAAACCGCCCGCCACCCAGCCCACCGAACCGACACGCCGGGCAACACGGCACTACCCAGCCGCTTCGCCGTTGCCCACACGAGGTGCCGGCCGGGGACGCGAACTGTGGGCTGGAGGGCGGGGCCGCACACGGCGGGCGGCCTGACCGGCTGACCCGAAGTCCAGACGACCCGGAGACCGGGACGACGCGCGAAGACCAGAGGATCGGAAACCGGGCGACCCGGAGACCTGACGACCCGAACGGCGCGCAAACCCGAAGGGGGCCCGACGGCGCAAAGCTGGGCGGGGCGAAGGCCGGGGCCAGGTCGGGCGACGCGCCGGCCGGGCCGGGACCACCGGGCGACGCGAAGGCTGGGGCGGGACCGCCGGGCGACGCGAAGGCCGGGCCGGGACCACCGGGCGACGCGAAGGCTGGGGGCGGCACCGCCGGGCGACGCAACGGCCGGGACGGCGTAATCAGGGTCGAGTGGAAAGGGCTTGCTGGTGTGGTGACGAGGCGAGACGCATCCGTCCGGGCCGGCCGAACGATCAGCGGCATGCCGTGCGTGCGACGTGGTGGGAGGGCGTCACCAAGAAACGCCGCGCGGCGAGGAGCCGCGCGGCGTTGGTGGTGCGGAAGAGCGCCGGATCAGAGGCGGACGCCGAGGAGGGCGTCGACCGTCCGGGCCATGAGCGCCGGCGCGCCGTCGTCGTCGCCGATGCCGGCCAGGGCCGCCTCGGCCCACGCGTCGACGACCGCCAGAGCGGCCGGCGAGTCGAGATCGTTCGCCAGGGCCTCGCGGACGGCGGCCAGCAGGCCCTCGCCCGACGGGCCGGCCGACGCGGCGGCGGCCGAGCGCCAGCGGGCCAGGCGTTCCTCGCCGGTTTTGAGGACCTCGTCGGTCCACTCGCGGTCGGTGCGGTAGTGGCCTGACAGCAGACCCAGCCGCACCGCCATCGGGTCGACGCCGTCGCCGCGCAGGCGGGAGACGAAGACCAGGTTGCCCTTGGACTTCGACATCTTCTCGCCCTCGAGGCCGATCATGCCGGCGTGCACGTAGTGCGACGCGAACGGCGCCTCCCCGGTCAGCGTCTCGGCGTGCGCCGCGGAACACTCGTGGTGGGGGTAGAGCAGGTCGTTGCCGCCGCCCTGCACGTCGATGCGGTTGCCCAGGCGGCCGAGCGCGATCGTCGCGCACTCGATGTGCCAGCCCGGACGGCCGGGGCCCAGGTCGCCGCCCTCCCACGCCGGTTCGCCCTCGCGGGCCCCGCGCCACAGCAGCGGGTCGAGCGGGTCACGTTTGCCCGCACGCGACGGGTCGCCGCCGCGCTCGGCCGACAGGACCGTCATCTCTTCGCGCGACAGGTTCGACTCGTAGCCGAAGCGGGGTGCCGCGGCGATCGGGAAGTAGACGTCACCCGTACCGTCGTCGAGCTTGTAGGCCGCGCCCGCGGCCAGCAGCTCGCGCACGTGGGCCGCGATCTCGGGAATCGACTCGACGGCGCCGATGTAGTGGGCCGGCGGGATGATGCGCAGCGCCTCCATGTCCTCGCGGAACAGGGCGGTCTCGCGCATCGCCAGGACCACCCAGTCCTCCCCGTCACGGGTGGCCCGCTCGAGCAGCGGGTCGTCGATGTCGGTCACGTTCTGCACGTAGTCGACGTTCAGCCCGGCGTCGCGCCAGAGCCGGTTGACCAGGTCGAAGGTGATCATCGTGGCGGCGTGCCCGAGGTGGGTGGCGTCGTAGGGCGTGATGCCGCAGACGTACATCGTGGCCGTGGAGCCGGGCGTGGTCTCGGCCACCTCGCGGCGAGCCGAGTCGAAGAGGCGGGGCGGCTGCGCCGTTCCCGGCAGGTTCGGCACGTCGTGCCCGGTCCAAGCGTCCATGCCCAGAACCCTATCCAGCGCCCGATGCGCTCGGCCGGAGAGAGTGACCTTAATGACGGCGCGGGGCGGGCGGGCGGGCGGATAGCACGTTTACGCGGTCTCGATGGAGATCTCGGCGTGCAGAGTTGTTCCGAGGAACAGGGGGCGCACCGCATGACCGACCGGATCACGGCCGACACCGTCGCCGAGGCGGTCGGGCTGCTGCACGCCAACGGCGCCGAAACCGCCCGCACGCTGGAACGCGCCGCTCAGATCGGGCGCGCGGCCGGGGTGGGCCGGGTCACCTTCGAGCCGGGCTGGTCGTCCTCCTACCTGGAGGTCGACGGGCTCGGCCGGCATCTGGAGGTGGTGCCTGCGAATGTTGCCATGAACCGCGCCGCCGCCGCGGACGAGGCGATCGACGACCTTTCCGCACGACGCGCCACCGTTGAGCAGACCCTCGTACGGCTTCGGGCCGCGGCCGCGTTGCCTCCGGCCGGCACGGTTCTGTTCGCGGCCGCCTGCGCGGTCGGGGCGAGCGGACTGTCGATCATCCTCGGCGTGCGGCACGCCGAGACGGTGGCCGTGATCGCCGTGTCGGCCGCCGTCGGGGCCGTGATCCGCCGCCTCATCGGCCGGCTCGGCGGGAACAACTTCTGGCAGGCCGGCGCGGCCGCGCTCATCGCCGGGCTGATCGGCGCCGCGTGGGTCGTGCTCGGCGACAGTTCGGCGTTGCGGCTGGCCGCGGTGTGCCCGTGCATGGTGCTCGTGCCCGGCCCGCACCTGCTCAACGGCGCGCTCGACGTCGCGGCCAACCGGCTTCCGCTGGGCCTGGCCCGGCTCACCTTCGCCACCGTGACGCTGCTGTGCATCAGCACCGGTCTGCTGCTCGGCCTGGCCGCCGCCGGCGCCGATCTGGCCCTGGACGCGCCCGGTCGCGACATCCCGCTGCCGTTCGACGTCGTCGTGGCCGGGGTCGTGGCGGTCTGCTACGGCATCTTCTATTCCGCGCCGCTGCGCATGCTCTATTGGCCGCTGCTCGTCGGCGGCCTCGCGCACGGCGTGCACTGGGTGGCCCAGGAGAACCTGCACTGGAACGGCGCCAGCGCGTCGGGCCTGGCCGCACTGGTCGCCGGGGCCATTCTGGGCCCGGTCTCCCGCCGGTTCCGCATGCCGTTCGCGGCCATCGGGTTCGCCTCGGTCGTGTCGATGATGCCGGGCCTGCTGGTGTTCCGCGCGATGAGCGGCCTCGTGCAGCTTCAGCACGCCGACGGCGCTCGGGCCACGGCCCTGCTCGCCCAGGCGATAAACGACATCACCATGGCCACCGCCACCGTGTTCCTGCTGGCCCTCGGCCTGCTCATGCCGGCCGCCGTAGACCGCGTGATCCGTCGCAGGAGGACCCGGTGAGCGCGGAGCCTAGACCGGCGGCCACGGGATGGCGGGCCAGTCCTGCGGCGGGTCGGGGAATCGCCCGGCCCGCAGCAACCGGCGAGCACGCCGCCGCACCTGCTGCACCTCGGTGATGGTGAGGTGTTCCTCAAGGACCGGACCGAGGGCGGAGTCGAGCTGGGCGATCAGGTCGGTCAGCACGTCCTGCGCCTCGTCGATCAGCGGCTTGCCCGTCCAGCCCCACAACACCGTACGAAGCTTCTTCTCGACGTGGAAGGAGACACCGTGGTCGACGCCGTGGATCGAGCCGGTCGCCGGGTAGAGCACGTGCCCGCCCTTGCGATCCGCGTTGTTGATCACCGCGTCGAACACCGCGAGGCGGGCGAGACGCACGTCGTCGGCATGAGCCAGGGCGTACGCGTCCCCGTCCTCGTCACGTGCGTTGGCGACCGCCAGCCAATCCTCGGGCACGTCGTACGCCGGGACGAAGCCGATCAGGGACTCGGCGGTGTCAGGTTCGTCGATCCAAAGCTGCAGGGCGCCGACCCCGAGCGGCCCCTCGCGCAGGATCGTGGGCGGTACGACGTCCCACCCGGTGGCGCGTGAGACCAGGTAGGCCGACACCTCGCGCCCGGCCAGGGTGCCGTCGGGGAAGTCCCACAGCGGCCGCTCGCCCTGCACGGGCTTGTAAACGCAGCGACGGGTCAGCCCGTCGAGGGTGATCTCGGCCCGCAGGGTCGTGTTGGAGGCGTCGACGAGACGGCCCTCGATCTCGAGCCGGCCGCGGGCCAGCAGGTCGAGAGCGTCGGCCTCCGTGAGCACCGAAGCGGGCCCGTCTGTCACCGGTGGTAACCGTTGTGCCGGGGGCAGAGGTGGCCGGCCGGGTCGAGCGGCTGGCCGCAGAGCGGGCACGGCGGCCGGCCGGCGGCCACCACGCGACGGGCGCGGTCGATGAACGCGCGGGTCGCCTCGGGCGTCAGCCGCACGCGGAGCCGGTCGAGGTCGTCGTCGGGCTCGTCGTCCTCGGACTCGTCCTCCTCCTCGACGGCCGCGTCGTCGTCGGGGCCGAGCTCGATCTCGACCTCGGACTCGCCGGCCTCGATCGCTTCGATGACCACCGTGCTCGTGTCGACGTCGAAGGCCAGCCCGAGGGTGCCGACCCGGAACTCCTCGTCGACGGGCACGTCGAGCGGCTCGTTGTCGTGGCCGGTCAGCACGGGCGCCTCGGGCAGCGAGACACCGAAGCGTTTGTTCGCCTCGACGAGCAGTTCCTCGAGCTTCTCGGCGAGCAGCGACACCTGGACCTTCTCCAGCGCGACGCTGACCACCCGGCCGCCGCCGCGCGCCTGGAGGAAGAAAGTCCGGTCGCCCGGCTCGCCCACCGTCCCGGCGACGAACCGCTCCGGCGGCTCGAACGAGTGCACCTGGTGGGTCATGTCGTCAACCCTATCCGCGAACCCGCGAGGTCGCGCAGCCCCGCACAGCCGGGTTCGCCCACGGCGCAACGGCGGCCACCAGTCGTAACACGCCGATCACACTCCGGCGACCGCTCCCCCACCGACTACGGCGTCCGAGGACGTCGAGGCGGCCGGGGGCGGGACCAACGACGCAAGATCCGCGCCGTCGTTCAGTCGTACGACGAAAGGCCTGGTCGGGGTGTATCTGATGGCGCTGATCGAGGCCGGGTCGGCGACGATGCGCTGGAACTGGTCGAGGTGCAATCCCATCGCGTCGGCGACGATGGCCTTGATCACATCGCCGTGGCTGCACGCCACCCACAGCGCGTCCGGGCCGTGCGACTCGGTCACACGGGCGTCCCAGTGGCGGATCGTGGCGACCGCCCGCGCCGACATGGCCGCCATCGCCTCGCCGTTCGGGAAGACCGCGGCGCTGGGGTGCTGCTGCACGACCGGCCAGAGCGGGTCCTTGGCCAGCTCCTTGAGTGGACGGCCTTCCCAGTCGCCGTACCCGCACTCGGTCAGGCCCTCGTCGATCACCGGGGTGAGGCCGGGCAGGGCCAGCTCGACAGTCTGGCGGCAGCGGATCAGCGGGCTGGTGACCACGGCGGCGATCGGCAGCACACGCAGCCGCTCAGCGGCCCGCTTCGCCTGGTCGCGGCCGGTGTCGTCGAGCTCCACGGGACGACGGCCGGCCAGCTCACCGCTGGCGTTGGCCGTCGTGCGCCCGTGCCGGAGCAGCAGAACAGTAGCCACTACGACGCCACGCCGGATTCTTCGTACGCCTCGGCGATGATCCGCAGGGTGTCGATGCCGCTCTTCAGGTCGCCGACGTAGGGGCTGATCGACAGCGTGCCCACGCCCGCCGCGGCGTACTGCTTGATCCGCTCCTTGGCCTGGATCTTGTTGCCGAGGATCGAGGTGCGTTCGATGAAGTCCTGCGGCACGGCCTCGGCCGCCTCGGCCTTCTTGCCACTGAGATAAAGCTCCTGTACGCGGGCCGCCTCGTCGGCGTAGCCCATGCGCACGGCGAGCTGGTTGTAGAAGTTCTGCTCCTTGCTGCCCATGCCGCCCACGTAGAGCGCCGCGTAGGGCCGCACCACGTCGGCGCACCACGCGAGGTTGTCGCCGAGCACGACCGGGACGCTCGGGGCCACGTCGAAACCGGTCAGCCCGAGCTGGCGTTTGGCCCGGCCGCGCTCGATGTGCTGCAAGTATTCTCCGGCCGCGTCGGGCGCGAAGAAGATGGCCAGCCAACCGTCGGCGATCTCACCGGCGAGCTCGAGGTTCTTGGGGCCGACGGCGGCGAGGTAGATCGGGACGGCCTCGCGCGGCGGGTGGAAGCCGAGCCGCAGCGCCTTGCCGGGGCCGTCGGGCAGGGGCAGCGTGTAGTGCTCGCCGTCGTAGGCCACCGGCTGCCGCGCGACCGCCATCTTGACGATGTCGACGTACTCCCGGGTGCGGCCCAAGGGCTTGGCGAACCGTACGCCGTGCCAGCCCTCGGAGACCTGCGGGCCGCTGACGCCCAGGCCGAGCCGGAACCGGCCGCCGGAGAGGGCGTCGATGGTCGCGGCGGTCATCGCCGTCATCGCGGGCGTGCGGGCGGGGATCTGCATCACCGCCGCGCCCAGGTCGATCTGCTGGGTCTGACCGGCGATCCAGGAGAGCATGCTCACCGAGTCGGAGCCGTATGCCTCCGCGGCCCACACGACCGAGTAACCGAGTCTGTCCGCCTCCTGCGCCATCGCCAGGTGGTCGGCGGGCGTGGTCCACGCCGCCTGATAGCCGAGGTTGAGTCCGAGCCGCACGACGTATCCCCTCCCGCACATGAACAGTCACCTGAAGACTACTTATCGCTCCGAGTCGACCTTGCGTCCGGTAACCGACGGGCTTGACGAGCCCGTCGGCATTTCGCTATGGGCAGTCTCTGAATAAGGTTCACTCATGCTGCAACGACCGCTCGGCCGTAGCGGGCTGGCGGTTTCGCGGCTCGCTCTCGGCACCATGACCTGGGGGCGTGACACCGACCCCGACGACGCGGCCGCGCAGCTCAAGCTTTTCCTCGAGGCGGGCGGCACGCTGCTCGACACGGCCGACGTCTACGGCGAGGGTGACGCCGAGGCGGTGATCGGCTCGCTGCTCGACCATCTCGTCCCGCGCGACGAGGTGGTGATCGCCACCAAGGCCGGCCTCACCCCGCACGGCTACCGTCGCCGCGACGGCTCCCGGGGCAACCTGCTGCGCTCGCTCGACGCCTCGCTGCGCCGCCTCGGCACCGACTACGTCGACCTGTGGCAGGTGCACGGCGTCGACCCGATGACCCCGCTGGAAGAGACCCTGGGCGCGCTCGACCACGCGGTGAACAGCGGCCGCGTGCGCTATGTCGGGGTGTCGAACTTCGCCGCGTGGCAGACCGCGCGGGCCGCGACCTGGCAGGCGGCCTATCCGGGCCGGGCGCCGGTGGTGGCCGCCCAGATGGAATATTCGCTGCTCGAGCGGGGCATCGAGCGTGAGCTGCTGCCCGCCTCGGCCGCGCTCGGGCTCGGCGTGCTGGCCTGGTCGCCGCTGGGCCGGGGCGTGCTGACCGGCAAATACCGCAACGGCCGCCCGCTCGACTCGCGTGCCGCCACGCCCCATCTCGCGCCGTTCGTGCAGACCTACCTCGAACCGCGCAGCTCGAGCATCGTGCAGGCCGTCGTCACCGCCGCCTCCGGCCTGGGCGTCTCCCCGGTCGAGGTCGCCCTGGCCTGGATCCGCGACCGCCCCGGCGTGGCCGCGCCGATCCTGGGCGCCCGCACGTCGGGCCAGTTGCAGGGCGCGCTGCAGAGCGAAGACCTGACCCTGCCGGCCGAGATCGCGGCCGCCCTCGACGACGTCTCCGCGATCGACGTGGGCTATCCGGAACGCGAAGGGGTCGGCTACCCGGACGGCGAGGGCTGACCCGTCGTCCTGCTGCGCGCCGACACCTACCGGCGCGCCGTCTTCCTGCTGCTGGGCGCCTCGCGCTGGATGGTCGGCCTGAAGCCTGGCCCTGGCCGCCGCGACGCTCGGATATCACCTGCGCCGCCGCCCGGGCCGATCCTCCGGCGCGGGGGTGGTGCCCGTGCCGGAGAGCGCAGCGCGTTGACGTTGTCAGTCGCGGCGCGCCCGGCCGGTCATGCCGACCAGCCGGGTCGCGTCGGTGCGGCGCGGCCCGGCCGTCGTCGGTGGGGACATCGGGACCGCCAGCTCCTCGGGCAGGGTCACGACGGCGGTGATGCCCTGGACGGCCGACGGGCGCAGCTCGACCGCGATGCCGCGCTGACCGGCCAGCACCGCGACCACGAAAAGGCCGAGACGCGCGCTGGTGGCCGGGTCGAACTCGCCCGGCTGGGCGAGCCTGCGGTTGGTCTCGTCCAGCACCGACGCCGACATGCCGAGGCCCCGGTCCTCGACCTCGACCACGACGCCGCCCGGGACGGGCCGGGCCGACACCCGCACCGGCGTGCCCGGCGGGGAGAAGCCGGTGCCGTTCTCGAGCAGCTCGACGAGCACGTGCCCGAGGTCGGCGACGGCCGGCTCGGGCACCTCGACGTCGGCGATGTCGCCGATCTCGACGCGCTCGGCGTGTTCCACCTCGGTCGCCACCCGGTTGACCAGGGCCGGCAGCGGCTCGGGACCGCGCCCGCGGCGGCTGCGGGCCGAGCCGGAGAGGATGACGAGATGCTCGGCGTGCCGGCGCATCTGGACGGCGAGCTGCTCGGCCCGGAAGACCGAGGCCTCGGCGTCACCCGTGCGGCGCAGGGCGGCGAGCTGACGATCGATCAACGACTGGTTACGGCGCGCGATGTTGACCAGGACCCGGTTGATGTCCTGGCGCAGGGCGGCCTCGCCGGCCGCGGCGGCGACCGCGCTGCGCTGCACCTCGTTCAGCGCGGCGCCCACGTCGGCGATCTCGTCGTCGCCCATCGGGTCGCCGCGCCGTGACGGGCCGCCCGGGGAGCCGTCGCCGAGCGACCGGCCGAGCCCGTCGTCGTCCGCGTCGATGCGCTCCCCGGCGCGCAGCCGCGCGATCATCTCGGGGAGCCGGTGGTGGGCCAGGTCGATAGCCGCCGTCCGCAGCACGGCGAGCCGCCGTACCGCCGAACCGCCGAGGCGGACCGAGAGCACCAGTGCCGCCACGATGGCGAGCAGGCCGAGAACGCCCGAGGTGCCGAACCGGACCAGGATCCGGTCCCGTTCCACCTGCGCGAACTCGGCGGCCTTGTCGTAGCCGTTGGCGAGGAAGCCGTAGAACTGCATGACGGCCGGGTCGAAGGCGGCCTTCCAGACCTCGCGGGTGGCCGCCAACGGCCGCCCGGCGTCGCCGTCGCGCAGGATCCCGTCCTCGACCGCCCGCAGCCCCGCGAAGGTGCGGCTGCTGAGCATCGTCTTGAAGGCGGCCTGGTCCGGCGCGGGCAGGGTCGAGCCCGCGGTCGGGATCTGGAAGCGCAACGCCCCGACGATCTCGGTGAGCTGCCGATGCTCGCTCGCGTCCAGCCGGCCCGCCGTCGTCGCCGCGGTGACCAGGGCGTCCTCCTGCTGCAGCAGCTCGCCGGCCCGGCGCAGGCCGACCGAGGTGCGCATGATGCGTTCGACGACCGGGTCGCTGGCCGCGGCGGCCGCGCTGGACACGCTGAACGCGTAGCCGATGACGCTGGTGTACGAGCTGACGACCGCGGTCCGGTTGAAGTAGCGCGTGTCGACCTGCACCCGCACCGCGGCGACGGAGCCGACCGCCTTGTCCAGGTCGGCGATGCGGGCCCGGGTGATGTCGGCTGAGATCCCGCTGCCCCGGAAGCGCCGGGACAGCTCGCGGAACGTGGCGATCGCCTCGTCGGTGGCGGCCCGCGCGGTCCGCAGCGTGGTGCTCGACGGGCTGCCGCCGGCCAGCACCCAGGCCGACGCGGTGCGTTCGGTCTGCAGGGCGGCCACCAGCCGGTCGCAGGGCACGCTGACGTTGTCCCGGGTGTTGTAGCTCTCGCGCAGCGCCGAGGCCTCGCCGATCGCCGCGTTCACGTCGAAGGCCCACAACCCGGTCAGCGCGACGACGGGCACCGCCAGGGCCAGGATGATTTTGGAGCGGATCGACCTCGGTTTTCTGCGCATCGGACCTCCGCGAGATCGTCCACCGTGGATTGACCTCAGGCATGATCCCGCTGGCGGCCCTCGGTTCAAAGCCGGAGTCGTGTCGGGAAGACGACAAATCGATCCGGGCCGGTCGCCTGTGACGATTGCCGCAGCCGTCGGCCGACGGAGTCCGGCCCGACCGCCCTTACCTGGGCCGACGCCCGGCTGTCTCTGACCGGGGGTGAATACGCGCTGGTCAGAGCTTGTCGACCACCCGGGAACGGGTGCACCCTATGGGTCATGGATTACGAATACGCGCCCTTGCGGTTGCCCTCGAACGTCGATCGCTTGACCGCGATGGCGCAGTTGGCCATCCAGGCGGAGTTCTCGGGATGGGAGCTGGCCCGCGTCCAGCTCTTCCGGGACGGCACCCGCAAGGTGATGCTCCGCCGTCGTGTTCAGCCCACCCCGCAGCCGGGGCTGAGTTACTGAGAAGGGCCCGTCCTGACGGACAGGCCCTTCTTCAGTCACAACCGAATCTCAGTGCTGGTGACCAGCGTGATCGTGGTCGTGGTCGTCCTCGTCGGGCAGGAACGGGTGTTCGTCGAGCCGCCCGACCAGCAGATCGCCCTGCTTCGGCGCGAACGGGCCCTCACCGTCGGAGTCCTCGAACTCGTCGAGGTCGAGCGGCTCGGTGATCTCGGTGACCGTGAGCAGGCCGTCGAGCGGCTCCAGCTCGGGCACGTCGAGCGACGACAGCGACCCGTCACCGGCCTGCAGCAGCTCGAGCACGGCCTCCCCGACCGTCTCGACCGGCCCGGCGTCCTCGTCGTCGGGCACCGAACTGCGGCGCGCCTCCTCGGCCCGGCGCAGCAGCGCGGACACGCTGGGCACCCGGTAGTCGCGCCGCTGCCGCACCGAGAGCACCTGCGGGTAAGGGTCGGCCGACTCGGCGTCCTCGGTCCCGCCGACACCCAGGCCGAAGCGCTGGTCGGCCTCGTTCGGGTCGATCGCCTCCACGTCCCAGGGCGTCACCTCGCCGTACGCGTCGAGAAGCTTCTCGTCGTACGCGAAGGAGGTGTTGTTCAGGTTGACGTACGCCTGCCAGACGCCGTCGTCGTCGACACGGCCCTCGGCCGCCTT
The DNA here is from genome assembly GCF_003999975.1 of Actinoplanes solisilvae. Lineage (GTDB taxonomy): Bacteria > Actinomycetota > Actinomycetes > Mycobacteriales > Micromonosporaceae > Actinoplanes > Actinoplanes solisilvae. The sequence continues at coordinate 130,662 of NZ_RJAC01000012.1, read as the reverse complement.
GACCGCCGCGAGGTGGGCGCGGGCGGCCTCGATCACCTGCTCGAGGGCAGCGTCGAGCTCCGCGTTCTGGTCGGTCATCGGTATGGGTCCTTCCACATATCAGCTGTTCCGCAGCAGTCGGTCGAGCACACGCACGCCGAACTTTAGTCCCTCGACCGGGACGCGCTCGTCGATGCCGTGGAACAGCGAGGCGAAGTTCAGGTCAGCGGGCAGCCGCAACGGGGCGAACCCGAAGCAACGGATGCCGAGGGTCGCGAACGCCTTCGCGTCCGTTCCCCCCGACATCAGGTAGGGCACGGTACGCGCCCCCGGGTCTTCGGCGCGCAGCGCCGCGCCCATCGCGTCGACCAGCTCGCCGCCGAACTCGGTCTCGACCGCCGGCTGCTGGTGCACGTGTTCGATCTCGATGCCGTCGCCGACCAGCTCGCGCAGCTCGGCCAGGAACTTGTCGGCCTCGCCGGGCAGCGTGCGGCAGTCGATGGTCGCGGACGCCCGGCCGGGGATGACGTTGTCCTTGTAGCCCGCCTCGAGCCGCGTCGGGTTGGCCGTGTTGCGGATCGTGGCGCCGATCAGGTTGGCGATCGGGCCGAGCTTGGCGATCGCCACCTCGGGGTCGGCCGGGTCGATGTCGATCTGCAGGGCGTCGCCGACCTGCTCGAGGAAGGCCTTGACGGTTGGCGTGACCACGGTCGGGAACCGGTGGCGGCCGACCCGCGCGACCGCCTCGGCCAGCGTGGTGACCGCGTTGTCGTCGTGGATGAACGAGCCGTGCCCGGGGCGGCCGGTCGCGTGCAGGCGCAGCCAGTCGAGGCCCTTCTCGGCGGTCTGCACCAGATAGAGGCGCAGATCGTCGTTCACCGTGTAGGAGTAGCCGCCGACCTCGCCGATCGCCTCGGTGCAGCCGTCGAACAGATCGCGGTGGTTCTCGACCAGCCACTGGGAGCCGAACTGCATGCCGGCTTCCTCGTCGGCGGTGTAGGCGAGCACGATGTCGCGCGGCGGCACGTAACCGGTGCGGGACCAGTCACGGACCACGGCGAGCATCATCGCGTCGAAGTCCTTCATGTCGATCGCGCCGCGGCCCCACAGGTAGCCGTCCTTCTCCTCGCCGGAGAACGGGTCGACCGACCACTCGCTCGCGTCGGCCGGGACGACGTCGAGGTGTCCGTGCACAAGCAGGGCGCCCCGGCTGCGGTCGGCGCCGGGGATGCGGGCGACCAGGTTGGCCCGGGTGGGCGCCGACTCGAGCAGCTCGACCTCGATGCCGGACTCGCCGAGCTGGGCGGCGACGTATTCGGCGGCGACCCGTTCACCGACGGTGGTGCGCGGGTCGCCGGTGTTGGTGGTGTCGATGCGCAGCAGGTCACGGCAGATGCCGGTGACCTCGTCGGCGGCGGTGAGCTCCATCCGCCATTCTTACCAGCAGATCATCGCAACGGTTCCCGGGGGTTTGCCACGCGACCGCGCTGGGGTATCAGCGCGCCGTGTCTTCCTTGAATCTTCCCCCGCTGCCGCCGGTGGGTGGCGAGACCACCGGCCGCAATGTCGTCGATGTCGTGACCCAGGAACACCGTGAACTGCTGGCGCTCTGCGACCAGCTGACCGCCGCCCCGGACGATCGGCGGCTGGTCGACGTCGTGGTGGCCGAGCTCTCCCGGCACCTGAGCGCCGAGGAGCAATACCTCTACCCCGCCGTACGCCGCACCGTCCCCGGCGGCGACGACCTGGCCGACCGTGAGCTGGCCGAGGACCACCAGTTGTTGATCACTCTGCAACAACTGGTGCGCGACGGCGGCGCCGACCGGGCGGCCGCGGTCGTCGAATCCGTGCGCCGGCACGTCGACGCGGACGCCGAGGAGCTGCTGCCCGTCCTCGTTCAGATGGTGCCGATCGAGGACCTGATCCGGGTCGGCAACCGGTTCGAGACCGCCCAGGAAGCAGCCCCGACCCGCCCGCATCCTGGCACTCCGTCCACTCCACCCTGGAACAAGGTGGTCGACCCGGCCGTGGCCGTCGTGGACAAACTTCGCGATGCCGTCACACGCCGAACCACGTACGCCAAGGATTTGTAGGGAAAACACCGGATTGGTTAACCCATTTGTCATAAGTGGAGGATCTATCGCCGCGCGATAGGGCTAGCCTTCGATGTCTTCTTGGTCCTACCGTCACGTTATGAACCTGGAGCTGCGCCATCTCAAGGTGGTCTGCGCCATCGCGGAGACCGGCAGCGTCACCAAGGCGGCATCGCAGCTCGGTCTGGCTCAACCGGCCCTGACCGCGCAGCTGCAGCGCATCGAACGCACTCTGGGCGGCCCGCTGTTCGAACGGGACCGTCGCGGCGCCCGGCCCACGGCGCTCGGTGAACTGGTGCTCGCCCGCGCGCGGGTGCTGCTGCCGGCGATGAAGGGCCTGCAGGACGAGGCGGCCCGGCTGGCCGGCGCGAGCGGGCACGACACCATGAGCCGCTACCGCATCGGGGCGTCGGGCGGCCCGATCATCGGCGGGATGGTCTCGCGCCTGGCCCAGGCCCAGCCGGACGCCCAGATCACCACGCAGGCCTCCTACTACGTCGACGACCTGGCCAACATGGTGCTCGCCGGCAAGCTCGACTACGCCCAGGTCGGGGTGTGCGGCGACGCCATCCCGTCAGCCGACTACGGGCTGGTCTGGCAGACCATCGCGGTCGACGGCATCTGCGCGCTGATGCCCGACGACCACGCGGGCACCAAGGGCGTCGACGTCGACCTGGCCGAGCTGGCCTCGGAGTCGTGGGTGGCCGGTCAGGGCGACGGCTGCTTCGGCGACTGCTTCGCGGCGGCCTGTTCCCGGGCCGGCTTCACACCGCGGCGCATGTTCGAGGCGGACATCCGCGGCTGCCTGGACATGGTCGAGTCGGGGATGGCGCTCGCCCTGTGCCAGGGCACGTTCCGCCCGCCGGCCGGGCTGACCTCACGGCCGCTGCGGGGCGCCCCATTGCGCTGGCGGCTGGTGCTGGGCTGGCATCCCGACTCGCTCGCGGCGCTCAGCGCGGACAAGCTGATGACGATGGCGCAGGAGGCCTACCAGGAGGTCGTCGAGCGAAACCCCGGTTTCGTCGAGTGGATGGCCGATTATCCGCAGCTGGGCGTCGTCGGCCGGAATCTGGCGACGGTCACCGACACGTAGGGCCCGGCGTTCGGAGACGCCGGGCCCGTTCACTTTGTATGCGTCAGACCTTGGCGGCCGAGGTGACCTCGAAGGTCAGCTTGCCGTCGGCCGCGTCCACCTTGACCGTCTGCCCGGGCGCCAGGTCGGCGGCGAGCAGCATCGTGGACAGCCGGTTGTCCAGCTCGCGCTGGATCACCCGGCGCAGCGGCCGGGCGCCGTACTCGGGCTGGAAGCCCTTCTCGGCCAGCCAGTCGATCGCCGGCGTGCTGATCTCCAGAAGGACGTCCTGGTTGTGCAGCCGGCGCCGCGTCTCGTCGAGCATCAGCTCGGTGATCTGCCGGACCTGCTCCTGCTCGAGCTGCCGGAAGACGATGATCTCGTCGATCCGGTTGATGAACTCGGGCCGCAGCTGCTCCTTGAGCCGGCGGTCGAGCCGGTCACGCAGCTCCTCATCGGGCGACGAGCCACCGGCCGAGCCGAACCCGACGCTGCGGCGGGTGCCACTGATCAGGTCGGAGCCGATGTTGCTGGTCATGATCAACACGGTGTTCTTGAAGCTCACCGTGCGGCCCTGGCTGTCGGTCAGCCGGCCGTCGTCGAGCACCTGCAGCAGGATGTTGAAGACGTCCGGGTGGGCCTTCTCGATCTCGTCGAGCAGAACCACGCTGTACGGGCGGCGGCGGACCGCCTCGGTGAGCTGCCCCGCCTCGTCGTAGCCGACGTAGCCGGGAGGCGCCCCGACCAGCCGCGACACGGTGTGCCGCTCCTGGTACTCGCTCATGTCGAGCCGGATCATCTTGTCCGAGTCGCCGAACAGCGCCTCGGCCAGCGAACGGGCCAGCTCCGTCTTGCCGACACCGGTCGGGCCGAGGAACAGGAAGCTGCCCACCGGCCGGTCCGGGTCGCCCAGTCCGGCGCGCGAACGGCGTACGGCCTCGGACACGGCCTCGACCGCGTCCTCCTGGCCGACGACCCGCTCGTGCAGCAGCTGGTCGAGGCGCAGCAGACGCTCGCGCTCCTCCTCGGTGAGCTGGGTGACCGGGATGCCGGTGGCGCGCGAGACGACCTCGGCGATGTCCGCCTCGGTCACCAGGGGCACGCCCTCGCCGGCCTCCGTACGCTCCTCGATCTGGGTCTTGAGGACCTTCATCTCGTCGCGCAGCGCGGACGCCTTCTCGTAGTTCTCGGCCGCCACCGCCTGGTCACGGTCGCGGGAGAGCTGCTCGAGCTTGCGCTCGTTCTCGCGGATACCGGCGTCGGGCGTCTTCACCCGCAGCCGCACCCGCGCCCCGGCCTGGTCGATCAGGTCGATCGCCTTGTCGGGCAGGAAACGGTCGGTGATGTAGCGGTCGGACAGCTCGGCCGCCGACTCGAGCGCCTCGTCGGTGATGCGTACCTGGTGGTGCGCCTCGTAGTTGTCGCGCAGGCCCCGCAGGATCTGCACGGTGTCGTCGACCGACGGCTCACCGACCAGCACCGGCTGGAAACGCCGGGCCAGCGCCGCGTCCTTCTCGATGTACTTGCGGTACTCGTCGAGCGTGGTCGCGCCGACCACCCTGAGCTGGCCCCGGGCGAGGGCCGGCTTGAGCATGTTGCTCGCGTCCATGCCACCGCCGTCGCCACCGCCACCACCGGCGCCGACCAGGGTGTGGATCTCGTCGAGGAAGACGATCAGGCCGTCGCCCTCGTTCTGGATCTCGTCGATGACCTTCTTCAGACGCTCCTCGAAGTCGCCGCGGTAGCGGGTGCCCGCCACCAGGCCGGCCAGGTCGAGCTGGATGACCCGCTTGTTCTCCAGGGTCAGCGGCACGTCGCCGTCCACGATGCGCTGGGCCAGGCCCTCGACGATCGCGGTCTTGCCGACGCCGGCCTCACCGATCAGCACCGGGTTGTTCTTGGTACGCCGGGAGAGGATCTCGACGGCCTGCTCGATCTCGTTCGCGCGGCCGATCACCGGGTCGATCTCGCCGCGCCGGGCGAGCTCGGTGAGGTCGACGCCGAACTGCTCGAGGGTGGGGGTGTTCGGGTTGCTCCCGCTGCTGCCACCGGGGCCGCCGCGGCCGCCGCGACCCGAGCTCGGCTGGGGGTCACCCTGCTGCGGCTGCAGGGCCTGCGGGTCGAGCTTGCCGGCGAGCAGACGCCCGGCGGCCGAGTCGGGGTTGAGGCCGAGCGCCATCAGCACGTGCTCGGGACCGACGTAGGAGGAGCCCAGGGCCCGCGAGATCTGCAGGCTGTCGAGCAGCGCGCGCTTCGCGGCGGGGGTCAGCGCGACCTGGTTCGGCATGTCCTCGCGCAGCCCGGCCGGACGGCCGAGCGCGGCGAGAAGCGCCTCCGGGTCGGCGCCCGCGCGGCGCACCGTCTGCTTCATGGGCTCCTGCTGCAGGACCGACCACAACAGGTGGTCGGTGTCCAGGTCGGCGACCGGACGATCCGGATCGGCTAGCTCGGCCGCGCGACGGGCGGCGCCGGAGAGAACCTCACGCGCGTCGCCACTCATGTACTTCGTGATGTCGATGCGCGCCGAACGGCGCGGGTCCGCCGCACCGAAGAAACGCGCGAAGAAGTCGTCCCACTGGCCGGGACCAGTCGGTCCGATCGGTCCGATGCTCATACGTCTTCTCTCTTCTGTTTATTGGCCCTCGTGCGGCGGTGTTACCCAGCGCGCACGACCCGTATCAGCGCTGTGGCGTAGCGAACCATTCCCATATCTGAGCGAAACTTGACTCGGGTAGGCTCAACTTCATGACCGTACCCTTGGTGGTCGTCGACGGGGCCAACGTCGTCGGTTCCGTCCCCGACGGCTGGTGGCGCGACCGGGCGGCCGCGGCGGCCCGACTCCGCGACGCATTGACCCCGGTCATCGCCGAGGGACTGCCCGACCTGCCCGGCCCGGTCGAAGTTGTGCTGGTCGTGGAGGGTAAAGCCCGCGACGTGCCGTCGAGGTCGAACGGTGTTCGCGTAGTCAGTGCGCCCGGCTCGGGCGACGACACCATCGCTGATCTCGTACGGATCTCGGCCGCGGACCGCCGCGTCGTGGTGATCACCGCCGACCGCGGGTTGCGCGACCGCGTGACGGCGTACGGGGCCGAGGTGAGGGGTCCCTCAAACGTGCCCCGGCGCTAGACTGTGACGGTGATCGCACGCTCAGCGGCCCGGTTCTGGGCCCCCTCCGCGAGCTGGATCACCCCTGCGTTGCCGCTCTACGGCGACGACCACGAGCGCCGCGACTTCGCGCCCGCCATCACACTCCGGGACCTGCCGCGCTGGACGCCTCCGCCACTGTTCCCTCCGTGGCCCCAGCGTCGCGCCTGACTCACCTCTGCTCTCAGCCGGGCATTGTCGCGCCTGCTTCTCACGCTTTTCTCCGCTTCTTCCCGGAGTGATACCTCATGTCTGCCTCAACCACGCCCGCCGAGCGGGTCGGGGCCCGCGCCGTGCTGCGCCGGCCCTACGTGCCCCTCGTCCTCGTCGCCAGCCAGGTCGGCCGGCTCCCCCTGGCCGCCGCGCCGATCGCCCTGCTGCTGTTCGCCCGTGAATCGCTCAGCCTCGTCGTGGCCGGCGCGCTCGTCGCCGTCTTCACCGCCGGCATGGCCATCGGCGCGCCGGTGCTCGCCCGCGCGGTCGACCGCTGGCGGCAGCCCCCGGTGCTCTACGGCTCGGCGGCCCTGTCGACCGTCGGCTACCTGATCGCCGCCCTCGCTCCCGGTCGTCCGCTCGTGATCGGGCTCGGCGCCGCGCTGGCCGGACTCGGCACCCCGCCGCTGGAGGCGTGCCTGCGCGCCCTCTGGCCGGCACTCGTCCCGCCGTCGACGGTCCACGCGGCGTACGCCCTCGACATCGCCCTGCAAGAGGTCATCTTCGTGGCCGGGCCGCTCGTGACGCTGGGCGCGGTCGCGCTGGGCGGGCCGGCCGCCGGCCTCTACACCGCCGCCCTGCTGCAGCTCGTGGGCGTGATCGCCTTCGTCCGCGCCCCGGCTGTGCGCCAGTGGCGGGGCACCACGGTGAAGCGGCACTGGCTGGGCCCGCTGCGCTCGCGGCGCCTGGCCGTCATGGTCGCCGGCGTCGCGTTCGCCGGGGCCGCCGTCGGCAGCATCCCGGTCGTGCTCACCGGCTATGCCGAGGCCGCCGGGAACCGCTCGCTGACCGGCTGGCTCCTGGCCGCGCAGGCCGGGGGCGCGCTGATCGGCGGCCTGCTCTACACCCGCGCGACGCCCGGCACGCCACGCCGGCTGCCGCTGCTGGCCACGGCTTTCGCCATCGGCTACCTGCCGCTGCTGATCGCCCCGGGCACGGGCGCCATGACCGTGCTGCTGATCCTGAGCGGAGTCATGCTGCCGCCGCTTCTGACCGCCGTCTTCCTCAACGCCGACCGTCTGGCCCCGCCGGGCACGGCCGTGGAGGCGTTCGCCTGGATCATGACCGCGTTCAGCGTCGGCAGCGCGCTGGGCGCCGCGGCGGCGGGGCCGCTGACCGACGCTGGCATCCGCACCGGCTTCGCCCTCGCACCGATCGCGGCCCTGCTGGCGATCGGTGCGATGCTGGCCACGGTGCGCACCGTCAGAACCTAGGCGAGCGCGTCCCGGAAGACCGCGCGCTCGGCCCGGCCCACGTGCATCGGGCGGCCGGCCGACGATCCGCCGTCGATCCCCAGGTCCTGGCCGGTGACCAGGCGGCTGCCGTCCTGCGCGAACCAGAGCACGGCCTGGGCGACGTCCTCGACGGTGACAGCCTCGGCGATCGGTTGCGACTTCGCCAGCAGCGGGGTGATGGCTTCGCGCACCTTCGCGGCCGTGTCGTCGGCGGCCGCCGCGTCGAGCCCGGCGCCCTTGCCGAAGATGCCGGTCGGCACCACGTCGGGCGAGACGCTGTTCACCCGTACGCCGTATTCGCCCAGATCGACGGCGGCCGTACGGGTGAAATGGATGACCGCGGCCTTGGCCGTCGAATAGTCGAGACCCGAGTATCCGGCGGCCTTGCCGACGCGGCTGGCCATGTTGACGATCGTCCCCGACCGCTGAGCCGCCATCTGCCGGCCGGCGTGCTTGGTGCCGAACAGCACGCCACCCACGTGCACGGCCATCGTCCGCGCGAAGACGTCGGCGTCGAAGTCGACCACCGGTGTCATGTTCCCCGGCGTCCCGGCGTTGTTCACCATGATGTCGAGCCGCCCGAAGCGCCGCACCGCCTCGTCCACGAGCGCGCTGACCTCCGCCTCGACCGTCACGTCGGCCTTCACGAACACGGCCCGTTCACCAAGGTCGGCCGCGCGTTTCTCGCCCTCCTCCAGGCGGCGCCCGGCCAGCACCACGCTCGCGCCTTCGGCGTGGAACTTCGCGGCGATCGCCGCTCCGATGCCGCTCGTCGCGCCGGTCACGATCGCGACCTTGCCGTCGAGGATTCCCATGGTGAACTCACTTCCGTCGTAGCTTGAGCTGGGGTTTCCCTAGCGAACGTCCTGGCTATAGCATCGACAAGTCAGAGTGGCGTGAGGTTCGACACGGCTTCCTCCGAAGAGTTCGTGATCCACTCCTGGGGTGGAATGTGGACGCCCGGGAGGCGGGCGTACGCTTCCGCCGAGTGCCGCCGACTGTCACTCTGAGGATTCATTCCTGTTCATTCAGGGTCGGATCCAGGACGCTCCGGCTGCGCTCGACCGCCGCCCGGGACCACGCTCTCCAACAGGGCCGGGAGACGCCTCGCAAATGGGGCGGCCCGCCCAGCGAGACAGGAACGGGGCAGTAGTCTGGGGTCAGTAGTCGGTTTCCAAACAGCGGGAGGCTGCACGGGTGGCCAGTGTCGCCGAGGTCAAAGCGGCTGTGGACGCTGCACTTCAGCAGGTCACCGAGGGGCAGCAGGCCATACAGGCAGCCCGCGAAAAGCTGGGTGAGGCGCAGCAGAGCCTCGCCGCGGCGCTCGACGGCAGCGGCAGCGACGCGGTGGGCGCCGCCCACGCCCAGCTCTCGCAGGCCGACCAGTCCCTCGAGGACTGCCTGGCAGCGACGCTGCTCGCGATCGACCAGGCCCAGCAATACACGGCGAACCTCTGACGACGAGATGTCTCTGATCCAGGACCTCGGCGCACAGCTTCGCTCGGCCTCGGACGAGTTGCCCACCGGCCAGGTCACCGTCGCTCTCGAGAAGCTGCGCAGCGCGACCGAGCTGCTCATGTGGGTGCGTGAGACGAGCGTCGACCCGGTCGGCGTCCCGCAGCTCGGCAACGCCACCGAGCACGCCGAGCGGGCCGCCGCCGCGCTGCGCCTCGCGCAGGACTCGATCGCCCGCTACCTGGCCGCCATCGGCCTGTCCGGTGACGCCGCGGCACCGCCCGACCGCGACTGGAGGGCCGGCCTCGAACAACAGCCCTCCCCGCAAAGCACGGCGCCGCGGGAGGAACAGCCCGAGCAGCTCGGCCCCTGGTGGCAGAAGCGCGTCACCGAGCTGACCGGCGAGCCGGCGCCGGCCAAGACCGACGAGCGCGAGCCCGACACCGCCGAACTGCTCAGGCGCGTCGCCACGGGCGTACGGGCCGGCGATCGGGCCCGCCTGGGCCGCGCGCTCCACAGTGTGCAGGCGAGCACGGGCCTGGCCCTGTCCGCGGTCAGCTCCCCGGTGCTGCACCGTCTGGCCGGCGACCTGCTCGGCCACGAACCCGGCCCCGAAGACGTCGCCCGGCTGCGCTCGGCGGCCGAGGGCCGGGTCCGCTCGCTGCTGCCGGGCACCTCCCCCGCCGTGTTCGAGACGCTGATCGCCCGCATCTGCCGCGTCCCCACGCAGGGCGGCCAGCCCCCGCATCCGGCCGACAGTGCCGTCACCGCGAGCGTGCTGACCGGTGTGCTGCTGGCCCGGCTGGGCCGCGACGCCGGGACGCTCGACCCGTCCACGCCCGAACCGGTGCGCCGTCCCGACGAGGCCGCCGAACGCCGATGACGCCGACGGGCAGGTGCTACAGCCATGACTGAGTCGACTGCACAGCAGGTGATGAACATCCGGGCCGGGTTGTCGCACGCGCTGGGCGCCGCGTCGACCGCCCTGGAGGCGGCGCGGGCCGAATACGCGCGCGCAGTGGACCGAAGACGACGGGTGACGGAGGCCGCCGACGCCCGCAAACACAAGATCGCCGCCGCCCGCGACGCCCGGCTGGCCGAGATCGACCAGCAACACAAAACCGACCTGGCCGCCTACGCCGAGGCCGCCGCGGGCGCGGCCGACCGCGCGGCGCCGGGCGCGGCCGGTGACCCGTGGGACGACTGGCAGCCGACCCCGCTCGACCGGGCCGCCGAGCTGCGGGTGGGCCGCCTGCTGCTGCCGCACCCCGAAGAGGTGCCGGCGCTGGTGCCGCTGCTCGATCGTGGACACGTGGTGGTGCGCGGCGACCGTGCGCTGGCCGACGAGGTGGTGGCCGGTCTGCTGCTGCGCGCCCTGGGCACGGCGCCGCCGGGCGCGGTGCACATCATCGGGTACGACCCCGAGCACCTCGGCGGTGGGCTGGCCCGGTTCGCGCCGCTCGCACCGTGCAACGTGCTCGAGTTCGTCGGTCCGGGCGGGCTCGGTTCACTGCTCGACGACCTGACCGACCAGGTACGCCGCATCAACGAGACGGTGCTGGCCGGCGAGTTCACGTCGCTGCGCGAGCTGAACGCGGCCACCCATCGGCGTCCCGAGCCGTGGCGCATCGCCGTGCTGCTGGGGGCGGGCGACCTGAGCCGCGCCGAGCAGGCCCAGCTCGTACGGCTGCTTCGCACCGGGGCGGCCTGCGGCGTGCACCTGGTGATTCAGGGGATGCCGGTGCCGGCGGGCGAGGGCATCGAGTTCATCACGGCGGCGCCGGGCGACCACGCGCGGATGAGCAGCGCGGGTGCTCTCCCCGTACGGCTGGACGGTGGTCCGCCGCAGGCGGTGGTGGCCGCGACCTGTCGCCGCATCGCCGAGGCCGTTGCCGCCGGGCCCGCCCCGGTGGCCCTGGACAGCCTGTTGCCGCAGGTGGAGTGGCAGGAGAGCTCGGCCACCGGGTTGACCGCGCCGCTCGGCGACAGCCCGCAGGGCATGCCGGTGCCGGTGACGCTGTCGGACTATCCGCCGCACGCGCTGATCGCCGGGCCGTCGGGCACCGGCAAGACCAACCTCATCTACGCCTGGATGGGCGCCCTGGCCGCCCGCTACTCCCCGGCCGAGCTGGCCTTCTATCTGCTCGACTTCAAAGAGGGCGTGTCGTTCGCCCGGTTCGCCCCGGGGCGGCGTGACCGCACGTGGCTGCCGCACGTCAAGCTGGTCGGGGTCAATGTGAACACCGACCGCGAGTTCGGGCTGGCCCTGCTGCGGTTCCTGGGCGAGGAGCTGCGCCGGCGGGCCGACGCGGCCAAGCGGTACGAGGTCACGAACCTCGCCGAGCTGCGGGCCGAGGATCCGCAAGGACACTGGCCGCGCATCGTCGCCGTGATCGACGAGTTCCAGGTGCTGCTGTCGGGCCGCGACGCGGTCGAGAAGGAGGCCGTCGACCTGCTCGAAGACCTGGCCCGCCGCGGCCGTTCGCAGGGCATCCACCTGATCATGGCGAGTCAGGACGTGTCCGGCATCGAGGCGCTGTGGGGCCGTCCGGCGCTGGTGGCCCAGTTCTCGCTGCGCATCGCGCTGCCCCGGGCCCGGCGGGTGCTGGCCGAGCAGAACACGGCGGCCGAGTCGCTGCCCCGCTATCACGCCCTGGTCAACGCCGACTCGGGTGCGGTCGAGGCCAACCGGGTCGTACGGGTCCCGGCCGCCGGCGACCGCGACCGGTGGAACGCGCTGCAGCACCGTCTGTGGCGGCAACGCCCGAGCGACGACCCGCCCCGGCTGTTCGACGGCGACGTGATCCCCCGGCTGGCCGACAGTCCCGACTTCGCGAAGCTCGCCCCGGCCGAGCCGACAGCCGCGCCCGTCGTGCTGCTCGGCGAGACGATCGACGTCGAGGCCCGTTCGGCCCGCACGGTGCTGCGCCGCGCCCCCGGCCGCAACCTGGCCGTACTCGGCACCCGGCTCGACGAGGCGTGCGCCGTGCTGGCCACGGCCGCGCGGTCGCTGGCCGCCCAGTTCCCGCCGGACGGCGCCCGGTTCTCGATCCTCTGCCTCGACCAGGACGCCCGCCCGGCCGCCGCCGCGCTCCGCGCCGAACTGCCCGAGTGCGGCTGGTACGAGCACGACAACGCCGACTGGGTCCTCGAGGACGCGGCGGCCGAGGCCGAGGCGTCCTGGCCTGCCGACCGGCCGCACTTCGTGCTCATCTACGCGGCCGACGCGCTGCCCGGCGGCAAGGGCGCGGCCGAGCAGCTGCGCACGATCCTGCGGCAGGGCCCCGAGCGGCGCATCCACGTGCTGGGCTGGTGGCGCGGCGCGGCCCTGCTGCGCGAGGCGTTGGGCGGCCCCGCGTCGCGCACCGACCCGATCGGCGCGTGGGTGGCCCTCGACGTGCACGGCAGCGAGCTGTCCCAGTTCTACCCGGGCACCGGGGCGCCGCCCTGGTATCCGCGTCCGTGGCGCGCGCTGCACTTCGACCGCTCGGTGCATCGCGGCGCCGAGGTGATCATCCCGTACGGAGTGTCCTGATGGCACAGGGTGGACTGCAGCCGGCCGACTTCGAGACCGCCGACTACCGCAGCGTGCTGCGAAGACTGACCACACTGGACGAGGAGGCCGCCGGCATGCGGGCCGAGGCGATCCACTGGTACGACACCAGGATCGCCGCGGCCGACGAGGCGGTTCGCAGTGCCGCCGAGGCCGTCGACGGGGCCAAGCGCGCCGTGGTGACGGCCCAGCGGACGGTCGAGCAGGTCGACGCGCGCGCGAGGCACCTCTGGGCGGAATATGTACATAAGGTCGGCCCGGTCGCCGAACGATACGGCCGCACCCCGCCACCCGCCACCATCCCCCGGCAGCGCAGCGAACGCGACGCTTCCGACTACCTCGACGAGGTGGCCACAAAGGTGGAATACACGGCTCCCGCTCGCCCGATCAACGGCGGCGTGAAAATCATGTTCGCGCTGTTCGGACTGGTCGGCGGCGTGGCCGGCGCGATCGGCAACCACCTGCTGCGCCAGACCGGCGGCGGCGCGACCGACGGCACCTGGCGCGACGCGCTGCCCGTGGTCGCCCTGCTGGTGCTGTTGGCCTGCCCGGTGCTGGCCGTGGTCGGCGCGAAGCGGGTCGCCGACCGCCGCGGCGCCGGCCTCGACGCCACGACGGTCGCCACCGTGCTGATCACCGGCCTGGTCACGGCGGGGGTGCTGGTCGCGGCGCTTCGGACGGCTTGAGGGCCGCACGCAGCGTACGCAGATCAGCCCTCAGGGCCGCCGCCCGATCCGTGCCGACGATCCCGGCCACCCACGCCTCCAGCTCGGGCACGAGCTGCTGGGCGATGCCGACCACCTCGCGGCCGCGGGCGGTCGGCCGCACCAGCTTGGCCCGGCGGTCGGCCGGGTCGGGTTCCCGGGTCAGGTAACCGTGCGCTTCGAGGTGGGCGACCAGCTCAGCCATCGCCTGCTTGGTCATGTTGGCCCGCTCGGCCAGGACGCTGACGGTGGTGCCCTCGTCGTCGAGGTGCTCGAAGACCGCGCTGTGCACCGGGCGCACGACGCCGTGCCCGCGCTCGGCCAGCCGCACCAGCACCCGGTCGTTGAGCAGCGCGAACACATCACGCAGGAGCACGGCGAGGTTCTCCGGCCGGGGCCGCCCGCCGGTCATGGGCCGCTCGGAGATTTTCTTTGACATCAGACAGGCCACCTGTCTACCTTCGGCATATGGACAAGCTACCTGTCGAACGCGATTCCTGCGAACGCATCTTCATGGGAACCGACGAGGTGACGATCCTCGCCTCGTCCCCCGCCCTGTTCGCCGTCGAGATCCTCATGCGCCCCGGCGGCGGCCCGCCGGTCATGCACCGGCACGACCCCGGCGAGATCTACCACGTGACCGCGGGCGAGTTCACTTTCTACGTCGGCGACGGCCCCGCCGTCCGCCGGATCACGGCCGCTGCCGGCGACGTCGTGCCCCTGGCCGGCGGCGTGCCACACACGGTCCGCAACGAGTCCGACGAGGACGCCACCGCTTTCGTCGTGCACGCCCCCGGCGGGCCGATGGAGGGCTTCACCCGGGCGCTGGCCGCCGCCGCTGCCGACGGCCCGCCGCCTATGGACGAGGCACTGCGGCTGGCCGCGCAGCACGGCATCACGATCCTGGGCCCGGCGCCCCTCCCCGCAAGGTAGAGGCTCGCCCTACGGGCTGTTGCTCGGGACCACCAGAGCCTCGTTGAGCAGGCGGCGCGAGAAGACCAGGCGGTCCTGGTCGTCGTCCAGGGGTAGGTCGCCTACCCGCACGACTTCGCCGCTCAGGGCCAGCCGCAGCGCCGGGGCGCAGAAGGACGGGAAGCGGATCGTGCGGCCGACCAGGCGCAGCACGACGTGGGTCGCGCCGTCCTCGGTGAGTTGCCAGCGCAGGCCCTCGCGGGCCCGCAAGCGCTCGTCGGGGCCCAGGCCGGATGCGAAGTCGAGCTGGGCCAGGGGGCTGACCGGCTCGGGGCGGGCCGAGGGCCAGTCGCGGGCGCGCAGCCGCTCGGCGACCTCGGAAGGCTCGACGGTGGTCAGCCAGTCGCGCAGGGCCTCAACCGTCTCGGTCAGTTCGGGTTCGATCGCCGAAGGGTCGGAGACGTCCACCCCGTACGGCAGGGTGGCCCGCAGCCGGGCGTCGCCGGCGGCCAGGGCGAGCAGTTCCTCGACCACGGCGTAGCGGGTCAGGGCCCGTACCCCGATGGTCAGGTGCAGGGAACGGCTGCCGAGCGCCTCGGCCGAGTGCAGCCAGCCGCGGGGCAGATAGAGCGCGTCGCCCGGGGAGAGCACGACGTCAAGGGCCGGTTCTCCGGCCGCGGTGGCGGAGACCTCGTCGGCGCGGCCGCCCCAGGCCTGCTTCTCCAGCGGGTCGGCCAGGACCGGTTCGTGCAGGCGCCAGCGTTTGGTGCCGTCGACCTGCAGCACGAAGACGTCGTGGGTGTCGTAGTGGGTGCTGAAGCCCTGGCTGCCGGGCGGGGTCAGATAGGCGTTGACCTGCAGCGGGCGGCGCAGTTCGGCGCCGAGGCGGCGGCTGTAGTCGATCAGCGGCGGCCACAGGCGGTGCAGGCCTTGGAGGACAAGCGTGGCGCCCTCCGCGTAGAGCCGCATCACCTGGTCGTCGAGGACCTGGTCGCTGATCTCGGCGCCGGCCCCGCCCCCGCCGGTGAACCGGTCGGCCGGCAGGACTTTGCCCTGCTGGGCGACCCGCAGGAACGGGGTGCGCAGGCCGCGGCGGCTGAGCAGTTCGTCGACGGCGTCCGGGGAGAGCAGGTCGGCGAAGCCGTCGGGGCCGGCCAGCTCACCGGCGCGGGAGAGCAGCGGGGCCTTCCCCCAGTAGGCGGCCGAGAACTTGCCCGGCTCGACGCCGACGGCCCGGGAGAGCGCCGGGCGGGTTGCGCCCGGCGTCTCGTTCGTCGTTCCGGGCATTGTCAGGCGCTGCCGTCGGCGCCGCCGTCGTGGCCGCCCGGGTTCGCGCCACCGTCGGCCGGGCCCTCGCCCGCGCTGCCGTCCGCGCCGCCGTCGTGGCCGCCCGGGTTCGCGCCACCGTCCGCGGGGCCCTCGCCCGCGCTGCCGTCCGCGCCGCCGTCGTGGCCGCCCGGGTTCGCGCCGCCGTCGGCCGGGCCCTCGCCCGCGCCGGGACCCGAGGTCGAGGTGATGTCGTCGTCGCTCAGTGACATGTCAGCTCCTTGGCGTCGGTGAATCGGCCGGTCACCCTTGACCGACCAGCGCCGAGGTACCCCGTGATCATCAGGTCTAACCGCAGGCGGGGCGGGTAACCCGGGTCACATGGTGCGGATCGGGACGTCGGGCTGGCAGTACCGCGACTGGCGCCCGGCCCGCGGCGCCGACGACACCGGCTATCTCTACCCCGGTGATCTTCCGCAGCGGCGGTGGCTGGAGCACTACGCCGAGCGGTTCGCGACCGTGGAGGTCAACAACGCGTTCTACCGTCTGCCCGAGCGCGCGACGTTCGAGCAGTGGCGCGAGCGAACCCCGCCGGACTTCTGCGTCGCGGTCAAGATGAGCCGCTACCTGACCCACATCAAGCGGCTGCGCGACCCCCGGGAGCCGGTGGCCCGGTTCTTCGAGCGGGCGACCGGCCTCGGCGACAAGCTGGGCCCGGTCCTGCTGCAGCTCCCGCCGAATCTGCGGGCCGATCTCGGCGCGCTGGGCGAGACCTTGAGTCTCATACCGGCCGGCGTACGGGTTGCGGTCGAACCGCGGCACGACACCTGGTTCACCGACGACTGCCGGCGGCTGCTCGAGAAGCACGGGGCCGCGCTGTGCTGGGCCGACCGGGGCAGCCGCGCGATCACGCCGTTGTGGGACACCGCCGACTTCGTCTACCTGCGTCTGCACGAGGGGCGGGCGCGACCGTGGCCCCGCTACGGCCGCCGCGCTCTGGCGTCGTGGGCCGAGCGCCTGACCGGCGTACGGGAAGCGTTTGTGTATTTCAACAACGACCCCGGGGGCGCGGCCGTGATCGACGCGGGGGTGCTGGCCGCGCGGGCCGAGGGGCGGGGGCTGTCGGTGACGCGCGTGCCCCGTCTTAAAGTGAGACCGTGCTGAACCTCGAAGTGAACGGCCGGGCGCCCGAACTCGCCGACACCCATCGGCTGGCCGGCGTCAATTATGGCCACTTCACCTCGATGCAGGTCCGAGACCGGGGCGTACGAGGTCTCGCGCTGCACTTCGCCCGTCTGGCCGACGCGAACGAGGAGTTCTTCGGCTGGCGCCCGGGGCTCGACGACGAGCATCGGCTGCGCGGGTTGATTCTGCAGGCGCTCGACGGCGAGAAGGACGCTTCCGTACGGGTGTCCTACGTGCCCGGCGCTGATCGGGCCGCCCCGCCCGACGTGGTGGTGGCGGTCAGCGACCCGTGGTCCGACGAGCCGGCCCCGCCGCGGCGGGTGCGCATCGACCCCGACTTCCGCCGTGAATGGCCGGAACACAAGCACGCGGCCACGATGGGTCTGATCCGCGCTCAGCGGCGGGCCGTCGAGGCCGGGTACGACGACGCGCTGTCGATCGGCCCCGACGGGCTGGTGCGTGAGGGCAGCGTGTGGAACGTCGCGTTCTTCACCGGCGATCAGGTGGTGTGGCCGCAGGCGCCGATGCTCAAGGGTGTCACGATGGTGCTGCTGCAGGTCGCGATGACCATGCAGGGCGTGCCGTGGACGATGCGGCCGGTGCCGATCGCCGAGCTGCTCGACTTCACGGCGGCGGTCGCGGTCAACTCGCGCACGGTCCGCCAGGAGATCGCCTCGATCGACGACCTCGTCTACCCGGCCGGCGACAAGCTGGCCGAGCTGATGGCCGACGTGTGGCGCTCAGTCCCCTTCGACGCCCTCTAGGAGTTCCAGCATCTCGGTGGCGTTGCGCTGGGCAAAATCGCGGTAGCAGTTGTTGAAGAGCACGTGGGTACGGTCGGCCGCGCCGGCCAGCTCGCGCAGGCGCGGGGTCCACTGGGAGAGCTCCGCGCGCGAGTACTCGTACCCGAACTTCTCGTGAATGTCCTTGCTGGTCCACTTGTCGCTGTGGCCGTGGAAGCGCACGACGGCCAGGCTCGCGGTGGCGGCCAGCACGGGCGGCACCGACGACTTGTGGCCCTGCGGCATGTCGACGCCGACGAAGGCCAGCTCGTGGTCGCGCAGGAAGCCGAGGGTCTCCTGCTGGTTCTCGCCCTCGAACCACGACGCGTTGCGGAACTCGAAGACCGGCGTCAACGGCTTGCAGCGCGCGGCCACTTCGAGCAGGTAGTCCTTGTTGGAGCGGCGGATGCCGAACCACGGCGGGAACTGGAACAGCAGCGCGCCGAGCTTGCCGGCCTGCGCGAGAGGGTCCAGGGCACTCAGGAAACGGCTCCAGACCTCCTCGTACGCCTGCGCGGGCAGGTCGCCGGGGTAGACGTTCTTCTTGTCGGTCTCGGGTCGCAGGTCCTTGTAGATCGCCGACACCCTGGTCGGATGGCCGGTGAGCAGGCTGAACGCCTTGATGTTGAAGGTGAACCCGTCGGGCGTGCGCTGGGCCCAGAGCTGGCTGGTCTGCTCGGCGGGAGGCCCGTAGTACGTCGAGTCGACCTCGACCACCGAATACTTCTTGGCGTAGTAGGCCAGCCGCTTCTCGGGGGTGTCGGCGCTCGCCGGGTACCAGCCCGAGGCGAGCAGCGTGCTGTCCGTCCAGGACGCCGTGCCGACCTCGATCGTGCCCATAGAGGCAGGCTAACCCCGAAAGAGCAGGTCCGCCGCGCTCGCCGGCGCGGCGGACCTCTCGCGTCCCTGGGTCAGCCGGCCCGGCGCTCCCGGTTCTGCTTGCAGTGCACGCAGGTGGTGGCCGACGGGAAGATCTCGAGCCGCTCCACCGGAATCGGGTTGTGGCAACCCTCGCAGTTGCCGTAGGTGCCCTCGTCGAGCCGGTGCATGGCGTGTTCGGCCTGGGTGCGCCGGTCGAGGAGGGTGCGCAGCAGCGACGTCGCCGCGTCGCGCTCGGCCGTCTTGGAGCCGCTGTCGGCCTGGTCGTCGCCGGCGCTGTCGCCGATCTCGACCAGCCGGAGCTTCTGGTTCTCGGCCACGGCCTGGTCGTACTCGGTGCTCAGGTCGTCGAACCGGCTGCGCAGGATCGTACGGATCTGGTCGATCTCCTCCGGCGTACGCCCCTTCGCGGCACCCTTACCCGTGATCACCGCTTGATTGACGAGCATGCGCTCCCCCTGCCCTTCCTCTGCCCCTGCCGTGGTCCCCCGCAGGCGGCCCCCGTCGCACCGTGGTGCCGCCTGATACCCACCGCCGAAGATCCCAAACGAGGCCTCCGCTGAAAAAGTAACCGGAGCATAACTGTCAGTGGTTGGTTGCGCTACAGACTCGCTTCATGAACGTTCGACGACGACCGCGGGACGGCGCGGATCATCGACGCGGACAACCACGTCGGCGAACGAGGCCGGCGCCACCTCCTCGGCATACCGATCGAAGGCCGGCAACGTCCAGGCGTCCTCGGGCGGGGTGCGCCGGACGAGCGCCGCAGCCGACATCTCGAGGTGCACACTGACGTCGAAGACGAGCCCGCCGCCGAGCAGCAACGGCCCGCTGACCAGCACGATCGCCCCCGGCGGGAGCTCGACGTAGGGCTCGCGGGCGGCGCGGTCGGTAGCGGCGTTCCAGAGCCTCGTGAGCACCCGGCCGGAGCCACCCGGACCGGCCGGGCCGAGCACCTCGCGTGCCAGTCCGGCCTCGTCGAACCAGCCGAGGTAGTACGAGTCGGAATTGTCCCGGCCGAACTCCAGCCGCAGTGACGCAGGTCGCAGGAAGTCGGCGGTGTCTATGCGCACCGCGGGACGCCCGAGGGCGCGCAGCGGGCCGATCAGCGCGTCGGCCAGGGCCCCGGGAGCGGCCGCCGGGGCGCCGTCGAGGGCGACCCGGAGGTGACTGTCGGGTTCCCGACAAATCAGAAGATCGGTAAGTTCCTGGACGAGATTCTCGACCGAGACAGGACGGACGCGCACCCGAAGAATTTACTCGTTGGGCTTGATCACGATGCCGGCCTCGTCGGAGAGGCGGTAGCCGACGCCGTAGACCGTGGTGATCAGCGGGGCCGCGCCGCCGAGCTTGAGACGAAGGCGCCGCACGTGCACGTCGACCGTACGTTCGCCGGTGTGGTCGTAGCCCCAGACGCCGGTCAGCAACTGGGCCCGGGTGAAGACCTGACGTGGCCGCTCGGCCAGGAAGAGCAGCAGGTCGAACTCGAGCCGGGTGAGCGGCAGCGGCTCGCCCTCGACGAGCACCTGGCGGGTGCCGAGCAGCAGGCGCACCTCGGGGCCGGACGTCTCGGGCTCCTCGCGGGGCGGGATGGCCGGCTCGACCGTGACAGTGCCCTGGCTGGCCTCGACCAGCTCGCGAACGGCCTCGATGAGCCGGTGGGCCTGGGGCGGGATGGCGTCGCCGGTGAGCGGGATGGCGACGGTGACGGTCAGAGCGGGTTCCGGCGGACGGCGGACGGCGGTCGAACCCCGACCCTGTCCGGTGGCGTGTCGGGCGAGCCGTGGTGACAGCGCTGTGGCCGGCATTTAGTTGATCCCCCTGAAATACGTTTCGGCGACCGAATAGGAACGATCACCCTCCGTAAAGCCGCGGTTGATATTTCCGTCAGCGCTGTTGCCGGGTCAACCCGCCAACCACACTGTGGGAAAATCGTTCCACGCTTGCCCGAACGTGCGGAAATGCATTCCGGTAACAGATTCTGTCAGACTGATTAAGCGTTGCCGAACCCATGTCTGCCTGCTGATATGTGCCGCGGACCACGTTTTTCCTGCTGAGGAGCGTAGGCGGCCCCGCCGTTTGAGACAAGCGCCACACCATTTGTTCGCCGGGGGTGCAAAAAGAATCCGGGCGCCCCGCTCGGGACGCCCGGATCGCTGTCTTTCAGGTTTTTACTCGCTGCGGCCGACGAGCCGGCGGCCGACGGCGGCGATGAGCCGGTCGAGCTCGGAACCGAACGGGTTGTCGTGCACCAGGTAGGTCCAGGTGGCGCTGGGGCGCACGATCTTGGCGTTGTCGGGCTCCCAGCCGTCGCTGAAGTCGGTCTCCTCGAACGTCTCGATCGTGCGGCTCTCGGTCTCGAGCAGCACCTTCTGGAACGCCGGGACGGCGGCCCGGTGGAACTCGTCGAGCGGGTCGAGCTTGCCCAACGCGCGCAGGTGCACGCCCTCACGCACCTCGGACAGCTCGGCCAGGTGCTCCACCCACAGGCGGTCGAGGTGGAAGAGCGCGATCGCGCGGGCCGCGTCGGACAGGACGTCCTCGTCGAGTTCCTTGGCCTTCTCGGGCGAGCGCTCGAGCAGCATGATCGTGGCGACCTCGGAGGTCAGCAGCCGCTCGCGGCGCTCGGCCAGGGCCACCCGCTGCTGCTCGATCACGACGCTGTAGCGCCAGGTGTTGCGGTGGATCTCGTGGTTGACGCCCTCGGCGACCCGCTGGGCGTGCTCGACCGCGTAGTCGACCTGGTCGTCGTGCACGACGCCGTCCATGTCCATGCGCGGCGAGGCCGGCAGGATGTCGCCCGCGTGCCGGGTGACCAGCTCGTCCTCAAGGCTGACGAAGAAGACCGAGCCACCGGGGTCGCCCTGGCGGCCGGCGCGGCCGCGCAGCTGGTCGTCGACGCGGCGGCTGTCGTGCCGGCCGGCGCCGATGACGTAGAGGCCGCCGAGCTCGACCACCTGGTCGCGGTCGGTCTCGGCGCTGCCGCCCAGGCGGATGTCGACGCCGCGACCGGCCATCTGGGTCGAGACGGTGACCGCGCCGAGCGCGCCCGCCTCGGCGATGATGCGCGCCTCTTCCGCGTCGTTCTTGGCGTTCAGCACGTTCGACGGGACGCCGACCGCGGCGAGCTGCTTGGCCAGCAGCTCGGACGCCTTCACGTCGAGGGTGCCGACGAGCACCGGGCGGCCCTTCTCGTGGGCCAGCTTGATCTCTTCGACCAGGGCCTCGTCGCGGGTCTCGTGGGCCGAGTAGATGCGGTCGGGCTCGTCGTCGCGGATGTTCTCGGCGTTCGACGGGATGACCGCGACCTCGAGCTTGAAGTATTCGCGGAGCTGCTCGCCGACGTGCACGGCGGTCGCGGTCATGCCGCAGACCGTCTTGTAGAGGGCGATGTAGGCCTGCACGGTGATCGTGTCGAGGACCTCGCCCTCGGCCGTCGCGTTCAGCCCCTCCTTCGCCTCGACGGCGGCCTGCAGGCCGTCGGGCCACCGGCGGCGCTGGGCGACCCGGCCGCGCATCTCGTCGATCAGCTCGACCGAGCCGTTGCGCACGATGTAGTCGACGTCACGGCGCAGCAGGGTCTCGGCGTGCAGCGCGACGTTGACCGCCGAGAGCTGCTGCACCTGGTCGTCGGCATAGAGGTCGATGCCGCCGAGCTTCTCCTCGATCTTCTTCAGGCCGGCCTCGGTGAAGGCGACGCTGCGCCCGTCCTCGGCCACCTCGTACTCCTTGCCGGCGCGCAGGTCGCGCACCAGCTCGGCGGCGTTGTGCACCGGGTCGGCCTCGGAGGAGATGCTGCCGGCCAGGACCATCGGGACGCGGGCCTCGTCGATCAGGATCGAGTCGGCCTCGTCGACGATCGCCGTGGCGAGCTCGCGCTGCACCCTGTCTTCGACGTCGGTGACCAGCTGGTCGCGCAGGTAGTCGAAGCCGGCCTCGCTGACCGAGACATAGGTGATGTCGGCCAGGTAGGCCTCGCGGCGCTCCTCGGGGGTCGACGCCTCGGTGACCCAGCCGACGGAGCGGCCGAGCAGCTTGTAGACCGGGGCCATCCACTCGGCGTCGCGGCGGGCCAGGTAGTCGTTGACGGTGAGCACGTGCACCGGGCCGTGGCCCAGGCGGACGTGCCCGTAGGCCGCGATCGCGGCGGTCAGGGTCTTGCCCTCACCGGTGGCCATCTCGGCGACCTTGCCCGAGAGCAGCGCCATCGCGCCGAGGAGCTGCACGTCGTAGGGCCGCTGCTCGAGCGCCCGCCAGGCGGCCTCGCGGCCGACGGCGCAGATCTCGGTGAAATCGGACGCCTCCTGGGCGGCCTTGGTCAGAGCCTCGTCGTCGAGCTCGCGCAACGCGTCCTCGCGAGCTTCGATGTCAGCCAGGCGCCGGCTGAACGGCGCTAGATCGACCGTCGTGCCCGGACGCTGCAAAAACTTGCGGAACCGGCTCTTCAGCCGCTGCGACACACCCATGGCGGGCAACGGTACTTCATTTTGCTGAGTGGTTGGTCACGACCATGGGCCCGTGAGCGTTTGTGTCGCCGTTACGCCGGGCACGTTGTCACGGCAGGGCGGAATGACGTGGGGAGACAGGGTGCCGAGTCAGCTCGTGTGCCGGCCGGAACGGGGGTTTCCGGTCGCCGTGCTGCACGTCAGCGGCGTCCTCGACCAGGTCACCGGCGACGCGCTGCAGCAGGCCGTCCGGCTGCGGCTCGCCGACCAGCCCACGGTCCTGCTGCTCGACGTGGCCCGGCTGCGCATCGGCGACCCGATCGGGCTGGCCGCCTTGAGCGCCGTCATCTGCCAGAGCCTCGAATGGCCCGACGCGCCGGTCGTGCTCTGCGGCGCCGACCCGCGGACGGCCGCCCTGATTGCCGCCGCGCCCGACTGCGCCGACGTGCGCTTCTCCGACGACTTCGCCGCCGCCCTCACCTCGGCCCGCGCCCAGACCGCCCCGCCGCGCATCCGGGTGCGGATGCGTCCCGTCCCCGAGGCCTGCCGGCAGGTGCGGCACCTCGTCACCCAGGCCTGCGGCGCGTGGCACCGGCCCGGCCTGGCCGCGACCGCCACGCTGATCGCGACCGAGCTGGTGGCCAACGTCGTACGGCACGCGCACACCAAGATGATCTTCACGCTGCGCCCGATCAACGGCGGGCAGCTCGGGATGACCGTGCGGGACCACTCCCGGCGCCTGCCCAAGCCGACCGACGCCGGGATCACCGACCCGGGCGGGCGCGGGCTGCGACTCGTACGGGATCTGACCGATGCCTGGGGCGTGCTGCCGGTGACCGATGGCAAGGTCGTCTGGACCCGGATCCAGGCGGACGTGGGTTAGCTTTCGAGCAGCCGGGACAGGCCGGTCACGGCCAGGACCCTCGCCACGCAGGGCTGGGCACGGGTCAGGGTCAGCGGGGTCCCGGCGACAGCGGCGGCCGAGGCGGCGTCGACCAGCACGGCGATGCCGGCCGCGGCGACCAGGGGCACGCCCGCCAGATCGATGACGACCGGATCACCTCCGGCCTGCGCGATCGCGCGGCGCAGCCCCAGGCGCAGCCGCTCGGCCGTGTCCCGGTCGACCTCGCCGTGCACGCGCGCGACCACCACGTCGCCGTCGCGCTGGATCTCGACCCGCACCGGGTACTGGTCGGGCCGCGACTCGGCGCCCTGCCATCGCGGCGCGACGTCGCACAGCATCGCCTCCCGCAACCAGGCCAGAGCCCGGCTGAGCAGCCGCGACACGTGCATCTGGGAGACACCCATGTCGGCGGCGATCTGCGCCTGCGTGCGGTTGCCGTAGAAGCGCATGGCCAGCATGCGGCGCTCCCGCGGAGGCAGCCGCAGCAGCAGGTCGGCCACGGTCACCCGGTCGTCGACCAGTTCCAGCCGGCCGTCGAGATCACCGATCAGGTCGCCGAACTCGGCGGCGCCCTCACCACCGACCGGCGCGTTCAGCGAGGAGGGCGAATAGCCGGCCGACGACTCCTGCGCCTCCAGCACGGCGGCCGAGCTCACGCCGAGCCGCTCCGCGATCTCGCCGACAGAAGGCGTACGGGAAAGGGTGCCGGTCATGGCCATGGTGGCGTGCCCGACCTCGAGGCTGAGGTCCTGCACCCGCCGGGGCACGTGGACACCCCAGGTCTTGTCCCGGAAGTGCCGCTTGATCTCGCCCGAGATGGTGATGACCGCGTACGCCGTGAAGGAGCCCCGCTCCGGGTCGTAGCGGTCGATCGCCTTGACCAGCCCGAGCCGGGCGACCTGCTCGATGTCCTCGAAGGACTCGCCGCGGCCCCGGTAGCGCCGGGCGAGCCGGCCGGCGAACGGCAGGCACAGCCGGGTCAGGGACTCCCGCAAGGCTTCGCGCCCGTCGTCGGTGGCGCTCGCGGACTGCACGAAACAGGCGATGGCGGCGGTGTCCAGGTCTTCCAGACCGCCGCGCTCCAGCAGGTCGCGCTCCGGCATCGGGGATCCCCCCTCGGCGGCTCCGGAGGCGACAGGGAGCTTTGCCGCTCAGCCGTGTCTGAGGCCGTTGAATCGTGGCGCCCGGCCGGGGCCGGTCGCCGAACAGAATCGCTACTGCCCGTGGTTCGCGTCGCTCAAACACCGTTCCCTTCGAGACTTCACCGTTCCGGTGAGCCGCCGTCGGCGGGCGGTTTGTTGACCTGTCCCATATTGGGTGCTTCCAGCTTGGGCCGCGGCGGGCGGAGGGCGGAATCGGCGGAGGGCCGGCCTGTGTCCGGTGCGGGCTGCGGCCCCGCGGGCGGGATCTGAGGGCCCGGCGCGGTGGGCGGCATTTGAGTGCTCGGCGCGGGGGGCGGCATTTGAGTGCCCGGCGCGGGGGGCGGGACTTGAGGATCCGGTGCGGTGGGACCACCCTCGAGCGGGCGGTTGACCTGGCCCATGTTGGGCACCTCGAGCGGGGCACGGGTCGGTGGCATCGCGGCGCGGGGCGCGGCGTTCTGCTCCGGACCGGATCCACCGAACCGGGCCGAGTTGTTGCCCAGTCCCGGCAAACCGCTCGTTCCCGTCGCGGCATCCCCGGGATGCGCCCGGCCGGAGGCTGCTTGGTTCGCCGTTGCCGGGCCGAGCGGTCCCTGAGCCGGAGCCGCCGGGACCGGGGCCGGACCTCCACGGCCTGACCTGCCGGGAAGGCCGGAAGGCCCCTGGTCGGACGGTGCCGCCGGTGGCTGAGCCGGGGCGAGCTTCGCGGTTGCGCCGGGGAGCCCCGACGGCTCGTCGTCCGACGGACCGGCGTGGTGACCGGACAGTCCCGAGGGCTCGCCACCCGGAACAGCCGGAACAGCCGGCGGACCGGTCGGCGTCGGGGTGACGGCTCGTCCCCGCAGGCCCGACGGTTCCGGTCCAGCCGGCGCGGCGGAGGGAACCCCGGCGTCGGCCGGCGACACCGCTTCGAGTCCTGTCGACGCGGGCACGTCCGGTGTGGATCCGGGTGGCAGCCCCTCGGTCGGTGATCCCTGCGGGCCGCCGGTCCCCACTGGCGTCCGCGGAACGGAGATCTGCGGCCGCGCCGCGTCGGAGAGCGGGGCCAACGGAGCCGGGCCCTTGGGCGCGGTACTGCCGGGAGGACGCGGCGGCACCGGTCGCGCCGGCACGAACCGGGGAGCGTCCAGCGGACGGTTCTGATGCCAGTTCGCGGGCAACGGCGGCATCGGCTTCGGCGGCGGCCCGGCTTCCTTGACCGCTTCGATCTCCGCCGTCGTGGAACCCGCCTCCGCTTCACCCTTCACGGGCACGGCGACCGGCGTCCTGGGCGGGATGTCGTCCGCGACCGGCCCCTGAGCAGCGACGATTTCCCCGGGCGCGGGCAGTACGGCCGGCTCCGGCAAACCGCCGCCGGAGATCGGCCTGGCTGTCTCCACCGGCGGACGCAGCCCGCTCGGCTCCCGCGCCACGTCGCTGCCGGGCGGCGAGGCCGAGGCGAACGACACGTCCACCGGCCCCGCCCGCAAGGCATCGCGATACCCCGGACCCACCGCCGGGCCGCCGTCCCGACCTCCCAGGCCGCTCGGCGGTTCGGCGTCGGATACAGCGCCCACGGCCGGACGCTGCCCCAGCCCGGTCGCCGCGTTCTCGCCGCCGTCGCCCCGATCCACCGGCAAGCTCTCGCTCGGGTCCTCCGGGGCGGCCCGCCGAGGCCGGTATTCGGATCGCACCGGCTCGTCCACGACCGGAGGCTCGACGGCGACAGCCCCGGATGGAACAGGCCCCTCGAGAACGATCGGCGACCCGAAGGCCGTCGGCGACACCAGCGAGTCAGGCGAAACCCGCGTGTCCGGCGGCACCCGCGTGTCCGGCGGCACCAGCGCATCAGCGGACCCGGGCGGCTCGAGCAGCTCGGCGGACCCGAAGGCCGTGGGCGAAGCAGGCGCATCGGACGAACCGAAAGCCGTCGCCGCGCCGAAGTCGAAGCCCGTCCCCGGCGCCCCGTACGGCTCCCCCAGCCCCTGGCGGGAAGCGGTGATCAGCCCGGAGTCGTCGGCGAGTCCCGCCGCCGTCACCACCTCGGCGGCGGCCCGCCCCCGGGCGCAGGGCAGTCGTTCCCCGCAGGTCGGGCAGTGCGTCATCGCGTCCGAAGGGCCGCGGCCTCCGGCATGGGCGACGAGCATCTCGCGAGCGGTGCGTGCGAGCACGCTGCCCGGATCCACATATGTCCTGCTCGATGCCACGTCAGCCGCCCCCGCTCCCGCTACCGAGGCGTGCGCCTCGACGAACACGAGACAAGTTCACCGCCGTTAGGTACCGTTTCGCGCGTTTTTCAGCATTTAGGCGACAGGGGTGGCCGGTGTGAAACCAGAAACGACTCTGCGACCTGCGCGAAGACCACCAAGACGGCCCGGAGGACCCCATCGAGCGCTTACGGTGCTCACGTATTCACTCACGGTGCGCATAAGTTAACTCTCCGTACGATGTGAGAATCCCTCAGGAGGTGATTGGCATGGACAATCTCGACCTCCACCGCGAGCAGATCCTCCGGCACGTCGGACCCGTCATCACCGGCCGCTTCGCGGGCTTCCGGACCTCGTACACCAGAGAGGTCAAAATCGGTCAGCCAGTGTTGATGGCCGTTTTCCTCGCCGCCGGTGTGACCCACCTGATCGGCTCGGCGCTGCGCATGAAGGGCAGCCGCCGCAGCTTCAAGGAGTTGAAGAAGGGCCCCGAGTTCCTCGTGACACCGGTGCGGGTGCGCGACGATCTGGGCCAGACCTACGAGGTCGAGATGCACGGCCAGCTTCCCCAGTCGGCCCTGCACCGCGGCGACCTCGTGCAGCTCACCACCGTCCCGCAGCGGGACACGACTCTCCCGGTCCGGCTGGTGCGCCTGGTCAACCTCACCACCATGCAGCCGCTCACCCCCCGGATCCCGACGATGTGGTCGCATCTGGGCCCCGCCTTGCTCATCCAGTCCCTGCTCGGCCTCGCCGTCATCGCCGCGCTGGCCGCGTTCTGGGCCGGAACCTGAAACAGAGCTGTTCGAGCGGCACCGCCGCCGCCAGAGCGAACATCCCCGCGTCGTTCGGGTGCAGATGGTCACCGCCGTCGAGGTCGGGACGCAGCCGCAACGGGTCGGCCGGGTCCCGCAGGGCCAGATCAAAATCGGCGAAGGCTTCCCGCGTACGGATCCACGCGTTGACCTGTCCCCGCACCCGCTCGGCCTCGGTGGTGTGCCCGCTCCACCCTCGGAACGGCGGAATCGTGCACACCACAACCCGTACGCCCCGGGCTTGACCTTGGTGAACGAGCCGGGTCAAGCCCTCGACCACGCGCGCCGGATCGGTCTGGCGCGGCGTCTGGATGATGTCGTTCACGCCCGCGAAGACGATCACCGTACGGACGCCGGCCGGTTCCAGCGCGTCGGCGGCGAAGCGCGACAGCCCGGACCGCCCCGCGATCGCGGTGCTCCGATAGCGAGGATGGCGCGCGTCCAGCAGGATCCGGTTGCCGCTGACGCCCGCGTTGGCCACCCCGAAGCCGACGACCGGCGATGTCGCGAGCCGAGCCGCCAGCAGGTCGGGCCACCGCTGGTTGCGCCCGGGTGTCGACGCGGCCCCGTTCGTGATCGAGTCGCCGAACGCGACGATCGTGCCGGGCGCACCGGTCACCTCGCCGAGCACCTCGGCGCCGGCCGCGACCACCGCCTCGGGTCGCCCGCCGAACGCCACGTCGCGCATCGAACCCGGAACCGCCGTACCGTCGCTGTGGTCGCCCGTGCCGTCGCGGCGAACGCCCGTCCGCGCCGAGAGCGCGACGGTGACGTGCCCGAAGCGCACCGGCTCGGATCCGAAGCGGTTGCTCAGGCGTACGCGGGCCCGGGGTCTTCCGATCGTGGTGTGAATGACATTGCGGACCGTGTGGCCGACCGCATTCGTGCGCGCCCCGGCCGAGGGCGACGCCGCCCACGCGGTCGACTACCCGAAGGCGGGAGCGGCGAGGACCGGACCGCCGGCCGCCGTCGCCCTGACTCCCAGAGCCGACGACAACGTCAGGGCCGCCACGACACCGGCCGGCGCGCGCCGCACGTTCATGATCTTGCCCTCCCCTGGGTGCTCCCTCGGATGAATTCCCGCACAACGGGGTACCGCTGCGATCTAGTTCCTCAGGGACGACGATCGGTCGTATCGACGGGCTTGAAAGGGACACGGAGTGCGATCTCATGCTTTGGTGTCGCCTGGCGCGTCGGACCGAGGTTGTGTGAATGTGATGGAAATCCAGAGAGGTGGTGTGCCGTGGGCGAGGACGTCGAGCAGGCCAACTTCACCCGTGAGGACCGTGCGAGATACCGGCACAAAATTCGCCGCAGCCTGGATGTGTTCGCGGCCATGCTGCGCGAGTCGCGATTCGACTTCGAGCGGCCGCTGACCGGCATGGAGATCGAGCTCAATCTGGTCGACGAGAACTGCGACCCGGCGATGCGCAACGCCGAGGTGCTGGGCGTGATCGCCGACCCCGATTTCCAGACCGAGCTGGGTCAGTTCAACATCGAGATAAACGTGCCGCCGCGGCGCCTGGCCGGTGACGAGAACGCCGATCTGGAACGCACCCTGCGGGCCAGTCTCAACAATGCCGAGAAACACGCCCGTACGGTCGGCGCGCACACGGTGATGATCGGCATTCTGCCCACCCTGAAACGCGAGCACATGACGGCCGAGGCGCTCTCGGCCAATCCGCGCTACAAACTGCTGAACGAGCAGATCTTCGCGGCCCGCGGCGAGGATCTCGACATCCGCATCGACGGCGTCGACCGGCTCGCCGTCACCACCGACACGATCGCGCCCGAGTCGGCCTGCACCAGCACCCAGTTCCACCTGCAGGTCAGTCCCGCGCAGTTCGCCGCGTACTGGAACGCGGCCCAGGTCATCGCCGGCATTCAGGTCGCCCTGGGCGCGAATTCGCCTCTGCTGTTCGGCCGCGAGCTGTGGCGGGAGACGCGCATCCCCCTTTTCGAACAGGCCACCGACACCCGGTCCGAGGAGATAAGAGCCCAGGGCGTACGGCCGAGGGTGTGGTTCGGCGAGCGGTGGATCACGAGCGTGTTCGACCTGTTCGAGGAGAACGTGCGCTACTTCCCCGCGCTGCTGCCGATCTGCGACGAGATGGACCCGTCCGAGATCCTCGAGCGCGGCGAGGTGCCCGAGCTCAGCGAGCTGCGCCTGCACAACGGCACGGTCTACCGCTGGAACCGGCCGATCTACGACGTGGTGCGCGGCCGGCCCCATCTGCGGGTCGAGAACCGGGTGCTGCCGGCCGGCCCGACAGTGGTCGACACGATGGCCAACGCCGCGTTCTACTACGGACTGATCCGCACGCTGGCCGAGGCCGAGCGGCCACTGTGGACGCAGATGAGCTTCAGCGCGGCCGAGGAGAACTTCCACACCTGCGCCCGGCACGGCATCGACGCCACCGTTTTCTGGCCCGGCCTGGGCTACATCCAGGTCACCGAACTGGTGCTGCGCCGGCTGCTGCCGATGGCCCACCAGGGCCTGGAGCGCTGGGGCGTCTCGACCGGCGAACGTGACCGGTTGCTCGGCATCATCGAGCAGCGCTGCCTGACCCACCGCAACGGCTCGGCCTGGCAGGTGCAGACCCTGCACGCCCTGGAGGCCGACGGCCACGACCGCCAGAGCGCGCTGCACGAGATGCTGCGGCAATACCTGCCACTCATGCACGGCAACGTACCCGTGCACGAGTGGCCCTATCCCGGCTGACGGGCGTGCCGGGGCCGGTAGTCCTGCAGCACCAGCGGCGTGACCACGTCGGCCGCGGCCGGAGCCCCGGGCCGGCGGCGCATCGCCATCAGCAGGGTACGTCTGGCTGCATAGCCTGACCACACGACCTGGTCGGGGCCGAAGCCCTCGCCGGCCGCGAGCCGATCGTGATCTCGCCGAGCGTCGCCCCAGCCGCGCTCCTCGGCCCGGCGGCCTGCTGTATCTCGCCCCGCAGCGCGTCACCGTTGACGGCTGGCTCCGTGCTGACCTCGGTCTGGGCGACAATTCGGCCGCTGACGGCCAAGTGGTTCAGCTCCGGGCAACCGCGACGGTGACTCGGGGGAAGATCCGCTTGGGCACGAGGAGCGTGCTCGAGGAGCCGGCCGCTATGAGGGCAGCAGATTCGGCCACGCTCGGCGTGCCCACCCGGTGCGCGACGAATTCGCTCGCATTCGGCGCTTCCCGTGCCGCCAGCTCGGCGGCGGTCAGGCCGGCGAGGGTCCACCCGCGATCATCAGCGATCTTCCGCAGGCCTTCGGCCCCTGACCGCCGGTCCACCGTCGCCAGCACCGTGACTTCACCCGCGGAGATCCCCGCCTCCGCGAGGACCTGGTCGACGGCCGCCGCGATCTCTTCGCCGCCAACGCCGTCCCGAGAGCCGAACCCTACCGCGATCACCACCCCGACCCCGTCTCCCCCTTGGCGATCACCGCTCTGACTCCCCACGGCGATCACCGGTCTGACTCCCCAACTCGATGATCGTCGTCGCGACATCGAGGGCTCGCCTGACTCGGCCGTCTCCTCCCCAGCCCCGCTCACCGAGAGCTCGCAGCCTCCATCAGCCGCCGGCAACCAGTCCAGCGAGTCGGAGGAGTTGACTCAGGCCACCGGAACGCTCGACCGGCAATCATTGGCGTCCGCTACTTCGCGGCGGTTCGGATCAGGCGTTCGGCGAAGGCGGGGTGGCCGGCCCAGTGCAGGTGCAGGTAGGAGGCGTGGATCGTCGGCGACGCGAAGCCCTCGGGGTCGGCCGACCGCCAGGCCCAGGCCGCCCCGCCCGCCGGGGACAGCAGCACCCCCGAGCGCGGATGCACCATCGTGCGGTGGAACTCGTGCCCGGTCACCCGGGTGCCCGCCGGAGCCAGAGGGCTGTCCGAGAGGGCGACCGCGTCCCGATATCCGAGCGTCAACGTCGGGGTCATGGACGCCTCAGCGTCGAGCACCCCGCACATCGGCGCGCCGTCCAGGGTGCGGCACAGCCACAGCAGCCCCGCGCATTCGGCCGCGATCGGCCCTCCGGCGGCCGCCAGCGCCGAAACCGACCGGCGCAGCGGCTCGTTCGCCGACAGCTCCGACGCGTACACCTCGGGGAAACCACCCCCGACGACCAGGGCCCGGACCCCGTCCGGCAGGGTCTCGTCCCGCAGCGGGTCGACGGTCACCACCTCGGCGCCCGCCCCGGCCAGCAGTTCGGCCGTCTCGGCGTACGCGAAAGAGAATGCGGGGCCGCCGGCCAGCGCCACCACCGGACGCCCGGGCACCGGGTCCGTGGCGAGCGGCGACCACGGCACCACGTCGAGCGGCGGGGCCGAGCGGGCGATCGCCATCACCTCGGCCAGGTCGACCGACGACTCGATCAGCGCGGCCAGGGCGTCGACCGACTCCTGAGCCTCGGCTCGGCGCTCCGCGGCGGGTACCAGGCCCAGGTGGCGCGACGGCGCGGCGACCGCGTCGGCCCGGCGCAGCGCGCCCAGCACCGGCGTGCCGACCTCTTCGCACGCCTCGCGCAGGATCGCCTCGTGCCGGTCCGAGCCGACCCGGTTGAGTATCACGCCGGCCATCCGTACGGTGCCGAAACTGCGGAAACCGTGCACCAGCGCGGCGATCGAGCGTCCCTGCGCCGCCGCGTCGACGACGAGGATCACCGGCGCGTCGAGCAGCCCGGCGACCTGTGCGGTCGAACCCGTCTCGCCGGCTCCCGTCCGCCCGTCGTAGAGCCCCATCACGCCCTCGACCACCGCGAGCGACGCCCCTTCGGACCCGTGCGCGAAGAGCGGCCTGATCAGGTCCTCCCCGACCAGCACGGGGTCCAGGTTGCGGCCCGGCCGGCCCGCGGCCAGCGCGTGATAGCCCGGGTCGATGTAGTCGGGCCCGACCTTGAACGGCGCCACCGGCAGCCCTCGCCGCGCGAAGGCCGCGAGCAGCCCGGTAGCCACGGTCGTCTTGCCGTGCCCCGAGGCGGGCGCGCCGATCACCACCCGCGGGATCGTCACCATTCGATGCCCTGCTGTCCCTTGCGCCCCGCGTCCATCGGGTGTTTCACCTTCGTCATCTCGGTGACCAGGTCGGCCGCCTCCAGCAGGGCTGGTGCCGCGTCCCGCCCGGTGATCACCACATGCTGTGTGCCGGGCCGCTCGGCCAGCGTCGCCACGACGTCGTCGACGTCGACCCAGCCCCACTTCATCGGGTACGTGAACTCATCGAGCACATAGAACCTGTAGGTCTCGGCGGCGAGATCGCGTTTGATCTGCGCCCACCCCTCGGCGGCTTCAGCGGCGTGGTCGCGTTCGCGGCCGGGCCGCTGGATCCACGACCAGCCCTCGCCCATCTTGTGCCAGGTCACCGGGGCTCCCCCGGCCGCGCCGAGCGCCTTGAGGCCCGACTCCTCGCCGACCTTCCACTTCTCCGACTTCACGAACTGGAACACGCCGATCGGCCAGCCCGCGCTCCACGCCCGCAGTGCCATGCCGAACGCGGCCGTCGACTTGCCCTTGCCCTGACCGGTGTGCACGGCGAGCACGGCCTGCCGCCGGCGCTGGCGGGTGGTGAGACCGTCGGCCGGGACAGCGGTGACTTTTCCTTGCGGCATCAGACTGCCCTCGCCATCTCGAGACCCTCCAGGGGCATCAGGTCGGCGTCGAGCGCCCGGGCGAGCCGCCCCGCGAGGCCGAGCCGGATCGGTCCCGACTCACAGTCGACGACCACGGTGGACACGCCGCTGAGGGCCGGTGCGACCAGCACGGGGTCGGGTCCGCTGGTGGCCCGCCCGTCGGTCACGACGATCAGCAACGGCCGGCGCCGAGGGTCGCGGCGACGTTCGGTGGCGATGGTCGCGGCCGCCGCTTTGAGGCCTTCGGCCAGGGGCGTACGTCCCCCCGTGCGCAGACTCGCCAGCCGGAGCACTCCCACCTCGTGGCTGGACGTGGGTGGCAGCACCACCTCGGCCGCATGCCCGCGGAACGTGATCATCCCGATCCGGTCCCGCCGCTGATAGGCATCGCGCAGCAACGACAGCACAGCCGTCTTGACCACGGTCATGCGCCGCCGCGCGGCCATCGACCCGGAAGCGTCCACCACGAACAGAACCAGGTTCGACTCCCGCCCGACGTGGACGGCCTCCCGCAGATCCCGAGGCGCGACCTCCCGTACGCCCCGGTGCAGCGCGGCCCGCAACGTAGCCGGCAGGTGCGGCGCACCGTGAAGCTTCCCGGCCGGCACCCGCGCCCCGATCACCCGCCCACGACGCGACAGCGAGGGCGACCGCCGCCCGGCATGCCCGCCCTCACCCTGCCGGGCGATGCTCAAAGTCCGCGTGCGGTAGGCGGAGCCGGGCGCGACCGCAGCCCCCTTCGCGCCCGCTGGGCCGTCAGCACCCGCTCGGCCGTCACCACCCGCTGGGCCGTCGGCACCCGCTGGGCCGTCAGCACCCGCCGGGCCGTCAGCGCGCTGCACGTCCGCCGCGCCGTCGGCGCCTGCCGTGCCGGCTCCCCCCGCGCTTCCGCCTTGCCCGCTCCCCGTTCTGCCCGATTTGTCAGATAAATCGGGACTTGGAGAGGGAGGCGGATTGTCGGGGCCACGACCGTCAATGGCTCCGCCGTCAGAGCCTCCCGCGTCCGGTCCTCGATCGTCAGGTCCGCCGCCGTCCGGCCCCGAGCCGCCCCCGTCGGGCGGTGTGTCGTCCGGGTCCTCGTCCTGCCGCGCGTCCGCCTCGGCCAGCGCGTCGTCGAGCCGCTGCTCGTCCGTTCCCGGCGGGTCCAGCGGATCCTTGCGCCGCCGGTGCGGCAGCGCCAAGCGGGCGGCATCCCGTACGTCGTCGGAAGTGACCCGGTCCCGCCCGTGCCACGCCGCCAGGGCCACCGCGCAGCGAGCGACGACGATGTCCGCGCGCATGCCGTCCACCCCGTACGCCAGGCTGATGCGGGCGATCCGGTCGAGCTCCCGGTCCGGCAGCACCACCCGGGGCAGCACCGATCGAGCCTGCGCGATGCGACCCGCGAGCTCCTCCTCCTCGCCGGCGAAGCGCGCCGCGAAGCCGTCCGGATCGAGCTCGTACGCCAGCCGCCGCCGCACCACCTCGGCCCGCTGTTTCGCCTCGCGCGGCGCCGCCACCGTCACGACCAGCCCGAACCGGTCGACGAGCTGGGGCCGAGGCTCACCCTCCTCCGGGTTCATCGTGCCGACCAGCAGGAACCGGGCCGCGTGCTTGACCGACACCCCGTCCCGCTCGACGTGGGCGCGTCCCATCGCCGCCGCGTCGAGCAGCAGGTCGACCAGGTGGTCGGGCAGCAGGTTGACCTCGTCGACGTAGAGCACCCCGCGGTGCGCCGCCGCGAGCAGCCCCGGCTCGTACGCCTTGACCCCGTCGGCCAGCGCGCGGTGGATGTCGAGCGTGCCCACGACGCGGTCCTCGGTCGCCCCGACCGGCAGCTCGACCAGCGTGGCCGGCCGGTGCAGTGCGGGGGTGTCCATGGGGTGCGGGCCGTCCGGGCATTGCGGGTCGGGCGCGGCCGGGTCACAGGCGAACCGGCAGCCGCGCACGACGGCCACCGAGGGCAGCAGAGTGGCGAGAGCACGCACGACGGTGCTCTTCGCGGTGCCCTTCTCGCCGCGCACCAGCACCCCGCCCACGGCGGGCGAGACGGCGGTCAACAGCAGGGCAAGGCGCAGGTCGGTCAGGCCGACCACGGCCGAGAACGGGTACGGCGTCACGTGGATCCCCTTCTGCGCGGGTGTCCACGCCCACGCGGCGAGTACTGCGAGCGGCCGGAGTCTCCTGACTCCCGGATCGTCGCTCGCCGCGCGCCTTCCAGCCTGTCGAGGCCGTGGCCCGGTGACGGTTCGCTCCCCGGTCACAGTGGCGGGACCGTCCCGGATTACGCACCGGGTTCCTCCGCGACCGCTCGCCGCCATGCTTTCCTACGCCGGCCCGCAGAGTCAACGCGGGGTGATCTGAGCCTCCGTCAAGATCGCACCGCTTTCTCGGTCGTGAGGAGCGGCTGCGGCGCGAGCGCGTCGAGCTCGGTCACCACGTCGAGCACGGCCAGGGCCGACTTCTCGATCAGCGGGCGCAACCGGGCATAGAGCTCGGCGTCCGCCGCGTCGGGCACCGTCGGCTCCCCGACCGGCACCAGTGCCGCCGCCTCGTCGAGATCGGGCAGTTCGCCCAGCGCGTGCCGGGCCAGCAGGCAGGCCCCGAGCGCGGTCCCCTCCGGCGTGTCCGGGATCGTGACCGGCAGGTTCAGCGCCGCGGCCAGCACGCCAACCCAGAGCTCCGACGCGACCGCGCCGCCGGTGGCCCGTACCTCGGTGACCTCATTGCCGGAAGCCGTGAACGAGTCGCGGACCAGGGCGAGCTGCTGGCAGACGCCCTCGACCGCGGAACGCACCAGATGGGCCCGCCCGTGCTCGCGCCGCAACCCGAGGTAGGCCCCGCGCAGACCCGGCCGCCACCAGGGCGCCCGCTCGCCGAGCAGGTAGGGCAGGCAGAGCAGCCCGTCACTTCCGGCCGGCGCTCCCTGTGCCTCCATGAGCAGCGCCGCGTCGCGCTCGTCGGCGTCCTCCCCCTCGGCGCCGGGACGCTCGAACCCGGCCGCGAAGCTCTGCCCGGCCCAGCGCACGACCGATCCCGCGTTGTTGACCGCCCCGCCGATCACCCAGCGGTCCTCGGTCAGCGCGTAGCAGAACAGCCGCCCCGCCTCGTCGCCCGTGGGCCGGTCGACGACCGTCCGCAACGCCCCGCTGGTGCCGAGCGACACCGCCGCCACCCCCGCCGGCGTGGCCCCCACACCCAGGTTGGCCAGCGGCCCGTCGGCGGCCCCGATGATCAACGGCGTCGACGGGTCGATCCCGGCGGCCCGCGCGATGCCGGGCCGCAGCCGCAGACGGGTCGTGGTCGGCAGCACCTCGGCGAGCTGCCCCGCCCGCACCCCGGCCAGCTCGAGCGCCTCCGGATCCCAGCGGCGCTGGTGAATGTCGTACAGCCCGGTCCCACTGGCAATGGAGAGATCCACCGCGTACGGGCCCTCGGCGAGCGCGGCCACGACGAGCTCTTTCACCCCGCCCCAGCGTGGCGTCGCGCGCAACCGCTCGGGGTCGTTCTCGCGCCACCAGGCCAGCTTGGCCAGCGGTGACATCGGATGGACCGGCGTACCCGTGCGGGCCTGCAACCGCCGCCCGCGCCCGTCGGCCGCGATGTGCCGGCTCTGCTCGCCGGCCCGCCCGTCGGCCCAGGTGACCAGCGGCCCGAGCGGCGCACCGTCGGCGTCCATCGGCACCAGCCCGTGCAGGAATCCGCTCAGCCCGATGCCGGTGACCCGGTCGCCGTTCTGCCGGCAGGCGGTCGCGACCTCGATCAGCGCCTTGACGGCCGCGTCGCGCAGGGCCAGCGCGTCGAGCTCGGCCCGGCCCGCGCCCGGCACCGACAGCGGATAGTGGACGCTGGCCAGCGCACGGATGGTCCCGTCGGGCCCGGCCGCCACCCCCTTGGTAGCGGTGGTTCCGGTATCGATCCCGATCACGACATCCATGCGCGCCTCCGTCCGTTTTCTGCCCCCCAACCTAGTGGCAGGCCCACGTCAGAGCATTTCCGCGTACGCCTCCCGAAGCGCGGCGAACCCGTGGTCGAGGGCGTCCCGCCCGCGAATGACCCCGTGCGGATCCCCATCGAGCAGCCGCTGGAGAGCAGCGACACAGAGGTGCCAGCCCGTCGCGACAGAGGCGGGGTCCGTGGGTTCGACGAGGGTGTGGCGCAACGTCAGCCGGGTGCCTTCCCCGTACGCCTCCAGCTCCCACCGCAGCAGGTCGGCCCCCCACGAGTATTCGAGCACCGCGGGCGGCTCGACCACGCGCACCTCGGCCGGCAGATCGACCCGCTCGTCCCCGTCGTCCATCGTGAGCACGGTCGCCCCCGGCTGGTCGAGATCGCGCGCCGCACTGAACGGCGCCCATTGTTCGAGCTCGACCGGATCGGTGAGCGCCTCCCACACGACCGCGGGCGGGTGCCGCAACTCCCGCACGAAGATCAGCGTCCACGGCTCCCCGCCCCCGGTCAGGCTCGCGCCGCCGGGCGCCCCCACGTCAAGACTCATGCTCTCTTCCCTTCGTTTCCGACAGACCGCCACTCCCTCAGCGGGCCGCATCCTCGCTCCCCGGCCCGCTGTCATGCGGTCGCGTCCTGCTGTCCAGGTGGCGCTCCAACTCGGCCAGATGGTGTGTCCACATGCGCCGGTAGGGCGCCAGCCAGGCGTCCAGCTCGCGGAACGGCGCCGGGTCGAGCCGGTAGATCCGCTGCTGGGCCCGGACCTCGACGGTCACGACGCCGGCCTCCCGCAGCACGCGCAGGTGCTTCGACACCGCGGGCTGGCTCATCCCCAGCCCGGCCACCAGCTCCGACACCGTGCACGCCCGCATCCGCAAAGCATCGACGATGCGCCGCCGAGTCGGCTCCGCAATGGCCACCAATGCGTCCATGGGTCCACCATGCCATCCCGGTTATATAACCGTCAAGGCATGCATGACGTCGAGGTTGGACGGCGCGGGCGAAGTGAGCACAAGGAGAGGACGAAGCGAGGACGGAGGGAGAGGGAAGGCCGGGCGCGGAGAGGAGGGCGCCGAGCGGGGAAAGCAGCAGCGCGGGACAAAGCCACTGCGCGCCGCTCAAGTCGCGGGCACGGAAAACGCAGCGCAAGAAATCGCAGCACGGGAAACCGCGATCAATACGCGAGGGGCAGGACGTCGAGGCGGGCTGGAAGTCAGGGTGTGGCGCAGCCTGGGCCGGCCGCGCGGCCGGCGACGATGCGGTAGGCCGTGATGTCGCCGTCGACGTAGCCGGACAGGGCGGCGACCGAGTCGGGAGCGTCCCCGTTGACCCCCGCGTAGGCGAGAATCGCCGTGTCGACCGTGCGGCAGGTGGCCCGATCGGCGACCGTCTGCGCCTGCTCCGCGGCCGCCCCCGGATCTAACTGTGAGTAAGAGATTGCGGCGACACTCAAGGTGACCGCCGCCCCGACCGCCACATGAGTGAGATGCACTTGAGCAGCCTAAACAGTCTGACCATGAGCCCTGACCTGGCCGATCAGGCGAGTCTCACGAGCCACGGGTATCACTCTGGGTAGGACCGTCACAGGTCCGGCGAACCGGGACCGGTCAGACGACGGGTACGTGAGCGGTGAGGAAGGCCAGAATTTGCCCGCTCACCCGCGCGTACCGAGCGTCACCCGGCCTCAGGAACTCGCCGTGACGAGCCCCGTGCAGGGTCACGAACTGTTTGGGTGACGGCGCCATCGCGTACGCCTGGCGCCCGGCCCTGATCGGCACCACCCGGTCGCCGTCCCCGTGCACGAGGAGCAGCGGCGCCGGAAGGCCCCCGAATCCGCCCGGCGGCCGGCGCCCGCTGATCGACACCCCGGCCCGCAGGAATGCGGCGTGCCCCGGCCCGAACAGCCCGAGCGTCGTCGTCCCGCCCGCCGAGAATCCGACCGCCGCCACCCGGTCGACGTCGAGATGCCCGGCCAGTACGTCCCCGGGCGTGTGATCGAGCGCCCGCACCGCCGCGATCACGAACGCCGCGTCGGCGGGCTGATTGACGATGTCGCGACGGTCGACGCGCACCCGGCCGTTCGTCCGCGGATAGGCCGGCGCCGCCACCACGTAGCCCGCCCGGGCCCACCCCGCCGCGAGCCCTTCGAACTGCCGGGGCAGCCCGCCGAGCCCGTGGCTGAACAGGATGATCGGGTGGCGGCGGGTGGGCCGGGCCGGATGCCAAAGGGTGGTCGGCAGAGGTCGGTCGGCACCGCGCGCGAGCTGCAGCGTCCGCGAGACGACGGTTTCGCGGGCCGAGGCGGGCCGGGCCGGGCCGAAGCCGTCGAGCAGCAGCGCCAGGACCACCAGCACCACCCCGAGTCTGCGCACGCCGGAAGCTTATGAACGTCACGCAACGACGACGATCGCCGTTGTGGGTGACGATGAGACGACGAACATTCCTGGCCCTCGGCGCAACCGTCGGCGCGGTCGCCGGTTTGGCGGGTTATAACAGCCGATCGGGCGAATCGAGCCCCCTCGTTCCCCACGCCCCGGTGGGTGACGAACGTCTGGAGCGCCGCGACTCGGCCACCCGGGGCCGGCTCGTGGACTTCTACACCGCCGTGCCGGCCGGTCACGGCGACGGTCGCGGCCTGCCCGTCTGCGTCGTGCTGCACGGCGCCTCGACGACCGCCGCCGACTTCCCCCGGCTGGGCCTGGGCCGGTTCCTGACCGACGCCGTACGCCGGGGCGCGCCCCCGTTCGTGCTGGCCGGCGCGACCGGCGACCGCCTCGCGTGGCGGCCCTCCGGCGGCGACGATCCCCAGCGGATGGTGCACGAGGAGCTCCCGCGCTGGTGTGCCAAGCGTGGGTTCGACATTTCGCGAATGGCGTTGCTCGGCTGGTCGATGGGCGGCTACGGTTCGCTGCTGCTGGCCGAGGCCTATCCGGGGTTCGCCCGCGCGGTCGCCGCCTTCTCCCCGGCGGTGCGTCCGGGCGACGACGTCTTCACCGCCGCGCGGCAGCTCCGGGGCGTTTCGATCGGTCTCTGGTGCGGCCGTCAGGACGGTCTGCTCAACGAGGTCCGAGCCTTGGCGAAAGCCCTCCCCGAGCCGCCCGCGACGATGCGTTTCGAGGACGGCCGGCACAACTTCGCGTACTGGTCGAGGTGCCTCCCCGCAGGGCTGGACTTCGTGGCGAGGGCTTTACGGCATTGACGTCCGTTCCGTACCGTGGTGACTCAGAGCAACGGTCCCATCACGCTGGAGGATCCCATGCGTCGTGCCGCCGCCGTACTCGCCCTCGTCCTCGCCGGTCTCTGGATCGCCGCACCGGCGCAGGCCTTCGCCCACAACGCGGTTCACAACTCCGCCATGCACGCCCTGCTCGACGCGCTCACCCTGGTCGTGGTGTCGTCCCCGGTCTGGACGGCACTGCTGTGGAGCGGCGGCAACCGGTGGTGGCTGGCCGCCCTCGTCGCCGTGGTGCAGATACCGGTCGCCGTGATCGGTTTCGTGCCGATCGCCGATCCGTGGCTGCACCTGGCCCTGTTCGCCGTGGCCATCACCCTGACCGGCGTTTCGCTGCGAGTCGTGCGCCGTCAGGCCCGGGCGACGGCGACCGCCCCGGCGCGACCCTGATCCATTCCCCCTCCGGAGTGCGCACGGCCAGGCCCGCCACGGCCTGGCCGTCGCGCATGAGCTCCACCTCGGGGCAGCCGTCCACCGCCTCGTGCCATCCGCCGTCCGCGGCCCGTACGGCGTGGTGCCGGCAGTGCTCCTCGTCCACATAGCCCCACGCCATCAGCAGCTCGCGGCCGGCCATCGCGTAGCGGCCGGCGGTCGCGACGCGGTCGCCCTCGGGCCGCCGGAAGTAGTCGGCGCGCAGACCGGGCACCGGCTCGCCCTCGAAAGGGGCGTCGAGAACGGTCCGGTGCGGAGTCCAACCGCTCAGATCTGGCAGCACCGGCACATCCAACCACGCAAAAGGGACACCGACCCGATGATTTAACCTGCGTGTCAAGGGTGATGCCCGACAATGAGCAGATGGTGACCGAGACGATGGTGCCGGTCGACGGCATCGAGCTCTGCGTCGAGACGTTCGGGGAGACCGGCGATCCCGCCCTGCTGCTCATCGGCGGCGCGGCCAGCTCGATGGACTGGTGGGACGACGAATTCTGCCGGCGTCTGGCCGCCGACGGGCGCCTCGTCGTGCGCTACGACCACCGTGACACCGGCCGCTCGACGTCGTTCCCCCCGGGCGACCCGCCGTACTCCGATGTGGATCTGGCCCATGACGCGCTCGGCGTGCTCGACGCGCTCAGCCTGCACCGCGCCCACCTGGTCGGCCTGTCGATGGGCGGCGGCCTGGCCCAGCGCATCGCGATCGAGCGGCCCCACAGGGTGCTCTCGCTGACGCTGATGTCCACCAGCACCGTCCCGCCGGCGCACGACGTGACGGCGCCCGGGGGTGGAGAAGCGCCCGACTGGACCGACCGCCGGTCCGCGATCGACGCCCTGGTTTCCGGCGTACGCCGGCTCGGGGGCCCGTTCACCGCCGACGAACACCATCTGCGCCGCCTCGCCGCCCGCGTCTTCGACCGCACGCGTGACATGGCCGCGTCGCAGACCAACCACTTCAGCTGTGCCGGCGGCCCGCCGACCCGCGACAGACTCGGCGCGATCACCGCCCCGACGCTGGTCATGCACGGCACGCTCGACCCGTTCTTCCCGCCCGAGCACGCGCGCACGCTGGCCGCCGAGATCCCCGGCGCCCGGCTCGTCTGGCTCGACGGGGTCGGCCACGAGTTCCCGCCCGCGGCGGTGTGGACCCGGGTGATCGACGAGATCATCGATCAGGCCGGCCGCCGTACACAGCCGGCCTGAACGGGGTCAGCGGTGGCGCACCCGGTCGAGCAGGCGCATCCCCGCGAAGACCCCGCCGCCGGCCGCGGCCAGGTAGCAGAACAGCATGACGGCGGCGCCGCCCGCCCCGGCCAGGGCGAAGATGAAGCCGATGGCGAGGGCCGCGGCGCCCGAGCCGAGCACGACGAACCAGGCGAGGGCCTTCTCGGCCGGGGTCCAGTGCGGCGAGGCGCTGGCCATCAGCATCCCGGCGACCGGCGCGACGCCCGGCAGCACGAACGAGCCGGCCGTCATCAGGCCGACCGCCGTGAACTCGGCCGCTCCCCCGGTGATCGTGGCCGGCGCGGGCGGCGGCGGGACCAGGGCGGGCAGCCGCAGGTGCGGGGGCAGGTGGCCGCGTCTGGCCGCCGCGACGAGCGACTCCGGCGGCCCTAAGCGGTTCACGATCTCGGCGGCGTCCTCGAGCGGCGACGCCGAGGTGCGCCGCATGGCGACGTAGTCGGCGACGGTGGTCATCAGCTCGTCGCGCAGCTCGGGTGAGAGGTCCTCGCTCTGCGACCAGAGCGCGGCCAGATAGTCCAGGACGATCACGTCCGTGTGCGCGAGCGGTGCCGTCGTCATCGGTGTCCCCCTGTTCGGCGCGGTGAGAGCGCGATGGGACCAGCATCGCGGCGCGGCGCCGCCGGAACATCGGCCACCGGACCGGATCCCGTACCCGGCCTATGACTTTCGGCCGATGCCCCGGGGCAGGATGGTGGCATGCGCCTGGTTTCCCTGCTGCCGTCGGCCACCGAGATCGTCTACGCCCTCGGGCTGGGCGACGACCTGGTCGGCGTGACCTTCGAGTGCGACGAGCCGCCCTCGGCCCGTACGGAGAAGACCGTCGTGGTGGGCGGCCGTGACACGCGCGGCATGACGCCGGGCGAGATCGACGCGTACGTCCGAGGACGGCTGGAGGAGGGCGGCGACCTCTACACGTTGCACGCCGACGCGCTCGCCGGCCTGGCTCCCGACCTGATCCTGACGCAGGACCTGTGCCGCGTCTGTGCCCTGCCGTCGGGTCACGTCACCGATGCGCTCGACCATCTCGGCTGCCGCGCCGACGTCGTCTCGCTCGACCCGTACTCGCTCGACGAGGTGCTGGGCACGATCCGCGAGGTGGGCATCGCCGCCGGGGTTCCCGAGCGCGCCGAGAAGTTGATCAGCGAGTTGCGGGCCCGCCTGGATCGAGTGGCCACCGCCGTCGCGGGGCGGGCCCGGCCGCGGGTCACGGTCGTCGAGTGGGTCGACCCACCGTTCAGCGCCGGCCACTGGGTTCCCGACCTGGTGACCGCGGCCGGCGGCGATCCGGTCGCGGCGAACGGGGGAAAGAGATCGGTCCAGACCACGTACGAGGACATGGCCGCCCCCGCGCCCGAGATCGTGCTGGTCACGCCGTGCGGCTTCCACCTCGACGGGGCGATCGAGCAGGCCCGCCGGGTCGTGCCGCACTTCCCGGACGCCCAGGTGTGGGCGCTCGACGCCGACGGTCTGATCGTGCGTCCCGGCCCGCGGCTGGTCGACGGCGTCGAGGCGATCGCGGCGATCCTGCACCCGGATGTCGTTCCGTCCCCGCCGGGCGCGGCGGCCCGCGTCAATTGAGCGGGGACACCACGCCCACCGCGCGGGACCGTGCGCGGCGGGCGTGGCTCGGGGGCGGGATGGAGGCGCGGGGCGGGCGGCGACGCGGAGCAGCCACCACCCGGCGGGATCAGTGCGCGAGGGCGGGGCGGCGCTGCGGGGCCGCCCAGCGGGTGCGGGCCGCCGCGCGGATGCGCGAGGCGCGGAAGAGCCACTGGATGTCGGAGCCGAACGACCAGGTCAGCGACCCGAGCGCGACGGCCAGCGCGACCTGTGTCAGCGGCGGGGGCAGCAGGTCGGCCGTGGCCAGGGCCAGGATGACGCCCTGCAGCGCGGCGACGACCTTCCGGGAGAAGCGGGGCGGCAACGCGGCGTTGAGCCACGGCAGCGCCCAGGCGGCGGCCACGAAGGCGTACCGGAAGACGCCGATCGCCACCCACCACCAGCCGAACCGGTCACCGGCGTAGACGCTCAGGACCAGGATCAGGAACGCGTCGATCTCCATGTCGAAGCGGGCGCCGAGCGCCGTCGTGGTGCCGGTGCGCCGGGCCACCTGACCGTCCACGCCGTCGAGGGCGAGCGCCACACCGGCGATCGCGACCAGGACGGGCATGCTGACCGGCTGGCTGAACGAGGTGATCACCATCGCGGTCACGCCGCCGACGAGGATCGCGCGGGCCAGGGTCACCGCGTTGGCCGCGCCGATGGTGTGCAGACCGGCGCGGCCGAGCCCGGCGCCGAGCAGACCGCAGAGGACCAGACCGTACGCCGCGCCGCCGATCAGGCCGGTCGCGGTGAGCCCCAAAGTGCTGCCGAGCAGGGCCAGCAGGGCGAGTTGAGCAGCCAGGCCGACCACCGGGGCGCGAGAAGAGTCGCTGCTCGGTGCGGTTACTGAAGTCACCGTGGCCTCCATGTGCAAGATCGGCCGCCGCGTATGGTTGCCGTCGTCAGGGCATTACACGGCCGTGACGCGCGATCGGTTCAGTGGGCGGAGGGAACAACCCCATGACGAGTGACGGCTTCGCC
Organism: Actinoplanes solisilvae; assembly: GCF_003999975.1. GTDB lineage: Bacteria > Actinomycetota > Actinomycetes > Mycobacteriales > Micromonosporaceae > Actinoplanes > Actinoplanes solisilvae. The sequence goes on along the minus strand of NZ_RJAC01000012.1, from coordinate 85,667 downwards.
TTCTGGCTGGCCGAGCCGGGCCGGGGTGAGATCCGCCCGGTCGAGGTGCCCGAGCCGGGGCCCGGCGAGGTTCTCGTCCGCACCCTTCACACGGGCGTGAGCAGGGGAACCGAGACTCTCGTGTTCACCGGCCGGGTGCCCGAGAGCCAGTGGTCGGCCATGCGTGCTCCCTTCCAGGAGGGCGAGTTCCCCGCCCCGGTCAAGTACGGCTATCTCAATGTCGGCGTGGTCGAACAGGGGCCGCCCGAACTGCTCGGGCGCACCGTCTTCAGCCTCTATACCCACCAGACCCGCTTTATCGCACCGGCCCACATGGTCACTGTCGTGCCCGACGGCGTGCCGGCGCACCGGGCCGTCCTCGCCGGGACGGTCGAGACCGCGGTCAACGCCCTGTGGGACGCGCGTCCGCTGGTCGGTGACCGCATCGCCGTGGTCGGCGCGGGCATGGTGGGTGGGTCCGCCGCTGCGATTCTCGCGCGGTTTCCCGGCGTACGCCTGCAGCTCGTCGACGTCGACGCGGGGCGCGCCGCCCTGGCTGCCCGTCTGGGCGCGGAGTTTGCCCTTCCGGACGACGCTCTCGGCGGCTGTGACCTGGTGATTCACGCCAGCGCGACGTCGGCCGGGCTGACCCGGTCGCTGGAGCTGCTGGCCACCGAGGGCACCGTCGTCGAGCTGAGCTGGTACGGCGACAAGCAGGTCAGCGTGCCGCTCGGTGAGTTCTTCCACTCGCGCCGGCTGACCGTGCGCGGCAGCCAGGTCGGCGGCATCGTGCCCGGCCGCAACCGCTCGTACGCCGAACGTCTCGCCCTGTCTCTCGAACTGCTGAAGGACGAGCGGTTCGAGGCGCTCGTCACCGGGCATTCGCCCTTCGCCGAGCTTCCCGAGGTGCTGCCCCGCCTGGCCGACGGCAGCCTCCCGGCCCTCTGCCACGTGATCGACTATCCCGAGGAGTAGAGCTCTTGTTCAGCATCACCGTCCGCGACCACATCATGATCGCGCACAGCTTCTCCGGCGAGGTCTTCGGACCGGCGCAGAAGCTGCACGGCGCGACCTTCGTGGTGGACGCCACCTTCCGCCGGCCCGAGCTCGACGAGGACAACATCGTCGTCGACATCGGCCTCGCGAGCCAGGAGCTGCACGCGATCTGCGGCGGGCTGAGCTACCGCAACCTCGACGACGAGCCCGACTTCCTGGGCATCAACACGTCGACGGAGTACCTGGCCAAGGTCATCGCCGACCGGCTGGCCGACAAGATCGCCAAGGGCGACCTGGGTCCGGGCGCGAGCGGGCTGACCGGGCTGACGCTCACCCTGCACGAGTCGCACATCGCCTGGGCCTCGTACGAGCGCGATCTGTGACGTTTCCGCTGTGGGCCGTGCTGCCGGGCGGCATCGACGACCCGGCCACGCCCAGCGGCGGCAACCGCTACGACCGTACGGTGCTGGGCCTGCTCCCGGACGTGCACGAGCTCGCGGTCAACGGCTCCTGGCCCGTTCCGGACGAATCGGCGCGCCGGGCACTAGTCGCGGCGTTGTCCGGCATTCCGGATAATGCCACCGTGCTGGTGGACGGACTCGTGGGCTGCGGGGTGCCGGAGATCCTCGAGCCGCACGCCCACCGGCTGCGGTTCGCGGTCCTCGTGCACCTGCCCCTGAGCGACGAGACGGGACTCGACCCCGCGGTGGCGACGTCGTTGCGTGCCCGGGAGCGGAAGACCCTGCACCTGGCCTCGGCGGTGATCGCGACCAGCGACGCGGCGGCGGCCCGAGTGCGCGAGATGCACGATTTGCCGCATGTGGCGGTGGCCGCGCCAGGGGTCTCGCCGGCTCCGGTCGCCGTTCCCGACCCCAGCGGGCGACGGCTGCTCTGCGTGGCCTCGGTCAGTCCCCGCAAGGGGCAGGACCTGCTGGTCGGAGCGCTCGAGAACGACCTGACCGGGCTCGACTGGGAGTGCGTGTTCGCCGGGGCGCTGACACGGCCCGTCCCGCACGCCGACCCCCGCCTGCGGTTCGTGGGCCCCCTGGGCGGCGACGCGCTCGAGGCCGCGTACGCGGGCAGTGATCTCTTTGTTCTGCCCTCGCGGGCCGAGACCTACGGCATGGTAGTGACCGAGGCGCTCGCCCGCGGGGTCCCGGTGCTGGCCACGGACGTCGGCGGGGTGCCCGAGGCGCTGGGGACGGCGCCGGACGGCACAGTGCCCGGCATGTTGATCCCGCCCGACGACCAGGCCGCCCTCGCCACCGCGCTGCGGGCCTGGCTCACCGACCCGGCGCTGCGCGAACGCCTGCGCGCCGCCGCCCGTGCCCGGCGGGAAACCCTCCCGACGTGGGACGAGACCGCACGAAGGCTGTCCACCGCCGTCCGTGAAGGAGACCCCCAATGACCGGAGAGTTCAGCGAGTCCTGGCTCGGCCTGCGCGAACCCGCCGACGCCGCGGCCCGCGCCGCCGACCTGGTCGACCTGGTGCCGAGGCCGGTGCACGTGGTGCGTGACCTGGGGTGCGGCACCGGCTCGATGGCCCGATGGCTCGCCCCACGGCTGGAGACCCCGCAGCACTGGATCCTGGCCGACCGCGACCCGAAGCTGCTGCACTACGCGACCTCGCACGTGCGGATCCCGGGGGTCAGCGTCGAGGGCGCACTCGGTGATGTGACCGCGCTCAGGGTGGCCGACCTGGACGGCACCGACCTGGTGACCTGCTCGGCGCTGCTCGACCTGCTCACCGAGGGCGAGATCGACGCGCTGGCCGGAGTGCTCGCCACGGCGGGGGTGGCGGCGCTGTTCACGCTCTCGGTCGCCGGGGAGGTCACGCTCGACCCGGCCCGGCCGGAAGACTCGACGGTCGCCGCCGCGTTCGACGCCCACCAGCGACGTACGGTGGGAGAGCGTCGGCTGCTCGGTCCGGACGCTCCGGCGTACGCGGTCAAGGCCTTCGAGAAGGCGGGCGCGACGGTGGTGACCCGGCCGAGCCCGTGGCAGCTCGGGCCCGCGTTGCCCGAGTTGACCGCGGAATGGCTGCGCGGCTGGGTGGGTGCGGCCCAGCAACAGGACCCCTCCCTCGCGCTCGACGGCTATCTGAGCGGGCGGCTGGAGCACCTGCCGAGCGTGTCGGTCGGACATGTCGATCTTTTGGCGGTCTTCGGCTGAACCCTTTGTGCCTGTCCTGGCGTACTAGGGGAAGGACGGGCACAACGAAGGGAACGGCAACGTGGCGCGAATCTGGGCTTGGGCAAGGATCCTGGGTGGAGCCGGGATCCTGGCTTTCCTTCTGTGGCGGCTCGGGACCGGCGCCTTCCTCGACGGCCTGCGGGTGATCTCGTGGCCCGCCCTGTCGCTGGCTTTCGGCATCGGCGTGGTCACGACGGTGTTCAGCGCGTGGCGGTGGTGCCTGGTGGCCCGCGGGCTCGGCCTGCGACTCTCGTTCCGCGCGGCGGTGGCCGACTACTACAAGGCGCTGTTCCTCAACGCGGCGCTGCCCGGCGGGGTGCTCGGCGACGTCGACCGGGCCGTCCAGCACGGGCGCGACGAGGGTGACGTGGCCAAGAGCGTACGAGCGGTGGTGCTCGAACGGACCGCCGGTCAGCTCGTTCTCCTCGGCGTCGGCGTGACCGTGCTGCTCACGGTGCCCTCCCCCGTGCTGACCGTGCTGCAACGGCACGGCCTCACCGTCGCCATCGTCGTTTCCGCTGTTCTGGCCGGCGTCGTGCTGGTGCTGCTGGCCTGCCGTCAGCTGCGCCAGGGCGGCTCGCGGGTCGCGGCCGCCGTCCGCACGGGGGCCGCGGAGATCCGCACCGGCCTGCTGTCGCGCCGCAACTGGCCCGGGGTCACGCTGGCCTCGGTGGTCGTGCTGGCCGGGCACCTGGCGACCTTTGTGGTCGCGGCCCGCGCGGCCGGCTCGTCGGCGTCCCTGACCCGGCTCGCGCCGCTGATGCTGCTCGCGCTGCTGGCCATGTCGCTGCCCCTGAACGTGGGCGGCTGGGGTCCCCGTGAGGCGGTGACCGCGTGGGCGTTCGGCGCGGCCGGCCTGAGCGCGACGCAGGGCCTGACCATCGCGGTCGTCTACGGCGTGTTCGCCTTCGTCGCGGCGCTGCCCGGCGCGGTCGTCCTGCTGGCCCGAGGTGCTGCCCGGGTGCGGGTGGCGCTGGCGCTGCGCTTCACCGCCCCGACTTCCCCGGCCCCCTACGGTGTGCTGCCCGCGCTTCCTGCCGCACTGCCCATCGTCCCGGTCTCGCCCGCCCCGGCGGGTGCGGCGCAGTGGCCGCTGGACCGCGAACTGGCGCGTGCCGGCGCATAACGGATGCCCCACCATTCACGCCGCGACGTAGCGGCTCTCCACCGGCCCGGAGCCGCGACTCCGGGCCGGGAATGCTCAGCCCGCGTCGAAGCGGTCGGTCAGGGCGTAGCGCAGCAGCACCACGTCGCCGATCTGACGGACCTCGGCCAGGGTGGCCCGGCTGCTCGGGCCCCACGGGAAGTCGCCGTCGCTGACGAAGCGCGGCGCCCGCGAGTCGCCCACGAAGAACGGCGCCACCACCAGTTGCAGCTCGTCGGCCAGACCCTCGGTCAGGAACTGCGTGTGCATCGTTCCGCCGCCCTCGACCATGAGCCGGCGCACGCCGCGTGCGGACAGGTCGTCCATGACCAGGTGCAGGTCGATCGGGTCGCCGCCGTCGACGACCGTGGCGACCTGGCCGAGCCGTTCGCGCGCCGAGTCGTAGGACGCCGACGTGCAGTAGACGAGCTTGTCGACGTCGCCCACGCTGAAGAACCGCGCCTCGGGGTCGATGTCGCAGCGCGCGGTCACGGTGACCTTGAGCGGGTTGGGCGCTTCGCCGCGGGCGACGCGGGCCGCACGCCGCTCGGCCGAGCGCACCTGCAGCCGCGGGTTGTCCTGCCGGATGGTGGCCGCGCCGACCAGGATCGCGTCACAACCGCTACGAACTGCGTCGACGCGGTCGAAATCCGCATCGTTCGAAAGCAGCAGTCGCTCCTGCTCGGCGTCGTCCAAGTATCCATCGATGGACATGCCGCAGCTCAGCAAGGTGTAAGGACGCTGAACCACCGATGACGCCTCCGTATGAGCGACGATCGTCACCCTGGTCGAACAGTTGCGTCCAAGATAATCCGCGACACGATTACTGGCACGTTCGCGGGCCTGATTGCGGTGCGGTGGGTATAGCGGATCAGCGGGGAACCAACGAGGAGGACCGATGTTGAAAGCCACGGTGCGGCAGCAGGTGACCGTCCCCCTGCGTTTCGGGGACGGTTTCACCACGACCGCTCGTGTGATGACCTTCGACGGGCTCGTCGACGGCAAGGAGCATCTGGCCCTCGGCCTGGGCGACTGGCAGCGGGCGCTGAAGAAGTCCGCCGCCGGGGGCCGGCCGTTGATGGTCCGGCCGCACAGCGAGTGCCTGACCGGCGACGTCTTCGGCAGCCAGCGCTGCGACTGCGGGCCGCAACTGCGCGAGGCCGCCGAGCGCATCGCGGAGCAGGGCGGGTTCCTGCTCTACCTGCGCCAGGAGGGACGCGGCATCGGGCTCTACGCCAAGCTCGACGCCTACGCCCTGCAGGACGCCGGGCTCGACACCTACGAGGCGAACGTGGCGCTGGGCCGCGGCGAGGACGAACGCGACTACACCGCCGCCGCCCAGATGCTGCTCGCGCTCGGCGCCGACCGCATCAGGCTGCTGAGCAACAACCCCGACAAGGCCGTCCAGCTCGAGAAGTGCGGCATCGAGGTCGCTCAGCGCGTGCCGACCGGCGTGCACATGTCGGCGGCGAACGTGCGTTACCTGGCCACCAAGGCGTCGCACACCGCTCACACTATCGAGTTACCCCTGGCTGAGTGACGCTCGGCGCCCGGCGTCGGGCAGGATGAGCTGCATGGAGGACGACACCCCGCTGGTGCTCACCGCGGTCGACCAGGTGCCTTTCATCCTGGCCGTGTGCGAGGGCCCTGAGCTGCGGGTGCTCACGCTGAGCGCGGCCACCCGGTCGGTGCTGGCCGGTCGCGAGTTTCGCGGCCGGCCCATCCGCGAGGTGCTCAACGACCTGGCCGGGCAGCAGTTCGTCGACGCCTACCACGACGTCTACCGCACCGGCGAGCCGATCAACGGGCGCGAGTGGCGGGCCCACATCACCGCGCCGGACGGCTCGGTGCACGAGATGTTCGCGAACTTCACGATCACCCCCTGGATGGTCGACGGCGTGCGGCGCGGCGTCATCGGGGTCGGATTCGACGTCACCGACATGGTGCGCCAACGGCAGGCGGCGGCCGAACAGACGGCGCGCCTGAAGCGCCGTTACGACCAGACCCGCGAAGTGATCACGGCCCTGCAGCGCGAGCTGCTGCCGGCGGGGTTGCCGGTGCTGCCGGGGGCGCAGGTCGCGGCGAGCTATCTGCTGGCCGAGGCGGACACGGCCGCGGGCGGCGACTGGTTCGACGCGGTCGCGCAACGCGACGGGCGGGTCGCGCTGATCGTCGGCGACGTGGTCGGTCACGGCGTCACCGCCTCGGGCGTCATGGGGCAGCTGCGCGCGGTGCTGCAGGACCGGCTCGAGGAGGGCGCGGGGATCGTCGAGGCGCTGACCGCCGCCGACCGCTTCGCCACCCGGTTGCCGGCCGCGCACGCGACGACGGTCGTGCTGGTCGCGCTCGACCCGGTGAGCGGCGAGCTCGCCTATTGCACGGCCGGGCACCCGGCGCCGCTGCTGGTCAGCCGCTCGGGCGAGACCCGCTATCTGCCGCCGACCGGCGGCGCGCCGCTCGGGACCGGCGGCGCCTTCCCCGTGCGCTCCGACCGGCTCGACGAGGGCGAACTGCTGCTGCTCTTCAGCGACGGGATCCTCGAGCGGCCCGGCCGCGACCACACGTCGAGCGCGGCCGACCTGGCCCACGTGGCCGCCGACAGCGCCGCCGGACGGGCCCTGCACGACCCCGTCTCGACCCCGGCCGAGCGGGTCTGCTCGCAGACGGTCGAACTGCTGGTGCGGGCGGCCGGGCACACCGACGACATCACCATGCTGGCTGTCCAGCGCGTGCCGGTCGTACCCGATCTGGCCCTGGAACTGCCGGCCGAACCGGCCGAACTGCGCGACGCCCGGCACCGGCTCGGTGATTGGCTCGGGCGCGTGGGCGCAACCGGCGAGGACGTCTTCGCTCTGCAGCACGCGATCGGCGAGCTGCTGGCCAACGCCGTGGAACACGCGGGCACCACCGACGGCGCGACGGTCAAGCTGAACGCGACGCTGAACCCGGCCGGGTCGGTGCTCGTCTCGGTCACCGACGACGGACGCTGGCAGGAGCCGCGACGCCAGGCCAACCGGGGCCGCGGGCTGGCGCTGGCGGCCCAGCTCGTGGCGGAGCTGAAGGTCGACCACTCCGAGGCGGGCACGGTCGCGCGGGTGGCGAAACCGTTGAGCCGCCCGGCCCGGCTGCTCGACCTGTCGGCCGCCGACCGGCAACCGCCCCAGCCGGACGACCGGGTCGAGTTCCGGATCGTCGAGCAGACCGGTGACGACGAGGCCCGTGTGCGGGTGGAGGGGCCGCTCGACGTGACGACGGCGGCCCTGGCCCGTCAGGAGCTGCTGCGGCGCAGCCGGGGCGGCACCGTGCGGATGACCGTGGACCTCTCGGGTGTTACTCATCTGTCCAGCGCGGGAGTGTCCGCGCTGCACCACGTGGCGGGTCAACATGCGACTCAGGACGCTCCTCTCGTGCTGCACGCCGAGCCGGGCACACCCGCACAGGTGATTCTGGCTCTGGTGGCGCTGTTGCCTTCATTGCCTTCGCTGCCTTCGCTGCCTTCGCTGCCTTCGCGCTGAGAAGTCTGCCGGGCGCGCGGGCCGGCTGGGAGTTATCCACATTTCGACGTTGTCCACAGGGCTTCGCACGAAGGCCGCGTTCCTCTGTACTGTCGCGGAGTGACTTCGGCATCCCAGGTTCCCGCTCAAGGCTCGGCGGCCGTCGACGTCCTCAACAGGGTGTTCGGCTATCCCTCCTTCCGCGGTCAGCAACACGAGATCATCGAGCACGTGGCCGGCGGCGGCGACGCGCTCGTGCTGATGCCGACCGGCGGCGGCAAGTCGCTGTGCTACCAGATCCCGGCGCTGGTGCGCCCGGGCACGGGCGTGGTGATCTCGCCGCTGATCGCGCTGATGCAGGATCAGGTCGACGCGCTGCGCACCGCCGGCGTGCGGGCCAACTTCATCAACTCCGCGCTCGACTACGACGAGCGCCGCCTGGTCGAGGCCGAGTTCGTCAACGGCGACCTCGACCTGCTCTACGTGGCGCCCGAGGGTCTGGGCGTGCCGGCCACCCAGCGGCTGCTCGACCGCGGCAAGATCTCGTTGTTCGCGATCGACGAGGCCCACTGCGTGTCCCAGTGGGGCCACGACTTCCGGCCCGACTATCTCAACCTGTCGATGCTGCACGAGCGCTGGCCCGACGTGCCGCGCATAGCGCTCACCGCCACGGCGACGACGGCCACGCGCGACGAGATCGCCACCCGGCTGCAGCTCACCGACGCGCGCCACTTCACGGCCAGCTTCGACCGGCCCAACATCCAATACCGCATCGTCGGCAAGAACGAGCCGCGCAAGCAGCTGCTCGACCTGCTGCGCACCGAGCACCCCGGTGACTCCGGCATCGTCTACTGCCTGTCCCGCGCCTCGGTCGAGCGCACAGCCGAGTTCCTCGTCCAGAACGGGGTCAACGCCCTGCCCTACCACGCGGGCCTCGACAACCGGGTGCGCGCGGCCAACCAGTCCCGCTTCCTGCGCGAGGACGGGCTGGTCATGGTGGCGACGATCGCTTTCGGCATGGGCATCGACAAGCCCGACGTACGGTTCGTGGCCCACCTCGACCTGCCGAAATCCGTCGAGGGCTACTACCAGGAGACGGGACGCGCCGGCCGCGACGGGCTGCCGTCCACGGCCTGGCTGGCCTACGGGCTGCAAGACGTCGTGCAGCAGCGCAAGATGATCGAGAGCTCCGACGGCGACCTGGCCCACCGCCGCAACGCCGGCCAGCACCTCGACGCGATGCTCGCCCTCTGCGAGACGGTGACGTGCCGGCGGTCCCAACTGCTCAACTACTTCGGCCAGACCGCGTCCGAGGCCAACTGCGGCAACTGCGACACGTGCCTCGCCCCGCCCGAGTCGTGGGACGGCACGGTCCCCGCGCAGAAACTCCTGTCGACCGTGCTGCGGCTGCAACGCGAGCGGGGTCAGAAGTTCGGCGCGGGCCAGTCGATCGACATCCTGCTCGGCAAGGAGACCGACAAGGTCCAGCGCTTCCGCCACCACGAGCTCTCGGTCTTCGGCATCGGCACCGAGCTGCGCGACGCCGAGTGGCGCGGGGTGGTCCGCAAGCTGCTGGCCGCGGGTCTGCTGGCCGTCGAGGGCGAATACAGCACCCTGGTCCTCACCGACGCCAGCTCGAGCGTCCTGCGCGGCGAGACCAAGGTGATGATGCGCCGCGAGGCTCCCAAGACGAAGATCAAGGCCCCGAGGCAGCGCGCCACCACGGCCGGGGGCGCGCCCGCTGTCGCCGCCGGCGACCTGTCCCCCGCCGCCACCTCGGTCTTCGAGCGTCTGCGGGCGTGGCGGGCCGGCGTGGCCAAGGAACAGGGCATGCCCGCCTACGTGATCTTCCACGACGCCACCCTGCGGGCGATCGCCACCCTCAACCCGAAAACCCTGGCCGAGCTGGGCACGGTGAGCGGCGTCGGCCAGGGCAAGCTCACCAAGTTCGGCCAGCAGGTGCTCGACACCCTCAACGGCGCCGACCCCGCAGGGTCGGCCGCAGCCCCGGCCGCCCCCGCAGCCCGCGCCGCCGCGACGCAGCCCTCGCGGGCCTCGGCCCCGGCGCCGGCTACTCGGCGCCCCGCCGTCACGTCCCGCTCCGCCGAGCCGGAGCCGGCACCACCGGCCCACACCTTCGACGAGGAGCCGCCCGACTACGACTGGGACGCCGAACCCCCATCACCCGACTACGACTGACAGCTCATGACCCTTCGCTTGTAAGGCGAGTGCTCGGCCGGCTCATGACCCTTCGCTTGTAAGGCGAGTGCTCGGCCGGCCGCACGTCCAGGCCCGGGGCCTGGCCGCGCGGGGGCGGCCGGTGTCCGTCCCGGGGGTGACTGTCGCCCGATTGGCGGAGAATGTCGGCTTGCTGTCGGTAGTGGGCCGGGGCGTGTGGACCGTAGCGTCCTCAGCGGTGCGGGCGGCGAAGATCGCTTCCTGGGAGCGAGGGGACGCCGTATGAGGGCACGTCTGGTCGTTACAGGTGCGATGGCGCTCGCGCTGGGCTGCTTCGGCGCGCTCGCCGGTTGCTCAGCGGGAAACTCCGGGGGCGGCGAGCCGGGCATCGGCACGGGGGACGTCGCCGCCGTTGCCGGCGAAAGCCCGTCGGCCGGTCCGCCAGTGGCTGACGAGGCGACATATATCAACGCGCTGCGCAATCTGGATGCCGGGCTTGTGACAGATGAGAAGGCCGCGCTCGACAACGGTTACGAGCTGTGCCGGGGCGCCGAGCAGGGCGCGTCGACGAGTGACCAGGTCGGCGGCGCGATCGAGCTCTTCGAGGTGGACGGCCGCACGGGACAGCGCATTGTCGCCATCGCCACGACGAATCTGTGCCGTGCCCCGGCCTGAGTAATCGCCGCGAGCCGGCCGCCCGGGTCACCAGGAGGGCGTCCGGAGGCGGTCGGCCAGTTCACTACGAGGACGGCCGGCCGAAGAGCTGATCGCCGGCCAGGGCGACCGGCGGCCGGCGGCTTACTGAGCGGAAACGACGTCGACCATCCACGGGGTGCCGAACTTGTCGATCAGTTGGCCGTAGAGGTCGCCCCACATCTGCTTCTCGAACGGCATTGTGACGGTGGCGCCGTCAGCGAGCTTTTCCCAGACGTCTTCCAGGCCCTCGCCAGGGTCGCCGGAGAGGCTGACGGTGATCGTGTTGCCAGGGTTGAAGGGCATGCCGGGGGCGGTGTCGGAGGCCATCAACAGGTAGCCCTTGGGCGTGGTCAGGGCGGCGTGCATGACCTTGTCGGCCAGGGCGGGGTCGGGGGCACCGAAGTCGCCGAAGGTGTTGACCGTGAGCTCGCCACCGAGGACGGAGCGGTAGAACTCCATCGCCTCGCGCGCGTTGCCGTTGAAAGTCAGGTAGGGGTTGAGCTGGGACGCCATCGCAGGCTCCTTTGGCTGGGAACGGGTACGACTGCTGAACGAACCCGACGCTAAACCCACCCACTGACAGTTTTGGCTCCTCGCTCGGATCGGTGCCCGAAAGGAGGCGCCGCATCGGGCGAAGCCGACGAAACGCCGCGCAAACGAACCCGGCGGCTCACGCGGTTCGCGTGAGCCGCCGGGAAGGCGCGGGGGAAGGGGTGGAGGAACAGCGGGCCGATCAGCGGTGGTCGGAGCCGACCGACTCGATCGCGGCCCGGCCGGCCTCCAGACGCGCGACCGGTACTCGGAACGGCGAGCAGGAGACGTAGTCGAGGCCCACCTCGTGGAAGAAGTGCACCGACTCCGGGTCGCCGCCGTGTTCGCCGCAGACGCCGAGCTTCAGGCCCGGCCTGGCCGCCCGCCCCTCCTCGCTGGCGATCCGCACGAGGCGCCCGACCCCGTCACGGTCGATGGACTCGAACGGTGAGATGCCGAAGATGCCCAGCTCCAGGTAGCGCCAGAAGAACGCGCCCTCCACGTCGTCGCGGGAGAAGCCCCACCCCATCTGCGTCAGGTCGTTCGTGCCGAAGGAGAAGAACTCGGCCGCCTCCGCGATCTGTCCCGCGGTCAGCGCCGCCCGCGGCACCTCGATCATGGTGCCGATCAGGACCTCGACCCCGGAATCCCCGACCACTTCGGAGATGATCTTCTCGGCCTCGGCCCGTACGGTCTCGAGCTCTTGGACGGCCCCGACGAGGGGAACCATGATCTCGGGCCGCGGCGACCCGCCCTCAGCCGCCAAAGCGACCGCCGCCTCCGCGATCGCCCGCACCTGCATGGCGAACAGACCGGGAATGACCAGCCCCAGCCGTACGCCCCGCAGGCCGAGCATCGGGTTCTGCTCGTGCATGCGCCGCACGGCCGCCAGCATCCGCTCGTCGCGGGCCGACTCCTCGCCGCGCGCCTTGGCCACCGCCACCTGCACCGCCAGTTCTTCGAGCGACGGCAGGAACTCGTGCAGCGGCGGGTCGATCAACCGCACCGTGACCGGCAGCCCGTTCATCTCGCGGAAGATCTCGAGGAAGTCGGCCCGCTGCAGCGGCTGCAGCCGGGCCAGGGCGTCGTCGCGCTCGACCGCGGTGCGGGCCAGGATCAGCTTCTCGACCAGTTCGCGCCGATCGCCGAGGAACATGTGTTCCGTACGGCAGAGTCCGATGCCGCGCGCCCCGAACCGACGCGCCCGGGCCGCGTCGGCGCCGGTGTCCGCGTTGGCCCGCACCCGCAGGCGAGAGACGGAGTCGGCGTGCGTCATGAGCTGGTGCACCGCGGCGACCAGCGGTTCGTTGGCCAGCGCCGGGTCGAGATCGCCCTCGAAGTACTGCACCACTTCGGACGGTCGCACCGGCACCTCGCCGAGGTAGACCCGGCCGGTCGTGCCGTCGATCGAGATCACGTCGCCCTCGTGCACGACCTGCCCGTTGACCGTGAACTGGTCGTGCCCGACCTCGACCTCGTCGGCGCCGCACACGCACGTCTTGCCCATCCCGCGGGCGACGACGGCGGCGTGTGAGGTCTTGCCGCCGCGGGACGTGAGGATCCCCTGCGCCGCGATCATGCCGGGCAGGTCGTCGGGGTTCGTCTCGCGGCGTACGAGAATCACCGATTCACCGGCGGCCGCGTGCGATACGGCGTCGGCCGACGTGAATACGACGGACCCGAATGCGGCCCCCGGTGACGCCCCCACACCGCGGGTCAGCGGTGTCGGCTCCCCGGCGAGGTCGAAGCGCGGGAACATGAGTTGCGCCAATTGCGCGCCATTGACCCGCGTCACCGCCTCATCGAGGTCGATCATGCCTTCTTCGACCAGTTGCGCCGCGATCGTGAAGGCCGCCGCCGCGGTGCGCTTGCCGACCCGCGTCTGCAGCATCCACAGTTTGCCGCGCTCGATCGTGAACTCGATGTCGCACAGGTCGTGGTAATGCCCCTCGAGGGTCGCCATGATTTGCAGCAATTCGTCGTACGACTTCTTGTCGATCTTCTCCAGGTCGGCCAGCGGCAGCGTGTTGCGGATGCCCGCCACCACGTCCTCGCCCTGCGCGTTCTGCAGATAGTCGCCGTAGATCCCGCTCTCGCCGGTCGCCGGGTCCCGCGTGAACGCGACGCCCGTACCGGAATCAGGCCCGAGATTGCCGAAGACCATCGCCACCACATTGACCGCCGTGCCCAGGTCAGCCGGAATGCGTTCCTGCCGGCGATAGAGCACCGCCCGCTCGGCGTTCCACGACTTGAAGACCGCCTCGATCGCCAGGTCGAGCTGCTGCCGCGGGTCCTGCGGGAAGTCGTGCCCGACATGCTTGACAAAGACCTTCTTGTACGCCGAGACCAAGGCGCGCAGGTCTTCCGCGTCGAGCTGCACGTCGTCCTTGACGCCCTTCGCGACCTTGGCCTGGTGAAGCGCGTCCTCGAACGAGGCGCCCGGCACGTCGCACACGGTCTTGCCGAACATCTGGATCAGCCGCCGGTACGAGTCCCATGCGAAGCGGTCGTTCCCGCCCGCCTGCCGCGACAGGCCCACGACCGATACGTCGTTGAGCCCGACGTTGAGCACGGTCTCCATCATCCCCGGCATCGAGAACTTGGCTCCCGAGCGCACCGACACGAGCAGCGGGTCGGCCGGGTCGCCCAGCTTCCGCCCCATCGCGTCTTCCAGGGCGGCCAGGTGCGCGTCGATCTCGGTGTCGAGACCGTCGATGTGCGCGCCGGCGGCGAGGAAGCGCTGGCACGCCTCGGTGGTGATGGTGAAGCCGGCCGGCACCGGCAGGCCCAGGTTGGTCATCTCCGCGAGGTTGGCACCTTTGCCACCAAGAAGGTCTTTCAGATCCCTGTTTCCCTCGGCGAAGTCGTAGACGTACTTCTCCATCGCCAGCCACCTCCGGTTTCGATTCCGCGGCCGAACTGGTTCCTGCCCCAAGTTTCGTAAGGCTATGCAGATGTTGGCCGAATAGTTAACCGTCGCGTGGGGTTTTCCACAGGCCCCCGACACCCTCTGTTCGGTAAGCGCTTTCTCCGCGCAGTTCCGCGCAGCGAACCGGGCGAGTAGCGTGGCCGCGGTGGAGGGACTGCGGCGGCGCTGCGAGGCGAGACTGCGGGGCCTGCGCGTGCCCGACCCCTTCGACCTCGACGATTTCTGCGACGAGGTGGCCGCGTTACGGGCCCGCCCGCTGATCCGGCGGGCCGTGCCCGGGCTCAGCGCCGAGGCACCCTGCGGCCTGTGGATCGGCACCGAGCGGGCCGACCACGTCTTCTACGACCCCGGCACGTCGCCGCTGCACGCCGAGCACATCGTGCTGCACGAGCTCTCGCACATCCTCTGCGGACACTCCGGCGCCGACGCCGCGATCGGCCGGCTCTTCCCCGACCTCGACCCGGGGGCGGTGCGGCGCATGCTCGGCCGCGTCGGCTACACCGACGCGCAGGAGCGCGAGGCCGAGATGATGGCCTCCCTCATCCGGGGCCGATCCGCCCGCGGACCGAGCACCACTCTGGGACGGTTCGCCGACGCCCTGGGCTTCGAGTGATCCTCGCCGTCGCGCTGCTGGTGCTGCTGTGGGGCGCGACCATCGTACGGCTGCCGACGCTCTGGCGTGACCGGCGTCAGCGCGCGTTGTGGACCGCCGTGTGCGCGATCGCGCTGGCCAAGACCGTGTCGTTCCCGCCGGTGGCGGCCCACATCGAGACCCCGATCCTGCCTCACCTGCTCGGCGTCACCTCGGCCTATTTCCTGCTGCGCTTCATCGCGTTGGTGACCCACACCGGCGTACGGGCCCGGCAGCTCGCCCTGCTCCTGTCGGTGCTCGCCGCGCTGATCGCGTTCGACGTGGTCGCGGGCGGCATCGACACCGAGGCCGAACTGCTCGCCGGTGAGCAGGGCTGGGGCGTGGTGGCGTACTGGGTGGTGCTGGAGGCCTACCTGGGCACGGTGCTGGTCACGACGTCGGCGCTGTTCTGGCGGATCAGTCGCGAGGCGCCGGGCGGCCTGCCGCGGGTCGGGCTGCGGGTCACGTCGTGCGGCACCGCCCTGGTCGCCTGCTATGCGGCACTGAAGGGGTCGCTGATCCTCGCGAACAACCTCGGGGCGTCGGTCGCCTTCTCGGTCGTCGAACCGATCGGCATGTCGGTGCAGACCGGCGGCCTGATCCTGACCGTCGCCGGGCTGCTCGTCCCGGCCACCCGCCGCGCGCGGGCGGCGTACGCGGCCTATCGGTCCTTGATCGTGCTGCGACCGCTGTGGAAGGCCATGCAGAGCGCGTTCCCCGAGGTCATTCTGTTCACGCCGCGGCGGGCGGTGATCGAGCTCGCCGGGGTCGACGACGTGCACCTGCGGCTCTACCGGCGGGTGATCGAGATCCGCGACGGCATGCTGGCGCTGCGGCCGTTCACGGCACCGCACGGCCCGTCCCCGCCCGAGGAGGCGGCCGCCATCGTGGAAGCGCTCCATCGTCGCGCCGACGGGCAGCCGCCGCTGGACGAGCCGGGCGTGTGGGCCGAGGTCGGGCCGTCGATGGCCGAGGAGGTCGCGTGGCTCAGCCGGGTGAGCCGGGCTCTCGGGACTCCCGCTCGGACTCCCACACTTTCCGGATCAGCTCGCTGATCGTGTCGCGGCCGCGTGGCGAGACGTCGGCCGCGCGCAACGCGAGCTCGGTGACGCCCGCGTCGCGGATGGTGCGCAGCATGTCGAGCTGCGAGTCGATGCGGGTGGTGTGCTCGTCGTCGAGGAAATAGGCGACCGGCACGCCGAAGTAGATGGCGAGCGCGGTCAGGTGCTGAATCGTCGGGTTGTCGCGGCGGCCGGTGCGCAGCTGCCAGATGTAGGTGTGGGAGATCGAGACGCCCTGGTCGGAGCGCACAGCCTCGGCCACGGCCATGTAGCTGGGCTCCGGCCGCAGTTGTTTGAACAACCTGTCCAGTTTTCCCGCGATGGAGAAGGCGCCCACCCACGCCTCCCTGAGATCACCTCGGAGCCGATGACGCCATGAGCAGGGACGCGAGGCTCGCATCCATGCACATCCCCCGATGCAGGCGTCATAAACTGTGGTTGACGAACCCGGTGAAGCCTAGAACACGACGTTCCACGGCTCAAGCCCCAGCTTGTATGGTCAAGTCGTGGCGAGCATTGTGGAAGGTCGCGAGGTTACGACCCTGTTGGAAGAGCTCACCACCATGGCCGGGCGCGAGGACCCCTACGGTCACTACACCCGGCTGCGTGAGATGGGTCCTCTGTTGCGCGAGGACGACGGCACCCTGATCGTCACCCGGTTCGCCGACTGCACGGCCGTCTCGCGCGATCATCACCTCGGCAAGATGCCGGTCGACCTGCTGCCGCACGCCGGCCTGGCCGACTGGGCCGAGCACCCCGCCCTCTACGGCTATTTCACCAGCCTGCTCGGCATCAACCCGCCCGACCACACCCGGCTGCGGCGGCTGGTCGCGTCGAGTTTCACCGCTCGCCGGGTGCGCGACCTGCGGCCCGCGACGACGCGGATGATCGACGATCTGATCGACGACCTGGCCGCGCGCGCGTCCGAGGGCCCGGCCGATTTCGTGCCGGCGTTCGCGTTCCCGCTGCCGTTGAACGTGATCGGAGAGCTGCTCGGCATCCCGCACGCCGACCGCGCCCAGTTCCAGCACCTGGTGCAGGACTGGTCGGCGGTCCTCGACGAGATCACGCCCGAGGTGCTGCTCAAGGCCGACCCCGCGGCGCGGGCGGTGCGCGACTATCTGGCCGGGCTCGCGGCCGAGCGGCGCCGGCGGCCGCGGGAAGACCTGATGAGCGCGCTGGTCGGCCACGAGGAGGCGGGCGACCGGCTCACCGAGGACGAGCTTCTGACCATGGCCGGGCTGCTGTTCGCGGCCGGCTTCGAGACCACCACGAACCTGCTCTCGAACGGCCTCGCAGCTTTGCTCGAACATCCTTCGCAGTTGCCCGATCTGCACGCCGACCCCGCCGCCGCGGTCGAGGAACTGCTGCGTTTCGACTCGCCGGTGCAGAACATCGACCGTACGGTCCTGGAGCCGACGACCGCGGCCGGGGTGCGGCTCGAACCGGGTCAGCGCATCGTCGCCTACACCGGGGCGGCGAACCGTGATCCGCGTCGTTTCACCGATCCCGACCGGCTCGACCTGCGGCGCGGCGACAACGCGTCACTGTCGTTCGGCGGTGGGATGCACTATTGCCTGGGCGCTCCGATGGCGCGTCTGGAGGCGCAGATCGCCTTCCCGCGGCTCTTCGAACGGATGCCGGGGATGCGGCTCACGGACGGAGCTCAGCGGCGCAACAGTCTGACGATCCGAGGGTTCGATCACCTGTGGATCACCTGGGAGCCGTGATGCCTGACAAACATAAAGACGCCGCTGCGAATTCCACGGGGGAAGAACTCGCAACGGCGCACTCGGAACATTAGACGACTACCGGCCGTCGTGTCTATCCCGCCGGGCTATCCGACGCGCTTGACGACAGACCCGACAAGCTTCTGCCAGTCGGCGTCAAAGCTCGTGGCCGGGCTCGTGTTACCGATGCGGTAAAGCGCGTACTGGTCCACAAGCACGACATTCCGGCTGTTCAGGACGGCGACGGCGGTGTCGGCCGAACCGGGGTGCGCCTTTTCGTACTGCTTGTGGCGGATGACGACGAAGCCCTTCCATCCGGCCTCGTCCAAAGTCTTGATCTCGGTGGTCTCGGTGTAGGCCGGCTCGGACTTCTCGTCGTTGACGGTGGCCGGCATCGAGATGTCCGGCTTGCACCCGTCGGCGACCGCCCGCAGCGCGGTCTGGGCCGCGCCGGCCAGGGTGACGTCGCCGTAGACGAGCGCGGTCTGGTCGAGCGTCTGTGCGCCCTTGGTCCCCTCGTCCACGAAGGACGAGGCGACGACCTCGCCGCCGGGTGGCACGCTCGGCGTGGTCGCGGCGCCGCCGCAGAGGCTGACCAGCTTGTTCGGGTCGCCGGGCTGGGCGGGTGGCGTCCAGGTGGGCCCGATCTCGGCGGCCTGCAGCAGCGCGCCGCGCATGGTGGTGGCGGCGATGAGCCCGGCCGGCTCGGGCGAGGGCTCGTCGTCCGACGAGCATCCGGCCGCCACGAGCAGGGCACACACCCCGGTCACGGTCATGCGGGCGACTCTTCCGGTCACGAACATCGGGACATCCTTCCAGACCGCTCCGCGCGGCCGAGCGCGGTGCCGGAACCGCTACCGAGACGGCACGGGATCCGACTCTGAGTGACGAAATGTCCGCGACGGGATAGGTTGGCGCGAGCGGGACAGGCGAGGAGGCCGGCATGGCAGACATCGATGCGCTTGCCCAGCGGCTGCGGGCCGAGCTCGGCGCCGAGCAGGTCGTCACCGACCGGCAGGAGCTGCGGACGTACGAGTGTGACGGCCTCGCCCACTACAAGGTCATCCCGGCCCTGGTCGTGCTGCCGCACACCGCCACCCAGGTCGCCACTGTCGTCCGGGCATGCTCCGAGGCCGGGGTTCCGTTTGTGGCCCGCGGCTCCGGCACGGGCCTGTCCGGTGGCGCGCTCCCCCACGCCGAGGGCGTGCTGATCGTGACGGCCCAGATGCGGCGCATCGTCGAGATCGCGGCGGCCGACGAGCGGGCCGTGGTGGAGCCCGGCGTCATCAACCTGCAGGTGACCAAGGCCGCCACACCGTACGGCTACTACTACGCGCCCGACCCGTCCAGCCAGCAGATCTGCTCGATCGGCGGCAACGTGGCCGAGAACTCGGGCGGCGCCCACTGCCTCAAGTACGGCTTCACCACCAACCACGTCACCGGTCTGCAGATCGTCACGCCGTCCGGCGATCTCGTGCGGCTCGGCGGGCGGGCGCTCGACCCGCCGGGGTACGACCTGATCGGCGCGTTCGTCGGGTCGGAGGGCACGCTCGGCATCGCCACCGAGGTGACCGTTCGCCTGACCCGGCTGCCCGAGTCGGTGCGCACGCTGCTGGCCGCCTTCCCGAGCATCGACCAGGCCGGCGCGGCCACGTCGGCGATCATCGCGGCGGGGGTCGTGCCGGCCGCGATCGAGATGATGGACGCGCTCGCCATCGAGGCCGCCGAGGCCGCGGTCGCCTGCGATTATCCGCCCGGCGCGGCCGCCGTGCTGATCGTCGAGCTCGACGGGCCGACGGCCGAGGTCGAGGCCCAGTTCGATCAGGTCACCGCACTCTGCCGAGACTCCGGCGCCTTCGAGATCCGCATCGCGGCCGACGACGCCGAGCGGGCACTGTTCTGGAAGGGCCGCAAGTCGGCCTTCGCCGCCGTGGGCCGCATCAGCCCCGATTACATCGTGCAGGACGGCGTGATCCCCCGCACCGCGCTGCCCGAGGTGCTGCGACGCATCACCGAGGTGGCTTCCGACCACGGCGTACGGGTCGCCAACGTCTTCCACGCGGGCGACGGCAACCTGCATCCGCTGGTGCTCTTCGACGCGCGGGTGCCCGGCGAGGCCGAGCGGGCCGAGACGGTGTCGGGCGCGATCATCGACCTGTGCATCGAGTACGGCGGCTCGATCACCGGGGAGCACGGCGTCGGCATGGACAAGGCGAAATACATGCCGCGCATGTTCACCGACGACGATCTCGACACGATGCAGCTCGTGCGCTGCGCTTTCGACCCGGCGTCGCTGTCGAACCCGGGCAAGGTCTTCCCGACGCCCCGGCTCTGCGGCGAGCGGCCCGGCGGCAAGATCGCGGAACGGTTTCCCGGGGTGGAGGTCTACTGATGGGCGCGCTCGACGAGCTGACCCGGCCCGCGGGCGACGACGATCACGTGGGTGGGGTGCCGGCCCGGCTGGTCGCCTCGCCGGCGTCGACCGAGGAGGCGGCCGCGGTGGTCGCGGCGAGCAAAGGGCTGGCCGTGGTGGTCCGCGGCGGCGGAACGAAGATCCACTGGGGAGTGCAGCCCCGGGCCCTTGACCTGATCATCGACACGCGGCGGCTGGCGGGGATGGTCGAGCACGCGGCCGGCGATCTGATCACGGTGCTCAAGGCGGGGACCTCTCTGGGCGATCTCAAGCTGGGTGATCAACAACTGGCGATCGACGCGCCCGCCGGGGCCACGGTCGGGGGGACGGTGGCGACCGGGGCGAGCGGGCCGCGGCGGCTGCATTACGGGACGGCGCGCGACCTGCTGATCGGCATCACCGTGGTGCGGCCCGACGGCAAAGTCGCGAAGTCCGGGGGCAAGGTCGTCAAGAACGTGGCGGGCTACGACCTCGGGAAGATCTACACCGGTTCGTACGGGACTCTGGGGCTGATCACCGAGTGCGTGTTCCGGCTGCATCCGCGGCCCGGGGCTTCCGCGTACGTGAGGTCGACCGCTCCCGTGCAGGCGGTGCCCGCGATCCTGGCCGCCCGGGTGGCGCCGACGGCGATCGAGGTCGACACGGCGACGGGTGAGCTGGCCGTGCTGCTCGAGGGCACGCCTGAGGGCGTACGGGAAAGGTCGGCTCTGGTCGGGAAACTGCTGGCCGGCGAGGTCAGCGAGAAGGCGCCGCGCTGGTGGGCGCGTTATCCGTGGGCCGGGGACGAGATCGGGATGAAGCTGTCGGTGCCGTTGTCGAAGGTGCCGGCGTTGATCTCGTCGGGGTCGGCGGTGCGGGGGTCGGCGGCGACGGGGGTGCTCTATGCGGCGGCTCGGGACATCACCGAGGTGGAGCGGTTGCGGGCTCATTGCGTACGCAGTGGCGGGCACGCGGTCGTGCTGACGGCGCCTTCCAGCATCCGCGACATTTTGGACATGTGGGGGCCGGTGCCGGGGCTCGCTTTGATGCGCCAGATCAAGGACCGGTTCGATCCGGAACACCGTTTTGCACCGGGGCGATTCGTGGGAGGCATCTGATGATCGACGCGACGTGGGGCACCGGGGAGCCGCCTCGAGATGTGCTCGGATCGGCTGTCTCCGCGTTTGACGATCAACACCCGCCGTCGGCCGCGCTGATCGCCGACTGTGTGCACTGTGGATTCTGCCTGCCGAGCTGCCCGACGTACGTCTTGTGGGGTGCGGAGGCCGACTCGCCGCGCGGACGCATCTACCTGATGAACGAAGGCGTGAACGGGGAGCCGCTCAGCGACTCGATGGTCGAGCACTTCGACCGCTGCCTCGGCTGCATGTCGTGCGTGTCGGCGTGCCCGTCGGGGGTCAAGTACGACCGGCTGATCGAGGACACGCGCGCTCAGGTCGAACGACGGCACACCCGGCCGTCCCGCGACCGGGCCCTGCGTGCGGCGATCTTCGCGCTCTTCCCCTATCCCCGGCGGCTCCGGTTGCTGCGGGGGCCGCTGCGGGCATACCAGAGCTCGGGCCTGCAAGGGCTGATCGCGCGTTCGGGACTGCTCGCCCGGCTCGGGCCGACGCTGGCCACGCTCGAATCGCTGGCGCCCCGTCTGCGCAAGGTGCCGCCGCCACCGCGCCGCGTCGCCGCCAAGGGAACGCGGCGGGCCGTCGTGGGGATGCTGACGGGCTGCGTTCAGGGCGCCTTCTTCCCCGAGGTCAATTCCGCGACCGTACGGATCCTCGCCGCGGAGGGGTGCGACGTGGTGATCCCGGCCGGGCAGGGGTGTTGCGGGGCGCTGAGCGTCCACAACGGACGACGTGCGGAGGCCGAACGGTTCGCCCGGCGCATGATCGACACGTTCGAGAACACGGGTATGGACTACTTCGTGGTCAACGCGGCCGGCTGCGGGTCGTCGCTGAAGGAGTACGGCGAACTGCTCGCCGACGACCCGGTCTACGCGGCTCGGGCGCGCCACTTCGCGGCCAAGGTACGCGATCTGACCGAGCTGCTGGTCGAGCTGGGGCCGGTCGCGCCGCGCCATCCGCTGCCGGTCACGGTGGCCTATCACGACGCCTGCCATCTCGGGCACGCTCAGGGCGTGCGGGCGCAGCCCCGCTCGCTGCTGCGCGACATTCCCGGCCTGACCCTGCGCGAGATCGCCGACCCCGAGCTGTGCTGCGGCTCGGCCGGCATCTGGAACATCCTCAACCCCGTGCCCGCCGCCGAACTCGGCGATCGTAAGGCGGCCAACGTGCTGGCCACCGGCGCCTCGCTGCTGGTGACCTCCAACCCGGGCTGCCTCATGCAGGTCGCCGCGTCCCTGCGCCGTCAGGGCGGCACGATCGGGCTCGCCCACACGGCGCAGGTTCTCGACGCCTCCATCCGGGGGGTCGCGCTTCAGGACTTGACTTTCGCCACCAGGTCGCTCAGGTGACGCAGTTGTTCACCCTCTCGCTGGGCATCCCGGGCCGGGCCGGCCTGAGCGGTCGCGGCGACGACGTTGCCCTCGCCCTGGACGAAAACGCCGATGTTGGGATGGATCGGCCGGTACAGGCTCTTGTCGGCCGTCGGGTCGTCAAGCCGGGCGCCCGGCTTTCGAGTCGGCGGAGGCTCGCCCTGCCAGCGCAGCAGCCATACGCCCGGGTTCTCGGGCAGCCGCTCCCGCATGGAGGCGGCCGTCGCCTCGATCGACGCGGGCCGCCAAACCGAGGGGAACTCGACCCGGACCACTCCGTTCAGCTCGGGCCGCAGCGCACCCCGCAGCACCTGTTTCACCCGCAGCTCCACTTCCACATGCTGCAGGTCGCCGATGCTGCGACCGGCCCGCACACCGGCGACCTCGGCCACCACCGTGACGGTGGCTTCGGCGAAGGCCGCCTCGAGAGTGACCGGCTGCGGGACCAGCAGCGAAGCCTGGCCCGGCCGGAACGGCTGGTAGAACCGCAGATCCGAGGCGGTGTAGCGGTCGAGGGCCGAGCCGGCGGCGGAAGCCGTGGCAACCGCCGCGGTGGCGTCCGGAGTGGTTGTCTCCGAGCCGCCCGCGGTCAGGACCCACGGAACCCCGGCGGCCACCACCACAACGACACCAGCCGCGACCAGCACCAGCCGTCCCCGGCCCGGCCGCCGCACGACCTCGGCGGCAGGTCCCCGTAGGTCACCGTCGTCAAGCATCACGTGCCGGCTTCCCGCCCTGGCCGCCCGGTCGTCGTCGCTGGGCCCGGGAGGCCGGGCATCGAATCCGGCCGGCCGTTCGCCGCTCTCCCGCACCATTCCTCGCGCCTCCTGCGCCGCAGATCGCCGAACGCCTTCCAGCACCGAACGCCGCGTTTCCGAGTCGATCAGCCGGGCGACGTCTCCGGGCGACAGCTCAACGGCCCGGCGCACCAGTTCGTCAACGCGTTGCTTCTCTTCCCGACGCACGGCGCCGCCTCCTCGAAATGGCGTGTGACTCTCGCAGCGGTTCATGTCCGGCCACCAGCCGAGCGTTACATCGGCCGTTCACGTCCGGTCGGTCGCGGACAGCATCTGAGCGAACCGGGCTCGCGCTCGGTGCAGGCGCACGCGGACCGAGACCGCGCTGCAGCCGAGCACGACGGCGGCCTCGGCCGGACTGAGCCCCTCGACCGCGATCAGGATGAGGATCTCCCGATCGCCGGGCTTCATCCGGTTCAGAACGTCCGAGGTTCCGTTCACGCCGCTGTCGGCTGCCGCGGCCGGCGCAGGCTCCGACCGGAGCCGAGCGATCAGATATTCCTGTCGCCGCCCGCCGCGCACATGATTGGCCACCACGCGGCGAGCAATGCCGTAGAGCCACAGCCGGACCGCGTCCCCCTCAGGCGCCTGCTCTCGCCGTCGCCACGCGATCAGCAACGTCTCGGCCGCCACGTCAGCCGCGTCCTCCCATCCCCCGGTCCGCCGCAACGCGTACCGAGCGACAAGCTCGTAGTGCTCGGCGAACACCCGCTCGAACCACGACGACGCCGCCCGATCCTCCTGCCGCGCCTGCCGCATCCGACCTCCGCTCGCCCACACCCCACCGCCGTCACCATGACGATGTCCGGCTGCCCCTCCTCCGTTACAGACTCAGGCCAACAATTCCGTTCACCGACGCCGAATCGCCGCGGGCCCAACCGCCGAGCGCCGAACCGCCCACCCAGTAGCAGCGCCCAGCTGCCCGCAACGCCAGCGCCCGCAACGCCCAGCCGACCGCAACGCCAGGGCCGCAACGCCCAGCCGCCCGCAACGCCCAGCCGCCCGCAACGCCAAGGCCCGCAACGCCAAGGCCTGGCGGGGCGCACAGCGATCGTGAGCCGCCCGCTCGCCCCGTCTTATGGGGCGCGCCTCACGCTTCCGCTGGGCTCGGCCGGGGTTTCGCCGAAGGCGTCGCCCAGCAGAACGCGCAGCGCGTGAGCGTGATCGTTCAGCGCGCTGCGACCCGTGCCGGTGAGCCGCACGGTCGCGCGCCGCCCGGTGCGACGGACTTCGACGTAGCCGGATTCCTGCAGCGTGGTCAGCTGTTTGCTCAGCGCCGAGTCGCTCAGACCGGTCGCCTCGCGCAGATAGCTGAACTCGACCTGCGCCGCGGGCGCGAGCAGGGCCACGATGGAGAGCCGGACCGGGAAGTGCATCACCTCGTTGAAGCCCGGCGGCCGCGGGCTGGTCATGCCGGATGCGGCTTGGTGGCCGCGGCGGCCTGCGCGGGCCCTATGCCGATCACCCACACGAGAGCGGCCACGAGCCCGCCGATGGTGTTGGCCACCGGCACGTCGAGCAGCCGCATCACGGACCCGACCACGATGGCGGTGATCAGCATGGCCGCGGTGAGCAGAACCAGCGGAGTCCAGCGGAGCGCGCGCATCCGCAACCGCACGCCGGTGACGCGTTCCAGACCGGTGGTCAACGCCGCGATCAGAAGAACACCGACGCCGGAGACGACCCCGGCGACCCACCCGGTCAGGTCTGAGCCGGCCCAGACAAGCGTCAGCGCGGCAGCGGTGCCGTACGTGAACCAGGCCGGGAAGCGGCGAGGACTGCCCTGCGACAGGGTCTGCTGGTTGCGCCGGTGCATTTCAGCGAGGGCTTCGTCAGCACGCACGTCGACCACCTTCCTCGGGGGCAAATGTTTCCGTGCAGGAAACATACGCCCACTCTTTCCTCGGGGGCAAGAGTGGGGTGTGCCAGGTTCAGGCGCGTTCGCGCGTGCTCCGCTCCACGCAGAACTCGTTGCCCTCCGGGTCCTGCATGGTCACCCAGCCGAGGCCGTCCGGGGTGCGGTGGTCCTCGAAAAGCTTGGCGCCCAGCGCGGTCAGCCGGTCGACCTCCTCGTCGCGGGTGCGCTCGTCGGGCATCCAGTCGATGTGGAGACGGTTCTTGACCGACTTCGCCTCGGGCACCCGGATGAACAGCAGACCGGGGATCGGCGCCGGCGCGTCGACCAGCACCTCGTCGTCACCGGGCCCGTCGCCGTCGCCCAGGGGCCAGCCGGTGGCCTCGCTCCAGAAGCGAGCAAGCTCGTAAGGTTCCGAGCTGTCGACCGTCACGTGTCGAAGAATCATGGCAAGGATCGTAGAGGGGAGCCAGCGTTGACGTTCGATACACGGCGAGGCACGCGCGGGACCCGTCAGCCGGGCGGGTGGCTGCTGCGGTTCGGGAACAGGCTGATGGCGAAGCGGGTTCGCCGCAGCGGGGACGGCAGGATGGCGGGCTTCAACGTCCTGCTTCTCACCACCGTGGGGCGGCGCAGCGGGCAGGCGCGGACGAGCCCGGTCGGCTGGTTCCCCGCCCCGGACGGCAGCCGGCTCATCGTGGCCTCGGCGAACGGCGCGGCCGACAACCCGGCCTGGTATTACAACCTCGCCGCCCGCCCGGACGCGCAGGTCGCGCTCGGCGACCACGTCGAAGAGGTCACCGCCGTGCAACTGCACGGCGACGAGCGTACGCGGGCCTGGGAATTGATTCTTGCCGCCGCACCCCGGTTCGGGCGCTATCAGGCCAAGACCGACCGGGAGATGCCGATCATCCGGTTGACGCCCCGGACCGGCGGGGAGCGTGAACCGGCGTAGGAAGGTCTCGATCACTGAACGCTGCGGTCGATCTGGTCGCAGCGGCAAGGCCCGGATACGTCGAGCATGCGCGAGCTCGCCCCGCAGGGCGATCCAGTTGCTTTCCGGCTTCCCGCTGGTGCACCGGCTCCGATCGACGGCCGATAATGTTGTGGCGTGAGCAAACCCAGCGGCCTCGCCCTCTTCGCCGGCGTCGTTCTCGGAGGTTTCGCGGCGCTGCTGGCGCTCGGCGCCCTGCTGCTGGCCAGCCCGGCGTCGTTCGTCAGCCTGCTGCCCGACTCCTTCGCCGACGACGAATCAGGACGGGCCCTCGCCTGGATCGTCGCCGGCCTCTGCGCCGCCGCGGCCGCCGCGCTGACCCTGCGGCGCGGCCGGTCGTCCCGGTTCCGGGCCGGGCTGGTCACCGTGCTGTTGCTGCTGGTGGCCGGCTACGGGATTCAGGCCCTCGCCGACCTGAAGGCGCGCACCGATCCCACCCCGGAGAACACCTGCGTCGCCTACAGCGGCGGCCATCAGACGTGCCCGGGCGGCTGAGACTCGTCCGGATCCGCCGAACAATGCTCAGTGACTTACGACAGGGCGAAGCTCGGGTGCGGAGGCTGGTTGTAAGCCGTGTTCTGCCAGGCCAGGGCCTCGCGGTACTGGATGTCGTGCAGGAGGGTGACCACACGGCGGTCGGTCGGTGTCGGGGTTGAGTAGATGCGCAGGGCGGTGTTGTCCGAGGTGGGCCAGATGACCTCCTCGCGCCAGTCGCCCAGCAGGTCGCCGCTCAACGACGGGGTCGATTTGGTGCCGTTGTTGGAGTGGACGCCGGAGGCGGTCAGCAGGCGGGTGTCGGCGGACGTGCCGTACTTGTCGATTCGGGTGGCGTCGAGGAGTTCCCGCTGAGCGTCGCCGTCCCACCAGATCACGAAGTTCGTCGAGCTGGGCTTGCGGCCGGCGACTACCGCACCCGAAGGACTGCGTACGCCGGAGGGCGCGGACGACCACGACTCGGCCCCGGGGCTGCCCGACCAGATGTCGGCGGACACGCCTCGGCCGTTGTCGCCGCTCGCGGGGGTGCTCCACAAGATCTGGCCGGTTCGGGCGTCGGCGAACCACGATGACGGCTTGCTCGAGTCCTCCGAGACTTTGAAGACCTCCAGCCCCGTACGGGATGGGTCGAGGTCTCCGACGTGGAGGGTGTCGCCGTGGCCGAGGCCCGTGTTCCAGAGCTTGGCTCCGTTGTCGTCGATGGCGAGTGAGCCGTAGACGATTTCGTCGCGGCCGTCGCGGTCCACGTCGGCGATCGAGAGCTGATGGTTGCCCTGTCCGGCGGTGCCGCTGTTGGTGGAGCTGTTGCTGTCGAACGTCCAACGGCGGGTCAGGGCGCCGTTGCGGAAGTCCCAGGCGACGATGACGCTGCGGGTGTAATAGCCACGGGCCATGATCAGGCTCGGCCGGGCGCCGTCGAGATAGGCGGTGCCGGCGAGGAAACGGTCGACCCGGTTGCCGTAGGAATCGCCCCAGGAGGAGACGGTGCCACGGGCGGGCTCGTAGTTCACTGTGGACAGAGCGGCACCCGTACGGCCGTCGAACATCGTCAGGTATTCGGGACCGCTCAATACGTAGCCGGACGAATTGCGGTAGTCGGCGCTCGAACTTCCGATGACCTGGCCGGTGCCGGAGACGGTCGCGTCGGCGGTTTTCATGGCTACTTCGGCATCGCCGTCGCCGTCGTAGTCGTACACCTGGAACTGGGTGTAATGCGCCCCGGCCCGGATGTTGCGGCCGAGGTTGACGCGCCACAGCCGGGTTCCGTCGAGGCGGTAACCGTCGACGTAGACCACGTCGGTCACGCCGGACTGCGAATTGTCCTTGGCGTTCAGCGGCTCCCACTTGAGCACCAGGTCGAGCTTTCCGTCGCCGTCGAGGTCGCCTGTGGACGCGTCGTTGGCGGCGTACAGGGAACTGTTCGGGTTCTGGATCGGCACGTCCAGATAGCCGTTGCCGAACGTCATTGCCGACGAGGCGGCCTGCTCCACCCCACCTAGAACAGGGCGTACGGTGTACGCGGCGTTCGCGGCCCCGCCGGAGTCGAGGTAGTTGGTCGAACCGGTGATCGGCGACGCGGTGAGCCTGGTCGTGCCGCGATAGACGTTGAACGCGATGCCGGACGGGTCGGTGGCCAGCCAGCGCCAGCTCACCAGGTTGGCCGAGCCGGAGCGCACGCTGATCACGCCGCGGTCGAGGGCCTCGCGCTGCTTGCCGTCGGCCGGCGCGACAGTCGTGGGCGGCGAAGTGGCCGGCGGCGGAGTGGTCGGTGGCGTGGTCGGCGGGGGCGTCGGCGGCGTGGACGGTGGGGGCGTTGTCGGCTGGGTTGTGCCGGTGCAGGCGACACCGTTGAGGGTGAACCCGGCCGGTGTCACCGACGCACCGTCGGCGTTGAAGCCGAAACCGGCGCTGCCGTTCGTGGCCAGCGCGGCGTTCCAGCCGGCGTCGCGCACCGACACGGCCGTACCCGACTGGGTGAGCGACCCGTTCCAGAGCTGCGTGATCGTCTGATCGCCGGTCAGGGCGAAGGCGAGCGTCCAGCCGTTGATCGGGTCGCCGAGGTTGGTGACGTCCACGGTGGCCCCGAAGCCGCCCGGCCACGAGCTCGCGATCGTGTAGCGCACCTGGCATCCGGCGGCCGCCTCGGCCCGGGTCGCCACCAGGACACCCGCGCCGACGGCGGCGACGGCGAGGACCGCTGCGATCTTGCCTCTTCTGGCCACGGGAGGATCCTTAGATCGATATACGTAAATGGAAACGTTCTCAGGGTGCCGCGTTCCACGGCGAAGGTCAAGCTTGGGCTGGGAGCGCTCCCATGTCATAGTGCGGGAATCCACTGCCATCGATACCCGTCGGAGAGGCCCATGCATCGACGAGGACTGACCGCCCTCGCGGCGGCCACCGCCCTGTTCACCACCACCGCCGTAGCCACCGCGACCAGCGCGGACGCCGCAGTCGGCTGCCAGGTCCGCTACGCCGTCGCGAGCACCTGGCCGGGCGGCTTCGGCGCGAGCGTCGACATCACCAACCTCGGCGACCCGCTCACCGGCTGGACCCTCACGTTCACGTTCACAAGTGGACAGACGATCACGCAGCTCTGGAACGGATCGGTCACCCAGTCCGGGTCGGCGGTGACCGTACGCAACGCCGCCTGGAACGGCTCCCTCACGACCAACGGCACCGCGAGCGTCGGGTTCAACGGCTCCTGGACGGGCAGCAACCCGGCGCCCGCGTCGTTCGCGCTGAACGGCACGCCCTGCACCGGCACCCCGACGACACCACCGACCACTCCCCCGTCCGGCGGGCCCGTGAAGATCATGGCGCTGGGCGATTCGATCACCGGTTCACCGGGCTGCTGGCGTGCCCTGCTCTGGCAGAAACTTCCCGCCGCCGACGTCGACTTCGTCGGCACGCTCCCCGGACAGGGCTGCGGCTTCCCCTACGACGGCGAGAACGAGGGGCACGGCGGCGCGCTGGTCACCACCGTCGCCGACCAGAACCAGCTCGTCGGGTGGCTGGCCGCTTCGGACCCCGATGTCGTCCTCATGCACTTCGGCACGAACGACGTCTGGAGCAATCTCGCGCCGTCGACGATCCTGGCCGCGTACACCCGCCTGGTCTCTCAGATGCGATCCGCGAACCCGGCCATGAAGATCCTCGTGGCTCAGATCATCCCGATGAACGCCTCGAACTGCGCCGAATGCGGCCAGCGCGTGGTCAACCTGAACGCCGGCATCCCCGGCTGGGCGTCCGGCCTCTCCACGGCCGCGTCTCCGATCACGGTCGTCGACCAGTGGACCGGTTTCGTCCCCGCCACCGACACGTACGACGGTGTCCACCCCAACAACGCGGGCAGCGTCAAGATCGCCGACCGCTGGTACCCCGCCCTGAGCGCCGTGATCTCGTAATCCGCAGGCGGGCCGTCGCGAGATCAGCCAGGCTCGGGCGCCGCGAAGATCAACCGGGTCGGCCGCCGCGAAGATCAAGCGGGCCGGCCGCCGCGAAGATCAAGCGGGCTGGCTGCCGCGAAGATCAGCCGGGTTCGGGGGACACCAGCGGGACATCGGCGTCGCAGTCGGGGCATCGCGTGCGGCCGAAGAGGCGTGTCACGGCCGTAGCCACCGCGTCCCGGCCTGCTCCCACAGCCTCGGCATGGACGCGGACCGCCACCGGAGAACTCAGCCCCGGCGAGATGGCCGGGTCGGTGAGGTCGACGAGGGTCTCCTCCCCGCATTCCGGGCATTCCACGTCGACCTCGCCGTCGAGAACGCGGTCGAGTTCCTTGCCCCAGACCTCGTCGCCGTCGAGGCCCAGCACGGCCTGCTGCAGGTGAACGAACATCTCGTCGCTCGAAGCCGTCGGCAGGCACTCCGTGGCCAGCGCCCGCAGGGTCGCGATGTCGCCGGCGTGGACGGCCCGGTCGGCGTCGGTGGCGTCGACCGCGATGAACCCGGCCAGACACATCGCCTGCTCCCGCGAGCGCGGCGTGAAGCTCGCGCAGGTCTGCGCCAGCCAGGGCAGCAGGGCCGCGCTCGCCGGGTCGCAGGTGCCCTGGTGGCACGACTGCTGCCAGATGTCGTTCCAGGCCGGGGAGGCGGGGTCGGCGGCCGCGAGATCGAAGATCGTCACGCAGGCACGGTAGCGCGCTGATGGCTCCACTCGAGCAGCGGCTGCAGGGCGGCCATCAGCTTCTGCCCCTCGGGCGTGGGGTCGTACAGGATCTGGACCGGGGTGCTGGGAATGACGGTGCGGGTCATCAGGCCCTCGGACTCGAGTTCCTTGAGGCGCTGGGCCAGCAGCCGGTCGGAGATGCCGGAGACGGCCTGGCGGAACTCGCCGAAGCGGCGGGCACCGCGCAGGGCGGCCAGCATGATCGCCCCGGTCCAGCGGCGCCCGACCAACTCCAGCGAATCTTGGAACAGGCGGCAGCTTGGCTCGTCGATCGCTTCGAAACGGTTGTTCACTTACCAAAGGTTAGCGACTAACCCAAGTTTTGGCCACTCGGCCCCGCGTTCCGAAACTGGGGAGCATGACCGAACACCCCATCACCTTCGGGGTCAGCGCCGACCCGTCCGTGGCCGCGCTCCGCGAGACCCGAAACCTGGCCCGGCTGGCCGAAGAGACCGGCCTCGAACACCTGGCCTTCCAGGACCACCCCTACCAGCCCACCCACCTCGACGCGTTCACGCTGATCGGCCGCCTGTCCGCCGAGACGACGCGGCTGCGCTTCCTCACCGACGTCGCCGACATGCAGCTGCGCCCGCCCGTAATGCTGGCCAAGACCGCCGCCTCGCTGCACGCCCTCACCGGCGGCCGCCTCACGCTCGGGGTCGGCGCGGGCGGCATCCCCGACGCGATCAATTCCATGGGCGGCACCGGTCGCACCGGGAACGGCCTGGTCACGTACGCGGAAAGCTCTTTGCTGACGCTGCGCCGAGCACTCCGAGGCGGCCCGGTTCTGCCGCCGAACGCCCGGCAGCCGTACGCGGCGGGGCCGTCCGCGCCGATGCCGATCTGGCTCGGCAGCCAGAAGCCGCGCATGCTCGCGCTCACCGGCCGGCTCGCCGACGGCTGGATCTCCCCGCTCAACATCTATGTCCCGCCGGCCGAGGTGCCGTCACGGCAGAGGCTGATCGACGAGGCGGCCGTGGCAGCAGGTCGTGATCCACGCGAGATTCGCCGGATCTACAACGTCATCGGCACCATCGGAGCTTCCGGCGGCGGTCCGGGACTCAACGGCGGCGTGCGCGAGTGGATCGACACCCTCGGCACCTGGCGCGACGAACTGGGCTTCGACACGTTCATCTTCTGGCCGGTCGGCGACACGCTGCGCCAGGTCGAGAAGTTCGCCACCGAGATCGCCCCGGAGGTGCGGCGATGAAGATCGTGACCGCGGACGACTCCCGGTACGCCCTGCTGCGTTCGAGCTATACCCGCACGTCCAGCCCCGCCGTGGTCCTGCTCCCGACCAGCGCCGAACAGGTGCGACAGGCCTTGGCGTACGCCCGGGAGCGCGGGCTGCCCATCACGGTGCGCAGCGGGGGCCACGGACTGGCTCCCCGCGACTCCGACGGCGGCGCGGTGATCGACCTGTCCGGGCTCGACCGCGTCGACGTGCTCGACCGGGCGAACCGCCTGGTGCGGGTCGGGGCCGGCGCTCGCTGGGCCCGGGTGGCGGCGGCGCTGCGCCCGCACGGCCTGGCGATCAGCTCAGGCGACCACGGCAACGTCGGCGTGGGCGGCCTGGCCACGGGCGGCGGGGTCGGCTGGCTGGTCCGCTCGTTCGGCCTGACCATCGACCGGGTCCGCGCCGTCGACGTGCTGCTGGCCGACGGCACCCTCGTACGGGCCGACGCGTCGCACGAGCCCGACCTGTTCTGGGCCGTCCGCGGGGCCGGGGCCGGTGTGGGCATCGTGCTCGCCATCGAGATCGAGGCGGCCGAGGTCACGAACGTGGGCCTGACCCAGCTCGCGCTGCTGGCCGACCCGGACGGCCGCACCCTGACCCGCTGGCGCGACGCCGTGGCCGAGGCACCCCGTTCGCTGTCCACGATGGCGATGCTCATGCCGTACGGCGACGCCACGGTGCTGCAGATCACCGCGGTCACCGCCGACGGCGATCTCGGCCCGGCCCGTCCACTGACCAAGATCGGGAAACTGCTGGACTCGAGCAGCGGCGTGGTGCCGTACACGTCGCTCGTCCCCACCGCCCATCTACACCCGAACGTGGGTCAGCAGCCCGCGACCACCACCAACGGCCTGCTCACGCTCGACCGCGGCTCGGCGCGCGCGCTGATGACCGCGTCGAACAGCGCCTTCGTGCAGCTCCGCTCGATGGGCGGCGCGGTCAACGACGTCCCGGCCGAGGCCACCGCGTACCCCCATCGCCACCAGGACACCCTCGCGGTGGCCACGGTCTTCCCGCCGCACGGCGCCCGCGTGCTGGACGCGACCTGGCGCCCGGTCGCCCGCCACGCCGACGGCGCCTACGTCAACTTCGAGTCCCGCCCGGCCGAGCACTTCGACCGCGTCTACCCCGGCGAGACCGGCGCCCGGGTCAGGAAGCTACGCCACCACTACGACCCGGTCGGCGTGCTGAGCCCGCCCGGCTGACCGTCGCGACGGCGGGCGTACTCCCAGATGTACCGGTCGATCTCGAGGGGCTCGTCGTCCGGGCCCGACTCGAACAGGATGCGGTGCAGCTCGGCCGAGGTGCCGCGCTCGGCCAGCAGCCACATCTTCGCCGGTTCGGTGGCGTAGCCGAGTTCCTCGAAGTCGCCGATCGCGGCCCGCCACAGGTAGTCACGGTCGAACCAGCGCAGCAGGACGGGAAGCCGCTCGCGCAGGCCGGCGGCGATCCGGTCGACCACGGGCCCGGGCTGCGCCCCCGCGTCGACGACCCACTGGTCGGTGCCGTCACCGTCGTCGGGCGGACGCACCCGGCCGAAATAGGTCGTGTGCGACGTGTTCGGCCGTCTGGTCGCCGGGAGGTCGCGGTCGTGCACCTGCCACTGCCAGTAGGGCGCCAGCAGGAAGCCGATGTTCACGTAGAAGCGGGTCTCCCCGAAGAAGGCCTTGTGAGACTGCAGGTCGACGATGACCACGTCGCCGGCCGGGCTGTACCGGCGGAAGACGTGACCATCACGCTCGAGCCCGAACTCGGCCAGCCGCTCGGCGAGCAGGCGAGCACAGGCGGTCAGTACGGCCTTGGTCATGAACGATCTCCACGGTCGGCGAGCCCCGTTCCTATCACAGCGGGGTACGGCGCCAGCGCGGATCCGCAGTTGGCCGAGCTCTGCTGCTGCGGCACCGGCGTCTTGGCCTTCTCGTCGATGTAGACGATGTCCGGCTTGCCGTCCTGCTTGCGGGAATCGTGATATTTGCAGCCCAGCCAGGCCCGATCGACGCGAAACTATGCCCTCTCGCGGGCGGTGATCAGCTGGACCTCCAGGGGGGCGCTGACCGAGCCGTCCGCGGCCAAGTAGGGCGCCAGCACCACCCGGCAGTCGGCGACGATGCGGGCGTGGGTGGCGGCGTCCACATGGCCGCTGACGGGGAGCAGCTCGGCGTGCAGGAAGGTGTCCAAAGTCGGCAGGTGGGTGGCGCTCATCCAGGTGGTGAAGTGGTCGATGTGCCAGCCGGCGCGGGTGCACAGATCGGTCAGCAGGGCCGGGTCGCCGACGTTGAAGTAGGCGCCGATCACCGCGGCCACCGCCGGGCCGGCGTGGCGGGCCACCACCTCGGTCAGAGCGACGTAGCCGGGGCTGGCCGCCAACCGCCCGGGCACCTGCAGTCCGAGGCGGCCGCCGACGCGGGCCATCTCGCGCAGCACGCCCACCCGGTCGGGGAAGAACATCAGCGCCGCCTGGGAGACCACGACGTCGAACGCGCCGTCGGCGAACGGCAGTTCGAGAGCGTCGCCGAGCTGCCAGTCGAGGTCGGGGCGTTTGCGGCGGGCGATCGCCAGCATGGCCGGGTTGAGGTCGAGGCCCGTGACGCGGCCGGCGGTCGAGGCGCAGGCCACGGCTCCGGTGCCGCAGGCGACGTCGAGCATGGTCTCGTCGACGGCGGGGGCGACGGCTTCGATCAGGCGGCGGGCCCAGCCGGCGAACAGGGCGGGCACGAACGTGGACTCGTAGAACTCGGCGGCGTCGGCCGGAAGTGCGTACGTCATGTTCTCAGGGCACACCCGGACGGGCCGAAGGGACAGTCCGGTTTCCGTACTTGCGCGGCCGGTGCATGGTGAACGGGTGCGGGGCTACGGACAGTACTGCCCGATCGCGTTGGCCGCCGAGGTCTACGCCGAGCGGTGGACGCCGATCATCATCCGGAATCTCGATCTCGGCTGCGAGCGGTACACCGAGATCCTCGAGGGCGCGCCCGGCCTGCCGCGCAGCGTCCTCTCCCAGCGGCTGCGCCTGCTCGAGCGGGCCGGGGTGGTTCGCCGGGAGCGGGCCGGCCGCGCCACCTCCTACCGGCTGACCGACAGCGGACGCGAGCTGGCCCAGGTGGGTGACGTGCTCGGCGGGTGGGGCGCCCGCTGGCGTACGGCCGATCCGGAGCGCCAGGACCCCTATCTCGCACTGTGGACGATGGCGCGCATGATCGACCCGGACGGGCTGCCGCGGGCGCGGATCGTGGTCGAGTTCCGGATCACCGACCGGCGGCCGCCGAACCACTACTGGCTGGTGCTGGCCGCGACCGGCAACGAGGTGTGCGCACAGTCGCCGGGGTTCACCGAGGACGGCGTGGTCACGGCCGACGTCGCCACGGTGGTGCGGTGGTACGCCGGGCAGGGCACGATCGCCGTCGCCGGGCCGCCCTGGCTCGAACGCCTGGTCACGCAGTGGGGCAGGCTCAGCCCGTACGCCAGGAGCAGGTGACGCCCCGGTAGGGCGGGCCGGGAGTGAACCGGTCGATCTGCCGCACGGTCGTCTCGCCGCGCTCGAGCCGTTTGCCGTTCCAGGTCCAGCGGATCTCGGTCGTGCGGGCTCCGGCGCGGTCCAGAGCGGCGCCGCCCTCGACGAGTTCGGGCTTGCCGTCGCCGTTCACATCCGAACAGCCCATCCCCGAGGTGTACGTCGGTGAGGTGCTCACGGTGAACGCGGGGCTGATCAGCACAAGGCCGTCGGAGGTCAGCGACAGCAGGCGGAAAGTGCCTCCCGTGCCCAGCGCGACCTCCTCCCCCGGTTCGCCGTCGAGGTCGAGATCGGCCAGCACGGACGGGTTCTCGTCGCGGCTCAACAGCAGCGCGAGATCCGACACTCGTCCAGCGGCCAACACCGCGCGGGCCGTCCAGCGGTCATCGCGGCGATAGAGCAGCAGCGTGTCGGCCTTCCCGTCGCCGTCGAGGTCGGTGCGGACGGCGCTGCGGCAGAGCGAGTCGGGTGGCAGGAACGCGTTCACGGCGCTACCGCACCGCGTGCCGCCGAGCCGCGCCAGACCGGTGGCGGCCGCGGCCGGGAAGTCGCCGGGCGGCAGGTTGTGGGTGAGCGACGTCCACGTGCCGTCCATCGCGACGCACAGGCGGTAGTTGCGGCCGAGCGCGGCCGTCTGGCGAACGATGCCCACGTCCTCGGGCGGCACGCCCATGTCGGTCAGCCGGGCCGGATAGGTGAGCAGGTTGGGGTCGGCCAGCCCGTAGACGAAGCCGTCGCGGGCGGTCTCGTCGCACGGCCAGCGCAACGGCGGCGTCGTGACCAGGGCGGCGACCGCCTCGGTGACCTGCTCGCCGTCCAGGCTGGTGTTGGTGAACACAAGACCGGCGGCGGGCAGAGCGCCGACGAGGTCGTCGCGGCGCGCGGCGGCGTACAGGCGCTCCTGGGTGTTGATCACCGCGGCCGGGATGGCGCCGCCGGGCTCGTTGAGCGCCTTCTGCGGGATGACCGGGCTGCGGTCGGCGACGACCTGCCTCTCCCCCGCGTCGAGGGCGTCACCTCGACCAAGAGCTTCGAGTACGGAGGGCAGGCCGCGGATCGCGGTGACGACAGCGCGAGTGACGGCGCCGCGCTGCTGCTTCGCGAGCTCTTCGGGGCCCTCGGGCGGGACCGGCCAGCCCGCCAGCGCGTCGGTGACGCAGGTCTGCACACGGTCGGTCTTGACGGTCAGTGCGCAGCGGACGGCTTTGACCGTCACGGGCGGGGGGACGTACGCGTCGCTCATGACCTCGACGACGTATTCGGCCGTCGCCACGTCGAGACCGCCCCGCAGCGCGAAATCGACGGTCGCGTAGCCGCCCGGAAGCGCCAGGTCGAGCGAGCCGTTGCCGGGCAGGAACGTGTGGTCGCGGTCGGACTCGGCCAGCCGGCGCCACACCGTGCCGGCCACGGTCGGCGGGCCCGCCGGGGTCACCCGCATCGGCGGATAGTCGCCCAGCTCGGCGAACTGGCCGGACGCGCGGTTGCTGGTCATCCGCATCAGGGCCGCCCGGTCGGCGGCGCCCGCGGCCACGCACGTACGCACGACGTCGCCCTCGGCATGGACGGTCCAGCGGTCCGAGCGGGTGGTGCCGCAGTCGGGACCGGTCGCGTCGTGGGCGCCCGAGCCGGCCAGAAGATCAGGACCCCGCACCACCGTACGGCCGGCCGACGTGATCGACAGGGTGCCGACGGTCGCCGTGATCGTGCCGGCCACGCGGTCGACCACCCCGCCCTCGCCGTTCCAGCCGCCGACGACGTCGCGTGTCACCAGCGTGGCCAGGTCGCCGGTGGCGTCGACTGCCTTCTCGCCGGCCTTCTCGCCGGCCTTCTCGCCGGTCAGGGGCAGGGTGACGGTGGCCGAGGTGCGCAGCTCCGCGTCGCCGAGTGCGATGTCGACCGGCTCGGTGATCCAGGTCAGCCCCGGCGGCGCGGAGATGCTCGGGCGGGGCGCGATGCGCACCTCGGTGTCGCGGCTGAGCGCTCCCGGCTCGAACCGGACAGAAACCCCCGACGGGGTGGTGATCGTGCCGCCCGAGGCCGCGCTGATCTCGGCGACGGTCGCCGGGGAGCGCAGCGACCAGGCGACGACGCCGACTGTCGCCAGGAGCACGGCCGCCACGACCGCGGCCAGGGCCACACGCACGAATCTCCTCCTGGATCCTGAGGGATCCACGGTAGGAACGAGGCTCAAGTGCGGTGCACCTCCGGACGGGCGTTATTTGACGGCCAACTCGCCCAGCTCGGACCAGTCGTCCTGGTCGACCGACTGGCTCACGATCTTGGGCGTGGCCCGCAGATAACGCGGCAGGTCCTGCTGGGCCTGCTTGAAATGGGCCGATCCGACGTGCGCGGCACCGGCGTCGCCGTCCCGGAAGGCCTCGACCAGCACATATTCGGTCGGGTCGTCGAGGCTGCGGGACCAGTCGAACCACAGACAGCCTTCCTCGGCCCGGGTCGCCGCGGTGAACGAGCCGGCGATCTCGGGCCACTTGTCCGCGAACTCTGGCTTGATCGGGAACTTGGCGGTAATAAAGATCATCGGGGCTTCCCTTTCGCGCAAATGGTGAATGGCGTTCCGTCTATCCTCGCCCGGCCAGCACGCTGAGGAGCATGACGGTTCTTCAATCCGTCGAGCGGGCGATGCGCGTGCTCGACCACATCGCCGCCGCACCCGGCCCGGTGCAGGCCAAACAGATCGCCGCCGCGCTCGGCCTCACCCTGCCGACCACCTATCATCTGCTCACGACCCTGGTCAGCGGAGGCTATCTGGTCCATCTGACCGAGGAGCGGGCGTACGCCCTGGGGCACCGCGTCGATGACCTGGCGCGTGGACTGCACCGGCAGATCGAGGCCCCGCCCGAGGTGCGGCGGGTGACGTCGGTGGTGCACCGCGAGGCGCAGGCCGCGTCCTACTACGCCACCCTGCGCGACGCCGAGATGATCGTCGCGCACGTGGCCGAGTGCCCGGCCCACCCACGCATCCGGCCGCTGGCGGTCGGCTTCCATCAGGCGCCGCACGCGACGGCGTTCGGCAAGCTGATGCTGTCCCGGCTGCCGGTCGACGACCGCGAGACCCTGCTGGAACACACCGGAACGCCGGCCGTGACCGCCGCGACGGTCATCGACCGAAGCCTGCTGACGCGCCAGCTGCGCCAGGTGCGCGAGACCGGCCTGGCCGTCGAGGTCGACGAGTTCCAGGACGGCCTGACCTGCATGGCCGCCCCGGTCACGGACGCCGTCGGCCGCTTCGTGGGCGCCGTCGCCGTCTCCATGCCGACCACCCGCCTGCGCGACGACCGCCGCTCCGTCGAACGAGCCGTACGCCTCGGCGCCGTCCGGGCCACCCGGGCGATAGCCCTCTCCACCGCCACCAGAACCGGCCGCCTCCTCTGAAGTTGTCAGGGGCATCACCCCCGCCTCCCTGTGGATAAGTCGATTTGTCCGCTCCCGCCGCCCTACTCTCAGGCCGGCCCCCTGGGTGGGAGGGGTAGGGCTGGTGAGAGGGCTACGGCACGAGGATTCCGCGGCCCTGCAGTCGCCCGGCTTCCAGGTCGTCCATCGCCTCGTTCACCGCGGTCAGCGGATACGTGCGGGTGTGCAGCGTGACCTTGCCCTGGGCGGCGAGGGTCATCAGCTCGTCGAGGTCGTTGTACGAGCCGACCAGGTTGCCGATGATGTTGCGTTCGGTGGAGATCAGGTCGATGGTCGGGATGTTCACCGTGCCGCCGTAGCCGATCACGTAGTAGCTTCCGGCCCGCCGGGTCATCGTGAGCCCGAGCTTCTCCGCGCCCTGTTCGCCGACGAAGTCGAGCACCACGTCGGCACTGTCGGTCAGTTCGTCCCCGTTCGCGACAACCTCGTGGGCGCCCAGCTCGCGGGCCAGTTCACGGGCCTTCTCGTTGGGGTCGATCACGACGACCTCGGCCGCGGTCATGGCGACCAGGCACTGGATGCCGATGTGGCCGAGCCCGCCCGCCCCGATCACCACGCAGGTCCGGCCCGGGTAGAGCAACGGCACCGCCTTCCGTACGGCGTGGTAGGCGGTCAGCCCCGCGTCGGCGAGCGCGGCCACCGCCGCCGGTTCGAGGCCGTCGGCCAGTTTCACCACCGAGCGGGCGCTGGTCAGCAGATATTCGGCCATCCCGCCGTCGCTGTCGATGCCCGGGAAGCGGGAGTTCTCGCAGTGCACGTCGTCGCCGGAGCGGCAGGGACGGCACAGGCCGCAGGTCACCAGCGGGTGCAGGATGACCGCGTCGCCGGGGGCCACGTTCGTGACCGCGCTGCCGACCTCGCGCACCCACCCGGCGTTCTCGTGCCCGATCACGTACGGCAGCTGCACGCCGGACTTCTCGGCCCACTGCCCCTCGATGATGTGCAGGTCGGTGCGGCACAACCCGGCCGCGCCGACCTGCACCAGCACGTCGAGCGGTCCGGTCACCTTGGGCTCGGGCACCTCGTCGATCGACGGTCGTTTGCCGTAGGAGTGCACTCGGACAGCCTTCATCGGCTTCGCCTCCTCGCGTCTGCCGGTGGGTCGCGGGTTCCACGGCCCACCGGCAGCCTGCGCAGGAGCGTGCTCAGTGCGTAAGTTCGGGTTCAGATGATGACAACGGCTCCCCCGGTTTGTCGGTCGGGTCGTCGTGTTTGCGGGCCAGTCTGCTCGGCCACCACATGTGCCGGCCGATGTCGAGGTTGAGCGCGGTGACCAGCACCGAGCGCACGATGATCGTGTCGAGCAGGACGCCGAAGGCCACCGCGAACCCGATCTCGACGAACGCGACCAGTGGCAGGCTGGCCAGCGCCCCGAACGTGCCGGCCAGCACGATGCCGGCCGAGGTGATCACGCCACCGGTGGCGGCCAGGCCGACGACGGCGCCGCGCCGGGTGCCGTGCTGGTGGGCCTCCTCGCGCACCCGGGTCATCAGGAAGATGTTGTAGTCGATGCCCAAGGCGACCAGGAACACGAAGACGAACAGGGGGAACGACGTGTCCTCGGCCGGGAAGCCGAAGATGTGCCGGAAGACGAGCGTGCTGATGCCCAGCGCGGCGGCGAAGGAGAGCACGACCGTCGCGATCAGGATCAGCGGCGCCACGATCGCCCGCAGCAGCAGCCCGAGGATCACGAGCACGACCAGCAGCACCAGCGGGATGATCAGCCGGTTGTCGTGGTCGTTGGCGTTGTTGATGTCGAGGATGATCGCGGTGCCGCCGCCGACCTTGGCATCGGCGCCGGGCACGGCGTGCACCGCGTCGCGGACGCGTTCGACGGTCTGCTGCGCGGCCTTGCTGTCGGGGGCCTCGGACAGCGTTCCGTCGATGAGGGCGAGGTTTCCGCGGACCACCGGTTCGGTGACCTCGGTGATGCCGGGGACCGCGGCGAAGGTCTGCCGCACCTGCGCGGCGCTCGCCGCGTTGGCGATGACCGTGACGGGCTGGCCGCCGCCGGCCGGGAAGTGCCGGGCGAGGGCCTGTTCGGCGACGGTCGACGGCTGTTCGGTGGTGAACTGGTCGGCCTGGCTGAGCCCGGTCGCGTTGAGCTGGAGCAGGCCCAGGGCCATCGCGCCGAGCACGACCGAGGTGGTGATCCAGACGCGGCGCGGGTGGCGGGCGATGCGGCCGCCCAGCCGGGCCCAGAAACCGGTCGTGGTCGGCTCGGGAGTGCCGAACTTGGGGCGGACCGGCCAGAACAGCCAGCGGCCGAAGATCACCAGCAGGGCCGGGAGCAGGGTGACCATGGCGGCCAGGCCGACGACCACGCCGATGGCGGCGACCGGGCCGAGCCCACGGGTCGAGTTCAGCTCGGCCAGGGCCAGGCAGGACATGCCGATCGCCACGGTGGCGCCGCTCGCGATGATCGCCGGGCCGGCCCGGTGCAGGGCGAACTGCATGGCCTCGTGCCGGTCGTCGTGGCGGCGCAGTTCTTCGCGGTAGCGCGCGACCAGCAGGAGCGCGTAGTCGGTGCCGGCGCCGAAGACCAGCACGGTGAGGATGCCGGCGCTCTGCGCGTTGACCACCAGGCCGGCGTGTTTGGCGAGCAGGTAGATCAGGCCTTGGGAGCTGGCCAGCGCCACCCCGGCGACCGCGATCGGCAAAATCCAGAGGACGGGGCTGCGATAGGTGATCAGCAGGATGATCGCGACGATGAGCAGGGTCGTGTAGAGCAGGGTGCCGTCGATGCCCTCGAAGGCGCCGGCCGAGTCGGCCGCGACCGCGACCGGGCCGGCCAGGAAGACCTGGACGCCGGGCGGCGCGTTGGCCTCGGCGATGCCCTTGATGCTGTCGGCGATGCCGGGCAGCGCTTCCCAGCCCTCGTCGGAGATGCGGACCGGCACGATGGTCTGGATCGCGGCCTTGTCCTGCGACTCGATCGGCCCGACCACTTGACCGGTGACGTCTTGGACGCCGGCGAAGGCCCGCGCGTCGGAGGCGGCCTTGGCCCGCAGGGCGTCGGTGACACCACCGGGCTGCTCGTAGACGATGATCGCGGGCGCGATGTCGTCGGGCTGGAACTGCCGCTGGAGGTCGACGACCTGCGTCGACTCCGCCCCGCCGGGCAGCCATGCCGAATTGTCGTTCTTCTGGACGCTGGTCAGTTTGCCCGCGAGCGGGCCGGCCAGCGCCAGCACGACGATCCACAGCGCGAGGACGACCCATTTCGACCACCGGCCGCAGACGAGCCTCGCCACCCCACCAGTTGCCATCCCGATCCCCCCGAATCGTGGTGCGAACTTGGCGGAGCGTAATCCTGTGCGCGTGACCACCAGAAGA
Source organism: Actinoplanes solisilvae (assembly GCF_003999975.1). Taxonomy (GTDB): domain Bacteria; phylum Actinomycetota; class Actinomycetes; order Mycobacteriales; family Micromonosporaceae; genus Actinoplanes; species Actinoplanes solisilvae. The sequence continues at coordinate 43,377 of NZ_RJAC01000012.1, read as the reverse complement.
CCTCTGTCGGACACTCAGGGTTATCTCAGGGGTGATCCTCGCCACCTTCGTCCATGATGGCCCGACATGTAGGGAATCGTCGGCCCAAGCGGTCAGGTCGCGGCGAGCACGACCATTTCGGCATAATCCTGCGGGTGACCAATTGGGAATACGCGCGGCTCGAATACCGCGCCGCCGGCACGCTCGGGGCCGACCGGTTCATGGACTGGACCGCCACCTTCCACCACCCCGGCGGCACGCTGCGCTGGGGCACCGACGAGCGCTACGACGACCTGCGCCACCTCAACCGGGCGGGCGCGGCCGGCTGGCAGGCCTACGACCGGGCCGCCATGCACGTGCACAACGAGCCCCACCGGCTCAGCAGCGTCACTTATTCGATGCGCCGTCCCGTGCCGTAAAGCTAATCTCTCCCCGTGAGCAGGGAGACCGGACGCAAGTTGATCGCCTCGAACAAGAAGGCGCGGCACGACTACGCCGTCCTCAAGACGTACGAGGCGGGCATCGTGCTGGCCGGAACCGAGGTGAAGTCGCTGCGCGAGGGCCGGGCGTCGCTGGTCGACGCGTTCGCCCAGGAGCACGAGGGCGAGATCATGCTCTACGGCCTGCACATCGCGGAGTACGGCTACGGCAGCTGGACCAACCACGTGCCGCGCCGCACCCGCAAGCTGCTGCTGCACAAGACCGAGATCCTCAAGATCCTCGCTCAGCTCCGCGACGGCAACGGGCTCACCCTGGTGCCGCTCTCGATGTATTTCAACGAGGGCTGGGCCAAGGTCGAGCTCGGGCTGGCGCGCGGCCTCAAGTCGTACGACAAACGCCAGGTGCTGGCCGAGCGCGACGCCAAGAACGAGATCGCCCGGGAAATGGGTCGACGCCTGAAAGGCCGCACCTCTCGGTGAAGACCGGCACGCCGTTGGGGACCGTTTCGTTTGCCATGCGGTGACGGAGAAAGCTGGTTCCGTGTCACGGCTTCCTCCCCGCAACACCGCGGCGACTCGGTCCGGATCACGTGGGTGGTCAACCGCAGCGGCGGCGCGACGATCAAGGTGCAGCGCGGCCTGAAGGGTGACGGGTGGTTTCGTGTCCCCCGTCAGCCCCGCCGTTACCCCGAAATGCCGGTGAGGCCGTCCTCGCACCGGCCCCGGACAGCGGCTTTGAGCTGCATCAACTCTCATTCTAAGATCACCTGGTGGAATTCGGACTCAACACGTTCGGCGACGTCACCGCCGGCAGCGACGGAAAGAGACTTCCGTACGCACAAGTGATCCGCGACGTGATCGAGCAGGCGGTGCTCGCCGAGCGGGTCGGGGTCGACGGCTTCGGCCTCGGCGAGCACCACCGCGACGACTTCGCGGTCTCCGCCCCCGAGATCGTGCTGGCCGCCATCGCGGCGCGTACCGAGCGCATCAAGCTCGGCACCGCGGTCACCGTGCTCAGCTCGGACGACCCGGTGCGCGTCTTCGAACGGTTCGCCACGCTCGACGCGGTCTCGCGCGGCCGCGCCGAGATCATCCTGGGCCGCGGGTCGTTCACCGAGTCGTTCCCGCTGTTCGGCTTCGACCTGCACGACTACGAGAAGCTGTTCGAGGAGAAGGCCGACCTCATGGTCAAGCTCCTCGACGAGGGCCCGGTGACCTGGTCGGGCACGGTCCGCCCACCGCTGACCGACCAGCAGGTCTATCCCAAGACCGAGTCCGGCCACATCCGTACGTGGATCGGCGTGGGCGGCAGTCCGGAGTCGGTGGTCCGTGCCGCCCGGCACGGCCTGCCGCTGGTCCTGGCGATCATCGGCGGCGAGCCTGTGCGGTTCGCGCCCTACGTCGAGCTCTACCATCGCGCCCTCGAGGAGTTCGAGCAGCCGCAGCAGCCGGTCGCCGTGCACTGCCCCGGGTTCGTCGCCGAGACCGACGAGGAGGCGATCGAGACGCTCTGGCCGCACGCGCGCAACATGCTCAACCGCATCGGTCGCGAGCGGGGCTGGCCGCCGCTGAGCCGCGACCGCTTCGAGATCGACGTGCGCGACGGGGCCTGGCACGCCGGTTCGCCCGAGACGGTCGCCCAGAAGATCGCCCGTACGGTGCAGGAACTGGGCATTCAGCGCTTCGACCTGAAGTACTCGGTGGGCACTCTGCCCCACGAGAAGATGATGAGCGCGATCGAGCTCTACGGCACCCGGGTGCTGCCTCGCGTGAAGGAACTGCTGGCCTGACGCGAAAGGGCCAGGCGGATCACCGCCTGGCCCTTTGCTCAGCTACCGCTTACTGCTGTTCGTCGTCGTCGCTCGACTTCGCCTTGGCGTACGAGCCGACCTTGTACTGCTTGCAGAGGGCCAGGTACTTGCCGACGCAGAGCTTGTTCTCGGGGACGAAGCTCGGCACGACGTCGTTGATGTTCTCGCGGAAGATCGACGTCGGCTTCAGGCTCTCGAACGGCACGTAGGCGCCGGACTCCGGGTCCTTGATGGTGGGACCGACCTCGGGCTTCTTGCCGTTGAACAGCTCGATCGCGAGGTTTGCCGCGGCCGTGGCCTCGGCCTTCACGGCCTTGTAGACCGTCATGCACTGCTCGCCGGTCAGGATGTTCTGCAGACCTTCGAGCGTGGCGTCCTGGCCGGTGACCGGGACGACACCGTTCAGCTTGTGCTTGCGCAGCACCTTGATGACCGCGTTGCCCATGCCGTCGTTGGCCGCGAGGACACCGCGAATGTCGGGCGCCTGTCCCAGCATCTGCGTGAAGATCTTCTCGGCCTCGTCGTCCTTCCACTCCGGCACCCACTGCTCGGGGCCCTTGCGGTAGGTGGCCTCGTCGTACTTCTCGTTCAGCGGCTCGTCGTAGCCGGCCTTGAACAGCGTCGCGTTGTTGTCGGCCGGGGAGCCGTTGAGCTGCGCGATCAGCGGGTTCTCGGCCTTCTTGGCCTTCAGGCACTTGATCAGGCCCCACGCCTGCTGCCGGCCGACCTCGTTGCCGTCGAAGCTCACGTAGTAGTCGGCGCCGCCGTTGAGGGTGAGCCGGTCGTAGTCGATCGTGGGGACCTTCTTGGCCCGGGCCTTGTCGAGGACGGCCTTGCCGCTGACGGAGTCGAGGTTCGCGATGATCAGCACCTTCACGCCGCTGTTGATCATCGACTCGCCGATCTGGACGAACTTGGCCCGGTCGCCGTTGGCGTTCTGCATCTCGACCGGGATCTTGGCCGCCTTCAGAGCAGCCTCGAGATACTTGGGGTCCTCGTTGGCCCAGCGGGTCGAGCTCTCGGTGTCGGGGAAGATCACGCCGACGCGTGCCTTGCCGCTGCCGGTGCTGGTGCTGCCGCTGTCGTTACCGGTGTCACCGGAATCACCGGAGTCGTCACACGCAGTCATGGTGGCCGTCGCCATCAGGCCGACGGCGGCGATAGCCAACAGTCTCTTGCGCATTGGGGGGTGCGTCCTCTCCGATGAAGCTCGACCTGTCGAAGGCTCCGAATGGGCCGACCAAGTATCGGGTAGACCCGGGTGCATCCGACAGGGGGTACGGGGCCGGAGAGAAAAATAGTTCATTTCCCGTCCGTGAGCACCTTTACATCACAGTCGGTACAGAAAAACTTGATCTTCGCAGGTCAGCGTTTCGATTCCCTTTCCTTTCGGCCCGCCGCTCGGCCCGCCGCGCCGCCCCTCGCCACGCCGAACGGCCGATGCCATCCCGGCCGAACGGCGAACCCGCTCCGCCGACAGGGCGGCATAAACCGCCAAATCAGGCGACGGCGGTCCACGCCCGACAAATGATGCCGCGCTGCGGGGAGCGCGAGGACGACCGCGACGCCGGCGTGAGGGCTCGGCAACGACCCGCGCCGGCGAATTCGCGGGCTTCCCCCACCCCGTACGGTCGGCTTTGATCTCTGAGTGTATGGAGTGCGGGAGGATGGTTCGATGGGGCTGAGCAGCCGGGTGGCGACGCGGGACGACGTCGGGGCACTGCGGGAACTGATCGATCTGGCGATCGCGGAACTGTCGAAGGCGTTCCTGGACGATGATCAGATCAGGAGCAGTACGGCGATCATGGGGCTGGACACGCAGCTCATCGACGACGGCACCTACTTCGTGATCGAGCTCGACGGGGCGCTGGCCGGGTGCGGCGGGTGGAGCCGGCGGGCGACCCTCTACGGCGGTGACCACTCGACGCAGCGGGACATCGCGCTGCTCGACCCGGCCACCGACCCGGCCAAGGTGCGCGCGATGTATACCCATCCCGACTTCGCGCGGCGCGGCGTGGGGCGGATGATTCTCGGGCTCTGCGAACGGGCCGCCGCGGCCGAGGGCTACACCCGGCTCGAATTGATGGCGACCATGTCGGGCGAGCCGCTCTATCGCAGCTACGGCTTCGAGGAGATCAACCGGATCGAGGACGCCCGCGGCGGCGCCCCCGTTCCGATCGTGCGAATGGGTAAGAAGGTGAGGATTGTTCAGGGCGGTGGAGACCAGGCTTCCTGACCTGCGGCTGAGTGCAGCTCCAGGCGGGCCCTGAACAACCCTCAATCACCAGTTGACGGCGATGTATTTCGATTCGAGGTATTCGAGCAGTCCCTCGTGGCCGCCCTCACGGCCGATGCCGCTCTGCTTGACGCCGCCGAACGGCGCGGCCGGGTCGCTGACCAGCCCTCGGTTGAGCCCGACCATGCCGGCCTCGATCGCCTCGCTGACCCGCAGGCCCCGGGCCAGGTCGCCGGTGTAGACGTACGCCACCAGGCCGTACTCGGTGTCGTTGGCCAGACGGACGGCCTCGTCCTCGCCGGTGAAGGTCACGACGGGGGCGACCGGGCCGAAGATCTCCTCGCGCAGGATCGCCGCGTCGGAGGCGACCCCGGTCAGCACCGTCGGCGGGTAGTAGTAGCCGGGACCCTCGGGCCGGGCGCCGCCGGTCTCGGCCGTGGCACCGGCCTCGATCGCGCCGCGCACCAGCGCGTCGACCTTGGCCACGGTGTCCTCGTTGACCAGCGGGCCGACCTGGGTCTGCTCGTCGGTGCCGGGGCCGACGCGCAGCGCCGACATGCGGGCCGACAGGCGGCGCGAGAACTCGCCGGCGATCGACGACTCGACGTAGAAGCGGTTCGCCGCCGTGCAGGCCTCGCCGCCGTTGCGCATCTTCGCGATCAGGGCCCCCTCGATCGCGGCGTCGAGGTCGGCGTCGGCGAAGACCACGAACGGGGCGTTGCCGCCGAGCTCCATCGACGTGTTCACGACGTTGTCGGCCGCCTGGGCCAGCAGGATGCGGCCGACCTCGGTCGAACCGGTGAACGACAGCTTGCGCACCCGGGCGTCGCGCAGCATCCGCGAAACGACCTTGCCCGAGCTGCGCGAGGGCAGCACGTTCACGACGCCGGAGGGCACTCCCGCCTCGGCCAGGATCGCGACCATGGCCAGTGCGGTCAGCGGGGTGTCGCTGGCCGGTTTGAGCACGACTGTGCAGCCGGCCGCGAGCGCCGGGCCGATCTTGCGGGTGGCCATCGCGGCCGGGAAGTTCCACGGGGTGACCAGCACGCAGACGCCGACGGGCTGACGCACGACGAGGATGCGGTTGGCGCCGGACGGGGCGGTCGCGACCAGGCCGTCGCCGCGCACGGCCTCCTCGGCGAACCAGCGGAAGAACTCGGCCGCGTACGTCACCTCGCCCTTGGCGTCCACGAGGGCCTTGCCGTTCTCGAGGCTGATCAGCTTCGCGAGCTCGTCGGCCCGCTCGGTCATCAGCTCCCAGGCGCGGCGCAGCGCCTCACCCCGTACGCGGGGAGGGGTCGCCGCCCACGCCGCGCCCGCCTCGGCCGCCGCGTCGACGGCGGCGATCGCGTCGGCCTCACCGCCGTCCGCGACCGAGGCGATGACGTCACCGGTCGCCGGGTCGATCACCTCAAAACGGTTGCCGGAGGACGCGGGGACCCATTTGCCGCCGATGAAGAGTTCGGTTTCCACGCCCACAGCATGGTCCACGTCTCTTTTCGGCGCTACGGCTCGCGGGTATTCGCAGGCCATGACCGCTGCGCAGACGGAACAACAGGACCGCAGCTTCTTCGGACAGCCGCGGCCGCTGGCCAATCTCTTCGGCGTCGAGCTGTGGGAACGGTTCTCGTTCTACGGCATGCAGGGCATCCTGCTGATCTACCTCTATTACGAGGCGGACCGCGGCGGTCTCGGGATCAACCAGGGCACGGCGGCCGGCATCGTGGGGGCGTACGGCGGCTCGGTCTATCTCTCGACGGTGATCTTCGCCTGGTTGTCGGACCGGCTCTTCGGCCCCGAAAAGGTGCTGTTCGGCAGCGCGATCCTGGTCATGGCCGGGCACATCGGGCTCGCGGTCATCCCGGGCGTGCTCGGCGTGACGGTCGGCCTGATCCTGGTCGCGCTGGGCAGCGGCGGTGTCAAGGCGACCGCGACCACGCTGGTCGGCGGGCTCTACCGGGAGGGCGACGAGCGGCGCGACGCGGGCTTCTCGATCTTCTATCTCGGCATCAACCTGGGCGCGCTCGTCGGTCCGCTGCTCACCGGGCTGCTGCAGGAGGAAATCGGCTTCCACTACGGCTTCGGGCTGGCCGCGGTGGGCATGGCGATCGGTCTGACCCAGTACGCGCTGGGCCGTAAACGTCTGCCGGCGAACGCGAACCACGTCGCCAACCCGCTGCCGGCCAACCGGCGCCCGATGGTCTACGGCATCGCCGCGGCCGTCGTGATCGTGATCGTCGTGCTGGCCCTGACCGGGGCGCTGCCGGCGGACCGGCTGTCCGACATCGTGATCGTGCTCAGCATCGTCGCGGCCGTCGCCTACTTCGTGGTGATCCTGACCAGCCACCGGATCAACGTCGTCGAGCGGCGGCGGGTGCTCGCGTTCATCCCGATGTTCATCGCCAGCGCCGCGTTCTGGTCGCTCTACCAGCAACAGTTCACGGTGATCACGATCTATTCGGACACGCGCCTCGACCGGAACCTGGGCGGCTGGGAGTTCCCCGTCTCCTGGGTCCAGTCGATCAACCCGGTGTTCATCATCATCCTGGCCGGCGTGTTCGCCACGTTGTGGACGCGGCTCGGTGACCGTCAGCCGTCGACCCCGGTCAAGTTCGCCGCCGGCACCGCGATCATGGGCGTGGCGTTCCTGTTGTTCCTGCCGTTCGCGATGACGACCAAGGTGCCGCTGCTCGGCCTGGCCGGAATTCTGCTCGTCTTCACGATCGCCGAGCTGCTGCTCTCGCCAGTGGGCCTGTCGGTCACCACGAAACTCGCGCCCGAGGCGTTCCGTACGCAGATGGTGGCCCTGTTCTTCCTGTCGGTCGCTCTCGGGACCGCGCTGTCCGGAGAGCTCGCCGGCTACTACAACGCCGACGACGAGGTCGCCTACTTCGGCATCCTCGGTGTCGTGGCGATCGTGCTCGGTGGCACTCTGCTGGCGTTGACGCCGATGCTCAAGCGGCTCATGGGCGGGGTGCGGTAGCCGCCACCTCGGCCATGCGCGCGATCGCCACCGCGGCGCGGACGAAGTCGTTGGCGGCCAGGTCGCCGATCGTGTTGATGCCGAACGCGAGGCTGAGGCCCTGGGCCTCCTCGTCGCTGACGCCGGAGAGGGCGGAGACGGGGGCGTTGACCAGGTCGGTCAGCGGCGTGTCACGGAAGGGTTCGTCGAGCAGGGCGTCGAGGTTCACGGGCACGGGCATGGGCAGCCTCCGACGTGGTCGGTCCGTGGGACGCCCGCAGCATGCCACGCCCGCCGCCCGGCCTGCCGTCCCGTTTCGGATGGCGCGCAAACACAACACGATTGCCAAACACGCCCGGGTTTTCGAACCTCTGACACCTCTCGTCTCGTACGGTAGGTAGTCACGTGACGCGCCGGAAATTCACCCTCACAAAAGCCGCGAGTGCCACAATCAGGGTAGGGGTGTTCCGGGGAAGGGCGTGGCGTGCTGAGATCTGGCGAGCCCTACCGACGAAGTGACTCACTTCCATCGTGGACTCCCAAGATCGAGAGTATCGAGAATAGAGAGCGGTCAGCCGAGCACGACGGCCGCCAGGCGCGGGAGGGCTTTTAATGGGCGAGGCCGGCACCCAACGCGTGGCCAGGGCTTCCGACGGCCGGGATCTCACCTTCGAGGAGACCGGGGACCTGCACGGCTCCCCCGTCTTTCTCCTGCACGGCACCCCCGGCAGCCGGCTCGGACCGAAACCTCGCACGGGCGTTCTCTACCGTCTCGGCGTGCGGCTCATCAGCTACGACCGGCCCGGGTACGGCGGATCCACCCGTCAGGAGAAGCGAAGCGTGGCCGACGCGGCCGGGGACATCGCCGCGATCGCCGACCACCTGGGCATCGACACGTTCGCGGTCGTCGGCCGTTCGGGCGGCGGGCCGCATGCCCTGGCCGCCGCGGCCAGACTGACCGATCGGGTGAGACGAACCGGCGTCCTCGTCGGCATCGCACCGTCGGACGCACCCGGTCTCGACTGGCTCAACGGCATGACGGACGCCAACGTCCGCGAGTACGAGGCCGCCGACAACGACTGGCCGAGGTATGTCGAACGCCTCCGCCTGCAGGCCGACCGCGCCCGGCGCAACCCGGACAGCATGGTGGACCTGTTGCGACTGGAGATGACCGCTCCCGATCTCCGGGTCACCGACGACGTCATGATCCGTCAGCTGCTGACCGCCACCTATCGGGAGGCGCTCAGTCAGGGCCCGTTCGGCTGGGTCGACGACGTCTTCGCGTTCCGGTCGGCGTGGGGCTTCGACCTGCGCGACATCACCGGCACGGTGCTGCTCTGGCACGGCGCGGACGACAACTTCTCCCCGGTGAGCCACGCGCGCTACCTGGCCGCGCACGTTCCCTACGCGGAGATTCAGATCCAGGAGGACGCCGCCCACTTCAGTGCGGTGGAGGTCCTGCCCGAGATGCTGCGGTGGCTGGTCGACGACTGGCCGGCTCCGTCCTGACCGGAAGATCAGAACGGATGCGCGTCGAGCATCCGGAACAGGTCACCCGAGTCCCGCCCGGCGGCGGCCATGCACCGCAGGGTGTCCGGGTGGTCCGGGCCGAGCACCATGCGGTGGCGATCCACCAACGACTCGACCAGCGCGGGCCGCTGCGGCCCGCCCCGAAGAATCGCCAGGTTGAGCTCGCAGGCGAGAGTGTGCGGGTGCGAGTCGCCGAGAACGGTTCTCATCTCGTCCACGATCTCGGCGGCGAGATTCCCCGCCGGTCCCCGCTCACCGATCGCTTGCTGGGCCACGGCCAGGTTGTTCCCGGCGACGAGTGTGTGCGGGTGCCGGCGACCGAGCTCGGTGGCCCGCGCCAGCCTGATCTCCTCGAACTCGCTCAGGCAGGTCGCCGCCTCACCGAGGGCGAAGTGACTCACGGCCAGGCCCGAGCGGCACGCCAGAGTGACCGGGTTGAACGGTCCGAGAGCCTCGAGAAGCTGCTCGTACGTCTCGTCGAGAAGTTCCGCGGCTTCGGCGTGCCGTCCGACGCAGCCGAGCGACACCGCCAGGTTCACCCGCGCGCCGAGAGTCAGATGCGACCGGGAGCCGAGGACTGACTGGTAGCGGCGCGCGATGTCGTCGAGCAGCTCGACCGACCGCGCGTACTCGCCGGCGTCGCGCAGGTCACGACCCAGGTTCGAGCCGGCGTTCAGGGTGTACGGGTGGCCCTGGCCGACCAGAATCGTCCACTGTTCGTAGGTGTGCTGATCGCGTTCGAGGGCGGTGCGGAAATCACCGGCCAGGCGGTTGGTCGTGGCCAGGTTGTTCAGCGCCAGCAGCGTCCGCGGAAAGCTCTCGCCGTAGTGCTCCACCCATGCCAGGTACGTCTTCTCGTCATGCCGGAGGGCGTCCGCGTACCGCCCCGACGCTCGCAGATCACCACCGAGTCCTCCGGCGGTCATCAACGTGTGCGGGTGTTCGCGGCCCAGCACCTCGACCTGTTCCCGCAGAACGGCTTCGTCGAGCACGAGGGCCTGCTCGAACTGGGCCGTCTGCCGCAGCAGGTTGGCGATGTTGAACCGCAGGTGGAGGAGCTGCCGGTGCAGCGTGTCCCCGTCGGCGGCCCACGCGGTCGCCCACTTCTGTTCCATCCGGCGGCCGAACCGCAAGCCCTCGTCGAACCGACCGGTGATCCAGAGATGGCGCAACCGGTCGATCATGAGCTGGCGGACCGTCTCGTCGGCACAGTCGGCGGCCCCCGACATCTCGAGATGGGGCCAGAGCATGTCGAAACGCGACCAGGAGGCAGGGTCGTCGATCTCGTGCGGCGGACGGGAATCGGCGAGAACACGGTGGATCCGATGACGGGTGTCGTCGCGGTCCGTCTCGGTCATGCGGCCGCGAACGACGTGCTGCAGCAGCCGGTGGACCTGAATCCTGCGGCGTGACACGTCGAGCTTGACCAGGGCCAGGCGGTGGAGATGTTGTATCAGGGCAGCGCGGTAGTGCCGGTCGGAGGCGAACGGATCGAGATCGACCAGCGCCGTCGCCAGGTCGTGGCCGTAGACCAGCTCCAGGGGAATCTCGGGGGCGAGCATCGAACACAGCTCGAGCAGGCGATAGGCGGCGGCGGACCGCTCGCGCAGCAGGTCGAGCGAAGCGGTCCAGACCTGCTCGACGGCCTCACCCGGACCGGTCAGTTCCACACGGCGCAGGAACTCCCCCACCGGCTCGCCCGTCTCGGACAGCCACGCACCGGCGTCGGCAACCGCCAAGGGCAGATCGCCCAGGAGGTCGGCGAGCCGGTCGGCCTCGTCGGCTCCGATCATGGGCAGTCGCCGGCGCAGATGTTCGACGCTCTCCGGCCGCTGGAAGACGTCGACCGGCATCGGCAGCGCCCGGTCGCCCCACCGGTTGTTGCGGGAGGTGACCAGCACGTGCCCGGATTGCCGCGGGACGAATTCGAGAAGCTCGTCGACGTCCTCCGCGTTGTCGAAGATCAGCAGCCAGCGGGCGTACGGCTCGCCGTCCTCGAGCGCGCCGATCACCTTGCGGACCTTGTCCTCGACACCGGAGCCGGCCGTGTTCAGGCCGAGCTCCTGGCCCAGCTCGGCCACCTGGGTGTCGACGAACGTCGTCATGTCGGCGTCGACCCACCAGACGACGTCGTAGGCGTTGCGGAACCGGTGCGCGTATTCGAGCGCGAGCTGGGTCTTGCCGGTGCCTCCCATTCCCTGCAGGACCACCGGCATCCCCACGCCGCCGCGCAACCCGGCGCGAAGCCCGAGGAGGAATTCCTTACGACCGGTGAACCGACCGTTACGGCTCGGGGCGTTGATGACGACCGGGCGCTCGCCGGGGAAGCGCGTGCCGATGGCCGACAGATCCGGCTTCTCGCCCGGCCACAGCCCGACCAGCCGCAGGGTCCGTTCCACCGCGACCTCGGCGGGCTGACCCGCGAGGAAGGCGGAGGACGACGGGGCGAACGACGGCAGCGGCGTGACATCGTCCACATAGATCGCCAGCGAGGGTCGCAGGGCCGACCGGTCGCGCGTGATGATGCCGGCGAACGCCGCGGCGTTGGCATGGGAGATCAACGTCAACGACCGGGCCGCGGCCGTCGGAGGGGCGCCGGTCGGCCCGTTCGGGTCGTGCACGCTGACCCCGACCGCCTTCAGCACGCCGCCGATCCACTCCGCCCAGGCCTGATCCTCCGCCGCGTAGCGCAGCGTGACCTCGTCGGAGACCTCGAACAGGGAACGGACGAACCGTTTGGCCGTCCTGATCCGCAACGTCTCGTCCATGTGCGGCAACGCCACCACGTCGCCGTCGGTGATGAACCGGGTGAGTTTCTCGTAGGCCGCCAGCAAGGTCGCGGACTGCCCGGGACGGTCGGCGAAAGTCGCGAGAGTTTCCTCGTAGGCGTAGAACGGCTGGTACGGCACCTCGACCGCGTTCCAGTAGCCGGCCCGCTCGCTCGCCGTCAGGCCGGCGGGCATCCCGGGAAAGCGCCGCCGGGCGAATGTGCGGCCCGCCTCGGCCTTCTCCTTCTCGGCCGGGTCGACCCGCATCGGCACGGGCAGGACCCTGATCGGCGGCCGCACGCCCACGGGCCGGCGGGTGACCACCTCGGCGATCTTGGCCGCGCCGTCGATGCTCTGCGCGTTCAGCGCGAAGCAGTCGACGAGCACGTCGGGCAACTGCACGCTGCAGATGTCGGCGACGTCGCTGAGTCCGCTGCGACTGTCGAGCAGGGCGTAGTCGTAGTTGGCGCGCATGTCGGCCGCGAGCGCGTCTATGAAGGCGCCACCGTTGTGCTCATGGTAGAAGTCGTCCCAGTTGATCGCGTTGAGGAGCGCGGAGTATTCGCGGTTCTGCCGTCCGGCGGAGAGGAGACTGAGCCGTCCCCCCGGCGGGAAGTGACCCCAGTCGAGCGTGAACGCGAACGCGTTGACCTGGGCGAAAGCCTTGTACCAGCCGTCCTCGCGGGGGAACGGCCGGGTCGACTCGTATTCGTAGGAGCGGATCATGTCGATGATTCCGGCGGTGGCCTCGGCCTTCTCCACCCCGAGGAACGGTTCGAAGAACCGGTGCAGCCCGGGCGACTCGAGATCCCAATCGGCGACCAGCACCCGCTTGCCGTTCGCGGCCAGGATCCAGGCGACATTGGCGAGCGCCATCGTGCGGCCCGCCCCACCCTTGAACGAGTAGAAAGTCACGACCTTGCCGTGACGTTGGTCAGTCATCGAGCCTCTTCCGTGCGGCGCAGGTCGCCAAGCCTCGGAACCGGGATCCGGTCCAGTTAACCACCGTGACAGCGCCGAACGCGGAAATGCCTGGGAGAATCCCGTCAACCGGCCGCGGATCCGCTCGCCAGGGTGCCTGTTCCCCGACGCCACCCGCCACCGTTCGGAAATTGGCCGTCGGAACGGCGGTCCTTTCCGGCCTACCGTGGGCGCCATGACCGTGGGATTTGTCGGGCTCGGGGTGATGGGGCGGCCGATGGCGGCGAACCTGGCCCGCGCCGGCGTCGAGCTGATCGTCTGGAACCGCACCGATCGGGGCGACACCCCGCCCGGGGCGATCCGCGCGAGCACGCCGGCCGACGTGTTCGCGAAGGCCGGCGTCGTCATCCTGATGCTGGCGACCGAGCAGGCCATCGACGACGTGCTCCCGGCCTCGCTGGCCGGCACGGTGGTCGTCCACATGGGCACGACCAGTCCCGAACACTCGAAACGGCTGGCGGCGGCCGTGGCGGCGGCCGGTGGGGGTTATGTCGAGGCGCCCGTCTCCGGGTCGCGAGGGCCGGCCGAGTCGGGATCGCTGATCGCCATGATCGCGGGAGAGGAGCAAGACCTTGACCGCGTACGGCCCCTGCTCGCCCCGATGTGCGCTCAGGTGGTCGACTGCGGGGCCGTTCCGGGCGCGCTGCTGATGAAGCTGGCCGTGAACACGTTCCTGATCAGCATGGTCACCGGGCTCGCCGAGGCCTTCCACTTCGCCGCGGGGCACGGGCTCGACACCGAGGTGCTGCGGCGGGTGCTCGACGCGGGACCGATGGCCAGCGCCGTCTCGCGCGGCAAGGCCGGCAAGCTGGTCGACGGGGACTTCGACGTGCAGGCCTCGATCCGCGACGTGCTCAAGAACAACGAGTTGATCGTGGCGGCCGCGCGCCGCCGGGGCCTCGCGTCACCGCTGCTCGACGTCTGCCGGGACCTGTACGCCTCGACGGCCGCACTCGGGCACGCCGAGTCGGACATGTCTGCGGTCGTCAAGGCGTACCGCCACTAGTATTTCCTGGTGGCGAAGTATTTCGACGTTCATCCGGACAACCCGCAGGCCCGCTCGATCCGTCAGGTGGTGGAGATCGTCCGGGCGGACGGGTTGATCGCCTACCCGACCGACTCGTGCTTCGCGCTGGGCTGCCGGATGGGTAACAAGGAGGGGCTCGACCGCATCCGCGAGATCCGCCACCTCGACGACCGGCACCACTTCACGCTGATGTGCCGCGACTTCGCGCAGCTCGGCCAGTTCGTGCAGATCAACAACGCGGCGTTCCGCGCGGTCAAGTCGGCCACCCCGGGGCCCTACACGTTCATCCTGCCGGCCACCAAAGAGGTGCCGCGGCGGCTGCTGCACCCGAAGAAGAAGACGGTCGGCGCCCGCATCCCCGACCACGTCGTCGCGCAGGCGATCCTGGCCGAGCTGGGTGAGCCGCTGGTGTCGAGCACGCTGCTGCTGCCGGGCCAGGACGAGCCGATGACGATGGGCTGGGAGATCAAGGAAACCCTCGACCACGTGCTCGACGCGGTGGTCGACGCCGGCGACTGCGGCGTCGAGCCGACCACGGTCGTCGACCTCTCCGGCGGCGAGCCCGAGATCCTGCGCGTGGGCTCGGGCGACCCCTCCCGCTTCGAATAACCCGTCAGGTCGAAAGCGCGCCGTCGGCGCCCAGGGCCAGGATGGCCAGTTCGCCTCGGTGGTCGGTGGCGGTCAGGCGGTGCTCGTCGAGGCGTTGCAGGGTGGCCAGGCCCGCGCCGAACTCGCCGACCAGGGTGGGGCCGGCCGGCGGGCCGGTCCAGTCGACGGTCCACGACCAGAGGCGCACGTCGTGCGAGGCGGCGACGACCACGGTGGTCTCGGGCGTGCCGAGCAGGGCGACCGTACGCACCGGCTCGGGGGCCCGCAGGGTGATGCCGCGCTCGACCTCGAGGACGGCCGGGTCGAGGCGGGCCACGCGCACGGCCTGGTGGGCGGCCGAGACGACGACGCGGTCGGCGAGGGCGTCGATCGCGCCGACGCGCAGGTCGTGCTCGACGACCACAACGCGGGCACCGGGCGGGCCCGCGGTGACGACGCGGCCCTCGGCGGCGAGCACGGCACCGCGGAACGGCCGGGTCGGCGTGGCCGGCGTGGACGGGGCGAGGCCGGGCGTGAAGGGTTTGCCCGAGGTGGCGTCGATCAGGTGCGGGCGGGCGGCGAAGGCGGCGGTGGCGAGCACCGGGCCGCCGACGGCGAGAGATCTCGTACGGATCGTCGGGTCGCTCAGGCGCCACACCGGGCGGCTCTCCGCGTCGACCGCGAGGACACTGCCGTCGTACGCCCCCGCGAGCACATGCCGCCCGTCGGCCGACCACGTCACCGAGCGCAGCGGGCTGTCCCCGGCCCGGATCGTGCGGATCGGGTCGAGGTGGGCGTTGCGCAGCTCGACCGTGCCGTCGCGCCGGGCCAGCGCGAGCGTGGTCGCGTCGGGCGACCAGGCGCAGGCCTCGACGGCGGGGGCGGCCCGCCCGGCGAGCGGGGCGCGGTCCTGGGCCAGGTCGCGCACGGCCACGAAGCCGTTCGTGCCGACCGTGGCGACCAGGCCGGTCGGGCTCACGTCGAGGCGTACACAGTCGTCGATCTCGCCCAGGTAGGTCTCGCCGAACGCCTGCCACACCGCCGCGCGCCCGTCGCCGAGAAGGCAGAGCAGGTGCTGACCGTCGGGCATCCAGGCGACGTCGGCGACCGCGGCGGGGTGTCCACCGAGGACTTTCATGAGGTACGGCGGGCGGTCGTCGACGACGCGCCACACGGCGGCCGTGCCGTCGGCCGAGCCCGTGGCCAGCAGGTCGGAGGCGCCCGGGTTCCAGGCCGCGGCGAGCACGGCCGACCGGTGGGCGAATTCGGTCAGCGTCACGGGGCGGGAGGGGTCGCTCGTCTCCTGCACCATGACCGTGCCGGCCTGGGTGCCGCCGGCCAGACGCATGCCGTCGGCCCGGAAGGCGACGCAGCTGACCGGCGCGGTGGTCCCTGGATTCACGCGACATATGCTGGACATCGCCGCGCATGCAGTCAATACCGCATTCGGGCAATACCGTACCCGGTCCGCGACGATCGATCACAGAACCGGTTGCAGCCTCAACAAATCGTCACGCCGGTAGGGCCAGGGTCCCGCGGTGGGCAGCTCGCCCGCCGCCTGCTCGATCGCCGCCCGCAGCCGGGCCCGCTCCCCCGCCGGGTCGTGGTGCCAGGCGGTGCTCCACACCCGATGCAGCCGCCAGCCGAGTCCGGTGAGGATCTCCGCGGTGAGCCGGTCGCGGTCGCGGGCCGCGGCGATCGAGCCGTAGAGCGGGCCGTCGCACTCGACGCCGAGCACGAAGCCACCGCCGGGGGCGTGCCGCCGCACCCCGATGCCGACGCGGTATCCGTCCGTGTTCAGGGCCGCCTCGGCTCGGAACCCCCAGCCGCGAATCGTCTCGAGCACCGACGTGACCAGCGGATTCGCCGCGACGGTGGGGCCTGCCACGGCGGCCGCGCCGCGCTCGGCGTAGTCGAGATAGGCGGCGAGCAGTCGTACGCCCGGGTTGGTCGACGGCGGGATGTCGCGGGACCGGACCGACGAGATGATCTCGACGCGGCGCCGGGCCCGGGTGATCGCCACGTTGAGCCGGCGCCAGCCGTTGGGTTGGTTGAGCGCGCCGAAGTTGCTGCTGATGCGGCCGTTCTCGTCGCGGCCGTAGCCGATCGAGAAGATCATCACGTCGCGTTCGTCGCCCTGCACCGACTCGAGACTCTTGATGAAGAAGCCAGTGAGCCGGTCGCCCTCGAGGAGCCGGTCCAGGCCCGGATGGCGCAGCGCGGCGCGTTCGAGGGCCGACTCGATCGCCTCGGCCTGGGCCACCGAAAAGGTGACGACGCCCAGCGACAGCTCGGGGCGGGTGGTGAGGCACGAGACGATCCGCTCGGCGACCGTCTCGGCCTCGATCGGGTTGTCGCGCGCGCCGCCGCGACGATAGACGCCGCCGGCCGGGACCAGATCGATTCCGGTCTCGGGGTCGGCCCCGGCGCTGGGGAAGGTCATCAGCCGGCCCTGGTAGAACCGGTGGTTGGCGAACGCGATCAGGGCCTCGTGGCGGCTGCGGTAGTGCCATCCGAGGCTGATGCGCGGGAACGCCCCGCAGCCCTCGGCGAGCTCCAGGATCGATTCGAAGTCGTTGACGTCGGTGCCGTCGTCCTCGTCGGCGCGGGTCGAGAAGAACGAGGTCGGCGGGAGCTGCCGGTCGTCACCCGCCGCGATCAGCGCGTCGGCCCGGTAGATGCCGTTGATCGCGTCGGCCGGCGCGATCTGGGACGCCTCGTCGAAGATGACCACGTCGAACGTGAGGTCGGCCGGCAGGAACTGGCTGACCGCCCGCGGCGACATGAGGAAGCACGGACGGGCCGCCTGCACGGTTTGCCGCGCGCGGGCGAGCAGATCCCGTACGGAGCAGTGGCGGGTCTGCTTGCTGCCCTCCCGGCGTAGCAGGGCGATCTCGTCGGCGACGCTCGGCTTGCGGGCCTCGATCGCCGCGGCGATCGTGACGGGCGCCTCGGCGGCCAGGGCGGCGTCGAGGCGGCGGAACTCGTCGACCAGGTGATCGTGCTCGACGCCGCCGAGGGGGTGCAGCCGCTCGTCGTCGCGGATCACGGCGTCGGCCCAGGCGGTGAGCACGGCCCGTTCGACCTCCTCGCGGAATCCGGTGCCACGCTCGACGCAGTGCGCGATCGTGGCGGCGGGCAGCACGCGGCGGGCCCTGTCGTAGCCGAGCCACTGCTCCTGGCCGTCGACGTCGTCGAGCAGCGTGGTCAGGAACGCGCCGTCGTAGTCGTCCAGCGCGGTCGCGAGCCCGGGCCGGCGGGTGGGGGCGAAGGCGGCGAGGACGCTGTCGCGGGCGTCCTCCCAGGCGCCGATGCGTTCGGCGAGCCCGGCGGCGCCCGGTCTTTCTTGAAGTGCCGCGGCCTGTTCCGGGCTCAGCGCGCGGTCGACGCCGTTCGGGAGCCGGCGGGCCGCCCTGGCCCAGGCGACCGCGTCGTCCAGGTCGTCGTGGCCGAGCTCCGGAGCCGGGTCGTCCGCCACGGCCTGCTCCTTCTCGGCGGCCGCCTTCTTGAGATCGAGCAGACGACGGGCCTCGTCGAGGTCGACCTCGCGACCGGTCGCCCGGTCGAACGCGTGCAGGACCGCGGCGGCCTCGGTGAGCGGGGCGGCCCGGGCCCGGCGGTCCTCGACGGCGTCGCGCAGCAGGTCGGCGGGCGGCTGGCGCTCAGCGACCGTACGGGCCCGCCGGGCGAAACGGATGAGCGCGGGGTCGGGATCGGGGCGGCAGATCTGGTCGGCGACCGACGGCAGCGACTCCGGCGGGGCGAGCCGCAACAGGTCGCCCGCCGTACGCAATGCCTCGTCGATCGCGGACGGGTCGCCGTGCTGGTAGCGGCCGAGCAGGGGTGCGTGCTGCCGCTCGACGACGGCCCGGTGACGCAGCGCCCGCTGCCAGCCCACGGCGACCCCCAGGTTGGCCACGGCCTCGGCGGGCGACACGGTGGGCAGGGCGAACGCGGCGACGGCGTTCCAGTCCCGGCGGTACGCCCCGAGCAGCTTGCGCAGGCCGCGGTGCTCGTGGACGAGGCGCTCGGCGAGCTGTTCGACCGGCTGGTCCACGATGGACTCGGCGAAGTAGGCCCGGCACAGGGCCCCGATCGCGGCGACCGTCTCGGAGCAGCGACGCAGGACGGCCGCGGCCGAGGAGACGGCGGTGAGCACCCCGGGGCCGAACCAGAACGGCTCGGGACGATGGGGCCGGTCGGCCAGGGCGGCCAGGGCGGCCACCCGCGCGAGATCGCCGAACGTGACCACCGCGGGCAGGCCGAGGCGGGCGGCGATCGTGGCCGCGTCCCGTACGACCTCGTCGATCGTGCCGGCCTCGGCGGTCAGCAGGCGGGCGGACACCTCGGCGGCGTGCGCGGTGAGGGTGCCGGGGTCCAGGGCGGGTGGTTCCTCGTCGGGGACGTCGGGCCAATCCACGCCGGCGGCTTCGCGTACGGCGGTTCGCGCCTGACGGGCGGCGGACAGCAGACGGCCGCGGCGCTCGGCGGCCCGCGCGATCGGCTCCAGGGACGGGGCGGTGAGCCACTCGTCGGTCACGACGGCGGGGCGGTGGGCGGCGTGAGTGACGAGGGCGGCGAGGCGTCCGGCGTCGGACGGGTGGGTCAGCGCGAATGCCTCGGTCGTGGTGGCGTACGTCTGGGTCTCGCCGGCCAGATCTCTCAGGGCGTGCCGGGCCCGCCGAAGGGTGTCGGTCAACGGGTTCTGCTCGGTCACGTCGCGCCAGGGGAAGCGGTCGCCCTCCTCGGCTGGGCGGCGGCATCGGGCCAGGTCGTCGGCCGCCTCCAGCAGGCGCTGCACGAGTTCGGGGGTCAGCGTCCGCGGGTCGACGGCGGGCATCGGGCCGGCCGCATGCGGTTCCGTGCGGCGGGCGCATTCGCCGATCACGTCATACAGGCTGCGGCCCAGCGGCTCGCGGCGCTCGTTCATCGCGGTGGCGTAGGCGTCCAGGCGGTCGCGCAGCTCGTTCAGCCGTTCCCGGTCGACTTCGCCGGTCGGCCGGGCCGGGCCGGGTGTCGTCTCGTCGAGGGACGCGGCGAGGGTGCGGGCGACCTCGCGGCGGGTCGTCTTGTGGCTGTGCAGCTCGAGCAGGTATCGGTCGAGGCCCACGCCGGCGAGGCGGTTGCGGACGACCTCGAGCGCGGCCGCCTTCTCCGAGACGAACAGGACGCGCTTCCCGGCGTGCAGGAGGCAGCCGATCATGTTGGCGATCGTCTGGGACTTGCCCGTGCCGGGCGGGCCGTCGAGCACGAAGCTCTGGCCGGCGACGGCGGCCTCGACGCAGGCCCGCTGGGTGGCATCGGCGTCGAGAACCAGCGGAAGCTCGCGCTCCGGCCCATGTCCCGGCCGCTGTGCCGGCCCCGGTTGCGCTCCCTCGGCCGTACGCGTCGGTATGCCGGCCCACCCACCCGGGAGAGGTGGCTCGGAGACTACGCCGCCGGTCGAACCCTCTCGCGGTTGTCCACCGGGCTTCTTCGTGCCAACCTGGCCGGCCAGGGCCTCGACCAGCGGATGGGTGACGACGCGCCGCTCGTTGTCGAGCAGGTCGCGGTACATCGCCTCCTTGTGGAAGCTGAAGCACGACAGCAGCACGCCCTCGGTGATCTCCCACGCGCGGTTGCTGACCGTCGACCGCAGCTTCTCCAGACAGGCGCGCACGTCGAGTTCGGCGAGCCCGTCCACGTCCGGTGTCGCGATGCCCATCCGGCGCAGGCGCAGGGCCAGGGCCGGGTTGACCACCGGGTCGTCGCCGCGCACGTGCAGCCGGGGTACGTCGCCGGGGCCTCGGGCGGTCAGCTCGGCCGGGAGCAGCAGGATCGGGCTGGTGAAGGCCGCGTCCTCCTCGTCGCGCCAGTGCAGGGTGCCGATCGCCAGGTGCAGGGTGGCGATGCCGCGGTCGAGGAGGTCCTGCCGCGACCTGCGCATCAGGCGGCGCAGGCGGGTGCCGAGGGCGGAGGCGCTCAGGTTGGTGCGGAACAGGCCGCCGGGTTCGGGCCGGGCCGCGTACGGGAGGAAGCCGTAGTCGCGGCCGTCACGCAGGGCGCCGACGATCTCGGGCGCGGCCGGGCCGGCGATCTCCAGGGTGCTGCCGGCCGAGCGGCGACCGGTCAGCAGGCGGTTTCCGGCGTCGAGGTTGACCAGCCCGTCGCGCCAGGCGCGGACTGCTGCTCTCGGCGTTTCGGCCACCATACTGTCGATTTCATCAAGTCCGACCGGTCTCGCGCCGATAAAGCGGAAAATCAGAAGTACAGCTCTTCATCCGTTTTGTGATAGTCGCGCAGCTCGTCGAAGCGGCCCGCGTCAGCCAGAGACACCCAGGACGGGTTGCCGAGCAGCACGCGGCCGAGCGCGATGAGGTCGTACTCGCCGCTCGTACGCCGGTCGACCAGCTCGCGCATCCGGTCGGAGGTGGCGAAGTCGCGGGTCAGTCCGATCGAGCCGACGGTGATCGACGGGAGGCCGGTGAGGTGCTTGGCCCAGCCGGCGAGATTACGGTCGCTGCCCGCGAAGGCCGGCTCCCAGAAGCGGCGCTGCGAGGCGTGCAGCACGTCGGCGCCGGCCTGCCGGAAGCCTTCCAGGCTCACGCCGAGTTCCGCGGGCGTCGAGGCGATGCGCGCGCTGTAGTCGCGCTCCTTGAACTGTGAGAAACGGACGATCAACGGCGTGCAGGCCGGGATCTCGGCCCGCACGGCGCGGATCACGTCGGCTGGGAAGCTGAGGTGACGGCGGGACGGGTTGGTGACCGGCCAGAGGAACTCGTCCAGCAGGTAGCCGTGGGCGGCGTGCACCTCGACGGCGTCGAAGCCGGCCCGGACGGCGACCCGCGCCGACTCGGCGTACGCCCGGATGAGGGTGTCGAAGTCGGGGCCGGACATGGTCTGCGGGGTCCAGGCGGTTCCGGCCGGCTCGCGCCGGCTGCCCAGGTGCCAGAGCTGCGCGGCGATTCGGCCGCCGGCCGCGTGCACCTCGCTCGTGACGTGGCGCCACCCGGCCTCGGCGGCCCCCGCGGTGAGCCTGGGCACGGCGGGCTGGTGGCCGGCGCTGGGGTGGTCGACCAGCACGCCCTCGGTGATGATGAGCCCGACACCGTTCTCGGCGCGGCGCCGGTAGTAGGCGGCGACCTCGGGCGTCGGCACGCCGTGCGGCGAACGCTCCCGGGTCATCGGGGCCATGACGAACTGGCTGTTCAGCGGCAGTCCGGCGACGGTGACCGGCTCGACGAGGGCGGTTGCTGTGGTCATGCGGTTACGCTAAAACTTGACACCCGTGTGAGGGTCAAGCGTTTTCTGGAGGATTTCCGATGCGGATCGGCGACCTGTCCGCGGTGACCGGCGCGAGCGCGCGGTCGCTGCGCTACTACGAGGAGCAGGGCCTGCTGGCGAGCACGCGCAGTGGTGGTGGTCAGCGGCACTATCCGGAGTCGGCGGTCGAGCGGGTGGGGCTGATCCAGTCGCTGCTGTCGGCCGGCCTGAACAGCGCGACCATTCAGGACGTCCTTCCCTGCATCAACAACGAGGCCATCCGTACGCCGTGGCTCGCTGAACGCCTCACATCGGAGCTCGACCGGGTGACCCGCCAGATCGACGACCTGAACCGGACGCGGGAAATCCTCGCCGGACTGGTGGAGCGCTACCGCGTCGGTTAGCCGCCCCCTTCGACCAGTCTCAGGAAACCCGCAGCGTCGTCACAGGCTGTACTGGACTCGGGGACCTACCGTGGTGGGTACGAGTTCAGGGAGGCTGAATTGAGCGGTTCCGTCAAGAGGTTCCTGCTGTCGATGCTCGCTTCGAAGCTGCAACGGCGGTCGGGTGGCGGACACGGCGGCATCGCCGACGGGCTGTTGCGCGAGGTCAACCACCGGATCGCCCGCTCGCAGGGGCATCACCACCGCGGCCACGGTCACTACGGGCCGCCGGGGGCCTACGGGCACCCGGGCGCTTACCCGCCAGGGGCTTACGGGCACCCGGGCGCCTACCCGCCGCCGGGAGCTTACGGCCATCACGGCCACTACAAGCATCACGGGCACTACAAGCATCACGGCCACTTCAAGAAGCGCCGCCGCTGGTAGGGGAGCTCATGAACAGGGGCCGTCCGTCCGGTGTCCCCCGGCATCGGACGGGCGAGCCCCGACGGGCGTCCCCGGCGCGCAGCGCCAGCGCGCGCCGGGGTCCCTGCAGCTCACCGCGGCCGGTCACAGGTCGAGCAGCTCGACCGAGACCGTTGCCACGTCGCCGATGTCGAGGCCCTGCGCCTGGCGGACGGCCCGTTTGATGGGCAGCACGTAGGCGCCGGTGCCGCCGCCGGGGAAGATCGAGGTCTGCCAGTGGCTGGTGCCCAGCGAGACCTTCACCCGCAGCGAGCCGAAGCCGCGCCGCAGGCCCTCGCTGCGGTCACGGATCTCGTCGGACGCCTCGACCGGCAGGCTGACGAAAGTCCAGGTTTCTTGCTTGCGCGCGGCCCACAGCCACAGCTCGCTCTCGAAATCGACCACCACCGTCCGAGCATGGCACGGGGGTACGACAATCCCGGAGATCAGGCGGCCGAGCGGCGGTCATAGCCGGCCCGGCCGGCCACGAGCAGCAGCGCGACCAGCGCGGCGGCGGCGACGCCCGAGCCGGTGAAGACCAGCGCGGTCGACAACGCGGGGGCGGGGTCGGTGACGACGTACCAGTTCGGGTTGTCGACGTCGTATCTCATCGTCTCGACGAACTCGCGGAAGAGCATGTAGGCGGGCGGGGCGGCCGCGATGAACCCCGCGGTCGCCTGCAAGGTCACCGCCCAGCGGCGTGCGCGGCCGGCTCGGCGTACGCGGGTGGCGACGGCGGCGGTCAGCAGCCAGCCGGCCAGGGCGCCCAGCACCAGGCCGCCGATGGTGAACGGGCGGATGGCCGCGGTCTCTTCCGTCCAGACGTCCAGGCTCACGTCGGTGTCTCCCAGCCCGGTCGTGCTGCCGCCGATCAGGGTCAGGCCGCCCTTCGTGGCTCGCCACGACGCGGTCCGGCCGGGGCCGAGCGCGCCCCAGGACCCGTCGTCGTTGATCACGACACCCAGTCTCACGGCCTGCGAGCTGTACGAGACGACCCGCCAGCCCGCGGCGGCCACGCTTTCCCGGGAGCGGTCGGGCACCTCCGAGCCGTGGGCGACCGCTGTGGTCACCGGCCCACCCATCGCCGTACGGTCGTCATAGACCTCCGGGCGGGAGACGCCCATCGACTCGATCAGTGCCCGCAGGTCGTCGTGGGACGTCACGTTTTCGGCTGTCTGCCAGCCCAGCCAGCGCCCGCCGATCGCGCCGGGCGCGGCCAGCGCGATCGCGGCCAGCACCGCGGCCAGGATCGGTGCCGGTCGTAACGGCAGCCGGAATCGCTGACGCAGCCCACAGAGGACCAGATGCAGCCGCGCGCCCCGGCTCGGCAGTTGATCGCCGGAGACGTCGAGCAGCGTGGTCACGATCTCGTCGCCGTGACGCCGCCGGTAGTCGCGGGGGTAGGCCAGCAGGAGGCGGCGGCAGTGCCGTTCGGCTGGACTCGAGGATCTCGCCCCGGGACGGCCGGCCGGGGTCACTGGGCCAGCCCCAGGTTGCCGAGACCGCCCAGGCCCCGCTCGGCGGCGTCGGCGTGGCGACGCAGGCGGGCCACCTGTTCGGCCAGCGCGGCCGCGCCGTCGGAGGTGAGGCGGTAGTAGCGGCGCAGCCGGCCGTCGACGGCCTCTTCACGGTCGAGCTCGACGAGGCCCTGCTCGGTGAGGCGGTCGAGGGCGCCGTAGAGGGTGCCGGGCCGCAGCACGACGTCGCCCTCGGAGAGCTGCTCGACGGCGCGGATCACCCCGTAGCCATGGGTGGGTTCCGCCGCGAGGGCGGTGAGGATCAGAAACGTGGGCTCTCGCACGCCGAGCGACGTTACGCTCAACGTCATATAACGTCAACCGTCATATCGAGAACGTCGGTCCACGTGAGAGCGTGCTCGACCCAGTCGGGAGCGGGGCCGGCCTGCGGGCCGAACAGATAGCGGTGCTCGACGATTCCTCGCAGCGCCTGATGCACGTCGAGCTTGTCGTCGATGAAGTGCGTGATGCCCAGCTCGGCACAGTGGATCGCCTTGTCGGGGCGGCGTCGGCAGAACCGTACGTTCTCTCGGGGAATGCCGGTGCGGGCGGCGAAGTCGTGGTGGTCGAGCCACATCAGGGAGTTGCGCCGCACCCGTTCGCCGCATTTGGAGATCAGCCACACCTGGTCGAACCGAGGCGCCAGGCGGGCCAGCGCGGCGAACGCGCCGGGCACGGCCGGGGTGGTGAGCATGCGGGCGGTGTCGCCGCTGAAGAACCGGGTGTCGGCGCCGCCCTGCGCTCCCCCGTCGATGATGACCCGGCCGATGTCGACGCCGAGCCGGATGTTCCGCGTATTCATTCCTCCAGCGTGGCGCCCGCGACGCTAGGACAGAACTAGCAAAGTTTGCTCAGCTATAGGTCGCGGTTATACGTACGGAAGACAGAAGAGCGCGTCCGGGGTGCGCGAGGAACCGAAACGCCCGGTGTACGCGACGCCGGCCGCGTATTCGTCGTCGGCGCACTGGCCCTTGTAGTGGCCGGCCGCGAAGTCACCACCCGGGTTGCCGGGCGGGCGGTTGTCGCCACGGTCGAACCACACGGTACGACCCACGTCAGCGCGGCTCGTTCCGGCGCGGGCCGACGGCGACGTGCCGCACAGCGCGCTTGACACGGCCGCCCCGCGAACGGCGTAGCCGACCAGCAGCGAGCCGGCGGGGCACTGCAGCTTCGTGTAGCCGCTCGCCCAGTCCCGCGTCACGTGCCGTTCGTCGCGCACCACCTGGGTCGACTCCCACGCGCCCGCGGTCACGCACAGGCCGCGGTTGCCCGTATGGCTCAGGCCGATCAGCCGTTGCCCGTCGGGGCAGGCCGACTTGCGGGCGCCGCTGTCCCAGTCCGCCTCGCCGCGCAGACGCAGTGAGGCGACGAAATCTCCGTGGTCGGGGCTCAGCATCGAGCGCGTCACCACCGGTTCGATGACACCCGTCCGTCCCTGGGTCACCAACCTGGTCCAGATCTCGCTGCGCCAGTCCCCTGTGGACAATGTGCCCGCACGGTCCCAGAAGAGCAGCCCCCAGCCGTTCGCCGCGCGGTTCTCGGTCCACCCCACGGCGGGCCAATAGGCGAAGTCGGCGTCGGCCTGGACCAGATAGTCGGTGAACGCCTCAAACCACGCCCGCTGCGCGGAACCCGGCGGAGCGTTGCCGTCGACGCCGAACTCACTGATCCACACCGGTGCCGTGAAATGCTGCCCCGGCTCGTCCGCCACGAAGAACGCGTCACGCCGCAGCACTTGGAACAGTTCGTCGCGGCTCAGATCCCGATAGCGCGGATCGCTCGTCTCGCCGATCCCGGTCGCGCCGCTGTGATTCGGCCCCGTGTAGTCGTAGAAGTGCGCCGCATAGACCAGCTTGTTCGAGGCCACCAGCGTGTGTGACAACGATCGTACGGGCCGCAGAGTCGGTCGCTCGTGCGGGAAACCGTCGACCGGGATGCCGGTCCAGTTGATGCCCTCGACGATGATCAGCAACCGCGGATTGGCCTCGCGCAGAATCCGGTCGCCGAGCCGCTGCGACGCCGCGAACCAGTCGTGATCGTTGCCCCGGCCCCAGTTCGGGTCGTCCATGACCGTGCGGCGCACCTCGTTGTAGAGGTCGGCCCCCACGACCCGCGCGTTGCCCGCATAGCGGCGCACCATGAACAGCCAGGCGTCCTCCCACGCCTGCGCGGACTGCGACGTGTTCCACCGCTCGTTGCCGTCGACGCCGCAACACCACCGCGTCGTATTCGTGTGATTGTTGAGAATGACGGCGAGGCCCGCGCCGGTCAGGGCCGCGACCACCTCGTCGTAGACCTGAAGCGGTGTCCTCCCCCGCAGGCCCGGATTGGCCGCTACCGCCGAATCGGCCACCGGCTGCGCGTCGTTGACCATCTCGCTCGAGAACGGCAGTCGCACACTGTTGACGCCGATGCCCCGGAAACCGTCGACGATCGCGCTGATCGGCGCCCGGTCGAGCCCGAGCGGCACCCGGCCCGAATCCTCGCCCGCATGATGTCCGTCGCCCTCGGCCGTGCCGCTGGCCCCGTGCCAATTGACCGACCGCAGTTTGAAACGCATCCCGTCGGCGTCCACGACGTAACGGCCGCGCGTACTCAGCGGCGCGCTCCAGCCCGGGTCGACGGCCTGCGCCGCAACCGGAACACCCGGGAGCGCGGCGGCCGCCAGAACCAACGGAACCAGAGCCGCCCAACCGCCCACAATGACCTCCATGCATCGAGATCTGTCATTGTGTTGCAGGCGCGGGACCATGTCGAGCCCGGCCGCGAAAACCAGCAGCCGACCGCCGTTGCTTCCCGCGATAATGACCGCCGTGCAGATCACGCGACTGGCGGAAACCGATGAACGGCTCGCCTGGCTGGGCGCCGCGCCCGACGGCCGCCCGCTCGGCACCGCGTTCCTGTGGCTGCCCGGCTCGGAGATCCAGCTCCACGTGCACCCGGCCGAACGGCGGACCGGCGTCGCGACCGGCCTGCTCCACGACATCGCCGAGGTGGCCACGGCCCGCGGGCTGCGCACGCTGCAGACCGAGCAGATCGCGTACGGGTCGGAAGGTGATCACTTCTGCGAGGCGCTCGGCTTCCGGCGCGTGCTCGGGTTGACGTACACCCGGCTGAATTTGACCGACGTTGTTGCCCCGCTGGTCGACGAGGTGCCCGGCTATCGTCTGGTGCACTGGGAGGGCACGGTCACGGACGATCTCGTAGAGACGTTCGTGCGGGCGCGCTCGGCGATGGACGACATGCCGATGGGCGAGGCCATCAACGTCACCTGGCCCTGGGACGTGGCCCGCCTGCACGCGGTGGCCGAGGTGGTGGCGAACCGCGACGAGACGCTGTGCACGACGGCCGCCCTGACCACGGATGGCGAGATGGCCGGCTTCACCGAACTGGTCGTCCCCGCGTCCGGCGGCGGCGATGCCCAGCACTACGGCACCGGCGTCCTACCCGCCCACCGCGGCCACGGCCTGGCCCGCTGGATGAAGGCCGCCCAGATGACCCGGGTCCGCACCCGCTTCCCCGCGCTGACCGGCCTGCTCGCCGACGCCGCCGACGACAACACCGCGATGCGCCACATCAACGAGGCCCTCGGCTACCACCCCACCCACCGAACCACCATCTACCAGCGCGACCTCACCTGACCGGTTGTGATGTGCTGACGAGCGTGAACGCAAAGAGTGCCGGACCGCTGGTCTCGATTCCGTTGGACCGGGCGGTTGAGGTCGCTCGGCTCATGGAGAGCATTGTCGCCTCGCTGGACCGAATCGGCTCTCGGCAGGCGGCGGGGGACGGTGACGCTCGCACGCTCGACCGGTTCGTCACCGAATGGCTGGTCGGGCCGCGTCTCTCCAGGGCCCGCGGGGTTCTGTGGGACGCGATCGCCGAGGTCGTCGGCGAGGAGGAGGTCGAGGCGATCGCGGAGTCGACGCCCCACTTTCCGGACCCTGTTCCGGACGAGGTTCGGGCGCTGCACGAGGAACTTCGAAAGTGGAACGAGGCACACGAGCACCGCCCCTACGCATAAGGGCGGTGCTCGTCGGCGGTCAGCGGCGGATGGCGAAGGACACCCAGGTCGGGGTTGAGGGCTTGCGGAGCAGGGGCATGCGGGCC
Source organism: Actinoplanes solisilvae (assembly GCF_003999975.1). Lineage (GTDB taxonomy): Bacteria > Actinomycetota > Actinomycetes > Mycobacteriales > Micromonosporaceae > Actinoplanes > Actinoplanes solisilvae. The sequence continues at coordinate 15,341 of NZ_RJAC01000012.1, read as the reverse complement.
TCGGACGGGGTGCGGTCGCCCTTGCGCTGGTTGCACGGGTAGCACGCGGCGACGGTGTTCAGCCACGAGTTGGCGCCGCCTCGCGAGCGGGGCAGCACGTGGTCGATGGTCGTCGCGGCGCGGTTGCAGTAGGCGCAGTGGCGGCCGTCGCGGGCCAGCACGCCGGCGCGCGACCAGGACGGGCCACGGCTGTGACGCCAGCGCGTGACCACGTACGTCACCAGGCGCACGACGGTCGGGACGGGCCAGACGCCGATCACGCCGTCGGGGCGGGCCTCGTGCACCTCGGCCACCTGCCGCACCAGCATCCGTACGGCGTGCCGAAGGCTCACCCGGTGCAGCGGCCCCAGGTCGGCGTTGAGCACCAGCACATCACTCACCGGGTCACCTCCTTGTGGACAGCCCGGTCAGCGAGGGGGACGCTAGCCGGGTGGCAGGCCGGGACGCACGGCTACGCCGCCGTACGACATGACGAAGAGCATCCGATCTCCTGTAATCCCGGCCAGTTGGTGATCTCTACGGTAGGGATCGGCGCGCCCCCGGACAATGGATTAACCATCCGGATGGACGACGATTTTCAGCCCGGCCAGGACGCGTCGATCTCTTCGATGATCAACGCTTCCAGCACGGACAGGCCTCTGTTCTCCGGCGCGCAGTGCGGGCTGTCGCGTCTCGCGGCGGCCGCGGGGCTGATGTCGCGAAGGTCGATCTGTTGCGGATCGGCATCGGCCAGTGCTTCGACCAGCCGCAAGGTCGCCTCACGGGTGGTCCTGGCGTAGGCCTCCCGCAGACGCCCGATCTGCGCCCGCAGGGAGACTCCGGCCTCGGGACAGGCGGCGACGAGCGCCGCGAGGAAGAACTTTCCACCCTCGGATTCGTCGTCCCATCGCCCGGTCAGCCGCGGGAGGGCGCCGGCCACCGCGCGGCGGGCCGCGACGGCCTCGGGCGCCTCGACCTGGGTGTCGGCGCCACGGCACAGGTCACGGCGCCCGACTGTGGCGATCGAGAACAGATGAACGAGAATCCAGGCTCGCTGGTAGTCGCCGACCCTCTCGTCCGTGGCCAGGGCGACGAAGCCGGGTACGGCGGCGGCCGTGTGCGGGTAGCAGAAACCCTGGTGCAGGGCCCCGTCGACGAGCACCTCGAGCAGCGCGCCCGCGTCGGGCGCCTCCTCGTCGTCGGCGTCGGGCACGTGCTCGGCGAACGCCGCCCACTCGGCCCATTCGTCGGGGGTGGCTCGGTAGGTCAGCGGTTCGATCATCGCGAGATCTCATCACAGGGCCGGGTATGAAGTCAGCCGTTGGGGTGCACGACGACTTTCAGGCCGGTTCGGGCCGCCGCCGCGGCGAACGCCTCTGCCACGTCGGAAAGGCCGTGGACGTCGGAGACGACGGACGCGAGATCGACCGCACCCGAGGCGGCCAGGTCGATCGCCCGCGGGTAGACCTCGCCCATCCGGCGGGCCAGCACCAACGTCAACCCCTTGCGGCGGGCGATCGACGCGCTGAAGGTCGTGTGGTCGCCGTCGGGGATGCCGACCAGCACAACCCGGGCGCCCGGTTTGGCCAGGCGCAGAGCCGTGTCGACGGCGGCGGGCGACCCGGACACCTCGAAGACCACGTCGGCGACCGGGTCGCCGGAAGCCGGCACCGCCCCGAACTCCAAAGCGGCCGCCAGGCGGTGTGGCAGCGGCTCGGCGGCCAGCACCCGGGTCGCGCCGTGCCGGGCGGCCAGCTGCACGAGCAGCAGGCCGATCGGTCCGCAGCCGACCACCGCCACCGTCGACGCCATCCGCACGTGGCCCAGGTCGAGCGCGTGCAGGGCCACCCCGAGCGGTTCGAGCATGGCCCCGTCGTCGTAGCTGAGCTTGTCGGGCAGCGGGTGCAGCCGGTCGGCCGGCCAGGTCAGGAACTGACGCAAACCCCCGTCGGTGCTCCCGTGCCCGGCGAAGACGATGTTCAGGCACAGGTTCGGCCAGCCGTCCCGGCACGGCTCGCAACGCAGGCACGGGATGGCCGGGTCGATCGCCACCCGCACGCCGTCGTCGGGCCCGCCCCGGATCACCCCGGCCATCTCGTGCCCGAGCACCAGCGGCGACGACGTGACCGCGTCCCCGATCCCGCCCTCGGTGAACCAGTGCAGGTCGGACCCGCAGATCCCGACCGACGTGACCTCAACGAGACGAGCGCCCGGAGAAGCCGAAGGCAGCGAGTCATCAAGCAGCCGGATGTCACCGGCGCCGAAAAGACGTGCAACACGCATCAACACACCTCAACCCTTGACGGCCCCCGCGGTCATACCCGCCACTATGCGCTTGTTGAAGAACAAGAACATGATCAGCGGAGGAATCGTGATCAGCAGGATGTCCATGAACAGCAGGTTGTACTGGGTCGAGTAGGAGCTGGAGAAGTTGTAGAGGGTGAGCTGAACGGTGGCGTTCTGATCGCCGGGCAGGAAGTAGAGCGGGTTCACGAAATCGTTGAAGATCGTCACCGACTGGACGACCACGACCGTGATGATGACCGAGCGCAGCAGCGGCAGGATGACCCGGAAGAACAGCCGCAGCGGTCCCGCGCCGTCGATGATCGCCGCCTCGTCGAGCTCGCGCGGCACGGTGGCGATGAACGCCCGGAACAGCAGCACGCAGAACGACAGGCCGAAGGCCACCTCGATGAGGATGAGGCCGGGCATCGTACGGAAGAGACCGAGTTTTTGAAGGACCCAGATCGTCGGCACGACGGCGGGCGGGATGATCAGGCCGGACAGCACCATGAAGTTGATCAGGCCGGTCCAGCGGGTGCGGCGCCGCTGCAGCACGAAGGCGACCATCGCGGCCAGCACCACCAGGATCGCCACCGACGCGACGGTCAGGATCGTGCTGTTGATGAACGCGATGATCAGCATGTAGTCGCGGGCCTGCACGACGTCGATGAAGTTCTGCACGAAGTGGAACTGGGTGGGCCAGGAGAAGTCGAGCAGCGACGCCTCCTGCCGGCTCTTGAGCGCGGTCAGCACGATGAACGCGAACGGCACCACGAAGACGACCAGGGACAGCAGAATGGCCACGATGCTGAGCAGCGGCCGCTTCCTGGACAAGGACGAGGCGGTCACAGGTCCACCTCCTTGCTGTTGAGATAGCGCGACAGCGGGAAGATGATCGCCGTCACGAGCAGGAAGAGGATGACGTTCCCGGCGGTCGACAGGCCGTAGAAGCCGGCCTGGTACTGCTTGTAGATGACCGACGCGATCACGTCGGACGTGAAGCCGGGCCCACCGCGGGTCATGGCCCAGATCAGGTCGAACGACCGCAGCCCGCCGATCAGCGACAGCAGGATCACGGTGAACGTCGCCGGGCGGGCCAGCGGGAGCACGATGCTGCGGAAGTTCTGCCAGGCCGAGGCGCCGTCGACGCGGGCCGCCTCGAAATACTCGCCCGGGATCGACACGATGCCGGCGATGTAGATGAGCGTGGCCAGGCCGACACCCTTCCACACGTCGACGAGCGCGACCGAGACCAGGGCGTACGAGGGATCGGTGAGCCAGCCCGGCCCCTGGATGCCCAGCAGCGCCAGCGACTCGTTGATCAGCCCTTCCTCGGGGTCGAGCAGGATCGTGAACGTCAGGCCGACCCCGATCGTGCTGACCAGCACCGGGAAGAAGACGACCGAGCGCAGGTAGCCGCGGGCCATGATCTGCGAGGTGAGCAGCACGGCCAGGCCGAGGCCGAGCACGACCTTGAGCCCCGAGGTGATCACCGCGTAGACGACGGTGTGCCACAGACCCGAGACCAGCGCCGGTTCCTGGAAGAAGGTGACGTAGTTGTCGAACCCGATGAACTGGGAGTCGAAGATGCTCCACCGGGTCAGGCTGAAGTAGAACGACGTCACCGTCGGCACGAGGAACAGCACGGCGTAGACGATCGCCGCCGGCAGGTAGAACCAGTGCGGGTACGGGCTGCGTTTGCGCCCGCCCGGGGCGGGCCCGGAGGCGTCGCCGCGCGTCCGGGCCGCCCGCTGAACAGTGGTGTCGGTCGCCACGAGACCTACCAGCCCTCGAGTCCGAGCTGCTGGGCCTGCTTCTTGACGTCCTCGTCGTAGAGCTTGGCGGCCGCGTCGGACTTGCGGATGCCGGAGCCGACCTCGACGCAGATCTGCTCGAGCGCCGGGCCCTTGACCGGGGAGAGGAACTCGAGGGCCAGGCTGGACGCGCCCGGCTTGTCGATGTAGGTCTGCATGTCCTTGACCGCCTGCGGCACCGACTCGGGCAGCTTGCAACCCTTGACGGCGTACGGGCCGGTCGGCTGGGTCGCCGTGCCGAGGGACTCGCAGCCTTCGGGGCTGGCGACGAACCCGAGGAACTTCTTGGCCGCCTCGAGCTTGGCGCCGGTCGTGCTGCTCGGGATGTAGAGCCCGTTCGGCGCCCACACGGTCAGGCCGTTCTTGGCGGCGTCGGCGCCGGGGATCGCGAACAGCCCGATCTTGTTCTCGGTGCCCGGGTTGTCGGCGATGAGCTGGCTGAGCATCGCGGACAGGATCGGGTACTGCGCGCCCTGTCCCTTGGCCAGCTTGTTCAGCCCGTCGGTGAGCTTGGCCGAGGCGAAGTCCTTGTTCACGTAGCCGGCGTCGTGAACCTGCTGAAGGTGATCAAAGCCCGCCCGGGCCGCGGGCGTGGTGGCGTACTTGGCCTGGTTCTTGGTGTACTGCTCGGCCCAGCCCGGGGAGGCCGCCTCGACGTTGTGGTAATCACCGAGGATGAACAGCTGCGAGGTCCACGTCTCGCCGTACGTCTGAATGACGGGGTCGACGCCGGCCGCCTTGAGCTTGGCGTTGTTGGCCTGGAACTCGTCCCAGGTGGTCGGGGTCTTCAGGCCGTTCGTCGTCTCATCGATGGCTCCCTTATCGGTTGTCGGAGGAGAGGAGAGAGTTCAGGCGGGCGGCGAGCTGGTCGCCACCGGGAATGAAGCCGTGGGCGGTGGCGGCGTCGGCGAAGCGGGCCGCGGGCATGTCGAGGTAGCGTTCGAGCCGGTCGGCCAGGGCCGCTTCGTCGTCCGCGACACCGGCTTCCCGGGCCACGGCGACCACTTCGGCCCAGCTCGGCGCGTGGTCCATGAGCTGCCGGATGCTCGGCTCGGCTTCCCGATCCGCCGATCGGGCCGGGTCGGGCACAACCCAGGAGTGCGAGCCCGGACCGACACCGATCTCCTCGCCCGCCAGGTGCACCGTCGCCGTCGTTCCCACCGGCACCGTCACGTCCAGCCGCAGCTCTCCCTCGCTCCGCCTCCAAGAGACAGAGGCTTCCCCGTACGGGGTGAGGTGCCGGGCCTTGGCGAAGGTGAGCTCACCGGTCGGCAGCGGCCGCACCTCGATCCGGCGATACCCGGGCTCGGCGGGCGCGAGGCCGGCCACCCGGCGGTGCATCCAGTCGGCGACCGCCCCGAGCGCGTAGTGGTTGAACGACGTCATCTGCCCCGGGTTGATCGACCCGTCCGGCAACATGCTGTCCCAGCGCTCCCAGACCGTGGTGGCGCCCATCGTCACCGGGTAGAGCCAGCTCGGCACCCCGGTCTGCAGAAGCAGCCGATACGCCAGCTCGGGCTCGCCCGCGTCGGTGAGCGCGTCGGTCATCAGCGGCGTCCCGACGAACCCGGTGCTGATGCGGAAACCGGCGACCCGCACGAGGTCGGCCAGCCGACGTCCGGCGTGTTCCCGCTGCTCGGCCGTGGGCAGCAGCGCCCACTGCAGGGCCAGCGCATAGGCGGTCGGCGCGTCGCTGAGCACCCGCCCGCCCTCGGTCACGTATTCGCGGGCGAACGCCTCCCGAACACGCCGGGCCAGCTCGCCGTACTCGCGGGCCACGGCCCCGTCGCCGATCGCGAGCGCGGCCTGGGCCACGACCTCGGCCGAGCGGGCCAGGTGGGCGGTCGCGATGACGTCGGGGTCGGCCTTGGCCCGGAACGGGTCCTCGGGCGGGGCGGTCGGGTCGAGCCAGTCGCCGAACTGGAAGCCACCGGCCCACAGCAGGTCGGGCCCGGCGAGGGCGGCCATCTTGTCGACCCAGCCGCGCATGCTGGGCAGCTGCCGTTCGAGCAGGCCGCGGTCTCCGGTGCGCTGATAGAGCACCCACGGCACGATGGTCGCGGCGTCGCCCCACGCGGCGGTGGCCTGGCCCGGCTGCCGGATGACGTCCGGGATCACGTACGGGACCGAGCCGTCCTTCTGCTGCTCCGAGGCGAGGTCGGCGAGCCAGTTGGTGAGGAAGCCGGCCGAGTCGAACAGGAACGACGCGGTCGGCGAGAAGACCTGGATGTCGCCGGTCCAGCCGAGCCGCTCGTCGCGCTGCGGGCAGTCGGTCGGCACGTCGACGAAGTTGCCGCGCATGCCCCAGACGACGTTCTCGTGGAAGCGGTCGAGCAGCTCGTTCGAGGACTCGAACCATCCCGTACGCCGCAGGTCGGACCCGACGACGACGGCCTCGATGTCCTCTTTGTTCAGGCCGTCGACACCGGTGACCTCGGCGTAGCGGAAGCCGTGGAACGTGAGGCTCGGCTCGAGCACTCTTTTTTCCGGGCCGTCGAGGATCCACTCGTCGGTGGCCTTGGCGGCCCTCAACGGGCGGGTGCCCAGCTCGCCGTCCTCGAGGACCTCGGCATGGCGTACGACGATCTTGTCGTCTCTGTTGCCCTTCACTGTCAGGCGCACCCAGCCGACGAGGTTCTGGCCGAAGTCGACGAGCGTCTTGCCGGACGGGGAGGTGAAGACCTCGACCGCGGGGAGGACCTCGGTGATCCGTACGGGTGGGCCGTCGGGGGCGACGAGCAGGGTTTTGTCGGCGTCGAGTTCGTCCACCGGGGTTTCGCTGCCTTCGTTCCGCCGCAGGTCGGTGGTCTGGCCGTTGTAGAGGTCGTCGTCGACGATCGTGCCCTCGCGGGCGGTCCAGTTGCCGTCGGTGGCGAGGGTCCGTACGGTGCCGTCAGCCGTCTCGACCTCGAGCTGGGCCAGCAGGGCGAGGCGGTCGCCGTACAGGCTGTGCTGGTTGCGGAAGCCGAGGTAGCCGCGGAACCAGCCGTTGCCGAGCTGCACCTCGAGACGGTTGACGCCCTCGGCGAGCAGCGCGGTCACGTCGTGGGTGCGATAGCGAAGGCGATGCTGGTAGGCGGTCCAGCCCGGGGCGAGCTGCTCGTCGCCGACCCGATGGCCGTTGAGCTCGGCGGTGTAGAGGCCGTGCGCGGTGGCGTACAGGCGGGCCTTGACGATGCCGGCGGGGAGCTCGATGACGCCGGCGAGGACCGGGGACGGGCTGCCCCAGGCGCCGATCTCGCGCGGGCTGACGAAGCGCGCGCTCCAGTCGGCCGGTTCGAGCAGCCCGGCCTCGACGGTGGCGGGCTCACTCCACCCACTCCAGCCTGCGGTATCGCCGGCCCTGACCCGTACGGAGGCCGCCTCCCTCGACGTGAGCGGCGCCCCCGGCCAAGGCACCAGCACCTGCTCGCCGGACGCGATCTCGAAGACCTCGGCTCTTTCCCCACGCGGGCCGTCCTCGGGGCGCCCGGCCTCGTCACCTTCGGCCCTACCACCGACCCTCTCGACGTGGCCTCCCTCAGCACCACTTCCCTCGACGTGCTCTGCCTCGGTACCGCTTCCCTCGACGTGGCCTGCCTCGGTACCGCTTCCCTCGACGTCGTCGGCCCGACGGAGCTCCGCCTCGCCACTGTTCACCCCATCGTGATCAACTTCGCGGGCGGCGGCGGTGCGGGTGATCTCGATCTGGTAGCGGGTCTGGGCGTAGCCGTCGGGGGCCGTCGCGACCTGCCAGGAGATGCGCGGGGTGGCCGTACCGAGGCCGAGGACGGGCGCGGGGTGGTGCTCGAAGCGGAGGGCGTGGGGGGCGGCGATTTCCGGCATGACACTCCTGTACAGCAACGACTCGCCGCTGAAACGATTCAAGAACCGACGCGGCGAGGAGGCGAGCAAGATGTTTCGTTTTCGTGGCGAGAAGGTTTCGCTTGACCCCGATCCTCTGGGTCGCCGCAGGCCGCGGCATAGCCCGTGATGAACCGGAGGTAGCACGAAATTCACCTGGGGCCTACGGTGGGGCATGTCCGAAGACCCCCCGGTCGAGAACACCCGGACCCTGCTGCACTTCATCGACGGGTCGGTGGCCTACGCCGGTCACTACCTGCACGAAGACACGCATCCGGTGCACACGCACAGCTTCGTGGAGATCGCGCTGGTCATCTCGGGAACCGGGGTGCACCACAGCCTCGCCGGCCGTCAGGAGCTCACCATCGGCGACGCGGTCCTGCTGCGTCCGGGCGTGTGGCACGGCTACGAGAACTGCCGCAGCCTGGTCCTCTACAACTGCTGCTTCTCGACCGAATTGTTACAACGCGAGCTGGCCTGGACCCGCCAGGATCCCCGGCTGGGCCACCTGCTCTGGACCGGCCCCTACTCGGGCCAACGTCGCGGCATCCTCTATACCCACCTGACCGACGACGCCGCCACCGCCTGCCTGGAACACCTCGACGGCCTGCAGAAACTCCGCACCGTCCCGGCCGCCGACTACCGCGGCGACATGATCGGCCGTCTCACGCTCTTCCTCAGCACCCTGGCCCGAGTGGTGGCCGACGCCTCCAACGGCTCGGCCGGCACCCACCCCGCCGTGCTCGACGCGATGCGCATGATGGAGGATCGCCCCGCCCACCAGTGGACCCTGACCGAGCTGGCCGCCGAACTGCACCTGGCCCCCGGCTACCTGGTCCGCCTCTTCAAGGCCGCGACGGGCCTGCCCCCGATGGCCTTCCTGTCCCGCCACCGCGTCGAGCTCGCCGCGACCCGCCTGCTGCACACCGACAAGCCCATCAACCGCATCGGCGAGTCGGTCGGCTGGCCCGACCAGAACTACTTCGCCCGCCGGTTCAAGTCGCACTACGGGTTGAGCGCGTCGCTCTATCGCACCCGCTTCACCCACGCCAATAAGCACTGAGAACTGCCGGCCGAAGACCGGCGGTGCGCGGCAGCCACGTGGTCTCGCATGGCTGTTCACGGTCGCGTCCGGCGGTTTCCTTTCCACCCGCACGAGGGTGGAAAACATCAAAGCCCGAAGTCCGACGGAATCTGAGCCGCCTTCCTCTCAAAAGCATCGCCGACCGGGTCCCCCGCACGCAGCAGCTGCTCCAACCCGCGTTGCTCTTGAAAGTCGTGATCCGGCCTGCCATAGCTTTCCACCGATCGCGCCAAACGGTCCGCCAAGTCACCCAGACCGAGGTATCGAAATCCCGCCACAGCACGTTCGAACCCGGCCGGCTCGACAACTGCCATCGCCGACCCGAGACCACCGCCCAGGATGGAGTTGTAGACCCTCATGACATGGGCAAGCCTGGTCGTTCCGATCGGCGTGCCGACTGGAACCTCGCCTTCAGCCCCGAAGTCCACGGCATCGTCGTAAACATCATCCAGTGACATCGGAGCCATCCACATCCACCCGGAAAGTTCATAGCTTGCCACGCCGACAAGCTGACATCAGGCGTAGAGAACCGAATAGAACCCCCAGACGGCCCCGATCACCAGGCCGAGAAGGCCGACGACCCACGCGCCGTGCCGCCTGGCCGCGAAGAACAGCAGGACGACGTACGAACTCGCGATGACGGCGGACCACACTGCGGCAACCGGGACCCGCGCCGAGCTGCAACCGGCGGGTGCTGGAAACGTCAGCGAGCAGATGTCGTGGCGCGGGACGGCCAGCCACCAGAACGCGGCCCAGGCGGCCAACGCCAGCGCGCCGCCGCAGGCGGCCAACGCCCCGAGGCTCGCCCTGCCGTCCTCGCGATGCACAGATCGACGATAGACGTTACGTCAACGTCCGAGCATCAGGCCAGACCATCCGCAACTTCTCGGGAGAACCGTTGAGCCGCCCCGGATCCCCGCCCGGGGCAGACACCGTCGCGGTCTCGACGCACCGGCCCCCGGCCGCACGGTAGAACCGCTGTGCTGCCGTGTTCTGCCGCAGCACCCACAGGTACATCCCCGCCGACGCCGCCCGCTCGGCGACCGCCCCGGCGGCGTGGGCCAGCAACACCGTCCCCACGCCGCCGCGCTGCTGGTCGTGGACGACATGCAGGTTGTCGACCAGGCTCCCCCACCGAGTGTTCTCGTCGAGGACGACGTGCACGAATCCCACCAACCGCCCGGCGCGCTCAGCGACGACAGTGTGCGCGCCGGCCGCCGCGGCCAGCCGCCCTCGCCACACCCTGCGGCGGTCGGAGACCACATCCCCGTCGAGGAACGAATCGGCGTACGCGCCCCGGTAGTGGCGGCGCCAACTGTCGGCGTGCAGGTCCGCGATCCGGTCCGCGTCATCGGCGATCGCTGGGCGAAACCGCGGCGAATCCACGACAGGCTCCCTGACTCACGGCTTGCGCGACACGGTCGTGTCACACCTGGTCGTCACCCGGAGTACCCCGCCCGCGAACGGAGGGCTGCCGGCCAGCAAGCCGGGGCCGCGCGCTGACACTCATGACCGAACCCCGGCAACCTAACACCGCCGGCCCACCGGTGTCGTCCCCAGCCTCCCCCTCACGACGCCGCTCGAAATCCTCTTCGGACGCGGGTGCCGGGCGTGTGATCATTTCCGGAGTGGCCAGCTTTCCCGCGACCGCGCGCCTGGTGCGGGACGAGAGTCTGAGCCCACAGTTGCGCCGGGTGAGGCTGGGGAACTGCCTCCACCACTTCGCGCCCTTCGGGTTCAAGGCCACGTGGAACTACCTGTCAGTCACCCACCGCGTCCCGGTTCGCGTCGAGGTTGATCCGGCGTCCCTGGTTCGTGCTCTCGACGACCTCGAGACGACCCGGGCGCTGGTGCTGCCGGGGGCAGCCGCCTTCGCTGCTCGCCGACGCGCGTTGAAGCGGCAGGGTCACCGGTTCCCGGCGGGTCTGCATCCGTGGAACTCCCGGGGGTTTTGCGGCCTCGCCTACTGTCCCGACCCACAGAAGTACCCGGCCGATCCGCTGCCCGTCGTGGTGAGCCGGGTGCTCGCCTCGTACGCCGCCGGCGTCGACCCGGCCGGGCGGTGCTTCGTCTGCGGCGGCGAGGATCGCCGCCCGCGAAGGGCCTGCCGCCACTGCGGCGTTCTCCCCGGCGGCCCTGGCGGCCGCGTCTGACGATCAGGTGGCGAAGAGCAGGTCGAGCTGGGCGTCCAGCGCGTCGAGGGCCTGCGCAGGCGTGTACTGGCCGCCCAGCAGGTAGAGGCCGAGTCCCTCCATCAACGCCAGCAGCCCGGCGGCCGCCACCGCACCGCCGCGCGGGAGCATCGACGCGATGAACTCGACGAACTGGGCGGTGCTGGGTCGCAGTTCGGCCGACGCCGCGGGGCGCACTGCCGTGTAGGCGAGGAAGGCCAGCGCGACCCGGCCGTCCTCACGGGTGGGGCCTTCGAGGGGCAGCAGAGCGGCGATCATCGTACGCAATAACAGGCGAGGAGTGGGGTCGGCGCCGAGCGCGTCCACGGCGGCGCGGACCCGGACCTCGCTGCGCTCGCTGATGGCGGCCAGGGCGAACACCATCATCTCGTCCTTGGTGTGGAAGTAGTGCTGCACCATCCCCGCCGACACCCCGGCCGCCTGCGCCACGTGGCGCAGGCTCACGGCTTCCAGGCCCTGTTCGGCGGCGACCTTCATCAGCGCGTCCGCGATCAGGCGGCGGCGCTCGTCGTGGTCGACCTTCTTCGGCATGTCGTCACTCCGCAAAGGCCTCGAGACGGGACCGGGCGGCGCGGACCAGGCCGTCCGGGTCGTCGGCGTACAGGCGCACCTCCTCGACCGGCTCCCCCGAGCCCTTCGGCAGGGCGAACGCGATCGGGCGGCGCAGCCGGACATCCACCGACGTCTGGCTGCCGACCACGACGTGCAGGGCGCCGTCCTCGTACTGGATGCCCTTGCTCGACGGCATCGAACGATAGCGCTTGCTGATCGACGCGATGTCGGCCCACCGTACGGTCATGTCGATGCCGGGGCCCATGCGCACGCGCAGGCCCTCGTCGACGACCAGGTGGGGATTCCGGATGAGGCCGCCGAGGAAGCCGAGCATCCACAGCAGGCCCCACACGCTGATGGCCAGCGTGATCAGGCGGGCCGGGCCCCACGGGATCACGTTCTTGACGATCAGGTCGAGGATCGGGATCTCCACGACGGACAGTCCGAGGAACACGCCCAGGATCGGCTTGACCACACCGAGATAGCCGAACGGTTCGCCGCCGTACAGCGGAACCGGGCGGCGACCGGCCCACAGGAACAGGTTGCGCCAGGTGGCGGCCTCGGCGGCGAGAGCGCGTCGGAGCAGGCTCATCGTCATCCCTCCACGACGGTGACGGTGCCGGCCGCGGCGTCGACGGTGACGATCTGGCCGGTGCGGAGAATGCGGGTGGCGCCGGGCACGCAGATCACGGCCGGGATGCCGTACTCGCGGGCGACGGTCGGTCCGTGCGCCATGATCGCGCCGGTTTCGGTGACGAGCGCGGCGGCGGTGAGGAACAGGGGCGTCCAGCCGGGGTCGGTGGTCGAGACGACGAGGATCTCGCCCGGTTCGAGGTGAGCGGTGGCCGGGTCGGTGACGACGCGTACGGGTCCTGTGGCTCGCCCGGCCGAGGCGCCCACACCCTTGAGGGCGCCGGGGTCCTGCTCGCCGGGCATGGTCGCCTCGACGTCGGTGCCGTCGGAGAGCAGAGCCACGGGTACGGATCGGCGCCGCGACTCGCGTTCGTAAAGGGCGCGACGGTCGGCGACCAACTCGCGCAAACCGCCGCCCAGGTCAGCGGCCACGCCCGAGCTCCGGGTCGCACTCTCCGCCTCGGCCAGGTCGAGGAACATGATGTCGTCGGAGCGATCGAGAATCCCGGCGGCGGTCAGGTCGGCGCCGACGGCGAGCAGGTGGCGGCGCATCTCGGCCAGCCGGTAGAGACCCGCGAACTTCCCCGACTCCCGCAGCCCCGACAGGCGACGAGCCCGCCCGAGCAGGAAAACAGCGAGACCACCGCGTACGGGCCGGCGCCGCCGGGCACGCTTGCCGAGCCCGCGCAGGGTGGTCTCGGCCTGCTCGGCGGCGCGGGCGAAGCGCTTGTCGGGCGCCTGATCGTCGTCGGTGACCCGCTCGTAGTTGGCCAGCGCGGCCAGCACCGGGGTGGGGTCCTCCGACCAGCGGGGAACACCGAGGTCGACCTCGGCGGCGGCGCGGTGCCCGTACGCGTCCAGGAAGGGTTTCAGGTTTTCGCCCGTGTGTGCGATTTCCCAGAGCTTGAGGTCCATCTCGATCGTGACGTTGTGGGGCATGCCGGCGAGGATCGTGTTGATCTCGCCGGGGCGGGCGACCGGGCCGAGCAGCTTCGGCGGCAGGGCACCGGCGAGCAGGCCGGCGACGATCGGCCAGAGAAGCGCGTCGGGGCCGTCGGACTTGTCCTCCTCCCGCAGCCGGGCGAACCGCTCGGCGGTGGTCAGCGCGCGGCCGTCGTCCTCGGAGTCGCGGCGGATGCGGTCGACCTCGGCCTCGAGGCGCGCGCGGGCCCGCTCGGGACGGGCCAGCGCGCCCAAGATCCCGCGGACGGCGCGACCGACCGGGGGCATGACACGAGCCTGCTTCTTCCGGGCCGGCCCGGGCGCGAAACGCGGGTCGTCGAGCACGTGCCGCATGGCCGCCTGCGCGCGCGGCCCGAAGTCGACGGCCAGCAGCGGGATGAGCCGGCGGCGAGCGGCCGGGTCGCGTACGAGATCGGTCATGTCGCCGTAGAGGCGCCCGCCGATGTCGGTGATCTCGACGGTGATGCCGAGCGGCGCGAGCATCCCCCGGATCACGTCCTTCAGGGTGTCCATGCCCATCGGCGTGACCGGCTGGAGCATCCCCTGCACGTGGCCGAACTCGAGGTAGACCCGCGGCGGCCCGTCGGTCGGCGGTGGCGCCGGGAAGAGCGTCGTGATCGGTCGCGACTGCAGGATCCAGAGCTGCCCGTCACGGTCGACGGCCCATTCGACGTCCTGCGGCGAGCCGAACTGCTTCTCCAGCCGCTCGCCTATGTTTTGGAGCGGATCGCCGTCCTCGAGAACGCGCCTGTTGACGTGTGTCGTGCCGCCGACGACCGCCTCACCGCCGCCCGGAGCCTCCTCGACGATCATCTCGCCGCGCCGCCCGGTCACGGGGTTCGCCGTGAAGAGCACCCCGCCGGTCACCGCCTCCACCATCCGTTGCACGACGACGGCCAAGTCAACCCCCGCTTGCCCGTACGCCGCCACGCGCGCATTCCCCGCCGAGGCGCGACACGTCTCGATCGCGGCGAACAGCGCGTCCTCGCCGTGCACGTCGAGCACGGAGTCGAACATCCCGGCGTAGCTGGCGTCGGGGCCGTCCTCGACGGTGGCGCTCGACCGCACGGCGACCGCTCCCCCGCCCAGGCTCCGATAGGCGGCCCGGATCTCGTCCTCGGGCAGCGCCCCGGTGTCGGCGGTGATGCAGAAGCCGTCCGGCACCCGTTCGCCGGCCCGCAACATCTCGCCCAGCCCGGCCGCCTTGCCCCCGACCAGCTCAACCATGCCGGCGGTGACATCCCGCAGGTCGACGATCCCCATCGGCCCTCCCCGTGTTGGCAATACGACTGCAATGTCAAAGGTAGCCGTTTTCCAATACAACTGCAACGCAAAACCGGGCTCGGACCCCTGATGCAGACCAGCCCGAGCCGTTTAAGCACGCCGCACCCCCGCTGACCCCAGGACCGGCCCGCGCCGCACAGCACCGCTGACCCCAGAACCGGCACACGCCGCTCAGGACCCGCACCGCAGTGCTGACCCAGAAACCGGCTCGCGCCGCACAGGCAAAGCCGCGCCCACCGCTGACCCCAGAACCGGCCCGCACCCCTCACACAGAACCGGCGCACCGCTCACTCAGAACCAGGCCCACGTGGCTGTGGACAAGGCCGTCGCGGGTGAGGCCGTTGTGGATAAGTCGGCCCCGGGGCTTGACAGCGAGCTAAGACCGCATCTCGATAGGGGTTGTTGAGGACCAACATCATTCGTTGTACGGGTGTGAGTGATGTGGAGAAGTACTGCCCGGAGTCGTTGTGGCAGCTCGTGCGGCCGCTGCTGCCCGCCCACCCGGAAAGACACCAGGGCGGTGGGCGGCGACGCATCGATGATCGGGTCGCGGTAGCGGCGATCGTGTATGCGTTGCAGACCGGCTGTGCGTGGAACGCGTTGCCCGAGTCGTTCCCGATCTCCCGGGCGACCGCGCATCGCCGGTTCACCGAATGGGTGGAACAGGGCGTCATGCAGGCGTTTCACCAGGCGACGCTGGACGTTCTCGGTGCC
>NZ_RJAC01000116.1 GCF_003999975.1 Actinoplanes solisilvae | reverse complement strand
CGGAGGAAAAGAAACTAACAGGGATTGCCTCAGTAACGGCGAGTGAAGCGGCAACAGCTCAAATTTGAAATCTGGCCTCTTGGGGTCCGAGTTGTAATTTGTAGAGGATGTTTCGGGTACCGCTCCGGTCTAAATTTCTTGGAACAGAATGTCAAAGAGGGTGAGAATCCCGTCTTGGACCGGCGGTAGGGCCTATGTGAAACTCCTTCGACGAGTCGAGTTGTTTGGGAATGCAGCTCAAAATGGGTGGTAAATTTCATCTAAAGCTAAATATTGGCCAGAGACCGATAGCGCACAAGTAGAGTGATCGAAAGATGAAAAGCACTTTGAAAAGAGAGTTAAACAGTATGTGAAATTGTTGAAAGGGAAGCGCTGGCAACCAGACTTGCGCGCGGCGGTTCCCCCTCCCTTTTGGTTGGGTTATTCCGCCGTGTCCAGGCCAACATCGGTTCTGGGGGTCGGTTAAAGGCCTTGGGAATGTATCTACCCTCCGGGCGTAGACTTATAGCCCAGGGCGTCATGCGACCACCCGGGACCGAGGAACGCGCTTCGGCTCGGATGTTGGCGTAATGGTTGTCAGCGAC
>NZ_RJAC01000115.1 GCF_003999975.1 Actinoplanes solisilvae | reverse complement strand
TGCTGCCTGTCTTTGAGCTTTGAGCTGTTTCAGCTTTTCTTCCTGGGCTTTAATTTTGCTGTCTAGTGTTTCAGTAACGCTCATTAATCCAATACCATCATTCTGGGAAACCATCCCTAACATAAGCGCACTTGAATATGCATTCAAGGTGCTATATGTATAGTAATGTTTTCCTCGAAGAGCGCACTTATGCAAACTACGTTTGCAAGTACGATTGGGGTCTCCCCAATACCCCGACAACCGTATTCACGGTTGTATTTCACGACGTGAAAATTTAAAAGCGAAAAACAGGCATGGCGATTTACCACTTTTCAGTCAAAACCGTAGCACGATCCGCAGGGCGTTCCGCCACTGCTGCGATTGCCTATCGGGCCGGTGAAAAGATCTATTGCGAACGTGAAGGACGGGAACATGACTACAGCCGAAAAACCGGAGTGGAACATAAAGAAATATTTTTGCCAGATGGGGCATCTGATCATCTAAAGAACCGGGAAAAACTCTGGAACGAAGTTGAACAGCGCGAAACCCGAAAAAATTCCACTGTGGCCCGGGAATTTGAAATCGCTTTTCCAAGCGAACTGAACC
>NZ_RJAC01000114.1 GCF_003999975.1 Actinoplanes solisilvae | reverse complement strand
TTTATTTTGATTAGATTCAAATAGATCACCAACTTGCTTTAATAAGCCACCAATCGTCATCTCACCATTATTTGTAGTCATTTTGGTTTTCCTTTTTTTATTATGAAATATAAAAATAAGGCAATAAAAATCATTGGTCAAATATTTAAATTATTTTTAATTATCAAATATTTAAATTATATATATATCTTTTATTGTAAATTTTTTGGTATTTGATTTATATATTGATCTGCAACAGCATGAATTTTAATAACTTTATGAAAAATATAATTTATAAAAAATTACAATTTAGATTTTAAGAAAATAAAAAGCGTAGAACTAGTCTACGCTTTTTAAATATTATTTTATCCATTTACAGCTACTGTCTTATACTCTTTAGCTAAATTAGGTAGATCTAAATAGGCATATCTATCATTTTTAGAAATAGGATAAGTAGAATATATAAATTCAATAAAATCATTAAAATACATGTGCTTAGTCTGTTCAACTACAGCATTTAAAATAATTTTAGTTTGTTCATTAAGTGTTATTAAAGAACTACTTCCTACATACTGGATAATCTTCTTTGTATTTCCATAATAGTTTTGCTCTAG
>NZ_RJAC01000113.1 GCF_003999975.1 Actinoplanes solisilvae | reverse complement strand
GGTAGCTGAGGAAGGGCCTTTTTTAGCACGTAAGTTCCCACAACAAGTTCAGAAGAAATTCGATATTCCTTTTGAAGTATTTAAAGGTGGACATATGTTCCCGTTGGAGCATCCGGTTGAAGTGGTTAAATCGGTTAAAGAGCTCATTAAGTCACAACAGGCTAATTAAAAGACTTTTAGTTGAGTTACCAGTGCCTTAAATTTCTTCCTAGGAAGGAATGAGTAAGTAGTAATCACAGTTTTGCAGGAAATAAAAAACGCATCCGAGGATGCGTTTTTTATTGCATAAAATTTAGTTTAAAATTTACAAAACTGAACAGGTTCCTGCATTACTTGACCACGGTACAACACACCTTGTTCAGTATGTTGAATTGTATCTGTGCAAATCCATTCCACCACTTGGGGGTAGATTAAATGTTCAAGCACATGAATGCGATGCGCTAAAGAATTTACATCATCATGCAAATTGACTTTAAGCACAGCTTGAGCCAAAGCCTGACCAGCATCCAATTCAGCAGTAACATAATGTACGGTACAACCATGCAAAACATCACCTGTGTTTAAAACACGTTGATGGGTATGCATGCCTTTGT
>NZ_RJAC01000112.1 GCF_003999975.1 Actinoplanes solisilvae | reverse complement strand
TGGCCCTCGAACTCAGCTTGCTCCCCAGCCGGCATGCCCGGCTTGAGCGTGGTAACCGCACCCGGCGGGACGCCCCTCACCCGCGCTCCCCCTGAAGGCGTTTTGCACCTCCAGGCTTCACCGCGCGAATGACGCGTCAGCTCGCCCGTACGATCTCGACCGGAAACTCGCCGTGGACTTTCGCTCCTCCACCGTGAACGGCCCGTTGCCAAACCGGCCACTGTGGCGTCAATGCTCCCGTCCTCCGGCTTCACTTCCCTGGCTCAGGAGCCTCCTGCCCGGTCCGTCTGACCCTGTTGCCTCAGCCGCTTGCGCTTTGGGCCGGGGCCTTCTGCAGGTCAAACCCGTTGCAGAACGCTATCCTCAACCAGTCCTGAAAGTCTCTGCCACCGCCGGCACTCCCCTTCGGGGCTGCTCCCCTCCGGATCCAATGCACCAAGCGGCGTGGGCTTCCTGGAAGCCGACCGTCCGATTCGCCCGATCTCCCTTCGCTCCCCCCAGGCTGGCTTGTCTATTTGGCTGCCCTGCCTGAGGATCATCGTTCCGGGTCCGCTACGTTTCGTCCGGCTCGCTGTTCCGTGAACCAGATCGGAA
>NZ_RJAC01000111.1 GCF_003999975.1 Actinoplanes solisilvae | reverse complement strand
ACCTTGGGCGGATCTCAGTTCCGGTACTCGCTCTCACCGGTCGGCACGATCACGTATGCGGTCCGAGATGGACCCACGAATTAGGCGCTTCGATCCCTGATGCCACCGAGGTCGTGCTGGGACGGAGCGGCCACTTTCCACACCACGAACAACCCGTGCAGTTCGCGTCAGCGATCCGCGCCTTCACACTCGGATAGGTAGGTCTGCTCCAGCTGCCGGCCCGAGGGTGCGGCAGCGATCGGTCTCGATCAGGGTACCGTCGATACTGACCGTGGGTATAGCCATCCGTAGTCGCGGCGACGGCTCGACACCGGGTCGCACGACGATCCGGATCACGTCGGCACCTGCAGATGGCGGTAGGTCGTCACGGTCCGAAAGCCAATCCGGCGATACACCGCCTCGCCCACAGCGCTCGCCTGGAGCGTGGCCAGGCGCATCCCGATCCTTTTCGCGATGTCCAGGGCTGCCTGGGTCAACGCCGTCGCCACCCCTCGCCGGCGGTACGCCGGGTCGGTAGCGATGAAGTACAGGGCCGCCGTCTCGGTGGCAACGGACAACGTGCAAGTACCGACCGTACGGCCGTCGATGATCCCGGCGAG
>NZ_RJAC01000110.1 GCF_003999975.1 Actinoplanes solisilvae | reverse complement strand
AACCCGTCCATCAAAACCCATGCGCGGCTCACGCGGTCCGCTGCGGGGTGGTGTCGCTTCGCGGCGACGTCATCCCGCCGGCAGGGCCCGGGTCCGTGTGGGCGGTAGGGTTCGGCGTCCGTGCTTCTTAGAGGGACTGCTGCGCGCCTAGCCAGCGGAAGTTTGAGGCAATAACAGGTCTGTGATGCCCTTAGATGTTCTGGGCCGCACGCGCGCTACACTGATTAATCCAACGAGTCCGCTTCAATCGAGGCGCGATGCCGTTGGGGTCAAACCCAACTGCGTCGCTGTCCTCGATCGCGCCTGGGCCGATAGGTCCGGGTAATCTTTGCAAATTTAATCGTGCTGGGGATAGATCATTGTAATTATTGATCTTCAACGAGGAATTCCTAGTAAGCGCGAGTCATCAGCTCGCGTTGATTACGTCCCTGCCCTTTGTACACACCGCCCGTCGCTCCTACCGATTGAATGGTCCGGTGAAATCCTCGGAGCCGTGGCCTCTACGCAATCCGGGCAACCGGGTTGTGAGGTCTCCCCTTTTGGCGGCGAAGTCGATTGAACCTTACCATTTAGAGGAAGGAGAAGTCGTAACAAGGTCC
>NZ_RJAC01000109.1 GCF_003999975.1 Actinoplanes solisilvae | reverse complement strand
GCTTCATACAGCATTAGCCTATCTCTTAGGATCGACTAACCCATGTCCAATTGCTGTTCACATGGAACCTTTCTCCACTTCAGTCCACAAAGTTCTCATTTGTGTATTTGCTACTACCACCAAGATCTGCACTAGATGCCGTTTCATCCAGGCTCACGCCTCGGACTTCGCAACGACACCCACGCCCTCCTACTCATGGAAGCCTCGCACTTGCTTCCATGGCCGAGTATAGGTCACACGCTTCAGCGCCATCCATTTTCGGGGCTAATTGATTCGGCAGGTGAGTTGTTACACACTCCTTAGCGGATTTCGACTTCCATGACCACCGTCCTGCTGTCTATATCAATCAACACCCTTTGTGGGTTCTAGGTTAGCGTGTAGTTGGGCACCTTAACTCGACTATCGGTTCATCCCGCATCGCCAGTTCTGCTTACCAAAAATGGCCCACTTGGAGCTCTCATAGAATGACACGGGTTCAATCAAGCAACCCGGCCGTCGCGCCTATTTAAAGTTTGAGAATAGGTGAAGGATGTTTCATCCCCCGAACCTCTAATCATTGCTTTACCTGACGCTACTGATACAAGCTCCAGCTATCCTGGGGGAAACTTCGG
>NZ_RJAC01000108.1 GCF_003999975.1 Actinoplanes solisilvae | reverse complement strand
AAAGCAGAACAACAGATGAAACTCAGACAGGAACAACAGCTCAAAGCACAGCAACATGCGCCTAAAATGAAATCTCGTGGCATGAGTCGCTAAACAGAGCGAGTGTCTACGAGCGAACTGAAAAAATTTGCCCATCCCTTTCCCTGATTACAAGCTCCCTATCCATCAATCACCTGCATGACAGAGCATCCCGCATGGGTGCGAACTTTCCAAGTTTGATTACTAAATCGAGCGTAGCGAGAAAAAAAGCTCATGAGCGAAGCGAATTCCGAGCTGCTTTTCATCTTGCTTTTGCTTTTTCTTAAATTCACGACAATATGAACCAAAAATTGCCCCGACGAATCGAGCGAAAGCGAGATTCAATAGAGTTTGAGCGTAGCGAAAACCAAGGGCAATTTTTACTTGTTTGTGTTTTTAATTGTTTTTAATGCTTTTAAATGTTTTTAGACAAGCTGAAAGCCTTGCTACAAAAGGATTTACAGACCTATATAGCAACGTTTCCTCGGTTATATAGCAACGTTTCCTCGGTTATATAGCAACGTTTCCTCGGTTATATAGCAACGTTTCCTCGGTATTTGACAACAAATATTTATTATGTTGTTATAGCAACATAA
>NZ_RJAC01000011.1 GCF_003999975.1 Actinoplanes solisilvae | reverse complement strand
AAATGTTGCCAAAGGAATCTCCCACCAAACTTGACCCCGCAAAACGAGGCAAGCCGGCCGGGGTATTACTAATTGGCACTGGCTTATCAAGCACCCTGTTGAGTTCTCAAAGAACAACCGCTCCCGGCTTACTGCTCCGGGGCACTCGCTCAACTTTACTCGGGCTTTCCCGTCCCGTCAAATCCGCTTTACTTGCCGGAAATGTCGAAACCGAATTGCTCGAGCCCACAGAAATCTACACCAGCTATTGCTGAAGATTTTTCTGAGGTCCTCCAGGACGGCCGCGCCGGGCCTCTTTCGAGTCCCGCTCGCTCGCCCGTCTCCCTGGCGGCTCGGTAAACATTACAGGGAGCTGTCCTGGACACCAAATCGGCCCCCTGCGAACCACGTCACAGAGGGCCGATCGACAGCTTGGCTCACCCCAGAGCCCGCCCTCCCAGGGGGAAGCCCCCGCTGGTCATTGTGGTGGGGCGGGGCGATCTTCGGGGGGTGGGCTGTGGACAGAAGGCTTCTGTGGATAACGGGCGGGTGTTGGCGGCGTGGACCTGAACTGGGTACTCGGCGTAACCGGCGGCGCTCACCTGAGTCGCGCTCAGCGCCCAAACCGCGCTGGGTGAGGGGCACGTTGGCGGTGACTGCGCTGAGTAGGCGGCCGGTTCGCGGCGACTGCGCTGGTACGACGACCGGTCACCCCGCGCTGCACCCGCCAAGAGAGCCCGTCTGTAGACACCTGCACCCACCAAGACGGGCGGTCTGCAAGAACTGCACCCGGCTGGAGGAACCTGTCAGCAGTCGCTGCTCTTAGCGAGACGGCCAGTCAGCAGTCGTGGCACCCGGCAAGACGGGCGTTCCGCAGCAACTGCACCCATCGTCAGGACGGGCGGACTGCAGCAACCGCACTCAGCGAGACCGGCGGTGTGCGGAAGACAGACCCGGTGAGGCAGCCAGTCTGAACTACTGCGCCCCGTGTGCCCGATACGGTCTTTTCCTCGGCGAATGGGACGGCCGGTCGGCGGAGGCGGGGTTTCCTGGGGCGGCCGGTCTGCGGTGACCACGCCCGGCGAGGCGCCGGCCAGAACGACAACTTCGTCACCGTCACCCGGTCGAAGTCACGCAGGTCGGCGAGGACTGTGCCCGGTTGAGCGGCCGGGCGACACCGGGGGCGGGCGCGTACCTGCGGCGTGAGCGCCGACGACAGAGGCCGTCGGCGCTCGTGCGGCTAGGCCGAGTATTCGACGCCGGCGAAGGTGCGCTTGCCGCGGCGTAGTACGAGGAACTGGCCGTGCAGGAGGGAGTCGAGCGTTGGCACGACGTCGCCGTCGGTGATGCGCTCGTTGTTGACGTAGGCGCCGCCCTCGGTGATCGTGCGCCTGGCCTCGTTCGCGCTCGCGACCAGGCCCGATTCTTTCAGCAGGGTGCTGAACGTCGGCATCTCACCGCGTACGGAGAGAAGGCCTGCCTCGCCGAGAGCGGCCCGCAGCGTCTCGGGTGAGAGGGAGTCGAGGGAACCCCGGCCGAACAGGGCCTGGCTTGCCATGATCGCCTGCTGGGCTTCTTCGGGGCCGTGGACCAGGGCGGTGATCTCTTCGGCCAGGGCTCGCTGGGCCAGGCGGGCCTGGGGGCGGTCGGCGGTGGCCTTTTCGAGCTCTTCGAGTTCTTCGCGGGTCTTGAAGCTGAAGTAGCGCAGGTAGTTGTTGACGTCGCGGTCGTCCGAGTTGATCCAGAACTGGTAGAACGCGTACGGCGTGGTCATTTCGGGGTCGAGCCAGGTCGCGCCGCCCTCGCTCTTGCCGAACTTGGTGCCGTCGGCCTTGAGGACCAGCGGTGTCGTGAAGGCGTGAACGGGGCCGGCGCCGCGGCGGCGCACGAAGTCGACACCGGCGGTGATGTTGCCCCACTGGTCGGAGCCGCCGAACTGCAGCACGCAGCCGTGCCGCTGGTTGAGCTGGTAGAAGTCGTTGGCCTGCAGGAGCTGGTAGCTGAACTCGGTGAAACTGATGCCGCTCTCGAGCCGGTTGCGCACGACGTCGCGGGCGAGCATCTTGTTGACCGGGAAGTGCTTGCCGACGTCGCGCAGGAACTCGATGACCGAGGTCGGGCCGGTCCAGTCGAGGTTGTTGACCAGTTCGGCGGCGTTGGCGCCCTCGTAGGTCATGAACGGGGCGAGCTGGGTGCGGATGCGTTCGACCCAGCTGCGGACGACCTCGGGCGAGTTGAGGCTGCGCTCGCTGGATTCTTTCGGGTCGCCGATCTGGCCGGTGGCACCGCCGACGAGCAGCAGCGGACGGTGCCCGGCGAGCTGGAGCCGGCGGGCGGTGACGACCTGCATGAGGTTGCCGACGTGCAGTGACGCGGCGGTGGGGTCGAAGCCCACATAGAACGTGATCGGCCCGCCGGTCAGCGCCTCGGCCAGCGCGGCCGGGTCGGTCGAGTCCTGGATCAGTCCACGCCATGTCAGGTCGTCTACGAGAGTCACCAGGGAATTGTCGCGCACCGGGCTGGGCGGCGCGCACAGAGGCGGTGCGGAACACCGGTCCAAAGCCCATGCTGTACGCATGAGTCGTCTGGGCAGCGGTGATCCGCCGATCGAGATCTCGAAGAAGAAGGCTGTGGCCCGGCTCGAGGAGGCCCAGCAGCGGCTGTTGCGGTTGCGGCTGATCCTGGGCGCTCAGATCGCCGAGCAGAAGATCGGCCCGCCGCTGTGCTGCGTCTTCGAGGGCTGGGACGCGTCGGGCAAGGGTGGCGCGATCAAGCGGCTGGTGGCTCCGCTCGACCCGCGGCACGTGCGGGTGTCGCAGTTCGCCGCCCCGACCTACGACGAGAAGCGGCACCATTTCCTGTGGCGGTTCTGGCCCAAGCTGCCGGGCTGGGGTGGCATGGCGGTCTTCGACCGTTCCTGGTACGGGCGTGTCCTAGTCGAACGGGTCGAGGGGTTCGCGACCAAGGAGCAGTGGTCGCGGGCGTACACCGAGATCGTGGAGTTCGAACGGACGCTCGTGCACGAGGGCATGATCATGGTCAAGTTCTGGATGCACGTCTCGGCGGACGAGCAGCTCCGGCGCTTCGAGGACCGGGCGGGTGACCCTCTGCGGCAGTGGAAGCTCACCGACGAGGACTGGCGGAACCGCGAGAAGAGGCCCGCGTACGAGGCCGCGGTCGAGGAGATGCTCGAGCGGTGCGACCCGGCGTGGGCCCCCTGGCATGTGATCCGGGGCAACGACAAGCACTACGCCCGGCTGGCCGTGGTCGAGGCGGTCTGCGAAGCGGTGGAGGCGGAGTTGCGTAAACGGGGTCAGTCGGCCGCTTTGTAGGCCGGGAGTCCGAGCGCCTCGCGGATTGCCTGCTGCACCTCGCCGGCTGACGGGCGGGCGTCGATGTCGTGCACGACCTCTTTGCGGCCGAAGAGTTCGAGCACCGGGCGGGTTTTCTCGTGGTAGTCGCGCAGCCGGGCCTCGAGCGCCTCGGGCGTGTCGTCGGCGCGGGTGATCAGTTCGCTGCCGCAGATGTCGCAGCGGCCGTCGACGCGGGGGCGGTCGGCGATGAGGTTGTAGTCCATGCCGCAGTTCGGGCAGAGGCGACGGCTGAGCACGCGGCGGCGTACCTCGTCTTCGGGTAGCTCGAGGTGGATGACGCCGTCGATGTCGAAGCTCTCCATGAAGAACTCGGCCTGGCGGCCGTTGCGCGGGAAGCCGTCGATCACGAAGCCGTAGTTCCAGTCGTGGCGGTCGAGGCGTTCGCGCACGACGGCCTCGACCAGGTCGTCGCTGACCAGTTCGCCGGCGGCCATGGTGCGGCGTACCTGGGCGCCCAGCTTGGTGTGTTTCTTGACGTTCCACCGGAAGATGTCGCCGACGGAGATGTGCACCAGGCCGAGGTCGTCGCAGAGCAGTTCGCTCTGGGTGCCTTTGCCGCTGCCCTGCACTCCCATGATCACGAACTTGCGCATGTCAGCCTCTCAGTCGGCTGCGCCGAGCCGCAGCGGTCCCGGCGCCGGGCGCCCGGTCAGGGTGGTCGGGTCGATGCTCCAGGAGTTCGCCACGGCGAGCACGTCCTTTTCACCCACCAGGACCGTCGTCTCCTCGTCGAGCACGCCGGGCAGGCCGGCGTCGCGTTCGGCCGGGTCGGGGTCGCCGTGCCACGAGGTGACCTCGCCGGTCTGTCCCACGTACCCAAAGGCGCGGATCAGCTCACCTGAGGCGGCGCGTGTCCAGCGGTGCAGTTCGGTGACCCGGTGGGTGGCGAAGAACTGCACCTCGGTGCCGAGCACCCCGGACAGCTCGGTCACGTCGACCGAGGTGCCGGGGCGCAGCAGCCAGCGGCCGGTGGCGAGGACCCAGAGGTGGTCGCGGGCGCCGGGCAGGGGCGGGGTGACGGCGAGCCGGTCGTCGGTGAGGTGGGCCAGGTCGATGCCGTCGCGCCACGGGACCGTGCCGAGGTCGCGCAGGCCGAGGGCGGTGATCACACGCTCAGGATCGACGTCCGAGCCGTCGGCACGCACGGCGAGCCATGCTTGCTTGCCGCCGAAACCGACCATTACGTCCTTATCCATGTCCTCAACGCTATCCGGCCCGCGCGCCTTGTTGTCCACTAACGGTCGGCGTCAGCGCCAGCCGTACTCCTGGCGTAGCCGAGCGGCAACCTCGTCGAAGCGGGCGCGGTCGAGCACGGCGCCCTCGCGGCGGACGGCGTCCTGGTGGACCTCGAGCACGCGGTCGAGGCGGATCCAGCTCGGCCGGGAGTCGTGGTCCCACCCGCCGGCGCCGAGGGCGAACCAGTTGTGCTCGCCGTCACGGCGGTCCTTCGAGGAGAGCATCAGACCCAGCACCGTACGCCCGGACCGCCCGACCACCAGGACGGGGCGATCCTTGCCCTGGGCGGGGTCGTCCTCGAACGGCACCCACGTCCACACGATCTCGCCCGGGTCGGCGTCGCCGTCGAGATTCGGCGCGTACTCGATGTGGCGGCCGCGCTCGTGGGTCGGCACATGGCGGGCCGGGGCCCCGGGCCGGCCGGGTGGGCGGGTGCCGGCGCGGGGGCGGGGCGCCGGCGCCGGTGGTGGGGTCGGCGCTGCCTGGCGCGGCGACATGCGCTCCGCGATCCGGCGCAGCAGGGTCTTGAGAATCTTGGCCACGATCAAACTCTAGGCTGCCGGTGTGACACCGGACATCGAAGCGTGGCGGCCTTGGCATCCCCGGCAGATGGCCGAGCGGCTGACCGGGATCGACGTGCCCTGGTACGTGGCCGGCGGCTGGGCGCTCGACCTGCATCTGGGTGGCGGCCTGCGCGAGCATGAAGACCTGGAGATCGCCGTGCCGCGCGACCGGTTCGCCCCGATTGCCGGGCGCTTCCCGGAACTCGCGTTCTACGTGGCGCGCGACGGAAAGGTCGGGCCGGCCACCCCGGAGGCGCTCGCCGAGCAGTATCAGACCTGGGCGTACGACACGACGGCCGACGCGTTCGTGTTCGACGTGTTCCGGGAGCCGCACGACGGGGACGTGTGGATCTCCCGACGTGATGCGAGCCTGCGACGACCGTACGGGGAAATTGTCTTGAGAAGCCCCGAGGGGATCCCCTATCTGAGCCCCGACGTGGTGTTGCTGTTCAAGGCCAAGCATCAGCGGGCCAAGGATGAGCAGGATTTCGCAGCGGTGGCGCCGGTGCTCACGGCGGGTGAGCGGGAGTGGCTGGACGCAGCGTTACGGCTGGTCCACCCCGGGCACGACTGGATCTCCTAGTTCACGCTGTACTTGCTAGTTCACGCTGTACTTGCTAGTTCACGAAGTCCTGGGTCATCCAGGTGATGCCCTCGTTGTCGCGCACGATGCTCAGGCCGATGCGTTCGAAGCCCTTGTTGAGCAGGTTCTTGCGGTGGCCGTCGTTCGGCGGGACCTCGGCCAGCATGTTGTCGGTGAGACCGTTCGCGGCCTTGACCATCGCGGCGTTGCTGCCGCCGCTGGATCCGAAGCCGATGTTCTCGCCGGCCGACGACCATTTCACGTTCTGGGCGCTGAAGCGTTCGCCGAGACCGTCCTCGCCCTTGCACTGATGCGACAGCCCACAACCGTCGATCATGAGCTGATTGTGTACGGCGGCCGCGCGCGAAAGATTCGTGTCCAGGCTGAGCGGTTCGAGGCCCTCGTCCACGCGGGCGGCGTTGATGTGTGCGAGCACCTGCTCGACGACCGGTCCGCTGGTCACGGCGGCGGCCCGCTTCTTGGTGGCGGTCGCCGTGGGCTTGGGCTTCTTCGTCGGCGGCTTGGACGTCGGCGCCTTGGTGGCCGGCTTGGGCTTGACCGTCTTCGGGGCGGCCGAGGTCGGCTCCGGCGCGGGTGCGGGCGGTTCGACCGGGGCCTGCGTGAGGGCCTGTTCGGCGGCCGTGTTCACCGGGACCCCGGGATCCTGGGTGAGGCCGGCGACCACGAAGCCGCCTCCGATCACCACGGCGGTGGCGCCGGCGACCAGGGTGTAGCGGAATCGGGCGACGGCGGACATCGACACGGAACAGGTCACCTCGGGAGTCGGGGGAACGGCGCGGCCCCACTATGCGTCCCGCGGGTGACCTGATCCGCGTGGCTAATCAGGTCTTAAAGTTCGGCACACCCAGATCTAAAGGTCGAACTCGCCGTCGCGTACGCCGGCGAGGAACGCGGCCCACTCGGCGTGGGTGAAGGTCAGGGTCGAGCCGTCGCGGTTCTTGGTGTCGCGCACCGCGACGACGTCGGGCAGGTTGAGGGCGACCTCGACGCAGTCGCCGCCGTTGCCACCGCTGCGGGTGCTCTTGTGCCAGACGGCACCGGTCAGGTCAGCCATCGCTCTCCTTGAGGATCGCCCCGATGAGCTCGTCGGACTGGGTCCGGCTCAGCGCGACCGACGCGAGCTCGTCCCAGATCGATTCATAGGTCTCGACCTCGTGGAGCTTATCGAGGTAGAGCGCGCCGGTGAGGTTCTCGCAATAGATCGTTGTCGGTTCCGGGGAGGCGGTGCCGACGGCCGGGAACTCGAGGATGGTGAACTGGCCGGAACTCGCGGCCTTGTGCGGGCCGGCCGTGAACGGGACGACGCGGACGCTGACACCGGGCCGGGTGGACACGTTCATCAGGTGGGCGAGCTGGCGCTGCATGCCGAAACGGTCGGGGATCGAGCGGCGCAGGACCCCCTCGTCGATGAACACCTCGAGCAGCGGGGCCGCGGGCCTCGTACGGGAAAGCAGTGATTGCCTTTCGAGGCGCATCGCGACCGCGTTGCTGACGGCCGCGTCGTCCTTGCCGATCCACTTGCGAAAAATCCACTCGGCGTACTCCTCGCGCTGGAGCAGGCCCGGGATGACCGTCGGCGCGTACGAGCGCAGACGGCTCGCGGCCTGTTCCATCCCGACGTAGAGCTCGAACCAGCCGGGTACGACATCCCCGTACGCGTGCCACCAGCCCTTGGCCTTCGACTCGTGGGCCAGGCCGATCAGCACCTCGGTGATCCGTTCGGGCGCGCGGTAGACGTTGCACATCGCGATCACGTCGTGCTTACGGACCGGGACCTCGCCCTTCTCGATGCGGTACATCCGCGCGCGGGAGAACTCGAGCTCCTCGGCCGCCCCCATCAGTGAGATCCCCGCCTGCTCGCGCAACTGGCGCAGCAGCCGGCCGACCTGGCGGCGCGGAACGGTCGAACCGGTTTCGCTCATCGAACTCCCCGTCGTTGTTTCGAACGAGACAATCGGACTGCCTTGTCCGAGACAGCGAGAATCCCTAGGCGGGAATCTCACCCAGCACTGCTGCGCGGACAGCGTAAATCATCGATGCATCATCCAGTAAGTGGGTGATAGCTAAACGTAAGGTTTGGGTGTTCCGGTTCGACGTCCAATGAGGATTCGTCGATGACCGGCCGATGGGCAGCCATCTGATCATGTCGGCGGTCACCGAGCACCCAGCCCGGTGCGGGCCTCGATCCTCGAAAGCGGTCGGCCGGGTCGTCCAGGCCGGGCGCCCGGGGTTCCCGGCGGCGCGGTGTGCTTGGCTGATCAGGTGGACCAGACGTGGCTTGACCTGCCCGCGAGCAGGGTGGACGAGGCGGCCCGGCTGCTGCTCGGGCGGCACCTGACCGCCGGCGGCGTCACCGTGCGGCTGACCGAGGTGGAGGCCTACAGCGGGCTCGGCGAAGACCCGGCCAGTCATGCGCACCGAGGGATGACCAGCCGCAACGCGGTCATGTTCGGGCCCGCCGGGCACCTGTACGTGTACCAGATCTACGGAATGTATCTGTGCGCGAACATCGTCTGCGGCGAGGAGGGGCGCGCTGCCGCTGTGCTGCTGCGGGCCGGCGAGGTGATCGAAGGACTCCCGTCCGCGCGAGAGCGCCGGCCCGCCGCGCGTAAGGACACCGACCTGGCGGCCGGGCCGGCCAAACTCATGCAGGTGCTGGCCCTGGATCGTACGGCCAATGGGTCTTCGGTCATCGACGGCACGGGGCCGCTGCTGGTCTCCGGCGACGCCGCCGACCAGTCGTTGATCACCGCGGGGCCACGGGTGGGAGTGACGTCGGCCTTCGACATCGCCTGGCGCTTCTGGATCGCCGGTGACCCGACGGTCAGCGCCTACCGCCGACATGTGCCTCGCCGTCGGCCGGCGGGCGGGTCATAGGCACTGCTCGATCCGGCGGGAGGGTCGCCGGCACCGCTCGATCCGGCGGGAAATGTCGCAGGGCGCTGCTACCAAGGGGGCATGGAGAGGCCTCGGGTTGTGGTGTCGGTGGCTAGTTCGGTCGATGGGCGGGTGGCGTTGCGGCGGGATCGGCCGCTGATGACCACCGAGGACGGCAAGGTCTGGGAGTCGTTGCGGCCGCCCAGTGCTCAGGCGGTCGAGCAGGCGCGGAAGGTGTTGCTGGACAGGCTCTTCGCGCCGAGCGCCACGTTGGAGGGCAGCGGGTCGCTGGTGCCGGGAACGGCGGGGCCGCTGACCGGGTTGCCGCCGGTCTCGCCGTCCGAAGACTTCTATGAGGATTTCGTCGTCGGGGAGGCTGCCTCCTGGTTCACGGTGGTGGACGGGCGGGGGCGGGTCCGGTGGACGATGAAGGAGAACGACGGGCAGCAACTGCTCGTGCTGGTGTCGCGGGCCACGCCGGCGGCCTACCTGGCCTTCCTGCGGCGCGAGCGGATCAGCTATCTGGTGGCGGGAACTCAGCGGGTCGACCTGGGGGCGGCGCTGCGGCGGATGCGGTCGCGGCTCGGGGTGACCTGTGTGGTGTCGACCGGCGGGGGCGGACTCAACGGTGCGCTGCTGCGCGCGGGACTGGTGGACGAGATTCACCTGATCGTGCTGCCCGCGGCGGTGGGCGGGGCCGGGGCGCCGGGAGTGTTCGACGGGCCGGCGCTGGCCGACGGGGAGATGCCGACCCGGCTGCGGATGCTGTCGTCGCACACCGAGGCGGACGGGACGCTGTCGCTGCGGTACGAGGTGGTGCGTAGCGGCTCTCGATGAAACGACCACGCGGGCGGGATTTGCCGGATAACGTCCGGAACGTGATTCCGCAGCGGTGGCTGGTCGTGTTCAGCGCCATGTGCTCCGCCGGCCTGATGTGGTCGGCCGTGCTCATCGGCGGGCTGGTGGGCGGTGTGCGCCTCGTACCGGCCTCGGTGGCGGTGGGCGTCGCGGCCGGGCTGACGATGCCGGGCGTGATCGCCGGGGTGATCGGCAACCGGTGGTACTACCGGACCACGCGGCCCCGCACCCGGTGGAGCCTGACCTCGTGGGTGCCGCCGCACGTGCCGCACTGGGCGAGCATGCTGGCCGGGGTGCTGTTCTTCGCGTTCTGGCTGGCGGTGGTCGTGGCCTTCGCCGGAATGACGGGGGACGCCGAGATCCGCGACGGGCAGTACGTGATGGTCGAGAACGGGCGGACGACGGTCGTGACGGAATCCGACTACGACCGGCAAGGTGATCTTGAGCAGCAGGTCTCGCTGGGGGTGCTGGGGGCGCTGGCCGTCGGGGGTGTCTTCCTGACGGGCGCCGTTCTCACCCACCATGCCGCGCCTCAGCCGACCGAGACGCAGTCGGCCGGCCAGCCGCTGGCCTGACCGGCTCGGCACGGTCAGGTTCCGCCCGGCACTGCCGGCGGGCCGCGGCTCGCGGCGAGGCGTTGCCGGCCGGCGTCCGGGCCCGGCAACTTCTTCCTGGGCGCCGTGACCATTCGGGTGGTGACGGGTTAGACGGACGGTCGACCCCGCACGACGGATATCACCGATCTTGGCGGTCGCGCCGTCGCACCTCTAGATCATGAACGCTCACACTGTCGTCATCAGCGACAGATCCAGGGAGACATCGTGCCGGGTACAACCCTCGTTCGTCTGGTTGACGAGTTCGTAGCGACGCTTCACCAGCACGGCCTCGTCATCGACCGGCCGCCCGTGGAGCAGGAGATGCGCGACCGCATCACCGCCATCGCCGAGCGCCTGCGGGTCGATCCGGAGGTGGTCCTGCGGGATCACGCCTGCCCCGGCTGGGGACGGGAGATGGCCTCGGACGTGATCTGCCAGATCCAGAACGAGAGCCTGCGGATGACGCCGCCGACGGCCCGGCACGCATCGGAGCAGTGCGATCTGGCGGGGTAGTCAAACCCGCGTTTCGGTACCGAGGGCGGCCCGGCGCGGGAGGTGCGCCGGGCCGCGACTCGGTTCAATCAGGCGGGTCGGTTAAGCCGGTCGGTCGGGCCGGTCAGGCGGGTCGGGTCAGCCGGGCCGGCCGGTCAGGCGGGTCGATTCGGTCAGGCGGGGAGGCCGCCGACCTGGGTGTTCACCCAGGCGCGGATCGAGGACAGGTCGCCGTAGATGGACGGGGCCGTCGCGCAGGTGGAGCTGTTGTTGCCGGCGCGGCCGGCGCGTGGCGGGGCTGGTGGACGGCAGGTCAGGTGCGGCTGGCACCTGCCTCGGGACCGGCCAGGCGCTGGGCCAGCCAGACGGGCAGCACCGACAGGACGATCAGGACGGCCGCGACCACGTTGACGACCGGGGCCTGGTTGGGGCGGAACAGGTTATTGAAGATCCAGATGGGCAGGGTCTGGATGCCGGGCCCCGCGGTGAAGGTGGTGACAATGATTTCGTCGAAGGACAGGGCGAAGGCCAGCAGGCCGCCGGCGAGCAGGGCGGAGCGCAGCGTCGGGAACGTGATGTAGCGGAACGTCTGCCCGGGTGACGCACCCAGGTCGGCCGAGGCCTCCTCGAGCGAGACGCCGCTGCGACGCAGGCGAGCAAGGACGTTGTTGTAGACGGTGACCACGCAGAACGTCGCGTGGCCGACGATGACCGAGAACAGGCCCTTGCCGAGGCCGAGCGGGGCGATCACCGAGCGCCAGGCGCTGTCCAGGGCGATGCCGGTGACGATGCCGGGCAGCGCGATCGGCAGAACGATGAGCAGCGACACCGTGTCGCGGCCGAAGAATTTGAAGCGTTGTACGGCGAAGGCGACCATGGTGCCGAGCACCAGGGCGATCGCGGTCGCGCCGAGTCCGGCCTTCACCGAGGTCCAGAGGGCGTCGCGCGCTCCCCCGTTGTTCCAGGCGGCCGTCCACCAGCGGGTCGTGAAGTCGTGGGGCGGCCAGCCGAACGTACGGTCGCCATTGAACGAGTTGACCAGCACGAGCAGGAGCGGGACGTAGATGAACAGCAGGCCGAGCGCCATCACGACACGCAACGACCATCGCGACCACGCACTGAGCGTCACAGCTCCTCCAGGGCGCCCGAGCGGCGGACCGCGGCGAGGTAGACGACCATGATGATCACGGGGATGGTGGCGATCGCGGCGGCGAACGGGAGGTTGTTAGCCGCGCCCACGTTGGCGTAGACGAGGTTGCCGAGCAGTTGGGTCTTGCCGCCGACGATCTGCACGGTGATGTAGTCGCCCAGCGACAGCGAGAACGTGAAGATCGAGCCCGCGAAGATCGAGGGCACCAGTATGGGCAGTACGACCCCGCGGAACGTACGGCCGGCTCTTGCTCCTAGATCGGCCGAGGCCTCGAGCAGCGAGTCGGGCAGGCGTTCGAGGCCGGCGTAGATCGGCAGGATCATGTAGGGCAGCCACAGGTACGACAGCACGATGATCGTCGCGAACAGGCCGTAGCCGGGCCCGCCGAACAACGAGTCGATCGGGCCGTCGTTGGCCAGCAGCACCCGCCAGGCGTACGCCTTGACCAGGTAGGACGCCCAGAGCGGGGTGAGGATCGCGATCACCAGCCAGTGCCGGGCGCGCGGCCGGGCGACCTTGGCCATGTAGAACGCCATGGGCAGGGCGAGCACGACGCAGATGACCGTGACCGCCACCGCCACCCCGAGGCTGCGCAGGGTGACGTTGCGGTAGACCTCCTCGGTGACGATGGTCCGGAAGTTGGCCAGCGTGAACTCCCGGACCACCTCGCCGGTGAAGCCGTTGACCGTCCAGAACGCCGACACGAGCAGCACGGCCAGCGCGCCCAGATAGGCCAGCCCGAGCCACAGCATGGGCGCCGAGAGCAGCGCGGCCAGACGCAGCCGCGGATGCCGATGAAGGAAGGCCACGCTATCCCTTGATCGTCGTCCAGGCCTGGGTCCAGGCCGCGTAGTCCTTGCAGGTGACGTCCGTACGCCCGTCGACGCACTGCGCGAGAGGCGTGGTCCAGTACCAGATCTGGTCGAAGTAGGCCTCGTCCTCGGCGTGGAACGTGGCGCAGTGGTTCCTGTCGGCGGTCTGCGCGCAGGAGAGCTTGTTCGCCGGCGCCTCGCCGAACCACTCGGCGACGCCGGCGTTGGCCTTCGGCGAGATGATGTGGTTCATCCAGAGGTAGCCGCAGTTGGGGTGCTTGGCCTTCGCCGAGACCATCCAGGTGTCGGACCAGCCGGTCGCGCCCTCACTGGGCAGCACCGCCTCGACCGGCGCCTTGTCGGCCTTGGCCAGATTGGCGATGACCTGCCAGGTGGTGCCGAGCACGGAATCGCCGCTCTTGAAGGCCTGGACCTCCTTGGTGTAGTCGGACCAGTACTCGCCGATGAGCTTGTTCTGCTCGGTCAGCAGGTCGGTGGCGGCTTTGAACTGGGCGTCGTCGAGCGCGTACGGGTTCTTGATGCCGAGGTCGGGCTTGGTCTTCATGAGATAGAGCGCCGCGTCGGCGATGTAGATCGGGGAGTCGTACGCGGTGATCTTGCCCTGGTAAGGAGAGGCGGGATCGAACACCGCGGACCATGAGGTCGGGGCGGGTTTGACGGTGTCGGTGCGGTACATCAGCAGGTTGGCGCCGCGGCCGTGGGGTACGCCGTAGGCCGCGCCGTCGACCGAGTTCCACTGCTTGTTCTTGAGACCCTCGAAGACGTCCTTGTAGTTGGCGATCAGGTCGGTGTTGACCGGGGCGACGTCGCCGCCGTAGATCAGGCGCAGCGAGGCGTCGCCCGAGGCGGACACGACGTCGTACTCGCCGGTCTTCATGAGCGCGACCATCTCGTCGGACGTGCCCGCGACCTTGGTGTTGACCTGGCAGCCGGTCTCCTTCTCGAAACCGGTCACCCAGTCGACCTTCGGGTCGGTCGAGCCGTCCTCGACGTAGCCGGCCCAGGCGATCACGTTGACCGTGCCCTCGCCGGCGCCGATCGCCACCAGCTTGTCGATCTTCGGGACGCTCATGCCGCCGGGGCCGTCACCGCTGCCACCGCCGTCGTCGCCACCGCATCCGGCGAGCGCGAGCACGCCCGCCACGAGAACCGCTGTCAGAGCTGTATCTACTTGAGCTTTATGCCGCACGGTCCGCTCCAATCTCGATGACGTGCTCCTGGTGCCAGGTCAGCCGGACTCTCCTCCCCCGCATCTCACCGAGCGCCGCCGTGCCGGTGCGGCGGTTCTGTTCCACCACGACCATGCGCGCGCCCGCGTCGAGGTCGACGACGAACCTGGTCACCGGTCCCGCGTAGATGACCTCGGCCACGGTTCCGGGCGCGCCCTCGTCGCCGATCGTGATCTTCTCCGGGCGTACGGAGAAGGCTCCTCGGCGGCCGGTCAGGGTCTGGGCGGCGTCGCCGGTGAGCAGGTTGGACGTTCCGACGAAGCCGGCCACGAACGGGGTCGCCGGCCGTTCGTAGACCTGTTCGGGCGTACCCACCTGCGCGATCCGACCGGCGTCGAAGACCGCCACCCGGTCACTCATCGTCAGTGCCTCGTCCTGATCGTGGGTGACGAAGACGAAGGTGATCCCGACGTCACGCTGGATCTGCTTGAGCTCGACCTGCATCTGCTCGCGCAACTTGAGATCGAGAGCGCCCAAGGGCTCGTCGAGCAGCAACACGCGGGGCCGGTTGACGAGCGCCCGCGCGAGCGCCACCCGCTGCCGTTGGCCGCCCGACATCGCACTCGGCTTCCGAGATCCGAAACCCTTCAGCCGTACGGTCTCCAGCGCCTCCTCGCCGCGCTGCCGGCGCTCACGCCGTCCGACCCTGCGCACCTTCAACCCGTACTCGACGTTCTCGATGACGGACAGGTGCGGGAACAGGGCGTAGTCCTGGAAGACGGTGTTGACGTCGCGCTCGAACGGGGCCAGCCGCGTGACGTCGCGGCCGCTCAACGCGACCGTGCCCGCGGTCGGCAGTTCGAAGCCGGCGATCAGGCGCAGCACCGTGGTCTTGCCGGAGCCCGACGGGCCGAGCATGGAGAAGAACTCGCCGTCGGCGATCTCGAGGTCGATCCCGGCGACCGCCTCGACCGCGCCGAACGTCTTGCGGAGCCCGGACAGCGCGATCGCGGGAGTCTTCATGAAGGGACCGTAGAGGCGAGAACAGACAGCGGTAAATGGACGGCGGCACAGTCCTTACGCGAATGCGTTGTGCGGTCGTACAGTCCTGCCATGACGCTGCGTCTGAGCGACGTGCTGGCGGATCCGGGTCTGGGGCTGCGCCTGGCCGGGGCGGGTGCGGTGAACCAGGCGGTGCGGTGGTGCGCGGTCACCGAACTGGCCGACCCGCGGCCGTTCCTCAGCGGCGGCGAGCTGGTGCTGACGACCGGGCTCGGGCAGACCACGGCCTCGTCGCAGCGCCGGTTCGTGGCTCGGGTCGTCGAGAAGCGGGTGGCCGGGCTCGGGTTCGGGATCGGGCTGACGCACGCGACAGTTCCGGCGGCGACACTCGACGAGGCCCGTGAACGGCGGCTGCCGGTGCTGGAGATCCCGTACTCGACACCGTTCATCGCGGTCGACCGGTTCGTGGCCGACCGGGTGCTCGAAGAGCAGTACGGGCGGTTCGCCGAGCTGCTGGACGAGCACGACACCCTGGCCCGGGCTCTGCTGTCGGGCCGCGGGTTGGGAGCGCTGATCGAGTCGCTGCATCACATCGTGGGGGCGCCGGCCATGGTGCTCGACCTGTCAGGGCGGGTGCTGGCGACGTCGCCGGCGGGAGCGTCGTGGCCGGTCGAGCAGATTCTGGCCGGGGACGGGCCGGCCGCCGTGCCGGTGAGTGTGCAGGACACCGTGGTGGCGTACCTGTGCTGCCGCCGACCGCGGCGATCGGCGGACCTGGTTCCGTACGCGGTCTCTCTGGTAGGTCTGGAACTGGCCCGGCGGCAGGCCGAGCTGGCCGGGAAGCGAAGGCTGGCCGGGCAGGTGCTCGAGGACCTCGTGCGCGGGACGATCGGGGCGCCGGAGGCCTCGCGGCGGCTGGCCCCGTTCGGGATCAAGGCGTCCGACGAGCACGCGCTGCTGGTGGCCACGGTGGACGCGACCGACGGGCAGCGGCGGCTGGTGTCGAGCCCACCGCTGGACGGGGCTACGACCGCGGTGCTGGACGACTGCCTGCTCGCGGTGCTCGAGCCGGGGCAGCACGCGGGCGCGGCGGCGCGCCGGCTGCGGAACCACCTCGGGCGGCACGGGAACGACGTGCGGGTCGGCATCGGCGGCTGGTATGCGGGCATGAACGGGCTGCGGTGGAGCTATTACGAGGCGCACGAGGCGATGACCCGCGGGCCGGGCATCAACGAGCGGGCGCAGATGAGCCTGTCGGGGCTGCTGCTGGCCAGTGAGGACGTGCCGCTGCGCGATCTGGCGCGGGACGTGTTGCGGCCGCTGCGGGAGTTCGACGCGGCGCATTCGGGATCGTTGCTGGCCACCTTGCGGGCCTATCTGGACGCGGACGGGTCGGTGGCGGCGGTCGCCGAACGGCTGATCGTGCACCGAAACACGGTTCGCTATCGGGTCGAACAGATCGAACGGCTCACCGGGCGATCGCTGGGAAGGACGGCTGATCGGGTGCAGCTCTGGCTGGCCCTGGCGGCCTCTCACCTCGACTGAGGCCTCCTTTGATACCGAAGGTCAGCCCCGGGCCGGGTTCGCACGATCGGCCGCGCGCACGCCGCCTGCGACATCAGGGGTCAGAGCCGAACGGGCAACGCCCGCTCGTGCCGAGATAAATGCACAGGACATCCACCAACAGTACGGCTCGGTAACCGCGCAAGAATCGTCAAGTGGTGGTGCCGGCTGAGGGGTACCGTCCCATCGTGTCGTCGGAAACCAGAGAGTTGCTTCAACTCCTCGCCGCCGTCAACTCGCGGCTGGGTGGCGACGTCTCGCTGCCGATGCTGGCGGCGTGGGCGCACCGGTCCCGGTTCGATCTGCACCGCCGGTTCCGGCGGTTGGTGGGCGAAACCCCGAAGGCGTACACCACGCGGGTCCGGCTGGCCCGTGCCGCGGCCGAACTGGTGTCCAACGGCCGTCGAGTGTCGGCGATCGCCTCCGACCACGGATTCGCCGGCCACGAAGTCTTCACCCGGGCGTTCACCCGCCACCTCGAGCAGAGCCCGCTGCGCTACCGCGCCCGCGGGTTGCACGTCGCCGGTCGGCGTATCGCCGCAGTGCACGCTTCGGCGGTGAGCTCGACGGCACCCTGTATCAGCCTGTACCACCTCCGCCTCACCGAAAGGAAACCCGCTGTGCCGCTGCAAATCTCGGTTCGTGACGTGGCCGCCTTCCACGCCCTCGTGATACGTCGCCGGATTACCCGCGACGAGATCGCGGCTACGCTCGCCGAGTGCCTTCCCACGGTTTTCGGCTACGCCCAGCAGCACGGCCTAGCCATCACCGGGCCGCCGTTCGCCCGCTATCCCGAGGTAGGAATGGGGTCGCTCGTCATCGAGGGCGGCATAACGGTCGCCGAACCCCCGTCAACGGCACCCAGCGACGGGATCGAGGCACTCACCATTCCCGCGGGGCCGGCGGTAGTTGCCATCCATCGAGGACCGTACGACAGCCTGTCCGAGTCTTACCAGGAGATCGAGAAGTGGATGCGTGACCACCACATGTCCGCGGCGGGAGCGCCATGGGAGACGTACCTGACCGATCCCGGAGAACGTCCCGACCCGGCAACATGGGAAACCGAAATCGTCCAGCCCGTGCGTGACACCGAACTGACACCGAACTGACGGCCGACCCCGTCCTCCCCGCCCCACACACCCTCGTGGCCGCTGTCATCACCTGCCACCTGACGCGACAGTCGCTGTCCGTGTTCGTCGACTGGATGCCTTCGCGCACGACTCTGACCAGGTCAGCTCGTAATCCATGTTCTGATGGTCGGCGTGAACAACTACGAGTGGTTCGAGACCGCCGGGCTGGCTCTCGCGGTGTAATGCTGCCTGACCTTCGTCAAGTGTGACCGTCGTGGCCGCCCTGGAGGCTACGGCGGCTACGGCGGCGATGTCGTCGGGGTCGACCACCGGTAGGCCGACGTCGCCGAAGGGTGCGGCTATCAGATCCATCCCCTACTGGACAACGGATCCCGAACCGGTGATCGAAGGACCGGTCGCGCGCTGGACTATCCTTACGCTGCAAAGGTGAAGGTCCGGCCACCGCTACCGCTCGCCGTAGTGGTAACGGCAGGACAGAATCTCCACTTGGCCGTGGGCCTCTACAACGCGGTACACCAGCCGATGCTCTTCATTGATGCGCCGCGATGCCCAGCCGGAAAGATCGCCTTTAAGTAGCTCGGGCTTCCCGATCCCACGATCATCGCCGCGCTGAATATCTTTGATGAGAGCATTGATCCGCTTAAGGACCTTCCGATCACTTACCTGCCAGGTGACGTATTCGTCCCACGCGTCCGGGTGCCACGTGAGCTTCACGCGGTGGCCTCGTCGTCAAGATCGACCACCTCATGCTCGACACGTTCACCGGCTTCCATCTGCGCCATTCGTCGGCGCAGCTCGCGGCCATTGGCCCCACGAGACAAGTATTCGGTTTCACGCCACGCGTCATAGTCGCTCTTGAGCATGACGACCATCGGCTCGTGCCCACTGCGAGTGACCACGAGGTCTTCAGCATCGTCCTCGATCGCGTCGAGCACGTTCGCGAGGTTGGCGCGCAAATCAGATGCAGTAATGACCTTCATGACCCCTCCAGCACTTGTACGCTATATCGTACAACAGCGCCGACGCTTCGGCCACGTCAACGACAAGGCTCCCGGGCCAGGCACTGGCCTTGGGGCCTACAGCCGCCGCTCCAGCACGACAAGAGTCGGCACGGGTCCGCCGGCCGCGAAACCCCTCCGTGACACCGTGGCCTGCGTCATCCCCGACGCCCTCGCTAACTGCGCCTGACTCCAGCCCCGGCGCTCACGAAGCCCACGCACAGCCCTCCCGAGATCGAACGCCAGACGACCGCCTCGCACGCCTCTACCGCCCCGGCTCGGCCATACGCAGCTCCCGCATAGCGGCCCAGCTATCACCATCGCCTACGCCCCAGACCATAGCAATGACGCTATATCCCGAAATGGGAACGCCGCAGCGGCGGCCACAGCAAACAAGCCAACACCGTGCTGCTCTGCCGGCACCACCACCCGCTACTCCACGATCCGACCTCCGGTTGGACCGTCCGCGTGGGGTCCGATCGCCTTCCGGACTTCATTCCGCCGGCGGCCATCGATCCGCTGCGATTACCGCGGCGCAACCTCTATCACCCACCGCTGGCGCCGTCAGCTGTCCACTCTGCCCGCGAGCACACGTTCCGCGATCTCGCGCGTCTGCTCGTCGAAGAGTACGAGCCGGACCAGTTCCACCGTGGTCGGTTCGGCTTGCAGGGCGGTCACTGCCTGGGCGACGGCATCGTCCTTGGGCCAGCGGTAAATGCCCGAGGAGATCAGCGGGTAGGCGACCGATTTCGCGCCGAGTCGGGCGGCGACGGCCAGCGATGTCGTGTAGCAGCTTCGCAGCAGCGGGGCGCGGTCCTCGGCGGCGCTGAACACCGGGCCGACGGTGTGGATCACCCAGCGGGCGGGGAGGCGTCCCGCGGTCGTCGCCACCGCCTGTCCGACCGGCAGGCCCCGCCCGTAGTGGGCGGCGCGGAGGGCGCGGCACTCCTCGAGGATCGCGGGGCCGCCCTTGCGGTGGATTGCCCCGTCGACGCCTCCGCCGCCGAGCAGCGACGAATTCGCGGCGTTGACAATGGCGTCGACCTGTTCGGTTGTGATGTCACCGGTGGCCAGCTCGATCCGCACAGCGTTACCTCCTCAGGCCGGCACACCGGGGCCGGGCACGTCGGGTGTTCCGACAGTATCCGGGTCTGACTGATGGCCGGTGTTCAGACCTGGTGCGCCGCCCCGTGGACGGACCCTGCCCGCGCCCAAGCGTCGCCTTTGCACTCATCGCCCCGGCCGGAGCGGAAGTCGCTCGACGCCGCGGCGGCACGATGCGAGCATCTCCGCGTGGTGCCGTTGAGGATCATCCGGGGTGATGCGACCAGTCCCCAGGCCAAGGGGCCGAAAATAGTGGCGCATGTGTGCAACGACCTGGGCGGCTGGGGCAAGGGTTTCGTGCTGGCGGTGTCACGGCGCTGGCCCGAGCCGGAGCGCGCCTATCGGCAGTGGCATCGCGGCCGGTCCGGCAACGACTTCGGGCTGGGCGCGACCCAGCTCGTGCAGGTGCGTCCCGACGTCTGGGTGGCCAACATGGTGGCCCAGCACGGCATGCGCACCGGAAGCGGTGGGCCACCCGTCCGGTACGACGCCGTCGAGCAGTGCCTCACCACGATCGGCGGCCATGCGCAGCGGCTCGGCGCGACGGTTCACCTGCCCAGGATCGGGTGTGGCCTGGCCGGCGGCCGCTGGAACCTTATCGAGCCGCTCGTTGTGGCCGCGCTGTGTGCGCGGGACGTCGGGACGACCGTCTACGACTTCGACTGATCGTGCCGGGGCAGCCGGACCGTCACGGTCGTGCCCGCCTGTTCCTGCGACGCCAGCGTGATCGAGCCCCGGTGCCGTTCCACCACGACCCGGCACAGGGCCAGGCCCAGGCCGGCGCCGGGAATGCCGGTGTGGCGCGCGTTCCCACCGCGATAAAGGCGGCGGAACAGTCGGGCCTGCTCCGAGGCGGCCACGCCCAAACCCTGGTCGGCGACGGTCAGGACCGCGGCCTCGCCGTGCTCGTCCGAGAGGGAGACCGTCACGCGCGAGTCGGGCCGGCTGAACTTCACCGCGTTGCCGAGCAGCGCGTCCGCGACCTGACGCAGACGGTCGGCGTCGCCCGGCACGACCAGGCTGGCGGGCAGGACGGCGTCCACCGTGATGTTGCGGGCGGCCGCGGTCGAGGCATGGCTTTCGAGGGCGGCGGTCACGACCTCGGCCAGGTCGACGGGGGCCACCGTGAGGCGGGCGTGCCCGGATTCCAGAGCGGCCAGGTCGAGCAGCTTCTCGACCAGGTCGCGCAGGCGCACGTTGTTGCGCTGCACCACCTCCAGCAGTTCACGCACCTCCCCGACCGAGATGTCGTCCGACGATTCGGCGATCAGGTCGACGTAGGCGCCGATCGACGTGAGCGGGGTGCGCAGTTCGTGGCCGACCAGCGCGATGTACTCGTCGGTGGCCGCGGCCAGGTGCAACGCGAGGACCTCGGCGCGGCGCTGTTCGAGGAAGGTGCCGATCAGCGCGGCCAGGCCGGTCAGCAGCACACCCAGGGCGGGGTCGGGCTCCTGACGGTCGTATATGAAGAAGGTGAGCACGCCGGTTACGCGTTCGCCGCCCTGCACGGGCACGGCGCCGGCCGCCCGGAAGTCGCTGCCGACGATCATGCTGGGCAGCACCGGTGAATCGGCGCCGTGCACGTCGGGCACCCAGATCATCTCGGCCTGTTCCCAGCACCGCCCGGCCAGGCCGACGCCGGGGGCGAAGCTGACCGGCACCGGCAGCGGCCGCTCGCCCCGCGCGGTGTAGATGCCCGCGGGACGCAGCAGGTTCGTCACGTCGTCGACCAGCCACAACCGCAGGTACGGCCAGTGCATCGTGTTGCCGATGGCGGCCAGGATGCGGTCGGCGGCGTCGATGGCGTGCGGGAAGTCGGCCAGGACCTTGAGCACCTGGTTCTCGCAGTCCTGGTACTGCCGGGTGCGGTGCTGCGTGGTCACGTCGTGCATGGCGGCGACCGCGCCGGTCACCTTGCCGTCCGGGTCGCGCACCGGGGTGGCGTTCACCGCGAACCACCGGGGACGTCCGTCGTCGTCGTGGGCCAGCAGCTCCGCCTGCCGCACCTCCTCGCCGGCGAGCGCGCGGGAGAGGGCCAGCTCGTGTGTCCGCAGCGGTGTGCCGTCGTCGTGCAGGACGGCGAAGCGATGCGTGGCGTCAGTTTCGGGCACGTCGGCCACCCCGTCGGTGGTGAACTCGCGCATTGCCCGGTTCACCAGCACCACCCGCCCGTCCCGGTCACAGGCGGCGACCCCGGCGTCGAGGCAGTCGAGCAGCGCTTCCAGGAAGGCCGGGTCGCTGGGCGCCGTCGCCGTCCGGGCCGGCCGGGGCGGGACCGCGTCGAGGTGCGTTCGCAGCGCCTCGGTCAGCTCGGGCACGCCGAACGGCTTGCCGATCACGGCGATCGCGCCCGTCGCGGCCAGCCGCGGGTCGCCGGGCAGCAGGTAGGCGGTGATCAGCACGACCGGGGTGACGGCCAGGCGCGGGTCGGCCCGCACCGCCCGGCACAGCTCCAGCCCGTCGAGGTGGGGCATGTCGATGTCGGCGATGAGCAGGTCGGGACGGCGGTCGATGACCCGCTCGAGCGCCTCCCGCCCGTCGCCGGCCACCACGACCTCGTGTCCCAGCCGGCGGACCACCTCCGCGATCACCCGCTGATGATCAAGGTTGTCCTCGGCCACCACCACACACGCCACGGCTGCCAGGCTAGGACGGCCGTGTTGCGGACCGAGCCGGTTCGGCAGATCATTCCCCGCAACGGGGTGATCTCGAACTCTTCTCACCCGCCCCGCCGCGCCTGGGTCCGGGCCGGGAGGGTAGGTCATGACGGTGCAGGAGAACAATGTCGGACTGCGGTCCGAGCGCGGGCCCGTCCTGGCCGCCGTGATGCTGTCCACCGCCCTGATCGCGATCGACTCCACGATCATCGCGACCGCGGTCCCCTCGATCGTCCAGGACATCGGCGGCTTCACCGAGTTCCCCTGGCTCTTCTCGGTCTACCTGCTCGCGCAGGCGGTCTCGGTGCCGATCTACGGCAAGCTCAACGACCTCTTCGGCCGCAAGCCGGTGATCCTGTGGGGCATCGGGCTGTTCCTGCTCGGCTCGATCCTGTGCGGGATCGCCTGGAGCATCGTGCCGCTGATCATCTTCCGGGTCGTGCAGGGCCTGGGCGCCGGGGCGATCGCGCCGACCACCATCACGATCATCGGCGACATCTACTCGGTGCGCGAGCGGGCCAAGGTGCAGGGCTACGTGGCGAGTGTCTGGGGCATCTCGTCGGTGGTCGGGCCCACGCTCGGCGGGGTGTTCAGCGAGTACGTCGACTGGCGCTGGATCTTCCTGGTCAACATCCCGCTGTGCCTGCTGGCCGGCGCCATGATCTTCACGAAGTTCCACGAGCGGGCCGACCGTGGCCACCCGGTCATCGACTACCGCGGCGCGGCGCTGCTGACCGTCGGTCTGACGCTCGTGATCCTGGGCGTGCTCGAGGGCGGGCAGGCCTGGGCGTGGACGTCGGCGACCAGCCTGCTCGTGCTCGGCGGCGGTCTCACCCTGCTGATCGTCTTCCCGTTCGTCGAGCGAAGGGTCCCCGCCCCCGTCCTCCCGTTGTGGGTGTTCCAGCGGCGACTGCTGGTCAGCAGCGGCGCGCTCGCCGTGGGGGTCGGCGCGATCCTGCTCGGCCTCAGTTCGTACGTGCCGGTCTATATGCAGGAGGTTCTCGGGTACGGGCCCCTGGTCGCCGGGTTCGCGCTGGCGGCGCTCACGCTCGGATGGCCGATCTCGGCGTCGCAGGCGGGCAAGGTCTACCTGCGGGTCGGGTTCCGGATGTGCGCGCTCATCGGCACCTCGCTGGCGCTGGGCGGCTCGGCGCTGTTGCTGCTGCTCGGCGAG
This sequence comes from Actinoplanes solisilvae, assembly GCF_003999975.1. Taxonomy (GTDB): domain Bacteria; phylum Actinomycetota; class Actinomycetes; order Mycobacteriales; family Micromonosporaceae; genus Actinoplanes; species Actinoplanes solisilvae. The sequence continues at coordinate 243,237 of NZ_RJAC01000011.1, read as the reverse complement.
GGGTCGTCGGTGTGGGCGGTCGGCGCCTACTGCCTGGTCATCGGGCTGGGCATGGGGCTGACCGCGGCGCCGACGCTGATCGCGGCCCAGTCGAGCGTGGGCTGGTCGGAGCGGGGCGTGGTCACGGCGAACAACATCTTCCTGCGGTCGCTGGGCAGCGCGCTCGGGGCGGCCGTGTTCGGCGCGATCGCCAACGCCATCATCGGCGGCGACCAGGTCGACCCCGGGCTGCTGACCACGGCCGTCCACCGCATCTTCATCGGGTTGGTGCTGGTCGCGGTGGTGATGGTGGGGCTGGCGGCGCTGATCCCCCGATCGGCGGACGAGGCGTACAAGCAGCCGGCGCCGGTCGCGTAAATGAGCGGCGGTCCGCGCGGGGCCGCGATACGGTGCGTTTCCGCGTGATTCGAGGAGGTCCCCATGCGAAACGGTTTCCGCCCCCGCCCGATGGAAGCCGTCTCCTCGAAGGATCCGCGTGCCCTTTCTCAATCTCGGGATCGTCGCCCATGTCGACGCCGGTAAGACCAGCCTGACCGAGCGCCTCCTCTACGCCGGGGGCGTCATCGACGCCGTCGGCAGTGTGGACGCCGGCACCACCCGCACCGATTCGCTCGATCTCGAGCGGCGGCGCGGCATCACCATCAAGACCGCGGTCGCGTCGTTCCCGGTGGCCGACCGTGTCGTGAACCTGATCGACACCCCCGGCCATCCGGACTTCATCGCCGAGGTCGAGCGGGCCCTCCGCGTACTCGACGGCGCCGTTCTGGTCCTCTCGGCCGTGGAGGGCGTGCAGGCACAGACCCGGGTGCTGATGCGCACCCTGCGGCGACTGCGTGTGCCCACGCTGATCTTCGTGAACAAGGTCGACCGGTCGGGGGCACGCTTCGACGACCTGCTGGCCGAGATCACCGCGAGGCTGACACCCGACATCGTGCCGATGAGCCGGGTCGACGGCTTGGGGACGCGAACAGCGTCGGTCCACCCGATCAGCGACGCCTCGTTCACCGCGCGGATCGTCGACCTCTCGGGCGATCCGATCCTGCTCGAGCAGTGGGTCAGAGACGAGACGAGCATCCCGTACGAGACCACGCGCGCGACCCTGCGCGAAGGCGTCCGCGGCGGTGGGGTGCATCCCGTCTTCTTCGGCTCGGCGGCGACCGGAGCGGGCGTCGACGCGCTGCTCGACGGCGTGGCCGGCCTGCTTCCGGCCGCCTCCGGCGATCCCGCGGGGCCGCTCGGCGGGCTCGTGTTCAAGGTCGAACGCGATCGGGCCGGTTCAAGGGTGGCCTACGTGCGGATGCTGAGCGGCACGCTGCACGTCCGCGATCACGTGCCCTTCGGCCCCTCTCTCGTCGGCGTTGTCACGACAATCGAGGGAACTGACAGCCGTCGACGACCGGAGGTCGCAGCCGGTGAGATCGCGAAGGTCCACGGACTGCGCGAGATCCAGGTCGGCGACCCGATCGGCACCGTCCGATCCCAGGCCACGGACGGTCTGTTCGCCCCGCCGACCCTCGAGACGGTAGTCGTCCCGCGTGATCCCGGCCAGGCGCGCCGGCTGCACGCGGCCCTCACCGAACTGGCCGAGCAGGACCCGCTCATCGGCCTGCGGCACGACGATGAGCTCGCCGTCACCCTCTACGGCGAGGTGCAGAAGGAGGTCCTCGAGACCACCCTCGCCGAGGACTACGGGGTCGAGGTCGGCTTCCGCGAGACGACCACCATTCACATCGAGCGCCCCACCGGCACCGGAACCGCGCTGGAACTCCTCGGCGAGAACGGCAACCCTTTCCTGGCCACCCTGGAACTTGTCGTCGAGCCGTCCCACGGCGCGGGTCTCACCGTCGACCTCGAACTGCCGATCGATCAGGTGCCGATCCACCTCTTCAAGACGGAGGAGTTCTTCCGCGCCGCCCTGGCCGAGACAATTCGGCGTACGGCGTCTCAGGGTCTTTACGGCTGGCAGGTGAGCGACCTTCGGGTGCGGGTGACGCGCGCTGGTTACGTCTCCCCCGAGACCGGCGCCGGCGATTTCCGCAAGCTGTTGCCGCTCGTGCTGATGCAAGCGCTGACCCGGGCGGGCACGGTCGTCTGCGAGCCGGTCCTGCGGTTTCGTCTCGACGGCCCGGCCGACACGCTCGGCGCCGTGCTCGGTGTGCTGGGCCGCTACGTCGAGTCCCCCTCGGTCGAGGGCCCGGCCTTCGTCGTCGAGGGCCGCCTTCCCGCCTCCCGCCTGCGCGAGGTCGAGCTGGCCGTGCCCGGCCTGACCCGCGGCGAGGGCGCCCTGGAGACCTCGTTCGACAGCTACCGCCCGGTCTCGAGGCCCTACCCGATCCGCCCCCGCTGGGACAACAACCCGCTCGACCGACGCGAGTACCTCCTGCGCGTGGAACGCCACCTCCGCCTCTGAGCGAACAATGATGCGACGGGCACTTTGGTGTAAGACATTGCCATAGTGTGTGAGACACAGTATGGTGTTACTCATGACAACGGATGCAACGCTAGCCAGCCACCTACAGGAGCTGCGGCGCGGCACGGTGGTCGTCGCGAGCCTCACCGTTCTGCGCACACCCGGTTACGGCTACTCCTTGCTCGAAACGCTGAGCGAGGCCGGTTTCGAGGTCGAGGCCAACACGCTCTACCCGCTGCTGCGCAGGCTCGAAGCTCAGGGCCTGCTCACCAGCTCGTGGAACACCGACGAGGCCCGGCCGCGAAAGTTCTACACCACCACCGAGCAGGGCGACGCGGTCGCCGCCGCCCTGCGCACCGAGTGGGCCCGTCTCGACGAGGCGATCGGCGACCTTTCCGTCACCACCACGACCCCTGGGAGCGAGAAATGACCGCCGGCCTCGTCGACCGCTACGTGTTCACCGCCCTGCGCCGCGTGCCCGAGCAGCAGCGCACCGACATCGACCGCGAGCTGCGCGCCTCCATCGACGACGCGGTCGACGCCCGGGTCGAGGCGGGCGAGTCCCGCGAGGCCGCGATCGAGCAGACGCTGCTCGAGCTGGGCGACCCCGACAAGCTCGCCGACAGCTATGCGAACCGGCCCAACTTCCTGATCGGCCCCGAGCTCTACGGGGTGTGGCGCCGCGTGATGACGATGCTGTTCACCACGGTGCTGCCGATCGTCGTCATCGTCGTGGCGGCCGTCCGGCTCTTCGAGGACGACGCCACCTTCGGCAACGTTCTCGGCGCGGCGATCACCGCGACCATCACGGTCGCCGCTCACCTGGCCTTCTGGACGACGGGCACCTTCGCCGTCCTCGAACGCACCGGGCTCGGCCAGACCGACCTGAAGAAGACGTGGACCCTCGCCGACCTGCCGAAGTACGAGAAGAGCGTCCTCAGCCGCATGGAACTCGGGGCCAACCTGGTCTGGCCCGTGCTGCTGACCGCCGCGCTGGTGCTGCAGCAGTTCACGTTCACCGACGAGCCGCTGCTCGACCCGGCGAACTGGTCCTTCTGGTGGCCGGCCCTGATCGTGCTGGTCGCGCTGAAGGCAGTGTGGGCCGTGTGGGTCTACCGCCTCGGCAAGTGGACCCGGGCCGCCTCGGTCTCGAACGCGGTGCTGGGCCTTGTGACCGCCGCCGTCATGATCTACCTGCTGGCGAGCGGCAACTTCTTCAACCCGGCGTTCACCGGCTTCATCGACGCCGACGCCGACCTGGAGCGCTGGGTCTCGCTGGCCACGATCCTCGGGGTCGCCCTGAGCACCTTCTGGGACATCTTCGACATCGGCCGCAAGGTGGAACAGTCCCGCAAGGGCCTGCCGGCCAAGGTTCCGGGCACCGGCAACACCTACAACTACAACTGATTCCCCGTACGGCGAAACGCGCCCCTCGAATCACGGGGGGCGCGTTTTCCGTGCGGGCCGTCCGCCTGTTCAATCGGCGGCGGCGGTCGCGAATTTCACCAGGCTGAGCATCAGCAGGGCACCGGCCGAAAACGCACCGGATCCGGTGAGGACGGCGGTCGGCGCATTCATTCCACCCGCCCAGGAAAGGACACCGGCGACCAGTCCCACGATGAGCGCGGTGATCAGAATGCAGGCCAGCCATAGAGCTCGCAGTTCCGGAGGATGACGCATGGGGAAGCCTTTCGGACAGCGGGGCGCGGACAAGCGATCAAGGACGTCGGCGGGGGTGCAGCCCGTAACCCGACACCAAGCAGTTTGCCGGTTGTCACATCCGTCCACGCTGGAGACACCGCAGTTGTGCGTAGCGCGCCTCAAGGTGAAAAGCGCCCGAACATGAACGAGGCACCCGGCTGCCCCCGGATGCCTCGAATACTGTTTTCTGCACTTGTCCACACGAATCCACTGTCGAGCCGGAATCCGTGAGAGAAGTAGACCACGACACACGGCCGATCGCCATACTCCTATCTGCCATGTTGCAGATTGCGTACAAGCCCGAAGCCGTCGAACAAAATGAGGCGCCCGGCTGCACCCGGGCGCCTCATGGCGTTTCCGATCGCTTGTCCGCCTCCGGAAACTGTCTCCGCCAGTAGAGCACGCCATACGGCCGACCGCCACACATCAATCCGCCATGTTGCAGATTGCGTACAGGCTCAGATGCACCTTCGACTCAACCTAGCCCGCGCACTGCGGCGACGCGTACCGGCCTCTCTGCACCGCGGTGCTCAGCACCTTGCCGCCCAGACTGATCGAGCAGGTCACCTCGCCGGTGCCGCCGCTCTTGCGCTGGGAGATCACGACGAGCGGTGGCTTGTCCCCGGTCAGGATGAAGGTGTGCCGCCACGGCAACGACACTTCGCCCTTCCGGATGATGTCGCGGTCCTCATCGGTGAAGGAGACGCGGGCCTTGTCGCCCTTGCTGGTCGAGGAGACCAGGTAGACCACCTCGTTGGCGGCCGGCTCACCGCTGGCCGACGGCCGGGCGGCAACGCGCGCGGAGGCGGAGACAGGCGCAACCGCGGGGGCCGGCGCGGGGCTGGAATCGGTCGGCTGCGGTGTGGGTCCGGCCCGGCCGGGCGGGTCGTTGTCGCCGAACGGCTTCAGGAGAAGACCGCCGACGCAGCCCAGCAGAGCGAGAACGGCCACCGCGACCCACCACCCGCGCCGATCGCGTCGCCGGGGCGCGCGGTCTTCGAACACCGGCCCTTGAAGGTCCGCGACCGTGTAGGAGCCGTCTTGGCCGATGGGTGAGGTGGGAGCCGTCTCCAGCCACGGGTCGGCGGGCGGCGTTGCTCGGCGGTCATCGTTGCCGCCGTCTTGATCGAACTTCGTCACATCCTCCACAGTAGGAGGCATTGCCAACCGTACGTGACATCGCGTGCACGATCGGTGCTGCAGTGCGGCGGGCGACGTACGCCGGTGGACGCCGCCCGCCTACGACTAGCGCGGGTCGCTGTTGAACTTCGAGGTCGACCAGAAGTAGCCGAGCACCGCCAGCCCCACGCACCAGGCCACCGCGAGCCAGCCGTTGTGCCCGATCTCGCCGCCGAGAAGCAGCCCGCGCAGGGTCTCGATGGCCGGCGTGAACGGCTGGTACGAAGCGATCGGCTGGAACCAGCCGGGCATGGCGTCGACCGGCACGAAGGCGCTCGACAGCAGCGGCAGCAGGATCAGCGGCATCGCGTTGTTGCTCGCCGCCTCGGCGTTCGGGCTGACCAGCCCCATGCCCACCGCGATCCACGTGAGCGCCAGCGCGAACAGCACCAGCAACCCGAACGCGGCCGCCCAGTCCAGCGGCGTGGCGCCGGTGGACCGGAAGCCGATGGCCACAGCCACCGCGCTGACCAGGACCACGCTCAGGATCGACTGCAGCACGCTGCCGACGACGTGCCCGACGAGAACCGAGCCGCGATGGATGGCCATGGTGCGGAAGCGGGCGATGATGCCCTCGGTCATGTCGTTGGAGACCGACACCGCCGTCCCGATCACGGTGCTGCCGACGGTCATCAGCAGCAGGCCGGGAACCAGATAGGCGATGTACGCCGCCCGGTCCGGCGCGCCGCCGGTGATACCCGCGCTCAGCGCGTCGCCGAAGATGTAGACGAACAGCAGCAGCAACATGATCGGCGTGAGCAGCAGGTTCAGGGTCAGCGACGGATAGCGCCGAGCGTGCAGCAGGTTGCGCCGCAGCATCGTGGACGAGTCGCGGGCGGACAGCGCGAGGGTGCTCATCGGACGTTCTCCAGGGGTCGGCTGGTCAGGGCGAAGAACACGTCGTCGAGGTCGGGGGTGTGCACGGTCAGCTCGTCGGCCTCGACGCCGGCCCGGTCGAGCCGGTCGAGGACCGTACGCAGCTCGCGCTGGCTGCCGCCGCTGGAGAGCTGCAACGCGAGCGACGAGTCGTCGCCGCCCGCGTCGGGCAGGGCGAGGGCGGCGGCCTGGTAGGCGACCGGGTCGGTGAAGCGCAGCAGGACGTGCCCGCCCGGGATGAGCCGCTTCAGTTCCGCCGCCGTGCCCTCGGCCGCGATCTTCCCGTCGTCGAGCACCGCGATGCGGTCGGCGAGTTCGTCCGCCTCCTCCAGATATTGCGTGGTGAGGAAGACGGTGACGCCGCCGGTGACCAGCTCACGGATGATCTGCCACATGCCGTGCCGGCTGCGCGGGTCGAGTCCCGTGGTCGGCTCGTCGAGGAAGATGATCCGCGGGCTCCCGACCAGGGTCATCGCGATGTCGAGCCGGCGCCGCATCCCGCCGGAGTAGGTGGAGGCCGGCTTCGACGCCGCCTCGACGAGATCGAAACGCCGGAGCAGGTCGGCTGCCGTCCGTCGTCCCTCCGGCTTGGACAGGTGGTGCAGGTCGGCCATGAGGAGCATGTTCTCCTCACCGGTGATCAGCCCGTCGACGGCCGAGAACTGCCCGGTGACGCCGATCTCGGCGCGGACCGCCTGCGGATCGGCGGCCAGGTCGTGGCCTCCGACGCGGATCTCGCCGGAGCCGGGACCAGGCGAGATGAGCGTGGAGAGGATCTTGACGGCGGTGGTCTTGCCGGCGCCGTTCGGGCCGAGCAGTGCGAAGATCGTGCCGTCCGGGACGGCCAGGTCGACCCCGTCGAGCACGACCTTGTCGCCGTACGATTTGCGCAGCCCGTTCGCCGCGATGGCCAGGTTCGTCATGGTCGGGACCCCTCAGAACTTTCGGACGGTGACGGCGCGGACGGGGAGCGGCGGTCTTTCCCGGTGCGGGTGACGCGCGCGAGGCCGCCCACCGCAACGGTGGATGACCAGGGCGCCGGCGGCGAGGAGCCATGTTCTCTGGTGTTTCATGGTGAACCTTTCAGGAGAGGGCGAGCTCGTAACGGCGAGTTCGCGGGACAGGACGAAAACCGAGTTCCCGGCGTACGGCGACGAGGCCGGGCTGGTCCGTGGCGCTGCCGGCTTCTATCTCGTCGACGTGCGGGTGGACCTCCCGGAGTCGCTGGATCAGGGCGGCGTTGACCCAGCGGCCCAGACGCCGCCCGCGATGGCCGGGCAGGACAGCCGGTCCATATTGGTGAGCGCGGGACCGCGTGACCGGGTCGGCGATCGCCACGGCATAGGCGGCCAGGTCACCGTTCGCGTCCGCCGCGGTCAGCAGCGCGTCGCCGGGCCGGCTCGGCTCGCGAAACAGTTCTTCGAGGCGGGAGGCGGCGGAGACCCGCGGCGCGGTGGGGAGATCGCCGGTCCAGTACGCCAGGCGGTATCCGGGATGCTCGGCGTCGACCAGCTCACCCAGCCACGCCTGGTGCACGTCGCAATAGACGAGCTGGTCACGGCGCCACGACCGGGTGCGCCGGAAGCCGCGCCGCCGGCAGAACGCCTCCCCCGCCGACCCCGCGACCACGTCCACGACCAGGCGCTGCTCCGCGGTGTGGTCGCGCACGGCGGCCAGCAGCCGCGACCCGATCCCCCGACGTCGCCACGCCGGCTCCACCCGCACCAGGAGCTCGCCCGAGACCGCCGGCAGCAGCCCGTACGGAATGATCGGCCGCAACCCGGCCACCCCGGCCACGACGCCGTGCGCCGCAACCGCGTGCCAGCGCGAACCACCGCGGTGATCCAGCACCGCCACGACCTCGACGTGGGCTTCGTTCATGGCACTCACGATCGCCCGGCCGTCGACACCGAACAACGCTAGAGATCGAACCGCTCGATAAGCCGGCGGTTATCGTTGCTGCTCCGGTCGGCGTGTTAGGGGGATGCTGGTGGAGCTACGAGACATCGAGATCTTCCTGACGCTCGCCGAGGAGCTTCACTTCGGGCGTACGGCTGAGCGCCTTCGCGTCTCCCAGGCGCGCGTCAGCCAGTCGATCAAGCAGCAGGAGCGCCGGATAGGTGGCGCCCTCTTCGAACGGACGAGTCGCAGCGTGCGTCTCACCCCGCTCGGTGCGCGGCTACGCGATCGGCTCGAGGCGGGCTACCGCGAGATCATGGCCGGCGTCGAGGAGGCCGTCGCCGCGGCTCGCGGACAGTTCGGCACCCTGAACGTCGGCGTGTACGACAACCAATCGCAGGAGATCGCGGCCGTCCTCGACCTGTTCCGGCAGCGACATCCGCAGTGCGAGCTGCGCATCCGCGAGGTCTTGCCGACCGACCCGTTCGCGGGCCTGCGCGCCGGCCGGGTCGACGTCGCGGTGCTCTGGCTGCCCGTCCGAGAGCCCGACCTGGCGGTGGGGCCCGAGCTGTTCACCGAGCCGTTGGTGCTCGCCGTCGCGCCGGATCATCCGCTGGCCGGCCGGGACGAGGTCGACCTCGAGGTCCTGGGCGACTACCCGGTGGCCTCTCCGGACGGCCCGATTCCGGATTATGTGTGGCAGGCCCACACCCCGGCCGTGACGCCGGGCGGCCGGCCCGTGAGGCCAGGAGTGAACGTGGCGACCCTGGCGGAGGCTTTCACGGCGGTCAGCGCCGGCACCGTCATCTCTCCCATCGGGTCTTACACGGCCGCCTCACGGCTGCGAAACGACCTGGTGTTCCTCCCTTTCGCCGACGGACCGATCATGCGGTACGCCCCGGTGTGGCGCGGCGCCGGCGAGACTCCGCTGATCCGTGCCTTCCTTCAGGCCGCCGCCGATACCCGATAGACGACGACCGGGCCCCGCCCCGCGAGGGACAGAGCCCGGTCAGGCGAACAGCGCCCGGTCAAGCAGCGCCGCGCCGGCTCACAGGCCGGCCGGGACCGCGTTGTTCGACGAGACCTCTTCGCGCCCGGCCCGGATCAGGGTCAGGGCGACGAGGGCGGCCACGCCGATCAGGGCCGCGCTCACCCAGAAGGCGACCGTGTAGCTGTGGACGGTGGCCGCCTGCTGGACGGCCGGGTTGGCGGCGCCGGCGGCCCGGTCGGCCAGGTAGCCTGCCACCGCCGAGGTGAAGATGGTGTTCAGCAGGGCCGTACCCAGGGAGCCACCGATCTGCTGGGTGGTGTTGATCAGGGCGCTGGCCACGCCGGCGTCGTGGTCGGCCACCCCGACCAGGGCCGTGTTCGACATCGGGCCGAAGGTCACGCCCATGCCGAAGCTGATGACCACCAGGCCGGGGAAGACGTGCGTCCAGAACCCGGTGTCGACGCCGATGCGGGTCAGCAGGACCAGGCCGACGGCGGCCAGCACCATGCCGCCGAACATCAGCACGCGCGGACCCACCCGGGTCTGGAGCTGAGCCGACAGCCCGGCGCCGGCGATGATGCCGAACGTGAACGGCAGGAACGCGACGCCGGTCATCAGGGCCGAGTAGCCCAGCGTGAGCTGCAGGTAGAACGTCAGGAACAGGAAGACGCCGAAGATGCCCGCGCCGATCAGCAGCGCCGAGAGGAACGCGCCCCCGCGGTTGCGGTCGAGGATGACGCGCATCGGCAGCAGCGGGTGCGAGCTGCGCAGCTCGATCACGACGAACGCGACGAGCAGCAGGATCGCGACGGCCAGGAAGCCGAGCGTGGTGGGCGAGTCCCAGCCGTCGTCGGCCGCCTTCGTGAAGCCGTACACCAGAGCCACCAGGCCGAGCGTGGACGTGACGGCACCGGGCAGGTCGTAACGGGTGTTGCCCTCGGCGCGGCTCTCGCCGACGAAGCGGACGGCGGCCAGCGCCGCGGCGATCGCGATCGGGGCGCTGACCAGCAGGGTCCAGCGCCAGGAGGCGTACTCGGTCAGGACACCGCCGAGGAGCAGGCCGACCGCGCCGCCGCCGCCCGCGATGGCCCCGTACACGCCGAAGGCCCGGGCCCGGTCTTTCGCCTCGGTGAACGTGACCGTGAGCAGGGAGAGGGCCGCGGGGGCCATGAGCGCGCCGAACGCACCCTGCAGGGCGCGGGCCGAGAAGAGCGTGACGGCGTTGGTGGCGATGCCGCCGAGCGCGGACGCGGCGGCGAACCCGAGCAGGCCGATGATGAACGCCCGCTTGCGGCCGGTGAAGTCGGCGATGCGGCCGCCGAGCAGCAGCAGACCGCCGAAGGCCAGCGTGTACGCCGTGATCATCCACTGGCGATTGGCGTCGCTGATGTGCAGATCGACCTGGGCGGTCGGCAGGGCGATGTTGACGATCGTGGCGTCGAGCACGATCAGCAGCTGGGAGACCGCGATGACGGCCAGGGCCAGCCAGCGCCCCTTTCCTGATACGGGCGATATATCCGGCGGAGTCTTGGCGTCGGAGGTCGTGATGGACATGGAGAGGTCCCCCTAGTGGGCATGCGGAGATCCACCCGCGTCAGAGACGGGGCGTCGTGGTGCTTGCGGGGTTAGAGGCTTATTCGCACGGCTCGCGAGTCAGCAGGGGCAGGACGATGTCGTCGACGAGATGGTCGAGGAAGGGCTCGTCGAGCGGCTCCCCCAGCGCGAATCGGCGCATGAAGACCAGCGCCGGCACGATCTCGTCGATGAGACCGGCGTCGTAGCCGGGGCGGAGCTCGCCGCGAGCCGCCGCCCGCGCGCAGATGGTCTCTGCGAACGGGACCTTCGAATCGCGCATCTGACGTAACTGCGCCGCGAGCTCGGGGTCGCTGTTCAACGCCATGAACAGGCCGGCGAGGAGCGGCCCCTCCTCGCTGCCGATCATCATGGCGATGTCGCCGAACCAGGCCCGCAGGTCGCCGCGGAACGACCCGGTGTCGGGCAGCGGCGCCTCGGCGGCCTTGCACGTGCGTACGGCGTCGGTGACCAGCTCGGCCTTGGTGGGCCAGTGCCGGTAGAGGGTCGCCTTGCTGGCCTGGGCCCGGGCGGCGACCGCGTCCACCCTCAGGCCCTGGTAGCCCGTCTCGCCGAGCAACTCGTAGGCGGCGCGCAGGATCGCCTGCTCACGCTCGCCGTCGAGCCGCCGGGACCGCCCGGCCGGCGAGGCGGTTCGCGCCTGCTCAGCCATGTGATCCCCCCGTCCTGCCAGCCCTGCGAAACGAAACCGTTTCGTACACTACGCCTCCCTGTCCGCTCCCGCGATCTCCGAGACCGATTGTGACGCAGCGAACGTGCCCGCACGAGAGCGCGGCCCGTGGACAAAATCCACGGGCCGCGAGCGATCAGGCCGTAAGCCCGGGCCGGCGGGCCGCCTCCCCCCGGACCAACGGACTGTGAGGCCGTTTCCACTGACCAAGTCGGAGCCGAGACCGGGGCGGTTCCCCTATCTCTCGACGAACACGGCCGTAGTGCGAGCCGGCACGGTGAGGCTGCCGGTGGCCGAGGCGAACGAGGACGTCCGCACCAGCGGGTCGGCCGAGGCGCGCTGCACCGGGTGGAGCGTGACCGCCTTGCCGGCCAGCGCGGCGACGGTCTGGGTGGTGGCCGCCGAGGTGCCGTTGAAGACCACGGTCACCGACTTCCAGTCGCGGTCGATTCCCCGTCCGTCCAGGGTCATCGTGACGACCCCCGGGGTCTCGGCCGCTCCGGAAAGCGGGAACGACAGTCGTCTCTGCACCTCGGCGGCGGTCGGCAGGCCGAAGACCGGCGACGAGCGGCGGATCTTCAGCAGTTCCCGGTAGCGAGCGTCGGACAGCGCCACCGCGTCACACGAGGGAACAAGCGCGGGATCGGCCAGCAACGGCCGCGCGTAGGGCCATTTGTCCGAGTTGTCAGCGGCGGGCGGCAGCCCTCGACCGAACCCGTTGCCCGCAGCACAATCCCACGAGATCGAGTTGAACCAATCCCCCGAATTGTAGGAATTACGATCGAGCGACTTGGACCGCAGAAGCGACGACCCCGTAGCCGCGAATCCGGCCCCCTGCCCCAATGCCGTGGTCGCCAACGCGACCGATTGAGCCCGAGCCCGCTCGACGGCCGATGTCCCCTGCGGCAACTTGAACGCCAGGGCGTCGTACAAAATCTCGTTGTCGTGCGCGTCCACATAGGTGATCGCCTCACCGGGCGCCGCCGTGTACCCGGCCGGCGACCCGTTGTACGAGATCTGATTCCCCGTAACCGATTCGCCCGCCGAGGACACGAACCGATAGGACGCCAGGTTCCCGCTCAGCCCCACCTTGATCAGATCCTGGTAGTGCAGCAACCGCGCCCGCTGCTCGGCCGGAGTTCCGTTCACGGCATCCCCGTTGGGCGCGCTCAGCAGCCCGCTGGCGAACCCTTGGATCCTCGGGTTCGCATCAAACGGCCCCCCACCGCGTACGCCGTCCCGCAGCCGGTCGTTGAAGGTGGCGATCCCCGTCCCGGCCATATTGGCCTGGGTCGCCTGCTCGAAGCGCGAGTCTCCCGCGATCTCCCCGAAGTCCCACCCTTCCCCGTACAGGTTGATGCTCTTTCCATCAACCCCGTCCCGCGCGAGCGTCAGCCGGTCGAGCGCCGCCCGCACCGCCAGGATGTTCGCCTTCGGGTGGTGCCCCATCAGATCGAAGCGGAATCCGTCCACCCGGTAGGCGCGAGCCCACGTGACGATCGAGTCGACCACGAGCTTGCCCATCATCGCGTTCTCCGGCGCTGTATTCGCGCAGCACGTGGAGTTCGCCACGGCTCCGTCCGCGAGCAGCCGTTGGTAATATCCCGGCACGATCTGGTCGAGCACCGACTTGGGATCGGTTCCCGCCGCTGACGTGTGGTTGTAGACGACGTCCATCACCACTCGCAGCCCGGCTTTGTTGACCCCCGCCACCATCGTCCGGAATTCCTTGGTGCGCGCCTCGGGATCAACCGCGTACCCGCCCTCGGGCACGGTGTAGTGCAGCGGGTCGTATCCCCAGTTGTACCCATCGGTGTCCGCTACCGCCGCGACGCATTTCTGCTGTTCCTCGCTGTCCGGCGGCAGCGCGGCCAGATCGCACGGCGGCTGCTTCTGATCCGTCCGGCGCTCCGGAATCGTCGCGAAGTCGAACACCGGCAGCAGGTGCAAATGCGTGACTCCGGCATCGGCCAGCGACGACAGATGCTTCATCCCGGCACTCGACGAACGCGCGAAGGCGAGATATGTCCCCCGCTCGGCGGCCGGCACCGTCGAATCGGCGATGGAGAAATCCCGTACGGAAAGCTCGGAGATCTGGATCTTGGCCGACGGAACCGCGGCTGGCTTGCGCAGCGACGACCAGCCGCCCGGCGCGAGTGCGGGGTCGCCCAGATCGACGATCCGGCTCAGCTTCGAATCGGTCGAGAGACCCAGGGCGTACGGGTCGGTGACCGCGGCCGTCACGACGCGGTGCGCGGCGGGCTGCCAGGCGGTGACCCGGTACGAGTAGTACTTGCCCTTCCATGACGCGGGCCCTCGCACCGACCACACCCCCGTGCGGTCGTCCCGGGTCATCGCCACGGTCTGTGCCGAAGCCGACGACGCCGTGTCGTAAAGCTGCAGGGCCACCGATTGAGCCGTGGGCGCCCACACCGACAGCGTGGTGCCGACCGGCCCGAGCCGGGACGACGAGGCGGCCGCGGCGTAGAGGTCATCGAGCACTCCCGCGGTCTGCACCCCGGTCGCCGCGAGCAGTTTGCCGGAGGCGTCCCGCGAGGTCACCACCACCTGCCCGCGCAGAACAGCCTTGACGTCGACACCTCGCGGCAAATGGAACGCGTCGTACTGCCACAGGTGCGGGAACCGCGTCCGCTGCGCGTCGGTGAGTGTGCCCGCCGAGAGCCGGGCCGACGAGTAAGCGCCGGACAGCTCGCCGTCCGTGATCCCGATGCCACCGGGCGCCCAGACCAGGTCGTAGACCTTGCCGTCGGTCTCCCCGCCCGGCTGCCAGGCGATCGTGCCCCGGTCGAGCCACACCGCCGACGACTTCGTCAGGTCGGCCACGCCGCCCGGGCCCGCCTTCTTGATCACCGGCGCGAGCCGGGGCGAGACCCCGCCGAGCAGCCAGATCTCGCGCCCGCCCTCGGCGAAGACGAGCCGCTGGTCGTCCGGCAGGTCCTTGGTATCTCCCTTGTGGATGATGTAGTTCAGCGCGGTGGCCCCGGCCGCGAGCGGCACCTCGAAGACGGCACCGAAGCTGTCGGTACGAGCCGGTGGCAGCGGCGACGCCCAGTCGGTCGGGTTCGCGGCGCCGTCCCAGACGTGCATCCCCCAGCCCGAATAGTCGCCGTCGGCGCGCCGATAGTGAATGACCGCCTTGTTCGGATCCTGCGAAACCGCCGGTGGCGTCGTCGTGATGGTCGCGTCGCCCTGCTTGAGCCAGATCTCGCCGCTCTGTGACGGGTCGAAGAACCGATCCGCGTCGACGTCCTTCACCCCGTCCTTGCTGACCACGATGAAGCCGACGTTCTTGGCGTCAGGGGCGAGTTTCACGTACGCGAACCGGCCGTACTCGTCCTCCCCCACGAACGGCTGCCCCGCCGGCCACGTGGTCGTCATCGACGCGTCGACGTCGCCGAACACGTAAAGGCCGTAGTCGTCGTACCCTCCGGCCGGCCGCTGATAGTGCACAACGGCATAGTCCGGGCTGGTCGTCGTCACCGGCGTCCCGACCTTGATGGTCGTCGACGTGGAGGCGAGCCGCCCCCGGCTGTCGCGCACGACCGCCTTGTAACGCACGGTCGTGCCCCCGGCCAGCCCGTTCAGGTCGTGATAGGCCGAGGGCCCGGTGCCGACGAGCTTCCACGGCCCGTCGCCGACCTGCGCGGCAAAGGTGACCGTCGCGAGGGGATCACCCGTGGTCTGAGCGACCAGGTGAGCGCGCGTCGCCACCGCCGATGTGGGCGAGGTGAACTTCACGGTCGGAGCGGCGGTCGAACCCGGGATCGATTTGTCGGCCTTGAAGGCGACAGCCGACAGCGGTGGAACAACGATGGTGAGCTTGTCGCCCGCGTTCCGCGCCGCGCCACCACCGTAGATGCCGCGGAAGGTGACCCCGGGCGACCAGGTGTCGATGGTGACCGTCTGCGCGGTGTTCGCGCTGTTGGCGGCGATGACATATTCGACACGCTTTGCGGGGTCGATCCGGGACGCCGCGAAGACCCCTGGCCCGTCAGCCGCGGCCCGCGTGACCTGCACTCCGCCCCGCAAAGCCGAATGCGTCTTTCGCAGAGCGCCGAGCTCGGCGATCGTACGGTAAATGGGGTGGGCGGTGTTGTAGTTGTCCACCGCGTGCGTGCGGTCCGTGCCGAGCAGATCGTCGTCGAGATAGTCGGCGGTCTTTGTGGCGAAGAGGTCCTGCCGCGCGTCCTTGTCGCCGCCCGGCCCGGTGAATCCCTGCTCGTCGCCGGAGTAGACGACCGGTTGCCCGCGGGTCAGGAACATCAGCTCGTGCGCGAGCTGATCACGCCGGAGCGCGTCCGGCCCGCCGGCGGCCTGGATGAACGAGCCGATCCGGCCCATGTCGTGGTTGCCGAGGAACGTCGGCAGTCGTCCCGCGTTCGTGTCCCGCGCCGTGTAGAGATCGTCTTTGGCATACAGATCGGCCAGCGCCTTGGCCGAGCCGTTCCCGGCCACGAAGCCCTTCGCCGCCTCCTGGAACGAGAAGTCCAGGGTCGCGGGCAACCCGCCCCGGCGTACGTAAGTGGACTGAACTTCCTGGTCAGCGCTGTAGACCTCGCCGAACATGAAGAAGTCGCGCCCGGCCGCCGCCTTGTCGATACCCGCGCTGAATCGCGGCCAGAAGTCGAGGTTGACGTGCTTGACGGTGTCGAGCCGGTAGCCGTCGATGCCCGCGGCGCGAATCCAATAGGCGTAGATGTCGGTCATTCCGCGGACGACCTCGGGCCGCTCGGTCCACAGGTCGTCGAGCCCGAAGAAGTCCCCGTACTCGCTGTTCTCCCCGACGAAGGTCGAATCGCCCCGGTTGTGATACATCAACGGGTCGTTCAGCCAGCTCGGAACCTTCACTTTCGCGTCGGCGGCAGAGGGAAAGACCGGGGTGTACGGGAATGAGGCCGTGGACACCTTCGGGAAACCGTTGTCGCCGGCCGCGTAGTCACGGTCGTCGAACGGGCGGCCCTTCGCGTCCTCGTACGGGCTGGTGGCTTTGTCGATGTAGTCGTATTCGTTTTCCGCGTACTTGATGACGTCCGCGGTGTGGTTGGTGATGATGTCGAGGTAGACCTTCAGGCCGCGCTGGTGGGCCAGGCGCACGAGCCTCTTCAGCTCGTCGTTGGTGCCGAAGTGCGGGTCGACCTGGGTGAAGTCGGTGATCCAGTAGCCGTGGTAACCGGCCGAGATGTCGTTGCCGCTGCCCTGCACGGGCCGGTTCTTGAAGACCGGCGCGAGCCAGATCGCGGTGGTGCCCAGGCCCTGGATGTAGTCGAGCTTGTCGATGAGCCCGGCCAGGTCGCCGCCGTGATAGAAGCCCTTGTCGGCCGGGTCGAGCCCGGTCTTCAGGCGGTCCCCGGTCGGGCCACCCTTGTCGTTCGCCCTGTTGCCGTTGGCGAAGCGGTCCGGCAGCACGAAATAGAACTGCTCGTTGGAAGCGGGTTCGTCCGTGCCCCACTGGGCGATGACGGCGTCGCTCGGAGCGGACGGTGCCGCTTGAGCGGGCACCGCGTTCAGGAACGGGAAGGTGAGTGCCACGGCCGCGGCGAGCAGCCTTCTTGAGACCACAATGTCTCCCTCTATGGAAGTGCCCAGACCTGCACGGCCGGGCCGTAGCCATCGATGACGGTGGAACCATCAGATCCAATGTGCAGCGGCTCGGCGCCGCCGTAAAGGTTCTCCAGGGTGGTGTCGGGAGCCAGACCGGTGAGCCGCGTCGGCTGCCCGGCCGATCGGCGGACGTGAACGAGTACGCCCTGGTCGACGCTCTCGCGCAGGTAGACCAAGGTGTCGGCGTCGGCGTGCACCCAGCGCAGCCCGCCCCGGCGCAGCGCGGGCGACGACCGCCGCAACGCGATCAGGTCGCGGTAACGCTGAAGGGTCGCGGTGTCCCAGGGCTGGTCCCACGGCATCGGCGCGCGGGCCGACTCGTTGCCGCCACCGGTCAGCCCCAGCTCGTCGCCGGCGAACACCATCGGCGTGCCGGGCAGGGTGAACAGCAGCCCGGCCGCGGCGTGCTGGCGGTCCGCGTCGCCGACGACCGTACGGATTCGGGCGGTGTCGTGCGAGCCGAGCAACGACCACGAAGACTCCCATGATCGCCAGGACATCTGCGCGGCGAACGCGTTCATGGTGGCCACGAGGGAATCCGCGCCGAGCAGCGGCAGGTCTTCCGGCTGGCCGAGGAAGCCGTCGAACGGCACGGTCTCGGCGCGCAGCCAGCACCACACGGGACGGGTGAAGCCGGCGTAGTTCATCGTGCCGTGCCAGCCGTCGCGGTCGAGATCGTCGGTGGCGTCGTGATTGTGCTCGGCGATCAGCAGCCCGTCGGGCCGGGCGTCGCGCACGGCCTGCCGCAGCAGGGCGGCGACCTCGTGGTTCCAGTCGTCGGCGCCGAACCGGGCGGTCATGTTGGCCACATCGATCCGCCAGCCGGACAGGTCGTACGGTTCGGCGAGCCACCGCCGCACGATGCCCTGGAACTCGCGCCGCAGGTCGTCGCTCGCCCAGTTCAGCTTCGGCAGGGTCGGCACGTCGAGCCAGGAGACGAAACTGCCGTCGGCATTCCGGTAGTAGAAGTCGGGGCGCGACGCGAACCACGGATGCGCGTCGCCGGTGTGGTTGGTGGTCAGGTCACCGATCAGCCGTACGCCCCGCTCGCGGGCCGCCCCCGCCAGCCGCTCGAGGGCCCGGTCGCCGCCGAGCAGCGGGTCGACCCGGTCGAAGCCGGCCGCGTCGTACCGGTGGTTCGACCGGGCCGGGAAGAACGGGGTCAGATAAATGGTGTCGGCGCCGAGCGCGGTCACGTGGTCGAGCCGGCGGGCGATCCCGTCGAGGTCACCGCCGTAAAGCACACGCGTGGCGTCGGGGCCGGGCACCACCGGGTCGTCCCAGCGGGCCCTCAGCGCCCAGTCCGGGGTTTCCCGCAGGTCGGCGGCGCTGGAACGGCCGTACCGGTCGGGGAAGATCTGATAGATCACCGCGTCGCGGGCCCACGACGGCGGGCCCGGCTCGGTCACCAGCCGGAAATCGGTGACGTCCGGGACGTCGTACGCGGTCAGGCCCCACGCGGTCAGCCAGCGCACCCCGGTCGTCGTGCCGAGTAGGAACCGGTAGCGGGTGACCGGGTTGTGGGCCGGCAGCTCGGCCCGCCACCACGTGTCCCCGCCCGGTCCGCGCCGGTCGACGACCGCCGACGTGAAAACCGGCTCGCCGTCGCGCACCCAGCGCAGATGCACGCGGGACACGCCGGTGCCGCGCGGCACCCTTACGAAGACTGTCACCGTATGTCCGAGGGTTGGTGCCGGATCGCTGACGTAAAGCTCGCTGCCGTCGTGGTGCGGCCTCATCCCTTCACCGCCCCGGCGGTCAGTCCGTCGGTGATATAGCGCGACAGAAGTTGGAAGACGAGCACCGTCGGGATCGCGGTGAGCAGAGTTCCGGCGCAGAACATGCCGAAGTTGGCGTTCCGTTCGCCGGCGACCAGACCGTAAAGACCGACCGGCAGCGTCTTGGAGCCGGCGTCGGTGAGGAACACGTTGGCGATGAGGAACTCGTTGATCGTGCCGATGAACGCGAGCAGCGCGGTGACCGCGAGGATCGGCGCGACCAACGGCAGCAGGATGCGGAAGAACACCTGCGCGTGGGTGGCGCCGTCCATCGTGGCCGACTCGTCGAGCTCGCGGGGCACGGTGTCGAAGAAGCCCTTCATCAGCCAAGTGTTGACGCCGAGCGCGCCTCCGAGATAGAGCAGGATCAGTCCCCACCACGTGTTGAAACCGATCTCGGGCCACAGGTCGGTGACCGTCGAGAAGATCAGGAAGATCGCGACGATCGCCAGGAACTGCGGGAACATCTGGATGAGCAGCACGCTGAGCAGTCCCACGCGGCGGCCGCGGAACCGTCGACGGCTGAACGCGTACGCGGCCAGGGCGGAGATGAAGACCGAGGCTGCCGACGACACCGCGGCGATCACGACCGAGTTGACGAACCAGCTCCCGAAGCGGGTTTCGCCGAACAGCCGCACGAAGTTGCCGAGCGAGGCGCCCGTCGGAACCAGCTCACTCGACGAGAGCGTGCCGAGCGGGTTGAGCGCCGCCGACACGACGAAGACGATCGGCAGCAGCGCGAACAGAAGCATCAGCACCGCGACCCCGTGCCGCCACCATTCCCTCATGCCGAGCCTCCTGTCGCGTGCCCTCCTGGCCGCTCTACGCCCTGCTGCGCTCGCTGCGGTGCGGTCGGTCACGCGTTGACCTCCTCGAGATGGCGCGTGCGACGGAAGCTGGCCGCGGAGACGACAGCGACAATCAGGAAAATGAAGATGGAGATGGCGGCCGCGTAGCCGTACTGCGCTCCCCCACCGCCGAAAGCGATCCGGTAGGTGTAGGTGATCAGCAGGTCGGTCGCCCCGTTGGCCGGGTTGTCGGCTGGGAACGGCGCGCCCTCGGTGGTCAGGTAGATCGCGTTGAAGTTGTTGAAGTTGAACGCGAACGACGAGATCAGCAAAGGGGTCAGCGCGACCATCAGCAGCGGCAACGTGATCCGGCGGAAGCCGCCCCACGCGCTCGCGCCGTCGATGCGCGACGCCTCGGCCAGCTCGCGCGGAATGGCCGTCAACGCGCCGGTCGCGACCAGGAACATGTACGGATAGCCGAGCCAGAGCTGTACGAGGATCACCGCGAGCCGGGCCGACGCCGCACCCCCGAACCAGTCGACGTCCGTACCGAAAAGGTTGTTGATCAGCCCGAAGTCGGTGTTGAACATGTCCCGCCAGACCAGCAACATGGCGAAGGACGGCATCGCGTACGGCAACACGAGCAGGATGCGGTAGGCGACGCGGCCACGTACCCGCGGCGAGTTCAGCGCGACCGCCAGCAGCAGCCCGAGCGCGAACGTGCCACCCGTTGACGCGATCGCAAAAGCGAAGTTCCAGACCAGCGTACGCAGGAAGGGCCCGCCGATCGCCGGGTCGGTCAGCACCCTCGTGAAGTTGCCGAACCCGACGCCGACCTTCCATCCCTGGGCCAGCCGGTCGCCGTCGGCCGCCACGAACGCCCCCGCGTCCTCGTCGGCCGTCCACGTCTGCCCGGTCGTCGTGTCGCGGACGCAGTCGCAGCTCGCCTCGTAGACGCGACCGGCCCTGCCCTCGTACGCCCTGGACAGCCCCGACGAGCGGATCGCGCCGCCCGGTGTGGGCACGGCGAGGGCGGTGATCTCGGCGCTGCGGGCACTGGCCTGACCGGCGTTGAGCAGCGTGTAGCCGTCGGCCGCCGTGACCCGCCCGGTGCTGCCGACCGTCGCGTCGGCGATCGGGCGCAGGCCGTTAGCGTCACCCACGAAGACCTGGCGGGTGGCCGGATCGGTGATCAGGAAGACCAGTGAGCCGGTGGTCGGATCACCTGTGGTCGCGACCGTCAGAACGTACTGGCGGGAACCCGGCACCTGGGTGACCGACGCGGTCTGGATGGCCACGACGGCCTCCTGCTTGCTGCCCCGGTGGCCGTCGCCGAAGTTCGTGAAGGCCGTGCTCGCCGTGTAGAGCACCGGGAACACCTGGAACAGGATCAGCAAAATCGTGCCCGGCGCCAGGTACTTCAGCGGAATGTGACGCGGCGTCAGGTACAGGTAGAGCAACCCGCCCGTGGTGGCCAGCAGGATCACCAGGCCGGTCCACGCCTCGTTCTCGATCAGCGGGAAGGCGGCCCAGACGGCGATCGCCACCGTGAGCCCGAGCAACACCGTTTTCGCCAGGAGACCGGCGCTGCTCCTCGGTTTCTCGTCGGCGGGGCGGGCCCGCACGGCAGGCCCGCCTTCCTTCGTTGCCGTCATCTACTTGATCTGCGCCGAGATCGTCTTGCCGGCCGCCGTGATCGTCTTGGCCGGGTCGGCGCCACCGACCACCGCGGCCTCGGCCTTGCCGAACGGGTCCCAGATCGCGGCCATCTCGGGGATCGCCGGCAGCGGCACCCCGTCCCGGCCCGCCGCGATGAACTTCTCGAGGTCCGGGTCGGTGCCCTTCACCTGGTCGAACGCCGCGGTCAGGGCCGGCGGCCGGGGCTCGGCCTCATAGAGCGCGACCGCCAGCTCCGGCGTCGTCACATAGTTGGTGACGAACTCTTGCGCGAGCGCCTTGTTCTTGCCCTTCGACGCGACATAGAACGTCTGCACCCCGAGGAACGGCCGGGCCGGCTGTCCACCTTGGAAACCGGGGACGGGGCTGATGTCGTACTTGATGCCCGCCTTCTTGACGTCGGTGATCGCCCACGGGCCGGAGACCAGGTACGCGCACTTCTTCGAGGTGAACGTGGCGATCGAGTTCTCCGGCGTGATCGACCGCTTGAGGAGCCCGTCGCCCTTCTCGC
The DNA here is from genome assembly GCF_003999975.1 of Actinoplanes solisilvae. GTDB lineage: Bacteria > Actinomycetota > Actinomycetes > Mycobacteriales > Micromonosporaceae > Actinoplanes > Actinoplanes solisilvae. Next base: position 221,542 of record NZ_RJAC01000011.1, on the reverse strand, counting down.
CGAGCTTCGCGATCTTCTGGAACGCCTGCACCGAGGAGGGCTTGCCGACACCGAGGTCCTTGGGGTCGTAGTCACCGCTGCCCGTCGTGCCGAAGAGGTAACCGCCCGCGCTGGAGTAGAGCGGGTAGAGGTGGTACGCGTCGCCGTTCTGTCCGATCTGGAGGCAGAGCGGTTTCTTCGCGGTTACCAGCGCTTCGATGGTCGCGGGCGCCTCCGGGGCCAGCTCGGTGTTGCGGATCAGAGCCACATTCTCCATCGCGTACGGGACTCCGTAGGTCTGCCCGTTGAAGGTGACCGCCTTGAGCGCGTTGGGGTTGAGGCCGCTGGTCTGTTCGGCCGACAACTGCACGGGGTCGACCGCGCCGTTCTGCACGAGGTTGCCGATCCAGTCGTGCGCGCCGACCATCACGTCGGGGCCGCTGCCCTGCTGGGACGCGGTGACGAAGGTGGTCTGCTGGTCCTTGCTGATCGCCTGCACCTTGACGGTGACGCCGTTCTCGCTGCCGAACTTGTCGGCGAACGGCTTGAGGGCGGCGGCTCGCTTGTCGTCGGCCCAGATGACGAGTTCGCCCTGCGCTTGCGCCGCCGACTCGGTGACGGTCGGGCTCTTGTCGTCGCTGCCGCAGCCCGCAACGGCTATCGCGGCTATGAGGGCGGCGGTGATCCCCACGGCACGGATGCGCATGTGTACGTCTCCTGTCATGTTCTTTCATCACCTGCACGCCGGGATCGAAGGGCTTGCGGGTGGGACGGTTTCGCGGTTGCATCGCTTTTGCATAGCCGCACGCGAATATGAGCAGCGTGCAGCGGGCCGATCCGGGATCGACGAACGTCTTTGGTGTGGCACGGACGTTAGCAAGTGGTTGCAGTGAATGGAAGAGCTTGCAGGAACTCGCCCGCAACACGGCACCACTAGAGTTGGCGGCATGCGTGCACGGATGGCCGACATCGCCCGTCAGGCCCAGGTCAGTGAGGCGACGGTCTCGCGTGTCATCAACGACCGCCCCGGCGTCTCCGCGGAGACCCGCCAGGCGGTGCTCACCGCGCTCGACGTCCTCGGCTACGAACGGCCCGAGCGGCTGCGCAAACGCAGCGCCGGCCTGGTCGGCCTGGTCGTCCCCGAGTTGGACAACCCGATCTTCCCGGCGTTCGCCCAGGTGGTCGAGTCCACGTTGGCCCAACAGGGCTACACGCCGGTCCTCTGCACCCAGTCGCCCGGCGGCGTCACCGAGGACGAATACGTCGAAATGCTGCTCGACCGCCAGGTCTCCGGCATCATCTTCGTCTCCGGCCTGTCCGCCGACACCACCGCCGACCACGCCCGCTACCAGCGCCTGCTCGACCGTCCCCTGCCGATCGTGCTGATGAACGGCTACGCCGAGGGCATCGAGGCCCCGTTCGTCTCCTGCGACGAACGCCTGGCCGGCGACCTCGCCGTCACCCACCTGGTCGCCCTGGGCCACCGGCGCATCGGCATGATCTCGGGCCCGCACCGCTTCATCGGCACCCAGCGCAAACTGGCCGGCTACCGCCAGGCCATGCAGCGCGAACTGGACATCGCCGACAACGCCGTCGACGACTACGTGTCACTGACCCTGTTCGGCGTCGAGGGTGGCGAGGTGGCCGCCGACCGGCTGCTGGCCATGGGCGCGACCGGCCTGGTCTGCGGATCCGACCTGATGGCGCTGGGCGCGATCCGCGCGGCCCGCCGCCGGGGTCTCTCGGTCCCCCACGACGTCTCGGTCATCGGCTTCGACGACTCCCCGCTGATCGCCTTCACCGACCCGCCGCTGACCACACTGCGCCAGCCCGTCACGGCCATGGCCGTCGCCGCCGTCCGCTCCCTGATGGACGAGATCAACGGTCACGGCGCCCCCCACTCGGAATACCTGTTCCGCCCCGAACTCGTGGTCCGCGACTCCACCGCCAAGGCCCCGTCCCGCCGCGATCAGCCCGTCGACGCCCCCGCCGCCTGAAACTTCTTTCAAATCCTGGTCCTGCCCGCCACCGCCAACCTGCTCGCCGCCGCGGCCACCGGCGCCGTCCCCAACCTGCTCGCCGGCGTGCTCCTGGCCGCCACCGTGCCGGTCGTCCTCTTCCCCATGATGAGCCCCACCATGCTGGCCAAGCCGGCCGTAGCCCGCAACCTCGACCAGCTCCGCCAGGACGGCTGCCACGTGGTCGAGCCGATCTGGGAAGAGCAGTACAACCCGGCCACCCGCGCGATGGTCAAGGCCCCTTCATTGCCTTCCCCCGCAACCGTTGTCTCCACAATCAAGGAGATCCTCGGCTGACGCATCATCGAGGACGTGGCCCTCCTGTCGACCTTCGGCGAGTACCGCGCGGCGATCAACCGCGCGTTCGTCCCGCTGACCGCCACGCCGCTCGACGACCGGCCGTTCCCCAGCCGCTCGGTGGCCGACCTGAGCCCCGCTTGTGGCTACAGCAGCGAAACCCAGCTACGCCGCGCCTTCCGCACCGAAACCGGCATGACCCCGGGCACATACCGCAGCAACCCCACGGCTCGCCCACAGCAGCGGTCCTAGACTGCCTCCGGGGTCGAGGTCTGCCCTGGAGGCCCGGTGCGGGCATCTGGTTCGCGCGGCCGTTCCCCCGAGGCCCAGACCGCCTCACCCATGCCCGCCGGTCGCGGTGACCGGTTGGTCGCGCAGGCTGTCCAGGCCGGCCACCGTCGTGGGTCCCGCACTGGTGCGGCCGGTCACGGTGGCCGGTTGGCTCGCCGCCGTGTCTAAAACCAGGAGACAGGGCTCTCCCCGGCTTGATCGTTGAGCTGATCCTTGATGCAGGGGCCTCGATCGCGTTCCAGGGGCCTGAAACCAGGATCTCGGATCGATCATGGAGAGCGAAGGGGCCTGAAACGAGGATCTCGGATCGATCGTGGAAGGGGAGGGCCTGTATTCCTGAACTCGGGACCTGTCGTCCAGCTTGACCGCTTGTCAGCGCAACCGGCGGCACCGCGGCACCACGACGCCGGCTCGCATGGGAAGCCTCAGTGGCCACCCTGCCGCCGCGACCGGCCACGCGCGTTTCGTCTTCGCCGACGCCGATGCGCTGAACACCTGGGAGCATGTCCTACCGCTCGACGGCTTGGCCGACCTGGTCCTTTGGGGCGCCGACGTGGCCCGGGCCTCCGCCGAGTTCGGCGCACCTAGGCTGACCCGTCCACCTCGATGTGGACGCCGGCGGCCACCCGGCCGCCGTCCGCATCGACATCACCACCGGCCCTTGAAGCCCACAAATTCCTGCCAATCACGGCCCCACCGCTCACCCCGGCATCCCGAGCCCGCACCCGCCGCAGTTCCCCTGCCGCCACCCGGGGCCATCGCTGGCTACTCGGACAGACCGGCAACCGCTGCGAGCAGCCGCCGTGCGAGGCCGGGGAAGATTGCCGGCGTGACCCCTCCAAGGGCGCGGAGCGTCCGTCCTGAACCGGCACGGTGCGGCTGCTCAACCCACCACTCAGGCCCGCCCGGGTGACGTGCCGACCACGGTGACCACAGCGCGGAAGCCGATCTACGCCCTGTCACGGGATCACGCAGGTCTTGATGCAATCAGAGGCGGGAGTAACCATCTTCTGGCCGTCACCGGCCACCACGCAAGGCTGAGGCCGGGGTGGAACTTCATGGCAATTAGATGCTCTTTGTTTGCCATGAAGTTCCACCCCGGCTTCGGCCGTCCCAGGGTGACCGAGGCGTCAGGAAGACCGAGCCCCCGACAACCGGGCCACAGCCCGCTGCTTCAACGCAAACCCTTGCTGAGCAGCATCGCGCAGATTAGCCACCAACGGCGACCGACTCCGCCGCGCCCACGGCACAGGCACCTCCACGGTGCCGTATTTCGCCTTGTAAGCGTTGCCTCCGACGAAGTCGAACTCGGTAACCCCTCGTTCGCGGGCCCATCGCATCGCATGCCAGATCAGCGTCTCGTTGGGACGCAGGTGCTGATGTTCACGCCAGCTCGCCCCGCCCCAGAAGTACATCGTCCGGTGATACCAGGGCAGCACCGCCGTGGCGATGCACGTGCCCGAATTGTCGCGCGCACGCAGAAGCAGCAGTTGACCCGACGATCCCACGTGTCGAATCAGTTGGCGGACCCGCTCGATCGAATAGGTCGGGACCAGATTCTGCTTGGCGAAAACGTCGCGCAGTTGGTCGTAGAAATCGAGTGCGAATGTCGGATCGCCGACATTCACTTCCTCCACTACGACTCCGCTGCGCTCCGCTTTGCGGATGTTGCGCCGGCACGCGCCGGCCATCGCTCCGAACAGCTCCGCTTCCGACGGCCGAAGATCGATCACCGCCGTAGGCGCCGCCGCCCACTTCAACCCCAGGCCCCCGAGGTCGTCCTCCGTCAGCCCGCGGTCGCGGATCTCCAGGTGCGCGCACCCGAGCTCCCCGAAGGCGAACGGCATCAACGCCTCCAAAGCGTCCCGCCGCACCACCCCTTCGTCCAGGGTGAACCCCACATATGAGGTGGTCCACCCGGCCATGGGGCTCCCCAGGATCTTCAGCCCGAACCTCTTCGACACCAGCCCCGTGAAGTGCCCGACCGTCGATCCTCCCGACGTGACCCGGGCCAGCACCGGCTCGGCTCGCTGGGCCTCCGCGACGAACTTGAGCCACGCCTCGGTGTGGAAGATCAGCCTGTCGTCGTACTGGGCGCGCTCCGCCCAGACCTCGGCTGAGGGAGCCACCCGGTGCAGTCGCAGCATGTGTCACCTTCCGCCGCCGAAATGTCTTCCCAGGCGCCGATGATGCGCCGCACGGCGTCAATTCCACAAGCGCCCGGAATTCACGTGAAGATCTCTCACGTTCCTGATGACAAATGGCACTGACGCACCCCGCCCTCCCTTTGAAAGGCTCTGTCATGGGCGTGCCACGACGCCCGCCCCATGATGCCGGAGGGTGCCGATGCCGTCCCCGACCTTGATCACCCCGGCTTCCGTCAAGAAGCGCTTGAACGAGCTCGGGCTGCGCAGCAAGCTGCGGGCCCGGCCGCGGGTGCAGGGCCGCATCCTGGCGCCGGCCGGTGCTTTCCGCCGCCTGCCGCGCGCCGCCGGGCTCTTTCTCCCCTTCTACCACGACGTCCTCCCCGAATACGCTCCCGACCTGCGCCGCCACCTGGCCGCCTTCCGCCGCCGGGGCCCGCTGGTCTCCTGGGACGACGCCCTCAAGATCCTCGCCGGCGATCACGAGCCCGATGGCCCGGTCTTCTGCCTGTCCTTCGACGACGCCCACCTGAGCTGGCGCGACGTTGTCGTGCCGATGTTGAGCGAGCTGCGCATCCCCGCGATGTTCTTCGTCACCACCGGCTTGATCGGCCGCCCCGGCAACCTCTCGTGGGACGACTGCCGTGCCATCGCCGCCGCCGGTTTCGACTTCGGTTCCCACTCGGTCACCCACCGGCGGCTCACCGACCAGGGCGACGACGACGCCCTCCGCGAGTTCGCCGACTCCAAGCGCGAGCTCGAGAGCGAACTCCAACGAGAGATCCGCGACTTCGCCGCCCCGTACGGCTCCGACGTCGATTTCGGCGAGCGCGAGATCGCGTACGCCGAAGAGACCGGCTATCGCAGCTTCGCCAGCACGCTGCGCCCGGCCATGTACCCCGGCGACAGCCCGTTGGCCATCAACCGGCAGGGCCTGCACCCGGCCTGGCCGCTCTGGGCGGTAAGGACACGAGTCCATGACTGAGGCGCGCAACCGCATCTGGCTCTCCCCGCCCGACGTCGGCGAGCTCGAGCGCAAGCTGCTGCTCGAGGCGTTCGACTCGAACTGGGTCGCCCCGGTCGGCCCCGATCTTGACGCGTTCGAGGCCCAGGTCGCCGAGATCGTCGGCGTGCGCCACGCGGTCGCCCTCAGCAGCGGCACGGCCGCCCTGCACCTCGCCCTTGTCGCGGCCGGCGTCCGCACCGGCGACACCGTGCTCGTCCCGTCGTTCACCTTCGCCGCCACCGCGAACGCCGTGATGTATCTCGGCGCCCGCCCGGTCTTCCTCGACAGCACCACCGAGAGCTGGAACGTCGACCCGGCCCTGGTCACCGAGGAGCTCAAGCGCCGCTGCGCCAAGGGCCGCCCGCCCCGCGCCGTCGTCGCCGTCGACATGTACGGGCAGTGTGCCGACTACGAACCGCTGGTCGACGCGTGTGACCGCTACGGCGTCGCGCTCATCGAAGACGCGGCCGAGGCTCTGGGCGCGACCTACCGGGGCCGCCCGGCCGGCTCGTTCGGCCTGGCCGGTGTGCTGTCGTTCAACGGCAACAAGATCATCACCACCGGCGGGGGCGGCATGCTCGTCACCGACGACGACCGGGTCGCCGCCCGTTCGCGGCACCTGGCCACGCAGGCCCGAGAGCCGCTGCCGCACTACGAGCACCGTTCGGTGGGCTACAACTACCGGCTCAGCAACCTGCTCGCCGCCGTCGGCCGGGGCCAGCTCCAGCGGCTCGATTCGATGATCGCCGCCCGCCGCGAGACCGGCCGCTACTACCGCGCCGAGCTGGGCGACCTGCCCGGCGTCTCGTTCATGCCGATCGCCTCCTACGGCGAGGCCAACTCGTGGCTGACCTGCCTGCTCATCGACGCCGACCGGTTCGGTGCGAGCCGCGACCAGATCCTCGACCGCCTCGCCGCCCACGACATCGAGGCGCGGCCCACCTGGAAGCCGATGCACCTGCAACCGGTCTTCCGCGACTGCGTCATGCGCGGCGGCGAGGTCTGCGCCGACCTGTTCCGCCGCGGGCTCTGCCTGCCCAGCGGCTCCGCGCTCACCGAGCACGACCGGGAACGCGTGGTGGCCGCCGTGCGCGCGGTCGCCGCCGAGCACGAGGGGTGACGGGCATGCACATCGTCTACATCCACCAGTACTACTGCAATCCCGCCATGGCCGGCGGGATCCGCTCCTACGAGCAGGCCCGCCGCCTCGTCGCCCGGGGGCACACGGTCGACGTCATCACGACCGACATCACGGGCGCCACCACCGAGCCGGGCTGGCGGCAGACCGAAGACGACGGCGTACGCGTGCACTGGTTCTCGATCCCCTACAACAACAACATGTCGTACGCCCGCCGGATCCGCGCGTTCGCCCAGTTCATGGTCGTCGCCACCGCGAAGGCCGCCCGCCTCAGGGCCGACCTCGTCTTCGCCACCAGCACGCCGCTCACCGTCGCGGTCCCCGGCGTCCTCGCCGCGAAGATGCGAAGGGTGCCGTTCGTGTTCGAGGTGCGCGACCTGTGGCCCGAGGTCCCGATCGAGATGGGCGCCCTGCGCAACCCCGTGCTGCGCGGCGTGGCCGGAGCCCTCGCCAACTTCGCCTACCGCAACGCCGAAGAGGTAGTCGCGCTGTCCCCCGGCATGGAGGCCGGCATCCTCGCCCGGCGTCCGAAGACCCGCACGACGGTCATCCCGAACGCGGCCGACCTGGCCATGTTCGAGGTCGACGACGAAACGATCAAGGCTTTCCGTACGAAGCACGAATGGCTGGGCGACCGGCCCTTGATCGTCTACACCGGAGCGCTGGGCCGGGTCAACGGCGTCGAATACCTGGTGCGCGCGGCCAAGCGCATGCGTGAGATCGACCCCGAGATCCGGGTGCTGATCGTCGGGCACGGCCTCGAGTGGGAGCCGACGAAGAAGCTCGCCGCCGAGCTCGGGCTGCTCGACGACACCGTACGCATGTGGGAGAAGGTGCCGAAGTCCGAGTTGCCGGCGATTCTCGGGGCGGCCACCATGTCGACCAGCTTCGTGCGGCCGATCAAGGCCCTGTGGGACAACTCGGCCAACAAGTTCTTCGACGCGCTCGCCGCGGGCCGCCCGATCGCCGTGAACTACGGCGGCTGGCAGGCCGACCTGCTGACCGAGACCGGCGCCGGACTGGTTCTCGACCCGACCGACACCGACGACGCCGGCGAACGTTTCGCCCGCCTCTGCCGCGACGAGACGTGGCTCTCCCAGGCCCGCCTGGCCGCGCACAAACTCGCCGTCGAGCGGTTCTCCCGTGACCTGTTGTTCGACAACTTCGCCGCGGTGCTCGACCGAGCAGCCGCCCACCGCACCGCGACGCGGCCCTGACGAGCCACCGAGGGAGAAGACCGTGGAACTTCGCGAATATGTGCGGGCGTGCCGTCGCCGATGGATCTGGATCGTCCTGCCGGTGCTGCTGGCTGTCGGCGGGGCGGTCGGACTGTCGTTCACCCAGGAGCCGGCGTACAAGTCCTCGATGATCCTGTTCGTCAGCACCGGGTCGAGCGACCCGGACGCCAAGGCGAGCCGCCTCAACTCGTACATCACCCTGCTCACCGGTCCCCGGGTGGCGCAGACCGTGGTCGACCGGCTCGGTGAACCGCTGACCCCGGCACGGGTGCAGGAGAGCCTGTCGGCCGAGGTGCAGGCCGGCACCGACCTGCTCGTGGTCACCGCGAAGGACGAGTCGTCCGCACGCAGCCGCGAGATGGTCACGTCGGCCACGTCCGCCCTGATCGCGCTGGCCAAGCGGCTTGATCCGCCCGCTGCCGCCTCCGACGGGCCCACGCCGACGATCTCGATCGCGCAAGACCCCGTCACGGTCCAGGAACCCGGCGATCTCGTACGGGATGTCGGCTTCTCGGCCGTGCTCGGGCTGCTCGTGGGCGGCGTCCTGGTCGCGGTGCGCGAGGCGACCCGCAAGACGATCACCGAGGAGGACGACCTGCGCCGTCTCGGCATCGGCACCGTCGGCGTGATCTCGCTGAACGGGCGGTGGGCGCGCTCGGGTCAGGCCGACTCCGCGCTGGCCGAGGCGTTCCGGCGGCTGCGCAGCCTGCTGCCCGAGGTGGCCGGTCTGCGCCGCGGCCCCACCCGGGGCACCGCGCTGCTGCTCACGGCGGCCAACCCCAAGGAGGGCACCACCGCGGTCGCGTGCGGCCTGGCGATCGCGATGGCCGAGACCGGCGCGCGGGTGCTGCTCGTCGACGCCAACCTGCGCTCACCCGGTGTCGGCCGCTATCTGGCCATGGACGGCGGTCCGGGCCTGGCCGACGTGCTGGCCGGCCGGGCCGAGGTGGGCGACGTGCTGCGCGACCCGCTCGACGGGCGGCTGACCGTGCTGCCGCCGGGCGAGAAGCGGCGTGACCCGGGCGAGGTGCTGGCCTCGCCCAAGCTCGCGGCGACCGTACGGGAACTCACCGCCCGCTTCGACATCGTGCTGATCGACGCCCCGCCGCTGCACGGGGTGGCCGACGCGGCCGTGCTCAGCAAGGTCACCGACGGTGCGCTGCTGATCGTGCGGGCCAACCGCACCCGCACGGCCGACGTTCGACGCTCCACCGACCTGCTCGAGCAGGTGGGAGCGCGCCTGGTCGGCGCCGTGCTCAACGCGCTGCCCCGCCGCCTGCCGACCGAGCCGGCCGCCCCCGCGAAGCCCGGAATCCCCGCGTCCGTCGACAGTCCCGGCCTGGTCACCACCCTGCTGGGCGAGCAGGACGACGAGCCCGAGGCGGCCACGCCACCCAACCCGGTCTCCGGCCGCGCGCGGGTCTCCGAGACGGCGCTGGCCACGGTCGACGTCGCCCACTCGGTGATCACGCCGGGCACGCTCGCCACCCGTCCGAAGACCGAGGCCCCGGCAACCGCCAACGGCCACGTCGTGGCCCACGCCGTCGTGCGTGGACAAGCTCGCGTCACCGAGGCCGACCCGGACATCCCGGCCCAGCGGTCCCCCGGCCACAACGACCCCGGCGAGGGAGAGGAGGGCTCCGGAGGGAGCACAAAAAGTAAGGACGAGGAGCAGCATGACTGAGCTCCAGGCCGAGCCCACCGCGGCCGGGCCGAACCCGCCCCGGCCCCCCGGTTCGCTCCCCTGGATCCTCGATCGACTGCGTGAGCCGTACGTCCAGCTCTTCGCCTCCCAGCTGCTGACCGGCGGGGTCGCGTTCGTGGCGAACATCCTCATGGTCCGCGCGCTGCTGCCCGCCCACCGCGGCGAGGTCGCCCTCATGCTCCAGGTCGTCTATCTGGCGACCCAGTTCGTGCTGCTCGGCACCGAACGCAGCTTCGTGGCCAACTATCACGAGGCGCCGCCGGGTGCGGCCGTCCGTGCGTACGCCCGGCTCCTGATCATCCCTACCTCGGTCGTGCTGGTCATCGGGGCCGGGTTCGAGTTCGCCGCACCGCAGCGCTTCAACCCGGGGCTGCTGGTGTTCAGCCTGATCGCGGCGTACACGCTGGTCGAAGCGGCCGGGCTGGCGATCCGGTCGATCGCGATCGCGGCCGGGCGGGTGCGCGACTTCCTGGTCTCGCGGGTCGCCGAGGCGTTGCTGCTGCTGGGCCTGCTGGTGCTGCTCTACCGGCTGAACACCACGACGCCCGCGATCTGGATCGTCGCCTACATCGTCGCCGGCACGCTGCCCACCTCGTACTATCTCGTCCGCTGGCTGCGCGGCCCCGACTCGCCGCTGCTGCCCGACCGCAACCGGCAGGTCCGCAAGGAGGGCATCGCGCTCTTCCCGGCGGCGATCTCGAACATGGCGATGCTGCGCTCCGACCGGCTCGCCCTGCCCGCGCTCGCGTCGACCTCGGCCCTCGGTCTCTACACGGCTGTGGCCACGATGACCGAGCTGCTGGCCTGGCCGGTGCGCGCCTACGCCGACGCCAAGCTCGGCAAGTGGCGCCAGGAGCACGACGGCGGCCGCCTCCCGACCCGCCCGATCCTGCTCGCCGTCGCGCTCTACTGCGTGGTCGTCGCGCCGATCGCCGCGGGCGGGCTCTACCTGCTGATCGTGCCGGTCTTCGGGCACGACTACGCGCCCGCGAAGGTCGTCGTGGTGCCGCTGGTCGTCGCGGCCGGGCTCTACGCGATGTCCAGGGTGACGCTCGGCCTGCTCATCGCCAAGAGCCGCAGCAGCCTCGTCTCGGCCGCCGAGATCACCGGTTTCGTGGTCAGCTTCGTCGCCTACGTGACGCTCATCCCGGCCTTCGGCATCCTCGGAGCCGCGTACGGATCGTTGATCGGCTACGGGTCCTGCCTGCTCTTCGCCCTGGTCGCCAACCGGCTGACGGGTGAGCGTTCATGAACTGGCTGCGCACTCCCCCGGTCTTCCTCGCCCCCGGGCTGATCATGATCCTGGTCGCGATCGGCGGCCGGTACACGCTCGACCGCGCCGGCTACACCGACCTCGCCTGGGTCGACCTGCGGGTGGCCGGCCTGCTGGTGGCGCTGGCCGTGCTGATCGTCGACATCGCGCGCCGCCCCCCGGCCCTGAGCACGCCGCGCCGCGAGGGCTGGCTCGTCGCGACCGTGCTGTTCTTCCTCTTCCAGATCGCCTCGGGCCTGTGGGCACCGCAGGCCTCCCGGGTCGGGCCGCAGACGCTCGACCTGGTGCTGATGGGCGCCCTGGTCGTCGCCTTCTACGTGTACGCCGTGGGTGATCCCGAACGGGTCGTGCGAACAGCGTTCCTGCTGTTCTTCGTCGCCGCGATCCTCTTCGCGCTCGCCGCCCTGTTCGTCAACGGCCCCGGCGAGCAGGGCCGCTACTCCGCGTTCGGCGGCGGGCCGAACGTCTTCGTCCGCATCGAGATCCTCGGCATCATCAGCGCCGTCGCGCTCTTCATGACCACCGGTCGCATCCTGCCGCTGCTGGTCACCCCGCTGTTCATGCTCGCCGCCGTGCTCTCCGGCTCGCGGGCCGGGCTCCTCGCCGGCATCGTCGTCGGTGGTGTCGCGCTGCTCAAGCTGCGTCGCAAGCTGCGCTCCGGCACGATAGTCGGCGCCCTCGCCTTCCTGACCGTCGCCGTCGCCGCGGTCTGGGCGTTCGCGCCACCCGCCTTCACCAACCTGTTCCAGGAGCGGTTCGTCGAACAGACCGTCCAGGAGCGCTACCTCTCCGACCGCACCGACATCTGGGCGGCGGCCTGGCAGCTCGCTGTTGACCATCCGATCGCCGGGGCCGGTCTCGACGGCTTCTACGGACTGATCGGCGTCAACCAGTTCGTCGAATACCCCCACAATTACGTGCTCGGCGTCGCTGCCGAGGGAGGCCTCATCGGTCTCGGTCTGCTCGCCTCGGCCGTCCTGCTCTGGACGGCCACCGTTCGCGGTGGCGGGCACCGCCCCCAGCTCACCGGCCTGGCCGTCGCCGCCGCCGTCTTCGTGGGGTTGAGCAGTTTGTTCTCCGGCGACTATTACGACTCCCGCCTCGCCTGGCTGTTCATGGCGATGGCGGCTGCGGCCGCGACGGTGCCGGCACCGTCGCGCGCCCTTGAGGAGGTAACACCATGAACACTCGAATAGGTCGTCGCGCAGTCCTGCTCGCGGCGGTCGGGTCAGTCGCCGCCGCCTGCGGCGCGGGCGAGGACGACGTCACCAGCGCCCTCAGCCCCCAGCCCGTCCCCGTCCCCGAACCTTCCGGCCCCGAGCTGGCCGTCGCCGCCGCCAAGCTCAGACCGGTCAGCTACTGGGCCGGCATCTTCCTGAACGGCTGGGACTTCCAGGCCCGCAACGCCATCCCGCTGAGCCGCTCGAAGGACAGCTGGGACCACTACGAGCTCTCCTACACGCTGGACGCCTGCGTGGCGATGTTCCGGGCCACCGGCGAGCGCCGCTACCTCGACCGGGCCCTGCAGTTCACCGAGAACGTCACCGCCTCGGCGTCGGCGGCCCGGGGCGGCTTTCTGGGGTGGCGCTCGGCGCAGGAGAACGGCGACGAGGTGCCCCTCTACGAGAGCTACTTCTGGCGGTACGGCACCGCGCTGCTCGCGGCCATGCGGGAGAACTCGGGCATCTACGGCAACAGCGGCTACCGCACCCGTTACAACCGGCTGCTCTCGTTCGCCGAGAAGAACGTCTTCGAGAAGTGGTTCTCGCGCGGCCCCGAGGAGACGATCTATCGCGAACGGACGCACATGACCGCCCACTGGGGTCTGATCGCGCTGAACCTGTCGCGGATCACCACCGAAGCGGCCCGCAAACGGCGCTATCAGACCGTCATCAGGAACGTGGACCGGCAGGTGCCCGGCGAGGGCAGCGGACTGAAACAGCAGATGCGGCGCAGCCCGGTCGAGCCGACCGCCTATTTCTGGAGCGACCAGTGGGGCGCGGCGGCACGGCCCGGGCAGGACGTCAGCCACGGCAACGGCGTCATGGCGTACGTGGTGGAAGCCCGCGAACGCGGCACGACCTGGACGAAAGCCGACATGGCGGCCTTCTCGCGTCTGCTGACGAAGGTCGTGTGGCCGAGCGGTACCACATACAAGGCCTACGTCGACGGCAGCGGCTCGGACAACGGGTGGTTCTCGGACGGCTTCGTGAAACTCGGCCGCACCGATCCCGCCGTCCAGCAGCGCCTCGAAAGTCACAAGGTCGTCAACGACCAGTTCGCCGCCAACATGGCGCTCAACGCGCGGATCCTGCGGCCCTAGGCCGTACGTGGGAGGAGAGAACGATGACCGCAGCGCTCGTGGGACCGGCGGCCCGGGAATGGAAGGAAGCCCTGCACCGCACCCGGCACGACACCTACCACCTGCCCGGCTACGTCACGCTCGACGCGGCCCTCTACTCGGGGACGCCGTCCGCGTTCTGGTATTCCGACGGCAACCGCCAGCTCCTGCTGCCGCTGATCCTGCGCGAGATCCCGGGCACCGGTCTGCGCGACGCGATCTCGCCGTACGGATACCCGGGCCCGGTCAGCGACGCCATGCCCGGCGATCGCGACTTCTGGGAACGGGCCTGCGTAGCCATGCTCGAGACGTTGCGCGGGGCGGGCATCGTCACCGCGTTCGTCCGCATGCACCCGCTGCTGCCGGCGCCGCCCGCGGTTCTGGGCAACTTCGGCACGATGGTACACCACGGCGAGACCGTGTCGATGGACCTGACGGTCAGCCTCGACGAGATGTGGTCGCAGACCCGCAGCGACCACCGCAACCACATCAACCGGGCGCGACGGGCCGGCACCGAGGTGGTCTTCGACGACTGGGACAGGCTCGGTGATTGGGTCGAGGTCTACCACGACAACATGCGGCGGGTCGGCGCCACCTCGTACTACTTCTTCAGTCACGAGCATCTGGTCGCCATGCACGAGGCGATGGGCGATCGCATGCACCTGGCCGTCGCGCTCGAGGACGGCGAGGTGGTCGGGGGCAACACGTTCTTCGAGCACCACGGCATCGCGACCGGCTACGTCTCGTCGACGCGGCGCGCGCCGAAGCGGTACGCCGACGAGATGCTGTACGACGAGGTTCGCCGCTGGTGCAAGGCGCGCGGCGACACCGTCTTCCACCTCGGCGGCGGCAAGGGCGGCGAGGAGGACTCGCTCTTCTCCTACAAGGCCGGGTTCTCGCCGCGGCGGCATTCGTTCCACACCTGGCGGGTCGTGGCCGACCGGCCCGCGTACGACGAACTGGTCAGCGACCGCGGCCGGGACAACGACGAATCCGGCACCTTCCCGCCCTACCGTTAGGAGAGCGCGCGCCATGCGGATCACGTGTGTCGGCGGTGGCCCCGCCGGTCTGTACTTCGCGGTGCTGGCCAAGCTCGCGAACCCCGCGAACGAGGTCACCGTGCTGGAACGCAACCCGCCGGGTGTCACGTACGGCTGGGGCGTGGTCTTCTGGGACGACCTGCTCGACGACCTGTTCCACTACGACCCGGTCAGCGCCGGGCGTCTCTGGCGGGCCGCCTGCAAGTGGGACGAGTACGAGGTGCGGGCCACCGGCAAAGAGGTGACCCACCTCGCCGGGTACGGGTTCAGCCTCGGACGGCACCGGATGCTGCAGATCCTGACGGCGCGCGCGGTCGAGCTGGGCGTCGACGTACGGTTCTCGGACGACGCGGTCTCCCCGCCCGACGCTGATCTGGTAGTCGCCTGCGACGGCGCCGGCAGCAGTCTGCGGTCGCTCGACGCCGAGCACTTCGGCACCGAGATCGCGACCGGGCGCAACAGGTACACCTGGCTCGGCACCCCGCACGTCTTCCGCACCTTCACGTTCGGCTTCGAGCAGACCCACGCGGGCTGGATCTGGTACCACGCCTACCCGTTCGACGACAACACCAGCACGTTCATCGTCGAGTGCACCCCCGAGACCTGGGCCGGGCTCGAGCTCGACCGGCTCGACCCCGCCGCCGGCACCGCCCGGCTCGAGACCATCTTCGCCGCCCACCTCGACGGGCAGCCGCTCGTTGACCGCGGCTCGGGCTGGATGAACTTCCGCCGCGTCACCAACCAGCGGTGGGACAACGGCAACGTCGTTCTGATGGGCGACGCCGCGCACACGACGCACTTCGCCATCGGCTCGGGCACCAAACTGGCCATGCAGGACGCGATGGCCCTGGCCGACGCGCTCGCCGAAGCCTCCGACGGCCCGCTCGCGCCGGCCCTCGAACGTTACGAACACCGGCGCCGCGCCGCCCTCGCCCCGCTGCAGCGGGCCGCGCAGGCCAGCAGCGAATGGTTCGAAAGAATGCCCGAATACGCTGATCTGCCGTCGATCCGATTCTCCTACGCGCTGTCCGACCGGCGCGGCGAGTATCCATTGTGGCGGTACCTGCTGCACCTGAGCACGCAACGCTCGGTCACCCGCGCCCTGCTGCGGCGGGCGTTGAGCGCGCGCAGGTGGAGCCGGGCCCGTCGTCGCCGCCCCGGTGACCCGGCGCCCGCCACCCGGGCGGCGCCCCTACCCACAGGAGGTTGACTATGGCCGATGCCGCACTGCTGTCACCCCAGGACCCGGCATGGATGGAGGCTCTTGCCCGGGTCCGGCATGACATCTACCACACCCCTGAGTACGTGCGGCTCGACGCCGGCCTGACCGGCGGCACTCCGGTGGCCTTCCGATATGCCGAGGCAGGACGCGTCCTTCTGGTTCCCCTGCTGCTCAGGCCGGTGCCCGACACCGACCTGCAGGACGCGACCTCCCCCTACGGCTATCCCGGCCCCGTCGGCAGTCACGACTCTGCCTTCTGGTCCCGCGCGGCCGGCGCGATGACCGAACTCCTCTGCACCCAGGGGGTGGTCACCGCGTTCGCGCGGCTCCATCCGCTGCTGCCGCTCCACCGCGAAGCCCTGGCGGGGGCGGGCACGGTGGTGCAGCACGGAGAGACGGTCTCGATGGACCTGACCCAAACCGCGGACGAACTGTGGTCCCAGACGCACCGCAGCCACCGCAATCAGATCAACAAGGCGAAACGAGCAGGCGTCGAGATCGTCTTCGACGACTGGGATCTCTATAGCGACTGGATCGACACGTACCACGCCACCATGCGCCGCGTGGGGGCCGACGAGTTCTACTTCTTCGGCCACGACCACTTCCACCGGTTGCGCACCGCCCTGCGCGACCACGTACACCTCGCCGTGGCGGTCAATGGCGACCGGGTTCTCGGCGGCAATCTCTTCTTCGAGTACGCGGGCCTGATGCACACGCACCTGCAGTCCACCTCGGACGCTCCGGTGCACTACGCCGACAAGCTGCTCTACCACGAGGTGCGGCTGTGGGGCCGCGCGCGCGGCAACACGGTCTATCACCTCGGCGGCGGGGTGGGCGGGTCGGCCGACTCGCTGTTCCGCTACAAGTCCCAGTTCGGTTCGGGACGGCACGAGTTCCACACCTGGCGGGTCATCACCGACCCGCGCTCCTTCGAGAAACTGGCCGGCGTGCCCACGCCGGAGTCCTTGACGGGGCGGTTCCCGCCCTACCGTTGAACCGGCGCGGCCCGGCCCTCCCGGCCGGGCCGCCTCACCGCGCCGACCGCCTCACCGCGTCGGCGCCTCGCCGTGCGGACGCCTCACACCGTCGGCGCCTCCCCGTGCGGACGCATCACCGTGCGGGCCGCTTCATCTTTGGGCGGCCAAGGGCCTCGGTTTCGTCGAGCGCGCCGGCTTCCCGCCGAGCACCTGGGCGGCGCGGTGGACGTCGGCCGGTCCGCAGCGGTGGTCGACGGGCACGGTCAGGATGCGGTCGGCCAGCTCGGCTGATTCCTCGTCGCCGCTCCACACTCCGCCGCGATCCTGCCGCCAGTGCACGGGCGCGAAGATGCCGTGGCCGGCGAGATGACGCAGCAGGTCGTCGCGCGACTGCTCGTCGGGGCAGAGCAGTTGCACCCGGAACGGCGCCGCGCCGCGCGGCACGTCGCACTCCAGGCCGAGGAGGGCTGACAGGGCGCGGGCGTTGCGCGTGCTCGCCGTGCGCACGCGGGCGATGTTGAGCACCGGCAGCACGGCCGCGGTGAACTCGCTCGGCGGGCCGGCACTGCCCAGCAGGGTCTGCTCGCCCCGCCCCTGCAACTCGCGGAAGGTCTCCTTGGCGATCGGGCGGCCGTCGAGCCACGCGGACTTGAGCAGCATCGCGGTCAGCTTCAGATGGGCGCCGGTGCTCGGCTCACCGGCTGGGGCGGGCACCGGCAGGCCGCGCGGCGACCACAGCAGACCACCGTCGGGCAGAGGCAGGGTCTTGCGCAGCGACGCCACGGCGTAGGGGGCGGTGCTCGACTCTGCCCACGGACCGAACGGGTCGTGCGAGTGGTCCTCGACGACGATCACGTCGGGGTTCGCGTCGATCCAGTCGTGCCAGGCTTCGCCGTCGTCGCGGCCGAACAGGTTCTGGGCCAGCACCACGTCGCCGGGGCGGGCACGCAGGGTCTCGAACCGCGGTCCGCGCCCGTCGGGCCGGTGCCGGTACCAGGCGAGCGGCATGTCGGCGCTCAACGCCTCGGCGACGCCCATGCAGAAGAACGACGGGACGTGCAGCCGGCCGGGCTGGGCGAGCCGGCGCAGCAGCGCGCTCATCGCACCGCAGCCGGTCGCGAAGAGCTGGTGCCCGGCCGGGAGGTGGCCCTCCCGCGCCACGGTGAGCAGGAGGGCCGGGTCCCAGTGAAACTCCGAGCCGATCTCGCGGCCCTCAGGCCGCACGACTGGCGTCCCGAGAGCGATCGCCGCCACCCCGGACGGGTTCCTCGTCCCACCGGCGCTCGTTGCTGCTTCGGGTCTGCGCCGGGATGCTGAGAGGAACGGTGTCACCGTCAGGCACCGGCATGGCGTCCGCGGGTTGGGCGCGCTCGATGTTCAGCGTGTCGACGTGCACGGGCGGCTCGCCGCGGCGCAGGTCGGCGAAGGTGCGCCAGACGATGCGCAGGTCGAGCGCCGGCGACCAATTGTCGACATACCACCGGTCGAGGATGAAGCGCTGCGGCCAGTCGATGTCGTCGCGGCCGTTGACCTGGGCCCAGCCGGTGATGCCGGGCTTGACCTCGAGGCGGCGCGCGTCGATCGGCGAGTAGTTGGCCACCTGTGGCAGCACGTCGGGACGGGGCCCAACCAGCAACATCTGCCCGGCGAGCACGTTGAAGAGCTGGGGCAGTTCGTCGAGGCTGGTGCGGCGCAGGAACCGGCCGCACGCGGTGATGCGCGGATCGTTCTCGACCAGCCCGAACGGGTCGCTGATGCCGAGCCCGGAGCTCATCGCCACCGAGTCGTGCACCATCGAACGGAACTTCAGCATGCGGAACGGCCGGCCGCCGAGGCCCGCCCGGTCTTGCACGAAGAGGATGCCGGGGCCGTCGGCGACGCGGATCCACACCGCGACCACGAGCAGCACCGGGGACAGCAGGATCAGCGCGACGGCGGCCACGAATCGGTTGGCGAGGTCCCAGAACAGGCGGATGGGCTTCACAGCGACTCCACGGTGGGTCCGGTCAGGCGGTGACGGGTGTCCAGCACGTAGGCGGCTTGGCCGGCGATCAGGTCGAGGTCGAACTCGTCGTGGTCGGCGAGCAGCACGACGGCGTCGGCCGCGGCGAGCTGCTCGGCGGTCAGCGCGACCCGCTCGACCCGGCTGTCGACCTGCGCGTCCTCGACGACGTGGGGGTCGGCTGCCCGCACGTCGGCGCCCATGTCGAGCAGCAGCGACGCGACCCGGCGGGCCGGCGACTCGCGGGCGTCGCCGCTGTTCTTCTTGTAGGCCAGGCCGAGCAGCAGGATCGTCGAGCCGTTCACCGCTTTGCGCCGCTCGTTGAGGGCCGCGACCAGACGACGTACGACGTAGTCGGGCATGTGGTTGTTGATGTCGTTGGCCAGCTCGACGAAGCGGAAGCTCTGGCCGAGCGTGCGCTGCACCCGCCAGGACAGGTAGGACGGGTCGATCGGCAGGCAGTGGCCGCCGACGCCGGGGCCGGGCACGAAGCGCAGGTAGCCGAACGGCTTGCTGGACGCGGCGTCGATCGCCTCCCACACGTCGATGCCGAGGTCGTGGGCGAACACGGCGAGTTCGTTGACGAGCGCGATGTTCACGTGACGGAACGTGTTTTCCAGCAGCTTGGCCAGTTCGGCGACCTTGCAGTCGGAGACGGGCACGGTCTTGTCGACGACCGAGCTGTAGAACGCGTCGACCCTTTCGAGCGAGGCCGCGTTGATGCCGGAGACCACCTTGGGCGTGGTGGCCAGCGACCATTCGCGGTTGCCCGGGTCGATGCGCTCGGGGCTGTAGCCCAGGTAGAAGTCGCTGCCGGCGATCAGGCCGGAGCCCTCTTCGAGCAGCGGGGCGACGAGGTCGGTGGTGGTGCCGGGATAGGTGGTCGACTCGAGCGCGACCGTCGCGCCGGGCCGCAGGTAGCGGGCCAGGGTGCGGGCGGACTCCTCGATGTATTTCAGGTCGGGGGTGCCCTCGCGCAGCGGGGTCGGCACGGCGATGACGGCGATGTCGAAGCCCGCGCACGACCGGGGGTCGGCGGACGGGTGGAAGCTGCCGGCCTCGAGCAGTTCGCGCAGTTCGGACGAAGTGACGTCGTCCACGTAGGACTCGCCGGTGGCCAGGCGTTTGATCCGTTCGTCGTCGACGTCGAAGCCGATGACGTGGTGGCCGGCCCGGGCGGCGTGGACGGCGAGCGGCAGCCCGACGTAGCCCTGACCGACGATGACGACCCGCATGGGAGCTCCTCAGCTCGCTCGTAGGGACAGACGCTGCTTGCGGGGCGCGCGGGCGGCCGGCGCCGGTGGGCCGCCGTTGTCGCGGGCGGCCACGGAGAGGGCGGGGCTCTCGGAGAGCCAGCGCAGGACGGCGATGAGCTCGGGCCGGGGCGCGGCCGCGTCGAGCAGGGAGAGCACGTTGCCGTCGAGCGGCGGCACCGGCACCTGGGAGATGAGCGGGTGGTTGGGGCGGCTGTCGGGCTCGGTCGCGCCGAAGAGGCTCTCGTGCATCTTCTCGCCGGGACGCAGTCCGGTGTAGACGATGGAGATGCGCCGCTCGGAGGCGTCGGCGAGGCGGCGGGCGACGTCGGCGATGCGCACCGGCTCGCCCATGTCGAGCACCAGCACCTCGCCGTGGCTGTCGAGCGCGCCGGCCTGCACGACGAGCCGTACGGCTTCCTGCACGGTCATGAAGTAGCGCGAGACGTCGGGATGCGTGACCGTGATCGGGCCGCCCGCCTCGACCTGGGCCGCGAACGCGGTGAGCACCGAGCCGCGGCTGCCGAGCACGTTGCCGAAGCGGACGCTGCAGAACGTGCCGGTGCCGGCCTCGTCGGCCGCGGCGGTGAGCCGTTCGGTGATGCGCTTGGAGTAGCCGAGCACGCTGCCCGGGTCGGCGGCCTTGTCGGTGGAGATGTTGACCAGCCGCTCGACGCCGTGGCGCAGCGCGGTCTGCAGGATCTGGTAGGTGCCGATGATGTTGGTCTTGAGGGCCTCGGACGGGTGCATCTCGAGCAGGGGCAGGTGTTTGAGGGCGGCGGCGTGGAAGACGACCTGGGGGCGGTGCTCGGCGAAGACCTCGTCGAGCCGCTGCTGGTCGCGGATGTCGGCGACGACGAGGTTGCGATCGTCGAGCAGGCCGCGGCCGTCCATCGAGAGCTGCACGGCGTGCAGCCCCGACTCGTCGCGGTCGAGCATGACCAGGGCGGCCGGTTCGAAGCGGCTGAGCTGGCGGCACAGCTCGGAGCCGATCGACCCGCCCGCCCCGGTGACCAGGACGCGGCGCCCGGTCAGGTAGCCGGCGATGGCGGCCAGGTCGATGCCGATCTCGCGGCGGCCGAGCAGGTCGGCGTGGCTGACCGGGCGGATGTCGTCGACGCCGACCGTGCGGCCGAACAGCTCGACCACCGGCGGCACGACCTTGACCTCGACGCCGGTCGGGCGGGCCAGGTCGGTCAGCTCGCGCACCAGCTCGGCGCCGGCGCTGGGGATCGCGATGAGCAGCACGTCGGCCTCGAAGCGGCTCACCACCTGGGCCATCGCGTGGCGGGTGCCGGCGACCGGCACCCCCATGATCTGCAGGGTGCGTTTGCCGGGGTCGTCGTCGAGCAGGGCGACGGGGATGTAGGGGCCGGAGGGGTCGCGCAGCATGGCCCGCACGGCCTGGGTGGCGCCCTCGCCGGCGCCCATGACGACCACGCGGCCGCCGTGCTGCGGTGAGGGGCGTAGGCGCTGGTCGCGCGCGAGGCGCACGGCGTAGCGCGCGCCGGCCGCGAGAACCAGGGCGATCAGGCCGGACGCGATGATGGCCGACCGGGGCACCAGCCGGCCGAGCAGCGTGTCGAGGACGAAGAGGATCGGGGTGGTGACGGCGGCGGTCTTGGCCAGGGCGGCGATCTCTTCGAAGCAGCCGTAGGCCCACCGGCCGGTGTAGAGACCGAGACGCAGGCCGACCCCGGTGTGGACGACGGCCCCGACCGCCGCGAGGATCAGCAGGCCGGCCAGGTGGACCTCGGCGAGGTCACCGTCGTGGCGCAGGACGGTGGCGATCAGCAGCGCCAGCGCGAGGGCGATCGCGTCGACGCCGGCCCGGGCGGCGCGGCCCGGAAGGATGGTGCCCAGCCAGCGGGTGCCCGGCCATCGGCTCCCCGCGTCGTCGGTGTCCTCAGGAGGCGCCGCGCTCCGTAACTGCATCAGTTCCTCCTCGCGCCCGGGTTTCTTCATCAGGCCAGGAATGCGCGCCAGGAAAGGACTGAAATAAGATCCGAAGCGCTTTCATCGCCTGCGGATCGAGCGTGCCAGGATGGGGCGGGTGAATACAGTGGCAATTGTCATGCAGCTTCCGAGACTTTTTCATGTTTTTTATGACACCGGCCATGACCAGCCAGGTCTCCGTGAGGAATGTCATGCAGGAACATGAAAATCTCTCTGCTTACACATGACATTTGTGACTGTCATGAGTATCCCCAGCTCTGCGAACGTCCTTTTTCGGGGAGCGCAAGCATATTGCCGACAATGGGACGGCGGGAGTAAAAGAAATGGCCGTTCGGGTGCTGCACGTCATCAGCGCCCGGGCCGGCGACGGCGTCGAGCACCAGCTGCGACTGTTGATCCGCCATCTGCCGCAGCAGTGCGAGGTGGTCACGCTGTCACCGCCCGGGCCGGTCCTGGCCGCGATGCGGGCCGGCGGCACCACCGTGCACGAGATGGTCAGCTCCCGCGACCTCGACCCGGCCTCGATCCGGGCGCTGCGCCGCCTCGCCCGGCGCGGCGGCTTCGACGTCGTACACACCCACCTGTTCCGGGCGAGCGTGCAGGGCCGCCTCGCCGCCTGGCTGGCCGGCGTGGCCCGCGTGGTCGCCACCGACTATCGCCTCGACGACGGACGGCGTACGGCCCTGGGCACCCGGCTGGTCTATCGAGGCCTGGTCACCATCGCCGTCTCCACCGCCATCGCGGACCGCCTGCGCCGCCGGGGCGTGCCCGCCGAGCGCCTGGCCGTGATCCCCAAGGCGCTCGACACCGAGGAGTTCCGCTTCGACCCCGGTCTGCGCGCCGCCGCCCGCGCCCGTCTGGGCATAGCGCCCGACGCGGCCGTCATCGGCGGCCTCGGGCGGCTCGAGCCCCGCAAACGGTTCGACGTGCTGATCCGCGCGGTCAGCGAGGTGCCCGGCGCGGTCCTGCTGCTCGTCGGCGACGGCTCCGCCCGGCGCGCCCTGGAACGGCTCGCGGCCATCGAGGGCGTCGCCGACCGGGTGCTCTTCGCCGGCTCGGTCGAGCACGCCCGCGAGATGCTCTGCGCGATGGACGTCTTCGCCTCACCCGGGCGTGAGACCTTCGGGCTGGCCGTGCTCGAGGCCGTCGCCGCCGGGCTGCCCGCCCTCTACGCCGCCTGCGAACCGCTCGACGACACGCCCGTCGAGGGCGCCCGCCGGCTCACCGCCCACGACCCGGAATCGCTGCCGCGCGGCCTGCGGGCCGAGGTGCTCTGCCACGCCGAACGACCCGGACGGTTGCCACCCCGATCGGCCGGGCCGCGGTACGACGCCAGCGAGGTCGCCGCCACCGTCGGCGAACTCTACGACCGCGTCAGCGGCTCGGGATGACGGGCCAGCGTCCAGCGATCGGCGGCCCGCGCCACCGCCGGCACCCGCAGCAGACGGCGCAGCAACAGCCAGCCCAGCCAGGCGCCGAGCGTGTTGGCGATCAGGTCGTTGGAGTCGGCCCACCGGTTGCTGTGCAGGAAGAGCAGCAGGAAGAGTTGGGTCAGCTCGATGGTCAGGCTGAGCAGGAAACCGATCAGCACCGCCCGGTCACGCTCGCGCACCCCGGCCACCACCAGCAGCACGGCGGCCAGCGGCAGGGTCATCGCGATGTTCAGCACGAAGTCGTCGGGGCGCATGGTGACGATCGGGATCGGCAGGATGCGGAAGTATTCGGGGTCGCCCGCCCGCGGCCCCCAGGCGATCAGAAGGGGCAGCATGGTCGCGCCGAGCACGGCCACCGCGTACCACCCCGCGAACCAGGCCGCACCCAGCCGCCCGGCCGTCAACGCTCCCTGGCGGCGCAGCACGACCACCGCCACGGCCATCAGGACGACCCCGAGCGGAATCAGGATCGGCAGCGCGGGGATTTCCAGTCGACCGGAAGGCACCAGACAAAGGCTATCGCAGCCAACCGTCCTTCCGGGCGATGCGGATCGCGTCGAGGCGGTTGCGGGCGCCGGTCTTCGCGATGATCGCGGAGAGGTAGTTGCGCACCGTTCCGCCCGACAGGAACAGCCGGCGGGCGATCTCTTTCACCGGCTCGCCCTCGGCCGCGAGGCCCAGCACCTCAAGCTCGCGCGTGGTCAGGCCCTTGTCGGTGAGCAGCGTCGCCGTCTGCAGCCGGGCCGAGACCACGCGTTCCCCGCCCGCGAGCCGCCGCACCGAGTCGGCCAGCACCGCCGCCGAGGTGTCCTTGGGCAGGAAGTTGAGCGGCCCGGACCGGTGGCGGGGCGGCAGCATGCCCCTTTTGTTGGGGTCGCACAGCAGCAGCAGGGCACACGACGGGTTCGCCGAGCGCACCGCGTTGGCGACCGGGAGCACTTGACTCACCATGTACTCCGTGTCGATCACGATCACGGCAGGCCACATCTCGGCGGCGACCTGTGGAAGGTCGTTGCCGAACGGGAGCGTGCCGATGAAATGCATGTCAGGGTTCGACTCGAGCAGCGCACGGACCGGGACGCCGAAGTATCCCTCGTCTCTCGCCACCGCAACGCGGATCACCACATCACCTCACCGATGGACGCCAGCACCCGTGCCCGGACAACAGATCCGGCAGGCACCCCGGAAAGCTCCTACCTGTGTACTCCTGCGTGTCTATTCGGAACATCCGCGCGCACGGATGGGTCGCGGTTGCGAAGAGTTTCCAACTCACCAGGTCACGACATACCTGGAGCGCCGGAACCCTCGGTTCCGGCGCCTCCTCACCGTAACGTCTCCGTCACTCGTCGGGTACCGGCATGTCCGATCAAACGACCCAAGTACACCGGTTCTCCTGACCGGACTCGGGGAAATGCGCCGGAAACGCCGGGGCAACGGGGGCGTCACCGTCCACGGAGGACCGAGTACGGCAGTCCGGGCACGGTTCGCGAGTGGTACAACCCGGACGCCCGGCACCGGACTCAACCTTTCGTGCCCTCGACGGCGTTGATCCTGACATGTCATCTCAACCATCGGCCGACGACGGGTTCCGGGCCTTCGTCGAACAGCAGTGGGGGCCGCTCGTCCGCCTCGCCTATCTGCTGACCGGCGACCGCGGCCACGCGGAAGACCTGGTCCAGTCCGCCCTGGAGAAGACCCACCGCAAATGGGGCCGCGTCTCGCGAATGGACGCGCCGCTCGCCTACGTACGCCGGGCGATGGTGAACACCGCGACCTCGTGGCGCCGTCGCCGCCGGGTCGGCGAGGTGCCGTTGCTGGTCACCGACGGCCCGGCCGCCGATCCCTACGGTTCGGTAGAGCAGCGGCAGCAGGTCGTCGCCGCGCTGCGCACGCTGCCACCGAGGATGCGGGCCGTGCTGGTGCTGCGCTACTTCGCCGACCTGAGCGAGACGGAGACAGCCGAGGCGCTGGGCTGCTCGGTCGGCACGGTGAAGAGCCAGGCCTCCCGTGGTCTGGAGCGGCTGCGTACGGAAATGGCCCCGACCTTGGAAAGGACGCGCGCATGAACACCGAGACCGTGCTGAAGAACGCGCTCGCCGACGAGGCTGACTCGCTGGGGGCGATCGAGGACCCGTGGCCGGGATTCGCGCGACGGGAACGCGGCCATCAGCGTCGCCGTCGCGCCAAGATCGCCGGGGTGGCGGTCGTGGTGGCGGCCCTCGCCGGGGTGCAGAGCGGAGTCGTGCCGCTGCCGGCGTTCGTACCCGGAATCGCCGTCACGGGCGGAGCGGGAGTACTCGCCGAAGGCCCCACCCGCGGTTCACTCGCCGGCGACACGGCCTTCCTCGACGGCCTGCGTCGCGAGATCAAGGACCTCGAGGACCCGGGCGAGACCTGGCGCGTCACCGACCGATCAAAGATCAAATTTGTGTACGCCGCCGACGTCGCGAGCCGTCGTCTGGTGCTCGCCCTCGTGCCGTTGCGGTTCGGCTTCCTCGACGACACCGCGCTGGTCTGGTACGAGGGTGAGCCCGGCGCGACGCCGGCCGAGATGACGGAGGGCGGCCGCGTCGACGGCGGCGAACCCGTGGTGACGTTCTCGACGACCCGCTCGGACGGCCCCGGCGTGCTGGTCGTGGTCGGCCCGATCGGCTCGACGGTCACGGTCAGTCAGGGCATCACCTACCTGCCCGTCGGCCTGGTCGCGTTCGGGACGCCTCAGGCGCAGGCGGCCGGCAGCGGGCTGGCCGAGATGACGCTGCCGCCCGCGCCGATCCCACCGGTCATCACGGTCACCGTCACCTCCGGGGCGGACGTGCTCTACGAGGGCGGGGCCGGCGGCGGGTGGGGTGGCAACTCGGACACGAACCCGCAGGAGATGAGTGCGGCGCAGATCGCGGAAGCCCTGGGCACCCGGACGTTCGACCACGCGATGCTGCGGTCGTGGGTGAACAGCGCCATCAGCGACGCCCGGCTGCCCGCAGCCGGGATCAAGCTCACCGTCCGCTGGCTGGGCACGGTCAACGGGCAAGCCGCGGTCCTGTTCACGATCCAGCCACCCGGGGGCGGCGTGCTGGCGTACGCGATGCACGGCTCGGAGAACTCGTACCGGCAGGACCTTCGACTGCTGCTGCCCGCGGCCGGAGCGGACCAGCGGCCGATCGCCTGGCGGATGCGGGCCGAGGGCAAGGACGACCGCACCGACCAGGTGATCGCCGCGGCTCCGCCCGGCGCCACGCGGCTGGAGCTCACGGACACCGGTTCGGCCCCCCGGACGCTGACCCTCGATGCCACCGGCGCGGCGATCACGTCGGTCGCCCCGCACGGCCAGGCCACGATCGTCGCGTACGCCGCCGACGGAACCCGGCTCGGCAGCACCCGGGTCCCACCGTTCGAGCCGGACTCCGGCGGCCCGCCCGGCGCCGACGCGAAAACCCGGGTGGTCGAGTAGGGCGGTGAGCGGCCGGGAACTGACCGCAATTCTGGTTAGCGTCGAAACATGACCGAGACGCTGAGCACGCGGCAGCTCAACCGGGCCACGCTGGAGCGGCAACTGCTTCTCCGGCGTACGCCGATGGGGACGATCGAGGCGCTGACCAGGCTCGCCGGCATGCAGGCCCAGGAGCCGCTGAGCTGGTACGTCGGGCTCTGGAGCCGGGTCGAGGACTTCCGGCCCGACGAGGCGTCCGAGCTGCTGGGCGACGCCGCCATCGTGCGGGTCGGGTTGATGCGCAGCACGATTCACCTGGTCACGGCCGAAGACGCGGCGTGGCTGCGGCCGCTGGTCGACCCGGTGATCGAGCGCAGCACGATGGGCGCGTTCCGGCGCGGCGTGGCCGGGGTCGACCGTGACGAGCTGGTCGCGGCCGCCCGGGCCGCCCTCGCCGGGAAGCCGATGCTCTTCGCCGAGCTGGGTCGTGAGCTGGCCAAGACGTTTCCCGACAACGACCCGGCCTCGCTCGGCTACGTGGCCCGGGCCTGGCTGCCGCTGGCCCAGATCCCGCCGCGCGGCCAGTGGGGGCGCAAGGGGCGGGCCCTGCACCTGCCGCTGGACGACTGGCTCGGCGACGTCAAGGCGGGCGAGTCCACGCCCGACCGGCTGCTGCTGCGCTATTTGGCCGCATTCGGGCCGGCCACGGTGGCCGACTGCCGGCAATGGTCGGGGCTCACGAAACTGGGCGAGGTCGCCGACCGGCTGCGTCCACAGTTGATCACTTTCCGGGACGAGCAGGGCCGCGAGCTCTTCGACCTGCCCGACGCGCCACGGCCTGACCCGGACACGCCCGCGCCGGTCCGTTTCCTCTACGACTACGACAACCTGCTGCTCTCGCACGACGACCGCAGCCGCGTGGTCGACGCCGATTACGAGGGGCAGGGTTTCGGCTACGACAACCCGGAGCAGCCCCGCTCGATGCTGGTCGACGGTTTCGTCGCCGCCACCTGGAAGGTCACCGGCAACCAGCTGACGATTCGCCCGTTCCGCCCGCTGACCGCCGCCGACCGCGACGAGATCGAAGCCGAGGGCACGGCCCTGCTCGACTTCCTGGCGCCGGGCCGTGCCCCCGAA
Source organism: Actinoplanes solisilvae (assembly GCF_003999975.1). GTDB lineage: Bacteria > Actinomycetota > Actinomycetes > Mycobacteriales > Micromonosporaceae > Actinoplanes > Actinoplanes solisilvae. The sequence continues at coordinate 193,662 of NZ_RJAC01000011.1, read as the reverse complement.
GTGGTGATCGACTAGCGCGGCACGACCTTCTCGACCGCCCACTGGCGCCACGTGTCGAGGCGGTGCTGCACCTGGGCGAGCTGGTCGGCGACCGGGCCGGGGCCGGTCGAGCCGGGCGTCGTGCGCGAGGCCAGGGCCGACTCGACGGTGAGGATCCCCCGGACGGACGGGTCGAGGTGTTCGCTGACCGTCTTCAGGTCGTCGTCGGTCAGGTCTTCCAGCTCGCACTCGCGCACCGAGCAGAGCGCCACCAGCTTGCCGGTGATCTCGTGGGCGTCGCGGAACGGCACTCCCTTGCGGACCAGCCAGTCGGCGACCTCGGTGGCCAGCGAGAAGCCCACCGGCGCGGCCGCGGTCAGGCGGTCGACCCGTACGGTCATGGTCGAGATCATGCCGGCCAGTGCGGGCAGCAGCAGCTCGAGCGTCTCGATCGCGTCGAAGACCGGCTCCTTGTCCTCCTGCATGTCGCGGTCGTAGGTCAGCGGCAGGCCCTTGAGCATGGTCAGCACCGTGACCAGCCCGCCGATGAGCCGTCCGCTCTTGCCCCGGGCCAGCTCGGCGATGTCCGCGTTCTTCTTCTGCGGCATGATCGACGAGCCGGTGGCGAAGGCGTCGTCCAGCTCGACCCAGCCGAACTCGGTCGACGTCCACAGGACGACCTCTTCGCCGAGGCGGGACAGGTGCACCCCGATCAGCGCGGTGATGAAGAGGAACTCGGCCACGAAGTCGCGGTCGGCGACGGCGTCCATCGAGTTTGGCGCGGGGGCGGTGAAGCCCAGCTCCTTGGCGACCGCGGCCGGGTCGAGCGGCAGGGACGAGCCGGCCAGCGCGCCGCTGCCCAGGGGCGAGATCGCCGTACGCACGTCCCAGTCCCGCAGGCGGTCGAGATCGCGCAGCAGCGGCTGCACGTGCGCCAGCAGCCAGTGGCCGAAGGTGACCGGCTGGGCGTGCTGCAGGTGGGTCATGCCGGGCGCGGGCGTGCTGATGTTCAGCGACGCCTGCTCGGTGATCGCGTCGGCCAGCTCGACCAGCGCCTGGGCCAGGCCGCGGGCGTGGTCGCGCAGGTAGAGCCGCAGGTCGGTGGCGACCTGGTCGTTGCGGGAGCGGCCGGCGCGCAGCTTGCCGCCGAGCGCGCCGAGCCGTTCGAGCAGGCCGCGTTCGAGGGCGGTGTGCACGTCCTCGTCGTCGATGGTGGGCCGGAACTCGCCGGAGGCGCAGGCGGCCTCGAGGTCGTCGAGGGCGGCCAGCATCTTGCCCAGCTCGTCAGGGTCGAGGAGCCCGGCGGCCGCGAGCACCCGGGCGTGGGCGCGCGAGCCGGCGATGTCGTACGGGGCGAGGCGCCAGTCGAACTGGACACTCACGGACAGGCGGGCCAGGGCGTCAGCGGGACCACCGGCGAACCGGCCACCCCACAGCGAAGTCTTCTCAGTCATCGGGTGTCAGTCTGCCAAACGTGCGTCACGGGCCGACGCCATGCGCGACGGCAAGCCCCAGAGCTGCACGAAGCCCTTGGCGAGGCTCTGGTCGAAGGTGTCGCCGGTGTCGTAGGTGGCCAGGCCGAAGTCGTACAGGCTGGCCTCGGAGCGGCGGCCGGTGACCGTGGCGCGGCCGCCGTGCAGGGTCAGGCGTACCTCGCCGGTCACGTGCTTCTGGCTGTCGTCGATGAAGGCGTCCAGCGCGTGCTTCAGCGGCGAGAACCACAGACCGTCGTAGACGAGCTCGCCCCAGCGTTGGTCAATCGACCGCTTGAACCGGGCCAGGTCGCGCTCGACGGTGACGTTCTCCAGCTCCTGGTGCGCGGTGATCAGAGCGATCGCGCCCGGGGCCTCGTACACCTCTCGGCTCTTGATGCCGACGAGGCGGTCCTCGACCATGTCGAGGCGCCCGACGCCCTGCGCGCCGGCCCGGCGGTTGAGTTCGGTGATCGCCTGGAACGGGGTGACCGTCTCGCCGTCGATGGCGACCGGGTTGCCCTGATCGAAGGTGATGACGACCTCATCGGGGTCGCGGTCGACCGCCGGGTCTTGGGTGTAGGAGTAGATGTCCTCGATCGGGGCGTTCCAGATGTCCTCGAGGAAACCGGTCTCGACCGCGCGGCCCCACAGGTTCTGATCGATCGAGTACGGCGACTTGTGCGAGACGTCGATCGGCAGGCCCTTCTCCTCGGCCAGGGCGATCGCCTTGTCCCTCGTCCACGCGAAGTCGCGGGCGGGCGCGACGACCCGCAGCGAAGGGGCCAGCGCGCCGATGCCGACCTCGAAACGCACCTGGTCGTTGCCCTTGCCGGTGCAGCCGTGCGAGACGATCGTGCCGCCGTGCTGCTTGGCCGCCTCGACCAGGTGACGCACGATCAGCGGGCGGCTCAGCGCCGAGACCAGCGGGTAGCGATCCATGTAGAGGGCGTTGGCGCGCAGCGCGGGCAGGCAGAAGTCGGCGGCGAACTCCTCACGGGCGTCCACGACGACGCTTTCCGCGGCTCCGCAGTCGAGCGCCCGCTGCCGGATGACCTCCATGTTCTCGCCGCCCTGCCCGACGTCGAGCGCGACCGCGATGACCTCGCCGCCGATCTGGTCGGCCAGGTAGGGAATGGCGACGGAGGTGTCCAGGCCTCCGGAGTAGGCGAGGACGACCCGCTCGCTCACGGGGTGCTCCTTTCCAGGTTGTCGTGGTGCCCGGCCCACTCGGCGAGCTTGGCCGCGAGGGCCTTGCCGCCGGTGACCTCGCGGGCTACGACGAGGATCGTGTCGTCGCCGGCGATGGTGCCGACGACGTCGGTCAGGCCGGCGCGGTCGAGGGCGCTGGCCAGGAAGTGCGCGGCGCCCGGCGGGGTGCGCAGCACGGCGATGTTGCCGCTGGCGTCGACGCCGGTGAGCAGCTCGCGCAGCAGGCGCAGCAGCCGGGCCGGGCCCTGCTCGGTGGTCTCGCGCAGGGGGCGCGTGCCGTCCTCGGGGATCAGGTAGGCGCCGCTGACCTTGACCGCGCCCAGCTCCTCGAGGTCGCGGGAGAGGGTGGCCTGGGTGACGATCAGGTCGAAGTTGGAGAGTTTCTCGGCCAGCTCGGTCTGCGAGCGGATCTCGGCCTCACGGATCAGCTCGACGATGCGGGCGTGCCGGCTCGCGCGGGTTCCGGGGGCGGTCATGACGCCGCCAGCAGCCAGGCGAGCAGCGCCTTCTGGGCGTGCAGCCGGTTCTCGGCCTGGTCGAAGACGGCGCTCTGGGGGCCGTCCATGACCTCGTCGGTGATCTCCTCGCCGCGGTGGGCGGGCAGGCAGTGCAGCACGATCGCGTCGCCGGCCGCGGCGGCCAGCAGCTTCTCGTTGACCTGGTATGGCCAGAACGGGGTGAGCCGGTCGCGGCCGTCGTTCTCCTGGCCCATCGAGGTCCACGTGTCGGTGGCGAGCACGTCGACGCCGTCGGCCGCCTCGAACGGGTCGCGCAGCACCTCGACCGAGCCGCCGGTCCACGCCGCGATCTCGGCCGCCTCGGAGACGACGGTCGCCGACGGGTCGAACCCGGACGGCCCGGACACCCGTACGTGCATGCCCGCGGTCGCCCCGGCCAGCAGGTAGGAGTGGGCCATGTTGTTGGCGGCGTCACCCACGTACGCCAGTTTCTTGCCGGTCGTGGTGCCGAGGCGCTCGCGGATGGTCAACAGGTCGGCCAGGAGCTGGCAGGGGTGGAAGCCGTCGGTCAGCGCGTTGATCACCGGCACGTGCACCCCGGAGGCCAGCTCGGTGAGCCGTTCGTCGCCGGTGGTGCGGAAGACCATGGCCGCGACGTAGCGGGAGACGACCTTGCCGGCGTCGCTGAGCGACTCGCCCCGGCCGAAGTGGGTGACCTGGGTGTCGACGATCATCGGCTGGCCGCCCAGCTCGGCGATGCCGGCCTCGAACGACAGCCGGGTGCGCAGGCTGGCCTTGTCGAAGAAGACGGCGACCGAGCGCGGGCCCGCGAGGGGTGTGAACGCGAACCGGTCGGCCTTCATCTGCGCGGCCAGGTCGAGAACGTCGCTCTGCTCGGCCGGCGAGAGGTCGTCGTCGCGCAGGAAGTGGCGGGTCACAGCACACCCTCCAAGGCGGCGATGAGGGCGTCGGCCTGCTCGGTGCTGATGATCAGCGGCGGGGCGAGGCGGATGACGTCGGGCTGCGGGGCGTTGACGAGGAAGCCGGCCTCTTTCAGGTCGGCCGCGATGCGGGCCGACTCGGGAACCGTCAGCACGATGCCGAGCAGCAGACCCGCGCCTCGCACCTCGCTGACCTTCGGGAGACCCTCGATGCCGCGGCGCAGCTGCTCGCCGACCCGCTTGACGTGGTCGAGCAGGCCCTCACCGGCGATCGTACGAATCACCGCGAGCCCGGCGGCGCAGGAGATCGGGTTGCCGCCGAAGGTCGTGCCGTGCGAGCCCGGCGTGAGCAGTTCGGCGGCCGGGCCGAAGGCGACGCACGCGCCGATCGGGAGCCCGCCGCCGAGGCCCTTGGCCAGGGTGATGAGGTCGGGCTCGACGCCCTCGCTCTGGTGGTGGAACCAGTGCCCGGTGCGCCCGATGCCGGTCTGCACCTCGTCGAGCACGAGCAGCGCGCCGGCCGCCGTGCAGATCTCGCGGGCCCCGGCCAGGTAGCCGGGCGGGGGGACGACGACGCCGTTCTCGCCCTGGATCGGTTCGAGGATGACCATGGCGGTATCGGTGGTGACGGCTTCTCGCAGCGCCTCAAGATCGCCGAAATCGACGTGCGTGACGTCGCCCGGCAGCGGCCGGAACGGGTCGGCCTTGGACGGCTGGCCGGTCAGGGCGAGCGCCCCCATCGTGCGGCCGTGGAACGCGCCGTGGGTCGCCACGACGTGGCCGCGCCCGGTCAGCCGGGAGATCTTGAAGGCGGCCTCGTTGGCCTCGGCGCCCGAATTCGTGAAGATCACGCGGCCCGCGCGGCCGGCCAGCGCGAGCAGCAGCTCGGCCAGCGCGACGGGCGGTTCGGCGACGTAGAAGTTGGACACGTGGCCGAGCTGCCGCACCTGCTGGGTGACGGCGGCGACCACGGCCGGGTGGGCGTGGCCGAGCGCGTTCACCGCGATGCCGCCGAGGAAGTCGACGTATTCCTTGCCGTCCTCGGCGGTCAGCACCGCACCCTCACCGCGCACCAGGGCGGCCTGCGGGGTGCCGTAGTTGTTCATGCCCGCTTGGGACCACCGTTCGACGAGAGATGTCATGCCTTCAATCCTTCTAAGGGCGTCGGGTGGGGCGGTTGGAAGGATGAGGGGACCACCATCGTTCCGATTCCTTCCGGGGTGAAGACTTCGAGCAGGGTCGAGTGGGCAACGCGGCCGTCGATGACGTGGGCCGCGGGGACGCCGCCGCGCACCGCGCGCAGGCAGGCCTCCATCTTGGGCGCCATGCCCGACTCGAGGCGCGGCAGCAGCTTCTCGAGGGCGTCGGCGTCGATCTCGCTGACCAGCGACGACGTGTCGGGCCAGTCGGTGTAGAGGCCGGGGACGTCGGTGAGCACGACCAGCTTCTGCGCGCCGAGCGCCTCGGCCAGCGCCGCGGCGGCGGTGTCGGCGTTCACGTTGTGCACAACGCCCGCGGCGTCGGGGGCGACACTGGCGATCACCGGGATGCGGCCGGCGGCGATCAGGTCGGTCACGGCCGACGTGTCGACCCGGTCGACGTCCCCGACCAGGCCGATGTCGACGGTCTCCCCGTCGATGACCGCCCCCCGGCGTACGGCGGTGAACAGGTGGGCGTCCTCACCGGAGAGCCCGACCGCGAGCGGGCCGTGCCGGTTGATCAGCCCGACCAGTTCGCGGCCGACCTGCCCGGTCAGCACCATGCGCACGACCTCCATCGCCTCGGGCGTGGTGACGCGCAGGCCGCCGCGGAACTCGCTCTCGATGCCGAAGCGGTCGAGCATGCGGCTGATCTGGGGGCCGCCGCCGTGCACGACCACGGGGCGGATGCCCGCGTAGCGCAGGAACGCCATGTCGGCCGCGAACGCCTGCTGGAGCTCAGGGTTGATCATGGCGTTGCCGCCGTACTTGATGACGATCGTCGAGCCGTGGAAGCGTTCCAGCCAGGGCAGCGCCTCGATCAGGACCTCGGCCTTCTCCACCGTCATGAGGAGTAGGCCGAGTTCTCGTGGACGTAGGCGTGCGACAGGTCGGTGGTCCAGATCGTCGCGGCCATCTCGCCCTCGCGCAGGTTCACGGTGATCTTGGCGTCGCGGCCGCTGAGGTCGACCTTGGACCGGTCTTCCGCGGCGGCGCCGCCCTTGCAGATCCACACGTCGTTGATCGCCACGTCGACCCGGTCGGGCTCGAAGGCGGCCGACGTCGTGCCGACCGCGGCGAGGATGCGTCCCCAGTTGGGGTCGTTGCCGAACATCGCGGTCTTGACCAGGTTGTTGCGGGCGACCGTGCGCCCCACCTCGACCGCGTCGGCCTCGCTGGCGGCGCCCTTGACCTCGATCGAGATGTGCTTGGTGGCGCCCTCGGCGTCGGCGATGAGCTGCTGGGCCAGGTCGTGGCAGACCTCGGTGACGGCGGCGGTCAGCTCTTCGGGCGTGGGCTGCACGTTCGACGCGCCGCTGGCCAGCAGCAGTACCGTGTCGTTGGTCGACATGCAGCCGTCGGCGTCGATGCGGTCGAAGGTCAGCCGGCTCGCCTCGCGCAGAGCCGCGTCGAGCACCTCGTTGTCGGCGCTGGCGTCCGTGGTGATCACGACGAGCATGGTCGCCAGCGCCGGGGCGAGCATGCCCGCGCCCTTGGCGATGCCGCCGACCGACCAGCCCGAACGCTGCACGACCGCGTTCTTCGGCACGGTGTCGGTCGTCATGATCGCCTCGGCCGCGGCCGGGCCACCGTCGGACTGCAACGCGCGCGCCGCGGCGGTGACCCCGGGCAGCAGCCTGTCCATCGGGAGCAGTTCGCCGATCAGCCCGGTCGAGCAGACGGCCACGTCGCCGGCCCCGACGAGCTGCGGTTTCGGGCCGCCGCGCAGGACCGTCGCGGCGTGTTCGGCGGTCGCGTGCGTGTCGCGGAAGCCCTGGCTGCCGGTGCACGCGTTGGCGCCGCCCGAGTTGAGCACGACGGCGCGCACGATGCCGCCCTTGAGCACCTGCTGGCTCCAGAGCACCGGGGCGGCCTTGACCCGGTTACCGGTGAAGACGCCGGCGGCGGTGAAGTCGGGGCCGTCGTTGACCACCAGGGCCACGTCGGTGTTGCCGTTGGGCTTGAGACCGGCGGCGACGCCGGAGGCCCGGAAGCCCTTGGGATGGGTGACGGTCACGGTGCGACTCCGAACACGGACAGGCCCGTCGTCTCGGGCAGGCCGGACATGAGGTTGGCGCACTGCACGGCCTGGCCGGCCGCGCCCTTGCCGAGGTTGTCGAGCGCGCTGATCACCACGATGCGGCCGGAGTCGACATCGACGGTGGCTTGCAGGTGGCAGGAGTTGGAACCGGAGGTGGCGGCCGTGTGCGGCCACGCGCCCTCGGGCAGCACGTGGACGAACGGCTCATCGGCATACGCCGCCCGCAGGACCTCGCGCGGATCTTGATCGGAGAGCGGACGCACGGTGACCGTGGCCAGGATGCCGCGGGGCATCGGAGCCAACACCGGGGTCATCGACAGCGACGTCGTCCCGGTCGCCTGCTTGATCTCGGGAACGTGCTGGTGGGCACCGACCTTGTAGGGCGTCAGGTCGCCCATGACCTCGCTGGCCAGCAGGTTCACCTTGGCCGAGCGGCCCGCGCCCGAGGTGCCGGAGGAGGCGACCACGACCACGTCGGCCGGGTCGGCGAGGCCCGCGGCGATCAGCGGCGCGAGCGCGAGGGTGATGGTGGCCGCATAACAGCCCGTATTCGCCACCCGGTCGGAGGCGGCGATCAGCTCGCGCTGGCCAGGCAGCTCGGGCAGACCGTAGGTCCACGTGCCGGCGTGAGGACCGCCGTAATAGCGCTCCCACAGCTCGGCGTCGCGCAGCCGGAAATCGGCCCCGAGGTCGACGACCTTCACGCTCTCGGGGAGCTGGGCCGCCAGCGCCGCCGACTGCCCGTGGGGCAGGGCCAGAAAGACCAGGTCGGCGTCGCTCAGCGTCGCCGCGTCAGTCGTGCCGAGCGTGAGATCGAGGCCCGCCAGCTGGGGGTGCACGGAGGCGACTCGCGCGCCCGCCTGCGAGTGGGCGGTGGCCGCCACGAGGTCGAACTCGGGGTGCCCGGCGAGCAGGCGCAGCAACTCGCCGCCCGCGTATCCACTGGCCCCCGCGACCGCAACCCGGATTCCCATACATACCTCCGCATGACTATGCAGAAGACCGTATCAACTTCCACCCGAGCGCGGCAACAGCGTTCCCCCGCGAGTCTCGCGTCACAACCAGCCCGTCACCGCTGGCATACTTGGCGTCACTGTTGTGTCCTCGGAAGATGAGCACGCTCGACATGTGGCCGCGTGGATCGCTCCTGGCCGCGCTCGCCGAACCGACGGTCCGCGCGCTGCTGCGCCTGGGCTCCGAGCAACGCCTGCCCGCGGGCGGGGTCCTCATTCGCGAAGGTGCCGCCGAGTCACACGTGGTCGTCATCCGCCGCGGTGTCGCCAAGGTGTCCGCCGGGCAGTCCCTGATCTCGATCCGCACGGCCGGTGACCTGGTCGGCGAGATGGCCGCACTCGACGGCTCGCCTCGCTGCGCCACGATCACCATGTGCGGCCCGGGCAGCGTCGTGATGATCCCGCAGGACCGGTTCACCCCGTTCCTGGCCCGCCATCCCGACGCCGCGGTCGCGCTCGTCGCGATGGTCAGCGAACGCCTGCGCTCGTCCAACCGCCGGCAGACCGCCTTCACCGTCTACCCGATCAAGGTGCGGGTCGCCCGCATCATCACCGAACTGGCCGAGCAGCACGGTCAACCGCTGGGCCAGACCGCCCTCGAGATCGGGGTGCGCATCACCCAGCCCGAGCTGGCCGCCCTCTGCGGCGCGGCCGAGGGCTCGGTGCACAAGGCCCTGCGCGAGATGCGCGACGCCCGCCTGGTCACGACCCGGTACGGGCGCATCACGATCTGGGACCTGGAACGCCTCCGCACCGTCGCCGAACTCGACGAGCCACCCCGGCCGGCGGTGCCTGAGATCATTCGGGATCGTCCGGTCGCAATCCGTACTGTTTCTGAAATGCCTTGATCGCCTGATCCCAGGCCTTCGTGTATTCGGAGGGTCCGAGCCCGGCCTCGCCGTGCCCGCGCACCGCGCTGCTCAACAGGTCGAGCAGGTCGTGCACGGCCTTGCGGCGGCTGCCCACGAAGTTGCCGAAGACCCGGGCGAACTCCTCCTCGCTCAGCTGGGCGGCGAAGCTGGCCCGCGGGTCCTGGGCCAACTGGTCGAAGATGCCGGACCAGCGTGTCGTCAGCTCCTCGGCGTACCGGGCCCGCTGCAGGCCCAGCTCGTGGTCGCACTCGGCCTTGATGCGCTCGGCCCAGTAGGGACGCATCTGCTCGACGACAGCCTCGTCGGGCTCGACCCGGACGCTCACCGCGAACCAGAAGTCACGGTCGAGGTCGCGGAGCCGCTTCCAGACGTCCGCCGTTTTGTTGATCTCGTCCTCGAGCCGCGGGGCCCGATGCGGGGCGACCGATCTCGCCAACGGCCGGAACCGCTGCGTGGCTATCAACCGCACCCTGGGCATCAGGTTCTGCGCGCAGCCACGCAGCTCCTCACGCGAGCCGGCGTACCCACGCCAATGACAGCTCACGAAGACGCGGAACGAGAAGGCGTCGCCCTGAGCAAGCAACCGGATCGGGTCGGGCGCGTCGAGCCGGCAGGAGAACTCGTTCTCCGGGCCCCATTCGCGGACCGGGTCCGGCCCGAAGATGCCGCGCAGCCACGGCCGCCGCGGCTGCGCTGGTCGAACCGGCGGCGCATCGACTTCACCTCGTACCCCGTCAAGACCCGGCTGGCCCGGATTCTCGCCGAGCTCGCCGACCTGTACGGGCACCGTCCGGGCCACGGCGGCGTGGAGATCGGGGTGCGTCTCACCCAGCCCGAGCTCGCGACGTTGTGCGGCGCCGCCGAGATCTCGGTCCACAAGGCGTTGCGCGAGATGCGTCACTCCCGTCTCGTGACCACGCGGTACGGCCGGATCACCGTCTGGGACCTCGCACGCCTGCGGAACAGCGCCGACATGGCCCCTGACCAGCGCCGGATGGACGCATACTGAGGCGGCGTCACCCGCCCGCGGAGCCCTGGGTGGTGATAAGACTGGCTGATGACTGACACGACGATCATCACCCTGCGCCAGGCCGCCGAGGTTTACTCCGCCGCCGTGCGCAACACCCAGCGGTTCTTCGACACCCTCGAGAACACCGCCGACCCGTCCGTGCTGGTCGAGTACGCGACTCTCGTCGAGCGCGAGAAGGAAGCCGCCGAGGCCCGGCTCGACGCGATCGAGGCCGCCGGCATCGAGGTGCCGAGCATCGATGAGAGCGATCCGGATAACTAAGGGTCGTTCAGGCCTACCTCGACCCGCGAACAGCCGCGACTGGCATCGATGATCTCCACCGCCCTGAACAATTCTTACTTGAGTTAAAAGTTCCGGAACCGGGGCGGGGTCCCGTAACCGGTTCCGGACTGGAAGACTCCCGGTTGTTCATATGTTCGATGACCGTGCCACCGCGGTCGTGACGACCGGAGGCGTGCGTGCCCGCTGACGTCCCGTACCGGGATCCCCACCTGCCGATCGACGAGCGTGTCGACGACCTGCTGGCCCGGATGACCTTGCCGGAGAAGGTCGGGCAGATGCTTCAGCTCGACGCCCGGGGCGACGTGAAGGAGATCGTCAGCGAGAAGCTGGCGGGCTCGATCCTGCACACCTCACCGGCCAAGATGCTCGAGGCGATCGACCTGGTCGCCAAGACCCGGCTGCAGATCCCGCTGCTCACCGCCGAGGACGCGATCCACGGCCACTCGTTCTGGCCCGGCGCGACGATCTTCCCGACCCAGCTCGGCATGGCCGCGTCGTGGGACGCCGCCCTGATCGAGCGGGTCGCCCGGGTGACCGCCGTCGAGGTCGCCGCGACCGGCATCCACTGGACCTTCTCCCCCGTCCTGTGCATCACCCGTGACCTGCGGTGGGGCCGGGTCGACGAGACCTTCGGCGAAGACCCGTTCCTGATCGGCGAGCTCGGCTCGGCGATGATCCGCGGCTACCAGGGCGGCGGCCTCGACGACCCGACCGCCATCCTGGCCACGGCCAAGCACTTCGCCGGCTACTCCGAGACGCAGGGCGGGCGCGACGCCAGCGAGGCCGACCTGAGCCCACGCAAGCTGCGCTCCTGGTTCCTGCCGCCGTTCGAACGGGTCGCCCGCGAGGGCTGCCGCATCTTCATGCTCGGCTACCAGTCGATGGACGGCGTCCCGATCACGGCCAACAAGTGGCTGCTGAACGACGTACTGAAAGAGGAATGGGGCTTCACCGGCACGCTGGTGACCGACTGGGACAACGTCGGGCGCATGGTGTGGGAGCAGAAGGTCTGCGCGGACTACGCCGAGGCCGCCGCGGTCGCCGTCAAGGCCGGGAACGACCTGGTCATGGTCACCCCGGGCTTCTTCGAGGGCGCTCAGGAGGCGGTCGAACGCGGTCTGCTGCGCGAGGATGAGATCGACGGGGCCGTCCGGCGCATCCTGCGACTCAAGTTCGAGCTCGGGCTGTTCGAGAACCCGCGCGCGCCCGACCCGGCCCGCCAGCGTGAGGTGATCGGCGCGGCCGAGCACGCCGAGCTCAACCTCGAGGTGGCCCGCCGGTCGCTGGTGCTGCTGAAGAACGACGGCACCCTTCCGGTCGACCCGGCCGGCAAGTTCCGGCGCATCGCGGTCGTCGGCCCCAACGCCGACAGCGTCTCGGCCCAGCTCGGCGACTGGGCCGGCGACTCGGGCCAGGTCGACTGGCTGCCCGACGGCCACCCGCGCGAGCTGACCGAGACCGTGCTCGACGGCTTCCGCGCCGTCGCGCCCGAGAACTGGGTCATCGAGCACGCGCGGGGCGCCGAGATCGAGCGGCTGGTGCCCGACCCCGAGGGCGACACCTACCCCGACGGGCAGCCGCGCCCGCCGATCTCGCAGGGCGCGCCGGTCGACCACCACCTGATCGAGGTAGCGCGGGACAAGGCGGTCCGCGCCGACTACGCGGTCGTCGTCGTCGGTGACACCGTGAACCTGACCGGCGAGCACAAGTCGACCGCCACGCTCGAACTGCAGGGCGGCCAGATCGCGCTGCTCGACGCGATCGCGGCCACCAAGACCCCGATGATCGTCGTGCTGGTCAACTCGAAGCCGTCCGTGCTGCCGCCGTCGGCCCTGAACGCGTCGGCGATCATCCAGGCGTTCAACCCGGGCATGCGCGGCGGCCGGGCGATCGCCGAACTGGTCCTCGGCCACATCGAGCCGAGCGGGCGTCTGCCGCTGTCGGTGGCCCGCCACGTCGGTCAGCAGCCGGTCTACTACAACACCATCCGCGGCCAGCACGGCAGCCGCTACGCCGACCTCACGCAGGACCCGCTCTTCGCGTTCGGGGAAGGACTCAACTACACAACGTTGACGTACGAGGGTCTGGCCGTCAGCACTTCGTCGGTGTCCGCCGACGAGATCGTCCACGCCACGCTGACCCTGCACAACCGGGGCGACCGACCGGCCCTCGAAACGGTGCAGGCGTACATCAGCGACCTCGTCACGAGCGTGACCTGGGCGGGTCGCGAGCTGAAGGCGTACAAGCAGGTCTCTGTGCCGGCCGGGGAAAGTGTGACGGTCGAGATCGAGGTGCCGGCCTCGGCGTGCTCCCTGGTGACCGCCGACGGCCGCCGCGTCGTCGAACCGGGCGACTTCGAACTGCTGGTCGGGCCCAGCTCGCGCGAGCGTGACCTGCTGCGCGCGCCCTTCCGCATCACCGGCTGACGCCCGTCGCGACGATGCCGGCTGTTGACAGCGGCTGGCATCGTCGGGCGGGTGCCGATCTTCAAGCGCCGCCGGCTCCGTCGCCTCGCCGTCGCGACCGCCCTCTCCGTGGTCGCCGGCTGTCTTGTCTCGGCCGGCGCCGAGCTGTGGACCTGGAACACCTCGCGAGGCCACGTGTACGCCGAGGCCGACGTGCCCGCCGCCCCGGTGGCCCTGGTGCTCGGCGCGGAGGTGTACGCCGACGGATCACCCTCGCCGTTCCTGGCCGCGCGTCTCGACATCGCCCGGCGGCTGCTCGAAGCGGGCAAGGTCCGCGCGATCCTGGTCTCGGGCGACAACCGCTACTGGGACTACAACGAGCCCGGCTCGATGATGGTCTACCTGGCCGCCCGCGGCGTGCCGGCCCAGCAGGTCGCCCTCGACTACGCGGGCTTCGACACCTACGACTCGTGCGCGCGGGCCAAGCGCATCTTCGGCGTCGACCAGGCGATCGTCGTCACCCAGACCTACCACATCGACCGCGCGGTGGCGCTGTGCCGCACCCTCGGCATCGACGCCACCGGGGTCGGCGACGAGTCCGTGAAGATCTACGAGGAGCCGTGGCGCAACTCGGTCGTCCGGGAACGCGGCGCCGTCGTCAAGGCCCTGGCCGACACGGTCAGCCACCGCGACCCGGTCTTCCTGGGCCGTCAGGAGACCACGGTTCAAGAGGCGCTGGCCGCGAACTGAGGCCCCCCAAAGTGTCGTAGGCGATGCCTATGCTGACCGGCATGACCGCACCGCGGGAGTCAGTGTCGACAGCAACATCGCGCCGGCGGCGCCCCGAGCTCGACGCGATCCGGCTCGTGGTCGTGCTCGGCCTGGTGTTCTTCCACTCGGCGCTGGTCTTCGACGAACGCGACGACTTCTACGTCAAGAACGCCGAGACGACCGAGGCGGTGACCTGGGTCGCCGGGCTCGGGGTCGTGTGGGCGATGCCGGCGCTGTTCCTGATCGCGGGCCTCGGCTCGTGGCACTCGATCCAGCGGCGCGGCGCGCGAGGATTCGTCCGGGAAAGGCTTTTGCGCCTCGGGGTGCCGTTGCTCTTCGCGACGCTGACCATCGTGCCGGTGCCGCAGTGGTTGCGGTTGAAGGCGGCCGATCCCGGCTACGACGAGTCCTATCCGCGGTTCCTGCTGCGCTTTCTCGACGTCCACCTAGAACTGACCGACTTCCCGTTCCTGCTCGAGGGCGAACACTTCGAGACCGGTCACCTGTGGTTCGTGGTGCTGCTGCTGGCGTTCTCGCTGATGCTCGCGCCGCTGGCCGCCCGCGTGCCGGTGGAACGACTGTCGTGGCTTGCCCGGCGGGGCGTGTTCCTGGTGGTCCCGGCGCTGCTGTTGATGGTGATCAGCGCGCTGCTGGGCATGGAGGAGGCGTTCGCGGGCTGGAGCCGCTGGGCCTACCTGCTGTTCTTCGTCTTCGGCTTCGTCCTCGCCGCCGACGACCGCTTCCGAGCCGCGATGCGCCGCGACGCGAAGGTGGCCGCGGTGGCTGGGCTCGTGCTTTTCTGCGGCACCGGCCTCCTGCTGGGCAGCGCCGACGGCGAGCCGTTCACCGACATGACCGTCCACGCGATCGCGGCCCGCCTGGTCTTCGCCGCCGCCGGCTGGTGCTGGCTGGTCGCGATCCTCGGCCTGCTCGACCGTCCCGCTGCGCCCCCGCGGACCCAGCGGGACTCGGCCGACCCTCCGAGCGCCGAACCACGGAACCGCCCGGTGCTCGCCTACCTCGCCGCCGCGGCCCTGCCCCTTTACATCCTCCACCAGCCGATCGTCGTGGCCGTGGCCTACTTCGCCGTACGATGGCCGGCCCCGATGATCGTCAAATATCTGGCGATCGTCGCGCTGTCCTTCGCCATCATGTTCGCCGCTTACGACCTGTTGGTGCGCCGCACGCCGGTGACCCGCTTCCTGTTCGGCATGCGCTGAGCTCAGCCGCCCGCGGTGTCCTTCGGTCGCGATCTCGGCGGATAGCATTGGCCCTCGCCGTCCGGGGGAAGCTGCCATTTGTCGCCTCGAAGCTGGGCCGCCGTCTTGTCGAACGTGACGAGCAGCCCCCACCCGACCGTGCACGATCGCAGCTCGATCGCCGTCACCTTCGTCCCGGCCGGCCGCCCCAATTCGGCGGGGCAGTCCCAGCCCGGCTCGGGCTCCGAGGTCATCGACGAGATCCCCGGGCCGGGGACGAGCCGGAACCCGTTCGGTTCGACTGTCGCCTTCAGGAAGTCGACGCCGCCCTGAAGGTGATGCGTCCACGCGGCGGCTGGCCCACCGCAGGTGACCAAGTAATTCTCGTGCACGAAATGAACGTGTTCCAGCTTGACCCGGGCCGCCCGCTCCTCGAGCGTCGCCTCCGACCACCCGAAGGCTTGGCGGACGTCCGCGTTCTCGACGAACCCGGTCAGACGTTCCCGGTCGAACTCCACCTTCGCCGCCGCCGCGCCCGGCTGCACGACGCAGGCGGCCAGCACCACACCAGCAGCAGCGATCCGAACGGCGATCATCACCCGATCGTCGCACCCGGCAACGCCCTCCGGAGCCGAAACAGACCCCGAGACCAACAGCGACTCATCGCTGAGGTGGCACCGGCCAGATGTCGGTCAGAGAAGTCCCGGAGCTTCGGCCGGCAATCCCTCCGCACGCGCGACGTCGAGCATCCGCTTGTCGTAGGTGATCAGCGTGTCCAGCGAATCGCCCAGGAGCTGAGCGCTAGCCACATGTACGGCGTCGAGCGTCCGGAGCCCACCTCGGAGGTGAGCTGCCGCGTCGCGGATCTCTTCGGTCAGCAGGATCTCCGTGAAGCCCTGGACCAGGTCGCGCATGAGGTCGGGGTAGTCGCCGATGCGATCCATCGTGCGCACGGTCTCGACGAAACCGAGGGAGCTGGTGGCCATCGGCATCAACGGCCGGCTGTTCAGGAAGTCGCGCATTTCCTTGGCGTAGGTTCGCCTCGCCAGCAGCGTGACGAGTGCGGAGGCGTCGAGGTAGATCAACGATCGTCCTCGGCTCGAGCATCCAACAGCAAATCCAGCGGCGACACGTCGGCGGGAATGTCGTATGACGGCAGTCGGTCAAGATCTGCTGTCGTGGTGGCTTTGAGCCGGATCAGACCCTTGGCGACCAGCGGAGAGTAGCGGCTCAGACCGCTCGCACCGGGGAGCAGCACCGCGATGACCTTTCCGTGTCGAGTGACCTCGATCGTCTCGCCCTGCTCGACGCGGTTGAACATGGCACTGGGGTTATAGGAGAACTCTCGGACCGAGACCGAACTCATCGGCTGCCTCCTCAACGAAGTACCCACGCTGAAGAGATTGTACCTACAAAATGGTCGCGGAGAGACTCCGCTTGCCATAACCCCCATCATGCTGAATGACTATAGGCTCATGACTACCCTAAAGCGAACAGCGCGACGCCTCCGTCCGCCCATGACCCGCAGGCGCCAACGGGGCGGCGTTGCCAGTTGCAGAAGACGAAGCGGTGGACTGACTTCAGGCCGAACCACAGGGCTGGGTAGAACACCGCGGCGAAGCGGTTGCGTACGGAGACCGTTGTTGTCCGGGTGATCCGGGTGCCGGTGCCGGAGGGCTCCAGCTCGAACGTGTCGCCCAAGCTCTCGACGATGCCGCGGAAGCAGAGGTCGGTTTCCTCCATGTGGAACGACAAGCGGGCCGGCGGCTCCCACACGTCGATGCGCTGACGCACCACGCCCTGCTCGGAAACGCACTGCCGGGACGCTCCCACCGCCCCCTCGCCGTCCGGCAGCCGGCACTCGGTGGGCTGCGGTGTGCCGAGATAGAAGACCGGGCAGCGGGGCTTCAGCTCCATCGACGAGTCGCACAGCGCCGGCCACATGTCGTCGGGGCTTTGGGGCACGGTCCACCGAGTACGCACGATCATGACTCGAACCTGGTCCACCCCGGCGATACATCGATGAACGTAGACATCTGACGAACGCTGGGACAGAGTGGTCGACATGGGCAAGTCGACGAGACGTACGTTTCTGACGGTGTCCGCGGCGGCCGCGGCGGCGCCCCTGGTAGCGGGCGAGGCGGCCGCGGCGGCGAAAAGCGCGCCCAGCCGCGAGCTGCAGGCGATCCTGCGCGAGATCGACCCGAAGCGCGTCGAGGCCATCGTGCGCAAACTGGTCTCCTTCGGCACCCGGCACACGCTGTCCAGTCAGGACGATCCCGTCCGTGGCATCGGCGCCGCTCGCGACTGGATCCACGCCGAGTTGCAGCGGTACGCAGCCCGGTCCGCCGGCCGGATGACCGTTGAGCTGCAGTCCTTCGTCCAGCCCGTCTCGCCGCGCATCCCGGCCCCCACCACCATCACCAACGTGATCGCCACCCTCACCGGCAGCGTCACCCCCGACCGCGTCTACGTCGTGACCGGCCACTACGACTCGCGGGTCACCGACGTGATGGACGCCGTCAAGGACGCCCCGGGCGCCGACGACGACGCGTCCGGTGTCGCCGTGATCATGGAGTTGGCCCGGGTGTTCACGGTCCGCCGCCCCGAGTCGACGATCGTGTTCGCCGCGGTGGCCGGCGAGGAGCAGGGCCTCTACGGTTCCGACCACATGGCCCAGGCCTACCGTGATCGCAATGCCGACGTGCAGGCGATGTTCAGCAACGACATCGTCGGCACCGGCGACGCCCACGACGGCACCCGCCCCAGCAACCGCACCGTGCGGCTCTTCGTCGAGGGCGTGCCCACCTCGGAGACGGCGGCCGAGGCGAACACGCGCAAGAGCGTCGGCGGCGAGAACGACGGGCCGTCGCGCCAGCTCGGGCGGTTCGTCAAGGACGTCGAACCCGACGGCACCGACGTACGGGTCATCTGGCGGCGCGACCGTTACCTACGCGGCAGCGATCACATCTCGTTTCTGCTGCGCGGCTACCCCGCGGCCCGTTTCACCGAGCCCCGCGAGAACTTCGCCCACGAGCACCAGGACGTACGCGTCGAGAACGGCATCCAGTACGGCGACCTGCCCGAGTTCTGCGATTTCGCGTACATTGCCCGGGTTGCCCGCGTGAACGCGGCCACGCTCTGGTCGCTGTCGCAGGCGCCGGGCACCCCGAGGGGCGTGGTCATCGACACCACCCAGCTCACGAACGAGACGACCCTGCGCTGGCAACTCGGCACCGAGCCCGATCTGGCCGGTTACGAGGTGGTCTGGCGGGAGACGACCGCCCCCGACTGGCAGCATTCGAGGGCAGTCGGCAAGGTCAACACAGTCACCATCGACCTCTCCAAGGACAACGTCTTCTTCGGCGTACGCGCCGTCGACGCTCAGGGCAACCGCAGTCCGGCCGCAGCGCCCAAGCCGTCAAGCTGACCTCGGGGCTTTACGCACGGTGCGACGATGGTGACATGACCTTGGAGCACACGGTCCGGCTGCGCTTCGGCGACAGGTCGCGCGCCGCCGCGACGCATACCAACCTCTCCGCCGTACGCCTGGACGGGCCTGTCCTCTGGATCGCCGGTGACGAGACCGCCACCGTCGAGCGGCTGGTCGCCGACGATCCTCAGCAGCCGACCGAGTTCGGCGACGAGACGACCTTCCGCCTCGCCGACTACGTGACCCTGCCCGGCACCGACATCGAGGAGGAGGCCGACGTCGAAGGGCTGGCCCGGTCGGGGTCGTTCCTGTGGGCGATCGGCTCGCACAGCCTGCGCCGCAAGCAGATCAAGGACCGGCACGAGGGCGCGAGGGCGCTGCGCCGGCTGGCCCGCATCGAGGGTCAACAGAACAGGCAGATTCTCGTACGGCTCCCCGTCGCCGATGTCGATGGGCTGCCCACCCCGGTGCGCGAGCTCGAGATCGACGGGGAGAAGCACTACGCGGCGGCGCTCGGGGGCCGCGACGATCTCCGTCACCTGCTGCGCCGCGACGAGCACCTGGCGCCGTTCCTGCCGATCCCGGGCAAGGACAACGGGCTGGACATCGAGGGCATCGCGGTCAGCGACGGCCGGGTCTATCTTGGCCTGCGCGGGCCGGTGCTGCGGGGCTGGGCGTTCGTGCTCGAACTGCGCCCCTACATCGACCCCGACGAGCCCGACCGCCTGCGCCTGCACGAATTCGAGGACGGCTTCACCTACCGCAAGCACGTGCTCAAGCTCGACGGCCTCGGCGTGCGCGATCTGTGCCCCGACGGCGACGACCTGCTGATCCTGGCCGGCCCGACGATGGATCTGGACGGCCCGGTCCGCGTCTACCGCTGGCACGACGCCGTCCGATCTTCGATGCCCACCGTCGTCCGCGGCGACCTGATCAGCCGCGAGCTGGAGCTGAACTTCGGCGAGGGCGACGATCACGCCGAAGGCCTGAGCCGCTACGGCGAGGGCAAACTGCTGATCGTGTACGACAGCCCGGCCGCGGTGCGGCTCACCGACGACGACGCCGTCATCGCGGACGTCGTACGCCTGCCGTCTCGGTAACCGGCGAGCCGCGTGCGGGGTGATCGCTCAGTAGCCGGCGAGCCGCGGGCGGGGTGATCGCTCAGTAGCCGGCGAGCTGTGGGGCCAGGGCGATCGCGACGAAGCGGATCGAGCGGCCCAGCAGGCAGCCGGCCGCGAAGACCGCCGGACGCATGGGGGTGCGGCCGAGATACGGCCGTCACTCGATGGCGGCGATGTTCGCGGCCTCGCCGAGGTCGGGCTCCGGGGTGTCGAGGAACGCGCGCAGGACCTCGACCGCGACGTCCGGCGCAAGCCGCTTGAGGCTCATGGCCAGCACGTTCGCGTCGTTCCAGAGCCGCGCACCCGTGGCGATCCACGGGTCCCAGGCAACCGCTGCCCGCACACCGGGCACCTTGTTGGCCGCCATCGCCGTCCCGGTGCCGGTCCAGCACATGACCACGCCGTAGTCGGCGCGCCTGTCCACGACGGCCCGCCCGACGAAGCGCCCGAGATCGGGCCAGTCTGGCGAACCGTCCGGCCGGACGATCTCGTGCCCATCCTCGGTCAGGGCGGCCACGATCGCCCGGGTCGTCTCGTTCTCGTCGTCGCTGGCGAACGCTATCCGCATGTCCGCAGCGTAAGCAGTGCTGGGCCCGTTCACCGGCGGATCCAGCACCACCGGTGTCGCCCAGCACTCCCGACGGCATCGGCCGTTGTGAATCACCCGCCGTCGCGAAAGAATCGCTTGGCGCCACACGCCAAGAAGGATGGGAGTGTTGCACTGGTGGGCAGGTCGACAGACGGTGTGGGGCTACGGTCGGCTCGGCCGTCAGAGGCCGAGCGGCTCAGCGAGCTGGTCATGCGGTCCAAGGCTGTGTGGGGGTACGACGATGCGGTTCTGGACGCCTGCCGAGAACAGCTGCGGATCCGGCCCGGCGACGTCATCCAGCGGCGCACCGTGGTCGCCGAGCGGAGCGGGACACTGCTGGGTGTGGCCACCCTGGACGGCGACCCGCCGGACGGCGAGCTCGGACTGCTGTTCGTCGAGCCGGACGAGATGCGCCAGGGCGTGGGCCGCGCCCTGTACCGGCACGTACTGGCCGAGGCCGGCCGGCTCGGGTTCCGCCGCCTCGCCATTGACGCCGACCCGCACGCGGTGCCGTTCTACCGGGCCGTGAGCGCCGAGCCGGTGCCCCTGGCCGGACCGCCCCCCGCCGGACCAGTTACAGAGGATGCGCTGGTCCGGCTGCAGGCGTGGCCCCCGGCCCGCGAGCCGTCGTGGTCGGCGGCCTGGGACGGCGGCGCAC
Organism: Actinoplanes solisilvae; assembly: GCF_003999975.1. GTDB lineage: Bacteria > Actinomycetota > Actinomycetes > Mycobacteriales > Micromonosporaceae > Actinoplanes > Actinoplanes solisilvae. The sequence continues at coordinate 172,987 of NZ_RJAC01000011.1, read as the reverse complement.
AGCCGGTTATTGTGGGCAACGCCGCCGAGTTCAACGGCCAGTTCGGCCGGAGCGTTCGCGGCCCCGACCACTACTCGTGCTTGGCCGCCTTCTGCGCCACCCGCCCGGCGATGGTCCTGCTTCCGATGCCCGTCGAGGGCTGGTGGATCGAGCATGTGGGCGCCGTGCTCGGCTGGGAAGGGGTAGAGGTGCACAGCGGGCTTGCCGGCGATGCCCGAATGTGCGTCGCCGTCGGCTCTCGGCCAGACCTGCTGTGCCGCATCGCCGCCGATCGCTCACGGGCGCTGCCGTGGGGCTGGACAGCTGAGTTCGCGGCGATCGCGCCGGGCTCGCGTGACGCGCTGCAAGCCGTGCGGCGCTACGAGTCCAAGCGCCATGCGCACACCCTCTTCCGTGCGCTGGCTGACGGACATCCACGGATTACCGTGTCCGCGCAGCGGCCACTGGGCTCGCCTCGGGCGCTGGCGCGGGAACTGGCCGGGGGACGCCGGGTGGTACTCAAGCGCGAGTACGGCGTCGGCGGGGCTGGCACCCTGATCGTGTCCGGGGACACTCCGGGGCTGCGCCCGCTGCTGCGGCGCTGGGCTCGCGACGGGGCGCTGGTGGAGGAGTACGTTGAGGGTGACGAGAGCCACCGCGACGTCACCTTCGACGCCGTCATCGCCACCGACGGCTGGGTGCATCCGGTGGGCGCCGGACTCATGCACGTCGACGGGACCGCCTACCGCGGCGTCACCGTTGGCCCTGGTGTATTGCCTGACGTGGTTGCCCGTGCTGCGGCTGCGTTCGGCACCGCCGTGGGCCGCGTCCTGGCCGCAGACGGCTACCACGGCTGGTTCGACGTCGACTTCGTTGCCACCGCGTCGGGCCGTCTCGCGCCGACCGAGATCAACCTTCGCCTCACCGGGCCGGCCGTAGCGTTCCATGTGCAGGCCACCCTCGACCGCCGGTGGGGCGGCCGGCACGTCGTGCGGACCGCAGACCGGCTGCCGCTAGGCGCCCGCCTGCCCTCCGCTGCGCTGCGGGAGCACGTCAGCGACCTCGTCCTGCGGTGCCAGGGCCTCGGTGCCACGCTGCTGGTCACCATCCCGACGGCCGCGTTCGACGCCGCGCCCTATCTCGGGGTGGCCATCGCCGCCCGGACGGCCGTGGCTGCGGCCGAGGCCGAGGCCGCCGTGCGGCAGGCCAACGCGGCCCTCGGTGGCCTGTTCCAGGACCCTGCGCTCAATCCGCCCGTCGACGGCTGACCGCGAAGGCGGCCAGCACCGCCGCGGCCAGCATCAGCGTGACGTTGAAGCCGTAGACGAGCGCCGCCTGGCGGGGCCAGTCGGTCTTGGTGGCCAGACGGTAGAGGTTGTCCTGCGGCCACCACGCCACCAGCAGCCACACGATCGCCAGATGCGCGAGCCCGGTCCATCCGGGCGAGCGCCCGAGCCGCGCCAGCGGCACCCGGCCCAGGAGCAGGAACGCGACGCCGATTCCGAACGACAGGCACTCGGCCAAGTAGAGGGCCCGAAACAGCCCGGCCCACGGAGAGGGCACCCCACCCAGGTCGGTCGAGCCCGGCCACAGGTGGCCGGTGAGCAACAGAGCGGCAACCGTGCCGAACACGACCAGAAGGAACGCGCCCACTGCGTGCCCGGTCAGGCTGGCCGCCGCAACGCCGTGCTTACCGACGGCCGCCGCCGGTAGGGGCGGCAGCGGCAGCGCGGCGTGGTCCACCACGCCGGACGCGGACCGGGGCAACGCCCGCATGGGGATCACCGCGCCCGGGATCGACTCAGCCGGCAGACGCGCCTCAGCCAGAAAACTCCTGATCTGCTCGGGCGTAGCGTCGTCGGTCTCGACGTACGCGATCAGGATGTCGCCAGACGGTCCAGTGGGGACGCTCAAGATGGCGCATCCACGCACCAGCGGATGACGAAGCAGCACAGTCTCGACATCGTCGTGCCCCATGCCCAGTCCTCCACACGATTTCCGCTGATCGATGCCCGTCTACCATATCCGGATCTCGATCAGCCCGTGGTCGACCCGTCACCGGCCGAAGCGTCCAGCACAACCCCAAGGCTGCGGCCACCGCCGGCACGGCCGGAAGGTGTCCGGAAGCCCCCAGCTGCACGGGATAGAGGCGGGACTACCAGCGACGATGTCTCTTGTGGGCGAACCCGCTGACCCCGCGTACGCCCTGGGGGTGGCCGCCGCGGCCCTCGGCTTCCCGGCCGATCGGCTGCCTGAGGCGTCGACGCCGCGCCGGAACACTGCCAGCTCGCGCTCAGCCTGCTGCGCGCCGCCGACGACGAGCGCGACGCCGGACGGGCCGAAACCGCGGACGAGGCCGAACGCCAAGGCCGCTCTCACTCGCGGACGGCCAGCAGGGTCACCGGCGGGCGGCGGGTGGCCGACCACGACGTGATCAGGCTGGTCAGGCCGGTGACGGTCAGTCCGACGGCGGCGACCGCGCCGATCAGCGGCCACGGCAGGTCGAGCGTCGCGGCGCCGGTCACGGCCGAGGTCGTGGAGAGCACGGCGATGAAGGCAGCGGCGGCGGCCAGGCCACCCAGCAGCAGCGCCGCGCCGGTCACCGCGTACGCCTCGAGCAGCGCGGCCCGGACGACCTGCCCGCGGGTCAGCCCGGTCACGCGGGCCTCGGCGAACTCGCGCCGCCGGGTGGCCGCGCCGATCACGACCGCGTTGACCACGCCGAGCAGGGCATAGAGACCGCCCAGGCCGAGCACGATCAGCATGATGCGGTCGTTGGTCGAGCTGCGGTCGGCGGCGTCGGCGCGCAGCCACTCGTCGAGGCTCGACACCTTCCCGATCCGTGACAGGCCATCCCGTACGGCCGCGGGGTCGGCCCCCGGGGCCAGCGAGACGAATGACCGCGCAGCCGCGTCGTCGAGTTGGCCGGCGGGCACCAGGCCGGGTGGCAGCAGCAGGCTCGCGCCACCGGTCATGGTCTCGGGCACCGACGCCACCACGGGCAGCGAGCCGAGGTCGCTCTCGGGCAGCCGCACCCGCACCTCGCCGCGTTTCGGCACCTCGCCGCCGGGCCCGGCCGCCACGGCACGCCCCTGCAGTGACACCGCCGTACCGTGCACAGCGGCGTACGCCGTGGGGTCGATCACCAGGGCGGTCACCGTCTCGGTCTCTCGTTCGTCGCCGGAACCGGTGGTCAGCTCGGCCGGCAGCGACAGCTCGGTCGACGCGCGTGCGACGCCCGGCACCTTCGCGATCGCCGGCCCGACCGGACCGGTCGCCTCGATCACCAGGTCAGCGTGGGTCGAGCGGGCCAGCTCGTCGATGCCGCTGGCGGTGAACGACGCGCCGGCGCCGGTGTTGCCGACCACGAGCGCGACCAGCACGATCAGCGGCGCGGCGACCGAGGCCGACCGTCGCCGGGCGTCGCGCAGACTGGCCCGGGCCAGCGACGACGGCACCCCGCCGCCGAACGGCATGAGCCGGGCGAGCAACGGCACCAGCAGCGGAGCGAACGCCACCACGGCCACCGCGGCGGGCATCGCCACGTTCATCGCCATCGCCTGACCACCGGCCGGGCCGCCGTGCGGCGCCACGATGACCAGCGCCAGCGCGCCACCGAAGAACAGCAGCCCGGCGATCCAGCGCCCGGCCGTCATCACCCGGGCCGCCGGACCGCTCTCGCGCAGCGCCTCCAGCGGCCGCACCCGCGCGGCGCGCCGGGCGGCGACCAGCACCCCGGCCACGGCGAGCACGACGCCCGTGCCTACGGAGACTCCGAGAATCCACATGCGCCACTGCCCGGCGAAACCCTCGGGCACGAACTCGAAGCGGCGCATCAGCCACGCCTGCACGGCCATCACCCCGAGCCCGGCCGGAACGCCTAGACCCGCGCCGGCCAGGCCGAGCAGCAGCGCCTCGCCCAGCAGCAGGCGGCGCACCTGGCCACGGCTGCCGCCCACCAGGCGAAGCAGGGCCAGGTCGCGGCGGCGCTGGTCGACGGTGAACGCGAACGTCGAGCTGATGATGAAACCGGCCAGGAAGACCGCCCCGCCGAGGACGACGCCGAGCATCGCGACCGCGGCGCTCGTGCCGTCGGCGAACTGCAGGCGGGCGGCGGCGCTGAGACCGGCCGGCGGGTCGAGGGTGGCCGCCGTGATGAGCAGCAGCAGGGACGACTGCACCAGCGCCACCCCGAGGGTGACGGAGAGCAGCGCGCCGACGAAGAGGGTCCAGCGTTCGGCCAGGCCGGCCCGGCTCATGCCCAGCATCTCAACGCTCCCAGGCGGCGAGCCGGTCGGCGACCTCACGCGCGCCCGCCCCGGCGAGCCGGTCGACCACCCGGCCGTCGCGCAGGAAGACGACCGCGTCGGCGTGGGCCGCCGCGCCCGGGTCGTGGGTGACCATGACGATGCTCTGACCGGCGTCGGCCATCGCGCGCATCAGGCCGAGGACCGTACGGGCGGCGGTGGAGTCGAGCGCGCCGGTGGGTTCGTCGGCGAAGAGCACCTCAGGTCTGGTCACCATAGCGCGGGCGATCGCCACCCGCTGCTGCTGCCCACCGGAGAGCTCGCGCGGCTTGTGCCGGGCCCGGTCGGCCAGACCCACGGCGTCGAGAGTGGAGCGAACGATCGAGCGGGACGGGCGGCTGCCGGCCAGCCGCAGCGGCAGGGCCACATTCTGCTCGGCGGTGAGGGCTCCGATGAGGTTGAAGCTCTGGAACACGAAACCGATGCGGGTGCGGCGCAGCGCGGTCAGATCGGCGTCGCCGGCCCCGGTGAGGTCGGTGTCGCCCAGCATCACCCGACCGGTGTCGACCCGTTCGAGACCGGCCGCGCAGTGCAGCAGCGTGGACTTGCCGGAGCCGGAGGGGCCCATCACGGCCGTCCAGCCGCCGCGCGGGAACTCGAGGGTCACGTCGTCGACGGCGCGGACCGCCGCCGGGCCCCGGCCGAAGACCCGGCTCACCCCGTGCAGCGTCACGGCCGCCGCGGCCCGTGTCATCGTCGTCGTCATGACCAGAACGCTATTCAGCCGCGGGCTCAGTGTCGGTAAAGCCAGCCAGCCGGTTCAGGGTGGTGCTGGCACTACCTAGACAGGCTTCCAACCGAGGGCGGGACCGAGATGGCCGGCGATGTCGGTGAGGATCTGCACGTAGTCGGGGTGTTCGAAGCTGAACGGCAGCGCGAACGCCACCTCGTCGACCTGCTGGAACGCGGCGTGAGCGAGCAACTGTTCGGCGATCTCGGCCGAGCTGCCGACGTAGTCGCGGGAGAAGAGCATGCGGGCGGGGCCTTGGGGCTCGGTCGTGCGGGGAGTGCGCTTGTCGACGTAGGCCCGGTATTTGGCCTTCTGCTCGGGGGTCGCCGAATCGGTCGGGATGACGACGAGGCCCTGGGACACGCGCGCATGCTCGCGGTCGGGGTGGTGGGCGCGGAACGTGCGGATGTGCGACGACTGGATCTCGGCGAAGTCGCCGGACTCCTCGGCCTTGACGACGCTGCTGGTCAGGAAGTTCATGCCGTGCTCGCCGGCCCATTGCGCCGACCGCAGGCTGGCTCCGCCGTACCACATCCGCTTGATCAGGCCCGGTGAGTGCGGCTCGACCCGGTCGGAGAAGACCTCGACGACGCCCTGTGCACCGCTGAGGTCGCTGGCCTTGTCGCCCCGGACGAAACCGAGCAGCCGCTCGACCCGGTGGTAGCTGAAGTCTTCGGTGGTGTCGGGGTAGAGGGCTTCCTTGACGGCGTCGTAGTTCATCGGCAGGCCCACGCTCAGCCCCGGGTTGAGCCGCCCGCCCGACAGCACGTCGACGGTCGCCAGGTCTTCGGCGAGACGCAACGGGTTCTCCCACCCGAGCGGGATCACCGCCGTGCCCAGTTCGATCCTCGACGTACGCTGCGTGGCCGCGGCCAGCACGGCGACCGGCGACGAGATGCCGTACTGAAGGTGCCGGTGACGCACCCAGGCACTGTCGAACCCCAGGTCCTCCCCCAGCTTGATGATCTCGAGGGTGGATTCGTGGCCCGGCCGGGGATCGTCGGAGTCGAACAGCCCGATGGTCAGGAAGCCCAGTTTCCGCAGCGGTCGCGACGTCACCCGTTCACCCTGTCACGAACGGCGGCCACCGCGGACGTGATCTCTACCGCTGCGTGGCCACCACCCCCGTCTCGTAAGCGATGATCACAAGTTGCGCCCGGTCACGTGCGTCGAGCTTCTTGAGCAGGCGGCTGATGTGGGTCTTGACCGTCCCCACCCCGACGAACAGCTTCTGTGCGATCTCGGTGTTGCTCAGGCCCCGCGCGATCAGGATCAGCACCTCTTTCTCCCGCTCGGTGACGGACCTCAGGCCCGAACCGCTCTCCTCGGCGAACTTGGCGATCAGCCGCCGCGCCGCCCGCGACGCCGGCAGCGCCTCGCCGGACGCCACCGCACGGATCCCGGCCAGCAGCTCGGCCGCCGTCGCGGCCTTGATCAGGAAGCCGCTGGCCCCGGCCAGCAACGCGCCGTAGACGTATTCGTCGAGGTCGAACGTCGTCAGGATGAGAACCCGCGACGACGACTCGGCGCAGATCTGGCGGGTCGCCTCGATGCCGTCCATCTCGGGCATGCGGATGTCCATCAGCACGACGTCGGGCCGCAACTCGCGGACCAGCCGCACCGCCTCGGCGCCGGTGGCGGCCTCGCCGGCCACGATGAGATCGGACGACGACTCGAGCAACGTGCGGAAGCTTTCCCGGATGAGGGCGTGATCGTCGGCGAGCAGGACGGACGTCATCGGCCCTCCAAAGGAATCTCGGCGACCACCCGGTAGCCGCCCTCGGCCTGCGGACCGGTGGTCAGGGTGCCGCCGTACATCGACACGCGCTCGCGCATGCCGACCAGCCCGTGCCCACCACCGCCGCGCCCGTCGTCGTTCACCTCGATGCGCACGGCGTCGTCATCGGCCCGGACCGTCACGTGGCAGCCCGCGGCGTTCGCATGCTTCAGCACGTTGGTGAGCGCCTCCTGAACGATGCGGTAAACGGTGAGGTCGAGAGCGGGCGGCAGGGCGTAGACGCCGTCGACGACCATCTCGACCCGCATGCCCGAGGACCGCAGCCGCTCGGCCAGACTGCCCAGATCGGCCGTTCCGGGCGCGGGGGCCAGCTCACCCGCCGGATCGCCGCGCTCGTCGTCGTCATAGTCGCGCAGCACGCCGAGCAGCCGCCGGGTCTCGGCGAGCGCCGCCCGGCTGGTCTCCTCGATGGTCGTCAGGGCGGCTCGCGCCTCGGCCGGGCGATCGTCGGCGACATGGTTGGCGATGGTGGCCTTCAAAGCGATCAGTCCTAGGCTGTGACCCACGATGTCGTGCAGTTCCCGGGCGATGCGCAGCCGCTCGGCGGAGACCGCCCGGCGCGCGAGCTCGTCGCGGACCGCGCGCCGCCACCGGACGACGCGGCCGGTCACCCAGGCGGCCGTCACGATGACGGCGGTCATGCCGGACTCGACCTGCCACCACAGTGGAGCCTCGCTGGCCGGGGAGTCGGCCGGAGAGATGCCGGCGTGGTGATAGAGCCAGGGGATCGTGCTCACCGGGACGGCCACCGTGGCGGCCAGGGCGAGCGCCGAGACCACCTGACCGGTCGCCGTGGCCGCCGAATAGAGAGCGATCGCGGCCGGGACGAAGGCCACCCAGATGACGCCGGGGCCGACGACCCCGAAGGCCGTCGCCGCCGCCGTGGCGAGAAGGACCCCACCGAGAACCGGGAGCGGCCACCGGCGACGGATCGCGATCGGGAGCGCCGCGGCGGCCGCGGCCAGCCACACCACCCACGTCGGGCCGGTGAAGGCCGGACCGGGCGGGTCGAGGGTGGCGAAGGCGGCCAGCAACGTCAGCCCGAGGGCTGCCGTCAGGTCCACGATGGCGCTGATTCTCACGCACCCCACGCTATCGGCGCGGCGGCCGCTGCGCGTCTGACCCTGGTATGACGACAGCGACCGCATCGCCGGTGAAACATCGTCGGCATGATTTCGGTGCGAGACCTGACCAAGACCTACGGGTCGACAAGAGCACTCGACGGCCTGTCGTTCGACGCCCGCCCAGGCGTGGTGACCGGCTTCCTCGGCGCCAACGGCGCGGGCAAGTCCACTGCCCTGCGCATCCTCCTGGCCCTGCACCACGCCGACTCGGGCGAGGCGCTGATCGACGGCCGGCGCTACGACCAGATCGACCGTCCACTCCACACGGTCGGCGCGGTGCTCGACGCCGGTGCCGCCCACCCGGGGCGCACGGCCTTCCACCATCTCGCCTGCCTGGCCCGCAGCAACCGCATCGACCGTTCCCGCGTGACCACGGTCCTGAGCCAGACCGGCCTGGCCGACGTGGCTCACAAGCGGGTCGGCGGGTTCTCGCTCGGCATGCGGCAACGCCTCGGCCTGGCCGCAGCCCTGCTCGGCGACCCGTCCGTGCTCGTCCTCGACGAGCCCGTCAACGGCCTCGACGCGGCGGGCATCCGGTGGATCCGTTCGACCCTGCGCGCGCTGGCCGCCGAGGGCCGCACAGTTCTGCTCTCCAGCCACCTGATGTCCGAGGCCGCGCTCACCGTCGACCACGTGTTGATCATCGGCGAGGGCCGGCTCCTGGCCGAGACCTCGGTGGCGGCCCTACCCCGATCCCTCGAAGACTTCTACCTGACCATGACGGGCGAGGTGGCGGCATGAGCACCGATGTGATGGCCGCCGAGTGGCTGAAGTTGCGCACGGTGCGGTCGACCTCCGCCTTCCTGGTCGCGGCCGCCGCGGCCACGCTGCTCGGCATGACGCTGCTGTTCCTGCTGATCCAGGCGTTCGACGCGGCGACCACGGCCGAGCAGGCGAATTTCGAGACGGCCGACCCGACGGTGGTCATCATGCCGTTCGTCATGTTCTTCATCGGGGCCATCGGCGCTCTGTCGATCACCGGCTCGCCCGATCCCGGCCTGCTCGCGGTTCCTCACCGGCGGCTGCTACTTGCCTCCAAGGCCGCGGTCAGCGGCGCGATCGGCTTGCTCGCGGGCGGTGCCTTCGCGCTGCTCTCCTTCATCGGCGCGAGGCTGCTGCTGGGCGATCGTCCGCCGCCCCTCAACCCCTGGCCCGAGTGGACAGATGCCCTGCCGACCATCGGCTGCACCGCCCTGGTCGTCGCGGTCACGAGCGTTGTCGGTGTCGGCTTGGGCGCTGTCCTGCGGTCGACGGCCGCGACCCTGCTGACCCTCGGTGGACTGATCCTGGTCGCGCCGACCCTGGCCCACTTCCTGCCGACGGTCTGGCATCTGCGGCTGGCCACGGTTCTCCTGCCCAACCTGACACCCCAGATCACGGGCGCCGACCATCCCTATCTGCTGTCCCGCCCGGGTGCGGTTGTCGTGCTGGCCGGCTACATGATCGTCGCGCTCGTGGCCGGTGCTCTCGCCCTCGGACGCCGCGATGTGTCATGACGGAGAATCGGCGCGGCCGGATCGGTCAGCCAGCCCGTCGGGCCAGGTGAACGACGATGTCAGCGTTGATGTCGACGGTTTCCGGCAGCACCTCGCGGATGCGGGCATAGACCTGCTCGCGCGTCGAGGGCGGCAGCTCGAGATAGGCCGAGACCGTGGAGAGGTGGCCCACGAAGTCGTCGGCGGCCATCGTGAGGCGGCGCTCGATCGTGAACTGGCGGACGTCGGTGAACCGCTCGTCGTTCTCGAGTTCCGTGCCGGGCCACTGCATCGCCTGCTCGGGCGGGGTGCCATCGGGCGAGGGGAAATCGTCACCGGCCAGGAACGGGGCACGGGCTGTCCGCACGGCGTCGTCGATCGTGGGGTCGGCGAGCTGGACCGGGCCGCCGAAGTTGGTGAACACGCCGCCCGGCTCGACGAGCGCGGCCATGCGGTCCCATCTCCCCTCGGGCCTCGTCCAGTGCAGCGCGGCCGCCGAATAGACCAGGCCGTAGCTGTTCCCGGTCGGCAGGTCTTCGAAGGCGGCCCGCTCGGTGCGGACCTCCGCCGGGACGTGCTCGCGCAATTCGGCGAGCATGTCCGGGTCGGGGTCGGTCGCGGTGATCGCGATTCCCCGGCCGGCGAACAGGCGGGTGGCCTTGCCCGTACCCGCGCCGATCTCGAGGGCGGTGTGCACCGGACGGCCCGCATAGGCGATCACCGCTTCGAAGAGCTCCTCGGGATAGCCCCGGCGATACCGCTCGTACGCCTCGGCCATGGCCCCGAAGCTCAATGCGCGTTCAGACACACCACCGATCCTCACACGTCCGCGTTCTCAGGTCGCGGGGTTTTCCACGAGCGAGACCACCTCGTCGGTGGTGCGGACGTCGCCGTAAGTGCGGTAGATCGTGTAGAGCGTCGCGTTGTGGTCCTCGTCGCGGCGGGCCGAGTTGGCGTCCGCGACCATCACGACCCGGAAGCCCAGCGTGCCCGCGTCCCGCGCCGACGCCTCGCAGCAGACGTTGGTCACCGTTCCGGTGATCAAGACCGTGTCGATGCCGCGCTCCGTCAACAGTTCGGGCAGCGGCGAGAAGCCCGGGAAGAACGCGCTGGTCGCCGTCTTCTCCACGATCAGGTCGGCGTCGCTCACCTCGAACTCGTGCCACAGCCGTTCCCTCAGCGACCCCTCACCGCCGCTGTTCGCGAAGACCTTCGCGTGTTCCACGCCGAAGAACTCCTCATCGACCGGCGTCGGCTCGGTCGCGCCCGGCAACACCCACACCACGGTGCCCCCGGCCGCCCGCAAGCTGCCGGCCAGTCGCGAGATGTTCGGGACGATCCCGAACGTGTATTCGTTCTCCTTCACGAAGAACGGCACCATGTCGACGACCACGAGCGCCGTCCGCTGCGGCACCAGACTCGTGAACGCGTGCCGCCGGCCCCGCCGTGATTCCTGGCGGTCGTACTCGCGCTGTTCGATTCGCCAGGCGTGGGTTCTGCGCTCCATCGCGCGAAGCTACCGCACTTACAGGCGCGGACCCGCGCTCAAACGTAGTCGCACTGCGGGTTCGGCCTCGACGTCACGTCGATGATGTCGTCGAGCCGGTCACGGGCGATGATCAGTTCGGCGATCTGGTTGTTGATCCGGTCCCGTTCCGCGGCGAGCCGTTCCCGCGACTCCGGCGTGCTCACCTGGGCGTCCACACACGGCAGCAGCTCGGCGATCGTCCTGCTGGACAGGCCCGCGCCGTACAACTGCTGGATCAGCCGCACCCGGTTGACCGCCGCGTCCCCATAGAGCCGCTGCCCGCTCTGACTCCGCGTCGAGGCCAGCAGACCCTGCTCCTCGTAGTACCGCAGCGCCCGCACACTCACCCGAGCCCTGGTCGCCAGGTCCCCGATCCGCACAGTGACCCCCCTCGCAACACTTGCCTCTGACGTCAACGTGAGGTTTTAGTCTAGCGGCATGCAGATCAAAGGCACGAAAGCTCTCGTCACCGGCGCCAACCGTGGCCTCGGCAAGGCGTTCGCCGAGGCTCTCCTCGCCCGCGGGGCCGACACGGTCTACGCCACCGCGCGCCGCCCCGAGCGCATCGACATCCCCGGCGTCGTCCCCCTCCAGCTCGACATCACCGACCCGGCGTCCGTCGCAGCCGCGGCGGCCGAGGTGGGCGACCTCGACATCCTCGTCAACAACGCGGGCATCTCCACGAACGCTCCCCTGCTCGGCCCGTCCGTCGAGAACATCCGCCGCGAGTTCGACACGAACTTCTGGGGCACCCTCGACGTCACCCGCGCCTTCGCGCCCAAACTCGCCGGCGGCGCCATCCTCAACGTCATCTCGGCGCTGAGCTGGTACGCCTTCGCCCCGGCCAGCAACGGCTACGCCGCCTCCAAAGCCGCGGAATGGTCTCTCACCAACGGCATCCGGCTCGAGCTGACCGACCAGAAGACCCAGGTCACCGCGCTGGCCCTGGCCATCGCCGACACCGACATGATGGCCGGGTACGACATCCCGAAGCTCCCGCCGCACGAGGTGGTCGCCATCGCCCTGGACGGCCTGGAAGCGGGCAAGCTCGAGGTCATCGCCGACGCTCCCACCGCCAACGTCAAGGCCTCCCTGTCCCGCGACCCCGCCCTCTTCTACGCCGACATCCCCGGCGCCCTCTTCAGCTGATACGACTGACAGAAAAGAGGGCGAGTACGGTCGGCGCATGATGATCTCGGGGAGTGCGCTGGTCACCGGGGGTTCGCGGGGGCTGGGGGCGCATCTGTGCCGGCGCCTGGCCGCCGATGGGCTCGCGGTGGCGGTGAACTATCGGTCCGACGCCGACGGGGCCTCGCGGGTGGTGACCGACATCGAGGCGGCCGGTGGGCGGGCCGTCGCGTTTCAGGCCGACGTGACCGACGAGGATGACGTCGCCCGCCTGGCCGCCGAGATCGAGCAGACCCTGGGGCCCGTACGGGTTGTGGTCGCCAACGCTACCGGGCCGCAGCCCGCGGCCAAGGCCGAGAACACCACCTGGCAGGACCATCTCGACCAGCTCGTGTTCTTCGTGAAGAGCCCCACCCTGCTGCTGCACGCCACGCTCCCCCACATGCGGCGGCTCGGTGGCGGGCGCTTCATCCACATCGGCTCCGACATGGTCGAGCGGGCACTGCCGGGCTGGTCGGCCTACAACGCGGCCAAGGGCGCCCAGCTCGTGCTGGCCCGCACCTGGGCGCGCGAGCTGGGCGTGCACGGCGTGACCGTGAACGTGGTCGCGCCGGGCTGGATCCCGGTCGAGCGGCACGGGGAGATCACCGAGGAGAACAGCGCCGACTACGTGGCCGACGTGCCGCTGGGACGGCTCGGCACGCCGCAGGAGATCGCCGACGTGGTGTCGTTCGTGGCGTCGGATGCCGCCCGCTTCGTGACCGGCGAACGGATCACGGTCAACGGTGGTCACACCATCGACTAGGCCGGGCCGACGAGATGGGAAAGCCGCCGCTGGGCGGGGCCTGAAGCAGGCCCGCCCAAGCGGCGGCTCTCAAGCGCTCAGGCTCCGCGGAGGGTGGCTCCGAAGCGGGCGGCGACCGCGGTGACGGCGGCGTCGCGCGCGGCCAGGGTCTCCTCGGTGGTGAGCGTGCGGTCGGGGGCGCGGAAGGTCAGCTTGTAGGCGAGGGACTTCTTGTCCTCACCGAGCTGGTCCGACTCGTACAGGTCGAACAGCGACACCGTCTCGAGCAGGTCCCCGGCGCCACCCGCGAGCACCAACGAGACGTCGGCCGCCGGCACACCCCGGTCGACGATCAGGGCGACGTCGATCAGGGCGGGCGGGAACGACGAGATCCGCTTCGCCTGGGTGACCGGGGGCAGCGGCACCGCGTCCAGGTCGAGCTCCATCGCGCTGGTGCGCTTGGGCAGCTCGAACGCCGACACGACGGCCGGGTGCAGTTCGCCCGCGTGGCCGACCACTGTGCCGTCGACGGCGATCGCCGCGCACCGGCCGGGGTGCCACGGGGCCAGCTCGGCCGCGGCCACGCTGACCCGGGCGGGGTCGATGCCGGCCGCGGACAGCGCGATCCGCGCCGCCTCGATCGCGTCGGCCCACGAAGCCGGGCGGCCCGGGCCCCACCAGCCGGCCGGGTCGGCGTCGCCGGTGAGCACGACCGCGAGGTGCCACGGCTGGGCCGGCACGATCGTGTTCGCCTCGGCCCACTCCTCGTCGGTCGGGGCGCGGTCGACGCCCATCGCCGGCGGCGCGGTCGACGCCAGGCGCGGCAGGAACACCGTGCCCGTCTCGAACAGCGCCAGGTCTCGACGACCTCGTCCGAGGTTGCGCTTGAGCGTGCCGAGCAGCGGCGCCAGCAGCGACGTACGCAGCAGCGGGTCGGTCTCGGAGAGCGGGTTAGTCAGGCGTACGGCGCTGCGCCGCGGGTCGTCGGCCGGGTAGCCGAGCTGGTCAGCGGCCGTGGGCGCCACGAACGGGTAGGACAGCACTTCGACGTACCCGTTTTCGGCCAGCGCCCGGCCCACCGAGCGACGGCGGCGCTGCGACGGCGTGAGGCCGCTGCCCCCGCGGGCGGGCGGCAGGATCGACGGGATGTCGTTGTACCCGCCGAGCCGTGCGACCTCTTCGACCAGGTCGATCGGCGCGAGCAGGTCGGGGCGCCAGGACGGCGGGGTGACCGCGAGCGGGTCGACGCCGGTGACCGTGCACCCGACCCGGCCGAGCAGCTCGGTGACCTGGTCGGAGTTGTAGGCCAGGCCGATGCGCCGGGTGGGCAGGCCCGGGTCGAGTTCGATCGTCGCGGGGGCGACCACGTGGTCGATGTCGAGGACGCGGTCGTCGACGGTGCCACCGGCGTGCTCGGTCAGGATCCGCACGGCCCGTTCGAGGGCGACCAGGGTGAGCTGGGGGTCGACGCCGCGCTCCCAGCGCTTGGCGGCCTCGCTGAACAGCTTGTGGCGGCGGGCCGTGCGGCCGACCATGACGGCGTCCCAGTGCGCCGCCTCGAGCAGCACGTCGACCGTGTCGGGCTGCCACTCGCTGGTCTCGCCGCCCATGACCGCGGCGAGCGAGATCGGGCCGGTGTCGTCGCAGATCACCATGTCCTCGGCGTCGAGCACGCGGGCCACGCCGTCGAGCGTGGTCAGCTTCTCGCCGGGCCGGGCGCGGCGCACGACCAGGCCGCCGCTGAGCCGGTTCAGGTCGAAGACGTGCATCGGCTGGCCGAGTTCGAGCATCAGGTAGTTCGTGATGTCGACCGGCAGCGAGATCGAGCGGATGCCGGACGCGACGAGGCGCTCCCGCATCCAGGCCGGCGACGCGGCGTTCGGGTCGATGCCGCGCACCACACGGGCCGAGAAGCGGTCACACCCGACCGTGTCCTCGACATTCACCGCGTACGGCGGGGTCGCGGTCGCGCCGGGGGCGGAGACGAGCGTGGCCGGGTCGGTGTAGGCGGCGCTGAAGGCGTACGAAAGCTCGCGGGCCAGGCCGCGAAGGCTCATCTCGTAACCGCGGTCGGGCGTGATCTCGACCTCGACCAGCACGTCGGCCAGACCGACCACGGGACGCGCGTCGTCACCGGGGGCGGCCGCGTCGGCCGGCAGCACGATGATGCCGTCGTGCTCGTCGCCCAGGCCGAGTTCGGCGGCCGAGCAGATCATGCCGTTCGACTGGCGCCCGTACGTCTTCCGCGCGCCGATCGTGAAGCCGCCGGGGAGCTCGCCGCCCGGCAGGATGACCGCGACCAGGTCGCCCTCGCTGAAGTTGCGGGCGCCGCAGACGATCTCCTGGGGCGCGTCGCGGCCGACGTCGACGGTGGTGAAGCGGATCGGCTTCTTGAAACCGGTCAGCTCCTCGATGGTCAGCACGCGGCCGACGACCAGGTCACCCTTGACGGTGGCGCCCTGGTCGACGATCGACTCGACCTCCATGCCGAGGTTGGTCAGCGCTTCGTCGAGCTGATCGGCGGTGAGGCCGGCGGGCAGCTCGACGTAGTCACGCAGCCATGACAGTGACGTCTTCATGCTCGTCAGACCTCCATTCCGAAGTTCGTGGTGAAGCGAACGTCGCCCTCGACCATGTCGCGCATGTCGCTGACGCCGTTGCGGAACATCAGGGTGCGCTCGACGCCCATGCCGAACGCGAAGCCCGAATAACGCTCGGGGTCGATGCCGCAGGCGGTCAGCACCCGCGGGTTGACCATGCCGCAGCCGCCCCACTCGACCCAGCGCGGGCCGTCGCGGTGCTGCGCGAACCAGACGTCGAACTCGGCCGACGGCTCGGTGAACGGGAAGTAGTGCGGCCGCCAGCGGGTGCGCGCGTCGGGGCCGAACATCGCCTTGGCGAAGTGGTCGAGCGTGCCCCGCAGGTGGGCCATCGTGATGCCCTCGTCGACGACCAGGCCTTCGAGCTGGTGGAAGACCGGGCTGTGGGTGGCGTCGAGCTCGTCCGAACGGTAGGCGCGCCCGGGGCTGACCACATAGATCGGCGGCGTGCGGGTGAGCATCGTGCGCACCTGGCCCGGCGAGGTGTGGGTGCGCATGACCAGACCGGGCACGTCGACGTAGAACGTGTCCATCGACCCGCGGACGGCGTTGTCGGGCCCGATGTTCAAGGCGTCGAAGTTGGCCCACTCGAGCTCGAGTTCGGGGCCCTCGACGATGTCGTAGCCCATGCCGGAGAACAGGTCGCCCATGTGCTCCATCAGCGTGGTCAGCGGGTGCCGGGCGCCGCGGGGACGACGGTCCCAGGGCAGGGTGACGTCGACGCGCTCCTCGACCAGCACCTTGGCGGCGCGCTCGATCTCGAGCTCGGCCAGGCGGGAGTCGTACGCCCCCTGGACGGACTGGCGGGCGAGGTTGACCCGCTTGCCGGCGTCGGACTTGGCGGCCGGCGGCAGCGAACCGATCTCGCGCCGGGCCAGCGAGACGGGGGCTCGATCGCCGAGGTGCGCGGGCTTCAGCGCGGCCAGGGCGTCGAGGTCGGAGGCGCTGTCGAAGGCCTTGCGCGCCTCGTCGACGGCGGCTTCGAGAGCGGCCGGGTCGAGCAGGGCAGCCTGCTTCGGATCGTAAGGATCGTTGCGGTAGGACATGGTCGGGCGAACTCCCTCTGGTAGCCACCGGGCAGTCTACGGAGGCGCGGCGCGGCCGCAGCCCGCCGGTCAGGGGATGTCGCCCAGGAGGAAGCTAGCCGGATTGAGAACTAGCTCAGGCGCCCGCGACCAGCGGGCCGGCTAAACAGCTTCGGGAGTCCTGGCACGAAACGAAGCATACCTAGTGCGTCGCGACTGTGATACCGGCGTGCCCCGGGATGGGCGAGTCCATCGTGGTGAGGGCCACCCCGACCGCCTCCAGCGGGATCACCGACCCGACCAGACGGCCCGGGTCGAGCCGGCCGCGCGCCACCAGGTCGAGCATCGGCGGGTAGTCGACGGCGGCCATGCCGTGCGAGCCGACGACGTGCAGTTCGCGGGCCACCACGAGGTCCCAGGGCAGCGGGGCGCGCGCGTCGTCGCCGAGCATCAGCCCGACCTGCACGTGCCGGCCGCCGCGCCGCAGGCTGCGCACCGACGCCGCCGCGGTCTCGGCCGACCCGTACGCGTCGATGGCGATGTCCGCTTCCTGGTCGATCTTGTGCACGATGACCGCGCCGAAGGAGGCCGCGAGAGAGTTGGCCGCCGGGGACGGGTCGACGGCCAGGACCCGCAGACCCAGCGCGTTCGCGATCATGATCGCCGACAGGCCGACGCCGCCGCAGCCGAAGACCGCCACCACCGCGTCGTCGGCGACCGGCCCGTGCCCGGTCAGCGCGCGGAAGGCGGTGGCGAACCGGCAGCCGAGCGCCGCCGCCGCGACGAAGTCGACGTTGGCGGGAAGGCGTACGAGATTGGTGTCGGCCGCCCGCACCACGACCTGCTCGGCGAACGACCCCGGATGGGTGAACCCGGGCTGGGTCTGGTCGGGGCAGATCTGGGCCCGGCCCGCGACGCAGAACTCGCAGACGCCGCACCCGTTGACGAACGGCGCCGTCACCCGGTCGCCGACCGCGAACGCCTTGACCTGGTCGCCGACCTCGGCCACCACACCGGCGAACTCGTGCCCGGGGATGTGCGGCAGCGGCACCGGGTCGTGCCCGCGCCAGGCGTGCCAGTCGGAGCGGCACAGCCCGGTGGCCTTCACGTCGACGATCGCGCCGGTCGGCGGGCAGTCGAAGGGAGAGATCTCGGCGATCCGCGGCGGCGCCCCGACGGCGTCGTAGACGATGGCCCGCATCAGCGCTGTGCCCGGGCGGACGCGTAGAGGCAGACGGCGGCGGCCGCGGCCAGGTTCAGGCTCTCCGCCCCGCCGTAGATCGGCACGCGCACGCGCCGGTCGGCCGCCTCGAGCAGCGTGTCGGGCAGGCCGTGCGCCTCCGAGCCGAACAGCCAGGCCGTGGGCGCGGCCAGCACGCCCTCGTCGGCCAGGGTGTCCAGGTCGTCGGCGCCGTAGCCGCTGGTGGCCAGCACCTGCAGTCCGGCGTCACGCAGCGGATTCACGACATCGAGCGGAGAACGGATCACATCTACATGAAACAACGAGCCCGCCGACGCGCGGACGCATTTGCCGTTGTAGGGGTCGACCGCGTCGCCCGCGAAGATCACCGCGCCCGCTCCGGCCGCGTCCGCTGTCCGCAGAATCGTGCCCGCGTTGCCCGGGTCGCGGATCTCGGCGAGCACGGCCACCAGCCGGTGGCCTTTCGCGAGCGCCGTCGCCAGCGTCACGTCGACCTGCTCGCACACCGCCACCAGCCCTTGCGGCTGCACGGTCTCGGTCAGCGCGGCCAGCCCGTCCTCGGTCACCGCTGACACGACCGGCGCGTGCGCCACCAGATCGGCATACCGCTCGATGGCGTCCTCGGTCGCGAACAACTCGATCACCACGCCCGCGGCCAGCGCCTCCCGCACCGCCTGCGGCCCCTCAGCCAGGAAACGCTTGCTCTGATCGCGATCCCGGCGCCGCTGCAACTTCCGGGCGGCAGCGATCCGGGGCGTACGGGACGTGAACGTCATCAATCAGTCCAAAGGTTTGGGGTTGGGGCGCGCCCATTTACTCACGTCGCCGGGGTGGGTTTCGCGCTCTGGACGCGCCAGCGGCCAGCGAAGCCCGCGCCGGCCCCCGCGGGAGCGACGGTCTGTACCGCCCACCCGGCTAGGACATCGAGAATTTGATCTTGGGAACTTGTCTTTGAACGCCGGCACGTCAGAACTTGATCCTGGAAATGCCACAGGCGCCTCCCGAACCGATCGGGAGACGCCTGCAGAAGAAAAACTTACGCGGCCTGGGCAGCAGCGCCGCCCGTACCCTCAGCCTGAACAGCAGCCTTCGCGATCTCGACGATCGCTGCGAAGGCGGCGGCGTCGTTCACCGCGAGGTCGGCCAGGATCTTGCGGTCGACCTCGATCTCGGCCAGGCGCAGACCCTGGATGAGACGGTTGTAGGTCAGGCCGTTGGCCCGGGCGCCCGCGTTGATACGCGTGATCCAGAGCTGACGGAAGTCGCCCTTGCGGTCACGGCGGTCGCGGTAGGCATACTGCATCGAGTGCAGCACCTGCTCCTTGGCCTTACGGTAAAGGCGCGAGCGCTGACCGCGGTATCCGCTGGCGGTCTCCAGCAACGTGCGACGCTTCTTCTGGGCGTTGACTGCCCGCTTGACGCGTGCCATTTCGAACTCCTAACAGGGGACGGGTCTGGCGCGCGTCAGCGGCCCAGCAGCTTCTTGACTCGCTTGAGGTCAGCCTCGGCGACGACGGTGGTGCCGGTCATGCGCCGGGTGACGTGCGAGGACTTGCCCTCGAGCAGGTGGCGCTTGCCGGCCTTCTCGCGGACGATCTTGCCCTTACCGGTGACCTTCACCCGCTTGCCGGTTCCGGTGTGGGGCTTGAACTTAGGCACTTGGAGCCTCTTTCTGATCTTTCCGCACGTGTGGGGGCCCAGCAGGCCCCCGACGTGCGAAAAAGCTGTCTACTCTGCGGTGGTTTCGGCAGCAGGCGCCGGCGTCGCGACGGCGTCCTCGCCCTCGCGTCCCTCACGGGTGGGCTTGGCGGCCACGGCTGCGGCCTTCGTCGCCCGGTGCGGGGCCAGCACCATAATCATGTTTCGGCCGTCCTGCTTCGGACTTGCCTCCACGAATCCCAGCTCCGAGATCTCCTCGCTGAGCCGGCGCAGGAGCCGGAAACCCAGCTCGGGGCGGCTCTGCTCGCGACCGCGGAACATGATCGTCACCTTGACCTTGTCGCCCGCCTTGAGGAACCGCACCACGTGACCCTTTTTGGTCTCGTAGTCGTGCGGGTCGATCTTCGGGCGGAGCTTCATTTCCTTGATGACGGTCTGCTGCTGGTTGCGCCGCGCTTCGCGTGCCTTCAGTGCGCTCTCGTACTTGAACTTGCCGAAGTCCATGAGCTTGCACACCGGCGGCCGCGCCATCGGAGCAACCTCGACCAGGTCCAGGTCGACGTCCGCGGCCAGCTGAAGGGCGCGCTCGAGCGGGACGATGCCCACCTGCTCACCCTCGGGGCCGACCAGTCGGACCTCACGAGCCCGGATCTGTTCGTTAACGCGTGGTTCGACGCTGATGGGGCCTCCTAAGAACGGGATCACCCCCGCAGGTGCGGGGACGCTGCCAATGTCGGTCGGCCCCGCACGCCCAGACAACGGGCGCCGGGAAAGCAGAAGGCCCCGGCTGGCTCAGCTCTAGAAAATCTAGGGCAGCGCATGCCAAGGCCCGCTCGACCGGTCATCGGCGCCCCTGTAAGGACGCGCCCCGAGCCCGGGAAATTCCCCGGACTCAGGTGACCGGACCCGGCCCTCAGTGAAAAGGCGGCGGGTGGGAACCAGCGGGCTCCTCTTTCGCGCCTGTCTCAACAACAGGCGTGGTCGACGACGTCAAGCCTACCAGGTATGAAACTTCACGCGTCGACGGCCGCCGCGTGCAGTCTTCGCAGCTCGCGAACACCCTCGACGGCATAGTCCTTGTCGGCGGCCTGCAGGGCGTGGATCGAGATCTGTTCCTCGTCGTGCAGCTCGAGCTGGGCCCACGGCGAGTTGCGGTCGAACCGCACCTTGCGCACCACCGACCAGGGCAGGTCGTAGCCGCCGACGACGTTGCGGACCTTGATGCCCTCGGCGTTCGCGACCACGCGCGGCCGCAGGAAGGTCAGCACGCCCAGCCCGATCAGGATGCCGAGCCCGATCATGGCGGCCTGGTCGCCGCGCTGGAACGAGCCCGAGTTGCTGAACCCGGCCGACCCGTGCAGCCCGAAGCTGAGCACGGTGAAGAGCACGACCACCGCACCCGCGACCGGATAGGCCACCCAACGGATCTTCTTGGGGCGATAGGTCACGTTCGGCACGTCCACGAGAGTACTCACAGTCGGCAGTTCGCAATATCGGTGACCAGGATGGCCCGGGCGCCCAGCTCGTAGAGCTCGTCCATCGTGCGGTGCACCCCCGCGCGCGGCACCATCGCCTGGACGGCGACCCACCCCTCGCGGTGCAGCGGCGACACCGTCGGCGACTCGAAGCCCGGCGTCAGACCGGTGGCCTCGTCGAGCAGGTCGGCGCGCACGTCGTAGGCGAGCATGACGTAGCCCCGGGCCACCAGCACCCCCTGGAGACGCCGGACGAGCTGGGCCGCCGCGGCGGTGTCACGGTCGGCCCGGCCGATCAGGATCGCCGACGAGCGCAGCAGCGGCTCCCCCAGCGTGACCAGCCCGGCCTGCCGCAGCGTGGCGCCGGTCTCGACCACGTCGGCGATCACGTCGGCGACGCCGAGGCGTACCGCGTTCTCGACCGCGCCGTCGAGCCGCACGACGTCGGCCTTGAGCTCGTGCTCGGCCAGCCAGCGCTCGACCACTCCGGGGTAGGCGGTGGCGATGCGCCGCCCGCCGACCTCCTCGGCCGAGGTGAGCGAGCCGGCCGGGGCGGCCCAGCGGAAGGTGGCCCCACCGAAGTTCAGGTCGAGCACCTCGGTGGCCGGGACGCCCGAGTCGACGAGCAGGTCACGGCCGGTGATGCCCAGGTCGAGATCGCCCGACCCCACGTACGTGGCGATGTCGCGCGGGCGCAGGTAGAAGAACTCGACGTTGTTCGCCTCGTCGCGGCAGACGAGGTCCTTCGGATCGGTGCGCTGGCGGTAACCGGCGTCGCGCAGCATCTGCGACGCGGGCTGGGACAGGGTGCCCTTGTTGGGGACGGCGATGCGCAGCATTTCGACGTGCTCCTTCAACGTGTGTGGTCGAGGCGGAGAGGCACGTCACAGATGTCGATACACGTCCTTGAGGTCGAGGCCGGTCGCGATCATCAGAACCTGGGCCTGGTAGAGCAGCTGGGAGATCTCCTCGGCGGCCCGCTCGGGGCCTTCGTGCTCGGCGGCCATCCAGGACTCGGCCGCCTCTTCGACGACCTTTTTCCCGATGAAGTGGACTCCGCGCTCCAGCGCGGCGACGGTGGACGAACCGGGGGTTCGCTCCGCCGCCTTCGCCTGAAGCTCGGCGAACAGCTCTTCGAACGTCTTCACGCGGCCATTTTGCCAACTCGTCACGGGATGGCGACGAACGGCCCCAGCAGGTGAGACGTGGCCTAGGCTGCCGGACATGGTCAGCCGATTCACCCTTCTCACGACCGGTGGCGCCGTCCTCGCCCTCGCCGCCCTGTCGGCGTGCTCCCCCGTCGATGACACAGCCGCTCCCACCTCGTCCGCTACCGCCTCCGCGGACGCCTGCCCGGCCGGTGCGCTGCCGACCCGGACGGCCGGCAAGCTGACGATCGGCACCGACAACCCGGCGTACGCGCCGTGGTTCTCCGACAACGACCCGAAGAACGGCAAGGGCTTCGAGTCCGCCGTGGCCTACCAGGTCGCGCAGCGCCTCGGCTACTCGCCCGGGAACGTGACGTGGACGTCGGTGACGTTCAACAACGCCATCGCCCCGGGCCCGAAGGCGTTCGACTTCGACATCAACCAATTCTCGATCACCCCCGAACGGCGTAACGCGGTCGACTTCTCGTCGCCCTACTACCTGGTGCGCCAGACGGTGATCACCACGAAGGGTTCGAAGATCGCCGGGGCCAAGACGATCGCGGAGCTCAAGAACGCGAAGCTCGGCGCCCAGGTCGGCACAACGAGCTACACGGCCCTGACCGAGGTGATCAAGCCCACCCAGCAGCCGTCGGTCTACAACAACAACGACGACGCCAAGGCCGCGCTCGAGAACGGCACGGTCGACGGCATCGTGGTCGACCTGCCGACCGCGTTCTACATGACCGGCGCCGAACTGAAGGACGGCGTCATCGTCGGCCAGCTCCCGCAGGTCGGCGTGCCCGAGCAGTTCGGTCTGGTGCTCGACAAGGGCTCGGCGCTGACCCAGTGCGTGAGCACGGCGGTCGACCAGCTGCGGCAGGACGGCACGCTGGCCGTGCTCGAGAAGACCTGGCTGGCCGACACCGGCGGCGCTCCCGAGCTGACGTGACCCATCCAACCACCCCGCCCACCACCCAAAAAATGCCTAAAGACCGAGGTCCCCACCCGAGCGCGGTACAGCAGGGCCGGATCGCCTATCGCAAGCGGCAGGCGGTCCGGTCGGTGCTGCTGGCCGCGCTGTCCACCGCGGTCCTCGGCACGCTGCTCGGGTTCCTCATCACGGGCGCGCCCGGGTGGGACCGCGTACGGCAGGCCTTCTTCAACGGCGAGATGGCCCGCGAGTCGTTCGCCCCGATCCTGCAGGGGCTGTGGCTCAACATCCGGCTCTTCGTCGTCTGCGCCCTGTGCGCGCTGGCGCTCGGGCTGCTGATCGCGACGATGCGTACGCTGCGCGGCCCGGTCTTCTTCCCGGTGCGCGCGCTGGCGACGGGCTACACGTACTCGTTCCGCGGCCTGCCGCTGATCATCGTGATCTACCTGTTCGCGTTCGGCATCCCCGGGCTGCGGTTGCAGGGCACGCCGAGCGTCACCGTGCTGGGCGGCGCGGCCATCGTGATCACGTACGGCGCTTATCTGGCCGAAGTGTTCCGGGCCGGCATCGAGTCGGTGCATCCGAGCCAGGTCGCGGCGGCCCGCTCGCTCGGGCTCAGCTATCGCCAGGCCATGCGGCACGTGGTGCTGCCCCAGGCCGTCCGGCGGTCGGCTCCTCCGCTGCTCAACGACACGGTGGCCATGCAGAAGGACGTGGGACTGATCTCGCTGGCCGGGCCGATCGATGCGATCAGGGCCGCGCAGATCGACCAGATGGGAACGGCCAACTTCACCCCGTACGTGGTGGCCGGTGTGCTTTTCGTGCTTCTGGCGCTGCCGCTGATCGGGATCACCGACTATGTGACGCTGCGCGCCGCCCGACGGCAGAACGCGGGGACCTGATGTTGCTCGAATGCACCGGCGTGCGGAAGACGTTCGGGCCGGCCGTGGTGCTCGACGGGCTCGACCTGGCCGTGGACGAGCACGAGGTGGTGGCCCTGATCGGCGCCTCCGGCTCGGGCAAGTCGACCCTGCTGCGCTGTGTGAACCTGCTGACCGAGATCGACGACGGGACGATCACGCTGGACGGCGAGGACATCACCGATCCGCGGATCGATCCGGACCGCGTACGGCAGAAGATCGGTCTGGTCTTCCAGTCGTACAACCTGTTCCCGCACATGACGGTGCTCGACAACATCACGCTCGCGCCGGTCCGCGTCTTCCGGAAACCCGCCGCCGACGCCCGGGAACAGGCACGCGAATGGCTCGCCCGGGTGGGGCTGCTCAATCACGCGGGCAGCTATCCCGACCGGCTCTCGGGCGGGCAGCAACAGCGGGTGGCGATCGTGCGGGCGCTGGTCAACAGCCCGCGGCTGCTGCTGCTCGACGAGGTGACCTCGGCGCTCGACCCGGAGCTGGTCGGCGAGGTGCTGACGATGATCCGCGACCTCAAGGGCGAGGGCGTGACGATGGTGCTCGCGACCCACGAGATGGGCTTCGCACGCCAGGTGGCCGACCGGGTGGCCTTCCTCGACAACGGGCGCGTCCTCGAACAGGGCCCGCCCGAGCAGGTGCTGGGCGACCCGGTGGAGGCCCGCACCCGCCAGTTCCTGGCCCGCATCATCGAGGCCGGTCGGCTTTAAGACATTTGAATGTAATGATGTGGCGCTCGGTAGCGGGGTCATGACATGGTGCTACGGCGGGCACGGGGGTGAGCCGCCGAAAACGGGGAGGCGGCCCTCTGCTCTACTGAGAGGACCGCTATGCGTCGTTTCACCGCATTTCTTGCCGTCCTGATCGCCACTCTTCTGATAGCGCCGTCGGCGCAGGCCGCCACCGGCCCGTCAAGCACGCGCATCGTCACCGCCGAGCGGGCCGCGGCCGGTGAGCGGGTCGTCGTCACACTGGACGCGACCTGCCCGGCCGGCGCCACCATCAAGGTCGTCGTCACGGTCACCGCCGTGAACGACACGCGAATCGCGCAGGGCACCCGCCAGAAGAAGGCGGACTGCACCGGCGCGGCTCAGACCATCGAGCTGCGCGTGCTCCGCAACCCGATCGGCGCGATCTTCCTGCGCGGGCCGGCCACCGCCACGACCGTACGCACGGTCTGCGACGACACCGGCTGCGAGACCATCCCGTTCGACGAGACGATTCGGATCAGCTGATGCGGAAGATCGTTGCGATTCTGAGTGCCGCCCTGCTCACGATCGTCCTCGACGCGGCCCCGGCTCGCGCCGCCGGGCCCGAGGTCGAGATCCTCTGGACGCTCCTCGTCGCCAAGGGCGCCGCCGTGGACGTCTCCTACGGCGTCACCTGCCCCGAGGACACCACCGGCACGGTCACCGTCTCGATCGCCCAGGTGCGCGACGACGGCCTGCTCGCCGGTGGCACCACCACCGAGGAGCTGGACTGCGGGGCGCTCGCGATGGCCCGGGTCACCGCGAGCGTCCTCGGCGCACCGTTCGAGCGGGGCCGGGCCAGCCTGTCGATGCTGGTCACCGGCGGCCCGCCGTTCACCGCGAACGTCCGTCTGACGAAGGGCTGAGAAGCCTCAGGGCTTGCCCAGCTCCCGCAGGGCCAAAGCCGTGTCGAGCACGGCCACCGTCGCCTGCCAGCCCTTGTCCTCTATCGAGTCCTCGAGCCCGGCCCGATCGCGGGCCTGCCCGAGGCTGTGCACCGTGAGCACGCCGTGGCCGACCGGGGTCCGCTCGTCGAGCGCGACCCTGGTCAGCCCGGAGGTGACCGAGTCGTTCACGTACGCGTAGTGGTCGGTCTCGCCCTTGATCACCACGCCGAACGCCACCACCGCGTCGCAGCTCCCGGCCAGCGCCTGCGCGATGATCGGCAGCTCGACCGAGCCCACCACGCGCGACACCACCACGTCGGTCACGCCGCAGGCCTCCGCGGCCGCCTTCGCCCGTTCGATCATGTGATCGACCAGGTCGGAGTGCCAGCGCGCGCCGACGATGCCGAGCCGCAGCCCGGCGGCGTCCACCGTCTCCATATGCGGATCACCGAAGCCGGCCATGTCTCTCCCTCATCGTGTAGTACGGATTTTCGCCGTTGGCCGACGCGAAATCAGCCCAACGCCTCGAACAGGTGCCCCATGCGGTCCCGCTTGGTCCGCAGGTAGTGCACGTTCTCGGGGTGCAGCCGCACGGGCAGCGCCTCCCGCCCCAGCACGGTCAGCCCGTAGCCTTCCAGCGCGGCCCGCTTGGCCGGGTTGTTGGTGAGCAGCCGCATCGAACGCACCCCGAGGTCGTAGAGGATCTGGGCCCCGGTGCCGTAGTCACGGGCGTCGGCCGGCAGGCCCAGCTCGAGGTTCGCGTCGACCGTGTCGAACCCGCGGTCCTGCAGCTGGTAGGCCTGCAGCTTGTGCAGCAGCCCGATCCCCCGGCCCTCGTGCCCGCGCATGTAGAGCACGACGCCCCGGCCCGCCTCGGCCACCTTGTCGAGGGCGGCGTCGAGCTGGGGGCCGCAGTCGCAGCGCTGCGAGCCGAAGACATCTCCGGTAAGGCACTCGGAGTGCACCCGCACCAGCACGTCCTCGCCGTCGCCGATCTCGCCGAAGACCAGCGCCACGTGCTCGCCCTCGTCGACCTTGGCCCGGTAGCCGACCGCGGTGAAAACGCCGTGCTCGGTGGGCAGCCGGGTCTCGACCACCTTCTCGACCTGGGTCTCACGGTGCCGGCGGTACTCGATCAGGTCGGTGATGCTGATCAGCGCGAGGTCGTGCTCGGCGGCGAACTTCTCGAGGTCGGGGCGGCGCTGCATGGTGCCGTCGTCGTTGACCATCTCGCAGAGCACACCGGCGGGACGCAGCCCGGCCAGCACGGACAGGTCGATGGCGGCCTCGGTGTGGCCCGGGCGGCGCAGCACACCACCGGACTTGGCCCGCAGCGGCACCACGTGGCCGGGGCGCGACAGGTCACTGGGCCGGGTCTCGGGCGAGGCCAGCAGCCGGATCGTACGGGCCCGGTCGGTCGCCGAGATGCCCGTGGCCACGCCTTCGCGGGCATCGACCGTCACCGCGTACGCCGTGCCGCGCGCGTCCTGGTTGGTGTGGAACATAGGCGGCAGGTCGAGACGGTCGGCCTCGTCCTCGGTGATCGGCACGCAGATGTAGCCCGACGTGTAACGAACCATGAAGGCGACCAGCTCGGGGGTGGCCTTCTCGGCCGCGAAGATCAGGTCACCCTCGTTCTCGCGGTCCTCGTTGTCGACCACGATCACCGCGCGGCCCGCCGCGATGTCCTTGATCGCTCGCTCGACGTTCTCAAACATTGCGGTCCCCCAGCATCTTCTCGACGTACTTCGCGATCACGTCGACCTCGAGGTTCACCGGGTCGCCGACGTCCTTGCCGCCCAGCACGGTCAGCTTCGACGTGGTGGGGATGAGCCCGACACTGAAGGTCTCGTCGTCGACGGCCATCACGGTCAGCGACACCCCGTCGACGGTGATCGAGCCCTTCTCGACCACGTATTTCGCCAGGGCGGCGGGCAGCGAGAACCGCACGACCTCCCAGTCGGCGGCCGGTTCGCGGGCGACCAGGCGGGCGACCCCGTCGACGTGGCCCTGCACGAGGTGACCGCCGAGGCGGCTGCCCAGCGCGGCGGCCCGCTCCAGGTTGACCTGGCTGCCCACCTCGAGCGCGCCGAGCGACGAGCGACGCAGGGTCTCGCCCATCACGTCGGCGGTGAAGACACCGTCGACGTTGTCGATCACGGTCAGACAGACGCCGTTGACCGAGATGGAGTCGCCGTGCCGGGCGTCCGACGTGACCAGCGGCCCGCGGACCGCCAGGACCGCCGAGTCACTGCCCGAGTCGGTGCGGCGGATGACCTCGCCGAGCTCCTCGATGATGCCGGTGAACATAGAGATTCCTTCTTCCGGTTTAGGGGCGGCGGGCGGAGTGGTCGGATGGCTCCTTGGCGCGGAGCGATGCGGTGAAGCGCAGGTCGGGTCCGATCTGCGTGATGTCCTTGAGGTCGAGCTCGATAGCGTCGGCGATGGTGCCGACACCGGCGTCGACCAGGGCTGATTTGCCCGAGCCGAGCAGTTTGGGCGCGACGTAGCCGATGACCTGGTCGACGAACCCGGCGGCCAGGAACGCGCCGGCGAGGGTGGGGCCGCCTTCGAGCAGCACCGAGCGCACGCCCCGGCCGAACATGGCGGCCAGCAGGGCATTCAGGTCGACCTTGCCGTCGGGGCCGGCACCCAGCTCGCGGGTCGTGGCGATCCAGGTGGGGGCGGCCGCGTCGTGCACGCGAGCTTTCTCCGGCGTACGCCCCTCGGAGTCGACGACCACGCGGAGCGGCTGCTTGATCGCCAGGCTGCCGTCACGCAGGTCGCGGACGGTGAGCTGGGGATCGTCGGCGATGACCGTGCCCACGCCGGCCACGATCGCGTCGACCGTGCCGCGCAGCACGTGCACGTCCTCGCGCGCCGGCGCCGAGGTGATCCACTGGCTGGTGCCGTCGGCGGCGGCCGATCGCCCGTCCAGCGTCGCGGCGAACTTCCAGGTCACGTACGGCCGGCCGCGCCGCACAGCGGTCAGCCAGGCGACGTTGCCCTCGGTCGCCTCCAGGCGGCGTACGCCGGTCTCGACCTGCACCCCGGAGGCGCGCAGGGTGACCGCGCCGCCGGACGCGACGGGCGTGGGGTCGTCGACCGCGATCACGACCCGCCGCACGCCCGCGTTGATCAGCGCGAGGCTGCAGGGGCCGGTGCGGCCGGTGTGGTTGCAGGGTTCGAGGGTGACGACGGCCGTGCCGCCGTTGGCGCGCTCCCCGGCCTGGGCGAGCGCGACGATCTCGGCGTGCGGGCCGCCGGCGTAGGCGTGGAAGCCCTCGCCGACAACCTCGCCTTCGCTGTCGAGCAGGATGCAGCCGACCACCGGGTTGGGGCTGGTCGTGCCGAGTCCGCGGGCGGCCAGCGCGATCGCGCGGCGCATCGCCTCGTCCTCGGTCACCATCGGTTCTTCCTCTCGCGCGGTGCTTGTTCACGCGCGGGTGAGGAAGAGTCAGGAAACGCCGGGAATCGGACACACGGGTGCGCTGCGCGCACCCCGGTCGAGGGCACGCTTTCGCAAGCCCTCGGTCCGATGCCGACGCGCTGTCTCCCATCCGGACTGTCTGACCGAGGCTTACGCCTTGGTCAACCGTCGGCCCTGGAGTCTCACCAGGTCCACCGGGCGTCGTAGGTTGACGACGACCGGGTCGCGGGCTTACCGGCCTCAGGAGGCCGGATCACCGCCGGTTCGGAATTTCACCGAGTCCCGCCAGCGCGTGGTGGGTCACCCCAGAGTTTTACACGCGCTGAGGCTTTTGCCACCCCCCGGCGAGCCATGTCACAGGCTTCCCGGTTGAACGGTCAACGCTGTTCGGGACGAAACTCCTGCTCAGGCTCGCCGTCTTCCTCTTTTCGGCGGTCGATGGCGACGTATGACCCGGGCTGGGACTTGGCGACCTTCTTCATCTCGGAGGCGACGCCGATCACCACGCGCGGGTCGGTGAACTTGCGGCCCTCGACGGTCGCCTGGGCCACGCCGATCGACAGGGTCACCAGAGCGGCCCGG
Organism: Actinoplanes solisilvae; assembly: GCF_003999975.1. GTDB lineage: Bacteria > Actinomycetota > Actinomycetes > Mycobacteriales > Micromonosporaceae > Actinoplanes > Actinoplanes solisilvae. The sequence continues at coordinate 143,515 of NZ_RJAC01000011.1, read as the reverse complement.
TTCTTGTTGCCGCGCCGGTCGGGGACCTCGATGTAGCCACGGCCGGCGTCGATCGCGTCGTAGAGCTGGTCGGCCGACTGCTCGAAGTCGGTGACCGTGCGCTTGGTCAGCGGCAGCACCTGCTCGGGCGTGCAGATGAAGACGAAGTCGTCACCGCCGATGTGGCCCAGGAAGATCGAGGGACGGCCGATCGAGGTCACCGCGCGGTGCAGGCTGCGGGCGAGCGCCGTGATGAACTCGTCGCCGCGGTCGAACCCGTACACGTCGTTGACGCTCTTGAACCGGTCGATGTCGATGTAGCCCACGGAGTATTCGCCGCCGGCCTTCATGCGGTCGGCGATCTCGCGGCGGACCCGGGCGTTGCCGGGCAGGCCGGTCAGCGGCGAGACCTCGCGGAACTCCTTGTTGCGGCGCAGCGTCGACGACACCCGGGCGATCAGCTCGGCTGTGTCGAACGGCTTGACCAGATAGTCGTCGACCCCCGCGGTCAGGCCCACGACCTTGTCGACGGTCATGCCCTTGGCGGTCAACATGATCACCGGGAGGGCGGAGGTGAGCGGCTCGGCGCGCAGCCGGCGGGTCAGCTCGACGCCGTCCATGCGCGGCATCATCCAGTCGACCACGGCGAGGTCGGGCCGCTGGGTCTCCATGAGGTCGAGCGCGTCCTGCCCGTCGCGGGCGGTGATCACGTCGTAGCCCTGAACCTTGAGGTTGAACTCGACGAAGCTGGCAATGTCTTGATCGTCGTCGACGACCAGGATCAGGTCGGGCCGATCCTCGGGTTCGGGACCGAGGTCGTCGTGCTGGGGATCCACGACCCCTGTGCTCATCCGGCTCCTCCCGTGAGGGCGCGCAGCTTGCGAATGGCCTCGGCCGGGTCTTGCGCGCCATAGACCGCCGTGCCCGCCACGAACGCGTCGGCGCCGGCCTCGGCCGCCCGCGCGATGGTGTCGGACGCGATGCCGCCGTCGACCTCGAGACGCACCTCGAGATTATCGGCATCGATGCGCCGGCGGACCGCGCGGACCTTGTCGAGCATTTCGGGCAGGAACTTCTGCCCGCCGAAACCGGCCTTGATCGTCATGATGAGCAGCGTGTCCACATGGGGCAGCAGCTCGAGGTAGGGCTCGATCGCCGTGTCGCGGTCGATGGCGAGACCCGCTTTGGCCCCGGCGGCGCGCAACGTCTTGGCCAGGGCGACCGGGTCGTCGGTGGCCTCGGCGTGGAAGGTGACGTTGTAGGCGCCGGCCTCGGCGTAGCCCGGCGCCCAGCGCTCGGGATCGGTGATCATCAGGTGGACGTCGAACGGGATGCTGGTCGCCTTGCGCAGGCTCTGCACCACGGGCAGCCCGATGGTCAGGTTGGGGACGAAGTGGTTGTCCATGACATCGACATGCACCCAGTCGGCCGCGCCCTCGATCGCGTGCACCGCGTCGGCGAGACGGGCGAAGTCGGCGGCGAGAATGCTGGGGGCGATGATCTGTGATGGCTCCACGGCTGAAGTGTAGGACCTTCGCCGCCCGGGCTCTCCCGGCCTGTGGATAACCGATAGAGTGACGCCCCTTGACCGACGGGGTGGGAGAACGACATGCGACGATGGCCCGCCGCCCTGGCCGTAACGCTCGTCCTGGCCGTCTCCGGCTGTTCCGAGCTGCCCGCCGGCATCGACGGCGACCTGACCAACGGCTGGTCCCCGCCACCCGCGGCCAAGCAGTGGCGTCCCGTCGCCAGCACCTGCCATCCCGACCTCGTCGACGAGAGCACGCTCGACGACCGCAGTCCGTCGGGCTGTCTCACACCGCACATCGCCGAGTCGGTCGTGGTCGCCGATCTCGCCGGCGTCCCCGCGGGCAGCACCGCCGAGGCCAACCGCCCGCGCGCCTTCCGCGAGTGCTCGAAGCGGGTCAACGGCTGGCTGGGCGGCGACTGGCGTACGGGCTGGCTGGTGTTGCAACCGGTGATGCCGAGCCGGCAGGCGTGGGAGGGCGGGGCCCGCTGGTATCGATGCGACCTCGCCGAGACCTCACCGGTCGACGGTGACCTGGTGCGCCGTTCCGGCAGCCTGCAGAACGGCCTCAAGACCGGCAAGGTGAAGATGACCTGCGCCGACCCCACGATCGCGGGCGAGCAGGTCACCGGCATGCGCCCGCGGCCCTGCGCGGCCAAGCACACGTCGGAGTTCGTCGGCGTCTTCGAGAGCAAGAAGAGCTCGGCCGCCGCCCTGACGTCGGCCGAGCTCGAGAAGGGCTGTCACGCGGCAATCGCCAAGTTCACCGGCATCCCCAACGACGGGACAGTGCGCAACCGGGTGGGCTGGCTCGGCTTCCCGCCGGACGACACCTCGTGGAAACTCGGCGACCGCGCGATCCGCTGCTTCCTGTGGCTCAACGGCGAGAAGATGACCGGCTCCTACCGCAACGCCGGCACCCGCAAGCTGAAGATCCACTACGTGTACCGCTAACTCGTCCTCCGCAGCACGGCCAGGAACATCGCGTCAGTGCCGTGGCGGTGCGGCCAGAGCTGCACCGTCGGGCCCGCGCCGAGACCGGGCATGCCCGGCGGCAGCAGCGGACGGGCGTCCACGAAGTCGACCTCGACCCCGCTGCGACGTGCGCCCTCGACCACCGTCACCTGCGTCTCGACCATGTGCGGCGAGCAGGTCACATAGGCCACCACGCCACCCGGCCGCACCGCCCGCAGCGCCGCGACCAGCAGCTCGCGCTGCAACTTGGTCAGCGGCGGCAGGTCGGCCGGCGTCCGGCGCCAGCGCGACTCGGGCCGGCGCCGCAGCGAGCCCAGCCCCGTGCAGGGCGCGTCGACCAGCACCCGGTCGAACGACTCTTCCGGCAGGTCGGGGTCGCGGCCCACGGAACGTCCGTCCATCGGCAGCACGGTCACCGGCATGCCCGCGGTGGCCTGCTCGACCAGCCGCGCACGGTGCTCGGCGACCTCGACCGCGGTCACCTCGGCGCCCCGGGCCGAGGCGATCGAGCCGATCAGGCCGGTCTTGCCGCCCGGCCCGGCGCACAGGTCGAGCCAGCGGGTGTCGCGGCCCTCGATCGGGGCGGCCAGCAGCGCCGCGGCCACGAGTTGCGAGCCCTCGTCCTGCACGTGGGCACGGCCCTGGCGGATGGCGGAGAGCTCGCGCGGCGAACCGCCGTTCAGGTAGACCGCGTAGGGCGAGAACGCGGCCGGTACGCCGTCGACCTCTTCGGCCAGCTCGACCGCGTCGGCGCGGCCGGGCCGGGCGCACAGGTGCACGACGGGGGGCTGATTGTCCTCGATGAGCAGCCGGGCGGTCTCGGCCAGGTCGCCGCCGAGCGACTCGGCGAACGCCCGGATCACCCATTCGGGGTGGTTGTGGTGCACGGCGAGGTTGCCGACCGGGTCGGTCTCGTAGTCGGGCGCGAGCTTCTCGAGCCACTTCTCCAGCGGGGTCTCGGTGATCGTGCGCGAGACCGCGTTGGCGAACCCGGCCGCGCCCGGAGCGACCGAACGCACCAGGTCGACGGTCTGGTTGACGGCGGCGTGCGCGGGCACCCGGGTGTAGAGGATCTGGTAGGCGCCCAGCCGCAGAGCGTCGCGGGCCGGCGGGTCGATGCGGGACACCTCACGCCCGGCGGCGTCGGCGATGATCAGATCGAGGGTGCCGAGGGCGCGCAGCGTGCCGTAGGTCAGCTCGGTCGCGAACGCGGCGTCGCGCCCGGACAGGCCCATGTCGCGCAGGATGTCCGAGAGCACCAGGTTCGCGTACGCGTCGTCGCGGTGCACAGCCGCGATCGCCTCGTACGCCGCCTGGCGCGCCGGGTCGGACGGAGGACGCCCCGCCCGAGGCGCCCGCCCCGAACGGCTGTCGCGGTCGTAACCCGGTCCACCGGGCCGGCTGGGCCGTCCGGAACCGTGGGGACGGTCTGCCTTGTGTTCAGTCACTGAAGCTTCTCTCCTGGCTGGATCCGCAGACCACGAGCCCAGTCCGTCGCCGCCATGGGCTTCTTGCCCGCGGCCCTTACCTCGCCGAGCGCGACCGGCGTCGTCGCCGTGCCGACCAGCACCTGGGACCGCTCGACGAGCAGGTCACCGGGCGCCAGCTCGGGCCCGTTGGCTATCGGGCGCACCGGCCCCAGCTTGAGCCGGTCGTCGCGCAGCGTCGTCCACGCGCCCGGCGCCGGGGTGCACGCCCGGATGCGCCGGTCGACCGCGAACGCCGGGTCGCCCCAGCGCACGCGCGCGTCGTCGACCGTCAGTTTCGGTGCCAGTGTGATGCCGTCGGCCGGCTGCGGGTGGGCCCGCGCGCTGCCCGACTCGATCGCGTCGAGCACCGCCACGAGCAGGCCCGCCCCCTCGGTGGCCAGCCGCTCGAGCAGGTCGCCGGAGGTGTCCGTGGGCCGGATGTCCTCGGTCAGGGTGCCGTAGACCGGGCCCGTGTCGAGGCCCGCCTCGAGCTCGAAGACGCTGGCGCCGGTCACCTCGTCGCCGTGCAGCACCGCGTGTTGCACCGGGGCGGCGCCGCGCCAGGCGGGCAGCAGCGAGAAGTGCAGGTTGACCCAGCCGTGCTTCGGGATCTCGAGGGCACTCGGGGGGACCAGAGCGCCGTACGCCACCACGGGCACACAATCGGGTGCGAGAGCCCGCAGACGCTCCTGGAACTCGGGCTCGCGGGGTTTCTCCGGGGTGAGCACCTCGATGCCGCGCTCGTCGGCCCAGGCGGCCGCGGGCGAGCGCACCAGGCGCCGTCCGCGCCCGGCCGGGGCGTCGGGCCGGGTGACCACGGCGAGCAGCTCGTGCCCCGAGGCGGCGATCGCGTCGAGGCTGGGCAGGGCGACGGCCGGCGTGCCGGCGAAGACGATGCGCAACCCGCTCACCGCCCCAGCCCGAACAGGCCCCGGCCGTGCGGGCTCTCCTTGATCGTCGGGGGCTTGCCGGCGTCGTACCAGTCGGCCGAGCGGATCTGCTTCATCGCGTCCTTGCGGGCGGCGGCGTCGAGCCGGTCGAGGAAGAGCACCCCGTCGAGGTGGTCGGTCTCGTGCTGCACGCAGCGGGCCATGAGGCCGGTGCCGATGACCCGGATCGGCTCGCCGTGCTCGTTGTAGCCGGCGGCTATGACGTTCTGACGGCGCTTGGTGTCGACGTAGACGCCCGGGATCGACAGGCAGCCCTCGGGGCCGTCCTGCTCCTCCTCGTCGGGGAACGACAGCACCGGGTTGATGAGATGGCCCACCACGTCGTCCACGTCGAACGTGAAGACGCGCAGGCCGACCCCGATCTGCGGGGCGGCCAGACCGGCGCCGCCCTCCTCCAGCATGCTGTCGGTCAGGTCCTTGACCAGGGTGCGCAGTTCCTTGTCGAAATCGACGACGAGATCAGCCGGCGACCGGAGCACCGGATCGCCGAACAGACGGATGGACTGGACGGTCACGCGGCTGGACTCCTGACATCTCGGCTCGGCACCCGACTAGTCTACGGAGTGCTTCCGGTCGTCTGCCGGGTGCCGAGCGTCACGGGCAGCGACGACCACCCCCGCAGGTTCATCCGGGGCCGCCGGGTGGGGCGCCCGGCGGGTTCCATCTCGGGAAAACGGCGCAGCAGGGCGGGCAGCGCGACCTGCGCCTCGAGCCGGGCCAGCGGCGCACCCAGGCAATAGTGGGCGCCCGCGCCGAACGACAGCGGAGCGTTGCCCGGCCGGCCGGGATCGAAGACGTCCGGATTCTCGAAACGCGCCGGATCGCGGTTGGCCGCACCCAGCAGCAGCACCAGCTCGGCGTCGGCGGGCAGCGCGACCCCGCCCACCACAGACGGTCGCGACGTGTAACGCTCGGTGAGCTGCACGGGCGACTCGATCCGCAAGACCTCTTCCACGTACGCCGCCACGAGGCCGGGATCGGCACGCAGGCGGTCGGCGTGATCGGGGTGGTCGAGCAGCAGCACGATCCCGTTGCCGAGCAGGTTCGTGGTCGTCTCGAACCCAGCGACCAGCAGCAGGACGAGGTTGCCCATCAGCTCGGCCCCGGTGAGCTGTTCGCCGCCCGCGTCGTGGGCCGCGGCCAGCGCGCTGACCAGGTCGTCGGCCGGCTCGGCCCGGCGCCGGGCGACCAGCCGCGTGAAATAGTCCTCGAGCTCGAGCGCGGCCTCGTGGGCGCGGCGGCGGTCCTCCTCGGTCCAGCGCACCTCGAGCACGGCGGTGAGCGCCTCGGCCAGCCGCCGGAACATGCCACGATCGGCGGCCGGCACCCCGAGCAGCGCGGTGATCACGGCGATCGGCAGCGGGTAGGTCAGATCGCTGACCAGGTCGGCCTCGGGACCGGGCAGCGCGTCAAGTGCCTCGTCGACCTGCGCGGCGATGACCGCACGCAGGGCGCCGACCCGGCGGGCGGTGAAGACCCCGGCGGCCAGGCGGCGCATCCGGGTGTGCTGAGGCGGGTTGGTGCGCAGCATCGAGTCGGCGAAGAGCGCGACGGCCCGGTTGTCACGCCAGTCGGACCACTGGGCGTCGAGGCGCTTGGCGTCATACGCCTCCATGCCCGGATCGCGCAGCACGGCGTCGACCGCGTCATAGCCGGACACGAAGTAGTAGCCGCTGGAGACGGGCACGACCGGGCCGTGGCGGTGCAGGGCGGCGTAGGCGGGCACGGGGTCGTGGTTGGCCCGCGGGTCGAGCAGCATGCGGACCGCGGCACCGGCGTCCATCGCGTCGCCTTCAGTGATCGTCACCACTACGTTCTACCTCGCGCCGTCCACGCTGGAGACCCCGGCCTGTGGACAACTACGCGTGCGCTCGGTCTGAAGCCCTCGCCCTGTGGACAACCCGTTGCCGCCGGTTTGACAAGCGGTAGCGTCCCCACCGCTGCTTCCCGGGTGGGAGGGGGAGGCGGTGGCGGGCTCTGGCGATCTTGAAGGGCGGGTGGATGACCGGCTGCGGGGAAATGTCGGTGGGGCCGGGCAGAATGTTCTGCGATGGCGACGAAGAGTGTGCGAAGCGAGCGGGTGCCGGCCGACCGGTTGCCCGTCGCCCGGGTGTGCGTCGACGTCCCTCTCCCCCATCTCGACCGCCCGTTCGACTACCTGGTCCCGGCCGACGACGATGAGAGCGCCCAACCTGGCGTACGGGTCAAGGTCCGCTTCGCCGGGCAGCTCGTGAACGGTTTCCTGCTCGAGCGGGCCGAGTCCTCGCCCCACGGCGGCAAGCTGGCCTACCTCGACAAGGTCGTCTCGGCCGAGCGGGTCCTCGACCCCGAGATCGCCCACCTGGCCCGCACGATCGCCGACCGCTACGCCGGCAACCTCTACGACGTTCTGCGCCTCGCCGTCCCACCCCGCCACGCCCGCGTCGAGGCCCAGCCCTCCAAGCCCGCCCCCGACCCCGCCCCCGACCCCGACCCCGCCCCCGACCCCGACCCCGACCCCGACCCCGACGCCGAACCGGCCGAGCGGGCCGAACCGGCCGAGCGGGCTGAGCCGGCCGAGGCACCAGCGGCCTACGAGCCCTTCCGGGGCGGGTGGAACAACTACGTCGCCGGCCCCGCGTTCCTCCGGGCGCTCAGTGAGGGCCGCAACGCCCGCGCTGTCTGGGGCGCCCTGCCCGGCGAAGACTGGGCCACCCGCATCGCCGAGGCCGCCGAGGCCACCGCCCGCGCCGGCCGCGGCGTGGTCATCGTCGTGGCCGACGCCCGCGACCTCGACCGCGTCGACCGCGCCCTGGCCACCGTGCTCGGCCCCGGCCGCCACGTCGCGCTGAACGCCGCTGTCGGCCCGGCCGAGCGCTACCGCCGCTTCCTGGCCGCCAGCCGTCACCAGGTGCCGGTTGTCGTCGGCACCCGGGCGGCCATGTGGGCCCCGGTGGCCAAGCTGGGTCTGGTCGTCATCTGGGACGACGGCGACGACCTGCACGCCGAGCCCCGCGCCCCCTACCCGCACGCCCGCGAGGTGCTGCTCACCCGGGCCCACCTGGCCGACAGCGCCGCCCTGGTGGCCGGCTTCGCCCGCACGGGTGAGGGCCAGCTTCTGCTCGAGACCGGCTGGGCCCGCGAGATCAGCGCCTCCCGGGCCGTGCTGCGCGCCCACGCCCCGGCGATCGCCCCGACCGGTGACGACCCGCAGCTCGCCCGCGACCCGGGCGCCGTCTCGGCCCGCCTGCCCAGCCTCGCCTGGCAGACCGCCCGTCAAGCCCTGCAGGCCGGCACGCCCGTGCTGGTGCAGGTGCCGCGCCGGGGCTACCTGCCGTCGGTCGCCTGCGCCGAGTGCCGCACCCCGGCCCGCTGCCCCCACTGCTCGGGCTCACTGGGTCTCACGGCCGCCAGCGACGTCCCCTCCTGCCACTGGTGCGGCCGCGCCGCCGCGGCCTATTCCTGCCCGGCCTGCGGCGCCCAGCGCCTGCGTGCCTCGATCACCGGCGCCCGCCGTACGGCCGAGGAGCTGGGCCGCGCCTTCCCGGGCACGACCGTGCGCACCTCGGGCCGCGACGAGATCCTCGATACGGTCCCGGCCGAGGCCGCCGTCGTCGTGGCCACCCCGGGCGCCGAGCCGGTCGCCGCCGAGGGCTACGGCGCCGTGCTCCTGCTCGACACGTGGGCCCTGCTCACCCGCTCCGACCTGCGCGCCGCCGAAGAGACCATGCGCCGCTGGCTCAACGCGGCGGCCCTGGCCCGCCCGGCCCGCCGGGGCGGCAAGGTCGTCGTGGTGGCCGACGGTTCGCTCGCCCCCGTGCAGGCCCTGATCCGCTGGGATCCGGCCTGGTTCGCGCTGCGCGAGCTGACCGAGCGCCGCGAGCTGTCGTTCCCCCCGGCGGCCCGCATGGCCAGCGTCACCGGCAAGGCCGAGGCCGTCGCCGACCTGCTCAACGCGGCCCGCCTCCCGGCCGACACCGAGTTGCTGGGGCCGGTCCCGGCCGACCAGGGCGAGGAACGGATGCTTCTGCGCGTCCCCCGCTCCCAGGCGGGCCCGCTGGCCCACGCCCTGCACGAGGCGGCCGGGGTCCGCAGCGCCCGCAAGGCCCAGCTCCCGGTCCGCGTCGAGATCGACCCGTCGGCCCTGTTCTGACCAGCGAACGAAACCGGCGCCCCCGCACGAATGCGGAGGCGCCGGTCGAAAGAACAGATCAGGCGGCGGCGTTCTTCAGGTCCGCGGCGCGGTCGGTGTTCTCCCACAGCAGCTCGGGGATCTCGCGGCCGAAGTGACCGTAGGCCGCCGTCTGCTGGTAGATCGGGCGCATCAGGTCGAGGTCGCGGATGATCGCGGCCGGGCGCAGGTCGAAGACCTCGCTGATGGCCTTCTCGATCCGCTCGACCGGCACGTTCTCGGTGCCGAACGTCTCGACGAACAGCGACACCGGGTGGGCCTTGCCGATCGCGTAGGCGACCTGGGTCTCGCAGCGCTCGGCGAGGCCGGCCGCCACGACGTTCTTCGCGACCCAACGCATCGCGTACGCCGCGGAGCGGTCCACCTTGGACGGGTCCTTGCCCGAGAAGGCGCCGCCGCCGTGGCGGGCGTAGCCGCCGTAGGTGTCGACGATGATCTTGCGGCCGGTGAGGCCGGCGTCGCCCATCGGGCCGCCGATCTCGAAGCGGCCGGTCGGGTTGACCAGCAGGCGGTAGCCCTCGGTCTCAAGGCCGAGGCCCTCGAGCTCGGGCGCGATCACGTGCTCGCGGATGTCGGGCGTGAGCAGCGACTCGAGCGAGATGTCGGCCGCGTGCTGCGACGAGACGACCACGGTGTCGAGGCGGACGGGGCGAAGACCGTCGTACTCGATGGTGACCTGGGTCTTGCCGTCGGGACGCAGGTAGGGGATCGTGCCGTCCTTGCGGGCGGCCGACAGCCGGCGGGCCAGGCGGTGGGCCAGCGCGATCGGCAGCGGCATCAGCTCGGGGGTCTCCGAGCAGGCGAAGCCGAACATCATGCCCTGGTCGCCGGCGCCCTGGGCGTCGAGCACGTGCTCGCTGTCGCCCTCGCGCAGCTCGAGGGCGCTGTCGACACCCTGGGCGATGTCGGGCGACTGCGAGCCGATCGAGACGCTGACGCCGCAGGAGGCGCCGTCGAAGCCCTTCTTCGACGAGTCGTATCCGATCTTGAGGATCGTGTCGCGCACGATGCTCGGGATGTCGGCGTACGCCTGCGTGGTGACCTCGCCCGCGACGTGCACCTGGCCGGTCGTGATGAGCGTTTCCACCGCGACACGGCTGCGGGGGTCCTGCGCGAGCAGGGCGTCGAGAATACCGTCGCTGATCTGGTCAGCGATCTTGTCCGGGTGGCCTTCCGTGACCGACTCGGAGGTGAACAGGCGGCGTGCCACGGTGCTCCTCAGAATTGTCGAATACAACGTAACGCGAGAGTGTAGTCACCGCGTCGGATCGAAGGCGCCTGGGTACTAGGCCGTCCCACCGGCGACGACCTGGCGTTCCAGGAGCGGCACAACATGGTCGTAAATCATATCGGCCACATCGTCTTTAGGGAGTTCGGCGTAGCCCGTCGTGCTGCCGTCGGCCCCGAGCAGTGTGACCTCATTGTTGTCGGCGCCGAACACGCGGTCCACACCCACCTCGTTAACGACGATCAGGTCGGCTCGTTTCTTGATCAGCTTGGCCCGGGCGTGCTCGATCGCGTCGTGCGTCTCGGCCGCGAACGCCACCAGAATCTGCCCTGGTTGCTTGTTCGCACCCAGTTCAGCGGCGATGTCGGGATTGGTGACGAGGGTGATCGGCGCCGGTGTTCCGTCGTCGCTCTTCTTGATCTTCTCGTCGGCGACGCTCGCCGGGCGGAAGTCGGCCGGGGCCGCCGCCATCACGACGACATCGGCGTCGACGGCCGCCTTCACGGTCGCCACCCGCAGTTCCTCGGTCGTTCCCACCCTGACGATGTCGACGCCGGCCGGGTCGGGCAACGTCACGTTCGCCGCGATCACGGTCGTACGGGCGCCACGGGCTGCCGCGGCACGGGCCAGCGCATAACCCTGCTTGCCCGACGACCGGTTGCCGAGGAACCGCACCGGGTCGAGCGGCTCGCGCGTGCCACCGGCGGTCACCACCACGTGCCGACCGGCCAGATCAAGGTCAAGACCCCTTCGGTGTACGCGGAGAGCCAGCTCGAAGATCTCCGAAGGGTCGGGCAGCCTGCCTTTGCCGGTGTCCTTCCCGGTCAGGCGGCCGACCGCCGGTTCGATGACGATCGCGCCGCGCGCCCGGAGTGTGGCGACATTGGCCTGCGTGGCCGGGTTCTCCCACATCTCCGTATGCATGGCCGGCGCGTAGACGACCGGGCAGGTCGCCGTCAGCAGCGTGTTGGTCAGCAGGTCGTCGGCGATGCCGTGGGCCGCCTTGGCCAGCAGGTCGGCCGTCGCCGGGGCCACCACGACCAGCTCGGCGGCCCGGCCGATGCGAACGTGAGGCACCTCATGTGCGTCGTCCCACACCTCGGTCGCCACCGGCCGCCCCGACAGCGCCGCCCACGTGGGCGCGCCCACGAACTGGAGGGCCGACGCCGTCGGCACGACCCGCACGCCGTGCCCCGACTCGGTGAACAGCCGCAGCAACTCGCAGGCCTTGTAGGCGGCGATGCCCCCCGCCACGCCGAGCACGACTTCCGTCACCGCAAACCCCCGACCGCTTCGCCGCCGGCAGGTGCGGGCGACCGAGAGCAACGCTAACCCGCCGCCGGACCGGAGGTGGATCACACCCTCGAAGGCTGTGGACAACTCCCGGACAGCAAAGATCCCGCGCCCCCAGCACGTGGGACACGGGATCTTCGGACAGTCGCGGACGAACCCCGGATCAGGGGTTGTCGGTCGCCTCGGCGGTCAGGAGGCCGGCGTTGATCTCGCGCATCGCGATCGAGAGGGGCTTCTCCTGCGGCGTGGTCTCGACCAGCGGGCCGACGTATTCCAGGAGACCCTCGCCGAGCTGGCTGTAGTAGGCGTTGACCTGACGGGCACGCTTAGCCGCGAAGATCACCAGCGAGTACTTCGACGAGGTCTTGTCGAGCAGCTCGTCGATCGGCGGGTTGGTGATGCCTTCGGGGTTCGCGATGGTTCCCACAGTTTTCAATTCCTTCTGTTCGCTAGGGCTTAATGCTCAGGGGCTTGCGCCGGTGTCAGAAACGACGAACCGAGCAATCCTACCAGCTCATCGGCGGCCCGCTCGACGAAGTCGTTGACGACCGTGCGGTCGAACTCCTTCTCGGCGGCCAGTTCCTCGTCCGCGTGCTTGAGCCGCTTGCGGATCGTCTCCTCGTCGTCGGTGCCCCGGCCGACCAGGCGGCGGCGGAGTTCCTCGACGCTGGGCGGGGCCAGGAAGACGAGCTGCGCTTCGGGCATCATCGCGCGGATCTGGCGGGCGCCGTTCAGGTCGATCTTCAGGAGGACCGGCCGGCCCTGCGCGAGCCAGCCCTCGACCTGCGCCCGGGGGGTGCCGTAGAGGTTGCCGGCGAACTCGGCCCACTCCAGCAACTGACCGCCGTCGATCAGTCGCTGGAAGTCCTGACGAGTCACGAAGTGGTAGTGCTCGCCTTCGGTCTCGTAGTCGCGCATCTTCCGCGTCGTCGCCGACACGGACAGCTTGATCCAAGGCGAGCGCGCCCGGATCAGCTCGATCACACTGTCCTTCCCGACCCCGGAGGGGCCGGAAAGGACCGTGAGGCGGGCTGCCGGGCGCGCGTCGTCATCCATGCTCACAGGCTCATTCAACACGAGCCCCTGAGTCAGTTCGCAGCGAACTCCCCCAGGAGGGCCTTCCGCTGCTGGTCGCCGAGACCGCGCAGCCGACGGCTGTCCGCGATCTTGAGCTTCTCCATGATCTGCGTCGCCCGGATCTTGCCGATGCCCGGCAGCGCCTGAAGCACGGCCGAAACCTTCAGCTTGCCGACGATCTCGTCGCCCTCCGCGCGGTCAAGCACGGCGGCGAGGGTGGTCTTGCCGGACTTGAGCTGTTCCTTCAGCTCAGCCCGAGCCTTGCGAACTTCCGCGGCCTTCTCCAGCGCAGCCTTGCGCTGTTCGGGGCTCAGTGACGGGAGCGGCACCAGTTCTCCTCAGGTCCCTATCGCGGCGGTAGTCCAATACCGGCGCTTCTGTGAAACGTGGTGTGCCAGGGAACCAAAGGGGCATGTGGTTCCCGGCGCCGGGAAAACTAGCGGTCAACGGCGCTTTCGGCAACGTGGGGGTACCCCCGAACCCGATCCCCCAGACCCTGATAAGCAGGGCCGGTTCACCCGAGAGCGGCCCTGCATTCGTCCAGCGCACGGTCTGCGGCGGCCCGCAGTTCGACCACGCCGGGTCCCGCCGTGAGAACTTCGCGTGAGTACGACGGCAGCACGTTGCGCAGGCTTTCGCCGAAGACAGATCGCAGGTCGGAGGGGGTCGCACCCTGCGCGCCGAGCCCCGGAGCGAGCAGCGGACCGTTCACTCGGGACAGATCGTGGCCCGTATCGCCGATCGTCGCTCCGATTACGAGGCCGTAACTGCCGAGGGGCTCAAAACCCTTGTTGAGCAGGGAAATCTCGTCGATTACGGTCTGCGCCACGGTCCTTTTGTCCGTTGCGACGGCATGCTGGACCGAGCGTCCCTCCGGATTGGACGTCAGACCGAGAACGAACACGCCGCCGCCGTGTTCGGCCGCGACGTCGAACGCCGGCTGCAACGAACCGACGCCGAGATAGGGACTCACAGTAATCGCGTCAGCACGGAGCGAACTCGCTGGATCCAGGTACGCGCTCGCGTACGCGGCCATCGTCGAGCCGATGTCGCCGCGTTTCACATCGAGAAGGACGAGCGCGCCGGCCTCCCGAGACTGTCGGATAGTTGACTCAAGAATTCCGACGCCACGTGACCCAAATCTCTCGAAAAAGGCCGACTGCGGCTTCAGAACCGCCACCCGATCGGCCAGTGCCTCGACCACCGTACGGGCGAAGCGTTCCAGGCCGGCGACGTCGTCGGAGAGCCCCCACCTGGCCAGCAGGGCGGCATGCGGATCGATCCCGACGCACAGCCGGCCCCGCTTCTCGATGGCGTCCGTGAGGCGCTTGCCGAAGGTCTCCATGGGGGCTCCACTTCTGTGTCATCAGTCAGGTGATCAGTCAGGCGGCGACGGCCCCGCCGCCCGGCCGGCGGTCAAGTGCTCGGTCAGGTCGCCGACACCGCGGCGGCGATGCCGGCGGTGATCCGTTCGACGTCCGAGAGACCCGTGACGTACGGCGGCATGGTGTAGATCAGGTCGCGGAAGGGTCGCAGCCACACGCCCGCCTCGACGGCCGCGGCGGTGGCCTTGGCCATGTCGACCTCGTGGTCCAGTTGCACGACGCCGATCGCGCCGAGCACACGCACATCGGCCACACCGGGGGCGGCCCGCAACGGCTCCAGGCCCGCCCTGAGACCGTTTTCGATCACTCGGACGCGATCGGCCCACTCGCCGGTGCGCAGCAGTCCCAGCGACGCGTTGGCGACCGCGCACGCCAGCGGATTGCCCATGAACGTCGGGCCGTGCATGAGCCCGCCACCGGCGCCCGACGAGATCGCCGACGCCACCTCGGGCGTGCACAGCGTCGCCGCCATCGTCAGATAGCCGCCGGTGAGGGCCTTGCCCACGCACATGATGTCGGGGCTCACCCCGGCGTGCGAGGCCGCGAAGAACTCCCCCGTACGCCCGAAGCCCGTCGCGATCTCGTCGAAGATCAGGAAGATGCCGTGCGCCGCCGTGACCTCGCGCAGCACCCGCAGGTACTCCGGATGGTGGAACCGCATGCCCCCGGCGCCCTGCACGACCGGTTCGACGATCACCGCGGCGATCTCGTCCGAGTGCTTCGCCACCATGTCGGCGAGCTCATCGGCGTACGCCTGATCGAAGTCGGCCGGCGGGGGCCCGGCGAAGACCTGGGCGGGCAGCACGCCGGTCCACAGCGAGTGCATGCCGCCGTCCGGGTCGCAGACGCTCATCGGGTGGAACGTGTCGCCGTGATAGCCGCCACGCCACGTGGCCAGCCGCCGCCGGCCGGGGCGCCCGAGGGCGAGCTGGGCCTGCAACGCCATCTTGATCGCGACCTCGACGCCGACCGAGCCCGAGTCGCAGAGGAAGACGTGCTCCAACCCGTCCGGCGCAAGATCCACCAATGTGGTCGCCAGCTCGATCGCGGGCTCGTGCGTCAGCCCGCCGAACATCACGTGGCTCATCCGCCCGGCCTGCTCGGCCAGCGCGGCGTCGAGCACCGGGTGCCGGTATCCGTGGATCGCGGCCCACCACGAGGACATACCGTCGATCAGTTCCCGGCCGTCGGCGAGGCGCAGCCGTACGCCCTCCGCGCTCTCGACCAGGTAGGGCTCAGACCGGCCGGGCATCGGGCCGTACGGATGCCACACGTGCTGCCGGTCGCGGGCGATCAGGGCCGCCGCCCGCCCGGTGTTCATCGGAGCGCCCGCGCCGCGGCCCGTACCAGGGCCGGACCTCGATAGATGAACCCGCTGTAGAGCTGCACAAGCGAGGCGCCGGCGTCGAGCAGCCGGGTCGCGTCGTCGGCCTCCATGATCCCGCCCACTCCGATGATCGGCAGCCGTCCGGCGGTCTCGGTATGAACAAAATGGACCACTTTGCGGGCCTTCTCGGTGAGCGGCGACCCGGAGAGCCCGCCCGCCTCGACCGCGCGCGGCTGGTCGGCCGCGGCCAGCCCGTCCCGATCGAGCGTCGTGTTCGTGGCGATCACGCCGGCCGCGCCGTGGCTGAGGCAGACCTCGAGCAGCTCGGCGATCGCCGGCTCGGTGAGGTCGGGGGCGATCTTCACCAGCACCGGTTTCGGCCCGACCAGCGCGGCCAGCAGGTCGGCGACGGCCGACTTGTCCTGCAGCGTACGAAGGCCCGGCGTGTTCGGCGACGACACGTTGACCGCGATGTAGTCGGCGTAGGGGTGCAGCAGCCGGTGCGAGGTCAGGTAGTCGTCGACCGCCTTCTCCAGCGGCGTGACCTTCGACTTGCCGAGGGAGATGCCCAGCGGTACGCCGATCGGGCCGAGCTGCTTGAGCCGGGCCGCCAGCGCGGCCGCGCCGGCGTTGTTGAAGCCCATCCGGTTGATGATCGCCTCGCTGTCGCGCAGGCGGAACAGGCGCGGCTTGTCGTTGCCGGGCTGCGCGTGCGCGGTGACCGTGCCGACCTCGACGAAGCCGAACCCGAGGGCCGGCCAGGCCCGCAGGGCCAACCCGTTCTTGTCCATCCCGGCGGCCAGGCCGACCCGGTTGGGGAAGCGCACGCCGAAGGCCTCGACCGGAGCGTCGACCGCGTATCGGGCCTTCAACGCGGACCGCACCGGACCGGGCAGCCCGGCCAGGCGGGCGAGGGTGAACTCGTGGGCGGTCTCGGCGTCCCCGCCGCCCAGCCGGAACAGCACCGGCCGGACGGCGGACTCGAACAAGGTCACCTCGTGCCTCGCAGCACCGCGTGCAGCTCCTGCAGGGGCCGTACGGTCATGTCGCCGCGCATCAGCGCCTCGATGCCCATGACCGCGGCCGCCGCGCCCGGCACCGTGGTGATGCTCGGGATGTCGGCGGTGACCGCCGCGCTGCGGATCTCGTACCCGTCGGAACGGGCGCTCGCACCCGACCCCTGCGGCGTGTTGATGATCATCGCGATCTCGCCGGCCAGGATGAGCTCGACCGCGTTCTTGCCGGGGCTCTCGAAGTGCTTGGGCACGATCTCGCAGACCACGCCGTAGCGGCGCAGCACCTCGCCGGTGCCGGCCGTGGTGACGATCGTGAAGCCGAGGTCGGCGAGCCGCTTGATCGGGAAGACCATCGCCCGCTTGTCGCGGTTGGCGACCGAGACGAAGATCTTGCCGGCGGTGGGGAGCGACCCGTACGCCGCGGCCTGCGACTTGGCGAACGCCTGACCGAAGCCGGCGTCGATGCCCATCACCTCGCCGGTCGACTTCATCTCGGGGCCGAGCAGGCTGTCGACGCCCTGGCCGGCCGGGGTGCGGAACCGCTTGAACGGCAGCACCGCCTCCTTGATGGCGATCGGCGCGTTCTCGGGCACCGTGCCGCCGTCGCTGTCGGCCAGCAGCATGCCCTCGGCCCGCAGCTCGGCGATGGTGGCGCCGAGCATGATGCGGGCGGCCGCCTTGGCCAGCGGGACCGCGGTCGCCTTGGAGACGAACGGGACGGTCCGCGAGGCGCGCGGGTTGGCCTCGAGCACGTAGAGCGTGTCGTCCTTCAACGCGTACTGCACGTTGAGCAGGCCGCGCACCCCGACGCCGCGGGCGATCGCCTCGGTGTAGCGGCGCACCTCGGCCAGGTGCGAGCCGGCCAGGGTGATCGGCGGCAGCGAGCAGGACGAGTCGCCGGAGTGGATGCCGGCCTCCTCGATGTGCTCCATCACGCCGCCGAGGTAGACCTCACCGGTCGCGTCGCAGAGCGCGTCCACGTCGATCTCGATCGCGTCGTCGAGGAACCGGTCGACCAGCACCGGGTGGTCCGGCGAGATCTGGGTGGCCCGCTCGATGTAGCCCTTCAGCGTCGGCTCGTCGTAGACGATCTCCATGCCGCGGCCACCGAGCACGTACGACGGGCGTACGAGGACCGGGTAGCCGATCGTGTCGGCGATGCCCTTGGCCTCGTCGAAGCTGGTCGCCGTGCCGTGGTCGGGCGAGCGCAGACCGGCCTTGGCCAGCACCGCGCCGAACAGCCCACGGTTCTCGGCCAGATCGATCGACTCGGGCGACGTGCCCACGATCGGGACGCCGGCCGCCTTGAGCCGGTTGGCCAGGCCGAGCGGGGTCTGACCGCCGAGCTGCACGATCACGCCGACCACGCCCGGGCCGCCGGCCGCGCGGCCGGACGAGTCCTCGGAGTGGTAGACCTCGAGGACGTCCTCGAAGGTCAGCGGCTCGAAGTAGAGCCGGTCGGCGGTGTCGTAGTCGGTCGAGACCGTCTCGGGGTTGCAGTTGACCATGACGGTCTCGAAGCCTGAGCCAGCCTCACCGGCTTCGCCGGAAAACCCGGGAACAGAAGTGGAGCGCAGAGCCATGACCGCGTGCACACACGAGTAGTCGAACTCGATGCCCTGCCCGATGCGGTTCGGACCCGAGCCGAGGATCAGCACCTTGGGCCGGTCGGACGGCGCGACCTCGGTCTCCTCGTCGTAGGTCGAGTAGTGGTAGGGCGTGTTCGCCTCGAACTCGGCCGCGCACGTGTCGACGGTCTTATAGACCGGTCGGACGCCGAGCCGGTGGCGCAGGGTCCGCACACCGTCCTCGCCGGCCAGCTCGGGCCGCAGGGCGGCGAGCTGCTTGTCGGACAGGCCCGAGCGCTTGGCCCGGCGCAGCAGTTCCTCGTCGAGCACCGGCGCGTCGATGATCTCGGCGCGCAGGTCGACCAGGGCCTTGATCTCGTCGAGGAACCACGGGTCGATGCCGCCGCTGGCCTCGAAGACCTGCTCGACGGTCGCGCCGTGCCGCAGCGCGGCCTCGACCGTGTAGAGCCGGCCGTCGTGCGGGATGCGCATCGCCTCGAGTGCCGCCTCGGCGGTCTCGAACGAGGGCGCGGTCCAGAAGCCGGCCGCCGACGTCTCCAGCGAGCGCATCGCCTTGTTCAGCGCCTCGGCGAAGTTGCGGCCCAGCGACATCGCCTCGCCGACCGACTTCATCGTGGTGGTCAGCTCGGGGTCGGCGCCGGGGAACTTCTCGAACGCGAACCGCGGGATCTTCACGACGACGTAGTCGAGGGCCGGCTCGAACGCGGCCGGCGTCTTCAGGGTGATGTCGTTCGGGATCTCGTCGAGCGTGTAGCCGATGGCCAGCTTGGCCGCGATCTTCGCGATCGGGAAGCCGGTCGCCTTGGAGGCCAGCGCCGACGAGCGCGACACGCGCGGATTCATCTCGATGACGACCAGGCGGCCGTCGGCCGGGTTGACCGCGAACTGGATGTTGCAGCCGCCGGTGTCCACGCCGACCTCGCGCAACACGGCGATGCCGAGGTCGCGCAGCTTCTGGTATTCGCGGTCGGTGAGCGTCATGGCCGGGGCGACGGTCACCGAGTCGCCGGTGTGCACGCCCATCGGGTCGACGTTCTCGATCGAGCAGACGACCACGACGTTGTCGTGCTTGTCGCGCATCAGCTCGAGCTCGTACTCCTTCCAGCCGAGCACGCTCTCCTCGATCAGCACCTCGTGCACCGGGGAGGCGGTCAGGCCGGCGCCGGCGATCCGCTCGAGGTCGTCGTCGTTGTGGGCCATGCCCGAGCCGAGCCCGCCCATGGTGAACGACGGGCGGATGACGACCGGCAGGCCCAGCTCGCCGACGGTGGCGCGGACCTCGTCCATCGAGTGGCAGACGCGCGAGCGCGGGGTCTCGCCGCCGGCCTTGGCCACGATGTCCTTGAACAGCTGCCGGTCCTCGCCGCGGCGGATCGCGTCGATGTTCGCGCCGATCAGCTCGACGCCGTACTTCTCCAGGACGCCGTTCTCGTGCAGGGCGACCGCGGTGTTCAGCGCGGTCTGGCCGCCCAGCGTCGGCAGGATCGCGTCGGGGCGTTCCTTGGCGATGATCAGCTCGACGAACTCCGGGGTGATCGGCTCGACGTAGGTGGCGTCGGCGAACTCGGGGTCCGTCATGATCGTGGCCGGGTTGGAGTTGACCAGCGAGACGCGGATGCCCTCGGCCCGCAGCACGCGGCACGCCTGGGTGCCGGAGTAGTCGAACTCGCAGGCCTGGCCGATGACGATCGGACCGGAGCCGATCACCATCACGTGCTTGAGATCTTCACGCTTCGGCATGATCAGCCCTTCTTCCCGGAGAACTCCACCAGCTCGACGAACCGGTCGAACAGGTAGTCGGCGTCGTGCGGGCCGGCGGCGGCCTCGGGGTGGTACTGGACGGTGAACGCGGGGACCTCGAGGCCACGCAGGCCCTCGACCACGTTGTCGTTGAGGCAGACGTGCGAGACCTCGACGCCGCCGAAGTCGGTGTCGATCACGGTGTTCAGCGGCGCGTCGACCGCGAATCCATGGTTGTGGCTGGTCACCTCGACCTTGCCGGTGGTCTTGTCGAGCACCGGCTGGTTGATGCCGCGGTGCCCATACCCGAGCTTGTAGGTGCCGAAGCCGAGCGCACGGCCCAGGATCTGGCTGCCGAAGCAGATGCCGAACAGCGGCGTCTCGCGGCGCATGACCTCGCGGGCGAGCGCGACCGGTCCGTCCGCGGTGGCCGGGTCGCCTGGGCCGGGCGAGAAGAACACCGCGTCCGGGCTGACCGACAGCAGGTCTTCGATCGAGGACGACGCCGGGAAGATGTGCGTGGTGACCCCGCGCGCGGCGAGCCGGCGCGAGACGTTGCGCTTGATGCCCAGGTCGAGCGCGGCGACGGTGTAGCGGTGCTCGCCCTCGGCCGCGACCGTATAACGCTCAGAAGTCGTGACTTCGGCGGAAAGGTCGGCTCCGACCATCTGCGGCGAGGCCTGCACGCGAGCGAGCAGCGACTGCGGGTCAAGATCCACAGATGACACACCGACCCGCATCGCGCCCCGCGACCGCAGGTGGCGGGTCAGGGCGCGGGTGTCGATCCCGCTGATCCCGACGACGCCCTCGGCGGCGAGCCGATCTCCCAGATCACCGGTCGAGCGCCAGTTCGAGGGCCGCCGCGCGGGGTCACGCACGACGTAACCAGCGACCCAGATCCGGTCGGATTCGTCGTCCTCGGAGTTGACGCCGGTGTTGCCGATCTGCGGCGCGGTCTGCACGACGACCTGCCGGTGATAGGACGGGTCGGTCAGCGTCTCTTGATAACCGGTCATGCCGGTGGTGAAGACGGCCTCACCGAACGTCTCACCGATCGCCCCATAGGCGAGACCGGTGAAGGTCCGTCCGTCCTCCAGCACGAGGATTGCTGAGCTGCCAAAACGGCTTCGCCGTGCTGCAGAGGAAAAGGGTTGAGACATTACTTAACAGCCTTCCCGTCCAGGACCGTCGGCTCGCCCCGGAGGAAGGTCGCGACGATGCGACCCGGCAGGGTGGTGCCCGCGTACGGTGTGTTGCGGCTGCGGCTCGCCAGCTCGGCCGGGTCGACGACCCGCCGGGCGGACGGGTCCACCAGCGTGAGGTTGGCCGGTTGACCGACCTTCAAGTCAGTGCCGTGCCCGGTCAGGCCCGCGATGCGCGCGGGGGTGCGGCTCATGCGCTCGGCGATCAGCTCCCACCGCTCACCCAGCACCGAGAGCACGACCGGCAGCGCGGTCTCGAGACCGACCATGCCCGGGCGCGCGTACGCCCACTCGCACTCCTTGTCCTCCACGGCGTGCGGGGCGTGGTCGGTGGCGACGATGTCGATGACGCCCTCGATCAGTGCTTCGCGCAGAGCGTGCACGTCCGAGGCCGTACGCAATGGGGGGTTGACCTTGTAGACCGGGTCGTAGGACGCGGCGAGCTCGTCGGTGAGCAACAGGTGGTGGGGCGTGACCTCGGCCGTCACCCGCACGCCGCGGGCCTTGGCCTGGCGCAGCACCTCGACCGAACCGGCCGTCGAGACGTGGCAGACGTGCAGGCGGCTGCCGACGTGCTCGGCCAGCAGCACGTCGCGCGCGATGATCGCCTCTTCGGCGACGGCCGGCCAGCCGGTGAGCCCGAGACGGGTGCTGACCTCGCCCTCGTGCATCTGGGCGCCCTCGGTGAGGCGGGGCTCCTCGGCGTGCTGGGCGATGATGCCGTCGAACGCCTTCACGTATTCGAGGGCGCGGCGCATCAGGCGCGGGTCGGCGACGCAGTGCCCGTCGTCGGAGAAGATGCGTACGCCCGCGGCCGAGGTCGCCATCGCGCCCAGCTCGGCGAGCTGCTTGCCGGCCAGCCCGACGGTGACCGCGCCGATCGGCTGCACGTCGACCAGCCCGGCCTCGCGACCCAGGCGCCAGACCTGCTCGACCACGCCGGCCGTGTCGGCGACCGGCGAGGTGTTGGCCATCGCGAAGACCGCCGTGTAGCCGCCGAGCGCCGCGGCACGGGACCCGGTCTCGACCGTCTCGGCGTCTTCGCGGCCCGGCTCGCGCAGGTGGGTGTGCAGGTCGACCAGGCCCGGCAGCGCCACCAGGCCGTCCGCGTCGATGATCTCGGCGTCCTCCGGCGCGCCGGAGGAGATGACCCCGTCGCGGATCAGCAGATCGGCCGGGGCGGCCCCGAGCACGGAAACCCCGCGCAGCAGATATGAGGTCATGCCTTGCCTCCCAGGAGCAGGTAGAGAACAGCCATGCGAGCGCTCACGCCATTGGCGACCTGCTCGACGATCGTGGAGCGCGACGAGTCGGCCACCTCGGGGGTGATCTCCATGCCGCGGTTCATGGGGCCGGGGTGCATGACGATCGCGTGCTCCGGCAGCTTGCGCATGCGTGCGATGTCGAGACCGTAGCGGCGGCTATATTCCCGGGCCGAGGGGAAGTACGAGTCCTGCATGCGCTCGGTCTGCACTCGAAGCATCATCACGACGTCCATGTCGGGAAGGACGCTATCGAGGTCGTACGACACTTTCGTCGCGGGCGAGAGCGCGGCCGCCAGGTCGAGCGGGATCAGTGTCGGCGGCCCCACGACCGTGATCTCGGCGCCCAGCGTGGTCAGCAGCAGCACGTTCGACCGCGCGACCCGGCTGTGCAGCACGTCCCCGACGATCGCGACCTTCAGTCCGTCGAGACGACCGAGCCGCGACCGCATCGTGTACGCGTCGAGCAGCGCCTGCGTCGGATGTTCGTGAGTCCCGTCACCCGCGTTGACGACCGAGCCGTCGACCCACTGGGCCAGCCGGTGCGGCGCGCCCGAAGCCGGGTGCCGGATCACGACCGCGTCGGCCCCCATCGCCTGCAGGGTCAGCGCGGTGTCCTTGAGGCTTTCGCCCTTCGACACGCTGGAGCCCTTGGCCGAGAAGTTGATGACGTCGGCGGACAGTCGCTTCGCGGCCGCCTCGAACGAGATGCGGGTGCGCGTCGAGTCCTCGTAGAAGAGGTTGACCACCGTACGCCCGCGCAGCGTCGGAAGTTTCTTCACCTCGCGGCCGGCCAGCGCGGCCATCTCGCCGGCGGTGTCGAGGATCAGGGTGGCGGTGGCCGCGTCCAGGTCGGCGGCCGAGCGCAGATGCTTGATCACTTGTCGCCCCCGGTGAGTTTGACCTCGTCGAGCCCGTCCGTCTCGGTCAGTGAGACGCGGACGCTCTCGGCCAGCGAGGTCGGAATGTTCTTGCCCACGTAGTCGGCGCGGATCGGCAGCTCCCGGTGGCCGCGGTCGACCAGCACCGCGAGCTGCACCGAACTGGGCCGGCCCTCGTCCTTCAGGGCGTCGAGAGCGGCGCGCACGGTGCGGCCGCTGTAGAGCACGTCGTCGACCAGCACGACCCGCCGGCCGTCGATGCCACCGCCGGGCAACTCGGTCTTGCCGAGCGCGCGGGTGGCCTGAAGGCGCAGGTCATCGCGGTAGAGCGTGATGTCGAGCGACCCGACGGGAACGTCGATGCCCTCGAAGGCGTGAATGCGGGCGGCCAGCCGGTGGGCCAGCGGAACGCCGCGGGTGGGGATTCCAAGAAGGACGGTTCCGGTCGCGCCGGAGGTCTTCTCGAGGATCTGATGAGCGATGCGATCAACGACCCGCTGCAGGTCGGAAGCACTCAAAATGATCTTGCTGGGCGCGTCGGCGCGTGGCGATGCCACCGCGGACCTCCTTCCCCGCCTCACGGGACGGGTCGTTAAAGGACGTCTTACAGAGCAACCCCGCGAGGGGCGGCCCCAATGGCTGACGCTACGTTACCAGTGGACGCAGCGTTGATTATGGTGACGTGCCCGACGCGAGAACACTGACGGACGCTGGATATTTCAGACAGACCGTCGCCAAGTCCTCCTAGGGCAGCACGACTCATCGGTAACCGACACTTGACCGGAAGTCGCAAACTCCGTACCGTCACGCTGCGTAGCGATCGCGGAGGGGAACCCTCCGGGCCAGCACAGTGGGAGTGTTCCGAATGCCGTCTGAGTACGCCAAGTCGCTGGGCGCGCGCCTGCGCTCCATCCGGCAGCAGCAGGGCCTGTCCCTGCAGGGTGTTGAAGAGAAGTCGAACGGCCGGTGGAAGGCCGTCGTGGTGGGTTCGTACGAGCGCGGCGACCGTGCCGTGACCGTCTCGCGCCTCGCCGAACTGGCTGACTTCTACCGTGTGCCCGTCTCGGAGCTGCTGCCCGACGGCAGCGGTGTCCGGCTCGAGGCCACCAACAAGATCGTGCTGGACCTCGAGAAGCTGTACGACACCACCGGCGAGGATCTCGCCTATGTGGCGCGTTACGCCCGGGCCATCCAGCAGCAGCGCGGCGACTACAACGGCCGCGTCCTGTCCATCCGGGCCGACGACCTGCGGGCGCTGGCCATCGTCTACGACATCTCGCCGTCGGGCCTGATCGAGCGCCTGACCGAGCAGGGCGTCCTGGTCGCCGACCCGCGCGCTTTCTTCGCCAGCTGAGAAAGCGCTCCCCCGGGAGTCCTGAACAGCCACAACGCCGGTCCCCACCGGCTACATCCCCCACCCCCGCCGACCGCGCCGGCTCTCGACTTACAGGCGCGTGTCCCGAGACCCGAAAAGCCCGCGCTCAGTCGCGGGCTTTTTCGTTTCCCCGTACGCCACGTCGCCGCTCACAACCGCACAGCGGCAGCACTCACGGCACCGGCGACGACCTGCCGCGCGTGGCCGCAGCGCCCGACCGGCCCGGCCTCTCCACGCCCGCTGCCCGTCTGCACCCGCCCTCACCCCGGCCTCACCCCGGCCCCCTCTCCGGCCCCTGATGGTCGACATCACTGCTTGTGGCGCCCCCCGTCGAAAGATCGCCGCCCCCGCCGTTTTTCGCACAATGCGTGATCGCAAGAACGCATCGCGTCTCACAGATGCCAAGGCAATTCGACCGGCGCTTCCGGCAAATCCCCCTTTACGATCGCGCCGACCAGCTCACCCAATCCGTACGGATAAACGACGTCCTCAGTGGCCAGAAGCTCGTCCACCGACCACCACCTGGCCTCCGCGAAATTCCTCTTCTCCAACTCCGTGTGCCGCCGCGTATCAACAACGTGCCCCGCGACCCGGCACACAAAGAAGTCATCCCGGAACAGCCCCGCGGCAAACCCGAGATCAGCCTGCCCACTGGTGAACGCCACCGCCCGCAGACCACTGGCCTTCACCGCGAGCCCGACCTCCTCCCCCACCTCCCGGGCAGCCGCCGCCTTGGCCCTCTCCCACCACCGCACTCCCCCACCCGGCGTGAGCCAAGCGAACCCTTCCCCTTCCCCAGAAACCACCGCAAACCGCATCAACAGAACCCGATCCCAACCGTCCAAAACGATCACTCGCCCGGTCCGCCGCGCATACCGTTTCATCGCGCCACCCTAAAACCCATCGACGCCCAACTCTGCTCGCCACGCGACGCCAAGCCACTCAGTCGCAACACCGGACCGCACCGTCGCGACGCTGGGGCCACCCAGCCGCGACGGCACGCAGCACGCGGCCGGCCACGGGAGAGGCGGTTCGAACAGGTCCGGGACGCGCTGATCGACAGGCACGACAGACCCCGGAAAGCCTTTCGGCCGAACCGCAGCCTGTGGATAACTCCCTGACAGTTGCGGGAGGGCGTAGTGTCACCGCCACCCCGGGCGGGCGGGTCAGCTAGCGGGTGTGTGGCCCGTCGGCGTGCGCGGGGGACGCCTGTTCGTGGACAAACGCGCACGACTCTTCAGGCACGATGTGGCGCGCGCCTCGCCATGCGTCGCGGTGTGGGCCACCGCCAAAGCGCGGGCCACCAGTACGCACAGCCGCCAACGCACAAAGTCGCCAACGCGCGGCAAATCGTCCAGGTCCGCGGCGACGGCGACGGCGACGGCGACGGCGACGGCGACGGCGACTGATCATGTCGGTGGTCGTCGGTACGCTCCGCCGGTGGCAGATGAGCGCGTGACAAAGTCCGTCGTCGACCGCTTGATCAAAGCGCTGGCGGCACAGCTCAACACCGGCGAGACCGTCGTCTTCACGCCGGAGACGCTGGACCATCTGCATGGCATGAACCCGGGACAGCCGGTCGAATTCCTGGACATGATTCGTGCGCTCGCGAGCGATGACCAGCACGTCGAAAAACTGCTCCACCGCATGTCCGACGAGATCGCGGCCGAGGTGGGTCTCTCGGCTCCGTCGTCCGCCGCCCATCAGTGGCTCGGAACGTTCATCAGCATCCTGGCCGAACAGGTCGGCGCTTCCCGCACCGCCGCCCTCGTACCAGATGCCGTGGCCGCGCTCACCGGTTTAAGTCGAGCTGAAGCCTGCGAGTTCTTCGCCGAGGCCGGGAGCTTCGTGCACTATGACCGCGACCAGCGAGTTCTGGATCTGATCCGGAACGTCGCCCGGTCACAGCCCCGCGAAGCCCGCCTCGGCCCCGGCGACCGGGTCAAGCTGACCCCCGACCTGGTGCCCGGCCCACATCTCTTCGATCCCGACTGGCACTTCTTCGTCGTCTTCGTGGGCGACGACGGCACGGTCGACGTACAACCAGAGCTCGTCATGGAGTGCACCATCCAAAGGTTCCCCACCTCCGCACTGACCCGTGCCTGACCGACCGCGCCCGCACGGAAGCGGCATTGATCCGGCGCACACTCTGGCAGGCTGGCTGGCATGTCGATTGCGATTCGCCCGCTAGCCGAGGACGACATTCCCGCCGTGGTCGAGCTCTCGCTGCGGGCCTGGACACCGGTCTTCGCGTCGTTCGAGCAGGTGCTGGGCCGCCGCGTCTACGACCACCTCTACCCCGACTGGCGCCACATCCAGGCCCAGGCCGTAGAGGACACCTGCCGCGAATTAGCCGCCACCACCTGGGTAGCCGACGAGAACGACCGCATCCTCGGCTTCATAGCCGTAGCCCACCACGACGCCACCCACGCCGAGCCCAACAGCGGCGAGATCGAAATGACCGCCGTGGACCCGGATGCTCAGCGCCGAGGCATAGCCAACATCCTCATCGAGTTCGCCCTGGAACACATGCGCGCCGCCGGCTTCACCCTGGCCAGCGTCTCCACCGGAGGCGACCCCGGCCACGCCGCAGCCCGTGCCGCGTACGAGAAGGCCGGCTTCGTAGCTTTCCCTTTGGTCCGCTATTACCAGCCACTGTAAAAGACAAGACCTTGGTGGCTCCGCCCCCAAACCCCCGGCCGAGCGCTCGGAGACCCAAAAGGCCAGGTTGGGGGTCTCCTCGCGCCACCGACCAGAGCAGAGCTCACGCGATCACCCGCGAGCCACCCCCACGGTGCTACAGCCATAAGGAGCCAGCTGCGCGAACGGCCCTCCTTGTCTTTCCCCCCGACCGCATGCCACCCCTTACCCCACCTGGCCTGTAATGGTGTAGACCGCGCCTGGCAGGAGGGCGCGCAGCGCCCGAACCGCAAGCGGCAAGCAATGTTCCCTTGACCACAACGATGGCCGGCCCGGGTGACGTGCTTCCTCAGGTGAACCACAGCGCGGAAGCCGATCTACGTCCTGTCAGGTGATCCCCCAGCTATGCCATGCAACCAGAGCCCGGTGACCCCTCCCATGGCCGTCACTGACTCCCCCCGTCAACCGTAAGAGAGCCGACGGAACACAAAGAAGCCCCGACCACCCAACAGCGCGATCGGAGCTTCAAAGGATCCCTCAGCGAGTAGCGAACTCAGCAATCCGCCCAAGAATCCCGTTAAGGAACCGAGGGCTGTCATCCGTAGACATCTGCTTGGCAAGCTCAACAGCCTCGGTGATAGCCACCGGGTCATCGATCTCAGGCACATACAGCAGCTCGAACACCGCAATACGCGCCAGGTTCCGATCCACCACAGGCATGCGGTCGATAGTCCACCCTTCGGCATACGACGCGATCAGTTCGTCGATCCGGTCCAGGTGTTCGGCGATTCCCTCGACCAGGCTGACCGTGTAGTCGAGGTGGTCGGGTCGTGGCTTGGCGATGCGCTCCAGGTAGGTCGCCAGCACCTGCCGGGGCGGCAGGTCTCGCAGGTCGGCCTCGTAGAGCACGTCCAGCGCCCTTTTGCGCGCCTTCCGGCGCGCCGGCATCTGCGTTTTGGGACCTTCGGCCATGTCAGGAACGACCGAGGTAACGGCCGTCGCGCGTGTCGACCTTGATCTTCTCGCCGGTGGTGATGAAGAGCGGCACGTTGACCGTGGCGCCGGTCTCGACCGTGGCGGGTTTGGTGCCGCCGGTGGAGCGGTCGCCCTGCAGGCCGGGTTCGGTGTAGGTGACCTCGAGGAAGACGCTGGTCGGCAGCTCGATGTAGAGCGGGACGCCTTCGTGGGTGGCGACCGTGGCCTCGGCCTCGGGCAGCATGTAGTTGGCGTTTTCGCCGACGGTGGCGCCGGGGACGGTGATCTGCTCGAACGTGTCGAGGTCCATGAAGACGAAGTCTTCGCCGTCCTGGTAGAGGTACTGCATCGTGCGCTTGTCGACCGTGGCCGTGTCGACCTTGGTGCCGGCGTTGAAGGTCTTGTCGACGACCTTGCCGGAGAGCACGTTCTTCAGCGTGGTGCGCACGAACGCGCCACCCTTACCCGGCTTGACGTGCTGGAACTCCACGACGGACCAGAGCCCGCCGTCGAGGTTGAGCACCAGGCCGTTCTTCAGGTCGTTCGTGGAAGCCATGTTTTCCTAATGCCCTTGATCGTGTGAAAGCTGTGGGTGACCGACCGAGTTTACCGACGTCGGGGCCTGCGCGGCGAATCGGGCCAGATGCTCGAGGGCCAGGCGGTAGCCATCGACGCCCAGTCCGGCGATCACGCCGGTGGCGACGGCCGAGATGACCGAATGATGCCGGAATTCCTCGCGGGTGTGGATGTTGGTGATGTGTACCTCGACGAGGCGTCCGCGCAGCATGGCCGCCGCGTCCCGGATCGCGATGTTGTAGTGGCTCCACGCGGCCGGGTTGAGCACGACGTCGACGCCGAGGTCGGCCGCTTCGTGCAGCCAGGCCAGCATTTCGGCTTCCGAGTCGGTCTGGCGTACGTCGATCTCGAGCCCGAGGTGGGTGGCGGCCACGTGGCACAGCCGGGCGAGGTCGGCGTATGTGGTGGTGCCGTAGATCTCCGGTTCGCGGGTGCCCAGGCGGCCCAGGTTCGGCCCGTTCAGCACAAAGATCATTCCGCCACCTCCGCGTACGCCTGTTCCAGCAGTTCTTCGTCGGGTCCGGCCAGGATGCCGGGTTTGGCCAGACCGTCGAGCACGACGAACCGCAGTGTGGCCGCCCGGGTCTTCTTGTCGACCCGCATGGCGCTGAGCAGCGCGGGCCAGGCCTCGGCGTCGTAACGTGTGGGAAGACCGAGCGCGTCGAGCACTGAACGGTGCCGCGCGGCGGTCGCTTCGTCGAGCCGCCCCGCGAGCCGGGCCAGGGCCGCCGCGAAGATCAGCCCGACCGAGACCGCGTGCCCGTGTTTCCAGGTGTATTTTTCGCGCTTCTCGATCGCGTGGCCGAGGGTGTGGCCGTAGTTGAGGATCTCGCGCAGGCCCGATTCCTTGAGGTCGACGCCGACCACCTCGGCCTTGACCCGGATGGCCCGCTCGACCAGTTCGCGCAGCACGGGCGCGTCGGGGTCGGTGGCGGCGTCGGGGTCGTTCTCGATCAGGTCGAGGATCGTGGGGTCGGCGATGAAGCCGCACTTGACCACCTCGGCCAGCCCGGCGACCAGGTCTTCGGCGGGCAGGGTGCGCAGTGAGCCGAGGTCGCAGAGCACTCCGGCCGGCGGGTGGAAGGCGCCCACGAGGTTCTTGCCGGCGGCGATGTTCACGCCGGTCTTGCCGCCGACGGCCGCGTCGACCATGCCGAGCAGCGACGTCGAGACGGGCACCCACCGCACGCCGCGCAGCCAGCTCGCGGCCACGTAGCCGGCCAGGTCGGTGACCGCGCCGCCGCCGACGCCGATCACGACGTCCGTACGGGTGAAGTTCTGGGCGCCCAGTTCGTCCCAGCAGCGGGCGGCGACCTCGACCGACTTGCCCTTCTCGGCGTCGGGCACCTCGATCATCACCGCGGGAACGCTGGCCGCCTCGGCAACCAGCAAGGCCTGCGCTCGCAGCGGCGCGGCGAACAGCACGGCCGCCCGGGACGCTCCGGAGATCAGCGAGGGCAGCGAGACCGCGAGGTCACGCCCGACGAGCACGTCGTACGGACGGTCACCGCTCACCTGAATTCGTGTCACCACGGCGAAACCCTATCGGCGGCGGCGTGGACACGTGTAACCCCGGCGGCCACGTTCCAACGTACGGATGGGGTTATATCTTCTAACCCCATGAGGGGTTATGAATGAACCATGCCGAAAATCAACGTGTATCTGCCCGACGAGCTGGCCGAGGCCGTACGCGAATCGGGTCTGCCCGTCTCCCCCATCTGCCAGCGCGCGCTCGAGCAGGCGCTGCGCCGCATGACGGCGATCCGCCAGGCCGTGCTCTCCGACCTCGACCCCGCAGCCCTCGCTGAGCGACTGCCCGGCTTCACCGCCCGCCTGCTCGAGGTGCTGACCATCGCCGCCGACCGGGCCAAACGGCGCGACGCCACCACGGTCACCACCGGCGATCTGCTCTACGGCCTGGTCAACGAACGGCAGAACCTGGGCCGGCAGGTGCTCGCGGCGATGGAGGTCGACCCCGACGTGCTGAGCGTGCCCGAGGACGACGAACCGGCCGTCGCGACCGACGCGCTGCGGTTCAGCGCGCCGGCCGCCGCGGCGATGGAGCTGACCGTAGGCGAGGCGATCGGTCTGGGCCACAACTACGTCGGCTGCGAGCACCTGGTCATCGGGCTGGCCGCCGAGCCCGACGGCATTGCCGGAACGCTGCTGCGCGAGCGGGGCGCCGACGGCAAGGCAGTCCGCCGCGCGGTCACCGCGGCGGTCGCCGGTTACGCCCACCTGAGAGCGACCGCCGGGGGCGGCAACCCGCTGCTGGCCCAGCTCATTCAACGGGTCGAACGGCTGGAACGTCAGCTCGCGGGCTGACGGCCGGCATTGGCGGGCAGTTCGGTGGCCAGCACGATCTTGCCGCGGGTGTGGCCGGCGGCCAGCTCGGTGTAGGCGTCGCGCACCGCGTCCAGCGGATAGATCGCGGCGACCGGCAGGACGAGCCGTCCCCAGGCCAGCTCCCCGGCGAGGAAGCCGAGGATCTCGGCGTCGCTGGCCGTCGAGCTGCCCTCGGTCTTCACCCCGGCCTTCTCGGCGGCGGCGTAGTCGATGATCGTGTTCACCCGGGCCGGGTCGACCTCCAGCTCGAGGGCGAGATCGACATAGCCTCCGCCGTGCGTGTCCATGAAGGCGTCGATGTGTGACGGGGCGGCCTTCCGCAGCCGGTCGGCCAGCCCGTCGCCGTAGGTGACCGGCGTGACCCCGATGCTGCGCAGCCAGGTCGCGTTCTCCTCCGAGGCCACGCCGATGACGTGTGCTCCGGCGTTGCGGGCGAGCTGCGCCGTCAGGCCGCCGACACCGCCGGCCGCGCCGCTCACGACGACGGTCTCGCCCCTGGCCGGCTGCACCGCGCGCACCGAGGCGTACGCGGTCACGCCCGCGACGAACAGCGCACCGGCCCGCGCCCAGTCGAGCGCCAGCGGCTTGCGGGTGAGGTGGTCGGCCGGGACCACCACGTGTTCGGCCTGCGACGATCGCCAGTCGGACCAGCCGAGCACCTCGTCGCCGACCGCGAACTCGGTGACCGACGTGCCGACCTCCAGCACGCGGCCGGCGAAGTCGCTGCCCTGCCCGGACGGGAACGTCGCCGGCCAGATGTCCTGGTAGGCACCCGTGCGGATGGAGATCTCGCCGGGGTTGATGCCGGCCGCGACCACCTCGACGAGGACCTGGTCACCGGCGGGGGTGGGACGTTCCACCTCTTCGACGCGGAGAACGTCCACGTCACCGTACTGATCGAATCGAACCGCTCGTGTCATGCCGAACTCTTGCCCAGCGCCACGCGAGGCAAGGCCGTCTCGTCGGTCACACCTGCAGCAGACCGGCGGCCTCCGCCGCGACGGACGAGGGTTCACGGCCGTCGGTCTTGACCGTGTGGGTGGCCACCTCGAGGTAGAGGGGCCGCCGCTGGTCGAGCAGGTATTTCAGGGTCGCGCGGGGGTTGATCGCCAGCAGCGGGCGGCCGGCGCCCAGCCCGACGCGCTTCACGGCGTCGCTCAGCTCGACCGACAGGTAGACGACCGTGTGCTTCGCCAGCAGCGCGCGGGTGCCCTCGTTCAGGATCGCGCCGCCGCCGAGGGCCAGCACCCCGTCGCAGTCTTCCAGAGCCGAGGCGATCACCGAACGTTCGAGGGCGCGGAAGGCGTCCTCGCCGTCGTCGATGAAGATCTCGGGGATGGGCTTGCCCGCCCGCTCCTCGATGATCGCGTCGGCGTCGACGAACGGGACGCCCAACTGCTCGGCGACGAGCGCGCCGATCGTCGACTTGCCAGCGCCCGGGGCGCCCACGAACACGGCCCGCGGCGCCATCAGCGGATGACCAGGTTCTCGATGTAGCCGGCCAGGTTGCGGCGGATCTCGCCGACCGAGTCGCCACCGAACTTCTCGACGGCCGCCTCGGCCAGCACCAGGGCCACCATCGCCTCGGCCACGATCGCCCCGGCCGGCACGGCTACCACGTCGGAGCGCTGGTTGATCGCGGTCGCGGGCTCGCCCGTCGTCACGTCGATCGTCTGCAGCGCCCGGTTGAGCGACGAGATCGGCTTGAGCGCGGCCCGCACGCGCAGCGGCTCGCCGTTCGTGATGCCGCCCTCGAGGCCGCCGGCCCGGTCGGTGACGCGCTTGACGCCGTCGTCGGTCGGGATGATCTCGTCGTGGGCGACCGAGCCCCGCGAGCGGGCCTGGGTGAAGCCGTCGCCGATCTCGACTCCCTTGACCGACTGGATCGACATGAGGGCGGCGGCCAGGCGCGAGTCGAGCTTGCGGTCCCACTGCACATGAGACCCCAGACCCGGCGGTACGCCGTACGCCAGCACCTCGACGATGCCGCCCAAGGTGTCGGCGTCGCTCTTGGCCGCGTCGACCTCGGCCACCATGCGCGCGCTCGCCTCGGGGTCGAGGCAGCGCAGCGGGTCGGCGTCGATGCGCTCGGCGTCGGCCGGGGTCGGGATCAGGCCGGTCTTGGCGGCCACCGAGCCCAGTTCGATCACGTGCGAGACGATCTCGATGCCGAGGGCCTGCTTGATCAGGTTCTTGGCGACGACACCCACGGCGACGCGGGCGGCGGTCTCGCGGGCGCTGGCGCGCTCGAGGATCGGGCGGGCGTCGGTGTGCGCGTACTTCTGCATGCCGGCCAGGTCGGCGTGGCCGGGGCGCGGGCGGGTCAGCGGCGCGTTGCGGGCCTGCGACGCGAGCTCTTCCTCCGAGACGGGGTCGGCCGACATCACCGTCTCCCACTTGGGCCACTCGGAGTTGCCCACCCGGATGGCGACGGGGCTGCCGAGCGTGCGCCCGTGCCGGATGCCACCGATGATCTCGATGACGTCCTGCTCGAACTTCATGCGGGCGCCGCGGCCGTAGCCGAGCCGTCGGCGCGCGAGATCACGCCCGATCTGCTCGCTCGTCACCTCGACCCCGGCGGGGACGCCCTCCATCAGCGCGACGAGCGCCGGTCCATGCGATTCACCTGCGGTAAGCCAGCGCAACACGGGTCACAGTCTGGCACGTCGCGACGACGCCCCGCCGCTACCCCGCCGTCGTCCCGCCTAGCGGGCGGCCGCGGCGGCGAGCAGAGCGGCCCGCATCGCCTCTTCAGGAGCCGGCACAACCCCCGTGAACTGCTCGAACTGGCTCAGCGCCTGAGCCAGCAGAAGATCAAGGCCAGAGGCCACCGGTACGCCGTGAGCCTCGGCACTCGCGGCCAGCGGAGTGGGCCACGGGTCGTAGATGGCGTCGAACAGCACCGTGCCGTCACGCCAGGTGACCTCACCGGCCAGCGTGTCGGCCGCGCCCTTGGGCACCGTGGAGATCACCGCGTCGGCCTGGAACGTCTCGGCGGCCCGGGGCCACGGCGTGCCGATCATCGTGATGCCGAGGGCGGCCGCGGCGGGCGCGAGCTCCTCCAGCGCGGCCGGGCGGCGGGTCACGACCGTCACCGCCGAGGCGCCGAGCTGGGCCGCGGCCGCGAGCGCGGCTCGGGCTGTGCCGCCACCGCCGAGCACGGTCACCGACGGGGCGGGCTTGAGGCCGGCGTCGCGCAGCACGCGGACCATGCCGGCGACATCGGTGTTGTCGGCCTGCCAGGTGCCGTCGTCACGGCGTACCAGAGTGTTGGCCGCACCCGTGGCCACCGCGACCGGGGTCGCCGCCGCAGCCAGCCGCAGAGCCTCTTCCTTGAGCGGCATGGTCAGCGACAGCCCGGCCCACTCGGGGCCGAGACCGTCGACGAGGACGGCCAGCTGCGGCTCGGCGCACTCGAAGGACGAGTACACCCAGCCGGAGAGTCCCGCCGCGGCGTAGCCGGCGTTGTGAATCACCGGCGACAGCGAGTGCGCGATCGGCTTGCCGCAGACCGCGGCGCGACGGGATGGAACCACGTCGACCAGATTAGTCGCACTGCAGCTTGATGCCGTTGGCGCATGCCTTGTCGATGTTCTTCTCGTGCTCGGCGTCGGTGACCGCGAAGGCCGAGTTGCCGTCCTTGTCGACGGCCACGAAGAACAGCCACGGGCCGGTCGCCGGGGTCATGGCGCCCTGCAGCGCGGCCTTGCCGGGGCTGTCGATCGGGCCGGGCGTCAGACCGGTCTGAGACACCGAGTTGTACGGGTTCTTCGGGTCGTTCAGCTCGGCCTTGGAGAGCTGACCCGAGTGCTTGGCCGCGCCGCCCTTGAGCTGCAGCCAGTAGTTCGCGGTGACGTCGAACTGCAACGGCATCTGGGGCTTCTGGACGTAGGCACGGTTGTAGGCGACCCGGGCGATCTTCGGAAGGTCCTTGGGCACGCCGGCCTCGGCCTGGGCCAGCGACGCCACGATCAGCGCCTCGAACGGCGAGATCGAGAGGTTCTTCTGCACGGTGTCGACCAGGCCGAGCTCCTCGACCGTGGCGTTGAACTTCTCGACCATGACCGAGAGGACACCCTTGGCGTCGAGCTTGGGGTCGAACTCGTACGTGTCCGGGAAGAGGAAGCCCTCGATCGACTTGCGGGCCGGCTTGCCGTCGCGCCGGTTGAACCAGAACGACGCCACGCCCAGCTCTTCGGGCTTCTTGGCCGCCTCGACGAAATCGTCGTACGGGATCTTGGTGCCCTTGGAGAGCAGATCGAAGGTCTGCATCATGGTCAGGCCCTCGCGGATGGTGACACCGCGGGTGACGCGCGCCTTGGGGTCGAGCAGCAGCGTCACGGCGTTCTGGGCCGACATCTGCTTCTTCAGGTTGTACGTGCCGGACTGGATGTTCTTGCCCTTGGGGTTCTCATCCGCCGCGTTCACGAAGGCTTTGGTGCTCTTGACCACGTCGGCGTCGACCAGGGTGTTGCCGATAGTGGTCAGCGTGGCGTTCTTCTCGATCGTGACCTGCACCGGGTCGCCACCGGCGCCGTCGTAGTCGGCGGCCGTGAAGAAGTCTTTGACCTTGTTGTAGCCGAAGTAGACACCGCCGCCCAAAGCGGCGAGCAGGACGAATGCCATGACAAAGGCGATGCCGGACTTACCCGTGCTCTTCTTGCCGCCACGACCGCGGCGGTGCCTGGGTTTCGTCTTGTCGGCGTGCTCATCGAACGCCAGGTCCAGCTCGTCGATCATCTCTGCCTCCGCTGCGCGTCCAGCCAGCTCTGCAGGATCTCCACAGCGGCCGCCTGGTCGACGACCGCCCGTTGGCGCTTCCCTCGGACGCCACGCTCGGCCAGCCTACGGGTTGCGACCACGGTCGACATCCGTTCGTCCGTGAGAACGACCGGAACCGCGCCGATCGCGGCGGTCAGTCGCGCGACGTACGCACGGATGTCGATGGCGGCGGGCCCCTCGGCCCCGTTCAGGCGAACGGGGAGCCCCACCACGATCTGCACCACCTCGTGTTCCCCCACGAGGCGGACGAGCTCAGCTATATCGCCGGGCACGGCATCATCTGCCGCACCCATGTCACGGGCGACCGTGACCAGGGGGGTGGCCAGGATCCCGTCAGGGTCGCTGATCGCGACCCCGACGCGCACCTTACCGACATCGACGCCCAGTCGCCTACCCCGCGACAAAGCGCTCACCTGACCACCCTCCGTAGTCCAACTGGCCCTGAGCACCGCCCTTAAAGCGGACTTAAGGCGGTCACACAGCGGCGTCGTTCACCGACTTTTCCACCGCCGCCAACAGAACCGGCACCTGGTCGGCCGGCAGGCCGCCGCCCTGGGCCAGATCGGCGTTGCCGCCGCCCCGTCCGGAAAGGGCGCCCTTGACCAGATCGGCCGCGGAGAGCCCGCGGGCCTTCGCCGCCCCGTTGAGCGCGACGATCAGCGACGCCTTGCCGTTCGCCCGGGCCGCCACCGCGACGACCGCGGGACGCGCCGCGTCGATCTTGCCGCGGATCTCCTGCGCCAGCGTACGCACGTCGTTGCCCGCAGCCCCCTCCGGAGCCTCGGTGCCGACGAACGCGACGCCGCGCAGATCCTTGGCCTGCGCGGCCAGGGTTCCGGCACCGCCCAGCACCATCTGGGCGCGCATCTTCTCGAGCTCCTTCTCGGCGTCGCGCAGCGCGGTGACCGTCTGCTCGACCCGCTCGGCGACCTGATCGCCCGGCACCCGGAACATTTCGGCCAGACGCGAGACCAGCAGGTGCTCCTTGGCCAGGAAACCGAACGCGTCGATGCCCACGAGCGCCTCGACACGGCGTACGCCCGAACCGATCGACGACTCGTTGAGGATCTTCACGAGGCCGAGCTGACCCGAGCGGGCCACGTGGGTGCCGCCACAAAGTTCACGCGCGTAGTCGCCGACCTCAACCACCCGGACCTCGTCGCCGTACTTCTCACCGAACAGCGCCATCGCACCGAGGCGGCGCGCTTCCTCCTGGGAGGTGATGAACGCGTGCACTTCGAGGTCACGCAGCAGCACCTCGTTCACCTGCTGCTCGACGTCGTTGAGCACCGCGGGCGAGACGGCCCCCGGTGTGTTGAAGTCGAACCGCAGCCGGCCCGGGGCGTTCAACGAGCCGGCCTGGGTCGCCGACTCGCCCAGGAACGCGCGCATCGTCTGGTGGATCAGGTGGGTCGCCGTGTGCGAGCGCGAGATCGCCTTGCGCCGGGTCACGTCGATCTCGGCCTCGGCCGACTCGCCCGTACGCACCTCGCCGCGGATCACCCGCGCCTTGTGCACGATCAGCCCCGGCAGCGGCTGCTGCACGTCGACGATCTCGAGCTGCCCGGCGCCCACCTTGATCACGCCGGTGTCGGCCTGCTGGCCACCACCCTCGGCATAGAACGGCGTGGTGTCGAGAACCAGCTCGACGAAGTCACCCTCGCCGGCCACCTCGACCGCGCCGCCGCCACCGATCAGCGCCCGCACCCGCGATTCCCGCGTGACCTCCTGGTAACCGGTGAACTCCACCGGCCCACCCAGATCAAGAGCGTTCCGGTACGCGCTGAGGTCGGCGTGACCCGTCTTGCGCGCCGCCGCGTCCGCCTTCGCCCGGGCCCGCTGGTCGGCCATCAGACGACGGAAACCGTCCTGGTCGACCTCGAGGCCCTGCTCCTGCGCGATCTCGAGGGTCAGGTCGATCGGGAAGCCGTACGTGTCGTGCAGCTGGAACGCCTGGTCGCCGCTGAGCGCCTTCCCACCCTTGGCGCGCGTGTCGGTGATCGCCGTGTCCAGGATCGTCGTGCCCGCGCGCAGCGTGGACAGGAACGAGTCCTCTTCCGCGTAGGCGTAGTCGGAGATGCGGCCGAACTCTTTCTCGAGCTCGGGATACGACGGCGCCATGCAGTCGCGCGCCACCGGCAGCAGCTCGGGCAGCGCCGGCGCCTGCCAGCCCAGCAGACGGATCGACCGGATCGCGCGGCGCATGATGCGCCGCAGCACGTAACCCCGGCCCTCGTTCGACGGCGTGACCCCGTCGCCGATCAGCATCAGCGCGGTGCGCACGTGGTCGGCGATCACCCGAAGACGTACGTCGTCAGGGTGGCTCTCGCCGGCGACGTGACCCGAGTGCGCGCCGTAGACCTTGCCGGTCATCTCGGCCGCGCGGGCCAGGATCGGGCGGACCTCGTCGATCTCGTACAGGTTGTCGACGCCCTGCAGCACCGAGGCGACGCGCTCGAGGCCCATGCCGGTGTCGATGTTCTTGTTCGGCAGGTCCGACACGATGCGGAAGTCGGTCTTCGACTTCACGTCGGCGATGTCGTACTGCATGAAGACCAGGTTCCAGATCTCCATGTAGCGGTCCTCGTCGACCGCCGGACCACCCTCACGACCGTATTCCGGGCCGCGGTCGTAGAAGATCTCGGAGCACGGGCCGGCCGGGCCGGGGATGCCCATCGACCAGAAGTTGTCCTTCTCGTCGCGGCGCACGATGCGCGCCTCGGGCACGCCGATCGCCTTCCAGAACGCGTACGCCTCGTCGTCGGTCTGATAGACGGTCGGCCAGATGCGCTCGGGGTCGAGGCCGTAACCACCCTCGGACTGCGGCTTGGTGACCAGCTCCCAGGCGAGCTTGATCGCGCCTTCCTTGAAGTAGTCACCGAACGAGAAGTTGCCGTTCATCTGGAAGAACGTGCCGTGCCGCGACGTCTTGCCGACCTCGTCGATGTCGGGGGTGCGGATGCATTTCTGCACGCTGACCGCCCGCTTGAACGCCGGGGTGCGCTGGCCCAGGAAATAGGGCACGAACTGCACCATGCCGGCGTTGATGAACAACAGGTTCGGGTCGTCGATGGCCGGCAGCGGGGCGCTCGGCACGACCGTGTGCCCGTTGGCCTCGAAATGCGCCAGATAGCGCCGCTTGATCTCCGCCGTCTTCATCGGTTCCCCTCCTGGCCGTCCTGGCCGCTGTCCTCATCCACGTAGAGCTCACCCTCGGCGAACGCTTTGTTGATCTGTTCCTCGCGCTCCGCCGCGGCTTCGCGAACGTCGTCCACGAAGCTACGCACCGACTCGACCAGACCGCCAGCGGATTGCGACAGCGAGGTGGCGATGCCGGTCGGAGTGAACTCGTTCGCCTTCTGGGTGAGCTTGCGAACGACGATGGCGCCGACGGCGAGGCCGACGCCCAGCCAGAGCAGGCGCTTCATGGCGGTGGTTCCCTTCTGATTAGCGGCGGGCGGCCTTACGGCGCTGCTTCAGGGTCTCGCGGACCTCACGGGTCTCCTCGGCCGTGCGGCGGGCCTGCACGGTCTTGCGCAGGCCGTAGCCGAACGAGGCCACCTTGACCAACGGATTGGCGGCCGCGGCGGCGACGACGGTGGAGAGGTTGGCCACGTTCGCGGTGACGTGCGCGGCGTGCTCGGTGATCGTGTCGACCTTGGCGAGCTGCACGTTCACACCGTCCAAAGAGACCTGCACCTGGCCCAGCGTGGCGTTGACGCCCCGCACGGTGTCGTTCACGTCACCGAGCAGCGGGCCGGTGCGGTCGGTCAGGTCGTTGATCGCCCGGGTGGCGGCGTCGACGGTGCGGCCCAGCTTGAGGATCGGCACGGCGAGCACCAGCACGAGCATCAGAAAGGCGCCCGCCGCGATCAGGCCTGCGATTTCTCCGGCGTCCATCAGGCGCGTCTCCCTTACAAGGTCACGGTTGGCGGGGCAACGTGCAGACCCTACCGTCCGTGACCTCGGCCCGCGTCACGACGGCGAGGGTGTCGGCTCCAGGAGCGGATCATCGGTGATCACCGGGTCGGGCGTCACCCCGACGAGCGGGTTCTCCTCCTCCTGCGGCTGGCCCCGAGTGTCGGCGATCGCGGTCTGCACCTTGATGCTGACGCTCGACCCGACGCACTCGCCCGCGGGCTTCACCGGCGGGGCCGTCGCACCCCCGACCGAGGGATCGTTGGCCGCGACCTGGTCGACCTCGCACGGCGGCGGGCCCACGACGAGGTCCAGTGTGAACTCGTCGCGTTTGAAGCAGGTGTACGTGCCCTTCTGCTTGTCGGTCTCGAACTCGGGGCAGTCGACGACCTTCCACGGCTCCCAGCCGGCCGCGGTCAGGGCCGACGTGTAGGCGGCGGTCGTCTCCTTGAACGGCTTCTCCGACTCGGCGGTGCGCTCCCGGAACGTGCAGTCGAAGAAACACCATCGGCTGCCGCTGCTCTGGTCGTCGACCTTCTGCTCGGCCCACGACGGCACCTCGAGCGAGTTGAGAGAGCTGAAGACCGGGTCGTTGCCGGCCGCCCGCAACCCGAAGAACGCGGGCAGCACCACGAGCACGACGACGGCGAGCGAGACCAAGGTCACCACGCGGAGCTTCCGCTGACTGCGCAACTGCCCCCGCAACCCGGCAGGCGCCTCCTCGTCGTTGCCACCGCGTTCTTCACCCAAACGGGGTACGCCTTCAGCACCGGCGCCCGCGTCGACAGCGGCTCGCGCGGGCAGCGCGGGGCGTGCGCCCGGCGGCGGCGCGGCGGCTCCGACGCGCGCGGCGCCGACCTTGGCC
Source organism: Actinoplanes solisilvae (assembly GCF_003999975.1). Taxonomy (GTDB): domain Bacteria; phylum Actinomycetota; class Actinomycetes; order Mycobacteriales; family Micromonosporaceae; genus Actinoplanes; species Actinoplanes solisilvae. The sequence continues at coordinate 102,966 of NZ_RJAC01000011.1, read as the reverse complement.
GCCCCGACCGGGGCCGACCCCACCTTCGCGGCCCCGGTCGCGGCACCCGGCATGGCGACCGACGCCGCACCGACCGAGGCTGACCCGGCCGCGCCACCAGGCGGCCCCACCGGCGCGGCGCCGACCGAGGCGGCACCGGTGGCCGGGCCGCGCACGGCTGCTCCGCCGACAGCCGCGGCACCGGTGGCGCCACCGACCGTGGCCGCACCGGCAGCGCCCCGGGCGCCGCTCGGAGGCCCACCGGCCGGCCCGCCGGGACCGTTCGGGCCCCGCCCACGGGCACCCCGACCGGCCGGCGGCTGAGCCGTCGGGATGCGACCGGAATCGTCCGGGTCCCGCTGCGGCCCGGGCACGTTCTGGGCAAGCGAAAGCTGGTCGTACTCGTCATGGCCGGGCTCGTCGCGGGTCGCGCCGGGCACACCCTGGGCCCGCGAAAGCTGCCCGTACTCCCCCGGCGCCTGCGGCGATCGGCCATATTCGCCTGGAGCCTGCGGCGGCTGACCGTAAACACCCGGCGGCTGACCGGACTGACCGGGTGAAACCGGTCCGACCGGCGATCCGGGGGGTCCCGAGGGAACGGCAGCCGTCCCGGCGCGGCCACCCCGGGCCTGCGAGGGCTGCGGTCCTGGCCCTGCGGGCAGGGCCGGCCTCTGCTGACCTCGTCCCTGCGGCTGACCCGGTCCCGGCTGACCCGGGCTCTGCTGTCCTGGGCGGGGCGGCTGGCCCGGCTGACCTGGGCCCGGCTGGCCTGAGCGGGGCGGCTGGCCCGGCTGACCTGGGCCCGGCTGGCCTGAGCGAGGCGGCTGGCCCGGCGTCGGTTGCCCCGGCCCGCCCGGCTGACCCGGGACCTGCGCCTTGCCGCCGCGCGGGGCGACCCGGCCGGAGCCCTCGCCCGGCCGCGGGACCACGCCCGAGTTCTGTCCGGCCATCGCGCCGGCCCGGCCGGGCACGGCCGGAGCCCGGACGCCCTCGCGCCCCGGCACAACCGGCGGGACCACGGCCGCGGCCCGGGCCGTCGTGCCGGTGCCGGGCGCGATCACGGGAACGCTGCCCGTGTGGCCGGAGATGCCGGGTCCGCCCGACCCGCGTCCACCGCGGCCCGGAGCTCCCGGGCCGCCGGCCGGCCCGTCCGGGCGGCCTACGTTCTGACTGGTGCCGCCCGTTTCGCCCGGACCCTGCGGCGGCATGCCCGGAGCGGGCGCGGCGCCGCGCCGACTGCGGCCCTGGCCCTGCGGCTCCGGCTCGGGCGAGCCGTGCCGGCCCGTGCTCTCGTCCGGTGCGCGGCCGTGCCGCCCAGCGCCCGCGTCGTCGCCCCGGCCGTGCCGGCCGGTGCTCTCGCCGGGGCCCGCGAAGCCCGGACCGCTGCCGGGGAAGCCCGGACCCGGTGCACCGGACACGGGTCGTCCGGCGCCGGCGGAACCGTATTCACCGGGCACGCCGGAGACCGGCCGCCCGGCTCCCGCTCCCCCGAAGCCCGGCCCGGACACCGGACGCCCGGCGCCGCCCTGAGGCGGGCCGTCGGCCCGGAACCGGTCGCGGCCGCGGGTCGGGCCGCCCGGCGAAGTCGGGCGCGAGGCCGGGGACACCGGCCGGCCGGGAACTTCGGGCGCGTTGCCCGTGACCGGCACGATCGGCCCCGAGTGCATGCCGTCGACGTCACCGAGGTCGGTGCCACGCCGCGGGGGCGCGCCGTAGGTCTGCCCGGGCGCGCCGCCGGGGCCTGCTCGCCCGGCCGCCTGCGGCGGAACGCCACGCTGAGGCCCGCCCTGCTGAGGCCCACCCTGTGGGGGCGCACCGTATTGAGGCCCGCCGTGCTGGGGGCCGCCGTGCTGGGGGCCACCCTGCTGAGGGCCACCCTGCTGTGGGCCACCCTGCTGAGGGCCACCCTGTGGGGGCCCGCCTCGCTGCGGAAAGTTCTGCGGGGGCACACCGGCCTGGCCGGCACCCTGCGGAGGACGACCCTGCGGGGGCATGCCGCGCGGGGGAACGCCTTGCGGCGGCATGCCCTGAGGCGGCATGCCCTGAGGCGGCATGCCCTGAGGCGGCATGCCCTGAGGCGGCATGCCCTGAGGCGGGACCCCGGCCCGTCCGGGCGGGGCCTGACCCGGCACGGGTCGACCGCCCGAAACCTGCCCGCGCGACCCCGGCCCAGGTGCCTGTCCCGGGATCGGCCCGGAGTGTTCCTGCTGCCCACCGGCCGGGAACTCGCCGCTGGCGCCCTGCCATCCGCTTCCGGGGTCGGCGCCGAGCGGCGGAAGATTGTCGTCGGGAGCATCGTCGGGCCCGGGCGCGACCCGGCCCGATTTGCTGTACTGGGTCTCGCCGGCCAGCGTCCCCGGGCCGATCGCCGAGCGTCGTTCCTTGGCCGTGCGCAGGTCGTCGAGCCAGCCGGTCTCTTCCTGACCGATGACCTCGGGCTCGGCCGGTTCCGCCGGGCGTCCGCGGCCGAACCGGCGACCCTTCCGTCCGCCGCCGACATCGCGCAGGTCAGCGTCGTCGTCGGGCTGGTCGGCACCGCGCGGGGTCACGGCTGTTCCTCTCCGGCGGCGGAGCCGCTGTCGTCTGCCTGGTCCGTCCCGGCCGGGGCGGACGGGCCCGGATCGGGGAGGCTACCAGTCCCGGCTGTGACCACGCTCCCATCAGGAGTGGCCGACTCCGGAACGGCGCCCGTCGATGCGGGTCGTTCCCCCACCGGATCAGCCGCGATGGGGGTCGCGGGCGGTTCCGGTGTGATCTTTTCCGCAGGTCGGCCGGCCGGGGCCGGTGGGGCGTCCCCCGCACGCGGTGTGGCCGGGCGGCCACGCACGATGCGCCGCAGCCGGGGCACCCGTTCCCCGATCGCGCGTTCGGCACCGTGGTCGGTCGGCTGGTAATACTCCGTCTCGGCCAGATCGTCGGGCAGATATTGCTGGGTGACCACCCCTCGGGGGTCGTCGTGCGGATAGCGATAACCACGACCGTGCCCGAGCCCCCGCGCGCCCGGATAGTGCGCGTCGCGCAGCGCCGACGGGACCGCCCCGCCGCGCCCGGCCCGCACGTCGGCCATGGCCGCGCCGATCGCCGTCGTCACGCTGTTCGACTTGGGGGCGGTGGCCATGTGGACCACGGCCTGGGCCAGGTTGAGACCGGCCTCGGGCAGACCCACGTTCTGTACGGCCTGGGCCGCGGCCGTCGCCACCAGGAGCGCCTGCGGGTCGGCCATGCCGACGTCCTCGCTGGCGAAGATGACGATGCGCCGGGCGATGAACCGCGGGTCCTCGCCGGCCACCAGCATGCGGGCTAGCCAGTGCAGGGCCGCGTCGGGGTCGCTGCCGCGCATGCTCTTGATGAACGCGCTGATCACGTCGTAGTGGGCGTCGCCGTCGCGGTCGTAGCGCACGGCGGCGACGTCGACCGCCTTCTCCGCGGTGGCGAGGTCGATCTCTTTGACGCCCTGGGCGACGGCCGAGCCCGCGGCGGCTTCGAGGGCGGTCAGCGCCTTGCGGACGTCGCCGGACGCCAGCCGTACGAGATGCTCCTCGGCCTCGGTCGAGAGCGTGACCTCGCCGCCCAGCCCGCGCTCGTCGGTGACCGCGCGGCGCACGAGGCCGCGGACGTCGTCGTCGTCGAGCGCCTGCAGGGTCAGCAGCACGCAGCGCGACAGCAGGGGCGAGATGACCGAGAAGTAGGGGTTCTCGGTTGTCGCGGCGAGCAACGTGACCGTGCGGTCCTCGACGGCGGCGAGCAGCGAGTCTTGCTGGGTCTTGCTGAAGCGGTGGACCTCGTCGATGAACAGGACCGTGGGCGGACCACCGGCGCGGCGCTCGCGGCGGGCCGTGTCGATCACCGCGCGCACGTCCTTGACCCCGGCCGACAGCGCCGACATGGCGACGAACTTGCGATTGGTCGCGCCGGCGACGAGGTGGGCGATCGTGGTCTTGCCGGTGCCGGGCGGGCCCCAGAGGATCACCGACATGGGGCTGCTGCCGGTGACGAGCTGGCGCAGCGGCGCACCCGGCGCGAGCAGGTGTTCCTGCCCGACGAGCTCGTCGAGCGAGGCGGGTCGCATGCGCACCGGCAGAGGGGCGTCGGCGGCCGGGGCCGAGAAGCCGCCGGCCGGTCCCGCGGCCGGCGTGGCGCCCGGCTGGTTGAGGGAGAAGAGCCCGTCCAGTTCCATCGGGGGAAACAGTACCGGCCCGCCGGTACGTGCCCGAAATGCACGTGCCGGCGGACCGGGAAGGGGGCCTGGGGTGGGGACGGGAATCAACCGCGGCCGGGGCGGCGGCCGTAGAAGCGGCGGCCCGAGCCGGTGCCGCCGGTGCGCGGTCCGCTGCCGACGCCCGCGAGGTAGAGCGCGAGGAGCAGCAGCCCGAGCGAGGCCATCGTGGAGAAGTTGAACAGGTCGGGGGCGCCCAGGTTGGTGTCGAACAGGTCGAGGAGCAGCCAGACTCCGAAAACGACGGCGGCGGCGATAGCGAGCATTTTATTTTCCTCCGGGGGGTGAGAGCTCTGTCACGGCATTTACCCCGGTCACGGTGCCGTCCAAACTCCACTGTCACCCGAGCGAATTGACCGCCTTCGCGATCAGGAGGATGGCGATCAGCAGCGCGATGGCCGATTCGAGGCCCATCGCCGCTTTGGCCCAGCGCGACATCGGCAGGGTGTCGGTCGGGCTGAACGCGGTCGCGTTGGTGAACGCGACGTAGAGATAGTCGAGGAAGTACGGCTCCCAGTCCTTGGGGGCCAGCTCGGGCGTGGTCATCGGCGGGAATAGGAAGTCCGGGTACGGGTCGGTGCCGCTGGCGCGCCGGGCCGGTCCACCGCGGTCGAGCTCCCAGAACCAGATCGCGAAGGACAGGATGTTGAGCAGGTAGACCGCGCCACCGACCATGATCAGCTCGGCTGCCGTGCCCGTCTCGCGCCCGGTCAGGATCTGACGGACGAGCATCGCCACCGACCAGGCGTTGCCGAGGCTGGCCACCGCGATCAGGGCGAGGGCGAGCATCCGCAACCTCGGGGTGTCGCGCCGGATGCGCACCGGGTCGGCCGCGACCAACGCCGCCACCATCGCCACCTCGATGGCCGGCAGCAGCCAGCGCGGGCCGAGCGTGAGCCCTTCGGGCAGGGTCACCTGCAACGCGATGATCACGACGACCGCGAGCGACACCGGCCAGCGACGCTCGTCCTGGGTACGGCGCCGCCACGCCGGCTGGAGCACGTCCTCGGTCAGCCGCTCGAGCTCGTTCTCTCCCCTGCTCACCGGCCCATCATCGTCGCCGGACCGGTCGCGCGGAACCAATAGGGGCGGAACCGATAAGGCGCGGAACGAACAAGGCGCGGAACGAATCAGTCGGCCAGGCGGAGGAAGAGGTCGGTGCGCCACCTGTGCATGTCGGGCTGTTCGGCCGGGTTGGTCATCAGCACCTCGAGGCGGCAGCCCCACACCTCGCCGGTCGGGGTGGGCTGCATGTCGAAGGCCAGGCCGTGGTCCTGCGCCCAGTCGAGCAGCCGGGCGGTGACCGCCATCAGCTCGTCGGGGTGCCCGTTGTGGGTGATCGTCACGTAGCGGCCGGCCGGCAGTGTCTCGACGAACATGGGCGCGGCCACGTCGACCCGTTCGGTGATCGGGATGCCGGCCTCGACGACCAGGTCGGCGGACATGTCAATCACCCGGTAGCGGAAGAACGGCGCGCCGGCCACGGTCACCCCGCGCTCGCCGAGCCGCGCGAACATGGTCGGCAGGTGGTCGGCCACCCGCGCGAACTGGGTCATCGTGATCGACTCGCGCCGGCCCACGTACGCCTGCTCGCCCAGCTCGGTGATGGTCGGCTCCACGAGCCCAGTCTCACATGTCCGAGACGGGACGCAACCGGACGCGCAGCACCGTACGGGCGAGGGACGTGTCGAGCCGCACGTCGAGCGGGCGCGGACCGAGGCCGCCCTCGGTGCTGAGCCCGACCGGCAGTGCCGACGGGTCGAGGCCCTGGGCGCGGGCGATCAGGTGGCCGAACTCGGCTCGCGAGACCGCCTCGGGCCCGGCCACGTTGAGCAGGCCCGCGAACCGGGAGTCGGCCAGTTCGAGCAGGGCGGCCGCGAGGTCGTCGACGTGGATCGGGCAGCGGATCTCGTCGGTGAACATCTGACCGGAGCGGCGGCGCTCGATCAGGTCGCGGACGAGGGTCTCTTGCTTGCTCGCGCCGTCGCCGTAGATCAGCGACGTCCGCACGATGACCGCGGACGGGTCGACCGCCGCGACCGCCGTCTCGGCCGCCGCCTTGGCCGCGCCGTAGAGGGAGACCGGCGTGGGCGGATCGTCCTCCGTGTACGGCGACGGGCGCCCGGCGTGCAGGGCGTCGGACGAGACGTGCACGAGCCGGGCACCGACGGCGGCGGCCTCGGCGGCCACAATGGCCGCTCCGTCCGCCGTGATCCGCCAGTCCTCGGCGGGCCGCGACCCCGTCCACGGCGCGCCGCTGCTGTTGATGACGAGCTTGGGCCGCACGGCGGAGATGAGCGCCCGCACGGCTTTGCGATCGGTGATGTCCACCGGCACCCACCCACCGGCCGCGGTGGTGGCCGTTCCCACCACCGCGTGGTCGGTGGCCGCCGCCCGGCGAGCCACTACGGAACCGAGGAAACCGGACGCGCCGACGACGAGAGTGCTCATGTATTGATCAGATCAGTTCGAGCGCTCCACCGGAACCGCCACGCCGTCGGTGCCCGGCGTGCCGGCGGTCGGCTTGGGCTTCGCGTCGATGCCGGCCTCGAGCCGCTGCTGGGTGGTGATCGGGGTCGGCGCCGTGGTCAGCGGGTCGTAGCCGCCGCGGGTCTTCGGGAACGCGATGACCTCGCGGATCGAGTCGTTGCCGGAGAGCAGCATGCAGGTGCGGTCCCAGCCGAGCGCGATGCCGGCGTGCGGCGGGGGGCCGTACTTGAACGCCTCGAGCAGGAAGCCGAACTTGTCCTGCGCCTCCTCGGGCGAGATGCCGAGCAGGTCGAAGACCCGGCTCTGCACGTCGCCGCGGTGGATACGGACGCTGCCGCCGCCGATCTCGTTGCCGTTGACGACGATGTCGTACGCGTAGGCCAGCGCCTTGTCGGGCGCTTCCTCGAAGTTGTCGATCCACTCGTCGTTGGGCGAGGTGAACGGGTGGTGCACGGCCGTCCAGCCGCCGTCGTCGGTCTTCTCGAACATCGGGGCGTCGACGACCCAGCAGAACGCCCAGGCCGACTCGTCGATCAGGCCGGACCGCTTGGCGATCTCGATGCGGGCCGCGCCGAGCAGTTCCTGGGCCTCGCGGCGCTCGGTGGCGGCGGCGAAGAAGATCGCGTCGCCCGGCTTCGCCCCGACCTGGTCGGCCAGGCCGGCGAGGTGGGCCTCGGAGAGGTTCTTGGCGACCGGGCCGCGGGCCTCGCCGGTCTCGGCGTCGAGCACGACGTAGGCCAGGCCGCGGGCGCCCCGGGCCTTGGCCCAGTCCTGCCAGCCGTCGAGTTCCTTGCGGGTCTGCGACGCGCCGCCGGGCATGACGACCGCGCCGACGTAGCCGCCGGCCGCGATGGCCCCGGCGAAGACGCGGAACTCGGTGCCGTTGAGGTAGCTGGTCAGCTCGGTCAGCTCGACGCCGTAGCGCAGGTCGGGCTTGTCGGAGCCGTAGCGGTTCATCGCGTCGGTCCAGGTGATGCGCGGGATCGGCAGCTGCACCTGGTAGTCGGCGAGCTCGCTCCACAGCTTCGAGACGATCTCCTCACCCAGGGCGATGATGTCGTCCTGCGTGACGAAGGACATCTCGATGTCGAGCTGGGTGAACTCGGGCTGCCGGTCGGCGCGGAAGTCCTCGTCGCGGTAGCAGCGGGCGATCTGGTAATACCGCTCCATGCCGGCCACCATCAGCAGCTGCTTGAACAGCTGGGGCGACTGGGGAAGGGCGTACCAGGTGCCGGGCTGCAGGCGCACCGGGACCAGGAAGTCGCGGGCGCCCTCGGGCGTCGACCGGGTCAGGGTCGGCGTCTCGATCTCGTTGAAGTCGCGGGCGTGCAGGATCTCGCGGGCGATCTGGTTGGCCCGCGAGCGCAGCCGCAGCGCCTTGGCCGGGCCGGAGCGGCGCAGGTCGAGGTAGCGGTACTTGAGGCGCAGGTCGTCGGAGGCGGTGATCGCGTCGTCGACGGGCAGCGGCAGCGGGGCGGCCTCGGAGAGCACGGTCAGCCCGGACGCGACCACCTCGATCTCGCCGGTGGCCAGCTCGGGGTTCGCGTTGCCCTCGGGCCGGGCGTTGACCTCGCCGACGACGAGCACGCAGAACTCGTTGCGAAGCGCGTGCGCGTCCTCCTCGCGGAAGACGACCTGGACCACGCCGGAGGCGTCGCGGAGATCGACGAAGATGACCCCGCCGTGGTCGCGCCGGCGGGCGACCCACCCGGCGAGCGTCACCGTCGTGCCGGCGTCGCTCGCGCGCAGAGTGCCGGCTTCATGGGTACGAATCACGGGAAGGACTCCTCACAGATGTCACAGGGCGCAATCGACATTCTGTCAGGGGCCCTCGGTACGACTGCCGTCAGCCCGCGACTTTCCACGACGTGGCTCGCATGCCCGCCGTCCCGGTACGCCCGACATCGGTGATCTCGACCAGCACCATGCGCGCCGGGGTGGCCGCGGTGAGCACGCAGAGGACGGCTCCCTTGCGTACGGGAACGCTTGCCCCGGGACCCACCGGACTCGTGCGGATCGCCTTCTCGCAGCCCGCCGCGTCGGTGTCGGAGTCCTTGACCTGGCTGCCGCCGGCCGCGCCGGTCCCGAGCGTGAGGCTGGGCAACTGATCGCCGCAGCGGCTGTCGTAGCGCAGGTCGCTGACCTTCTCGGCCGCGTTCGAGCGGGGCTCGTCGAGGTCGAGGTAGAGCACGGCCGAACAGCCCACCTGCACCCGCAGCGGTTCCCGGGCGTACGACACGTCGAAGCCCTCGGGCTGCGCCGGGGCCACCGGGTGCGCGGCGGCCGGCGGTTCGAGCGCGGCCCGGGCCAGGTGCGACGCCCGCCAGCCGACGAAGAGCGCGACCCCGGCGACGTTGAGCGCGAAGAGCGCGACCACGACGGCGAGGTAGACCGCCCAGTTGCGCCGTCCGGTGGCGCGTCCGTTGAGCCGCTCGGTCGGCCCGTCCGGGATCGGCGCCTCCTCCGCGGGTGGCTTGGGCCGGTTCATGGTGTAGGGGTCGCGGGTTCGGGCCGGGTTGTTGTTGGTGGCGCGGAACGTGGCCATCGGGCAGCTCCGAGGGGTCGGCAAACCGGGTGAAACGACCCTAAGACGGCCGAAGACCCCGACCCCATCCCCCGGCGAGGTGACTACGTTTCCGGGACGAACCAGCCGTCGCGCAGCACCGGGACGACCGGGCTGGCCCCGACCGCCGCGGCGACCGTGACGTCCCCGGCGAACCCGTTGGCGGCCAGTTCGCGCCCGCTCACCGACTCGGGCAGCGCGGTGGCCATCCGCTCGGCGACCCCGCCGTACGCCGCCATGGCGGTCAGGGCCTCGGGCGAGTAGTCGTCGTTGCCGTCGAACTCGGCCAGCCGGGAAAGAAAGGCGCCGGCACCCCAGAGGTCTTCGGTGGCCGGGCGCAGCGACCCGTCGGGCCAGCGCTCCCCCGCGGCCACCACCGCGACCGGACGCCCGGCGGCCCGCTCCCCCACCCAGGCCGCCGCGGCCGCCGCGTTGCGCAGGCAGACGCCGACGACCGTACAGCCGGCCTCGGCGAGCCGGGTCGAGATCGCCGAGCCGTTCGGGGACGGCAGCACCAGCCGGTCGATCTTGGCGGCCTCCAGGTCGGTGCGCATGATGCTCTCGGGCGAGAGGGTGACCTGACCCGGCCCGGCCTGCGAACGCAGCACGGCCAGCATCGCCCCGTGCCGCCGGGCGACCGCCACCGCCGAGTCGTCGCGCCACCGGTAGGGCAGCACGCTGATGCCCTGCTCGACCGCCACGGTCAACGTCGTCGTGAACGACAGCACGTCGACGACGGCGACGAAGGCCGCGCCGGGCGCCACCGCGTCGGCGCCCACCGGCCCCCAGTCGAACCGAACCCGGAAACCGCCCTGCCCGTCCGCGATCATCGACGCTTCCCCATGCCTCGCAGTGTGCCAGGGGTACGGCCGTCAGAAGTAGGTGGCGACCACGTCGACCACGCGACGGTCCTCGTCGACGACCGGGATGTGCCGCCATTTGTCGAAAGCCGTGCAGGGATGCGAGATGCCGAACCGCACCAGATCGCCCGGGGCGAGCACCACGTCGCCCACTGTGGACAAATAGGTGTGGTGGTCGTTGAGCTTGGTCACCTCGACGCCGGTGGCCGGGGCCGACGAGCCGTCGGGCCGCCTGATCTCGCGCGGCACGGGCAGGCCCTCGTCGAACGGCGCGTCACGTTTACCCAGGCCGGCCAGCGCCAGCCCCGGCTCGGGCGCCGAGATCACCTGGGCCCAGAGGTCGAGCGCGGCGGCCAGCGGGCCCTCGTCGGGCACCCGCAGGAACGGGGTGTTCTCGCGGTAGAAGCCGTCGTCGTGGGTGATCGACGCGCCGCTGCGCAGCACCAGGGTGGCGTCGCCGGCGACGGGGGCGAGCCGCTCGACGACGCGATCGAACCAGGTGCTGCCGCCGGCGGACACGATGGGTTCCCCGGGCAGGAGCTTCGCGGCCCGCAGCCGAGCGAAGCCGGCCACGATCCGGTCGAGGAAGGCGTCCACCTCGGCCTCGGCGCGCAGCTGACCCTCGTACGCGGTGACGCCTTGAAGCTCGAGGCCGGGCGCCTCGGCCACGGCGCGGGCCACCTGTTCGAGATCGTCGAGCGAGCGGATCCCCGTACGCCCATGGTCGTGGCCCTGCTCGACGAGAACCCGCAAGGTGCCGCCGTCCGCCGCGCGCGACGCCACGGCCACGCCTTCGAGCGAGTCGACCTGCAGGTAGACCTCCCAGTCGGCCGCCTGCTCGGCCAGCCAGCGCAGCGCCGTCTCGTCGAGCACCTCGTTGGCGATCAGCACCCGTGGCACGCCCAGCCGGCGCAGCACCAGAGCCTGGTTCGGCGTCGCGACCGTCATCGCCCAGGCGCCCGCCGCGAGCTGCGAGGCGAGCAGAGCCGGGGCCATCGTCGTCTTCGCGTGCGGGGCCAGCTCCCAGCCGTGCCGCCGGGCATAGGCCGCCATCGTCGCGATGTTCGACTCGGCCGCCTCCCAGCGCAGCACCAGCAGCGGCCAGGTGAACAGGCCACCGAAGATGCTCGGCTTCTCGGCCGCGATCTGGGCCGCCGACAGTACGCCGTCGGGCAGCCAGAACCCCTTGCTGCGCCAGTCGATCATCACCTCAGGGACGTCCATCGGTCACCTCGATACCCAGATCGCCGAGCGGTTCCAGCGCGTCGAGCACCTTGGCCAGGCGCTTCTCCTCGCCGATGAAGTGCGTCTCGAGCACGGCGCTGAGCCCGTCGAGCTCCTCGTGCGTGGTGGCCGCCTCGAGCCGGGTCAGCATCCCCGCGATGATCTCGTGATCGCGGCGCAGATCGTCCAGGAACGACGCGAGCTCGGGGTGGCGGGCGGCCAGCAGCGGGAACACGTTCGCGTCCTCGGCGGTGTGGTGACGGGTCACCGCCGTACAGAGGGTGAGGCAGTGCAGCCGAAGATCGCGGCCGTCGTCGAGGGCGTCGTAAAGATCTTCGACCATCTCGCGCAGGCGCAGGTGGGCGCCGATGAGCTGGTTGCCGTAGGCGCGGAAGCGGGTCCGCTCGCTGTCGTACATGTTCTGTCAGCTCACCAAATCCGGGTGGCGGAGGTCAAGTGCGGGGCAGCCGGGCGGTCATCTCGCGCAACTCCGCGAGGCGTCCGGGCAGGTCCTGAGGATGACCGGGCGCGTCCGGGCGGGCATCCCAGGGTCGCGGGCCGCTCAGCGGACGATGGTTGACCTGGAGAGCGCCGAGCCGTTCGAGGTGGTCCGGCAGCCTTCGGGCGAACGACTCGTAGGAGCGGCCAGGCGGGTCCCACACATCCCCAGCCGACCGCAGCAGCCCGAAGCAGCGTTGCCGCTGGGCCCGGGTCCGGCGCAGCCCGATCCGGGCGGTGCACCACCGGGCCGGCGCCTACGCCACGACGTCTAGGCATACGACCATCCTGTCACACGACCAGCTTATACGCGACCACCCTCTCAATCCGGCCAACGTTTGCGGACACCGCACTAGCGGGCTGCGAGGCCGCCGAGCCGCGGTTGTCCACAGGTCGCCCCGGCTCCCGGGCGTTTCCACAGGCCAGGACCTACGGTGATCGGTCGGATAGGGTCGGCCCGGGAGGTGGGCGTGACCTACGACCTGGTGCTTGCCGGGGGCGAGCCGTTCGACGTCGCGGTTGCCAGTGGGGTGATCGCCGCGACCGGTCCAGGGCTGTCCCGCGACGCGAGCACGGTGGTCGACGTCTCCGGCAAACTGGTCACTCCCGGCCTCATCGACCTGCACACCCACGTCGGCCCGGGCTATTGGGGCATCGACCCCGACCCCATCGCCTGGCACACGGGCGTCACCACCTGGGTCGACGCGGGCTCGGCCGGGGCGTACACATTAGATGGTCTGCGCCGCGTCGCCGCCACTTCCGGTGTACGTGTCCCCGCGCTGCTCAACATCTCGGCGATCGGTCTGGCCGGCCGCACCGGGGAGTGCCGCGACCTCACCAACTGCGACGTGGGCCTCGCCGTCGAGACCGTGCAGCGCAACCGTTCGCTGATCCGCGGTTTCAAGGTCCGCGTCGACCGTGAGACCGTCGGCCCCAACGGCGTCGAGCCGCTGCGCCGCGCCCTCGACGCGGCCGCGGCCTGCGACGTTCCCTTGATGGTCCATATCGGATCTGCACCGCCGTTACTGGCCGACGTCGTGAGTCTGCTGCGCCCCGGCGACATCGTGACCCATTGCGCCAGCGGGCTGGCCGAGCCGCTCGGGCCTGACGTGCGGGCGGCTGTCGACCAGGGCGTTCTGCTCGACCTCGGGCACGGCTCGGGCGGGTTCGCCTTCGACGTCCTGGAACGGCAGCTCGACCTCGGCCTCGCGCCCCACACGATCTCGACCGACCTGCACTGCCGCTCGGTCGCCGGGCCGGTGTTCGACCTGCCGACCACGATGGCCAAGCTGCTCGCCGTGGGATTGCCGCTGGCCGACGTGCTCGACATGGTGACCGCCCGGCCGGCCCGCGCGCTGGGCCTGCCCGGCGGCTCGCTCGAGGTCGGCGCCCCGGCCGACCTGGCGGTCTTCGACGTGCGCGCCGAACCCCACCCGGTCGTCGATTCTCACCGGCAGGTGCGAACCGCGCCGCTGCGGCTGGTCAACGTGGCGACCTACGTGGCCGGGCGCCGCCTTCCGCCGCGCTTCCCCGCGCCGCCATCGCCGTGGGTGCCCCTGACTGACGCCCAACGGGCCGCGCTCGCCCGCCGCGAGCAGGCTTTGCGCGACCTGCTGAACGAACCGCTGGCCGGCGTCGACGGTCTGGCCGAACAGTTCCGACGAGACAGAACCGAGGAGACACTTCATGCCCAAGCGCGCCATCAAGGCTGACCAGGCGGCCCCGGCCGGCGGCCCCTATTCGCACGCGGTCGTCGCCGGCGACTTCATCTACCTGGCCGGCGCGGTGCCCGCCACGCCCGCGGGCGAGATCATCCAGGGCAGCTTCGCCGAGCAGGCCCACGCGGCGTTCCGCAACCTGGCCGCTGTCGCCGAGGCCGCCGGGTCGAGCCTCGACCAGGCCGTGCGTCTCGGCGTCTACCTGCGTGACTTCGCCGACTTCGCCGAGATGAACGAGATCTACCAGCAGTACGTGAAGGGCCCCGAGCTGCCCGTACGAACGACGCTGCCGGTGCCGCTGGTCGGCTTCGACATCGAGATCGACGCGGTGCTCTACACCGGAGCCTGAGAGCCCGGGATTCGCCCCTTTGTGGCGCCCCGGCCTGCTTTGATCGACCTGTGACGTGTGGTGCGGGTAACACGTCCGAAACGTCGAGCTGCGAGCATCGCGGGGCGCTACCAGGGGAGGTTCGGCTTGTTCCTCAGTCAGCACGAGCAGGAGCGGCTTCTCGTCCACGTGGCCGCCGACGTGGCCCGGCGGCGGCGGGAACGTGGCCTGCGGCTCAACCATCCCGAGGCCACCGCGATCATCACCGCGTTCCTGCTCGAGGGCGCGAGAGACGGGCGTACGGTCGCCGACCTGATGGACGCGGGACGCCGGGTGCTCACCCGTGACGACGTCATGCCCGGTGTTCCCGAGATGCTCGCCGAGGTGCAGGTGGAAGCCACCTTCCCGGACGGCACGAAGCTGGTCACCGTGCACGGGCCGATCTCGTGAACGTCATTCCGGGCGAGGTGCTCCTCGGGGCGGGCGACATCGAGATCAACGCGGGGCGGGCGAAGATCGAGATGACCGTACGCAACACCGGCGATCGACCGGTGCAGGTCGGCTCGCATTTCCACTTCGCCGAGTCCAACGAGGCGCTGTCGTTCGACCGGCGGGCCGCGTGGGGTCATCGGCTGGCGGTCCCGGCGGGAACGTCGGTGCGCTTCGAACCCGGCATCCCGCGTGACGTGACGCTGGTGGCCCTCGCCGGCGCCCGCGTGGTGCCCGGCCTGCGCGGGCTGGCGGGCGGTCCGCTCGACAGAGCAGCGAACCCCGAAGCCGCAGCGACCTCGGAGGCGCAGCCCGGCCCGCCCGAGAACGGGAGCCCGCGATGACGAGCCTCGACCGTGCGCGCTACGCCGCTCTCTACGGCCCCACGACCGGCGACCGGATCCGGCTCGCGGACACCAACCTGCTCATCGAGATCGAGGAGGATCGCAGCGCCGGTCCGCAACCGGGCGACGAGGCCGTGTTCGGCGGCGGCAAGGTCATCCGGGAGTCGATGGGACAGTCGCGGGCCACCCGCGCCGAGGGCACGCCCGACACGGTGATCACCGGCGCGGTCGTGCTCGATCACTGGGGGATCGTCAAGGCCGACATCGGCATCCGCGACGGCCGGATCACGGCGATCGGCAAGGCCGGCAATCCCGACACGATGGACGGTGTGCACCCCGACCTGGTGATCGGGCCGGGCACCGAGATCATCGCGGGCAACGGCAAGATCCTCACGGCGGGGGCGATCGACAGCCATGTGCACCTGATCAGCCCGACGATCCTCGACACCGCACTGGCCAGCGGCATCACGACGATCATCGGCGGCGGCACCGGACCCGCGGAGGGGACCAAGGCCACCACCGTCACCCCGAACGCGTGGCACCTGGCTCGCATGCTCGAGGCCCTGGACTCGTACCCGATCAATGTCTTGCTCCTCGGCAAGGGCAACACCATGTCGCAGGAGTCGATGTGGGAGCAGTTGCGCGGCGGGGCGGGCGGTTTCAAACTGCACGAGGACTGGGGTACGACCCCCGCGGTGATCGACGCCTGTCTGCGCGTGGCCGACGCGTCGGGGGTGCAGGTCGCGATCCACACCGACACGCTGAACGAGGCCGGCTTCGTCGAGGAGACGGTGCGCGCCATCGCCGGGCGATCGATTCACGCCTATCACACGGAGGGTGCGGGCGGCGGGCACGCGCCCGACATCATCACGGTCGCCGCTTACCCGAACGTGCTGCCCTCGTCGACCAACCCGACCCGGCCGTACACGCGCAACACCCTCAGCGAGCACCTCGACATGCTGATGGTCTGCCACCACCTCAACTCGGCCGTGCCGGAAGATCTGGCCTTCGCCGAGAGCCGCATCCGTCCGTCCACGATGGCCGCCGAGGACCTGCTGCACGACCTCGGCGCGATCTCGATGATCGGCTCGGATTCGCAGGCGATGGGCCGCGTCGGCGAGGTCGTGATGCGCACCTGGCAGACCGCCCACGTGATGAAGGCCCGCCGCGGCGCGCTGACGGGCGACTCGGCCGCCGACAACACCCGCGCGAAGCGCTATATCGCGAAATATACGATCTGCCCGGCGGTGGCGCACGGGCTCTCGGAGCACGTCGGTTCGGTCGAGCCGGGCAAACTGGCCGACCTGGTGCTGTGGGAGCCCGCCTTCTTCGGCGTACGGCCCTCGGTCGTCCTCAAGGGTGGCATGATCGCCCTCGCGCAGATGGGCGACGCGAACGCCTCGATCCCCACCCCGCAACCCATGCTGCCGCGTCCGATGTTCGGCGCCTACGGCGTCGTTCCGGCCCAGACGTCGCTCGCCTTCGTCGCCGAGGCCGCGATCGACGCCCTGCTCGGCGACCGCATCGGCATCCGGCGCACCCTGGCCCCGGTGGCCGACACCCGCCAGGTGGGCAAGGCCGACATGCCCGGCAACGACGCCCTCCCCCGCATCGAGGTGGACGCCGACACGTTCGAGGTCCGCGTCGACGGCGAGGTCATCGACCCCGACCCGGTCACGGAACTCCCGATGGCCCAGCGCTACTTCCTCTTCTGATCATGAGTCTCGCGACCCTGCTCGTACTCGCGGACGGGCGGCTGCCCTCGGGCGGGCACGCTCACTCGGGCGGGCTCGAGCCTCAGGTCTCGGCCGGCCGGGTGCGCGAGCTCGACTCCGTCGCCGAGTTCCTGCGGGGCAAGCTCGCCACCACCGGGCTGGTCGCCGCGGCCTTCGCGGCCGCCGCCTGTGCGAGGCCCGGCAACGGGGCCGAGTTTGATCAAGGGATTGACGTGCGTACGCCGTCACCCGCGCTGCGCAAGGCGTCGAGAGCACAGGGGCGGGCGCTGCTGCGGGCGGCCCGCGCGATGTGGACGCTGCCATCGGCCGGGCGCGAACCGCATCAACCCGTGGCGCTCGGGATCGTCGCCTCAGCGGCCGGGCTCGGAGCGCTCGAGGCCGCGGTCGCGGCCGCGCACGGGACGGTGTCGGGTGCGGCCAGTGCCGCCGTACGGCTGCTGGGTCTTGATCCTTATGCGGTGCACGGGCTGCTCGCCCGGCTCGCTCCCGACTGCGACCGGATAGCGGCGGCGGCCGCGAAAACGGCCGGTGCGCCGGTGGACGATCTGCCGGCCGCCGGTGCTCCCCTGCTCGACATCGGCGCCGAGCTTCACGCCACCTGGGAGGTGCGTCTCTTTGCCAGCTGAACCGCATGCTGCACCGCACACACACGAGCCCGACGAGGTTCCGCACACCCACCCCGACCCGGGCGTCGATCCGCACGCGCCGTTGGCCGCCGGGGCGCGGGCCTTGCGCGTCGGCATCGGCGGGCCGGTCGGGTCGGGCAAGACCGCGCTGGTCGCGGCGCTCTGCCGGGCGCTCGGCGACGAGCTGCGGCTGGCCGTGGTCACCAACGACATCTACACGACCGAGGACGCCGACTTCCTGCTGCGCAACGGCGTGCTGCCGGCCGACCGCATCCGGGCGGTGGAGACCGGCTGCTGCCCGCACACGGCGATCCGCGACGACATCTCGGCGAATCTCGACGCGGTCGAGGATCTGGAGGCGGCGCTGGGCCCGCTCGACCTGGTGCTGGTCGAGAGCGGCGGCGACAACCTGACCGCGACCTTCAGCAAGGGCCTGATCGACCGGCAGATCTTCGTGGTCGACGTGGCCGGCGGTGACAAGGTGCCCCGCAAGGGCGGTCCCGGCGTCACGGCGGCCGACCTGCTGGTCATCAACAAGATCGACCTGGCCCCGCTGGTCAGCGCCGACCTGACCGTGATGGACCGCGACGCCCGCGCTCGCCGCGGCGAGCTGCCCACGGTCTTCCTCTCGCTGGTGCAGGACCGCGCCGCGAGCCCGGTCGCCGATTGGATCCGCGGACTGGTCGCCGCCCGCGTGCCGGCCGCGTGACGGGGCGCGCCGGCAGCTCACCGGCGGCGGCAGCGCGATGAGGGCGCGCTCCCGGGTCGTCGCCGAGTCCGACGGGCACGGCGGCACCCGGCTCACCGAGCTGCGCAGCGAGTCGCCGCTGCTGCTGCGCCGCACGGGTGCCCGCACCGTTCACCTGGTCGGCGGCGGGGCCGGCCCGTTGCGCGGCGACGACCTGCGCCTGGAGATCGAGGTCGGCCCCGGCGCGACCCTCGAGATCCGCAGCGTCGCCGCTCAGCTGGCCCTGCCCGGCCGCGCGCACCTGCCGCCGTCCCGCCTCGAGATCCACGCCACCGTCGCCGGGGGCGCGAGCCTGCGCTGGCTCCCCGAGCCGCTGATCGCCGCGGCCGGCTGCGACCACCTGACCGTCACGCGGGTCGAGGTGGCCGAAGGCGGTTCGCTCCTCTGGCGCGACGACCTGGTCTGCGGCCGCCACGACGAGGATTCCGGCACCGTCCGAACCGACACGACCATCCGGTACGCGGGCAGCACGCTCTACCGCCACGAACTGTCCGCCGGCCCGGCCGCCCCGGGCTGGTCCGGTCCCGCCGTGCTGGGCGAGGGCCGGGCGATCGGCACGGTCGTCGCCGTCCCGGCCTCGCTGCTGCCCCCCGCGACCAGCGGCCCGGCCGACTTCGCGATCATGCCCCTGGCCGGTCCCGGCGCGTTGGCCACCGCCGTCGCCGCCGACCTGCGCCCGGTCCGCGCGGCCCTGGACCCGATCTGCGACCGGCAGCCGGCAACGGCCGGAGGACGACCCTAGGGCCGCCCTCCTCCGTTTTCGAAGATCTACGCCGCGACCGCGATGGGCACGCCGTGCTCGTCGGTCAGCGCCAGCCGGGTGTGCAGGTTGCCCTGCTGCGCCACCCGCGCGAAATACTCGGTCCGGCGGCGTTGCAGACAACCCTTTCGCGTACGAGGCCCGCCCGCCGCCACCGTGAGCAGTTCGGGCGCCAGCGAGCTGTTGAGGCCCTCCCGCAACAGCTGAAGCGCCTCGGTGCGCAGTTGCGAGATGCGCGACTCGGTGACCCCGAGCCGGGCCGCCACGTCGCTCAGCGGCTGCTCCTGCAGGAACGACTCGGTGACCACCTGGCGCAGCCTCTCGGGCAGCGCCTGGATCGCCTGATGCAGGTAGCCGAGACGCTCCCGCTTGATCAGCAGGTCCTCGGGTCCCTCCGAGGTCTCCGGCACCATCTCCTCGGCCGCGCCGGTCGGGAAGCCCTGCAGACTGAGCAGGGCCGCCTTCTGCACGTCGTCCTCGACCGTGGCCAGTTCCGCCACGCCGATGCCGAGCAACTCGGCCACCTCGGCATCCGTCGGCGTCCGGCCCAGCCCGGCGGTCAGCTCCTGGCGGGCGGCCGCGCTCTTGCGGGCCCGGGCGCGCACCGATCGGCTGGCCCAGTCCTGTCCGCGCAGCTCGTCGAGGAGTGCGCCGCGGATGCGGACCGCGGCGAAGCGGTGGAACGGGATGCCGCGGCTCACGTCGAAAGTACGGGCGGCGCCCAGCAGCGCGGCGAAGCCGGCCGAGGACAGATCGTCCGCGTGGACGTGGCCGGGTACCCGGTTGAGCAACTCCCGGACCAGATGGCCAACCATCGGCATGTGTTCGCGGACCAGGTCCTCGATGTCACGCGCCGACGGCGCGTCGTGGGTCGTGCCGATGGTGGCGGGGAGTTCGGTCGTGTCGGTCACGTAGTCCTCCTCGCTCATACGACCGGTTGGGTGAAACCGGCTGACGAGGAAGACTTTTGCCGTCGAAAGGTGCAGAGGTGGCCGAACTCGGTTGCTTTTCAGGTGCTTTTCGCGAGAAAAGCTCAGGTTAGCTAGTGGGAAACGGTGGCCCTCCGGGGCGCGAGCACCCCGGTGAGTTCCGTGTTCACCCAATGCATGCGGCGGACCGCGATGTCCGGATGGTCGCCGAACTCGGTCGCCACCTCGGCCGCGCAGCCGTCACTACCGTGCAACAGGATCATGGCGGTCACCGCTCGCTCCACCGCCTGACGGCTGGGGAACTGCGACGGCTGGAGATCGGAGACGAACAGGGCCTCCGCGGCCAGATCCCGGACGATGCTGATCATGTCGAACTCCCCGATGGACGACAACCTGCCGTGCACCTGAACTTTCATGCCCTGTCCCGGACGGTTCAGACACCACAGCTCCGCTATCTCATCTTTTGCCCGAGGCCCGCTCCGGCCCGGGTCGCCACGCCGGGCGAATCGGAGGAAAGTGTCCCGAACTATCGCTTTTACAGTAACTCCGCAGCGTCGGGTCCTGCCGCCGCTTTACCGTCGGAACACAGCGAAAGGGCCGGCTCACCGGAGCCGGCCCTTCCCTGCGTGCGTGGTTATCCCGCGCTCGGCCCCTCGCAGTCCTCCGGGGTGAACTCGCAGTCCTCGTCCCCGAGATCCGGTTGGGTCGGCGTATCGCGCACGGTCGGCGTGGAACTCGGCGGCGGGTCGACCACCGGTTCCGAGCTGGGCGGCCCCTCGCTGTCCGGCGGATCCGGAACCACGATCACCGGCGGCGAGCTCGACTTCGAGGTACTCGGCGGGTTTTCGATGACACCCCCGCCGGGCGGCCTGCTGGTTCCCGGGCCACTGCTCGGCGGCCTCTGCGTGGTGGTCGGCTTCGTCGTCGGCGTGACCGTGAGTTCGCCGCCGTCACCGATCGAGACGCCGGGAATCGGCGACTTCGTCGGACCCAGGCGCGTCTGCCCGTTGGGAAGCTTCTCGACGTAGCGCGACGGCTCGCCCGGCTTGGCCGACACGAACGTCTCACAGACCGCGCCGTTGAGCGTGAAGGCCATCGGCGGCGTGTTGCTGGCGCTGTAGCGCCCGCTGATCGGCAACGACACCGTCTTCAGCGCGCCGATCGCCGTCTCCGACGTGACCGTGATGCTGCCGCCCTTGGGCTGTTCCTGGGTGAGCTGCACGTCGCCGTTGCCCGAGACCACCTGGTCGCCGGGCATGATGAACCACAGCTTCCAGTCCTTGATCGGCACCGTCTCACTGCGGTTGGCCACCGTGACCTGCGCCTGGAAGCGGCCGTCGCGGTCGGTCCAGACGGCATAGCTCACCACGCACTTGGCGCTGTCGGGAATCAGTCCCGCACCCTTGGCCGCCTCGTTGCGGGTGCCGCCCGAGACGCTCCAGCCGTACGTTCCAACGGCGAGCAGCAGTGCGCCGAGCACCACCACCAGTGAGCGGCGAGTCTTGGTCCCGCGCCCGTGGGACCCTGACGCGTTGGCCGGCCCCCCGGATTTGCCGGGCGGGGCCGGCGGCTGGTTGTTGCCGAACGCCGGGCGCAGATCGCCGGGCGGGGAGGCGGCGGCGTTGTGGACCGGACCCGACGGCAGGTCGCCGAAGCGGCTGTTGCGGTCGGGCGGCCGGCCGCCGGTGTCGGGAGACGGGGAGACCGGCGCGGGCGAGACCTGCGCGGCCTGGTGGAGGATCTCGGCGTACGACTGCTGCGACGGCAGGATCGTGGTGTCCTCGCCGCTGTCGGACCAGTCGGGCACATAGCCGCGGGCCACCGACGACGCCGCCCCGGCCGACAGGGCGGCCAGGATGTGCGCCAGCTCGGCGCTCGACGGCCGGTCGGCGGGGCGCTTCTCGAGGCACCGGCCCACCAGGGCGTCCACCTCGGGCGGCAGCCCTTCGACCGGCGGCAGCGGTTCGGGCTCGGTGTACTGATGGGCGCGCAGCAGGGCCGTGGTCGTGCCCACGTCCCACGGGAGCTGCCCGATCAGGGTGCGGTAGATGAGCAGGCCCACCGCGTAGACGTCGGTCGCCGGGCTGACCTGGCCGCCCTCGAGCCGCTCGGGTGCGAGGTAGGCCGGCGTGCCCAGCAGGCTGCCGTCGGGGTCGATGTCGTTCTCACCGATCAGGGCCGAGATGCCGAAGTCGACGACCTTGGCCCCGGTCGCGGTGAGCATGACGTTGGCCGGGGTGACGTCGCGGTGCACGATGCCCCGCGAGTGTGCGGCGGCGAGCGCCGCGGCCACCTCGGCCGTTATCCGCACGGCGTGCTGCCAGGGCAGCTTGCGCGCGCGGGCGAGCACGGCGGCGAGCGACTCGCCGTCGATGAGCTCCATGACGACGTACGGCACGGGCTCACCGTCGACGGTGGTCGCCTCGCCATAGTCGTAAACATTTGTAATATTGGGATGGCTGAGCCGGGCAGCCGCTTGAGCCTCCGCGCGAAGACGGCGCCGGAACGCCGGGTCCGCACTGGTCGACGGCGGCAGAACCTTCACCGCGACCTGGCGCCCGAGGACTTCGTCGAACCCTCGCCACACCACTGACATCCCGCCGGCGCCGAGCCGCTCGACCAGTCGATATCGACCGGCCAGCAGACTCGAACCGGGCAGGTCCGTCTGGCTCATGTGCCCCCACATGCGCGCTTCGAAGAAACACCGGGTCGCACCGCCATGCTCCCCGGAGCGGGGCGCCCGGCCAGGCCGGACAATCCCCATCGACGGATCGGATGCTAGCTGATGATCCGCCCCCTCACGATCCCGCGCACATACCGTCTTACCTGCGGTTCGTCACGGTGCGTTCCGGGACGGATCGCACCTGCGACGGGTGCCCGTCCAGTACCCGAAAGTCGGATCTCAGACTGAAGCCGAGAGGCATTGACCCGCCTCGTCCGGCAATGACCGCTTTGTCGAAAGACACTGCGGGGGCAAGTTTCCTATCATCCACACTGGATACGATCACGGTCGGTTTCCGGCAGGTCACCCATAGCGACAGCTGGCGATCGTCAACAATTACTCGCCGTGGAACAATTGTTGAAGGATCTACCAGTGCAACCCCGCCTGATCGGGCACGACGGTCGGCTGATCAGCCTATTTCGTGTGCCAACCTCGTCAACCGTGATATCCGGGGACGGGAACTCGCTCGTTCCCCATTAAGGATCTTGCCGGAGACACGAGCGGGCGAGGGCCGCGACCGGGCAGCGCCGGCGTCACCGAGCCGGCCGGCACGGCGCCGAGCTCGGCCAGCAGGCTCAGCACCGGGGCGAGCTTCTCGTAGACGACCAGCACGACGTCGCCCGGCTCGGCCAGGCCCAGGGCCTCGGTCACGGCGGCCCGGAATCCGGTCACCCGCAGCGCCGAAAGCTTGGGCCGGCGCGCTCGCATCTCGCGCTCGACCAGGGCCGACACCTCCCCCGGCGTACGCCCTCGGGGGTCTTCGTCGTCGTAGAGGACCGCTCGGGTCACCCCGTCGGCGACCACCTGGGCGCACGCGGCGAGCAGGTCGTCGCGCCGGTCACCGGGCAGGGTCAGCGCGGCCACGCAGCGGCTCGGGCCCCAGAGCCGGTGCAGCGTACGCAACGTCGCGGCCAGCGCGGCCGGGTTGTGCGCGTAGTCGACGAAGACCGAGATGTCGCCCAGGCGCAGCAGCGTGCCCCGGCCCGCGTTCTCGACGGCCGGATCGAACTCGGCGAGGCGCCGGCACACCGCATCCTGCCCGGCGCCCAGAGCCCGCGCGGCCGCCACCGCGGCGAGGATGTTGGCCACGACGTGCTGCGCGGCACCCCCGTACGCCCCGGGCAGTTCGGTCACTCTGGTCAGCGGGGTCCTTCTTGCTCCGGTCGCCTGCACGACCCACCCGTCGTCGATCAGGTAGGCCGTCGCGCCCTTGGCGAGATGCTCGACCACCACCGGCTGGCCGGCGTCGAGCGAGAACCAGACGATCCGCTTGCGGTCGGCCCGCACCCGCGGCCGGTCGACCAGGCTGCGTACCCACGGGTCGTCGGCGTTGAGCACGAGGGTGCCGCCGTCGCGCACCCGCTCGGCCACCAGCGCCTTGACGTGGGCCAGGTCCTCGATCGTCGCGAGCCCGTCCTGGCCCAGGTGGTCGGCCGTGATGTTGGTGAGCACCCCGACGTCGGACCAGTCGTAGCCCAGCCCCCGCCGCACCAGCCCGCCGCGCGCCGTCTCGAGCACCGCCGTCTGCACCCCCGGGTCGCCGAGCACCATCTGGGCCGAGAGCGGCCCGGTGGCGTCGGCCCGATAGATCACCCGCCCGTCGATCCGTACGTCGTCGGTGGTGGTGAGCCCGACGCGCAGGCCGCCCTCGGCGAGCAGATGGGCGGTCAGGCGGGCCACGGTCGTCTTGCCGTTCGTGCCGGTGACGGCGACGGTCGGGATCCGCCCGTCGGAGCCGGCCGGGAACATCGCGCGCACGATCGCGTCGCCCACGTCGCGCGACCGTCCCCGCACCGGCGCGAGGTGCATGCGTAGCCCGGGGACCGCGTTGACCTCGATCACGCCGGCGGCGGTCTCGTCGTCGTCCTCGGGCGGCGGGACCGGCTCGGCGATGTCGGGCAGGCGCAGATCGATGCCCGCGATGTCCAGCCCGAGCAGGGCCGCCACCCGCAGGCAGAGCCAGACCACCTCGGGATGCACCCGGTCGGTGACGTCGTGGCTGGTCGCACCGGTGGAGAGGTTGGCCGTGCCGGACAACCACACCTGAGTGCCGGCCGGCGGGACGCTGTCGAGCGTGCAGCCCTGCCGTTCGAGCAGCCCCGGCGCGACGGTGACCCGGGTCAGCACGCGGGAGTGCCCGGTGCCGCGGCGCGGGTCGGCGTTGACCCGGGCGATCAGCTCGGCGACCGTGTTGTGCCCGTCGCCGACGACGTGCGCGGCGATCCGTTCGGCCGCCGCGACGACCTCGCCCGCCACGACCAGCACGCGGTAGTCGCGCCCGTCGAGGTGCCGTTCGACGATCACGTCCTCGCCGGCCTCGGCGAAGGCCCGCGCGACCTCGGTGGCGGTGCTCAGGTGCAGCGCGACGCGTTCGCCGTGGCGGCCGTGGCGGGGTTTGACGACGACCGGGCCGCCGAGCCGGTCGAGCCAGTCGAGCGCCTCGGCCGGCGTACGGGCGGCGCCGCCGTCGGGCATCGGGACGCCGGCCTCGGTGAGGAGCCGCCGGGTCACCTGCTTGTCGCCGGCGATGTCGATGCCCACGCCGCTGGTGCGGTCGGTCATCGCCGCCCAGGCCAGCCGCCGCCGGGTGCCCCAGCCCAGGCGCAGCAGGCTCAGGTCGTCGAAGCGCTCGACCGGGATGCCGCGTCGCCGGGCGGCGGTGATGATCGCCCGGGTGCTCGGCCCGGTGGCCTCCCGCTCGGCCCGCGCCGCGAGCTCGTCGAGGTCGAGGCCCGCCGTCGAGCCCTGCTCGATCGAGAGGACCAGGGCGACCGCGGCCTCGAGCAGGTCGCGCGGCACCCGCGAGGCCGGCGACTCGTCGACCGGGCATTCCAGGATCAGGTCGTAGCAGCCCGGCTCGCCGGCCGAGACGGTGCGGCCGAAGCTCACGTCGCGGCCGATCACCTGGGACAGCTCCAGGCACACGTGCTCGGTGACGTGGCCGAAGTAGGTGCCGCCGCGCAGCCGGCTGACGAAGCCGCCGGGCGCACCGGCCGCGCAGTGGTGTTCGGCCAGCCCCGGCAGGGCTCGCAACAGCCGCTCGGCGAAGCCGGTGACGTCGCAGGTCTCGACGCCGGTCAGTTTCTCCAGACGCAGCCGGGCGACCACGGCGGGCCGGGAAAGATAAACGTTCGGGCCGCGCAGCCGACGGACGCTCTCGATCCTCATCGACACGTCATCAGGTTAAACGGAACAAAACCGAAACATCCTGCTAATCGTCGATGTCAGCGGGTAATAGGTGGGTAATTTCCGGCGGCCCCTCGGCCAGGGCCCGGGCGCGTTCCTCCACCTCCTCGTCGCTGCCGGTCAGCCGCCCCTCGTGCTGACGCAGATGGTCCTCCCACGTCGGCACCTGATAGACCTCGACGTAGCGGACCGGGTCGGCCCCGTCGCGGAACAGCCCCCACCGGGTCGCCCCCGTACGCAGCCGGGTCAGCCGTACGCCGTCCATCGCCGTCACGAACTCGGCGGCCCTCTCGTCCCGCACCCGATAGGCCGCGGAGACCAGCACCGGCCCCTCCTCGGGGCGCGGTTCGAGCATGATGTGCGGCTCGGCCCAGAAGACGGCCGGGCTGCGGTCGGCGTCGTCGTGCTCGTGCACCGGCAGCCACGGGACGGTCGCCGTGCCCAGCAGCATCACCACGGCCGCGGCCACGAAGGTCACCGGCAGCCCGGCCACCTCGGCGACCTGCCCCCACAGCAGCGCGCCGAGCGCCTGCGCCCCGGCGAAGACGACCTGATAGATGCCGAAGCCGCGGGCCCGCACCCAGTTGGGCAGCAGCAGTTGCAGGGTCGCGTTCATCCGCGAGACAAGCGTCATCCAGGCCGCCCCGGCCAGCACCAGCACGACGGCCACCGGCGCGAAGTGCGGCACGAGCGCGACGACGGCCAGGGCCCCGGCATAGATCAGGCCCGAGACCAGGATCAGCCGGTTGGCCGTCATGATCCGCCGGATCCGCGGCATCAGGAGGGCTCCGCCGATCGCGCCCACCCCGAGCGCGGCCAGCAGCACGCCGTAGCCGCTCGCGCCCAGGTGCAGCTCCTGGTGGGCGACGACCGGCAGCAGACCCCACACGACGCTGCCGGGCAGTACGAACAGGATCACGCGGATCAGCAGCCGCCGGACCGTCGGCGCGTAGCGGACGAACTGCCCGCCGGCCCGGATCGCGGGCCCGAACCGCTCGGGGTGACTCGGTCCGCGGCGCGGCGGGCGGCGCCAGAAGAACAGGGTCACGGCGAAGATCCCGTACGAGATCGCATTGAACCCGAACACGGCGGCCGAGCCGATGTGGGCCACGAGCAGGCCGGCCACCGCGGGACCGGCCGAGCGGGCGAGATTGGTGTTCACCGCCCCCAGCGCCGACGCGGCCGGCAACTCGGCGCGCGACACCACCTCGGGGATCACGGCCTGCCAGGTGGGCAGGGTCAGCGCCTGACCCACCCCGAGCAGAAAGGTGAAGAACAACAGCAGCGGCGGCGGCATGCGGCCGAGGGCGGTCAGCACGGTGAGCAGCGCCCCGACCAGGAACAGCATGCACTGCACGGCCAGCAACAGCCGGCGACGATCGAGTACGTCGGCGATCGCACCGGCCGGCAGGGCCAGCAGAAGCACCGGCAGCATCGTCACGGTCTGCACGAGGCTGGTCCAGGTGGCCGCCCGCGGCTCCCCCACCACCAGCCACTGCGCGCCGACGGTCTGCATCCAGGTGCCGACGTTGCTGACCAGCACCGCGATCCAAAGCGCCCGGAACACGCGCCCCCGCAACGGCCCCCACGGCGAGTCCACGGGAGGAACCTATCGGCGGCGCGCTCCCGGCCCGGGATAAGGCCAGACTTCCTTAAGCCTTGCGCTCCTGACGCAGGCGGCGGGCCTCGCGCTTCTCCTCGAAGCGGACGGCCTGGGCCTCGAGCTCGTCCATGTGAAGGGCGAGCTCGTCGCGGGCCTTCTCGCCGTCGCCGTCGAGGTCGGTGCGGCCGAAGACGTTCCACTGGCGCAGCACCGGCTGCAGGACCTCGTCGCGGTGCTGGCGCAGGTCGTAGATGCCGGCCAGCGCGATCGACAGGGCCTTGCGGCCGAAGCCGTCGATGTTGGCGCCGGGCATCTCGAAGTTGGCGACCACATCGGTCACGGCGCGCATCGACTGGTTGGGGTCGAGGTCGAAGGCGGCGGCCAGCAGGTTGCGGTAGAAGACCATGTGCAGGTTCTCGTCAGCCGCGACCCGGGCCAGCAGTTGCTCGGCGATCGGGTCGCCGGTGGCCTTGCCGGTGTTGCGGTGCGAGATGCGGGTGGCGAGTTCCTGGAAGGCGACGTACGCGATCGAGTGCAAAATCTCGTCGTGCGCGTTGGTGTAGCCCGACTCCATGTGGGTCATGCGGGCACGCTCGAGGGCGGTGGGGTCGACGGCGCGGGTGACGGTCAGGTAATCGCGCAGGGCGATGCCGTGCCGGCCCTCCTCGGCGGTCCAGCGGTGCACCCACGTGCCCCAGGCGCCGTCACGGCCGAAGAGCGTGGCGATCTCGTGGTGGTAGGAGGGCAGGTTGTCCTCGGTCAGCAGGTTCACGATCAGCGCGGTGCGGGCCACGTCGGGCAGCGGGGAGTCGGCCGGGGTCCACGGCTCGCCACCGAGCAGGCCGTCGAAGGTGCGACCCTCGCTCCACGGCACGTACTCGTGGGGGAACCATTCCTTGGCCAGCGACAGGTGCCGGTCGAGATTCTTGGCGACGACGGGCTCCAACTCGATGAGCAGCGCGGTCTGGTCCAACGACATAAAGATCACTCCCTACGGTGGCGTAACTTACGGCACCGTAGGTAAGGGTACCCCTCCTGATGTGCGCAAACCTGCGGACCCCGGCGACCTCGACGAGGATGAGGGAAAGTTCGCCGACCGAACCGCACCCGATCGACCTCGCGGTCCAGGGCTTCCGCACCACCGCGATCCGCGGGACGACCACCGGCGGGCCGCCCACGCAGATGCGGCGGATGGGCTGATCAACCGGCGGTGACCTCGGGGCTCAGGTCGGCGACCGGTGGCTGCCACGTGGTGGCGTCGGCGTCGACCTGCTCACCCGAGCGGATGTCCTTGACCGTGTCGTTCTCACCGGGGAACCAGACGTACGGGATCCCGCGCCGGTCGGCGTACTGGATCTGCTTGCCGAACTTGGCCGCCGTCGGCGCGACCTCGGTCGGGATACCGCGCTTGCGTAGCGCCCCGGCGATCCGGTCGCAGGCCGTACGCTCCTGCTCGCTCGGCACGGCGACCAGCACGGCCGTCGGCACCGAGCGCGACACCTTCAGCGCGTCGTGCCCGAAAAGCAGCCCGAGCAGCCGGGTGACGCCGATCGAGATGCCGACGCCGGGGAACTTCTCCTTGCCGGTCGAGGCCAGGTTGTCGTAGCGGCCGCCGGAGCAGATCGAGCCGAACCGCTCGTAACCCTCGAGCTGGGTCTCGTAGACCGTGCCGGTGTAGTAGTCGAGCCCGCGAGCGATCTTCAACTCGGCCACGACCAGGCCCGGAGCGTGCTCGCGAGCCGTCTCGACCACCCGCACCAGCTCGTCGAGACCCTCGTCGAGCAGCGGGTCGCTGACGCCGAGCTTGCGCACCGCGTCCACGAAGGAGCCATCCTCGGACGAGATCGCGGCCAGCTCGAGGCACGCGTCGGCCTGGGCCTGGGTCGCCCCGGCCGTCTCGATCAACAGCGCGGCCACCTTGGCCGGGCCGATCTTGTCGAGCTTGTCGACCGTACGCAGAACCTGGGCTGTGTCCTCAAGACCGAGCCCGCGGTAGAAGCCCTCACAGACCTTGCGGTTGTTGACCTGGATGCGCACCGCCGGGATGGGCAGGCCGCTCAGCGCGTCCCCGATGACCAGCGGCATCTCGGTGTCGTAGTGGAACGGCAGCGTCTCGCGGTTGACCACGTCGATGTCGGCCTGCAGGAACTCGCGATAGCGGCCCTCCTGCGGCCGCTCGCCGCGCCACACCTTCTGGATCTGGTAGCGCTTGAACGGGAACTGCAGCTTGCCGGCGTTCTCGCCGACGAACCGGGCGAACGGCACGGTCAGGTCGAAGTGCAGGCCGAGCTGGTCGTCGTCCTTGGCGTTCTCGTCGGCCTGCAGGCGGCGCAGCAGGTAGACCTCCTTGGACGTCTCCCCCTTGCTCAGCAGCGTGTCGAGCGGCTCGACCGAGCGCGTCTCGAGAGGGGCGAAGCCGTAGAGCTCGAACGTCGTGCGAATGCGGTCGAGCACACGCTGCTCGATCATGCGCTGGGCGGGCAGCCATTCGGGAAAACCGGAAATGGGCATACTGGGAATCTCCTCAAAGAAGTCTTAGAGCCCACGGCCGGGCGCGGCAGCCAGTTCCCGCAGGTACGGGTTCTGGGCGCGCTCGCGGCCGATGGTGGTGGCCGGTCCGTGGCCGGGCAGCACGACGGTGTCGTCGGCCAGCGGCAGGATCTTGTCCCGCAGGCTGGTCATCATCGTCGGGGTGCTGCCGCCCGGCAGGTCGGTGCGTCCGATCGAGCCGGCGAAGAGGACGTCCCCGGAGAGGCAGAGCTGCTCCGCGTCGTAGGAGGTCCCGGCGCCGGGCAGGCGGAAGAGCACCGACCCGCCGGTATGGCCCGGGGCATGATCGACTGTCACTTCCAGACCG
Source organism: Actinoplanes solisilvae (assembly GCF_003999975.1). Taxonomy (GTDB): domain Bacteria; phylum Actinomycetota; class Actinomycetes; order Mycobacteriales; family Micromonosporaceae; genus Actinoplanes; species Actinoplanes solisilvae. Next base: position 73,090 of record NZ_RJAC01000011.1, on the reverse strand, counting down.
GCGAGGGTCAGCGTGGCGCCGTCGGTCAGTTCGGCCACGTCGTCGGGCTCGGTGTACGTCAACCGACCGCCGAAGAGCTGGTCGAGGCCGGCGCCCAGGCCCTTGGCCGGGTCAGCCAGCATCTCGCGGTCGGCGGGGTGCACATAGGCCGTGATGCCGCGCGCACCGCAGACCGGGGCGACCGAGAAGGTGTGGTCGAGGTGGCCGTGGGTGAGCAGCACCGCGGCCGGGAAGAGCCGGTGCTCGGCGAGCACCTCGTCGAGCTGGTCGAGCACGCCGATGCCGGGATCGACGATCAGGCACTGCTCACCCGGGCCGGCGGCGACCACGTAACAGTTGGTGCCGAAGGCTTGCGCCTCGAAGCCGGTGACGAGCACGACAGGCCCTCTCTGTATTCAGGTACGAATCGTAACGATCCTAGTCCGGCGGGCGCACACCACTTTCTCAGGAGGTACCCGTACACTCTTGCGGGCGTGTGACACGGGCCGTACGAGAGGACAACGTTCGGTGGCATCCAGCAAGGACCGGCAGCGCAAGCTGGCGCGGGCGAAGCTCGATCGGCAGATGGCGCGGCGGGCTGTCAAGGAGCGCCGCAGTCGTCGCGTGCTCGCGGGCGTCGGGTCGGTGGTCGCCGTTCTTCTCGTCGTCGCCGGCGTGGCGTGGATCGGCGGGGCGTTCGACTCCGACCCCACGACCGACGCCGCCGACCAGGACCTCTGCCTGTGGACCCCGCAGAACGCGTCGACGAACTCGAACCTGAAGGACGTCGGCACGCCGCCGACCAAGAACATCCCGACGCTGGGCACCGAGACCATGACGATCAGCACCAACCAGGGTGAGCCGGTCGTCGTGGGTCTCGACCGGGAGCTCTCGCCGTGCGGCACGGCCGACATCGGCTACCTGGCGAGCAAGAAGTTCTACGACAACACGGACTGCCACGAGATCACGACGTACGGGGCGCTGCGCTGCGGTGACCCGAGCGGCACCGGTCTCGGCGGCCCGACGTACAGCATCTATAACGAGAACCTGCCGACGGTCCCCGAGCCGACTCCAAGCGCCAGCGCGGCTCCCGGATCGACTGCCGCACCGCTCTACCCCAAGGGCACGGTCGCGTTGATCGGTAACCCGCCCGGCACCAACGGCAGCCAGTTCCTGATCTTCTTCAAGGACTACAGCCCGGCCAACCCCGAATTCTCGATCGTCGGCAAGGTGACCGGCGGGCTCGCCACGGTGGAGAAGATCGGCAAGATCTCCACGTCGAACAACGAGGCGGGCGAGAAGGTCCGGCCCTCCCAGAAGATCACCATCAAGACCCTGACCGTCGGCGACGCCCCCGTGGCCGCCGCTCCGTCGGCCAGCGCACAGTCCTAAGGCCCCCAAGCAGGCTCAGCCCCAAGGCCGACCACTCAGCAGGAGGAACACGGTGTCGTCGATCAAGGACCGGCAGCGCGCGGCGGCGCGGGCCCGGCTCGAGAAGGAGATGGCCGAGCGCTCCGCCGCCGCTCGCAAGCGCCGGCAGCGGCAGGCCATCATCGGGTCGGCGATCGCGGTGGTGCTGATCGCCGGCGTCGCCGTGTGGATCGCGACCTCGCTGCAGGACGACAAGCCCACCAAGAACACGGCGGGCGGCGTGCCGGCCGGTCAGGTCGCCTGCACGTGGACGCCCGACCAGGGCGGCGGCAAGGTCAAGGACGTCGGCACCCCGCCGGCCAACGTGGCCAACACCGGCATGGCCACGCTGACCATCGACACCAACCTCGGCCCCATCAAGGCGACGATGGACCGCAGCAAGGTGCCGTGCACGGCGGCCAGCTTCGAGTTCCTCTCGGCCAAGAAGTTCTGGGACAACACGAAGTGCCACCGCCTGGTCAACCAGGACCAGTTCAAGGTTCTGCAGTGCGGCGACCCGTTCGCCTCCGGCAAGGGCTACCGCGAGACCGACGGTCAGGGCGGCCCGAGCTACACGATGGCGGAAGAGAACCTGCCGACCGACACCCAGAAGCCGTACCCGGCGGGGTCGATCGCGATGGCGAACACCGGCCAGCCGGGCAGCACCGGCAGCCAGTTCTTCATCGTCGCGGCCGACACCCAGCTGCCGGCGAACTACACCCTGCTCGGCACGATCACCGAGGGCATGAACATCGTGCAGGAGGTGGTCAAGGCCGGTGACGACGGGGCGTTCGCCCAGCAGGCCGGTGGCGGCCACCCCAAGAAGGAGATCGACATCAAGAAGATGGCGGTCGCCGCGGCCTGATCGGAATTTTGAAAGGGGGCGGGCTTCTTCGGAAGCCCGCCCCCTTTGCTATGCCCCTGAGGTCACGCGGTAGGCGTCGAAAACGCCGTCGACCTTGCGCACGGCGGCCACCAGGTGGCCCAGATGCTTCGGGTCGGCCATCTCGAACGTGAACCGGCTGACGGCCACACGGTCGCGGGTCGTGGTGACCGTCGCGGAGAGGATGTTGACCCGCTCCTCGGACAGCACCCGCGTCACGTCGGCCAGCAGCTTGTGCCGGTCGAGCGCCTCGACCTGGATAGCGACCAGGAACGTCGACGCGCTGGTCGGCTTCCAGGTCACCTCGACGACGCGTTCCTGCTGGTCACGCAGGTCTTCGGCGTTGGCGCAGTCTTCCCGGTGCACGCTGACGCCGCCCGAACGGGTGACGAAACCGAACACCGCGTCACCCGGCACCGGGGTGCAGCAGCGGGCCAGCTTGACCCACACGTCGCTGACCCCCTTGACCACGACGCCCGGGTCCTGCGCGGAGCTGCGGTTGCGCGGCGGACGGGTCGCGACGGCGGTCTCGGCGATGTCCTCGACCGCGCCCTCTTCACCCCCGAAGCCGGCAACCAGCTTCTGCACGACGGACTGGGCGCTGACCGTGCTCTCGCCGATCGCCGCGTAGAGCGAGGCGACGTCGGCCAGGTGCAGGTCGCGGGCGATGGTCGTGAGGTTCTCGTTCGTCAGCATGCGCTGCAGGGGCAGGCCCTGCTTGCGCATCGCCTTGACGATCGCCTCCTTGCCGACCTCGATCGCTTCCTCGCGGCGTTCCTTGTTGAAGTACTGCCGGATCTTCGTGCGCGCCCGAGGGCTCTTGACGAAGCCGAGCCAGTCCTGCGTCGGGCCGGCGTTGGCCGACTTCGACGTGAAGATCTCGATGACGTCGCCGTTGGACAGCGTCGACTCGAGCGGCACGAGCTTGCCGTTGACCCGCGCGCCGATGCACTTGTGCCCGACCTCGGTGTGCACCGCGTAGGCGAAGTCGACGGGCGTCGAGCCGGTCGGCAGCGGGATGACGTCGCCCTTGGGCGTGAAGACGTACACCTCTTGGCTGGACAGATCGAAGCGCAACGCGTCGAGGAACTCGGACGGGTCGCTCGCCTCGCGCTGCCAGTCGAGCAGCTGCCGCAGCCAGGTCATCTCGTCGATGTGCGCCGGCGGGCCGACGATCGTCGCGCCCTTCTGTTCCTTGTACTTCCAGTGGGCGGCGATGCCGAACTCGGCCGTGCGGTGCATGGCGAACGTGCGGATCTGCATCTCGACCGGCTTGCCGGTCGGGCCGATGACCGTCGTGTGCAACGACTGGTACATGTTGAATTTCGGCATCGCGATGTAGTCCTTGAACCGGCCCGGCACGGGCTGCCAGTTCGCGTGGATGACGCCCAGCGCGGCATAGCAGTCGCGGACCGTGTCGACCAGGATGCGCACGCCGACGAGGTCGTAGATGTCGTTGAAGTCGCGGCCCCGCACGATCATCTTCTGATAGATCGAGTAGAGGTGCTTGGGGCGGCCGGTGGTCTCGGCCTTGATCTTCGCCGACTTGAGGTCGAGGCTGACCCGGTTGGTGACCTGGCGCAGCAGGGCCTCACGCTGCGGCTGGTGCTCCCCGATTAGGCGGTTGATCTCTTCGAACCGCTTGGGGAACAGGGTGCCGAAGGCGAGGTCTTCCAGCTCCCACTTGATCGTGTTCATGCCGAGGCGGTGAGCCAGCGGCGCGAGGATCTCGAGGGTCTCCTTGGCCTTCTGCTCCTGCTTGGCGCGCGGGAGGAAGGTCAGGGTGCGCATGTTGTGCAGCCGGTCGGCCAGCTTGATGACCAGCACGCGCGGGTCCTTGGCCATGGCGACGACCATCTTGCGGATCGTCTCTGCCTTGGCCGCGTCGCCCAGCTTGACCCGGTCGAGCTTGGTCACGCCGTCGACCAGCAGCGCCACCTCGGGGCCGAAGTCGGTGCGCATCTGCTCGAGGCCGTAGTCGGTGTCTTCGATCGTGTCGTGCAGCAGGGCCGCGACAAGAGTGGTCGTGTCCATGCCGAGGTTGGCCAGGATCGTCGCCACGGCCAGCGGGTGCGTGATGTAGGGGTCGCCGGACTTGCGGTATTGACCGGAGTGCCAGCGGGCGGCCACGTCGAAGGCGCGCTGCAGCATGCGGCCGTCGGCCTTGGGGTGGCTGGCCCGGTGGGTGGCGATCAGCGGCTCGAGAACCTCACTGACCTGGGTGCTCTGCCAGGGCGCGTTGAACCGCGCCAGGCGGGCCCGCACCCGGCGGCCGGTGGGCGCGCTGGCCAGCCCGAACCCGCCGGGCTCACCGCCGGGCGGCATCGGCTGAGTGGCCTCGTCGGCCGCCTCAACCGCCGCCACCGTGGGAACCTCGTCGGCGGGCGCAGGCGCGCCGGAGCCGTTCCGTGAGTTCTCGGTCGGCTGCACCGTGCCCTCCGCCGGAGGGACGACGTCGCTGGACACCGGCCTCCTCACACCTTCGCTCGTGACCCGGCCGGGGATCGCCGGCCGGAGAAGTCCAGGGTTGCTCACCTGGTTAGGAACGCCATCCTACCCGCACACTCTTCCCCGATGGCGCGCCTGAACCTCCGAAAGAACCGGGCCCACGCCGGGCAAATGCCTATCAAACGGTCAGTAGCGCATGGACCGTACGCGAACCGAGACGCTCGCGGCCCTTCAGGAACGCCAGCTCCATCAGCACCGTGAAGCCGGCGACCGTACCGCCGGCCCGCTCGACCAGCTCGAGGGCCGCCCCGGCCGTGCCCCCGGTGGCGAGCACGTCGTCGACCACCAGCACCCGCTGCCCGGCGACGAACGCGTCCTCGTGCACCTCGAGGGTGGCCTCGCCGTACTCCAGCTCGTAGGAGACCGCGATCGCGGGCCGCGGAAGCTTGCCGGCCTTGCGCACCGGCACGACCCCCACCCCGGCCGCGTACGCCACCGCGGCGGCCACGACGAAGCCCCGCGCCTCGACCCCGGCCACCACGTCGAACGTGTCCTTGCCGTAGTGGGCGACGATCCCGTCGATCACCGTGCGGAACGCCGGCCCGTCGGCGAACAGCGGCATCAGGTCCTTGAAGACGATGCCCGGCTTGGGGAAGTCGAGCACGTCGACCGTGCCGCCCGCGACGACCGCGGCGAGATCGAGTTCATCAGTCACGCGCGTCAGCGTAACGACAAAGGGGGCGGCCGGATCACCGGCCGCCCCCTTGTCGCGTCAAGCGTCAGCGTCGCTTAGTGCCGCCGCTGGGGCGGTTGCCGGCGCCGCCGGTGCGTCCGCCACGGTTGTTCGTGTTGCGCTTGGCCGTCGGACGGCTGCCGGGCCGCGGGGCGGCCGACGCGAGCGCCGGAGCCACCTCGTCGGACTCCGACACGTTGGCGTCACGGCCGGTGCGCTCACCACGCGGAGCCACGTCGCCCGAACGGACCGAGGCCCGCCGCGCGAGGACCCGGGCGGTGTGCGCCTTGATCTTCGGCTCGCGGTCCTTCAGCAGGGTCAGCACCGGCGCCGCGAACATGATCGAGGCGATGACGCCGAAGCCCATGCCGACGAAGAGCACCAGACCGAGGTCCTTCAGCGTGCCCGCGCCGAGCAGACCGGCCCCGATGAAGAGCAGACCGCCGACCGGGAGCAGCGCCACCAGACCGGTGTTGAGCGAGCGCATCAGGGTCTGGTTGACCGCCAGGTTGGCGGCCTCGCTGTAGGTGCGGGTGCTGCCCGCGGTGATACCGCGGGTGTTCTCCTGCACCTTGTCGAAGACCACCACCACGTCGTAGAGCGCATAACCCAGGATCGTCAGGAAGCCGATCACGGTCGACGGGGTGACCTCGAAACCCACCAGCGAATAGACGCCGGCCGTGACCACGAGGTCGAGCAGGAGCGAGGCGACGGCGGCGACCGCCATCCGCCACTCGAACCGGACGACCAGATAGATCATCACGATGATCAGGAAGATCACCAGACCGAGCAACGCCTGTCTCGTGACCTGACCACCCCACGCGGCCGACACCTGGTCGTCACTGACCTCCTCGGCCGAGACCTTCAGGTCGGTGACGAGGGCGGTCTTGGCCTCCTCGGCCTGCTGAGCGGTCATCGCGGTGGCCCGGACGGTGAAGCTCTTGCCCTGGCCGGCCCGGCCGACCTCCTGCGCGGCGCCGACCTCGGCGCCCGGGTCGACCGACTGGATCGCCCGCTGGACCGCGTCGGACACCTCACCCTGGGTCAGGGTGCGCCCGTCCGAGGTCGTCGCGGGCACGCTGAACGACGTGCCACCGGCGAACTCGATGCCGAGGTGGAACCTCTGGATCGAGATGCTGGCGATCGAGACGACCACGAGCGCGGCGGCGATCAGGAACCAGAGCTTGCGCCGGCCGATGATGTTGATGTTCGCCTCACCCGCGTACAGCCGGGCGGCGAGACCTTGGCGGGCCATGTCAGGCCTCCTTGGGGTCGGTCGAAGCGTTGCGCAGCACGCGGCCGAGACCGCTCACCCGCGGCGAGAGGAACGCCTTGGTCCGCGCGAACATCGTCATGATCGGGTGACGGAAGAGGAACACCACGACCAGGTCGAGCACGGTCGACAGACCCAGCGCGAAGGCGAAGCCCTGCACCGCGCCGACCGAGACGATGTAGAGCACCACGGCGGCCAGGATGGTGATCGTGTTGGCCGAGATGATCGTACGCCGGGCACGGGCCCACGCTCGTGGCACAGCGCTTCGCGGACTTCGACCCTCGTGGATCTCGTCTTTAAGACGTTCGAAGTAGATGACGAACGAGTCAGCCGCGACACCTAGTGACACGATGAACCCGGCGATGCCCGCCAAGGTCAGCGTGAAGCCCACCGTACGGCCCAGGAAGACCAGCGCGCCGAACGTGAGCAGACCCGACAGGATCAGGCTCAGGAAGATGACCGAGCCGAGCAGGCGGTAGTAGAAGAACGCGTAGATCGCGACCAGGCCCATGCCGATCGCGGCCGCGAGCAGACCGGCCTGGAGCTGCTGGATGCCCAGCGTCGCCGAAACCGTCTGAGCCGGGCCCGAGGTGAAGGTCACCGGCAGCGCGCCGAAGTTGAGCTGGTCGGCCAGCTGACGGGCCGAGGCCGAGGTGAACTGGCCGGTGATCTGCGAGGTGCCGGTCAGCACGCCCTGGATCTGCGGGGCCGAGATGATGTTCTTGTCGAGCACCACGGCGACGGCACAGTGGTCAACCTGGCCGTAGAGCGCCTGCGCGGCGACGAAGCAGGGAGCGGTCGAGGTGGCCTCGAACGCCTGCCGGGTCAGCGCCGCCCACTTGGTCGAGCCCGCGCTCGTGAAGTCGAGCGAGACGACCCACTGGCCGGTCTGCTGGTCGAGCTGCGGGCTCGCCTTCGAGATGTCCTCACCGACGACCGGCGCCTTGTCGAGCAGCACCTTGGCGCTCTGGTAACACGCGACGGCCTGAGCGTCCTTGTTGTCGATCGCGCCGTTCGGCCGGGCGTCGAGCTGCTGACAGCCGATCGTCGGCACGTTGAACTGCATCTGCGGGGTCAGAACGTTGACCTCGTCGCCGCTGAGCTTGGCGAAGTTCGCGAACGGCAGGCCGGCCTTGGTGTCGGTGCTGAGATCGACCGGGGTCGTCAGCTTCTCGGCCGCGGCCCACGCCGCGGCGCCGACCTTCTTCTCGACGGCGGCGCGCTGCTCCTGCACGCCGGCGGTGGCCGGCACGGGCTCGCTCGCCGCCGGGGCCGACGCGCTCGGGCTCGGGGTCGGCGTCGGGGCCTTGACGACCTCGCCGCCACCCTGACCACCGGTCGACGGGCTGTTCTGCACGGCCGGGGCGCTCGCGCCGTTCGACGGCGTGGTGCCGGCCGGCGCCGAGGGCGGCGCGGACGGCGCGCCGGAAGGCGCGGCCGACGGCGGGTTCAACGCCACCGAGGCGACGTCGCCCGTCGTGCCGATCAGCAGGCGGAACCGCATCTGCGCGGCCTGCGACAGGTCTTTGAGCTGGTCGTCGGCCTTACCGGCGAGGGAGACCACAATGTTTCGGTCACCCTGGATGACAACCTCGGCCTCGGAGACACCGAGAGCGTTGACCCGCTCCTCGATGATGCCGCGGGCCTGCTCCAGGCTCTGCTTCGACGGCACCTGGCCGCCCTGCACCGAAGCGATGTAGGTGGCCTGGGTGCCACCCACGAGGTCGAGGCCGAGCTTGGGGTGCAGGCGGTCCATGAAGCTGCCGCTCGCTCCACCGGCGAAGAAAACCAGCAGATACAGGACGACGAAGATGGCGCCGAGCACGGCAAGCTGCCGTCCGGGATGCATCTGTCCCTGTGGTGGTCGTGCCACGGCTTTAGGTCTCCCTGTGTGTTACGGCATCTTTGTGGGTACCGCGGTAGCGGTGCCCGTTTTATACACCAGGCGGCGGCCGGATGTGGGCCCCACGAAACGGCCCGGCGACGTGATGCCGCGCGGGCCGGCCCGAAGAGTAAGTCAGTCCTTCTTACGCGTGTCGGTCACCGGGTTGACGATCGGCTCCTCGACGGCGGGCTCGGCGATCGGCTCGTCCTCGACCGGCGCCTCGGCGGCCGGCTCGGGCACGACCCGCGCGATGGCCGGACGCGCGAACTGCACCTGCACACCGTCGGCGATCTCGATCGTCACGATGTCGTCGGAGACGGAGACGACAATGCCGTGCAGGCCGCCGATGGTGACGATGTGGTCGCCGGGGCCGAGCGTGTTCTGCATCTGCTGGGCCTCACGGCGACGCTTCTGCTGCGGCCGGATCATGAGGAAATACATCACACCGAAGAGCAGAACGATGAGGAGCAGGGGCGTGAAGCTGCCGCCGCCCGATGCTTCGGCTGCCAGGTCGTCCACGAATATGCCTTCCGTTGGCCGTCCACGGCGCTCCGCGCCACCGACGGCGATAAACAACTCCCGGTTGAACGGCGGCGAGTCTAATCGGTCAACCTGGGAAGTCCGAATGCGGCACACATCACGTTCGCATTACGAGGGGATTTCATGCATCCCGTGCGAACAAATCTCCTTGGGCCGTGCCCGATGGCGGTGTCTTTCCGAGATGAAGCCAACCCGCCTCGGTGGCGACACGACCCCGCGGCGTACGGGCCAGAAGCCCGGCCCGCACCAGGAACGGCTCGCAGACCTCCTCGACCGTGTCGGACTGCTCCCCCACCGCCACGGCCAGCGTGGACAGGCCGACCGGACCGCCCCGGAACGACTCGATCAGCGCCCGCAGCACCGCCCGGTCGAGCCGGTCGAGACCCAAGGCGTCGACGTCGTACACCTTGAGCGCCTCCCGGGCGGTGGTCTCGGTCACGATGCCGTCGGCGCGCACCTCGGCATAATCCCGGACCCGCCGCAGCAGCCGGTTCGCGATGCGCGGCGTACCCCGCGACCGCCCGGCGATCTCGGCCGCCCCCTCATCGGTGATCGGCACCCCGAGAATGCGGGCCGACCGGTGCAGCAACGCGTCGAGATCGGCCGGCGAATAGAAATCGAGGTGTGCGACGAAACCGAACCGGTCGCGCATCGGCCCCGACAGCAACCCGGCCCGCGTGGTCGCCCCGACCAGCGTGAACGGTTCGACGTCGAGCGGGATGGCGGTCGCCCCCGGCCCCTTGCCCACGACGACGTCGACCCGGAAGTCTTCCATCGCGCTGTAGAGCAGCTCCTCGGCCGGCTTCGCGATGCGATGGATCTCGTCGATGAACAGCACATCCCCGGGCGCGAGACCGGTCAGGATCGCCGCGAGATCCCCCGACCGCTCGATCACCGGCCCACTGGTCGTCCGGATCCCGGTCCCCAGCTCGGCCGCCACGATGTTCGCCAGAGTGGTGTTGTGCACGACCAGGTCGTTCACAGTGAACGTGTGATCGTCAGCGACGGTCAGACACCGGCATTCCGTCAGACCAGCGGGCTCCACGGACGCAACCCGGTCTGGCGCCAGCCGCTCATCGAAGCGGTCCCGGCGCGGCGCCCACTCACGCAACCGCACACCGCGCTCACCGATCGGTGTGACCCGCTCGGCGAACCGCGCCGCATCGTCCTGACTGGTGATCGACAAACGCCACGACTCATGGAGGCGGCCCTGGTAGCGGCCGCGCTTCAGCTTCAGGCGCGATTGGATGCCCAGGCGGAGCAAAAGGTGCTGGGTGTCTTCGAGGAGACCGCGGGAGACGCTGTAGAACTCGATAACCACGTCGTAGCGGTCGCTCCCACGGCGGCTCACCGTGCCGTCGCACGCGAAATAGGCAGCAAGAAAGGCACTGACCTGCCACTCATCGCCCTGGAAGACGAACCTGGGCACTCTCTTGAGCCACGCCGTCTTGTCGATCAAGCCGGTTTCGGTGAGCCAAGGCTTCAGCCCTGAGATCCGCACCAACTCGCTGCGTGCCGAGTTGGGCCGGGTGATGTGCGAATACCCGAGACGGTCACAGACGGCGCGGAAATCGTCCAGCACCGTGGCATCGCCTCCGGTGAAGGTGACCTGGTTGCTGGTGCATCCGTCGCCGACCATGTAGCCGGCCAGGCGGAACTCGTCTGACTCCTCGGTCGCCTCGGCGACGGTCACCGGGGACAACACGTTCGCCAGCGTGTCCTGGGGGGTGAGGTCGCCCGCTTTGACCCAACCCTCCGTCGTCCAGAACGGGTGGTCCGGCGCCGCGACGACCTCGCGGCCGGTGGTCGTGCGGATCCGCACGGAGTCGAGTTCGCCCTGCTCATGCACGGCGAGAACGGCGGCTGCCTCACCCGTGCGGGTGATGACCTGATCGCCGACGACGATGTCGCCGAGGCGGCGCCGCGAGCCGTCGCCCATCAGCACCAGCGCGTCCACCGACACCGGCTTGCCCAAGCCAGGGGGCCCCGAGAGCAGAATGTGGTCGGGTGGGGTGCCGCGGCCCATCGCGCCCTTGAGCAGCAGTTCCAGCTGGTCGCGGACGCGGTGCTGGGCGATGAAGTCGGCCAGGCGGCGGGGGCGGACGCTCGCTTCGGCATCCAGATCGTCGTCGCCGGCGTCGGCTGAGACCAGCTCGCTCATCGGGCCTTGCCCAGCAGGCGGATGGCCTGACGCAGCAGCACGGGCACCGCGGGCACCTCGCCGTCGATGCTCTCGGCGACCGCGGCGACGGCCTGGTCGGCCTGGGCCGCCGACCAGCCGAGGGCCAGCACGCCTTGACGCACCTGTTCCTGCCAGGCGCCGCTGAGCACGCCGGCCGGGCCGTCGCCGAGGGGCAGCGGGCCGACGCGGTCGCGCAGTTCGAGCACGAGCCGTTCGGCGCCCTTCTTGCCGATGCCCGGCACCCGGGTCAGCGTGGCCAGGTCGCCGCCCGAGATGGCCCGGCGTACGACCTCGGGCTGGTGCACGGCCAGCACGGCCTGGGCGAGCCGGGGACCGACCCCGCTGGCCGTCTGCAGCAGCTCGAAGAGGTGCTTCTCGTCGTCGTCGGCGAAACCGTAAAGGGTCAGCGAGTCTTCCCGCACGACCATGCTGGTGGCCAGCCGTGCTTCGACGCCCGCTTTCAGGCCGGCCAGGGTCGCCGGGGCGCACTGCACCTGCAGACCGACGCCGCCGACCTCGATGACGGCGCTGTCCGGCGCGATCGCCGCCACCACCCCACGCACGCTGGCGATCATCGGCGAATTCCCCTCTTGTTCGCCGCGGTGGCGGCTTTGTGCGCTTTGTTGGCCGCGGCAACCGCGGCGGCCTGAATGCGGGCGCGCGTGCCGCCCCGCCAGATGTGGCAAATGGCGAGGGCGAGAGCGTCGGCAGCGTCGGCCGGGCGGGGCGGCTCGTCGAGCGCGAGCAGCCGGGTGACCATGGCCGTCACCTGAGCCTTGCCGGCCGTGCCGGAGCCGGTGACCGCCGCCTTGACCTCGCTGGGCGTGTAGGTCTGCACGGGCAGCCCGGCCCGCGCCCCGGCGAGCACGGCGACGGCGCTGGCCTGGGCCGTGCCCATCACGGTGCGCACGTTGTGCTGGGAGAAGACGCGCTCGACGGCGACGCTCTCGGGTTGGTGCTGGGCGACCAGTTCGCCGAGAGATTTGTCGAGGTGCAGCAGCCGCAGCGCGATGTCTTCGTCGGGCTCGGTGTAGACCACGTAGTAGGCGACGAGCTTGCACTGCCGGCCCGGCACGCCCTCGACGACCCCGACCCCGCAACGGGTGAGTCCCGGGTCGATCCCGAGTACGCGCACCACGGACCTCCCCATTTCACGTACGTGTGTTCGACACCCTAATACCCGGGCCTCTTGCGCCCCGCAGCGACACGCCTCGACCATGGGGAGCGGGGGTGAGCGTCATGTACCTCGTTCCGCCCATGGCCGAGGAGCCGCCGCACGACTACGTCGTCTTCGTCGCGACGTACCTGGCTGACCTGCGCAGTTCGACGTCCCGTCTGGTCGGCGGCGACCCCGAGGCCGAGCATCTCTACATGGACGTGCTGGCCGACGTGGCCTGCCATTGGCGCCGCCTGTCGTGGCGCCGCCGCCTGCTGGGCCGGCCCTACGCAGCCCGCGATTACCTTCAACACCGTTTGGACGTACGCACGAAGCAATGGCGCGACGACCAGATGTACGAGGTCGACGTGCGGGTGCTGCGCCCGCAGCCCTATGCCCCGGCCCTCTATCGCCGCGGCGGCAGCATCGCCCTGCTCAAAGCCCCCCTGCTGGCCGACACTCACCGCGCGGGCGCGATGGCCACCGCCGACGCCGGCATCGCATGGTGCCAGGCCTACCGCCGCCAGCAGTGGCATGCGATCGGTCGCCGCGTGGCCCTCGGAATCCTTCTGATTCTCACGCTGATCCAAACAATGTCGGCGATCTCCGTCGACTACTGAGCGGGGCCGGCGACAACGCACCGGCCCTCGCTCAGGAAACGGTTCACAGATCGAGCCGGGTCATTGCCTACCGGCCCAACACGCTGGTATCGACGAGACATTCACGCCCCCGGTCGATCGCATCCAGATCGAGCAGCCCTTCCCGGACCATGCGCTGGATGCTGTCGTAGGCGCGAAGGCGGCGTTCCCGCCTCTCTTCCACCAGCCGCCGGAGCGCAATATTGATCACCTCGGTATTCGATTCGACGCCGACCTGCCGGCGCGCTTCTTCGAGCAGGTCTTGATCAACCCCTCCTGGAGGTCGGGCTTTTCGGCCAGATCCGTCATCGGCTCCTCCTCGGGCTCCATCGGACCACCCACCTCCAGACCAGTAGTCGAGCGACCAGATGTCACGAGTCAAGATGAGGATATTCGCGTTCGAGGTCGGAGAGGAGGACATTTCGCTCACGGCCGTAGATCGGCTCGCCGCCGGCCAGCAGGAGGCGGTGGACGAGCACGAAGGCGTCGTCGTCGGAGCGGTCGGGGGCCTGGTCGACGATCCAGTACTCGGGGATGCCGTGCTCGGCGTACCAGGCGGCCTTGTCGGTGTATTCGCCGTTGACCGAGTTCTCGGACACGATCTCGACGACCAGGCTGAACGACGACGCCGGCAAATTGGAGTAGGTGGCCAGCCCGGGTGGCAGGCGGGTGACGACACCCAAGTCGGCCAGACGGTTGTCGCGCGGGCGGTCGCCCCTGATCCCAGGATCGACGAAGGCGTTCAGGCCCGCCTTGTGCAACATCGTCACCAGACGCATCGACATCTCTTTGTGCCAGAAGCTCGTCGGCGCGGCGATGACGAGATTGCCCTCACGCAACTCGTATCGGTAGTGCTTGGGCAGGGTGGCGAGGTCTTCGATATCAAGATCCTCGATCGGCGGCAACCAGAAACGGGTCATGGCGGAGCACCTCCACGCCGAAAGACTCGGTCCCGTCACCATACTGGTCACACGACCAGGTGTCAGGCCTCGTTCTTCGCCCGGTACTCGGACTCGAGCTCGGACAGCCGTGCCGACCGAACCTGAACGTAGTGAGGGAGGTCGCCGGTCAGCGCCAGACGGTGCAGATGAACGATGGCGTCGTCGTGTGAGCGTTCGACGTCGCGGTCGACGATCCAGTATTCCGAGATGCTCCGCTCGGCATACCAGCGGGCCTTTTCGGTGTACTCGCCGTTCTCTGAGTTCTCCGACACGATTTCGATGATCAACTGGAACGCGGATCCTGGCAGGTTCGAGAAATCGGCCACGTCAGTCGGCAGATGGGCGACGACACCGAGGTCGGGCAACCGAAGATCACGCGGCCGGTCTCCGCGGATTCCAGTGTCCTGGAGGACCTCGAAACCGGCCGCGTAAAGCATCAGCAGGAGCCGCCGGGCCATGAGTTTGTGCCAATAGGTCGACGGCGTCATGACGAGGAGGTTCCCCGCGTGCAGCTCGTAGCGGAATTCCTTGGGCAAGGAGGCGAGATCATCGACGTCGAACTCCCCGATCGGCGGCATCCTGTAGTCAGACATAGCTGTAGCCACCCCCTTACCCTACTGGTCGCTAGACCAGATGTCACGCGTCAATAGCGGCCAGCACGTCGTCGCTGATGTCGGCGTTCGTGTAGACCTCTTGGACATCGTCGCAGTCCTCGAGGGCGTCCACCAGCTTCATGACCTTGCGGGCGCCGTCCTCGTCGACCTCGACGTTCATCGTCGGGATCAGGGAGGTCTCGGCCGAGTCGTACTCGATGTTCGCGTCCTGCAGGGCCTTGCGCACGGCGGGCAGGTCGGTCGGCTCGAAGACGATCTCGAACGACTCGCCGATGTCGTTGATCTCTTCGGCGCCGGCGTCGAGGACGGCCAGCATCAGGTCGTCCTCGCTGATGCCCTCGGACGGGACGATCACGACGCCCTTGCGGTTGAACAGGTACGACACGCTGCCGGCGTCGGCGAACGTGCCGCCGTTGCGGGTCAGGGCCGTGCGCACCTCGGTGGCCGCGCGGTTGCGGTTGTCGGTGAGGCACTCGATCAGGATGGCGACACCGTTCGGGCCGTAGCCCTCGTACATGATCGTCTGCCAGTCGGCGCCGCCGGCCTCGAGGCCCGAGCCGCGCTTGACCGCGTTGTTGATGTTGTCGTTGGGGACCGAGCTCTTCTTCGCCTTCTGGATGGCGTCGAACAGCGTCGGGTTACCCGCCGGGTCGCCCCCACCGGTGCGCGCCGCGACTTCGATGTTCTTGATGAGCTTGGCGAACATCTTGCCGCGCTTGGCGTCGATGACGGCCTTCTTGTGCTTGGTCGTCGCCCATTTACTGTGGCCAGACATGCAACAACCTCCGTGGTCTCAGGCGGCCTGGCGGACCATCTCGACGAAGTACCGATGAACACGCAGGTCACCGGTGAGCTCCGGGTGGAAAGCCGTGGCGAGCAGGTTCCCCTGCCGAACGGCCACAATCCTACCGGCGGCCTGACCGTCTCTGACGCGGCCCAACACCCGCACGTCGTCGCCGACCTCCTCGACCCACGGCGCGCGGATGAACACGGCGTGAAAATCCCCGCCCTCGATGCCCTCGATCGGCACGTCGCCCTCGAACGAGTCGACCTGCCGCCCGAACGCGTTGCGGCGCACGGTCATGTCGATGCCCTGGAACGACTCCTGGTCGGGGCGGCCGTCGAGCACTGTCGTGGCGAGCAGGATCATGCCGGCGCACGACCCGTAGACCGGCATGCCGTCGGCGATCCGCTTGCGGATCGGGTCGAGCAGCCCGAACGAGACGGCCAGCTTGCTGATGGCGGTCGATTCTCCGCCGGGAAGGACCAGGGCCTCGACGTCGGCGAGTTCCTCGGGCCGGCGGATCTGCCGGGCCAGGACGTCGCTCTCGGCCAGCGCGGCGAGATGCTCGCGCACGTCTCCCTGCAGGGCCAGCACTCCGATGTTCACGTTTTCCAGCTTAGGCTCGGGTCGTGTTCGCTCTGCGCAGGGTGCGTGACCACATCGACCGTCACAGCACGGCGCCCCTCACGCTGACCGATCTGGCCACGCTGGGCGGCATGTCCCGGTTCCATCTCGTACGAGCGTTTCGTGCGACCTACGGCGAGACACCGATCCGCTACCTGTCGCGCCGCCGCATAGCCCGGGCCCAGGAGATGCTGCGGTACGCCAACCTGACCGTCACCGAGGTCTGCATGGCGGTCGGTTACACGTCGCTGGGCTCGTTCTCGACCCGGTTCAGCGAGCTGGTCGGTGAGAGTCCGGCCGCCTACCAGCGCCGCTGGGCCTCGGGCACGCCCCGCATCCCGGGCTGCTGGCTCTTCATGCACGGCGTGATCGCCGCAAAACCGGCCGGAGCAATTTCGGAGAAGCCCGGAGCCGCCCCGGGCCCTAGCGTCGAGGCATGATTCTCAACGTTTCGCTGATGACCGTCTACTGCCTTGACCAGGACGCCACCCGCGACTTCTACGTGCGCCATCTCGGCTTCGAGCCCCGCGTCGACTCGCGGATGGGCGAGATGCGCTGGGTGACCCTGGCCCACCCGAACCAGCCCGAGCTGGAACTGACCCTGATGACGCCCGGCCCGCCGCTGTCGCCCGCGGCCGCCGACTTCATCCGCGGTCAGCTCGAGTCGGGCCAGATGGGCGGTTTCGGCCTGCGCGTCGACGACTGCCGCAAGACCCACGCCGAGCTGGCCGCGGCCGGCGTCGAGTTCCTGCAGGAGCCGTCCGACCGCCCCTACGGCGTCGAGGCCGTCATGCGCGACAACACCGGCAACTGGCTGGTCCTGGTCGAGCCGAGAAGCTTCGGCCCGGCCTGACAATCCGCACGACGCCCGTGGACAACCGCTGGAGAGCCTCCGGGTCGAGGTCTGCGCCGGGAAGCCCGGTGCAGGCATCCGGTTCGCGTGGCCGGTCGCGGTGACCGGCTGGTCGCCCCGAGCTGCCCGAGGTTGTCCACAGGCAGCTCGGCCGGGCATCCACAAGCGGCGCCCGGGTGGCGGCAAGGCCACTTGGGGGGCGATTGGCCATCGGCCGGGACGACGCGCGCGGCTAAATTCGGGGCACCAAACCTGCTTCGAGGAGCCACCATGTCTGACAATCAGCCCGCAGTCGGGACCGCTCGGGTCAAGCGCGGAATGGCGGAGATGCTCAAGGGCGGCGTCATCATGGACGTCGTCACGGCCGAGCAGGCGAAGATCGCCGAGGACGCCGGGGCCGTGGCGGTCATGGCACTCGAGCGGGTGCCGGCCGACATCCGCGCTCAGGGCGGCGTGTCGCGCATGTCCGACCCTGACATGATCGACGGCATCATCAACGCCGTCTCGATCCCGGTGATGGCCAAGGCGCGCATCGGGCACTTCGTCGAGGCGCAGGTGCTGCAGGCGCTCGGGGTCGACTACGTCGACGAGTCCGAGGTGCTGACCCCGGCCGACTACGCCAACCACATCGACAAGTGGAACTTCACGGTTCCGTTCGTCTGTGGCGCCACCAACCTGGGCGAGGCGCTGCGCCGCATCACCGAGGGCGCGGCCATGATCCGTTCGAAGGGCGAGGCCGGCACCGGCGACGTCTCGAACGCGACGACCCACATGCGCAAGATCCGCCAGGAGATCCGCCGTCTGCAGACGCTGCCCGAGGACGAGCTGTTCGTCGCGGCCAAGGAACTGCAGGCCCCCTACGATCTGGTGCGCGAGGTCGCCGAGGCGGGCAAGCTTCCGGTGGTGCTGTTCACCGCGGGCGGCATCGCGACCCCGGCCGACGCCGCCATGATGATGCAGCTCGGCGCCGAGGGCGTCTTCGTCGGCTCGGGCATCTTCAAGTCGGGCAACCCGGCCCAGCGCGCCGCCGCCATCGTCAAGGCCACCACCTTCCACGACGACCCCGACGTGCTCGCGAAGGTCTCCCGTGGTCTCGGCGAGGCCATGGTCGGCATCAACGTCGAGGACGAGCCCGTGCCGCACCGCCTCTCCGAGCGCGGCTGGTAACAGCAGCCTTTTTCAACCCCAACGGGCCGTGGTGGTCGGTGACGCTTCGATCAGACCGACTCGAGGGGAGCCGCTCGCTCGGCCGGGGCGGCACCGGGAGCGGGAGCGGGGATCGCCGGGGGCATCGAGGGCTCTTCGATGTCGAAATATTGCGGGCGCGGGTATTGGCGGGCCATGCGCAGGGCACGCACCAGCGGGCGGCGGCGCGAGGTCAGGGCGTCGCGGACCAGGTCGGTGTGCACCTGGCGGGCCAGCACCACGCGGCGGCTCGAGGCGACCAACGTGCGGGTGGCCGGGTCGGGGCCGGCCAGCGGGACGGCTTGCAGCTGGCGGGTCAGGTCGTTCTCGGCGGACTCGCGCTCGTCGGGGTCGGCGTCGAGCGCGAGGCGGGCGGCCGCGTAGAGCTCGATGATCTCGGCCTGTTCGGCGACGACGGCGGCGGCGGCGGCGCGGCGCATCAGGTGGGCGTCGAGGGCGCGCTCGGCCGACTGGGCCCGCACGTGCACCCGCTCGACCCGGTGGGCCGTCCAGCCGAGGTAGATCGCGAGCAGCACCACCGCCGCGACAACACCGACCGTCCACCACATGGCGGGAATCGTAGTGCCCCGGCGCCCGGCCGTGTCAGGTGCCGGAGCGTGGTTCCGCCCACTCGTCGTCCATGACGCGACCGTCGGTGGCCTCGATCGCCGTGGCGTACACCTCGAGCACCCGACGGGCGACGCTGGGCCAGTCGAACGCCGCCACCGCCTCCCCGGCCGCCTCAGCCAGCTCACGACGGCGCGCACCGTCGTCGAGCAGGGCGTCGAGCAGCACACACAGGGCGTCGGCGTCCCCGGCGGGGAAGAGCGCCCCGGCCCGGCCACCGTCCAGCACGCGGCGGAACGCGTCGAGATCACTGGCCGCGATCGCCGTGCCGGCCGCCATCGCCTCGGTCAGGATCATGCCGAAGCTCTCACCACCGGTGTTCGGTGCCACATAAACGTCCACGCTCCGCAACATGCGAGCTTTGTCCGCTTCAGTCACTAAACCGAGAAATATCACTCGATCGTGCAGATCAGGCGGAATTTCGTCGTAAAGCTCGTCGCGGTCGCCTGGACCGGCCACCAGGAGCCGCAAGCCTGGCCGCTGCCGGGCGAGCGCGACAAAAGCCGTACGCAGAATGTCGAAGCCCTTCCGAGGCTCGGTGAACCGCCCGAGAAACCCGAGCGTCCCACCCTCCCCCGGCCATCCTTCCAACGGCGACGCCGCGGCGAACTTCGCCACCGCCACCCCGTTGGGGATCTCCACCGCTCCCCCGCCCAGATGCTCGACCTGCACCTTGCGGGCCAGCTCGCTCACCGCGATCCGCGCCGTGATCTTCTCGACCACCAGTTGCAGCATGCCCTGGGCCACCGAGAGGAACTTCGACCGCGTGATGGCCGTGTGGAACGTCGCCACGACCGGCCCGCGCGCCGACAGCACGGCCAGCAGCGACAGGCTCAGCGTCATCGGCTCGTGCACGTGCAGCACGTCGAACTGCCCGGCCTTGAGCCAGCGCCGGACCCGGGCCGTCGACACCGGCCCGAACGCGATCCGCGCCACCGACCCGTTGTAGGGCAGCGGCACGGCCCGCCCGGCCGAGACCACGTACGGCGGGAGGTCGGCATCTTCGTCGGCCGGCGCCAGCACGCTCACCTCGTGCCCCAGCCCCATCAGGGCCTCGGACAGGTCCATGATGTGGTTCTGCACGCCGCCGGGCACGTCGAACGAGTAGGGCGAGACGATCCCGATCCGCACGGCAATCTCCCTACAGCCACAGTTTCTGCAGCATGTGCCAGTCCTGTGGATGGTCGGCGATGCCGGTCGCGTACGCGTCGGCGAGCAGCTGGGTGGTCGCCTTGACCCGCACGTCGAGCGCCCCCTCGGTCGACGGGGTGATCCGCCGCAGCACCGCGTACGTCTGGGCCGGCGTGAACGACAGGTCGACCGCGATCAGCGGTGCCCCGGTGCGGATGGCCAGGATCGCGGGCCCGGCCGGCATCTTCGTGCGCCCGCCGAAGAATTCGACCTCGACCCCGCCGCGGGACAGGTCACGGTCGCTGAGCAGCGCCACCACGAAGCCCTGGCCGAGCCGCTCGGCCAGCACGTCGAGCGGTGCCCGCTGCCCTCCGGTGAGCGGGATCACCTCCATGCCGAGCTTCTCGCGGTAGGCCACGAACTGCTCGTACACGCCCTCGGGCTTGAGCCGCTCGGCCACGGTGACCATCGGCCAGCCGTTCGAGACGACCCAGGCCGCCGCCGCGTCCCAGTTCCCCACGTGCGGCAGGGCGAGCACAACGCCCCTGCCCTCAGCGACCAGCGACTTCAACATGTCGTACTGCTCGGGGGCGATCCCGAAACCGTCCAGGAACTGCTGCTTCGACTGCGAGGGCAGCCGGAACGCCTCGAGCCAGTAGCGCGCGTAGGACCGCAGCCCGTCGCGCACCAGCTCGTCGGGCATGTCCGGCACGACCTGCTGAAGATTGCGGCGCAGGCGCTGAGTTCCCGGGCCGTTGTTCTTGTACGCCCGGTCGGCCGCGGCCGTGAAGAGGCGGCGCGCGACGGACAGCGGCAGCGCACGAGCCACCCGCCACCCGGCCGCGTAGCCGAACTCGATCAACCGATCCTTCACGCGGCCGGTTCCTCGGCCGGACGGGGCTCGGTGCGGGCCGCGTGGATCAGCCGCTGGAACACGGTGATCAGCGACAGCACGGCGAGCACCCAGAGCGCGGCCGGCAGCCCCCAGTCGACCCCGGCGCTGCCGATCAGGCCGCCGATGCCGAGGATGACCAGCCGTTCGAGCCGCTCGGCGATGCCGACGTCGGCGTTGAGCCCGAGACTCTGGGCGCGCGCCTTCACGTACGACACGACCTGACCGGCGGCCAGGCTGATCAGCGCGGCGATCGTGCCACCGTACGGGTTGCCCTGGTTGGCCATGTAGTAGACGACCGCGCCGAAGACGGCTCCGTCGGCTATGCGGTCCATGGACGAGTCGAGCAGGGCCCCGAACTTGCCGGAGCTGCCTCGCATGCGGGCCATCGTGCCGTCGAGCACGTCGGTCAGCGCACAGGCCGTGATGATCCAGGTGCCCCAGAAGAGGTGGCCCTGGGCTCCGAACCACGCGCCGATCAGCACGCCCACGGTGCCGGCGATGGTGACGGCGTTCGGCGTGACGCCGATGCGCAGCAGGAAGCGGGCGGTCGGGTTGACGCCGTAGGAGACAACGGCGCGCGCGGTTACTTGGACGATCTTTGCCATGGCGGCCCCAGCTTATCGGCGGTGACCTGGTCACCGCGCCCCGGCACGAGGTCATGGCCGTAAGGTCTTCTTCTGCGACGTTTGCCAACTACAAAGGGTTGCCTCCGGGACAGCGCTGGGTGTGGGATTTCAAGAGCAGCGTCGTTAACAGTCTCGAAACGGACAGGAGCGGCCGCCATGGCGCAGAAGACCTCGGAGAAGGGGCTCAACGGCGCGACGGCGCCGGTGGTGACCGAGCCCGGCAGAGTACGCAACGTGGTGCTGGTGGGACACTCCGGCTCGGGGAAGACCACCCTGGTGGAGGCCCTGCTGGCGGCCACCGGGACGATCTCCCGCGCCGGCTCGGTGACCGACGGCACCACGGTGTCGGACCACGATCCCGCCGCGATCCGCCAGCAACGTTCGGTGTCGCTGTCCTGCGCGCCGCTCGTTCATCAGGACGTCAAGATCAATCTGTTGGACACCCCCGGCTACGCCGACTTCGTCGGGGAGCTGCGCGCCGGCCTGCGGGCCGCGGACGCCGCGCTCTTCGTCGTCTCGGCCGTCGACGGCGTCGACGAGGCCACCGCCGCGCTCTGGGAGGAGTGCGCCGCGGTCGGCATGCCCCGGGCCGTCGCGATCACCCGGCTCGACCACCCGCGCGCCGACTACGAAGAGACCCTGGCCGACTGCCAGGAGGCGTTCGGCGAGAACGTGATGCCGATCTACCAGCCGATGCTCGGCGACGACGGCGAGTCCGTGGCCGGCCTGATCGGCCTGGTCACCCTGCGCGTGCTCGACTACTCCGAGGGCTACCCGCCGCGCGTCGGCGAGGCCGAGCCGCAGCACCTGAACCCGATCGCCGACGACCGCAACGCGCTCATCGAGGGCATCATCGCCGAGAGCGAGGACGAGTCCCTGATGGACCGCTACCTCGCCGGCGAGCTGATCAGCACCGACACCCTGCTGCCCGACCTCGAGAAGGCGGTCGCCCGGGGCAACTTCTATCCCGTCATCCCGGTCTGCTCAGGCACCGGCGTCGGGCTCGACGCGCTGCTCGACGGCCTGGTCAGCGGCGCGCCGTCGCCGCTGGAGCACGACCTGCCGGTGGTGACCGGGGTGGACGGCTCGGCCCGCCCGCCGCTGCTCTGCGACCCCGACGGCCCGCTGGTGGCCGAGGTGGTCAAGACCACCATCGACCGGCACGTGGGGCGCGTCTCACTGGTGCGGGTCTTCTCGGGCACGCTGCGGCCCGAGCAGGTGCTGCACGTCTCGGGCCACGGCCTGGCCGACCGGGGGCATCCCGACCACGACGCCGACGAGCGGGTCGCGCACGTCTACTCCCCGCTGGGCGCCCAGCTACGCGAGGTGGCGTACGCGATCGCCGGTGACATCTGCGCCATCACCAAGTCGGGCAGCGCCGAGACCGGCGACACGCTCAGCGGGAAAGACCAGCCGCTGCTGATGGAGCCGTGGGCGATGCCCGAGCCGCTGCTGCCGATCGCCGTGGTCGCCAAGTCGCGCTCCGACGAGGACAACCTGGCCAAGAACCTGGCCCGGCTGGTCGCCGGCGACCCCACCATGCGGCTCGAGCGCAACCCCGACACCCATCAGCTCGTGCTCTGGACGATGGGCGAGTCGCACGCCGACGTGGTGCTCGACCGGCTGCGCGCGGGCGGCGTCGAGCTCGACACCGAGCCGGTCAAGGTGCCGCTGCGCGAGACGTTCGGCTCGGCCGCCAAGGGCCACGGGCGGCACGTGAAGCAGTCCGGCGGCCACGGGCAGTACGCGGTCTGCGACATCCACGTCGAGCCGCTGCCGCGCGGGTCCGGCTTCGAGTTCGTCGACAAGGTCGTCGGCGGCGCGGTGCCGCACAACTACATCCCGTCGGTCGAGAAGGGGGTGCGCGCCCAGCTCGACCGAGGGCTGGCGGCCGGCTACCCGGTGGTCGACCTGCGCGTGACGCTCTACGACGGCAAGGCCCACAGCGTCGACTCGTCGGACGCCGCGTTCCAGACGGCCGGGGCCCTGGCCCTGCGCGAGGCGGCGGCGATCGGCCAGCTCACGTTGCTCGAGCCGATCGACGAGATCGTCGTACGGGTCCCCGAGACCTACGTCGGCGCGGTGATGAGCGACCTCTCGGGCCGCCGCGGCCGCCCGCTGGGCAGCGAGAGCGAGGACGGCTCGACGTACAGCCTGGTGCGCGCCGAGGTTCCCGCGACCGAGCTCGTCCGGTACGCCGTCGAACTGCGCGCGATCTCGTCGGGCGCGGGCACGTTCACCCGCACCTACGCCCGCCACGAGCCGATGCCGCCGCACCTGGCCGACAACGTCAAGAAGGAGACGGCCAGGCCTTGATCAGCAGTCGGCGGGTGTCGTCGAGCAGCTGAGGCAACACCTTCGTGCGGCTCACCACCGACATGAAGTTGGCGTCGCCGCCCCACCGGGGCACCACGTGCTGGTGCAGGTGGGCGGCGATGCCGGCGCCGGCCACCGCACCCTGGTTCATGCCCAGGTTGAAGCCGTGCGGGCTGCTCACCGACCGGATCACGCGCATCGCCGTACGCGTGAAGGCCGCGACCTCGACCGTCTCGTCCTCGGTGAGATCGGTGTAGTCGGCGACGTGCCGGTAGGGGCAGACCATCAGGTGGCCCGGGTTGTAGGGATAGAGGTTGAGCACCGCGAAGACCAGCTCGCCGCGCGCGACGACCAGGCTGTCGACGGCGGGCGCGAGGCAGAAGGGGCAACCGGCCGGTTCCTCGTACCCCTCGGGCCTCTCCTCGCCGGTGACGTAGGTCAATCGGTGCGGCGTCCACAGCCGTTCCAGGCTGTCGGGTTCTCCGGTCACACGCGAAGCCTATTGACTTCCTCCCCGCGTCCAAAGCCGGGGATTCCCACTGCTGAGGCGCGTTCACGCCACGAGCCGTCCGGGTGGTTGGCGCTTCAACGGCCGCCCAACGGCAAGGCCTCCACGCCCGGTCACGGCCAGTCCGGCCGCGAGGATGTTCTTCGCCGCGTTCACGTCCGCGTTGTCCCGATAGCCGCAGCCGACGCACACGAACCCCGCTTGGCTCTTACGGGACTTCGCATCCACATGGCCGCAGCGGGAGCACCGCTGAGACGTGTAGGCAGGATTGACCTTGACCACAGTCGCGCCGTGACAGCGCGCCGCATGATCCAGGGCGAGCAGGAACCCACCCCATCCCTTGTTCAGGACGGCCCGGTTCAGGCCGGCCTTCTGCCGAACGTTGACACCTGGCTGCTCGGCGGTGCCCCTTGCCGAGCGGGTGATGTTCGTGACACGCAGGTCCTCGACGACGACCAAGCCGTGCTCAGTCGTCAGGTAGTGGGCAGTCTGTGCGGCGAAGTCCGTGCGCCGGGCACGTATGCGGGCGTGGAGCCGGCCCATCTGGGCGCGTACGGCGTCACGGCGCTTCGACTGCCGAGCGCGGCCGTGGACCCGCCGGGACCGGGCCAGACGCTGCTGCAACCGCCGCATCCGGCGCTGCTCGCCTGCGGTGACGAACTCCCGGTCATGCATGACGCCGTCGCTGGTCGCCACCGCAACGGCCACACCCAGATCGACCCCGACCGCGGATTTTCCATTCGGAGGAACCTCGGCGACCCCATCCTCGACGCAGAACGCGACATACCAGCGACCACCGTCGCGCACGACAGTGGCGTTACGGATCGCCCCGCCCAGCGGCCGGGTCCAGCGGAACCGCACCCAGCCGAGCTTCGGCAGAAGCACCCGTCCCCAGCGGCGATTGAGCCGTTCGACCCGGATCTGCTTCGGGTCCGGAAACCGGAACGAGGGTGCAGTCCTGGCCTTCGAACGCCAGCGGACCTTCCACGTGCCGTGGGTCTTGCACGCTCTCTCCAAGTCCCGCAAGGTCTGCTGGAGGATGTGCGACGGCGCGATGGTCAGCCATCCGCAGAGAGGGTCTTTTTTCGCCTCGGCCAACTGCCGGGCCTGATCAACATAATTGATCCACGCACCACGCCGCCGATATTCGCGGCGCTGCTCCAAGCCCGTGTTCCACACCGCCCGGCAGATCGCCCCGAACACGATAATGCTGTTCGATCGCAGAATCACGGACATAACTGGGTACCGCTACCCACCACAGAAGCTGGCGAGCTGACCGACAACTGGAGCTTGGTCCGTGCGCTACGCATTTCGATCACGCCGGCTGACGCTGGGCCGCTCCGTGCAGGTGGATGCCGCCGCCGCGCCGCTTGGCCTGGTACATCGCGGCGTCGGCCAGCCGCAGCAGCTCGTCCAGGTTCGAGGCGCCCACGTGCGAGAGCGCCACGCCGACGCTGGCCGGGGTGCGCAGCCGGCGAGCGCCGATGTTGATCGGCTCGTCGAGGGCCGTCACGATCCGCTCGGCGACCAGCAGCGCGTCGCGGGCCGAGGACACGTTCTCGGTGAAGACCACGAACTCGTCGCCGCCGAGCCGCCCGACCGTGTCGCCCTCGCGCACGCAGGTGTGCAGCCGCTCGGCGGCCACCTGCAGCAGCTGGTCGCCCACGTTGTGCCCGTGCGCGTCGTTGACCTGCTTGAAGCCGTTGAGGTCGAGCATCAGCGCACCGACCGGCCGCCCGCTGCGCCCGGCCCGGGCCAGGGCGGCAGCCAGCCGCTCCCGCAGCATCGCGCGGTTGCCGAGGCCGGTCAGCGGGTCGCGCGTCGCCCGCTCGGTCAGCTCGGCGGTCAGCGCCGAGCTCGCCAGCGCCGGCGCCACCTGGGCCCACAACGCCCGCAACGACTGAAGAACCTCGTCCGGCAGGTCGTCCTGGGCGCTGACCGACAGGACGCCGAAGAACCGGTCACCGTTGGTCAGAGGCATCAGCGTGTACGGCCGGTCGACCTCGGGCTCCAGGTCGGGGTAGCCGAGCGCGGCCAGGTCGCGCACGACGACGATCTCCCCGGCGAGCAGCCGGCTGATCAGGCCCGCGGGTGCCTCGGTGGCCGGCACCGAGCGGCCCACGATCGCGTCGGCGTGCGCACCGGCCGCCTCGGTGACCTTGAACGCGCCGGCGTCCAGCCCGATCATGGTCGCCCGGGCGCCGGGGCAGTCGGCCAGCAGGGTGCCGGCCGCCCCCACGGCGAGGCGGTGCACGTCGGCCACGTCGGTGGTGGTGATCAGCGCGGTGCCGAGCTCGCTGAGCACCTGCTCGCGCGAGACCGCCCGGCGCAGCGCGCGCAGGTCGGCGTCGCGGCCGGCCAGCAGGCGCACCACGACTAACAGGACGGCGGCGACGACGACGGCCTGGGCCGTGCCGCTCCAACTCTGGTGCAGCACCGACCACGCGGCCACGACAGCGAGACCGGCGACGACGAAGAGACTGTTGGCCCTGGGCATGAAAGCAGAATCGGCGCGCCCGCCACCCACTTGAGGACCTGGCTGGACATCACACCCAGGCCTGTTTCGGAATGGTGCCGGGCCGAAGACCTAGCCCAGCCACTTCGGCAGCGGCTCGCGCGCGGCCAGCCAGTCCTCCGGGATCCCGGCCAGGCCCGTGTACGCCGCCACGATGCCCCCGGCGATGGCACAGGTGGTGTCGACGTCGCCGCCCGCGCGCAGGCACGCCGCGATCGCGGCCGGATAGTCGTCGAGGAACCGGTCGGCGACCCAGACGGCGAACGGCACGGTGTCGCGCGCCATCGCCCGGGCGCCGTTACCCAGCTCGTACGCCGCCTCGCCCACATCGCGCAGCCGGCCGGCCCGAATCAGGCCGTCGCGCACGTGTCCCTCGGGAGTGTGCGCGGCCACCGTCCGCAGCAGCGCGGGCCGGTGCCCGTCGAGCCGCCCGGCCGTCGCCACCGCCGCGGCCACCGTGACCGCCACTCCCCCGGCGATGCCCTCGGGGTGGGCGTGGGTGACCTCGGCCGCGCGGGCCCCCTGGGCGGCCGCGTGCGCGAGGGAGTCGGCGTGCCAGGCGCCCAGCGGGGCGGCCCGCATGGCGGCGCCGTTGCCGGCCGAACCCTGCCCGTCGAAGGCGGCCGCCGCCGCGATCGGCCACGGCAGCCCCTCGCGGATCTCGCGCAACATCACGACCGCGCCCGGGCCGTAGCCGCGGTAGGGGTCGTGGTGGCGGCCCAGCCGGTCGGCGAACCCGTCCCGATCGAAGTCGCCCTCGCCCAGCGCCGCCACCAGGCAGCACGCTTCTTCGGTGTCGTCGGTCCAGGGCCAGGGCGCCGGCGGCGGGTCGGTGGTGTCGACCCGAGCAACGAAGTGCTGCGCGCCCAGCGCGTCGCCGACGCTCAGGCCCGCCAGGCTCTCGAGCGCCAGCGCCAGGCGCGTACCGGGAAAAAGAATGAACGACATCGGCACATCGGATGGTAACCATCCGACCGCCCCGCCCACCGCCCCTGTCCGGACTAAAGGCAGTTACGGTACGTGATCGAAAGGTGTCCCTGAATCACCGGTTAGGCCCTGCGTGTCTGACCCAGTACCTTCTTCGCATGGCCACGGTGTTGCTCGTCGAAGACGATCACGTCGTGCGCGGCGCCATGCTCCGCTCGCTCGCCGACCGGGGGCATGCCGTGCACGCCGTCGGCACGGCGCTGGACGCGTTGCGTCGTGTCGCCGCCGAGACGCCCGATCTCGTCGTGCTCGATCTCGGCCTGCCCGACCTGGACGGCTCCGACGCCCTGCGCATGCTGCGCGGCATCACCGACGTCCCGATCATCATCGCCACCGCGCGCGACGACGAGCAGACCGTCGTCCGCCTGCTGCGGGCCGGCGCCGACGACTACATGGTCAAACCGTTCACCGGCGCCCACCTCGACGCGCGCATAGCCACCGTGCTGCGCCGCGTCGGGCGGGCCAGCCGCGCCGCCCAGCCCGCCGTGCACGAGGTCGGCGAGCTGCGTGTCGACGTCGGCGAACGCAGTGCCACCCTTGCCGATCAAACGCTCGCGCTGACTCGCAAGGAGTTCGACCTGCTGGCTTACCTGGCCGCCCGCCCCGGCCGGGTGGTGTCCCGTCGCGAGCTGTTGGAGGAGGTATGGCGACAGCCATCGGTCGGCGAGGATCAAACAATCGACGTCCATCTGTACTGGCTACGCCGGAAGCTGGGCGAGTCCGCGGCGAAGCCCCGCTACCTGCGCACCGTGCGGGGGGTCGGATTCCGGTTGGTGGCGCCGGACTGAGAGGCCGCCTGGCCTACATCACCGCCGCGACCACCGCCGTCGCCGCTCTCGCCTTCCTCATCCCGCTCGGCCTGCAGCTGCGCAGCGACCACCGCGCCCAGGCGCTCGTGGCCGCCGAGCGGCACAGTGCCCGGGTGGCCGGCGCGATCACGGCCGGTGCGAGCGCCAAGGGCCTGGCCGCCGTCGCGGGCGAGCGGGTCAAGGTGCATCCGCCGGGCGAGACGGCCGGCGGCCGTGCTCCCGGCGACGAGGTGCAGCACGCCGCGTCCAGCGGTTCGACGATCACGGCTGACGTCGCCGGTGGAGTCGTCCGGCTCGAACCGGTCACGGCGTCGGGGCGTACGTCGGTGATCGAGGTCTTCGTGCCCGAGGGCGAGCTCTCCGAGGGTTCCGGGGGCGACTGGTGGCTGCTCCTCGGCATCGCGTTCGTGCTGGTCGCGGGCAGCGTCGTGGTGGTCGACCGGTTGGCCCGGGGCGCGGTGAACTCGGCCCGCAACCTGGTGCAGGCGGCGATGGCCGTCGGCGGCGGCGACCTCGGCGTGCGCATCCAGCCTTCCGGTCCGCGCGAGCTGGCCGAGGCCGGGTACGCCTTCAACCGCATGGCCGACCGCCTGGTGACCTCGCGCACCAGCGAGCGCGAGATGGTCGCCGACCTGTCGCACCGGCTGCGCACCCCGTTGACCGCGCTGCGGCTGGACGCCGAGCAACTCGACCCGGACGACACCCAGATCATCGACCTGAGCGCCGACGAGATCGACCGCCGTCGCGGCATCCGGCGCATCCGGCAGGCCATCGTCACCCTCGAGGGCGAGGTCAACGAGCTCATCAACACCACCCGCCAGGCGGTCGCGGCCCAGGTCGCGGCGGCGCCCGAGACGGGGGTCTGCGACGCCAGCGAGGTCGTGCGCGAACGCATGACGTTCTGGTCGGCGCTGGCCGGCGACCAGAACCGTCCCTACCGGGTGGTCGGCGCCCAGTTGCGCATCCCGGTGCCGGTCGCCCGGGCGGAACTCGCTGCCGCCCTGGACGCGATCCTGGGTAATGTATTCCGCTACACCCCCCAGGGCACGGCGTTCGAGGTGGGCATCTCCCGGCGCGACGGTTGGGTCGCGGTCCGGGTCGACGACGCCGGCCCCGGCATCGGAGATCCTGAGAAAGCGATGCAGCGTGGCCAGAGCAACCAGGGTTCCACCGGGCTCGGGCTCGACATCGCCCGCCGCGCGGCGCTGTCCGCGGGTGGCTCGGTCAGCCTCGACCGGGCCGCGATGGGCGGCGCGAGCGTGGTCATGCTGTTCGCCGACGCCGAGGCGGCACCCAAACAGGCCAGCCGTTTCGGGCTCGTCGGCCGCCTGGCCCGGGAGCGTGGCAGCCGCCCCGCCCGTTCCGAGTGAAGCGGACCGAGCTCTTGCTTAGATCTGCATTAAAGGCGTTCCGCTCCCGGGACCGGGCTGGCAATGTTCGGAGTTCTCCCGCCCATCGCGCTCCCGCCCAGCAAGGAGAGGCCTTGTCCACGCACCGCCGGCCGGTCCTGCGTGGGCACCGGCGTGCCGTCTCGTCGAAGCCGCACCGGCTGCTGCCGGTCGCGCTCGGCCTGGCGCTGCTCGGCGTGGGCGGCGTCGTCGGCCCGAGCGTGGTCGAGAACGTGGTGGCCGACCGTCCCGACTCGCACAACCTGGCCCTGTCGTCCCTGCCCAAGGACAAGCCGGACGAGGGCCTGGTCTATCAGGGACTCAAGGCCGCCAAGGCGGGCACGCTCTGCGCCGGCTCCTACGAGCTCGACGACGTGACCTGCTCGCACGGCCCCGACGAGGCTCCGGCCGGGCTCAAGGTGCGCCAGGACGTCACCCCGGTCACGGCCAAGGCACCCGAGCCCCAGCAGCCGGCCCGCGAGAGCGCAACCGACGTGCCGGCCGACGCCGAGATCGCCCGCGACGAGGGCGGCAGCGCGCTGACCGCCGACGCCCCGGCCCTGGTGCCCGACGCGGCGCCCGGCGAGGCCGACTTCATCATGGGCGCGCACGACGTGGCCTGCGAGGGCGACGGCCGCTCGGGCAAGCGCGTGCAGGTGCTCTACCTGCACGCGGCCGGTGCTCCGAGCCGCTACACCGACTTCCTCGGCTCGATCCGCTTGTGGTCGTCCGGGGTCGACCAGATCTTCGACGAGAGCGCGGGCGAGACCGGCGGCTCCCGTCACGTGCGCTTCGTGACCACCCCGCAGTGCCGGGTCGACGTGTCCGAGGTGGAGCTGCCCGGGGGCAAGCTGTCCTCGTTCGCCGGCAACATCGACGCTCTGCGCACGCTCGGCTACAACCGCACCGACCGTAAGTACCTGATCTTCGCGGATGCCAATGTGTACTGCGGCATCGCGACCTACGTGGCCGACCGGCGCCCGGGCCTGGGCAACCGCAACAACGGCGGACCCTCGTACGCCCGGGTCGACGCCGGCTGCTGGAGCTCGGCGATGGCGGCCCACGAGCTGACCCACTCGCTGGGCGCGACGCTGATCGGCTCGCCCAACTCGAGCGGCGCGGGCGGCTGCCTCGACGACCACGACCTGCTCTGCGGGCCCGACCGCTCCGGCAAGCCCGTGCGAACGGCGTGCCCGAAGAAGCACGAGACCCGGCTCGACTGCGGTCACGACGACTACTTCAGCACCAACCCGAAGCCGGGCAGCTATCTCGACGAGAACTGGAACGTGGCGCGCAGCGAGTTCCTGCTGCGCAGCGACGGCGGCGACGACATCCCGGACGCCGGCGGCCCCGCCCCCGACCCGGTCCCCAGCGCCAGCACCCCGGCCGATCCGACGCCGAGCACCAGCGGCGACACCGCGCCGCCGCTGACCGACTCGGGTGACGCCCCGCCGTCCCCCTCGGTCATCCCCGGCGAGACGCCGCCCGTCGAGGAGCCCAGCGCCCCGGTCACTTCGTCGACGCCCGGCCCGCCGCGCGAGACGGTGGCGGCCCCGGCCGATCCCGTTCAGGCGGTCCTCGAGGTGCGCGACGCGACGAGCAGTTCGGTGCGGCTCACCTGGAGCGCGGCTTCGGCCCAGGCGACGTACCAGGTCTGGGTCGGCGGGCAGCCGGTCGCCACGACCAAGGCCACGCGGGCCCGCCTGATCGGTCTGAAGCCCGACGCGAAATACCAGGTGGTCGTGAAGTCGGGTCCGAAATACGCGGCCCGCGCCGCGGCCGAGACCGCGCCGGCCGCCCGGCCCGCGCAGAACTCGTGGTTCACCCTGACCAACGCGCTGACCGGCGGGGCGGCCGACCTCTACGCGGCCCGCGCGGCGACCGGCACGCCGCTGACGCTCAGCGGCACCGACGACGACGCCCAGCAGCAGTGGAAGCTCGTGCCGGCCGGCCGCAACACGTACACGATGGTCTCGCGGGCGACCGGCAAGTGCGTCGGCGCGCTCGACGGGAAGGCGGTCGCGGGCGCCCCGCTGGTGCAGGTCGCGTGCGGCGGCGACGCGGCCCGCTGGACGCTGCAGGCCTCCGTCTACGGCTTCACCCTGCGCACCACGGGCGATCTCGTGGCCGGCGTGGGCGAACAGCGTTTCGGCGCGCACCGCGTGCTCGTCCTGCAGACGGGCAACGGCCAGCGCCACCAGGCTTGGTCGGCGGTTCCCGACTAGTCAACCGGGAGGGCACAAACATGCGTGACACCCTGGATCGTCCCCTGGCCGAGCCCGGGGAGGGCCCGGCCAGGTTCAACCGGCGCCGGCTGGTGCGCTGGATCGCCGTGCTGACGGTGGGCACCGTCGTGGTGCTGGCGATCTGGCAGGAGCCGCTCTACGCGTTGTAGGCGTCGATCTCGGCGAGCAGCGTGGCCTTACCGCCCGGGTCGAGGAAGCTCTGCTCGACGGCGGCCCGGGCCAGCCCCCGTACGCCCTGCTCGTCGAGGTCGAGCAGCTTCGCCGCGACCGCGTACTCCTCTTCGAGCGTGGTACCGAACATCGGCGGGTCGTCGGAGTTGATGCTCACCGGCACGCCCGCGCCGACCAGCACGGCCAGCGGGTGCTCGTCGAGGGAGGCGACCGCCCGGGTGCGCACGTTCGAGGTCGGGCAGACCTCGAGCGGAATGTTGTGCCCGGCCAGGTAGGCCATCAGCTCGGGGTCCCGCGCGGCCGCGATGCCGTGCCCGATCCGCTCGGCGCCCAGGTCGCGCAGCGAGTCCCAGATCGTCTGCGGCCCGGTCGTCTCGCCCGCGTGCGGCACGCTGTGCAGCCCGGCCGCGCGGGCCTTGTCGAAGTAGGGCTTGAACTGCGGCCGGGGCACGCCGATCTCGGGGCCGCCCAGCCCGAAACTGATCAGCCCGGCGGGCTGCTGGCCGAGCGCGACCCGCAACGTCTCCTCGGCCGCGGGCAGACCGGCCTCGCCCGGAATGTCGAAGCACCAGCGCAGGTCGATGCCGAAGTCGGCCGCGGCGGACCGGCGGGCGTCCTCGATCGCGGCGCAGTAGGCCTCGGCGGCGATGCCCCGCTTGACGCTGGAGTAGGGCGTGAGGGTCAGCTCGGCGTACCGGACCTGCTGGCGGGCCAGTTCACGGGCCACCTCGTAGGTCAGCATCCGCACGTCCTCGTCGTCGCGGATCAGGTCGACCACGCTCAGGTAGACCTCGATGAAGTGCGCGAAGTCGCGGAACGCGAAGTAGTCGGCCAGCGCGGCCGGGTCGGCGGGCACCGGCGTGTCACCCTCGTGCCGGGCGGCCAGCTCGGCGACGATCCGCGGCGACGCCGACCCCACGTGGTGGACGTGCAGCTCGGCCTTGGGCAGGCCGGCGATGAACGAGGTCAGCTCGGTCACCTGGTGGTCCCTTCTGGATCTGCGGTCCGGGCCACCACGAAGACGCGGCGGAACGGAAACGCGACGTACTCGCCGGTCGCCGGGTAGGCGCCGGTCAGCTCCCGCGCCAGGTCGGCGCGGAACGCCTGCCACGCATTCTGGTCCAGCGCGGCCTTGACGGGCCGCAACGCCGTCCCCTCCATCCAGCGCAGCACCGGATGGTCCGGCCCGTCGGCCGGCAGCAGGTGCAGGTAGGTGGTCTCCCAGGCGTCGACCGTCGCGCCGGCTGCGGTGAGCAGGGCGGCGTAACCGGCCGGGTCGTCGACGGGCGCCTCGCGCAGCAGATCACCGAGGCCGTAGCGCTGTCCCACCGCCCGCAGCAGCACGTGCGAGGGCGCGCCGAAGTTGCCGGGCACCTGCATCGCCAGCCAGGCCCCGGGAGGCAGCTCGCGGGCCCAGCGGGCAAGCAGGTCGCGGTGCTCGGGCACCCATTGCAGGGCCGCGTTGGTGACCAGCACGTCGGTCTCGGGCGTGGGCCGCCAGTCGCGCACGTCGCCGAGCTCGAACGAGACCGGGCCCGCCGGCGTCTTGGTTCCGTCCGCGACCATCTCCGTCGCCTTCGCGATCATCTCGGGCGACGAGTCGACCCCGGTGATCCGCGCGCCCGGCCACCGCTCGGCCAGCGTGGCGGTCAGCTCACCGGGCCCGCAGCCCAGATCGACGACGGCCCGCGGCCCCGAAGCTACGGCCCGCCCGGCGACAGCCTCCGGTCCCACATCACCGATCCGGCCGGCGACTGCCTCCGGCCCCGCGTCCCCGATCCGGCCGACGAGGTCGAAGAAAGGGCGTGAGCGTTCGCTGCCGAAGCGACGATAAACCGCGGCATCCCACATGATCGCTCCCTTCCAAACCGTACGTACGTCTTGTAGGCACGCTATCAGGAGGCCGGTAGGGTCAATACCCGTGGAGAATCGCAGTTTTCGCAGGATGGGACGGACGGCCGGCGTGGTCGGCCTCGGCGCGTGGCAGCTCGGCGCCGACTGGGGAGAGGTGAGCGAGTCCGACGCTCACGAGACCCTGCAGGCCGCGGTCGACGCGGGCGTCACGTTCATCGACACCGCCGACGTCTACGGCGACGGCCGCAGCGAGCAGATCATCGGCTCGTTCATCAAAACCCGCCCCGGGCTGACCGTGGCCACCAAGATGGGCCGCCGGGTCCCGCAGGAACCGGCCAACTACACCCTCGACAACTTCCGCGCGTGGACCGACCGGTCGCGCGCCAACCTCGGCGTCGACACGCTCGACCTCGTGCAGTTGCACACCCCGCCGACCCCCGTCTTCTCGTCCGACGCCGTCTTCGACGCTCTCGACACCCTGGTCGAGGAAAAGCGCATCAAGGCGTACGGCGTGAGTGTGGAGAAGGTCGACGAGGCGCTCACGGCGATCGCCCGCCCGGGCACCGCCAGCGTCCAGATCATCCTGAACGCGTTCCGGCTCAAGCCGCTCGAGCGGGTGCTGCCGGCCGCCGCCGAGGCCGGGGTGGGCATCATCGCCCGCGTGCCGCTGGCCAGTGGCCTGCTCTCCGGCCGCTACGACGAGCACACCACGTTCGCCGCGAACGACCACCGCAACTACAACCGGCACGGCGCGTCGTTCGACGTCGGCGAGACCTTCTCCGGTGTGGACTACGAGACCGGCCTCGAAGCCGTACGACGGTTGCGGCCCCTGGTTCCCGAGGGCTACACGATGGCCCAGTTCGCGCTGCGCTGGGTTCTCGACCAGCCCGGCGTCACCGTTGTCATTCCCGGCGCGCGCAATCCTTCGCAGGCCACCGCTAATGCCGCCGTGGCTGACCTTCCGCCGCTTACCGACGCGGCCAAGGCGGGCGTTCGCGAGGTCTATGACGAGCTCATTCGCCCGCAGGTTCACGACAAATGGTGAACGAACCGGCACCGCCCCCGCAGCCGTCGCCATCATCGTCGCCTTCGTCGCCCCCGGTGCCGCCGAAAAGGCTGCACGGATGGCTTCCGATGGCGCTCGGCGTGCTCGGTGTCGTGGTCGGTGCTCTGTGGACACTGCAGGGTCTTGACATTCTCGAGGGAAGCCGCATGACCGGGGTCGGCATCTGGTCGATCATCGGTCCGGTCGTCGCCGTCGCGGGACTGATTTTGATCATTCTTGGAGAGCGCACGAGAACGCGCGCGAAACGGGCCGAGGCCGCCGCCCAGAAATGACGAAACCCCCGCATCCACAAGGATGCGGGGGTTTCTGCGTCGGAGCCGACCTCCGCCAGGCGATCGGCAGCCGATCTTACGATCGGCGTGTGTCTCAGAGCGGGCGAACCTGCTCCGCCTGCGGGCCCTTCTGACCCTGGGCGATCTCGAACTCGACCCGCTGGTTCTCTTCCAGAGTGCGGTAACCGCTCGTCTGGATGGCCGAGAAGTGGACGAACACGTCAGCACCCCCGCCGTCGACGGTGATGAAGCCGAAGCCCTTGTCTGCGTTGAACCACTTCACGGTTCCTTGCGCCATGCTGAACTCTCCTTCTGAAAATGCCGACCCTGTTATACCCCGGGCCGATGACCGTTTTCGAGCAGCGGCGCCGTGAGGCGGCCTTTCAGAGGACGTCCCATCCGCCGTGATCGCAAGACACCGGACGTCATCGTGTGACGGGCCGGCATCCCTTGATCGGGCGGAAGCAGCGAACCACGTACGCAAAAACTGGGCACACTGTACCTGAAAAGCAGCCCGCAAAGCTGCCCCTCGGAAGATTCGAATTAACGTCCGCGGATATGGAAAAGGGCCCCCACTTCGCTCTCGCGAACCGGGAGACCCTTGACCGTTAACCCACGTCTCAACTAGGCCATTGACCAGTCAGTTTCCGAACACCGACGGCTCCACCTCGATCGACGGCCGCCTTCACGAGAGCGAAGATCGCACCCTGCAACGCGGCCGCCGCGAGAATCTCGCCCCAGCCCCGATCCTCATCGGTTGCGTTCGGTGCGTCGTTGTCGTGGCCGGCCAGTCGCCAGATCTCTTTGAACACGAAGCCGGCGAGCGTGCCCGCCCCGATGCCGAGCAGCAACCCGACCGGCTTGTAGGCCAGCTTGGACACTTTGCCGCTCACCGGCGCCGCCCCCGGACGATCAGAATGACACCGACGATCGCTGCCACTCCGGCGAGAACCAGCGGAAGAGGAACGGGGCTGTTCCGTACTTTCTGGCGGAGGTCGACGACGAGTTCGTTCGAGGATGCCTGGTCGGCTTTCTCCCCCACAACGCCGGCCGCGGTGGTCGCCTTCTGCCCGACGGCCCCGGCCGCGGTAGACGCCTTGTGCCCGACGGTTCCGGCCGCGGTGGTGGCCTGGTCGGTCGCCTCGCGAACCTTGCCGCTCACCACACCCGCGGCGGCCACGGCCGCGTCCCGTACCCTCTCGGTCGCCTCGACGGCCTGGGCCTTGACCTTCTGCTTGGTCTGCTCGACCTGCTCCTTGGCCCGGGCCTTCACGTCGGCCTTGGCCGCGAGGGCCTGCACCGTCTCACCGAGTTCCTCACGCGTCTGCCTGATGTCAGCGCGCAACTCGTTGATCGACGGTTTCGGCGCCGACCCGTTCTTCTCGCTCATGGGTGGATTCGGCCTTCCTTGACGGCGTTTTTTACCTCGTCGACATCGGCTTTCACGCTGGCGATCGCGTGGGTGGGCTCGGGCGGGACGGCCTTGGTGACCTGGCTCTTGCCGATCAGGGCGAGGATGCCGGCCAGCACGAAGATCGCGGCGGTGACGATCAGCGCGGCCAGCCAGAGGTCCAGGAACAGGTTGAAGACAATGATCAGGGTGGCGATCGCGGCGCCAACGCCGTACATAGCCAGCACGCCGCTGGTGCCGAAGAGGCCGATACCGATGCCGGCATGCTTGCCCTTCACAGCAAGCTCCGCCTTGGCGAGGGCGATCTCCTCACGGACGAGGCGACTCACCTGCTCGGTCGCGCGCTGCACCAACTCGGCGGTGGACTGATCGGCAACCGCCTTGGGCTGGCCGCCGTTCAGAACATCGGCCATCGTGTCCTCCTTTCCATGACCCGGTGTATGCCCTGATCATCGGAGAGTCAATCCTGTTGCGCGAAACCCGCCAGAACACGTCACCGATGGGCGGAAACAGGCACCTGTTCGTCCGGTCCGGAGAACGCCGCGGCCCGCTCGTCGCCGTCCTGGCCGGTGAACATGCGGCTGCTGCCGGCATCCGGAAGCGGGGTGGGACGCGAGGGCGTCACCGTGGCGCGGTCGAGGTCGGCCCGGTAGCGCGGCAGCGAATCCCGCTGGTGCGCCCAGATGTAGGTCACCAGCCGCTCGCGCACCAGGCAGCGCAGGTCCCACAGCGACGGCGCGTCGCTCGCGCTCACCAGCGCCCGCAGGCGCACCGTGCCGCCCACCTGCAGCACGCAGACCCGGCCGTCCCACAGCTCCGAGCCCTCGCACACGGCCTTCAGCTCGGCGCGCAGCGGCTCGATCTCGGTGGCCCAGTCCACGTCCAGCTCGGCCGTGCCGAGCACCGCCGACGACGAGCGGGTCCAGTTCTGGAACGGCTTGGTCGTGAAGTAGGACGTCGGCAGCAGCAGCCGGCGGTCGTCCCAGATCTGCACCGCCACGTACGTGAGGGTCAGCTCCTCGATGCGGCCCCACTCCCCCTCGACCACCACCACGTCGTCGACCCGCACGGCGTCGCTGAACGCGAGCTGCAGCCCGGCGAAGACGTTGCCGAGCGTGCTCTGCGCGGCGAGCGCCGCGACGACGCTGACGATGCCGGCCGAGGCGAGCACACTGGCCCCGAGCGCACGGATGCCCGGGAAAGTCATCAGCACCACGCCCAGGGCGAGCACGACGATCGCGGCCACGGTGAGCCGGCGGACCATGACGACCTGGGTCTTGAGGCGCCGGCGGCGCAGGTTGTCGGGGATGTCGGTGCGCCAGTGCGACAGCGCCGCGTCCTCCAGCACGAGCACGAACGCTCCGACGAGCCACGCGAACGCGGCGATGAAACAGATGACCAGAGCGTGCAGGACGCCCGCGCGGGCCGGGAACTCGCCCGCGCCGGCGCGGATCGCCTGCTGGATCGCGAACAGGGTCACGGTGGCCAGGAACGGCTTGTGGGCCGTGCGGGCCAGATCCGCCGCGAGCTCGGACTTACGCCCGAGACGCTGGGTCAGGCGGTGCAGGATGCCGACCAGCACCAGGGCGAGCCCCGCCGACGCCGCGACGACGAGCAGGGCCTTCAGAACGCTGGGCACGTCTAACTCCTTCAACAGGAAAGTTGCGAATGCCAGCGACCTAGCTTGCCCAGGTCTGCCGCATTCGCAACCCTCCCGCACGAAGGACGGGTGTTACTCACACTTTCCGGTACTTGGCCTGCGCGATGCAGTAGACCCCGAAGCACGCGATGCCCAGCGCGATCAGCGCGAGCAGCCACACGCCCCACGAGTTCGCGGCCAGCGTCTTGAGCGCCGCGTCCAGGCCGCGCGCCTTGTCCGGGTCGTAGGTGACCGCGGCCGACACGACCAGGATGCCCGCGATGGCGTACGCCGTCCCCTTGGCCATGTAACCGGCCTTCCCGAGCCGGATGATCGGG
This sequence comes from Actinoplanes solisilvae, assembly GCF_003999975.1. Classification (GTDB taxonomy): domain Bacteria; phylum Actinomycetota; class Actinomycetes; order Mycobacteriales; family Micromonosporaceae; genus Actinoplanes; species Actinoplanes solisilvae. The sequence continues at coordinate 34,163 of NZ_RJAC01000011.1, read as the reverse complement.
CGGCGGGTGCCGTGGGGCATCTCGCCGGTGTTGAGGTGCTTGACGAACTTCTCGCGCCAGCCGTAGATCGCCATGCCGATCCCGACGCCGACCACGACGAGCCCGATCAGGCCGACCAGCCAGCGGCCTCCGGCGCTGTCCATCAGGGTCGAGGTCTTGCTCTGCGAGTTGTCACCCATCGAGGCGTTCGAGCCCTGCAGCACCTTGACGGCGGTCCACGCCAGATAGAGGTAGAGGATGGCCCGCACGCCGGAGAGCACCCGCTCGGCCATGGCACCCTTGGTCTGCTCACCGCTCTCGCCGATCGCGGCCTCGAAGGCCTGCCAGATCGCCATCGCGATCATGCCGATCACGATGATCACGAGCAGCGTCCTGCCGAGACCGTTGCCGGCCAGCGTCTGCAGCGCGCCGGACTGGTCGCTCTCCTGCGACGAGCCCTGGAACGCCACCTGCAGGGCGATCCACGCGAAGATGAGGTGGATGATGCCGTAACCGATGAATCCGCCCCGGGCCAGGTACTCCAGCGGTTTGCTGTTCGCGGCCTTCGAGGCGGTGCTCTTGACGTTCGAGGCAGCGGATGTCATGACGTGATGAATGTCCCGTCCCGGGTTTTCTCAAACCCGGGACGCGGACGAGTGAATGTGCTAACCGCGCTACTGCCGGGAGATCTGCAGACCGATCTGGTCGTCGGTGACACTGTCGAGCGACACCATCAGCCCACCGACCTCGACGGCCTGCTGGCCCTTGGTCAGGCTGATCTGCTCGCCGGCGACGTCGAGGGTCACCGTGTTGGCGTCGGCGCTGATGAATTTCGCCTCCACCCCCAGGACGCTCGCGCTGGCGTTGGTCTCACGGGCGATGGTCACGGTGCACTGGTCGAGGCCGCAGTTGACGTTGTCACTGCTGCAACCGGTGAGGAGCGCGAGGCCGAGCACGGCCGAGCTGACAAGGGCGGCGAGGTGACGCGTGGGCTTCAACACCGTTCCAGCGTACGGGTCCCGCGCGACCCTAAGCTGAGGCGATGAGCGATCTCGAGGTGCGCGAGAACCCCGACCAGAAACGCTTCGAACTGCGGATCGGCGACGACGTGGCCGGTTTCGCGGCCTACCGGGTGCGCGACGGCATCACGGTCGTGACCCACAGCGAGATCAATCAGCGGTTCCGCGGCCAGGGGCTCGGCAACGAGCTGGCCAAGCGCACGCTCGACCAGCTTCGCGCCCAGGGCGCCCGGGTCTACCCCGCCTGCCCGTTCTTCTCGAAGTACGTCTCCGAGCACCACGAGTACGACGACATCATCGAGGACTGACCGGTCGCCGGCGAGCTGGGCCCCCGCTCTGCCCGCCGGCGACCGGAGTTCTCAGGCGGCCAGGGGCTGCGGGGCGGGCGCGGGCACGCGGGTGCCCGCGATCAGCTCGGCCGCGGCCAGACCGCAGGCTCGGGTGGCGCCGAAGGTCGCGAGGTGCACGGCCCCGAGCACGACCTCGGGCACGCCCATCTCGACCACGATCGCGTCGGTACGCTGCGCCAGCACGCGTTCGAGCACGTCGCTCAGCCACCCGTGCCGGTGCACGTCGCGCACCACCAGCACCAGCGGCCGTCCGGCGGCGCCGTCGAGCACCGTGGCGGCCGGGTCGGGGCCCAGATCGGCCTCGGTCAGGCGTACGGCCGTGGTGCCGGGCAGCAGGGCGTCCAGGGGTGCGCCCACGCCCCAGGGCGTCTCGGCGCCGATCGCGATGTTGCGCGGCGGGGCGAACTCGACCACGTGCGCCGGTCCGTCGATCGGCAGTTCGGCCGCGCCCTCGGACACGGTCACCCGCACGGCCCGGCGAGCGGCGTCGAAGCCCACCCCGCTGGCCGGGGTGATCACGGCGACCTCGGTGACGGCGTCGGCGACCGCCCGCGCCCCGGTGGCCGTCTGGGTGGCGGTGGTCCAGGCGCCCAGGCGGCGCACCCGGGCGGCCGCCGCGTGCAACCGTTCCTCGGGCAGCTCACCCGAGCGCACCGCGTCCACGATGGCGTCGCGCAGCACCACGGCGGTCTGCTCGTCGGCGTGCTCGCCGCCCACGCAGATCGCGTCGGCCCCGGCGGCCAGGGCCCGTACGGTCGCCCCGGCCAGCCCGTAGCGGCGTCGCACGGCCTGCATCTCGATGGCGTCGGTGACGATCAGCCCGTCGAAGCCGAGTTCCTCGCGCAGCAGCCCGGTGAGGATGGCCCGGCTCAGCGTCGCGGGCAGCTCGGCGTCGTAGGCCGGGACGAGCAGGTGTCCGGTCATCACGACCTGGACGCCGGCCTCGATCGCGGCCCGGAACGGCGCCAGTTCGCACTCGTCGAGCTGGGCCCGGTCGCGGTCGATCAGGGGGACGTCGTGGTGCGAGTCGACGCTGGTGTCGCCGTGGCCGGGGAAGTGCTTGGTGCAGGCGGCCACGCCGGACGCCTGCAGACCGCGAACGAAGGCGGCGGAGTGTCGCGCCACGAGCTGCGGCTCGGCCCCGAACGACCGTACGCCGATGACGGGGTTGGCGGCGTTGCTGTTGACGTCGGCGTCGGGCGCGTAGTCGAGGGTGATGCCGGCGTTGGCCAGATCGCGGCCGAGGTCGCGGGCCACCTCTTCGGTCAGCCGCGGGTCGTCGATCGCGCCGAGGGCCAGGTTGCCGGGCCGGGAGCTGCCGAGCCGCGACTCGAAGCGGGTGACGTCGCCGGCCTCCTCGTCGATCGCGACCAGCACGTCGGGGTGCTCGGCGCGCAACTGCGCGGTCAGCGCGGCGATCTGGGCGGGCGACTCGACGTTGCGGGCGAACAGCGCCACGCCGCCGAGACCCTCGCCGAGCCACCGCCGGATCCAGTCGGGCGCGGTGACGCCGACGAATCCCGGCTGTAGCACCGCTGCGGCGAGTTCCGGCAATTCGCCATGATTCGGCATGGGCCCCCGTACCTCCGGTGACGTCTCGCGCGCCCTGTGGGAGCGCGCCCCCCTCGTTGCGGACCAATGGTCACACCCGTTCGGGTTTCAGTCAACAAACCTTCCTATTAAATGAGAGAGCAAACCGGGCGGTACTGAGCGGGCCGGGCAGGGTGGGCCGGAACGGGCTCGGGCAGGCGGGGCGGGCCTGGCGGGCCGCGCGGGCGGGCCGTGACGTGGGCGGTCGGGTGGGCCGGGGTCGATACGATGCCCTCGTGTCCCCCACACTGCTCGCCGCGTCCGGTGTCGACTGGTCCGAGATCCACGCGGTCCGGCTGCTCGGTCTGGCCCTCGCGTTCCTCATCCTGATCTGGGCGATCCGCCGCATGTTCGGCGGCAAGAAATAGGGGTATGCCCCCATCCGACCACCCCACCGCCGCCCCTGACCGGACTGAAGGCTGTGCTGACATACGACTTGGCTACTTCTTGAGCTGCGAGGAATACACGCCTGCCGAAGTGATCGAGCAGGCCCGCGGCGCCGAGCGCGCCGGGTTCGCCTCGCACTGGATCTCGGACCACTACCACCGTTACCTCTCAGTGTGCTTTGGTGAGCACATGGTCGGTAGTCCTGCCTTGCGGCAGGACGGTCCCGGTCTGACCGACTGGTGTCGTGCCGGTTCACGCTTCACAGCCACCTGCCCGCATACACGGGTCTTCCGGTCGGCTCCACGTGCTGCCACCGAGCCACTCCCGGCAGTATTGTCCGACTCGACCGCGAGAGCGGCCGGGTTCAGTGCGGCGTTCCGGTCCGGTCGATGACCAGCCCGCACGCCTCACAGACGAATTCGCGCTCGGACAGAGCCGGCTTGGTTGTCACCGCGCCCCATGCCGAGCAGGTCTTGGAAAAGCGATCCCGCAACGCGCCCTTGCACAAACGTTGACATCACGGCCAGCCGCCGAGATCGCAGAGACGACACCGGAACGCACACCATCGCTCACGGCCCCCCTTCCTGCGCGCCCCCATCGGGACGAAAGCAGTCTCCCGTACCGCATAACAACTAGTCAAGAGACATATTGTCGTCTGCCTAGGATTTGGCACGTGGCGTCGCGGCACGGTTGCCTACGGGTACCGGTGGCCGCTGCCCATTCTTTCCATCGAGCCGCCCACGGCCACCGGCACACCGGCGGAGTGCAGATTGACACCGTCACTATTGCCAACCAGTGAGCACTACCGACTATCAACACGTCAGCAGATGCCACCCCCTGGGTCGACGCCCAGGGCCAGAGCCCGTTCGTCTGGTCGATGATCGGCGCGCTGAGCCAGGCCACCCGTCTGCCGATCACGACCGCGGTCACCTGCCCGATGGTGCGCATCCACCCGGCCGTCATCGCGCAGGCCGCGGCCACCAGCGCGGTGCTGACCGAGGGCCGGTTCCGGCTCGGCGTCGGCACCGGCGAGGCGCTCAACGAGCACATCTTCGGCGACGCCTGGCCCGAGTTGGACGTACGCCTGGAAATGCTCGAGGAGGCCGTCGACATCATGCGGGGACTGTGGCAGGGCGGCCAGTACTCGCACCGCGGCAAGCACTACACAGTGGAGAACGCGCGGATCTACACGCTGCCCGAGACACCCGTCGACATCTACGTGTCCGGCTTCGGACCCAAGGCGGTCGACTCCGCCGCCCGCATCGGCGACGGCTACGTCAGCACGATGCCCGACGGCGACCTGGTCAAGCGGTTCCGCGCGAACGGCGGAGGCCAGAAGATCGCGCAGGCCGGCTTCAAGGCGGCGTTCGCCCCGACCGAGGACGAGGGAGCCCGGATCGCGTACGAGAAATGGCCGAACTCGGGCGTGCCCGGCGAACTCAGCCAGGTGCTGCCCACGCCCGCCCACTTCGAACAGGCGTCCTCCCTCGTCATGCGGGACATGGTGAAGGAGTCGTTCGTGTGCGGCAGCGACCCGGCCGGCCACCTCGACATGATCGAGCAGTACCGCGAGGCGGGTTTCGACGAGCTCTACGTGGCCAACGCCGGCCCGCACTACCAGGGCCTGTTCGACCTGTACGCCAACGAGATCCTACCGAAGCTGAAATAGCGTTTGCCCGTCATGGCGTCCGGGCACAATGGCCGCTCGATGAAGCTTCCCGTCTATGGACCACGCCTGCGCAGGGTTGCCCGCAAACACTTCGGGTGGCCCTCGCTGCGCCCTGGCCAGTTCAAGCCGATGCGTGCCGTGCTACGCCGCCGCGACGCCCTCGTCGTGCTGCCCACCGGCGCCGGAAAATCGGCCATCTACCAGATCCCCGCCGTGCTGCTGCCCGGCCCGACCGTCGTGATCTCCCCGCTGCTCGCCCTACAGCAGGACCAGATCGCCGCCCTCAACGAGCGCAACGACCCGGCGATCCGCGCGGTGCGGGTGAGCTCGGCCGAGACGCCGGCCCAGCAGCGCGAGGCGATCCGCGAGATCCGGGAGGGCCGCGCCGAGTTCCTGTTCATCACCCCCGAGCAGCTCAGCGACCCCGAGCGCATGGCCGAGGTGCGTGACCTCAAGCCCGGCCTGGTCGCCGTGGACGAGGCGCACTGCATCTCGGCGTGGGGCCACGACTTCCGGCCCGAGTTCCTCGCCCTCGGCGACCTGATCAAGGGCATCGGCCGGCCGCCGGTGCTGGCCCTGACCGCGACGGCGTCCCCGCCGGTGCGCGACGACATCATCGAACGGCTGCGCCTGGGCCAGCCCGAGATCCACGTCTCCGGTCTCGACCGGCGCAACCTGTTCCTCGAGGTCGCGTACTGCCCGGACGAGGACTATCGCTGGCGCAAACTCACCGCCCTGCTCGACGCGGCCGCCGGGCCGGGCATCATCTATGTCGCGACCCGGCGCGCGGCCGAGGAACTGGCGGCCCGGCTCGACGAGGCCGGTTACTCGGCGGCGTTCTACCACGGTGGCATGGCCGGCGGCGCCCGCGAGCAACGCCACGAGGACTTCACCGCCGACAAGATCGACATCATGGTGGCCACGTCGGCGTTCGGCATGGGCATCGACAAGCCGAACATCCGCTGGGTCGCCCACGTGGCCCTGCCGGACTCGCCCGACAGCTACTTCCAGGAGATCGGCCGCGCCGGCCGCGATGACGAACCGGCCCAGGCGCTGCTGCTCTGGCGCTCCGAGGACGAGGCGATTCAACGTTTCTTCAACGGCGGCGCGCCCGACGAGGTGGAGCTGCGTTCCCTGGCCGCGGCCCTGCGAAGCGGCCCGCAGACGAAGGCGGAGCTGCGCGCTTCGACGGGCCTCGGGCCGCGCAAGCTGGGGGCGTACCTGGGCCTGCTCGAACAGGTGGGCGCGGCGGTCACCGGCCGGGGCACGAAACTGACGGTTCCGGTCTTCGCGCCCCTGCCCGCCGCGGCCGCCGCCGCAGCCGTGAAGGAACACGAACGGCAGCAACTGGTGTCCCGCTCCCGCACCGACATGATGCGCGGCTTCGCCGAGACCAGAGCCTGCCGTACGCAAGCCCTGCTGGCCTACTTCGGCGAAGACATGCCGAAGCCGTGCGGTCACTGCGACAACTGCGCCGAGGGCACGGCCGCCGAGGTCGAGACGTCCGCCGCCGACGAGCCTTTCCCCGTCCACGCCAAGGTTCGCCACGGCGAGTGGGGGCCCGGCACGGTGATGGGCTACGAGGACGAACGCATGACCGTCCTCTTCGACGAGGTCGGCTACAAGACCCTCTCCGTGCCGGTCGTCATCGAGAACGAGTTGCTCGTCGCGCAGTAGCAGTCGGCCGGCGGGCCCTTCAGCCGGCACGTGCGGTGTCCGGCCCTCGCGCTTCGGAGCGATCGAGCGAACACCGGCCGGCCGGAGGGTTCAGCCGATTCGGCGAGATTCCCTCCGGCCAGTGAAGATTCAGTCGGCGAGGGCCTTGGCGAGGTCGTCGCGGAAGGCGCGCTCGTTGTCGGTGACGGATTCGGCGCCTAGGCCCAGTACGCCGCCGGTTGACGCGGCCCCCACCACGCTTTCGGCGATCTCGACGAGCCAGTGTTTGTAGGTCTCCGCGTCCGCCTGCTCGGCCTTCGCGACCAGCAGGGCGTTGGCCTCGGCGGCCCGGTCGAGCACGTCCTGGGCGTACGCGATGGGGTCGCCGGGCTCGATGACCGGTGGCTCCTCGCCCAGTTCGGGGTCGCCCACCCGGGTCACGATCGCGCCGGCGACCGCGGCGACCAGCGGGCTGGCCGATGCCCGCGCGTCGGAGATGACGTCGAGCCCGGCCTCGGCCTCGGCCCGGGTCTTGCGGGTGCTGTCGGGGGAGGCCACGCTGGCCGCGGTGAGCACCGACTGCGGCAGGCCGACGAGCAGCCCCCACTCCGAGTCGGTGAAACCCAGCATGGAGTACAGCGGATCGTCACTCACAGTGTTTCCTCACGGTCGGTAATTCTTGCTCGGCCTCTTATACCCCAACCGGCGCGCAACCAAAGACACCTAGGATGGACACGGCTTCGCCCCGGGAATCGTTTATGTCGTAGGATTTCGCCCGATAGCGGGCGAGGAGATCCATGTCGAATACGGCCTACCGGCTTACCGTCTTCTGTGGACGTGCAGTCCTCGGCAACTGGTTCAATCTGGCCGGCTTCGCGGTCATCATGCTCAACGCGATCGTGCTGGGCCTGGAGACGTACGATCCGATCGTCGAGGCGGCCGGGCCACTGCTCAAGGCCATCGAGTACGCCTGCGTCGTCTGCTTCGTGCTCGAGCTGCTGGTCCGTTTCGGCGCCGCGCCGTCCCGCTTCTTCCGCGACGGCTGGAACCTGTTCGACCTCGCCATCGTGGTCGCCCCGCTGCTCCCGGGCGTACGGGAGAATGTGACCCTGCTTCGCCTGCTCAGGCTGGCTCGCATCGTGCGCACGTTCCGGCTGTTCCCGAGCCTGCGTGTCATCCTGGTCGGCATCCGCCGCAGCCTGCCCGGCCTGGGCAGCTTCCTGCTGATCACGGTCCTGCTGCTCTACGGCTACGCGATCCTCGGCTGGATGATGTTCGGCGAGGCCTACCCCGAGCGCTACGGCACGGTCGGCCAGGCCATGCTCAGCCTGTTCCTGCTGCTCTCGCTGGACGCCATCACCGACACCCTGGACGCCGGTCGGGAGGTCACCGAATGGGCGGTCCTTTATTATGTGTCCTACGTGGTCGCCGCCTGCTACCTGCTGACCAACCTGCTCGTCGGTCTCGTGCTGACCGCCCTGCAAGAGGCTCACGAGGCCGAGCGATCCGCCGTCAAGGGCCCGGCGCGTCCCGAGCCCTCGGTCCACGAACAGCTGGCCAGCCTGCGCTCCATCATCGAAGATCTCGAACGCCGCCTGCCCGCCGGCGAGGCCCGCGTCCCCGCCCAGCCGGAGGTCAACCTCACCCGAATCGAATGAGGCGTCGACCCGCCGGCCCGGGAGACGCTTCTTCGTAACCGGGGAGGTGGCGGTGGCGGCGACAACGACGGCCCGGGAAGAAGTGCCGGAGGTGGCCACCGGCCCGCGGCTGAGATTCAGCTTTCCGGGGCTGGCCGGGGCGACGCTGTTCCTGTGCGCGTCGCTCACGCCGTCGTTGCTGCCGCGGGGCTGGCTCTTCCAGGGTGTGATCAGCGGTCTTCTCGCCGCTTTCGGGTACGGGATCGGCGTGCTCGCCGTCTGGCTCCTGAACTGGGTGGCCGGCCAGCGCGTGGTGCCGCAGCCGAACCGTACGGCGTGGCGTGCTCTCGCCGTCTCGTCCGGCGTTCTCATCGTCGTCTTCGCCTGGCTCGGCTCGGGCTGGCAGCGGGCGATCCACCGCCTGATCGGCCTCGACCCACCCCACCGCGGCACCTATCTCCTGGTCCTGATTCTCGCCGCCGTCCTGTTCGCCGCGCTGATCGGCGGTGCCCGTCTGCTGCGCCGAGGCACCCGGGCCGTCGTCACCTGGCTCGGCCGGTACGTCTCCCCGCCGGCCGCCCGCGCGATCGGCGTGGTCGTCGTCGCCCTGCTGATCGTCGGCGTGGCCAACGGCGTACTCCTGCGAGGCTCCTACCGCCTGGCCGACCGCTCGTTCGCGACCATCAACGGCGAGACGCAGCCCGGAGTCGCCGCGCCCACGTCGTCGTTCCGCACCGGCGGCCCCGGTTCCGAGGCGTCCTGGGCGTCGCTCGGCAACCAGGGACGTACGTTCATCGGCGGTGGCCCGACCGTGGCCGACCTGCGGGCCTTCACGGGCGCGACCCCCAAGGAACCGATCCGCGTCTACGCCGGTCTCGACTCGGCCGACACCGCTCGGGAGAGGGCAGAACTCGTCGTACGCGAATTGGAGCGCACCGGCGGCTTCAACCGCGCGGTCCTCTGCCTGATCACCACGACCGGCACCGGATGGGTCAACGCGAAGGGTGTCGACCCGCTCGAATACATGTACAACGGCGACACCGCGCTGGTCTCCATGCAGTACTCCTATCTGCCCAGCGCGATCTCGTTCCTGGTCGACCAGCAACGCGCCCGCGACGCCGGCCGGGCGCTGGTCGACGAGGTGTACGGGGTGTGGTCGCGGATGCCGGTCGGCCAGCGCCCGAAGCTGCTCGTCTTCGGCGAGAGCCTCGGGTCGTTCGGGTCGGAGGCGGCGTTCAGCGGGGGTGGCGACATCCGCAACCGGGTCGACGGCATGCTGCTCGTCGGACCGCCCTACAGCAACGAGCTGTGGCGCGAGTTCACCCGGGACCGCGAGCCGGGCACCACCGAGGTGCTTCCCGAGTACGAGCAGGGGCGGATGATCCGGTTCGCGGCGGACCCGGCCGTCGACCTGGCTCGCCCGAGCGCGAGCACCTGGGCGTACCCGCGGGTGGTCTATCTGCAGCACCCCTCCGACCCCATCACCTGGTGGTCGCCGCGCCTCGCGGTGAGCCGCCCCGACTGGCTGGAGGAGCAACGGGGCGGCGACGTGCTGCCCGCGATGCGCTGGTACCCGTTCGTCACGTGGTGCCAGGTCACCGCGGATATGGCCGGCTCGAACGAGGTTCCGGCGGGGCACGGGCACAACTTCGGCGCGGCGCCCGTCGTGGCGTGGGCCGAGATCGCGCCGCCGCCGAATTGGACGATTGAGCGCACGTCGGCGCTCACCGAGTTGATCGAAGAGTGATCTGAAAAGGACAAACCGATGGTTCAAGCCGACAGCGTACGAGTGGTCCTGAACTCGCTCACCGAGACCGAGCTGATGCTGGCCCGGGAGGCCGACCCCGATCAGTTGGCCCAGCTCGACGAGGACGGGCTGCTCGACCTGCACACCCGCATCCGGCGGGCCCGCGACAAGCACCTCAAGGTCTACCGCCGTCGCGGTGCCACCAAGGTCGAGGAGGCGGGCGGACGAGGGAAGGCGTACCAGCGCAACAGCCGTCGCCGCGCCAAGGCCGAGGTCTTCGAGGACGCGCTGGCCCGAGTCAGCGAGGCGGTGGCCGCGGCCGCGCGCGCCGCCACCGAAGCCCTGCGGGCCGAACGGCTGGCCGAGGCGCAGCAGCCCGGCAACCCCGAGCCGCCGGGAACGCCCGAGGGCCGCACGATCCGGCGCCGCTCGTCGCAGACCACCGACCGTCAGCCCGATCACCAGGGGCTGCCGAAGCGGTACGCGTCGACGCGCGCGTCCGGGACCCGGCGTCAGGCCCGCAAGGACAACCGCTGAGCGCACCCGCGCGGGAGGCGAGGAAGGACGGATGAGCGTGGGCCTGAACGAGCCCAAGGTCACCTCCTGCCCGGCCGAGAAGCCAGCGGCATCGTCAGCGCGCTGGGCGGTGACGTACCGGTGCCGTCCGGGGCCGGGCTGACCGCCGTGCTGCCCGGCGCGATCCAGACCGACGCGGCCATCAACCCGGGCAACTCGGGCGGGGCGCTGGTCGACTGCGAAGGCCGGCTGGTCGGGGTCAACACCGCGATCGCGACGGTGCCCAGCGCGTCCGGCGAGCCGGGTGGCGGCAGTGTGGGCATCGGCTTCGCGAAGTGACGCTGACCTAGAGAATCTCAAGTTCGCGAGCCCGCAGGACGGCGTCGCGGCGGCGGCCGACGCCGAGCTTGCGATAGATCGCGGCCAGGTGCGTCTTTACCGTGTTGGCCGACACCCGCAGCTGCTCGGCGATCTCGGCCGTCGACATGGTCGTCGGCATCAGCAGCAGCACGGCCTGCTCCCGGACGGTCAGCACCTCGACCAACCCGGTGCCGGGTGCGGGGGTCGAACCCTGGTCGGCGAAGGACCGCGGGGCCGGCCACCGCGCCGCGACCGTGGGATGGCGGTTGAGCAGGCCCTCGAAGGTGGCGGTGGAGCGCACGAAGGGCAGGACCAGCTCGTCGTGGGCGATGTCGAGGGCGCGGTCGAGCAACTGCGCGGCGCCGCCCTCGGAGCCGCCGCGCTCGGTGATCTCGGCGTCGCACAGCATCGCCTCGATGACCATGCGCCGGTCGACCATCGGGCTGGGCGTGGTCAGCACCGCGCGGGTGCAGGCGCTGGCCTCGCCCAGCTCGTCCAGCGCGAGGTGGGCCCGGGCCGAGGTGACCGCGACCATCAGCGCGAACGTCGAGCGCCGATGCGGGCTGAGCAGCCGCAGGGCGTGTTGCGGCCGGCCGAGCTGGATCTCGACCTCGGCCAGCTCGCGGTCGCGCAGCACGGCCAGCGACCCGGCCGCGTTGGCCAGCGCGGCGTTGTGGCGCAGCAGGTCGCGGGCGGCGGGCAGACGGGTGCAGCCGATCAGGTAGGTCGCCTCCAGGAACGCCACGGTCGCGGCGATGCCGTGGTCGGAGTAGACGGGTCCGCCGGCCCGCACCCGCTGGAGCGCGGTGTGCATCGTCGGCCAGTCGGCCTTCAGCTCCGCCCGGCGCGCTATCGCCATGTCGAGCACGGCGGGGCGTACGAGGTCGGGGTCTTTCTCGGTCAGCTCGGTGGCCGACCGCAGGATCTCGTCGGCGTGGCGCAGGCGGCCCATCGACGTGCACACGAAGGCGAGCAGCGAGAGCACGGTCAGCCGGACGGCCGGCACGTCGTCGGCCTCGGCCAGGGCCAGCGCCCGGCGCAGCAGCGGCTCGGCCTCGGTGAGCTGCCCCTTGGCGAACCGCGAACGGGCCTTGAGCTGCACGACCGTGGCCCGCAACCCCGGCACCTGGCTGAGCGCGTCGTCGAGGCTGTCGTCGGCGATCAGGATCTCGGCCGAGCGGTCGATGCGGTCGAGGTCGTCGGCCTTGTCGGCCAGGATGAGCTCGGCCACCCGGGCGGTGACGATCAGGTCGGGTTCCGCGTCGTCCAGGCGGGAGTCGACCGTCGGCAGCGCGGCGAGTTCGGCCGCCGCCGTGGACGACTCGCTGGTCAGGGCCGTGATCGCCCAGTGGGCGACGTCGAACTCGAGGTGGCCGCTCTCGTGCGGGCCGCCGTCCTCGGTGAGGGCCCGCAGCGTACGGGGGGAGATCTCCTGTCGGGTCACGAAGACCTCGGCCAGACCGCCGTGCAGCAGCAGCGAGCGGGTCGCCGACGGATCGAGCGAGCGGATGGTCCACCGCAGCGCGTTCGACAGGTCGTGGCGGGCGCGGTACCAGGCGGCCGCCCGCGAAAACCGTTCCCGCTGCCGGGCCGGCGGCTGCCGCTCGGCGATCCGGCGCAGCACCTCGCGGAACAGCCGGTGGAAGCGGAACTCGGTGCGAGCGGCGTCGACCGGGATGACGAACGAGTTGCTGCGGGCCAGGTCGGCCAGCAGCGTGCCCGAGTCGGTGAGCCCGGTGACCGCGTCGGCCAGCGGCCCGGTCACCTCGTCGAGGAAGCTGGTCTCGACGAGCAGCTGTTTGATCCGCTCGGGCTGCACGGCCAGCACCTCGTGGGTCAGATATTCGGTGACGCTGCCCGGCCCGCTGGCGAAGAGCGCCACGAACTCCTCGGGGCTGGCGTGCTCCTGCATGCGCAGCGCGGCCAGGCGCAACCCGGCCGGCCAGCCCTCGGTGCGGGCGGTCAGCGTGCGTAACTCCTCGTCGGGCAGCGCGATGCCGTGCGCGTCGAGCAGCCGGCGAGTCTCGGCGACGGTCATCGCGAGATCGGTGGCGCGGATCTCGCGCACCTGGTCGGCGACCCGGTAGCGGTGCAGCGGCAGCAACGGGTCGCTGCGGGCGGTCATGAACAGCCGCACCGCGTGCGACCAGCGCCCCACGATGCGGTCGAGACCGTGGATGATCTCGGGATCGGTCAGCACGTGCCCGTCGTCGAGAACCACCGACAGCCGCGTACGGCCCACCCGCGCGTACATCGAGTCGATGAGCTCGATCGTGCGGCCCGGCGTCCAGGCCGTGGGCGGATAGTTCTGCCCGCCGACCCGGCCGCCCTCGAGGAACAGCCGCCAGAACCGGCGCGGTTCGTTGTCCTCACTCGTCAGCGCCAGCCACACGACCGGGCCGCGCTGCTGCCGGGCCCAGTCGGCCAGCAGCACCGTCTTACCGGCGCCCGCCCCCGCGCAGACGAGGGTGAGCGCCGCGGGCGCCGCCTCGTCGATCGTCTCCAGCAGCCGTTCCCGGCAGACGTGGTGGGGTGGTAGCGGCGGCACGGCGAAGCGCAGGTCCGAGATCGGTGAGGTCATGCCGAGGTCCCCCCGACGAAGGCTTGACTTACCCCGACTCTCGCATGAGAAGCAGCTCCTGCCTATGGGGCTGCCTGGTCGGATGCCTTTTACGGCCGGCCGGTCAGAACGGCCAGACCAGGGGGATCACGGCACGGCCCGTGCACGAGCAGAGAGTCGCCCTCGGCCAGCGAGCAGCGAGCCGGCGTGGGCCGCGAACGCCATCGGCGAGCGCCAGGGCCGTCAAGACGGCGACGACCCCCACCGGCAGCCGGTTCCAGACGAAGAGCGCGACGGCCACGCCCAGGATGACCAGGCTGGTGGCGGCGGGATCCATCGTCTTCTAGGAGGCGAGTTCTCCGGCGAGCTCCTTCTCGTCCTCCGTCGACAGCGACGTCTGCAGAACCTCACCGCCGTACGGCTTCATCGCGCTGCCGAACTTGTCCTCGGTGATCTTGGTGGCCATGATGACGACAGCCGCCCGGCCCGGGGTCAGCATTCCCTGCACGCGCTCGCGGAACGACGCGTCGATGCCGGACTTGCCGAGTTTGCCCATGAGAGCGCCCATCGCGCCGCCGAGCAGCAGCCCGCCGATCGGCACGAGGAACAGCAGGCCGAGCAGCATGCCCCAGAGCGCCCCGCCCGCCGCGCTGCCCGAGACCACCTTTCCGGGGGTCTCGACGTGACTCTTGCCCTTGTCGTCGACGGTCACCACGGCGAGGCCGGTCAGGTCGACGATGTGGTCGTTCTGCAGGCGTTGCACCTCCTCGTAGGCGCGGGTCGCGGTGTCGTGGTTGTCGTACCCGAGGATGATCAGGTCGGACATGGTGGATCCTTTCGCTTGTGCCCGGTACGGGCCTTACGTGTGCACGGGGGAGCCGGGGCCGATGAGGTGGGTGAGAGGCGTACGCTCCGGGCGTTCTCGAAGGGCGGCGTACTCGTAGCGGGCCAGCAGGGCACCCTCGACCGCGGCCTGGGCGTCGCCGTTCGGCGGCAGCTCGATCGCCAGGCTGTCCTGGTTCCGCAGAGCTTGCGAGACCGCGGCGGCCGCGCCCGCCACGGTGACCCGGGGCGCCACCCGCCACGACGGAATCGGGTCGAACGTCTCGGCGACAGTCGTCATGAAGGACCCCACTTCCTCGCCCGGCTCACATGGCGTGAGTCAAACCGCCCCGGGCGGGCCGCGCCTCACCTGTTACGGGTGAAGTGCTCCGACAGCCGGATTCCCACCAAATCAAGCCCCAGCGCCCGAATCCGGTCGAGAACCCCGTGCAGCCCGGCCTGATCGAGCTCCCCGCACACCACCGTCGAGTCCGTTTCATCCCGCGTGCTCAGCCCCGCGAACGCCGCCCGCGCGGCCGGCCCGAGCACACCCGCGACCAGCACCTCGTACATCTCTCCCGGCCGCCCACCCGGCGCCGACCCGGCGACGCTGACCTCGAGGACATCGAGGCCCAGAACCCGAGCCCGCTCCAGCACACCGTGCAGCGCGGCCTGATCGAGCTCGCCCCGCAGCTGCAGCACGTAGCCGTCCGAGACCGCGTCCAGCCCGAGGAACGCAAAGCTCGACATCTCACCGGCCCGCTCCCGCAACCGGATCACATATTCAGGAGGCATCGCGCGCCCTCCCCTCGACCCCATGATGCGAGCCCGTCCACGCGGCGACCTCCCGCCTCTCGGGTGAGCCGCCCCCCGCACCTCATACGCGAAGGATGAGAAACCCACCCCGACATAACCGGCGATCAATGTCTTTTGGGGCGATCATCGGGCGGCGGTTGCGCGAATGCCGCACTCTTTAATGGACAGTGCTCGGCCGGGGCGAGGGATCTGGGGAATCGCCGCCGGCTAACTTTCTGCCTGCGCCGGAAGGGCTGAGATGAGCGTCGTGACGGCGGTCCTTCTGCTGGTGGCGGGCGGCCTGCTCGCCTATTTCGGCGAGCGCATCGGTGGCGCGCTCATCAACCGGGTCTCCCAGTTGCGCAAGCAACCACCGACCTTCGCCGACCACTTCCGAGGTCTGCGTTCGAGCGGGACCGACTTCCTGGCCTACACGCTGACGGCGCGTCCACATCTGTCGATCACCGACGTCCTCTATTTCGAACTGGTCAGCCACCTGCTCTCCGAGAATCGCGTGCAGGCCACGCTGATCACGGTGTGGTGGCCGAGCACCGTCGCCCCGAAGAAGTCGGACACCGGCGAACGGTCCCTCGACGAGGACTCGCACTACGTGCAATACATCCGTCACCTCGAGAAACGGTTCGGGGAGCGCATCGAGTTCGTGCACCAGTTCGCCGACGGCGACGCGCTGGTGCCGGCGAACTCCGATTTCGGGCGGCGGATCCCGGGCGATGCCGGCCTGCCGGACATCTTCTGGTCGGCCCTCAAACAGTTGACGAGCAAGGACTACTACCTGTGGGTGCGGAACCTGGGTGTTCCGGCCCGCCGGCTGCGCCACCTCAACCGCGCCCGGCCGGGCGACCAGGTCCTCGAAGGGCTGGTCGCGCACACGATCCACAACTCCCGGCTCGCCCCCGACGCCGTCGAGCGCCTGAAGCGCCTCGGCCCGCGGCACGGCTCGGAACTGGTGCTGAGCGTGCTGTTCTGGGAGCTCGAGGTCGACCGTCTCGCCGTCTACTACGAGCTCTACAACGAGCAGAAGAACCGGCCGGCGGCGATCCAGTTCATGCTCAACCCCGTGGCCGGCCGCACCATCCGCGCGACCGCGCGCAAGGCCAGCGACAACCACACCGCCGGGTTCGCCCTCTCCCTCGCCAAGTCACCGATTCAGCAGGTCGAGCGACTCTCCCGGCTGACGCGCAGGGAGACCGCCGGGTATGTTCGGGCGCTCACCACCGTTCTGACCCTCAACTACGGTTTGCAGGGCGATCGGCGAAAGTGGGCGCGGGAGGCGACCTACATGATCAACGAGTGGAGGGCCGCGGAGCGGGTGGCCCGGGTGCCGCGCCTGAGCCGCGGTCAGCTCGAGCTGCTCTACCTCATGGATGAATGGCGGCGCCGGTGGCACAACCGTTGACGATGTCGCCGGGAGCCACCGGCGAAATTCTCCGGTACTGCCGCGGCAAGCTGTTCCTGTTCATGCCGAACGTGTGCGACGCCGAGTGCGCGTTCTGCTACGTCGCGCCCACCCGGGTGGAAACGGCGCGGGTGCCCGCCGGTGTCCTCGACCGGGCGATGGCGCTGTTCGCCGGCCTGGCCCACAAGGGCCTCCGCGAGGTGCGGATTACCGGCGGCGAACCGCTGGTCTTCCAGAACCTGCCGGACCTGGTCGCCGAGCTGAGGGCCCGGGGCTTGGCGTGGACGCTGCTGACCAACGGGATCAGGCTGAAGGCGTCGCTGGGATGGCTGATCGAACACCGACCCTCCAAGATCACCGTCAGCGTCCACAGCCTGCGGCAGGCGGCGAGCGTGTTCGGGCGCCCTATGCCGGTGGATGAGATCGTCGACGCGATCACGACGTTGGTCCGGCACGACATACCGGTCAGCGCGACGATCGTCGGTCTTCCCGCGGTGCTCGGCGACCTTCACGACACGCTGTCCGGGCTGGAGGCGGCCGGCGTCCGGGAGTACAAACTGATCCACCCCAACGACTCCCGGTTCCCGGTCGCCCCGGCTGAGTTCCGCGCGACCGCCCGCCGGGCTCGGCAGGCCCTGTCACCGGCGTCGCGTCTGCGCGTCTCGGACACCACGGCCACCGGCTGCCTGCTCCGCCGCCAGGGCGAACTCTCGGTCACGCTGCCTCGCTTCGAGTGGAGCTGGTGCTGCGCCACCGTCGGAACTGACAGTCTGGGCGTGGCGCGGACCGTGCACGACTTCGAGCAGGTGGCTCGCTCGTTGAGTGATCGGATCGGCGCCATCGCCGGCCTGCCCTGCCACCATCAAGGCTTCTGCCCGATCGCTCTGGCCGAACCGGAGAAATGAGCACCGTGGTCAACGCACTCCTGTCGCCTGTCGCCGACCTGATGCTGCTGGTGGGCGAGCACATCAGGCGATCGCTGTCGAGCCGGCTGCACATCACCGGCACGGACGGCAGCGTGGTCACGAACGTCGACCTGGACGCCGACCTGATGATCCGCCGCGGACTCGAGGGGCTCACCCCCGACCTGACGATCCTCACCGAGGAGGCGGAGCCGCGCGACACCGGCAGCAAACAACACTGGGTGGTCGACCCGGTCGACGGCACCCAGAACCTGGCGATCGGGCTGCCGCTGGTCGGGGCGAGCGTCGCCCTTCTCGACGAGAACGACCGCTGTCTGCTGGCGGTGGCGGCCGACCCGGTCGGCGGTCGCGTCCTGGTCGCCGACGCGACCACGCTCTACTCCCGGTCGTGGCTCGACGGCACACCCCGGCCGGTCGCCGCCGGGAACCTGCCCGCGCCGGCGGGGATCCGGCGCGTGGGTCTGTTGCGCGGCAACACGCTGGCCCGCGACGACGCCGAATTCACCCGCCTCAACGAGGTGCTGACCCGCTCGGTCAGCCGCGTCCTGCAGACCCGCAGCCCGATCGTCGACGTCTTCCTGCTGTTCGGCGGCGGGCTGGACGCCCTTGTATGCCTCGGATGCGACGGCTACGAGATGCCGGCCGTCGTGCATCTCGCGCGCAGGATGGGATTCGACCTGGTGCCCGGACCGATCGACGGCCCCGAGGCATGGGGACACCCGTTCTCGTACACGCTGTGCCACCCCGCGAACCAGGACGGGCTGAACGAGATCATCGGCTGGGCCGCGTGACCGGCGCCGACCGGACCGACCTGGTGGACGAGGTCGTGCGCACCCTGATGACGCGGCTGCGCAACCCGGACGTCCTGGTATACGGCAGCGTCCTGCGCGACGACTTCCGGCCCTCCTCCGACGTCGACGTCTTCGTGATGGACCACGGCGAGGGTCCTCCTCGCAGGTTCGACATCGCGGGCCGGGACCAGACCGCCTCGATCAATCTGGCCTCAGAACGCGTAGTCCTGGACGACGCGGTCCGGCACACCTACGGCGGGTACTACGCGGCCAAGTTCGCCCTGCCGGTGCTGCCGTTGAGCCGCTGCTCGGGCGCCCTGGTCGAACGCAGCCGGGAGTTGCTGCTGCGGGCGCGCCGCTCCTGCACCTCCCCGGAGCAGGCCGCGGTCGACCTCTTCCCTGCGTATCGGGCGTTCACCGCCGCCAAGGGGAAGGCCACCCTCGGCCCCCTGACCGACCGAGAACGCCGGATGCTGCACCGATTCCGGGCCGAGGGCGAACGAATGCACGCCACCGACCCGGCCGGCTGGTGGCGCGGTTACAAGCGGCGAGCCGGCATCCCGGAGAGCTGGGACTGACGACTCGCTCCGCAACCGGCAACTGTGGCGCGCCGGTGGCGAACGCTTGGGGAAACGGTGAGCGTCTCAGCTCGCGGCACGGCAGCGATCATCGGGCGGCCGGCGCCTCAGCTTGCGACGACGCCGGCGCGCGGCGCGCGGCGCGCGGCGCGCGGCGCACGGCGCAAGGGGCGCGGCAAGCGGCGCGCGGCTGAGCTGTGGACAACGGCGGGCTGTGGACAACCCGGCCGGCTGCCCCCGCGGCGCGTAGGCTCGGGCCAGATCCCGGGTGGGTGGGCCGGCAGGGGGTGAGCGGGCCGGTGGTCGTCGACGAATATGTGCTGGCGCGACCGGGGGCCGCCCTGGCGCCCTTCATCGCGCAATATTCGGGTTATCGGCAGCGTGGGGTCGCGCCGATGCGGCATCTCGGGTTGCCGTCGCCCTGGCTCACGATGATCCTGACGATGGAGGATCCGCTCGTCGTTGCCGCTCATCCGGATCCGCGGCAGCGGCCGGGAAGCTTCGACGCGCTGGTCGGTGGGTTGCATCTGGGGCCGGCGGTGATCACACACGACGGGCGGCAGTCGGGGATTCAGGTGGCGTTGCGGCCATTGGGGTGCCGGGCGCTGCTCGGGGTGCCCGCCGGGGAGCTGGCCGGGCTCGACGTCGACGCGGCAGCGGTGCTCGGTGAGGCGACGGTGGCCGAGATACGGGAGCGGCTGGTGGCGGCGCCTGATTGGCCGAGCCGGTTCGCGGTGGTCGAGTCCGTCTTCGGGCGACGACTGACCGGCGGCCGGCCGCCGCCCGGCCCGCCGCTGCCCGGCCAGCCGCCCGGCTCGCTGCTGCCCGGCCCGCCGCCGCTGACATCCGCATCGCCCCGCGGCGCGAACGACGCGGACAGCGCGAACGCCGTGAATCGGGTGAGTGGGACGGGCGTCGCGCCTGAGGTGGCGTACGCGTGGGGGCTGGTCTTGCGGGGTGTGCCGATCAGGGCCGTGGCGGGGGCCGTGGGGTGGAGCGACCGCCACCTGGCGAAGCGGTTCCGGGCCGAGATCGGGCTGCGGCCCAAGGAGGCGGCCAGGGTGGCGCGGTTCGATCGGGCGCGGCGAGCTCTGCGGCCTGACGGGCGGATCGCCGAGGTGGCGGCGCGACACGGGTTTGCCGACCAGTCGCATCTGGTGCGTGAGTTCCGGGCGTTGGCCGGGTGCACGCCGACCGAGTGGCTGGCCGCCGAGTTCGGTTTTGTCCAAGCGCTGATGCTCACGTCCGCGCAGGATGTGGGGCATGACTGATGCGAAGACACCGCCACCACAGGTGTGGCCGACGCTGCGGGCCACCGACGCCCGGGCGCTGATCCGGTTCCTGGTCGACGCGTTCGGCTTCGAAGAGGTCGTCGTTCACGGGGAGGGCGACCGGGTCGATCACGCCCAGCTCGCCTGGCCGCTGGGCGGGGGCATCATGCTCGGCTCCGAAAAGCAGGGCGACGACACGTGGCCGTTGAAGCCGGGCACGTTCGGCGCCTACGTCGTGGCCGACGACGTCGACGCGCTGCATGAACGGGCCGCGAAGGCCGGGGCCGAGATCCTCCAAGAACCGTACGACACCGATTACGGCTCGCGGGATTTCCGCGCGAAAGACCCGGAGGGCAACCTCTGGTCGTTCGGCACCTACCGCGGAGAGCCCACGCCTTAGCCCTGCAGCAATCCTCGTTCGAAGGCCACGGCGACGGCCGCCGCCCGGTCGCGGACGCCCAGTTTGGCGTACGCGTGCAGTAGGTGGGTCTTGACCGTGGCCTCGCTGATGAACAGGCGCGAGGCGGCCTCCTTGTTCGAGTTGCCGCGGGCGATCAGGGCGAGCACCTCGAGCTCGCGCTGGCTCAGCGGCTCCTTCGCGGGCGAGCGCAGGCTGCCCATCAGCCTGCCGGCGACCGCCGGGGAGAGCACCGACTCGCCCCGGTGTGCCGCCTCGACGGCGCGGAAGAGCTCGTCGCGGGAGGCGTCCTTCAGCAGGTAGCCGGTGGCGCCCGCCTTGATCGCCGGGAGCACGTCGGCGTCGGTGTCGTACGTCGTCAGCACCAGCACCCGCGCCCGGCTGCCCTGCTCGCGCAGCGCCTTGATCGCGGTCACGCCGTCCATGCCGGGCATGCGCAGGTCCATCAGCACCACGTCGGGGTCGGTCGTGCCCGCCACGGCCAGCGCCTCACGGCCGTCGCCGGCCTCGCCGAGCACGTCGAAGCGGTCGTCACCGGCGAACATGCCGCGCAGGCCGTCGCGAACGACCGGGTGGTCGTCGACGATGAGCAGGCCGATCATGCGGCGGCCCCGACCGCGATGGCCGGGACGCAGGCCGACAGGGCCGTGCCCGCGCCCGGTTCCGACTCGACCTCGAGGCTGCCGGCGATGCGGGCCAGTCGTTCCCGCATGGCGGCCAGGCCGTAGCCGCCGGTGTCGGAGAACGCCCGGGGCACGTCGAGGTCGAAGCCGGCGCCGTCGTCGCGCACGTCCAGGGTCACCACATCCTCCATGTAGGACAGGGTCAGCGCGACGCGTTCGGCCGCCGCGTGCCGCGCCACGTTGGCCAGAGCCTCCTGCGCCGTACGCAACAGGGTCGCCTCGATCTCGGGCAGGAGCCGCCGGGCCACGCCGGTCGTGATCAGCTCGGCGTCGACCTCCTGCACGCGCGACCATTCGGTGACCACCTCGCCGATCGCCTCGGGCAGGCCGGCGCCCTCGAGGGTGAGGGGCCGCATCGCCTGCACCGACCGGCGGGCCTCGGTGAGGCTGTCGCGGGCCAGGCGCTTGGCGTTGCCGAGGTGGCGGCGGCGGTCGGCCGGGCGGTCGTCGGCGCCGTCGGCCGCCTCGAGCTGGGTGACGATGCCGGTGAGGCCCTGGGCGAGCACGTCGTGGATCTCGCCGGCCATGCGCTGCCGCTCGTCGAGCACGCCGGCCTCGTGCGCCTGCACCAGGAGCTGGGCATGCAGGCCGGCGTTCTCCTTGAGCGCCGCGCCGAGCTTGGCGTTCGCCTCGGCCAGCTCGTCGATCATGCGGGCGCGTTTCTCGCCCTGGTCGTGGGTCCACATGGTCACCCAGATCATCACGTTGGAGACCCCGATGTTGATCGCCAGCACGACGAGGAAGACCGGGATGACGGCCGGGTCGGCCAGGTTGGGGAACCCGCCGATCTGCGAGATCGCGCCGGCCCCGGCGACCAGGGTCCCGGCCGCGAGGCGGCGCCAGCTCTTCAGGCCGTACGTGGTGAGCAGGTAGCCGCTCCACACGAAGAACCCGAACAGCGGGCTCGACCAGACCAGCAGGTAGAGAAGGGCGGCCAGGCCCACGAAGAAGACGATCATCTTGCGTTCGTCGTGCTCCCACTGGGGGTGCAGCGGGACCCACCAGAGCAGCCAGCCGAGGGTGGCGGCGACGGAGACGCCGACGACGATCCACGACTGGTGCGGAACTCCGACCTGGGCGCCGGCCACCAGCAGCACGAGCGAGGCGGTCAGCGCGATGTAGGGCAGCCGCATCATGATGCGGTCCACGCGGGTCGCCGTCGACTTCTCCGTCACTTCAACCACTCCCGTTACGACCAGCGGAACAGGCGGACCGCCGCGAGCCCGAACACGACCAGGTAGCCCACCAGAACCGTAGCCGAGAGCAGGTTGGGCCAGCTGCCCGTCATCGCGTCGTTCAGCGCCCGCTCGCCCGCCCCGAGCGGGGTGAAGTCGGCGATCTTCCGCAGGACCTCGGGCATGACCTCGCGCGGCGTCCACAGCCCGGCGAAGAACATCAGCGGGAAGAACAGGATCGTGCCGACCGAGCTGCCGGCTTTGCCGCTGGGGACGACCGCGCCGACGAAGAGACCGATCGCCAGTACGCCCGCCGCGGTGAGCACGAAGGCCAGGACGAACCCGCCGAACTGCTCGGCCAGGCGTACGCCGAAGGCCAGCCGCCCGACGGCGAGCACGAGGGCGGTCGACACCACGGCGGTGATCCCGTGCATGGCGAGCTGGGCGCCGAGCATCTTCAGCGGCGAGACCGGGGTGGTGGCGAGCCGGCGCAGCACGCCCCGCTCGCGATAGGTGGCCAGCACGGCCGGGGCGATCTGGATGGCCACCATGGCCAGCGTGAGCGCCACGGCGATGCCGACGTAGAGGTCGATGACGCGCGCGCCACCAAGGTCGGCGCTCGGCTCCCGGAACGACGGGATGCTGCCGAGGATGATCACGAGCAGGGTCGGGAAGAACAGGACGAAGAACGCCGAGACCGGTTCGCGCAGGAACAGTCGCAGCTCGGTCAGGGTCAGTTTGGCGAACACGCGCATCGGATTCACTCCTTGCCGGACCGGCTGGTCAGCCGCACGAACGCGTCGTCCAGGCTGGCCTGTTCGATCCGCAGCTCGGCGGCGATGATCTGGTTGACGGCGAGCGTCGAGGTGACGGCGTGCAGCAGGTTGCCGGTGCCGATGACCTCGATCTGCTCGCCGTGCCTCTTGACCGAGCGCACCTCGGGCAGCGCCGTGAGCAGCGCGTCGTCGAGAGGCCGGGAGGGTCGGAAGCGCAGGCGCTGCTCGGTGTCGAGGCCCGAGATCAGGCCGGACGGGGTGTCGAGCGCGACGACCTCACCGTGGTCGATCACGGCCAGCCGGTCGCAGAGCCGCTCGGCCTCCTCCATGAAGTGGGTGACCAGCAGGATCGTGACGCCGCTGTCGCGGATCGACTCGATCAGGTCCCACGTGTCGCGGCGGGCCTGCGGGTCGAGTCCGGTGGTCAGCTCGTCCAAGATCGCGATCTTGGGACTGCCGATGAGCGCCAGTGCGATCGACAGGCGCTGCTTCTGGCCGCCGGAGAGCTTGACGTACCGGGTGTTCAGCTTGTCGGCCAGGCCCAGCTCGCGGGTCAGCGCCCGCCAGTCGGCCGGGTCCGGATAGAAGGAGGCGTACAGGTCGAGCGCCTCGCGGACGGAGATCTTGTCGGGGAGCTGGCTCTCCTGCAGTTGGACGCCGACCTCGTAGCGCAGCGTGGAATCGTGCGGCTCACGGCCGAGCACGTGGATCGTGCCCTGGTCGGGACGGCGCAGCCCGGCGATGCACTCGACCGTGGTGGTCTTGCCGGCGCCGTTCGGTCCGAGGATGCCGAAGATCTCGCCGGCCTCCACCGTGAACGACACGTCCCGCACCGCAACCGTTTCCCCGTACGCTTTGCGCAGGTCACGGACCTCGATGACTGTCATGCGTCCAGCGTCGCAACGCATCGGCCGCGGCGAATCGAACAGCTCGCTGCACCGTGGGTCAACCGGTTGGTGGATGCGGGGCTACGCCATGGCTTCGGTGTTCGAGTTCTTGCGCTGGCCGGTGACCGTGGCGTAGACCGAGCCGACCTGGGCGGCGACCCGCTTCCACGAGTACGCCTGCCGGGCGCGGTCGAGGGCGGCGGTCGCGTACGCGAAGCGGCGAACCCTGTCGTTGACCAGCCGTCGAAGCGCCCCGCCGAGCGCCCGAGGATCGCGGGCCGGCACCAGATCGCCGGTGAGCCCGTCGACCACGGTCTCGGTGAGGCCGCCCACCGAGGTGCCGATCACCGGCACGCCGCAGGCCATCGCCTCGAGGGCGGACGGCTCGAACTGCTCCTCCCAGGGCGCGGCGACGAGCAGGTCGGCCGAGCGGTACCAGCGAGGCAGGTCAGCCTCGGACACCGCACCGACAAGCTTGAACCGGTCTCCCACCTGCAGCTTCTCGGCCAGCGCGCGCAGCTTGCGGGCGCCCGGGTCGGCCGGGAGCTGATCGGCCGGCGGGCCGCCGATGACGACCACCTCGGCGCGCGGCACGTAACGCATGGCCTGGATGACGTCGCCGAAGCCCTTGCGCTCGACGAGCCGGCCCACCGACAGGATGCGCGGACGGTCGGGGTCACGCTCGACGGCCGGGCCCTCGGGGCTGAACCGGACACTGTCGACACCGGCGGGCACAACGGTCAGGCTGGCCCGGGGCACGCCGATGCGCACGAGGCCACGTACCTCGTCCTGGGTCTGGGCGACGACGCGGTCGACGGCCCGGCCCAGCGCCCGCTCGTAGCCGGTGCGGGTGGGCTGGTTGCCGCCGGTCTCGGCCTCCATCTCGCCGAGCTCGTGGAACGACTGCACGATGGGGATGCCGATCTGGCGGGCGGCGGTGACGGCGGCCAGACCGCTGGTCCAGAAGTGGGCGTGGGCGACGTCGGGCGTCCAGTCGCCCGTACGCCAGGCCTCCTCGAGCAGCCGGGCGAACTCGCCCATGTGCGGGAGCAGCAGGTCGGGCGGGAGGAAGTGGGGTGGGCCGGCGGCGACGTGCACGATCCGGATGCCGCCCGGCGTCGTGATCACCTCGGCCACGGCCGGGTCGTCGCGGCGCGCGAAGACGCGCACCTCGTGTCCGAGCTCGGCCAGCGCGGCGGAGAGATCGGCGACGTGGGTGTGCCGGCCCCCGTCCCCGAGGGGGCTGGCGTGCTCGGAAATCATGGCGATGCGCACGTGTTCCCCTCCGTCGCCGATGCGGTTCGCGGTGGCTGATGCCCGACTGCCGGATCCGTAAACCTGCGCCTATCCGTTACGCCGGTTTCTCGCAGGGTATGTCCTGGTCGTGGCTATCGTGCAGCGTACTGTTCAGGCTCCCCCGGACCGGGTGTTCGCCGTGCTCGCCGACGGCTGGACCTACAGCGACTGGGTGGTCGGCACCACCCACATCCGCGACGTCGACGAGGCCTGGCCGCAGGTCGGCGCGGAACTGCACCACAAGGCCGGGCCGTGGCCGCTCTCGCTGCACGACTCGTCGACGGTCGTGCTCGTCGAACAGGACCGCCGCCTGCGCCTGCGCGCGGGACTGTGGCCGCTGGGCGAGGCGGTGGTCGACATCCGGCTGGAACCCGAGGGCATCGGCGCGACCCGAGTGATCATGCACGAGCAGTTCGAGCGCGGCCCACTGCTGGCCGCCCGCAACAAACTCAACGACCTCGTCCTGCACCGGCGCAACATCGAGGCCCTGCGCCGCCTGGCCGACATCGCCGAGAATGCGCCCTTACGTCAACCGGTCGAGGTAATACCGACGATATCGGTCAAGGATCGGTTCGATCTCTGAGGTAGCTCCCTGATCGAGCCGGTCGAACACATACCGGTAGACCGCGACGTCCTGGGCGCCGGTGGCGATCATCGACGTGCTGAATACGTCGATCACCACACTCTGGCTGTCCATCAGCTCGAAGCCGTGCACGAACGGGAGCGTCCACGGCGCGTCGGACGGGATGATCCTCAGCGAGACATTGGGCTGCTCGGCCAGCACTCGGAGGCGCCTGATCTGGCCGAGCATGGTCTCGGCGCCGCCTACCGCTTGGGTCAGCGCCGACTCGGCCATCAGGAGGAAGAACCGCCGATCCGGGTCGGCCAGGATTCCCTGCCGCTGTATCCGAGCGGCAAGAACGTCGGCGAAGACATCGTGCTCTGCTTCTGGATCGACGGCGTCCCTGATCTCCCGGACGGAGGCAAGGACCGCACGAGCGTATTCGCCCGTCTGCGCCAACCCGGCGACGACATCGGACCGGAAGATTCGGAACTCCCGCGCTCCTCGCTCGCCACGGGCGACCGCGCGCTGAAGCGTCGAGACCGATCCCGCGGCTGTCCGCAGGTCGGTGACACGGTTCTGCGCCAGTTCCGCGCGTTCGACCAAGCGAGCAACCAGGTCCGACGTCGCGCCGAGGGCTCGGGCCACCCGGCCCACGTCCCGCGGGGCAACCTGGGTCATACCCGTTTCTATCCGCGAGATCTTGCTCTGACTCATCTTGACCAGCCGACCCAGCTCAGCGCCGGTCAGACCGGCCTTGACCCGCAACCGGTGGAGGACCACACCGACCGGCACCGACGGCGACTCGCCGTTTTCCAGCAGGTCGTCTGTCACCTCAACCCCTCCACCGGCGCGGCCTCCGGCACGGTCGGTCAAGACTGGTTGCGCACAGCCGCAGCCAGCAGTTCGGCGGGGATCTCGACCAACAACTCACCCGGCGGCGGAGTTACGCCGGCGTCCTTGCCCTCGAAGGCATACCCCTGGACCACAACCGTTCCACGATCGGTGAGGTACACAGTGGGACAGCTGCCGGCAGTACACGAGGCAGCCAGCAACTCAAGCCGGCGTGCCTGGGCCTCTGGACGCATTTCGGTCTCGCTCATCTCGCTGGTCAACATCCCGTCTTTAGTGTTCATTCAGGCCGCCCCTGTCCCGAAGGACGCTGCATACGGCAACGGCCAGCGAGGTTCAACGACGTAGCACTGTGTTAGGTGGCACCCCGACAGGAGGCCAATTGGCGAACAATGTCCGCTATCTACGCCCTCTGCATATGCGCGGGCGCGTTTACGGCGAGTCGAACTGAGCTTACGGGTTACGGTGAGATAGGTCACGCCTAAATGAAGATCCCAGGCCAGAACTCAGCCCCTGGGACGGGCCCGTTCGCGTGCCGGCGTACCGGCACCCGAATCGCGCCAGCCGGTCAGGTCAGGCGGGACGCCGCCCGCGCGAGCAGGTCACAAGGAATCTCGACGAGGCCCTCGCCGGGCGCCAGGGTGAGGCCGGCATCCGTTTCACTGATCGCGTAACCCTGCACGACGACCGTTCCGCGATCGGTGACGTAAACGGTCGGGCAGCTGCCGATGACGCAGGAGGCAGCCAGCAGCTCCAGCCGGAAGGGCTGCCGCTGAGTGCCGGGAACAGCCTCATTGTCCATGTTCAGCAACCTGTCCTATAGCGACGGACGTTCTTGTATTCGCCGGGTATCCAGGCCTCGATCGGCAAGCATGCACGGCATCCCACCAGGGACGGCTACGTAGCGTTGTGTTACCTGGCAAGTTGCCAGGTAGCCATTTCGCCCGGCAGTGTCCTTTATTCGCGTCACATGCATATGCGGTGGCGCGGCGTCAGAAGAACCCGCAAGCTGACCATAGAACATGGGTGACTCAGATCACACACAGGTCTGAATCGCTGGACGGCGCCGCATCGTCAGGAGGCCATGATGACCCTATCGACGCATACCACCGCTGGTTCTCTGGCGGCGCACGGCATGATTTACCTGGTGATCGCCGGATTATGCCTGGCACTCGCGGCTCGCTCACTGCGAAACCTGTTGGTGCCGATCGGCCCGCTCGTACGCGCCGTCACCGCCGCCGTCACCATCGCCTTCTGCCTCGGCGCAGCGTTGGTGCTGCTCACGGCAGCTCTCGTGAACGGCCGTTGAGATGAGCTACGCGCTCTTCGCCACCGTTGCGGCGCTCGTCGCCCTATGCGTACTCGCTGAATTGCTGGCCGCCGTGGTTCCGCTCGTTGTGGTGATCGCATTCGTGCCGCCGGAGGAGAGGCCCGCGCTGGCCGTGACCCTCGCCGCCGCCGACAGCTCGCGGCGGTTGCGGTTGTGGCCGGCCCTGCGTGTCGCGGTCACCGCGCGCCGGGTCAGCCGTAGACGGCGCGGTTCCCCGCGTTGATCAGCGCTCGGTAGGCGCCGCCGACCAGGGCGCGGTCGCGGGCCAGGGCGGCGCGGGCCGCGTTGGCGCCGGGGGCGCCGTGCACGCCGCCGCCCGGGTGGGCCGACGAGCCGGCCAGGAAGAGGCGATCGACCGGGGTGTCGGCGCGCCCCAGACCCGGCACGGGCCGCAGGAAGAGCTGCTGGAAGGCGGCCGCCGTGCCGCCGCCGAGCGCGCCGCCGACCAGGGCCGGGTTCTCGCGTTCGAGGTCGGCCGGGGCGAACACGTTGCGGCCGACGACCTCGCGCCGGAAGCCGGGGGCGTGGTCCTCGATCACCTGCTCCATGCGGTCGACGTGGGCGGCGATCTGGTCGGGTTCCCAGTGTTCGCGATGCGGCAGGTGCGTGTAGGCCCAGAGTGACTCGGTGCCGGCCGGCGAGTGTGCGGGGTCGGCGGTTGTCATCTGGCCGAGCAGCAGGAACGGGTCGGGCGGAAGTTCGTCGGTGGCCAGGTGCGCCGCGTACCGGGTGAGGCCGTTGAGGTCGGCGCCCAGGTGGACCGTGCCGGCGCCGGCCGCGGCCGGGTTCTTCCACGGCATCTTGCTGCGTACCGCCCAGTCGACCTTGACGGTGGCGCCGTCCCACCGGAAGTGCCGCAGGTCCTCGACGAGCAGGGGCGGCAGCCAGCGTTCGCCGACCAGATCGAGATAGAGGGCCGGAGCCGGCACATCCGCCAACACCGCCCGATACGCGCGATATCTCCCCGTCGCGGCCTCCACGCCCATAGCCCGGCCGCGAGCGATCAAGACCCGCGAGACCGGCGAGTCGTAGACGATCCGCCCACCCCGCTGCAGCAACCGCGCCACCAGCGCGTCGGTGATCTTCTGAGCTCCACCGACCGGCAGCGGCCATCCGTGTTCCTGACCCAGCATCGCGAGCAGCCACCCGTAGACCCCGCCCCCGGCCTCCTCGGGCGACAGATCGGTGTGCAGGGCGCACCCCGCCAGCAGCAGCGTCGCCCCCTCCCCACGGAACGCCTCGGTGCCCAGCTCTCGCACCGAGAGCAACAGTCGTCGGGCCAGCCGCAGGGCGCCGGGCGTGCCCAGCCCGCGCACCACCCCGAGAGCGCCCCGCACCGGCGGGAAGGGCCGCAGGATCGCGTCCAGCATCGACCGGGAGACCTTGCCCCACTGGTCGAACTCGTTCCTCCAGCGGTCGCCGTCCCCGCCGGCGAACCGCTCGACCGACTCCATCGTGCGCTCCAGGTCGCGACTGAGCGTGACCCCGCGGCCGTCGGGCAGCAGGTGGGTCAGCACCTCGGGCGCGTGCGTCCAGCGCAGACCGTGATCACCTAGATCGAGGCCGTTCAGCACCGGGGAGGCGTACCCCAGGGGGTAGAAGGAACTGAAGAGGTCGCTCAGATAGCCGGGCGCGGTCACGAAGCCCGAGCGCACCGCCCCGCCCGGGTTGGGGGTCGCCTCCAGCACCACCACCGACCATCCGGCGTCGGCCAGCAGGTTGGCCGCGACCAGCCCGTTGTGGCCCGCACCGACGACGATCGCGTCCGCGGTCTCCATGCTCGGCCTCCGTGTTTGTTGCTCTCCGTGCTCGGGTAGATGCGCCCTCGAACGAGCCCGAGGAGCCGGCATGAGCACCGAGCCCCACGTCGACCGGGAGTCCGAGGCCCAGGCCGACACCATGACCCCGCGCCCGGTGCCTCGCCGGCTCCGCCAGTTGCGGTGGCGTTACTGGCGGGGTGTGCTGTGGCGCAGCGTCGCCGGCTACATCGAGGACGACTGTTCTGACTTCGC
This sequence comes from Actinoplanes solisilvae, assembly GCF_003999975.1. Taxonomy (GTDB): domain Bacteria; phylum Actinomycetota; class Actinomycetes; order Mycobacteriales; family Micromonosporaceae; genus Actinoplanes; species Actinoplanes solisilvae. Next base: position 4,105 of record NZ_RJAC01000011.1, on the reverse strand, counting down.
CGCCGCGATGACGTATCAAACCTTCACGGCCTTGATTCCCTCGCTCGTCGTGGTCGTCGCGCTCATCAACCTAGTGACCGACGGTTCCACGGTCCTCACCGCCACGGTGAGCATCCTCGACGATCTGGGCCTCGCCTCGGTCGTCGGCAACGAGAACCTGCTCTCGGTCGTGCAGGCGCTGCTGGTGCAGCAGAACTCGGCCAAGGTCCTGTTCGGCTTCGGTCTGCTCTTCGCCCTCTGGTCGGCCTCCGGCTACGTCGGCGCGTTCACCCGGGCGTCCAACCGCATCTACGGCGTCGAGGAGGGCCGGAGCTGGTGGCTGCTGCAGATCCTGGAGATCGCGCTGGCCGCGGTGGCGCTCGTGCTGCTCGCCGCGGTCGGGGCCGGCCTGGTGATCAGCGGCCCGCTGGTGGACGCGGTGGGCGACGCGATCGGGGCTGGTGAGACCGCCCGGACGCTCTGGTCGATCGGTCGCTGGCCGGCGCTGGTCGCGATCGCCACTCTCGTACTCTCGCTGCTCTTCTGGATCGCGCCGAACGTGCGGCAACCCCGGTTCCGCTGGCTCACCGTGGGCGGCACGGTCGCGTTGCTGGTGTGGAGCCTGGCGTCATTCGGGTTCGGGCTGTACGTGGCCAACTTCGGCTCGTACAACCGCACCTACGGCAGCCTCGGCGCGATCATGGCGTTTCTCGTCTGGATCTATCTGTCGAACATCGCCGTGCTGCTCGGGGTGCAGGTCAACGCCGAGGTGCAGCGGGCGCGGCTGCGCCAGGCCGGCGACGAGGATCCGAAGACTCCCCTGGCGCCCCGTTTAGCCCCCTCGGGCCCGGGCACGTCTTAGTGCGTAAGGCGGGGTAACACCAATGTGAGGAGCCACATCGTGAGTACCGTGACCGAGTCCGTCGACGTCGACGTCCCCGTGCGCACCGCGTACAACCAGTGGACCCAGTTCGAGGAGTTCCCCCGGTTCATGGAGGGCGTGAACGAGATCCGTCAGCTCGACGCGACCCACACCCACTGGAAGACCGAGATCGCCGGCGTGAAGCGCGAGTTCGACGCCGAGATCACCGAGCAACTGCCCGACGAGCGGGTGGCCTGGAAGTCGACCGAGGGTGAGAAGCAGGCCGGCGTGGTCACCTTCCACCGGCTCGACGACACCCACACCCGGGTCACCGTCCAGATGGACTACGACCCGCAGGGCTTCATCGAGAACGCGGGCGACAAGCTGGGCCTGGTCGACCGCAAGGTGAAGGGCGACCTCAAGCGGTTCAAGGAGTACATCGAGAACCGCGGCGGTGCCGAGAGCGGCGCCTGGCGCGGTCAGGTCGACCGCTCCGGAATCTAGGCCGCGTAGTCGGTCGACCGGCTCAACGAAGCCCACTGCTCAGCCTCGGCGTTGCGGGCCAGTCCGGCCGCCAGCGCCGAGGCCCCAGGAACACCACGGGTACTCACCCTGGCCCGTCGGTGCGGCGCACGGCCAGGATGCCCACGGACGAGCGGGCGCGCAGCAGATAGCGGTCGCGGGCCGACGGCCAGGTCGCCGGGGCCAGCCTCGTCCCGGGCGGCAGCTCGGCGGCGCCCCGGTCCAGCCGAAGGCGCAGCGGAACCGACCGCGGCGTGCTGACCGCCAGCCGCCCGACGCCGCCGGTCAGCGTGAGCGGGACCGTGCCGACCGGTCGCGGCAGGCGCAGTTCGACCAGCCCGGACGCGCCCACGTCGACCCGGGTGACACGTCCCCGGGTCAGGTCGAGGCGCTGCTCCCCCGCGCCGGCGGGCAGGCGCAGGTCCCAGCGCACACCCCGGTTGAGCACGATGCGCACCTCGTCGGGACCGTCGGCACCGGTCGCGACCAGGGCCGCCCGCACATCGTTGCCGCGCCGGGTCACCCGCGGGGTCAGCCCCGAACCGGAGGGAGTCGTGATGCGGTAGAGCAGTCCTGGGATGTTGGCCAGCACGAGATGCACTCGCGACGATGCGTCGGCCACCAACAGTGAGGCACGCCCGACGTCCTGTAGCGGCCCGGTGACCACGTGATCAAGCGGCGGGGCCGGTGAGGGGCGCTCACAGCCGCCGGCCAACAACGCCACTACCAGGAGAAAGGCAGGAATTGAGTCACGGCGGCGCAACGCTGAGGGCACGATCGGACAACGGAGAATCGGCCGAACGGGTGACGGCGGCCCGTCCGTTGCGAGTTAACTTGTCCGAATGCGTTCTGCCGGTTTCCTCTCCGAAGGTCAGCGCCGACTCGCCTGGGTGGGCTTCCTGCTCGCCGCGTTTCAAGCCCCGCTGGCCGCGAAGTTGATCGACGACGCGTCCTGGCTGTTCGCCGTGGTCGTCGCCCTGGTCGTCGCCACCGTGATCCTGGCCGACGACGCGCAACGCCGCCGCCCTACCCCGGTGGAGTAGACGACCCGGAAAGGTTCAACCGACCTGCACCGGTACAGAGAACCGTCAGCTACCCGGGCGACCTTAACGTTCTCCTCATGAATGGCCTGTTCAGCGGCGCTGCCGCCCGTGCTGCCCACCGTTCCGCCCACGCCAGCCTCACCGAACTGCACGACACCGTCGGTGTCAGCGGTCTCGAAGCGGCCGACGCCAACCCCGGTCTGATGGCCGTCGTCGACCAGCACGCCGCCGGCATCCGCGACAGCCTGTCGTCGGACGTCCGCCCCCTGACCGCGGTCCTGCTGGCCGCCTACGCCGAGGGTGTGCGCGACGCCGCGTTCACCCACGGCTGGCGCCCGCCGGTCGACGTCGACTGGACCGCCAACGACTGGGTCCTGCGCCGCCTGCTGGCGGTATGCGTGATCGCCCGCACCCTGCCCGCCCTCTGACCCGCTCCCACCCAATCCGCTGAATCGACCTTTCATTCGAGGGCCGGCACCGCACAGGTGCCGGCCTTCCTCATTCCCAGATCAACTTCATGACGTACGAGTCGTGCCAAGCCCTGGGCGCGCCTGCGAGCCAGGCGTGACCTCACGGCCGTAACCCACGACCGGCCCCATCGTCTGCCCGTTACCTCTCAGTGTGCTTTGGTGAGCACATGGTCGGTAGTCCTGCCTTGCGGCGGGACGGTCCCGGTCTGACCGACTGATGTCGTGCCGGGTTCACGCTTCACAGCCACCTGCCCGCATACACGGGTCTTCCGGTCAGCTCCACGTGCTGCCACCGAGCCACTCCCGGCAGTATTGTCGTACTCGACCGCGAGAGCGGCCGGGTCTAGCGCGGCGTTCCGGTCCGGTCGATGACCAGCCCGCACGCCTCACAGGCGAATTCGCGCTCGGACAGAGCCGGCTTGGTTGTCACCGCGCCCCATGCCGAGCAGGTCTTGGAAAAGCGACCCTGCAACGCGCCCTTGCACAAACGTTGACATCACGGCCAGCCGCCGAGATCGCAGAGACGACACCGGAACGCACACCATCGCTCACGGCCCCCCTTCCTGCCCGCGCCCATCGGGACGAAAGCAGCCTCCCGTACCGCATGGCAACTAGTCAAGAGACATATTGTCGTCTGCCTAGGATTTGGCACGTGGCGTCGCGGCACGGTTGCCTACGGGGTACCGGTGGCCGCTGCCCATTCTTTCCATCGAGCCGCCCACGGCCACCGGCACACCGGCGGAGTGCAGATTGACACCGTCACTATTGCCAACCAGTGAGCACTACCGACTATCAACACGTCAGCAGATGCCACCCCGCGGTCACCCCGCCTGCGCGCTCGCGCCGAACCACCGAGCCACGTGGACGCTCAGCTCCCGCTGGTCGTCACCGGCCCAGGCCACGTGCCCGTCCGGGCGTAGCAGCAGGGCCGGAGCACTCAACTCCGAACTGGTGTCGATCACGTGGTCGATCCGGTCGCCCCAACCCTGGACCGACAGCTCCCCGGTCTGGTCGATCAGCAGGCCACGCCCGGCCCGCATCAGCTGATAAAGCCGTCCACGCCCGAGCACAACATCCCGCTGGCGGCGCCCCACCAGACCCGCACCCGCGCCCGCACCCGCGCCCGCACCCGCGCCCGCACCCGCGCCCGCACCCGCGCCCGCACCCGCGCCCGCACCCGCGCCCGCACCCGCGCCCGCACCCGCGCCCGCACCCGCGCCCGCACCCGC
>NZ_RJAC01000107.1 GCF_003999975.1 Actinoplanes solisilvae | reverse complement strand
GCGGCGGTCTCGAAGGCGAAGTCGAGCGCCTGTTCGGACGACGATGATCCGTTCACGCCGACGATGATCGGACCGTCGCGCGGCGTCGTCGTCCTGGCCACCAGAACCGAACAGGCGGCGCGCGCCGCGATCTGCACCGCGCTGGTCTGCGTCGGCAGGCAGACGTGAGCCGACAGTCCACCGTCGCCGACGGCGAGCAGGGCGGCGGTTCGGGCCTGGCGCAGGAGCGCCGGGGCGGCGGCTCCCTCCATCAGCCGGGTGCGGATCACGATGCCGGGGTCGACCTCGCGGGCTGTGCACACAGCGCATCTGATCACGTCGTCGGCGATGGCGCGGGTCCGGTTGTCGGCGGCCTCCGGCTGGCGGGGTAGCCAGTTGAAGGAATGGATGATGTGCAGGGGGCGTCCGTACGACGCGGCGTGAGCGGCGGCGAGGCGCACCGCCGACAGGCTGGATGCGGATCCGTCCACACCGACGACCACCGGTGATATGAAGAGTGTCTCCACGGTTTTCCACCCCCTTGCACGCGTCGGCTGAGTTCCGGTATACCGTCGGCCGACGGCGGTGGACAGGGTCGTTCGGCCTGGTCAAGGCGGCCGGGCACGCGGGGAGAACA
>NZ_RJAC01000106.1 GCF_003999975.1 Actinoplanes solisilvae | reverse complement strand
AATCTTGAAATTAAACATACAGGCGCTCTTTATCAATATTGTAGCGGCCCGACTACAACAAACACCTGCCTCAGCTTAGCTAGACACCCTTGGGCGCAAGGATTACAAATTCAGCAGGATTCTGCAAGCTTTACCCAATTGAAAGCATTATTATTCATCTAAATACCCGGCCATTTAACATAATGGGCGTTATACGAAATGCCTCTTAAAATAATGTTATTTATCAAATAGTTAACTCAATAAACCCCACCCCCCCAAAGATCAAAAAACAGACGTTTTAACAACTCGTGTGTTTTTTAAGCAAATCTGTAATGTTTAGCCAATAGAATCGGCTAAAAAATGCTCAATTTTGGCATTTTCCCAATGTTCTCAGCTCTTCCAGGGCGAAAACTATCCCCAATTACTGTGGATGAAATTTAGGCTATTTTGTACGCCCTGGCGCACAACAATCTCGGCTCTTTGCGGCTACCTGGAACAGTGGAATTTTCCTATGATGAACTCATCAGGAACAGGAAGTTCCATAACATAAAACAAAAATTATAAGTTATTGCACATGGACCAGAGGGTACAACAGCACAATCAGCAACAATAAAAAACCCCGGCAGGATGCTGGGGTTTTTT
>NZ_RJAC01000104.1 GCF_003999975.1 Actinoplanes solisilvae | reverse complement strand
TTAATGGTGGCGTTTTAGGACTATTTTTGATTTGGATCTGCTGTTCTGTTTTCAGTTTGCTAAGTTTGATCTCATTTTCAGCAATCAGCATGGCCAGATTTTTGCTGTGTTGCAGCTGTGCCTGATTTCTCTCTTTAATCTCATCATTGGTTCGGCTGATTTCGGTTTCAATGCCTTGTCTGCGTAGTTCGGTGACTTTTGGTCCTTCGTGCAGGGTGGCTTCCAGTCCGATTTCCTGGTCTTTGTAGCTGCGGTGGTCGACCCGGGCGGTGGATCCGGCCAGATCCAGGTGCATATTGCAGATATCGGCAAAGTGTTCGCGCCAGTGTTCGATTTCTCCACTGTGTTTCTGATCCAGTTCCCGGGTTTTGTCGGTGAAGCCTTCTGGAGTGAGTTTACGTGTGCTCATCAGGATATGCGCGTGATAATTGCGTTCATCGCTGCCGGATCCAGTATGCGGTGCATGGATACAGGCATCGACGGCCACCTGATGTCTGTCTACGATACTGGCGCATAGTTCTTCGAGCATGGCCAGGCGTTGTTCCTGATTTAATTCACTTGGAAAAGCGATTTCAAATTCCCGGGCAACTGTCGAGTTTTTTCGGGTTTCCCGTTGTTCCACTTCGTTCCAGAGTTTTTC
>NZ_RJAC01000103.1 GCF_003999975.1 Actinoplanes solisilvae | reverse complement strand
CACGCGCAAGCCCGGCCGCCATCAAGCGGCCGGGCTCGGAGCCGTGGCTCAGATGAGCCAGCGGTTCTTCTGGACGATCGGCAGGGACGCCCACCACCGGCCCAGACCCCAGGTGTGCCCGGCATAGGTCAGCGCCAGCACGATCCCCGCGACCGCGTAGATGAAGTGATAGTCGGTGACCGGGTTGGTCGACCCGCTCGGCTCACCGGCACCGGTCGTCCTGTCCAACGGCCACTCGGCCGCCCACATCAGCGCCATCATGACCACCCCAGCACCAGCCGCCAGACGCATACCGATACCGAGCACGAAAGCCAGACCGATACCGAGCAGACCCAGCATGAACAACCAGTTCGCCCACGAATCCCCGGCGATACCGTGGAAGAAGCCCTGGAACGGGCCCACCTCCACACCCGACAGGAACCCCTTGGTCGGCGAACCACCATTGACCCACGCACGCTCCGCCGGGGTCGCGAACCCCCACCCGAAAGTCTTGTCGAAGAACGCCCACAGGAAAACAAACCCGGTAGAGATACGCAACACGGCAAGCGCCCGCGCGGCGGTCCTGGTCAGCATGGAGCCGGGCGCCTCGACCTTCTCGAGGTGAGCGGCGGTTCCCCGGCCGATGGTGGTCATGATGTCCTCCCAGA
>NZ_RJAC01000102.1 GCF_003999975.1 Actinoplanes solisilvae | reverse complement strand
GACATTTGCAAGTCAAGCACAGGATTCAGATTTCGCTGTTGAATTGCTGTTTTCTGTGCACGTCTGCTTGGCATCTTTTGAGAACGATTGCGTTTGTTTTGCTGTTCCAGTTCTTCATGCTGCTGTTGGATATGATTCAGAACAGCACCCAACCGTTTATTCTCAACAATCTCTCGCTGGTTCAGCTGACTTAATTTATCGAAGATGCTGTAATTGATCTTCCGACTTTCATGCATGATGGCCACAGTACCATCCGGGTATTCTAGAAATTCAAGATACTTGCCGATCAACCTCTGATTTTCTTCTGTATTCTCCAGGAGATATACACATTTATCATAAGTAATGGTCAGGCTTTTCGTCACTCTGCGTGGTTCACGCCAGGTAAAAACATCATCTAACTCTTCGGCTGTTTCAGTGACAGTCCGGTGTAGATCCTTGGGATTAAAAGCCATCTTGGCAAATTTACGATTAAATTGCTCAATAAAGCAGGGCAACCACTTATTCGCATCTGCAATCGAATTGATACCTTCCAGGCGCATCTCCTTAATCAGACGATCCTGAAGTGTTCTATTCGCTCGTTCCACACGACCTTTGGCCTGGGGTGAGTTAGCGAAGATGATATCGATTTTGAGGGTACTGAGTACGCGTCCAAACTGGGT
>NZ_RJAC01000101.1 GCF_003999975.1 Actinoplanes solisilvae | reverse complement strand
AGACCGCATCTCATTAGGGGTTGTTGCTGGTCAGGAGGTTGAGGCGGGCGGCTCGGCGGTAGCAGATCAGAGCGCAGGCCAGGCGCAGGAATCCGGTGAAGTGGGAAGCCTTGCGGTCGTAACGGCGGGCCAGGCGCCGGAAGCGGCTGACCCATTCCAGGCAGCGCTCGATGACGTAGCGGTGCTGGCCGAGGTGGGTGCTGGATTCGATGCCCTTACGCGCGATCCGGGCGATCATGCCGCGTCGTCTGACCACCTCCCGGCAGAACCGGTAGTCGTAGCCCTTGTCGCCGTGCAGCTTGCCCGGCCATCGGCGGGGACGCCCGAGGGGTTGCCGGATCGCCCGCAAGTTGTCGAGCACGTCTTCGAGCATGGTGCTGTCGTTGACGTTGGCAGCAGACACCAGCACGGTCAGTGGCAGCCCGTTACGGTCACTGACCGCGTGGATCTTGGAGCCGGGCTTGCCCCGGTCCACCGGGCTGCGTCCGGTCAGGTCCCCCCTTTGAGCGCCCGGACATGCATCGCGTCCACGCTTGCCCTCGACCAGTCGATCTGCCCGGCGGCACCGAGAACGTCCAGCGTCGCCTGGTGAAACGCCTGCATGACGCCCTGTTCCACCCATTCGGTGAACCGGCGATGCGCGGTCGCCCGGGAGATCGGGAACGACTCGGGCAACGCGT
>NZ_RJAC01000100.1 GCF_003999975.1 Actinoplanes solisilvae | reverse complement strand
GTGGGCGTCCTGCCATGATTTCAGCTGCCACCGGGGCTATGGCACTGCTTATGATCACATTGGTCAAAGAGCATGGGCTTGAATATCTGCTGGCAGCAACAATTTTGACAGGCGTGATTCAAATATTGGCAGGCTATTTAAAGCTTGCCAAGTTAATGCGGTTCGTATCTAAATCTGTGGTTATTGGATTCGTAAATGCGTTAGCGATCTTAATTTTTATGGCTCAGTTGCCTGAACTGATTAATGTGACCTGGCATGTATATGCTCTAGTTGCTTTAGGTTTGGCGATTATTTATCTCTTCCCTCTGGTTCCCAAATTAGGAAAATTACTCCCTTCTCCACTAGTCTGCATCATTGCAATCACATTATTGGCAATCGCTTTAGGAATTGATGTACGGACCGTGGGCGATATGGGGTCTTTACCTGACACACTTCCAATGTTCTTGATTCCAAATATTCCTTTGAATATTGAAACATTGATGATTATTTTGCCTTATTCAGTCGCACTGGCGGCTGTAGGTTTACTTGAATCGATGATGACAGCAACTATCGTGGATGAAATGACAGATACGCCAAGTGATAAATATCAGGAATGTAAGGGACAAGGGATTGCGAATATTGCTTCTGGCTTTATGGGTGGGATGGCTGGCTGTGCGATGATGGGTCAATCTATGATTAACGTAAAATCAGGTGGCCT
>NZ_RJAC01000099.1 GCF_003999975.1 Actinoplanes solisilvae | reverse complement strand
AAATTTAGAGTGTAACTCTGAATAATTTTGTTTTGCTTTAACTATTTCCTCAGATAATGACCTTGCCTTCTTAGCCGCATCTTCTAATTTTTCTTTTTCTATTAGCAAGTTTTTAAAATCTTTCCCTTTATAAATTCGCCCATATCCCAATAAAAAAAGTCCAATAATAATTAAAGTATAGTGAAGCAAATCTGTTTTAGTAATCTCAATATCATCTTTAAAAATCCAACGAATCTGTGTGGCAACTACTGTAACTAGTAGTACTCCCACATATTCTGAAACTGTATATAAAGCTTTTTCACACTTTCTGCCAAAGTTTGAAATAAATCTTTTTTTCCCCGTCCATCCAAACCATAAGTCTGAAATTTCACTGTCATTCTTATTAGACATTGTTAACCCCATAATTTATGGGGTTATTATAAATAGAAACTGCCAGACTATAGCAAATTAAATAACTTTCGATCGCGCTCATCAGTTAAATATTTATCCATCTGGGCAATCAGTTTAGCCCGAGCCTGTTCATCTTCTTCGGTGATTTTTAGCATGCAGGATCCGATTAAAATCTTACGTCTGGTATCATCCTTTCGAGCCTGCTCTTTCTCTTTGGCCTTCTCTCTTGCCAGTGCTGCTTGTCTTTGAGCTTTGAACTGTTTCAGCTTTTCTTCCTGGGCCTTAATCTTGCTGTCCAAATTTTCAGTCACGCTCATTAATCTAATACCATC
>NZ_RJAC01000098.1 GCF_003999975.1 Actinoplanes solisilvae | reverse complement strand
CGTGTTTCAAGACGGGACGAGCTCGTGCACCACTGAATCCAACACTTTTCTTTTCCTCTCTTGCCCGGCACACCAGAAAGGCTCCAGTATCACTTTCTCCGCCCAAAGAACCCCAATTACAATCGAAGCGAATCCAATCGTAATGTGATCCCTATGAACAGAAAAAGAACTAGAACCACACATATTTCCAGTATCGTACAGCAAAAAAGAAACTTTTGTCTCGTTTCTACAAGCCAGCCGCTCAATTCAAAACTGGTCAGACAGGAAAAAAATTCCCTTTTCAAAGAAAAGGAAACCTCCTATCAGCAGTCTAATAGGCGGAAAAATTACTAGCTCGGTGTTGGCGCTGAGATCAAAAAGCAAAATACACAACCAAACCCTTTCCTTACAAAAACAAGAATGACAGACCCTTGTATAGGACCTTCCCCTCTTTCTCTCTGTAAGAAAAAGTTTCAATCGCTGAATCTTTCTAATCCTTTCGCTAGATACACGAGTTCGCTTATTGCTAAACCCTTTCAGGCTCTGGTTTGACTCTCTCTTCAGAGTGCTTTTCACCTTTCCCTCGCGGTACTTGTTCTCTATCGGATTCCTGATCATATTTAGCCTTGGATCGAATTCACGACCCTTCTTCAGACAGCATTACAAAGCTGACCTACTCTTTTGGAAACCCTTTCCTCACGATCTCCCTTCATGGAAATTCAAAACAGGACTTTCACCCTCTTTGGTTGTGCCATAAAATGC
>NZ_RJAC01000010.1 GCF_003999975.1 Actinoplanes solisilvae | reverse complement strand
CCGGCAGCGGCACGATCTTTCAGCAGGACTCAACGTCCAGGAACTCTGAGTGCTCGTCCGCCGGCGGCTACCTACCCACCAGGAGTTTGCCCGATGGCGTGCTCCCAGAACTCATTAGGACCACACTGTGAGCACTCCACTTCTCGAGCTGCGCGATCTCGACACCGACATCGCGCTGCGCAAAGGCACGGTGCACGCCCTCGACGGCGTCAGCCTGCGGGTGATGCCGGGCGAGACCCTCGGCGTGGTCGGCGAGTCGGGCAGCGGCAAGACCATGACGGCGCTGTCCGTGATGGGGCTGCTGCCCGCGGGCGGCCGCGTCTCCGGCGGGCAGATCCTCTTCGAGGGCCGCGACCTGCGCACGCTGAACCCCGACGAGGTCCGGCGCACCAGGGGCGTACGGATGGGCATGGTCTTTCAGGACCCGCTGACCTCGCTCAATCCGACGATGCGGATCGGCGTGCAGGTGGCCGAGCCGTTGCGGGTGCACGAGAAGGCCGGCAAGGCCGAGGCGCGCGAGCGGGCCATCGAGATCCTGCGCCGGGTCGGCATGCCCCGCCCCGAACGGATCGTCGACAACTATCCGCACGAGCTGTCCGGCGGCATGCGCCAGCGGGTCGCGATCGCGATGGCCCTGATCTGCAAGCCGCGGCTGCTCATCGCCGACGAGCCGACCACCGCGCTCGACGTCACCACCCAGCGGCAGATCCTCGAGCTCATCGACGACCTGCGCGACGAGTTCAAGATGGCCGTCATCCTGGTCACCCACGACCTCGGGGTGATCGCCGGGCGGGCCGACCGGGTCGCCGTGATGTACGCCGGCCGGGTCGTCGAGACCAGCGCCACCCGCGAACTGTTCGCCCAGCCGCGCCACCGGTACACCGAGGCGCTGCTCGAAGCCCTGCCCGAGGGCGCCACCGAGCGTCTCTACAGCATTCCGGGTCTGCCGCCGGACCTGTCCCGTCCGCTGACCGGCTGCCGTTTCGCCCCGCGCTGCCGCAACGCGACCGACGGCTGCCGCACCACCGACGTGGCCCTGACCGGCGACGAGCACCAGTTCGCCTGCCTGCACCCCGTGGTCCCGGCCCAGACCAAGTCAAACCCGGTTCCCGTACGCATCATCGCGGCACCCGCCCAGGCCGAGAACGACGTCGCCCCGGTGCTGTCCGTGCGGCACCTGGTCAAGAACTACGCCGCCGCCGGCCGTGGCCTGCTGCGCCGCGACGCCGGTCAGGTCAGCGCGGTTGCCGACGTGTCGTTCGACGTCGCTCCCGGCGAGACGTTCGGGCTGGTCGGCGAGTCGGGCTGTGGCAAGTCGACGCTGGGCCGGCTCGCGGTCGGCCTGGAACAGCCCAGCTCGGGCCAGATCCTGCTGGACGGCACCGACTTCGCCGCGCTCAGCGGCCGCGAGCGACGCCGCATGCACCGCCGCGTGCAGCTCATGTTCCAGGACAGCTACGCGGCCATGGACCCGCGGATGCGCGTCGACTCGATCCTGGCCGAGCCGCTGGACATCCAGAAGGTCGGCGACGGCGCGTCCCGGCGGGCCCGGGTCGGCACGCTGCTCGACCAGGTCGGGCTGTCGCGGCGGGTGCTCGAGCGCTACCCGCACGAGTTCTCCGGCGGCCAGTTGCAGCGCATCGGCCTGGCCCGCGCGCTGGCCCTGCAGCCGCGCCTGATCGTCGGCGACGAGCCGGTCAGCGCGCTCGACGTGTCGATCCAGGCGCAGGTGCTGAACCTGATGCGCGACCTGCAGAAAGAGCTCGGGCTGGCGTACGTGTTCATCAGCCACGACCTGTCCGTGGTCGACTACATGGCCGACCGCATCGGCGTCATGTACCTGGGCAAGCTCGTCGAGGTCGGACCGGCGTCCCAGGTAGTGCGGGCCGCGCGGCACCCGTACACCCAGGCTCTGATCGACGCCGTACCCTCGGTGACCGACGAGAAGACCGGCGACCGCTTCGCCGTCGAGGGGGAGCTGCCCAGCGCGGTGAACCCGCCGAGCGGCTGCCGGTTCCGCACCCGTTGCCCCCTCGCCACCGAGAAGTGCGAGACCGAGCCCCCGCTGGCCGGCGAGAATCACCGGGTGGCGTGTCACTTCCCGCTGCGGGTCGAAGAGGCGGTCGCGGCGTGACACTGCTGGAGATCTGCGTGAGCGACGTGCCCTCGGCGCTGGCGGCCGAGGCGGGCGGCGCCGACCGGGTCGAGCTCTGCGCCGACCTCGGCCAGGGCGGCACCACGCCCAGCCTCGGCGCGGTCGAGGTCGCCCTGCGGTCGCTGCGCACCACCGCGATGCGGGTGATGGTGCGGCCGCGCGGCGGCGACTTCCGGGTCAGCGAGGTCGAGCTGCGGGTGATGCTGGCCGACATCGCGTTTCTGCGCGGGCTGCCCAACCCGCACGACCTTTCCCTGGGGCTGGTGGTCGGCGCGCTGACCGAGGACCGCGAGCTCGACCTGCCGGTGCTGCGGAGTCTCATCGAGGCGGCCGGGCCGCTGCCGGTGACCGTACACAAGGCCTTCGACGAAGTTGGCGACCAGTTTGCCGCGTTGGAGCAGGTCATCGATCTCGGGGCCGACGCGGTTCTGACGTCGGGCGGCGCGGCCACGGCCCTCGAAGGCGCGGATCGGCTGACCGCGTTGCTGGAGCGCGCGGACGGACGGGTGCACATCATCGCGGCCGGCGGGATCCGGTCGCCCAACGTCGCCGAGGTGCTGGCTCGGACGGGGGCGACGCAGATCCACCTGCGCGCGCCGGTGCGCGAGTCGGGGCGTGAGACCACCGACCCCGACGAGGTACGCCGCGTCGTGGCGGCGATTCAGGCCGGCGGGACCTGATCGTCCGGGACCGTGCGCCCGTCGGGCAGGTAGTGGGCGCCGATTCCCATGCCGCGCGCGGCGGCCGCGGCCCACACCGCCCGGACCGCGCCTGACGTCAGCCCGGCAGCGAGCTGACGGTCGGCCTTGAACAGCAGATTGTCGCGGGCGTCGAGCAGATCGGGGTTGGACAACAGCCCCTTGACGCCGTCGAGGGCGAGCTGCATGCCGGGCTGCCGGCCGATCCGGTCGGTGACGTCGAGCAGGAAACGGCACCACAGTTGCGCGATCTCGTAGACGGCCAGTTCGGGCAGCAGTCCGAAGTCCGCGCGGTCGGCCGGGAACCGGTCGTCGTAGAACCGCGGACCCGCGCCGTCCGGATTCCGGGTCCACTCGCCGATGACCCGGATGTTCAGCGCGGTGCAGGAGAAGTAGTCGCTCCAGCCTTCGCTGAGACCGCGGCTCTGCGGGACGGTGAAGGGGTTCGGGGTCGGCCCGCCGACGATGCGGCTCGTGACGGCGTGCGCGTACTCGTGGCACACCACCGACATGTCAACTGAGGTGTGCCGGTCGGTGCCCTTACGCGGGCCGAGGCTGATGATGCCGTTGAACCAGTTCGCCAGGTTGAGGACCGGCTGGGTGTGCACGGCCACGCGCACTCCCCGGGCGGGCAGGCCGCCGGTGACCGCGCCGGACTGGAAACTGCCGTCACCCTCGCGGAAGCCGATGAGGTACATGAGGTCGTGCATGAAGCAGGCCCCGTAGAAGGCGTTGACGACCTGCTGGTCGATCCCGGCCTGGTCCGGCGGGTCGAAGGTCACGTCGTCGCCGGCGAGCGTGCCTCTCACCGGCTGACGGGTGTCGGCGAGGTAGGCCCGGCAGGTCGGTCCCTCGGTCAGGTCGGACGTCACCCAGGCGGGTGGGGCGGCCGGCAGCTTCGGTGTGGGTTCGAGGTCGTAGTCGCTCCACCGCGGTGCGAAGCTCACCGTCTTGCGGGGAGTGCCCGGGTCGGTGGGGAAGACCGAGCCGGTCGTGGCGAACAGCATCAGCTGAGTGGCGTACAGGATGTCGCCGGTGTCGGCCGCGACGATCACCTGGAAGGCCCCGGCCGCCGCCGGCAGGGTCAGGTGGACGCTCCACGCCAGCCGCAGCCGCTTGCCGATCGGCACCCAGAGCAGCGCGGCCCGGATCGGCTCCTCGAACGGCCCGGCCTCGAACACGGTGGGCAGCTCGGCCATCTCGGGGAACGTGGCGCTGACGACCGGTTCGAACGCGCCGGCCTCGACGTGGGCCACGGCCGCGCGTACGGCGTCCTCGGACGACACGACGAGGCGATACTCGGGCTCGCCCGCGCCGCTGTAGAGACGGGCCCGGGTGAAGTCGGCCAGACCGGTCGACGCGAAGCCGACCACCTGCTCGGCCTCGAACACCCGGACGCCACCGACGTGCTGGCGCAGGAACACGGAACGGCTGCCCTGCTCGTCGCCGGTCGGTTGGCCGGCCAGGAAGGTGATCGGCGCGGCGTCGCGCACCCCCAGCACCGACGTGGTCAGCGCCGCGAGTTCCAGCGCCCGCGCCGGGAGGCTGCCGGTCTGCCGCTCGGCGCCCAGCGGCAGCTCGTCGGCCGAGAGCCGGAATCGGACGTACTCCTGAGGATCGCGGAGGTCGATCTCCAAGGACATGGTGGCTCCTCACCCTCGATGGCCGGGGTCGCGGGCGACCAGGCAACGCAGCCAGCCCTCCGACAGCAGGGCGTGGCGAGAGCCGCACGCGGCCAGGGCCAGCTGGGTCGCGGGACCGAGGAGACCGATCCACAGGTCGGGCGCGACCTGCTCGCGACCGCCGACCGACCACGACGTCGAACCCTCGAACGAGGAGTGCAGACAGCGCAGCACTCCGGCCAGTTCGGCGATCCGGCCCGGCGCCCGGCCGTGGAACCCAGGAACCGCTCCGAGCATGCGCCAGTTCTCCAGCACGCCGCTCAGCCCGTGGCACAGGGTCGGGTTGTCCAGCCGGGGCTCGCCGGCCGCGAACATCCGGCCCGCCTCTGCCTTCTCCTCCGGCACACCGTCCGGGTACGCCTGCAGCAGGCACCACAGCACGCCGGCCACGCCGTGGCACCAGTGGTGGGCGGCCCGTACCTCGCCCGACGTCGTCGCGAGAGTGTTGTCCGCCTTCGGGGCCAGGCCGTGGGCGAGAACGCTCCGGAACGCCGACTCCGCCGCGGCCAGCGTCGCGGCGCATCCCGCCCGCCGGCCCCACGCCGCGAGGGCCAGCGCGGCGCCGGCCGTGCCGTGGGCCGCCCCGACATAGGCGCCGCCGGCCGGGCCCAGGCCGGCGGCCGGCCGCCACCCGGTCACGCCGTCGAAGTTCTCGGCGCTGTCCCGCAGGCGGGCGACGTGGTTCTCGACGAGCGGGAGGGCCCAGCCGGTCGGGTCCACGGCGTCGATCAGGCAGGCGGCCCAGATCAGCCCGGCCGCTCCGGAGAACAGATCAGCGTCGTGCGGCGCCGCCTCGGCCGCCCGGCTCAGCCGTCGCGCGGCCGCTGTCACGAGGTCGTCGCGTCCGTACCGGTGCCCGGTCACCGCGAGCGCCACCGCCACGCCGCTGTTGCCGGTGAACAGGCCGTGAGTGTCCGTCGTGGGGTCACGGCGGGCCAGCCACTCGGCCCCCGTCAGCACGTCGTCGTCGAACTGGGCCGTGCGCAGAGCGGTGTCGATCGTCAGCAGGCCGAGGATGACGCCGGCCGCGCCGACGTTGATCCCCTCGGGATTGAGCCCGGGGAGCGCGGTCGTCGTGCGCCAGCCGCCGTCGTCAACCTGCCGGAACCGGCGCGTCGTCCGGCCGGCGTCGATCGCGGCGGTCGCGGCCCAGCGGCGGTCGAGCCCGGCTCCGCGGCCGGCCTCTTGACGCAGGCTCGGCAGGTTGTCGGTGAGCAGCCGCGTGGTGGCGGTGGCCGACGGGCGTCGTCGAGGGTCCGGGTCGTGCAGCCGCCGCACGATCTTCGCCGCGGTCCGCTGTCCGTGCAACGCGAGCAGGGCGAGCTGCCGCCCGGCGTTGCCGTCGCGCGGCAGCCGGCCCGGGCAGTACCGCAGGACCGCGTGGGTCAGGCACGAACCCAGGGCGTACGCGTCGTAGCTCGGGTCGACGACCGACCGCGGACCCTCGGGCGGGACGTATCCGTCGGTGCCGAGCGGAACCGGATGGCGGGTGCCGACGGGGGCGGCGGCCTCCAGGTCGACGAGCACCACCTCGCCGGCATCGGTGATCCGGGCGTTCGCCAGTTTGACGTCGCGATGGGCCAAGCCCCGCTCGTGCAGACGGGCCAGCACGGCGGCCAGCCCGGGCAGCAGTTCGAGCCACCGGTCGGCCGGCTCACCGTCCAGCGCCCGGCCGCCGACGTCGCTGACCGCCAGACACCCTCCCACCGGGTCGTGACCGAGCACCTCCGGGGCGATGCCGCTGCCCGCGAGCCGGTCGAGGACCTCGCGTTCGTGGCCGAGCCGGGTGACCGCGTCCTGGCCCGACTCGTCGCTCTCGACGCCCGGCCGGGCGCTGCGCACCACGGCCGTGGCACAGTCGCTCAGGTTCAACGCCAGGACGGTGCGGCCCTTGGGCCGGTCGGCCAGCAACTTCAGCGGCAGGAAACGGATGCCGTCGATCGTGATCGGCGCCATGACCGCGGCCCCGTCGCGTGCTGTCGTCGGCACCGGCGGTCGGGGTGCCCAGGGCGGCTGTTCCCCGAGCACGCCGCGCTGGTCGGCCCGGGTCGAGCCGTCGGAGGCCAGCAGCGTTCCGGGCTCCGAGCGGAACACGCCGTAGCGGACGTACAGACCCCGGCCGGCCGTCACCTCGAGGTCGGAGGGGACCGCGGGCGCGCCCTCGGGCGACCAGCGTTCGGCCAGCCGTGCGACCAGAGCGGCCAGCGCGGAGTCGGACGCCGGATAGACCGTGACGATCTTGCCGATCTGGCTCGCCCCGGCCGCCCCGGAATTGATCCGGTTGAACCCCTCCAGATCACTCGGCAATTTGAAGGTCGCGCCCGCGTCGACCAATACCGGGAGCACATTTTCGACCAGATCGCAGGCGTGTACCGCAGTGGCTGAGACATGCAATTTCCAGCCCTGCCGGGGCACCGGTTCCCCGGTCCCGAACGACAGCCATTCGACGGAGAGATCCGAGCGAAGATGCGCGCGGTAGAAAGGGGGGAGCCCTTCCGCGAAACCCCGTAGGGCTTCGCGGAAAGCGGTCGTGGTCGACGCGGGGGGCGACATCATCAGACGACCGGTTCCTCGTCCGCGTGGATGATGATGGTCGCGGAACCGCCGGTGGCCTCGCAGTGGAAGATGGAGAACACGACGCAGGTCTCCGCGCACGGTCCCACTTCCTCGCCGGACAGGCCGCTGGCGGCCAGCAGCTCCCGCTGGAAGTCGAGGGCGACCCCGCGCTCGCCCAGCACGACCCGCGGGTCGTGCTCGAACCTGGCCCGCAGCTCGGCGTCGTCCTTGAGGGCCGAATTGAGCTGTCGGACGAATTCGCGCAGGGCCGCCTCCTCCGGCATGAGAATGGCCTTGGCGACGGTCAGAGTGAATTTCTGGTCGGTATTGGACATGATGCACCCTCCGGAATGGGCCGGCTCGTGAAACGTGGTTTGCGTTCCGGCCGGATCGCGCCGGGACGCCTTTGTTCGGAGTTTGAGCCGGGGCCGGACGGCGGTCAAGGCATCAGTCGGCTATCGCCTCCGGGGCCGAAGTGCGAATTTCCGGCAAAGGATGCGCAAGTGACTCAGATACACGTCGAATTCGGCGCTACCTGAAGCAAGCGAACATCAGGAAATGTCGGTTCTGGGCCCGCGATTTTTGGGCCGGTTTTTCAGGCCGGTCGGCCCGCGCCCGGCGTCGCGCCGTAGACCAGGCGCAGGATCGCGTCGGTCAGCGTCTCGACGACGACCTCATCCGGGTGCGCCGCCGGGTTGTCGAACGCGGTCGCGAAGGTCATGCTGCGCAGGTTGAGGACCATCGACGCGAGCAGGTCGGGGTCGCCGTTCACGGTCAGACCGGCCCGCAGGTCACGCTCGACGCGCCGGCTGAACGCCGTGCAGCCGTCGGTGACCAGCCGCTCGCGCACGTGCAGCACCTCGGGGCCCGGGTCGGGGTTGAGGAACGCCTCGCGCAGCCAGCGGCCGTCGACCTTCCAGCGGGTCAGCGCCCGGGCCAGGCCCAGCCTCAGCGCCTCGCGGTCGAGGCCGTCGGAGGCCAGCCACTCGGCCATCTCCTGATCGTTCTCGCCGATCACCTCGTCGACCAGCGCGGCCAGCAGTGCCTGCTTCGACTCGAAGTAGAAGTAGAAACCCGAGCGCGCGATGCCGGCCGCCCCGGCCAGCTCGTCGATCGTCACCTGCCCGATCGGGCGCGCCCGGAACGCGAGCCGGGCGGCGTCGAGCAGGGCACGCTCCCGCTGATCGCCCTTGGTGGGTCCGCGGCGGCTTCCGATGGCAGGCACGCGGCGATCATACGACGGCGTCGGATGGAATCGACATCACATCCCTTATTTTCGACACGGTGTTGAGAACAGTCGTACGCGAGTCTAGTTTCGGCCCTATGCCGTCAACCTCGCAGTCCCGGCTCGCGCTGCCGGTCGCCTGCTACGTCGTGCTCCTCGTCTCGGCGCTGCAGACGCTGGTCGTCCCGGTCGTCGCGAACATCCAGGCCGACCTGGGCGCCACCGCCACCTCGGTGGCCTGGGTCGTCACCGCCAACCTGCTCGCCGCGGCCGTGCTCACCCCGGTGCTCGGCCGGCTCGGCGACCTGTACGGACGGCGCCCGGTGATGATCGGCATCATGGTCGTCGTCCTGGCCGGCTCGATCCTGGCCGCGACCACCTCCAACCTGCCGCTGCTGCTGCTCGCCCGGGTCGCCCAGGCGGCCAGCTTCGGCCTGTTCCCGCTGGCCATCGGCGTGCTGCGCGAGGAACTGCCCCCTCAGCGGCTCACCAACGCGATGGCCCTGGTCAGCGGCATGCTCGCCGTCGGCGCCGGGCTGGGCCTGGCCGTCACCGGGTTCCTCATGCGCGACGGCGGCGACTACCACCAGCTGTTCTGGCTGGCCACCGCGCTCAGCGCCATCGGTCTGGCCGGCGTGGCCGGGCTGCCCCGCCGCCCCGCCGCCGCCTCGGGCAGGCTCGACCTGATCGGCGCGGGCCTGCTCGGCCTCGGGCTGGTGCTGCTCCTGCTGCCGCTCGAGGAGGGCAACAACTGGGGCTGGGGTTCCGTGCGGGTGATCGGCCTGCTCGTGGCGGCGGTCATCGTGCTGGCCGTCTTCGTCGCGGCCGAGCGCCGCATCGCCCAGCCGCTGGTCAGCATCCGCATGCTCACCCACCGCCCGCTCGTCGTGGCCAACCTCGCCGGGCTCGGGCTCGGCTTCTCGATGTTCGCGGTGTTCCTGTCGGTGTCGTCGCTGGTGCAGGCCCCGCCGGCGGTCGGCTACGGCTTCGGCGCGACCGTGCTGGCGGCGAGCATCGTCTATCTGCTGCCGGGCAACGCGGGCGGCGTCGTCACCGCCCCGATCGGCGGACGGATGGTCTCGCGCTTCGGTGCCAAGGCCACCCTGACCGTGGCCGCGCTGCTCTCGGCGGCCGGGTTCGCGATGCTGGCCCTCCTGCACGGCGCCACCTGGCAGGTCATCGTCGGCGCGTTCGCCGTCAACACCGGGGTCACCTTCGGGTACGCGGCCCTGCCCGCGCTGCTGATCGAAAACGTGTCTCCGGCCGAGACCGGCATCGCCAACAGCATGAACTCGATCGCCCGCTCGGTCGGCATGTCGCTGGGCACCGCGTTCGTGGTCACCATGCTGACCCGCAACCTGGTGCCCGGGGCTCCGCTGCCGCACGAGTCGCAGTTCGTCGGCATCTTCGTGACCGGCGCCGTCCTGGCTCTGGCCGCCGCCGCCCTGGTCACCTTCGGCCTGCCCCGCCGCCGTCCGGCCGCCATCTCCACCCTCGAGGCCGAGGAGGAGGGCGTGCTGGGCGCAGCCGGCGCTTCCATCCCCGCGGAGCTCGTCGCCAAGCAGCGCGGCGCCTGATCAGCCGGGCATATGACGAACGGTCCCTCTTGGTGGAGAAGGACCGTCGGACAGCGTTCGGGGGTCGTCGGCACTACTTGTTCTGATTGTGCCGGAGAGCTTCTTCGAGCTGGTCTTCCAGGATGATGATCCGGCAGGCGGCTTCCAGGGCGGTGCCTTGGGCGACCATCTCCCGGGCCCTTATGGCGAGACGCAACTGATAGCGGGAGTACCTGCGGTGCCCGCCCGCGGACCGGAACGGGGTGAACAGTTTCGCCTCGTCGAGCCGGCGCAGAAAATCCTGCGAGGCGCCGGTGATCTCCGCGGCGCGACCCATCGTGTAGGCGGGGTAATCCTCATCGTCGAGCATGTCATCCGGTTGGGCCATACAGAAACCTCTCCATGACGAGGGCCCCGGCGCGGAAACGCCGGGGCCCAGGGTTTACGGGTTTGACTACACCATCTACCGACTGGTTCGTCGGATTGTCATATCCGCACCGGCCGCGACCTTCAACGGCTTGCGGTGCGAGGATCGCATAAGCGTGACCGAAGACCACCTCTCGTTCGATGGAGACTGCGGTGTCCGCCCCAGAACCGGAACAGCGTCCTGACGGCGGGCGATCCAACGGTGCTTGAACCCTCCCTTTCCTCTGCTTCCCTGTGCGTGTCTTGCCATCCGCTGGTGCCGGAGCCTCACGCGAAACTTCATGGCCCCGCCACATCGGGCGGATCTTCGTGCGGCAAGCAGAGCCCCGAACGTGCGTCGGCCCCACCTGCATCTGGCCCTGACCTGGAATTTCGTCAAGGTCTTGTCTTACCGATCTTGCCTTGCTGAGTGGTGCTTGCCTTGCTGAGTGCGTTGACGCACTCTCCATGCGGTGCCGAGCGAGCCACGAACGTTCCGGGCCCTGCTGATGCTCGGCCTGCTTTCTCGGCGTCTTCAACGATCTCTGCTGTCAACGAGAGAAACGTTAACCGGTCCTGCCAAGAAAGTCTAGTCAGCCGGGCCCAGATTTTCTCGCCCCGGCTTCGAGCTCTACTCCCGCCCCCAACCAGCACCGGCGATCACGCCGGCGGTGCTTCATGGCCTCCACCGCCGTCGCGAGCATCGCGGCGGCGTGGGATATGAGGTGATGCGCGCCGACGCCTGTTCCGGAAGGGGTCGAGTCGCGGGCGCTAGCCGAACCGCTGGGCCGCGCCCCACAGCGAGCCCGGGTTGAGCCGTCGCGGGTGGCGTTGCAGCATGGCGTCGTAGAGTTCCTCGGCGCTGGACGTGGCGGTCGCCAGGGCCTCGAAGTCGCGCAGGTAGGTGGCGGTCTCGTCGAGGATCGCGGGGTCGTCGGGGCGGTCCGGGTTCTTGTGGCCGGCGACGACGGCGGCCGGTTTCAGACGGTGCAGCCGCTCGACGGTGGCGATCCAGCCCCGCCGCCGCTCGGCGGTCGTCTCGCCCTGGAAGACGTGGGTGTCGTTGTAGACGCCGTCGCCGGCCACCAGCAGCCGCTGCAACGGCGCCCAGATCGCGGTCGAGCCGGTCGTGTCGGTGAAGCCGGTCTCGATGATCTTCAGCTGCTCGCCCTCGACCTCGATGACGTCGTCGTCGAGCACGTCGGGCAGCACGACCTGCTCCGTGATGCCGCCCGGGAAGAGACTCCGCCACCGCTCGATGTTCTGGGTCGCGGCATGCTCGACGGTTGCCTTGGTCGCGACGACACGTACGCCCGGGAAGGCTTTTTGCAGCTGACCGAGCCCCAGGAAGTGGTCGGGGTGGCCATGGGTGATGTAGACGTGGGTGAGCCGCCGCCCGAAGTCGGCGACCCACTCGATCAGCTCGGCGTTCTGCTCGACGGTCGGGAACGTGTCGATGAGCACGGCATCCCGCTCGCCGTGCACGAGGGTGGCCGTGTTCGTCACCCAGAGAAGATCCTCGGGCGCGTGCGGGAGATCCCGCGTCAGCCCGGGCCGGCGAATGTACTTGACGTCGTACTCCATGCGACCTCTGTTCCCGGCCGACCCCCGCCTGTCACTGTGTCGTCACCCACCCTGGTCAGCGGGTCAGGCGCAGGGCTCCCTCGCCGGCGCGGACCGTCCAGCCGTCGTGGTGGGTCAGCAGGATCGTGCCCGGGGCGGCGTCGAGCGCGGTGGTCGGGACGACGTCGACGCGGCTGATCACGGTCGGCTCGGGCAGGTTCACCCGAGCGGTCGCGCCCAGCACGTTCAGGGCGACCGTCTTGCGCCTGATCACGGCCAGGGGCTCGCTGAGGTCGAGCGTTCGCTCCTCGTCGGCGAACGGGGCGGCGTACGAGGAAAGGGTGTTGTCCTGGGGGAGGCCGGGGCTGCCGTCGACGGCGCGCGGCACGCCCTCCTCGAGGATCTCGTCGAACATCTCGAGCCAGGCGTAGAAGACGGCCTCGCCGGTGAGGTCGAGCGGCAGCGGACGGGTGCGCTGGCTCAGGATCGCGCCCGTATCGAACTGCGCGTCGGTGCGGTGCAGCGTCGCGCCGAGCTCGGTCGCGCCGTCGTAGAGCAGGCGCGTCGGGTTGGGGCCACGACCGGCCGGCAGGGCTGACGGGTGCACGTTGACCGCGCCGTACTTCGGCAGGTTGAGGATCTCGGCCGGCAGCAGGCGCGAATAGCCCATCGAGATCAGCAGGTCGGGCGCGGTCGCCGCGATGATCGGCGGGGCCACAGTCGTCAACTGCGAGGTCGAGAGCAGGTGAGCGGTCGGGGGCAGCGCCGCGGCCAGCGCGGAGGCCGACCGGGGCAGCGTGCCGACCAGCACGATCTCGTGACCGTTGCGGGCGGCCCAGTTCGAGGCCACCCGGTAGTTGACGTCATACATGGTCAGCAGGACTACGCGAAGCATTCGGTCAGAATGCGTCGACCGGGCCGCGCGCCACAATGTGACGAGGGCTACCCCCGCAGCGCGCGGCCCTTTCGCGGCACTCAGCCGCCGACCTCGAACGGGACGGTCTGCAGCGGGGAACGTGAGCCGTCGGTGAACTCGCGCTGCACGTACAGGGTGTTGGTCCCGGCCCGATCGGGGGTGAACGAGACCGACGTCTCCCACGCCCACGGGTCGTACGCGATCTCCTGAACCTCGCCGTCGTTGACGTGCCACAGGAACTTCGTGGTCGCCTCGCCGAGGTCCCAGGCGCTGAAGCCGAACCGGCCGGGCTCGCCGACAGCGTTCACGTACGTGGAGACACCCATCGCGGTGCTGCGCGCCGGCACCGAACGGGTCACCGGATCGGAGGCGGTGCCGTCGGCGGTCACGCTGGAAGCGGCGATCGTGACCTCGCCCCGGTCGCTCGGGACGTCGTACGAGATGGTCGCCGTGCCGTCGGGGCCGACCGCGACTGTCCGCTCCGGGTCGTCACCCACGGTGTAGCGGAAGGCCGTCGCGTTCTCCTGCACCGCGGTCAGGGTGAACTCGATCGGCCGGCCGATGACCGCGTCCTCGCCGAACGGCCCACGGGAGACGACCTGGGGGGCCGAGCTGACGTGGATCGCGTACGTCGAGGTGGGGGAGACCGTCCCGTCGGCCAGCTTGGCCCACGCCTTGATCACGTTGTCACCGGAGTGGGTCGGCACCACGTCGAAGTAGGCGTAGGAGCCGTCGGACGTCTGCTCCGGGCCGCCGTCGAAGGTCCAGCCGATGGCGACCGCGTTCGGCCGATCCGACCAGACGTTCACCGGGATCGAACCGCCGACGTGGGCGTCGTAGTCGTACGCCGTGATCGTCGGACGGTCGTCGATGACCCAGAACGTCTCCTCGGACGGTTGTGAGCGATTGCCCTGATCGTCCACCGAGGACACTGTGAGGGTGTAGTTGCGGCCGCGGGTCGGCGTCCAGGTCAGCACGGCGTTGCCATCCGGCCCGGCGTCGATCCGCTGCTCGTTCCCGTCACCGAAGTCGTAGAGGTATGCCACGACACCGAGGCTGCGCGGGCTGAACGTGAACGTGCCGGCGACGCCCGCGATCGGCGAGGCGGGCCACGCGAAGTCCTCCGACGTGATCCTGGGCGCGTCGGTCACCGTGACCAGCTCGGTGTCCGAGCCGATCAACTTCTTTCCCGCGTACGCCCGTACCGCCACCGATTTCTGGCCGGTGCTCTCGAACACCAGGTCGCCCGTGGCCTGACGGTCGACAGCCGGCAACCGCGTCTCGGGCCCGCCGTCGAGGGTGTAGCCGAACGCGGTGACCTCCTCGGCGCGCGAGTAGAGCGTGATGCGGCTGGTCAGACCGACCCCGTTGAGCTCGAACTCGGCCATCGGCGCGGTGTCGCGAACCGTGTACTCGTATTCGACCCATGCGGTGCGGTTGCCCGCCGCGTCCACCGCGGTGACCCGCAGATCGCCGCGCCCCGAATGACGCGGGGTGATGGTGACCTTGGCCCGGCCGCCCGGGTGGTTGGCCTTCGAGCGCTGGATGTAGCCGGTGTCCGACGAGATCCAGTCGAAGCCGACGACCTCGCGGTCACCGGCGGCGTCGAGCACGAAGGTGCCCGGCACGCCCGGCCCGCCGGTGCCCGGGTAACCGCCCGCGGGGTACTTCTTCGACAGCACGATCGGCGCGGTCTTCGGCGCGGTGTTGTCGACGGTGAGGTAGCAGGTCCGGCCCCACGGGCCGGCGTCGTCGTAGTCCGCGGCCTGAGCCGACCAGGCGACGACCGTACCGTCGGTGAGCCCGTCCAGGTCAAGGTCCGGGTACCACGACTCCTTGCGCTGGTCCGGGTGGTCGACCGGCCAATAGGCGTACGTGATCTGCGGGTGGTCGTTCGGGTCGGCGTCCTTGGCGGTCGCGAACATCTGCGCCCCGGGGCCGGCGGTGGGGTGCCGGTCGAGCGTGCCGCAGCCCGCATCCGGGAACTTCATCTTGAGCCCGCTGACCGTGGGCGCGTGGTTCGCGCCGTAGCTCACCTTGGCCTGACGCAACGTGCGGCCGACCTTGGCGTCACCCTCGGCGTCGGCCTTGATGCGTACGCCGATGGTGATGGTCTTCTCGCCCCGGGCGAACGCCGCCTGCACGGCCGGGATCAGGTCGACGCCGAGGTAGGCGCCCGGGCAGAGCGCGCCGCTGCCGTAGGAGCGCTCGGCCAGCAGCTCGAGCTCCTTCGGCGGGTGCTGCCACGTCGTCGTCGAGGTGACCGGCTTGGTGCGCCACACCTCGATCGGCGCGACCGTCGAGCAGTCGACGACCGATTCCTCGAGGGTGTAGAACGTGACCCGGTGCAGGACCTGCTTCTTGAGCGGGGTCAGGTCGAAGGTGAAATAGCCGCGGCCGGTGTGCTTCAGGCCCGCCGCGTCCTTGCTGCTGCCGATGAGGAAGTCGCCCTCCGGGTTCGGCTTCGGCGTCGAAGGCTGGGCCTTGTCGGGGTAGGCCCACGATGTCAGCGGCAGGTTGTCGTAGTTCTGGGCCTGGGCCGGACCGGCGGTCAGTCCGACGAGGACGGTGGATGCGCTCAGCGCGGCGGCCGCCGCGGACAGCAGCGCCCGAATGGTGCGATGCATGTATTTCTCCCCCATGAGCCCCGGTTCTCCGTGTCTCCGCCGGGGAGCGAGAGCCTAACATCCATGATTTTGGATAGTTGACCCTTTCGATCAGTCCTGCCTCTATTGCAAGGGCTGTCGCAATTCCCGGGTGCCTGGAAATGGTCGCGTTCGCGGATTTCCGACTCTTCCGGTCCGCGATTCATGTGTGACGTTGACAGTCATGCGCCGTCGTTCATGGTCTGCTCTTGCCGTACTCGTGGTCGCCGGGTTCGTCGTGCCGGCCACGCCCGCCGCGGCCGCGGTCACCCCGGTCACGTCGATCAACTTCCAGCCCGCCGCCGCCACCGTTCCGGCCGGTTACACCGCCGACACGGGCGCGGCCTTCGACGCCGCGCGCGGCTACGGCTGGGTGCGGCGCGGGACCAGCGAACCGCTCGACCTCACCCGCAACACCCGCGACCGCGCCCGCTCCGGTGTGGACGCTCGGCTCAACACGCTGATACACCTGCAATACGGCGACGTCGGCGGCACCGGGGGTGTGCTGACCGAGGGCGCCTGGGAATATGCGGTTCCGAACGGCACCTATCGGGTGACCGTTTCCGTCGGCGATCAGCCCGCGTACGACAGCCGGCACACCGTACGGGTGGAAGGTGTCACCGCGGTCGACGCGTTCATTTCCACCGCCACAACCGAATACCGTCAGGCGACCGTTGTCGCGGCGGTCAGCGACGGGCGGCTCACCGTCGACGCGGTGGGCGGCGCCAACACCAAGCTCAACTATCTCGACATCAGTGGGGCCTCCATGCTGGTGGACTTCTCGGACGCGGCGAGCGCGCCGGCGGCCGGCTATGTGCGCGACTCGGGCGGCGCTTTCACGGCGGCCCGCGGCTACGGCTGGGTCGACCTCGCCACTCGCGCTCCGCTCGAGCTGACCGGCAACGGCCGCAACCGCAATCCGGCCGCGGGTCAAACCGACGCGCGGCTGGCGACGTTCCTGCACGCGCAACTTCCCGCCGGGTCGGCCGGGGTGAGCACGCCGGGGGCCTGGGAGGCGACCGTCCCGCCGGGCCTCTACACGGTGACCGTCGCGGTCGGGGACGCCGGGACCGCCGTCGACAGCACGCACTGGGTCTCGGTCGAGGACCAGAACGCGATCGCCGCCTTCGTCCCCACCTCGGGCACGAAATTCGCGACGGCCACCCGTACGGTCCGGGTGACCGACGGCCGGTTGACGATCAGCCCGGCCGGGGGCAGCAACACCAAGCTCGCGTACGCGGACGTTGTCGCTGTCGCGGCCTTCGAGAACATTCCCGCCGTACGCCTGAGCACGCCGCCGAACGGTGCGACCGGCGTACCCGTCACCGGCAGCGTCGTGACCGATCTCGTGCTGCCCAACGGCGGGGTCAGGGCGTCGTCGCTGACAAGTTCGACGGTCACGCTGGCGCGCCTCGGCGACGGCGTGGCCGTGCCGGCGACCACCATCACCAGCGGCGGGGGCGACGTCATCAACCTGTCCCCGGTCAACCCCCTGTCACCGTCGACGGCGTACCGGTTCACCGTCACGAGCGGGGTCACCGACGTGACCGGCAAGCCATTCAGCCCGTACTCGATGGTCTTCACCACGGGCAGCGGCGGCGGCCCGATCGACGTCGCCTTCGACAAGACGGTCGGCGTGGCGACCGGAGCGCCCTTCACGACGGTGGTCGTCGGGCCGGACGGGCGGCTCTACGCGGGCACACTCGACGGGCGGATCTTCCGCTTCCCGATCAACGCGGGCGGCACCCTGGGCACCCCGACGATCATCAACACCGTACGGACCGACGCCGCGGCTCGGGGCCTGCCGGGCGCGCCGGCCCGGACGATCATCGGGATGGCCTTCGACCCCTCCGGGACCGCCCTGTGGGTCACCGACAACTACGAATACGTCGGGCCGCTCAACGTGCCGGACTGGTCCGGGCGGATCGGGCGGCTCAGCGGGCCCGACCTCGGTAATTACACACCGATGGTGGTGAACCTGCCCCGTTCGGTGAAAGATCACGAGACCAACTCGCTGGCGTTCGGGCCCGACGGCGCGCTCTATGTGTCGCAGGGCGCCAACAACGCGATGGGCGCGCCCGACTCGACGTGGGGCAACCGCCCCGAGCGGCTGCTGAGCGCGGCGGTGCTGCGGCTCGACCCCGCACGGCTGACGGCCCCGCCGCTGAACGCGTCGACCGAGGGCGTCGGGGCCTACGATCCGTACGCCCCCGACGCGCCCTTGACGTTGTACGCCACCGGTGTTCGGAACGCGTTCGACCTGGTGTGGCATCGCAACGGCCATTTGTACGCCCCGACGAACGGCTCGGCGGCGGGCGGCAACACCCCTGGCACGCCGTCACCGCTACCGGCTTCGTGCGCGCGGCGCGGCTACACCGGACCGGCTGTGCCCGCGTTGACCGGCGTGCCGACGGCCGAGACCGACTACGTCTTCGACGTGCGGCCGGGTCGCTATTACGGCCATCCGAACCCGCTGCGCTGCGAATGGGCCCTGGCCGGTGCGAACCCGACCGTCGGCGCCGACCCGTTCCAGGTGGGCGCCTACCCGGCCGGCACCGCCCCCGACCCGAACTTCGACCTGGCCGGCACGTACGACGCGGGCCTGCACGCCTCGGCCAACGGCGCGGTCGAGTATCGCGGCGGTCCGCTCAACGGCAAACTGCTGGTCGTCCGCTACTCAGCCGGCCAGGACATCGAGACTTTCGACGTGGCTGCCTCGGGCGCCCTCTCCAATCGAACGACAGGCATAACGGGCTTCACGGGATTCAGCCAGCCCTTGGACGTAACCCAGGACCCGGCGACCGGCCACCTCTACGTGACCGAGCTGGGTGCCTCCCGAATAACCCTCCTCAAGCTGCGCCCCTGACGACGGCGACATCTGCGCCCGGCGCCAGCCCCAGTTTGGGTCTTCACTGCTCCGTGGCCGGGCGCACGACAACCTGTCTCTTGACTAGGTTCGAGCCGCCTGCAAGGCTGTACTCCGCGCCGACTCCAGGCGCGGAGGTGAACCGTGACCACGATCCAGGTTCTCGAGTCCTGCGGAGATGAGGCATGGGCAACGTTCTTGAGCAGTCAGAGTTGGGCCGCGAGATCGCCCGCCGAAACCTCAAGCAGGGCTTGGAAAAAGGCCGCGAAGAGGGCCTTGAGCAGGGCCTTGAGCAGGGCCTTGAGCAGGGACACGTCGGCTCGATGCGGGCGATCCTGCTGGCGAAGTACGGCCAACTCGACGACCTGGACGATCTCGCCCGTCGACTGGCCGAGCACGATAACGACGGGAACATCGCGCGCATCCTCGCCGGTGCGACCCTGGCGCAGCTGCGTTCCTGAGCTGGGCTTCCGGGACCGTCAGGCCACCGATCGCATTGACGTCAACGGATCACCCTGGTGAAGCTGCGGCCATGACGGGGGGCAGCGCCTCGGTCAGACGGCGCAGCCAGGGCTGGACGGGCGTGCCGCCGGGCATCGGGCCGTCGATGGTCCAGGCCTCGATGTCTGGTGGGCTCAGGTCGGCGTCGGCCAGCAGTGCGTGCAGCTTCGGCGGCAGGTGAAGGTCGGGTAGCTCGGCCAGCAGCACCGCGTCGTAGAGGTCTTTGGCGGCCGAGACGCCCTCGGAGGACTGGTCGGTGCTCAGCCAGCCCAGTTTCCAGGTCAGCGAGAGCTCGGGCCCGGCCGTCCACAGGCCGACGGGCGAGCGGCCGCCGCGGCGGGGGACGGCGGTCAACATCGCGGGTTCGGGAAGGACCTCGTCGTACGCGAAATCGACCTGGACCGTGCCGGTCGAGCCGTCGGGCGCGTGCCACGGGAGGAGCATGCGGACGCCCGCGCAGTCGGCGTAGCCCCACGCGGGGTCGTGGTCGGGCTCGCCCACCTCGACGCCACCGTCGGTGACCGGGTGTTCCCTGAGCAGGTCGAGCAGGTCGTTGTGGGGGCCGCCGAGATCGTCGGGGAGCTCGGAGATCCACTGCAGGCCCTCGGGTGGGACGCGCGGACGCTGGCCGCCGGTGTCGAACTCTTCGAACTCCCACATCTCGTTGGCCGCACCGCCGTGCACCGCCTCGGGCCAATGCTGCACGGGCCCCAGATCGTCGACGAACGGATAGGGCGCACGCCGATCACAGGGCTCGACGACGGGTGGCGGGACGACCCAGTCGATGTCGCCCGGCGGACGGGCCAGCGAGCCCACCCAGGCCGGCATGGTCAGACTGCCCCGCAACACCAGCGCGTCGGCACAGGACGACTCGGCGACCAGCCCCAGCACGTGGTCGAGCACCTCGTCGCGGTGACCGCTCATCGCGTGTCGATCCAACCCGACGTCAGACGCCTCTCGAAATGGGCCACGGGAGCACCCTAGAAGCAGGGTGTGACAGTTCCGGAAATGCCGTGTCAGGGCGGTGACTGCTCGGTGTCAGAGCGCCCGGCCATCGTGATCTCCGTCAGCAAGTCACGAAGCGACAAACCCAGGAGAACACGATGCACACGTTCAACACCCCCGCCGCCATCTCCGCCGTTCTCGACATCCCGGCCGGCCGCATCCGGATCCTCGCCGAGGACCGCGCCGACACCACCGTCGAGGTCCTGCCGGCCAACGCGGCCAAGAGCCGCGACGTCAAGGTGGCCGAGCAGACGACCGTTGCGTACGACGGCGGCGTCCTGCGGGTCGAGGTGCCGAAGCAGAACCAGTACTTCGGCGCGAGCGGCTCGGTCGAGGTCACCGTTCACCTGCCGGTCGGATCCCGGCTCGACGCCAAGGCGGCCGCCGCCGAGCTGCACACCGCCGGACGGCTCGGCGACGTCGAATTCACCGGCGCGCACGGCGTGATCAAGCTTGACGAGGTGGCCGGGCTGCGGCTGACGGCTTACGTCGGCGACGTCGAGATCGGGCGGCTGGGCGGCTCGGCCGAGGTCAGCACCCAGCAGGGCGACATCCGCGTCGGCGCGGCCTCGGGCGGCACGCTCGTGCTCCGTACGCAGGCCGGATCGATCACCGTGGTCGCCGCCGCCGGTGTCTCGGCCACTTTGGACGCGAGTACTGCCCGCGGCCGCATCGACAACAGCCTCAAGAACGACGGCTCGGCCGAGCTGAAGATCCAGGCCACCACCTCGTACGGCGACATCACCGCCCGCAGCCTCTGACAACCAGAAGGAGCATCCGACATGAGCTTGCCACTGCGCCGAGTCCGCGACGTGCTCAACCGCCACGTCGATTCCGGCAGGATCCCCGGGCTGGTCGCCCTCGTCGGCCGGGGCGACGAGACGTACGTCGAGGCGATCGGAACCATGCAGCACGGCGGCGGTCCACCGATGAGCCGCGACACCATCTTCCGGATGGCGTCCACGTCCAAGCCGGTCACGATCGCGGCGGCCATGATCCTGCTCGACGAGTGCCGGCTGCGGCTCGACGACCCGGTCGACGCGTGGCTGCCCGAGCTCGCCGATCGCCGGGTGCTGCGGCGCATCGACGGACCGTTGGACGACACCGTGCCCGCCCGGCGGCCGATCACCGTACGGGATGTGTTGACCTCGACCTTCGGGCTCGGGATGGACATGACCGTTCTGGGCACGCCGATCATGGGCGCGATCTTCGAGCGCCGGCTCACGCCGAACCTGCCCGAGCCGATGCCCGAACCCGACGAGTGGATGCGCCGCCTCGGCACGCTGCCGCTGATGCACCAGCCCGGCGAACGCTGGCAGTATCAGCTCAGCAGCGACCTGGCCGGCGTGCTCGTCGCCCGCGTCACCGGCCGCCCGTTCGAGACGTTCCTGCACGAGCGCGTCTTCGAGCCGCTGGGCATGACCGACACCGGTTTCCACGTCCCGGCCGACAAGATCAAGAGACTTCCGGCGCTGTACGCCCCTGACCCCGCGACGGGCGAGTTCCACGTCTGGGACGAGGCCGAGGGCGGCCGCTGGAGTGAGCCGCCGGCGTTCCCGGGCGGCGGCGGAGGGCTCGTCTCGACCGTCGACGACTACCACGCGTACTTCCGCATGCTGTTGAACCACGGGAAGCCGATCCTGTCGCGCCCGGCCGTCGAGCTGATGACGACCAATCGCCTCACAGCAGAACAGAACAGCGCCCGTACGATCCTCGCCCGCGACAACGTCCACATCTCGCACGGGCAGGGCCAGCACGGCGGCTGGGGTTTCGGGATGGCGGTGCGCACCTACCGCGGCGACTACGCGCCCGTCGGCCAGTTCGGCTGGGACGGCGGAAGCGGCTGCGCGACCTACGCCGACCAGAAGAACCAGCTCGTCGGCATCCTGCTCACCCAGGTCGGCGCCTCCACCCCCGACTCAACCCACCTGATCAACGACTTCTGGACCGCCCTCTACCAGGACATCGACGACTGACCTTGTAAGTCCGCCGGCCGCCCGTCACGCGGCCGGCGGACGATATCCGATCGCGGTCAGGTCGTCGCTCAGCTCGGCGACGGAGACCTCTGGGTTCACCGTCCGCACGACGGCGTCGGTCAGCGGGCGATGCGCCACGACGTGCTCGACCGCAGCCCGGTCGATTTCCGTCTCGTAGTAATGGCCGGCGAAGTCGACGTATCGGTCGACGATGTCGTCGAGCAGGATCTCCAGCATCCCGGTTCCGTCGGGATCGATGTCGATCGGTCCGCTCGAGGGCGGGAAGTCGATGCCCGAGCCGGCGTTCCAGCGGTCGTCCTCGGCGAGCCGCCAGAGCACCGCGGTGGCCACGAACTGTCCCAGATCATTGAACGCCGGCTCCTCGACCTGTGTCCGGAACACTGCCGGCAACCCGTCGAGCAGGCCCGGCCAGAGCGCCAGCTCGTCGTCGCCGTACGGGGACATCTCGGATTCGTGAGCGAAGACCCGGATGAAGGCACCCTCTGGAGTGAAGACGATGTTCCACTCGTCCCCGCTGCCGTTCCGCATCGACGCTGCTTCATCGTCACCCCACGCGGTGGTGAAGTCGTAGTACGGCTCACCCTCGTCGATGATGCGATCGAGGACAGCCACAGCCTGGCAACGCCGGCGAAGCACGTCGATCGTGGGCAGCTTCGCGGCGATCTCGTACGCGGTCACGCGCCCGACCCTACGTCGATCATCCAGAACGACGGCGGTCAGGCGGTTCTGTTGGGGTCTGTAGTCGGTGGTGTCGGGCGTACGCTTCGCGCGGCTGGTTGCGTTGGCCGGGTGGTCACGCGGGCTTCCCAGGCGGGCGGGCGTCGTGGTTCCGCTTCGCGCGGCGGTTCCGGGCTCCGGGTGACGGCGGCCGGCCCGGGTAGCCGCACGACCGTCCGGTCACCGCGATCAGTCGTACGAAGCGGATGCCGCACCGGGCCGCCGAGGGATCGCGAAAGCTATCTGACCGGGCCGCTCTTGTGGGTTCGCCGTCGGCGGGCGGCATGATGGCCGGCATGGATGTCGAGGAGCTGGTTGCGCGTCACCCCCGGGTCTTTCACACGATGGCGGCGGTCGCCTGGCCGTCGGTTCAACGGCACGGGCTGTTGTCGACGGAGCGGCTGATGGATCTGTACGGCCTCGCCGCGGCCGAGCGTGACCGGCTCGTGAAGACGCCGCGCCGGGAATCGACCGTGCTGCGCGCGCCCGGTCTGGCGCCGGCGGTGATCCGCGATCAGAAGCCGATGAAGTTCATCGCGGAGAAGATCGATCCCGATTCCTCGCTGGAGCAATACTTGGCGGCCATCAACGGGCGGGTCTTCTTCTGGGCCAGCCCCGAGCGGCTCGACCGTCTGCGGCAGGCAAAGGAGTATCGCGGCGACGACCAGGTGGTGCTGCACGTCGACACGCGTTCCCTCGTCGAGCGGCACGGATCGCGCATCGAGCTCTGCCGGCTCAACTCCGGGGCGGTCACCCAGAAGAACCATCCCGTACGGGGTCACCGGTCGTGGCTGCCGATAGCCGACTACCCGTATGACGAGTACCGCCGCAGGCATGGTCGCGACGGTGCTCTGGTCGAGGTCACCGTGCTCGACGCGGTCCCGGACGTCCTCGACCTGACCATCAAGATCGAGGGTCCTGTCGACTGAGCCCGCCGTTGCTCGCTGACCTCGTCGTGGAGGCCGGCCAGGCGGCTAAGCCGCTGACGCGTTGGACGGCGGTGCCGCGCGACGGGCTTTGAACGCGCTGTATCTTGCATCGAGAACATAGACATGCGTCAGCAAAGCTTCACCCAGTTCAAGCGCGTCCTGCACGTCGGCCGCGTTCACGAACACGTTCACGTCATGGGCTGCCTCGTTACCCAGGGCTCGAAGACCGTGAGACCAATCGGTCAGTTTGCCTTCGATAATCTTCATCTCCGCGAGCTTCTCGAGCTTTCCCTGCAAGCCCCCACCAGTGGCTCCTTTGTCGGCGCAGACCGCCTCGACTGTCCGCCGGACCATCAGCGCGGCCGCGGTGTAGGAACCAGCGCGGTGGCATGCGCGCGCTTCTTCGAACGATCTTCGCGCTGCTTCAGGGATCTCGGGACTCAGAGGCGTATCCAGGCTTGGCCAGAGCACGGTGGGTGGGCCGGTAGAAACAACGTCTCGTCCATCCCACTCGGATTCCTCTCGGATTACCAGCAGCGAGCGACAATGTGCACACCGAATCAGTGCGTACACCAACGTCGGGTCACCATCGATCTCAGAGAGCCAGCCGCCCGGAGTCGAGGAGGTTGCGTTCCGGCAGGACGTGCATATCACGCCGACTGGTTCCAGGCCTTCGCTCACGGCCGGAAGCCTACTTGCCCGGTCTCCCGGCCTTTCTCGGCCGGGGCGGCGGCATCCGAGCTCTAGGACATGGTCAGCGGGCACGGACGACGCGGCAGCGGCGCGGGCGTCCGGACAGGAAAAGTGCCGGTGGCGCGTCGCGCGGCGATAGCGGGGCGGCGGGGCTGTCCGCGGCGAAACCTGGGCTGGCTTGCCGAGCCGCGGTCAGGTAGGGGCCTTGTGTCTCATCACCGCGGGGGAGTGGGCCAGGCCGGCCACGCCGAGGATGACCAGGACGCTGGCTCCGGCCAGGGCGGCCAGGCCGCCGATGCTGCTGGGGAAGTGGGCGTGGAAGGCGAGCACGCCGACGATGTAGCTGACGACCGGGTTCGTGATGGTCATCGCGGTCACGGCCGGCGGGAGCGTGCCGGTGGCGAAAGCGTCTTGTTCCAGGATGAAGCCACTCACGTTGGCGACGATCAGCACATAACCGGGCCAGTCGGTCGCGGTGGCGGCGACGCCCTCGTGGAAGAGCTCGTCGGTGGTGATCTTCAGGAGGGCGGCGCTGATGGCGAAGAAGACGCCGGCGGCGATCGCGATCGGGACTGCTCGTACCTTGTGGTGGCGGCCGGCCGAGACGAGCACGAGCACGCCGACCAGCGCGGCCGCGCAGAAAGTGGCGATCAGGACACGACCCCGGTTCGCGTCGCCGGCCTGGGGTGCGGTGCCGGGCACGGAGAGGAAGATCGCGATGCCGGCGCAGATCGCGATGGCCGAGCCCAGCTCCATGACGCTGGGGCGGCGGCGGTCCCAGTGGGCCGACAGCCACAGCGTGAAGATCAACTGACTGACCAGCACGACCTGGACGACGGCGACCGAACCGAAGTACAGCGCGGCCGCCTGCACCAGGGAGCCGGCGACGTTCGCCGCGGTGCCGAGCAGCCACACCCGGTCACGGATCAGTTTGCGCGCTGTCCGCACCACGGGCAGTGCCACGGCGACCCCGGTCTGCTTGGTCGGGGCCGGCGCGGCGACGGCCGCCCCGTGGGCAGCGTGCTGCTGCAGCGTGGCCGACGCCGCGAAGAGCAGCGCCGACAGCAGCCCGAGGATCACCGAGACCATGCTGTTTGTCTAACGGTCCTGGTCGGCGCGGGGAAGGGTGACACCTGTCTCCCCCGTCACGCATAGGAATTGCGGACCGGTCGTGATCGTTAGGCGGGCGGTAAGTTTTTCCGGCGAACGAAGACGGGTCAGTTCCATGGGTACGCGTTCCGATGCGGTGGTGCTTTTCGGCGTCACCGGCGATCTGGTCTCGAAGAAGCTCTTCCCCGCGCTGTACGAGCTGGTCCGGCGCGGCCGGCTGAGCGGTCCGGTGATCGGAGTCGCCCGTTCCCCGTGGGACGACCAGCAGCTCGTCACCGCCGCCCGCAAGGCCATCACCGAGGCCGGCCGCCAGATCGACGAGGACGTCTTCGACGATCTCGCCGGGCGGCTGCGCATGATCTCCGGCGACTACGCCGACCCGGCCACCTATCAGCGGCTGACCGAGGCCCTGGCCGACGCCGCGAACCCGCTCTTCTACCTGGCCATCCCGCCCGCGGTCTTCGACTCCGCGGTCGCCGGGCTGGCCGGGGCCGGGCTGGCTCAGCGCGGCCGGGTCGTCGTGGAGAAGCCTTTTGGGCACGACCTGAAGTCCGCCCGGGTGCTCAGCACGACCCTGCGCGGCGT
This sequence comes from Actinoplanes solisilvae, assembly GCF_003999975.1. Lineage (GTDB taxonomy): Bacteria > Actinomycetota > Actinomycetes > Mycobacteriales > Micromonosporaceae > Actinoplanes > Actinoplanes solisilvae. Next base: position 244,913 of record NZ_RJAC01000010.1, on the reverse strand, counting down.
CTTCGCCGAGGAGCAGATCTTCCGCATCGACCACTACCTCGGCAAGGAGGCCGTCGAGGACATCGCCGTGTTCCGCTTCGGCAACCGGCTGTTCGAGCCGCTCTGGAACCGCGAGCACATCGCGAACGTGCAGGTCACGTTGGCCGAGAGCTTCGGCACCCAGGGGCGGGCCGGCTTCTACGACCGGGTCGGCGCCACCCGGGACGTGCTGCAGAACCACGTGCTGCAGGTCGTCGCGCTGCTGGCCATGGAGCCCCCGGTCGCCGGGGACGCGGACAGTTTCCGCAACGCCGAGGCCGCCGTGCTCGCGCAGATGAAGCCGCTCTCGCCCGAGACGACCGTCCGCGGCCAGTACGAGGGTTACCGCGACGAGCCGGGTGTGCCGGCCGGTTCGACGACCGAGACGTTCGTGGCGACCACGGTCACGATCGAGAACGAGCGGTGGGCCGGGGTGCCGTTCCTGCTGCGTACGGGCAAGTCTCTGCCCAAGACCGCGACCGAGGTCGTCGTCGAGTTCCGCCAGCCCGACCAGCGGCTGATCCCGGCCGAGAACGACGCCGAGCCGGTCGCCAACCTGCTGCGTTTCCGGCTCGGCCGCGCCGACGGCATCACGATGAGCATCCAGGCCAAGAACCCCGGCGTCGAGGTCACGTCCCGCCCGGTCGAGCTGTCGGTCGACTTCGACAAGGCGCTCGAACCCCGGCGTGAGGCCTACGAGCGCCTGCTCGACGACGCCATGGACGGACGCCACCTGCGCTTCGCCCGCGAGGAGACGATCGAGCACGAGTGGCGCGTCGTCGAACCGATCCTGGACCTGCCCGGCGAACTCCCCTCGTACGAGGAAGGAACCTGGGGTCCCTCGGAGGCCGCCAGGCTGACCCCGGTCTGGCACACGCCGATCGGTTAATCCTTCACCGCGACCCCGCAGAACTGGTTGACGTCGACATCGCCGGTGTCGGTGTCGGGATGCCAGCGGTTGCAGGGCACCACGCCGGGCTCCAGGAGCCGGAGCCCGGCGAAGAAGCGGGTGATCCGCTCGGCGCTCCGATATTTGATCTTCGGGACGCCGCGCTCGTTCCAGAACTCGACGATGCGGTTCGCCTCGGCGGTGTTGATGTCGTCGCAGCCGTGCGCGATCACCAGGTAGCTGCCGGACGGCACCGCGTCGACCAGCGTGCGGACCGCCTCGAGCGCCCCGTCGTCGTCGCGCAGGAAGTGCAGGATGCCGAGCAGCGTCACCGCGACCGGCCGGCTGAAGTCCAGCGTCTTCGCGGCCTCCCGCAAGATCTCGGCCGGGTCGTTGAGATCAGCTTCCGCGTACGCCACCCCGGGCGCGCCCCGCAGCAGATCGCGGGCGTGCACGAGCACCAGAGGGTCGTTGTCGACGTAGACGACCCTGGTCTCGGGGGCCACGGCCCGCGCCACCTCGTGAGTGTTGTTCGCGGTGGGCAGGCCGGAGCCGATGTCGAGGATCTGGCGGATGCCACCCTCGCCGACCATGTGGCTCACCGAGCGGCGCAGGAACTTCCGGTCCTCCTGGGCCAGGGTGACGATCGACGGCAGGATCGCCGCGATCGCATCCCCGGCGACCCGGTCGACCTCGAAGTTGTCGATGCCGCCGAGCCAGTGGTTCCACAGCCTGGCCGAGTGTGGCGTGCTCGTGTCCACGGGGATCCCCTCACGATCGGTCCACTGTGGCCTTATGGTGCCATCAGTCGGCGTTCTTCGTCAGCACCTTGAACGCGGCGTCGAGCTCGACGTCCCACTCGGCGTTGTCGGCCGCGCGGACCTCGACCTCGTAGGCGACACCCTGGTCGTCACCCTGGCCGTCGCTGGTCTCGACGTCGAGCACGGTGCCGCCGGGGAACTCGGCCAGCGCGGCCTTCTCGGCCGAGGCCCGGTCGGTGTCGCTCAGCGGGCGGTCGGGAGTGTCGGCGGCGTCAGGGGTCTCGGCCTGCTGGGCGAGCACCTTCAGGTCTTTGTCGAGGGTCACGTCGACCTCGCTGCCGTCGGTCTTGCGGACCTCGACCTCGTACGCTTCACCGGCGTCGTCGCTGCTCTCCACGTCGAGCAGGGTGCCGCCGCCGACGGCCTGCACAGCGGCGTTGCCCACCCGGTCACGGTCGGCGCCGTTGACATCCGGGTCGGCGTTCGCCGCGGTGGCCCAGACGCCCCCACCGACGGCGAGGGCGGCAACGGCCGCGGTGGTGACGATGACGCGCTTGCTGCGGAGCTTGGCGGTGTTCATGAATGGCCTCTCTTCGTTGGAGACCACAGCTTGCGGGAATGATGCTGAAGCTCACCTGAACGCGGGCAGCCGGACGGTGAATCGGGCGCCGCCCAGCTCTGAGGACGAGACGACGACGGTTCCGCCGTGGGCGGCGACCACCTCTTTGACGATGGCGAGGCCCAGTCCGCTGCCGCCGGCGTCGCGGGCGCGGGCCTCGTCGAGGCGCACGAACCGGTCGAAGACACGTTCGCGCTGGTCGGCCGGGATGCCGGGGCCGTCGTCGTCGACCGTGAGCTCGACCGCGTCGCCGTTGACGCGCACGCCGACGGCGACTTTCGAGGTGGCGTGGCGGGCCGCGTTGTCGGCCAGGTTGCGGACCATCTGGGCGAGCGCGGACGCGTCGCCCCGGATGCGGCCGGCCCCGACCGCGGCGGTTTCGACCCGCAGGCCCGTGCGGGACAGGCGCCGTGCCTCGGCCAGGGCGAGGTCGTCGACGTCGAGGTCGACGACGGTGTGCCGGAACCCGCCGCCGTCGGCCCGGGTGAGCACGAGCAGCTGGTCGACGAGACCGTGCAGCCGGGCCGATTCCTCCAGTACGACGTCGGCCAGTTCGCCGTCGGGCAGGGCGGCCGGGTGCGTCTGCGCGACCTCGGCCGCCTGGCGGATGCTGGCCACGGGGGAGCGCAGCTCGTGGGAGGCGTCGGCGACGAATTCGCGCTGCCGGTCGCTGGAGGATTGCAGGCGGGCCAGCATCTCGTTCATGGTGCGGGCCAGGCGGCCGATCTCGTCGCGGGACGGCGGCTCGGGCACCCGCCGGTCGAGCCGGGTGGCGGTGATCTCCTCGACCTCGCGCCGGATGCGTTCGACCGGGGCCAGCGCCCGGGTCGCCACCACCCAGGTCACGCCGCCCACCAGCAGCAGGAGCAGGGGGAGGCCGACCAGCAGCGGGGTGGTCAGCGCCTCGGTGGACTCGTCGACGTCCTCGAGCGAGACGGCGACCGACACGCGGTTACCGTCGTCGTCGCGCTCGGTGACCACGAGATAGTCGTGCTCGCCCTCGGGGGGCCGGAAGTCGGTGGCCCGGTCGGGCAGGGGCGGCCCGGAGCGTACGACCGTGCCGTCGGCGGCGGTCACCTGCCACAGCAGGTCATCGTCGTCACCGTCGGGCCGGGGAAGATCGGGGGCCTGCTGGAGCAGCGTGGTGGCGCGCTGCTCGGCGGTGGCTTCGAGGCCGTCGCGCAGCGAGCCGCGCACGAGGGTCACGAGCGTGAACGCTCCGGCGAGCAGCGCGACCGCCACGACCAGGACGGCCGCGGCGGTCGTGCGCAGCCGGACGTCAGCCACCGTCGCTCCCCAGCCGATAGCCGGCGCCGCGCACCGTCTGGATGGCCTCACGACCGTACGGCCGGTCGACCTTGTTCCTCAGGTGGCGGATGTAGACCTCGACGATGTTCGGGTCGCCGTCGAAGTCGGTGTCCCAGACGCCGTCGAGGATCTGCCGCTTGGAGAGCACGTCGCCGGCACGGCGGGCCAGGAAGGCGAGCAGCGAGAACTCGCGAGCGGTCAGATCGACCTCGGCGTCGCCGCGCCAGACCCGCCGCGCGGCCGGGTCGAGCCGCAGGTCGCCCAGCACGAGCTCGGTGGGCCGGGCCCGCGCGCCGCGCCGGCTCACCGCCCGCAGCCGGGCCACGAGCACGGGGAAGGAGCAGGGCTTGGTCAGGTAGTCGTCGGCGCCGGTGTCGAGGCCCTCGACCTGGTCCCACTCGCCGTTCTTGGCGGTGAGCATGAGGATCGGCGTCCAGTTCTGCTCGGCGCGCAGGGCCGCGCACACCTGATAGCCGTTGAGCTTGGGCAGCATGAGGTCGAGCACGATGGCGTCATAGGCGTTCTCGCGGGCCAGCCACAGCCCGTCGACCCCGTCGTGGGCGATGTCGACGGCGAAGCCCTCGGCCTCCAGCCCGAGCTTGAGGGTGCGGGCCAGCCGCTGCTCATCATCGACGACCAGAAAACGCATGAGAGCCATCCTCCCGTACGCCTCCTGAACGCCCCCTGAAAGAGAAACGCCGGACAAACTCGCCCGCAACCACCTAAAGTGCAAATACTGACATTCTCGACAAGTTAGGACTCGGACATGCCGATCTCGGTCAACCTCGACGCCGCCCTGGACAAGACGTACGAGTCGAGCTCGCTGGCCGACCTCGCCAACGCCCCGGTCTCCGCCCTGGCCGGCGTGAGCGAGGCCGACGCCGAGGCCCTGCGCTCGGCCTTCAACATCAAAACCATCGCCGACCTGGCCGACCACAAGTTCGTCCGCACCGCCCAGGCCATCGTCACGCTGAGCCAGGTCGCCAAGTAAGGCGGAGGCCGGGTCTGGGCCGGTCATCGGCAATGCCTCCCGCGTGCGGTGAGGGTTCCACAAGAGATGCCGAAGCCGTCAGCTCTTGACCTCAACCCGGCTTCACGTCGCGTGCTCTTGAAGGGCGGCGCCGATGACGCTCCGAGACGAGGATTCGAACCTCGAACCTCCCGGTCCAGAGCCGGGCGTGCTGCCAGTTGCACCATCTCGGATCGGCGCCGCGGGGGCGCCCGTAGGCCATACCGGGCTCGAACCGGTGATCTCCTCGCTGAGAACGAGGCGAGCTTTGCCGACAGCTCCAATGGCCCGTGTCGTGGTCCTACGGTAGGACGATGAGGCCCACAGCCTCAACGGATTTAGCGAGGGGGCGGACATGGCGGTCGGGATCTTCGCGGGCATTCCGGTGCGGGATTACGGGACGGCGCTCGAGTGGTACAAGCGGCTGCTCGGCGTCGAACCGTCCTTCTATCCGAACGATGTCGAGGCCGTGTGGCAGCTGGCCGAGGACAGGTTCGTCTACATCATTCAGGACCCCGGCCGGGCCGGCGGAGGCGTCGGCATGATCTGGGTCGACGACCCGGTCGCCGAGGCCGCGAGGATCGCCGGGCGTGGCATCACGCCGGACGACGTCGAGAAACACGACTCGGTCTGGAAGTACGTGTTCCACGACGCCGACGGCAACGAGACGGGGATCGGCGGAGAGGTCGGTCAGCGGGCGGCCAGATAGTCTCGCGCCGACGCACGCAGCCGGGCGTGCAAGCCGTCGTACGCGGTAAAAGGGCCCAGGTATCGGCGGTCGAGCTTGGCCAGCATCGTGTAGTTCGGGTCGCAGACGTTGCCGACCGGGGCTGTGCCGGCCTGGCTGACCAGCTGGTACGCGTCGAGCACGTCGAGGCCGGTCAGAGAGGCCGTCCAGGTGACCAGGTCGTGCTGCGACATGCGGTACGCGTCCTCGAGCGGGCGCGCCGAGCCGGCCGACATGAGCGCGTCGTCGCTCTCGAAGCGGGGCGTCGGCGCGAACGAACCCTTGATCACGTCGAGGATCACGACCGTGTTCATGGCCGACTCGATGCCCGTGCCGCAGACCTCGCCGTCGCCCTGGCGGCAGTGGCCGTCGCCGAGGGCGAACAGCGCACCCTCCACGTTCACGCCGAAGTACGCCGTCACCCCGGCCCGAAGCTCCGGCGTGTCCATGTTCCCGCCGTGAACGTCGGGCACGATCGTCATGCGGCTCTCGAACGCGGCGGGGGCGACACCGGCCGTGCCGTGCATCGGGTCGAGCGGCAGCGTGACACTGAAGTCGCTGCGCCGCGCGTGGTACTGGACCGTCCCGGCGGCGACGTCCACGTCGTAGAGCCACACGAGCTCGTCGAGCGGCGGGTGCAGCGTCGCCGTGGTGTGGGTGCCGGTCAGCGCCCCGAAGTGCGGGAACGTCGACGACACGGCCCAGTCCCGGGCGGGCACGATCTCGACGAAGTGGACCGCGAGCGTGTCCCCGGGCAGCGCGCCCTCGACGTACACCGGGCCTGTGACAGGGTTGAGGAACGGGAACTCGCACGCCTTCGAGGGCAGGTCGTCGACGGTGCGGACCTGGCCGCCGAAGCAGTCCTCGGTGCAGAGCTCGACGATCGTTCCGGGCGCGACCCGCAGCCCCGGCTCCCGGCCGCCGAACGTGTAGGAATAGGAGGTGGGGCTGTAGCGGACGACCTCGGTCATGAACGCTCCTGATCGGCGGCAGCATCGAACCCGGCCAGCGTCGGTCGCCGCCCGGTCACGTAGAAGACGATAAGCACGATGACGCCCACCCCGAGCCAGGCGAAGCCGAGCCGCTGCGCCGCGATGTCCGCGTTGATCACCACGTAGAGCAGGATCGCGAAGCCGACCACCGGCACGATCAGGTGACGCCACCAGTCGCGACTGCCGTTGCGCACGACGTAGTGAACGACCACGGCGACATGCAGGGCCAGGAACGCCGTCATCGCGCCGAAGTTCACGAGCGTCGACAGCAGCGAGATGCCGTCGTCCCGGCTCGCCATGTAAAGCCCGAGAACCAGCGACAACGCGGCGACGAGCAGGGTCGCGTTGGCCGGCACCCGGTGCTTCTCATTGATGCGGCTCAGGAATCGCGGCATCTGGCGGTCGCGGGCCATCGCGTAGAGCAGGCGGCTCGTCGCGGCCTGGGCGACCAGCGAGTTCGCGAAACCCCAGGCGATCGCCGTGGCCAGTGCGGTCAGGGTGGCCAGCCAGGCGCCGCCCGCCGCCCGGGCCGCGTCGTAGAAGGCCGTGCCGTCGGAGTCGCCGTTGGCCAGCAGGCCGGGCGCGTCCGGCACCAGCAGCGCGGCCACCCAGGTCTGAACGATGAACAACGTGCCGGCCAGCAGCAGCGCGCCGACCATCGCGCGGCCGATCTGGCGGGCCTCCTCGCGGCTCTCCTCGGCCAGCATCGAGATGCCGTCGAAGCCGAGGAACGACAGGACCGCGATCGACACCGCGCCGAAGACGACGGACCATGAGAACGTGTCGGCGTTGAACAGCGGGCTGAGCGAGAAGCCCGCGCCCTTGCCGTTCATCAGCGCCGCGACGCCGACCACGAGGAAGATCACCAGGATGATCAGCTCGGCGACCAGCATGACCCGGTTGACCCGGGCGGTCATCTTGATGCCGAGGTAGTTCACGACCGTGTTGAACACGACGAACAGGACCAGCCAGATCCAGACCGCCACGCCCGGCACCAGCGAATGCATCGCGACACTGGCCACGAGATAGAGCAGACCGGGCACCAGTACGTAGTCGAGCATGATCACCCAACCGGCCAGGAACCCGACCGGCGGGGCGATGCCGCGCCCGGCGTAGCTGTAGACCGAGCCGGACATCGGGAAGGCGCGCACCATCGAGGCGTACGAGAGCGCCGTGAACATCATGGCGATCATGCCGATCACGTAGGCCAGGGCGACCATCCCGCCCGAGCCGGAGTAGACGCTGCCGAAGATCCCGAACGGCGCGATCGGCACCATGAAGATGAGCCCGTAGATGAGCAGATCGGTGAAGCTCAACGACCGGCTGAGCTCTTGCTTGTACCCGAATTCCTGGAGATCGGCGGTGGCGGGACCCTGCGTGGCGCGATCCATGACGCGGCCCTCCGAGTGATCGAAAGAACTCGATGGGCACATCTTCACCCCGCCGGCAGGGAAAGCGCCAGATCAATTTCCCGTACGACTTCAGGCGTGCTCTCGGTCAAGTGGGAGCGGGCTTTCCTGTACGACCCCAGCGCGCTGAGGTCGTACAGGAAAGCGGGTTTCAGTCGGTGATCACGATGATGCCCGAGGGAGCGTCGAGCAGCTCGACCGTGCGTTCGGCGGCGCGATCGATCTGGACCCGCGGATCGGCCGGGACCCCGGTCTCGTTGTAGGTGCCGGGACGCCGGCTGATGAGCCCGGTCTTGTTCGTCGAGCGGGTCATGCCGCCGACGACGTAGCCGGCCTCGACGAGCAGCGGGACGAGCCGCCGGTCGATCACGCCGGACGCTCCGGGTTCCACCACGCGCTGCAACTGGTCGCGTCGACGTTGAAGGTGCGGGCGGTGGCCGTCGAGTCGTACGGGCTGGACATCTATCGCGCCGTGCTCACCGACACGGGACTGGGATTCCGCCCGTGCCGGTCGACGAGGAGGGCGCCGACCTGGCCGCGGACATCGCCGCCGCCAAGGGCGCGTCGAGGTGGTCAGCGTGCTGGAACAGTTGACCCTCGCCGAGTTCGGGCACGAGTCACTGCCGCCGGGCCGCGACGCGCTCGTCGTCAACTATTCGGCGTCTCGGACAGCGCCTGGGAAGGAACATTGGGCACCCTCTGCGGGATTCTGCGGAGCGTCCTCAAAGGATAAATTCGCCGCATGCTGAAGAGCTGGGGCGAGCGTTGGCGGCAAGGGGCAGGGTACGACGGTCTTTTGCAGCAGACCACGACGGCGACGCGCGAGACCGCGCAGCTGTTGCAAGCCGGACGCGGGGCCGAGGCGGCCCGAACCGGCGCCGAAGCGGTCCGGCTGGCTCGCCGCCTCGCCCAGCTCGATGAGGGACGAGGCCGCGAGTTTCTGGTGAAGGCGTTGGCCCTGCACGCTTTCGGGCTGGGCGAGGCCGGGCGGCACGACGCTTCGGCAACGGTCGCCGAGGAGGCCGTGACGCTCGCGCGCGAGCTGGACCCGAAGGTTGGACCGCTCGCGGACGTGCTTGCCGTCGCGGCGCACCGGTTCCTCGCAGTGGGCCGCGTGGACGAGGCGCTGACCATGAGCCGCGAGGTGATCGCCCTGACCGAGCACAAGCCGGCAGCGGAGATCGCCGCGCATCTCGGCACGTTGGCGGTGACGCTGGCCGAAAGCGGATGGCCGGTCGAAGCCCTCGCGGTCAGCGAACGGTCCCTGAGCGCGCGGCGTGCAGCCGTGGCCGAGCAGCAGCCGGGATCGCGCTTCAAATACGGCAACGCCCTGGCCAGCCACGCGAATCGGTTGTACGCGGTCGGGCGCTGGGAAGAGGCCGCCGAACACAGCGCGGAGGCCGTCGACGTCCTCGGGGAGCCGGGCGGAGCGGAACGCGCGATCCGTTGGGAGAAACTGGCTCGCGCGCTGTCGAACCAATCGATCTTCCTGGCCAAGGTGGGGCGGTACGACGAGGCGGACCGGGCGGCGGAAGAGGCGGTCACCACGAGCCGCAAACTCGCCGAGGTGCAGCCCTGGCAGCGGCCCCGCCTGGCCTTCGCACTGCAGAAGTACGGCGTACGGCTGGTCACGCAGGACCGGATGGCCGAGGCGCGCGAGGTGTGCGGGGAGGCGCTGCAACTGTATCGGGAGCTTTCCGCCGCCGAACCGGCTGCCTTCCGAGGCAACCTCGCCAAGTCGGTGAGCGACTACGCGGTCGTGGTCGCCGATCCGGCTGAGGCCTTGCCGTTCGCGACGGAGGCTGTGGTGTTGCGGCAGGAACTGGTCGCCGGCAACCGGGCGGTCGAGCTGCCCGGTCTGGCGATGTCGCTGTCGAACCTGGCCCGTCTGCAGGCGGCGCTGGGACGGCTCGACGAGGCACTGGCGACCGGAGAGGACTCGTTGACGACGATCCGGGAAGCAGCCGAGGCCAATCCGGCGGCGCACCTTTGTCGCTATTCCAGCTTCCTGCAGCAGCAGGCGAAACGGTTGGACGACGCGGATCGCACAAAGGAGGCCCGGGTCGTGGGGAAGAAGGCGATCGAAGCCGCGCGCCGGGCGGTCGCCGAGCATCGGGAGTCCAATCGGTTGGAACTGGCCGATGCCCTCGAGGCGCAGGCGCGGCGGCTGAACGGTAACGCGGCGAAGGCGATGGTGCGGGAGGCCAGGCGACTGCGTTCCGAATGATCACAGGGCCGCGGCGAGATCGGCGAACTCGCTCAGCCGCGGATCGCGGCGCTCGGCCGCCCAAGCCAGACAGACGCGGTTGTCGGGGATGTCGGAGATCCGGGCATACGCGATGTCGGGCCGGGTGTAGAAGCGGGCCGTGGACAGGGGGAGAACGACGACGCCGCGGCCGGCGGCGACGAGTTCGAGCTTCTCCTCGACAGCCAGGGCGGGGAACGGCTCGGGCGGCGGGCCGGTGCGGAGCTCGGTGGCCAGGTCGCGCCACTCGGGGACGGCGTCCGGGTCCTGCACGAGATGCTCGTCGGCCAGCTCGGCGATCTCGATGGTCTCCTTGCCGGCGAGCCGGTGATTCTGCGGTACGACGGCCACGCGCGGCTCGGTGAACAGGGGGCGCACGGTCAGGCCGCTCTGGTCGGCGGGCAGCCGCAGGTAGCTCACGTCGGCCCGGCCGTCGTGCAGGACCTCCGTCTGGTCGTGCCAGCCGGTGCGCAGCACGTCGACGGTGAGGCCGGGGTGCCGTGCGGCGAGCGCCCGGACAGGCTCGGTCACGATCAGGCCCGGCATGAACGCGACCACGAAACGGCTGCGGCCGCGGGCGGCGTGGGCCACCCGGCGTTGCAGGGCCGCGGCGTTCGCGAGCAGCGGCTCGGCCTCGGCCAGCAATTGCCGCCCGGCGTCGGTCAGCTCGGTGGCCCGCCGATCCCGTACGAAGAGCTGAACACGCAGATCGTCCTCCAACGCCCGGATCTGCCGCGACAGCGCTGGCTGAGCGATGCGCAACTCGGCCGCGGCCCGCCCAAAATGCAGGTGCCGAGCCACGGCGACGAAGTAGCGCAGTTTGCGCAGATCCAGGTCAGCGATGCCGCAAGAGTATTACGCCCGATACCGCGCCCGCCGCCGGCGCAGCCTCGGCGATGCCGCTGGAGCATCGTGCTCGATGCCGTACCCGCCGCCACCGCCGCCACCGCGGCCTCGGCGATGCCGCTGGAGCAACGCCCTCGATGCCGCACCCGCCGCCGGCGCGACCCCGGTGATGCCTTCGAGGTATTACAGGGGGCGGAACGGGTCTTGGACGGCGGCCGGGAACCGGCGCAACGTGGAGAGCATGGATATCAGCAAGGAACGCGTGGTGGTGCTCGGCGGCACGTCGGGCATCGGGTATGCCACGGCGGAAGCGGCAGCCGCGCAGGGGGCCGAGGTGATCGTCGTGTCCAGCTCGCGGAGTCGCGTGGACGAGGCGTCACAGGCGCTCGATGTGGTCGGCGAGGTTGTCGATCTGACGGACTCCGACGCGGTGGACGGGTTCTTCGCCGGTCTCGGGCAACTTGATCATATGGTTTATACGGCGGGGGAGTCGCTGTCGTTGATGCCGATTGCGGACTTCGACCTCGTTCGCGCTCGCGGGTTCTTCGGGCTTCGATACTTCGGGGCGCTCACCGCCGTCCGGGCGGCCGCGCCCCGCATCCGGGCCGGCGGATCGATCACGTTGACCACCGGCACGGCGGGGGACCGGCCGACGGCGGGCTGGTCGGTCGCCGCGAGCATCTGCGGCGCGGTCGACTCGCTGACCCGCGCCCTGGCCGTCGAGCTGGCCCCGATCCGGGTCAACGCGGTCAAGCCGGGCGTGACTCGTTCCCCGATGTGGGGTGCCGACGCCGGCGCGTTCCTCGACGAGACCGCTGGAAGCCTGCCGCTGGGTCGTGTCGGCGAGGTCACCGACGTCGCCGACGCCTACCTCTACCTGATCGGCCAGCGCTTCACCACCGGCACGATCCTCACGGTCGACGGCGGCACCCTGCTGGCCTAGGAGCAGCGCCGCCGGTCAGACAATCGTGGGCTACGTGCTCTGAGCGGTGACGGGGTCCGTCGCGATGCTTTCCTGGTGGCGGACCGCCTTGGCGCTGCCGAAGTAGGTGCCGAGGAAGCCGATCACCAGGGCGACCAGGATGCCCAGCCCCGCGAAGGCCCACGCCCCTTCTTTTCCGCCGAGGCCGAGCGGCCCCAGCAGATAACCCTGCCAGCTCAGCCACCCCGCGAACGAGTTCGTGACCAGGCCCCAGCCGATCGCCGTACCCACCACGACCAGGGACAACGGCAGCAGGCGTACGTTGCCGTAGCGGCCTCGGGGATCGAACAGCTCGGCTTCCGCGTAATCGCGGCGGCGCAACGCCACATCGGCCACCATCACGCCGCACCAGGCCGCGATCGGCACCCCCAGCGTGATCAGGAAGCCCTGGAACTCGCCGATGAACGTGTCGCCGAAGAAGACCACGTAGACTGTTCCGGCGATCATGAGGACGCCGTCGACGGCCGCCGCCGCGTACCGGGGGATCGGCACCCCCGCGCTGAGCAGCGACAACCCGGACGAGTAGATGTCGAGCACCGCCCCGCCGATCAGGCCGAGCACCGCCGTGATCGCGAAGGGCACCAGGAACCAGGTCGGCAGCAGCGTTGTCAGCGCCCCGATCGGGTCGGCGCCGATCGCGTCGGACAGATCGGTCGACGAGCCGGCCAGGAGCAGACCGAAGATCAGCAGTACGACCGGTCCGAGCGCGGCGCCGAAGGTCGTCCACCCGAACACGCCCCGGCTGGACGCGCTGCGTGGCAGGTAGCGCGAGTAGTCGGCCGCCGCGTTGACCCAGCCCAGCCCGAACCCGGTCATCAGGAAGACCAGCGCCCCGATCACCTGCTGAGCTGACCCGCTGGGCAGCGAGGACACCGTCGACCAGTTGATGTGATCGGCGGCCAGGACCACGTACACAATTGTCAATGCCGCCGTGACCAGCGTGATCACCGTCTGCACGCGCATCACGAGGGCGAACCCGGCTATCCCGGCGGCCACGGTGATGAGCGAGACGACGATCAGCGCGACCACCTTGGTCCCCGTGCCGCCGCCCCAGCCCAGCCGGGTGAACACGGTCGCCGTGGCCAGCGTGGCCAGGATGACCAGCACCGTCTCCCAGCCCACGGTGAGCAGCCAGGACAGCCCCGAGGTGAGCCGGTTGCCGTTGACCCCGAAGGCCGCCCGCGACAGCACCATCGTCGGCGCCGACCCGCGCTTGCCGGCCAGCGCGATCACGCCGCACAGCGCGAACGAGACCACGATGCCCACGACCCCGGCGATCACCGCCTGCCAGAACGACACCCCGAAGGCCAGCGTGAACGCGCCGTAGCTGACGCCGAGCACTGAGATGTTCGACGCGAACCACGGCCAGAACAGCGAGCGCGGCCGGCCGTTTCGTTCGCTTTCGGCGATGACCTCGATGCCGTTCAGTTCTATCCCGGCGCCGCCAGAGGAGAGTTCTTCCGTACGAGCCATCGTCCACCGCCTCGCTCAGCAGGGCATCTCCAGGTCATCCTGCCCCAACCGAACTCGCGATCATAGATATCCGGCGCGCGGAGTGAGGCACGATGCAGTGATGGCCATCCCGTACCCGCCGTCGCCCGGTCCCGGCGGGCCGGCCGGCGAGACGGCGTCCCTCCCGCACGACATCCCGACCGGCCCCGCGTCCCGAGACCTGGCCCGCCTCGGCCTCGGCCTGCCCGGCCCGCTGGGCGTCGTGGCCGCGAGCCTCATCAGGCGACGCCGAAAGCCCCCACCGATCCTCACCGACCCGCCCCGCGGCGGAGGAATGGATCAATGGCTGCTCTGAGCAGGCATTATTCACGAACGTAACATTGACGAAATCCTCCGTCCTGGATAGTCTTCCGAGACTCAGAGAGCGCTCTCTCCCCGCTTACGCGAGCGCTCTTCTCCCTTTCCCCGACGGAGGCCCCATCCCCATGGCACACCCCCGTTCCCTGGCCGGCCTGCTCGCGGCGGCTCTCCTAGCTGGTGGGCTGGCCGCCGTGCTTAGCAGCGGCACCAGCGCGACGGCCGCGCCGGTCGGCGCCGGCAGCTACACCGAGACCCTTCCGGCCGGGCGCAGCCTTCCCACCGGCTGCGGCAGCGTCTCGACCAACCCCCGGCAGTACGTGACCGGCAACGCCCCCGCCGGCGCGGTGCCGACCAACGACTGGTGGTCGTCGCTGCTGTTCAAGCGGACCGACTGCCAGTTCTCGACGCCGTTGTTCGCCGGGCCGGCCGCCTACAAGCCGGGCGCGGGCGGGCTGGGCCTGTCCTACCAGACCGACGCCGCGATCAGCGGTTCCGCGACGGGCACCGGCGAATACCACTACCCGTACGCCGAACACGTTCGCGTCGGCGTCGACGGGCTCAACGCCACCCAGGCGCTGGTCGACGGCTGGAGCGACTGGACGGTCAGCACCTCGCTCAGCGGCGGCGGCCGCACCCTGCGGGCCACGATCGGCAAGGGCCTGCCGCTGTCGTAGTACCAGGTCACCGGCGGCGACGCGGTCCTGACCATCACCGGCCCGCCGACCGCCTGGTCGAACAGCGGCAACCGGATCGGGTTCTCGATCGGCGGGCACGACTACGTCGCCTGGGCCCCGAGCGGCGCCACCTGGTCGCTGAGCGGCACGACGATCCGGTCCAACCTCGCCGGTCGCGGGTATCTCTCGGTCGCGGTGCTGCCCACGACCAGCGGCACCAGTACGGCCGACAAGCTCGCGCTGGCCGACCGGTTCACGCCGTACGCCCATAACCACGTCACCGGCAGCCGCCTGTCGTACAGCTACAACCAGGGCGGCGGCACCGTGAACTCCACCTACACGCTGACCACCACGGCCCGCGAGGGCAGCGGAACCGGGACGGTCATCGCGCTCTACCCGCACCAGTGGCGCTATCTGACCGGCTCGACCCCGCTCGCGCAGAGCTACGTCTCACCGCGCGGCGCCATGCGGATCGTGACCGGCACGCAGTTCAGCACGTCCCTCAAATACACAGGCGTGCTGCCCGAGATCCCGGCCGTGGGTGACTCGTCCGGGGCCGACCTGACGACGATCACGAACTACCTGAACGCCGAGCTCAACAACCCGGCCGACTTCCGCGGCGACGACACGTACTGGACCGGGAAGGGTCTGGGCCGGGCGGCGCGGATCGCGGAGATCGCCGACCAGCTGAACCTGACGACCGTACGGGATTCGGCCCTGAACGTGATTCGCACGCGGCTGACCGACTGGTTCACGGCGTCGTCGGGCAAGACGTCGCGGGTGTTCTACTACGACCGCAACTGGGGCACGCTGATCGGCTACCCCGCGTCGTACGGCTCGGACCAGGAACTGAACGACCACCACTTCCACTACGG
This sequence comes from Actinoplanes solisilvae, assembly GCF_003999975.1. Lineage (GTDB taxonomy): Bacteria > Actinomycetota > Actinomycetes > Mycobacteriales > Micromonosporaceae > Actinoplanes > Actinoplanes solisilvae. Next base: position 229,747 of record NZ_RJAC01000010.1, on the reverse strand, counting down.
CTACTTCATCGCGGCCGCGGCGACCCTGGCCAAATTCGACCCGACGTGGGCCTCCGGTTCACGGTACGGCGGCATGGTCGACCTGCTGATCCGTGACGCCAACAACTACGACCGCAACGACACGCGGTTCCCGTATCTGCGCGACTTCGACATCTACGCGGGTCACGACTGGGCGTCCGGGCACGGTTCGTTCGGCGCGGGCAACAACCAGGAGTCGTCGTCCGAGGGGCAGAACTTCGCCAACGCCCTGATCCAATGGGGACAAGCCACAGGCAATACCGCCGTACGGGATGCCGGGGTCTGGATCTACACGACACAGGCCGCCGCCATCAACGAATACTGGTTCGACGTCCGCAACGAGAACTTCCCGGCGTCGTGGGGGCACAACTACTCGGCGATCGTGTGGGGCTCGGGCGGGGCGTACGCGACGTGGTTCTCCGGCGAGCACGAGATGATCGTCGGCATCAACATGCTCCCGATCACGGGCGGACAGTTCTACCTCGGCGACTATCCGGCCGCGGTCCGGTCGACGTACGCCGAAATGGTCAGCAACAACGGCGGCGAACCGACGCTGTGGCGCGACATGCTCTGGCAGTATCTGGCGCTCGGCGACCCGGACGGCGCGTTGTCGCGGTTCCGCGCGAACACCTCGTACACACCGGAGGAGGGCGAGAGCAAGGCGCACACGTTCCACTGGATTCGTAACCTGTCGGCGCTGGGCCAGGTCGACACGACGGTCACGGCCAACCATCCGCTCGCGAAGGTGTTCAGCAAGAGCGGCGCCAAGACGTACGTGGCCTCGAACATCACGAACGCCGCGCTGACCGTCACGTTCTCCGACGGTCGTACGCTTTCTGTCCCAGCCGGCAAGACGGTGGCGAGCGGCGCCGTGAACTGGTCGGGCGGCAACGCGAACGGCGGTGGAACGACCCCGACCGACCCGCCGCCCACCGGCTGCGGCAGCGGAACCCTGGCCTCGCAGGGCCGCCCGGTCACCGTGTCGTCGATCGAGGCCGGCTTCCCCGGCGCCAACGCGGTCGACGGCGACGCCGGTACCCGCTGGTCGTCCGCGTTCGCCGATCCGCAGTGGATCCAGGTCGACCTCGGCTCGTCGCGCACGCTGACGCGGGCCGAGCTGAGCTGGGAGGCCGCGTACGGCCGCTCCTACCGCATCGAGACGTCGGCGAACGGCAGCACGTGGACGCCGGCCGTCACGGTCAGCGGCACCGGAACGGGTGGCTCGGCCAGCCACGCGCTCAGCGGCGACGCTCGTTATGTGCGAATGTACGGAACCGAGCGCGGGACGCCGTACGGATATTCGCTCTGGGAGTTCCGGGTCTACGCCTGCTGAACGAAGAGGCCGCCGCCCCCTTCTCCAGGGGCGGCGGCAATCGTCAGAGGGTGACGGTTTGATATTCGGTGTACTGACCGAGGCCGACCGCGCCGTACTCGCGCCCGATCCCGCTGGTCTTGAAGCCGCCGAACGGGCCGTCGAAGCCGATCGGGGCGCCGTTGATCGTCACGGTGCCGGTGCGGATCCGCCGGGCGACGTCCAGGGCGTGCGCGGGGTCGGCCGACCAGACCCCACCCGAGAGCCCGTACTCGGAATCGTTGGCGATGCGCACAGCGTCGTCCTCGTCGTCGTAGGCGATGGCCGAAAGAACCGGCCCGAAGATCTCCTCCCGCGCGATCGTCATGTCGTTGTCCACATCGGAGAACAGCGTCGGCGTGACGTAGTAGCCCTTCTCGAGACCGGCCGGGATCTGAGCGCCGCCGGTGACCAGCGTGGCGCCCTCGGCCACGCCGAGATCGATGTAGTCGCGTACCCGCTGCTGCTGATCGGCGCGAACCATCGGCCCGATGAACGTGGACGGGTCGAGCGGATCGCCGACGACCGCCGTCGCGACCATGTCACGAAGGGCGTCGACCACCTCGCCGTGACGGCTGCGCGGCACCAGAATGCGGGTCTGCGCGATGCACGACTCGCCGTTGTTGAGCATCGTCCCGAACTTGAGGCCCCGTACGGCCGCGGCGAGGTCGGTGTCGGGCAGCAGGATCACCGCCGACTTGCCGCCCAGTTCGAGACTGACCCGCTTGAGCTGCTCGCCGGCGAGCGAGGCGATCCGGCGCCCGGCCCGCGTCGAGCCGGTGAACGCGATCTTGTCGATATCCGGGTGCCGCACCAGGTGCTCGCTGGTCTCGCGGTCGGCCGGCAGGACGCTGAGCACGCCCGCGGGCACGCCGGCCTCGGTGACCAGTTCGGCGAGAATGTTCATGGCGAGGGTGTTCTCCGGCGAAACCTTGAGCACCACGGTGTTCCCGGCCAGCAGCGCCGGGATGATCTTCGCGTTGGCCGCGGAGAACGGCGAGTTCCACGGGATGATCGCGGCGACGACCCCGACCGGCGTACGGCGGACCACCGACCGGAAGGGCGCCGACGGGTCGGACGGGGTCAGCGTCTCTTTCCAGCCGAACTCCTCGGCGGCCTTGAGGAACGAGTTCGCCTGGCGGGTCAGGCCGGGCTGCCCGGCACGGCAGAACCAGAGCGCCGACCCGTTCTCCTCGGCGGTGACCCGCGCGATCTCCTCGGCCCGTTTCTCGCGCAGCTCGTTGTAGCGGCGCAGGACCGCGATCCGTTCGGCCGGTGGCGTCCTCGGCCAGGGGCCGTTGTCGAAGGCGTCGCGGGCGATCGCGACGGCCCGGTCGATGTCGGCCGGCCGCGCCTGGGCGACCCGGCCCAGCACCGACTGGTCGTGCGGGGAGACGACGTCCATCAGCTCCGGGTCGGACGGTGCGGTCCAGACCCCACCGAGGAACAGCTTGTCGTTGGTGATCATTTCTTTCTCCTTACTCTGCGGGAACCAGATCGGCGGCGTTCGCCGGGTACCTTTTGCTGCGGGCGGTGCCGATGGCGACGACGATGCCGAGCACGAGGGCGACGACGAAGAAGACGGTCGCGCCGGTGAAGGCGTCCCGGAAGCCGGCGGTCCGGTCGTCGAGGCTCGTTCCGCCACCGGTGCCGTGGGTGAAAACGATGGTCAGGATCGCGATGCCGAGCGACCCGCCGACCTGATGGGCGACGTTGACCAGGCCCGACGCGGCGCCGGCGTCGCGTGGCTCGACCCCGGCCACGCCGCCGTTGGTCATCAGGATGATCGCGATGCCCTGCCCGACGCCGATCACCAGCAGCGGCAGCACGACGTCCGGGAAGTACGACGACCCGGTCCCGATCAGCGACAGCCACCAGGTGCCGACCAGCGCCACCGCGATCGACGCCACCAGCAGCACCGGTCGGCCGAACCGCTCGAGCAGCGGCCGGACGACGTAGACCATCGCGAAGAACATCCCGGTGACCGGCACGAACGCGAACCCGGTCTCCAGCGCGCTCAGGTGCAGCACCTCCTGCAGGTACTGGCTGAGGAAATAGAACACCGCGAAGTTGCCGCCGACGATCAAGAACCTTCCCGCGTACGCCCCGGAGCGCTCCACGCTCGCGAACAGGCGCAACGGCGTGATCGGCTCGGCGACGACCCGTTCGATCAGCACGAAGGTCACCAGCAGCACCACGCCGACGGCCAGTGATCCGTACGTGGTGGGGTCGCCCCAGCCCTTCTCGGCCGCCTGGATGAAACCGAACACCAGACCGGTCATGCCGAGCACCGAGGTCAGGGCGCCGCCGAGGTCGAAGTTGCCGCTGCTGCGTGGGGTCTCGGCCAGGAAGCGCGGCGCCAGCGACACGATGGCGATGCCGATCGGCACGTTGACCAGCAGGCCCCACCGCCACGAGAGCAGGTCGGTGAAGACGCCCCCGATCACGATGCCGACACTGCCGCCGGCCCCGATGACCGCGCTGTACAACGCGATGAGCCGGGCCCGGTCGGCCGCCGACCGCGAACCGGAGACCAGTAGCGCGAGCGTCGACGGCACCGCGAGCGACGCGGCGACTCCCTGCACCGCCCGCGCGATGATCAGCAGCGGACCGGTCGGCGCGAGCCCGGCGGCCAGCGAGGCCAGCGTGAACAACGCGATGCCGGCGACGAACACACGGCGGCGGCCGAGCAGGTCACCGGCTCGCGCACCGAGCAGCAGCAGCCCGCCGAAGGCGAGCACGTAGGCGTTCTGCACCCAGGAGAGCGCGGCCTGCGAGAAGTCGAACTGACGTTGCACGTGCGGTAACGCGGTCGTGATGATCGACGTGTCCAGCGTCAGCATGAGCTGTGACCCGAGGATCAACGCCAGCGCGATCCTCCTCGGCGGCGATGTCTCTTCCATCGTTCTCCCCTTTGTTGGCAGCGGCCTCTACGACCATCTGCCGCACGCCACCGGACTGCCCCAGGGGTTGCGACGTGCCGTACTACTGGGGACGGGTCCCCGGTGCCCCCGGTCACAGGGGGCGATGACGCCCGATTGGCCGGGATGCTGACTGCCGCCGCATGGCGCACCCACGCCTGGTGACCGGTTCCGATCAACAGGGGGAAGCGCTAACGTGCGCCGAAATCAATATCTGCGGCGGACGGGGAACTCTCGTGACATCGACGGCCGGCAAGATCTGGGGACGCGAGCCCGCGATGTGGTCCGCGCTGATCAACGCGTTCATCTACCTGCTCGGCGCCCTGGTCTTCAACTTCTCGCCCGAGATGGAGTCGCTGCTGATCGCCGTCACCGCCGCCGTCCTCGGCATCGTCGTCGCCTGGCAGACCCAGGACGGACTGTCCGCCGCGATCCTCGGGTTCACCAAGGCGTTCCTGGCCCTGCTGCTGGGTTTCGGCCTGAACGTCGGCGCCGACCAGCAGGCTTTGGTGCTGTCCTTCGTGGCCGCCGCCACCGCCATGTTCGTCCGCACCCAGGCCAGCGCGCCCGTGCAGCCGAAGGAGGGTTCGGGCGTCGCCGGCGACGTGCGCCCCGAGGCCGTCATCTGACGCGGCTTTGATCGTCTCGTGGTTGACTCGGGGAATGCTGCCTTGGGGATCTGAACTGGCCGGACGGCTGCACCACGAGACGATCGACTCGGTGCTGCTGCGCGACAACCCGCTGGGTGACCCGCACGTGCGGCCGCTGTGGGTCTACACGCCGCCGGGATACTCGGAGACGGAGCGTTACCCGGCCGTCTACGTCATTCAGGGCTACACCGGTCACGTCGGCATGTGGGCCAACCGCACGCCGTTCCGGCAGCCCTTCATCGAGACGGCCGACCAGGTGTTCGCCCGCGGCGAGGCGCCGGGTTGCATCGTCGTCTACGTCGACGCCTGGACGGCGTACGGCGGTTCGCAGTTCATCGATTCTGTGGGCACCGGCCCCTACCACTCCTACCTCTGCGACGAGGTCGTGCCGTGGGTCGACGCGCATTACCGCACGCTGGCCACGCCGGCCTCGCGGGCCATCATGGGCAAGTCCTCCGGCGGGTTCGGCGCGATGATCACGCCGATGCTGCGGCCCGACCTGTTCGGCGCCCTGGCCACCCATGCCGGTGACGCTCTGTACGAGTACTGCTACCTGAACGAATTCGCCAAGGCGACCCGGGCGCTGCGCGACTACGACCACGACATCCAGAAATGGTGGGCCGACTTCCGCGGCCGCACCGCCTTCACCGCCGAGGCCGACTCGGCGCTCGTCCTGCTGCTGGGCTGCACCGCGGCGTTCTCCCCGGCCGGCGACGGCACCCCACAACTGCCGTTCGACCCCAGGTCGGGCGAGTTGATTCCCTCACTCTGGGAGAAATGGCTCGCCTGGGATCCCGTACGCATGATCGACCGCTACGCCGACGCGCTGCGCTCGCAACGCGCGATCTGGATCGACGCCGGCACCCGCGACGAATGGTTCCTCGACCTGGGCGCCGAGGCGTTCCGCGCCGGTCTCGACCGCATCGGCGTCCCGGCCGGCCGCATCAACTTCGAGCTCTTCCCGGCCGGTCACGGAGGCATCGACTACCGCTACCCGCAGTCGCTCACCTGGCTGGCCAACCGCCTGGAAAGGTGAGACGACCGTCACCCTTGCCCTCAAGCGCTTGAGGGCGCGAACACTCGGGTGTCATGACGACCTCAGAAGCGTTGAAGAACGTCTTTCACCCGCTCGACGGTCTCCTCCTCGGAGTCCGTGTCGCCGCCGGCCCGCGCGTCCCACATCCGCGCCTTCAGGGTCAGATATTCGTGGCGTACGCGTAGCCGCTCGATCTCGGCGGCGACGTGGGCGGCCTGCTCGGTGAAGAGCTGCCGCAGCTCCACGGCCGCGTCGTCGCCCTGTTCGACCAGGCTCACGTAACGGCGCAGACCGTCGACGGACACCCCGGACGACCGCAGGCACGCCAGCGCGTCGACCCGGGCCACGGTCGCGTCGTCGTACCGGCGATGCCCCGTGGCCTCGTCCCGGTCGACGGACCCGAGCAGCCCCGTCTTCTCGTAGTAGCGCAGCGTCGGCTCGCTGAAGCCGGAGCGCTGAGCCATCTCCTGGATGCTGAGCGGGGCGCTGGTCGTCATATTCCGAAACTACGTCAGAAGGAAGATCCCGATGAACGAGCTACCCAGCGAACTTGTCGACGAGGCACCCGTTCTCGTCACCGGCGCCACCGGTCACGTGGGCGGTCACTCCATCGCCCGGCTTCTCCGAGAGGGCTATCGCGTACGGGTCACCGTGCGCGACCCGGGCCAGGAGCCGGAGGTGCGCGAACGGGTCCGGCGCGCGGGCGTCGAGGCGGGGGAGCGGGCCGAGTTCGTGGCCGCCGAGCTGACCTCCGACGACAACTGGGACAAGGCGGCGGCCGGTGCCCGGTTCGTCTGGCATCACGCGTCGCCGTTCCCGTTCACGCCACCCGCGTCCGACGACGAGCTGATCGTGCCGGCCCGCGACGGGGCGCTGCGGGTGCTGGCGGCGGCGCGTGGCGCGGGAGTCGAGCGCGTGGTGCTGACCTCCTCGTACGCGGCGGTCGGCTACAGCGTGAAGCCGGACGGCCACTACGACGAGTCGGACTGGACCGACCCAGCGGACGATCTCCCGGCGTACATCAGGTCGAAGGTCGTCGCGGAGCGGGCCGCCTGGGACTACGTCGCCGAGCACGGCGGCCTCGAACTGGCGGTAGTCAATCCCGTCGGCATTTTCGGGCCGCTGCTGGGCACCAAGCTGAGCGCGTCCACCGGTCTGGTGAAGGCCTTCCTCGACGGCTCGACGCCCGTGGTGCCGCGCATGTATTTCGGGGTGGTGGACGTGCGCGACGTCGTCGACCTGCACTTTCGCGCGATGCTGAACCCCGCCGCGGCCGGCGGGCGATTCATCGGCGTCGGCGGCCCGTCGATCAGCTTCTTCGAGATGGGGCGGATGCTGGCGCGGCATTTGCCCCGGTTCGCCGACCGAGTTCCCGCCGCCGAGCTCGACGACGAGCAGGTGCGGGCCGGGGCCCGTACCGATCCGGCGTTGCGGGAGGCCGCCGCTCTGCGCGGCCAGATACCCGAGATCAGCAACGCGAAGGCCAGTGAGCTGCTCGGATGGCGGCCACGTGGCGTCGAGCAGACGATCGCGGAGACGGCCGACAGCCTGGTCGGACTGGGGCTGCTCCCGGTCGCTTGAGGCTCCTGCCGCCGTGTGCGCGTAAGGTTGTGAGTATCAGCTCGTCGACGTTGGTGACGTGCCCGAGCATCAATCACACCTCAGGAGCGCGCCATGACGTACGTGTCTGCCCCACGCGTGGGCAAGACCCTTCGGGAGAAAAGCGCCGACAGCTTCAACAGCGCGCTTGCCACCGTGCTGGCCGCCGCGCTCGAGGACGCCCTCAACTCCGGCGACCACGAGAAGGCTGTGGCCATCGTCAACCGCGGCTTCGCCGAGGGCAGCCCCGACCTGGGCTGTGACCTGCTGCACCGGGCGATCTCGGTCGTCGGGACGGCCCGCACCTGGAGTGTGCGGCTCGCCCCGCTCAACCGGGTCGCGCCCGGTCAGGGCTTGCGGGCGACCGCGCCGTAGACCGAGACGTGCTCGGGCGGCGGTGGGGTGACGACGTACGACGACAACGTCATCGCGTCCACCGACAGCCGGACCACGACGACCACCTTCAGCTACGCCGCCCTGGACAACGTCATCGGCGAGGTTCAGCCGGCCACGGCAGCCAACCCCGACCTCTCCGACCGCACCTTCACGACGGTCTATGACCGGGGCGGGCGGGCGGTCGATCGAGTAGCGCCCGCCGGGTGGGGTGACCCTGGTCAGCAGCTACGACGACCTCGACCATCGGTAAGAGGATCGCAAATAGCGCGAGTCGAGGTCCGGCTATGGGAACGTGGGGGCCTGGTCCCTTTGACAACGATGCTGCAGACGAGCTCCTCGAAGAGGTCGCCGAGTTGGCAGAGCGGGAGAGGGCGCCCTATCTGAAGCAGATACTCGTGGATGGAGCGCTCATCGGCATGGAGGACGTCGACGTCTTTCCCGACGACGTCATCGCTGCGGCAACGTTGGTGGCGATGAGCGTCCCCCACGGGTTGAGCCGTCTGGGCGACGAAGAGGACCGGGAGCATGCCGCCGGCTCGGTCCTCGCCGACGTCGATCGCGCTTTGGCGTCCGCGGCGCTGACCGCCCTGCGGAAGATGTTCGAGCCTGGCAACCATTGGTACGACACCTGGGTCGACGACGAGCCAGATGGCTTGGCCGCGCAGTCGGCGCGGGCGGCCGCTCAGGTCCTGACGGAGTTCCTCGCCGGCGGTGACGCGTCCTGATGCGTGGCCTGTCGTAGGAGCGTCCATCACCGGAGCTGACGGGCCGTGACCGGATACCAGGAAACAGATCGGCGAGCACGCTCCCGGCGAAACCCGCGACCGCTCCGGCTCCGGCCCCGACGGCCAGCGCCAGCCACGGATCGGCCGTATCCGTCGACTCGTGAGCTACAGGAAGAGCTTCGCACCATGATCGGTGATGTCTGACCGCTAGGAAGGCCGCCCGCAGGATGGGTGCTCGAATCGCCGGAGGATTTCGAGCACGGCGGCGGATCCGTCCTCGGCGCGGACACGGCGGGCCAGGAACACCGCATTGTCGTGATAGGACGGTTGGTCCAGGCACGTGCGCAAGGCATCGGCGAGCGTGTCGGCGGTCAGCTCGGACATCGGCAGCGGGGCGGGGGAGACGCCGAGGCGGTGCAGGCGGTCGGCCCAGAAGGGCTGGTCGACCGGGACGGGCACCGGGACGGCGGGGACGCCCGCGCGCAGGCCGGCCGCGGTGGTGCCGGCGCCGGCGTGATGCACCACGGCCGCGGTCCGCGGGAACAACGTAGAGCGCCTCGGCGCGGGCGAGCACCTCGTGACCCTCGGCCCCGGCCGGTTGACCCGGCAGCGGAAACTCGCGGGTCGGGACGCCCGGCGCCAGGTAGACGCCGGCGCTCGGACTGCCGGCCGCCGTCGCGACGGCCCGGCTCAGCGGCGCCGGGCCGAACGCGGTGAGCAGGACATCGGTGCCGGCCTCGGCTGCGGCCACGACGCCGTCGCCGAGCTCGTCGAGGAACTGGGCGAAGACCTCGTGGGCAGCTTCCGGGGAGGGCGCGGCAGTGCGGGCCCGCACCAGCTCGACCGGATCGCCCGGCAGAGCCCGGTGTTCCAGCCCGGCGTCGCGTACGAGCCCGGCGAAACGGTCGTGGGCCGCCAGCGCCACCTCATGCCCCGCCTGCCGCAGCCGTTGCCCCAGCCCCGTGAACGGCGCGACATCACCGCGCGAGCCGGCCGTGACGATCAGAACCCGCACGTGTCCCGACAGTAGTGCCGGACCGGTCAGGCGACGATGTCGGCGAAGGGGGACTCGCCGACGGCCAGGCGGGCGTCGAGGGCAGCCGGGTGCAGCACGTGGTCGCGTACCAGGTAACCCGCGCCGGCGATGCCCGCGCGGGCCTTGAACTTCGTCGGGACGATGCGCAGCTGGCGCGTGGCCAGGGGCAGGGAGCGTTGGTAGACGACCTGGCGGATGCCGGCCAGCAGGTCGTCGCCCGTGGTGGCCAGGAGTCCACCGAGGACGATGACGTCGGGGTTGAGCAGGCTGGTGGCGTACGCGACCGATTCGCCCATGACACGGCCCGCGTTGCGCAGGGCGGTCACGGCGGCCGAGTCGCCCCGGCGAATGCGTTCGGCCACGTCTCGGGCGTCGTGGCCCTCGTGCAGGTCGCGGGCCAGCGCCCAGCCGCCGGCCAGTGATTCCAGGCAGCCCACGTTGCCGCACCGGCACTGCGGGTCGCCGAAGCCGGCCACGTGGGCGTGTCCGATGTCGCCGGCCGCGCCTTGGGCGCCGCGGTTGATCGAGCCGTCGATGACCATGCCGCTGCCGACGCCCGTCCCGGCTTTGACGAAGAACAGGTGTCGTTGGTCGGCCCAGTGTCGCCTGTGCTCGGCCAGGGTGAGCAGGTTGACGTCGTTGTCGATGAGGATCGGGACGGGCCAGCTGCGGCGCAGGTGGCCGCGGATGTCGTAGCCCTCCCAGCCGGACATGACCGACCAGCCCCGCACCTGGCCCGCCTCGTAGTCGACCGGGGCGGGCAGGCCCAGTCCGAGACCGGCGATCGGCCGGTGGCCGAGGTCGAGCTGGGCGATCAGCTCGCGCAGCATCGAGGTGATCCGGTCGAGCAGCACCTCGGGACCGTCGCCGACCGCCAGTTTCGCGACCCGGTCGCCGAGGATCGCCATGCTCAGGTCAAGAGCGGCGATCCGCGTACGTTCCTCGCCCACATCGATCGCGATGAGCAACCCGGCGGTCGGGTTGAGCTCGAGCGCGCGGGAGGGCCGACCGCGCCCGGCCACGTTCTCGGCGCCCTCGCGGACGAGCATCGCGTCGAACAGGGAGTCCAGCCGCTGCCCGACGGTCGACCTGGAGAGGCCGGTGAGCTGGGCTATTTCCGTCCGGGTGCGCGCCGAGCCGGTGAGGATCAGCTCAAGGACGCGACCGGGGCCGTCCTCGGCGTGCGCGGGTGCGGTCATGGTTCTCCAAAGCGAGGCCGGATGCGATGCCGGAAACCCGGCGGGGCGAAGCGATGGTAGGCGATCGGCGGGGCGGACGACGGCGCCAGTCAACCACAGCACTTATGTCGACAGCAACGCATAAGTCTTAACTTGATGCTTGACAGTCGACGTAACCAAACTCACGATGAGGCGTAATGCGACGGACTTACGTCCAGCTCACGACGGATTCCCTGGAGGAACATATGAACGCCAGTCGCACGGTTCGCCATATCGCCGCCTCCGGGCTGGCGTTGAGCCTGGTCGCCGCAGCCGCCGCGTGCAGCAGCGACGACGACAGCCCCGCCTCGGTCGCCGGGGCCGACGACGTGACGATCGGGATCGTCGAGCTGAACCTCTCCAATCCGTTCTTCGGCACTCTGCAAAAAGCGACCGAGGCGGCCGCGACGGCCAAGGGCTGGAAGGTCATGAAGGCCGAGGCGAAGGTTCCCGGCGACTCGGCCACCCAGGTGACCGCGATCGAAAACATGATCAACCGGGGCGTGAAGGCGATCGTGCTCGACCCGGCCAACCCGACCGCGCTGGTCCCCGTGGTGAAGCAGGCCCGCGACAAGGGCATCCTCGTGGTCACGGTGAACGCGACCCTGACCCCGATCGACGCCGCCGACGCCACTTTCGCGACTGACAACACGGCCGCCGGGCGGCTGATCGGCCAGTGGGCCAAGGCGTCGGTCCCGGCGAACCCGCGCATCGCGATGCTCGACTTCGACCTCTCCGACGGCCCGGCCGGCGGACGGCACAACGGCTTCCTCGAAGGCTTCGGCATCAAGGACGGCGACCCGCAGATCGCCGGGGCGGCGCTGACCAAGGGCACCATCGAGACCGGTCAGGCCGCGATGGAGAACCTGCTTTCCGCGCATCCCGACATCAACACCGTCTACACGATCAACGAGCCCGTCGCCGCCGGGGCGTACACGGCTCTGAAGGCCAAGGGCCTCGACGGCAAGGCGACCACGGTGTCGGTCGACGGCGCATGCTCGGGCGTTCAGGACGTCAAGGACGGCATCATCGGCGCGACCGCGATGCAGTTCCCCAGCAAGATGGGCGAGATGGCGGTCGCAGCGGCCGAAGCGTTCATCTCCGGCGGCACCAAACCGCAGTCCGGCCTGACCGACTCGGGCACGGTCCTCATCACCGACAAGCCGGTCGCCGGGCTCGAGTCGCAGACGTCGGAGTGGGGCCTGCAGAACTGCTGGGGCGAGAAGTGACGAGTGCCCCTCCGCGCGAGATCGACGCGGCCCTCCTCGAACAGGAGGAGGACCGCGGCGGCGGCGTCCGCGCCCTGCTGGGCAATCAGGTGGCCGGCCCGCTCGCCGCGCTGGTCCTCGCGATCATCATCTTCGGGCTGACCACCAGCACCTTCCTCAACGCCGGCAACCTTTCGCTGATCGCCACCCAGTCGGTGGTGGTCGGCACCCTCGCCCTGGGCCAGACCCTGATCATCCTGACCGCCGGCATCGACCTGGCCAACGGCGCGATCATGGTGCTCGCCTCGGTCGTGATCGGGAACCTGGCCACCGACGGCAACGCGCTGCTCGCGCTGGCCGCGGGCGTGCTCGTCTGCGTCGTGATGGGCGGGCTGAACGGCGTACTCATCGCGCGCTTCTCCCTGCCGCCCTTCATCGTCACGCTGGGCATGCTCTCGGTGCTGTCGGCCGTGGCGCGCCTCTACACCGACTCGCAGTCCTATCCGATCAACTCCGACCTGCTGACCGTGCTCAATCGGGGGCTGACGGTCGGCGGGGTGACCATCACGTACGGGGTTCTGCTGTGGATCGGACTGACCGCGGTGCTCGGCTACGCGCTCACCCAGACCGCGTGGGGCTCGCACGTCTACGCGGTCGGCGACAACCGCGTCGCCGCCGCGCTGACCGGCATCAAGGTGAAGCGGGTGCTGCTCAGCGTCTATCTGACCGCGGCCGTGGTCTACGCGTTCGCGGCCTGGCAGGCGCTGGGCCGCACCCCTACGGCCGACCCGAGCGGCTACGCCACCGCCAACCTCGACAGCATCACCGCAGTCGTGATCGGCGGAACCAGCCTGTTCGGCGGCCGCGGCGGGGTGGTCGGCACCTTCATCGGCGCCCTGATCGTGACCGTGTTGGCCAACGGATTGACCCAGGCCGGCATCGACTCCCTCTACCAGCAGGTGGCGACGGGCGTCCTGGTCGTGATCGCCGTAGCCGTCGACCACTTCGTCCGAACGAGGCAAACGCGATGACCGAGCATGTACTCGAGGCCCGCGGGCTGACGAAACGGTACGGCCACGTGGTGGCGATGGACGACTGCCACTTCGACCTGCGGCCGGGCGAGATCCTCGCGGTCATCGGGGACAACGGGGCCGGCAAGTCGACGCTCATCAAGGCGTTGACCGGCGCGGTCATTCCCGACACGGGCAGCATCTCGGTGAACGGGCAGGAGGTGCAGTTCCGTAGTCCGCTCGACGCAAGGCGGGCCGGGATCGAGACCGTTTATCAGGAGTTGGGCGTAGCGCCCGCCCTTGATATCACGCAGAACCTCTACCTTGGGCGTGAACAACGACGTAAGGGCATCCTCGGGAGCGTCTTCCGGAAGCTGGATAAGGCGTCGATGAGGCATGGTTCCGCCCGCCAGATGGCCGATCTCGGCATCAGAGTGCAGTCGATCAGGCAGAAGGTCGAGACCCTGTCGGGTGGTCAGCGGCAGGCGGTCGCGGTCGCGCGGGTCGCGGCCTGGGCGACCAGCGTCGTCATCATGGACGAGCCTACGGCGGCGCTCGGCGTCCGCGAGACCAACCAGGTGCTCAAGCTGATCGAACGGGTCCGCGAGAACGGCCTTCCGGTCGTGCTGATCAGCCACAACATGCCCAACGTGTTCCAGGTCGCCGACCGCATCCACATCCACCGGCTCGGGCGGCGCATCGCCGTGGTCGAGCCGGCACACACCACGATGGAGGAGGCGGTGGCCGTCATGACCGGAGCCAAGTCACCCGAGTCCCTGCAGACCGACGGGGGAACCGCGTGAGCGCCGCAGCGGCCGGCCGGGGGAGCCGCGTGGATTCCGCTGAGCGGGTTGATCTCGCGGCGCTGGTGGCGGCGGCCCGCGAGCTGGTGGCTGACGGACGTCGGCGGGTCCTCGGGATCACGGGGGCGCCGGGAGCGGGGAAGTCGACCCTGGCCCGGCAGATCACCGAGGCGCTCGGCGGCCGGGCGGTGCTGGTCGGCCTGGACAGCTTCCACCTGTCCAACGCCGAACTGCACCGCCTCGGCCGCCACGACCGCAAAGGCGCCGCCGATACCTTCGATGCGGCCGGCTATCAGGCGTTACTACGCCGGCTGCGGCCCCAGGAGGACGAGATCGTCTACGCCGCGGAATTCGACCGCTCCATCGAGGAGTCGATCACCTGCGTCGTCCCGGTGCACCGCGACGTCCCGCTGATCGTCACCGAGGGCAACTATCTGCTCGTCGACGACGAACGCTGGGGCGCCACGATCGGCCTGATCGACCAGATCTGGTACGTCGAACCCGGCGAGGACGTGCGCATGGAACGCCTCATCGCCCGCCACATGCGGTTCGGCCGCAGCCCGCAGGAGGCCCACGAACGGTCGTACGGCTCGGACCAGCGCAACGCCGAACTCATCGCCTCGACCAGGCCGCGCGCCCATCGCGTACTGCAACTCACCACCGAGAAGGAGCCAGCGTGACTGTCCTCGATCTGTTCCGGCTCGACGGCAAGGTCGCCGTGGTCACCGGTGGGAACCGGGGGATCGGGAAGGCGATCGCGATCGCCCTGGCCGAAGCCGGCGCCTCGGTGGTGGTCGCGGCCCGCGACGCCGAACGCAACGACGAGGCCGTCGCCGAGCTGTCGAAGATCGGCCCGGCGCTCGCCGTAAGCACCGACGTGACCGATCGGGCGGCGCTGGTCGCCATGCGCGAGACGGTCACGGCCGAGCTCGGACCGATCGACGTGCTCGTCAACAACGCCGGCGTCGGCATCCACGGCGAGTCGCTGACCCTCGACGACGACGGCTGGGACCGGGTCATGTCGACCAACCTCGACGCGGTGTGGAAGGCCAGCCAGGTCGTCGGTGAGCAGATGGTGGGTCGCCGTACCGGTTCGATCGTCAACGTCGGCTCGATGTCCGGCATGATCATCAACCGGCCGCAGTGGCACGCCCCGTACGCGGTCTCGAAAGCGGGCGTGCACCACCTGACCAAGTCGCTGGCCGCCGAGTGGGCACCCCAGGGCGTACGGGTCAACGCGATCGCGCCCGGCTACACGAAGACCGAGATCTCCGACATCGACGACCCGAAATGGCGGCACTACTGGATCGACGAGGTTCCGATGCAGCGGTACGCCCAGGCGTCGGAGATCGCCCCGTCGGCGCTCTATCTGGCCGCCGACGCGTCATCGTTCGTCACCGGTTCCGTGCTCGTCGTCGATGGTGGCTACACACTGTGGTGATGGGACCGATCCTGCTCGCCCCGAACACCCTTCCCTCCTTCTACGCCGGCGACGGCCGGATCGCGGCCTTCCGCGGCGATCCGGCCGTGCCACCGACCGACCCCGAGGACTGGATCGCCTCGACCACACCCCGTACGGGCATGGCCCCGCGCGGCCTGACCCACCTGCCCGACGGAACCCTGCTGCGGGACCGCGTCGCCGCCGACCCGACCGCCTGGCTCGGCGGCGTCGACCCGTCGCTGCTGGTCAAACTGCTCGACGCCGGCCAGCGCCTGCCGTTGCACGTCCACCCGTCGCGCTCCTTCGCCAGGGAGCACCTCGCCAGCCCGTACGGGAAAACCGAGGCCTGGCTCGTTCTGCGGGCCGACCCGGGGGCCGCGGTGCACCTGGGTTTCTCGCGGGACGTCGCCGAGGACGAGCTGGCCGGTTGGGTGTCCACGCAGGACGTCGAGGCGATGCTCGGCGCCTGCAACCTCGTCCCGGTCGCGGCGGGCGACGTGCTGCTCTGCCCGGCCGGCGTGCCGCACGCGATCGGCGCCGGCATTCTGGTCGTCGAGCTGCAGGAGATGACCGACTTCTCGATCATGCTCGAGTGGACCGGCTTCCCCATCGTGGCCCGCGACGTCTTCCTCGGCCTCGACCAGGCGCTGGCCCTCAGCACGGTGGACCGCTCCGCGCTCTCGCCGCCGACGGTGACCGGCCACCCGCTCGACACCACGCCCGGCGTGACTTCGCTGCTGCCCCCGGCCGCCGACCCGTTCTTCCGTGCCGAACAGCTGATCCCCGGCCCGGGAGGCCTCATCCTCGACGCCCGTTTCGCGATCGTCATCATCGTCTCCGGCCACGGCACCCTGGGCCCCGTTGACGTCACCGACGGCCAGATCTGGCTGATCCCGTACGCCGCCGGCCCGCTTACCCTGCGAGGCGAGCTGGCCGCCGTGCGCTGCTACCCCGGGGCGTAGGGCCGGTCCCACCCGGCCGGCAGGCCCAGCGGTGACCACGCCGGGTCGGGCCGGAAGTCGACATGGGTCCCGTCGAAGGGGAACGCGCCCGCCTCGGCCAGCTTGATCAGGCGTTCCCCCTCGGCGCGGATCGCGGCGGCCCCGGCCCGGTCGAAGTAGAGCGGCTGTCCGATGCGGGATTCGAGCTCGTCCTCGTCCTTCCACTCCCACCGGCCGTCCGGTTCGATCCAGACGTCCAGCACCTGGTCGGATGTGTCGGCGCCCTCCTCGTGCGGGGCGGCCGGCGTCTCGAGGTTGACGTACCAGCCGACAAACGCGCCCTGCTTGAAGAACCACCAGATCGAGTGGGCCGCGCCGGGCGGCATCAGCACCAGAATGTCGTGCTCCCGCCAGATGTGCCGGGTCAGACGAGGGTCGCGCAGTTCGCCGAACGGCACGTCGTGCAGCGTGCGGCCGTCCGTGTCGACCAGGTCGGCGAACTCGGTGCCGACCGGCATCCACAGCAGCAGCCCGGCTTCGTCGTCGCGGACCACCCGCATCGGCTTGACGAATGTGTAGTGCGAGCCTCGGACGTACCTGCGCAACACGATCTGACCGGACTCGAACGACATGCCCGGACGATAGCAATCGATCACCACTGGACGATGCCCTCGTAGGTATACCTAGGCCCTCCCTAGGCACCTCCTAGATCGCCCTGACCTGCGAAGATAGGTAAGCGCTCCCGATGTGACGGCGTCTCCCACGGCCGAAGATTGAGTCATCGAAGAAACGGCCTGGGAGGCAGAAAATGTTGGTGCACTCGGATCTGATGCTGAACCTCGCGTACGAGCGGCAGCGGGAGATGATCGCCGAGGCTGAGCAGTCGCGGCTGCTGGCCCGGGCGCGCGAGGCGCGGTGGGGACGTAAGGCACGGAAAGCCTCGGTGGTGCGCGGACAGCCCGCCGGTACCCTGGCGTCGTGCGACCCCTCCGTGGCGGTGCCAGCCCGGTGATGATCGGGCGGGAGAGCGAGCTGCGCCGTCTGGCGCGGCTCGCTTCGTCGCGTGAACCGGCGGTCGCGATCGTCGCGGGGGAACCCGGCATCGGCAAGACCCGGCTGGTGCAGGAACTACTGGCCACCGTCTCGGCCGACACTGTTGTGCTGGTCGGTCACGCCGAGCCCAATTCCCTTTCCCGCCCGTACGAGGTGCTCCTCGACGCCATCGACGGCCGGCCCGGGGTCGACGAGGAAAAGCTGGCCGCGCTGGCCGACCCGGCCCGCAGTCCGGTCGAGCGGCTGCACACGGGGTTGGCCGTGCTGTCCGACCTGATCGGCGACGCCCCGGCGGTCATCGTCTTCGAAGACCTGCACTGGGCCGACTCCGAGAGCGCGGCCCTGTTCGAGCGGATCGCCGACCAGCACGGCCCGCGGCTTCTGGTCGGCACCTACCGGCCCGACGAGGTGACCCGTCGCCAGCCGGTCGCGGGCCTGCTCGCGCGCACGGAACGACGGCACGCTGTCACCCACGTACGGCTGCAACGCCTGACCCCGTCGCAGACCGCGGCCATGCTGGCCGCGGCCACCGGAGCCCCGGCCCCGCTTCGGGCGGCGACCGCGCTGCACCACCGTACGGGCGGTAATCCGTTCTTCCTCGAGGAGCTGCTGCGGGCCTTGCCCGGCTACGGCGTCGAGGAACTCGTCGAGCAGCCGCTGCCGTGGAGCCTGGCCGACGTGCTGCGCCGCCAGGTCGAAGACCTCGACCCGCTCAGCCACCGCATCGTCGAGGCGGCCACCGTGCTCGGCCACCGCATCCCGTTCGACCTGCTCGCCGACGTCACCGGCGCGGGCGAGGACGAGCTGATCACCGTGCTGCGCGACCTGGTCACGCGGGGTGTGCTGGTCGAGTCGGGCGAGGACGAGTTCGCGTTCCGGCACGCGCTGGTGCGCGAGGCGATCGGTGACCAGTTGCTCGGCCGGCAGCGCCGCCGGCTGCACGAGGCCGCGCTCGAGGTGCTGCTGCGGGCCGGCGGCTCCGACCCGGCGATGGTGGCCCACCACGCGCGCGGCGCCGGCCGCTACGACGACATGGTCGAGGCGGCCCGCCGTGGCACCGCGCTCTACCTGTCCATCGGCTCGGCCTATCAGGCCCTGCAGCTCGCCGAGACCGGGCTCGACGAGGTGCCCGACGACGCCGACCTGCTCGCCGGGGCGGCCCGAGCCGCGTGGCTGGCCGGGCTGCTCGACGACGCCCTGCGCTACGGCCGCCGCTGGCGTGACCTGGCCGCCAACCCGACCGACCGGGCCGCTTCGCTCTACCTGCTGGTCCGCATCGCGTGGGAGTCGCGCGAGACCGACGAGATGCGGAACCTGACCCGGCACATCGAGACCCTGATCGCGCAGCTGCCACCCGGCGCCGACCAGGCGCGGGCGATGACCGCGATCGCGCAGTCGTGCTACCTGCGCGACGAGTTCGACACCGCCCTGCTCTGGTGCGATCGGGCGCTGGCCCTGGCCGACGAGTTCGACCTGCCGTCGATCCGCCTGCACGCCCTGCTCGAGAAGGGATCCACGTACGCCGAACGCCCGCAGACCGCCGCCGAGGGGCGGGAGATCCTGTCCGCCCTGGTCGACGACGCCGAGAAGGCGGGGGAGTGGGTGCTGGCCGCCCGTGCCCTCAACATGCTGGTGCAGGGCGAGCCGCCGGCCTCGCCGGCCGAGCACACCGAGACCCTGGAACGCATGCGGGTCGACGCCGAGCGGGCCGGTTTCGAGTCGCTCGCGGTGGCGAGCTACTACAACGGCCGGGCCCGGGTCGCGACGCTGGCCGGTGATCTGCGGGGCGCGATCGCGGCGCTCGAGACCGGGCGGGAACGCGACCGCGGCTTCCTGCGGCGGGGTCGTTGGAACGACTTCCACGGTACGTTCCTGGCCGGGCTCCTGCTGGAAGCCGGCGAGCTCGACCGGGTCGAGGAAGTGATCGCGGATCTGGCCGCCGTCGCCGACCTCCCGCCGATGACAATTCCGGGCCTGGTGTTCCACCTGGCCTGCCGCCGCGGTGACCGGCCCCGGGCCGAGGCGGCTCTGGACGAGTTCCTCGAAGCTCTGATGAGTCAGCCGTGGCGCAGCGGGGAGCAGGCCCACGACCTCATCTCGGCCGCGATCGAGGGCGGGCTGCCGGTCGCGCGGCTCGACGAGATGGCCGTCAAGCTGCTCGACCACGACGTCTGGGACGCCTATCGCACCCTGGTCGACGCCCAGCTCGCCGAGGCGCGCGGGCGTCACGCCGAGGCGCTGGCCGGCTATCTGTCGATCACCGAGGCCGGCATTCTGGGGCCGGCGACCCGGGCCACCGTGCGGCTCGGCGCGGCCCGCTGCCTGCTCGCGGCCGACCGGCGGGCTGAGGCGGCCGCCCAGGTCGAAGCGGCCACGCCTTTGCTCGAGAAGTGGAGCGGCTGGCGGGTGGCTCAGCTCGCGCAGGTCAGGGCGTTGTTGGGATTGGCCCCCGTCGACGCGCCGCCAGCCGTCACGGGCTCGGCCGCGCTGACACCGCGGGAGCGCGAGGTGGCCCTCCTGATCAGCGAAGGGCTGACCAACGCCGAGCTTGCCCGCCGCCTCTACATCTCGCCGAAGACGGCCGCCGTCCACGTGTCGAACATTCTCCGCAAATTGGGCGTTTCTTCGCGTACGGAAGTGGGCGAGCTGGTCGGCGGGAGGCGCTGACCGCGGGCGGTGCAGGCGGTATGGCGGCGGGGGTCAGGGCGCGCGGGCGGTATGGCGGCGCGGCGGTCAGGGCGCGCAGGCGGTATGGGAAGCGCGAGGCCCTCGGAGAACCGGGGCCAGCCCGCCGTCAGGCGCGCTTGACGGCGACGGTCACCCGGCGGGCGGTGGCGAAGATCGCGCCGGCCCAGCCCTCGGCGTCGCGGAACGACAGGCTGGTCGCGCCCTGGTCGACCCGGTCGGCGACGACGGTGAAGGCCCCGAGCGGAAGCTGACGGCGGTAGAAGTCCACCACCGTCTGCGGGTCGGGCGCGGTCAGCGTGAACGAGGCACCGGATGCCCGGTCGGACAGATCAGTCACCCGGCTGCCGGGCGGCAACGGGAAGGCGGCCGGGACATTCCGGACGGAAGCGGCGGCGACCGCGCGGGTGGAGCCGCGAACAGCCGAGGTCGCGGCGGCGGGGGCCGGGGCGATCGCGGCCCGCTCGCTGCGCCGCGCGTCGGTGGCCGGGCTGCCGCAGGCGCCCACGGCGGGAATGGCGAGCAGCGTGGCCACCAGGGTGGCGATCCGCCTCCCGATCATGCGTCGTCGTCCCTTCCCCAAGGCGCTGGACCCGCTGAACGGGCCCGGCAGTAGTCCCATCCTCGGCCATCCGGTCAAGCATCGCTGAAAGTGTGTCTGTCGCCACGTATAGCAGTCGCCGCCGTTTTTCGCCCGTAACCTTGAACGTTGGCCCCGCGCGGCTGAACGCCGTGCGCCCGGCCGATGTTGACCCGAGTTGTAAAGGTGGAGCTCGCGCGGTGACCGTGACGACTGATCTGAACCTGATCGACCTTCCCGAATTCACCGCCGCGCCGGAAGCTCCGGCCCTGTTCCACTCCCGTTCCGCCCCGCTGCGCCGCACCCTCGTCGACATCATCGACGCCACCGTGCAGGCCTATCCGGGCGCGGCCGCGATCGACGCCGGTGGCACCAAACTCACCTACCGCGAGCTCGCCGACGCCCTCGTCACGCTGAAGGCCATGCTGCACGAGCAGGGTATCGGCGTCGGTGACCGGGTCGGCATCCGCGTCTCGTCCGGCACCGCCGAGCTCTACCTGGCGATCCTCGGCGTCCTCGCGGCCGGCGCGGCCTACGTGCCGGTCGACGCCGACGACCCCGACGAGCGCGCCGAGCTGGTCTGGAAAGAGGCCGACGTCAGCGCCGTCCTCGGCGACAACCTCAGCCTGACGATGCGGCGTACGCCCGAGGGTCGCACCGAACGTCCCGAACCGGCCGACGACGCCTGGATCATCTTCACCTCCGGCTCGACCGGCACCCCGAAGGGCGTGGCCGTCACCCACGGCGCCGCCGCCGCGTTCGTCGACGCCGAGGCCCAGCTCTTCCTGGCCGACGACGACGCCGAGCCGATCGGCCCGCACGACCGCGTGCTCGCCGGGCTGTCGGTCGCCTTCGACGCGTCCTGCGAGGAGATGTGGCTGGCCTGGCGGCACGGCGCGACCCTCGTGCCGGCCGCCCGCTCGCTCGTACGCAGCGGCGTCGACCTCGGGCCGTGGCTGGCCGAGCAGCGCATCACCGTCGTCTCCACCGTGCCGACCCTGGCCGCCCTCTGGCCGGTCGAGGCGCTCGACGACGTCCGTCTGCTGATCTTCGGTGGCGAGGCGTGCCCGCCCGAGCTGGTCGAGCGCCTGGCCGTCGAGGGCCGCGAGGTCTGGAACACGTACGGCCCGACCGAGGCGACCGTGGTGGCCAGCGCCGCCCGTCTGACCGGCGAGGGACCCGTACGCATCGGCTTGCCTCTGGCCGGGTGGGAGCTCGCCGTCGTCGACCCGGCCGGCTTCCCGGTCGCCATGGGTGAGACCGGTGAGCTGGTCATCGGCGGGGTCGGCCTGGCCCGCTACCTCGACGCCGAGAAGGACGCCGCGAAGTTCGCTCCGCTGCCCTCGGTCGACTGGGCCCGCGCCTACCGCAGCGGCGACATGGTGCGCGCCGAACCCGAGGGCCTGCTCTTTCTGGGCCGCGGTGACGAGCAGGTCAAGCTCGGCGGCCGCCGCATCGAGCTGGGCGAGGTCGACGCGGCCCTGCAGGCGCTGCCCGGGGTGGCCGGCGCGGCCGCCGCGATCAAGCGCACGACCTCGGGCAACCAGCTCCTGGTCGGCTACCTGGTGCCCCGCGAGGGCTTTGATCTGGCCGGCGCCACCGAGCGCATCCGCGAGCAGCTCCCGGCCGCGTTGGTGCCGCTGCTGGCCGTGATCGACGACCTGCCCACCCGCACGTCGGGCAAGGTCGACCGGGCCGCCCTGCCCTGGCCCCTGGCCACCACCGGCACCGGCGACGCCCGGCTGACCGCGACCGAGTCGTGGCTCGCCGAGGGCTGGGAGGAGATCCTGGGCGTACGGCCGACCGACGCCGACGCCGACTTCTTCAGCAGCGGCGGCAGCAGCCTCACCGGTGCTCAGCTCGTGGCCTGGATCCGGCGGCGGCACCCGCAGGTGTCGGTGGCCGACGTCTACCAGCACCCGCGCCTGTCCCAGATGGCCGCGGTGCTCGACGCCCTGGTGGCGACCGAGACCGTACGCCGTGACGTGCGCCCCACGCCCCGCCGCGCCGGTCTCGTCCAGGCGCTGTTGATCCTGCCGATCCTCGCGCTCGTCGGCCTGCGCTGGCTGACCGTCCTCGCGACCCTGAGCAACCTTCTCGCCCCGTGGGCGCCGCACGTCTCCTGGTGGTGGATCGCCGCGAGCTGGGTCGTGCTGTTCAGCCCGGTCGGCCGCATCGCCATCGCGGCCGGCGGCGCCCGCCTGTTGCTGCGCGGCGTCGGCCCGGGCAACTACCCGCGCGGCGGCCGGGTGCACCTGCGGCTCTGGGCGGCCGAGCGGCTCGCTGAACTGTCCGGCGCCACTGCCGTGGCCGGGGCCGGCCTGATGCTCACCTACGCCAAGCTGCTCGGCGCGAAGATCAGCCGCGACGCCGACCTGCACTCCGCCCCGCCGGTCACCGGCCTGCTCAAGCTGGGCCGCGGCGCGGCGATCGAGCCCGAGGTCGACCTGTCCGGCCACTGGGTCGACGGCGACGTCGTGCGGGTCGGCCGGGTGCGGGTCGGCGCCGGCGCCCGGGTCGGCTCGCGCAGCACCCTCATGCCCGGTGCCCGCGTCGGCAAGGGCGCGCAGATCGACGCGGGCTCGACTGTCTCGGGCGCCGTGCCCGCGAACAAGCGATGGGCCGGCTCACCGGCCGCGCCGGCCGCCGCCAAGAACGACACACCGTGGCCCGCCCAGCGCCCCGAGCCCAAGTCGTGGATCTGGGTAGCTGTCTACAGCCTCACCGCTCAGCTTCTCGGGCTGGCGCCGGTCGTGGCCGCGCTGCCCGGGCTCGCACTCGTGGGCTGGGCGGTCGCCGACGACCCGGCTCTCGGGGCCGCGCTTCTCGTCGTGCCCGCGGCGGCCGTCGCCTACTTCATCACGTACGCCCTGATCGTGCTCGTCGCCGTGCGGACGCTCAGCCTGGGCCTGCGCGAGGGCTTCCACCCCGTACGGGGAAGGGTGGCCTGGCAGGTGTGGACGACCGAGCGGCTCATGGGGATGGCCCGCATCGCGCTGTTCCCGATGTACGCGAGCCTGTTCACCCCGGTGTGGCTGCGGCTGCTCGGCGCCAAGATCGGCCGCAACGCCGAGGTGTCGACGGTGCTCGCGCTGCCCAAGATGACCACGGTCGACGACGGGGCTTTCCTCGCCGACGACACCATGGTCGCCACCTACGAGCTGAGCCACGGCTGGCTACGCGTGGCCCCGGCCCGTATCGGCAAGCAGGCGTTCCTCGGCAACTCCGGCATCGCCGCGCCCGGACGTTCGGTGCCCAAGCGTGGCCTGGTCGGTGTGCTCTCGTCGGCGCCGCGCAAGGCCAAGAAGGGCTCGTCGTGGCTGGGCGCCCCGCCGATGCCGCTGCGCCGCACGGTCGAGGCCGGCGACTCGAGCCTCACCTACGACCCGCCGCTACGCCTCAAGCTGTTCCGCGCCGCGATCGAGCTGTGCCGCATCGTCCCGGTGATGGTCGCCGGCGCCCTCGCGGTGCTGGTGCTGGCCGGGCTCACCGCGGTGTGGCAGAGCTTCGGTGCGTGGGCGGCCGCGGTCGCCGCCGGCCCGGTGCTGTTCGCCGCGATGATCTCCGGCGCGCTGCTCGCGACCGCCGCGAAGTGGCTGCTCGTGGGCCGGTTCAAGGTCACCGAGAAGGCCCTGTGGACGTCGTTCGTGTGGCGCAACGAGCTCGCCGACACGTTCGTCGAGGTGCTCGGCGCGCCGTGGCTGTTCCGATTCGCGACCGGCACGCCGTTGCTCAACGTGTGGTTGCGGACGCTGGGTGCGAAAATCGGCCGCGGTGCATGGCTGGAGACCTTCTGGCTCCCCGAGTACGACCTCGTTCGCCTCGGGGCCGGCGCCACGGTCAACCGGGGGTGCGTGGTGCAGACCCACCTGTTCCATGATCGAATTATGGCCATGGATGAGGTTGCCCTGGGCGCGGGCGCGACGCTCGGCCCCCACGGCATCGTGCTGCCCGGCGCGAGCATCGGCGCGCGCACGACTGTCGGCCCCGGCTCGTTGGTGACGCGCGGCGACGCCGTGCCCGAGGACAGCCGGTGGCGGGGTAACCCGATCGCGAACTGGACATGACCCCGGTCGCCACCCCCGGCGCCGACCACTCCACCGATCCCTACCTGCCCGACCACGGCAACGGTGGCTACCGTGTGCTGCACTACGATCTCGACCTCGACTACCGCATCGTGTCGAACCGGATCGGCGGCAAGGCGGTCATCACGGCGCGCGCGAGCCAGGCGCTGTCCCGCTTCAGTCTCGACCTCGGCCGCTTCCGGGTCGCCGACGTCAAGGTCGACGGCCGCCCGGCGAAGTACGACCACCGCACGGGCAAACTGCGCGTCAAGCCGGAACGGTCGATCGGCTACGGCGCCACCTTCAAGATCGAGATCCGGTACGCCGGCACGCCCGTCCCGATCTCGGGCCGGTGGGGCGACATCGGGTGGGACGAGCTGACCGACGGCGTACTGGTCGCGAGCCAGCCGAACGGGGCGCCGTCGTGGTTCCCGTGCGACGACCGGCCCGACGGCAAGGCCACCTTCCTGGTCAAGGTCACGACCGCGACGCCGTACACCGTGGTGGTCACCGGTGACCTCGTCTCGCGGCGGCGCGGGGCGGGCACCACGACCTGGGTCTACGAGCGCAACGAGCCGACCTCGCCCTACCTGATGAGCGTCCAGATCGGACGGTACGAGCTGGTGCCGCTGGCCTCCGGCGCCGCGGTGCCGCAGCGGGCCGCGATCCCGCCCCGGCTGCGCACGGTCTTCCAGCACGACTTCGGTCGCCACGACCAGATCATGGCGACCCTCGAGCGGCTGTTCGGGCCCTACCCCTTCAGCGAGTACGTCGTGGTGGTCACCGACGACGACCTGGACGACCCGGTCGAGGCGCAGGGCATGGCCGTCTTCGGCCGCAACCACCTCGACGGCCGCCGCACCCACGAGCGCCTCGTCGCGCACGAGCTCGCCCACCAGTGGTTCGGCAAC
This sequence comes from Actinoplanes solisilvae, assembly GCF_003999975.1. GTDB lineage: Bacteria > Actinomycetota > Actinomycetes > Mycobacteriales > Micromonosporaceae > Actinoplanes > Actinoplanes solisilvae. The sequence goes on along the minus strand of NZ_RJAC01000010.1, from coordinate 204,102 downwards.
AGCCTGACGGTCAAGGACTGGCGCCACATCTGGCTCAACGAAGGCTTCGCCACGTACGCCGAGTGGCTGTGGTCGGCGGCCTCGGGCGGCCCGTCGGCCGACACGCTCGCGGCCCGCTGGCGCATCTGGGTGGCCGGGCACCCGGCGACGATCACGATCGCCAACCCCGGCGTGGCCCGCCTCTTCGACCCGCTGGTCTACAAGCGTGGTGCCCTGACCCTGCACGCGCTGCGCGGCCGCATCGGCGACGAGCCGTTCTTCGCGTTGCTGCGCTCCTGGGTCGCCGAACACCGCCACAGCACGGTGACGACCGAGCAGTTCCGCGCCCACGCCCAGCGCTTCACGACCGAGCCCTTGGACGAGCTCTTCACCGCCTGGCTCGACCGCCCAGGTTTGCCACCCCTTTCCCGTACGCCCTGACGTCGCCGCTGCCCCCGCGAAGCGCAGGCCTTCCGCCGGCGGTTGCGGTCTGCAACGGGCCCTTCGTCGCGGCACCACGACGGGCGGGTCTGGGAAACCGAACGCGAACTGCCGAGGGCGGTGGCTGGTCAGGCCGTGCGCAGGTTGCGGGCTCGGCGGCTCGAGGCCAGCGTCAGTGACACTGCCAGCATCGGGATCGCCGCGGCCACGAACGCCCAGCGGACGTCGCCCGTCGCGAGCAGGCCCATCATCGCCATCGACACCGGCTCCAGCACGACCCGCGGCAGTTCGAGGACGCTGCTGACCCGGCCCAGCATCTCGGGCGGCGTGGTCGTCTGCACGAACGTCGGGAGCGCGACGTCGGTCGAGTAGGCCACCCCGAAGCCCAGCAGCGCGAGCAGCACCACCGCCACCAGGTAGTGCGGTACGACGCCGAGCACGGCGAAGGAGACGCCCTCGAGGAAGGTCATCCCGATGATGAGCAGACCCCACCGCTGCGGCAGCCCGGTGAACGACGCCGACAGCGTTCCCGCGAGCTGGCCCAGCCCCCAGGCCGACAGCATCAGGCCGAGTACGAACGGGCCCGAGTCGAAGCTTTTCGCCAGCGCGGGCAGCCCGACCGCGAACAGCCCGCTGTAGGACAGGGTTGCCGCGGCGATCAACGCCACCACGATCCGGGTCTCGGCACTGCTCGCGGCGTAGGCGAGTCCGGACCGGATCTGTCGCAGCACGCCGCGGACCGACAGTTGTTCCTGGTCTTCCGGCACGACCCGGCGTACGCGCAGAAGTGACGCCGCGGCGAAGAACATCGCGAAGACGTTGAGCCCGAAAACCCAGCCGAGGCCGCCGAGCGAGACCAATGCGCCGCCGATCAGCGGGCCGGCGAGCCGCGCGAACTGCTCGCCCGAGCCGGCGAGGGCGTTGGCCCGGGCCAGGTGCTCGCGCGGCACCAGGGTCGGGATGATGCTCACGCTGGCGGGCCAGAAGAACGCGTCGGCGACTCCGAAGACCAGCCCGATCGCGAACAGATGCCAGATCGCGAGGGTCCCGGTGAGGAAGAGCGCGGTGAGCGCCGCGACCGCGAGACCTCGGGCGATGTGCGAGACGAACATGACGGTGCGCGGCGAGAACCGGTCGGTGAGGGCGCCGCCGACGAGCATGAGGACGCCGCGCGGGATGCCGACGGTGAGCAGCACCGCGCCCAAGGTCGCGGCGTTCGCGAGGTCGAGGATCAGCCAGGAGAAGCCGACCAGGAAGCTGACGTCGCCGAGGATCGCGACCGACTCGCCGGCCCAGACCCACCAGAACTGTGGGTAGGTCAAAGGCCCGCGGGTCCGCGTCTCCACCAGAACTCCAGTCGCGCTAGGCCGCGAAGCCGCGGCGGTCGGACCATATCGATCCCCAGATGCGCCCCGCGAACGATTTTGTCCCGTCCGGGTAGGTCACATTCGGTGGAAATAACACCTATGTCGGCATCCCAAGGCTAGCGTCGGGAGCGGGCCGAGCCTGAGGGCCAATGCCTGGCCGCAGGGAGCGGGGGAGGGCCTCGATGAGCGGGACGAAATCGGGGACGGTGAAGGCGGCTGTCGTCGTCGGCGCGCTCGGCGTCGTCTTCGGCGACATCGGCACCAGCCCGATCTACACGATCCAGACGGTCTTCAACCCGGACGACCCACACCCCGTTCCGGTCAGCACCGACAACGTCTACGGCGTCGTCTCGCTGATCTTCTGGGCCGTGATGATCATCGTGACGCTCACCTACATCACGCTCGTCCTGCGGGTCGACAACGACGGTGAGGGCGGCATCATGGCCCTGATCGCGATGCTGCGCCGCTGGGGTTCCGGCAGCAGAAAGGCGGCCGGGGCCCTCGCCCTGGCCGGCGTCTTCGGGGCCGCCCTGTTCTTCGGCGACAGCATGATCACGCCGGCCATCTCGGTCCTGTCGGCGGTCGAGGGCATCAAGGTGGTCCAGCCGGGCCTGGACGAACTGGTGGTTCCGGCGACCGCGGTCATCATCGCCGCCCTGTTCGCGGTCCAGCGGCAGGGCACGGCGACCATCGGGCGTTTCTTCGGCCCGGTGATGATCGCCTGGTTCGCGGCCATCGGGGCCTGCGGCATCGCCGGGGTGGCGCACAACCCCGAGATCCTCAAGGCCCTCTCACCCACGTACGCCGTGGGGTTCCTGGCCGGGCATTTCGAGATCGGATTCTTCGCGCTCGCCGCGGTCGTACTCGCGGTGACCGGCGCCGAAGCCATCTACGCCGACATGGGCCACTTCGGCCGGCGGGCGATCACCCGCGGCTGGTTTCTGCTGGTGCTGCCCGCGTGCGTGCTCAGCTTTCTCGGCCAGGGCGCCCTGGTGCTGCGTGATCAGAGCGCGATCAGCGGGCCGTTCTTCCTGCTCGCCCCCGGCTGGGCCCGGCTGCCGCTGGTCGTGCTGGCCACCGCGGCGACCGTCATCGCCGCGCAGGCCGTGATCACCGGCGCGTACTCGGTGGCGTCGCAGGCTGCCCAGCTCGGCTACCTGCCACGGCTGCGGATCGTGCACACCTCGGCGTCCGAGATGGGGCAGATCTACGTACCGTGGATCAACTGGCTCCTGATGGTCTCGGTGCTCACGCTCGTGTTCGCCTTCCGCAGCTCGGCGGCGCTGGCCTATGCGTACGGCATGGCGGTGATTGCGACTATCACCATCACCACGACGCTCTACTTCTATCTCGCGCGGGTCCGCTGGCAGGCGCCGCTCTGGCTGGTCTGGTCGGGGGCGGGGCTGCTGCTCGCGATCGACCTGCTGTTCCTGTCGGCCAACCTCACCAAGCTCGCCCACGGCGCCTGGCTGCCGCTGCTGATCGGGCTGACCGCGTTCACCGTGATGAGCACCTGGCAGCGCGGACGGCAGGTCGTCACCCAGGAGCGTGAACGGGCCGAGGGGTCGCTGGGCGACTTCGTCGAACGCCTCCGGGATGACAAAGAATCCTATGTGCGTACGCCGGGAACCGCGATTTTCCTGAACCGGGGCAAGCAGACCGCGCCGCTGGCGTTGCGCGCGAACGTCGAGCACAACCACGTGCTGCACGAGCAGATCGTGATCCTGTCGATCGAGACGCTGCCGGTGCCGCACGTGCTCGACGACGAGCGGGTGCGGGTCGACGACCTCGGCTACGCCGGCGACGGGATCGTGCACGTCACCGCCCGCTTCGGCTACATGGACGTCCCCGACGTGCCGGCCGCGCTGCGCCTGCTCGAACCGGCCCAGACCGAGGGTAAGATCCTGCCCGACCAGGCGTCCTATTTCGTGTCGAAGATCGAGCTGGTCCGCGGCCCGAAGCCGACCCTGGCCCCCTGGCGCAAACGGCTGTTCACGGCCACGTCCTACATCACCGCCGACGCCGCCGAATTCCTCGGGCTGCCCCGGGACCGTACGGTGATCATGGGGTCACGCATCGAAGTCTGACCCCTACCATGGGGACATGCGTCGATCTCGGTGGTGGGGGCACCGCACCGGGTACGGCGTCTTCGTCCTCGGCACCGGCATGGGCATGATCACCAATCTGGTCACCGGTGATCCCGAGCGGTGGCCGGGCGCACTGCAGCCGATCGCGACGTATTCGCCGGCCATCGGCGCCGGGCTGCTGGCCGCGGTCGGTGCGAAGGCGACCTGGGACGTCTGGCGCAACGGCGTCGCCCGGCCGCAGTGGACCGGTTCCGAGCCCTATCCCGGGTTGACGGCCTACACCGAGGAGCGGGCCGGAGTCTTCTTCGGACGTCGCCGCGAGGTCGAGGAACTCGTCGACCGGGTGCGGCACGCGCGGGCGGCCGCCGGCCGGTTCGTGCCGGTGATCGGGCCCTCCGGATCCGGTAAATCGTCGCTGGTGCAGGCCGGGTTGCTGCCCGCGCTGCGGCCGGGCCGCGAGTTCGAGGTGCTGCCACCGTTCAGCCCCGGCGCGAGCGCCGTCGGGGAGCTGGCCGGCGTCCTCGGCGTCGACCTCGCGGCGGCGGCGGGTCTCGCGCTCGAAGCGGCCCGCCAGGGACACCCCGCCCCGCCTCTGCCCGGCGTGTTGGCGGCTCTGTCCACTCTGCGGGCCGGCGCGCGTGGCGTGCTCCTGATCGTCGACCAGCTCGAGGAGGCGGTCACCCAGTGCGTCGAGGAGGACCGGCACGGCCTGCTCGCGCTGATCGAGGCGATGCTGGAGCAGGAACCGCGGCTGCGGGTGGTCGCGACGGTCCGGTCCGACACGATCGGGGCGTTCCAGCACGGGCCCGGCCGCGATCTGTTCCACGACCCGCTGATGGTCAACGTGCTCGGCGCCCGGGAGATCCGGCAGGTGGTCACCGAGCCCGCCCGGCTCACGGCCACCACCTTCGACGACGGACTGGTCGACGAGATCGTGCGCGACGCGGGCGGCGGTGACGCCCTGCCGCTGCTCAGCTACCTGCTCAGCGACCTCTACCGGCACGCGGCCGGCGATCGCCGCATCACCTGGCGCGAATATCAGAACGGCGGCGGCGTCTCCGGCGCGATCACCCGGCAGGCCCAGGCCGCCGTGCGTGAGCTCGGGCCGGACGCGCTCGGCCGCTGCCTCGACACGCTGCTGCTCTTCGTCACGCTCGGCCCGGGCGGTGCGACCCGGCAGCCGGTTCGCCGGTCGGGTCTGGACGAGAGCCGGCTGCGCGTGGTGCGGACCTTCGTCGACGCCCGCCTGCTCGTCAGCGACCGCGACACCTTCGACATCGCCCACGAGGCCCTGCTGCGGCAGTGGCAGCCGCTGGCCGAACACATCGTGCTGCACGAGGAGAGCCTGCGACGGCTCACCGAGTTGGCTCCGATGGCCCGCGCGTGGCGACGGTCCGGTCGCCAGGCCGACTACCTGATCACCGGCGCGCGTCTGGCCGACGCGCTGACCTGGGCCCGCGACGGGCGAGCACTCGACCCGGACGTCCGCGAGTTCCTGGACGAGTCGCAGCGCAACGAGACCGGCGAGATGGACCGCCGCGCCGACCGGGCGGCGCGGGAGGCGCTCGCGGCGCTGCAGCGGGAACCGGAGTTCGCTACCGCGCTGGCCCTGGCCGCCTACACCGAGCTGGCGCCGACGCCGCTCGCCGCGTACGCCCTGGAAGCGGCCCTGGCCGACGGCCTGCTGCGGGTGATCCGGCATCCGAAAGGCGTGGCCTCGGTCTCCTACGGCGCTGGGCTGCTCGCAACCGCCTGCGAGGACGGAATCGTGCGCCTGTGGTCCGATACCGGTCCAGCGCTCAGGGAGTTGTCCGGCCACGAGGACGGCGCCGGTTGCGTCGCGGTCGGCGCCGACGGGCGCGTGGCCACGGCCGCGGGCGACGGGACGGTACGGGTCTGGGAGGACGACGCGACGCTGCACGCCGATCGCTTTCTCAGTCCCATCCGGCTCGCCTACACGCCGGACGGCCGGCTGCTGATCGGGGCCGGCGACGGGGTGATCAGGATGTGGGACGCCGACCTCCACGTCGTGGCCACGCTCGCCGACGGCGCGAAGGACGGCCCGTTGTACTCCCTCGCCACGGACGCAGCCGGCCGGATCGTCGCGGGTTTCGGCAGCGGCACCGTGCTGCGCTGGGACGAACTCGGCCGGCCGGCCCAGCGCCTGACGGGTCACCCGGGCGCCGTCTTCGCCGTCGCGTTGAGGCCGGACGGCCGCGTCGCGGTCGGCGGGCGCGGCGCGCGGATCATTTTCTGGGACGAGACGGAAGTGTCGTCGACGGTGATCCGGGATACGTACGCCCCACTGGGTGCCTTGGCCTACGACAGCACGGGCCGGTTGGCGGCCGGCTTCGACGACGGTGTGGTGCGGGTTTGGGAGGCGGACGGAGAGCTGTGTCATGTGCTGACGGAGCACGCCGAGCCGATCAGCGGTGTCGCTTTCGCGGCGGACGGTCGTCTCGCCGTCGGCTCGCGAGACCGCACCGTCCGCGTTCTTGACCTGGGCGGGCGGCTCGTCACCACCGACACCCGCCGGATCGGCACGGAGCTCGACTTCGCGCCGGACGGCACTCTTCTCATCGGCGACGAGGCGGGCGCCCAGCCGGCGGACCCGCTTGACGACATCAGCCCGCGAGTACGCGTCTACATGGCTGTCCGCCAGTTGTCGTCTTCCGCGATCGCGGCGGGCGGGGCCATCGGTGGCACCCTGGTCGGCGGCCACAACGACGGCACCGTGGTGGTCCGGACGGCCGCCGGCGCAATCCTCACTTTGCGGCCATCGCACGCGGCGGCGGTGGTCGCCTGCGCCGTCGCGCCTGACGGAAGACTCGCCACCGGCTCTGTCGACGGCGAGATTCGTATCTGGGACGCCGAGGGTGCCCTGCTGCACACGATCGCGGGCCGGGCCGGCATGGTGCACGCGCTCGCTTTCGCGCCCGACGGTCGACTTGCGACGGCGTGCGCGAGGGCGTTGAACATCCGTCCCCACGGGACGGAGCCGGCAACCCTGGTCGCCTTGGCCACCAAGCATGACCGGGAACCCCTGACGCCGCAGCAGAGGCGGGCGGCCATGCTGGCGACGGCACCGGACCACGGAGGCTGACGATGCGCCTGCAACCCCACGAACGAATCCTCGACATCTGGCGCGCCGTCGCCCGGCATTCGTTTCGCGACGGCCTCTTCGTCCGGGGCGCGGCCGCGGCCGGCGATGCGATCAGCGACGCCGAGCAACTTCTGTGCATTCTCGAACCGGCCACGACCGTACGTCATTTCGTCCTCGACCGCGCCGAATGGGTTCGGGACGATGTCGTCAAGGCGCTACGACTCATCGGCGACCCCGACGTCGTGCCGATGCGGCTGATCCGAGCTCAGCGCGCCTATTTGGAGATGTACCGGGACGTCGACGGCCACCCGGTCTTTCCCGCCGGGCAGTACCTCGACTGCGGTGACGACGTCGTCGAGTCGTTCGCGCTCTCGATCCGCTTCTGTCTCGCCGCCATCGGCTTCTGCCGGGTGTACCGCGAGACGCCGCGCCCACCCGAGGTGGAGGCCGAGACCCGCCACGTGGAGGACCTGGCATCGATCCGGCTGTCCGCGGCCATGATCGGCCTGTTGCGCAGTTTCGTCGTGCAGGAGTTCCCGGCCGGCTCGCCGCTCGGCCGCCACCTGCTCGCCCGGCTGGGCCAGGAGGAACGCGACCCCGAAGCCGTCCTGCGTGAGTTCAACAACGAGCTCAGCGAGACCCGGGCCGGCTCGGTCGAGATCAGCATCGGCACCGGTCGTACGGAGAAGCTGTACGCCGACCCCACGATCCAGTTCGCCTGCGGTTGGTCGTGGGGTGTCCTGACCGACGCCCCCGAGGTGGAGACCGACGCCCGTCTGGTCGCGCAGCGGCCAGGAATCGCGGCCGCGGTGCCGGACCTCTATTTCACCTGGATCGCCTCGGAGGCGATCGCCCATCTGTTCGCCGAGCGTACGCGCGTGCTCACCATCCTCGGCGAGGAACAGCAGCGCCTGGCCCGAGCGCTGCAACTGCGCCTCGAGCTGACCCGCGCCTACTGGTCCAAGCTGGCGACGTTCGGCGACCATCGCTGGCCGCTGGAGCGCCTGCCCTGGCTCGGCGGCACCGACTATCACAGCCTCCTCGTCGCCACGATCACCGCCGTCACCCTCGGCGGCACGCGCGGCGACACCAGCCTCTACTTCGGCTACCTGGTGCGGATCCTCGCCCGGCTGGCCACCCGCCACGGGATCGTCAAGCCGCCCCGCGCGGACGGTGCGGCCCCGGCGATCCGTCTTCCCGGCGAGCCGGTCCCGGCCGGCGACGCCGTCTATCACGGCACGGATTTCACGGCGCTGCTCTTCGACGCCGTGCTCCGCAGCTCGGTCATGACCGACCACGAACACCTGCGGCAGCAGCTGGGCGACCTCGCCGACGTCGTCTGGGATCATCTGGAGATCGACGGCCCGATCCCGGACCTGCACGGTTTCGGCGAGCGGCCCGGACCCGACTGGCACAACGTGCTGCGGGTCGTGACCGGCCTGACCGCCGCCGCGTCCCTGGCCGAGGGCGGGCTCGGCCAGGGCGCTCAGCCGCTCGGCTTCGTCCATCAGCTGCTGGCCGACGCCGACGACGCCTTCGAACGGCTCGACGGTCACACCGGGAGCCGGAAGATCGAGGCCACCCTCGACCGCGCCCGCCGCATCATCGACGACCACCCGGCGAGGGCGGCCGCCCTGCTCTACGTCGCGCTGGCCGAGATCGACGCCGCCCTGCCGGACGGCTAGGCCAGGCTGACCTCGCTGCCGACGCTCTGGTTGTCGGCCGCGGTCAGCACCGCGTCGAGCAGGCCGGGGAAGCGGGACTGCACGTCGTCGCGGCGCAGCACCACGAAGCAGCGGGTGCCCTCCATGCGGGTGCGGGTCAGCCCGGCCGAGCGCAGCACGCGCAGGTGGTGGCTCAGCGTCGACTTGGACACCGGGGCGCGCAGCAGGCCCCAGCCGCGCTCCTCACCGTCGGAGAGCAGGCGGATCAGCCCGACGCGGATCGGGTCGCTGAGCGCGCTCATCACCTCTGTCAGGTTCATCTCATCGGGGTCCGGATGCCAGGTGTCTCGCACGTCGACCATGTTAGCTTGTTTGACGTTCTACGAACATCGAACAAAGGATTCCGCATGACCCCGCCCCTTTTCACCGACCTCGCGGTCATCGTCACCGGAGCGGGATCGGGCATCGGCCGCGCCACGGCCGTCGCCTTCGCCAAGGCCGGCGCGCACGTCCTGGGCGTGGGCCGCCGCCGCGACGCCCTCGAGGAGACCGCGAGCCTGCACCCGGGCATCGGCGTGCACGCGGCCGACCTGCGCGCCGACGGCGCCCCGCGCGCGATCGTCGAGGACGCCCTCGAACGCTGGGACCGCCTGGACGTGCTGGTCAACAACGCCGGCGCGACGGCCGTGATGACCCTGGCCGAGACCGACCCCGAGCAGGTCCGCAACGTGTTCGACCTGAACGTGATCGCGCCGAGCCTGCTCTCGCACGCCGCCCTGCCCGGCCTGCGCGCCACCCGCGGCAGCATCGTCAACATCTCGAGCACGTACGGGCATCGCCCGCTGCCGCACTCGGGCCACTACGCCGCGTCGAAGGCGGCCCTCGAGCAGCTCACCCGCACCTGGGCGGTCGAGGTCGCCCCGGACGGCGTACGGGTCAACGCCGTGGCCCCCGGTCCGACGGCGACCGACGTCATGCTCGCGGCCGGCCTGTCGCCCGACGAGATCGCCCAGCTCGACAAGGCCAACGCCGAGCGCATCCCGATGGGCCGCATCGCCAGCCCGGACGAGGTCGCCGCGTGGGTGCTGCGCTTCGCCGACCCGACCGTCTCGTTCGTCACCGGTCAGGTGCTGACCGTCGACGGCGGTCTCGAGCACACCTGACGGGGACGAACGGGGCAACCGACTCAGGCGTTCCCAGGTTCGGCCGAACGGTGGTTGGAGGCGCACTTCGAGGGCGCCGTTGACGGCAGGAGACCGGCGATGGATGCCCGAGCGAACCGCCTCGACGACCTCCGGGTCGGCACCAAGATTGTCCTGGCGGTGGCCGTCGTGGCCGTGGTCGCCGTTGTCACGGCCGGCGTCGCCTGGGCCCGGCTCGGTTCGCTCGACGACCGGATCCAGGGGCTGAAGCACGACAACATCACCCGGCTGGACGCGCTGGTCGGCCTGCAGAACGGCATGTCTGACATGTACCGGGCCCTCTTCCTCTTCCAGGGGGCCCGGACAGCGGCCGAGAAGGCGCAGTACGAGAAGCTCGCCAAGGACGCGCAGGCGGAGGTGGGCGCGGCGGGAGACCGGTACGTCGCCGCGCCCGACTCGTCGGCGGTCTGGCAGACCCAGACCCAGGCGTTCGGCGGCGCCTGGACCCAGTACCAGGCGCTCGTCAACCTGCTGCTGTTCCAGGAGGCCCCGCCGGCCGGGGTCGAGCTGCCGCCCTCGCTGCCCGACCGGTACGCCCTGTGGACCAAGTCCGAAGACACCATGAACACCGCCGTCGACCAGCTCATGACCCTCGAGCGCACGCAGGCCGAGCAGGACAGCACCGCCGCCGACGAGGAGGCGTCCGCCGCGCGCAGCACGATCCTGATCATCGTGGTGACCGGCGTGATCCTCTCCGTCGTGCTCGCGCTGCTGATCGGCCGGGGCATCTCGCGACGGCTGGCCGGGGTGGGCCAGGTGCTCGACGCCGTGGCCGACGGCGACCTGACCCGCCGCGCGTCCGCGGGCGGCCGGGACGAGGTCGCGATGATGGGGGCGGCGGTGAACCGGGCCACCGATTCGATCCGGCAGACGGTCACCGCGCTCGCCGACTCGTCCCGCCTGCTCGCCGACTCGTCGCATCAGTTGTCGGCGTCGGCCGAGGCCATCGCGGCCAACGCCGATGCCACGTCCACCCAGACCAGCCTGCTGGCCGACGCCTCCGAGGGCGTCTCGCGCAGCGTGCAGACCGTGGCCGCCGGCACCGAGGAGATGGGCTCGGCGATCCGGGAGATCTCCCAGTCGGCCAACGACGCGGCCGGGGTCGCGTCGCAGGCGGTCACGGAGGCGGCCGCCACCAACGCGACGGTCGCGAAGCTGGGCGAGTCGTCGGCCGAGATCGGCAACGTGGTCCGGGTGATCACCGCGATCGCCGAGCAGACCAACCTGCTCGCCCTCAACGCCACCATCGAGTCGGCCCGGGCGGGCGAGGCCGGCAAGGGCTTCGCCGTGGTCGCGAACGAGGTCAAGGAGCTGGCCCAGGAGACGGCCAAGGCGACCGGCGACATCTCGCAGCGGGTCGAGGCGATCCAGGCCGACACCGACGGCGCGGTGGCCGCCATCGGCCGGATCTCGGCGATCATCGCGCAGATCAACGACTACCAGACCACGATCGCCTCGGCCGTCGAGGAGCAGACCGCCACCACCAACGAGATGAGCCGCTCGATCGGCGAGGCCTCGATGGGCTCCACCAGCATCGCCGAGAACATCGCGGGGGTGGCCGGCGCCGCCCGCACCACCACGGCCACGGTCGGCGAGACCCAGCGCTCGGCCCAGGAGCTGGCCCGCATGTCGGCCGACCTGCAGACCGTCGTGGCCCGCTTCCGGGTGTAGACGGGCGGCGTTACAGTCTGCCGGTGAAAAATCGGCGGCTGACGATGGTGATGACGGTCGTGCTGGGCGCGACGCTGCTCAGCGGCTGTGGGGACGGTGGCAACGAGCCGGCGAAGGCCGCGGCCGTCGCCCCACCTCCGGCGTCGAGCGCGCCCGCGCCGCCCCCTTCGACAGCGCCGCCCTCGAAGACGCCGTCGGCGTCCCCCAAGCCCACCAAGAAGCCGCCGGTCACGCTTCCGAAGCCGGGCAATCCGTCCGGCCGCGCCGCGATCCCGTCCGCCGCGCGGGCCACCGACACCAGCAAGCCGGATCGTACGATCGGCAACGGAACGCCGGCGAGCTGCACCTCGGCCGCTGTGGTCAAGGCGGTCGGGCAGGGCGGGGTCATCACCTTCGACTGCGGGCCCCATCCGGTCACGATCACGATGAAAGCCACCGCCAAGGTACGCAACACCAGCTCGACCGTGGTGCTCGACGGCGGCGGCCGGGTCACGCTGAGCGGCGGCGGCGCACGCCGCATCCTCTACATGAACACGTGTGACGAGGCTCAGACCTGGACCACGTCACACTGCAACGACCAGGCAACGCCCAAGCTGACCGTGCAGAACCTGACCTTCACCAAGGGCAACAGCACCGGCATCACGACCGAGGGTGGGGGCGGCGGCGCCATCTTCGCCCGCGGCGGGCGCCTCAAGGTCGTCAACTCGCGCTTCACCGGCAACCGTTGCGACGGCACCGGCCCCGACCTCGGTGGCGCGGCGATCCGGGCCCTCGATCAGAGTCAAGATCTTCCCGTGTACGTCGTCGGCAGCACGTTCAGCGGCGGGGTGTGCTCGAACGGCGCCGCCCTGAGCAGCATCGGGGTCTCCTGGACGGTGCTCAACAGCGTCTTCAAGGGGAACTCGGCCGTCGGGCGCGGCGCGAACCCGGCCCGCGGCGGCACACCGGGCGGCGGCAGCGGCGGCGCGATCTACCTCGACGGCAACACGTTCACGCTCTCCCTCGACGGTTCGATCATCGAGGACAACAGGGCCAAGGAGGGTGGCGGCGCCATCTTCTTCGTCAGCAACGACCGCACCGGCACGCTGAAGATCCGTAACTCGAAGCTGCGCCGCAACCCGAGCGCCGGCTTCGAGACCGCCGGGCTGCCCGGCATCTTCTTCCTGGGTTCCACCAGGTCAACCAGCGGGTCTACGCTCACGAAATAAACAGTTTTCGCACAAACCATTTGTGCGCCATTCGTGGTTCACGCTCCGCTGAGGCCGAGGGTGCGTTCAGTGCTGGGCCCGGTGCGGGCCGGGCGCGAACTGACCGGGCGGCTCACCGACGGGTGGGCCGCCCCGATCCCCTCCTACCTGCTGTACGAGCGGTGGGCCGCGGCCAACGCGACGATCGACCACGCGGGTTCGGAGGCCGGCCGGCCGGCAACCCGCGTCGGTGACGCGCGTCGCCCAACTGGTCGGGACGATCTCGTCGCACACCCGCGTTTCGGCGAGGAGGTCGTGCCGGCCGTCCTGGAACGTCTCAGTCTTCCCCGGGCCGTACGTCCTCGGTGATCCTCGACAGGGTGTCGACGAACTGGTCGTACGCCTCGGGGCCGACCTTCGCCGCGTACCGGCGCTCGATGTCGGCCACGATCGCGTCGGACAGGGCCATCAGCCGCAGGCCGCGCTCGGTCGGCATGATCAGCTTGGCGCGGCGGTCGGCCGGGTCGGGCACCCGCTCGACGTACCCGAGCTTCTCCAGTTCGTCGACGATGGCCCCGATGGTCTGCTTGTTGCGTCCGGCCAGCCGGGTGAGCTCGGTCTGGCGTACGCCGTTCTCGTCGAGATAGGCGGTCACGGCACCGTGCCGGGGGCGGATGTCGTCGAAACCCTCGTCGGCACTGCGCCGGAACAGCTCGGTCTGCAGCCCGAACAGCAGCCGGGTGGACAGCATGCCGAGATCGGCGGCACGCGTGCTCCGAACCATCTGACGTAACCTGCCTCGCGCCGCCACCCGTTCCTTCGCGTCAACCAGAGAACCATAGAACATTCAAGATCGTTGACAGCGGCTGGTCATATGTCCGCTGTCGTACGTCTTGCGGGGGACCGGCGCAGGCTGACGACGACGGCGGTGGTTGCTACGAGCACGACGGCCAGGCTTTCGACCGGCGCGGGGGTCAGCGGGGTCAGCAAGGCCAGTACCGCTGCGACGGGTACAGCCACGCTGACCCGGTGCAACGCCCAGACGGCGACAAGACAGACCGCCACGGGTACGGCGAGAGCGAAGCCCACGCGCATGTCGGAGGATGGTGCCGCGGGGTCACGGCGAGTCCGACCGCGACCACGAAACAGAGGTCGAAGAAGAGCTCGAGCGGCGTCGACACGCGGTGCGGCCCGTCGGCCGAGCGGGCCCGCATCGGGTTGAACAGGCTGGTCATGTATCGGCCCCCATCACTCGGGTGTGCGTCGCCTCGCAGACGGGGGCCGGGCGCGGAACTTCAGCGGCGTGGCTGATCTCACGGGGCGTTCTTGAAGGATTGGGCCCGGAAGCTCTCAGAGTTCTCCCAGAAGCTCTGCGGAAGCGGCCAGGTGCGGCCGCCATCATCGTCGGCATGATCGAAATACGCGGACTGACCAAGCGGTACGGCCCGTCGACAGTGGTGGACGATCTTTCCTTCACCGTCGAGGCGGGCCACGTCACGGGCTTCCTGGGGCCGAACGGCGCGGGAAAGTCGACCACCATGCGCATGATCGTCGGGCTGGCCGCGCCCGACCGGGGGACAGTCACGGTCGGCGGCCGGAGTTATCGGAACCTGCCGGTGCCGTTGAAAGACGTCGGCGCATTGCTGGACGCCGGCGCGGTCCATGGCGGGCGTACGGCGTACGACCATCTGCACGCCCTCGCGGTGAGCAACGGCCTGCCCCGCCGGCGGGTGGGGGAGGTGCTGGAACGCACCGGGCTCCTCGGAGTGGCCCGCAAGCGCGCCGGAGGATTCTCGCTCGGCATGCGCCAGCGGCTCGGGATCGCGGCGACGCTGCTCGGCGAACCCCGGGTGCTGATCTTCGACGAGCCGGTGAACGGGCTCGACCCGGAGGGCATCCGCTGGGTGCGGGATCTGATGCGCACGCTGGCGGCGGAGGGGCGGGCCGTGCTCGTCTCCAGCCATCTGATGAGCGAGATGGCGCAGACCGCGGACCACCTCGTCGTCATCGGGCGGGGGCGGCTCATCGCCGACACGGCGGTCAGCGAGCTGACCCGGGCGAGCGGTTCGGGAACCGTGCTGGTGCGCGTGGCGGAGCCGGCCGACTTCGCCTCGCGGCTGTCGGCGGCCGGAGCCACCGTACGGGAAGGGCTGGAATCTTCCCTTGTGGTGTCGGGGATGAGCGCGGCGGAAATCGGCCGGCTCGCGGCGTATCACGGGGTGGCTCTGGGGGAGCTGACGCCGCAGCGGGTCTCGCTGGAGGACGCGTTCATGGAACTGACGCGCGACAGCGTCGAGTTCTCGGGGGTGGCGGCGTGAATCTGCTGCTCTCCGAATGGATCAAACTGCGTAGCCTGCGGTCCACCTGGTACACCCTGGGATGCCTTCTTGTGGTCGGGCTCGGCATCACGGCGCTGACCTCGAACGCGGCCGGCAGCGAATGGGCGGCGGCCACCCCGGCGGAACGGCAGTCCTGGGATCCGACCGCGCTCAGTCTCAAGTCGTACATCGTGGCGCAGCTCATCATCGGCGTGCTCGGGATCCTCGTGGTGACCTCGGAATTCGCCACCGGGCTGATGGGCACGACGCTGACCGCTGTGCCGCGCCGGGGACGGGTGCTGGCGGCCAAGATCGCGGTGGCGGCGGCGGTCGCTGTGGTGGCCGGTTCGGTGTTGATGTTCGGAGCGTTCCTCATCGGACAGCCGCTGCTGGCCCGGCAAGGCGTGCCCACCGCCTCGCTCGGTGATCCGGGGGTGCTCTCGGCGGTCCTCGCGGGCGGGCTCTATCTCGCGGCGATCGGGCTGCTGGCGGTGGGGCTCGGGGTGGTCATGCGGGCGACGGCCGGGGCACTGGCTACGCTGGTCGGGATCATCCTGCTGGTGCCCGCGCTGGCCGGGCTCTTCCCGTCGTGGCTGCGAGGCATCTTCGACTACTGGCCGACGCTCGGCGGACCCGCGGCGCTGGGCACGGTCTCGTCCTATCCGCACCCGTGGCTGAATCTGGGCGGCATGTGTCTGGCGATCGCGGTGGTTCTGGGCGTCGCGTTCACGGTGTTCCGGCGCCGCGACGTCTGATGAGAATCCGAGATGTGTACGGCGGGGTGGTCGCCGGTGGGCTGGCCGTGCTCGCCATGGCCGGGACGGCCGTCGCCGGGCTGCTGCTGCTCGGCGCCGGGCGGGTGGGGCGTCTCGACCAGCTCGCGGCGGCGGTGGTGGGGATGTCGGTGGGCGCTCCGGCCGTGGTCGGGGCGTCGCCGTCGGGCGGGTTGCCGGTCGCGCTGAACGGGCGGATCGACGTGATGCCGCTGGGGGTTTCGGTGGTGGGCGCGGTGGTGCTGGGCGTGCTGCTTCTGTCACACCCCCGCACCAGCCTGCTCGTGCGGGGAACAACAGCGGCGCTCGTCTTCACCGCCGGGGTGGGAGCGATCGCTCGGGTGGCGCGGGGGAGTTTGGCGCTGCCCGCCGGTGGAGCTTCGGCGGCCGTGGAGGCGCGCGGTTGCCCGGGTGGTCTCGGCGTCCTGCCGGGCGGCGGGTCGTCGGGTGGCGGGACGCCGGGCGGCGGGTCGTCGGGTGGCGGGTTGCTGGGCGGTGTCTTGTCGGGTGGCGGGTTGCTCGGCGGTGGATCGCCGCGCGGCGGGTCGCCGGCTGGTGGCCTGCCGGGTCTCGGATCGATTGATGCCGCGTTCTCCGTGCCTGTCGGGTCGGCGGTGGCCGGGGCGGCGGGGTTGGCGCTTGCCGTCATCGCGGTGTGCTGGCTCTGCGGGCGGTTCCCGGCTGCGGGGACGGGGCTGCGCGCCCTCCGGTGGCCGGCGCTGGCGATTGCCGTCACGGGCTTGGCGGCTGCGTGGGCGCTCGGAGGGCCGATGGCGGTCGGTGGTTTGCTGCTGGCGCTGCCGCTGGTGGCGACCGGGGCGCTGTTGCTGGGCCTGGGCGTGCCCTGGACGGTCCGGGCCGACGGCGTGCTCTCGTGCGTTCTCGACGGCACTCCGGCGGCGCCGACCGGTGGCCTGCTCGCATTGGTGGCCGCGGTCGTCCTGCTGATCTGCGGGCTTGTCGTTGCCGTCGCCCGATCGGCGGCCAGCCGTGAGATGGGGATCAGTTCTGCCGGCGACCGGCAAGACCCCGCCCCCGCCACCGCGACCGCGACCGCCGCCGCCGACGACGACGCCACCGCCGCCGACGACGCCGCGACCGCCGCCACCGCCGCCGACGCCGCGACCGCCGCCACCGCCGCCGACGCGGATGACGCCGCGATCGGCGGTCCAGCCGGCATCAGCGATGGTTCGGTGGTCGGCGGAACTGCCGACGACCGAGTGCCTGCCGCGGCACCCGGCCCCAACTCGGTTCCTAGCTTCCTAGGATGCAAACGCGATGCGCTCCGCCAGGCTGTTGTTACCGCCGGCTGGGCCGCGGTGGTGGCGGGCCTTGCGCTGGGTGGCCTCGCCGTCCTGTCGGCGGGGTCGGCCGAGTTGGGGGCAAGGGCGTTCGTCTTCGCGCTGCCGCTGCTCGACGTGCGGGTGGCGGCCGACCCGTGGCTGGCGCTGGCCGTCGGGGCCGGAGCCGGAGCGGTCGCGGGTTTCGCCGGGAGCGTGCTCGCCGATCTGTTCGCGCGGCGGCGGTTCGTAGGCTGGCGGGCATGACGCCCCGCGCAGACGCCGAGCGGCTCCTGGTCGTGGACGACGAGGCCACCGTCCGGGAGCTGCTCTCGGCGACGCTCCGGTTCGCCGGTTTCCGGGTCAGCTCGGCCGCGAACGCCGCCGACGCGATCTCGTCGGCCACCGCGGAGCCGCCCGACCTGGTGCTGCTCGACGTCATGCTGCCCGACATGGACGGCTTCGAGGTCGTGCGACGCCTGCGGGAGCAGCGCACCGCGGGCCGGGCCGGGCCGGTTCCCGTGCTGTTCCTGACCGCCCGCGACCGGCAGGCAGACAAGGTGACCGGGTTGTCGCTGGGCGCCGACGACTATGTCACCAAACCGTTCGACCTCGAGGAGTTGATCGCCCGCATCCGCGCGATTCTGCGCCGCACCGCCGGGCACCCGGTTGACGTTCTCACCGTCGGCCCGCTCGCCCTCGACGTCGAGGGCCATCTGCTCACCCGCGAAGGCAAGCCGGTGCGGGTCTCGCCGACCGAGTTCCGGCTGCTGCGCTATCTCATGGAGAACGCCGGCCGGGTGGTGACCAAGGCGCAGATCCTCGACCGGGTTTGGCACTACGACTTCGGCGGGGACGCGAGCATCGTCGACACCTACATCTCCTATCTGCGGCGCAAGGTCGACGTCGAGGAGCCCAAGCTGCTGCACACCGTCCACGGTGTCGGCTACGTGTTGCGGGAGCCAAGGTGAGTCTCCGCGTACGGCTGCTGCTGATCACGGCCGCTCTGCTGCTGGCCGGGTTGGGTCTGGTCGGCACGGTCGTCTCCGATCGGCTCGAGCACTACCAGGTCGACCGCCTCGACACCCAGCTGCGATCGCTGACCAGCATCATCTCGCGCCTGCCGCCCGACGGGCCGCGCCCCGCCGACGCGGCCACCAGCTCGGGCCTGCTCGACCCGGCCCTCGATCTCATCGGCGCGCCGTACGTCGTCTATCTCGACCCTGACGGCTCGGTCGTCGAGGGCGTCCTCTCGTCGCGGCTCGACCGCGCGACACTGCCCACCGCGGCTGCCCTGCACGCGATCACCCCCGGACGCGACGGCGTGTTCCTGGACGCGGCCGACGACTCGCAGCGCTGGCGGGCCGTCGCCGCGCGGACCGGCGGATGGGACGGCACGGTGGTCGCGGCGGCGCCGATGGCCGAGGCCGACGCCACCGTCGCCCAGCTCCGCACGACCAGCCTGATCAGCGGCGGGGTGCTGCTCGTGCTGCTGACCGGGCTGGGCTGGCTGGCGCTGGGCCGGGGACTGCGGCCGCTGCGCCGCATCGAGCAGACGGCGGCCGCGATCGCCGCCGGTGACCTGACCCGGCGGGTGCCCGGCCTGGCCGCGCCGAATACCGAGATCGGGCATCTGGCAAGCTCGCTGAACACGATGCTGGGCCAGCTCGAGCGGGCCTTCGCCGAGCGGGCCGCCTCCGAGTCGCGGATGCGTACGTTCGTCTCGGACGTCAGCCACGAGTTGCGTACGCCCCTGTTCGTCATCAAAGGCTCGACCGACCTGCATCGGATGGGCGCGCTGGCCGGCCCGGCCGACGTCGACGAGGCGATGCGCCGCATCGAGCGTGAGGCGACGCGGCTGACCGCGCTCACCGAGGACCTGCTGCTGCTCGCTCAGCTCGACGACGCGCCCGAGGGCCAGCTCGACCGGGCCCCGATGGACCTGCGCACCCTCGCGACCGACGCCCGGCACGACCTGCACGCCCTCGACCCTGCCCGGCCGATCGAGCTGACCGGCCCCGGCGGCGTCGGCCCGCCCGGCCCGGCCCCGGTCGACGCCGACGAGGCCCGGTTGCGGCAGGTCGTCGCCAACCTGGTGGGCAACGCTGTCGCGCACACCCCGGCGGGCACGGGCGTACGGATCGGGGTGGGTTCGGTCGGCGGGAACGCGGTGCTGGAACTGGCCGACCAGGGCCCGGGAATGCCGGCCGAACAGGCGGAACGGGTCTTCGACCGGTTCTATCGCGCGGACCGCTCACGAAGCCGTGCGGGTGGCGCGAACGCCGGGCTCGGCCTGGCCATCGCCCGCTCCCTGGCCCGGGCCCACGGCGGCGACGTCGAGCTGACCACGTCGGTCGGCGCCGGGGCCTGCTTCCGGCTGCGGCTGCCCGCCATCAAGTCGTAAGCCTCACAGCCCGGCGCCACGGACGGCCTCGTGCAGCTCGGCCGCCCGGTCCAGCAGCTCTTTCACGTCGCGGGTGGCAGTCGCGACGGTGACGTAGACGTGGCCGACGCCGCCGGCGACGAGTTCGGCGATGTCCTCGACGAGCTGTGAAGGGCTTCCCCGGTACGGTTCCCGGCCGTGCGCCGGCACCTCGGCCAGACTCGTCACACCGAGCTGGTGGACCACCTGGATGTCCTCGGGCCGCCGACCGGCTGCCACGGCCAGTTCCCGGATCTGGTCGAGCCCTTCGGCGACGAGGGCGGGCGAGATTCCGAACGGGATCCAGCCGTCGGCGCGCCGGGCGATGCGCCGGAACGTCGCCGGAGTTGTGCCGGCCAGATAGACCGGGATGGGCCGGGCGGGTTTCGGGCCGATCGTCGCCGGCCCGATCCGGTAGCGGTCGCCGGTGAACTCGACGTTGTCCGGTCCCCAGACCGCGTGGGCGACGGCGAGGAACTCGTCGAGGGCCGCGCCCCGCTCGGCGAAAGGCCGCAGCCCGACGGCGTCGAACTCGTCGCGCAGCCACCCGGAGCCGAGACCCGCGAGGAGCCGCCCACCGGCTGCCGAGTCGAGGGTGGCCAGGGTCTTCGCCAGCCGCAGCGGCACCTGCAGGGGCGCCACCAGTACGCCGGTGCCCAGCTCGGCCCGCGAGGTCACGGCCGCCGCCATGGCCAGCACGATCAGCGGGTCGGCGGTGCTGCCGTAGGCGGCCGGGTCCCGCGGCCGTCCGCGTGGGCCGGGCACGAGCAGCCGCTCGTACGCCCAGAGGCTGTCGTAACCGATCTCCTCCAGGCGGCGGGCGGCCTCGGCCACGTCGCGGGCGAGGTCGTAGTGGCCGGCCTGCGGCAGGTTGACGCCGAGCTTCACACCCATGCCAAGCTCGACGCGCGCCCGACGGCCGGGGTTCACTCGCGGCCGCGACGGCCCAGATCGTGAGGGCCACCAGCAGCTCGTCGCGTGCGACGGCCTCGTTCACGGCGGCGATCCAGGCCGCGCCCAGGTGGGGCGGGATCATGCCGAGGGACAGGACCGGTCATGGCGCGTACGACGTGCCCGCGGTCGCCAGGTTCAGCGGGGTGGGTTCGCCGCAGGCCAGGCGCAGCAGGTCGGCCCGGACGGTGTCGGCGGCCAGGTGCAGGGCGCCGTGCAGGACCGGGTCGCCGCCCACTCTGCTGAGGGCGACGGCGGGCGGCGACGGCAGGAACTCGCCGAGCGCTTCGGTGAGGGGCCCGCGCAGGTCTCGCACGTCGTCGCTCAGCACGACGAGGTCGGGCTCGGTGACGAGACAGGCGGCGGTGACGGCGGGCAGCAGTGTCTCGGCCGCCCCGGTGCGGTTGGCCCAGTCGGTGAGGGGGCGCAGCGAACCCGTGCCTGGGCGGACGGTGCCGTCGACGACGTGCTTGAAGGCGGCGCCGGTAACGAACAGGAAGTCGCGCGCCGTGCCGACCTTGGCCTCGGCGAGAGCGGCCAGGTCGGCGTGCGAGCGCACCACGACGGGGCAGCCGAGCGGATCGGCCAGGTCCCTCTCGTTCACGTCGCGGGTGGAGGGGACACCGACAACGACGTGCCGGGGTTCGCCGGGGATGAGGGCCGCGGCGATCAGGTCCGGGTCCGGGAGGGCGCCGGCGTCGCTGGTCCGCGCCGGGGCGACGTACTCGGGGGACAGGCCGGAGACGGTGACGAGCCGGCCGGGCCGGAACACGGCCACCGCGATGCGTTGCGCGGCGGGCCGCACGGTGAACACGCGGGCCTGCGGTCCGGTCGAGCGGCGGCGCAGACCGGCGAGCTGCGCTACGCCGAGTTCGGCCAGTTCGTGCAGGAGGGTGTTCGCGGTGACCCGCGACAGCCCGGTCGACTCGGCCACGTCACGCGCGGTGCACGGGCCCCGGTCGAGCAGGGTGACGAGCGCGCCGCGGAGATGCTCGGCGTGATGCTGCCGCTGCGCCTCGCTCCACCGGTTGCGGCCGTTGTAGGCGATCCTTCTTGGCTCCACTGAACGTAAGACGGAGCCGACCGGAGCCGGTTCACCGTGACCACGGGTGCCGGAGGTCACGCGAACCCGGCGAGGGCCGAACGCGCCTCGGGCAGGTTGCCCTCGCGGCGAGCGCCGGCACAGTCAGGACGGCCCAGGCCTTGGGCGGCAGCGACCCCGAGACCTCGTCGCCGTCGAGGTGTGCGGACGGCCGCCCGGCGAGGCGTAAACGTAGTGCCATTTCGTGCAACCTCCTTGGCGCACACGCCGCCGCAAACGGTAGCGCGGGACAGTGAGACGTCCACCTGTTCGTTCTCGCGGGAGATGTCATGCAGCAACCCGACTGGTCCGGCCCGCTCGCCGCGGCGTACGGCGGCGCTCTGGCCTTTCTGACCGATCTGCCCGGCCACCCGGTCGGCGCCTCGCAGGACCGGGAGGCGCTGCTGGCCGCCCTAGACGGTCCGCTGCCCGAGCAGCCGCACCCGGCCGCGGGGGTGATCGAGCAGCTCGCCGCGGCGGCCGACCCCGGGATCATGCGGTCGACCGGCGGGCGGTTCTTCGGGTTCGTCGTCGGCGGGTCGACCCCGGCCGCCCTCGCCGCCGACTGGCTCACCTCGGCCTGGGACCAGAACACCGGCCTGTTCGCGCTGGCCCCGTCGGCCACGACGATCGAGCAGGTGGCCGGCCGGTGGCTGCGGGAACTGCTCGGGCTGCCGGACGATGCGACGACGGGGTTCGTGACCGGCGGGCAGATGGCGAACTTCACCGGGCTGGCCGCCGCGCGGCACGAGATGCTGCGCCGGGCGGGCTGGAACGTCGAGGTGGACGGGCTGTTCGGCGCGCCCCGGCTGCGGGTGCTGGTCGGCGCGGAACGGCACGACACGATCGACCTCGCGCTGCGTTACCTCGGCGTCGGTACGGCGGCCATCGAGGTCGTGGCGGCCGACGAGCAGGGCCGGATGGATCCCCTCGCGCTCGCCGGTGCGCTCGAGGACGCCGACGGGCCGATCATCGTGTGTGCTCAGGCCGGCGGGGTGAACTCGGGGGCGATCGATCCGGTGGGGGAGATCTGCGACCTCGCGCACGCGGCCGGCGCGTGGGTGCACGTCGACGGCGCGTTCGGGTTGTGGGCGGCGGCCAGCCCGAGCCGGCGGCACCTGCTCGACGGCGTGGACAGGGCCGACTCGTGGGCCACCGACGCCCATAAATGGCTTAACGTCCCGTACGACTCGGGTCTGATCTTCTGTGCGCACCCGCAGGCGCATCGGGCCGCCCTGAGCGTGCGGGCCGGTTATCTGATGCACGGCAGCGGCGACCCGTTCGAGCTCACCCCTGAGCTGTCCCGGCGGGCTCGTGGCATCCCGGTCTACGCGGCGCTGCGCAACCTCGGGCGTACGGGGGTGGCCGCGCTGGTGGAGGGCGGTTGCGCGGCGGCGACCCGCTTCGCCGAGCTGCTGGCCGCCCACCCGGGCGTACGGATCCACAACGACGTCACGCTCAACCAGGTGCTGGTCTCGTTCGACGACGACGATGCCCGTACGCGTGCGGTCGTCGACCTGGTGCAGGGCGACGGCACGTGCTGGGTGAGCGGCTCGGTGTGGCGGGGCCGCGCGGTCATGCGCATCTCGGTCTCGAACTGGTCGACCGACCCCTCCGACGTCGACGCGTCGGTGCAGGCGATCCTGCGCTGCCTGCAGGCCGAACGCGCGACGGCGCCGGCGAGCCAGCTCGAGATGTAGGGGCTCACCAGCACCCCCGGGCGACGAGGTCTTCTCGTGAGGCTGTCATACCGCTGTAGAACGCAGCTCGCCGCGGCCGGTTCATCAGGAGAAGACGGTCTTGGGCCGTTCGAGCAGCGTCCCGTCCACGTACAGGTCGACCTTCTCGTTGTAGAACGCGACAAGCTGGTGGATGGGCCCCACCGCGGCCGTCGGGAAGGCATAGGACCAGGCCAGATCCGG
The DNA here is from genome assembly GCF_003999975.1 of Actinoplanes solisilvae. GTDB lineage: Bacteria > Actinomycetota > Actinomycetes > Mycobacteriales > Micromonosporaceae > Actinoplanes > Actinoplanes solisilvae. The sequence goes on along the minus strand of NZ_RJAC01000010.1, from coordinate 180,654 downwards.
GTACGACCCCACGGGCGTACGAACAGTCCAGTAGTCGCTGGTGCGGCCCTTGTACGGGCAGAAACTCGTCGTGTCGGTGTGTTCGAGCGCCGAGTGGTTCAGCGCCGACCGGTCGAGGTAGTAGCGGGTCGGCAGGCCGGTCTCGAACAGCAGCACCGGCGAGTTCGACTCGCCGAGCAGCACCCCGTCGAGCTCGACCCGCACGTGCCGGGTGGAGCGAAGAGCATCGACCCGGGTGTACGGGTTCCGCGGGTGGAAGAAGATCTCCTCGTCCTCCTCGAACCACGCGTCCAGCGCGTCCCACTCGAACCGGACCAGTCCCGCCAGCCCGGGCAGCTTGCTCTCGGTGTAGATCCGTGCGGCTGCCTTGTGCTCGACGTCGCCGACCTTCAGCCCCGTCCGGCGTGCCGTCCCCCGGCTGAGGTGCTGCTCGTGGTCCTCGTCGACGAGCACCGAAGGGTCGACGTCGTCGAGCGGGATGTAGTACTGCGGGAAGCTCGCGATCTCCCAGAGGTAGACGGCGCGGGTGGTGTCGAGCACGACCTTGCCGTTGAGGGTCGCGCGCACCCGCCGCGGCGCCGGTTCCATCAGATTGACTGTGGCGATCATCCGTGGGTAATTCGTCATACCTCTGATCGACGCAGCGTGCAGCGACGGAGTTCACGCGTGTTGGCCCAGGTCGGGTCGCTTCAGAGAATAAATGATCGGGTCATGGCGGTGGGGGACCTGCTCGGCCGCGCGCGCGAGAAAGCGGCTCGACCCCGACCGCTGAGCCTGGCACCGCGCCCACGCGGCGGTCGGTCCGGACGAGGACGTGGCCGCCGAACTGAAGGCGTCGGCGACCCGGGCCCGTACGCGCGGAGGCCGTTCCGCCGCCGCGGCGTTCCTCGAACGGGCCGTCGCGCTCACCCCCGACCCGAGCCGGCGCACCCGACGCGCGCTGGCCGCGGCCCAGGAGCGGATGTTCTCGGGACGGCCCAGCCTCGTCCCCGGCCTGCTCGCGGCGGCCGAGCTCGGCCGGCTCGACGACGCGCAGCGTGCCGAGGTGATGCGGCTGCGGACGGCGGTCTCGTTCGTGGTCAACTCGGTGCGCGGCATCAGCCCGGCCATGCTGACGGCCGCGGGCGACCTGCGCGAACCGAACCCGCGGGCGGCCCGCACGGCCTATCTCGCGGCGATCGGCACCGGGGTGCTGGCCGGGCGGCTCGGCCCGCCGGAACATCTGCGCCGGGCGGCCGAGGCGGCCCGGCGGCTCCCGGTCGGCGACGAGGTGGGCAGCCTCTTCCTCGACGGTATGGCGGCCTGGATCCTCGACGGCTACGCGGCCGCCGTCCCGAAGCTGTCCCGCGCCCTGCACGCGCTCACCAACGACGAGGACCTCGAACTGATCTGGCTCGCCGCGCTGGTGGACATGGAACTGTTCGACGACGAGTCATGGGACCGGATCAGCAGCCAGGCCGTCGGGTTCGCCCGGCGCACCGGCTACGCCTACATCCTGCCGGCCGCGCTGTCCTACCGCTCGGGGGCGCTCATCTTCGAAGGCCGCCTCGCCGAGGCCGCCGACCTGCTGCTCGCCGAGGCCGAGGCCCAGGCCGAACTGGGCCGCCTGACCACCTACTACGCGACCGGCATCATCCTGGTCGCGCCCGCCGCGAACTGATGGCCACGGGCGAGACCGTGACCCGGCGAGCCGTCGGCGACCACGAGAAGCTGACCGCCCAGGAGACGCAGATCGCCCGGCTGGCCGTGGCAGGCCGCGCGAACGCCGAGATCGGCGCGGCCCTGTTCCTGAGCCACCGTACGGTCGAATGGCACCTGCGCAAGGTCTTCGCCAAACTCGGCGTCGTCTCCCGCCGCGAACTCGCCGAACGCCTGCGCACGCCGCTATGACACTGCCCACCTGAACGCCGGGCGCTTCCGGCGCGTCGAAAGTGGCTATGGATCAAGATGCTTTTCTGGGCCGCGTGGTCACCGACAACGCGGCCGCCTTCGCCGGGCTGTCGGTGTCGCTCGGGGCGCGGCTCGGGCTCTACCGGGCCATGACCGGGCGCGGGCCGATGACCCCGGCGCAGCTCGCCGCCGAGGCGGGCACCGTCGAGCGGTACGCCGCCGAGTGGCTGGCCGCGCAGGTCGCCGGCGAATACGTGCTCTACGACGCGGCCACCGCGACCTACGAGCTGCCCGACGAGCACGCGGCCGTGCTGGCCGACCTCACCGGCGGGTTCACGATGCTGCAGTCGCTCTACCAGACCGAGGACGCGCTCGTCGAGGCGTTCCGCACCGGCGACGGGCACGGCTGGGAGCAGCACTCGGCCGACCTGTTCTCCGGGGTGGCCGACTTCTTCCGGCCCGGCTACGACGCCTTCCTCGTGCAGGAGTGGCTGCCCGCTCTGCAGGGCGTGACCGAGAAGCTCGCGGGCGGCGGGCTGGTCGCCGACGTCGGCTGCGGGTACGGCTACTCGACGATGCTGATGGCCGAGGCCTTCCCGCAGGCCCGGTTCCGCGGGTTCGACTTTCACGCCCCGTCCGTCGAGGCGGCCCGGCGTACGGCGCGGGAGCGTGGACTGTCCGGCCGGGTCAGCTTCGAGGTCGCGTCGGCGGCCGACTTCCCGGGCGAGGGGTACGACCTGGTCACCTACTTCGACTGCCTGCACGACCTCGGTGATCCGGGTGCGGCCCTGCGGCGTACGGAAAAGGTGTTGGCCGCGGACGGAAGCGTGATGATCGTCGAGCCGAACACGTCGGGCGACCCGGCCCGGAGCATCAACCCGATCGGCCGGTCGTTCGCGGCGGTCTCGGTCGTGCTCTGCCTGCCCGCCGCGATCGCCCAGCGCGGACCGGTGGCCCTGGGCAACCACGCGGGTGAGGACGTGATGCGCGCGATCGCCGCCGACGCCGGGCTGGGCTCGTGGCGGGTGGCCGTGGAGACGGTCACGAACCGGATATATGACGTGAAGCGCTGACCCCGGGCGAGCTATGCTGGCCGGGTCCTCTGAGACAGGAGCAGAACGTGGCAGGTGACGACGACATCTCCGGGTGAGTTCCCCGGAGCGGCCATCGACGGGTTTGACAACCGTCGCGTGGCGCATGTCGTCATGCCTTGCTCACGCCTTCCTTTTTGAGGTTCTCCATGTCTTTCGTCGTCGGCTCCGCCGTGTCCTTTTCCTGGCCGGATGACACCCCGGTCTTCGCAGACCTGTCCTTCTCGATCCCGGGCGGGCGCACCGGTCTGGTCGCGCCCAACGGCTCCGGCAAGTCCACCCTGCTCAAGCTGATCGCGGGCGAGCTCACGCCCACCGCGGGCAGCGTCACCGTGCAAGGCGTGCTCGGCTACCTGCCGCAGCACCTGCCCTTCGCCCAGCAACAGACGGTCGCGCAGGTGCTCGAGGTCGACCGGGCCATCGCCGCCCTGCACGCCATCGAGGCCGGGGACGCCTCCGAGGACCACTTCACCACCATCGGCAACGACTGGGACATCGAGGAACGCACCCGCGCCGAACTCGACCGCCTCGGCCTGGCCGACGTCACCCTCGACCGCACACTCGGCACGCTCAGCGGCGGCCAGGTCGTCTCCCTCGGTCTGGCCGCTCAGCTGCTCAAACGGCCCGACGTGCTGCTGCTCGACGAGCCCACCAACAACCTCGACCGTTTCGCGCGCGAGCGTCTGATCGCCGTGCTGCGCGCGTGGACCGGCTGCCTGCTGGTGGTCAGCCACGACCGCGGCCTGCTCGACGAGATGGACCGCATCGCCGCCCTCGACCACGGCGAGATCCGCTGGTACGGCGGCACGTTCACCGAGTACGAGCAGGCGGTCCAGGCCGAGCAGGAGGTTTTCGAACGCCAGGTGCGCCAGGCCGAACAGGACGTGAAACGCCAGAAACGCGAACTGCAGCAGGCCCGGGAACGAGCCGCCCGGCGAGCCTCGACCGCGTCGCGCAACCTGGCCGACGCCGGGCTGGCCCGCATCGTCGCGGGCAACCTCAAACGCGACGCGCAGGTGTCGGCGGCCAAGTCCAACGAGGTGCACGCCAACCGGCTCGGCGACGCCCAGGCCAAACTCGACCAGGCCAGCCGCGCCGCCCGCCAGGACGACACCATCACCCTCGACCTGCCCGGCACGACGGTCCCCGCCGGCCGCACGGTCTTCCACGGCAACGACCTGCAGGCCACGTACGGTGACAGGCTGGTCTTCGGCGGCGTCGGGCTCGACATCCGGGGGCCGGAGCGGATCGCCCTCATCGGACCCAACGGCGCGGGCAAATCCACTCTGCTGCGACTGATCGGCGGCTACCAGCAACCCGATTCCGGCGTTGCGTCGCGGGCCGAGGGCCGGGTGGCCTACCTGTCCCAACGCCTCGACCTACTCGACGCCGACCGGACGGTGGCCGAGAACTTCGCGTCGTTCGCTCCCGCGCTGACTGAGGCCGACCGGATGAACAAGCTGGCCCGCTTCCTGTTCCGCGGCGCCCGCGCCCACCTGCCGGTCAGCGTCCTCTCCGGCGGCGAACTGCTGCGGGCCACCCTGGCCTGCATCCTGTTCGCCGAGCCGGCCCCGCAACTGCTGCTGCTCGACGAGCCCACCAACAACCTCGACCTGGTCAGCGTGGGCCAACTGGAGAGCGCGCTGACGGCGTACCAGGGAGCTTTCGTGGTCGTCAGCCACGACGACCGCTTCCTGGCCGAGATCAAGGTGGACCGCTGGCTCGAACTGGCCGACGGCCGCCTCACCGAGACACGGGCGCCGGCCTGATCTTCGGGGATGCCGCCTCACACCGGCCGGGTGCGAGGCGGCTTTCCCCACCGCGAGAGGCCGGAAGGCAACCCTAGGCGGCCGCGGCGGGCTTGCGGGCCGGGTCGGGCGCGGCCGGGCTCTCGGTGGGCCGGCGGGTCAGGACTCGGGGGCCTGCCGCGGTGATGGCGACCGTGTGTTCCGAGTGGGCCGTGCGGGAGCCGTCGGCTGAGCGGATCGTCCAGCCGTCCTCGTCGTACTTGATTTTGTCGGTTGACTGGCACAGCCACGGCTCGATGGCGACCGTGAGGCCGGGGTCGAGCCGCATGCCGCGCCGGGCCCGGCCGTCGTTGGAGATGTGCGGGGCCTCGTGCATGGTGCGGCCGATGCCGTGGCCGCCGAACTCGTGGTTGACGCTGTAGCCGTACGAGTGGGCGACCTGGCCGATCGCGGCGGAGATGTCGCCGATGCGCCCGCCGGGCTGGGCCGCGGCGACGGCCGCCTCGAGCGCGACCTGGGTGGCCTCGATCAGGTGAAGGTCGGCCGGGTCGGGCGGGCCGACGACGAACGACAGGGCCGAGTCGGCCGCCCAGCCGTCGATCGCCAGGGCCATGTCGATGCTGAGCAGGTCGCCGTCGCGCAGCACGTAGGAGTGCGGAAGACCGTGCAGGACCGCGTCGTTGACCGACAGGCACAGTACGTTGCGGAACGGGCCGCGGCCGAACGAGGGGGAGTAGTCCCAGTAGCACGACTCGGCGCCGCGCTCCTTGATGCGGCGGCGGGCGTGGTGCTCGATGTCCATGAGGTCGACCCCGACCGCCGCGACGCCGCTCAGCTCGGCCAGCAGCTCACCGACGAACTGGCCGGTCACCGCCATCCGGTCGATCTCCTCGGCGGACTTCAACTCGATCACGACAAGCCTCCCTCTCCCTGTGCGGTATTTTTATACCACGACGGATGAGGGCTATCCTGCTGGGCATGGTTCGCCAACCGCTCACCCCCGAACAGATCGCCGCGGGCCAGCGCCTCGGGGCCGCGTTGCGCGCCGCGCGGGGCGATCGCAGCCTCGTCGAGGTGGCCCTGGCGGCCGGCATCTCCCCCGAGACGCTGCGCAAGATCGAGGCGGGTCGCCTGCCCGCGCCCGCGTTCGGCTCCGTGGTCTGCCTCAGCCAGGCCCTCGACATCCCCCTCAGCGACCTGGCCGACGTCTGGCTGGCCGACACGCCCGTCCGTCAGGCGTCCTGACCCGTGCCGGCGGCGCTGCGTTTCGCGACGCGCCGGTCCGACTCGCCGTGGGTCGACTCCGTGTGGACCTGCACGAGCGAGCAGGTCACCCGGATGACGTCGGTTGCGGGCGTACGGTGGGGGCTGGTCTTCCACGAGCAGCAGGGCCGGGCGTACGCGAGCGTGACCGGCCCCGAGACCCGCACCGGCGCGGCGCCCGTGCCCGAGGGTGCGAGCTTCACCGGCATCGAGTTCGCCCTGGGCACCTCGTTGCGAGTCATGCCCACACCGGCCCTGGTCGACGGCGGGCTGGTGCTTCCGGAGGCCACTCGTCGCGCCTTCCGGCTGGACGGCGCGAGCTGGGCGACGCCCGGCCCCGACGACGCCGAGGCGCTGGTCGACCGGCTCGTCCGCGCCGGCGTCGTGGTGCGTGACCCGCTGGTCGCCGAGGTTCTCCGGGGCGGGTGTCCGGGCGTTTCCGGGCGTACGGTGGAACGGCGGTTTCGCGCGGCGACCGGGCTCACCCGGGGTGCCGTACGGCAGATCGAGCGCGCCCGTGCGGCGGCCGAGCTGCTGGTGGCCGGCGACACGGCCGCTGACGTCGTGGCCAAGCTCGACTACTTCGACGAGCCTCACCTGGCCCGCGCCCTGCGTTCGTACGTCGGACGCACCGCGAAGCAGCTGCGCGAGGGAACCGGGGGCGCGATCGCCCTCAGCGCTTGACGTCGTAGACCAGCTTCAAGATCCCGTTCGGGTAGCTCTGCGACTCGCGCAGCGTCAGCATGTGCTTGTCGCGGTCGGCCCGGCCGAACAGGCTCTTGCCGGCGCCGAGCAGCACGGGGAAGACGAGCAGGTTGTACTGGTCGATCAGGCCCGCGTCGGACAGCCGCCGGGCCAGCTCGGCGCTGCCGTGGATGAAGATCGCACCGCCCTCGCCCCGTTTGAGCGCGGCCACGTCGTCGGTCGAGCGCAGGATCGTCGTCGGCCCCCAGTCATCGACGAGGGCGTCCTCGGAGATCGAGCCCGACACCACGTACTTGGGCAGTTCCTTGTAGCCGGCATGGTCCTCGGAACCCGGCCAGACCGGGGCGAAAGCCTCGTAGCTTCGGCGGCCGAACATCAGCGCGGTCGTGTCGGCGAGCTCCTCGCCCTTGAGCGACCAGGCCTCCGGGACGAACTCGAGGTCCTTGAACACCCACCCGCCGCTGCGGTGTCCCTCCGACGGTCCGCCGGGCGAGTCGACAACGCCGTCGAGCGACATGAAACCGGTGTAGACCAGGTTGCGCATGGTGCTTTCTCCTCTGGGTCGGGGCTGCGCGTTCACGTTATGTCCTCATCCCGTCCGCGGTCTTGGACAGAAACGACAGCGGGTTTCGGCCGGGAGCCGCGGGGTACTGCTGAGGCCGTTGTGGTCAAAGTTCACGGGATCGTCATAGCGCTGCGGGACCGTTGCCACATCGTGCGGGGATGCTGGAGAGACAACCAGATAAGAGGTGACACGTGATGCAGAGTGCCGATGTCCGGCCCGCGAGTGTCTCGATCGCCCTGACCACGCCGGCCGCGCTGGTGCGCGTGTCCGGCGATGTTGACGTCGACATCGTCTCAGAGCTGCGTCAGAGACTCGACGAGGCTGTGGCCCTGCGCCCGGTCGTTATCGTCGACCTGACCGCCGCCGGCACGATCGACTCGCTGTGCCTGGGCATCCTGGTGCGGGCGCGCAACGCGGCCCGCCGTAACGGCGGCGACGTCCTGCTCGTGATCGCCGGCGACTTCCTGATGACCGTGCTCAAGGCTCAGCGCCTGCACGACGCCTTCCGCACCTTCGACACCGTGCCCCAGGCGATCACGGCGGCCTCGACCCGATAGATTGTCCGTCATCTATCTCAGATGAGCGGGGGTCGCGATGGGTGCTGGGCGGCGCAACTTTCTGCGGGCGGGCGTGGTCGGCGGCGGGGCGGCCCTGCTGAGCCAGTTCGGCGCCGGGGCGGCGCGGGCGGCGGGCATCAACCCGTTCCCGCCCGGGGAGGACGAGCCCACCCGGGAACTGCGGACCGCGCTCGACAACGCCGCCAACAACATCGGGGACGAGCGCGACGACTGCGGCCGCATCGTGGTGAAGATCGATCCCGATGCCACCATCAGGCTGCGGAACACGCTGATCATCGGGCCGAACACCTGTCTCGACGCGACTGAGGCGACGATCCTGGCCGCGTTCCCGACGGCCCCGCAGACCTACACCGCCCAGGCCAGCGGCCACTCGCCGACGCCGGTCTACCCGACGACCTTCACCAGCGTCAAGGCCGCCGGCGTCTCGCACGCCACGATGGTGCTCAACCACGTGCCGGCCGACGCGCGCGGCTTCCACCAGGCGCCCGGCAACATCCGCATCCAGGGCGGGTTCTGGGATCCCACCGCGTCCTATCTGGAGAACGTGAGCGCCGACGACCGGGCCAAGGCCACCCAGGCGCCGCCGCTGAACGTCATCACGATGCAGCACACGAGCAACATCGAGATCGAGGGCGTCACCGTACGTGACGTGAAGTGGTGGCATGCCGTCGAGCTCAACGCGGTGCGCACGGCCACGATCTCGGGCTGCGCCTTCGAGGGCTGGGTCGAGGACCCCACCGTCGGCCTCTGGCACGGCGAGGCGGTGCAGCTCGATCTGGCCGCGAGCAACACCACCTGGGCGGGCGACGCCGACGGGACGCCGTGCTCGAACATCCGCATCGCCGGCAACCGGTGCGGCACCTCGACGACCAGGCCGGGCTGGGGCCGGTTCATGGGCTCGCACACCAGCCAGGCCGATGCGATCCACTCCGACGTCACCGTCGAGTTCAACATCATCACCAGCACCAAGTACGACGCCATCGGCCCCCTCGACACGCGCGCGGTGAGCGTCCGTGGCAACACGATCACCAACTGCGTCGGCGGCGTCTACGTCAAGACGACCCTCAACAACGTCAGCCGCGTCGACGTCGTCGACAACGTGGTCACCGGCACGACCCGCGCCGCGATCGCCGTCCGATCCGACCCCACCACCTTCACGCTCAGCGACGTCGCCGTCTTCGCCAACAACGTCAACGGCACCTTCTCGTACGCCGGGGTGCTCCCACGGGCGGGCCACAGTCCTCTGCAGACGCAGTAGCCGGGTGTCTGAGAACACTTTGTCCTACATTTGGCTCAAGCCGTAGTTTTGGCGGATGCCCCGCCTCGACAGGCCCGTCTCCCTGGCCGAACAGGTCGCCGACCAGCTCCGCCGCCGCATCGCCGACGGTGAGTTCCCGATCGGCGCGCTGCTGCCCACCGAGCACGAACTGAGCCGTGAGCTCGGCGTGAGCCGCAACAGCGTGCGCGAAGGGCTGCGCTCACTCGTGCACGCCGGCCTGCTCGGCGCCCGCGCCGGTTACGGAACGTTCGTGGTCGCGACCAGCGATCTCGCCCCCGCGCTGGCCCGCCGCCTGGCCCGCGACCGCGCCGACGACGTCGCCGAAGTACGGCTCGTGCTCGAGCGCGAGGCCGCCCGGCTGGCCGCCCTCCGCGCGACCCCGCCGCAGGTCCAGGCCCTGCGCGACGCCCTCGCGGCCCGCCGCACCGCCACCGACGGCCGGGAATACGCCGCGGCCGACATCGCTTTCCACCAACTGCTGCTCGAAGCCTCCGGCAACCGGCTGCTCGCCGAACTCCACCGCGGAGCCGGCGGCGTCGAGCAGGGCCTGCTGGGGGTGGTCATGACCGAGACCCACCCGGCCACGGTCGTGCCGGGCCTGCCCGCCGTCGACGCCGCGCACGAGGCGCTCGCCGACGCGATCGCGGCCCGCGACCCCGCTGCGGCCTGCGCGGCGGCGGAACACATGGTGCGGCTCATCAACGAGCAGAACGCCCTCGAAACGACCGGAGAACCACCCCGTGGCACCAACTGACGTCCTGCTCGACCGCTCCGCCTCCGCCCCGAGTCCTGCCGTCCGCGCCCTCAAGCCCGCTCTCGTACTGGCGGGTCTGCTGCTGGTCGCGGCGAACCTGCGGGCCGGCATCACCACCGTCGGGCCGGTGCTCGAGGAACTGCGCCACGACCTCGGGCTGTCCTCGCTGACCGCCTCCGCGCTGATCAGCCTGCCGCTGCTCGCGTTCGCCGTCGTCTCCCCCTTCGCGCCCGCACTGGCCCGCCGCCTCGGCCTCGAACGCACCCTGGCCCTCGGCCTGGCCGGTCTCGCCGCCGGGCTCGTCATCCGCTCGGTGCCCGGCCGCCCGCTGCTGTGGGCCGGCACGGCTTTGCTCGGCGTCGCGGTCGCCGTCCTCAACGTCATCCTGCCCGCGCTGGTCAAACGCGACTTCCCGACCCGCATCGGGCAGATCACCGGCACGTACTCGTCGCTGCAGGCGGTCTTCGCCGCCGTCGCCGCGGGCCTGGCCGTGCCGGTCGCCGCGGCCACGTCGGCCGGGTGGCGGCTGCCCCTGGGCATGTGGGCCGGGCTGGCCCTGATCGGGATCGCCGTGCTCGCGCCCCAGTTGCGCCGGCGCACCGTGAACTCTCCCGCCCAGGACGACGTACGGCTTGAGCCCGCGAAACCGCTGCGCAGCCCCTGGCGTACGAGGTTGGGCTGGCAGGTGACGATCTTCATGGCGCTTCAGTCGACCGGCTACTTCGTGCTCATCACGTGGCTGCCGTCGATCGAGGAGTCGGCCGGAATCAGTCCCGCGACGGCCGGCGTACACCAGCTGCTGCTCAACGGACTCGGCATCGCGGGCAGCATCACCGCCTCGGCCCTGATCCCGCGCCTGCGTGACCAGCGCGTCCTCGGCGTCGTGGCCCCGCTGCTGTTCGCCGCGTCCACGGTCGGCTTCCTGGCCGCCCCGCAGCTCAGCGCCGCCTGGGCCGTCATCGCGGGCATCGCCGGTGGTGGATCGATCGTGCTGGCCCTGTCGTTCTTCGGCCTGCGCACGGCCCACCACACGCAGGCGGCGGCGCTGTCCGGCATGGCCCAGTCCATCGGCTACCTGGTCGCCGCGGCCGGCCCGATCGCGGTCGGCGCCCTGCACGACGCCACCAACTCCTGGACGCCGGCCCTGCTGTCCCTGCTCGCCATCCAACTGGTCCTGGCCGGCTTCGGCTACCTCGCGGGTCGCAACCGCGTCATCGGCTGACGGTTCTCGGTCGTTTCTCAGCCAAGGGATCGACGAAGTTCGCTACCTTGGGTGCGTGAGGCAGACGCGGAAAGTGACTCTGTGCCGGTGGAAGGTCCGGAACGACTTCGGAGTGAGTCTTTGGTGGACCACCGGAGAGCCGCGGACCGGAATGGAACGCCTGCAGGAACGATCGCTCGACGCCGCCGACGCCGAGATCCGGCGCTGGCAGGAAGCGGCCGAGGCATGCTGCGACGCGCTGGCCGAAGCGGACGCCGATCTGACCGCGGCGCAACCTGAGCCGTCACGGCTCTTCTGGCGTCGCCGTCGCGCTCGCCGGCGGTGGACGGCGGAACTCGCGCGATACGAGGAACGGGTCCGGGCGGCGCGCGTGACCTACGAGCCGTACGCCGAGAAGGTCGCGGACCGCTGCCGCGCCTATGAGCAGGATGAGCTCGAAGTCTTCCTGAAGCGCAGAAGTGAACTGGTGGCGCGGTTCGAGAAGTGGTGCGAGGCCCGCCGCACGGACAGCCGGCTCGCCGGCAAACGACGCTGGCGGATCGTCACCACCGACAACGTACGGCGGGTGGCGGTGGGCGGGAAGTCCGACGCCTACGCCGTTGCGGCGCGCGACATCATGCTGACACCAGAGGCACACGCGGCGATCGCGAAGGAGACCGGGGCCGACCCGGCGCGCTGGTGGACGTGGCTGTGCGACACCGTGGAGAACCGGCGGGCGCTCGAAGCCGCCCTCCGAACCGTGCGGACGGCGATCACCGAGACCTCGCGGGCGCTCGCGGACGCCGGTCACCCGAACGCCGTGTTCCGGCCCGGAGACACCACCCTCGAACCCACCGTCACCGGCTGGACAGTCACCTTCAACTGGGCCGGGATGAAACAGCCGTCCGTTCCAGGCCCACCGGCAGCCACCAAAGAGGTGTACGGCCGGTACGTCGGCGCGCCGTTCGGGCACCTTCCCAGCGACGCGCTGCTGACCGTCAACGGCAAACTCGCCAAGCAGCGCACGGCGTACCCGGGGAACGACTATCTGCGTCACCGGCGCCGCTGGTACGAGACCGGCCCGGACGAGTACACCCGCTGGGAGCTCGACGCCAAACTGACATGCCACGACCTGTCCGAATACAGGACGAGGTACGAGATACCGGTGCCCCAGCTACTGCCGTCGAAGACCTACGTGCCGTACATCGAAGGCGTCGCCGCGGTGATGAGCGCCGGATTCCGCGGCCTGACACGCCGCCGCTCACCGTAAGTCGACGCCGGGCGAACATGTCCAGCAGAAAGTCCAGGGTGACCGCCGGGCCCAGCCGACGCCGAATGTAGCCGGGAACGAGATGGCCGCGCGCGACGGCCGAGTCGTGCCACACCAACCGAAACGGTGCCTGCGCGCCGAACCATCCGCCCAGACAGTCGTCGAGAGCGTCAAGGTTCCCGCCTCGCAAACCGCCACTACGGTTGACCTCCTGCTCAACGGCCGTCTCGATTGCGTAGCGCTGTTTAGATGTACGAATGCAATCGTGGGAAGCAGCCTTGCTGGTCATCGCCGCGATCGGCTCGATCGTGGCCGCGATGGGCGCCTTCCTCCAGGAGAAGCGCACCTCGAAGGCCCAACTCGCGGCCATCCATCGAAAGCTGGACCTGGTGATGGATCATCTCGGCATCGTGGAGCCCGTGGCGCCGGACGTGGTCCGGCACTTGAAGAACGGCCGGACGATCGAGGCCGTTCGCGCCTACCGCAAGCAGACCGGCACCAGCTTGCTGGAAGCGAAACAGGCGGTCGACCGCATCGCCGCCGAACTACAGGCCCGGGGATGAGACCACAGGCAAGAGACATGACGGCCTCGTCCCTGACATGACGGCCTTGTTCCTGACGGCCTCGTCCCTGACGGCCTCGTCCCTGACGGCCTTGCTCTTGACGACTTTGCCCGGATGGTATTTCTATAGGTTTACTTATGCTGCGTCCTGTATTGGGCGTTTCTCCCCGGTGGCCCTCTCGCTGACGAACCAACGGGCGTTCGTTCGTCGGCTACCGACCTTGCTTTCCTGTCGGCCATCGATCTTGCTTCTTCAGGTTGCGGCGGCGAGGGGGTCGGGGCGGTGTGGGCAGCGAGCCCATAGGCAGAGCAGCGGCGACAGCGCCGTCGGCCACATAGCTGACACGATGGAGCCATGCAGGTGGTTCCGAGGCAGGGCGGTGATGGCCGCCAGGCCGGTGTGGAATGTCAATTGCCGGGCGCCATCGACGCTCGATGACGGCGCGCCTTGCCGGGAGTCGGGAGGCTGTCGGTTTTGCAAAACCGCATTGTTGTTTTCGATTTCTGCGCCGAGAATGGCATGATCATGTCTTAGCAGACGATCTTGTGGTGCGGAATAATCTATGCATGGCGCACATGCAGCTTTCGTTATTCAGCAGGTCTGAGACGGCGGCCATGCGCGACCCTACCGAGAAGCACAATTATTCGCCGGGCAATGAGGCATTTCGTCTTTATCATGAAGCTTGTCGCAAGGTCGGGCTGAAGTATCGTCATGCATGGAAACTGTGCCGGTTGCGCGGGTGCACTCGCCTATGTTTCGAAGTCGGAATACATGATCCCTGCGAGGCCGTCCCGCCGCTGCTCTGGGACCCCGAGTTCACGGTTGCCCGACCGCCTCGTCGAGACGCGGGAAGTCATAGGTCCGTTGCCGCGGGTGGATCGCCGGACGGCAATCGATCAACGGAATCGGTCAAGCGCGTAGCGAGTGCGGCGTCGGAGCGCGTTTCCGGATCAGCTTCGGCCGGGCCTGCGTGCGGGCCGGAGTCGGAGCCGGCGATCGAGCCTGCTGCGGCAACTCAGCCCGAGTCCGCGGTCCCGGCTCGGTCCGTGGTTGTGGCTCGGCCTGTGCGGCGTGTGGTTGTGGCTCGGCCTGCGCGGCGTGTGGTTGTGGCTCGGCCTGCGCGGGGCGTGGTGGTGGCTCGGCCTGTGCGGCGTGTGGTTGTGGCGCGGCGTGTGGTTGTGGCTCGGCCCGCGCGGGGCGTGGTTGTGGCTCGGCCTGTGCGGCATGTGGTTGTGGCTCGGCCCGCGCGGGGCGTGGTGGTGGCTCGGCCTGCGCGGCGTGTGGTTGTGGCTCGGCCTGCGCGGCCCGTGGTTGTGGCTCGGCCCGCGCGGCCCGTGGTCTCGGCTTGGCCCGTGGTCTGGGCTCGGCCGGCGGTTCCGGCTTGGTCCGTGGTTCCGGCTCGGCCGGCGGTTCCGGTTCGGTCGGAGTCGGGTGATTCGTTCGGTCCTGGTCGCCGCAAGGGATTCGTTGAGCGGGAGCATTTCGTCCGGGGTGTATATCCGTTATGTGCGCCGGGTTCGGCTGCTGCTGATCCGGGGTTGGGCTCTGGGTTGAGTGGCTCATGCGGCGAGGGAATTTCGTCTGCGAGGCGGAACTGGCCAAAGCCGAAATTGCCGCAGCATTTGTTGCATCGCGGAAGGCCCTCTAGTTACGGTGCCGTTCGTGCTGGGCCGCGGCCCTTGAGTGGGAGGCACCCGTGTGATTCGAGATGTAGTTATGTTCGCAGGGTGAAACGGGGGATGGTGCAGCCCAGTTCCGAGCTGATGTCAAAGGTGAGAATGCGTGGACCTCCGTCCATGACGAAGCCTTGAGCTGCCTGACGTGGAGACCCTTCTCGAAGACGCGGAGGAATGCACTCGTTGGTGGGATCAGGTGGCCGGCGTACGCGCTGGCAACGTGGGTGTTGGTGGTGTGAGCGGGTGTCCCGAGTGGGGTGCCGGCAACGTCGGCGACGTGGTCTCTGCTCGGTCCGGCGTTGGTGCCTGTCGAGGTCGGTCGGCGTGTCTCTGAGTGCCGGCCCTGGGCATGTCGGTGAGAGGGTTCGTTTCGGGCGGTGCTCGGTTGTTCCGTGATCAGGTGTAGCGGTATTCGACCGGGCCGGATGGGGGACGGTGGTCTCGGACCAGGACCTCGCCCGGGCCGGGGAAGTTGGCGCAATGTGGTCCGTGCAGGTCGAGGTTTGCCAGGTCGGTGCTGATGACGGCTGAGCCGAAGAAGTCTGGGTCGAGGATGTAAGCCACGCGTGTTCCGGCGCTCGGGGGAGAGGACGAGGGATGCGCGAACGACGAGGAGGAGCCCGCGGGAGTGGGGAGAGGTTGACCTGGAGCCGAGAAGGAGTCCTGGGGAGCGGAGAACGCTTGTGGCGGCTCGATCGGGCGTAGGCCGGTGAGTGACTGACGGTAAACGCGGCCGTCTTTCCAGATCTCGATAGTGGTGTGGGAGCTGACGGCGGCCGCGGCGGCGAAAGGTGTGGGAGACGACCGTCCACAGCACTTGGGTGGCCAGCGCCGGGTTGCCCTGGGGAACGCCGAAGTACATGCCGGGGCGCTTGCGCACAGAGTCTGCCAGCGCCAGGACGGTGATGTAGTCGCGGTCGGGCATGAAGGCGAGGATAGAGTTGGGTGGCGTGCGAAACGGATAATGCCCGGCATGGGTTACGACCTGCACATCACTCGGGCGGTTTGGTACAGCGAGAGTGGCCGCTTTCCCATTCTGGATGCTGAGGTCGTGGCTGCGGTGGAGGCCGCGGACGATCTGGTCACGCCGGGGGATGCGCCTCGCCGTCCGGGGTTCTGTTACGTGGTTTGGAGCCTGTCGGCAAGCAACGACGAGTATCTGCTGTTTCAGGACGGGATGCTGTCCACCAAGAACCCGACCGAGGCATTTCGGCGGCGGATGACCGAGCTGGCCGCCCGGCTTGACGCCTGGGTGGTCGGGCAGGACGGGGAGCTCTACGAGTGGGACGGCGGCCAAGTTGAGGTTCGGTGGCGCAGCCGGGAGGAGTATGCGACGCGGCGGCGCCTGATCAGCAGGGCGGCGAAGATCCCGGCGAGCGAGTGGATGGCGCTTGCCGCTAACCAGCCCGACTTCGCGACGATGACCACGGTCGAGGCGAACCTGCCCTCCGGGACCAGGCAGATCGAATGCCCGCCGGTCGCATGCTGGACCGGGCATCCGTCCGGCCGGTCTATTCCGTTCTTTCACGACGACTACGACGACGTGGTCGAGGTGACGCACGCCGACGAGCTGATCGAACGCCGGATGGGGGAGCTGGCCACGGTCCTGGGCGCCGAGGTGCAAGACCCGGACGCGCCGGCGGACCCGAACAGCGCGTGCCCCTGCGGAAAGAACACCCTCGCCGAGTGCGTCAAAGCGGCTCAGTCAACCGGCGAGGCCTGACGCGCCGGAAGCAGCGCGATCGCCACCGCCAGCAGCAACGGCGGCAGCACCGGCGCGGCCCAGTTCAGGTGGACGTAGAGGGCGGCCGCCGCCGCGGCCCCGGCCAGCAGAGCCAACAGGTGCATGTAGGCCGGCCAAGCCTGCCGCGCGTGCCCGGTCACCGTCTGGGCCAGCGCCGTCGTCAGGTTGCCGGTCATATAGGTGGTCGAGACCTTCAGACGGATCGCGATCACGCTCTGGCCGCCCATCGCCACGCCGGCCAGGCCGAGCAGCACGCGCGCCACCGTGTCGTGCGGGTGGACGTCGACGACCAGCAGCACCACCGCGAACACCGCCATCAGGAGCCACTCGGCCAGCAGCGGAACCCGTACGGCGCCGGGCTTTGACAATCGGGTCCAGAGCAGGACGCCCAGCGCGAACGTGGGCACGGCGATGCCCACCGCGATCAGGCGGGACGGCTCGGGCTGCCCCAGGCCGTACCCGAAAATGACCAGGTTGCCGGTGATCACGCTGACGAAGGTGCCGCTGAGCGCGGTGATGGCCAGGAGATCCACCGCGCCTGCGCATCCGGCCAGGGCCAGCGTCCCGGCCTGCCGCGAGTTCCATCGGGCCATGACCCATGTCTACCGTGCGGGGCGGCCGGGGACATCGCGCATTTCTGCGATGCGCACGCCCGGGAAGGGCCGCGCGGGGCAAGCGCGGGAGACAACGGGGCCGCAACCGGGAAAGAGGCAATGCGGCAACCGGGGCAGCGGATTCTGGCAGCGTGAAGAGAGCTGTGGCGGGGTGGCAACTGGTGCTGGCCGCCGCCCCCTTGATCATCGCGTCGTACTACCTGCTGCTCGGGGCCCACGCCGGGTGGGCGCTCGCGTTGTTCATGACCGCGAACCTGGCGACCGCGGCCGGCTCCCTGATCGCGGTGCGGCGCAACCCGACGCTGCGGCCGATCCTGTTCCTGCTCGCCGCGGCGGGCGGTTCGATCGTTTTCGGTGACGTCTTCTACTACCTCGTCGAGGCGCCCTATCCGAGCCTCGGCGACGTCGGCTATTTCCTGTCGTATCCGCTGACCGCCGCGGGCCTGCTGATCGTCGTGCGGCGGCGTACCCCGGGCTGGGACGCGGCCAGCGCCATCGACGCGGCGATCGTCGCGGTGGGCTCCGGGTACGTGATCTTCGCGCTGGTCATCGCGCCGACGATGGCGATCGACGCGACCAATCTCGTACGTCTGGTGTCGGTCTCGTACCCGGTCGGCGATCTCATGCTCATCGTGGTCGGCGCGCGGCTGCTGCTCGGCGCCGGTCCCCGCACGACGCCGCTGCGCATGATCGGCATCTGTCTCGTGCTGAAGCTGACCGCCGACACGGTCTACAGCGTCACCGTTCTGGACGGCACTTATCACAACGGCAACCTGCTCGACGCGTTCTGGATGAGCGCCGGGTTCCTGATGGCGGCCACGGTGCTGCACCCCGACCTGCGCCGCCTGGTCGAGCCGGCCGCGGCGGTGACCCCGGACGCGTCGGCGGGCCGGTTGACCGTGCTGGCCATCGCCGCCGTGGTCGCGCCGACCGTCATGACCGTTCAATACCTGCGCGGCGTCAATCCGCACGTGCTGATCGCCGGCCTCGTCTGCAACGTGCTGTTCCTGCTGGTCATCGGGCGCATGGCCGGGCTCGTGCGGGCGCAGCGGCACGCCGCGATCACCGACGGGCTCACCGGGCTGCGCAGCCGGCGCTTCTTCGAGCAGACGATGCTGGCCGAGTCGGCTCGCTCCGCGCGGTCCGGCGACGAGCTGAGCCTGCTGCTGCTCGACATCGACCACTTCAAGAGCGTCAACGACACGTACGGGCACCAGGGCGGGGATCGCGTGCTGGTCGAGGTCGCGCGTCGGCTGACCGGCGTGGTGCGCCCGCACGACCTGGTCGCGCGGTACGGCGGTGAGGAGTTCGCCGTGCTGCTGCCCGGCGCGGGTCTCGACATCGCGCGTGAGGTGGCCGAACGGGTGCGGCAGGGCATCGCGGACGTCCCGATCGGGGTCGGCGAGGACCGTACGCATCGGGTCACCGTGTCGGTCGGCGTTTCGGTGTGCGTTCCCGGCGAGGACCTGGTGCTGGCCGCGGACCGGGCGCTCTACCGGGCCAAGGACGCCGGGCGCGACCGGGTGGCCTACAGCGTCACGATCGAGCGCGACAGCCTGGCCCGTTCGGCCGCCCACACGACCTGATGCGAGGCCAGGCTGGTCGCCATGTCCGAGCTGAGCAGGCCCGGATCGTCCGCGGCCACGGCGGCCAGGAACGCCTCGACCAGTCCTTGGTCGCCGCCGTCGTGCCCCGAGCCCGTCGAGCCCGTGTCGATCGT
This sequence comes from Actinoplanes solisilvae, assembly GCF_003999975.1. Taxonomy (GTDB): domain Bacteria; phylum Actinomycetota; class Actinomycetes; order Mycobacteriales; family Micromonosporaceae; genus Actinoplanes; species Actinoplanes solisilvae. Next base: position 161,993 of record NZ_RJAC01000010.1, on the reverse strand, counting down.
CGACGTGACCCCCGTACGGAAATCGGTGATCTTGAGAAGGTTGCCGTCGCCCTCGACGTAGCCGTGGCTGCCGAAGACGCGGGTCTGACGGCCCTGCATGGGGGTGAAGGCGGTCATCGTGAACGTCGCGGTCAGGCCCGTGGCGTACTGCATCGTGACGACCTGATGATCGACCACGTCGTTGTCGCAGTCATAGACACAGCGACCGTATGGGCCGTCGCGCAGGGCGGCCAGCACCGACTCGCGCGTCGGCTCCAGGGTCAGCGCGGTCAGCGGCCAGCCGCTCCGTCCCTCGTCGAGACGGCCGAGATAAAGGCGAGGGGCCGAGTACGGGCATGAGGGCTCGACGGCGCAGTCGAGGCACCGATCCGACGCGCCGGGCGGCCGGTTGCCGGGGTGGAAATGCTGGAGGCCGCCGAACGACGCCACGGCCGACGGCGCCGCCCCGATGATGTAGGCCAGCCAGTCGAGGTCGTGGCACGACTTGGTCAGCAGCATCGGCCCCGACTCGGCCGTGGCGCGCCAGTTCCCCCGTACGAAGGAATGGGCCTGATGCCACCACCCGACGGGTTCCAAATGCTGAACGCTGACCACCTGGCCGAGCCGGCCCTCGTCGAGCAGCTGCTTGAGGGCCCGGGAGTAGCGCGTGTAGCGCAGCACGTGGCAGACGGCACCGATCACGCCGGCTTTCTCGACGGCGGCGGCGATGCGGCGCGCTTCGGGCTCGGTGGGGGCCATCGGCTTCTCCAGCAGCAGGTGGTAGCCCAGGCCGGCCATCGCCACGGCCGGGTCGGCGTGCAGCCGGTCCTGCGTCGTGATCACCACCGCGTCGGCTGTGCGCCCGGCGGCGGCGAGCTCCGTCCAGTCCGTGAAGACCGACTTCACGCCGTACGTGTTCACGAACGACTCGCGTCTGTCCGGGTCGGGCTCGGCCACCGCCACCACCCGGGCTCGCCCGCTCGCCACGGCCAGCTCGGCGTAGGTGCGTCCGCGAAGACCGGCGCCGATCACCGCGAGGGCGACCACTTTGCGATCTCCCGCGTACTTCGTAAACTCCATAGCAATATTGGCGGGCGAACAGCCCCACGGGTCAAGGGGCGAAGCGTGACGGACCAGGTCATCGCCGGGGTCGACCTGTCGCGGCTGCGCGAGCTCAACTCGCTGACCGTGGTGCGCGCGCTGCGCGACCAGCCGCCCACGACCGTGACCGAGCTGGCCGCCCTGACCGGGCTGTCGCGGCCCGCCGTCGACGTGATCGCGCAGGGGCTGGTCGGCAGCGGCTGGGCCAAGGTGGTCGAGCCGGGCGCCAGCAGCACGGTCGGGCGGCCCGCGCGCCGCTACCGGTTCAACGCGACCGCCGGTCACGTGCTCGGCGTCGACGTCGGCGGCCACAAGATACTGGCGCTGATCGCCGACCTCGACGGCAACGTGGTGCACACCGCCCGGCGCTCGATCGGGGCCGACGCCGACCCGGGCGAACGCCTCGCCGCCCTCGACGAGATCATCGCGACCGCCCTGCGCGAGGCGGGCAAGACGGCCCACGACATATGGGCGGTCACCGTCGGCGTCACCGGCCCGGTCGACGCCACCGGCCGTACGACCCTGTTCACGCCGCTGCCGGGCTGGCAGACCGTCGACCTCGCGGCCCATCTGAAGGACCGGTTCGCCTGCCCGATCGTGGTCGAGAACGACTGCAAGCTGGCCGCGCTGGCCGAGCGCTGGCTGGGCGTCGCGCGCGACGCCGACGACATCGTCTTCCTGCTCGCGGGCATGCGGATGGGGGCGGGCCTGATCATCGACGGCACGCTGCGCCGGGGCTACGGGGGCGCGGCCGGCGAGATCGGCGCGCTGAAGGCCCTGCGCTGGCTGGCCGCCCCGGGACATCTGCAGAACTGCCCCGGCGTGCCGGCCAGTGTCAGCCCGGACGACGCGGCCGCCTGGGTGTTCAACGCCGCCCGGGACGGCAACCGCGACGCCCGTACGGCGCTCAACCGGTATGTGAAGGACGTGGCGCTCGGCGCCGCCGCGCTGGTGCTCGCGCTCGACCCGCAGGTCGTGGTCTTCGGTGGGGGTTTCTCGCGCTCGGCCGACCTGGTTCTCGAACCGCTGAGCCGCGAACTGGCCAAGCTGTGCCTGCGGGTGCCTGAGGTGCGCGCGTCGACGCTGGGGGCCGACAGTGTGGCGCTGGGCGCGCTGCGGCTGGCGCTGATCGAGGTCGACCAGCGCCTCTTCTCGGTCGGCCTGAGCGCTCCGGTGGCTCCCCGCCGTTAGTGGCGGTGGTGGTGGTGCGAGCCGGTGCTCAATGCGGCGACGGAGATCAGCATGCTCGTGACCAGCAGAGTCCCGAGCAGGATGTCTACCAGCATTTATCCACCATGGGCCCGCCTTCGAGGGCCGTCAAGCGCCTTCGCGCGATCCGCCAGGGAGCGTTCAGGAACGTAGGTTAGGCTGCGCGGCGAGGGGAGTACCTCACAAAGAGCGTTGCGGTCATCACGGGCATCTCTGCATGCCCCCGTGCGCTCGCCCGTCAGGCGGCGGGTGAGGGAGACCTCGGACGATGGCGCACATCTCCGAGGAGGAACCCCGCGCATGGCGCAATCCGTGATTCTTGCTGCCCCGCTCGAGACCGTCGCATCCCCGCAACTGTGGGCGATCAGCATCGCTGTCCTCATCGGCCTGCTTGTGGCCGACTTCGTGGTCACCCGGCGGCCGCACGACGTGCCGATGCGCGAGGCGGTCGGGTGGTCCATTTTCTACCTGACGCTGCCGGCCGTGTTCGGCCTGGTGCTGTGGTGGGCCTACGGCAGCCGCCCGGCAATCGAGTTCTACACCGGATTCGTCGTCGAGAAATCGCTGTCGGTCGACAACCTGTTCGTCTTCATGCTGCTGCTCGGCGCGTTCGCGGTGCCGTCGGCGCTGGCCCAGCGGGTGCTGCTCTACGGCATCGCCGGCGCGCTGGTGCTGCGGGGCATCTTCATCGCGGCCGGTGCGGCCGTCCTGCAGGCCGGCACCTGGGCGTTCCTGCTCTTCGGCGGCGTCCTGCTGCTGACCGCGGTCAAGGTCATGCGGGACGCGACAAAGGGTCAGGACCACGAGGTCGACATCGACGGGATGCGCAGCGTCAAGCTTCTGCGCCGCTTCTTCCCGGTCACCAAGGAATACCACGGCAGCAAGATGACCGTGCGGCAGGCCGGGCGCCGGGCTCTGACTCCTCTCGCCGTGGTCGTGTTCGCGGTGTTCATGACCGACATCGTCTTCGCGGTCGACTCGGTGCCCGCGGTCTACGGCGTGACCGAAGACCCGTACCTGGTGTTCGCCACCAACGCGTTCGCTCTGATGGGGTTGCGGGCGCTCTACTTCGTGTTGCGCAACGTGCTCGACAAGCTGCGTCACCTCAACTACGGGCTCGCCGTCATCCTGGCCTTCATCGGGGTGAAGCTGGTGCTGCACTGGGCGCACGGCGTCTGGCCGGCGCTGCCCGAGGTGCCGACGCTGGCGTCGCTGGGCGTCATCGCCCTCACCCTGGTCACCGTCACGATCACCAGCGTGCTGGCCAACCGCCGGGATGCGGCCGCCGCGCAGGAAACCGGCGAGCCGGTCTCCGTGGGGCACTCCTCCGATCAACGGTGATCTGAGGAGTGCCCCACGGCCGGGCCCGGGGTCGGGAACGGCCTCCATTGATTGGTCGCTTGCTACGGTCAATTGATGACTCGCTCCTACCGCTCCCCGGTCCGGGCCGTGGCCGCCCAGGTCACCCGGGCGGCGATCGTCGAGGCCGCGCGCGCCCTGTTCGCGCAGCGCGGCTATGCCCGCACGAGCGTGGCGGCGATCGCCGACCGGGCCGGGGTCGCGCTCAACACCGTCTACACCAGCGTCGGCGGTAAACCGGCGCTGATCGCGGCGGTCGCGCAGGATGCCACCGACGACGCGGCGATCGAGGCTGCGCTGGCCGAGACGGCGGACACGGCCGACGGTCGCCGGATCCTGCGGGTCCTCGCCGACGGCACGGCCGAGGTGACCCGCCGCCAGTCGGAGACCCTGCGCTTCCTGCTGGAGAACCGGTCCTCCGAACCCGCCGTCGCCGAGGCGGCCGAGCAGGCGTTCGACCGCTACCGCGAACGGCTGACCCGGGCCGCGACCAGGCTGGCCGGGCTCGACGCGCTGCGGCCGTGGATCGACGCCGAGCGGGCCGCCCAGATCCTCTGGTTCTATTTCGGCGCCGCGGCCTGGTCGACCGCCCGGCAGATGGGCTGGACCTGGGACGACGCGGCCGACTGGCTCTACGCCCAGGCCGTGACGGCCCTGCTCGACGATTGACGTGAATCACAGTCAATTCATAGTACGAGCGCTACTCTGAATTGGTGAAGACGATCGACCCCCAAGCTCCGGCCGACCGGCCCGAGACCGAGCAGATGAAGGTCATCCACCGCGCGATGACCCGCGAGTTCACCCTGCTGCCCGCCCAGGTGCGGCGGGTCGGCGAGGGCGACTCGGTGCGCGCGAGCGTGGTCAGCGACCATCTGACCCTGCTGCTCGGCATGCTGCACGAGCACCACGAGGCCGAGGACGAACTGCTGTGGCCGCTGCTGCATCAGCGCGTCCCGATGGAGAACGCGCTGATCGAGGCGATGGAGGGCCAGCACGAGGCCCTCGACGCCGCGATCGGGACGGTGAAGAGCCTGCAACTGTCGTGGACCCGTACGGCCGGAGCGGCGGCGGGCGAAGAGCTCGCGGTGGCGCTTCAGCAGCTCGCGGACGGCCTGGCCGAGCACCTCGCCCTCGAGGAGCAGAAGGTGCTGCCGCTGATCCACGATCACCTCACGGTGGCCGAGTGGGAGGCGCCGCAGAAGCACGCGATGAAGCACGGGCCGAGCCGCCTGAGCGACAAGCTCGTGCTGGCCGGCATCGTGCTCGAGGGCGCCACCCCTCGGGAGCGGGCCTGGTTCCTCGGCGGCATGCCGGCCCCGGCGCGGGTGCTGTGGCGTTTGATGGGCGCGCGCCAATACGCCGAGCATCAGCGCCTCGTCCGGGCCTGAGGCGCCGCGAGACCCGAGAGCCCCGCGGCGTCGCGGCTATTCGCTCAGGGGCAGCGGAGGCAGGTACGAGTTCGGCTCCAGGAACTTGTCCCACATGCGCACCGGGACCTGGATGTCGGGGTCCTGCTCGCGGCCCGTGCTGCGGCGGATCTCCGCCTCGCGGCCGTCGAGCACCTTGTGCGACCAGTCCGGCTCGATCAGCGCGGCGCGGCCGAGCGTGACCACGTCCCCGTACGTCAGGGCCTCGACAGCGTCGTCCGGGGTCCAGACCTCGCCGCTGACCACGAAGGCCACCCGGCCGGCGATGCGGTCCCGGACCCGCTGGTTCACCGGGTCGGGGTGGTCATCGCCCTGCGCGGTCGCCCGGAAGCCGCCGCCCAGCGACGTGTGCACGTAGTCGACACCGGCCTCCACGATCGCGTCGATCAGCTCCAGGCTCTCGTCGACGGTGTAGCCGACCGTCTCGCCGTGCACCTCCTCGGGCGAGATGCGATAGCCGACGAGGAAATCCGCGCGGCCCGACTCGGCCACGACGCGGCGCACCTCGCGCACCACCTCGAGCGCGAAGCGCATGCGGCCGGCCAGGTCACCGCCCCACTCGTCGTCACGTTCATTCGAGTACGTCGAGAAGAACTGCTGCAGCAGGTAGTGGTTCGCGCCGTGAATCTCGACACCGTCGAACCCGGCCTTGATCGCCGTCCGGGTGGCGTCGCCGAATTCGCGGACTACGTCGGCGATGCCCTCCTCGGAGAGGCCGGTCGTGGGTCGCTCGTGCCACGGGAAGTGCTTGTCGCTCGGGCCGAACGGCACCTCCGCGAGGTGGGCCTCGCGCCCGCCGTGCTGGAGCTGGAGGATCGCCTTGTTGCCGCGCGCCCGCAGTGCCTCGGCCAGGCGGGTGAGGCCGGCCAGCACCGGGCCGTCCTGCTCCTCGTAGGCCACGAACTGCACGTCGCCCAGCCGCCCGTGCGGCGACACGGCGACCGCGCCGGTGATGGCGAGCTGCCCGATGTTGTTGCGGCGCCGGTAGTGCGCGATCTCCTCGTCGGTGAGCACGCCGTCCGGGCTGCCGGCGAAGGTCGTCATCGGGGTCATGCCGAGCCGGTCGCCAAGCACCGTGCCGTTCGGCAGCGTGAGGGGACGGAACAGCGGTGCGTACTTCTCGTTGGTGGAACTGTTCATGTGCTCAACGGTCTCGGCGCTTGCCTGCCCACGCAAACAGCCGGTTAGTCGCTAACTTTTGGTTAGTGGATACGATCGGTGCATGAAAACCCCCGACAACGCGCCCACCGAGTGCCGCCAAGTGCAGTCGGTGCTCGACACCGTGGGGCGCCGCTGGTCGGGCGCCATCCTGGTGGCCGCGAGCCGGGGCGCCCGCCGGTTCGTCGACTTCCGGCGCACCGTCCCCGGCATCTCCGACCGCATGCTGTCGGTGCGCCTCAAAGAGCTCGAAACGCTCGGCCTGCTGCGGCGTGAGGTGATCCCCAGCACGCCGGTGCAGATCCTCTACGAGCCCACCGCGCTCGGCCGCGAACTGCTGCACGTGCTCCAGCCGCTGTTCCGCTGGGGTGAGAAACACCTCGACGAGGTCAGTGCTGCGACGCCTTAGCCGGTTGCGGCGAGGTCTTCGGCAGGTCGCCGCAGGCTGAACAGCCGAGCTGCCGCAGACGTCTGTGCTCGGCCAGCACGCCGGCGGCCGTGGGCGAGACGCGGCGTACGAGACGGTTCTCGGGCACGGGCTCGGTCTTCTCGTGCCACCAGGGGTTCGCGGCGCGCTGACGGAATCGGCGGGCCAGCAGGAGCAGAAGCGCGGCCTGACGGCGTACGCGGTGACGTTCGAAAAGAAGGATGAGCACGATCGCGCCGACCAGCAGCAAGCGGGTGGCCGTCGGTGACGGGCCGTCGGGCGGGGCATAGTTGCCCTCGCGCAGCCCGGCGTGCCGCTCGAAGTGGTTGAACGCGCCGGGGGCGAAGAGTTCGTCGACGCTGTAGGCGACCGGGAACGCGGCGGGGCCGCCGAGCACGGTGAACAGAGCCCACTGCTCGGTGTGCCGGGCCTCGTGGCGCTTGAGCCCCAGCAGCTCCTCGTAACTGTCCGTATGAGCCTGCGGATGGGTCAGGAAGATGTGGCCGAACATCGTGCCGCCGCGGGCGAAGCCGGTCTCCATGCGCGCGGTGAGGTTGCCGTTGGGCGCGAACCGGCAGACGTCGGCGCCACGGGTCTCGGCGTAGGCGAGGGCGAGACCGGTCTGCCCCGCGGTGAGGAACTGCCGCAGTGCGACGATCGGCCCGCCGCCGGGGGTGACGTAACGCTGCGCGTCGAGCGGCGACATCCACGACGGCGGCCGGCAGAGCGGCGCCCGCACCGCGAAGGCGGCCAGCGCCACCACGCCGAGAACCTGAAACCCCAGAAGGATCGCCAGCACGCGCATCAGCCGGTGATGGCGGTGACGGCACCCGTGGCAGCGATCACGGTTGGCGGCCCGGCGGCGCAACGCCTTCGGCCGCATGTGCCACACGCCGAGGAAGCCGGTGCCCAGCACCCGCAGGGTGCCCTCCACAAGCGAGTGCCTCATCTCGCCCTCCGTGTTGCTCATCCCGCTCCGAGAGCGTGAACTGCGATCGTACGGGCGTCGCGCGGCTCGCAGCGTACGTCGGACGACGTAAGCGGAACGGAGAGAACCATGCCCGAGACCATCGTGCTGACCGGAGCGAGCAGCGGCATCGGCCGTGCCACGGCGCTGATCCTTGCCGGACAGGCGGACCATCTCGTGCTGCACGGGCTGGGGCCGGAGAGCTCGGTCGGCGCGGTGCGCGCGGCGATGCGCCCCGGCACGACGCTCACCTATCTGCGGGCCGACTACGAAGACCTGAGCGAGGTGGACCGGCTGGCTGCCGAGATCCGGGCGGTGACCGGCTCGATCGACCTGCTGATCAACAACGCGGCCCGGCCCGGAGCGCCCGCGCGCACGATCACCGCGGCCGGCAACGAGGTCACCTTCCAGGTCAACTACCTGGCCCCGGCGCTGCTCACGACCCGGCTGCTCGACCTGGTCGCCGGACGCGTCGTCAACGTCGCGTCGGCCACGCACTTCTCGGCGTCGCTCGACCTCGACGACGTCGAGCACGGGCCGCACCGGTACTCGCCGTCCGCCGCCTACGCCTACTCGAAGCTGGCCCTGGTGACGTACACCTGCTGGCTCGCGGCACATCGGCCGAGCCCCTCGATCGACGTCGTCAGCATGCACCCGGGGGTGATCGCAACCGGTCTGCTGCACGCGATGTTCTCGATCACCGGCGACAGCCCGGAGCACGCGGCGGGCAACATCCGGTACGTCGCCTCGCTGCGCGACGACAACGGAACCTACTACGACGAGCGCGATCCGCAGGCCCCGAACACACAGGCAACCGACCCGCTCGTGCAGGACCGGTTGCACGAACTGACCACCGTTCTCACCCGAGGAGACGCCCGTCACGTGGCCCGCCCCGGTGTCGCTTCCAAGCTGGATCCGTGACCCTTCCCCGCGAACTGGAGAGCATGATCGTGCTGCCCGCCGACCGCCGCTACCCGATGCTGCGGTCGACGTTCACGAGGACGTGCCGACCGGCGATGGTGATGCTGCCCGCGAACACCGCTGAGGTGGTCGCCGCCCTGCGCTTCGCCCGCGACCAAGACCTGCCGGTTGCGGTGCGCAGCGGCGGGCACGGGCCGGCCGGACGCGCCTCCAACGACGGCGGCGTCGTCATCGACCTGAGCAGACTCGATGACGTACGCGTCCTCGACCGCTCGCGGCGGCTGGTGCGGGTCGGCCCCGGGGCACGCTGGGCGACGGTCGCGCGCGAGCTCTCGCCGCAGGGACTGGCGATCAGCTCAGGCGATCACGGCAACGTCGGCGTCGGCGGCTCGTCGATCTCGGGCGGCATCGGCTGGCTGGCCCGCCACTGGGGCATGACCGTCGACCACGTGCGGGCGGCCGAAGTCGTGCTGGCCGACGGCCGGATCGTACGGGCCGACGCATCCACCGAGCCGGACCTGTTCTGGGCGATCCGAGGCGCCGGGGTGGGGGTCGGGATCGTGACCGCGCTGGAGATCGAGGCGGCCGAGCTGCGCGACGTCGGCGTGATCCGGATGACGCTGCTGGCCGACCGGGAGGGCGAGGCGATCCGGCGGCTGGTGACCTACATGACGGGCGCGCCGCGCGAACTGAGCGCGGCCGGCATGCTCATGCCGTACGGAGGGGAGGCGATCCTCTCGACGACCGCGGTCTACGCCGGTGACGACGTGCGGCTGATGCGCAAGGCGGTCGCGCCGCTGCGGCACCTCAGCAGCGGCCTGATCAAGCAGCACATCCAGCGCGTGCCCTACTCGGCCCTGCTGCCGTGCGAACAACTCGAACCCAACACCGGCCAGCGCCCCGGCACGACCACGAACGGCCTGCTGCACGCGATGACTCCACCCGCCGCCGAGGCGATCTCGGCCGCGGTCTTCGCCCCGACGCCGACCCTGATCCAGTTGCGCTCGGCCGGCGGCGCGATCAACGACGTGCCACCCGACGCGACGGCCTTCGCCCACCGCAACCACGAGGTGCTGGTCATCGGCTCGGTCTTCCCACCGCAGGACAGCGGCGCGTTGGACACCCTGTGGGACGAGATCGCCCCGCACATGGACGGGTCCTACTTCGGTTTCGAGTCCCGCCCCGACGCGGCCGCCTTCCGCCGCTGCTTCCCCGGCGCAACCGGCGACCGTGTGCTGGAGCTGTGGCGCCGCTACGACCCCGACGAAATCTTCCGCCCGCCGGGCCTTTGACCCGCGGGCCGCGGCCGGGGTGGTCGGCCGCCTTCACCGATCGACCACGGCCGTACGCCGGAGCAGGCGGCCTCCGGATGTGCCGTGGTTTTCGCGGCCACCGCCGGGCTCTTGTCACCAACTGCAGAAAGCCAGGTCCGCGATCGCATGCGGATCTGGCCGATGAGAGGGTGCCGGCGACGGCGAATCTGGCCGCTGCGAGAATTGCGATGATGGATACGATCACGATTCGAATGCCTGTTCACAACGGCGGTGAAGAGTTACTCGAAGTGGTGTTGGAACCCTACGGCCGGGACTACTGGCTTCGGCCCGGCGAGTCATTGCTGGTTCACACCGCTGCTTGTAATGACCAGGGAGCAATGTGGCCAGGCACGACCGGGGGTAACGAGCCCTTCGAGGTGGACTGCCATCCCGGCCTCATCCGAGTCCATGCCAACGGTACCCACGATGGGTCACCGACCTTGCCGACAACGAACTCGACTGCGGCCATCAGCGGCCATAGACCTGACACCAGCAGCGAGGCTTGACGCATCAACATTCACCAACATCGACGCCTTGATCTGCCGATGACAGTGCGCGTTCGCTGCTGTTCCCCTATGAGTGCTACTGGAGCAGGTTGAGCTGAGACTTCTCGCCTGACTGGCAGCGCGGATGTCACTCACCGGATGTCAGTTACGCGCCGAGGTGGCTGCGCAGCAAGATGACTTCCGAGTAGATCGCGGTGGCCCGATGGTGTACACCTGCGAGAAGTGCCCCGTCGACGTGGGGCACTCGTCGTCCTCTCGAAGGCAGACAACGGCAGGCGCGACACCTGGCGTGCGCGCCTGCCGCCTTGTGCACTTCAGTCTTTCGGTGCGACCCGGATACGGTTCCCGTCAGGGTCGGCTGCGAGGAAGGTCAGGCCGAACCCCGCATCGTGCGGCTCTTGCAGGATCGTTACGCCCTTGGACTGCCATTGCTTGAAGATCGCGGTGATCTCGTCGGGTCGTCCACCTTCGATGGCCAGGCAAACCTCACTGGTACGCGGGACGCCCGGCGACAGATCCTCGAACTGACCGGACCACAGAGCGAGGTCAGCGCCTGGCCCGAGGTCGAAGGTGATGTATCCCGAAGTCTCGAGCGAAGGGCTCATGCCGAGGAGGTCGCCGTAGAAACGAGCTGCGGCGGGCGCGTCGTTCACATAGACGATGGACACGACGGACGTGGTCATGGTTGTTCCTTCTCACAGGTGGTAGGTACGCATCCACCAGCCTGGCCGGAATATGCGCCGCATCGTGTCGCAATTTCCTGGAAAACTTGGTGGGTGACGCCGGACCGTTTCTTCGCCCTGATGTTGCTTCTCGAGTCGAGGGATGGTGCGACCACACAGGAACTTGCCTCGGCGCTCGGGGTTTCCCTGCGAACCATCACCCGGGACCTGAACTGGCTCCGCGACGCCGGTCTGCCGGTGACCGCGCATCGGGGCCGTCTCGGTGGCGTGGCCATGCTGCCCGGGTCCGGGCTCGACCTCACGCGGCTCACGCCTGGCGAGCGTGATCATCTCTCGCTCATCGGGCTGGATGAAAAGCAACGCGCGGAGCTCAACGCATCGGCCGAAAGCCGGCGCGCGCTCGCCAAGATCGCCGCTACGCAGTCACGTCGAGCTCATGAGCTGCTGCCGCTCACCGATGTCGTGCACGTGGACAGTCGTCCCTGGCTCCAGTCGCGAGTTTCCGGCACGACTCCGGCTTCGCTGATCGGACCGGTGCGGCGAGGTCGCCGGCTACGGATCGTGTACCACAGCCCACGCGAGTCATGTCCACGCGACCTGGTCGTGGACCCCTACGGGTTGTTCGCCAAGGCCGGCGCCTGGTATCTCGTCGCCGACTGTGCCCGAGTGCCACGGATGTACCGACTCGAACGGATCATGACGTGGAACGAACTCGACCAGCCACGACGCATCCGCGAGAACCAGACCCTGGCCACCGTCGCAGCAGCGCTCATTGGTCAGTGGGCACACAACCACGCGATAGAGGTCAGCGCCACCATCGATCAGACCCAGATCGAGCGAGCGCAACGGATCTTCGGCCTACGACTCGTCCGGGACGACGATGAAGAATCCGCCGCCGGCCACAAGGTGACAATCCACTTCCAGCATCTGGAGGACGTGCGAGCATTGCTGCCGTTCGGGAGCGCCATCACTGTGCACGGCCCCGCCGAAGCCAGGGCTCACCTCCGCGCCCTCGCCACCGACCTTGCCCGCCACTATGCGCCGTCACGAACGTCCTGACCAGCAATACCTGGTTGTTCGAGAGGACGCACACCCTGGCGTCAAGATCAACTCACTCTCATGGCCGCTGGTCGCGCGCGGCGGCCCGCGGCGAGTCGTCACGCGACGTGGGCGGCCCGACGCCCGCTCGTGCCGATAACAGTGCGTCATGGAAATGCGGATGCGCGCGAAATGGCAGCTAAGCATAATGCTCTCTCTGTGATTGTCCGGGACGCAACCGTGAATGCGGCTTTCCGCTGTTCGAGGTCCGTTACCGCCACACAGCGAGCGAACCGACATCCTTGGCTTCACCCTGATTTAGCCGCGGACCGCGCGGTCTGCTGCGGCGTTTGTCGGCCTCGAAGGCTCCTGCAGATCAAATTCGGAGGCGTCGCCGATCTTGGATGGCCATACTGCTCCCATGAAACTTGCCGAAGCTCTCGCGCTGCGCGCAGATGCGTCGCGCCGTGCTGAACAGCTCCGCTCCCGCATCACCAGCAGCGCCCGCTTCCAGGAAGGCGAGACTCCGGCTGAGGACGCAGTGTCCCTGCTCGCCGAGGCGGGCGAAGTGCTCACTGAGCTTGAGTCGCTGATCAGGCGAATCAACCTCACCAATGCCGCGACGCAGGTCGAGGGCGGCACACTGACCGACGCGCTCGCCCGGCGAGACGTCCTGCGCCTGCGCCACAGCATGGTCACGTCCGCCGCTGACGCGGCGGCCGGTGAGGGCCAGCGCGGATACCGGCAGCTGCGGTCCGAGCTGAAGATGATCCCGGCGCTACCGGTCGTTGAGCTGCGTCGCCAGGCCGACGATCTTGCCCGGCAGGTCCGAGAGGTGGACACGCTGATTCAGCGGGTCAACTGGGAGGTCGATTTGCTCGACTGACCGACGCGGAGCAGGTAACCGACGTGGAGGCGTGCGCAAACCCGAGAGCTGGCGGGTAATCCGGCTCACTCCTGGCGCGCCGGGGGCAGGCGCGGGGGTTCGATTCCCCGACAAACATTGCATGCCCAGCACACGGCACAGGTGACGGCGCACAGGGCACAGCACACCACCGAGCGCAGATCCACGACGGCGAGGGCGGGATTGGGGAACTCCGCGTCGCTCATGAACGGAACGGTCCACATCTGAAGCTCGGCAACTTCTGTGGTTACTTACCTGCCGCCGATCGTGCACGGCGGCCAACTCAGGGTGCGCGACGTGGTCTACTCGAGGAAAGCTGGCGCTCAGATCTGGTCGAGCACAATAGCGACATCCTGGGACGCTTGCGAACCGCTCAGCGCCCATGCCCATCCGGGAAGGGCGACAGCTTCGCCGAAGAACTTGTCGAGGGCCTTGCCGAAGGACCAGAGGTGTCCGGATGCCAGGCCGTCGGTCGGGGCAACCGCGCTCGAGCCCGCCCCGGCGTCGTCAAGCATCGACGCCAAAACCGCCTTTGTCTCGCGGATCAGCACGAGTCGATCATCTCACCCTCGCCGTCCTCTTCTGCCGCGAGCTGGTCGCTACACAGCGTCACGACTCGCACTGGCGGCTTGTTCACGGGCCGATGAGCGGATGCGGAAGTGTCTCGGGCCTGCGCTGCGGGCGACACGCGATCCGTAGCTGGTCAGGGGTGGTGCCTTCCCGTATTCTCCGGCATCGATCCCGCGTGCGCCTGGCCGCGAGTGTCGTCGTTCGCTGCGGGTGACAAGATGCCTGCGTGGGGGTCCTGGACTTGACGCCGAACGCCGCGGGGCTGATCGAGGTAGCGCGCGCGACGCTTCCGCCGGCGGCGGCAGACACGTGGATCAGGCTGCTGCGGCCCGCGATCAGGTTACGGCGGGCCGAGGTAGGCGAGCAGACTGTCGGGCAGTTGGGCGGATCGCCGGCGTTGCCGGACGGCATGCCGTGGCCGCAGTCACCGGCCGGGAGGCCGCTGGGCTTCGTCGCGGGTATCGACCTGAGCCGGCTGCCGGTCGGCCGCCTGGATGTGCCGCTACCGGCCGACGGCACGCTGCTGCTGTTCTACCGCGACCCGTCGGAGGATCCGGACGAGGTGTTCTGGATCAGTGATCCGGTGCCGGTGGCGCAGCCACCGGCGGGCCGCGTCGTGTTCGTGCCGGCGGGGACGGCCACGACGCTGCGAACCGAACCCGGCGCGGCCGTCTACCCCGAGGTCCCGCTCGCCGGTGAGCTGATCGCGACCGGCCCGGACTGGGAGCATCCCGCACTGCACCGGGCTGTCGCGCAGCTGCCCGACGCCGATCGGGAGTTCATGACCGATGCGTCCAACAGCGACGAGTTCCTCGACGAGGTCAGCGACCGGACCGAAATGCCACGCCATTACCTCGGCGGGTACGCCGACCCCGTGCAGGGGTCCGTCGAGGTCGAAGCCGCGTGGCAGCACCTGGGCTCCCGGCTGCCCTACCCGGATCCGGAGTTGTGGGACCAGGCCCGCCTGTGGACGTCGCTGGTGCAGATCGACTCCGACGACGATGCCGAGATGATGTGGGGCGACTGCGGCAGCCTGTACTGGGTGATGCGGCCCGACGACATCGCCGCAGCCCGCTTCGAGGCCGCCGCCTTCATCTTCCAGTGCTCCTGAACTGCCCGCCACGTCAGGCGGATCTCAGTGCCGCGCGCCGAAATGATCATCCAGTCCAGAGCATCCGTGCGTTGCGCGGCGGCGCGCTGATCACCCGCCGCGAAGTCCGTCTCCTGGGTGGGGTCTCGCGGCGGGCGGGCGACGTGGGCGCGACAATACGGACGGCCGGAACACCCGGGCATCACTCGGACGGGCGGGCCGCCGCGCCCGTCCGTCGGGTCCGTGAGGCCGAAGAGCAGGCTTACGCGGGCGGCCGGGTCGGTCAGGCGCGGCCGATGCGGGGTGGGGTCGGGGTGCCGTGGACCTTGCGGGCGTGCTTGGCGTAGATGCGGGGGCCGATCAGGGGCATGAGCAGGCGGGCCGGGAGCGGGGCGTTGGCCAGCACCGACTTGATCGTGTCGGGGTCGCCCTCGTACATGACCATGCCGAAGCCCAGGGGCAGGGCCGACTTCGGAGCGTCCTTCATGCCGTGCTCGCCGAGCTGGTGCCACTCCTTGGCGGTCATGAAACGTTCGGCCAGCGGCAGGATCTCGCGCTCCTCCAGGGCCATGTGCTCGAGCAGGGCGGCCCGCAGGGCGTCGAACGCGTCGGCGAGTTCGGCGCCGTCGCGGGCGGTCGCGACCCATGGCGGCAGCAGTTTGTTGATGAGGGCGACGCTCTCCTCGATGGTGTGGTGCTGGGCCTCCATCGTGGGGACGATCGCCTCGGCCTCGGCGCCGGCGCGCGCGTGCAGCTTCGGCCAGACGTACATGTCCTCGCCCTCGTGGTGCAGGTGCAGGATCAGGCAGAGCAGCTCGGCGTGGGCTCCGACGATCTTGGCGCGGGCGACGTCGCCCTCGCGGACGTCGCGGATGAGCTGGGGGAGCAGGCCGAACTCGCGGCGGAACATGGTGTGGGCCATGTACATGTCGCGGACGTCGGCCATCGGTTCGTTCAGATTCTGACTCACGGTGATCCACTCTGCGGGGCGGCACTTGCGGGCGACTTGGAAATCGCTAACCGTCAGCTACCATCGGGCCCGTCATGCTGTTGCGGGTGCTGGGCTCCGTCGGGCTCGAGGGTGCGGCCGGTCCGATCGACCTCGGGGGCCGGCGGCAACGTTCCGTGCTGGCCCTGCTGGCGCTGGCGCGCGGCGAGGTCGTGTCGGTCGACCGGTTCACCGACCAGCTCTGGGGCGACGAGGCACCCCCCAAGGCGGTCGCTTCGCTCCAGGCGTACGTGTCCAACCTGCGCCGCCTCCTGGAACCCGCCCGGGCGCCGCGTACCCCGGCGAAACTGCTGGTCACGGCCGTTCCCGGCTACGCGCTGAGGCTGCCCGACGAGGCGGTCGACGCGTGGCGGTTCGAGCGGTCGCTGACCGAGGCCCGCAGCGCCGAGCCGGCCGCCGCCCGCCGGTTGCTGCGCGGGGCGCTCGACCTGTGGCGGGGCGACGCGTACGCGGAGTTCGCCGCCGAACCGTGGGCCCAGGCCGAGGCCGCCCGGCTCGAGGAGTTGCGGCTGGCCGCCCGTGAACAACTGGTGTCTGTGACCTTGAGTAGCGGCGACATCGCATCGGCGGTTGCGGAGGGTGAGGCACTGATCGCGCAGGCGCCTTTGCGCGAGGAGGCGTGGCGGCTGCTGGCCCTGGCGCTGTGGCGCGGCGGACGGCAGGGTGACGCCCTCGCGGCGATCCGCCGGGCCCGCGGCGTGCTCGCCGACCAGCTCGGCCTTGACCCCGGCCCGGAGCTGCGCGAACTCGAGACGGCGATCCTCCGGCAGCACGTCATCCCACCCGCCCGATCCGGTCCCCATCAGCGGGCCGCGGTCCCCGATCCGTTCGTCGGCCGGCGCGCCGAGCTGGCCGCCCTCGCCGGAGTCGCCGCGGAGGCCACGGCCGACGGTCCACGGATCGCCCTGGTCGCCGGCGAGGCCGGCGCGGGCAAGACCACCCTGCTCGCCCACGCGCGGGCCTCGCTGACCGAGGAAGGCTGGCTGGTCGTCATGGGCCGCTGCCCTTCCACGGAGGGGGCGCCGCCGGCGTGGGCGTGGGTCGAGGCGCTGCGGGAGCTGGCCGAGGCCGTCCCGCCGACGGAGACCTCCGCCCTGGGTCCCCTGCTCGACGACGGCGCCGGCGCGTTGGCCGAGACAGGCGACGGCGCCGCGGCGGGAAGATTCCGGCTACATCGGGCCGTTGTGGCCTGGCTGCGCGAGGCGGCGCGGGTGCGGCCGGTCGCCGTGGTGCTCGACGACCTGCACGAGGCCGACGACGAGACGCTGCGGCTGCTGGCCGGCGTGGCCGAGCTGACCGAGGCGCCGGTGCTGCTCGTGGCCGCGTTCCGGCCCGCCGCGGCGCTGTCCGAGACCCTGGCCGCGCTGGCCCGGCGGACGCCCCTGCGCGTGCAGCTCGGCGGTCTGTCCGCTGACGACGTCGGGCGGCTGATCGGCACTGTCACCCGCGACCCGGTCTCTTCCGAGACGGTGGCCGCGCTCGCCTTGCGCACCGGGGGCAACCCTTTCTACGTACGGGAATCGGCTCGTCTTCTGGCCGCCGAAGGTGCGCTCGTCGCGCTTTCCGAGGTGCCTGCGGGCGTACGGGATGTGCTCCGCCGACGCCTGGCTCACCTGCCCGATTCCGCGCTCGCCGCCCTGCGCCTGGCGGCCGTCGCCGGGCCCGAGGCCGAGGTCGAGGTGCTCGCCGGGGCTTTCGACGGCGACCTGCTGAACGCTCTGGAAGCCGGGTTGGACGCGGGCCTGCTCACCGAGCCCGCCGCCGGCCGCGTCCGGTTCGTGCACGACCTCGTACGGGACACCGTCTACTCCGACGTGCCGAGTCTGCGCCGGGCCCGGCTGCACGCCGAGCTGGCCACGAGCATCGCCGCCCTGCACCCGGGCGATCACGCCGCGCTGGCCCACCACTACGCGCGGGCGGCGTCGTCGCCGACCGCGCGGCTCGCCGTCGACCACGCCATCCGGGCCGCCGGGACCGCCGAGCGCCGGTACGCGTACGACACCGCGATCACGCTGCTGAACACCGCTGTGGAGCTGGCCGCGACCGACGACGTACGGGTGGATGCTCTGGGCCGGTTGTTGCGCGCTCAGGCTCGCGCCGGGGCCTCGATCGCGAGCCGTGAAACCCGGGCGCGCGCGATCGACGTGGCCGTGGCCGCCGACCGCGACGACCTGCTGATCGCGGCGTTCACCGCCTGGAACGTCCCCACCCCGTGGCAGATCCGGGCGTACGGCACTGTCGATCGCCGCGTCGTCGACCTGCTCACCCGCCTTCTGCACCGCGACGACCTCGCCCCGCTCGACCGTTGCCGCCTGCTGGCCGCCCTCACCGCCGAGGTCGACGGCGAACCGGACCCGCGCGCCACCGCGGCCGGGCTCGAAGCGCTGGAGCTGGCCCGCACGTTCGACGACGTCGAGACGTACGCCCTGGGTCTGACCGCCCGTCTGCGCACGATGCCCTGGAACAGCGCCGCCGAGGACCGTCGCGACCTGGCGCTGACCCTGCACGGACTGGCTGTCGCGCACGGGCTGGTGTCGTACCGCTGGTTCGCCGAGGCGATGCTCTCTTACACCGCCGCGCTGATGGGGCGCCCGGACGAGGTGCGGGCCGTGATCGCGCGGCAGTCCGACATGGCGCGCGACTATCACCTGCGGGAGGCGCAGGCCATCAACCTCGGCTCGCTCGGTGGGCTGGCCCACGTCGCCGGCGATCTCGTTGCGGCGCAACGGTTCTACGACGAGTCGGCCGCGCTGATGCGGGCCCACGGCAACCTGCACGCCGACCTGCAGCATTTCATCACGACCGCGAGCGTGCTGATCAGCCGCGGTGAACTCGCCGGGCACCTCGAAGCGACCCGGGACTTCCGCGCGAGGACCGGGCCGGTCCTCGACGACCTGCTGGCCCTGAACCTGGCGGCCGCGGGGCGGTGGGAGGAGGCGCGCGCCGTGCCACTCGGGGCCTGCCCGGTGCGCCCCGACTATCTCGAGTCGGGGGTGCTGACGATCCGGGCGATGGCGGTGGTCGCCCTGGGGCGAGCCGACCTGGCCGCCCCGGTGATCGAGGCGCTGCTGCCGTTCCAGGACCAGATCGGCGGGTTCGCCAGCGTCCTGGTGGCGCTGCGGCCGGTCGCGCTGTGCCTGGCCGAGCTGAGCGAGCTGCTCGACCGGCACGACGACGCGGCCCGCTTCTACGCCAAGGCCGCCGAGGTCGCCGAGCTGTGGGGCTCCCCGCACTGGCGGGGGCGGTGACCTCGCGACCCTGATGCACGACCAGGTCGCCAATCTACAAACAAGCGCTTGTTAAAAGACTCGTTTGTGTTAGTGTCAGCATCGTGCCTGCCACCCCCACGACTCCAAGCGTGGACCTCGACGCCGCGTTCGCTGCGCTCGGCGACCCGGTCCGCCGCGCTCTGGTGACCCAGCTCGCTCGTGGTGACGCGACCGTCGGAGAGCTCGCTGAACCGTTTGACCTGACCCAGCAGGCGATCTCACACCACATCGGCGTACTCCGGCGATGCGGCCTGGTGGAGCAACGACGAGAGGGCACCAGGCGGCCCTGCCGGCTGAGAACGACCCAACTCGCACTATTGAGCACCTGGATCGACGAGCAACGCCGGGCCTGGGACGACCGGCTCAACGCCCTGGAACAACATCTGTCCGACGGAGCAGCACGATGATGCGGGCGGAACTGAACGGCGACGAACTCATCGCCCGACGCCATCTCGCCGCCGAACCCGAACGGGTCTGGACCGCTTTCACGACACCGGCGAGCATCGCGGCCTTCTGGGGCGGAGCGCACGCCTGGGTACCGCCCGAATCCGTAATCGTCGATCTGCGACCCGGAGGCGAGTTCGTCCTCGACACCCGTGCGCCCACCGGCTCCACCCGACGACTTCGATTCGTGTACGTGCGCATCATCGTTCCGCGTGAACTGGTATTCGACGAACCTGTCACCGGACTCCGCACGACCGTGACCATCACTCCCGCCGACGGAGGTACCAACCTGACGGTCCACCAGCGCCGGCTTCCCGCTGAACTGCGGACGACCCAAGCAGCCGACGGGCTCACATCGATCCTCGACGCTCTCGCCGCGCACCTGCGGCACTGACACCCTGGAACGGAGAACGCAATGGCAGCAACCACCCAGCGCGAACTGGTCGGGGAGTACTTCGCCGGATTCCGCGACAGCGACCACCCGCGCATCCTCGCGACCCTCACGGAGGACGTGGAATGGATGATCCACGGCCACCGGAGCACCCGCGGCAAAGCCGAATTCGACGGCGAGATCGAGAATCCGGCCTTCACCGGTAGCCCCGAACTCGATGTGCAGCGAGTCCTCGAAGACGGTCCGGTAGTCGTCACAACCGGCGAAGGCCGCGGCGTCAGCGTCGAACACGGCCCCTTCCGCTTCGCCTTCAACGACCTGTTCACCTTCCGAGACGGGCTCATCACCCGCGTCGGCTCCTACCTCGTCCCGCTGACCTGAGTTCACACCCTCGGGCGTGCGGATGCGCTTCAAGATCGCAGACTGCCGTGACTCAGCTCGGCCGGGCGCCCCCGCTGAAAACGCGCATGGCAGACTTGTCCGGTGCAGGTCGCCATGCTGGGGTCGTTCGAGGTTCGTAGCGGGGACGGCTCGGTTGTCGACGTGCCGGGGGCTCGGCTCCGGGGGCTGCTCATCGCGCTCGCGCTCGACGCCGGGCGGGTCGTTCCGAAGGCGACGCTGGTCGACTGGATCTGGGGGGAGCAGCCGCCCGCCGACGCGACCAACGCGCTGCACCGGCTCGTCTCCCGGCTGCGGAAAGTGCTGCCCGACGGGCTCGTCGAGGGGCACACCGACGGCTACCGGCTCGCGATCGACCCCGACGCGGTCGACGCCGTGCGGTTCGAGCGGCTGGCCGGGCGGGGAACCGTACGCGAAGCTCTTGCTCTCTGGCGCGGGGCGGCCATGCAGGACGTCGGACTGCCGGAGAGTGCCGCCTTCGACGCGGCGGTCGCCCGGCTCGAAGGGCTGCGGCTGTCCGCGCTGGAGAACCGGTTCGAGGCCGAGGCGGACGCCGGGTCGGTCACCGAGCTGACCGATCTCGTGGCCGCTCACCCGCTGCGCGAAAGGTTCGTCGGCGCCCTCATGCGCTCGCTGGTCGCGGCCGGCCGCGACGCCGAGGCGATGCAGGTCTTCCAGCGCACGCGCGAGACCCTGGCCGACTCGCTCGGCGTCGACCCGTCGCCCGAGCTGGCCGCGCTGCACGTCGCGCTGCTGCGGGGCGAGGGCAGGCCCCGCAAGGATCGTAAGACCAACCTGCGGGCCGAGCTGACCAGCTTCATCGGCAAGGACGCCGACGTGGCCGCGGTTCGTGAGCTCGTCGGTGAACACCGGCTCGTCACCCTGATCGGTCCGGGCGGGTCGGGCAAGACCCGGCTGGCCACCGAGACCGCGCGCACGCTGGTCGACGCCCTGCCCGACGGCGCCTGGCTGATCGAGCTGGCCGCGATCGGCGCCGAGGGTGACGTGGCCCAGGCGACGCTGACCGGGCTCGGCCTGCGCGACGCGCTGCTGGGCGCGTCGCCCAACACCGAGCTGGTCGACCGGCTGATCGCCGCCGTACGCGAACGGGAAGTGCTGCTTGTTCTCGACAACTGCGAGCACCTGATCGAGTCGGCGGCGACGTTCGCGCACCGCCTGCTGGGGGAGTGCCGCCGGCTGCGGATCCTGGCGACCAGCCGCGAACCGCTCGGCATCACCGGCGAGGCGCTCTGGCCGGTCGAGCCGCTGGCCATCGATCCGGCCGTCGAACTGCTGCTCGACCGGGCCCGCGCGATCCGGCCCGACTTCACCGCCGATCCGCACGTCGTCGAGCACATCTGCCGCTCGCTCGACGGTATGCCGCTGGCCATCGAGCTGGCCGCCGCCCGGCTGCGCGGCATGTCCCTCGACCAGCTCGCCGCCCGCCTCGACGACCGGTTCCGGCTGCTCACCGGCGGAAGCCGCACCGGGCTGCCGCACCACAAGACGCTGCGCGCGATGGTCGACTGGAGCTGGGAGCTGCTCACCGACGAGGAGCGCGCGGTGCTGCGCCGGCTGTCCGTCTTCGCCGACGGCGCCAGCCTCGACGCGGCCGAGCGCGTGTGCGGCGGCGACACGCTCGACCTGCTCACCGCGCTGGTCGAGAAGTCACTGGTGGTCAACGACGGCGGCCGCTACCGCATGCTCGGCACCATCAAGGAGTACGCCGCTCAGCGCCTCGCCGAGGCGGGGGAGTCCGACTCGGCCCGCCACGCGCACCAGGCGTTCTTCACCGAGCTCGCCGAGTCCGCCGAGCCGCACCTGCGCCGCGCCGAGCAGGTCGACTGGATCGTCGTTCTCGAGGCCGAGCACGACAACCTCGGGGCCGCGATGCGCGGCGCGCTGGCCGCGGGCGAGGCCGCGGCGGCGATGCGGCTCGCGGCGGCGGCCGGCTGGTACTGGTGGCTCGTCGGCCGCAAGGTCGAGGGCATGGAGCTGATCCTGGCGGCGACCGCGGTGCCCGGCGAGGTGCCCGAGGACATCCAAGCTCTGGTGTACGCCCTGGCGGTGCACTATTCGTCGTCGGGCCGCGGCGATGCGCAGCAGTCCGCCGAGTGGATCCACAAGGCGTACGAGATGAGTCGTCGCAGCCGGCGCAGTCACCCGGCCCTCGGCTTCGTCAACGCGCTGGAACGCATGCTGCTGGCGCCCGGGGCGGCCGTGCCCGCGTTCGAGAGCCTGCTGCAGGACGAGGATCCCTGGGTACGGGCCCTGGCCCGGCTGCAACTCGGCAAGATGCGCATCGTCCTCGGCGAGGGCGGACGCGACGTCGACGCCTTCCTCGAGCAGGCGCTCGCGGAGTTCCAGGCGATCGGCGAGCGGTTCGGCATCTCGTTCGCGCTGACCGAGCTGGCCGAGCGCGTCGCCACCCGCGGCGAGTTCGCGAACGCCTGCGAATACCTCGAGCAGGCGATCGCCGTCGTCGTCGAGATCGGCGCGGCCGAGGACGTCATCCGCACCCGAGCCCGCCAGGCCCAGCTCTTCTGGCTGCTCGGCGACAAGACCGCGAGCGCGGCCGCGATCGACGACGCGCGACGGCTCGCGCAGGGGGTGACCTGGCCCGACGCGCTGGGCGAACTGTCCCTCGCGCGGGCTGTGCTCGCCGGCTGGAGCGGGGAGCGCGAGGAGGCGTACGGGCATCTGCGCGATCTGCGGGACCACGGCAACCGGTCGGGTTTCGACGTGGTCACCGAAGACCTGCTCGGCTATCTCGCCGTCGACCTCGACGAATCACGCAAGCACCGGGCCGTGGCCCTGACGGCGGCGAGCGAGGCCGGGTACGCCCCGGCGATCGCTCAGGTGCTGCTGGGGATCGCCGACCTGGCACTGCGCAACGACCGATTCGAGGACGCCGCTCGGCTGCTGGGCGCGAGCAACGCCGTACGCGGGCTGGTTGATCGGTCTCTGCCCGACGCGGCCCGGATCGAGCAGGCCACGCGCGGCCGCCTCGGCGAACCGAAGTTCACC
The DNA here is from genome assembly GCF_003999975.1 of Actinoplanes solisilvae. GTDB lineage: Bacteria > Actinomycetota > Actinomycetes > Mycobacteriales > Micromonosporaceae > Actinoplanes > Actinoplanes solisilvae. Next base: position 138,802 of record NZ_RJAC01000010.1, on the reverse strand, counting down.
GAGGCGGCGAAGGAGGGCGCGCGGGCCGACTGGCGTCAGCTCGCCGAGGTCACGCTCGCTTCTTGAACGTGCTGACCGCCCACAGGTAGCCGACGATCGCGAGGCCGGCGCACCAGGCCACGGCCAGGATCACGTCCCCGGCCTGCGGTGCACCGGCGAGCAGCCCGCGTACGGTCTCGATGATCGGGGTGAACGGCTGGTACTCGGCGAACTGCTTGAAGCCCGGGCCCATCTTGTCGGCCGGCACGATCGCGCTGCTGAAGAACGGCAGCATGACCAGCGGAACAGCGGCGATGCCGGCGGTCTCGGGGCTCTTCGCGGCCAGCCCCAGGGCGATCGTGATCCAGCCGGCCGCGAAGCCGGTGAGGGCGACGATGCCGAGCACGCCGAGCCAGTCGAGGAACGACGCGTGCGGGCGGAAACCGAGCGCGAACGCGGTGCCGACGATCGCCGCGATCGCGATCAGGTTCGTGAGCACGCTGGTGACGACGTGACCGGTCAGCACCGCGCCGCGGGACACGTCCATCACCTTGAACCGGTTGATGATGCCCTTGGTCATGTCGGAGTTCACGGCCGTCGCGGTCGAGCCGAGCCCGTAACAGATGGCCAGCAGGATCAGGCCCGGGGTGGCGTAGTCGACATAGTCGACGCCCACATTGAACGCGTCGCCGAACACGTAGACGAACATGAACAGCAGGACGACCGGGAAGATGACGGCGTTGAACAGCGACGTGGGGTTGCGGACCATGTGCTTGAAGTTGCGGCGCAGCATGATGGTGGCATCGGTGGTCATCAGGCGGTCTCCTCAGCACTCTTGTGGCCGGTCAGGGCCAGGAAAACGTCGTCCAGGTCGGGCGTGTGAACGGAGAACTCGTCGGCGTCGAGCGAGTGCTCGTCGAGCCGGTTGAGCAGGCCCCGCAACGATTTCGTGCCGCCGTCGTCGGGAACCTTCAACGACAGGGCCTCGTCGTCGCGGGTCGAGCCGGGGAAGACGCGGGCGGCCGCGTCGAGCGTGGCCAGGTCGGCGAAGCGCAGCAGCACGTGGCTGCCGGGGACCTGCCGCTTGAGGTCGGCCGGGGTGCCCTGGGCGACCAGGCGGCCCTGGTCGAGCACGGCGACCCGGTCGGCCAGCTGGTCGGCCTCCTCCAGGTATTGCGTGGTGAGGAAGATGGTGACCCCGTCGGCGACCAGCCCTCGAACGATCTGCCACATGGTGCGGCGGCTGCGCGGGTCGAGCCCGGTCGTCGGCTCGTCGAGAAAGATGATGCGCGGCCGCCCGACCAGGGTCATGGCGAGGTCGAGCTTGCGGCGCATCCCACCCGAGTACGTCGAGACCGGCTTGGCGGCGGCGTCGGTCAGCTCGAACTTGTCCAGCAGGCCACCGATGACGTCCTCGGGGTTTCCCAGGCGGCGCAGGTCGGCCATGAGCTGCAGGTTCTCGTGCCCGGTGAGCAGGTCGTCGACGGCGGCGAACTGCCCGGTGACGCCGATCGCCTTGCGGACCGCTTTCGCCTCGGCGTCGATGTCGTGCCCGTCGACCCGTACGGTGCCCTGGTCGGCCCTCATCAGGGTGGTCAACACGTTCACGGTGGTGGTCTTGCCCGCGCCGTTCGGCCCGAGCAGCGAGAAAACAGAGCCGGCGGCCACGGTCAGGTCGATGCCGTCGAGGACCACCCTGTCCCCGAAGGCCTTCCGAAGTCCGGAAACCTCAATCGCTGTTGCTGTCATGCGGACTACCTTCGAGGGCAGCCCTGACACGGCCCTTACACGGCGCTGTCACGCCTCCGCCGCGCGCACCCTCTCGGACAAGACCGCCCAGAGCGAGGGGGCGGCGCCGATGGTGAGCTCGGTGGTGAAATCGGGGCCGCGGCCGCCGAGGGTCACGCCGGCCTCGCGGGCGATGAGGGCGCCGGCGGCGATGTCCCACAGGTTCGTGTCGAGCGCCACGCCGCCGTCGAGGCGGCCGGCAGCCTGGTAGACCAGGTTCAGTGCGGCCGGGAGCCGTCGGATGTCGCCGACCACCGGGAGCAGCGCCTCGATCAGCCGGCCCGCGCGGGTCTTCGTACGCGTGTTGGGCTGGAAGCTGACGCCGACGAGGGCTTCACCCAGGGGCGGACCGCTCGGCACCGGGAGCGGCACACCGTTGAGGAAAGCACCGCCGCCGTCGACCGCGGTGAACGTCTCACCAGCGGCGGGGTCGTGAACGACGGCGACCCGGGCCTGTTCGCCCTGATAGAGCGCGATGCACACCGACCAGGGGCCGGTGCGGCTGACGTAGTTGCGGGTGCCGTCGAGCGGGTCGACGACCCAGGTCCAGCCGCTCGCGCCGTCGCGGCCGTGGCCCTCCTCGGCCTGCACGGCGTCGTCGGGCCAAGCCTCGTGGATGGCGGCCACGATGAGTTCCTCGCTGGCGACATCGACGTCGGAGACGACATCGTTGGCGTGCGCCTTGGGGGCACCCATGCGCAGGGTGTCGCGCCGCTCGATCTGCAGCCGGCCGACCTGCACCGCCAGGTCAGCGGCGAGGTCACGGGCCACAACAAGGTCTCGATCCATAACCGGGAACGCTATCGGATAACGTTCCCGGCCTCGGCACGGACGGGGAGGCAGAGGTGGCGGTCGACTGGTCGAAGCTTGTCGGTGTTACGGGCAGACCTCCGGTCGGGATCCCGGAACTCCTGCGGCAGTTGCAGCGGCAGCCGAGTCCCGAGCTGTGGCAAGAGTTCGGCGCGCGGCTCGACGTCATCGAGGGGGAGTCGTGGTGCCGGCCGGGTTTCGCCGCGATCCCGGACATCGCGGCGCTGGCCGAGCAGGAGGGCAACCGTGAGGAGGCACTCGAACTCGCCGCGCTGATCGCCCAGACGCTGCACGTCTATCGCGAGGCCGACGATCTCGTGTCAGGCGCGTTGGAATCGTACGAGGCCCTGCACCGGATGGCGGTGGAATCGTTGACCGGGCTTGCGGCCGACGCGTTCCGGCATCGCTTCCAGGACGCGCTCGCTTTCGCCGGGTTCACGCTCTGGGCCCGTGCCGGCCTGGACTATTCCGACGAGCATTACCGGCTCGAATGCGCCGGCTGCGAGAACGAGGTCTTCGTCGTCATCGGCGGCTGGGGGCATTATTCGGCCATCAGGCATTACAACGACGGGGACGTTCAGCGCCTCCCGCTGCGACCGGCCGATCCCGCGTCGCTGACCGGCGTCGGGCGGTGGATGTACGACACCGCCGAGGTACACGGCCAGACGACGATGGCCGACGGCCTCACCTACCTGTTCGGCTTTGCGACCTGCCCCCATTGCGACAGGGATTTCGGAGTTGCCGAACTCATCGAGGCCCGGTGCGAGCGGCCTCAACCCATCGAGCCGTTTGTCATAGGGCCGGGCGGGTCGCTCAGAGCAGCGATCCTGTTCTCCCACCGGGACAGGTAGGACCACATGTTCTCGCCGGTGCGAGGACCCGAAAGCCAGTCCCACGCCGCGTCGCGGATCTCGCGTTGGGCGATCATCTCGGCGGCGGCGGCGGGGCCGTGGTCGTACGGGAAGCCGTCGACGACGTCGGTCAGCTCCACGAAGACGCGGTACCTTAGAGTCGCGTCCATGCACACGCCGTCTCGGCTTGTGGGGTTGCCCGAGCTCAACGGCGTCCGCGTGATCTGGTTCAGCGACTGGTACGACGGCCCGGTCACCGGGCTGGCCGAGTACGACGGCCACGAGTACTGGTTCGTGATGGTGGTCAACGAAGGCGGCGAGACGTGGGACTTCGAACCTCGCGTCTACATCCTGCACCGATTGACGCCCGACCAACTGGCTCAGGAATGGGATGCACACCGTGACTTCGCGGCCGCCCGTATTCCGGGCTGCATGCACTCCCCACCGTGCCCCAGCGACAGCCCGGACGACCGCGAGGCCTTGGCGACTCTGTGGGAGCGATGGCCCTCTGAGCGGGAGGACGAATATCAGGAGGCCGACGCCATCGGGTGGTTCTCGGGAACCTCGGCTGTCACGTGATGGAAAGGCGTCAGGGTCTTTCGGCTGCCGAACGCGACTCTCGCACACCCCGTCGACGGGCCGGTCAGAACCCGCATGCGCGGGCCTTAGATCAGGCCGAGCTCGTCGCGTAGTGCCGCGGCGGCCGCCTCGAACGACGAACGGTCGAGCACCGCACCCGCGTACTCCCCGGCCTGCACCGGCGAGGTGAAGAACAGCTCCGGCAGGGTTTCGACGGTGGCTCGGCCGACCCGGACGTTGACCTCGTGCTGCAGCCGCATCCTGGTGGCGCCCAGTTCCAGAACGTCAGGCCGTAATCCGCTGATTGCCGTGACCAGGTCGCCCACGCGCTCCAACGTCAGCGGGCGGGTCGGGGTCGATGCGAAAAGGCACACGCCCAGCGCGTCCAGGCCGCTCCACAACCGCATCAATTGAGCCGTACGCCAGACATCGAACTCGCCTCGCGGCCGGGGCACCGAGACGCCGAGCTTCGCCAGCTCCGGGTAGGCCGACGGGATGCCGGCGATCGGGTCGAAGTCGAGGTCGTGCTCCACGATGTCGTAGCGGGGTCCGATCGGCGCGACCACGTACGCCAGCCCCAGGTTGGGCTGCACGCGCGGGTCGAACGGCGGGATCGCCACCCCGCGCACGGTCAGCGTGCCGCTCGCCGAGACCGGGTCGGTGCCCTCCTGTTCGTGCACCGACAGCAGCGGCCACGGGTCGGCGACGTCGAGGGCCGCGAGCGCCTCCTGATGCAGGCCTGCCCCGGCGTACACCTTGATGCAGTTGGTCGGACAGCCGGGACAGGGCGCGACCGAGCGCGAGATCTCCGGCGGCACCGAACCGACCCCGCCACCGCGCGTCGTGTCGGTGAACTGCGCGACCGGCGCGTAGCCCGGCGCCCCCGTCCACACCCCGAAGCCGGGCCATTCCCGCTGCCAGGTGGAGAGCCCGTCGACAGCGGCGAGCGACGAGTATTCAGCGGCGATGTCCCGCACCGAGACAGGGTCGGCCACAGGCGGCCGCGAAGAGCCCACGCAGACGACCGCCTTGACGTTCTTCCCGCCGAGGACCGCGCCGAGTCCCAGCCGAGGCAGCGGGTGATGGCGGCAGGTGACAATCGAGGCGTACAGCACCCCGCGCTCGCCGGCCGGCCCGATCACCGCCACCGCGGCGTCAGCGCCGTAGCGTTCGAGGAGCCGATCGGTCGCCACCCCGGTGGACAGCCCCCACAGATCCCCGGCCGGTTCGAGACGAGCGCCGCCGTCCGACACGACAACGCACACCGGCATGGGCGCCCGGCCGTGCAGCACCACCCCGGTAACCCCGGCGGCCCGCATCCCCGCCGCGTACGGCCCCTCGGCCCTGGTCTCCGCGACCCCGCCGTTCAACGGGGACAATCCGACCGCCGCGCATCGTGCCGTCCCGGGCGCCCCCGCCCCGGCAACAACGCCGGCGACGAGGGCGATCGGTGCGTCCACGGGATCGACCGGCCCGGTCAGCGCCGCGAGCAGGTGCCGCAGCGCCGCGACCGGGCCGTCGAAATCGTCGGGGTCGTCGGGGACCGCCGGGGTCGGGGACCCGTCGAGGCTGACCGGGATCAGGCCCATTCCGGCCCGTCGGGGTAGGAGAACCGCGAGAGCGTCGAGGGCAGCATCGTGGCCGAGAACCCCGGTGCCGTCGGCACGACGTAGGCCCCGTCGCGGATGACGACCGGGTCGACGAAGTGCTCGTGCAGGTGGTCGACGTACTCGATGACCCGGTCCTGCAACGACCCCGACACCGCCACGAAGTCGAACATGGACAGATGCTGGACCAGTTCGCAGAGGCCCACCCCGCCGGCGTGCGGGCAGACCGGCTTGCCGAACTTGGCTGCCAGCAGCAGGATCGCGACGTTCTCGTTGACCCCGGCGACGCGGGCCGAGTCGATCTGCACGAAGTCGACCGCGTCGGCCTGCAGCAGTTGCTTGAAGATGACCCGGTTCTGCACGTGTTCGCCGGTGGCCACCTTGATGCCGGCGGGCTGCAACCGGCGGCGGATCTCCGCGTGGCCCAGCACGTCGTCGGGGCTGGTCGGCTCCTCGATCCACCACGGGTCGTACGGCGCGAGGGCGGTCATCCACTCCACGGCCGCGTCCACGTCCCACCGCTGGTTCGCGTCGACGGCCACGCGAATGTCGTCGCCGACGACCTCGCGGGCCAGGCGCATCCGCCGTACGTCGTCTTGAAGGTCTTGACCGACCTTGAGCTTGATCTGGGTGTAGCCGTCAGCCACAGCCTCACGCGCGAGGCGGGTCAGCTTCTCGTCGGAGTAGCCGAGCCAGCCGGGCGACGTCGTGTAGGCCGGGTAGCCCTTCTCCTTCAGCAGGGCGATCCGCTCCTGTTTGCCGGTCTGGGCCGCCTCCAGGATCGCGAGCGCTTCGTCGGGGGTGAGCGCGTCGCTGAGGTATCGCCAGTCGACCAGTTCGACGATCTCCTGCGGGCTCATGTCGGCCAGCAACTGCCACACCGGCTTGCCGGCCGCCTTCGCGGCGAGGTCCCAGGCGGCGTTGATCAGGGCCGCGGCGGCCAGGTGGACGACGCCCTTCTCGGGGCCGAGCCAGCGGATCTGCGAGTCGTGGGTGAGCCGGCGGGCGAACTCGCCCAGGTCGTCGAGCGGCGCTTCGAGCACGAACGGGGTGAGCGCGTCGATGGCCGCCTTGCAGATCTCGTTGCCCCGCCCGATCGTGAAGGTGAAGCCGTGGCCCTCGAGGCCGGTGTCGGTGCGCAGCACCACGTAGGCGGCCGAGTAGTCCGGGTCCGGGTTCATCGCGTCGGACCCGTCGAGCTCCCGCGAGGTGGGGAACCGGACGTCGTACGTGTCGACCGAGGTGATGCGCAGGGACAGCGGGTGTTTCACAGGTGCTCCAGGTGATAGGTGCTGATTGCGGTGCTGCCGAAGACATCGCCGGGTTCGCCGCCGAGCAGCTCGACCATGGCGTTCTTGACTTCGGCGTACGAGGCCGCGACCTCGCAGACCGGCCAGTCCGACCCGAACATGAGCCGGTTGGTACCGAACAGTTCGACAGCGGTCTCGACGTAGGGACGAAGCTCCGCGGGCGTCCACGCGGCCCAGTCCGCCTCGGCGACCAGGCCGGACAGCTTCGCCACGACGTTGGGGCACTCGGCGACCGGTTCGATCAAAGCCCGCCAGGACGCGAAGTCCCTGGCGGCGATAGAGGGCTTGCCGAGGTGGTCGAGCACGAAGGTCGAGCCGGGCAGCTCGGCCGCGGCCCGGACGACCGAGGGCAACTGAGGCGTACGGACCACGAGCTCGTTGACCAGGCCGGCGGCGGCGATGGTGGCGAGCCCGACGCGCACCTCGGGACGGTCGAGATGGTCGTCGGGAAAACCCTGCACCTGGTCGCGCACGCCGACCAGCAGGTGGCCGCCGGGCTCGGCGCGATGGCCGGCGAGTGTCGAGGCCAGGTCGGAATCGGTCAACGAGGCCCAGCCGACCACGCCTGCGATCTCGGCAGTCTCGTCGGCGATCCGCAGGAACTCGGTGGTCTCGGCATCTTCGCAACGGCCGGCCTCGACCAGGACCGTACGCTCGACGCCTGTTCCGGCGATGGCGGCGCGCAGATCGTCGACCGTGTAGTCGCGGCGGATCTTTGCCAGCGAGGGATCGGCCAGCCACTCGTAGTCGGCTGTCCACAGGTGGTGGTGAGCGTCGATGATCACGCGAGTAGCCCTTCGGCGCGGAGTGAGTTCCAGAGCACGGCGGGGATCGGCACGGACGCCATGCGTACAGCGTCCTCGACCTCGGCGGCCGAGCGGGTGCCGACCAGGACGCTGGTCACCGCGGGGTGGGTGGCGGGGAACTGGATCGCGGCGGCGCGCAACGGAACGCCGTGCCGTTCACACACCGCCCGGATGGCGAGGGCCCGTTCCAGCAACGCCGGATCGGCCGGTGCGTAGTCGAACGTGGCGCCCGGCCGGGGATCGGCGAGCAGCCCCGAGTTGAACACCCCGCCCACGATCACCCCGACGCCGCGCGAGGCACACAGCGGCAGCAGCTCGTCGCCGCCGGACTGGTCGAGCAGCGTGTAGCGCCCGGCCAGCAGCACCGCGTCGAGCTGACCGGTCCGTACGAACTCGGCCAGCATCTTCGCCTGGTTCATCCCGGCCGAAACCGCGCCGATCCGCCCCTGTTCGCGCAGCTCGACCAGCGCCGGCAGCGCCTCGTTCACGGCCTGTTCGAAGTGGTCGTCCGGGTCGTGCAGGTGCAGGATGTCGGCGCGCTCGAGCCCCAGGCGAGAGAGGCTTTCCGCGTACGAGGTCCGCACGCCCTCGGCACTGAAGTCGAATTTCGGCGTAACCCCCGTCGGTTCCGCCCAGATGTCCTGCGTATCTCCGCCACCGGGCCGCAGCAGCCGCCCGACTTTTGTCGAAAGCGTGGCTTTTTTGCCGCGCAACGGCGGTCCGGTGCGCCGTTCGGCCAGGCCGTTGCCATAGAGCGGTGCCACGTCGAAGTAGCGAATGCCCAGTTCATAGGCATGCTCGACGGTTTGGCGGGCGTTTTCGTCGCTGGATGCTTCGAACAGTCCGCCGAGGGGAGCGAGCCCGATGCCGAGCCGGGTCACGGTGACATCGGTGCGACCCAGGCGAACGCGTTCCAGGGGGTTCATGCGGAGGTTCAGCTTTCGGTCGGGCGGAGAGTGCCGGGATTCGACGGCTCTGCGTGGATCAGGCGGATGATCTGCTGACTCATCCGCTGGTAGTCGTGGTCGTTGTCCAGCTCGCCGACGATGCGCAGCTCGCTCATGACGGCGATCCGGTCGGCCAGCACGACGGTCTCGGGCAGGTCCGACGAGATCAGCAGCAACGCCAGCCCCTCCGCCGCCAGCCCCGCGATCAGCTCGTGGAACGCCGCTTTCGTCCGCACGTCGATGCCCACGGTCGGCTCGTCCACGATCAGCACGTCGCACTCGGCGGCCAGCCACTTCGCCAGGCTCACCTTCTGCTGGTTGCCGCCCGAGAGCTGCCCGGCGAGCTGCTGCGGCGTCGAGACCCTGATCCCGAGCCTTTCCACGTACGTCGCCGCGAGCGCACGCTCCCGCCGGTCGGGCACGAACCCCGCCTTGGCGAGCCGCCGCCACACGGTCACCGCGATGTTGCGCGTGACCGGCTGTTCCAGGAACAACCCTTCGTCCTTGCGGTCCTCGGTGACATACCCGAGCCGATAGCGCCGCAGCGCCTCACCGACGTTGCGGATGCGGGCCGGCTTTCCGTGGATCTCGACGGTGCCCGCGGTGATGCGTTCCAGCCCGAGTACGGCCTTCGCGAGCTCGCTGCGCCCGGCGCCGACGAGCCCGTAGAGGCCGAGGATCTCGCCCGGGCGTACGGAAAGGTTGATGTCCTGGTGACCGAGGCCCGTGGCGACATCGCTCAGTCGCAGCGCCGGCGTTTGTGAAGCGTCGACCGGGTGGCGGGCCAGCTCGATCGAGGCGAACGCGCGGCCCACCATGAGGTCGACGATCTGGCTCTGCGTGTGGCCTTCGAGCGGCTCGGCCTCGGCGACGCTGCGTCCGTCGCGCAATACCGTGACGGTATCGGCGACCGCGAAGACCTCCTCCAGCTTGTGACTGACCAGCACGACCGCGTGCCCGGAGTCGCGCAGCCGCCGCACGACGCTGTAGAGCCGGTCGGCCTCGTCCCCGGTCAGCGAAGCGGTCGGCTCGTCGAGCAGCAGCACCTTGCTGTCCAGGCTGAGCGCCTTGGCGATCTCGACGAGCTGACCCTGAGCCACCGACAGCCGCGAGACCGGCATGTCCGGGTCGAGGTCGACTTCCAGCAGCTCCAGGCAGCGCCGAGCCTCAGCCCGCATCCGCTGCTTGTCGAGCCACCCGGCGCGTCCCGGCAGGTGATGCAACACGATGTTCTCGCCGACCGAGAACGCCGGAATGAGATTGCGCTCCTGGTGCACCACGCCTATGCCGGCCTTCTGCGCGTCCAGCGGCCCACCGAACTGCAGCTCCGCACCGTCGGAGAGGATGCGGCCACCGTCGGGCCGGTAGACGCCGGTGAGCAGCTTGACCAGCGTGCTCTTACCCGCCCCGTTCTCCCCGAGCAGCGCGTGCACGCTCCCCGGCCGCAGCGTGAGGTTGGCCCCGTCCAGAGCCCGGACCCCCGGAAACGTCTTGACCAGTTTCTCCGCGACGAGCATCAAGTCGACCCCTTCTGCAGCTTCTGGCGGACGGTGCCGAGCAGCACCGCGCCCAGCACGACGGCGCCGATGATGAGGTCGACCCAGCGGGGGTTGATGCCGAACTGGGCCTGCATCACGTCGACCAGGCGGACGAGGAAGGCCGCGAGGACCGTGCCGGTGACGCTGACCATGCCGCCGGTGAGCGCGACCCCGCCGATGATCGGCGCGGCGAAGCTGGGCAGCAGCAGGTCGTCGCCGATGGTGGCGTTGACCGAGCCCGAGGCAGCCACCGTGATGACGGCGGCGACCCCGGCGAGCAGGCCGGAGAGTCCGTGCGCGGTGATCAGCGAGCGGTCGTTCGAGATGCCGGAGAGCCGGGCGGCGAAGGGACTGCCACCGCTGGCGAGCAGTTTGCGGCCGGAGACCGTACGGGAGAAGTAGAGCCCGACGAGCACGGCGACAGCAATCGCCACGAGGAATACCGCGGGAAGGCCGAGGATCGATGCCCGGCCGAACGCCCGAAGGCCCTCGGAGTAGCCCTGGAAGGTATCGGGGCCGTTCACGCCGTACCGCAGCCCCTGGATGATCGTCATCGTGGCCAGCGTGACGATGAACCCGTTGATGCGGGTCAGCACGACCAGGATGCCGTTGGCCAGGCCGACCGCGAGGCCCAGCGCGAGGGCGGCGAGCACCGCGATCGGAGCGGGCAGGCCGGCCTCGAGCATCAGCCAGGCGGCGGCCATGGCGCAGAACCCGGTGAGCGCCCCGACCGACAGATTCATCTGCCCGACCGCGAGCACGACCATCTGCGACAATCCGATGACGATCGGCACGGCCAGGAACCGGAAGAACGCCTCGAGCGTACCCGCCGACAGCAGGTTCCCGCCGGTGGCGATGGCCAACGCGACGAACCCGACCACCGCGATGACCGCCAGCGTGAGCTCGGGTTTCCGGGAGGTCGCGCTCAGGGAAGTAGCCGTGAGCGTCATAGTTTGGCGCCTCTCCGCTCGGCCAGGACGTGGCGGAACCGGTCGAGCGACAGCGCCGCGAGCAGCACGAGCCCGATGTAGAGCTGCAGCTGGTCGAGCTGGAACTGCAGCAGGTTGAGGCCCTTGTAGATGACCTGGGTCAGCGCCGCGCCGAGGGCGGTGCCGAGTACGCTTACCGCGCCGCCGACCAGCAACGTGCCGCCCAGCACCGGCGCCAGGAACGAGGGCAGCAGGAACGAGTCGCCGATGCTCGCCGAGAACGCGCCGTTGTTGGCCGCCAGCAGGAACCCGGCCAGCGCCGCGATCAGTCCACTGAGAGCATGGGCCTGCACGATTCGATACCTTGTCGGTATGCCGGAGAGTTCCGCCGCTCGCATGTTCGACCCGGTCATCAATACCTCCCGGCCGACCCGCGACCACCGGAAGAACAGGCCCACGAGCAGGGCCGCGGCGATCGCGATGGGCACGACGAGCGGGATGCGCGGGCCGCAGACGTCGCCCATGCAGTAGTCCGCGAAGGTATCAAAACGCAGCGCTTCCATCCCTGAAGGCATCGTCGGGAAGGCCACGCCGTCGGTCGCCGAGGCGTAGAGAATTGTGATCAGGCCGACCAGGGCGAAGTCCATCGCCAGCGTGACGACGAACGAGTTGACCCCCGTACGGGAGATGATCAGACCGGCCAGTGCGCCGAGCAGCGCGCCGACGAGCAGCCCCGCCGCGAGGCTGACGATCAGGCCTGCCCCGAGCTTGTCGTGGACCAGCCCCATGGCGAAAGCACTGGTCGCCGCCATCCGGCCGACCGCCAGGTTCATGTGCCCGAGCGAGAGCACGCTCAGCTGGGCCAGGCCCACCACGAGGTAGACACTGATGTCGGACTGCAGCGGCGTCAGGGTCAGGCGGGTGTCGAGGAACGCCGGCCGCAGCGTGGTGAACAACGCCACGAGCAGCACCAACAGCACGACGAGCCCGATGCGGGGATTGGCCCAGAGCGGCAATCGGCGAGGTTTGGCCGGCGGCGCGTCCGGGGGCGCCGGTGACTCCACTTGAGCGGTCAATGGACTCTCCGGTTGTCGATCGCGTCGCGGTTCCACACGATGCCCAGGCCCGGGGCCGACGGAGCCAGCGCGTGGCCCTCGACGATCTCGATCTCGCCGTGGGTGATCGCGCGCAACTGCGGGATGTGCTCGAGATAGCGGCTGTTCGGCACCGCGCAGCACAGGCTTACGTGCAGCTCCATCAGGAAGTGCGGGCAGACCGGCACGTTCGCGGCCTCGGCCAGGTGCGCCACCTTGAGCCACGGCGTGATGCCACCGATGCGGGCCACGTCGACCTGCACGACACCGGCCGCGCCACGCCGCAGATACTCGGCGAACTGGCCCGGGGCGTACATCGATTCACCGACCGCCACGGGAATCGAGGTGGCCGCCGCCAGCTGCTCGTGCCCGGCGACGTCCTCGGCGGGCAGCGGCTCCTCGAACCAGAACGGGTCGTACGGCTCCAGCAGGCGGGCGCGGCGCACCGCGTCGGCCGCGGTCAGCGACTGGTTGGCGTCGAGCATCACGTCGAAGTCGGGGCCGACCGCGGCGCGCACGGCGGCAAGCCGTTCGGCGTCCTGCGCCGGCGAGCGGCCCACCTTCATCTTGATGCCCGGCCACCCCGCGGCCTGGCTCTGCGCGGCGCCCTTGACCAGCTCCTCGGTGCTCAGGTGCAGCCAGCCGCCCTCGGTGTCGTACAGGGGAATGCGGTCCTTGGCACCGCCGGCGAGCACCCACAGGGGCAGGCCGGCGGCACGGCAACGCCAGTCCCACAGCGCGGTGTCGACCGCGGCCAGCGCCAGCGAGCTGATGGCGCCGACCGTGGTCGCTTTCGTCGTCAGGAACAGGTCGCGCCAGATCGCCTCCACCCGCGCCGGATCGCGCCCCGGCAGCCGCGCCAGCAGCGAATCGCGGAGCAGGGCCAGCACCGCGGTGCCGCCGGTGCCGATCGTGTAGCTGTAGCCGACGCCCTCGCCGCCGTCGTCGGTGCGGATCTCGACGAAGATGGTCTCCTGCTTGACGAAGGTCTGAAGGGCGTCGGTGCGGACCGTCTCGACCTCGAGATCGATCAGGTACGCCTCGGCGTGGGTGATGACGGGCACGGCGCTCCCTACTTGCAGGTCAGGTACTGGCCGTCGAACGCCGTACGCAGCTCGTCGGTCTTGGCCTTACGGTCGGTCTCGTAGGTGTCCACGTTGGCCTTGGTGACGATGAACGAGCCGGAGTCGACCACCACGCCCGGCTTGGCCATCGTGCAGCCCTCCGAGAGTTTCAACAGCGCGTACGACCCCACGAGCGCCTGCCCGGCCGGGTTCTGCAGCACGGTGCCGGAGACCGACCCGTCCTTGATGCCGTCGAGGATCGTCTTGTCGTCGTCGATGGCGATCAGCTTGATCGGCAGCTTCGACTGCCGGATGCCCTCGGCGGCTGCGACCGCCGGGTTGTAGGCGGTGGTGACGATTCCGTTGACCTGGGTGCCCTTGGCCGCGAGCAGGTCGGCCACCGCCTTCTGCGCGGTCTGCAGGTCGGTGTCGATGTCGGTGACGACCTGGATCACCTTGACCTGCCCGGCGGTCTCGCCGACCGCCTTGTCGACGCCGGCGATGCGCCGCTGGGTGTTCGAGTCGACCTTGTTGCCGGTCAGGTGGACCAGGTTGCCCTTGCCGCCGATCGCCTCGATGGCCGCCTTGGTGGCCTTGTAGGCGGCCTCCCCCGTGTCGGTGGAAAGGCAGAAGTCGGCCTTGTTGACGTCACCGGCCGGGCAGGACGCCAGCGAGCCGACCGCGAACCCCTGTCGCTTGAGATCCTCGAACGTGGAGTTGATGTTCTCGGGGGCCACGCCGAAGATGCCGAACGCGTTGTAGCCCTGCGCGGCGAGTGACTTGATGACGTCGTTCTGCTTGGTCTGATCCCAGCCGGACGTCTCGTTGAAGGTGGCGTCGCCCAGCTTGAGCTCGGTCTTCGCCTCGGTCGCCGCGGTCTTCCACGGCTGGAAATAGGGGTGGGCGCCGCCGGGGACGAGGGCAACCTTCACCTGGTCGGCCGCCTTGCCACTGCTGGCGGCGGCCGTCTCGTTGTCGCTCTTCTTGGTGCACCCGGCCGTGGCGAGCAGGCCGATGGCGGCCGCCCCCAGACCGAGCCGGAGGAACGGGGACCGCTTCATGCGGGTTCCTTTCGGCTTCTTCGTAGATCCTATAGGATCTTTCCGATTGTGTACCCGCTCACATCGACCGCAGTCAAGACACGATTGCGAAACTCCTGCGAAACACGAGGATGGTGGCCATGACCGGCCCTACGTCGCTGCCGCCCCTGAAGCGGTCGACCCTCGGCGACGACGTCTACGACTCGCTGCGCTCCGCCGTCCTCGAACACACCCTCGCGCCGGGCGACCGCGTCAACATCGACCAGCTCGCACGCGAACTGGAAGTCTCACCCACGCCCGTACGGGAAGCCTTGGCTCGCCTGGAGTCCGAGGGGCTGGTCCGGAAGCGACCGCTGGCCGGCTACACGGTCAGCCCCCTGCTGACCCTGGCCGAGTTCCACGACATGTTCGACATGAGAATGCTGCTCGAATGCGCCGCCGCCCGCTGGGCCGCCACCCGCGCCACCGACGCCCAACGCGCCGAACTGCTGGTCGAAGCCGCCCGCACCGTCGAGGGCGGCGAGGACCGCGCCTGGCACGCCGCCTTCACGGCCCTGGACGCCCACGTGCACGACCTGGTCGCCCAGGCGTCGGCCAGCCCCCTGCTGCGCGAGTCGATCGTCCGGCTGCACGCCCACCTCCACCTGCACCGGCGCTACTTCCCCTACTCGCAGACGGCCGTCACCAACGACGAACATCGAGCCCTGGCCCTGGCCATCCGCGACGGCGACCCCGACGCCGCCGAGTCAGCGATGCGCCTGCACCTGACCCGAGCGAGAGAACGCCACCTGCTCGCCTTCGACGAGTGACCTCACCGGCCAAGCCGTCCGGCCATCGTTCCGGCTCGATGCGGTCTCCCATGAGCCCGGCTACCGAGCGGTGCGGGCTGAGTAACGTGTCGCAGTGTGACTGAGCACTTCGGTGATCTGGACCTGGACGCCTTCTGGGACGACGACACGTACGCGGACACCTATCGCGGCGACTATCCCACCGACGAACTGATCGCGTCGGTCGAGGCGGAGCTGGGGTTTCGGCTGCCCGGCTCCTATGTCGCCCTCATGCGGACGCGGAACGGCGGGATGCCGCTCAACACGTGCTGCCCGGCGCCGACGAGAACTACCTGGGCCGACGACCACGTCGCCCTCACCGGGATCATGGGGATCGGCCGGGAGAAGCCCTACTCGCTGGCCGGCCGGACCGGGAGCCGCTTCCTCGTCGAGGAGTGGGGCTATCCCGCGATCGGCGTGTACTTCGCCGACTGCCCCTCCGCGGGCCACGACATGATCGCCTTCGACTACCGCGCCTGCGGGCCGGACGGCGAACCGAGCGTCGTCCACGTCGATCAGGAGGTCGGTTACCGGATCACCACCCTCGCGCCGGATTTCGCGACCTTCGTGCGCGCGCTGCGCCCGGACAGCGACTTCGACCTGGACTGACCTGGACTGACCTGGACTGACCGCTCAGCCGTTGCGATGCCGCGGCGCCGCTCAGACTGGCGGCACCGGGTCGTCGCGGCTCGGGAGGTAGAGGCTGGACGCATGCTGTCAGGAGAGCAGAGACCAGGAACCATCGCCATCCCCGCGCGTCATCGCAAGCCGCCGGCGGAGTTGACCACCGTGCCGGTGGACTGTTCGATGGGCGGCGGCTCAGGGCGACGATCGGAGACACGGATGCGGTTGAGTGCGGTGCAGCGTGACAGGGCGGCGGGCGTACTGCTCGGGGCGGCGTGTGGGGATGCGCTCGGGGTTCCGTACGAGTTCGCCGCGCCGCCGCCGGCCGGGGAGGCGCCGCGGATGACCGGTGGCGGGCTCGGCGATTACGCGCCCGGCGAATACAGCGACGACACCCAGATGTCAGTCTGCATCGCCGAGGTCGCGGCGACCGGGATCGACCTGCGGAAGCCGGCCGCGCTTGACCGGATCGCGCAGAATTTCGTGCGGTGGCTGTCCGAGGGCGCGACCGACGTCGGCATCCAGACGAAGCGGGTGCTGGGTGAGGTGGGCGGGCGGGCCACCGACGGGCTCGGGGCCGCCACCCGCGAGGCCGCGCGGGTGCTCCACCAGCGGACAGGGCGTAGTGCGGGCAACGGCTCCCTGATGCGTACGGGAGTGGTCGCACTCGCCTATCTCGACGATCCGGTGGCGATGGCCGAGGCCGCGATCGCGGTCAGCGAGCTGACGCACTTCGACCCTCTGGCCGGGGAGGCCTGTGTGTTGTGGTGTGCGGCCGTGCGGCGGGCGGTGCTCGACGGCACGTTCGAAGGCCTGCGGGAAGGCCTCGAGCTGCTTCCGGCCGACCGCCGCGCGCAGTGGGCCGGGTGGCTCGACGACGCCGAACAGCACCCGCCATCGCACTTTCCCGACAACGGGTTCGTCGTGACCGCCCTGCAGGCCGCGTGGTCAGCCATCTCCCGTACGCCGGGGCACGATCTGCGGGAAGCGTTGTACGCCGCCGTTCGGGCCGGCAACGACACCGACACCGTGGCGGCCATCGCCGGCGCGTTTCTCGGGGCGCGCTGGGGTGCGGAAGCCGTACCGGGAGAATGGCAGTTGATTGTGCACGGGTGGGAGCGCAAACGGGCCGCCGACCTGATCGACCTGGCGCGGTCGGCGGCGGAGGGCGGCCCGCGGACGGTTTAGACGGTCAGCAGCTCGTACTCGTCGTCGGTGAGGGTGACGTCGGCCGCGGCCGTGTTCTCTTCGAGGTGGGCGACCGATGCCGTGCCCGGGATCGGCATCATGACGGGGGAGCGGCGCAGCAGCCAGGCCAGGGCGAGCTGACCGCTGGTGACGCCGGGGTGGTGGGCCGCGACCTTCTCGAGCGGGCCGCCCGGTCGGGCCAGCTTCCCGGCGTCGACCGGGGCCCACGGGATGAAGGCGATGCCCTGTTCGGTGCAGTAGTCGACCAGGTCCTCGGCGCGGCGGTCGCCGAGGTTGTAGCGGTTCTGGACCGACGCGACGGGGACGCCGGCCGCCTGGGCCTCCTTGACGTCGTCGACGCTGACCTCGGAGAGCCCGACCTGGCGCACCAGGCCCTCGTCGAGGAATTCGAGCAGGGTGCCGAACTGCTCGTCGCGTGAGGTGCGCGGGTCGATGCGGTGCAGCTGCCACAGGTCGATCTGGTCGACGCCGAGGCGGCGCAGCGACATCTGCAGACATTGGCGCAGGTATTCGCGGCGGCCCAGCGGGGCCCACTGGTCGGGGCCGCTGCGGGTGAAGCCGCCCTTCGTGGCGATCATGACGTTGCCGTAGCCGGTGACGTCGTGCAGGGCCTCGCGGATCAGGTCCTCCGAGACATCCGGGCCGTACGAGTCGGCGGTGTCGATGAACGTGATGCCGAGCTCGACGGCGCGCCGCAGCACCCGTACCGCCCCGTCGTGGTCGCGCGGCGGGCCCCAGATGCCGGGGCCGGTGATCCGCATGGCGCCGTACCCGAGCCGGTGGACGGGCTTGCCGCCCAGCTCGAGGGTGCCGCTCGCTTCGATGCCCATGAGATCCTCCAAGTAACTGCTAAAGCCGAAGTAACAATAGCCGACGGGTACGTGGTCACTGGCGTCATTGATCTACGCTGAGCTGGTCGTTCGGGCGGGGAGGCGGCGGATGGCGACAGTGACTTTTCTCGTGATCGGTGGCGTCGGGGTCGTCGTGCTGGCGCTCGCGCTGCTCGGTGGAGACCTGCTGCACCTCGGCGTCGACGGGCCGGTCTCGCTCGAGGTTGCCGCCGGGTTCCTGGGGGCTTTCGGGTTCGCGGGCGCGATCGCCGCCGAGCTGATCGGCTCACCCGGCGCGGCCGCGGCGATCGGGCTGGTCGCCGCCTTTCCCGCCGCCTGGTTGGTTTTGCGGCTCTCGCGGTCGGCCCGCACCATGCGCACCGACGCCACCCCGACCCGGCAGGACCTGGTCGGCACCCTCGGCGTGATCGTCACCCCGGTTCCGGCCGGCGCGGGCTTCGGCGAGGTGCGCGTCGTGCTCGGTGGCCAGCCGGTCAAGCTCTATGCCCGCGCTCAGCAGGCGATTCCCTCGGGCGCCCACGTCTTCGTGGTCGAGGCGCCGTCCGATACCAGCGTAATCGTCGAGGAAACCCTCAACCCTGGAAAGGCTTAGATGTCACCTCTGCTCATCGCCGTCGGCGGTGTCGTCCTTCTTGTGATCCTCGTGATCCTGTTCGTGCTCTCGCGGATCAAGGTGGCCGGCCCGAACGAGGCGTTCATCATCACCGGTCGAAAGGGCCGGGTCACCCACTCCGCCGACGGCACCAGCGTCACCGACCTGTCGGGGCAGAAGGTCGTCATGGGCGCCTCGGTGTTCGTGCTGCCGGTCGTGCAGAAACTGCAGTCGCTCGACCTGTCCAGCCGGCGCATCGACGTCAGCATCAAGGGCGCGGTGTCCAAACAGGGCATTCGCGCCGACCTGCACGGTGTGGCGATCGTCAAGGTCGGCGGCAACGAGGGGGCGATCCGGGCCGCGGCGCAGCGGTTCCTGCACCAGCAGGCCGAGATCGAGGAGTTCACCCGCGAGGTGCTGGCCGGCGCGCTCCGCTCGATCGTCGGACGGCTCACCATCGAGGAGATCATCCGGGACCGGGCCGCCTTCGCGAACGCGGTCGCCGAGGAGGCCGAGCACTCGATGACCAACCAGGGTCTCGTGCTCGACACGTTCCAGCTGCAGGACATCCTGGCCGAGGGCTCCTATCTGCAGGACCTCGGCCGTCCGGAAGCGGCCCGGGTGCTCAAGGACGCCGCCATCGCCGAGGCCCGCGCCCGGCAGGCGGCCGAGGAGGCGCGGCTGATCGCCGAGGGCGCGATCGCCGAGGAGCAGCGGAACCTGGCACTCAAGCAGGCCGGCATCCAGGCCGAGATCGACGCGGCCAAGGCGAAGTCGGCCGCCGCCGGTCCGCTCGCGCAGGCCGAACGCGACCAGGCGATCCTCGCCGAGCAGCAGTTGGTAGCCGAGCGCAACGCCGAGCTCAAGCAGCGCCAGCTCGACACCGAGGTGCGCAAGCCGGCCGACGCCCAGCGGTACAAGGTGGAGCAGGAGGCCGAGGCGTCCCGCGCCGCGGCCGTGCTCAACGCCGACGCGCAACGGCAGGCCGTCATCGCGGCCGCGCAAGCCTCGGCCGAGCAGGCCCGCCTCACCGGTGAGGGCGAGCGGGCCCGCCGGGCCGCGCTGGCCGAGGCCAACGCGATCGAGGGCGCCAAGGAGGGCGAGGCCGAGCAGCGCCGCCGCTCGGCGATCGCCGAGGCGATCGAGCGCGAGGGTGCGGCGGAGGCGGCGGCCATCCTGGCCAAGGGGGGCGCCGAGGCCGAGGCGATGGCTCGCAAGGCCGAGGCGTTCGCCGCGTACGGCGAGGCGGCCGTCCTCGACCTGCTGGTGCGGGTGCTGCCCCAGGTCGTCGAGGCGGCGAGCGCGCCGATGGGCGCGATCGACAAGATGACGGTCATCTCGACCGACGGCGCGTCGTCGCTGACCAAGTCGGTGGCGAACAACGTCGCCCAGGGTCTGCAGCTCGGCACCGACCTGACCGGCATCGACCTGCCCGCGTTGCTGAGCAAGCTCGGGGCGGGCGCGAACGGCAAGCCGTCGGAGCTCGAAGCGGAGCGCTAGCGGACCGGAATACCGTGGACGGCCTGGAACAGGGCGGTGGGGTCGACCTCCGTCCTGATCCGTGCGCGCCTCGTCGTAGCCGGCCGACCCACGGCGTACGAGATGCCCCCGCTTTTCCATCTCGGAGATCAGGTTGTCCATGTCCCCAGGACGCCACGCGGCGGACGGCCCCGGCATGGCGTAAATCTGCGATTCGAACGCCGGTTGACGCAGTTCACACCACGACGGGCGGCGCCGCCTGGCGGCCGGGGGAGCGGGTCGTGAATACGATGCCCGAGCAGAACACGAAGGAAAGGTTCGGCATGAGGCGACCCGAGCAGGCCGAGATCCGCGACGGCTTCGCGCCGCTCCCCGGCTACGGCCTCGGCGGACTTTTCGAACAGGCCGAGAAGCCGGGGGAAGCGCGGGACGACGCCTACTGGATGCGGCGGGCGCTGTTGCGGGCGATGGCGGCCGAGGGCGGGGCCAGCCCCAACCCCACGGTCGGCGCGGTCATCGTGAAGGACGGCGAGCTGATCGCCGAGGGTTCGACCGAGCGGTACGGCGGCCGGCACGCCGAACGCTGCGCGATCGACAACGTCGCCGACCGGTCGGTGCTGCGTGGCGCCACCATCTATACGACGCTCGAACCCTGCGCGCACTGGGGCCGGCAGCCGCCCTGCGCCGACCTGGTCGCCACCTGCGGTTTCGCGCGCTGCGTGGCCGGCCTCCGCGACCCGAACCCCGAGGTCGCCGGGGTCGGTCTGGCCCGGGTGCGTTCGGCCGGCACCGAGGTGAGCTCGGGTGTCCTGCGCAACGAACTCATCGCGTGGCACCTGCCCTATCTCGTGCAGCGGATCACCGGCCGGGCGCTGGTCTCGCTGATCGTGGCCGAGGGGCGCGACTCGGCGTACCGGGCAAGGCTGCACGAACTGAGCGATCTGGTGATCACCGACGACACCACCGCGATCCCGTCGCGGTCCGGACCGCCGAACTGGATCGTGCTCGACGGGCCGCCCGCGCGGGACGAGGTCGACGTGATCCACACGATCCGGGACGGCGAGGTGGGCGAGTCCTACACCGACCGGCTCACCCGCGCCCTCGCGGCCACCCCTTGGTGATCTTGCCCGTGCGAGCGTCCCGTGGCGGCCGGATGTCCCTATCGCGAGCAGGAGTTCGGTTCTAGCCTCGGTGCTGGGGGTTGTCCATGACGAGCGGCGCCGCGGCACGCGAGTTCCGTGGCCGGCGTGCCGAGTGCGCGGTTCTCGACCGCGTGGTCGCCGAGGTGCGGTCCGGCCGGGGACGAGCTCTGCTCATCCGCGGCGAGCCCGGCGTCGGTAAGTCGGCTTTGCTGCACTACGCCGGGCACCGATCGGACGGCTTCCGGGTGGCGCGCGCCGCCGGCGCCGAGTCGGAGATGGAGCTGCCCTTCGCCGGTCTGCACCAGTTGTGCGCGCCCATGCTCGATCGTCGCGACCGGCTGCCCGCGCCGCAGAGCGAGGCCCTGGCCGTCGCGTTCGGTTTCAGCGCCGGCTCGGCCCCCGACCGGTTCCTGGTCGGGGTGGCCGTGCTGGGCCTGCTCGCGGCGGTGTCGGAGGAGCGGCCGCTGCTCTGCCTGATCGACGACGCGCAGTGGCTCGACCAGACCTCGGCCCAGACGCTGACCTTCGTCTCGCGGCGCCTGCTGGCCGAGCGGGTCGGCGTGATGTTCGCGATCCGCGAGTCGGCGGCCGGGTCCGAGTGGCGGGGGCTGCCCGACCTGGCGCTGACCGGCCTGGACGACGAGGACGCCCGCCTGCTGCTGGCGGCGGCCGTTCCCGGCCGGCTCGACGAGCAGGTGCGCGACCGGATCGTCGCCGAGACCCAGGGCAACCCGCTCGCCCTGCTCGAGCTGACGCGCGGGCTGACAGCGGCCGAGCTGGCCGGCGGCTTCGGCCCACCCGACGCGCGGCCGCTGGCCAGCCGCATCGAGCGCAGCTTCGCCCTGCGCGTGCGGTCACTGCCCGAGCCGGCCCGCAAGGTGCTGCTCACCGCGGCGGCCGAACCGCTCGGCGACGCGACCCTGCTCTTCCGCGCGGCCACCCTGCTGCAGCTCCCGATGAGCGCGGCCGCCCCGGCCGAGGCGGCGGGGCTGATCACGGTGGGGTCGCGGGTGCGGTTCCGTCATCCGCTGGTGCGCACGGCGGTCTACCGGGCGGCCGATCTGCTCGAGCGCCGCGAGGTGCACCGGGCGCTGGCCGAGGCGACCGACGGCTCGATCGATCCCGACCGGCGCGCCTGGCACCTGGCCCAGGCGACCGACGAGGCCGACGAGGACGTCGCGGCCGAGCTGGTCAGCTCGGCCGAGCGGGCCCAGCGCCGGGGCGGGGTGGCGGCCGCGGCCGCGTTCCTGCGGCGCGCGACCGAGCTGACCCCCGACCCGGGCACGCGCGCGGTCCGGGCCCTGGCCGCGGCCGGCGCCGAGCTGCAGTGCGGCGCTTTCGAGACCGCGCTCAAGCTGCTGATCACCGCCGAGGAGGCGGCCCCCGACGAGCTGCACCGGGCGCGGGTGGGCCTGATGCGGGCCCAGATCGCGTTCGCCTCCGGGCACGACATGGCCTCGCCGCGCCTGCTTCTCGAGGCGGCCCAGCGGCTCGAACCGCTCGACCCCGGGCTGGCCCGCGACACCTACCGCGACGCGATGGGCGCGGCCATGCTGGCCGGGGCGTCGGCCGACGGTTCCGTGCTCGAGGTGTCCGAGGCGATCCGCAAGGCGCCCGGCCCGACGCCGCCGCGGCCCGGTGACCGGCTGCTGGACGGCCTCGCGGCGGCCCGCACCGAGGGCTACTTCGCCGCCGCCCCGCTGGTGAAGGAGGCGTTGCGCGCGTTCCGGACGTCGAGCACGGACGACCAGTCCTGGCTGTGGCTGGCTTCGGTCACCGCGTCCGAGCGATGGGACGACGAGACCTGGGATCTGCTGACCACCCGGCAGGTGCGCGACGCCCGCGCCCTCGGCGAGCTGAGTGCCCTGCCGCTCGCGCTGAACTCGCTGGTCGTGGTGCGGCTGCTGGCCGGCGAGACCACGGCGGCGGCCGCGCTGGTGCAGGAGATCCAGGCGATCGCCGAGGCGACCGGGGGCGAGCTGGCCCCGTACGGTGCTCTGACGCTGGCTGCATGGCGAGGGGACGAGACGACGGCGACCCCGCTGATCGACGCCAGCATCGCCGACGGGCTCGCTCGTGGCGAGGAGACCGGCGTCATGGCCGCTCGGTGGGCACGGGCTGTGCTGCTCAACGGGCTCGCCCGCTACGACGAGGCGATCCCGGCGGCCCAGGACGCCTCCGAGTTCTTCTTCGAGACGGGCGTCGCCAACTGGGCGAAGTCCGAGCTGGTCGAGGCGGCCGTACGCTCGGGTCGCGCCGACCTCGCCCGGGAGGCGTACGAGAGGCTCGCCCCGACGACGCGCGCCAGCGGGACGGACTGGGGGCTCGGCATCATCGCCCGCGCGGGCGCCCTGCTGGCCACGGGCGCGAGGGCCGACGCGCTCCACCGGGAGGCGATCGACCGGCTGGGCCGCACCCGCATCCGGATGGAGCTGGCTCGCGCGCACCTGCTGTACGGCGAGTGGCTGCGCCGCGAGAACCGCCGGAAGGAGGCACGCGAACAGCTGCGATGCGCTCACGAGCTGCTGACCGCGTCGGGCGCCCACGGGTTCGCCGAGCGGGCCCGGCACGAGCTGGCCGCCGCCGGTGAATCGGTCGCCGAACGGGCCACCGCGGCCACCGACGCGCTGACCGTGCAGGAGGCCCACATCGCGCGGCTCGCCGGCGACGGACTGACGAACGCCGAGATCGGCACCCAGCTCTTCCTCAGTCCGCACACCGTCGAGTGGCACCTGCGCAAGGTCTTCGCCAAACTCGGCATCACCTCACGCCGGCAATTGCGCGCTCAGGACTACTGAGCGGCCTTCTCAATTCCCCGTACGATGGCGCGCGCGTCCGAGATCAGGCCGAGGTGCCCGCCGTCGTACTCGATGACCGTCGATCCGGCCCGCTTGGCCATCGCGCGCTCGGCCGACGGCGGGATGATCTTGTCGTCGTCGCCGATCAGGTAGAACGACCTGATGGTCTTCCAGGCGGGGACGCCGGACTTCTCGTTGAGCGACCCGAGCGTGGCCGGCCGCTGGGTGGCCCACACGAGCGACTTCTGCTTGTCGTTCAGGCCGGTCGCGAACGACTTGAAGACCGTCGAGCGCTTCAGGTAGAGGTCGGTCGCCGGGGTCGGCGGCAGGGTGGCCGGCACGAAGTCGAACACGGTGGTCGGGTCGGCCGACAGCGCCGAGTCCGGGCCCGCGAGCTGCACCG
The DNA here is from genome assembly GCF_003999975.1 of Actinoplanes solisilvae. Classification (GTDB taxonomy): domain Bacteria; phylum Actinomycetota; class Actinomycetes; order Mycobacteriales; family Micromonosporaceae; genus Actinoplanes; species Actinoplanes solisilvae. The sequence goes on along the minus strand of NZ_RJAC01000010.1, from coordinate 114,535 downwards.
CGCTCTCGCCCTGTTCGGGGGCGAAGGCGTTGACGTACACCAGGGACTTGATGTTCTTGTTGCCCGTCGCCGCGTTGGTGATGACGGCGCCGCCGTAGGAGTGGCCGACCAGGACGATCGGGCCCTTCACCGTCGCGAGGTAGGACTTCACGAACGCGGCGTCGCCGGCGAGCGAGCGCAGCGGGTTGGCCACCGCGACGACCGGGTAGCCGTCGGCTTCGAGCCGCGGGATGACCTCGTTCCAGCTCGACGAGTCGGCCCAGGCGCCGTGCACCAGCACTACGGTGGGCTTCGCCGCCCGGTTCTCCTGCGCCGAGGCACTCTGCGCGGGCCCGATCGTCAGCGCGGCGAGGGCGACGGCGGCCACGGGGAGCACCGCGGCGACCCGGGAGGCACGTTTTCTGATCATGATTTGTCCTGTTCGGTAGGGCCGGCAACGCACCGGCCGGTTCTCTTGCTCAGACAGGACGTCGTGACGCGCTGTGACGTTGATTCGACCGTGGCGCCCGTCACGAAACCGGGTGGCTGTCCGGTCGGGTAGGTGTGCGGCCCAAATCGGAGTCAGGAGTGGATCATGAATGAGGCTGGTCTGCGCGCTCTACCCCGCCCGGTGGCGGCCGTCGTGGGCGGCGGTGGTGTGCTGGGCGCGGCCCATGTCGGCGTCGGATACGCGCTGGAGCAGCGCGGATTCGTGCCCGACCTGATCGTCGGCACCTCGGTCGGCGCTCTCACCGGCGCCACGGCGGCCGCCCACCCGGGCAACGTCGCGCCCTGGCTCGATCGGGTGTGGACCAGGTTGCGGCGCCGCGACGTGTTCCCGCTCGGGGCCTCCCGGGCGAGCCTGTTCACCGACAGTGGCGTACGCCGATTGATCGCCCGCGCCGGGCTGCCGTCGCGCATCGAGCAGCTGCCGATCCCGTTCACCGCGGTCGCGATGGACCTGACCACCGGCGAGGAGATGCTGCTGCGCGACGGCGACCTAGAGTCGGCCCTGCTGGCCAGCTCGGCCATTCCGGGGATTCTGCCGCCGGTCGTGCGGGAGGGCCGCACGCTGGTCGACGGTGGCGTGATCGCCTATGTGCCGGTGCGCGCGGCCGTGCTGGCCGGCGCGGCGAGCGTGATCGTGCTGTCGATCGGGCCGGAGAGCGGACCCCTACCACCGATAGGACCGCGCCGGCGGGCCGGCGCGATCGCGACCCGCGCCGGGGTGCTGATGGTCCACCACCAGATCGAGCGCGACCTGCACGAGGTGTCGCAGCAGCTGCCGACCGTCGTCGTGCCGACCGGCATCAACGAATGGCCGTCCCCCTGGGACTTCGGTCACGCCAAACGGATGATCAGAACCGCGTCGGCCACGGCCGGGCGCTTCCTCGACTCGCTGCGGGTCGACGGGCCCGGCCTCTACCGCCAAGGCTCCACCGCGATGCTCGTGGGGGCCGGACGATGAGCACTGTCGCTTTCATCAACATCGGCATGCACGGACGCATCAACCCGACCCTGCCGGTCGTGCACGAACTGGTCCGGCGGGGACACACGGTCAGCTATCACACCTCGGACGGGTTCCGGCCGCAGATCGAGGCGGCCGGCGCGACCGTCCACCTCTACCCCGGCGACGATCACACGATCCCCGACCCGCCGACCCCGGCCGGCCTGGTCGCCCAGCTCGCCCGCACCGCCGTGGAACTGCTGCCCCCGGTGCTCGCCGAGCTGCGCGACATCGGCCCCGACCTGATCGTGCACGACTCCGCCTGCCCGTGGGGCGCGGCCGCCGCTCACGCGCTGGGCGTTCCCGCGGCCTCGTCGTTCACGACGTTCGCGTACAATGAGCGGACCCTCAGCCCGACCCGCGCGTCGTGGGAACTGGTGAACGCGGCGATCAGCCGGCCCGGCCTGCTCGGCGGCTACCTGAAGTCGCGCTGGGAGCTCGAACGCCGCTACCACGCGCGCGGGCTGCCCCCGGTCGACCTGGGCAACATCCGCCAGCCGCTCAACCTGGTCTTCACCTCGCGCGAGTTCCAGGTCGGCGCCGAGGACTTCGACGAGTCGTACAAGTTCGTCGGACCCAGCATCGGCCTGCGCCCGGCCGTGCCGTTCCCGTTCGAGCAACTGCGCGACCCGGTGCTCTACGCCTCGCTGGGCACGGTCTTCGACTCCGACTCGCGGCTGCTGCGCGCCTTCGCCCTCGCGCTGGCCGACTTCGGCGGCTCGGTCGTCATCGCCACCGGCAACACCGAACCGGCCGAGCTCGGCGCCCTGCCGGACAACGTGATCGCCCGCCGTAACGTGCCGCAGCCCGAGGTGCTCGACCGGGCCGCCATGTTCATCACCCACGGCGGCATGAACGGCGCCAACGAGGCCCTCTACGCCGGGGTCCCGATGCTGGTCGTCCCGCAGGGCGCCGACCAGCCACTGGTCGCCGCGCGGGTCGTCGAGCTGGGCGCCGGGCTGACGATCAACAACGAGGACGTCGACGCCGAGGTCGTGCGGTCCCTGGCCCGGCGGCTGCTCTTCGAGCCCCGGTTCCGCAGCGCGGCGCGCACGTTGATGGCAGCCCAGCGTTCGGCCGGCGGCTATCGGCGAGCCACCGAGGAGCTCGAACGCGTGCTGCGGACCGGCGCGGTCGCCGAGCCGGCGCGGGACGTCGCCGAGCCGGTGCGGGACTGAACGATGTCACCTGCCGTACTCGTCCTGCTTTTGCTCGCCGGCTTCTCCGAGGCCGCCGGGCGGGTTCTGCCGATCGTGGCCGGCCGCCGCGGCGCCTCGCGTACGGTCGCGATCTCGCTGGTGCTGGCGGGCACCGCGATCGAGGCCGCGACGATCGCGCTCTGGCCGCTGTTCGCCTGGACACTGGCCGAACTGCTGCCCGGAACCCGGCTCGGCACCCGGGCCCCGGACTGGACGCCGGGCCTGCTCGCCCCGCTGCTGCTGGCCGCCGTGCTGGCGTTCCCGCTGCTCGGGCCGCTGCTGCACGGGTTGCTGCTGGTCGGCGTGGGGGCCGGGCTGGCCGGGGTGCTCGCCCCAGCGGCCGGAATCGGGTGGTGGACCGCCGCCGGATGCGTCGCCGGGGCCGGGGTGGGGCTCGCGGTCGCCGTCGAGGCGGTTCGGCGCCTGGTCATCCGGTTGCATCCCCACCGCGTACGGGAGGCCGTCGCCCCATGATCGAGTTCGCGCTCGCGCTGGTGCTCTTCGGGCTCGGTCCGGTCCTGCTCGCCGAGGCGCTGCTGGCCCGCTACGAGCTGTTCGCCTACACCGCGGGCTGGCGACGCCCGACCTCGGACCTGCCGGCCCGGATGCCGTACGCCCGGGGGGCCGAACCGGACCGTCCGCCGGACGCCTACCTGGTCTATCTCGACGGCATCGGCAAACGCCGGTTCCGCGACACCCGCGACGGCGGGCGGCTGGTCAAGGTGCTGATCGAGTCGGCCCCGGAGCTGCGGGTTCTCGGTCAGGTGCTGCCCTACTCGCCACTGAACGACCCGCTCGCCGACCGGCCGGTCTGGAACTGGATCCGCCGCCGCTTCGGGCTGCTGCTGTTCCTGCACAACGTCATGCAGATCTTCATCGCGGCCGACCATCGCTATCGCCCGCACTACAACCGGGCCGTCGGCAGCCAGATCGCCGCGCAGCTGCGCCTGGCCGGATACGAGCCGGACTGCGGCATCCCGGTGGTGCTGCTCAGCTACAGCGGCGGTGCGCAGCTCGCCACCGGCGCGGTCGAGGGGCTGTGGTCCGAGCTGCGCTGCCCGGTACGGGTGATCACGCTCGGCGGCTTCCACAACGGCGCCAACGACCTCACCCACTGCGAACACCTCGACCAGCTCACCAGCGGCGCCGACTGGATCGAGCGGCTCGGCTCGCGGATCTTCCCGCAGCGCTGGCCGTTCTGGCGGGGCAGCGGCTGGAACCGGGCCGTCCGCGACGGCAAGGTCACCGTGCATCTGCTCGACCCGGCCACCCACGTCGGGCCGCTCAGCTACATCAGCCCCGAGGCCCGCCTGCCCGACGGCCGCAGCCACCTCGACCGCACCGCCGGCACCGTGATCGAGGTCATCCGCGCCCGCACCGCTCGGTCATTACCGTGGAACGGTGAGTAGCGACCATGTGCGGCCGCCGGGCTATCGACGGGTGGCCGGCGCCTACCTCGACGACGCCGGGCAGCCCGTCACCGACGACCGGATCTTGACGCGGATCCGCGGGCTCGCGGTGCCGCCGGCCTGGACCGACGTGTGGATCGCGGCCGACCCCGAGGCGAAGGTGCAGGCGGTCGGGGTCGACAAGGCCGGGCGCACCCAATACCGGTACGCGTCGTGGTGGATCGAGGGCCAGGCACACGAGAAGTTCGCCCACGTGCCCGACTTCGCCGCGGCGCTGCCGTCGCTGCGCGAGCACGTCGATCACGGCCTGACCCGGCGAGCTCTCGGCCGCGACCCGGTGCTCAGTGTCGCCGTACGCCTCCTGGACCTGGGATTCTTCCGGGTGGGGTCGGAAAAGTATGCCCGCGACAACCACACGTACGGGCTGACGACGCTCGAACGGCACCACGTGCGGGTGCGCGGCGAGAAGATCGAGTTCGACTACTCGGCCAAGGAGCACCTGCACCGGGTGATCGAGGTGACCGACCCGGTCGTGGCCCGCTGGGCGAAACGGCTGCTCAACCGGCCCGACGACGACCCGGCGTTCCTGGCCTGGGCGCGGGACGACGGCGGCTGGCAGCGGGTGCACAGTGCGCACGTCAACTCGTTCATCCACGCCTATACGGGCATCGACGCGACCGCCCGGCGGTTCCGCACCTGGGCCGGCACGGTGCTCGCGGCGACCGCGCTCGGGGGTGCCCGGCACGACGAGACGGCCCGTTCTCCGCAGAACGCGGCGGTGCGGGCCACGAGCCGGCTGCTCGGGAACACGCCCGCGGTCGCCCGTGCGTCCTACATCCACCCCGACGTTCTCGCCTCGTTCGAGGAAGGTCGCACGATCAAGGACGCGGTCGAGGAGGCGACCGACCGGCTCGGCGACGACCGCCTCGCTGAGTTGTGGCGCGACGACGCTGTTCAGGACGCGACGCTGTCACTGCTGCGGCTTGCGCCGCAACGGAGAAAGTCGATGTAATCGACGGCGATGAGCCGTGGTGTGAGCTATGCCGACGCTGTTCGACTGCTGGGCGGCTCCGGCCGGGCCGTGGCCGCCGTCGACAAACTCTCCGGCGGGCTGCTGCTCAGCGCCTCGGCCACCGGCGCCGGGTTCGCCCTCAATCTGTTCGACGCGGCGGGATACTTCGCGCGCTTCAGCGGCGAGCTGGTCGCCGGCGTCCGGGAGAGGCTCGATGGCGTACGTCGTTTCGACCGCGCCGAACGCCTGGCGGCCGCCCATTCAGTGGTCGTGATGGCCGCGTTCTTCGAGGTGCTGTCCGAGGCGTCGTTGCCGTTCGACGTGGCCGATCTCGAACTGCGCCGCGAGGATCAGGTGCGGCTGGCCACCGGCGCCTCCCCGTCCGGCGCCCGCGTTGCCGACCTGGGCCGTGCTCTGCTGCGCAGTTCGGTCCCGTGCCCGGCCGCCGAACGGCCGTACGAGATCACCTTGGCGGCTGTCGATGGCTTTTATATTGAGCTGTCGGGCGAATTGAACCGTTATTTTGAAGGCCTCGCGGTCTGGGATCGGCTGGACGAGACCGGGCGTCGCCACACCGTCGCGGCCCTGGCCGAGTTGCCGGCCGCCGCTGTCCGCCGCGACGAGGTGCTGTTCCGCCGCCTGGCCGTCGAGGTTCCCGAAGTGGGCTTCTGGGCCAACCTGACCGATCACCGAGCCACCCGGGCCGAGGTGCGGCATGTCTCGGAGAGCCTGGCCGTGCTGGGCCGCGACCTGGCCGCTCTCGCCATCGGCGCCGAGCCGGGGGAGCGCTGCCGGGCCATCGCGCGAGCCCACCGGGCCGTGCTCAACCGGCCCGTCCTGAATCCCGGCGAGGCACCCGCCGGAGCGCTGATCCCGTCGCTGGAGCAGCTCTACGTCGACCCGCGTTTCCGGGTGAGCTACAGCGCCGACGCCGAGGACCTGGCCACCGAGCAGTGCTGGGCCCGTGAGCAGCCGCGTGACGACCTCCCGTCGTTCCTGGCCGGCTACCTGACCGGACTTGGCGCGTCGGAAGCCCCGCTGCTCGTGCTCGGCCAGCCCGGTTCGGGCAAGTCGGCGCTCAGCCGGGTGCTGGCCGCGCGCCTCCCCGCCGCCGACTTCCTCGCCGTCGTCGTACCCCTGCGCGAGGTGCCGGCCGACGCCGACCTGCAGACCCAGATCGAGGACGCGATCCGCGCGAGCACGGGCGAGTCGGTGACCTGGCCCGAGCTGGTGCGCGGCGCCGGCGACGCGATGCCGGTGGTGATCCTCGACGGGTTCGACGAGCTGCTGCAGGCCAGCGGGCTCACCCACTCCGACTACCTGGAGAAGGTCGCCGCCTTCCAGCGCCGCGAGGCCGAGCTGCGCCGCCGCACCGCCGTGATCGTCACCAGCCGGGTCACGGTAGCGGCGCGGGCCCGGTCGGTCGGCGGGATGGTCGCGGTGCGGCTGGAACCGTTCGACGACGGCCGCATCCGGCGGTGGCTGGAGATCTGGAACGGGCTGAACCCCGCGCCGGCGCCGCTCGAAGCCGACGCCGTGCTGCGGCACCGGTCGCTCGCCGCGCAGCCGTTGCTGCTGCTGATGCTAGCCCTCTACGACGCGGACGACGACGGCGCGCTGCGGAGGCGGGCCGGGGCCTTCGGCGAGTCGGAGCTCTACGAGAGCCTGCTGACCAGCTTCGCGCGGCGCGAGGTGCGCAAGAGCGGCGGCGATGCGGCCGCCGTGGAAGAGGAGCTGACCCGGCTGTCCACGGTGGCCTTCGCGATCTTCAACCGGAACCGGCAGTGGACCACGCAGGCCGAGCTGGACGCCGACCTGCCGGCGCTGCTCGACGGGGACGAGGACGTCGCGGTGGTGAGCCGGTTCTACTTCGTGCATCAGTCCCAGGCCGTCCGGGACGGGAAGCGTCTTCGCACGTACGAGTTCCTGCACGCGACGTTCGGCGAATACCTGGTCGCCCGCCTCGTCCGCCGCGAACTCGCGAACCTGGTCTCCGACGATCTGCTGTTCGCGCTGCTGTCGTTCGCGGCGCTGACCAGCCGGGCCACGGTCGTGCGGTTCCTGCGCGACGGGCTGGCCGACCTGCCCGCGGCTGACGCGAGCAGGCTGAGGGAACGGCTGCTGACGATTTTCCACCGCGCACTGTTCGAGCGGCCCTCCCCGGCGTACGCGGGATATCGCCCCTCCGACGTGACGGTGACCGGCCGCCATGCCGCGTGGTCGGCGAACCTGGTGCTGCTCATCGTGCTGGTCGGCGGGCCGGTGACGGCGAAGGAGCTCTTCCCGGCCGCGTCCGACGGGGTGGCCTGGTGGCGGCAGACCGGCCTGCTGTGGCGGGGGCAGCTCGCCACCGAGGGCTGGAACGGGCTCGTGCACAGCCTGCAGGTGTCGCGCGAGTGGGACGGCGACCGGCGCGTGCTGTGGATCGGACTCGCCGACGACGGCCCGGTGCCGCCGATCGACCTGGACTGGGCCTATCCCCGGGTCGCGGCGACGGCAGACCGCGACGGCGGGCTGGCGAAGTGGCGGCACTACGGGTTCGAGGACATGCGCCGGCACAGCTACTTCCTGTGCGACCGGGTCGACGACACCGCGATGCACGTGGCCGAGGCGTTCGGCGGCAGCCTCGAACCGGCCGTCGGCACCCTGCACGCCCTGCCCGGCGGCCCCGTGGTCTCCCCGGCCCGCGCGCTGATCGAAGTGCTGACCAGCCCCGACGAGGAGCTGATTCCCGCGTACGACCGATGCCTGTCCATCGCCGCACACGGCTTCCTCGATTCCGGCGAGGCCGACGCGACCGCCCTGACCCAATTCCGCGCCGCCCTGCGCCGCCTGCTGACCGCCGACCGCGACCGCCTGCCGCCGGACTGGCACGAAGCGGCCCTGGCGCGACTGTGAACGCGGGCGCGGCACCTTACAGCCAGTCGTGCTCGCGGGCGTAGCGGGCGGCTTCGTGGCGGGTTTGGGTCTGGGTCTTCTGCATGGCGTTGGAGAGGTAGTTGCGGACCGTGCCGGGCGCGAGGTGGAGCCGCGTGGCGATGTCGGCGACCGAGTAGCCGTCGCCGGTCACGCGCAGCACGTCGAGCTCGCGGTCGGTGAGCGGGCAGTCGTCGATGACGGCCAGCGCGGAGACGTCGGGGTCGATCCAGCGGCGGCCCTCGTGCAGCGCGGCGATGACCTCGGTGATGTGGGCCGGCTCGGCCGCCTTGCTGACGAAGCCCTGCACGCCGAGCTTGAGCGCCTTGCGCAGCACGCCGGGCCGCGCATGCCGGGTCAGCATGAGGATCACCTGCTCGGGCCGCGCGCGCCGGATCTGCGCCACCGCGCCGAGCCCGTCGACGTTCGGCATCTCGAGGTCGATGACGAGCACGTCGGGCCGGTGACGCAGGGTCTCGGCCACGGCCTCCTCCCCGTCCTCCGCCTCGGCGAGCACGGTGATGTCGCCCTCCAGCGGCAGCAGCGCGGCCAGCGCCTTGCGCAGCAGGGCCTCGTCGTCGGCCAGCACCACAGTCGTCATGGCCGCGCCGTCGGGTTGTAGGCCGCCGCCGTCACGAACTGCCCGTCTTTCTGCGCCACGGTCAGTTCGCCGCCCTCATCGGCCAGCCGCCGCCGCAACACGGACAGCCCCCGCAGCTCGGGCAGGACGTCGCCGCGGGCGCCGTCGTTCGCGATCGTGATGCCCTCGGCGGTGAGGGTCACCCGCACCTCGGTGGCCTGGGCGTGCCGCAGGATGTTGGTCGTCGTCTCGCGCAGCACCTGGCCCAGCAGCTCGCTCGCGCGCGAGTCGACCTCGGCCTCGCGGGTGATGCGGGCCCTGATGCCGGCCGCCTCGAACAGGTTCTTCGCGTTCTCGAGCTCGGCCGAGAGGTTCAGCCGCCGTTGGGCGTACGCCAGCTCTTTGGTCTTCTCGATCGTGTCGCCGACCAGGGCGTGGATCTCGCGCAGCTCGGCGGCGGCCCGATCGGGGTCGGCGTGCACCAGCTTGCCGGCGAGTGCGGCCTTCAGCTTCACCACGTGCAGCGTGTGGCCCTGGATGTCGTGCAGGTCGCCCGCGAAACGCACCCGCTCGCGGATCACGGCCAGCTCGGCCTCGCGCTCCTTGGACTGCTCGAGTTCCTGCACGACGTCGTAGAACCGCTCGCCGGCGAACGACAGCGCGAACACTACGGCGGACAGCCCGGTCGGCAGGATGACGTAGGGCAGCAGGGTGTCGTCGGGCTCGATGAGGAGCCGCAGCGAGCCCACCGCCGCGATGTAGGCGAGGACACCCGCGACGGCCAAGCCCCGCCAGCGCGGCAACCGCGGCAGAGCCAGCGACGCGACGGAGCTCATGGCCCACCACGAACTCGGGCTGCCGGAGACGAGCGCGCCGAGCGGCCAGACGGCGCCCGCGACCAGCAGGCAGGGCTTCACGACGCGGGCGAGGTCGTTCGCCGTCCAGCGCTCGAAGCTGACCAGCGCCGCCACCACACCGGGCACGAGGATCAGCACATGCCACCAGGCGTGCGTGTCGATCGTCACGAGCACCACGGCCACCACGATCAGCGGGGGCAGCGACGTCACCAGGTTGAGCCGCCGCAGCCTCCCCTGCGTGGCCGAGGTGATGCGAAGCGATCTTGAGGTCACCCATCCAGTATTCGGCCGGTCCGGGCTCGCGACCAGTGACACCACGTCATGTCTTTCGATGACAAACGGTACTGACGGCCGTCGTTCCCGACCGGGATTCTCGATGCATGTCCACCGAACCCGTCATCGAGATCGACCGGCTGAACCTGAGATACGACGACTTCCACGCGGTCCGCGACGTGTCCCTGCACGTGCGCCGGGGCGAGCTCTACGCGCTGCTCGGCACGAACGGGGCCGGCAAGACCTCCACCCTCGAAACCGTCGAAGGGCACCGCAACCCCACATCAGGCACCGTACGGGTGTTCGGGCGCAGCCCCCGCGACCGGCAGGCCGTGCGGCCCAGGATGGGCGTCATGCTGCAGGAGAGCGGCTTCAGTCCCGACCTCACGGTCCGCGAGTCCGTAGGCCTGATCGGCAGCCTGACCCGCCGCGCGGATGACGTCGGCCGCGTCCTCGACGTCGCCGGGCTCACGCGCAAGGCCACCACCCGGGTCGCGCAGCTGTCCGGTGGCGAGAAACGGCGGCTCGACTTCGCCACCGCGATCTGGGGCAGCCCCGAGCTGATCTTCCTCGACGAACCGACCACCGGCCTCGACATCCAGTCGCGCGACGGCCTGTGGGCATCGGTCGACCGGCTGCGCGAGAACGGCGCCACGATCGTGCTGACCACCCACTATCTCGAAGAGGCCCAGCAGCGCGCCGACCGCATCGGCCTGATGCACCGCGGCACGCTGCATCGGGAGGGGACCGTCGCCGAACTGACCCGCACCCTGCCCGCCGTCATCCGATTCACCGCGCCGGCGACCGCCCATGCGCTGCCCCTGCCGGGAAAGATCGGCGACGGCGCCGTACTCGTCGAGACCTTCAGCCTGCAGAAAGACCTGCACACCCTGCTGAGCTGGGCCGACGATCACGCCGTGGAGCTGCGCGACCTCACGGCCGGCCCGACCCGGCTCGACGACGTCTTCCGCGCCCTCGACAACCAGGAGTGACGACCATGCTTGCGATCGCTCGCAGCGAGCTCATCCAGATCTTCCGCAACCGGCTCGTGCTGGTCACCAGCTTCATCATGCCGGTCGCGGTCAGCGCCTTCTTCCTCTATCGCCACGAGGAATTCGCCTCCCTCAGCAGCCTCGGCTACATCGCGGCCGTCATCCTGTTCACCATCGGCGCGTTCGGCCTCTACACGTCCGCGGTGACCACCCTCGCCTCCCGCCGGCAGAACCTGTTCCTCAAACGGATGCGCTCGACCGCAGCCGGCGACGCCGGGATTTTGGCCGGCCTGCTGCTGCCTGTCACGGTCCTCGCGCTGGTGCAGGTGACCGCCATTTTGATCGTGCTCGGCTCGGTGACCGGCCGCCCTGGCAGCGTCGCGCTGCTGGGCGTGGCCGTGCTCGCCACGATCGCCATGATGATCGGCCTGGGCCTGGCCACGGCCGGCCTGACCAATTCGCCCGAGCACGCCCAGGTGACCACGCTGCCGGTCAGCCTCGGCGTCATCGCCGTCGCGAGCTGGGTCGGCATCAGCGGCGCCGAGGAACTGACCCTGCTCAAGCGCCTGCTCCCCGGCGGCGCCGCCACCGAACTGGTCGTCGGCGCCTGGAACGGCGGCGTGGCCGTCAGCGAGTCGCTGCTGCTGCTGGCGCCGACGCTGGCCTGGGTCGTCGTGGCCGTCGCGCTCGCCGTCCGCCTGTTCAGCTGGGAACCCCGCCGCTGACCGTCGCGGCCGCCGCTGGTCAGATAGACGATGTCGGTCCCGTTGTCGAGGTCGTGGGGCGGCGGGCCGCGCCCGCCGGGCTAGGTTGAACAGCGGGAACTCGCCGTTGGAGGACACATGGACCTGGGACTGACTGGCAAGCGCGTCGTCGTGACCGGCGCTGGGCGGGGGATCGGGCTGGCCGTCGTGCGGGCCTTCGCGGCCGAGGGGGCGAGCGTCGTGGCCGGCAGCCGGCGGACGAGTGCCGAGCTGAAGGAGATCCCGGGCGTCACGGTGGTGGAGGTCGACCTGGCCGAGCCCGACGGGCCCGAGACACTGGTCGCGGCGGCCGGGGAACGGATCGACGTGCTGGTCAACAACGTCGGGGTCGCCCCGCCGCGCACCGGCGGTTTCCTCGAGGTCACCGACGACATGTGGGCGACCACCTGGAACCTCGACGTGATGTCGGCTGTGCGGGCCACCCGGGCCGCCCTGCCGCGGATGCTCGACCACGGCGGCGCGATCGTGAACACCGGCTCGGTCAACGCGCGCCTGGCCGATCCGCTGGTCATCGACTATTCGGCGGCCAAGGCCGCGCTGACCAACCTGGCCAAGTCGCTGTCCAAGGAGTTCGGGCCGCGCGGCATCCGGGTCAACACGGTCGCGCCGGGGCCGGTCGCCACCGATCTGTGGCTGGGCGAGGGCGGGGTCGCCGCGACCGTCGGGGCGGCCACCGGCGCCGACCCGCGCGACGTCGAGGCGGGCGCGAAGGCGGCCATGGTCACCGGTCGTTTCACCCGCCCCGAGGAGGTCGCCGACCTGGTCGTCATGCTGGGGTGCGAGCGTCTCGGCAACGTGACCGGCGCCGAGTTCACGATCGACGGCGGAATGATCACTACGGTCTGAGGGTGTCACAAACACCTGGTGGTGGTCGGTCGAAGTGACGCCAGTGCCACCGATCGGGAGGGTCGTTCCCATGACCGACGTCGAGCAGCCCGGATTCGCCGCCGACATCAAACCGCTGTTCCGCGACAAGGACCGCAACGCCATGCTGTGGAAGTTCGACCTGTGGTCGGTCGACGACGTCCGCACGAACGCGGAGGGCATCTACGGAGCCGTCCAGCGCGGCACCATGCCGTGCGACGGGACGTGGCCCGAGGGGAACAGCATCCTGCTGCGGCGCTGGATCGACGGCGGCCAGCTTCCCTAGAGGTGCCTGCTCACCCTGCGTGCCGACGAGGCGCGCGACCACGTGGCGGCGGCCGTCGCGGCCGGTGTGCCCCGGCTCTCGCGGCGCACCGCGTTCATCCACGCCGGGGTGGCCGCGATGGCCGCTCCCGGCGAGGAGTCTTCCGCGCTTTTCGCTGCCCTGCTGGCCGACCCCGAGGCCGAGGCCGGCACGTTCCACCGCGCCCGCATCGAGCTCGCCTACGGCCGCGGGCTGCGTCGGCGGCGCAGCCCGCGCGAGGCCCGCCGGGTGCTGCTGGCCGCCCGCACGACCTTCGAGCAGCTCGGCGCGCTGCCGTGGGCGCAGCGGGCCGAGGCCGAGTCGGCCGCGACCGGCGGCGTCCGCAAGCGCGAGTCGCGAGATCTCACCCCGCAGGAACGCGCGGTGGCCGAGCTGGCCGCGGCCGGCCTGACCAATCGCCAGATCGGCGAGCGCCTGTTCCTCTCGCACCGTACGGTCGGCACCCACCTGGCCCGCGTCTTCACCAAGCTCGAGGTGCCGGCGCGGGCGGGCCTGCGCACCGCCCTGATGCGGATCAGCTGACCCGTTCCCGCGCGCCCGCTTGGAACCGAGCGGCCACGGCCGACACCGCGAGGACCGCGACGCCGAAGACGAGCACGGCCACCCGGTCGCTGACGGCGTGGGTGGCCGCGGCGAGCAGGATCGGCGGCACGCCCATGCCGACGTAGGCGACGGCGAAGAACACCGCGAGCACCCCGGCGGTCGCGGCCGGGTCGGCGGTGGCGACCGCGCCGCCCAGCGCCGCCTTGAACAGCAGCCCCGCCCCGGCCCCGGCCAGCGCCGAGCCGAGCAGATACCAGGTCAGCGACGGGTGGTAGAGCGCGACGACGACGAGCGCCATGCCGACCGGCGTCGCGCTCAGACCGGCGACGAGCAGCCGCACTGGCGGCAGGGCGGCCGGCAGGGTCTGCGCGAGCGCCGAGACGCCCAGCACGGAGAACCCGGCGACGCCCCACACGACGGGCTGCGCGATGTGCAGCTCGCCCCGCACGATCACTGGTGCCGGTCGCCGCCCTGCTCGGCGATTTCCTGCGGGAGCACCCCGGGGTCGACGTACGCCTGGAGGTGGCCTCGGCCCTGGCCATGCTCGACAAGGTCGTCGCGGGTGACCTCGACTGCGCGATCGCGCCGGTGCTCGAATCACGCCCCCGGGTGCGCGTGACGCCGCTGGCCGCCGAGCCGCTGTTCCTGACCTGCCGTGACGACCATCCCCTGGCCGCCCGCGCGTCGGTGACCGTGGCCGACCTCGACGGTGAGCGCTTCGTCGAGGTCCCGCCCGGCTGGACCTCGCGGCTGATGACCGACGCGCTCTTCGCCGGCCGCGGCCTGGCCCGGCATCGGCTTCACCCCGGCCGGTCTTTCGTTCCCGGCCGGCGCCTCGCTGCGTCGCCTGCCCGTCGGGGGCGTCGACCTGCGCCGGCACCTCCACCTGATCCTGCCGGCGGCCGGCGAGACCAGCCCGGTGGCCGCCGCGTTCGCGACCATGATGCGGCGGCTCTTCCCCGCGCCGAACGGTCTGTGATAGACCGTTGTCGTTGTAAGACATTTAACAGGATCGAAATAAGGGGGTCTTGTGGCCGCGTCGATCAGCCGTCGTTCCGTTCTTGCCGCCGGTGCCGGAGCCGCTGTCGCGGCGGCATTGCCCGCGTCGGCCGCCCAGGCCGGCTCCCGCGTCGGTTTCACCCTCAACGCCTCGACCCTGGACGGCGGTGAGCAGGTCGTCTCCGTCACGCTCGGCACGAGCCGGCTCGGCCGCGTCGACCCGGCCAGTCTCACCCCGGGCACGTTCCGCGTGCACGCCAAGGCCACCAGCCCGATCCCGCTCGCGCCGGGCGAACTGATCTTCAGTGAGTACGACCTGGACCGCGTGGTGACCGCGGCCCGGCTCGACCACCGCGGCGACATCGTGCTCGAGCTCAGCCACGCGGAGGGTCAGGCCGGTGGCGGCACGCTCGGCTACATCGTCAACCGCGGCCGCAACGTACGCCTCGACCTCGTCTACACGATCACCCAGCTCACCCCGTTCGTCGTGCGCGGCCGCGGGCCGGTCACGGTCACCGACTTCCACCAGGGCCGGCTGGCCAACCCCGAGGTCGACGCGTTCGGCTACCGGGTCTCCGGTTCGGGCATGAAATACCGCCTGTACGAGCCCCGGCGCTCGGGCCACGGCCGCCGTCCCTTGGTCGTCTGGCTGCACGGCGGGGGAGAGGGCGCGTCGCTGCCCGACAACTACTACGACAACGAGACCACGCTGCGGGCCAACCGCGGCGCGCTCGGCTTCGCCACCCCGGAGGCGCAGCGCATCTTCGGCGGCGCCTACGTCGTGGCCCCGCAGAGCACGTCGTTCTGGCTCGAGGACGGCGACCGGTTCGCCCCGCAGATCCGCGAGATCGTCCGGGAGGTCGCCCGGCGGCACCCGATCGACCGCGAGCGCGTCCACGTCGTCGGGTGCAGCAACGGCGGCTACATGAGCCTGAAGATGACCGTCGTCTACCCCGAGCTGTTCGCGTCGTCCGTTCCGATCTGCGGCGTCGTGGCCTCACTGTCGCCCGGTGGCGGCCGCATGATCACCGACGACGAGTTGCGCGGCATCGACACCCCGACCTGGCTGGTCGCCTCCCGCGACGACACCACTGTTCCGCCCGAGCCCAACACCGTGCACGCGCACGACCTCATCCCAGGTTCGCTGATGTCGCTCTACGACACGGTCACCTGGAACGGCTACCGCTTCCCGGGCCACTGGTCGTGGATCTACGTCGCCCGCAACGACCCCCGCGTCGGCGACACCCGCGTCTGGCAGTGGATGGCCCGCCGCCGGGCGTGATGTTGGTGACACGCTGCGTGACTTGATCAGGCCCTAGAGTGAGCGAGTGCGGATCTCGGGGAGCGTGGCCCTTGTCACCGGGGCGTCGTCGGGCATCGGGCGCGAGGTCGCCCGGCGGCTCGCCGCGGCCGGGGCGCGGGTGCTCGCGCACGGCCGCGACCTGTCCGCGTTGTCCGCACTCGACGCCACCCCGCTGGTCGCCGACCTGGCCGAGCCAGGCGCCGGGGCGCGCCTGGCCGAGACCGCGCTGGGCGTCGCCGGGCGCGTCGACATCGTCGTCGCCAACGCGGGTCTGGGGTGGGCCGGGCCGTTCTCCGAGATGCCCCCGCAGACCTGCGCGCGGCTGCTCGCGGTCAACCTCGCCGCGCCCATCGACCTGACCCGTGCCCTGCTCCCGCACTTCGGCGACCGGCCCGCATACCTGCTCTACGTCACCTCGATCGCCGGCCGCATGGGGGTCGCGGGCGAGGCCGTCTACTCCGCCACCAAGGCCGGTCTGGACAGCTTCGCCGAGAGCCTGCGCTTCGAACTGCGCGACCGCCCGGTCGGCGTCGGCGTGCTCGTGCCGGGCGTCGTCGACACCGCTTTCTTCGAGCGGCGCGGCCGGGCGTACGACCGGGCCAGTCCCCGCCCGATCCCCGCTGGAGTCGTCGCCGATCGCATAGTGAAAATGATCGATCGGAGCGGCGCGGAAGTGTACATGCCCAGGTGGCTGCGGGTTCCCGTGGCCGTGCGGGGCACGCTTCCGGGTATGTACCGTCGGTTGGCAGCACGCTTCGGTTCGGAGAGCGGCTGAGCGGCTGAGGGGGGCCGATTTGTATCTCGCAGTGGGCTTCGGGCTGCTTGCCGCTTTCATGTTCGCCGCGTCCGCCTCGTTGCAACAGCACGCCGCGCGGGGCACGGTGACGGCCACCCACACTGAGAACGCGCTGGTCGGTAGGTCCGTCCTGCGCCCTCTGTTCGCCCTCGTGCGCCGCCTCGTACGCCACCCGATCTGGTTGATCGGCTGGTGCACCAACCTGCTCGGCTTCGGCGTGCAGGCGATCGCGCTCCATCTCGGATCGGTGGCGCTGATCCAGCCCATCCTGGTCACCCAGCTCGTCTTCACGATGCCGCTGTCCACCGTGTGGGCCCGGCGCTGGCCGACGCCCACCGAATGGCTCGGCGTCACCGTGATCAGCGGCGCCGTCGCGACGTTCGTGCTGGTAAGAGAGGCGTCCCCGGCTACCAGCGGCGAACCGTTCCGAGGCGGGGTGATCATCGCCGGCCTCGTCATCGCCGGCCTCGTCACGCTGCTGGTGATGGCGGCGGCCGGGCGTCCCCCGCTGGTGCACGCCACGCTCGTCTCGATCGCGGCCGGCCTGTGCTTCGCGATGAGCGCCGTGCTGATAAAACTGACCACCGACGACCTGCTGAACCGCGGCGTCGTGGCAACCGCGCTCGACTGGCCCGGCTACTGCCTGGCGCTGTCCACTATGACTGGTTTGTTGCTTGAACAGGGCGCTTTCGCCACGGGATCTCTTTCCGCGGCCGTTGCTGCCATGACCATCACCAACCCGCTGGCCAGCTATGTTCTAGGGGTGCTCGTGTTCCACGTCACCCCACCGACCACTCCCGGTGCCCTCACGGCGCTGGCCGGCTCGGGTGCGTTGCTCATCATCGGGGTGGCCGTCCTGTCCCGCTCACCAACCGTGAGAAAACCGGACATCGTCCCCTTGAGGGTTTGAAAATTTGAACCGCGGGCATCGCGCGCTCGTACACGTGAACAGCTCATTGACCCCCGACCCCCCGGACTGCTGATGACTGAACTGGTGCATGACAAGCGTCACGAACGCCTCCACGACAACGTCGTGATCGAGCTGGGCCGCCTGCGGCCACAGATCGTGCGCGGCGCGCGGATGTTCATCGAGAGCGTCGCCGTTCCCACCCTGCTGCTTTTCGCGGTGATGCACACCGCCGGCTTGATGTGGGGCCTGATCTCGGTGATCGGCTGGTGCGCGCTGACGATCGGCGTCCGGTGGATCCGCGGCTACCCCCTGCCGGGCACCCTGCTGCTCTGCGCGGGCATGCTCTGCGGACGAGCCGGGCTGGCCCTCGTGCTCTCCAGCGCCCTGGTCTACGTCGTGCAGCCCGTCTTCGGCTCGATCCTGATGGCGTTGCTCTTCCTGGGCAGCGCGGCGATCGGTAAACCGGTCACGATGAGGCTGGCCCGCGATTTCGTGGCCCTGCCGGCCCAGCTGTTCCACCACAAGGGCATGCGGCGCCTCTTCACCCAGGTGGCCATCGTCTGGGGCGTCTCGCGCGTGCTCGACGCCGGCATGAGCCTGGGCATGCTGCACATCAGTCTCGACCTCGGCCTGCTGTCGCGCCTGTTCAGCGGCGGCCTGACCGTGCTGACGATCGCGGTCTGCGTGGCCTGGGGAATTCGCGCCATGCGCCGGATGCCCGGGGTGACGTTGCGCCTGCGCCCCAGCGCCGCGGCCTGACCTACGTGCCCGCGTCGGAGCGCGGCTGCCTGACGTTGCGCCTGCGTCCGAGCGTCGCTGCCTGACGTTGCGCCTGCGTCCCGGCGTCGGTCGCCGTGCCTCAACCGGCCGCGAAAGCGCCGAACGGATGTCCCTCCGCGCCAAACGGGTAGCGCACAGTGACGCTCCTAACTCTCGCCGTGCACGGTGATCAAGTGCTAGAAGTCGAGGGTGACCCCGGGGCCTGAGGACATGCGTGCCGCATGGAAGCCACGTCTGTGGCGAGAGCTGCTCTACGGCCTGATCGTCTTCGCGTTCTACACCTTCGTCGAGGCCCTGCACGGCCCGGCGCGCGAGGCGGCGGCGTACCGGAACGCCTGGCACATCTTCGACCTCGAGCGTTTCCTGCACATCGACGTCGAGCTGGCCCTCAACCAGTGGCTGGCGCCTCGCGAGGTGCTGCGCACGCTGTCGAACTACGAGTACGCGACGACGTACATCGTGGCCGCCGGGATCATGCTGGTCTGGCTGTATCTGCGCCGGCCGGACCGGTATCGCGAGATGCGCAACTCGTTCCTGCTGCTGAACGTGATCGCGATCGCCTGCTTCTGGGCCTACCCGGTGGCACCCCCGCGCTTCCTCGAGAACACGCAGTTCGTCGACACCGTGCTGCAGGGCGCGACCTGGGGATCATGGGGCTCGCCGCTGGTCGGCCACGCCAACCAGCTCGCCGCCATGCCGTCACTGCACGTCGCCTGGGCGCTGTGGGTCAGCGTCGTGCTGGCCGAGCTCAGGCACACCCGTACGGTGCAGGTCGTCTCTCTGATCCACGTCGCCGTCACGCTGTTCGTCGTGATGGCCACGGCCAACCACTTCCTGCTCGACGCGGTCGGCGGCGCGATCGTCGTGTGGGTGAGCGTGCTGCTCGCCCGGCACTTCACGCCGGTGCCCGACGAAGTACGAGCCCCCGACGCGTTCTTCCTGCACGTCGAGTCGCCGGCCGCACCCCAGCACGTCGGCGGCCTGACCGTCGTCGACACCTCGGACATCCCGCTGCGCCGCGAGGCGATGGTCGACCGGGTCAAGACCTGCCTGCACGAACTGCCCCGGTTCCACCAGCGGCTCGAGTCGCGGGGCCGGTGGCTGCGGCCGCGCTGGGTCGAACATCGCGAGATCGACTGGGACTGGCACGTGCCGGAATACGACGTGACCCGCCCCGACGGCCTGCCCGGCGGCTTCGACGCACTGCACGCGCTGCTCGCGAAGATCGCCGGCGAGCCGATGCCGCGCGACCGCCCGATGTGGCGCTGGGTCTGCGTGCAGGGCGTCGAATCGGACCGGGCGGCCACGTTCTTCCTCGTGCACCACGTGATCGCCGACGGGGTCGGCACGATCGCCCAGTCGCTGATCCTGCTCGAGCCCCGCTACCAGCCCAAACTCCCGACCCAGCGGATGCCCGGGGTTCTTCGCCGCGCGGCCGCCACCACGGTCGGGCTGGCCCAGCTCGCGACCGACGGCTTCCCGAAGGTTCGGTTGGCCACCGGCGACAACTCGGCCCGCGCGTTCGTCACCGTCGACCTGCCGCTCGACGCGGCCCGCGATGTGGCCCGCTCGCATGGTGTGCGGGTCAGCGACCTGCTGCTCACCCTGGTCGCCGGCGGGCTGTCGGCAGCGGTGCCGACCGTGCCGCACGGGCTGCTGCGCGTCTCGGTGCCGCTGATGGTGCGGCCGCCGGGCGCCGCGGCCGAGGGCAACCTGACCGCGGCGGTGATGACCGAAGTACCGCTCGGGCCGGTGGCGGGCGGCGAACCGGCGCGGCTGACCGAGATCGCGCGGCGCAGCCGGCGGCTCTACACGGGCACTCGCATGCTGGCCTCGAACTTCGCGATGCGGGCGGCCGGTGTCGTGCTGCCGATGCCGGGCCATGCGTGGTTCGCCCGCACCGTCTACGGCGGGCGAACCTTCCAGGCGATCGTGTCGAACATGCCCGGGCCGGACATCGCGCTCACGCTGGCGGGGGTACCGCTGGCCGGGGTGTACCCGATTTTGCCGCTGGCACCGCGCGCGCCGATCGCCGTGGGGGCCATCGGCTGGGACGGCGTGTTGTCAGTCAGCATCGCGGTCGATCCGGCACTGGTCGCCGACATCGCGTCATTGGCCGACGCCATGAAGGTCGTCTACGACGAACTACAGACCGGCGATTGACCAACGCCCAGGCTGGCCGGCTGCTGCGGCCCTCGAAAACGCGCAGCGCCAGTGAAGTCGTGCCCGATATGACAGCTTTGCGGGGAGTGGGTTCGCGCGGAGCTGGCGTTTCCCGCTTCTGTCTGTCCCCTTTTTCATGAAATAAAGCCCTGGGATTTATGGATCTTTCCTCAGTTCAAGGATTCAGGGCCTCGATCGGCATTGAGGCCCCTACTTCCTTGCAACCTGATCGGTCTTGGCCCGATCGCCCTGGATCCGGGAAATTGGGCTCCGCCCAGCGCGATCCTCAGCCGGCCGTGGCGCGCGGCAGGGAGCGGAACCACGACGTGGGCGGGCTTGGGACGCCAGGGCTGACCGCCGGGGCGGTGACGGGCAGCGCGGCGCAGGGCCACGACGTGCCCGGGTCGAGGATGCGGGGATCGCGTACGCCGTGACGAACGGCGCGGGGCCGAAAAACGACGTGGCCGAACTCGGGATGTGACGAGCCGCGTAGGTGGGCCCCACGGCGCCCGGAACCAGTCGTCCGCGGGATAGGGCTGGGTTCAGGCCGAGGGGCCGCCCGGCGGCCGGGTCTCCGAGCCGGCCGCCGGACCCCAGGCCAGGGCCAGGGTCAGCCGGCTTCGGGTCGCCGAGTCGAACAGTGACGGCCCGAACGCCCGTTGCAGCTGGGTCATGCGATAGCGCACGGTCTGCGGGTGGATGTGCAGCTCAGCCGCCACCGCCTGCCGGTCGCCCATGTGCCTCAGCCAGGCGCCCAGCGTCTCGCTCAGGCGATCGCGTGTCGTCGGGGCCATGCGGTCCAAGGGGGCCAGGGCCTGCTGGCGCAGCGCCTCCAGCAGGCGGGGGTCGCGGTGCACGATCAGGGCGTCCAGGTGGTCCTCGACGAAGACCGGGTCGTCGGTGAGGATGCCGTTGACGCGCAGGCGGGCGGTCAGTTCGGCGAACTGGATGCTGACCGGCAACTGCTCGGTGGCCACCGGGTGGCCGACGACCGCTCCGGTGCCGGCCAGCACCGTCGTCAGCCGCTGGCGGTGGCCGGGGCGCACCGGGTCGGGGACGATCGCGCCGACCAGCGTGCGGCGGCGGATCGGCAGGCAGGCGCTGTCGAGGCGGTTGAGCACCTCGCGGCCCATCGCGTTGTCGTCCGAGAGCAGCACCACCGACGCGACCCGGGGGACGGTCCAGCCGACCCGGGTGGCCGCGGCCTGCACGGCGCTGCTGTCCGAGCGGTCGGAGAGCAGCAGATCGACCAACTGGTCACGCAGGATCTCGCGCTCGGCAACGCTGTGTGACTGTTCCTGCACATAGCCGCGGGCCGAGGCCGACGAGAGCTGGTCGACGAAGGCGAACACGGCCTCGGCCAGGCCGGCCAGCATGTCGGGCTCGACGCCGGTCTCGAGGGCGGCGCTCGACACGTGCCGCCACGCGACCCGGGCGCCGAGCTGGTAGGCCGACAGCAGCGTGGAGACCTCGCGGCCCTCGCGCCACTGGATGCGCCCGACCTCTTCGAACAGCTCGAGGTAGCTGCCGATCGGTTCGCGGCTGTCGGCGCCGTCCTCGGCCATGTCGATGAGCCAGAGGACGAACGCTTTGGCCGCGCCGGTCACCTCGTCCTGCTCGGCCTCCATGAAGGCGGCGTAGTCGGGCCACGTGCCGGCCAGCGTCTGCCGTACCTCGTCGAGCATCTCGGGCAGCCGGCCGAACAGCACGGTGAGCATGCCGTGCAGCTTGGGTTGCTGCCCGAAACCGTCCAGGTATGTGTCGAGCTCCTGGCCAGCACCCGGCCAGGTCTCCGGCTCGTTGCCACCATCGACCGAATCAGATGAACGCATTCCGCACCTACCGAAGAGGTTTTGTACGTCCGTGACAAACAGGGGGTCCCACAACTACCTCCATCTGCGCAGATCATGGCCCTCTTTGCGGAGCACCATCAAGGGATGGCGGAGGGGACGGACGTCACTGTTCGGCGACTGAGCGTGCGGGGAAAGCAGCGTGCGGAGAATTTCCCGGTCGCGCTGCGTGTCCTGCCGCGCCGGTTGCGGGGTCATCTGGAGGCGGTTTACGGATTTGCCCGCACAGTCGACGATCTAGGCGACGAGTCCACCGGTGACAGGTTGGCGAACCTTGCTGCCTTCGCTGCCGACCTGAAGCGAATCTGGGCTGGTCAAACGCCCCGGACGCCCGTTCTGTCGCGGCTGGCGATCACGGTCCGGGAGTGCCATCTGCCCTCCGAGCCGTTCTTCCGGCTGGTCGAGGCGAACCGTCAGGATCAGCGCGTCCACACCTATGCGACCTACGCCGAGCTGCGCGAATACTGCACCCTTTCGGCCGACCCGGTCGGACGAATCGTTCTCGACGTGTTCGCGGTCACGACCGACGAACGGGTGGCCTTTTCTGACGACATATGCACGGCCCTCCAGCTGGTCGAACACTGGCAGGACGTGGCCGAGGACCGCCGCGCCGGCCGAATTTATCTGCCCGCCGAGGACATGGCCCGGTTCTCCGTCGTCCCCGCTGATTTGGACAAATCGGAAACCCCTTCCCGCGTACGGGAATTGCTCGCCTTCGAGACCGACCGAGCGGCCCGACTCTTCCGCCTCGGGGCGCCGCTCGTCGCCGACCTGAGAGGCTGGGCCAAGCTCGCCGTCGGCGGCTTCCTCGCCGGCGGCCTGGCCACGGTGGACGCGTTGCGGCGCGCCGACTACGACGTGCTGGCCGCGACCCCACGCCCGCGCAAGACCCGGGTGCTGCGCCACCTGGTCGCGGAGGTGGCCCGGTGACCACCCTCGAAGAGGCCTACCGGCGGTGCGAAGAGATCACCAGGACCGAGGCGCGCAACTTCTACTACGGCATCCGGCTGCTGCCCGCCGACAAGCGCACCACCCTCTGCGCGGTCTACGCCCTCGCCCGGCGGATGGACGACATCGGCGACGGTGACCTGCCCGTCGGCGACAAGGCGGCCGCGCTGGCCGGGCTGCGCGCCGAGCTCAAGGCGCTGGACGCCAGCACCGACCCGGTGCTGATCGCGGTGGGCGACGCGGTCCGCCGCCACCCCATCCCGCTGGGCGCCTTCGACGAGCTGATCGACGGCGTTGAGATGGACGTCGTCGGGCGCCGCTACGACACGTTCGACGACCTGGTCTCGTACTGCCGCTGTGTGGCCGGGGCGGTGGGCCGGCTCTGCCTCGGCGTCTTCGGCAGCAGGCCGGACCGCGACGCGCCGCTCTACGCCGACCAGCTCGGCATCGCGTTGCAGCAGACGAACATCCTGCGCGACATCCGCGAGGATCTGATCAACGGGCGGGTCTACCTGCCGCAGGAGGATCTAGACCGGTTCGGCGTCAAGCTCGTTCTCGACGACCAGGGCGCGCTGGCCGACGACGACGGCGCGCTGTCCGCGCTCATCCGCTTCAGCACCCGGCGGGCCCGCGACTGGTATCGCGACGGGCTGCGGCTCACCCCGCTGCTCGATTGGCGCAGCCGGGCCTCCTGCCTGGCGATGTCGGGCATCTACCGGCAGTTGCTCAACCGCATCGAGGCGCGGCCGAGCCTGGTGTTCGACCAGCGGCTCTCGCTGTCGGGCCAGGAGAAGGTCGCGATCGCGGTGCGCTCGCTCGCGGGGCGGTCCTCATGACAGGAACGGTGGCCGTGATCGGGGGCGGGCTGGCCGGCATCACCGCGGCGCTGCGCTGCGCTGATGCCGGCACCCGGGTCACCCTGTTCGAGGGCCGCCCACGGCTGGGCGGGCTGACCCACTCGTTCAAGCGCGGCGACCTCGACGTCGACAACGGCCAGCACGTGTTTCTGCGCTGCTGCACGGCCTACCTCGACCTGATCGAACGGCTCGGCGTCACCGGCGACGTGACCGTGCAGCGCCGGCTGGCCATCCCGGTCGTCGCGCCGGGCCGCGCCCCGGTCGTCCTGGGCCGCGATCCGCTGCCCGCGCCCCTGCACCTGGCCCGGTCCCTGCTCGGCTACACGCCGCTGAGCCTGGCCGAACGCGTACGGTTCGTCCGCGCCGCGCTGGCCATGAAGCGCCTCGACGTCGACGCCGCGGCCACCGACGCGCAGAGCTTCGGCGCCTGGCTGGCCGCGCACGGGCAGAGCCGCCGGGCGATCGACGCGATGTGGGACCTGGTCGGCGTCGCGACCCTCAACGCGAGGGCCGACGACGCCTCGCTCGCGCTCGCGGCCAAGGTTTTCCAGACCGGGCTGCTCACCGAGGCGTCCGCGGCCGACATCGGCTGGTCGCGGGTGCCGCTGGGCCGGCTGCACGGCACGGCCGGGGAACTCGCGATGACCGCGGCCGGCGTCGAGGTGCTGACCTCGGCCAAGGTGAGCGCGGTGCGACCGGCCGGCACCGGCTGGCTGGTCGACAGGCGGCCCTTCGACCAGGTGATCAGCGCCGTGCCGCCGGACGTGGCGGCGCGGATCCTGCCACCCGGCGTGCTGCCGGCCGACGGCGGGCTACGCACGTCCCCGATCGTCAACGTGCACGTCGTCTACGACCGCGAGGTGCTCGACCGGCCGTTCGTGGCCGCTATCGACTCGCCCGCGCAATGGATCTTCGACCGCACCGCCGCGTCGGGCCTCACCGAGGGGCAGTACCTCGCCGTGTCGCTGTCGGCCGCCGAGGCCTTCATCGACGTGCCCGTGGCCACCCTGCGTACGTGGATGCTGCCCGCGCTGGAGGACGTGCTGCCCGGCACGCGGGGTGCGGTCGTCCGCGACTTCTTCGTCACCCGCGAACGCCACGCGACGTTCCGGCCCTCGCCCGGCGTCAACCGGCTGCGCCCGTCCGCCACCACCGCGCTGCGCGGCCTGTGGCTGGCCGGCGCGTGGACCGCCACCGGCTGGCCCGCGACGATGGAGGGCGCGGTGCGCAGCGGCGACACGGCCGCGGCCGGAGCTCTGGACCTGTCCGCAACGGGGCGCGCTGCAACCGGCAGCGCCATGTCTACCTTGGACGGTGTGTCGACATGACGACCATGCTGGAGAGCCTGCACCGCAGCCGGGACGCGATCACCCCGGCCATGCGGGCGGCGATCGACCGGCTCGACGCGACGACCCGCTTCCAGGCGGCGTACCACTTCGGCTGGATAGACGCCGAGGGCCGGCCGGACCGGGGCGGCGGCAAGGCCGTGCGGCCCGCGCTCGCGCTGCTCTCGGCCCGGGCCACCGGCGGGACCGGCGAGGTCGGGCTGCCCGGGGCGGTGGCCGTCGAGCTGGTGCACAACTTCTCGCTGCTGCACGACGACCTGATGGACCACGACCGCGAACGCCGCCACCGCGTCACCGTGTGGGCGCAGTGGGGCAGCTCCAGCGCCATCCTCTCCGGGGACGCGCTGCTCGGGCTGGCCCAGGAGGTGCTGCTCGACAGCGGGCTGCCGACCGCCGCACCGGCCGGGCTGTTGCTGGCCCGGGCCACCCGCGAGCTGATCCGGGGACAGGTGCAGGACCTCGCGTTCGAGGAGCGCGAGAGCGTCACCGTCGACGAGTGCCTGGACATGGCGGCCGGCAAGACCGGTTCGCTGCTGGCGGCGAGTGCGGCCATCGGGGCGGTGCTGGCCGGGGCGCCCGCGCCCACGATCGCGGCCCTGGAGACGTACGGGGCGCAATTGGGTCTGGCCTTTCAGCTGGTGGACGACGTGCTCGGCATCTGGGGGGACGCGGCCGTCACGGGCAAGCCGGTCTTCTCCGATCTGCGGGCCGGCAAGAAGTCGCTGCCGATCACGTTCGCGCTGGCGGAGGACCCGTCGATCGCGCTGATCGACCCGGACGACCTGGAGAAGCGGGCCGACGCCATCGAACGGGCCGGCGGACGGCAATGGGCGCTGGACGAGGCGGCGCGGCGCATGAACCTCGGGGAGGCGGCGCTGGCCTCGGTCGAGCTGCCCGAACAGGTGCGGACCGAGCTGGTGGCGCTCGGCCACTTCATCGTGGACCGGGAGGTCTGAGGTGACCACGCAAGTGCGAACGCGCTCCCCGGAGGCCGAGGCGCTCGACCTGGCCGTCGAGCATCTGCGCGGCCTGCAGGACAAGGCCGGGTGGTGGAAGGGCGAACTGGCGACCAACGTCACGATGGACGCCGAGGATCTGCTGCTGCGCGAGTTCCTCGGGGTGCGGAGGGCCGAGGAGACCGCGCGGGCGGCACGCTGGATCCGCTCGCAGCAGCGGGCCGACGGCACGTGGGCGACGTTCCATGGTGGACCGCCCGACCTGTCGACGACGGTCGAGGCGTGGGTCGCGTTGCGGCTCGCGGGGGACGCCGTCGACGAGCCGCACATGGTGCGCGCTCAGCAGTGGGTGCTCGAGCACGGCGGTCTGGAGAGCACGCGCGTCTTCACCCGCATCTGGCTGGCGCTGTTCGGCCTGTGGTCGTGGGACGAGCTGCCCGACATGCCGCCCGAGCTGATCTTCCTGCCGAAGTGGTTCCCGCTCAACATCTATGACTGGGGTTGCTGGGCGCGGCAGACCGTGGTGCCGCTGACCGTGGTCAACGCGATCCGCCCCGTACGTCCGTTGCCGTTCGGCGCCGACGAGTTGCGGGCCGGGCTGCCCGCGCCGGAACCGGCCGCCCCCTGGACATGGAAGGGCGCCTTCCAGCGTCTCGACAAGGGCCTCCACGCGTACGCGAAGAGGCCGAACCGGGATCTGCGGCGCCGGGCCATGCACCGCGCGGCCGAGTGGATCCTGGCTCGTCAGGAGGACGACGGCGGCTGGGGCGGCATCCAGCCCCCGTGGGTCTATTCGCTGCTCGCCCTGCACCTGCTGGGTTATCCGGCCGACCACCCGGCGATGGTGAAGGGGTTCGCCGGGCTCGACGGGTTCCTCGTGCACGAGTCCACCCCGGATGGTCCCGTACGCCGCCTCGAGGCGTGCCAGTCGCCGGTGTGGGACACCGGGCTGGCCGTTATCGCGATGCTCGACGCGGGTGTGCCGGCCGACGACCCCGACCTGCTGCGGGCCACCGACTGGCTGCTCGACGAGGAGATCACGGTCAAGGGGGACTGGTCGGTGCGCCGGCCCGCCCTCGAACCCGGCGGCTGGGCGTTCGAGTTCGACAACGACTACTACCCGGACACCGACGACACGGCCGAGATCGTGCTCGGCCTGCACCGCATCGACCACGACGACCCCGTTCGGTTGCGGGCCGCCGTCGCGCGTGGGGTCGCGTGGACGGTCGGCATGCAGAGCCGGGACGGTGGGTGGGCCGCCTTCGACGCCGACAACATGCGGACGCTCGCCACCAAGCTGCCGTTCTGCGACTTCGGCGCGGTCATCGACCCGCCGTCGGCCGACGTGACCGCGCATGTGGTGGAGATGCTGGCCGCCGTCGGGCTCTCTCATGAAAAACCGGCCAGGCGCGGCATTCTGTGGCTGCTCAAGCACCAGGAGGCGGACGGGTCGTGGTTCGGGCGCTGGGGAGCCAACCACGTCTACGGCACCGGCGCGGTCGTCCCGGCCCTGGTCGCGGCGGGGGTCCATCCGGGCTCGCGGCCGATCCGGCGGGCGGTCGACTGGCTTGTCGAACACCAGAACGCCGACGGCGGCTGGGGTGAGGACCTGCGGTCGTACCGCGACCCGGCGTGGATCGGGCGTGGTGACTCGACGGCCTCGCAGACGGCGTGGGCGCTGCTCGCGTTGCTGGCGGCCGGGGGAGCCGACGAGGCCGTCGATCGCGGGGTCGCCTGGCTGCTCGCCACCCAGCGCTCCGACGGCGGTTGGGACGAACCGCAATTCACGGGTACGGGCTTCCCGCGCGACTTCTACATCAACTACCACCTGTACCGGATCGTCTTCCCGATCACCGCGCTCGGCCGATACGTGGCGAGCCGCTCGTGAGCGCGGTCATCGGCGCCCCGCTCGCGGTCGAACGCCGGTCGGTGTTCGGCGCGGTGCGGCTCGGCATGGGGCGCGCGGCCCGGCTTCCGGCGGGGGACGCCTTCCTCGTGTTCGGGGTGGCCGGCGGGTTGTCGGCTGAGGTGCGGCCGGGGGATCTCGTCGTCGCGCCCGACCCCAGTGCGCCGATGCTGGCGGGTGCGCTGCGGCGGCTGGGGCTGAACGTCCACATCGGGCAAATCGCGACGAGCGATCGTCTTGTGACCGGTGCCCGCCGTGCTCGCCTGGCCGCCACCGGCGCGCTTGCAGCCGACATGGAAAGCGACCTCCTGCGGGCGCAGGCCGGGGATCGGCCCTTCGCCACGGTTCGCGCCATCACCGACTCGGTCGGCGCGCCGCTCTGGTCGTTCGGGACGCTGCGACGGGGCGCACGAGGGCTGGGGGTCCTGAAGGACGCCGCGCCGGCACTGCGGCAATGGGCGGCGGCGACCGGACCGCGTGATGTTCTGCTGGCCGCTCCGCGCTCGTTCTGTGCCGGCGTCGAGAGGGCGATCGAGGTCGTCGAGCGGGCGCTGGAGACCAGGGGTGCGCCCGTCTACGTGCGGCGGCAGATCGTCCACAACGCCCACGTCGTGCGGCGGTTGAGCGACCTCGGGGCCGTCTTCGTCGAAGAGGTCGACGAGGTGCCGCCCGGCGCGACCGTCGTGCTTGCGGCCCACGGTGTGGCGCCCATCGTGCGCAGCGATGCCTCCGATCGCTCCCTGGATGTCATCGACGCGACCTGCCCGCTGGTCACCAAGGTGCACACCGAGGTGAAACGGTACGCGGGACGCGGCGACACGGTGTTCCTCATCGGGCACGGCGACCACGAGGAGGTCGTCGGCACCCTGGGGGAGGCTCCCTCGCAGGTCGTGCTGGTCGAGGACGTCGCCGCGGCGGGCCGGGTGACCGCCCCCGATCCGCGCCGGGTGGCGTACGCGATGCAGACCACGCTGGCCGTGGACGAGGCCGAAGAGATCGCCTCGGTGCTGCGGGAGCGTTTCCCGGCGCTGCACGGGCCGCGCCGCGAGGACATCTGCTATGCCACCACCAACCGCCAGCAGGCCGTACGGGCCATCGCCCGCGGTTGCGACCTGGTGCTGGTCGTGGGCTCGGTCAACTCCTCCAACTCGCTGCGCCTCGTCGAGGTCGCCGAGCGCGAGGGGACCGAGGCCCACCTGGTCGAAGACTTGAGCGAGGTCGATCTGGCCTGGCTGGAGAACGCCCGCACGGTGGGCATCACGGCCGGGGCGTCCGCCCCGCCGAACCTGGTCGACGAGGTCGTCGCCGGCCTCGCCGGGCTCGGGCCGGTCACGGTCCGCGAAACGAGTGTCGGCGACGAGAACATCCGGTTCACACTGCCCAAGGAGGTGAGCTAGACATGGGAATGCCTTTCCGGCAGACCGTGCGGCTCGGCCAGTACGTCGTTCAGCAGAAGCTGAAGGGCACCGAACGCTACCCGCTCCTCGTCGAGCTCGAGCCGCTGTTCGCCTGCAACCTCAAGTGCATCGGCTGCGGCAAGATCCAGCAGCCGCACCAGCTGCTCAAGCAGCGCATGCCGGTCGAGCAGGCGGTCGGCGCGGTCGAGGAGAGCGGCGCGCCGATGGTCTCCATCGCGGGCGGCGAACCGCTGATGCACCCGCAGATCGACGAGATCGTGCAGCAGCTCCTGGACAAGAAGAAGATCGTCTTCCTGTGCACGAACGCCGTGCTGGTCCCGAAACACCTGCACAAGTTCAAGCCGCACAAGAACTTCACGTGGATGGTGCACGTCGACGGCCTGCGCGAACGCCACGACCTGTCGGTCTCCAAGGACGGTGTCTTCGACCAGGCCGTCGAGGCCATCAAGGCGATGAAGGAGGCCGGCTTCCGGGTGATGACGAACAGCACGTTCTTCAACACCGACAGCCCGCAGACCATCATCGACGTGCTCGACTACCTCAACGACGAGCTCGGCGTCGACAACATGCAGATCAGCCCCGCGTACGCCTATGAGAAGGCACCCGACCAGGAACACTTCCTGGCCGTCGAGGAGACCCGCGAGCTGTTCGCCAAGGCCTTCGCCGGCGGCCGGCGCAAGAAGTGGCGGCTCAACCACTCGCCGGTCTTCCTCGACTTCCTCGAGGGCAAACGCGACCTGGACTGCACCCCGTGGGGCATCCCGTCGTACTCGCTGCTCGGCTGGCAACGCCCGTGCTACCTGCTGGCCGACGGCTACGCCAAGACGTACAAGGAGCTCATCGAGACCACCGACTGGGACAAGTTCGGCCGGGGCAAGGACGAGCGCTGCAACAACTGCATGGCCCACTGCGGATACGAGCCGACCGCGGTCATCGCCACCCTCGGCTCGCTGAAACAGTCCCTGCGTGCCGCCGTGAGCGTGTAGCCATGACACTTCAGATCGACACCCCGTTCCGCCTCGACACGGTCACCTGCCCCGCCGACCTGCGCGCCATGCCCGCTCGCGCCATGCCCGCGCTGGCCGCGCAGATCCGCCGGCGGCTCATCGACACGGTCAGCCGTACGGGCGGGCACCTGGGCCCCAACCTGGGCGTGGTCGAGCTGACCATCGCGCTGCACCGGGTCTTCGACTCGCCCCGCGACGCGATCCTGTGGGACACAGGCCATCAGGCGTACGTCCACAAGCTGCTCACCGGGCGCAGTCTCGACTCGCTGCGGCAGGGCGGCGGGGTGTCGGGCTATCCACGTCGGCTGGAGAGCTCGCATGATCTGGTCGAGAACTCGCACGCCTCGACCGCGCTGTCGTACGCCGACGGGCTGGCCAAGGCGTTCGCGTTGCAGGGCTTCCTCGACCGCGCGGTGGTCGCCGTGGTCGGTGACGGGGCGATGACGGGTGGGATGTGCTGGGAGGCGCTGAACAACATCGGCGCGTCCCCGCTGCCGGTCGTCGTGGTGCTGAACGACAACGACCGCTCGTACTCGCCGACGGTCGGGTCGGCCCACGCGGCGCTGCCCTCGATTCTGTCGTCGCTCGGGCTGGCCTACGTCGGGCCGGTGGACGGGCACGACGTGGGGGCGGTCGAGGCCGCGCTCGTGTCGGCGCGGGCGCTGGGCCGGCCGGTTGTCGTGCACTGCCGCACGGTCAAGGGCAAGGGGTACCCGGCGGCCGAGGCCGAGAAGTACGACCGGATGCACGCGATCAGCCCGCCACCGTCGTCGTCGAAGTCGGTGTCAGCGCCCGCCTCGGTGTCGTGGACGAGCGTGTTCGGGTCGGCGCTGTCGGCGCTGGCCGCCGCACGACCCGAGCTGGTGGCGATCACGGCCGCGATGCTGCACCCGACGGGACTGGGGGAGTTCGCCTCGACGTACCCATCAAGGGTCTTTGATGTGGGGATCGCCGAACAGCACGCGGTGACGTCGGCGGCGGGACTGGCGATGGGCGGCATGCACCCGGTCGTGTGTCTCTACGCGACGTTCCTCAACCGCGCGTTCGACCAGGTGCTGATGGATGTCGCGCTGCATCAGCTGCCGGTGACGTTCGTGCTCGACCGGGCGGGCGTGACAGGGAGCGACGGGCCCTCGCACAACGGGATGTGGGATCTGTCGCTGCTGTCGATGGTGCCCGGGATGCGGGTGGCGGCCCCGCGTGACGGGGACACGCTGCGGCGGCTGCTGGCCGAGGCAGTCGACTGGCCAGGGCCGGCGGTGCTGCGGTTCCCGAAGGCCGACATCGGGGCGCCGCTGCCGGCCATCGGGCACATCGGGGAAGCGGACGTCCTCTACGGCTCGCCCGATGCTCCGGTGCTGCTGCTGGCGACCGGGCCGTTGGCCTGCCCGGCCATCAACGCGGCCCGGCGCCTCTCCCAGGACGGGATCGACGTACGGGTGGTGGACCCGCGCTGGGTCCTGCCGATCGACCCGGATCTGGCCGAGGCCGCCTCGCGCGCTCGTCTGGTCGTCACGGCGGAGGACGGCGGGGTGGCCGGGGGGTTCGGAGCGGCGGTCGTACGCGCTTGCCCCGACAGTCGGGTCGAGGTGCTCGGTCTGCGGCAGGAGTTCCTCGACCACGGCTCGCGCGGCGCCCTGCTCTCCGAACACGGCCTGGACGAGCCCGGCATCACCGCCGCGATCAGGAGGGCGCTCGCCTAGGCAATCAGAGGCAAGTCCATGTCCTGCTCGGCGCCGGCGGGCCAGATCAGGTGGTCGTTGACAAGACCGGTGCTCCACTCCTGATCGGTCGCGAGTCCGACCAACCGGCCCAGTATCACGCCCGGATCGATCCACTTGAGATCGATGCCGTCGAAAGCCTCCACGGGCGAGGCGCCGTCGTTGTTGTCCAGGAACGCACGAACCTCATCGACCCCTGGCGCCCGGAAGTAGTCGCACAGCACGCCCATCGTCATCCCCGTTCTTCGCGGCCGGCGATCATCGTGCTAGGTCGCGCCGGGGTGGGCAACCCCGTGTCCCGCGCACCCCGTATCGGCCTGTGTCTGCCGGCGCGGACGTCCTGCTGTCCTGATTGACTGGCCCGATGCGGACCGAGGAACTTCAGGGCATCGCGGCGGCGCTGGGCAGCAGGATCGTGACGACCTCCGTGCTGGCGGGCGGCTTCTCGCACGAGACGTGCCTGCTCACGCTGGCCGACGGGCCGGTTGTCGTCCGGTTCGGAGGGACGGATCCGGTTGTCGAGGCCGGGGTTATGGCCGCTGCTCGCCGGCAGGTGCCGGTCCCGGACGTCCTGCTGGTCGTGCCCGACAAGACTGAGCTCGGACGACCAGCCATGGTCATCGAGTACGTGGACGGCGTCGTCCTGAGCGAGGTGCTCGATCGAGGTGGGCTGGCCCGGCCCGAGGCCGGTGCGCTCGGGGCCGAGGTGGGCCGGGCCGTCGCGGGTGTCGCCGCCGTCGCCTTCGACCGTCCGGGTTTCTTCACGGACGGTGACCTCACGGTCAAGGAAGAGAGGCCGTGGTCGCAGCAACTGGTCGAGGTCGCCGAGAGTTGCATGGCCGCGGTTCCCGGAAGCCGCCTCGACGGCGAGGTGCGGCGCGCTTGGGTGCGGCTCTGCGAGGCCAACCCACCGGTGCTGAAGGACGTCGACGGCCACAGCCGGCTGGTGCACGCCGACGTCAACCCGAAGAACATCATGGTCTCCCGGGCCGGTGGCGGTTGGCGGGTGGCGGCGTTGCTCGACTGGGAGTTCAGCTACTCGGGTTGCTCGTACGGTGATGCCGCGAACATGGCCCGCTTCGGAGCCGATTATCCCGCCGGGTTCCTGGACGGTTTCCGGGCGGGATTCGCAGAACGCCAGCCCGCGGACCTACCGCTGATCGACGGTTGGGCCTATGCGGGGCGGGTACTCGACACGTTCGCGTTGAGTGACCTCGTGACTCGCCCGGTCGGGCATGTCGTCGCTGACCAGGCGGCCGAGCAGATCCGCCTCTGGGTTCGCCACGGCGTTCCGGACAGTGTTATGCACCGGCGGCCGCGGTGACGCCACGGGCCAAGCCGCGGCGGCTGTGGTTGATCACGCCCGGAACGACGCGGTGAACGCGACGTCGGCGTAGGTCGATATGTGATCGTCCTCCGGGCAGAAAAGGTCGTCGCAGATCCTGGCCCGCGAAATTTCGGCCGCAGGGATCAGGTCGTCGAGGCGCGGTAGACGGCGGTGATCGCGGCGTCCAGTGTCCGGTTGAACTCGTCGTCGGTCTGCTGCGCGCGCAGGTCCTGGACGAGCGCGCGCGAGAAGCTGGCGATCAGGCCGTGGTCGCGGGCCAGCCGCGTGTCGGCCTCCTCCTGGCTGTAGCCGCCGGACAGCGCGACCACACGCAGCACCTTCGGGTGGCCGATGAGCTCGGCGTAGAAGTCGTCGACGGTCGGGATCGAGAGCTTGAGCATCACGGCGCTCCCGTCGGGAATCACCTGAAGACGGTCGAGGATTCCCGCTTTCAGCAACTCCTCGGCGTGCGCCTTCTCGGTGCTGCGGATGTCGATCTCGGGTTCGAGGATCGGCACCAGCCCGGCGTCGAGGATCTCCTGCGCGTAGTAGAACTGCTGGTCGAGCACGGTCTTGATGCCGCCGGCCGACGCCCGGCTGACGAACGAGCGCATTTTCGTCCCGAACATCCGGCGCTCGACGGCCCGGGCGAGCAGGCTGTCGAGCTTCGTGAAGGGCTTCATCAGCCGTACGCCGTCCGACGGGTCCGCGAGGCCCTCGTCCACCTTGACGAACGGCACGACGCCTTTGCGTTCCCACAGATAGTCGGGGGAGGGGATGCCGTCGACGTCGCGATCCATCGTCTGCTCGAACAGGATCGCCCCCAGGACACGCTCCCCGCCGAACACCGGCGACGTCATGATCCGCGCACGGAACGTCTGCATGAGGTCGAACATTTCGGTTTTATCGCCATATGACGATGGCGGTATTCCGTAAAGCTCCAGCGCCTTCGGCGTGCTGCCCCCACTCTGATCGAGGGCCGCCAGGAACCCGGCTCCTTCGGCGATCCTTGCCCGCTGCTCGTTCCGCATGTCTCCCCCGTACCCGGCTTCCCCGGAGCGCATGCTCAGGGCAGGTGCAACGTTCCCGTGGCACTGATCGTGGCGCCGCCCGAGAGTACCGGGGTGGTGCCGTCGAGCCGCACCTCGAGCCGGGACGGGCGGCCGATGAGGTGGCCCTGCATGATCGCGACGGTGTCGCCGGCCACGCCGTGCTTGTGCAGCAGGCTGGCCAGCGGGCCTGCGGCGGTGCCGGTGGCCGGGTCCTCGGTGATCCCGGCGACCGGGTTGAAGAACCGGGCGTACGCGGTGTCGCCCGCCTCGATCGGGTTGAGCGAATAGACGTAGCAGCCCTCACCACCGGCGGCCAGCAGCAGCTCGCGCAGGGCCGCCGTGTCGGGTGACGCCGCGTCGACCGTCGCTCGGTCACGCACGCCGACCATCAGGTGGCCCGCCCCGGTGTCCACCACCTGCGCTACCGGCAACGCCGCAGAAGCGCCCATCGCCGCGCCGGGCACCCCCAGCGCCTTCGCGAGCGGAGCCGCCTCGACCGTGTCGCCGTACCGGGCCGGTTCCTGACGCATCGCGATCCGGTCCGACTCGACCTCGACGGGCAGCACCACGCTGCCCAGTTGCTGATGCCAGACTCCCGACCGGTCGAGGCGGCCGTTGGCGGCCAGCCACCACCACGCGCCGAGCGCGTTGTGACCGGCGCCGAACACCTCGACCCCGGCCGGCGTGAACGACCGAAGCTGATGATCGGCGCCGGGCCGGGTCGCGGCGACCAGGAACGT
Source organism: Actinoplanes solisilvae (assembly GCF_003999975.1). Taxonomy (GTDB): domain Bacteria; phylum Actinomycetota; class Actinomycetes; order Mycobacteriales; family Micromonosporaceae; genus Actinoplanes; species Actinoplanes solisilvae. Next base: position 79,236 of record NZ_RJAC01000010.1, on the reverse strand, counting down.
CGTCTCGGACTGGTTGAACTCCTTGGCGATGCGGGGCAGGACCGCCTCGTCGAGGTCGTCGGCGTCCGGCACCACCGCCAGGGGGTTCCCGGCCAGCGGCCGGTCGGAGAAGACATCCACCAGCGCGAACGAAACGGTCTTCATCGACCGACCTTAACCGGCGAGATCAACCGAGGTCGCGCAGATCGACCGGGTCCCCAGCCCGGGGACCCGATCAGCGGGCGCGGGCCAGCGCCCAGTCGAGGGCCTTGTCGGCGACCTGTTCCCAGCCGGGCTCGCCGCAGGTCCAGTGGGAGCGGTCGTCGAATTCGAAATACTCGGTGACGGTCGTCCTGCCCTTGTAGTGGTGGGCGTTCGACTTGTTCACCGACGGCGGCATGATGTGGTCGGCGCCCCCGGCGATGAACAGCAGCGGCGCCCTCTCCTCGTTGTGGAAGTCGACCCACGTCTCCTGCTTGCCCGGCGTGAAGTTCGCCAGCAGACCGTACGACCACACCCAGCTGCCCGGCGCCGGAATCGCGTAACGGTTGTAGGCCGCCAGCGAGTCCTCTTCGGACAGCGTGTTCGTGAAGGCGTAGTGCCACTGCTCGGGCGTGAACCCGGCCGCCTGGTGACGTTTCGCCGGGTTGTTCAGGATCGGGAACAGCGACTTGATCTGCGACGGCGGGTTGACCCGGATGCCCTCGGGCGGGGCCGAGTCGATGACCACACCGGCGACGCCGTGGCCGCGGTCGAGCAGCAGCTGGGTCAGGGTGCCGCCGAACGAGTGCCCCATGATGATCGGCTTCTCGGGCAGCGCCGCGATGACCTTCTCCAGGTGGGCGATCGTCTCGGGCACGGTGACCGTCGCGATCGGCGTCGTGTCGGCGCGCAGGGCCTCGACCTCGACCTCGAAGCCCGGATAGGCCGACGTGACCACGGTGTGGCCTTTGCCCTCGAGGTACGGGACCCAGGCCTCCCAGCTGCGCGGGGTCACCCACAATCCGTGGACCAGGACGATCGTGCTCATCGCGCGGCCTGGATGATGACCCGGGTGGTCGCGCGGGGCTGCGAGATCATCGCGACGTGTGAGGCGTCGACCTCGCTGATGTGCGACTTCGCCCGCTTGGCCATGAAACGTTGGGCGGCGGCCGGGATGACCTGGTCGTCGCGGGAGACCTGGAACCACGACGGGATGGTCTTCCAGCCGGGCGCGCCGGATTTCTGGTCGAACGTGGCCAGGTCGCCGGGGCGCTGGGAGGCGGCCATGAAGTCCGCGGTGCCGCGGGGCAGGTCACCGGCGAAGATCTCGCGGAAGACGCCGGTCTTGATATAGCCGTCGGCGCCGCCGGGGTAGGGCCGGATGTCGAGCACGGGCGGGCCGAGCCGGCTGCCCGGGAAGCGGCCGGCCAGCCCACCGACCGTGTCGCCCTGATCCGGCGCGAAGGCCGCGATGTAGACGAGCGCTTTCACATTGGCGTTGCCGGTCGAGGCGTTGGTGATGACGAAACCGCCGTACGAGTGCCCGACCAGCACGAGCGGGCCCTTGAGCGTGGCGAGAATGCTGCGCAGGTACGCCGAGTCGCCGGGAACGCTGCGCAAGGGATTGGCCGGGGCGATCACGGTGTAGCCGTCGCGCTGCAGCGAGCGGGCTACGTCGTGCCATCCGGAAGCGTCGGCGAAGGCGCCGTGGACCAGCACGATCGTCGGCCGGGGCCCGCGCGAGGCGGAGGCGGCGGTGGCGGGCAGTCCGGCGGCCAGCGCGCCGGTGGCGGCGGCTCCGGCGAGCACGGTTCGGCGGGTGGGTGACATGGTCAGGCTCCGTTCAACGAGGCGGTGCACCGCGACGCGGCGCAGGCGGGACGAGACGGGGCGGGGCGGGGGCGGGGTTGATCCAGCTGGACACGACTGCCTGACCGTAACGAGATCGTGACCGGCGCAAACGGCCCTGTCCGCACGGTTGTCGGCTCACGCCGCAAGAAGTTGATCCCGACGCCATTGACGAGGCGTCACCCCGTACCGCGCCTTGAATCGACGGGTGAAATGGGTGGGATCGCGAAAACCCCAGCCCAGTGCGATGGTGGCGATGGGCAGATGTCGCCGGTCGGGGAGGGTCAGCTCCTGCCGGACCCGCTGCAACCGCTCGCTGATGATCCACTGCTCGAGGCTGAACCCGGCCTCGGCGCAGAGCTTGTAGAGCTGCCGCTCGGAGATCCCGTGGGCCGCCGCGACGAGCCCGGGGGAGAGGGCGGCGTCGGCGAGATGCTGCCGGGTGAACGCCCGGATCCGGGTCAGCAGTGTCTCGACGTAGACCGGCCGTCCGGAGCGCGCCGCCGAGACCAGCAGCGCCCGGGCCAGATCGACGCTGGCCGCCGCCGCGGCCGCCGAGGCCGAGTCGCCCGTGATGGCCGCCGGGTCGCGGGCCAGCTCAGCGATGTGCGCCGCGACCAGCCCGTAGAGGGGGCTGGCGGTCACCTCGGAGGCGGCCCGCCGCACCAGGTCCAGAGGCAGACCCAATTGGTCGTACGGGATCTGCAGCGCCCCGGCCCCGCCGTCACCCGACCACGAGTAGTCGTATGGCGCGGACAGGTCGACGACGAGCAGTTCGCCCGGCGGCACGACCCGCTGCCGCCCGCCCTGCTCGATGCGCCCCTCGACCCGCTGCTGCACGGCCAGCGCCACCACCGGCATCCCGTCCTGCCGGGCCAGCTTGGCCGTGCGCAGCAGCCGGATCCCCGTCGAGCGCTGCGTGAAGATGGTGGCCGCCCCGAAGTCCCACACCTCCATGCGCGCTTGCACCGGCCCGTCCGGGTCCTCGTGCAGCACGTGGCAGGGCGCGGAGGCGTACATCATCGCCGCGTGCACGGCCTCCACGCGCTCGGCGGCGGGCAGGTCGGCGGTGTCGAGCACAAACCCCATGAGGGGCAGCCTCGCACCGTGATCAGGGCGAGCGCATCAGTCGGTAAGCACCGGAAGCACAATGTGTGACCCGTCGTGCAGCACTTCGAAGTCGCACGGGCGACCGGCGGTGGCCACCCCGAACGGCTCGGCGGTCCCCATGTTGCGGGCATAGCGGGGGAAAGCGCCGCCGCTGACCTGCACGCGCAGCCGATGCCCGGTCCTGAATCGATAGGCGGTCGGGAACAGTTCGACGCCGACCGTCCCGCCCTCGAACTCGGTGAGCCGCCGGATCCCGTCCACCACGTTGCGCGAAACGCCCTTCTCGTCCACGTCGCAGAGGCGCACGAACACATCGGCGTACGGGATCGACGTGCGCACGTTGACCGAGGCGCGCACCGGTCCCACGACGTCCACCGGAGCGGCAAGCACCGGTCCGGTGAAGACCAGCACGTCGGGACGCTCCTCGACGATCCGGTTGTCGGCCTGTTTGCCCGGCGGTTGCAGCATCGGCCCGCCCACGGTCGGCGTCGGATTCGCCGGGTCGTAGGTGAACCGGCCGGCCGACGAGTCCGGCGACAGGCCGAGCCGCCCCTCGTCGTTGAGATGCCAGACCTGATCCCGTACGCCCGAAGGTGGCCATTCCTGAAACTCGAGCCATCGATCGGCGCGTTGCAGATGGACGCGCACCGGGGCCCCCGACGGCGCCGGACCGCCGCGCAGGTGATGGTCGAGCCACACCGTGTCGGTCTGCAGGATGGTGCGCAGCTCACCGGGTTCGCCGTGCAGCCACGGCCCGACGACCAGCCGCGCCGGCACCCCCGCGGCCCGCAGAGCGGTGTAGTCGGCCAGGTTCCCGCGCAGGAACAGGTCCCACCAGCCGGTGACCATGCTGACCGGGGGCATGCGCGTGAGGTCGGCGCCGTCGTGGTCGGCCTGCGACCAGAACTCGTCACCCGGCTGTGCGTGCTCCACGAAGTCGCGCCAGAACGGCACCGGCGCGCCCGCCACCGTCACGTCGACCGCCTGCAACGGCAACCGCCCCAGCGCCCGCCGCACCCGCGTCCTCACCCGCGGGTCAGGCATCCCCGCGAGCAGGCCCGGCTGCTCCTGCCGGCCGATCTGCGCGCTCCAGCTCAGCGCCGTGTGGATCGACGGCGTGCCCTGCTCGTAGAACAGCCGGTTGGTCACGTTGGCCGACGTGATGTGCGGCGCGACGCAGGTCAGGGGCGGATCCGCGTACGGCGCGACGGCCCACTGGGTGTGCCCGAAGTAGCTGCCGCCGGCCATCGCGATGCGCCCGTCGCACCAGGGTTGTTCCCGCAGCCACGCGACCGTCGCGAGCCCGTCGTCCTTCTCGGTCGTGAACGGCCGGAACTGGCCCCCCGACCCGAACGTCCCCCGCGTGGCCTGCACGAAGACCTGATGCCCGCGCCTCGCGAGGGGCGCCGCGAACAGGTTCCCGTACGCCCCGCCCCGGCCGTACGGCACCCGGATGAGCACGACCGGCATCGGCCTGTCCGCGCCGACGGGCCGGTAGTGGTTGGCCATCAGCGTGACGCCGTCCGGCATCGGCACGGCGACGTCCTCGCGCATCTCGTACGGCACCGCCGATCTCGGCAGCCCGAGGGCGATGTCAGCCAGCAGACCGGTCAATCGGCTCATAATCGCCATGTTCGCAACATAGCCGGAAGCGCCGGGAACAGCGTGAGGACCACCCCCGTCGCGGTGATCCAGATCGGCAGCGACGGCGGGATCTCCAGGAACGTGACGATGCCGAGGATGCGGTGCAGGCCCCACGGCAGCAGCGCGAGCTGGTCGTTCCACGCGGTCAGGGATCGTTCCAGGCCGACCGACCAGATCAGGCTTCCCCCGCCGCCTGCCACTGCTCACGAGCCGTCGCCGAGCCGGTGTCGAGCCACTGCGCGCGCCGCAGCACCATCGCGCGATACGCGCCCAACGTGCCGTACAGATCGCTCTGAAACTCGAGTGTGTCCAGCAACTGTTGCCGCAGCGCCGGATCACGCCATTTCGCCGGGTCGACCGCGGCCACGGCGATTCGCTGCTCGTGCGCGAGAGCGATCGCCCGCTCGCCGTCCGCGAGGGTCGCCTCAACCTCGTCGCGCCCGATGGCGTAGATCGTGTCGAGCACGGAGGAATCACCGGTGACGATGTCCCATTCGAAGATCCACATCATCGGCGGCGGTTCCAGCCCGAGCGCCTTCACCGCATTCTCCGCGTAGGGCCGCAGATAGAGCCCTTTCGTCACCGCCTCGCGCGACACCGCGAACATCCGGCTCATCGTGGCCACGGTCGCGGGATCGGCCGAGAACGTCTGCCGTACCCAGTCGGCGGTCACCTCGGCCGGGTCCGAGTCCGGCGCCCGGGCGAGACGACCCATCGCGTACGCGTTCAGGTCGTAGAGCTGCCAGAATCCCGTACGCAGATACAGCGTCCGGGGGCCCGCCCGCAACGGCCCACCGTCCTGAGTCCATAGCCAAACACCCTCGATGTTCTTGTTCCGAGCCAGCAGATCACGCAGTGCCGAGGTGTGCAGCGCCGTCAGGTCATTGGGCAGCGCCCCGAACCCCTCGAACTCGCGCCGCCCCTGAAACTCGACGATCCGCCGCTGCGAGCCCACCCCGAGCGTCGAATTGAGCGGCAGGTGACTGTAGAAATCGCCGAGCGTGAACTTCGTCGACACGATCAGGCGCGGATCATCAAGACCCCCGAGCACTTCCTCGTACGACGCCGGGTTCGTATGCAGATCGCCGACCGCCCCGACCCCGACCGTCCACGACCGGAAGATGATGTCGCGCCCGCTCTCACCGGCCACCGCCAGAAAACCCTTCAGCATCGCGCGAACCTGTTCCGGCGTGGTCACCGCGATCCGCGAGAAGTAGTCCCATCCCGGCGCGCGATAGGCCGACCCGCCCTCACCGATCCGCACCATCAGCCCCGACGCGAACGGCATGCTCGCGAACAGCTCCCGAAGCCCGGCCTGATAAACCGGCCACGGATCGTCGCGCCCCGACAGATAGGCGTCGAGCGGCCCCGAGAGCGCCAGCATGTCGATCAGAAAGAAAACCTTGAAACCCATGGTTCCCGCGTACGAGAACACGGGCGCGAACGCGTCGACCAGTGCTCGCGCGCGAGCAACATGCGGGTCCCCGGACCGATAAACGCCCAGCCCGTCGAACGTCACGTATTCAAGAAACCCCGGCACGACCACAGCGTTGTAGCCCTGCGCCGCGGCATGGTCGACGAACTGCCGGAACTGCACGGCGATCCGCTCGACGGCGGCCCGATCGGCCCAGGGTGCCTCCGGCAGCAGCGCGCCCGTCACGATGTCGGTGTTGAGCGAATAATCAGAGCCGCCACGCCACGCGGCCGGGTCGTCATCACGCCCGACGGAACCCGCGTCGGTGAGGCGCAGCCCCAGCCTCGGCGTCACCGCCCCGGTGGTGAGTGCTCGCCCCGAGCGGAGCTGGTCGGCCACCGCGTACAGGCCGGCGGCCGCCCCCGCCTCACCCGGCGCGGTCAGCGTGAGGCCGTCGAGCCGATAGCTCTCCTCATCGCTGTCGCCCGCGACGACCACCCGCAGCACACCCGGCCCGTCGCCGGCCTCGGTGACCGCCTCTGCCGCGACGTCGAGCCGGTGCGAGCGGCGGTTCATCGTCACCGACCCGATCGGCGCGGCGACGGGGGGGGAGCGCGGCGGGGCCGCGCCCGACGGCTCGGCCATCACCGTCGCCGGCGTCCACGAGAGGCGCAGCGCACTGTCCAACCCGTACGCCACGCCGGCGCCCAGGGCGAGCAGCAGAACCACGACCAGAAGACGCCGCATGCCTCTTCTTAGATCACCGAGGTGTGAGGCGTCCACACCTCTTCGGCTTCCGGCGGTGGTGACGGCCCCCGATGCGGCCGCGCTGGAATGGGCGGGAGCCTGGAGGGATGCGAGTTGTCGTGATCGGTACGGGAACGCTCGGCTCTGCCCTGGCCGAAGCGCTCTACGAGGCGGAACACGAGGTCGTCCGGGTCTCCCGGTCGGGGGACGAGAAGGCCGACGTCACCGACCGGGCCAGCCTCGACGACCTGTTCACCCGGATCGGCACCTTCGACGCGGTCGCCTGCGCGGCCGGCGACGTCTTCCCCGGCCCGCTGGTCGACTCGACCGACGACCAGTGGCGGGATTCGTTGCGCTCGAAGGGAATGGGCCAGATCGACGCCGTGCGCAGCGCGCTGCCGTACATCGCCGACGGTGGCTCGTTCACCCTCGTCTCCGGCATCCTGGGCGACGAGGTGACCCGTGCGATGACCATCGGCGCGACCGTCAACGGCCTGGTCGAGTCGTTCGTCCGCGCGGCCGCGACCGAGCTGCCCCGGGGCCTGCGCATCAACTGCGTCAGCCCGACCGTCCTCGTCGAGTCGCCGCAGTACTACCCGTACTTCCCCGGCTTCGTCCCCGTTCCCGCCCGCGACGTGGCATTGGCCTACCTGCGCCTGATGAGCAACCCGTACAACGGCGAGATCGTGCGCCTGCACCGGGTCGGGTGAGCCGCGATGCCGGCCCGGCTGCCCGACCCGCGGGGCGTCCCCGAGTTCCTGAGCGTGCTGCCCGACCCGCTGGTTCGGATGCTGCCCACGCGAACGGCACCGTGCGGCCGTTCATCCAGTTCGCGCGCACGCTCAGCACCGCGTCGCCACTGTCCTTGAGGTCCCGCTGACCGAGGTCGACGGCGGAGGCAAGCTGTCGCGCCTCAACCCGTGACGAGCGCGGTCAACTCGGTCAGGTTCTGGGCGCCGGCAACCGCGCGGTCGACCACCGGGCTCGCGCTCGCGCCCAGATGCTCGACCGCCTCACCGAACAACCGCAGGTCGTCCAGTTCGAGTTCCTGGAAGTGCCCGGCGTTGCCCGTCGTGATGACCGGCCCGACGGCGGCGAGCGCGACGCTGCCCGCCGAGCCCGATCGCAACACCTCCAGCAGGCCCGGCACCGGCACGCCCAGCGCGACGGCCAGCCGCAGCACCTCGAGGGCGTTCTGGTGGTTCATCGCCATGAGCGCGTCGCTGACCAGCTTCGCTTGCTGACCGCAGCCGGACGGTCCGACGTGCACAACGGTTGTGGCAAAGCTCGCGAAGAGCGGGCCCAGCCGGCTCACGGTCGCGGTGTCGCCCCCGGCGATCGCGGTGAGCTGCCTGTTCTGCGCGGCGACCGGCCCGCCGCTCACCGGAACATCGAGGAACGTCACCCCGTACGGTGTGCTGATCCCCGCGAGCCGTCGCGCCTCCTCCGGCAGGCCGTTCGCGAAGTTCACGACCGCGCTGCCGGGCCGCATCGCCTTGAGCAACCCGTCGTCGACGAGGGTCCGCGAGTTCCCGGCGTCGTCGAGGAAGAGCCCGACTACGTCGCTGATCCGCGCGAGCCCGGGCAGGTCAGCGCCCGCGGGCTCGTCCACCACGTGCAGCGGATACCCGTTGTCGGCGATCGCGCGGGCGATCGGCGCGCCCTCGTCGCGGGAACCGATGAAGCCCACCGTGTACGTCATGAGGTCAGGCCCCCAGCAGGGCGGTGAGCTCGTTCAGCCCCCGCGCCCCGGCGACCGCCCGGTCGACCACCGGCTTGGCGGCGTCGCCGAGCGAGGCGGTCGCTCCGGCGAACAGGTTCATGTCCACCAGCTCGAGCGTCTGCAGGTGAGCCACGTTCTGCGAGGTGACCGACGGTCCGATCGCCTGCAGCGCGAAGCTCGACGCCGACCCGCTCAGCAACACCTCGAGCAGCGGCGGGATCGGCAGGCCGAGCGACCCGGCCAGCCGGAACACGTCGAGCGCGTTCTGGTGATTCATCATCATCAGGGTGTTGTTGAACAGCTTGCCGAACTGGCCCGAACCGGCCGGCCCGACCGCGATGACCTTCTTCGAGAACGTGGCGAACAGCGGCGTGAGCCGCTCGACGACCTGCGGGTCACCGCCGACGATCGTGGTGAGCTGCCGGGCGACCGCGACCGCGTGGCCGCCGCTGACCGGCGCGTCGACCACATCGACGCCGTAGGGGGCGGCCAGCTCGGTCAGGTGCCGCGCCTGCTGGGGCAGCCCGGTGCCGTGATTGACCAGCACAGCACCGCGGCGCATGCCGGCCAGCAGGCCGCCGTCGGTCGCGATCGCGACGTTGTCAGCGTCCGTGCGCAGGCAGAGCCCGACGACGTCGCAGGCCGCGGCGAGCGCGGCGACGGTGGGCTGAACGGTGTGCGGGTACGTGTCGAGCACCTTGAGCGACTCGGGGCGGCGGGCCCAGACGTGCAGTGGGTAGCCGGCGTCGGCGATGGCCTGGGCGATCGGTGCGCCCTGGTCGCCGAGCCCGATGAATCCGATGACGGGCATGAGAGATCCTTCTGAGAAGTTCAGGCTTGGGGCTGGGCGACGCTGCGCACGGCGGCGATGAGCGCCGCCCGGTGCTGTCGCAGGCGGGCCGGGGAGGTCTTCTCCTCGCCCGCGGCCACCCGCAGGGCCGACGGCGCGCTGAGCCAGCTCTCGGTCATGCGCAGCACGATCGCGAACAGGTCGGCCGCCGGGATGTCGTCGCGCAGGCGGCCCTCGCGCTGTGCGGCCGTGACCGTTGACAGCCGGTCGCGATAGCGCTCGACCTCGGCGTCGGACGGCTCGGCCCGCTCGAAGGCGACCCAGACGGCGATGCGGCGGGCCTGCGGGTTGGCCAGCACGTAGTCGAAGCGGGTGGCGGCGAACTTCGCCAGGTCGCCGTCGGTCAGCGGCACCGCGCTGATCATCATGCGGGCCTGGTCGTCGACGACGGCGTCGAAGAGCCTGTCCTTGTCGCCGTAGTAGACGTAGATCAGGCGCTTGTTGACCCCGGCGCGCTCGGCGATGCGGTCGATGCGGGCGCCGGCCAGGCCGAACTCGGCGAACTCGACGGTCGCGGCACTCAGCAGGAGCGCCTTCGAGTTGCCGGAACCGCGGGGGCGCGGTTCCCGCTCAGCCGTCGAAGCGGACATCCCGCCACCCTAACGTCCTTACCAGGGGATCGTCCCCTTGGCGTCGAACAGCCCGCCGGTGGGGCCGTCCGGGCCGATCTGGGCCATCCGCACGAGGATCTCGGCGCCCTCCTCGACCGTCTGGGTGCCGGCGTGGAAGTTGAGGTCGGTGGCGGTGAAACCCGGGTCGACCGCGTTGATGCGTACGCCGGGGTACGCCTTCGAATATTGAACCGTGAGCATGTTGACGGCCGCCTTCGACGACGGGTAGACGACGTCCGGGTAGAAGTGGGCCGGGTTCGCCGGGTCGATCAGATCGCGCATCAGCGACGCGCCACTGCTCACGTTGACCACGACCGGGGCGGGGGAGTCCCGCAGCAGCGGCAGGAACGCGTGCAGCATGCGGACCTGGCCGAACACGTTGGTCTCGAACACCTCGCGGAACAGGTCGGCGGTCACCTCGGGGGCCGGGATGAACCCGCCGTCGGGCCGGCGGGGTTCGATCCCGGCGTTGTTGACGAGCACGTCGAGCCCGCCCTCCGTCTCGATCGTCTTGGCCGCGGCGGTCACGGACGCGTCGTCGGTGACGTCGAGCTGGACAAAACGGGCGCCCAGCCGGTCGGCCGCCGCACGACCACGGCCGGTGTCCCGGGCGGTGACATAGACGGTGTGCCCGGCCGCGATCAACTGCCGGGCCGCCTCGTGGCCGAGACCCTTGTTCGCGCCGGTAATCAGGACTGTAGACACCTCTGGCCTCCGGGTTTAGCGTAACTAACTGGATAGTGATGCGATGGCCTTCGGAAGGGGGCGACCAACAGATGCGTTCCGTTCGCCGCCCCCTCAACCGTGACATCGCTGTCAACACCAGAGTCGCCCCGCTCGCGGCGGCCCACATCGTCCGGCTGACCACCGATCCGCGAGGCTTCGTCGCCGCCCCGGGACCCCGGGCCGTGGGCGCGTCCGTCGCCGGCATTGAGTCATCTCGCGGATGGTCGTCATGAGCGACAGCACCCGCGCCACCGGCCTGATCGGCCGGGACGGCGCCACAAGCGGCGATCGGCTGATCGACCGGGACGGCGCCACAAGCGGCGATCGGCTGATCGACCGGGACGGCACCACCCGCGGCGATCGGCTGATCGGCCGGGCGGCCGAGCGCGCCGAGCTGAACGCTTTCCTCGATCGCGTCCGCGCGGGCGGGGACGCGCTGCTGCTCCACGGCGATCCGGGCGTCGGCAAGACGGCGCTGCTCGACGACGCCACCGCCGGAGCGAGCGGCCTCGACGTCCGCCGGGTCGCCGCCGGGCCGCTGGAGGTCGACGTCGAGCGCGCCCTGCTGCACGCGCTGCTGGAGGAACTCGGCGAGCCGGACCACGCGCTGCTGGAAGACCCGCGCGAGCCGGACATCGCGCTGCTGGAAGAGCGGCGCGAGCCGGACCACGCGCCGCCGGACGAGCCGCATGCGGCGTTCTTGGCGGCCCGGCTGACCCGGATGCCGTGCGGCGCCCCCGTGCTCGTCGTGTTCGACGATCTGCAGTGGGGCGACGCGGCCAGCCTGGCGGTGCTCGACATGCTCGGGCGCCGCGCGCGCGACGGCGGCGGATTCGGGCTGCTCGGCGCCGCGCGCGGCCCCTCCCCGCCGGCCGCGCTGAGCTGGCCCGCACGCGAGATCCCCCCGCTGGACGCCGCGGACGCCTCGCGCCTGGCCGACCGTCTGAGCCTGCCGGCGGTCGCGAGGCGGCGGGTGGTGGCGGCGGCCGCGGGCAATCCGCAGGCCGTGCTCGACTTCGGGGCCGTCCCACCGCCCGGGTTCCGGCGCTGCCCGGTGCCGCCGTTGCCACCCGGGCCGCTGCGACGGGCGTACGCGGAAATGCTCGTCGATCTGCCGCCCGGCACCCGGCATTCGCTGCTGATCATGGCGCTGGCCGAGGAGCCGCCGCCCGGGCTGCCGCATCTGGAACCGGCGCGGCCGCTCCTCGACGGCACGGGGTCGCGGTTCCGGCATGCGCTGCTGCGCGGGGCGGTCATCGCGGTCGCCACGGCGGGGGAGCGGGCCCGCGCCCATCGAACCCTGGCCGAGCTGGCCGGCGATCCGCTGCGGCGGGCGCGGCATCGGGCCGAGGCGTCGCTCGAACCGGACGAGGCGGTCGCCGGACTGCTCGAGGAGGGTGCCCGGCAGTCGTTGCGGGACGGGGCGACGACCGAGGCCGTCACCGCACTGATGCAGGCGGCCGAGCAGAGCCCGGAGGCGTCGAGCCGTTCCCGGCGGCTGGCCCGGGCCGCGTACGTGGGAGCCACGCTCGGCGGCGATCTGCGGTTCACCGTCCAGTTGCTCGAGGCCGCCCGCACGGCCGAGCCCGACGCCGCTCGTTCCCTGGCCGCCGCCGTGGCCGCAGCGCACGTGCTCATCGGCCGGCACGGCGACGTCGATTCCGCGCACCGACTGCTCCGGTCGGCTGTCACCGACGCCGTCCGCGTCCTCGGCCCGGACGATCCCGAGCTGAGCGATGCGGCGGTCGAACTGGTCGAGACGGCCCGGCTGGCCGCCCGCGACGAGGTGTGGCAGTCGTGCGACGAGGTCCTGGCCCGGCTCGGCGAGCTGTCGCCGCTGGCCCGGCTCTGGAGCCGCGTGCACCGCGGTTCGGCCGCCGCCGACCGGGCCTCCCTCGACGAGCTTGTCAGCGGGATCGACCGGGAGACCGACCCGGCCCGGATCTATCGCACCGCGGTGCTGGCGCTGGTCACCGACCGGGGTCCGCGCTGCCACCGGGCGCTGCGGCGCGCCGCCGCCGGGGGAGAGGCCGGCCGGCTCGCCCTGACCGGCTGGTTCGCGCTGGCCTTCGACGGTTTCGCGGCCGGGCGGTGGGATCAGGCCGTCGGCGCCGCCGAGGAGGTGCGGCAGCGCTCCGAGGTGCGCGGCGACGAGTTCACCGCGCGGCTGGCGCGCATGATCCAGCTGCACGTGTCGGCGCTACGCGGTGACGGCGCGCGGATCGAGGCCGAGACCGGGCGGATCGTGTCGTGGGCGACCCCGCGCGGACTTGGCGCGCTGGCGCAGTGGGGCCACCACGTGCGGGCGGCCGCGGCTCTCGCCGCCGGGGACTTCGAGGACGCCTTCCAGCACGCCACGGCGGCCACCACGCCCGGGACCCTGCCGAGCGACCCGGTCGTGCTGCGCTGCGCGCTCGACCTGATCGAGTCGGCGACCCGCGTCGGACGTTCCGCGGACGCCTTCGCGCACGCCACCGCGTTGCAGGCGGTCGCGCCCCTCTCCGACCGGCTCGCCCTGCTGGCCGCGGGCGCCGCGGCGATGACCCAACCGGCCTCCCTGGAACTGTTCCCGCGCGCGCTCGCCCTGCCCGCCGCCGTCGCCTACCCGTTCGAAGCCGCACGGCTCCACCTTTCCTACGGCGAACTGTTGCGCCGCACCCGTTCCAGGTCGCAGGCCCGCGACGAGCTCGCCGCGGCGTTGACGATCTTCCGCCGTCTGGGTGCGACTCCGTGGGCCGAGCGGGCCGCCCGCGAACTGGAGGCGGCGGCCTCCCGGCGCGGCCGGCACCTGACCGCCCAGGAACGCGAGGTTGCCGATCTCGCCGCGGCGGGCCGCAGCAACCGCCAGATCGCCGACCGGCTGCTGATCTCGCCGGTGACCGTCGCCGCCCACCTGCGCCAGGTCTACCGCAAGCTCGCCATCACGTCCCGCAGCACGCTGCGCGACGCCCTGACGCCCGGCGGCGCGCCATGAGCGGCACCCTGCACGGCCGCGACGCCGATCTCGCGGCCCTGAGCGCTTTCCTGGCCGAGGGCGGCGGCGCCCTGCTCGTCACCGGGGAACCCGGCGTGGGCAAGTCCGCCCTGCTCGACCGGTTCGCCGGCCCGGACGTGCTGCGGGCCACCGGATCCGAGGCCACCGCCACCCCGTACGCCGCCCTCGACCGGCTCCTGGCTCCCGTGCCCGGCCTGATCGACGCGTTGCCGCCGGCCGACCGCAGCGCGCTGCACGTCACCCTTGGCCTGGCCGGCGGGCCGCCCCTGGCCGAGCTCGCCGTCGCGCACGCCCTGCTGCGACTGCTGCGGACCCGTCCGGCCGTCGTGGTCGTCGACCAGGGCGAGGACCTCGACGACGCCAGCGCCCGGATCTTCGCCGTGGTCGCCCGGCGGCTGCGGCCCGGCGACGGGGGCGCGATGATTCTGGCCGGCCGCAGCCCGTGGCCGCACGGCCTGCTGCAGCACGCGGGCCTGCGTGAGTACCGCCTGGCCCGCCTCGACGAACTCGCCGCCGTCGAGCTGCTGAACGAGCGGCACCCCGGGCTGGCCCCGCACGTCCGCGCCCGCCTGATCGCGGAGAGCGAGGGGATTCCGCTGTCGCTGGTCGAGTACGCGGCGGCCCTCACCGGCCGCCAGCGCTCCGGCACCGACCCGCTGCCCGCCGTGCTGCCCCTCGGCGATCGCGTACGGGCCCTGACCGCCGCCCACTTCGCCGGCCTGCCCGCCGCCACCCGCGACCTGCTACTGCTGGCCGCCCTCGAAGCGACCGGCGACCTGACGATCCTGCAGGCCGCGACCCCGGGAACCGACGTGCGCGACGCCGCCGCCCCGGCCGAGCAGCGGCAGTACGTCACCGTCGACGCGGACGCCCGGCGGCTGCTGTTCCGCCACCCGATGCTGCGCGCGGCCTGCCTCGAGAACGCCACCGAGCTCGAACACCGCCGCGCCCACCGCGCTCTGGCCCGGGCCCTCGACCGCGATCCGGATCGCCAGGCCGTGCACCTCGCGGCGGCCGCGGTCGGTCACGACGCCGAGCTGGCCGACCGGCTGCGGCGCCTGGCCGAGACGACGATCCGGCACGGCGACGCGACCGCCGCGGGAACTCTGCTCACCCGGGCCGCCGAACTCACCGCCGACCCGGTGACCCGCTCCCGGCGCCTGCTGGCCGCCGCACTGATCCGCGCCGACGTCGCCGGTGACCTCACCGACGCGTCCCACCTGCTCGAACAGGCCGCCGTCGAGAGCGCCGGGCTGGCCGACTCGCTGCCCTTCGCGGTCACGGCCGCCCAGGTCGTGCTCAACAGTGGCATCGCCGTCGACGTCGCGTACCGGCTGCTCGTCGCGGCCGTCGAGGCTCATCCGCGCCGCTGGGACGCGAACGACGAACTGCTCGTCGAAGCCCTGCACAGCCTCGTGATGACCTGCTGGTTCGCCGCCGACCCGGCGCTGTACGAGCCGCTCGACCGGGCCCTCGCGCGGCTGCGCCCCCGGGTTCCGCCGCTGCTGCACCTGAGCGCGCGGGCGTTCGGCGACCCGGTGCGGCTGGAACCGGCGCTGCTGGACGAGATCGACGCCGCCGTCACCGGTCTGGCCGACGAGCACAACCCCATCACGATCACCCGTACGTCGCTCGCCTGCGTCTACACCGACCGGCTGGGCCGGATCCTCGACCCGCTGGCCCGGGTCCGGCGCGGCGACGCGGCGGCGCTGGCCATCCACGCGACGATCAGCACCGGCAACGACCTCTGGCACACCGGTCAGTGGACCGAGCTGACCCTGCTGGCGGCCGACGGGCGGGCCCGCTGCGACCGGTTCGGCTACGCGCGCTACCGCCCGATCCTCGGCTACCACCTGGCCCTGGTCGCGGTCGCCCGCGGTGACCTCGAAAGCGGCCTGCGGACGACCGGGCGCATGACGGCCGAGTTCGCGGGGCGCGGGGCGGGCATCGGCAAGCAGTTCGCGCACCACGTGCACGCCCTGGCCGCGATCGCCCGCGGCGACTTCGCCGAGGCCTACGCGCAGGCGAGCGCGATCACGCCGGCCGGGAACCTCGCACCGCACGTCCCGCACGCGTTGTGGGTGCTGCTCGACCTGGTCGAGGGCGCGATCGGGTCGGGCCACCACGACGCCGCGCGGGCCCACGTCACGGCGCTGATCAAGGCTCGCGTCGATCGCCTGTCGTCGCGCCTGGCCCTGTGCGTGGCCGGCTGCGCGGCGATGGTCGCCGAGAGCACCACGGCGTACGAGAAGGCGCTCGCCGTTCCCGGCGCTGACCGGTGGCCGTTCGAACAGGGTCGCGTCCTGCTCGCGTACGGGGAACATCTGCGCCGTAACCGTGAGACCGCCGCCGCCCGGGCCCGGCTGGCCGCCGCCCTGCGGATCTTCCAGCGCCTCGGCGCCCGGCCGTGGATCGAGCGCACCGAGACCGCCCTGCGCGCGGCGGGCCGCGGTCACACGCACCCCGAGGGCGCGGAAGCCCTGTCGGCCCAGGAACGCCGCATCGCCGAACTGGCCGCGGGCGGTCTGACCAACAAGCAGATCGGCGAACGGCTGCACCTCTCGCACCGCACGGTCGGCGCCCACCTCTACCGCGCCTTCCCGAAGCTGGGGATCACCTCGCGGGCCGCCCTGCGGGACGCACTCCTAGGCTGAGGGGGTGATCGACGCGCACCTGCACCTGTGGGATCCGGCCGTGCTGCCCTATCCGTGGCTGTCCGGCCGGCTCGACCGCGCGTTCCGTCCGGCCGACCTCGACACCGGCGGCCGGCAACTGACCGCGGCCGTGTTCATCGAGGCGGGCGTACGGGCCGATCGGGCCCTCGACGAGGTGGCGTGGGTCGAATCCCTGGCCCGCGAGTGGCCGGTGCTGGCCGGCATCGTCGCGCAGGCCCCGCTCGACCGTGGCGAGGCGGCCGGGCCGGTGCTGCGCGAACTGGCCGCGCGTCCGCTCGTGAAGGGCGTGCGGCACAACCTGCAGGGCGCGCGGGTGGGGGCGCCGCTCACCGAGGAGCATCTGACCGGCGTACGGCTGCTGGCCGGCCTCGGACTGAGCGCCGACCTCACCATCGACGCGGCGCAGCTGCCCGAGGTCACCGAACTGGCGCGGATCGTTCCCGAGGTCACCTTTGTGCTCGACCACGTGGGCAACCCTCGCTTCGGGCCGGCCGAACGCCAGCCGTGGGCCGACCGGCTGGCCCGGCTCGCCGAGCGCCCCAACGTGGTCGTGAAGCTCTCGGGCCTGACCGGCGCCGACCCCGGCCTGATCCACGACCGGCTGACCCACGCGGTCGCCGTCTTCGGAGCCGACCGCTGCCTGTTCGGCGGCGACTGGCCGGTGTCGCCCTCGTACGCGTCGTGGGCCGAGACGGTCGCGGGCGTGGCCGACCTCGACGTGCTGGCCGGCACCGCCCGCCGCGTCTACCGGCTGGCGTCCAGCTCGGCCCAGAGCTCGCCGGGGATCGGGTAGTCCCAGTCGCGCAGGTTCTCGGCGAGCTGCGCGCGCCCGGCCGGGCCGAGCAGCACGGCCGCGACCGCCGGATGCCGGGCCGGGAACCGCAAGGCCGCTGCGGCCAGGGGTACGCCGTAGGCCGTACACAGGAACTGCAACGCCTGTGCCCGAGCCACGATCTCGGCCGGCGCGGGCGCGTAGTCGTAGGTCGCGCCCGGCTCGGGGTTTGCCAGCACACCCGTGTTGAACACGCCCCCGGCGAGCACCTCCACGCCGCGTTCGAGGCACAGCGGCAGCAACTCGTCGCCGGCGCTGCGGTCGAGCAGCGTGTAGCGCCCGGCCACCAGAACCACGTCGAGGTCGGTCTCGCGCACGAACCGCGCGGGCCCGGCCGTCTGGTTCATGCCGACGCCGATCGCCCGCACCACCCCCTCGGCCCGCAGCCGGTGCAGCGCGGGATAGGCGCCCACGAGCGCTTCGCGCATGTGGTCCTCGGGGTCGTGGATGAGAACCGTGTCGACCTCGGCGACGCCCAGCCGGGACAGGCTGCTCTCCAGCGAACGCAGCGTGGCGTCGGCACTGAAGTCCTGCTCGCGACGCGACCAGTCGTCGTCCGACACGACGTAGCCGACCTTCGTCGAGATCGTCAACGTCCCCGGCGGCAGCTGCCCGAGGGCCTGGCCGAGACGGCGTTCGGCGGCGCCCCGGCCGTACCAGGGGCTGGTGTCCACCCTCGTGATACCCGCCTCGGCCGCGGCCAGCACGGTGGCGACGCCCTCGCCGGCGTCCGGCCGATCACCGAGCGCGGCCGTGCCCAGCACCAGGTCAGCCATGTCGCGCTGACAGCCAGGCCTCGTACTCGGCCCGGCTGTTCGAGGTCAGCGGGTAGTAGTCGGAGAGCACAGCGCCCTGGTCGATGCGCATGCGGCTGAACACCTCCCAGCTCTCGTGGTCGCGGGACCGTTCGATGACCTCGGCCGCGCGCCGCCGGGGCACCACCACCGGGCCGTCGTCGTCGGCCACCACGAGATCACCGGGCAGGCACAGGGTTCCCCCCACGGCCACCGGCACGTCGTACGCCCACGGGAAGAGCTCGGACTGCGAGGCGTAGTGCGGGGTCGTGCCCGTGCACCAGATCGGCACGCCCAGCTCGCGAACCCGCGGCGCGTCCCGGATCCGGCCGTCCACGACGATGCCCGCCCCGCCGCGCTTCTTGAAGTAGCGCACCAGCATGTCGCCGAGGCACCCGGTGAACTGGCTGCCGTACGCCTGCACGACCAGCACGTCGCCGGGCTGGATGGTCTCGAGCACCGCCCACAGCGCGGTGGTCCGCTCGACGTACTCCTGGTCGACGCCGCTGGCCACGTCCTCGCGCTGCGGCATGAACTGCAGCGTCACGCTCGGCCCGACGATGCGGCTGCCGGCGGTCAGCGGGCGCGGCCCGGCCACGAAGCTGCGGCTGATGCCCATCTGGTGCAGGTAGGCGCAGGCCGTCGCTGAGCTGACCGGGGCCATCGCCTCGATCAGGGCGCTGTCGGCGCGCTCGTAGGACGGGCCGCGTACCGGCAGGGGCCAGACGGTGTTGATCTCGGACATCTTTCATGCTCCTTGATGACGTGCGGGGGCTCCGAAGCGCTCGACGGTGAGCCGCAGCCGGATTGTTGTTCGAGGCGGCACGTTCAACGTCAGCCGTCCGTCGTGGACGTCTCCGGTGTCGGCCGTCCGGATCGGGTGCTCGCCGTACCCGCCGCCGGTCAGTTCCAGGTCGGCTGCGTTGCCGCCCAGGTTGACGATCTGCACGGTGATCCGGTCGTCGGCCAGCTCCTCGACGAGCGCGGCGACGTCCGGCGGCAGACCGGGCCGGTTGCGGGCGGCATCCGTCCAGCGGAGCTGGGCCAGGGGCAGTCCGCCGTTGTAGAGCTGCTGCGGCGCGCCCGCGACGAGCTGCGTGAGGATCTCGGTGACGACCGGGTTCAGGTTCTGCCACCAGTGGATGTCGTCGCCCGGCGGCGGCCCCGGCCGGCTCTCCATCGCCGCGAGCCGGCCGCGCACCTGCTCGATGGCCATCTCCAGCGCCCGCTCGGGATAGCCGGGGTTGTCGCCGGCCAGATAGCGCAGCCAGGGCGGCTCGTGACCGGCCTCCTCCTTCTCGCGGAAGGCGCGCACCCGCCGCCAGTCGTAGCCCGACAGGGCGGCCAGGTCGTCGAGCCGTTGCCGGTCCTCGCGCTCCCGGCCGATCCACCACAGCCAGGCCGGATAGGCCGGGGGCAGCGGCTGGAAGTCGAACCAGCCGTCCTCGTCGCGGCGGTAGGGGACGAGCAGGAGAGCCGCACCGGTGCCCGCGCCGAGCCGGTCGTGCCAGTGGTCGAAGAACGTGCAGTCCTCCGGGTCGATCGGGCCGAGCAGAGCCAGGGACAGGGCTCTCTCGATCGTGCCGCGCGGCATCGCCAGACCGGCCGGCGCACCGGTGATCAGCGCGTGGTTGACCGCCGCGACCAGGGCCGGCGCGACCACGCTGTAGAGGCCGTGCGGCCACGTCCAGCCGTAGTGACCGCCATACCAGCGGCCCTCGTGCGCCTCGCCGACCAGGCCGTCGGGCCCGACGTTGTCCGGGATCAGGCCGCCGTTGTGCCGGGTGCGGTCCTGCCAGACGCCGACGTAGTCGCGCACGAAACCGGCGTAGCGGTCGTCGTGGTCGTACAGCCAGGCGTTGGTCATCAACGACGTGACGGCGAGGTTGAGCGGGATGTCGCCGACGCCGAGCCGGGTGTTCATCGCGTCGGCCATCCGCTGCGCGTTGCCCGGGTCGGCCAGGTCGTCCCAGGTCTTGATGCCGTCGAGGTCGCGCAGCGGCAGGCCGTACTTGCGCATGCCCTCGTTGCTCGCCGCGTACGGCCGGTCCTCGCCGAGCCCGGGGCGCGGGCCGAGCGCGCCGACGTGCGGCGCCCGCATCATTCTTCGTACGCCGTCGTAGTTGCCGGTCGGCGAATCGGGCAGGTAGAGGTCGGCGAACCGCAGCGCCCGCTCCCGGCCCCAGACGGGATCGGCGGCGCACAGGTTGTAGAAGAACAGCAGCGACTCGCCCTGATGGAACCAGTCGTAGCCGTTCTCGTACTCGCCGGTGACCAGCCCCCGCTCGGCGAGCTGGGCGGTCACCCCCTCGAAGTGGCGCTTGCTCGCGTCGAGCAGGTCGTCGGCGCCGCCGAGCGTGTAGAGCGCGGGCCAGTTGAAGAACGGCTCGTAGAAGTCGTCGACACCATCGCGGCCGACGGTCCGTCCTTCGTAGACCAGCGAGCCGTCGGGCGCGCAGTACAGCTCCTCGAAACGCCGCCACGCGGTGTCGAGCAGGTCGAACAGGCGGCGTTGCAGCACCGCCCACCTCGGAATATCGGTGTCTGTCATCCCTTGGTCGCTCCCGCCGTGAGCCCGGAGACGATGTTGCGTTGCAGCAGGACGAAGAAGACCAGCACCGGGGCGACCGCCATCAGCAGGTTGGGATAGACGACGGTGAAGTCTGTCGAGTAGCGGCCGATCGCCGCGTAGACGCTGGTGGTGACCGTGTAGAGCGACGAACCGGGCCCGAGGATGATCTGCGGGTTCACGAAGTCGGTCCAGACGCCGATGGTGTGCAGCACGACCGCGGTCGCCACGGCCGGGCGCATCAACGGGAGGATGACCCGCCAGAACGTCACGATCGGGCCGGCCCCGTCGACCCGCGCGGCCTCGTCGAGCTCGCGGGGGAGAGTCTTGATGTAGGCGACGTAGAGGAACATCGACACGGGCAGGGTCAGCGTCGTCTCATACAGCAGGAACCCGGTCACCGTGCCCATCAGGCCCAGATACTTGAGCACGTAGATCACCGGGATCACGAGCACCTGACTGGGGATGAACAGACCGACCAGGAAAAGACCCAGCAGCGTACGGTGTCGCAGGCGGGTGCCACGGGCGATGACGTACGCGGCGGGGGCGCTGACGGCCAGCGAGAGCACGTTCACCGCCACCGCGAACAGCGCCGTGACCACGTACGCCTTGGTGATCGCAAAGTCCGGATTGGACAGCGCGGCGCCGAGGTGGTCGAGCGACAGCCGGTCGAACGGGATGCCGAACGGACTGCGCGTGATGTCGTCCTGGCTCTTGAACGCGTTGACGACCAGCAGGTAGCCGGGCACCAGCATGACCAGAGCGGCGAGGGCTTTCAGCAGCTTCGTCACGCGGTCACCGCATCCTCGGCGCGGCGGCGCAGCGCGGTCAGGCCCAGCGCCAGCGCGGCGATGACGACCATCAGCGTGATCGCCTGGGCGGCGCCGTAGCCGAGATGGTTGGCGCGGAACGACTCGCTGAGAATGAGGAAGGCGAACGTGTTGGTGCGACCCGCCGGGCCGCCGCCGGTCAGCGCCAGCACGATCTCGTAGACGCGCAGCAGGCCGACGAGCACCAGCACCAGGTTCACGGTGACCGAGGGCGCGAGCATCGGCCAGGTCACCGAGCGGAACGTCTGCCAGCGGCCGGCGCCGTCGACGCGGGCCGCCTCGTGCAGGGCGGGCGGGACGGTTTGCAGGCCGGCCAGGTAGAGCACGACGTTCACGCCGAACTGCGACCAGACCACGACGGCGACGATGCTGCCGATCGCCCAGGTCGGGTCGGACAGGAACGGCAGTGGACTGTGTCCGGCGTTGCTGAACACGTGAGCGATCGCGCCGTTCGCGCCCAGGATCGCCGACCACAGGAACCCGATGATGATCGGCCCGATGACGTACGGGTAGAAGACCACCGCGCGCAGCACGGTGTTGAGCCGGCCCGGGCGGTTGAGCAGGAGCGCGAGGCCCAGCCCGGCGGCGTTGCAGGCCAGGGTGCCGACGACCGTGACGATCAGGGTGACGATCGCGGCGTGGCCGACGTCGGCGTCGTGCAGCAGCCGGGTGTAGTTGTCCCAGCCGACACTCTGCGGGTTCGGGGTGAGGCCGTCCCAGTCGGTGAAGCTCAGGTACGCCGCCAGGACGATCGGCACGATCATGAACAGGACGATCATGATCGTGGCCGGGGTGAGGAGCACCGCGTGCGACGCCCCGAGGGGGAGCGTCACACGCGGCCGCTTGCTATTTGGCATTCGAGCTGTACCAGCCGTCGATCGACTTCAGGACGTCCGCGGGCTTCTGGTCGAGATAGAGGCCCTGTACGAGTTTGTTGAGCTCGTCGTTGAAGCCGGTGGGGGCCGAGTTGTCGCCCTGGCCGTTCGAGGCGACAACCGTGGCCGGGGCCTGCTCGACGATCGCGCCGACCTCTTTGTTCAGCGGCGTGGCGTCGTACTCGAAGCCCTTGCGGAAGTTGCCCTCGGCCTTCAGCTCCTTGGTGACCGCGTCCTTGTCGGTGACCAGGAACTTGAGCAGGTCGAGCGCGGCCGCCTGGTTCTTGGACGACTTGGTGACCGACCACGGGATCGACGGGTTGCCGGCGACGGGGGCGGGGTTTCCGTCCAGAGTCGGCATCGGGAAGACGCCGACGTCCTTCTTGGCCTCGTCGGCGCTGGGGACGAACCAGCCGCCCATGATGAAGGTGGCGGACTTGCCGGCGAGGAACTGGTCCATGGCGTCCTGGTACTTCAGGCCCATCGCGTCCTTCGGCGTCAGGCCCTGCTTCACCCAGCCGTGGTAGGTCTCGAGCACCTTGCTCCACGGGCTGCCGGCGAAGGTGACGGCCTTGGTGTTGCGCTTGACGAACCAGTCGGGGGTCGCGCCGAGCACGTTGCTGTTGGCCATCATCTGCACCTGGGCGCCGGTGACCCATTCGCCGGCGGTCTGGGTGGGGACGTAGCCGGCGCCTTTGAGCTTGACGAGGGCGGCGGTGAGGTCGTCGAGCGACTTCGGGGGAGCGGTGAGGCCGGCCTTGGTGAAGGCGGCCTTGTTGTAGAACACGAGGGACTGCACCTGGTTGCCGCTGCCGGCCTGCCACATGACGCCGCCGACGCGGGACTGCTCGGCGTAGGGGGCGTCCTTGACCCACTGCTCCTCGGGGAGGGCGGCGAGCTGGGGGACGGTGTCGCGGCCGAGGCTGCCGGAGACGAGGTCGGGCGGGGAGCCGGCGGCGAGCTGCTGCTGAAGGGTGGCGCTGACGTCGGCGGCGGTGGGGGCCTCGATCGTCACGGTGATGCCGGGGTGGGCGTCGGTGTAGGGCTTCACGAGGTCCTCGTAGAACTGCTTGGTCAGCACCGGGGTGACGTTGACGAGCAGCCGGAGGTTGGCCGAGGTGGCGTCACCGGCGCCGCCGGTGTCCTGGAAGCCCCCGGACGAGGAGCAAGCGGTCAAAAGGATCGCGGTGGTGGCAGCCGCCGTGGCCACCAGCACCCGTCGTCGAATGTTGGTCATGGCACCCTCCCGGGTTCCTAATCGCCTATCGATTAGCGATTGGAGAGATGATCACCGGGCTGCCGGTTACGTGTCAATAGCTTGTTTCGGCGCAGTGACAAACGAGTGCGTGCGCGGGGCAGCGCTCCGCCAGGCCTCGGATCCGAGCACGGCCCCGTGCTTGAGCAGGGCTTCTCCCGGTCCGGTCCCGCTGGCGTGCGTGCGTGAGCAGCGCTTCTCCCGGCCCGGTCCCGCAGGCGTGCGTGCTTGAGCAGCCTTGCTGCCGTCTCCGGTTTCCCATGCGGGCGTGCGCGAGCAGTGCTCTGCCGGTGTCGTTTCCGAGCTTTGGCCAGCCTGCAATCGATTGTATGCAATCGATGATCAGATGGTGCGGATGGGGCATATCGGCAAGGCGTGCTGGTGAATCAGGTGCGGCGAAGGCCTCAGGCCGTACCGGTGGCGGAGGTGGCAACGGCGGGCAGGGCTTTGAGGCCGGCCCTCGACGTCAGGCCTCTACGCCGGTCGCGTGGTTCAGGAAGGCGGCGGCCGCCCGGCCGCGGTTGGCCGAGGCCAGCACCTCGATCAGGCGCTGATGGGCCTCGGCCATTTCCGTCCAGTCGCCCTGGAAGCCGGGGTCTCCCACTATCCGCAAGCTCAGCAGGCTGGGCTCCATGACGGCCCACAGCCGGGGCAGATAGCTGTTGCCGCTGAGCTCGATGACCGTGCGGTGGAAGCCCATGTCGTAGCCGCGGAAGGCGGCGAGATCGTTGTCGATCGCCGCCTCCCGCATGCCGTTGACCAGCTGTTCGAGCAGCACCCGCGCGGCCAGGTCGAAGTGCGTGATCGCCTCACGGGCGGCCGACTCCTCGAGCAGGCCGCGCACCTCGCGGGCGTCGGCCGCCTCGTCGTCGGAGATCTGCCGGACGTAGCTGCCCCGCCGCGGCAACGAGATCACCAACCCCTCGTGAACCAGCCGCTTGACCGCCTCTCGCACCGGCGCCTGGCTGACGCCGAGCTGCCGCGCGAGCTCCGACTCGACGATGCGGGCGCCGGGCGGCAGCGTGCCCTCCAGGATCGAGTTTCGCACCAGGTCGTACGCCTGGTCGGAGAGCAGCGAGCGCCTCAGCGTGGCTTCCGGGGGTGATGACAAGTTCCGCTCCCTATCGTTTATCGCTTAACGATAGCGGAGCCCGCCTGGGGCGCGGTGAACGAGAAGTGGTCGAAATTGCCCACCCCCGGCGACGACCCGATCGCGACCAGGAACACGCTGTGCACACCCGAGGTCGGCGTGATCGGCAGGGACCGGACGAGATAGTCGTCGAAGCCGTCGCTGGGCATCACCGTCATCCGCCCGATCACCGGGCCGGTCAACGCGTCGAGCCGGATCTCGAACGCCCGCCCAGCGTACTGCCGGTCGGCGCCGATGCTCCCGGTGAACACCGTACGCCCCGAGCCGAAGTCGACCCCGTCGTAACGAGCCCAGTCCCCACCGTCGAAACTGCCCATGACCTGGCCCGTCCCGGCGGCGTGCGTCGACACCCCGCTGCCCGCCGCATACCGCTCGGCCTGCACGACCGTGGCCGCGATCCCGGCGCCGCCCTGCCACTTCGGAACGCCGTATTGATAGGCCCCGGCGCTCGGCTTCGCGTCGCGGAACCCGTCGGTGGCCGGCTTGCGCACGACCGCCGCGTTGCGAGCCGGAGACTCGGCGCGCAGCGTCCAGTCCTGCGTCCGCGGCTCGGTGAACAGCGGATCCACCGCGTACGGGATGTTGTTGCTCGCCGTCACGCCGGCCTTCACGTCGACGTCGCCGATGTTGTTGACGATCTCGGTGTCCGGGTAGCTCGGTCCGTTCAGGCTGATCGATTTTCGATCGGTGCCCGACGTGTTGTTCCACAGGCGGTTGCCGGGCGCGGGCTTGTCCCCGTTGAGCAACACGACGCCGTAGCTGGTGCCGTTCCACGCGACATTGGCGTACGCGGTGGCGTTGAAGGCGTTGTTGTCGAGGTAGATGCCGGGCGCGGGCGCCTGCGCGGCCAGCGGGGCCGGGTCGTGCAGCAGGTTGTGGTGCAGCGTCGTGCCGGCCAGGTCGATGTTGCAGCAGACGTAGATCGCGCCACCGTCGTTGACCAGGTGGTTGTAGCTGGACACGTCGTTGTGGGCGATCTCGTGTCCGCCCGCGGTCGCCCCGGCCACCTTGTCGTCGATGTTGATGCCGCTGCGTCCCGTGGTGGTGACCGTGTTGCGGGTGACCCGGTGCCCCGACCCGATCAGGTTGATACCGGCCGCATAGCTGCCCATGTAGTCGGCGTTCGTGATCGTCGTTCCGGTCACCGTGTTGCCGGTTCCGGAAAGCACCACGCCGTTGCCCGCGCTCCAATCGATTGCGCTGTCCCGCAGCACGTTGCCGGTGCCGCCGAGCTGCAGCCCCGAGGTCGTCTCACCCGCGGTGAGCAGGCCGCACGCGTCGGGGTCGCGCACCATGTTCGGGTCGCGGGCGAGATCGTCGTACGCCGACACGTAGCGCGCGATGGTGCGCTCGACCACGTTGTTCGAGGAGCCCGCGGCCGTACGCAGGGTGGTCGCCCGCAGGCCCAGCCCGGTGGCCGTCACATAGGAGCGCCCGATCAGATCGAGTCCGGCCTCGCGCTGCTTGGCCTCGACGGTGTGGCCGCTGGGGTCGTCGCCGTCGCGCGTCCACAGGTAGAGGCGCTTCGCCCCGGCGTCGTAGAACCACTGTCCGGCGTGCCCGAGCAGGCGCAACTTGCCGCTCAACGCGTAGCTGGTCTTCTGATTGGGGTTGAGGCTGATGCAGTTCGGCAGGCTCGCGGCCGTGACCTGCCCCGGCTGCGACGAGGTGACCGTGCCGGTCTCGCTGACGAACCAGTTGCGGGCCAGCAGCCGCGCCCCGGTCCAATAACCGGCGGGCTGGTCGAGGGCCGGGTCTTCGATGCTGGTGTACGACCCCGAGCGGGCCGACGCCATCAGCGGGCGCATCGGGTTCTCGCCCGGGTGCGGCCATTGCGCCTGCGGGGTGAGTGCACCGTCCACGAAGACCTGGTTTCCCGGCAGCGTGGAATCGATGGTGATGTCGGCGCGGTAGATGCGACCGTCGCGCACGCCCTGGGCGAAGGGCGAGCCGGTCATGAACTGGTCGCCGGCAGCCAGTTCGTCCAGGTCCGCGTCGCTGACACGCTGCCAGCCGGTGACCGGGTCGGTGCCGTCGATGACGACCTGCGCGCCCGGGGCGGCGGCGTAGGTGATGCGGGCGTGGGCCGTGCCGTCGCGGCGGGGGGCGACCCGCTCGCGATAGACGCCGGCCGCGATCCGGCAGGTGTCACCGGCGACCATCACGTCGGCGCACTTCTGGATGGTGCGGAAGGGCGCGGTGGCGGTGCCCGTGGCGCTGTCGGAGCCGGTCGGGGAGACGTTGTACGTGGTGCTTCGCGCGGCCGCGCCGGCGGGTGAGGCGACGGCCGGCAGCAGGAGGAGGGGGACGGCGAGGGCCGACAACTGACGGAGGCGGATGCGCATGCGTATCCAATCGGCTATCGATTATGGATTATCGATTGCCACCGTAATGATCGGTGTCCCAGCGGTCAACGGTCGTCCTCGATGGGCGGGCTTCGGGCGAAGCCGCACAAGCGGCCGGTCTAGCGGCCGGTCTACAGGTTTGCGAGCGCCGCGGCTGAGTCGCTGTCCGGGTCGGCGTGGTAGAGCACGAGCGTCAGCCCGTCGCCGCCCGCGACCAGCAGCTTCTCGTGCCGCAGCCGAAGAGGGCCCACCCGTGGATGCTCGAAGAGGCTGATCCCGCCGACCCTCTGTCGCACGTCGTACCGCGCCCACAGCTCACGGAAGCGCGAGCTACCTGCCGACAGCTCCTCGACGAGCCCCGCGAGTACCGGGTCCTCGAGGTCGTCGGCCGACATCGCCCGCAACCCCGAGACCGCCTCGCGGGTGGCCCGGTCCCAGTCGGGCCGCAGCGAACGGTCCTCCGGCTCGAGAAACACGGCGCGGATCAGGTTGACCTCCGGGTGGTAGTGCGGCGACAGTGCCCGCGCCGGCGCGTTCGCCGCGAGCACCTCGCCGTACCTGTCCTGCAGAAACGCCGGCATCGGCAGCTGATCGATCAGCCGCGCCATCCCGGCCGGGGCACGCCGGGCCCGGCCCGCCGGTCGCGACGGCCGGGCCGCGGCCAGTTTGTGCAGGTGAGCCACCCCGTCGTCGTCCAGCCGCAGCGCTCGAGCCAGCGCGTCCAGCACCTGGCCGGACGGATGCCGGTCGCGCCCCTGCTCGAGCCGCAGGTAGTAGTCGGCGCTGATCCCGGCCAGCAGCGCCAGTTCCTCGCGCCGGAGCCCGGCCACCTTCCGTCGCCGTCCGGCGGGCAGCCCGACCTCCTCGGGCCGGATCAGCTCCCGCCGCGAGCGCAGATACTCCCCGAGAGCGTTCCTGACGACCACTACCTCAAGCTAACGGAACCGGTCGGCGTTCTCCCGCGCCCACTCGGCGAACGTCCTGGCCGGGCGGCCGGTGACCGCCTCGACGGTCGGCGCCACCGTGTAGCCGATCTCCGGCGTGTTGCCGTGGGCCCACACGAAGAACTCGATGACCTCGTCCGGGAAGCCCTCGGCGCGCCACTGGTCGCGGGCCTGCTCCTCGGTGAGCGGGACGAGCCGCACGTCCCGGCCGATGGCCTCGCCGACGATCCGCACCATGTCGGGCGGCGTCAGCACCTCGGGCCCGGTGATCGCCAGTTCCCGCCCGCCGTAGCCGCCGCAGGCCAGCACCGCGGCCCCGACCGCGCCGATGTCCGCGTCGTGCACCATCGCGCTGCGCCGCTCGACGAAGCCCACCCGCACCACACCCTCGTCGCGGATCGAGTCGACCCAGTCCAGCGCGCCCGACATGAACTCGACCGGCGCCAGCACGGTCCATTCCAGGTCGCTGCCCCGCACGGCGGTCTGCAGTGGGCTCACGCCACCTCCGCTGAGCACGGTGACCCGCCGTACGCCCGCTGTTCGCAGTCGCGCGACGATGGCCGCGCTTGTCGGCTCGCTCAGCGGCTCCTCCCCGGCGAAGGTGATGAGCTGCACTGCCTCCACGCCGTCGAGCGCCGCCGCGAGCGAGGCCGGGTTCGCGAGATCGCCCTCGACCATCTCGGCACCCGGCAGATCGGCTTTGCCGAGTTTGCGCGTCAGCGCCCGCACGACGTGCCCGTGGCGCGCCAGGGCCGCCACGGTGTGCCGGCCGACGTTTCCGGTTGCTCCAGTGACCAATGTCGTCGTCATGTCAACGAAGCTATGACGGCATGCGGCCAGAACCTGTCCGCAATCCGAAGACGCCAAGGTAGCCCTGACAGCCCCAGGATTACCGCGGCACCGCAAAGTCACCGCCGCTGCCGAAACTGGAAGGTGATCGTTCGAGACACCAGGAGTTCGACATGCGCATCACCACCCCGTTCGGACCGCACTCGACCGCGGACGAGGTCAGCGAGGGCGTCGACCTGACCGGCAAGCGCGCTGTCATCACCGGCGGCGCGTCCGGCATCGGCGTCGAAACCGCTCGCACCCTCTCCCGGCGCGGCGCCGAGGTCACGCTCGCGGTCCGCGACACGACCGCCGGCACCCGAGTCGCCGAGAAGATCACCGCCGAGACCGGCAGGCCCGTTTCCGTACGCCCGCTGGAACTGACCGATCGCCTATCGATCAGCGATTTCGTGCAGGCGTGGACGGGCCCGTTGCACCTGCTGATCAACAATGCCGGCGTCATGGCGCTGCCCGAGCCCACGCTGGCGTTCGGCGGGTCGGGCGGCGGCGACGCGGCCGAGGGCTGGGACACGCAGTTCGCCACCAACCACCTCGGCCACTTCGCGCTCGCCACCGGCCTGCACCGTGCCCTCGCGAAAGCCGGCGGCGCCCGCATCGTCTCGGTCAGCTCGACCGGCCACCTGTTCTCCCCGGTGGTCTTCGACGACATCAACTTCAACTTCCGCCCGTACGACGCCACGCTCGCCTACGGCCAATCGAAGACCGCGGTCAACCTGTTCGCCGTCGGTGCGACCGCCCGCTGGTCCTCCGACGGCATCACGGCCAACGCCCTCAACCCCGGCGCGATCGCGACCGCCCTTCAGCGTCACGTCGGCGGCACCCTGCGCACCCCGCCCGAACTGCGCAAGACCCCCGAACAGGGCGCCGCCACCACCGTCCTGCTGGCTACCTCACCGCTGCTGGACGGCATCGGCGGCCGCTACTTCAACGACAACCAGGAGGCCGCCCTCGTCCACCGCCGCCCGGAACGCGTCGAAGACCTCGTCGCCTCGGTAGCCGCCTACTCGCTCGACGCCGACAACGCCGAACGCCTTTGGACGCTCTCCGCCAACGCGCTCTGACCGGGGCGGATATTGTGCTGCGATCCAAGGCTCGGGGGACGCATGAAGACACCACAATGGACCTGGCGCGCGCCGATCGCGCATCGCTCACCCGTGTGGGCGGTGACCGGCGTACGGGGGCTGGTCCTGACCGCCGGCGGGGACGACATGATTCGATCCTGGGACGCGGTGACCGGCACGCCCGGCGGCTTCGCGGTCCGGGCTCACGTGGGGATGATCGGCTCTCTCGGGGTGACCGAAGCCCGCGGAAGAACAATCGTGGTCTGCGCCGACCAGACCGCGGTGCGCCGGTTCGACCTGGCGACCGGGGACGAGATCGGCGACCCGCTTCGTGCGCCCGGCTCCTGGCTGCCCGTCGGCGGTCTCGGCCAGGTCACCCTGGCGACCGAGTCGGGTGAGCCGTTGGTGCTTGCCGAGACGTACTCCAAGCTCGGCCGGTGGGACGTCGTGACCGGGGAACCGGTCGGACGGCCGTGGACCGCGGACCTCGGACGTCTGCTGGCCATGACCGCCTGGACCGGCGACGACGGTCACGCCGTCGTGGCCACGAGCGACAACGCCGGGGTCGTCCAACGGTGGGACGTCCTCACCGGCAACCCGGTGGGGCCGCCCTTGGACGGGCATGACCGGCCGGTGACAGCGCTGCTCGCGGTGGGCGGAGCGGTGTTCGGGCAGGAATATCAGGGTTCTCTCTGCCGGTGGGACGTGACCACCGGCGAGCTGCTGGACGTTCTGCCGCACCGGTCCGAAGGCATCGCCTGGGGCGGTCTCGCGGCTGATTCCACCGGCCGGGCGCTGTTCTTCGTCGACCAGTCCACCCAGGTGTGGCGGTGGGACCTGACGCGGCCCGAGCCGGTCGCCGAGAAGCTCCCAGGAAGTGCGGGCCACGTCAAGGCGGTGGCCGTGGTGCCGTCGGAGCTCGGCCCGCTCTGCGTGACCGGGAACGAGAAGGGCGCGACGCGCCGATGGGACCTGTCCGGCCGGCCGGTCGGCGATGACCTTCCGGGGCACCCGGCCGGCGTGCAACAGCTGATCGCGGTGCCCCGGGCCGTCGATGGCCGGCCCGTGCTGGTATCCGCGGGCGGGGACGGCACGCGATGCTGGGACGCGGGATCCGGTGCGCCGCTTGGTGATCCGGACGCTCTCAGCTCGACGGGCAACCGGCTTGCCGGGGCGTGGCTGCCGTCCGGCCGGCTCGTCCTCGCCACCGGCACCCACGACGGCCTCGTACGATTCGACGCCCTCACCCGCGGCAAAGAGATCACCGACCGGATGGGCAAACAGCCCGTGTGGACTGTCGCGAGTGGAGTTCAGCGCGACGGGCGGCCGTTCTTCGCCGGTGGCACCGCCGCGGGCGAGGTTCATTTCGTCGACGCCGAGACCGGAGCGACCGTACGCCCGAAGTTGCGGGTCTCGAAGTCGCAGGTGCTCGCCGTCGCGGTGACCACGCTCGACGACGGAACCATCGCTCTCGCCACGGGAGGAGAGGACCAGTTCGTCGTACTATGGGACGCCGTCACGGGCGAACAGATCGGCGCACCGCTGCCCGTCGGCGAGTGCTCGGTCATGGAACTAACCTTCCGCCGGTTGCCGGACGGCCGCCTGCTGGTGATCGCCTGCGATGACGGCGGCGCGGTCTGGCGCTGGGACGCCGCAACCGGCGAGTCGCTCGGCGAACCGCTCACGGCCGACGACGAGCTTCCGCTCACGCTGGACGACGTCGCGTTCGGGCGTCTTTTCGCCGCCGCCCACCACGATGTGGTCCGGTGCTGGGACATCGTGACCGGTCGCGTGCTCGGGGTCGTGCCCCAGGCTCAGTCCGCGGTGACGACCGAACTGCCGGACGGCCGTACGGCACTGGCGATCGGCCGCGAGGACGGCACCCTGACCGTCACGTTCCTTCCCGGGGCCGACGGGTCGGGCCAGGCTCGATGATGTGCGACAGGTCGGCGTAGACGACGAGGTTGTCGCGGTAGCTGCGGCGGCCGCGGTCGAAGCCGCCGCCGCAGGTGACCAGGCGCAGCGAGGCATGGTCGGTGGGGCCGTAGACCTCGAGGGCCGGGAACGCGGTCTTGCGATACCAGGACTTGCGAGTGACCGTGAAGACCGCCGTGCTGCCGTCGGCCCGGCGCACGCGCACCGTCGCCCCGGGCTTCAGCTCGCGAAGACGGTAGAAGACCGCCGGGCCGTCCTTGGCCGAGTCGACGTGGCCCAGGATCACCGCGGCCCCGGCGGACCCGGGCGGCGCCCCGTGGCGGTACCAGCCGGCGGGCGCCGCCGAGTCCAGCGGCGGCAGGTCGACCGTTCCGTCGTCGCGCAGCCCGAGCCGCAACAGCGACGTGCGCACCTTGATCACCGGGATGTCCAGGCCAACGGGGAGCGGGGGAGCGGCGGCCGGCGGCGCGGCGGCCGGCGGGACATCGGCCGACGGCGCGGCGGCGTACGGCACTGCGGCCGCCGGCGGCGCCGACACCGGTGAGGGCGCCCACACCCCCGACACGGTCAGCGCCGTCCCGCTGACGGCCAGGATCCCGGCCAGCGCCGCCTCGGCGACGGTCCGGCCCGGCACCGCTATCGGGTCCGCCGGCGTCGCGCGGTCACCCGGGCCGCCAGAAGACCGG
Source organism: Actinoplanes solisilvae (assembly GCF_003999975.1). Lineage (GTDB taxonomy): Bacteria > Actinomycetota > Actinomycetes > Mycobacteriales > Micromonosporaceae > Actinoplanes > Actinoplanes solisilvae. Next base: position 46,807 of record NZ_RJAC01000010.1, on the reverse strand, counting down.
CGATCAACAGCAGCACCACTCCGGCGCCCGTCTTCAGCGGGTCGGGACCCGCGGTGCTGCCGCCGCCCAGCTCCGGGTGCCCGCTCGGCAGCTTGGTCGTCGGTGGTGATTCCGGCGGCGACGCGTCGTCCGAGTCGACCGGAGGCGGCGGATCGACGACCACCGGCGGCGAAGGACTCTCCGAGTCGACGGGCGGCGGCGGCTCGACCGGCGGCGAGGCTGTCGGCGAGGCTGTCGGATAGGTCGCGGTCGGCGTGGTGGGCGGAGGCGTCGTCGTGTCGTCGTCATCGCCGCCCGCGACCGCGACGCAGTAGCCGAGCAGGAGCAGCAGCAGGAGCAGGAGCAGCCCGAGCAGCCACCACCGGCGGCGCGACCCTGGCGGTTTCGGCGGCGGATAGGACGGCGGCGGGGGTGCGGCCGGCGGATCAGTGGCACCGTAGTCGGACATCACGTGCTCCGATCTCGGACGTCGGGGGTCGATCGGCATTCAGCAGCGTATGAACATCGGAACCACAAGCATGATGAACGCTGATGAACTTCTCGTGCCCGCACCAGTCCTAGATCGGACAAACGGAGCAGTGGCCGGACCTCAGCACCCGAGCCCTTCTCACATCCAAATGGCGTCGGCGATGGTGATCCCGCAGAACGCGGCACCCAGGCCCGCGGCGATGCTTCCCACGACATTGAGTACGGCGTAAGCGTGGAACTTGTCCTGGAACAGCCGCACCGTCTCGTACCCGAAGGTCGAATAGGTCGTCAGCGCCCCGCACAGCCCGGTGCCGAGCAGAGAACTGACGTTGCCCGACACGTGACCCAGCACGGCTCCCTGAATGAGGAAGCCGAGGATGAACGACCCCGCCATGTTCGCCGTGAACGTGCCCCACGGGAACTTCGAGTGTTGCCGGTTTTGCACGAATCGGTCGGTCAGATAGCGCAGCGGCGCGCCTACCGCGCCCCCGATCATTACGAGCAGAATCGTCACGACCGCGCCTGCCGTCCCGCCAGCCGGGTCACGACGATCCCGGCGTAGACAGCGGCCAGCGCGGTAAGAGCCGTCGCAGCCAGGTAGACCAGGGCGGTACGGGCATGGCCGTCGGCGACGAGCTGATGCACGTCGCCGGAATAAGTCGAGAAAGTGGTGTAGCCGCCCAGCACGCCCACGCCGAGGAAGGGACGCACCAACGGCTTCACCTGCCGGATCTCGGTGATGAACACCATCAGAATGCCCATGAGGAAGCAGCCCGAGACGTTTATGACGAAGACGGCCCACGGGAATTGCCCCGGCGGACTGGTCCAAGCTTCCTCGAGCCCATAGCGTGCCAGCGCCCCGAGCGCGCCGCCGATTGCGACGGCCACGATGAGCGCCGCCGGCTGCCGCGACAGTTCCCGCCGGTGTTCCGGGATGTCGAGGTCGACATCCGAGTCCATCGGCATACGGGTGGATTCCGCCATTCGCTTCCCCCAACTCGGTCCGGCGGACGAACCGCGCTTTCCGTAACAGCGGACCCCCACCGCCATCCCGACCGTACCCGCCCTTGAACCGGACCGGGCGAGGGGACCACCAAACGTAGGGGCAGACTGTGGGTTCACCTCCGTGACGACCCTCGCGAAAGCGTGCCCCGGCCCGCGTCGCCGACCTACCGTAGGGCGATGCTGCTGGACCTCGTCGACCGCTTCGGCTACTTCGGCGTGGCCGGCGTCACCTTCGTCGAGAGCTTCGGCATCCCCGCCCCCGGTGAGGCGGCGATTGTCGCCGGCGCCGCCCTGGCCGGCCGGGGCGACCTGAACATCTTCGGTGTCGCCGTCGCCGCTTTCGTAGCAGCCGTAGTCGGCGACAGCCTCGGCTATTGGATCGGCCGGCGCGGCGGCCGTCCCCTGATAGAACGCTTCGGCAAGTACGTTCGGCTGACTCCCGAACGATTCGACAGGGTCGAAGCGTTCATGTCCCGTCAGGGCCCGAAAATCGTCGTGGTAGCCCGTTTCGTCGAGGGCCTACGCCAATTCAACGGCCTCGTGGCGGGTATCACCGGCATGCCCTTCCACAAATTCCTGGCCTGGAACACCTTGGGCGCCGCCCTCTGGGTGTCCCTCTGGTCAACCGGCGGCTACCTGGCCGGCAACCACATCGAGGAAATAGCAAAGACCTCCACCCGCTACCTGATAGCCGTTGCCGTGGTAGCCGCACTGGCGCTGATCGCCTACGTCTGGAGACGCCGCCACCGCGCCCGGACCACCCAGGCCTGAACCCGCCGAGCTCCCTCGGCGCCAGGCCTTTCAACGTTTCGTACGGCGCTAATCCGGTTCCGTCGCGGGCTGAGCGGGTAACAAGAGGACACGCGACCAATAGGAGGCTCCAAGATGGCGACTCTCGCCCAACGTGTCCGCACCTTCCTGCAGGGCCCGCAGGGCCGCCGCCTGGTGGACCAGGGCCGCCGCCAGATGGCCAAGCCCGAGAACCAGCGCCGCCTTCGAGGCCTGTTCACCCGCCTGCAAAACCGCCGCCGCTACTGACCCCAAGTCCCCACCGTCACCGACCCGCGATCGCCTGGCCAAGACCCTCGAGGTCGCGGGCCCACCCCCTCAAGGGCGCGGAGCGTTCATCCTGAACCGGCAGGGTGCGCCGGCTTGACCCACCACTCGGGCCCGCCCAGGTGACGTGCCGACCACGGTGACGACAGCGCGGAAGCCGATCTACGCCCCGTCAGGGGATCACTCAGGCCGAGATGCGATGAGAGCCGTCCCAGCCTGAGAGCTCCACGCTCAGATCAGTGAGCCTCAGCCTCAGCCGACTCCTCGACCGCAGCGGGCGCCTTCTTGCGCCGGTGAAGCGTGAAGGTCATGACCACCACGACGATCGCGCCCACGATAAGCCCGAGGATCGCACTGAAGACGGTATTGACGATCCACCCGAGCAGCCCGCCAAGGGCCCCCGTGGCGTCGTGGACCGCTTCCTCCATGTGATGCACCGCCGAGTAGAGGGCGTGCCACCCCAGTTCGTCCGTGCCGACCAGCAGGATGTGCCCGCCGACCCACAGCATCGCCGCCGTGCCCACCACGGTCAGCGTCGTCAGCACGATCGGCATGGCCTTGACCAGCCCTCGCCCGAACGACGAGATCGGCCCCGACAGTTGGGCCAGCCGCAGCCCAGCATCGTCCATCTTGACGATCAGCGCCACGACTCCGTACACCGCCACCGTCATCACCAGTGCTACCACCGCCAGGATCGCCAGCCGCGACCAGAACGGCTCGTCGATCACCTCGTTCAGCGTGATCACCATGATCTCGGCCGACAGGATCAGGTCGGTGCGGACCGCCCCCGCGATCAGCGTCTTCTCGTCTTTCGCCCCGTCCTCGTCGCCGTGATCGTGGTGCGCGATCTTCGCCCACACCTTCTCGGCGCCCTCGTAGCACAGGTACGCGCCACCGATCATCAGGATCGGCGTGAGCAGCCACGGCACGAACTGGCTGAGCAGCAGCACCGCGGGCAGGATGATCAGGAACTTGTTGCGCAGCGACCCGATCGCGATGCGTTTGATGATCGGCACTTCGCGTTCGGCGGCCAGGTCGCGTACGTATTGCGGGGTGACCGCGGCGTCGTCGATGACCACGCCCGCCGCCTTGGCGCCGGCTTTGGCCGCGGCCACCCCGACGTCGTCGATGGAGGCGGCGGCGGTGCGGGCCAGCACCGCCACGTCATCCAACAGGGCTACGAGTCCACCGGCCAACGGAGGGTCCTTCCAGAGTTGAGAAACGTTCGTGCGCGCTCATTGTCGCCCAGGTTCGTCCCCGGGGCATGTTGCCCGCCCGATCGTGTCCCTGCCGGTTTGCTGTACGCCGTGCCGCGCCGGGGGATCGAGCGGCTACCGGTGCCGCACGATCGAGCCCGCTATCCGGTCGTGCAGGGTGCGTTGCCGATCGCCGAAGACCATGAGGGCGTCGACCCACGAGTAGATGCCGAAGCTGACCAGATTCAGCACCGTGCCCAGCAGTCCTTTCACGCACAGTTCGCGTAATGCCATCTTGCCCCAGTCGAACGGCTGTCCGGTTTGCGGGTCGGCGACGACGTGGCCGAGCAATTTCTTGGCCGGGGATTGGCCGTCGACCCAGGTGAACATCGACCAGACGAGCCAGCCGATCCACAGTGTCACCACCATGAGCAGACTGTCGAGCAGTACCGCGCCGAATCGTCCGCCCGCCGACACGAGTTGCCCGCTGATCGGCGCCGGATAGGCCATGCCGGTGTGCTGCCCGTGATAGGCCGGCGCGGCCGGCTGCTGATAGGGCTGCACGGCCTGCTCGTATGTCGGCGGCACGACGGCCGCCGGCGATTCCTGTCCCGGCCATTGCACCGTCGGTTCGAGCTGCCCGTACGCGGGTGGCTGATACGAGGTCGGTTCATAGGCCTGCGGCGGCGACGAGGGGACCCCGTAGGCCGGCTGCCCATACGGCTGCTGCCCGTAAGCGGTCTGCCCGTACGACGGCTGCTCATAGGACGGCTGCCCGTACGTCTGCGGCCCGGACGGCGACTGCCCGTAAGGCTGCTGCCCCTGCGACTGCCCGTAAGGCTGCCCCGGCGACGGCGACCCGTACGACGGCGGCTGGCCATAAGAAGGCTGCCCATACGGCTGCTGCCCATACGGCGGCTGCTCAGACGGCTGCTGCCCATACGGCTGCTGCTCAGACGACGGCGGTTGCGCGTACGGCTGCTGCTCAGACGTCGCCGGCTGCCCGTGCGACTGCTGGTCGGCCGGCGCCTGCTGCCCATAAGGCGGCTGCTCGGACGACGGCTGCCCATATGAGGATTGCTCAAAAGAGGGATACGAAGGCGGGGGATTCTCGCGTTGCGGATCCGATCGACCCGGATCGTTAGGAATTGGCGATTCGCTCATTGATCTTCTCGGTCTCCGCTGATCATCGAATGGTGATCACAATAGGGTGCCGGACGGCAATTCCCCAGGTTGGCGGAGAAGCCCGGAAACAGCAATCAGGCGCGCGGCCGATCGGTTCCGGCTGGACGGTCGATATTGACCCGCCCGGCCTCCCCGCGCAGAAGCGCGACGACGTCTTCGACGATTCGATCACAATCCTGGTAGAACGAGCGGGCCGCCGGGTCGAGGTGGATGAACGTCGGCCCGCCGCGCTCAGGGAGGCCCTGTCGTTACCGGGCAGATGGCGGCGATCGGGTGTTGACTCGGCGGGGTGAGTACTTGGAGCGAGCAGGATCTGACCGCGATCGGTGGCGCCGACGAACTGGACATCTCGTCGCGCCGCGGCGACGGCACCCTGAGGCCGTACGTCACTATCTGGGTCGTCCGAGTGGGCGACGACCTCTGTGTCCGCAGTGCGTACGGCGCGAACAACGGCTGGTACCGCCGCGCCCGGGCCGCCGGCATCGGCAGCGTCCGGGTCGGCGGCGTCGAGCGCGAGGTCACTTTCGCCGACTCGCCGGCCGACCCCGCCGTGGTCGACCGGGCCTACCACGACAAGTACGACCGGTACGGCCCCGCGATCGTCGGCACTGTCACCGGCCCCGAGGTGGGGCCGTTGACGCTCCGACTGCTGCCGAAGTCCTGAGGGAGGTTTGCCGAAATGGAGACACGACCGCTGGGCCGCACGGGTGTGCAGGTCAGCAAGCTGTGCCTGGGCACGATGATGTTCGGGGCGTGGGGCACGAAAAACCACGACGAGAGCATCAGGATCATCCACCGGGCGCTCGACGCCGGGATCAACTTCGTCGACACCGCCGACGTCTATTCGGCCGGCGAGTCCGAGGAGATCGTCGGCAAGGCCCTGGCCGGGCGCCGCGACGACGTCGTACTGGCCACCAAGGCGCACATGCCGATGGGCGACGACCCGAACCACCGCGGTAATTCGCGCCGGTGGATCGTACGGGAGGTGGAGGACTCGCTGCGGCGCCTCGGCACCGACTGGATCGATCTCTATCAGATCCACCGCTGGGACCCGGCGGTCGATCTCGACGAGACCCTCGGGGCGCTCACCGATCTGGTGCGGGCCGGCAAGGTGCGCTACATCGGGCATTCCACGTTTCCGCCGTCGACGATCGTCGAGGCGCAGTGGGTGGCCGAGCGGCGGGGGCGTGAGCGTTTCGTGAGCGAGCAGCCGCCGTACTCGATCCTGGTCCGCAACGTCGAGAACGAGGTGCTGCCGGTCGCGCAGCGGTTCGGGATGGGCGTGATCCCGTACAGCCCGCTCGCCGGCGGCTGGCTCTCGGGCCGCTACAGCCGGGACGCGCAGGACGGCCCGGCGTCGCCCGCCCGGCAGCGTCTCGCCAACCGTTTCGACCTGAGCCTGCCCGAGAACCAGCGCAAACTCGACGCCGTCGAACAGCTGGCCAAGCTCGCCGACGAGGCCGGGCTGTCGCTGATCCAGCTCGCGATCGCGTTCGTGCTGCGCCACCCGGCGATCACCGCGCCGATCATCGGCCCGCGCACGATGGATCACCTGGAGTCGCAGCTCGCCGCGGCCGACGTCGTGCTCTCCGGCGACGTGCTCGACCGGGTCGACGAGATCGTCCCGCCCGGCGTCACCCTCAATCCGGCCGAGAACGGCTGGGTCAGTCCATCTCTGCTGTCGAGGGCGCGCCGGCGTTGAGGGCGGACGGGTGCTGGGTCAGCGCGGTGACCTCGACGTGCATGTACTGGAACAGCGGCAGGTTCCAGAGGATGTCGTGGAGACGTTCGTGCGAGGCCACGTCGAAGATCGACAGGTTGGCGTAGCGACCGACGACGCGCCAGATGCTGACCCACTCACCCGTGCGCTGCAGCTGCTGGCACATCGCCTTCTCGCGGGCGATCAGGTCGGCCCGCTCGTCGAAGTCGAGGTTCGACGGCAGATCGACCTCCATCCGTACGGCGTAGAGCATCGGGCTACGCCGGGTCGAGGACGAAGTCGTACTCGACGTCGACACCGTCGCCCGACGAGCGCGGGTCGAGCATCAGCTCGGGCTTGACCGCCGAGGCGATGTCGTCGTTGTTGTGCGGGTCGCCCGGGAAGTAGAGCTGCGTCGTGATCGGCAGGTGGCCCGGCGCGGTGACCTTGAGGTGCAGGTGCGCCGGGCGCCAGGCGTGCCAGTTCGCCGCCCTGATCAGCGCGCCCGTCGCCCCGTCGGTGGGGATCTGGTAGGGCGCCGGCTGGATCGTACGGATCAGGAATTGGCCTTTGTCTCCGGTGGTGACGCGGCCGCGCAGGTTCCACTCGGGGATGCCGGGGGCGAAGCGGGCGTAGAAGCCGTCGTCGTCGCAGTGCCAGATGTCGACCTCCGCGCCGTCCAGGGTTGTGCCGTCGACCGCCCGCACCACGCCGTGGAACGTCATCGGCGTGCCCTTCTCGTCGGGGCGCATCGGCAGCGTGGCCTCGACCTCGGACAGCGGCGCGCCGGGCACGTAGAACGGCCCCTCGATCGTGCCTTTGCTCCCCGAACGGCCGGCGTTGGCGACCTCCTCGACCACGTGCTCGACGAACACGTCGAGGAACAGCGGCCACTCGCCGTCCGCCCCGACCCGGATCAGCCAGGCTTTCAGAGCGTCATATTCGGCGTACGAGACCTGGTTCTTGCGGATCGTGTCGTGCACCGCCTCGAGCACCTCGCGAGCGAGCTGACCGACCCGCTCGGGCGGGGTGTCACTCGTGTGTGTCTTGTCGGCCTGGAAACGCTCGGTCGCCGATGCGCCGGTGGCGGCCGCGGTCGCGTTGGTCATGTCGGTACCCTTCGTCAGCCGTCGGTGCGGTAGTGCGCGAGTTTGTCCTGGTCGATCGCGACGCCGAGGCCGGGTGCCTCGCTGACGCGCAGCTCGCCGTTGGTGATGCGCAGCGGCTGTTCGAGCAGGTCGTCGGTCATGTCGAGGAAGTTGGACAGCTCCGCGGGCCGCCGCGCGGTGCGCTCGAACGCGGCCCCGAACGCGAGGCTGCACGAAGTGCCGAGCTGGCCGTCGATCTGGTTGCCGATCACCACGTCGACACCGAGGCCCTCGCAGAGCCCGAGGATGCGCAGGGAGCCGGTGAACCCGCTGCGGGCGGTTTTGATGCTGATGCCGGTCACGCCGCCGTCGAGCACCTCGCGGGTGATCTCGGCCGGCCGGGTCGCGCTCTCGTCGGCGAACAGCGGCACCCGCGCCTGCCGGGCCAGCCAGCGGCGGCCGGCGACATCGTCGGCCGGGCACAGTTCCTCGGCGAACTCGAGCCCGAGGTCGGCCATCTCGTCGAGCGCGCGGGCCGACTCGGCCGCGGTCCAGCCCCGGTTACCGTCCACGTAGAGCGTGATCATGTCGCCGAAGCGTTGCCGCAGGGCCCGGCAGACGTCGATGTCGAGCCCGATCGGGTGCCGCCCGACCTTCACCTTGAACGTCGTGATGCCGTGCGCGAGGACCATCCGTTCGGCCTCGGCGACCATCGCGTCCGGGTCGGCGAAGCCGAGCATGTGGGCGACGCGCAGCCGGTCGGTCCAGCCGCCGAGCAGGTCGCTGACCGGCAGCCCGGCGCGTTGACCGAGGATGTCCCACAGGGCCATGTCGATCGCGGCCTTGGCGGTGTGGTTGCCGACCGTGCGGTGCAGCTTCACGGCCACCGACTCGCGGTCGATCGGGTCGTGGCCGACGATCTGCGGCGTGAAGACGGTGTCGATGACCGCCTTGATCGAAGCCTGGGTCTCCCCGTACGTGAAGGGCCGTGGCGGCGCGTCGGCGGTGCCAACCAGACCCTCGTCGGTGATCACGCGCACCAGGACATGATCGGCCCGGTGCACCTCGCCGCTGGCGAAGCGCAACGGCTTGACGTACGGGATCGCGTACGGAACCGCCTCCACCGCGCTGATTTTCACGTACGCCAGTGTCACGCGCCGCTCGTCGGCTAGGGAAAGACCTGATAGAGCACGATTCAGCCACCGGAGATCTCAATCGCGCGCCTTTGAACGCGGGCGGCCAGCGGGGTCGCGCCCGATGCCCGGATCGCCACCGCCAGCTCGACGTGGGCCGGATCGCCGTGCAGGCGGCGGTAGCGAGCACCCGACACGCGCAGGTGCGCCACCGACTCGGGCACGAGCGCTACCCCGAGCCCGGCCGCCACGAACGAGATGATCGTCGACGTCTCGGCGACCTCCTCGGCGACGTCGGGCGTGAAACCGGCCCGGCGGCAGGCCTCGGCGCTGATGTCGTGCACGACCGAACGCCCAAGCGAGGGATAGCAGATGAAGCGTTCCCCGGCGAGGTCGTCCAGCCGCACCCGGCGCCGGTTCGCGAGCCGGTGACCGGCGGGCAGCGCCACGATCAGCGGCTCCTCGCGCAGCACGTGCACGTCGAGGCCGGCCGCGCGTACCGGCGGCCGCAGGAACCCGACGTCGAGCTCGCCGCTGAGCAGCCCGCTCACCTGGTCGGGGGTCAACAGCTCACCGCGCAGGTCGAGCTCGATCCCGGGGAAGCTCTCGCGCAGATCGCGGGAGAGCACAGGCAACATCTCGTACGTGGCCGAGCCCGTGAACCCGATGGTGACGCGCCCGGTCTCGCCCGCCGCGAGCCGCCGCACCTCGTCCCCGGCGACCTCGACGGCGCGCAGCACCTCGCGCACCCGCTCGAGGTAACGCTCACCGGCCACGGTCAGGGCGACCCGGCGGGTGGTGCGCTCGAACAGCGCGACGCCGAGCTCCTCCTCGAGCTGGCGGATCTGGTGCGACAGCGGCGACTGGGCCATGTGCAGCCGCGCGGCGGCCCGCCCGAAGTGACACTCCTCCGCCAGCACGACGAAGTACCGCAGGTGCCGCATCTCCACGCACCGACATCATCACCGGCGGACCATCCCGCGCAAGCGATCGGGCAGGTCGGTAGCGTGAGGCTTCGAGGAAGGCACGGCCGGAAGGGACTGGACCGGGGTTGGGGATCGACGACGATCTGGCGCTGCTGCGCGCGTACGAGCCGGTGGCCCGCTTCACCGAGGGGGAGTACTTCTTCCCGGTCTCCGCGCAGCGCTACGTGAGCCGGGCCAGTCTGTGGCGCAGCGAGGCCGGCTCCAGCCCGTTCGAGCAGGGGGAGCCGGGCACGCTCGAGCTCGACAAGCTGGCCGGCGCCGAGCAGGGCATCCAGCTGTCGCTGAGCGGCATCGGCGGCGCCGAGGGACCGCTCGGGGCGGCGCACATCCCGATCCGGCAGCGCCCGCCCCACCTGCGACGGTCGAGCCGGCTGGCCTCGGTGGGGCTCACCGCGCGGCTGGTCGACACGGCCAACCGGGCCTCGCTGTTGTTCCGGGGCAGCGTGCCCGGCGGCAGCGCGGCCCACTCCTTCCTGCTGCAGCGCGACTACCTCAAGCCCGGCGAGCCCACCTACTACGGCCGGGTGCTGCGCGACGACCCGTGGATCGTCTGCCAGTACTGGTACTTCTACAGCTTCAACAACTGGCGGTCGGCGTTCGGCGGGGTCAACGAGCACGAGGCCGACTGGGAACAGGTCACCGTGTACCTCGACGGCACCGGAACGGCCGAGCTGCCCGCGCCCCGCTGGGTCGTCTTCTCGGCGCACGACGAGACCGGCGACGACCTGCGACGGCGCTGGGACGACCCCGATCTCACGGTGACCGGCGAACGGCACCCCGTCGTGTTCGTGGGGGCGGGCTCGCATTCGGGCGCCTACCTGCCCGGGGACTACCTGATCACCGTACGGCCGCCTCGGTTGCGGGGGTTGATCTCGGCCCTGCGCTGGTCGGCCCGGCTGCTGGCGCCCTGGGCGGGGGAGGGCCAGCAGGTTGTCGGCATCCCCTACGTCGACTACGCCCGTGGTGACGGCCGTGCGGTCGGGGCCGGTCAGCCCGAGAGCTGGCATCCCGTGGTCATCAGTGACGAGACCCCCTGGGTACGGGATTTTCGCGGCCTGTGGGGACGCGACACCCGGGATCGTCTGGGCGGCGAGCGCGGCCCGGCGGGTCCCCGCTACGAACGCGACGGCAGCGTGCGGCAGTCGTGGGCCGACCCGGTCGGCTGGGCGGGGCTGGCCAAGGTCGCCCCGAACCCGGCCGCCGAACGCGCCCTGGTCGAGACCCGCCGCCGCGAGAACGACGAGCGCCTGTCGATCCTCGACGAGCGGATCAGCACGCTGCGCCGCGGTCTCGGGCTGGCCGCGGCGGGGTTGCCGGTCGCCTCCCCCGAGGTGCGGGCGCTGCACGATCAGGAGCGCGAGCTGCTCACGCTGCGCATGGAACGCACCCGGCTGGCCGACGAGCAGGCCCGCCCGATCACCGTCGCGACCGAGGCGCAGCACCCGCACGCGCATCTGCTGCACCGGCGGCTGCCGATGGAACCGGCGACCGGGCTGCGGGGGCGGCTCATGTCGTGGTGGGCCGTGCTCAGCACCCCGGCGATCCTGTGGGCGGTCGGCGCGGTGGTCTCACCGGGCGCGGCGGCGGCCTCCGACGTGGCGGCCGTGTGGCTCCTGGTGCTCCTGTGCGCCGAGGGACTCGTACGCGGAAAGCTCTTGGCTGTGCTGCTGCGCCTGCTGCTCGCCGTGGCCGCCGTGGTGCTGCTGGCGATCTTGTGGCTCGACGGTCGCTATGTCGTGACGTTCACCCTCTTCGCCGCGTCGCTGGTGGTGCTGCTGGTCAACCTACGCGAGGCGCTGCGCCGTTAAGGGGTACTGACGGGCCTTGTTTCAACCGCGGCCGATCGGGTTCTCTGGGGGTGGACAGCAGTCGTCAGCGAGGAGACAGAAAAATGCGTGGTGTCGTCATGCACGCCCCCGGCGACGTGCGGGTCGAGCAGCGCCCCGACCCGACGATCGAGCAGCCCACCGACGCGATCATCCGGGTGTCGGCCGCCTGTGTCTGCGGGTCCGACCTCTGGCCCTACCGGGGCTTGCAGCCGGTCAACGGCCCGAGTGTGATGGGCCATGAATACGTCGGAGTCGTCGAAGAGGTCGGCAGCGAGGTCACCACGATCAGGGCCGGGCAGTTCGTGGTCGGCTCGTTCTGGGCCTCCGACAATACGTGCGAGATCTGCGTGGCCGGCTACCAGTCGGGCTGCGTGCACCGGGTGCCGATGGGCGCGCTCGGGTCGCAGGCCGAGTTCCTGCGCGTGCCGCTGGCCGACGGGACGCTCGTGGCCACGCCGTCCCTGCCGCCCGCCGACCTGGTGCCCAGCTACCTGGCCGCGTCCGACGTGCTGGGCACCGGCTGGTTCGGGGTGGTCGCGGCCGAGGCCGGGCCGGGCAAGACGGTGGCGGTCGTGGGCGACGGCGCGGTCGGCCTGCTCGCCGTGCTGGCCGCCAAGCAGCTCGGGGCCGAGCGCATCATCGCGATGAGCCGCCACGACCCGCGGCAGAAGCTGGCCCTGGAGTTCGGCGCGACCGACATCGTCACCGAGCGCGGCGACGAGGCCGTGGCCGTCGTCAAAGACCTGACCGGTGGGCTGGGCGCTCACTCGGTGGTCGAGGCGGTCGGCACGCAGGAGTCGATGTCGTCGGCGCTGGCGATGACCCGCGCGGGAGGCCACATGGGCTTCGTCGGCGTGTCGCACGACGTGAGCCTGGACGGCGCCGACCTGTTCTGGTCACTGGCCCACGTGCACGGCGGCCCCGCTCCCGTTCGCCGGTTCCTGCCCCACCTGATAGACCTGATCGCCGACCGCACGATCAACCCCGGCCGCGTCTTCGACCTGGAACTGCCCCTCGACCAGGCCGCCGAGGGCTACCGCGCGATGGACGAGCGCCGCGCGATCAAGACGCTTCTGCGCCCGTAGCCGGGGTTTCGAGCGCCCCGGTCCCGCCGCTGCGGACAACGCTGTCACGATCAGCCTCGCCCGTTGAGCTGAGTCACTCGACTCGCCGCCGATCCAGATCGGGCAGCAGCGAGGTGAGTCACTCGACTCGCAAGGGTGGTGGGTGGCCGGGGCGGCAGGGAATGCGCTGCTGTCGGGTCATGGCTCCGCCGCCCGTGAACTACAGCGCTGTAGTTAGGTGATCTTTGCGAGTACCGGTTGCCGGCGGCCCTCCGATCAGCGTGACTGTAGGAGTGCCGCCGGTTCCGCCGCCTGTCACCGCGCCCATGCTCGCCGCCGCGGGCGTGCTCCCGGCCGGGCCCGGGTGGGCGTTCGAGTTCAAGTACGACGGCGTCCGCGCCGTCACCACGGTGCACGACGGCCAGGTCCGGGCCTACTCGCGCAACCTCAACGACGTCACCACCGCCTATCCCGAGGTGAACGAGCTGGTGCGTCTGCTCAAAGGCCGCGACGCCGTGCTCGACGGCGAGATCGTCGCCCTGGAGGCCGAGCGCCCCTCCTTCGCCCGATTGCAGCAGCGCATGCACGTCGCCTCGCCCAGCGCCGCGCTCATCAGCACCGTCCCCGTGCTCTACTACGTCTTCGACCTGCTGGCCCTCGACGGCGAAGATCTCACCCCGCAGCCGTACGCCACCCGGCGCGAACTTCTCACCGGCCTGGAACTGCGTGGTGACCACGTACGGGTGCCCCCGCAGTTCAGCGGCGTCGACGGTCGTACGGTCCTGCAAGCCGCCGAGATCGCCGGCCTCGAGGGTGTGGTCGCCAAGCGCCTGACCTCGCCCTACCGCCCCGGCAAACGCTCGGCCGACTGGACCAAGGTGCCGCTGATCAAGACGCAGGAGGTGCTGGTCATCGGGTGGAAGCCCGGCGAGGGCCGCCGCGCCGGCACGATCGGCTCGCTGCTGCTGGCCGTCTACGACCACCGGGACCACCTGGTGTTCGCCGGGCACGTGGGCACCGGCTTCTCCGACAGCGCGCTACGCCACCTGCAGACCGAGCTGTCCTCGCTGGTCCGTGCCACCCCGCCGGTCACCGACGTGCCCCGCGAATACGCCCGCCACGCCCACTGGGTCGAACCGGTGCTGATCGGCGAGGTCGCGTTCCGGAACTGGACCCCCGACGGCCGCCTGCGTCACCCCTCGTGGCGCGGCCTGCGCACCGACCGATCCCCGTCCTCGGTGCGGCGGGGCGTCTTCCCGTCCCCGGCCCCCGAGGTGCGCGGCGCGATGGTCACCCCCGACGGCGAGTGGCGCGTCGAGGTGGTCAGCCGCGCCGGCGTTGAGTCCTTCCGCATCTTGCACGGCGACAACGTCGTGGAGGGCCTGGCCCTCGACGAGGTCGAGAAGATGCTCAGCCAGCGCGGCGTCGACCTGCGCATGCTCCGCCAGGTCGGCCCGGCCGCCTGAGGCAGCGGCGAGGCGGTGACGGTCGTAGCGTCGGGGTATGACGACTTGGCTGATCACTGGTAGCTCGACCGGACTGGGACGCGCGCTGGCCGAGGCGGTGCTGGCCGCGGGCGACAACGCCGTCGTGACGGCGCGGAACCCCGGCAGTGTCGAGGACCTGACGAAGACGTACGGGGAAACGGTTTTGGCCCTGGGGCTCGATGTCACCGACGACTCGGCGATCGCAGCGGTCGTGCGAGCGGCCGAGGAGCGGTTCGGGGGTGTGGATGTGCTGGTCAACAACGCGGGGTACGGCTATCGCGCCGCGGTTGAGGAAGGCGATGTGGCGGATGTGGAGCGGCTGTTCGCGACGAACTTCTTCGGGCCGGTCGCGCTGATCAAGGCGGTGCTGCCGGGCATGCGGCGGCGGCGCAGCGGCGCGATCGTGAACATCTCGTCGATCGGGGCGCGGATCAGCCCGCCGGGGTCGGGGTATTACGCGGCCTCGAAAGCGGCCCTCGAAGGCATGACCGGGTCGCTGCGCAAGGAGGTCGAGCCGCTCGGCATCAGGGTCATGGCGGTCGAGCCGGGCGCGTTCCGCACCGACTTCGCGGGGCGGTCGCTGACCCAGTCGGCGGCAGCCATCGACGACTATGCGAACACGGCGGGTAAGCGGCGCAAGGAGAACGACACCGTCGACGGTACCCAGCCCGGCGACCCGGCGAAGGCCGCCCAGGCGCTGATCACCGCTATCGGCTCGGACGCGCCGCCGGCCCTGTTGCTGCTCGGCACCGACGCGGTCGGTTCGTTCACGGCCGTTCTCGACGCGCAGCGGGCCGAGATCGACACCTGGCGAGAGCTGAGCACCGGGACGGACCTCTAGGATCGGCGGATGCTTGCCCCGAAGGTCGCCGAGATGCTGCGACTCCCCAACCCCGCGGTCATGGCCACCGTCGCCGCCGACGGTCGGCCCGTGACCGTGGCGACCTGGTATCTGCTCGAGGACGACGGCCGGGTTCTGCTGGGCCTCGACGCGAAGCGCGCCCGCCTCAAGCACCTGGCCAACGACCCGCGCGTCTCGCTCACCGTGCTGGCCAAGGACGACTGGTACACCCACGTCAGCCTGCAGGGCCGCGTCGAGCCGATCACCGAGGACGTCGACCTGCGCGACATCGACCGCCTGTCGCAGCTCTACACCGGCCACGCCTACTCGAACCGCGAGCGCCCCCGCGTCAGCACCCACCTGGTGATCGAGCAGTACCACGTGTGGGGTGCCCTGCGTTCGTAGGGGCGAGCGGCGTTGCACCTCTGAGCATCGCTTTTCGGAGGGCGTCGCACCAGGGACCGCGGCGCGGCTTCACTGGCGGTCATGACTGACGTTACGCACCACACCGCGCCCACCGAGTTCGTCGAGGCCAACGGCATCTGGTACGCCTACCGGCGGTTCGGCGCCCCGAGCGGCGTACCGCTGGTGCTCCTGCAGCACTTCCGCGGCAACCTCGACAACTGGGACCCGGCCCTGACCGACGCGCTCGCCGCGGAGCGTGAGGTCATCCTCGTCGACTACGCCGGTGTCGGCTCGTCGAGCGGCTCGCCCGCCCACTCGGTCTCGCTGACCACCGCGCAGATCCTCGCGTTCACCGACGCGCTCGGCCTCGACGAGATCGACCTGCTCGGGTTCTCGCTCGGCGGTTTCGTCGCGCAGGAGATCGCGTTGGTGCGACCCCGTCTCGTACGCCGTCTGGTGCTGGCCGGGACCGGCCCGAAGGGAGCGCCGGACATGCACGGATGGCGCGCCGACATCGAATCGCATGCGTGCGCGAACGTGAACGACGCCGCCGACCTGCTCTACATCTTCTTCGCCCACACCGAGACGAGCCAGGCGCTCGGCAAGGAGTTCCTCGGCCGCATCTTCGCCCGCACCGAGAACCGCGACGCGCCGACGACCGTCGAGGTGCGCGACGCCCAGTACGACGCGATCGTCGAGTGGGGGATCCCCGACCACGGCGCGCTGCAGCGCCTCACCGGAATCCGCCGGCCGACCCTGATCCTGCAGGGCGACGACGACCTGATGATCCCGACCAAGGGCAGCCACACGATGGCCGGCCTGATCCCCGGCGCCCGCCTGCGCATCTTCCCCGACGCGGCCCACGCCTCGCTCTTCCAGTACGCGGCCGAGGCCGCCAAGGAGGTCAACGACTTCCTGGCTTGATCTCCGGCGTCATCATGGACGCATGCCGCGACATGACGCCCCGACCCGTTTCGGGCCGCCGCCCACGATCTGGCGTGGATCCTTCGGGTTCGCGGCGATCGCCCTGATCCTGCTGACCGTCGGCATCGGGTCGATCGTCGGCATCCTCGTGATCAAGGCCGACTCGACGGCCACTGTGGAACGTCTGGAGCGGGTGGGTGTCCCGGTCGAGGCGAACCTGTCGCGGTACGACCGTGGGCGGCGGCTTTCCTCGACCGTCTGGCTGCATTACGGGTACGGCGGCACGGCGTACAGCGCGAAGGTGGAGTGCGACGACGTCTACCGCTGCGACCCGCAGCACAGCCGCACCCTCCCGATCACGATCAACCCGTCGAACCCCACCGAACTCGTCACCGTCTTCGGCGCCACCCAGAACTCCGCCCGCTTCCTCGACAACTGGGGCCTGCTCATCGGCACGTCGATCCTGACCGCCTTCGGCAGCCTCAGCGCCTTCCTCTTCGTCGTCCTTTTCCGTCAGGAACGCAGGGAGAGGGCAGCCGGCTGAACTTGTACGATCCCGAGCGTGCCTGACTTGCCGCCCGCAGGCCCGCTGTGACCAGCCGACGTCGCACGCTGGGAGACAGCGCGCTCGACTATTCGCGCTATGCGGACGTCGCTGCCGTGGGTGACCTCCGGAGCGCCATGCAGAACGCATTCGACTCTGCCGGTTTGTCGCTGCGTGCGGAGCATGTGGAATCACCGGGCTGGGTGCTCACGCACGCGGTAGTTCGTGTCGATGACCGGTCGGTGATTGTCTGGCTGACGTCCGGCGACCGTGCGTTCGGTCTCGACTTCTGGACGCCGGGCTTTCAAATGGCCCGCGGTCTCACCGCCGACCTCCACGAGGCCGCGGCGGCCATCTCCGTCTTCCTGAAGGGCGCCCGGCTTCGGCAACTCCAGGAAGCGTGGCCGTTCGTGAGCTTCAGCCCGTACGCCGAGGCGTTCGAACGCGGCGAGGCCGAAGCGATCGCCTTTCAATGGGTGCGGCTGCTCGACCCGCCGCCGCGGGCACGGCACCTGCACGGTCTGCGCGACTTCCTCATAGCCGCGTCGACCGAACCGCGGTTGCGTGAGCTGTACGTCTTCACCAGCCACTACGATCTCGGCTTCCGCCGGTCGGTCCCGTTCGGACAGAGCCCGGTGCTGGCCTGGGTACGCCCGGTCGGCGAGGGCCGCTACCGGATAGCGGGCGCGGATCGCCGTCACCTCGAAACGGCCGGCCCGGCCCCGGCCCAGGAGAGCGTCGCGTTGGTGCTGGCGGCGATGGACCTAGGCGCGCCTGCGACGCAGAGCAGCGACGGCGTTCGTCACGACGAGGGCCCACACGACGAGCAGGGGCTGGAAGAGTAAGCGGATCGCCCGGGCGGTGTCGGTGTCGAGGCCGAAGCCGTCGCGGTGTTCGGTGAGCTGGGCGATGTTGCCGGGCAGGACCGCGACGAAGAACGCCGCCACGACCGCGCCCACGATGCCCCGTGCCGGCTGCCTCCACGTGGCTAGCAGGGCCACCGCGAGACACAGCTCGACCACGCCGGACGCGATCACCACGACGTTCGCGTCGATCGGCAGCCACGACGGCACCTGCGCCCGGAAGTCCACGCGGGCGAAGGTCAGATGGGCGACGCCGGTGAACAGCAGGAACGCGCCCAGCAAGATCTGCCCCAAACGCCGCATGCCGCCTCTTCTCCCCGGCCCCGACCACCCAACGTACGGGACACGGCGGGCGGCGGTCAGCCCGGCTCGCTCCCGGACAGCCACATCGTCAGCAGCTTCGTCCACGTCTTCGGCCCCACGACGCCGTCGACAGTCAGCGTGCCGACCTCGAGTCCCTGGAAGGTCTTGACGCCCTGCTCCGTCCTGCGCCCGAAGATGCCGTCCTCGTCGAGCGGCTCCGCGACCGAGCCTTCCTCCGCGTGACCGATGAACACATTCAGCATCTGCTGAAGCCGCCGAACCTCACCCGACTCATCGCCCTTCCGCAGCGTAGGAAGGCTGACCGTCACCTGACTGTTCATGAGCGTTCCTCCGTACGATCGTCGTCCGCGCCGCCACGAAGGCGCGCAGAGCGAGAGAGCCGCATGGAACCGGCCAATACGCGGTGAGCGTCACCCCAGCCCGCGCGGGTGTCAATCAACCCGCCGCCACCGTCGCGATGCCGACAGGCGACGGGGGCGGCGGCTGGCGCGGGCCGGCTCAGTCGAACAGGTCGCCGATGCGGTCCTGGAACGTGAGGATCGACAGCAGGCCGAAGAGCAGGAAGGACCAGACCAGGGCTGCGAGCCGGAAACCCCGTACGCGGATCGGCTCGGGCAGGATGCGGCGGTTGATCAGGATAAGCAGGGCGGAGTAGATGAACATCATGAAGCCGCCCACCACGGCCGAGATCACCAGCAGCAGGATGGGCTGGCTGAAGCCGGCCAGCAGCACGCCGATGCCGATCGCGACCAGGCCCCACACCAGTCCGGCGTAGACCTTGCTCTCGTTGGCGTTGCGAGCGTACGAGGTCTTGATGACGTCGGCGGCCAGGCGGCTGGTGTAGTCGACGATGCCGAGCGAGGCCGCGAAGAGCGAGAACGCGCCGATGATCCAGAACAGGTACTGGAACCACGACCCGACCCGGTCGGCCAGCACCTCGCCCTCGATCTGCAGGAAGCCGATGCTGTTCTCGAGGCCGTCGCGCCCGAAGACCGTGGAGTAGGCCAGCAGGGAGGTGAACAGGATCGTGATGAAGGTGATCAGTACGAAGGTCGTGAGCTGCTCGATGTTGGCGAACTTCCACCAGCCGCGCCAGCGCTTCAGGTTCTCGTCGGTCGGCTCGAAGGCGTACCCGGTGCTCGGGGCCGCCTCGGGCTGACCGGTCACCGGGCTCATCAGCCGCGGCACGTATTTGCCCATGCCGTAGCCCTTGTCGCGGATCCAGTTGGACTGCACCAGGTTCTGCCCGCCGCCGGCCCCGGCGAACGCGAGCGCGCCCAGCAGCAGTGCGAAGCCCAGCTCGTCGATCGGGAGCCCCGGCTGCGTCACCACCTTCGGCAGGTCACCCCACGCCGACGCGCCTACCGCGAAGATCGCCGCGATCACGAAGAACGTCAGCACCGCCGCGACCTTGAGCATCTGCGCCTTCTCGAGGGCCACGTAGACGACCGGCGCGAGCGTGAGGATCAATCCGATGACCACGAGCATGCAGACGGCGATCACGGTGCGGTTGCCGCCGAAGATGTACGTCGTCAGGGTCGCCGAACTGGTGGCCCAGCCCGGCCACAGGTTCGCGAAGTACGTGAGGATCGCGAAGAACAGCCCCCAGTGCCGCCAGTATCGGCTGAACCCGGTCAGCGCCGTCTCACCGGTCGCGAGGGTGTAGCGCTCGATCTCCATGTTGAGGAAGTACTGCGTGATCAGGCCGACCAGCGCGGCCCACACGAAGACCAGACCGACCTGAGAGGCGATGTACGGGAACAGGACGAACTCGCCGGAGGCCAGGCCGACCCCGGCGGCGATGATGCCCGGCCCGATCAGCCGCCCGTAACGGCGCGGCTCGGCGGGCATCTCGCGGATCTCGGGGCCGGGGAGGTATTTCGTGGGGAAGGCGGCGGCCACCCCGGTTCGCGTCGTCGTCCGGTCGGTTCTGCCTGCGTCGTCGGTGGTCGCCACGGCAACTCCTCGTCGGGATTTCCACATTTGTCGCGGTCCCTACGGTGTGTCAAGGGTCACAGGGAGCCGTGATCCAGGGGTATGCCCCGAGGCCGGAGGAGCTGAAACTAATTGAGGAGTTTCCAGGTGCCCTCCGAGATCACCTCGACCTCGCCGTCGATGACCTTGAAGGCGGTGTGCTCGTCGGTCGCGTAGGCCGGGTTGGTCAGGCCGGTGGCCCATTTCTCGGCCGCGGCCATCGTGTTCTCGGGGCACATCGGGTGTCCGACGTGCGGGAACATCGAGAAGTCGACCAGGCCCAGCGCGCTGTCGCCCCCGGCGGGCGGCTTCCAGCCGACGAAGTCGTCGCCGACGCGCGGGGTCATGACCATGCTGCCGGCGCTGAGTCCGACGTAGACCAGGCCGGGCAGCGACGGCAGCAGGTCGAGCAGCCCCGACTCGCGCATCCAATGGGCCAGGTAGAGGGCGTCGCCGCCGTTGACCAGCAGGACGTCGGCGTCGCGGACCCACGAGACCCAGCGGTCGCGGTCGATGCTGGGCAGGGCCGTCAGCTCGAGCACGCCCAAGGACTTCCATCCCAGATCGACCATGGGGGTGGTCCCTCGTCCGCTGATGAACTCCCACGCCCGGTCGGGGGTGACGAAGGGATGCCCATATCCGGCGGTCGGGATCAGCAGGGCGCTGGACTCGGCGATCGGCTTGCCCAGCAGGTCGAGCAGGGCCGCGTGGATGCTCGCGTTCTTGACGCCGGAATCGGTGAGTAGAAGCTTCACGATGGCTCCAAACCGGTTGCAAACTGCAAGTGGTCTTCGCAACCTAGCCGATGAGTGTCCCGCGCCACAAGGGCAGGAAAGCGGGCCGGAGGGTCTCGCCGGACGCGCGGGCCGGTAGCGTCGGCGTTTATGGGGCAACCGGACCCGCTGGTCGGCCGGGACGACGAGCTCGCCCGGCTGAACTCGTTCGTGGACGAGGTGTGCGACACCGGGGCCGCCCTGTGCCTGTACGGCGAACCGGGCATCGGCAAGACCGCCTTGCTCGACGCCGCCGCGTGGGGTGCCGCGGCGCGCGGGTTGCCGGTCCTGCGCGCCCACGGCTCCGCCCTCGAGACCGACCTGCGCCACGCCACCCTGCACGAACTGCTGTGGCCCGCCGCCGACCGCATCACGAGCCGCGACGACGAGCACGGGGCGGCGCTGTCCGGCGTGCTCACCGGCACGCCCGGCGACGCGGACGTCCCGGCGGCGATCCTGGCCGTGTTCGGCCCGGCCACCCTGGTGCTGGTCGACGATCTGCAATGGGCCGACCCGGCCAGCCTGGCCGTGCTGCGTGAGCTGGCCGCCGGTCGGCGACTCGGGGTCCTGGGCGCGTCCCGGTGCGAGACCACGATGGCGGGAGCGTCCGCCCTCCTGCACGTCGGCCCGCTCGACGCCGAGGCGGCGGCCGCGCTCGTCGACCGTACGACCGGGCCGGTCAGCCGGTGGCGCGAACGGATCCTGTCGGTCGCCCGCGGGAACCCGTTCCTGCTGACCGAGCTTCGTGACGCGCAGTGGGACGGCGCCGACGTGCTGCCCGATCGGGTGCGGGACAGCTACGCCGCGGAACTGGCCGCCGTGCCGGTCGCCGCCCGCGACGACCTGCTGCTGGCGGCGCTCAACGACGGCGAGGACATCGACCTGCCGGACGCCGGCGCGCGACTCGGGCAGGCCCGCCACCTGGGCATCGTCGTAGGCGGCACGACGCTGCGGTTCCGGACCTCGCTGCTGCGCGCGGCGGTGATCGCCGACGCGGCCGCCGAGGAGCAGGCGCGGGCCCACCGCACCCTGGCCCGCATCTTCCAGGACGATCCCCGCCGCAGCGCCTGGCACCTGGCCGAGGCGTCGTTCCGCCCCGACGACGAGGTCGCCGCACTGCTGGAACGCAAGGCGCGCGAGTCGTTGCACGCCGGACACATCGCCGCCGCAGTCGACACGCTGCGGCGCGCCGCCGAGTTGAGCCTCGCGAGCACCGAGCGCGGACGGCGGCTCGCCGAGGCGGCCTACCTGGCGGCGAGCGTGCGCGGCGACCTCGCCACGGCCCGCGAGTTGCTGGAGGCCGCCCGCGCCCGGCCCGGGTCGCTGCCCGCCGCGACCGCCGCGGCCCAGCTACTGATCAACGGCGGCGGCGACCTCGACACCGCCCACCGCACGCTGTGCGCCGCCGTCGAGCCGGCCGAGTACGACGCGACGAACCCCGACCTGATCGAGGCGCTGTCCGAATTGGTCGATGTGTGCAGCGACGGGCGCCGGGACGAGCTGTGGGAACCGCTCGACGCCGCGCTGGC
This sequence comes from Actinoplanes solisilvae, assembly GCF_003999975.1. Classification (GTDB taxonomy): domain Bacteria; phylum Actinomycetota; class Actinomycetes; order Mycobacteriales; family Micromonosporaceae; genus Actinoplanes; species Actinoplanes solisilvae. The sequence continues at coordinate 24,434 of NZ_RJAC01000010.1, read as the reverse complement.
CCGGTTGCGGCCCGCACCGCCGCCGCTGCTGACGCTGCACGCGCACGCCCAGCGAGGGCCGGCCCACGTCACCAAGACCGATCTGGACCTGCTGATCGAGCTGATCGAGGGGATCGAGACCGAGACCGATCCCGTACGCATCGACCGGATCATCACCTCGGCCCTGGTGCTCGATCGTGGCCCCGAGTGTCGTCCCGCGCTGTGGCGGGTCATCGAGGACGGCCGCGCCGGTGGCGCCGTGCGCACCGCGGTCATCGCCCTGTTCACGGTGGCGGCCGACGCCTACGCGCTGGGCGACTGGGACCAGGCCGCCGCGTTCGGCGACGAGGCCGTACGCACCGCCGAGGCCCACGATCTCGGTCATCTGGCCCGGCTCGCCGCGATGGCGCCCCTGCTCGTCGAGGCGGCCCGCGGCGGCGAGGTGCTCGAAGCCACCCGGGAGATCGCGACCTGGGCCGCCCCACGCGGGCTGGATGGTCTCGTGCAGTGGTGCCATCAGGTGCGGGCGTCCGCGGCGATGGCCCGGGGCGACTTCGAGAACGCCTACCAGCAGGGCACGGCGATACTGTCCCGGGCTGCCTTCCCGCTGTGGGCCGGCTTCGATCTCGTCGAGTCCGCGCTGCGCACCGACCGGGCCGCGGACGCCGTCGCGTACGTGCGCGCGCTCGACGCCGCCCGGCTCGACCGGGTCTCCGACCGGCTCCGGCTGATGACCGCGGGCACGGCCGCGATGGTCGCCGACGACGCCACGGCGCCGGCCTTGTTCGCCCGCGCGCTGGCCCTGCCCGGTGCGGACCGCTACCGGTTCGAGGCCGCGCGCCTGCGCCTGCTCCTCGGCGAGCGCCTGCGCCGCACCCGCAGGACCGCGCAGGCGAAGACACAGCTCGGCTTGGCGGTGGCCGAATTCGGCCGGCTGGGCGCGACACCGTGGACCGAACGCGCGACCCGCGAACTGACCTCGGCGTCCGGCCGCCGGACGAGCACACCCGATCCGGGGTCGCTGACCTCGCAGGAGCGGGCGGTGGCCGAGCTGGCCGCGGCCGGCCTGACCACCCCGATGATCGCCGACCGCCTGCAGCTGTCGCGCAGCACGGTCGCGTCCCACCTGCGCCACGTCTTCCACAAACTCGGCATCACCTCGCGGAGCGCGCTGCGCGATGTGCTCGATTAGCGGCTCAGGGCATCGCGCAGCCCCGCCCTGGAAGTGACGCCCAGCTTGGGAAAGACCCGGTAGAGATGAGCGCCGACGGTGCGGTGCGACAGGTGCAGCCGCCGGCCGATCTCCTTGTTGCTGAGCCCGGCCGCGGCCAGCTCGGCGATGCGGCGCTCCTGCGCGGAAAGCCCGCCGGTGGAGAACCCGGAACCGCGCCCGGCGGTCCGCAACTCCCGCCCGGCCCGGTCCGCCCACGGCTGCGCGCCGAGCCGCTGGAAGATCTCCAGCGCGGCGATCAGATGCAGCCGCGAACCGGCCGGGTCGTGCCGGCGGCGCAGATGCTCGCCGTACGCGAGCTCGACCCGGGCCAGGTCGAAGGGCCACCGCTGCGCGTCGGGCACGGCCAGCGCCTCCTCGAAGTCCGCGTCGTCGCCGGTCACCATGGCCCGGCAGCCCGCCGTCACCATCGCGAGCCGGGGCGAGATCCGGGCGAGCCGGGCCCCGGCCATCGCCTCGACGTGCGCCTGGGCGGCGTCGTGCCGTCCCGACCGGACCGCCCCCTCGACCAGTTCCAGCAGCAGCCACAGGGCGTTCGGGGTGTACGGCCGCAGGGTCCCGGCCGGGCTGACGGCGGACGCCTCCTGGAAAGCCCGCTCGAAGTCGCCGCGCCCGATCGCGAGCACGGCGCGGACGTGGTGGGCGAACTGCACGACGTTGCCCGCGACCCGTCGACCGGCCCACGCGGTCATCTCGTCGAGCAGCACCCGCACGGTCGCCTCGTCCCCGCGAGCCGCCGCGACCAGGGCGGGGTGATATCCGCCGAGGAGCACCTGATAGCGGTGATACCCGTACTGCTCGGCCTGCGCGACGCTGCCGGCCGCGGTCGTCATCAGCTCGGTCCACTGCCCGGACTGCCAGAGATACGTGCAGGTCGAGACGGCGGCCTGCAACGCCTGACCCATCGCCCCGGTGCGGCGGCCGTAGCGGATCACCCGTGCCAGCGGCTCCAGGCACGACGACAACTGGTCGGTGTAGACACAGGCCAGCGCGGTGCGGGTGATGACGACGGGGTTGTACTCCTCGCCCAGCGCCTCGGCCGCGACGGTGATCTCGTGCAGCAGCCGCGGGGTGAGCCGGCCGGCGTCGCCGAAGGACCGCGCGCAGATCTCCAGCAGCGGCGGCATCGCGGGCCGCAGACGGCGGACCACCCGCTCGAACTCGGCCCAGGCCTCCGGCGTCGCCGCGGTCCAGCAGTTCAGCATCAGCAGGTGCAGCGCGTCGGTCAGCAGGTCGTCGCCGGCGTCCGCGTGGCCCGGGTAGGCGTCGATCGCGGCGACCAGCAGCGCGCGGGCCGCGTCGGTCGGCATCTCGCCGTTGACCACCACGTACGACACCACGACCTCGATCGGCAGTGAGTCGGCCAGTTCGGCGCCGGACGCGCGGGCCCGGTCGAGCAGCCGTACGGCGTCGCTGAGGTCGCCGGTCGCGTCGGCCTGGATGAACGCCGCCTCGAGCAGCCGCCGGACGCGCGCCCGCGGGTCGGGGCTGAGCTCGGCCGAGCGGATCAGCGCGGCGCCCGCCGTGACCGCCGCTCCTTCGCGCACGGCCGCGTCGGCGACCTGGCGCAGCCGCTCGGCGAGGTCGCCGTCCGGACCCTCCGCCGCGTCGGCGAGGTGCCACGCCTGCCGCACCGGGTCGTCGGCGAGGGTGGCGGCGAGCGCCTGCTGGGCCCGGCGGCGCTCGAGGCCGGTGGCGAAGCGGATCACCGCGGTGCGGAACACCGGGTGCGTGAAGACGATGCGACGGCTGGGCTTGTCGACCGTCACGACGTTCGCGCGCTGGGCGGGGGTGACCGCGTCGAGCGTGTCCTCGCCGGGCGCGGCCCGTTGCAGCAGACCGAGGTCGCCCGACTCGCCCAGCGCGGCGAGCAGCAGCACCGCACGGGTGGCCGGCGGGAAGGAGGTGAGCATGCGTCGCAGGGGCATGTCGAGGCGGTCGCTGAGCGGCAGCAGGGCGGGCAGCGGTTCGTGGCCCGCGCGACGGCGTGCACCGAGCGCGGCCGCCTGGTCGAGCAGCACCAGGGGGTTGCCCGCGGCCTCGGCGACCAGCCGGTCGCGCACCCGGGTGGCCGTCGCGGGATAGCGGGCCAGCAGCAACCGGTCGGCGGCGTCGTCGTCCAGCGGCCCGACCCGGTGCCGGGGCAGCCGGCAGCGTTCGAGAATGCCGGGCGTCCCGGCCTGCGTACGCACCTCGACGAGCAGACCGACGCCCTCGCCGATCAGCCGCCGGGCGACGAAGGCGAGCACCAGCGCGGTCGCCCGGTCGAGCTTGTGGGCGTTCTCGACCAGCACGAGCAGGGGCCGGTTCGCGCCGGCCAGGCGCAGCAGGGCCAGCACCGAGGCCGAGATCGCCAGCCGGCCCGGGATCGGCCCGGCCGCCACGCCCCGGGTGATCAGCAGAGTCTCCCGCGCCTGCTCGGGCAGCTGCGGAAGGTGGGCGTGCAGCGGCTCGAGGAGCTGGTCGAGCGCGGCGTAGTCGGCCGTGCCGAGCGACTCACTGCCCGCCGCCCGTACGATCCGGGCGCCCTGGGCCGACCCGTAGCGGGCGGCCGCGTCGAGCAGCGCCGACTTGCCGTACCCGGGCCCGCCGGTGACGAGCAGGCCGCCGCCCGAGACGAGCGCCCGGTCCACGAAGGCATGCACCACGGCCACGTCGGGGTCACGCCCGGGGAGCAGACCCCGTACGGCCACGCCGGTCTCAACGGACATCGCTCAACCTTCGGATCCACGGGCTCGCCGCCCACAACAGGCCGCCGAGGGCGACGGCGAGCAGACCCAGCGAACCGAAGTACGCGACCTCGTGACGTTCGCTGTAGTAGCGGGCCAGCAGGCCCGAGGTCGCCGTGCCCAGCGCGACGGACAGGAAGAACAGCGCCACCATCTGGCTGCGGAACGCGGCCGGGGCGAGCCGGGTCGAGGCGGCCAGGCCGACCGGCTGGATCAGCAGCTCGGCGACGGTGAAGACGAGCATGATCCCGGCCACGGCGAGCAGCGGGACGCCGCCCGGCCCGACGCCGGCGAACGGCAGGAACAGCAGGAACGCGACGCCCATGGTGATGGTGCCGAGCGCGAACTTCACCGGGGTCGACGGCTGCCGCGGCCCGAGCCGGGTCCACAGCGCGGCGAACAGGCCGGCCAGCAGCACGACGAAGATCGGGTTGAGGACCAGTACCCACGACACCGGCATCTCCCAGCCGAACACGGTGCGGTCGAGCCGCCGGTCGGAATAGATCGTCACGACGGTGAACTGCTGCTGGTAGAGGGCGCAGAACGCGGCGCTGGCCACGAACAGGGGCAGGAACGCCAGCACCCGGCGCCGCTCGGCCCGGCCGACCCGCGGGCTCGACAGGATGACCGCGAAGTAGGTGACCGCGGCCAGGATGCTCAGCGTCACCACGATCGCCGACAGCCGGCCCGCCGCGATCACGCCGGTGCGGGCCAGGACCACAATGATCAGCGCGACGGTGGCGGCGCCGAGCAGCAGGGCGGTCAGCGAGCCGGTCACCGCACGGGCCGCCCCGGTGAACCGTCGACGCCCTCGGGCGTACCCGATCAGGCCGATCGCCATCCCGGCCGCGGCCAGGCCGAATCCCCAGCGGAAGCCGCTCTCCTTCTGCAGCAGGCCGGTCAGCAGGGCGCCGGTCAGCCCGCCGAGGTTGATGCCCAGGTAGAACAGGGAGAACCCGGCGTCCCGGCGGCCGTCGTCCGCGGCGTACAGCGAGCCGACGAGCGCCGACGCGGTGGCCTTGACCCCGCCCGCCCCCAGCGCCACCAGGCTCAGCCCGGCCGCCACGCCGGTCACGCCGGGCAGCAGCGCGAGGGCGAGATGCCCGCCCATCACGACGACGGCACTGCCGAAGAGCACCCGTTCCGCCCCGAACACGCGGTCGGCGAGCCAGGCCCCGGCGACGGTGCAGAGATAGACCGAGCCCCCGTACGCCCCGACGACGCCGGCCGCCGTGGCCTCGTCGAAGCCCAGCCCGCCCCGGCCGGCCGGGTAGTAGAGGTAGAGCAGCAGGATGCCGAGCATGCCGTAGAACGAGAACCGCTCCCAGACCTCGAGGCTGACCAGCGTGGCCAGCGGGCGCGGCTGCCCCAGGAACCGCCGGTCGGCCGGGGACTCCGGCGGCCGTAAGTGTTCGTCGGTGGCGCTCATGTTCGTCCCCCCAGGAACTCCGGCGTCTTTTCACCCCGCCCGATCGTGGCCCCGCGTGGCGTACGCCTTCTTGAGTGACATCACTGCATCGCGCGCACCAGTTCCGCCCGCGAGCTCACGCCGAGCTTGGGGAAGACGCGGTAGAGGTGCGATTCGATCGTGCGGCGGGACAGGTAGAGGCGCTGCGCGATCGCCCCGTTGGTCAGACCCTGGGCGACCATCTGGGCGATCTGGAACTCCTGCGGTGTCAGCACCTCGAGCGTGTCCGGGGTGCGCTGCCGGCTGCCCTCCCCGGCGGCCCGCAGCTCGCGGCGGGCGCGTTCGGCCCACGGGGTCGCGCACATGGCGTCGAACGCGTCGCGGGCGGCGCGCAACGCGGGCCGCGACTCGACCTGCCGCCGGTGCCGCCGCAGCCACTCGCCGTGGGCCAGCTCGATGCGGGCCCGGATCAGCGGCCAGGTCGACAGGTCCTGGCTCAGCGCGTCGCCGAAGACATGCTCGTCGTCGTCCCCGGCCACGTGCACCCGGGCCAGCAGCATCTGCACGTCGAGCCAGGGCGACCTGGCCTGTGCCGCGAGCGGTTCGGTCTCGCGCAGGTGGGTCACCGCCTCGTCGTGGTGCCCGCTGCGCACGGCGGCCTCGGCGAAATCCCCGATGGTGTGGGCGCCGACCAGGTGGTGCTGGGCCGGGTTGCCCGGCTCGCGGATGCGGCGCAGATGCTCGTACGCCTCGGCGTGGCGCCCCCGGCCGAGCTCGAGCTGGCCGCGGGCGTATTCGACCAGGCTGAGCAGCTGGGCCGCGCCGACCGGCAGCGCGAAACGGGCGGCGTCGGCGGTGAGCGTGCGGACCGCCGCCTCGTCGCCGCGGATCGCCGCGATCGCCGACTGCGCGACCTGCGCGCCGATCTGCCAGAGCGGTCCCTGGGTCTCGACCGCCAGGCGGCGTGACTCCTCGGCCGCCGGCACCGCCACGTCGAAGTCGCCGATCTCCAGGGCCGCCCAGGCCTGCATCGTGAGCACCTGGGCGAGCAGCCGCAGCCGGCCCTGGCCGCGCAGCCGCCGCGCGGACGCCTCGAGCAGCGGGACCGCCCGGTCGTAGGCCCCGGACAGGCAGACGGCCATGCCCCGCAGGTAGAGGGCCGAGGGGTCCTCGGGCACGGTCGTGTGGTCGAGGGCGTGCAGCACGGCCGCGCCCCGCTCGATCGTCGCCGCGAACGCCTGGATGAACAGCATGCGCTGGTCGTCGGGGTCGGCCGTGATGCGGTCGGCGGCCCGCATCACGTCGCGGGCCTCGGCCCGCAGATCCCCCCAGTGGCAGCGGGCGGCCGCGGCGACCAGCAGGTCGAGCCCGAGGTCGCGGTGGCCCAGGGCGGCGACCCGCGAGGCCGAGCCCACGAGTTCGAGAACGCGGGCGGGATCGCCGGCCGGCCCGGCCCGGAACGCGTCTTCGAGCAGCAGCCACTGCGCCCGCGCGTGCGGGCCGAGATCGAGCGGGGCGGCCTCGCGCAGCAGCCGGTTGACCGTCGCGCCGTCGCCGAGCTCGCTCACCGCGGCGGCCGCGTCCAGCAGCAGCGACGCGCGCCGGCCGGGGTCGGTCAGCAGCCCGGCGGCCCGCTCGAACGCGACCGCGGCCGTGGTGATCGCTCCGCGTCGCAGCGCCCGCCGGCCCGCCTGCTCGACCTCGTCGGCGACGGCCGGGTCGGGGCCGGCGGCGGCCGCCCATCGATGCCAGGCCCGGCGGTCGGGGTCGATGGCGTGGCCGGCGAGCGCGGTGTGCGCGGCCTGCCTTTCGGCCTCGGTGGCGGCCTGATAGATCGCCGACCGCACGAGCGGGTGCCGGAACCGCAGCCGGTGGTTGTCGAGGTGCACCAGGCCCGCCCGGATGGCCGGGACGAGGTCGTCCATCGAGCGCGCCGCCCCGTCGACGGTCGCGGCGGCCTCGAGGATCGTGGCCGGTGCCTCGTCCGACGCGGTCGCGGCCACGGTGACCAGCGTGCGGGTCGGGCCGGGCAGCTCGGCCGCGCGGGCCGCGAAGGCGTCCTCGAGCCGCCGGGTCAGCGACAGTCCCGGCGACAGCGGGGCCGCGCCGAGCTCGGCCAGGGCCAGCGGGTTCCCCTCCGCCGCGGCCAGCACCCGCCGGCGTGTGCGGGCCGGCAGCGCGCCGCCGGCGCGCGCGAGCAACTGTTCCGAGGCCTCGTCGGTGAGCGGCCCGAGCGGCAGGGCGGGCAGGTCGGCCTGCAGCAGCGGGCTGTCATAGCCCTCGCGCAGTGCGGCGATCATGACCATCGGGTCCGCCTCGAGGCGCCGGCCGACGAACGCGAGCACGTCGGCGGTGGGGCGGTCGAGCCAGTGCGCGTCCTCGACGGCGAGCAGCAGCGGGGACCGGGAGGCCTCCTCGCCCAGCAACCCCAGCACGCCCAGGGCGATCAGGAACAGCTCCGGCGCGGGCCCGTCGACCAGGCCGAACGCGGTCTCGATCGCCCGGCGCTGCGGCGGCGGGAGCACCCCGGTGCGGGCCAGGACCGGCCGCAGCAGCCGGTGCAGGCCCGCGAACGGCAGGTCGGCCTCCGCCGCGACGCCGGCCGTGGCCAGCACCGGCATGTTCCGGGCGGCGGCGACCTCGCAGGTCTGAGCGAGCAGGGTCGACTTGCCGATGCCGGCCATGCCCGTCACCACGAGCGCCGAACCCTGCGCGCCGGCCCCGTCGACCAGGGCGGCGAGCAGCGCGCACTCCCGCTCGCGTCCCACGATCAGCTGCTCGGGCATCCCCACATCATCGCGGCCGGAGCCCTTGTCGCCTAGGGAGCGACGGTCACCATGTGCAGGGCTTTCTCCAGCTCGGCGGCCGGCATCGGGCGGGCGAAATGGAAGCCCTGCGCGTGCTCGTAGCCCAGGCTCGACAGCTTCGCGGCCTGCTCGGGCGTCTCCACCCCTTCGGCGACCGCCTTGATGCCCATCGCGCGGGCCAGTTGCAGCACCGCGCCCGCGATCGCGTCGGGGCCGGGCGCCGGGGTGAACGTACGGTCAAGCTTGATCTCGTCCACCGGGCAGTTCACCAGCAGGCTCAGCGTCGACGCCCCGGTCCCGAAGTCGTCCAGGGACAGGCGTACGCCCAGGGCCCGCAGTTCACGCAGCGTGTCCTGGGTGGCCCCGCCGCCGACCGCGGCCGATTCGGTGACCTCGATCGTCAGGCACCGCGCGGGCAGCCCGCTGTCGCGCAGGGCGTCGGCCACCGAACCGGACCCGCCGGTGCTCAGGACGCTGAGGTGCCTGTCACCGGGTGGTGTTCCAGGAGAGCTTCGAGGCGTTCGGCGGGCATCGGGCGGCCCAGCAGGTCGCCCTGCCCGAGACGGCACCCGGCCGAGCGCGCGGCCTCGAGGTCGGCCGGCTCCTGCACGCCGGAGGCGACCACCTCCATGCCCAGGCGACGGCCCAGGGTCACCGCCACGTCCAGCACCAGGGTCTCGGCCGGGAGCCCGAACATCTCCCGGTCGATCTTCAGCAGGTCGACCGGCAGGTTGCGCAGCCGGCTCAGCGACGTCGGGCCGGTGCCGAAGTCGTCGACCGAGGTCAGCAGCCCTTCCGCCCGCAGCCGGCCGAGCTGGGCGATGACGTCCGGCGCGTCCTCCCGTACGCCCAGAAGGTGTTGCTCGGCTATCTCGACGACCAGGGCCGAGGGCGGCAGGCCGTGATCGACCAGTGCCGTGTGCAGGCTCGCCTGGAAGGCCGGGTCGGCCAGCTCGCGCGGGCGCACGTTGACGGCCAGCCACAGGTCGCCGTGCATCCGCCGCCAGCCGACCAGCAGGTGGCACGAGCGGTGCAGCGCCCAGTGACCGAGCCCGGTGAGCAGCCCCAGGTCTTCGGCCAGCGGCAGCAGCTCGGCGGCCGGCACCGCGCCGAGCGTGGGATGCCGCCAGGACACCAGGGCCTCGACCCCGACCGGGCGGCGATCGGCCAGGTCGACGACCGGCTGGTAGCTCAGGTCGAGCTCGCCCCGGGTGATCGCGCCGGGCAGGTCCTGCTCCAGGGTCGAGCGGCGCAGCAGACGGGTCTCCATCTCGGTGTCGTACCACTCGACCGTGCCCGGCGGACCCGAGCGCACCGACCGCAGCGCCAGCGTGGCCCGGCGTACGGCCTCGTCGTTGCCGTCGACCTCGGTCAGGTCGGCCAGGCCGGCCCACGCGGTCAGGTGCGCGACCGCGCCGGCCGCCGTGTAGGGCGCGGCCAGCGCGTTGACGAGCTGGCTGGCCAGCAGGTGGGCGCGGACCGCCCCGCAGTGGGTCAGCACGGCCAGCCGGGTCTCGCCGAGGCGGGCCGCGACGTCGGCCGCCGCCACCAGGCTGCGCAGCCGCCGGGCCGCCTCCACCAGCACCGCCTCGGCCAGGTCGCGTCCGTGCACGTCGGCGATCGCGGTGAGCCCGCCCAGCTCGACGACGACCATCGCGCCCGCGTCCGGGGTCAGCTCGGCCGCCCGCAGCAGGCCCTCGTGGTTGGCCAGGCCGGTCTGCCGGTCGAGGTGGGTGCTCTGGCTCAGCGCCTGCTCGAGGTCGTGGCGGCGGGTGACGTCGCGGACGTGCACGACCAGCGTGTTCGCCGGGTCGGCCGGGTCGGCGCCGTTGGTCGTCCACTCCGTCTCGCGCCACCGGCCGAAGCCGTCGCGCAGCCGCACGGCCAGGGCCTCGGCCGCGCCCCGCGAGGCCATGCGCGCGTTCAGGTAGGCCTCGACGGCGTCGACCTGGTCGGCGTGCACGAGCATCGAGACCGTACGGCCGAGCACCTCCTGGTCGGAGAGCCCGAACTGGCGGGCCGCGGCGGGCGACTGCCAGCGCACGGCCAGGTTCGCGTCGAGGATCATCGCCACGTCGGCCGAGCCGAACATCAGGCTGCGCAGACGATTGCCCTGGTCGGTGAGGTGGCCGGCCTGGCGGCGCAGCACGGTCGCCGACACCCACTCGCGGGTCGCCACGGCCGTGATCGCGACGGCGCCCAACATGATCGCGATCGGGTCGAGGTGCCCGCCGTTGATCAGGTGGTAGACGGTGACCAGCGCGGAGACCAGGATGGCCAGGCCCAGCAGCGGGAAGCTGGCCGAGGTCTCGCTGCCCGGCGGCGGCACCTCACCGGCGTCGGGCGAGATCTTCACCGACCCGTACCAGAGGCCGGCCGCCGCGACGTTGCTCGCCAGACCGGCGGCGAGCCCGGCGATCGCCGCGTTCGGCTGCCCGGGGAAGTCCATCGCGATCACCAGGACCGCCAGCGAGACCAGCGACAACGCGGCGGCCGGGCCGCACCACTGCAGCGCGGCCCGGTGGCGCAGGGCGTGCACGCCGCTGACCGCGCACGCGGCCACCGCGCCGGAACCGAAGATCAGCGCGGTGATCGACGCGCCGCGCCGCTCACCCGCCCCGGTGAACAGCGGGACCCAGGCCACGAACATCAGGCACGCGGTGACGCCGAGGGTGTCGAGCCCGACCCGCAGCCGGGCCGTCGCGCCCCGCAGTTGCTGCGGGCGCAGCAGCGCGGGCAGGTAGAGCGCGGCGACCAGGAACAGGGTGACCAGCGGGATCTCGGCGGGCAGGGGGACGCCGCCGACCAGCACCTCGGGCGCGAACAGGACCGTGAGGCCGCTGGCCGCTCCGGCCAGCGCGGCGAGCCCGGCCCCGCCGGCCAGGGCCAGGGCGCGAAGGCGAGGACCGGCCGGGCGGGCCCGCACCATCAGCACGGCGATCGCGCCGGAGCACGCCGTGAGCAGACCGGCCACCGCTTCCGGAGGCAGCACGACCAGCGCGACCACGGCGAGGGCCGCGGGCACGGCGACGAGGATAGCGATTTTCATCGATGCGGTGATTACTGTCCAACGATTGTCCGGTGAGGAGGTTACGGGCGATCGAGCAATTGGGCCAGATGAATCGACGGGCGGTCGCGCAGATCGGCGACCTGGGTGCGGCACGAGAAGCCGTCGGCCAGCACCAGCGCGCCGGGAGCGGCGTCGAGGGCGGGCAGCAGATTTTGTTCGGCGACGGCCACCGACACCTCGTAGTGTCCGATCTCGACGCCGAAGTTGCCGGCCAGCCCGCAACAGCCCGCGAGCCGGTTGACCTTGGCGCCGCTCGCCGCGAGCAGGTCGGCGTCGGTCTTCCAGCCGAGCACGGCGTGGTGGTGGCAGTGCGGTTGAGCGACGACCTCGACGCCGGACAGGTCGGGCGGGGTCCAGCCGGGCGTCTCGGCCAGCAGTTCGGCCAGCGTCCGCACCGACTTCGCGACCACCGCCGCGTCGCGGTCGCCGGGCAGCAGCTCGTGGATGTCGGACCGCAGCACGGCCGTGCACGAGGGCTCGATGCCGACGATCAAGACCCCGGCCTTGGCGTCGGCCGCGAGGGTCTCGACCGTACGGGAAAGGATCTTCTTGGCCGAGTCGAGCTGACCCGTCGTTATCCAGGTCAGGCCGCAGCAGACCGACCCGGACGGGAGCCTCGGCTCGTATCCGGCCGCGCGCAGGACCCGTACGGTCGACTCGGCGACCTCGGGCGAGAAGGCGTCGGTGAAGGAGTCGGCGAAAAGCACCACCGGCGTACGGGTTTCGGCATGCTCGTGCTTGAACGTGCGCCGGAACGGCCGTCGGGCGAACGCCGGAACCGACCGTCGCTTGTCGACCCCGGCGAGCCACAACGCCGCACCGCGCAGCCCCGGCAGCCGCGTGCCGAGATTGGCGAGCCGCGGCGCCCACCCGGCCAGCCGCGCCCAGAACGGCAGTTTGCCCAGCGTGTAGTGCGACCGCGGGCGCAGCTTCCCCTTGAACTTCTGGTGCAGCGCCTCGGACTTGTAGGTGGCCATGTCGATGCCGGTCGGGCAGTCCGACGCGCAGCCCTTGCACGACAGGCACAGGTCGAGCGAGTCGTGCACCGCCGGATGCGTCCAGGGCAGCTCGCCCCGCACGACCTCCTGCAGCACGCGGGCGCGACCGCGAGTCGAGTCCTTCTCCTCGCGGGTGGCCAGGTAGGACGGGCACATCACGCCGCCGGCCGCCGAGTTGTCGGCCCGGCACTTGCCCACGCCGGTGCAGCGGTGCACGGCCTGCGCGAAGTCGCCGCCGTCGTGCGGATAGGCCAGCGCGAGACCCTTGACCGGGAACTTGCCGGCGGGCCGCACGTCGGCGTCGACCGGGTCGGGGTCGACCAGCACGCCCGGGTTGAGCAGGTTGCCCGGGTCGAAGGCCCGCTTGACCCCGGCGAACAGGGCGATCGCGTCGGGGGAGTACATGTGCGGCAGCAGCTCGGAGCGCGCGCGGCCGTCCCCGTGCTCGCCCGAGAGCGACCCGCCGAACTCCCCGACCAGCTTCGCCGCGTCGGTCAGGAAGTCGCGCAGAACCTTGGTGCCGCCGGGCTGATCGAGCGGGAAATCGAGCCGCACGTGCATGCAACCGTCGCCGAAATGCCCGAAAGGAGCAGAGGTCATCCCGTACGACGCCACGAGCTCGTCGAATCGGGCGAGGTAGGCCCCCAGCCGCTCGGGTGGGACCGCCGCGTCCTCCCACCCCGGCCAGGCCGGACGGTCCGACGGGGCCCGGCCGGCCAGACCCGCGCCGTCCTCGCGGATGCGCCACAGCCGGGCCTGCGTGGCCGGATCGGTGACGACCAGCGCGTCTTCCCCGATCCCGTCGGCCGCCAGCCCGCGCGCCCGCGACTCGACCTCGCCCAGGTCGTCGCCGGCCAGCTCGACGAAGAGCCAGGCGCCGCCGCGGGGCAGCGGGGGAACGGCGTCGGCGCCGCGGCGGGCGCGCAGCACGTCGAGCAGGCGTGAGTCGAGGCCCTCGCACGAGGTCGGGCCGTGCGCGACGACGGCGGGGGAGGCCTCACCGGCGGCGACGATGTCCTTGAACCCGAGCACGACCACGACGCGTACCGGGGAGTCGACAACGAGCTTCACGGTCGCCTGCGTGATCACCGCGAGGGTGCCCTCGGAGCCGACGAGCGCCTGGGTGAGGTCGAACCGCTCGGGCAGCAGATGCTGAACGGCGTAGCCGGAGACCTGGCGGCCGAACCGGTCGAACTCGGTGCGGGCGGTGGCCAGGTGCTTGCCGATCTCGGTCCGCAGCTCGCTGATGATCGACTCGGCGCCTCGCGTCCCGTCCGGGCCGGTGATCAGTTTGTCGCCGCCCGCGGTGAGCAGTTCGAGCCCGGCGACGTTGTCCGAGGTGCGGCCGTACGCCAGTGACCGCGAGCCGCAGGCGTTGTTGCCGATCATGCCGCCGATGGTGCAGCGCGGGTGGGTCGAGGGGTCAGGCCCGAACCGTACGCCGTGCGGGGTGGCCGCCTTCTGCAGGACGGCGTGCACGGTGCCCGGCTCGACCACGGCGGTGCGGGCCTCGGGGTCGAGCTCGAGCACCCGGTTGAGGTGGCGCGAGAAGTCGAGCACGATGCCGCGGCCGACCGCGTTGCCGGCGACCGACGTGCCGGCGCCGCGCGAGGTCAGGGGCGTGCCGGTCTCGCGGGCGACGGCGAGGGCGGCGGCCACCTCGTCGACGTGGCGCGGGCGCACGACGGCCAGGGGCGGGATGCGATAGAGCGAGGCGTCGGACGAGTACATGCCGCGCGTGCCCGCGTCGGAGCGCACCTCGAGCCCGGCCCGTTCCAGCGCGGCCACGACGTCGCGCGCGGCCCTGTGCCCGGCCTCGTGCTCGGCTCCGTGCCCGGCCTTGTGTTCGGTCGCCCCCACCGCCGCCTCAGTCATAGGTAACATGTTACTCATGCCTTCGCTTCACCTCCCCTCGGAGGCCCCGACCCTCGCCGACGCCGTCGCCTCGGCCGTGCGCGACGGCATCGCGGCCGGGGAGCTCGTGCCCGAGACGACCTATTCCGTCTATCAGCTGGCCGAACTGCTCGGGATCTCGCGCAGCCCGGTGCGCGAGGGCATGCTGCGACTGGCCGAGGCCGGCCTGGTCGAGATCAGGCGCAACCGTGGTTTCCGGGTGCTGCCGCCGCGCGCCCACGACGTCGAGGAGATCGTCGAGATCCGGCTCGCCCTGGAGCCCGCCGCTGCCCGAAAGGCCGCGCTGCTCGGCACGCAGGAGCAACATGCGGCGATCAAAGCAGCGTTGGAAGAGATGGCGGCCGCCGTGCAGCGCGGGGACGAGGCGGCTTTCTGGCCGGCCGACCGGCGGCTGCACGATCTGCTGCTGCGCGCGGCCGGCAACGCCCGGGCCGCCGCGATCGTCGCCCAGTTGCGCTCGACGACCGCGCTGCTCGGCCCGCCGACGACCGCGAGTGGTCGTACGCTGGCCGAAATTCACGCGGAACACGACCCGGTGGTCGGCGCGGTGCTCGCCCGCGACGGCATCGCGGCCGAGGCCGCGATGCGCGCCCACCTGGAAGCGACCGGCGACCTGCTGGTGGCCAACCTGGCGCTACGGTCGGTGTCCCCGAACGGGGTATGAACACTGGGGTCCTAAACTTGATTTATTCCAGTCTTGGGTCCTAAGGTCGTCGGGTGACGTCCGACCTCGAGGTGCGGCTGCGGGCGGCCTCGTTGCGCGTGACCCGGCCCCGCCTGGCGGTGCTCGCCGCGTTGCGCGACCACCCGCACGTCGACACCGACACCGTGATCGCGCTGGTCCGCGCCGACCTGCCCGCCGTCTCCCACCAGGCCGTCTACGACGTGCTGCGTGCGCTGACCGACGCCGGCCTCGTGCGCCGCATCCAGCCCGCCGGCGCGACCGCCCGCTACGAGACGCGCGTCGCCGACAACCACCACCACGTCGTGTGCCGGTCGTGCGGCGCGATCGCCGACGTCGACTGCGCCCACGGCCAGGCCCCGTGTCTCACCGCCTCCAACGACCACGGCTTCGTGATCGACGAGGCTGAGGTCGTCTACTGGGGCACCTGCCCCGACTGCGCGGCCCTCAACAAAACGTCCCAGGCAAACGAAGGCTCGGAAGGAAAAGCATGAGCGACACGCAGGACAAGACCGGTGGCTGCCCGGTCGCCCACGACTCGGTGACCGCGCACGGCAGCGAGAGCGAGAACCCGGCGATCGACGCGCCCACCCCGAAGACCGGTGGCCGTCCGCACAGCAACCGCGACTGGTGGCCCAACCAGCTCGACCTGTCGGTGCTGCACGCCCACTCGTCCAAGGGCAACCCGCTCGGCCCCGACTTCGAGTACGCGAAGGAGTTCGCGAAGCTCGACGTCGAGGCGCTCAAGCGCGACATCACCGAGGTGCTCACCACCTCGCAGGACTGGTGGCCGGCCGACTTCGGTCACTACGGCGGCCTGATGATCCGCCTGAGCTGGCACGCGGCGGGCACCTACCGCATCGAGGACGGCCGCGGCGGCGCCGGCGACGGCGGGCAGCGTTTCGCCCCGCTCAACAGCTGGCCCGACAACGCCAACCTCGACAAGGCTCGCCGTCTGCTGTGGCCGGTCAAGGCCAAGTACGGCCAGCAGATCTCGTGGGCCGACCTGCTCGTGCTGGCCGGCAACGTCGCGCTCGAGTCGATGGGCTTCAAGACCTTCGGCTTCGGCTTCGGCCGCGTCGACACCTGGGAGCCCGAGGAGATCTTCTGGGGTCCCGAGGACACCTGGCTCGGCGACGAGCGCTACGCCACCGACACCACGATGGCACCGGGCGTCGGCGCCACCGAGATGGGCCTCATCTACGTCAACCCCGAGGGCCCCCGCGGCAACGCGAACCCCCTGGCCGCGGCGCACTTCATCCGCGAGACGTTCGGCCGCATGGCGATGAACGACGAGGAGACCGTCGCCCTCATCGCCGGTGGTCACACCTTCGGCAAGACCCACGGCGCGGCCCCGGCCGGCGACCACGTGGGCGCCGAGCCCGAGGGCGCGCCGATCGAGGCGCAGGGCCTGGGCTGGCTGTCCACCCACGCCAGCGGCAAGGGCGCCGACACGATCACCAGCGGCCTCGAGGTCACCTGGACCGACGTGCCGACCCAGTGGAGCAACCGGTTCTTCGAGATCCTGTTCGGCTACGACTGGGAGCTCACCACGAGCCCGGCCGGCGCCAAGCAGTGGGTCGCCAAGACCACCGACGAGATCATTCCGGACGCGTACGACGCCACGAAGAAGCACCGCCCGACGATGCTGACGACCGACCTGTCGCTGCGCGTCGACCCCGCGTACGAGAAGATCTCTCGTCGTTTCCTGGAGAACCCCGACCAGTTCGCGCTGGCGTTCGCCAAGGCCTGGTACAAGCTGCTGCACCGCGACATGGGCCCGGTCGCCCGTTTCCTCGGCCCGTGGGTGCCCGAGCAGCAGCTCTGGCAGGACCCGCTGCCCGCCGCCACCGGCGAGCTCGTGTCCGACGCCGACGTCGCCGCCCTCAAGGCGAAGGTGCTCGAGTCGGGTCTGACCACCGCGCAGCTCGTCAACACCGCGTGGGCGTCGGCCGCCAGCTTCCGCTCGACCGACAAGCGCGGTGGCGCGAACGGCGCCCGCCTGAACCTCGAGCCGCAGCGCGGCTGGGAGGTCAACCAGGGCACCGGCGACGTGATCGCCGCTCTCGAGGGCATCCGGGCCGAGTTCAACGCGGCCGGCGGCGCCCAGGTCTCGCTGGCCGACCTGATCGTGCTGGCCGGCTCGGCCGCCGTCGAGAAGGCCGCGAAGGACGCCGGCGTCGAGGTGACCGTGCCGTTCCGGGCGGGCCGCACCGACGCCACCCAGGAGCAGACCGACGTCGAGGCGTTCCACTACCTCGAGCCGCGCGCCGACGCGTTCCGCAACTACCTGCGCCCCGGCGAGAAGACCCAGCCCGAGGTCCTGCTCGTCGACCGGGCGTACATGCTCGATCTGACCGCCCCCGAGATGACCGTCCTGGTCGGCGGTCTGCGCGCGCTCGGCAACAACTTCGGCGGCGCGCAGCACGGCGTGTTCACCGACAAGCCGGGCGTGCTCACCAACGACTTCTTCGCCAACCTGCTCTCCCCGGGCACGAAGTGGAAGGCGTCGGAGACCGAGGAGCACGTGTACGACGTCGTCGACCTCGCCACCGGCAAGGTGAAGTGGACCGCGACCGCGGTCGACCTCATCTTCGGCTCGAACTCGCAGCTGCGGGCCGTGGCCGAGGTCTACGCCAGCGCGGACGCCCACGGCAAGTTCGTGGCCGACTTCGTCAAGGCGTGGACGAAGGTCATGGAGAACGACCGGTACGACCTGAAGTGATCGCTCGGTGAGCCCGGCCCGCTTTTCGCGGACCGGGCTCACCGGTTTTCAGCGCTGGATCGACTTGGTCTCCAGGAACTCCTCGAGACCCGCGCGGCCGAACTCGCGGCCGTTGCCCGACTGCTTGTAGCCCCCGAACGGCGCGAGGGGGTTCCAGTGGCCGTCGTTGACGTCGACCTGCCCGGCCCGCAGCCGTGACGCGACCTTCAGGGCGTGCTCAGGCTCGCCGTAGACACCCATCGTCAAGCCGTACGGCGTGCCGTTCGCGATGGCCACGGCCTCTTCCTCATCCACGTACGGAATGATCGTCAGCACCGGGCCGAAGATCTCCTCCTGCGCGATGGCCGAGCTCGGGTCGACGTCCGCGAAGATCGTCGGGCGTACGTAGGCGCCCTTTTCGAAGGGGTTGCCCGGGCCGCCGGTGACCAGGGTGGCGCCCTCCTCGATGCCGCGCTTGATGTAACCCTCGACCTTCTCGCGGTGCGCCTCGGAGGCCATCGGCCCGATCGCCGTCGTCTCGTCCATCGGGTCACCCACGGAGTAGCCCGCGAGGATCTCCTTCGCCAGGGCGATCACCTCGTCCTGCCGGGCGGCCGGCACCAGCATCCGCGGCCACGCGCCGCAGACCTGCCCACCGTTGGTGAACGACATCGCGATGCCGCGGGTCACCGCCGCCTTGAAGTCGGCGTCGTCGAGGATGACCGTGACGCCCTTGCCGCCCAGCTCGAGTGCGACCCGCTTGACGGTTGCGGCGGCCACCGCACCGATCCGCTTGCCCGCCCGGGTCGACCCGGTGAACGAGATCATGTCGATGTCGGGGTGGGCCGAGATGGCCTCGCCGACGACCGCACCCTCGCCGTAGACGACGTTGAAGACGCCCGCGGGCAGCCCCGCCTCGTGGGTGACCTCGGCCAGGATCTCCGCGGTCAGCGGCGCGATCTCAGACGGCTTGAAGACAACCGTGTCGCCGGCCAGCAGCGCCGGCGCCAGCTTCGACACGATCTGCTGCAGCGGGAAGTTCCACGGGGTGATCGCCCCGACCACGCCGATCGGCTCGCGCACCAGCAGGGAGGTGCCGAGCTCCTCGCTCCACGCGAAGTCCTCGACCAGGCCGAGCATCGACTCGGCGACCAGCACGGGGAACGTGGCCTGGGCCTGCCGTGAGAGGGAGATGGGCGAACCCATCTCGGCGGTGATGGTGGTGGCGAGCTGCTCGGCCCGCTCCTTGAGCCCGTCGGCGATGCGGCGCACGACGGCGGCCCGCTCGGCCGGGGGAGTGGCCGCCCACCCCGGGAACGCGGCCCGCGCGGCGGCCACAGCCCGGTCGACGTCCTCAGCGGTGCCCGCCGGCGTCTCCCCGACGACCTCGCCGTTGGCCGGGTTCAGAACCTCGATCGTGCGACCGGACGAGCCCGGCACGGCCTGCCCGTCGATCCAGTGAAATTCGTCATGCCCCGACTTTTCACGCGCCCAGCGCCGGCAACCATGCCCGCGTTGTCCATGCCTCGGCCGTACAAGGATCCGCTCGCGCGCGTGAGAGCGTGGCCCGCGGCGGGTGCCGCGGGCCGTTCGTTCTACTTCTTCAGCTTGTCGATATCGATCACGTCGGCGGCGGCCGGGGCCTTGAGCTCCGGGAAGGTCGCACCGAACTGGTCGAAGACCGAACCGCCCTGGGCCGGGTCCTTGGCCTCGATACGCAGCGGGTAGGGCTCGCCGGTGGTGGCGATCCACATCGTGCCGCCCTCGGCGCCGTCGTCGAGCAGGCCGATCGCCGGCTTGCCGTCGACCTCCTTCGCCGTACCCTTGGTGACCTTCCCGTCGGGCGCGAGGATCTCCTCGACGTCGGCGAAGGCGAACATGTCCTCGGTGGACTTGTCGCCGGGCTTGACCACGACCCACCGCTTGCCCAGCACCTTGGCGAACGCGTCACCCTGCGCCTTGCCGCCGGTGGTCATCGCCCAGAATTTGGCGTCCGCGCGGAAGTAGCGCTTGCCGGTGACCTGCAGCAGTTCGACCTTGGCCCCGTCCAGCACGATCTCGGCGAGGACGTCATCCTTGGCCGCCTTCAGATCGAACTCGTACTTGCTGCCGTCCTCCGCCGCCTTGCCCTTGGTGTGGTAGGACGGGGCCGCCTTGAGAGCGGCCTTGGCCTTCTGCAGGATCTGCTCGCCCTCGAGTGCCTCGACGCCGTTGGTGGCCGGCCCGGCCGACGTGGCCTGCGCCGCAGGCGCCGCTCCGTTGGCGTCGTCCTTGGCGCCACAGCCGGCAGCCAGCATCGCCGCGGAAGCCAGCACCACCACCGCGCCGGTAAATTTGCTGTTCATTGCACCTTTTCCCTGATTCGCCCGCCGATCGACCCGTGTCGACACGCAGCGGCGAGCACCATAGGAGAACGGCTGCGACCCTCCGAACGGGGTGCGAGAAATCAAGACCAAGATCACTCTGTACGCCGGGTCACAGGTCGACATGGTGGGTCGCGGTCGTGGCAACTCGCTCGGGGCCACCCCCGTGTGAGCTCAGAACTGCTGGTCGCCGACGTCGACCTGCTTGTTGGCGACCAGCCAGCGCAGTGCCTCGTGCAGGGCCTCCAAGGAGGAGTAGCGCGGCGCGTAGCCGAGCACCTCCCGGGCGCGGTCGATGCCGGCCGCGATGCTGCGTTCGATGTGGTCGCGGGTCACGGCGGCGTGTTCCGTGCCGACCCGCCGCTCGAACTCATCCCACTCGACCAGGTCGAGCACCGGCTCGCGGCCGAACCAGGCGGCCACCCCGGCGGCCAGGCCACGGCTGTTCATGGCCTGCGCGGCGACCACGTGGAAGCTCGAGCCGATCGCCTCGGGGCGGGTCAGGGCGCGCTCGAACGCCTGGGCCACGTCGTCGGCGTGCACGTGGTTGAGCACGCCCAGGCCCAGCGCGGGCAACGCCAAGGGTTCCCCGGTCGCGAGCCGCCGCCACACGTCGGGGTCGAGGTTGCCGGCGGGCGTGATCACCGGCCAGCCGGGACCGCTGATGTGCCCCGGGTGCAGCACGATCGCCGGCACATCGGTCTGACGCTGCAGGAACTCCTCGACCGCGACCTTCCCAGCCCCGTACGACCCGTACCCCGTTCGTGGCTCGTCCTCGGTGAGCGGCATCGCGCCGGCCCGGCCGTGCACCCAGATCGTGCCGCACGAGACCAGCAGCGGCCGCCTCGGGCGCAACGCCTCGACGAGTTGCGCCGCGGACGAAGCGTCGAAGCAGATCATGTCGATGACCACGTCGGGTCGTAGCGCGGCGATCCGCGCCCCGAACGTGCCGGCCGCGTCCTCAGCCTCGCGGTCGGCGCTGATCCGCTCGACCTTCTGCCACTCCCGGGACGAGGCGTACGGCTCCCGCGAACCCCGGCTGACCGCGACGACCTCGTATCCCGCGCGCACCAGACGCGGCACCAGGAACGTACCGACGTGCCCGGTCGCGCCAACCACCACCACACGACGCATGGGGGCAGCCTACGACGCGGCCGCCCCGATTCGTGCAATCTATGACGGCCTGGGCCGGGAACGCCAGACGCAGGAGGAAGCCACCGGCGGCGGACGTCTGATCACCGACACGTTCTACAACTACCTCGGCCACATCGAGCAGACCAACAACGCCTACCTCGCCAAGGGGGAGCCGCAGGGTCAGCTGTTCATTCCCCGATCGAAGACCGAAGTCCCCAACTCCACGCTCTATAAGTACGACGGCCTCGGCCGCGTCACGGAAGAGCTGCCGGTCTTCGGCGACGATCCCAAGCCTGACCGCCCACCCGGTACGCGTACGGAGCTGACTTCTCCTCGGTCCTGAACCCCACCGGGGCGGCCTCGTACCGGATCTACACCGACGCGCTGGGCCGCACCAAACAGGTCGACACCTTCACGAACAGTGCTCGCACCGAGCACACGTCGATGAAGTACGAGTACGACACCAAGGGCCAGCTCGCCAAGGCGTACCACGCCTCGGACCCAGCCCACGCGTGGACCTGGACCTACGACCAGCGCGGCCGGGTGGTCACCGCCACCGACCCCGACGCCGGCACCACCAGCACCACCTACGACCACCGTGACCGCCTGCTGACGACCACGAACGCCCGCAACGTCACAGTCTGGAACGGCTACGACGAACTGTCCCGGCCGATCGCCCAGCGCCTGGGTGGCGACACCGGCACGCTGCTGGCCGACTACGAATACGACAAGGCGACCCTGGGCAAGGGCCTGCCGTCGAAGATGACCCGCTACACCGACGGCCTGCCCTACACGCAGAGCATCGGCGGCTACACCAACGATTACCAGCCGACCTCGACAACGCTGACCCTGCCCGCCTCGGTCGCGTCCACCTACGGCCTGCCCGCCTCCTACACCTACAGCTACAGCTTCACTGACACTGGCCTGACCGAGTCGGCCACGCTGCCCGCCGTCGGCAACCTGCCGTCGGAGAAGCTGCTGGTGCGTTACACCGCCGATGGCCTGCCGCTGTCGGTGTCCGGCAAGGACTGGTACGGCTCGGAGACGGAGTACTCCCCGTACGGCCAGGTCGTCCGCTCGACGCTCGGCGCGCACCCGACCCGGGTGTGGGCGCTCACGCAGTTCGACCCGAGCAGCGGCGAGCTGACCCGCCAGCAGGTCTACCGCGAGAAGACCGGCGACAAGACGCTGGTCAGCGGCAACCTGGTCTCCAACCGCTCCTACACCTACGACGACGCCGGCAACGTCACCGGCATCCGCGAGCAGTCCACTGGCATCGACGAGCGGCAGTGCTTCACGTACGACCCGCTCGGCCAGCTGATGAAGGCGTGGACCGACAAGAACACGACGTGCAGCAGCTCCCCGCTCGCCGCGGACGGCACGCTCAACGTCACGGCCGGCCCCGACGGCGCGGGCTACTGGCAGGAATATGAGTACGACCTGGTCGGCAACCGCAAGAAACTGGTTGAGAAGGACCTGACCGGCAACACGGCCAAGGACGCCACGACCGACTACAAGTACGGTGCGGCCGACGGCAGCCAGCCGCACACCCTGACCAACGTCAAGAAAAAGTACGTCACCCCCGACGGCGCCGCGGTCACCGCGGAGGCCGAGCGCCTCTACGAGAAGACGGGCGAGACCAAGACGGTCACGTCCATCGACAACGGTGACAAGCAGGAGCTCGCCTGGACCTACGACGGCCAGGTCGAGCGGATCTCCGGCGAGGGCAGCAACGGCAAGACCTCGTACGTGGGTCTGGACGGCAAATGCATCGACCTGTCCGCTACCAAGGTCGTCGCCAACCAACCGATTCAGCTCTACACCTGCAACGGCACGCTGGCCCAGTCGTGGAAGTTCCAGCCGAAGCCCGGCCAGGCCGACGCCGCCCTCGGCACGATGACCCTGTTCGACGACTGGTGCCTGCAGCCGGCCGCGAACACGGCAGGCTCGGCGTTCCAGCTCCAGAAGTGCACCGGCGCCGCGGGCCAGCAGCTGCGCCGCGGCGTCAACGGTCAGTTCACCCACCCCGCGTCGGGCCTGTGCCTGGCGGTCAAGGACGCCGCGATCGTCAACGGCACCCCGCTCGTCCTGGCCACGTGCGCCACGGCGGCGGCGCAGCAGTGGTCGCCGCAGAACGAGACCCGCTACGTCTACGGCCCCGGCGGCGCCCGCCTGCTGAAGATCCAGGGCCAGCAGGCGACCTTGCTGCTGGGCGAGGCCCAGGTGACGGCCAAACAGGGCGGCTTCCTGGTGCGCACGCAGCGCACCTACGCCACCCCGGGCGGCGCGGTCATCCGGACCACCCACGGCGGCTCGAACGTCAACACTCTGTCGGTCGTCACCGGAGATCACCAGGGCAGCCCGTACGCCGAGGTGATCCTCAACAACGACGCTTCGGTGCAGATCTACAAACAGGATCCGTTCGGCAACCCGCGCGGTGCGGCGAAGCTGGCCACCCAGGCGCAGACGAATGCCGGGTTCCTGGGCGCAGTCCGAGACGACCCGTCGGGCTACGTCCCGTTGGGCGCCCGCCTCTACGACCCCGAGGTAGGCCGCTTCATCTCAGCCGACCCGGTCGTCGACCTGGCCGACCCGTTGCAGTCCAACGGTTACGCCTACGCCCACAACAATCCGGTCACCATGGCCGACCCGACGGGCCTGTCGATCGCGCTGACCGCGTCGGAGATGGCGGCCGCCCTGGCCGGAGCCGGCTTGAGCGCGGCCCAGGTGGCCGACGCCCAGGCCACGATGAACAAGTCCCTGACGGATGTCATCCTCGGCGCGGCCTGGGGCATCCTGTCGGAAATCCTCGGTATCGGCGACGCCATCGCCTGCTTCGGCGGCGACATGTGGGCCTGCGGCAGCATGATCCTGAGCGCTATCCCGTGGGCCAAGGTCCTGAAGGCCCGCAAGATCGCCAAGGCGATCGACCGCACCATCGAGGCGATCCAGGCTTTCAAGAAGGCCAGGCAGGCAGCGGAAGCAGTGATCGCCGCCGCCCGCGCCGCCGAGAAACAGGCCTTGAACGCCAAAAAGCTGGCCATCGAACGGGCAAAGAAGGCAGCCCAGGCGGCAAAGAGGAAGGCCGCCGACAAGGTCAACACCATCAGCAACAAAGCCTCGAACGCCACGAAGAAGACCGGCAACAGCGTCCAGAAGGACGCCCAGGCCCGCGGCAATCCCGGAGGATCATCTGCTGGTCGTAACAAGGGAAACAGCAAGCCGGCGAACAAGACCGGGGGCTCGAACCGTAGCACCGGTGGCTCCAGCGGCGACCGGGGCGGCGACGATGGTGGCACGGCCGTTTCATGATCGATAGTGGCGGTGAGTGACGATGCCCGCGTCGGCGTGTCGGATATGGACGAAGCCCCGTTGAGACCAGGTCTTCTCACAGATCTGGTGCAAACGGAGCTTC
>NZ_RJAC01000001.1 GCF_003999975.1 Actinoplanes solisilvae | reverse complement strand
TCGGGGCCCATGATCCCGTCGCGGAAACCGGGGAAGTTCTCCACCTCGGTGGTGGTCATCAGAGCACCGCCGGACTGAACGCCCTCGATCACCAGCGGCTTGAGGTTCGCCCGGGCCGCGTAGAGCGCGGCGGTATATCCGGAAGGTCCCGAACCGATGATGATCAGATTACGGACCTCGTCCACTGCCGACTCCTCAGTCTGCTCTTCGCCGGGATATCCGCTCGGCGACACTGCACGCTAGAACGCCACCCAGGCACACACCATTCCCGCACGCGCGGTCGTGGCCGACCTCACGCGGGTCACTTGGGGTGTCGTTCAGCGTACCGGGACTTTGTCGATCGCGTCTGCGCCGGACATGGGCGTGCCGCACCCAGGGCCGACCGCCCAGGCCCAGGCGCCGTTGTTCGCACTGAACCGGACAATCAGGGCCGGCGCGCCCTCGAAACGGGCGTAATCGACGGTTTGCACCGAGATCACGCCGCCCGCGTTGTCGCGCTCGATCATGCGGAAGCACTCTTCGAGGGCGGCGCGGGCGGACAGGCGTACGAGCGCGGGCTCTTGGGCGGTGGCGCGATCTTGGCGGTGGGCGTCGGACTCGCCGAAGGCTGACGTGTCTCCGCTCGACGGGGCGGCGGCTAAGGGCTGCGCGGGGGTGATCGCGAGGGTGGCGCGGGTGTAGTCGGTGCCGGTCACCAGGATCGTCTCGCCGGCCATCGAGATCGCGCTCTCGGCCGAACCGTCGGCGGCAGTGCTGGCGGTGTCGGTCTGCGAGGCCGTGCGGCCGGAGAGGTAGTCAACGCCGAAGCCGACAAAGGCGATGAAACCGGCGGCGATGGCGATCGGAGTGACCCATTTTCGCCGACGGCCACTCACCGTCGAAGTCGCCGTGGGCGCACCGGGATCGCCCTTCACCAGCGTGAGTGGCGGCGCGCTGAACAGCCCATCGAGCCGGGCGGCGACGTCGGCCGGCATCGGCTCGGCCTCGAGACGGCCCAGCTCGGCCCGCACCGAGGAAATCTGGCCGCCCAGGGTCTCGAAGGCCTCGCGCCAGGCCGGATCTTCGGCGATCAACGTGGCCACCGCGGACTCGTCGGGCGTGCCCTCGAGGGCACCGCCGATGTAGTCCGCCAGCAGGTCGATGTCGACCCCGCTGAATTCGGCCCCGGTCACCTCTGGTCCCTTCCGTCGTGCCCACCGGTTCGCGGCTGCGCCGCCCCCGGTCCGGATGGGACGGTTTCGGCGGCGTCCTGGTTCCCCGCGGGCGGGTGACCGGTGTCTCTCCCCCGCAGCTCGCCCAGCGCCAGCGCCATTCTGGCCCGGCCCCGCGCACACCTGCTCTTGATCGTGCCGACCGCCACCTCGAGGATCTCGGCCGCCTCGGCGACCGGGTAGCCCTGCACATCGACCAGTACGATCGCCGCCCGCTGATCAGCCGGCAGATCGGCCAGCGCCTGGCGTACCAGCAGCGCGGTCTCATGATCGGTGACGGGCGCGGCCGGTTCCACACCGGACGGTCGATCGTCCGAGCGGCTGCCATCGGGCAGCGGCACGGTCGGGTGGGCCTGACGCCGGCGGATCCGGTCGAGGCACGCGTTCACGACGATGCGGTGCAGCCAGGTCGTGACGGCCGAGTCACCGCGGAACCGGGCGGCGTTGCGATGCGCCGACAGCAGCGCGTCCTGCACGGCGTCGGCGGCCTCCTCACGGTCGCCGATCGTGCGCAACGCGACGGCCCACAGCCGATCACGATGCCGGCGCACCAGCTCGCCGAACGCGTCGCGGTCACCGTCGACGTGGGCACGCAGAAGGTCGGCATCGCTCGACGTGGCGTCCCCGGAAGTCACGCGTGCAATCTAACCGGAACGGTCGATCGGCGGGGTAACCGACGCTCAGTAGCCGGTGACCTCGATCTTTTCCACGTCGACCTGGTAACGGCCGTTGTCGGCCTTCGGCAGCTCAGAGAGGAAGACCAGCACGTACTGGTATTTCTGGTTCGGGTCGAAGCCGGAGAACACCTCGCGGGTGCCTTCCGTCTTCTCGGTGTCGCCGTCGCCCAGCTTCTTGAAGGTGTCGACGATCTTCTTGTCGCCCTGCCCACTGTTGCCGAAGTCGGCCGGGCCGGTGCGAATGTCCATCGCCACGCCGGGGCTGGACGTCTCGACCGTGACCTCGGAGAGCCCGCGCGGGGTGCCGAGGTTGATCAGCACGCCCATGCCCTTCTTCCGGTTGCCGAAGTTGGCCTGGTTGAAGTGCTCGGTCTTCCACGCGGTGCTGGGGTCGTTGTCGACCGTGTATTTCGCCTCGCCGATCTGGGTGCGGTCGCCGTCGGGCGGGTCGACGACCCGCACCATCTTGGCCGTCAGCGGGATCTTCTTCGGCGTGGCCGCGGGCGGCGGCTGGCTGCCGCCGGTGACCGAACCGGTCTGACCCGTGTTGGCCTGGGTGGTGTTGGTGGGGGTGTCGCTGCTCGAGCCGGTGATCGCGCGAATGCCGAAGACCAGGCCGATGACGGCGATGACGACCAGCGCGCCGACGCCCAGAACGATCTTGGGGGTGCTGCGGACCGGCTCGGTCGTCGTGCTCTGCGCGAACCGCAGCGGGCCGACGTCCTCGTAGTCTTCCTCGGCTGAGTCGAGCCGGGCGAGCTCGGCGGTGAGCGCGTCGGCCTCGGGCACGGCGACCCGGCGGTCGAGCAGGTCCATCGTCAGGTCGTCGAGATAGGCCGGGATGCCGGCGCGCGTCTGCCGGGGCGCGGCCGGCTGGCCGGCGGCGTCGCGGTTGGCGTCGGGCAGAGCCGACGAGCCTACCTCGGCGTGCGGCCAGTGGCCGGTCAGCGCGAAGTAGAGAATGCCACCGACGGCCCGGACGTCACCCTCGACGTCGTCGGCCGAGTCGGCGCGTGCGTCGGCCAGCACGACTCGTCCGTCGTCGGCGATCAACGTGGTGCCCGGGTGAACGTTGCCGTGCACCATGCCGGTGGCGTGCACTGCGGTGAGAGCGTCGGCGATCGAGTGCGCGATGGCGGTGGCCCGGCCCGGGTTGAGCGGGCCGTCGGAGGCGATGAGGTCACGCAGCGATTCGCCGTCGACCCACTCGCGCACCACGTAGGCGCGGGAGCCCTCGTCGATCGCGTCGTAGACGCCGACCAGGTTGGGGTGGATGACCCGGCTCGCGTCGACCGCGGCCTGAAGCATCTCGGCGGCCGAGTCGCCACCGGGGTAGCGCAGCACCACCGCGACCGGACGGCGCAGGATGACGTCGATGCCGCGCCAGACCTGACGGCCGGCGCTGTCGTCGTTGACGTGTTCCTCGAGCTGGTAGCGCTCGGCCAGGACCTCGCCAGCGGTGGGTGCACCGAAGGTCATGACCGGTCCGTCCGCATCGGCCGCGGTCTCGTGGCCTTCGCCGACCTGGGTCACCAGTCCTCCTCGGTGCTCCACGCACGAATCCCCGTGCTCGGTGCATTACGTGCTGGGCGCAAACATCGTGGTGCTATGACACATGGTGCTGTGACATTTGGGGCATAGCCGTACTGGGCCTACATGACGACGTGCGAAGCGCACATGCCGACACCGACCATACCCGCCCGGGGCTATCTCGCGGCAGGTCGTCCCCCCGGCGCGGCAACCGGCGCTCCGCTGCCCCGAGCGGCTCCCGTGATTGCCGGGGCAGAAGAAAGCGCTGGTCAGCGGCCGAGTTTGCGACGCACCATGCCGATCACCTGGGTGACCTCGCCGATGCGGAGCGCGAGAGCGGCGCCCAGGTAGGCCAGCAGAATTACCGCGCCGCCGACAAAGATCTGGATCAGCGCCTCGCCGCGGCCCGAGGGCGAGCCGGCGCCGGGCAGGAAGTGCACCACCAGCAAGCCGAGCGCGGCGGCGATCGCGGCCGCGACCAGCACCTTGACGAGCGACACCCCGACCGAGCCCAGGTTGAGCCGCCCGATCTGGCGACGGAGCACCGCCAAAGAGATCAACGCCGAGGCCACGTACGAGATGGCGTTGCCCGCGGTCATGCCGGCCGCGGACAGCGACGCGTCGAGAACGGCCGCCAGCACCACGTAGGCACCGATGCGGATAGCGACCACGGGCAGGTTGATCAGCGCCGCCGTCTTGTTGCCCTGCAGAGAATAGAAGGTGTAGGTGCACAGGTAGCTGATCGACAGCGGCAGCACCGCGAAGGCGGCGACCGAGAGCACCTGGCCGGTGGCGAGCGCGTCGCTGTTCTTGAAGGCGCCGCCCTGGAAGAGCGTCACCGCGATGGGCGCGGCCAGCACGCCGTAGACGACCGCGATCGGGGCCAGCGCCGCCGACACCAGCCGGATGCCGCGGCTCAGGTCGGCGCTGACCTCGGCGAACCGGCCCTCGGCGGCGGCCGCGCTCATCTTGGGCAGTAGCGCGGTCATCACCGAGACGCCGATGATGCCGTGCGCCATCATCGTCAGCAGGAATACGTTGTTGAAGGCCAGGACGCTGGCGCTGTCCTTCCCGGCGACCCGGTTGAGGATGCGCACGACGACGAAGACCGCGAGTTGGTTGGCGGCCACGTAGCAGAGCATCCAGCCGGCCAGCCGCCCGATCTCGCCCATGCCCAGGCCGCGGGGGTCCCAGCGCCACTTCCACCGGAACCCGACCTTGCGCAGCGCTGGGAGCAGACCGATGGCCTGCGCGACCATGCCGAGCAGGGTGCCGCCGGCGATCAGCCCGATGCGCCCCGGAGTCATGTCTTCGGGCTTCAGGCCGTCCGTCGTCCCGAAGACGGCGATGAAGACGCCACAGACGGCGATGACCACGAGGTTGTTGAGGATCGGCGCCCAGGTCGGCGCGGCGAAATGACCGCGCACGTTGAGCACCGCGCCGATCAGCGCCGACACGCCGGTGAAGAAGATGATCGGGAGAATCAGCCACGCGAAGCTGGTGACGAGATCTTTGTAGGCCTTGGTGTTCTCGTCGCCGGCCTGAATCGCCGTGATCAACGGGGCCGCGAGCACCACCAGGGCGGTCGCGACGCCGAGCGACACGAAAGCAAAGGTCAGCAGCTTGCGGGTGTAGTCCTCGCCGCCGTCGGGGTCGGCCTTGCGCCGCCGCACCAGCAGCGGGATCAGCACGCTGGAGAGGATGCCGCCGAGCAGGAGCTCGTAGATCTGACCGGGCAGGAACTGCGCGCTGGTGTAGGCGTCGCCGATGCCGGCGCCGAGCGTGATGCCGATCAGCGCGTTGCGGACGAAGCCGATGATGCGGCTGACCAGGCTGCCCAGCGCCATGATCGCGCTGTTGCCGGCGGTGCTTCCGCCGTCGGCCGACGGGTCGCCGGGCGGGACCGTGCCCGGCGGGTCCACCGAGATCAGCGTGACGCCGTCTTCCGCCCTTGGTGGCTCGCCGTCGGGCGTGGCGTGCGCGCTGCGGTAGAGACCGCTGTTCACCGATCCTCCCGGGAGTCGTGCGGAACTCCAGTCACCATAGAGGTGAGTGTGCCCGGTCGGGCGCCCGTCAGTGTCTCCACCATCCAGCACGCCTCGGCGGGGACCAACGGTTCGCTCAGCGCGTCCAGCACGGTCGGATGATCGCAGCCGGCCTCGGTGAGCGCACCGAGCAGCGCCGGAATGGGCCGAAGATCACCTGTGTCCAGGATGTGCCGGGCGAGCGACCTGGTCTCGTCGTACCACCGCTCGCGCGCGACCAGTTCGAGGTGCGTGGTCGCCTGCCGCACGAGGTCGGCGAGCAGTTCGCGCGGGAACCGCGACCCGGCCCGTACGTCTCGGAAGGCTTCTTCGGGACGGCTGAGCTCGGCGATCGAAGCCTCGTCGAGCACCTGAGGCGACGCCGACGGAGGGGCGGGCCACCAGTCGTCGCTGATGAACAGCGGCAGGGGCGCCTGCTCGGGACCGGTCGGCTCGGCGGGCGGCACGTCACGGCGCAGAGACCGGTACGCCGCCTCGCGCACGGCCGCGATCACGGACTCGTCGTCGTCGGGCGTGGCCGGCGCGAACGGTGCGAGCAGCGCGACGACCAGGCCTGGATGGGGCAGCGTCGGATCTTCCCAGGCGATCACCCGGGCGAACAGGTCGAGCTCCCACCAGCGCAGCGCGGCCGGGAAGGCCTCGCCCGCGGGCGCCCAGCCGAGCTGGATCGGCTCGCTGGAGGCCGGGCCGCGCAGGCCGAGCGTGCGCTCGCCGCCGGTCAGGTCGAGCACGAGGGCATAGCCGCCGGTGACCGGGAAGGTCACCCGCAGCGCGGGGGATTGGTCGTCGCTCTCGCCCGCCCAGAAGCGGGGATCTTCGGTCAGGCGGAGCAGCTCCGAGGGAACGGGCACCCGCCAATCCTGCCCGCTGCGCTCCAGTGCCGCCCACCACGGCCCCACCGACCGGCCGTTCGATACCCTGGTCATCCCATGTCTGTGTTGAACACCGCCCAGCGGAATGCGGTCGCCGAATTGCTGAGGGTCTCTCCCGTCGCCGACGAGCTGGGGCGCCGGTTCGGCGCGGCCGGCCATGAGTTGCACCTGGTCGGCGGTTCGGTGCGTGACGCGCTGCTCGGCAGCCTCGGCGACGATCTCGACTTCTGCACCGACGCGCTCCCCGAGCAGACCCTCGCCATCGTGCAGGGCTGGGCCGACGCGATCTGGGAGACCGGTCGCGAGTTCGGCACGATCGGTCTGCAGAAGAACGGGCTGCGGCTCGAGATCACCACGTTCCGCGCCGAGGCGTACGACGGTGTGACCCGCAACCCCGTCGTCCAATACGGCACGTCACTGCTCGACGACCTGGAGCGTCGCGACTTCACCATCAACGCGATGGCGGTGTCGCTGCCCGGGCACGTCTTCACCGACCCGTACGGGGGTCTGGACGATCTCGGAGCCAAGATCATCCGTACGCCCGCGTCGCCTGAGCAGTCCTTCGGTGATGATCCACTTCGGATGCTGCGGGCCGCGCGGTTCGCGGCGAAGCTGCAGTTCACTGTGGAACCGGCGGTCATCTCGGCCATGCGCGACATGGCTCTCGATCTGCAACGAATCACCGCAGAACGGATTCGGGACGAGTTCACCAAGCTGATGATCAGCGCCGATCCGATCGCCGGGCTGCGCCTGCTGGTCGACACCGGCCTGGCCGACCAGTTCATCCCCGAGATCTCCGGGCTCAAGCTCGAGATCGACGAGCACGCCCAGCACAAGGACGTCTACGAGCACACCCTGATCGTCGTGCAGAACGCGATGCGCCTCGAGGGCGACGGCGGCCCCGACTTCGTGCTGCGCATGGCGGCGCTGATGCACGACATCGGCAAGCCGGCCACCAAGGCGGTCGGGCGCGACGGCCGGGTCAGCTTCCACCACCACGAGGTGGTCGGCGCCCGCCTGACCAAGCACCGCATGAAGGCCATGAAATACCCCAAGGACGTCACCTCCGAGGTCGTCGAGCTGGTCGGCCTGCACCTCAGGTTCTATGGGTACGGCCGAGGGGAGTGGACCGACTCGGCGGTGCGCCGCTACGTGACCGACGCCGGCCCGCTGCTCGACCGGCTGCACAAGCTCACCCGCTCGGACGTGACGACCCGTAACAAGCGCAAGGCAGCCAACCTGGCGGCCGACTACGACGCGCTGGAGGAGCGGATCTCTCGGCTCGCCGCCGAGGAAGACCTGGCCCGGGTGCGTCCCGACCTCGACGGCAACGCGATCATGGAGCTGCTCGGCGTGCCGCCCGGCCCGGTCGTGGGCCAGGCCTGGCGCTTCCTCAAGGAGCTGCGCCTCGACCGGGGCCCGCTCGACCGCGACGAGGCCGAGGCCGAGCTCTTCAAGTGGGCCCGCGACAACGGTCACCTCTCCTAAGGGGTACCGATGCTGATCTGCCGGGCGAGCAGGCTCGGCGGCAAGGTCATCTCCTCGAGCAACCGTCCGCCGGTGTCGTAGAGACGGGCCAGGGCGTCGTCGTCGCCGGTGGACAGGCCGAGGACCTTCCCGTTCGGCAGGAAATGGGCGATCGGATCCGGGACGGAACCGAGGACCTTGCCGTCGGCGGCCCGGACGATCCGCTGACCGCCGCCACGGCCCAGACCGGGGCCTCGCACCAGTACCTTCGTACCGTCCGGTGACCAGGCATCCTGGCCGGACGGCACCCCACGGACCGGCAGGGTGGTCAGCAGTTTCCCGCTGTTGACGTCGAGGATGGCGACCTTCTTGATCGTGTCGGCCACCTCCTCGTTCTGGGGGACGTCCGGGTCGCGCTGGGCGAGGGCGACCCGGCGGCCGTCGGGCAGCCAGGTGAAGAAGCACTCGTCGGGGCAGACGTCCATCACCTCGGACGTGTTCTCGCGGTGCACCTTGCCGGTCGCGGCGTCGATCACGGAGTAGCCGTTCAGCGTGGTCGCGAGCAGGCGAGTGCCGTCGGGTGACCACTGCGGTTCCAGGATGTACGACACCTTCGCCCAGGCGATCCTGCCGTTGTTCCGGACGATGCCGAGGCCGCGATCGCCGCTGACCACGCCGCGGTGCGTTTTCGGAGCACCCCAGACCGTGTAGTAGTCGCCCCCGAGGGCGACGTAGCGACCGCTCGCGCGATCGAGAACCACGTTGCCGGTCGCGAGCGTCTTTCCCGCCGGACCATCGCGGCCGACGTCATTGCGAGTGACTGCGGTCACGATGACGTCGCCGGGCAGCTTCAGCGGCGTCTTGCCCCAGACCGGCGCGGCCGTCGTCCGGCGTACGGGGGCCTCGGTCGTCGCGGCGGGGTGAGGCTGGTCACGATGCGCCTCGGGCAGGGCGAACGGCACGGCGGCCACCGCGACCAGAACCAGCCCCGTGGCGGCCAGGCCGGTCTGCCGGCGCCGGCGGACCCGGCGGCCCCGCTTGCGGGCGACCTCGGCGAGATCGGAGGGGAAAGGGACGTCGTTGGCGAGGTCGTGGACGGCGGTCCGCACCTTCTGCTCCAGATTCATCGGGATCCCTCCATCGACCAGGCGTTGTCGCCGATCCGCTCACGAAGCTTGGCCAGCGCGCGGTAGGACTGACTGGCCACGGTGCCGGGGCGGCAGCCCAGCACCTCGGCGGTCTCGTCGACCGTGCGGTCCTCGAGATAGCGGAGCACCAGCACCGCGCGCTGCCGATCGGGCAGCGTGAGCAGGGCCTCGCGCAGGGCGAGCCGTTCAGCGACGTCGTGCTCGTGGCCCGGAACATCGGGCACTTCGGACATTGGAACCTCACGCTGCCGGGCAGCACGGCGCCAGCCGGAGGTCCGGTCGTTGTAGAGGATGCGGCGTACGTAGGCCTCGGCGTCGCCGTGAATGCGCGGCCAGCGGGCGTACGCCTTGGCCAGCGCGCCCTGCACCAGGTCTTCCGCGGCGCGCGGCTCGCCGGTGAGCGCGTGCGCTATGCGCAGCAGCACCGGACCCCGCTCCGCGACGAACGCGGTGAACTCCGCTTCGAGCGACTGTTTCACCCGTCACCTCCGCTCGGTAGGACGCTCGAGGGCCGGAGAACCTTGCACGGATTTTCGAACTTGTCGTACCCGCGGAGCAGAATCGGTGCCATGTTCGTCGTCGAATCGCCCATCGGGCCGCTCGGAGTGGCCGTCTCCGATGACACCGTCGTGGGCGTGCGCTTCGCGGCCCGGCCGGGGCCGTCCGGCTCGCATCCGGCGGTCACGCAGCTCGAGGCCTACTTCGCCGGCGAGCTGACCGACTTCACGGTGCCGTTCGAGATGCCGGGCGGTTCCGAGTTCGAGCGCGCCGTCTGGGGCGAGATCGCCCAGATTCCGTACGGCGAGATGATGACCTACGGTGCGATCGCGACGGCTCTCGGCGACCCGGGTGCCGCTCGCGCCGTGGGCACGGCCTGCAACCACAACCCGATCCCGGTGATCGTCCCCTGTCATCGCGTCGTCGGCGCCGGCGGCAAGATGGTCGGCTTCGGCGGCGGCCTCGACCGCAAACGCAAGCTGCTCGAACTCGAGGCGAGAGTCGCGTTGACCATGAATTGGGGGTGATGTTGTTCAGGGTGAGAGCCGGGACAGCCCGGCAGCCGCGCGTGGAGCCGGACCCGGCAGCCAGCGTGGCGGTGATTCGTGAACTTGTCCTAAATGCGTAGGAAATCTTTGGTAGTGGGCGCAAGAGAAGGCCGGACCGCAACTTCGGCCCGGCCTTCTGCTGCGTGAGACTTAGCTCTCGATGTCGCCGCGGATGAACGCCTCGACGCTTTCCTTGGCGTCGTGGTCGTTGTACTGCACCGGCGGGGACTTCATGAAGTACGACGAGGCCGACAGGATCGGGCCGCCGATGCCGCGGTCCTTAGCGATCTTCGCGGCGCGAACCGCGTCGATGATCACACCGGCCGAGTTCGGGGAGTCCCACACCTCGAGCTTGAGCTCGGCGTTCAGCGGGGTGTCACCGAACGAACGGCCCTCGAGGCGGATGTAGGCCCACTTGCGGTCGTCGAGCCACGGCACGTGGTCCGACGGGCCGATGTGCACGTCGCTCTTGATCATCTCGTGCGGGATCTGGGACGTGACCGACTGGGTCTTCGAGATCTTCTTGGACACGAGGCGCTTGCGCTCCAGCATGTTCATGAAGTCCATGTTGCCGCCGAAGTTGAGCTGGTAGGTGCGCAGCAGCTCGACACCGCGGTCCTCGAAGAGCTTCGCGAGCGCGCGGTGCACGATCGTGGCGCCGACCTGGCTCTTGATGTCGTCACCGACGATCGGCAGACCGGCGTCGGTGAACTTCTGCGCCCACACCGGGTCGGAGGCGATGAAGACGGGCAGCGCGTTGACGAACGCGCAACCGGCGTCGATCGCGGCCTGAGCGTAGAACTTGTCGGCCTCCTCGGAACCCACCGGGAGGTACGAGACGACGACGTCGACCTCGGCGTCGCGCAGAGCCTGCACGATGTCGACCGGCTCGGCCGTCGACTCCTCGATGATCTCGCGGTAGTAGGTGCCGAGACCGTCGAAGGTCGGACCGCGCTGAACGGTGACGCCGCTCGGCGGCACGTCGGTCAGCGTGATCGTGTTGTTCTCGCTGGCGACGATCGCCTCACTGAGATCCATGCCGACCTTCTTGGCGTCCACATCGAACGCCGCGACGAACTTCACGTCCGATACGTGGTAGTCGCCGAAGGTCACGTGCATGAGACCCGGAACGCGGTCGTTGGGGTCGGCGTTCTTGTAGTACTCCACGCCCTGCACGAGGGACGAGGCGCAGTTACCCACACCGACGATGGCGACGCGGACGGAACCCATCGCGTTTGCCTCCTTGTTCATCACGGCCGGTCCTGGTGCGGACGCGGATCTTCTGGGGGTGCGTCCCCCGCTGGTCGCTCTGGTGACGCTTCAGCGGGGAAGTCGATGGTCCCGGCGGAGGCCGCCGGGGCCCGGCCGGAGCGCTCGTTGGTGATGAGCTCCTCCAGCCAGCGGACCTCGCGCTCACAGGCGTCGAGTCCGTGTCGTTGCAGTTCGAGGGTGTAGGCGTCGAGCCGGCCGGCGGCTCGGGACAGCACGTCACGCAGGCCTTCGCGCCGCTCCTCGATGCGGCGGCGGCGGCCCTCCAGGATGCGGAGCCGGGTGGCTCGATCGGTCCGGGAGAAGAACGCGAAGTGAACGCCGAAACCGGCGTCGTCGTACGTCTCCGGGCCGGCTTGGGCGAGCAGATCGGCGAACCGCTCCTTGCCGTCAGCAGTGATCTTGTAAACAACGCGGCCCCGTTTGCTGGTCATCGGGGGGACGATCGAGGGGTCGGACTGGGATTCGGTGATCCAGCCGGCCGCCTGAAGTCGCTTGAGCGTCGGGTAGAGGGTGCCGTAGCTGATCGCGGCGCGGATCGTGCCCAGCTTGGTGGCGAGTTCCTTGCGGAGCTCGTAACCGTGCATCGGGGTCTCCTGGAGGAGGCCGAGAATCGCCAGCTCCAACACTTGGCCGCCCCCTTCTCTCCATCCAACCGCCCCGCCCGCCACCCAAAAACGGACTGAAGACTGAGCCGATGTATCGGCCCGATACATCGCTACCGTAGATCTGTTGGTTCAGGTGCGCAAGGTGTTCATGGCTCGGCTACCTGTGCGCCACGCTGAGTGATGGCTGTCGCCCCTTCGCGCAGGACCGCGTACGCTTCTTGCCATGCGAACGCAGCGGCAGATCGTCGACTTCTCGCTACAGAAGCGAGCAGTGCTGCGTGACGTGCACAACGGCAAGATCGGGACGCTTGAGGTCTGTGACGCCTCGCCCTATCTCAAAAGTGCTGCTCGATTCCACGGTGAGCCCACTGAGGAGCGTTGCCCCATCTGTCGCCGCGACAACCTGACCCTCGTGCATTACATCTACGGTGATGAGCTCAAGCAGTCCGCCGGACAGGCTCGTAAGCTCTCCGAGCTTCCCGTGCTGGCGATGACGCTGCGTGAGTTCCAGGTGTTCGTCGTGGAGGTGTGCCAGTCCTGCGCGTGGAATCACCTGACCGAGCAATACCTGCTCGGCCGGGACGCGCTGACCGCCGACGAACTCGATCGGGTCGAGGCGATCGCCGCCTCGTCCGCCGCGGGCCGTCACCGCGAAACTGGATCGTTGTCACATGGCTGGGACGGCCGCCGATGACGCGGATCGATCTCGCTACCGTTGACACGACCCCGACCGGCTCGCGCATCCAGTGCCACAGCCGGTCATTCATGACATCCGTCAGGGCGGCTGCCGGTATGCAGCCCGAATCGTCCGCGGGTGACGTCGCAGGTGAAGGCCCCTCCAGGGTCGTCCCGGCGCGCGCCATCGCGACCGAGGTGTGACCGCATGAACCCGTACGGCGAACCGCAGTCTTCGCGTGCCCGGGCCCGAGTGCCCGGGTCCGTCGGCTCAACGCCTGACGACGACCAGTCCTCGTCCCCCACGGCCTCGGGCCGCTCGTCGCCGGACGCCTACCGCCGTGGGGCTGGTGGGCGCGCGTCCGTCGGCTCGGCTTCGGTGGGCAGTGCCTCCGTGGGCAGTGCCTCGGTGGGCTCGGCGGCTCCGGCCGGCCGTGCCTCGGCCCCGCCGCCCGGGCGCGCCTCTGTGGGCAGCGCCTCAGTCGGCTCCGCCCGTGTCGGGGCGAGCGCCTCCGTCGGTGCCGCCCCGGTGGGCGGACGTGCCTCGGTCGCGCGTGCCGCCGTAAGCCCGGGGTCGGTCTTCGATTCTGACGAGGGCAGCGTCGGTGGCGGCCGGTCCGGGCGGGGTGGCAAGGACAAGTCGAAGTCGGCCAAGAAGCGCCGGCGCACGAACATCCTGACCGCCGCGGCCGCCGTTCTGGTGATCATGCTCGGCGCGGGTGTGGTCGGCGGCACCTACTTCTTCGACGACGTCGCTCTGCCCCCGCCGACCACCGAAGACCAGTCGAACCTGATCCTCGACGCCAAGGGCGGGGTCCTGGCCCGGCTCGGCGAGCAGAACCGCACGGTGGTTCCGCAGGCGAAGATCAACATGGTCGTACAGCACGCCGTCGCGGCCGCCGAGGACAAGAACTTCTACAAGCACCACGGCATCGACATGAAAGGCATCGTGCGGGCCGCGTGGAACAACTTCACCGGCGGCGACAAGCAGGGCGCCTCGACGATCACGCAGCAGTACGCGCGGCACGCGGCTGACCTGAAGGACATCAGTTACAACCGCAAGCTGCGCGAGGCTGTGATCGCCCGCAAGCTGGAGTCGAAGTACGACAAGCCGCAGATCATGGCCATGTACCTCAACTACATCTACCTGGGCGAGGGCCGGTACGGCATCGAGGCCGCGGCGCAGGGCTACTTCGGCAAGTCGGTGACCACGCCGGCCGGGCAGAAGAACGCCGTCACGCCGTACGAGGCCGCGGTGCTCGCGTCGATCATCAAGCAGCCCGAGCCCACGAAGACGCACAAGGGCTACGACCCGAACTACAACCCGACCGACGCCAAGCAGCGGTGGGAATACACCATGAAGAACATGGTGGAGATGGGCTGGATCACCAAAGAGGTGTACGACGCCCGCAAGTACCCGAAGGTCAAGCCGGTCAGCTCGGGCGCCTGCAAGACGTGCGCGGCCGGCAAGCCGGTCGGCATGATCATGCGGCACGTCCGCGCCGAGCTCGCCGAGATGGGCATCAGCCAGCAGGAGTTCGACAAGGGCGGCCTGACGGTGAACACGACCATCGACCCGGCCGTGCAGAAGGCGGCCGAAGAGGCGGGCTCGCGCAAGAGCAAGGAATCGCCGATGCACGACAAGCCGGCGACCTACCAGGCCGCGGTGATCGGCATCGACCCGAGCAACGGGCGGGTGCTGGGCTACTACGGCGGCGACGACCCCGACGGGCTCGACTACGGCGGCTATCTCTCCGGCGACGGCAAGAAGATCATTGGTGGTCAGTCGCCCGGATCGACGTTCAAGATCTATACCCTCGCGGCCGCCCTGAAGGAGGACATCTCCTTCAAGACGACGTGGGACGGCACCAAGCTGCGCCCGAACGGTTCGAAGATCAGCAACGCGGGCGCTGACCCCGGCAAGGTCTGTGGCGGCAAGATCAAGTTCTGTGATCTCGAGACGGCGACGATCAAGTCGTACAACTTCCCGTTCTACTGGATCGCCGAGGGCATCGGCCGGGACAAGGTCATCGCGGCCGCGCGGGACGCCGGTATCCGGCACATGTACACCGACGGCAACGACCAGTTCCCGAACGGCAAGCTCGTCGACCTCGCCAAGACCGACAAGTCGACGTGGATGAAGGACGGCTACTTCGACAACGAGGTCGCGTTCGGCCAGTACCGCGTCCTGCCGATCGAGCACGCCGAAGGCGTCGCCACGATCGTCGGCAACGGCGTGCACCACGAGGCCCACTTCATCAAGTCGGTGACCCGGGTCGACCCCGACACCGGCAAGAAGACGCCCGCGGGCAGCGAGAACATCAAGGGCAAGCAGGTCTTCGACCCCGACCAGATGTCGAACCTGCAGTCGGTGCTCAAGGAGATCGTCCGGGTCGACGACCGTGACCTGCGCAACGGCCAGGAAGGCATCGCCAAGTCGGGCACCTGGGAGTTCAAGGAGGGCAGCGGTGACACCTGGTTCGTGGGTGGCATGCCGCAGCTCGCCGCGACGGTCTGGGTCGGTGGCGCCAAGAACAAGGTCGAGCTGAAGGAGAAGGGCGGCGGCGACATGTTCGGCGCCGGCACGCCGTCGAGAATCTGGAAGAAGTTCCTCGACGCCGTGATCAAGGCGAAGGACCTCGAGCGGGAAGACTTCCCGAAGCGGGTCGAGACCGGCAACGCG
Source organism: Actinoplanes solisilvae (assembly GCF_003999975.1). Taxonomy (GTDB): domain Bacteria; phylum Actinomycetota; class Actinomycetes; order Mycobacteriales; family Micromonosporaceae; genus Actinoplanes; species Actinoplanes solisilvae. Next base: position 1,413,414 of record NZ_RJAC01000001.1, on the reverse strand, counting down.
GACAGCCCCTACGCCAACGGCCAGGAACCGCCGCCGCCCCCGGTGCAGCAGCCGCCGGACAACGGCGGGGACTGTGTACTCGGCTTCATCGGCCCCGGTTGCGACAACAACGGCAACAACAACGGCGGCAACAACAACGGCGGCAACAACAACGGCGGCAACAACAACGGTAACAACGACGGCGGTAACAACGACGGCGGTAACAACGACGGCGGTAACAACGACGGTGGGAACGGCGGCAACAACGACGGCGGCGGCGGGAACCAGCAACCGACGCAGCCGACCATCGGGCCGCAGAACAACGGTGGCGATTAACACTCGCCGGTGAACACGGCGCGCACCTCCCCCGGGGGTGCGCGCCGTTTCGTTTCGGTTTGCCGTAGGTCGTTCCGGTCCCCGGTGCGAAGTACGGCATGATGCCATGACATGAGCACGCAACCGCCCGACGACGTCGACCGTCCCGATCAGCCGAGCACACCGGCGACGACAGACGGATTCGTACGGGGGATCTCGCAGGCGATCGGGGGCCCACTCGGTTCCCACGCGGTGCGACCCGGCGCGAAGCGCGGACGGTTCTGGACGGCGACCCGCATCATCCTCGCGCTGACCTGCCTGACGCTGGCGTTCTCGTGGGTGCAGAAGTCGCCCTGCCAGAGCGGCGACTGGCAGCAGAACGTGCAGTACACGCGTTTCTGCTACACCGACGTGCTCGCGCTGTACTACGCGGAGCATCTCAACGAGGGCGCTGTCCCCTACAAGGACTGGCCTGTGGAATACCCGGTGGTGACCGGCTATTTCATGGGCGCCCTGGGGCTGCCGATCCACTCCTACGGCGAGAGCCACCCCGAGATCAACCAGGGTACGTGGTTCTACAACGCGAATGCGCTGGTGCTCTCGGCCCTCGCGGTGGCGACAGCGGCGATCATCCTGGCCCTGCGTCGTCGCCGGCCCTGGGACGCGGCGATCTTCGCGATCTCGCCGATCATCTTCTTCACGGCCACGGTGAACTGGGACTTCCTGGCGATCGGGTTCGCGGCGGCCGGTCTCTACCTGTGGGCCAAGAAACATCCGGTGTGGGCGGGAGTGCTGCTGGGGCTGGGTGGGGCGGCGAAACTGTGGCCGCTGTTCATCCTCGGACCGCTGCTCGTACTGGCCCTGCGCTCGAAGGCGATGCGCTCGTGGGGCGCGGCGATGGCCACCGCGGCGGTGACCTGGGCGGCGGTCAACTTCCCGGTCTTCTTCTGGTACCACGAGAGCTGGCTGAAGTTCTTCCGGCTCAACAGCGAGAGACCGATCGACTGGGGCACACTCTGGTACATCGGCCGTTATCTCGACGGCAAGTGGAACACCGGCGGGGCCGGCAACCAAGGGCCCTTCCAATGGCTGAGCGATCACGTCCCGACGCTCAACCTGCTTTCGTACGGTCTGTTCGGGCTCGCCTGCGTGGGGATCGGCCTGCTCGCCTGGCTCGCTCCGCGCCGTCCCCGGGTGGCCCAGCTCGCATTCCTGGTCGTGGCGGCCTTCCTGATCACCAGCAAGGTGTGGTCTCAGCAGTACGTGTTGTGGCTGCTCCCGTTGATCGTGCTGGCGCGGCCCCGGTGGGGAGCGATCATCGCCTGGACGGTGGCCGAGTTCGGTTACTTCACCGCCTTTTACGCCGAGCTGATGGGTGCGGGCGGCAAGCCGGTGATCCCCGAGGGCACGTTCGTGCTGGCCTCGGGTCTGCGCCTCATCACCGTCGTGGTGCTGTGCGGCCTGGTGATCCGGGAGATCTGGCGGCCGGAGCTGGACGCGGTGCGCCAGACCTATGGCGACGATCCGGACGGTGGCCCGCTGAACGGGCCGGACGCACCGTGGATCGCCCGGCTTCGTCGAGCGTTCCGCGTGGACCGCTCCCCTTCGTCGCCCGACTCCGCGCTACCCCCGCCTGGCGATCAGATCGTCGCCAAGGTCTGATCCGCCGGCCGGCGTTCGAGCCGGGGGCGGGTGGGCGGGCGGCGCGGTGCGTGCCTGGCGTTGGCTCGTGGCGTTCGGTCTCGGCGTTTCGGTCAGCGCAGGTGGAAGACGACCGCGTCGTCCAGGTCTTCGCGGCGGATCTGCAGGCCGTCGACGGGGATGTCGCCGGCGCGTTCCCACGGCGTGCCGACCGACTGAGCCCGCAGCAGCAGGACCCGGTCGACGTTGAGGGAGCGCAGGAACTCGATGCTGGCCGCGTCGGGGAACGTCTGGACCTTGGCGCGGAGCTCGGTCTGCTCGGCCTCACCGAAACCGCCGGAGCCGTTCGCCAGGGCCTGGAAACGGGTGGTTGACCAGAGCATCACGGTCTGATCGGTGAGATTGGCCGTCGGCAGCACCAGCACGGGGCCGTTGACGGTGCGCATCGCGGCGGGCTGGGCCGGGACCACGGGGTGAGCGGTCGCGTTCCAGCCCTCGACCAGCACGAGCGCCAGCGGCACAAAGGTGGCCAGGCGCAGCCAGGGGCCGGGCCACGGAGGGATGCGTTGCTCGGAGAGGTGCTCGGCCCGGCGCACGAACTCGGCCACGGCACCCGCGGCGAGGATCGCCAGGACGATCGTGGTCCATAGCATGAGACGACCGGGGATGCGGACGTCGAGCGAGCCGGGCAGGTGGCCGAAGAGAGGCAGATAGGTCCAGCGGCCCTCGAAGAAGTTCGTACCCAGGGTCAGGATGATCGTGACGGCCAGGGCGACCAGCAGGAGCAGGCGCTGCAGCAGCGTCCAGATCGAGAACGCCAGCCCGGCGAGGGCGAGGGCGTAGAGCACGAAGCCGGGCAGCAGGCCCATCTCGGCCGGCCAGCCGAGCGAGGAGCGCGGCACCTCGTGAGGCGCACCCCAGATGCGTGACTCGGCCGGCCCGATCAGCAGGCTGCGCAGCGGCGGCGAGAAGAAGCGGATCTCGGTGGCGGCGGGGCCGGTGTCGGGACCGCGGAAGTAGGGGATGGCGATCAGCGCGCTGACGCCGGCCAGGATCAGCGGGCCCAGCGTGTCGACGAGCTGGAGGCGCCAGCCGAGAACGCGGCCCTCGGCCGGGCGGAGCAGGCGGCGGATCGGCGCCCCGATCGCGATCACGACCAGGATCAGGCCGAGTACATAGAGGAACGGCAGGCCGAGTGAGAAGCCGAGGCTGACCTGCCAGATCGCGACCAGCCAGCCGGCGGCGGCCCAGCCCGCGCTGCGCCGCTCGGGTCGCAGGCCCCGCCGCAGCGACCAGCCATGACCGCGGGCCAGCATGGCCAGGGCGAGCGGGATGCCACCGGCCGAGATGATGTCGAGGTGGCCCTCCTGAGCGAGGCGCCAGGGTGCGTATGTGATGGCGACGGCGGCGACGGCGGCCCCGGTGCGGCCGGCCCCCAACTGGCGGACCAGGGCATAACCGCCGACGGCGAGCAACGCGTGGGCCAGTACGAAGAGGATGTTGTAGCGCAGGACGGCGGCCAGCGGTCCCTCGCCGAGCATGCCGGCCGGGGCATAGCCGAGCAGGCTGTTGCCGAACGCGAAGCTGTCGGTCAGGGGATAGAAGGCGTTGGACTGCCAGAGGCGGTTCGGGTCGGTCAGCAGGATGTGGCCGGACCAGGAGATCTGCCACGCCTGGCGGGACGGGTCCCAGATGTCCTGCGGCAGGGTGTGCTGCGGGTAGCGCAGCGTGGGCCAGGTGAGGGCGACGGCCAGCAGCAGAGCGCCGTAGATGACCAGCGCGTACTCGTGGATCAGCGCGCGGAAGAAGGCACGCGTCGACCGCCGGAACGACCCGGGTGCACGTTCGGACGTGGCGGCGAACGCCTTCCACGGGTCGGGCGGGGTGCCGGGCGGGCGCTCGGTCGGCAGAGGCTCAGCGGGCTTCCTAGTCTTCTGTGGACTCTCAGCGACCTTTGCGGCGTCGGCCTTGGGCTGGTCCGGGGACGTGGCGGGCGGGCTTTCCGCTGCGGGCTCGGACGGAAGGGCCGCCGGCTTCTGGCGGGACCGTTTCCAGAACGCCAGGCCACGCTTGGTCGTCCGAGGGACGGCGGTCGCAATGACGGCGGGCGCCGCGGTGGGTTTCTCACCGGGCTTGTCCCCGGATTCCTCGCCTGTCTTCTCGGCGGGCTTATCGCCTGGTTTCTGGGCGGGCTTACCGCCTGGTTTCTCGGCGGGCGAGGCGTTGGGCGGGCCTGCATCAGTGGTGCTGACCGGGCCCGCGGCGCTCGGGGTGGCGGCCTCTGCGGGCTTGGCCTCGTCGGGGGCGGCTGGTCGCAGCGCCTCGGCGGACCGTTGAGCCGACGGGGCGGTGGGTTGCCTCGGCTGCTCGGTGGTCATGACCCTCTCCCCGTGCGGCGCGTCACCGGCCCGTCCGCTCCCGCAGGAACGAAATGTCGGCGGTCTGTCCTTCGGAGCCACCCGGAGTCTCCACGACGGCCGGCGCACCGGCGGCGCGGATGGCGGCCACGATCAGTTCGGGGTCGATCTTGCCATTGCCGAGGTTGTCGTGTCGGTCCTGGCCCGAGTCGAATCCACCCTTGGAGTCGTTGGCGTGGATCAGGTCGATGCGCCCGGTGATCGCCTTGACCCGGTCGACGATGCCGACGAGGTCTTCGCCGCCCGCGAAGGCATGGCACGTGTCCAGGCAGAAGCCGGCGCCGAACGAGCCCACCGCCTCCCACAGCCGGGCCAGGTCGTCGAACCGGCGGGCGCAGGCGTTGTCACCGCCGGCCGTGTTCTCGATCAGGATCGGCAGGGGCAGGCCGCCGTCGGACTCGGCGTATTCGAAGGCTTTGCGCCAGTTGTCGAAGCCGGTCGCGAGGTCGGCGTCCTTACCGACGTGGCCGCCGTGCACGATCAGCCCCTTGGCGCCCAGCTCGGCCGCGGCCTTGGCGTGGGCCATCAGCAGCTTGCGGCTCGGGATGCGGATGCGGTTGTTGGGCGAGGCCACGTTCACGATGTAGGGCGCGTGAACGTAGATGTCCACCTCGGACTCGCGCAGCGCCGCCGCGTCGTCCCGCGGTTTGGGCGTCTTGTAGCCCTGCGGGTCGGTGAGGAAGAACTGCACCGCCTCGGCCCCGCGGGAGGCGGCCTCCTCGAGGGGTGCGGCGGGATCGACATGGGCTCCGATGCGCATGAGTCGAGACTACGACGAGGGTCCGACAGTTCGCCTCCTGCGTCACCGTGCCTCGCCGGGCCTCGTTAGCCCCATTGATCACGTTTGACCGATACCGGCGTCCGGGCCGGTGCGAAGTGGGAGATGGTGCATGTCTCGGCAGGTCCGACAGCGAGTGACGGCGATCGTGCTGGGCGGTCTGATCTTCGGAGCCCCGATGCTCGCGAACGGAGCGGCCAGCGCGGAAGAGGTTCCCGAAGGCGCCCGCCAGGTGACTTTCACGAGTGGCGGGATGTTCGGCATCTCCTGCGACTCCCGGCCCGACGTCGAGTCGATGACCGTGCCCGCGCAGACCACGATCCGGGTGGTCAACCAGACCGGGTACGCCGCGAGGCTGCTGCTCGCCGGTGACACGAAGGGCACCGTGCCCGACAACTCGGCCACTGAGGTGATCTTCCGGCGAGGTACCACGTCGGTCGTGCTCAAGCCGAACTGCGCGATCGGCGACGACGTCTCGCCCGTCCTGGTCACCGCTTCGCCGTCCGCGTCGGCGGCGACCCGGCCCGACCCGGCCTCGGCGGCGCCCCCGGCGGACCAGACGCCGATCTCGCTCGCGCCCCAGGGCTCCGGCAACGCCTCGCGCACGGCGGCGGGCTCGTCGGCGCCGGGCCTGGCCAAACCGGACGATCATCCCTCGCGAGCCCGGTTCGCCGACCGTCCCGGCACTCCTCAGCAGTCGTCGCACCGCTCCACCGGGTCAGCCCACGCGGCCACCACGGCGGCTCAGGCCATGCCCCACGGCGCTGCGGTGTCCCGGCCCAAGGTCAAGTCCAAGACCCCTTCCGGTACGCCGGGGAGCGCGGCACCGGCATTCGCGGGCATGCCGCCCGGCGCGGAGAAGGAGCTGCTCCCGAGTGCACCCGGGCTGGACCTCGAGCCGGCGACAGTCGGCGCGGAGCCGGCGGGAGAGGTGCCGGCCACCACGGAGATCGCCGCGGCCGAGCCCGTGGCCGTACTGGAGCCGATGCAGGAAGGCGGCTCGCTGGGGCTGCTCGCGCTGACCGCCGCCGTCTGCGCGATGGGCGTAGGAGTCGGTGCTATTCGGGCAATCGTGTCGCAACGTGCAAATCGGGCGAGAATGGCTTAGTCTTTCTCTCACAAGCTCCGCGGGGCGGCCGTGTCCAACCTCATCGGTGTGGTCGTTCCTCCCCAGGTCCCACCCAGCGAATGCGGACCGGGCGCCCCGCGGCTCCACCAGGCAGGACCCCGTCATCCGGCGGGGTCCTCCTTTTTGGCGGCGCGACGGTCCTGGGTATGCTTGCTCGGTTCGCACTGTGACCGCCGTGGGCCATGTCCCGCGGTGTCGGCTTTCGGGGCCTAAATCCCGGGGTCGGCAAACATTGCGATCGACACAAGACCTCCTGCCACGGAGAGACCGTGGCCGTTCAGCCCACAGGAGGTGAGAACGTCTTGCGTCATTACGAACTCATGGTGATCCTCGACCCTTCGCTCGAGGAGCGCACCGTCGCCCCGTCGCTCGATCAGTACCTGAACGTCATCAGGACCGCGGGTGGCTCGGTGGAGAAGCTCGACGTCTGGGGCCGTCGCCGGCTCTCGTTCGAGATCAACAAGAAGGCCGAAGGCATCTATGCGGTCGTCGACCTGCAGGCGACGCCCGAGGCCGTGGCCGAGCTGGACCGTCAGCTCCGGCTGAACGAGTCCATCCTGCGCACCAAGGTCATCCGGCCCGAGACCCGCTGAGTCTCGTTTTTGTCAGGGGGTCCTGAGACCCTCCAACGAACGAGCGAAGCGGCGAGGAGAAGATCATGGCAGGAGAAACCACCATCACGGTCGTCGGCAACTTGACCGACGACCCCGAGCTGCGCTTCACCCCTTCGGGTGCGGCGGTTGCCAAGTTCCGCATCGCCTCGACGCCGCGGACCTTGGACCGGCAGTCGGGCGAGTGGAAAGACGGCGAGCCACTATTCCTCGCGTGCAACATCTGGCGTGACGCCGCCGAGCACGTCGCCGAGTCGCTTCAGCGCGGCTCACGGGTGATCGTGCAGGGTCGGCTGCGCCAGCGGTCCTACGAGACCCGCGAGGGCGAGAAGCGCACCGTCTACGAGCTCGAGGTCGACGAGATCGGCCCGTCGCTGCGGTACGCCACGGCGAAGGTGCAGCGCATGAACCGCTCCGGCGGTGGCTCCGGGGGTAACTCGGGCGGCGGCTTCGGCGCCTCCGGTGGTGGTAACCGGCCGGCCGGTAACGGCGGCGGCAGCGGCGGCGGCGGAGGTAACAACTTCGACGACCCGTGGGCCACGGCCGCTCCGGCTTCCAGCGGCAGCACCCGCTCCGGCGGTGGCGGCGGCAACTCCTCGTTCGACGACGAGCCTCCCTTCTAGCCCACTGGTTTATCGCAAACACAGGGCTTTTTGACATCAGGAGTAAGAGCAATGGCTAAGGCTGCGGCGCTTCGCAAGCCGAAGAAGAAGGTGAACCCGCTCGACAAGGACGGGATCACCTACATCGACTACAAGGACACCGCTCTGCTGCGGAAGTTCATCTCCGACCGGGGCAAGATCCGTGCCCGCCGGGTCACCGGGGTGACGTCTCAGCAGCAGCGGCAGATCGCCCGCGCGGTTAAGAACGCCCGTGAGATGGCGCTCCTGCCGTACACGGCGACGGCGCGCTGAGGGGGATCGCCAATATGAAGATCATCCTCACCCAGGAGGTGTCGGGTCTCGGCACCCCCGGCGACATCGTCGAGGTCAAGAACGGCTACGGCCGTAACTACCTTCTGCCCCAGGGCTTCGCGATCCTGTGGACCAAGGGTGCCGAGAAGCAGGTCGCGGTCATCAAGCGGGCCCGCGAGGCTCGCGAGATCCGTGACCTGGGCCAGGCCAACGAGGTCAAGGGCCAGCTGTCCGGCCTCAAGGTCACGCTGACCGCCCGCTCCGGCAACGGTGGCCGGCTGTTCGGCTCGATCACCCCGGCCGAGATCGTCGACGCGGTCAAGGCCGCCGGCGGTCCGTCCCTCGACCGGCGCCGCCTCGAGCTGCCCGGTCACATCAAGACCACGGGCGCCTACAGCGTTCAGGTCAAGCTCCACCCCGAGGTGACCGCGACGTTCCCCGTGAACGTCGTCGCCGCCAAGTAACAAACGCCCCGCGCGTCCGGACGGCGCGTCGAGATCCTCGATCTCGACGCGCCGTTCGTGTTTTCAAAGCGGGGTGCGCTGCCGACAATGCGGTTCCGGCGCCGGCTCGCCCCGGAGACGGTGTCCGGCCCCGCCTGGCCCATCCAGCCGGCCCAGGTCGGTCACAATGGACGGTCAGCTGAGGCTGTTGCCGGTGATGGCCGAGGTCAGCACGGTAGCCAGGCCCCCGCCGACCACCGCGGCGGCCAGACCGACGCTGATCGCCTTCCACGATTGGCTGACGAAGCGCAGGCCGATCGCCACCAGGACGCTCAGCACCAACGAGATCAGGAACTGCGGGGCGGCCTTGGCCAGCGTGCCCAGGGCGTGGCCCTGTCCGCCGGCGCCGACCACGAGCATGTAGGCGATGAAGAGGACGACCGGGACGCCGTACCAGATGACGGTGTAGCCGACCACGGCGAGCGGGCTGCCGGAGCCCTGTTCATCCTCCTCATCGTCCGGATCGAGCAGATCGCTCTTCCGGCCGGTGGGGTAGCCGCCGGTGACCGGGCGGCGTTCGTAGGCCCCCGACGGGCCGTTCCAGCTCGCCGCGGCACGCTGCGCGGGACCCGTCGCAGCCTCGCGGGGGGCCGAATCGCGCCCGATCGGCGAGATCAGCGAGGTCGACGTGGTGGATAAGTTTGATTGTCCCGTGACAGCGGCTGAGCCGCTCGACCGAAAGGGCACGTAATCCGAGGTGCCAAATCGTCGGGACTCGCCCTCGGCCAGATCGCTCTGATCGGCCAGGTCGCGGCGCCAGTCGCCGCCACCACCGTCGCGGTACATCGCGCTGCCGCGAGCACGTTCCCGACGTTCCTCGAGATGCCAGGCGCCCGAGTCGGGCTCAGGCGGGGCCTCGGTCTCGTCGCTCGACCACGAGGGAACGTCGTCGGCGCGGCCCGGGCGATTCGTTCGGGAGTCGGGGCCGGGCTGCTGCCAGGTCGCGGGACTCAGCGGTTCGGCATAGCCGCCCGGGCCGGCGGCGTTGCGCCGGGTGGGCTCGTCGTCCTCGGCGCGACGGCGACCGGAGCGCCGTGGCTCTTCGAGCGGAATCAAACCGCCGGAAGGCGCCGCACCCGACGAGTAGCGCGAGGTGTCGGCCGGAACCGAGCTGACCTGCGCGGAAGCGGACCCGGAGTAGCCGGGGGCGCTGCGTGGCGCGGCTGAGCCACCCGAGTAGCCGGGGGCGCTGCGCGGCGCGGCTGAGCCACCCGAGTAGCCGGGGGCGCTGCGCGGCGCGGCCGAGCCACCCGAATAGCCCGGGGCGCTGCGCGGCGCGGCTGAGCCACCCGAGTAGCCGGGGGCGCTGCGCGGCGAGGCCGAGCCACCCGAATAGCCCGGGGCGCTTCGCGGTGCGGCCGCGCCGCCGGAGTAGCCGGGGGCACTTCGTGGGGCGGCTGAACCACCTGAGTAGCCGATCGGGCCGCCGGGAATGCCGCTTGCCGGAGCGGAGGGGCCGTCGTAACCGGGGGCGCTGCGCGGGGCACTCGGCAGGGCGCGCTGACCACTGTAGGGAGCCGCGGGCCCGCTGCGGGGCGCGTTGCCGGGCTCGTCATCGCGGTAGCCGCGGCGGGAACCAGCGCCGCCGTAGCCGCGAGACTGGTCGGCAGGCGCGGCGCCGTAACCGTAGGGGTCACGGCCGGGAATCTCGTTGCCGTAGTCGCGCGGCTCGTCGTAGGGGGCCGGGCCGGCGGGGGCCGCGTCATAACCGCGAGAAGGCGCCTCGTATGAGTCGCGACCCCGAGCGGAACGGGCGGGCCCGCTGCCGTAGGGGTCGCGGTCGGGAAGCGAACGGGTCGGACCGCTGTCGTAGTCACGGCTCGGCACCGAGCGGGTCGGACCGCTGTCGTAGTCGCGCGCGGGGTCGTACGAGTCGCGGCCGGAAGTGCCGCTGCCGTAGTCGCGCGGCTGGTCATAGGGGACCGAGCTGGCGGGCGCGACACCATAACCGCCGGACGTCTCATAGGAGTCTCGGCGCGAGCCGGAGCTGGTGGAGGCGTAGCCGGGTTCGGTGTAGGGGGTAGCGCTGCGCGGCGTGGGGCCGGGCGGCAGAGGTGCCGGCGGCCTGTTCCGCCAGCCGGCGGCGGCTGGCGGCTCGGGGCGCGGTTCCGGGCCGATCTCGGGCTCCATCGCGGCGGGCGGCGGGGCGGGCAGGGCACGAGGGCCCTCACCCATCGCCTCGCGCCGGGCGGCCTCGCGGCGCCACGCCAGGATTCGCGGGTCGTCGTCGGAGCGGCTCCACTGGCCGGTGTCGGGATCGCGGACCCAACTGCTCGTGTCGGGTTCGGCCTCCCACGAACCGGTCTGTTCACGCCAGTCGTTGCCACCGCCGTTGTATTTCGCCCGGCCCTTCGGCGGGCCGTTGCGAGGGGTGTCGCCCGGCGCCGGGACAGCGCTGCGGGGAGCGGGCATCGGCACCGCACTGCGCGGCGCTGACGTCGGCTGCGGGGCCGGCATCGGCACCGCGCCGAAGGCGCCCGAGTCGTCGCGCTGCTCGGGGCGGGAGCGCCGCGGAGCACGGGGCTCGGGCGGCGCGTACGAACCGGCAGCCGGGGCGCCGTCGGGCTCCTCGGCATAGCGGCGTGAACGTCGACTGCGGCTGCCCTGTGCCTCGTCGGCATAGCGGGGCTGGTCGTCGTCGGGTGCGTAGCGCTGTCGCGGGGTCTCGTCGTAGCCGCCGGGGGGCAGCGCACGGGCGCTCGCGGTGTCGTCGCGGCGAGGCGGGCGGGGCGGAGGCTCGTACGGCGTGGCCGGGGGCACCTCGTAGGCGGGCGAATCGCCGTACGCGGAAGGAAGTTGACGGCGGCCGGTGTCCTCACGCCGGTTGACGTTGCGCGAGCCGAACCCCGTGCCTGTGCCCCAGCTCGTCGAAGGTGGGGCGGGCGTGTCGCCGTACAGCTGGATGCCGCCGGTGTCGGTGTGCCGGGCCCAGCCGTCGGTGTTTTCCCAGCTCTCGTTCTCGGGGCGGGCCGCGGACCAGCCCGTACCCCCGGAGGGGGCGGAACCGGGCTCGGGAGCGCGACGCCGCCCCACCTGAGGTGACCCACCGCCGGAATCGCGTCGCCAGGCGGCGCGGTCGTCCTCACGCACCAGGTGACGGCCGTCGTCGGGGTTCTCGGTGCGCAGCCAGGTGGTGCCGGAGTCGGCCGGGGCGGGCGCGGGAGCCGAGCGCTGGTCGGTGAGGTCGGTCCAGGTCGCGGAGCCCTCGATCGCGTCGCGCTGCCATGAAGGTCGGGAGTCCCGCGGCTGCGGTTGAGGCGGATCGACCAGTTGCTGCCACGACGGCGAGCTTTCAGCGGGCGTACGCGGGGAGGGCTGTTGCCAGCTCGGCTGGGCACTTTCGGCGGGCAGTGAACGCCGCCGATCGGGCTCGGGCTCGTTCGACGGGTCGGCGAACTGCTGCCAGGCGGGGCGGGAATCGGAGTTCGACTCCTCGGACCACGCGGTGCTCGCGATCGCCGGCTGGGACATGGGCGTCTCGGCGTCGTCCGGGTAGGCGCTGTTGCCGCCGGTCTGCCAGGCCTCGGTCGTCGAACGCCAGACATGCGAACCGGTGGTGGAACGCCACTCCGTGGTCTGCCGCCAGCGGGCGCCGGTCGCGCGCCACTCGGCCGTCTCGGTGCGCCAGCCCACGCCGTCGGCGGGGAACGTGGTGCGACCCGTCGACGCCGCGTCGGACCAGCGGTTGGCCGGCTCGACAGCCTGGTGATCGTCGGATTCGGCCTGCTGAGCCCACTGATCGGCCCGGCGCTGCCAGTCGAGTGCCTCGTCGCTCGGTTTCAGACTGCCGGTGTCGGTGAGCGAGGACCAATTAGGATCAGGCTCGGCGAAATCGGGCGAATCCGGGTTGCGAGGAGTACGGGCGTCGGCCGCTCGTCGCTGTCGCGACATGCGGGCACCGTAGTCCCACTCCCGTTGGTCCACCTGAAAAGCGTGCCTTCCGCGCGTCAGAACCGCAACGCCTCCGTGCGACGGCTTGCTCACGCGGCGAACCTTTTCGCAGTTGTGCAGGTCTTTTTTGCTCTCCACAGGTGGGGATGAAGAAATGCCTGCTCGACAAGGCAGAACCGTCGTCGTCCCCAGGAGTTGTACACAGGCTGTGCACAGGGCTGCCCACAGGCTCGGCGGAGATGTCCACAGGTTGTCCCGAGGCTCGTCCACCGGGGCGCTTGGGCAGGTGGGGGCGGGGTTCGTAGAGTGGTGCGGCCGCAGCAGCGGAGCTTGATCGGAAGTTTTTCCTGATCATGGTGGTGGATCAGCCGAAAGTGTCACACCCGAGCGGTTGTATTCGGGGTGCACGAACGGCGAACGGAGGAGGTCCGGGTGTCGATCACCGACGAGACGCGACCGCCGGCGAAGCCGTCAGGTGGTGGGCCGTCCGGTGGTGGTCCGCCCGGCGGCGGGCCAACCGGGGGCGGCGGCTCATTCGACAAGTCCCCACCGCAAGACGTCGCGGCTGAGCAGGGCGTTCTCGGCGGCATGCTGCTGTCCAAGGACGCGATCGCCGACGTCGTCGAGATCCTGAAGACACACGACTTTTATCGCCCGGTCCACGGCACGATCTACGACGTCATTCTCGATCTCTACGGACGGGGCGAGCCCGCCGACGCGCTGACCGTGGCCGCAGCCCTGGCCGACTCGGGTGATCTGCAACGCATCGGTGGCGTGCCCTATCTGCACACGCTGATCGAGAGCGTGCCCACCGCGGCGAACGCGTCCTACTACGCGCGCATCGTCAGCGAGCGAGCCATCCTGCGCCGCCTCGTCGAGGCCGGCACCAAGATCGTCCAGCTCGGCTACGGGGCGAACGGCAACGGCGGCCGTGACGTCGACGACATCGTCGACCTGGCCCAGCAGGCGATCTACGACGTCACCGAGAAGCGGGTGAGCGAAGACTTCGCGGCCCTCGGCGACATGCTGCAGCCCACGCTCGACGAGATCGAGGCGGTGGGCGCGTCCGGCGGCGTGATGACCGGCGTGCCGACCGGCTTCTCCGACCTCGACCGCCTGCTCAACGGCCTGCACCCCGGCCAGCTGATCATCGTGGCGGGCCGCCCCGGTCTCGGTAAGTCGACCGTCAGCATGGACTTCGCCCGCAACGCGGCGATCCGCGCCAACTGCGCCAGCGCGATCTTCTCCCTGGAAATGAGCAAGATCGAAATGGTCATGCGTCTGCTCTCGGCCGAGGCCCGGGTGCCGCTGCACGTGCTGCGTTCCGGCCAGCTCACCGACGACGACTGGAGCAAACTGGCCCGCCGCATGGGCGAGATCAGCGAGGCCCCGATCTTCGTCGACGACACGCCGAACATGAACCTCATGGAGATCCGGGCCAAGGCGCGCCGCCTCAAGCAGCGACACAACCTGAAACTCCTGGTAATCGACTATCTGCAGCTCATGTCGTCCCCGAAGAAGACCGAGAGCCGTCAGCAAGAGGTCTCGGAGCTCTCCCGTGGTCTCAAGCTGCTGGCCAAAGAGGTCGAGTGCCCGGTGATCGCCGTGTCCCAGCTGAACCGTGGCCCCGAGCAGCGCACCGACAAGCGACCCCAGCTGTCCGACCTGCGTGAATCCGGCTCGATCGAGCAGGACGCCGACGTGGTCATCCTGCTGCACCGCGACGACTACTACGACAAGGAAAGCCCCCGAGCCGGCGAGGCCGACTTCATCGTCGCCAAACACCGAAACGGCCCCACCGACACGGTCACCGTGGCCGCCCAGCTCCACCTGTCCCGCTTCGTCGACATGGCCATCGTCTGAGGCTCAGGTTCTCGGTGGCCCATATCCCCAGCCGTTGCGCTCACCCTCGTCCGACAGTTCGGTGAGGGTGCTTTCGGCGGGAAGTTCCGTGTGGAGGATGTCGCGGGAGATCTGCTCGGCGGTCTGGCGATCGACCGGGCGCCCGCGGTCCTGCTCCTGATCGTCGTAGAGGATCGGTGCGGCGATGTTCGGTGCGTAGATCCATTGTTGGCGCGGCACACTCCAGATGACCGCGCGAAGACGTTGATCGCCGGGCGCTTGATAGGCGATGAGGCTGGTGATGGTCGAGCGGTCGTCGCTCTTCAGGATCGCTTTGTAGGCGAAGTTGTGCTGTGTCATTCGAACAAGCCCACTTCCTCCATCCCCGGCACGTCGCGCCAGGTCAGCCCGTGCTGTCGCAAATGATCGCCGAACGAGATGCCCCGCGTGGAGAGAGCATCACGGTATTGACGAAGTGTCTCCTGATCCGAGGCTAGCCAGGAGGCCAGCGTCGTTCGCTTCGTTCGCAGCTTGTCGACCAGATGCAGATCGGACGGTCGGTGGTCATAGATGCTTTTCGTCTTGTTTGTCGCAAGAATTTCGAGGAAGGCGTTGACACGGTCGTAGCCGTGACTGCCGCCGAATCTCATGATCTCGTAACTGTGATGGGTTGCCTTACCGACAGCGCGGGAGAGCGGCGTTGGAAATTGGACTTCGACCTTGAACCCGTTGGGGTCGGTCAACCACACGTTCAAGCCGTTGTGTCTTCCATGATCGGCCCAGAAGCTCGCCGTTTGCATGGTCCGGTAGCCGCGGCTATGAAGTTGATCAACTAGCTGAGCCACGGTTGCTCCGTAACCTGCTTCAGGGACTTCAACAGAAAACCGGACGCGATCCTTGACCCGGCGGAGGTACTCGTCAGGGTCGATGTCCTCGAACGATGACGCTTCGAGATATTTTCTGCCGAGTGATTCGACAGATTTAACCCGATATCCCTCGTCCACCACACGGGCATGCCCAGCGTGGAGAGTCGACGTCACCTCGTGCAAATCAGCCGAGACCCGCGCTGCGGTGATGCTGGAGTCCGCGATGGACCGTTCTAGAACAGCGCGTCGATCGGCAGGGAGCGACTCGAAGGCCTCCCGCTCGGCTTGTCGGATCGCCTCGGAAGGGTCATAGGCGCCGGTGGGCGGTTGGGCGGACCAGTTGCCGGGGGCGTGGTTGGGCAATGGGGCGGGGGTGCCTGAGGCGTCTACCACCAGGGCTTCCAACGAGACGATGTTGATGGGGGTGGGGACGCCGTGGTGGTGGTACATGGGGGTGTGTTCGGAGATGCGGCCTATCTGGGGGTCCAGGTAGAGGATCGTGCCGTTCTGGTTCAGGGCTGACCAGGAGTGGCTGCCGCCACCTTCCAGGTCGGTGAGGATGAAGGCGTAGGCGCCATGTCCGGTGTTCAGCAGGTGGTTGGTCAGGTTCTGTACGGCCTGGTCCATGGCCGGCTTGGCCTGGGCGGGGTCTGCCTGGCCCAGGTAGGGGCAGAGGCCTTGGAAGTCGCCGCCGGTGGCCAGGCGGATGCGGTTCACGCCCTCCAGTTCGCCGCCAAGGGGCCGGTCGGGGTTGCCATGGGCGTAGACGTCGAAGGTTCTCGGGGCCGAGACGCGGGGGCGGCCGTGGATGTAGGTGTCGAACAGGGCCAGGACACCGTCCACGCAGTTCAGGCCCCGGGTCGGGTCGGCTGCGGGGCCACCGTCGTTGGCTAGGCGGAACCAGGTGCCGGCACGCGGGTCGGGGAGGCGGGACACCTGGCCGTGCTCGTCGCGGGGGACGGCGTTCTCCAGGTCTACCTGGTGGACGGCCAGCGGGGCGCGCAGGCCGCCAACCACGTCGTAGCGGCGGGTGCGGTCGATGGGTGGGCGGCCGGAGAAGCCGTCCAGGGCCGAGCGGTCGCCGACGCGTACGCCGCCTGGGGCCAGGTTGCCCACGTCGTGGTTGATGCGGGACCAGTCGGGCGGGTCGACCTCGATGCGGGCGGGGGCCAGTTCGCCCGAGCGGACCTGGTCGATCTGGATTTCGATCTCGGCGACGATCTCGGTCAGTTCGACTGCCTGACGGCGGTATGCGGCCTCGCGCAGGGTGAAGCCGGCGCGGCCGGCCTGGTAGGCGCTCTGCCCCAGGTCGGCGATCCTGGCGCGGTTGTCCTCGGCGATCGAGTCGAGGTAGGTGGCGTACTCGTCTCGCCGGTTCTGCTCGTGGGTCCGGCGGGCGTGGTCGACGTAGCCGAAATAGGCCTGTTCGTCGCGAGCCTCGGGTGCGGGCGGAGCCGGACGGGCGGGCGGGCGGAAGTTCGTCAGCCGGGGAATGTCGACGTGGCGAGGGGCCGGGCGGGGTGGAACGGGGCGCGGGGCGAGGGCTTCGGCGATGCGGTCCAGGTCGGAGAGTGGCGTACGGGGGGAGCCCGGAACCGAGGAGCCGGAGGAGCTGGAGGGGCGGCCCGTCGCGGGAAGGTAGGGGCCGAGGAGGGGATCGCTGCTGGTGGCGGGCGTGGGCGACGGGAGTGGTGACGTGGCGTTGGTGGTGAGCGGGTCCGCGAGGGCGAGCGTCGGGGTGGCGAGTGGGTCCGCCAGGGCGAGCGTCGGCGCGGAGGTCAGGGCGCGAGAGTTTTCGGTGGCAGCCGACGAGGGAGGAACCGGCGAAGACGAGGAGGACGAGGACGAGGAGGACGAGGAGGAGGAGGAATCGGGGGACGGCAAGGGCGAGGTCGGGGTGGGGGATGGGGACGAGGACGAGGTAGCGGACGAATCGGGTGCGGAAGCGGTCTGGGGGTCGGGCGAGATGACCTCGGACCGAGCGGGCACGGCGGTGTCCGGTGTGGAGGGCGACGGACCCTCAAATGCTTTCGTGAACTCGACCGGAAGCGATGGTTGGGCCACTCCGCCTATCAGTTCGACGCTTTCCCTCGTACGGTCGAAAAGCGGGACGGAATCACTCACCGGGACCGATGGGAGGACCGGCGGGGCCAGGCCTTCGAGGGAGCCGAGCGAGAGCGCGGACGGTGCGGCGTGCAGGGCCGAACCCGCGGCACCCGAGGTGGCGGATTTCGCGAGCCCTGCGGCGTCGGGCAGTTCGCCGAAGGTGGCGGCGGCGCCGAACTCGGCCAGCACCTCGCCGCCGGCGCCACGCAGGGTGCCGCCGGGCCCGTGCGATCCGAGGGAGGATCCGGTCGACGCGGCTCCTCCGGCGAACCCGGCCGCCGCTGATCGCCCGAGGTCGTTCAGGTCGAAGCTGTCCAGTCGACCGTTGGACTGCTGATAGAGCTGGATGCCGCCGTTGACCGCGATCTCTTCGCGGGCCTCGTCGAAGCCCTCGCCGACCGCCTTACGACTCAGCTTCCGCACTCCCTCACGCGTCGTGACCTGCTTGAGCGCGCGTCCGGCGGTCTGCTTGAGCGCCTTCATGCCGAGCTGTTCGACCAGCTTCCGGAAGATCTGCTGGACGGCGAGGCGGGTGGCGATGATCAGGCCGCCGGCCGCGGGCGAGGCGGCGCCGAAGGTGAGCGCGACCGTGACCGCGGCGCCGATCAGCTCGATGAGGAAGATGCCGATCTCGATCCAGGCTTCGAGTTTCGCGGCCTCGATGTCGGTGCCGGCGCCCTCGACCAGGCGACCTAGTTCGTCCGAGACGCGCAGCAGGTCGTGCAGCGGGGCGTTCTCGTCGCCGGCCACGCGACGCCACGCGTTGTCGAAGCCTTCGGCCGTGATGCCTTCGCCGCCGTAACCGGAGAGGAACTGGTTCGCGGCCGACATCGCTGCCTCGTTCGGCGCGGCCAGCGACGTGGCCAGGTCATACCAGCGGTCGGCGATGTCCCAGGTGGCGACCTCGTTGCCGGCCGGCCAGTCGAAGCCGACCACCCATTCGAGCGCCTCGTAGGCCCAGGCGGGAACGTCGAACGGGCTGAACTCGAGCGGGTGCGGAACGGGACTGGGCAGCAGGCTCATGATCGGAACCGCCGTTCCGCGTCGACGTCCGCGGCCAGGTTGTCGCGCACCGACTGGCCCGCGGCGTCGCCGAGCCCCGAGACATAGGTGGCTAGCTGCTGCCAGGCGTCGAGGACCTGCTGCTCGAACGGCCGGTAGTGCTGCTCGAACGACTGCCCGTACTTGTCCCGGCCCCACGGCGTGGCCGAACTCGCGGCGGCGATCTCGGCGCCGGACCGGTTGCGGCGCGCGCCGAGGTCCTCGCCGGCCGCGCTCAGGGCGCGTGATCCCGCGAGGGCCTCCTCGGCGTCGAGCCGCAGCCGGTCATTGATCATGACGGCCGCCCAGGTCGTGAACGATTTCGTCGGAGCGGCCGAGCAGGGCGCCGAAGTCTTGGTCGCGCAGGTAGCGAAGGGCGCCGGAATCAGCCGGAAGATAGTCGCCCATCAAAGTCTGGACACGTTCCGCAGCGCGTTGGGCGGCACTGTGGACGGTAGCGACGATGGTCCGCGAAACGTATTCGCTGTCCATGTTCCGAGTGGCTCGGCGGATCAGCTTCAAATCGATCAGCTCGCCGCGCGGGCCGACCGTCACCCGCACCAGTCCGTCCGGGGAGACAACGGTGATCCGGACCGCGGCCAATCGCTTCTGAAGATCGTCCAGATCGGACCTCAAGCGCGCATAGCGTTCGTGCACCTCTGCGAGGCGATCCCTCAGTTCCCGATTCGCGTCGCGATTCGCCGATACAGCCACCGGGCCACACCCCTCGTCCGTGCCGAGACTTTGCGTGTTCGGTTAACTTCAATCTGCGAACGTCGTCCGGGCCGATCGGGTTCAGGAGGAGGAAGCGGGCAGTGATCACACGCGGGGAAGCCGAACAGATCGCCGAGCGCTGGGCGCGCAACGAGTCCGAGCAGCGCGGGTACGGATGTGAGCCGATGCTCGCCGAGTTCGACCTCGGCTATGTGGTGTGGACGCGCCAGCCCTCGACCATGCTCTCCGTGCCCGGCGACGGTGCACGGACGGTCATCGACCGCGAGACGGGGCTGCTCTCGACGTGGCCCGGCGTGCCGGCCGAGGAGATCGCCGCGGTCTATCGAGACCGTCGCCCGACGCCGCCCGGCACGGTTGATCCGGCCATCTCGCTGCTGCGGCTAACCCGCCGGAGGCCCGCGCCGACCACGGCCGCGCACCTCACGGCGGGTGACCGGCTCTTCCGGGCGCAGGGTGCGAAGGGTGACCAGCGGATCAACCACCATGCCCTGGTGATCGACCGCCTCGAGATGCTGGGTGCCGAGGCTCGGGTTCGTGGCGCCCATCGGCACGCGGAGTTGATCGCCGTTTCCGACGCGCTGCACGACGCTTCCCGTGCCCGCGGGCGGGAGATCGCGCTCGACGAGGCCAGGGCCTGGCTGACCGAGGCCGCGTTCACTGCCTATCTCGTACGTGACCAGGGCGATCCCACGGCAGGCAAGGAGATGCGCCCATGCGAGACGTGTTTGAGCGTGCTTGTCGACCTTGCCGTGCTGCCGTGGTCGGACCTGGCGTTCACCAGTGAGTGGCGGCACGGATCCGACCGGATTCCGGCGCCCGGACGTTTTCCGCACGAGGTGGCACGCACCCTGGCCGGGGGTGGCTGGATCGGCACCGAACCGGGCGCTTCACTTGGCGCTGCGGCGGTCGAACGGGCGGTTGACGCCTCGGACGGACGTCTTCGGCCCTTCGACGCGGCTCGGGCCGCGGTGGCCGACTTTCCCCGTGTGCGCTGCGGGCGGCGTGGGCCTGGGCAGCGCCGGGCTATCCGCCTGCTGCTGCTCGACCCGGTGCCAGGGGCCCACGCGTCGGCCGCTCTCTCGGAGTTTTCCGAGGTCATCGGGGTGCCGCTCTTCCCGATCGGTGTCGAGGGCGGCGACGCGGTGGTGGCGATCGACGAACTCGGCCGGGTCTTCGTGCTCGATCAGGCCGGCGAATGGTTTGTGGGCAGCACGCTCGACGAGGCGCTGACCGGTCTGCTCACCGGTGACGGACCGGCCCGCCGGGTGCACGACGACGGCACCTGGTGAGCCGGGCGCAGCACTGGCCTCCGCCGGTCTCGTGAGGAGACCGGCGGACAGCGGCGAGTGCCTGCGCTCTTAGTCGAAGAGGTTGTGCAGGAAGCTCTTGCGGCGGTTGTAGTGGCCGTGGTGGCCGCGCCGGTAGTGGCCGTGGTGGCCGTAGACCGGCGCGCCGTGGCCGGGGACCGGGGCCTGCGGGTAGGCGTGGCCCGGCTGACCGTAGCCCGGCGCGGGCGGCGGAGGCGGCGGGGCGTAACCACCCGGCTGGGGCTGGCCGTAACCCGGCTGAGGGGCGGCGGCGGGGCGCGGCGGGGCGGACTGAGGCGGGGCCTGGCGAGTGTTGAAGCTCGACTCGGCCTCGAACAGTTTTTCCAGCTCACCGCGGTCGAGGAAGATCCCTCGGCACTCGGTGCACTGGTCGACTGTGACGCCGCTGCGCTCGTACACTCGCATGTCGCCGTGACACTTCGGACAGGTCATCTGCATCTCATTGACGGTACAAGGCTGTGTCATCCAACGGGCCACTTGTAGCTGTGTGGTTCCTGTGCACGGGACGCAGCGCGGACACCCAGACGAGGAACGCGACGGGGTAGAGCAGGTAGCCGAACCGGGTCGTCGGCACCAGCAGGATCGCCGCCAGCAGGCCCCAGCCGCAGATCAGCGAGGCCGAGGCGGCGGTGCGCGGAGGCCGCCACAGAAGGCTCACGCCGATGATCGCCGCGACGGTGAGCAGCAGACCCACCGCGACATAGCGGCCGCTGGGAACATTCTGGGCGATCAGATAGCCCGGAAAGGGTGACTGGGCGGGACTCTCGACCAGGCCGTGGCCGAGCGGGAAGCGGATCACATTTTCGAGGAACGCGTCCTGGTCGACCTGGAACGGCGGGATCAGCACGAGGATCGGCAGACCGAGCGCGCCGGGCAGCAGCTTGCCGCCACGCCCCCGGGCCAGGGCCAGGATGATCAGTACGGCCACCACGGGCAGCGCGAAAAGCTTGCAGGCCGCGGCAGCGCCGACCGCCACGCCGGCCCATCCGAAGCGCTCCGTGGCCGCGAAGGCCAGCGCGAGCAGGCAGAACGCGAGTACGGGGATGTCGTCGCCGCCGGTGGCCAGGGTGAGGGCGCAAAGGGGGAGAACGGTCGCGACCTGAAGAGCTCGAACGATCGGGTGGCGTCGTAGCAGCAGGACGGCGGTGATCAGCAGGATCGCGGTGGTCAGGGCGAACCAGATGCGGGCGTCGGTCCACCAGACGTCGCCGAAGAGAGCCCGGGGCAGACCGAAAATCGACATTCCGGGCTGGTACGGGCTGTATCCCATCAGGCGTTCGTCGGCGGGCAGGGCGGCGATTGCCTCCCGGGAGAGGTACGGCGTGCCTTCGGTCCACAGACGTTCGCCCATGTGCTCGACGACCAGCACTTCTTCCTGAGCGCGGTCGGTGCGGCCGTCGGCCCGCTGAACGGCCTGGACGACGAGGGGGAGCAGGGCGGCGCCGGCCCAGGTGAGCCAGGTGAGGGTGGCCCGGCCGGCGCGCCAGCGGCGAGCTCGCCGACGGGTGAGCAGGTAGATCGTCAGCTGCAGGGCCGCGATGAGGAAGGCGCCGGCGTAGGCCCAGACGGCGATCGCGCCCCACGCCCGATGGGGCAACAGCGTCGAGTTCAGTGCGGTGACCAGGGCGAACACCGCGGACAGGCCGTAGAGCGCCAGATCAACCGCGAAGCCGCCGGCCGCCTGATCAACACGCGCGAAGAATCGGCCGAGCCGGCGGGACGGCGAAATGTCCTTTGTGGGAGAAGTGGCGGCGGTGTGGCTGGTCGGAGCGGGCTCGTCGTCCAGCTCAGGCGCGTCCACCGGCGGGGGCACTGCGTCGGGCACTGCGTCAGGGGTCTCGGCCGGCAAGGGTGTTTCGACCGGATCGGACGCCTCGAGAGGCGGAGGGGCTTCGCCGGGGTCAGGAGTCTTGACCGGCGGACGCGGGTCGGGCGCAATGGCCGACGCAGGCGACTCAGGCGCAGGCGACTCAGGCGCAGGCGATGCGGGCGCGGGCGATGCGGGCGCGGGCGAATCGGTCGATGCCGGCGCGGGCGAGTTGGTGGGTGCGGTCGGCGCAGGCGGAAGCGCGTCGACGGATTCGGAGGTGTCCGCAGGTGCGGGTGCGTCGTTGGGACCGGGGTCGTCGACGGGTTCCTCAACTGCGGATTCGCTCGCCGTCCGCCCTGGTTCTGTCACGCGGGCAAGTGTGGCAGAGCCGATCGGCCCGCTCCCCCGGACCGCCGCCGCGACATGCGAACCACCGCCGCCCCGTCATGCAGCGACGACGCCAGCGCCCCCGGCCGCCCGCCCGTCCCCCGCTGCAACGTAGCCAGCAGGCGCGCCGCCGACATCGGCCGGGCGAAGAGGTGCCCCTGCCCGGCCACGCAGCCCAGCCCCCACAGCGCGTGCCTCTGCGGTTCGCTCTCTACCCCTTCGGCGATGACCGTGAGGTGCAGGCTGCGCGCGAGGTCGACCGTTGACCGGATCACAGCCGCCGCCTCGGACGACGTTTGCACCGAGGTGACGAACTCGCGGTCGATCTTCAGTTGGTGGACCGGGATGTGGGAGAGGACCGAGAGCGGCGACACCCCGGTGCCGAAGTCGTCGAGGGCCAGCCGCACGCCGGCCTCGCTCAGCTCGGTCAGGGCGCGCCCCACCACGTCGAGCTGGCTGAGCGTCAGCGTCTCGGCGAGTTCGAAGACCAGCCGGTCGGCCGGGACGGCGTGGCGGCGCAGACGGGCCAGCACCGATTCGGGGAAGCTCGGGTCGAGCAGGCTGCGGGGCGACACGTTCACCGCGACGGGCAGGTCGAAGCCGGCTTCACGCCACAGGTCGGTCGCGTCGAGCGCCTGTTCGAGCACCGCGTCGGCGAAGGCCGGCAGCCGCCCGGAGCGCTCGACCGTCTGCAGGAACTCCATCGGGGTCAGGTAGCCCTGGTCGGGGTGGTGCCAGCGGGCCAGCGCCTCGGCCGCGGTCACCTCGCCGCTGCCCAGATCGACGATGGGCTGGAAGTCGACCACGAACTCGTGCTCGGTGACCGCGCGATGCAGTTCGCCGCCGAGCACGAGCCGGTTGACGTCGGCCGTGTCCTGCGCGTGCGCGTACGTGGCGGTTTGCTGGCCGGCACGTTTGGCCTGGTACATCGCGATGTCGGCACGTCGCATCAGCTCGTTCACGCCGCCGCTGCCGGGGGCGAGCGCGATGCCGCCGGCCGCCTCGACGGTGATTTGCATGCCCTCGACCGTGACGCTCTCCTCGAGCGTGGCCAGCATCGTCTTGGCGCGGTGGGCGGCCAGGGCCGGCGTGGGCAGGTTGACCAGCAGCACCGCGAACTCGTCGCCGCCGAGCCGGGCCACCAGGTCGCCGGGCGCGGCGGCGTCGGCCAGCCGACGGGCGACCTCGCGCAGCACGGTGTCGCCGGCCGCATGGCCCAGCGTGTCGTTGACCTCTTTGAAGTGGTTGAGGTCGATCAGCAGCAGCGCGGCCACGCCTTGCTCGGTGCGCCGCTGGAAGTGGGTCTCGGCCCGCTCGTAGAGCTCGCGACGGTTGGCCAGGCCGGTCAGAGGGTCGTGCGCGGCGTCGTACGCGTTCTGCTCGTTGAGCCTTTGCAGTTCCGCGTACGCCGTGGCGTTGCGGATGGCCGTGCAGAGCGCGGCGGCGAAGGTCTTCAACTTGTACTGCTCGAACTCGTTGAGCTTGACCTGCTGGTGGAAGCCGAGCGCGAGCAGGCCGGCCCGATAGCTGCGATCGCTGGTCTCGAGTTCGGCGGTCATCTCGCTGACGCAGGCGATGCGGCGGGGCCCGGGGCCGTCGTAGACGATCTCGCTGCCCCGCGCGAGGACGACCCGGTCGACGCCGTTGCCGGTCAGGTCGATCTCGACCTCGTCGGAGGAGAAGACGCGCGCGCCCTGGGCCGCCGCCACATGCAGCACCTGGGTGAGCTCGACGGAGTTGAGTTCGTCGGTGGTCTTGGCGAGCTCGCGCCAGGAGCGTCTTTCTTCCCGCGTACGCAGTTGGCGCGAGAGCCACAGGTGCAGGCAGGCCACGAGCAGCGGCACGAAGCCGAGCAGGATGGGGCTGGCGCCGGAGCCGAGGACCTCGATGATGTAGACGATCGCGACGAGGCGTACGGCGTGGGCGAAGACCTTGCCGTCGAGGTCTTTGCGGATCACCTGGCCGATCGGTGAGCCGGAGGCCGTCGCGATGACCGGCATGAAGACGAGGTCGTCGACGAACCACATGGCCAGGTAGGCCAGCGAGACGGCGAGGGCCGTGCCGAGGATCGAGTCGGAGCCCAGGTTGAGGTCCATCACCGTGAGAACGAGGCTGGCCGTGCTCGCGGTCAGCACTTCCTTGGCGACGGCGAAGACCGCGCGGTGCGGTGCCGCCCGCATTACGATCTTGACGGTGGCGATGCCGGCCGCGGCGCAGAGCACGACCCAGCCGTGCGGCAGGAAGACGAGGCCGACCAGCACCGGCACTTCGCCCCAGGCCGTGCCGTAGAGGCTGGAGCGCACTCGGACATAGACGTTGACGCGGTTGGCGACGACGGCGCCGACGAGAACCAGCCCCAGGAGGGCCGGGTGGGGCAGCGGCTCAGGATGGCTGACGGCCCACCACGCATCGGCGGCGGCGGCGCCCGACGCCAGAACGACGACGAGACCGATGAGCAGCTTGAGCTGCCGACCGGTCGCGTCGTCGTTGGAGCTTTGCGGTTTTCGCAATTGAGTCGTCCAGTCGCCGAGCACATCGGACACGGGTCCGGGCTCAAGCGTATGCAAGTGCGCTTGTTCGCGCACCGCCCTCAGTGCCAGTCGTTCGACTTCATCGTTCTTCTCCTCGCGGTTTGGCCCCTGGTGGGACCGGAGAGTTCAGGATTTTCGGCAGTTCGTCGCGACGAGAACAACAATATGCAATGAGAAGCGATGTTGGTACCGATTCATGTCGTATTGAGCAGAAAGCGATAACCCGAGGGGATTTGACTACGCGCCGTCCATGGCGCAAAACTCTCCGCTACCTGAATAGGCGTTTTGGCCGCAGTGTCCATATCGCCGAGCGTGCCGTTTGTCTGACGCTCCGGATTGTCAATAGCCGCTGCGGTCGTCGCACCTATTCCGCCCCGCACATGGTCCCTGACCTGCGCATAGATCGCCAACATTCGACGTGACCGAATCGTGAGGCGAGAGCCACTATTAAGCGAACAAGTTTCTCGGAGAAGCTTCTATAAACTCCCGGTATGCCCGACGAATCCCTGCTGACTCACGTCGACGAGGCCGGTGCCGCCCGCATGGTCGACGTCTCGGCCAAGACGGTGACCGCGCGCCGTGCCGTGGCCGCCGGCCGAGTGGTGACCACGCCTCAGGTGATCGCCCTTCTCCGGGGTGACGGACTTCCCAAGGGCGACGCGCTCGCGGTGGCCCGGCTGGCCGGGATCATGGGGGCCAAGCGCACGCCCGACCTCATTCCGCTGTGTCACCCGATCGGGCTGCACGGCGTCAAGGTCGATCTCACCCTGACCGACACCACGATCGAGATCACCGCCACCACCAAGACGGCCGACCGCACCGGTGTCGAGATGGAGGCGCTGACCGCGGTGGCCACGGCCGGCCTCGCCGCCATCGACATGATCAAGGCGGTCGACCCGGCCGCGAGCATCGAAGCCGTCCGAGTGCTGCGCAAAGAGGGCGGCAAGACCGGCGATTGGGTACGACCGGAGGACCGTCCATGACGATGACGGCGCGAGTGATCGTGGCCAGCAATCGGGCCGCCGCGGGCGTTTACGCCGACACGAGCGGCCCGCGTCTGGTCGCCGGGCTGCGTGAGCTGGGCTGCACGGTCGGCGAACCGGTGGTCGTGCCCGACGGCAAGCCGGTGGCCGAGGCGCTGCGCCTGGCCGTCGCCGACGGCGTCGATGTCGTCCTGACCAGCGGCGGCACCGGCGTCACCCCCACCGACCGCACCCCGGAGATGACCCGAGGCCTGCTCGACTTCGAGATCCCGGGCATTGCCGAGGCGATCCGGGCCTACAGCCGCGACAAGGTGCCCGCCGCCGCGCTGTCCCGCGGCCTCGCGGGCGTCGCCGGACGCACCCTGATCGTCAACCTGCCCGGCTCGACCGGTGGGGCCAAGGACGGTCTCGCCGTTCTCGGACCGTTGCTGAGGCACACCGTCGACCAGATCAACGGCGGCGATCACCCCTCCTCGGGCGCGGCTGGATAGGCTCGACCGGTGAGCGGCGACGACACCACCCCGGTCGACTGGCAAAAGGCCCGCGAGCTGGCCTACGAGGCAGGCCGTGCGGCAGCCGGCGCGGCCGAGCCGGTCGCGCTGCCCGACGCCGACGGCCGCACCCTGGCCGAGCCGTTGCGCGCCCTGACCGACCTGCCGGCCTTCCCCACGTCGAGCATCGACGGCTGGGCCGTGCGCGGCCCGCAGCCGTGGCGCCCGGTGGGCCGGGTGCTGGCCGGCGGCGTCGCCCCGCCGCTGACCGACCCGGGCACCTGCGTCGAGATCGCCACCGGCGCGATGGTGCCGCCCGGCGCCGACGCGCTCGTCCGCGTCGAAGAGTCCACACGCGACGGCGACGGCCGGGTCAGCGGCACGTCTCGTGAGATCCCCGACTGGCGACTGCCCGGCGAGGAGGCGAGCAAGGGCGAAGAACTGCTGCCGGCCGGCACCGCGATCGACCCGGCGGTGATCGGGGTCGCGGCCACCTGCGGCTACGAGTCTCTCGCCGTCTATCCGCGTCCCCGGGCCGGCGTGCTGGTCTTCGGCGACGAGTTGCTCACCGCGGGCGCGCCGGGCGCCGGCCGGGTGCGTGACTCGCTCGGCCCTCAGGTGCCCGGTTGGCTGCGCCGCTACGGCACGACCACCGCCGCGGCCGTCGGCCCGGTGCAAGACACGCTCGAGGCCCACATCTCCGCGGTTCGCGGTGCTCTCGCCGACGCCGACCTGGTCTGCACCACCGGCGGGACGATGCACGGCCCGGTCGACCACCTGCACCCCACCCTGGCCGAGCTCGACGCCGACTACATCGTCAACACCGTCGCCGTGCGTCCCGGCTTCCCGATGCTGCTGGCCCGGGTGCCCGGCCCCGACGGCCGCCCACGCTTCCTGGCCGGTCTGCCCGGCAACCCGCAGTCCGCCGTGATCGCGCTGATCACGCTGGTCGCCCCGCTGCTGGCCGGCCTGCAGGGCCGCCCCGCGCCCGCGCTCTCCCGGGTCGAGACCACCACCAAGGTGCCCGGGCGCGGCGGCTTCACCCACCTCGCGCTCGCCCGGCTCGACCACGATGGACGGTCGGCCACCCCGGTCGGCCACGTCGGCTCGGCGATGCTGCGCGGCCTGTCGAACGCCCACGGTTTCGTCGTCGTCCGTCCCGGCACCGAGGCCGCGGCGGGCGACCTGGTTCCCTTCCTGCCCCTCCCACTCGTCACCGGGGAGCGTCCATGACCGGCACGATCGCCATCGCCGAGGTGCTCGACACCCCGCTCGACCTGGCCGCCCACGAAAAGGCCGTGGCCGACGCCCGGGCCGGCGCGGTCGTCTCGTTCCAGGGCGTGGTGCGCGACCACGACCACGGGCGGGGCGTGACCTTGCTCGAATACGAGGGCCACCCGAGCGCGGC
This sequence comes from Actinoplanes solisilvae, assembly GCF_003999975.1. Lineage (GTDB taxonomy): Bacteria > Actinomycetota > Actinomycetes > Mycobacteriales > Micromonosporaceae > Actinoplanes > Actinoplanes solisilvae. The sequence goes on along the minus strand of NZ_RJAC01000001.1, from coordinate 1,385,708 downwards.
CCAGGTGCTGCGCGAGGTCGCCGCCGAGATCGCGGCTGATCCCGACGTCTTCGCGGTCGCCGTGTCGCACCGGGTCGGCACGCTGGCGATCGGCGACGTCGCGCTGGTCGCGAGCGTGAGCACAGCTCATCGGGCGGCGGCGTTCGCGGCCTGCTCCCGCCTGGTCGACGAGGCCAAGGCCCGGCTGCCGATCTGGAAGCGGCAGGTCTTCGCGGACGGCTCCGAGGAATGGGTCAACTGCCCCTAGGTCCGGGGATGGCGGGCACCCGGACGGGCGCGACCGGCCTGCGGGCCGGTGTCGTCGTGGGAGCCACCCCCGGTCGCCACGGCAGGCCGTTCATCAGGGCGATCACGGCAAAGGCGTACGCGTTCCAGTCCACCATCATTTGTGTGGGCAACACGAGGAGTAGATAGACGACGAGCGCGGCCGCCGCATACCCGATGCCCGCGAACCGTGAGGCGCGCGGCCTTCGCAACCGGGCGGCCGCGTCCACCAGGATCAGCATCGCGGGCAGGACCCAGAACAGTTCATGCCCGGTGGTTACCGGTGCCGTCGCCGCGCCGGCCAGGCCGACGAGGGTGAACGCCGTGATCTCGTCGCCGTCGGCGTGCGCGGCCCGGGCCCGGATCAGGCCCACCGCCACCAGCAGGGCCGCGAACGAGATCCAGACCAGCACCGGGGTGCCCGTCGAGTCGTTGAGGCGGGCGAGCAGGCCGGCCAGCGACTGGTTGGCCGGGTCGCTGATCGGCCCGGCCCGGTCGACCTGGGCCAAGGCGGTGCTGAACCAGGTTCCGGTGGCGCCGGGCGTGATCAGCAGCGCGCCGAGGGTCAGTGTCGCCGCCGTCGAGGCCGCGGTCAGGGCGGGCCGCCACTGCCGGGTCACGGCCAGATGGACGATGAACAGGACGGGACCGACGGCGAGGGCCGAGGCGATGCCGATGCCCAGGCCCGCCCACGCCCCGGTCGACCAGGAGCGTTCCAGCCCGGGGCGGGTGCCGGGCCACCAGGTCGCTCGGCGTCGCGCCCAGGCCGCCCGGCGCAGGGCGACCAGGTCGGCCACGATCAGGCCGAAGATCAGCAGGTCGAGGTGGCCGAGGCCCAGCGTGGCGCGCACCGGCTCGGTCATCAGGGCGACGGCGGCGGCGACCGCGACGGCGGGGCCGCGAGCCCGTCCGTAGCGGCGGGCGACCGGGCCGGCCAGCGCGATCACGGCCAGGATCAGAGCGGCCACGCCGGCCAGGGCGAGCAGCCAGGCGGCCACGGTCAGCGGGAGCGCGGCGGCCGGCGCCAGCAGCAGTGCGGCCGTGGGCGGGTGGGCGGTGCCGAGCCCGTAGAGGTCGTCCCCCGCGAGCCAGGCCCGGATCGCCTCGTGATCCACGGCCAGGGCCTGAACCCCGTACGTGTGAAGGAAGTGGCCCGTCGCCCAGAGCACCGCAAGGCATCCGAGCCCGATCACGACGGGCCGGAAGGTCCGTTCGCTGTGTTCCATCGCCGGCATGGCGCGACCCCCGTCGCTCTCGTCCCCCGGTCTAACGGGAAAGATCGCGGAGAGGTTGTTTAGCTCCTGTTTAGGAATGGGGCCGAGTCAGGAGCTAGCCCGGCAGCCGGCGCGCCGCCGAAGCGCTCAACGCGGCGATCTTGGCTTCCCGCTTGGCGGTGCGGACGGCCCGCTTGACCGAGCGCCGGGAACGCTCGAGCGAGTGCTGGGAGCGGTCGACCGCGTGACTCGCGCGATAGCTCAGACCAGGCCGGCCCTCGGTGTCGACCGCGGCGAGCAGCAGACCGCCGAGCAGGCCCAGGTTCTTGAGGAACTGGATCTCCTGCCCCTGGCGGTCGGGGTGCGAGCGGTCCCAGAACGGATGGGCGGTGATCGTCGACGGCACCAGCCCGGCGGCCAGCACGGCGGCGGCGGGCCGGGTGAAGTGGCCGGTCGCCAGCGCCACCCCGGCGGCCACGTCGGTCACGCCCTTGAGCCGCACCAGCGTGCGGGCGTCGGTGGGGATGCGCGGATCGGTCTTCTCGAGCAGCGGACCGAACCGGTCGGTGAGGCGGTGGGCGGCCTCGGCGTTGGCGTTGGGTTTGACGAGCGCGCGGACGCCTTGAACTACGAAGATCGAGGCGAGCAGGGCGCGGGCGGCCGTGCGTACGGGCTTCATGAATCTGGTTATACCCGCCGGGCGCGGATCACACCGGCTGGGTGCGCAGGTAACGGCCGAAATGCGGCACGGTGAAGGCGACCGTCCCGCGCTCGCCCGAATAGATCAGACCCTTCTTGATCAGGGCGTCGCGGGCCGGGGAGAGACTGGCCGGACGGCGGCCCAGCGCGGTGGCGATGTCGGCCGTGGGCACGGCCGCGTCCATGTCGTTGCCGGGGTCGCCCGAGAGCGTGGCCATGGCGCGCATGTATTCGCGCTCGGCGGGCGTGGCGCGCTCGAACCGGGAACCGAAGAAGCCCACGGCCAGCTCGGCCTCGGCCTCGGGGGCGGCGACACGAACGTCGGCGTCGGTCACGGGTGACTGCGGGGCATGGTCCCAGGTGGCTTTCCCGTACGCCTGGACGAAGTAGGGATATCCGCCGGATTTCTCGTAGAGCAGGTCGAGCGCCTTCGCCTCGTACTCCACCTGTTCGCGCGCGGCCGGGGCACAGAGCGCGAGATCGGCCGCGACCCGGTCGAGCCGGTCGATCCGCTGATAGCGGAAGAGGCGCTCGGAGTACGACTTGGCCGCCGACAGCACCGCCGGTAGGTGGGGCAGCCCCGCCCCGACCACGATCAGCGGCGCCCCGAGCTGGGACAACTCGTGACAGGCGGCGCAGAGCGCGGAGACGTCGGCCGGGCCCAGGTCTTGCATCTCGTCGATGAACAGCGCGATGCCGGTGCCCACGTCGGTGGCGAGCGAGGCCGCGTCGGTGAACAGCTCGACCAGGTCGATCTCGATGTCGCCCGAGTCGGCGCGGCCCCGGGCCGGCGGCACGTCGATGCCGGGCGACCAGCGGTCACGCAGCTTGGACGAGCTGTCGTTGGCCCGCAGTGCGAATGCCTTGAGCACGGCGAGCACCTCGTCGACCCGGTCGGGGTCGCGGTGGTGCGGGGCCAGCTCGCGGATCGCCATGTGGAGCGCGGCCGAGACCGGGCGGCGCAGCGACTGATCGGGCCGGGCCTCGATCTTGCCGGTGCCCCACAGGCGGCCGATCGCGGCCGAGCGCAACGTGTTGAGCAAGACGGTCTTGCCGACCCCGCGCAGGCCGGTGAGGACGAGGCTGCGCTCGGGGCGGCCCCGCGCGATCCGCTCGAGCACCACGTCGAAGGCGTCGAGCTCGCGGTCACGACCGGCGAGCTCGGGTGGGCGCTGACCGGCGCCGGGAGCGTACGGATTCCTGACCGGATCCACGGATAGCACAGTATCGGCTCGTCTAGCAAAATGGCTAGAGTCCGCTATGGAATCCTCGTCGAGGTAGATCTAGCCCTTTCTAGCAGAATCCCTAGAAACGGCTAGAGCGCCTTATGCTCCTTGAGGCAGAGCACGAAGTCGAGATCGTCCAGCGGGCTGTCGTAGAAGAACCACTTCGTGTAGCCGCTGACCTTGGCGCACTTGCGCTCGGCGTCCTTCTCCCCCGTGGTCTTGCCCTTGATGCGTTCGAGCACCTCGTAGGTGCCGCTCGTACAGGCCGTGGCGCGCATGTTGGGCTCCTCGTCGGTGCCCTCGTTGACCACGCAGTCGCCCTTCTTCACATAGAAGCGCGCGTCCTCACTGCCCAGCGGAGCGGGACCGGGCACCTGAGCGGTCGCCGACTGGGTCGGGGTCGCCTGGTTGCCGGAGTTGTCGCGACGCTCGTTGAGCAGCCACGCCGTCGCGCCGAGGCCGACGACGATCAGCAAGCCCAGCGCCACCACCAGCACGAGGATGGGGGTGTTGCGTTTCGGAGGTTTCTCCCACGGCGGAGCGGCCGGGCTCATCGGCGCCGAGTGGTAGCTCACCGGCTGCTGCGGGATCGATGGCGGATGACCGCCCCACGAGGACTGCTCGGAGACGGGCGCACCATGATCGCCCCAGGGATCGGCAGGCTCCGCATAGGGCTCGTCGGAGCTCCCGTGCGACCACGGCGGGCCGGAATGCGGGCCGTTCTGCGACATCGAGGTTTCCTCCGGAGGCGGATGTTGCTGTCACCGTAGCGTGCACGACCGACCGGAAACCGCCTTGAATCGCCGTCGGTGTCGGCAACACGACGCGCACACGGGGGACCGGGCCACTACGGTGCCCAACCGTGCCCGTACTTCTCGTAATCTTGGCGGCCGTCTTCGGTGGTTCGGCGGCCGCCTTCCTTCCCCGGGTCGCCGATCGGCTGAGTGTCCCCTTCGGATCTCGGCCTCGATCGGCGTGTGCCTCCTGCGGCCTCCGCTTCGCGGTCGGGCCCGCCGGTTGGGTCCGGGTGGGTGCCTCCTGTCCCTGTTCCCGGGCGTACGCGATGACGGTGCTCGCTGGTGCGTCGGTGGCCGCGCTCCTGGCCGTGGGACTGGGTCCGTCCCCGCTGCTGCCGGCCCAACTATTGGCGGCCGTGCCGGGCCTGCTCCTCGCCCTGATCGACCTGCGCTGCCTGCGGCTGCCCGACCGTCTCGTCGCCGCCGTCGCGATCCTCGCCGCGGTGCCGGCGGCGATGCTGCGCCCCGACCGCATCGGCCCGGCCCTCGTGGCCGGCGCGATAGTGCTCACGGCGTACCTTGTGGTCGCTCTTCTGCCGGGTGGCGGGCTCGGTCTGGGCGACGTGAAGCTCGCGGCCGCGCTGGCGACGATCCTGGGCTTCTTCGGCTGGCCGGCGGTGCTCGCCGGCCTCGTCGTGCCCCACCTGATCAACGGGCCGATCGCGCTGGCGATGCTGCTCGCCCGTCGCGGCCGGCCGCTGCCGTTCGGGCCGGCGCTGCTGGCCGGCGCCCTGATCGCCCTTACAGCAGCCTGAGCTGGCGGTCCCGAGGGCGCGCCGGCACGGTGTCGCCCAGGCGCTCGAACAGGCCCGAGTCGATCACGTCGAGGAACGGGCTCGGCGTCTGCTCGCGTTCGCTGCCGTGACGGAACCGGCGTGCCGCATGCGTGACGTAGAGGCGGTCCTGCGCGCGCGTCAGCCCGACGAAGAACAGACGGCGCTCCTCGGCGATCTCGTCCTCGTCGGTCTGGCCGCCCGGCCAGCGCATCGGCAGCAGCCCGTCCTCGCAGCCGACGAGGAAGACCACCGGGAACTCGAGGCCCTTCGCGGCGTGCAGCGTGAGCAGGTTGACCGCCTCGGCCCGAGGATCGAGCGCGTCCACCTCGGCGCCCGTGGCGATCTCTTGCAGGAAGCGGGACAGGTCGTCGCCGATCTTCTGGGCGAGCGGGCGCAGCAGGTCGGCCGCGGTCCAGATGTCCTCGGGGGCGAGCTGCTCACCGTCGAGGGTAGGCGCCGCGAAACGCTGGGCCAGCATCTGGGCGGCCTGCTTCACACGGGCCGGAAGCGACGCGCCCGGCACGTCGGCGTGCTGCAGTTCGCGGGCGATCTGTTGCACGCCGGGCCGGTCGCGCAGCCGGTTGTGCGAGCGCTTCTGCACCGGCACGCCGGCCCGGGACAGCGCCTCGACGATCGCGGACGACTGGGAGTCCGTACGGTAAAGGACGGCAATGTCCGAGAAGGACAGATTGCCGGCCGCGATCGACCGGGAATCGACCCGGCCCGAATCCAGCGACCGGTGCGACAGACCGCCGACCAGATCGTCGACGGTGCGCACGACGAAATCGGCCTCGTCGGCGACGCTCGCCGCGGCGTAGCGGCCGACCAGCGGCGCCTCGGGATCGAGCCGGGCCGGATCGAGCCGCCGACCGCTGACCAGCGACGACGGGGCGATCGCCTGCACCGCGGCGGCCAGGATCGGCGCGGAGGACCGGTAATTGCGGGTCAGCCGCACCAGCCGAGCATCGACGAAGTCTTCGTTGAAGCGCAGGAAGTACTTCACGTCGGCGCCGCGGAACGAGTAGATCGCCTGGTCGGGGTCGCCGATCGCGCAAAGGTTGCCGTCGGTCGGGCTGAGCAGGCGCAGCAGCTCGTACTGAACCTCGTCGACGTCCTGGTACTCGTCGACGAAGATCCACTGCCAGCGGCGGCGGTACTTCTCGACCAGGGCCGGCTCGTCGCGCAGCAGGGCGACCGGCATCGAGATCAGTTCGTCGAGGTCGACCAGGTCTTGCTGACGCAGCAGTTTCGCGTAGGCCAGGTCGTCGTCGCCCGCCTGCTCGCGTGCCTCGGCCCGCTCGCTCTCGTCGGCGATGCGCCAGTTGGCGCCCAGCCCGGCGGCCTTGGCGTTCTCCTTGAGGATGGTCAGGCCGAGTGAGTGGAACGTGCCGACGGTGATGTCCTCGGCGACGTCGCCCAGCAGCGCGTCCAGGCGCTCCCGCAGCTCGCCCGCGGCCCGCCGGGTGAACGTGATGGCCAGGCAACGCTCGGGAAAGACGCCCAGCTCGGCGCAGAGGTAGGCGATCCGGTGGGTGAGCGTGCGGGTCTTGCCCGTTCCGGGACCGGCCACGATCAGCAGCGGGCCACCGGGTGCCGACGCCGCCACCCGCTGCATCGCGTCGAGGCGGTCGAGCAGGCCGGTGCCGACCTCTTCCATGCCGGCGAGCATCGGCTCGAACGGCTCGTGCGGGCTCGGCGGGGGCGCGATCGGGGGCGCCGCTTTCTTGGGTTCCTTGGGCGCTTTGGCAGGCTTGGGTCGCGGCGCGGGTTCCGGCTTCCGCTGCTGCGGAACGTCGAACAGCGTCTCCATCTGCGGCGCGCTGGCCCGGTTGCGCAGCTCGCCGCGATCGAACAGCGTGATCACGCCGTACTCGCCGTCGTAGCCCGCCACCCGCCGTACGTCACCACGACGCAGCCGGGTGATCGCCTCGCGTAGCTCGTCGCCGCCCGCCTGGCCGATCGCGTCCACCGGGATCTTGCGCAGGATGTCCAGCTCGGCGCCGAGCGTGGCGACGAGGTGGTTCATCTGGCTCTCGACGGTCTTGGACTTCGGGCCGACCCCGTTGATCTCGCCGAGGATCTCGTGGAGCTGGATCAGGTGCTCGACGTGCGTGTCGCGGTGGAAACCGACGGGCCGGTCGGCCAGGTCTTCGACCCGGCTCAGCACGCCCACGGTGAGCGGTTTGCCGCACTCGGGGCAGCGACCGCCGTGCTCCCGGGTGCGTTCGGGCTCCCAGTTCACGCCGCAGGCCCGGTGGCCGTCGGCGTGATACTTGCCCTCCTCGGGGAAGAACTCGAGCGTGCCGGCCAGCCCCACGCCGTCGCGGACGGCGTCGTAGCTGGGCTCGCCCGTGTAGAGCGTCGCCTCGCGGGCCAGCGCGGCCGGCGAGTGGGCGTCGGAGTTCGAGACCAGGCGGTAGCGGTCGAGGCTGGAGACGCGCCAGTTCATCTCGGGGTCGGAGGAGAGGCCGGTCTCGACGGCGGTGACGTGTTCGGCCAGGTCGGCGTAGCAGTCGGCGATGGCGTCGAAGCCCGACTTCGAGCCGAGGGCCGAGAACCACGGCGTCCAGATGTGGGCCGGAACCAGGTAGCCGCCGGCCTCGAGGGTGATCTCGAGCAGGTCGCGCGAGTCGAGCCCGAGGATCGGCCGGCCGTCGGCGGTCAGGTTGCCGATGCGGCCCAGAGCGGTGTTGAACCGGGCCGCCGACTCGAGGTCGGGCATGTAGATCAGGTGGTGCACCTTGCGGGTGCGGTCGTCCCGCTTGTAGATCGTCGAGATCTCGACGCTGAGCATGAGCCGCGCGGCCGGACTGGCCTGCAGCGAACCGGGCAGCCGCTTGGTGACCTCGGGCTCGTCGACATAGCGGAACAGGCCCGGGCCGTCGGGCACCAGGCTCTCGCGCAGATGGTCGAACCAGGCCGGGTGGGTGAAGTCACCGGTGCCCAGCAGGGCGATCCCCTTGCGCCGCGCCCACCAGGCCAGATTGGGCAGCGTCAGGTCGCGGCTGCACGCGCGCGAGAAGCGCGAGTGGATGTGGAGATCCGCGACGTACGTGTCCGCGGCATAACCTGCGTCGTCCGAGGGCACGCGCTGCATCCTGTCACGCCCTCCACCGCTTGCACGAATCGCCACGCTTGACGAACTTACGGATCTTGATGCCTCCGGCCTCGCTTCGTCGACCCTTTTTGGCCCGGCCGCGGTGTTATGTGGATCGCAGCTCGAGGACGCTCACCTGGGGCGGGGCACCTACGCGGACCGGCGGACCCCAGAAACCGGCACCATTCGTGACATAGACCGGCACGCCGTCGACCTGGCCGAGCCCCGAGACAACCGGCTGCTCAAGCTTCACCAGCAGGTTGAAGGGTGCCATCTGTCCGCCGTGGGTGTGACCCGAAACTTGAAGATCAACCCCGAACGGGGCCGCTTCGTGAACGGCGACCGGCTGGTGCGCCATAAGCACGACCGGACGGGCCTGGTCCCGGTCGCCCAGGGCCTTGCGGAAGTCGGGCGGGTCACCGGCGTCGGCGCCACCCAGGTCGTTGACGCCGGCCAGGTCGAGGCCGCCGAGTTCGAGTCGCTCGTTGCGCAGCGGCCGGATGTTCAGGCGTGCGACCTCGTCGATCCACTCCTGGAAGCCCGAGTAGTACTCATGGTTGCCGGTCACGAAATACGCCCCCTGCCGCGACTCGATCTCGGCCAGCGGCGCCGCGAACCGCCCCAGTTCCGCCACGCTGCCGTCAACAAGGTCACCGACGACGCACACGATGTCCGCCTGCACCGAATTGATCACGGTGACTATGCGGCGGGCGTGATCGACGCCGGTCAGTGGGCCGACGTGGATGTCCGAGACGACGGCCAGGCGGGTGCCGTCCATCGCCCGGGGCAGCTTGGCGATGGGGATCTGAAGCCGGTCGATGCGTGGGGTGCCGAGCGCGGTCTTCACGCCGTAACCGGTGACGCTCGCGGCGGTGAGCCCAGCGAAGATCGCCGCTCCGCGGGCCAGGACCAGCCGTCGATCAACGCCCGGCTCGTCGGGTGTTTCCGGCTGGACGGCTGTCAGAACCGGTGCGGCCCGTGTTTCGCCTGCGGCGGGGCTTCCCTGGTCACTCTCGGCGGCGACCGTTGCGCTGCCCTTCCCCGTACGCCTCTGTGAGCGCCACACCAGCACGAGGGCGAGCCGGGGGATCTCGAGGACGGCGAGCGTGACGAGCAGGTAGAACATGACCGCGATCCACAGGTAGCCGGGCCACGCCAGCCACGGGATCGCGCCCGACCGCACCCCGATGAGGGTCGCCGGGACCAGCACGGCCAGCGCGACGACGATGCCGGCGCCGATCCGACGGGCTCGCCGGCTGGGCAGCGGATCTTTGACGAGCCGCTTCCACAGGTAGAAGTGGATGAGCCCGATCACGACAAAGATCAGCCCGACGAAGACGACCAAGACTTTCCTCCCCCAGCGATTCCACCCCACAGTCTCCCGGTCGATCCTGAGAGCCGACTGTTGAGTCCACCGGTTCGCCGCATCTTGAGTTGCAGTGATCGACCACTATGATCCTCCGGACTTCATGGGGGGAAAATGTCTCGATCGCAGTGGCCGGCCCGTGCCGGTGTTCTGCTGCTCACGACCGTGGCCGGTGGTGTCCTCGCCGCGCCGGCCATGGCAGCCGGCGCCGGTGTCGCCTCGGTCTCCGGCTCGACGAACGTGCTTTACCGGGCCGGCAGCGGCCTGACCAACCAGGTCGTGGTGACCGGGTCCGGGCGCGTGGTCACGATCGACGACCGCGTCGCGATCACGGCGGGTACGGGCTGCAAACGGGTGGGCAGCGACAAGACCAAGGTCAGCTGCACCACCGCGAAGACGCCCGCTCGCGTTCTGGCCTACCTCTACGACGGCAACGACTCCGTGGCCAACAAGGGCAGCTTCTACTTGACCGCCGATGGCGGCAGCGGCAACGACACGATCACCGGCGGGCCGTTCGGCGACAACCTCCGCGGTGGATCAGGCACCGACCGCATCGTCGGTCTCGGCGGCAACGACACGATCCTCGGCGACAGCGGTAACGACAGTCTCGACGGCGGCGCCGGTAACGACATCCTCGGCGGCGCCACGGGCAACGACTGGCTGGGCGGTGCGGCGGGTAACGACGGGCTCTGGGGCAACGACGGCAACGATGGCCTGGCCGGCGGCGACGGCTCGGACGACCTCTTCGCCGGCGCGGGCGCCGACGTGCTCGACGCGGGCGCCGGCAACGACGACCTCAACGGCGGCGCCGGCAGCGATCGTCTGTACGGCGCTTCAGGAAACGACAACATGATCGGCGACGACGACCCCGCCAAGACCTCGGCCGATGTGGTCTCCGGGGGAGCCGGGACGGATTCGGTCTCCTACTGGTACGTGAAGCGGGCGGTGACTGTCGACCTGGACGGTTCTTCCCGCGACGACGGCCAGGCGGGGGAGTACGACACCGTGGGCGCCGACGTCGAGAACGCCACGGGTGGCCCCGGCAACGACCGTCTCTTCGGCAACGCGAGCGCAAACCGACTCGCCGGGCTCGACGGTGACGACGTGATCTATGGCCGTGGCGGCAACGACGACCTCATGGGCGACGCGGGACGCGACTACCTCTACGGCGAGGCGGGCGACGACTTCCTGACGGACATCGACTCCTACTTGTCGGACCCCGTGGACACCCTGGACGGCGGCCCGAACGGCACGATGCTCGGCGACGTGTGCCGGGCGCTCGCCACCGACACCCTGGTGAACTGCGAACGTCTCTGATCGGACCGGGCGTCCGGCGGGTGCCGGGCGCCCGGGGCGTCAGAGGCGATAGTTACGAAGCGCGGCGACCAAGGCGGGTGTCTCGGCGATCTGCTCCGCCGCCCGCCGCTCGACGGCGGCAAGATCGCGTGAACCGAGGTCCTGGTCGCCCAGGGACATGCGCAGCCGCTCGGCGAGCCGGCCCAGTCGCAGCCCGGCCCGGCGGGCCAGCACGTCGGGCCCGCCGAAGGGTGTTCCACCGTTGCTGACATACGCATCGACGGTTCTGTGGACCGCCGCCGCGTCGGGAGCGTCCTGCCGCCCGCGGCGCGCGAACTCCAGCGTTGAGTGCGCCGCTTCGAGGCTCGCGCTGTCGGGGCCGGCCACGTCCCAGTCGATCAGCACCGGCCCCTTCGCGCTCATCAGGACGTTCCACGGCTCCACGTCGCGGTGGGTCACGACGTAATCCCCGGCGTTCAGGAACGCCCGCGCAACGGACTCGGCCCGGCTTCGCCGATCATGCATTGGTTCGAGGGCTCAGCCGCCGGCGAACGGGGGCAGGATGTCGATCGTGGCGTCCGCGGGCAGAGCGGCGCTCGGGTCGTGACAGGTCAGGCCGTCGACCAGGAAGCTGGCCGCCTTCAGGACCACGCCGAGCCGTTCGCCGTGGCGATCGGTCAGTCGCTGCCTCAGCTCTTCGAGCGTGGCGGCCTCGGCGGGCTCACTGCGGACACCGCTCGCCGCGGCCCGCGCCCCGGCGAAATATCGGACGGTCACTGTCGCCACTGATACCTCCGATCGACCTCATCCGCTGTCCGGGTGCGGGCGCTCCTGCGTGGCGAGACCACATCAGCCACCGATCGCGGACATCGGACGCGCCGGCTGCAGGAACGTCGGGTCGTCGATGCCATGACCGGCCCGCTTGCCACTCATCGCCACCCGCCAGGCCTCGGCCAGCTCGTCGTCGGTGGCCCCATCGCGGAGCAATTTGCGCAAATCGCTCTCGTCGGTGGCGAACAGGCAGTTGCGTACCTGGCCGTCGGCGGTCAGTCTCGTGCGGTCGCAGTCGCCGCAGAATGGCCTGGTCACACTGCCGATGACACCCACCCGAGCGGGCTCTCCGGCCGCGTCGACATGGCCGGGGATCAACCAGGTCTCGGCCGGCGCTGTTCCACGTGAAACCGGATCGGGGAGCAGGCCGTAGGGCTGGAGCGAGGCCAGGATCTCGTCGGCCGTGACCATCGTGTGCCTGTCCCATTGGTGCTGGGCGTCGAGCGGCATCTGCTCGATGAAGCGCAACTGATAGCCGTTGTCGAGCGCGAACCGCAGCAGCACCGGCGCCTCGTCGTCGTTGATGCCGCGCATGAGCACCGTATTGATCTTGACCGGGGTGAGGCCGGCCTCGGCCGCCGCGGCCAGGCCCCGCAGCACGTCGGCCAGGCGGTCGCGCCGCGTCAGCGCCTTGAACCGCTCCTGGTCGAGCGTGTCGAGCGAGACGTTGACCCGGTCGAGCCCGGCGTCGCGCAGGGGCGCGGCGAGCCGCTCGAGACCGATGCCGTTGGTCGTCAGCATCAACCGGGGCCGCGGCTCGAGCCGGGCCGCCGCCTGCACGATGCCGACGAGACCGCGGCGCAGCAGGGGCTCCCCGCCGGTGAACCGCACGTCTTCGACGCCGAGCAGCTCGACCGCGACGCGAAGAAGGCGGATCACCTCGTCGTCGGTGAGCTGCTGCTGGCGCGGGAGCCAGGCCAGGCCCTCTTCGGGCATGCAGTAGGTGCAGCGCAGATTGCACCTGTCGGTCAGGGACACGCGCAGATCGGTCGCCACCCGGCCGAACCTGTCGGCGAGCGGGATCACGAGCGCCACCTGCGGAGGGCCGCGTCAGTGGTCGATCTCCAGCGCATGTTCACAGATCGAATCTATCCGCTCCGAGCGCTCTTGGCTTCAGCCGATTTCGCCCTGTGGACAACCGACTCGATCACAGTCCGCGCAGTGTGGATATCGCAGCGGCACGAACCTGGCCGCGATAGCTTTCCCCGAACGCGGCGGTGTGCACGAGCAAGAGGTGCAGTTGATGCAGCGGCACGCGCTCCTGCCATCCGTCGGCCAGGGGATATGCCTCGTGATAGGCGCCGACGATCGACGAGAGGTGGGGTGCGCCGCCGAACAGGGCCAGTTCGGCGAGGTCGGTCTCGCGGTGACCGCCGTGGGCGGCCGGGTCGACGAGCCGGGCCTGACCATCGGCGGCCCACAGGATGTTGCCGGGCCAGAGGTCGCCGTGTGTGCGGCTGGGTGCCTCGCTCCCGCCGTACGCCTCAAGGGTGTGCAAGATGCGCTCGATCAGCCTGACCTCGGCCGCCGACAGGGCGCCACGATCGGCCGAGATCTTGAGGTACGGGAGGAGCCTGCGCTCGCCGTACCAGGGGCCCCACGGTCCGGTCGTGGGCGTGTTGTCGAGGGCGAGCGGACCGATGTAACCGGTCCAGGGCGCTCCGAACGCGCCGGCGCCGCAGCGGTGCAGTGCGGCCAGGTCGCGTCCGAACCGCTCGGCGGCCTCGCGGCTGGCGTCGCCCGGCTCGATCCACTCGGTCGCGATCAGCGTGGGCAGCGCGGCGATCACCTCCGGCACCGGCGCGCCGGCCTCCCGCAACCAGGTCAGACCGGCGGCCTCGGCCGTGAAGAATCCGGCCGGGGGCTCGCCGGAGGGCCAGGTCTTGGCGAAGACCGAGGTTCCGTCATCGAGCGTCAGGCGGCTGGCGGTGGCAAACCCGCCGCTGCCCATCGGGGTCTCGCGGATGCGTTGGTGGGTGAGAAATGTCGGGAGGTGCTCCGGGTGCGCGCGCAAGTACGCCTGGTCCACCGCCTTATCTTCCGCTTCGGCTTACGCATGCCCGAAATCGGAGTCAAAATGTCGGCATGAGCCCTGTCACAGTGCGTTCGTACCGTCCGAGTGATCACTCCGCGGGCCGGCGCCTGTGGTCCGAGCTGACCAACCAGCACAACCAGATGTACGGCGTGAACGCCGACGACGGCGGCGAGGGGTTCGAGGAATACCTCACCCGGCTCGACCTCGGCGGGCTCTGGGTGGCCGACCACGCGGACGACGGCGTGATCGGGCTCGTCGGTCTGGTCCTCCGCGGACGGGCCGGCGAGGTGGAACCGATCGTCGTCACGGTCACGCACAGGCACAAGGGCGTGGGCCGCCAGCTGCTGCGGCACGTCGGCGACGAGGCACGACGGCGCAACATGACCGCCCTGACCATCTCGCCCGAGTCGCGCAACGTCGACGCGATCCGCAGCCTGCACGCGGCCGGTTACGACGTGGTCTCGTCGATCGAGCTCACCCTTGACCTCAACCGCGCGCACCATGAGTGGCAGCAGGAGGGGCTTGAGCTGCACGAACGGCAGTTCCGCTCGTAACCGACCTGTGGATAACGCGCGTGTCGTCCACAGGCGGGGACGATGGCACTCGCGGAAGGCGCCCGACGGGCCACGCTGCCGGGCATGAACCCCGAGTGCACGATCGCCGTCCGGTCCGCCGCCGACCTTATCGCCGTCACCCCCTACCTGCTGAGCTTCCATCCCAGCGACAGCATCGTCGTGATCGGCACGGTCGGGCGGATCGTCACCTTCGTCGCGCGACACGACCTGCCACCGCCCGGTGCCGACGGCAGCGAATGGATAGCGTCGCTGGTCGCGCGCCAGGGTGTGGAAGCGGCCGCGGTTCTGGGCTTCGGCCCGGCCACCCCCGTGGCGCGGTCGGTCGAGGCCCTCGCCGCCACTCTCGAGCGCCGTGGCCTGCTGGTGCCGGAAAAGCTGCGGATCACCGATGGCCGCTGGTGGATGGTCGGCTGCGCCGATGGCCGCTGCTGTCCGCCGGAGGGTCGCCCCGTCCCGTCACCGAGCAACCCGGTCGCCGCGGCGGCGATCTTTCAGGGCCAGGTCGCGCTGCCCGACCGGGCGGCTTTGGTCAAGCAGATCGCCGCCGTTGAAGGTGAGCCGCGCCGGCTGATGGCGGCCGCGACCAAGGAGGTCTGCGACCGGCTCTGCATTCCGCGCGGCTTCCTGCGCGACCAGGCCGGGTTCGCCGTGGTGCGTGCGGTGGAGGAGCGATATGCCAAGAGCGGCTCCCTGCCCTTCGACGAGACGGCCTGTCTGGGGGTCATGCTGGCCGAGCCCGAGGTGCACGACTACGCGCTCGACCGCACGGCCGACGAGCCCTGGCGCCTCTCGCTGTGGACCGAGGTGACCCGTCGGGTCGAGCCGGTCTGGGTGCCCGGCCCGGCGACCCTGCTGGCCTACGCGGCGTGGCGGGCGGGGAACGGGGCGCTCGCTCGAATCGCGCTCGACCGTGCACTGCTGCAGGATCCCGGTCACCGGTTCGCCGCCCTGCTCGACCGGCTGCTCGCCGCCGGCATCAGCCACAGCTCGGTCGAAGACCTCAATCCGCCGGTCGGCATCGTCCGGGGGCGGTCGCGGTGAGCCGGATTGCCCGCTCAGGGCCGTTCGGTCTCTTGCCGCACGGTCTGCTCGCCCAGGTCGGCCGACCGGGCCGTCGGCGACAGCGGGGTCGGGAGGTCCGCGACCTTGTGCAGGCCGGGCCTCCGGTCCTCGACTACGAAACTCGCCCTGGTGTGGACCGGCGCGCCGGGCATGGTCACGAAAGGCACGACGCGGAAGTCGGCGGCCATCGACGCCTCGGTGATCCGGGTGCGCACGTACCCGCGCTGGCCGTTGTAGAACTTGAGATGCGGGTTCCAGGCCGCCCACGGGTGAGCGCTCGCGGGCACGTCAGCGCCGTCCCCGTTCGAGGTGATCGACGAGCAGACCAGTTCGGCGCCGACCGTCGGCGACGTCGGATCGGTGTAGTCAAGCTTCAGCTCGTTGGCCCAGTGCGCGTGGACGTCGCCGGTGAGCACGACCGGGTTGCGCACCTTCGCGTCGACCCAGCCCCGGGTGATCCGCGTCCGCGAGGCGACATATCCGTCCCAGGCGTCCATGCTGGTCACCGTGCCCGGTCCGGCGTCCTTGTCCCGCTGGGCGAAGAACACCTGCTGCCCCAGCACGTCCCAGCGGGCGGTCGAGGCGCGCAGACCGTCGAGCAGCCACGCCTCCTGCTCGGCGCCGACGATCGAGCGGGTTTCGTCCGAGGCGGCGGGACACTCCTTGTATCCGTCACCGCAGGCCTGGTCGGCGCGGAACTGCCGGGTGTCGAGCAGGTGGAAGGTGGCGAGCCGCCCCCAGCGCAGCCGCCGGTGCAGTCGCGCCCCGGCGTCGTTCGGGATCGAGGACCGGCGCAGCGGCATGTTTTCGTAGTAGGCGAGGAAGGCGGCGGCGCGACGGCTCGCGAAGTGCGGGTCAGGCTTCTCCGGCGTCGCCCCGGCCCAGTTGTTGGCGACCTCATGGTCGTCGAAGATCACGGCCCACGGCGCGACAGCGTGCGCCGCCCGCAGGTCGGGGTCGGTTTTGTACTGAGCGTGCCGACGGCGGTAATCGGCGAGCGTGACGGTCTCGGGCCCGACGTGGTCGCGCGGGTTGCCGTCCGGCACCAGCATCTGCCCGGCCCTGTATTCGTAGTAGTAGTCGCCGAGGTGAAGAATCAGCTCGGGCTCGTCCTCCGCGAGGCGTCGGTAGGCGGTGAAATACCCCTGCTCGAACTGCGAGCACGAGGCGAAGGACATCGCGAGGCTCGAGACGGCGGCGTCGGGGGCCGGGGCGGTGCGGGTGCGGCCCACGGGCGAGAGGTGACTGTCCACTCGAAACCGGTAGAAGTACTCGGCGCCGGCCTGCAGGTGCGTGAGTTCGACGTGGACGGAGTGCGCGCGCTCCGCCCGCGCGACCTGCACCCCGCGGCGTACGACGGTGCGGAAGCCTTCGTCGGTGGCGACCTCCCACTCGACCGGCACGTCGCAGGCGGGCATGCCACCGAGCCCGTCGTCGGCGAGCGGTTGCGGGGCGAGCCTGGTCCAGAGCAAGAAGCCGTCGTCCTCCGGTTCCCCCGACGCCACCCCGAGCGTGAACGGGTCGGCGGTCAGCGGTCCGCGCCGTGGCGCCGCGAGGGCGGTCAGCGGAATGGTCGTGCTGGTGAGCCCGGCCGCGGCGCAGGAGAGCAGCAGGGATCGTCTCGAGATGGGCATTCCCGGGGCCTCGCGGTGATCGACGGTAATGGATCGTCGTCAGTCCGGGGCATCGGGAAGCCCGTGTGGTCAGACGGTGACGCGCTGTGGCGAAGTGTATACGTTCATGCTCTTTCCCCTGAGGAAGCCGACGAGTGTCATGCCGGCTTCGTCGGCCAGCTCGGCGGCGAGTGTGCTGGGCGCGGAGACGGCCGCGAGCAGCGGCAGGCCGGCCATCCAGGCCTTCTGGGTGAGCTCGAAACTGGCCCGCCCCGAGACAAGCAGCACGTGACCGGTGAGCGGCAGCCGGCCCTCGCGCAGCGCCCAGCCGATCACCTTGTCGACGGCGTTGTGGCGGCCCACGTCCTCGCGCAGCACCAGCAGTTCGCCCTCGGCGGTGAACAGCCCGGCGGCGTGCAGACCACCGGTGCGGTCGAAGGTGCGCTGAGCCGTGCGCAGGCGGTCGGGCAACTCGGCCAGGGTGGCCGCGGGGATGCTGAGCGGGTCGCCGGAGACGTCGAACTGCGACCTGGTGCGAACAGCATCGATGCTGGCCTTGCCGCAGACACCGCACGAACTGGTGGTGTAGAAGTTGCGGCTCGGGTCGGTGACCGGGGGCGGCACTTCAGCGTCGAGCACGATGTCGACGACGTTGTAGGTGTTCGGCGTGTCGGTGCCGGCGCAGAGCTGGGCGGTGACCACGTCGTCGGCGCTGCTGATGACGCCCTCGGTGAGCAGGAAGCCCACGGCCAGGTCGATGTCGTGGCCCGGTGTGCGCATCGTCACGGCGAGCGGCGCCTTGCGGACCCGGATCTCCAACGGTTCCTCGGCCGCCAGATCGTCCGGGCGGCGGCGCGGGTCGCCGGTCCCGTCAAGATTGATCTTCACGACCGGTCGCCGGGTCATCGTCCTCGCCATGGTCCGAGCGTAGGTCGATTCGCCGCCGGTGGCTCGCTCGCCCGGAGGGGAGATGATCGGCCGGAATCGCGGAGTGATCCACAACTGGTAACTGAGCGCGCGGTCACGCTCGACACGCGGTCGGGATACGGTACGTACGTGGGGGGATTTGCGGCGGTGGTGCTGGCCGGCGGAGCTGCGCGGCGAATGGGTGGTGCGGACAAGCCGACCCTGACCGTGGCCGGTCAGTCCATGCTGACCCGCGTGCTCGCCGCGGTGCACGACGCCGAGCCGCGCATCGTCGTCGGCCGCGTTCCGCCCGACCTGCCCGTGACGGTGCACTCCACCAGGGAGGATCCGCCCGGTGGCGGCCCGGTGGCAGCAACCTCGGCGGGGCTCGCCCTGGTGCCCGACACTGTGACCTACACCGCTCTTCTCGCGGCCGACCTGCCGTTGCTCACCGGCGAGGCGATCGACGTGTTGCGTCTCACTGCCGAGTCCGCGCCGATGCAGGGTGCGGTCTATCGCGATGCCGAGGGCCGGCGCCAGATGCTCTGCGGCGTCTGGCGCACGGCGGCGCTGCGCGAGGCGGTCGAGCGGCTGGCCGAGGAGAGGGGCAGCCTGCACGGCGCCTCGGTGCGCGAACTGATGAACCATCTGCGCGTGGCCGAGGTCTCCTGGCGGCGCCCGGGTCCGCCGCCCTGGTTCGACTGCGACACCGATGACGACCTGCGCACGGCCGAGGAGTGGGCGCGGTGACCTCGACGCCCGGGGAGCGGATGCGGTGAACGAGCTCGACTCTTGGATCGCGGCGGCCGGTCGGGAGGCCGGCGTCGATTCTGCCGAGATCCCGACGCGCCTGGTGCTCGATCTGGCGCGCGACGTGGCCCACGGCGTGGTTCGGCCCGGTGCCCCGGTCACGGCCTATCTGCTGGGGCTCGCTGTCGGGCGGGGCGCCGATCCGTCGGACGTGGCTGACCGGCTCAGCGCCCTGGCCCAGGCCTGGAGCCCCGCCGCCGAGGCGAGTGCCCGGAATGGCGGGGCGGCCGGCGGCGGGGCCGCCGACGGCGGGAGCGGCGGCGCCGGCGCCCCGGGATAACGGGGCAGAACCGCCCATCCCCTGAGAGAGGGCAGAGGGGGCGGACGCCGCTCGATAGGGTGGCGGGAGCGGAGGTGACGATCATGACGGCACAGAGCGCCGAGGGCAGCGAATCCACCGAGGGTGTGCTCCTCGACGAGCCGACCACGGCCGACCTGAGGGCCAAGGTCGGCGAGGCGTGGCGAGAGTTCGCGAGGGCGTTGGCCGGCGTGCTGCCGACGCTGGCCCCGGGGGCACACATCGACCTGACTCTCGATCCGACCGCCTCGGGCACCGGCATGGCCGTCTACTCGGTCAGCATCCGGGTGCGCGAGGGCGGCGTGGTCGAGGCGTTGGCGATCGGCAACGCGGGGCTGCCCGAGGGCTACCGCATGGACCGCTCCTCGATCGCCGACCTGGTCGCGCTGGGCTGGTCGCCGCCGGGTGTGCTGGCCGGCTCCGGCGACTCGTTCGGGCTCAGCTCCACTCAGGACAGCGCGAACCGCCTCGCCACCGTGGTGACCCGTACGCTGCGCGACGTCTACGGCGCGCCCCACCCGGCCTTCCTCGTCTACCTGGTGCACGACGAGAACGACGAGCCCATCGACACCGTGCCGCTGGCCACCGCCCGGCATGAGCCGAGCATCGACGCCGAGCTCAGCCTCGACGACCTCGACGAGGACGGTGTGCTGGCGGCGGCGCTGGCCGACGCGGCCGACGAGGTCGTCCCGCTGGAGGAGCGGGTTCGCACGGTGGTCGCGACCATGTCGAAGACCACGGTCGACCAGCTTCAGGTCGACGCCGACGGTGACATCGGCATCCGGGCCGGGTCGGCGATGGTCTTCGTGCGGGTGCGCGACAATCCGCCGCTGGTCGACGTGTTCTCGCCGCTCCTTACCGAGGTCGAGCCGACCGAGCTGCTCTACGTGAAGTTGTCCGAGCTGACCAACCGGATGCCGATCGGCCGGCTCTACTGCGCGTCGGACACGGTCTGGGCGTCCGTCCCGGTCTTCGGCCGCAACTTCCAGGCCACCCACCTGATGCTGGCCGTGCAGGTGATGACCGGTCTCGCCGACGAGCTCGACGACCGGCTGCACGGGGAATTCGGCGGCAAGCGGTTCTTCGTCGAGGGCGACAAGCCGGCCCCCGCCAAGGAGCCGGCCGACGACCACCGTACGGGCATGTATTTGTAGAGGCAGGGGGCTTGCCCGGTCCGGTCGCGCGGGGCTGAAGTGCGGACCGGACAGGGCAAGTCCCGGCTGAGCGGGGCCGCCTACTTGAGGGCGACCCAGGCGACACGGTCCAGGGTGGACAGGTTCGAGGCGAGCAGACCGCCGTCGGTCACCGACCAGAGTGCGTCGCCGACCACGACAGCCCGGCGCATCGGGCCCGCCTGCGTCGTCGCGGGAGCGAGCCGGGTGGCCTTCTCCAGCCGGTCGCCGGTGATGCGCAAGGCCAGCGCGCCGTCGGCCTTGGCGTCCGCGAGCGGCAGCACCAGCAGGCCGGCCGACGGCCACCACAGCAGGGCGTGCGGGTCGGCCTCGGCCTCGGACTGGCCGCCCTTCACCAGGTGCTGGTCGAGACGTTTCGGCGCCGCGGGATCGGACACGTCGAAGAGCGAGACCTGCAAGCCGGTCGGCGCCCCGGTCGACGTCGCCTCCTGCCCGATGCCGACCAGCCGGTTCTCCCCCACGGGTTGCAGGTGCGCGGAGTAGCCCGTGATCTTCAGTTCGCCGGTCACCCGGGGGCGGGCCGGGTTCGCGAGGTCGAGGCTGTAGAGCGGATCGGTCTGGCGGAAGGTCACCACGTAGCCGCGGGGCCCGAGGAACCGTACGGAGTAGATGCGCTCACCCTTGCCCAGCCCTTCGGCCGCGCCCACTTCGACGAGCTTGCCGTCCTTCTCGCGCAGCACCCGCACCGCCGAGGCGTCGTTCTTCCAGCTCGTCGTGGCCACGCGCAGATGGCCGTCCCACTCGGACATCGAGTATTGGTTGAGCAGGCGTCCCGGGATCTTGCCCGACGCCACGTAGGCCGGCTTCCCCACCGGCGGCAGGCTGAACTTGTAGATGTCGGTGCCGTCCGGCGGTGCGATCCGTGCTGAGTCCGCGACCGCGTTCATCCGCCAGCTCTGGTTGTTCGCGATGTAGAGGCCGTCGGCGCTGCCGTAGACCGCGTCCCCGTCGGCGACCACCGCGACCGGATCCCCGTCATCGAGCGCGGCCGCGTTCAGGTCGAACGAGAGCACCCGCAGCATCGCCATGCCCGAGTACGACTCCGGCCGGCTCACCGCCGCGCAGTCGAGCTGCCCCTTGGTCGTACGCCCGTCGGTGGTGATGTCCCAACCGGGCAGCCAGGCGTCGACCGGGGCCGTGTCGATGGTGTCGCGGTCGTCCTGCATGACGTTCTCGGGGACGGGGTCACCGCGGAACGGGAACCGGATCGCCGGGCTGCTGCTGATCACCACCCGGGCGACGTTGCCGTGCTGCCGAGCGTCGACCAGCCGGCCGTCACCGCGATAGCGTCCGAGCAGCTTGGGCGGGCCGTCGGCCAGGTCGACGAGCAGGATCTCGGAGCGTCCGTTCGACGGCCGGATCATGCGGGTGTCGTCGCGCAGCGGGGAGCCGCCGCCCCCGTCGGCCAGCACCAGCGCCCGGTTGCCCGACAGCAGCAGCTCGGGTTCGCCGAACGACCCGACGAGAAGGTCGAGCTTTCCGGTCTGGACCCGGGTCACGGTGTCGACCACGCGCAGGACGCCGCCCGAGATGGTGACGATCTGCCGTCCGTTGGTCTTCACGATGTCGGGCTCGTCGACCCCCGCCTCGTGCACGTTGGTGCCGGAGGCCGACGGTGCTCCGGCGGCGTCGGCCGCGGCGCCGTCGGGGATCGCCGTGCGCACGTTGGGTGGGATGGCGCCCGAGGGATGTTCACCCGCCGCGTGGCTGAGCCGGGTGGCCGCGCGCAACTCCTTCTCGAGCTCGGCGCACGAGTCGAAGGCGACGAGCTTGAGGGCCGGGGCGGCGGCGGTCGACGGCCTTGGGCCGGACGGGGCCGACCCGGTGCAACCGGCCAGCGGCAGGACGGCCAGTGCGGCCAGGAACCAGGATCGACGCGACATGTCCGGTTGGACGCGCTCGCCGACGGCCGGGTTCCCGGGTTCACTCCGGAGCGGGAACCGCGGTCGGGGTCTCGACCAGCCGGGACAGGACGATCATGCTGCGGGTCGAGGTCACGAACGACTCGGCGCGCAACCGTTCGAGGGCCTGCTCGAGGTGGCCGATGTCCGCCGCACGCAGGTGCACCAGGGCATCAGCCTCACCCGAGACCGTGTACGCCCCGACGACCTCGGGATGCCGCCGGGTGGCCACGGTGATCTGGGCCGGAGTCGTGCGCCCGGTGCAGAACAGCTCGACGAAGGCCTCGGTCGTCCACCCGATCGCGGCCGGGTCGACGACCGTGGTGAACCCCTTGATCACCCCACTCGATCGAAGTCGGTCGACACGTCGCTTGACCGCCGGAGCGGAGAGCGAGACCTTCGCGCCGATCTCGGCGTACGACGAACGGGCGTCGGCCACCAGCAACGCAACGATTCGCTGATCAACGGC
Organism: Actinoplanes solisilvae; assembly: GCF_003999975.1. Taxonomy (GTDB): domain Bacteria; phylum Actinomycetota; class Actinomycetes; order Mycobacteriales; family Micromonosporaceae; genus Actinoplanes; species Actinoplanes solisilvae. The sequence goes on along the minus strand of NZ_RJAC01000001.1, from coordinate 1,363,280 downwards.
GTCCAATTGCAACGATTCGCCTCCAACAGGCAAGACTTCTAGCTGTTTCGTGCATCGCAGCCTACCTACGCTCTAGCTCATGAACCACAGCGAGCGCCTGCCGCGAAACCGGACATACCTCATGTGTCCTCCGCAGCATTTCACGGTCCAGTACGCCATCAACCCGTGGATGGACACGACGGTCCCCGTCGACGCCGCCCTGGCGCTCAAACAGTGGCAGATCCTGCACGACACGCTCGGCGACCTCGGGCACCGGGTGCACGTGCTCGACGCCGTGGCCGGCCTGCCCGACATGGTCTACGCCGCGAACGGCGCCTTCTCGGTCGACGGCACGGTCTACGGCGCGCGCTTCCGTCATCCCGAGCGCGGCGCCGAGGCCGACGCGCACCGCGAGTTCTACACCGGTCAGGGCTGGCGCTTCAGCGGTCCCGAGCACATCAACGAGGGCGAGGGTGACTTCGCCTACCTGCCCGGGGCGTACGGCGGTCTGGTCCTGGCCGGCTACGGGTTCCGCACCGACCCGGCTGCGCACGCCGAGGCGCAGGACGTGCTCGGCCGCCCGGTGATCTCGCTGCGCCTGGTCGACCCGGCCTTCTATCACCTGGACACCGCGCTCGCCGCCCTCGACGACCGCCACGTCACCTACTATCCCGACGCGTTCTCGCCCGCCTCGCAGCGCGTGCTCGCCCAGCTCTTCCCGGACGCGGTGATAGCCGACCGGACCGACGCCGAGGCCTTCGGGCTGAACCTGGTCAGCGACGGCCGGCACGTGATCCTGAACACCGAGGCGACGGCGATGGGCGACAAGGTGCGCGCGGCCGGTTATCTGCCCGTGCACATCGATCTGTCCGAACTCAAGCGCGGCGGAGGCAGCGTGAAGTGCGCCGTCGCCGAGCTGAGGCCGTGACCGCGGACACTATGAACAAGGCATGGGCGCTGGCGAATGAGTGGAGGCCGTGCGGGAAGATGGACCGCATGACCGACGAGAAGCGCACCTCGGAGAAGCAGGAAGACGGCTCCGTCATCGTGGTCGGCCCCGACGGTCGCCCGCTGGGCACCATGGAGGCCGACGGGACGGTCAACCCCGAGGAGCCGGGCAACCTGATCGAGCAGCCGGCCAAGGTCATGCGCATCGGCAGCATGATCAAGCAGTTGCTCGAAGAGGTTCGCGCCGCGCCGCTCGACGAGGCCAGCCGCAGCCGGCTCCGCGAGATCCACCAGCGTTCGATCACCGAGCTTGAGGACGGTCTCGCCCCCGAGCTGCGTGAAGAGCTCGAGCGTCTCTCGCTGCCGTTCGAGGGTGAGACCCCGCCCAGCGAGTCCGAGCTGCGCATCGCCCAGGCTCAGCTCGTCGGCTGGCTCGAGGGCCTCTTCCACGGCATCCAGGCCGCGCTGGTCGCCCAGCAGATGGCCGCGCGCCTTCAGCTCGAGCAGATGCGCGGCGGTCACGGGAGGCCCGCCCTGCCGATGGGCTCGCTGCCCGGCATGCCCGGCCAGCCCGGCCCGCAGACCGCGACCGACGGCCGCACCGGGCAATACCTCTAGATCCGGAACAGATCCTTCAGGTAGAGCGCCACCCCGTCCTCGTCGTTGGTGTGGCCGACCTCGTCGGCCACCTCCTTGACGGCGGGGTGCGCGTTGCCCATGGCCACGCCGCGGCCGGCCCAGGCCAGCATCGGTATGTCGTTGGGCATGTCACCGAACGCGGTGACCTGGGACTTGTCGACGCCGTGCCGCTCGCAGTGCCAGGCCAGCCCGGCCGCCTTGGTCACGCCGGCCGCGCTGATCTCGACCAGCGCGCTCGACGACGAGTGGGTCGTCTCGGCCAGGTCGCCCAGGGTGCGGCTCACCAGCTCATAGAAGTCGTCCACCTCGTGGTTCGCCGAGCGGGCCAGCAGCTTGACGGCCGGGGCCGACGTGAGCTCCTCGGGGCTGGCCAGGACCCGTACGGATTGACCGTCGCCCTCCCAGCGCACGGGCCAGGCCTCCTCGTACCAGAAGGAGCGGCCGTCCTCGACCTCGACGGCGAGCGCGATGTCGGGAACCGCCTCGCGCAGCCGCTTGCTCACGTCGACGAGCAGATCGACCGAGAGGGTGTCGGCGCGCAGCACCTCGTCGGTGTCGGCGTCGTAGATCACCGCGCCGTTCGCGCAGATCGCCGGGACCGGCGCGGCCATCTGGTCGAAGAGCTGCCGCAGCCAGCGGACGGGCCGGCCGGTCACGACCACGAAGGGAACCGGAAGCGCGTCGAGCACCTCGATGGTTCGCTTGCTCAGCGTGCCGTCGCTGCGGATGAGGGTGCCGTCGATGTCGCTGGCGACCAGCTGAAAAGGCGAAGACATATCACCTTGACAGTAGCCGGTCGAGGTAGACCGCCACTCCGTCCTCGTCGTTGGTGAGGGTCATCTCGTCGGCGACCGCCTTCAGCGTCGGATGAGCGTTGGCCACGGCCACCCGCCCCCAGCCCGCCCAGGCGAACATCGGCAGGTCGTTGGGCATGTCGCCGAAGACCAGAACGTCGGCCGGGTCGACGCCGACGGCCTGGGCGACGACCGCGAGGCCGGTGCCTTTGTCCACCTTCGCCGGGCAGATCTCGACGTAGTCGAGGCCGGCCTGGGTGACCGAAGCCACCTCGGGCGCGACGACCTGGCGAGCCACGGCGAGCAACTCGTCGACGTCGTAGGCGAAGGAACGGGCGAACGCCTTGATCACATTGCCGGTGAGACACTCGGCGCGCGGACGCCGCTCGAGTACCACCGGGTAGCGCCAGGTCGGGTCGTAGTCGCCCCAGAGCGGCGCGTCGTCGTGATCGAGCGCCTCGACCATGACGGACAGCTCGCCGACCTCGGCCTCCAGCGCGGCCAGCACCCCGGCCAGCTCGGAACCGGGCAGCCGGGAACGCAGCAGATAGGTTCCCTCGGCCTGGTCGAGCACCCAGCCACCCTGGGCCATCACGAGGAAGTCGGCGTCGCGGATGTCGCCGCGGGTGAGTGACGTCAGCCGCGGGCCGCGGCCGGTGGCGCCGACGACGCGGATTCCGGCGGCCCGGACCCGGGCGAGAACCTCGTGGGTGTATGCGGACACGGTGTCGTCGCTGCGGACGAGGGTGCCGTCGAGATCGGTCGCGACCAGCTTGGGGAGTCCCGGCTTGACCATCGATTACCTCCGAGGGCGGTGAACCCCCGCGGAGGGCGGAAGGAGAACGTTACACCCGTGCGGCTACCAGCGGCTATGACTTTTGGTAGCCGACGGGTGTATTGACAGTAGCGGCTCAGCCTTCAGTCTTTTTTCGGGTGGTGGGCGGGGTGGTTGGATGGGGCTCCAGCACATCGCGGCCGCCGAGGTAGGGCTGGAGGGCCTTCGGGACGCGCACCGAACCGTCCGGCTGCTGGTGGTTCTCGAGGATCGGAATCAGCCACCGGGTGGTCGCCAGCGTGCCGTTCAGCGTCGCCGCGGTCTGCGGTTTGCCGTCGGCGTCGCGGTAGCGGATGTTGAGCCGCCGCGCCTGGAACGTGGTGCAGTTCGACGTCGAGGTGACCTCGCGATAGCGGCCCTGCGACGGCACCCACGCCTCACAGTCGAACTTGCGGGCCGCGCTCGACCCGAGGTCGCCACCGGCCACGTCGATCACCCGGTAGGGGATCTCGACCTTGGCCAGCATCTCCTCCTCCATGGCCAGCAGGCGCAGGTGTTCCTCGGCGGCATCCTCAGGCTTGCAGAACGAGAACATCTCGACCTTGTCGAACTGGTGCACCCGCAGGATGCCGCGAACATCCTTGCCGTACGACCCCGCCTCGCGCCGGTAGCAGGACGACCAGCCGGCGAAGCGTTCCGCCCCGCCCTGAAGATCGAGGATCTCGTTCGAGTGGTACGCCGCGAGGGCGACCTCGGACGTGCCGACCAGATAGAGGTCGTCGGCCTCGAGCCGGTAGATCTCGCTCGCGTGGGCGCCGAGGAAGCCGGTGCCCTCCATCGACTCGGGCTTGACCAGCGACGGCGTGATCGACGGGATGAAGCCGTGCTCGACCGCCTGGGCGATCGCCATCTGCAGCATGCCGAGCTGCAGCAGCGCGCCGACGCCGGTCAGGAAGTAGAACCGCGAGCCCGACACCTTGGCGCCGCGCTCGGTGTCGATCGCCCGCAGCGCCTCGCCGATCTCGAGGTGGTCCTTGGGGTTCTCGATCCGGGGGATGTCACCGACCTCGCGCAGAACGACGAAGTCGTCCTCGCCGCCGGCCGGCGTGCCCTCCTGCACGACGTTGGGCACCGCGAGGTGAGCCTGGCGCAGAGCCTCGTCGGCGATCTTCGTCTCGGCCTCGGCCTCTTTGACCTCGGCGGCGAGCTCCTTCGTGCGCGCGAGCAGCGCGGGCCGCTCGTCGGCGGAGGCCTTGGGCACCTGCTTGCTCAGCGATTTCTGCTCGGACCGCAGCGCCTCGAACCGCTGGGTGGTCGAGCGGCGGGCCTCGTCGGCGCGCAGCAGCTCGTCCACCACCTCGGTGGACTCGCCACGCACTCGCTGGCTGGCGCGGATCCGGTCGGGGTCTTCGCGAAGCAGACGCAGGTCAATCACGAGTGTCGAGCCTACCGGCGAGCAGCCACGGTCAGCACCCGGATATGTCCCCGCGCGCCGGAAGGTGGTCAGCTCGGGCGGTCGCGGTCGTCGCGGTAGGGCGTGAACGGCTGCGAAGGCGAGACGGTGAGGTCGAGCGACTCGTCACCCGCCTGGTCATCCTCGCTCGTGGGCGGACGACGCCACGACCAGACCGTGGGCGAATCCTCCTCGGTCACGACGGGCGGCTCGGCGTTGCTGCTGTGGCGCCCGGCGAGGAACAGCGCGGCCAGTGCGAAGAGCACCGCGACGAAGGCGCACCACAGGCCACGCCCGTACGTCAGGGTGGTCTCGTTGCCCTTGAGAGCGACTCGATAGACCGGGTCGATCACGTAGCTCTCGGAGCCGAGCACGGAGGCCACGGCGAGCAGCAGGCCGAGCTGGGTGCCCGCGACGCTGAGACCGGCCAGGCGGGCGTAGCGGCGGCCGCCGGGCGGCCCGAACAGCGTCAGCACCACCGTCGGCACCACGAGGAACAGGCTCAGCACGAAGCCGATGCCGAGCGCGCCGAGGTCGTCGATGCCGCTGGGCAGGATGCGCTCGCCCCCGCCGACGCCGAGCGCGCTCGCGTCGAGCGTGGTGACCTGCCACTCGGAGAGGACCGAGACGAGCGCGGCCAGGGCGGCGAGGGCGGCCGCCAGCGGCACGGCACGCCGGTCGGCCAGCAGGTCGCGGCCGAGACCGGAGAGATGCCGGCGCGGACGGCGGCTTTCTTGAGCCGGACCGAACTCGACCACGGCCTCGGGGGAAGTCACGTCGATCTCGAGCGGCGGCTGCTGCGGCGCGGGCATGGCGTCCATGGTGCCCTGTGCCAGGTCGCCCGGCCAGGGCCCACCGTATGCACTAGCGTTTCCGGTATGCCTATTCGCAACGCTACGGCCCGCTGGCAGGGGAACCTCACCGAGGGTTCCGGCACGATCAAGACCGGCAAGGGCGGCATCCAGGGGAACTACTCGTTCAAGTCGCGCTTCGAGGAGGGTGAGGGCACCAACCCCGAGGAGCTCATCGCCGCCGCGCACTCCGGTTGCTTCTCGATGGCCTTCGCGAAGGCGCTCTCCGACGCCGGCTTCACGCCGACCTCGGTCGAGACCGTCGCCAAGGTCCACCTGGACAAGACCGACGCCGGCATGACGGTCACCCGCATCGACCTCGAGACCCAGGGCGACGTCCCCGGTGTCGACGAGGGCACGTTCCAGAAGATCGCCGAGGACGCCAAGGCGAACTGCCCGATCTCGCGTCTGCTCTCCCCGGGCGCCGAGATCACCCTGAGCGCCAAGCTCGCCTGACGTCACGCATGCACGCCGGTGCGGCCGCGCCGCACCGGCGGCATCTTCGTGCGCGCCGAGGCACAATGGCACCCGTGCCGGTCGAGATGAGTCGGGAACGCTTCGAGGAACTGGTCGGTGAGGCCCTCGACGAGGTGCCCGCCGAGCTGCTCAAGGTCATGGACAACGTGGTCATCGTCGTCGAGGACGAGCCGGCCGACGGCACCGACGACCTTCTGGGCCTCTACGAGGGTACGGCCCTCACCGAGCGCGGCTGGGACTACGCCGGTGTCCTGCCCGATCGCATCACCATCTATCGCCTGCCCACGCTGCGCATCTGCGACACCGAGACCGACGTGGTCGACGAGGTCGCGATCACCGTGGTGCACGAGATCGCCCACCACTTCGGCATTGACGATCATCGTTTGCACGAGCTGGGCTGGGGCTGAAAGACGGTCACAGGTTTGGCGACCTCCCCTACGCTGAGTTGAACAACGAAGCAGGAGGCGGCATGCGTAGCGAGCTTTTCTCGGCCGAGAACCTCGAGAAGGAGTCGGCCCAGCCCGGGCTCCGGCTTCAGAATTCCAAGCTGCTCAAGGCCGAGTTGAACGGCGAGTTCATGGCCCGCGTCGGGTCGATGGTCGCCTACCAGGGGCAGGTGCAGTTCGAGGCGCTCGGCTCGGGCGGTATCGGCAAGTTCCTCAAGCAGAAGCTGACCGGCGAGGGTGTGCCGCTGATGCGCGTACGCGGTCACGGCGACGTCTTCCTGGCCGAGAACGCGGCCGACGTCCACCTGATCGACCTCGAGGGCGGCGACGCGCTGTCGATCAACGGGGCGAACGTGCTCGCCTTCGACTCGACCCTGAAGTACGACATCAAGATGGTGCAGGGCGTGGGCATGATGTCCAACGCCGGCCTGTTCAACTGCGTCTTCAGCGGGCACGGACGGATCGCGGTCACCACCAAGGGCACCCCCGTCGTGCTCACCGTCGACCAGCCCACCTTTGTCGACCCGCAGGCCGCGATCTGCTGGTCGGCGAGCCTGCAGACCGGCTATCACCGCGCCGAGCAACTCGGTCTGGGCACGCTGATGGGCCGCACCACGGGTGAGCGCTTCACGATGAGCTTCGCCGGTCAGGGTTTCGTGGTCGTGCAGCCCTCCGAGGAGCCGCCCGGCGGCTTCGCGGGCGCCGGCAGCGGCAATCAGCAAGAGGGCGGAATCCTGGGCGGCATCTTCGGCAACTGAGCCTGCCGGCCCCGCTCCGCGATGCGACTCGGCTGATCCGGGTGACTCAGGCGATCAAACCCGCGCGCACCTGGGCCAGCCATGACGCGGAGTCGGCGAAGTCGGTGTTCGAGAGGCCTCGGGGGGACGCCACCGGGGCCTCCGGGGCGAGGCGGTGGCGGGGGTAGCTGCCGAGGAAGCGGACGTCGGCGCAGATGCGCCGCAGGCCTTGAAGAGCCTCCCCGAGGCGGGGCTCGGCCACGTGGCCGGTGCAGTCGAGAAAGAAGACGTACGTCCCGAGCTGCTCGCCGGTCGGGCGGGACTCGATGCGGGACAGGTTGATGCCGCGCACGGCCAGCTCGGTGAGCACCGAGAGCAGCGCGCCGACCTGGTCGCGCCGGATCGAGACGGCCAGCGACGTCACGTCGTCGCCGGTCGGCTCGGCCGGCGGCCCGGGCCGGGTGAGCAGGGCGAAACGGGTCACCGCGTCGGCGTGGTCGGCCACCTTGTCGGCCAGCACGGCCAGCCCGTTGCGCTTGACCCCGATCGGCGCGCAGAGGGCCGCGTCGTGCTCGCCCGAGGCCGCGCTGATGGCCGCGGCCGCGTTGGAGAGCACGTCGACGATCACCGCGTCGGGCACGTTGGCCAGCAGCCAGTTGCGGCACTGGGCCGAGGCCTGCGGGTGGGCGGCGATCGAGCGCAGATCGGCGAGCGGGGTGAGCGCGCGGGCGGCCAGCACGAACTCGACCGGCAGCACGACCTCGCGGGTGATGACCAGAGGGCTGCCGGTGGCCAGCTCGTCGAGGGTGACCGGGACGGCGCCGCCGACCGAGTTCTCCAGCGGCACTAGGGCCGCGTCGGCGTCGCCGGAACGGACGGCCTCGAGCGCCTCAGGCACGCTGCGCGCGGGTGTGCGCAACCCGTGCTCGGCCGCGGGGATGGTGCGCAGGGCGGCCTCGGTGAAGGTGCCCTCCGGACCGAGGTAGACGAAGCGTGTGGGCGGCGTTCCCGGCATGGCGCGAGTCTACGACCCGGGCCGCTCAGGACCGCAGGCCAGCACGCGAATGCCGGGCGGCGCCGTGGTGCGTACATATTCGCTGCTGCACGGGTCGGACCCGACCGCGACGGGCTTGAGCGAGGCGCCCTGGCCGGTGAGCACCGCCGACATCGGCTCGGGGTCGTCGGCCCCGGTGACCTCGATCTTGGCGAACGACCACGTGCCCGAACAGAACGGCCCCTCGGCGATCCGCAGCGGCTTGTTCGGCACGCCCTTCTCCTTCTTGACCACCTCGAGGATCTGCGCGCCGGTCGGCTCGGTCTGGCACCGGGCGGCGGCCGGCGTCGGCACAGCGGCGGGCGGGCTGGTCGTGGGATTCGGGGTGGGGGTGACCGTCGAGGTCGGGTAAGTGGGGTACGCCGGATAGGTCGCGGTCGTGGTCGGATACGGCTGCGTCGTGGTGGTGGGCAGGGGGAAGTCCACCGACGGGCCGATCGAGATCGGGGCCGCGCTCGGCGTCACGTACGGCGGTGACGTCGGCAGAGGTTGCGGCGGTTCGCCGCAGGCGCCCAGCAGCATGCCGGCGCCGACGACAAGCACGGGGATGAGACTTGTGTGGGGGGACACGCGCAAATGGTAAGACCCGGTCAGGAGGCGATGCGGTGCCCAGCGGCCCGCAAAGTGTCCATCGCCTCGGTCAGCCGCACCGACGGGACCAGCAGATAATCGGTCGAATACGTCGAAAACGTGACGATGTTGACCCGCGCGTCGGCCAGCGGACCGATCAGCGACGCGAGCACGCCGGTGAGCGCGAGATCGAGCGGCCCGACCACGCGCAGACAGCGCCAGGCGGTGTCGACACTCGCGCCCTCGGGCACCCGGTCGGCCGGGCAGATGATCGAGAGTTCGTCGGCGTCCCACGAGAGCGAGATGACGCTTTTCTCGTCCGGACCCGCGCTCAGCGAAGCCGGGATCGGTGAGCCGGCCGGCAGCCGGGTCACCGCGAACTCCGCGGGTAGCAGATCTAGATCGAGCATGAGGGCAGACTACGTTTCGCGATCAGGGTTGCCCAATGCCCACGGGGTGCGTCAAACGCCACAGCCCGGACAGGCGAGAGAAGAGTCAGTAACGGACCGCGGAGAAGAACGTCATCGAGCCGGCCACGCGCTCGTTCTCGAGCAGCGGTGTGGCGATCGCGTCGACGGTCAGCGGCGTCTCGCCCGGACCGGGCACCACCCGCAGCAGACCGCGGGCCAGGCGCTCGCTGCGCAGGGCCAGCAGCGGCGGGATCTTGTCGGCGTCGGATTCCTCGAGCTCGGCGGCGCCGGCCGTGAAGTCGAGCAGACGGAGCACGCTGCCGAGCGCCTTGCCGATCACCTCGGGTGGCTTGCCCAGGCCCAGCAGCTCGCCGCACGAGACGGACACCGCGACGATCGCGGTCGTCGTGTCGATGATCAGGCAGGGCTCCGCGGCGGCGGAGACGGTCGCCGTCCACCTCTCGAGGCTCGGCACGAACTCGGCCTCGGAGGGAGTGCGCGCCTGGGGGACGAACGCTCCCGAGAGTGAGAGTTCGACGTGCGCCACCCGATCCTCCTCGCTCCTGCGGATCGACGGCCCGCCACGGCGCACACCCGCGTCAACGGGTGGCGCCGCGGCATCGAAGCCGTCGACTACAACCGGAAGGAACGTTACCGGCGCGCTGTCCGCTTGTCAGCGGCCGTTTGTCCGTCGGCGTGCCAGCGGTAGTCACCGGCCGGACGGTAAGGCGCGTTCGCCCAGGTGGCGGGGTGCTCGGCCACGGTCGTGAGCTTGTTCGCGGTGGACGGCGAGATGCGGGCGCCGCCGGCGATCAGCAGACGGTCGAGCTCTTTGTCGGTCGCGACGAGCACTTCCTTGGGCAGGCCGTGCACGCTGATGACGCCGGAACCGACGAACGTCAGCACGGGAGTCACCGGGACGCTGAGGCCGACAGCGGCGGAGAGCGCCTTGCTCGCCCGGCGGGCCTCGCGGCGGGCCTCGGCGATGTATTGCGGGCGCTTTCCGTTGATCTGCACGACGTCACCGGCGATGAGCACCCGGGCGCGACCGTGGTCGGCGACGGTCACCGCGTAGACACCACCGGGACCGATCGCCAGGAACCCGGCGCGGTCGTCAGCGGGGTCGGGCTCGTAGTAGCCGAGCGCGTCGGTGCGCGGCCAGTCCACGATGTGCCAGTTGGGCCCGAGGCGATCGAGGCGGGTCAGCGCGCGGGCGCCGGCGGCTTCGAGTCGGCGGGCGCCACGCTCGGCGCGACGACGGCGGGCCCACTCGCTCGGCGAGGTGCGGGGTGGCGCCTCGAGAGCGGCGGGGCGGCCCAGTCGACGGTCGATCGGGCTGTTCGGAGAGACGGGTAGAGCGGGGCGTGCTGGGAAGACAGTCACTGCGACCTCCGGCAAAAGGTCCTTCGGGCTCTCTTTTCACTACCGTAAGTGCTCGACCCCATACGGAAGCAAGACACCGGAGTGGAAAGAAAGTGGAATGAGAGGGGATGAATGCCACATTCACGCATCGCGACTTCTTGCGGATGGTGCATCTCGGCGCCTGTTCCCCTCTTCGACCAACTCCAGGACAAAGTTAGTCGTCCCGTCGCGGTCGCGCACTGATGTCTCATGATCTAGGCAGATTGTTATCGACCGATCGCAGTGCGTGCCGGGGTGGATGCCAGGAGATCGACGGGTGGGCTACGGTCAGCGGGTGGCGCACTACGTCGACAGTGAAGTGGGCCGGCTGCGCACCGTGCTGCTGCACCGCCCCGGACCCGAACTTGCCCGGCTGACTCCGAGGAACAACGACAGCCTGCTCTTCGATGCGATCCCCTGGGTCGGCCGTGCCCAGGAGGAGCACGACGCCTTCGCCCAGGCGCTGCGCGATCGCGGCGTCGAGGTGCTCTACCTCGGCGAGCTGCTGGCCGAGACGTTGGCTGTGGAGGACGCGCGCGCCGAGCTGACCGAGAGCGTGCTGGCCGACCGCCGGCTCGGCGACACCCTGCGCGACAACGTGGGCCGCTATCTGGCCGATCAAGACCCGCGCCGCCTCGCCGAGGTGCTGATGGCCGGCCTCGCGCACGAGGAGCTCAAGCCAGGACCGGGCGGCCTGGTCTACGAGATGATGGACCGGCTCGACTTCGTGATCGACCCGCTGCCCAACCTGCTCTTCACCCGCGACTCGTCGGTCTGGGTGCGCGACCGGGTGGCGGTTACCAGCCTGGCCATGCCGGCCCGCAGCCGTGAGACGACGCTGACCCGGGCCATCTACCGCTACCACCCACGCTTCGCGGGCTCCGCGCTGCTCTACGACCCCTCGCTGGAGCGGCTCGAGGGCGGCGACGTGTTGCTGCTGGCCCCCGAGGTGGTGGCGATCGGGGTCGGCGAGCGCACCACCCCGGCCGGCGCCGAGCGGCTGGCGCGCCGAATTTTCGCGACCGGAGCGGCCCGCACGATCCTGGCCGTGCCGATCGCCCAGGAACGCGCCACCATGCACCTCGACACGGTCTGCACAATGGTCGACGTCGATTCGGTCGTGATGTATCCGATCATCGCGGACACTCTCCAGGCGTACACCGTGGTCGCTGACGCCGACGGCGAACCGAGGGCCTCCGGGCCGCGCCCCTTCCTGCAGGCGGCGGCCGAGGCGATGGGGATCGACCGGCTGCGGATCATCGACACCGGCCTCGACCCGGTGACCGCCGAGCGCGAGCAGTGGGACGACGGCAACAACACCCTCGCCATCGCGCCCCGCCTCTGTGTCGCCTACGAACGCAACGTCGAGACGAACGCGCAGCTCGAACGGGCCGGCATCGAGGTCGTGCGAATAAGCGGCTCGGAACTCGGCAGCGGCCGGGGCGGCCCGCGCTGCATGAGCTGCCCGGTCGAGCGCGATCCCCTACAGAGGTGAGCCGGTTACCCGGGTGACGACCATTTCGGGTACGTCTCCCGGCGGACCCTTGTCGGGAAAGTCGAAGACGGCGATCTCGAGCTGCACGGGGTAGTCAGGGGCCTGGCTGACCCGCTTGACCACCTCGCCGTCGACCGAGAAGGCCAGCGAACCGGGACGCCAGCTCACGCCGTACGCATGAATCTCGGAGACGTCGATCGGCAGCGTGACGGTTCCCCAGTCCTCTTCGAGGCCCGGGTCGCGGAAGCGGTGCAGACCCATCCCGATCGCCTGCGGGGCCGTGCCGAAGACCTCCATCACGCAGATCTCGCCCGATCGCGACGGCTCGTCCTCGATTCCGGAGAGCCAGAACGCGGCCATCGACCGAGGTGTGATCGTCGCCCGCATCTCGATCTCGATGTCACCGTAGAGCGGTGTGTATCCCCAGAACTCGCCCTGCTCCTCCAGCACCCGCTGACCGGGCCGGAACGGCTGGCCGCCGACCGTGCTGCCGACCGGCCCCGAGAAGTTCGCGCTCTGGATCCCCGACACGCGCAGCGGCGTCTCGTGCACGCCCTCGGCCCACAACGGCTGCTCGGCCGGGATGCTCAACCGCAGCTTCCCGCCACCGACCTCGTACGTCGCCGCCGAGGCCGCCCGAGAGCTCCAGTGCGGCAGATACCAGGGAACCCAGACAGAGCGGTCCAGCTCGTCGGAGATGAACCGCTCGTCCAGCACGGCTTTACCGGAGTGTGAGCTGCCGGCCGATAAGGCCCTGCTTGGCCCGGCGCGCGTCGGCGTCGAGCGGGCCGGTCTCGGCCAGCGTGTCGGCGTAGCGCTTGGCGAAGTCGGCCAGCGGGGCCTCCCAGTCGGCCGCCTCGAGCTCGCCCGGAATATCCCAGACGGGCACCAGCAGGCCGTGCGCGCGGAACATGCCCGCGAACTTCGTGCGGTCGCCCAGCAGCAGGTCGCCGGCGGCCGACAGACGCGACAGCGCGTCGAGAGCCTGGTCCTCCGGTTCCTGGAGCACCCAGCGCACGTGGCCCTTGTCGGGGGCGACCCGGCACCAGTACGCCGCCCGGCCCGCCGCGAGACGCACGGTCGGGTAGATCGAGGCGTTGGCGCGTTCCAGCGACGCCTTCACGGTCGGGTCCTCGGCCTGGTCGGCGTCGAGCCAGTATTCGAAGCCGTCGTGCATCGTGATCTCGAGCGGGCCGTCGACCAGCACGTCCTGCAGCCGCGGGCCCTCGCCGGGCAGGGCCGGAACCGCGACCGTGTCGCCCGGCTCGGTCCGCAGCGCGTTCAGGATCGCCACGGCGAGGTCACGGGACACGTCGCCGGACTGGACGTGACGCTGCAGGCCGATGAAGACCCGGCCGTCCTGGCGGGTCATGGCCGGCCACGCCATCGGCAGCACGGTCGAGAGGGTGACGGGACGGTCCCCGTACTCCTCGATGATCTCGGGCCGCAGGGTGAGCGGCGCGGAGGCGGCGGGCACCAGCTCGCGCAGCGCGATCCACTCGGTCTCGTCGGCCAGGCCCTCGAAGGGACGAGCCACGAAGATGTCCCGCACCTTCTCGCGCTTGGGTGCGGACTGGCGTTGGTTACGACGCTTGCTCACGGCGAGACAGCCTAGGCGCTCCCCACCCGAATGGGACACTCCAGGTGTCCGTGTCCCGTCCAACCACCCCGCCCGCCACCCGAAAGCGGACTGAAGGCTGAGCCATGGCTCAAGCCCGGGGCAAACGGACCTCGGCCGTCGTCCCGCCGCCCTCGCGCGGCCTCAGTGACACCCAGCCGTGCTGTCGTTCCACCAGACGGCGTACGAGGTAGAGCCCCAGACCCGCCCCCGGGTGGTGCCGGCGGTCGCCGCCCTCGGCCTGCCAGTAACGCTCGAAGGCCTGCTCGACGTGTTCGGGTCGGATGCCCACCCCGCGGTCGGAGACCCGGAAGCGCAGCGTCTCCTCGTCGGTGCCCGCGCAGAGCTCGACCATCGAGCCGGGCGGCGAGTGCTTCTCGGCGTTCGTCGCCAGTTCGGTCAGGATCGTGGCGATCGAGTCGCGCTCGCCGAACGCCTTCGGCAGGTCACCCGGAAGGTTGTCGGCGATCATGCGGCGGCGCAGGTCGGCGGGCAACTCGTCGACGGCGTCGCGCAGCGCCTCGGACAGGTCGAACGGCCCGGCCGGGGACGCGCCGACGTCACCGTCCTCGCTGGCCGCCGACAGCAACCGGTCGACCAGCCGGGCCAGTTCGCCGGCGCGCGTGCCGATGATGCGCACCGCTTCCTGACGGCCGGACTCGCCGAGCGTCTCCCAGTGGTTGGTCAGCGTGTCGGCGTACCCCTTGATCACCGTCACCGGGGTGCGCAACTCGTGGCTGGTCACCGCCACCCAGAGGTCGCGGCCCTGCAGGCGGCGGTTGTGCTCGGCGCGGTGCACGGGCAGGCCGTCACGGGCCGCGTAGAGCCGCCCGACGTGCCCGGCGAGCAGCTCGAGAACCGCGTGATGCTCGGGGCCGGGCTCGCCGTCCTCGTCGCCGAAGTAGACGTGCAGGGAGCCGACGATCGCGTCGCCGACCTCGCAGCGGGCGCCCAGCATGCGCCGCACGTCGCCGCCCTCGACCTGCTTGGCGAACTCGTCGTTGAGCGAGTCGAGCGGGATGAGCAGGGTGCGGCCGTCGCGCAGGCGGGTGTCGGCGCGGTCGACGCGACGGCCGATCGCGGCCTCGCACACCCCGGTGGCGGCGACGATGCGGCCGTAGTCGGGGGCGTACTCTGCGATGCCCGCGCCGCGGCCACCCAGCGATTCCTGAGCGACGCGCACGATCTGCTGAAGGACGGGGAGCCCCGCCTCACCGGCGTTGATCCGATCGAGGATCGCGATCTGCCCTCGGGTCAGCACGCGGTAGTCGGGACGGTCCGGCATGTCTGCGAGTGTGCCTCGCTTCCGCGAGTTTGGGCAGCCTCAGCGGGTCGCCAATTGGTCGATGACGAACTTGGGCCGGTCGGTGATGACCCCGTCCACCCGATGCTCCAGGACGAGGTCGAGATCGGCCTTGTCGTTGACGGTCCAGACGTACGCCTTGTGGCCCGCGGCCCGGATGGCCGGGATCAACCCGGGCCGGGCCCGCACCAGCGCCACCCCGGGTCCGGCGATGCGGGCGCCGAAGGGCAGCCGGCCCCGGCCGACCCCGGGAGGCAGCAGTTCGATCAGGTAGACCGTCGGGATGGCCGGAGCCAGGACCCGCACCCGGCGCAGCGCGAGCGCGGCGAACGACATCACCGTCACCTGCACGGGGCTGTCCGGCCCGGGCTCGGCCAGGCCGTGGCGGCGCAGCGTCTTGACCAGGCGGCGCTCGACCTCGGCTCCGTACCGTGACGGGTGTTTGGTCTCGATGAGTAACCGCACCGGGCGGCCGCTGTCGCGCACCGCTTCGAGCAGCCGGTCGAGGGTCAGCAGCCGGGAGAGCTCGGGCAGCGGTTCCTCGTCACCCGGATAGGCCGGATGCCAGGAGCCGAAGTCGAGCGAGTCGAGCTCGGCCAGTGTCTTGGTGCTGACCTTGCCGCGACCGTTGCTCGTGCGATCGAGCCGCCGGTCGTGCACGCAGACCAGGTGGCCGTCGCGGGTGAGCCGTACGTCGCACTCGAGCCCGTCAGCGCCGTCGGCGAGGGCACGCAGGTAGGCGCCGAGCGTGTGCTCGGGCAGGGCGTCGGCGCCGCCGCGGTGCGCGAACACCAAAGGGCGGTAGTCGGTCGTCACGGCTCAGATGACTCGGGCCGGTTGTCCGTTCTCGGCGACGACCTCGCGGCCTGAGGCGGCCCACGACTTCATGCCGCCGTCGAGGTTGCGCACGTTGTCCCAGCCGTTGCCCATGAGGTAGGAAACGACCTGGCCGGAGCGGCCGCCCGACCGGCAGACGACGACCACCTCGCGGTCGGTCGGCACCTCGGCCATGCGGGCCGGAATCTCCATCATCGGCACGTGGTGCGCGCCGGGGGCGTGCCCCGCCGTCCACTCGTCGGGCTCGCGCACATCGAGCAGGTACGCCTCGTCGGAGACGTCGGCGGGGGTCACGCTGGGTACCTGGGGTCCGAACACACCATTCAGCGTACTGGCGTCACTTCGCGGCCGTCGTCTTGAGGTTGGACGCCATCCACTCGTCCATCTTGTCGGCGGCCATCGCCTTGTAGAGGGCCAGCGCCTTCTCTTTGTCGGAGACCACCACGGACTGGCCGGCGATGGTGTCCGAGCCCTTGTTGGGGCTGGTGATGAAGGTGAGGTCGGAGCCGCGGACGCCGCGCATCTCGACCGCCATGTCGGTGAGCGAGAAGTCGTGGTCGACGGTGACGGCCTTGGTCACGGACTTGAGGAACGCGTTCAGCTTGGCCGGGTTGCTGATCGTGCCACCGCTGGCCGCCTTGTCCATCAGCGCCTTGAGGAAGTCTTGCTGGTGCTGCATGCGGGCGAAGTCGCCACGGGCGAACTGCTTGCGCTGGCGCACCCAGTCGAGGGCCTGGTCGCCGTTCATGTGCATGGTGCCCTTCTTGAACACCCGGAACGGCTTGTGGATCGAGGTGATGGTCTGCTCGACCTTGAGGTCGACGCCGCCGAGCGCGTCGGTGACCTCTTTGAAGCCGCCGAAGTCGATCGCCATGACGTGGTCGACCTTGACGTCGGTGAGGCACTCGACCGTGTGCACCGCGCGGGGCAGGCCGCCGAAGGCGAACGCCGCGTTGATCTTGGCCCGGCTGCCGTCGCCGCACTTCGCGTCGTTGCTGCGCGGGATGACGACCCACAGGTCGCGCGGGATCGAGACGAGCTGGGCGGATTTGTGGTCGGCCGGGATGTGCATGAGGATCAGCGTGTCGGCGCGCCATTTGCCGGCCCCGTCGTCCTTGGCGTCGGGGTCGCGCGAGTCGCTGCCCACGAGCAGGATGTTCTGGGTGCCCTCGATGGCCTTGGCGGGCCGGTCGGCGGTGATGCCCTCGAAGGCGTTGGTGCGCTTGAGGTCCTTGTCGAGACCCTGCGCGTAGCCGTAGAGCGAGATGCCGGCGATCACCGCGATGATCAGCACAGCCAGACCGGCCAGCAGGGCGATGCGGCCCCAGCGGCGCGGCTTACGGCCACGGTAGGAGGTGCCACGACCCGGGCCGTCACCGCCGCCGGGCGGGTAGTTGCCGCCGCCGCCCTGGGGCGAGGTGACGGGATAGGCGCCGGACGGGCGGGCCGAAGCCCGGGCCGCCGAGGACGGGACGGAGGCTCTACCGGAACCCCCGTGGGGGGACGTGGGCGCTGACATGGAACCTAGGTTACGTACCAAGTGCCCGTACGCCCCGCCATCGAAGCGACACGGCACGAAGTCGGTAGACCCGGCCCGGGACGGACGCCTGCGGCATCCGCCCCGGGGGGATTCTCAGTGAGCTCCGTGCCCGGTCAGGGACCGGACCTCGAGCTCCGCGTACTTCGCGCTGTCGTCCTCCTTCGAGATCACCGTGCCGATCCAGCCGCAGAGGAAGCCGATCGGGATCGAGATGATGCCCGGGTTGGAGAGCGGGAAGAAGTGCCAGTCGCTGTCCGGGAACATGGCGGTTGCCGAACCGGACACAACGGGCGAGAAGAACACCAGGACGACGGCGGCCGTCAGACCGCCGTAGATCGACCACAGCGCGCCGGAGGTGTTGAACTTCCGCCAGAACAGGCTGTAGAGGATCGCCGGCAGGTTGGCCGAGGCGGCCACCGCGAACGCGAGCGCGACCAGGAAGGCCACGTTCAGGCTCTGCGCGAAGATCGACAGTGCGATCGCGACCGCGCCGATGACCAGGGCCGAGATGCGGGCGACCCGCACCTCGTCGCGCTCCGAGGCGGTACCGCGCCGGATGACGTTGGCGTAGAAGTCATGCGCCACGCTCGACGACGACGCCAGGGTCAGGCCGGCCACCACCGCGAGGATCGTGGCGAACGCGACCGCGGCGATGATCGCCAGCAGCACCGCGCCACCGGTCTCGCCACCCAGATAGTCGATGCCGAGCGCCTGGGCGAGCTGCGGAGCCGCCGTGTTGCCCGCCTTGTCCTGGGCGGTGATCGCCTTGCCGCCCACCAGAGCCGCCGCGCCGAAGCCGAGGGCCAGGGTGAACAGGTAGAACGTGCCGATGATGCCGATCGCCCAGAGCACGCTCTTACGGGCGATCTTGCTGGTCGGCACGGTGTAGAAGCGGGTCAGGATGTGCGGCAGGCCGGCCGTGCCCAGCACCAGCGCGATGCCCAGCGAGAGCAGGTCCATCTTGCTGTAGAAGGTGGCCGACGCACTGGCCGACTCGACGCCGTAGCGCAGGCCCGGCTCGAGGAAGGCGTCCCCCTTGCCCGACTGTGCCGCGGCGTCGCCGAGCAGCTGGGACAGGTTGAACTTGTAGTGCGCGAGCACCAGCAGCGTCATGACGAGCGCGCCGGTCATCAGCATGAACGCCTTGACGATCTGGACGTACGTGGTGCCCTTCATGCCGCCGACGATCACGTAGACGATCATCAGGGCGCCGACCAGGATGATCGTGGCGACCTTGGCGGTGTCCGCGTCCATGCCCAGGAACGTCGTGTCCGGCGTGATGCCGAGCAGCAGTGACACCAGCGCGCCCGCGCCGACCATCTGCGCGATCAGATAGAAGATCGACACGACGATGGTGGAGGCACTGGCCGCCGTACGCACCGGGCGCTGACGCATGCGGAAGGCGAGCACGTCGGCCATCGTGTAGCGGCCCGAGTTGCGCAGGTACTCGGCCACCAGCAGCAGCGCGACCAGCCACGCGACCAGGAAGCCGATCGAGTAGAGGAAGCCGTCGTAGCCGTACAGCGCGATCAGGCCGGCGATGCCCAGGAAGGACGCCGCCGACATGTAGTCGCCGCCGATCGCCATGCCGTTCTGGAAGCCGGAGAACTGGCGGCCACCGGCGTAGAAGTCGGTCGCGGTCTTGGTCTGGCGGCTGGCCCAGATCGTGATGGCCAGCGTGACGGCCACGAAGACGAGGAAGAGCGTGATCGTGAGGCCGCGGGACGTCGAGGTCGAGACCTCAGCGGCAAGGAAATGGGGTTCCATCAGTCCTCGCTCTTCTTGACGTCGCCGCCGTCGCTGTCGCCTTTTCCGGCGTTGAGCTCAGCGAGGATCTTGTCGGCCAGCGGGTCGATCTTGCGAGCCGCGTAGCGCGAGTAGTACCAGGCGATCAGGAACGTGGTGACGAACTGCAGGAGACCGAGGATCAGCGCGACGTTGATGTTGCCGATGATCTTCGCGCTCATGAAGCCGCGGGCGTACGCGGAAAGTAGGACATAGAGGGCGTACCAGAGGAAGAACGCGACCGTCATGGGGAAGACGAAGCTGCGCGCAGCGTGGCGCAGCCGGCCGAATTCCTCGGAGTCTTGGACGGCCCGGTACCTCTCGGTGGAGGACGAGGGCACTTCGGTAGTCACCGGGGTTCACCACCTTCGGGGTGGGGCGGACTTTTCGGCAACGTACGAAGATCTGGCCGCGCGTGAGGGCCACCGGTCGGCCCTTGCGCCGAGTGGCGGTTTGACTGCGCTGAGCGGGGCCGGCGCTAACCGGCGAGGTCGCGATATCGACCGCGGTAATGGAGAAGTGGGCGCGGTGCAGGGCCGGTCTCCACCTTCTCGATCACGGCCTCGACCAGGAGCGCCCAGCCCACCACCCGGGACGACTCGAGCCGGCAGCCGGCCCAGGTGGCGGCGCTCGCGGGAACCGGGCCGTAGCCGGTGTCGGTCCAGCCGTCGCCGGTGAACAGACCGCCCGGCGCGGGCATCAGTCCGGCGAACTTGTCGGCCAGCTGCCGGTCGGCCGGTGTGAGGGGGACCATCGCGAACCGCCCGGCCTCTTCGAGGGCGTCCCAGAAGTCGCTCTCGTCGTCGATCAGCCCGAGCACCCGTCCCGGGTCACCGTCGGCGACGAGGGTGGACGAGACGGTGAGCCCGGCCGGACCCGGCGTGGTCCAGAGCGTGACCGGGGCCGCCAGCCGGCCGCGCAGCCGCCGTACGGGTGACTTCTCGTCGTCGGGGGTGGCGAAGGGGTCGGTCGAGTGGATCCGGGCGCCGGGCTCGTCGGAGGTCACGCCGACCATTCTCGCTTTCTGCACAGATAGTGCACGACCCTACCGTCAGCATTGATCAACAACTATCTTCTGACGGAGGGGGTCGACCGTGCATCAGCAAGTGCAGCTCCAGCCCGGCGAGGTGCTGCACATCGGCGGCGAGGCGAGCGTGCAGTTCGAGGGCGCGCGTGCCCTGACCTTCCGGCTGATCCGCGTCGACACCCGCAGCACGTACGACGGTTGGCTGTGGCTCGAGGGCTATGTGCTCGGCCCCTCCGGCGTCGCCGTGCAGCGCCGGCGCATCTTCGTCCGCCGCGAAGGCCTGCGCCCGGCGTTCCACTAACGGCCCGCGGTCACCGCGACCAGCACCTCGGGCGCCCGCTTGTCGAGCCAGTCGCCCGCGACCTGCGAGCCGATCAGGTAGGCCGCGCAGCCGAACGCCGCCCCCACCGGCAGGCCGATCCAGAGCCACACGCTGCCGAGCACCCACGCCAGAATCTGCAGCGGGACCGTGGCCACCAGCGTGCCGAGCATGACGCCGAGGGTCAGGAAGCCCTTGGCCAGCCCGCCACCCGACGACAGGGCGAACGGGCTGGTCGACTCGGGCAGCGAATAGGCCCCCCGCACCGAGACCGGCAGCACCAGCCCGAGACCGGCGCCGTAGGTGGCGAGCAGCAGCCCCAGGTCACCCGCGATACGTTCGGGCCGGCCCGACACGACGCCCACCACCAAAGCGACCAGCAGCAGGAGCGGCAGCACGAAGACGGCGTGTGCGGCCGCCCGCGAGTGGACCTCGACCCGGCCCGGAACCCCGGCGGCGACATTGGCCGCGTACGCGTTTCCCTCGTACCCGAACTGGTTGGCCAGCGCGACCGCCGCGAGCGCGCCCACGAAGACCGCCATCGGCCCGGCCGCGCCCCCGCTCAGCGAGATCGAGACCGGCAGGAACAGCCCGGCCACCGAGAACGTGATCAGCGAGGCCCGTCGGCGCGTCTCGCGCCACCAATATCGGGTCTCGCGGGCCACGAGCGCCCCGAAGCGACTGCGTGGCAGGCGGCGGCCGAGCAGCAGGCCGGTCGGCGAGCCCGCGTTTCCGGTGGCGCGGGACGAGCCGTTCGAGGCGGCGCCGAGCATGGCGCGTTCCAGCGTCGCGCTCCACCACCGCAGCAGTCCCACGAGGGTGACGACAATGATCAAGAGCTTCAGCGGTACGGCCCACAGGCGCCCGGCGACCACGTCGAGGCCGAGCGACCACGGGGCGCCCAGCGGCGTCCAGCCCAGCACGTCGGCGATGGCGGCGAAGGCCGGCCAGTCGGCGCGCTCGGCTCCGGCCAGCAGTGCGAGCTGCAGCGGCCCGAGCAGCGCGGCCACCACGGCGAACAGCACCACGGCCAGGTCGCGTGACCGGCGCGAGCGCAGCCCGGTGGCGAACGCGCTGGTCACGGCCCGGCTCACGGCTACGCAGATGAGCACTCCGCCGACAATGCCGACGAATTGGACGAACGCCGCCGCGGCACCGCCCAGGTCGGCCACCGTGCTCACCATGCCGGCCGTCGCGGCCAGTGTGGACAGCGCGGGCAAGCCGGTCAGCGCGGCGGCGAACAGGCCCATGATCAGCGTGCGGCGGCTCAGCGGCAGCAGCGCGAATCGGGAGGGGTCGAGCGACTCGTCGACCCCGAAGAACAGCAGCGGGAAGATCAGCCAGCCGAAGACCAGCATAGAGCCCCCGAGCTGCAGCAACAGGCTCGCCGCCCGCTCGTCGCCGACCACACCGGGGATCGCGAAGATCGCATAGCCCGCGACGGCGAAGAAACCGGCCAGCACGACACCGGCGACGAACAACGCGGTGCGGGCCGGCCGCCCCCGCCAGCCGTTGACGAGCATCCGCAGCTTGAGCCGCACGAACGGCCAGACGGACGGCCCGGCCTCGGCCGTCGTCACAGCCACGCGAGTTCCGAGCCGGTGCTGACCCGGCCGCCGACCACCTGGACGAAGACCTCTTCGAGCGAGCGGTCGCCGCGCACCGCGCCGAGCGTGCCGTGCAGGCGCAGCACGCCGTCGGAGAGGATCGCGACGTGCGAGCAGAGCCGCTCGACGACCTCCATGACGTGGCTGGAGAAGATGACCGTGCCGCCGCCGGCCACGTAGCGCTGGAGGATGTCGCGGATGCGGGCGGCCGAGACCGGGTCGACCGCCTCGAACGGCTCGTCGAGCACGAGCAGCCGCGGGGCGTGCAGCAGGGCGCAGGCCAGGCCGATCTTCTTGCGCATGCCGGCCGAGTAGTCGACGACCAGGGTGCGGTTGCCGGCGCCGAGTTCGAGCACGTCGAGCAGCTCACGGGCCCGCTGGTCGACGGTCGTGGCGTCCATGCCGCGCAGCAGGCCGTGATAGGCGAGCAACTCAGGGCCGGTGAGGCGGTCGAAGAGGCGTACGCCGTCGGGCAGCACCCCGAGTCGCGCCTTGGCCGCGGAGGGGTCGGCCCACACGTCGTACCCCAGCAGGAAAGCGTGACCGGCGTCGGGGCGCAGGAGGCCGACGGCCATGGACAACGTGGTGGTCTTGCCGGCGCCGTTGGGACCGAGCAGGCCGTAGAACGAGCCGGCGGGCACGTCGAGGCTGACACCGGAGACCGCGAGCTTGGTGTCGAACCGCTTGACCAGCCCGCGCAACGCCATGGCCGGGATCTGATCGCCCTCGCGCTGCACCGGCACCGTCATGTTCCGAACCTAGCCCCTCTGACCAGGGCGTTCAAACCCGTAGAGACTCGGGGGCGTGCAGGCGCAGCATGGTCGCGCCGACGTCGGAGGGGATGCGGCGGCTGGTCAGCAGCGAGCCGGCGACCATCACCAGGAACGCGAGAGGCACGGTCCACGCGGCCGGCTGCCCGACAGCGTCGGCGAGCCAGCCGTCGAGCGGCGGGCCGAGCACCGTGATCAGGACGGCCGCGATCGAGGCGCCCCCACCGGCCAGGAGACCGGCCACCGCGCCCACGTCGGTCAGCCCTCGCCACCAGATGCCGAGCACGAGCAGCGGGCAGAAGCTGGACGCGGCGACCGCGAAGGCCAGGCCAACGACCTGCGAGACGTCCATGTTGGAGAGGTAGAGCGAGAGCAGCACCGGCACCGACGCGGCCAGCACGGTCGCCAGCCGGAAGTCGCGCACCGACCCGCTGCGGCCGGCGTGCAGCACGTCGGTGAAGACCACCCCGGCGACGCTGGTGAGCAGGCCCGACGACGTGGAGAGGAAGGCGGCCAGCGCGCCCGCGGTGACCAGGGCGCCGAGAAGTTTGCCGAGGTGGCCACCGCCGAGCGCGGCCTCGGGCAGCAACAGCACGACGGCGTCGGTGCGGCCGGTCATCAGCAGTTGCGGGGTGTAGATGCGGCCCAGCACGCCATAGAGGGTGGGCAGCAGGTAGAACGTGCCGACCAGCCCCAGCACCACGAGTGTCGTGCGGCGGGCCGACGCGCCGTCGGGATTGGTATAGAAGCGTACGAGTACGTGGGGTAAGCCCATCGTGCCGAGAAACGTCGCCAGGATCAGCGAATAGGTGGCGAAGAGGCTGCCGTCGCCGCCGGGCAGCAGCCAGTCGGCGTCGAACCGGGCGTCCACCGTGCTCACCGCCGGCACCGGGTCGCCGGCGTCGAAGCTGAGCTGCGTGCCCGCTTTCACCGCGACGCCGTCGACGAGCGCGTCCTGCTCGATCACCACCGAGGTCGCGGCCGGGAACGCAGTCCCGGCCGGCGGCGCGACGTGCGGGCGGCCGTCGGACTGCCACTGCAGGGCTAGGAAGATCACCGGGACGGCGAGCGCGGTGAGCTTGAGCCAGTACTGGAAGGCCTGCACGAAGGTGATCGCGCGCATGCCGCCGAGGGCGACGTTCGCCGTGACGACCACGCCGACCAGCAGCGCGCCCCACGCATAGGAACCGCCGGTGACCGTTGTGAAGGTCAGGCCGGCCCCCTGCAACTGCGGCACCAGGTAGAGGCAGCCGATGAAGACGACGAAGACGCTGGCCAGACGGCGCAGCAGCGGCGATCCGAGCCGCACCTGGCAGAAGTCGGGCAGGGTGAAGGCGCCCGAGCGGCGCAGCGGGGCCGCGACGAAGAGCAGCAGCGCCAGATAGCCCGCCGCGAAGCCGACCGGGTACCAGAGCACGTCGACGCCGTAGCGCAGGATCAGGCCGGCGACGCCCAGGAACGAGGCCGCCGAGAGGTATTCGCCGCTGATCGCCGCAGCGTTCCAGGCCGGGCTGACCGAGCGTGAGGCGACCAGGAAATCCGAGGTGGTGCGGGCGAAGCGCAGCCCGTAGACGCCGATGCCGACGGTCACCAGCACCACGGCCACCAGACCGGGGACGAGGTACGGGTTCACTGCTCGGGCCGGCGGATCAGCGCGATGAAGTCCTGCTCGTTGCGTTCCGCCCAGCGCACGTAGGCCCAGCCCACGCCGATCAGGAACGGGAACGAGAGCACGCCCAGCAGCAGCCACGGCAGGTAGACGCCGAAGACCTTTACCCCGGCGACCCCGGGCGCGACCGCGAAGAGCATCGGGAGCGCGCCCAGGCCGGTCACGACCACCAGCGCCAGCCGCAGGGCGAGCGCTAGCTGGGCGCGGACCAGACCCTTGACCAGGGCTTCGCCGACGGGCGTCTGTTCCGCGAGGTCGGCGCGGGCCCGGTCGGCGGGGCGTCGACGGGCCGCCGCCTCACCCAGAACCACCCGCGTACGCCGAGGGACCGTGACGCCCGTGGCGGTGTCCGGCTCGGTCTGGTCGTCGGCGGCCATGCCCGGGAGTCTGGCCGCCGACAGCCGGATGTCAAGTCCTTCTACTCGCACTTCCAGCTTCGGCCGCCGAGTTGCTGGTCGATCACGTCGCGGGCCCGCTCGCGGCCGAGGTTGAAGGCCCGCCAGTCACCGGAGGTCCGGTCGAGCTGGAAGCTGAGCCGGCCGAGCACGCAGTCCCGCTGCTCCGGCGGCAGGCCGAGGACGGCCGGCACCGCGTCGGGCGAGAGGTCGCCCAGATATTCGAGGTCGATCGGGTGGTTGCCGGTGTGCACGTTGCGTTCGGCGATCAGGCCGTCGGGGTTGACCACGGCCAGGCCGAGCAGCGCCAGCACGCCCGCCGCGATCGCGATCCGGGGCAGCCAGGGCGCGCGCAGCCGCCGCCCGGCCACCAGCACCAGCAGCAGCACGAAGACGAACCACAGCTCGCAGCAGAAGACGAGCAGGCGCAGCCGGGTCAGGCCGAACTCGGCGGTGTAGGACATGATGCGGTGCAGCGCGGTCGCCGCGATGACCAGGGTGAGCGCGGTCAGCGTGCCGAGGATGACGCGGAACAGCAGACGGTCGGCGGGTCGCTCGCGGGGCGCCCAGCGGGCCGCTCCGGCCAGCACGATCAGGGTCAGGCCGGTCACCCAGCTCAGCTGGAAGAACCCGCTGCGGGCGGCGTCGGCGTAGGCCCCGGGCAGCCGGTCGCCGCGGACCAGCACGACGACCTGCACCGCGACGAAGGCGATGAAGAGCAGGGTGAGCAGCCCGAGCGGGACGGCCCATTCCCAGCGGTTCACCCTGCGGCCCTCGGTCCCGTCCAGTTCGGACAGGTGGGGCGGAGCGGCGCGGAGGAACGCGGCGCCGCCGATGAGTGCGGCCGCGCAGCCGCCCACGAAGATCCAGCGGAAGAGCGTGTCGACGCCGAGGTCGGGCACGAGCCTCTGCAGCGCGGTCGCGAAGTAGATGTCGGCCGAAGCCAGCAGGGCGCCGAAGACCAGCAGCATGGCCACGGCGACCAGGGCGGTGAGCGCGATGCGGGCGCCGGAACGGTTCAGCCCGGTCAGCCCGCGGGTCAGCCACGGCACGGCGCGGAACGCGGCCAGGCCGGGCATCGTGCAGGCCGCGTAGATGCTGCGCATCGAACGGCCGCCGGTCAGCGCAAGCACGCCGGTCAACGTCGAGACGAGCACGCACAGCACGAAGAGCCAGCCCGCCGAGCGGAACGTGCCGACGGCCAGCAGGGCCACGCTCGCCGCGCCCCAGGCGATCCTTTCGGCGCCGAGCGGCGGGCGCGGCCGGGACACCAGCGGGGGCGGACCCACGTACGGCGGCACGACGCCGGCGATCATCACGGCCGTGACCGCGGCGACGGCGGTGATCAGCCAACCCACGCCGGCCTCGTCGAGCGGAAGGCTCAGTGCCGCGACCGCGGCGGCCCCCGCGACCGCCGCGACGGTGACGACCGAGGCGGGCCGCGCCGGGCCGAGCCAATGCCGGCCCCACGGGACGCCGGGTGGCCACGGACCGTGGAACGTGGGAACAGGGGCAGCGGTGGACATGGGAAACCTCCACGAGGGCAGGGTCGACCGGCCGCGGCACCTCGAGGCGCTCGGCTGATCGCGTACGGGATGGGTCAGCTGGGGCTGAGCGGCAACGTGACGTGGATCAGGCAGCCACGCGGCTCGGGGTCGACGGCGGCGATCGTTCCGTGGTGCAGCTCGACGACCCAGCGGGCGATGGCCAGCCCCAGCCCGGTGCCGCCGCCGGCGGGCCGCTCGCCGCGGGTGAAACGCTCGAAGACCCGGTCGCGCTCGGCCGCCGGGATTCCCTCGCCCTCGTCGGCCACGGCGACCAGCACGTGGTCGTCGTGTCGTTCGGCGCGCACCTCGACCGTGCCGCCGGACGGGCTGTGCCGCGCGGCGTTGTCGAGCAGGTTGGCGAAGACCTGGTGCAGCCGCTCCCGGTCGCCGGGCACGACGATCGACGGGGCGGCGACCTTGAAACGGACGTCACGACCGGCGCCGGCCGAGTTGATTTCCGCCTCGCGCACGACGTCGTCGAGGAACGCCCGCACGTCGATCGGGTGGCGCCGCAACGGCACCACGCCTGCGTCGAGGCGGGAGAGATCGAGCAGTTCGGTGACGAGCCGGCCGAGGCGCTCGGTCTGGGCGAGCGCGGTCTGCATCTGGGTGGGATCGGCCGCGGCCACCCCGTCGACGATGTTCTCGAGCAGGCCCTGCAAGGCGGTGATCGGCGTACGCAGTTCGTGCGAGACGTTCGCGATGAGCTCGCGCCGCTGCCGGTCGGCCGCCGCCAGATCGGCCGCCATCTGGTTGAACGCCGCCGCGAGCTCGCCCACCTCGTCGGCCGAGGTCGCCCGTACCCGCCGGTCGTAGTCGCCGCGCGCCATGGCCCGTACGGCCGTGGTCATCTCACGCAGCGGCGAGGTCATGCCCCGGGCCAGGAACTGGACGATCGTCACTCCGATGACCGTCGCGGTGACGCCGGTCCAGATCGGGAACCAGCCCAGCCAGAGGTAGAACCAGACCAGCCCGCTGCCGCCGCCCGCGAACAGCACCATGATGATCTTCATCTTGATCGAGCGGACCGGGTCGAGCGGCCGTGGCAGCCAGGCGAGCCATCTCACCGCTCCACCTCCAGCGCGTAGCCCACGCCGTGCACGGTGCGGATCAGATCGGGGCCGAGCTTGCGGCGCAGCCCCTTGATGTGGCTGTCGACCGTGCGGGTGCCGGAGGCGTCGGCCCAGCCCCAGACGTCGGCGAGCAGCCTTTCCCGCGGCAGGACCGTGCGGGGGTGCGCGGCCAGGTGAACGAGCAGATCGAACTCGGTCGGGGTCAGGTGGGCCTCGACCCCGGCCCGCAGCACGCGCCGCTCGGCCTGGTTGATCTCGAGGTCGCCGAACCGCAGCGTCGGTGGCCCGGCCGGCTTGGCGGCGGTCTTCGCGGCCCGCCGCAGCAGGGCGTGCACCCGGGCGGCCAGTTCGCGCATCGAGAACGGCTTGACCATGTAGTCGTCGGCGCCGACGGCCAGACCGACGAGCAGGTCGGTCTCGTCGTCGCGGGCGGTGAGCATGAGGATCGGGACCGGGCGCTCGGCCTGCAGCCGCCGGCAGACCTCGAGTCCGTCGAAGCCGGGCAGCATGACGTCGAGCACGACCGCGTCGGGCGGCGTGCGCCGGGCCGCCTCGACCGCGGCCGGGCCGTCGCCGGCGACCTCGACCGTGAACCCCTCGGCCCGCAGCCTTACCGCGACCGCCTCCGCGATCGTCCGCTCGTCCTCGACGACCAGAACACGCCGATCCGTCTCCACCGTCCACCTCCCGAGCCACCGATCCAACCGGTTCGTGGCAAGTCGGCCGGTGCGCCCCCGTGGCCCACCGACCTTCGGCGGGGAGCCTATTGACGCCCGGTGCAGGCCCGGCGGTGGGTTTGTGAACAACCTGTGGAGATCACAACGCTGGGTTCGTCGCCGCAATCCTCTGTTTCGAACTGGATGCCGAGGCCCGGTGCGGCATCTGGTTCGTGCGGCCGTTCGCCCAGGCCATCTCACCCGTGACGGGCCGGTCGCGGTGACCGGTTGGTCGCGCAGGCTTTCCAAGCCGGCCACCGGGCCCGGCCGGAAGCCGCGTGATCGGGGTGACCAAAGACGGCGCGTGGCGTCGCGATAGGACGCGTTGGAGGACTCGTACATCTGAATTTTGGAAAGTGGCGCCCGGCGGACCGGGCACCGCAAACCCTCAGGAGTGGGGGCAGGTGTCGCGGTATTCCTGGATCGCGGAGCCGGACGGGGCCGGGCAGAGGAACTGCTCGTAGCGGGTGTCGTTGTCGATGAAGCGCTTGAGCCACGAGATGCTGTACTTCGCCACGGTCACGTTCGTCGAGGTCGGAGCGGAGTGCGAGGCATTGTTGAGCTCGAGATAGGCCTTGTCGTTCGTGCTCGGCATGCTCGTGTAGAACGGCTCGGCGTGCGAGCTCACCGACGCGACGGTGTCGTTCTCGGCGCCGATGATCATGGTCGGGACGCGGTCGGAGGACCAGTTCTTGGTGCCGTGCCACGGGGTGAGCGGAATGGCCGCCTGCAGGGACGGGCGGGTGACCGAGGCCGACAGGCTGCCGCCGCCGCCCATCGAGTGGCCCATGACGCCCAGGCGGGTCGCGTCGATGCGGGTGCGCACGCTGCTGGTGCGGGTCAGGTAGTCGAGCGCGGCCAGCAACTGGCTGCCCCGGCTGGCCGGCTGGTCGAGGGTGCTGAGCGTGTCGATCGTGATCACGACGAAGCCCTGCGAGGAGAGTCGGGGGCCGAGCCACGACACGCTCGACTGCGAGGCGGTGAAGCCGGGCGAGATGGCCACCGCGCCGAAGGTGCCGGCCGCGGTGCTGGTCGGGTAGTAGATCGTGCCGCCGCCGAACCCGCTGACCGCGGATCGGGCGACGGTGGCCTGGGCGATCGCGAAGGAGCCGCGGGACGCCTCGATCGTGCTGGTGGAGGGGGCAGGACCGCGCTCGTAGGGGTTGGCGGCGCGGGCGGGGGAGGCGGGCGACGCGGCCACGAGGGTGACGGCTGCGACGACGGCGGCAAGACCTGTGCGGAGCTTGGGAACGGACATGGGCACTCCCTGAGCCGGGCGATCCTGGGTTGGCCAGGTATCGAATTAGGTCAATATTTGATCCATTCGTTACCGGCCGGTAATCCCAATTGGCACCCTGTCAATACGCTATGAGTGCGCGGACGGCCGGTAATCTTCCGGCGTGGCCGGACAGGTGGGCAGCGTGCTGGCGGTCGTGGCCGTCCTCGCCGCCCTGGCCGCGGCCGTGGTGGCCGCCGTGCGGCTGCGTGCGCGCCGGGGCATCGCGACCGCCATGCAGCGGGCCACCTACGACGTGTTGCACACCGCCGCCCTCGCGGCCGACCCGTTGCGGGCCGGGCTCAGTCCGGGCACGGCCGCCAAAGCCGCCCGCCACCTGCGTACGTTGGTCGGCGCGGCCGGGCTGACGATCGCCGACGGGCAGCGCTGCCTGGCCTTCGACGGGCGCGGCAGCCACCACAGTGATCAGTTCACCGCCGCGGCCGCCCGCGCCCTCGACAGCCACCGCTCGATCGTGCTGACCGCCTCCGACCTGCCCTGCGACCAGGTCGACTGCATCGTTCGCGGCGCTGTGGTGGCGCCGCTGTCCGGCCAGGTCACGGCCGTGCTGGTGGCCGTGGCCGACGATCATCCGGCGCCGGGGCTCGTGCAGGCGACGCTGGAGACCGCCCGCTGGGCCGGCTCGCAGCTGGCGCTGGCCGAGCTCGACTCGTCGCGCGAGCGGCTCGCCCGGGCCGAGGTGCGGGCGCTGCGGGCCCAGATCAGCCCGCACTTCATCTACAACGCGCTGACCGCGATCGCCTCGTTCGTACGCACCGACCCCGAGCGGGCGCGCGAGCTGATCCTGGAGTTCGCCGAGTTCACCCGCTACTCGTTCCGCGCGCACGGCGACTTCACGACGCTGGCCGAAGAGCTGCGCTCGATCGACCGCTACCTGACCATCGAGCGGGCCCGGTTCGGCGACCGCCTGCAGGTGCGGCTGCAGATCGCCCCCGAGGTGCTGCCGGTCGGGCTGCCGTTCCTGTGCCTGCAGCCGCTGGTCGAGAACGCGGTGCGGCACGGGCTCTCGCGCAAGCCGGGCGTCGGTATGGTGAGCATCGAAGCACGGGACGCCGGGGCGGAATGCCACATCACGGTCGAGGACGACGGAGTCGGCATGGATCCGGCGGTCTTCGCCGCGGGCATGCCCGAGACCGACGACGGCCAGCACGTGGGTCTGGCGAACGTGGACGAGCGGCTGCGCTCGGTCTTCGGCGACGGCTTCGGCCTGGTGGTGGAGACCGCGCCCGGAGCGGGTACGAAGGTGAGCATGCGAGTGCCGAAATTCCACCCGGGGGTGAGGGCGTGAACCTCGTCGTGCTCGCGGTCGACGACGAGCCGCCCGCCCTGGACGAGCTGGCCTACCTGCTGAACGCGGACGGCCGGGTGGCGCACGTGCACCGCGCCGGGGACGCGACCGAGGCCCTGCGGGTGCTGCGCGACACCGAGGTCGACGCGGTGTTCCTCGACATCCGCATGCCTGGACTCGACGGCATGGAGCTGGCCCGCATTCTGCGACGGTTCGCACGGCCGCCGGCGATCGTCTTCGTGACCGCGTACGACGACGGGGCCGTGGACGCCTTCGACCTGGGTGTCACCGATTACGTGCGTAAACCGGTGCGGGCCGAGCGGCTCGGGGAGTCGCTGCGACGCGTGTCCGAGGCCCGGCCGGTGCCCGCGGTCGTGCCGGTCGCGCCGGTCGTGCCGGTGGACGAGCCGTCGATCCCGGTCGAGCTGGCCGGAACCACCCGCATGCTCCCCCGGTCGTCGGTCCGCTGGGTCGAGGCCCAGGGTGACTACGCACGGCTGCACACGTCAGATGCCTCACACCTCGTACGGGTCTCGCTCGCGACCCTGGCCGAACGGTGGGCCGACGCCGGGTTCGTCCGCATCCACCGGTCCTACCTCGTGCAGATCCGCTTGATCGTCGAGCTGCGGCTCACCGGCTCGGGATATGTGGTGTCGGTGGACAACATCGAGTTGCCGGTCAGCCGACGGCACACCCGCGAGCTGAAGGATCGGCTGATCAGAGCGGTCAAGCACGACTGGACCAGGTAAGCCTGGCACTCCCGTCCACACGGTTATCCACAGCTCCATGGACTTCTCCACAGAGTTATCCACAGGGCTTAGTAGGCGCCCTTGCGCCGCAGCACGACCCAGATCGTGCGCCACATGATGCTCAGGTCGTAGGTGAGCGACCAGTTGTCGACGTAGTAGAGGTCGAGCCGGACGGCTTCGTCCCACGAGAGGTCGGAGCGGCCCGAGACCTGCCACAGACCCGTGATGCCCGGCCGCACCAGCAGGCGACGACGGACGTCGCCCAGGTAGTCGCCGTCGTCGGCGGGGAGTGGGCGCGGGCCGACCAGGGACATCTCGCCCTTGAGGACGTTGATGAGCTGGGGCAGTTCGTCGAGCGAGGTGGCCCGCAGCTTGGCGCCGAACGCGAAGATGCGCGGGTCGTTCTTCATCTTGAACAGCATGCCGTCGGACTCGTTGAGCTCTTCCAGCGTGCGTTTGCGCTCTTCCGCGTCCTGATACATCGTGCGGAACTTCCACACCCGGAACGTGCGGCCCTCGTGGCCGACACGCGGCTGGCGGAAGAAGACCGGGCCGGGATCGGAGAGCCGGATGCCGATCGCGATGGCCACCAGGATCGGGCTGATCAGCAGCAGGCCGAGGCCGGCGGCGACCCGGTCGATCAGGTTCTTCAACAGCCAGCCGGGGCCCGAGAGGGTCGGCTCCTCGACGTGCAGCAGCGGCAGGCCCTCGATCGGGCGGATGTGCACGCGCGGCCCGGCGATGTCAGTGAGCTGCGGGGCGACCACCAGGTCGACGCCCGTGCCCTCGAGCTGCCAGGCCAGGCGGCGCAGTTCGCCCGGTTCGGCGCTGGCCGAGCCGCAGACCGCGATCGTGTCGGCGCCGACCTCGCGCACCAGGGCCATCACGTCGCGGGCGGCGTAGACCGGGACCGGGGTCTCGATGCCACGGGCGGCCGCGTAGCCGTCGGTGATGTGGATGGCGACCGGGATGAGACCGGCGGCGGGGCTGCGGGTGACCGCGGTGTAGACCTCGAGCGCCTCGGGCAGCGTGCCGACGAGGATCATGCGGTGGGCACCGTGGCCCGTCCGGCGGCGGGCGAAGTGCAGCACCTGCCGGGCCCCGACCCGGCCGAAGAGCAGGAAGAGCAGGGCGCTCAGCGAGACCACGGCGACCGTGCCACGAGACAGACCGGTCTTTGTGGCGAAGGCGAGCAGGGACACGCAGGCCACGACGGTGACCGACGTGCGCACGATGCGTTTGAACTCTTCGCTGCCCAGGCCTAGATAACGGCGGTCGTACGTGCCGTTGGCCCAGAGCAGGATCAGCCAGCCGATCGGCAGCACCAGGTAGGCGAAGAAGACGAAGAGCTGCTCGTCGTGCAGGAAGCCGAGGCTGCGACCCATGAAGCCGGAGCGGGACTTCTCGAGATTCTGGGCGAGATAGCTGGCGGCCAGCACCGAGAGCAGGTCGAGGACGATCAGGACCATGGTGTACGGGCGGTGCCAGCGCGACAGGCGCTTGTGCTGCCGGTTCCACGCCGATCGGGGGACCCCGTTGCTCGGCGGCTGCTGTTGCTGCCACTCGAAGCTCTCGTACGGCACGGCGCTGCTCCGGCTGCTGTCGGTAACCGGGCGATGCAGGCTAGCGGTCACCTCGCCTGTGTCCTCCCGCATCCGGAAAAGATTACGCACCGCCACGGTTGCGGCGGAGGGCCCTCAGGCCGGGATCCGCTCACGCGCGTCACGGAAACGTGGGACCGGGCCACTATACCGATGGATCGGGCGGAAAGAAGCGGACGTTCTGGCCGCTTTACCAGCTGTGTACGTAGGGTGACTGACAGGCGGCTATCGGATCAACTTGGACAGGCGCCGGTCGGCCAGCGGTTTTCCCCCGGTCTGGCAGGTAGCGCAGTATTGCAGGCTTTTGTCGGCGAAGGAGACTTCGCGCACCGTGTCACCGCAGACCGGGCAGGGCAGGCCGGTGCGCGCGTGGACCCGCATGCCCGCCCGCTTCTCGCCCTTGAGCTCGGCGGCTTTCTGCCCGACCGAGCGGGTGACGGCGTCGGTCTCGACCTCGCGCATCGCCGCGTAGAGCGTGTCGATCTGCTCGTCGGTCAGCTTGCCGGTCAGGGCGAACGGCGACAGCTTGGCGACGTGCAGGATCTCGTCGGAGTAGGCGTTGCCGATGCCGGCCAGCACCTCCTGGTCGACCAGCACGCCCTTGACCTGGCCGTTGCGCCCGCGCAGACGCTCGGCGAACTCGTCGCGGGAGACGGCCAGCGCGTCGGGGCCGAGCCGGGACACGCCGGGCACCTCGGCCGGGTCGCGTACCAGGTAGGCCGCGAGGGACTTCTGGGTGCCGGCCTCGGTGAGGTCGAAACCGGAGCCGTCGTCGAGGCGCACCCGGATGGCGATCGGGCCGCTGCCGGGCTTGAGCGGCGCCGGCGACTTGAACGCGTCGCGGTAGTGCAGCCACCCGGCCCGGGCCAGGTGAACGACCAGGTGAATATCGGCTGAGCCTTCCCGCGGCGGAAAACCGAGATCAACCCCGGATGAGAAACCGATATCGAGGAACTTGCCGTGTCGCCCGGCCGACGTGATCGGCAGCCCGGCGATGGCGCTAGGAGCGGGATCGTACGTCTTCAGCGCGCTGAACGAGGACACCTCGAGGCGCTGCACAGTGTGGCCGACCGCGCGCTCGCGCAGGTAGGCCGCGAGCGCCTCGACCTCAGGGAGTTCGGGCACGGTGTCAACGGTAGCGTTTCTCACCGTGAAGGTCGTCGTTGCGCACAACCGTTATCGGGAAGCCATCCCCTCCGGCGAAAATGTCATAGTCGACACCGAGATAGCCCAATTGCGCGCCGCGGGGATCGAGGTGCTGCCGTTCCAGCGCAGCTCCGACTCGATCGGTGACCTGCCGCTGGCCGAGAAGGCGCTGCTGCCGCTCTCGCCGATCTACGGCCGGTCGGCCCAGCGCGACCTCTCCCGCCTCATCGAGTCCGAGCGGCCCGACGTGCTGCACCTGCACAACCCGTACCCTCTGCTCTCGCCCTGGGTCGTGCGGACCGCGCACGCGCACGGTGTGCCGGTCGTCCAGACGGTCCACAACTACCGCCAGGTCTGCTCGTCGGGCCTCTACTTCCGCGACGGCCACAACTGCACCGACTGCCGGGGCAAGCTCATCGGCTGGCCGGCCGTGCAGCACCGCTGCTACCGCGGCTCGGCGGCCCAGAGCGCCCTGATGGCGACGACGCTGGCCGTGCACCGGCCGACCTGGCGCTCGGTCGACCGGTTCATCGCGCTCACCGACCGCATCGCCGCCCACCTGCGCGACTACGGCATCTCCGACGAGCACATCGTGGTGAAGCCGAACGGCCTGCCCGACCCGGGTGAGCCCGCGCCGCTGGGCGACGGCTTCCTCTACGGCGCCCGGCTCTCCCCCGAGAAGGGCCTCGACCTGCTGCTCGACGCCTGGCAGCGGCACCCGGACGGCAGCCTCGGCACGCTGCGCATCGCCGGCGACGGCGAGTTGCGCCCGCTGGCCGAGAAGGCCGCGGCCGAGCGCTCCGACGTCATCTACCTGGGCATTCTCGATCAGGAGGGCATGCGGGCAGCGCGGCGTGAGTCGGCCGTGGTGGTCGCCGTGCCGACGTGGAACGACACGTTGCCGACCGTGATCCTGGAGGCGATGGCGGCCGGTCGCCCGGTGCTCGGCACGGCCGTCGGTGGCATCCCCTACCTGGTCGGCTCGGGCGCCGAGGCCGCCGGCTGGGTCGTCGAGCCGTCCGGTCTGGCCGACGCGCTGCCGATCGCCCGTGCCGGTGCGCCGGCCTTCGCGGCCGCGGCCCGCCGCCGCTACCTGACCCATTTCCACCCCGACGTGCTCACCCCGCGGCTCATCGAGATCTACAGCAGCCTCACAGCCAACTCTGATCACCTACCGAGGTAGATCTTGAATCGTCCGGGGAACGCTTGAAGATGTGAGCGTCTCCCGCAGGAACGTGCTGTTCGGCGTGGGCGGTGCCGTGGTGACCGGCGTGGCCGGCGGCGGCATCGGCTATGCGATTGGCCGTGAAGACGACCCGCCGCCGACCGCCTCCACCCCCGCCCCGGGGCCCAAGTTCCGGTCGAGGCCCGACCTCAACGCGTTGCCCGAGGTCACGATCACGACGGCCGCCGCCGGGACGGTGGCGGGCTCGATCTTCCTGACGCCCGCCTCGGGCACCGGCCTCTGGGGGCCGCTTGTCGTCGACGAGCGCGGCTCGCCGGTCTGGTTCCGCAAGGTGCCCGACCCGGCGACCGTGGCGATCGACCTCAAGGCCCAGATCTATCGGAACAAGCCGGTGCTGACCTGGTGGGAGGGGACCATCGGGGGAACCGGCGGGCAGGGCGTGGGGCAGGGCGAGTTCGTGATCGCCGACCAGTCGTACCGGGAGATCACCCGGGTGCGCGCGGCCGGCACCGAGCAGGCCGACCAGCACGACCTGGTGATCACGCCCCGGAACACCGCGCTCTTCTGGGTCTACGACCCGGTGCCCCACGATCTGAGCTCGGTGGGCGGCCCTGCGGACGGGGTGCTGCATGACGGCGTCATCCAGGAGATCGAAATCGCGACCGGCCGGAAGGTCTTCGAGTGGCGGTCGAGTGATCACGTGGGGCTCGACGAGTCGTACGCGCCGCTGCCGGTGGGGGATTCGGCCCACCTCCCGTACGACTACTTCCACGCGAACTCGATCGGGCTGGCCGCCGACGGCAACCTGCTCGCGTCGGCCCGGCACACGTGGGCCGTCTACAAGATCGACCGGAGGAGCGGCGAGGTCGTCTGGCGGATCGGCGGGAAGAAGTCGGATCTCGAGGTCGACGAGCGGACGCGATTCTCCTGGCAGCACGACGTGCGCCAGCGGCGGGACGGGTCGTACGGCCTGTTCGACAACGGCGCCGGCGTCACCAAGGAACGCGACTATTCCCGTGGCCTGGTGTTCAAAGTGGACGAGGCGGCCCGGAGGACGACCTTCGTCGCCGAGTATGTGCATCCCGACCGGCTGTCGGCCCCGACCCAGGGCAGCTTCCGCGAACTGGCCGACGGCGGCTCGTTCGTCGGCTGGGGGCAGATGCCGCACTTCACCGAACACAACGCCGACGGCTCCGTGCGGCTGGCCGGGCACCTGCCGCTCGACAACCAGTCCTACCGCGCCTACAAGGCGGAATGGGCCGGTTCCCCGCTCGACCAGCCCGCGCTCGGCCTGCGCGTCGAGAACGGCAACGTGATCGTCTCGGCCAGTTGGAACGGCTCGACCCGGGTCGCCCGATGGCGGGCCAGGTGGGGTCAGCAGCCCGGCGCGCTGGCCGGCGGCGCGGTCGAGGAGCCCCGGACCGGCTTCGAGACGACATTGACGGTTCCGGGCACACCCGAATATGTGGTGGCCGAGGCGCTGGACACGGCCGGGAAGGTGCTGGGCGCCTCCTCGGCCGTGCCGGTGCGCGTCTAACGCTTGAAGCGCAGGTAGATCGGAGAGCCGTAGGTCGCCGCGTTCAGCGTGGAGCCGGCGAAGCGTGCCCGCAGCCGGTAGTTGACCCCGGTGGAGCGGGTGCCCGTGTAGGAGTAGCCGACCCGGCCGGCCGAGTCGAGGAGTCCAAGCGGGATCGATCACCCGCGGGCAGAAGGGGTTGACGATTCTGGCTAACGGCGTTAGCTTTAGCTAACAACGTTAGCCAACTGGAGGTCGAGATGACCGAGTTCCTCTCCGTCGACGGCGGCACGCTCGCCTACGAGGTGACCGGCGAGGGCCCGCTCGTCGTGCTGGCGCACGGCATGGGCGACAGCCGCGAGTCCTACCGGTTCGTGATTCCCCAGCTCGTCGCGGCCGGCTATCGCGTGGCCGCCGTCGACCTGCGCGGCGCCGGCGAGTCGAGCGCCGAGTGGCCCTCCTACAGCCGCACCGACATCGCCGGAGACCTGATCGCCGTCGTGCGCCACCTCGGCGGCCCGGCCGTGCTGGTCGGTCACTCGATCTCGGGCGGCGCGGTCACGATCGCCGCCGCGACAGCGCCCGACCTGGTCGAGGGCATCGTCGAGCTGGGCCCGTTCACCCGCGCCCAGGCGATCACCCTCGGCGCCCTGCGGTCGAGGCGTTATCGGGCCGGCATGACCCGGCTGATCATGATGACCATGCTGGGCAGCGTGAAGTGGTGGCACCGCTATCTGGACGTCGCCTTCCCCGGGCGCAAACCGGAGGACTGGGCCGACCAGCTGCGGCGCAACGCGGCCATGCTGGGCGAGCCCGGCCGCATGAAGGCGCTGCAGGGCATGGGCCGCACGACGCCGGCCGACGCGGGCGCTCAGCTCGCCAACGTCCGCTGCCCGGCGCTGATCGTTGAGGGCTCGCTCGACCCCGACTGGGCCGACCCGCGGGCCGAGGGCGAGGCGATCGTCGCGGCCATGCCGTCCGGGCTGGCCACGGTCGAGATGATCGAGGGCGCGGGCCACTACCCGCACACGCAGTTCCCCGACGAGACCGTCGCCCTGCTGCTGCCGTTCCTCAAGGCGTACGCCCGTGCCTAGGGCCGGTCTTGACCCGGCGGTCGTGGTCAGCGCCGCGGCCACGCTGGCCGACGAGGTCGGGCTGGCCAACGTGACGATGGGGCTGCTCGCCGAGCGGCTGGGGGTGCGCGCACCGTCGCTCTACAAGCACGTGGCGAGCCAGGCCGACCTCAACCGGCGGATCGCCGCCCTCGCGCTGACCGAGCTGGGCGACCAGATGCGTGACGCCTTGGCCGGTCGGGCCGGTCGGGACGCGCTCGCGGCGGCGGCGCACACGATGCGGTCGTACGTGATCGAACACCCCGGGCGCTATGCCACGACCGTGCGGCTCGACGCGGGCGGGCCGGACGACCCGGTGGCCCAGGCCGGGGCGCGACTCCTCGAATCGCTGGCGACGGTGGTGGCCGGATACGAGATCGATCCGGCCGACACCGTCCATGCCCTGCGGATGCTGCGCAGTCAGTTCCACGGATTCGCCACGCTCGAGGCGGCCGGCGGCTTCCAGATGGAGACCGACGTCGACAAGAGTTTTGAGTGGCTGATCGACTTTGTCGACCGTGGACTCAGTGCCTCAACGCCTCCCGGGCGCTGAACATCACGCTGGCCGCCAGGAAAGCCGCGTTGACCAGGGTGAAGAGCCCGACGAACCAGATCGTCCACTGTGGCGCGACGGTCAGCACGAGGCCGGCCAGAGCGATCACCGCTCCGTAGTCGCGCACCAGCTTGACCAGCCGAACCGGCAGCGACCGGCTGGTCACCATGCTGGTGGGGTTGTCCCCGGTCTGCATCACCGAGGTCACCAGGTTGACCATCCAGGTGCCGGCGAAGGCGGCCAGCAGCCACGCCGGGGTGTCCGGCACCTGCGCCTCAGCCGTCGCGGCCAGGGCCGCCACCAGCGAGATCTGCACGGCCACGTCGCAGAGCACGTCGAGGCGGCCACCGGCCGCGCTCTTCTGGTTGGTGACCCGGGCGAGCTGCCCGTCGGCGCAGTCGAAGGCGTACGCGAGCTGCCAGCCCAGCAGCGCGAGCAGGCCGATCGGCCAGGCCCAGACCCGGCCGTCGGCGATCGGCTCGGCCGCCGCGACCACCACGATCGAGACCAGACCGCCGATGCCCAGGTTGAGGACGGTCAGCACGGTCGGCGCGAGGCGGTGCTTGTGCGCGACGACCGCGATGCGCGCGCCGAGATGCTGGCTCAGGGCCTCGCTGAAGAGGCCGCCGCCCCGGTTGACGGCGTAGTAATCGGCCGCCGTGGGCGCACCGGTGTCAGCGGCGTTCGACGGCATCGACATAGTCCCCCAACCTTCCGCGGATCTCGTCCGGTGTCATGGCGAGGTGTTCCAGGATCGTGTAGCGGTCGGGGCGGGTGCGCGGCGCGAACTCGACGGCCTCGACGAACTGCTCGTCGCTGAGGTTGACGTCGGAGGGGACACGCGGCAGTTTGTGCCGGCCCAGGCAATCGGCCATCTGGGCGAAGCGGCGCTCGTCGCCCCGCAGGAACGTGCAGAACAGCGCGCCCAGCCCGGCCAGCTCGCCGTGCGACGCCGTGCCCGGGTAGAGCGAGTCGATCGCGTGCATGATCTCGTGGCAGCCACCGCTGGCGGGCCGGCTGCTGCCGCACACCGCCATCGCCAGCCCGCTCGAGATGAGGGCCTCGGCCAGGACCGTCACGAAGGCGTCGTCGCTGAGATCACCCGGCATGGTGAGCACGGCCTCGGCGCCCATCCGGGCCAGCGAGGCGGCCAGCCCGTCGACCGGCTCGCCGCGGATCTCACGGGCCAGTTCCCAGTCGGCCAGGGCGCTGATGTTGCTGATCGCGTCGCCGATGCCGCCGCGGTTGACCCGGTCGGAGCCGGTCTCGACGAAGTCCAGGTCGACGATGACGCCGAACGGGATGTGCACCCCGTACGAGCCCTTGACGCCGTCGTTGATCAGGCTGGCCACCGGCGAGGCGATGCCGTCGTTGCCCAGGCTGGTGGCGACCGAGATCATCGGCAGGCCCCAGCGGCTGGCCGCGTATTTGGCCGCGTCGACCGTGGTGCCGCCACCGATGCCCACGACCGCGTCGTACGGCCGGGAGCGCAGCTTGTCGGCCAGCTCGAGGGCCGCGTCGAGGGTGCCGCCGCTGGTCGTGAAGACGTCAGCCGACGCCAGCGACGGCCGGATCAGCTCGGCGATGCGCTCGCCCTGTCCGGGGCCGACCACCACGGCGACATCTCCGCCGGCCGAGACGCGGCCGTCGGCCAGGATGCGGCCGAGGTCGGCCACGGCCCCGCGGCGCACGTGGATGTGCAGCGGGGCCTGGACGCTGCGGGCTAGTAGCGGCATGCGATGTCCCGGGCCTTGGCCAGGTCGTCGTGGTTGTCGACCTCGACCCAGTCGACGTCGCCGATCACCGCGGCCCGCACCTGGCCACCGCGGTTCGCGTATTCCTGGAAGCCGTCCTCGTAGTAGAGGTCGGGGTTGCGTTCCCAGGTCGCCTGCAGGGCGTCGGCGAGGGCGGACGCCGCCGACGCCTCGATGATGTTGGCGCCGATGTATTCGCCGAAGGCCTCGGACGGCTCCATCAGTTTCGTGATTTTGGTGAGCTGTCCATCTTCGCTGAAGACGGTCTTCATCTCCTCGTCAGCCAGCTTCTTCACATTGTCGATGGCGAGCAGGATGCTCGGGCCACGCTGGGCGAGGAGGGTCTGTTCGACGCTGACCGGGTGCACGGTGTCGCCGTTGACCATGAGAGCGCCCTGCGCGAAGTGGTCGCGGGCGAGCCAGAGCGAGTACGCGTTGTTCCACTCCTCGGCCTTGTCGTTGTGGACGAGGGAGATCTTGACGCCGTACTTCTTCTCGAAGGCGGCCTGGCGCACCTCGACGGCGCTCGAGCGGTAACCGACCACGATCGTCACGTCGGTCAGCCCGGCCGCGGCCAGGTTACGCAGTGAAATGTCCATGATCGTGGTTTCCCCGTCGACCGGGACCAGGGCCTTGGGCAGGGTGTCCGTGTAGGGACGGAGCCTGCGTCCGGCAC
This sequence comes from Actinoplanes solisilvae, assembly GCF_003999975.1. Taxonomy (GTDB): domain Bacteria; phylum Actinomycetota; class Actinomycetes; order Mycobacteriales; family Micromonosporaceae; genus Actinoplanes; species Actinoplanes solisilvae. The sequence continues at coordinate 1,322,167 of NZ_RJAC01000001.1, read as the reverse complement.
CAGCGGCGAGTATGAGACCGATCATCGGGGTGTCTCCATCTGTTTGACGAAGCCCCGAATATAACGGTCGCTGTCCCACAGCCCGGACCGAACGAGGCAGACGAAAAGTCTATAGAGGCGGCTCGTAAGCTTGTCGCCATGACCGCTGAGCAGCTGATCTCTTTCGCCCGGGGCGCTCCCTCGCTGGACATCATCGACGTCGAGGGTCTCAAGGCCGCCGCCGCGCGCGCGTTCGACGCCGATCCCGCCGGTGTGACCGCCTACGGCACCTCCGTCGGATATGTCCCGCTGCGCAAGTGGATCGCCGAGAAGCACAATGTCTCTCCCGACCAGGTCATCGTCACCAACGGATCGCTGCAGGCCGACGCGTTCCTGTTCAACCACCTCGTGCACCCCGGCGACGACGTCGTGGTCGAGAAGCCGACCTATGACCGTACGCTTCTCAGCCTGCAGAACCTCGGCGCCAAGGTGCACCAGGTCACGTTGCGCCCCGACGGCATCGACGTCGACGAGCTGCGCGCCCTGCTCGAGTCGGGGGTGCGTCCCAAGCTCGCCCACATCATCCCGAACTACCAGAACCCGGCCGGCATCACGCTCTCGGTCGAGAAGCGCCGCGCCCTGCTCGACCTCGCCGTCGAGTACGGCTTCACCATCTTCGAGGACGACCCGTACGTGGACATTCGTTTCCGCGGCGACGCCCTCCCGTCGATGCTCTCGATGGACTCCGAGAACACCGTCGTGCACGCTTCCAGCTTCACCAAGACGGTCTGCCCCGGCGTGCGCGTCGGCTACCTGGTGGGCTCGGCCGCGCTGATCGACGCGATCGCCAAGAAGGCCACCAACCTCTACATTTCGCCCGGCATGGTCTCCGAGGCGATCGTCCACCAGTTCTGCGTCTCGGGCGACATCGATCGTTCCGTGGCGACGGTGAGCGCCGCCCTCGGCGAGCGGGCCCGGGTGCTGGCCGAGTCGCTGCGCGAGCACATCCCCGGCGCGACCTTCACCGAGCCCGACGGCGGCTACTTCCTCTGGGTCGACCTGCCCGCCGACGTCAACGTCGACAAGCTCTTCCCGGCCGCCATGAAAAAAGGTGTCGCCGTCGTCAAGGGCAGCGACTTCCTGCTCGAGGGTGGTCACAGCTCGGTCCGGCTGGCCTATTCCGCGGTCACCGTCGACCAGATCGATGAGGGCGTACGCCGCCTCGCCGCCGCCATCGAAGAGGTGCGCGGCTGAACTGATCGCAAGGGGGCCGGCGTCGAGCATTCCGCTCGGCGCCGGCCCGTTCGTGAAGTAACCTCGGGCGGTTTGCTGGTTCGTGCGTGCGAGGAGGTTCAGATGAGCGATCGGAACAGGCACACGCCGCTGTCGCGAGCCTTCGCCGCTCCGGTGCGGGCGATGAACCGCATCCTCGGCGCCGCCGACGGGCACACCGAGAACGGCGCGGGCCGTGTCGCGGGCAGCGCGGTCGTCGACTGCGCGGTCTACGCGGCCGGCCAGCGGTTGCCCGGCGATTTCACCCCCGACGAGGCCCTTCGTACGGCCTGCGCGCGCGACGACGCCTTCGTCTGGCTCGGCCTGCACGAGCCGGGCGAGGAGGAGATGACCGCGATCGCGCGCACCTACGGCCTGCACGAGCTGGCCGTCGAGGACGCGGTGAAGGCCGAGCAGCGCCCCAAGCTGGAGCAGTTCGGCTCGGTCCACTTCCTGGTCATGCGCACCGCGCGGTATGTGCCGCACGGCGAGATGACGGAGAATTCGCAGGTCGTCGAGACCGGCCAGATGATGATTTTCGTCGGCGAGCAGTTCGTCATCACGGTGCGCCACGGCGACGCGTCCGAGCTGGGTTCGGTCCGCGCCGATCTCGAGTCGCACCGGGCCGAGCTGATCGAGCAGGGGCCGTGGGCGGTCGCCTACGCGGTGACCGACCGGGTCGTCGACCACTACGTCGCCGTGGCCGACCGGGTGGAGTCCGATCTCGACCTGATCGAGGAGGGCGTCTTCTCGCGCGACCACGCGAGCCCTATCCCGGCGATCTACCAGATGAAGCGTGAGCTCGTGGAGTTCCGGCGCGCAGTCGTCCCGCTGCAGCGCCCGCTGGCCATGATCGTGACGCTCGTGCCGAAGCGGATCGGCAAGTACTTCCGCGACGTGCAGGACCACCTCACCCGTACGGTTGAGCAGGTCTCGTCCTTCGACGACCTGCTCAACTCGATCCTGCAGGCCCGGCTCGCGCAGGTCACGGTCGACCAGAACAACGACATGCGCAAGATCGCGGCGTGGGCGGCCATCGCGACCGTGTGGACGGCGGGCGCCGGCATCTACGGCATGAACTTCACCTTCATGCCCGAGCTGACCTGGAAATACGGCTACGCGTCGTGGTGGCTGATCATCGTGGTGATCTCGGTGCTGCTCTACCGAGTGTTCCGCCGCAGCGGCTGGCTGTAACGATCCATCGACGGCTCCCGCTACAGTCACGAAGGTGCCGTCCCGTCAGGACCAGCTCCACTCGTACCAATACTCGCTGCAGCGCGTGGTGGCCGCGCTGGTCACGCACGATCCCGACCCGCAGCGCTCGCCACTGCGCCGGGCCGGGATGACGGCCCTGGTCAGCCTGCTGATCGCGGCCATCCTGGTCGGCGCGGCCGCGCTCTACGGCCTGTTCACCGGCAACAGCCGGGTCAACCCGCGCGATCCCGGCGTGGTCTTCCAGGAGAAGGGGACCGGCGCCCGGTTCGTCTATCTCGAGGCCGACGGCAAGCTCCACCCGGTGCTCAACTTCACCTCGGGCCTGCTGCTCGCCTCGGCGCCGGCACCGACGCTGAAGAGCGTCTCGGCCTCGAAACTGGCCTCGGTGCAGCTCGGCGACCCGCTCGGCATCCCGGACGCGCCCGACTCGCTGCCCGGCAAGGGCGACCTGGTCACCGGCCGCTGGTCGGTCTGCACCGACAACCAGGGCACCCGCAGCAGCCTGCTGGTCGGCCCGCGGCTCACCGACGGCACGGTGCTCGCCCGCGCCGGTCGCGCTCTGCTGGTCCGCGACCGGGCCGGCCAGAACTCCCTGGTCGTCGGCAATCGCCGGTTCGCGATCCCGGTCGCCCGGGACGACCAGACGCTGGACGCCCTCAACTACAGCAGCAACCGGCCCTGGCCCGTCTCGGTGGCCTGGCTCAACGCCGTCCCGGCCGGTCCTGACCTGGTGGCCCCCGAGATCGCGAACGTGGGCGACGACTCGGTGGTCGGCAATCTGCGGGTCGGCCAGGTGATCACCGACGGGCGGCAGTCCGCTGTCGTGCTGGCCGACGGCAAGGCGGCGTTGACCGACATGCAGGCCAGTCTGATGCGTACGGTTCCCGGCGCGGGTCAGGCGGTCAACCTCGGCGACGACTTCATCGGCGTGCCGACCTCGCGAACCCGGGTCAGCGACGCGGGTGACCCGCAGGGCCTGCCCCCGCGCGTGCCGCAGCTCGTCGACGGGGCCCCGGCGCGGGCCTGCGTCACCCTCCCGGTGGACAAGGCGGGCGAGGGCATCCGCATCGACCCGACGATCCCGCTCGGCAAGGCCGTCGCCGCCGCCGGCGAGGGCGTGCAGGCCGATCTTGTCTTCGTGCCGCGCGGCCAGGGTGCGGTCACGGTCTCGGCCGCCTCACCCGGCGCGCCCGCGGGCACCGGCACGATCAGCGTCGTCACCGACACCGGTCGGCAGTTCCCGCTGGCCAACCGTGACCTGCTCGCCAAGCTCGGCTACGGCGGGGTCAAGCCGCAACAGATCCCGTCGGAACTGATCTCACTGATGCCGGCCGGCCCGGCGCTCGACCCGGCCCGCGCCCGGCAGACGGCACCACAATAGGGCGGGTCGCCGAGGCAACCCGCCCGATCGGGCGAAACCGCTGCGCTACCGAGGGGTGTGCGGCACGGTGCCGTTCTGAGTGCTGGGCGACTGACGGTTCTCGGGCTCGACCGTGTCGGGCTCGAAGGCCGCGTCCTCGGCCCCGCTGACCTGGGTCGACGGGGTGATCGGGGCGGCCGGGTCATATTCGTCCCACTGGGCCGCGCGACGCCGCTTGGCCGCCCAGGCCGCGCCGACGCCGATCGCCGCGCCGAGAAGCGCGAAGCCGAGCAGCTTGGAGCCGCGGCCGCGGGGCTTGCGGCCCACCGCCTGGTCGGCCCGCTTCTGCAGCTTCTTGGCCGCCTTCTTGTTCTCCTTGACGGCCTTCTTGGTCTTGGCCTTGCTGACCTGTCGCACGTTGCCGCCGGCCTGGCGAATGTTCTCGCCGGCCGCCGCCACGAGCGGCGTGATCGTCGCCACGGTGCTGTCCCAGCCGCTCGAGGCGGCGTCCTTGGCCTTCACCGCGGCCGGCTGAACCCGGTCGACAGCGGCCGTCAGTGTCGGTCCCACGGTCGCGCTGGTCTCCTGCGCCGCCAGCGACGCTGCGCGCTTGAAGTGGTCAACGCCCTGTCCGAGCTCGTCCTTCATCTTTCGGCCACGGCTCTTGCGGCGCAAAGTTGTGATCACCAGTGCCACCTCCTGAGGTTCGCTCCCACGTCATCGTGCCCTGTTTCGGTACCCCCGCGCTGCTCCTTCAGACACATGGGGGAGGATCCGAACTGCAAGAAAAACTTGTCCCATCGCCCCGCCGAGGTATGCACGGGGCGACCGCGTCGCAGAAGGAGTACCCGTGGCCGAGAAGCTTTACGCCATCCTGCACACCAACCACGGCCCGATCCGGCTCCAGCTGTTCCCGGATCACGCCCCGGCGACCGTGCGCAACTTCGTGGAGCTTGCGGAGGGCACGAAGGACTACACCGACCCGCGCACCGGCCAGAAGGGCAGCGGGCCGTACTACGACGGCACGATCTCGCACCGGGTCATCGCCGGCTTCATGATCCAGCTCGGCGACCCGACCGGCACCGGCCGTGGCGGCCCGGGCTTCCAGTTCGCCGACGAGTTCCACCCGGAGCTCCAGTTCGACCGCCCGTACCTGCTGGCCATGGCCAACGCGGGCCCGGGCACCAATGGCTCGCAGTTCTTCGTGACGGTCGCGCCGACCCCGCACCTGAACCGTCGCCACACGATCTTCGGCCAGGTCGCCGACGAGCAGTCGGCCAAGGTCGTCGACTCGATCGCCACCACGCCGACCGGCCCGGGCGACCGCCCGCGCGAGGACGTCGTCGTCGAGCGCGTGGAAATCGAGCGAGTGCAGGACTGAAGTACCGTTAGAGCATGAGTGAGGCTCCCTCGACGGCTCCGGTCTGTTATCGCCATCCGTCGCGGGAGACCTACATCCGCTGCACGCGGTGTGACCGGCCGATCTGCCCGGACTGCATGAACGAGGCGTCGGTCGGTCACCAGTGCCCCGAGTGCGTCACCGAGGGGCGGAAGACTCAGCGCCAGGCGCGCACGGTCTTCGGCGGCAGCACCCTCGGCCGCGCGGGCTACGTGACCCAGGCGCTCATCGGCATCAACGCGATCTTCTTCATCATCTCGGCGATCGCCGGCGGCCCGCGGGCGATCGCGGGCGCGGGCGGCTTCCTCGGCCTCATGGGCGAGGGCACGCCGGTCACCCGTTGGGGTTCCGTTCTCGGTTACGCACCGTACGTGCTCGGTGGCGAACCTCACGGCATCGCCGCCGGCGAGTGGTACCGCCTGATCACCGCGATGTTCCTGCACTACGGCGTGCTGCACCTGCTGCTCAACATGGTGTTGCTGTGGCAGCTCGGCCGCTATCTGGAAGACAAGCTCGGCCCGCTGCGGTTCATCGGTCTCTATCTGCTGGCCGGTCTCGGCGGCAACGTGGCGGCGTACATCTTCACCGCCCCCAACGCCCCGACCGCGGGCGCCTCGACCTCGATCTTCGGCCTGGTCCTGGCCATCATCGTGATCAACCGGCGGCTGCGGCTCGACATCACCCAGCTCATCCCGCTGCTGGTGATCAATCTGCTCTTCACCTTCAGCGTGCCGAACGTGTCGGTCCCGGGTCACCTGGGCGGCCTCGTCTTCGGTGGCCTGGTCGCCTTCATCCTGGCCTACGCGCAGGGTAAGAGACGCAGTCAGATCCAGGCGATCGGCCTCGCCGCGGTCTTCCTGGTGCTCGTGATCGCGGCCATCATCCGCACTCAGGTGCTGCTCAGTTAGGCGCTGACTCGCAGGTCAGCCAGGGCCGCGGCGACGTCCTCCGGCAGCGCGCCGAGGTCGTTCGCGCTGAAGAGGTAGATCGCGTCGCCCGCGTCGAGTTCGAGCATCTCGCTGCGCAGACCACGGTGCGAGCGACGATCGACCCGTACGCGCTCGATCTGACCCCAGGTCAGCCGGCGCCGGCCCAGGAAGCCCGTCGCGACCGTGACGCCCTCGGCGTCGGCGGCCAGGCGCACCGGGCGCAGCAGGTCACGCAGGCCCCAGAGGATCAGCGCGACCCCCACCACGGCGGCGAGTGCCCACCGCACCGGGTCGTTGCCGGCGAAGGCGACCGCGAGCACCACCACGGCGACCGCGCCCATCAGTTTGCTGACCGGAAGAACCGGCTTCATACGCCACTGCATCCCCCAACTATGGCAGTCGGGGTTACGGTCGAGCCATGCGTGATGCGGTGATCATCGGAGCGGTCCGGACCCCGATCGGGCGGCGTGGCGGCGGGCTGGCCGGGGTGCATCCGGTGGAGCTGTCCGGCCAGGTGCTGCGGGCCCTCGCCGAGCGCACCGGGTTCGAGCCGGCCGACGTCGACGACGTGCACTGGGGCTGCGTCTCGCAGGTCGGCGAGCAGTCGTGGAACATCGGGCGGAACGCGGTGCTCGCGGCCGGCTGGCCCGAGACGGTGCCGGGCACGACCATCGACCGGCAATGTGGTTCCAGCCAGCAGGCGTTGCACTTCGCGGCGGCCACGGTGATCTCCGGTCAGGCCGACCTGATCGTGGCCGGCGGCGTCGAGTCGATGACCCGGGTGCCGATGGGCTCGAGCGGGCAGGGCGCCGATCCGTACGGGGAAAGTGTTCGCACCCGCTTCGGCGTCGACGCGTTCGCGCAGGGCGAGGGCGCCGAGATGGTGACCGAGCGCTGGGGCTTCTCGCGCGCCCAGCTCGACGAGTTCGCCCTGTCCAGCCACGCGGCCGCCGCCCGGGCGCAGGATGCCGGCGAGTTCGACGCCGAGATCGAGCCGCTCGCCGGGGTGAAACAGGACGAGGGCATCCGCCGTGACTCGACGATCGAGAAGCTGGGCCGGCTGCGGACGCCGTTCCGCGAGGACGGCAAGGTCACCGCGGGCACCGCGTCACAGATCTCGGACGGGGCTGCCGCGCTCGCGGTCACGACGTCGGAGTGGGCCGCCGCACACGGCATCAAGCCCCTGGCCCGCGTGCACACCGCCGTGATCGCCGCGGCCGACCCGGTGATTGTGCTGACCGCGCCCATCCCGGCCACGGCCAAGGCCCTCGCCAAGGCGGGTCTGACGATCGGCGACCTCGGCGTCTACGAGGTGAACGAGGCCTTCGCGCCGGTGCCGCTGGCCTGGCTCGCCGAGACCGGCGCCGACCCCGCCCGGCTGAATCCCCGGGGCGGGGCGATTGCCCTCGGTCACCCGCTCGGGGCATCCGGCGCGCGCATCATGACGACGATGCTGCACCACATGCGACAGTCCGGCGTGCGATATGGCCTGCAAACCATGTGTGAGGGGGCCGGAATGGCCAACGCAACGATTGTCGAGACTTTGTAATTCGACATTCATCTGCTGGTGGCAGCGACTTACCCGTTCGGTCGCCGTTAAACGCCACATGGACGTCTTCTCCCGTACGTTCCTTCCCGCGGCCGCCGAGGGCGGTGTCGCCATCCCGACCGTGAGCCGGCACCTGCCCGTCGTGCGCCGCTGCGTCGAGCCCGACGAGACCACCGTGCTGGTCGGTCGATGTCTGCGCCCGGAGGCCCCGATGGCCGGCGAGTTCATGCTCGTGCTGACCCAGCGACGGCTCGTGGTGACCCAGGAGACCAAGGTCTTCCACCGGCTGCGGCTGCACCTCAACGCCAACCTGCGGCACCTGAGCAACGTGTCGTGGAGCCCGTCGGCGTCCCGGACCGCCCTCGACATCGCCGCGACCGCGGTCGACGGAGTGCGCGAGCGGTTCCGGATGCGCCTGAACGACTCCGACACGGTGTGGCACATGGACGCCCTGCTGCGCCAGGTCTTCCATGCCAAGTCGGCGCAAGCACTAGCGGCCTAGGAAATCAATGATCGACGCGCGCAGTCCGGCCGCGTCGAGGCCGTGCGCCCGCGCGTGATCCTTCGGGCTGCCGTAGCGGCGCACCTCGTGCCGGCCGACGCCCAGGTGCATCGCACGGTGCGGCAAGCCCTCCAGCGCGGCGCTGACCACGGCGGCTGAAGTGCCGGCCAGGTACGGCTCGACGAGCACGACCTCGCGGTCGGTCAGCGCACGCAGGCCCTCGGCGTCGAACGGACGCGGCCGGTTCGTGTAGGCGATCGCCACGTCCAGACCCTCGGTCGCCTCGAGCACCGGGTCGAGCATCGGCCCGACCGCCACGATCAGCGGCCCGCCACGGCGCAGCAGCCGCAGCCGCCCGCCGTCCGGGTAGGCCCGCCGGTTCTCCTGGCTTCCCAGCCGCACGTAGACCCGGTCGTCGTGCCGCGCGGCCTCGCGCAGCATGGCCGGCACCTCGTCGTGGTGACCCGGCACGTGCACGGTCCAGCCCTCGAGCGTGTCGAGCAGCGCGACGTCACCCGGTGACTGGTGCGTGTAGCCCTCGGCGGCCGCGTCGTACGACCCGCCGATCGTCACCATGACAGCACCCGTGTCCTGGTGGCCGAGGTCGAGTTTGAGCTGCTCATAGGCCCGATCGACGGCGAACGGGGCGTACGAGTGCAGGTAGGGACGCAGGCCGGTCAGCGCCAGGCCGCCCGCGACGCCGACCATCAGCTGCTCGCGGATGCCCACGTTGAGCACCCGGTCGGGGTGCCGGCGCCGCGCCGTGACGAAGGCCTCGGCCGAGATGTCGGCCAGCACCAGGGCGGTGCGCGGATCCTCGTTCAGCAGGTCGGTCGTGGTGGCGACGAACGTCTCGCGCATCATCTCGCTCAGCTTCCCTTCTTCTCGACGGTGGCGACGACCAGGTTGGGTCGGTCGTGTCTCGGGGTCAGCGCGAGCTCCAGCCGGTCCCGGTCGTGTCCGTCCACAACAGAGACGTCCCAGTTGGGGAAGCGCGCGGGGATCCCGCCGGGCCAGCCGTGGGTGGACGACTGGTTGTCGACGACGATCGCCGACAGGGGCAGGCGTGTCGCGGCGGCGTACGCGATGGCCTCGTGGTTGGAACCCTCGTCGAGCTCGGCGTCGCCCAGGAGCACGAAGGTGCGCGTGCCGGTGTAGCCCTGGGCGCGCAGGCCGAGCGCGACGCCGACGCCCAGGCCGAGCCCGTGGCCGAGCGAACCGGTGCCGATCTCGACGCCGGGGATGCGTACGCGGTCGGGGTGGTGACCGAGCGGACTGTCCCACCCGCCGAGATCGTCGAGCCACTCCTCGGGGAAGAAACCCTTCGCGGCCAGCACCGCGTAGTAGGCCGCTGGACCGTGCCCCTTGGAGAGCAGGAAGCGGTCGCGGTCGGGGGCGTCGATCGTCTGCGGGGTGACCCGCAGGACGCGGTCGTAGAGCACCCATAAGACGTCCAGCGTCGAATGGGCGCTCGGGGCGTGTTTCTCGTCCCCGGTGATCCGTCGCAACGCAGGGGCGAGCCGGTCGGTACGCATCGTCGTCGTTGTCATGGAGATAGGCTGCAAGTTGAAGCGCACTTCAACTCAAGGGATGCGCATGGAGACACTCACCATCGGTGACTTCGCCGCCCGTAGCGGGGTCGCTCCGTCCGCTTTGCGATATTATGAGCGCGAGGGGCTCATCCGGTCCACCCGCACCTCGGGCAACCAGCGACGGTACGAACGGACCGAGCTGCGGCGGGTCGCGTTCATCCGGATCGCCCAGCAGGTCGGCGTCACCCTCGACGAGATCCGCGCCGCCCTGGCCGAACTGCCCGAGAACCGTACGCCCACCCGGGCCGACTGGGCGCGGCTGTCGGACCGCTGGCGCCACCGGCTCGAAGAGAAGATCAGCCTCATGCAGCGGCTGCGCGACGACCTGTCGGGCTGCATCGGCTGCGGTTGCCTGTCCCTCAACCGGTGCAAGCTGATCAACCCGGGCGACCAGTTCGCCGACGAGGGACCCGGTGCGCGGATCCTGCTGAACCCGCCCGCTTCGTCCTGACGCGGCTCGTGCTCAACCCGTCCGCTTCGTCCTAACATCGCAGGATGGGCCGGAACAGCACGACCTTCGGCGGCAACCTGGCCCTCCCGGTCCACCGCTGGTTCCGCTACTCGGCGGGCTTCGCCGCGGACTGGGTCGCCGCCGAGGTCGGCCGGCGCGGCGCGCGGCGCGTGCTCGACCCGTTCGCCGGCTCGGGAACGACGCTGCTCGCGGCCCAGGCGGTCGGGGCCGAGGCGGCCGGCGTCGAACTGCACCCGTTCGTGGCCCGGGTCGCCCGCGCGAAACTGCTGTGGACCGCGGACGAGGCCGCCTTCCGCGCCCGCGCTCTGCAGGTCGCCTCCGACTCGCTCGCGCTGCGACCCGACCTGCCCCAGGCGGGCGGGCTCACCGCGCGGTGCTTTCCAGCCGAGACGCTGGGCCCGCTCCTGGCGCTGCGCGACGCGATCGACCATCACCGGCGTGGCGACGACGTCGATGAGCTGCTGTGGCTCGCGCTCGTCGGGATCCTGCGCCGGTGCTCGCCGGTCGGCACGGCCCAATGGCAGTACGTGTTGCCGGGCCGCACGAAGGCACGGGTGGCGCTCGCCGGTGACGCCTTTCGCGAGCAGGTCGACATGATGGGCCAGGACATGTCCTCGCTCCGGTTGTCGCAGCCCTCGCCGCCCCGGGCCCGGCTCAGCGAGTCGGACGTGCGGCAGCCCTTCCCGGTCGGCGAGGACTGGGCCGACCTGGTGATCACCTCACCGCCGTACGCGAACAACTACGACTACGCCGACTGCGCCCGCCTCGAGATGACGTTCCTCGGCGACATCGGCTCGTGGAGCGACCTCAACCCGCTGCGGCGCCGGCTCGTGCGCTCCAGCACGCAGCAGATGGCCCGCTACGACGGCGAGACAGTGCTGCGTACGTCCCCGGGGCTGTCGCCGATCCGCGACGAACTGGCCGCGGTCTACGCAAACCTGGCCGAGGTGCGCCGGACCCGCGGCGGACGCAAGGTCTACCACTCGATGATCGTCGCCTACTTCGACGACATGGCCACCGCCTGGCACCAGATCCGCCGCTCCACGGCCCCCGGCGGCCAGGTCTGCTTCGTCGTCGGAGACTCAGCCCCGTACGGCGTCCACGTGCCGGTCGAACGCTGGCTGGGGATTCTGGCCGTGGCCGCGGGCTTCCACTCCTGGCACTTCGAGAAGGTCAGAACCCGCAACGACCGCTGGGAGAACCGCAAACACCGGGTCCCGCTGCACGAGGGCCGCCTCTGGGTCTCCGGCTGACGTCGGGGTCTCGGCGCCGGGCGGTGTGCCCGACGGCTACTTCGCGTCGTCGGCGGTCCAACCCAGGGCCAGGCACTGGGCCGAGAACGCGTCCGCGCTGACGGTCCAGGCCTCGTCGCCCCCGTTCGCGCCCTTCGCGAGCTTTTCGCCGCCCGACTTGATGCCCTTGCTGGTGCTCGTCCGCGCCCACTTGTTGACCTTGTCGGCCAGGTCCACCCGGGCCGACTTCGCTGTCGCCTCCTGGTAGCCGGCCGCGAAGTCGGTGCACGCGAACGTGCCGGATTCGTCGAGTCTCGCCGCCGGATCCGCGACCGCCACAGGATCGCTGCCGGTGCATCCGGCCAGCGCACCCCCGGCCACCAGCCCAGCGGCAAACACCAGAACCTGACGTCCTCGCACCATGACCACCGTCCCTATTGGATCGATCCGGCCAGCACCGTACGGCGTTTCGGCGGGCTTCGGGACCGACGAACGGTCCGTGACCAGGGGCCGCATGACGCCCCGGACCGCCGAATGAGCGAAGTCATGGTCGAGAACGACGTCGAAACGAGGGCACCGGCCAGCCCGTCGGAACCGACCGCGCCGTCGATGAGAACGGTGACCAGACGGGACCGGGCCGGAAGCCGCGTGATCGGCGTAGGCAACGACGGTGCGTGGCGCAGCGGCGAGCGCTGGTCGGACGCCTCGTACGTCAGGGGTTGGCCCTTGATCAGGCCGAGCGGAGGGCGTGGGATTCGAACCCACGAAGAGTTTCCCCTTACCGGTTTTCAAGACCGGCGCCATCGGCCACTAGGCGAGCCCTCCCGATGTTGCCGTCCCAGTGTGCCAGACGAACGATCGTGGGTCGGCGGGGAGTGGTCCAGTGAACTTGATTTAAGACTCTTAACAGGGATTTGAGCTGTGGGAACACGCTCTCCCGGGCCCGCGAGTACGGTTGACCTCGCATCGATGGACGTGTTTATCGTGCACGCGCCTTACCTAGGCCCCCACCTCAGGCAAGGGAGTCCCCGAATGTCCATCCCCCCTCGATCGGCAGGTCGGCGCCGATGGCACCGTGAGCGGCCTCGGCAAGTGCCTCGACGTGGCGAACAACTCGACGGCCGACGGTGCGGTGGTTCACCTCTGGGACTGCATCGGCACGGTCGCGAGTCAGAAGTGGACGGTCACGGCTGGTCGTGATGTCGTGAACGGCGAACGGGGCGAAGCTTCAGCTCTGGGCGTGCACGGGCGCCGCGAATCAGAAGTGGACGACCCCCTGATGTGATCGATGGCGGGGCCGCCGGGCCCCGCCATCGGGCAAGCTGGACCCATGCACGCGATCATCATCGAGGACAAGAAGCTCGTTCTGCGCGAGGTGCCCGATCCGGAGGCCGGTGAGGGCGAGGTCGTTGTCGACGTCACCGCGGCCGGGGTCAACCGGGCCGACGTCTCCCAGCGCCAGGGCCACTATCCGCCACCGCCTGGGGCCTCGCCCTATCCCGGGCTCGAATGTGCCGGGGTGATCAGCGCGATCGGTCCGGGAGTGACCGGGCGGCACGTCGGCGAGCGGGTCAGTGCCCTGCTGTCCGGGGGTGGCTATGCCGAGAAGGTCGCCGTGCCGGCCGGTCAGCTCCTTTCCGTGCCGGCCGGGCTCTCGCTGACCGAGGCGGCCGCCCTGCCCGAGGTGAGCTGCACGGTCTGGTCGAACGTGGTGGACCGCGACCGGCTGCGCAAGGGCCAGACGCTGCTGGTGCACGGCGGTGGCAGTGGCATCGGCACGTTCGCGATCCAGCTCGGCAAGGCGCTCGGCGCGTCGGTGGTCGCCACCGCCCGGGCCGGCAAGCACGACGCGCTGCGCGCCCTCGGTGCCGACCTGGTGATCGACTACACGACCGATGACTTCGTGGCGGCCACGCGGGACTTCAACGGCCGCGGCGCCGACGTCATCCTCGACATCGTCGGCGCGAAATACCTGAGCCGCAACATCGAGGCGCTGGCGCCCAACGGCCGGCTCTCGGTGATCGGCATGCAGGGCGGCCGCAAGGTCGAGCTCGACCTCGGTCAGCTCATGGCCAAGCGTGGCTCGGTCTCGTCGACGTCGCTGCGGGCGCGCCCGACGGCCGACAAGGCGCGGATCGTGGCCGCGGTGACCCGGGACGTCTGGCCGTTGGTCGAGGCCGGCGCCATCAGGCCGATCATCCACACGACCCTGCCGCTGGCCGAGGCGGCGGAGGCCCACCAGATCATGGAGTCCAGTGACCACCTCGGCAAGATCCTACTCACTCCTTAGCGCTTTCGGGTGATATGAGACTTTCGTCCCATTCTGCGGCGCGGCGGCGCCGTCAGCGCGGGCGGGCCGCCGAGCATGGTCTGACTCGGGCCGGGAGATCGGTCGGCGGTTCCGCGCTGCGCGGGGCCGCCACTCAAGCGACATCGGGAGGGTCTCGTGACCAATACGCCGTTGCGCCCCGCACGGTCGGCGCCGCCGGCGCCGAAACCGCCGGGCGGCAGTTCCGGGCGAACGAAAAAGTCGTGGCTCCTGACCGCGGTGTTTGCGCTCGCGGCGGCCGGGGTAGGTGTTTATCTGGCCGCGGGAATCAGCGGCGAAACGGCCGCCCCACCGAAAGCGGTCACTGCAGGCGCGACACCTGAGGGTGCCGCGCCTGAGAGTGCTGCCCCGGTGGTCGCCGCATCGGAAGGCACCATCGCCATTACCGTCACCAAGACGGAATGCGGCCTTTCCGAAGTCGGCCCGACCGACCTTCCGCTCGCCGCCGAGGGCGAGTTTTGCCTGGTCACGATGGGGATTCGCAACACCGGTAAGGCCCCCCGTCTGCTCGACCCGGGCGCTCAGCGCGGAATCGACGGCCAGGGCCGCTCCCATCGGGTCGCCGAACAGGCTGCCGTGCTGGTCAACGACCAGGACCCGTCGTTGCTCGACGAGATCCCGCCGGGCGCGACCCGGCAGGGGGTGATCCCGTTCGACGTGCCGAAGGGCGCTCGGCTCACAGCTTTCGTACTCCACAAGTCCCCGGACAGCACCGGCGTGCGGGTGCCGTTGTCCGGATAACAGGCGTATATCAGAGATGTGCACTTATCGATGGAGTGCGTAACTCACATTCTTTTCTCGAGGGAACGAGGGTGATTGTGTGATTTCACCCCCGAAACATTCCTGATGTGTGTTGGCATGGTCGACGGAATTAACGAGTTGTCCGGGTTCCCATTGCCTCCCGTATTGGGCGGCGCCGGTGCGGCACGCGGTAATGCCACGCCGAAGGGATACGCGCGAGTGCCCCGGACCTATGTCGGAGGCAACACTGCACTGTCCGTCCCCGAGCCGGGCGCTCACCGCCGGCGCAATCGCGCTGGCCGTCATCTCACCGGCTCTAGATCCCGTTGAGCACTCTGCCGAGGCCGTTCCGCCCACCTTCCCGGTGGGCCCCAAGACATCGGAGAACACGCGGTTCGACGAGCGCACCACCAACGCCGAGCGCGCCTCGCGTGCCGCCCCCCGGCGCACTCTCGCACGCGGCGCCGCTTCGACCGCCCGGCCCCGGGCGAATCCGTTCGCGGCCCCGGACGGCGGCCGTGCCCTGCGGACGGCCGTGGACCTGGCCGTAGCCGACGAGCGGGAGGCACTGCGGACGCCGGAGACCCAGGCCGCCGTCGACCTGCGCGACGACCTGCGCGGTGACCCGGTCGAGGTCGTGCCGGCTGTCGTGGCCGACGCGGCCCTGATCATCGCGGCCGATCGGACCGCCCGCGCGCTCGCTGCCCAGCGAGTGCTGAAGCTGCACAGGGCGGCTCAGCAGCCGCACAGGGCGGCTCAGCGCAAGGCTGAACCGGCCCAGATCGCCGTCGAGCAGCACGTCGCGCCCCGCTACCTGCGTACGGTCGTGACCAAGCACGTCGGCGTCAAACGCGGCCAGCGCGTGATGCGCCTGGGCAACGGGATGACGGCGGTGATCGCCTTCGCCCGCTCCCAGGTCGGCAAGCGCTACGTCAGCGGGGGCATGGGGCCGGGCGGCTTCGACTGCTCGGGGTTCACCAAGCGGGCGTACGCGCTGGCCGGCATCCGGCTGCCGCACTCGTCCGGCGCCCAGGCGGCCCGGTCTCGATCGGTCTCGCGGGCCCACGCCCGCCCCGGCGACCTGGTCGTCGGGCCGGGGCACGTGGGCATCTACATGGGCCGCGGCATGATGATCGACGCGGGCAACCACCGTACCGGGGTGGTCTACCGCAAGGTCTACAACGGCCTTCGGGTCGCCCGCATCGGCTGAGGCGTCACCGCGGCAGCGTGAGCCGGACCGTCGTGCCCATCCCGGGCTCGCTCTCCAGGTGCACGCTGCCGTGGTGCGCGTCGATGATCGACTTGACGATCGCCAGTCCGAGCCCGGGGCCCTGCGCCGCCATCACCTCGGCCGCCGCGCAGCGATAGAACCGGTCGAACACATGTGGCAGGTCGTCGGCCGCGATGCCCACCCCGGTGTCGCTGATGATCAGCTCCGGCTCGCCCTCGGCGGTCGAGTCGACCGTGATCTCGCCGTCCGCGTGGGTGAACTTGATCGCGTTGACGAGCAGATGGTTGAGCACCTGGGCGAGCCGCTTGGCGTCGCCGCGCGCCGGCACCGAGTGCAGGGTGCGGTCGCGCAGCTTGACCTCGCGGTGCTCGGCCAGAGGGCGGCAGGCGGCCACCGCCTGGTGCGTGAGGTCGGCCAGGTCGACCTCGGCCAGGTCGACCTGGATCCGGTCGTCCCGTCGAGCACCACCGGCGCACCGGCGTAGAACCGGATGCCGTGCCCGTTGACCACCGGGTTGTCGGCGAAGCGCGGGTCGTCCAGCGCGTCCGGCACCTCGAGCAGGTCGTGCGTGGTGATGGTGTGCGCGCAGAAGGAGAGATCGCGCGGCGCCTGTTCGGTGCCGACCTTGGCCTTGAACCACTGCCGGTCCCGGTCGACCAGGCTCACCAGCCCCATCGGCGTGCCGCAGATCTGGGACGCGAGCAGGGCGATGTCGTCGAAGTCCTCCTCCGGCGCGGTGTCGAGGACCTGTGCGTCGAGCAGGGCCGCAAGCCGGTTCGGCTCGTCGGGAGGCAGAGGCGCCCTCATGTTCCGATCGTCTCACTGTCGGCGTACGCTATGGGTGGATTTGTCGGACGGAAGGGCCGTATACAGCAGTCGGCACCCGCCGGGGACGGGTGCCGCCTTGCTGGCCGCTGGTTCACATCTTCGGCGACCTATCGCCACCGGGCACGGGGATCTCTGCCGCACGCACCCGGTCGGATGTCAGACAGAAGCATCACCCGGCCCCCAGGTTTCGCCGCGCACCCGCTGTGCGTCCGCCCGTTCGGGTGACACCACGAGGCCACGTGAGCGAAAGGCGGGCGATACGCGAACGGACTAATGTTCGTGCGGAGAAGGTCCGTATATCGCCGGAGGACAACCCGATGAGTCTCGACCGCGCACTAGCCCCGGATCCGTACGACATCCTGCCCCCGGTCCCGTCCTTCACGGTGACCAGCACGGACGTGACCGACGGCCGGCCCCTCGACGAGACGTTCGCGCACACCAGTGTCGGCGGCAAGAACCTGTCGCCCCAGCTCGCCTGGTCCGGCTTCCCTGAGGCGACGCGCGGCTTCGCGGTGACGTGCTACGACCCCGACGCGCCCACCGGCAGTGGCTTCTGGCACTGGGTCGTGGTCAACCTGCCGGTCACCACCACTGAGCTGCCCCGCGGCGTCGACACTCTGCCCGAGGGCGCCTTCTGCGTACGCAACGACTATGGCGACAGCAACTACGGCGGCGCTGCGCCGCCGCCCGGCGACCGCGTGCACCGCTACGTCTTCGCCGTCCACGCGATCGATGTCGACAAGCTCGAGGTCCCGCCGGAGGCGTCGCCGGCCTACGTCGGCTTCAACCTGGCCTTCCACACGCTGGCGAGGGCCACCATCCGGCCCACGTTCCAGGTCAAGGGCTGACGTACGACAACGGCCGCCGGGCGATCCCGGCGGCCGTTGCGAGGTCGAACGTCAGGCGGGCGTACGCGCCACGACGAAGACGGACTGGCCGAACGGCGGCTTCACGAGGCTCTCGGCCGCCTTGGTCACCGGGAGCACGACCGAGTCGTACACCTTGACCATCGGGCCCTCCTTGGGGGCCAGCTTGAAGATGCTGGTCGCGCCGTAGTAGCCGATCAGGCCAAGCGCGTTCGCGTAGTGCATCTTCTCGATCTGCAGGCCGGCCTCGTCCATCGCCGCCCGCATCGACTTCTTGGTGTACCGCCGGATGTGGCCGGTAGCGATGTCGACCTGGCTCATCGCGAACATGAACGCCGGCACGATGATGATGACGCGGCCGCCGGGGCGGACCAGCTCGGCCATGCTGCGCAGGGCGCCGACGTGGTCCTCGATGTGCTCGAGCACGTTGTAGGACACCGCGGCGCTGAATTCACCGTTCGCGTCGGCCGCGGGCAGCAGCATCTGACGCACGTCGATGTTCGGGTGGTCGGCCATGCGCTCCTTGAGCTGCACGAGCCGGTCCGGGTCGGCTTCGGTCGCCGTGAACCGCGGAAGATGCTCGGCCCACTCGATCGCGTAGTCCCCGAGACCACTGCCGATCTCGATCGGGTTGTCCCCGAGGTACGGAAGAGCGAGCTCGACGAACCACCGGCGGTGGTTCACGGCCGTGGCGAGGCCCTCGAGTACTTCGGACTGGATCCGCTGGTCTCCAGTGATGTCTGCCATATGTAAGGTTCCCTCGTCTTGCCGATCCGAGCTGACAGCGGGACCGGACGAGTTAACCATCCGCCGCGCGTATCCGAAAGTTGAGACCGGGGGAGCGGGTCATTATTCTCCTGATTGAGACATGGCCCGCCGGGTAGTCCCACAGGTTGGGTTTGATGCGCCGGCCCCCGCCGATGACGCTAATACACCGTTCATATCGGCTCGATCACGCATGGGGCTCTCGTCGCTGCAACGTTACCAACCTCGGTTAGGCTCGCCCTCGCTATGACGATTACCGGTATTGACTCGACAGGCCAGCCGGCCGGCGGGAACGTGCTGCCGCCCCGTCAAGTGACCGAAGCCGAAGATCTCGATGCCGAGTTGATCGCGCTAGAGACCGACGTCGCGCCGACCGCTCCAGTCAAGGTCGTTCCCGATGTCGAGGCCGCCCCTGAGCAGGGGCGAGAGCCGGCGAAGCGGTGGTGGCGCCGACGACCCGACTGGCGTGACGTCCTTGCGACAGTGACGTTCATCGTTGTCGCGCTCTACCTGACGCTGCCGTTGTGGCTCAATCTTGATCATCAGTTGCGCGATGATCCGCAGGACCAAGCTTTCTTTGAGTGGATGCTGGCGCATGGTGCTCGCGTGCTCACTGATGGCGCATATCCGTTCTTCTCCGATCGCATGAATTACCCCGATGGGGTGAACATGATGGCCAACACCTCGGTGTTGGCCGTTTCGCTGCCGATGACTCCGGTGACCCTGCTGTTCGGGCCACATGTGGCGTTCAACGTATTTCTCACTCTGGCGTTGGCACTCACCGGAATCTCGTGGTATTTCGTGCTCTCCCGCCAGTTCGTGTCGTCGCGACTCGCGGCGTGGGTGGGCGCCCTCTTCTGCACCTTCGCGCCGAGCATGGTGTCGCACGCCGGCGGTCACCCGAACATTGTTTCGCAGTTCCTGGTGCCGCTGATCATCTGGCGCACGCTGCGCCTGCGCGACTCCACCAGGTACGTGCGCAACGGCCTGATCATGGCCGGCCTGCTGATCTGGCAGGCGTTCATCAACCTCGAGATCCTCTTCATGACCGCAGTCGGGCTGGGCGTGTTCTGCCTGATCATGGCCATTTCGCGGCGCAAGACACACCCCGGCGAGGCTCGCGGTTTCGTCCGCGGCCTCGTGGTCGCGGGCACGGTCACGCTCGCTGTCCTGGCTTACCCGCTGTCGGTCCAGTTCTTCGGCCCGCAGAGCTACCACGGCCTGCCGCATTTCGTTCGCAACTTCGGCGCCGACCTCGCCTCGTTCACCGCATATTCGAGCCACTCGGTCGCCGGTAATGCGATGGTCGCCGAGCGGCTCGCGCAAAATCCGGCCGAGGAGAACGCATTCTTCGGCTGGGGCCTGGTGATTCTCTTCGTCGGTCTGCTTGTCTGGATGCGTCGTTCGGCCGCTGTTCTCGCGCTCGGCGCGGTGGCGGTGCTCTTCGCCGCGATGTCGCTCGGGCCGCGAATTTTCCTGAACGGCATCAACACCGGCATCCCCGGCATCTGGGCGATCCTGCACAGCGTTCCCGTGCTCAACTCGGCCGTGCCCACGCGCTGGGCGATGGCGATCGCCCCGGTCATCGGCATCCTGCTGGCCCTGGGCGTGCAGCGCGCGATCGACCTCGTCCGCGCCCAGCCCGCCGCCCGCGGCCCCGTCCGCGTCGCCATGGTCACGGCGGTCGCGATGGCCCTGGTCCCCCTCGCGCCGGAACAGCTCAAGATCGCCCCGATGGCGCCGACGCCCGACTTCGTCACGTCCGGCGCCTGGAAGCAGTACGTCGACGACAACCACACCGTCGTCACCCTGCCGCTGCCCGACTCGAGCTACCCCGATCCGCTGCGCTGGACCGCGATCACCGGCCAGGACATGCGCATCGCCGGGGCGTACGCCCTGTTGCCCAACCAGAACCCGCTGGACCCGAGCGACAAGACCGCGCTGTTCTCGCCCCCGTGGCGCCCGACAAGCGGCCTGATGGCCTCGATCCGCCAGGGCAACCCGATCCCCGAGATCAACGACATCCGCCGCGAGATGACCCTCGCCGACCTCCGCTACTGGAAAGCCGGCGTGGTCGTCCTGACCCCCCAGGTCCGCGACAGCGAGATGCTGCGCGCGATGACCGGCCTGCTGAACGCCCAGCCCACCTGGACCGGCAACGCCTGGGTCTGGGACGTCCGCCACCTGGTCGACGACCCGAACGCCGTCCTGACCGGCCCCGACATCAGCTAGGCCGTTTCACCCGGCCACGTGGCTGCCGCTCGCCTCATCTGCGGAAACCATCAAACCTCGCATTCGGTCTGGAAAGTCCCGGCACATTTCTCAGTGCCGGGACCTTCGTGACCGATGAGAGCACGTTGACGGTGAAGCCCCCTTCAGCCCGAGCTTCGCCGGCGTACCACGCGGAGGAGTGCGACCTGAGCCCAGGCTTGCCTCGACGCCGAAGGCTTGAAAGGGTCGGAGTTGCGGCACTGTGGCCGTCTCCGTCCCGGTCTCGATGACAAACCGTTCGGCCGGTCGTTGAACGGCCGAACGGCTGTATCCGTACGTAAGGACATGAAAGGGCATGCATGTGTTGGTGCTGCATGATCCACATTGGATAATCAGCCGGTGAGCGAACCAACACGTCCGACCGCCGAAGCTGGCCGTGACGCGCTGGCGCGCGCTCTGACCGCGATCTCGCCGGACCGGTTGGAGGCGGTGGCGCGTGACGTCTTCGGGTTCGTGCCTCTCCCAGCCGACTTCCGCTGGGATGATCCGCACGCGGTTGTGGCGCGGATCGCCTCATTGCCCGCTTCCCAGTTGGGGGCGCCCTCGCTGGTTCGGTACGCGGTGCGACTTTCCCAAGAGGTGGGACAGCCGGCCTCGGTCCGGATCAGTCGACTCGCCGATGCGATGGGGCAATCCGCAGGCATGTCTGACTCAGAACTGCGAAATCTCTATGCGGTGTCGCGGGCACTCCAGCCCAACCCGGTAATTACAGCAACCGCTCCGGGCTATGATCAGGCAAACCGTCTCAAAACGGGCACAGAGCGGAGTGAGGACTTGCTGACCCGGGACACGATCGCAGACCTGCCAAAAGCGTCGCTCGAGCGGTCTGAGGCCGTACGTATCTGGGGTGGCGTTCCCCTACGAAATCCCGACTTCACGGGGCGCGAGGTTCAACTGTTGACCTTGCAGCGTTCGCTGGAGAGCCGATCGAAGGCCTCCGTTCTTCCGCACGCCCTTCACGGCTTCGGTGGTGTCGGGAAAACCCAGCTAGCGGTGGAATTTGCATACAGATTCGCCGATCGATACGACCTGGCCTGGTGGATTCCCGCCGAACAGCCGTCGCTGGTTCTGCAATCGCTGGCCGACCTGGCCACCCAGCTGGGCATCCCGGTCACGCAAGACCTGAGCCAGACGGCCTCGCTCGTGATCGACGCACTCAGCTCGACCAGCCTGCGATGGCTGCTGGTCTACGACAACGCGAACGACCCCGACGACCTGGCCCACCTGATCCCGTCGGCCGGCGGCCACGTGGTGCTGACGTCCCGCAACCAGACGTGGTCCGACGTGTGGGACGCGATCGAGGTCAACATCTTCGAGCGCCGCGAGAGCATCGCTCTGATCCAGAAGCGCGGCACCAACGTCACGCACGATGACGCCAACCGGCTGGCCGACAAGCTCGGCGATCTGCCGCTCGCGCTCGACCAGGCCGCCTCCTGGCAGACCGCCACCAAGATGCCGGTCTCGGAATACCTGAGTCTGTTCGACCAGCACTATCAGGTGCTGCTTGCGGAGGGTAAGCCGACCGGCTATCCGAGGACCATCGCCGCGCTGGTCAAATTGGCCTATCAGCGTCTGCAGCGCGACTCACCCGCGGTTGCTCAGTTGGTGGCGATGTTCGCGATGCTGGGCGCAGAGCCAATTTCGCTGCGCGTACTGCGACGCGGCCGGTTCGCTGAGATCGCACCACCGCTGGGCCCGATGCTGCGCGACTCGATCGCGCTCGGGCGGGTCGTCCGCGACGTGCGCAAGTTCGGCCTGGCCAAACTCGACGTGAACGACCGGATCCAGATGCACCGCCTCTTCCAGCTCGTGCTCCGTGACGAGCTCGGCACGGATCAACTGGAGCAGAGCCGCCACCACGTCCAGCGCATGCTCGCCGCGGCCAACCCTGGGACGCCCGACGACGACGGTGCGCACGCGGTCTACGCGGAGCTGGCGCCCCATGTTCTGCCCTCCGGCCTGATCGACGCCGACGAGGAGGAAGCGCTCAAGGTCGTTCTCGACCAGATCCGATACCTGTTCTCGAGCGGCGACTACGAGGCGTCCCGCCGCCTCGGCGACTCGGTCGTCGCGGCGTGGACGGCTCGTGCGGATCACCCCTCGCTCGGACCGAACGGCGAGCTCACGCTGCTGGCCAACCGCCACTTGTCGGCCGCCCTGATGTACCTGGGCAGCAATGACCGAGCACGGGACCTCGCCGAGACCGCGCTTCGCCGGCTTCGCGAGAATCCGAGGTTCGGCCCCGACCATGAGCACTCGCTCTACACGGCGAACACCGTCGGCGGCGTGCTGCGGGTGGCCGGCGAATTCAAAGAAGCACTCCAGAACGACCGGGACAACGTCGAGCGGCACCGTCGGGTCTACGGCGACGACCACTCGGAGACGTTGAAGAACGAGGGCAACCTCGCGGTCAACCTGCGCATGCTGAGTGACTTCCAGGGCGCGTACGACATCGATTCGGAGATCGTCCGCAAGTACGAGGAAACCCTTACCGAGCAGGAGCGCCCGCTGCTGTTCGCGCAGGCCAACCTCGCGCGTGACCTGTACGGTCTCGGCCGCTACGCGGACGCGCTGAGCCTCGAGGACCGCATCCTGCCGATCTATCGACGCATCGCCGGCGACAAGCACCCGGAAGTGCTGCTCGCCGAGCGGACCAGGGCGATGGCGATGCGCAAGACCGGCCGGTACGCCGATGCGCTGCGTGTGGCGCGCCGGCACTACCACGACATGACGTCCCGGTACGGGGACAGCCACCAGCACTCCCTCGCGGCCACGATGACCTATGCGAACTCATTGCGGGTCACCGGAGAGTTCAACGAGGCCCGCGGGCTGGCGCTGGACGCTCTGAACCGCTACCGCAGCGTCTTCGGCGACAAGCACCCGCTGACACTGACCACGATGGTCAACACCGCCATCGTGATGCGGGCGCTCAATGATGAGAACGCCCGCGACCTCGACGAGGCCGCCCACGCGACAATGGAGGCAACGCTGGGGCCCGTGCACGGCTACACGCTCTGCGCCGCGAGTGGACTGGCGAACGACTACGTGCTCGCCGGCGAACTGGACCGCGCACGTCAGCTTTCCAGCAAAACGCTGGCGGCCTCGCGCTCGGCCCGCGGCGAGAAACACCATTACACACTGTTGTGTGCGATCAACGCCGGTTTCGATCTGGTCGCGGTGAACGAATCGGAGGAGGGCGAGCGCGAGCTGTCCGACGGGATTCGCTTGCTGAGTGACCTGCTCAGCCCGTCCCACCCCGAGGCGTTGGACGCCCGGCGTGGACGGCGCGCCGAGTGTGACATCGAGCCGCCGCCCACCTGAGTGGTCAGTGCGGCGTCGCCGGCAACGGCGGCGCCGCGCCCGGCTGGGGGGCGGGGCTGCTGCCGTGCGCCGCGTAGTTCTGGTCGCCTCGAGCCCGTTCCGCGGTGACCCGTTGCCGGGCGATGGACAGTGCGCTGTCCGCATTCCATAGGACCTGCCCCACGGGAAGATCCAGGAGGCGTGGCACGGCCGTCGCCTCGTCACGAGGTGGCGTGCCGGTCGGTTGCGAGCGCACCTCGGTATCGACGCTGCTCTGGTTCCGGACGTCAGACAACGGAGCCTCCCGTGCGTGATCTCGGCGGATCAGGCGGTCGCGCGTCGCCGTCGTTGGCAACCGGTCACCGGTGCTGACCTCGCGTGACTCCAAACACGACGCAACCGTCGCCGAGGGAGTGGGCAGCGACGTGAACGGCTGTCGATCTGCCGGACCCTCAAGCCACCATACTTGGGACGCTAACGGTTCCCAACCCCACTCGCAGCACCCTCGGTGAGAGGGGAGGGCACGTTACCGAAGGCGGCGTAATAGTCCGGCGAGGCCGCCGACTCCTCGCGCACGCGTCGCACGGCGTTGGCCAGCGCTGAATCGTCCGACGTCAGGATGTTGACGATCCGCTCGTTCGCCAGATCGGGCAACGAGGTGCTCGAGTCTGCGAGGGGGTCCGCCATCGATCATCCTTCCGGGCGCAGTTCTTCCTCGGCGCAGAATAGTGCGTTTCGGGCGCAGTGGTGGGCAGAACAGGTGGGATCATCCCGGGTTCCCCCGCGCCCAGGCAAGCTGGGACCGGACTCGCGGCCAAACTTTAACCGGTCGGGTCGTCGCGACTGTCGATCAGCTCGTCGGAATCCGCGGTCAGACCTGAAACCTGGTCGTGGGCGTCATGATCCGGTGGTGCCGGGCCGTTGGTCGAGGGCGTCGTAAAGCTGACTGAAGTCGCTTCCACGATGTTCGTCCTCGGTCAGCGTGTTCATGTCGGACAGCAGGTCGACGATCTTGGCGATCATGGCACGGATCTTTGAGTAAAGATCGAGATCCTCACGAATGCCGCTGAGGTTCTCGAGCCCCACGGTGCGCATTTTCGACTCCAGCGCCGCGCGCTTCGCCTCCCAATGACTCACGTACTCGATGCGGTCCAAAGCGTCGAAGATCTTCGCGTCGCCGAGGACGATCGGGTAGATCGATTTGGCGAAGTCGGGGCGGCCGGCGATCTCCGTCAGCTCGAACATGCAGTTTTTCGACTTGAGGTACGCGTCGTCGAGCACCACGACGATCGCGCTGCCCTGACCGAGCCGCCGCATGAACCGCTGGATCGAGTCGCGATAGCGGACCGTACTGCGGTCGCGGGTGATCACCAGGCCACGGGACTGCAGCTCGGCGACGATCTGGTCGACCAGCGCGTCGGCCGCGCCACCCCACTTGTACGAGACGAAGATCTCGGGTGCCGTCGAGATCGGGGCAGATGAGGTCACGCCAAGAGGTTGCCACAGCTCACTGAGCAATGTGGCCGCATCGAGGAGGAGGTGGCTGCGGCGGCACTGGATCTGATCACCCGCCCGGGCGAAATCCTCCAGCTCGTCAACGCTGAACATGGCCGGCTCGCCGGCCCGGGCGCAAACCTCGCAACTGCAGGGGCGCAGGCGGCGAAAACGCAGGTCGGGATAGGACCGATGGATGATGGTCAACGCTCGGTCGATCGCCGACAGCATCACCCGGGGGTCGCGGGGAGAGAGCCGGATCTGCAACTGGCGGGTGCGGTAGTTCTCGACGACTTCGGCACGACCGGGGCCGTAGGCGAACACCGCACCATCGCGCCAGACCCGGTCCTCCTCGATCAGATCGTTGAGCTCGACGATCAACCGGCGTACGACGCCTTTCGGCATGACGTCGTACTCGTAGCGCAGGGTGAGGTCTCCGGGCTCGTCCCAGCGAAAGTCGTCGGGCGGGTTCGGCGACAGCAGCTGCGGGGCCACGAAGCTCTCCCCGCCTCGGACCTGGTAGCAGAGGGAGAACTTCGCCATCAGACGGACGAGTTCCGCCCGCATCCGGGCATAGGTCGGCTCGTGCCAGATTCGTTCGAGGTCGCCCAGCCCGAACTCACCCCGCGCTGCCTTGATGCCAGGGTCGTCGAGAACGCGGTACACCGCGTGAGTGCCCCACGCCGGTTTGAGCACGACCACCCGGCCGAGCAGCGGGTCGGCTTGGAAGAACAGGCAGATGCCCAGGTCGTGCAGAAAGCCGCCGAGCTGGCGCATGTCGTCCTCGAGCAGGAAGCCGTGACCGGCGCAGATGCGGAAGAATTCGTCGGCCAGGATGTAGTCGCGGTCGTCCTCGTCGAGGGTCTCTCGCACACCCTGCCAGCTGCGTGGCAGCGCGGTGCCGATGTGCGGGAGCAGTTCGAGTTCGCGGCGGATCAGGGCGGTCAGCTCGGTGAGCCCGCTGTTGTCGGCGAGGTCGATGGTGAGCGTGGCGACCAGGTTCGGATAGTCCTGCCGCAGTCGTCGCAGGTCTAGGCCCTGGGTGCGCCCTCGGCGCCGGTTCTCGACCACGATCAACGGGCTGCCGTCGCTGAGCAGCTTGATCATTTCGAGCCAGTAGCCGAAATCGGCATCCTCGCGCCGGCCGTCGGTGAGCAACACATAGACCGAGCGCTTGGTGAGGAAGAACTGGTGAGTCGAGTGGTAGATCTCCTGGCCGCCGAAGTCCCAGACGTTGACCCGGAAGTCGCGATGGAGGATCGCTGCGCCCACCGCGGCGCCATTGCGGATCGCCGACGGGAACTGCCAGGTGTCGACCGCGATCCCGGTCGTGCTGTTCTCCTGCGGGTCGAGTGGGTAGTCAGGGTCGAGGATCTTCTTGGCCAGCGTCGTCTTGCCGGCCCCGGCCTCGCCGACGATCAGCAACTTGGCCTCGGCGAGATAGTCGACGCCCGAGGCCCGCTCCTGCGACCAGTAGCTTTTGATCGCTTCCAGGCCGCGGGCGGCAACCTCAGGGGGTGGAACGGCCAGCTCCGGCCGGCCCGCGTCCACCTGGAGCGTGGTCAGGGCGAGCATCCGCAGGATGTCGACGGGGATCGCGCTGATCGGGCAGCCACGCAGATCGAGGAGGGTGAGGGCGGTCAGCTGCCAGATGCCGTCGGGGATCTGCTGGAAGAGATTTCCGGCGAGACGGAGATGGATGAGATTGACGGCGTGGGCGATCTCGGAGGGCAACTCGACGAGCCGGTTGTTGCGCAGGTCGAGGCGCGTCAGCATGGGGAGCTCGAACAGCCACGGCGGGACCGACCCGAGTCCAAGGTCGGTCAGGCTCAGGTCGGTGAGCTGGCGTAGTCCCCGGATCGACTCCGGCACTCGGCCCAGCGGATGCCGGCTTACGTCGAGCCGGCGGAGCGCCGACGATTCCCCGATGATTTTTTCCACCAGCTCGAGGTGTTCCGTGCCGGCCGCAGAGCGCACGTCGACAGTCAACTTGGTGATCGCGAGTCGGCCGTCGTAGATCAATCTCAAGACGTTGTGAAGCGCGTCCGCGGAGGTGCCGGCGCTGATCGAGACCCCGTCCACCTTTCCCGGATCGATCTGGCGCTGCACCAGCAGGGTGTCGGCGTCGACCACCCATCGCACCCAAGGCAGGGACGGAGTCCTCAGCACCAGGCAGCGACCGGCGTCGACCGTCTGGAGCCGGGGGAGCTCGCCGAGCCAGTCCGGCAGGTCCACATCGGCGCTGTGGCTGAGCCGGAGATGTCGTAGCCCTCGCAGCTGGCGGACGGCCGGCGGGAGGCGTTGTCTCGCACCGTCCGGGAAGGCGAGGTGCCGGCTCAGGTCAAGGGTGTCGGACCGGCCTTCGGCGACATCCCGGATTGCCTGCTCGAGCGAAATCTCCACCCTGCCGACCGTAGCGGCGGGAGCCCACTGTCCACGATCGCTTGCCGAAGCTTGACAACCGACCAGGATTTCTGATCATCGACGGTTTGGCACCATTTCCCGAACTCGATCTTGGACTGCGCGACTGAATCGCCGACTTGTCCGCCCGGATGGCCGCGCGCTCGGCTCATCCATCCACCGACAGTGTGCGAGACCAGGCAGAGCGCGTGACGCTCGTGCGTTCTCGAATGTGCAGGTCAACGAATTGATCCGTTGATTCTTGAATAACCATCAGTGTCAGTGCATCTTTACGGTCTGTTCCGCAACCCTCCGCTGTGGAATGCTGCCTTTACAGAACTTGACAGTTTCTGGCACCGGGGGCGTCGACAGCGGGTTCTCCGGTCTCCGGGGCCGCTGACGAGCGGCGGTCGGCCTTACCGGCGGGCGTAGTTGGGGAGCGTGCCAAGTGCCGCAGAATGATCTCGTCAGCGAGCTGGGGATCTTGTATCGGACTGCTGGTCAGCCGTCGTTCCGCCGGATCAGCGAAGAGATCGCGTCCACCCCCGGCATGCCCGACACGGTCAGCCACGAAACCGTCAGTTCGCTGCTCAGCGGCAACGCGATTCCACGCTGGAGCAAAGTCGAGTGCGTCGTTCGGGTGCTCGCGAAGATGGCGGTGCACCGGCCCGACCCGGAAGCGGAAGTCCAGCGCTTCCTCGCGCTGTGGAACGCGAAACGGGACAACCGATCCGGCGGGCCCGCGCCGGTGCCACCCGACCCGCCGCCCAATGCGTCCGAGACGCCGCCGGTCAGCGAACCGCCGTCGGCCAACGTGCCGGCCCGCAATCCGGGTTTCATCGGCCGTGAGGACCTGATGGAGATCATGCGGGCCCGGCTCGACGCCACGCCCTGGCAACCGCTCGTGCTGCATGGGCTCGGCGGCGTGGGTAAGACCAGCATCGCCAGCGAGTTCGTCCACCGCGAGCGGCATCGGTACGACCACGTCTGGTGGATCACTGCCGAGCAGACTTCGCAAGCCCGTTCCACGCTCGCCGCGCTGGCCGATCGGGCACCGTTCGCACTGGTCGGTAGCCAGTCCGACATCCGCTTGACGATCAACAAGGTGTTGGCCGAGCTCGAGCGGTCCAGCTTCAGCTGGTTGATCGTCTTCGACAACGCCGCCGGACCGGAGCTGATACGGCCCCTCATGCCCGCCGACCGAGGTGCCGTGATCATCACGACCCGTGACGGCAGCTGGACCAGGATCGGCCGCACCGTCCCGGTCGATGTGCTGCCCCGCCGGGACAGCATCGCGCTGCTGCAGAGCCGCAGTGACATCAGCTTCGACGACGCCGACCAGCTCGCCGCCCGTCTTGGCGACCTACCGCTGGCACTCGAGCAAGCCTCCGCGATGCGCGCCACCACTGGGATTTCGGTCGATGCCTACCTGGCCCGGCTCGACCGCCACGCCACCTCGGTGCTGGCCGAGGGTCGCCCGGCGGGCTATCCCGAGACTGTCGCCAGCGCGTTTGGTCTGACCTTCGACGACGTTCGAGCCGAGTCGCCGGGCGCCGCCCAGCTGCTAGCGATGCTGTCCTGCATGAGCGCCGAGTCGGTGTCGCTGGGGTTGCTCCGGGCGGCGAGCGACGAAACGATCCCGCCGCCGCTGAGCCGGGTGCTGGTGCAGGACGATCAGCTCGAGGCGGCGCTACAGCTGCTGGAGCAGTACGGATTGCTCACCCTCGTGGATGACGGGCAGAAGCTGCGCGTGCACCGCCTGGTTCAGTTGATCGTGCGGGACTCGCTCAGCGAGCACGACGGCGTGCAGGCCTACCGCAATGCGCGCCGACTGCTGATCGAGGCCAACCCCGGGGATCCCGACACCCCGCTCACCTGGGAGATGCACGCCGAGATAGGTCCGCACATCCGCCCGGCCCGGCTGCTGGACGATCCGGAGTCCCCGGGACGACGAGTCGTCCTGGACCACATCCGTTACCTCTATGTGCTCGGCGACTTCGACGGCAGCCTGCGCTTGAGTGCCGAGGCTCGCCGGTCCTGGGCCGGCCCGGACGACGTGTGGGACGACGACGAGACGTTCGCCGCCATCGACAGGTACGCGTCGGCGTTGATCGGATTGGGCCGCTACCGCGAGGCGGATTCGCTCTACCAGGAAGCCTGGGTGCGGCTGACCACCCATGAGCGCTTCGGAGAGGGCCACGACCGCACCGCCCGTACGGCCAGTGGTGTGGCCTTTGTCAGCCGGATTCTCGGCAACTACGGCATCGGCGTGAATCTCGACCGCTACCGGGTCGACCACTACGAGCGCCGCGGCGGGCCGGAGGACCCCGAGGCGGTCCGCGCGCGAGCCAACCTGGCAGTGTCCTACCGCGCGATGGGCTCGTTCGGGGAGGCGCTGGCGATCGACGAGAAGCTGGTCGAGTTCTGGCGGACCAACTTCGGCGAGGACGACTACCGCACGCAGCTGGCCGTCTCCAACCTGGCTCGCGACCAATACGGCCTCGGCGAGTACGAGAACGCACTGACCATGCAGCTGGACAACCTGAGCCGGCTGCGCGACGGGCTACGCGGGCGACACCCGTACACCGTGCTTGCCACCCGGACGGTCGCCACCGCGCTGCGCAAGGTGGGAAGGATCGCCGAGGCGCTCGAGTTGAGCCGCGATCATCACTTGACCTGTCAGGGCGAGTGGGGCTCGGAGCACGGATACACACTGGCTGCGGCGATGACCTATGCGAACGCGATTCGGATGGCAGTCGCGGCGGGTGAAGCCGGCGGGCTCACCCTGGCGGTCGCCTCCAACACGAGCCGACGGGCGGTGAACACCTACCGTCAGCGGTTCGGGGCGAACAATCCGCTCACGCTGGCCGCGGCGACCAACCATGCGATCATCCTGCGGGCCACCGGCGAGCGAACTCTCGCCCGGAACACAGTCGAATCGGCCCACCGTCAGCTGACCGCCGAGGTCGGTGCGGACCATCCCTATGTGCAGGCAGCGGCCGTAGGTCTCGCCAACGATCGGGTCGGCCAGTACGACCAGGAAGGCGCGGTCCGCCTCCTCCGCACCACCCTGAGCACCGCCCGCAACGCGGGCCGAGCCGAACATCCGGACACACTGGTCTGTGCCATCAACCTCGGGCTGCTCACTCGTGCGGAGGACCCTCAGTCGGCGCAGACGCTGATCGAGCCCGCGCTGAACACGTTGCGGGAACGCCTCGGCGCCGAACACCCGCAAGTGGTAGCGGCGGCGAGAGGCGAACGCGGCGAATGTGACATCGAGCCGCCGCCTTTCTAGCATTGACTCATGCCCGCCGCCGCGCGTTCCACGGTGCCGCTGATCGTCTCCCCGGCGCCGGAGTGGCCGCACCGAGTGCTCGACGTGGCTGCTCTGCGAGCTGACGGGTGGCGGCCGACCCCGTTTCGCGACGTCGTGCTCAAGGTTCACCAGCGCTGCAATCTGGCCTGCGACTACTGCTATGTGTACGAGATGGCCGACCAGTCCTGGCGGTCGCGTCCGACCGTGATGGAGGAGCCGGTCTGGCAGGCCGCCGCGCGCCGGATGGCCGAGCATGCCCGCGCGCATGACCTCGACACGATGCGGCTGGTGCTGCACGGCGGAGAGCCGTTGATGGCCGGGGCCGACCGGCTTGAACGCCTGATCGGCGACTTCCGGCGGGCGTTCGACGGACGCACCCGGCTCGACGTGCAGATTCAGACCAACGGCGTGCTGCTCGACGAGCCGATGCTCACGTTGCTGCGAAGGCACGAGGTCGGCATCGGGGTGAGCCTGGACGGCACCGCTGAAGATCACGATCGGCGGCGCTCCTATGCGAACGGACGGGGCAGCCACGACGCGGTCGACCGGGCCCTGCGGCTGCTGGTCGAAGAGCCCGGACGCGCGTCGTTCGCCGGGCTGCTGTGCACGATCGACCCGGACACCGACCCGATCGCGTGCTATGAGGCGCTCATCGCCTACCGGCCCCCCACGCTCGATCTTCTTGTGCCTCACGCGAACTGGTCGCACCCGCCCGCGATGTCCGGCCCTACCCCGATCGCGGACTGGTTGATCTCCGTTTTCGATCGCTGGTATTCGGCTCCAAGGCGGGAGGTGGCGATCCGGCTGTTCGACGACCTGCTCGCCCTGGTCCTCGGCGGGACCGGCCGGTCGGAGCAGGTCGGGCTGAGCCCGGTCGCGGTAGTCGTGGTCGAGACCGACGGCGCGATCGAGCAGGTGGATTCGCTGAAGTCGGCGTACGAGGGAGCCTGCGCGACCGGCCTCAACGTGCTCGACGATCCGTTCGACGCCGCTCTCTCGCATCCCGGCGTGGTCGCCCGCCAGATCGGCGTGGAGGCGCTGTGTGACACCTGTCGGGAGTGCACGTTCCGGGACGAGTGCGGCGGGGGACATTACGCCCATCGGTACCGCGCCACGAACGGTTTCCGGAACCCGTCCGTCTACTGTGCAGACATGCTCAAGCTTGTCGGCCACATCCGGGCCCGCGTGCTCGCCGATCTGCACCAGCTCTCCGCCGCCGAGACGGCCTGATGCAGCACCACCGCCTGACCCCCAGCGAACTGGACGCGCTGGCCGGCGGCACGGGGTCGGTGCCGGCGATCGAAGAGATCAGCGCCAGCCGGGTCAGTCTGCATCTGTTGCTGCTCAAACACCTCTCGGACGAGTGGCCCGGCGATCGGGCGCCCTTGGAGGCGGCGATTGCCGTGCTGGCCGAGGTGCAGGAGCGCCGGCCCGAGGTCTACCTGCGGCTGCTGGGCGATCCGTTGGTGGGCGCGTGGCTCGGCCGGGCCGAGCGCGTCGAGCAGTTGGAGATCGGCAACCTGGCCGCGGCCGCGGCGATCAGCGCCGGCCTGAGCTGCCGGCTGCCCGGTGTCACCCATGCCGGCCGACTGGTGATTCCCACCCTGGGCAGCGTTCCGGCATCGGACCCGGTGACGATCGTCGTTGAGGATGGTGCGACGTCGCTCATCGACGATCCCGGCTGGCGCCCGATGCGCTGGTTGCGGGCCGGGCCGCTCTCGGTACGGCTCGACGACGCCAGCCCGTACCGGGCCGGTTATCACGCGGCCCCCGCCGAGCGGCTCTCCGACGCGGAGGCCGCCCATTGGCAGGGCTTGCTCTCCGAAGCGTGGGGCCTGATCGAGGCATACCTGCCGGAGCGGGCCGTCGAGATGGCAGCCGGCCTGCGCGTACTGGTTCCGCTTGTCGATCTCGGCGACGGGTCCTCGCGGAGCGGAACGGCGCGCGTCTCGGTGGGCGCGATGGGCCTGACCCGGCCGCGTTCGGCGGCCGACTTCGCGGTCACGCTGGTGCACGAGTTCGAGCACTCGAAGCTCAGCGGCGTCCTCGACCTGCTGCCGCTCTATGTGCCGGGGACCGAGCGGCACCACGCGCCCTGGCGCAAGGACCGCAGGCCTACCTCAGGGCTGATCCAGGGCGTGCTGGCGTTCACGCGGGTGGCCGAGGCATGGCAGCGTTTCCGGGCCGTTCCCGCGCTGGCCGAGACGGCGACCGCCGAGTTCGCCATGATCAGCGAGCAGGTGCGGGTCGGCTATCAGTCGCTGGCCGGGTCGAAGGAACTGACCGACACGGGTGCCCGATTCGTCGCCGGGATGCGCCCCGCGGTTGATCGGCTGCTGACCGGCTGAGGCCGTACGGCGGTCTCAGGACTTGATGCAGCAGCCTCGGCAGACCTTGGGCTGGGGCAGGGTGAAGGCCAGGCAGCACGTCTTGCGCTGGACGTCGAGTTTGCCGGTCGGGCCGGGGACGAGTTCGATCAGGTCGTCGACGCCGAGGGCTCGGTGGAGCTGGGCGATCGTCTCGGCGGAGGGGCCGGGCAGGACGTCGGCCGAGCGCAGGACGCCGTACGCGACGCCGGAGGACAGGGAGCCGAGCAGCGTGCGCTTGCCCAGGCGGACCTTGTCGTGGACGGCGTCGAGCAGCGGGCTCAGGTGGTTGTCGAGCAGGGAACCGCGCAGCTCGGCCAGCAGGGCGTCTTCGTCGGCGACGACGCGTACCTGGGGGTGACCGGTGGCGGCGATCGGGTCGCCGGGCAGGACGGCTACCGGAATGTCGGCGCGCAGGCCGATGGTCACCAGGGGGCGCGGGTCGTTGAAGTGGATGAGCACGTCGTCGGCCGTGAGCAGCGGCACGCGGCGGGCGGAGGCCCAGCCCAGGACGGCCGGGAGGGCCAGCCAGTAGGTGTAGGACTTCCAGGCCAGGGCGGCTGCGGCGTGGGGCTGGGCGTTCCAGCGGCGGCTCGACGACTCGAGGAGGGTGTTCAGGTGGTCGCCGGTGAGGACGCGGGCGGGCAGCCAGCCGGCGGTGTCGTGGACCAGAAGGTCGGGGGCCACGCCGGGAAGTTCCGTGCTCGTGCCGAACATCGCGCGCAGCGTCGCCACGACCGGACCCAAGGGTTGCGGGGCGGTGACGGTGCGTAGGGCTCGGTCGATGGCGGTGGTCACGAGCAGCACCCGCCCCGCGGCGAACTCCAAGACTGGGTCACCGCATTCACCTCGCCGAATATCGTCGTTGCCGGGCTGAAGCCGAAAAGGTCACGTCGGGCGAAACGCCGCCGTGACGACGACTCACCGTACACCCCTAAGGATAGCCTAACCAAGCTGAACCTTCGGACGAATACCCACGGCCATGGTCACCTAACCCACAGCGCGTACGTTGCCTGGTTCGTCAAGGTATCTGTCGTGTACGCGCTACTAGCACCATCCGGACACGAGCGGCGACGACACTGAAATTCTCGTCGCGAAGGGGACATCGATGATGACCACCTCGCCCGTCGAGCGGGCCGCTGACCAATTTGTGACGGCGCTGGCGCACTGGCGGGTCGAGCGCGGCATGAGCAAGAAGCAGCTCGCCGCGCGCATGGGTTTCGACCCCTCCTACGTCAGCCACGTCGAGGGACGGCGGCACAAGCCCACCGAAGACTTCGCCCGCCGAGCGGAAGCCGTCCTCGGCGCGGGCGGGGTGATCTGGCAACGCTTCCAGGAGTACGACGAACTGCGCCACGCCCGCGGCACGGCGCTGCACCGCGACCCTCCCGTACCGGTGCAGTGGCTTCCGCCAGGGACCGGGCTGATCGTGGAGCGCGAGGTGGCCGAGCTCACGTACTCCGACGGCGCCTACCGCTGCCGGGTGCGCCGGGCCCTCTACAACGCCGGCTCCGACCCGGTGACCCGCTACCTGGTCAAGATCGCGGTCGACCGCTACCCGAACGACCCCACCGGCTCGAACCGCCACCACCGTGAGCACCCGCTGACCTTCGAAGAGATGGCGCTCAGCGCCTGCGCCGGCGAGGGCGACGCGGTCGAGCCGATGCACTGGCGGATCAAGCTCGACCGGGACGCCTCCAAGGAGGTGTGGCTGCTCTTCGCGAACGACCGGGGGCAGTTCGCGCTCTACCCGGGCGAGCGGACCACCATCCAGTACGAATACACGATCGGCGTGGAGAAGTGGGGCCAGTGGTTCCAGCGCGCGGTGCGGCTGCCGACGCGGCGGCTCACAGTGCGGCTCAACTTCCCGGCCGCGTTCGACCCGCAGGTCTGGGGGGTCGAGACGTCACTGGCGGCCGAGGTGCCGGTACGCACCCCGATGGAGCGGCACGACGACGACGGCCGGTCGGTCTTCGAGTGGTCGACCGACACGCCCCAGCTCAACGCGCGCTACCGGCTCGAGTGGCGATTCCGCGGGGCCGGGGCGCCGGCGACCTCGGCACTGGCCCCGGCGAGCAACGGCAACGGGCAGCCCCGCGCGTCCGGCCAGATGCGCGGCATCGGCATCGTGCAGCGCGGCTCCGAGCTGCTGCGGCAGCGCGCGCGGCACTACCAGCTGCCGCGTGAGGAGGCCGCGGCCCGCGGCACGGTCGAGGCGCTGCGGTCGGCGCTGTCCCGGCTCGAGCAAGTGCATGACTTCACCAAGGGCGTCGGGCTCTCCGCGCCGCAGATCGGCCTGTCCGCCGCGGTCGCCCTGGTGCGGGCGGCCCGACCCGACGCGGTGCCACTGGTGCTGATCAACCCGCGCATCGTCGGCGAGTCGGCCGAACGCGACGAGCAGTACGAGGGCTGCCTGTCGTTCTTCGACTACCGCGGCCTGGTGCGGCGGCCGCTGCGCATCGACGTCGAGCATGCCCGGTACGACGGCACGCGCGTGACGACCCGGTTCGAGCGGGCGATGGCGAGGCTGGTCGCGCACGAGATCGACCACCTGGAGGGACGGCTCTACGTCGACCGGATGAACGCGGAGTCGAGCCTCGTGCCCGACCACCAGCAGTCCGGTCGCCCCTGGGTGTACTAAAGATCGGTGAAGCTGTCGTACTTGACGCGGATCGAGGGTACCTGCAGCTCGGCGAGCGTCTTGAGGGTGGCCTTGACCATCTGACCCGAGCCCGAGACGAAGAAGTCGTGCTCGCTCCACGGGCCGTAACGGGCCACCACGTCCGAGATGTCGCCCTGCTCGCCGGGGAATGTCGGGTCGTCGCTGCACGCGGTCACGACCGACAACCACGGATAGCGCGCCGCCAACCGGTTCAGCTCGGCCAGGTCGTACAGGTCCTCGCGGTTGCGGGCGCCGAAGAAGACGTGGACCCAGCGCGTGCGGTTGTACCGGGTCAGCTCCTCGAGCAGCGACTTGATCGGGGCCAGCCCGGTGCCGCCGGCGACGAAGACGGTGTCGCGGGTCGAACGGCGATCCAGGTTCATCGTGCCCATCGGTGCGGCCAGCCGCACCATGTCGCCGACCTCGAGCCGGCGTACGAGGGCGCTCGACACCCAGCCGGCCCCCACCGCGCGCACGTGGAACTCGATCGTGTTGTCCCGGCGAGGCGCGTTCGCGACCGAATACGTACGCCACAGCCGCGGCTGTATTCGCGGGCATTCGACACTGAGGTACTGGCCGGCGCGGAACTCCAGGGGCTGCATCGGCAGCACGGTGAAGACCGCGATGTCCTTCGCCCGGCGTTCGTGCGCGACCACCTCGGCGTACCAGTAGGGCGGGTTGGTGTCCGACTCCGCGCCGTTCAGCATCACCGACGCGATCTTCGCGTAGGCGTCGGCCCAGGCCTGGTCGTACTCGACACTCCACTGCTCACCGGCGTACGACCGCATCGCCTCGATCAAGGCGCCTCCCACGACCTCGTAGTGCTCCGGTTCCACGTGAAACTTCCTATGATCACGCCCGAGCGCCTTCAGGTACTCGTCGAACTTCTCCGGATCCTCCAGCGTCTGTACGGCGGTCACGATCGCGTTCAGCAGGCGCGATCGCTGCACGTCCATGTGTACGGGGAAGAGGTCCCGCAGGTCCGGATAGGACAGGAACATGCGGGCGTAGAAGTAGCCGGCGACCTTGTCCTGATGCTCCTCGACGAGGCTCCAGCTCTCCTTGAGCAAGCGTCCGAGGTCTCCCATGCATTCAGGGTGATAACGGCAATCGGAAAGGCGACGCACGGCCCGTGCGACTCATCTCAATTCATGCCGTCACCCTTGCCCGGATAAGTCCGTTTACGGGGATTTCCGGGTGCCCCTAAAGTTGTCGAGTGACTCTAGAGCGCCAGCAGGCCACCCGGCCGATCCTCACCGCCGAGATCGTCATCGTCCTGCTGCTGTCGCTCGGGCAGAGCGCGATCTACTCCGTGGTCTCCATCATCGCGAAGCTCACAGCCGACACCCCGCTCTCCCAGCAGGCCGCCGTGCTGAACGCCTCCCGCTCGACGCGCCCCTACCTCGACCTGACCTACCAGCTCCTCGGCATCGCCTTCGACCTGATCCCGGTCGCGCTGGTGCTCTACCTGCTGATCCGCGATCACATCTCGCCGCGGCGCGAGCTCGGCCTGTCCCTCGACCGGCAACGCTTCGACTGGGGCTGGGGCGCATTGCTGGCCGCCGGCATCGGGATTCCCGGCCTTCTTCTGGTGTACGTGGCCAAGCTGCTCGGCATCAACGCGGAGATCGTGCCGGCCGCCCTGCAGCCCGTGTGGTGGGCCGTGCCCGTGCTCATCCTCGCCGCGATCAAGAACGCGGTGCTCGAAGAGGTCATCGTCGTCGGCTATCTCATGACCCGCCTACGCCAATGGGGCATGTCGACCGTCGCGATCGTGGCCTGCTCAGCCGTGCTGCGCGGGTCGTACCACCTCTACCAAGGCTTCGGCGCCTTCATCGGCAACGCGGTGATGGGCGTGATCTTCGCGCTGTTCTTCCTGCGCTTCAAGCGCGTGGCGCCACTGATCGTGGCGCACACGCTGCTCGACGTCGTCGCCTTCGTGGGCTACGAACTGCTGCCCGACTCGTGGCTCAGCTGGCTCTGACTTCTTGGGATCGCACGGTAATAGCTGATAGCCCGGGCCGCCGTGGTCTGGGCGTCAGAGGCGCTGGTCAGCACCGCACCCAGCAGGCTCGTGCCCGGGTAGTAGCGGTTGATCGCCTGCAGGACGGTCCAGGCGCCGGTGCGGGTGACAGCCAGGCGGCCGATCCGCCAGACGGCGTCGCCGAGGCCGCTGGCGGTGGGCTCGGGGCCGTCGAGAGCCTTGAGGGCTTCCGCCGCGCTCTCCCGCGTCTCGTGCACACCGGTGATGACGAGCAGGTCGGCGGCCCGATCGGGATGCGTCGGGTCGAAACCATGCGCGGCGGCCAGATGCAGCACCAGCTCGGCCTCGGTCAGCGCCCGGCTGGCGACCAGAACCACCGAGGCGTACGACCCCGCGACCGCGCCGAAGACGCCGGTGAGAGCGCCGAAGCGGGTGAACTGCCGGGTCGCCAGGCGGGCAAGGCCGGCCGGGGTCGCCGTGGGGTAGGCAGCCGTGGTGGTGGCCGCCCAGTGACGGGCACGAGGGCCGATGGTCTCGACAGCGGCCAGGGCCAGCAGCTCGGGGGTATGAGCGGGGTCGGCCAGGAGTTTGGCCCAGCGGTCGGTGTCGCGAGCCGGGGTCGGCAGCGGATGCGAGGAGGAGGGCTTCGGTGGGGTCGGCGCCGGGGCCAAGACCTGCGCGGCCGGCTTTGCCTCCGGGGTGGGCCTTACTTCCGGAGTGAGCCTTACTTCTGGGGTGGGCGCGATCACTTCTGTCGGCTTCCCCACCTCGGCGTGTCTGGCGATTGCGGCGGGCTTGGCCGCTTCCGCAGGCTTGGCGGTTTCCGCGGGCTTGGCGATTGCGGGCGGCTTTGCGGCTTCCGCTGGCTTCGCGATTGTGGGTGGCTCGGCTACCTCTGCGTGCTTGGCTACGTCAGCTCGCTCGGCTACGTCTGCCTGTTTGGCTTTCTCGGCGGGGGCCGCTGCCTGCGGCCTGGGGGCCGTTGTCTTGGCGGCGGCCTTCTTGGCCGGGGCTGCCTTGTTGGCCGAGGCGGCCTTCTTGGCAGCGGGAGCTGGGCCAGGGGCGTTCGCCGGGGAAGCTGCTTTCGCCGCAGCTTTCTTGGCGGGAGCGGCCTTCGAGGGTCGCTGCTTGTGAGGCGGGACCCCCTCTGTGGCGGCCCGCGGACTATCTGTGGCTCCGGTCACTCCCGCACCGCCCACAGGTTTGTCCTCATCAGGGTGACTTTTGGCACTCGGAGCCTGGAAGGTGACCGGCGGCGCCGGCTTGGCGGCCCGGCGCGGCGCCCTCTTGGCCGGCGGCACGCCCGGCGGAGTTCCACCCGGTGTCTCCCCCGGCTCTTCGCCCTGCGCGGATGACGAGCGGGCGCGGCCCGCGGTGGTCGGGATCTCCTCCATGCCGCAGCAGCCTAGCCCTTACAGCGACATTTCACCTGTTGGAGCCGCTTCCTCCCACCCGCCGCGCGCGGAGAGGGCAACCTCTTTGTGCGACGCCAACCGGGTCCGGTATTCTCAACCGTCGGTGGCCTCACAGCCGCCGGGGAGACTTCGCCTAGTCTGGTCTATGGCGCCGCACTGCTAATGCGGTTGGGGTTTTAAAGCCCCTCCCGGGTTCGAATCCCGGAGTCTCCGCGCGAAAGCCGGGTGTGTATGCTGGCTAACGCACCGAGCGCCCGTAGCTCAATGGATAGAGCATCTGACTACGGATCAGAAGGTTAGGGGTTCGAGTCCCTTCGGGCGCACAGCATTTCGAAAGGCCTGAGCTGCGGAAACGCGGTTCGGGCCTTTCGTGTTTCCGACCTTTGTGGAGGTTGGATGGCCGGTGGGTGGCACATGGGTGTCGTCACCGTCCGTGACGGTGCGGGGTGTTTGCGGCCCCGTGACCTGCGGCTGCGTCTCTTCTGATCGGGCTTGTCGGCCGGGGTGGTCTGTTTTTCGTCGCGTCCGGCGGGCCGGTTCTTCGCCGCTTTCTGCTTGATCCGCTGGCGGGTGTGCCGGTCGGCGTGTCCTCGTGAATACCGCCCGCAGCAGTGGCCCGTCGAGCTCGCTGAGCCGGTAGTGGCCGAGGCGGGGGATGAGGACCAGTTCGACGTCGCGGGTGTAGGCCAGCCGGGTGTATCGCCCGGTCGACGGCGTCGCTACTGACCGAGCTCATCAAGATCACCCCGCCTTCTGCGGCCAGGCCCAGAGGTGCTGATGTGGTGCCGACCGGGTCAGCTTTACAGGCGGCTCACCGTAGCGCCGTGTCGGTACGGATCATGACGGTCACCAGCTTCGTTGCTACGTCTCCGCCGACTCTCTACCGTGACCGGGACTTGTCGGTGCGGTAGCGCTCGCTGCGTGGTTGCGTGGCGATGGTCGGTGGGGCTGCTGGTTCGCGGCGACGTCGCCCTGGTAGCACCATCGTGCGTTCAATGACGGCGAGAGGGGCACGGATGGTGTGGCCGGCGTCAAGCAGTGGCCGAGCGGTGTCTTCGGCGGCTTGGCGTTGCTTTGTCGGGTAAGACTTCGGTGTAGACGTCCGCGGTGAGTGAGACGTTGGAGTGCCCGAGCAGGTCCTGAATGGTTTTGAGATCGGCGCCGGCGGCGTGGGCGAGACTGGCCGCCGCGTAACCTCTTGCTATGGCTCGACGGGGATGGTGGCTGGTCATTGCCGCCGCCAGTGTGCTGGCTTTGGTGTCGCTTGCCTCGAACGTGACGACCCTGAGCCAGCTTGAAGGCAAGGCGAACACCCTACTGGCCGGGCGGTTGACGCTCAGCCAGCTGGTCAATGCCGGGGCGGTCTGGGCCGGGCTGGCAGTGGTGTCCGGGTGGCTCGTCCGCCGCCCCGTCCCGGCCGTAGCCGCCGGAGTCGTTGCCCTGCTCACCGCTTGCGTCGTGCACTACGGCGTGGGGATAGCCTTCGGAATGTTCGATCCAGATGTCTGGGCGGCCAACGAGCACTGGTTCCTGGCTGCGATGGTCGTGGGCGGACCGCTCGGACTAATGGGTGGGATCGCTCGGCGACTGGATCTGCGGGGAATGGCGGCCCGCCTTGTCGTCCCCGCCGGAGCCGTGCTCGAACCATTGGTCCTCGGCCGGTTCACCACCCCCGCGATCCTGCCCTGGCCGAACCGGGTGGCTGACTTCGTCAGCGGATCGGTGCTGTTGACGGCCGGAGTGGCGGGCTGCGTTCAGGTCATCGCCGGAGAACGGCGACGGCGACAAGCATTGCCGGACCGGCGAGTTCCCGCCGAGCCGTGAGCTCGGTTCCCTGTGGTTTAGTGACGTAGAAGTGGACAGCGGCCGCCATTAGCGGCGCTGGAACTCAACGAGTCGGACAACTGGGCGTCCTACTCGTTCTGGAGCAAGAAGAACAGCCTCGACGCCTCGGTCAAGGTGCCCACGATCACCGGCAAGGTCGGCGACACGGTTAACCTGAACTACGAGATCGTCAACCACGGCCCGGCCGACGGCGGTGGGCCTG
Source organism: Actinoplanes solisilvae (assembly GCF_003999975.1). Lineage (GTDB taxonomy): Bacteria > Actinomycetota > Actinomycetes > Mycobacteriales > Micromonosporaceae > Actinoplanes > Actinoplanes solisilvae. The sequence goes on along the minus strand of NZ_RJAC01000001.1, from coordinate 1,280,651 downwards.
GCGTGACGATCACCGCGCCGACCGGAACGGTCCTTCTGCCGACGGAGGACTGGTGCTGGACCGAGGGCACCGAGCACGAGCTCAAACCCGAGTCAGCCGTCCTGCGCTGCAACTTCGAGTCGTTCTTCCCGACGGTGGCCTCGGGGTACGGCATTCTGAAGCCCACCGTTCGCCTGAAGATCAAGTCGACGCCGGGCACGGACGGAACCATCAAGGTGAGCGCTGACCACGGCACGGGCATGGAGTCCAACCCCGCGAACAACACCGCCCGCATCGTCTTCGCGGCGGGCTCCGGTGACTCCGCCGGCCCCGGTGACTCCGGTGGTCAGGGCGGAAGCCTGCCGATCACCGGTACCCCGACCGGGCTGATCGCCGGCCTCGGCGCGGGCATTCTCGCGCTCGGCCTCGCCGCTCTTGTGGTGATGCGCCGGCGCCGGCACGCTTTACCGCCTGATGATGCCCCGGCTGTGGTGGGGCTGTGCCGACACCCCACCGCAGCCAGGCTGCTCCGAGCCGGACTGTCCGGCCGAGACGGTTGGGTGCGTCATCGAGGAACTCCCGGCCACCTCCTGAATTTCTGTCGTAGGTCCATGCGAAGCTTCTCCGCGTTCGGGCCCGCCTGAGGCCCAGAGACCATCACGGGGGAACGCGTGCGTGCCCATAGGCGCATGTTTTCGCTGCTATTCACTTCGATGCTCGGGTGTGGAGCGTTGGTAGGCCTCGGCGGCACGCCGGCGCTCGCCGCCGACGGCAGCCCGACCGACCTCACCACCGCCGGTCAGGCCTGCGTCACCACGGCGCCCGGGCCCTACCTGAGCCCCGACCGGCTCAACGATGCCCAAGCCGTCCTGCTTCGTGGCGAATACGACGCCTCGGTGTGGAGCGACGACTCCACCGCCGACTTCCAGGTTTGGGACGTCGCCAAGCCGGACGAGCCACAGGACTGGAGCGACCGGGGCGGGGCGTCCGACGGTCACCTGCTCGTCCAGCTCGAGGACCCGTCGCGGCAGCTGGACGGCGTCACCTATGGCTGGAAGGTGCGGCTGGTAGACGGCTCGAAGTCGTCGCCGTGGAGCGCCACCTGCTATTACACGGTCGACCGTAGCGGCGGCGCGGCGCCGGCCGTCACCTCCGCCGAGTATCCGTCGGGCGACTGGGATCACGCGTCCGGCGAGATCGGCACGCCGGGCTCGTTCACGTTCACCGCGGCCGACGACGACGTGGTCAGCTACAAGTACGTCTTCTATGCCGACAACACCTCCGAGCCGGAGCAGACCATCGAGGCGCCGGAGGTCGGCGCGCCGACGACGATCAGCTGGGCGCCGCGCGCCGCAAGCTACAACTCGCTGACGGTCTATGCGATCGACCGCGCCGGTAACTACTCGGATCGGCGGGACCACACTTTCTACGTGCGCGAGACCCGGCCTTCGGTCTTCTCCTCGGCCTACCGCGAATACGCTGGCGACGGCGATCTGAAATACAACGTCGGCGTGCCCGGCGAGTTCGAATTCACCTCGAACGTTCCGGACACATCGTCCTTCGTCTGGCACATCGACCAGGACGGCCCCTCCGGCACGGCCGACGCCGATGCCGAGGGCAAGGCCGCGGTGATGATCGCCCCGGCCAAGGCCGGCTATCAAACGCTGTACGTGCGCAATGTCGCCCGCGACAGCGCGCCGCACCCGGAGCGGGCCTACCGGTTCTACGTGGACAACGCGCCGAAGGTCACCGGCGACCTCAACCAGGCCGTGATCATCGGCTCCTCGCTGAAGTTCCACCTCGAGCCGAGGACCGGTGACGTCACCGCGTACGTCTATTGGAACGAGGACCACAGCGGGCACGGGTCAGAGAAGGTGACGATCCCGGCCGACGCGGCTGGGGCGGCCGACCTGACCTGGGTGGCCGACAACACCACCCAGAACACGAACGGCATCCGGGTGCAGGCCCGCAGCGCCGACGGCATGTTGTCGGAGGCGCGCTGGCTGCCGACCAGCATTTGGGGCGCCGCGCCCAGGGTCGCCCGCACCGGCGGCACGATCGTCGGCACCACCGCGACGATCACCGTGCGCACCGAGATGGCGAACGTCAAGGAGTACGAGGCAGTCCTCAACCACGACGACGCGACCAAGCAGATCGTGCCGGCGGCCGCGGACGGCACCGCGACATTCCAATTCACGCCCACCAAGGCGCAGTACACCTACGTCACTGTCGTCGCTCGCAACGCCGCTGGTGTGCACACCGATGAGGGCAGCACTACTTGGTCGGTCACCGACGGGCCGGCGGTCACCTCGGCCGACTTCCCGGCGAGCGGCTCCGGCCACATGACGGCGGGCACCTTCACGTTCAAGGCGCAGCAGGCCGGGGCGGCCACGTTCGTCTACTCGATCGACGGCACCGACCGGTCCCAGGTCGAGGTTCCGATCGGCGCGGACGGCACCGCCACCACCGCGCCGTGGACGCCGGAGACCTCCGGGTCCTACTCGCTGCACGTGACCAGCGTGACCTCGAACGGCACCAGATCATCCGAGACCTACTACGACTTCACCGTCGCGGCCGACCCGGTCACCGTGACGTCGGTGTCGCCCGGCACGGTCATGCCCGGTGGAGTGCGCACGCTCACGGTCACCGGCTCCGGTTTCCAGAAGGCCAACTACACCGCGGTGCACACGTCCGACGGCAGCTACGTGAGCGGCACGATCACCGCGATCTCGGCCGACCGCAAGACGCTGACCGCCGAGTACGACCTGACCGGGGCGGCCACCGGACCGGCCTCGCTGGACGTGCAGCCCGACGGCTACAACTCTCCGGTCACGCTGGCGAACGCGTTCACCATCGCCAACCAGCAGGCGCCTCTCAAGGTGGTGACCGCGCCCGCGATCACCGGCACGGCAGCGGTCGGCTCGACGCTCAAGTCCTCGACCGGCACGTTCCAGCCGGCTGCCTCGGCCTATACCTACCAGTGGACGGCCGGAAGCACGACGATCAGTGGGGCTACCAGTTCGTCCTACGTGGTCAAGCCGGCCGACCTCGGCAAGAAGTTGTCGGTCTCGGTCACCGCGACCAAGCCCGGCTACCTTCGGGCAACGGCCAAGTCCGCCGCCACGGCTGCGATCGTCAAGGGCCCCGCCGTGGTGAACACGGCTCTTCCGAAGATCACCGGTACGGCGACGGCCGGCAGCACGCTGAAGGCGTCGACCGGAACGTGGAAGCCGACACCCACCTCGTACCGCTACGAGTGGCGGGCGAACGGCACGCTGCTCAGTACTACAACGGCGTCGCTGAAGCTCACCACCGCGATGAAGGGCAAGAAGATCGCCGTCACGACGATCGCGGTTCGGGCCGGCTACGAAGACGGCAAGGCGACCAGCGCTACCGTCACGGTCCAAAAGTAGAAACCGCGTTGGCCCGATCCGCACCGGCTGTGGCCGGTGCGGATCGCGGTCACAGCCTCGTCCCCGGGAAGCCGGAAAAGAATCCTCGCGAGCGTGCCAACCGGCCGGTGCCGAGGGCGGGTGATCCGCCGGTGATCGCATGTCAACCCGGCGGCTGCTGCACCGGTGACGGTCGGTTACGTGGGCTCGGGCACTTCGCCCTGACGGGCTCTGTTGCGGAGGTCTTATACGCAGGGTGATTGCCTTGCTGGGGGATCTGTGGGTGATCGGATGTTGATGACCGTTTCCGTACAGGCGCGGCCAAACCAGCAAGGCCCGAGCAGTCGCCGAGCGTCCAGCAGGCTCGGTCATACGAGCACTCGGCCCGGACCTGCGGAAACGTGGAAGCACTCTAAGCTGCACAAACGCCAATGAGCCGACTTCGAGCCGCGCTAGCTACGCAGCGTACTCGTGACCACCTACGGATCAGAAGGTTAGGGGTTCGAGTCCCTTCGGTCGCACAGCAAGTCGAAAGGTCTGAGCTGCGGAAACGCGGTTCGGGCCTTTCGCGTTTCTGACCTTTGTGGAGGTTGGGTGGCGGGTAGGGGCACATCGGTACCGTCACTTTCCGTGACGGTGCGGGGTGTTTACGGCCCCGTGACCTGCGGCTGCGCCTCTTCTGATCGTGCCTGTCGGCCGGGGTGGTTTGTTTTCGTCGCGTCCGGCGGGCCGGTTCTTCGCTGCCTTCTGTTTGATCCGCTGGCGGGTGTGCCGGTCGGCAGCCGGCATCAGGGCGGCGGTGGCGTCGGCGCAGCGGCGTTGCGCGCCGGGCAGGACGCTGGTGAGGTGTCGGCGGTGAGCACGATGCTGGAGTGCCCGAGCAGGTCTTGCAGGGTCTTGAGGTCGGCGCCGGCCTCCGTGGGCGAGCGACGCGGTGCCGGGGCGCAGGTCGTGCAGCCGTACTGGCGGCAGCCCGGCGCGGTCGGCGAGTTTGCGGAACCGGGTGGTGGCGTAGTTCGGGTTGATCGGCCTGGCCGACGATGTAAGCACTTGCCGAGGTATGCGTGGCCGTAAGCCCGGATAAGGACATTGCTCGGCGTAACGGATCAGCGGCCGGTTCCCGACGGGTGCGATGAAGATCGATCTCGTGCAGCGGCGTCGGCGACGATCGCGTGGTGATCGATGGTGATCGGATGTCGGCGACCGTTTCAGCGCGGCGGCTTTGGATCAGATGCTTCCGGCACAGGAGCTGTCAGGCACGTGACCTCAACGCCGCCGCACCGTACCAGCGAGGCTGCGACGGCCGTCGCCAGCCGCAGACCCCTCGGCAGGTGACTGCTGAACTGGCGTTTACCGCTCGTTTATGGTCCTTTGGCCCCGCAGGGCAAGAGTCGCGTGGACCTGGGCGAGTTGTGTGGTGGCGGTGAGCATCGCAAGGTCGGCGCCGGGGACGTACGGCTCGTCAGAGTGGTCGTCCTCGTTGATGTTCGTGTGATAGTCGACCAGGCAGATCTGGTAGAGACGTTCAGCTTCGGCGGTGAGTTCGGCAGCGCGTGCAGCATGCTCGTCAGCAGTCATGTCGATCATGGTGTCGCCTGCCAGCCGTTCGTGGAGATGCGGGTCGCCTCGACAAGGCATCGGATCCGATGGTGAAAAGCGCTGTCCAGACCAGCATCCCGATGACCCGGCGACGTCGGCGGCTCGGCACCGGGAAAGTGTCGGGGGGAGCGGCCAGCCTCGGCATGCGTCCAAGGGTAGTGGTGCCGGTCAGCCCGCCCTGCGAGGCTACCTGGCGCGAGGCGGTCAGCTGGCCGCCAATACGTGAACGCTCGATCCGAGTCACACCGTTCGTTCTGGCAAGCCCTGCCGTGGACGCACACCTCCATCGGCAGCCAGTCCGGCCAGGAGCTGCAGGGCGTCCGCGGACGGGCTGCCCGGAGTCGCCGAAAGCACGAGCAACTCCATGCCCGATTCATCCGTCATAGCAAAGTTTTCCTGATGAAGCTCGATCTCTCCGACTAGCGGGTGCCGGAAGTCTTTGCGCCCGTGTGTTCGGGCGCGCACGTCCGCGCGGGCCCACAGGCGCCGAAAGCGCTCGCTGCCCATTGCCAGCTCTCCAATCAGCGCAGCCAGGCGCGGGTCCTCGGGGTACTTCCCGGTCGCCAGGCGCAGGTGGCCGAGCAGATCGTCCACAACGTCGAGACAGCGCTTGCCGCTGCGGGTACCAACCGGTCGCGCGTGGTGAAGGAAGTCATTTATATCGCCGACTACCGACTGGAAGTCGTGGCGCCGATCATCGCAGCCCTCCGGCAGGGGAGCACGACGCCACCACCGGCGCAAACTATCGTGGGCGTCGCCGCCCTCTATGCGCCAGAGTTCCTCGTCGAAGTAGACATCGTCGCCGCCATCTGAGCCTCGATCGATTCACCGATGAAGGCGCGGTTAATGGGGCTCGGGAGATAGTAAGCGCCCTTTGAAATGAAAGGATAGACGGTTTCAGCCCGCCGGTTGTTAGCCTGTCCTTCGCCATCGATTTATTCACCCGGCAGGGTCGCCGCGGCGGATCGCGTTGAGCCTGCAGTGCGCCGGCAGTGGACTGCCAAGTGCTGGAATCACGATAACGGCTTCTGCGGCGGCGTGTAGCCCAGGAACTCAGGAATGGCGCATAGCTCCAGCACCGTGTCGAGGCATGGTGCCCCTGCTGTGATGAAAGTGCGGTACCGCCTTTTCGTGGCGGTTTCCGCCACCGCGTGGATGGCACGCCATCCGGCCAGGTCACAGAAGGCGAGACGGGAGAAGTCCAGTTCTAATCCGCCGCCCTGTTGGCCGTGGAGGAGCTCGCAGATCTGCCGGTACAAGGTGGACGCAGTGCCGTAGTCGAGTTCTCCGGCCACCGTGACGGTGAGAGTGCCGCAGGGCTGCTGGGTGGTGGAAATGGTGAAGGGTGGGGCTGTGTTCACGAGGAAGGCGAACTCGGCGAGGCCGAGGTCCGCTTCGCGGATTGGGGTGGCGCCATCGGAATCCGGGGCCATGGTTACGCCTTGGTTGGCTTGTAGCATGCCGGGGTCCGGGGCAACGGTTCGTTAAGAGAACCGCACCTTGTATTCTACGGGGGGTCGCGGCCTGGACCGGCTTGTTGATTCGGGGCCCGGCGGCTTGATGCCTGGAGATTCTGTTCTTACGGCCCGGTCCGCGGCGGTCGCCCGTAACAGAGCCGAGCGGCGTGGCCAGGCGATACCGAGATCATTCTCCCTTCACGCGGCTGATGTCGTGTGCTGTCGTGCGTGCGGGTCCTGGTCAGCGGGATAAGTGTGATTCACCCCAGCGAGTGATGGTGTCGCGTAGCCCGTCGGCGTCCCGCACCCGGAACTCGTCGCCCCTATAGACATGATCATCGTGATTCCCGACGGTTTGCCCGCTACCGACACCTGAAACCTTGTTGTCCAGCGCCTCAGAGGTCCGGCATTGTGCTGGTGACGGTGCGATGGTCGAGGCGGTAGCCGAGCAGCAGGCGGGTGCCGGTGGCGTCGGTGGTCATCTTGCAACTGGTGCATAGCCGCCTGATGAGCCACAACCCAGGTCATCGCCTGTCAGGCCGTGGCCGGCACAGTTAGCTTGGACCTGCCCGCAGCTCGTCCAGGGTGAGCAGCTCCGCGGCCGCTGCGGCGAAGATTGACGCCGCCGTCCGTTGGGTGCCGTCCAACGCGCCCGGGCAACGGCGATACAGGTCCACTGCCCCGTCGTGGCGGACTCCGCCGGCGTGCAACGGCAGTGCAGCGACCGCCCGTATCCCGGCCTTCAGGGCGGCCTTGGTGAACCGCGGCCACCGCTGCCGCCAGGATCTGGTCGCCAAGTCAGCGGGCAGCACGGGCCGCCGCGTGGCGGCGGCGTCCCGGCATGGGTCTTCGTTGAGGGCGAGCTGGAGGTCTTCGATCAGGAAGCCGGCGTCGTCACTGGCGAACCGGAGCAGCGGGCCCGACGCCCGGCTGCCGGCTGACAAGCCGATCCCGTCGATGCCGGGCACTGTCCTGCCAATGACCCGACACAAGCCGACCGGCTCAGGACCGTACGCGCTGACCAGGTCCCATACCCGATCCGAGGGTCCGGGATGGCTGGGGAAAGGACTTGATCGCCGCGCCGCAGAGTGTTCGTCGGCCATTGGCTAAGACCTCGTGTTCCGCATCGCGAGGGCGACGGTCAAGATCGACGCGGCGCTGGTAAGCGGGGCGAGGTCTGCCTGCGACGGGCCTCGACCGGCAGCGGATTACGCGCAGGTCTCCCTGCCCGGACCGAGTTCCTCATGGATCTCCCACTGGGCTGCCCACTGCGTTGTCCACGTCCGGCATCCGATGGATGCTCGTTCGGGTTCAGGAGACGGGGGTAGGGGTTCGTAGTGCGCTCCAGCCAAGTACCCCAGTGACTGATTCCAGGGGGCCGCCGATGGTCAGACCGTCCGCGCCGATGGCGAAGCAGTACACGTCTTTGCTGTGGTCGCTGTTGCGCATCTTCACGATGTTCAGCGCTCGGCCGGTGGAAGAGTTCATCTCGATGTAGCGCAGCAGTATCACGTTGTGGAACAGGAACGTGACTCCGCCGATAGGTTCTTGGCTGGGTCCCAGGGCGGCAGTTTCGCTGGTGATGATCAGGGTGGCGCCGACGGCGCGGATGATCCCGGTCAGGCTGCGGGCGTAGGCGGGGAACCGGTCGGTTTCGCGCGCGGCGAAGACCATCTCGGCGAGGCTGTCGATCACGACGCGGTGGATCGCGCCTTGGGCGAGTTCGTGACGGATGCGCTCGGCGAGCAGGTCCAGGTCGAGTTCTCCGAGCGGAACGTGGTGCACGACGAGGTGTCCCTTGTCGCGGGCGGCGCCGAGCTCCCAGCCGAAGGTGGCGGCCATTTTGACGAGTTGGTCGGCGGTGTCCTGGAAGGTGACGTAGAGGCAGCGTTCGTTCTTGCTGATGCCTTCGGCGACGAACCGGAGCCCGGCGATGGTCTTGCCGATTCCGGACGGCCCGAGGATGACGGTGGCCTCGCCGGCTCCGATCCCGCCGCCCATGAGGTCGTCGAGGCCGGGGATCCCGCTGGGGATCCGGCCGGTGACCTCTTGCGCCGGCCCGGTGTCGAGGGTTTCGATGCGGGGGAACACCTCGAACCCGCATGCGCTGATGCGGAAGGTGTGTTTGCCTTCGAGGTGGTGGCTGCCGCGCATTTTCACGACCCGCAGCCAGCGCCGGTCGATCGGTTCGCGGGGTTCGTATGCGAGGTGGATGATCGTGTCGGCCAGGGAGAATTCAACCCCTGCGGCCATCTCGGCCGGGGTGTACTCGCCGAGCAGAAGAAGCGCGGCGTCGGCGTGAGCCATCCTGCTGGTCAGGTCGTAGAACGCCATCCGTAGTTCGCGTTCGCCGGTGAAGTCCCGCATCGCCTTCGCGCTGTCGATCACCACCAGGACGGGATGTTCGTCCATGGTCTTGCGTGCGACCTCGTCGACCAGTGGTCCCATCCGGCCGGGCCGGTCGTCGCGGATGAGATCGCCCAGGTGTAGGTATTCCACCTCTGGGCCTAACGCTTGGGGGGCGAAGAAGTCGAACGGGTCCAGATGGCGGACCAGTTTGGAATGTGGCTCCGACAGGGTCGTGTAGTAGACGGCCTTGTGTTCCGGTGTGGCGTTGGCGAAGCACATCTGCTGGGCCAGGATCGTCTTGCCGGCCCCAGGGGCGCCGGCGAGCACGGTGACCGAACCGGGCTCGAGCCCACCGCCGAGCACGACATCAAGTCCGGGAACACCGGTTGCCATTCGTTTCACGTTCGGTCCGCCTTCTGTGCCATGAGCGCGGTCGCCGTAGTCAACAGCAGTTGCGATGTCCAAGGTTTGGCCAGTACCGCGTCGGCGCCACCGGCCAGGTGCGCGTCGCCGGTCACGGCGAGGATCGGTATCTGCGCGGTGACCGCGTCGGCGCGTAGCCGGCGGACGAGTTCAGCCCCGCCCATTACCGGCATCATCATGTCGGTCACCACCAGATCCGGTGGCGATCGAAGCGCGGCCTCCAACGCCGTCGCGCCGTTACCGCACTCCGCCACCTCATAACCGGCCCGCTCGAAGACCCGCCGCAGGAGGTAGCGCAGGTCCGGCTCGTCATCGACCACCAAGACCCTGAACAACGAGACCCCACCCTCACCTTGAACGTGACTGGGCCACCGGCGTCAACCGATTGGTTGACCGGACGCCTCAGCCCACCGGGGTCTAGGGATGGGCAGCAAGCGGCCAGGAAGCCCTATTGCCCCCCGAACCACCACACGACGAAATAATTCTACAGCTTTATCCCCAATATGGGGCGAGTTGCTGATAGTTGCCAGGCCGTAGTCAAGCCACTTCGCCAGATCGCGAAACGAGGGAAGCTCAACTCGAGCTGCTGTACGCCAACGCTGACGCCGACACACCCAACGTCGTTGAAGTCTCGTTCGTGGAAGATTTGGTTGGTTCACTGAACACTGCCCGCAGCGAGGTCACGGGTGTAGGCCAGCCGGGTGGCCGGACGGATCCCGGGTGCGGGTCGACAGCCAGTACCGCAGCCACATTGTTGGGTGGCAGCGTGCCGCCACCACGTCGCCGACGCTGAACCCATTACCTCGGTGAGCCGTGTGGTTGGGTATGGCGCCGGTCGAGGTCCGCATCCGCGTTACTGCCGCACGCCGTGAATATGTTCGAGGACACCGATCATCGTCTATTTCGCCTAAGCTCGTGCGCCAGGATGTCGGTAGCGGGGGCAGCGTGTCGATGAATCCGGACTACGCCATTGAGGACTGGGCCGCTCGTGTCCAGCACCAGTCGTCGTTGACGACCGAGCTGAGTGAGCGCCTGCAGCAGGCGCGGGCGACCAGCGAGTCGCACGGCGGCGACGTCACGGTGACCGTCGATCACACAGGCGGGCTGGCCGAGCTGCGGCTCACCGATCAGGCCATGCGACGGTCGGCCGGCGAGCTGAGCGAGATCATTCTGGCGACGAGCCGGCGGGCTCAGGCGCGGCTCGCGAAAGACATCGAGGCGATGGTTAACACCCTGTACGGCGCGGGGTCGGAGACGGCCTCGTTCATCGGCGGGACGTACGCCGAACGGTTCCCCGAGCTCGGCGAGCCGGATGAGGAGCGTGACCGACGATGACGCAGGCGGACGTCAGCCTCCATGCCGAGGCTCGGCGCGCCCATCGCAGCCCGACGAAGACACGGACGCGCTGATGGGAATCGAGATCCCGCCGGCCGAGGTACGTCAGCACGCCCGCGATGTGGACGAGGCGGCCCGGATGCTCGACGAAGCGCGCGCGGCGGCGTCGTACATCCGGATCAACAGCAGCGCGTACGGCCACTTCGTCGGCGCGCTGATCGCCGATCACTACATCAACCCGCACGGTGACGAGGCGATCGCCGCATTCGTCAAGGCGGTCGACGGCCTGAACGGCCTGGCCGACCAGGTCCGCGGCATGGCGGCCGACTTCGAGCGCAGCGACAACGACGCGGCTGTCCGGCTGAGGGAAACGCGATGACCGACGCGGCGTTCACCCGGCCGAGCCTGATCGCGGGCGAGTCCGCGACCAAAGGCTACGAAGGCGCGGGCATCCTCGAAGCCGCCATGGGCATGAAGGACGGCTTCACCGACGGCAACGAGCTGGCCGGCTTCGGCAACATGGCAGTGGTCGGGCTCAGCGCACTCGGCGCGATCATGGACCCGTTCCAGATGGTGTTCGCCGCCGGTGTCGGCTGGCTCATGGAACACCTCGACTGCCTCCGCGACCCGATGGACAAGCTTCTCGGCGACCCCAAGCAGATCGAAGGGCACGCCGCGACCTGGCGCAACCTGCAGCAGCGGACGTACGAGGCGGCGGAGTACTTCGCCGACCAGGTGACGGCCAAGACCGCGAACTGGAGTTCGGAGGCGGTCACCGCCTACCGGGCGAAGGCCTCACAAATGGCCGACAGCACCCTCGCGCTCGGCGATGTCGCCGATGCGATGGCCGAGGCGACCCTCGTTGCCGGCTCGATCGTGGGGGTCGCCCGTAACACCATCCGCGACCTGGTCGCCGAGCTGGTCGGCGCCGCGATCTCCAAGGCGTTGCAGGCGCTTCTGGTGGTGACCATCCCGAAAGTGCTCGCCGAGGTCGCGTTGATGGTGGCCGAAGTGACCGCCAAGATCGTACGGCTGCTGCGACAACTCACCGAAGCGATCGGCACGCTGGGCAGCAAGTTCCCCGCGATGGCCTCGCTGATCGGCCGGATCACCAAGTCGATGGACAGCACATCCTCGGAGCTCGCCTACGGCTCGGTGGTCCTCAACTCCTCCAAGCTGCACGCCGCGGACAGCTACGTCGCCGACAGCGAAGGCCCGTGGAATGCTTACAAACACGCGTACACGACCCTGTCCCAGGCCGACGCGATCACGTACGGCACCAAAGCGCAGATCGCCGCCGACGCCCTGCGCGAGGGGCTGAAGCTGAACGGCATCCAGAATGGCAGCACCACCGCCGGGCAGATCCACGACGACGAACCACCCAAGCCGTCGATCGAACTGCCGCTGTGAGCGAGGTTGACCGATGAGAGACGACGATCAGCGCAAGGCCGAGCGACGCCGCCGGATGGACGAACTGCTCGCCGACGCCGAAACCAACGTCACCCGTACGCGCGGCGAGAAAGACCAGCCGGCACGGGCGGTCGACGAACGTCGCGGCACCGCCTGGGGCAGCGCCCTCGGCGTGCTGATCCTGCTCGTCCTGGCGGCCGTCTTCGCGCTGCTCGCCATGACGGCCGGGCGGTTCACCGGCCCCGACTTCGGCGACGCCGACCGCCAGGGCACCGCGACCGTCGAGCAATGCGAACAGCGCGGCCCGGTCACCTGGAAAGGCCTCGGCTACTACGACGCCTGCACAGTGCGCATCACCTGGAACGACGGCGCCGGCCCCCGCCTCCTGATCAACGATCCCGGGTTTTTCAAGGGCGAGAAACCCGGCGACAAAATCGAGATCGGCCAGAACCAGGGAACCCGAGGCGCCGTCAGCTACTCCCGCCCCGAGGTCCCGTCCCGCGGCTGGGTGACCGCAATGACCGTGCTGTTCGGAGCGCTATCGGTGCTGTGCGTCGGTGCTGTCTACCTCTTCGCGCGGCAGACGATCAAAGATATGCGCCGCCCACGAGGCTAGGTGCGGGCCTGGGAAACCGTCCTTGGTCGTCCGGTTGGCTCGTTCCCGATGGGCCGGTTCGCGTCCGTTACGCGATGTGGGTGGTGCGAGCGTCCGCAGTTCGGGGCAACAGGCAGCCGATGATGATGCCCAGGATCGGTATGAGGGCGAGGATGGCCAGCGGCTGGGCGCCGAGGAACACGAACCCGCCCCAGTAGATCGACGGGCCTGTCCCGTCGCGGTGGGTGTTGGCGAGCAGTGAGCCGGTCCCGGTGGGGATGTTGCCCAGGCCGGCCGGGGTGAGCATCAGCAGCGTGGCGAGGCACAGCCACGAGTACACCCGTTGCCGGCCCGGGCGGTGGCGGCTCATACGTTGCGCGGTGACGAGCCCGAGCAGGGCAGCGAGCAGGGCGCCGGCCAGCCCGCCGAGGACGGTGTCGCGCAGGTGGCCGGGTGGCTCGGCCCACATGAGATCGAGGTGCAGCGTGGACGGGTTGACCTGATCGGCCGCGAAAACCTGCACCGTGGCGAGATACCCGTCGCGGGTGCCGGTCACCTCGGCCTGGGCCGAGGGTGAGTCCTGTGACCCGTACACCTCGATGGTGGTTCGCACGCCCTGCCAGCCCTGCGATCGCATCTGCTGCTGGACGGCGGCGGCGAGTTCCCGGAAGCCGGCCCGTGGGGGTACGGCGCCGGTGATAGTGGCCCGTCCGGCTCGTAGCCCGGTGCCGCCGCGCAGACTGTTGTTGCTGTTCGGATTCCAGAAGGTGTGCCGACCGTAGTAGTCGACCTCGCCCTGGACGGGGACCGGCAGAACCGTGCGGGCCAGGGTCGTCGCGGTGGCCCGGTCCGGCGTCATCGGGTCCACGCTGCGCCACGCCAGCCACGAACCGAGCGCGATGCCACTCAGGCCGCCGAGCACGGCGGCGATCACCGCGACGACGACGGCCCGGCGCCCGAACTCGGCGACGCGCCGGCTGAGACCGTGCCGGAGCAGGTGGCTGACCTCGCGGGCGGACGGCCGGGACCGGTCGGGACCGGCGGCGTCGAGCAGGGTCGCGAGGACTTCCGGGCCGCGCTGGCGGCGGTATGCCCGCGGGTAGGCGAACAGCCAGCGACGGTACCTGCGTTCCAGGTTCGTGGTGTGGGTGTCGTCGGGCATCGGGTGTCCTTCGATGGTCATGGACGGTCAGGCGGGCTTGGGGGCACCGGCCGGGCCTGCCCTGCGCAGGCGTTCGGTGACCATCCGGGCGTCGCGCCGCATCTGCGCGGCTTCGGCGGCCAGCGCGGAAGCACCCGGGGTGGTGAGCCGGTAGTAGCGGCGGAGTCGGCCGTCGATGGTCTCCTCGCGGTCGACCTCGATCAGGCCCTCGTCGGTCAGACGGTCGAGTGCCGCGTACAGCGTGCCGGCGGCGAGGCGAACCGTGCCGGTGGACAACCGCGTCACTTCCTTGATCACCGCGTAGCCGTGCAGCGGTTCGACCGCGAGCGCGGACAGAATCAGGAAGCTCGGTCGCTGCATACCTGCCACGGCGATCAATATACAGTTGATCGCTCTATGGAAATACCGCTCATGCTGCCTAAATCCGCCCTCAAGCCTGCACGGCACACCGGTCAGCGGTGACCGGGCCGTGGCGCTCGCCGGCACGGGTGTGACCGGATCGGGGGTCCAGCCGGTCCTGTCTGCTGAGAAAGTGACCAGGGCAGCGAGAGGAACGGGCTGTGGATCTGCGCGAGAGGTTTGATCGGGCGGTTGACGACGATCCGGGTGTCGACCCGGGAGTGATGGCGTTCACGGCGATCGTTCAGGGTGGTCGGATTCGGCGACGACGTCGGAAGATGGCGGGGGCCGCGGGTGGCGTTCTCGCGGTGCTGGGGGTCATGGCCGGCCTCGGTCTTCCGTCGGATGCCGAGCCGCCGGTGACGGTTGCGGCGGCGATGATGCCGTTGGCGGCGCCGTCATGCTCGGTGAACCCGGTGGAGAGCGACGCCACCGATGTGGCTCTCTTCCTGGACGGCGATGTTTCGGGGCGGGAGCGATCGGCGCTGGCGTCGGCGCTGGATGAGGATCCGCGGGTGGCGACCGTGTTCTTCCAGGACCGCTCGGCGGCGTACGAGAAGTTCCGCGAGCTGTGGGCGGACAGCCCGGATTTCGTGGCGGCGGTCAGCCCTCAGGATCTGCCCGAGTCGTTTCGGCTGCGCCTCGTGAACGCCTCCCAATTCACCTCCTTTCGATCGGACTACCTGGGGGAGGACGGCGTGCATGACGTCCTGGGCCGTATCTGCCCGGTCGGCGCCGCGGTCGGAGGAGTTCAGTGACGGACACCGTGACGACGCCTCGGCCGGCCGACGACGTCCGTGTGCCAAGAACGGGGAAGGCGGCCCGGGACGAGGAGTTCACGCAGTTCGTGGAGTCGGCCGCCACGCGGCTGCGGCGCAGCGCCTTCCTCATGTGCCGGGACTGGCATCTGGCTCAGGACCTGACCCAGCAGACCTTCACCAAGATGTACGCGGTCTGGAAGCGGATCCGCACGGGCACGAACCTGGACGCCTACAGCCGGCGCGTGCTGATGAACCTGGTGTTCGATCAGCAGAAGCGGCGCAGCGGGTCGGAGATCGTGCTGGCTGAGATGCCGGAGCATCCGGACGGGGGCAGCGGCCTCGAACTGCACCTGACGCTCGTGGACGCGCTGGCTCGCCTGACCGTCGACGACCGGGCCGTCCTCGTCCTGCGTCACGCCGAGGACCAGAGCGTCGACACGGTGGCCACGATCCTGGGCATCTCCGTCTCGGCGGTCAAGATGCGCGACGCCCGGGCGCTGGCTCGGCTGCGTTCCCTGCTCGGCGACGACTTCCTGGACCAGTAGGCCGACTCGTCAGGCTCTGCTGATCTGCCGGCCCGGCATCGGCTCGGCGAGGTCGGCTGCGTCGTCGGGAAAGAGGGGACAATGGGTGGCGGCCGGGTCTGGCATGATCACCGCACCCTCCTTCACTTCTTTCGATGGGGACTGCATGTTCTCTTCGTTCAAACCAGCGCGGTTCGGCCGCGGACTGGTCGTCTCCACCGTGATTCCGGCCCTCGTTCTGGGCTCCGGTGGCGCCGCCGTGGCGGCCTCCAACACGCTCACCCTGACCACGCTGAACCGCTCCGGCGCCAAGGTCACGATTACGGCGACCGCGGTCGAGCTGTCGACCAGCTCGGAATACAAGCTCCGCAGCGGCACGGCGAAAAAGCTGCCCAAGGGCACCTACGCGGTGCTCACCTCGATCACCCAGGGCACCACGACCACGCTCAGCGGCAAGGCCGTCACGGTGTCCGGCAACACCAAACTCACCGTCGACGCACGGCACGGCAAGCGGATCTCGCTGGCGCTCAACCCGCCCACCAAGGGCTTCGAGTACAACCTGAGCGCCCGGATCTGCTCGCGCACCCAGGCGGTCTCGAGCGTCGAGGCCTCGGCGTGGGGCGGCACCACGGTGTACGCGATCCCGACCACCTCTAACAAGATCGCGTTCGCGGCGCTCGGGTCGTGGACCGACCGCAGCGGCGTGAACGACAGCTTCGCGGTGCTGCACAGCACGAGCAGCGTGCCGGCCAACCCGGTCCGGACCTTCGCCCGGAGCTCGCTCGCCACGGTCACGGTCGACTCGCGCCGTGGGCCGTCCGGGTCGAACTCCAGCAGCCTGGCTGTGCAGCCCCAGGGCGGCTGCGGCGGCAACCTCTACACCGGCCTGTTCGACAGCGACGTCCCGACGAACTCGAAGGTGCGGCTCTCGCCGGGCACCTGGTCCATCCGGGCGGAGGCGTATGCGGCCAGCAAGAACGGCCAGACCTGGAACATCGGCGGGTACATGCCGAACCGTACGGTCGCGGCCGGCAAGTCGTACCTCCTGCGCTTCTACAACGGCGCGTGG
Organism: Actinoplanes solisilvae; assembly: GCF_003999975.1. Lineage (GTDB taxonomy): Bacteria > Actinomycetota > Actinomycetes > Mycobacteriales > Micromonosporaceae > Actinoplanes > Actinoplanes solisilvae. The sequence continues at coordinate 1,264,197 of NZ_RJAC01000001.1, read as the reverse complement.
GGCCCGAGCGAGCAGGTGCCGGCCACGCTGAACGGCCGGGTCTCGTTCAACCTGAACGAGATGTTCGCCGACCCGCACTACGGGCGCGACGGCTACAACGTCGAGGGCGGCGACAAGGCCGTGGCGACGCTGAACTTCGGCGGCAAGGTCGTCGCGGTGAAGAAGGACAACGGGTGGGAGCCCGACATGTCCTACCTGGAGTACAAGGTCAGGAAGGCCGGCTGGTACACGCTGAAGAACACGGCGACCCGCTACTACCCGGAGATCACGTTCCCGGCCGGGATGCTCTCCACCAAGACCGAGGTCGTCTACCGCTTCCAGGCCAAGCCCAACGTCTACACCCTGGCTCAGGTCATGTCGGTGCAGATGGTGCCGGCCAACCTGAACCGCTACAACAAGGCCAAGGCGGGCGCGCTCACGAACGTCTCGCTGTGGCACAAGCGGACCAACCTGAACCCGGACGTCAAGAAGGGCGCCAACCCGACGATCAAGACGGTGACGGCGAAGATGTCCACCGACAACGGCCGGTCCTGGCGCGCGGTGACCGTCAAGAAGATCAACGGCACCTGGACGGCGATCGTCCGTAACCCGGCCTCCGGCGCGGTCTCGCTGCGGGCCCGGACGACCTACACCAGCGGCGCCTACAGCGAGACATCGATCATCCGGGCGTACGCCATCGGTTGACCCCACCCGTACGGAAAAGGGCCTGAACTGCGAGAACGCGGTTCAGGCCCGTTCGTGTGCGGGTCAGCGGCGATAGGTGCGCTTCGGGCTGTAGGTGAGGTTGCCGAAGGCGCGGAGCTGGAACGTGAACGTCTTGCCGTATTTCTTGGTCCCCTTGTCGATCAAGGCCCAGCGTTCAATCTTGCGTCCGCGCGGTGGGGGACGATCGGACCGGTCGCCGACGCCGCGCGGACATTCATGACGTGGCGTGAACCCGATCGCGGCATCGGCTTCGTCTTAACCGGTGTGAGAACCGCTGTGAGCATCCTCGGCATCGAGTTGAGGCGCTCGGCTGCCCTGGGCGCCGCGCTGCTCGTCCTCGTCGTGGGAGTTGTCGCGCTCTACGTCGCACCGGGGCGCTGGTCGAGCGGCTGGCTCTCACTGGCCTTGAGCATGCGTGAGTACACGATCTTCCTGTGGCCCATCGCCCTGGCCGCGGGCGCCTGGCAGGGCCGCCGCGAGCACCAGTCCCGAGTGGGCGAGCTCTTCAGCGCGACCCCACGGTCGCGGGCCCGCCGGATGCTGCCGTTGCTCGGCGCGACGGCCCTCGCGATCGGGTCGGCCTATGTGCTGGTCACCGCGGTCGGCGGCACCACCTTCGTCGCGCCCTTCCACTATCTTCCGCCCGGATTCTTCGGCATCACGGCGGCGGGAGCGTTGTCCCTGGCCGGCGCGGCCTGGCTGGGGCTGGGTCTCGGGCGGCTGCTGCCCGCGGCGGTGACCGCTCCCGTGCTCGCTGTCCTCGGTGTTCTGCTGGTCGTGTTCGGCGCGTTCGTCCGGCCGTTCTGGTTGGCCGCGGTGCTGTCCCCGATGTACGGCAGCCTGCAGTTCTACGCGTACCAGACGATCGACGGCCGGGTCAGCGTCGCGTTCTCGATGTGGATGGCCGGCCTCGCGCTCACCGGTGCCGTGCTGCTGATCGCGGAGCGGCGATGGCTGGTCGCCGCCGTGTTGCCGGCCCTGGTCGGGCTGGGCCTGGCCGTCGTGATCGTCCCCCGCGCCGAGGCCGTCACCGAGGCGCCGATCGATCCGTCGGCGGCCGCACTGGTCTGCACCGACGACGCCCCCAAAGTGTGCGTCAGCCGGGTCACCCGCGGCGTGCTCGAGGAGCTGACCCCGCTCGCCCGGGAAGGTCTCGCCATCCTCTCCCGGCTGCCGGGCACTCCGGCCGAGGTGCACGAGGACATCAGGCAATACGGCTCCGGGGAGGGGCCGTCGGAAACGGGCGTCGTCCTGCTCGCCGTCACCGTGGACAAGCGCGGTCACCTGGCCCACCCCGCCTCGGTTGTGCCGCGGATCGTCGGCTCGCTGGGCGTCACCCGGCGCGGGTCGTGCGACAACAGGAACTCGGCGGTCGAGCGCGCTGCCGCCTACTACCTGCTGGGCCGTCCGCCGGTCTCCGACGTCGGGGTGATGCCGGGCGTGACCGGCGAGGGCCCCGAACTCAACCGGCTCGCCGTGCGTCTGTGGCAGGGGCTTCGTCAGCTGCCGGAGAAGGAGGCGCTGGCTCGCATCGCCGAGGTGCGGCAGGCGGTCGCCGAATGCGAGGACAGCTCCGAGTTGCTGCGGCCGCCCGCGCGATGATCCGGGCGCGTCCGGGGTTCATCCAGCCGGGGCGGGCGCAACCCGGCTGGATGAACCCCGCCAACTCGGTGAACAGCGGGCGGACGGCGTAGTTACGGTGCCGGAGTGACTACCAAAAGTGACATTACGGTCGGGGCTCGCCCGCGCCGTGCCGGCTGGTTTGTCGCCGTGGCCCTGATCGGGCTGCTCGCGCCAGCCGCGGCGCACGTCGACCCGCAGCCCGCGCTGGCCATGAACCCGGAGCTCGCCGCAGCCCCCCGCACCGTCGTGCCGGGCACGGCCGGGCTCCTCACCGTGCGTCCGGACGGGAAGGTGTTCGCCACCGTCAGCAACGGGGCCGTGCGCCAGTGGAACATCACGACCGGGCGCCGGTCCGGCCCGCCGCTCGCCCAGAACACCGGGGTCATCAACGCCATCGCGTTCAGCTCCGACGGCAAGCAGCTGGCCGTGGCCGGGAATCGCGGCGTCTCGCTGTGGGATCCCGCCACCGGGGTCAGGGCCGTGCCGCCGCTGACCGGGCACGTCGGGCCAGTGCGCTCGCTGGCCTACAGCTCGACCGGCGAACTGGCCACCGCGGGCGACGACGGCACGGTTCGGTTGTGGGATCCCGCCACCGGGCAGTTGACGGGCACGCTGACCGGTCACACCAGCGCCGTACGGACGGTCGCGTTCAGTCAGAACGGCAAGCGCGTCGCGGCCGCCGCCGGCGACAACACCGTACGGCTGTGGCAGGCCGCCACCGGCCGAGCGATCGGCGAGGCGCTGACCGTGAGCCCCGGACCGGTGTACGCGACGAGCTTCAGCCCTGACGGCAAGCTGCTGGCGGCCTCCGGTGGTGGCAACGTCGTACGGCTGTGGGACGCGGCCACCGCGGAACCCTCGGGCGAGCCGCTCATCAGCAGTTCGGGGCCCGTTTACGCCCTCACGTTCAGCCCCGGCCGCAAGCTTCTGGCCACCTCGTCCGGCGGTGATCACACCGTACAGATCTGGAACACGGTGACCCGTCAGCAGATCACCGCGCCCCTCGCCGGTCACACCGGTCCGGTACGCGCCATGCGCTTCGGTCCGGGCGGAAGGCTGCTGGCCACGGGCGGCGACGACGGGACCGTACGGCTGTGGAACCCGACTACCGGAACTCTCAAGCGGGCGCCGCTGGCCGGCCACACCGGGCCGGTCTGGGCATTGCGGATCAGCCCGAACGGCAAACGCCTGATCACCGCGGGTGCGGACAACAAGGTGCGGCTGTGGCGCGTTGCCGCCAAGAAGCCCGTCTGATCGCCTTTTGAACGGGCCCGAGCTGCGAAACGTGGCTCGGGTCCTTTTACTGAATGCGAGCCCAGGATCACGGATGGTATGCGTCCGCCGGTCCCCGGAATTGATGGGTAAAACACAGCTTCGAACTGATTTCCGTGGCTTCCGTTTACCTACGGGTGGAAGTAGCTCGGAAGGGGTTCGTAGTGAACAGGTGCAAGGGTGTCCCGAGCCTTGCGGCGGCGGTTGCGGCGGTGAGCGCGCTCGGTGCGTGCGCCGGTCAGGGCGAGGAGCCGGCGGCGTCGTCGGACACGGTGATCGGCACCGCGACCACGGCCCTCGGCGCGGTGTTGACCGGGGCCAAGGGCCACACGCTCTACATGTTCAGCGCGGACACGCCCACGGCGTCCAACTGCAACGACGGGTGTGCGGACCGGTGGCCGCCGGCGAAGGGGGCCGCGCGTTACGAAGGTCACGAGACGTTGCCGGGAAAGCTGGGCACCCTCACCCGGGCGGACGGCTCGACGCAGATCACGTACCAGGGACATGCCCTCTATACGTATTCCAAGGATTCGGATCCCCGCGATACAAAGGGGGAGAACGTGCAAAACCAGTGGCACGTCGTCAAGACGGACACTCCTCCGTTCACGAATTCCGCATCGGACGCGTCGACCGCGCCGGGTGAAGGAGCGGGCGGCTACGCCTACTGATCGGCGCCGAAAACGGGGAGGACCAGCTCCCGGGTGGTGGAGCCATGTGCAGGTCCGCGCCTACGACCGCGCCGGCAACGTCAAGTACTCGCCCAAGCGGACCTACCGCCGTTGACCCCGTCACGACTGACGCCCGTCCCGCGCAATCGGGGCGGGCGTCTTTCGTACTCGAAAATTGATTGCCGCCGCTGTCTACGGGCCGGGGTCGTCGCCGCGTTGAATAGGGCGTGACGTTCGAGGAGTACGCCCACGCCCGCGCGCCGGCGCTCATGCGTCTGGCCCGGCTGCTCACCGGCGACGAGCATCGGGCGGAAGACCTCGTGCAGGACGCGCTGGCCAAGGCGTACGCCCGCTGGGGTCGGATCTCCAAACTGGAACAGCCCGATCTGTACGTCCGTCGCGTGCTCGTCAACGCCCACCACTCCTGGTGGCGTCGGCGCAGCAGCCACGAACTGTCCGTGCTCACGGTCGCCGAGCAGCCCGAACCAGACGCGGCGCACGAGGTGGTGGAGCGAGACGCGCTGTGGAGGCTCGTCCGCGAACTGCCCGCGAAACAGCGGACGGTGATCGTGCTGCGTTACTACGAGGATCTCGACGACGCCACCATCGCCGGCATCCTGGACTGCTCGGCCGGCACGGTCCGTACCCATGCCAAGCGGGCACTGGATGCGCTGCGTCACCGCGAACCGATGGGAGCTCGCTGATGGCACTTGATCATCGACTCGTGGACACGCTCGACGCCCACGCGAGGGGCGACGTCGATGTGGCTCGTCTCGTCGCCGGGGCGCGGCAACGTGGCCGTCGTCTGCGTCGTCGTCGGCAGGCTCTGGTCAGCGTGGGTGCGGCCGCCGTCGTGGCCGCGGTCTTCCTGGTGCTTCCGATAGGTGCACGTGGCACTCTCACATTGCCGGCCGCCGACCAGCCCGGCGCGGCGCAGCAGCCGGCAGTCGTCGGTGAAGACCCCACCACCGTGCACTTCACCGCCGACCAACTCGTCGACGACGCGGACCATGCCACCTGGACCACCGGTCGCGGCACGGAAAGCGTCGAGTTCCAAGGCAAGGCCCGTTTCGTTCTCGCCCGGGATGTCACCGACGTCCGGCAGGCGCTCGCCTCCTCGGGCAAGCCCCAGCCCGAGGCGCCCGTACGCATCGGCGCCCGCCCCGGCGTGGCCTGGGCCGACGAGGTGCCGGGCGGCGGCGCCTGGCTCTGGTTCGTCAAGTGGCAGCCGGTCGACGGCTTGTGGGGCCGGCTCGAGATCTACGCCCCTTCCCGCTCGCAGGCGGTCGCCGCGGCCACCCGAATCCGCTTCGACGCCGCCCGCCGCTGCACCGCGCCGTTCCGGCTCGACTCCCTGCCGTCCGGCGCCCGCATGCTGGAGTGCTCGGTAACCCTCAGCTCCGACGACTCCGTGACCGACGGTTCCCTGGTCGTGGGCGACGCGAACAACCGGTGGCTGACCGTACGAGCGCAACGGCTCGACCGCGGCCTGGGCAGCCCGGCCGGCAACCTGAAGGCCGGCCCTTACCAGGTACGCCGCCAGGGCAGCACCATCCTCGAAATGACCGTGAAGCCCCACCACGTCGAACTGTTCCTCGACGGCCAGGGCAACGGCTACTCCGAGCAAACCGCCCTGACCGTCCTCGCCGGCTACCGCCCCACCTAGCGCCGTCCCTCGTCGGGCGGAACGATCACGGTCCAGGTTCGTCGAGCCACGGCAACCGCCGTGGAACGCGGCGCCACCACCACCGATCCGGTTGTACAGGACCGACCTCGGCCGCCAGCGCCACGCCACCGTCGTCCTCCGTCGCACCGACGAAGCGCTCGTCCACCTCGGCCAGGGCGGCCAGGGTCTCGGTCCGGGCAGGATCGGACAGGGTCGCGACCGCGGCCGCGAGATCGTCCCGGATCTGCAGGTCCTCCCGGTAGTACTCCGCTGGATACCAACCGTCCGGAGGCCAGCCCTCCGTGAGCCGCGTGACCATGCTCTCCCAGGCTCGAAGCGCCACAGTGACCTGCCGCGCCTTTTCGCTGAGAGGCGGCTGCAGCTCATCGCGAAGCCGATCGGCGACGGGCGTCGGCATGTGATGTTCGCGGATGACTTCCGGGATCGCCGCCACCGCGAGGCCGGGCAGGCCCGTCACGGGATGTTCGACGGCGTCGATGCGATATGCCTCGGGCTCGTCGTCGATCGCGTCCTCCTCGTAGACGCGCGCCCGGGTGCGCTTGCCGTCGGGACCCACCAGCCAGAAAGCGCTCGGCCGAGCCGTCTGTGCCTGATAGGCCACCGCGGTCTGCAAGCCGGCGGCCAGCCACGCGGCAGCTGCGCCCTCGGGCGGCGGGCTCGAAATCAGCTCTGTCAGGTAGACGTCCAGATGCCAACGGAAGTCGCCGGCCAGCGGCGCGACGGTGCAGATGACGGGCGCGTCCCAGTTGCGGTCGTTGTGTCCGTCGTCGGCCACGTCGACATCGTTCGGCGTCAGCGACACCATCCCGGCGAGGGTCGTGGTGAGTCGTTCTCGATCCAAGTCACCAGAGATCCAGAAGCCGTAGTTCATGGCTCGTACGTCCCGTCGTAGATCGCCTTGGCCGTCGTCACCGCTTCGGGGTTGTCCGTGAAACGTGGATTCCTGGTGAGCTGGGGAGCGGCCGACGGGTCGCCACCCGCTCGCGTGATCTCCTTGAGCGCCGCGTACTCGTTCCGGCCGAGCTTGACCATACCGGTCCCAGAGTCGGGAAAAACCGTGCCGTTCGGCTCGACCCCGTAGGAGCGACCGTTGATCTCATATCGCTGCGTGACCGGGTTCCAGGTCGCCTCTCCGGCCGCGATGCCCTGCACGTCCTGAGTCGCGACGCCTTCATATCCACGCAGGTAGACGGTGTTCTCGGCCTGGACCTGACCGTTGCGGGCGCCGGTGATGGTGTGCCGTCGATGTGGCGGATTGAGTTCCAGGCCGCGCGCGCTTCCGGCCACAGCGGCAGCGACGGGCCACGGAGGTCCAGGAGAAACCGTCTCCGGAGCAGGCGAGGTCCTTTCGGCGCCCGGGCGACCCCATCTTGAGACCGTCTCGAGTCGATCGTGCGCTGCCTGAACGCTTTCGGGATCGCCGCTCGAGGGCGGTCGCCCCGGCGGGTCGCCGCCGGGCGGGCGGGACTTGGGCATCTGGCCGCCATCCGTCAGCCGGAGGATGAGCCGTCAGCGTATCGATGGCTGTCACGTCGGAGGCTACATTGCACCAAAAGCTAAAGTTTGTTTACAGATATTGACGGGCCTTCGGATATTTGGTTTGGTCGATGTGTCGCGCGGCCCTACATCCCCCTTGGTTGACGGAAGGTCCGCCATGAAGAGAAGACGTCTGGTGACGTTGCTTGCTGCCCTGAGCATGTTGGTGGTCGGCGCGTTGGTGCCGGTGACGGTGGCCCAAGCGGCCGCCGCGTGTGGCACGCCGTACAACAACAGCGCGGTCTACACCGGTGGAATGACCGCGTCCTACAACAACCGCAACTGGACCGCCAAGTGGTGGACCCAGGGCGAGGCGCCCAGCACGGGCGGCACGGGCGTCTGGCAGGACAACGGAGCCTGCGACGGCGGCAGCGGTGGTGGGGGCGGATCCACTTGCAACTATCCGAATTGGGTCGCCGGGCAGTTCTACGCCGTCGGGGCCATTGTGCGTTACACCAACGGCCAGTATTACCAGGCCACGCATGAGAACCCGGGCTACGACCCGACGATCAGCACCTGGTTCTGGTCGCCCTACAACTGCTCCGGCGGCGGCGGTGGCGGTGGGGGCGGCGGCGGGTCGTTCGTCGTCAGTGAGGGCCAGTTCAATCAGATGTTCCCGGGGCGGAACGGCTTCTACACTTACGCGGGCCTGACCGACGCGATGCGGAAGTTCCCCGCTTTTTCCACCTCGGGCAGTGACACGGTCAAGAAGCAGGAAGCGGCCGCGTTCCTCGCCAATGTCAGTCACGAGACCGGTGGTCTGGTCTACATCGACGAGATCAATCAGGCGAACTGGCCGCACTATTGCGACTGGTCCCAGTCCTACGGCTGCCCGGCCGGTCAATCCGCCTATCACGGTCGCGGGCCCATCCAGTTGAGCTGGAACTTCAACTACTACGCCGCGGGCAACGCGCTCGGCGTCGACCTGCTGAACAACCCGAATCTGGTCGCCACCAACTCGTCGATCTCGTGGCAGACCGGGCTTTGGTACTGGATGACCGGAACCGGCGGCGCCGGCACGACCTCGCACAACGCGATGGTCAACGGCCAGGGCTTCGGCACCACGATCCGGGCCATCAACAGCATCGAGTGCAATGGCGCCAACCCGGCCCAGGTGCAGAGCCGGGTCACCAAATACACCCAGTTCGCCGACATTCTCGGCGTGCCCACCGGCGGCAATCTGTACTGCTGAGACATCGGGTGCTGCCGGGCGACGCTCCGGCAGCACCCGTGACACCATCTCCGCTCATGGATGTCTTCGGCGACAGCCGCTACCGATACGTCTATCCGCCCGACGGCGACGGCATCTTTCAGGCCGGCGGGATCGTCGACGAGGGCGAGGCGCGGATTCCGTGGAACGCGAAGACGATCGAAGATCCTGACCGGGTACGTAGCCTGCGCCTGGAACCGTCGAAGGCCCGCCTGCGCGATCCGCGCCTGCCGGCGTACGTGAAATCTCTCCGGAAGCTGGAATCGCTCGTCGTGCCGACACCTTTTGTGCCGTTGGCGCGTGATCTCGAGGTGCGCACTCTCGTGGTCGGGCACAGCCACGAGTACGGGATTCCCGCGTCCCCGGTCAGCATCAATCCGGGGGTACGGGGTCTCATGTGGGTCACCTCCGTCCATCCGCCCAGTCTGGCCCAGGTGATCGACCCGCTGCCGCCCCTCGAATTCCTGCACGTCAACATCAGTGGGAAAAGGGCCGTGGAGGAGCAACTCCGTAGCCTGACGACGCTGCGGCATCTGGAAGTCGTCGACCTGCGCAACCGGGAAGTGCCCGTCCGATCGCCGCTGCGAGCACTGGAGCTGGGCGGAACGGGCCGCGATTTCCCCTTCGGCCGGGTCGTCGGCGGAATCGGGACGCTCGAGGCGCTGCGGCTCAACGGGGTGCGGGCCGACATCGACTGTGCCGTTCTGCGTACGCTGCCGAATCTCGTCGATCTCACGGTGCTCAACTCGAAGCGGTTCGTCGACCTCGACGCGCTGCTGGATTGTCCCAAGCTCGCGAAGGTCACGTTCGTCAATTGCGGCGACCCGTTCAAGAAGCAGGGTCGCGCGCGGTTCGCCGAGCGAGGGTTCGCCCACCTCGACATCAAGTTCGCCTAGGCAACCCGGCGAATTTCTGTTTTCCCGGGGCCGGCGACCCGATTCGGTGTTCCCTGAGGCGGTCGGGAATCGGTGGATCGGGAACTGGTGTGGCGGCTGAAAACACGGGTGGGCGTCTGAGGCGTCTGGTGACCGACCGGCGGGTCGGCACGAAGATCATGATGACCGTCGTCGCAGTCACGGCGTTCAGCGTGCTCGACGGCGTGATTGCCTTGCGGAGCCTCGGCGAGACCAACGACCAGGTCGCGGCGGGCTATCAGCACAGCCTCGAGCTGGAGACGGTCGGCAACGCCGTCGACGCCATCCGGCAGATCGCCGACGTGATCGGCACCATCAACGACTACGCCACCACGATCGCCGCCGCCGTCGAGGAGCAGACGGCCACGACCGCGGAGATCGCGCGCAGCGTCGGTCAGGCGGCCGAGGGCTCGTCGAGCATCGCCGACAACATCACCGGCGTCGCGCAGGCCGCGCAGCAGGTCACCTCGGGCGCGACCGAGACGCAGGCGACTGCCTCGGAGCTGGCTCGCACAGCAGCCGACCTGCAGAGCACGATCTCGACCTACCGGCTTTAGGGCCCGACACGCCACCACCGGCCGTCTGGCTCACTGCGGTTCCCAGGCTGAGTCGTCCAGGAACTTCTTGGCCAAGGTCTCGAACGCGTCGCGGGTCGACGCGTTCGCGATTCCCCTCATCAGCACGTCGTCGTCCGTGATGATCTGCTCTCGCCACTGCAGCACCGGGTCGAGCGGGATGGAGCCGAGCAGCAGCGACCGACCCACCCGCAGTTGACCCGCCAGGTCTTTCAGGCTCGCGTCGCAGGCCCGCAACCAGGCGACCTGCTGCGCCTGCAGGCCGGCGAGCTCGACCGAGTCGGGGTCGACGACCGCGGTGTGCACGAAGCGCAGCGAGTCTTTGAACTCGCGCGGGTTGTGGCCCATGCTCTGGCCGATGGCCAGGATGCCGCTGTCGCCGTGGACGAGCCCCGAGGCCGCGATCACGTGCTGCCTGGTCCAGCGGTGATAGACCAGCCAGCGGCTCTGCACGTGCCGCAGGGACGGGTGAGCCGTGGCGGCGAGAACCATCTCGAGCGCGTGCGAACGGCCGGCGCTGAGATCGACGAGACAGACGTCGAACTCCTCCTCGAGTCGCAGGAACAGCGAGCAGCACCGCTCGACCATCTCGGCGGTGGCCACGAACTCGCCGCTGTCGGCGTCGCCCGGCAGGAGGACCATGCGGCCCGCCCCGGGAGGCCGGCCGCGCAGCTCGCGGCGGTCGGACTCCGCCCAGATCTCCAGCCGCTCCGGCTCGCCGACGACACCCTGGAAGAAGGAGTGCAGCCCGCGACCGCCCTTGGTGCCGCGTTCCACGGACACCAGGTCGAAGATGGCGCCCGAGGTGGGCGAGCCGAAATCGAAGTCGAGGTAGCAGACGTCGTTGCCCTGCAGGGCGCTGCGGTAGAGGGCATTGCCGCTGGACACCGACCGTCCGGTGCCACCCTTGTCGGATGCGGCGAGGACGAGCATCGGGTCACGCCTCCGGGGCGGAGTCGTACCGTGCGGCTTCGAGCATGTCGAGGTGACGCAGGATGCCGACGGCCAGGGCGGCCGCGGTGCCCGGTCGCTCGGGGAGGATCTCGCGCGCCCGGCGCAGGGTGCTCTCGACGAGCTGCAGGACGTTGCGGAGTTGCGGACCGCCCTCGGCGCTGCCTTTGAGCAGCTCGCGGTCGTAGATCTGTTCGGCCTCGCGGAGAAAGTCGACGGCGTATTGAGCGAGTTCCTCGTTGCGGGTCGGCGGCCGGTCGAGCACCGAGGCGACGGTGACCAGGGCCTCGACCACGCGCTCGGTGTAGTACCAGGAGGGGCGCTGGTCGGGGCGGTCCAGGTTGGGGAACAGGCGGGACGGGTCGTCCCACAGGCCGGCGCCGTCGCCCGAGTTCAGCCGCCGTCGGGTCAGGTGGTCCCACACCTCGTCGCCGAGGTCGAGCAGGCGCGAGCGTTCGTCGGGGTCGTTGATGAGGCCGGCGACGTTGGCCGCGCGGTTCAGCAGCAGCGCGGCGAACTCGGGCACCGACCAGGCGAGCAGCGGCTGCTTCTCATCGCTGCCGGGCACATCGTCGCTGCCGACCAGCGCCATCTGAATGCCGGGGTAGTGCATGCCGAGGTTGGGGTCGCTGTCGACCGGACGGCTGGTGACGCGGGCGCGCTCGGCCAGGCTGGCCAGCACCCGGCCGACCCGGGCGAGCTCGGCGTCGCTGCCGCGGATCTGGGCGAGGCCCTTCACCACCAGGGCGGTCACCTGCAGGGTGAAGTAGTCGGACTGGTCGCCGTCGGTCGTGCGCCAGGGGATGTTCTCCAGCGGCCACCGGCCGCCCTCGCCGAAGGTCGCGATCGTCGCCCAGTAGGTGCGGGTCAGGTCGCACCGCAGCTGGAGCGCACGGGCCAGCCGCTGCTGCTCCTCGTTGAGCAGGCCCAGGATGCGGGTACGTTCGGAGACCAGCGCTTCGACGGCGTTGAGCGCGATGACCGTGAAGTAGAGATAGGGCTTGTCCTGCCCGACGCCGACGACCTGGTCGCCGATCTTCTCCGACGTCTCGATCTTGGGTGCGCCCCGGACCACGCTCCAGGACCAGCCGCACTCGAAGAGCCGGTCGGGCAGTTCGAGGTCGCTGGTCTGGCCCGATCCGATGAGCACCTCGCGGAAGCTCGCGATGGTCGGCCGCAGCTCTCTGTGCAGCAGCGCGACGACCGACCGGTTGGGCATGCGGCTCTGGTTGACGGTGGTGCGGAGCCGGTTGCCCTCGTCGGAGTCGACCGGGAAGACGTTGACCGAGAAGCTGCGCAGCAGACCGACCATCGCGGCGCTGAGCCGGATGCTGGCGGCCGCCTCTAGCTGGACGAGGGCGGCGCGTACGTCTTCGCGGCTCACGGAGCGCCGGTAGACCCGGACGAAACCGAGCGTGGCCAGCGACAGAGTGATCGAGAGGGCGTAGGAGTCGACGATCGGCGGCGTACGGATCTCTTCGGGCGGGTTCTCGCCGGGACTCTCGTAGAGCTCGTAGTAACCACCGCCGGAGAACACGGGTGCGTCGTTCTCGGTGTAGGTCTCGAAGTATTCGTTCAGAATTCGCGTGATGATGCGCGGAATATCAGTGGCAGTGCCCATGCGGCGCAGCGCGTGCACCATTCGGTCGGCGGTCTGATCGGGCCGGTCAAGGTTGAACGTCTCGATCTGAGTGGCCGGAAGGAGCAGGCAGAGTAACTGCTCGGCGTCGCTGATCGAATTCGCGCCGAATCGGCCGCCGTTGACCCATTGATCATTTTTCCAGGAGGACCGGGCGATCGCCTCCCAGATATCCAGCAACTGCTGTCGCGGCTGCACCCTCATATGAGCGCAGCGTAGTGGGCTGTCGTCCGTGGCCGGTGGTTCAGTCGCCGATGCGACGGCTCTCAGGAGAACGGGCCGCGGTTTCGTAGAGGGCGTTCCAGGAGCGGGGTCAGGAACTGAAGAAGGAAGGCGTAGAAGCCGATGGTGTCGGAGAAGGCGGCACCGACCGCGGTGGCCAGCAACTGACCGAGGAAAGCGGTGAAGTTGCCGAGTGTGTAGTCGGGCGGCACGACCGACCGGTCGCCGCTCAGGGCCGGGTGCCTGCGGCCGTACCAGGAAAGCAGTGTGAGACAGCCCGTGGCCAGGGTCAGCGTGCCGCCGTAGAGGGCGACCGTGCCCGGTGACGCGGGGTAGGCGGTGATGATCCCGGTCGGGATCGGCAGGAACACGATCGACAGGGTCCACAGCGCGCTGAGGATGACCATCGGCGTACGGATCAACGGCAGGTGCGAGAAGAGCCGGTGGTGGGCCCACCAGAGGCGATAGATCACGGCGAAGCTCAGCAGGAACGCGCCGAACTCGGCCCGGTGCTCGCTGATCAGCTCGCCCAGGGGCGGCCGGTCGTCGGTCAGCTCGGAGATGTCGTCGAGCAGGGGGAGCACGAGCAGGGTCATCGCGATGGCGGCGACGGCGTCGGTGAAGGAGACCAGACGTTCCGAACTGGTCTTGGTCGAGGTCTCATCCACGTCGGCAGTATGCCCGTGAGCTGGCCAAAAGTTGAAGATCCGCGCGGTCGGCGACACCTGTTGTTCTCCTGGGCGTTCTATCGTGCGGACCATGAACGTCGGGTTGGCGACCGTCCTGAAGGAGTGGGGACGGATCGGGTGCGTCGGGTTCGGCGGACCGCCGGCCCACATCGCGCTGCTGCGCAAGCTCTGCGTGGACGATCGCCGCTGGCTCGGGGCGCAGGAGTTCGAGGACGCCATCGCCGCGTGCAACCTGCTGCCCGGCCCCGCGTCGACCCAGCTCGCGATCTTCACGGCCTGGCGCGTACGGGGGAGGGCCGGAGCCCTGGTCGGCGGCCTCGCCTTCATCGTGCCGGGCCTGATCGCGATCCTGGCCCTGTCGATGCTGTTCCTCGAGGGCGACCCGCCGCTCTGGGTCAAGGCGGCCGGCGCCGGAGCGGGTGCCGCCGTGGCCGCCGTCGCCGTGCAGGCCGGCGTGAGCCTGATCCCCGCCGGGTGGCACCGGGCTCCGCGACGCAGCCGCTGGCTCGTCTATCTCGTGCTGGGCGCGATCGCCGCCGCCACGGTCGGCCCGTGGCTCGTGCTGCTGCTGATCGCCTGTGGAGTGGCCGAGACGATCGCCCAGCGGGTGCCCGCGCCCGGCAAGCCCCGGCTGGCCCTTCCGTTGCTGCTGTCGACCGGGGTCGGCGGAAGCATCGCGTGGGTGGCACTCAAGGTCGGCGCTCTCTCGTACGGCGGTGGGTTCGTCATCATCCCGCTGATGCAGGCCGACGCCGTCGACCACTACCACTGGATGACCCCGGCCCAGTTCCTCAACGCCGTCGCCCTGGGGCAGATCACGCCCGGCCCGGTCGTGCACACCGTGGCGGCCGTCGGTTACGCCGCGGCGGGGATCGGTGGCGGCCTGCTCGCCGCGGTCGTCGCGTTCGGGCCGTCGTTCGCCTTCATCCTGTTCGGCGCCGCCCGCTTCGACCGCCTGCGCGGCAACCGGCGGGTGCGCGCCTTCCTTGACGGGGCGGCCCCGGCCGCGATCGGCGCGATCCTGGGCTCGGCGGTCCCGCTCGCCCTGGCCCTGACCGAGATCTGGCAGTACGCCGTATTGGCCGGCGCCGCCGTGCTGATGCTCGCGCTGCGCCGGGGGCCTGTCCTCACGCTGTTGAGCGCCGCCGTGGCGGGTGTGGCGATTGTGCTGGCCGGTGGCCCGCTGTGACCCCCCTCACCGTGACACCGAAAACCACCTAAAGTGCGACGGATTTACGCCGATTCGTAGGCACATCGGAGTGACTGGATGGCGGGTGCCATCCTGAAATCGAGATGCTTCGGGAAACGAAGCGATGGCAGCATGAACGTTTCTTGCGCGCTGGGTCCTACGCGCATGCCCTGAAAAGGCTCGAAAGCTGGGGAGTTCTCTCGTGACCGAACAGACCGCCGCGCCGCCGGGCAAGCTCGACGCCGCCGTCCTCAAGATTGCCGGCGTGGTGGTGCTCGGGGCGATCATGTCGATCCTCGACATCACCGTCGTCAGCGTCGCCCTGCCGACGTTCCAGACCGAGTTCGACGCGACGTACGCCCAGGTCGCCTGGACGATGACGGGCTACACCCTGGCGCTGGCCACGGTGATCCCGCTGAGCGGCTGGGCGGCCGATCGGTTCGGCACCAAGCGGCTCTACATGATGGCCCTGCTGCTGTTCACGCTCGGCTCGGTGCTCTGCGCGACCGCCGGCTCGATCGAGCAGCTCGTCACCTACCGGGTCCTGCAGGGCCTCGGCGGCGGCATGTTGATGCCGATCGGCATGACGATCATGACCCGGGCGGCCGGCCCTGAGCGCATCGGGCGCCTGATGGCCGTGCTGGGTGTGCCGATGCTGCTCGGCCCGATCGGCGGCCCGATCCTGGGTGGCTGGCTCATCGAGGTCGCGAGCTGGCACTGGGTCTTCCTGATCAACCTGCCGATCGGCGCGGCGGCCCTGGTCTACGCCTACCTGGCGCTGCCCAAGGACGAGGCACATCCGTCGGAGTCGTTCGACTTCGTCGGCATGCTGATGCTGTCGCCGGGTCTGGCCCTGTTCCTCTTCGGCGTCTCGTCGCTGCCCGAGACGGGCACGATCACGGCGACCAAGGTGTGGACCACGATGCTCGTCGGCGGGCTGCTGGTGATCGGCTTCGTGCTCTACTCGTTCAAGCCGAAGCACCCGCTGCTCGACCTGCGTCTGCTGCGTAACCGCAACCTGTCGGTGGCGTCGCTCTCGCTGTTCGTCTTCATCATCGCGTTCATGGGTGCCGGGCTGCTCTTCCCGAGCTACTTCCTGCAGATCCGCGGCGAGGGCACGCTCGACGCCGGTCTGCTGATGGCCCCGCAAGGCATCGGTGCGGTTCTGACCATGCCGATCGCCGGCATGCTGGCCGACAAGATCCCGGTCGGGCGTACGGTCCCGTTCGCGATGGCGCTGATCGCGGTCGGTTTCTTCGGCTTCACCCAGGTCGACACCGATACGTCGTACGTCTTCCTGTGCGGCTCGCTGTTCGTGATGGGTCTCGGCATGGGCGGCACGATGATGCCGATCATGACGTCGGCCCTGCGGACGTTGCAGCCGGTCGAGGTCGCCCGCGGCTCCACGCTGGTGAACATCCTGCAGCAGATCGGCGGCTCGATCGGCACGGCGATCATGTCGGTGATCCTGACCAGCCGGCTCAACGGCTCGCCCGATGTGCCGGGCCTGACCAACCCGCAGACCGGTGACCCGATCACCGAGGCCGGGGCGGCCATCGCCGTACAGCAGGGGGCCCAGATCCCGCTGCCCGCGCAGGTCATCGAGCGGGGTCTGCAGTTCGCGGCCGACTCGTTCGCGACCACGTTCTGGGTCGGCTTCGCGTTGGTGCTGGCCACGTTCATCCCGATCGCGTTCCTGCCGCGCAAGCGTCGCCCGGCCCCGGTCTCGGGCGCTCCCGGCGAGCCCGCGGTCGATACGCCGATCATGATGCACTGAGTTCGATAAATACACATCGACGGCCTCGTCTTCCCGTGCGGAAGGCGGGGCCGTTGGTACAGAAACGAACAATAAAAACCCGGGCATTGCTTACTCGTTACCGTAAAGAGAATCGATCGTCACGCACGAAATCTAGCCTCCGGCTATTCGCCTTCTCCGGAGGTAATTTTCGATGTATCGATATTCGCGCGGCGGTCCGCCCACGGCGGCCCTGCGAGCGATCGGCGCGGCCGCGCTCGCGACCGTCGTCGGCGTGAGCCTGGCCGGCCCGGCCGTGGCCGCCGAACCCGGCGACCCCTTCCTCAGCGAGATCCACTACGACAACGCCGGCACCGACAGCGGTGAGGCGATCGAGGTGCAGGCCCCGGCCGGCTTCGACCTGACCGGCTGGCAGATCGTCCTCTACAACGGCAGTGGTGGCGCCGTCTACAACACGGCCACGCTCAGCGGCGCGGTCCCGGCGGCCGGCGTGGTCGTGCAGACCTATCCCGCGAACGGCGTTCAGAACGGCGCGCCCGACGGCGTCGCGCTGGTCAAGCCGGACGGCTCGGTGGCCGAGTTCCTCAGCTACGAGGGCGTCATGACGGCCACCGGCGGGCCGGCCTCCGGGCGGGCCAGCGTGGACATCGGAGTCTCCGAGATCGACTCGACCCCGGTCGGGCAGTCGCTGCAGAAGATCGACGGCGTCTGGCGGACCCCGGCCACGGCCAGCTTCGGCGCGCTGAACGCGGACGGGCCGCCGCCGGAGGAGCCGGGCGACCCCGAGGACTGCACCACCGCGGTGACCAACACGATCGCGCAGGTGCAGGGCACGGGCGCGGACACGCCGCTGGCCGGCAGCAAGGTCACCGTCGAGGGCATCGTGACGGCCGACCACCGTGCCGGCGGTTACAACGGCGTCTACGTGCAGACCGCGGGCAGCGGTGGCGAACGCCCGGTCGCGAGCGGCACGGCCTCGGACGGCGTCTTCGTCTACTTCGGCACGAACACCGCCAACGCGCCCTCGGTGACGATCGGCGACCAGGTTCGGGTCACGGCGACCGTCAGCGAGTTCAACGGGCTCACCGAGTTGACCACCGCCGCGCGCACCGACACGCAGCGCTGCGCGACCGGGGTGGCCCTTCCGGCACCGGTGGCGTTGAGCCTGCCGCTGGACGACGCGGCACGCGAGTCGGTCGAGTCGATGCTGGTCGCGCCCGTGGGGGCGTACACGGTCTCGGATGTCTTCAACACCAACCGCTACGGCGAGGTGATCCTGGCCGCGGGCAACGAGGCCGCCCGCATCCCGACCGACCTGGCCCGTCCGGGCAGCGCCGAGGCCGCGCAGGTGAAGGCGGCCAACAAGGCGCGCCGGATCCTGCTCGACGACGGTCGCACCACGAACCTCTCGACCGCGGGACTGCCGCCGGCCTACCTGAAGGCCGACGACCCGATCCGGGTCGGCGACACCGTGGAGAAGTTCGGTCCGGGCGTGCTGAGCTTCGGCTTCAGCGAGTGGCGCCTGCAGCCGGCCACGCCGGGCGACACCGGCACGACCTTCAAGGACACCAACCCGCGTACGGCGTCTCCGGTGAACGTCGGCGGCGATGTGCGGGTGGCCAGCTTCAACGTGCTCAACTACTTCGTCCACTTCGGCGGCGAGGCCCGCGGGGCGACGAACGCGGCCGCACTGGTCAAGCAGCAGGCGAAGATCGTCTCGGCGATCAGCGCGCTGGACGCCGACGTGGTCGCACTCATGGAGATCGAGAACTCGGTCCGATTCGAGCCGAACGACCCGCAGGTCGCGCTGCGCACGCTGGTCGGCGCGCTCAACGCGGTCGACGGCGCGGGCACCTGGGACTACGTACGCTCCCCGGCCGAGCTGCCGGAGGCCGCCCAGCAGGACTTCATCACGACGGCGATCATCTTCAAGCCGGGCGCGGTGACCCCGAAGGGCGCGTCGCGATCGGTGAACGACGAGTCGGTGTGGTCGAACGCCCGCGAGCCGATCGCGCAGACGTTCACCGCCGGGTCGGCCACGTTCACGGTCGTCGCGAATCACCTCAAGTCGAAGAGCGACTCGACGCCGCCGACCGGTGACAACGTCGACACCGGGGACGGGCAGGGGGCGTACAACGGGGATCGGAAGCGGCAGGCCGCCGCGCTGGCGAGCTTCGTCGAGCAGCTCGGCAGCGACGAGGTGCTGCTGCTGGGCGACTTCAACTCCTACACGCACGAGGACCCGATGCAGGTCCTCTACGACGCCGGGTACTCGTCGCTGGCGAGCGCCGACCAGTCGTCGTACGTCTTCGGTGGTGAGTCGGGGTCGCTGGACCACGCGATCGGCAGCGCCTCGCTGGCCAAGCGCGTTACCGGCGTGGACGTCTGGAACATCAACTCGGTCGAGTCGTTCGCCTACCAGTACGACGGGTACGCGGGCTTCTACGACGACGGTCCGTATCGAGCCAGCGACCACGACCCGGTCGTGGTCGGGCTGCGCACCGCCGCGGCCGGCCCCGTCGACCTGCAGTTGCTGAGCATCAACGACTTCCACGGACGGCTCGAGCAGCCCACCGCCGGCAACGGCGGGGCGGCCCAGCTCGTCGGGATGGTCGACCAGCTGCGGGCGGCCAACCCGAACACGGCGTGGATCTCGGCGGGCGACAACATCGGCGCGTCCACGTTCATCTCGGCGATCGACGGCGACAACCCGACGATCGACGCGCTGAACGCCGGTGACCTGGCCGTCTCCGCGGTCGGCAACCACGAGCTCGACAAGGGGCTCGCTGATCTGCTCGGACGGGTCTCGTCGCGGGCGAAGTTCCCCTTGCTGGGGGCCAACGTCTACAAGGACGGGCAGCGGGTGCTGCCGGGCTGCAGCGTGCAGAGCCTGGGCGGCGTCAACGTCGGCTACATCGGCGTGGTCACCGAGCAGACCGCGTCACTGGTCAGCCCGGACGGCATCGCCGGGGTCGAGTTCCGTGACCCGGTCGCCGAGGCCAACACCCTGGCCGCGCAGCTCTCCGACGGCGACGCGAGCAACGGCGAGGCCGACGTACTCGTGCTGCTGGCCCATGAGGGCGCGGCGACCGAGAACATCAGCTCGGCGGCGGCGCTGCAGGCCGACCCGGTCTTCGGTGACTTCACGCGGGTCAGCCCCGAGATCGACGCGATCTTCAGCGGGCACACCCACCAGCCGTACGCCTTCCAGGTGCCGATCCCGGGCACCGACCGGACCCGTCCGGTGATCCAGGCCGAGGACTACGGTCTGCGGCTCGGCAAGGCCGTGCTCACGTACGACCCGGCCAGCAAGTCGGTCACCGCGTCGACGGCCGAACTGCTGAACGTGAACGGCTACCCGGCGAACGCGTCGGTGGCGGCGATCGTGGCGCAGGCCAAGGTGACCGCCGACGAGCTCGGCAAGCAGCCGCTCGGCAAGATCACGGCGGACATCAAGCGGGCCTACACCAGCGCGGGCGCCGAGGACCGTGGTGCGGAATCGGTGCTGGGCAACTTCATCGCCGACGTGCAGCGCGACCAAACCAGCGCGCCGGGCCGGGGCGGGGCGCAGATCGCGTTCATGAACCCGGGCGGGCTGCGGGCCGACCTGCTGTACGGCGCCGACGGCACGATCACGTACGCGGGTGCGTTCTCGGTGCAGCCGTTCGCCAACGACGTCGTCACCCAGACGCTGACGGGGGCGCAGATCAAGCAGGTGCTCGAGGAGCAGTGGCAGCCGGCCGGGGCGTCCCGTCCGGTGCTGCACCTCGGCGTGTCGAAGGGGCTGACCTACTCGTACGACGTCAGCCGGCCTCAGGGATCGCGGATCATCGCGTCGTCCCTGCGTCTGAACGGCGTGGTGCTCGACCCGGCGGGAACCTATCGGGTCACGAGCAACTCGTTCCTGGCCGCGGGTGGGGACAACTTCCTGACGCTCGGCCAGGGCACCAACCGCGTCACGACCGGCGACAACGACCTGACGATGCTGGTCAACTACTTCGCGGCGAACTCGCCGATCACGGCCGACCCGGCCCCGCGCAGCACGCCGGGAGTCCTCGACGGTACGCCGCCGACGGGCACCTTCACGCTCGGTGCTCGGGCTCTCTGGCCGGGGCAGACGGTGACGTTGACGCAGGTGGCGCTCGGTGACGACGTCACCCCCACCGACAAGATCAAGAGGGTGGTGAACTGGGGTGACGGCACCACGTCGGAGGGGCTGACCCACGTTTACGCCGCGGTTGGCTCGTACACCGTGTCGGTGCAGCTCACGGACGAGGCGGGCAACACGGCTCCGGCGACGTTCCAGGGTTCGGCGGTCGTGACCGTGAAGGCGCAGCCGGGTAAGTACCTGCTGGAGCCGCGGTCGATCTGGGCCTCGCAGTTCACCGTGCTCGCGGTGAGCAAGGTGGACGGTGCTGGCAAGATCGTCGTGAACTGGGGCGACGGCGTGTCGGCGACCATGTCGGCGAACGGGGCGCTGGTGGCGCACACCTATGCTTCGGCCGGCACGTTCGCGGTGACGGCCACGCCGTACAACGCCGCGGGAGCGGGCAAGGCGGTCGCGGTCGGCTCGGTGAAGGTCACGGCGGACACGTTCGCGCCGGTGGTCTCGCTGGACGTGCCGCGCAAGCCGGGCGAGGCGTCGTCGTGGAAGGCCGTCGCGGGGACGGTCAGTGACAAGGGGCTCGGCGCGGCCCAGGTGCGGGTCACGCTGATCCAGGAACGGTCGGGCAAGTGGCACTTCTACGACGGCGCGAAGTGGGTCAAGGCGGCGTCGCAGACGGACGCGGCAGCGCGGGCCAAGGTGCTGACCGACACGCCGTTCCCGCTCTTCGGCGTGTGGAGCGTCGGGGTCAAGGGAGTCGAGAAGGGCACGCTGAAGGTCGGCTACACGGCGGTCGACCGGGCGGGTAACACCGCGGCGACCCAGACCTACACCGTGAAGATCACTAAGTAGTAGCGCACATTTCGAAGCCCCCGTCTCCGGTTGCGGAGGCGGGGGCTTCCGCTTCGACGCCTCAGTAACACGAACATCAATTGTGATGATCATGCGACCGCTACTTAACCGGTCAAGGGTTGGCTGTGGATGTATTTGCATCCATCGCTGACTCGATAGGGGACTCGTGGCCAAAAGCCTTCGACGACGCCGGTTACTCGCGGCGTCCGTAGTCACCGTTCTCACCACCACCATCGCCGGTCTCGGGGTCGCCGGGCCCGCCTCGGCCCGACCCGGCGACCTGCCCGACCTGGGACTCGGCCGTTCCGACCGCACCCCGGCCACCCTCACCGGGGGCGCCGCCCACCGCACCGCGGCCCAGCCCAAGCCGATCGACGGGCACTATGTCGTGCGCCTCCGGGAAGCGCCCGTCACCTCGTACGCCGGCGGGGTCAGCGGTCTGGCCGCGACCAGACCCGCCGCCGGCCAAGAGCTCGAGCCGCACTCCACCGCGGCCGAGAACTATCGCCGGCATCTAGGCGAGACCCAGCGTGACCTGCTCACCGACCTGGGCGTCAAGGCCCGCCAGACCTACACCACCGCGTTCAACGGGTTCGCCGCCGAGCTCACCGCCGCGCAAGCGACCGCCCTGGCCAAGGACCCCCGGGTCGCGGCCGTGACACCTTCGCGTCTCGTCAAGGCCGACGCGGCGACACCCGCACCGAAGCCCACCACCCCCGCGGCAACCGCGCAGCAGCAGACGGGCGACAAAGGCCGGGGCAAGGGCAGCGGCGTCGTCGTCGGCGTGATCGACACCGGCATCTGGCCGGAGAGCGCCTCCTTCGCCGCCAAGATGCCCGCCCCCAAGGGCTGGCGCGGCACCTGCCAGACCGGCGACGGTTTCCCCGTCACCGCTTGCAACGGCAAGATCGTCGGCGCGCGCTACTTCGCCGACGCCTGGCTGGGCGCCTATGGCTCGCTGCCCGAGGGCGAGATCCTCTCGGCCCGCGACATGCAGGGCCACGGCACCCACACCGCCTCGACCGCCGCGGGCCTGCCCGTCGACCACGCCATGGTGCTCGGCCGCGACCTCGGTCCGATCTCCGGCGTGGCCCCGGACGCCCAGATCGCCGTTTACAAGGCCCTGTGGGGTGGTTCCGGCTTCGACGCCGACATCATCGCGGCGATCGACGCGGCCGTCGCCGACGGCGTCCAGGTGATCAACTATTCGATCGGCAACGCGTACGGCGACTACCAGCCCAACAGCCCGATCGGGAACGCCTTCCTCAACGCCTATCTCGCCGGCGTCTTCGTCGCGGCGTCGGCCGGCAACGACGGCTGGTCGGGCATGGTCAGCAACACCGAGCCGTGGGTGACCACCGTGGGCGCGACCGTCGAGAGGTCCAACGAGGCGACCGTACGCCTCGGCGACGGCACCAGCATCGTCGGCACCTCGATGGACGTCCTGCCGTCGAAGCGCAGCACCCCGATCGTCTTCGCCGACCAGGCCGGGTCGCCGCAGGACGGCGCGCAGTTCTGCTGGGGCGGCAGCCTCGACCCCGCCAAGATCAAGGGCAAGATCGTGGCCTGTGACTTCCACAGCGCGGGAGAGGCCGTCGAAGAGGTCAAGGCCAAGGGCGGGGCCGGCATCGTGCTGTTCCAGTCGACCGGCAACGCGCGGCTCAACGTCATCTACGACTTCCCGGCCATTTATCTGTGGAGCGCCGAGCAGGCCGGTCGGCTGTTCAACTACCTGTGGGCGCACCGCACCGACGGAACCGCGGCCCTGGTCACCGGCGGCGACGGCAGCAGCCTCGTCGGGCTGCCCAGCGTCGCCGGGCTGTCGTCCTACGGCCCCGACCAGGTCCACACCGGACTGCAGAAGCCCGACCTGGTCGCGGACGGCGTCGACGTCGTCGCCGCGGTGTCGCCGATGGGCGGCGGCCGGCTCTTCGACGCGTACTCGGGAACCTCGATGGCCGCCCCGCACGTGGCCGGCATGGCCGCTGTGCTGCGTGCTCGTAACCCGAAGTGGTCGCCCGGCGCCACCGCCTCGGCTCTGCGCACCACGGCGACCGACACCCGGGGCACGTCCAGCCCGCTGAAGCAGGGCTCGGGCCGGCCGCAACCGCGCGAGGCGGCCGATCCGGGCCTGGTGATCGAGCCGTCCGCGGCCGAGCTCACCGCGTTCGCCACCGCCGCCGTGCCGGACGGCAAGGAGATCAACCTGCCGTCGATCGCGCTGCGCGAGTACGACGGGACCAAGCCGGTGCGGCTCACGCGGCGGTTGACGAACGTCGGCTCCCGCACCGAGACCTACACGGCACGGGTCGACGGGCTCGACGGCATGAAGGTCACAGTCAGTCCGCGTACGTTCTCGGTGAAGCCGGGCGCGACCGCGACGGTGACCATCACGCTGGAACGCGGCACGGCGACCTGGGACCGTTACACCACCGGCTCGCTCGTGTTCGTCAGCGCTGAGCACCGGGTGCGGCTGACCGTCGCCGGCCGGCCGTGGGGCTTCACGCCGCGGCCCTACGACGACACCGGCATCGAGTTCGGCCGGGTCGGCGGGCAGGGCCGGGGCCAGATCGAGCCGGGCTTCACCGGTCCGATCGCCGGGCGCACCACCGGGTACACGCCGGTCACGTGGACGGACAAGCGGTTCACGACGACCGTCAGCGGCGGCGTCTTCTCCCCGGGCGGCGTGGGCACGCAGGGCACCCGGATTGTGGTGCCGCGCGGCGCGGCCGGGCTGATCGTGCAGACCGCGTCGGACGACCCGGCCGCGAACCTTGACCTGTACCTCTACAAGGACGGCAAGCTGGTCGAGCGGAGCTGGGCGTCGTGGCACAGCAGCGAGCGCAGCGTGCGGTTCTTCCCCGAGCCGGGCGTGTACACCGCCTATGTGCACGCCCAGACGGTGACCGCGCCTGACGTGGCGTACCGGCTGGGGGTGACGGTTGTGCCCGAGGGCGCCGACCGGCGTAACGCCACGCTGACGGTGCAGCCGAAGGTCGAGCGTGGCGTCGCGGCTGACGTGGTGCTCGAGCCGAAGGGCCCGCAGCCTGATGTCGAGCAGTGGGCCTACACCGAGTTCCGCACCGGCCGGACCGTCGTGCCCGGACTGCTGATCAGCTCACGCTGATTCGGGGTCGTACCGGCAGAGATGACCGGTGCGCACCGAGCGGTCGAGGTGGCGCCCCAGCGACGGGTGCGCCGCCTCGATCCGCCGGATCGCGTCCCGGATGCGGGCGGTGACGGCCTTGCGTGCTCGTTCGGCGTTGTCCGGGCCGAGCGGGCGGGCCGCACCGCCCGGCCGGGTAGCCCGGCGCAGTTCGTCGACCAGCCGGTCTCGTTCGGCCTGGTCAAGGCCGGGGTCGGCCAGCCGCCGCCGGTAGGCGTTGACCGCCGCCGCGTCGAGCGTGGGCTCGGCGGCGATCCGGTCGAGCAGCACCGGGCCACCGCCGGCCATCAACTCGACCGCGGGCACGTCGACGCCCGGCCGGGACAACAGGATCGCCAGGTCGTGCAGCCCTTTGACGTCGCGCAGGCGGGCGCTGCGACCGCGATAGCCGACCCGCCACAGCTCGCCTTCCCGGCACAGCGTCGCCGCGTCGTAGAGACCCAGCGCCCGCCGCGTCTCGGCCGCCCACAGCCGGGCACCCAGGCGTTCGTGCACCTCCAGCGCCGCCCGCAGAGCCTCCACCGCGCCGGTGATGTCGCCCAGCGCTGCCCGCAGCAGGCCGACCCGGTGGGCGTGCGAGCCCATGAAACAGACGAGCGCCCCGTTGACCGTGCACGTGCCCGCGAGCGGCGACAGGTCGGCCAGCAGCACCGCGCACAACGAGCGGTCGCCCAGCGCGATCGCGGCGGTCGCCAGTTCACCGGCGAAGACCGACCAGAGGTACGACCGGTCGGCTCGCCAATCGGGCAGGGCCAGCACGGTCTCGACCTCGCGCCGGGCCGCGCCCAGATCACCCGCGCGGGCCAGGAAGCCGGCCGCTACCGCGTGCGCGTGGGCGGGCACCCCGACCCACCACCGCACCGCCTCGGCCGCCGTACGCCGTAGTTCGTCCCGGTCACCGCGGGCGCGCACGATCTCGAGCCGCTGCGACATGCGGACGTTGCCGGTATCGCTGTCGCCCACCGCCTCGCCGAGCGCGGCCGCCTCGTCGACCAGCCGTTCCCCGGTTGTCAGGTCGCCGTCGAGCAGGGCCAGCGCGGCCTGCCGGATCCGCAGCAGATAGTCGTGCCGGGGCTGGCGCAGTCGCTCGGTGAGGTAGGCGTACTCGGCGAACGTGGCCCGGAACGCGGCCGACCCGTTCTCGAGGTGCGCGTTCGCCGCCAGCAGCAGGCCCTGCACGTGCCGTTCGGCGTCTCCGGCGCGCCGGGCCGCGTCGACGATCTCGGTCGCGATGACCACCCGCTCCGCCCCGGTGCCGGGTGTCCACAGCGTGTCGTGCCGGGCCAGCAGGCAACTGGCCAGCGTGGCCGGATCGTCGAGACGGCGCGCGATCTCGACGGCCCGGTCGGCGTACGGCCCGGCGCGCGGCCGGTCGGCCGGGACCGAGTGCTGCAGCTGTCGGGCCAGGGCCGCCGTGACCTGGGCCTCGACCGGCGTGCCGGTGCCGTCGAGAGCGTCGCGCGCAGTCTGGAGGGCGGTGATCAGGTCGGTGCGCGGCATGGCGAAGCGGGCGCCCGCCCGGTCGAGACCCAGCGCGACCAGGCCCAGCAGCTCGCCGTCGCGCCCGGCCGGTCGCGAGGCCCGATCGAGCAGCTCACGAGCGGTCTCGGCGTCGCCCGCGCGCAACCGCAGGTCGGCCTCGGCGGTCAGCAGCCGTACGGCGTCGGCCTCGGCCAGCCGGCAGCCCGCGTCGGCCACCGCGGATCGGGCTCGCCGCAGGTGCCCGGCCGCCTCGGCGAACGCGTACCGCCCGGCGTCGGCCTCGGCGGCCGCGTGGGCCCAGGTGACCGCAGCTTCGGGACCGCAGAGGGCGGCCGCCGAGGCGAAGTGCCGGGCCAGCTCGGCCGGGAAGACCGAGCCACCCCGGTCGAGACGGCGCAGCAGCGCGTGGCCGGTCTTCTCGTGCAGTTCGGCGCGGCGCTGTGCGGGCAGCGCGGCCAGGATCGTCTCGCGGTAGAGATCGTGGGCGAAGTGCGGACCGGTCACGACGCCGGCCGCCCGGCAGGGGGCGATCCGGTCGTCGATCACCGGGATCGGCTGCCCGCAGACGTCGGCCAGCACGTCGGGACGCAGCTCGGCCCCGCCGACCGCGGCCGCGTCGAGCAGTTCGGCGCACCCGGCCGGGAGTCGCGCGAGACGGCGGCCGATCACCTCGCGCACGACGGCGGGCACGTCCGAGGCGGCCCCGCCGTTCTCGAGCCAGCGGCACAGTTCGCGGGCGAAGAACGGATGGCCCGCGCTGCGCCGGTACACGGCGGGAGCCCAGGCCGCGTCGCCCACGAGTTCGGTGACCTCGGCCGCGGAGAGCCCACCGAGGCTGATCGTCTCGGCGGCGGGGGCCAGATCGGCCAGTACGCTGCCGGGCAGTTCGTCGGGCCGGTAGGCGGCCACCAGCAGCAACGGGCCGTTCCGGGGCTGCCGCGCGAGGAACCGCAGGAGACCGGCCGAGGTCTCGTCGGCCCACTGGAGGTCATCGAGGATCACGACCACCGGGGCCTCGCCGGCCGCCCGCGCGAGAAGGTCGCCGACGGCGGCGAAGATCCGGGTGCGGGCACCGTCGTCCGGCTCGGTGGGGGCGGCGTCGCCGATGATCGTGTCGAGCCGGGGGTCAGCGCGCAGACCGGGCCGCTCCCGCAGCAGGGCCCGCAACACCTGGGTCCACGGCCACCACGCCGGCGCCCGGTCGTCGGCCCAGCAGGTGCCCCAGAAGACGGCCGGGCGTCCGGCGGCGAACCGAGTGAGCAGAGCGGTCTTGCCGATCCCGGCCTCACCGGCGACCAGCACGAGTCCGGGACCGGCCCGACCCATCCGGGCCAGCGGTACGCTGCGTCCGACGAACGCTGTCACCTGCGCATTCTTTCCCCCGCGCGAAGTGCCAGACGCGTTCTGGCGGATGTTTGTCTCCATCTGGCGCGTACGGGGTGACGGAACGCTCGAGGAGGAGCCATGTTCGACCCCGCGCACTACAAGAGAAGCACCCGCGACCAGTGGGAGGACGCCGCCGAGGCGTGGCACCGGTGGGGACCCGCGATCGAGGCGTGGCTCGGCCCGGCCACGTCGGTCATGCTCGACGCCGCCGGGGTGCGGGAGGGCAGCCGCGTGCTGGACGTCGCGGCCGGCACGGGCGGGCAGAGCATCGCCGCCGCGCGTCGCACCGGACCGACCGGCCACGTCCTCGCCACCGACATCGCCCCGACAATCCTGAAATATGCGGCCATGCAGGCCGCCGACGCCGGGCTGGCCAACGTCGAGACGCGCGAGCTCGACGGGGAGAACCTCGCCGTGCCGGCCGGCGAATTCGACGCGGTGATCTCACGGGTCGGTCTCATCTACTTCCCCGACCAGCGGGCCGCGCTGGCCGGCATCCGCACCGCGTTGCGTGACGGCGGACGTCTGGCCGCGGTCGTCTACTCCACCGCCGACCGCAACGGCTTCTTCTCGGTGCCGGTCGGCATCATCCGGCGCCGGGCCGAGCTGCCGCCGCCCGCGCCCGGCCAGCCGGGACCGTTCAGCCTGGGCGGCCCGGGGGTCGCCGAGCAGATTCTGGCCGACGCCGGCTTCCGCGACATCCGGGTCGAGGCGGTGCCGTCGCCGATCCGCCTGGCGAACGCCGCCGAGTGCGCCCGATTCGAGCGCGAGTCGTTCGGGGCGCTCCACCAGATGCTCGCCGGCCTGCCGGAAACGGAACGGAGCGCGGCCTGGACCGAGGTCGAGGACGCGCTCCGTCAGTTCGACGGCCCGGACGGCTTCACCGGACCCTGCGAGATGCTGGTGATCTCAGCCGCGAGGTGAAGGGCAGTACGCGCGCGGCAGCTGGTAGCCGCGCGCGGCCAGCAGTGTGCGCAGCCGATCGGGGTAGTCCGTGATCAGACCGTCGACGCCGTCATCGAGCAGCTTGGTCATCGTCGGCACGTCGTCGACGGTCCACGGCACAACCTTGATCCCGTACGCGTGAGCGTGCTTGACCATGTCCTTGGTGACATACGGCTTGTAGGCCGGGTCGGTGACCGTGCCGTTCTGCGGGAAGCCGTGCACGGGCGAGAACGCCGAGGCGCCGAAGGTGCGGATGGCCTTGATCGGGTCGCCGCCGAAGTCGTCGATGTCGATCCCGCCCAGCCACGGCGAGGCGCCCGCCTGCCCGGTCTGCAGGAAGTCGTAGTTGGTCAGGGCGACCAGCGGCAGCCGCGGCTCGACCTGGCGCATCCGCTTGAGCGCGCCCCAGTCGAAGCTCTGGATCGTGACCTGGCGCAGTAGCCCGGCCTTGCGGATCTCCTTCGCCGTGACCTGCACGAACTGCTCGCGCGGCGCGGTCTCGGTCGGGGCGCCGGCCTCGACCTTGGTCTCGACGTTCAGCTTGACGCCGCGCGCGTGCGACCGGTTGACCAGCGCGAACACCTCCCGCAGGAGTGGCATCCGGGCGCCCGGCGAAGCGACCTGCTCGGGGAAGGCGGCCAGCGTCTTCGTGCCGCAGTCCAGCGTGCGCACCTGAGCCAGCGTCAGCGTGTTGATGTACTTGCCGACGTACGGGAACTCGGGGTCGCCGACCGTGACCGGCGCGGTGTCGGTGCACTTGGTGCCGGTGACCTTGCGGTCGTGGGTCACCACCGCCTGGCCGTCCTCGGTGATCTGCACGTCCAGTTCGAGCGTGCTGACGCCCAGGCGCAGCGCGTTGCTGAACGAGGCGATGGTGTTCTCGACGCGCAGGCCGAGGCCGCCCCGGTGTGCCTGCAGGTCGAACTGCTTGGCGTGGCCGTGGCCGTGGCCATTCGCCGAAGCCGGGCTCGGCGCGAGCAGACCGCCGGCCAGGGCGGCGCCCGCCGCGACCAGAGCTGCGGTGCGGTGACGATCAATCCACACGGGTGTCTCCTTTCAAGAGTGCGGCGTCAGCCTGCGCGACCCGCGCGGCCCCCGGACAAGCGCCAGGCGACATCCATCTGAACCGATGCGGACGATTTGTGCCACTTCTCCGGCGAATCGAAGCGACCTATAAACGAATGCATATATGCACAGTCGATTGTGGATGAAAACGCTGCCGAATCAACGACAAACCTATTGACATCGCGTATTCTGGCCGGGTGGTCGTTGAATGAATTGATTCTGCTTGGCGGTCGGTCCGGGCATCGGTTACGTTGAGGAAACCGTCTCAGCGAAGAGATTCCGGCTTTGTCGACCCTGCTGACTGACCTGCTCAAACGGCCATCCGGGGAGTCGCTCGTGCCTGATTTACGCCCCCTGCAGCTGACCCCGAAAATCGATCCGATCACCCAATCGGTTCTCGCCGAGGACGCCGTCCTGCGACAGCTCGTGGACGGTCTCGGTTCCCCCCTCAACATCGTCCTGCCGGAAGCCCTCGACACCAATGTGGAGGCCTTCCGCGCGGTCTATCGGCAACACCGGCTGCGCGGCCGCGTCTATTTCGCCCACAAGGCGAACCGATCCGTCGCCCTGGTCCGTCACCTGGCCGCCGACGCGGAGGCCGGCATCGACGTGGCCTCGCTGGCCGAGCTGCAGGCCGCGCTGAGCGCCGGGTTCGCCCCCGAACGCATCGTGGCGACCGGGCCGAAGAACCGCGAGTTTCTCTGGCTGGCCGCGCTCAGCGGGATCATCGTGAACGCCGACTCGCTCGACGAGCTCAGCGAACTGGCCGCCGTGATCGCGGCGCGCCGCCTGCCCCGGGCGCGGATCATGGTGCGGTTCAGCGAGTTCGCGTCGCACGGCGTGCAGCTCGTCAGCCGCCGCAGCCGGTTCGGGGTGCCGTTCGCCCAGCTGGCCGAGGCACTCGACCGGGTCGACAAGCACGCCAACCAGCTCGACCTCGTCGGCGTCTCCTACCACCTCGACACGATCGGTCTGCCCGAGAAGGCGGTCGCGCTCGAGGGCTGCCTGGCCGCGCTCGACGCTTGCCGGCGCCGGGGCGGAACGGCCTGGTCGCTCGACATCGGCGGCGGGTTCGGCGTCAACTACCTCGCCGATGGCCGGGAATGGGAGCGCTACACGAGCGAGCTGGCCCAGGCCGTGCTCGGGCGGCGGGCCCCGATGACGTGGAACGGGCACGGCTACGGGTTACGCAACGAGGCGGGCACTCTGCGCGGGTCGCTCGGGCTCTACCCGGCGTACCGGCCGATCTCGGGGCCGGGATATCTCGACCAGCTCCTGCGGGCGGCGGCCCCCGGTCAGCGGCGGCCGCTCGGCACGCTGCTGCTCGACAGCATGTACGACCTCGACATCGAACCCGGCCGGGCGCTGCTCGACCAGTGCGGCCTGGTGCTCGCGCGGGTCCTCGAAGTGAGAGGCGGAGAGGACGGCGGGGCGAACCCCGACCACGGCGACCAGCGCGAGACCCTCGTACGGCTGGATCTGAATGCTCGTGACATCAGCCTCGAAGAGCATGGCGTGCTGATGGACCCCGTCGTGATCTCGGCGGCGCCACCCGGGCCGATCGAGGCCTATCTGCTCGGCAATCTCTGCCTCGAATCCGACCTGATCACGCGGCGCAAGGTGGTTCTGTCCCGCCGGCCGAGGCCGGGCGACCTGCTCGCCTTCGTCAACACGGCCGGCTACTTCATGGACTTCAGCGCCACCCGTGCCCTGCACCAGCCGATCGCCCGCAAGGTCGCGCTCTTCCAAGGCGGCGACGGGTGGAGCTGGTGCCTCGACGAGCACTACTGGCCCGTCCACGAGCGCGCGGAGGCAGCATGAGATTCGACGACATGACCGAGGCGATCGGCAACACGCCGCTGGTGCGCATCGACCCCGCGGTCCACGGCCTGATCAACATCGACCTGTACGCCAAGATGGAGCTGCTCAATCCGTTCGGCTCGCTGAAGGACCGGGCGGCGTGGCAGATGGCCCGCCCCCTGCTGGCCGGCGCGGCCGATCGTGGTGACACCGTCGTCGAGCTCTCCAGTGGCAATACGGCCAAGGCGCTCGCGATGCTCGCCGGCATGCACGGGCTCAAGTTCAAGAGCGTCACCAACCGCATGAAGGTCCCCGAGATCAAAGACCTCCTGCTGCTGCTCGGCGCCGAGATCGACGAGCTGCCCGGCCAGGCGGAATGCCTCGACCCGACCGACACCGAGGACCCGCTTTCGCGCATGCACCGCACGCTCACCTCGAACGGGAGCGGCTATGTGCACACCGACCAATACTTCAACGAGCTGAACGTCGAGGCCCACCTGCACGGCACCGGTCCCGAGATCGTCAAGGACCTCGACGGGCGGGCGCCCGACTACTTCATCGCCTGCGTCGGCACGGCCGGGTCGTCGACCGGGGTGGCCCGCGCTCTGCGCCAGCACGATCCCGACGTACGGGTGCTCGGTCTGGTCGCGGCCAAGAGCGACTTCATCCCGGGCATCCGCACGATCGACGAGGTGCACGAGGTCGGGCTGTTCGATCCCGGCGTCTACGACACCATCGAGACGATCACCTCCGACGACGCCATCGACGGCCTGCTCACCCTGGTCCGTCGCTGCGGTACGCCGGCCGGCCCGACCGGGGGTGGCGCCTTCCAAGGCGCCGTACGCCACCTCGCCGCGATCGACGCCACGCTGACCGAGCGCCGCACGGCCGTCTTCATCGTGTGCGACCGGGTCGAGAGCTACCTCAGCTACCTGCGCGAACGTCGCCCGACCCTGTTCGGCCGGCCGGCCCGCCGCAACGACACCCGCTCGCTCACCGACGACGAGGTGGCCGCCGCACCGACGATCGACGTCAACGAGGCCGAACGGTGGTCCGGCCTGATCGTCGACCTGCGCAACCCGCACGCGTTCCAGGCCCTGCACCTCGACGGTTCGATCAACATCGTGGACGAGCTCTTCGCCGAACTGCTGCACGGCGGCCTGCCGTTCAGCCGCCGTCAGCCGGTGCTGCTGGTCTGCCCGGTCGGCGAGAAGTCGGCGCGCTACGCGGCCCTGCTGACCCGCATGGGCCACCCGTCGGTGCGGTCGCTCGAGGGCGGCATCATCGCGTGGCGCGACGCCGGCGCTCCTCTGGTGCGTGACTGATGACCCTCGCCGTGGACCGCGACGTACGCTCGCAGTTCCCCCTGCTGCGGGACAACCCCGGCGTCGCCTATCTCGACAGTGCCGCGACCGCGCAGAAGCCGCAGGCCGTGATCGACGCGGTGACCTCCTACCTGACCAGCGAGAACGCCAACGCCGCGCGCGGCACCTACCCGTGGGCCAACCGCACCACGATACGCATCACCGACACGCGTGACCAGCTGCGCCGGTTCCTCGACGACCCGGTTCCGTCAGCCTCCGGCGTGCACTTCGTGAGCGGCACGACCGAGGGCTTGCGGGCGATCGCCCTCGACTGGCTGCCCTCCGTGGTGCAGGACGGCGACGAGATCATCGTGCCGATGGCCGACCACAGCGCGAACGTCGTGCCGTGGTTGGACGCGGTCGAACTGCTGCGGCGCCAGGGCGTCACTTTGCGGCTCAGACCCATGCCGTACGACTCCGCGCACGACTATGACGTCTCCCGTCTGCCGATCGGGCCGCGTACCCGGCTGATCGCGGCCACTCACGTGCACCACGTCTACGGCAACGACATGAACGTGCACCGGCTGCGCGCGGCGGCCGGCCCGTCGGTCGTGATCTGCCTCGACGCCGCGCAGAGCTTCGGCCACCTGCCGATCTCGATGACCGGGCTGGACGTCGACTTCCTCGTCTTCTCGGGCCACAAGGCGATGGCGCTGCCCGGTATCGGCGCGGTGTGGGCTCGCAACCAGCGTGGACCCGTCTTCGAGCCGGCCGGTTGGAGCGGTTCGCCGAACACGACCGGGATCGTGAGCCTGGCCGCGGCGATGGACTGGCTCTCGGACGTGGGCCTGGAACGCATCTCGCGCTGGACGACCTTCCTCGGCGCGCGGCTGACGGCGGGTCTGGCCACGCTCGGCAGCTATGAGGTGCTCGGGTGTCAGAGCAGCCTGGAGGCGGGTGCGACCACCCAGCGGCGGCACGGGATCGTGACGTTCCGGCACCGCGAGATCGGTTCCAACGACCTCGGCTTCATCCTCGCCTCGGACGGGCTGCTCGTGCGGGCCGACGGCCACTGCCAGGGCCCTTCGGGCGAGAAGACCACTTCCGTACGGGTGAGCCTGCACGTCTACAACACGGTCGAGGAGGTGGACCGTCTGCTGTCGACGCTGACGGCGCTGAATTCCTAGGGGTTGCTCGCACCCCCGATCGCCCATCCTGTTAGGAATGATTGTCGTTTCGGTTCGTTCTCGAGGATGGGCTCATGCCGTCGACCGTGCTCGACTCCGCCCGCTGGCGCACCTCCTGGGACGAGGTCATGACCGGTTTCGTCCCCGGTCTGTCGTCGCTGGAGGAATCCTGGGCCACCGCGACCGAGGCCGTGCTGGGCCGCCACCCCCGCTGCGTCCTGGATCTCGGCGGTGGCCCCGGCGTCGTGGCCGCGCGTATGGCCTCCCGGTGGCCGTCGGCCCGGGTCACCATGATCGACCTCGACCCGGTGCTGCTGACGATGGCCCGCTCCTGCCCGGCGCTGACCGTCCTCGACGCCGACCTGGGTGAAGGCGAGTGGACGCTCGCCGCCGGCGACGGATATGACCTGGTCACGGCCGTGATGACCGTGCACTACCTGCGGCCCGAGCGGATTCGCGCCCTCTATCGCCGCTGCCGCCGGGTCATGTCGCCCGGTGGCCTGCTGGTGGTGGCCGACGTGATGCCCGACGACGGGTTGCCCGCAGTGATGGGCGCGCTGAACCCGGCGCCGGGAGAGGCGGCCGCCGAACTCGCCTGGGCGCAGTGGTGGGGCGAGGTGGCGTCGTCTCCCGGCTTCCGGCCGCTCATGGCGGCCCGCAGCGAGGTCTTCGCCGGCCGGGTCCCGGCCAACTTCGCCGGCGACGTCGGCTGGCACGCGGCGGCGGCCCGCTCGGCCGGATTCCGCGAGGCGGGCGTGCTGTGGCGCGACGGCCGGCACGCGGCCCTGGCGGCGCTCAGTTGACGATCGGCAGCAGCAGGCGCGACGACGCGGAGACGGTGTTCGTCGAGACCAGCCCGACCGGGGTGTGCGTGAACAGCATCATGGCGCGCGTCCCGGCGATCGTGTCGTCGCTCGACAGGGTGAGCCGGATGCGGTGACCATGGGCGAACCGGCGCGCGTTGGGCACGAGCGGGATGCGATAGCGCACCGGTTCACCGAGAGGAACCGGCTTCTCCGTACGTCGAGTCAGCACCGGACGTCCGTCGGAGCCGGCCGCCTCATCGAGTTCGCGCATGCTCGCTCGCAGCCAGCCGGCGGTGACGTCGGTGACCGTGCCGTCGGGCGCGACGTCCTGCAGCAGCGCGATCCAGGCCGTGTCGGGGGCGGTGGCGGTCGCCGTGAGGTCGAGTTCGAGCTCGCCGACCATGTCCAGAGGGTCGTCCAGGGGTGCGGTCTGCCAGGTCAGGCCCGGTGTCGCGGTGTCGTAGGCGCGTGCCCCATCGCGCTCCGGCTCGTCGAGGAAGCCGTCCTGGTTGAGGTGCAACGCGATCTGCCGGCCGGGTGGGGGCCACTCGTCAGCGGTGCGCCACTCCTGGGCGCCGGGCAGCCAGTATCGGATCGGCGGGCCGTCGAGAATGCCGGTGTCGCGGCCCTTGAGCCAGTGGTCATACCAGGCCAGCGCCTCGATGTGCATGCTCTCCCACGGCCAGGGCAGGCCGTGCGGGCCGAGCACGCTCATCCGTACGTTCGGATTGCCGTCGAGGGCCCGCCAGGCTTCGAACAGGCCGGGCAGGTGCAGCGGCACGTTCGTCCATTCCGAGCCCAGGTAGACCGGGATGCGGACGCCGCCGAGACGCAGGCGCAGGTCACGCTCGTCCCACCAGTCGTCGTGGGTGGGGTGGTCGACCGTGATCGCCCGCAGCAGGCCGTTCCACGGCTGGTCGGCGTACCGGAAGCGGCTTATCAGGCGGAGACCGCGGATGGCGGCGGCGCCGCCGGTGCGCGCGAACCGGCGGTGGACGGCCGGGACAGCGAAGAGCTTGCGTAGCAGGCGGAACGGGACGGAGCGGAAGAAACGGTCGCTGCGGCCGGCGAGCACCCCGAGCGTCTTCAGCCAGGGGATCATGAAGCCCGCGTTGACCAGGCCGTTGTGGTTGGCGGCCTCGTAGGCGTCAACGGTGACGTCGAGCGGGAAGACCGCCTTGAGGTGCGGCGGCTGCTGACTGGCCGCTTCGAGCTGGGTCATCGCGTAGTAGCTGATGCCGATCATGCCGACCTCGCCGTCGCACCACGGCTGGGCGGCGATCCACTCGACCAGGTCGTACAGGTCGTGGCGCTCCCGCTCGTCGAAGAAGCCCCACTCGCCCCCGGAGCCGCCGGTGCCACGCAGGTTGACGATCACGTGGACGTAGCCGCGCGGGACCCAGAAGTCGCTCGCGCCGGCCTCGACCACCCCGACCGGGGCGCCGAGATCTTGAACCTGGCGGGGGTAGGGGGCGGCGGCGAGCAGCGCGGGGAACGTGCCGGGGGCGTCCGGCCGCAGGATGTCGGCGAGCAGGATTGTCCCGTCGCGCATCGTGATCTGCACGTTGTTGTCACGCCGGATGCCGTGCTCGGGCCGCGACAGGTTGCGGTAGACGCGCCCGGTGGTCTGCGGCCCGTTGAGTTCGCGCTGGTCGTGCGCGGTTTGCGGCGTGGTTTCGATCGTCGTCACGGTGACCTCGTTCCTCCCGCCAGGGTTCAAGGTCACCGTAAGCGCAAGGTCACTGTGCGTGCAATGAGGCGGCCGCGGCGCTGGGACGCCGCGGCCGCCGGATCATCAACTGCCGACGGGGCGGCCGTCGAGCCGCCAGCTCACCACGACAGCGGGCTTGGCGTAGTCGCCGTCGGGCCAGGTCGAGACCGGCTTGTCGACGGTGGCGCCGGAGATCTCGCCGGGGTGCTGGACCGCGACGAAGACCGACCGGTCGTCCTCGGTGATGAACGGGCCGCAGGTCTCGGCGCCGCGCGGGACGGTCAGGAACTGCTTCAGGTGGCCCTTCTCAGCGCCCTCGATCGGGGTGGCGAACAGGCCGTCGTTGGTGCCCAGCGCGTTGCCGTCGGTCGAGATCCAGAGGTTGCCGGCGCTGTCGAAGGCGACGTTGTCGGGGCACGAGATCGGCGAGACGGCCGTCTTGTCGTAGCCGCCGAAGTAGGTGTCGGCGGCGGCCGGGTCACCGCAGACGATCGGCAGCGACCAGGTGAAGCTCGTACCGGTGTGGTCGCCCTTGTCCTCGGTGAT
Organism: Actinoplanes solisilvae; assembly: GCF_003999975.1. GTDB lineage: Bacteria > Actinomycetota > Actinomycetes > Mycobacteriales > Micromonosporaceae > Actinoplanes > Actinoplanes solisilvae. The sequence continues at coordinate 1,227,206 of NZ_RJAC01000001.1, read as the reverse complement.
CTCGAAGACGTGGCCGTGCTTGTTGGCCGGGCGCGGGTTGGCCTCGTCCACGCCGGGGTTGGTGCCGACCGCCCGGTTGGTGTTGTTGGTCATCGCCGCGTAGATCTTGCCGGTGCGCAGGCTGGGCTGCACGTCCTCGGGGCGGTCCATCTTGGTCGCCTTGACGATGTCGCCGGCCAGCCGCGTGAAGGTCAGCACCTCGGCGGCCGTCATGCCGGGCACGAACGACGTGTTTCCGGAGACCAGCTTGATCCATTTGCCGGAGCCGTCGAACGCGCCGTCCGAGGGCAGCTTGCCGGAGCCGTCGATCTCGGCGGCCGGGCTGTCCCCGGTCACCTGGGCGACGTAGAGCGTGCCCGACTCGAGCAGCGTGAGGTTGTGCTTGCGGTCGCCGGGGCGGTACTTCTTCTCGGAGACGAACTTGTAGAGGTAGTCGAATCGCTCGTCGTCACCCATGTACGCCACGACGTGCCCGCTCTTGGCCACGATGACGTTGGCGCCCTCGTGCTTGAAACGGCCCATCGCGGTGTGCTTGCGCGGTGCGGCCTCGGGGTCGAACGGGTCGACCTCGACGATCCAGCCGAACCGGTTCGCCTCGTTGGGGTGCTTGGCCAGGTCGAAACGCTCCTGGGCGCGGTCCCACTTGCGCGAGCCGCTCGGGTAGCGGGCCGTGGTCGTGATGCCGTAGCGGTTGAGCCGGCCCTTGTCGGCCTCGGGAACCGCGTCGCCGCCGACGAAGTACTGGTTGAAGTTCTCCTCGCCGGAGAGCACGGTGCCCCACGGGGTGACGCCGCCGGCGCAGTTGTTCAGGGTGCCGATGACGTACTGGCCCTTGGGGTCGGCCTTGGTCTTGAGCGTCGCCGTGCCGACGGCCGGACCGGTCAGCTTGAAGACCGTGTCGAGGGCGGTGATGCGCTTGTTGTAGGGCAGGCGGCGGGACTTGACCGGCTGCCACTGACCGGTGCGGCCGACCCGCTCGACCTCGACCACGGAAAGGCCGTGCGCCGCCATCGCGACCTTGAGCTGCTCCACGGTGAGCGCGTCCAGGCTGGTGAAGCCCGGGAACATCAGCTCCTCGTTGGTGTACTCGTGGTTGACCACGAGCAGCGCCCGGTCGTCGCTGTTGCCGAAGGGCAGCACGCCGACGAAGTCGTTGTTGTAGCCGAACTGCTGCGACTGCCGCTTCGCGGTCTGGTTGCCCAGCTCGAAGCCGGGGGCGCCGGCCACCACGGGGTCACCCCAGCGGATCACGACGGCCGAGTCGTAGCCGTTCGGGACGACCAGGTTGTCGAGCGTGTTCGGCGGGATCGCCTTGAACGTCAGCTTGCCGGCCTTGTCGCCGGGCGGCTTGGGCCCGCCGCCACCGTGGCCCGGGTGGGCTAGCGCGGCGGTTGCCGGGACCGTCGCGGCGCCACTCAGACCGAGAACCAGGGCACCCGCGGCCCCGGCGCGCATGACACCCCGCCGGCTCATCGCGGCGTTGACCACGTCACCGAGATAGGGGTTGGAGGACTCGTTCGGCGCAGGGTGGTCGCAGGCGTTGCCGCAGCGGTAAAGGCAGGTCATCGCGTCCCGCGAGCCACCACTGTGGCCGAGCAGGGGTAAAAGTCGGCGCATCGGCTCTCCTCGTTCGTCTCGCCACACCCACGGTGGGCTGCGGCGAACGCTAGGAGAGCCGATGCACGACGACCCTGGCTGCCAGTGAACGGCAGGTTAACCTCAGCTTCCGATCCGTCCTCCGTCCAGCCGCCAGGTGACGACAACGGCCGGTTTGGCATAGTCCCCGTCCGGCCACGTCGAGGCCGGGTTGTCCACGGTGGCCCCGGTGATCTCGCCCGGGTGCTGCACCGCGACGAAGACCGACCGGTCGTCACCGGTGATGAACGGGCCGCACGTCTCGGCCCCGGGCGGCACCGTGAGGAACTGCCTGAGATGCCCGCGCTCGGGGCCCTCGATCGGCGTCGCGAACAGGCCGTCGTTGGTGCCCAGCGCGTTGCCGTCGGTCGAGATCCACAGGTTGCCGGCGCTGTCGAAGGCGACGTTGTCGGGGCACGAGATCGGCGACACGGCGCTCTTGTCGTAGCCGGCGAAATAGGTCGACGGGTCGGCCGGGTCACCGCAGACGATCGGCAGCGACCAGGTGAAGGTCTCGCCGGTGTGGTCGCCGCGGTCCTCGACGATCTCGAAGATCTGCCCGTGCCGGTTGGCCACCCGCGGGTTGGCCTCGTCGACGCCCGGGTTGGTGCCGACCCCGCGGTTGGTGTTGTTGGTCAGCGCCGCATAGATCTTGCCGCTCTTCAGGCTGGGCTCGACGTCCTCCGGGCGGTCCATCTTGGTCGCGCCGACCGCGTCGCCGGCGAACCGGGTGAACGTCAGCACCTCGACCGCGGTCATGCCGGGAACGAAGGACGTGTTCCCCGAGACCAGCTTGATCCACCGGCCGGTGCCGTCGAACGCGCCGTCGGAGGGCAGTCTGCCGGTGCCGTCGATCTCGGCCGGTGGGCTGTCCCCGCTGAGCTTGGCCACGTAGAGCGTGCCCGACTCGAGCAGGGTCAGGTTGTGCTTGCGATCGCCGGGCCGGTAGCGCTTGTCGGAGACGAACTTGTAGAGATACTCGAACCGTTCGTCGTCACCCATGTACGCGGCGACCTGCCCGTTCTTCGCCACGATGACGTTGGCGCCCTCGTGCTTGAAGCGGCCCATCGCGGTGTGCTTGCGCGGCAGCGCGTCCGGCTCGAGGGGGTCGACCTCGACGATCCAGCCGAAGCGGTTCGCCTCGTTCGGGTGCTTGGCCAGGTCGAACCGCTCCTGCGCCCGCTCCCAGCGCCGCGACCCGCTCGGGTACCGCGCGGTCGTCAGGATGCCGTAGCGGTTGAGCCGTGCCTTGTCGGCCTCGGGGACGGCGTCGCCGCCGACGAAGTACTGGTTGAAGTTCTCCTCGCCGGACAGGGCCGTGCCCCACGGTGTCAGCCCGCCGGCGCAGTTGTTCAGCGTTCCGATGATCGTGGTGCCGCGCGGATCGGCCGCCGTGCGCAGCGGCGCCGACCCGGCCGCCGGCCCGTCCGCGCGGAACGGCGTGGCCAGCATGGTGAGCCGCTTGTTGTACGGCAGCCGCTTGGACCGGGCCTGCTGCCACTGCCCGGTGCGGCCGACCCGCTCGATCTCGACCACCGACATGCCGTGCGCGGCCATCGCGGCCCGCACCTGGTCGACGCTGAGCGCCTCCTGGGTCGTGAAGCCGGGGAACATCAGCTCCTCGTTGGTGTACTCGTGGTTCGACACCAGCAGGGCACGGCGGTCGCTGCCCGGGATCGGCACCACGCAGAGGAAGTCGTTGTTGTAGCCGAACTGCTTCGACTGGGTCTCACCGGTCTGGCGTGCAAGGTTGAACGCGGGCGCGCCGGGCACGATCGGGTCGCCCCAGCGGATGACGAGGGCGTGGTCGTAGCCGTTCGGGACGATCACGGTGTCGATCTCGTTCGGCGGGATGGGCTTGAAGGTGAGGCTCCCGTTGGACGGCGCGGTGGCGGCCGGCGCGGCGCCGGCCGGGGACGCCGCGACACCACCTATGCCGAGAACCAGCGCTCCCGCCCCGCCGGCGCGGAACAGGCCACGACGGCTCACCGCCGCGTCGATGATGTCCCCCAGATAGGGATTGTCCGATTTGTTAGGCACGGGATGGTCGCAGGCGTTGCCACAGCGGTAGAGACAGGTCATCGCGTCGCGCCCACCGCCGTGGCGGCCGAGCAGCGGTAACAGTCGACGTACTGGTTCGGGCATCATTGACCTCCATCGACACTGATGAACATCAGGTAAACACGGAATGATGATCAACTGTCTCGTATCCGGGTCGTGAAAAACGTGCGGTAAACCGTCAACACCCCGTATCCGGATCTTCCGACGGCGTGTCGGGGCGCGCACCGTCGAGTCATGACGCTCGCCGAACTGCTTCCCTCCCTGCGGATCGCCCTGCGACCCACCCTCGATCCCCGCATCTGGCCGGCCACCGCCCGCTGGGCGAGCCACGGCGACCTCACCGTCGGCGGTGTGCGCGCGTCCGAGCTCGCTCAGGCGTACGGAACGCCGGTGCAGGTGCTCGACGAGGGTGACGTGCGGAGGCGCAGCGGCGAGTACCGGGCCGCGTTCGGGCCGGACGCGGTCGCCTACGCCGCGAAGGGCGGCCTGGTCCCGCAGGTCGCCGAGTGGCTGGCCCGGGAGGGTCTGGGCTGCTACGCCGGTTCGGCGGAAGCGTTGCGTACCGCCGTCGCCGCCGGCATCGGCCCGGACCGCCTGGTCCTCTCCGGCTGTCACAAGTCGGTGAGCGACCTCGAGGAGGCGATCGCGTGCGGCGCCGCGATCGTGGTCGGCTCGATCGAGGAGGTGGAGGCGGTCGCGGCCCGGGCGAGCACCCCGCAGCGTGTGCTGATCCGGGTGCTCCCGGCCGCGGCGGCGCGCAGCCGCAAAACGTACGGCGTGCGTTTGGGTACTTCACCCGCGTTCGCGATGGTCGAGGCGGTGCGGCGCTCGCCGAACCTGGTGCTGGCCGGCCTCGATTGCGCGCTCGGCCACCAGCTCAGCCGGTTCGGGGCGTACGAGGCCTGTCTGCGCGAGGCGGTCGCCTTCTGCGCCGTGCTGCGCTCCCGTCGCCGCATCGTCGTCCCGATGATCAACCTCGGGGGTGGGCACGCGGTCGCCTATCAACCCGGCGACGACGAACTGGCCGTGGAGGCCTTCGCGAAGCGGCTGCGGGCGGTGTCCCGGGTGACCGCGGAACGGTACGGGATCGCGACGCCCCGGCTGCGGGTGTCGCCGGGGCGGGCCCTGCTCGCCCGGGCCGGGATCACGCTGCACCGGGTGACCGAGGCGGCCAGGCTCGTGGTCGTCCTCGACGGCGCCGTGCCGGACTGCCTGCCCGGCGCCGAATGCACCGGGCGGCACGCGATCGAGCTGATCGGACGCGTCTCCAGCGCGCCGATGCAGTCGTTCACCGTCGTCTGCGGAGCCGGCCGGCCGGTCGCCGCCCAGTTGCCCGCCGATGTCGCCACGGGCGATCTGGTGGCGATCGCCGGCACCGGCGCCTATCACCAGCGGGCCGAGCACTTCGTCGGACGCCCGGCCGTGGTCGGCGTCTCAGGTGGTCAGTCGCGCACGCTTGTGCGCCGCGACACCGTCGATGACCTGCTGAACGAGCAGATCTGATCTTCACTGGGTAAAGCAGGGGCCGTCCGGTTCGGGCGGCCCCTGAGTTTATCGGCAGCAGGCTCCGCGTGTGACCGCCGTCGCAGCAGCGTCAACAACGCGTCAACAAACGGCCTCAGCGCGTACGGATCGCGTGAACACGCGATGACTCCAGGCACGGGACGCGCTTCGGTGTGAGGCGTAAGTGCAAAGCAGCCCTTTCACCTAGGAGACCTCCCGTGGCTGATCTCGTGTTCGTCGTGCTCACGGTGGTGCTGTTCGCAGCGCTGACCGTGCTGATCCGGGCGGTCGAACGCTGGTGAGCGCCGTTAACCTCATCGGCGGCATCGTTGCCGTCCTGCTGGCTGGATTCATGATCGCCGCCCTGCTCTTCCCGGAGAAATTCTGATGGCCGGCTGGATCTTCGTCATCACGCTGGTACTCGCGCTCGCCGCGGTCTACCGGCCCCTCGGCGACTACATGTACCGGGTCGTGAGCGGAAGCAAGAACAGCGTCGTCGAGCGCGGCATCTACCGGCTCGTCGGTGTCGACCCGAAGACCGAGCAGACCTGGGGTGTCTACGCCCGCAGCGTGCTCGCCTTCTCGGCCGTCTCGATCCTGTTCCTGTACGCCTTCCTGCGCTTCCAGGACAAGCTGTGGCTCTCGCTCGGCTTCGACGCTGTGCCGACCCACATCGCCTGGAACACCGCGGTCAGCTTCGTCACTAACACGAACTGGCAGGCCTATTCGGGTGAGTCCACGATGGGCCACCTGGCGCAGATGGCCGGCCTGGCCGTGCAGAACTTCGTCTCGGCCGGCGTCGGGATCGCGGTCGCGATCGCCCTGGTGCGCGGCTTCGCGGCCCGCAAGAACGGGACGCTGGGCAACTTCTGGGTCGACCTGACCCGGATCACGCTCCGTGTGCTGCTGCCGATCGCCGTGCTGGCCACGCTCGTGTTCATGATCGCTGGAATGGTGCAGAACCTCTCCGGCGGCACCGACGTGACCACCCTGACCGGCGCCACCCAGCACATCACCGGCGGCCCGGTCGCGTCGCAGGAGGCGATCAAGGAACTCGGCACCAACGGCGGTGGCTTCTACAACGCCAACTCGGCCCACCCGTTCGAGAACCCGACGACCTGGACCAACTGGCTCGAGATCTTCCTACTTCTCCTGATCCCGTTCAGCCTCCCCCGGGTGTTCGGCCGCATGGTCGGCCAGAACCGCCAGGGGTACGCCATCGTGGCGGTCATGGCCGTGCTGGCCATCGCCTCGATCGCGTTGACCGTGGGCTTCGAGCTGCACGGCTCGGGCACGGTGCCGCAGGCGGTCGGTGCGGCGATGGAGGGCAAGGAGACCCGCTTCGGCATTCCGAACTCGGCCACCTTCGCCGCGGCGACGACGCTGACCTCCACTGGCGCGGTTGACTCGTTCCACGACTCGTACACGGCTTTCGGCGGCATGATGCCGATGATCAACATGATGCTCGGCGAGGTCGCGCCGGGCGGTGTCGGCTCGGGCCTCTACGGCCTGCTCATCCTCGCGGTGATCACGGTCTTCGTCTCGGGCCTCATGGTCGGCCGCACGCCGGAATATCTCGGCAAGAAGATCGGCGCACGCGAGATGAAGCTCGCCTCGCTGTACTTCCTGGTCACCCCCGCGCTGGTGCTGATCGGCACCGCGGCGGCCTTCGCCACCGGCAACAACTCGACGGCGCTCAACGTCGGCCCGCACGGCCTCTCCGAGGTCCTGTACGCCTTCACCAGCGCCAGCAACAACAACGGCTCGGCCTTCGCGGGCATCACGGTGAACACGCCGTGGTGGGACACCGCGCTCGGCCTGGCCATGCTGCTCGGCCGGTTCCTCCCGATCGTGCTCGTGCTCGCCCTGGCCGGATCGCTGGCCCGGCAGCGGCCGGTGCCCGAGTCGGAGGGCACCCTGCCCACCCACAAACCCCTGTTCGTCGGGCTCGTCGTCGGCGTCACCGTTGTTCTGGTCGCGCTGACCTTCCTGCCCGCTCTCGCTCTTGGTCCCATCGCGGAGGGCCTCTCATGACGTTGCTCGCTGACAAGCCTGACGCCGCCACACCGAAACCGGTGCGCGGCGGAATGATGGAGCCCCGCCAGCTCTGGGAGTCGCTCCCGGCGGCGGCCAAGAAGCTCGACCCGCGCGTCATGTGGCGCAACCCGGTCATGTTCATCGTCGAGGTCGGCGCGGTCTTCACGACCGTGCTCTCGATCGTCGACCCCAGCGTGTTCGCCTGGATCATCACGGTCTGGCTCTGGCTCACGGTCGTCTTCGCCAACCTGGCCGAGGCGGTTGCCGAGGGCCGGGGCAAGGCGCAGGCGGCGGCGCTGCGCGCGACCAAACAGGACACGGTCGCCTATCTGAAGGACGGCCGGGAGGTTCCGGCCAACCAGCTCAAGCAGGGCGACGTCGTCGTGGTCGTGGCCGGCCAGATCATCCCCGGGGACGGCGACGTCATCGAGGGCATCGCCAGCGTCGACGAGTCGGCCATCACCGGCGAGTCGGCTCCGGTCATCCGTGAGTCCGGCGGCGACCGGTCGGCCGTCACCGGCGGCACCAAGGTGCTCAGCGACCGGATCGTCGTACAGATCACGCAGAAGCCGGGCGAGAGCTTCGTCGACCGCATGATCGCGCTGGTCGAGGGCGCGAACCGGCAGAAGACGCCGAACGAGATCGCGCTGAACATCCTGCTCGCCGCACTCACGATCATCTTCCTGCTGTCGGTCGTGACCCTCCAGCCGCTCGCGATCTTCTCGAAGGCGTACCAGGCCGCGGCCCCCGACACGCTGGCCATCAACGCGCACGGCATCACCGGCATCGTGCTCGTCTCCCTGATCGTCTGTCTGATCCCGACCACGATCGGTGCCCTGCTCTCGGCGATCGGTATCGCCGGCATGGACCGGCTGGTGCAGCGCAACGTGCTCGCCCTGTCGGGTCGTGCGGTCGAGGCGGCCGGCGACGTCAGCACGCTGCTGCTCGACAAGACCGGAACCATCACGCTGGGCAACCGGCAGGCCGTGGCCTTCATCCCGGTCGACGGAGTCACCGAACAGGAGCTGGCCGACGCGGCGCAGCTCTCCAGCCTGGCCGACGAGACCCCCGAGGGCCGCTCGGTGGTCGTGCTGGCCAAGAACGAGTACGGCCTGCGCGAGCGGGAGCCGGGCCTGATGCCCACCGCGACCTTCGTGCCGTTCACGGCGCAGACCCGGATGAGCGGCGTCGACATCGGGGACCGGCAGGTCCGCAAGGGCGCCGCGGCCGCCGTGATCAAGTGGGTCGGCCGCCCGTCCGACGAGGTCGACGCGATCGTCAACCGGATCAGCACGGCCGGCGGGACCCCGCTGGTGGTCGCCGAACAGAGCCGCATCCTCGGCGTCATCGAGCTCAAGGACGTCGTGAAGTCGGGCATGAAAGCCCGGTTCGAAGAGATGCGCCGCATGGGCATCCGCACAGTGATGATCACCGGTGACAACCCGCAGACCGCGGCGGCGATCGCGGCCGAGGCGGGCGTCGACGACTTCCTGGCCGAGGCGACCCCCGAGGACAAGCTCGCCCTGATCAAGAAGGAGCAGGAGGGCGGCCGGCTGGTCGCGATGACCGGCGACGGCACCAACGACGCGCCGGCCCTGGCCCAGGCCGACGTCGGCGTGGCCATGAACACCGGCACGTCGGCCGCGAAAGAGGCCGGCAACATGGTCGACCTCGACTCCGACCCGACGAAACTCATCGAGATCGTCGAGATCGGCAAGCAGTTGCTGATCACCCGGGGCGCGCTCACCACGTTCTCGATCACCAACGACATCGCCAAGTACTTCGCGATCATCCCGGCGATGTTCGCGGCGGTCTACCCGGGCCTCGACACGCTCAACGTGATGCGGCTGCACTCTCCGGGCTCGGCGATCCTGTCCGCGGTCATCTTCAACGCGCTGATCATCGTGGCGCTGATCCCGCTGGCCCTGCGCGGTGTTCGCTACCGGCCGTCGAGCGCGTCCGCGCTGCTGCGGCGCAACCTCTTGATCTATGGCCTCGGCGGCGTGCTGCTGCCCTTCGCCGGGATCAAGCTCATCGACCTCCTCGTCCAGTTCATCCCTGGGATCTGACATGCCCAATCCAACCGTCCCGCCCGCCACCCTAAATCGGACTGCGAAATGAGACTTCCGGCCTGGCTAAGCCAGCACATCGCGGCGCTTCGCGCGTTGCTAGTCATGACCGTCCTGCTCGGACTGGTCTACCCGCTTGCCTTCGTGCTGATCGGCCACGCCCCCGGCCTGTCCGGCAAGGCCGAAGGCTCAGTGATCACGGTCGGCGGCACCAAGGTCGGCAGCAGCCTGATCGGTCAGAACTTCACCGACGCCGACGGCAACCCGATCCCTCGCTATTTCCAGAGCCGGCCGTCCAAGGCCGGAGACGGGTACGACCCCGACTCGACCGGCGCCAGCAACCTCGGCCCGGAAAGCGTCGTCGACACCCTCTCTGACAACCCGGACGACGCGTCGCAGAGCCTGCTCACCCAGGTCTGTTCACGGAGCTTGGCGATCGGCAAGCTGGAAGGTGTCGACGGCAGCCGGCCCTACTGCGCGCCGGACGGGGTCGGCGCGGTGCTCGCCGTCTTCTACCGCGACGGCTTCACCGGCCCGGTCACCCGCGCGGTCTCGGTCAACGAGACGGGCCAGACCTTCCTTCAGACGTACGCCGGGGTGACCGTCGAACCGGCCAAGCCGGGTGTCGACTACGTGGCCGAGGGTGGTGTGGTCACGCCGATCCGCGGCAACGCGCCCGCCAAGCCGGTGATCCCGGCCGACGCGGTCACGGCCAGCGGCAGCGGCCTCGACCCGAACATCAGTGTCGCCTACGCCGACCTGCAGGCGCCCCGGATCGCCCGGGAGCGCAGCCTGACGCTCGACCAGGTGCACAAGCTCATCAAGGAGCACACTGACGGTCGGGCGCTCGGCTTCCTCGGCGAGCCCGCGGTCAACGTGCTCGAGCTGAATCTCGCCCTGGATGGCAAGCGGTAGGGCGCGACCACTTACGCAGGTCGCGCGGGTGGGTCGAGCGGTTTGGGCGCGCCAGCGCCCTGCTCGGCCCGCCCGGGCCCTCGGCGGGAGCGACGGTCCGTACCCACCACCCCGCTACGACATCTTGCATTTGATCTTCTCGGTGACGATCGAAAGAGGGGGTGACCATGGCTCGCGGAGAGCTGCGCATCTATCTCGGGGCGGCGCCCGGTGTGGGGAAGACCTACGCCATGCTCGAGGAGGCCCACCGCCGGGCCGAACGGGGCACCGATGTGGTCGTCGCGTTCGTCGAGACGCACGGGCGTAAGCACACGAGCGCGATGATCGGCGATCTCGATGTTGTTCCGCGGCGGCAGGTGAGCTATCGCGGGGTTGACTTCACCGAGATGGATCTCGACGCGGTGCTGCAGCGCAAGCCCGAGCTGGCCGTGGTCGACGAGTTCGCGCACACCAACGTGCCGGGCTCGCGCAACGCCAAGCGCTGGCAGGACGTGCGTGAGTTGCTCGACGCCGGGATCAGTGTGCTGACCACGGTGAACGTGCAGCATCTGGAGTCGCTGAACGACGTCGTCGCGCAGATCACGGGGGTGCCGCAGCGCGAGACCGTGCCCGACGCGGTGGTGCGCGCGGCCGAGCAGGTCGAGCTGGTCGACATGACTCCGGAGGCGCTGCGGCGGCGGATGGCGCACGGCAACATCTATCAGCCGGAGAAGATCGACGCGGCGCTGGGCAACTATTTCCGCACCGGGAACCTCACCGCGCTGCGCGAGCTGGCGCTGCTGTGGCTGGCCGACAAGGTCGACGACCAGCTGGGGAAATATCGCGCCGAGCACGGCATCAGCAAGACCTGGGAGACCCGGGAGCGGGTCGTGGTGGCGCTGACCGGCGGGCCGGAGGGTGAGACGCTGATCCGCCGGGCCGCGCGGATCGCCGCCCGCAACAAGGGCGCCGATCTGCTCGCCGTGCACGTCGCGCGCAACGACGGGCTGGCCGGCGTCGACCCGGCCCGGCTGGCCCGGCAGCGGGTGCTGGTCGAGAGCCTGGGTGGCACCTATCACCAGGTGGTCGGCTCGGACGTGCCGCAGGCGCTGCTTGACTTCGCGCGGGCGGTCAACGCGACCCAGGTGGTGCTCGGCGCGAGCAGTCGGGGGCGGTTCGCCCAGATTCTGTCGGCCGGTGTCGGGGCCGAGACCATCGCACGGTCCGGCTCGATCGACGTTCACCTGGTCACGCACGAAAGAGCAGGTCAAGGCCGCAGGCGTACGCGGGTCGCGCCCGCCCTCTCGCGGGGCCGACGCATCGCGGGCTTCGTCGCCGTGCTGGCCGGGTTGCCGGCACTGACGGGGCTGCTGCACATCGGGCCGTCGATCTCGCTGACCAACGACATCCTGATCTTCCTGGCCGCGGTGGTCGGCGTCTCGCTGATCGGCGGGTTGTGGCCGGCGCTGCTCGCCGCGGTCGTCGGGTCGCTGCTGCTCAACTACTACTTCACTCCGCCGATCGGGCGCTTCACGATCGCCGAGTTCGACAACCTGCTCGCCCTGGCCATCTTCGTCGTCGTCGCGCTCGCGGTGAGCTGGGTGGTCGACACGGCCGCCCGCAAGACCCGCCTGGCCGCCGAGGCCCAGGCCGACGCGCAGACGCTGGCGACCGTGGCGGGCGGGGTGCTGCGCGGCGAGCGGCCGCTGATCGCCCTGCTCGAACGGTTGCGTGAGACGTTCAACTTCGATTCGGCGACGCTGCTCGAAGACGGCGACGTGGCGGCCGAGGTGGGCGGGCCGCGGTGCACCCGCCCGGCCGACGCCGACGTCGAGGTCAAGGTCGACGAGCACGTCATGCTGCTGCTGCGTGGGCACCCGTTGGAGGCGTCCGACCGGCGCATCGTCGAGGCGTTCGCCGCGCAGGCCGCGGTCGCGCTGCGTCAGGAGCGGCTCAGTGCCGAGGCGGCCACGGCGAAGCCGCTGGCCGAGGCCGACCGCATGCGTACGGCGCTGCTGGCGGCCGTCAGTCACGACCTGCGGACCCCGCTGGCGTCGGCCAAGGCGGCGGTGGCCGGGCTGCGCAGCGACGAGGTCCACTTCGACGAGGCCGACCGTAAGGAACTGCTCGCGACCGCGGACGAGTCGCTCGACAAGCTCGACCGGCTGGTCGCGAACCTGCTCGACATGAGCCGCCTGCAGGCCGGGGCGCTGGGCGTGAGCGCGGTCGACGTGGGGGCGGAAGAGGTCATCCCGCGGGCGCTCGACGACCTCGGGCCCGACGGCCGCCGGGTCACCCTGCACATCCCCGACGACGTGCCGTCCGTACACGCCGACCCGGGCCTGCTCGAACGGGTTCTGGTCAACGTCGTCGCCAACGCGCTGCGATACAGCCCGGCCGATCAGCCGCCGATGATCACGGTCAGCCGGTACGGCGGCACCCTCGAACTGCGCGTCATCGACCACGGCCCCGGCATCCCGCCGGACCGCTGGGACGACGTGTTCCTGCCCTTCCAGCGACTCGGCGACCGGGACAACCACACCGGCGTCGGGCTCGGCCTGGCGCTCTCCCGCGGTCTGACCGAGGCGATGGGCGGCTCCCTCTCCCCTGAAGAGACACCCGGAGGTGGTCTCACCATGATCCTTGCCCTACCTGTGAGCGCCGAACAATGACGCGGGTTTTGGTCGTCGATGACGAACCGCAGATCGTGCGCGCGCTGCGGATCAACCTGCGCGCCCGGCGCTACGACGTCGAGACGGCCGGTGACGGGGCGTCCGCCCTGCACGTGGCCGCCCACCGGCACCCCGACCTGGTCGTGCTCGACCTGGGCCTGCCCGACATGGAGGGCACCGAGGTCATCCGTGGCCTGCGCGGCTGGACGGGAGTGCCGATCATCGTGCTCTCGGGGCGGGCCGGCAGTGCCGACAAGGTGGCCGCCCTCGACGCGGGGGCCGACGACTACATCACGAAGCCGTTCGGCGTCGACGAGTTGCTGGCCCGCATGCGGGCGGTGACCCGGCGCAGCCAGCCGGGCAGCGAAGGCGTGCCGATGGTGGTCGTCGGTGACTTCACCGTGGACTTCGCGGCCCGGGTGGTGACCGGCGGCGACCGCGAGGTGCGGCTGACGCCCCGCGAGTGGGATCTGCTCGAGCACCTGGCCCGCCACCCCGGCAAGCTGCTGGGCCGCGAGCGCTTGCTGCAGGAGATCTGGGGCCCGCAGTACCGAACGGAGACCAACTACCTGCGGCAATACATGGCACGCTTGCGCCGCAAGCTCGAGCGCGACCCGGCCCGTCCGCGGCACCTGCTGACCGAGCCGGCGATGGGCTACCGCTTCGCCCCGTGAATGCCGAGGGGCTGCTCCCGGCGTCACCCGAAGGTGTCGACGACGACCTGGCGAAACGGCTCTGGCAGTCTTCGGCGGGAGTTCGGCCGGCGTCCACCTCGCGCGGGTACACCGGGTTCATGAGCTTTGCCATCGAACGGGACACCGATCGCACCGGGAAGACCACCTACTTGCTGCTCAGCGGCGTTTTCGACCGTCACGCGCAGCGCGATCTGCGGCGCCGCCTGCGGGACGCGTTCGCCCGCTCGCAGCACGGCCGGGTGGTGCTCGACGTGGCGCGGGTCGACGAGCTCAGCGGTGAGTGTGTCGAGACGCTGCTGACCGGTTACACGCTCGCGCTGCGCGGCGGCTACGGCTTCGAGATCACCAACGCCCGAGGGAACGTACGGCTGCTGCTCGAGGCGACCGGGCTGTGCGCGCCGGCTCTTTACGCCCCGGCGTGGATGTCAGAGAGCACTGCCGACGTCGCGTAACCGGTGGGTGGCCACCCCGGCGGCGCTGAGCCGGCCGGCGATCGACGCGGACGTGCGGTCGAGGAAGACCGCGACCTGGTGATCGTCGCCGAGGTGGCAGGCGGCGACCAGGGTGCCGAGGTTGATCGCGTCGACGTCGTGGACATCGTGCAGATCGAGGACCAGCCGCAACGGGCGCAGATGGCGAACCGCGTGCACCAGCGTGCGGCGCAGCTCGACCGCGTCGTCGGCGCCGAGGACGCCGTGCGGCTGGATGACGAGAGTCCCGTCGGGGCTGGTTTCGACGTCGACCGTGCTCGCGGTCATCGTGTTACCTCTCGTTACCCGGTGTTCTCCGACGTGTCAGATCACGTTAGAACCCCGGCGGCGCGCGCTCGCTGAACATTCGGTGAACAACGTCGCCGGTCTGTCCTGAGGGTACGGTCAGTGGACACCGACCACGGCCCCCCGGAGTCCGCCGCGATGACGAGCCCCGCCCCGAACCCCCTGCCGCAGCTCGCCACCGAGGGCGAACGTCTCGGGTGGATCTTCAACGACCGGAACCTGTACCGGCGCAAGTTCATGGAGCCGCCGCCGTCGCCGGGGGATGTGCCGCCGGAGCTTGCCGAAACGCTTGAACGGGCCCGCAGCGGCATGATCAAGCGGGTCCTGATCTCGCTCGGCGTGGGCCTCGGCCTGGCCGTCCTGATCGGCTGCTGCGGCGGGGCGGCCACCCGGGGCAGCGACAACGCCCGCACGCTGGTGCTCTTCCTGGCCGGCTTCTCCGCGCTGGCCGGCGTGGCCGGGGCGATCTTCGCCGGTCTCATGCCGTCGCTGGCCCGCAAGTCGCTGGAGGAGGCCCAGGCGAAGGCCGAGGCCGAATACGCGGTGGCCCACGCGTCCTGGGACAGCCGCCGTCAATGGCACGACCAGCAACAACAGCTCGCGGTGGACGCCCTGGCCGAGTGGTCGGCGGCCAGCCCGTCGCCCGGCACTCGCCGCATCGACATCGTCGGCGGCACGATGTACGGCTGGGAGGCCGTGCTCACCGTCTTCGGCGGCTCGCTGCTGGCGACCCGGGGCCGCATGGTGCTGGCCGACTTCACCGGCGAGGCCCTTTCGGGTGAGCTCATGCTGCTCGCCGAGGCCACCCGCCGCAGTGTGCGCGAGGTCGTCCTGCCCGCCCAGCTCGCCGAGTTCGACCTGGTCGCCGGTCTGGAGCCGGGCGAGCTCGTCGACGGCCTGGTCGAGGCCATGCACGGCGACGCCGGCAGCGGCAGCCGGGCCGAGCGCTCGCAGGACGCCCTGCTGCTGAACGAGATCGCCGCCATCCTCGCGCCGAGTCTCACGATGGTCCGCCTGCTGGCCGCGTTGCGCCTGCTCGGCGGCCGCACCTCGCCGATGCCGGTGCTGACCCACGACGAGGAGGTCCGGCTCGGCTCGCTGAACCCCGAGGAGCCGCGCCTGCGCCGCATCGAGGCCTTCCTGCACCCGCTGGAGGACATGGGCAGCGCCCCCGCCACGACCGCCGCGGCCGACCTGACCTGCCTGGTCGCCGAGTCGGGCGGCGGCCGCGCCCAGCATGAGCTGCTCAAAGACCTGATGGTGCAGTGGCTGGGCCACCAGGTGCGCCGCGACGCGACCCCGGTCGGCTCGCTCGTGCTGCTCGGCGCCGACGAGATCGACCACCGGGCGATCGAACGGCTTAGCACCCTGTGCGAACGCCGCGGCATCCGGCTGGTGCTGTTCTTCGCGCACCTGCGGGCCGAGTCGCTGCAGACGATCGGTGGCGGCGAGGTGGCCCTGATGCGGCTCGGCAACCACCAGGAGGCGGCGCAGGCGGCCGAGTTCGTGGGCCGTGGTCACCGGTTCGTGCTCAGCGAGCTGACCCGCTCGCTCGGCGGCGACGAGACCCACACGCTGGCCGACACGGTCGGTGAGTCCGAGACCAAGGGCGGTTCGAAGGGCGAGCGGGGTTCCCGGCACGGGCTGCGCCGCTACACGAGCACGAACTGGAGCAAGACCCGCAACTGGAGCCAGACCGAGTCGACCGCCACCGGCACGAACTGGAACGACGCCGCCTCGGTGCAGCGTGTCTACGAATACGCCGTCGAGCCGCGCGTCCTTCAGGACCTTCCCGAGTACGCCATGATCCTCGTGAAGAGCCAGGGCCGGGGCTCGGTCGTGCAGGCGGTCGAGGTCGATCCCGCGATCGTGACGCTGCCCCGCGTCTCGATGACCCCGGTCGAGCAGCAGCCGTTGCCGGACCCGGACGAGGCCGTCGTTCCGGCGACCCGCCATCCCAGCCAGGTGACCGTGTCGCAGCCGTCGCCGCTGGCCGCGACCGAGACGGCCCCGCCGGGGTGGGGATCGATCACCGACCCGCCCCGTCAGCGTCCGTCTAACACATAGTTCGTACGGACGGGCCGGTTCGGGGAAACCCTCCCGCAACGGACCTAATCGCCGCGAACGGCAGTTTGGGGTTTTTCGACCGCTTTAGCCTGGGCGGCGATGACAGAGACGACAACCGGTGTACGCCACCCGGCGGCGCTCGCCGCCGCCGGGCCGGCGCGCTTCCGGCCCGACATCGAAGGCCTGCGTGCCATCGCCGTCCTTCTGGTCGTCCTCTACCACGCCGGCGTCCCCGGACTGGCCGGCGGCTTTGTCGGCGTCGACGTCTTCTTCGTGATCTCCGGCTTCCTCATCACCGCGCTGATGCTGCGCGAAATCCGCGAGACGGGCCGGCTGTCCCTGATCGACTTCTACGCACGACGGGCCCGGCGCATTCTGCCCGCGGCCGCGTTCGTGCTGGTCGCGACGCTGCTGGCCGGCTATCACTGGCTCGGGTTCCTGCGCGGTGACGAGATCGCCGAGGACGTCACCTGGGCCGCGCTGTTCGCCGCGAACTTCCGTTTCGCCACCGAGGGCGTCGACTACCTGGCCTCTCAGGGTGCGCTGTCACCGGTGCAGCACTTCTGGTCGCTCGCCGTCGAGGAGCAGTTCTACCTGGTCTTCCCGGCCGCGATCGTCCTGCTGCTCTGGCTCGGCTTCCGCTGGGCGATCGGCTATTGGCTGGCCGCCGCCGTGGCCGCGTCGTTCGCGTACTCGATCTGGCTCTCGGGCCCGTGGGCCTACTTCTCGCCCGCGACCCGCGCCTGGGAGCTGGGCGCCGGCTGCCTGCTCGCGCTGGCCGCCACCCGTCTCGACCGAGTTCCGGCCCGTCTCGCCACCGCGATGGCCGGCACCGGCCTGGCCCTGATCGTGGTCGCCGCGCTGACCTTCAACGAGATGACCAGGTTCCCCGGCTACGCCGCCGCGCTGCCCGTGCTCGCCACCGTGCTGGTGCTGGCCGGCCGCGGCGACTCCGTGCTCGGCCGCCGTCCGCTGCTCTGGCTGGGTCGTCTGTCGTACTCGTTCTATCTGTGGCACTGGCCGGTGCTGATCGTCGCTTCCCAGGCGTACGGCGGGGTGCTGCCGGCCACGACCCGGGCAGCGCTGGTGGTGGGGTCGCTCGGGCTGGCCGTGGTGACGTACTTCTGCGTGGAGAACCCGATCCGCCGCGGTGCCCGCCTCAGACGGTCGCCGCTGCTCACCCTGTGCCTGGCCGCCTGGCTGATCGTCACGCCGCTCGCGCTGGCCCGGTTCACGACCGCCACCCCGCCCGCGGCCGCCGAGCATCGACCTCGCCTCTACTAGGAGGACCGCATGCGTACGTTGTTCGTCTCGTTCTTGGTCGCGCTGGTGGCCGGCTGCACTCCGGCGGTTCCACCGGCGCCGCGCATCACCTCGGCCCCCGCCCCCAAGGTTCCGCTGAGCTCGGTGCTCGCCGCCGTCCGCCAGGCGCCGTCGCTGCGCGAGCTGCCCGCCGACCTCACGCCGGCCCTGGCCACGGCGGCCGACGACTTCGGGTTCGACAACTCGAAATGCGAGGCTGGCCCGGCCGCCGACCGGGTCGAGGCGTGCGTCTTCGGCGACCGGGCGAGCGCGACCGACGTGGTGCTCTGGGGCGACTCGCACGGCGGGATGTGGCTGCCCGCGCTGAGCGAGATCGCCGAACGACGCGACTGGCGGGTCCAGTTCTACGGCAAGCCCGCCTGCCCCACACTGCCCATCACGTTCTGGAACCAGCAGGAGCAACGGCCGTTCCACGAGTGCGACCGGTTCCGCGACTTCGTGACCGCGCAGATCGCCGCGATCCGGCCCGAGCTGGTGATCGTGACGAACGCCAGCTTCTCGCAGAAGCGCGGCCAGGGGCGGCTCGTCACAGCCGACGAATGGCAGGCGGGGCTGACCCAGACGCTGCGGGCGCTGCGGCGGTCGGCTCAGAACGTGGTGGTGCTGGGGGACACGCCCGTGCTGGACGAGAGCGCGCCCGAATGCCTGGCCGCACGCCGGTCAGACATCTCGCGCTGCGCCACCACCCGTGCGGTGGCGACTTCCCGGGTCTGGAACGCGGCCGACTTCGAAGCGGCGCGGGCGGCCGGGGCGGGTTATGTTTCGGTGCTGCCGTGGCTGTGCAGCGCCATGTGTACGCCGGTGATCGGCAACGTCACGGTCTATCGCAACCGATTCCACCTGACCGGCACGTACGGGCGGATGTTGAACGGCGTCCTGGAGGAAGCGCTGATCACCCACTTCCCGCAGGACGCTGCCACCTGATCATCGGCGGCGCCGGAGCACTGTCGCCACGGCCACAGCGGCCGCGACGGCGACCGCCCCAGCCATGGCCAGGGGCATCGAGCGACGGTTGTTGAGCTGGTCCTTGGTGTCGGCGGCGTATTCGGCCACTCGGGCTGTCGTCTCGGCGGTCGACTGCTTGACGCTCATGCGTGCCGTCCCTCCTGAATGGCCGTCTTCACGGCCTCGACATCGCGCTTGCTGCTCGCCAGGGCCGACTCGGGCTCCGGCGGCATCGCCTGGCTCACCTGTCCCTTGCCGACCAGCGCGGCGACCCCGGCGATCGCGAACAGCGCCACCGCCACGATCAGAGCCGCGAGCCAGACGGGCAGGACCAGGGCCAGCGCCGCTCCGACAGTGAGCAGGAGCGCGCCCACCCCGTACAGGGCAATGACCCCGGCCCCGCCGAGCAGCCCCGCACCCTTCCCGGCGCGCTTGCCCTTCTCGACCATCTCCATGCGGGCGAGCGTCAACTCGTCGCGGACGAGCGTCGACATCTGCTCGCTGAGCTGGCTGACCAGGTGGCCGACCGGCTGCTCGTCGGTGTGCGTCGTCATCGGTGAGCTCCCTTCCTCGGGTCGCACATACCCACGACCAGGGCGGGTAACCGCTGCTCAGCGACTTATGACCCGATTTCGCTGACCTCGGCGAAGGGCCGGTCGTCCCACCAGGTGGCGTGGATGATGAAGCTGTGCTGCGGCTCGTTGAAGTAGACCGCGAGGTTTCCCGGCGAGTCCTGCACCTTCTGCACCGCCCAGCCGTCGGCCGGGGTGGCGGTGACCAGTTCGACGACGCCGTCCGAGGTCATGCGGATGACGGCCTGGCCGCCCTCGACGCGGAATGACCGCACGTAGGTCCGCTTGCCGTCCTCGGCGGTGGTAACGGTCCAGCCGTCCTCGGTCGTGGGCTTCCGCGTAGGCGCTTTCGTCGTGGGCTTCGGCTTCTTCGTCTTTGTTCTCGTCGGCGTCGGTGCGACGCTTTTCGCCGCCGGAGTGGTCACGGTCGGCAGCGGCGCCGGGAACGCGCTCTTACCCGCGGCGGGAAGCTTCGCGAGCGCCCCGTCCTGAGGCAACGACGTGCGCAACACCGGGAGCAGCGCCACCGACGCCAGCACGATGCTCGTCGCGGTGGCGGCACACCACCCCGCGATCGGCGCCCACCGGGAAGATCGCACGAAGACATCGTCTCATCTACACCTATGGTGTACGCCATGGCGATGATCCTGCTCGTCGAGGACGACCGCATCATCACGGCGGCGTTGTCGCGCGCGCTGACCGACGCGGGCCACGTCGTGCGGCCGGTCGGCCGGGCCGGCGACGCGTTGAAAGTCGTCACCGACGAGCGCCCCGACCTGGTCATCCTCGACCTCGGCCTGCCCGACATCGACGGCCTCGACGCGCTGCGGATGATGCGCTCGGTCTCCGACGTGCCGGTCATCGTGGCCACCGCACGCCGGGCCGAGGCCGACATCATCAGCCTGCTCAGCGCCGGCGCCGACGACTACGTGACCAAGCCGTTCTCGGGCGGGCACATCCTCGCCCGCATCGCCGCCGTGCTGCGCCGCTCACGCTCCACGGCGGCCGCGGCGCCCAGCGCGATCACCGTCGGCGAGCTCGTCATCAGCCCCCGCCAGCGCCGCGCCGAACTGCGCGGACAGCCGTTGCAGCTCACCCGGCGCGAGTTCGACGTGCTGGCCTACCTCGCCGAGCGCGTCGGGCAGGTGATCAGCCGGCGCGAGCTGATGAACGAGGTCTGGAACCAGGCCCGGATCGGCGAGGAGCAGACCATCGACGTGCACATCTCGTGGCTGCGCCGCAAGCTCGGCGAGACCGCCGCGCAACCGCGGTTCCTGCACACCGTACGCGGGGTGGGGGTCATGATGGTCGATCCCCGATGAGGTGGGCACTCAACCGGCTCGCCCTCGCGATCACGTCGATGGTCGCGCTCGCTTTCCTCGTCCCGCTCGCCGTGGCGACGCGCCAGATCGCGTACGACCGAGCAGTCAGCGACGCCCGCCAGCAGGCCACCTTGCTCGTGACCGTGCTCGGCGTCGACGCCGACCCGACCGCCCTGACCAGTGCGGTCGCGAGCACGACGGCCGGCAGCGCGGGGCGGCTCGCCGTCCACCTGCCCGGCGACAACCCGATCGGCGCCTCCCACGCGTCCCCGGCACAGATCGTCATTGCCTCGCAGGACAGGCGCTCCGCCGTGGCGACCGTCGGCGACGGAATCGTCTATCTCCAGCCGACCGTGCTCACCGACGGCCGTACGGTGGTGGTCGAGGTCTTTGTGCCTGGTGGCGAGCTCACCCGTGGCGTCTGGACCGCGTGGATCGTCCTCGGTGGACTGGCGCTCGGGCTGGTCGCGGGTTCGACGCTCTTCGCCGACCGGCTCGGCAGCCGTCTGGTGCGGGCCACCCGCGAACTGGCCGGATCCGCCCGACGACTCGGCGCGGGAGAACTCGGCACCAGAGTCTCCCTGGACGGTCCCTCAGAGCTGCGCGAAGCGGCCAAGTCCTTCAACACCATGGCCGACGACCTGCGCGACCTGCTCGACCGCGAACGCGAACTGGCCGCCGACCTGTCCCACCGCCTGCGCACGCCGCTGACCGCGCTACGCCTCGACGCGGAGGCGATGCCACCCGGCCCGATCGGCGAACGCATGCGCCAGGCGTGCGACCTGCTCGACGAGGAACTCGAGGCGATCATCAAGGGCGCCCGGCTCGGCGTCGAGGCCCGCGGACTCGAGAAAGCCGACCTGGTCGAGGTGCTGGCCGACCGGCTCGCGTTCTGGTCAGTGCTCGCCGAAGATCAGGAACGGCCGTGGGAGGTCGTCGGCGGCGATTCACCGGTCACGCTCGGCTTGCCGCGCAGCGAACTGATCCTGGTCGTCGACGCGATGCTCGGCAACGTCTTCTCCCACACCCCGGACCGCACAGCCTTCCGGGTCAGCGTTTCGTCGGCCTTTTTGCTCGTGGACGACGCTGGCCCCGGCATCGCCGACCCCTCCCTCTCCATCCAACGTGGAGTCAGCGGCGCCGGGTCGACCGGGTTGGGGCTCGACATCGTGCGGCGGGCGGCTGCGCAGCTCGGCGGGCGGCTGATTGTCGAGCGAAGCCCGCTGGGTGGAGCGCGCGTCGGCATCCAGCTGCCTTCATGATTGTTTCCGGTGCCGTTAAGGCCCCCTTATGGAAGTTTTCCTTAGCGTCCTCGCCGTGACTTCAGCTTCGGTGCGCCGCAAAATCGCCTATCCCCTGGCTGCCCTGTTCGTCTCGGCAGGAACGTTGGCGGTCGCCACGCCCGCTCTAGCCCACGGGTACGTGTCGTCGCCGCCTTCCCGGCAGGCGCTGTGCGCATCAGGGGCGGTGTCGTCCTGCGGCCCGATCCAGTTCGAGCCGCAGAGCGTCGAAGGCCCGAAGGGTCTGCGCTCCTGCGACGGTGGGTTGTCGCAGTTCTCCGTGCTGGCCGACGACGCCCGAAACTGGCCCGCAAAATCGGTCGAATCAAAGGTCACGTTCAGCTGGGTGCTGACAGCCCGCCACCGCACCTCGACATGGGACTACTTCATCGGCCGCACGAAGGTCGCGTCTTTCGACGACGGCGGCGCCCAGCCGGCCGCGGTCGTCAACCACTCTCTCGATCTGAGTCGTTTCCCCGGCCGCCAGAAAGTCCTGGCTGTCTGGAACATCGCCGACACCGGCAACGCCTTCTACAACTGCGTAGACCTTCAGGTGGGCGGCGGTGGTGGCTCGACTCCGACAACGCCGCCCACCAAACCCCCGGCGACCTCGCCCACGAAGGCCCCGACTACTCCCGCTACCAAGCCCCCGGCTGCCGGCAGCGGCAAGGCTTGGGCCGCCGGCACGTCCTACAAGACCGGCGACGTGGTGACCTTCCAGGGCAAGAAGTACCAGTGCCGCCAGTCGCACAGCTCGATCAACAGCTGGGAGCCCCCGATCTACACCCTCGCCCTCTGGCTCCCCCTGTGAAGCGCGGTCTAACTGCCCTGATGCTGGTCGCAGCTTTCGGGCTTGGGGCGTGCGGCACCGCTGCGGAACCCACCCCCGCCTCGACAACGACGGCCGCCGTAGCCGAGATCAAGGCCGGCAGCGACCACAACGAAACCGACGTGATGTTTCTGCAGATGCTCGTCTTCCACCAGAAACAGGGCCTGCAGATGACCACCACAGCGTTGAAGCGGGCAAAGAACCCCGAGCTCAAGACCTTGGCCGAAGCCATCCAAGCCACCGAGAAGGACGAGCTGGCAATGATGGAGTCCTGGCTGACCGGCTGGAACGCGAAAACCGACGTAGACCAGGCCCCCAGCCTCCACGCCGACCACGGCGGTCTCCCAGGCACAGGCGAGGCCGAGATCAAAGCCCTGACCACAGTGAAGGCGGACGCCTTCGACAAGGCCTTCCTGAGCCTGTTCCTGGCCCATCAACACCAGGCCATGGAGATGTCGAAGATCGAAACAACCAGCGGCAAGAACGAGGAAACCCGCAAGTTCGCCGACCGAGTACGCCAGTCCCGCCAGGGCGAGATCCAACAAATGCTTAAGCTGATGAACGCCTGAGTTATCCCAGCATCGAGACTCCCCGGTCTGGTTCCGTTATGGGATATATATCCGGCCCCTGGGAGGCTTCGATGCGCTTGTATTCCCTGGTCGTGATGTTCGTACTGGCGCTCTCGGCCCTCGCGTCGGCTGCTCCCGTTCCGGACTGGGATCACGAGGGCTTCGACGCGTCCAACAGCTTCTACAACCCGGGCGAGTCCGCTATCAACGCCACCACCATCAACGGACTCACCCGGCGATGGTCGGTTTCCCTGCGCCGCCACGACGGCGCGTGCGGTGGCCCGTCGGCGCCTTTGGTCGCCGCCGGACTGGTCATCGCCACGGACGAGAAAGGCATCGCGGCGAACCGCGCCCCGACCGGACGCCTCGTCTGGACCTGGGACTGGGACGACCCGGACGATTCGAGCACCCCGTCGATGGCCGTAGTCGGCTCCACTCTCATCCTCGGCAACGCTCGCTGCTACGGAGCGTAGTGGGCCTTGTGGTAGGCCAACTGTTGTGGATCGACCCTATGACGCGCGATGCGCTGAAGCGTCCCGACCACATTCCCGGTGGCGGTGTCCCAAACAGTCCAATCCGGATCGACATAAATCGCGCCCGTATCGAGCATTACGTGGTGATTTGGGCACAGGCAGAGGACGTTGCTCTCCACGTCGGTGCCGTTGTGCGGCTCACCCAAGCCACGGATATGCGCGGCCTCGGCGTACCCGCCGGCGGGTGTGGTGATTCGGGTCCGGCAGATCTGACAGGTGTAGTCATGGAGTCTTTTGACCCTCTGGGCAACGGCCAGACTGCGTACCGGACGCTGGGTGGTAACCGATCGTCGTCCAACCGGGCCGGGGTCTTCGAATCCGTTGACCTCAGGAGGGCTCGACGCTTCCTTGTCAATGACGAGCCGGAAGCGCCACACGCGGGGTCCGTCGATGCCCGGCTCATGCCAGAAATCCGCGACCCGATAGAGCCCGTCGTAACGGAGCCCTTTCGATGGCGAGAAGACCTCATCGCCGCCAGCACCGCGCACCACCCGGACCAGATAGCCCTCGAGCTTGCTCCGGGCGAGGCCGACGTTGCCCTTAGTTAGCGTTTGGTCCTTTACCTGTTTGCGGGTGTTGGGGTCCTGACCACCCTGACCTGTGTAGATGATTTCGTCGCCATTATCTTCGTCGTCGGCGTAACCACCTGACACGACGATCGACTCAGCGCCGTCTTGTCCTCCGCAGATGCCGGCCTGCAGTTCCCGGTGTACTCGTGCGTCGTAGAGCTCGCGGCGATTGACAAAGGTGGAACCAACCGGAACGTTGTCGATCTCCCCGAAGACCCGAGCCATGAAGAGAATCACACCTCGCGCCACGATGGACAGACGCCTACCGCTCGCTCGACAACGTGTCAAGTGCCTAGTAGTCGGGCGCCTCAATAGAGGAAGATGAACGGCTCAGGCGGGCGGCATTTCGAGTACGCCGCATTCGCAACTCGAAGGCTTGCGAGGGGATCATGAGCGAGGTCGAGGTCCTGACGGCGACGGTGCGGTTGTACATCGAGAACACTTACGAGTTTTTCGGCACCCAGATCACCACGCCAACCGTGACGGTGACGCTCCCGGTACCGGACGAAGGAACCGATGACCGAGAGACCTGGGAGTACGACAACGTCTTTGCCCACACGGGCGTGGGGCATACAGACGGCGACTCCTGGTACGACGTGATGATTGTGGAGTCTTCAGCGCCTGAGCTGGTGGGGTTGACATTTGAGTTCGGCTACTGACAACCCTGGTCAGTAGCTGAACTGCTTAGCTCACGCGACGGCAGCTGCGAAGTCCGCGAAGAGGTCGCCTGACAGCGGTGTTTCGAGTCGCCAAGTCACAGCCATTGGGCGTTCGCCCTCGTGGCTGACGTAGGTTGCGGGTCCGAGGAACCAGAAGGCCCGGTCGTCCGAACTGGCCCTGGCGAACAGAAGGATTCGACGCTTCATCGCCACATGTTGCTGATAGCGCTGACCTGTGCGGCTGGCCGCCGTGGTTGTTGACTGGCTCTCCCAGTGGATCAAGTCTGGGCTGATCGCGTAGTCGCGGTACCGGGTCGTTGGCGAAAAGCTCCCGCTGGTTTTGTCGAGTGTGAAGAGAAGAAGGTCGGCGCCGATGCCCGCCACGTCGAGAACCCCCTCGCGCCACTCTGCCGTCTTCGCCGCGTTCCCGTCGCCTACGGCGGCCAAGATCTCGATCCGCGTATAGCGGCCGTGCACCTGAAGTGGGACCTCGTGAATCGCGGGGTGCTGCAGATGGTCAGGCTCGTCTAGCCGGATGAGGAGAAGTTCCCGCAGTTCGGCGAGGACCTGAGGGTGAGCCCACACCATGTCCACCGCGCCCTGCAGGTCGTCGCCCTTGGCCAACACTTGATTGCCGAGGTTGGCGACCAGCATGCGAACCAACCGTCGTTCGACCAAGCCCATCGCGGCCGTGTCCGGGACACCGGCGCTGATTAGGTCAAGGTATCCGCGGATGCGCTGAGGGTCGTCGACGTGCAGTTGCCGCCCAAGAGCTCGGCGTAGTGACCGCTCGTGGGGCCCAGCCGGCGCGACCGTTAGGCCCGCTTGCTCGCGCAGGCTCGACCAGCAATGGTCATCTCCGTAGAGGTCCGCCAGATCAAGCCCGGTCTCGCGCAGGTAATCGGCAAGCGATACCGTCCCTCGAGCCTGATGGATGACCCGCAGCTCTTCAACCTTTGCGGGCCAGCGCGTGGGGACAGCGTCCTTGATGTTCTGGAGCACGATCTTCTGCGCCACCGCGTCCAACTCCATATGGCAACCGGCCGGCAGGAACGGGAACCCCTCCCTGATGGCGCGGTCTAGGTCGCTTCGGGTGCCGCCGAGCAGCGCTCGATAGCGGCGGTCGAAGCGGAACTCTCGCCGGTGCTGGCCCACGAAATCCAGCACAGTGCAGGCGGTCTTGCCCTTCGACTGCCGCAGGCCACGACCGAGTTGTTGCAGGAAGAGCGTGGCGCTGTCGGTCGGGCGCAGCATGAGCAGGGTGTCGATGGTCGGCAGGTCGACGCCTTCGTTGAACAGATCCACCGAGAAGACGACCTGAACGCGACCCGCCTCCAAGTCAGCGAGGGCGCTGGCCCGCTCGGCTTCTGGCGTCGTGCCTGAGACTGCGATTGCGGCGATGCCGAGGTTGCGGAACACCTCGGCCATGTGTCGAGCGTGCGCGACGCTGACGCAGAATCCGAGGCATCGCATGGCTTGGACGTCGTCGATGCGGTCGGTGAGCTGCTGATATACATGTCGGGCCCAACTGCCGCCCGCGACGTATTTCTCCGTCAGGGCGTCGACGTCATAGCCGGCGCCTCTCCGCCACGGCACGTCGCGAAGGTCCACACCGTCGTGGATGCCGTAATAGACAAACGGGGTCAGCCGGTGTTGTTCGATTGCGTCCCACAAACGCAGTTCGGCCGCGATGCGGTCGTCGAACCAGTGCAGGATGGACAGCCCGTCGGTCCGCTCCGGGGTAGCGGTCAGGCCCAGCAACTCACGGGGTTTGAGCTTATTCAGCAGCTTGTCGTATGACTTGGCCGCGGCGTGGTGGAACTCGTCGACGATGATGACGTCGAAGTGATCCTCGGCCAGCCGCTCGAGCCGTTCCTCGGTGAGGTTTTGGATGGAGGCAAAGACGTGCTCGAAGTGGCGCGGCCGTTCGCTCCCCACCCATAGCTCGCCGAAGGAGTGATCCCGAAGGGCATGCCGGAAGGTCTCCTGGCTCTTGTCGAGGATCTCTCGGCGGTGGGCTACAAAGAGCAGGCGGGCCCGGGGTAGCCGCTCACGAAGCCGGGCGTAGTCCACCGCTGCCATCACGGTTTTGCCGGTGCCCGTGGCCGACACCAGCAGGTTGCGGTGGCGGCCGTTGCTCCGAGAGAGCTCAATTAGTTCCAGAAGGCGCTCCTGGAACGGCTCGAGTCGGACTTCGAGCGGACTGATGTACGCCTTGCCGCCCCGCTCCGAACGGCGCAAGCGCTCCAGGGACTCGTCGAACTGCTCGCGCTCGTAATCGACGAAGTCGCGGTTTTCCCAGTAGGTCTCAATGGCCGCACCAATCTTCCGGATGACGTCGGGATTCCGGGCCGCCGAGACGCGGACGTTCCACTCCATCCCGTCGGTTTGGGCGGAGTGTGTCAGGTTCGAGGAGCCCACGTAGGCGGTGCTGAAGGAAGAGTTGCGGTGGAATAACCAGGCCTTGGCATGGAGCCGGGTAACGGTCGTGTCGTACGAGACACGGATGTCCGCTCCGAGTTCGGCTAGCAGGTCAAGCGCCGCTGCCTCGGTCGATCCGGTATAGGTCGTGGTCAGCACCCTCAGCCGGCGACCTCGTTCCACGTGCCGACGAAGCGCGGGAAGCAGGGGCCGGATACCGCTTTTCCGGACGAACGCCATGACGACATCGATCGCGTCGGACGACTCGATCTCCTGCAGAATCTGGAGCCCCACCCGTGGCTCACCACGGGCGTTGGTGAGCAATGCCGTATCCAGAAGTGGGATCAGAGGTCGTGCGGGGACGTGCACCGACCCATCCGGGAGCCATTCGCCGACCGCGGTGAGCACAGCTCCCGGTTCGACCGGTCGATCGTCGGCGACGCCAGCGCGAGGCAACCGTTCGTCCAGGGCCTTGGTCAACAGGTGAGCTACCTCAACCCCGATGGTCACGCGGTCATCACTCGACACCGACTCGAGTGCCTGAAGAACCTGCCGGGCTAGCAGCTGAGCGATTCGATCTGCCGCTTCCGCCGATCGCAGATCGAGCGTTTGGACGAGTTTGGGATCAACCACCGCAAGACGGTTGCTGAGAGATTCGGTCACCAAGGTCTCGTAGAGCCCCGCAGAGAGTTCGTCGGCCACCGCGACAGTTTGCCGGACCGGCAGCGTTTCGAGAGCCGCTAACGGGGTCCACGTGCCCTCGCCGAACGGTCAGATAGCGTGAACCGGTACGCCTGGTGAGCTAAGGGGAGCACGTGGAGCTGTTGCACTCGGGGAAGGTTCGGGACGTCTACGCGGATGGGCAGGACATCCTGCTTGTTGCGTCTGACCGGGTCTCGATCTACGACGTCGTCCTTCCGACGCCGATTCCGGACAAGGGCAAGATCCTGACGCAGCTCTCGCTCTGGTGGTTCGAGCAGCTTGCCGACGTCGTGCCCAACCACGTCATCTCCAGCACTGACGTGCCGCAGGAGTGGGCCGGCCGTGCTGTGCGGTGCGAGAAGCTCGACATGGTCATGGTTGAGTGCATCGCCCGCGGCTACCTGGCCGGCTCGGGGCTCAAGGAGTACGAGCGGGACGGTGCCGTCTCCGGGGTCGCGCTGCCTCCAGGCCTGATCGAGGCGTCCGAGCTGCCTGAGCCGATCTTCACGCCGACGACCAAGGTGCCTCCGGGTGAGGGGCACGACGAGTTCATGACGTACGCCGACGTTGAAGACAAAGTCGGGAAGGACGTGGCGGCTGAGCTCAGGCGGATCACGCTCGAGGTCTACGGGCGCGGCCAGCAGATCGCGAAGGCCAAGGGCATCATCATCGCGGACACCAAGATTGAGCTCGGGTTCGCGCAGGATGGCACCCTGACGCTGGGGGATGAGCTGCTCACGCCCGACTCGTCGCGGTTCTGGGCGGCGGACGAGTGGAAGCCGGGTGGTACGCCGCGCTACCTCGACAAGCAGTTCCTGCGGGACTGGTCGTCGTCGCTGACGGACTGGGACCGTACGGCTCCTGGGCCTGAGATTCCGGACGAGGTGGTCGAAGCCACCCGTAACCGGTACGTCGAGGTCTACGAGCGCTTGACCGGCGACTCCTGGCGTTAAGAGGCGGGGTTCGTACGGCGGCCGGGGAAGACGATCGACCGCGATGGGCGGCCGTTGCGCCTGATGTAGAGGCGCAGGCCGTACGCCACGAAAATCGCGGCGAAGATGGTGCCTGTCCACCCGCCCAGCACGATGCACAACGGCGCGAATGACCAGAGCAGGAACGCCAGGGTCGTGTATAGGCGGGGGCGGGGCACGCCCATCCGGTCCATTCGACGGCAGAATTCTGGGTCGGCCTCGCGGAGCTCCGTCACCAGGCCGTCGAACTTGGCCTTTTCTTGTGGATCGAGCATGGTGACCACCTCCGTCTGACCGTGTGCTCGATGGGCGGATTGATACCCGCCGCGGATGCCGCTCACCCCGTGGCCCCTGTCTCACTTCATGCGGGTCGTGGCTTACATAAACCGCACTGGTGAGGCGCACGGCCGACCTACGATCACAAGGTGGACTACGGTCACCCGATTCGGTTCGGCTCGTTCATCACTCCCGTCGACAATCCGCCGGGGGCTGCCGTCGAGCTCGCTCAGCTCAGTGAGCAGCTCGGCTTCGACCTCGTCTCGTTCCAGGATCACCCTTATCAGCCCGCGTTCCACGACACGTGGACGCTGCTGAGCTGGGTTGCCGCGAGCACCGAGACGATCCAGGTCGCCGGCAATGTGCTCAACGTCGCGATGCGTCCGGCGCCTGTGCTGGCCCGTGCGGTGGCCAGCCTCGACCGGCTTTCCGGCGGACGGGTCGCGCTCGGCCTGGGCGCGGGTGCCTTCTGGGACGCGATGGTCGCGATGGGTTTCCCGCGGCGTACGCCCGCCGAGTCGGTCGATCAGCTCTCCGAGGCCGTCGACGTGATCCGCGAGGTGTGGCGGGCCGGCGACCGGGCCCAGTTGCGCTACGACGGCACGTATTACCAGTTGGCCGGGGCCAAACGGGGGCCCGCTCCCGCCCACGACGTGCCCATCTGGCTCGGCGCGTACAAGCCACGCATGCTGCGCCTGATCGGCACCAAGGCTGACGGCTGGCTGCCCTCGCTGTCGTACCTGAAGCCTGGGGATCTTGGTCGGGGTAACGCGTTCATCGACGAGTCGGCGGTGCGGGCCGGTCGTGACCCGCGGGAGGTTCGCCGGCTGCTGAACATGACCGGCGACCCGGGCAAGAAGTCCGCGCAGTGGGTTGATGAGATCGTCGCGCTCGCACTTGAGGACGGCGTCGGCACGTTCATCCTCGGCTCGGACGATCCGCGCGAGCTGTGGCGCTGGTCCGAGGAGGTCATTCCAGCCGTACGGGAAGAGGTTGCTCGCGAACGAGCGGCGGTCGGTCTCGACACCGCCCCGGTACGCAGTGCCGCCGCGCTCGCCCAGCGCCGCGCCAACATCGACTACGACGCCCTGCCCACATCGTTGACCTCGATCGAGCCGGGTGATTTCGGGTACGCCAAGGTGCGCTCGACGTATATGCGGGGTGGAGCGCCCGGCCTGGTCATCCAGCCGCGCGACGTCGAGCAGGTGGTGGCGGCGCTCGCCTTCGCCCGTGATCAGCGGGTGCCGCTCGCGGTGCGCAGTGGCGGGCACGGCATCAGCGGCCGCTCCACCAACGACGGTGGGATTGTGATCGACCTCTCCGGCCTGCGTGCGATCACCGTGCTTTCCGAAGAGGACAGACTCGTACGGGTGGAGGCCGGTGCTCGCTGGAAGGACGTGGCTGCCGCGCTGGCTCCGCACGGATGGGCCTTGTCGAGCGGCGACTACGGCGGCGTCGGGGTCGGCGGGCTGGCCACCGCGGGCGGCATCGGCTGGCTGGCGCGTGAGCACGGCCTGACGATCGACCACCTGCGCGCGGCCGATCTGGTGCTGGCCGACGGCAGCCGGGTGCACGTCAGCTCGCGTGAACATCCCGACCTGTTCTGGGCCGTCCGCGGCGCCGGCGCGAACTTCGGGGTGGTCACGTCGTTCGAGTTCCAGGTTGACGAGGTCGGCGACGTCGGGTTCGGACAGTTCATCTATGACGCGTCAGACTCGGCCGCGCTGCTCGAGAAGTGGGGCGCCGCGATGGAGGCCGCCCCTCGTGACACCACCACCAACCTGATCATGGCGCCGCCGCGACAGGGGCAGAGCCTGGCCCAGGTGTACGGGGTGGTCGACTCGGACGATCCCGACACGATCATCGAACGCTTGACGCCGCTGGCCGAGGTGGCTCCGCTGCTCGATCAGCAGGTGCAGCTCGTGCCGTACGCCGGGGTCATGAACGTGCCGGACGCGGCCCACGAGGGCCAGGGCGACCCGGTGGCCCGGTCGGGGTTGGTCGATCACCTGACGCCCTCGTTCTGTGCCGAGGCCGCGCGCCTGCTCGAGGCCGGCACCGTCTACTTCTTCCAGGTGCGGTCGGTCGGTGGCGCGGTCGCCGATGTGCCCGAGGATGCGACGGCGTATTCGCACCGGTCAGCTAACTTCTCAGTCGTTGCATTCGGGTCCTCGC
The DNA here is from genome assembly GCF_003999975.1 of Actinoplanes solisilvae. Taxonomy (GTDB): domain Bacteria; phylum Actinomycetota; class Actinomycetes; order Mycobacteriales; family Micromonosporaceae; genus Actinoplanes; species Actinoplanes solisilvae. The sequence continues at coordinate 1,195,651 of NZ_RJAC01000001.1, read as the reverse complement.
GGGATGAACTGGACGCCGCATGGGCACAATTGGGATCCCACTTCCGGGGGCTGTATCTCTCTTTCGAGACCGACCAGAGCCCCGAGCGCATATACGAAGCGTGGCCGGAGAAGACGCTGGCAAGGCTGCGGGAGCTCAAGCGCGAATACGACCCGGACAACATCTTCCGGGACAATTTCAACATCGACCCGACAGTCGATTAACGCCCATCGATCGAGGCGGCCACGTTCTTACTGATCAGGTGACGTGGCCGTTCCAGTTCCTGGTAGGACACGTCGGCGGGAGCGTCGCCGGCTGCTTTGCGCGGGAGCAATTGCAAATGTCCTGGTGGCGGCGCTGCTTCGTATTCATGCAGTGCCGGCAACCAAATGGTGGCGGCTCCGGGGGATTCACGGAACGCGCCGACGCGGTCACGCGCAGACAATGCCGGAAGTGGTACGAGAAATTCCACGCGGTCGAGGCCGGTGCCCGCGAATGGGCCGAATGAGTGCCGAGGGCAGGACGCTTCGGCGCTGGCCGCAACGGGGCTGCAGTGCGAGGGGTCGGCCGCAGGGGCTTGACGGTCGAGCCGTCCTGGGGTTCCGGGCCGACGGCGGGCTCAGGGGAGCGGGCGGGCCGGGGTCGCGTTGGTGGGCCAGGCTGTCTCTTTGCCGCACTCCTGGCAGGACATCTGGTCGCCGCAGGAGGGGCACCACTCATTGGTGCGCCGCAGATGCCAGCCCAGGGCGACGCCGCCTAACAGGCTCAGCAGGCCCACGACGGCCGCGACGGTGACCGCGCCGGTCATGCCGCTGAGTGCCGCACGGGAAGGCCGGACGGGGTGAAGATGCCGCGGCCGAGGTGGCGGCGGTCGACGGCCGGGTCTTCGCCCGAGCGAGCCGTCACGTAGGGCGCGGTGAACGTGTCGACGCCCGTGCCCAGGTGAGCGCCGGGGCGGTAGGTCACGGTGACGGCGCGGGGAGAGGCTGCCTCGATGACGCCGGCGCGCCAGCCGTCGCGGTAGACCCACACGCGGTCGGAGGGGTGGTAGCTGTCGGCGGGCGCCACGTCCGCCGGGTCGCGCTGGGGCGGAGTGATGGACGGGGTAGACGTCGGTGCCGTGGACATCGAGATGACCCTCCAAGATCTCGGGACTCGTTCGCACGGATGGCGGGGGAACGCCACCGCGGCTTGCGTGTCGGCCGAGAAGCCGAACATTCAGCACGCTGTGTCAGCAGACGGTGCGTGTCTGTCAGCTATCATGCTCGCGTACAAGGGCGTTCGCAAGGCCGGATGCACGTGCATCCGCATTGGGCAGACGCCCGAGCGCATGCCCGAGCTGTTTCGTGTTGGACGATCTCCCCCTTAGGATGCTGAGGGACTGCGGCCAGGCAGCCCCTTGACGAGCGATGACGAGGAGCCAGGTGAGCGCGGGTACGCAGCAGGAGGAGGCGCCGACCGGCGGACCCACCGTCCTGCGCATCCTCCTCGGAACCCAGCTTCGGCGACTGCGCGAGGCCAAGGCCATCACTCGCGAGGACGCCGGGTGGGAGATCCGGGCGTCCGGATCCAAGATCAGCCGCATGGAGCTTGGCCGGGTCAGCTTCAAGGAGCGCGATGTCAGCGACCTGCTGACCCTCTATGGAGTGACCGAGTCGCACGAGCGTGAAGCTCTGCTCGTGCTGGCCCGCCAGGCCAACAACCCGGGCTGGTGGCAGCAGTTCAGCGACGTCATGCCCGGCTGGTTCCAGTCCTATCTGGGGCTCGAGGCGGCCGCCACGCTGATCCGCACCTACGAGATCCAGTTCGTGCCGGGCCTGCTGCAGACGCCCGACTACGCCCGCTCGGTCATCATGCTCGGCCACGCCGGCGTGACGCCCGAAGAGATGAACAAGCGCGTCGAACTGCGTCGTCAGCGGCAGCAGATTCTTGACCGCCCCGGCGCGCCGCAGCTCTGGGCGGTGATCGACGAGGCGGTGCTCCGCCGGCCGATCGGTGGCGTCGAGGTGATGAAGGCGCAGATCGAGTTCCTCATCGAGGCGTCGAAGAAGCCCAACGTTCGGCTGCAGATCATCCCGTTCCACGCGGGCGGTCACGCCGCGGCGGGCGGCCCGTTCGCGATCCTGCGCTTCCCCGAGCCCGAGCTCCCCGACGTGGTCTACGTCGAACAGCTCACGAGCGCGATCTACCTGGACAAGCGCGAAGACGTCGACCAGTACGCGATGGCGATGGAGCGGGTCTGCATCGACGCCGAGCCGCCGAACCACACGCCCGAGATCCTGGGCAAGCTGCTGCACGAGGTCGGGCATCCCGCCTGATCTTCCGGCGCGACTGTCTGGAACCGCGCGCCGACGCGGGGTAAGCTCTGCGATCTCGCCTTCGGCCACGAGGCCGGGGTGAGGCATTGGTAAGGGGCTCGTCCACGCCCGCTGCCGACGACCGTGGACGAACCGTTCTACCGTTCTGGGTCCTGCCTGGCTTGAACCGCTAGGCAGGCCCATCTCTTTTTCGGGTACGCGTTCATGATGATCGCGTCGCCCGGCTGTGGGCTGTTGCGATCGGATCGAAGGCTCGTCGGCCGCGACGCGGAGATGGGCGCGTCACGCCCGAAGCGGCCGGCCAGAGGCCAGCGCCTTTCCAACTGTGCCGGTTCGGTGCGGGCCGGCTCGGTGTTCGCCGACTCGTGCCGTACCGGATCGTGATTGTCCGATGCCATCCGAGGCGAACCCTCGCCGGAGGAGATTCAGGCTTTCGGGGTACGCCGGCTCAGGCGAGCAGGTTGTCGAAGTCGCCGTCGCGGACGCCGCCGAGGAACGCCTCGATCTCGGCCCGGGTGTAGATGAGCGCCGGACCCTCGGGGTCGCGGGAGTTGCGCATGGCCACCTCGCCGTTGGGGAGGAGGGCAGTCTCGACGCAGTTGCCGCTGGGGTTGCTGCGCCGGCTCTTCTGCCAGGTGACACCTTCCAACTGGCCGGCGGGGATGCCGTTGACCGCGTACGTCATGTTGAAGCTCCCTTGATTTGCTCCGGCCGGCGATCGTCCGGAGTCAGATGCTCTCCTGTGTGCAATCGTCGCCTCACACCTTGTGCAAATGCACGTGCATTTGGCCTTGCGTACTCACGGGATTGTGAGCATGATAACGCACGTACGCATTTTGCGGGTGTCACTTAGGGTGACATCTTTGTGTGACTGATCGGTCGCGGAAACGGCGTCTGCGGCCCTCGACGCAAGGCTCCCTGGCGGGGGCGTCCTAGCGAGAGGTAACGAGATGGCCGTTCCGAACATCGGTCCCGAGCACTTCGACCAGGGCGACTCCGATACGGGCGAACCGCGTCGGGGGAATCCCGCGCCGCTCTACCGCGACGAGCCGCTCACCGACGACGTCAGTGCCGCGACAACTCGCGCCGCCGTGGTATCACACCGATTCGGCGGGGTTCGGTACGCATTGACCCGGCCGCCCGCCCGCCCGGCGGACCGTCCGCAGTCCACCGAGGAGGAAGAGTCTGATGCCGGCGATTGACGACCGAGCACACTCGACTCCGGAGATGACGGGGCGTCAGCGTTGATCACTTTCCGTGAAGAGAACGGACTCGGTGACGCATCGCCCGCGGCGGACGGTCGCGGGCGAGCCACGGTTACGGACCGTCGCCGCGATGTGGCGCCCGGCGGCGGCCGCGCAAAGTTTGCTTGCCGGACGGCAAATTCCCGAACGCGAGGTCGTCTAAACCTCAGTTGATGAAAATTTCACGACGCCTCACACGAGCGTGCAGGCGTTGTCCGGCTCCGGCCGGGTCGTCCGGTTCCCCCGTGCCGGTCGGCCCGGCCGGTTGAGCCCTCAGGGCTTGCGCGCCACGCCCGACCAGTAGTACGCAGCCTTCGGGTTGTCGACCGGCTCGTCGGGGCGCCAGCTCGAGACCGGCACCAGGCCCGGCTCCAGCAGTTCCCAGTCGCCGAAGAAGCGGCGGACCTGCGACTCGGTGCGCGCGACCAGGGTCATGCCCGCACCGGTGGCGGCGGCCACGGCTTCGTTCACCTCGTCGGGAGCGAAATCGGCCGTCGGGTGGGTGATCGCCAGCAGGCTGCCCGAGGGCATTTTGTCGCGCAGGACGTCGACCGTGGACCAGGGGTCGTCCTCGTCGGCGATCAGCATGAGGATGGCGATCAGCGTGAGACCGATCGGCTCCGAGAAGTCGAGGGTTTCGTTCAGCACCTTGTCGGCGAGGATCGACTCGGGATCGCGCAGGTCGGCCGAGATGTACTCACTGCGGCCCTCGTCGGTGCTGATCATCAGGGCGCGTGCGTGGACCAGCACGATCGGGTCGTTGTCCACATAGACGACGCGGGCCTCGCGCGCGTGCCGCTGGGCGATCTCGTGCAGGTTGGGCCGGGTCGGAATGCCGGTGCCGACGTCGAGGAACTGCCGGACGCCTTCCTTCTTCACCAGGTCACGGGCGACCCGGTGGACGAACTTGCGGTTCTCGCCGGCCATGTAGCGCATGCCGGGAATCGCCTTGATCATGGCTTCGCCGACCGCGCGGTCGACGGCGAAGTTGTCCTTGCCGCCCAGCCAGTAGTCGTAGATGCGGGCGGAGTGGGGAACGTTGATGTTGACGCCCGGAGGCGCGACCTCGGGGGTGTCGCTCACATCCGCCTCCTCGCCCGACCCGCACCGGGCCGACAGTCCGTCAGTGCGGTAAAGAGTAACGGTCGAGGGCGATCAAAATCACGCCCGTCGCTGGGGCGAGAACGCGCAGCTCAGGCGGCCGAGGCGCGATCGCGGTAGGTGCGGGTCCTATCCGGATTGGGGGCTCCGCATACCACCCGGTCGCGGCCGCCGTGCTTCGCGGCGTAGAGGTGGCGGTCGGCTGTGGACAGCAGGCTCGGCTGCGAGAGCGTCTCGGCCTCGCCGACCCCGGCCACGCCGATGCTGACGGAGACTCGCAAGCCGCGCGTGATGCCGGCCCAGTCGTAGGCCGCGACCGCACGCCGGATGCCATCGATCTTGCCGCAGGCCTTCGACGGCGGACAGCCGGGCACGACGAGCAGGAACTCCTCGCCACCCATGCGGGCGACGAAGCCCTCGGGCGACACGGCGGCCAGCTCGGTCTCGAGCAGCTTCGCGACCTGCACGAGCACCTGGTCACCGACGTCGTGCGAGAGCTGGTCGTTGATCTGCTTGAAGTGGTCGAGGTCGACCAGGGCGACGGTCAGGTCGGGGTCAGCCCCGATCAGGCGCGGGAGCTGCTCGTCGATGAAGCGGCGGTTGCGCAGGCCGGTCAGCGGGTCGCGCCGGGCCTGCTCGCGGAAGCGCTCAGCCTCCTGCCGGGCCTCGGCGGTCTCGAAGAGCGCCTGCCGGGTGCGGGCCTGCGCCTCCTGCTGCCGCGACCGCAGCGCCTGGTGAGCCTCGAAGAACATCTTGTGAGCCTCGTACGCCTCGGCGAACTCACCACGGGCGGCGTGGAGCTCGGCCTGCTCCTGGTGGGTCTGCACGAGGAAATGGCCCAGGTCGCGGTCGGCACAGAGGCGGCGCGATTCGTCGAGAGTGTGTTGTGCCCTCTCGTACGCCCCCAGCCCGCGCTGCGCCCGAGCCAGGTTGAGCAGGTGTTCGGGCAGAGCGTCGGCGTCGTCACGGGCGGTCGAACGGTATTTCGCGATGCACGTCAGCATGGTGCGCTCGGCCGCGGCGAAGTGGCCGTTGCCCAGTTCGATCGCGCCGATCGTGTCAAGCACGGTGGAGTCGAGCTCAAAGCCGTGCGTGGCGGCGAGCGTGCGCAGCCGGGCGGCGGTGTGCTCGGCCAGCTCGTAGTTGCCGGCGGCGTGTTCCGAATAGGCGTAGTTGTTGAGCACGAACAGCCGCAGGTCGGGCCGGTCGAGCTCGACCGTCAGCCGCTCGGCCTGGTCGAACCGCTCGCGGGCGGCGAGCAGCGAGCCGGCGAAGGCCAACGCGTCGGCCAGCTTGGCCAGGTGCCAGATGCGCATGTGATCAGTGGCGGAGTCGTCGAGCAGCTCGACGCTGCGCACGGCGTGCTCGAGGCTCTGCGCCGCGTCGCCGAGGTGGCGGTGGATCGCGGACCAGACCAGATGGGTGCGGGCGGTGAGCTGGCGGACGTCATGGTCGACGGCCCACTGATGGATCTGCCAGATGAGCTGGGCGGCGTCGGCCACTTCACCGGCGCGCATGCGCATGTTGGCCTGGCTGAGCCGCGCGCGAGCGACCAGCGTCTCGTCGCCGAGATGGCGAGCCACGCGCTCATAACGTTCCGCGCGCGCGAGCATGGTGGCCGGGTCCCAGTGGATCTCGTCTTCCATCGCGAGGAGGGCGGCGTGCAGTCCCTGGGCGTCCACCGCCTCCGGCTCTGGGTCCACCTGGCCGACCCCCTTTCCGCTCATGGGCACGCTATTCGTCAGCTTCCCCGTGTGTTGAGGGAAACCGCAGGATCAGCGCTCCGCTTCCGAAGGCTAGCTCTGAGTGAGCCGTTGATCCCATGTTCACAAGCGTGAGCAATCTCGCCCATCAGAAATGAAAGGGCGGCGCCCGCCGCAGCGAGCGCCGCCCTCGGGGGACGGCCGGAAATGATCAGCGGATCAGGGGAGTGGGGATCTTGGCCGGATCGCCGGAGGCAGAGGGGGTGTCGGGGAGGGAGGCCGGGGAGCGGGTCGCGGGGTCCCCCGGGGTGTCGGTGTCGACCGTCGAGCGGAGCTCGGCCGGGCGCATCAGGGCGGCCGCGATCACGCCGACGACCGCGATCGCCGCGCTGATCAGGAAGATGTGGCCGGTCGCGTCGCCGTAGGCGGCCCGCACGATGTGCTGGATCGCGTCGGGCAGCGCCGCCAGGTTCAGCGTGCTGCCGCCGCTCGTGCTGCCGGCCGGGACGCCCGCGGCGGTCAGGTCGTGGGTGATCTGGTCGGAGACCCGGTGGGCGAGCACCGCGCCGAGGACCGAGACGCCGATCGTGCCGCCCAGCGAGCGGAAGAACGCGACCGTCGAGCTGGCCGCGCCGATGTCCTTGAGCGCCACCGTGTTCTGCACCGACAGCACCAGGTTCTGCATCGACATGCCGACGCCCACACCGACCAGGCCCATAGCCACCCCGACGTACCAGAGCGGGGTCTCATGGTCGAGCATCGAGAGCCCGGCAAAGCCGATGACCAGGGCAATCGTGCCGGTCAGGAGGTACGGCTTGAGCTTGCCGCTCTTGGTGATCATGCGGCCGGTGACCGTCGACGAGACCAGGATGCCGGCCATCATCGGGATCGTCAGCAGGCCCGCCTGGGTGGGGCTGTAACCGCGGCCGATCTGGAAATACTGACCGAGGAAGACCGCGCCGCCGAACATCGCCATGCCCACGGCCAGACTCGCGATGATCGCCAGTGCGGTGTTGCGCTTCTTCACGATGTCGAGCGGGACGACCGGCTCGGCGACCTTCGACTCGACCCGGATGGCCAGGGCGAGCAGCACCACGCCGGCGCCGACCATCGCGAGGGTCGGCCACGAGATCCAGCCGAACGAGTTGTCGACGAACGAGACCCAGACCAACAGGACGCTGACCCCGGCCGCGATGAGCCCGGCGCCCAAGTAGTCGATCTTCACGTTGGCCCGCCGGATGACCTCGAGGTTCAGGGTCTTCTGGAGCACGAAGAGGGCGATCACGGCGATCGGCGCGCCGATGAAGAAGCACCAGCGCCAGCCGAGCCAGTCGGTGTCGACGATCAGGCCGCCGAGCAGCGGGCCGCCGACCGTGGCCAGGGCCATCACGCCGCCCAGATAGCCGTTGTAACGGCCGCGCTCGCGCGGCGGGATCATCGCGGCGATCGCGACCTGGACCAGCGCCTGCACGCCGCCCATGCCGAGGCCCTGGAACGCGCGGGCGGCGATGAGCTGCCCGGCCGTCTGGGCGAAACCGGCCACGATCGAGCCGAGGACGAAGACCACGATCGCGACCTGGACCAGCAGCTTCTTGCTGTAGAGATCGGCCAGCTTGCCCCAGATGGGGGTCGAGGCGGTGGCGGTCAGCAGCGTGGCGGTGACCACCCAGGTGTACTGCGTCTGGGTGCCGTCGAGCGCGCCGATGATCCTGGGCAGGGCCGTCGAGACGATGGTCGAGCTGGCCATCGCTACGAAGAGCACCAGCAGGAGGCCGGAGAGCGCCTCCATGATCTGGCGGTGGGACATGGCGCCCGGTCGGACGCTCGTGGTGGTCGGGGCGCTCATCGCGCAGCCTCCGTGACAGTCGTGGGTGAAGCGCTGAAGCGCGAACCGGTTGCTTCATGCAACTATCTAAAAAGCTTGCCTATTGCGCAAGTTTGCGCTTTGAGAACGAAGTCACAGGCCGGTACCCTCACGTCATGAGCACCGCTGCCGAGCCCGGACTACGCGAGCGCAAGAAGGCCGCGACCAGGCAGGCCCTGCACGCGGCCGCGATGCGCCTGGCCATCGAGCACGGCTTCGACCGGGTCACCGTCGAGGCCGTCGCCGACGAGGCGGGCGTCTCCCGGCGTACGTTCTCGAACTATTTCGGCAGCAAGGAAGAGGCCCTGCTCTACGGGGACTACCAGCGCATCCACCTGTTGATCGAGCAGGTGCGGGCACGGCCGGCGGCCGAGACTCCCTGGGCGGCGCTCACCGCGGCGGCCGAGCAGTTCTATCTCAAGCTCGGCGACCTCGACCCGCAGTGGATCGCGCAGAGCCGTCTCGTGCGCGCTCAGCCCGCTCTGGTCGCGGCCCAGGTGCAGACCTTCGCGGCGCTCGAGCGCGACCTGTCCACCGAGATCGCGGCCCGCACCGGTGACGACCCTTCCGGCGTACGGGTGCGGATGACGTCGGCGGCCTTTCTCGCCTCCCTGCGGGTCGCGCTGCACATCTGGCTCGACAAGCCACCCGGCACGAACCTGTGGGACCTCGTCTCCGAAGCGCTGGCCGAGGCCGGCCGCGGCTTCGAGTCCTAGCGCGCGCCGAGACCGTCCAGCACGAGACTGAGCTGACGGCGCCACGCGTCCGGGTCGGCCGAGCTGCGCAGCACGCCGGCGTTCGCGCGCATCAGCAGACTGATGTCCTTGCGGGTGAAGTCGGGGCGCAGCCGGCCGGCCGCCTGAGCCCGCTCGATCACCTCGGTGGCGCCTCGCTGCGCCGTGGCCAGCAGCCCGGCGAGCCGCTCGTCCTCGTCGAACCCGCTGGTGACCAGCAGTTCGGACAGGCCCCGGTCGGTCGCCTGGATTTCGAACAGCCGGGTCAGATAGGTCACGAAGGCGGCCCACGGGTCGCGTTCGGCCAGCGCGCGTTCGGCCAGCTCGACATATCCTGTCATCTGACCCACGAAGACCTCGGCGATCAGGTCCCGCCGGGTCGGGAACCGCCGGTAGAGCGTCGCGTTGCCGACCCGGGCCCGCCGCGCGATCTCGTCGAGCGAGGCGTCGAGGCCGTGCTCGCCGAAGACCTCGCGGGCCGCGGCGAGAAGCGCGGCCCGGTTACGCTGCGCGTCGGCGCGCAGTCGATCTGCCATGAGGGACAGGGTACGACGAGACCGGGGATGCATCCCCGCTTGGTGCTACCGTCGCGATGATCGACAGGATTCCCGGAGGGCACCATGCTGACGACCGTGCAGATCCCGACCGCGGACGGCACCGCCGACGCCTACCTCGTGAAGCCCGACGGCCCCGGCCCGTACCCCGGCGTTCTTCTCTTCGCCGACGCCTTCGGGCTGCGGCCACGGATCGCCGAGATGGCCACCCGCATCGCTGATCGTGGCTATGCCGTGCTGGCCGTGAACCTGCTCTACCGCGGGGGTCCGTCGCCGCTCGTGCAGCCCGACGAGCTGACCGACGACCAGAAGCGCGACGCCGTGTTCGCCCGGCTGGGGCCGCTGATCCGAGGGCTGACCGCCGACCGCATCGCCGCGGACTCGGGCAGCTACCTCGACTTCCTCGCCGCCCAGGAAGGTGTGGCCGACCGGCCGGTGCTGGTTGTCGGCTACTGCATGGGCGGCACGAACGCGCTGCGGGCGATCGAGGCGCACCCCGACCGGATCACCGCCGTCGCGACCTTCCACGCCGGCCGCCTCGCCACCGACGACCCGGACAGCCCGCACCTGCGGGTCGGCGCGATCACCGGCGAGGCCTACTTCGCGCACGCCGACCACGACCCGTCGATGAACGCCGACCAGATCAGGGTGCTCGAGGCGGCCCTGGACGAGGCCGGGGTGACCTACACGTCCGAGGTCTACACCGGTGCGGCGCACGGCTTCACCATGTCGGACACCGCCCCGTACAACCGGGAGGCCGAGCAGCGGCACTGGGTGAACCTCTTCGCCCTGCTCGACCGCGCGCTGCCGGTGAGCTAATTCTCGTAGAGGCCGGGGAAGAATCGGTCGGTGGCGGTGACGTCGTAGACCTGCCGCACCTCGGTGATGCGGCCGCCGGCCACGGTCAGGAACTCCACCATCCGGGTCGTGCCGAACGGCGCGCGCAGGTCGTAGATCAGCGCCGCGCCGTCGTCGGCCCGGGTCAGCCCGACCACGGTGACCTCGTCGGCGAAGACCGCGATCCGGTGCAGCGTCTGAGTCAGCTCCTCGTCGTCGACCGGGGCGTCGAGGTTCCATTCGACCTCGGCGTCGGGCGCGAGCAGGTGCCGTACGGCGACCCGGTCGTCGCTGATCCACGAGCGGGACCAGAACCCCACGACATCCATCGGACTCTCCTTCATCGGACCGCGCCCGCCGTCGAGTGGGCGGGCATCGGGTCGGGGAACTGACCGTGACCGAGCAGTGCCGCGGCCGCCTGGGCAACGCGGTACGCGGCGAGGCCGTCACCGTAGGGGTTGCCGCCGGCCGCCATCGCGTCACGGCGTACGCGGCTCTCGAACAGCCGGGCCACCTCGCTCGCGATCGTCGCCGGGTCGGGGTCGACCAGCCTTGTGCTCCCGACGTGCAGGGTCTCCGAGTGGCGCGAGGCGGGTCCGATCATCAGCACCGGGCAGCCGGCGGCCAGCGACTCCTCGACCAGGTCCTCGTCGTCGGTGATCATGACGTAGGCCTGCGCGAGCAACGTGGCGAACTCCAAGCCGGGCGCGACGTCGGCGGCCCGTACGACTTCGAGGTGCCGGTGACGTCCGGCGAGATAGCGCACCGCGGGGCCGATCGCCTGGGCCCGCTCGACGCCCACGCCCAGCACCACCGTCCCGTACACACGGTGCCGGCCGGCGTTGGTCGCCGGGGCGAGGAACTCGGCCGCGTCCTGGGCGGTGCCGCCGGTCAGCAGCGTGTCGCCCGCGATCACGCGCTCGTCCAGCAGGTTCATCGCGGCGAGCGGGGTGGCCGCCAGGTGCACGGTGGTGACCTGGGCGAGCAGGCGGCACTGGGCCTCGTGGACGGTGGCCGAGCCCAGCTCGCCCGAGCGTCGTCCGGCGTCGATGGTCAGCACCGGGACGCGCCGCCAGAACGCCGCGAGCGCCGGGGCGAGCCCGTCCCGAACGATCACCGCGGCCGGGGTGCGGGCCGCCCACAGCTCGTCGAAACGGCTCATCGTCTCGTTCTGGCCGGTTCCGGAGGGCAGGGTGATCTGCGGGGTGAGCCCGAACGCGGCGAAGGTGCGGCCGACCGAGTCAGGGTCGGCGCCGGTGGCCAGCGGGACCGCGGTGAGTCGTTGCTGCTCCCGCATGGCCAGGGCGACCGGGGCGAGCCGCACCGCCTCGGCGGCGGAGCCGGCGACCAGATGGACTTCGGGAAGCGACATCGAACTCTCCGGGGGGCGGGAGCGGCCGGCCCGCGAAAGTCACGCGCCGTAAGGAGGAACGGCTCGGACGCTATTTCAGTTACGGAGAGTAATTCAAGGGCTGAGGGCTGGATGTGGCCGAAAGGGCTAACCCAGACATCTCAGATGGGCCAGAGCAGCCCAAACCGGTCGAGCAATTCCGACTGCGGTGAAACTACTCTGCGTCAACCCCGCGGGTTCTCGAGCAGTGAGGGGTCGTCGCGCAGCAGGGCCGCGAGGCGGCGGGCCGCGATCTCGGTCTCTTCCGGCCGCTCGACCTGCAGCGGGATCGGCTTGGGCAGCGGCGTCGGCATGCCGCGCTGCTCGGGTGCCGGGCGCGCCGGGGCATCGGGCTCGGCGGCGGCCGGGCGGTGCTGCTCGGGATCGATGCGCCGGGTCGCTCCGTGTGGATCTTCCGCGGGGACCGGGACCGGCGGCGGAGGTGTGGCCGCGAACGGGTGCGGCTGCGGGGCCGGCTGACCGTTGGTGGCCATGCCGAGGTCGCGCAGGCGGGCGCCGAGATCACGGGACGTCTCGCCGGGGTCGCGCGACGGGTAACGCGGGTCTTCCTGGGCGTCGAACGAGCCGTAGCGCCGCTCGGCCGTGTCGGACTCGGCGAAGTAGTGCTGGTCGGCGGGCCCCTGGCGGTAGCCGTCGTCGGTCTCGATGTCGAAATCGGCGTGACGGGGGCTCTCGTCGGGTGACAGTGCCGCCGCGCTCTCGGCGTTTACCTGCACCTGGCCGTCGGCGAGGTAGAAGTGCAGCAGGAGCGGATCGCCGGCGCCCTCGACGCCCACGCTCACGCCCAGCTCGGGATGGCGGGCGACGACCGCGGCGACCGCCTCGACCAGCTCGGTCACGGCCGCAGGGGTGCCCGGTGTCTCGCCCGTGGCGCGCCGACGCAGCTCGTCGCGACGCGCGAGCTTGTCGAGAGCGTCATCCAGTCCGCCGCGCACCTGATCGTCCTTCCGTAGCGGGTCACGCTGTTACCACTCTGCCCGCTCGCAGGCCGATTTGGGAACCTCGATCTCAGCGACTCGCCGCACACCCGTCGTCAGGGTTACGACGACTTCTGGCGGATCGCCTTGTCGAGGGCCTGGTCGAGCACGACGAGCAGCGCATCCCTGACCGAGCCACGGAAACGGGCATCGAAGGAGAGCACCGGCACGTCTTCGCGAACGGCGAGTGCCCAGCGTACTTCGTCCAGGCTGTAGGTCATTTGCCCGTTGAAGGTGTTGACGCCGACCACGAACGGAAGCCCGGCACGCTCGAAGTAGTCCACCGCCGGATAGCAGTCGTCGATCCGGTTCGTGTCCACCACGACCAACGCGCCGAGGGCACCCTTGATCAGGTCGTCCCACATGAAGGCGAACCGCGACTGCCCCGGCGTGCCGAAGATGTAGAGCTTCAGCGTCTGGTCGATCGTGAGTACGCCGAAGTCCATCGCGATGGTCGTCGTCGTCTTCATCGTCGCCTGGCCCGGGTCGTCGATGCCCACCGACGCGGAGGTCATCTCGGCCTCGGTGGTCAGCGGGGAGATCTCCGAGATGGCGCCGACGGTGGTCGTCTTACCCACCCCGAAGCCGCCGGCCACGATGATTTTGACCGGTACGGGCGCCTTCTTCGGACGGCCGCCACTTCCCATCGCGGCGGTGCCGACGACGCGGTCAGGTGATTGCTCGAAGTCCACGGATCACTCGCATGATGGTCTCAGGGTCGGGGGTCTCGTTGTCCAGCACGTGCACGTCCAGTTGCCCGGCGGCCCGCAGGTCGCCGACGAGGATGCGGGTGACGCCGAGATGCAGGCGCAACCGGGCGGAGATCTCCGCCACGGAGACGGGTTCGCCACAGAGACCCACTATGGCTCGCATCTCGGGGGAGAGACGGACCGGACCGGCGGAAGGGCTGACGGTTACCTGGGTCTCCATCCCGATGTTGGGATCGGCACCGTCGGTGCGCCCGGACGTGATGACGAACGGACGCAGAGCAGTGGTCTGCTCGCCGGCCGGTGGCTGGTCGTCGCGGTGCGCGGGACGGTAGCCGCCGGCCGAGAGCGCGCCGGACTGCAGGAAGGGCCGGACACTCGGCCGAGCCGGGTGTGCCGGGTCGTCGGGGTCCGGATATGTCATTGCTGAACGGCGTTCTTCAGTTCGGCGATCAGGCGCGGGCTCAGGGCACCACCGGCGCGGGTGGCGAAGAGCGTCATCTCGTACGCCAGGGTGCCGAGATTCGCCGAGCGGTCCGCGATGACCCCGAGCACCGATCCCGCGCTGATCGCCGTGACCAGCAGGTACCCGTCAGCCATGTCGATGATGACCCGGTTGAGCGAGCCCAGCCTGTACCAGCTCGCGGCACCGCCGGCGAGGCTCGTCAGACCCGAGACAACCGCGGCGAGGCGCTCCGCGTTCGGCCGGTCCTTGATCGCCGACATCGCCATCAACAGGCCGTCGGACGACACCGCGATGGCCTCGATCACGCCGGCCGTGCCGGAGGTGAAGGAGTCCAGCAGCCAGTTGAAGGTCTTGGCCTCGGCGCTCAGTTGTGACTGGGCATAGTCGCGGCCGTTACCGGTGTCGGTGCTGTAGGGGGAAGTCATCGCGGTTGTCCCTCGGGTTGTGGCTTAGTTTCGTTCAGCGCGAGTGCGACTCCGTACTCGAACTGTTCCATCAGGGCTCGGGCTTCGTCCGGGTTCAGCGGCAGGCTCGGCGAGGCCGGTGGCGGATAGTTCGGCTCGTCCATCGGCAGCGTGGCGCCCGGCACCCGGCGGGCGAGGGGCGAGTGCCCGGCCGACGGCGGTGACGACATCTGCGTCTCGGCGGCGTCCCACTGCGCCCGGTTGACTCCGGCCTCGAAGTCGTCGAACGCGGCCCGCGCGGCGAGCGCGTCGTTCTGCGACGGCGGACGGCTCGGCACGGGGCGGCCGCCCTCTTCCGGAAGCTGGCTGCCCGGAATACGACGACGCAACGGGCCGGTGGGCTCGGCCTGCGGCTGCTGAGGCTGGGCCTGCGGCTGCTGGTATTGCGGCTGGGGCACCTCCGCGGGACGCTGCTCGGGCATCGACGGCTGCTGGTACGCCTGGGGAGCGTACCGGTAATCGTCGTCGTTCGTACGCTGCTGCGGAATGGCCGGTACGACCGGTGCCGCCTCGACGGCGGGCTGCGTCCACGTGGCCTGCGGCGGCGTCGGCTGCTGCTGGTGCCACGCGCTCGGACCGGCGGCCGGCAGCTCCGGCATCGCCGCCGGGACGCGGCCCGCGACCGGAGCGTTCAGGTCGTAGTCGGACGCGACCATCGGCTGCTGATAGGCGACCGGTTCCTGATAGGCGACCGGCTGCTGGTAGGCGACCGGCTGCTGGTAGGCGACCGGCTGCTGGTAGGCCGGCCCCGGGGTGTAGACCGTCTCGGCCTCGTAGACGGGCTGCCCGGCGTACGGGTCGGCCGGGGTCTCGACCACCGGAGCGCCGGCCCGGGCCGGGGCGAACGCGTTCCACGACCGTCCGGTCTCGAGGGTCTGGGTCGCCCGGTGGAGCACGTTGGCGTCGAACGGCTGCTGGCTGCCCGGCACCGAGGCCCGCGCCGCGGATCCCGCGATGACCTGCGCGAACTCGGCGGTGTGGTAGCTCGGCGGCACGTTCGGCGTGACCACCGGCGGGAACGGCGGAGCCTGCGGCGCGGTGGTGCTCGTGACCCGGGCGATCAGGTGCGACGGGTTCAGGTCGATCCACGCCGTGATGCCGCCGCCGTGAGTCTCGGTCAGGGTGACCTCGATGCCGTGCCGGCGGGCGAGCCGGCCGACCACGAACAGGCCGAGCACCTCACTGGGGGCGAGGTCGAGACGCTCGCGGCGGGTGAGCCGGGCGTTCTCCTCGACGAGCCGCTCGGGCGGCATGCCGAGGCCCTGGTCGACGATCGAGAGCCGGGCGCCTCCGCGCAGCTCGGTCGCGCTGATCACGACGCGGGTCTGCGGCGGCGAGAACGACGTCGCGTTCTCCATCAGCTCGGCGAGCAGCAGGGTCAGGTCGGCCAGGACGGCCGGGACGACCACGATCTCCTCGGGGACGTCGACGTCCACACGGGTGTAGTCCTCGATCTCACCGAGGGCGAGACGCACGACGTCCTGCAGGGCCAGCGGGGCCATGTGCTCGTTCGCGCCGGCGCCGCCGGAGAGCACAACGAGGCTGGACGCGTTCCGGCGCAGACGGCTGGACATGTGGTCGAGGCGGTAGAGCTCGGAGAGGCGGTCGCTGTCGGTCTCGCGGCGCTCCAGGTTGTCGATCAGCGCGAGCTGGCGGCCGACCAGGTTCTGGGTGCGGCGTCCGACGTGCGCGAACATCTGGGCGACGTTGCGCCGGCCGAGCACCTGCCGCTCCACCAGCCGCACGGCGGTGGTCTGCACGCGGTCGAACGCGCGGGCCAGGTCGCCGATCTCGTCCTGGGCCTCGACGTCGACCGGGTCGAGGCGGATCGGGCGGACCGACTCGGCGTCGTCGTCGGCCACCCTTTCGAGCTCGGCCTCGGCGGCGCGGGCGATCCGGTCGGCCGAGGTGGTGAGACGGCGCAGCGGCCGGGCCACGGCGCGGGCCATGAAGAGGCTCAGCAGAACCACGAGCAGCAGCAGGACCAGCGAGCCGCCACCGATGAGGAACGCGTCGCGGATGGCGGCATCGCGGTTGTTGGTCACGATCGCGTCCACGTCCGCGGCGACGCGCTTCTCGACGAAGCCACCGAGGACGAGCACCGACTGCAGCGACGGGAACAGTGTCTCGATCTTGAGCTGCTGGATGGCGGTGATCGGGTCGGTCGCCGCGATCGCGAGGAACTGCGAGCCGACGCGGGACGAGAACGCGTCCTGCGCGCCCAGGTACAGCTTGTACTGGCTGTCGGTGAAGAACGCCTCGGCGTTCGCGATGACCTGCTGGAGCTGGATCAGCGACTGCGAGAAGAGCCCGATGAGGCCCGCGTTGTTGGTCTTCACGGCCGCGACCAGGTAGCCGGAGGCCTGGCTGATCAGGTCGTCACTGCGCAGCGCCTGCTCGAGGGCGAACAGCTGCCGGCCGACACCGGTCTTGAGGTCGGCGTTCGTCGACAGCGCGAGTCCGTTGATGACCGGCGTGATGAGCTTGGTGAACTCGTCGACGATCGCGTTCGGCAGGATCGCGCCGTTCAGCACGTTGAGCCGGGTGTTGTCGAGCTTGGTGAGGTTGCGCAGGGCCCGAGCCAGATCCCGCGAGACAGTCTCGCCGCCGTCGTCCACGCGGGCCACGGCGTCGCGGGCGGCGGCGCTCTGCACGACCAGGTCGGAGCGGTCGACGAGCTGGAAGAGGTAGCCGACCGAGAGCAGGCGTTCCTCCTGGAGCTCCTGCACGGCCGTGCCGACCCGGGTGGCCAGAGCCACGGTGTCCGAGGTGTTCTGTGCGTCCGTGGCGGCCGAGACACGGTTGACGATGACCGGCACGCTCAGCGCCACGACGCCGAGAAGGGGTACGAGGACGAGCAGGGCGAGCTTGCCCAGGATGCGGAACTTACCGAATAGCACCGGACCGCTCCCGCCGTGTCTGGTCGTGGTCGCCGTAGCCCGGCGCCTGGTCGTACGGGTTCGGGCTGCCGTAGGGGCTACCCGAGCGGTTGCTCATCGCGACGTCGCGGGTGGATTCGCCGACCGGGCGCTCGGGACTCGCCTCGGTCTCACGGCGGCGGTTGAAGGACGGCCAGAGCAGGGCGCCCAGCACCAGCAGCAGGGCGAGCGCGCCCATGATGACCGCCTCGGTGCGCCGGTAGTTCAGCGAGGAGAGGCGGTCGTCGAGCAGACGGTCGGTCTCCTTCAGCGTGGTGCCGGAGAGGCTGTTGAGCGCCGTCTGCAGGGTGGACTGGGCGGTGGACATGGTGGCGGCGTTCGGGGTGCCACCCGGGTTGGCGCCACGGCTCATCGATTCGACGCCGCGACGGAACGAGTCGAGCGAGTTGACCAGGCTGCCGCTCAGCGTCTGGCTCTTGGTGTCGTCCACCGCGGCCTGCAGGTTCTCGGTGAGCTGCTTGACCGAGTCCTGCACGGCGATGACCTCGTGGCCGAACTGCGCCTGCACCTGGCCGCGGCTGGCGGCGGGCAGGCCCTGCAGCAGGTTGGCGTAGTCGCCCATCCGGTTCACCCGTACGACCGTGGTCGGCATGTCGATCGCCACGGCCTGCTGGAGGTTCGAGATGTCGCCGTCGGGGTCGCGGTTGAGCTCGGCGTTGCGCCGGACGGCGGCGTAGAGGGCCAGGGTCAGGTCGGTCACCTCGACGTGGGCGTTGAGGATGTTGACCGAGCCGGTGACCTTCGGCAGCTTGCTGATCTTGCTCTTCAGGTCGGCCCAGCGGTCCTGGGTCCGCAGCTCGGCGCCGAGTTTGGCGTCCACGGCGGACACCTGGGCCACCGCGGGGGCCAGGGTCGGCGGGGGCTTGCTGACGCCCTGGATGCCCGTGGACTGCGATTCCGCGAGCGCGTTGACCAGCGGGGTGAGTGCGGTGATGTACTCCACACCCTTCTTCTCCATCTCGGTGCTGCCGCGCTTGTCAGAATTGTCGGTCCAAACTCGACCGAACAGGACCGCGGTCGGCACAAGCACCAAAACCGTCAAAATCACCGCGAGTGCGGAGCCTAAACGGGTTCGCCGGCTGTTCATTGCTTTCGTCCTCCGCCATGCAACACGCGATGAGCCGTTATTGCGGCTACTTTCCGTAGCCGTGAGGCGCACGGATCCGGGCCAATCTATCCGAGAAAACCTCAGTAAACCCCTTTCCAAGGGACGGAACTCTCTCGGCTGATCGGGGGATACAGGGTGCCGTTGTCCTCGTTGTAACGAGCGTTCAGTTCCGTTACCGGGGCCAGAATCCCAGCCCACGCCGGTTCCGGAAGACGGAAAAGTTACCGCGGCGATGGTAACTGCACGGACGCCGGACGAAAAGTCACAAGATCCATAAAGGATATCTGATAAGACCCGAATCAATTAAACAGTCCGTAGTGGACTGATCGCTCACAGCAAGGAAATGCCGGAAAGTGCTGGACCGCTCACGGGGAAGCGGGCTTTTCCCCGGCGCGAACCGGGGAAAAGCCCGAAACGGGTCAGATGCGGGCGAGTGCCTTGCGCAGGGGATCAAGACCGACGGAACCAAGATTTAACGCGTCCCGATGGAATGTCTTCAAATCGAAATCTGCGCCCTTGCGACGGCGGGTCTCCTCGCGAGCCTGCAGCCAGATCCGCTCGCCGATCTTGTACGACGGCGCCTGTCCCGGCCAGCCGAGGTAACGCTTCCACTCGAAGCGCAGCGTCTTCTCCTCCATGCGAGTGTGCGCACGCAAGAACTCCCAGCCGAGCTCCGGCGTCCAGCGTTCGCCCGGGTGGAAACCGAACGGGTTGTCCCGCGGGATCTCGAGCTCGAGGTGCATGCCGATGTCGACGATCACCCGGGTGGCCCGCAGCGCCTGCGCGTCGAGCATGCCGAGCCGGTCGCCCGGGTCGCCGAGGTAACCCAGCTCGTCCATCAGCCGCTCGGCGTAGAGGGCCCAGCCTTCGCCGTGCCCCGAACACCAGCACAGCAGCCGCTGCCAGCGGTTGAGCGTGTCGGCCCGCAGCAGCGCCTGGCTGATCTGCAGGTGATGGCCCGGCACCCCCTCGTGATAGACCGTGGTGACCTCGCGCCAGGTGGAGAACTCGGTGACCCCCTCGGGCACCGCCCACCACATGCGACCGGGCCGGCTGAAGTCCTCACTCGGGCCGGTGTAGTAGATGCCGCCGTCACTGGTCGGCGTCAGGCAGCACTCGATGCGGCGCGCGGGCGGCTCGATGTCGAAGTGGGTGCCGTTCAGCTCGGAGATCGCCTTGTCGGCCAGCGCCTGCATCCAGTCGCGGAAAGCCTCCTTGCCTGGAATGCTGCGCGCCGGGTCGGCGTCGAGCGCGGCGACCGCCTCGTCGATCGTCGCGCCCGAGCCGGCGATCGCGGCCGACGTCGCCCGCATCTCCTGCTCGATCCGGAAGAGCTCGGCGAAGCCCCACTCGTACGTCTCCTGCAGGTCGACCTTGGCCCCGAGGAAATACTGCGACGCGAGCTCGTAGCGCTCGAGGCCGGCGGCCTCCTTCTCGCGGCCGCGGGGCGCCAGGTCACGCCGCAGGAACTCGGCGAAATCAGCGGTGGCCGCGGTGGCCGCCTCGGCGCCGCGGTTCAGCTCGGCCGCGAGCGCGCCGCTCGCGTCGACCCGCCCGGCCAAGCCGCGATAGAAGTCGTCGCGGTCGGGATCGGTCCAGGCGTCGCACTGCTCGGCGACCGCCAGCAACTGCGCGCGGGCGCTGATGCGGCCCGCGTCCGCCTCCTCGAGCAGGGTGCGGCGGTATTGGTCGAGCGCGTGCGGCAGGTCGGTGAGCCGCGCCGCGATGTTGGCGACCGCCTCCTCGCCCTCGGTCGGCATCACGTCGAAGACGCCGCGCAAGGCGTGCAGCCCGCTCGTGATGACGCTGACCGCGCTCCGCGAGAAGCCGGCCTCGTCGGTGGCCAGCTCGAGGCCGAGCCGCTCCATCATCGCGTCCTTGGCGACCGCCTCGGTCTCGTGCTCGGGCTCGATCAGGTCGAGCTGGATGAGGGTGCGCCGGGTCAGCTCGGTCTGGGCGGCGAAGCCTTCGGGCGAGAGGTCGTCGGTCCGGTTGTCGTGCCCGGCGATGCCGACGTAGGTGGCGCCGATCGGGCTGAGCCGGGCCCACTCGTCGACGTAGTTCTCGGCTAGGTCATCAATTCGTCCCACGCGCCGACCCTACGGGTTTTCACACGTGCCCGGCGGTCCACTTCAGCAGGCGATCCATCGGCCAGGTGTTGACCACCTGCTCGACCGGCACACCGCAGAGCGCGGCCCGCTCGCAGCCGAACCGCAGCCAGTCGAGCTGGCCGGGAGCGTGCGCGTCGGTGTCGATGCTGAACAGGCAGCCCGCCTCGACCGCGACGGTCAGCATCCGTTTCGGCGGGTCCAGCCGGTCGGGCCGCGAGTTGATCTCGATGGCCTTGCCGTGCTCGAGAGCCGCGGCGATCACCCGGTCGAGGTCGAACGTGCTCGGGGGCCGGGTGCGGCCGCCGCGGTGGGCGCGGTCGCCTTCCCCCGCCGCCGACACCTTCCGGCCGGTCATGTGGCCCAGGATGTCCAGGTGGGGATTGGACAGCGCCTTCACCATCCGCTTGGTCATCCGCGGCGACTCGTCGCGCAACTTGCTGTGCACCGAGCCGACGACCACGTCGAGCCGGGCCAGCAGCGCGTCCTCCTGATCGAGGGAGCCGTCGTCGAGAATGTCGACCTCGATGCCGGTGAGGATGCGGAAGCCGTCGGGCAGCGCGTCGTTCAGCTTGGCCACGTAGTCGAGCTGGCGGCGCAACCGGGCCGGGGTCAGCCCGCGGGCCACGGTGAGGCGGGGCGAGTGGTCGGTGAGCACCAGGTATTCGTGGCCCAGTTCGACCGCGGCCAGCGCCATCTCCTCGATCGGTGAGCCGCCGTCCGACCAGTCCGAGTGGGCGTGGCAATCGCCCCGCAGGGCCTCGCGCAGCTTCAGGGCCGCACCCATCAGGTCGGAGCCCTCGGTGGACTCGAGCCGGCGCAGGTAGACCGGCTCCTCACCGGCGAGCGACTCGGCGACGCAGCGGGCCGTGACGTCGCCGACGCCGGAGAGCTCGCTCAGCGTGCCGGCCGCGGCGCGCTCGGCCAGCTCGGTCACCGGCAGGGCGGCGATCGTCGTGGCGGCCGAGCGGAACGCGCGCACCCGATAGGTCGCCTCGTTCGCGCGTTCCAGCAGGAACGCGATGCGCCGCAGGTCGGCCACCGGATCACGAGATGCCATGGCCCTAGTATCGCGGCATGCGGACGATCGATTGGGTCGACGGAGCCATCGAGATCATCGATCAGACGGCGCTGCCCGGGGAGCTCAAGATCTTGCGCCTGCACACGGTGGGCGAGCTGGTCGCGGCGATCCAGTCCTTGGCCGTACGAGGTGCGCCCGCGCTCGGCGTGGCCGGGGCCTTCGGCGTCGCGCTGGCGGCCCGGGTGCACGCCGACGATCCGCAGGCGCTGGCGGCCGCCGTGCACCGCGTCGAGACAGCCCGGCCGACCGCGGTGAACCTGGCCCGCGGCGCCCGGCGAGCAGCGTTGTTGCTGCCGCAGGGCCCGCAGGCCGTGCTGCGCGAGGCCTGCCGGGTGCGCGACGAGGAGATCGCCGCCTCCGACGCGATGGCCGCCCTCGGCGCCGACCTGCTGGTCGAGCTGTGCGGCACCCGGCCGCGGCTGCTCACCCACTGCAACACCGGCGGGCTGGCCGCGGTGACCATCGGTACGGCGCTCGGCGTCGTCCACGAACTGCACCGGCGGGGCCAATTGGCCGGGGTGATCGCGAGCGAGACTCGTCCGCTGTTGCAGGGGGCCCGGCTCACCTCGTGGGAGCTCACAGGGTGGGGCATCGAGCACCGGGTGGCGGTCGACTCGGCCGGGCCGTTCCTGATGGCGCGCGGCGAGATCGACGCGGTGATCCTGGGCGCCGACCGCATCTGCGCCAACGGCGACGTGATCAACAAGATCGGGACGTACGCCCACGCGCTCGGCGCCCGAGCCGCGGGGTTGCCGTTCGTGGTGGTCGCGCCCGAGTCGACGGTCGACCTCGGCACCCCGAGCGGGGACGCGGTGACGATCGAGGACCGAGGGTCGAGCGAGGTCACGCCGTGGGCCGCGGCGGCGAACCCGGCCTTCGACGTGACCCCGCACGACCTGGTGACGGCCATCGTGACCGACCGGCGAGTGATCCGGCTCGACCGCGGGGAGCTCTTGTGACCACCGGCCCGGTAGCGCCCAACGGCCTTTTGCCGCACTCAGCTCGCAGGAGCGCCCAGGGCCGCCCCAATGCGGTTGTCGGACTCGACGACGCGTACGTCTAAGCGGGTTTCCAGGGTTTGAGCCAGTCGGTCTCGGGCCAGCCCTCGGCTGCGGCCATCAGCGGATAGGCGGTGGCGCCGTCGACCGATTCGCGAATGATGTCGGCATGGCCGGTGTGACGGGCGGTCTCCTGGATCAGGTGCAGCAGGACCCAGCGGAGGGTCCAGTGGGTCATGTCCTTGCTGTTCCAGGGCACGGAGTGATCGATCGGGATCTGGTGACCGAGATCGTCGAGCTCGGTGACCGTCTTCTCGGTCAGCTCGGCGACCTGGTCGTAGCGGGCCAGCACGTCGTCGATGGACTCGCCGTCGGCCAGGCGGAAGTTGTCGGCGTAGGCCTGGTAGTCGAGTTCCTGCTGCTCGCCGCGCACCTGGCTGATCCAGCCGGCCTCGGTCGACGAACAATGCTTGATCAGGCCGCCGATGCTCAGGCCGCTGGCCGACGGAGTGGCCCGCAGCTGCTCGTCGGTGAGGCCGTGGGCGGTCAGCCGCAACACGTAGCGCATCTGGGCTAGGTAGGCGAGCAGACCCTGCTGCTCGTTGTCGATGGAACCGACCTGACCTGGCATCGCGGACTCCTTGGTCTTGTTGTCACCGACCACGTTAGGAGCTATTGCGGTCAGTTTCCGGCCGCTTCGACCTCGCCGTTGTCGCTGATCGCGGTGACCCAGCCACCGTTGCGGCCCAGATCCAGCAGGGCATCGACGGTGGGGGTCAGCTCGCGGATGTGGCCGGACTTGGCGGGCCAGGCTCGGCGCAGGTCGCCGGCCCGTCGCACGGTGGGGGTCAGATCCTCGGATTCGAGGTGTCGGCGCATCTGCTCGAGGTCGCCGATCAGGCGGGAGAGGGCGTTGCTCACCTCGGCCTTGTTGCCGCCGCACATCGCGACGATCAACTCGGCCCGAGTGGCGGCGACGCGGGTGCCGTCGCGGAAGGAGCCCGCGGCCAGGGTGCCGGCCAGCGGGTTGCCTTCGAGCTGCAGGGCCAGCGCCGCCGCGAACAGGTGCGGGACGTGGCTGACCTCGGCGACGGCGCGATCGTGCTCGGCGGCGGTCGTCGGGACCACGCGGGCGCCGAGCGTGGTGAAGAGCCGCGCGAGGGTCAGCCAGTCGGACAGGTCTGTCTCGTGGGGTTCCAAGGTCAGGACCCAGGCGCAGCCGTCGAAGAGAGTCGCCTCGGTGGCGGCGAAGCCGGAGGTCTCCTTGCCGGCCATGGGGTGCCCACCTACGAAACGGCGCAGTCGGTGGGCTAGATCGCGGACGGGGCGCTTGACCGAGGTCACGTCGGTGACCAGGCCGTCGTAGTCGGTCATCTCGTCGAGGACGCCGGGGAGGGCGGGGAGGGGGACGGCCAGGATCGTGAGGTCGGTGCCGGAGATCGCGGTGGGCACCGAGCCGGCGACCGGGAAACCGGCGGCGGAGGCCTGGTCGCGGGTGGTCGGGTCGGCGTCGTAGCCGGTGACGTGGTGGCCGGCCGCGGTCAGCGCCCGCAGCAGAGACCCGCCGATGAGCCCGAGCCCGACGATCGCGATATCCACATCCGAAACTCTTCCACAGCCCCTGTGGATAACCGGCAAGGCCCGCGCCGCAGAGCCACTAGCGTCACCCCCACGTCCCTTGGGTGGGAGGGGGAGGCGGTGGCTTCTCCGAAGATCAACCGTTCGGCCAGGCCGTGATCATCCGTCTCAGCCGGGGCTTTTGTCCGTTTCGAGACTGCCGAGCCACCCAATCCCACCATTACGGTGATCACGTGACTTACCGGGGTAAAACACTCACCACGGCGCTCGTCATCGGTGCCGCGATCACCTGCGCCACGCCGGCCGCCCAGGCTCAGAGCTCCGACGCCATGCCCAGCTTCAACGGCGCCGTCCTCACCATCGCCTACGCCAAGAACACCGTCTACGTAGGCGGCGACTTCACCGCCGCGATCGTCAACGGCAAACCGGTAGCCCGCCAGCACCTGGCCGCCGTCGACGCTCGCACCGGCACTCTCCTCCCCTGGTCACCCCCCACCGACGGGCGCGTCAAGGCGCTGGTCCTGAGCGGCTCTTCGCTCTACCTGGCTGGAGACTTCGCCACCGTCGCCGGCCAGAAGCGCGACAGCCTCGCCCGGGTGGACGCCACCAGCGGCACCCTCGACGGCGCCTTCAAACACTCGGTCACCGGACGCCCCCTGGCCGCCTTCGCTGCTCACGGCCGCCTCTACGTCGGCGGCACCCTCACCGCGGTCAACGGTCAGCCACGCACCCGCCTAGCGGCATTCACCCTGAGCAGCGGCAAGCTCGACACCGTTTGGCGCCCCACCGCCGACGACCAGGTCGAGACGATCGCGGCGGCCGGCGGGCGCGTCTATGTCGGCGGCAAGTTCCGCAAGGTCAACAGCCTTCCCGGGTACGCGAGACTCGCCGCGCTCGATCCCAAGAGCTCGGCGATCGTTCCCGGTTTCAAACCCCAGCCACCCGTGATCACGTACGCCCTGGCCGTCACCGACACCGCGGTCTACTCGGCGCACGGCGGTCAGGGCGGCAAAGTCACCCGCTACTCGCCGGAGGGCGCGTTGAAGTGGTCGGCCACGTTCGACGGTGACGCGCAGGCGGTGACCGTTCTCGGCGAGACCGTGTACGCCGGCGGGCACTTCGACCGGGCCTGCAGCACCGCTCGCACCGGGTCGCAGGGCGCATGTGTGGACGGTTCGGACAACCGGGTCAAGCTGGCTGCGCTTTCGACGGCCGACGGGCGGCTGCTCGACTGGACCGCCGACGCCAACGGTGTCGAGGGCGTGCTCGCCCTGGCCAGCAGCGCGAAGCTCGGCAAGGTCGCGATGGGCGGCGCCTTCACCACCGTCGAAGGCCGTCAGCAGAAGCGGTTCGCTCAGTTCAGTTAGGTCTTTCCTCCGGCGGCACGGGGTCGCATCCTCTTGGGCGAGGGTGCGGCCCCGTGCGTTTTCAGGCCTTGCAGTTGTGTGCGCGCTTCCACGCCGCGACCTCGGCCACGGGGCTCTTGCCGCCACCCTTGCGCCACGACGACAGGTACGAATAGGGCCAGACCACGCCGCGGCGGACCTTCCAGTCGCCGACCTGGGCGCACGGCGGCGAGATGCCGTAGTGCAGGTGGCAGACGTTGTTCGCGTTGCCGGTGCGGCCGACCTTGCCGAGCGCCTGGCCGGCCGTGACCCGGACGCCCTTCTCGATGCCGCTCTGCACCTTGCTCAGGTGCGAGCCGTAGTAGCGCACGCCGTCGTCGCCGAGCAGCGAGACCGACAGGCCGCCGTTGTTCGGGCCGTCCGGCGACCCCTTGACGTACGCGTCCTTGAGGCTGATCTCGAGCACAATGCCGCTGGTCGTGGCCACGACCGTCTCGCCACAGTCGGCGAAGATGTCGGTCGCCTTGTATTTCGAGTGGGTCGTGTGCCAGTCGACGTTCGACGCCTTCACCGGGAAGACGTACTTCACCTTGGTGTTGGCGGTGACGGTCGAGGCTGACCGGGACGGCGTCGGCGCAATTGTTGCCGGGGCGGCTGGTGCCGCCGCAGGGGACGACGGCGGAGCGGCCGCCTGCGAGCTCGTCAGCGGGGGAACGAAGTGCGGCGTCTCGGTCGCCTGGCCGGGAGCGCCGTTGCCACCACAGCCGGCGAGGCAGAGGGCCAGGACGGTCAGACCGGAGAGCGTACGGAGCATTGGCACCGGGCCATCGTGGCAGAACTGACCGGCTCCCGCCGAGTCAAGCTGACTAGGCTGGCACGGTGGGACCGGTCCGAGCCGTGGGGGTGCACAGTGACAGACGCGCGTGAGGCCTGGTCCGCGTCGCCCTACCCGCCGCCGCGCGACGAGCGGCCGGTCGCGCCGATGCGTCCGCCGTCGGGTCTCTTCCCGGGCCCGACCCGGCCGGTCTATCGCGAGCCGCACCCGGTCAACGCCGGCCCGCTGCTGGCCGGCATCGCCGCGGGCGTGGTCTGGCTGACGCTGTTCGGCGCGCTCGGCCGTGACCTGGCCTCCTATGCGTGGTGGACCTTGCTCGCGGCCGTGACTGCCTGGGCGGTCGCGCTGGTCATGACGTTCATCGGCGATCGGGGAGCCGCCGTCGGCGTGGCGCTCGCGAGCGGCCTCGGGCTGTCCGTCGCGTTGGCTTTCGTGGGTGCGAGGTGGATCACTACACAGGACTGGCCCCTGTGGTGATTGTCCGATCTTGACCGGCTTGTCGGCGACCGGATGTGCCGTCCTCGTCGCGGTCCGCACTGGGCCTTGACTTAAAGACTTGAAAAGGTTCAACCTCGGGTTCATGCCCCCCACATCCCCTCGGCTCGATCCCGATCGCCGGCGGCGCCGGCTCGAGCTGCTGGCGGCCCTCGCCGACGCGAAGACGGCGCGGGAGACCAGGCAGCCCCAGCGGCTGCGCCGGGCACGGCTGCGCGAGCTCATCGCCATGCGTCGTCGCCTGGTCAACTGACTTCATCCGGCGTCAAGGCGTGGCGCGTGGCGCCCGCCGTACTACCGACTACCGTCACTCGCGAGAACTTCAGTCGCGTGGGGGGAAAGTTGTCGACATTCGCTGCCGCCGTGGGCCGCGGCAAGAACGGCTGGACGGCGTCCGAGCTCGACCTGGGCGGGCTGGCCGACATCGACGAGGTGGTCGACGCGCTGCGGGACGTCGAACCGGACACCGACGTGTCCCTGCTCTTCGTCGAGAGCGACGACCAATATCTGGCCGTCCTGCGTCTCGACGAGGGCGAGGACCTGCGGGTCTTCGGCTCCGACTCGGCGTTCGCCGAGGAATCGCGGATCGGCGCGATGCTGCTCGGTGAGATCGAGGCGCCGGCGCTGGAGATCGACGAGCTGACCGCGGGCGGTGACGACGACGAGACCGACCGCCCGGCGGCCGACCCCGACGCCGACCCGGTGGGCGACGCCGAACTGCTCAACGACCTGGGAATCAGCGCGCACCGGTTGCTGACGCTCTGCGCGCTCGAGGGCATGATGCCCGCCGACGTGACCGCCGAGATCTGCCAGCGCATCGGCTGCGGCGACGAGATGGAAGAGCTGCGCGAGGCGTGAGTCTGGCCGTGTCACCGCGGCACGAGGCCTGGATGCGGCGGGCCCTCGACGTGGCCGCCGCTACCGGGGACGACGTACCCGTGGGCGCCGTGCTGCTCGACGCCGACGGCCGGGAGCTGGCCGCGGCGGGCAACGAGCGCGAGGCGACCGGCGACCCGACCGCGCACGCCGAGATCCTGGTGCTGCGGCGCGCGGCCGAGCGGGCCGGCACGTGGCGGCTCGACGGCAGCACGCTGGTGGTCACGCTGGAGCCGTGCACGATGTGTGCCGGGGCGTTGGTGCTGGCCCGCGTGTCGACCCTCGTCTTTGGCGCCTGGGAGCCCAAGACAGGCGCGGTCGGGTCGCTCTGGGACGTGGTGCGTGACCGGCGGCTCAACCACCGGCCCGAGGTCTATGCCGGGGTGCTGGCCGACGAGTGCGCGACCCTGCTGCGCGACTTCTTCCGCTGACACACCCCTCTTCCCGTACGCCCCCACGCGCACGACCGCGTGCGTGGGGGCATCGGGCCTAGGACGCGCCGGTGATCGCGGTTTCGAGACCGATCCGGACCATGTCGCCGAAGCCCTGCTCGCGCTGGGCCGAGTCCATCTTGGCGCCGGTCTTGATGTGGTCGCTGACCGTCAGGATTGTCAGGGCCTTCGCGCCGTAGCGGGCGGCGATCGTATAGATCGCGGCCGACTCCATCTCGACCGCCAGCACGCCGTAGTCGGCCAGCGAGTCGTAGAGATCGGGACGGTCGGTGTAGAACGCGTCGGCGGCCAGGATCGGGCCGACCCGCATCGACGTGCCCTGCCGCTCGGCCACCTCGACCGCGGTGCGCAGCAGGCTGAAGTCGGCCACCGGCGCATAGTCGATCAGTCCGTCGAAGCGGGCCCGGTTCATGTTGGAGTCGGTCGCTGACCCGATCGCGGCGATCACGTCGCCGAGCTGAAGGTCGGGGGCCAGCGCGCCGCACGAGCCGATCCGGATGACCGACTTCACGCCGTACTCGTTGATCAGCTCGTGGGTGTAGATCGACGCCGACGGCATGCCCATGCCGGAGCCCTGCACGGAAACCGGGACGCCCTGGTAGGTGCCGGTGTAGCCGAGCATCCCGCGGACCTGGGTGTAGCACTTGGCGTCCTGCAGGAAGGTCTCGGCGATCCACTTCGCTCGCATCGGGTCGCCCGGAAGCAGGACCCGCTCGGCGATGTCGCCCGGCTGTCCGCCGATGTGCACGCTCATCGCCGCGTCTCTTCTCGCTCGTTCATACCGCTCATACCGGCGATCCTGCCAGGTCCGCCCTGGTCGGTCAGGGTCGGAGCGGTAAAGGGGAACCCGATCGTCAGCCCCGTGCGGCGTCCGGTAACGTACTTCCCGGTGGTGTGTCCGAGCGGCCTAAGGAGCACGCCTCGAAAGCGTGTGAGGGTGCAAGCCCTCCAAGGGTTCAAATCCCTTCACCACCGCCAAGGCCCGCCGGCTTCGTGATCACGAAGCCGGCGGGTTTTTTTATGCACCTTCATCGTCACCCGCTGTGATGGCTGACCGATCGGTTGATCGACCTCGTTCGGCGTGATCACATATCGTGAAAGTAACGCTGCGGTTTCGGTGACCGCCCATTGCGATCTCTAGCTGCATCGATGACGGACGGTGGCTGCGACGATACGGCGCAAAGACTGCCGCTGTAGCGCAAGTCACGCGGGCGAAAACCACCGGATCAGTCAGTGCGCTTTTATCCGCCTGGTGAGAAACTTTCACAAGATAGCCCTGCGCCGATGCCTAGAAACTGTCCTAGATTTGACTGGTGAGAGTTGAGCATCACTGGTGGAATGGTGACGTCCGGCTTGCACGCCGTGACGTCTACGTCCGCACCGACGGCGAGCTCTGGGAAGTTGAAGCTCAGATGGGCGGTCCGGAGGGCAAGTCGAAGGTGCAGCAGTGTCCAGGTCGGGCTTCGGCCATGATCCTGGCTGACGCGTGGCGCGGTCCACGCTGGCGGTGGCGCAAGCTGTAACGGCGCCAGGAGCCCAGGCTGCGCCGCACGCTTGAGACCATCGGCCAGCCGAACTTTCCAATGAGGGTCGGATCCTTTCGGGTCCGGCCCTCATTGCGTTCCGGGTCGGCCGCACTAGTTGTGCGATGACAATTGTTGGGGCGCACCTACCCTGAGCTGCCATCAACAGCCCAGGAAGCGATTCCCCATGCAGGCCACAGTTACCGATCACCGCAGTGACATCGCCGTTCTGCACCTGCGCGGCGAACTCGACTCGGACACCGCGATCCAACTCCACGCGACCCTCGCGGACCTGCTGGAACGCCCGGTTCCGCGGATCGTCGTCGACCTCACCGATCTTAAATTCTGCGATTCGGTCGGGTTGAGCGCCTTCATAACCAGCAAGCAAGTGATCACAGCGCGTGGCGGGTGGCTCAGTTTCGCGGGCGCCAACCCGTTCCTCAACCAATTGATGGAGACGGTCGGCCTGGCCCGTTACTTCGCGATCTTCCCCGAGGTGGACGACGCCATCGCGGCCGCCCAGCTCTAACGCCCGGCTGTGTTCCCGGCCGCCCGTGGCCTGTGACCCGGGCGGCTTTTTGCTGCCCGGCCTGGACGGCTTGTGGCGCCGGCCCGGGCAGCGTTCGGGCGGTTTGCGGCGCCGGCCTCCGAACATGCGAAAAGCCCGAACATGCGAAAAGCCGGGCACCAGGCCCGGCTCGTCGACGTGATCACGGCGTGCGACACCAGGCCGCTTGCCGATGGCGGAGGATACGAGATTCGAACTCGTGAGGGGTTTCCCCCAACACGCTTTCCAAGCGTGCGCCCTAGGCCACTAGGCGAATCCTCCGTCAGCCAGGATACAGACGACCGTGGGTGGGTGGACGGAGGGTCCCCGCCCCGCGGCGGGCGCTGGGCGGGTAAGCTCATGGACAGCCTCTCGTGCGGCGTGCATCTCGTGAACCTCCCCAGGGCCGGAAGGCAGCAAGGATAAGCGGGCTCTGACGGGTGCACGGGAGGCCCTTTTTGTCTCTGCTCTGCCTCAGCCCTCCCTGTGTTCTTCCACCCCAGCGGTACCTGGGTTGGTTCTTGTCGTACCCCCGACGGACAATGGCGCGGTCGTCGAGGAGGGTCTTGGAGTGGCACTCGCGCTATATCGCAAGTACCGTCCGCGCACGTTCGCGGAGATCATCGGCCAGGAGCACGTCACTGAGCCGCTGTCGCAGGCATTGCGCAGCGGCCGGCTGCACCACGCCTATCTCTTCTCCGGACCGCGCGGCTGTGGCAAGACATCCAGCGCCCGAATTCTGGCCCGATCGCTCAACTGTGAGCAGGGGCCGACGCCCGAACCGTGCGGGGTGTGCGGCTCGTGCCGCTCGCTAGCGAACGACGGCGCCGGCTCGATCGACGTCATCGAGATCGACGCGGCCAGCCACGGTGGCGTCGACGACGCTCGTGAGCTGCGGGAAAAGGCGTTCTTCGCCCCCGCCAGCAGCCGATACAAGATCTACGTGATCGACGAGGCGCACATGGTCTCGTCGGCCGGCTTCAACGCGCTACTCAAGCTCGTCGAAGAGCCGCCCGACTACGTGAAGTTCATCTTCGCCACCACCGAGCCCGAAAAGGTGCTCGGCACCATCCGCTCGCGCACCCACCACTACCCGTTCCGGCTCATCCCGCCCGCGACGCTGCGGCCCTATCTGCAGCAGCTCACCGAGGCCGAGGGCGTCCAGGTCGAACCGGCCGTGTTCCCGCTCGTGGTGCGGGCCGGCGGGGGCAGCGCGCGCGACACGCTGTCGGTTCTCGATCAGCTCATCGCCGGCGCCGGGCCCGACGGGGTCAGCTACGCGCGAGCGGTCTCCCTACTGGGTGTCACCGACGTCACGCTGCTCGACGAGATGTGCGACGCGCTCGCGGCGGGCGACGGCGCGGCGGCCTATTCGACGATCGACCGGGTGGCCGAGGCCGGCCACGACCCACGCCGGTTCGCGTCCGACCTGCTCGAGCGCTTCCGCGACCTGATCGTGCTGCAGCAGGTGCCCGACGCGGTCGCCAAGGGCCTGATCGACGGCCCGGCCGACCAGCTCGAGACGATGGGGGCCCAGGCGGCTCGCCTCGGCCCGGCGACGCTTTCGCGCTGCGCCGACATCGTGCACAACGGCCTGGTCGAGATGCGTGGCACGACGGCTCCGCGCCTGCTGCTCGAACTGGTCACGGCGCGCATGCTGCTGCCCGGCGCCGAAGACTCGACGGGGTCGCTGCTGCAGCGCCTCGAGCGCATGGAGCGGCGGCTGGCCCTGGGCGGCGAGCCGTTGGCACTTCCCGAGGCTGCGGCCCCGCCCGCCGCCGGCGGGGTTGTCACTCCCGTTGCTGCTGGTCCCGCGCCTGCCGACCCCGCACCTGTGGCGTCCGCGGCTGCCGTCGACGGGGTCGGCCGTTCGGCGGCGCGGGCCGCCGCCGCGGCCGCGGCCCGGCGTGGGGGTGTGAGCGGCGGCGCTGCGCGACCCACGGCGGCTCAGACCGCGGCGGCGGCGCCGGTCAGCGCGATCCCGGTCTCCGCTGCTCCCGACTCCGCTACTCCCGTCTCCGCTGCTGCTGTCTCGGCCGCGCCGGTTTCCGCTGCTCCGGTTTCGGCCGCGCCGGTTTCGGCCGCTCCCGTTTCGGCCGCGCCGGTTTCGGCCGCTCCTTCTGCTGCCCCGGCCGGCTCGGTCCCGGCCGCTGCGGAGCCCGACTGGAATGACGTTGCCGACGGCACGCCGGCAGACCGGGGTGGTCCTGCCACCGGGGTTGACGACGACCCGCCGTGGGACGACGAACCTGACTTCGACTCGCCGTCCAACGAGCGCGCCGAAGCCGTCGAGCCCGTCGCACAGGCCGCGCCCGTGGCCGCCCCGGCCGTCCCCGCCGCCCCGTCCGAGCCTTCGGAGAGCGTCGCTCCGGCGCGCCGGGCTGAGCCGGTCGGGGTGCTGCCCGACGCCCCTGAGGAACCGGGAGCCGCCGCGGTCGAGGCTGTGGCGGCCGGTCCGGGGCAGCTCACGGCGCACGCCGTCCGGCAGGTGTGGCCCGAGGTGCTCGCCGAGGTCAAGAAGCAGCCGCGCGGCGTGGTGCTGAGGGCGATGGCCGCCGACGCCACGGTGCGAGAGCTCGAGGGCGAGACAGTCGTTCTCACCGTGCCTTCGCCGCGGCACGCTCAGGGCATCACCCAGGGTGCGGCGCTCATCGTCAACGCGCTCTATGAGGTGCTCGGCGGTCAGTGGTCGGTTCGCTGCGAGATCGCGGGCGCCGCCGGGGCCACCTCTTACGGGTCGGCGCCGCAGGGAGGGTCCGGCCGCGACGGCGGCGGGCGTTCGCAAGCGCGCGGTCAGACCGCGCCGGGCCAGCGACAGGATGCGGGCGGGCAACGGCCTGCGCCGGCTGCGGTCCGCGCCGGCGCGGCGCCGGCGGGTTCGGCCCAGCCGGCGGGTCAGCCGGCCGCGGCCGCGCGGGCTCCGCACACTCAACGGCGTCAGGCCGAGACCCCGGCGTCCGGTGGCGACGACGAGTGGCCGGAGCCGGCCAGACCGGGCGGCCCATCGGTGTCGACCGCGAGCCAGGCGCCGGCCGTCGAGGAAGATGACGGCGGTTGGCCCGAGGTGCGTGTGATCCCGGTGTCCGACCCGACGGCCGGTGAAGACGCATCCGACCAGGCTGAGCC
Organism: Actinoplanes solisilvae; assembly: GCF_003999975.1. GTDB lineage: Bacteria > Actinomycetota > Actinomycetes > Mycobacteriales > Micromonosporaceae > Actinoplanes > Actinoplanes solisilvae. The sequence continues at coordinate 1,162,280 of NZ_RJAC01000001.1, read as the reverse complement.
CAGCGCTCCGGCCGAACGGGATTCCGGCGCCGCCGCGACCGACGGTGCTCTGCCCACTGGTCCGGCGGCTGGCAGCGCGGAATACGGCGAGTCAGGCCCGGCCGGTCAGGCGGCTGGGGCTCGGCCGGGCAGTGACATCGCTGCCGGCGGTGAAGCATTCGCAACGGACGGCGGTCTAGAAGAGACTTCCACGGCCGGGTCCGACGCGATCAGTGGGGCTTCTGCTCGGCGAGACAGCTCCGCCGAGATCGGCGCTGGTCCGGGTGGCGGCGCGGGTCCGACTGGCAGCGCGGGTCCGAGTGCGGCTGCGGGCGTGGGTCCGGCTGCCGTCGCGGCGGGCGGAGATGTGTCTTCGGGCGGGAGCGCGGCCCTGGCGGCGGCTCGGGCCGCTGCCGCTCGTGCGTCCGCGGGGAACGCCTCCCGTGCGGCCGCGGCAGCAGCGCCCCAAGCGGGAGCGGCGACATCACCGGCGGCTGCGGGCGGCGGGTCCGCGAGTGCGGGCCGCGCGTCCGGGCCGGGTAGTGGGCTGGCCGCGGCCCGGGCGGCGGCCGCGGGGGCGCGGGCCGGCGCGGGAACCCGCCAGACGGCGAAGCCGGCCGACGAGGCCTGGGCCGACGGGTCGCCCGCCGAAGAGGCGCCCTACGACCCCGAGTTCGACGGTCCGCCGGGGCGTGGGGCGAAGTACGAGGGCTTCGATCCGGGTGACGAGCCGCTCGACGACGTCATCGACGAGAAGACCGCGCGGGAGAGCAGCGAGCAACAGGCCATGCGCCTGCTGCAGGAGGCCTTCGGCGCCGAGAAGATCGGCGAGAGCTGACAGTCGCGCTGCCTGGCTTGGGTCGGACGGTCGCGCTGCCTGGCTTGGGTCGGACGGTCGCGCTGCCCGGTTTGGGGCTGACGGTCGCCCCGCCCGGCTTCGGCCTGGCGGGGGCGGCCAGCGGGTGAGTGACGCCGGCCCGGCGGCGGGGTATGGCCTTGAGTGGCAGCGCGTCAGCCCGTCGGCCCGGTTCGGCCGCAGTGCGGTTGTTTCACCTGACGTCCCGTACGGGATGGGGATTTTGGTCCCGAGTGGCGAGTGGTGTCGTGTGCGCAGGCGGCGGCTACGCTGGGCGGCGATCGCGTTGGCGCGGGTCGTGGTTATCGACGGGCGTCAGCGTGTTGTGACTTCGAAGCGGATTTGAGGAGCGGTGCCATGCGCCCCGGTGGACAGCCGAACATGCAGCAGATCATGAAGCAGGCGCAGAAGATGCAGGAGCAGGTCGCGCGTGCTCAGGCCGAGCTGGCCGCGGCCGAGCTGACCGGCACCGCGGGCGGTGGGCTCGTGACCGTCGTCGTGACGGGGCTCGGGGAGTACAAGTCGGTGAAGATCGATCCGACGGCGGTCGACCCCGAGGATGTCGAGACGCTGGAAGACCTGGTGCTCGCGGCGATCCACAACGCGGCCGAGGCGCAGCGCGAGCTGACCGAGGCGAAGATGGGGCCGGCCACCGGTGGCCTGTCCCTGCCCGGGTTCTGATCGCGTGTACGAAGGTGCCATTCAGGATCTGATCGACGAGCTGGGGCGGCTGCCGGGTGTCGGCCCGAAGAGCGCTCAGCGCATCGCCTTTTACGTCCTGTCCGCGGATCCGGCCGACGTCAACCGGCTGTCGACCGCCCTGCGCAAGGTCAAGGAACTGGTGCGGTTCTGCACCACCTGTTTCAACGTGGCCGAGTCGGAACAGTGCCGCATCTGCCGCGACACCCGCCGCACCAACGAGGTGCTCTGCGTCGTCGAGGAGCCCAAGGACGTCGTGGCGATCGAGCGGACCGGCGAGTTCCGGGGCCGCTATCACGTGCTGGGCGGGGCCATCAATCCGCTCGAAGGGATCGGACCCGACAATCTGCGCATCCGCGAGCTGCTGATGAGGCTGGGTACCGGCGAGGTCAAGGAGTTGATTCTCGCCACAGATCCCAACACGGAGGGTGAGGCCACAGCGACGTATCTGGCGCTGATGGTCAAGCCGATGGGCATTGCTGTTACCCGTTTGGCAAGTGGTCTGCCGGTCGGAGGTGACCTCGAATATGCCGACGAGATCACGCTCGGTCGAGCCTTCGAGGGGCGCCGGGCGGTCTAGGCGTACGCTGGGTAATGGCATGATCACAAGGCGATAGCATTTTCGCCCAGAATCACTGCTTGCAGGACATCTACGCGGTAGTTTCCGTTTGGTCGGAGCCGTAGGTAACGGTCACATCACGACGGGGACACGGAACCGTTCGTGTGCGGTCCGTGAACTTGACCTGAAGCACCGCATTAGGTGAGTGTTCCTTCCGATGGCGGCACACCCGCCGTCGAGTGCTCTCGTGGCGTGGGTCGGATCAGACCGTCACGCGACGAGGGTCGGCACTCGAGGCATGCGATAACCGATCGGTTGCCGTTCGCTGCGTGGGCCATCGTCCTCCGGTCTCGCGGGTTCTTGTCGAACCTGTGGTCCGGGGTGGCCGTGGACTCATGCTCGTCGGCCGCCGGGAGAGGACCGACGCTTAGATGTCGCTTGGCCCTGAGGCGTCGGTCACCGACGAGTCGACCACGCCTGCTGCCGATGCGGCTGACCGTCCTGGAGAAAAGGCGGTCGCCGGCCGGTCGCTGAAGCAGATTGCTTGGCGCCGGCTGAAGAAGGACAAGGTCGCGATGGCTGGTGCCATCGTTGTCATTTTCCTGATTCTCGTCGCGATCCTCGCTCCGGTGCTGACCAGGCTGTTCGGTCACCCGATCGACGAGTACCACACCGACAAGATCGACCCGACGCTCGGCACGCCGATCGGCAGGCTGGGCGGCATCAGCTGGGACTTCCTGTTCGGTGTCGAGCCGCAGAGCGGCCGTGACATCTTCAGCCGCATCCTGTACGGCGCGCAGACCTCGCTCTCGGTCGCCTTCCTCTCGGCTTTCGTGTCGACGATCCTCGGCTCCGTGTTCGGCCTCATGGCCGGCTTCCTCGGTGGCTGGGTCGACGCGACGATCAGCCGAGTCATGGACTTCCTGCTTGCTTTCCCGCAGCTGCTCTTCGCGATCGCCCTCCTGTCCGTGCTGCCGGACGAGCTCTTCGGCCTCGGCGACCGCTGGTCGCGAGTGCTGGTGCTGGTGGGCGTCATCGGCTTCTTCGGCTGGCCCTACATCGGCCGGATCGTGCGTGGTCAAACACTTTCGTTGCGCGAACGCGAATTCGTAGAGGCGTCCCGCAGCCTGGGTGCCCGGTCGGGCCGCATCCTCTTCCGGGAGCTGCTGCCCAACCTGGCCGCCCCGATCCTCGTCTACACGACGCTGATCATCCCGACCAACATCCTGACGGAAGCCGCGTTGAGCTTCCTCGGCGTCGGCATCCCGCCGCCGAACCCGTCCTGGGGCGGGATGTTGTCGGACGCGGTGACCTTCTACCAGATCGACCCCATGTACATGATCATTCCGGGTGGAGTGATCTTCCTTACCGTGCTCGCCTTCAACCTCTTCGGTGACGGCCTGCGCGACGCGCTCGACCCGAAGGCTCGATGAGCCGGCGGGGGTCGAAAGAACCACTGCATTTTCCGCGGACCGGCCGGGTTCGCTTCGAGGAGGTAGGAGAACAGGTGGCACGCAAGACAAGAGTGCTGGCGGCGTCAGGCGTCGCTCTCGCACTCGGGCTGACCACCGCCGCGTGCGGTGGCGGCTCGGACAGTGACAACAAGGGCAGCACCTCGAATGGCAAGTCGGAGTTCGGCGCCGCCATCACCAACGTTGTCAACCCGAGCACGACCAAGGGCGGCACGCTCAACCTCTGGTCGTCTCAGGACGCCGACAGCTGGGACCCGGCGCGCGGTTACTACGCGTTCGTGTGGAACCTCAACCGTCTGTACACCCGCAAGCTGGTCGACTACGCGGCCGCTCCGGGCCAGGCCGGCCTGAAGCTGCAGCCCGACCTCGCCGAGGCCGAGCCGACGATCAGCGCTGACAAGCTGACCTACACGTTCAAGCTGCGCAGCGGCCTGAAGTGGGACGACGGCGCCCCCATCACGTCCAAGGACGTCAAGTACGGCATCGAGCGCGTCTGGGCGACCGACGTGATCTCCGGCGGCCCGTACTACCTGCCGAACGTCCTCGACCAGGGCCAGAACTACAAGGGCCCCTACAAGGACACCGCGCCCGACAAGCTGGGCCTCAAGACGGTCACCACGCCGGACGACTCGACCATCGTCTTCAAGCTGGCCAAGCCGTACTCGGACTTCATGTACCTGCTGGCGATGCCGGGTTCCGGCCCCGTCCCGCAGAAGCGTGACACCGGCGCGCAGTACGGCTCGAAGCCCGCTGCCTCGGGTCCGTACATGTTCTCGGAGATCCAGCCGGGCAAGGCGGCCAAGTGGGTCCGCAACCCGAACTGGGACCCGGCCAGCGACCCGATCCGTAAGGCTCTGCCGGACGCGATCAACCTGACCATCACCACCAACGCGGACGACCTCGACAACCGTCTGCTCTCGGGCACGGCGGACCTCGACGTCGGCCAGACCGGTGTGCAGGCCGCGGCCCGTACCAAGCTGCTGACCGACCCGACCCTGAAGGCGAACGCGGACGCCCCGAACACCGGCTTCCTCCGGTTCGCGGACATGACCCCGGTCGCGCCGATGGACAACGCCGACTGCCGCAAGGCGGTCATCTACGCGGCCGACCCGACCGCGATCCAGACCGCTCGCGGTGGCGAGTTCGCGGGTGGCGACATCGGCACCAGCATTCTGCCCCCGAACATCGCGGGCTCGGACGCGAACTACGACCCGTACAACCGCAAGCAGGGCAAGGCTCAGGTCGACAAGGCCAAGGAAGCTCTCGCCGCCTGTGGCAAGCCGAACGGCTTCGACGTGACCATCGCCGCTCGTAACAACCGGGCCGCCGAGGTCAAGACCGCCGAGGCGCTCCAGGCTTCGCTGAAGGTCGTCGGCATCAACGCCAAGATCGACCAGTACGACGGTGCGACGGACTCCGCCATCGGTGGTTCGCCGGAGATCGTGAAGAAGCGTGGCTACGGCATCATCATCACTGGTTGGGGTGCTGACTACCCGACCGGCGCCGGCTACATGCAGCCGCTGGCTGACAGCCGCTTCATCACCAAGAACGGCAACTTCAACCGGTCCGAGATCAAGGACCCGGCGATCGACAAGCTGTTCGACGACGCCGCTGCCGAGACCGACCCGGCCAAGGCTGCGACGATCTACACCGAGATCAACAAGAAGATCATGGAGGGGGCTTACGTCCTCCCGTTCGTGGTCGACAAGGCGCTCAACTACCGCAACCCGCGGCTGACGAACGCTTACGTCCACGAGTCCTTCGGCATGCTCGACTTCCAGGCTCTCGGCGTCAGCGACGGCAAGTGACGTCGTTCCACCCCAGTAGTAACGGGTAATTCGAAGGGTTGGTGAAGGCCGCCCCCGGTGGGCGGGCATCGAAGTCCTGAACGGATTTCGGTGCCCGCCCATCCCTCGGCCGACTGTCGTGCTGGCATATCTCATTCGGCGGCTGATCAACGCCGTCATCACGCTGCTTGTGGTGACCGCAGTCACCTTCGGCATTTTCTTCGCAATCCCGAAGGCCATCGGTAGCGATCCGGCTCTGCTTTACATCGGTAAGCAGTCCGACCCCGCCGCCATCGCCGGCATTTCGGCCAAGATGGGCTTCGACGACCCGATCGTCGTGCAGTACGGCAAGTTCCTCAAGGGCATCGTCGCCGGCCGGGACTACGCCAACGGCCCGGACGTCACCCACTGCCCCGCGCCCTGCCTCGGTTACTCGTTCGCGACCGACCAGGAAGTCACTCCGCTCCTGCTGGAGGACCTTCCGGTCACGCTCTCGCTCGCGCTCGGCGCCGCCGTGCTGTGGGTGATCCTCGGTGTGGCGACCGGTGTGCTCTCCGCCTTGCGAAGAGGCACGTTCGTCGACCGAGCGGCGATGACAACCGCGTTAGCGGGTGTATCGCTCCCCATCTACTTCACCGGTCTGCTCGCCTCCGCGATCTTCGTGTACTGGCTCGAGTGGCTGCCACAGGGCAACTACGTGCCATTCACCGAGAATCCAGGAGAGTGGTTCACCAGCCTGATCCTGCCCTGGATCACGTTGGCGTTCCTCTTCGCGGCGACCTACGCTCGCCTCACGAGGGCGAACATGCTGGAGACGCTCGGCGAGGACTACGTGCGTACCGCCCGGGCCAAGGGCCTGCGCGAGCGGACCGTCATCGGTAAGCACGCTCTGCGCTCCGGCCTGACCCCGCTGGTCACCGTCTTCGGTCTCGACCTCGGCGCGCTGCTCGGCGGCGCCGTGCTCACCGAGTCCGTCTTCAACCTCCGCGGTCTGGGCTACCAGGCTCTGACCGCGATCCGGCAGAGCGACCTGCCCATCATTCTCGGCGTCACGCTGATCGCCGCGTTCTTCATCGTCTTCGCGAACCTGGTCGTCGACCTGGTCTACGGCTGGATCGACCCGCGCGTCCGGCTGGCCTGAGGGAGAGTCACATGTCCATCGGCGCCACCAACCCTCGCCCGTACCTCGAGATCAAGGACCTCAACGTCCGGTTCGAGACGGACGACGGCATCGTCCAGGCGGTCTCCGACTCGAACTTCACGCTCGAGCGCGGCAAGACCCTCGGCATCGTCGGCGAGTCCGGCTCGGGCAAGAGCGTCACCTCGCTCGCGATCCTCGGTCTGCACCGCGCCCGCAGCAACGCCAAGGTCACCGGTGAGGTCTGGCTCGACGACGAGGAACTCGTCTCCGCCACCGACGAGCAGGTTCGCAAGCTCCGCGGCGGCAAGATGGCGATGATCTTCCAGGACCCGCTGAGCGCGATGCACCCGTACTTCACCGTCGGGTCGCAGATCGTCGAGGCCTACCGGGTGCACCACCCCGGCGTGAACAAGAAGGTGGCCCGCGAGCGGGCGATCGACATGCTCGCCCGGGTCGGCATCCCGCAGCCGGAGCGGCGCTTCAACGACTACGCCCACCAGTTCTCGGGCGGTATGCGTCAGCGCGCGATGATCGCGATGGCCCTGGTCAACGACCCGAAGCTGCTGATCGCCGACGAGCCCACCACGGCCCTCGACGTGACCGTGCAGGCACAGATCCTCGACCTGATCCGGGACCTGCAGGAGGAGTTCGGCTCCGCGGTCATCATGATCACCCACGACCTCGGCGTGGTGGCCGAGCTCGCCGACGACGTCCTGGTGATGTACGGCGGCAAGGTGATCGAGAAGGGTCCGGCGCTGGACGTCTTCCAGAATCCGCAGCACCCGTACACCTGGGGTCTTCTCGGCTCGATGCCGCGGCTCGACCGGGACGTGCGGGAGCGGCTCAGCCCGGTCAAGGGCTCACCGCCGAGCCTGATCAATCTGCCGAACGGGTGTGCGTTCCACCCGCGGTGCCCCTACGCCGGACGCAACGGCGACCGATCTTTCACCGAGGTGCCCCTGCTGCGTGGAGACACGCACAAGGTCGCCTGCCACCTGTCGCAGGAGGACCGAACGCAGATCTTCCAGCAGGAAGTTCTGCCGAACCTCTGAGCGGAGAGAAGTTGAGATGAGCGAGAACCTGCTCGAGGTGTCGGGGCTCGAAAAGCACTTCCCGATCACTAAGGGCCTGCTGAAGCGTCAGGTCGGTGCCGTGCGCGCCGTCGACGGGATCGACCTGCAGGTGAAGGCCGGCGAGACGCTCGGCCTGGTCGGCGAGTCCGGCTGTGGCAAGTCGACCGCGGGCCGGCTCTTCACCCGGATCCTGGAGCCGACCGGCGGCAAGATCGTCTTCGAGGGTGAGGACATCTCCCACCGGTCGGGAGCCCAGCTGCGTCCGTTGCGCCGCGACGTGCAGATGATCTTCCAGGACCCGTACTCGTCGCTGAACCCGCGGCACACCGTCGGCTCGATCGTGGCGGCGCCCCTGCAGATCCAGAACATGCCGACCCCGCAGGGCCTCAAGAAGGCCGTGCAGGAGCTGCTGGAGCTCGTGGGTCTCAACCCCGAGCACTACAACCGCTACCCGCACGAATTCTCGGGCGGTCAGCGGCAGCGCATCGGCATCGCGCGGGCCCTCGCCCTGCGGCCCAAGCTGATCGTCGCCGACGAGCCGGTGTCCGCGCTCGACGTGTCGATCCAGGCCCAGGTCGTCAACCTGCTCGACGACCTGCAGCGCGAGTTCGACCTGACCTACGTGTTCATCGCCCACGACCTGTCCGTGGTGCGGCACATCTCGAACCGGGTCGCGGTCATGTACCTGGGCAAGGTCGTGGAGATCGCCGAGCGCGACGACCTCTACAAGAACCCGCGCCACCCGTACACGGTCGCCCTGATGTCGGCCGTGCCGGTGCCCGACCCGGCCCGGCGTGACCGCGCGCAGCGTGACCGGGTGCTGCTCACCGGCGACGTGCCCAGCCCGATCAACCCGCCGTCCGGCTGCCGGTTCCGCACCCGCTGCTGGAAGGCGCAGGACATCTGCGCCACGGAGGAGCCGCCGCTGGTCACCCGGCTCGACGACCCCGAGTCGCACCTCACCGCCTGCCACTTCCCGGTGGTCGACGACGAGGCCGTGGTGGGTCGCAAGCCGGCCGCGACGCCCGTCTGATCCAGACACGAAAAGAACGGCCGCTCCGAGTTCGGAGCGGCCGTTCTGCTATGTGGTCAGCGGCGGATCTGCTGCTGCTCGGCCTTCATCTCGCGAAGGACGCGGTCAGCTTTCTCCTGTCCCTTGGCCTGCGCGGTCCGGGCCGCCAGCGCGCCGGAACCCAACTCGCAGTCGACGGCCGATTCGCCGGGCTCGTCGGCGTCGAGGCAGATGTCGTACCCGTCGCCGCCGTTCAACTGATCGATGCCCTCGTAGCCCAGGAGGCTGTCGTCGCCGGCGGCGCCGGTGATCGTGTCGTTGCCGCCGTAGCCGACCAGCATCTCGGGGCGGTCCGTGCCGATCAGCCGGTCGTTGCCCTCTCCGCCGTAGATGTCCTCGACAGACGTGGAGATGGTGTCTTTCTCGCCGGAGAAGCCGTCATCGCCCGTGACGCTGTCGGCGTCGGCGGTAACGCCCTTCACCCGGTCGATGTAGAACACGATGTCGTTGCCGTCGCCACCGTTGAAGGTGTCGGCGTCGGCCCCTGCGGCAAACTCGACGGTCTGGTCGAAGTAGTCGTCGCCACCGCCACCGTTCTCGACGTCGTTGCCGGCGTCACCGGAGAGGAAGTCGTGCTCGAGGCCGCCCACGAGCGTGTCGTTGCCGACGCCGCCGACGAGGAGGTTCTCGCCGTTGCCGCCCTCGAGCCGGTCGTTGCCCGCGTCTCCGGAGAGGTAGTCCTCGCCAGAGCCACTCAGCAGCCGGTCCTCGTTGTTGCCGCCGTAGAGGTAGTTGTTGCCGTTGCCGCCGTCGACGGCGTCGTTGCCGTCGCCGCCTTGGATCTCGTCGTTGCCGTCGCCACCCTTGATGGTGTCCCAGCCGCCCTCGCCGCGCACGATGTCGTCGCCGCCGAGGCTCTCGGCCGTGTCGGTGCCCAGGCCGAGATAGATGTCGTCGCGGGTGGGGCCGCCGGTGACCAGGTCGTTGCCGGTGCCGGCGCGGACGGTCGTGCCCAGGTTGGTGCGGTTGTAGATCTTGTCGTTGCCGTCGCCCGTGTCGACCCGGATCCAGACGGGCGCGACCTTCGGCGTGCAGCTGATGCGGGTCACGTCGCCGCTGACCTTGACGCAGCCCGCACCGGCCGAGATGCCGTAGATGTCGTCGACCAGGATCGTGTTGCCCGAACGGAGCAGGGTGACGACGTTCGCCTTCCCGCTCGCCGCCGTGTAGGTGATGACGTTCGAGCTGACGACGGAGACGACGCCGGTGGTCGCCGCCGAGGCCGGAAGGGCGATCCAGGCGACCCCGGCGACCGCGGCGGTGCCGAGGACGGCCGTCGCGGCCCGGATGGTAGTCCTGTGGATCTTCAAGGCTGAACCTCTCGCATGGAGCGGGGGAATCGAAGCCTCAAGATATTAGAACGGTACGGGCCCGTCCCGCTGTCCCGTTTCCGGTGAGCGACTCAACCTTCCGGTCTGTTGAGGATGCCCGCGACGACAGCGTGGACCGCGTCGGCGTCGGCCGGGTCACGCAGCGGCGCCTTCGCACCGGTCACCGTGTACCACTCGTCGGCGTCCTTGTATTGCACGCGGACGGTGACGTCGAAGCCGGAGACCTCCGTACGCAGTGTGAGGTCGCCCGTCACGACGCCGACCTCGTCGGTCATGACCCCACCGGGGCCGGCCACGATGTCGGTGGTGGGCGGAGTCGGGCTCGTCATGTGCACTTCTCCAACATGTCCCGGAGCGCGGTCTTCTCCTTGGCGGTGACCGTCAGCTTCCACTTGGCCTTCACCTCGATCCAGTCTTGCGCATAGTCGCACCAACTGCTGGATTCTGTGGGTTTCCAGGTGGACGGATCCTGATCGCCCTTCGACCGGTTGGAAGCGGCCGACACCGCGATGAGCTGCGGGTCGTCGAGGTCGTTGGCGAATTCCTCGCGCTCGTCGGTGCTCCACTTCGAGGCGCCGGACCGCCACGCGTTGGCCAACGGCACCATGTGGTCGATGTCCACCTTGGTCGGCGAGTCGAGCACTTTGCCGTCGTAGAAGCTGTTCCAGGTGCCGGCGACGACGTTGCAGCCCGACGTCTTGACGTTCTTCCCGTCGCGTTTGAGCACGGTGTCGCGTATGTCGCAGTTACTGCCCGTGCTGCGCCAGTGCGGGAACTTCTCGCGGCTGTAGCCGCTCATGGAACCGGTCTTGGCGACCACGGTCAGCTCGTCGAGCTGGGCCGAGGAGCTGGTGGCGTCCTGCGTGGAGGTCGGCGTGGGTTCGAGGGTGACGCCCTGGCAACCGGCGAGGGTGAGCAGGGCGGTGGCCAAAATCAGGGGGGTACGAGGGGACACAAGCCCCAGCGTAGGAGGAGTGCGCCCGTTCCGCGCGCCACGGTCGATGGATGGCGCGCGGAACGAGAGGGATCAGCGTGCGCGGTTGATCGCGCTCGTGACCGCCTTGATCGAGGCACTCACGATGTTCTCGTCGATGCCGACACCCCACACCGTACGGTCACCGACCTCGACCTCGACGTAGGCCGCGGCCTGGGCGTCCCCACCCGAGGTCAGGGCGTGCTCGGTGTAGTCGAGGACCCGCGCGTTGATGCCCAGCGGCTCGATGGCCTGCACGAACGCGTCGATCGGGCCGTTGCCCACGCCGACCAGCGGGCGACGCTGTCCACGGTGGAAGACCTCGATGTCGATCTCGACCTTACCGTCGCGGATCGACGTGCTGTAGTCGGCGATCTGGAAGGCCGACGTCATCTGGTGCTCGACCAGGTATTCGCCGGCGAAGATGTCCCACATCGCCTGCGGGCTGACCTCGCCACCCTCTTCGTCGGTGTGGTGCTGCACCACGCCGGAGAACTCGATCTGCAGCCGTCGCGGCAGCTCGAGCTTGTGCTCCTCCTTCATGATGTACGCCACGCCGCCCTTGCCGGACTGCGAGTTGACCCGGATGACCGCCTCGTAGGTGCGGCCCACGTCCTTCGGGTCGATCGGCAGGTAGGGCACGCCCCAGGTGAACTTGTCGATCTCGGTGCCGGCCGCGTCGGCGTCGGCCTGCAGGGCGGTGAAGCCCTTCTTGATCGCGTCCTGGTGCGAGCCCGAGAACGCGGTGTAGACCAGGTCACCGACGTACGGGTGGCGCTCGTGCACGGGCAGCTGGTTGCAGTACTCGACGGCCCGCTTGACCTCGTCGATGTCCGAGAAGTCGATCATCGGGTCGATGCCCTGCGAGAAGATGTTCAGACCCAGGGTGACCAGGTCGACGTTGCCGGTGCGCTCACCGTTGCCGAACAGGCAGCCCTCGATGCGGTCGGCCCCGGCCAGCAGGCCCAGCTCGGCCGCGGCCACGGCCGTACCCCGGTCGTTGTGGGGGTGCAGCGAGAGCACCACCGACTCGCGCCGCGGCAGGTTGCGGTGCATCCACTCGATCGAGTCGGCGTAGACGTTCGGCGTGGCCATCTCGACCGTGGCCGGCAGGTTGATGATCAGCGGCCGGTCCGGCGTGGGGTCGATGACGTCGATCACGGCGGAACAGATCTCCAGGGCGTACTCCAGCTCGGTGCCCGTGTAGGACTCCGGCGAGTACTCGTAGAAGATCTCGGTGTCCGGGGTGTGGATCTCCGCGTACTTCTGGCAGAGCCGCGCCCCGGTGGTGGCGATGTCGGTGATGCCGTCCTTGTCGAGGCCGAAGACCACCCGGCGCTGCAGCGTGGACGTCGAGTTGTAGAAGTGCACGATCGCGCGCTTGGCGCCCCGGATCGACTCGAAGGTGCGGTCGATCAGGTGCTCACGGCACTGCACCAGCACCTGGATCGTGACGTCGTCGGGGATCAGGTCCTGCTCGATGAGCTGGCGGACGAAGTCGAAGTCGGTCTGGCTGGCGGCCGGGAAGCCGACCTCGATCTCCTTGTAACCCATCTGTACGAGCAGCATGAACATGCGCCGCTTGCGCTCGGGCGACATCGGGTCGATCAGGGCCTGGTTGCCGTCGCGCAGGTCGACCGCGCACCAGCGCGGGGCGGTCTCGACGCTGCGGGCCGGCCACTGACGGTCGGGCAGGTCGATCGCGAACTGCTTCTGATAGGGGACGTAGCGCTCGAACGGCATTTTGCTGGCGCGCTGCGTCGTAAAGGGACTGGACATGTGGGTGGGCTCCCAAGGGCGAAGACGAGAAGGCGGCGCGCGTCAACTCCGCGACGAGGTGCCGGCCTCGAGTGGGGCCTCGTCGCGGCAGCGAAGGAGGAGCAGCGCGTGCCACATGTCAAAACTGACCCTACGTGATCGATTGGGGCGTTGCCAGAGCCTCGCCCGGATCGTGGGACCCGTTACGCCGACGGGGTGGGCAGCGACGGCTCCGGCACCGGCGGCAGGCCGTCGATGCCCATCGGCGAGCCCGTCTCGGGCCCCGGCAGCGGCACCGTCGCCGGACCGTCGATCTGGCTGACCAGCTTGACCACGCCGAAGCCGACCCGGGCCGCGGTGAGCACCCCGTCCTCGGCGTAGCAGTAGACGCCGATGTCGACCGGGTCGGCCAGCGACGCCGAGATCGAGTCGATCGAGAAACAGGAGCCCTTCGCCCCGCTCAGCGGCTGCACCTCGGTGACCGCGAGGCCGGCCTGCCGGTCGGTGAAGACGGTCAGCCACTGCCGGAACAGGCGCTCCACCGGCGGGTCGTAGTCGGCGGGCACGCGCTTGCCCGGCTTGGCGACCTTGGCGCAGGTAGAGGCGATCGGGTTGCTCTGCGAGCCGAGGGTGCACTGATAGACCCCGGCCGGGGTGGAGACGATGCTCACGTCGGTCGTGCCGCCGAGCGCCCCGCCGCTGACGTCGACCCGCCAGGTGCCGTCCTTACCGACCGTGGCGACGACGTTGCGGGGCTCGCCCCGGCCGTCGTCGAAGGAATAGAGAGCCGCGTACGCCTTGTCCATCGCCAGCGCGGCCCGGGCGGCGAGCGCGCCCCGGGCGGGGGAGGCGGCCTCGGGTGCCGGAGCCTCGCTGCTGGGCGCGGGCGAACCCTCGGAAGCGCCGCCACACGCCGTCAGGGCCAGTGCGGCTGACACAGCCAGGACCGGGGCGGGAGAGCGTGGGCGCATCGAGCCATTCTCGCCTCCGGCCGCCGTCACACCCGATCACGCTTCGGCGTGTCGCGCGTGCCCGTTTCGGCCACCCGGCCGGATTCTGGGATCGCCTGTCGGAGGCGGGCGGGGGCGCGGCTACTGTGGTGGCGATTGTCCTGACCGGCCCCGCCGGTACGCACAACCGAAAGATGGGTTTCGCCGTGGCATTGGTGGTGCAGAAGTACGGTGGCTCGTCGGTCGCGACCGCCGAGCGCATCAAGCGCGTCGCCGAGCGCATCGTCGCGGCCCGCAAGGGTGGCGACGACGTGGTGGTCGTGGTCTCCGCGATGGGTGACACCACCGACGAGCTCATGGACCTGGCCAACCAGGTCAGCCCGCTGCCGCCCGGCCGCGAGCTCGACATGCTGCTCACCTCGGGCGAGCGCATCTCGATGGCCCTGCTCGCGATGGCGATCCACAACCTCGGCTACGAGGCCCGGTCCTACACGGGTTCGCAGGCCGGCGTGCTCACCACCTCGGTGCATGGCCGCGCCCGCATCATCGACGTGACCCCGGGCCGGCTCCGCAGCGCGCTCGACGAGGGCGCGATCGCGATCGTCGCCGGCTTCCAGGGCGTCTCACAGGACACCAAAGACATCACGACGCTCGGCCGCGGCGGCTCCGACACCACGGCGGTCGCGCTGGCCGCCGCCCTGCACGCCGACGTCTGCGAGATCTACACCGACGTCGACGGGGTCTTCACCGCCGACCCGCGGATCGTCCCCGACGCCAAGCACATCAAGCAGATCACGTACGAAGAGATGCTCGAACTCGCCGCGGGCGGGGCGAAGGTGCTGATGTTGCGATGCGTGGAGTACGCGCGCCGTTTCAAGGTGCCCATCCACGTACGCTCTTCCTACTCGAACAAGCCCGGCACCCTGGTCACCGGATCTATGGAGGACCCTGACGTGGAACAAGCGCTCATCACCGGGGTCGCTCACGACCGGAGCGAAGCCAAGATCACGATCGTCGGCGTGCCCGACGAGCCGGGCTCCGCGGGCCGCATCTTCGACACCGTCGCGCAGGCCGAGATCAACATCGACATGATCGTGCAGAACGTGTCGACTGAGGGCACCGGCCGCACCGATATCTCCTTCACCCTGCCGAAGGCCGACGGTCCCACCGCGATGACCGCTCTCGACAAGATCAAAGACCAGATCAAGTTCAAGAGCCTGCTCTTCGACGACCACGTCGGCAAGGTTTCCCTGGTCGGGGCGGGCATGCGGTCCCACCCGGGGGTCGCCGCGTCGTTCTTCGCCTGCATCGGGGAAGCCGGCGTCAACATCGAGATGATCTCCACCTCCGAGATCCGGGTCTCCGTGGTCTGCCGCGACAGCGACCTCGACACCGCGGTGCGCGCCGTGCACGACCAGTTCGAGCTCGGCGGCGGCGAGCAGGCAGTGGTCTACGCGGGCACCGGCCGGTAACGCCGGACATGGCGCAGCCCACGCTCGCCGTCGTCGGCGCCACCGGCTCCGTCGGGACGGTGATGCTCGAGCTGTTGTCCTCCCGGCGCAACGTCTGGGGTGAGATCCGGCTGATCGCCTCGTCGCGGTCGGCCGGCAAGCAGCTTCAGTGCCGCGGCGAGCCGCTGACGGTGGCCGAGCTGACCCCTGAGGCGTTCGACGGCGTCGACGTCGCGATGTTCGACGTGCCCGACGAGGTGTCGCTGCAGTGGGCGCCGATCATCGCGGCCCGCGGCGTCACCGTCGTCGACAACTCGGCCGCGTTCCGCATGGACCCCGACGTGCCGCTGGTCGTACCCGAGGTCAACCCCGACGCGCTGGCCCACCGCCCGCGCAACATCGTCGCGAACGCGAACTGCACCGTGCTGGCGATGATCATGGCGATCGCGCCGCTGCACCACGAGTACGGCCTTCGCGAACTCGTCCTGGCGTCCTACCAGGCCGCCTCGGGCGCCGGCCAGTTCGGCGTCGACACCCTGCACGACCAGCTCAGCAAGGTGGCCGGTGACCGGTCGCTCGGCTCCCGGCCGGGCAACGTGCGCCAGGCCGTCGGCGACGACCTCGGCCCGTTCCCGGCACCGCTGGCGCTCAACGTGGTGCCCTGGTCGGGCGCGCTCGAACCGCTCGGCTGGTCGTCCGAGGAGCTGAAGCTCCGCAACGAGTCCCGCAAGATCCTCGGCATCAACGCGCTGAAGGTCTCGGCCACCTGCGTCCGCGTCCCGGTCGTCACGTCCCACTCGATCGCCGTCCACGCCGTCTTCGGGTCCGAGGTCACCGCCGACGGCGCCCGCCAGGCCCTGCGCAACGCGCCCGGCGTGATCCTGGTCGACGACCCCGAGGCGGGCGAGTTCCCGATGCCGATCGACGCGGTCGGCACCGACCCGTCCTGGGTGGGTCGCATCCGGCGGGCGATGGACGACCCGCGAGCCCTCGACCTCTTCGTCACCGGCGACAATCGGCGCAAGGGGGCGGCCCTCAACACCGTCCAGATCGCCGAGCTGATCGCCGCCGAACTGACGGCCTAGGCCGTCGTCTTCACTTCCCGTCCGCTCTCCGCGGCTTCCTCCACGGCCAGCGCGAGCCGTTGATCCTGCGCGCCCTCGATCAGCGGATAGGGCGGCGGACCGTCACCGCGCACCCAGGCGGCCATCGCGTCCAGCAGGGTCGCGGTGGCCACCTCGTCGTCGTTGAACCGCTGCCCGACGTACGGATTGCGGTAGACCACCTCACCGTCGAGCGTGATCGTCTCGGTGTCGAAGCCGTTGAGGTCCAGGTCGTGACCGCTCTGCCGCCGCACCAGCTCGGTCCGGGCGATCGTTTCCGGCGCGGGCATGTGCACGATCGCGTTGTCGTGCAGCTCGCCGTGGGTGCCGCGCACGAGCAGCCGCCGGAATCGCAGCAGGTTACGGGTCTGATTGCTGGTGAAGTCGTACACGGCTGACCGCCCCGCCCCGAAGTCCAGCGTGGCGATGGTCGTAACGGCCGGTTCAGGCTCGGTGTTGCCGGTCCAGCCGCCACGGTCGAGCGGGTTGAGCAGCGGCGCGACGGTGCGGACGGCTCGTACGACGGCCGGCTCGTCATGGCCGACGCCCAGCAGACCACGGATCAGGCACATCGCGTGGTATTGCTGGGTCGACGAGACCTGCACCTGGGTCGGCGTGCCGATGATCCCCGAGCGGACCGCGGCCAGCCGGGCGGCGTGCGAGGGCATGAGCAGATATTGCTCCGCGACCTGCACCAGCCCCGACTTCCCGGCCGCGAGCGTTCGCAGCCCGTCAAGATCGTTGGCCGGGGGTGTCTCGGCCAGAACCGGCAGCCCCAGCTCGACCGCCTCGGCGATGACACGTGGGTTGGCCGCCCGTGGGACCGCGGTGACCACGAAGTCCGGTGCGGCCGCACGCAGACACTCGGCCAAGCTCCCAAACCCGGCGACGGGCAACGACCGCGCCCCCCCGCACCACGGCCCCGACACAGTCGACCTCGGGCAGCACCTGCGCCACCCGGTGAAAGGCCGCCGCGCGAAACCCGAAGCCGACCAGCGCGAACCTCGACATCGGACCACCGTAGCCAACGGGGCGGCGCCCATGGCGCGGAGTTCCTACGATCTTGCGGGTGACCGACGTGCCCTGGCCCTTGATGCTGCTCGGCCTACCAGTGTGGCTCGCTCCGGCATACTTGCTGCTCTTCACGCTGGCGCCGGCGCGCAAGGTCCGCTTCGTCGCCGGTGCGGTGCTGGCGGCCGCTCTGACATTTCTCTATCTGGTGACCGTCGGGCTGCTGTCAGGGCCGGGGCTGCCGATGTGGACCGAAGGACTGTTCCTGTGGGGACCGACCACCCTGGTGGTGAGCGGCGCGGCCTTTGTGGCCGACAGGTGGAGCGGGGCTCCGGCGACCGCTCGGCCCGAGGGTGGCTGGGCCCTGGTGGCGGTGTTCATGGTCCTGTCGTTCTGCTGCGGCGGCTGTGTGCTCACTCCCGCGGCCCACATGGTCGACATTCCCATCGACTCGCCGATGCCGGGGGTCGTGATGCCACTGCCGTCCGACCTGAGACTGATCAGCGCCGACCGCGACTGCGGCTCGGAGACGTGCTCCGACCTCTACGTGATCGACTCACCCGATGGGGCCGGCCGTGCCGAGCTGACGAATCGGCTCCGGGCGCATCTGGAGGGCACCAAGGGTTTCGAGCTCCGCGAGGACGGCTTCTGGTGTCAGCGATCCGGGTGGTTCGTCCAGGCGGAGTTCTGCGCTGCCATGTTCCCCGACCCGGCCGGCTCGGACAGCAAGGTCAATATGCACGTGTCATGAGATGCGACGAGCAGCACGAGATTTCGCTGGGATCGTGGTCCCGGCTCGATCCGAGGTGGCTCGGACGACGCGATTGACGTGCCCGGGCGCCCTGCGAGAGTGTCTAGCTCTGCCGTCGGCAATTGGGCGTACGGTACGCGCCATCTAGTCGCTTGTCAGGTGGCACTGAAGATGTTCGCGAGTAGGGAAAGAGGCCATCTCTCTGGTAGAGATGGCCTCTAACCCTGGTCGGGGTGGCCGGATTTGAACCGACGGCCTCTTCGTTCTGGGCGAGTATTTGACGAACCGGGCCTCGACTCGGGTGGCGGAGATCAGTGGTTCGGCCGGATCACGTCCTTGCCCGGGCCGCCGATGATGCGGTCGTTGCCGGCGCCGCCGTGGAGGGTGTCGTTGCCGCGCTCGCCGTAGAGCGTGTCGTTGCCCGTGTCGCCGTCGGCCCAGTCGTTGCCGTTGCCGCCGTAGATGCGGTCGTTGCCCGGTCCGCCGTCGATGGCGTCGTTGGCGCCCCGGCCGTAGATCGTGTCGTTGCCACTCTCACCGAACAGGCGGTCGATGTACGAACCGCCGATCAGCGTGTCGTTGCCGCTGCCGCCGTTGGCGACCATCCAGATGCCGGTCGTGTTGCGAACCGTGTCGTTCTTGTCGCCGAGGATGACGGTGATGTCGGTCGGCTTGCGGGCGGTGGTGCACTTGACCTTCGTACGGTCGCCCTTGACCGCCTTGCAGCCCTTGCCGGCCTTGATCGGATGAGGGTCGTTGAGGGTGACCGTGCGGCCCGAGATCGTGATGACCATCGAGTTCGCGTGACCCTTGGCCGCGATGAACTTGACGATGCTGTTGTGCAGTCCGAGCACCTCGGCCTTGCCGGCGGCGGCGGCCTGCGCCGGGGAGGCGACGAACACCGAAGTGGTCGCCACCGCCGCACCGATCATGGCCAGCATCTTGCGGTTGAACGAGAACATGTGAACCCCCGTGACATACAGCGGCTTCGTCCGCCGTGAGCAAGATCCTATGAGGACACGGAGGACCGCCAGTTCCCCCTTTCGTGCCACCTGGGGACTTTCGCGGGGCTATTCGTCCTCGGTCAGTTCCGTGAGGACGTCGCGAGCATCGCTGCTTCCGGCATCGGCGAGGCGGCGCAGTTCGTCGAGGTCTGAGCGGTCGGCCGCCAGCTCGACCAGGATGTCCACCGCGTCGCTGCTGCCCGCCGCGGCGAGCCGTCGCAGCTCCTCGAGATCACCGCGCTCCTGCGCCAGCTCGACCAGCTGATCCACCGCGTCGCGGTCACCCGCCTCGGCCCGGCTACGCAGAACAGCTAGATCGTCGTCGCTCATAGCGTCATTCTGCGCCGGCAGACGCGAGACCCGCGACGAAGCCCTCGCCCGGAGAGGGTGAGGGCTGTCGTCGTTACTGGGTGATCTGGTCGTTGCCCGGGCCGCCGCTGAGGCGGTCTTTGCCGGGGCCGCCCACCAGGATGTCGTCGCCGATTCCGCCGCTGAGAGCGTCGTTGCCGGCCTCGCCGAAGAGCCGGTCGTCGCCGGCCTGGCCGCGCAGGGTGTCGTTGCCCGCGCCGCCGGAGAGGTGGTCGCCCAGGTCGGGGATGTCGCCGTCGAGTTCGCCGCCGATGAGGTTGTCGTTGCCGGCGTCGCCCTGCAGACGGTCGAGGCCCGAACCGCCGGCGAGGGTGTCGTTGCCGTTGCCGCCTTCGAGCCGGTCGGTGTCGGCGTCGCCGTGCAGGTCGTCGCGGCCGTCGCCGCCCCTGAGGTTGTCGTGGCCGTTCTGGCCGTGGATGGTGTCGTTGCCGGCGTCGCCGAAGGCCCAGTCGTTGCCGTCGCCGCCGACGATGCGGTCGTTGCCCGGCCCGCCGAAGAGAGAATCCCATTCGCCGTAGCCGTACAGCCGGTCCTTGCCGCCACCGCCGAAGAGCACGTCGTGGTTCGAGCCTCCGAGCAGCGTGTCGTTGCCCGACTGGCCCTCGGCCGACATCGACAGCCCGGTCCTGTTGGTCACCTTGTCGTTCCTGTCGCTGAGGACGACCCTCACGTGGGTCGGCGTCCGCGGGGTGGTGCACCTGACCTTCGTACGGTCGCCCTTGACCGACGTGCATCCCGGCCCCGGCTTGATCGAGACCCGGTCGTCGAGCGTGACTGTCTGGCCCGAGACCGTGATGGTCAGCGAGTTGGTCTGCCCCGCCGCGGCGGTGAACTGCACGATGGTCGGGAACGCGACCTCGGCCCGAGCGGCAGAGGCCGCGTAAGCCGGGGCCGCGTAAGCCGGGGCCGCGTAAGCCGGGGCCGCGTGGGCCGGGGCCGCGTGGGCCGGGGCCGCGAACAGACCTGTGGTGACCACTGCGGCGCCGGCCGTGATCAGCGCCTTTCGCTTGAACATGAACATCAGCACCCCCGTGATGATTTGTTAACGACTTGTTCAAGCCGTGTTCACGAGCCTAAGAGGACGCCAATGAGGCCCGATTCCCCGTTTCGTGCCACGCGATGGTCAACGTCGAGAACGGCATAACAGCTTCGTTCCAGGGGTAACGAACGCTTACGGGAGGCTGAGCATGGCAATCAAGCGCATGGACAACGTGTTGATCGTTGTCGAAGACCTCGACGCGGTGATCGCGTTCTTCGTCGAGCTGGGCATGGAGCTCGAGGGCAAGGGGCCGGTGGAGGGCCGCTGGGTCGAGCGCGTCATCGGCATCGACGACGTTCGGCAGGACGTCGCCATGCTCAAGATCCCAGGTACGCCGGGCCGGGTCGAGCTGGTGCGGTTCCACGCCCCCGAGGCGATCAGGAACGATCCGAAGGACGCGCCGGCCAACACGCTGGGCCTGCGGCGCGTCATGTTCGCCGTGGACGACGTCGACGACACCGTCGCGCGCCTGCGTAAGCACGGCGCCGAGCTCGTCGGCACCGTAGAACAGTACGAGAACGTGTACCGGTTGTGCTATGTCCGCGGCCCCGAGGGCATCGTCGTTGGGCTGGCCGAAGAACTGAGCTGACCCCCGGGGCGCGAAAGATCAGGCGAGGTCGGCCCGGGTCAGCAAGGCGCGCAGGGTGATGCCCTCGGCCGAGAGCGCCTGAGCGCCGCCCTCCTGCCGGTCGATCACGCACAGCGCGTGGTCGACGTGCGCGCCGAGCTTGCGCAGGTCTCCGGTGGAGATGACGACCTGGCCACCCGAGGTCACCACGTCCTCGACGACCAGGACGCGACGACCGGCCACCTCGGCGCCCTCGGCCAGGCGCGCGGTGCCGTACTGCTTGGCCTGCTTGCGCACGAAAGCGGTGGGGAGCCGGGCGTGGCGGGCGAGCGCGGTCACGACCGCGATGCCGCCCATCTCGAGGCCGGCGAGCACCTCGGTGCCCTCGGGGATCAGCACGGCCATCTGCTCGGCGAGGCGGTCGAGCAGCTCGGGGTCGGCCTCGAACTGGTACTTGTCGAAGTATTCGTTCGCCACGCGGCCCGAGCGGAGGGTGAACTCGCCGGTCAGCCGGCTCACGTCGCGGACCTGCCGCGCGAGGTCAGAGTCAGTCACAAGTCCCAAGCCTGTCAGGTCCGTCCCGGACACCGGGCGGCACCCCACACGCAACCACTCAGCAACCGACAAACCGTGCCGATCAGAGGCTCATGAGCAACCCCCACCGGTGGTTCGGAGTGGGCCAGAGCGCCGCGGCCGATTCCCGCAAGGCGGGGGCCGGGGCCGCGGCGGAGGCGATCGGGCTGGGTGAGGCCAAGGCGCTGTTCGTCTTCGCGTCGGTCGCCCACGACCTGCCCGCATTGCTGGCCGGCGTACGCATGGAGGCCGGGCCGGACGCGGAGATCGTCGGCGCGACCTCGATGGGCGAGCTGGGCAGCGCGGGCGCCACCGACGGCGGGGTCGCGATCGCGGCGCTCGGCGGCGACGGCTTCACCGTGCAGACCCGGGCCGCCCTCATCAGCAAGGCCGACCCCCGGGACGCCGGCGCGCGGGCCGCGCAGGCGCTGCACGGCCTGGACGACGAACATCAAGTGCTGATCATGTTCAGCGAAGGGTTGTCGGGGCAGCCGCACGAGATCGTCCGCGGGGCCTATTCGGCCATCGACCCCGGCATTCCACTGGTCGGCGGCTTCGCGGCGGACGATCGGCACTTCTCCGAGACCTTCCAGTTCTACAACGACGAGGTGCTCGCCGGGGCGGTCGTCGGGCTGGGGCTGGGTTCGGACGGGCCGATCGGCATCGGCGTCGCGCACGGCTGGCGTCGCACCGAGCCGCCGATGGTGGTGACGAAGAGCAGCGGCCCGCACATCTACGAGCTCGACGGCGAACCGGCGTTGGACGTGCTGCTGCGCCGCAACGACTTCGACGGCTCGGCCGAGGAGTTCTTCGACCGGGGCCGCCAGCTGCAGCCGCTGGGCCTGTCCCGGCGCAGCGGCGAGGACATCCGGGTGATCCACGCGGGCGACGACGAGGCGCGTTCGGTCTGGGGGACGGCCGACGTCCCGCAGGGCGCGCTGGTGTGGCTGATGGAGGGCGATCGGCAGGCGATGCTCGACGGCGCGGCCTGGTCGTGCACCGAGGCGGTCGCCCGGCTCGACGGCCTGCCCCCGCTCGGCGTGCTCGCCTTCGACTGTGGCGGCCGACGGGCCGGTCTGATCGAGGGCGGGCTGGATCAAGAGATTCAGGCCATGCGTACGGCGTTGAGCGACGCGCCGTTCGCGGGGTTCTACTCTCTCGGGGAGATCGCGCGGGTGCGGGGCGCGTTGGGCACCCACCATCTGACCCTCGTCACGCTCGCTCTGGCCTGACGATGCCCAATTGGTCGACGCACCTGCTCACCGAGTACTTCACCGCGGTCAACGCGGCGGAGCACGAGGAGACGGCGATCGCCAGCGCCGTCGAACGGGCGACCGAGATGGTCGAGGCCGAGGCGGGCGCGGTGGTGCGCGACGGCCGGGTCATCGGGGCGTACGGCTTCGGTTCGGTCGTTCCCGAGATCGCGTTGGGCGAGGCCGCCGCGGGGCAGCCAATGATCGAGATCCCGTACGTCGGTGAGTTGCACGTCGCGAGCAACCCGCTGGGCGGCGAGACCGGTGACGCGCTGATCGTGGCCCGCCAGGCGGAGCCGTTCGACCCCGAGGAGCGCCAGATGCTCCAGGGCATGGGTCAGGTGCTCGGGCTGGCCCTGCGCAGCATCCGGGTGCTCGCCGCCGAGCGTCACCTGCGGGCCGAGAAGGAACGCCAGGCGACCAGTGCGCAGACCCGGCAGCGGCTGGTCGAGTCGCTGCTCACCATCCAGCGGGCGATCTCGGCGCGGCGGCCGCTGCCCGAGATCCTCGACGCGGTGACGTGCGGCGCGGCCGACCTGCTGGGCGGGGCCAAGGTGACGCTGATGCTGGCCGAGGGCGGTCCCGACCAGCGGTTGACCGCTGCCTCGACCTGCGGGGACGGCGACTCGCCGCCGGACAGCCTGGCCCAGGCGGCGATGGCCGGCGGGGCGGTGCTGGTGCGCCCGTCCGAGCAGGGCTGGATGATCGCGGCACCGGTGCGGGTCACCGGCGAGATGGCCGGCAGCCTGTGTGCGCTCCTGGCCTCGACGGGCGGGCAGCAGACCGAGCAGCGTGACCAGCTCTCCGCCTTCGCCCAGCAGGTGAGCCTGGCGCTGACCGACGCGCGCACGGTCGAGGCCGTCCGCGAGGCGCACCACGACCCGATCACCGGGCTGCCGAACCGGGCCCTGTTCCTCAAGATCCTCAACCGGGTGCTCGCCTCGCGGGGCACGATGGCCGACCCGACCAGCGTCCTCTTCATCGACCTGGACCGGTTCAAGGCGGTCAACGACAGCCTCGGCCACGACGCCGGCGATCAGTTGCTCGCGCTCGTGGCCCGGCGGCTGCGCGGCTGCGTACGGGCCAGCGACACGACCGCTCGTCTCGGCGGCGACGAATTCGCCGCGCTCCTGCACGATTTGCCGGTCGAGGCCGCCCAGTTCGTCGGCGAGCGGATCGTCGCGGCCATCAAGGAGCCGTTCCGGGTGGCCGGGCGTGAGGTGTTCGTCGGCGCCAGTGTGGGCGTCGCGGTCTCGCGGGAGGCCCGGCAGAACTCCGAGGAGCTGCTGCACAACGCGGACGTGGCGATGTACCGCGCCAAGAAGGACGGGCTGGGCCGGGTGCTGGTCTACGAGCCCTACATGCACGCCGAGGCGCTCGACCGTCTGAGCCTGCGCGGCGACCTGCAGCGGGCGCTGCGCGAGGGCGAGTTCCGGCTGCAGTACCAGCCGCTGATCCGGCTGGCCGACGGGCGGGCGACCGGCGTCGAGGCGCTGATCCGCTGGCACAGCCCGACCCGCGGGTTCGTCTCGCCGGTCGACTTCATCCCGAAAGCCGAGGAGTTCGGGCTGATCGCCGACATCGGGCAATGGGTCCTGGAGACGGGCGCGTTGCAGGTGACGAAGTGGCGGCGCGACTTCCCCGACCTGACGCTCAACGTCAACGTGTCGGGTCATCAGCTCGTGCATCCGCGCTTCGCCGACAACGTGATGCGAGCGCTGGCCATCGCCGGGCTGCCGTCCAGCGCGGTCACCCTCGAGCTCACCGAATCGGTGCTGGTCAGCGAGCCGGACCTGGGCCGGTCGGCGCTGGGCGTGCTGCGCAAGCTCGGCGTGCAGCTCTCGATCGACGACTTCGGCACCGGGTATTCGTCGCTGGCCTACCTGCGCGAACTGCCGGTGGACGAGCTGAAGGTCGACCGGGCCTTCATCGCGCGGGCCGAGCTGACCGGCGAGGACCTCGCCCTGGTTCGCACGATCGTCGAGCTGGCGCAGATTCTCGGGCTGCGGGTGGTGGCCGAGGGGATCGAGAACGCCGCACAATTGGCGGCGTTGCGCAAACTCGGCTGCGGTTTGGGGCAGGGCTATCACCTGTGCCGCCCTATTGATCCCGAGCACGTTGCCGTCCGTCTGGCCGCGACGCAAGGGGAGTCACCCGTAGGCGTACTTGATCACCGCTCTACCGCATGACCCATGCTCTAGGGGTACTTTTCGGCTAATAAGTACATTTGCCTCGGAAGGAATAAGACGGTGACACCCTTCGCGTTGCTCTTCCTCCTTGCCCTCGCCGGCTCTTCGTGCTTTGCCCTCGGACGGGCCCTCGGGCGAGGCGAGCGATACGAGAAGGGGTATCGCGAGGGATTCCGCGACGGCGAGACGGGCTCCCTGGCCCGCGCCGCGCGCCTCATCCAGCTCAACGACCGCCCGGCCATCGCGCCGGCGATCGAGTCGATGCTCGGGCCCTACGCCGTTCCGCAGCAGCAACTTCCGGGCCGCAGCGTCGGGCCCACGGTCACCGCGGTTCCGGTGCGGCCCCAGCTCGCCATCTGACCTTTTCCCTCATCCGGCCCGGCAGCGGGGTATGGCCCCCCGTTGCAGAGAGGCCGCCCCCAGCGCCCGGTTCGCGGTAGTGCGGTTGTTCCACCTCACGACTCGTACGATCGCAGTGGTCTTTCAATTGAGCTGTTTGCGCACCTCAGCCGCGACGCGCCCGCCCTCGGCCCGACCGGCCACCGCGGCCTGAGCGGCCTTCATCGCCGGACCCATCTGCGCCTTGCCGGTGAAACCGCCCGCCTGGAGCGCGCCCGTCACCAGCTCGGCGATCTCGTCGTCGGAGAGCTGTTTGGGCAGGTAGCGCTCGAGCACGTCACCCTCGGAGCGCTCCTTGGCCGCCTGCTCGGCCCGGCCCGCGTCGGCGAACGCGGTGGCCGCCTCACGACGCTTCTTCGACTCCTTGTTCAGCACGGCGAGAACCTCGTCGTCGGAGAGGTCACGCGCCTCGGTGCCGGCGACCTCGGCGTTACGGACGGCGGCCAGCGCCATTCGCAGCGTCGCGGTGGTCAGCTCGTCGCGGCTTTTCATCGCCGAGTGCAGGTCATCGTTCAGGCGGTCTTTCAGCGCTCCCATGAATGGAGAAACTACCCTTGCTTCCCATGCGCAAGCGCTCCCTTTTCGCCCTGGGTTCCGCGGTGGTCGCCGCCGGGGCCGCCACGTTCGCCTACGCCTCGCTCGTCGAGCGCAACCTGTTCACCCTCCGGCGCTTCGACGTGCCGGTGCTGGAACCCGATGCGGAGCCGCTGCGCATCCTGCACATCTCCGACCTGCACATGATGCCGGAGCAGCGCCGCAAGCAGGCCTGGGTGGCCGCGCTGGCCGGCCTCGACCCCGACCTGGTCGTGACCACCGGCGACAACATGGCCGACCCGGAATCGCTGCCCGGCGTGCTGCGCGCCCTCGACCCGCTGCTGTCGGTGCCCGGCGCGTTCGTCTTCGGCTCGAACGACTACCGCGGCCCGCGCTGGAAGAACCCGCTGCTCTACCTGCTGCCCGACCGCGAATACGTGCAGGGCGAGGCCGATCTGCCCGCCGATGACCTGCGCGCTGCCCTCACCGACGCGGGCTGGGCCGACCTGAACAACGCCCGTACGGTCCTGAAGGCCGGCGGCCGCTCGATCGAACTGGTCGGCGTCGACGACCCACACGTCAACCGCGACGTTTACTCCTCCGTGGCCGGCCCGATCTCCACGGACGTCGACGTGCACCTGGGCGTCACCCACACGCCGGCCTCGCGGGTGCTGAACGCCATGTCGGGCGACGGCTTCGAGCTGCTGCTGGCCGGTCACACCCACGGCGGGCAGGTGTGCGTCCCGTTCTACGGCGCCCTGACCACCAACTGCGACCTGCCCACCTCGATGGCCAAAGGCCTGCACCGCTGGCCCGGCTCCGACTCGTGGCTGCACGTCTCGGCCGGTCTGGGCACGCACCCCACCGCCCCTATCCGCTTCAGTTGCCGCCCGGAGGCCTCGATCCTGACCCTGATACCGCGCTGACCTGGGGTTTCGTTGTTCAGGGGATACCGATTTCGCGTCGGGGTCGGCGTCGGATAGTATTTCCTGGCAGCTCGGGGTGTGGCGCAGCTTGGTAGCGCGCTTCGTTCGGGACGAAGAGGCCGTCGGTTCAAATCCGGCCACCCCGACCAAGAGCAGTGCAGTCCGGGCCGGTCTTCCGCACAGGGAGGTCGGCCCGGAGTGTTTACGCCGGTAGGGCCATACGAAGCCGACTGGGAGACCCTGCGGCTTCGTAGGTGTCGGCCACCCGTAGTAGCAAGCCCGTCTTCTCCCGCAGCAATCAATGCGACGCCGGCAAATGTCGGCTAGCGCTGTTGTTCCTGATCTTGACCACGAGGCGGCATGCTCGGTTGATCGCGCTGGACGCTGCCCGCCGCGGCTGTCATATGAAACGATATCGAGCGGTTTAGCGACCATTCATGCCACGAAGAGAATCGCTCAGAATTTGACGCGTTTCGGCGGGAGCTTGAGCGGCAATGCCAATCTTTGCCATGGTTTGCCGATATGGTTCCGTATCCTCTTGAAGGCTCAGCAATGCTTCATCACCAAGGGGATTCGAGTAAATTACATCGGGAATGCTTGTTCCTCCGCAGCGTATAAGGCTGAATGAATTTCTGGTCGCCGAACCTTCATGCCTGTCAGGTAAAACCTGGATGGAGACGGATGGATGCTCGGTAAGGTTCAGGATGAATTCAATCTGCCTTCGCATCACGTCGGGCATTCCTGGTCCCCCGGTGATAGCTGCATAGCCTAGAACTGCCCAAACGTGTGATGATTCCGATCCTAGAATCAAGGATTGTCTACGCGTGTGCAGCTCGGCCAACTCTCGAATGCAACCTTCGCTCATGTGATGGGAGCGTAGTGCCGATTCGGCGTATTCTCTCGTCCGCAACAACGAGGAAACGAGTCGAGCGTTGTACTCCCAAATAAATTCTGCAATAGACTGCGCAGCGGTAGACGCATCGGGGATTAGTGGGCCATCCCTCGGGAGAATGGCGGTCTCGTTGTAGGCGAGCTGGTAAGACTCGCCTGTGAAACGGCATCTCCGACGAATGCCGCCGGTTTGATTTGACCGGCTCATCGTGTCTGATTCCGGTTTGTGTCGCGTACCACGTCGCAACTCCATGTTCGGAGTTCTTTCAGCAAGCGAAACGCCGCATCGTTATGCGTGGCTGGGCGCACGAAACTAATTAGCCATAGCGGCCAGGCGAAGATCGCGATGACGAGGATAGGCAGATGAGCGATAGCCACCACAAACGGCCGAGCCATCGCGCTCGGCAAAGCAGCAAGATCGACAAAAGGCACAATGATCTCCCGTTCCGCCGCCCGGCCAGCGAGATCGAGAAGAGCAGGTGCCACAGGAATATTGCGGTACAGCTGCGGGAGTTGTGAACCCCTTCGACCGCCTTTGCTGAAACTCGCCGGGAGCTCCAAGCGGTATGGCCGTCGCGTACGACCACCGCAACGATAGCGAACCTTGTCAAGCCACTCCCGCGGGGAGGATGTCAGGCGCGATGTTGCATGGATCGGGGTTTCACGTAGTGCCAACAGTCTGATGGCGAGGTTCGCGCATGATTAGTTGTCTCAGGGCTGATCACAACGCGAGATTGATTCAGTCTTTAGGGCTTTTTTGTACCGCGGAGTGTGACCCGAGCGTCTGGTGCACGACAGAACGGGAGCGGCTGGGCGGGCGGTGGTCATGCTTCGCGGTGGTGTGACCTCGAGGAGCGGAGGGCTGGGGTGGCCGGGGATGACGAGCGCATCAGGCGCAGTGTTCGGGCCGCGTTCGGTGGTGACGTCAGTGAGGACTTCGTTCTGCAGTTCCTCGCTGAGTTGCGCACCAACATGCGGGACTCCGAGAGGGGGCGCAGGCGAGCGGTCAGCCTGATCGTGGCCCTGGCCGCGGTGTTCGAGCTGGTGAACCGGCAAGCGGTGTCGGAGGCCAGCCTGCTGTCGTTCAAGGTCAGTTCGCTGGGGTTCGTTCTGCTCGGGGTCCCAGTGCTCATCGCCTACCTGCTCTATGAGGCGGCCGCCTACACGGTGGAGTCGAACAACCTGCACTGGGTGCACCGCAAGGTCGTCGAGAAGCGGTATCCGACCGCGGCGGCCAGTGACGTCGACCTGTTCGCCATACCGGTCGACGATCCCTTCGGGCAGGCGATGCGGGACATCCGGTTTCGCCGCCGGAGCAGGCTGCTCACCGTCGCGGCCTGGATGCGCTTTCCGATTCTGGTCATCGTGCCGGCCGTGGCGGCGTACGCCTTCGAGGTCTATGCCTTTGTTCAGTTGTTGCGGCACGACAGGGTCAGCCTCGCGCTCATCGTGGTGGCCGCTTCGGCGTCGTTCGTCCTGCTGGTGTTGAGCGTCAGCCGCGTCGCGACGGAGGGCCCGCACGGCGGTGCGCCCTGGAGCAACGGAAAACGGGCGGGACATCCTCGTGATGTCCCGCCCGTTTAGCTGGAAGGGGCTACCGGCCGGGTGGCTTGGGCTTGCCGCCGGGGCCGCCCGCCGGTGGGGTGGCGGCCTTGCCCTTGCTCGGGTTGATGATGACGATGCCGCCCTTGATGGTGCGGCCGCTCGGCGACGTCTCGGCGGCGGTGCCGGCGGGACAGTTCGAGTCGACCTCGGCGCCGACCGAGACGTCGAAGCCGGCGCCCTCGATGCGGTCGCGGGCGTCGTCGATCGAATCGCAGGTCACGCGGGGGATGGAGCGCTGGTCGCCGTAAGCGATCTTGCGGTTTCCGGGCTCCTTGAACTGCTCTTTCGGCTTGCCCTTCATGAAGTCGGCCAGGGTCTCGTAGACGGCCGGGTTCACGATGTCGTGGGACATGCGGTCGCGGTGGTCGGGCCAGTCGGGGTTGACCAGGTAGCCGGCGACGACCAGGGACGTGGTGCCGGCGATCAGCGCGGCCGTCTTGTCGGCGTCGGTGGTGCCGGTCTTGCCGAAGACGGGGTGCTTGACCGTCGCCTTGGTCGCGCGGGCCGTGGCGCCGTTGCAGTTGCCGAGCTGGGCCGCGTCGCCGACCGGGCAGCGGGCCGCGTCGAGCGCCGCGCGGGCCACGTCTTTGCTGGTCGCGCGCATGCAGCGGGGCTTGCCGACGTCGAGCTTCGTGCCCTCCTGCGTGGCGATCTGCTCGACCGGGGTGGGCTCGCAGTACATGCCGTCGCCGGCCAGAGTGGCGTACGCGTTCGCCATGTCGAGCGGCGTCGACGCGGACACGCCCAGGGTGAAGGCGCCCCACTGGTTGGCCGCGACCTGGTTGTTGGCGAAGTCGCGGTCCTGCTTGACCCGGAACTGCACGCCGAACCGCTTGGCCACCGCCACGACGTTCTCGGCGCCGACCTGCTCCTCGAGGGGTACGAAGTACGTGTTGATCGACTTCGCGAAGGCGGAGTGCATGTTGTAGAGGCCCTCGCCGCCACCGCCCGAGTTGCTGGGGCACCAGAAGTGGGTGCCGGGGCAGGCCGAGTCGTTGCCGCGGTCGATGATGTAGCCCGACTTGTAGCGCTTCTCGGCCTTGATCGGGTAGGCCAGCGGGTAGCCCTTCTCGAGCGCCGCGATGATCGTGAAGATCTTGAACACCGAGCCGGCCTGGTAGCCGTTGATGTCGCCGCCGCCGCTGAGCAGCGGGTTGGTGGTGTTCGGGTAGGTCGCGCGAACGCCCTTGTTCGCCTTCTTCTTGTCCGACGAGAGCGGGTTCGGGTGCTTCGGGTCGGGCAGCTTGTATTTGCGGTTGGCCGCGAGCAGGCGCACCTTGCCGGTGCCGGGCTCGGTGGCCGCCAGCAGAAGGGCGTTCTTGTCCTTCTCTTTGATCTTGTCGGCGATGCGCTTGCGCGCGTCTTCCTGCGCGCCGATGTCGAGCGTCGTGGTGATGCGGTAGCCACCGCTCTTCAGGCGACGCTCACGGTCGTACGGCGTGGCTCCGAACGCTTCCTGCTCCATCCACCAGCGGTAGAAGTAGTCGCAGAAGAAGCCCCAGTTGTTGTTGGCGACCGAGACGCAGCCGTTGCCGGTCGGCCGCACCTGGCGGGGGATCGGCTCCTTGATCGCCTTGTCGGCCTGGGCCTGGGTGATCGCGCCCATCTCGACCATGGCCGGGATGATGTAGTTGTCGCGGCGCGGCTTGATCTGCTTGTAGCCCTCGGCGGTGGTCGGGTTGAAGCTCGACGGCGCCTTGACCATGCCCGCGAGCATCGCGGCCTGGCCGATCGTCAGGTCCTTGGGCTTCTTGTTGAAGTAGACCTGGCTGGCGGCGAACACCCCGTAGGCCTGGTTGCCGAACGGCGCGATGTTGAGGTAGCGCTCGATGATCTGGTCCTTGGAGAGTTCCTTCTCCACCTGGAGCGCGTACTTCATCTCGGTGATCTTGCGCTTGGGGCTGTCTTTGGTGGCGTCGACGACCTCTTGCGGGTTCGTCGCCGAGTAGGCGAGCGACATGCGCACGTACTGCATGGTGATGGTCGAGGCGCCCTGCTTGGACTCGGACTTGCCGCTGTTGTTGACGAACGCGCGGGCGACGCCCTTGAGGTCGACGCCGTTGTGGTTGTCGAACTCGCGGTCCTCGGCGGCGATCATGGCGGCCCGCATGAAGGGCGACATGTCCTTGAGTGGGACGTCGCTGCGGAACTCGTCGTAGAACTGCGAGATCAGCGTCTTGTTGTCCGACGCGTAGATCCGAGTGATCTGCGGGGAGTTGAAGTCCTTGATCTCACTGGGCAGCTGCGCGAACTGTTCGCCACCCGCTTTCGCGGCGAGCCCGGACATCGCGGCGGCGGGGAAAGCGGCTGCGGCGACAACGACGCCGGCTAGTAAACCGCAGATCATCAACGAGGTCGCATTGGCGAAGATGTTGTGATCGCGTCTGCGCATCCAGGAGGTCACCTGGGCAGGGTACGCGAAGAACGCACGCGCCCGCACGCCTGGAAGGTCACGCTTCGCCCCGGTTTAGTATGCCCCTCGCGCTCAGAGCTTGGGAGGACTTTCACAATCTCTGCCCGCCCCCTACACCAGGTGGTTCGTGGCCTTTGCCCGGAACCGCCGAGCTGTACGTATTTCAGGTACAACGTTGCGTAATCGCCCGACTACAGAGCATGATGGTCCGGCGAGCTTGTCGCACGACGTCCGCACGCGCCGGGGGGACAAAAGGCGCGGGACGTCATGGGGGGTAACGCAAGGGGGGACGTTTACACATGGGGATGATCAGCGACTGGCCCAGCATGGCGGCATGTCAGAGTGGCGACCCTGACGCGCTCTTCGTGCAGGGCGCTGAGCAGAACGTGGCGAAGAGGATCTGCCGCAGCTGCCCGGTCCGCTACGAATGTCTCGCCGATGCCCTGGACAACAGGATCGAGTTCGGCGTCTGGGGCGGAATGACCGAGCGAGAGCGGCGGGCCCTGCTGCGCCGTCACCCGCACGTGGCGAGCTGGCGCAAGATGTTCGAGGCCGCGATGCGGGAGAAGGGCGCCGACAAGGTGCTCGTCCCCACCCGCTGACCTGCCGGGCGGTCACGCCAGGAGCGCGCCGATCGTCCGCAGCCCGTCGACGTCGTGAACGTCGGCGGGCTGCGCCGTGACGGAGACCGTCGGCACGCCCGGGAAAGCGTCGGTGAAGTTCTCGGCCACCGTCAGCTCCCGCTCGGTCTGGCGAACCAGGCCGGCGTGGATGCGCAGCGCGTCGGCGGCCAGCGGGTGATCACCGGCCGCGGTCAGGGCCTCGGCCGCCGCGAGCGACTCGGCCGCCGGCAGGCCGGGGACCTCCGAGCGGTGCATGCGGTTGAGAACCAGCCCAGCCAGCGGCATGCGGTCAGCCACCAGGCGTTCGGCGAAATAAGCCGCTTCCCGTACGGCGTCCCGCTCGGGCGCGGCCACCAGCAGGAACGCGGTCTGCGGGTCCTGCAGGACCCGGTATGTCTGGTCGGCGCGCTGACGGAAGCCGCCGAACATCGAGTCGAGCGCCGCCACGAAACCCGACAGGTCGGTCAGAAGCTGGGCGCCCAGGATCTTCTGAACCGTGCGCGAGAACAACCCGAACGACGCGGTGACCAGGCTGAACATGCTGCGGCCACCGGTGCGGGCCGGGGCGAGCAACAGGCGCAGCATGCGGCCGTCGAGGAACCGGGACAGACGGGCCGGGGCGTCGAGGAAGTCGAGCGCCGAACGCGACGGCGGGGTGTCGACCACGATCAGGTCCCACTCGTCGGTGGCCCGCAGCTGGCCCAGCTTCTCCATCGCCATGTATTCCTGCGTGCCGGCGAAGGTCGAGCTCATGGCCTGGTAGAACGGGTTCGCGAAGATCTCAGAGGCGCGCTGCGGCGTGGTGTGCTGCTGCACCACCTCGTCGAAGGTGCGCTTCATGTCGAGCATCATCGCGTGCAGCTCGCCGCCCTTGTCGGCGTCGATGCCCTTGACCTGGCGGGGAGTGTTGTCGAGCTCGCTGAGGCCCATCGACTGGGCCAGGCGGCGAGCCGGGTCGATGGTGAGCACCACCGTGCGCCGCCCGTGCACCTCGGCCGCCCGCACCCCCAGGGCGGCCGCGGTGGTCGTCTTGCCCACACCACCGGCGCCGCAGCACACGATGATCCGGGTGGACGGGTCGGAGAGAAGACCGTCGACGTCGAGTCGGTGCGCGGTCATCGGATCTCCTCCGTGAAAACCCGGCCGTTCAGAGCCGGGAGGAAACAGAGGCTACGGCCATGCGGCCCGTCGCCTCGATCGTTACAAGGTGGTTGGCTAGCTTGTGAGCTGTGGCCACGAAGATGGTGAAGCGGGCGTTCAAGTACCGCTTCTACCCGACCGGCGAGCAGGCTGCTGAGCTTGCCCGTACGTTCGGGTGTGTCCGGCTGGTCTACAACATGGCGCTCGCGGCTCGCACCGAGGCGTGGACGTTGCGGCAGGAGCGGGTCAACTACAACGCCACCTCGGCGCTGCTCACCGAGTGGAAGAAGACCGAGGAGCTGGCATTCCTCAACGACGTGTCGTCCGTGCCGTTGCAGCAGGCGCTGCGGCACCTGCAAGTCGCGTTCACCAACTTCTTCGGCAAGCGCGCGAAGTACCCGACGTTCAAGAGTAAAAAGAATTCCCGCCGGTCGGCCGAGTACACCACCAGTGCGTTCCGGTGACGCGACGGCCGGCTCACCCTGGCGAAAATGGCCGACCCGCTGGACATCGTCTGGTCGCGTCCGCTTCCCGAGAATGCGTCTCCGTCCACCGTGACCGTGTCTCAGGACGCGGCCGGCCGCTGGTTCGTGTCCCTGCTGTGCGACGACCGCATCGAGCAGACCCCCGCGGTCCACGCCGCCATCGGGATCGACGCCGGGCTCAACAGCCTGCTCACCCTGTCCACCGGCGAGAAGGTCGTCAATCCGAAGTACGAGCGTGCCGACCGTCAGGCCCTTGCTAGAGCTCAGCGGGCGATGGCGCGCAAGGAGAGGGGTTCGGCTAACCGGGCCAAGGCGCGGCTCAAGGTCGCCCGGATTCACGCCCGGATCACCGACCGCAGGCGAGACCTGCTGCACAAGCTGACCACTCGACTCGTTCGTGAGAACCAAACGATCGTGATCGAGGACTTGACCGTGCGCAACATGGTCACCAACCACAGCCTGGCCCGCGCGATCAGCGACGCGGCCTGGCGGCAGTTGCGCACCATGCTCGAATACAAGGCCGAGTGGCACGGCCGCAACCTCGTGGTTGTCGACCGCTGGTTTCCCAGCTCGAAACTGTGCTCGACGTGTGGTGCGCTCGCTGAGCGGATGCCGCTGTCCGTAAGGTCGTGGATGTGCCGGTGTGGCACGACCCACGACCGCGACGTCAACGCGGCCCGCAACATACTGGCGGAGGGGCTCTCCGTGACAGCCTGTGGAGGAGGTGTAAGACCTCAACGAGAGTCCTCTCGTTCGGGGCAGCCGACGGTGAAGCAGGAAAACCCAAGGGCGACCAAGGGAATCCCCGTCCTTCAGGGCGGGGAGGATGTCAAGTCAGCCACTACTCAACAGTAAGCCGTTGTTGATCGGACGCACGGTGACTGTGTCCGGTCACGCACGCATCAGGATCGCGGCGAGCTCGTCGAGTGCGGCCCGGTCGACGCCGAGCGGCAGCAGCGGGAGCTCGATCAGGGGGCGGCCGGTCTCGGCCAGCTCGGTGCGCAACGACTCCTCCAGATCTTGGCGGGTCAGGTGGGCCCGCACCTCGGTGGCGAGCCCGTTCACGGTGGCCGCGTCGGTGGGCAGGCCGGCCTCGGCCAGACCCCGCTTGATCTCGGCCTTGGTGACCTTGCCGGCGGTCACGAGGGCGGGACGGGTGGCATTCAGCACGATCCGGCCGATCGGGATGTGCAGGGCGCTGAGCTCGGCGATCGCGTCCAGCGTCTCCTGCACCGGCATCTCTTCCAGCAGGGTGACGACGTGCACGGCGGTCATCGGCGAGCGCAGCAGGGCCGAGACGCTGTCGCTCTGGGTTTTGATCGGCCCGACCTTGGCCAGCTTGGCGGTCTCGGCGGTGACGTTGAGGAACCGGCCGATGCGCCCGGTCGGAGGGGCGTCGAGGACCACGGCGTCGTACGCCCGGCGCCCGTCCTGAGAGCGGGTGGTGGCCTCTTTCACCTTGCCGGTGAGCAGCACGTCGCGCAGGCCCGGCGCGATGGTGGTGGCGAAGTCGATCGCGCCGACCTTGCGCAGCGCCCGCCCGGCCGCGCCCAGGTGATAGAACATGTCGAGGTATTCGAGGAGGGCCTCCTCGGGGTCGACCGCGAGCGCGCGCACCTCGCCGCCGCCGGCGACCTGGGCGATGCGCAGCTCTTTGTAGGGCAGCGGCTCGGTCTCGAAGAGCTGGGCGATGCCCTGCCGCCCCTCGACCTCGACCAGCAGCGTGCGCTTGCCCCCCGCGGCCAGGCCCAGCGCGAGGGCCGCGGCGACACTGGTCTTACCGGTGCCGCCCTTGCCGGTCACCACGTGCAGTCGCGCCGGCCATCTGTTGACGTGCTCGCCCATGCCCTCAACGGTACGGCGGCCGCTCAGCCGGTCACCTCGCAGACGAGCCAGCCGGTCTTGCGGATCACCGTGAACTCGAGGTCTTGCGACGCCGTCTTCTCGTCGGCGGTCGACAGTGTGACCTCGACCGAGACGAGAGCGCGGTCCTCGGAGTCGTCGGAGACCTTGGGGTCGGCCCAGCGGAAGACCGGGTCGGTGTAACCCCCGGCGTACGCCTTGATCTCGGCCACCCGGTCGGCGATCTTGGTCTCGTCGCGGGCCTCGCGGCAGACCAGGTCGTCGGCCGCGGCGGCGTCCTGCTCGGTGTAGACCGCGGTGAGGAACCGGGTGACGGCCGTGGCCGGGTCGGGCGAGCCGGGGTTGTCGGCGTCGCGCAGCAGGAAATAGGCCGAGACCGCGCCGCCGCCGCAGAGGAACAGGGTGCCGACCAGCGCGAGCGAGACCCAGAGCGCGCCGCGACGGCGAGGTTTCGCCTGCTCGAGGGGCACCTGATAGGGCTGCGGGCCGCCGGACCAGATCGGCTCGGGCGCCGCGCCCTCGGCCGGGATCGAGTGTTGCCAGGCCAGGTGCTCGGGCGGCGTGGTCTGCCATTGGCCGGGCGCTTCGTGCTGGGCGTGCCAGGGCCCGGTGGCCGGAGGGGGCTGCCAGCCTTCCGCAGCGGGCACCGCCTCGGGCGGGATGACCTGGGTGCTGTCCTGCGGGGTGGCCTCGTCGGCGAACGACCCGGGCGGAGGGAACTGCTGGTCGGCCGGCTCGGGCGGGGCGTCGATGAAATCGGCCACCGGTGGCGCGGCCTGAGGCGGCTCGGGCACGGGGATCGGTTCGTCCGGCGGGATGGGCTGCGGCGGTTCCGGCGCGGGCGAGGGCAACGGGGTGGGCTCGGGATGACCCGGCTCGCCGCCCTGCGGGTGCGTCATGTGGCCCTCCGTGATCTTCCCGACATACCGGCCCGTCGGCCGCGCTCAGCCTAGTCAAGTCGGCCCGGTCGCGGGCCCTAAGCTGACCCGGTACCGACGATTAGGGAGTATGCGAGCGATGCAGAAGTGGGAATACGTCACCGTGCCGCTGCTGGTCCACGCGACCAAGCAGATCCTCGACAACTGGGGTGAAGACGGCTGGGAACTCGTTCAGGTGGTGCCCGGGCCCAACGCTGAGCAGTTGGTCGCCTATATGAAGCGGCCCAAATCGTGACGACACCGATCAGTGGTGAGGGCGGCGTGGACGCGTACGCCAAACTGGCCGAACTGGGTCTGACTCTGCCCAAGGTGGTGCCGCCGCTGGCGTCCTACGTGCCCGCCGTGCAGACCGGCAATTACGTGTACGTCTCGGGCCAGCTCCCGCTCGTCGACGGCAAGCTGCCGCACACCGGCAAGGTCGGCGCCGAGGTGACCGCCGAGCAGGCCACCGAGCTGGCCCGCGTGTGCGCGCTGAACGGCCTCGCCGCCGTCGAGTCGCTGGTCGGCCTGGGCCGCGTCGTGAAGATCGTCAAGGTCGGCGGCTTCGTCGCGTCGGCGCCGGGCTTCACGGGCCAGCCCGCGGTGATCAACGGAGCGTCGAACCTGTTCGGCGACGTTTTCGGCGAGCAGGGCCGTCATGCCCGCAGCGCGGTCGGCGTGGCCGAACTGCCCCTCAACGCGCCGGTCGAAGTGGAGATCATCGTCGAGGTGGCGTAGATCTTTGGCCGACTCGGTTGCACTGCGTGACCTGAGCGGCATTGAGATCGCACACCTGGTCCTCTTGTTCAACCCCATGCGCGACGTAGGATTTCGCGCATGGGGGCTGCTGCGCTGGACGGGCTGCCGGGCTGGGTGGCGCTGCTTCGCGCCCCCAATCCGGGTCCGATGACGCTGGATGGCACCAATACCTGGGTGCTGCGGGCTCCGGGCGAGGCACTGGGTGTCGTCGTCGACCCCGGCCCGCTCGATGAGAACCACCTCGCCCGCATCGCCGACAACGGTCCTTACCGCTTCATCCTGATTACGCACGGTCATCATGACCACGTCGAGGGTGCCGCGCGCCTGTCCGAGATTCTCGGCGGCGTGCCCGTGCTCGCGGCCGATCCGGCCCACTGCGTGGCGGGCGAGCCGCTCGTGCCGGGCCACCTGCTCGCCGCGGGCCTCGACATCGAGGTGCTCGCGACTCCCGGTCATACCTCCGATTCGGTGTGTTTTCTCGTCGACGACGGGGACACCCGGGTCATGCTGACCGGTGACACGATCCTCGGGCGAGGCACCACGGTTGTTGCCCATCCGGACGGTGACCTCGGTGCCTATTTGGGCAGTCTCGAGCGCCTGAGCTCGTCCGAGGAAGTGCCGATGTTGCCTGGTCACGGCCCTGTGCGAGCAGATGTGGCGGCCGTCGCGCGGGAATATCTCGACCATCGACGGCAACGATTGACGCAGGTGGAGGCGGCGATCGCCGCCGGCGCGCAGACCGCCGAGCAGGTCGTCGACCTCGTCTATCCCGACATCGATCCGGGCGTACGGTTCGCGGCTGTCTGGTCGGCCGCCGCGCAACTGGATTACCTCAATCACAAAATCGGGGAATCAGGAAGACCCGCAAGCAGGTTGGATCCGCTGTGACCTGTCCTGTGTGTGGAACCGTCGCCGTGCCGGGCGCCCGCTTCTGCCACAACTGCGGTGCGGCCCTTCCGGCGGCCGCGTCGCTCCCGGCAGCCGAGCGGCGCATCGTCACGGTGCTCTTCGGCGACCTGTCCGATTTCACCTCCTGGTCGGAAGACCTCGACCCCGAGCGGGTCGGCGCGGTCACCGACCGGGTGCTGGCTGCCCTGGCCGGCGCCGTGAAGACGTTCGGCGGCCACGTCGACAAGCTGACCGGTGACGGCATCATGGCCGTCTTCGGCGCGCCCGTGGCCCACGAGGACGACGCCGAGCGAGCCGTCCGCGCCGCGCTGAGCATGCAGCGCGCGGTCCGCCGGGTGCTCGACGACGAGCGCGGCGGCGGCGCCCCGCTCGGCCTGCGCGTCGGCCTGAACACCGGTGAGGTGGTGGCCGGTCTGCAGGCCGGCATCGAATACACCGTCATCGGCGACACCGTGAACACGGCGGCCCGGCTGGCCGACGCGGCCGCGGTCGGTGCCGTCTACGCCGGTTCGCGCACCAGTGGCGGCACCCGGCACGTCGCCTCCTGGCGCCAGCTGCGCCCGCTGCGGCTCAAGGGCAAGCGCGAGCCCGTGCCCGCCTTCGAGCTGCTCGGCCTGCACGACGCCCCGGGCACCCGCTCGGGCCTCGGCGACGAGGCGCCCTTCGTGGGCCGCGAGACCGAGCTCGGCCGGGTGGCCGGCCGGCTGGCCGAGGCCATCGACGCCGGCACGCCGCGCGTGATGGTCATGACCGCCGAGGCTGGCATCGGCAAGTCCCGGTTCGCCGGTGAGGTCAAGCGCCTCGCCGCGGGCTACGACGTGGGCAACGGGCGCTACGCGGCGCACACCGGGGCTCGCGTGCTGCGGGTGCGCTGCCGGGCCTTCGGCGAGCGCCGCCGATTCGCCCCGCTGGCCGACCTCGTACGCAAATCGGTCGGCCTGCCCAAGGACGTGGTCTCCTCGGTCGGCCGGACGGTCGTCGAGGAGCGGTTGCGCAAGCTGGCCAACCGGCTGGGCCGCGACGGCGAGCCCGCCGTGATCGACATCGACCGTCTGCTGGCGCTGCTCGGCTACGGCGAGGCCCCGGCCAACCCGGTCGGCCCGGCCGCCGACGCCGACTGGCAGCCCAGCGGCAAGCGGGCCGACGCCGAGGCGCTCTCGGCCGCGGTCGCCGAGCTGCTCAGCGCGCTGGCCGCCGAGGCGCCGCTGGTGGTCATCGTCGACGACCTGCACGACGCGACCGCCTCGACGGTCGACGCGCTGGGTCGCACCCTCTCGCTGCTCGACGGCCCGGTGGTGGTGCTGCTGCTCGGCCGGCCCGAGCTGGTGCGCACGGCCGGCGCCCTGACCCGCATGGCCGACGCCGAGGTGCACTCGCTGCCCCCGCTGCGCGGCGCCGACGCCTCCCGCCTGCTGACCTCGTATCTGAACGGCGGCAAGCTGCCGCAGCCCGACACCGACCGGCTGCTCGCCACCGCCCAGGGCAACCCGTTCTATCTGGCCGAGATGATCACGCTGCTCATGGAGCGGGGCGCGCTGACCCCGGCCGTGGGGGCGAACGCGGCCGGCAAGTGGCAGCTCGCCGACGGCTCGCTGGGCCGGCAGTTGCTCTCCCGCGACCTGGCCGCCGTGCTGGCCGCCCGCATCGACGCGCTCCCCGCCGAGCCGCGGTCGGTGCTGCGCGACGCCGCGGTCGTCGGCGACACGGTGCCCAGCGGCGTGATCGACGCGCTGCGCGAGCGGCGGGCCTCCGCCGACGCCCGTCCCGGCGCGGTGGCCGCGGTCGAGCTGGAACGGTCGATCGACGAGCTGCTGCAACGCCGCATGCTGCACCGTTCGCGGGGCGGCTACGCGTTCACGACCCCGCTCATGCGTGAGGCCGCCTACTCCGGCATCGGCAAGGCCGACCTGGCCGACCGGCACGCCTACCTGGCCAACTGGGCCGCGCCCGAAAACCTGGGCCGGCTCGGCTACGACAGCGCCGAGCGCCTGAGCCTGACCGACAACGAGCGCGACGCCTTCGTGGCCGTGCACGCCGAGTGCGCGGTCGAGCTGGCCGACGCGGTGCGGCTGCGTCCCGAGGCGGCCGTACGAGACGTCGCCCCGCTCGGCGTCGCGGCGCTCGGCCGCCTGGCCCGCC
The DNA here is from genome assembly GCF_003999975.1 of Actinoplanes solisilvae. Taxonomy (GTDB): domain Bacteria; phylum Actinomycetota; class Actinomycetes; order Mycobacteriales; family Micromonosporaceae; genus Actinoplanes; species Actinoplanes solisilvae. The sequence continues at coordinate 1,121,716 of NZ_RJAC01000001.1, read as the reverse complement.
GCGCGCTGGCCAACATCGAACCGGCTGCCTCGATCGAATACGCGGAGCGGGCCTCGGCCCTGGCTCCCGAGGGTCTGCCGCTGCCCGACCAGCTCGTGCACGCCCGCGCGCTGCTGCGCCTGGGCCGGGCCGAGGAGGCGCTGGCCCACGGCGAGAAGATCGCCAAGAGCTCGACCGACGAGCCGGTCAGCCGGGCCGAGGCGCTGCTCGTCGTCGGCCGGGCGCACGAGGCGCTGGGCGACACCGGCCGCGCGGTCGCCGCCTGGCAGGAGGCGCTCGAGGTCGCGACCGAGGCCGAGTTGCTGCCCGAGCGGGCCAACGCGATGCGCCGCCTCGGCATGGCCGACTTCCTGGCCGGCCGGCTCAGCCAGGCCAGCAGCCGCTTCGCCGCGGCCTATCAGGTGACCCTGGCCGCCGGTGACCGGCACGGGCAGGCGTGGGCGCTGCAGAACCTCGCGTGGGTGACCACGACCCGGGGCGACTTCGCCGGCACCGACGCCGTGCTCGGTCGGGCCGCGCGGCTCTTCGCCGAGCTGGGCGACCCGGTGGGCCGCTCGTGGCTGCGCGGCACCGCGGCGTTCGCCCGGCTGCTCTCCGGTCGCCTGCAAGAGTCGCGCCGCCTGGCCCGCATCTTCCTGCCCTTCGGCGACCGGGTCGGCGAGGCCTGGGCGGTCGGCACGCTGCGCGCGGTCGAGGCATACGCGGCCTCTGAGCTGGGCGAACTGGCCGAGGCCGACGGCGAGGCGCGCCGGGCCTACCGCGACTTCAACGCGGTCGGCGACGACTGGGGGCGCGGGCTCGCGCTGGTCGTGCGGGGCGCCATCGCCCGCGGTCTGGGCGAGTTCGATCACGCCTACGACCTGCTGACCGACGCGCTGGCCTACGCCGACCGCACCGGCCACCCGCTGCTGCTGGGCATGGCCGGCACGGTGCGCGGGTTCGTCGCCCTGCAGCGCGGCGACCTGGCCGGGGCCGAGGCCGACGCCCGCCGGGTGATGACCGCGGTCGAGCCGCACAATCCGATGGCGCCGGCTCAGGTCGGGCCGCGGGTGCTGCTGGCCGAGGCGCGACTGCGGGCCGGTGACGCGAAGACCGCGATCGGGCTCCTGGCGCCGATCGCCACCGACACGGGAGTGCCGTCGCTGCTCTTCTCGCGCAGGCACGCGCTGGCGTCGTACGCCTCGGCTCTGCTCGCCGACGGTCGGATCGACGCCGCTCTGACGTGGATCGAGCGCGCCCGTGCGGTCGACGCCGAAGATGTGCGCAGCGGCGTGATCGCCGCGATGGTCCACGCGCGAGTGCTGGCCGCGAGTGATCGCTGCGAGGACGCGCAGGCCGCGGCCGAGGAAGCCGTGCTCCTGGCCTATTCGACCGAGCAGACCAGCGAGCGGGTGGCGGCCGAGGAGCTGCGGGCGGCGCTTGCCGTCACTCCTCTGGAGTCAGCCGCACCGGCGACTGTCGCCTACGCGTCTGACATGCCTGGATGATCTAGTGGGCACCTGGCGTATTTTCAGTCCATGACAGGAGCCCGGCTTTGCTGAGCGAGAGACCGCGATGACCGAGACGCCGCGCGGAGCACTGCCCACTCCGTACGTGCCCGGGATGTCCGGGTTGTCAATCATGGCGCGAGGCGGTTACGCGACCGTCTACCGCGCGATGCAAGACTCGGTCGGCCGTGAGGTCGCGATCAAGGTAGAGAACCGTCGCTTGGAGAGCGATCGCGACCAGGCCCGTTTCCTGCGGGAGGCGCGCGCGGCGGGGCGCATGTCGTCGCACCCGCACGTGGTCGACCTCTTCGACGTCGGCGTGACCGTCGACCAGCACCCCTACCTGATCATGGAGCTCTGCGACGGGTCCTATCTGGAGCGCATGCGCCGCTCCCCGCTCGGCGCGAGCGAGACCAAAGATCTCGGCATCAAGATCGCCGACGCGCTGGTGCACTCGCACGCCAACGGGGTGCTGCACCGCGACGTGAAGCCCGCGAACATCCTCCATTCGCAGTTCAACTCGGCCGTGCTCGCCGATTTCGGGCTGGCCGTGCTGGGCGAGATGCGCGACTCCTCGGTCAACCTCGAGGTGCTGACGCCGGCCTACGCGCCGCCCGAGATGTTCCGGCACGACGAGCCGAGCGGCGCCGTCGACGTCTATGCCCTGTGCGCCACCCTCTATGCGGTGATGCGTGGCGCGCCGCCGCGGTGGGACGCCGACCGGAGCCCGAGCCTGATCACCCTGATGGACCTGTTCCACCGGCCCATCCCCGACCTGCCCGGGATCCCGCAATCGCTGACCGAGGTCCTGCGTTACGGCATGGCCAACGATCCCCGGGCCCGGCCGACGGCCAAGCAACTGCGCGAGATGCTCACCGCCGTGCAGCTCACCCCCGGTAGCCACGTGCCGCCACCGCGGTTCACCCCCGGCGACGACACCCCGACCGTACGCAACCCGCTCCCGCCGACGAAGAAGAAGTGGCTCTTCGGTCTACTCGGGATCCAGGACGGCTAGCAGCTCACCGGTGTCGACCTCGGTGCCCGGGTGCACGGGCAGCGAGGCGACCACCCCGGCGTTGGGCGCGTGCACCGGGTGCTCGAGCTTCATTGCCTCCAGCGTGAGCAGCAGCTCCCCGGCCCGCACTCGCTGACCGGGCACGACGAGAACACGCCGTACGGCCCCCGGTAGCGGGGCGGTCAGCGAGCCCTCGACCGCCTCGGGCGCCGGCAGTGGGAAGCGCGAGAGCGCCCGCAACGCGACCGAGCCCTCGGGGCTGTCCACATATGACACCTCGCCGACCCGGTGCACGTTGAAGGTCAGCCGGATGCCGTTGACGTCGAGCACCACCCGCTCGTCGCCGGCCTGCACCACGACCGTCTCGGGATAGTCGCCCGCGACCGGCGCCTGCCCGAGACCGGCCAGGTCGAGCTCCTCGGGGTCGACCGTGCGCACCCACCAGCCCGCCAGCTCGCCGTGCCGGTTCATGCGGTAGCCGACCTCGGCCGGGCCGGCCGGGCCGTCGTAGACCGCGGTCTGCGAGCCCGACGGCACGTTGCGCCAGCCCGACGGCAGCGAGCCGAGCGCGGTGGCGTGCGCGCGCCGGGCCGCCGCGCCCGCGAGTGCGGCCGCCAGGCACGAGAGGCGTACGGCGTCGACGGCCGACAGCAGGGGGGCGAAGACCTCGGGCCGGCGGTCGAGGAAGCCGGTGTCCACGTCACCCGTACGGAACGCGTGGTGCCGCAGGGCACGCACGAGCAGGTCACGGTTGGTCGCGACGCCGTGCAGCTGGGTGCGGGTCAGCGCCGACGCGAGCATGCGCGCCGCCTCCTGCCGGGTGGGCGCCCAGGCGACGAGCTTGGCCAGCGTGGAGTCATGGTGCACACCGACGACCGAGCCGTCCTCCACTCCGGAGTCGAGCCGCAGGCCGGGCGCGGGCAGCGGGCGGAACCGGCTGGCCACGTCGGGCACGGCGAACCGGTGCACGGTGCCGCTGGCCGGCAACCAGGCGTAGGCCGGGTCTTCGGCGCACAGCCGCACCTCGATCGCGTGACCGCGGATCGGCGGCGGGCCCGGCATCGGCAGGCTGCCACCCTCGGCGACGAGCAACTGCAGGCGTACGAGGTCATAGCCCGAGACGCACTCGGTGACCGCGTGTTCGGCCTGCAGCGTCGGCGTGAGCTCGAGGAACCAGAAGTCGCCGTCCGCGTCGAGCAGGAACTCGACCGCGCCCGCCCCGACGTAGCCCAGCGCCCGCACCGAGACGATCGCGGCCCGGCAGAGCTCCTCGCGCAGCCCGGGGTCGACCGCGGGGGAGGGCGTCTCCTCGACGATCTTCTGGTAGCGACGCTGGATCGAGCATTCGCGCTCGCCGAACGGGACGACTGCGCCGTGCTCGTCGGCCAGGATCGGCACCTCGATGTGGCGCACGTCCTCGACGAACGGCTCGCAGTAGACCTCGCCGCCGACCTCACGCCGGGTCGAGGCGAGCGCTTCGGCGAGGGCGGCCGCATCCCGTACGACCCTCAGCCCGGCCCCGCCCGCGCCGGTGTCGGGCTTGATCAGCACCGGGAAGCCGGGCACCTCGGACGGGTCGCCGTAGCTCGGCAGCACCGGCACACGGGCCTCGGCGACCAGCACCTTCGTCTCGCGTTTGCTGCGCAGCACGCCCAGCGTCTTGGCCGGGGCCCCGACCCAGATCATGCCGGCGTCGGCCACCGCCGCGGCGAAGTCGGGGTCCTCGGCCAGCTCGCCGATGCCCGGGTGGATCGCGTTCGCGCCGGAGCGCTGAGCGGCGGTGATGATCAGGTCGCCCCGCAGGTAGGACGAGCGCGGGGTGCCGCCGTCGAGGCGTACGGCATAGTCCGCCTCGCCGACGTGGGGCGCGTCGGAATCGGCGGCGGAATAGACGGCGACCGTCTCGATGCCGACGAGGCGGCAGGTGGCGAACACCCGGCGGGCGGTCTCGCCACGGTCGGCCACCAGAAGACGTCGGATCACTGGTCTACCTTTCCGGGTCGGAACACGCCCACGTGCCCGGCACCTTCCACGGCCGCGCTGTGCGCGGCGGAGAGGCAGAGGCCGAGCACGGTACGCGTGTCGCGGGGGTCGATGACGCCGTCGTCGTCGCCGCCGGCCCTCGGGCCCTCGGCGGGCCAGCGGAAGGCGAAGCGGGGGTCGCCGGTGCGTCCCGTGTCGAGGGCGATCAGCGGCACGGTGGAGTGCGCCAGCGCGTCGACCGCGCCGGAGCCGAGAGCGCCACGGTCGTCACGCTGGATCAGCAGCAGGGACGTGTCGGTGGCGTTGGCGAGCTGGATGAAGTGCACCGCCTTCTGGGTGTCGGCCGGTGTCTGTGGACTGCCCGAGCTGACCAGCACGCCGACCGGGTAGCCGTGCAGCTCGCCCCAGCCGGCCAGCACGGTTGTGCCCAGGGCGGGCTTGAACTCGTCGAACTCGCTGCCGTCGAGGAGCCGGGCGAGCACCTCGCGGGAATCGGCCGTCAGCCCGGCCAGGGCCAGCAGGTCCTCGGCGTCGTACTTCGGCTCGACCGGCGGGAAGGCCCGGGGTGGCGGACCGCACTTGCGCCAGTTCAGACGGCGTACGCATTGACGGGCCAGGCGCAGAGCGTCGCGCTCGTCCTCGGCGATCTGATCGGCCGCCGCGCTCAGCTTGCTGCCGTTCGTCCGCGTCTTCGCGTGCCCGCGCACCATCACGGTGTAGTCCGACAGCGCGGGCAGGTAGGCGGTGTCGCCGTTGGTGGGGCCGAAGACCACGCAGACGGTCGGCACGCGCCGGGTGGACAGGCGGCTCAGGTCGCGGGCGATGCCGCCGCCGGGTGGCGACCCTCCCGCCGGGGTGTCGGCCGACGACTCGACCAGGTTCACCAGCGGCAACCGGTTGGCCGAGGCGATCCTCGCCGCCCTCCGGATCTTCTCCACGGCGTACGGGTTGACCGCCGTTCCCTCGACCGTGGGGTCGGTCGCGATGATCATGCATTCGGCCGACTCGACCACGCCGATGCCGGTGACCACCCCGGACCCGACCGGGAACTCGGTGCCCCAGCCGCTGACCGGGGAGAGCTCGAGGAACGGGGAGTCCTGGTCGAGCAGCATCTCGACGCGTTCCCGGGGCAGCAGCTTGCCACGGGCGTGGTGCCGGGTGACCGCCCGCTCGCCGCCTCCGGCCCGGGCCTCCTCGATCGCCGCCTCGAGCCGGTCGAGCCGGTCGAGAGTGGCGTTGCGAGCCTCGAGGTAGCCGGGGGTGCGCGCGTCGAGGGTGGTGTCGAGCACGGTCACGACGAGACCCCGATGCGCTGTGCGCCCCCCAGCATGTTCAAAGCCGCGCCCTCTCGTGTCCGCCGGTGCCTCTCGACCACCTCCGTAACGAGTGGTTGAGCGGGTGCGACACGGATGCAAATGCGGCTGGTTTGTCGCCTTTTCAGGGGGTACGTACGCGTTTCAGGGGCCGCCCCATCGGGATGGCCCCTGAAAGATCGTTTTTACTTAGACCCGGGCGCGCCGGGCGAGACGCTCAGGGTCCAGGATGATCACGCTCTTGCCGTCGAGCCGCAGCCACGCGCGGGAGGCGAAGTCGGCCAGGGCCTTGTTCACCGTCTCGCGGGACGCGCCGACGAGCTGAGCCAGCTCTTCCTGGGTGAGATCGTGGGTGACCCGCAGCACGCCGCCGTCGCGGGTGCCGAACCGGCCCGCCATCTGGAGCAGGTTTTTCGCCACACGACCGGGCACGTCCGTGAAGATCAGGTCGGCCAGGGCGTCGTTGGTGCGCCGCAGCCGGCGGGCCAGCACCCGAAGGAGCTGCTCGGCGATCTCGGGACGGTTGTTGAGCCACGGTCGCAGTGAGGTCTTCTTCAACCGCGCGAGCCGGGCGTCGGTCACCGCGGTCGCGGTGGCCGTGCGCGGCCCCGGGTCGAAGAGGGAGAGCTCGCCGACCATGTCGGACGGGCCCATGATCGAAACCAGGTTCTGCCGGCCGTCGGCCGCCCGCCGTCCGAGCTTGATCTTGCCGGACAGCACGATGTACAGGCTGTCACCGGCCTCGCCCTCGTTGAACAGGACGTCGCCCTTGCGGACTTCGACCGTGTCCATCTCCTTGGCGAGCGCCTCGGCGGCTTCCGGGTCCACGCCCTGGAAGATTCCGCTGCGCGCCAGTACCTCATCCATCGCCGCACCTCCGAACACGCGCAACGCCTGCGCTCGATCAGTCTAGGCGCACGCGGGCAAGAATCGGGCGGCCACCCCTTGATCGAGATACCTCAGGGTAACCGGCCCGACCGTGACGGCCAGTATTTTTCGTCGCCGTGTGGGGTCGACGACCAGCCTTTCGACGGTTAGTCCGCGGTGCAACCTGACGGTATCGTCGCCGTCGATGAATTCCCACCCCTCACACCAGCGACCGGGCCTTTTCGGGCGTCCTGTCCTTACTATCACTATTGTCCTGGCGGTCCTCGCGGCCATCGGTGTCGGAAGTGTCGCTTTCGCGAACCGGGACCCCGACAAGACCGAGGCCACCTGGCAAGAGCCGGCCGGGTCTTCGACGGCCCCGGCCAAGCCCGCGGGCACGTCTCCGTCGGCCGGGAAGCCGTCTTCCGATGAGGGGACCGTCACACTCTCCGCGACCGGCGACATCATGATGAGCAATGCGCCGAGCCGCATGCCGCCCGGCAACGGCGAGGGCTTCTTCGATTCGGTCAAGAAGGGGCTCGCCTCCGACCTCGTCATGGGCAACCTCGAGCAGCCGCTCTCCGAGGACACCGGCACCTCCAAGTGCGGGTCGCCGCCCCGGGCCAACTGCTTCGCCTTCCGGTCGCCGCCGTCCTATGCCAAGCACCTCGTCGACGGCGGGTTCGATCTGGTCAACACGGCCAACAACCACTCGAAGGACTTCGGGCCGCAGGGCGCGCGCAGCACCCGCAAGGCGCTCGACGAGGCCGGCGTCAAATACACCGGCAACACCGACGAGATCACGGTCGCCGAGGTCAAGGGCGTCAAGGTCGCGGTCATCGGCTTCTCCTCGTACGCCGGGGCGAACAGCCTGCTCGACCTCGACCAGGCCCGTTCCGTGGTCGAGAAGGCCAAGGAGCAGGCCGACCTGGTCGTCGTGCAGGTGCACATGGGCGCCGAGGGCTCGGACGAGCAGCACGTGAAGCCGGGCACCGAGACGTTCTTCGGCGAGAACCGGGGCGACCCGATCAAGTTCAGCCACGCGGTCATCGACGCCGGGGCCGACCTGGTCGTCGGGCACGGGCCGCACGTGCTGCGGGGCATGGAGTTCTACAAGGGCAAGCTGATCGCCTACAGCCTGGGCAACTTCGCGGGCGGCGGTCGCACGCTGTCGCGCACCGGGGTGCTCAAGTACGGCGGGATCCTGCACGCGACGCTCAGCAAGGACGGGACGTACGTGGGTGGGAAGTTGCTCTCGACCTACATGAACTCGAACGGTCTGCCCACGCGTGACGCCGCCGACGAGCAGGGCCGCAAGATCGTTCAGCAGCTCACGAAGGCTGACTTCCCCGACACGGGCGCCACGATCGGTGCGGATGGGTCGATCAAGCCGTCCGCGTGACGAATTCCTGTCGGTGCTTCGACGTACTCTTTAGCGGTGACTCTGGTGGTGCGGTCGGTCAAGCGGTTCGCGTCGGAAACGCCCATCGGGCGCAAGCGGCGAGCCCGCAAGATGGCCCGGGTCCTGGCCGACACGCACCCCGACGCCCACATCGAGCTCGATTTCACCAACCCGCTCGAGCTGGCCGTCGCCACGATTCTGTCGGCCCAGACGACCGACGTGCGGGTCAATCAGGTCACCCCGTCGCTCTTCCAGCTCTACCGCTCGGCGGCTGACTACGCGGCGGCCGACCGGGTCGCGCTCGAGACGATGCTCAAGCCCACCGGCTTCTTCCGCAACAAGACCGACTCGCTGATCAAGCTCGGGCAGGCGCTGCTCGAACGGCACGACGGCGTGCTGCCCCACACGCTCGACGAGCTGGTCGCACTGCCGGGCATCGGGCGCAAGACGGCCAACGTGATCCTCGGCAACGCGTTCGGCGTGCCCGGCATCACGGTCGACACCCACTTCCGCCGGCTGACCAACCGCTTCGGCTGGGTGTCCGAGGAAGACCCGGTCAAGATCGAGTTCCTGGTCGCCGACCTGATCGAGAAGCGCGACTGGACCATGCTGTCGCACCGGGTGATCTTCCACGGGCGGCGCGTGTGTCACGCCCGCAAGCCGGCCTGCGGGGCCTGCACGCTGGCGGCCATGTGCCCGTCCTACGGCACCGGGCCGACCGAGGCGGCCGCGGCGGCCAAGTTGCTCAAGGGGCCGCGCGCCCGCGAGCTCGCGGTGGCCGCCGGGGTCGACCCGTCGCTGGTGCCGGCGGCCGCGATCGTCGCGCCGGAGGTCCCGTGAGGCGTCGCTTGAAATGGACCCTCGCCGTTCCGCTCACCCTGCTGCTGATCGCCGCGACCTCGGCCTGCGGTGACGACGAGGCGGCCGTAGCCTCGCCCTTTCAGGACTGCTCCACTCTGACCGCGCCGCCGTCCGCGGCTCCCTCGGCCGCCGCTTTGCCGGCTGCTGCTCCGTCGGCCTCGGCTGCTGTGGGTGGCTCCGGTGCCACCGTCGTTGATCTGCCCGACCTTGAACTGTCGTGTTTCACCGGTGGCGACAAAATCGCGCTTCGCGACGTGCGCGGGCCCGCCGTGATCAACATCTGGGCTTCCTGGTGCCTGCCCTGCCGCACCGAGCTGCCCGTCATGCAGGCCCTCGCCGACAAGGCCGCGGGACGGGTCACCGTGGTCGGCGTCGACTCGAAGGACGATCGCGGGAAGGGTGCCGAGTTCGCCGGCGACAAGGACGTACGCATGCCGACCCTGTTCGACGAGGACGGCAAGCTTCTCAACGGGCTGGGCCGGATCAACCTGCCGGTCACGGTCTTCCTCGACGCGGCCGGCCGCGCCTACGTGCACCCGTTGCCGCTCGACGCTTCCGGTCTGTCCGAGCAACTGCGCAAGTACACCGGCGTGGCGGTCGCCCCGTGAGCCGTGATCCTGCCGAGGGCTCGGCCGGCTGCCCGTCAGGGCGATTCGTGACTCGCGGCCGGGTCGAACTACTCCACCACCTCGGCATGGGGGTGATCGCGTGAGCCGGGGACGGGTGCTGAGCCGGCCCGACGACCTGCCGGCCTGGTTCGAGCCACTGCTGACTCGCGCGGGCGACAGCCGTACCGAAGACTTCACTCCCGTGCGCCCGCCGGCTCATGGCGGACGGCCCAGCGCCGTACTCGTACTGCTGGGTGAAGGTGGTCCTGCCGAGGGACCTGACCTGCTCGTGCTGCAGCGGGCCGCGACCATGCGCAACCACGCCGGGCAGCCCGCCTTCCCCGGTGGTGGCACCGACCCTGAGGACGCCGACGCTGTCGCCACCGCGCTGCGCGAGGCGAACGAGGAAGTAGGGCTCGACCCGAACAGCGCCGAAGCCGTGGCGCTGCTGCCCGACCTCTACATTCCGGTCAGTTCCTTCGTGGTCACCCCGGTGCTGGCCTGGTGGCGACGGCCCCACCCGGTGCACCCGTGCCAGCCGGCCGAGGTCGCCCATGTGGCGAGATTGCCGATCGGTGAACTGGTGGACCCTCGCAACCGTATTCGGGTGCGGCACCCCAGCGGTTGGATCGGCCCGGCCTTCCAGGTCCGCGGGATGCTCGTCTGGGGCTTCACGGCAGGGGTGATCTCGACATTGCTCGACATGGGTGGCTGGGCACGGCCGTGGGCGCCGGGTGCCCTGGTCGAGCTGCCGGATGCCAGCGCCCCGGTCCCGGCGACGCGCGGCGGTGCGCCCGACGAGGTTCTGCCGTGACCCACCCCTGGCTTGCGACTTCTACTCTGGGTGAGTGTTCGTGGTCGATGCCATCCTGATCCTGCTCATGCTGGTCTTCGCGATCAGCGGCTACCGCCAGGGCTTCGTCATCGGCGCGCTCTCTTTCGGCGGCTTCTTCAGCGGGGTGCTCATCGGCCTCCAGGTCGGCCCGCTCATCGCCGACCGCTTCACCGACCCGACCGCGCGTCTGGTCGTCTCGCTGGTCGTCATCTTCGCCGTCGCCGTGCTCGGGCAGACCCTGGCCGGCTGGCTCGGCACCCACCTGCGCCGGGCCATCCAGAGCCGGCCGTTGCAGAAACTCGACGACGCCGGCGGTGCGGCCGTCTCGCTGGTCGCGGTGCTGCTGGTGGCCTGGCTGATCGCGGTCCCGCTGGGCTCGACGCCGTTCCCCGGTCTCAACTCGGCGGTGCGCAACAGTGCGATCCTCAACGGCATCAACAGCGTGATGCCCGAGCAGGCGCAGGCGCTCTCGTCGTCGTTGCGCACGACCCTCGACACCAACGGCTTCCCCGACGTCTTCGGCGGTCTCAAGCCGACCGAGGCCAAAGACGTGGCGGCGCCCGACCCGGCCCTCAAGGGCTCCCAGATCGTCCAACGTTCGAAACGCTCGGTGATCAAGGTGCTGGGCACGGCACCGAGCTGCTCGCGGCGCATCGAGGGCTCCGGCTTCGTCTACGCCGACGAACGCGTGATGACCAACGCGCACGTCGTCGCCGGCACCCGCGAGACCGAGGTCGAGGTGAACGGCCGCCGCGAAGACGCGACCGTGGTCGTCTATGACCCCGACCGCGACCTGGCCGTTCTCTACGTGCCCGGGTTGAAGGCCCCGGTGATGCCGTTCGTGCAGAAGCAGGCGGCGACGGGGTCGAGCGCGATCGTGCTCGGTTATCCGCAGGACGGGCCCTACGACGCCCAATCAGCCCGCGTACGCGACGTCGGCGACATCACCGGCCCTGACATCTACGACTCGGGCGACGTGACCCGCGAGATCTACACGATCCGTTCCCTGGTCCGCAGCGGCAACTCGGGCGGTCCGCTCGTCAGCCCGAACGGTCAGGTCCTCGGCGTGATCTTCGCGGCCGCGGCCGACGACAAGAACACGGGCTTCGCCCTGACCGCCAACGAGGCAGCCCCGGTCGCCAAGGCCGGCACGACCCGAACCCGAGCAGTCCGCACTGGCGCCTGCGCTTGACGATCCGCCACTGCGAACGCGAGATGTAACGCGGCGGCGGGTGCAAGGCCTTCGCCGGATGCCCGAAATATCCGGCGATTAAGGGATTGTCCAACGTGGATGTCGCGAAGTGCGACGTTGCGACTCTCGGCGGGTTCGCAGCGCTCGGGTCAGGTGGTGCCGGCGAAGCGGCGCACTGTCAGGGTCGCGGCCAAGACTGAGATCAGGAACAGGGCGGCGGCCGCCCACCAGGCGCGGTGGGAACGGGTGGGCAGGTCGGACAGGGGGGCCGCGCCGCCGCCGGAGTCGGGGTCGGCGGCCACGGAGAAGTCGAGATTCTTGGTGCCCTCGGGGGCCGACTGGGCCTGGCCCGGAGCGGGGGCACTGCCGAAGCGGGCGATGCCGGGAGAAGGGGCCGTGTCGAGCGGGTTCTCGAAGACGGCGGGGACCGAGGCCGTCAGGGCGCCGACCGGGTCGACCAGGCCGAAGCCGAACTGCGGGTCGCGGCCGGGTGCGCCCTTGTCTTTCGCCGTGCGGATGATGCGGTTGATGACCTCGCCGGCCGACATCTCGGGCCAGCGGGAACGCACCAGGGCCGCGGTCGCCGACACCATCGGGGCGGCGAAGCTCGTGCCCTGCACCTTCCAGTATTCGCCCTCGTTGTTGGCCCCGACGAGCTGGGTGGCGGGGGCCGTGAGGACCGTTTCCTTGCCTGTGATCGAGCCGGCCCACAGGGACGTGCCGTCGCGTTCCATGCCGGCCACGGCGATCACGCCGGGTTCGCGAGCCGGGTACCACACCCCGGGCGCGGACGAGGCGCTCGAATTGCCCGTGCAGGCGACGACGACCACGTCTTTGGCGAACGCGTAGTCGAGCGCGGCGGCCAGCGCGGCACTGCTGCCGTTGCCGCCCAGCGACAGGTTGATCACCCGGGCGCCCTTGTCGACCGCCCAGCGCACTCCCTGGGCCACGATCAGGGCGTCGTTGTAGCGATTGTCCTCGTCCAGGACTCGTACCGGAAGGATCTTGGCTTTGGGGGCGATGCCGACCACGCCGTCGCTGTCGTCGTTGCGGCCCGCGATGATCGCCGAGACCGTGGTGCCGTGGCCGACGAGGTCGGTGTCGCCGTCGCCCTCGTCGTCGACCAGGTCGAGGCCGGGAAGCACCTGGCCGGCCAGGTCGGGATGGTCGGCGTCGACACCGGAGTCGATGACCGCGACCGTGATGCCGGCGCCGTTGGCATAGGTCCAGGCCTCGGGGACCTTCAGCGTGTTCAGGTGCCACTCGTCGGCGCGCACCGAGTCACCCTGCAGCGGGCCCGGCTCGGCGAGCGGCGAAGGCGAAGTGAGCGGCGGAGGTGCGGCGAGCGGCGGAGGTGCGGCGAACGCCGGTGTGGCCGGGATGCCCAGGGCGACGATTCCCGCGGCGGTGGCCGCGACGAGACGACCGAGGCCACCTCGGGAGGAACTCACGCGCAGAGCGGTCACGGTTCGCATCGCCATTCTGGATCCTGGACGGTCGATGCAGATTACTCCGAAACAGCGCTCTTCGGCTGCTGTCCGTCTATGCCTATCGCACTGCCTGTCTGTTAAATCCTGGTGATCGTCAGAGCGGTGCGAGATATGCCAACTGGATCAGCCGTACGCCCTCACGGCGAGTGAGCAGGCGGCCTCGTCCGGGCGGCAACAGCGCCGGCCGGACGGCACCGATGAGAGCCCCCTCGTCCGACGGCCCGGACATCACCAGGCCGGGCGCTGACAGTTCGCGCAGCCGCTGGATGATCGGCTCGTAGAGCGCCCGTCCCGCGCCGCCGGCCCGTCGCGTCAGGATCAGGTGCAGGCCGACGTCGCGCGCTTGGGGCAGATATTCGAGCAGCGGGGTGAGCGGGTTGGTCGGCCCGGCGACGACCAGGTCGTAGTCGTCGACCAGCACGAACAGTTCGGGCCCGGTCCACCACGAGCGTTCGCGGAGTTGCTGCGCGGTGACGTCGGGTCCGGGCAGGCGGCGCTGCATGTAGCCGGCGACCGATTGCATCAGCTCGAGGGTTTTCTGCGCCTGGATGCCGTACCCGATGCGGTGTTCGGTCTCCGGAAGATCCATAAGGGAGCGCCGGTAGTCGACCAGGATGATCCGTGCCTCTTCGGGCGCGAAGCGGTGCGTGATCGTGGTGGCCAGTCCGCGCAGGAACGCCGACTTGCCGCACTCGGCGTCGCCGAAGAGCAGGAAGTGCGGGTCCGAGGCGAAGTCGATCTCGACCGGGCGCAGGTCGGCCTCCGAGATGCCGATCGGCAGACGCAGCCCGCCGCTTCGATCAAGGTCGAGTTCCCCGTACGGCACCAGGGCCGGCAACAGGCGCACCCGCGGGGCCGGCGCCCCGTGCCAGTTGGCGGCGACCTCTTTCACCAGGTCAGCCGTGTCGTCGAGGGTGCTCAGCTCGGGTCGCACGGTGAGCAGGTGCAGGAACTTGTTCTTGTCCGTCGGGTGCTCGATGACGCCGCGGCCGGGCTGTTCGGGCACGGTCATCGCGGCGCGCCGGTTGACGTTGGAGTCGCTCGGGTCGCCGAGACGCAGCTCGATGCGGGAACCGAAGAGATCGCGGATCGCCGGACGGAAGTCCATCCACCTCGAGCTGGAGACGACGACGTGGATCCCGTACGAGAGTCCGCGTGTGGCGATGTCGGTGATGACGGGTTCGAGCTCTTCGTACTCTTTGCGCAGCGTGGCCCAGCCGTCGATCACCAGGAACACGTCGCCGAACGGATCGGGGTCGGTGCCCGGGTTGGCGGGGTTGGCCCGGCGGCGCCGATAGGAGGCCATCGAGTCGATGCCCGTCGTGGCGAAGCGCGCCTCCCGCTCGGCCAGCAATGTGGACATCTCGCCCACCGTCCGGCGTACCCCGACCACGTCGAGCCGGCCCGACACGCCGCCGACGTGCGGCAGGTCGCGCAGCGAGCCGAGCTGGCCGCCGCCGAAGTCGAGGCAGTAGATCTGTGCCTCGGCCGGGGTGTGGGTCAGCGCGAGCCCGCAGATCATCGAGCGCAGCACGGTCGACTTCCCGCTCATCGTCGAGCCGACCACGGCGACGTGGCCCGCCGCCCCGGCCAGGTGCAGCCACATCACGTCGCGTACCTGCTCGCGCGGCTTGTCGATCATCGCGATCGGCACCTGCAGCGCGCCGTGCAGCTCGGGATTGGCGAAGGCCAGGCCGCGCTCCGGGTCGACGCCGACCGGTCCGAGCAGCTCGTCGAGCACGGTCGACTGGGTGAGCGGCGGCAGCCACACCTGGTGGGCCGGCGGTCCCTGCCCGCCGAGGCGGTCGACCATCACGTCGAGCACGCTCTCGCCGGCCGGGATCACCTCGGGTTTCGGCTCGACCGGCTTGGCCTGCTTGGGCAAGGGGACATAGCGCGTCGAATAGGCGAGAACCTGGGGATCGGCTCCGGCACCTCCTGCCGCGGCGCGCGTGCCGGCCTTGGGCAACGGCCCGGAGACGTACGCCGCCTTGAAGCGCAGCAGAGGTTCGGTGCCGAACTTGAGGTAGCCGTGGCCGGGTGAGCGGGGTAGCTCGTAGGCGTCGGGCACGCCGAGCACCGCGCGGGACTCGAGCGCCGAGAAGGTCCGCAGACCCACCCGGTAGGACAGGTGGGTGTCCAGGCCACGCAGCCGGCCCTCCTCGAGCCGCTGGCTGGCCAGCAGCAGGTGCACACCGAGCGACCGGCCGAGCCGTCCGATCTGGACGAACAGGTCGATGAAGTCGGGCTTGGCCGACAGCAGCTCGGAGAACTCGTCGCAGATCACGAGCAGCGACGGCATCGGCGGCAGTGCGGCACCCCCGGCGCGGGCCCGCTCGTAGTCGCGGATGCCGGCGTAGTTACCGGCCTTGCGCAGCAGCCCCTGCCGCCGTAGCAGCTCGCCGTCGATCGCGTCGACCATGCGGTCGACCAGCGGCAACTCGTCGGCCAGGTTGGTGATCACGGCCGCGGTGTGCGGCAGCCGGTCGAGCGAGGCGAAGGTCGCGCCACCCTTGAAGTCGATCAGTACGAAGTTCAGCGTCTCGGACGAGTGGGTGGCGGCCAGCGCCAGCACCAGCGTGCGCAGCAGCTCGGACTTGCCGGAACCGGTGGCGCCGATCAGCAGGCCGTGCGGGCCCATGCCGTCCTGCGCCGACTCCTTGAGGTCGAGCTCGATGGGGGCACCGTCGGCCCCGACACCGATCGGCACCCGCAGCCGGTCGCGGTTGGGCCGGGGCAGCCAGGCCCGGGCCACGCTGAACGACTCGGGGTCGCCGAGGCCGAGCAGGTCGGCCAGGCCCATCTCGGAGGCGAGCGGGGTGTCGGACGACTTGGAGAGCGCGGCCAGCCGCAGCGGGGCGAGCCGGCGCGCGACCGCCTCGGCCTGCTCGACGCTGAGCCGGTCGGGCGAGCCGACTTCGGCCTCGTGCTCCATGGAATAGGTGTTGAGCACGCGCCGACCGCTGTGGTTGACGACCTCGAGCACGAGCAGCGACCGGTCGAGCAGCCGTGGGGGTTGCTCGTCGAGATCGAGGACGGTCACGCCATCGATGCCGTCGTCGAGCTGGGTGGCGCCGCGCAGGTCGGCGCCGTCGAGCACGATCACGACGTGGGGCGAGCTGACGCTCTGGCCGGTCGGGTTACTGAGCCCTCTTGAGAACCGCGGCCGGTTGGCGATCACGTCTTCGAGCAGGGCTTCCAGTTCCTGACCGGTGCTCGCGACCAGACGTACGTGGCCCAGCGCGTCGGTGCGGGCCGGGTGCAGGTTGTGCGGCAGCCACTTCGCCCACTCCCAGGACGCGCGCCGCTCGGGACCGGCGCAGACGGCGATGATCAGATCGTCGGGCGCGTGGAAGGTGGCGAGCTGAGCGACCACCGCTCGGGTGAGGTCGTGCACGTCGGGGTCGGCGCCGCGCAGGAAGACCCGGGCGAAGCCGCGCAGCGACGCGGCCACCGGCAGGTCGGGGACCACCGAGTAGGCGTCGAGGAAGCGCCGCAGTGCCCCCGCGGTCATCGGCTCGAGCTCGTCGAGCGGGCGGGTCACCGGCGGCAGCAGCGGCGTGGCCAGCGTCTGCGGCCCGATCCCGAGCCGCACGACGCCGAAGTCGGGATCGCTCGTGCGCCGCTCCCACACCCGATGGCTGCCCGCGGTCGACCACAGCTTGGTCGGATCGGGATGGCGGTAGAGCAGGCCGATGCGTTGCTTGCGAGCCGTCTCGCGGACGCGTTTGCGCAGGCCGGAGAGGTGCCGCAGGTATTCGCGGCGGGCCGCCATCATCTCGGCCTTCTTCGGCGAGCCGTTCGCGCCGAAGCTGGTCGCCAGCATCGCGATCGACGAGATGCCGAACAGGCCACCGATCACATAGGAATAGGCGCCGCCCCGGCCCTGCCCCATCATCATCGCCATCGCGACCGAGCCGCCCAGCATGGGCAGCGCCATCACCGCCTGCTGCCAGCGACCGCCCATGGCCTGCGGAATTTCGGGCGGAGGCTCGACGGCGATCTCGCCGGTCGGGATCTCCGGCGAGGGACGGCGGGCCGTCCGCTTGATCACCACCGTGCTCATGCCGCGTTCTTCCCTCTCGTCCACAAGGGTGCAACGGTCACTGCCTGTCGTGTTCTCATCATGGTAGGTAAAGTCCGCTCGCGTCCGCAGCCTCATCAATTTCGATGGGAAGTGCTCATGAGCATCGGTCTGGCCCGGGTGACGATCAGCGCCCCGCACCGCCGCATCGACGTGGCGCTCCCCGAGCACGTGCCGCTGGCCGAACTGCTGCCCGAGGTGCTGCGGCACGCGGGCGAGGGCCTGGCCGACGACGGCGAGAAACACGGCGGGTGGGTGCTGCGGCGCACCGACGGGATCGCGCTGGCCACCTCCCAGGGTCTTTTCCCCCAGGGCGTACGGGACGGGGAGGTGCTCCATCTCGTCCCGGCTCACGACGACTGGCCCGAGCTCGAGTACGACGACGTGGTCGAGGCCATCGCCGAGGGTGCTCGCCGCCGGGGCAGTGCGTGGACGCCGGCCTCGACCCGCACAGCGACCCTGGCCGGGGCGGGGGTGGCGCTCGCGATCGCCCTGCTGGCGCTGCTCGTCGCGGGTCCAGGGTGGAGCGGCGCGGGCTATGCCGGTCTCGGGCTCGCGGTCCTGCTGGCGCTGGCCGGTGTGACCGCTTCCCGGGCGTACGGGGATGCGCGCGCCGGCGCGGCCCTGGGCGCTTACGCGATGCCGTTCGGCTTCGCCGGCGGGGCCGTTCTCGTCGCCACCGACGACCGCGTCGGCGCGGTCGGACTGCTGCCGTGGCTGGGCGACTCCGAATTGCTGGCCGGGTCGGTCGCGTTGCTGCTGGTCGCGGCGCTCGGCGGGGTCGGCGTGGCCGCGCGGCAACGGCTCTTCACGGCCGGAGCCGTGACTGGTCTGCTGGGCGCGGTGACCGCGCTGGTCAGCCTGGTGACCACCGCGGCCGGGGCCGCCGCGGTGCTGTTGTCGATCCTGGTCTGCGGGATCGGCGCGCTGCCGCTGCTGGCGATCCGCTTCGGGAAGATGCCGACGCCGCCGGTCACGATGCCGACGGGAGCCGAAGCGGCCGAGGGGTTCACCGGGGTCAGCCCGGGCGGCGCGCTGGACGCCGCTCGCGAACGGCCCGACCGGGCCACCGTCTTCGCGGCCGTGACCCGCACCGAGGAACTGCTCGCCGGCATGCTGCTCGGCCACGCCGTGCTGGCCGTGGGCGCGTTCGCGGTGCTGGCCGTGGCCGGCACGCTCTCGGCGCGCATTTTGATCGCGGTCTCGGCGGCGGCGTTGCTGCTGCGGTCGCGGCTGTTCGTGACGTTGCGCCAGCGGGTGCCGCTGGTCGTCGGCGGGCTGGCCGGGGTCGCGGCGCTCGGCGTCGACCTGCTGCGCGGCGCGAACGCGGCGGTGCTGCTCGGCGTGGTCGGGGCGGCGCTGGTGCTGGCGTTGATCACCGTCGTGGCCGGTGCGACGTATTCGGAGCGGCCGCCGTCGCCCTATCTGGGGCGGGCCGCCGACCTGCTGGACACGCTGGTCGTCGTGTCGGTGATTCCGGTGGCCTGCGCGGTGGTCGGGCTCTACGACGCGGTGGGCAACATCAGCGTCGCTTGATCTTTTCGCGGTGCCTCGGAAATGCGTCGCGCGGGTGGCTGCTCCCTAGCCACCCGCGCGTGCGGACGTTGCGGGCCGCGCGACGTCGACGGGCGACGGCGGGGCGCGGCCGGTGGATCAGTGCTCGTGGCCCTCGCCGTCGGCCTCGGCGGCCTCGGCGCGCTTGAACGAGGCGCGGATCTCCTCCTCGGCCTCGACCCGGCCGACCCAGGTGGCGCCCTCGACGGACTTGCCCGGTTCGAGGTCCTTGTAGACCGTGAAGAAGTGCTGGATCTCCATGCGATCGAACTCACCGAGGTGGTGGATGTCGCGCAGGTGCTCCTGCCGCGGGTCCTCGAAGGGGACGCAGAGGACCTTGTCGTCGCGGCCCTTCTCGTCGGACATGCGGAACATGCCGATGGCGCGCGCCCGGATCAGGCAGCCAGGGAAGGTCGGCTCCTGCACGAGGACCAGCGCGTCGAGCGGGTCACCGTCCTGGCCCAGGGTGCCCTCGATGAAGCCGTAGTCAGCCGGGTACTGGGTCGCGGTGAACAGCGTCCGGTCGAGCCGGATGCGGCCCGTCTTGTGGTCGACCTCGTACTTGTTGCGCTGGCCCTTGGGGATCTCAACCAGAACGTCGAAATCCATCATGTGCTCCCTTGTTCGCCCGTGAGAGAAACCGGTCCAACGGGCGTGGCAGGCTGCGGCCGGGACAGGCCGACAGGATCCGCGCGCGACGGTGTGCCGGATGTCGCTAGTCTCCCCTAAGTCTTACGCCGCGCTCTAGGAGGGGCTCGTGGGGAGGCCAGTTTCACACGACGGTCCCGGGTACGACGGCGTGTCCGAGTCGCATCGTGACTCCGAGAACGGTAACCCGGCTGAGGGCTCGACGACTGTCGCTTTGCCGCAGCGGGGCGCGATCGCCGATGCCGCAAGCTCCAAAACCATTCAAATTCCCCAACAATCGCCCAAAACGCTCGCAGATGTCGAGCGGGGCGGAAAGCTCGCGCCACCCGTTCGGCCGGAATCCACACCCGGTCGGGCCACGGTCGCGGGTAAAGGCGGTATCGAATTGGGGCAATCCGCGCGCGAGGTTGCGGACGGGCCGGAAAATCGGCGCATGCAGCCGCAGACGCCGAGCCCGGCACCCGACAAATCCGGCGCGGCCGGCGCTTCCGGCGCCTCCGCCGTGACGGGTGCTTCTGGCCCGTCCGGCCCGTCCGGCGTTTCTGGTGCTTCCGGTGCGGAAGTCGTCGCGCCGGTGACCGGGGGCACGTATGGGCGGGCCTCGGTGCCGTTGAACACGTTGCGGACCGCTTCGGGGGCTGAGGCTCCGGGAACGGCCGCGGCCGTGGTGGGCGGAACGGCTTCGGCCGATGGTCCGGCGTCCGGAAGAACGCCCTTGAGCGGTCCGGCGTCGGGCACGGCTTCGGTGGGCGGTCCGGCGTCGCCGGCGTCGGGCACGGCCTCGGTGGGCGGTGCGGCTTCGGGGGCGGCTTCGGCGATGGGGGCGGCCGCCGCTGGCAGGGCGGGCGGGAATGGCGGGCTGGATATGCGCGACCCGGCATTATCCCCCGTAGCGGGCGGCACGGCCGTGACCAACGACGGTGCTGGGCCAGGGGCAGCGAATACGCGTGTAAAAACTCGTACGAAATTCTTTGCTCTAGGGATTGTCGTCTTTGTCGTCCTGGCGGCTGGAGTTGTCGCGCTGGTGCGGCCGGGGCCCGTCGACGGATGGCTGTCGGCCGAACCCTCGCGCAAGCCGACGCCCGCACCGGCGACGCCCGACCCCTCGCCGACGCCCGTGCTCGCGGCGGCATCGGGCGGAGGAACCGCGTTGACCGCCGAGGGTGTGTCGGCGGCGATCGATCCGTTGGTGAAATCCTCGGCGCTCGGCACGAAGGTGCACGTCGCGGTCGTTGATGTGGCTTCGGGCGACGTGCTCTACGCCCGCAACGCCGACACGATGACGACGCCCGCCTCGACCACGAAACTGTTGACCGCGGCGGCGGTGCTGGACGCGCGAGGCGCCTCCTACCGGCTGAGCACCCGCGTGGTGGCCGGCGACGAACCGGGCGAGGTCGTGCTGATCGGCGGCGGCGACCCGACTCTCGCGACGACGAAGAACAGCCTGTTCCCCGGCGCGGCGCGGCTCGACCTGCTCGCGGCGCAGGTCAAGAAGGCGCTGGGCGGGGTCGAGCCGACGCGTCTGCTGTACGACACCTCGCTGTTCAGCGGGGCCGAGACGGCGAAGGGCTGGGACTCCGGCGACATCTCGTTCGGCCAGGTCTCGCGCGTGCAGGCGCTGATGGTGAACGCGGGACGGATCAAGCCGATCCACAACGAGTTCGGCGGTGATCCGCGGTCGAGCGATCCGGCCAACGCGGCGGCCAGAGCGTTCGCGCGGCTGCTGGGGGTGCCGACCTCGGCCGTGCGCAAGGGCAAGGCGCCTACTGCCGCGGCCTCTTCCGCGCCCTCGTCCGCAGCCTCGTCCGCGCCGTCCGGTGTCGTGCCGGGGCAGCAGCTCGGGGTGGTGCAGTCGCCGCCGATGGTGCAGCTCACCGACTGGATGCTGGAGCAGAGCGACAACACGGCGGCCGAGGCGCTGGGGCGGCAGGTCGCGCTGGCCGACGGCAAGCCGGGCACGTTCGACGACGCCACCGAGGCGATCCTCGCCCGGCTGACCGACCTCGGGCTACCCGCCGACGAGGCCAACCTCTACGACGCGAGCGGTCTGTCCCGGCACAACGGCATCAGCCCCTCCCTGCTCACGCAGTTGTTGTCGCTCGCCGCGTCCGGGCAGAAACCGGCCCTGTCGGCGATCTTCGGGGGTCTGCCGGTGGCGGGTTGGTCGGGGACGATGCACAAGCGGTTCGTCTCGCCCAAGCCCAACCAGGCCGGTCAGGGCGTGGTGCGAGGCAAGACGGGCACGCTGAGCGGCGTCAACACGATGGCGGGAACGTTGACGACCAAGGATGGGCGGCTGCTGGTCTTCGCGATCATGGCCAGCGGCTCGGGGGGTGCTGTGACCGGACGGGCGGCGCTCGACACGGTTCTGGTCAAGCTGGCGTCGTGCGGGTGCTGATCTAGGGGTTTCACCCGAGTGCGGGCTGGAATTCCGCGGGTACGGTGGGTGGCATGGCGCAGTTCGTTGACTGGGATCTGGCCGCCGCGACCGCGGGCGCGCTCTCGAAATCCGGCCCCGCGGTCTCCTATGAAGACGCGATGGCGGTGGTGACCGAGCTGCGTGATCTGACCGACGAGGCGGCCGGTCACGTCGCCGCATACACGGGCCTCACCTCACAGGTCGAGGTGCCACCGGTGCGCGTGGTCGACCGCAAAGACTGGGCCACCGTCAACATCCAGGGCCTCAAACAGGTGATCATTCCGCTGGTCACCCGGCTCTCAGGCGACAAGCAGCCGGGCGGGCTGGCCGACGCGATCGGTTCCCGGGTCACCGGCGTGCAGGCCGGCACGATCCTGGCCTATCTCTCCGGCCGCGTCCTGGGGCAGTACGAGGTCTTCTCCGGCAACCCGGGCCAGCTGTTGCTCAACGCGCCCAACATCGTCGAGATCGAGCGCAAGCTCGGCGCCGACCCGCGCGACTTCCGGCTCTGGGTCTGCCTGCACGAGGTCACCCACCGCACCCAGTTCACCGCCGTCCCGTGGATGCGCGGCTACTTCCTGGGCGAGGTGCAGGCCTTCGTCGACGCGTCCCAGAGCAGCGAACACATCCTCGAACGGCTGCGCCGGGGCGTGGCGACCCTCTCCGACGCGCTACGCGACCCCGACTCCCGCTCCTCCGTGCTCGACATCGTGCAGACGCCGGGGCAGAAAGCCGTGCTCGACCGGCTGACCGCCCTGATGACGCTGCTCGAGGGCCACGCCGAGTTCGTGATGGACGGCGTCGGGCCCGAGGTGATCCCGAGCGTCGAGTCGATCCGGGCCAAGTTCAACCACCGCCGCGAGAGCGGCAACCCGCTGGAAAAGGCGGTGCGCCGACTGCTCGGCATCGAGGTCAAGATGCGGCAGTACGCCGAGGGTCGCAAGTTCGTGCACGGCGTGGTCGAGCGGGTCGGCATGACCGGCTTCAACAAGGTCTTCGACTCGCCGCTGACCCTGCCGCGGCTCGACGAGCTCGGCGACCCCGACGCGTGGGTGGCCCGCGTGCACGGTCCGCAGCCGGCGATCGGCGGGTAATGGCCCGCATCCCGCCCGCTGTCGCCGCGGTGCGGCTGGCCGTGCGGCGGGCGCTGCCCCCCTCCGGCCCCGTGCTGGTGGCCTGCTCGGGCGGGGCCGACTCGCTGGCCCTGGCCGTGGCGGCCCGGTTCGTGGGCAGCTCGGTCGGGCTGGTGACGGTCGACCACGGGCTGCAGGAAGGGTCGGCGGTCCGGGCTGCCTCGCTGGCCGAGTGGGCTTCGGGCGCCGGGTTTGACCCGGTCGTGGTCGAGACCGTGTCGGTGGCGGGGCTGCCGGGCGGGCCCGAGGCGGCGGCACGCACGGCGCGTTACGCGGCCCTCAGCGCGGCCGCCTCGCGGGTCGGGGCGTCGGCCGTGCTGCTCGGGCACACGCGCGACGACCAGGCCGAAACGGTGCTGCTGGCGCTCGCGCGGGGGGCCGGGCCTCGAGGGCTGGCGGGGATGCCGGGGCGTAAGGGGATTTTCCTGCGGCCGCTGCTCGACGTCTCGCGGGCCGACACACGCAAGGCCTGCGCCGATCTCGGACTGGTGCCCTGGGAAGATCCGCACAACGTCGATCCGTCGTTTGCGCGGTCACGGGTTCGGGGGGCTGCGCTGCCGGCTCTGGTCGAGGCATTGGGGCCGGGGGTGGTGGCCAATCTCGCGCGGTCGGCTGCCCTGATCGCGGCGGACAATGCGGCGCTTGATGTCATCGCGCGGGCCCACCTCGACGCCGCTGCCCGCCCTGAGCTCGACGCAGCGCGCCCTGAGCTCGACGTAGCCCTTCCCGGTCGCGGTGGCACCGCTGCCCGCCGTGAGCTCGACGTAGCCCTTCCTTCTCACCTCGCCGCCTCTCCCGCTCACCTCGACGCCCCAGCTCCCCCCGCCGTACGAGCGCCCGAAGTTTTGGATGTTTCGGATTTGTCGGGCATGGAGCCGGCGGTGCGGCGACGGGTGTTGCACCTGTGGGCTCAGCGGTTGGGGGCGGCCGGCGGGGCGTTGTCGCATCGTCACGTCGAGGCGCTGGATGCGCTCGTCACGGATTGGCACGGTCAGGGGGCCGTACACCTGCCGGGCGGCATCCGGGTGGTTCGTGAGCGCGGGGTACTCGTTCGGGGGTCCTGAACTCCTGTGAGAGTTGTCACTCTCAGTGTTTTCCGGGGCGGTTGAGTCGGGGTAAACCGGCCATTTCCCGCTGTTGCGGGCGCGATGATCGCCAACCCCGTGCGGCGGGCGGGAACCTCCATGCGGCACGCTGGGGCCATGGCTGACGGGTCCTGGTACGACGCCGACATCGATCACGTGATCATCTCCGAGGAGCAGATCCGCGAAAAGATCGCCGAACTGGCGAAGCAGGTCTCCGCCGACCACGAGGGCGCCGAGGAAGGCATCCTGCTGGTCTGTGTGCTCAAGGGCGCGGTCATGTTCATGGCCGACTTCGCTCGCGCGCTGGGTCATTACGGTCCGTCCACCGAGATGGAGTTCATGGCCGTCTCGTCCTACGGGCAGGGCACCACGTCCTCGGGCGTCGTGCGCATCCTCAAGGACCTCGACCGCGACATCACCGGCCGGCACGTGGTCGTCGTCGAGGACATCGTCGACTCGGGTCTCACGCTCTCGTGGCTGATGAAATACCTGCAGTCGCGCTCGGCGGCCAGCGTCGAGGTGGTCGCGCTGTTCCGCAAGCCCGACGCGGTCAAGGTGCAGGTCCCGGTGAAGTACGTGGGCTTCGACATCCCGAACGAGTTCGTCGTCGGTTACGGTCTGGACTTCGCCGAGCGCTACCGTGAGCTTCCCTACGTGGGTGTGCTGAGGCCTGAGGTCTACGCCCGTAGCTGAACCGTTTCTCAGCCTCTTCTCAGAAATCCGTCCTTATGGGCGGTTTTGCCACTAAAGCTTGGTGAACGGGCGGCGGCAGCGCAGTGTCCGGGCAGCGGGCTCACGGGTTCGCAACCGGCACCCACGGTGTACCGTCGAGTGACCGATGGCGCAGTGTCACAAGCGCCGGAGGGACCGGGTTGATCTCACCGTCACGATTTCATCGTCGCGGCGGACGAGTTTCCGGCCCGGGGCCGCCGGAGGGCGGCACGTTGAGGTGACCAGGACGCCGATCAGGAGGGTCCGGGCGCTTGGCGCCCGACAACAGTATGGAACGTACGCGTTTCTTCCGCCGCCCGGTGGTCTGGATCATTCTGGTGATCATCGGCGTGATTGCGCTGAGCTCGTTCTTCACCAGTGGTCCGAGCTACCAGCGCGTAGATACCTCAGTGGCGCTCGAGCGCCTTAATCAGCCCGGCATCAAGAAGGTCGTCCAGAAGGACAAGGAGCAGACGCTCCAGATCGACCTCGCATCGCCGGAGCGGTTCGAGGGCAAGACGACCGACAAGATCGAGACCCAGTATCCGTACGAGGTCACGCAGACGATCTACAACGAGGTCCAGGAGGCCAAGACCGCGGGCCGGATCACCGGCACGATCAACACCACGGTCTCGGGCGACAACATCCTCTTCAGTCTGCTGATCAACCTGCTGCCGATCGCCATTCTGGTGGTCCTGCTGCTGCTGTTCATGTCGCAGATGCAGGGTGGCGGCTCGCGGGTGCTCAACTTCGGCAAGTCCAAAGCGAAGATGATCACCAAGGACACGCCGAAGACGACGTTCGCCGACGTGGCGGGCTCGGACGAGGCTGTCCAGGAGCTCCACGAGATCAAGGACTTCCTGCAGAACCCGGCGAAATACCAGGCTCTCGGCGCCAAGATCCCGAAGGGTGTGCTGCTGTTCGGCCCGCCCGGAACGGGTAAGACGCTGCTCGCCCGCGCCGTCGCCGGCGAGGCCGGTGTGCCGTTCTACTCGATCTCCGGTTCCGACTTCGTCGAGATGTTCGTGGGTGTCGGCGCGAGCCGCGTCCGCGACCTGTTCGAGCAGGCCAAGTCGAACGCCCCGGCGATCGTCTTCGTCGACGAGATCGACGCCGTCGGCCGCCACCGCGGCGCCGGCATGGGTGGCGGTCACGACGAGCGCGAGCAGACGCTCAACCAGCTCCTCGTCGAGATGGACGGCTTCGACACCAAGGGCGGGGTCATCCTGATCGCGGCCACCAACCGGCCCGACATCCTCGACCCGGCCCTGCTGCGCCCCGGCCGTTTCGACCGGCAGATCCCGGTCGACAACCCCGACATGGAGGGCCGTAAGGCGATCCTGCGGGTGCACGCCAAGGGCAAGCCGTTCACGCCCGACGTCGACCTCGACTCGGTGGCTCGCCGCACGCCGGGCTTCTCCGGCGCCGACCTGGCCAACGTGATCAACGAGGCCGCGCTGCTCACCGCTCGTAACGAGAAGCGGGCGATCTCGAACTACTTCCTCGAGGAGTCGATCGACCGGGTCATCGCGGGCCCCGAGCGCCGCACCCGGGCGATGAGCGACAACGAGAAGAAGATCACGGCGTACCACGAGGGTGGCCACGCGCTGGTCGCTTACGCGCTGCCGCACTCCGCCCCCGTGCACAAGGTGACGATCCTGCCGCGTGGCCGTTCACTCGGTCACACGCTGGTCCTCCCCACCGAGGACAAGTACACCCAGACCCGCGCCGAGATGATCGATACCCTGGCGTACGCCCTGGGTGGCCGCGCTGCCGAGGAGCTCGTCTTCCACGAGCCCACCACGGGGGCCGGCAACGACATCGAGAAGGCGTCCGGCCTGGCCCGCGCGATGGTCACCCAGTACGGCATGAGCTCCAAGCTCGGTGCGGTCAAGTACGGCACCAGCGGCGACGAGCCGTTCCTGGGCCGCAACATGGGCCACGAGCGGGACTACTCCGACTCGGTGGCCGCCGACATCGACAACGAGGTCCGCGCGCTCATCGAGCTGGCGCACGACGAGGCGTGGGAGATCCTGGTGGAATACCGGGACGTCCTCGACACCATGGTCCTCGAGCTGATGGAGAAGGAAACCATCACCCGCGAGGACATGGACCGGATCTGCGCCCGCGTGGTCAAGCGCCCGCCGATGTCGCCGTTCAACGGCTTCGGCAAGCGCCTGCCCTCCGAGGCCCCGCCCGTGCTGACCCCCGCCGAGAAGGACAAGCTCAAGGCGCAGGCCGAGGCGGACGGACAGATCGCCGTGGGTCCCAACCCCAACGGCAGCAGCGCGTCCTCGGAAGGCAGCAACTGATCACCGACGACGACGAGCTGGACTACCTCGCCGCCCGTCTGGTCGACGGCAAGCTCACCGGTGCGCCGGTCGAGCAGGCCGTCGACCTCGGGCGGATCGAGAAGGCAGTTCGAGAGATTCTCATCGCGATCGGGGAGGACCCCGATCGCGATGGTCTTGAGCGCACCCCGGCCCGGGTGGCCCGCGCCTACGCCGAGCTCTTCGCCGGCCTGCGTGTCGACCCGGCCAAGGTGCTCACCACCACCTTCGAGGCCGACCACGAAGAGATGGTGCTGGTCCGCGACATCGAAGTGATGAGCATGTGCGAGCACCATCTGCTCCCGTTCAAGGGCGTGGCGCACATCGGCTACATCCCGGGCCCGAACGGCCGGATCACCGGACTGTCCAAACTGGCCCGGCTGGTCGAGGTCTACGCGCGGCGGCCGCAGGTGCAGGAGCGGCTCACTTCGCAGATAGCCGATCTTCTGATGGAGAAGCTGGACGCGCGCGGTGCGATAGTGGTCCTCGAGTGCGAGCATCTGTGCATGGAGATGCGCGGCATCCGCAAGGTCGGCGCCCGCACGGTGACCTCCGCGGTCCGCGGCGCCTACCAGACCGACGCCAAGGTGCGCGCCGAGGCGATGGCGCTGATCAACGCCCGCTGACTCAAGCCCGCACGAGTCGGTTGGCCAGGGTCGACATCGTGTAGGTGCCGATCCCCAGCACCACCTCGAGGGCATTGCGCGTCGTGAATCCGGCGGCCAGGAAGACGGCGGTCTCGTCGTCCGGCACCTCACCGGCCGTCTCCAGAACCCGAAGCGTGAAGTCTCGCAGCGCCGCCAGCCGTGCGTCGGCCGGCGGCTTTTCCGCGCGTAAAGCGCCGATCAACTCAGCGTCGGCCCCGAGCCTTCGAAGCTTTCCTGTGTGCATGGCGATACAGACCCGGCACCGGTTGCGGCTGGCGATGGTCATGACGACGACCTCGCGAGCGAGCGGATCGAGGGTGCTGGCCTCGAAGAGTGCGCTCGCCTGCAGAAACCCGCCGAGCATCTCGGGCGATTCGGCCAGCCGTGCGACTGCGACCGGCAGATGCCCGAGATGTTCGACAGTGGACTCGATCAGGGGACGCGATCCGGCCGGGGCGGACTCCAGGGTGTGGTCACGAAACATGACGCCTCCGATAAACTAGTCAACGTGGTTGTCGAAAAGGTAAACCAGGTTGACGAGTTTGGCAACGGCCGTGCCGGCTGTTGATCCGCCCGGCTACGAGCTCCCCCTGCTGCTGTTCGCCGGATTCCGCTCGCTCATCGACGCCCTGCACGCCGAACTGTCGGAGCGCGGCCATCCGGAAGTGCGGCCCGCACACGGGTTCGCGCTGCAGGCCATCGGGCCGGCGGGCGCATCAGCCAGCGAGATCGGCCGGCGGCTCGGCGTCTCGAAACAGGCCGCGGGCAAGACCGTCGACCGGCTGGCCGTCCTCGGCTACGTCGAGCGGGCCGGCGACCCGGCGGACGCCCGTCGCAAACTCATCCGGCTCACCCCGCGCGGGCTCGACGTGCTGAGCCTGTCGGCCGAGATCTTCGACCGTCTCAGGGCGGGTTGGGTCGAGCAGCTGGGCGCGCCGAACGTGGCCGCGATGGAGTCCTCCCTGCGGACCGTGGTGCCCGCAGCCGGGTATCCGCTCGATGTGCCGGGGTGGTTCGGTTAATCGGTGTCCGGCGAGCATGAGCGTCGAGATACTGGCGGGATGATCGAGAAGTTCAATCCCGCCACCGTCCACGAACCGCCGGGCTACACGCACGTCACGATCTCGTCGACCGGACGCCTCGCCCACTTCGCCGGGCAATGTCCGCTCGACCTCGACGGTGCGGTGGTCGGTGCACCGGGCGACTTCGACGCGCAGACCGACCAGGTCATCGTCAACTGCCTGGCCGTACTCGAAGCCGCGGGAGCCGAGCCGGCCGACGTTGTCCGCTCGGTGATCTACGTCGTGAGCTCCGACAGCGCCGTGCTGGCCGCGGTCTGGGACCGGCTCAACGCGTCGGCTCTCGCACCCGCCTTCACGACCGCCTCGACCCTGCTCGGCGTCGCCGCACTCGGCTTCCGCGGACAACTCGTCGAGGTCGACCTGACAGCGGCGCTGCCCTGACCCCCGGTCCGATCCTTACCCCCGGTCTCAGCCCTGGGTGAAGAACGAGGCCAGACCCACGCCCATGCAGGTCAACAGAACCGGAACGAGGCAGGCGACCGCGCCGACGATGGGGGTGCGGTCGACAGGCTCGGCGTCGTCACCACCGTAGACGAAGCCGATGGTGATCCAACCCAGACCGAACGCCAGCACCGGCATGCTCAGGCCGCAAAGCAGGGCATAGGTCGGCAGCGAACCCTTCGGTGCGACCAGGTAGAGCACGATCTGCACGATCAGCACGACGGCGGCGAACGGGCCATAGATCAGCAGGTTCCGCGCCCACGGGCGCCAACGGCGTACCGGTGACGTCTCGATGAGCAGCGCGTCGGCCGCCTCGGCCGTTCGGCGTGCCTGCTGCAACGCGGCGAGCGCCCCCGCAGGACCACCGGCGGCGTTCTGAGCGGCCACCTCCAGGTCGGCGGGGAACGGTCTCAGCTCACCCACCGGTACGGCCAGATCATGCGTCAGACGAGCCTCCTGAGCGGCGAGCCGGGCCCGTACGATCGACAGCTCCTGCCGTGCCGTGGTGACTGTGGCCTGATGCTCGCCCGAGGTCGCGCTCGCGGAACGGCGAACCTCGTCCAGCCGTTGCGCGGCGGCCAGATAGTCGGCCCACGGACCGGGGGCCGGAGGGGACGGCTGCGCCGGGATCGCCCCGGTGGCCTGCTGCTGCTCGGTCACCGCGGACCACCCTGGTCGTCGGTCACACCGTGGCCGTCGGTCGCACCCTGCACGTCGGTCACACCCGGATCGAGGAAGGGCACGATGGTGACCGTGCGGTCAGCCGCCCGGTCGTGCAGCAGAGCACGGTTCGGCTGCGCCTGCCACGGGACGGCCTGGCCGATCATCGCGGTCACCTCGGCCGGCGGGACGTTGAGGAACAACAGGCCGTCGACGGCGTCACGGTCGCCCGCCTCGTCGGCGAACCGTCGCGGATCACGCCACCACGAGAGCAGGTGGGCCCCGCGGGCCGGGCCGTCGCGCAGCAGGGCGGGCAGACCGGGCAGGCTGCCGTACGTTGCCGCGTCCATGCCGAACACCACGCGATAACCGGGGCGGTCGGCGTCGAGCTCGGCGGCGAGACCGGCCACGTCGACCAGCACGGCCTCCTGCCGGTGACCGATCTCGGCGGTCAGGGCCTCGGCCAGACGGTCACCCTCGGCCACCAGAGAGGCGATGACGAACCTCGCCGTACGAGGTGGGTGGAACGCGGCCACACTGCGAGCGGCCGCGTCGAGAACCTCGGACGCCGACGCCTGCGACCCGAAGATGGCCAGGTGGCGCCCCGGCGTGCTGGTGAGCGGGAAGGCCGCGGTGGTCAGGTTGACGTCGAGCAGGCGACCGACCAGCGCGGCGGGGATGGCGCCCCGACCAGCCAGCGCCGCCCGGTAGGTGGGGTCGTCGGCGAGGTGCTGGTGGGCGTAGCCGGCGAAGACCCGCGGCGGCTGCGACTCGGGATCGCGCGCGCCCCACAACCGGTGCCGCAGGTCGCTGAGCAGGGTGTTGTCGGCGTGCGGGTCGGGGAAGCGAATGACCCGTTCGTGGCCCCGGGTGGCGCCGCGCGGCCCGCCCAGGCCACCGGCCGTGTTCACCACCGCCGTACCCAGCGGCAGACCGGCCGCCGAGTCGTTGGCCGGCTCGAGCACGTCACCGCCGCCGGGCAGCGCGATGCGTACGGGGAACTGGCCGAAGAACGAATCACGCTTCGCGTAATGCGCCTCGACGGACGCCACGTTCTGACTCGACAGGATCAGGTGGATGCCGCACGAACGGCCCGTGCGGGCCAGCGACTCGAGCAGCGCGACGGCCTCGGTCGCCACCAGGTCGGTGCCGGCCAGCAGCACCGGGAACTCGTCGATCACGCAGAGGACGCGCGGCAGCGGACGTTTGAGACCGTCGGCCGCGGCAGCCGCGCGCAACTCGGCCAGGGTCGAGACACCGGCCCGCTCGTACGCGATGGACCGGCGGGACATCTCGGCATTGAGCTCGCGCAGCACGGCCAGCCCGTACTCGCGGTCGGCCTCGACACCCACGGCGCGAGCGTGCGGCAGCCAGGTGCGGTCGCGCTGGGTCGGCACGAACTCGGCGAAGGTGACGCCCTCTTTGAAATCGAGCAGGTAAAGCGACAACTCGGCGGGGCTGTAACGGGCGGCGAGGCCGTAGAGCACGTTGACCACGAAGGCGGTCTTGCCGGCGCCGGAGCGGCCCGCGACCATCCAGTGTGGCGTGAGGTCGTTGAAGCGCAACGCCAGCGGCTTGTCGCCGTCGTGGCCGACGATCGTGCTCAAGCCCTCGGCCGCGTCGCCCGCCCACAGCTGTTCACCAGGCTCCGGCAGCAGATCGGCCAGCGTGACCTGAGTCGCCGTGGCCGAGTAGGCGGCGAGCTCGCGACAGACCGAGGCAACCAGATGCGACGGGGGATCCTCGTCGAGGAAAACCGGGGCGTTCATCCACGAGACGTCCGGCTTCGAGCCGAACGTGGCACCGGGCGGATCACCGATCACCGCGAACGGATTACGGACGGAAACCATGGTCGTGCGCGGCAGAGGCGCCTGCGTGGTCTCGGCGGTCAACGGGGGCGGCGGCCAGCCGGCCACGATCAGATGAAGACCGGACTCGGGGCCCTGCTGAGCCAGCGCGGCGATGCGGCGCAACTCTTCGCCCTCGGTCAGCTCGGGCAGGCTAGCGATGACCACCAGCATCATGCGATCGCGACGGCTGCGCCGAGGGGCGGCCCCACGACCCGGGCGCAGCCACTTCTCGGCCTCGGCGAGCACGTCGCGCAGACCCTGCCGGTCGGTGGCGGGCGGCGAGAGAAGGCCGGCATCCTGAAGCTCGGCGAACGGGGCGAAGACCGCGCCGCCACCGGTGCCGTCAACCGCCCGGACGAGCAGCGAACCAGCCGGGGCGGCGGCGAGCAGGCGCAGCAACACCGAACGGAGCAGACCGAACACACGGGAATCAGTTGCGGTGGCATCGATCGTCAGATGACCCGTGCCCAGCAGCGGGATGACAGCGGGAAAACGAGCGTCGTCGAGCGGCTGAGCGACGCCGAGCCGCACGAACTGCGGAGGATAAACCCCGCCGAGCGGCGTGCTCGCCGACTGCGCGTCGAGAGGCGAGCCGAGCCAGCCCGGAGCCAGCGCACCGGCCGCGGCCCGCAGCTCCTCGGCCAGACGGTGCTGCTCGAGCGGGTCGGGAATGCCCACGCCGACGTCGAGAACGGTCGAGGCGGCGTCGACGAGGGCAGCCGCCTGCCTGTGCAAAGCGGCAGCCTGCTGGACCCGCAGAGCCGAATCCACCACCGCTGTCACCTCCTCTGTGCGCGGATAAAACTTATCCCAGACCGGGCGGGCCATCGCGTTCCCGGTAGCGGGTTCGATGTCCGCGTCGTGCGGGCGGGATGCTCCAGGCGCGGTCGGGGTGACACGTGTGCGGAGGCACTACTGTCGTATGTGTGCAGCCGCAGGAGCCCGTGACCGGACCAACGGCCCCGCCGCCAACGCCGGCGGTGACGCCGCCCGCCCCGGCGAAGAAGCCCCGCAACCGTCGGATGAGGTTGTGGCTGGCCGTGGGCGCCGGGGTGCTGACCCTGCTCTGCCTCGGCGGCGTCGGAGTAGCAGTCCTCCTGTACGACGAGGACACCAAAATCGAACGCGCCGAACCCGACGCGGTCGTAGACAACTTCCTACGTTCATATCTCGGAAACCGCGACGACCAGGAAGCGGCTCTCAATACTTGCAAGTCCGGTGCGAAACTGGCAGAGGTCGAAGCGTTACGCACCGAGATGGCCGACCGCGAGAAGAACTTCCACGTAAAGGTTTCCGTTAGTTGGAGCTCATTAACTATTGCTGATGTCGATGAGAGGCAGAAGTCGGTGGGCGCGAATCTCACCATCGCTGGCTCGTCGAACGGCAGCCCCACGAGTAGGCGAACCGAGAAATGGTCATTTGGCGTGATTGACGAGGACGGTTGGCGGGTCTGTACCGCCACCAAGGAATCCTGATCACTCCACCCAGAGGCGGTGTACGAGCACCTCTAACGTCTTAGGGGCATGCCCGCTCCAACCCCACCGATACCAGTCGAGTTCCTTGGTAACGCGGGCGCAAACGTCGCCCTCTTTGTTGATGTGCAGCTCCGTCACAGCACGAAGCTCGCGCTGCTCACTGCCGTCATCGAGTAGTCGAACGACCCGGCGCCCGGAAAGCGAAGCCGCTTCGAGAGCGGCTACCGGGACACGCCGAGGCGGCTCATCCAGTGACACCAAGCGTGAAGTCACCCCGTCGTCCGGAAGCGATATCCCCGCCACCCCATACTCCTCGACCCAGACACGTTCGACCGGCACCAGCGGGGCGAAGATCTCGGTCTGTTCTGCCTCCGCTCTGTACCACTCGCCCTCAGGCATGACAGGCACATAGGTGCGGCTGCCTTGGATGACCTTTTCGTCCGCACGGAGATCCGAACGCCACCCGTGGCCGGGTAGCCCGATGAGGACACGGCGACCCCGGAGTTGTCCGCTCATGATCGCAGGAGTCGGCACTACCGGTCGAGGAGGATCGAGCTTCCAGTCGGGGTGGCCGGCGAACGGGTCGGGCATCGACTCCCCGCTCATCCGACGCCTCCCAGTGGCGCCCCCTGCCCGCGCATGAACTGCACCGGATCGATAGCACCTGCGCTGGATCGGTCGTTATTGCGGTGGACTTCGAAGTGCAGGTGGGGCCCGGAGGAGTTGCCGCTGCTACCGACCCGGCCGATGATCTCGCCGGCCGTCACCTCCTGGCCCTCTCGGACGAACGGCCTCGTGACCATGTGGCAATACCTCGTCATGACGTTCCCGGCGTGCTGGATCTCCACCATCCAACCGCATCCGCCCTTACCCGGGTATCCGTCGACGTTGCAGGTATGCCGACCTCGGTGGTCCTCGTCACATTTCACCATCGAGACGACACCGCTGGCCGCTGCGGCGATTGGCGTCTGTTTCGCGGAGATCAGATCGACGCCCTGGTGGCTCGGGCGGGACGCGGTGCGGAAACCAGATCCGACCGACTCCGGCACGGGCAGCGTGTATCCCGACGCCGCGACCTGTCCGGCGGAAGCGCAGACCATCGTGGTTGAGCTTCCGACCGCGTTGGCCGCGCCATCGGCCAGCTGGTTCACGATCTGTGTCGCCAGCGGCTCGTGCTTTGCATAGGCGTCGGGGTAGGCGCTGATCTGCACCTTCTGCGCTGCGTCGGTGAGGGACATTTCCTCCCAACCGTCGACAGTCTTGAGCTTGCTGTAGAACTTCGTTGCGGCGTAGACCGGATCCCGGATCTGTGCGACCGACCCCCATCCTGCGCTCGGTCGCTGCTGGAACAGGCCTTGGGAATCGTGATCGTTGCGCTCCCGGCCGAGGTAGCCAAGGTTTGTCAAACCTGATTCCTGCATGGAGGTGGCGACCGCGATGACCCAGGCCCGTGGTGGCAGTTTGAGATCGGCGCCCACGTTGATGATGACCGCGGCATTGCGGATCTGGTCGCCGCCATAGGGCCGGATCCGCGGCAGCTTCGAGTCCGGATCGACCGGTCCACCCTTGCCGCAACCGAGCGCGACGTTCAAGTCACCGTCTTCTTTGTCGAGACCGCCGACCAGCAACGCGGTAACGCTTCCACCGCAGCAGAGCAAGACGAGAGTCGCCAACAGGGCGATGAGGAGGACGATCTTCCTCGGCCGGGGAACGCTCACGCCGCTTCCCAGTCGATGCCGTCGACTCGCCAGTGCCCGTCGGGCGAGATGAGCCGTAGGCTGAGCTTCCCGGTGTCCATCGTGACCACCGCGTTCACCACGGTCTTACTGACCGGGATCAGGTTAGGTCGTCCGATGACGCGCTCAGCCGGAACGCCGGCCGGGTCGACGCCGGCGAGATCGTCTGCGAGCTTGGTGGTCGAATTCGGCAATAACTGCGCGCGCCATGCCTTCGGCGTGACGTCCCGATGGTCGGCCCAGGCGGACGCAAAGGCATAAGCGACCGCCTCGGGCTGTGCCCGGCCCGGACGAGTTGACGGGCTCGGTGGCGGAGCGGTGTCGATGATGCTGTCGTCTTGCTTGGGATCGATGCTTACCGTCGGGCCGGGCGACGCGACGCCAAGAGACGGCCGCGAGTCGTTGCCATCAGAGAAGAGTCGTCCGACGCCCACGATGGCAAGAACGATGACGCCGAGAACGATCGCTACACCCCAGCGCGACCGGAAGATTCTGTTGAGGCCGAGTTCGAGAGTCCGGGGCATAGGATCACTTGGCCTCGGAACGGATACGCGGAGTGGCGGGCTCCGCGGTGGTGCTGCCGGTCTCAGGTCGGTAGATGGCGTAAGATGAAGGCTGCTCGGCAACCTCCGGCTCGGTCCAGCCCGGCGTTCGGCGGACGCGGCTCGGAGTTGGTGCCCCTGCGGGCGTGGGTCCGGGAGCCATGGGCTCGGCTGCGGTGGTGGAGCGCTCCTCGCGCACGGACTCCTTGCCGTCTGGCCTTCCTCGCGGTGGCCCGCCTTCGCGTCCACCCGTTACCGCCGGGGCCAGGTCGACACGGTTCGCCGAGTGCGCCGGGTCTTCGAGCCGTGCCTCGGGCCGAAGGTTGCCCTGATCAACGTAGACCGTGCGGCCGCCCTTTGCGGTGACCTGCCCGCGGTCCCTGTCCGCGTCAGCCCCTTCGAACTTTGAGGCCTCCCGCATATCCCGGAAGAACTTCCGACTCCAAGAACCCGTGGCGATCGTCCGCGCGCCGTCCTTGCCGCCGAGCTGTGTGACGCGTCTGTAGGGCCTGAGCAGGATCCAGCCGACCATGCCGCAGAGCCAGACAAGGACAACTTGCAGCCATCCCGGCAACGTCGCCGTATTCATAATCAGATCGACGGCGAAAAGATAGATCGCCGCGCCTGTACCGAAGATTGCGATGTTGAATACGGCTGCGACGACAGCATTGCCGAGGCGCTTGATACCCGAATTTGCCGGGCGGAGGAGTCCGATCGTTCCCAGAATCGGGGCCGCAATGACGGCCCATCGGAACACGAGGAATCCGAGTAGAACCAGAACCGAAGCGGTGAGATCGAACATGGCGAACATAATCGCGGCGAGCATTGCGATGAAGCCGGCGCCGATGCGATCCATGCCGTTGACGCCTTGGAGATATTCGTAGGCCTCCGGATCCTCGGTTTTGATTTGCTCCGCGACCTTCTTCCACTGCTCCCGCTTCCCGTCTAGCGTGCCAGGGCGCGTGGCGGGGTTGTCGCGGATCTTCTGAGCCTCTTCCCAGGTCAGAGAGCGGGCATCGTAAAGCGCTCGTCCGTACTTTTTTGCGGTGTCACTGTCGGCTGAGCCGAGGATTCCACGCAGCCAGTTGCGGTAGAGCATCGTTTCGGCGGCGGTATCACTAGCGCGCACCGCAGGGGGTCGGTTGTCGTCACAGGCTCCTGGCGTCGGATCGTCACAGGCCCCACTCGGAGTGTTCTGCGCGCGGGGACCAACTGCGTCGTGGACTACTCCGAGGGTTGTGACCAACGTTTGATCAGCAATGTTCGCAGATCGGACCGGCCAGGCGGCGATGGCGGTGACGGCGACCATGACAAGGATCGCCCAGCCTGCTGTTGTGGTCGCGGCGCCCATGTCAGCCTGTCGGGACCGCCAAATGAGGTAGAGGCCGACAATTCCTAGTGTGATGACACCGAAGACGCTGAAGACCTTTTCGTACACTGCCTTCGTTGCCTCATCGACCAGAGTGTCGGCCCAGCCCCACAGGCTCTGGGGCTCCCAGGCTCTCTCGCGGAGCGCATTCGAGGCCCCAACAATGGCGGTCGCAACCATGAATTCGCCGTTGGCAATTGTTGTTTCGATCTTGAAGTCTGGATCTACGACGGTGGATGCGCAGCCGCTATCGAGATCATAGGTGCTATAG
Organism: Actinoplanes solisilvae; assembly: GCF_003999975.1. GTDB lineage: Bacteria > Actinomycetota > Actinomycetes > Mycobacteriales > Micromonosporaceae > Actinoplanes > Actinoplanes solisilvae. Next base: position 1,084,626 of record NZ_RJAC01000001.1, on the reverse strand, counting down.
CTGTAACCGGCGTAGCCGTACTGGCTGTAGAGGCCCTGGGGACCGGGTTTTGTAGAGGACTCTGGACGTTCTGCGAACCATCCGGCCAGTCCGGAGTCAGGGGTACTCGGCGTCGGGGGCTTCAAACATGAGGCGCGGCTCTCGGTAACTTCAGTAAGGCGGTCGACGCAGCCTTTAAGGTCTTGACCCCACTCCTCGACGCTGCAGGCACCGCCGGGCACTCGGGTAGGTAGCTCCGGCGCCGCTGACGCCGGCGGGGCGGCTACCGCCCATGCGATCGACGCCACGACCATGACGAACATTGTCGTCAGCAGCGCCAACCCCCGCCGCACCATCTCAAACCTCCAGGTCGGACGGCGACATCGGAATAGCCGTGGGCGGAGCCTTGGCCGCCGCGGGCGTCGTGTCGAGGTGCTCCAGCAGGCCTTCAACGTACGACACGTCTACGCGCACTTTTTGCACGCGCCCGTCGACGTCTCGCATCACGAATTCGCGGAATCCGAGCCGCGACGACGATGACGTGTCCACTTGCGACAGTGAGGCCAGCGTCGCCTCGTATCCGTCGTGGACCGGCACCCGCAGCAGGCGCAGGGCTTCCGACGCGATCTCTTGGTCTTCGGCGATGCGGCCGACGAAGACTGTGGACACCAGGTTCTGCACGTCGAGCCCGAGGATGTCGCGCGGGTTCTGCGAGGCCACCAGTGCCGCGAGGTTCCACTTACGAGAGTCGCGGGCGAGGCGTACCAGGAAGGAACGCCCGGACCGCCAGCCCTCCATGAAGTGGGCCTCGTCCAGCCCCACCATTTTGCGCGACGACATTGATCCGCCGTAGCAGCGCCGCACCGCCAGCCGGTGTGCCGTGTGCAGCATCGGCAGGGCCAGTGATTCTTCGGCCGACCAGTATTCGCGTTCGATCTTCAGGTCGGGCAGTCGCAGTCCGGCCATCGTGATCACGGTGAGGGCGGCGTCGGCGCCGAGCAGGTGTTGCGGTGGGGAGCCGAAGAACAGCAGGGCCAGGGGCATCTCGGCCGTGTCGAGGAGCAGGTTGGCCAGTTCACGGCCTTCGTCGTCGCCGAGGCCTTGGAGGGTGCGTACCACGTCGTCGAGGGTGGACGTCTCTTCGGCCGGCACTTGGCGGACGGCGTGCCGCAGCAGGGTCGCCGTTGACGCCTCCTTGGCGACCTGCGGCGGCACCAGCATCGAGCAGATGTCCTGCACCAGCATGCGGCGTTCGGCCCGGGCGTTGGAGACCGCGATCTCGTATTCGCGATCGCCGCTCGGCCCGGTCGCGAACTCCGACCGTACGGGTGTGGGAATCAACGCGTACGGCGCCAGCGTGCCCTGTTCCGAGCCGGTCAGGTTCAACACTCGCGAGTACGGCCGGAGCTCGGGCATCTGGCACAGCCGGGCGAGGGGGCCGGACGGGTCGAGCAGCGTCACCTGCACCCCGCGGCGCGCGTTCAGGTAGCCCAGCGCGCCCATCAGGGTCGACTTGCCACCGCCGGGCTCGGCCACGAAGACGCCCAGTCCGGAGCGCTCGCGTACCTCCATCGGGAAGTGCAGGTCGAGGAAGACCGGCCGGCGGCAGGTGCCCGCCGTACGCCCGATCAGGTCGCCCCGGCGGTCGCCCACCGTCGACGCCGCCTGCGGCAGGGCCGCGGCCAGCAGCTTCACCGGCATGCGACGCACGTACCCGGTGTTCGCGATCGGTTCGCCCGGGATGAACTCGCGGGCCAGCTGGTCCTGGTTCTTCGGGTGTTGCAGCGAGATGCGCAGCTCGCGCGAGTAGAGCTGGATCAGGCGGCGAGCGCGTTCCATGCATTCTTCGCGGGTGGCGCCGCCGACGGCGATGCGGTGCCAGCCGTGCGCGCGGGCCGATTCGGTCGGCAGGCCGGTCGTCATCTCGTCGCCGATCACCAGCGCCCGCTTGGCCAGGCGTTCCAGTTCGGGTGGCGCGTCGATGCCGTGTTCGGCGTAGTCGAGCTGCTGGGAGCGGATCATGCGGAGCCGGTGCTCGAGGTTCTTGAACGAGCTGCCCGAGCCGAGGATGTCGATCCGCGAGGAGAGTTCCATCGGCCAGGGCAGGCGCTCGTGGAAGTGCATCCACGGCTCGTGTTTCTCGGGAATTTCGAGCGGTTCCATGCGCCCGACCGACAGCACGGCGACGTGCCGTTCCTCTCCGGTCATCCGGTTCACAAGCTTCACAGTCGAGCCGTACGGTGTCCGGTAGCGCTCGACCTGCTCGGTGAGCGCGAGCAGGTCGCCGGTGTCCCACTGCCCGTTCGTGACCGGCGAGAGCGGCCCGGGTGGCGCCATGCACAGCGCGACCGAGCGGAACAGGAGCCATTCCAGCTCTTGCGGGGTGACCCGTCGCCCGCGCATGCCGAACGCGTTGAGTACCTCGTCGAACTGCTCGACGGCCCGGTTGAGCTTGCGCCGTTCGCCGTCCGAGGTGCCCTTGCCGAAGATCCGCAGGACTCGCTCGGAGAACGTGTCGCCGAGGGAGCGCCGCGCGAAGGTCACGCCCAGGTAGGTCTGCCCCTCGGCGTGGTTGACCGAGAGCAGGTGCCGCTGGGCCGCCACGAGATGGTCGGACCACGAGGTGCCGCCGCGCACGTCGGGCAGCGGCTTCGCGGTGAACGAGTCGACCGTGCGGGCCCACTCGTCGGCCGGGAACGGGCGGTTGGTGCGGCGCAGGTGCAGCCGGAAGCCGGCCAGGCCCGCGTACTGCTCGGAGATCGCGCTCAGCAGCGCCTCGCGCTCGGCGTCGGGCCGGAACGCCCAGCGCACCTCGGGCAGGTAGTACCAGGCGGTGACCGTGCTCTGGGTGAAGGTCAGGTGGCCGGCGATCTCGCTGATCTCGAGTTCCATGACCGGGTCGCGGTCGTTGAACTTGAGCTTGTGCGGGCGCAGCGCCACCGGTTTGGGCTGCTTCGGCTTCTTTTCCTGCCGCGCGGGCAGGTTCCGCGCCTGGGGCTTGGCCGGGGCTTTCTCCCGGCGCTTGGCGGGCGCTCGATCCTTGGCCGGCACCGGCAGGGCCGCCTCGATCGGCGGTTCATTCGGGCCCGCGTACGCCTCGACGGGTCCGGCCTGCTGCGGTGCGCGCGGCACCGGGCCACCGACGGTCTGCCAGAGCGCGGGGGACGCCGGGGCGGGGGTGGCTGGGGCAGGGGTGGCCTGCGGGGCCGCTGCCGTCTGCGGCGAGGCCGGCCACTTGTCGAAGTCGGGCCAGTCCTCGACGTCGGGGTCGGCTGCGGATTCCTGGTAGAAGTCGGCCTTGGGCCCGATCGGCGCCCGGCTGAACGGCGACACCGGCTCGGGAGTGCCCCAGGCGCCGGACGGCCCTTCCTGGTCGTCCTCGAACGGCGGCTCGAAAGGCGGATCGGAAGCCGGTGAGACGGCGACCGGCGGCCCGGCCACAGCGGACGGTGGGCCGGACACAGGGGACGGCGGCGCTGAGACGGGGGACGGCGGTGCCGGCGAAGGGGCTGCCGTCACCCGGTCGTCGAAGTCGAACCCGTAGTCGAAGTCGAGTTCTGGATCGGGCCGGGATTCACCCGCCGGAGTGGCCGGTGCCGGTGGCGCCGCCCCGCCGAAGAGATCGAGGAACGGCGAATCGATGTCGAGTGTGGTGTCGACCGCCCCGTTCCGCGGCCGCACCGGCTGCGGCGACTGGAAGACCCCCACGGCGCCGTGTCCCGGCGCCGCGACGAACTCCTCCGCGGCCTCAAGATCCCCGGAATCAGCCGGAGGGTAGCCGTCCGAACGCATTCCGTTACTCCGCCTGCCCTGCGCGTCGGCATCCGCGCGGGGATGCCCGTGCGGGAAAGGTCCGCTCATGCGTCGGCCCCGAGGGAGTGTGCGACAGAACTGGTCATACCAACTCCTCCCGAACCCGGATGCGAGTGGCGACAAGTCTCGGATCGCGGCGCTCGACCGCCGGCTCGCGGGTGCGACGCCAGTCGGTGAGGGCGGTCCGGATGACGACCCGTGCGGGACGGTCGGGGTCGACATGGCGGAACACGTACGACGTGGTGACCATGGCCAACGCGATCTCCCAGGCCGGGAACGCGTCGAACTCGAAGGTCATCAGGTAGTGCAGGACCATGAAGAGTGGAACCAGCGCCACGAACATGCCGTACTGCGCGTACGGCAGGTGGATGGGCAGGGTGTAGCCCGGGGGGCCCAGATAGACGAGCCTCGCCCGGTAGATGTCGTCGTCGGTACGAAGCCGCATCTCAGTTGAAGATCAGGTCGATGAGGAAGTCGCCGACGAAGAACAGGGTTGCCGCACCGGCGATGAAGGCCAGGCCGACGATGGCGATGGCCGAGCTGGTCAGCACCTTCGAGATCTCACCGCGGCTGGCGCGGCCGATGAAGATGACGCCCAGCACCGCGAGCAGGATCGGCGCGATGTTGCTGGCGAAGAACTTGACGACGCCATTGGTATCGATGCCCTTGGGTTCGGGCGCGGCGAGCGTAATCTGCTCGAGCACGGACGCGGCCTGCGTGGCGAGCTCAGTGGCGATCATCGTTAAACCTCCCCGTGCCCGGCTAGGGGGTTCCGGACACGCTGCAGTTGTGAAGCCTCACGGCACCGCCCATATCGTGCTACTTCCCACCCTGGCGCGTCGAGTGAGCCGTTTGGGCACAGCCATGCTCGTCTGCTCTCTCCGGTCCTTCAAATGATGCCCAGTTCCGAAGAGTACGGCCCGCCGTTCTTCGCTACAAGCGTCCGAAACGTTACGCAAGGTGATGGCGTGCGTGAAATTGAGTTACGGGCCATCGTACGCACGTGCGACAACCCCGGCCGCCGTACCCTCGTCCCGTGACGACTGAGCCGACGGCCGAGCCGACAGATGCGCAGGTGGCGGGCCGCGCACTGATGCACGTGGATCACCCGGTCGTGATGGGCATCCTCAACGTCACGCCCGACTCCTTCTCGGACGGCGGCCGATACACGGACGTGGAAGCCGCGATCTTGCACGGCGTCGAGCTTTACCACGCAGGTGCGAACATCGTGGACGTCGGCGGCGAGTCGACCCGTCCGGGCGCCGAGCGCATCGACGCCGATACCGAGATCGAGCGTGTGGTCCCGGTGATCGAGGGTCTGGCGCGGGCGGGCGTGCCGCTGAGCATCGACACCACCCGTGCGGCCGTCGCGACCGCGGCTCTCGACGCGGGCGCCGCCGTGATCAACGATGTCTCGGGCGGTCTCGCCGACCCCGGGATGGCCCGCGTGGCGGCCGAGTCGGGCTGCCCGTGGATCCTCATGCACTGGCGCGGCCACTCGCGGCACATGACGAAGATGGCCGTCTATGACGATGTGGTCGCCGAGGTGCGCGGTGAACTGCTGCAACGGGTTGGCGAAGCGCTGAGCGCCGGTGTCGATCCCGGACAGATCATTCTCGACCCCGGGCTGGGCTTCGCCAAGAACGCCGAGCACAACTGGGCCCTGAGCGCCCGCCTCGACGTCTTCGTCGATCTCGGCTACCCGGTCCTCTTCGCGGCCAGCCGCAAGACCTATCTGGGCCGGTTGCTGGCCGGTCCGGACGGCACTCCCCGCCCGGTCGAGGACCGTGAGGCGGCGACCCTGGCCACGTCGATCCTTGCTGTCGCGGCAGGAGCCTGGGGCGTACGGGTCCACGACGTCACCGCGACCGCCGACGCGCTCGCGGTCTGGCGCGCGACCGGCTCGCCGCGGCTCCAGCGGCCCGTGACAGGCAGTGTCGAAGATCGGGTGAGTGAGAAGGAGTGAGCGGGGTGCAGGGTCAGATCGCGCTGAGCGGGCTGCGGGTGCGAGGACGGCACGGCGTCTTCGACTTCGAGCGCGAGCAGGGTCAGGACTTCGTGATCGACGTACGTCTCGAGCTCGACCTCGGCCCGGCCGCGGCCAGCGACGACGTCGCCGACACGGTGCACTACGGCGAGTTGGCGGGCCGCCTCGCCGAGATCGTCGGCGGCGAGCCGGTCAACCTGATCGAGACCCTCGCCGACCGGTTGCTGACCGCCTGCCTCGACGACGCGCGGGTCGCCGCGGCCGAGGTCACCGTCCACAAGCCGCAGGCCCCGATCCCGCTCGAGTTCGCCGACGTGTCCGTCACGCTGCGCGGGAGCCGTACATGAGCCGGGCTGTTCTCTCGCTCGGGAGCAACCTGGGAGATCGTGAAGAGCACCTGCGGCTGGCCCTGAGAGTGCTCGGCCCGGCCGTCGAGGCGAGTTCGGGCGTGTACGAGACGCCACCGTGGGGCGATGCCGGCCAGCCGGCGTACCTGAACGCCGTTGTTCTGGTCTCGGACCCGGCGGCGGGCCCGCGGGACTGGCTGGAGCGCGCCCGCACGGCCGAGATCGCGGCGGGACGGGTGCGTGATCCGCTGCGGCGTTTCGGCCCGCGCACCCTCGACGTCGACGTGATCGCCGTCTGGGACGACGACGGCCGGCCGGTGCTCAGCGACGATCCGGAGTTGATCCTGCCGCATCCGCGCGCCCATCTGCGGGCCTTCGTGCTGCGCCCCTGGCTCGACCTGCGACCCGACGCCGAACTGCCCGGTCACGGCCCGATCGCCGCGCTGTTGGACGAACCTGCTCTGGCCGGCGACCTCGCCGGGCTGACCCCACGACCCGATCTCGCACTAGAGTCGACGAAGTGAGCAGCAACCCGCAGGCGCCCCGGCCGGATCCGTCGATGCGCCCGACCAGCATCTCGGTGCTGATCGTCGTGGTTCTCGTCGCCGCGGCCGTCGGCTGGCTGCTGCTCAGCGCGTTCTACGAGACGCTGCCGCCTCTGCCGTGGTCGCCCGTGGTCGTGCTGGCCGCGCTCGCGATCGCCGAGGGTCTGCTGGCGCAGAACACGTGGGCCCGCATCCGGCGACGCAAGCCCGGCACCCCGCCGGTCGACCCTCTCGCCGTCGCCCGATACGTCGCTCTGGCCAAGGCGTCCTCACTGCTCGGGGCGCTGTTCACCGGTTTCTCGGCGGGCGTGCTCATCGTTCTGCTCATGAAGGGAACAGTCGCGGCCGGCGCCGACCGGCCCGCCGCGATCGCCACGGTGGTGTCGGCCCTCGTCCTGATCGGCGCCGCCCTCTGGCTCGAGCGCGCGTGCCGCGTTCCCAAGCAGCCCGATTCCAAGGACAAGAACGACCTCGACCGCCCGTCCGGTCTTCTCTGACGCCCGTCGGCAACCCCCCGATTTCGGTCTTGAACTGAGACCGACTCGTATCCGTATGCTCTGGGCACGGGCACGCGCCCGGCGGGAGACATCGGCGTGCGTTCACCTCACGGGGGCGCACACGAGGAAGGCGCGACGATGGCGTACGACGAGGCGACCTACCGTCGGCAGGCCGAGGAACCCACGCCCACCGATCCGGCGGCGTACCGCGCCAACACGCTGGCCGGGGCCGATCAGCGACGCCGGGCCGAAGAGCTCGACAGCGTCGGCGAGACGACGGCCGACCTGCATCGCCGGGCCGAGGCCGACGAGGACGGCCGTGACCGGCTCGGCATCCACCTCGGCTGGGAGGTGGTGCTGCTGGTCGCCGCGGCGGCCATCGGCTTCCTGCTGTGGCGACTCGACGGCGACAGCATCCGGCGGCCCGCCCTCGACACGCTGCTGATCACCGGCGCCGCGATCGGCCTGCTGGCGCTGGGCGCGGGCCTGAGCCTGCGGGCCGGCGTGCCCAACCTGGCGCTCGGCCCGATCGCCCTGGCCGCCTCCCTGCAGTACGCCGAGCAGGGCGATCAGGGCCTGGTCAAGGCGATGGTGCCGGCCCTCATTCTCGCCGCGGCGGGCGCGATCGTGATCGCCGTGATCGTGCTGGTGCTGCACGTGCCCGGCTGGGCGGCGACGCTCGCCGGCGCCCTCGGGGTGATCGTCTTCGACCAGTTGCGGGTCGCCCCGGTCGCACTGCAGGGCACCTACGACCCGACCGATCACGCGTTCTTCCTCTTCGGCGGCTTCGCGCTGCTGGCCGTGCTCGGCGGCGCGCTGGGCACGATCAGCCCGGTGCGGCGCTGGCTGGGCCGGATGCGACCGATCGGCGACCCGGCCCGTCGCCGCGGCCCGGCCGTCGCCGTGCCGGTGCTCGGCGCGCTGCTGCTGTCCTCGCTCTTCGCGGTCGGCGCGGGCCTGCTGCTGGCCGCCCGGTCCGACGCCCCGGTCATTCCGGGCACCGGCCTCGAGTGGACCGGCATCGCGCTCGGCCTCGCCCTGCTCGCCGGCACCAGCGCGTACGGCCGTCGCGGTGGCATCTTCGGCACGTTGTTCGCCGTCGCCGCGCTCACGCTGTTCCTCGACTACGCCGCGCGCCGCGATTTCGACATCTCGCTGTTCGCGATCGCGGCCGCCGTCTTCGCGGCCGGACTGGTCGTCACCCGCCTGGTCGAGACCTACGGCCGGCCGCTTCCCGTGGCCGGCCCGGCCGACTGGAACGCCGCGCCCACCTCGGCCGGCGCGAACTGGTCACCCGATCTGCCCGAGACCTGGTCGACCTCGACGACGACCCCGCGCGGCGACCGCTGGGACGCCGGTCCCTGGGGAACCAGCCGGTAACGGCCCCGCCGCCCCGCTTATGCTTTTACCCATGACCACCCCGAGCTTCGCCGAGCTGGACGCCCTGCCGACCGAGGAGCTGCGCGAGCGCTCCTTCAGCCTCGCCCGCGAGCGCCGCGACGTCAGCTTCTTCTGGTCGGTCTTCAAGCACCTGCCCGACTCGGAAGAGGCGTCGCAGCTCGACGGCGCACCCAACTCGATCGGCCCGATCGTCGACGAGGCGGTCGCGCTCTGGCGCGAGCTCGAGGGGCACATGCTCGAGGAGACCGAGCCGCTGCTGCGAGCCAAGTTCATCGACTACTTGCAGAAGCACCAGTAACGCCTTCACCAGGGCATTCATGGCCGTCGTTTGAAACAGGGCCCGCGCTGGGAATCCAGCAGCGCATGGCTCTCGGTAACCGGTACAAATCCGCTCCCGGCGCGGGCACTCTGGCCGCGCTGATACTGGTCCTCGTCTTCGGCAGCCCCTGGTATGCCGACTGGGCGGCGGACAACACAAACCCGAACACGGCCGGCGGCTGGTGGCTGCGCCTGCTGTCGTGGCCGCGCTGGTCCTTCGACTCCGACAACTCGCTGCGCGACATCATCGTCGGCGACCTCAAGGCGATCCTGCTGGTCGTGCTGACCGCGCTCTTCCTCTACCTGCTGCCGGGCTCGCAGCTCGCCCGGGCCCGCGGGACGATCAGCCAGTTCTTCGCCGGCTGGGCGTCCTACATCTTCGCCGGTGGCTTCGCCGCCCTGCTGACGACGCTGTTCCTGGCCAACCCCTCACTGCTGGGCGCGTTCCAGGCGGCCGGCAACGGGGCCTCGTACGGGCTGTTCGTCGGCTGGATCGTCGGCCTCGCCACGCTCGGGGGCTATCGCGGAACCCGATGATCAGATCTGGGCGGCCGGCTGCGTCTCGCGGCCGGGCGCCTCGAACAGGTCGGCGCGCGTCACGGTGCCGATCGCCTTCCCCTCCTCGACCACGACCACCTCGGCGACGTCGGAGGCCAGCATCACAGCGAGCGCGTCGTAGAGCGTGCCGCCGGCGTCCACCGTGGCTCTGCTGCCCGGATCGAGCGCCTGCTCGGCCGGGCGCAGCGCGGTGCGTACGCCGGTGACCGCGAGGCGGCGGATGCCCCGGTCGGCGCCCACGAAGTCGGCCACGTCGGAGGAGACCGGGCGGCTCAGCAGCTCGGCCGGTGGGGCGTACTGCAGGAGCCGCCCGCCCTGCGCGAGCACCGCGATGCGGTCGCCCAGCCGCACCGCCTCGTCGATGTCGTGGGTGACCATCACGATCGTCTTGCCGACCGCGGCCTGCAGTTTGAGGAACTCCTCCTGCAGGCGTCCGCGCGCGATCGGGTCGACCGCCGAGAACGGCTCGTCCATCAGCAGCACCAGCGGATCGGCGGCCAGCGCGCGAGCCACGCCGACCCGCTGCCGCTGACCGCCGGACAGCTCGTGCGGGTAGCGCTTGGCGTAGCGGGCCGGGTCGAGGCCGACCAGCTCCAGCAGTTCGTCGGCGCGGGACGCGACCTTCGAGCGGTCCCAGCCGAGCAGTCGCGGCACGGTGCTGATGTTGGTGCGGATGTTCTGGTGCGGGAAGAGCCCGACGTTCTGGATCACGTAGCCGATATGCCGGCGCAGATCCACCGGGTTGCGCTCGAGGATGTTCTGGCCGTCGATGAGGATGCGGCCGTTGGTCGGCTCGATCAGCCGATTGATCATGCGAAGGATCGTGGACTTCCCGCACCCCGACGGCCCGATCAGCACCGTGAGCTCACCGGCGTGCACCTCGAGGCTGAAGTCGCCGACCGCGACCGTGCCATCCGGGTACGTCTTGCCGACGTCCTCGAGCGTGATGGAGGCCGCGCTCCTGGCGCGACCGGACTCGTTGATCGCGGTAGCGTCCACGTATGTCCTTCCTGTCGTGGGGCCTGGCGGCCGCCTCGCCGCTGGCCGCACCCGCCGATGACGGGCCCGGCAACCCGTGGTTCTCGTGGCAGTACGTGCGGGACAACGCCGAGACCCTGGCCGCGGCAGTCCAGTTCCACGCGGGTCTGACCGCCCGAGCGGTCATCCTCGCACTGGTCGTTGCCCTGCCGCTGGCCGTGCTGGCCTACTGGATCAAACCGTTGACCGGCCCCATCCTCGCACTCTCCGGCGTGCTCTACACGATTCCGTCGCTGGCCCTGCTGGCCCTGCTGGCGCCCGCGGTGGGCACCACCACAGACACGTCGGTGCTGATCGCTCTGGTGCTCTACGCCCTGCTGGTGCTCGTCCGGAACTCCCTGACCGGCCTGGCCCAGGTCCCTGACGAGGTGCGCGACGCCGCGACCGGCATGGGGTACGGCCGCTTCGGCCGGCTGCTGCGCGTCGAGTTGCCCCTCGCGCTGCCGGGCATCATCACCGGGCTGCGGCTCGCGACGGTCTCGACCGTGGCCCTCGTCACCGTGGGCTCGCTGATCGGTCAGGGCGGGCTGGGCGACCTGATCCTCGGCGGCTTCCGCAACAACTTCTTCAAGGCCGAGATCCTCACCGGCTCTGTGCTCTGCCTGGCCCTGGCGCTGGTCCTCGACCTGCTGATCGCGGGTCTGGGGCGGCTGCTCACCCCCTGGACGCGAAGGGCCACCTCGTGAACACCCTGTCCGAGGCCATCCTCTGGCTCAACGACCCGCTGAACTGGACCAACCCGGGCGGGCTGCTCGAGCGGCTCTCCGAGCACCTCCAGATCAGCTTCTGGGCCGTCCTGCTCGGCTGCGTGATCGGCTGGCCGATCGGCATCTGGCTCGGTCACCGCGGCCGCGGCGGCGCGGCCGTGATCACCTTCTCCAACCTGACCCTCGCCCTGCCCACGCTGGCCCTGCTCACGATTCTGCCGCTCACCCCGCTCGGGTTCGGAAAGCCGCCGGTCGTCGTGGCCCTCGGCATCTTCGCGATCCCGCCCCTGCTCTCGAACGCCTACACGGGTCTGCGCTCGATCGACCCCGAGATCAAGGACGCGGCCAAGGGCATGGGCCTGTCCGGCGGCCAGATGCTGCGCCGGGTCGAACTGCCGCTGGCCGTGCCCTACCTGGCGGCCGGGCTGCGTACCGCCGCCGTGCAGGTGGTGGCGACCACGACGCTGGCGACCTTCGTCAACGGCGGCGGGCTCGGCGAGATCATCAGCGCCGGTTTCGGCCTGGGCATCAGTGTCGGGGGCAACCAGATCGTGGCCGGGGGGATCTTTGTGGTGCTCCTCGCACTCGCCGTCGAGGGACTGCTCGCGCTGCTACAACGCCTGGTCACACCCCGTCCGTTGCGGGCCGCCAAGCGTCGCCGGCCGACCGCGGCCGCCCCGGCCGGGTAACGAACTCGCATATTCCTGGAAAGTTGTCATACCCAGCGGGTAGACGTTGCTGGACACGGAAACGGGCAACGCACTCTCTCCAGCCCGTCGGACACGCGGCGCGACCGACCGGTCGCGCCGGGACACAGAAGGCGGCACCATGCGTCGAAAGTTGATCTTTATGGCCGCCACCGCAACGGCGGCCGTCGTCTCTTTGGCCGGCTGTGGTGACGCCGGCTCCTCCGGGACCGAGGCCCCACCCTCCGCCGCGGCCGGCGCCGGTTGTGCACCCGTGGCGGGCGACACCCTCGTCGTGCTCGAAGACGACAAGAAGCTGCAGAACACCGACAACATCCTCCCCGCGATCAACAAGAAGGCGTCCTCGCCCGCGTTGATCGCCGCGCTCGACAAGGTGTCGGCCGCGCTCGACACGACCAAGCTCATCGCGCTCAACAAGGCCGTCGCCGAAGACCGCAAGTCGTCCAAGGCGGCCGCGCAGGAATTCATCACGGCCAACAACGTCACCGCCGGCATCGCCAAGGGCCCTGGGGGCCAGCTCACGGTCGGCGCCGCCGACTTCCCCGAGAGCGCCACCCTCGCCGAGCTCTACGGCGCGGCGGCCACCGCTGCGGGCTACACGGTCAAGGTGCAGACGATCGGTAACCGCGAGCTCTACGAGCCCGCGCTCGAGAAGGGCGACCTCGACATCGTCCCCGAGTACGCCGCCACTCTCGCCACGTTCCTGGCCGGCAAGGTCGAGGGCAAGAACGCGAAAGACCCCTCCTCGCCCGAGCTGCAGACGACCATCACCAACCTGACCGCCCTCGGCGACAAGCGCGGCCTGGTCTTCGGCAAGCCTTCCACCGCGCAGGACCAGAACGCGTTCGCGGTCACGACCGCCTTCTCCGACAAGAACGGCGTGAAAACTCTTTCCGATCTCGCGGCCAAGTGCTCCGGCGCCGCCACCGTCCTCGGCGGCCCGGCCGAGTGCCCGCAGCGGCCCAAGTGCCAGCAGGGCCTCGTCGACGTCTACGGGTTCCAGGCCGGCAAGTTCAGCAGCCTGGACGCGGGTGGTCCCCTCACGGTGACCGCCATCAAGACCGGCACGGTGAGCGTCGGTCTGGTGTTCAGTTCCGACCCGGCACTGGCCAGCAGCTAGCCCAGATTGTCCGAGAGCGCCGGGTTTCTTACCATCTGAAGCCCGGCGCTCGCACATTTGCCGGATCGCCGTGTCTGGGTAATATCGGCGCCCATGCCGGAACTGGACTCCGTGGCGGGAAACGCGCGTCTGCTCCGTGGCCTCATTTGGGCGGGTGTTTCGCTTGCCCCCTTGGCCGCGGTCGTCGTGCTGCTCGGCACGGCCTCGAACTCGGTGCGGTTCGCGGTCATACTCATCGCGGTCGCCGTCGCGCTGATCGGTGCCTCGGTGCTGGTCCGCAACGATCCGGTGGTCAGCCGCCTCGAGGTCGAGGACCGGGTGGCCGAGGAGGTCGCCCAACTGCGGCGCGAACTGCGGGCCGAGTTCGGGCCGGGCGCGGCCATGCAGCACCCGGCGGCCATGCAGCACCCGGCGCCCGTGCCCGCCAAGCGCCCGCTGCCTCCGCAGCGCGGCTCGGTCGCGCCACCGCCGCCTCCTCCGGCCGAGGAGTCCGGCTTCTTCGCCGACGCCCCGCCGATGTATCCCGAGGACGACCCGTTCCCCGGCCCGTCCGACGACTTCACCATGCAGCCGGCCGGTCCGCCGCCGATGCAGCAGCCCGGCCCGCCGATGGGGGCTCGGCCGCCCGCACCGGGTGGACGAGCCGGCGCCGCCGCGGTGCGCCCGCCCGCTCGTACCGGGCCGGGCATGACCACCGGGGGACGCCCGATCGGTAACCCTGGGGCGCACGACCCCGGCTCGGTGACCGGGGGCCGAGCGGCCGCCGCAGCCGTGTCTCCGCCGCCCCAGCAACTCCCGCGTCAGCGCGGCGCGGCGTCGGTGCCACCGCCGCCTCAGGGCCCGCCACGCGCGTCAGCGGCCGTTCGCCCCGGTGCCGCTCCGGCGCCCGGTGTCTACGGTGCGCCCGCAGGCGGCGGCAACACCTATGGCGCCCCGAATCCCGGCGCGGGCGACGACTACTCGTTCGACTCCGATGAATACAACGGCTACGGCGCCCCCAACTACGGCGCGGACCAGGGCGACTACGGCTACGCGGAGAACGGCTACGCCGACGGCGAGGGCTACGTCGAAGCTGACGGATATGGGCACGACGCCGGCCGCGATGCCGGCGACCCCGCGTACAAGGCTCGCCGCCACCGCCCGTCGGCCAACGACACCAACGTGGGCTCGCTCAGCGACTTCGCCTCGTACGGCGGGTATGCCCCGGAGCCGCCGCCGGACGACCGGTACGTGCAGGGTTATGCCCCGCCGCGCGGCCGCCACTGAGCCGCCTTACTTGTCGATGTCGCCGACCACGAAGAACATCGAGCCGAGGATGGCGATCAGGTCGGGCACCAGGCAGCCTGGGATCAGTGTCGCCAGCGCCTGCACGTTGGCGTAGGACGCGGTGCGCAGCTTCATGCGCCACGGCGTCTTCTCGCCGCGCGACACCAGGTAGTAGCCGTTGATGCCGAGCGGGTTCTCGGTCCAGGCGTACGTGTGCCCCTCGGGTGCCTTGACCACCTTGGGCAGTCGTACGTTGACCGGCCCCGAGATGCGGTCGACGCGGTCGAGGCACTGCTCGGCGAGATCGAGCGAGACGAAGGCCTGCTCGAGCAGCACCTCGAAACGGGCGTGGCAGTCACCGGCCGTACGCGTCACCACGGGCACGTCCAGTTCGTCGTAGGCCAGGTAGGGCTCGTCGCGGCGCAGGTCGAAATCGAGTCCGCTGGCCCGCGCGACCGGGCCCGACGCCCCGTACGCGGCAGCCTCCTCGGCGCTGAGAACACCGACGCCGACCGTACGGGCCAGGAAGATGTCGTTGCGGCGGATCAGGTTGTCCAGATCGGGCAGTCGCTTGCGAACCGTGGCGATCGCCTCGCGGGCCCGGCCCGTCCACCCGGCCGGCACCTCTTCCTTGAGGCCGCCGACCCGGTTGAACATGTAGTGCATGCGGCCGCCGGAGACCTCCTCCATCACCGCCTGCAGGGTCTCGCGCTCGCGGAAGGCGTAGAACATCGGCGTGATCGCGCCGATCTCGAGCGGGTAGGAGCCGAGGAACATCAGGTGGTTGAGCACCCGGTTGAGCTCGGCCAGGGCCATGCGCAGCCAGGTCGCCCGCTCGGGCACCTCGATGCCCATCAGCCGTTCGACGGCGAGCGCCACGCCCAGCTCGTTGGAGAAGGCGGAGAGCCAGTCGTGCCGGTTGGCCAGCATCAGGATCTGCCGGTAGTCGCGCACCTCGAAGAGCTTCTCGGCGCCGCGGTGCATGTAGCCGACGATCGGCTCGCAGGCGACGACCCGTTCACCGTCGAGCGTGAGCTTGAGCCGCAGCACGCCGTGGGTCGAGGGGTGTTGCGGGCCGATGTTGAGCACCATGTCGGCGGTCTCGAGCCCGGCGCCGGTCCCGACCGTCATCTCACGCAGCGCGTCCGTCACGGAAACATGCTCCCACGATCGTCGAGCCCGACGGTGTGCAGCAGCCACCAGTGGCCGCCGAGCCCGGACGGCTCGATCAGCTCGGCCCCCGCCCCGGCCGCCGCCAGCGCCCGCACGTAGCCCGCCGGGTCGCTGCGGGCCAGATCGAGCGGTGGCCGGGCGCCGTCGACCCCCAGCGCTTTCAGCGCGTCCCGCTGGCGAAGCAGCCGGTACGGCGTGCCGGCCGCGGACGCGACGGCATCGATCGCCACGTGGGCCGTGACGTCGCAGGACCCGTCCGGCACCGGCGGCACCTGTCGGCCGCCCCGATAGCCGGTCAACGTGCCGAGCAGCGGCCGGTCGTCGCGCAGATGCCCGTAGTCGACGGCCAGGGCGCAGCCGCGCCGCACCCGGCTCACGGCCTCGGCCCAGGCGGCGTCGCGCGGCCATCCGATCTCGGCCCGCCCGGGCGACGGCCACCAGCGCCGCAGCCAGAAGAGATCGGCCGGGTCGACCAGCCCGCCCAGCGACTCGGCCCCGGTCGACGGCTCGACCGTCACCCGCCGCAGCCGGCCGTCATCATCGAGATCGGCGACGTCGAGCGGAACGTTGTCAAGCCACTCGGTGGCCAGGAGCAGGCCCACGACTCGGTCCGGGATGTCGGGCTGCCAGGCGATGCCGGCGTTCAGCCCCGGCGGGCGGGCGGCCAGCTCGACCCCGGTGAGCCGCACCCGCTCGGACAGCAACGGCTGCAGCGTGGTGAGCAGCTCGCCGCGCCCGGCCCCCACGTCGACCAGGTCGAACACCTCGGGCCGCCCGAGCGCCTCGTCGATCCGCTCGATCAGCCGCGCGAGCGCCCCGGCGAACAGCGGCGACGCGTGCACGCTGGTGCGGAAGTGATCGGCCGGCCCCTCGCCGGCCCGGACGAAGAAACCGCCGGGCCCGTAGAGCCCCGCCTCCATCGCCGCACGCCATCCCGCTTCCACAGCAACAACCCTAGAGCGCCCGACTTGAGCGGTGATGGCCTTGTTCACAGGGTCTTGTCACGGGGCCGATTCGGCGGCGCATACTTGCGCACGACCGGTACCCCTTCCGAGGACTGGATCTTTGATATGAGCGCATCGTCGCGCCCCCGCACGAGGGCGTTTCCGCTGACCGTCGGCGTTGTCGGCGCCGGTCGGGTCGGTGCTGTGCTGGGCGCTGCCCTCAGCGCCGCGGGCCACCGCGTGGTCGCCGCGGCCGCCGTTTCCGCTGCCTCCCGCGAGCGGGCCGCCCGCCTGCTGCCCGAGGCCGCGATCCTGCCCGCCGACGAGGTCGCCCGCGCCGCGGACGACCTACTTCTGCTCGCCGTCCCCGACGACGCCCTCGCCGGCGTCGTGAGCGGCCTGGCCGCCACCGGCGCCCTGCGCGCCGGTCAGGTCCTGGCCCACACCTCCGGCGCCCACGGCCTCGCCGTGCTGCAGACCCAGACAAGCGTGGACGGCATGGCCCTGCACCCGGCCATGACCTTCACCGGCGCCGAGACCGACCTCGACCGGCTTCCGGGCATCGCCTGGGGCGTCACCACCACCAACCGGGCCCTCGCCGCCCGGCTGGTCGCCGATCTGGGCGGCATCCCCGAGTGGGTCGCCGAGCAGGCCCGGCCGCTCTATCACGCGGCCCTCGCGCACGGCGCGAACCACCTGGTCACCCTGGTCAACGAGGCGGCCGGCCTGCTGCGGGCGGCCGGCATCACCGAACCCGGCCGGGTCCTCGACCCGCTGCTGCACGCCGCCCTCGACAACGCGCTGCGGCTCGGCGACGCGGCGCTGACCGGCCCGGTCTCCCGCGGCGACGCCGGCACCGTCGGCAAGCATCTCGACCACCTGCCGTCCGAGGCGGTCCCGGCCTATCTGGCGCTGGCCCGCCGCACTGCCGACCGGGCGATCGCCGCCGGCCGCCTGCGCCCGCAGGACGCGGCCCTGCTTCTCGACGTCCTTTCTCGCGCGGCGGTAGGGAGCCCCTCGTGACGGAACTGATCCACACCCGCGACGAGCTGGCCGCCACGCTCGCCCCGGTGCGGAAGGTCGCCGTGGTGATGACCATGGGCGCCCTGCACGAGGGCCACCGGCAGCTCATGCGTGAGGCCCGCGAGCGCGCCGACTTCGTGCTGGTCACGATCTTCGTGAACCCGCTGCAGTTCGGCCCGAACGAGGACTTCGACAAATATCCGCGCACGCTCGAGGCCGACCTCGAGGCGTGCCGGGCCGAGGGCGTCGCCGTGGTCTTCGCGCCGAGCCGCGACGACGTCTATCCCGGCGGGGCTCCGTCGATCACGATGAACGCCGGCCCGCTCGGCGAGATCCTCGAGGGCGCGAGCCGGCCCGGCCACTTCAGTGGCATGCTCACCGTGGTCGAGAAGCTGCTCATGCTCACCCGGGCCGACGTGGCGTTCTTCGGCGAGAAAGACTTCCAGCAGCTCGCGTTGATCCGCCGCATGGTGCACGACCTCGAGCTCGGCGTCGAGATCGTCGGCGTTGCCACCGTACGGGAACCGGACGGTCTCGCCATGTCGAGCCGCAACCGCTATCTCGCGCCCGACGAGCGACGGGCCGCGCTCGCGCTCTCCCAGGCGCTGCGCGAGGGCGCCACCCACTCCGACGCCGACCTCGCCCTGGCCACCGCCGGCAAGATCCTGGCCGACGAGCCGGGCGTACGGGTCGACTACCTCGCGCTCACCGGCACCGACCTCGGCGACGCGCCCGAGAAGGGCCCGGCCCGCCTGCTGGTCGCCGCCCGCGTCGGCACGACCCGACTGATCGACAACGTTCCCCTGACCCTGGAAAAGGCCGCCTGATGCACCGCACCATGCTCAAGTCCAAGATCCACCGGGCCACCGTGACCCAGGCCGACCTGCACTACGTGGGCTCGGTGACGGTCGACCTCGACCTGCTCGAGGCGGCCGACCTCATCCCCGGCGAGCAGGTGGCGATCGTCGACGTGACCAACGGCGCTCGCCTCGAGACCTACATCATCGCGGGCGAGCGCGGCAGCGGCGTGCTCGGCATCAACGGCGCCGCGGCCCACCTGGTGCACCCCGGCGACCTGGTCATCCTCATCTCGTACGGCCAGATGGACGACGCCGAGGCCCGCTCCTACGAGCCACGCATCGTGCACGTCGACGCCGACAACAAGATCATCGAGTTGGGCGCCGACCCGGCCGCGGCCGCCGAGGGAATGCCCGGCGGCCTGATGCGCGGCGACCGCACGCTGTCGGCAGCCTGAAAGGCCGGGCGCTGTCGACAGCCTTAAAGGCCGTACGCTGTCGGGGGCCTGAAAGACGGTTGATTCCCCGAACGCCAGCCTGCAAATCCCCATATGATCGCCAAAACGGACATTGACGGCGCTCGGGGAAGGCCTAACGTATGCGACACCGGCTCGGGATCACGGCTGTCCTGAGTCTGGTGCTGCTCGTCGCCGTCGGCTGCGGCAAGCCCGGCGGGGTCGACGGCGACCTGACCGACGGATGGAGCGCGATGGCCGTCGCCACCGGTTTCGAGCCGAACACCGGTGCCTGCCACAGCGCCAACTTCAACTCGGTCGGCCCGCGCGGCACCTATGAAGAGGTCGACTGCGCCGCGAAGCATCGCACCGAGACCGTCTACGTCGGGGCGTACGAGTCGCCGGCCGCCGACGCCGACGTGCCACCGGCCGACAGTTCGGCCGGTGGCCGGGCCGCCTACGCGGTCTGCGACCAGAAGACGACCACGTTCGTCGGTGGCCCGTGGCGCAACGCCCGCCTGTGGATCGGCGTCACCCGCCCCACCGAGGCGGCCTGGAACGGCGGCGCCCGCTGGTTCCGCTGTGACGTGATCGAGCTGAACTCGGTCGAGGACGACGGCGGCCTGGTGCAGCGCACGGGCAGCCTGCGCGACGCGCTCGCCGCCGGTTCCTCCGATGTGCTGCTCGGCTGTTACGCCATCCAGCTCGACGGCGACGGCGCGATCGCCACCATGCCGGTTGTGAGCTGCGGCGCCAAGCACAACGGTGAGTTCGTCGGGGTCTGGTACGCCAAGGGTCTCGACTACCCGAGGACCGACAAGACCTGGGCCAAGTTCCACGACGGCTGCCGCGACCTGATCGCCGATTACGTCGGCGTGCCCAAGGACGACGACCTGCAATACCGTACGGGTGTGGTCTCGTTGCCCGGCGGCGCGGACGTCTGGGCCCAGGGCGACCGCGGCGTGCGCTGCTACATGTGGCTGGACGGTGTGGAACTCACGTCGACGCTCCGGGGCAAAGGCGTCAAGAGCCTGCCCGTGCAGTACAAGTAACGGTGACCACGAATGGCCGCCCCCGACTCGGAAGTGTCGTACCGGCGGAGTGTACTGAGCGGATGTTTGTCGCCGACCTTCCGGAGCTGCCCCGCCGGCTCGCCGCCGCCGATCCCGGGTGGAGCGAGACCACCGATGTCCTCGTCGTGGGCTCCGGCGTGGCCGGCCTGACCGCCGCGCTGCACCTGCGCGAGCAGGGCCTGCACGTCACCGTCGTCACCAAGGTCAACATCGATGACGGCTCGACCCGCTGGGCCCAGGGCGGCATCGCGGCGGTGCTCGACCCGCTCGACACCCCGGCCTCGCACGCCAACGACACCGAGATCGCCGGCGTCGGCCTCTGCGACCCGGCCGCCGTGCGCGTGCTGGTCGAGGAGGGCCCGGCCCGCGTCCGCGAGCTGATCCGGCTGGGCGCGTCCTTCGACCGCAACGCCGACGGCTCGCTCATGCTCACCCGCGAGGGCGGCCACCGCGCCGACCGCATCGTGCACGCCGGCGGCGACGCGACCGGGGCCGAGGTGCAGCGCGCCCTGCACGAGGCGGTCCACCGCGACCCGTGGATCCGCCTGGTCGAGCACGCGCTCGTGCTCGACCTGCTGCGCGCCCCCGACGGCCGGGCCTGCGGCCTGACCCTGCACGTGCTGGGCGAGGGCAGCGAAGACGGCGTGGGTCAGATCCTGGCTCGCGCGGTCGTGCTGGCCACCGGCGGCATGGGTCAGATCTACGCCTCCACCACCAACCCGTCGGTCTCCACCGGCGACGGCGTCGCCCTCGCGCTGCGGGCCGGCGCCGTGGTCACCGACGTCGAGTTCGTGCAGTTCCACCCCACCTCGTTCGTCACCGCCGACGTCACCTCGGTCCAGCGCCCGCTGATCTCCGAGGCGCTGCGCGGCGAGGGTGCCCACCTGGTCGACGAGACCGGCACGCGCTTCATGGTCGGGCAGCACGAGCTGGCCGAGCTGGCCCCGCGCGACGTGGTGGCCAAGGGCATCCACCGGGTGCTGCTCGAGACCGGCGCCGACCACGTCTATCTCGACGCCCGCCACCTCGGCCGCGAGTTCCTCGAGCAGCGCTTCCCGACGATCGTGGCCTCCACCCGCGCGGCCGGTGTCGACCCGGCGACCGATCTCATCCCGGTCGCCCCGGCCGCCCACTACGCGTCCGGCGGCGTCCGCACCGACCTGTCCGGCCGAACGAGCATCCCCGGCCTCTACGCGTGCGGCGAGGTCGCCTGCACCGGCGTGCACGGCGCCAACCGGCTGGCCAGCAACTCCCTGCTCGAGGGCCTGGTCTTCGCCCGGCGCATCGCCGACGACATCGCCCGCGAACTGCCGCCGCAGGCCGAGCCCGCCCCGGCCACCGGCGACCGCGGCTGGGTCGTCCCGCCGGCCACTCGCGCCGAGCTGCAGCGGGCGATGACCCGTGGTGCCGGCGTGCTGCGGTCGGCCGACTCGCTCGCCGGCACCGCCAAAGAGCTGGCCCGCCTGGCCGAGCAGCGCGACACCCCGCGCAACGCCGCCTGGGAGGCGACCAACCTGCTCACGGTCGCGACCGTGCTGGTCGCGGCGGCGCGCACCCGCCGCGAGACGCGCGGCTGCCACTGGCGCGAAGACTTCCCGGTCGCCGAGGACGAGTGGCGCGGTCACCTGCTGCACACCCTCGATCGCAAGGCACGGTTGTCCCAGTCTTTCGAAGAGATGGCCTGACCACAGGGGGATCCATGAACGAGCTCGACGTCGCCGAGGTGGAACTGATCGTCCGCACGGCGCTGGCGGAGGACCTCGGTTCGCCGCCGCACGACGTGACCAGCGAGGCCACCATCCCGGCCGATCAGGTCGACACGGCCGAGCTGGTGGCCCGGGCCGACGGCGTGGTGGCCGGCCTGCCGGTGGCGGCCGTGGTCTTCAACGACACCTCCGGCGGCCGCGACGTCTTCGAACAACGGGTGGCCGAGGGCGACCGGGTCTCCCGGGGCGACGTGCTGGCCGTCATCACCGGCCCGACCCAGGCGCTGCTCACCGCCGAGCGCACCGCCCTCAACCTGCTCAGCCGCATGTCCGGGGTGGCCACCCACACCCGCCGCTGGGCCGACGCCCTGGCCGGCACGAAGGCGACCGTGCTCGACACCCGCAAGACCACCCCCGGCCTTCGCTACCTGGAGAAATACGCCGTACGCGTCGGCGGCGGCACCAACAAGCGCATGGGCCTCTACGACGTCGCCATGATCAAGGACAACCACAAGGTCGCCGCGGGCAGCATCACCGCCGCGTTCCGCCTGGTCCGCGAGAAGTTCCCCGAGGTGCCGGTCCAGGTCGAGGTCACCACCGTGGCCGAGGCGATCGAGGCGGTCGAGGCCGGCGCCACCTTCCTGCTCTGCGACAACATGCCGCCCGCCCGGCTGCGCGAGGTCGTGGCCGAGGTCGGCGACCGGGCCGAGCTCGAGGCGACCGGCAACCTGCGCCTCGAGACGGTGGCCGACTATGCCGCGACCGGCGTCGATTACCTCTCGGTCGGTGGTCTGACCCACTCGTCGCCGATCCTCGACATCGCGATGGATCTCCGCCCGCGCTGACCCCGCGGGGTTGGTGGGACGATGGAGAGGGTGGCCACCGGCGGGGCCGCCCTTTCGGCGTACGAAATTTTGAGGGGTTGCCGTGCTGCTTTGTATTGATATCGGTAACACCAACACGGTGCTGGCGACCTTCGACGGTGACAAGCTCGTGCACAACTGGCGGATCAAGACCGACGCGCGGTCCACGGCCGACGAGCTCGGCCTGATGTTCCGCGGCCTGCTGGCCGGCGACGCGGTCGAGATCACCGGGGTCGCGGCCTGCTCGACCGTGCCGGCCGCCCTGCGCAGTCTGCGCACCATGCTGGCCCGCTACTACGGCGACCTGCCCAACGTGATCGTCGAGCCGGGCGTCAAGACCGGCGTTCAGCTCGCCATCGACAACCCGAAAGAGGTGGGCGCCGACCGGGTGGTCAACACGCTCGCGGCGCACGCCCTCTACGGCGGGCCGTCGATCGTGGTCGACTTCGGCACCACCACCAACTTCGATGTGATCAGTGAGAAGGGGGAGTTCCTGGGCGGCGCCTTCGCCCCGGGCATCGAGATCTCCTTCGACGCGCTGGCCGCCCGGGCCGCCCAGCTGCGCAAGGTCGAGCCGGCCAAGCCCAAGTCGGTGATCGGCAAGAACACCGTCGAGTGCCTGCAGTCCGGCATGTACTTCGGCTTCGCCGGCCAGGTCGACGGCATCGTCTCGCGGATGATCGACGAGATCGGACCGGTCAAGGCGGTCATCGCCACCGGCGGGCTCGCCTGGCTGGTCAAGGACGAGTGCCGCACGATCACCACGCACGAGCCGATGATCACGCTGATCGGCCTGCGGATGGTCTACGAGCGCAACGTCGGCGCGTAATAGGTTTTTGGCCCTGGCCTGGCCCTGAGTAGGCTTTCAGGGCCAATTACCAGCCGTACAGAGAGTCGTGCCGTGACCGAGCAGAATGTGGCCGCACCAGAGAACGCCGAGGACCTTCCCGAGCAGATGCGGGTCCGCCGGTCGAAGCGCGACCGGATGCTCGCCGAAGGGGTGTCCCCCTACCCGGTGACCGTCGCGCGGACGACCTCGCTGAAGCAACTGCGCGAGGAGTACCCCGACCTGCCCGTCGACGCGGCCACCGGCGACCAGGTGTCGATCACCGGTCGGGTGATCTTCGTGCGCAACGGCGGCAAGCTGTGCTTCGCCACCCTGCGCGACGGCGACGGCACCGAGCTGCAGGCCATGCTCTCGCTGGCCAAGGTCGGCGAGCAGCGCCTGGCCGACTGGAAGCAGCTCGTCGACCTCGGCGACCTGGTCTCGGTGACCGGCGAAGTGATCACCAGCAAGCGAGGCGAGCTCTCCGTCCTCGCCGACTCGTGGGCGATGAGCGCCAAGGCGCTGCGCCCGCTCCCGGTGGCGCACAAGCCGCTCTCCGAGGAGACCCGGGTCCGTCAGCGTTATGTCGATCTGATCGTCCGGCCGCAGGCCCGCGACATCGTTCGCGCACGCGCCACGGTGGTCCGCAGTCTGCGCGAGTCGCTGTTCCGCCGCGATTATCTCGAGGTGGAAACGCCAATGTTGCAGTTGCTGCACGGCGGCGCGACGGCTCGGCCTTTTGTGACGCACAGCAACGCGCTCGACACCGATCTCTATCTGCGCATCGCGCCGGAACTCTTTTTGAAGCGGGCCGTCGTCGGCGGCATCGATCGCGTCTTCGAGATCAACCGCAACTTCCGCAATGAGGGTATGGACTCCACCCACTCGCCGGAGTTCGCGTCGCTCGAGGCCTACCAGGCGTACGCGGACTACAACGTCATGCAGCAGCAGGTGCGCGAGTGGATTCAGGAAGCCGCCTTCGCGGTCGCCGGATCACACATCGTGACGCACTTCGACGGCACCGAGTTGGACCTGAGCGGCGAGTGGGCGTCGGTCACACTCTATGGTTCGCTCTCCGAGGCGCTCGGCGAAGAAGTCACCCCTTCCACCGATATTGCGCAACTGCTGCGTTATGCCGAAAAGCATGACCTTTCCGTCGACCCGAAGTGGGGCCCCGGCAAGCTCGTCGAGGAGCTGTTCGAGCACCTGGTGGAGCACACGCTGCAGGCACCGACCTTCGTGCGCGACTTCCCCGAGGACACGTCGCCGCTGACCCGGGCCCACCGGGAAACGCCCGGGCTCACCGAGAAGTGGGACCTCTACGTCTCCGGGTTCGAACTGGCGACCGCCTATTCCGAACTCGTCGACCCGGTTGTGCAGCGCGAACGGCTGGTCGCCCAGTCGCTGCTGGCGGCGGGCGGCGATCCCGAGGCGATGCAGCTCGACGAAGATTTCCTGCGGGCCATCGAGTACGGAATGCCGCCCACGGGTGGCATGGGAATGGGAATCGACCGGCTCTTGATGGCGCTCACCGGGCTGGGCATTCGAGAAACGATCCTCTTCCCGCTCGTACGCCCAGAGTAAGCGCCGGACCGGTCCGTACTCAAAATGTTCTGACCGCCATTGACGCGCGGCGCCGCCCTGGCGTTATTGTCTGTGCGTTGCATTGGGGAGAACCTGTGTTCGGGAGGATAGCGGCGCGTGGCCAAGCAGATCATTCACAAGCTGGTCGATGACATCGACGGAGGCGACGCCGACGAGACGGTGAAGTTCGCTCTCGACGGCATTCAGTACGAGATCGACCTCTCGGAGAAGAACGCCGCCAAATTGCGGGAGACCTTCGAGCCGTACGTGGCGGCCGGTGCCAAGGTCGCCCGGGGCGGCGTGGTCGTGGGTGGCCGGGCCGCTCGCGGCCGGGGCGGCGCGACCGCCGACCGGGAGCAGAACCGGGCGATCCGGGAGTGGGCCAAGAAGGCCGGCAAGGACATCTCCGACCGGGGGCGGATCCCGCAGGAGATCGTGGACGAGTTCCACGCCAAGGGCCCGGGCCGCAACTGACCCGACCCCCAGCCCGACGCAGCATGGTCCGCCACATCCTCCCGGATGCGGCGGACCTGCTGCTTTTCGGTGGTCCTTCGGTGGGGCGGCGTAAAGTTATCCACAGCTGGGGACGAACTTGTCCACAGGCTGTGGACGCCGGGTCGTCGGATTTCGCTGTGCGCGTAGCCGTTCCGCTGGGGGAACAGCGGTTGAGCGTGCGAAGTTGGCTAAATCAACGTTGCGGTCGGTTTCGAGGGGCCACGAGGGCCCAGCAAGACCACCCGGCGGCGATAGAGTTGTCAGTACGGGCATCACCGATGCCCGTGCGCTGGCCCCGCCAGCTGTTGAGACAAGCTCAGCACATTGGCGCACGGCACGTGAGGAGCACGAGGGCATGTTCGAGCGGTTCACCGACCGAGCGCGACGGGTTGTCGTCCTGGCCCAAGAAGAGGCCCGGATGCTCAACCACAACTACATCGGGACCGAGCACATTCTGCTCGGCCTGATCCACGAGGGTGAGGGCGTCGCCGCCAAGGCTCTCGAGAGCCTGGGCATCTCTCTCGAGGGAGTGCGGCAGCAGGTCGAGGAAATCATCGGCCAGGGTCAGCAGGCGCCGAGCGGGCACATCCCGTTCACGCCCCGCGCCAAGAAGGTTCTCGAGCTGTCGCTGCGTGAGGCGCTCCAGCTCGGCCACAACTACATCGGCACCGAGCACATCCTGCTCGGCCTGATCCGCGAGGGTGAGGGCGTCGCCGCCCAGGTCCTCGTCAAGCTGGGCGCCGATCTCAACCGGGTGCGCCAGCAGGTCATCCAGTTGCTCTCCGGCTACCAGGGCAAGGAGCCGGCCGCCGCCGGCGCCGCGGCGGGCGAGGCTGCGCCCTCGACGAGCCTGGTCCTCGACCAGTTCGGCCGCAACCTGACCCAGGCCGCCCGCGAGGGCAAGCTCGACCCGGTCATCGGGCGCGAGAAGGAGATCGAGCGGGTCATGCAGGTGCTGTCCCGCCGCACCAAGAACAACCCGGTTCTCATCGGTGAGCCGGGCGTCGGCAAGACCGCGGTCGTCGAGGGCCTGTCCCAGTCGATCGTCAAGGGCGAGGTGCCCGAGACGCTCAAGGACAAGCAGCTCTACACGCTCGACCTCGGTGCGCTGGTCGCCGGCTCCCGCTACCGCGGTGACTTCGAGGAGCGCCTGAAGAAGGTGCTCAAGGAGATCCGCACCCGGGGCGACATCATCCTGTTCATCGACGAGATCCACACCCTGGTGGGTGCGGGTGCCGCCGAGGGCGCCATCGACGCCGCGAGCATCCTCAAGCCGATGCTGGCCCGTGGTGAGCTCCAGACCATCGGCGCGACCACCCTCGACGAATACCGCAAGCACCTGGAGAAGGACGCCGCTCTCGAGCGCCGCTTCCAGCCCATCCAGGTCGGCGAGCCGTCGCTGGCGCACACGATCGAGATCCTCAAGGGTCTCCGTGACCGCTACGAGGCCCACCACCGCATCAGCATCACCGACGCCGCCCTGGTGGCCGCGGCGACGCTGGCCGACCGGTACATCTCCGACCGCTTCCTGCCCGACAAGGCGATCGACCTGATCGACGAGGCCGGCGCACGCATGCGCATCCGCCGGATGACCGCGCCGCCGGACCTTCGCGACTTCGACGAGCGCATCGCCCAGGTGCGGCGCGACAAGGAGTCCGCGATCGACGCGCAGGACTTCGAGCGGGCCGCGCAGCTGCGCGACAAGGAGAAGCAGCTGCTGGGCCAGAAGGCGCAGCGCGAGAAGGAGTGGAAGGCCGGAGACCTCGACGTCGTGTCCGAGGTCGACGACGAGCAGATCGCCGAGGTCCTGGGCAACTGGACCGGCATCCCGGTTTACAAGCTGACCGAGGAGGAGACCTCTCGCCTGCTCCGCATGGAAGATGAGCTGCACAAGCGGGTCATCGGCCAGGAAGACGCGGTCAAGGCGGTCTCCAAGGCGATCCGGCGTACGCGGGCCGGTCTGAAGGACCCGAAGCGCCCCTCCGGTTCGTTCATCTTCGCCGGCCCCTCCGGTGTCGGTAAGACCGAGCTCTCGAAGGCGCTGGCCGAGTTCCTGTTCGGCTCGGAAGACGCGCTGATCCAGCTCGACATGTCCGAGTTCCACGACCGCTACACGGTGTCCCGTCTCGTCGGTGCCCCTCCCGGCTACGTCGGTTACGACGAGGGTGGCCAGCTCACCGAGAAGGTGCGCCGCAAGCCGTTCTCCGTGGTCCTCTTCGACGAGATCGAGAAGGCCCACCCGGACGTCTTCAACACGCTCCTGCAGATCCTCGAGGACGGCCGCCTGACCGACGGTCAGGGCCGCATCGTGGACTTCAAGAACACCGTCATCATCCTCACCACCAACCTCGGCACCCGCGACGTTGCCAAGGCGGTCTCCCTGGGCTTCCAGGCCTCGGAAGACGTCGAGAGCAACTACGACCGGATGAAGGTCAAGGTCAACGACGAGCTGAAGCAGCACTTCCGCCCGGAGTTCCTCAACCGCATCGACGACACGATCGTCTTCCACCAGCTCCGCCAGGAAGAGATCCTGCAGATCGTCGACATCTTCACCGCGCGGATCGAGTCCCAGCTCAAGAACAAGGACATGGGCCTCGAGCTGACCGACAACGCCAAGAAGTACCTGGCCAAGAAGGGGTTCGACCCGGTTCTGGGCGCGCGGCCGCTGCGCCGCACGATCCAGCGCGACCTGGAAGACACCCTGTCCGAGCAGATCCTCTTCAACGAACTGCGCCCCGGCCAGATCGTTGTCGTCGACTGCGAGGGCGACCCGGAGAACATCGAGAAGTCCAAGCTGGTCTTCCGCGGTGCTGACCGGGGAGTCTCGGTTCCGGACGCTGTTCCGGCCGACCTCGAGGCCACGGCCACCGAGGAGTAAGACCCCAGCAAACGGCCCGGCTGCGATCACGCAGCCGGGCCGTTTCGCGTTCAAGAGCAGGGCCGCGTACGCGGCTGGGGGGTCCACGTACGCGGCGGCCAACCCGTCAGCTCAGCCGGAAGACCGTACCGGATGAGCCGACGGAGATCGTGGAGCCGGAAACGCGCAGGTAGCCGGCCTCGGAGCGCAGCTTGAGGCCGGTCCGCCCGACTTCCCGGCGCAGTGGCAGCGGCGTGGCGTCAAGAACCATCGCGGCCCCCAGGAGGCGGTCCGGGCGATCGACCGACCGCAGCACCTCGGTCCCGTCCGCCCGCGCCTCGAACCGGAACTGTGTCGCCGCCAGATCCCGAGGAGCCCGCTGCACGATGATCGCGCCCTCGGTCGTGTGCCGCACGAAGTCGTCGGGCCGCTCAGCGGGCGACAGCCGTACGATCGGCCCGCCGTCACCGACCGGCACCCCGAACAGCGGCGTCCCGTCCGGATGCCAGTAGAAGCCTTTGGACCCGAGCGTGCCGGTTCGGGTCGTACAGGGGATCGCCGACGATGTCGCGATAGTCGCGGGCGTGGTAGACCAGCACGTCCGTGTGCCCGTCCTCGGCCACCGTGAACGAGTTGTGCCCCGGGCCATACCGGGAGGTCGCCGTGTTGGTCACGAAGATCGGATCCGGGGTCTTCACCCACGACTCGCGCCTGAGCAGGTCGGCGTCCGCGTCGGCGGTGAGCAGCCCCATGCAGTATCGAGCGTCCGTGGCGCTGGCCGAGAAGGTCAGGAACACCCGGCCGTTGCGGATCAGGACGGCCGGCCCCTCGTTCACCCGGAAACCCTGGATCTCCCAGTCCCGGGTCGGCGTGGTGATCCGGGTCGGCTTGCTCGCCAGTGACCACGGCGTGCCCATCCGCGCGATGTAGAGACTCGTGTTGACCGCGATCTCCGGTTCGCTCTGAGCCCACACCAGGTAGCGGCGGCCCCGGTGCGCGAACGTCGTCGCGTCCAGCGTGAAGCCATCCCACTCGGTGAGGAGCTGGGTCTTGAGCTGCCAGCCGCTTGCGTCCAGCGGGTCGGTCAGCGGCGACTCGAGCACGTAGGTGCGGATGCGGAACACGTCGTCGGAGTCGCCGGCCGCGAAGTAGACGTACCAGCGACCATCGACGCGGTGCAGCTCCGGCGCCCAGATGTGCCCGGCCATCTTGCCGCTGGCCGGCCGCCGCCAGATCACCGTCTCGGCCGCGCCCGACAATCCGGCCAGCGTCGGGGAGCCCCGCAGTGCGACCCGGTCATATTCGGGAACCGAGCCGGTGAAGTAGTAGACGCCGTTCGTCCGGGGGGTGATGAACGGATCGGCGCGCTGCGTGACCAGCGGCTGGACGGTCGGCACGCCATAGATCTCGGCATCCGTACGGGGCTGGGCCGCGATCGCCGTTCCGGCCGACCCGAGTCTGGCCATTCCCGCCCCGGCCGCGACCCCGAGGGAGCCGCGCATCAGAGTGCGCCTGCTGAAGGCGTACGACATGGGTTGTCCCCTATCTCGTCTTGAGGCGCAGGAAGGTGACCGAGCTCGCCGGGAACTCGCGGACGAACGTCGAGCCCAGGCCGGTGATCGTGGTCGTGACCGGCTGGATCGGCTCGGCCGAACGGGTGTTCTGCTCGCCCGGGTCACCCCTCAGCACGGTCATGCGGCCCGTGGAGGCGACGCGCTGACCCCCGAGGTCGACCTTGGTGAACGCCGGCGTGGGGGAGGCGTTCACGACCTTGACGATCAACTCGCCGGCCCTGGTGTCACGGGTGACGACCTGGGCGAACGGCTCGATGACCCGGTTGTCGTCGAAACTTCCCCACACCTCGCCGTCGCGGATCAGGGTCACCTTCGTGCCGCGAACCTCGATCCTCAGGTCGTACGTCTGGCCGGTGTTGACAGTGTCGGGTCTGGTCAGGAGCTGTTCCTTGGCGTCGGCGGACCCGCTGGCCTTCTCGATCGCGCCCTGGGTGTTGTTCCAGCCGCCGAGATTCCACCAGTACCAGGTGCCCGAGTCCTTGATGCCGAACGGGATGAGGAAACCCTCGGCCCCGGCGGTCTTCGTGGCCTTGACGCTGATGTCGTAGTCGGTCGCGGTGATGTTCGTGGCCGCCGCGACCATCGTGTTCTCGGCGCCCAGATCGGTCTGCGCGTAGGCGCCGTCGTTCACCGTCCACGTGCCGCGGTTGGCGACGGGACTCCAGCCGTCCGCGTTGCCGTCGTTGAAGTCGTCGCTGAGCAGCACGTTCCCGTCCGGCGTGGTGACCCGCAGATCGTCATAACGAGCCGCCGTACGCCACGTCGAGAACCCGACCCGTCCGGTGATCGGCTGCGGCTGCACGACCCGCCCGCCGGTCACCGTGGACGGCACGACCCGGTCGCCGACGTTCGTCATGAACAGTTTCTGCACCTGGTAGCTGGTCGAGCCCCACGACTCGTCGTTGTCGAGCCAGATCAGGTCGGGCCGCCACTGCACGTTGTCGATGTTGGCGAACAACGGCGCGTACGAGGCCATCTTCACGACGTCCGCGTTGCGTTCCAGCCCGGTCATGTAGGCCGCCTCGGCCAGCGAGTTGAAGAACTTGGCGTCCTGCGAGGCGTATTCACCGAGGAACACCTTCGGGCCGTTGCGGTCGTACGTGTCGTACCGCTCGTTGTTCTGCAGGAACCAGTTCGGGCTGTTGTAGTAGTGCTCGTCGACCATGTCGCTGCCGACCGCCCGGTTCTTGGCCCACAGGTTCTCGAAGGTCGCGCCCTGGTCGTCCGGCCCGGAATTGCTGATCACCGTGATCTCCGGATGTTTCGCCTTGATCGCCGCGCGGAAATCCAGGTAGTTCGCGAAATACTCCTCGGGCAGGTTCTCCTCGTTGCCGACCCCGACCATCGTGAGGCCGAACGGTTTCGGGTGCCCCATCCGCGCCCGCACCTTGCCCCATGTCGAGGTGGCCGGCCCGTTGGCGAACTCGATCAGGTCGAGCGTGTCCTGGATGTGCCGCTGCAGCAGCACCGGGTCGTCGGTCGCCCGGTTCTGCCCACAGCCGGTGACCAGGGCCGGTACGACCGGCAGGGCAGCGGCGCCGATGTCCTCGGAGAACTGGAAATACTCGTAGTAGCCGAGCCCGTAGCTCTGGTTGTAGCCCCAGAAGTTCGCGTTGGTGGCCCGCGTCTCGACCGGCCCGACGGTGTCCTTCCACTGATAGGACCGGGCGCGCGGGAAGCCCGACACGGCGTCGTAGGCGTAGTGGCTGCCGGTGTTGACCAGGCACCCGCCCGGGAACCGCACGAAGCCCGGCTGCAGGGCGGCGACCTTCTCGGCCAGATCCTTGCGGAGCCCGTTGGCCCGTCCCTTGAACGTGTCGCGCGGGAACATCGACACCATGTCGAGCCGCAGCGTGCCCGTTCCCGCGTACGCCACCGACAGCCGCCCGAGATCGCTGGTGCTCGTGGCTCGCAGCGTCCCGGCGTACCGGGTCCAGGTGTCGTTCTTGACGCCGATGCTGAGCGGTGCCGCGAGGGCCGTGCCGTCGGCGGTCTTCAAGGCGACGTTCACCGTGCCGGCTGCGTCGGCGCGCGCCCACACCGAGAAGTTGTAGCGCTCGCCGCGTTCGACCGCGAGGCCGCTGTTGTAGCCCGCGTTGGTCACCCCGCCCGGCCCGGTCAGCCGCAGGTAGGTGCGATTCCGCTCATTCAGGCGCCCGTCGTCGTCCACGGTCGCCGCGGCGCCCGTCGCCGTCCATCCGGTCAGCCCGGTGTACGACCGGTTGTCCGCGGCCTGGAACTCGAAGGAGCGATTTCGGACCAGCTCGGCGTAGAGCCCGCCGTCAGCTCCGTAGTTGATGTCCTCGAAGAAGACGCCGTACATTTCGTCGCCGATGGCCGGGCCTGTGGCGGCGGGATCGACCGTGATCGTGTAGTCGGGGTCGGCGGCGGCGGCGGCCGGAGGCGCGACCGCGAGCGGCAGCGCGATCAGGGCCGCGACGAGGCCGGCCAAGCGAGTGCGAGCCACCGGGATCCCCCCTTGTGCGCGCGAACAACTCCTTCTCGTGTTTGTGGCCAGTGGAGTCATAGCCCCACCTGAGGACGCCGCTCGCGTGATATCCGTCTATGTTAGCGTTCACTCTAGACGGAAGCCTTCGGAAAGTCAGCCTCCGATCACAGAGACTGCGGGCGTACGGCCGGAGCGTCGCCCGCGAGCACGAAGGCGTCCCCGCTCAACGGCTCGACCAGGCCGTCCTCGACCAGCCCGGCCAGCGCCCGGGCCCGCTGCACGTCGTCGTTCCACACCAGGTCGAGGCGCTGCCGCGGGACCGGGCCGGTCTCGTGGCGCAGCACCTCGAGCAGCAGGCCCCGCACCTGACGGTCGGTGCCGGCGTACCGCTGCGGTTTGCGGCTCGGCCCCACCATCGCGGGCGAACCGGCCCGCCGCCACGCGCACACCGCTTCGAACGGGCACTCGGTGCAGCGCGGTGACCGGGCCACGCAGAGCAGTGCACCCAGCTCCATGAACGCGATGCTGGCGCGGGCCGCCCGGGCCGGTTCCTCGGGGAGCAGTTCGGCCATCGCGACCAGATCGGCGGCGGTCGTGGCCGGACCCGCGTCGGGCTTGCCCTCGACCGCCCGCGACACGACGCGGCGCACGTTCGTGTCGACCACCGGGTGGCGCTGGCCGTAGGCGAAGGTCGCCACGGCCCGCCCGGTGTACGTGCCCACGCCGGGCAGCGCGAGCAGCTGGTCGAGATCGGACGGGACCCGCCCGTCGTGCCGCTCGACCATCGCCACCGCGGCGGCGTGCAACCGCATGGCGCGGCGCGGGTAGCCCAGCCGCCCCCACATGCGGATCGCCTCCGCGGGCGGATCGGAGGCCAGGTCGGCCGGGGTGGGCCAGCGGGTCATCCAGGATCGCCAGGCGGGCTCCACCCGTACGACCGGGGTCTGCTGGAGCATCACCTCGCTCACCAGCACGCCCCAGGCGCTCGTGTCGGGCTGCCGCCAGGGCAGATCGCGGGCATTCTTGTCGAACCACGTGATGGCGTCATCGGCGAGAGTCATGTCAGGTCTTACTGTAGGCAGGTGCATGAGCTCGCCATCACCGTCATCGGCCCCGACCGCACCGGCATCGTGGCCGACGTGGCCGAAGCGCTGGCCGGCGTCGGTGCCAACCTGACCGACTCCACCATGACGCGGCTGCGCGGTCACTTCACGATGACCCTCATCTGCACCGGCCCGACGCCGGCCGAAGCGTCGGCCGCGCTCGAGTCGCTGACCGGCGTCGTCACCGAGGTGCGCGAGGTCGCCCCCGAAGAAGACGCGCTGGCCGAGGGCGAGCCGTTCGTGGTCAGCGTGCACGGCGCCGACCGGCTCGGCATCGTCGCGGCCGTGACCCGGGTCGTCGCCGGCGCCGGCGGCAACATCACCGATCTGAGCACCCGGCTGACCGGGACGCTCTACGTGATCATCGCCGAGGTCGACCTGCCCGGCGGCTCGGCCGACGAGCTGGCCGAGCGGCTCGCGGTGGCCGCCGCCGAGCTGGGCGTCGAGGTGACGTTGCGGCGCGCCGAGTCGGAGATCCTGTGACCATCTCGTGGGACGGCCCCGAGGGCAACGTGCTGCCGGTCGTCACCGCCCCCGCCACGGTGCTCAGCACGGTCGGCGACGAGGTCGACCCCACCGACCCCGCCGTCGTGCAGCTCGCGGCCGACCTGGTCGCCACCATGCGCGTCGCGCCCGGCTGCGTCGGGCTGGCCGCTCCCCAGGTCGGCGTCGGCGTGCAACTCTTCGCGGTCGACGTGAGCGGACACCCGAAAGCATCGACATTGCACGGTACGTTCGTCCTCTGCAACGCGAAGATCATCGAGGCGAGCCGCTGGAAGGCCGGGCGCGAGGGCTGCATGTCGGTCCCCGACCTCACCGGCGACGTGAAAAGGGCCGGCCGCGTCGTCGTCGCCGCGACCCTGCCCGGCAGCGGGGAATCGGTCGAGATAGTGACCGACGCCTTCGAGGCCCGCGCCCTGCAGCACGAGATCGATCACTGTGCCGGAAAGTTGTTTCTCGATCGTGTCGCCGGGGCGCACGCCATCTACCAGCGCAAAGTTTATCTCTGACCGGACGACGCGAGTCTGTGTCGCATAACGTCCGGCGCGTCGCGTCCACCCTCGCGGGCGCGCGGGTTTACGGTGGGCCCCATCATGCGAACGACGGTTGGTCCCCTTCCCTCCGCCGTCTACTGGCGGCGTCGTGCGGTCGTGCTGGGTGCTGTGTTGCTCGGCATCATCGTGCTGTTCGTTTCCTGCACCGGAGACGACAAAAAAGACCCTCAGGGCCAGAACAAGAACACGTCGACCTCGTCGCAGATACCGGCGACCACGCCGACCTCGGCCGCGCCCACACCCTCCTTCGCCGACGCCAAGCCCGGCGGCGGCAACCCCTCGCTGCCCGCGCCCGGCGACCTCGAACCCCAGTCGCCCGGCAACGAGGACCAGCAGCAGACGCTGCCGCCCACCGGCGGGACGGGCACCGGGCAGAACAACAACGTCAACAATCCGTCGGACGGCTCCTGCGCCGACAACGAATTGGTCGTGACCCCGGTTCCGTCCGCCACGAACCTCAAGCGCGGTGCGGCGGTCCAGCTCGAGCTGAAGGTCAAGAACAACAGCTCGCGTACGTGTTCCCGCGACGTCGGAGCCGACCCGCAGGAGCTCTACATCGACCAGGGCGCCCGCAAGTACTGGTCCTCCGACACGTGCAGCACGGCCAAGGGCAGTGACGTCCGGCAGCTCCCGCCCGGCCAGGAACTCACGTACAAGGTGACCTGGAACGGCCGCCAGTCGAGCAACTGCACCGGCGGCTCGGCGTCCGGCCCCAACCCACCGCCCGGCCAGTTCGAGCTGCGCGCCCGCCTGGGCACGCTCGTCAGCGAGCCGGTTGTGCTGACCATCGCGTCCTAAGTGGTCGCCGCACTCGAGCTCTACCTGGACGTCGACGCCACCCGTCGGGTCCGCACACTGTGGCGGGCCCTGGAGGACGAGGGCATCCCGACGCTGGCGTCGCTGCTGAACGAGAAACACCGCCCGCACGTCTCACTGGCGGCGGCCCGTCAGCTAGCGCCGGACAAGGTAGTCGACGCACTGGCCGGCCTACCGGTCGGACGCGGCCTGACCCTGGACATGGATTTCGTCGGCCAGTTCGTGGGCCGCGTGCTGTGGCTGGGCGTCACCCCGACCGCTCCACTGCTCGAACACCACCGCCAGGTCCACGAGCGTCTGGACGCGGCCGGGGTCGAGGTGTGGGATCTTTACCGGCCGGGCCGCTGGGTGCCGCACTGCACGATCTCGATGCGCGTCCCGAACCCGCAGATGGCCCCGGCGATCCGGCGGTGCCTGGAGGTGCTCCCGTTGCGCGCCACAGTCGTCGGCGCATCGGTGACCGACCACGCCAACGACATCGCTGAGCCGCTGCCGGCCTGACAAGCAGGGCCCGTTCGCCCAGAGCCCGCCGCGCGCAGAGCCCGCAGAGCCCGCCGCGCGCAGAGCCCGCCGCGCGCAGAGCCCGCCCTCCCCAAGGGGGATCCCCCGCTTGTCAGTGTGACGGGATATGGGGATCTTTGCGCGGCGGCCTGTGGACAGACTCGAACTGTGGACAGGGAGCGGCTCAGCGGAAGCCGGTCAGCGACAGCAGGACGTAGCCGATCGCGGTCAGCGGCAAGGCGCACAGCAGCGCCAGACCGCGCTGGCGCCACGATCGTCCGACGAGCAGGGTGATCGCCAGGCCCAAGGTCACCACGACGGCCACGTACGCGAGCTGGTCGCCGGTGCCGTAGGAGGGGTCGCCGATGCGCCGCGCCTGCACCACGCCCTCGGCGAACAGGACCGCGCCCGGCATGCCGAGCGCCGCCGTCCCGAGAAGCCGGCCACCGCGGGCCAGCGGATCGCGGGCGAGGACTCCGGCGGCGCCGAAGACTGTTCCGGCGATCACCCCGAAGCCCATCCACATCAGCGCGACGCTGTTGTAGGTGTTCGACAGGTCGTCGTTCTGGATCACGTTCGCCGTGAGGTAGTAGCTGGGCACGGCCACCACCAGGCAGACGATCGCGCCGAGCACGCTGACCAGCGTTGACCAGCGGAAGCGGTAGGTCAGCAGGAACGCCGCGACCGCCCACACGGCCAGGGAGTTGCCTAGGTCGCCCAGCGGCGACGGCACGTACTTGATCCAGACGAAGTCGAGGGCGCCCAGCAGTACGCCCGCCACCGGGGCTACCACGACGACGTTCCGGTTACCAGACATGACTGATGATCTTAGGAACGCCGGTGACCTGCCCGCATCGCACCGAGGGCAGAGCAGGGTCGGCCGAAAGACCGAAAGACCGACGGCAGAGAGTCAGACGTAGCGTTCGAGGATCGACGCCTCGGCCAAGCGGGACAGACCCTCGCGTACGCCGCGGGCCCGCGCGTCGCCGACGCCGTCGACCGCCTGCAGGTCTTCGACCGTGGCGCCGAGCAGGCGCTGCAGGCTGCCGAAGTGGTCGACGAGCCGGTCGACGATCTGGGCGGGCAGGCGCGGCACCTTGGCCAGCAGGCGGAAGCCGCGCGGGGACACCGCCGCGTCGAGCGAATCGGAGGCGCCCGGATAGCCGATGGCCTTGGCCACCGCCACCAGGTCGATCATCTCGGTCGCGGTGAGCAGGTCGAGCTCGACCAGGGCCTCGTCGAGGGTGCGCGCCTTGCGGCCGGTGGGCAGATAGTCGCGGATCACCAGGGTGCGGTCGGAGTCGACGCCGGCCATGAGCTCGTCGAGCTGCAGGGCGAGCAGGCGGCCGTCGGTGCCGAGCTCGACGACGTAGCCGGAGATCTCGTCGGCGATGCGGCGGACCATTTCGAGCCGCTGGACGACGGCGACGGCGTCACGCACGGTGACCAGGTCTTCGATCTCGAGCGCGGACAGGGTGCCGGAGACCTCGTCGAGGCGCAGCTTGTAGCGCTCGAGGGTGGCCAGCGCCTGGTTGGCCCGGGAAAGGATGGCGGCCGAGTCGTCGAGGACGTGGCGCTGCCCGTTCACGTAGAGGCCGATGATGTGCATCGACTGGCTCACCGAGATGACCGGGAAGCCCGACTGCTTGGCGACCCGCTCGGCGGTGCGGTGACGGGTGCCCGACTCTTCGGAGGGGATGCCCGGGTCGGGCATGAGGTGCACGGCGGCCCGCACGATGCGGGTGCCGTCGCTGGAGAGCACGACCGCGCCGTCCATCTTGCACAGCTCGCGCAGGCGGGTGGCCGAGAACTCGACATCGAGGGCGAAACCGCCGGTGCAGATGCTTTCGACGACGGCGTCGTGACCGAGCACGATCAGCGCGCCCGTGCGGCCGCGCAGGATGCGTTCGAGGCCGTCACGCAGCGCCGTGCCGGGCGCCATGAGGGCCAGGTTGGCGCGGAGCGGATCGCCGCTCACACCGCCCCCGGTGAGCCCGGGACCCCCGGAGGTCACTGCCGGACGCGCCGAACCGTTGACGCCGGGTTTCGGCGTCGGGCTGGAAGCGGCGGGTTTGGAACCATCGCGGTCGAGCGGCACCTGGACATTCTACGGACTGTCATCCAGAGCAACGAGCCGTGGTTCGACGAATGCTCCGTAGCGTGATGAAACGTCACCGTCGGTCACCGCCGTGGGAGGCTGACGCCCGGGCCGCCGACTGCAGGGCCGACCGCAGATCGCTCACCTCGGTCACCTCGATGCCCTTGGGTGCCTCGGGGGCACAACCGGGCGGAACGAGCGCCACCTTGAAGCCGAGCCGGGCCGCCTCGGCCAGCCGCCGGCCGACCGCCCCGACCCGCCTGATCTCGCCGGTCAGGCCGACCTCGCCGATCGCCACCAGGTGGGGCGCCATCGCCA
This sequence comes from Actinoplanes solisilvae, assembly GCF_003999975.1. Taxonomy (GTDB): domain Bacteria; phylum Actinomycetota; class Actinomycetes; order Mycobacteriales; family Micromonosporaceae; genus Actinoplanes; species Actinoplanes solisilvae. The sequence continues at coordinate 1,046,633 of NZ_RJAC01000001.1, read as the reverse complement.
GGTCGAGCCCGCCGGAGGCGACCGCGAGCGCCATGGCCAGGTCGGCCGAGGGCTCGGTCAGGCGGATGCCGCCGACGGTGGCCGCGAAGACCTCGCGGTTGTAGAGCTTGAGCTGTTTGGTGCGGCGCTCGAGCACGGCGAGCACCATCGCCAGCCGGGCGCTGTCGAGGCCCGAGACGGTGCGCCGCGGCGAACCCTGCACCTCGGCGCCGATCAGGGCCTGCACCTCGGTGACCAGAGCCCGGCGGCCCTCCATGGCCACGGTCACGCAGGTGCCGGGGACGGGTTCGGAGTAGCGGGTGAGGAAGAGGCCGGACGGGTCGGGCAGGCTGGCGATGCCGTTCTCGTTCATCTCGAAGCAGCCCACTTCGTCGGCCGCGCCGTAGCGGTTCTTCACCCCGCGCACCAGGCGCAGCGACGAGTGTTTGTCGCCCTCGAAGTGGAGCACGACGTCGACCAAGTGTTCGAGCACGCGGGGGCCGGCGACTTGGCCGTCCTTGGTCACGTGGCCGACCAGGACGGTGGCGATGCCCCGCTCTTTGGCCACGCCGACCAGGGCGGAGGTGACCGCGCGCACCTGGGTGACGCCGCCCGGGACGCCCTCGGTGCCGGGGGCCGAGATCGTCTGCACCGAGTCGAGCACGAGCAGGCCGGGCTTGACCGCGTCGAGGTGGCCGAGGACGGCGCCGAGGTCGCTCTCGGAGGCCAGATAGAGCTGCTCGTGGAGGGCGCCGAGCCGCTCGGCGCGCAGCCGCACCTGGCTCACCGACTCTTCGCCACTGACCACGAGGGACGGTGTGCCCGAATGGGCGGCCCACTGCTGGGCCACGTCGAGCAGGAGTGTGGATTTGCCCACACCGGGCTCGCCGGCCAGCAGCACCACCGCGCCGGGCACGAGACCGCCGCCGAGCACCCGGTCGAGCTCGCCGACGTTGGTCGGGACGGCACGGGCGGGGGCCGCGCTGATCGTGGCGATCGGGCGGGCCGGTTCGGCCGGCAGACGGGAGCTGACCACCCGGCCGGCACCGAGCGGCGCGGTGACCGTTGACTCGATGACCGAACCCCACTCGCCGCACTCGGGGCAGCGGCCCAGCCACTTGGGTGGCTGGTGACCGCAGGCGTCACAGACGAAGGAGGGGCGGGCGGCCTTGGCGGTGGTGCGGGACGTGCTCACCCCGCAAAGCTAGCGGGACGGTACGACAATTACTCGTGGTCCTCGCCGGACTCGACCGGGCCACGCGAGGCCGGCGAGAGCGGGATGGCGAACGGGGCCACCAGCTCGAGCGGCTGGGTGGTGCCGCTGACCTCGAAGACCAGGCTCAGCGAGTTGCCCGGGGCGAGGCGGTCGCTCAGGCCGACGGCCAGGACCTTCTGATCGTCCTCAGGCAGGAACGTCGCGCTGCCCAGGGCCGGGATCGTGATGCGCGCGGGCTGCACCGAAGGCGCCGCGGGCTCGGCCGGCGCCGACGGGGACGCGGAGGCGGACGGGGCGACCGACGCGGAGGCCGAGGCGGACGGAGCGGCGGAAGCAGTGGCGGCCGGCCCGGTGAGGCCGATCTGGCGGGCCGAGACGATGCCCGCGGTCTCGGTCTGCTGCGGCCGGCTGCTGATCAGCACGGTGATCGGCGCCTGCGTCTGGTTGAACAGCGCCAGCTCGAGCTGGGCGTTGCCGTTGGCCGGGAACCCCTCGGCGTCGTCGTAGACGACCTGGAGGTTGCGGATCTCGAGACGGCCGTCGGGGCTCTGCGTGTTCAGACCCGAGATCGGGGTCTTCAGGAGGGCGGTCTCGGCGACCTGGCCGGCCGAGCAGCCGGACAGTGCGATCACGGCGGCCGTGGCAACACCCGCGGCCAGAGCGACGCGGCGGGTTCCCAGCGAGCGCATCACGATCCTCCAAGCTGATCAAGCCGAACACCAACGAACTCAGGCGTAAGGCTCAGCCTAGAGGTCGGTGATCGGGCGCGTGCGCCGACCCGTCCAATCACACCACCCGGCCGCTGGAGATGAGCAGCAGAACGTCGATCAGAGCGACGAGGATCACCGCCCGGAACATGGCGACCGCGCGTCCCTTCGCGCGCCGGGCGGCGTACCACCCGAGGGGAAGGACCACGACGGAGGCCGCGGCGGCCACCCAGCCCGGCCACGACGGTGGCCCGGGAGGCCCGAAGACCAGCGTCAGCGTGGCCGCCAGCAGGAGCAGGGCCGCCGCGACCGAGGAGCCGGTCGCGGCGAGCCGGTGCGGCAGCCCGCGCACGCCGGTGGCCTCGTCGTCGGCGAGATCGGGCAGCACGTTGGCGAAGTGGGCGCCGCCGCCGAGCAGCGCCCCCGCGGCGACCAGCCAGGCCGGCGGCGTCGGATGGCCCGGCAGCGCCACCACCACGAAGGCCGGGAGCAGGCCGAACGCCACCAGATAGGGCACCACCGAGAACGCGGTCGATTTCAGCGGCCAGTCGTAGAGCAGCGCGAACACGCCCACCAGCGTGATCAGCACGGTGGCCCGCAGCCCGAACGGCAGCCCGAGCAGGGGGATGGCCAGCGAGGCGACAAGACCGGCGATCCCCACCGTACGGCGGGAAACCGCCCCGGACGCGACCGGCTTGTCGCGCCGTCCGGTCGCCGCGTCGCGGTCGGCGTCGAGCCAGTCGTTGACCCAGCCCACGGAGAGCTGGGTCGCCCCCACGGCCGCGAAGACGCCGAGGATCGACCAGCCGCGGTGTCCGACTCCGATCGCCAGCAAAGTCATGGCCACGGTGACCGCACCGCCGGGTTCCGGGTGGGACGACTTGATCACCGAGAGCACGCGGGACATGCATGCAGTGTGGCGGGTGTGACCGATGCATGCCAGGCTCGATCACATGCCGTCGAACGGACGTAACGATCCGCGACAGTACGACGACCTCGCTGACCACTGGTGGCGCCCGGGTGGCGCCTTCGAGCTGCTGCATTGGCTGGCCGCGGCCCGTGCGGCCCTGATCCCGCCCGCCCGGGTGCCGGGCGCCGTGCTGGTCGACGCCGGCTGCGGGGGCGGACTCCTCGCCCCGCATCTGCGCGGAAAGGGCTACCGGCACATCGGGATCGACCTTCGTGTGTCCGGTCTCACCCAGGCGGCGTTCCGCGGGATTCGGCCGGTGCGCGGCGACGTGACGGCCATCCCGCTGGCGACCGGTTCGGCCGACGTCGTGGTCGCGGGCGAGATCCTCGAGCACGTCACCGACATGCCGGCCACCGTCGCCGAGCTCTGCCGGGTGCTGCGGCCGGGCGGGCTGCTGGTGCTCGACACGGTCAACGACAACCCGCTCAGCCGCTTCGTGACGGTCACCCTGGGCGAGCTGATCGGGCTCGCCCCCGTGGGCCTGCACGACCCCGCGCTCTTCGTCGACCCGCGCCGGCTCACCGCCGAGTGCGCCGCCCATGGCGTACGCCTCCAGGTGCGCGGCGCCCGCCCCAGCCTGCCCGGCATCGTCCGCTGGCTCGTGCCGCGCTCGCGGCCCGACAGCGGTGGCCCCCTGGGCCGCATCGTTCCCACCCGGTCGACCGCCGTGCTCTATCAGGGCTACGGCCGTAAGGCAGAGGAGCTCGCATGATCGCAGAGGCCCGGCGGCTCGCGCCCCGGTTCGCGGCCCGCGCCGCCGGCTATGACCGGGACGGCGCCTTCCCCGTCGACGACTTCGCCGACCTGCGCGCCGCAGGACTGTTCGGCCTCATGGTCCCGGCCCGGCTGGGCGGCGCGGGCGCGAGCTTCTCCGACTACGCCGCGGCCGCGTACGAGCTCGCCCGCGGCAACGGCGCCACCGCGTTGATCTTCAACATGCACGCGTCGGTGACCGGCGCGCTGGCCGGCGTCACCGACGAGCTGGCCGACGCCCTGGGGCTCTCGGCCGAGGCGCTGCAGGCCCGCGACGATCACCTGCGTGCGGCCGCCGAGGGCAAGTGGTACGCGGTGGCCATGAGCGAGCGCGGCGCGGGCTCCCGGTTGTCCCAGCTCAGCACGTCGTACGAGGTGGTCGACGGCGGCTATCGCATCAGGGGCGCCAAGACGTTCTGCTCGGGCGCCGGGCACGCCGACGCCTATCTGGTCGCCGCCCGCAGTGCCGCCGACCCGTCGCAGGTCTCGCAGTTCCTGGTGCCGGCCGGCGACGGCCTGCGGGTCGAGCCGACGTGGGACGCGCTCGGGATGCGCGCGACGGGGTCGCACGACCTGCACGTCGACGTGACAGTGCCGTACGCGGCCCTGCTCGGTGGGGTCGAGGGCCTGGCGCTGGTCGTGGCCCAGATCGCGCCGCACTGGATGGTGGCCAGCTATGCCGCCGTCTATGTCGGGGTGGCTCGCGCGGCCGTCGACGCGGCGATCGAGCACGTCAACGAGCGCAAGCTCGGCCACCTGCCGGCGATCCGCGCGCGCATTGGCCGGGCCGACGCGGCGGTGGCGGCGGCCCACCTGGCGGTCCTCGAGGCGGCCCGACGGGTCGACGAGCAGCCCGGCGAGGCCGAGACGACCCGCTGGGTGTGGCGGGCCAAGCTGCTGGCCGGAACGACCGCGGCCGAGGTGGCCGCCTCGATGCTGGAGGCCGCCGGCACCTCCGCGATGCGCCGCGGGCATCCCCTGGAGCGTCTCTACCGGGACGCACGTGCCGGATCGCTGCAACCGGCTACCAGCGATGTGTGTGCGGACTGGCTGGGGGTAGACGCGCTCGGTGGCGACGCCGACTCGGAAGGTTCCGCGCCGCGCTGGTAGGCGGCTTTCGCAGGCAGGGAGGCGCACGTGGAACTGAAGGCGACCATCGCGGGGATGGGTACGGCACTGCCGCCGTCGGCCCGGCAGGACGAACTGTGGGAGACCTGTTTCGCGCGGCACTACGCGCCCGAGAAGCGGGCGCTGGCCAAGCGGATCTTCGAAAACTCCGGCGTACGGACCCGGCAGGCGGCGGTGAGCCCGCTGCTCGAGGACGTCTCGGACTGGTCGACCGAGCAGCGCATGCGCCGCTACCTGGTCGAGGCGCTGCCGCTCGGCAAGGAAGCGGTGTCGCGCGCCCTGACCGACGCCGGCGTCGAGGCCGGCCAGCTCGGGCTCTTCGCGGTGTGCTCGTGCACCGGCTACGCGACTCCCGGCCTCGACATCCTGCTCGCCCGCGACCTCGGCATGTCACCGACCGTGCAAAGACTCTTCGTGGGGCACATGGGTTGTTACGCGGCGCTACCCGGGCTGGGGTCGGTGTCCGACTTCGTGGTGGCCCGCGAGAAGCCGGCGCTGCTGCTCTGCGCCGAGCTGACCAGCCTGCACCTTCAACCACCCCGAGCCCGTACGGATCTCCAGCAGATCGTTTCGCACGCCCTCTTCGCCGACGCGGCCGCCGCTGTCGTGCTCACGCCGGGCGGCCCCGGATTCGCCGTCCGCGAGGTAGCCGCGGTCACCGACACAACCACAGCCGACCACATGACGTGGGAGGTCACCGACCTCGGCTTCCGCATGGGCCTGTCGCCGCGCGTGCCGTCGGTGCTGAAGCTGCACGTCCGCAAGCTTGTCGACGACCTGCTCGACCGGCACGGGCTGACCATCGCCGAGGTCGACGGCTGGGCGATCCACCCCGGCGGCCCCAAGATCCTCGACGTCGTCCAGCAACAACTCGGTCTCGATGACGAGGCGCTCGCCCCCTCCCGCGGGGTGCTTTCGGCGTACGGGAACTGTTCGTCGCCGACCGTGTTGCTGGTGCTCGACGCGCTGCGCAGCCGGGAGCGGCCGCCCCGGCTCGTGGTCATGCTGGCGTTCGGGCCGGGTCTCACCCTCTACGGAACGCTGCTGGAGGCCTCTACAGTCACATCGTGACGGGTGAGCGGGCGCGCGGCGCGGTCCTCTACGCGGCGGCCGCGGCGCTGGTCGCCGGTGGGGCGACCTGGTGGTTCCTCTCGGCCCCGCCCGACCGCGGGAGCGACCAGGTCAAGCAATGGCAGGCGGCCGTCGAGCAGGCGCTGCCCGACACCGACGAGCAGATCGACGCCGAGACGGCGACGCTGGCAGCCGGCGACGAGCGCCCGTTCGTGACCGCGGTCGACACCGACGAATACCTGGTGTCGGTCGTCTGCCGGGGCGGGCCGGACACCTATGTGCGGGTCAGCCTGAGCGAGAGCGGCCGCGATTCGGGGCAGGGCCTGCGCTGCTCCGACGAGCGCCGCCCGGACAGCTTCAAGGTCGGTCTGGCCGACGAACTGCGCCTGTACGTGATCGTCGGCGAGCCCGGCCCGGTCGTCTTCCGCTACTCGCTCCAGCGCGTCCCGAGCTGACGGCGCGTTCGTCGAGCGCGCCTGGTTCTCCGCCGCCGCCCGCCGCAAGAACGGGCACACCGAAGTGCGGTATCCGCGCCGGCGGCGGGCGTTGATGCCGATCCGCTGGTACCACGGCACCTTCACGATCAGCGGCCGGCAGCTGCGCCTACCGGCTGCCCGTGGCCGCCCGCCGCTGCGCGTGGGGCTGGACCGGGCCGTGCCGTACCCGACTGGCACCGTCCGGTCGGTGACGCTGCTGTTCGATGCCGGGCGGCTCTGGATCGATGTCACCGCCGAACTGCCCGTCGCCACCTACCCCGACCACGCCCGGCCCGATCCGGACCGGGTAGCCGGGGTTGATCTGGGTTGTCAGTTCGCCGGGCATCGTGATGTTGCCGCGGCGTTCACCATCGCCACCCGCACCCCGGGCGGCGCCACCACCACCCCAGCCCAACCCTGTTCTGGGATGGTCACGGACCGTCGAGCCGGAACCCACCTCCCCGGACGGGGACCGGCACGGCGTGACCCCGCCGCCGACCACCATCGGCAGCAGGAGGGTCCCTTGGCCGGCGGAGGCCCGCCCCGCCAACCGTGGTGGGGAGTCGCTCGCCCACACCCATGGACGAGGATCCACAAACCGACCGGTCACAACCCGGCCAACGTTCGTGGACACCGCACTAGAGACGAGCCAGGTCGGGGCGGAAGTCGTCGACCGAGGCCGTGCGGGGGACCAGGCGGACGATCTCGAAGCGGCCGTCGACCAGGACGGCGGCCGCCGTCGTGTCGGGGGCGCCGAGGTGCAGGTGGGAGCGCAGGCTGCCGGTCGGGTCGTGGAGGGTGCGCACGGTCTTGCCTGCGGCCTGGGGCGTGGCACCGGTCGGCGGCGTGCCGGCGGTGGCGGCCGACGCGGCCGCGGCCGAGACGGTGATGACGGCGATCTCGGGGCCGACCGCGTCGATGGTGTCGGAAATCAGGCTCGAGCACGCGCAGCCGTCGACGAGCAGGATGACTGCCGGTAGACGGTCTCTCAGGGTCACCGTGCGACCGTCGGGGGCGAGCAGCTCGAGCGCGGGTAGGGTCGACACCCGGTCGGCGGTGGTGGTCGCTGTGCGCTGGGCGACGGGCTGCCGCGGCGGGCCGGGCCACGCGGAGGCGAAGAGGCTGGCCACGGTGACCAGGACGGCGAGCGAGATGATCAAGACCGGGGCGCGGAGCGCGGTGGACACGACGCGGCGCAGCCGGCGCATCGCGGGGCGGCGGGCCAGCCGCTGCCAGCGCGTGGGCGGGTCGCTCAGCCGCAACTCAGCGCGGACGGCCTCGACCTCGTCGGAGAGCTCGGAGAGGTCGTCGGGGATGACGATGGTGCCCCACTCGGCGGGCAGGTCGGGCAGGTCGTCGGGCGAACCGCCATCCGACGACCATCCGCCGTTGCCGCTCGCACCAGCCATGACTCACCCTCCCCCCAAGCCGACCCAGTCGTTCTTCGGTCGGGGACCTTGTATCCCAGCCTTCCCTACGCACGGCCCGACCGCCAGTAGTGCGCGCTTCCGGACCTTAGCGATAAGCTTGACCTCACAAACGCCGTAGGTGCGAAATATCCGACTTGCACGATAAAGCCGTCACCAAACGGTGACTGAGAGTTACTGAGGCAGCTCCAAGCGCTTATGTCAAGCCGCAGAAACGCCCATCACAGGGCCTCTGAGCTGCACTAACAGTCACCGGCTGGGCGGGACATAGCTGCCTGAGCGTGTTACCCTAGACACAGCGAAAGGGGCTTCGAACCTATGGTTTTCAGTGTCGGCGAGACCGTTGTTTACCCCCACCACGGGGCCGCACTCATCGAGGCGATCGAGACTAGGGTCATCAAGGGCGAGGAAAAGCAGTACCTCGTTCTGCGCGTCGCCCAGGGCGACCTGACTGTGCGGGTGCCCGCTGAGAACGCCGAGATCGTCGGCGTGCGCGAAGTGGTTGGCGAGGAAGGCCTGGGGAAGGTCTTCGACGTCCTCCGCGCTCCGCACACCGAGGAGCCGACGAACTGGTCGCGGCGTTACAAGGCCAATCTCGAGAAGCTTGCTTCCGGTAACCCCCTCAAGGTTGCCGAGGTCGTGCGCGACCTCTGGCGTCGCGAGCGCGAGCGTGGCCTCTCCGCCGGAGAGAAGCGCATGCTGGCCAAGGCCCGCGACATCCTCGTCGGTGAGGTCGCTCTGGCAGAGAAGAGCACCAAGGACGAGGCTGAGGTTCTCCTCGACAAGGTCCTTACCGAGGCCTGATCCAACCCTCATCTCAAGTTGAAACACGTGCATCCGCACAGGACCGCGACGTGACCGCGAAGCTCAATGCCCGCGGTGACGTCGCGGTCCTGGTTCCGGCGGCAGGCGCCGGCGTTCGGCTCGGCCCCGGCGGCCCCAAGGCCCTGCGACTGCTCGCGGGCGAGCCGCTGCTCGTTCACGCGATTCGTCGCGTGGCCGCCTCGCCGTCCGTCCGCCTCATCGTGGTCGCCGCTCCAGCGGCCGAGGTCGAGGCGGTTCAGGCTCTGCTGGCGCCGGTCGCGCCGGTCACCGTGGTGGCCGGTGGGGCCGAGCGTCAGGAGTCCGTCGGCCGGGCCTTGGCCGTCGTGCCGCCCGAGATCGACATCGTGCTCGTGCACGACGCGGCCCGCGCCCTCACCCCGCCCGAGATCGTCGAGTCGGTGGCCGCAGCCGTGCGCGCGGGCCATCCCGCCGTGATCCCGGTGCTGCCCGTGGTCGACACCATCAAAGAGGTCGACCCCGGCGAAACGGTGCTGGGCACGGTCGACCGTTCGGTGCTGCGCAGCGTGCAGACGCCGCAGGGCTTCCGGCACAGTGTGCTGGCGGCCGCCCACGCGTCCGCGGCCGACCCGCTGACCGACGACGCCGGCCTGGTCGAGAAGGCCGGGCTTCCGGTCACCTGCATCCCGGGCTCCGACCTGGCCCTGAAGATCACCCGCCCCCTCGACCTGGTCCTGGCCGAGGCCCTGCTCCAGTTGCCCTAGGCGAATCCTGTTCTGAGCGACGGCCGCCCTGAGCGAGGGCTGCTCGATCGGGCCGAGGAGCTGGCCGCGGAGGGCTGTTCAGTAATCTGGCTCGGTGATCAACCAGCGGGTCGGGATCGGGACGGACGTGCACGCCTTCGAACCGGGGCGGCCCTGCTGGGTGGCTGGGCTGCTGTGGCCCGACGATGTGGGCCTGGCCGGGCATTCCGACGCCGACGTGGCCGCGCACGCCGCCTGCGATGCCCTGTTCGGCGCCTCCGGGCTGGGCGATCTGGGCAGCAACTTCGGCACGTCACGGCCGGAGTGGGCCGGAGCCTCCGGGGTCGCCTTGCTGACCGAGAGCGCGCGGCTCGTACGGGCGGCGTCCTTCGAGATCGTGAACGTCTCGATCCAGGTGATCGGCAACCACCCCAAGATCGGCGAGCGCCGGGCCGAGGCCCAGGAGGTGCTGTCGGCCGCCGTGGGGGCGCCGGTCACGGTCTCGGGCACCACGACCGACGGGCTCGGTCTGACGGGCCGCGGCGAAGGACTGGCCGCGACGGCGATCGCGCTGATCTCCCAGCTTTGAGGCGGGAGCGCGACTCCGAGGTTCGCGTGGAGCGGCCCCCCGCCGGGGCTCCGGACGACAGTCGCCCGTTTTGTCGCGCGGGAAGGTCGCGTGGGCGGGACGGGCGCCTCACCCGGGAACGCGTCGGTGGTCGGGAGCGCCTACGCTCGGAGCGTGGCCGCGCCCCTGGAACCAGAGACCACGCCGGAGGAGTACCGGCAGCGTGCGCTTCTGCTTGCCGACCTCGGGCGTTATGACGAGGCCGCGCAAGAGATCGCGTCCGGGCTGACGGCGGCGCCCGACGAACCCAGCCTGCTGGCGACCCTGGCTCGCATTCACCTGGCCGCCGAGCAGCCGGGCGAGGCGCTGCGGGCCGCCGACAAGGCCGCGGCCGCCGCCCCTGACACCCTCACCGGCATGGTGGTGCGGGCCATGGCGCTCACCGACAGCCGGCAGTTCGGGGAAGCAGCCCGGGTGGCGTCCGAGATCCTGCGTCAGTGGCCGGCCGACGCCTACGCCCAGCGCACCGGGGCCGCGCTGCTCAGCGAGTCGCGCAACGGGCAGGAGGCGCTGAACGCGGCCTGGAACGCCGTGCGCGTCGCACCGTCCGAGGCCGAGGCCCACCTCGTGCTGGCCGTGGTGGCGGCCCGCCTGCGGCTGTTCGATCTGGCCCAGCGGGCGTACGCGCAAGCCCTTGATCTTGATCCCGCGGTGGGGGATGCCCAGCGCGACATGGGGATCGTGCGGTTCGAGCGGCGGCGGTGGGCCCAGGCGCTCGAGGCGCTGGCCGACGGCGCGACGCTCCCGACCGCGCCGGAACCCGATCGGGAGGGCGAATATCCGTCGCCGTTCCCGCGGAAATACCCGGCGCCCGACCGGGTCGATCCCGACGAGGGCAAGGAGCGAGGGTCGGGGAGCTGGGTGGACGAGTCGGCGATCAGCCGCCCGGCCGAGCCCGTGCTCGATCCGTCGGAACCGTCCGCCGCCGCTGTGCGCAGGGGAGTGCTCTACGGCGTCATCGCGACGGTGATCGCGGGCGTCATGGCCGGGCTGATGACGTTGGCCAGCGAGGGCATCTCTCGGGCCTGGGCCGGGGTGATCGGGCTCCTGATCTTCGTGGGTGTGGTCGTCGCGCTGAACCGGATCGTGCCCGAACCGCTGGCCCGAGCGCTAGGACGACTCCGCACCCACGACCGCAAGCTGGCCGCTGCGGCTTATGTCGGTTTCGTGGCGCCACTGCTGCTGTTCGTCTATGCCCTCGTCGGCGGTCTTGTTCCGCTGGCGACCGGCGTGGTGCTCGCCGGCCTCGCCGCCCTGCTGATCCAAACCCGCCGTTGAAGTCCCAAATCCGCCGCCAGCGATCCGAGCCCGCCGCTAGCGATCCGAGCCCGCCGCTAGCGATCCGAGCCCGCCGCTAGCGATCCGAGCCCGCCGCTAGCGATCCGAGCCCGCCGCTAGCGATCCGAGGCCCCGGCTAAGCCGCGGCCGTCGCGGCCAGGGCCGTGCGCAGCTTGGCCTCGCTGTCGGTGTGGCCGAGCGCGTCCAGCGCCAGCAGCGCCGCGCCCGTCACCGGCGGAACATCAGGAACGGTGACTTCCACGAGCGGCGCCTGGCGGCGGGCGCCCGCCACCACCTGACGATGCAGCACGGGATGCTGGGCCTGCAGGACGCTGCCGCCCAGCACCAGGGCGTGCGGCCGGTCCAGCAGCGACAGACGAGAGGCGGCCACCCGATGCTGGGCCAGGATCTCGCCGGCCTGCCGCGCGATCAACGCCGAAGCCACCCGATCACCGGACGAGGCCACCCCGAAGAGAACATGCGACAACGACGGAACACGCGAGCGCGGGATCTCGCCCAGATGGATCGCGATCGAGACCGCCTCGACCGTGGGCCGGTCGAAATGGGCGGCCACGGCGGCACTGAGAGCCGTCGCTTCGCCCCGCCCGTCCTCACCCCGCGCGGCCAGGTGCAACGCCTGGTCCGCGAGGTCGTGCCCGCCACCCCAGTCGCCCGAGATGGGCCCCAGAGCCACAAAGCGCGCCGTACGCCCGTCAGCTGCGCGGCCGACACAGTTGGTGCCCGCCCCGCAGACCACCGTGACCGCGTCCGGCATCGACGTGCCCGACCGCAGCAGCGCGAAGCAGTCGTTGTCCACGATGGTCCGACCGGCCCATCCCGCGGCCGAAAGGGCGTCGTGGAGTTCGGTGACCTCGTGCGGCAGGTCGGCCCCGGCCAGGTAGGCGGCCGTGAGCGCGACCGGAGTCCCGAAGTGCAGTCCCGCCTGTTCGAAGGCGGCCCGCACCAGGGAGTCGAGCACGGCGACCGCCCCGTCCAGCCCGATGTTGTGCGGCGACGACGTGCCGCCCCGCGCGTATGCGAGCACCGAGCCGTCGGTAGCGCCCAGCACCACGTCCGTCTTCGAGTTGCCCCCGTCGATCGCCAGGTAGAGCGACCTCATCGCGCCCACGCGAGGTGCGCGCGCCCACTGGCGATCAGCTTGTCGGCCAGCCTGTCGGCCCGGTCGTGCTGTCCGATCAGCGGGTGCGCCAGCAGGGCGTGGTAGACGCGGTCGCGCCCGCCCCGAAGGGCCGCGTCCAGGGCGAGTTCCTCGTACCCCGAGACGTGGCTGATCAGCCCCGAGAGGTCGGGCGGCAGCGGGTTCAACGGCAGCACCTCCGGCCCGGAAACCGAGGCGCGGGCCGAGACCTCGATGACCGACTCGTCGGGCAGGAACGGCAGCGTGCCCTCGTTGCGGACGTTGACCGAGTGCACCGCCGCGTCGTCGTACCCGTGCAGCGACGCGATCAGCCCTACCGCCGCCTCGGAGTAGTACGCCCCGCCGCGCTCCGCGAGCAGCGCCGGCTTCTCGACCAGGGAAGGCGAGCGGTACATCTCGAGCAGCGTCGCCTCGAGCTCGGCCACCCGCTGCCCCCGCGTCGGCGCGCCCTGCGACTCCCGTACGTGGCGGTCGTGGTCGTAGAAGTAGGACAGGTAGTACGAGGGCACGTTGCCCAGCAGGCTCAGCACTCGCGGAGGCAGATCGACGGAGGCGGCCAGCGAGTCGAGATGGGAGGAGAGCAGCGAGGGCAACCGGTCGACGCCGTCGACGTAGGCCGCGCGTTCCCAGGTCAGGTGGTTGAGGCCGACGTGTTCGAGGGTCACCTCCGGCGGCGTGACCCTCAGGTGCTCGGCGAACCGCCGCTGGAAGCCGATCGCCACGTTGCACAGCCCGACCGCGCGATGTCCCGCGTCGAGCAGCGCCCGGGTCACGATGCCGACCGGGTTGGTGAAGTCGATGATCCACGCGCCGGGGCGGGCCCGACGGCGGACGCGCGCGGCCACGTCGAGGGCGACCGGGACCGTACGCAGGGCTTTGGCCAGGCCGCCGGCACCCGTGGTCTCCTGGCCGACGCAGCCGCAGTCGAGGGGGAACGTCTCGTCGGCGATGCGCGCCTGCTGGCCGCCGACCCGAAGCTGGATGAGAACCACGTCGGCGTCGGTCACGCCCGCGTCCAGGTCGGTGGTCCACCAGAGCTTGGCCGGGTGCCCGAACTCGGTCAGGATGCGGGCCGCGAACGCGCCCACGATCTCGAGCCGCGGAGCCGCCGGGTCGATCAGCACCAGTTCGGTGACCATCGAGCCGAGCCGGGCGAAGCCGTCGACCAGCTCCGGGGTGTAGGTGGAGCCGCCGCCGATGACTGCGATTTTCAACCCTTGAATCCCGTCAGTGTGATGCCTTGGACGAAGGCACGCTGGGCGAAGAAGAAGATGACGATGAGCGGGGCCATCGCCAGCACCGTTGCTGCCGTGACGAGATTCCAGTCGACGTGATGGACACTGTGGAATGACGCGAGGCCGAGCGACAGCGTCCACGCGTTCTCGTTCTCGCTGGTGTAGAGCAGCGGGCCGTAATAGTCGTTCCAGCAGTAGAAGAACTGGAACAGCCCGGCCGCCGCGATGCCCGGGCGGGCCATCGGCAGCACGACGCGCAGCAGCGTGCGCCATTCGCCGCAGCCGTCGACCCGCGCCGCGTCCAGATATTCGCTCGGGATCGTGAGCAGGAACTGGCGCAGCAGGAAGACGCAGAAGGCGTCGCCGAACAGGGCGGGGACGATCAGCGGCCAGAGCGACCCGGTCAGCCCGGCGTTGGCCCACATCAGGTAGAGCGGCACGGTCACGACCTGCGGCGGGAGCATCATCACGCAGATCACGACCAGGAACAGCGCGTTGCTGCCGCGGAACTTCAACTTCGCCAGGGCGTACGCCGCGGGGACGCTGGAGAGCAGCACCAGAACCGTCGACGACACCGCGTAGATGACCGTGTTGAGCAGATAGTGCGGGAGCGGGGTCACCTCGAAGACCCGCACGTAGTTCTCGGGATGCCACGTGTTCGGCCAGTAGTCGCTGGTCAGCGCCTGATCACTGGTCATCAGCGAGAGCAGCACGAGATAGACGACCGGCGTCACGAACATGATCCCGATGGCGATCGCGATGCTGTGCCGCGCGATCCACGCCAGCCGTCGTTGCCGCTTGAAACGCCGATCGGGAGGCGCGGTCTCCAGGGCCGGCGGCGCAGCCAGAACAGCGGTCACGATTCCTCCCCCGAGAAGGCCTTGGCCCGGCGCAGCAGGAACAGCGTGACCGCGAGCGCGACCACGAAGAGCCCGATGGCCAGCGCGTTGGCATAGCCGAGCGCGCTGTAGCGGAAGCCGACGGTGTAGAGCCACAGCGGGTACGTGAACGTCGAGCCCTCGGGGAAGCCGAAGTTCGACGAGATCCCGCCGCCGACGGTGGCCTGCCCGCTGGCGATCGAGCCGGCCACCGCCGCCTGGTCGAAGTACTGCAACGTGTAGATCACGCCGGTGACCGCGGCGAACAGGATCACCGGGCGGATCGTCGGCAGCGTGATCGACCGGAAGCGCTGCCAGGCGTTGGCGCCGTCCAGCGACGCGGCCTCGTAGAGGCTGGACGGCACGCCGAGCACGGCGGCCAGGAAGATCACCATCAGGTCGCCGATCGCCCAGAGGCCGAGCAGGACGAGCGACGGCTTGGCCCAGGCCGGAGAGTTGAACCAGAGCGGGCCCTCGATGCCGATCATTTCGAGGAAGTGGTTGACCGGGCCGGTGCCCGGTTTGAGCAGGTAGACGAACGCGATCGTGGCGGCCACCGGCGGGACCAGAGCGGGCAGGTAGAACAGCGTGCGGAAGAAGCCCGCGCCGCGCCGTAGCTGGGTGAGCAGCATCGACAGGCCGATCGCCCCGAGGATCCGTACCGGGACGAGAACGACCACCATCCACAACGTGTTGCGGATCGACTGCAGCAGGAACGGGTCGTCGGCCATCCTGCGGTAGTTGTCGAGCCCGACCCACTCAGGCACCGAGAGCAGGTCGAACTTCGTGAACGAGAAGTAGACCGCCGAACCCAAGGGGTACAGGAAGAACACCGCGATGCCGATCAGCACCGGCGCGAGGAACGACAGGGTCGTCGCGCCCTTGCGGACCCGTACACCCAAAGGTTTGGCTGTCATGAGTGATCAGCCGCCGAGGGTCATGACGCTGTTGATCTGCTTGTCCGCCTCGGCCAGGCCCGCGTCGAGGTCCTTGACCTTGCCGGACTGGTAGCCGTTCAGGAACTGCCCGAAGGTCTCCTGGTAGGCCGGGCCCGACGACGAGGGCGGCGTCGTCGACGAGTTCGGGTTGGTGAAGATGTCGATGAACGTCTTGAAGTCGGCGTCCGCGTGCAGACCCGGGTCGTTGATCGCCGCGGTCGTGGTCGGGATGTTCTTGAGCAGCCCGGCCAGCTTCACGATCGCCTGGTCGTTGGTGGTCAGATACTTGATCAGTTCCCAGGCGGCTTCGGGGTTCTTCGCGTTCTTGCTGATCCCGACGATGTTGCCGGTGACGTAGCCGCCGCCGTAGTGGGCGGCGTCGCTGGTCGGGATGGGCGCCACGCCGTACTTGAGGTTGGGGCTCTGGTCCTTGACGAAGGCCAGGCGATATTCGGCGTCGATGTTGATCGCGACCTGGCCCTTCTGGAAGGCGTTGTCGGCGCTGTACTCGTCGCCCAGGCCGGCGCGGAACTTCGTCAACTTGTCGTAGCCGTACCAGTCGACGAGGTTCTTCTGCCAGGTCAGCAGCGTCTTCCAGGCCGGGTCGCTGCCGATCGCCGACTTGCCGTCGTCGGTGAGCCACTTCGCGCCCACGGCCGGGGCGAGGTGCGAGGGCGAGTTCTCGTAGAAGTCGTAGAGCGGCAGGAACCCGACGGTCTTGAGCGAGCCGTCCGGGTTCTTCACGGTCAACTTCTTGGCGTACGCCGTCAGCTCGTCGAGCGTCTTGGGCGGCGCGCTCAGTCCGGCCTTGGCGAACAGGTCCTTGTTGTAGAACATGCCGTACGCGTCGGCGAGGAACGGCATGGCGCAGCGCTTGCCCTGGAACTCGGTGTAGGACCGCGTCGTCGCGTTCAGCTTGGCCAGGTCGACCTGGTCGCGGTCGATGTACTGCTTGAGGTCGACCCACGCACCGGACGCGCAGAACTTGCCCACGATGTCGGTCGAGTAGGAGAGCCCTACGTCGGGCCCGTTGCCGGCGCCGATGGCCTGGGTGACCTTGGAGTCGTCCTGCCCGGCCTTGATCGTGACCTTGATCTTCGGGTGGTCGTTCTCGAAGTCCTTGACCACCTGGGCGATCGCGTCGGCCTCGCGCTCGGTGAAGAAGTGCCACAGCTCGACCGTGCCGGACACCTCCGTACCGGGGTCGGCGATCTTGTTCTCCTTGGGGGCCGGCGTGCAACCGGCCGACAACAGAATCAGGGCAAAAAGGGCAGGCGCGAGCCGTTTGTTCACTGTGGCCTCTCAGACTGGGGGTTAAGAGGAGCGGATCGAGGCGATGAGGGCGTCGTGGACCGCGGCCAGCCCGGCGTCGAGCGCGCCGAGCAGCACCGCGTCGTCGTCGATGGCGGTGACGGCGATCGAGCTCTCCAGCGGGGCCGCGCGGCGCACCGCGAAGGTCACGGCGGAGAGCAGCGTCGCGCCGCCGGCCTGGGCGATCGGGCCGGCCAGCACGACCAGGTAGGGGTCGAGCACGGCGATCACCGCGGCCAGGCCGATCACGATGCGGTCGGCCAGGGCGATCAGGAAGTCGCCGCCGTTGGCCGGGTCGGCCGCCGCGGCCCGGACCACCTCGGCCGGAGTGCCGCCGGGCACGCCGTTGTCCCGGGCCAGCTCGAGGATGGCCGCGCCGCCGAAGAGGTCTTGCAGGTCGAGTTTGCGATGGGACGAGTCGGGCGAGTAGAGCGGCATGTAGCCGATCTCGCCGGCGCCGCCGCGCGCGCCGCGCATCAGCGTGCCGGCCATGTCGATGGCCAGACCGAGGCCCTCCTCGCCCAGCCACAGCAGGGCGAAGCCTTCGGCGTCACGGCCCACGCCCCGCTGCCGTTCGGCGATCGCGGCCAGGTTGACGTCGTTGTCGACGTCCACCTCGGTGCCGAGCGCCGCCGCGAGCTGGGGCACCAGGCCCGTACGCCCGAAGCCGGGCACGTCGACGTGCCGAATGGTCTCGGTGTGCGGGTCGTAGGAGCCGGCCACGCCGAACTGCACGTGGCGGATGCGCTCGGCCGGGACGCCGGCCTCCGCGCTGAGGCGCGCGACCACGTCGACCAGGGCGGTCAGCGGGTCGGTGGTGAGGAAGTCGACGCGCGACTCGACCCGCCCGCGCACCTCGCCGGTGAGGTCGCAGAGCGCGGCGACCACTGAGGGGGCGCCGCTCGCGCCGATGTCGCGCACGGAGACGGCGGCTGCGTAGGCCGCGTCGGGGTTGGCGTTGTAGATCTCCGCGTTCGGTCCGGGGCGGCCGCTGTTGTGGCCGACCACGTTGATCAGGCCGGCCTCGGTGAGCCGGCGCAGCACCTCGGAGATCGTCGGGGTCGACAGCGCGGTGAGCTTGCGCAGGTCGGCCCGCGTGAGCATGCCGGGATCCAGCAGGTGGGCCAGGGCCGCGCTTTCGTTCATGGCGCGCAGCAGTTTGGACGAACCGGCCAGACGGGTCACGGCGGCTCCCGGGCGAGTCGGAGCGATAGGCAAACTGGCTAACAGTTAGCCGGACGTTAGGCCGACCATCGACGGGTGTCAAGGGTCTGCCCACAGCCTAGGCCAGTTGATCGATGACTATTGATAAACCTTTTTAACTGTTCTAGCGTCTCTCCTCATCGCGCGATTCATCCCCCATGAACCACCCTCTTCGAGGAGCGTCATGATCCGCGCCAGGAGACTCTTTTACGCTGCCCTGGCGGTGGCCGTCCCCGCCGCCGCCCTCTCCTTCGGACTGTCCCCGGCCAGTGCCGCCACCGTCGGCCCGATCAAGGGCCTGGGCGGCAAATGTGTCGATGTCGCCGGGGCCAGCTCGGCCAACGGAGCCGCCGTGCAGCTCTACGACTGCAACGGCACCACGGCCCAGCAGTGGACCGTCGGCAACTCCGACAACACCATCCGCGCGCTGGGCAAATGCCTCGACGTCACGGCCGCGTCGACGACCAACGGCGCCAAGATTCAGATCTACGACTGCAACGGCACGGCCGCGCAGAAGTGGACGACTTCGGGCAGTGCCCTGGTCAACACCGGCAGCGGCAAGTGCCTCGACGTGACCGACCGCAGCACCGCGAACGGGGCCCGCCTGCAGATCTGGACATGCGCCGGGTCGACGAACCAGGCTTGGACCCTGCCCGGCGGCTCGACCCCGCCGACCAATCCGCCGACGGGAGTGAACTTGGACAACCCGGCGAAGAAGGACGTCGCGATGCAACTCGTCTCGGCGGCCGAGAACTCCTCCCTGGACTGGCGGGCCCAGTTCGGCTACATCGAGGACATCGGCGACGGTCGCGGCTACACGGCCGGCATCATCGGCTTCTGCTCGGGCACCGGCGACATGCTCGAGCTCGTCGAGGCGTACACCGCTTCCGTGCCCGGAAACGTGCTGGCCAAATACCTGCCGGCGCTGCGCAACGTGAACGGCACGGACTCACACGCCGGGCTCGACCCCAACTTCACCAACGACTGGCGGACCGCGGCGAACGACTCGCGCTTCCAGGCGGCGCAGGAGTCGGAGCGCGACCGGGTCTACTTCACCCCCTCGGTGCGCGACGGCAAGAGCGACGGCGTACGGGCTCTCGGGCAGTTCGCCTATTACGACGCGGCCGTCATGCACGGCTACGAGGGCATGCGTCAGATCCGTAGCCGCGCGCTGGCCAAGGCGCGGCCGCCGGCGCAGGGCGGCGACGAGCGGGCCTGGCTCAACGCCTTCCTCGACGAGCGCGTGATCGAGATGAAGAAGGAGGCGGCGCACGAGGACACGACCCGGGTCGACACGGCCCAGCGCCGGTTCCTCAACAACGGCAACTTCGACCTGAACACGCCCCTCGACTTTGCCGTCTACGGGCAGAACTTCCGCATCGGCTGAGCTTTCCGTCCGGGGAAAGAGGCCGGGGCCGCCGACGGGCGCCCCGGCCTCGCTCGCGTTACCGGTTCCAGGTCCAGGCGTACGCCGTGTCCTCCACCGCCAGTGCGGTGTCGCACAGGTCGAGGGGGCGGAACGTGTCGACCATGACCGCCAGCTCGTCGAACGCCTCGACGCCGAGCGCCCGCTCGACCGCGCCCGGCTGCGGCCCGTGGGTGAAGCCGGACGGGTGCAGCGAGATCGACCCCTGCTCGATGCCCGAGCCGCGGCGGGCCTCGTAGTTGCCGCCGGTGTAGAACATCATCTCGTCGGAGTCGACGTTGTGATGGTTGTAGGGCACCGGGATCGCCAGCGGGTGGTAGTCGACCTTGCGCGGCACGAACGAGCAGACCACGAAGTTCGGCCCCTCGAACGTCTGGTGCACCGGCGGCGGCTGGTGCACGCGGCCGGTGATCGGCTCGAAGTCGTGGATCGAGAACGCCCACGGGTAGAGGCAACCGTCCCAGCCGACCACGTCGAACGGGTGCTGGGCGTACACGTGCCTGGTCCACCCGGCGCGGTGCTTGACCAGCACCTCGACGTCGGTCTCGTCGACGACCAGCGGCTCGCTCGGCGCCCGCTGGTCACGCTCGCAGTAGGGCGCGTGCTCGAGGAACTGCCCGCGCACCGAGAGGTAGCGCTTCGGCGGTCCGATGTGGCCGGTCGCCTCGATCGTCAGCATGCGCACCGGCCCGTCCTGCGGCACGATGCGGTGCACCACCGAGGTCGGAATGATCACGTAGTCGCCGGTCGAGGCCTCGAGCGCGCCGAAGCTGGTCTCGATGACGGCCCGGCCGTCCTCGATGTAGAGGCACTCGTCGCCCACGGCGTCGCGATAGAGCGGCGACGGCCGGTCGGCGATCACATAGCCGATGCGCACGTCGTCGTTGGCCAGCAGCGCGCGGCGCCCGAGCACCGCGTCGGCCGGGCCGGCGTCGAGCTTGTGGGTGCGCAGGTGCCGCGGCTTGAGCGGCAGGTTGGGCGAGCGGGAGAGGGCCGGAGCCTCGTGCGTCTCGGCCGACACGATCGCGGTCGGTGGGTACCGGTGATAGAGCAATGACGAATCGGACGAGAAACCTTCCTGCCCCATCAACTCCTCGGAATAGAGCCCGCCGTCCGGGCGCCGGAACTGGGTGTGCCGCTTGTGTGGCACCTCGCCGACGCTGCGGTAGTGCGGCATCGTTGCCTCCCACCTGGTGTCTCGCCTGCTGTCGCGGCAAAACCGATATAGCGGACGTGGTTGTCCGCTTCTCGAAGCGTCTATTAGGTTCGGATTCGTGTCAACGCTGGTTCCTCCGCTCTTCTCCGGGCTGGTGGACGACGCTTGCCTGCTTCCGCCGAGTCCGACGGCAGTGGCCGACGCCGTCGCCAAGCACGCTGAGCACCGTGCGGGCTGGTTCGCCGGACTGCTCGGCCCGCTGCTCGTGCCCGCATCGCTGATCGGCGCCGACCTGCGCGCCCACCACCTTCCGGTCGCGGTCGTCGGCGACGTCAGCGTGAGCGCGTTGCCGATCGCGGTCGAGAAGCTGCGGGCGGCCGACGCTCGCGTGCGGCACATCGAGTCCGCGGTGGCCCGCCGCGGCGAAGATCCGCAGCCCGGACTCGCGGCCCTGCGCGTGCTGGCCGAGGGCGACGACGACCTTCTGGTGTACGCCGAGATCCCGCTGAGCTGGGGTCTGCTCGGCGCCCTCGACACGGTTGCCCAGGCGCGCGCCGACGGTCTGCGCATCGCCCCCAAGTTCCGCGTCGGCGGGCTCGCGGCCGAACTGTTCCCGACCCCGGTCGAGCTGGCCGCCGTGCTCTGCGCCTGCCGCGATCGTGACCTGCCCTTCCGGCTGGCCGCGGGCCTGCGCCACGCCATCCGGCACACCGACCCCGAGACCGGCTTCACCCACCACGGCTTCCTCAACGTGCTCACCGCCGCGGTCACCGCCCACGACGGCAGCGAGGTGGCCGAGGTCGCCGAGGTGCTGGCCGCGACCCACCCGGTGCCGCTGGTCGAGGCGTGCCGGTCGCGTCGCGGCGAGGAGCGGCCCCTCTTCGCCGGGTTCGGCGCGGTCGGCGTGGTCGAGCCGTTGACCGAGCTCGTGCGTCTCGGCCTGATCAACGGAGGCTACGAGTGACCGGGTTCGGGCTCGACAATCTGCCCTACGGCGTGTTCAGCCTGCCGCGCGGGCCGCGGCGACTCGGCGTACGCCTGGGCTCGGCCGTTGTTGATCTGTCGGGCCTGGGCGGTCACCTCGCCGCCGCGTCGCTCAACCCGCTGATGGCGGCCGGTCGTCGGGAGTGGACAGCCGCGCGCGAAGCTGTGGTGGCTCACGTGACCGCCGGGCCGCCGGTGATTCCGCTGCGCGACGTCACCCTGCACCTGCCGTTCGAGGTCGCCGACTACACCGACTTCTATTCGTCCGAGCACCACGCGCGCAACGTCTCCGAGATCCTGCGCCCCGGCTCGCCCGGCCTCCCGCCGCAGTGGAAGCACCTGCCGATCGGCTATCACGGCCGGTCGGCCACCGTGGTCGTCTCGGGTACACCCATCCGGCGACCCTCCGGCCAGATCGCCGAGGGGGTGTTCGGGCCGTCCCGGCGCCTCGACGTCGAGGCCGAGGTGGGCTTCGTGGTCGGGAAACCCGGCCGGCGCATCGCCACCACCGACTTCGCCGAGCACGTCTTCGGCCTCACGCTGGTCAACGACTGGTCGGCCCGCGACCTGCAGGCCTGGGAGTACCGTCCGCTCGGCCCGTTCCTGGCCAAGTCGTTCGCGACCTCGGTGTCGCCCTGGGTCGTGCCGCTCGACGCGCTGGGCGTGGTGGCGCCGCCGCCGCAAGACCCGGCCCCGCTGCCCTACCTGCGGCCCGCCGGGCCCGCCTTCGACCTGCGGCTCACCGTCGAGTGGAACGGCACACCGGTCAGCCGTCCGCCGTTCGCCTCGATGTACTGGACGGCGGCCCAGCAGCTCGCCCACCTGACCAGCAACGGAGCCTCCGTACGCACCGGCGACCTCTACGCCTCGGGAACGGTCTCGGGGCCGGCCCGCGACGAGACCGGCTCCTTCCTCGAACTCACTCGAAACGCCGCCGAACCGGTCAAACTGGCCGACGGGACGCTGCGCGGCTTCCTGGCGAACGTCGACACCGTACGGATCAGCGGCCGGGCTTTTTCGACAGCGGGCGGTGAGATCTCGCTCGGCTCGGTTTCCGGCACCGTCGTGCCCTGACTTGTGTCGTACGGTGTACGCGGGGGTGACGCTATGTCGACGGTCGTGGTGACCCGTCTCATCGACGCGCCGGTCGCGTCGGTGTGGCAGGTGTTCACCGATCTGAGCCGGCGCCGCGAGTGGCTCACCGCCGTCACCCGGGTCGAGGTGCGCAGCCACGGGCCGTTCGGCTCGGGCACGGTCTGGCGCGAGACCCGCAGCATGGCCGACGGCGGCGAGGTCACCGAGGAGTTCCGGGTCCGCGAGTGCGAGGTGCCCGAGAAGTTCGTGGTCACCTCGCCCGGCATCGGGGCCGACTACAACATGACCTATTCGTTCGTGCCGGTCATGTCGGGGCGCCACCGCGGCGGCACGATGGTGACCGTGGTGCAGGAGGGCACGCCGACCGCGCCGGCCGGCCGCATCCTGGCGTTGATCTTCGGGGGTCTGGCCGCCGAGACCGCCGAGGGAGCACTGCGCCGCGACCTGGACGATTTAGCCGCCGTCACCTGACCGGCGGGGTCCGGGCGCCCTGGTGAAGCCGGGCGTTACGCTGCCCGGATGTCCCGGGTGCTGCTGCGATCTCTGGTGGCGCTCGTCCTGACCGCCGTCGCCGTCCTGGTCGGCTGGCGGGTGCTGGGGCCGGCCGAGGTGCGGGCCACCGCGGCCACGCCCTATCCCGAGGACGCCGCTCGCAGCTTCGAGGTCACCGGGCGTACGAATGTGGCGCCCTTGATCGTCGACGGGCGGACCAGGGTCTTCGCGGGCCGGCGGCAGATCCGTGCGGACGGGCCGGTCGACGCCAAGAGCGTGAACACCGCCCGCTGGTCGCTGCGGCGCTGGCCGGCGCAGGTGTCGGGGGTGGTCGCGGCCGGGACGACGGTGGTGAGCCGCTGGTCGGACGGCCTGCTGATCGCGACCGACGCCCGGACCGGCGAGGAGGCCTGGCGGGTTTCGTCGGGCCTGCCGTCCTCGGGGTACGACGGCCATCGCACGGGTGCCTCTACCGTCTGGGCGCCGCCCGGGCTGCACGTCGCCGGCGAATCCGTGCTGGTCAGCGGCGGGGGGCGGCTGTCCGCGTTCCTCGTGTCGAACGGCGCGCGGCGTTGGACGATCACGCTGCCGGCCGGGTGCGGGGACGGGTTCACGACGCGGGGCGGGCAGTACTTCTGCGCGACGGCCGGGTTCGCGGTGAGCTCCGGCGCGCATCTGGAATCGTACGGTAAGGGGCCTTTTGTGCCTTTGGCCTGTGACGTCGCTCTTTCCGGATGCCTGGGGATGCGGAACGCGGCGGGTCAGGATTTTTGGTCCGGCCGACCGGCGCCCCGGCTTTCGGTGCCCGCCGGCGCTCAACTGCTGGGCGTCTCGGCCGGGCGCACCGTCGTGCTGACGGCCGGGCGTCATCTTCGGGTGCTGAGCGCGTCGGGTGCCGTGCTGGCCGACTTTCCGCTGGCCGTCGACCGGGAGCGGCTGACCTGGAAACCGGGGTTGTGGCAGGTGACCGACCGGTGGGTGGCGATCGAGCGCCGCACGGCTGACGGTCCGGCCGATCCGGAGGCGCCCGAGCACTACTTCACCGTTGACACCGTCATCATCGCCGCTATCTGAACGTTGGAGCCACGTCGCCGATCGCCTGGTCGAGGATCTCCAGGCCCAGATCGAGCTCGGCGATCGACGAGGTCAGCGCGGGCGCGATGCGGAAGACGCCGCCCATGCCCGGGAGCTGCACGACGTTCATGTGCAGGCCGAGCTCGAGGCAGCGCCGCGTGACCGCCGCCCCCAGCTCGTCGGACGGCTGCTTGGTCGCCCGGTCGAGCACCAGCTCCAGACCGACCAGCAGACCCCGCCCGCGCACGTCCCCGATCACGTCGTGGCGCTCGCCCAGCGCGGTCAGACCCTTGCTGAGGTACGCCCCCAGCTCCGCGGCCCGCTGGTCCAGGTGTTCTTCCTGCAACACGTCAAGAACGGTGTTGCCGACCGCGGCGACCAGCGGGTCGGAGACGTGCGTCGTGAAGAACAGGAATCCGCGCTCGTGGGCCGTCTGCTCGATCTCGTCGGTGGTCACGACGGCGGCCAGGGGGAGGCCCGCGCCGAGGGTCTTGCTCAGGGTCAGGATGTCGGGGGTGACGCCGTCGCGCTCGAAGGCGTACCAGTCGCCGGTCCTGCACAGACCGGTCTGAGCTTCGTCGAGGATCAGCAGCCCGCCGCGCTCGTGGACCTTGTTCCGCAGTTCTTGGAGACAGCCGGGTGGCAGGTCGAGCACGCCGCCCGAGCTCAGGATCGGCTCGACGATGCAGGCGGCCAGGCTGCCGACCGACTGCGCGTCGAAAAGCTCGAACGAGAAGTCGAGCTGCTGCCGCCAGTCGAGCTCGCCGTCCTCATTCGTGAAATCGGGCCGGTAGGTGTTCGGCGTCGGGATCGCGAAGTTGCCGGGCGCCGCCGGACCGTAGCCCTTGCGCCCCGAGCTGTAGGTGGCGTTCGCGGCGGCCTGGGTCATGCCGTGCCACGACCGCGCGAACGAGATGATCTCGTGGCGGCCGGTGACCAGCTTGGCCATCCGGATGGCGGCCTCGTTCGACTCGGCCCCCGTGGTCAGCAGCAGCACCTTGCTCAAAGGCTCGGGCAGCGACTCGGCCAGCCGTCGGGCCAGCTCGACCACGGGCCGGCTGAGCATGCCGCTGAACAGGTGATCGAGGGTGGCGACCTGGCGCTGCACGGTGGCGACCACCGCCGGGTGCGAGTGCCCGAGGATGGCGCTCATCTGCCCCGACGTGAAGTCGAGCAGGCGGCGGCCCTCGGACGTGAAGACGAAACTGCCATCGGCGCGCTCGATGATCTCGGGGACGAAGCGCCCCGCGCCGGAGTAGCGGACAAGGTGACGCTCGGCGTCGGACCAGAACTCCATGCCCTCGACGCTAGGGTTCGGTTGAGCATCAGGTCCATCTCACATTTCCGGCCACGCTGTTAAGAGGAGCCGCACAGTGACGCTCAATCCGTGGCGCCTGCGACTGCTGGCCGACCTGGCGGCCTACGGGACGGTCCGCGCCGTCGCCCAGCGCGGCAACCTCAGCCCGTCGGCGGTGTCCCAGCAACTCGCCACGCTCGAACGCGAGACCCGTACGGCCCTGCTCGAACGCACCGGACGCCGGGTTCGGCTCACGGCGGCCGGGGTGCTGCTGGCCGGGCGGGCGCGGGAGATCCTGGCGGCGATGGACGCGGCCTCGGCCGAGCTGCGAGGCCTGTCGGACGAACCGGCCGGGACGGTCACGCTGGCGGCGTTCCAGAGCGCGTTGCCGGCCCTGGCCGAGCCGGCCGTCGCCCGCCTGGCGTCCCGCCACCCTCAGGTCACCGTGGCGCTGTGGGAGATGGAACCCCACGAGAGCATGCCGGCCCTGCGCCGAGGCGACGTCGACGTCATCATCACGACGACCGACTTCGCGGGGGCCGAGCTCGACCCGGCGATCGACCTGCTCCAGCTCACGTCGGACGACATCGTGCTGGTGCTGCCGTCAGATCACCCGCTGGCCGCCTCGGACGCCGTCGACCTGCGGGCCTGCGCCGATCAACGCTGGACGTTCGACGTGCGCGGGTCCTACATGTCCGAGCTGGCGACCCGGCTGTGCCGCGAGGCGGGCTTCGAGCCGACGGTGATCTGCCGCTTCAACAACTACATGCTGTCGCTGGGCCACGTCTCGCGCGGCGCGTCGATCGCGCTGCTGCCGAGCCTGGCGGTCGACCCGCGCTCCGACGTGGTCACGCGCCCGCTGAACCCACCGGTCAGCCGCCGGATCATCGCCGCGGCCCGCCGCCCTTCCACGCCCCGGCCCGAGGTCACGGCGGTACTGGCCGCGCTGCGCGGTTCGTGAACAGGAGCACGGGCTCGCTCGTGGAACCGTGCGCTCGGCGCGAGCTCAGGGGCGGCTGCCGATGCGCAGGAGCGGGTTGGGGCGGGTGACGTCGGCGAAGAAGTCGTTGCCCTTGTCGTCGACGACGATGAAGGCGGGGAAGTCCTCCACCTCGATCTTCCACACCGCTTCCATGCCCAGCTCGGGGTATTCGAGCACTTCGACATGGCGGATGCAGTCCTGCGCGAGACGGGCCGCCGGGCCGCCGATCGAGCCCAGGTAGAAGCCGCCGTACGAGTTGCACGCCTGGGTCACCTGCCCGGAGCGGTTGCCCTTGGCCAGCATGACCAGCGAGCCCCCGGCCTTCTGGAAGCGCTCTACATAGGAGTCCATGCGCCCCGCCGTGGTCGGGCCGAACGACCCCGACGCGTACCCCTCGGGGGTCTTGGCCGGGCCGGCGTAGTAGACGGCGTGGTCGCGCATGTACTGCGGCATCGGTTCGCCCGCGTCGAGGCGCTCGGCGATCTTGGCGTGGGCGATGTCGCGGGCCACGACCAGCGGGCCGGTCAGCGACAGGCGGGTCTTGACCGGGTATTTCGACAGCTCTTCGCGGATCTCGGCCATCGGGCGGTTGAGGTCGACCTTCACCACCGGCTCGTCGTCGAAGTCGACCTCGGGCAGGTAGCGCGCCGGGTCGGTCTCGAGCCGTTCCAGCCAGACGCCGGACGGGGTGATCTTGGCGAGGGCCTGGCGGTCGGCCGAGCACGAGACGGCGATCGCGACCGGGCAGGACGCGCCGTGCCGGGGCAGGCGGATCACCCGAACGTCGTGGCAGAAGTAGCGGCCGCCGAACTGGGCGCCGATGCCGAAGTCGCGGGTCAGCTCGAGGACGGCCGCCTCGAGCTCGACGTCGCGGAAGCCGTGGGCCGACATCGTGCCGTGGCGGGGCAGGTTGTCGAGGTATTTCGCACTGGCCAGCTTGGCGGTCTTCAACGCGTACTCGGCGCTGGTGCCGCCGATGACCACGGCCAGGTGGTAGGGCGGGCAGGCCGACGTGCCGATCAGGCGCAGCTTCTCGTCCAGGAACTCCATCATGCGCGCCGGGTTCAGCAGCGCCTTGGTCTCCTGGTAGAGGTAGCTCTTGTTGGCCGAGCCGCCGCCCTTGGCCATGAAGAGGAACTTGTACGCGTCGGGGGCGCCGCCCGGGTCTTCGGCGTAGAGCTCGATCTGGGCCGGAAGATTCGAGCCGGTGTTGCGCTCGTCCCACATGGTGAGCGGCGCAAGCTGCGAATAGCGCAGATTCAGACGGGTGTACGCCTGGTAGACGCCCTGGGCGATGGCTTCCTCATCGGTCCCGTCGGTGAGCACGTGGCGCCCGCGCTTGCCCATCACGATCGCGGTGCCGGTGTCTTGGCACATCGGGAGCACGCCGCCGGCCGCGATGTTCGCGTTGCGCAGCAGGTCGAGCGCCACGAACCGGTCGTTCGGCGACGCCTTCGGGTCGTCGATGATCGCCCTGAGCTGGGAGAGGTGCGCCGGGCGCAGGTAGTGCGCGATGTCGTGCATGGCCTCGGCGGTGAGCTGGGTCATCACGGCCGGGTCGACGGTCAGGAACCGCCGGCCGCCCGGGCCGTGCACGACGTCGACGCCCTCGTCGGTGACCAGGCGGTAGTCGGTCGGGTCGTCGCCGAGGGGCAACAGCGGCGAATACGAGAATGCGGCGCCTCTGCTCATGAGCGGCAAGCCTAGGACAGGCTCCTCATCCTGTGCGAACCGATCCCGCCTGTGGACACATACCATTTCGGTCAAGCAAACGGGAGATAGGCCATGTCGCGCCCCGAGACGGCGATCAGGCCGTCCGGTCCGACCGCGAAGACCTCGGCATCCGTACGCAGGTCGGCCAGCACCCGCCCGCTGCCGGGCACGACGGCCACGACCCGGTCGGGCTTGCGGCTGGTGATGACCACGGCGTACGGGGTGAGGGCCGCCGATCCGCTGGCCACGACCGGCCGGGTCCAGGTCACCTTGCGCCGGCTGAAACCGAAACCGCGCAGCGTACGCCCGTCCGCGCTGCGGATCACCGCGGAAGTGTCGTCGACCGCGAGCACGGTCTCCCCCTTCGCACCGCGCCACAGCACCCGCCCGTCGTGCGCCGCCAGCAACTCCTGCCGGCCGGTCGGGTCGACGCCGAGCACGACGTCGTCTCCGCCCGCCGGATCGTGTTCCTGCTTGCAGTTCGAGCCGTTGTCGGCCGTACGCAGGTTGAGCCCCTCGCGCCGCCACACCACCCCGGAACGCGGCGGGTCGGTCGCCACCACGCCGTAATAGCAGGTGCCGTCCTGTGCTGTGCCCGTCACGGTGAGCACCCGTCCCCCGGCGATCGCGACCCGCTGGTCGAGGCCGGGCTCGGCGATCTGCACGACCTTGCCGGAGGCCGTGTCGATCACGCGGACCTTCTTGTCGTCGGGCAGCCCGATCAGGCTCGGCATCAGTCGTGGCCGGGCCACGTCGGCGTCCACCCGGTCGCCGGTGAGCTGGCGGGTGTCGGGCAGCTCGGGGTTGGCCGCGTTGAGCACGAATCCGATGCCGCCCGTGTCGACGGTCCACAGCGGCGTCGCCCCGCGCGGCGCCCACGCGGTCAGCTGGCAGTCCCCGCCCTTGGCGCAGTGCAGGTCGAGCAGCGCGTTGCGATAGGTCCAGACGGCGGTGGCCTCGGTGTCGGCGCGCAGCACGGAACCGTTGCGCGGGTCGAGCACCTGATAGCCCTTGGTCAGCAGCCGCCCGGTCGCGACCACGGCCTCGTTGCCGGTGCCGGAGACCGCGGCCCAGTCGGCGTCGCTGTCCCAGAGCTTCACCCCGGCGGTCAGCCCGTACGCCTCGACGGACGTGCGGTATTCGACGACGACCGCGTCACCGGCGATCGCGACGCTCTGCGGGCTGCCCCCGATGGTCTGCTGCCAGCGGGCGGCTCCGCCGGCGATCGGCTCGCTTGTGTTGACCCAGGTCCAGACCTGGGGCCACGGATTCCACACGCCGGTGGTGGCCAGCACGATCACGACGACGATCGCGACCAGCGAGAACCCCTTGAAGGAGCGGCCACCCGACGCCATGCGCGACACGCTAACCAGGTCAATCACCCGGACGATGGACGTCTATTCGCCCGTGTCGATGGCATTTGCCGGATATTTCGGTCATGGAGGCCGTCCTGTTGTGCAAGTTGCACCTTCGGACCGGCGCCGCGCGCACCGGACCGGGCAGCCTGCCCAGGAGCGCGAGCACATCTTGTATCAGTGCTGTGACCTGCGACAACCTCTGTCAATGACGCAGACGATGGCTCACGAGACCCGCACCGACGACGTCTTTCCCGTCAAGGGCGTCGACCACCTGAAGTTCCTCGTGGGCAACGCGAAGCAGGCGGCCCACTTCTATTCCACCGCATTCGGCATGAAATGCGTGGCCTACCGCGGTCCCGAGCAGGGCTTCCGCGACCACGCCGAATACGTCCTGGTCAGCGGCGGAGCCCGGTTCGTGCTGGTCGGTGCGGTGCACGCGACCGCGCCCGGCGCCGACCACGTGACCCGCCACGGCGACGGCATCCAGGACATCGCGATCGAGGTGCCCGACGTCGACAAGGCGTACGCCCACGCGGTGACCTCCGGCGCGCGCGGCGTGACCGAGCCGCACGACCTCAAGGACGAGCACGGCACCGTCCGCGTCGCGGCCATCGCGACGTACGGGGACACCGTGCACACGCTGATCGACCGCTCGGGCTACGACGGCCCGTTCCTGCCCGGCTTCGTGGCCCGCGACCCGATCGTCGACCGCCAGCCCGCCATCGACGCCGGCCTGCAGCCCAAGCGCTTCTTCCAGGCCGTCGACCACGTGGTCGGCAACGTCGAGCTCGGCAAGATGGACGAGTGGGTGGCCTTCTACGGCAAGGTCATGGGCTTCACCAACATG
Organism: Actinoplanes solisilvae; assembly: GCF_003999975.1. Lineage (GTDB taxonomy): Bacteria > Actinomycetota > Actinomycetes > Mycobacteriales > Micromonosporaceae > Actinoplanes > Actinoplanes solisilvae. Next base: position 1,016,326 of record NZ_RJAC01000001.1, on the reverse strand, counting down.
GCCGAGTTCATCGGCGACGACATCGCCACCGACTACTCCGCGCTGATGTCGAAGGTCGTCGCGGACGGCACCCGCAAGGTCAAGTTCCCGCTCAACGAGCCGGCCGTCTCGCAGCGCAAGTCGCAGATCGACGAATACCTCGAGTTCTACGGCGGCCCGGGCGCCCAGCACGTCGCGGTGGCCACCAACGACATCCTGGCCAGCGTCGACGCGATGCGGGCGGCCGGCGTCGAGTTCCTGAACACGCCCGACTCGTACTACGACGACCCCGAGCTGCGCGCCCGCATCGGCAACGTCCGCGTGCCGATCGAGGAGCTCAAGAAGCGCAAGATCCTGGTCGACCGGGACGAGGACGGCTACCTGCTGCAGATCTTCACCGCGCCGGTGCAGGACCGCCCGACGGTCTTCTTCGAGCTGATCGAGCGGCACGGCTCCCTCGGCTTCGGCAAGGGCAACTTCAAGGCCCTGTTCGAGGCGATCGAGCGGGAACAGGAACGTCGCGGCAATCTGTGACACTGATCGCGTGACCCAGCCTTCGGGGTACGGGCCGCCCGCCGGCTCGTACCCGCCGCCCTATCCCCACGCCCCCTACCCCATGTGGCAACCGCCACCGCCGCCGCTGAGCCCGGGCGGCGTTCCCCTCGCCGAATTCAGCCAGCGCCTGCTGGCGTACATGATCGATGGGGCCCTGCTCACGGCAGTGGCCCTCGTCGTGGCCCTCCCGGCCCTCTTCGTGCTGATCAGCCAGATTCCCGAGCCGGATCCCTATGCCGACTTCGATACCGTCTTCAACGAGTTCTTCCTGCCTGTCCTGCTGCTCGAGCTGGGCCTTTTCGCGCTCCTGCTGCTGCTCTACTACGTCTACGCGGTCGAGATCATGCACCGCACGGGGCAGACCCTCGGCAAGAAGGCGATGAAGATCAGGGTGGTGCCGATCGATCCCTCGCGGCGGCTCACCCGCGGCATGGCGGCCAAGCGCTACCTCGTCGAATACCTGGCCGGATCGTTCGTGCCGTTCTTCAGCTACCTCGACGGGCTGTGGCAGCTCTGGGACAAGCCCTACCAGCAGACCCTGCACGACAAGGCCGCTCAAACCGTGGTCGTTAAGGTTTCTTCATGAGCTCGCTCCCCGCCGGTTGGTACAAAGACCCGGCCGACCCCGACACCCAGCGTTACTGGGACGGTGAGGGCTGGCTCGGCAAGGCCATCCCGGCCGACGCGGTGCCGCCGGACGGCCCGCCACCGGTCGAGGAGCCGGCCGACGCCTCGCCCACCCCCGCCGCACCGGCCTCCCCTGTTCCGCCGGCCCCCGCGGCCGGGCCGCCCGCCTGGGGACAGCAGCAGCCTCCTTGGGGTCAGCAGCCGCCGTGGGGTCAGCAGGCGCCACCCCCGGCGGCCGGATGGCAGCAGCCGCCGCCCGGATGGCAGCCCGCGCCGGGGCAGCAGCCGCCGCCGGGGTGGCAGCCCGCGCCGGGGCAGCAGCCACCCGCCGGTCAGCAGCAGCCGCCGCCCGGGTGGCAGCCGCCTCCGGGATGGCAGCCGCCGCCCGGGTGGCAGCAGATGCCGCCCGCCATGCGCGCCGGGATGTACCCGACCGTGCAGGCGCGCCCCCACGGCTACGCCCTGGCCGGGCTCGGCCCACGCCTGGTCGCCCGCCTCCTCGACATCCTCGCCGTGCTGCTGCTCAACGTGGTCGTGAACGGCTGGTTCGGCTACCAGCTGGCCAAAGAGTTCGTTCCGCTCTACCGGGCCACCCTCGACAACATGGCGAACGGCGGCAGCGCCCTCGACGTGCAGGGCACCGGCCGCATGGACGGACTGATCTGGGCCATCCTGATCATCGCGACCCTGCTCTGGCTGCTCTACGAGGCACCCGCGATCGGCAGCAGCGGCCAGACGCTGGGCAAGCGCATCATGCGGATCAAGGTCGTCGCGGTCGAGAACACCGAACCGCTGGGCTTCGGGCGGGCGTTCGGTCGCTGGGCCCGGCTCGGTCTGTGGACCCCGGCCTGGGGCTGCGCCGGCATCGGCTTCGTACTGCAGCTCATCGACTGCGTCTCGCCGGTCTTCGACCAGCAGCTCCGCCAGGCCTTCCACGACAAGACGGCACGCACGGTCGTGATCGCGCTGCCGCCCGACGACAGGCAACCGGTCGACGCCACCAGCGGCAGCGGTGGCAACGGCACAAGAGAAGCCAATCCAACCACCCCGCCCACCACCCATAACCGGACGGAAGGCTGAGCCCCTCATGAATCCCCGCCTGACCCGCGCCGACCTCGACGGCCTTCCCGCCTACGTCCCCGGGCGCAACCTCGCCGACCTGACCCGCGAGCTCGGCATCGCCGAGGCGATCAAGCTGGCCAGCAACGAGGTTCCGTACGGTCCCCTGCCCGGGGTGGCCGAGGCGGTGGCCGACGCGATGCTCGCCTCGCACCGCTACCCCGACATGGGCGCGGTCGAGCTGCGGGACGCGCTGGCCGAGCGTCTGGGCGTGACCGCCGAGCACGTCGTGACCGGCTGCGGGTCGGTGGCGCTGGCCGAGATCCTGGTGAAGGCGACCTGCCTGCCGGGCGACGAGGTCGTCTACGCGTGGCGCTCCTTCGAGGCATACCCGATCATCACGGCCGGTGCGGGCGTGACCAGCGTGCGGGTGCCGAACACCGAGGACCACGAGCACGACCTCGACGCGATGGCGGCGGCGATCACCGAGCGCACGCGGCTCGTCTTCGTCTGCAACCCGAACAACCCGACCGGCACGGCCGTACGCAAGGTCGAGCTCGACCGCTTCATCGCGTCGGTCCCCTCCGACGTGCTGATCGTGCTCGACGAGGCGTACCGGGAACTGGTCGACGACCCTGACGTGCCGGACGGCGTCGAGACGTACGGCGACCGGCACAACGTGCTGGTGCTGCGCACGATGAGCAAGGCGTGGGGGCTGGCCGGCCTGCGCATGGGCTACCTGGTGGCCCAGCCCGAGGTCGCGAACGCCATCCGCAAGGTGCTGACGCCGTTCTCGACCAGCCTCGTCGCCCAGGCGGCGGCGCTGGCGGCCCTGGCTCAGGAAGAAGAGGTGCGCCGCCGCTGCGCCCTCGTGGTCACCGAACGCGAACGCGTCACCGAGGCGCTGCGCGCGGCCGGCGTGAACGTGCCGAGCAGCCAGGCCAACTTCGTGTGGCTGCCGCTGGGCGACCGGTCGGTGCCGTTCGCCCAGGTCTGCGAGTCGCGCGGCGTGATCGTGCGACCGTTCCAGACCGACGGCGTACGGGTCACGATCGGCACCGCCGACGAGAACGACGCCTTCCTCGCGGCGGCGGAAGTGGCCCTCAAGGGCTGGTGAGTTGCGCCTCGGTCCGGTGGTGGTCCTCCTCGCTCAGCCGAGCGGGGAAGACCCTCCGGCCGAGGGTCGCGACCAGCACCACCGCGGCGATCGCGAGCACGGCGGTCACCAACGGCAGCACCCCCAGGTGACCGGCGCGCACCATGCGCTCGCCGAGGAACGCGCCGCCGCCGATCCCGATCTGGAACGCGACGACGTAGAGGGCCGAGGCCGCGTCCCGGGCGCGCGGGGCGATGCGCAGTGGCGCGGCGGCCAGCAGCACCGGAATGGCGGTGAACGCGCCGCCCCAGAGCAGCGTGACCAGCACGGTCGGCACCAGCCCGAGCACCGGGGCGAGCAGCGCGGCCGAGACCGCCAGCACGGCCAGCAGGGCGACGAGCATCGTCCCGGGCCGCCGGTCGACCTGCCGCCCGACCGCGAAGTTCGTGATCAGCCCGACGAAGCCGTAGCCCAGCAGCAGCGCGCTCAGACCCGCGCCTTCCAGCCCGGCGTCCCGGCGCACCAGCGGCGCGATGTAGGTGTATGCCGCGAAGTGGCCGATCACCAGCACGGCGGTGATCACGCAGAGCATCAGCACCTGCGGGTCGCGGGCGATCGCGACGGCCGCCCTGAGCTGAGCGCCGGCACGCATGGCCAGGTCGTGCGGCCGGGGCTGGAGCTTCGGCAGCACCCGCAGCAGCACCAGCACGCAGACCGCGCCACCGACGGCCATCGCGCCGACCGCCACCCGCCAGCCGAGCCACTGACCCAGCGCAGTGCCGAGCGGGACGCCGAGCACGATGGCCAGCGAATTGCCGACGAAGACCAGCGCGGTCGCCCGGCCGGCCTGCCCCGGCGGCGCCAGGCGCGCGGTGACCGGCCCGATCACCGACCAGAAGACGCCGTGGGCCAGCGCGCAGATCAGCCGGGCCAGCACGAGCACCGTGAACGTCGGGGCGAAGGTGGCCGCGGCCTGCGAGACCACGAAGATCGCTACCGTGACCGCGATCAGCGTGTGCCGTGGCACCCGCATGGTCAGCGCGGTCAACGGGATCGTGCTGACCCCCGCCACGACCGCATAACTGGTCAGCAGCAGCCCGACGTGAGCCTCCGGTACGTCGAGGCCGACGGCGATCTCGGGCAGCAGGCCGACCGGGAGCGTCTCGGCCGTGACGTAGAAGAAGGCGGAGGCGCCGAGGGCGGCCAATGCCGGGCGGTTCATGGTCACCCCGGCAGAATAAGCTCTTTGGCAGAGCAAAAAGAAGGGAGGCGACTGTGACGACCCGCTCAGCCGGGCTGCTGCGGGTGGCCCACGCCCACCCCGGCGTCACCCGCGCCGACGCCGCCCGCCTGCTGGGCATCGGCACCGGCGCGGCCACCGAACTGGTCGCCCGCCTCTCCCGATCCGAGCTGCTGGCCGAGGCCCCGGCCGCCCCGAGCGGCGCGCGTGGCCGCCCGACCACGGCCCTGGTGCCCCACCCGTCGGGCCCGCTCGTGCTGGCCGCCGAGATCACCCACGAGTCGTGGCGCCTCGACGTGGTCGAGCTGGGCGGCCGCACGCTGACCTCGGTCACCGCCGGCCACGGGGGCGCGAGGTGGGCCGAGGTCGCCGCCGCGGTCACCGCGGCGATCGCCGAGCTTCACGAGGCGTACGCGGGAAGGTTGCGGGCGATGGGCGTCTCGGCCCCCGGCACCGTCTCCCCGGAGTTCCGCCTCGACGCCACGAACCTGGGCTGGCACGACGTCGCCCTGACCGACCTGTGGCCCGGCGCGCTGACCGACCTCTGGCCCGGCGCTTTGGTTGGCACGCCCGTTTTCGTGGCCGGCAACGACGCCAGCCTCGCCGCGGCCGCCGAGTCGGCCCGAGGCGCGGCGGTCGGCGCCTCCGTGGCCGTGCACGTGCGCATCGAGGGCGGTCTCGGCGGCGCGATCGTCGACCAGGGCCGCCTGATCACCGGCGCCACCGGCACGAGCGGCGAATTCGGCCACATGCCCTTCGGTGACCCGGCCGTCACCTGCCCGTGCGGCGCCCGCGGCTGCTGGGGAACCGCCGTCGACGGCACGGCCATGGCCCGCTTCCTCGGCCAACCCGCGCCGCGCGACCCCGTCACCTACGCCCGCAGGGTCATCGCCTCAACCGCCCCCGCTGATCGAGCCGCCGTGACCGCCGCCGCGGCAGCCCTGGGCCGAGGCCTGGCCGGCCTGGTCAACGGCCTCGACGCCGACCTGATCACCCTGGGCAGCGTCGCCGCCGATCTGCTGGCCGCGGCCCCCACCGAACTCGACGCGGCCTATCGCTCCGGCCTGATGACCATCCGCCGCGAATCGCCCCCGCCGCTGCTTCGCGCAGCCCTCGGCCCCGACGGCCCCATCGCGGGCGCCGCCGAACTGGCCTGGTCGAATCTTCTTCTCACGATCGGATAGCTCGAATCGGCGACAGAGACGGGAACAAGACCAGCCGCGGATCAGGTAGCGGCGCAGTAGCCGGCTACCGGGCTCAGCCATTCCTTGAACTGGCCCTCGATCGTCGAGTTCAGGTCTTTCAGGGTCTTGACCTTGTTGATGTAGCCGCGGTTGGCCGCGCTCGCCTCGAGCTTCGCCGCCGAGGTCAGGCCCGCGGCCTTGAACTCGGGGTTCTCCGCCTGGGCGGTCTCGTTGCGGATCTTGGCGGCCACCTGCTTGAGCTCGGTCACCGCGACGGCCTCGGCCTTCTTGGCCTCGGCGGTCTGCTTCGCCTCGCGATAGGTGATCGTCTTGCCCAGGGCGGCGCCGAAGTCGCGCAGTTCGACGGTGTAGACGCTCTGCAGCTTGCCGCAGATGACCTTGGTGTTGGCCGAGTAGTCCGGCGGGGGCGGTGAGCTGCTCGGTGCGGTCGTCTCGGGAGCGGCGGTCGCTGAGGGGTCCTTCGCGTCGCTGTCGCAGGCAGCGCCGGTCAGCAGGAGGCCACCGGCCAGCACGGCCAGAAGGGCGCGTCGCATGAGGTGATCCTGTTCGGTAGGGGACGGGGCACGCCTCGCCGACGTTACGTTCCGGCGGCGTCATCGTCCAACCCACAGTGATCAGCAAGATACGAACAGCCCGTTCGCGCGTGCCGCGCGAACGGGCTGCACGTCCCCCGTAAACCGTGCGCCGCCGCACCGAGCTGGGGCGATGTCGGAGCATCCACGATGCGGCGGCGCTGGGGAAAAGTCTGGCGCATCGCGCTGTCGTTCCACTGTCATTCCGCTCTCGTCACGTCGAGTAGGCTCAATGTGTCTGAGAGGTGGGGCGCATGCGCTATCGCATCCTCGGGCCACTGACCGTCACCGTCGACGGACAGAGCGTCGCCATCACGGCAGGCCGTGATCGCATCGTGCTGGCCATGCTTCTTCTGCACGCCGGTCGCGTGCTGGGTGTCGGTGCGCTCGCGGACGCGGTCTGGGGCGCTGACCCGCCGGCCACCGCGCGCGGCCAGCTTCAGTCCTGTGTGTCCCGTCTGCGCCGCTCCCTGCCCCCCGACGTGATCCACAGTGATCCCGCGGGTTACAGCCTCACGCCGGGCCCGGGCGAACTGGATTCGGCCGAGTTCGCCCGCCTGATCGCCGAGGCCCGGGAGCGACACGACCCGGCCCTCTACCGGCGTGCGCTCGACCTGTGGCGCGGAGACGCCGCGGCGGGTATCGACGCTCATGGCGTACGCCTCGCCGCCGCCACCCTCGACCAGCAGCACGTCGCCGCCCTCGAGGCCTGGGCCGAACTCGAACTGGCCGCCGGCCGGGCGAACGACCTGATCGGCGATCTGTCCGCCGCGGTCGACCGGTTCCCGCTGCAGGAGAGGCTGAGCGGCCAGTTCATGCGGGCGCTGCACCGTTGCGGCCGGCAGGCCGAGGCCCTCGCCGAATATCGGCGGGTGCGTTCCGCGCTGCGCGAGGAACTCGGCCTCGACCCGGGTCACGAGCTGCAAGAACTGCACACCGGAATCCTGGCCGGCACGGTCGGGACGAGGCCGTCGGAGCCCGTGCCGCCGCCCGCCCCGATTCGGTGCATGCCCCGGACGGTCGGTGACTTCACCGGCCGGGTCGAACTGGTACGCCGTATGGTCACCGCGATCGACGAGGCCGGCACGGGCGGCCCGGTGGTCGCCGTCGTCGACGGCATGGCCGGCAGCGGCAAGACCACGCTGGCCCTGCACGTGGCCGCCCTGCTCGGTGACCGTTACCCCGACGCTCATCTCTTCGTCGACCTGCAGGGCCACAGCGCCGAGCAGCCGCTGGAGCCGTCCGCCGCCCTGCTCATCCTGTTGCGGCAGCTCGGCGTCGACTTCGAGCTGCCCGCGAACCTGATCGACCGGATCAGCCTGTGGCGCACCGAGCTGGCCAAACGTCGCACGCTGGTGCTCTTCGACAACGCGGCCTCCAGCGCGCAGGTGGCCGACCTGCTGCCGACCGCGCCCGGAAGCCTTGCCCTGGTGACCAGCCGGCGCCGGCTGGCCGGCCTCGACGGCGTCCATCCCGAATCGTTGTCCGTGCTCAACGCCGACGAGGCCGTCACGCTGCTGGCCCGCATCGCCGGTCCCCGCATCTGGGCCGAGCCGGAGGCCGCGGTCCAGGTGGTGCGCCGGTGCGGCGGGCTGCCGCTGGCGATCCGGCTGGCCGGGGCGCGGCTGGCCCACCGGCCCCGCTGGCAGGTGTCCGACCTGCCAGCGGCGGCTCGGCGACTCGGCGCTGCCCGAACTGGCGGCCGAGGAACGCTCGGTGGCGAACGCCTTCGCGGTCTCCTACCGCCAACTGCCCGAGAGCGTCCGTACGATGTTCCGCCTGCTCGGCCTGTGCCCGGCGAACGAGTTCGACGCGCTCAGTGCGGCAGCGCTCAGCGGCCGGCCCCTGGAGGACGCCCGGGACGCGCTCGACGACCTCGTCGACGTACACCTGATCGACGAGCCGGAAGCGGGCGTCTACCGGATGCACGACCTGCTGCGGGAGTACGCCGCCACGCTGGCCGCCGACATTCCGCCCGGCGAACGGGTCGAGGCGCTGCACGCGATTCTCGACCTCCAACTCCACGCGGCGGCCGACAGTAATCTCCCGGTCTACCGGAAGGCAGCCCTCCGGGACATCGGCGTACGCGACCCGTTGAGGCCCGACCTGGTCGCCGCGGTGGCCGATCCGGTCGCCCGGCTGGAGCGGGAACGGCCCTACCTGGTGGCCTATGTGGACGCCGCGGCGGCCGTGCCCGAGCTGAGGGCGTACGCCTGGCAGCTGCCCCGGGCCGCGTGGCGCCAGCTCTTCATGCGCGGCTATCTCGACGACATCTACCTGCTGAACCAGCGCGCATTGGCGGTGCTCGAACGCACCGGTGACCGCGCGGCCACCGCGACCGTGCTCAATTATCTGGCGTCGGTCCACTACCGCCACGGCCGATTCGACGAGGCGATCCGCATCCTGGAGCGGTGCATCGCGCTGCGCCGCGAGCTGCCCGATCGTGACTCCCTCGCGCGGGCCATGTCGAACCTGGCGGGCCTGCTCTACGAGACGGGACGATGGAAGCGGTCCATCGCGGTCGCGCAGGAGGTGCGCCGGTTCGGCGGGGCGCAGTACGGCCGCGACGAAATGAACGTGATGGCCCACAGCTACCACCGCCTCGGCCGGTACCGGGAAGCGTTGCGGTGCCATCGGCTGCGTCTCATGGCCCAACTCGACATCCGCGACCCCACCCGGCTGGGCGACACCCTGTTGAACATCGCGGTGATCAAGTACCACCTCGGCCTGGTCAGCCTGGAAACGGCGATCCGGCAGGCACGCACGGCGCTGCGGCCCATCCTGCGGGTCGACTATCGCTACGGCCAGGGCTACGCGCTGCACGAGCTCGCGCAGCTCCTGGCGGCCGACGGCCAGTTCCGCGAGGCGATCGCCGCACACCTGCGAGCCATCGAGATCGCCCAGGACCTGGCGAACCTCGACCAGGAGCGGAAACTCACCCACGGCTTCGCGAAAACCTTGGCGCTGGTCGGCGACGAGACGGCCGCCCGCGCGATGTTCGAGCGGTCACTCCGGCTGGCCGAGAAGACGCAGCTCCCGTACGCGATCGCCCTGTCCCAAGGCTCGCTCGGCGCATGCCTGATCACCGACGATCCGGAAGAGGCCCGGCGGCTGCTCGAACTGGCCCGCACCGGTCTGGCCGCCGTCGACGCACCCGAACTGCGCGACGCCGAGAACGCTCTGGCCGCGCTGGGTGGCGTGGATCATCTGCGCGCGGGCGCGGTCGGAGAGACGATGGTGCGGTGACTACAGACCAGAGCGGATACCGCGTCGAGAAAGACACGATGGGTGAGGTCCGGGTGCCGGCCGACGCCCTGTGGCGGGCCCAGACCCAGCGCGCGGTCGAGAACTTCCCCATCTCGGGACGCGGCCTCGAGCCCATCCACATCAAGGCGCTGGCCCAGATCAAGGGGGCCGCCGCGCTGGTGAACGCCCAGCTCGGCGTGCTCGACGACGACCTGGCCCAGGCCATCGCGAAGGCCGCCGCGCACGTGGCCGACGGCGGCTACGACGACCAGTTCCCGATCGACGTCTTCCAGACCGGTTCGGGTACGTCGTCCAACATGAACGCCAACGAGGTGATCGCGACCCTCGCGGCCCGCGAGCTGGGCCGGCCGGTCCACCCGAACGACCACGTCAACGCGTCGCAGTCGAGCAACGACGTCTTCCCCTCGTCGATCCACCTGGCCGCCACCGAGGCGATCACCGCCTCGCTGATCCCGGCCCTGCAGCATCTCGGCGCGGCCCTGCAGGCGAAGTCGTCCGAATGGGCGTCGGTGGTCAAGAGCGGCCGTACGCACCTGATGGACGCCACACCCGTCACGCTCGGCCAAGAGTTCTCCGGGTACGCCCGGCAGGTCGCCAACGGCATCGAACGGCTCGACGCCACCCTGCCGCGCCTGGGCGAGCTGCCGCTGGGTGGCACCGCGGTCGGCACCGGCGTGAACACCCCGCCCGGCTTCGCGCCCGCGGTCATCGAGCGGCTGCGCGAGAGCACCGGCCTGCCGATCACCGAGGCCCGCGACCACTTCGAGGCCCAGGGCGCCCGCGACGCGCTGGTCGAGGCGTCCGGCCAGCTCAAGGTGATCGCCGTCGGCCTATACAAGATCGTGAACGACATCCGCTGGATGGGCTCCGGCCCGCGCGCCGGCCTGCGCGAGCTGCGCCTGCCCGACCTGCAGCCCGGCTCGTCGATCATGCCCGGCAAGGTGAACCCGGTCGTGCCCGAGGCGGTGCGGCAGGTCTGCGCCCAGGTGATCGGCAACGACACCACGGTCTCGTTCGCCGGCTCGCAGGGCGACTTCGAGCTCAATGTGATGCTGCCGGTGATGGCCCGCAACCTGCTCGAGTCGATCCGGCTGCTGGCCAACGCGGCGCGGCTGCTCGCCGACCGCTGCATCGCCGGGCTCGAGCCGAACGTCGAGGTCGCCCTGGCGTACGCGGAAGGCTCGCCCTCGATCGTGACGCCGCTGAACCGGTACCTCGGCTACGACGAGGCCGCCGCGATCGCCAAGGCCGCCCTCGCCTCGAACCGCACGATCCGCGAGGTCGTCATCGAGCGAGGCCACCTGGCCAACGGCACCCTGACCGAACAGCAGCTGGACGAAGCCCTGGACGTCCTGCGCATGACCCGCCCCTAGGGGCTTGTGGACAACCTGTGGATAACCGCCTTGCCGGGTCGCTCGGGCGGGGCGGTTATCGGGTTTGCCGGGCCGGTACCCTTGTCAGGTGAGCTTGCGCTTGTACGACACCGCGACCCGATCGGTCCGGGACTTCGTCCCGATGACGCCCGGCAAGGTCGGTATCTACCTGTGTGGGCTCACCGTGCAGTCCACGCCGCATATCGGTCACCTGCGCTCGGCGGTGAACTACGACGTGCTGCGCCGCTGGCTGCTGCACACCAACTACGACGTCACGTTCATCCGCAACGTGACCGACGTCGATGACAAGATCATTGAGAAGTCGGTGACCACCGGCCGGCCGTTCTGGGCGCTCGCCTACGAGAACCGCCGCGTGCTCGACGCCGACTACCGCGCTCTCAACGTCATCCCGCCGACCTACGAGCCCCTCGCGACCGGCCACATCCCCGAGATGCACGAGCTGATCGCCGAGCTGATCCGCCGCGACAACGCCTACCCGGCCGCCGGTGGCTCGGGCGACGTCTACTTCGACGTGCAGTCCTATCCGGAATACGGCGCTCTCTCGGGTCAGAACCCCGACGACATGCGCCCGCCGAGCGACGGCGGCGAGCCCGACAAGCGCGACTACCGCGACTTCGCCCTCTGGAAGGGCCTGAAGGACGACGAGCCGGTCGAGGCGTCGTGGCCGTCGCCGTGGGGCCGCGGCCGTCCGGGCTGGCACATCGAGTGCTCGGCCATGGCCCGGCGCTACCTCGGCGACGAGTTCGACATTCACGGCGGCGGGCTCGACCTGACCTTCCCGCACCACGAGAACGAGATCGCCCAGTCCCGTTCGGCCGGCCTGAAATTCGCCCGCCACTGGGTGCACCACGCGCTGCTCAACCTCGGCGAGTCCAAGATGAGCAAGTCGCTGGGCAACGTGATCGACATCGATTCGGTGCGCGAGCAGGGCATTCGCCCGGCTGAGCTGCGCTACTACCTCGGCACGCCCCACTACCGCTCGCGCATCGACTATTCCGACGAGGCGCTGGGCGAGGCCGCCGTGGCCTACCGCCGCATCGAGAGCTTCGTGCAGCGGGCCGTCGAGATCGTGGGGCCGGGCCGCCCCAAGGACGTGCCGCCGGCTTTCGCCGCGGCGATGAACGACGACGTCAACACGTCGGCCGCGCTGGCCGTCGTGCACGACTTCGTCCGTGAGGGCAACACCGCGCTGGCCGCCTCCGACGAGGCCGGCATCCGCGGAGCGCTGACCGCCGTGCGGGCGATGCTAGGCGTGCTCGGCCTCGACCCGCTCGACGAGGTCTGGACCGGCGGGGCGAGGCAGAGCGACCTCAAGCCGGTCGTCGACTCGCTGGTCAAGCTCGCGCTCGAGCAGCGGTCGCAGGCGCGGACACGTAAGGACTGGGCGGCGGCCGACTCGGTCCGCGACCAGCTCAAGAATGCGGGAGTTCAGGTGGAGGACACTCCGGCCGGGCCGCGCTGGACGGTAGGAGAGCACTGATGCCAGGAAATTCGCGAAACGCCAGCAAGCGGGTCGTCAACAAAAAGGGCGCCGCGATGGGGTCGGGCGGCAAGAACCGCGCCGGGCTCAAGGGCCGGGGCAAGACCCTGCCGGCCGACGAGCGCCCGTGGCACAAGGGCTACTCCGGCACCGAGAAGCTGCCCGAGAAGACCGCCCGCAAGCAGGAGAAAGAGCGTAAAGCCGCGGCCGCCGAGGGCCGTGCGCCCAAGATCGGCCAGCCCGGCACCAAGGACACCACCTGGGGTCGCGGCGGTGGCGGGGCCTACGGCCGGCAGACGCCGCAGCGCGGCCGGTCCAGTGTGCGCGGCGGTCCGCGGGTGGCGCCCGGTCGCCGCTCCAACCCCACCCGGGAAGGTCCCGAGCTGCTGCTCGGCCGCAACCCGGTGGTCGAGGCGCTCCGGGCCGGAGTGCCGGCCACGGCCCTCTACGTGGCCCAGGGCATCGACATCGACGAGCGTGTCGCCGAGATCGTCCGCACCGCGGGCGACAAGGGCCTGCCCATCCTCGAGATCGGCCGCAACGAGCTCGACCGGATGACCGGCGGCGTCCTGCACCAGGGCATCGGCCTGCAGGTCCCGCCGTTCGCCTACGAGGACTTCGACGACCTGGTCGCCGCCGCCCTCGAGCAGACCGCCCCGCTGCTGGTCGCGCTCGACGGCGTGACCGACCCGCGCAACGTCGGCGCGGTCATCCGCTCGGTGGCCGCGTTCGGTGGCCACGGCGTCTTCATGACCGAGCGTCGTGCGGCCGGCATCACCGCGACCGCCTGGCGCACCAGCGCGGGCGCGGCCGCCCGGGTGCCCGTCTCCCAGGTGGTCAACCTGACCCGGGCCATCAAGACCGCCCAGCAGGCCGGCTTCACCGCGATCGGCCTCGACGCCGACGGCGAGACCGACCTCTACAACCTCGAGGCCGCGGTCGGTCCGCTGCTCGTCGTGGTCGGCTCCGAGGGCCGGGGCCTGTCCCGTCTCGTCGGCGAGACCTGTGACCTGCGGGTGAGCATCCCGATGGCCACCGACGTGGAGTCGCTCAACGCGAGCGTCGCCGCCGCGGTGACCCTGGCCGAGGTGTCGCGCCGCCGCACGTACGGTCAGTGATAGGCGCGTAGAACGGCGCCCTCGCTGACATAGAGCCACCCGCCCGCGATCACGGGCGGGTGGTCCTGGTTGGTGGCCGCGACCTTCGCCGTACGGGTTGTGCCCGTGGCCGCGTCGGCAACGGTCAGCGGGCCGCGATAGCCCGACGCGGCGTAGACGAGGCCGCCCGCGCGCACAGCCTGACCGGCCACCTGCGGCGTGTGCACGGAGTAGAGCTTGCGGCCGGTCCTCGCGTCGAGGGCGACCACGCTGCGGTCGTGGTTGGTGAAGAGGCGGTGCCGGTCGGCGCTGACCTTGGCCGAATGCCGCGTCGTGGTCCAGAGCAGCCGTCCGGTCGCCGCGTCGACGGCGCTCAGCCCGGGCCCGTCAATGTAGAAGCGGGTGCCGTCCGGGTCGGCGCCGACCGCGAACCAGTTCGCCTTCGTGGCCCACAACGTCTTGTTCGTGGCGATGTCGACCGCCCGCGCGCCCCCGTCGGCCTGCCGCAGCAGCACCCGCCCACCCGCGGAGACCAGCCCGTCACCACGTTCGCCCCGGCGCAGCCAGTGCAGCTTGCCGTCCCGCAGCCGGAACGCGACCGTCGAGGCGAGCCCGTCCTGATTGGTGTCGAGCACCGCGAAACCACGGTCGAGGCGCAGGTCGTAGCTGAACTTGCGAAGGCCCGCGCTCCACAGTTCCAAGCCCGAGACCAGGTTGTACGCGGTGAGGTTGCTCTGAAAGCCCGCCGAGATCGCGCAGGCCGAGGACAGGACGATCAGCTTGCGGTCGTGAATCGCGAGGCGGCCCACGGTGGTCGAGGGCAGGTCGACGTGCCAGCGGCGGGCGCCGGTCGTGGGGTCGTAGGCGCCGAGGCCACCCGGGTCGGAGGTGAACAGCTTCCCGCCGGCGAGTACCGGCGCGGCGCTGGTCGCACAGTTGGACTTCGAGCGGGTGGGGAGCGTCCAGCGCTGGGTGACGCCGGCGATCGTCTTCGCGTTCAGCCGTTTCTCGGCATTGTTGTAGTGAGTGTTGCCCGGGCCGAAGCCCGGCTGGGGCCACTCGGCGCCTTTGGCGAGGGCTTCGGCGCGGGTGCTGCCTGTGGCTTTCGTGAGAGCGGCTGTGGCGGCTTTCGCGGGAACGGCTGCGGCGGCTCTCGCAGGGGTTGCGGTGGCTCTCGCGGGGCCGGCTGCGGCGGCTTTCGCGGCGGCGGCCGGGGCGGGTAGCAACACCAGGGCGGCCACCGCCGCGTACAACTTGATCTTCATGCCGTGATCAACGGGCCGCGCTCAGGAGTAGATGCGCAGCGCGTCGATCATGCCCAGGGTCGTGCCCTTGTTGACGATCTTGATGGTGTGCTTCCCTCGCGCGAGCCCGCTGCGCCGGAAGACCACCTGCTGCACCTCGCGCGGAGGGCCGGCCTTCAGATTCACCGTCTGCTGGAAGGCGCCGTCCAGGTAGACGTCGACCTTGCCCTCGTCGGGGTTGAGCTCGCTGAGATAGTCGACGCCGGTGCCGGTGAACTCGTAGGAGGCGCTGGCGCCGTCGATCATCGTGCAGGAGATGTCGTTCTCGTGATCACCGAGGCCCCGATTGCCGAAGAGGGACCACTTGCCGCCGGCGAAGGACAACTCGGTGTTGTTGACCATCGTGGTCGTGGGCGCGCGGCGGGGAGCGGTCGTCTTGACGGCGGGCGGGGTCGTCGTCGCCTTCACGGGCTCACCCGGGACGGCGGTGCTGGTGGAGCTGGGCTTCACCGTGGCCGACGGCGGGGCCGGCTTTCCGCTGACCGGGGGAGCCGCGACCCGCGAAGCGCTGCCCGCGCGGGGTTTGACCGACGGCGGCACGGACTGGCTCGCGGTGCTGACCGGCGCGCTGACCAGAGCGTCGGCGGGTTGGTCCTCGCCGGAGAGGGCCTGAATCGCGACGATGCCGCCGGCCACGAGCGCGGCCGCGACTGCCGCCCAGATCGCGCCGCGTCGTGCCGGGCGAGAGGCGGCGGCCTCCGGTCGGGTCGGGGTTGCCGCCGGCGCGGCTTCAATCGGGTCGGGCGCGGTCAATCCGGGCTGAGGCGTGCCGGGCTGGGGCGTACTGGGCTTAGGTGTACTGAGCTGGGACGTGCTGGTTGGGGCGGGATGGGGTGTGGCCGGGCTCGGCGGTTTCGCACCCGGGGAAGAAGGGCTCGTCCCAGCGGGGTAGGGCGCGGTTGGCCCGTGAGGCGCAGCGGCCGGAGCGGGTGGGCCGGGAATCGAGTCGGCCGTCGCCGGGCGGAACGCGGGCGCGGCCGCGGCCGGAGCAGCGGGTTCGGCTACCGCGCGCAACAGGCGTTCGGCCTCGACGGCATCGGCTCGCTCGGCCGGGTTCTTGCGGAGCAGTGCCTCGATGACCGGGTGAAGCGGTCCCGCTTTCTTCGGGATCGGTGGCGGCTCGACCATCAGCGCGGCGAGGGTCGCCATCGGCGACGACCGTACGTAAGGGGGCTCTCCCTCGACGGCGGTGAACAGGACCGCGCCCAGGGACCACAGGTCACCCTTCGCGTCGGCGGGTTCGTCGGCGGCCCGTTCCGGAGCGAGGTAGGCCGGGGAGCCGATCACAATGCCCGTACGGGTCATGGTCGCGTCCCCGACCAGCGTGGCCAGCCCGAAGTCAGTCAGCACGACCCGGCCGTCGCTGGCCAGAAGCACGTTCGCGGGTTTCACGTCCCGGTGCAGGATGCCGACGCGGTGGGCCGCCGTGAGCGCGGCCAGAACGTCGAGCCCGACCTTGGCCGCCTGCTGCGGGGTCATCGGCCCGTCGTCGATGAGCACCTCGAACAGCGAGCGCGAAGGAACGAGCTCCATGATGATCCAGGGAGCGCCGTCCTTCTCGACGACATCGAAGATGCGTACGACGTTGGGGTGGTTGATCTGCGCGATGGCGCGGGCCTCACGGATCGCCCTCTCCCGCAGGTCACCGAGCTCGGTCCGGCTCATCCCGCCCGGAGTGATCTCCTTGACCGCCACGTCGCGCCCGAGCAGCTCGTCCCGCGCACGCCACACGCGACCCATGCCGCCCTCCCCGAGCGGAGCTACCAGTCGGTAACGTGAGACAAGGGACTCGTGTGGTATCTGAGACACGCCGCGCACTGTAACGATCATGGTTCTTGTCGCAGGCCCAGTCATAGTGCCTGGTTGCGGCGTTCATCATCCGCCAGCGGATCACTTAACCGTTCCTGCTCGCGAAACACCATCACCACCCACAGCCCGCTTTGCCAGATTTGCAGAAGTTTTGTCCTGATCTCCAAGGCGGAAAAGAACGACCCACGCGCCTGCGCGCCCGACCCGGGCGTCGATCCAGGGCCAGAGACGTGGGCCAAGGCCCAGATCCGCGCCGGTGCGTCCACCCCGAGAGGCACCGAAGGAGACCCGACCGGTGCCGCCAACGAGGACCTAGACCAGGCGGGCAGGAAGGACCGAGACCCTGGCGGGCAGGAAGGGCCGGTGGGCCGGGAGTGGCCGGTAGCCCGGATGCGGCCCGTGGGCCTGGATGCGGCCCGTGGGCCTGGATGCGGCCCGTGGGCCTGGATGCGGCCCGTGGGCCCGGAAGCGGCCCGTGGGCCCGGATGCGGCCCGTGGGCCCGGATGCGGCCCGTGGGCCCGGAAGCGGCCCGTGGGCCCGAAGGGCCTTCCACAGCAACCGCTTCCCCAGCGCAACCACCGTAACGTGGGGGTCTGGGGGCTCGGCCCCCAGGGAGGAATGCGAGGAAGCCAGGTCTGCGCACTCCGCAGACAAAGGGCTCCCTGACGAGCCCCCGGTCGGGATCGAACCGACGACCTCCCGTTTACAAGACGGGTGCTCTGGCCAGCTGAGCTACAGGGGCGGGCAGGGGCCAGCATAACGGCTGTGAAGTTGTTGGGCTTCCTTGGCATGTCGTGGAAAAAGATTTACGTTTACGGGGCTGTTCCTCCACTCGGATCGTCCGGCACGTTCCTGCCGGTGGAAAGGAAGTCTGTTTCAGCATGGCTACCGTTACTTATGACAAGGCGTCGCGCATCTACCCGGGGTCTGAGCGCCCGGCGGTCAACGAGTTGAATCTCGAGATCGGTGACGGAGAGTTCCTTGTTCTGGTCGGCCCTTCCGGTTGTGGTAAGTCCACCAGCCTGCGCATGCTCGCGGGTCTGGAGGATGTCGACCGTGGCCGCATCCTGATCTCGGGCAAGGACGTCACGAATCTCCCGCCGAAGTCGCGTGACATCGCGATGGTGTTCCAGAACTACGCGCTGTACCCGCACATGTCGGTGTACGAGAACATGGCGTTCGCTCTGAAGCTGCGTAAGACTTCGAAGGCCGAGATCGACCGTCGGGTGAAGGAGGCCGCGGCTCTTCTGCAGCTCGACGAGTACCTGTCGCGTAAGCCGAAGGCGCTCTCGGGTGGTCAGCGGCAGCGTGTCGCGATGGGCCGCGCGATTGTGCGTGAGCCGCAGGTGTTCCTCATGGATGAGCCGCTGTCGAACCTTGACGCGAAGCTGCGTGTCCAGACCCGTTCGCAGATTGCGACGCTGCAGGCCAAGCTGGGTGTCACGACCGTCTATGTGACCCACGACCAGGTCGAGGCCATGACGATGGGGCACCGGGTGGCGGTCATGCTCGATGGTGTTCTGCAGCAGGTCGACACTCCGCGGGCGCTTTACGACACCCCTGGCAACGTGTTCGTCGCCGGTTTCATGGGTTCGCCGGCCATGAACATCAAGACTGTTCCGCTGACTGATTCGGGCGCGAACTTCGGGGTGTTCCACCTGCCGTTGAGCCGGGAGCAGGTCGCGGGCGCGAAGAACGACGGTGGCAACGTCACCGTCGGTTTCCGGCCGGAGGCCGCGAACATCGTGTCGGATTCCGAGGGCGCGCTGCCGATCGTCGTCGACCTGGTCGAGGACCTCGGTTCGGACGCGAACGTTTACGGTCACGCCGACCTGGCCGGCACGCAGGAGCGGTTCGTGGTGCGCACCGAGCGCCGCACGATGCCGAACATGGGTGAGACCGTGTTCATCAAGCCGCAGGCGAACGCGCTGCACGTCTTCCACGCGGAGACCGGCGCTCGCATCTGAACGACTGAGTAGTACAGCCGGGCGGTTTCCCTTTGGGGAGGCCGCCCGGCTTTGTCATCCGGCGTATTTGATGAGGACGAAGTCTTTGTCGGCGGCGCAGGCCAGGTGGGTCGCGTTCCACGAGCAGCTTTCGGTCTGGATGCCGGCGAGCGGGCCGAGTTGCACGGGGTCGTCGCCGAGGTGGCGGCCGGCGAGGGCGGGGTCGTCGGCGTACCCGGCAAACGGTTTGCTGAATTCGAGTATGTTGCCGGCGTCGAGGCGGGCGGCGGCGGCTTTGCGGGACCACAGTTCGGCGCCGTTCGCGTCGATCAGCCGGGTGGTGTTGGAGTAGGTGACGAGGACGGCCTCGCCGACGGGGATCAGTTTGTCGGCTGACGGGGCGGCGGCCTGCCACAGTCGTTTGTTCTCGGCGACGTCGACCGCGACCACTCTGGCTTGTTCGTCGCCGTAGCCGGTGCCTTCGATCATGCAGACCCGGTTGTCGCCGCAGGGGGTGAGGCCGGTGAGGCGGGCGGTCGCCGACTGGGCGGTGTAGGCGATGGCGTCGCCGTCGAGGTTGTCGAGGCCGTACGTGACGATGCGGTGGATGTCTTCGGAGCCGCGCACGATGAGGCGGCCGTTGTGGGCGATCACTTCGTCGTCGGGGCGGGCCACGTTGGGGCGGGAGGCGAGCACCTTGCCGGTGTTCGCGTCGATCACGCGGGCGCCGCGGTCGCCGCCGATCTGCACGAGGCGGGGGTCGTCGCCCAGGTCGGGGGCGAGGGGCCGCCCGGTGGGGGTGGCCGGGCCGCCCAGGTCGGTGGGGGTGGTCACAGCGACGACGGCGGGTGGTGTGGAGCCTTCGGGGTCGGGCATCCGCCATTTCTGTTCGCCGGTGCCGACGTCGAGGCCGAGGAGTTGTTTGCCGGTGCGGTCGGCCACCACGGCGGAGTCGCCGACGAAGTAGACGAGGTCGTTGCGCTTGAGGGTGCGTTGCCAGAGTTTGTCGCCGCGGTCGGCGCCGAGGACGATCAGCTGGCTGCTGTCGGTGCCGGTGTCGGTTTCGCTGAACAGGGCGACGCCGCCGGGCAGGGCGACCATCGACTGCCAGCGCTGGGCGGTGCCGATGTCGGCGTTGGTCCAGGCCGGTTTGGTCGACCCGGTGTCGATGGCGACGACGCCGACCCGGCCGCTGTCGTAGTCGGCGCTGCCCAGGTAGGCACGGTCGCCGCGGACGACGGCGTCTTTCCAGGCTGAGCCGAGGGGGACGGCCGGGGTGACGCGGACCGGTTCGCCCAGCGTCTGATAGTCGAGGGCCGGATATTTGGGCCAGAAGGCCCAGGTCAGGCCGGCCCCGGCGAACACTGCGGCGGCGGTGATCGCCGCGCTCGCGACGAGCCACAGGCGACGGTTGCGGCGCGGCTCGGCCGGGCGGGGGGTGTCGGAGGCCAGCCAGGGCTCGGCGCTGGGCGGGCCGTAGGAGCCCGGTCCGGCCGAGCTGGGCAGGGCACCGGATGCCTCGGCCCACGGGTCGACCGGCTCGGCGTAGTGCCGATCATCGGCGGGGGCCGGGGCCGGGGCGGCCGGGGAAACGGGAACGCCGGTCGTCGGGCCGAACAGCGAATCAGCGGACGCGGCGGCGGTGTGCGGCCCCGAGGCGGACGCGGCGGCGGTGTGCGACCCCGGCATGGGGTCGGAGGCGGGGGGCAGGGTGGCTCCTTCGGCGACCGGCAGTTCGGGCTGTTCGAGCACGGTCGGCGCGATGCCCAGCTCGGCGTGCAGCAGCCGGGCCACGAGCGGGATGCGCGACGAGCCGCCCACCAGGAACAGCCCGGCGAGTTCGGCGGGCTTCAATCCGGCCGCCTCGATTACCGCGGCGGCTTCGGACACGCCTCGGCGTACGAGGGGATCGGCTGCGGCCTCGAGCTCTTCGCGGGTCAGGTGCACCGCGTGTTCGACGCCGGGCACCGCGATCGGGGCGAACGAGCTGCGGGACAGCATCTCTTTGGCGCCGCGGACGTCTTCCCAGAATTGGCGCCGTGCCCGCCACTGGGCCAGCGACACCGGCTCGGTGAGCGTGCGCCACGCCTCGGGCTCGGACCCGGCCAGCGACTTGCCCAGGTGTTCGGCGAGGGCGGCGTCGACGTCGAGCCCGCCGAGGTCGTCGGCGCCGCCGGACGCGGTGACCGAGAACGCCGCGCCGGGGCCGTCGTGGCGCACCACGGCGATGTCGAGGGTGCCGCCGCCGAGGTCGAAGACGGCCAGTGAGCGGCCGACCGGCAGCGGCCGGCGCAGCACCTCGGCGAAGTAGCGCGCGGCCGCGACCGGCTCGGGCAGCAGGGCCGTCTCGGGTGGCCACCCGGCTTTGCCCAGCGCCTCGGTCAGCACGGCTCGGCGGGGCGCGCCCCACGAGGCGGGATAGGTGACGGTGGCCGGCGGCAGGAAACCGGTGGTGGCCACGGCTTCGCGGGCGACCTCGGTGAGCAGGGCGGCGAGCAGGTCGGCGACCGGCACGGTCGCGCCGTCGCCGAGCATCACCAGGTCGTCGTCGATGTGGCGTTTCGGGTGCGGCTCGAGGCGGCCGGGGTCGGCGTGGCCGAGCCGGATCGCGTCGGCGCCGACGTGCAGGCGGCCGGAGATGTCGAGGTGGACCGCCGACGGCAGCAGGGGACGCCCGTCGAACAGCAGCGGCCTGGTGCGCCCGTCGGGGCGGCGCAGCATGGCCACGGTGTGCGAGGTCCCCAGATCGACGCCGAGCACGAAGCCTTCGGTCACGCGCGTCATGCTACGACCTGCGTACGACGTCAGCGTGGCGCCCCGGCGGCGTTGCGTGATCGGGCTCGCTGCGCCCGGGCCGCGTACGGGATCTGATGTGTTCGTGACCAGTCCGTACCGCCGCTGGCTGACTCCGATGCGCGCCCGTTCGTCCGATGAGCCGCACCGGGTGTCGACGCCGCTCGAGCTCTTCTTCGATCTCTGTTTCGTGGTCGCCGTGTCCCAGGCCGCGCTGCCGCTGCATCACTCGATCGCCGAGGGGGAGGTGCTGGACGGCGTACGCGGCTTTCTGCTGGTCTTCTTCTCGATCTGGTGGGCGTGGATGAACTTCACCTGGTTCGCTTCCGCCTACGACACCGACGACGACGTCTATCGCCTCACCACGCTGGTGCAGATCGTCGGTGCGCTGGTGCTGGCGGCCGGTGTCGAGGAGGCGTTCGATCACACGAACTTCACTGTCATCACGATCGGGTACGTCATCATGCGCCTGGCCACGGTCGGGCAGTGGCTGCGCGCGGCCCGGGCCGATCCGCAGCGTCGTGCGACCGCCATGCGCTACGCGATCGGGGTGAGCGCCGTCCAGGTGCTCTGGTTGCTGCGGCTGCTGGTGCCCGACGAACCGGCGACGATGCTGCCCGTCTTCGTCGCCCTCGCGCTGCTCGAACTGGCCGTGCCGATCTGGGCTGAACGGGCACCCGGCGGTCCGACCACCTATCACCCGCACCACATCGCCGAGCGGTACGGTCTGTTCACCCTCATCGTGCTGGGTGAGTCGGTGATGGCGGCGACGATCGCGGTGCAGGCCGGCTTCGGCCCGGACATCATGCACGAGGCCGCGCTGATCCGTCTCGCGATCGCCGGCGTGATCATCGTCTTCGCCCTGTGGTGGATCTACTTCGCCAAGAACGCGGGGGACATGCTGAATTCGCTGCGAACGTCGCTGCTGTGGGGTTACGGCCACTACTTCATCTTCGCGGCGGCCGCGGCGGTCGGGGCGGGCCTCGCGGTGCGGGTCGACTTCGTCGCGCATGATGCCGAGATCTCGACGACCCTGGCGTCGTACGCGATCGCTGTGCCGGTGGCCGTCTACCTGTTCTTCGTATGGCTGCTGCATCTGCGCCCCGAGCGCAACGGCTTCTTCCGGTTCGTGCCGCCGGGGATCGTCGTGCTGGTGTTGCTGACCCCGCTCGTGCCGGCGTCGATCGAGTTGATCGCCGTTCTACTCGTCGGGCTGGTGACTGTCCACATCACACTCGGGCGGAAAAGTTCTGCCCGATCGGACAGGTGACCGCATGATCGCCGAGCGTGTGGATCGTACGGGACAAATGCTTTCGCATGCGTCGATACGGCTGCGGATGGCGTGACCTGCGGTAACCCGCGCGAAATGATGCGTCGAACCTAATGTCACGGGCAAGTCACAACGTCATCGACCGTAGTGACTTCTATCCCGATCAATCGGAAGATCCGGAGAATGCGCCCAGTGAACCCCCGCTGGGCGCCTTCCTTCCGGAGGACCCGTACGTGAGACAACAATCCACATGGGGCCGGCGAACGTTCACCTCAGTGCTGGCCGTCGGTGTTGCCGCCGGCGCGTCGCTGAGCAGCGCGCTCCCGGCCTCGGCGGCACCCGGCGCGGCCCCGTCCGTTCTCAACGCGGCCGAGAACCCCGCCACCCCCAAGGAGGCGCCGGCCGACACCCTCGGCGCGCACGACGCCGAGTTGCTGGCCCAGGCCGAAGCAGCCAACAAGAAGTACGTCACGGTCATCGTCGCCACCGAGGACGGTAAGGCCGCCGACGTCGCCGCCAAGATCAAGGGACTCGGAGGCGTCGTCACCCGGCGCTTCGACCAGATCGGCTACGTGCTCGCGTCGGTGCCGATCGGCAAGGTGCTCGCGGCGGCCAACCTCGCCGGCATCACCGCCGTCGACCTCGAAGAGACGATCAAACTGCCGGAGACCGGCGTTCAGCGCGACAAGCACGGCCAGCAGCCCAAGCCGCTCGCCGCGCCCGGCCCGAAGACGCCCGCCGCGAACCCGTACATGCCGACCGACGAGACCGGCTCGGTGGACTTCAAGAAGAAGAACCCGAAGTACGACGGTCGCGGCATCACGATCGGCATCATGGACTCCGGTGTGGACATCGACCACCCGGCCCTCGCGAAGACCACCACCGGCGAGCGCAAGATCGTCGACTGGGTTACCGCGACCGACCCGCTGCTCGAGGGCGACGGCTCGTGGCGCGCGATGCTCACCGCCGTGTCCGGCCCCACCTTCACGTACGCGGGTGGTAGCTGGAAGGCCCCGGCCGGCAACTGGCGGATCAACCGCTTCAGCGAGACGGTCACCACCGAATCGGACGCCGCCGGTGACGTCAACCGCGACGGCGACGCGACCGACACGTGGGGCATCCTCTACGACCCGAACAGTCACGACATCCGGGTCGACACCAACCAGAACCTCGACTTCACCGACGACGCCGTCATGCGGCCGTACAAGGAGAAGTTCGACATCGGCCACTTCGGCACCGACAACGCCGCCACCGCGGTGGTCGAGCGCATGCCGTTCGTCGTCGAGTACCGCGAGGACGTCGACCTCACGCCGGCCGGTCTGCCCGGTCAGCTGGCCGACTTCGTCAGCATCGGCATCCCGGAGAGCCTGCACGCGTCACACGTGGCCGGCATCGCCGCGGGCAACGACCTGTTCGGCAACGCGGCCTTCGACGGTCAGGCGCCCGGCGCCAAGATCGTCTCGTCGCGGGCCTGCTCGTGGGGCGGCGGCTGCACCAACGCCGCGCTGACCACCGGCATGGCCGACCTGGTCATCAACCGTGGCGTGGACGTGATCAACATGTCGATCGGCGGCCTCCCGTCGCTGAACGACGGCAACGGCGCCCAGGCCCAGCTCTACAACGCGCTGATCAGCAAGTACGGCGTACAGATGTTCATCTCGGCCGGCAACAGCGGCCCGGGCGTGAACACCCTGGGTGAGCCGTCGGGCGCCTCCCAGGTCGTCAGCGTCGCGGCCAGCATCTCCGACGACACGTGGAAGTCGAACTACGGCGCGGAGACCCGCAAGCCGCTGCAGCTCTTCCCGTTCTCGTCGCGCGGCCCGCGTGAGGACGGCGGCTTCAAGCCGAACATCGCCGCGCCCGGCTCGGCGGTCTCGCTGTCGCCGACCTGGGAAGAGGTTCCCGGCCTGGCCACCGTGCCGTACGTGCTGCCCCCGGGCTACTCGATGCAGAACGGCACCTCGATGGCCTCGCCGCAGGCCGCCGGTGGCGCCGCGCTGCTGCTGTCGGCCGCCAAGGCCAACAAGCTCAAGGTCAGCGCGCCGGCGCTGCGCCGCGCGATCTACTCGACCGCCGACCTGATCGACGGCGAGCAGGTCAACGAGCAGGGCTACGGCCAGCTGAACGTGCCGGACGCATGGAAGCTGCTGACCAAGAAGTCGCCCGTCCGTGACTACAAGTCGTCGGCCGCGGTCTGCACGCCGCTGTCCGACCTGCTGGCCACCCCCGGCCAGGGCGAGGGCATCTACAACCGGTGCGCCGCCTCGGCCGGTGGCTTCAAGCCCGGCCAGGTGAAGGTCCAGACGATCAAGCTGACCCGCACCAGCGGCCCGAACTACCCGGTGCTGCACACGCTGTCGTGGATCGGCGATCGCTCGTCGTTCGTCTCGTCGCCGCTGGTCGCGCTGCCGCTGAACAAGACGGTCAGCGTGCCGGTCGTGGTGCGGGCCTCTTCGGGAGTCGCCAGCGCTCTGCTGAAGGTTGACGACCCGTCGACCCCGGCGATCGACTTCGAGGTGCTCAACACGGTCGTCACCGGCGTCGACACCAAGAAACCGTCGTACGCCACCTCGTGGTCGGGCAAGGTCGACCGCAACTCGACCACGTCGTTCTACGTCACCGTTCCCGAGGGCACCAAGGCGCTGCAGGTGGACCTGTCCGGCATCACCGCCGGTCAGCAGACCCGCTTCGTCGCGATCAACCCGTGGGGCGTCCCGGTGGACAGCACCGCCAGCTCGGACTGCTACACGAACTACTCCAACGAGGCGGTCTGCAAGCCGTCGGAGCGGTCGTACGAGAACCCGATCCCCGGCATCTGGGAGCTCGAGGTCGAGGCCCGGCGCACGTCGCCGATCCTCAGCAACCCGTTCAAGCTCGACGCGAAGATCCAGGGCGTCGCGCTGACCCCCGAGACGATCACCCTGCCGAGCGTCGCGGTCAACCAGCCCACCCCGGTGAGCTTCGCCGTGAAGAACAGCTTCGGCCCGGTCACGGTGTCGCCGCAGGGCGGCCCGCTCGGCAGCGCCGACCGGCAGCGTCCGACCATCGAGGACGGTGGCTCGCAGGAGTACGAGTTCGTCGTGCCGGCCGGTTCGAACCGGCTGGACGTGGCGATCGGCAACCCGGCCGACGCCACGGCTGACCTGGACCTGTCGCTCTACCGCGACGGCGTGCTGGTCGGACAGGACGCGGACGGCGACTCGGAGGAGTCGATCTCGCTGACGAACCCGACGGCCGGCACCTACACGGCCGTGGTGGACGGCTACGCGGTGCCCGCCGGCACCACGGCGTACGACTACCTCGACATCTTCTTCAGCCCGGCGCTCGGCTCGGTCTCCGTGGCGGCGACGTCGTCGACGCTGGCCAACGGCGCGTCGACGACGGTCAACGGGACGGTGACGGCGCTGGCCGTGCCGCCCGCGGGCCGTTCGCTGTCGGGTGAGGTGGCGATCGTGACGAACGAGGGCGCGGTCGTCGGCCGCGGCCCGATCGTGATCTCGTCGGTCACTCCGTAGTAGCTAGGCGAAAAGGCCCGTCCGGCGTGGTGCCGGGCGGGCCTTTTGCTTTGATCGGGCCCCGCCATCCCAAACCCCCTCCCACCCGGGGCACGGGTGAGCCTAGCGGCGACGGGAGCAGGGAAACGGAGTTGTCCACAGGGTCCAGGGGCGACTAGCGGTATTGCTCGTCGACGCCGGCCACCGGGCGGCCCTCGGAGGAGAACGGGCGGTCCTCGACGGTGTCGTCGTCGACCGGCTCCTCATGCAGACGCGGGTCCTCGGGGGTCTCGACCGGGTGCGACTTGGCCGGCTTGGCCTTGGTCGGCTTGGCCGGCTTGTCCTGCGCGGGCTGCTCGGCGACGGGCGCGGGCGCGGCCGGCTCGGATGCGGCGGGCTCGGATGCGGCAGGCTCGGAACCTGCGGCCGGAGCCGCCGCCGAACCGTTCAGGGCCGCGGGCAGGATCGCCATGCCGCCGGCGGGCAGGCCGGACAGGTCCGGGCCGTCGCCGGCCGGGGGCGTGCGCGGCGACTCGTTGGCCGGGAGCAGCCCGCCGAGCCCGCCGAGCAGTGGCAGCCCGCCGTCGAACATCTCGGCCTGGCGCATTGTGGGCCGCTGGCCGAAGCTGCGGGTCTGGCCGCTGGGCAGCAGGTCGCCGAGCAGCGGCAGTGAACGGTCGCCGAGCAGCGGCAGGTCCCGCACCGGCAGCCCCTGCACGGGCAGCCCTTGCACCGGCAGCCCCTGACCGGACAGGCCGGACAGGCCGGGCAGGCCGGACGAGCCCGGCACGCCCGGTAGCAGCGTCCGGGGCCGGCGCACCACGGAGGCCGCGGGCGGCTGCGGCCGGTGGTCGGTGGCCGACTCGCCGGGCAGCAGGGGGTTCAGGTCGGGGCTGTTCTGGCCGGCCGAGAACTGGGCCACGGGGCTGCGTCCCAGCGGGGTGTCACTGAGGGTGCTGTACTGGAGCGGGTTGTCCACATTGAGCCCGTTGCTCTGACCCAGCAGGTCGGCGAGCCGCGCGTCGGCCTGCTGAGCAGCGACGTCGGCGCCGGGCAGCACGTCGGCCTGCGCGGGGGCGGCTCCGAACAGGACGATTCCGCCGGCGATCGCCGCTCCGGCATACCTCAACTTGCGCACTGTTCTCCTCCAGGAAAGCTATCCGCCCGAATTAGGACGAAACGCGTCGGATGGGGCAACGAGCGGCGCGCCTGACGGGTTCCGGCTGACTACGATCGCGACGTGGCTTCGGATCCTCAGAAGGACGGCGTACGGCGTTCCCTGGTCGCCCGTCTGCGTGAGCGAACCGCCGACCCGCGTCCCCATTTCGTGGTCTACGGTTCCGACGCGCTGGTCTTCACGCTCGCCGACGAGCTGGCCGATTCCGGCCGCCTGCGCATCACCGTCATCACGCCGCCCGACCTGCGCCCGGCCGTGCCCGACCTGTCCCTGCTGCGCGCCCGCGGGGTCAAGGTGATCACCGCCGCCCGCATCGATGAGCGCACCTTCCGCGACGCGGGTCTGGCCGGGGCCGCCGCGCTGGCCCTGGTCATGCCCGACGACGTGGCCAACCTGCACGCGGCCCTGTGCGCCCGCGCCGTCGAGGGTGACCTGCGCCTGGTCATCCGCATGTTCACCACCGGTCTGGCCTCCGGGGTGCGCCGCCTGTTCGCCGACTGCGCGGTGCTCTCCGACGCGGCCATGGCCGCTCCCGCCTTCGTGGCCGCCGCGTTGGGCGAGGTCGCTCCGACCCATTTCCGGTACGCGGCCCGCACCCTTCACGTGGCCAAGCGCGCCGACGTCCCCGAGACGGCGGCGTTGCTCACTCTGGCCATGTCGAACGGCGTCGTGCTGCCCGCCGAGCCGGAACCGGATGATCGCCGGCCCACCGATCTGGTGCTCGCCGAGGCGACCGGCCGCCCGGCGGCCCAGGCGGTGACCGCGCTCCGCCTGGCCCGGGCCGGTCGTCGCCGCCGTCCGTGGTTGTCGATCGGCCGGGCGTTGCGGGCCGGCCTCACCCGCAAGCTCGGCGTCGCCGTCCTCGTCGCGCTGGCGCTGACCGCGGTCTCCGGCGCCCTGCTGACCCACTTCATCGGGGCCGAGGGACCCTGGCAGTCGATCTACATCACGCTGCTGACGATGGTCGGCTCGTCCGATGTGGAACCGCAGAACACCCCGGCCGCCCAGGCCGCCCAGCTCGTGCTGACGATCGCGGGCGTCGCCCTGATCCCGTTGATCACCGCGGCGGTGGTCGACGGTGTGGTCAAGACTCGGCTGGCCCTCGACCGCGGCGAGACCCTCAAGGTCCATACCGGTCACATCGTGCTGGTCGGGCTGGGTACGGTCGGCACTCGCGTGCTGCGCCAGCTCGTCGATCTCGGCCTCGACGTGGTCGCCGTCGACCGCGACCCCAACGCGCGTGGCGTCAAGGTGGCCGAGTCGCTCGGCGTCCCGGTGATCGAGGGCGACGCCGCTCGGGAGCGGACGCTGCGTTCAGCCTCGATCGACCACTGCCAGGCGCTGGTCGTGGTCTCGACCGACGACGCGGTCAACCTGCAGGCGGCGCTGCACGCGCGGGCCGCGCGCGAGGACATCCGGGTGGTGCTGCGGCTGTTCGACGACGACTTCGCCCGCCGCGTCCAGACCGCCTTCAACATCAACATTTCGCGCAGCGTCTCGCGGCTCTGCGCGCCCGCGTTCGCCGCCGCCATGATCGAGCGCGAGATGCTCGCCACGATCCCGGTCGAGCGGCACGCGCTGCTGGTGGCGGCCGTGCGGGTGCAGCCCGGCTCGCCGCTCGACGGCGCCGCGCTGGGCGGCGCCGACCGGGTCGAGAGCGTCCGCGTGATCGGAATGACGGCGGCCGGCTCGGAGTGGGTCGACTGGCTGCCCGACTCCCGGCGGGTGGTCGCCGCGGGCGACGAGATCGTGGTGGTGGCCCGCCGGGCCGGCCTGCGCGCGCTGCGCGAACGAGTGACCTCGAGGTCAGACCTCGACGCCGTCGCCGGCCAGTGAGCTGACCTCGACGCCGAGCACGGCCTGCTCGTCGGGCTTCTTGGCCAGCACGTCGGTGAGATAGGACTGCACCGCGGCGGCCATGCCGACGTCGCGCTGGGCCCGCTCGGAGAGCAGCCATTTGTGCTGGATGACCTGGGTGAAGATCTCCTGCGGTTCGAGCTTGCGCCGTAGGTCGGGCGGCACGGCCCGGACGACCGGTTCGAAGACCTCGGTCAGCCAGCGGTGGGCGGCCTGCTGTTCGTCGGTGAGCAGGCTCTCGGCCCGGTACGTGTCGAGGTCGTTGAGCAGCTGGCGGGCCTGGTTCTCCTCGGCGTCGAGCCCGGTCAGGCGCAGCAGGCGGCGCGTGTGATAGCCGGCGTCGACGACCTTCGGGCGTACGCGATAGCCGCTGTCCACGGTGGACATGTCGACCTCGGCCACGTCGAAGCCCATCTCGTTGAGCCGGCGGATGCGCCGCTCGATGTCGTGCCGGGCCTCGCGGGGAACCTCCTGCTCGTAGGTGACCTCGTGCCACAGCCGCTCGTAGCGGGCGACGATGTCGTCGACGACCGACTCGGGGTCGATCGCCTCGTGCAGCAACTCGGCCGCTTGCAGGTCGAGCAGCTCGCCGAAGATGTTCAGCCGAAGAATCTCGATGTCTTCGAGGCGCTGGCCCTCGGAGAGTTTCGGGTAGAGGTTGCCGGTCTCGGCGTCGACCAGGTAGGCCGCGAAGGCGCCCGCGTCACGGCGGAAGAGCGTGTTGGACAGTGAACAGTCGCCCCACGAGAAACCGGTGAGGTGCATGCGCACGATGAGGGCGGCCAGCGCGTCGAGCAGGCGGTTGAGCGTGTCGGGCCGCAGCACGTGTGAAAAGAGTGCGCGGTAGGGCAGCGAGAACTGCAGGTGGCGCGTGATCAGCACGGTTTCCAGCGGTTCACCGTCGGCGTCCTCGCGGTCGAAGACGATCGCGACCGCCTCGACGGCCGGGAAGTCGATGCGTTCCAGCGCGCGCAGGAGGTCGTACTCCTTTTCGGCGATCCGTTCGCGGGTCTCCTTCAACGCGTAGACCACGTCGTTGAGCTTCACGAACCGCACGATGTGACGCGAGATGCCCTGCGGCAGGGCGACCAGGCGATCGGCCGGCCACTCCTCGAGCGGGACACCCCACGGCAGATCCAGCAGCGCCGGGTCGACGAGGGCGGAAGTGATGCGCACCGAACCAGTGTGCACGCTCCGCCCCGCGCGTCGCTGCCGCAGGTGGCTCGTTACACAGGTACGAGAACGCCTGATTAGTACATATGTCCCTGATATGACGAGAAGGGCGGGTTCCCTGTGCCCCCAAAGCGTAAGGCAGGCATAGCGATCGGGGCCTGCGCCGCCCTGGTGCTGGCGGGCGCGGCCGGGGCGAGCGCCTGGCACGCCGCCGGCCAGAACGGAAAAACGGTCGGTACCTGGCTGGAGGCCCCGGCGATCGGACGCACACCGGTCGCGGCTGAACAGCTCGGAAATCGCGCCAGCGTGCCACCGGGAGCGCCCGGAACAGCGAAATCGGCGTCACCGGCTCCGCCGCCCGACTCCCCGCAACCGACGACCGCGCAACCCAGCACCCAGCAGAGCGCACCCGAGGCGGGCAGCGAGCAGCGTCCGCTCGAATCGGGCAGTGCCAGCGGCCGCCAGCAGGTCGGCGAGCTGCTCAGCGTGCACAAACTGCTCGGCTACCTCGGTGGCCGGCCCAAGAAGGAGACGTTCCGCTATCCCGGCGCGTCCTATGTGAAGTTGCACTTCTCGCGGATGGCTCTGCTGCCGGGTGACTACGTCACCGTGGCGAACGCGGACGGCACCGAGGAGCATCGGTACGAGGCCGGGGAAGCCGAGGACGGCCGCTGGGCCATGTCGGTGACCGGCGACACGGCCGTGCTCGAAGTGCACCGCGGTGCCGAAGATCTGCTCGGGCTGGGCGATCTCGTCGGCTCGCTCGGCGTGGACGTCGACCGGGTGGCGCGCGGCTTCAGCCGTACCGAGCAGCGCCGTCAACCCGAGAAGCAGCTCACCGCGCCGGGCCGAACCGGACGTGAGGAGTCGGTGTGCGGTGCGGACACGTCGGCCGACGCCGCCTGTTACCGATCGAGCGACCCGACGGCGTACGTGAAATCGAAGGCCATCGCGCGGCTGCTGATCAACGGCACCGAGCTCTGCACGGGCTGGCGGGTCGGCGCGCAGAACCGCATGCTCACCAACAACCACTGTTTCACCAACTCGGCGCAGGCCTACGACACCGAGGTCTGGTTCAACTACCAATGCGCGAAATGCGGCGGGTACGACGTTTACCAGCCGACGAAGGTTTGGGGCGCCCAGGTCCTGGCCACCGACAAGACGTACGACTACACGCTGTTCTCGGTCGACAAGTTCGAGTCGGTGCGCAAGTTCGGCTACCTGACGCTGGACACGAAGCGTCCGGCCAAGAACCAGGAGCTCTACGTTCCGCAGCACCCCGCGGGCGAGCCCACGAGGATCGCCGGGTCGCGCGGTGACCAGGCGGGTAACTGCGCGGTGACCAACCCCGGTTACGACGGGTACGCGCCCGGCTCCGACGTGGCGTACTTCTGCGACACCGAGGGCGGCTCGTCCGGTTCGCCCGTGCTGTCGCGTTCGACCGACAAGGTGGTGGCCCTGCATCACTTCGGCGGCTGCCCCAACTCGGGGGTTCGTGGCGACCTGCTTGCCGCCAAGCTCGCCAAGTACCTCTAACTTTGAGGGCGTGTCCGCAACGATCACGCGCAACCGCACCCGTCCGCTGCTCGGCTGGTGGCTCGACGCCGTCCTGCTGGCGGCGTTCGTCGCGCTCACCGTCGCGTTGATCAACGGCCACCTGCTGACGCTCGACCAGCGGGTGGCCGACTGGG
Source organism: Actinoplanes solisilvae (assembly GCF_003999975.1). GTDB lineage: Bacteria > Actinomycetota > Actinomycetes > Mycobacteriales > Micromonosporaceae > Actinoplanes > Actinoplanes solisilvae. The sequence goes on along the minus strand of NZ_RJAC01000001.1, from coordinate 984,240 downwards.
CGCTGAGCCACCAGCCGAAGCCGGTCTACTGGACCGCCCGCGTCTTCAACTACCTGGGCCAGGGCGGTCAGGTGCTGACCCCGGTGTCGCTGGTCCTGACCGCGGTCCTCTTCTGGCGCAGCCGGTCGATCCGGGCGGCGTTCCCGTTCGCCGCGGCCTTCGTGCTGACCTACCTGACGATCGGCCCGCTCAAGATCTGGTCGGGCCGGGCCGCACCCCGGTTCCAGGGCCCCGACCCGGTGATCATGCACAACCCCAACGCCGAGGGCGTGTACGCCATGAGTTACCCCTCGGGCCACCTGGGCAACTCGCTCGTCTGGTACGCGGTGATCGCCATCCTGACCGCCGCGCTGCTGCACCGGTCGCTGCGGCGCTGGGAGACCTGGATGATCCGGGTCGTACCGGTGGCGATCGTCTTCGTGACGACCGTTTACACCGGCTTCCACTGGCTGACCGACTCGATCGCCGGTCTGCTGCTGGGCGTCGTGGTGGCCCGGTTGATCGAGCGGATCCCGTTCGACCGCATCCCGCTGCCCGGCCTGCGCGGCTGGGAACGGCCGGCCGGGTTCACACCACCCAGCGACCGGCCCGCATCACGCGCTTGACGTGCAGGTCGGGTGAGAGCACGACCAGGTCGGCGCGCAGACCGGCCTCGAGCGCGCCCACGTCGTCGCCGAGGCCGAGCACGCGAGCCGGGGTTGTCGAGGCCATGGCTACCGCGTCGTGCAGCGGGATGCCGGCGGTGACCGTGTTGCGCAGGGCCTCGTCCATCGTCAGCGTGCTGCCGGCGATCGAGCCGTCACGGGCCAGGCGGGCCACCCGATCGGCCACGACGACCTGCTGGCCGCCCAGGTCATAGGTGCCGTCGGCCATGCCGGTGGCGTCGATCGCGTCGGTGATCAGCGCGGCCTTGTCGGGTCCGGCGGTGCGGGCGGCGAAGGCGAGCATGCCCGGGTGCAGGTGGATGTTGTCGGCGATCAGTTCGGCCACCACCGGCGACGAGAGCAGGCCGACGACCGGGCCCGGCTCGCGGTGGTGCGGCGGCCGCATGCCGTTGAACAGGTGGGTACCCACGGTCGCACCGGCCGCCACACCGGCGAGCGTCTGCTCGTACGTGGCGTCGGTGTGCCCGACCGCGGCGGCCACCTCGTGCGCGCGCAGGAACGCGATCGCCTCCAGAGCGCCGGGCAGCTCGGGGGCGACGGTCACGAGGCGTACGACGCCCTCGCCGATCTTGATCAGGGCGGTCAGCTCGTCGATCGACGGGTCGCGCAGGAAGGCCGGGTTCTGCGCGCCGCAGCGTGCGCCCGACAGGAACGGACCCTCGTAGTGCACGCCGGCGATGACCCCGTCGTCGACCAGCGGACGGTAGGCCGCCGTGGCGTCGCGCATCAGCTCGAACGGGGAGCTGACCAGGCTGGCCAGCATGGTCGTGGTGCCGTGACCCAGGTGGAACGCGGCCGCCCCGCGGGCCGACTCGGCGTCGCCGGTGGTGAACGTGTGCCCGCCGCCGCCGTGGCAGTGCAGGTCGACGAAGCCGGGTACGACGATGTCGTCGCCCGCGCCCTGAGCGGCCTCGACCGTCAGGATCGCCGGGCCGTCGACCTCGACGTAGCCCTCGACGACTGCTCCGGGCCGAACGATCTTGCCGCCGATGCGGGTCATGCGGTTCTCTCCAGATGATCGAGAGCGAGCAGGGCGGCGCCGATGCAGCCGGCCTCGTCGCCCAGGCCGGCGCGGACGAACTCGGGCGCCCGATGGAAGCTGATCCGGTCGTGGAAGGCCTGCTCCAGGGGTCGCAGCAGCGCGTCCCCGGCCTGGGCCAGGCCGCCGCCGAGCACGAGCACGCCGACGTCGTAGAGGGCCTGCGCGGTGACCAGCCCGTCGGCCAGGGCCTCGATCGCCTCCCGCCAGACGGTGGCAGCCAGCTCGTCGCCCGCCGCGGCCCTGGTGACCACGTCGAGGGCGGTGGCGCCGGGTTGGCCGGCCCGCTCGGCGTAGCGGCGGCCGATCGACTTGGCCGAGCCGATCGCCTCCACGCAGCCCCGGAGCCCGCAGCCGCAGACCGGGCCGCCGGGGCGGACGACGATGTGGCCGACCTCGCCGGCCGCGCCGTGCGCCCCGGAGTAGCCGGCCCCGTCGACCACCAGGGCCGACGCGATGCCGGTGCCGATCGCGACGAAAAGCACGTGGCGGTGACCCTGGCCGGCGCCCAGACGGGCCTCGGCGATGCCGCCGACCCGTACGTCGTGGCCGAGGGCGGCGGGCAGGCCGAGCCGTTCCTGCAGGCAGGCGCGCACGGGGACGTCGCGGAAGCCGATGTTCGACGACCAGACGGCCAGACCGTTCTCCTCGTCGACCACACCCGGGACGGCCACGCCGGCCGCGACCGGCTCGAGGCCGTCGGCCCGCGCCTTGTCAGCGAGACCGGAAGCGACGTCGAGGATCGTGTCCAGAACCGCCTCGGGGCCGCGTTCAGCCTGCGTGGGGTGCCGTTCGGTGTGATGAACCGTCCCGTCGGTGCGGACCAGTGCGCACTTCATGCCTGTCCCGCCCACATCCAGGGCGACGACCACTTGGTTCATGCTGAGCCGCCCGCGGCATACCTTCCTGGCCCTACGACCGCTTCGCTCACTGCGGTGCAGTCGGTCATGCCAGGACGACTGCGCGGGTGAGGTTGCGGGGGTGGTCGGGGTCGAGGCCCTGGCTGGTCGCGAGCAGAACGGCGACGCGCTGGGCCACGACCAGGTCGGCCATCGGGTCGAGCGGGGCGCGGCCGCCGCACCAGCTGCCGAGCGCGGCGTAGCCCCCGTGGTGGCGGCTGTGCACGAAGGCGGCGCCGGTGGCCTCGACCTCGTCGGCCAGGCCGGTCGGCACGTCGCCGAAGGCCCAGACCGCGCGGCGCGGGCCGGCGATCGCGATCGGTCCGTGCCGGTAGTCCATCGCCGGGTAGGCCTCGGCCCAGTACATGGCGGCCTCGCGGCACTTCAGCGCGGCCTCCTCGGCCAGCCCGACGGTCCAGCCGCGGCCCAGGAAGGTGATCTGCTCGGCCAGCGCGGGGTGCACCGGCAGCGGCAGCCGCACGGCCACCTCGCCGTCGGCCGCGATCGACTCGATGTCCTCGCCCAGGTGGGCCCGCAGCAGGGCGAGGGCGCTGGTGGCGAACCGGGTCTGCACGACCGACTGCTCGTCGGCGAAGTCGAGCACGACGGCCTCGTCGGCGATCCGCGCGGCCGGCTTGGCCGGATCGGCGGTCAGCACGGTGGTCGGCGTGCCGCCGGCGAGGTCGTTGAGCAGGTCGAGAACCTCGGTGGTGGTGCCGGAACGGGTGATCGCGACGACCCGGTCGTAGCGGCGGCGGCGCGGGAACTCGGAGGCTTGGAACGCGTCGGTCTCGCCCTGCCCGGCCCGCTCACGCAGCGCGGCGTAGGCCTTGGCCATGAACCACGAGGTGCCGCAGCCGACGACGGCCACGCGCTCGCCCGCGACGGGCAGACCCGGGGCGTCGGCCAGCTTCGCGGCCATGCGCCAGCACTCCGGCTGGCTGGCGATCTCTGCCTTGACGTACGTCATGGGCCACCCTTCACCGTCGGGACGCATGCGCATAAGCGCTCGGTTCCTGGCAATTTCGAGCGTCATTCTGCGCGGAAGCCGGGCGCGGGCGCAACCATCGTCGCCGCTCCGCGCAGAGGAGAGCTTTGCTTCCCGGGCTTTCGCGCACTAATGTGCACACTCTTATCACGGAACGTGCAGCGGGGAGTCTGGGTGGACCGGTACGCGCGGTGGAATGCCCTGCTCGAGTTACTCGCCGAGAGCGGGCGGGTCAGCGTCGAGGACGCGGCCGAGCGCCTCGACGTCTCGCAGGCCACCATCCGCCGCGACTTCGACCAGCTCGCCCAGCAGCAGATGATCACGAGGACGCGGGGCGGCGCGGTCGCCAACGGCGTCTCGTACGACCTGCCGCTGCGCTACAAGAGCGCCAAGCACTCGGCCGAGAAGCAGCGCATCGGCGAGGCCGCGGCCGGACTGGTCACCCCGGGCACGGTCGTCGGTCTCAACGGCGGGACCACCGTCACCGAGGTCGCGCGCGCGTTGGCCGTACGCCCTGATCTGAACGCCGGTGGGGAGGGCTCGCAGCTCACCGTCGTCACGAATGCCCTGAACATCGCGAACGAGCTGCTGGTGCGCTCGCGCATGAAGATCGTGGTGGCCGGCGGGGTCGTGCGGCCGCAGTCCTTCGAGGTGGTCGGGCCGCTGGGCGGCGCGCTGCTCAAAGAGGTCACGCTCGACATCGTGCTGCTCGGCGTGGACGCGGTCGACGTCGAGCTGGGCGCGGCCTCGCACCACGAGGGTGAGGCCGCGATGAACAGCCTCATGGTCGCCCGGGCCAAGCGGGTCGTGGTGATCGCCGACTCGTCGAAGCTGGGCGGGCACGCGTTCGCCCGGATCTGCCCGATCACCAAGATCGAGACGCTGGTGACCGACTCGGGCGCACCGGCCGACGTGGTCGCGCGCTTCCGCGAGGCTGGAGTTCACGTCATCACGGCCTGAACGCAGGCTTTGTAGCAGCGCATATTGACGAGTTTGTCTAGAGTCGCCCGCGTGACTGCCGTATTGGAGATAGCGGGGCTGCAGAAGACCTACCGCAGCCGCAAAGGGACGCGAAGGGCGCTCGACGGGTTCGACATGACCGTCGAGGCGGGTCAGGTGCACGGCTTCCTCGGGCCCAACGGCTCGGGCAAGACGACCACACTGCGTACGCTGCTCGGGCTGATCAGGCCCAACGGCGGTCGCATGGCGATCCTCGGGCGCGAGGTTCCCGAGAACCTGGCCGAGGTGGCCGGGCAGGTCGGCGCGATCGTGGAGAGCCCGCAGTTCTTCGCCAACTTCAGCGCTCAGGACACGCTCTCGCTGCTCGCCGAGGCCGGGGGCGTACGCAAGGAGCGCGTCGTCGCCGTCCTCGAGCTGGTCGGGCTGCGCGACCGGGCCAAGGACCGGGTCAAGACCTATTCGCTGGGCATGAAACAGCGGCTCGCGGTCGCCTCCGCCCTGCTCAAGGAGCCCAGGCTGCTCATCCTGGACGAACCGGCCAACGGACTCGACCCGGGCGGCATCCGCGAGATGCGCACCCTGATGCGCACGCTGGCCGAGTCGGGCATGACGGTCGTGCTCTCCAGCCACATCCTCGGCGAGATCCAGCTCATCTGCGACTCGGTCACGATCATCTCGGCCGGCCGGCGGGTCGCCGCGGGCTCGGTGGCCGACGTGCTGGCCAGCCACACCTCGGCGTCGGTGAAGGTGCGCCTCGAGCCCGGGGTCGACCTGCGCACGGCGGTCGAGCTGCTGCGGGCCAACGGCGCCCAGGTGACCGTCGACCACGACCACTTCACCGTCGGCAACGCCGGCAACCCGGCCCAGATCACCCGGATCCTGGCCGAGCGGGAGATCTACGTCAGCGAGCTGAGCCCGGTCGCGGCCGACCTGGAGAGCGTCTTCCTGCAGCTCACCGGCACGGCGCCGGTCGAGGGGCAGAACCGCCAGGTCGACGAGTCGGCCGGGGCGACCGCGGTCGGAGGGTGGGGACAGTGAGCCTCTACAGCGCGGAGACCAAGCGGCTGACCAAGCGCCGCTTCACCCGGCTCTTCCTGCTCGGCACGGTGCTGGTGCTGGCGGCCATCGCGGTCAGCGTGTTCTTCTCGAACCAGAAGGTCGGCCCCGACCAGGTCGCCTCGGCGCGGGCCCAGGCCCAGCAGGAATATCAGCGCGCGGTCGACCAGTTCCAGCGTGATCGGGCCACCTGCCAGGCGGCCCAGGGGACGCCGCAGGCCGGCTCGTGGCCGCCGAACTGCGAGGGCATGGTCGAACCGGCGCCCGACGATTTCCAGGCGCAGTGGTTCATGCCGCCCACCTTCTCCTTCCTGGAGCAGTTCCCCGACATGGCGACGACCCTGGCCGTGCTGCTCGGGTTGGTGGCGTTCATCGTGGGCGCGTCCTTCGTGGGCGCCGAGTGGAGCAGCGGCGGCATGATGAACCTGCTGCTCTGGCGGCCGCGGCGGCTGTTGGTGCTGAGCAGCAAACTGGCCGCGCTCCTGGTCTTCTTCGCCGCCCTGACCGTGGTGCTCTCGGCGATCTGGACGGCCGTGTTCTACGGCATCGCCGAAGCTCGGGGCACCACGGTCGGCATGACCTCGGGCGCCTGGCAGTCGATCGCGTTGATGGAGCTGCGCGGCCTGGCGTTGGTGGTGGTGGCCGGGGCGGTCGGGTTCGCGCTCGCCTCGCTGGGCCGGCACACCGCGATGGCGCTGGGCGTGACGGTCGGCGTGATCATCGTGCTCCAGTTCGGACTGGGCGCCGTGCTGGAGCTGGCCAAGGTGAAGTTCGGCGGGGTCTTCCTGATCCCGGTCTGGCTGATCGCCTGGATGGACAAGGAGATCACGCTCGAGGACTACAACTCGTGCGACTTCACGTCGGCGGGCGGCTGCCAGCCCGACTCGCTGACGCTGACCTGGCCGATGGCGGGCGGTCTGCTGGCGGGCATCTTCGTGCTCGTCGTGGGGGCTTCGATGTGGGCAATGCGTAGCCGAGACATTACGTGAGGTAACGTCGGCGCGGAGTGCGGTCGGGGGTCGCCGGCGCTTATGCTGACGGTCCCCGATTCGTACACCTGTGCGTCTGGATCTCTTTTGGAGTGTCATGCAGCCGGCCGCGGACCCGTCCGAAGAGCAACCGCACATTCCAGCGCCCCGGGCCGAGGCCGGCGCGCTGACGGAGCGCGAGGTCGAGATCCTCGCTTTCGAGGGGCGCTGGTGGAAACACGCCGGGTCCAAGGAGCAGGCCGTCCGTGACACGTTCGGGCTTTCGTCCACGCGCTACTACCAACTGCTGAATGCCCTGCTCGACAACCCGGCCGCGCTGGAGCACGACCCGGTGCTGGTCGGCCGCCTGCGCCGCCTGCGGTCGACCAGGGCCCGCACGCGCCGGCGCTGATCAGTTCTGGTGGGCCTCGGCGTAAGAGGCCAGCCACGCGACCTGGCCGGGGTCGAGCGAGGGGCGTACGCGTTCGCGGGCGGTTGCCACGTTGGCCGCGGTGACCGTCGTCGCCTCCAGGGAGTCGCGCATCGCGGAGAGGGCCGACTCGCGGATGAGTGCGGCACAGTCGGCAGCCGAGAAACCCTCCAGCTCCTCGCCGAGTTTGCCCAGGTCGACCGTCGGGTCGAGCGGCACCGATTTCGCGGACGCGTGCAGGATCGCGGTGCGCGCCTCGCCGTCCGGCGGGGGCACGTAGACCAGGCGTTCGAGCCGGCCGGGCCGCAGCAGGGCCGGGTCGATCAGGTCGGGCCGGTTCGTCGCGCCGACGACCACGACGTTGCGCAGGTCTTCGACCCCGTCGAGCTCAGTCAGCAGGGCGGCCACGACCCGGTCGGTGGTGCCGCCGTCGTTGGCCTGCCCCCGGGTGGGGGCCAGCGCGTCGACCTCGTCGAGGAAGACCAGCGTCGGCGCCGCCTCGCGCGCCCGGCGGAACAGCTCGCGCACCGCCCGCTCGCTGTCACCCACCCACTTGCTCAGCAGCTCGGCGCCCTTGACCGAGAGCACGTTGGCCTTGCCGGTGCCGGCGATCGCCTTGACCAGGTACGTCTTCCCGCAGCCGGGCGGCCCGTAGAGCAGCACCCCGCGCGGCGGCGAGACACCGAGCCGGGCGAACGTGTCGGGATAGGTCAGCGGCCAGAGCACCGACTCGGTCAGCGTCTGCTTGACCTCGGCCATGTCGCCCACGTCGTCGAGGGTCACCTCGGCCACCTCGAGCGTCGAGTCGGCCATTGACGTCGGCCGCACCACGTCGAGCGCGGCCTCGAAGTCGGCCATCGTCACCGTCGGCTTCTCGGCGTCCTTCTGCCGCAGCGCGGCCCGCACCCCGGCCTCGCGGGCCAGGGCGCCCAGGTCGGCGGCCACAAATCCCGGCGTGCGACCCGACACCTCGTCGAGGCGTACGTCCTCGGCCAGCGGCATGCCGCGGGTGAGCACGCCGAGCTGTTCGCGGCGCATGGCCGCGTCGGGCAGCGGGACGGCGAGCTGCACGGCCAGCAGGTCGGGCGAGCGCAGAGACGTGTCGACCGACTCGGGGCGGCTCGTCGTGGCGATCACCGCGACCCCGGCCCGTACGGTCTCTTCGAGCACCTGGTGGAAGACGGTCGAGAGCGGGCCGGGCTCGTCGCGCGGGGCCAGCGCCTCGACGTCGGAGAAGAGCAGCACCACCGGACCGTCGCCGCGGGCGTCGCGGGCCAGACCGCGCAGCCGGATGGCCGCCGCGTCGTTGGTGAGCGCGGCCAGCTCGGGCGCCCAGACCGCCAGCACCCGCGCCCCGACCTGGGCGGCGACCGCCCGCACGAGGGCCGACTTGCCCGAGCCGGCCGGACCCGAGATGAGCACGCCGAGCGAGACCTTGGTGCCCAGGCGGGCCAGCACCTCGCCGTGGTTGAAGCCCAGGTCGAGCAGCTCTTCCAGCTCTTTCGCCTGGGCGCGCAGACCGGGCAGGTCGTCGAGGCTGGGCGGCGGCACGTCGGGGTCGGTGGCGGCCGGCTCCTGCGGCCGGGCGACCGGGCCGGGCACCGGGGACGAGACAGGCCCGTCCTGCCAGCCGACGACCGTGTCCATGGTGATCACGCCACCGTCGGACTCGGCGACCTCGGCCACGGTGAGTAGCGCGGTGGTCCATTGATAGCCGAGCCGGTTGCGCAGGCTCTGGCCGATGTCGGGGACCTGCGGGCGCAGACCACCGAAGGGCAGCACGTCCTGCGGGCGCAGCGAGACGTTGTCGCCCCGGCTGACCACCTTGCCGAGCAGGGCGAGCCGCAGGAACTCGGGCGACACGAGGGCGACGACGTCGGCCGGGCCGGCCAGCGTGACCCGCCGGGCCGCGACCGCCGGCTGGCGGGCCACGGTGACCCGGCCGCCGTCCCGCAGCCCGAGGTTGCCCAGCGTGAGGTCGTCGGCGTAGAGGAACTCGCGGCTCGCCCCGGTTGCCGCCTTGGCCGCGAGCGCCGCTGTCGTGCGGGTGCCGGAGAGGCGTACCGGGTCGCCGGGGTTGATCGCCAGGGCGGTCATCACCTCGGGGTGCAGGCGCACGATGCCGCGGCGGTCGTCGAGCCCGGCCGGCCGCAGGGTCACGGTCAGCGTCAGTTCCTCATCCACGCGCGAAGGCCCCCGTCGGTAAGTGCTGTCAAGCGTCAATGGTCCACGCTACTGCCCGCCGGCTCCTGAGAGGTTTCACAGGCATCGTTCAGACGCTTCCGGCTAGCGTTCATACATGTCTTGGTCGAGCCGGTTACGCCGGCCCACCCGTGGTCGCCTGGTCGCCGGCGCCGTCACGCTCGTGATTCTCGCCGGGCTGGTGGTGTGGGCGGCGCTGCCCGACCGCGTGGGCTGGACCCAACGGGACCAGATGATCACGGTGATGAGCGGGCCCCAGCGCAACGAGAGCGTCGCTCTCGACACCCGCCTCTATCTGCCGCGCGACCGCGACCGCGACGGCAAGGTGCCCGCCGTGCTCCTCGCGCACGGCTTCGGGGGCACGAAACTGTCGGTGAGCGACGACGCCGAGTCGCTGGCCGAGCGCGGCTACGCGGTCCTCACCTACACGGCCCAGGGCTTCGGGCGCAGCGGCGGCCAGATCCACCTCGACAGCCCCGACTACGAGGTGCGCGACGCTCAGGGCCTGCTCGACTGGCTCGCGACCCGGCCCGAGATCCAGACCGACGCCGCCGGCGACCCACGGGTGGGTGTGGTCGGCGGGTCCTACGGCGGGGCGCTGGCGCTGATGCTGGCCGGGCAAGACCAGCGGGTCGACGCGATCGTCCCCTCGATCACCTGGAACGACCTGACCAACGTCTTCCTGCCGCAGTCGGCCGACACGAGCGCGACCGGCGTCTTCAAGAAGGGCTGGGCGGGCGTCTTCTTCGGCAACGGCGGAGCGCCGGCCTCACTCGACGGCGGCGGCGAGGCTCCGCCCCCGGTGCCGACCGGCAACCCGGCCTGCGGGCGGTTCGCGGCCGACGTGTGCGCGGCCTACCTCGACGTGGCCACCACCGGCCAGCCCGACCGGTCGACGATCGATCTGCTCCGTCGGTCGAGCCCGGCCGCGACCCTCGGGCAGATCAAGGCGCCGACGCTGCTGATCCAGGGCGCGGTCGACACGCTCTTCCCGCTCAGCGAGGGCGACGCCAACGCGCGGGGCATCGCCGCGGCCGGCACGCCGGTGCGGGTCGCCTGGTTCACCGGCGGCCACGACGGCGGCGCCGGGCCACAGACCGATCAAGACAGGGTGAAGTTCCTGACGCTGCAGTGGCTCGACCACTACGTGAAGGGCGACGGCGGCACGCCGTCCGACAGCTTCACCTATTCGCGGGTCGCGGGCTTCAGCGCGACCGACCGAGGGCTCGTGACGAACGGGTATTCCGACGACACGTACCCCGGCCTGAACGGGACCGGAAGCACCCGCCTCGAGCTGCAGGGGCCGGCGCAGCCGATCGCGAACCCGCCGAACGGCAACCCGGGCGCGATCTCGTCGCTGCCCGGCACGGGTGGACGGCTCAGCCAGCTTCTCTCCGGGGTCGCCGCCGACATCCCGGGCCAGTTCGCGGCGTTCGAGACGGGGGCGGTCAGCACGCCGATCAACGTGGTCGGTTCGCCGACCGTGCGGTTGCGCGCCGCCTCGCCGACCGGGGAGGCCACGCTCTTCGTCAAGCTCTACGACGTCGACCAGTCCGGCGCCGAGACGCTGAGCGCGGGCCTGGTCGCCCCCGTGCGGCTCACCGGTCTGCCCGCCTCGATCGACCAGGCACGAGAGCAGACCGTACGGCTTCCCGCGATCGTCCGGCGCATCGAGTCGGGTCACACCGTGCGGGTCGTCGTCGCCACGACCGACCAGGCGTTCCTCTCCCCGGTGCAGCCCGCGACCTACACCGTGCAGGTGTCCTCGGCGCTCGAACTGCCGACCGTGGTGGGCACCCCGATCGCCAACCCCCAGACGATCTGGCGTTACGTGCTGGGCGGCCTGCTCGCGCTGATCGTCGTGGGTCTGGCCGTGGTGCTGCTCGTGCGGCGGCGCGGCCTGCGTCGCCAGCAGACCCCCACCGACCCTGAGTACGCCGAGACGCCCCTTGTCGTGCGTGGACTGCGCAAGGCGTACGCGGACGGGTTCGTCGCCGTGGAAGAGATCAGCTTCACCGTGGAGCGCGGGCAGGTCGTCGGGTTGCTCGGCCCGAACGGCGCGGGCAAGACCACGACGTTGCGGGTGCTGATGGGCCTGACCATGCCGACCGAGGGCGAGGCCATGGTGTTCGGCCACCGGCTCGTGCCCGGCTCCCCGGTGCTGTCGCGGGTCGGCGCGCTGGTCGAGGGGCCCGGCTTCCTGCCCCACCTGACGGGCGAGGAGAACCTGCGGGCGTACTGGAAGGCGACCGGCCGTCCGTGGGAGGACGCGCGCTTCGACGAGGCGCTCGCGATCGCCGGGCTGGGCGACTCGATCCACCGGCGTACGAAGAAGTACAGCCACGGCATGCGTCAGCGGCTCGCGATCGCGCAGGCCATGCTGGGCCTGCCCGAACTGCTGGTGCTCGACGAGCCGACCGACGGGCTCGATCCGCCGCAGATCGCCGAGATGCGCCGGGTGCTCAAGCGCTACGCCACCGACGGCCGAGCGGTGCTGGTCTCCAGTCACCTGCTGGCCGAGGTGGAGCAGACCTGCACGCACGCCGTCGTGGTCAACAAGGGCCGCATCGTCGCGTCCGGGCCGGTCGAGGACATCGTCGGCGATTCCCCGTCGGTGCAGCTCGAGGTGTCCGACGTGCCCGCCGCCGAGCGGGTGCTGAGCGAGCTGGGCGTGCGCTCGGTGCTGCCCGACGGGCCGTCCGGGCTGATCGTCGACATGAACGGCACGCCGCGCTCCGAGGTCGTCGCCTCGCTGGTGCGCGCCGGGGTCGACGTCGACCGGGTAGTGCCGCGGCGAAGGCTCGAGGACGCCTTCCTCGCGCTGGTGGGAGAGAGCACGGCGGGGAGCGGGGACCGATGAGCGTGCAGACCGAGGCCGGGGCGGTCGGATACCGGCCGTCGCGCACCATGCCCTTGTGGGCCGAGGTGCGGCGTCAGGCGTCGCGCCGGCGTACGCAATTGGCTCTGGGCTTCATGGCGCTGCTGCCGTTGATCATCCTGGTCGCCTTCGAGTTCGGCGGCGGCGAGGACGACGAGGGCGGCGGCGCCTTCGACAGCCTGGTCGAACTGGCCACCTCGGGCGGGCTCAACTTCGCGCTGTTCTGCCTGGCCGTCTCGGCGGGCTTCCTGCTGGTCGTGGTGGTCGCGCTCTTCTGCGGCGACACGGTGGCCAGCGAGGCGAGCTGGGGCAGCCTGCGCTACCTGCTGGCGATTCCGGTGCCGCGGGTGCGGCTGCTCGCGGTGAAGCTGATCGTCGCGCTCGGCTATTCGGCGCTGGCCCTGCTCACGATGACCGTGACCGCGTTGATCGCCGGCACGTTGCGCTATGGCTGGCACCCGCTGGGCAGCACGGTGGCCGCCGAGATCGCCCCCGGCCCGGGCCTGCTGCGGCTGTTCGCGATCGTCGGCTACCTGGCCGTCTCGATGCTGGTGGTGGCCGGGCTGGCGTTCCTGCTCGGGGTGCTGACCGACGCGCCGCTGGGCGCGGTGGGCGGCGCGGTCATGCTGTGGATCCTGTCGAGCATCCTCGATCAGATCACCGCCCTGGGCGATCTTCGTTATCTGCTGCCGACTCACTTCGCCGACGCGTGGCAGGGCTTGCTCTCCACCCCGGCCCAGTCGGACGACCTGGTCAAGGGCGCGATCAGCGCGGTCGCCTACGCCACGCTGTGCTGGGGGATCGCGTTCTGGCGGTTCACGCGCAAGGACGTCACCTCGTAGACCGGCTCACACCTCGGGATCCCGGAGGCGATCTCGCGGGATCCCGTCGTAAGGTGTGGGAAACAACTGAATACCTCATCCAGAGGGGCAGAGGGAACGGCCCTGTGAAGCCCCGGCAACCACCGCGAAGTCTCGACGACGAGGCCGCACGCGGCAGGTGCTAATTCCGTCCTCGTTCGGCAGATCGCCGCGGGGAAAGATGAGAGGGAAGGCCTCGATGACGTCTACCGTCAGTGCACCCACTTCCGCTTCTAAATCAGGCTCAGCCTCCGCCTCGCCCGCCAAGGGCCTCGTCTGCCGTGCGTGCGGCGCGGAATACCCGCTGATCGCCCAGCATGCCTGTTACGAGTGTTTCGGCCCGCTCGAGGTGGCCTACGACGAGGCCGCTCTCGCGCGGGTCACCCGGGAACAGATCGAGGCCGGTCCGCAGAACATCTGGCGCTACGCGGGCCTGCTGCCCACCGGGCAGGACCCGGCCACCCGCGTCACCCTCGACCCGGGCCTGACCCCGCTGGTCAGTGCCCCCTCGCTGGCCGCCGCGGTCGGCCTGCGCGCGCCACTGTTCGTCAAGGACGACTCGGCCAACCCGACCCACTCGTTCAAGGACCGGGTCGTCTCGGTGGCGCTGACCGCCGCCCGCGGGCTCGGCTTCACCCGCTTCGCCTGCGCCTCGACCGGCAACCTGGCCAACTCGGTGGCCGCCCACGCGGCCCGCGCCGGGGTGCCCAGCATCGTGTTCATCCCGTACGACCTCGAGCAAGGCAAGATCATCACGACCGCGGTCTACGGCGGTGACCTGGTGGCCATCGAGGGCTCCTACGACGACGTGAACCGGCTCTGCGGCGAACTGGTCGAGACCGACGAGTTCGAGGACACCGCGTTCGTCAACGTCAACGTGCGGCCCTTCTACGCCGAGGGCTCCAAGACCCTGGGCTACGAGGTCGCCGAACAGCTCGGCTGGCGCATCCCGGCCCAGGTGGTCATCCCGATGGCCTCCGGCGAGCTGCTCACCAAGGTCGACAAGGCATTCTCCGAGCTGGTCGAGATCGGTCTGGCCACCGCGCCCGAGGGCGGCTGGACGGTCTTCGGCGCACAGTCGGCCGGGTGCAACCCGATCGCCACCGCGCTGCAGGCCGGCACGGACGAGATCACGCCGGTGAAGCCGACCGGCATCGCGAAGTCGCTCAACATCGGCGACCCGGCCGCTGGTGCGTACGCGATCGAGGCGGTCCGCCGTACCGGCGGCTGGATGGACTACGCCGACGACGACGAGATCCGCGCCGGCATCCGCTTGCTGGCCGAGACGACCGGCATCTTCGCCGAGACCGCCGGCGGCACGACCGTCGCCGTTCTGAAGAAGCTGGTCGAGAGCGGCAAGCTCGATCCCGACAAGGAAACCGTCGTCTACAACACCGGTGAGGGGCTCAAGACCATCGATGCCGTGGCCGACCAGGTGGGCCCGACCTATCAGATCAAGCCGTCGCTGCGCGGTGCCCGCGAGGCCGGCCTGCTGGGATGACTGTGAGTAACTGCCAATCCCGCACCAAGTGAGAATTCCATCCCGAGAGGGCTTGCGCCGGGATCTCTGGATCGGCAGGATGCTCTCTGCGGGAGGGTGCGGCGCCGTACGCGGCCCCTCACCTCGAGCTTGGCGACAATCTCTCGAGGGGCCCAACGACCCAGCGCCGGAGGCGCTGTGCGTCCGCCCTCCCGACCAACTGCTTGCTAAAAGGTCCAAATTCGATAGCGTTCATGGCCGTCACCCGACAGGGTGACGGCCATGCGCATTTCGACGGGTCCGTTGACGTCTCCCGAGATCGCCTACGACATCTCGACGGCGGTGGAGCGGCACGAGTGGCCCGACATCCCGGTCATCAGCCGGACGAATTTCCTGGCGGTTTTCGACAATCCGCCACCCGGCCAGACACGCGAGCGCTACCTCGGCTATCTGGACGGGAAGCCGGTCGGCTTCCTGGTCCTCAGGTTCCCCGAGCTCGACAACGTGGAAAATGTCGAAATCGCCCTGCAGGTCCGGCCGGAGTGCCGTCGCCAAGGCGTGGGCCGGGCCCTGTTCGATCTCGCCGTCGAGCGCGCCCGGGCCAGGGGCCGCAAGCACGTGCAGGGCGAGACCGTCGACCGGCATCCCGGCGGCCGGGCCTTCGCCCAGTCGGTCGGGGCCAGGGCCGGGCTCTCCGAGGTCCGCAGCCGCCTCGACCTGACCACGCTCGACGAACCCCGGCTCGCCGAGCTGATGGACGACGCGTGGAAGCACGCCGAGGGCTACCGGCTGAAGCGCTGGGTCGGCGTGCCCCCGGACGACGTGATCGACGGCGTGGCCTACCTGGAGAGCCGGATGAACGCCGACGCTCCCATCGGTGACATGAACTGGGAGCCGGAGAGGATGGACGCCGAACGGATCCGCCAGGCCGAACAGGCGCGGGCGAGGCGTGGCCGCATCGGCTATCAGGCCGGTGCCCTGATCGGCGACCGGCTTGCCGCCTGGACCTACATCGGCAGCGACGTCGACGAGCCGGCCCACGCCTGGCAGAGCACCACGATCGTCGACCCCGACCATCGCGGCCACCGGCTCGGCCTGCTCGTCAAGATCCACAACCTGGCCCACGTACGCGAGCTGAAGCCGAGCCTCCAGATGATCGACACTTTCAACGCGGCGGAGAACACCTTCATGATCCGCGTCAATCAGGAGATGGGCTTCCGGGCGGTCGACGCCCTGATCGACTGGCAGGTCGACCTCTGAGCCGCAGCACCCAGGGGCGCAGGGGCAGGTCGGTGGGGTAACCGCCGGCCTTCAGGCCCGCGTGTCGCTCGAACAGGTTGCGGACGCCCCACGAGCCCGTCGTCGCGTAGGAGTAGCCGCAGGCCACCCAGTAGGCGGGCCAGAACAGCGGGCCGAGCACCGCGTACTGAGCGGCGTGGCGGTGCTCGTGACCGAAGAGCTCGGCGCGCTCGTCGGCCAGCAGCCAGGCGGCGCTGCGCCGGGTCAGGATCACCGAGCCGACCGTGAAGCACGAGGCCGGCGGGATCGGCAGGCGGTAGCCCTCGGCGATCAGCACGCCGTGCCGCCCGCGCCGCAGCCGGGTGCGCGTGACGACGGCGATCACCAGGCCCGCGGCGGTGGTGCCGTTCACCGCGGTGAGCAGGCCTCGCGCCACGTGCCGGGCGGCCATCACACGCTCCGGCGCATCCGCAGCTCGGTGAGGGTCGGGATCACCGGGTGGGGCACGCGTTCGCCGGTGTCGGTGAAGCCCAATTTCTCGTACGCCCGGACGGCGCGGTCGTTGCCGACGACGACCTCGAGCATCGTGCGCCGGCGGCCCGCGGACCGGGACCACTCGGCGACCGCCTCGATCAGGTCGGCCAGCACCTTGCCGCCGCGCCGGGCGGGGGTCACGTAGACCGCGAAGATCAGCGTCTCGCCGGGGAACTCGGGCGCCACCGTGCCGCCCGCGTGGCCGATGAGCGGCTCGCCGTTGCCCGGGTCGGCCACGAAACTCGCGATGCTGTCACCGGTCGCGGCCTGGATGACGCGCTGCCGGTAGGACTCGTGGGACCGGGCGGCCGCCGAGGCCAGGGTCTCGAGGAAGGCGAGCGGGCTGTCGGCGAGCATCTCGAGCCGTAGCGCGCGCATGCGGGCCGCGTCGTCCGCCGTTACCCGATGCACGTTCCAGCTGCCCATGCCGTCCTGATTACCCCGTACGAGGTGGGTACGGCAACCGGGTTGCCGTGAATCGGACGGGGTGGCGGCCAGACCCCGCGCTGCGGCATGGTGTCCCGATGGACCACGGCGAGGCCCGCATCTTCATGGTGGAAGCACCAGTGGTGGCCGCCGCCGACCCGTTCGACCCCGAAGGCAGCACGGCCGACCTCGCCTCCCACCGCGCTCCGGCTCCGATGCCGCCGCTATCCGATCCGCTCGTGGCCGGGCCGGGCTCGGCGCACTGGTGGCGGCGGTCGGGCGCGGTGCTCGTGCGCAACCGGGTGCGGCTGCTGCCGGTGACGGCGCTGGCCGCGCTGCCCATGCACTTCTTCGTCGGCCGCGTCGACGACACGGTGGTGGCCGCCCCGGCCCTGGTCGAGATGGCCGGCGGGTTCGGCCTGCTGCTGCTCCCGATCATGTGGCTGGCCTTCTTCACGGTCTCGGCCCTGCCGCTCGTCATCGGGCTGGCCGGCACCGTGGGCGTGGCGGTGCCGACGGCAGCCGACGGCGTCGCACCCCGGCTGGGACGGGTCTGGTCGCTGGTCGCCGAGCGCCTGCGGGCGCTGTGGCTTTGGTTCGCCGCCATCGCCCTGCTGATCGCGGGCCTGCCGCTGCTGATCACCGAGGAGCGGCTGGGCCCCGGCGCGGCCGCCCCGCTCTGGGTCGTGCACGCCATCGGCTCGACCGTCCTGCTCACCTTCGGCGGGGTGCTCGGCTGCGTCGTGCTGGTCGAGCGCGGGCACCCGCGGCGGGCCGCGCGGCTGCTCTCGCGGGTGCAACCGGCCGGGCTGATCGCCGCCTCGGCCGCGGTCACGGTGGTGCCCGAGGTGGTCGACCGGCTGGCCGGCGCGATCGCCTCGACCGCGGTCGCCGTCGTCCTGGTTCAGCTCTGGGCGATAGCGGCCCTGGTGTCGTACGCCCAGGCTCGTCGCCTGGCCGAACCGGTGACCAGCGGATCGCTGCGCGCCGAGCTCAGCGCCCCCGAGGAGTAGGGGCCCGGGGAGAACGGCGTTTCCTTGCACTCGCCCCCCGAGAGTGCTAAACAAGTCATTGGCACTCGCGTCTGTTGAGTGCCAAGCAGGTCGGGACGGTGGGGTCTCGGTCGCGGCGTCGCCATCGGCGCCGAGACACGGGGCCGGTCGTCGCGGGCTATCCGGCTCGGCCTGAGGACGTCGCGACGCCAGGTGGCGACGTCCGCAGAGTTCCGCGCAGTGTTTCGGTAACAAGGTGCGGAGGGCAGGGCCACGCGGTCTTGCACCTCGATTGTCCAGGAGGACACAGCCGTATGGCCAAGATCATCGCATTCGACGAGGAAGCTCGTCGCGGCCTCGAGAGCGGTATGAACCAGCTCGCTGACGCCGTCAAGGTGACGCTCGGCCCCAAGGGCCGCAACGTCGTGCTCGAGAAGAAGTGGGGCGCTCCCACCATCACCAACGATGGTGTGTCGATCGCCAAGGAGATCGAGCTCGAGGGCACCTTCGAGAAGATCGGCGCTGAGCTGGTCAAGGAGGTCGCCAAGAAGACCGACGACGTAGCCGGCGACGGCACGACGACGGCGACCGTCCTCGCCCAGGCTCTGGTGCGCGAGGGTCTGCGCAACGTCGCCGCGGGCGCCAACCCGATGGCCCTCAAGCGGGGCATCGAGGCTGCCGTCGCGGCCGTTTCCGAGGGTCTTCAGCAGCTCTCGAAGGACGTGGAGACCAAGGAGCAGATCGCTTCGACCGCCTCCATCTCCGCCGGTGACTCCACGGTCGGCGAGATCATCGCCGAGGCCATGGACAAGGTCGGCAAGGAAGGCGTCATCACCGTCGAGGAGAGCAACACCTTCGGTCTCGAGCTCGAGCTCACCGAGGGCATGCGCTTCGACAAGGGCTTCGTCTCGGCCTACTTCATGACCGACGCGGAGCGCATGGAGGCCGTCTTCGACGACCCCTACATCCTCATCGCCAACAGCAAGATCTCGGCGGTCAAGGACCTGCTCCCGGTTCTCGAGAAGGTCATGCAGGGCGGCAAGCCGCTCGTCATCATCGCCGAGGACGTCGACGGCGAGGCCCTGGCCACGCTGGTCGTCAACAAGGTCCGCGGCACCTTCAAGTCGGTCGCCGTCAAGGCCCCCGGCTTCGGTGACCGTCGCAAGGCCATGCTCGAGGACATCGCCATCCTCACCGGTGGCGCGGTCATCAGCGAAGAGGTCGGCCTCAAGCTGGAGAACGCCGACCTGAGCCTGCTCGGCTCGGCCCGCAAGGTCGTCATCACCAAGGACGAGACCACCATCGTCGACGGTGCCGGCAACGCCGAGCAGATCCAGGGCCGGGTCAACCAGATCCGCGCCGAGATCGAGAAGTCGGACTCCGACTACGACCGCGAGAAGCTGCAGGAGCGCCTGGCCAAGCTGGCCGGCGGCGTTGCGGTCATCAAGGTCGGCGCGGCCACCGAGGTCGAGCTCAAGGAGCGCAAGCACCGCATCGAGGACGCCGTTCGCAACGCGAAGGCGGCCGTCGAGGAGGGCATCGTCCCCGGTGGTGGCGTCGCGCTCGTGCAGGCCGGCAAGTCGGCCTTCGACAAGCTGGACCTGGTGGGCGACGAGGCCACCGGTGCCAACATCGTCAAGGTCGCGCTCGACGCCCCGCTGCGTCAGATCGCCGTGAACGCCGGCCTCGAGGGTGGCGTCGTGGTCGAGAAGGTGCGCAACCTCGAGTCGGGTTGGGGCCTCAACGCCGCGACCGGCGAGTACGTCGACCTCCTGGCCGCGGGCATCATCGACCCGGCCAAGGTCACCCGCTCGGCGCTGCAGAACGCCGCGTCGATCGCCGCGCTGTTCCTCACCACCGAGGCCGTCGTGGCCGACAAGCCCGAGAAGAACCCGGCTCCGGCCGGCGCCCCGGGCGGCGGTGACATGGACTTCTGAGTCCAGTCATAGGCTGAGCTAGCCAAAGAACAGGGCGGGTCGCTTCGGCGGCCCGCCCTTTCTGTTTGCCCGCTCGTCGCGAGCGCTACGGTGGGAGCCGTGCGCGATCCCTCGGTCTCCCGTTACGCCGCCGGCCGGCTCTCCCCTATCCGACGGGTGGCCGACCTCCGGCGCCTGCGCGACGAGCAGTTCGATGTCCTGGTCATCGGTGGCGGGGTCACCGGCGCCGGCGCCGCTCTCGACGCGGCCTCCCGCGGCCTCAAGGTCGCCCTGGTCGAGGCTCGTGACTTCGCGGCCGGCACGTCCAGCCGGTCCAGCAAGCTGATCCACGGCGGCCTGCGCTACCTGGAGCAGCTCGAGCTGCACCTGGTGCACGAGGCGCTGACCGAGCGCGGCCTGCTCTCCACCCGGCTCGCGCCCCACCTGGTGCGGCCCGTGCCGATCCTGGTGCCGCTGCCCGCGGGCAACCCGGCCGCCCGGGTCGGCCGCCGGGCCTACTACGGCCTGGGCGTGGCGGCCTACGACGCGTTCGCCGGCGTCTTCGGCACCGGCCGGGGCATGCCGCTGCATCGCCACCTCTCCCGCGACGGCGCCCGCCACCTGTTCCCGAGCCTGCGGGCCGACGTGCTCAGCGGCGCGATCCGTTACTACGACGGCCAGGTCGACGACGCCCGCCTGGTGGTCGACCTGGCGCGCACGGCGGCCAGCCTGGGCGCGGCCGTGGTGACCAGCGCCCGCGTGGTCGGCTTCGTGCGCGAGGCGCGTGAGGTGGTCGGCGTCCGCGTTCGCGACCTCGAGTCGCCCGACGCGCCCGAGTTCGAGGTCCGCGCGCGCACGGTCGTCGCCGCCACCGGTGTGTGGAGCGACGACATGTCCCAGATGCTGCGCGACGTCGGCGTCCGCCCCGGCTTCACGGTGCGCGCGTCCAAAGGCGTCCACCTCGTGGTGCCCCGCTCGGCGATCACCGGCGAGGCCGGCCTCATCCTGCGCACGCCCACGTCGGTGCTCTTCGTCATCCCGTGGGGCGGCCACTGGATCATCGGCACGACCGACACCGACTGGAAGCTCGACCGGTCCCACCCGGCGGCCTCGGCGCGCGACATCCGCTATCTGCTCGATCAGGTGAACACGGTGCTCGACCGGCCGCTGACCACCGACGACATCGAGGGCGTCTACGCCGGGCTGCGGCCGCTGCTCTCGGGCGAGGCCGACTCGACGTCGAAGCTGTCCCGCGAGCACGCCGTGGTCGAGCCGATGCTCGGGCTGCTGCTGGTCGCGGGCGGCAAATACACGACCTACCGGGTGATGGCGGCCGACGTGATCGACCGGGCCGTCCGGCGCCTCGGCGGTCCCGAGCGGCCCTCGCGCACGGCCGAGCTGCCACTGCTCGGGGCCGACGGCTACGCGGCCGCGTGGCGCGACCGGCAAGACACAGCTCGGCGCCACGGCGTCACCACGGGCGTGATCGAACACCTGCTGGAGCGCTACGGCACCCTCTCGGTGCACTTGCTAGCCATGATCAAGGCGGATCCGTCGCTGGCCACGCCGCTCACGGGGGCTCCGGAATATCTGGCGGCCGAGGTGGCGTACGCGGCTCTGGCCGAAGGCGCCCTTCATCTGGACGACGTGCTCACCCGGCGCACCCGCATCTCGATCGAGACCGCGCACCGGGGCGCCGAGTCGGCCGCCCACGCGGCCGAGGTGATGGGCGAGGCGCTGGGCTGGGACGAGGCGGTGCGCTCGCGCGAGATCGAGCACTACCTGGCCCGGGTGGCCGCCGAGCGGCAGTCGCAGACGATGCCCGACGACGCGGCGGCCGACGCGGCCCGGCTGGGCGCGCCCGACGTGCGCGGCTTCGCCGCCGACCGCGGGGTCGACCTGCTGCACGTCGACCTTTGATCCTCGTCGACGAGCCACGCTGGCCGGCCCGCGGGCGGTTCTGGTCTCACCTGGTCAGCGACCTGAGCTACGACGAACTGCACGTGTTCGCCGAGATCCTGGGCGCGCCGCTTCGCGCGTTCGACCGGGACCATTACGACATTCCGGATACGCGGTTCCGCAGCGCGCTCTGGCTCGGAGCGACGCTGCTGCCCTCCCGGGAGCTGGCCGCCCGACTGCGCTCCTCAGGGTTACGGCGCCCCAAGCACCTGCACCGGCCGCCGCAGCCCTCGACGCTCAGCCGTTGAGCTCGCGCTCCAGGTTGGTGCGGGCCCGCGTCTCCCACTGCTCCCGCAACGGCGCGAGGCGATAGATCGACGGCAGTTCGAGCAGCGCCTTGAGCACCTGGGCGCGGCCGGCCTTGAAAGCGTCGTCGGGCACGTGCGCGTACTCCCGGCGGATGGCCGCGGTGTATCGCGCGTACGCCTCGTCGTCGCCGGCCAGGACGGCGAGGTCGGCGTCGCACAGCAGTTCACCGTCGGGGTCGTCCTGCTCGGTCGCGTGCCCGGCGGTCAGGCCCACGAGCCGGGCGACGTCGGCGGCGGTGTCTTCGGGCACACCCAGGGTGGTCAGCAGGCCCTCGGCGAACTCGGCGCTGTCCCGCTCGTTCGCGTCCCCGAGCGCCCGCGGGTCGTAGACCGCGTCATGCATCCAGGCCGCCAGCCGGACCCGCTCCGGATGCGGCGCCAACTCGGCGAACCGATCAACGACATCGAGTACGGCGGTCAGGTGCTCGACGGTGTGATATTGCCGCTGCGGCTCTGACCACCGCCCCACCAGGTAACCGCCGGCGGCCTCGAGATCGCCGTCGGCGGCCGTGGCCCCCGCGGCACGCGCCGCGTCCCGGAATCGCTCCACAAGATTTTCCACCCCGCAATCCTGACACCACCCCACCGGCCGCGATCGTCCGTCCCTAGCGCGTGCCAGCCAGCCCGCCCACCCAGGGGTGGGACGAGCGTAGGCGTTGATCGGTGCGGCCTGACTGGTTGTCCGCAGGCAGCGGCGTCTGTTCGTGGTTTCGTGCTCAGGCTGCGAAAGGACCTAGTGTTTGGAGTCATGACCGGAGTGGCGGACCACGGGCGCGTCGCACGGGCGCTGGCCCGGGTGAGCAGCCGTTCGCTGTCCGGCGCGGGCGACGGCGTACGGCGGGTGCGGCACGGACTGGGCCTGGCGGTGCAAGCGGGACTGGCCGCCGGCCTGGCCTGGTGGCTCGCGCACGACGTTTTCGGGCGCCCCTCGCCGTTCTTCGCGCCGATCGCGGCCGTG
This sequence comes from Actinoplanes solisilvae, assembly GCF_003999975.1. Classification (GTDB taxonomy): domain Bacteria; phylum Actinomycetota; class Actinomycetes; order Mycobacteriales; family Micromonosporaceae; genus Actinoplanes; species Actinoplanes solisilvae. Next base: position 961,483 of record NZ_RJAC01000001.1, on the reverse strand, counting down.
ATCACGCTGGCGTCGTCGCTCGGGCAGCGGGCGCGCCGCACAGCCGAACTGGTCGTCGGGGTCGCGATCGGCATCGGCATCGGGGACGCGATCATCCTGCTGATCGGCAGCGGTCCCTGGCAGATCGGCCTGATCGTGCTGCTCGCGGTCATGGTCGCCACCGGGGTCGGCGGGGGAACGCCGCTGGTGGTGCAGTCGGCGTCCTCGGCGGTGCTGGTCGCGACCCTCACCACCTCGACGGGACTGCCGTGGACGCGGTTCTTCGACGCGCTCGTCGGCGGCGGGGTCGGGCTGGTCGTGATGACGGTGCTGCTGCCGCTGAACCCGCTGGTCGTGGTGCGGCGGGCGGCCGATCCCGCGCTGCGCGCGCTCGCCGACGGCCTGCATCAGGTCGGCATCGGAATGGCCGAACGCGACCGGACCACGATCGACGACGCGCTGACCCGCCTGCGAGGTGCGGAGGCGACCTTCGCGGCGTTCTCGTCGGCGGTCACCGCCGCGCGGGAGAACGTGGCGTTCGCGCCGGCTCGCTGGCACAACCGGGGGGCGTTGGCGCTCTACGTCGACGGGGCCAGCCACATCACGTACGCCCTGAGGAACACCCGTGTGATGAGCCGGCGAGCCGACACCGCGCTGGGGGACGACGAGGTGATCCCCGAAGTGCTGGCGGTATCGGTGGGGCTGCTCGGCGACGCCGTCGACCTGTTGCGCCAGGAGTGGGCGAAAGGCGTGGAACCGGTCGTGGCACGAGAGCGTGCGCTGCTGGCGGCGGCCGAGTGCGGCAAGGCGTACGAGGAAGGGGTCGGCTTCTCGGGCGGTGTGATCGTCGCGCAGATCCGCACCACCGCCACTGACATCCTGCGTGCCAGCGGTATCGACCATGCCGAGGCGCCGCGCCTGGTGCGGCGGGCGGTCGGCTGGCAGGGCCGTTCGCACCCGGGGCGCCGCAAGCACACGCCACGCCCGGGCCTGAGCCACCCGCCGACCACCTGAGCCGGGGAGTTATTGCTGGGCCGGCGGGTTCTCGTTCGCAGGTCGCGCTTCTGTCGTCGTCTCAGTCGCCGGGTCGGTGGGGGCGGGCGCGAAGGGCGGGGGAGCGGGATAACCCGGCAGCGGCGGGTGGGTGTAAGCAGGCTGGCTGCCGATGCTCGGCTGGGCGCCCACCTCGGGCTGAGCTCCATTACCCGGCTGCGTTCCATAGCCCGGCTGAGGTTCAGATCCGGGCTGCGCTCCGTGGCTCGGCTGAGCTTGATATCCGGGCTGCGCTCCGTGGCTCGGCTGAGCTTGATATCCGGGCTGGGAGTAGCCCGGCTGTGGCGCATAGCCCGGCTGCGGGGCATAGCCCGGCTGCGGCGCATAGCCCGGCTGCGGCGCATAGCCCGGCTGTGGCGCGTAGCCCGGCTGCGGGGCGTAACCCGGCTGGGCGCTGTAGTCAGGGGCGGGCGGCCGGACATAGCCGGGCGGTGGCGTGGAGCCCGGCTGCGGCCCATAGCTGGGCTGCTGGGCATAACCGGGCTGGGTGCCATAGCCGGGCGTGCTGCCATAGCCGGGCGTGCTGCCATAACCGGGCTGGGTGCCATAGCCGGGCTGGGTGCCATAGCCAGGCGCCTGGGCATAGCCGGGCGGTGGCCCATAGCCGGGCGCCCCATACGCCGGAGCCCCGCTCTGCGGATACCCCGGAGCCCCGCCCTGCCCCGCCCCATGGCCCAGCGCCCCGAAGGCGTACGCCGGCTGGCTGATCACGATCGGGAACGGAACCACCGGCTCGACCGGCGGCGGGACCGTGCGGGTCACCCCGTCGGGGAAGGCGATCTGATAGTTGCGTCCGTCCCAGAAGGCCTGCGGCGCCTGCGGGTCCCGGGCCGTGAAGACCGCCCGATAGCCCAGGATCTCGCTCAGCAGCCGCTGCTCCTCGGCCGCCGCCCGGTCGATGTCTTGCGGCTTGCGGTCGAGCCCCCGGTTCATGCCGTCGCGCAGCAACGCGAGCTGCGTCGACGCGAACTGGAAGCTGCGCATCGCCTTCTGGCCGGACTCGCCCGCGACCCGCCGGGCCCACTGCCGGGCCGAGTAGCGCCGGCCGAGGCTGCCCAGCGCCGCCACCTCGGGCGGGGAGAACCAGCCGGTGTTCACATAGAACGGCAGGATCCGCTCGGTGAGCCGGCCTTCCCAGCTGCGCAGCGCGATGGCGAAGCCGACGACCGCGAAGAACAGCGGAACCATGAACCCCAGGTATCCGTACAGCATGATCAGGGGTTGGGCGAGGCTCAGCGAGAGCGTGGGCAGCAGGTTGAACGTGCCGTGCAGGATCATCGCGAGCAGCAGGCCGGCGATCGGGGCGAGCCAGCGCACCCGGCGGTCGCCCGAGCGCGCCGCGATGCCGAGCCCGATGCCGGTCATCGCCGAGAACAGCGGGTGGGCGAAGCCGGTGAACAGGATGCGCACGATGAAGATGGCGAAGAGGTTCTGCAGGCCGGTGGCCGGGCCGAACTGTTCGACGCCGGTCGCGTAGCCGTGCTGGCCGAGGTAGAGCACGTTCTCGACCATGGCGAAGCCGAGTGCGGACAGGCCGCAGTAAACGATGCCGTCGGTGATGCCCGACCACTCGGCGCGGCGACGCCAGAAGAGCAGCAGCGGGCCGGCCGCCTTCATCAGTTCTTCGATGAACGGCGCGACCAGCACGGCCACCAGCGCCTCGGGCAGGCCCCACTTGTCGAACAGGATCGACGCGCCGGTGTTGACGCCCAGCGCCACCGCGGTCGCGATCGCCGCGCCCCAGGCGAAACAGAAGGCCAGGTAACGGATGGGCTCGGGTTCGTAGCGGTCGAGCCAGAGGAAGCTGGCGACCAGCAACGGCACGGGCAGCACGGCGGCGACGAGGCCGACGATCAGGCCGGTGAGGCCGATGTTGACGCCGAGGAACAGCAGCATGCCGATGGCCCCGGCCAGCAGGAACGAGACCACCCCGGCGATCGGCAGCCACCGGCGCCAGCCCGTGCGTCGGGCTGCGGCGGCGTACGCGGCGTCGAGAGGCCCGGCGGCAACCGGCCCGGCGGGAGCAGGCCCGGCGGCAACCGGCTCGGCGGGAGCGGGCCCGGCGGCAACCGGCCCGGCGGGAGCAGGCCCGACGGCCGGCGCGAGCGCGCTGGGGTCGGGGGAGGGCGTTCCGCCCGGCGAAACGTCGGCCATGCCGCCAGCGTAGTCACCCGATCGGCGACCGGCCGCCCCGGAGCAGACGTGGTAACGATCTAGAGGTAGAGACCGGTGCCGTCGGGTTCGACCCGGCTGGCGGCCACCGCGTGCACGTCACGCTCGCGGAGCAGCACATACTCCCGGCCGTGCAGCTCGACCTCGGAGCGGTCGTCGGGGTCGAAGAGCACGCGGTCACCGACGACTATCGAGCGCACATTGGGCCCGACCCCGACGGCGGTGGCCCACGACAGCCGCCGGCCCATCGACGCGGTCGCGGGAATCACGATGCCCGCGGAGGAGCGACGTTCGCCCTCACCCCCGTCCTGCCGGACGAGCACTCGGTCATGCAGCATGCGGATCGGCAAGCCGCTCTCGGTTCGGGCGTCGGAGCTCACGGTGGGAGACGGTACGCCCGTGTTCTTGACCATGCTCTGCCGGTCCCGCCGTGGCGACGGCCCCGGTGGGAGCTTTCGGGCACTAGGTTGTTAACGCGAAAAGGGGGTCGGTCCGGTTGAGCCGCTTGCAGCGTGTCCGCGAGAACCTGAGACGGGCGTACGACTCGGGTCGTGAGTCCGTGCGCCTGGCGCGCGAGGACTCCCGGCCGGATTCGGACGCCGAGGTCGATTTCGCCCCGCCGCGTCCCGAGCCGGACGACGTGCACCATTCGACGAACAGCCGGGACGACGCCGAGGTGCCCCACTCGCTGCGGATCGCCGCGGCCTGGGGCTGGCGGCTGATCGTCGTCGGCGTCGTCGCCTGGGCGCTGCTGCGCTTCATCGGCGTGATCAGCGTGGTCGTCATCCCGATCTCGGTGGCGCTGCTGCTGTCGGCGCTGCTGGCCCCGGCCGTCGGCTGGCTGCGCCGGCTGCGGCTGCCGCCGTCGCTCGCCACGTTTCTTGTGCTCTTCTTCGGGCTGGCCGCGGTCGCCGGCACCTTCACGTTGGTGATCAACCAGTTCCTCAACGGGTTGCCGCAGCTCACCCAGGGCGCGACCCAGGGCATCCGGACGATCCAGGAGTGGGCCAAGACCGGTCCGCTGCACCTCTCGGACGACCAGGTCAACCAGGCCATCGACAACGCCCAGAACTGGATCAACTCGAACACCGCGTCGCTCACCTCGACCGGCATCTCGACCGCCGCGACCGTGTTCGAGTTGCTGGCCGGCGCGCTGCTGGTGCTGTTCTCGACGTTTTTCCTGCTGCGCGACGGCCGCAAGATCTGGCGCTTCATCGTGCGGTTGTTCCCGGTGAACGCCCGATGGTCGCTGGCCGACGCCGGCGACGCCTCGTGGGCCACGCTCGGTGCCTACGTGCGGGCCACCGTGCTGGTCGCGTTCATCGACGCGGTCGGCATCGGCATCGCCCTGGTCGTTCTCAAGATCCCGTTCCCGTTCCCGCTGGCCGCGCTGGTCTTCCTGGGCGCGTTCATCCCGATCGTCGGGGCGGGCGTGTCGGGGACGGTCGCCGTGCTGGTGGCGCTGGTCGACAAGGGCTGGGTGATCGCGTTGATCGTGCTGGGTGCGGTGATCCTGGTGCAGCAGGTCGAGGGCCACATCCTCCAGCCGCTGATCATGGGCCGGGCGGTGGCCATCCATCCGCTCGCGGTGATCGTCGGCATCGCCTCGGGCGTCGTGCTGGCCGGCATTGTCGGCGCGCTCATCGCGGTTCCGCTGATCGCCGTTCTCAACACGGGCGTACGTCGTCTGACCCGCCGTCGCCCCGAGGTCCCGTCGACAGCCGTGGTCGTCACCGGGGCCAGTCCGGGCTAATTCGCTTGGCGGCCGGGCCCGGCTCGCCTATGAAGTTAGGCGATGAAACCTGACGATGTGACGCGCGCGGTGGCCCTGGCCCGCGAGATGCTGACGCCCGTGCGTGAGAAGGACTGGCACGTGCCGGCCGGCGACCTGACCTGGACCTGCTGGGAGACCATCGAGCACACGGCGGACGACCTCTTCGCGTACGCGGCTCAGTTGGCCCCGGTCGAAGCGGCGCGCACTGATTGGGTGCCGTTCGGGTTCGGCCGCAGCCGCGAGGGTGGTCCGAACCTGACCATCTTCGTCGAACCGGAGGACGGCCCCGACGGCCTGCTCGCGGTGCTGGAGTCGAGTGGTGCCCTGCTGGCGGCGATGGTCGCCACGGCGCCGGCCGATCGACTGACGCACCACAGCTACAGCATGTCCGACCCGAGCGGTTTCGCCGCGATGGGCGTCGTCGAGGTGCTGGTCCACCTGCGCGACGTGGCCGCGGGCCTCGACGTCGACTGGCAGCCCCCGGCCGACCTCTGTGCGGCCGCACTGGCCCGCCTGTTTCGCGACGTGCCCGGCGACACCGATCCGTGGTCGGCTCTGTTGTGGACGACGGGCCGGATCGAGCTGCCCGGCCGTCCGCGGCAGACGTCCTGGAAATGGGACGCGACCCCGCGATAGAAAGGTGGCCAGGGCGGGAACCGCCCTGGCCACCACGAAACGATCAGGCCGGGTTGACCGTGAGCCCGACCTCGTTGAGCCCGACCGTGGCGTCGACGACGGCCTCGCCGTTGCCGCTGCGGCTCAGGGCGCGCAGTGTCCACGAGCCGGGCGCGGCGAAGAAGCGGAACACGCCCTCGGGCGACGAGACCACCTCGGCGGTGAACTCGCCCGACGAGTCGAGCAGCCGCACGTAGGCACCGCCGACCGGCTCGCCCTCGGCGTTGCTCACGATGCCGGTCAGCACGGTCTCGCGGTGCAGGTCCACGCTGGCGGGAATCGGTGCCGACTGGTCCGGCGCCGCGCAACCGGCCGCGATGTTCGACGGTGACGTCATGGTGTCACGCCTTCCCGGGTTCGTCGCCCAGAGCGATCGGGACGCCGATGAGCGAGCCGTACTCGGTCCACGAGCCGTCGTAGTTCTTCACGTTCTCCTGGCCGAGCAGCTCGCGCAGCACGAACCAGGTGTGCGACGAACGCTCGCCGATGCGGCAGTAGGCGATGGTGTCCTTGCTGCCGTCGAGCCCGGCCTCGCCGTAGATCTTGGCGAGCTCGTCGTCGGACTTGAACGTGCCGTCCTCATTGGCCGCCTTGCTCCACGGCACGCTGATCGCGGTCGGGATGTGGCCGCCGCGCTGCGACTGCTCCTGCGGCAGGTGAGCCGGGGCGAGCAGGCGGCCGGCGAACTCGTCGGGGCTGCGCACGTCGACCAGGTTCTTCACGCCGATCGCGGCCACGACCTCGTCGCGGAACGCGCGGATGGACAGATCGGGCGCCTTCGCGACGTACGACGTCTTCTCGCGGACCGGAATGTCCTTCGTGTACGGACGGGCGTCGAGCTCCCACTTCTTGCGGCCGCCGTCGATCAGCTTGACCTGCTCGTGGCCGTAGAGCTTGAAGTACCAGTACGCGTACGCCGCGAACCAGTTGTTGTTGCCGCCGTAGAGGATGACGGTGTCGTCGTTGGAGATGCCCCGCTCGGACAGCAGAGCGGCGAACTGCTCCTGGTTGACGAAGTCGCGCCGGACCGGGTCCTGCAGGTCCTTCTTCCAGTCGAGCTTGATCGCGCCGGGGATGTGGCCGCCGTCGTAGGCGGTGGTGTCCTCGTCGACCTCGACGAAGACGAGGCCCGGGGTGTCGAGGTTCTGCTCGGCCCAGTCGGTCGAAACGAGTGCGGTGTCGCGACTCATCAGTTCACTCCCTTGTCAGGTGAGAGATGGGGGTGAGTCAGCGCACGGAGACCGTTGTGTCGCACCGCGCGCGGGACCCATTGAAGATGGAGAACGGATCTCGAGCTGTCGTGCGACGGGCGCCACGGAACCGGCTGCGTTGCCGGCGAGGAGAGCGAGCTAGAAGGTGCTCAGCACTGGTGGCCCCGTCAGATGACAGGGCGACACAGGCAGGCGGCCATGCGGCACAGGTCGACCGCACGCCTCTTGGTGAGCAACAGGCTCATAACAACGGACCCTACCAGCGGTTCAGGTGCTGGTAACAGCACCGACCACGATCCGGGACATAAGACGAGCCTTTAGTCATGTCATAGGGCGGCGGTGGGGTGGTTGGACGGGGGATCACAAACCGCCCGCGTTCAGTGACACATTGTCGGCCCCGGCGGTGAAACGCAGCCCCTCGGGAGTCGGCTCGACCTTCTGCACGGCCAGCTTGAGCGGCAGCTCGGGCACGCGCAGGTCGACCGAGAGCTTCTGCACGTAGGAGTCGATCAGCGTGCGGATGAACGGCACGTCGGGCAGCCCGGCGGCGGTCACGTCGGAGAAGCGCACCTGTACGACCCCCTCCTTCACGGTCACCGCGGCCTTGCCCGAGACGTCGAAGGTCTGGCCGAGCGCCTGCACCGGCGCGTTGCCGACAAGCTGGCCGTTCTTCTCGGCGAGCTTGAGGCCGGGCTGGCCGATCAGCTCGGCGAGCTGCGGGTAGTCGATCGTGCCGGTGCCGGTGACCGTGCGCGCGACGATGTCGCCGTTGCCGCTGCGGATGGTGTCGAGCGGCGCGGTCACGTCGAGGGCGCGCACGTCGAGCTGGGAGATGCGGACGGTCCGGTTGTTGTCGGCCGGTCCGGAGAGGTCGGTCAGCCCGATGCGGATCTCTTTGTAGCGCCCGTCGAGCACCTGGGTCAGGAACGGGACGCCCTCGATCGTGACGTCGGGCTTCTCGCTGGTCGCGTTCTGGTCGGCGATCTGCTGGGAGACGCGGTCGCCGATCGTGCGCTCGGCGTAGCTCGCGGCGAACCGGTCGAGCGCGACGAGCAGCCCGGCGACGATGATCAGCAGGATGATGAAGGTGATCAGCAGCCGTCGTCCCCACCGCTTCTTGCGCGGGCGTTGCTCGCCGTAGACCTCGCCGCTCACCGGTTTCTCCCCATCGAGTGCTGAATGCCGAGAACCGTACATGCCCGGATCGAGCGCCCCCGGAAACGCCTCAGGCCAGATACCAATGACTCAGGGCGTACGCCGTGGGGGCGAGCAGGGCGAACGCGCCCAGCGGCCCCTGCATGTGCCGCGCGACCCAGAAGGTCGGGGCGTCACCGGCGAGCTGCCGGCCGGCCTGACCGAAGTTCACCGCCAGGTCGACCAGGTGCGCGACCACGACCGCGATCAGGCCGACGACCGCGCCCTTGGCCGGCGTGAACGGCAGCACCAGCACGCTGCCGAGGGCGGCGGCGGCCAGCGTGCCGAGCATCGCGCCGAGGACGATCCCGGTCGCGCCGCGCGGCACCTGGGCGGCGAGCCGGGGCTTGGGGAAGATCGCGTCGGTGACCCGGGCGACCAGCAGAGCGACACCCGCGGCGGCCGAGCAGACGATGACGGTCTGGGTGCCGAGCTCCTGGCGGGTGAGGACGATCGGGATCGCGTACGCCACCACGCCCGCGACGATCGTGAGCGTGGTCCGCCACGAGTCGGTGACCCGGGCCCGGTCCTCCGCCCGCACGAGCTGGCCGATCACCGCCGCGACGAAGCCGCCGACGATCACCCAGAGCAGCGGGGTCAGTTCGGCCCGGGCGCCGGAGACGGCCAGATAGTCGGCGACCACCGCGGCGGCCACGCAGACCCCGGCCGTGGAGATCTTGGCCGGCGGGTTCAGCGCCATCACCCAGGCGAGCAGGGCGAGCAGCTGCACCCCGAAGAGCACGATCGCGTACGGCAGGCGCGAGTCGGGCGCCGAAGTCACGGCGCCCAGCACCAGGCCGACGGCGAGCAGTGCGGCGAACCCGGCGATGGCCAGCGAGAGCTGCCGGCGGACCGGGACGACCTCGATCTCCTCGAGTTCGTCGTCGGTGTCGTCCGGGTCGCGGGACTCGGCGTCGGCGTCGTCCGGGAAGCCGGCGGGCGCATGCTGGCCCGACCTCGCGATCTCGCGCGAGGCGTCGGCGTCCCAGGACTCGTCCTGCGGCATGGAGGGGAACACGCCTGAGATCGTGCCAGTAACCCGCTCGAAGGCCCAATTGGCCGGGCTTCGTTAAAGGCGTGTTACGAAACCGCCATTCGTACGCCGAGGGGGCGTTCACTACATCACTCAGACAAACGATCGAGGCGCTCCGGGTGCTGCGTCGGTTAAGGTAAGCCCAGCCCACCCGTCGGTGACGCCGGGACCTGTCCGCCTTGGCGGAACCGAGTGTGACCCATAAAAGTCACCCGAGCGGCCCCCGAGCCGCAAGGACGGAGGTGAGTGTGGAAATCCTTCTGTTGGTGACGGCACGTGCTGGTGAGCCTTCCGCTGTGCTTCCCGCGCTGGATCTGCTTCCCCACTCCGTACGCACCGCCCCTCGTGATGTCCGCACCCTGGTGTCCGGCCCCAGCCCCGACGCCGTGCTGGTCGACGCGCGTTCCGAGCTGTCCGAGGCCCGCGCCACGTGCCGCATGCTGCACGCGACCGGCATCGGTGTCCCGCTGATGGCGGTCGTCACCGAGGCGGGCCTGATCGCGCTCAACGCCGACTGGGGTGTCGACGACGTCATCCTGGCCGGTGCGGGCCCCGCCGAGGTCGAGGCGCGGCTGCGTCTGGCCGTCGGCAAGCTGAGCAACGCGACCGCCGGCGCCGGTGGCTCGATCCGGGCCGGTGAGCTCAACATCGACCCCGACACCTACGCGGCGAAGCTCAAGGGACGCCCGCTCGACCTCACCTACAAGGAGTTCGAGCTGCTCAAGTTCCTCGCCCAGCACCCGGGCCGGGTCTTCACCCGCGACCAGCTGCTGCGCGAGGTCTGGGGCTACGACTACTTCGGCGGCACCCGCACGGTCGACGTGCACGTCCGCCGTCTGCGCGCCAAGCTCGGCTCCGAGTACGAGTCGATGATCGGCACGGTGCGCCAGGTGGGTTACAAGTTCGTGGTTCCGCCGTCGGGTCGCCAGCTGCCCGACAACGAGCCGGTCTCGCTGCCGGTCTGAGCCGGTGACGACTGTCCGGCCGGTTGACCGGTTGAGCTCCGCCGAGGCGGCCGACGTTCTCGCGTTGGCCGCCGCGGCCGAGCAGGCGGACGGCGTCTATCCCCTCTCCGAAGACGTTCTGCTGCGTGTGCGCGGTGGGGACGGTCCTCATTTCCTGGCCTTCGACGGTGACCGCCTCGCCGGCTACGCGTTCCTCGACCCCGAGGGCTCCGGCGAGTTGGTCGTGCACCCCGATCATCGCCGCCACGGCTACGGCACCGCCCTGTTGACCGCCGCGGGCGCCGGGCCGCTCCGCTTCTGGGCGCACGGCGACGAGCCCGGTGCGCAGGCTTTCGCGCGGAAGAACGGTTTCGAGCGTGTTCGCGTCCTGTGGCAGATGCGGCGTTCGCTGACCGAGCCGCTGCCCGACATCCCGCTGCCGGCCGGTGTCACCGTGCGTACGTTCCGCCCCGGCCACGACGAAGACGCGTGGCTGGGTGTCAACTCCCGCGCCTTCGCCCACCACCCCGAGCAGGGCCGCTGGACCCGCGCCGACCTGTTGCTGCGCGAGGCCGAGCCGTGGTTCGACCAGACCGGCTTCCTGCTCGCGGTCGACGTCACCGGCACGCTGATCGGCTTCCACTGGACCAAGGTGCATCCCGCGTCCGGTGACGACCCGGCGCTCGGCGAGATCTACGTGCTGGGCGTCGACCCGGCCGGTCACCGCCGCGGCCTCGGTGCCGCGCTGAGCGTGGCCGGCCTGCGACACCTGGCCGCCCAGGGCCTGACGGTCTCGAACCTCTATGTCGACGAGTCGAACACCGCGGCCGTGGCGCTCTATCGCCGCCTCGGTTTCGACATCTACAAGACCGACATCAACTACTTCCGGCCTTAGAACCCCACCGGAGGGCCTTGGTGTCGACCGCCACACCGGCGGTTCCCATGGGTCACGAGCCGGACAAGGTCGTGTCTCGGGGCAGTAAACACCGCCCTGATTTATCCGACTTTTCAGTCACCAGTCCCTCAGTTCACGCAACGGACAACTCGCCCTCAGGACAACGCCACGTTTCGGCGTAGACGTGTTCACTGTGCGTTCACTTAGCCCCGGCTAACCGGCTACCTCCCGCTCTTAGCTTCGGTTGTGCCGGTGCGACACCGGCGATGTGCCGGCCGGACGCCGGCATGCACACCTCCGAAGGGAAAATAGTGAAGCTCCAGCGGTCCGGTTTCCTGGCAGCCGGCATTGCCATGACTGCGGCCCTCGCGCTCTCCGCGTGTGGCTCGGACAACGAGACGCCGGCGGGCGGAAGCGACGCTTCCGCCGCGTCCGGCAACTGTGTCGCCGGCAGCCTGACTGCCCAGGGTTCGACGGCACAGAAGAACGCCATGGACGAGTGGATCAAGGCCTATCAGGGCCAGTGCAGCGGATCCCAGATCAACTACCAGGGCACCGGCTCGGGCGCGGGCATCGAGGCCTTCATCGGCGGCACCGCCGACTTCGCGGGTTCCGACTCCGCGCTCAAGGAGGAGGAGCAGCCCAAGGCTGACGCGAAGTGCGTCGGCGGCGCGGCCCTCAACCTCCCGATGGTCATCGGCCCGATCGCGGTCGTCTACAACGTCGACGGTGTCGACAACCTCCAGCTCGACGCGTCGACGCTCGCCAAGATCTACTCCGGCAAGATCACCAAGTGGAACGACCCGGCGATCGCTTCCCAGAACACTGGCGCGAAGCTGCCGGACGTGGCCATCCAGGCCGTGCACCGTTCCGGTGACTCGGGCACGACCGACAACTTCACCAAGTACCTGAGCAAGACCGCGGAGGCCGACTGGACCTTCGGCAACAACAAGTCCTGGAAGGCTCCGGGTGGCGTCGCCGCCACCGGCTCTGACGGTGTGGCCGCCAAGGTCAAGAGCACCGTCGGCACCCTCGCCTACGTCGAGCTCTCGTTCGCCGAGAACAGCGACCTGAAGAAGGCGAAGATCAAGAACGGCGCCGGCGAGTACACCGAGCTCACCGGTGAGAGCGCCGGCAAGACCATCGCGGGTGCCAAGATCGTCGGCGAGGGCAACAACCTCGCGATGAGCATCGACTACGCCACCAAGGAAGCTGGTGCCTACCCGATCGTCCTGGTGACCTACGAGATCGCCTGCAGCAAGGGCAGCCCGAAGGCCAAGGAGATTCAGTCCTTCCTGAAGTACACCTCGAGCACCGCCGGTCAGCAGGAGCTCGCCGAGCTCGGCTACGCCCCGCTGCCCGAGACGGTTCGGGGCAAGGTCGAGACCGCCGTCGCCTCGATCAGCTGACGTAGAACACGAATCCCTCCGAGACGACTGCGAGCGAGCAGATGGGTGACTATCCCTCCCGCTCGGAGAACGCCGTCACCGGCGACCCAGGTGTGGCACCACGGCACACCCGGGCCGCCGGTACCGGCGTTTCCCCGAGCAGTTACGACGAACCTCCGATCGGCGGCGGTGGCGCCCTGCCCCGGAAGAAGTCGTTCTCCATGGAGAGCGGATTTCGGGGTCTCTCGGTCGCGGCCGGTGCGATGGTGTTGGTCATCATTGTGGCCATCGCCGTTTTCTTGATCTCGAAGGCGATACCGGCGCTCGGCGCCAACACGGAAAACTTCCTGACCTACACGCGGTGGTTCCCCAACGAGAGTAATCCGGCCTTCGGTATCGCCGCGCTGGCGTTCGGCACCGTTCTGACGTCGATCATCGCCCTGATCGTCGCGGTGCCGATCTCGCTGGGCATCGCGTTGTTCCTGTCGCATTACGCGCCCAAGTCGCTGGCCACCCCGCTCGGTTTCACCATCGACCTGCTCGCGGCGGTGCCCAGCGTCGTCTTCGGACTCTGGGGTCGCGACGTCTTCCAGCAACCGGTGAACGACTTCTCGGTGTGGCTGAACAAGTATTTCAGCTGGATTCCGATCTTCGGAGGCGAAGGCCCGTTCGGCCAGTCCATCATGCTCGGCGGCCTGGTCCTCGCGATCATGGTGCTCCCGATCGTCACCTCGCTGTCCCGGGAGGTCTTCCAGCAGACGCCCGGCATGAACGAGGAAGCGGCGCTCGCTCTGGGCGCCACCCGGTGGGAGATGATCCGCATCGCCGTTATCCCCTACGGCCGGCCCGGCGTGATCGCCGCGGTGATGCTCGGCCTCGGCCGCGCCCTCGGCGAGACGATCGCGCTGGCGCTGACCCTGGGCCTTGTCTTCAACATCTCCTTCAACATCATCGAGATCGGTGGCAACTCGGTGGCCGCCAACATCGCGACCACCTTCGGCGAGGCCAACGAGACCGGCCGTGGGGCACTGATCGCCTCGGGCCTGGTGCTCTTCGCGATCACTCTCGTCGTGAACATGGCGGCCAGGGCAATCATCTACCGTCGGCGCGAGTTCCGGGACAGTGCAGCATGACCGACTGCAAGGGCCAGAAGAGCCTGCTTCCAGGGAGCCTGGCATGAGCCTTCTTGAACGTGAGTCGGCCGGCGTCGTCATGACGCCGGACAACATCCGCTCCAAGCGGCTGTCAGTGGTCGTCAACTTTGGTATCGCGGTGGCCGCACTGCTCTTGTCAGCCGCCATCGTGCTGGGCACCGGCATCGGCAACTGGGTGCTCGTCGTCGTGCTGGGTCTCGCCTTCTATCTGCTCGGCCTACTGTTCGTGGCGAGCCGCGTCGAGGGACGGCGGGCCGGCCGCGACCGCATGTGGAAGACGCTCATCTACTCGGCGTGCGTGCTGGCCATCCTGCCGCTGGCCTCGGTCGTCTGGACCCTGATCTCCAAGGGATACAGCCGTCTCGACGGTAACTTCTTCGGCAGCTCGATGAACAACATCGGCGCCCGTGACCCTGACGGCGGCGCCTACCACGCCATCATCGGCACCTTGGAGCAGGTCGGCATCGCCACCCTGATCGCGGTGCCGCTCGGTGTGCTCGGCGCGATCTATCTGGTGGAGTACGGCCGAGGCAAGTTCGCCACTACGGTGCGCTTCTTCGTCGACGTCATGACCGGTATCCCCTCGATCGTCGCCGGTCTGTTCGTCCTGTCGTTCTGGGTGCTGATCGTCAGCCCGTGGTTCAACAACGGGCAGCCCCGTTTCTCCGGCTTCGCGGCCTCGCTCGCTCTGACCGTGCTGATGTTGCCGACGATCGTGCGGTCGACGGAAGAGATGCTCCGCCTGGTGCCCGGCCCGCTGCGCGAGGGTGCGTACGCCCTTGGTGTTCCTCAGTGGAAGACGATCCTGCGCGTCGTATTGCCGACCGCGCTGCCTGGCATCGTCACCGGCGTCATGCTCGCCGTCGCCCGTGCGGCCGGCGAGACCGCGCCGGTGCTGCTCGTTGCGGGTGGCGCCGCGGCGATCAACTTCGACCCGTTCGCGGGTAACCAGTCGTCGCTCGCTCTGTTCGTCTACCAGCAGGCCGGCGACGCCTCGCGGTACGCACCGGCGCGAGCCTGGACGGCCGCGCTGACCCTGGTCGCCATCGTGCTGATCCTGACGGTCGCCGCCAAGCTGCTCGCCCGACGCAACAGTCTGTCCAAGTAAGAGGTATCTGCCATGGCCAAGCGCATCGAGGCGAGCAACGTCTCCTCCTACTACGGCTCGTTCAAGGCGATCGACAGCATTTCGATGACCGTCGAGCCGAAGACGATCACCGCCCTCATCGGCCCGTCGGGCTGCGGCAAGTCCACCTTCCTGCGGTCGATCAACCGCATGCACGAGGTGCTGCCGAACGCCCGCATCGAGGGCTCGCTCACCATCGACGACCAGAACATCTACGACCCGGACGTCGACGTCACCGCGGTCCGCCGCCTGATCGGCATGGTGTTCCAGCGCCCCAACCCGTTCCCGACCATGTCGATCTACGAGAACGTGGTCGCGGGCCTCAAGCTCAACGGCGTCAAGAAGAAGTCGCTGCTCGACGACGCCGCCGAGCAGTCGCTCAAGGCCGCCAACCTGTGGAACGAGGTCAAGGACCGCCTCAGCCGTCCCGGCGCGGGTCTCTCCGGCGGTCAGCAGCAGCGCCTCTGCATCGCCCGCACCATCGCGGTCGAGCCGCAGGTCGTGCTCATGGATGAGCCCTGCTCGGCGCTCGACCCGATCTCGACGCTGGCGATCGAGGACCTGATGTTCAAGCTGAAGGACCGCTTCACGATCATCATCGTCACGCACAACATGCAGCAGGCCGCGCGCGTCAGCGACAAGACCGGCTTCTTCTCGATCGACAAGACCGGCGACCCCGGCCGCCTGATCGAGTACGACGACACGCAGAAGATCTTCAGCAACCCGACCGAGAAGAAGACCGAGGACTACATCACCGGTCGATTCGGCTGAGTCCGTTCTCTCGCTGATGGCGGCGCCTTGCTCAATCCAGATGGAGCAGGGCGCCGCCGTCGTCGGTCAATTCAACGCGAGGCATGACCGGGGTTGCGGCATCGCGGCGACTCGCGGCCGTGATGACTTCCGCTATTTTTTCGTACGCTCCTAATGAGTCGACGGTTTTGCGCGTCGGTGGGAGCATGGCCAGGCCATACGCGGCTGCCGGGCCGGTCCATCGGGTGCCCTCACTCTCACCGGAAACGTCACGAGCCGTCTGGCCTTCCGGTAGGAGAGCGACGAAGAACCACGTGTCGTACCGCTTGGGCTCGAATTCCGGGGTGATCCAGCGGGCCCAGGGGAAGAGCAGGTCGTCGCGCATTCTCAGGTTACGGCGGCGCAGCAGTTCGGTCATGGTCAGTTCGCGCTTCGCGACGGCAACGCGGTCGGCTTCCCAGTCATCGGCGCTGATATCGCCGACCACGCCCTCGCTGACCACGCGATCGGCCTCGTCGAGCGGGCCGGCCAGCAGGACGCCGGTTTCCTCGAAGAGTTCGCGGACGGCGGCGCCGACGACGGCGTGAGCGCGCTCGGTGGGGACGCCGAGACGGTCGGGCCAGTCGGTGCGGATCGGGTCGGGTCGATCGTCCGGGTCGACGCCGCCGCCGGGGAAGGCGTACAGGCCGCCGAAGGCCATCGTCGTCGCGCGCCTCAACACGTACAACTCAAAGGTCTCGCCCGTGGGCCGCAAGAGCACGATAGTGGCCGCGTCGCGTACCGGAGCCGGCGTTCCGGTGAACTCTCGGGCGCGCTTGATGAGCGCCGGTGGCAAGGTCAGAGGAGTCGGATCTGTCACGTCCCGATCCTGCCACCGGGGCGGGACCGGGCGATACCGTAGCGATCATGACCGAACAGAAGGTTCGCTGGGGGATTCTCGGCCTCGGCGGGATCGCCGCCACGTTCGCCGCCGACCTGCCGCTCGTGCCCGGCGCGGAACTCGCCGCCGTCGGCTCCCGCGACCAGAAGACCGCCGACGCGTTCGCGGAGCGGTTCGGCTTCGCCCGGGCGCACGGCTCCTACGCCGACCTGGCCGCCGACCCCGACGTCGACGTCGTCTACATCGCCACACCGCACGCCTTCCACGCCGAGGCGGCCCTGCTGTGCATCGAGGCCGGCAAGTCGGTGCTGGTCGAGAAGCCGATCACGCTCGACCTGCCCTCCGCCGCGCAGCTCGTCGCGGCCGCCCACGACAAGGGCGTCTTCCTGATGGAAGCCATGTGGATGCGGCTCAACCCGGCCATCCGCAAGATCGCCGAGCTGGTCGAAGAGGGCACGATCGGCTGGGTCAGCTCGATCCACGCCGACTTCGGGCTGCAGGGCCCGTTCGACGCCGAGCACCGGCTGCGCAATCCGAAGCTCGGTGGAGGCGCACTTCTCGACCTGGGCGTCTACCCGATCAACTTCGCTCACCTGATCATGGGCGCGCCGGCGTCGGTGCAGGCGTGGGCGCACCTCACCCCCGAGCGCGTCGACGAGAACACCGGCATCCTGCTCGGATGGGAGCCCGGCGCGGTGGCCGCGCTGACCTGCAGCATCAACGGTCAGAGCCGCAACACCGCCACGATCACCGGCACCGACGGGCGCATCGAGCTGCCCGAGGGCTTCTTCGTGCCGCGCTCGTTCGTGCTCCAGCGCCCCGGGCGCGAGCCCGAGACCTTCGAGTACGACTTCCCGGGCAGCGGTTACCAGTTCGAGGCGGCCGAGGTGCAGCGGTGCCTGCTGGCCGGCGAGCTGGAGAGCCCGTTCATGCCACACACGACCACGCTCGAGATCATGACCCTGCTCGACACGATCCGCGAGCAGATCGGCGTCGTCTACTAGGGTCCACCGTCGGCGCTATCGGCTCTGCGGCCGCGCGGGTACGGGCCGCCGCGGAGCCGATTCCCGGGTGTCCCAGTGCGTGCTGGCCAGCCGTCGCTCGGTCAGGGTGATGAGGTCGAAGACGTCGCGAGCGAGGTAGGCCGTCGTTCCACGGTCGACCCTTTTGCGGCTTACGATCTGTGCCTCGGCGAGGTCTTCCAGAGCGGCGCGGGCCGAGGGAAACGAGACTTCGAGCAGTCTTTGAGCCGATTGCGCGGTGACGACCGGCACCTCGGGGAGAAGGGGAAGCAAGCGCATGACAGCCGAGTCTGCCCGCGGCTGTGCCTTGGCCCCGCTGCGCAGACGATGCGCCGAGTGTTGCTCGGCCCATTGAATCTGAAGGTCTCCAAGCAGCGTGACAAACTGTTTGGCCTGTTCGACGGCAATCTTGACGGCTTGCAGGAAGACCGCGAACCATGCTGCGAGCGCTTCTTGCGCCTCCGCACCGTCGGGCGGGCCTAGATATCGATAAGCGGTCAAACCTTGAACGTATTCACGGGACCGGGTCAGAAGTACGAGGCTGATGGGCAGAACCGCGGCGCGTGTGAGCCCGCGTCGAGTGAGGACCGTGTGGATGAGAGCCCGGCCGACGCGTCCGTTGCCGTCCGCGAACGGATGGATGGTTTCGAACTGGGCATGAGTCAGTGCAGCCTGAAGCAGCGGCCCGTGCGCCGCTCCGGTCATGTAGTCCGTCAGGTCTTTGATCAACCGTTCGACGTCGGTCGGTGGCGGCGGGACGTAGTCGGCCTCCAGCGGATGCCAGTCACTGCCACCGATCCAGTTCTGAAGTTTGCGCAGCCCCTGCTGAGGGTGATCGGGAAGGAGCGCGGCGTGCAGATCGAACAGATGGTCCGGCTTGATCATCCGGCACGACGCCAGTTCCCCGGCGGCTTGCCTCAGAGTGATGATGTTGTTGGCGACCAGCCGGGCGTTCTCGGTGAATCCGGCGATCGGTGTGTCCTCCACCGATGCCAGTTCGGCCAAGGCGACTTGCTGGACCGACACCTGCAAGCCTTCGATGCGCGACGAAGCAATCGCCTCGGATCGCAAGAGGAAGCGAGCCAAGCTGTCCAGGCCCATCGAACCTCGCGCATCGGTCAGCCCTCGCACGGCCGTTTCCACTTCGGCGGCCTCGAGCGCTAAGTCCTGAGGTAGAACAACCGGCCGGGTGAGCAGGTTGTCGGGAAGGTAGGTGTAGTACCGGCCGCCACGTTGGTCCCGGCGGGCCGGGGCACCCCAGGAGATGCCCCAATGTGCGTCTCGAAGCTCGGTCATCGCCACTAACCTTTACTGGATCGCACTTCTATTAAAGTTTAGGGTCTAAACTTTCATAGATAGATGATCCATTCAAGGTTGATGCGCACCCCACCACCCGTTGGTGGCTGACCAATGGTCAGGTGAAGAGGGGGCGGACCGCGAAGTAGATCAGGCAGGCGAGCAGGCCGGCGGCCGGGAACGTGGTGATCCAGGCGAGCACGATGTTGCCGGCGACGTTCCAGCGGACCGCGTTCAGGCGCTTGGTGGCGCCGACGCCCATGATGGCTGACGTGATCGTGTGGGTGGTCGAGATCGGGGCGTGCAGCACGTAGGCGTTGAAGAACAGCACCGAGCTGGCGACCGCCTCGGCCGCGAAGCCTTCGGCCGGGCCTAGGTCGATGATCTTTCGGCCGAGGGTGCGGATGATGCGCCAGCCGCCCGAGTAGGTGCCCAGGGCCAGCATCGTCGCGGTGGTGATGTAGACCCACCACGGGATGTGCGTCGGGCTGTCCTGGAAGCCGCCCGTGTGCAGGGCCAGCACCACGATGCCCATCGTCTTGGCCGCGTCCTGGATGCCGTGGCCGACCGACATCGCCGCCGCCGACACCGTTTGCGCGACCCGGAAGCCCCGGTTCAGTCGGCCCGGATTGCCGCGCCGGAAGATCCACATGATCGCGACCATCACGATGAAGCCCAGCAGCAGGCCGACCACGGGCGACGCGACCATCGGGATGATGACCTTGTCGATGATCGTGCCCCACTGCGCCTTGCCCAGTTCGGGCCCGGCCACCAGGGTCGCGCCGACCAGGCCGCCGAAGAGCGCGTGCGACGAGCTGGACGGCAGCCCGAACCACCAGGTGATCAGGTTCCAGGCGACCGCGCCGGTCACGCCCGCGAAGACGATGCCCAGGCTGGGGATGCCCAGTTCGAGCTTGACCAGGCCGTCGCCGACCGTCTTGGCCACGTCGGCGCCGAGGTGCGCGCCCACGAAGTTGCCGATGGCCGCCATCGCCAGCGCGACGCGCGGGGTGAGCGCGCGGGTGCTGATGCTGGTGGCGATCGCGTTGGCGGCGTCGTGGAAACCGTTGGTGTAGTCGAAGATCATTGCGGCGATGATCACCGCGAGGACTGCGAAAAACTCGGGCGACAAGGCCTAGGACTCCTTGACCGCGATGGTCTCGACGGTGTTCGCCACGTGCTCGAAGGCGTCGCAGGCGGCCTCCAGTTCGTCGGCCACCTCCTTCATCTTCAGGACGGTGAGCGCGTCGTACTCGCCGGAGAACAGCCGGACCAGCAGCATGCGGTAGGCGCGGTCACCCTCGTTCTCGAGGCGGTTGATCTCGATCCAGTACTCCTCGAGACCCTTCATGCTGCGCAGCCGGGGCATCGCCTCGGCGGTGATCTTCGCCTGCTGGTCGAGCACGTCGACCAGCTCGTGCATCTCGCGCGGCAGCGACGGCAGCTCGGTCAGTCCATAGAGGTAGAGCAGGTTGCCGACCGCCTCGAGGTGGTCCATCACGTCGTCGAGCTGGGAGCCCAGCGAATAGATGTCCTCGCGGTCGAACGGCGTGATGAACGTCGAGTTGATCTTCTTGTAGAGGTCGTGCGTGATCGAGTCGCTGTCGTGCTCGACATCGGTCAGCCGGTCGCTCACCGACTGCACGTCAACTCCCGGCAGAGCCAGCTCGTTGAGCAGTTCGGTGCCCTTGACGAGGTTGTTCGCGGCCTGGGTGAACAGGTCGTAGAACGCCCCCTCGACAGGGCGGAAAGAGAACTTCACGGCGTGAACCTCGATCGACGAGCGCGGGATGATCCCCGGGAATGCTACGGCTTCGTCAGGTTCACCACGCGTTCGGCCGCTAAACGGGTTCTCTGCGTCGCTCCGGCCGGGGCGGGTTGGGCCGGGGTGAGCCGCGCCGGACGGCCCTGGTCGGCAGGGGTTCGCGCGCCTCCCAGCGGCTCACCGGGTGCCGCCGCAGATGACGGACGAGGCCGCGCTGATCACGGTCGGCGATCACGTCGACACCGGCTGCGCCCAGTTCGGTCCAGATCGCGGCCCGGGCCCGGTGCGAACCTTCGGGCAGGCCCGAGATGCGCACCGTACGCCCGTCGTCGTGGGCCGATCGCACCATCGCGTGCAGCAGGTGCCGTTCCTCGGCCGAGATCGGTTCGAGGCCGTCCCAGCCGAAGCGCCGGCTCCACGGCTCGCTGATCATCGGGGCCAGGGCGGGCGGCGCCGACCGCGTGCCGATGTCGTCGAACGACCCCTCGGCGAAGGCGTACCGCGTGTCCTGGCTGGCGAGCAGTTCCCGCACGTCGACGATGCCCGTCACCGACACGGTGACCGCCCCCGGCGCCACGGTGTCGCGTTCGCAGTGGCTGAGCAGCCCGGCGTGATCGCGAAGCTGCTGATCGAGCACCGCGTACGCCCGCAGGAGTGTCTCCGCGTCGCGGACCGCCCCGGTGAACTCGACCACGAGGCGGAACGGCACCTGCTGGTCGCGGGCGATCCGGCCGCCGCCCATCCGGGCCCGCGTGAAGAGTGGGGTGAGCACGAGCCGGCGCAGGGTCCGGCCGGGCTGCGGGACGCCGGGGCCGAGGAAGAGTTCGCCGCGCGGGCCCGGCGTGACCGGTACGGTGAGGCCGCCCAGCCCGCGGCGCAACACGCGGGGGAGCGGGTCGAGGTCGTCCGGGCGGGCCAGCGCGTGCCCGGTGGCCAGGTAGGCGCCGGTGCGGCGGAGTACGGCGAACCCGGCCGCGCTCACCCCGGCCACCCCGGCAAGACCGCCTGCGATCGCCAGCCCTTCATTCACGGCACACCATCCGATTCGTACGAAATGGGCGTTTCTACTCTGTCACAAGTGCTACCGGGCCTCGGGCAATGTCCCGCAGAATTCCCCTCATGCCACCGTCAGCCGAGGCCTTCGAGGCCGAGCGCCCCCACCTCGTCTCCGTCGCCTATCGGATGCTGGGCAGTGTCGCCGAGGCGCAGGACGTCGTGCAGGAAGCCTGGCTGCGCTACACCCGTGCGGGCGACGACATCCGTGATCTGCGCGGCTGGCTGACCACCGTGACCGGCCGGCTCTGCCTCGACGTGCTCAAGTCAGCCCGCGTGTCCCGCGAGGCCTACACCGGCCAATGGCTGCCCGAATACTTCGTGGATCCCGACCCCGGCCCGGCCGGCCAGGCCGAGCGGCGCGACGAGGTCGGTCTGGCGCTGCTCGTCGTCCTCGAACGGCTCACCCCCGAGCAGCGGGTGGCGCTCGTGCTGCACGACGCCTTCGCGGTGCCCTACGGCGAGGTGGCCAAGGTGCTCGGCACGACCGAGGCCACTGCCCGTCAGCACGCCTCGCGCGGGCGACGGGCGGCTTCCGAGGGCGGCGTACGGCACAACGCCGGCCTGGCCGAGCAGCGGCGCGTGCTGACCGCGTTCCTCGACGCGGTGAACAGCGGAGACCTGCAGGCCCTGGCCGCGGTGCTCGCGCCCGACGTGGTGGCGATCAGCGACGGCGGCGGCTTCATGAGTACGGCGCTACGCCCGATCGTCGGCCCCGAGAAGGTCGCCCGTTTCTTCGTCGGCGTCGTGCACGGCGGCCGCATGGACGGGCTCGTGCTGAAGCCTGCGCTGGTGAACGGGACGGCCGGCGTCTACGCCACCGGGCCGCTGCGGGGCGCGCTCGCCGTGACCGTCGCCGACGGCCGCATCACCGGCCTCTTCCAGCAGCTCAACCCGGCGAAGCTGTCAGTCAGCGACCTTCTGTAGGAACTGGTGGTAGCGGGTGGCGAAGGGCTCGCTGCCGTCGCCCAGGGCCACCAGCAGTTTCCCGGCCGCGGCGCGCGCTTCGCGTACGAGATCGTCGGGGTAGCCGAACTGGCTGCGGTGCTCATCGAACTCGTCCTCGTCGCGCAGCTCGACCAGGCCGGTCGCCCGGCGGCGCACCACGTCGAGGTCGAGGTCGATGATGTGCACGGTGTCACCCTCCCAGCGCGCGGGAGTGGTGATGTCGCAGTAGACCTCGCTCGTGCGCGGCTGCGGGTTGAACATGCCCGTCCACCACGCGTGATGGGGGATGAGCAGCACGAACGGGATCTGCTCGACGGACGGGCGGCCGTGGTAGACCGACGACGTGCCCCGGGTCACGCCCACCCAGACACCGAGGTCGTCTTCCTCGAAGCGGCGGGCGGGATAGTCACGGTGGGCCGACCCGTCGTACTTCGTGTAGACGACCCGGACCGTGTCACTCGGCATGCGAGAACCCTAACGGTGGTCGGCTTCTGTCGGTGGTGGCGGGTACCGTCTGCCCGTGCCCGCAGCAACGAAGAAGAAGGTTACCGCCGAGCAACTCCTTCAGGCCGCCATCGGCGCGGTTCCCGGGGGCTCCTCCCGCCCTGGTCAAGAGGCGATGGTCGCGGCCATCGACAAGGCCATACGCGACCGTGAGCATCTTCTCGTCCAGGCGGGCACGGGCACCGGCAAGAGCCTGGCCTACCTGACCCCGTCGCTGCTCGTCGACGGTCCGGTCGTGATCTCCACGGCCACCCTCGCGCTGCAGAACCAGCTCGTCGAGCACGACCTGCCGCGCCTGGCCGCCGCGGTCGAGCCGGTGCTGGGCCGCAAGCCCACCTTCGCCGTGCTCAAGGGCCGCCATCACTACCTCTGCGTGGCGAAGATGGAACACGCCGACGAAGAGGCGCCGAGCGACACGCTCTTCGACGACGCGCCACCCAAGACCACCCAGTGGCTGGGCGAGGCGGGCCGGCTCGGCAAGCAGATCCAGCGGCTGCAGGCCTGGGCCGACAAGACGGCCACCGGCGACCGCGACGAGCTCGACCCCGGCGTCGACGACACCGCCTGGCGCCAGGTCTCGATGCCGGCCCGCGACTGCGTCGGCGCCCAGCGCTGCCCCTACGGCGCCGAGTGCTTCGCCGAGGCGTCGCGCGCCCGGGCCCGCGAGGCCGACATCGTGGTCACCAACCACAGCCTGCTCGCCGTCGACATGCTGGCCGAGCGGCACATCGTCCCGCCGCACAAGCTCCTCGTCATCGACGAGGCCCACGAGCTGGCCGACCGTGTGTCCTCCGCCTCCCAGGCCGAGCTGACCCCCGACGCGATCGAGCGCTCGTCGCGGCGCGCCCGCACCCTGCTCCCGCCGGCCGTCGTCGAGTCGCTGGCCGAGGCGGCCGACGCGCTCACCGTCGGCCTCGCCGAGACGCCGGCCGGCCGCATCACCGCCGACCTTCCCGACCTGCTGCGCCAGGCGGTCACGGTGACCGAGTCGGCGACCCGGGCCGGGCTCACGGCGATCGGCGACGTCAAGTCCGACGACCCCGACCCGGTGCGCAAACAGCAGGCCAAGGCCGCGCTCGACGACCTCAACGGCACGGCCCAGCGGCTGCTCGAAGAGTCCGACTTCGACGTCGCCTGGGTCGAGAAATCCGATCTGGGCAGCGGCCGCCGCGCGCTCGTGGTGGCCCCGCTCTCGGTCGCCGGCACGCTCGCCCAGGGTCTCTACTCCGACCGTACGGTCGTGGCCACCTCGGCGACGCTGACGCTGGGCGGCCGGTTCGACACCGTCGCCCGCTCTCTCGGCCTGCCCGCGGCGTCGCCCGCCGTGCCCGCCGCCCGCACCGGTGACGCCGCGGCCGCGCCCGTCTCCGGCGACGGCTGGACGTCGCTCGACGTCGGCTCCCCCTTCGACTATCCGCGCCAGGGCATCCTCTACGTCGCCGCCCACCTGCCCCGCCCGCAGATGTCCGGCCTACCTGACGCGGCTGGTGAAGAGCTGGTCAAGCTGGTCGAGGCCCTCGGCGGCCGTACGCTGGGCCTGTTCTCGTCGCGCAAGGCCGCCACCCAGGCCGCCGAGCTGCTGCGCGCCCGCACCGACCTGCCGATCCTGCTGCAGGGCGAGGAATCGCTGCCGGTGCTGGTCCGCAAGTTCCGGGAAGACAAGGCGAGCTGCCTGTTCGGGGTCATGTCGCTCTGGCAGGGCGTCGACGTGCCCGGCGACTCGTGCCAGCTCGTCGTCATCGACCGGCTACCGTTCCCGCGCCCCGACGAGCCGCTGGCCGCCGCCCGCGCGGCGGCGGTCGACGCGACCGGCGGGTCCGGGTTCGCCTCGGTCAGCGTGCCGATCGCGGCCGTGCGGCTGGCCCAGGGCGTGGGCCGCCTGATCCGCTCCACAGGCGACAAGGGCGTGGTCGCCGTCCTCGACTCCCGCCTCGAGACGGCCCGCGGCTACGGCGCCTTCCTGCGCAACTCGCTGCCCCCTTTCTGGTATACGACACGTCCCGAGGTCGCCGTCGGCGCCCTCACCCGCCTGGCCGGGAAGTGAGCCCCTTGCGTCACCTCGCCTGCACGTTGCTGGTCGACCGGTCGGGAGCGGTGCTGCTGCAGCTGCGCGACGACGACGCGCCTCGCTACCCGGGCGTGTGGGGTCTGCCCGGCGGCGGGGTCGAGCCGGGTGAGACCTTCGCCGAGGCGGCCGTGCGCGAGCTGTGGGAAGAGACCGCCCTGCGCCCGGCCGCGCCGCTCGAGCTCTTCGGCGTGCAGGAGAACCCGGTCGAGGGCTTCGTCAAGCACTACTTCCGCGGCCCGACGACCGCGGTCCAGTCCGATGTGGTGCTCGGCGAGGGCGCCGCGATGCTGTTCGTCCCGGCCGCCGAGCTGCTGGGTCGCGAGTTCACCCCCGGGACGGCCGAGATGATCGAGCGATTCCTCGCCTCCCCGGACTACGCGGCCCTGCTGCCGTGAAGCGCCGGTGGTGGTTGACCGGGCTCGTGTCGGTCTGGATCGCCGTGGTGGCCGTGCTCGCCGTCTGGTCGGTCGGCCACGAGCGGGCGACCGTGCCCGAACAGCGCGACCTCGACCTGGCCGTGACCGACCTGCAGCGGGCCAGCGGGGTCGTCTACGCGGCGGCGAGCGGTGCGGGCCGGGCCGTGCTGCTGGGGCCGGTCGAGTTCTCCGACGCCTGCCGGGTCACGCCCGTGCGGTCGGGCCTGGTCGCTGCGCGCACGGTGACCATCTATGTGCCGTCGGGGCAGGGCGTCGAGGTGGTCAAAGACATCGCCGCCCGCCTTCCGGGCGGCTATCAGGCCGACATCGGGGTCACCCACGCCGGCACCAGGGTCTCGCTGTTCGCCGACGCGGGCGACTTCATCGCGGTCGAGCTGAGCGGCGCGTCGGCCGCGACGGCGTTCTCGCTGCAGGTGTCGACCGGTTGCCGGCCGCTCGGGGGCGATAGCCGCCCGAGCGGCGCCGACCCGTCCGCCCCCGCTCCGGCCCTGCTGAGCAGCCTGGTGAACGGGCCGGGCCAGAAGCACGCGAGCACGGTCACCTGCCCGTCCGGCGGCGTGGCCGGCTCGTGGACCGTCGACGGGGTGACCGCTCCGCAGGTCGGCGAGAAGCCCCTGGTGGCCGACGAGACCGTCCGGGCCTACCGCCGCGGCGCCGACTCGGTGATCGTCCGGCCCGAGGGCGGCCGGGCGCGCGTCACCGTCAGCACCCCCTGTCAGTAAACGAGGGCCTGTGCCCCGTCCGACATGATCTCTTCGACGAAGACGGCCGCGCCGGCGATGCGGATGCCCGGCAGCACGTCGTCGGGCGTGATGCCGCGCCGGGCCGCGCACTGCGTGCAGGCCGTCACCCGGCCGGCCGAGAGCAGCAGGTCGAGCAGGTCGGGCAGCGGCGCCGCGTGCGGCAGCTCGAACTCGGCCGCCCGCCCGGGCAGTGCGAACCACGTCGACTCGCCGGTGAGCCAGAACGACACCTCGACCCCGGACGAGATCGCCGTGCTCGCGACGGTGAAGGCCTGGGAGCAGCGCTCGGGCGCGTCGGCCCCGGCGGTAGCCTTGACGACCAGCAGGCGTGACATGAGGGCCAGCATAAGATGGGCCGGTCATGGTTACGGAAATCGGGTTTGTGAGTCTGCTGGTCGCCGGTCTCGGCGGTCTGGCGGGCGGGTTCGGCTATCTGGCGATGCGGGTGTCGAGGGGGCGTTGGTGAGCGAGCAGGACAACCCTTTGGGTCCACCGCCCTGGCTGAACGCGCCGCCGGTCGATCCCTATCCCTACGAGGACACGCACGACCTGCGGTCCGGCCCCGACCTGCATCCGGCGCTGCTGGGCCTGCTGCCGTTCGTCGGCCTGTGGCGCGGTCGCGGCCAGGGTGGCTTCCCCGCCGAGAACGACTACGACTTCGCGCAAGAGGTGCGGATCAGCCACGACGGCCGGCCGTTCCTGCGGTTCGAGTCGCGCGCCTGGCTGCTCGACGACGAGTCGAAGCCGGCCGGTGAGTGGGCTGTCGAGTCGGGCTTCTGGCGTCCCGTGCTCAACGACGGCCGGGCCACCGACGAGATGGAAGCCGTGATGATCAACCCGGACGGCGTCGCCGAGCTTTACCTGGGCAAGGCCATCGGCACCACCCGCCTCGAGATGGAGGCCGACGCCATCGCCTACACGCCCAGCGGCCAGCACGCGACCGGCGCGAAAAGGCTGTTCGGCATCGTCGACGGAGCACTGCTCTACGCCCACGAGCTCGCGATCGACGACAGCGGCCTGCTGCCGCACATGTCGGCGAGACTCCTGCGGATCGGCGGCTGAGAACAGGGGCGGACGCGGCGTAACCTTCATGTCGTGTCCGCCACTTCTTTAGCCGCGATGCTCCGGGAGCGCGGCCTGCGACTGACCCCGCAGCGCCAGCTCATCCTCGAAGCTGTGCACGAGCTCGGCCATGCCACGCCCGAGCAGGTGCACAACCACGTGCGGGAACGGGCGGCCGGCGTCAACATCACCACCGTCTACCGCACCCTCGAGCTGCTCGAAGAGCTCGGTCTGGTCAACCACACCCACCTGTCACACGGCTCTCCCACCTACCACGCGGCGGGTGATGATCAGCACGTTCATTTGGTCTGCCGTGGATGTGGATCGATCCTTGAGGTCGATCCGAGTGTGATGCAGCCGGTGACCGACCGGCTGCTGGCCGAACGGGATTTCCGGGTCGACGTGGGGCATGTGTCGCTCTTCGGCGTCTGCGGAGACTGCAAGGAGCTGTGAGATGACGGTCGTGATGATCGAGGACCTCGATCCCTCGTCCGCCGACGCCGGTGTGCCGGCCCACTACGGCGACCCGATGCGCGAGCAGCGCACGCTGGCCACCGCCGTCGGCCTGGTCGACCGCTCGAACCGCGACGTGATCGCGGTGCCGGGCGACGAACGCGCGAGCTGGCTGCACACCCTGACCACGCAACACCTCACCGAGCTGAGCAAGAACCAGGGCACCGAGCTGCTGGTCCTCTCCCCGCACGGGCATGTCGAGCAGCACGCGCTGGTCACCGAGGACGGCACCACGGCCTGGCTCGACACCGAGCCCGGGGCGGGCGCCGGCCTGCTCAAATACCTCGAGATGATGCGCTTCTTCACGCGTGTCGAACCGCGCGAGGCCACCGCCGAGATGGCCGTGCTCTCGCTGGTCGGCCCCGGCGCGGCCGACGTGATCCCGGGCCTGGCCGAGGCGAAGATCCACGTCGTGCCGGGCGCGAAGTTCGCCGCGGGCGATGTCCCGCCCGGTGCGACCAGCCACTACGACGTACGGGAATTCGAAGGTGGTCTGGCTCGCCGGGTGCCGCTCGGTGTCGACCTGCTGATCCCGCGCGAGTCGAAGACGGCCGTGATCGAGAAGCTCGGGGTGCCCCTGGCCGGGCTCTGGGCCTATGAGGCGATCCGGGTCGAGCACCACATCCCCCGCCTGGGCTGGGAGACCGACCACCGCACGATCCCGGCCGAGGCCGACTTCATCGCCGCCGCCGTCCACCTCGACAAGGGCTGCTACCGCGGGCAGGAGACGGTCGCCCGGGTGCACCACCTCGGCCGCCCGCCGCGCCGTCTCGCCCTGCTGCATTTCGACGGCATCGCCACCGACCAGCCGCCCGCCAAGGGCACGCCGGTGGTTCGTGACGGGCGCGAGGTCGGCTTCGTCGGCACCGCCGTCCGCCACCACGACCTGGGCCTCATCGCCCTCGCCGTCCTCAAGCGCAACGTGGCCGACGGCGACGAGCTGCTGGTGGGGGAGTCCGTCGTAGCGGTCGATCCCAGCTAAGGCAGGATTCGGTCCATGACCGGGACCGTGATCACAGTGGCCCCCACCGGGGCCGAGAGCAGCAAGGCCGATGTGCCGGCGCTGCCCGTGACGCTCGACGAACTCGTGGCCACCGCCAAAGAGTGCGAGGCGCTGGGCGCCGCCATCATCCACGTCCACATCCGGGACGACGATGCCGAACCGACCCTCGATCAGGGTCGGCTGCGCGCGACCGTGGCGGCGCTGCGCGAGTCGACCGGCCTGATCGTGCAGCTCTCGTCGGGGGGTGCGGTCACCGACCCCGAGGCTGATCGGCTCGCCGTGCTCGACGCCGGCCCCGAGATGGCCTCCTGCACGATGGGTACGGTCAACTTCGGCGACGGCGTCTTCCTGAACCGCTGGGAGTTCATCGTCGACCTGCACACCCGCATGCAGGAACGCGGCATCGTGCCGGAGTACGAGATCTTCGACCTGGGCCAGCTCACCTCGCTGCAGCGGCTGCTGGGCCAACACGGCCTGCCGTTCGGCGGCCACGTGCACGTCGACCTGGTGATGGGCGTGCCGGGTGGCATGCCGGCCACCGCGGCCGCGCTGGTCGCCTGTGAGCAGGCGATCCGTGACCTGCCCGAGGGCACGACGTTCTCGGCCACCGGCATCGGGCGCGGCGCCATCCCGGTCATGCTGGCCTCGCTGAGCGCCGGCGGCCACCTGCGGGTCGGCATGGAAGACACCATCTCGTACGCCAAGGGGCGGCCGGTCGAGTCGAACATGCAGCTCGTCGCCCGCGCCGTCGGGTTCGCCCAGCTGGCCCAGCGCCCGCCGCTCTCGGCCCGCGACACCCGCGAGCTGCTGGGAGTCCCCGCCCGATGATCATCGCGGAAGTAGTGCGCTCCGGCTTCGTCGAGAGTGTCCACCACGGTTCGGTCGCCGTCCTCGGTGGTGAGAGCCGCGGCGACGTCACCAGCCCGATGTTCCCCCGCTCGTCCAACAAGCCGCTGCAGACCGTCGGCATGCTGCGCGTCGGCCTGGTGCCGCGCGACGGCGCCGACCTGGCCCTGATCAGCGGCAGCCACTATGGCGAGCCCTTCCACGCCCGCCGTGTCCGCGAAATCCTCGAGGCGGCCGGTCTTGAGGTGGCCGCCCTGCGGTGCCCTGCTTCGCTGCCGATCGCCGAGAACGCCCGCGACGCCTGGCTGCGGCAGGGCGGCGCCGCCGAGCCGGTGCTGATGAACTGCTCCGGCAAGCACGCCGGCATGCTCGCGACCTGTGTGGCCAACGGCTGGCCGCTCGACACCTATCTCGACCCGCGGCACCCGCTGCAGGTGGCGATCGCCGACGCGGTGGCCGATCTGGCCGGCGAGAAGATCGCCGCGACCGGGGTGGACGGCTGCGGCGCGCCGGTGCTGGCGCTCTCGCTGACTGGCCTGGCCCGCTCCTTCCAGCGGCTCGTCGACGCCGTACCGGGGTCGGACGAGCGCCGGGTGGCCGACGAGATGCGAGCCCACCCCGAGCTGGTGGCCGGCACCGGCGCCGACGACACCATGCTGATGGCCGCCGTGCCGGGCCTGCTCGCCAAGGGCGGCGCCGAGGGCGTGGTCGCCGTGGCCGTGCCGGGGAAGGGCGCGGTCGCCATCAAGATCGAGGACGGTGCGATGCGGGCCCGCACCCCGGTGCTGCTCGACGAGCTGCGTCGTCTGGGCGTCGACGTCCCCGTGCTCACGGAGCTCGTACTCGGTGGGGGAGAACCGGTAGGCGAGGTTCGTCCCGTCCGGTGACTCGTTTCACGCTAGCTTTTGCAAGCGTTTTGCTTGCAAGAGCTAGCACCCCGGGCTACCGTCGAACGCATGGCCACACCCAAGGATCTGCCCGAGGACATCGGCGGTTTCATCCGCGACCTCCGGCAGACCGCCAAGATCTCGCTGCGTCAGCTCGCCGACAAGGCGGGCGTGAGCAACCCTTACCTCAGCCAGATCGAGCGTGGCCTGCGTAAGCCCAGCGCCGAGGTTCTGCAGCAGCTCGCCAGCGCGCTGCGGGTGTCCACTCCCGCGATGTACCTGCGCGCCGGCCTTCTGGACAGTGAGGGCCAGCAGGGCGTGCTGGCCGCGATCGCGGTCGATCCCGAGCTGACGATCGCTCAGAAGCAGTCGCTGTCGCAGATCTACGAGACGTTCCGCAACGAGAACGCGCGTGACCGGCCGGCCGACAAGGCCGCCGAGCCCGAGTCCGAGACGACACCCGACGTCTCTGAGCCCGAGACCACTCCCACAGTCGAGGAGCAGAAGTGACCGACCAGACCAAGACCCGTTTCCCCGCCCCGCTCTACGCCGCCGCCGGCGCCGGTGACCTCGCGGTTCAGCAGCTGCGCAAGCTGCCCGCCGTGGTCAACGAGCTCAGCGAGCGCGCCGCCGCCTCGCTGCGCGTCTACAACGAGCAGGCCGGCACCAAGGCCGCCGAGCTGCGCGAGACCGCGTCCACGACAGACTTCACCGCGCTGCGGGGCAACGCCGCCAGCGTCGCCACCTCGTTCGCCCAGATCGCCCAGGACCGCGCTGTCGCGGCCTACACGGCGCTGGTCGCCCGGGGCGAGCGCGTGGTCGGCACCGGTGTCGTCGAGGCCGCCGACGTCGTGAACGCCGACATCGAGGCGACCGAGGCGCCCGCTGCCATCGAGGCCAAGCCGGCCCCGAAGCCGCGCAAGCGCACGACCACCAAGTGACAAACCGGTAACTCATGATCCGCGGGGTCCGGCCGGTGCCGGGCCCCGCGGCATAGACTTTCCCTCATGGCCTCCTCCGCGCCGATCTTCTACGCCGACGCCGTCGGCTATATCAACCTGCTCATCCTCATCTTCTCGCTGGTGATCCAGGCGATCGCGCTGATCCACTGCCTGACGCAGAAGGGCGACGGATTCCAGGCCATCGGCACCCTGCCCAAGGGCGCGTGGGCGGCGATCCTCGCGATCTGCATAATCCTCACGCTGCTGCTCAGCGGCCCGGTGGGCATCTTCAGCCTGATCGGCATCGCCGCCGCGCTCATCTACCTGCTCGACGTCCGTCCCGGCCTGAAAGATCTGTCGGACGGCAAAGGCTTCTGGTGAGGCGGCGGTTCGGGCCTCCGCCCCCAGACGGCGGCCCCCGCCTGCAGCGTCCCGACCCCACCGGTCCGCGCTCGGGCCGTCCAACCCTTCCCACGGCACCGACCGAGATCGTTCAAACCCCTTCCGGCGTACGGCTTGAGCAGCTGATCACCGGCGTCGGTGATCCCGTGACGGTGTTCGGCCACGGGCTGGGCGGCGACATCGCCGGCACCCGCCCGTTGGGCAGCGCGGTCGCCGGTCGCCGGGTCTTCTTCCACTTCCGCGGGCACGGCCGTTCCGACGCCCCGGTCGGTCCCTGGAGCTTCGGCGATCTCGCCTCCGACCTGCGCGCCGTCGCCGACCGCACCAGCGCCACCAGGGCGTTCGGCGTCAGCATGGGCGCAGCCGCGCTCGCCCGGCTGCTCAGCGAGTCGCCCGGCCGTTTCGAGCGGGTGGTCTTCTATCTGCCCGCGCCGCTCGACGGCACCCGCTCGCCGGCCGCCGAGACCCGTCTGGAAAGGCTGCTGGCCGCGGTCGAGTCGGGCGAGGCAGCCGCGATCGCCGCCGCGGTCGAGGCCGAGATGCCGCCGTCGGTGCGCAACACGCCGACCGGTTGGAGCTTCCTGCGGCAGCGCGTCGAGCAGCTGCAGCGCGACGGTCTGTCCCCCGAGCTGACGACCCTGTGGCACGAGCCCGCGGTGGCCGACGAGTCGGCGCTACGGGCCTTCCAGGGTCGCGCGCTGGTGATCGGTTGCGTCGGCGACGAGGTGCATCCGGCCGCCGGCGCCGAGCGGCTGGCCGCGCTGCTGCCCGAGGCCGACCTTCATGTGTACGACCACCCGGCCGTACTGTGGAACAACCGGCGCGAGCTGCGTGAGCGTGTGTCAGCGTTCTTGAACGACTGAGGGCCCGCCCGGTTTCCCGGACGAGCCCTCGATCGGCTACTGCGATGGTCAGCTGGTCAGCGTGAAGTCAGCCCACTTGGGCTCGCTGTAGTTTCCGACCTTGTCGTAGACCGAGTAGCCAACCTCGATCTTCCAGCCCTTGGCGAAGCCGTTGACCGGCACGGCCCACGTGCCCGAGGCGCTCACCGGCACGTCGGCGATCGCGGTCATCGGGATGTCATCACCGTTGTACTTGATCCAGTTCTTCCGGGCGAAGTCCCAGTAGGCGATGAATCCGACGTTGTTCCACTTGTAGATCCAGACCTCGGCGCCGTCGGCACCCGCCTCGCTGTCCCGGCCGGTGCCGCGCAGCGTCTGGTACGACTTGGCCGCGTTGGCGACGTTCTTGGCCGGCCAGGTGAAGCCCGCGGTGGGGGCGGTGGTGTCGTCGCGAACGTTGAGGGCGTTGGCCGTGCGTACGTTGGCCTTGCCGTTCTTGTTCTCGAACTGCACCGTCGGGGAGAAGGTCCCGGTCGGGTACCAGTGCCCCGCCTCGGTAGAGGCCGCGCCCTCCTTGAGGAGGGTGTACTCCCCGTCCTTCCAGTCGGTCCACGCCTGGTCGGCGTTCGTCGGCAGGTTGGTCGGGGCGAAGGTGGCCTCGTTGTAGTAGCCCGGGTACGTCCAGACCGTGCTGTTCTTCCAGCCCAGGGTGCCCGGTGCGTTGGTGATCGCGACCGTCGGAGAGGCCAGCGTCGCCGGCACCTCCGTCTCACCGTCATTGAGCTTGACGCTCACGGTGTAGGTCGCGGGGGTGTTGATGTAGGTGTGCGTCCACGATGTCTCGGTGCCGTTGGTCTCGACGCTGGCACCGTCACCCCAGAAGATCTTGCGGGTGACCGCATCGCCCTCGGGGTCGTTCAGGTCGTTCTGAGTCAGCGTCACGCGCTGGCCGGACCAAATCGCGTTGGCGCTGAGCGTGAAGGTGCCGGTGGGCGCTGCGCCGGCGGCGAGCGCCGGCGTGCCGAATCCGACGACACCCGTGGTTAGAGCCACGGTGAGCAGGGCCGGCAACCCACGACGGTAAACGGTTCTCATCTGTCCCCCGTTTGGTGTGACTCCCCAACCCGACAGAGGGGAGCCAGCGGACAGTACCGGCCCCGCACCTATTGATCAACCCCGTTCTGCCGGTGGGGCCGTAACCTTTCTCGGCTCTAGTTACGTTGTCTAGGGCGTGCGGCTATCCCCTAAATCAGTCTTTGTCGGACTCGTGACGTTAGGACTTCCCCTCGCCGTCGCGGTCGGCTGGAGCCTCGCGGCCCCGGCCAAGCGCCCCGCTGCAGTGGGCGTTCCCGGCGGCGAGGGCGTCCTGGGCGCGGCCCCGGCCAGGACGACCACCGAGCCCGTAGCCGTGCGCTACTCGGCCCACCCGCCCAGGCCCGGCCTGACACCTTCCGCACCGCCGTCTCCCGTCACGTCGGTCCCGGCCACCTCCCCGACGCCCACCTCCCCGACGCCCACCTCCGCCGTGCCCACCACCACCTCCGCGCCGTCCACGTCCCCGACGGTGTCGCCCTCCGACCCTTTGCCGCCGCTGACCCTGCCCCCGGTCCCGACCCCCACCGACCCCAGCGAGTGGCCCAGCGATCCCCCGTCGTCCCCTTCGGCGGCCCCGAGCACTGAGGTCTCCGTGACCCCCTGAACCTTGGCGGCGGCCGCTCCGCGAAGAGCCATGACCTCCGCGGGCGACCGTGTCGATCAAGTGGGGGGTCACGCCGGCCCGCGACCATCCGCAGTGCAGTCCCGTCCTGGTCTGTAAGTCTCCCGCCCGCCCGGGGAGTGGGCCGGACACTACGCGTCGGCCGGCGCTGGTGTTCCGAGTTGTCCACAGGCTCGGCGGGCGGCGGCCCTTCGCGTCCGGGCGCCGGTCTGAGTTGTCCACAGGCTCGGCGGGTGACGGCCGTCCGCGTCCGGGCGCCGGTCTGAGTTCTCCACCGGCACAGCCGCGCTTCGCGGCGGATTTACGTGGGCTGTTCTAGGCTGCCGGACGTGACCGCAGCGAAGCAGTTCTTCACCGGTGCCGGAATGCTGGCGCGTGGCCTCGGCCTGGTGCTGCGCCATCCCAAGCTGCTGGCGCTCGGGCTGCTGCCGGCCCTGATCTCGGGGCTGCTCTACGGCACGGCGCTGTTCTTCCTCGTCGACTACCTGCCCGAGCTGTCGGCCACGGTCACCTGGTTCGCCGACGGCTGGTCCGAGTGGGCGCGTGACGTCGCCCGCGTGCTCGGCGGCATCGCGCTGGTCGGTGCGTCGGTGCTGTTCGGTGTGCTCACCTTCACCGCGGTCACGCTGCTCATCGGCGACCCGTTCTACGAGCGCATCTCCGAGCTGGTCGAGGACGAGTTCGGTGGCGTGGCCGGCGAGGTGGAGGTCGGCTTCTGGCCGTCGCTGCGCCGCAGCCTGGTCGACTCGCTTCGCCTGATCGGGCTGTCGATCCTGATCGGTATCCCGCTGTTCCTGCTCGGGTTCGTGCCGGTGATCGGCCAGACCGTGATCCCGGTGCTGGCCGGGGCCATCGGCGGGTGGCTGCTCGCCGTCGAGCTCACCGGGGTGCCGTTCCAGCGGCGGGGTCAGCGGCTGCGGCACCGGCGGGTGGTGCTGGCGAAGAACCGGCCGCTGGCGCTCGGGTTCGGGGTGGCCGTCTTCTGTTGCTTCCTGATCCCGCTCGGCGCGGTGCTGCTCATGCCGGCCGCGATCGCCGGCGCCACCCTGCTCGCTCGAAAGACGCTCGGTCAGCCGGTCAGCGCGGGCGGTTCAGTGCAGGCGGCGAGTGCGGGCGCATCGGTGAACGCGGCCGGTGCGGGGTCAGGCGGAGTCACGGACCACCAGCTCGGTCGGTAGCACGACCGCGTCGGGCAGGCCCTCCTCGCCGTTGATCAGGCCGAGCATCTGGCGGGCCATCGTGCGGCCCATGTCGGCGATCGGCTGGCGCACGGTGGTCAGTGGCGGGTCGCTGTAGCGGCTGATCTCGAAGTCGTCGAAGCCGATCACCGCGACGTCCGACGGCACGCGACGGCCGGCGCCGCGCAGGGCCAGCAGGGCACCGTGGGCCATCATGTCCGACGCCACGAAGACCGCGTCGAGGGCCGGGTCGTCGGCGAGCAGCGAGCGCATCGCCTGGATGCCCGACTCGCGGGTGAAGTCGCCCACCGCCACGTGCTGGGCGAGCCCGGCCTCCTCGAGCGTGGCGCGATAGCCGGCGAGCCGGTCGATGCCGGCCACCATGTCCTGCGGCCCGGCGATCGTGGCGATCCGGCGGCGACCGGCCGTGACCAGATGGCGTACGGCCGCACAGACCCCGCCGAAGTGATCCACGTCCACATAGGGCACCGACGCGCCGCTCAGCTCTGGAAGGCTCAGCGGCCGGCCGCTGCAGATCACCGGGATGCCAAGGCGCACCAGCGTGCCGGGGAGCGGGTCGGCGCCGTGCATGGAGGCGAACATGACGCCGTCCACGTGGCCGGCCACCGCGTAGCGCTCGACCCGGGCGTGGCTGCGGTCCGAGCCGGCCATCATCAGCACGAGTTGCTTGTCGGCCGCCTCGAGCTCGACGCCCACGCCGCGGATGATGGCCGGGAAGAACAGGTCGTCCGAGAAGACCCGGTTGGCCGTCTCGGGCAGGATCAGCGCGACCGATTCGGTGCGCTGGGTGACCAGGCTGCGCGCCGCCTGATTGGGCACGTAGCCCAGTTCGTCGACGGCGCGGTTGACCGCCTCACGGATCGAGGCGGCCACCGACGTGGAGCCGTTGACGACGCGGGAGACGGTCGCCCGGGACACCCCGGCGCGGCGCGCCACTGCTTCCAGGGTCGGCCGCTCCCGCGTCACCACAAAAGCTCACCCCGCGTCGCCACAAAGCTCACCCTTCGTCAGTTCCCGGCGCAGCGATGCCGTTGCGCCGGATCACCTCCCGGTACCACTTCGCGCTGTCCTTCAGCGTGCGCTGCTGGGTCGTGTAGTCGACGTGTACGACCCCGAAACGCTTGCGGTACCCCTCAGCCCACTCGAAATTGTCCATGAGCGACCAGACGAAGTAACCCCGCAGATCGACGCCGGCCGCCAGGGCATCATGGCAGGCTCGCAGGTGACCGTCGAGATAGTCGACGCGGCGGGCGTCGTGAACGGCGCCGTCCTCGGACACTCCCTCGGGGTAGGCCGCGCCGTTCTCGGTGATCAGCAGCGGGATGCCGGGGTAGTCGTCGTTGATGCGCTTGAGCAGGCCGGTCAGGGCGGACGGCTCGATCAGCCAGTTCATGTCGGTGACGGGGCCGTCCGGCGCGCGCCACGCGATGCCCTCGCTGCCGGGCTGGTCGAGCGCCGCCGGGGCGCCGGGCTTGGCCGACACGTACGCGGGCTGGTAAAAGTTGATACCCAGCACGTCGAGCGGGGCGTTGATCGTGGCCAGGTCACCGTCGGCGATGTATGACAGATCGGTGAACCGGGACATGTGTTCGAGCATGTCGGCCGGGTAGCGCCCCTTGAAGAGCGGGTCGAGGAACATCCGGTTCGAAAGCCCGTCGATGATCCGTACGGCTTCCTGGTCGGCCGGATTCGTCGGGTCGACCGGCAGCGCGACCGACGGGTTGAGCGTGATGCTGACGCTCTGAGCGCCGGCCGAGCGCAGCGCCCGAGCGGCCAGGCCGTGGCCGAGCAGCAGGTGGTGCACGGCGGCGAAGACGGCGGCCGGGTCCTGCTTGCCGGGCGCGTGCACACCGCTGCCGTAACCGAGGTAGGCCGAGCACCAGGGCTCGTTGAGCGTGGTCCAGGTCTTCACGCGGTCGCCGAGCTTGGCGTACATGATCTGCGCGTAGTCGGCGAAGGCCTCGGCGGTTTCGCGGTTGGCCCAGCCGCCACGGTCCTCGAGGGTCTGCGGCAGGTCCCAGTGGTAGAGCGTGGCGACCGGGTCGATGCCCTGGCCGAGCAGTTCGTCGGTGAGCCGGTCGTAGAAGTCGAGGCCCTTGAGGTTGACCGGGCCGGTGCCGTCGGGCTGGATGCGCGGCCAGGCGATCGAGAACCGGTACGACGCGAGGCCCAGGCCCTTCATCATCGCCACGTCGTCGACGTAACGGTGGTAGTGGTCGCAGGCGATGTCGCCGGTGTGCCCGCGGTAGACGCGTCCCGGCGTACGGCTGAAGGTGTCCCAGATCGACGGGCCGCGACCGTCCTCCCGCGCGGCGCCCTCGATCTGGTACGACGCCGTGGCGGCGCCCCAGATGAAGCCGTCGGGGAAGGTGATCGCGGCCAGGGCCGGCTGGGCCGACGTGGAGGTGACGGTTGCCGTCATGACGTTCCCCGCTCCTGGTAAGAAACACACGGAAACACGAACTTAACCGGTTAATCGTAGGAGCGGAACCCGCTCGCGATACCTCGGTAAGTCGAATGTAAGCCCGGTGCCGGTATGAACCAGGGGTGATCTGCGGGACGTCAGCCCGTGCGCAGGGCGGTGACCAGGCGCGGGTCACCGGTCACGACCAGGCGATCTGCCGGGATGCGGCCCATCAGCATGAGCAGCAGGTCGCTGGCGGTGCCGGTCGCCTGGGCGCGGGCGTGGTGATCGTCGGAGTCGAGGATCGTGCCGGTGTCGAGCAGGGCCACCCCGGCCCCGCGCAACCGCACGAACCACTCGTAGCCCGCGTCGCTCGCGGCCAGGTGGACCACGCCGTGCAGATCGGTCGGACCCTTGCGGCGGCCGGCCGGCAGCCACGTGTCGAGCACCTCGCCCACGCCGTCAGCGGCCAGCTTGGTCTCGATGGGCGTGGCCCGCTCGGCGGCGGACTCGGCGTCCCAGCGGTGCACCGAGATCTCGTGGGCCATGCGGCGCTGCCAGAACGACACCTTCTTGGCCTGCGGTGCCCAGTTCCAGGCGGGGAAGTCGGCGTCGAGGGCCTCGAGCGTCTCGATCGTGCCGGTGAGCTCGCGGCGCAACCCGTCGAGGGCCGCGTCCCAGTCGGGCTGGGGGGTGACCACCGGGGCCTCGGCCGGCCGGTCGGTGACGCCGCGCGCGGTCGTCTCGCGCACCCAGTGCAGCTCGGACGTGAGGTGCTGGACCAGGTCGGCGACCGTCCAGTCGGGACACCCGGGCACGGCCACACCGGGGCCGGCCTGGACGACTGCGTCCTGCAGCGCGGGGCTGTCGGCGCGCAACGCGGCCAGCCAGAAGTCCTTCGTCGCGTGCAGCCTGTTCATCGCGATTCTCTCCGCTCCACCGGACCGCCGATGAGATCCCCGAACCGTTGAGCCTAGGGTGGTTGGCGTGTCAGACGTTACCGCCGCCGCGCAAACCGACCTGTCGGCGTACACGACGCTACGCCTAGGCGGGCCCGCCGGCACCTTGACGGTCGCCACCGAAACGGACGAAGTGCTAGAAAGGGCGCGCAAAGCTACCGCTGAGAAGCGCCCGCTGCTGATTCTGGCCGGCGGCAGCAACGTGGTCATCGGCGACGCCGGTTTCGACGGCGAGGTCGTGCTGCTGCGTAACCGGGGCATCCGTGTCGTCGAGGAACAGGCCGACAGCGTTGTCGTACGGGTCTTCGCCGGAGAGCCGTGGGACGACTTCGTGGCGTATGCGGTCGACCGTGGCTTCTCGGGCATCGAGTGCCTCAGCGGCATCCCGGGCTCGGCCGGCGCCACCCCGATCCAGAACGTGGGGGCGTACGGGCAGGAGGTCGCCCACACCATCGTCGCGGTGCACGCGTACGACCGGGAGCACGACTCGATCCGGGCGATGTCCCCGCTCGAGTGCGGCTTCGCCTACCGCGCGAGCGTCTTCAAGCACAACGACCGCTTCGTCGTGCTGCAGGTCGACTTCCGGCTGGCGCGGTCGGCCGAGTCGGCGCCGATCCGCTATGCCGAGCTGGCCCGCAACCTGGGCGTCGAGGCGGGTGACCGGGTCTCGCTGCGCCACGCCCGTGACACCGTACGCAAGCTCCGAGAGCATAAAGGGATGGTGCTCGACCCGGCCGATCACGACACCTGGTCGGTCGGCTCGTTCTTCACCAACCCTGTCGTGTCGGCGGCCGAGTGGGCCGAGCTCGGGCTCGACGCCCCGCACTGGCCCGGCGACGACGGCACCGTCAAGATCCCGGCGGCCTGGCTGATCGAGCAGGCCGGTTTCCCGAAGGGCTTCGCCGGCGACGGCGTGGCCATCTCGAGTAAGCACACGCTGGCCCTGACCAACCGGGGCACCGGGACCACCGAGGCCCTGCTCGGCCTGGCCCGCACGGTGCGTGACGGCGTGCGCGAGCGCTTCGGCGTCGACCTGCACCCGGAACCCGTACTGATCAACTGTGCGATGTAGCAGCCTTCAGTCCGATCAAGGTCGGATGGGGTTCATTCCCAGCCGAAGACCTGCGTGTAATACAGCGTGCCGTTCGCGGCGTAGGCGACGCCGGTGCCGATCGACCGGGCGCCGCAGTTGAGCATGTTGGCGCGGTGCCCAGGGCTGGCCATCCACGCCTGGATCACCTCGGTCGCGGTGCGGTAGCCCCAGGCGATGTTCTCGCCCGACGGTTGCTCGTACCCGGCCAGGTGTGACCGGCGGGCGAACGTGGTGCCGTCGCTCCAGACGTGGTCGTGGCGACCGGTGCGGGCCATGTAGACGCTCTGGCGCACCGAGGCGACGGTCAACCCCTGATCCACGGTGAGCAACCGGCGGCAGCCGTGGGCCGCGCGCTGCTGGTTGGTCATCGTGACGACCTGAGACATCAGCACCGCGGGAGTGACCGTGGGTGGCGCCGGCACCGTGGCGTGGGCCGGGGCGGCCGCGGCGACCAGCGTGGCCGGAGCTGCCAGGAGCAGAATCAGACGTCGCACCACCGGGTGGAACACGGTCGCCTCCTCCGATCTCGGGGCCGAGTCGCCCACCAGGCCTATCGCATCCGTTTACTGGCCGTACGTCCCTTCTTTGCCGGAAACCGGAAACCGGGTCGCAGAAACTGTCAGGCTGAGGGGATGGTCGCGAACGGCCCGGCACGGGCGATAGCGCGATTCATTCGGAGCGCTTGAGCGGCGAAAAGCCACTAAACTTTCACTGTCCGTAAATAGGCGGTGACATCACGCTATCGTGAGCTTTGCGCGGTTGATTCCGCCGCCGGCGATCGCATGAGCGCCGCCGGGCACCACGACACCGACTCTCACCGGGTGCCGACGGCACGCCGGCCGGGCAGTCGCGTCCGGCTACGAGCGCTTGCGAGGGGTGGGGCAGGGTGAGCACAAGATGAGTCGCCTACTCGTCGTCGAGGACGATCCGGACATCGCACTCGCCCTGCGGTTGCTGTTCAGCCGTGCGGGTTACGAGGTGGCGCACGCCGGCGACGGCCGCACCGGGCTCAAGGAGGCGTACGCCGAACACCCCGACCTGGTGGTGCTCGACGTCGGCCTGCCCGAGATGGACGGCTGGCAGGTGCTGGAACGGCTGCGCGACGTCTCCGACGTGCCGGTGCTGGTGCTGACCGCGCACGGCCAGGAGGCCGAGAAGGTGCGCGGGCTGCGCGGCGGCGCCGACGACTACCTCACCAAGCCGTTCGCCAACAACGAGCTGCTCGCCCGGGTCGAGGCGCTGCTGCGCCGCTCGTCCAGCGGGCAGAACAACTGGGCCAGCCAGGTCTACGACGACGGGCTGGTGCACCTCGACCCGACCAAACGGCGGGTCTACGTCAAGGGCGACGAGAAGCGTCTGACGCCCACCGAGTTCCGCCTGCTCAATGCCCTCGTACGGCATGCCGGCGCGGTACTCAGTCCCAACCAGTTGCTGACCCAGGCGTGGGACGACCCGACCGGCATCGGCCAGGAGCGGGTCAAGTTCGCCGTCCTGCGGTTGCGCCGCAAGCTCGGCTGGTCCGATCCCGACGAGTCACCCATCGAGTCCGTGCGCGGATTCGGCTACCGCTATCGCCGTCCCGGCGGGGAGTCCTGATTTCCCTTCGGTTGTGGACCGGGTGTTCTCAGGTGGCCGTTCCGGCCGCCGATGAGGGCCTTGGGCGCTGAGCAGGAGGTAAGAAGCGTGGAAGACCTTGGTGAGATCGTTGGCGAGTTTCTTCTGGAGAGCCATGAGAACCTGGACCAGATCGACCGTGACCTGGTGCAGCTCGAGCAGGATCCCCATTCCCGCGACCTGATCTCCCGCATCTTCCGGGCGATCCATACGATCAAGGGCACCAGCGGCTTCCTCGCCTTCGGGCGGCTCGAGAAGCTGGCTCACGCGGGTGAGTCGCTGCTGTCCAAGCTGCGCGACGGCGCGCAGCCGGTGACCCCGGCGACGATCACCACCCTGCTGGCCACGATCGACGGCGTACGCTCCCTGCTCGCCGCCATCGAGGAGACCGGCAACGAGGGTGATGTCGACGTCGACGCGGCCATCGCCCAGGTGAACGCGCAGATGAAGGCGGGCGAGGCCGGTGCGGCCGCCGAGGCAGCCTCCGCCCCCGTGGCCGCCGCACCGGAGACGCCCGAGCCGCTCGAAGAGGTGCCCGCTCGGCCCGCGCCCAATCCGGTGGAGAACCAGCGCCGCCCGATCGGCGAGATCCTGGTCGAGAGCGGCGGCGTGCAGGCACAGGATGTCGGTTCGGCCCTCGCGCAGCAGATCGAGGGCGACGAACGCAAACTCGGCACGATCCTGCTCGAGGAGGGCAAGGCCCAGCCGGCCGCGGTCAGCGAGGCGCTGCAGGCTCAGACGCCCAAGCGGAGCATCGCCGACAGCGCCATCCGGGTCGACGTGGACCTGCTCGACACGCTGCTGAACATGGTCGGCGAGCTGGTTCTGGCCCGCAACCAACTCGTCCGGGGCGTCATGGAGATCGGCGACGCCACACTCGTGCGCAGCGCCCAGCGGCTCGGCATGATCACCAGCGAGCTGCAAGAGGGCATCATGAAGACCCGGATGCAGCCCATCGAGCACATCTGGTCGAAGCTGCCGCGAGTCGTGCGGGACCTCAGCAACTCCATGGACAAGAAGGTCCAGCTCGTCATGGAGGGCAAGGAGACCGAACTCGACCGCAGCCTGCTCGAGGCGGTCAAGGACCCGCTCACCCACCTCGTGCGTAACGCCGTCGACCACGGCATCGAGAGCCCGGATCAGCGCACCGCCGCCGGTAAGACCCCCGAGGGCACGCTCACGCTGCGCGCCTATCACGAGGGCGGCCACGTGGCGGTCGAGGTCGCCGACGACGGCGCCGGGCTGAACGTGGACCGGATCGCCCAGAAGGCGGTCGAGAACGGACTGCTACGCCCCGACCAGATCCCGATGATGGACCGTCGCGACATCATGGCGATGGTCTTCCAGCCCGGCTTCTCCACGGCGGCCAAGGTGACCAACGTGTCCGGCCGCGGCGTCGGGATGGACGTCGTCAAGACCAACATCGAGAACATCGGCGGTGCGGTCAGCGTCGACTCCACGCCCGGCAAGGGCACGGTCTGGCGCCTCACCATCCCGTTGACCTTGGCGATCATCCAGGCGCTCACGGTCGACTGCGGCGATCAGCGGTACGTGGTCCCGCAGGTCGCCGTCCTTGAACTGGTCTTCATCGACGGGCAGTCCACCAAGATCGAGTACGCATCGGGGGCGCCGGTCTATCGCCTGCGGGGCAAGCTGCTCCCGCTCGTGCGCCTCGATCGCGCGCTGGGCCTCGACGTCGGCGGCGACCATGGCGTCTACATCATGGTGCTGCAAGCCGACGGCCGGCGCTTCGGCCTGGTCGTCGACCGCGTGCTGAATACCGAAGAGGTCGTCGTCAAGGCACTCAACAGCAGATTCAAGGACATCGGCCTGTACGCCGGTGCGACGATCCTCGGCGACGGCAAGGTGGGTCTGATCCTCGACGTCTCGTCGCTGGCTCGGCGCAGTCACCTGGCCGTCGACTCCGAGCGCGGCAACATCGCGGCTGCGGCGAGGGCGTCCGAGGGCAGCGGCACCGGCGAACGGCTGCTGGTCACCGCGGTCGGCGAAAGGCGTGTCGCGATCCCACTCGACACGGTCACCCGGCTCGAGGAGTTCCCGCGCGAACGGATCGAGCACGCCGGGTCTCGCGAGGTCGTGCAGTACCGCGGGCAGATCCTGCCGCTGGTGCGGTTGTCGCACCTGCTCGGGGCCTACGGGGAAGAACCTGAGGGGGACACCGTCT
Source organism: Actinoplanes solisilvae (assembly GCF_003999975.1). GTDB lineage: Bacteria > Actinomycetota > Actinomycetes > Mycobacteriales > Micromonosporaceae > Actinoplanes > Actinoplanes solisilvae. The sequence goes on along the minus strand of NZ_RJAC01000001.1, from coordinate 917,752 downwards.
CGGTGGTCGTCTACAGCGAGGGCGCCCGCAGTGTGGCCCTGGTGGTCGACCGGATCGTGGACATCGCCGAGAACTCCAGGACGGCCCGCAGGGACGCCGAGGAGGACGGTCTGGTCGGCACGGCGGTCATTCAGCAGCGCGTGACCGAGCTGCTGGACGTGCGCCGGGCGATCCTCGCGGCCGACCCGAACTTCTACGCCGACCTGGAAACCGACGATCTCCTGGTGGAGGCCTGAGATGGCGAGCCGGCAGTTCGCCACGTTCGAGGTGGCCAACCAGCTCTTCGGGGTCGAGGTGCATACGGTGCAGGAGGTGCTCTCGTACAACGAGTACACCCCCGTGCCGCTCGCGCCACCGGCCGTCAGCAGGCTCTTCAACCTGCGCGGCCAGGTGATCGCGGCGGTCGACCTGCGAGTCCAGCTCGGACTGCCGCCCAAAGCGACCGAGGGCCCGGTGATGAACGTGATCCTGCGCGGTGACGGTGACCCGGTGAGCCTGGTGGTGGACCGCATCGGCGAGGTGGTCGACCTCGACGACGACACGTTCGAACACCCGCCGGACACGCTCAGCGGACCAACCCGGGAACTCGTCGTGGGCACCTTCAAGTTGGACGGCCGGCTGATGCTCGCTCTCGACGCGACCCTGGTCGTCGACACCTCTCGAGCCACCACCTGATGTACAGCCTCGTCAGCGCCCCGGTGCTCGGCTTCGACCTGTCCCGCCTCACCGGCGGGTCGGCCACGGCCGAGGTGATGCTGCGTGGGCTGCGGCTGAAGGCCGAGGACCTCTCGGCGCTGGCCGAACGGCTGCCCGACGAGGACGTCCGCGGCCCGCTCTGGGTCGAGGTCGAGAGCGCCGCCCGCCGCATGCCCTCGCTCAAAGGCATGAACAAGGACGACGCGACCGGCAGTCTGGCGATAGTCGAACGCGCGCCCATCGGCACCGTCGACTCGCTTCTGACCTGCCTGCGGTACGACGTGATGGCGTGGACCTGGACCGGGCAGGGGCGCGACGCCCGGCAGACCGACGTCGCGGGCGCGGCCACCGCTCTGCTCTGCGACGCCGCCGTGGCCAGCTACCTGCGCGAGGTTCTCGACGCCGACACCCGCCGCCGCCTCGGTGCGGGCTGGGTCGCCGCCATGCGCAGGCTGCCGACCGGCGCCCCGATCGACCTCGGCCCCCACCACTACGCGATCTCCGCCCTGCTCGACCGGCTCCGCTCGCTGCGGTCGACCGATCTCGCCCGGCTCGTCGCCTCGGCCGAGGACGCACGTCGCAACGCGGGCGGCTGGTCACCGGCGGTGCATTCGGCGTCCTGGGCGGCCTATCTGTCGGATCGGGTCCGCACGGCCGCGGCAGCGCAGATGCTGTTGGTACAGGCCGTCGACACGGCCGCCATTCCGCTGGCCGACCGGGCCGGTGGTGTCTGGAACATGCTCAGCGGCGCGGTGCAGGCGCTGGTGGTTCGCGATCTGTTGGACACGTCAACCGCCCACCGGCTGCTCACTCCCGTGGTCGCGGCTCTGGGCCCCGGGTGGCTCGGGTGAAGGAGGTGACCGGGTGATAACGGTCCTCGTCGTCGACGACTCCGTGGTCGTCCGCCGCTTGATCGTCGACGCTCTCGGCGGCGCCGAGAACATCGAGGTCGTCGGCACGGCGTCCAACGGGCAGCTGGCCCAGGCCAAGATCGATCAGCTCAAGCCGGACGTGATCACGATGGACATCGAGATGCCGCAGATGGACGGCATCACGGCGGTCCGCGAGTTGCGCAAGCGGCACAAGCACATTCCCGTGATCATGTTCAGCACGCTGTCGGCGGCGGGCGCGACGGCCACCCTCGAGGCGCTGTCCGCGGGTGCGACCGACTACGTGACGAAGCCCAGCAACGTCGGGTCCGTGGAAGAGTCGATCAGGGCAGTTCGCACCGAGCTCGTACCGAGGATCTATGCGCTCGCGGGCAAGCGCCGCCCCGCCGCCGGGCCTCCGGCACGCCCGGGTGCCGCTACCCCAGCGCGCCCCGGCTCGGCCCCGCCCCGCGTGGGAATGCCGCCCACCGGCCCGGGCCGCCCTGGCGCGGCGCCCGCCCGGCCCGCTGCCGCCCCTCGCAAGACCGCGCCCGGCGGCCGGATCGACATCCTCGCGATCGGCTCGTCGACCGGCGGCCCCGACGCGCTCACCAAGGTGCTCACCGGCATCCCGGCCGACCTGCCGGTGCCCATCGTCATCACCCAGCACATGCCGCCCGTGTTCACCAAGATGTTCGCCGAGCGGCTCGACCGCAGCACGCCTCTGCGGGTGGTCGAGGCCGGCGACGGCATGGAGCTGAACCCCGGCTGGGCCTACGTCGCCCCCGGTGACAAGCACCTGGTGCTGAACCGCCGGGGCACCGCCACCCTGACGCAGCTCAGCGGCGCGCCTCCGGAGAATTCCTGCCGCCCGGCCGTCGACGTCATGTTCCGCTCCGTCGCGTCGCTCTACGGCGCCTCGGCGTACGCGGCCGTGCTGACCGGCATGGGGCACGACGGACGAGGCGGCGCGAAGGTGCTGCGTGACGGCGGCGCCGAGGTGCTGGCGCAGGACGAGGCCACCTCGGTGGTGTGGGGCATGCCGGGCGCCGTCGTCGGTGCCGGGCTGGCCGACGAGATCCTGCCGCTCGACCGGATCGCCGCCCACCTGGTCAACAGGGTCAAGTCCGGCCGGTCGGCGGCGGTGGCCCGATGAGCCTGTCCCAGTCGGAGTTCGCCTTTGTCGCGCAGCTCGTGCGCCGGGAGGCGTCCATCGTGCTGGCCGCCGGCAAGGAGTACCTGGTCGAGGCGAGACTCATCCCGGTCGCCCGGGCCGTGGGCGCGGCCAACGTCAACGAGTTCCTGACCGACCTCCAGCGCCGGCCCGACCCGGCCAAGCAACGCCGGATCATCGACGCGCTGACCACGAACGAGACCTCCTGGTTCCGCGACCGCGAGCCGTTCGCGGCCCTCAACGACGTCGTGCTCCCCGAGCTGGTCAAGTCGCGCTCGGCGACGCGCAAGGTGCGCGTGTGGTCGGCCGCCAGTTCCAGCGGCCAGGAGGCGTACAGCCTGGCCATCACCATGCAGGAGAGGCTCCCGCCGGGCTGGAGCTACGACATCATGGGCACCGACATCTCGACCGAGATGGTCAAGCGGGCCGAGACCGCGGAGTACAGCCAGGTCGAGGTGAACCGGGGTCTGCCGGCCTCCCAGCTCGTGCAGTACTTCGAGCGGGCCGGCGCGCACTGGCGGATCACCCAGGCGCTGCGGCGCAACGTGTCGTTCCGGCTGATGAACCTCACCGCGCCGCTGCCCGCCATGCAGCCGTTCGACGTGATCTTCCTGCGCAACGTCCTGATCTATTTCGACGTCGCGACCAAGCGCACCGTCCTGCAGAACGTGGCCAAGCTGCTGCGCCCGGACGGCTGGCTCTTCCTCGGGGCGGCCGAGACCACGATCGGGATCGACGACAACTACGAGCGGGTGGCCGCCGGCCGCACCTCCGCCTATCGAGTCCGTACGGGTACGCCCGCGGGCGCGCTCAGAAGGGGATGACACCGATGCGCGCCATGGTGATCGACGATTCCCGCGCGATGCGAATGATCCTCAAACGGATCGTCACCAAGCTGAACTTCGAGGCGGTGGAGGCGGGCGACGGCAAGGAGGCGCTCGACCTGGTGACCGCGATGACCGAGGTGCCCGAGCTGGCCCTCATCGACTGGAACATGCCGAACATGAACGGGCTCGAGTTCGTCACGCACGTGCGGGCCGACCCGCGCCTGCGCGAGATGACGCTGGTCATGGTCACCACCGAGAGCGAACAGAGCCAGATCGTACGGGCACTCGCCGCGGGCGCCCACGAATACGTGATCAAGCCCTTCACCGAGGGCGCCATGATCGAAAAGCTGGCCCTGCTGGGCCTCGTCCCGACCGGAGCGAACTCATGAGCGTCGAAGTCGAGGTCAACGAGAACGACCTCACCGAGATGGTGGATCAGGTGTGGGAGTCATACCTGGATCCCGAGGGCCTGAACCCTCTGATGCAGACCTACGACGAGAACCAGCCGTCCGATGTGCACTCCTCGGTCTCCATCACCGGTTCCTGGACCGGGCACATCGTCTATGCGTCCTCGACCCTGGCGGCCCGTCGCGCCGCCGCCGCCTTCCTGGCCGTGGAGCCGGACGAGGTGAGCGAGGAGGACCTCTCCGATGTGCTCGGTGAACTCGCCAACATCGTCGGCGGCAACGTCAAGGCGATGCTGCCGCCCGGCGCGTTCCTCTCGCTGCCCCAGGTGGTGCTCGCCCCCGAGGCGACGGCGCGCTACCCCAACGCCCAGCGGATCAGCGGGGTCTACGGGATCTGGGACGGCGAGCCGGTCTCGATTTCCATGTGGCACAGCAGTACGGCTGACAACAACAGCACCAAGGAGGGCGCGGAATGAAGATTCTCATTGCTGACGACAGCCGGGTGATGCGGCAGATCGTGGTTCGCACCCTTCGTCAGGCGGGTTTCGGCGACCACGATCTGATCGAGGCGGCCAACGGTAAGGAGGCCTTCGACATCGTCAAGGCGGAAAGCCCCGATCTCGTCCTCTCGGACTGGAACATGCCCGAGATGAACGGCATCGAATGCCTGCGGGCACTGCGCGCGGCCGGCAACGACGTCAAGTACGGCTTCGTGACGTCGGAGAGCACGCCGGAGATGAAGGAGCAGGCCGAAGCGGCCGGCGCCCTGTTTTTCATCGTGAAGCCGTTCTCGGCTGAACGTTTCGATGAGGTCTTCGCTCCGATTTTGGGATGATTACGACATGTCCGACGTCTCGGTTCTTCCTGGCACCCTGGCCGTTCGCAACCTCTTCGAGGATCTGCTCGGCCGGGAGGTGACCGTCAGTCCTGGTGAGCCTCTCAGCGCAGATGAGATCCCCACCTCGACGGTCGCGATCTTCACCGACTCCGCACAGAACATCTACGCCGTCCTCGGGATGGGGCTCTCACTGGCGGCCAACGCCGGCGCGGCGCTCGGCCTGCTGCCCGCCGGGGCCGCCGAGGACAGCATCGACGACAAGCAGCTCTACCCGAACCTCGCCGAGAACGTCGGCGAGCTGTGCAACGTGCTGACCAGCCTGCTCAACCGTGAGGGGGCCCCGCACATCAAGCTCCACCAGGTGGTCTATCCCGGCGACCCGCTGCCCGCGGACGCCCGGGCCCACCTGATGGCGCTGGGCCGCCGCACCGACCTGCTCGTCGAGGTCAACCGGTACGGCAAGGGGAAGTTCAGCGTCTCGCTCGCGCCCTGACGTCCCGGGGCGCCGACAACCGCACGAGAACGGGCCCGCCGGAGTGGCGGGCCCGTTCTTTTTCGGTTGCTAAGGAATCTTGCGAACCGGTCGAAGGGGCGTAAGAGACTGCTGACGGACGGAGCAACTCATGACCTCGCCGCTTTCCGGGCTTTCCGGTGCCAATCCCCTCGCGGGCGCGGCCGGTGGTGCCGCGGAGAAGAGCAAATCTCTCGGCGACCGGGACACGTTCCTCAAGCTGCTGGTGGCCCAGCTGAAATACCAGGACCCCAGCAAGCCGGCCGACTCGACCCAGTTCCTGGCCCAGACGGCCCAGTTCACCCAGGTCGAGAAGCTCGAAGGCATCGCCGACATGCTCAAGGGCCAGCAGTTGATCAATGCCAGCTCGCTGGTCGGGAAGACCGTCGAATACATGGACCCCTCGGGCGCCAAGGCCACCGGGGTCATCTCGGCGGCGAAGCTCAACGGCGACAGCGAGCCGATGCTTCGGATCGGGAACACGGAAGTGCTGCTGTCCAAGGTCACGGAGGTTCAGGAAACCCGGACGGACGCGACTGGCGCGACGCCCAAGCCGTAATTCTCAATCGCAAAGGAACCATTCATGCTGCGTTCTCTGTACTCCGGCATCAGTGGCCTGCACGCCCACCAGCAGATGATGGACGTCACCGGTAACAACATCGCCAACGTCAACACCGTCGGTTTCAAGGCGAGCTCGGTGCAATTCCAGGACACGCTCAGCCAGATGACGGCAGCGGCGGGCGCGCCCCAGAACGGCGGCGCCGGCACCAACCCCGGCCAGGTCGGCCTCGGTACCCGTAACGCCGGCATCACGTCGAACTTCAGTCAGGGTTCGGCCCAGACCACCGGCAAGGCCGGCGACATGATGATCCAGGGCGACGGCTTCTTCATCACCCGCCGCGGCAACGAGGAGCTCTACAGCCGGGCCGGCTCGTTCTTCTTCGACGCCAACGGCACGCTCGCGACGGCGACCGGCGAGCCCGTGCAGGGATGGACCGCCGACGAGAACGGTGTGGTCAACCCGGCCGGAAAGCCCGGCGACATCAAGATGCCGCTCGGCAAGAGCATCTCGCCCCAGGTGACCAGCACGATCGAGATGAAGGGCAACCTGACCAGCGACCTGCCCGAGGGCGTCGCCACCGCCGCCGGAGTCCCCGAGATCGAGATCCCGTTCAAGGCCTTCGACAAGCTCGGCAACCCGGTGGGCCTGTTGGCCAAGTTCAAGCGGGACACCGAACCCAGCGCCGGTGACGCGCAGACCTGGACCGTCACGCTGACCGAGTCGGGCAAGTCCTCGCCCTCGGTGGTCATGGCCAACGGGATGAAGTTCGAGGGAGGCAAGCCGACGGTCGATTCGCTGGCGTTCACCGGCGTCACCGCCATCAACCCGAACCTGAGCGCCACTCTCGACGTCGACGTGAGCGACCTGACCATGTTCCACGGCCTGTCCGAGGCGAGGGTCTCCGACTCGAACGGCAACGCGGCCGGCACGCTGGCCTCGCTGTCCTACACCGTGTCGGACACCGGGCAGATCATCGGAGCGTTCAGCAACGGCCAGAAGAAGGTGCTCGGCCAGGTCGCCCTGGCCACCTTCAAGAACGTCAACGGGCTCGAGAAGACCGGCGACTCCCAATGGCGCTCCACGGTCAACTCAGGTCTCGCCCAGGTCGGCCCGCCCACGAGCGCCGGCCTCGGCCAGGTGATCAGCGGCGCCCTCGAGATGTCGAACGTCGACCTGGCTCAGGAGTTCACCAACCTGGTCATCGCCCAGCGCGGCTTCCAGGCCAACTCCCGCATCATCACCACCTCCGACGAGCTGCTCCAGGAGCTCGTCAGCATGAAGCGCTAGTCGCAACTGATGGTTCGGCAACGGCCGGGACGGGCGTACCTGCGCCTGCCCCGGCCGTTGCTGCGAAGGCCGCGGCCGGTCGGCCGGCCCAGGACCGACACAACACCCAAGGACGGATGTAAGTGATCCTCGTTACCCGCATCAACGGTGCCGTGTTCGCCCTGAACCCCGACCTGGTCGAGCGCGCGGAGTGCACGCCCGACACAGTCGTCACCCTGGTCGACGGCACCAAGTACGTCATTGCCGAGTCCGTGCCCGAGTTCATCGATTCGGTGCGTCACTACCGCGCGTCGCTGATCGCCCAAGCGAGTCGTCTCGAGGCCGAGCCCACCAACACCCACTCCTCCGCTACGTCGCCGGATGAGAACGACGACGCCAAGGTGCTCCCGTTGCATCGGAATGGACGCTGATGGACATCTCTACCATTGTCGGCGTAGTTGTCGGCCTCCTCATCATCTTCACCGTTCAGATCCTCGAGGGCGGTTCGCCGACCTCGATCATCCTGATCCCCTCGATGCTGCTGGTGTTCGGCGGCGCGTTCTGCGCCGGTATGGCCGGCGGGGTGCTGAAGGACGCGACCGGTGCCGGCAAGATGCTCCAGAAGGCGTTCCTGGCCAAGCTCGTTCCGCCGACGCAGCTGGTGGAGGAGATCGTCAAGCTGGCCGAGCGGGCCCGGCGCGAGGGTCTGCTGGCCCTCGAGGACGCGGTCAAGACGGTCGAGCACCCGTTCCTCAAGCGCGGACTGCAGCTCGCGATCGACGGCACCGACCCGGACGAGCTCCACGACATCCTGCACGCCGAGATCGCGGCCAAGAAGAAGGCCGACAAGGCCAGCGCCAAGCTCTTCGAGAACATGGGTGGCTACGCCCCCACGATCGGCATCATCGGCACGGTCATGGGCCTCGTGCATGTGCTCGAGAACCTCGACAAGCCCGACACGCTCGGTCACTCCATCGCCGCCGCGTTCGTGGCGACCCTCTGGGGCGTGCTCAGCGCCAACGTGATCTGGCTGCCGATCGCCGCCCGCCTCTCCCGCCTTAGCGGTGTCGAGGGCGAGGAGATGGAGTTGGTTGTCGACGGCGTCCTGGCCATCCAGGCCGGTTCGAACCCGCGCCTGGTCGCGCAGAAGCTCCGCAGCCTTCTCCCGCCGGACGAGGCGAAGAAGGCCGAGGCGGCCTCGACCACCAAGAAGGCGGCATAACGGGATGAGCAGTGGCGGGGGCAAGCGTAAGCAGCGGCATGAGGAGCACGAGGAGCACGTCAATCACGAGCGCTGGCTCGTGTCGTACGCCGACATGCTGACCCTGCTGTTTGTTCTCTTCGTGGTCCTCTACTCGATGAGCGACGTCAACATGAAGAAGTTCGCCCAGCTTGCCCAGGGCCTGCAATCGGGGTTCGGTGCGCAGAGCGCGGCGTTCCAGGGTCAGTCCGCGCCGCTGGACGGCTCCGGCAACAGCGCCGAGATCGTGCAGATCGACCCGGGGGCCAACCCGGGCGACGGCAAGGCCGGCTCGTCCAACCTGACGGCTCAGCAGCAGGAGGCGGTCCGCGCCGCGATGGCGGCCGAGGACCGTAAGAAGGCCTCGCAGAACGCCGAGGCCGCGGCCAAGGAGGCCGAGAACCTCAAGAAGATCGAGAACAAGATCTCCGACTCCCTGGCCAAGGGCAAGCTGCTCGACTCGGTGAAGTTCACGATCGACGAGCGCGGCCTGATCGTCACCGTGATGACCAACGAGGTCGTCTTCGACGGCAACCGGGCCGACCTGCGGCCCGGCGGTAAGAAGATCCTCGACGCGATCGCTCCGGCGATCGCCAAGCTGCCCAACAAGATCGAGGTCGACGGCAACACCAACCAGCTCAAGATGAAGACCACCTTCTACCCCAGCGGCTGGGAGCTCTCCGCGGCTCGCGCCTCGACCACGGTGCGTTACCTGGTCGGGCACGGTCTGGCCAAGAACCGGATGAGCGCGGTCGGTTTCTCCGACACCAAGCCGCTGATCGACCCGGCCGACCCACGGTCGATCACCATGAACCGCCGCGTGGACATCGTTGTTCTGACCACGCTGACCGCCGACCAGGCGGCGTTGCTGCCGGCCGCGGCCGGTGCCGACAACAAACTGCACCCGGGTCAAACCTCAGCTCAAACCAAGACGGCTCAACCGGGCGGGGCGTCAACCGATACCAATAGCGAGCCCGGGAACAGCCCGGCCGACGACACCCCGACGCACGATTGAGAGGAGCTTTTGATGAGCAAGGACGAGACGACCACCACCGCCGACGCCCCGAAGAAGTCCAAGAAGATGCTTCTGATCATCATTGCTGCCGCCGTTGTGCTGCTGGGTGGCGGCGGCGCCGGAGCGTTCTTCATGCTGAAGGGCGACAGCGCCGAGGCCGCGGTGGTCGAGAAGGGTTCGGTCACGCCGATCGAGGACGCCCTGACGATCAACCTGGCCGACGGCCACTACCTGAAGCTGAAGTTCTCGCTGCAGCAGACCGCCGACGCCGGCGCCGAGTCGGTCGACACCAGCGAGGCGATCAACCTGGCGATCGACGAGTACACCGGCAAGAAGGTCGCAGAGCTGTCGACCGAGAAGGGCCGCGACGCCATCAAGGCGGACCTGCTCAAGAAGATCGAGAGGGTCTACATCGAAGAGGACAAGAAGATGGTGATGGACATCTACTACACCCAGTTCGTCACCCAGTAAGTCCGAGCGGATCGGGCGGGTTCACTTCGGTGAACCCGCCCGTTCGTCGTGGTGGGGCCAAAAACGCCCCTCCCGCTCAGCCGTTGCGGAAACGAGCCGATCAGGACAACGTGACCAACGCCGCACGAACCCCGGGCCGGATCTCGCGCCGCGGCCATGGCGGAGGGCCGGTGCCGTACGACTTCCGCAAGCCGATCAAGCTGTCCCGGGAGCACGTCCGCACCCTGCAACTCGCGTTCGAGAACTACGCCCGCAGCTGTGGCACGCTCCTCACGACCCGCCTCCGAGCGGTGAGCAACGTCGCGCTCGCCTCGATCGAGCAGCTCAACTACGACGAATACGTCGCCTCTCTCGACAACCCCACGGTGCTCGCCGTGGTGGTGCTCGACCCCCTGCCCGGCTCGGCCCTCATGCAGGTCGCCTCCTCGGCCGCGATGACCGCGATTGATCACATGCTCGGCGGCCCCGGCGGGCCCCAGCCGGAGCGTCCGATGACCGAGGTCGAGATGCCCCTGCTGCGCGGGCTGCTCGAGCGGATGCTCGGTGAGCTCCGGTACGGCTTCGAGACGCTGGTCGACCTGCACCCGAAGCTCAAGGAGATCGAGTACAACGCGCAGTTCCTGCGGACCCACCAGCCGGGCGACGCGTGCGTGGTCGCCTCGTTCGACCTGAAGATCGGTGCGGAGGAGACGCAGGCCAGCATCTGCCTGCCGTTCAACTCGATCCTCCCGGTGCTGTCGAAGATCGAGACGGTGGTGCTCAGTCAGGCCGAGCGCAACGCCAAGGACATGGCGATGCGCAACCTCACGGCCGGGCTTTCGTCGGCACCGCTCGACGTCGCGGTCCGATTCCAGCCCATTCGCATGCGAACCGATGACATCGTGGACCTGAGGCCGGGTGACGTTGTCCCGCTGGGGCATCCGACCAGCCAGCCGCTTGAGGTCATCGTCAGCGAGACCGTTTTTGCCCATGCAGTTCCCGGTAATCAGGGGGCCCGGCTTGCCTGCCTCGTCGTGCCCGCCCCCCAGGAGTCCTCGTCCAAGGAGTCTGGTCGCCCATGACCGCGCCCACCATCACCGCGCCCCAGATAGCGCTCGCCCGTAGCGCGGCCGACGCCGCGCTGGGTGTCCTGCCCACCAGCCGGCCCCTGGTCGCCGCCGAGCCGGTCACCGCGACCGCGGACGCCCTGACCGAGGGCCAGGCAGTCACCGCCCGGTTCAGCGGCGCGGCCTCCGGCGAGGTCGTCGTGGTGGTCGGACAGGACTTGGCGGACGCGCTCAAGGAGAGCCCGCTCGGTGAGCTCGACCTGACCGCGGCGGTGCGGCCGGCGCTCGAGGCCGCGGCCCGCGTCTTCGGCCCGGTCGTGCTCGACCCCGGGGTCGTCATGGAGCCGCAAGTGGCGCTCAGCGCGCTGGCCGCCAAGGACGACGCCATCGCGGTGCCCCTGGTCGAGGGTTCCGAGGTCCGTGCCGTGCTGGCCCTGGCGCTGAACCCGTGGCCCTCCGACGGCCCGGGCGGCAACGTCGCCCGGCTGGAGCCGGGTGGCGCCGGGACGGTGCAGTTGCGCGGAGGGCTCGACATGCTGCAGGACGTCGAGATGGAGGTCTCGGCCGAGCTGGGCCGCACCCGGATGAGCGTGCGCGAGCTGCTCTCGCTCACCCCGGGCGCGATCGTAGAGCTGGACCGGGCCGCCGGCAGCCCCGCCGACCTGCTGGTCAACGGCCGGCTGATCGCGCGCGGTGAGGTCGTCGTGGTCGACGAGAACTTCGGCATCCGGGTCACCGAGATCGTCGCGCCCGGCACCGAGCGGGAGTAACGGCCTTGTTGGAGCTCGTCCTGCGGATCGGCTTCTCGCTCTTCATCATCCTCGGGATGATGTGGGGTCTGGCCCGGCTCATCCGCAGGCCGCTGACCGGCCGCGGACACGGTCCGCTGGTCGTGCTCAACCGGCAGCAGCTCTCCCGGGGCGCCGCGGTGACCGTGGTCAAGGTGGCCGACCGGGCGATGATCCTCGGGGTCACCGACCAGCAGGTGAGCCTGTTGGGCGAGGCCGAGATCGAGCTTTTCGAGCACCATCCGGTCGAGCACCGCGACCACCTCGACGTAGACGAAGACCTCGCCGGCGGGTCGCCCGGCCTGCCCGGACGGCACCCGGCGGCGGGCCGGTTCGCCGGGCGGCTCGACGGTTCGCTGCTCTCCCCGCGCACGTGGCGCTCGGCGATGGAGTTCCTCCGCGATCGGACCAGCCACCGATGATCAAACGCGCTCTCTTCCTGCTGCTCGCGAGCCTCGGCTTCGCGCTCGTCCTGCTGCCCGGGGCGGCCACGGCCGAGCCGGCCCGCGCGCCCGCGGCAGTGGTGGAGCGCGCGCCCGCGGCAGTGGTGGAGCGAGTTCTGCCCCAGCGAGTTCTGCCCCAGCGAGTTCTGCCCCAGCGCGCTCCCGCGCCGCCGACGCCTCCGGGCAAGCCCGGGCAGCCCAACATCAACGTGAACATCAACGGCACCAACCCGGACGGCAGCCGACCGGCCACGTCGTTGATCATCATGCTCGGCCTGACGGTGCTGTCGATCGCGCCGGCGGTGCTGCTGCTCTGCACCTGTTTCACCAAGATCTTCATGGTCCTCGGCATCACGCGTAACGCGCTCGGCCTGACCAGCATGCCGCCCAACCAGGTGCTGGCCGGCTTGGCCCTGTTCATCAGCCTGTTCATCATGGGCCCGACCGTCTCGGCCATGAACGAGCAGGGCGTGCAGCCCTATCTGAAGGGCGACAAGACCCAGTCGCAGGCGTTCGAGGCCGGCGTCAAGCCGCTGCGGGACTTCATGTGGCGCACCACCCGCGACGACGAGGTGGCGCTGATGATCAACCTGTCCGGGGACAAGCGGCCGCAGAATCGCGACGACGTCAAGCTCACCACGCTGATCCCGGCCTTCGTGCTCTCCGAGCTGCGCGCCGCGTTCATCATCGGGTTCGTCGTCTTCATCCCGTTCCTGCTGATCGACATGGTCGTCTCGGCCTCCCTGATGTCCCTGGGCATGATGATGCTGCCCCCGGTAACCGTCGCTTTACCCTTCAAGCTTCTGCTGTTCGTGCTGGTCAACGGGTGGGGACTGATCCTTACGGCGCTGGTGAAGTCGTACGGATGAACCTCAGCCTGCCGACCGCCGAACTGCTCGCCCTGCTGCTCGGCGCGGCCCGTACCGGCGCCTGGCTGATGCTCTGCCCGCCGTTCAGCTCCCGGCTCATCCCCGGCCCGGTCAAGGCGCTGCTCTCGGTCGCCCTGACCCTGCCGATGGCCCCCCACCTGCGTGGCACGCTGCCCTCGCTGCAGACCTCGGACATCATCTTCAACATCCTGATCCAGGTCTTCGTGGGCGCGGGCCTGGGCTTCATCACCATGCTCCTGTTTGCCGCCGTGCAGGCCGCCGGTGACCTCATCGACCTGTTCGGCGGTTTCACCCTGGCCATGGGGTACGACCCGCTCTCGCAGAACCAGAGCTCGATCTTCGGCCGGCTCTACAACCTGGTCGCGATCACGCTGCTCTTTGCCACCGACGGCCACCAACTGGTGCTGCGCGGGTTCCTGCAGACCTTCCGTACGGTGCCGTTGGATTGGTCCTTCGGGGCGAGCACGTTCACCGAGCTGATCATCAAGGGGCTCGGCGAGATGTTCGTCGCCGCGATTCAGATCGCCGGACCGCTGATCGCTGTGCTGTTCCTCACCGACGTGGCGTTCGGCTTGCTCAACCGGGTCGCCCCGGCGCTCAACGCGTTCCAGCTCGGCTTCCCGGCCAAGATCTTCATGGTCCTGCTCATCGCCGGGATCGCCATCACGGCGCTGCCCGGAGTGGTCGACTCGCTGGTGGACCGCTCGGTCAGCGCGGTGCTCCAGCTAAGTCGCGGCTAGAGGGGAGGGGGTGCGATGTCGGGCGAGAAGACAGAACAACCGACACCCCAGAAACTCAAGAAGGCCAAGCGCGAGGGCCAGATCGGCCGCAGCCAGGACATCGGCGCCTGGTTCGGCATGCTGGCCGCGAGCGTGATGCTGCCGCGCACGATGAAATCGGCGCTGGAGCACGCCGAGAAGATCATGGTCCAGATTCCCGAGGTCATCGCCGACCCCCAGCCGACCCTCGCGTTCGCCCTTCTCAAACAGGCCGCGATGGGTACGGCGTGGGCCGTGCTGCCCCTGAGCCTGACGATGATGGTGGTCGGCATCGCGGCGGCCGGGGCGCAGGGCGGCATCCGGGTCGCCACCAAGCTGTTCATCCCGAAGTTCAGCCGGCTCAACCCGTGGCCCGGCCTCAAGCGGATGCTCGGCCCGCAGGCGCTCTGGGAGGGCACGAAGGCGCTGGTCAAGACGGCTGTGCTGGCCGGCGTCCTCTACACCACGACCAAAGAGGTCTTCCCGGCGCTGATGACCGCCGGTCAGCTCCCGCTCGCGGCTCTGCTCGGCACGGTCGTGGACGCCACCCTCAACCTGATCCGGGCCGCCTCGGTGGCCGGCATCGCGATGGCCGCCGCCGACTACTTCGTCGTGCGCCGCCGCACCAACAAGCAGCTGCGGATGACCAAGGAAGAAGTCAAACAGGAGTACAAGAACTCCGAGGGTGACCCGCTGATCAAGGCGCAGATCCGGGCCCGGCAGATGGCGATGTCGCGCAACCGGCAGATGGCCGACGTGCCGACCGCCGACGTCGTGATGGTCAACCCCACCCACGTGGCGGTCGCGCTGCGCTACGAGCCGCAGAAGGGCGCGCCGCGCGTGGTGGCCAAGGGGCAGGGCCCGCTCGCCACCAAGATCCGCGAGTTGGCGGCCGAGCACCGTGTGGCCATGGTCGAGGACAAGCCGCTGGCCCGGGCGCTCTACAAGGGGGTCGAGGTGGGACACGAGATCCCTGCTGAGTTCTTCGGGACGGTGGCCAAGGTGCTGGCGTTCGTCATGAGTCTGAAGGCGAAAGGATCGTCGGCAGGACTGCACCGCAACCCATCCTCCGCCACAGAGGCCGCATAACTGAAAAGTTAGGAGATTTCCTCACATAGGTCCCTCGAACGGGGGAGGATCGCCTTGTGAATGAGCAGTCCCCGCTCAGCGTCGGCGGCTGACCGCCGAACAGAAAAACGCGACCGCAGGGATGGTTCACCGTCCACTCCTGGAAGGTGCCGTGAAGAACCGAGGCGTCAGCAAGCTTGCCGTCCCCGTCGGGGTCATCGGCATCATCCTCATGATGGTCGTGCCCATGCCGACCTTCCTGCTGGACACGCTGATCGCGGTCAACATCACCGGCGCCCTCCTGATCCTGCTGGTCAGCATGTTCGTGCAGAAGCCGCTCGACTTCTCGGTCTTCCCGGCGCTGCTGCTCGTGGCCACGCTGTTCAGGCTGGCCCTCAATATCAGCGCGACGCGGCTCGTGCTGCGCGACGGCGACGCCGGCAAGGTGATCCACGCCTTCGGCAGCTTCGTGGTCGGCGGCAACCTGGTCATCGGTCTGGTGATCTTCCTGATCCTGGTGATCGTCCAGATGATCGTGGTGACCAAGGGCGCCGAGCGGGTGGCCGAGGTCGGTGCCCGCTTCACCCTCGACGCCATGCCCGGCAAGCAGATGGCGATCGACGCCGACCTGAACGCCGGCCTGATCGACGAGGACCAGGCCAAGCAGCGCCGCGCCGAGGTCGGCGCCGAGGCCGAGTTCTACGGCGCGATGGACGGTGGTTCCAAGTTCGTCAAGGGCGACGCCATCGCCGCCGTCATCATCACGCTGATCAACCTGATCGGCGGGTTCGCGATCGGCGTGGCCCAGCAGGGCATGTCCGCCGGCGACGCGATAAACCACTACAGCCTGCTGAGCATCGGCGACGGCCTGGTCTCCCAGATCCCCGCGCTGCTCCTCTCGGTCGCCACCGGTCTGATCGTGACCCGCTCGGCCACCTCGGGCGACATGGGCTCAACCGTCACCGCCCAGCTCGGCCAGAACAAGCTCGCGCTGCGCATCGCGGGCGGCGCCGCTCTCGCCCTCTGCGTCATCCCCGGCCTGCCCAAGGTCCCGTTCCTGCTGGTCGGTGTGGCCGTGCTGGTGGCCGCCCAGCGCATCAAGGACCCGGTGCCCGAGGCGGAAGCCGCCGCGGCGGCTGCGGCGGCCGAGACCGTCGACATGCCACCGGCCGACTCGCCGGAACAACTCCTCGGCGAGATGCGGGTCGACCCGCTGGAACTGGCCCTGTCGCCCGACCTGGTCGACCTCGT
The DNA here is from genome assembly GCF_003999975.1 of Actinoplanes solisilvae. GTDB lineage: Bacteria > Actinomycetota > Actinomycetes > Mycobacteriales > Micromonosporaceae > Actinoplanes > Actinoplanes solisilvae. Next base: position 901,632 of record NZ_RJAC01000001.1, on the reverse strand, counting down.
CGACGCCAGCAGCGGCGACCTGCTCGACCGGGTTCGGGCCCTGCGCCGCAAGATGGCGATGGAGCTCGGCGTGATCATGCCGCCGGTGCGCACCCGGGACGACCTCGATCTGCCCCTCTCCTCGTACGCCATCCGCATCTCGGGCGTCGACGCCGGCACCGGCGAGGCGCCGCCCGGCACGGTGCTGGCCATCGGCGACGGGTTGCAGGGCCTGCCCGGCCGGGCCGGTGTCGAACCGGTCTTCGGCCTCCCCGGCAAGTGGGTCCCCGCCGAGCTGCACTATCAGGCCGAGCTCTCCGGTGCGACCGTCGTCGACCGGGCCAGCGTGATCATCACGCACCTGGCCGAGGTGGTGCGCAGCAACGCCAGCCGCCTGCTCGGGCGCGAGGACGTGCGGGCGCTGGCCGAGATGGTCAAGCGCACCCACCCGGTGGTCGTCGAGGAGCTGACCCCGGCCGTGCTCAGCCTCGGCCAGATCCAGAAGGTTCTGCAGGCGCTGCTCGACGAGGGCGTGCCGGTACGCGACCTGGTGCGCATCTTCGAGGCGCTCTCCCTACGAGCGAAGGTCTCCGTCGACCAGGACAGCCTGGTCGAGGCAGCCCGCGCGGCTCTGGGCCCGGCCATCGCGGCCCAGTACACGGCCGGCGGCCGCCTCACGGTGATCACGCTCGATCCCATGCTCGAGCAGCAGCTGCTCGAATCTCTGCGGCCCAGCGAGACCGGGGCCTTCATGGCGATCGACGGCATGCGTGCCGAGTCGATCGTCAGCGAGGCGGCCCGGCTCGCCGAAACCGCGGAACAGCAGGGCCTGGCACCGGTGCTGGCCTGCTCGCCACAGCTGCGACTGCCCCTGATGCGTCTTCTGCGCGCCGGCTCACGCCGGGTTCAGGTGCTCTCGTACGGCGAAATCTCTGGTTCCACAGCACAGATCGAGACGATAGGGGTGGTGAACGGTGCCTACGCGGGTGCTGCTTGAGGGGCCGGCGATCGAGCCGTTGCTGGCTCAGGTACGCGATGAGTACGGCTCCCGTGTCCGGATCATCTCAGCCGACAAAGTCCGCAGTGGCGGCGTCGGCGGCTTCTTCGCGAAACAGCATTACGAGCTGTCCGTCGAAGTGCCGGACCCGAACGAGGACAGGACAGACATGTCGCAACGCACGAAGACGGCCGACGACGGCCAGCACAGCTTGGAGCGGCTTCTGGAACGGGCCGAGTCGCAGGACCGGATGGACGAACCGGCCCCGGGCGCCGCACGCGGGTTCGGCACGGCCTCGCCGCGATCGGTGACGCCGGCGTCGTTCGGGATCTCCCGGCCGACCGAGGCGACACCGCGGCCGTCGCCCGAGAACAACTTCGGCGCCGACGAGGGCCGGTCCGCCGCTCTCGGCGACACCGGAGCCGCCTTCGCCGAGCTGATGGCCGGCCTGAACGGCGGAGACACCACCGAGCGGCTCACGACCCGGCCCAAGGCCGAGCCGCGAGAGGACACCCCGACGGTACGGCCGTTCCGCCCGGCCGCCGCGAGCGAGCCGGCGCTGAACACGCCGCCCCGTACGCCGGCCTCGCCGCCGATGGCGCCCCAGTCGCCCGCCGCGCCGCCTGCCCCGGTCGCGCCGGTCGCCCCGCCGCCCGCGCCGATCGTGGCGCAGACGTCGACGGCGCCCAGCCTGGCCGAGCGGATCGGGGGCCTGGCCGCCAGCGCGGTCGAGATCGACCCACCCGGTCCCGTCGATGAGCCGTACGGCTTCCCGCAGGCCGCACCGGTCTCGGCGATGCCGGCGCCCGTCTCGCCGGCCGCCGCCGTACCGGCCGTGGCGGGCGCCGCGGTGGCTCCGGTGGGTGACGCCGACCCGGTCATCCGCAACCTGATGACGGTCGGCATGCCCGAGCCGATGGCCCGGCAGATCACCGGCGGGGACACGTACGCCGGGGTGCTGAGCGTGCTGGCCGCGCGTCCCGCCGCCCCGGCCGTCCCCGACGGTCCCGGCGAGATCCTGGTGCTCGCGGGCGACCTCAACCTGGGCGTCACGATCGGCCGTGACCTGCTCGAGCAGATCGGCGTGTCGGAGAACCATCTCCTGCTCGCCGCCCACTCGACGGCCGGCACCGGGCTGCACTCGTCGCGGCTGATCTCCACGCCGGAGGCGGCCGAGCAGCGCGCCGAGAAGCTGCAGACGGCCGAGGACCCCTGGGTCGTGGTGCTGGAGGCCCCGGTCGGTGGCAGCGACCCGATCTGGATCAACGAGATGTGCGACGCGATCGGGGCCACGGCGCTGTGGGCCGTCGTCGACGCCACCCGCAAGACCGCCGACACGGCCCGCCACCTGCGCACGCTCGGCGAGGTCGAGTCGCTGGTGGTGCACGGCGTCGAGCTGACGGCCGACCCGGCGTCGGTGCTCGGCCTGGAACTGCCCGTCTATTCGCTGGACGGCAAGCCGGCCACTCCGCACGCCTGGGCCGCCATGCTCTGCGCGCGGATCGCCTCGGACGTCATGCCGGTGGCCGCGGCTCCGCGGCGCGTCACCCGATCGGCGCGGCAGTGATCCGTCCGTCGGTCCTGCTGTTCGCGCTGCTGATCAGCGCGCCGGCACTGTACCGGTACGTTCTCGACCAGGTCGACATCACCGAGGTACTGATCCGGTTCGTGATCGCGGTGCCCATCGCCGCCCTGCTGCTCGCGGGGTTGCGATTCGTCACCGCCGGTTACGGCCGGCCGGAGGGGAAGCCGGAAGGCACCCCGGTGACACCAACCCCGATGGACGTGCACGAGGCGTAAGAAACAAGCAGAAGGGGTGGCCGCGTTCAGCGGCCACCCCTTCTGCTTTGTTGCTGCCTCAGGCGTGGGTGTCCAGGCGGCTGCTGCCCGGCGCGGCCGGGCGGATCGTCGGGGTGTTCGTCTCGGCCGGCGCCGCGGCCGGCCCGGTCTCGCGTCGTCCGCCACCGGGCGTCCCGGGCCCGAACTGCTGCCGCGCCTGCTCCTGCTGCGCGTTGCCCTGGCGCAGGTCGAGCGTCGTGTTGCGGAAGCCGGCGTCGTCCAGCTGCCTCCGCAGGTCGTCGAGGGCGTTGCGCAGCGCGTCGTTGCCGGCCTCGGTGCCGCTGGTGAGCTGCACGTTGATGTCGCCGTTGCGGATCTCGGCGACGACCTGCACGGGCCCCAGGTCGACCGGGTGCAGGTGCACGGTCAGCCGGTGCACGCCGTCGGCGTCCAGCTTCAGCGGCACGATCCGCATGGCGACCTGGGCGGCCGGCGGCGGCGTGGGCGCGCCCGAAGCGGGTGGCGGCGGGGCGCCTGCGGCGGGAGCGGCCGGAGCGGTCGCCTGTGGACCCGAGACACCGGCGATGCCCGCCTGGCCGAGCGCGTCGGTGGCCGCGCCGTCGGGCGCCACACCGGGGGCGGCCGCCGGGTTGACGGGATTCGCCGTCGTGGCCTGATCCGGAAGCGGGCCGGCGGACTGGGCCGCGGGAGCGCCGGGCGCCGGAGCAGCGTTGGGGTCAGCCGGAACGGGGTCGGCGGGCATGGGTGTGGACGTGGACGTGGGCGCGGCATCGGTGGGCGGCGTTGTCGCGTCGGGCTGGGGCGCCAGACCGGCCGGCCGAGGACCGGCCATGACCGGTCCGGCGGCGGTGGTGGTGGACGTGAGGGCTGCGGTGGCTTCGGCGGCCGCGGCCGGGCCGGCCGGTGTCGCGGTGCCGGTGGTGCCCGTCGCCGGCTGGTCCGGCGTCGTGGCGGCCGCGTTCTGGGCCAGTTGGGCGGCCAGGGCGGGCGGGATAGGTGCCCCGGGGGCGGCGGTCCCCTGAGGTGCCGGTCCGGCGGGGGTCGCCGGGCTGGTGGCCTGTGTGCCGGCCGTGGGTACCTCGCCTCCGGGAGTGGCGGGTGCGGCGGGTCCGAGGGCGGGCGGGGCCCCGGCGGCGGGCGCGGATCCGGAGGCGGGCGGCGAGGCGTCAGCAGTCGCCGGAGGCCCTGGTACGGGTGTTTCGACGGTGGCATCGGCGGGCGGGTTCGGCGCGGCCTCCCCGGAGGGAATCGTCGCGGCGAGGGCGGCGCCGGCCTGCGCGGCTGCCGCGTCAGTGGGACCGGCCGGTGCGACGGTCGACTGTTCGGTGGGCCGAGTGTCGTCGTTCTCCGCGGCGCCCCGGTCACTCGTCGAGACACGATCGGCGCCGGCCTCGGAACGGCCCGCCCGGTCCGCGGCGTCACCGGATCGGGCCGGCCCGTTCGAGGACCGATCGGCCTGAACCTCGGAACGGCCCGTGTCCCGCTGCTCAGCGTCGGCCCGGCCCCGGTCCGCGCGGTCGGTCGTGGCATCGCGGTGAGCCGTGTCCCTCTGCAGAGCACTGCGCCCGGCGGCGCGCTCGGCCGCCGCCCGCCGGTCGGCGGCCCGGTCGGCGGCCCGGTCGGCGGTGGCGGCGCGCTGGTCGGCCGCACGATCCGTGGCCCGGTCCGCCGCGCGCCGATCGTCCCGGCCCTCCGCCGTGGTCCGCCCGTCGCGTTCCGTCCGGTCGAGCTCGGCCGACAGCGCCGACCCGAACTCCTCCCCGCCCTCGCCCCGCTTAGGAGGACGTCGGCCGACGTCGGCCGACGACGCGCGGTCGGCCCCGCTGACGTGATTCGGCGATTTCATTGCGGCTCTCCTCAGGTTGGGGCGATCCTGCTCAGCCGCCGAGCGCGGTGAGGGCCTTCTGGACCTTCGGGACGTATGCCTGGGTCTCCGAGAACGGCGGGATGCCGCCGTACTTGTGCACCGCTCCGCCGCCCGCGTTGTAGGCCGCCAGGGCCAGCGGCAGCGATTTGAACTCGCGCAGATTGCGGGCCAGCAGCTTGGCCCCGCCGTTGATGGCCTGCTCCGGGTCGAACGAGTCACGCACGCCGAGCCCCTTGGCCGTCGACGGCATGAGCTGCATGAGGCCCTGCGCCCCGGCCTTGCTGACCGCGCTGGGGTCGTACCCGGACTCGACCTTGGCGACCGCGGCGAGCAGCTTGGGCGAGACGCCGTACCGGTTGCCGGCCTTCACGAACAGATCCGAGTACGGCACCCCGTTCAGCGCGCTGCTTCCCTGCAGTCCGGCGGGGCGGACCGCGGCCGGCGCGGAGATCGTGGGGAAGTCCGACACCACCCGGCGGATGTGCGTCGGCTTCTCGTACACGGTCTGGACCTTGACCTGGTCTCCCGGCTTGGGGGCCGCGATCATCTTGTTGTCGCCCAGGTAGATGGCGACGTGGTCGACGGGGGAGTCGAAGGCGAGGATGTCGCCCGGCTTGGCCTGCGCCAGGTTGGCCACCGGCTCGCCCGCCTTGGCCTGCTGGTGCGACAGACGGGGCACCTTGATGCCCAGGTCTCCAAAGGCACGCTGCACCAGCGCCGAGCAGTCGAGCCCACGGTCCGGGTCGGTGCTGCCGAAGACGTACGGGGTCCCGAGGTATTTCTTGGCCGCGTCGACCACGTCCTGACCCGTCGCCTGGCTGTTCAGCCTCATGCTTCCCGGCCCGCCGGTGGCGTCGGCCAGCGCCGAGGCGAAGGTCGGGTCGGCGCCCTGGCTGGTGACCGTGCCCGTCGCGCCCGGCGCCGGATTGACCGGTGCGAGCCCGAGGTGCCCCTGCAGCACCTGGATGCGGTTGAGCACCCCCGAGACACCCATCATTCGGCGACTCCGCGGGCCTCGTTGCGAGCCTTGGTGGTCAGTGCGATCTCGTCCAGGTTGGCCTGTTCGACGCGCAAGTCGTTGGCCCGCACCATCTCGGCGTGCCGCTCGGCCATCATCTCGACCGCGCGACGTCGTTTGGCCGCGTCGGCCAGTACGGCCATGCGCTCGCGCTCGACCTCCTCGGCGTCGGAGACCATGCGGTGGGCGCTCATCAGCGCGCCGGCGAGCGACTGGCGGGCCACCAGGGACGCGACCATCGCGCGGGCGGTGCCCTCGGTCGGGGCGTCGGAACCGACCAGGTCGAGCTGGCGGCGGCGGACCAGTTGCTCGGCCTGACGGATCTCGGCCCGCGACTGGATCACGGCGCCCTTGGCCGCGTCTTCCTGGGCCTTTCGGGCGCGCAGGACAGGCGAGAGTCGGAAGAAGCGATTCAACGTACTGCCTCCTTGCGCGCGGACGGGCCCTCACTTATCCGGTCGGCGCGCCAACCGAACTGCTGAGTACCTGCACCCGTTAAGCAACTGTGCCTAATTGCTCCGCTTCGCTCCGCGGGCGATTCGCCCCTTGAGGCCGATGAGGGGGCGCCCGGTTTTCCGCCGTCCGCAAAACCGGCGGCCGTCGGAAAACCGAGCGCCCCCTCATCGACGGACGAATCGCGGGCGAGTCGCGATCAGGCGGATTGGATGAGTGCTCTGAGCTGGGCCCAGGCCTCGTCGGCGGTGACGCGTTCGTCGAGGCCCTGGCGCAGAAAGGCGGTGATCTGCGGCCAGACGGCGGTGGCGCGGTCGGCGTCCGGGTTGGTCCCCGCCACGTACGCCCCGATCTCGACCAGCTCGCGCACCTCGCGATAGGCGGCCATCATCCGGCGCAGCTCGGTGGCGTCGGACCGCTGCTCCGGCGTGGTGATCTTGTTGGCTACGCGGGAGATCGAGTCGAGGGCCTGGATGCTCGGGAAGTGGCCGGCCGTGGCCAGCTTGCGGTCGAGCACGATGTGACCGTCGAGGATCGACCGGGCCGCGTCGGCGATCGGTTCGTTGTGGTCGTCGCCCTCGACCAGCACGGTATAGAGGCCGGTGATGCTGCCCCGCGCGCCCGGCCCGGCCCGCTCCAGCAGCGAGGCCAGCATCGCGAAGACCGACGGCGGATATCCGCGGGTGGCCGGCGGCTCGCCCACCGACAGCCCCACCTCGCGCTGCGCCATCGCCGCACGGGTCACGCTGTCCATCATGAGCAGCACGTCGGCGCCCTCGTCGCGGTAGTACTCGGCGATCCGGGTGGCCACCGCCCCGGCCCGCAGGCGTACGAGCGGCGGCGTGTCCGAGGTCGCGATCACCACCACCGACCTCGCCAGACCCTCCTCGCCCAGGTCGTGCTCGATGAACTCGCGTACCTCGCGGCCACGCTCGCCGACCAGGGCCACCACGTTCAGCTCGGCCGAGGTGCCTCGGGTGATCATGCTCATCAGGGTCGACTTACCGACGCCGGAGCCGGCGAAGATGCCGATGCGCTGCCCGCGCCCGCACGGCACGAGCGTGTCCAGGACCCGTACGCCCAGGGACATCGGAACGTCGACGAGCTGGCGCTCCATCGCCGACGGGGGCGCCGAGTCGATGCTGACCAGGTGACCACGCAGCGGGGGACCGCCGTCCATCGGGCGTCCCAGCCCGTCCAGGATGCGGCCCTGCAGGTCGGGCCCGACCGCCACCCGCAGCGGGCCTCCGGTGCTGGTCACCGGCGTGCCCGCGCCCAGCCCGGCGATCGGGCCGAGCGGCAGGCAGGACAGTTTCTCGCCGTCGATCGCGGCCACCTCGGCATAGACCGCGTCCGGGCCGTCGCCCATCTGCAGCAGGTCGCCGACGCGCGCGTCGACGCCGCTGACAGTCACGCGCAGACCGACCGCGCCGGTCACCTTGCCCCGGGTGAGAGGGCGGGCCGCTTCCAGGGCCGCCGACATGCGATGCCGGAATACGTCGGTCATGTGGTCCCCTAATGCAGCCGCAGCGCTTCCCGGGCCCGTGCGACCGCGGCCGCGATGGTGGCGTCCACCGTCGACATGCCGGTCTCGGCGATGGCGTCGCCGGGTCGCAGCGCGTCGTCGGGGCGCAGGCGGACCTGGCGTCCCTCGTAGTCGAAATCCGTGTCGCCGGCCTCGCCGACGAGCGTCTGATAGTCGTCCGGGTGCAGGCTGACGACCAGCTTGCCGGTCTCGGGGGTGGCCGCCATGGCCCGTCGCACCGCGGCCACGGTGCGGCCCTGCGGGTCGTCGAGGCTGCGGCCGACGATCGCCTCGGCCAGCTCGAAGGCGTGCGCGAGGAGTACCTCGTGCAGCTCGGCGAGGGTCGGCATGAGCTGGTTCTCGTGCTCGGTCACGGCCCGGCCGAGCGCGTTGACGGCCTGGGCCAGCGCGGTCGCCCGGCGCTGCTCGAACGCCTGCTCGGCAGCCGACGCCCGGGCCGACGCGTTCTGGGCCGCGGCCGCCGCCTCACGCTGGCCCTGCGCCCAGCCCTCGGCATAGCCGGCGGTGCGGGCCGACTGCTTGGCGCGGTCGACCGTGTCGCCGCCGGCCGGCAGTCCGGTGCGCAGGTCGACGCCGAACCGCGCGGCGGCGGCCGAGTCGGCCATCGTGCCGCGCAGCACCGGGCTGCCGTTCTCAGGCGATGAGCTCATCGGCCTCGCCGCCGCGCTGGACCTCGATCTGCCCGGATTCCTCGAGCGAGCGGATCACGGAGACGATCTTGGCCTGCGCTTCCTCGACCATCTTGATCTTCACTGGGCCGAGCAGGTCGATCTCCTCGAGCAGGTTGTCACGGCCGCGCTCGGAGAGGTTCTTGGTGACCTTGTCGCGTACGGGCTCGGGTACGCCCTTGAGCGCGGTGGCCAGATCGGCCGGCTCGACCTGGCGCAGCACGAGCTGCACCGCGCGGTCCTCGAGGTGGATGATGTCCTCGAACATGAACATGCGCCGGCGGATCTCCTCGGCCAGCTCGGGACTGCGCGCGTCCAGGGCCTCCAGGATGAGGCGCTCGGTCGTACGGTCGGCGCGGTTGATGATCTCGACCAGCGGCTGCAGGCCACCGACCGTGGAGAGCTCGTCGGGCTGCAGCACGGTCGAGAGCTTGCGCTGCAACGCCTGCTCGACCTGGCGGATCACGTCGGGCGAGGTGCGGTCCATGACCGCGATGCGGTGCGCGACCTCGGTCTGCACCTCGATCGGCAGCCCGGCCAGGATCGACGAGGCGAGCGCCGAGGGGATGTGCGCCAGCACCAGCGCGATCGTCTGCGGGTGTTCGTGCTGCACGTAGGAGAGAAGCTGCCGGGGGTCGGCGTGGCTGAGGAAGTTGAACGGGATGTCGTTCATCGAGGCTTCGAGCCGGTCGAGGATCAGCGCGGCGCGATCCTTGCCCAGCGACGCCTCGAGCAGCTCACGGGCGTAGTCGATGCCGCCCGACCCGGCGTACCGGGTGGTCGCCATCGCGTAGAACTCGTCCATCACGTCGTCGACCTGGTTCGGTTCCAGTTTGCCGAGCCGGGCGATCTCGGCCGAGACCATCTCGACCTCTTTCTCCGACATCTGCGACATGATGTGCGCGGACTGCTCCTTGCCGAACTGGACGAGCATGATGGCGGCCTTGCGCACGCCCGTCATCGACATGGTGGTGAGTGCCGGTGTGGTCAACGCGTTACTCCCTCGGACCGTCAGCAGAGAATCAACCCGGCGGCCGACCCGCGGCCGGCCGCCGTGCGAAGGGTCAGCGCGTCACATCGGCGGCCAGCCAGCCGCGCAGAAGCACCGCCATCTCGTCAGGTTGATCCTTGACCATCTGCCCGATCTCCCGCTGGCGATCCTCGCGAGCCTGCACGTTCGTGTCGTCCCGGGCCATCCCGGCTTCCAGCATCTGGGCGGGGATCGCCTGGTTGAGCTCGGCCAGACGCTGCGCCTCCAGGGCCGCCTGCATGTCCTCGAGGTGCTTGCGCTCCTCGGGGGTCAGGCCCCGGCGCTTTCTGCTTCTGCGGCTGAACCGCCAGGCCAGGAACAGCAGGACCACGACGATCGCGCCGAGCGCGCCCGTCTTGATCAGCGACATCTGCTTGGCCTCCTGGGCCGCCACCGTCGAGGCGGTGAGGGCTTGCTGGGCGGCCTGGGCGGCGCTCTGGTCGAACGGCATGGCCGACACTGCGACGGTGTCGCCGCGCGTGCCGTCGATGCCGGCCGCCGCGCTGACCAGTTGCTGCACCTGGGCCGGGTCGATCGTGCCGGCCGCGTTGCTGTTCAGCAGCACGGCGACGGTGAGCCGCTGGACGCCGCCCGGCGCGCTCTTGCGGACCTCCTGGGTCTCGTTGATCGCGTTGTTCCGGATGGTGCTGCTGTTCTCGTACTGGCCGGTGCCGGCGCTGGAACCACCGGCGGCGGGCGCACAACCCGGGCCGGCGATGTTGTCGGGGCCGAGCACGCCGCCCGCGCAGTTCTCCGCCGAGTTGTAGGCCTCGCGGTTGGTCTGCTCGCTGAGCGCCGGCACGGACGGATCGGAGTTGAAGGTCTTCTTGGTCGTCTGTGTCTGGTCGAAGTCGAGGACGGCGGTGGTCACCACCGACGAGTTGCCCCGGCCGACGACGCTGTCGAGCATGGTCTGCAGGCTGGTGTTCATCCGGTTCTGGAAGGCCACGGTCTGCGCTTCGGTGCCGCTGTCACCACCGGTCCCGATGGCCGCACCGCCACCGGTCGACAGGATCTTGCCGTCCGCGCCGGCCACCGTGATCTGGGTGGGGTCGAGACCCTCCACGCTCGACGCCACGAGGTGGATGATCGACTGGACCTGATCAGCGCTCAGCGGCTGGGTCGAGCTCGACGCGACCAGCACCGAGGCGGTCGGCTTGTCCTGCTCGTCGACGAAGACGTCCTTCTTGGGGATGACGAGGTGCACGGTGGCCGCCTCGACGCCCTGGATCGACTTGATCGTGGCGGAGAGCTCGCCCTCGAGCGCGCGCTGGTAGTTCGTCTGCTGCATGAAGTCGCTGGTAGTGATGCCCTGCTGGTCGAGCAGCGAATAGCCGGTGCCGGCGTCGCCGGGCAACCCCTCGCTGCTCAGCGACAGGCGCAGCTCGTTCACCTGGTCCTGGGGCACGAGCACGGTCTGGCCGTCGTTGGCCAGCTCGTAGCTCGTGCCGGCCTTCTGCAGCGACTCGACGATCGCGCTGGCGTCCTTGGCCGACAGGTTGTTGAACAGAATGGAGTACGAGGGTTTCGACGCCCACGTGGCGAAGAAGTACCCGCCGATGACGAGGGCGAGCACCGCCGCGATCGTGACGGCCTTCTGTCCCGGGGTGAAGGACCGGAACGTGTTCGTGACGCGGCGGACCGGAGCGGGAAGGCGGTCGGTCATCTCAGGCCTGCATCCTCATGATTTCCTGGAAGGCTTCCACGGCTTTGTTGCGAACGGCGAGCGTCATCTGCAGGCCGAGCTGGGCTTCGTTAGCCGCCATCGTGTATTGCGCCGGGTCCTGCACGGTGCCCTGGGCGACGCCGACGGCGAGGTCGTCGGCCTTGCTCTGCGCGGCCGAGACGGTCTCGAGGCCCCGCGACAGCATGCTGGCGAAGCTCTCGTGCTCGCCCTGCACGGCGGTCGTCTTGCCGGCGCCGGAAAGCGCGCCCGCGCCGGAGATAGCGTCGGCGCCGCTGACCGGGGCGAGTCCGGAGACCGGCGAGAAGCCGCCTATCGCGCTGATCGGAGAAACCATCGCCAGTTACCTCACTTTCCGAGGTTGATCGCGGCGGTGTAGGAGTCCTTGGCGCGGTCGACGACCGCGAGGTTCGCCTGGTAGGCGCGCTGGGCCATCATCATCTGGGCCATCTGCGAGCCCAGGTCGATGTCGGCCTTGCGCACGTAGCCCTGGTTGTCGGCCAGCGGGTTGTCCGGCTCGTGCACCAGCACACCCTCGGCGCTGCCGAATGCCACGCCGCCGACCTGCACGCCGTTGCCGTCCTGGGCCTCCTGGGCCATGACGTAGCGAGCCTGGAACGCCTTCTCCGACGTCCGGCTGACGTTGTTCATGTTGGCGATGTTGTCCGAGACGGCGTCGAGCCACTTGCGGTAGACGGTCACGCCGGAGCCGGCGACGCCGATCGCGTTGAAAGTGCTCATGCTCAGGCTCCCTTGATCGCGTCGCGCAGCATCGAGTACTTGGTGTCCATCGCCCGCAGCGTGAGCTGGTAGCGCATGGTCGTGTCGATGTGGGACAGCGTCTCCTCGTCGAGGTTGACGTTGCTGCCGTTGAGCCGGGTGGGCTCCAGCGAGTCGCGGGTCTGCGGAGCGACCCCGAGCGGTGACATGCCCTTGGCGACGGCGCCGCGCAACGCCTCCTCGAACTCGACCTTACGGGCACGATAGCCGGGGGTCTCGATGTTCGCGATGTTGTTGGCGATGGCGCTCTGCCGGGCCGCGAGACCGCCCGCGGCGACGCGCAGGGAGGCCGATGAGACGTCGTCGAACACAGCAGCTCCTCGTGTCGGTCCAAGGTGCCGTTCCGTGGCTGTCCGGTGAGCGTTCCGTCGCTCGTACCATGCCCTTCGGCCTGTGCGCCGATCCGCTGAGCGCCAGACGGTTGCCAGCCGGTTGCACGAAAAGTCCCGGCACCCCCATCAGGGGTGCCGGGACGTCACATGGCCCGATCGACGTAGACAGGCCGTTTGACCGCCTCGCCGGTCTCGATCCGGGAGGTCATCGCGATCTGCTGCCGGTTCGAGGTGAGCCGCCGGGCGATCTCCTCGGCCGCCTTGAGCTGGCGGGTGAGGATCTCGTCGGCCCTCGGTCGCAGTTCCAGCGGCAGCGCGCCCATCTCGGTCGGTGGCTTCCAGAGGTCGGCCGGCGGGGTCTCGGCGTGGCGGTGCTCGTCGGCCAGCATCGCCTCGATGTTCGCCACGTCCAGCTCGAGCTCGTCCAACGCCCCGTTCCAGGCGCTGCGCCAGTCGCCGCCGCTCACCTCGGTCCTCCGTCCGTCAGTCGACGACCGCCGTAGCGGCCGCCTCTCGCCAGGCATCCCGCAAGGGCTCGAGGAACCCGCGGCAGACCGCGACCCGGTCGGCGTCCTTGCCGATGTTCGCCCCGATCAGCTCGGTGATCAGGTAGCCGTAGAGGTTGGCCAGGCCCGGCGCGCCCGACCAGGCGTCCACCTCGAGGCTGACGCGGAGCTCGATGATGATCTCCTGAGCGTGCGTCAGCTTCTCGTGGGCGTTCTCCAGCTCGCCGGCGCGGATGGCCTCCTCGCCCTGCATCAGGTCGAGGATCAGTCGGTCGTACAGCATCATCAGCAGCTTGGCCGGTGACGCCGTGTTGATGGAGTCCTGCAGGTAGCGGTTGCGAAGGTTCGGGGCGGTCATCGGTCTCCTCGGCGGTCAGGCCCCGGTGGCTGGCCGGGTCTATGGGTCACGAGTGGCCGGCGGGTCAGCCGAGCTGTCCGGCCAGCCAGCTCGACTTCTCTTTCAGCTTGCCGAGCGAGACCTCCAGGTCGGAGTATTGCTTCTGCAGCGCGAGCCTGCGGGCTGAGAGCCGGACGTCCCATTCCGCGATCTGCGACGAGAACCGGTCGATCTCGCTGGTCCGGCCCGTGATGACCGACTTGACGTTGTTCGTCATGTCGGTGGTCATCTTCTCCATCTGGTCGGCGAACCCGATGCCGGCCGCCTGGATCGTGCTCTGGTTCTCCGCGTACGAGTTCTTGAACTTCGTCGCGTCGAAGTTGAGCCTGCCCGAGCGGTCCAGCGAGATGCCCAGCTTGGCGAGCGAGCCGAAGTCGATCATGTCGGGTTTGGCGTTCGGGTTGTTGTCCGGCTTGACCCAGTCGGGGTCCTGGTAGCTCAGGCCCTGGCTGATCGAGCTGAGGATCTGCTGGCTCATGTTGCGCACCGCGAAGTCGCCGGTCAGGGGCGAGCTCTTCTTGGTGGCCGAGTCGTACGCGGTCTGCTTGCTGATCTCGGACAGGGTGGAGTTGGCCGCATCGACGAGCGCCTGGAACTTGTCGGCGATGCCGGTCACGTCGCCGGTCGCGTTGACGGTGACGTTGTCCTCGACCTTGGAGACCGCGATCGAGACGCCGGGCATGAGGCCGCTGAACGTGTTGGTGGTGCTGGTGACGTCGTAGCCGGCGCCGCTCGGGTCGTTGTTGCCGCCGCCGATCTGGATCAGGGCATTGCCGGCCTGGGCCGCGTCGCGCAGGTCGACCGACGTACTCGTCGTGCCGAGCCCGGTCACGCTGAACTTGTTGTCGGTGCCCGTCTTCACACCGCTGAGCTGGAGCACCCTGTCGGCCGTGCCGGTCGAGACCAGGGCCGCCTTGACGCCGATGCCGGCCGCGTTGAGGGCGTTCGCGACGCCCTGCGCGCTCTTGTCCTTGCTGACGTCGATCGTGACGGTCTTGTCCTTCGGGGTGACGCCGTCGTCCTGCATGCTGCCGTCGAGCGGGCCGACCGTCACGGTGATCGTGTCGGCGTCGACGATGTTGCCGGTGCTAGGCACCCGAGCCGTCGAGAGCTGGCTCGTGGCCAGCGCCTTGACGTTGAACGTGGTGGTGCCGGCGGCGCCGTTGGTGCCGGTCAGGGCGCTCGCCGTGACCGATGGCGAGTTGCTGGTGGCCTTGATGCCGCGCCACGTGCTGAGCTGACTCAGGTCGTCGGCCGCGGCCTTGAAAGCGGCGAGCTTGGTGTTTACGGTCTGGTACGCGGTGACCGCGGTCTGCGCGTTGGTCACCTTGGCCTTGAGGCGGTTCTGCGGCGCCGCCTCGACCTTCATCAACTGCGTGATCATCGAGGACGTGCTGAGGCCACTGACCAGGCCGTCAACGGAACTGGACACCGGAGCCTGCCTTTCCGGGAAAGGAAACGGGGGGCAGCCGCTTGTGACGGCTACCCCCACCTCTTCGGTCGTTCGCGGTGATAATTCAGTTGCAGTCGGTGGCAGTTCGGTTAGCGCAGCAGCGAGAGGACGTTCTGCGCCGACTGGTTGGCCTGGGACAGCATCGAGGTGCCGGCCTGGGTCAGGATCTGCGCCCGGGTGAACGACACCATCTCCTGAGCCATGTCGGTATCACGGATACGCGACTCCGACGCGGACAGGTTCTCGACCGCCACGTTGAGGTTGTTGATGGTGTGCTCGAAGCGGTTCTGGACGGCACCGAGCGAGGCACGGTTGTCGGAGACCGACTGGAGCGCCCTGTCGAGGACGGCGATGGCGTCGTCCGGGTTCGTCGACAGGTTGAGTGACGCGGTGCCGAGCGTTTTCGAATCGACCGCGCCGATCGAGATGTTGATCGACTCGTTCTTGTTGGCGCCGACCTGGAACTTGCCCGTGTTGCCGCCGGTGGTCGCGACCATGTTGCCTACCGTGGTGTCGATCTTCAGAGAGGTCGCGCCGGCGCCGGATGCCTCGAACGCGACCGAGCCGCTCAGCGTGAAGGTCGAGTTGCCGGCGCTGTCGGTGCTGGCCGACATGCGGACCTCTGTGCCCTGGTAACCGGCGGCCTTGAGGGCTGTGGTGAGCTTCTCGTTGACCTTCGTGGCGACGTCCTGCGCCGTGGCGTCGTCGGGCAGTTCATTGGCGGCGAGGCCGATGTTCAGTGGCGCCGGTGTGACGCCGTCCGCGGCGTACAGGGTCTTGCCGCCGATCTTGTCGATCTGCAGCGCGACGCCGGCATCGGTCGCCGTCTTCACGTCGGCCTGGACCAGGGTGCCCGTCGAAGCGGTCTTGGTGACCGAGCCGAACGAGCCGTCGAGCAGCTTGGATTTGCCGAACGCGGTGGTGTCGCCGATGCGGTCGAGCTCGGCGTTGAGCTGCGACAACTCCTTGTTGGCGGCGCCGGCAGCGGCGGTGTCGGTGGCGCCGGAGTTGGCCGCCTGCACCGACAGGTCACGCATGCGCTGCAGGATCGAGGTGACCTCGTTCAGCGCGCCCTCAGCGGTCTGCGCGACACTCACGCCGTCCTGCGTGTTGCGCACGGCCACCTTCAGACCGCCGACCTGCGAGCGCAGGCCCTCGGAGATGGAGAGGCCGGCCGCGTCGTCGGCTGCCCGGTTGATGCGGAAACCACTGGACAGCTTCTCCAGCGACTTCGACATCTGGCTGTCGGTGACCGACAGGTTCCGGTAGGCGTTCTGCGCGGCGATGTTCTGATTGATGCGAAGACCCATGAGTGCTTCCTCCTTGAGGGGTCTTGGTGCCGGCCCAGTCCGTCGGGCCGTGGCGTTACGCCAGTCCGGTCGGCGCGGTGCCGACGCTTCCCCAGCAGTCTCCGAGATTTCACCGCCCTTTTCCGGCGAATCATCAGAAACCCGAAACGTCTTCGCGAGACGCCGGAAGATGCCGGATCGGGGGAAATCCCTCAGCGGAGGGTCGGACGTGCCGACCTGTCCGAATGAGCGGGTTCGTCGCGGGGGCGTGCCCCACTTCAAGGCGAGACGGAGGACCAGGGGTGAGTCTTACCGACCTGGCCAGCGTCCTGTGGCGTGCACGCGAGCTGCTCGAGATGCTGCTGTTCAAGCTCGAGGAGGAGCAGTTGCTCCTGGCGGCCGGCCGTTCTCGCTGGCTGAGTCACGCGACCCGCGAGGTCGAGGTGGTGCTGGACCAGATCCGGCAGACCGAGGTCATCCGGGCCGCCTACGCCCAGGACGTCGCGGTCGAGCTCGGCCTGTCGCCCGAGGCGTCGCTGGGCGAGCTCGCCGACGCGGCCGGTGAGCCGTGGTCCGACCTGCTGCACCAGCACCGCAAGGCGTTCCTGCTGCTCACCTCCGAGATCAGCGCCCTCGCCGACGTGAACCGCGACCTGCTCACGGCCGGCCAGCGCGCAGCCCGCGAAACCATGCTCGCGTTCGCCGAAACTGTGGAAACGTACGGACCGCAGGGCCAGACCGTTTCCGGCGGCGTCCGCCGCTCCAGCCTGGTGGATGAGGCGATCTGATATGGCTAGCTCCTTCAGCGGCATCAACACGGCACTCACCTCGCTCTACGCGCAGCGCCGGGGTCTGGACGTCACGGGCCAGAACATCGCCAACGCGAACACCGAGGGCTACACCAAGCAGCGGGTCCGCATGCAGTCGCAGACCGGCAGCCTGAACCCCGGCGTTTATGCCACGACGACCCAGGTCGGCAACGGCGTGACCGTCGCCGGGGTCGAACGCGGGCGCAACGCCTACCTCGAGGAACGCGGGCGGACCGAGCACGCGAACGCGGCGTACCTGTCCACGCAGAAGGCGGCGTACAACCAGATCGAAAGCGTGCTCGCCGAGCCCAGTGACACCGCGTTGCAGGCGCGCCTGCACGACATGTGGGACGGCTGGAACGACGTCGCCAACAACTGGCAGGACACGTCGACCCGCTCCTCGCTGCTCGAGAGAAGCCGGACCGTGGCGATCACCCTGAACGACACGCGCGCCTCGCTGAGCAGCCAGTTCATGGCCGGCCGGAACGAGATGACGGCGTACGTCGACCAGGTCAACACGTTGGCCTCCTCGATCGCGGACATGAACAACCAGGTCGTGGTCGCGCAGTCGTCCGGGCTCGAGGCGAACGAGCTGCAGGACCGCCGCGACGTGGCCATCATGAAGCTGTCCGAGCTGACCGGGGCCACCACCCACGCCAAGACCAACGGCGCGATCAACGTCTACATCGGATCGACACCGCTCGTCAGCGACTTCACCACCACCAAGCTCGAACTCTCCGGACCGCCCAATCTGGACTCGTGGACGCCCGGCACCCAGGTCGCGCTGACCTGGAAGGGCACCACCACGCCGGCTCAGATGGGCGGCACGATGGGCTCGATGCTCGACACGATGAACACCATCATCCCGGGCATCTCCGGCCAGCTCGACGAGGTCGCCAAGACGCTGTCGAACAGCGTGAACGGACTGGTCACGAGCGGCTTCGACATCAACGGGGACCCGGGCGCACCGTTCTTCACCGGCACCAACGCGCGCGACCTCAAGGTGGCGATCAACGATCCCGACAAGGTCGCCTTCTCGGCCGGCAACCCCAAGGCCGTGCCGCCCGCGGTCGCCGCCATCGACAACGACAAGGCCGGTGATCTGGCCGCCCTCGGCGTCTCGGCCAACGGGCCCGATCAGGCCTACCAGCAGATGATCGGTCAGCTCGGTGTGGCCTCGCAGTCGGCGGCCCGGCGCAGCGAGATCCAGGACGCCGTACGCGACCAGGTCGACACCTCGCGGGAGGCCGAGTCGGGCGTCAACCTCGACGAGGAGATGACCAACCTGCTGACCTTCCAACGGGGTTACGAGGCCGCCTCCCGGGTGCTGACCACGATCGACTCGATGCTCGATCAGCTCATCAACCGCACCGGCCTCGTCGGCCGCTGAACGGGAGCCGGCACATGACCATTCCCAGCCGGGTCACCGACTCGAGCATGCGGCACCGCATGCTCGGCGACCTCAACCGCAACATGGCCCGCGGCCAGAAACTGCAGGAACAGATCTCGAGCGGCAAGCAGCTCAGCCGCCCTTCTGACTCGCCGACCGGCACGGTCACCTCGCTGCAGCTACGCGGCGAGATGCGCTCCACGCAGCAGTTCGCGCGCAACGCCGACGACGGAATCGGCTGGCTTGGCGTTATTCAGGACAAGCTGGGCGACGCGTCAGGGCAGCTCATTCGCGCACGTGATCTGACCGTGCAGGGCCTCAGTGCGGCGAACAATTCGTCGGCGCGTGACGCGATCGCGGTCGAGATCGACAACATCCGGCAGTCGATGATCGGCGAGGCCAATACCAAGTTCCTGGGCCGACCGGTGTTCGGCGGGACCACCCCGGGCAGCGTGGCCTTCGACGACGCCGGCGCCTATGTCGGCAACGACGGGCAGACCACCCGCACGGTCGGGCCGAACGCCAAGGTCCGGATCGATGCGACCGGTGCCGAGGCGTTCGGGAAAAACGGTAGTGACACTCAACTGTTCAAGGTGCTGAGCGACATTTCGACGGCGCTACGCGGCAATGACGACGTCGCGCTGAACAACGCCCTGGGCAATCTCGATACTGCCCACGATTTACTAAAGTCCACCCTTTCGGGTGTTGGCGCCCGATATAATCGGATTACGCAGATGAAGCAGTCCGCTGATGACCATCTGCTGTCCGTGACGTCGCAGCTGTCCGATATCGAGGATGTCGACCTGCCCAAGGCGATCATGGAATTGCAGATCCAGCAGACGTCTTATCAGGCCGCCCTGGCCGCCTCGGCCAAGGTGATCCAGCCCTCGCTCATCGATTTCCTGAGGTGACCATGACTACTCGTACCGCGTCCCGCCCCATTGAGGACACCATTGCCGACCCGTCGCTGGGCCTGCCGGCCATCACGATGGCGGTACCGATGCCCGGGTTCCCGGCTCACCGGGAGTTCGTGCTGGTGCGGCTCAACGAGGACGGCCTGCTCTACGCGTTCACGTCCACCGAGGACCCCGACCTGCGATTCCTCGTCGCGCCGCCGGAGCCCTTCTTCCCGGACTACGCGCCCGAGATCGAGCCCGACGTCTTCGCCGCGCTCAACAGCAAGGACCCGGACCGGCTTCTGCTGCTGACCGTCATCACGGCCGGCGCCAACGAGACCACCGCGAACCTGATGGCCCCGATCGTCGTCGACCGGGACAGCATGCGCGCCCTGCAGGTCGTGCTCAGCGGCTCGGGGTTCCCCGTCCGCGCGGTCATGAATCCGGTCTACTGACGTGCCGCGGGCGCGGTCGCCGTATCGGGGCCGCGCCTGACTCGCGATGCTGTCCGTCCACGGATGGAGGAGGGCACCGACGATGCTCGTACTGACCCGGCGCTCCGGGGAGAGTGTGATGATCGGCGACGACGTCGTCATCACCGTCCTCGAAGCGCGTGGTGATGTGATCCGGCTGGGCATCCAGGCTCCGCGTGACGTGCAGGTGCATCGCGAAGAGGTGTACCGGGAGCTGCAGACATCCAACCGAGAGGCCGCCTCGCCCACCCAGGACGAGGTGCGGGCGGTCAGCAAGATGCTGCAAACACCGACTACATCGGACTGACCTACGGACGCCCCGTCGCCTGGCGACGGGGCGTTCTGGCTTCGCGGAGGAGGATCGATGTCGCGACTGGCGCAACTCGGGATCGCCAAACGCCTGGGCATCATCGTGCTGGTCGGCGCACTCATGCTGGGTGCCCTGGCCACGATCGGGCTGGTGAGCCAGGACCGGCTGGCCGACCAGGCCGGTCGCGTGTCGGGGCTGGAAAACGGACTGGCCGCCCTGAACCACCTGGACACCCGGCAGAGCGAACTCAAGGTGGACGGCTACCGCTCCGCGCTCGGCCAGGACGTGTCCGGTGACGTGGCCGACGACGTGCAGTCGGCGACCGAGGCGGCCGACGCGGTGATGAGCGCGGGGCTGCCGGACGAGCTCGCCGCGATCTTCGCCGGCGACCGCCAGGACTTCGTCGACTTCGGCACGTTCATCACCGAGTTCGTGGCCGCGGCGAGCCGGAACCCGGGCTCCGCCGACGACCGCATCGGCGAGATCGCGGAGCGCAACAACCTCACCGACGACAAGCTCGGCGCCCTGGTCGAGCGGGTCGACGCCGCGGTCGTCACCGAGCGGGCCGACATGGCGTCCACGGTGAGCCGGACCCGTACGGTCTCGATCGTGGTGGCCCTGGCCGGGCTGGCTCTGCTGATCGGTCTGGCGATCCCGATGGCCCGCTCGATCCTGACGCCGCTCCGGGTGCTGGGCGTGGTCATCGAGGGGCTCGCCCGTGGTGACCTGACCGGTCGCAGCGGCATCAACTCGCGCGACGAACTCGGCCGGATGGCGGCCGGCCTCGACGGCGCCCTGGACTCGATCCGCGGCTCGCTTGAGACGATCGGCCGTGACGCGGAAACGCTGGCGGCCTCGGCCGGTGAGTTGTCGGCGGTCGCCGCGCAGATCGCCGAGTCGTCCCAGCGAACCGACCGGCAGTCGGCCTCCGCCTCCGCCGAGGCCGAGGAGATCGCCCGCAACGTGCAGACCGTGGCCGCGGGATCCGAGGAGATGGGCGTGGCGATCCGCGAGATCTCGCGCAACACCAGCGAATCGGCCCAGATCGCGTCGATCGCGGTGTCCGAGGCCGCGCGGGCCACCGAGACGGTGCGTCAGCTCGGCGACTCGTCAGCCGAGATCGGCGACGTCATCAAGCTGATCACCTCGATCGCCGAGCAGACCAACCTGCTGGCCCTGAACGCGACCATCGAGGCCGCGCGAGCCGGGGAGGCCGGCAAGGGCTTCGCCGTGGTGGCGAGCGAGGTCAAGGACTTGGCCCAGGAAACGGCACGGGCGACCGAGGACATCGGGACCCGGGTGGCCGCCATTCAGCAGGACACGGGCGGGGCGGTAGAGGTCATCTCACGGATCAGCGAGGTCATCAACCAGATCAACGACTTCCAGACGACGATCGCGTCGGCGGTCGAGCAGCAGACGGCCACGACGGGCGAGATGAGCCGCAGCATCGCCGAGGTCGCGAACGGCTCGGCCCGCATCGCCGGCAACATCGCCGACGTCTCGAGCGCCAGCGCCGAGGCCGCCCGGGGTGTCGAGCAGACCCGCCAGGCGTCCACCGGCGTGGCCCGCACGGCCGACGAACTGCGCAGCCTGGTCAGCGCGTTCCGTCTTTAGCTCCCCGATTGCACCGGTGACCGACCGTCGCCGGCAACGCGCCGCCCGCACTCTCGTGATCAGGCGGGACTGCCCGCCGGGAGTCCTTAGGCCTGGGAGTAACAGTGAGCGCGGAGCGGGAAACAGTCGTGGGTGTCATGGACGCGCTTGATCTGACGGTCGATGCGCATGTGCACACCGGCTTCGCGGCCGGGCGCGATGCGGTCGGGGTCGTGACCTCCGCGGCCGACGCCGCCGGGCTCACCGCGCTCACCTTCGCCGACCAGGCCGGCCCCGACACGGCCTGGCTCTCGGTCTACGCCGATTCGGTCCGACGAGCCCAGCGGCGTACGGAGATGCGCCTGCGACTGGCGGCCGAGGTCGAGGTCGTGCGCCCCGACGGCTGGCTCGCCCTGCCGCCCGACCCGAGCTCGCTCGACGCCTTCTCGGTCGCTGTCTCGGCCCTGCCGCTGCCCACCGGGCTTTTCGGCCCCCGTGAGGTGCGCGCCATGCTGTCGGCCGGCACGATCACCGCCGGCCAGGTCGCCGAGTCCCTGGTGACCGCGGTGATCCGCGGCCTCGAGCGGGCCTCGCGCTATGCCCCCGCCCAGCTCGCCCGCCCGCTCTGCCTGATCGCCCAGGTCGGTCTGGACGAGGCCGTGCTGACCCCCGACCTGATCGCCGCGCTCGCCGCCACCTGCCGGGAGACCGGCACCGTGGTCGAGATCAGCGAGGCCTGGCGATCCCCCTCGCCCCGCGTCGTCGCGCTGCTGCGCGCGGCGGAGGTGGCCCTGGCTCCCGCGAGTGACGCCCGGTACGCCGCCGAGGTCGGCCGATGGCAGTACCTGCGCCGAGTCTGAGCGAAACAGACCGCGCTCAGTAGTCGTCTCCGTACGCTCAGTCATGCCGACAGTAAGTTCGCGAAGGCATGGGAGAGATGCGATGAGTATGGTTCAGCAGGCCATCGAGGTGAGTGCACCGTTGCACACGGTGTACGAGCAACTCGCCGCGTTCGAGAGTTACCCACGGTTCATGAGCGGCGTGCGAGAGGTCACCCCGATCGGCAACGACCGCACCCACTGGGTGCTGGACGTCGAGGGGAAGACCCGGGAGTTCGACGCGCAGTTCACGGAGCGCACGCTGGACGAGCGGGTGTCATGGTCGACGATGGAGGGCCCGCGGCTCGCCGAGACCCTCACGCTGCGGCCCATGGGCGAGATGAAGACGCAGGTGGTCGCCCAGCTCGAGGCCGACATCGCGTTCCTCATGCCGAACGACCGGCGCGGCCAGGCCTCGCTCAACCAGCGCCTCAAGGCTGACCTGACCGCCCTCAAGGGCCTGGTCGAGGGCGGAGCCAGCACCAAGAAGCTGTCCAAGCCGGCACCGAACCCCGCGGCGATCGCGGCCGACAATCGGCCGCACCCCGGCGCGGGCTGGGGAACCAGCGCGGGCGAGCACAGCAACGCCAGCCGAGCCGACCTGCCCTATCACGGCATGGCGGCGTCGACCATGGGCACGAGCGTCGACATCACGTCGGCCCCCGGAATCAGAAGCCCACACGACCTCGACGACGTGCTGGCGCCCGGGCGACGGGTTGCCAAGGCCGGCACGATCAGCGGCGGGCCCTCCGGCGGCGCGGCCGCGATGGGCGGGCGCACCACGAAGAAGGACATCTGGGGCGACGGCATGATCAACGAAGAGGATCGCGGGAGCGCCCACGACATGCGGTGATCGGTGACGACGGGGCCGGGCCGGGACGGTCAGACCGGTGCGGCCTCGAAGGTGACGATCAGCCGGGCGCCGTTCGGCTCGGCGGGCTCGTAGCGGACTGATCCGCCGTTCGCCTCGGCCAGGTGACGCACGATGAACAGCCCCAGGCCGGAGCCGCGCACGAGCCGTCCGAACAGATTGGGCAGCAGTTCGGCGGGAATGCCGGGGCCGCTGTCCTGAACGACCACCTCGACGTGATCCTCGTGGCGCGCCGCGGTGAGGCGAACAGGCGAGGATCCGTACGCGAAAGCGTTGTTGACCAGATTTTGCAGGACGGCCACGACATGGCCGCGGTCGGCCAGCACCGACAACCCGGGATCGATCTCGACGAGCGCCTGATCAGGCGCGATGCCGTCGGCCACCTCGCGCAACGGCACGGGGTTGCGCCGGGCCGTGACCGAGCCCGTGTCGAGCCGGAACAGAAGCTGCAGGTCGTTCATCATCTTGATGAGCCGCTGCGTGTTCTTATCGATCTTCGTGGCCAGCTCGAACCGGACGTCGTCCGGGAGGTCGTCCCAGTCGGCCCGCAGCAGCTCGGCCAGGCTCGCGATGGAGCTGATCGGCTGGGCGACATCGTGCGTCAGCATCGACGTGAGGTCGTTCTTGAAGGTGAGCGCCGCCTCGAGCCGGGCATTTTCCTGGCGCAGCTCGTTGTTGCCGCGTTCCAGCTCGGCCGCGTGCTCGAACTCCACGCGCCGCGTCATGCCCGTAATTCCCCTCAAGAGCTGAAGAAAAGAGCATAACGCGGCTTATGCGCGTTAAGGGGTTACTTCCCGGCCCACTCGAAGCCGTCCTCCAGGACGATGCGTTCGGCGACCTTCACGATGTCGTCGCTGTGCCGATTGGCGTGGTGACCGCAGAAGGCCAGTTCGCCGCCGCTGGTCAGCGTGACCACCAGCTTGGCGGCGGCACCGCAACGGTCGCAGCGCTCGGTCAGCTCGGCAACGATGGTGACTTCGGGCGACAGCAGGCTGGACATATCGCTCTCCTTGCTCAGTGGCGGTGTGTAGCGGTACGAGGTGTTGATCGGTCCGCCGGCACACAGCTTTAGCTTTGCTCTTCGATCTTCCAGGCCTTCTCTGCGACCCCGAAGGCGTTGCAACCCGAGTGCAACCGGGCCACCTCGCAATTTCCCTCAACGCGTTGGCGGCATGCGTATTCCAACGGGTGAACTGGCCAACAGGACATGACGTGCGGCGTTGATGCGGCAAAGGCCCGACCGTGCAACCTGGTGCCTATAGCGTGAGACCGCGAACAGGTACGGAACGTGACATCCACAGGAGGACCCATGTCGCAGGCGCCGGCACCCGAGACGCGGCCCACGGTCCTCGTCGTCGACGACGAGGAGGATCTGCGCGACATCATGCGCCGGATGCTCGAGCGTCGTGGCTTCGACACCCTCATCGCCGGCGACTCCCAGCAGGCCATCACCGCCTGCCGCGAGCACCCCGGCGACATCGACATCCTCGTCACCGACCTGGGCCTGCCCGGCGTCTCGGGCGGCGAGCTGTCACGGTCGGCGACCAAGCTGCGGCCAAGCATGAGCGTGGTCTACATCTCGGGGCTGCCCAAGGAGATCGCGGTGGCCGACGGCCTGATCGGCGAGGACGCGCTGCTGGTGAAGAAACCGTTCAGCAGCGAGGTGCTGGTGAAGACGTTGCGAACCGTGCTCGGCGAGGACGTTTAGGTCCACGGCACCGTCAATTCCCCCAGCCGCCAGCGCGCGGGGCCGTCGAGCACCGGCCAGACGTCGCTCATGCGGCGGCAGGTCGCCAGCCAGCGCTGCCGCGGGCCGAACGGGGTGGCCTCGGTCTCCCACGCGCGGCCCAGGGCCCACAGCAACTCGTGCACCGGCTGACCGGGCACGTTGTGGTGGATCAGCGCCTTGGGCAGCCGCTCGGCGAAGACCGCCGGATGGTCCAGGTCGGCCAGCCGGGCGGAGAGGGTGAGAGTTGTCGGCTCGCCGGCCTCGACCACGGCCCAGGTGGCGATCCGGCCCAGCTCGTCGCAGGTGCCCTCAATCAGCACGGCGCCGGTCGCGGTCATCGCCGACCAGGCCGCGGCCACCTCACCCTCGTCGTACTGCCGCAGCACGTTGAAGGCGCGCACGACGGTCGGACGCAAGCCGGCCAGCTCGAAGCCGCCCCGGCGGAACTCGAGACGCGGGGGGTCGGCGTGGGGGAGGGCGGCCGCGACGCGTACGGGATCGATCTCGAGACCCACGACGGTGACATCGGGACGCACCGCCGTGGCCAACCGCGCGCGCAGCTCGACCGCCGTCACCGGGGTGGCGCCGTAGCCGAGATCGATCACCAGCGGATCGTCCGCGTCGCGCAGAAGATCACCGCAGCGGTACGCGACGTAGTTGTCGACGCGCCGCAGCCGGTTGGGGTTGGTCGTCCCTCGGGTGATCGAGCCGACGGGTTTCACGGCTGGCGGAAGACCTTGTACTGAGCGGCCTGCGCGATCGGGCGTACCACGATGCGGTCGAGGTTGACGTGGTGCGGGCGGGTCGCGGCGAACGCGATGATGTCGGCGATGTCGTCGGCCACCAGCGGCTCCTTGACCCCGTCGTAGATCGCGTCGGCCCGGGCCTGATCGCCACCGAAGCGCTTGAGCGAGAACTCGTCGGTGCGCACCATGCCCGGGTCGACCTCGACGATGCGTACCGGCTTGCCCGACAGTTCGAGCCGCAACGTGCCGACCAGGGCGGTTTGGGCGTGCTTGGCGGCCGTGTAACCGCCACCGCCCTCGTAGACGGTGAACGCCGCGGTTGAGCCGACCGTCACGATCGTCCCGTTCTCGCTGGCCACCAGAGCGGGGATCAATGCCTTGGTCACCCGCAGCGTGCCCAGCACGTTCACGTCGTACATCTGCTGCCAGTCGTCGGCCGAGCCGGTCTCGACCGGATCAAGGCCGATTGCGCCGCCCGCGTTGTTGACCAGCAACGTCACCGGGCCGTCGAGAGCGCCGACCGCCGTGGCCAGGGCGGCGACCGACTCTTCGGAGGTCACGTCGCACTCGACCGCGGTGGCGTCGGGCCCGATCTCGCCGACCAGAGCGGCCAGCCGATCGGCCCGGCGGGCCGCCACGACCACGTGAAATCCCTCGGTGGCGAGCCGGCGGGCGGTCGCCGCCCCGATGCCGCTCGACGCGCCCGTCACGACAGCGATGTTCTTCATGCCCTCATCCTTCCCGATGACATCAGTCACCCCGGGGTGGCTGCATAGTGGTTCGGCGCACTTCCGTGGGGAAGATGTATGACGGCGCAACTTTCCCCCGTGGCGACATTGCTACCGGCATCTTGTCCAGGAGGCAGCATCGTGGCAGATTGGCCGACCCCGCGGCGCATCGCCACCCTCTCGGTTCACACGTCCCCGCTCGAGCAGCCAGGCATCGGCGACGCCGGCGGAATGAACGTGTACATCGTCGAGGTCGCCAAGCGGCTCGCCCGCCTTGGCGTGGAAGTCGAGATCTTCACCCGGGCCACCCGCAGCGACCTTCCCCCGGTCGTCGAGATGGCCCCCGGCGTCGCGGTCCGGCACGTCACCGCGGGCCCGTTCGAGGGCCTCTCCAAGGAGGAGCTGCCCGCCCAGCTCTGCGCGTTCACCAACGGCGTGCTGCGGGCCGAGGCGGCGCACCCACCGGGCCACTACGACCTGATCCACTCGCACTACTGGCTCTCCGGCCAGGTCGGCTGGCTGGCCCGCGAGCGTTGGGGCACACCCCACGTGCACACCCCGCACACCCTGGCCAAGGTGAAGAACCGGCTGATCGCGGCGGGTGACCGGCCCGAGCCCAAGGCCCGCGTGATCGGCGAGGAACAGGTGATCGCCGCGTCCGACCGGCTGGTCGCCAACACCCGCTTCGAGGCGCAGGACCTGGTCGCGCACTACGACGCCGATCCGTCCAAGGTCAGCGTCGTGCCGCCCGGCGTCGACCTCGACCGGTTCCGCCCCGGCTCGCCCGACCGGGCCCGCTTCGGGCTGCCCGCGCGCGGCAAGGTCGTCGCCTTCGTCGGCCGGATCCAGCCGCTCAAGGCACCCGACGTGTTGATCTCGGCGCTCGCGCTGATGCGGGAGCCGGACACCACGCTGGTCATCTGCGGTGGGCCGAGCGGCTCCGGGCTCGACCGCCCGACCGCGCTGATCGAGCTGGCCGCCTCGCTCGGCGTCAGCGACAAGGTGGTCTTCCTGCCCCCGCAGGACGGCGCCGGGCTGGCCGCGCTCTACCGCAGCGCCGACCTGGTCGCCGTGCCCTCCTACAACGAATCGTTCGGCCTGGTGGCCCTCGAGGCGCAGGCCTGTGGCACGCCCGTGGTCGCGGCCGCGGTCGGTGGCCTGGTCACGGCGGTCCGCAGCGGGCTCAGCGGCGTACTGGTGGACGGGCACGACCCGCAGCGGTGGGCGCAGGTGCTCGACGACCTGCTCGCCTCCCCGGGGCTGCGTCGCCGGCTGTCGGCGGGGGCCGTCGCGCACGCCTCCGACTTCTCCTGGGACCGTACGGCCGAGGGGCTGCTCGCGGTCTACCGTGAGGCGGTTACCGCGCACCGCGCATTGATCGCTGAGCGGCTGGAGGCGTACGCATGGTGCACGAGCTGATCGAGAAGGCGCTGACCGACCGCGAGCTCGAGTGGGAGGTCACCGGCCCCGGGGCGTACGTCGTGACGCTGCCCGGCACCCACAAGCTCAAGACGGCGTGCAACCTGGTCGTCGGCGAGCACGCCCTGCGCATCGAGGCTTTCGTCATGCGGCGGCCCGACGAACGGCACGAAGAGCTGTGGGCCTGGCTGCTGCGTCGAAACGCCCGCATGTACGGGGTCTCGTTCTCGATCGACGCGGCCGGCGACGTCTATCTGACCGGGCGGGTGTCGCTCGGCGGCCTCGACGAGGACGAGCTCGACCGCCTGCTCGGGTCGGTTCTGACGTACGCCGACGAGTCGTTCGACACGATGCTGGAGATCGGCTTCGGCTCGTCGATCCGGCGTGAGTGGGAGTGGCGGGTCAAGCGCGGGGAGTCCCTGGCCAATCTGCAGGCGTTCAAGCACCTCGCGCCGCCGTCCTGAGGGTCTCACCCCGCCCTTCGACGGCCCGGAACCCGTCCGAGGGCTCCGGGCCGCTCTGGGCTTCGCGTCAGTCGGCCTTCGGCAGGTCGCTCGGG
Source organism: Actinoplanes solisilvae (assembly GCF_003999975.1). GTDB lineage: Bacteria > Actinomycetota > Actinomycetes > Mycobacteriales > Micromonosporaceae > Actinoplanes > Actinoplanes solisilvae. The sequence continues at coordinate 873,432 of NZ_RJAC01000001.1, read as the reverse complement.
ATGATGAACGAGCCGAACCGTTCCATCAGCTCCGGGTCGATGGTCGGCAGGTTGTCCATCATGTGCGGAGCCGGCTTGCCGTACTCGGCCTTCGGCGCTCCGTCGAAGAGCAGCTCCTCGTAGCCGCCGGGCAGGAACATGAAGATCATCTTGGCGGCGTGCAGGGTCTTGTTGAAGAAGCCGTGCCGCGTGTCGTTGGGCACGAAGTAGAACGAGCCCGGGCCGGCCGTGACGGTGGAGTCGCCGTTGGTGAACTCGAGCTCGCCGGAGATCAGGTAGAACGCCTCCTGGTGCTTGGTGCTTGGTGCTTGGTGTGCACGTGCGGGAACGCGCCGGCGTTGGCCGGGACGGTCGCCTCCACGAAGGTGAGCCGTCCGCCCGTTTCCGGGCCACCGACCTTCAGGGTGTACGTGTTCCCGACGATCCACCGCGTGTCACCTTCGCCGGGCGGAACGAAGATGCCGTTCCTCTTCAGGTATCGAGGATCGTCGTGGTCCGGGGTCTCGTTCTCGTTCGGCGCGACGATGCTCATGGGTACTTCTCGATTGCTCGCCGCCTGATTAGCGACGGGAAAGCTGATTGACGCGTCAATCGTATGCACAGTCGGAGGGGCGTCCATTGAGACCGTTTCGGGGACCCCTGCCAACGCCGGGTGACTCTCGGCACCGGCAGGCCGGCGGCGTGGCGCGATCATGACCGCGCAGGTCATCGCGGGTGGCGCTCGGCTTGCTCCACTGCCGATCGGAATGGAGCGACGGTTTTGCCCCCGCCCGGACTGTGGCTTTTGTCCAGGCCAAGTGTGGGGTAGGTCATCCGCCGATCGGCCAATTGTGGGTGACTGTGATGGTGCAGACAGATGGCAGACAGCCAGTTGGCTTGTCTGCCTTGACTGCCGCAACTAGCGTAATCAATGGACGTCGGACCGTTAGTTCGGGGAACTGGTGGATCGGAGACGATCACCGCGGCCGACGTTTGGGGACGGGTGGCATATGCCGTTGGGGGACGGCGCGACCCGAGACCGGCGGTTAGTGCGGGCGACGCCTATGGGGATGGGCGTCGTCCGCCGCCGCCGGCGCCAACGGGACGGTCTTCGCGGGCCGTCCTTTTTCATGCCCCGGCTCTGTTGACGCCCAGGCTGAAATCTCGTCGGGGCGAGGCTCCGCGATCTCGTCACGGCGAGGCTCCGCGATCTCGTCACGCCCAGGCTGAAATCTCGTCACGGCGAGGCTCCGCGATCTCGTCAAAGCGGGCCCCCGCGCCGAGGTTGGCGGCCGATCCCAATTGCTTGACTCGTCGCGGTGGCGCGGTGGTCGCTGGGACTTCCCGGCGGGCTGGCGTGGTCGTGCCGCGCCGTGCCGCCTGTCGTGCTGACGAGTGGTCAAGCCGGACGACAGGTCCCGACTTCAGGCAAGCAGGCCTCTCCCCGCCCTTGATCAATGCGAGGTCCTGGATCTAGGCCCCTGGAACGCAATCGAGGCCCCTACATCAACGATCAGGCGAACAAAGGCCCGGGGCGGACCGTCGATCTCGAAGGCTTTCTCGCCCGCCAATCGGTCCGCGGCTGACATTTGTCTCGATGGTCGCATTCGTCGCAAATAGGCTGTGGACAAGCTCTCGATTGGGGACTCGCCGCGCTGTGGACAACCACGCGCGACTGGGCATTGCTCGCTGTAGCGTCCCCGCCATGCCCTTGGGCCGGGCGGGGGAGGCGGTGGCTCTCCGGGCGGTGGCCCTGCGGGCGGTGGCTCTCCGGGCGGTGGTCCTGCGGGCGGTGGCCCTCCGGATCTCCACGACGATGTTCGCGATAACGGATCTCATCGGCGGGTCCGGCCGGCTCGAGTTCTCGAATTGCCCTCGTGGGGAAGCGGTTCAGGGCACGTCCGCGGTCGCGGCGGTCTCCGTCCGAATCGCGGCCACCCGGCGTTCCCGGCGCGGCCCCGCCGCGAGATGCAGAACGGCCGCCAAGACGCCCAGCAGACCCACCGCGAGCCAATGCGCGTCCCCGAGCCACTGCAACCCCACCCCGCCCAGCGATGGCGCCAGGAACGACGCCGCGGGGAAGGTCAGGAAGAACACCGCCTGATAGCGACCGCGTAACGCGAGCGGCGCCAGCTCAGAGTTGATCTCGGCGTTCGGGGGAGCGGCCAGCATCGTGCCGATGGTCCAGATCACGGCGGCCGCCAGGTAGACCGCGAGGTGGTCCGCGACGAACAGCATCGCGAAGCCGACCCCGTCGACCAGCAGGGCCAGTGCCAGCACCCGGTGCTTGAGCCGCCCGTCGATCAGACGCGGCACGAAGAGCTGACCCAGCACGATCAGGGCGCCGCCGAGGGCGACCACCGAGCCGTACGCTGAAGGGCTCAACCCGTCGGCGTGCATGGCCAGCGGCACGATGGTGCTGGCCTGGGTGTAGATCAGGGCCTGGAGCAGCGTCAGCCCCACGAAGACCAGGAAGAACCGGTCGGTCAGCACGCTGCGAAGCCCGCCACCCGTCGTTGATGGCCGGTCAACGGGGAGGGTCTCGGGCACCTTCCAGGCGATCAGCATCCCGGTCGCCAGCGTGCAGGCCGCGTCGATCAGGAACATGCCCCGGTAGCTCCACGACGCCAGCAGGCCGGCCAGCAGCGACGCCCCGGCCAGGCCCAGGTTGAGCGCCCAGAACTGCAGGTTGAAGGCGCGCGACCGCCGCGCGGCGGGAGTCACGTCGATGATGGCGGCGACGAATGCGGGGGCGGGCATCGACTGGGCGACGCCGAGCAGCGCACACAGTACGGCGATCATGACGAGTTCGCTGGTGAAGGCGAGCGCGGTCAGCACCGCGACGGTGGCGAAGTGCGAGGCCAGCAGCGTGCGGCGACGGCCCCAGTGGTCGGTCAGGACGCCGCCGGCCAGGGTTCCGGCCAGACCGCCGAGGCCGTACGTGCCCACGATTAGTCCGGTCTGAGCAGCGTCGGCGCCGCGCTGCGAGGTCAGGTAGAGCGAGAGGAACAGGACCGCGAAGCCGCCGACCCGGTTGATCAGCAGGCCGGTCCAGAGGTACCAGTAGGTGGCGGACAGGCCGCCGGCCGTGTCCCGCAGCCATGCCCGCACGCGGCACTCCCCATTTGTAAATCGTCTTAACTGATGGGGACGTTACCGGGTGACGACAGGCGCGTCGGCCACGGGCTCGGCGACGGCCGGAACGGGGGGAACGGGTGCGCCAGCCGGCAGAAGGGTGCCCGCCTGGATTCGCCGTTGCCGGCTCGGCCCGGCGATCAGGTGCCCGACGGCGACCAGCGCGCACACGACGAAGCAGCCGATCCACAGCGCGGTGTTGCCGAGGTGCTCCTGGGTGAAGCCGCCCGCGATCGGCGCCAACGCCGCGCCGGCCGACCAGCTCAGCGAGTTCAGCCCCTGGTAGCGGCCCCGCAGCGCTGCGGGCGAGAGACCGGCCACGGTCGTCGAGTTGCTGGGCGACTGGATCATCTCGCCCAGCGTCCAGATCACGACGGTCAGCGCGAAGAACCAGGCCGCGTCGGCGAAAGCGGTCAGGCCGAAGCCGACGCCGATGATCAGCGAGCCGAGTGCCAGCACCCGGTGCGGTTCGCGCCCGCCGATCAGCCGGGGGACGAACAGTTGGCCCAGCACGATCAGCACCCCGTTGACCGCGATCACCCAGCCGTACGTCGCCGCCGAGAGGCCGTCCGCCCGCATCGCGATCGGCAGGGTCGACATGTGCTGCATCATCACGACGATGCCGCCGAGTGAGATCAGCAGGTAGCTGACGAAGACGCGGTCGCGCAGCACGGCGATCAGGCCGCCGCCGGATGTGTCGGAGGGCGGACGGACCACCGTACGGCCGGGGTTGGTCTCTTTCAGGAAGATCAGGCAGATCAGGGCCGTGACCAGCGTGGTCGCCGCGTCGACCACGAAGAGCAGCAGGTAGTCGACCTTGGCGGCCAGGCCCGCGCCGACGCCGGCCGTCGCGAAGCCCAGGTTGATCGCCCAGTAGTTGAGCGAGAACGCCCGTACGCGATCTCGGTCGGGCACGACGTCGACCATCATCGCCGAGAAGGCCGGCCGGACCGCTTCGCTGAAGAAGCCGAGCAGGAACGTGACCGTGATGATCTGGGTGAAGTCGTGGGCGAAGCCCAGTGCCAGCATCAGCGCCGCCGCGCCGAACTGGGCGGTCAGCATCGTGGGCTTGCGGCCCCAGCGGTCGGCCAGCACCCCGCCGACCGTCGTGCCGAGCGCGCCGCCGACCCCGTAGAGGCCGATGACCAGGCCGGCCCGGCTCTGTGAGAAGTGCCGCTCGTCGGTCAGGTAGAGGGCCAGGAAGATCACCACGAACGAGCCGAGGCGGTTGATCAGGGTGCCCGTCCAGAGCAGCCAGAACTGTCGTGGCAGCCCGCCGATGGCCTGGCCGAACCAACCGCGCACGTTGCCCCCGTAAGTAGTGATCACGCTTTATTCCCTTACAACCTAGGGGGCGGCGCAACCGGGTTTCCACGTGGCGGTCGCCACTTGAGGGTCGCCGCCCGCCGTTCAGGTGGCTGCGGCAGGATGGAGCCCATGACAGGGACATTGGTGCTGCTGCGACACGGCAACAGCGAGTGGAACGCCAAGAATCTCTTCACCGGCTGGGTCGACGTCGACCTTGACGCCAAGGGTGAGGCCGAGGCCCGCCGCGGTGGCGAGCTGCTGAAGGAGAGCGGCGTCCTGCCTGACGTGGTGCACACCAGCGTGCTCCGCCGCGCGATCCGCACGAGCGAGATCGCCCTGCACATCGCCGACCGCCACTGGATCCCGGTGAAGCGGTCCTGGCGGCTCAACGAGCGTCACTACGGCGCCCTGCAGGGCAAGGACAAGAAGCAGACCCTCGAGCAGTACGGCGAGGAGCAGTTCATGCTCTGGCGGCGCTCCTACGACGTGCCGCCGCCGCCCATCGAGGCCGACTCGCCGTACGCGCAGTTCGACGACCCGCGTTACGCGCTGCTCCCGCCCGAGGTCAAGCCGTCGGCCGAGTGCCTCAAGGACGTGCTGGTCCGCGCCCTGCCCTACTGGTACGACGAAATCGTCCCCGACCTGCGGGCCGGCAAGACCACGCTGGTCGCGGCGCACGGCAACTCGCTGCGCGCGATCGTGAAGCACCTCGACGGCATCTCCGACGAGGCGATCGCGAAGCTGAACATCCCGACCGGCATCCCGCTGCGCTACGACCTCGACGACGACCTGCACCCGCTCAAGCCGGGCGGCGAATACCTCGACCCCGAGGCCGCCAAGAAGGCCGCCGCCGCGGTCGCCAACCAGGGACGATAGATAAGGGCCGGGACGCCCCCGTGGCGTCCCGGCCCTTTCGACCAGGCGAGCGAGAGACTCAGCTCTGGTCGGTGACACGCTCGGCGGTGATGAGGAAGACCAGCTGCTCGCCGATGTTCACGACGTGGTCGGCGTAACGCTCGTAGAAACGGCCCAGCAGCGCGCCGTCGATCGCGGTCTCGGCACCGTACGGCCAGTCGTCGTCGAGCAGGATCTTGAAGAGCTGGCGCTCGAGCTCGTCCACCTCGTCGTCGGCCTGATCTAGCTGCGCCGCCAGCTCGGAGTTGGGCTTGGCCAGCAGGTCGGTGATCTGCTCGGCCATCCGGTCGGCGACCTCGGCCATGCCCTTGAAAACGGGGCGTAGCTCGGCGGGCACGGCCGGCGACGGGTGCCGCCGCTGCGCCGTCTTGGCCACGTGCTCGGCCAGGTCGCCCATCCGCTCGAGGTCGGCCGAGATGTGCAGGGCCGTGATGACCATCCGCAGGTCGGAGGCGACCGGTGCCTGACGGGCGATGGTGTCGGCGACCTTGGTCTCGACCTGCTTGTAGATCTCGTCGACCTCGGCGTCCCGCTCGATCACGCTCTGGGCTGCCTTGAGGTCGGCGGTGAGCAGCGCGGTGGTCGCCTTGCGCATCGCGGCCCGCACCGCCTCCGCCATCGTCACCAGCAAGCGGCTGACCTCATTGAGGTCGGCCTGGAACTCCTCGCGCATGTCCTCGTCCCGGGGGTCGGTGGGGCTGGTCAGGGGCCAACGCTATGCGTACCCGGCGGCGCGTACGTGAACGGCGATGAACGACGCCGGGCGCAGTGGTGAACATTATTCGACGCGCGCCCGATATGTCCGGCTCATCGTAGTGGCCAGGTAAACAATGACCCTACGATCGCTGCGTGGACTTGGCGTACGGCATCCCTCTACTCCTCGTCGCGCTCGTTGCCGGCGCGATCGCGGGGGTGCTGTTCGCCCGCACCCGCGCATCGCAGAGGCCGGCCGAGGCGACCGACCGACGGCCGCTTGAGGGGGGACGCACCATCGACACGGACGAGTCTTCAGGCCGTCTTGGGGCGGCGGGCGGGGCGGTGGGATGGGAGCAGCCGGCCGGCAAGCACGGCATGAAGGGGCTGGGCCGCAAGAGCCTCGACTCGCTGCGTGTCGGGGTGGTCGTTCTCGACGCCGAAGATCATCCCGTGCTGGTCAACCCGGCCGCCCGGGCGATGGGCCTGCTGCGCTCGGGCGGGGCGCCGGGCACGATCGCCGCCCACCCCATTCTGCGAACGCTGGCCGGTCAGGTGCGGCGCACGGGCGTACGCCGTGAGGTTGAACTCGATCTTCCGCGGGGCCGTGCCGGTTCCGCCCACGCCCCGCTCGGCCTGCACCTGCGCGCGGTCGCCCTCAACGCGACCCACGTCGCGGTCGAGGCGGCCGACGTCACCGAGTCGCACCGGCTGGCCCGGGTGCGGCGCGACTTCGTGGCCAACGTGAGTCACGAGCTCAAGACCCCGATCGGCGCGCTTCAGCTGCTGGCCGAGGCGCTGCTCGACGCGACCGAGGTGCCGGCGGCCGAGGCCGACGAGGAACAGTCGGAGGACCTGCTCGCCGCCCGCCGGTTCGCCGAGCGCATCCACCACGAGTCGGCTCGCATGGGCCGCCTGGTCAACGAGCTGCTCGAGCTGACCCGCCTGCAGGGCGCCGAGCCGCTGCCGACCCCCGAGCCGGTCTCGGTCGACTGGGTCATCGCCGAGGTCATCGACCGCACGCGCACCACGTCGTCGGCCAAGACGATCGAGGTCGTCTACAGCGGCCCCAAGGGAGCTACCGTTTACGGCAGCGACAGCCAGGTCGCCACCGCCGTCACCAACCTGGTCGAGAACGCTATCGCCTACTCGGGCGAGGACACCAAGGTCGAAATCACCCTTCGTCAGGGCGACGACTGGGTCGAGATCGACGTCGCTGACCAGGGCATCGGCATCGCGCCCCACGATGTCGACCGCATCTTCGAGCGGTTCTACCGCGCCGACCAGGCTCGTTCCCGGTCGACCGGCGGAACCGGCCTCGGCCTGGCCATCGTCAAGCACATCGCGACCAACCACGGGGGCCGGGTCGACGTCACCAGCACCCTGGGCGACGGTTCGACATTCACCCTGCGCCTACCGGCGCGTCCCCCGGAAGCCCCCTTGCCGTTACCGACGGCAATTGAGATCGAGTCCGGTGCGACCGGGCGTTGAGCCCCGGTAACCCGGAAGATGGAAGGAACCACATTGGCCCGCGTGCTCGTGGTCGAAGATGAGGAGTCGTTCTCCGACGCCCTGTCGTACATGCTGCGCAAGGAGGGTTTCGAGGTGTCGGTCGCCCCGACCGGTACCTCGGCGCTGACGCAGTTCGACCGGACCGGTGCCGACATCGTGCTGCTCGACCTCATGCTTCCCGAGATGTCCGGCACCGAGGTCTGCCGCCAGCTCCGGCAGCGTTCCGCCGTTCCCATCATCATGGTCACCGCCCGCGACAGCGAGATCGACAAGGTCGTCGGCCTGGAGATCGGCGCCGACGACTACGTGACCAAGCCTTACTCGCCCCGCGAACTGGTCGCCCGCATCCGCGCGGTGCTGCGCCGCCAGGGCACCGAGGCGGCCGAGGTCACCACCCCGACGCTGGCCGCCGGCCCGGTACGCATGGACGTCGAGCGTCACGTGGTCACGGTCGACGGCGTCGGCGTGCAGCTTCCGCTCAAGGAGTTCGAGCTGCTCGAGCTGCTGCTGCGCAACGCCGGCCGGGTGCTGACCCGCGGCCAGCTCATCGACCGGGTCTGGGGTGCCGACTACGTGGGCGACACCAAGACCCTCGACGTGCACGTCAAGCGCCTGCGGTCCAAGGTGGAGCCGGAGCCGTCGGCCCCGCGCTACATCGTCACGGTCCGCGGCCTCGGCTACAAGTTCGAGCCGTAGGAAGCCCTACGAATTCGGGGGCGTGGCGGGCTCGCGTCCGCCACGCTCGTGCGGGGCCGCCGCCTTGACGGTGGCCGGGTGCACGGCGACCAGGCCCGCCTTGAGCCGTGCGTCGCAGAGCTCGGCCAATCTCCCGTACGCTGCCTGGCCGATCAGGGCGGTCAGCTCAGGGGCGTACGACACGTACATCGGGTCGGTGCCCACGTGGGCGTCGGGCGACGAGGTGCACCACCAGTCGAGGTCGTGCCCGCCCGGGCCCCAGCCGCGCCGGTCGAACTCGGTGAGCGTCGACTGCAGCAGCTTCGTACCGTCGGGGCGCTTGATCCAGTCTTGCTCGCGGCGCACCGGCAGCTGCCAGCAGACGTCGGGCTTGTATTCCAGCGGGTGCCGGCCGTCGCGCAGGGCCTGGGCGTGCAGGGCGCAGCCGCCGCCACCGGCGAAGTCGGCGTCGTTGAGGAAGACGCAGGGCCCGTCCTCGGACTGGATCGCCGTGCGGCGGGCCGGCTTGGAGCCGTCGATCGTGTCGAGCTCGGTGTAGTTCTTGAACCCCTTGCGGTGGTGCTGCCACGTTTCCGGGGTCAGTTTGGCGGCGGCCGCCTTCACCCTGTTCTCGTCGTCGGCGTCGGTGAAGAACGCGCCGTGCGAACAGCAGCCGTCCTGCGCCCGCCCGGCCACGATGCCGTGGCAGGCCGAGCCGAAGACACAGGTCCAGCGCGACAGCAGCCAGGTGAGGTCGGCCCGCACCAGGTGTTTCTCGTCGTCGGGGTCGAAGAACTCGATCCACTCACGAGGAAAGTCGAGGTCGACCTCGGCCGCGCGGGCGGCTGCCGCGGGGTCCAGGGTGATGCGGATCTGGCTACGGCGGCTCACCTGGGCCAGCGTACGCGCGTGAACGCGGGAAGCCTCCCCCGACGCCCGGTATGAACGTATATACCCGGTCGAGGAGACTGCCTGCGCGACAAACGGGTCTACGCTTGACCACGTGAGTTCCCGCGTCCCCGTGCTCCTGTCCAGCTCGTCGGTGTTCCCCGAGCCGACGGCCGCCGCGTTCGAACTGGCCGCCACGACCGGTTACGACGGCATCGAGGTCATGGTGTGGACCGACGCCGTCAGCCAGGATGCCGGCGCGCTGAAAGGTCTGGCCGACCACTACGACATGCCCGTGCTCTCGGTGCACGCCCCCTGCCTGCTGGTCACCCAGCGGGTCTGGAGCCCCGACCCGTGGGAACGGCTCCGCCGCGCCGCCCAGCTCGCCGAGACGCTCGGCGCCCCCACGGTCGTCGTGCACCCGCCGTTCAGCTGGCAGCGCGACTACGCCAAGAACTTCGCGGCCGGCCTCGCCAAGATCCAGGCGCAGCACCCCGACCTCGCGTTCGCGATCGAGAACATGTTCCCGGTGAAGATGGCCGGCCGCTGGTTCGTGCCCTACACCCCGGGCTGGGACCCGACCGAGACCGGCTTCGACGCGTACACGCTCGATCTCTCGCACTGTGCCGCGTCGCGCATCAACGCGCTGGGCATGGCCGACAAGATGGGCGCCGGCCTCAAGCACGTGCACCTGGGCGACGGCACCGGCGAGGGCCGCGACGAGCACCTGGTGCCGGGCCGGGGCAACCAGCCCTGCGCCGAGCTGCTGCGTTCGCTCTCGGCCCGCGGCTTCACCGGCTCGGTCGCGCTCGAGGTCTCGACCCGCAAGGCCGCGAGCCGCGCCGTCCGCGTGGCCGACCTGCAGGAATCCCTCGACTTCGCCCGCCGCCACCTCGCGCCGGCCGAGAAGGCGACCCCGGCGATTACGCGGGGGTGAGGCTGGCCGCGCGCTTGCGGGCGCGGTGGGCGGCCACGTGGGAGCGGGTCGCGCAGCGTTCCGAGCAGAAGCGGCGGCAGTTGTTCGACGACGTGTCGAGATAGACGTTGCCGCAGCGCTCGTCGGCGCAGATGCCGAAGCGGGCGCTGCCGTATTCGCACAGCCACACCGACAGGCCCCAGACCGCTCCGGCCAGGTATTCGGCGCTGACCGACGAACCGCGGCTGGTCACGTGCATGTGCCAGTCGGAGGCGTCGTGGCCCGAGATGCGCGGTTGCACGGGGAACTGCTCGAGCAGCGCGTTGAGCTCGGTGACCGCTTCGCCGTCGCGGCCGGACGTCCCGTATTCGAAGACGTCACGCAGCCGGCGCTGGGCGCGGCGGAAGACCGCGACATCCTTCTCGACGACCTCGTCGCGCATCCAGCCCTGCTCGTCGACGAACAGCGCCTGCAACCCGGCGAGATCGCCCATCTCCGCGTTGACTAGGTCGACCGCGGTCCGGGCGTACGCATCGAAGTTCACCCGACAAAGGTAGCCGCACCTGGGCCGGGGGGAACATAAGCAATGCGGCTGACTACGCCCTCCGAGGCGGGTGGTGGCACGGTCGCGATACCGGGTGTTCCGGACGATACGCTCGGGTCATGCTCCGTCACCTGCTTCTGGCAGCCGCCGGTTCGGACCGTCTAGGGCGGCTCGTCTCCTCCGCGCCCGTCAGTAAAAATGTCGCTGCCCGGTTCGTCGCCGGCGACGACGTCGACGAGGCGCTGCGCACCGGCCGCGCGCTGGCCGACGACGGTCTGACTCTCACCTTCGAACACCTTGCGGCCGAGACCCGGAGCGCCGAGGAGGCGGTGGCCGTCCGCGACGAATACCGCGGGCTGCTCGGCCGGCTCAAGGGCGCCGGTCTGACCCCGGCCGGCGAGGTCAGCGTCAAGCTCTCGGCGCTGGGCCAGCGGCTCGACGAGGCGATGGCCCACGAGCACGCCCACGCGATCTGCGCGGCTGCGGCCGAGGCGGGCACGACCGTGACGCTCGACGCTGAAGATCACACCCTCACCGACTCCACCCTCGAGATCCTCACCGAGCTGCGCAAGGACTACCCGGGCACGGGAGCGGTGCTGCAGGCCTACCTGCGCCGCACCGAGGGCGACTGCCGCGAGCTGGCCGCCGCCGGCTCCCGGGTGCGGCTCTGCAAGGGCGCCTATGCCGAGCCTGAGTCGGTGGCGTTCCAGTCCCCCCTCGACATCGACAAATCCTTCGTACGCTGCCTCAACGTCCTGATGTCAGGCGAGGGCTACCCGATGATCGCCACCCACGACCCCCGCCTGATCGCCATCGCCGAAGACCGGGCCCGCTGGTTCGACCGCACCGCCGACGAGTACGAGTTCCAGCTCCTGCACGGCGTCCGCGTCGAGGAGCAGGCGAGGCTGGCGGCCGGCGGCTCGGTCGTGCGCGTCTACCTGCCGTACGGGACACAGTGGTACGGCTACGTGATGCGCCGGCTCGCCCAGCGTCCGGGCAACGTGGCCGTTCTCGGACGAGCACTTCTGGGGCGGTAGTCGCCTCAGCGGCAACAATTCGGTCTAAAACGCACCAGAACCGGCGTGTCGGCCTTGACTTTTTCTGACCATTTTCACGGAACGCATCGCGTTGGTCACAGCCGTATCGATACCGTTCTGATGACACGCACGTTCTCCGCCGCGTCGCTCGACCGCCAAGGTCGCCTATCCGTCGCCGCGGCTGCGCCTGCGAAAGGATCGGTGCGACGAGATGACAGGTCCAGCCCAGACCGAGGAAAAGCTCTCGGAGGTGCGGTTCCTGACCGTGGCCGAGGTGGCCGCCCTCATGAGGGTCTCCAAGATGACGGTCTACCGGCTGGTGCACGGGGGTGACCTCACGGCTGTCCGGGTCGGGCGGTCGTTCCGTGTGCCTGAGCACGCTGTTCACGAGTACCTGCGCGGCGCGTTCTCGCAGACTGCCTAGGCGGTGAGGATAATTCAGGGCGGTGAAGACCTGACCGCCTGACCGGAGGCTGAGTGCGGATCAAGGTCGGCCCTGAATGAACCTCAGTCAGCGGGGCCGTTTTGGTTCGGCCGAGGCCGGGCCGGTACGCTGGTGCGGTTGGTTCCCGCGCGCCTCGCGCACGGGGCCGTCGATTCAGATCGGAGAAAGGGTGGCGCCGGCTGGCGCGCTCGCTCCGACCCACCAGGTTTCGAGAGGTTTTCCGTATGGGCTCCGTGGTCAAGAAGCGCCGCAAGCGTATGGCGAAGAAGAAGCACCGCAAGCTGCTGCGCAAGACCCGCGTCCAGCGTCGTCGTCTGGGCAAGTGACCCACTGCCGGGGTTGAACCCCGGCAGGGTGGGCACTTGCCGCTCGATAACGCACCCGTACGCATCGGAAGGTTCGCCTGCGTGACCTCTCCGCCCAGCGTCGTCGTGGTCACCGGAGTCAGCCGTTACCTCGGCGCCCGGGTGGCCGCTCGTCTCGCCGCAGATTCTCGGGTCGACCGTGTCGTCGGCCTGGATCCGCACGACCCGCCCACGGCTCTTCGTGAGCTGCTGGCCGACGTCGAGCTGATCCGGGCCGACGCTCGCGCGGCGTCCGGCGCCATCGCTGATCTGGGCGCCGAGGCGGTCGTGCACCTCGCGGTGACCAGCGCGCCCGACGCGCAGCACGGCCGTGCCGCGATGAAAGAGCAGAACGTCATCGGCACGATGCAGCTGCTCGCCGCCGCCCAGGCCGCACCACGCCTGCGCAAGCTCGTGGTGCGTTCCTCCACGGCCGCCTACGGCGCGTCCTTTCGCGACCCCGGCGTGTTCACCGAGGACACCGAACCGCGAGCCGTGCCCCGCGGGTCGTTCGCGCGCGACATCCTCGACATCGAGGGCTACGTGCGTGGCTTCCGCCGCCGGCGTCCCGAGGTCGCGGCCACCGTACTGCGCTTCGCGCCCTTCATCAGCTCGACCGCCGACACGACCCTGACGCGCTACTTCGCGCAGCCGGTCGTGCCGACCGTGCTCGGCCGCGACGCCCGGCTCCAGTTCGTCCACGTCGACGACGCCCTCGAGATCCTGCACCGCTCGGTCATCGAGGAGCACCCGGGCACCTTCAACGTCGCCGGGGCCGGCATTCTCTCGCTCTCCCAGGCCATCCGCCGGGCCGGGCGCATCTCGTTCCCGCTGCCCGAGGGCACGCTCTCCACGTTCGCCGGGCTCGCCCGCAACCTCGGCGTGGGCCAGATCGGTTTCGACCAGATCGACCTGTTCGTGCACGGCCGCGTGGTCGACACGACCCGCCTGGTCGGCGAGTTCGGCTTCATCCCGCGCAGCACGGCCGCGGCCTTCGACGACTTCATCAAGGGCCACGCCAACGGCTCGTCCATCACCGCCGACCGGCTCGCCGCGGCCGAACATGCCATCCTCGACGGGATCCGCCGGGTGCGCAGCGGCGTCGGAGGTGACTCGCGTTGAGCCAGGACGAATTCCGGGGCATGCTGCCGGGACACGCCGACTTCACCCTGCCCCGGCCGGCCGAGCCGGTGCGGGTCAACGGACGCCGGCCGATCCCGGAGGTGCCGACCATGAACGGGAACGGGCACCACCCTCACCCCGAGCCGTCCGAGCCGCCCGCGCCTTCGCCTGACGCCATCGACGTCTGGGACGAACGGGTGGCCGGCGCCCTCGCCTTCGTCCGTCGCCGTCTGACCGGCGGCTATGAGATCGACGAGTTCGGTTTCGACCCCGAGCTGACCGACGCGGTGTTCCAGCCGCTGCTGCGCGTGCTCTACCGCGACTGGTTCCGCACCGAGGTGTTCGGCATCGAGAACGTGCCCGCCGACGGTGGGGCCCTGGTCGTCGCCAACCATTCGGGCACGCTCGCACTCGACGCGTTGATGCTCGGCGTCGCCATCCGCGACCAGCACCCGCAAGAACGCCACCTGCGGCTGCTCGGCGCCGACCTGGTCTTCCGCATGCCGGTCGTCAGCGAACTGGCCCGCAAGTCGGGCGCGACCGTGGCCTGCAACCCCGACGCCGAGCGCCTGATGAGCTCGGGTGAGCTGGTCGGCGTCTTCCCCGAGGGCTTCAAGGGCATCGGCAAGCGCTTCGCCGACCGCTACAAGCTGCAGCGCTTCGGCCGGGGCGGGTTCGTCTCGGCGGCGCTGCGCACGGGCACCCCGATCGTGCCGGTGGCGATCGTCGGCGCCGAGGAGATCTATCCGATCCTCGCCGACGTCAAGCCGCTGGCCCGGCTGCTCGGCATGCCCTACTTCCCGGTCACGCCGACCTTCCCCTGGCTGGGGCCGCTGGGCCTGGTGCCGCTGCCCAGCAAGTGGATGATCCAGTTCTGCCCGCCGATCCCCACCGAGCACCTGACCGACCTCGCCGACGATCCGATGGTCGTCTACAACCTCGCCGACCAGGTGCGCGAGACCATCCAGGCCACGCTGCTGGAACTTCTCGAGAAGCGGCCCGACCCCTTCGGACTCTGATGGGCGGTTGGTGGAGAGTGACGCCGTCTGCGCCTATAGTGACGAGTGAGGGGCGGCACCGGTAACACCCGGCAACCGCCCCTCGCCACGTCTTCGCGCACTTCCGGCTACTTGCTCCCGAAGAGGTTGCCCAGCAGCCCGCCGAGCGGATCGTCCGCTTCGCCGGTCGGGTCCGGGGTGGCGTCGCCGGGCTCGTCCGACTGCAGCGGCGTTCCGCCGAGCGGCAGGTCGGGCGAGGTCGAGGGCTTGCGCTGGGCCGGCGGAACGGCGTCGGCGCTCTTCGAGGGAGCCACGGCCGAGTCGCTCGGCGCGGGTTCCTTGACGTCGTCCTGGCCGCCGGGTCGGGTGACGACCCGGCTGCCGCTGTGTCCCGGTGAACGCGACGGGGTCTCGTCGGCCGAGTTGTCGTGCGTCGAGCAGTTCTTCAGCTTGGGCCCGAGCGTGTCCGACCCGGCCGCGGCCGCGTTGTCACACTCCAACCCCGTACGCAGGCTCTCGGCCCTTCTGCTGACCGAGTCGAGCAGCGTGGTCGAGGTCTGTGCCCGCTCCTGGTTGGCCGGGGACAGCTTGGACAGCGCCGGTGTCAACGTGCGGCGCTGACCCTCGACGAACGTGTCGATGGCGGTCAGCGGCTTGCTGTCCTTGCGGGCCACCGCCGACGTGGTGAGCAGTTTGACGCCCTTACGCGTGTCGGCGTCCATGTCGTCGAGCACGGCGCCGAATCCGGCGTCGTTGCCGGGCATGGCGACCGCCTCGGCGAGCCGGGTGCGGGCGAAGTCCAGGGACAGCTGTCCCCGGGTGACGTCCGAGCCGGCCATCGCCAGCTGGGCTCGTTCGGTCGAGCGCTTGACCCCGTAGAGGGCGTCGCCCGGTGATGCGTTCTCGCTAGCCGCGGAGATTCCGGAGACCGCCAGCGCGCCGGCGGCGACCCCGATGACGATCGCGCCTCTGGCCCGGATGCGGCCGCCATGGCCGAGAAGTCCGTGGCGCAGCCGACCGGCGGTCGTGCCGGCCCGGACCGCCGCGGGACGCCCGGTGACGGACTCCTCCTCGGCGGCTGCCGCGGTACGGCCGATGCCGTCCCGCTCGGCGGTGGCGACCAGCATGGCCCGCAGCCCGGTGCGGAACTCGGGCTCGACCCGTGCTCCCGGACGTGTCGCGGCCAGGCTGCTGCCGATGGCGACCAGCTCGGCGAGCTGCTCATCGGCCGGGCCGCGGCTGTGGTGCCGACGGCCGCCGGTGCTCTCGTCGAGAAGCTCCGCGAAGCGCTCGGCGCTCCGGCGGTCAAAGAAGTCGAAGTTCACCGCGGGCACCTCCCCTCGCTCGTGAATGTCTCGCCGGCAGCATCGCCGGCGGTCGCGACGAAGCCGGTGGCCGGCAGGGCCGCCCGGGGTCGCACTCGGACAAACGCGCGACACGCCTCCCCGGTTACGGGGGTGAACGGCCGGTATCGGGTAATGGAGATCGACACAGGCAAGCCCCCTCTCACATCTGGAATCCGTCCGGGAGGAGTCGCGCGAGCGCTCTGACCGCGCGATATTGCAGGGCCTTGATCGCACCCTCGTTCTTGCCCATCGTCTGGGCGGTCTCGGCGACCGAGAAGCCCTGCAGGAATCGCAGCACGATGCACTCCTGCTGCTCCGGGTTGAGCTGCTTGACCGCGGTGAGCAGGGCGACGTTGGTGATGTGGTCGACGACCGAGGCCTCGGGGCTGCCCTCGGGGCCACGGGCCTCGCGGTCGGCGTCGAGCACGTCGCCGGTGGTTACCTCGAGGCGGTAGCGGCCCGACTTGAAGTGGTCGGCGACCAGGTTGCGGGCGATGGTGACGAGCCAGGCCCCCAGATCGCGGCCCTGCCAGGTGAAGCTGCCGATGCGCTTGAGCGCGCGCAGGAACGTGTCCGAGGTGAGGTCCTCGGCGAGCTGCCGGTTACCGACCCGGAAGTAGACGAAGCGGAACACCGTGTCGACGTACCGGTCGTAGATCAGGCCGAACGCCTCGGACTCGCCGGCCTGGGCCCGCTCGACCAACGCCCATACTTCGGCGGCGGCGTCCGACGGGTCCGGGCGGGCCGGGTATTTGGGCGGCTCGGAGTCGCGCTGCGGGCCGGTGGTGCTCTGGGCCGGCACGACCACGGTCGTCTCGCCGGGCGCGGTGTCGCCCAGGTTGCTGCGCTGCCCGGCGGTGGGCTGCGCGGGCATCGGCGGCCGGCCGGGCACGGCCACCCGGCCGCCTCCGGGCATCGGCTTGGCGTTGCCGGTCGGCGGGAGGCGGTGACCCGGCGACTCGTTCACGTGGGGGCGGTTGCGGGTGCGCTTGGGTCCGTCCCCCCGGATCGTGTTGACGAGGCCGGTCAGACCGTCGGCGATCCAGCGCTGGTGCGGGTCCCCGGCGTAAACATGACTCACTGCGCCTCCTCAACCCGGCGGCTCTGCTTCGACTGCTGATCCGTCCCGCCAGACAGGGATTCGCAGTGGTTCCGTGCTTTTTGTGGCACAGCGGCCTCCTCGGGATGAGGGGTGATCACTCATAGCAAAACGGGTGAAGTGGCCCGCAATCCTGCCGACCGACCTCACCCAGGGCTGTGGAGTCCGTTACTCAGACGCGAAGTATCACGGACACCGAACACGCGGAGTCGCACATTGTGTGCGCTGCGCAAAAATAGTACGAAGTGGCGCAGACGCGACACAAGGAACGTCTGCCACGATGACCGACACGGGTGTTCCGGCAACGGACTGGCTGTGCGCCGTCCACTTCCGGTGGATGTTGTGCCAGACTCGTGCCTCGTGGACGAAGCAGCCCGCGACCCGGTCGCCGGGGCCGCCGCGAACCGGCCCGACAGCCCCGCGCTGATCACCGGTGAAACCGTGCTGACCTGGTCAGACGTCGATCGGCGAACCACCGCGGCGGCGCACCGCATCGCCGGGCTGGTGCCGCCCGGCGCCCGCGTCGCGATCGTGCTCGCCAACTCACCCGAGTTCGTGGCGACGTATTTCGGCGTGTTGCGCGCGGGGCGTGTCGCCGTGCCGCTCAACCCGGCCTACACCGCCGACGAGCTCGAGTTCGCGATCACCGACTCGGGTGCGGCGCTGATCGTGGCCGAGGACGCGCGTGATCGTCCGGGGTCGTCCGGGCCGCCTCGCGTACGCCCGGAGTTTGATCTCGAAGGTGCGCGGGGTGACCTGCCCGCGGTGTCCGGCGGCGACCTGGCCGTACTGCTCTACACCTCGGGGACGAGCGGGCGGCCCAAGGGCGCGATGCTGACCCACGCGGCGCTCGCCGCCAACCATGACCAGCTCGACGCGATCGACCCGCCGGTGGTCGGCCCCGACGACGTCGTGCTGCTGGCGATGCCGCTCTTCCACGCCTACGGGCTCAACACCGGGCTCGGCTCGGTCGCGCGCCACGCCGCGACCGGGGTCCTGATCGACCGGTTCGACCCGGCTGCCTCCCTCGCGACGATCGCCGAGCGCGGGGTGACCGTCGCGGTCGGCGTGCCAGGCATGTATTCGGCCTGGTCACGGCAGCCCGACGTGGAGATCGCGCTGCGCGGCGTGCGCACCGCTGTCTGCGGCGCGGCCCCGCTGGCCCCCGACGAGATGGCCCGGTTCAGTGCTGCGACCGGCAAAAGCGTCCTGGTCGGGTACGGGTTGACCGAGACCGCCCCGGTGCTCGCGACGACGGCCGTGAGCGACCGCGGCAAGCCCGGTTCGATCGGCCGCCCGCTGCCCGGAGTGTCGCTGCGACTGCGTTCGGCGGCCGGGCAGGTGCTCTGGGAGGACGGCACCGCCTCGCCCGAGGAAGACCTGGCCGAGCTCGACCTTTCCGTCGAGGACGTGGCCGGCACCGACCCGGGCGAGATCGTGGTGCGCGGCGCCAACCTCTTCTCCGGCTACTGGCCCGACGGGCACGGCGGACCCGACGCGGAGGGCTGGTGGGCAACCGGCGACGTGGCCTACGCCGACGCCGACGGCGACCTGCACCTGGTCGGACGGGTCGACGAGCTGATCCTGGTGCACGGCTTCAACGTCTATCCGGCCGAGATCGAGCGGGTGCTCGGCTCGCACCCCGGGGTCGCCGAGTCGGCGGTGGTCGGTGTGCCTGATCACGAGTCGGGGCAGCGGCCGCACGCCTTCGTGGTGGCCGCCATCGACCCCGCTCCCACCCCGGCTGAGCTGCAGGTCTACTGCGCGGCCCAGCTCGCCCGGTTCAAGCTGCCGAGCGTCGAGCTGGTCCGTGAACTTCCCCACTCGCCCACCGGCAAGATCCGCAAGCGAGAATTGCTGAGTTGACCCGCAGCGGAAACAGAAAGAAACCGGTGGAACATGAGCCGAGTGACATTGGTGAGCCGCGACGGATGCCACCTGTGCGAGGAGGCCGAGGTCGTCCTCGACCGGATCCTTCCTGGTCAGTGGATCCGGGTCGACGTCGAGTCGTCGGTCGAGCTCGAGCGTGACTTCGGCGACCGGGTGCCGGTCGTGCTGCTCGACGGCGCCGAGCACGGCTACTGGCGGGTCGAGGAGAGCCGGCTGCTGAGCGATCTGGCGCGACAGCCCGGGGAGCCCCGGCGGTAGGTTGTTCGCCGTGACGCGTACTCACCTTGTCTGGGACTGGAACGGCACTCTCCTCGATGACCTGAGTCTGGTCGTCTCGTCGACGAATGAGGCCTTCACGTCCGTCGGCGGGCGCCCGGTCGACGCCGACGAGCACCGCCGGCTGTTCCGCCGCCCGGTGGCCGAGTTCTACGCCGAGATCCTCGAGCGTGCGGTCGACGAGGAGGAGTTCGGCAAGCTCGACCGCATCTTCCACGACGCGTACCGGCTCGGTCTGACCGACATGACGCTGGCCGCCGACGCGTCGGCGGCGCTCAAGCAGTGGTCGGGCACCCAGTCGCTGCTGTCCATGTGGTTCCACAGCGAGCTGGTGCCGGCTATCGACACGTACGGTCTGGCCGGTGTCTTCACCCGGGTCGACGGGCTGCGTGCCGAGCTCGGCGGGCACCTCAAGGCCGGCCATCTCGCCGAGCATCTGGCCGGGCTGGGGCTGGCCGGCGACCAGGTCGTGCTGATCGGCGACTCGCTCGACGACGCCGACGCGGCCGAGTCGGTGGGCGGCGCGGTCGTGCTCTACACGGGCGGCTTCACCGACCCCACCCGGCTGCGTGCCTCGGGTCGTCCGGTCGCGGACACTCTCGTCGAAGCGGTCACCATCGCTCGTACCCTGTAAGAGGGTGGTCGGTGCCAGGAAAAGCCGGGCATACTTGACCGGTTGGGGCTACTAACACGCCGGATGATCTTTGTCCAGCCGCACTACCAAGATCGCGATTTGTGCACGCCTTCACAAGCGCCTACTCTCTGATGGCGAAGAGCCCCGGTAGCACAGCCGGTTCCAGCCAGGCGCCCGGGGGTTAGCAGGTTCGCCACCTCGTCGGCACGGAGTCAGATGAGCCAGCAGCGTCACGGAAGCACGCCCGGCAACGCCCCAGGCGACCGCGCCGGTGCCGTCGCAGCCTTTCCGGATCTGCCGGAAGCGACGATCGCCCGACTGCCCGAATACCTTCGCGCCCTGCACAACCTGGGCGATACCGGCTCGGACACCATCTCGAGCGAAGGTCTCGCCGCGGCCGCCGGGGTCAATTCGGCCAAACTTCGCAAAGACCTTTCACACCTCGGGTCGTACGGCACCCGCGGCGTCGGATACGACGTGACCCTGCTCATCGAGCAGATCGAGTACGTTCTCGGTCTCCACCAGCGCCGGGCGGTCTGCTTGGTCGGGCTGGGTAACCTCGGCCACGCGCTGGCCGGCTACGACGGCTTCGCCAGCCGCGGTTTCAAGATCGTCGCGCTCTTCGACGCCGACGCGTCCAAGGTCGGCGAGGAGGTCGACGGTCTCACCGTGCGTCACATCGAAGACCTCGGCCGGGTCGCAGTAGAGGAGAACATCGCCATCGGTGTGATCGCCACCCCGGCCGGGGCGGCTCAGGCCGTGGCCGATGTGCTCGTCGACGCGGGCGTGACCAGCATCCTGAACTTCGCTCCCTGCGTGCTCTCCGTTCCTGCGAATGTCGACGTCCGAAAGGTCGATCTCGCTATCGAGCTGCAAATTCTCTCTTTCCATGAACACCGCAAGGCATCGCTGATCGCGCTGCCGGGCGGACGGTCCGCCACGGCGGACGATCAGGAGGCGGTCGGGTCGTGAATCTCCTCAGCGTCGGTGCGTCCTATCGCACCGCCGACGTCGCCACGCTCGAACGGCTCGCCATCGCCGATCACGCGGTCCCCGGACTGCTGGAGAAGCTCGTCGCGCAGCCGTTCATCGGTGAGGCGGTCGTGCTCTCCACCTGCAACCGGGTGGAGATCTATGCGGCGGTCAGCACCTTCCACGGCGGCCTCGGCGACATTTGTAACGTCCTGTCCGAGTTCTCGGGCATCCCGGCCACCGAGCTGGCCGGTCACCTCTACGTGCACTACGACGAGGCGGCGGTGCTGCACTCGTTCCAGGTGTCCAGCGGCCTCGACTCGATGGTCGTGGGGGAGTCCCAGATCCTCGGCCAGCTGCGTGACGCGTACCACGCCGCTACCGAGTCCGACACGGCCGGCCGCCTGCTGCACGAGCTGATGCAGCAGGCGCTGCGGGTCGGCAAGCGGGCGCACACCGAGACCGGCATCGACCGGGCCGGGCAGAGCGTGGTGACCGCCGCGCTCGAGGTGGCCGAGGCCGAGCTGGGCGACCTGACCGGGCGTAAGGCGCTGGTGATCGGCGCGGGCGCGATGGGTGCGCTGTCGGTCGCGACCCTGACCCGGGCCGGCGTCGGGCCGCTGCGTCTCACCAACCGCAGCGCCGCGCGGGCCGATCGGCTCGCCGAGGCGTACGGTGCCGTGGCCGTTCCCTACGACGAGCTCGACGCGGCGTTGAAGGACGCTGACCTGGTCGTCTCGGCCACCGCGTCGACCGAGCCGGTGCTGACCCGCGCCCGTCTCGAGGCCGCCGCGCCCCTGGTCGTACTCGACCTGGCCGTCCCGCGCGACGTCGCCCCCGACGCGGCCGGCCTGCCCGGCGTGACCGTGATCGACATCGACAGCCTGGCCGCCACCCGCCGTTCGATGCCGGCCGCCGCCGAGACCTCCGCCGTCGAACAGATCGTCGCGAGCGAGGTCGACCACTTCCTCGGCTGGATGCGCGGCGCCGAGGTCGCGCCGACCGTGGCCGCCCTGCGCACCCGCGCCGAGGACGTCGTCACGGGCGAGCTGCGCAAGCTCTACTCCCGCCGCTCGGAATTCACCGAGGAGCAACGAGCCGACGTTTCCCGTACGCTGCATCGCGTCGTTCAGCAACTGCTGCACTCGCCGACCGTGCGGGTGCGCCAGCTCGCCGCCGAGCCCGGTGGCGACCAGTACGCCGCCCTGCTTCGCGAGCTGTTCGACCTGGACGTGCCGCACGCCACACCGGCGAACGCGGTTCCCGAGATCGGAGGAGAACGGTGACTACGCCTCTGCGCCTGGGCACCCGGGGCAGCGCGCTGGCGCTCGCCCAGTCCCAGCAGACCGCGGACGCGCTGACCGCCGCCACCGGCCGCCCCGTCGAGCTGGTGCGCATCGTCACTACCGGCGACCGCTCCTCGGCCCCGGTTGCCCAGCTCGGAGTGGGTGTCTTCGTCTCGGCGCTGCGCGACGCGCTGCTCGCCAACGAGATCGACTTCGCCGTCCACTCGTATAAGGACCTGCCCACCGCCGCCCACCCCGGGCTGCACATCGCGGCCATCCCGCCGCGTCAGGACCCGCGCGATGTGCTGATCACCAAGGGTGACCGGCTGCTCGCCGAGCTGCCTCCGGGGGCCACCGTGGGCACCGGCGCGGTGCGCCGAATCGCGCAACTGCGGGCTTTGGGCCTAGAGTTGCAGGTCACGCCGATCCGCGGGAATGTCGACACCCGGATCGCCCGGGTCAGAGGGCCCGAGGCCGATCTGGACGCCGTCGTTCTCGCCCGGGCCGGCGTGGCGCGTCTCGGCCGGACGGCCGAGATCACCGAGACGCTCGACCCGATGCTCATGCTGCCCGCCCCTGCCCAGGGCGCGCTGGCGGTGGAGTGCCGGGCCGACGACGCCGACCTGGTCGAGTTGCTGGCCGCGCTCGACCACGCACCGTCCCGGGCCGCCGTCCTGGCGGAACGGGCGTTGCTCGCCACGCTTGAGGCCGGGTGCTCCGCTCCGGTCGCGGCTTACGCCGAGCTCGCCGAGGGCGAGACCGGCGACGAGATTTATCTGCGCGGTGCGGTGATCAGCCCGGATGGGGTTCGAGACATCCGGCTGTCGCGCACCGGAACGCCCGCCGACGCGGCGGAGATCGGAAAGGCTCTTGCCGCCGATCTTCTCGACGCCGGCGCTGACACCCTGATCGGGAGCACAGAATGACCACCCGCACCGCCCGCAAGCCAGCAGGACGCATCGCGTTCGTCGGCGCCGGACCCGGCGACCCGGAACTGCTGACCCGCCGCGCGCACGCCGCGCTCACCGATGCCGACCAGGTGGTCTTCGACCGAGGTGTCCCCGAGTCCCTGCTGACCGCGATCCGCGCCGAGGCCAAGGCCGACGCGCAGTTCAGCCCGGCCGAGGGTGCGCCCGGCGACGTCGCCAAGGTGCTGCTCTCCGCGGCCAAGTCGGGTCTGTCCGCCGTGCACCTGGTGGCCGGCGACCCGTTCGGCAGCGAGTCCGTGGTCAAGGAGGTGCAGGCGGTCGCCCGCACCGCGGTGCACTTCGAGGTCGTGCCCGGCCTCGGCCAGGCCGAAGGGGTCGCCACCTACGCCGGTGTGCCCCTGCCCGGCGTACGGGTCACGGCCGACGTCGGTGACGTCACCGCTCTCGATTTCGACGCTCTCGCCACCGCCGCTCTCAAGGGTTCCTTCGCGGTCGCGGTGGACGCCGGCGACCTCGCCGCGGTGCGTGACGGCCTGCTCGCCGCGGGCGTCGAGCCCGGCACCCCGGTCGCGGTGACCGGCGACGGCACCGGCGAGACGCAGTACACGACCACGTCCACGGTCGACAGCTTCGTCGCCGCCGCCCTCGGTTTCACCGGGCGCGTGGTGCTGACCGTCGGCTCCGAGGTCTCCGAGCGCGACACCCTGAGCTGGTGGGAGAACCGCCCGCTGTACGGCTGGAAGGTCCTGGTGCCGCGCACCAAGGAGCAGGCCGGCGCGATGAGCGCCCGGCTGCGGGCCTACGGCGCGATCCCGTGCGAGGTGCCGACCATCGCGGTCGAGCCCCCGCGCACCCCGGCCCAGATGGAGCGCGCGGTCAAGGGCCTGGTCGACGGCCGGTACGCCTGGGTCGTCTTCACCTCGGTCAACGCGGTCCGCGCGGTCTGGGAGAAGTTCGACGAGCACGGTCTCGACGCCCGCCACTTCGGCGGCGTGAAGATCGCGTGTATCGGTGAGGCCACCGCCGAGGCCGTCCGTGCCTTCGGCATCCAGCCCGAGCTCGTGCCGGCCGACGACCAGTCGAGCGAGGGCCTGCTGGCCGAGTTCTCGCCGCACGACGAGATCCTCGACCCGGTCGGCCGGGTGCTGCTGCCGCGCGCCGACATTGCCACCGAGACGCTGGCCGCCGGCCTGATCGAGCGGGGCTGGGAGGTGGACGACGTGACCGCCTACCGCACCGTGCGGGCCGCGCCGCCGCCGGCCGAGATCCGCGACGCGATCAAGTCGGGCGGTTTCGACGCGGTGCTCTTCACCTCGTCCTCCACCGTACGCAACCTGGTCGGCATCGCCGGCAAGCCGCACGCCCGCACGGTCGTCGCGGTCATCGGCCCCAAGACCGCCGAGACGGCCACCGAGTTCGGCCTGCGCGTCGACGTCCAGCCCCAGCACGCCAGCGTGCCGGACCTGGTCGAGGCGCTGGCGTCGTACGCGGTGGAGCTTCGCGAGAAGCTGGCGGCCATGCCGGCTAAGCAGCGTCGCGGCTCCAAGGTCCAGGGCCCCACCGCCCTCCGGTTCCGCTAAGGACTGATCATGTTCCCGGATGTCCGTCCGCGCCGCCTCCGGCGCAGCCCGGCGATGCGCCGTCTCGTCGAAGAGACCCGCATCGCCCCGGCCGAGCTCGTGCTGCCCCTCTTCCTCAAGGAGGGGCTGACCGAGCCCCGCGCGATCAGCTCCCTGCCCGGCGTCGTGCAGCACTCCCGTGAGTCGCTGCGCAAGGCCGCGCACGAGGCGGTCAGCGCCGGGGTCGGCGGGCTGATGCTCTTCGGCGTGCCGGAGAACGCGAACAAGGACGAGACCGGCTCGGCCGGCCTCGACCCGGACGGCATCCTCAACGTGGGCATCCGCGACCTGATCGCCGAGGTGGGCGACTCGACGGTCGTGATGGGCGATCTGTGCCTCGACGAGTTCACCTCGCACGGGCACTGCGGTGTGCTGGCCGAGGACGGCTCGGTCGACAACGACGCGACCCTCGCGATCTACGCCGACATGGCGATCGCCCAGGCCGACGCGGGTGTCCACATGGTCGGGCCGTCCGGAATGATGGACGGCCAGGTCGGCGTGATCCGTAAGGCGCTGGACAAGGCCGGCTACCAGGACGTCTCGGTCCTGGCCTACTCGGCGAAGTACGCGGGCGCGTTCTACGGCCCGTTCCGCGAGGCCGTCGAATCGACCCTGCAGGGCGACCGGCGGCAGTACCAGCAGGACCCGCCGAACCTGCGGGAGGCGCTGCGCGAGGTCGACCTCGACGTGGCCGAGGGCGCCGACATCGTCATGGTGAAGCCGGCCCTGGCCTACCTCGACGTGATCGCGGCGATCCGCGAGCGGGTGACCGTGCCCGTCGCGGCCTACCAGGTCTCCGGCGAGTACGCGATGGTCGAAGCGGCCGCGGCCAACGGCTGGATCGACCGCGAGCGGATCATCCTCGAGACGCTCACCTCGATCAAGCGGGCCGGCGCGCAGATCACGCTGACCTACTGGGCCACCGAGGCCGCCCAGATGCTCCGCGACCGCTACTAGTCGTCGTTCCGGATGGTGCCGGTCGCGGTGCCGTCCACGATGCGGACGGCGGCGAGCGCGGCCACCTCGAGCCGGAACCGCTCGTCGTGCTCGCGCAGCCGGTCGCCGCGCACCTGGACCGGGAACGCCACGCTCGTGGCGCCGGCCGGGATCGTGCGGCAGCCCAGGTACGGGTCGAAATCGGCGTACGGCAGCGTGGTCGGACCGGGCACGGTGGCCGCGCAAACCGTCAGCGACGTGGTCATCGGCCGGGTGAGCGTGACCGGGAAGACCAACGCCGTACGCCCTGAATCGCCCTCGACGACGCTTGCGTCCCCGACCGACAGGCCGGGCCGCGACTCGAAGACCGCCACCTGCGGATCATGGTCGCTCAGGCCGTCGGAGTGGTCGGCGTTGACGTGGGCCGAGCGCATCTCGACCAGGTCGCCGTAGAGCGCGTCGTTGACGAAGAGCTGGTCGAGCGTCTGCGCCTGGCCCTCGAAGACGTACGAATAGGCGGCCGACGGCGCGTCGGCGAGCAGGTCGTCCCACAGGTTGTGCAGCCCGGTGGCGTACAGCGGGCCGAGCTGGTCGCCCGGCTCGGCCGGAACCGGGTCGTCGGGCCGGGGGAAGACGTTCAGATCGCCGCCGAACGCCACTCGCGTGTTCGGGTGGGAAGCCTCGATCGCGTCGGCGATCGCCGCGCCGTACGCCGCCTGTTCCCGCCGCTGGCCGACCCGCGTGTCGGGGCCGGACGAGAAGTGGTTGCTGATCGCCCAGATCTGGTAGCGGTCGGACGCGCCCGGCGCCGCCCGCACGTCGAACAGGCCGACCTGCGGCGCGCGGGTGTAGACGTTGACGCCGTCGACCCCGGTCGAGCGATCGACGTCGGCCGGCAGCACGGCGTTGAGCGTCTTCGGGTTGGACACGTCAGCATTGCCCGGCAGGGGAGCTCCCCGATAGGCCACCTGCGGCGCCGAGCCGAGAACCGCGTCGCCGGCCACCGCGGCGGCGAGTGACAGGCGATCGGTGCGGTAGAGGAACCCGGAGACGATGCCACGAGCGTCGGCGCCACCGCGATCGAACGCGGCGTCGTACCGGGGGCCGCCGTTCTTGGCGATGGCGAGCGCCAGCTCTTGCAACGTGTCGGGCTTGCCGTCGGCGTTGTCGGCCGTCGCGCAGCTCAGCGTGGCGCCGGTGACGCGGCAGATGTCCTGGTCTTCGGCCTCCTGCACCAGGATCAGGTCCGGGCTGTGCAGATCGGCGGTCACCTGGCGGCCGAGCTTGACGAGCCGGGCCTGATAGTCGGCGGCGCTGGCCGGCACGTAGTCGAACGGCGGGGAGACACCCGGGCAGCCGCTGTTGCCGGCGAAGTCGCAGCCGTCGTTCGGGTCGTCGCGGAAGTCGTACAGGTTCTCGACGTTGAAGGTCGAGATCGCCGCCTCGCGCTGCCGGTCGGCGGGCCGCGGCGGATGGTTGGCGGCCGGGTCGGCGCCGCTGCGGAAACTGACGCCCGCGACCTGGATGCCGTATTTGTTGAAGGCGTAATAGAGCCCGCCGACCGCGTCGCCGGTGGTCGCGTCGAAGGTGCGCGCGCCGGGCAGCACGACCCCGCTGTCGCCGGCCGCGGCCTTCACCCCCATCGGGCCCAGCATGATCCGGTTCCCGTTGCCGTTGTCGGCCTGACCCGGCACGTCGTCGAGCGGGTGAGCGTCGCGGAAGACCCTTCTCGCGTACGGGTCCTCGCGCTGAAGAAGTGGGTCGGCGCGATCGACGAGCCACACCTCGGCATCGTCGGTGGACGCGAACGTCTTGGTGTTCGACACGACGCCGGAACCGGCCCGCACCCGCAACTGCATGCCCTCGCGCTGCTCCCAGAACAGGTCGGCGGCGTTGCGGTCGGCGGGCGGAAGAGCATCGTCGACCTGCACCTCGGTCACGCCACTGGCCAGGGTGGTGACCCATTCGGCACTGGTGAGCTGGGTGAGGTTGAAGAACTCGGCCACGCGCGCGTTCACGACGATCTCGTCGCCCACCCGGGGCGCGTAGCCGCCGATCAGGGTGGTGAACGTGCCGAGGAAGACGAAGACGCCGTCGGAGCTGGCCGGGTCGCCGTCGGTGAAGCCCTGGCGGCTCTGCAGGAAGAAGCCGTGCTGGTCGACGCCGGCGGCAGTGTGTGAGAGGGCGAGCTGGGTGACGACGCCGCGCACCTGATATTTCAGGGTGCTCGAGCCGTTGCCCGAGACCGGGGCGTACGGCGAACGGTGGGCGCGGGGGTTCGACCCGGGTGTGCTGCCCTGGATGGCGCCGACGGTGAGCGGCTCGTCGGCGGCGCCCGTCGCCTGCGCCTGCGCTTTCGCGGCCCCCGTCGCGTGCGCCTGCGCTTTCGCGGCGCCGGTCGCGTGCGCGACGCCCGGGAACAGCAGGCCGGCGGCTAGAACGGGGACGGCGAACAGCGGCAACAACCGGTGACCCAGCACGGCGCCTCCACGGCGGACCGGCGGTCGGGCGTCCGGTCGCAGAGGTTGAGCTTAGTCGATGGACTCCAGGCTTTGAACCAGTTGCGAGACGTCGGCACCATACTCGTACCAGTCGCGGTCGGCCTGATAACCCAGCTCGGCGTTGACCTTGAGCATGGACTCGTTGTGTTGCGCGTTCCAGGTCTGCACCTCGCGCAGGCCCGGCTCGGCGCCGCGCAGCTCGAACAGCATGCGTGCCTTGATCGCCCGGTCGATGCCGTAGCCGCGGTGGTCACGCACGACGATCGTGTCGTACTGGTCGGCGCGCTCGGGGTGGTGGGCGGGGACGACGACCTCGGTGAGCCCGGCGACGGTTCCGCTTTCGTCGTGCAGGGCCAGAACGATGTACGGCTTCAGGCCGCGCCGGTGCAGAGTGTCGAGCGAGTCGCGCAGCCGTTGCGGGTCGGACGAGCGCGGCGCCAGATCGAGCTCGTCGTCGTCCTGAGCCTCGAGCTTGGCCTGCGCGTACGCCTCGAGCAGGTGGTCGGGCGGCCCGCCCGGATGGAACTCGATGCGGTAGCCGGTGCCGATGCTGTTGGCCATGACGGTGAGCGCGGGCCAGTCCATGCCGGACAGCGTGAGGACACTGCGCGTCTCGACGTATTCACGGTCGAACCCGAGCGCCTCGTAGAAGGCGATCGCGGGGGTGCCGCCGATCGCCTCGACCCCGATCGTGGAGAAGCCTTCGAGGTAGGCCCGGCGAGCCGCGACCGCCGCGAGCTGACGCCCGAGCCCGCGCCGCCGCAGACTGGGCCGCACCAGAATCTCGATCACGCCGATGCCGTCGAGCAGGAGCATGCTGACCGCGGCGAAGATCTCGCTCTCGCCCTCGGGCAGGCGGTCGTCCTCAGCCACCCAGCTGATGCGCCGCTCACCGGGCATCGTTTCGACCAGGTAGTCACGCACCTGGCCGTCGATCCACGGCGGGTCGTCAGGAAGATCGCTGGCAAGAACGGCATTCACCGTATTCACGAGCGACTGGATCTCCGCCGCCGAGGCGTCCCGGGGATCCCATTCACGCACCCTCACCCGTACAGCTTGCCGGTAAGCGCACCGTCTGGGAAGTGCTCCGAACGTAAATGTGTAGGTATCGTCACCCTGCGTGCAACATCCGGTGTCAGCTCCGCGACCGCCGCCCGTAGTCGTTGGCCGCGTCGAAGACCTTCTGCGCATAGGGCCGGACCGCGTTGTAGGAGAGGATCGAATCCCACCACGCCTCGGGCCGGGCCAGGTCGCGCCCGTTCTCACAGAGGTAGATCGCGGCCGTCAGTGACGCATCGTCGATGTCGCTGGGGTTGGCCACGCCGTCGTTGTCGGCGTCCACCTTGAAGGAGTTCCAGGTCGCGGGGATGAACTGGAGCGGCCCCACGGCCCGGTCGTAGGTGGTGTCCTGGTCGAGCGCGGCCCGATCGGTGTCGGGGATGAGCTGCCGGCCACCCTTGCCGTCCAGCGGCAGCCCGAGGATCGTCGGCGAGGTTGTGCCGTCGGCCTGCAGAACGGCCCCGTTGGCCGCGCCGTGCGACGATTCGACGAAGCCCAGCGCGGCGATCGTCGTCCAGCTCAGGTGGCAGCTGGGCTTGGTGCGCGCGAGCACCAGCTCGGCGTAGCCGTAGGCCTGCACCGCGACGACCGGGATGCCGACCCGGGTGCCGGTCGCGCCGGCCCAGTCGGCGAGCGCGTCAGCCGGCCGCCCCCCGGTCGCGGTCGTGCCGGTCGGCCCGAGTGCCACCTGCCCGGTGGGAACGGTCGGCGCGCCGGCGGGAGCCCCCGGGAGCCCACCCGGAACCCCGCCCGGCACTTCGCCGGGAATCGTGGTCGGCACTCCGCCCGGCACTCCGGGCTGACCGCTCGGCAGTCCACCCGGGACTCCCGAGGGGACGCCGCCCGCGCCGAACTCAGGGGTGCTGCTCGGTGTGGGCGCGGGTTGGAGCGCCTCGGGCACGAGATAGGCCCCCGCCGTCCCCGCGGCCCCGAGGAGGAGAACAGCGATGACCGCCGGAACGATCAGCCGCCCGCTCGGCCGCTTGGCCCACGCCGCCGTGCTGCGCCCCGCACGCCCCACGGCCCGCACGGGATTCGCCCGCCGGAGTACCCCGGCCTTCTTCAACGCGGCCGGGCTGGCCGCAGTCCCTTGTGTACCGGCGGCGGCCGCCGCACCGACCTCAGCCTTGGGGCTGTCGGAGGTGGCCGCCGCTGTGCTCGGCGTCGCCGCCGGGTCCGCGGTCGCGGATGAGCCTGCTGTCGAAGCTGGTCCCGCACCCGCACCCGCACCCGCAGCGGGGCCGGCACCGACCGTCGTGCCCGCGCCCACGGCCGTGCCCGGACTCGCAGTCGTGCCCGGACTCGCAGTCGTGCCCGGAGTCGCGGCGGGGCCCGGACTCGCGGCCGACCCGGCTTCGGAGGCCGGACCAGGAGCGACGTCGGTGCCTGTCTCTTGTGCTCTGTCGCCCGAGGGCGGCTTGGGCGGTGAGCCCTTGGTCGCGGCCGAGCCGGGCTGAGCGGCCAGGCCCTCGCCGGAGACCGTCACGGGCGACGCGGTCGAGCCACCCGGAGTCGGCGAACTCGTCGACATGTTTCCAGCGGTGGGCGCGATGGTGGGCTGCTTAGCGGCGGTCATTGAACCGTTTATGGCTTTTGGCGTGTTTTTGCCCTCGGGCCCGATCTTCGCTGCCTCAGAGCCTGCCGCACTCGTCGCAGCCGGGTCTGAGCCATCGGACGTGGCCCCCTCGGCCGCCGGTGTGGCCGTCTCAGCTGCCGCTGTGGCCGTCTCGGCCGTCGGAGAGGCCGTCTCAACCGGCGGCGTAGCAGGTTCGGGCGAGACCGGGTCGGGCGAGGCAGGGTTGGGCGAGGCAGGGTTGGGCGAGGCAGGGTTGGGCGAGGCCGGGTCGGGCGGGGCCGCGCCGGAGCTTGCCAAAGGCCCGCCCTGATGCGGAGCCGCAGCTCTCAGCTCGGGCCCTGCCACCGGTTTTTCGTGCCGCTCCACCACGCGGACGACACTACCCAACCGAGGCCCGCCGCGAGAGGCCCCGTTCAAGCCTGTGGATAACCTCCGCCCGGCCGGTTCGGCCCGCTGTTCGGCTCGGGGTCGCAGGCCCTACGCTTTGCCCATGCCGCGTTACGAGTTCCGCTGCCGCGCGTGCGGCGACACGTTCGAGGTCAACCGGCCGATGAGCGAGGCCTCCGCGCCCTCGGCCTGCCCGCAGGGTCATGCCGACACGGTCAAATTGCTCTCCACCGTCGCCTTCAACGGTGGCGGCGGCACGGCTCCCCGCCCGGCGGCCCCCGCCGGTGGCGGCTGTTGTGGCGGCGCCTGCGGCTGCTGACGGCCGACATCCACGTCGCCGCCTGAAAGCCAAAACGCCGCCGCCAGACCCAGCCACCGCGCCGTCGCCGTAAAAATCCCAGCCACCGCGTAGTCGCCGCAAGGTCTCAGCCACCGCGCCACCGTCCCCAACCCTGGTCGCCGCGCCGGCTGCCGGACAACCCTGGTCGCCGCGCCGGCTGCCGGACAACCCCGGTCGCCGCGCCGATGCCGGACAGCCCGGCCGCCGGACTGCGCTCCGCGGCGCCGATCAATCGCGCACCTGACCCCCGGCCGCCGCGGTAGATCCAGTCGGAGCCCAGCGCCGAGGAGACGACTCGCGCCCGAATATCGGGACGCCCGACGTCTCGGTGGCGAATTCCACCCCACTCGTCCTTCCTTGGCGGACCGGCGGTGCGACCTCCCCCGCGGAGATCAGAAATATGATGATCTAGCTGCGCGAACAGTGCGGCGGGAGGCGCGGTGGGCGCTGTCGGCCAGCAGTCGGGGCGTCGCACACCGTGCCTCTTGCGGGGACCGTCGAACGGTCGGCCGGATCTGGCCGACCGCAGCGTGACTCCGCTCGATCCATTTCGTTACGTCACGCGTAGTGCCGTGTGTAACCAGCGTTGTCCTCCGTCCGGGGTAGGCCGTGGCGGGTGGACGGTTACTGTCCGTTTCTACGATGGCCGGTGACACTGTGGTACGGCAGCATGTGTGGCGACTTCCCAAAGGAGGCGGAGGTTCAACCGTGTCGGTACGGACCGAGCTGCCGAGTGGGCTGGTGACCTTTGTGTTCACCGACATTGAGGGCTCGACGCGGTTGGCCCGAATGCTCGGTGACGATTACGGTTCCGTCCTCGGTGATCATCGCTCCGTAATCAGAGCTGCGCTGAGTGACTACGACGGTGTCGAGCTTTTCACTGAGGGTGACAGCTTCTTTGTCGCTTTCCAGGATCCGGTCACCGCCGTGGCGGCCTGTGTGGAGGCTCAACGGCGACTGTCCGCACACGACTGGCCCAGCGCCGCCGTCGCCCCGCGCGTCCGCATGGGCATGCACACTGGTTGGGCTCGCCCGGTCGGCGACGAGTACGCCAGCGTCGAGGTGCACCGCGCCGCCCGGGTCGCCGCCGCCGCGCACGGCGGCCAGGTCCTCTGCTCCGGCGCCACCACCGTGGCTGTTCTGACCACGGGGGCCGCGATTCCTTTCGGCGTGACCGCGGCCCGTCCGGACGAGGCGCGGGTGGCCACCCTGCCCAGCCGGGCCGAGCAGATCTTGACGACCGTCGACCTTCTCGATCTCGGGCCTCACCGGCTCCGCGGCTTCGACGACGACGAGCGCCTCTTCCAGGTCCTCGCGCCCGGCCTCGACCGCGACTTCCCGCGCCCGCGCACTCCTGGCGCCGCCATCCACAACCTCCCGGCCCCGCTCACCGCCTTCGTCGGCCGTCGTCCCGAGCTGGCCGAGGTCACCGATCTGGTCCAGCGCCACCGCATCGTGACCGTCGCCGGCCCTGGCGGCGCCGGCAAGACGCGTCTCGCGCTGGCCGCGGCCGAGCAACTCCTGGAGGCGTACCCGGATGGGGTCTGGACGGTGGACGCCGTCAGCACCGGTCTGGCCCCCGCGTTGGCGGGCGCTCTGGGCGTGCGCACCGAGCCGGGCCGCCCGGTCTTCGAGACGCTGCTCGAGCACTGTGCCACCCGCCGGATGCTGCTCGTGCTGCAGACCGCCGACGCCACCCCCGCCGCCTGCGCGACCCTCGTACGCCGTCTTCTGGCTCGTTGCCCGCGCCTCGACGTGCTGGTCACGAGCCGGGTTCCGTTGAACGTTCCGGGTGAGGTCGTGTGGCGCATCCCGCCCCTGTCGCCCGCCGACGTGTTCACCCTGCTGTCCGAGCGCACGGCTGAGGCTCGCGGCGGCAGTCACGCCCCCGTCGAGAGCCACGCCGATCTTTCCCGCGTCGCCGCCCTGCTGGAGGGTTCGCCACTCGCTGCCGAGCTGGCCGCCGTACGGTTGCGCTCGCTCTCGGCGGCCCAGCTCGCCGCCCGTCTCAACGACCCGCTGACGGCACTCGACCCGGTGGAGATTCCGGGGGACGAAACCGCCGAGCACCGGCACGACAGCCTGACCGCCAACCTCGACTGGTCCTATCGCACGCTCAGCCCGCAGGCCGCCGGGTTGCTGCGCCGCGTGGCCGTCTTCGCCGGGACCGTCGATCTCGGCACGGTCGAGTGGTGCGGTGTTGAGGCCCTCGGTGCGCTCTCCGAGTTGTCTGACAAGTCCCTCATCGAGCTCGCGCCGGGCCCGCGTTACCGGCTTTCGGCGCAGGTGCGGGCGTACGCCTCCCGGCGCCTGACCGCCGCCGGCGATGAACGCGCCGCCCGGGACCGGCACGCCGCCTGGGCCGTGCACACGCTGGAGTCGGTCGCGGTCGACACCGACGGCCAGCCCCGCACGACGTCGCTCACCGAGCTCGCGCCCTATGTGGCCGAGTGGGAGACCGCCCTGCGTTGGGCTGCCGGCAAGGGCAGTGTCCGTGCCGGTCTGCGGCTCGCTCTCGCGCTCGACCCGTGGTGGCGCGAGCACGGCGGCGCGGCCGAGGGTCGTGAGCTGCTCTCCCGTCTCTACCGGCGGCTCGACGGGGTCGACGTGGAGCCGGTCGTGCTCGGCTACGCCCATCTCGTGCACGCGGGCCTGGCCGACGACCGGGCCGAGCGGGCCCGCCACCTCGACCGGGCGGAGCGGATCGCCCGGACCGAGCAAGATCAACCTCTGCGTGTACGGGCCATGTCCGGTCACCGGGCGACGTTGATCGAGGCCGGCCGGTACGACGAGGCCGAAGACCTGTGCCGTGCGGTGATCGCTGAGGCCGAGCAGTACGGAGTGACCGACTCGGCGCTGTCCGCCACGATCGCGTTGGCCGAGCTGCTCTGGCGGCGCGAGGAGCTGACCTCGGCGGCCGAGTTGCTGGGCGCGGCCCGGCAGGCCGAGGCGGCCTGCCCCGAACACCGCGGCAAACGTACGGTCGACTGGCTGCTCGGCATGGTGGCGTTGCGCCGCGGCGATCTGGTCGCCGCGCACGATCATCTCGTGGTCGCGCTGCGGTCCCGGCTGCGGCACGGGTTCAGCGGAGCCGCGGCCGACGCGGTGGCGGCCATCGCGGTGCGCTGCGCGATCGGCGGCGATCAGGCGACCGCCGCTGTCCTGTTCGGCGGGGCCGAGGCGGCGCGCGGAGCCCGGCGTACGGAAATGTTCGGCCGCTTCTGGTCGGCTCAGCAGCTCGCATTGCGGGGCGCGCTGGGCGATGTCGCCTTCGACGTGGCGTACGCCGATGGGGTGGGTCTGGGGTTTGACCGGGTCGTCGCGATGGCGCTGGGCGTCGAACATCCGGATCTTGAGGACGGCGCCACGCGTTTCGCGGGCCTAGTGCGGTAGCCGCGCCGCGCGGTCGAGGTCGGCCTGACGCACCGAGGCGACCGAGCCGAAGACGTGAACGGCCTGGTAGTAGGTCCAGGCCACGCTGTAGCAGGCGGCTCGCACGGCCACGTTGTGCCGCACGCAGACCCGCTTCATGTCGGCGTAGAAGACGTCGTCGAGGCGGGCCTTGTTCGCGGCGAAGACCCCGAGGTCCTTGTAGTTGCGGTAGCCGAAGTCGTGGTGCCGGCACGGGTTGGTGAAGTCGAAGCCGAGGGGCCGCTCGGGAGCCGCCGAGCAGTCGTCGGTGGACCAGTCGAAGCCGTAGGACAACCAGGGCTCCCGGTCGAGCCGGGCGGCGTTCCACGCGGCGGTGCTGGCCGCGGTGGGCTGGGTCCAGTTCGCCAGGACGGCCGGCTTGTCCGCGGCGGCGGCCCACGAGACCCCGGCCGGGGCGACGAGGGCGAGGGTCAGGGCGAGGACGAGAGCGATGCGTCGGGTCATCCGAGCAGTTTTCGAAGGGTGCCGGGTGCATGCAACGTCGTCTATCCCGCTTTCCCGCAGCGTGCCGAAGCCGGTACTTGATGTTCCTGAACGATGATTAATGTGATGTCCTGGGCGGTCGCCCGGCACGCGATCGCTATGGTGTGTCCGTGCGGGGCATCACATGATCCATCTTCCCAGGGTCCGGAAGGGACCTCTCCGGGCGCTGGCCATCAGGCTGGCGCTCGCGCTTACGCTCGTCCTGGTCTCGGTGGCCGTCATCTACACCGGCCGGGAGGGGTACAAGGACAACAATGGGGATGGCCTGACCCTGCTCGACTGCTTCTACTACGCGGTCGTGTCGCTCTCCACCACCGGGTACGGCGACATCACGCCGTTCACCCAGCACGCCCGGCTGGTGAACATCCTCTTCATCACCCCGGCCCGGGTGCTCTTCCTGATCATCCTGGTCGGCACCACCCTCGAGGTGCTGACCGACCAGTACCGCAACAGCCTGCTCGTCAGCCGGTGGAGGCGACAGTTGAAGGACCACATCATCATCTGCGGTTATGGCACCAAGGGCCGGGCCGCGGTCGCCGCGCTGCTGGAGACGGGCTACACCAAGTCGCGCATCGTCGTCGTGGAGAGCCGGCCCGACGGCGTTCGCCAGGCGCAGACCAACGGCCTGGTGACGATCGAGGGCAACGCGACCCGCTCAGCCGTGCTGAACGAGGCCGACGTCAAGAACTGCAAGGCGGTCATCATCGCGACCGACACCGACGAGGCCTCGGTCCTGATTTCCTTGACCGTACGGCAACTCACGGCCGGTCAGGTGCGCATCATCGCCTCGGTCCGCGAGCAGGAGAACGCCGCGCTGCTCAAGCAGAGCGGCGCCCACCACGTGATCGTCTCGTCGGCCACCGCGGGTCGCCTGCTGGGCCTCACGACGACCGCGCCGCCGCTGATCGACGTGGTCGAAGACCTGCTCACCCCCGGTCAGGGCATGGCGCTGGCGATGCGCAGCGCCGAGCGGGCCGAGGTGGGCCGCAACCCGCGCGAGCTGCAGACCCTGGTCGTGGCCCTGATCCGCCGGGGCAAGGTGCTGCCCCTGGGCGGCAACCAGAAGGTCACCATCGAGACCGGCGACATGATCGTCTACATCCGCGACGAGACCAGCGACGTCAACGTCGCAGTCTGAGTCGCCTAAGCGGGTTTGCGCCCGACCGCGGCGAACTCGGAGACCTTGTCGGTGATGCCAGGGTGGGCCGGGTCGGGCCGCCACGCCGAGCAGGTCACCACGCCGGGGTCGAGCAGCTCGAGACCGTCGAAGAACCCGGCGATCTGCTCGCGGGTGCGGGCGGTGATCGGCGCCGCGCCGCTCGCGTTCCACTCCCGCATCGATTCTTCGACCGCCGGGCCGTTGACCTCGGTGGTCGGGTGCGAGATGACCAGGTAGCTGCCGGGCGGCACCTCGTCGACCAGGGCACGGACCACCGCGGCGGCCTCGGCGTCGTCGACGACGAAGTTCACGATGCCGAGCAGCATGATCGCGATCGGCTGCCCGAAGTCGAGGGTGCCACGGGCCCGCGAAAGGATCTCCGCGGGACTGCGCAGGTCGGCGTCCAGATAGTCGGTGGCGCCCTCGGGGGTGCTGGTCAGCAGCGCGCGGGCGTGCACCAGCACCATCGGGTCGTTGTCGACGTAGACGATGCGGCTGTCGGACGCGACCCCCTGGGCGATCTCGTGGGTGTTGCCGGCGGTGGGCAGGCCCGTGCCGATGTCGAGGAACTGGCGCACACCGCCCTCGCCGGCCAGGTAGCGGACCGCGCGGCCCAGGAACTCGCGGTTGGCCCGTGCCGACTGCACGAGCTCGGGCATCAGGGCCAGCGCGAACTCGGCCGCCTCGCGATCGGCGGCGAAGTTGTCCTTGCCGCCGAGCAGATAGTTCCAGAGGCGCGCCGAGTGGGCGACCTCGGTGTTGAGCTCAGGTAGCTCTGTCACCGCACGATCGTACCGGGGATCCTCAGAGGATTGTCCAGGTGTCGGCCTTGTGGAGAAGGCCGTCGAGCATCTGTTCGGGCGTGCCGTCGGCCTGCGCCTTCGCGTCGACGAGCTGCTTGGTGACCAGCTCGTCGTAGGACGGGCGTCGCACGTCGCGGAACACGCCGATCGGGGTGGTGCCCAGGTCGGAGCCCGAGAGCCGGGACAGGGCGAACGCGTACGCCGGGTCGTCCACTGTGGCGTCGTGCACGATGGCGTCGCCGCCCTCGACGACCTTGAGCCCGAAGCCGCCGGCCGGGTGGGTCACCGCGAACCGGTTGTCGGCGCCGAACGTGACCGGCTGCCCCTGCTCGAGACGGATCAGGTGGTCGTCGCGGCTGCCCGCGTCCTTGATCAGCTCGAACGCGCCGTCGTTGAAGATGTTGCAGTTCTGGTAGATCTCGACGAACGCCGAACCCTCGTGCTCGGCGGCGGCGCGCAGCACCGACTGCAGGTGCTTGCGATCCGAGTCGATCGTGCGGGCGACGAACGTGGCCTCCGCGCCGAGCGCCAGCGACAGCGGGTTGAACGGCGAGTCGGCCGAGCCGGCCGGGGTCGACTTGGTGATCTTGCCGAGCTCGGAGGTAGGGGAGTATTGCCCCTTGGTCAGGCCGTAGATCCGGTTGTTGAACAGCAGGATCTTCAGGTTGACGTTGCGGCGCAGCGCGTGGATCAGGTGGTTGCCGCCGATCGAGAGCGCGTCGCCGTCACCGGTGACGACCCAGACCGACAGGTCAGGACGCGAGGCCGACAGCCCGGTGGCGATGGCCGGAGCCCGCCCGTGGATCGAGTGCAGCCCGTACGTGTTCATGTAGTACGGGAAGCGCGAGGAGCACCCGATGCCGGAGACGAAGACGATGTTCTCGCGCGGGATGCCGAGCTCGGGCATGAAGCCCTGCACGGCGGCCAGGATCGCGTAGTCACCGCAGCCCGGGCACCAGCGCACCTCCTGATCCGACTTGAAGTCTTTGGCGGTCAGCTTGACCGGCGTCAGGGTCCGATTTGGCGAGTTCAGTGTCGGGCTAGCCATTCTTGACCACGTCCTCGAGCATGTTCTCCAGCGTCGCGGCGGTGAACGGCAGGCCGCTGACCTGATTGAAGGGGACCGCGTCGACCAGGTATTTCGCGCGGATCACGTGAGCCAACTGGCCCAGGTTCATCTCCGGGATGACGACCTTGTCGTACGCCTTCAGCACCTCGCCGAGGTTGGCCGGCAGCGGCGACAGGTGGCGCAGGTGAGCCTGGGCGATCGGCAGACCGCGCTGCCGCAGCGCCCGGCAGGCCGCGCCGATCGGGCCGTAGGTCGAGCCCCAGCCGAGCACGAGCACGCGAGCGTTCTCGTCGTCGTCTTCCACCTCGACGTCGGGCACTTCGATCGCCTCGATGCGCTCGGCCCGGGTGCGCACCATGAACTCGTGGTTGGCCGGGTCGTAGGAGATGTCGCCGGTCTTGTCGGCCTTCTCGAGCCCGCCGATGCGGTGTTCGAGGCCGGCCGTGCCGGGGATCGCCCACGGCCGGGCCAGCGTCTCGGGGTCGCGCAGGTAGGGCAGGAAGCGCCCGTCCTCGCCGTTGGGCTCGGTGGCGAACGCGACGGTCAGGTCGGGCAGGTCGCCGGCCGAGGGCAGCAGCCACGGCTCGGAGCCGCTGGCCACGTAGTTGTCGGAGAGCAGGATGACCGGGGTGCGGTATTTCAGCGCGATGCGCGCCGCCTCGATCGCCGCGTGGAAGCAGTCGGACGGTGACTTCGGCGCGATCACCGCCAGCGGCGCCTCGCCGTGCCGGCCGTACAGAGCCATGTTGAGGTCGGCCTGCTCGGTCTTGGTCGGCATGCCGGTCGACGGGCCGGCCCGCTGCACGTCGACGATGACCAGCGGAAGCTCGAGCGCGATGGCCAGCGAGATCGTCTCGCCCTTGAGCGCCACGCCGGGACCCGACGTCGTGGTGACCCCCAGAGCCCCACCGTACGACGCCCCGAGCGCGGCGCCGATGGCGGCGATCTCGTCTTCGGCCTGCATCGTGGTGACGCCGAACTTCTTGTGCTTGGACAGCTCGTGCAGGATGTCGGAGGCCGGGGTGATCGGGTAGGCGCCGAGGAAGACCGGCAGTTTGGCGCGCACACCCGCCGCCACCAGCCCGAGCGCGAGCGCCTGGTTGCCGGTGATGTTGCGGTAGGTGCCCGGCTTCATGCGGGCGGGCTTGACCTCGTAGCGGACCGTGAAGGTCTCGGTTGTCTCGCCGAAGTTCCAGCCGGCCTGGAAGGCGGCCTTGTTCGCGGCGACCAGGTCGGGCCGCTTGGCGAACTTCGTCTCGAGGAACCGCAGGGTCGACTCGAACGGACGTGAATACATCCAGCTCAGCAGGCCGAGGGCGAACATGTTCTTGGCGCGCTCGCCGTCCTTCTTCGCAACGCCGAGCTCGGTCAGCGCGCCGACCGTCATCGAGGTGAGCGCGACCGGGTGCACGACGTAGTCGCTGAGCGAGCCGTCCTCAAGAGGGCTGGCCGCGTAGCCGACCTTGGCCAGGTTGCGCTTGGTGAACTCGTCGGTGTTGACGATGATGTCGGCGCCGGCGGGCAGGTCGGACAGGTTGGCCTTGAGCGCGGCCGGGTTCATCGCGACCAGCACGTTGGGCGCGTCGCCCGGCGTGAGGATGTCGTAGTCGGCGAAGTGCACCTGGAAGCTCGACACGCCGGGCAGCGTGCCTGCTGGTGCGCGGATCTCCGCCGGGAAGTTCGGCAGGGTCGAGATGTCGTTGCCCAGCTGTGCGGTTTCCGAGGTGAATCGGTCACCGGTCAGCTGCATGCCGTCGCCCGAGTCGCCTGCGAACCGGATGACCACCCGGTCAAGCTGCTCGACTCGCTTCGCTCCAGCGGACACAGTCGCAACCTCCCAAAAGGGCGCCGGCCGGCCGGCCCACGTCAGTCACTTCCAGCCTACGTCGCCGCTCCTTACGC
Organism: Actinoplanes solisilvae; assembly: GCF_003999975.1. GTDB lineage: Bacteria > Actinomycetota > Actinomycetes > Mycobacteriales > Micromonosporaceae > Actinoplanes > Actinoplanes solisilvae. Next base: position 833,223 of record NZ_RJAC01000001.1, on the reverse strand, counting down.
GCCAGCCAGGCCGCTGCCCACAGTAGCCAGGTAAGGCTCGCCTGAACCAGCCGAGTCCACTATCCGGCGAGCGCACGCCACCTCCAGGCCTTTCGGCCACTACGCTGTCGGATCGTGGACGGGTATCTGGGGTCGTACGCCACGCTCGGGCTGGTCGCGGCGGCCGGCGTGCTCGTCTTCGTCGGCGCGTTCGGGGCCAATCGGCTGCTCCGCCCGGCCGATCCGGCGCAGCCGCCCGGCAAGTTCGTGTCGTACGAAAGCGGTATTGATCCGGTCGGCGGCGACTGGGCGCAGGCCCAGATCCGCTACTACGTATACGCGTATCTCTATGTACTTTTCGCAGTGGAGGCCGTTTTTCTCTTCCCGTGGGCGGTCGTTTTCGACCTTCCCGGGTTCGGTTGGGCGACCGTGGCCGAGATGGGGGTGTTCGTGGCGGTCCTCGCGCTCGGCATCCTCTACGCCTGGCGCAAAAAGATCCTGACCTGGACCTGAGCCCTCACGCGCGGGCAAGTCGGGGTGGCGGGCTCGCCACGCGCTGTCCGACATGCCAACATTCGTGCATGGGCCAGCTTCTCCTGTTCGTCGTGGTGGCATTGGTCGTGGCCGCCATCGTGTTCGGCGTGACCGTGATGCTCGGCGGTGGCGACAACGCGCTGACGCCCGTCGAGCCGGACGGCGCCGCCGTTCCGCTGCCGGGCGACCGGCCCCTCGGCGAGGACGACGTGGCCCGTACCAAGTTCGACACCGCCTGGCGCGGCTACCGCATGTCCCAGGTCGACCAGGCGCTGCAGCGCGCGGCCTACGACATCGGCTACAAGGGCGAGCTGATCGGTGTGCTCGAGGCCGAGGTGGCGGCGCTGCGCGAGGGCCGCACGGCCGACGCCGACGTGCTCCGCAAGGCCCGCGAGGCGGCTGTCGCCCCGGCCGAGATCCCCAGCCCGCCGCCGCCGGGCGACCTGCAGATCGAGGTCAGCGCGGCACCCCCGGTCGAGGCCCCGCGCAACGAACCTGTGCGCAACGAACCGGCTCGCAGTGAGTCCGTGGAGCCCCGGTGAGCGCGACCGAGCCCGTCGACGGCCTGGGCGACGCCGCCCAGCCCGGCACCGGTGAGGTCACCGCCACGGTGATCGTCAACGCCCCCGCCGCGCGGGTCTTCGCCGCGTTCCTGAACTGGGAGAAGCAGTCCGAGTGGATCCCGTTCACCCGGGTCCGCGTGGTCGAGGGCGACGGCGGCGAGGGCAGCCTGATCGAGGCGGTCACCGCGCTGGGACCCGCGGCGCTGCGCGACGAGATGCGCGTCGTCAAGATCAATCCACCGTACGAGGTGGGGGTCGTGCACTGCGGCAAGGTGCTGCGGGGGCCCGGCACGATGCGCTGCACGGCGATGTCCGGCGACCGCACCCAGGTGGTGCTGCACGAGTGGTTCCACCTGCCGGCCGGCCCGGTCGGCAAGCTCGCCTGGCCGGTGCTCTGGCCCGGCTCGAAGCTGGGCTTCACCGGCGCGCTGAAGAAATTCGGCCGTCTGGTCGAGCAGGGCCGCCTGCCCTGAGTTTTGTCACACCGCGGCCCTACCGTGGTCGCCATGACAGAAACCTCGGCCGACCTGCTCGCGGCCGGTCTCGTGCTCGGTGACGACGGCAAGGCCCGCTGCTTCTGGGGCGGCAGCACTCCCGACTACGCGGCCTACCACGACCACGAGTGGGGCCGTCCCGTGCGCGGCGACGACGCGCTGTTCGAGCGCATGTGCCTCGAGGCGTTCCAGTCCGGCCTCGCCTGGATCACCATCCTGCGCAAACGGCCGGCATTCCGGGCCGCGTTCGCCGGCTTCTCGATCGACAAGGTCGCCGCGTTCGGCGAGAGCGACGCGGCCCGCCTGATGGCCGACGCCGGCATCGTCCGCAACCGCATGAAGATCGACGCCGCCCTCGCCAACGCCCGCGTCGCCGCCGACCTGCCCGACGGTCTCACCGCGCTGCTGTGGTCCTACGCGCCCGCACCCCGCCCGCCGCGCCCCGCGACCCGGGCCGATGTGCCGGCCACCACACCCGAGTCCAAGGCGATGGCCAAAGACCTCAAAAAGCGCGGTTTCCGCTTCGTCGGCCCCACCACGGCGTACGCGTTGATGCAGGCCACCGGCATGGTCGACGACCACGTGGCGGGCTGTTGGGTCCCACCGCTCAGCCCTGATCCCCGCCCGTGATGAGATGGACCGCATGGCTCAGTGGGCGGTGATCATTCCGGCGGATCGGTGGGCGACCGAGAGGTTGTTCCATCACGACACCGTGGCGGTGCCGGGCGGCGCGGGCCCGGTCGACCCCGACGACGAGGTGCTGCTCGTCGCCGGCAACGAGGTGGTGGCTCTGGCCCAGGCCATCAAGGCCGAAGGCGACGAGCTGGTCCTCACCTACGTCCGCCGCGCCTTCGACCACCCGGCCCCCGCCGCCGAGTTGTCCCTCGACGACGACATGCGCATCGCCCCCGTCGATCCCGACCGCTTCCGCCGCCTGGCCGCCACCCTGGCCGGCGTGACCCCTAAGACGACGTGGCTGGTAAGCGTCGCCCTCCCCATCGAGGCCACCACTCCCGCCGACGCCGTACGCCAGTTCTGGTCCCACGCCCTAGAACTGGGCCCAGCCGAACTCCCCACCTACGTCTGGCCCTCTGGCGACGAACTGGCAATGCAGGCCTTCGTCCTAGGCGAAGAGTCAAACCAAGACCCAGAAGAAGACGAAGACGAAGACTAAAACGAAAACGAAAACGAACCGCGACCCCCGCTTCGGTGCAAGCCCAGCCAGGCCGGATTTCGCCCGTCGATGACTTGAGCCCGGTTTTCTGAGGCCGTCGCTCTTTGCGGCCTCAGAAAACCGGGCTCAAGTCATCGACCTAAAGGGGCGAAATCCCGGAGGAGCGAAGCGACGACCAGAGGCTCAGCCCGGCGTCCAGCGCCGCAACAAGACCTTCCCCCGGGGTCAGCGCCGCAACAAGACCTTCCCCCCGGGGTCGGCGCCGCAACAAGACCTTCCCCCGGGGTCGGCGCCGCAATATGACCCTTCCGGGATAGCCCAGACATAGATAATGATGCATACGCTCCTCGCCTACGCGTCCTACCGGACGCGCTCGTGGTGGGAGGACCGAATGGTCAGGTGGCGGATCCTGGTGGGCACGGCGCTCGCGGCTATCACCGTGGCGGCGTGGGGCGCGGCGCCCGCGGCAGCCGCTCCGGTGGAGCCCGGCGGCGGCGTCGTGAGCCCGCAGGTGGTCGGCGGCACCCGCGCCGCGCAGGGCGAGTTCCCGTTCATGGTTCGGCTGTCGATGGGCTGCGGCGGCGCCCTCTACAGCCCCACCCTCGTGCTCACGGCCGCGCACTGCGTGAGCCGCACCGGCGCCAACACGTCGATCACCGCCACGCTGGGCGCCGTCGACCTGCAGTCGAGCAGCCGCATCACCGTCCGGTCGAACTATGTCTACCGGGCGCCCGGCTACAACGGCAACGGCGACGACTGGGCCTTCATCCGCCTCGCCAGCCCGGTCACGACGCTGGCCACGCTGCCGATCGCGACCTCGACGGCGTACGACTCGGGCACTTTCACGATCTCGGGCTGGGGTGCCGCGCGTGAGGGCGGCGCGCAGCAGCGCTACCTGCTCAAGGCGACCGTGCCGTTCGTCAGCGACGCCACCTGCAACTCGTCGTCGCAGTACAACGGTCAGGTCATCGCGGCCGAGGAGATCTGCGCCGGCTACACCTCGGGCGGCGTCGACACCTGCCAGGGCGATTCGGGCGGCCCGATGTTCCGCCGCGACGCGAGTAACGCCTGGATCCAGGTCGGCATCGTGAGCTGGGGCGATGGTTGCGCCCGCCCGAACAAGCCGGGCGTCTACACCCAGGTCAGCTACTTCTCGTCGGCCATCCGTAGCGCCGCCTCGTCGCTCGGGGGCTGACGCCGGATCGGGAATGGGGGGCGTTTGGGCCGCCCCCCATTCTTCATTTGCCTTCGAAGACCGGCTTCTGCTTGGCGACGAACGCGGACACGGCAGCCTTGTGGTCGGCCGTCCCGCCGCAGATGGCCTGCGCCTGGGCCTCGGCTGCGAGCGCGTCGGAGAGCGTCCCCGCGTCACCGATGGAAAGTTCCCGCTTGATCGCGCCGTAGGCGACTGTCGGGCCCGCCGCGAGCCGCTCGGCCAGTTCCTGAGCCACCGGCAGCACCTGCTCGTCGTCCTCGGTCAGGCGCGAGAGCAGACCCATCTCGTACGCCCTCTCGGCGCGCACGGGCTCGGCCAGCAGCAGCAGTTCGAGCGCCCGGGCGTGCCCGACGATGCGCGGCAGCGACCACGACACGCCGCTGTCGCCGGCCAGCCCGACGTTCGCGAAGGCCATCAGGATCGTCGTCTTGGGGCCGCCGATGCGGAAGTCGGCCAGCAGCGCGAACGACGCGCCCGCCCCGGCCGCCGTGCCGCGCACCGCCGCGATGACCGGCTTGGGCATGCTGGCCAGCCGCTGCGCGATCGGGTTGTAGTGCTGCCGCACGGTGTCGAGCTCGGTGCGGCCCGATTCGAGCTGGGCCTGGTGCTCGCGCAGGTCCTGACCGACGCAGAACGCCTTGCCCGCCCCGGCCAGCACGATCGCCCGGCATGACCGGTCGGTCTCGAGCTGGGCGAGCGTGTCCCGCAGCGCCTCTTTGAGGTCGACGTCGAGGGCGTTCATCGCCTCGGGCCGGTTCAGGGTGAGGGTCACGACGGCGCCGTTGCGGTCGACGAGAAGGGACTCAGTCTTCAGTCCGGTCACGGGCGGCGGGTGGGGCGGTCGGATGGCGGTCATGTGTCTGAGAATCCCACACGATGGCGAGGAACCGGGTGCAGGCATCGCTCGACGTAACGGTCCGCCGCGGGGCGCAGACGGGCCGCGTGGCGGTCGAAGAAGCCGGCCGCGCTCGTGCCCGGCCAGCGGGGCGGCAGCAGCGACGACGGCAGTTGGGGGTCGCGGAACAGGAACGAGCGCCAGGCGTGCACGAGGAGGAACCGGGCCGCGTACGCCTCCTCGTCGTCGCTCTTGGCGTTGACCGACGTGACCACCGGCCGCAGATCGGCCACGAAGTCTTCGTAGGACCGGGCCAGTTCGCCCAGATCCCAGGCCCGCCCGACCACCTCGGCCGCGCCCGGCGACCCGGCCGCGTGGCTGGCGCTGAACCGCTCGTAGCCGACCCCCGCCTCGGTCAGCACGGTGTCCGCCTCCTCAGCCGCCCGGGGAGCGACCCAGGAGTGTTCGCCCAGCGGGCCGTAGCCCAGGAACGCCAGCCGCGTCGCCTCCCGCTTGCCGAGCGGGCCGTGCAGCAGGATGAGATCGAACCGCCCGTCCCACCCGGAGCGGCCGGTGCGGTAGATCCGGGCGGCCGCCTCGTCGAGACGGCGGGCGGCCTTGGGGGTCAGCAGATAGCCGGGCCCGGAGACCAATCGCATAGGGTGCAGCCATCCCTGGCGCACCATGCGGGACACCGCCGTGCGCACCGCGGGCGGGGCGATGCCGAGCGGCGCAAGCAGTCTGACCAGGGCCGCGACCGGTGCGCGCCCGCCTCTGGGACGAAGGTAGTCGCCGTACAGGTCGAAGAGTGCCGACCGCGCCTGCATGACCGCACATTGTGACAGCCCGAAAGACGATATGCTAGACGCTGTCACATCCGCCCGGGCTGGGTTTGGGTTCGCCGGTGTTCATCAGGGAAAATGTTTGATCGGCACGGTGGGCCGGGTCGTGATTGCACGCGAGGGCCCTCGGCCGCCGGTCGGAATAGGTAGGTGTCGCGTGGGGCTGAGCACGTGGCGCCGAGGCTGAGCTAGCTGAGGAACAGTGGTGGCGGGGTAACCCGCCGACACCCTGATGTAGGTCTGAGGGGAGACAAGATGGCGGCGATGAAGCCGCGGACGGGCGATGGTCCGCTGGAGGTCACCAAGGAGGGTCGGGGCATCGTCATGCGGGTCCCGCTGGAAGGTGGTGGCCGGCTCGTCGTTGAGATGACTCCGGACGAGGCCAGCGCGCTGGGTGACGCGTTGAAGTCGATCGCCGGCTGACGTTTCACGCGAGCCCGCCGGTACGGTACCGCCCGTACCGGCGGGCTTTCCACGTCTTCGAGAAAGGTCACGCTCCCGTGTTTCCCATCCGGTTGACCGGCCGTCTCGACGACGTTCTGACCCGTGTCGTGCCGGTGGGCGCGACGGGTCCACTGTTCCATTCCGAGGGCGCCCTGGGCGCCGAGATCGCCGCACTGGCCGGGACCGATCGTCCGGCCGGCACGGTCCAGGAATTCCCCCGCCCGCTGCGCGAACCGGCCAGGGTGCTGCTGGTCCACGTGGGTGCCGGTGACGAGGCAGGCTGGCGAGCGGCGGGCGCGGCCGCGATCCGGGCACTCGGCGACGAGCCGGCTCAGGTGCACCTCGACGAGGCAGCCTCCGAAGAGTCGGTGCGCGGGCTGGCCGAGGGGCTGTGGCTCGGCGGCTATCGCTATCGCGACGCGCTGGAGGAGCCCCGGTCGGCCGAGGTCGGCATCGTCGCGAGCGGCCTGCAGACGTACGCCCTGGGCCTGGCGCAGGCGCAGGCGACGGCCCGCGCGACCTGGCTGGCCCGCGATCTGACGAACACCCCGCCGTCCATCAAGAACCCCGACTGGATGGCCGAGGAGGTCACCGGGGCCAGTGCCAAGCGGCCCGGGACGACCGTGCGCGTCCTGTCCGGCGACGAACTGGCCCGGTTCGGGGGTCTGCGCGCGGTCGGCGGCGGCTCGCGCTTCAAGCCGTGCCTGGTGCAACTGGTCTGGGACCCGCCCGGCGCCCGCACCCACGTCGTGCTGGTCGGCAAGGGCATCACGTTCGACAGCGGCGGCATCTCGATCAAGGATCGCCCCGGCATGAAGCGGATGAAGAACGACATGGCCGGTGCGGCCGCGGTCGCCGCCGCCACGCTGGGCGCGGCCGACCTCGGCCTGCCCGTACGGGTCACCGCGCTGCTGCCCCTGGCCGAGAACGCGGTGAGCGGCTCGGCCTACCGCCCCGGCGACGTGATCACCCAGTACGACGGCACCACCAGCGAGTCGACCAACTCCGACGCCGAGGGCCGTCTCGTGCTGGCCGACGCCCTCGCCTACGCCGGCGGGCTCGCCCCGGACGTCGTCATCGACGTCGCCACGCTCACCGGGGCCGCCATCGTCGCGCTCGGCCCCAGCGTCGCCGCCCTCTACAGCAGCGGCGACGAGCTCGCCACGGCCCTCACGGAAGCCGGTGCGGCCGCGGGGGAGCGGATGTGGCGCATGCCGCTGTGCGACGACTATCGCGAGCTTCTGCGCAGCGACGTGGCCGACCGGCACAGCTCACCGGCGGTGGGCGGCGGACCGGCGGCGCTCTTCCTGCGCGACTTCACCGGCGCCTACGCCGGCCGCTGGGCCCACCTCGACATCGCCGGCCCGGCCTGGACCGAGACGACCGAGCTCGAACTCACCCGCGGCGCGACCGGCTGGGGCGTGCGGACGCTCTTGCGATACCTCTCAACGCTTGACGGCGGCCAGCAGCCCGGCGCCTGAGGGCACCATCGCCGGGATCCACTCCTCCGACTCGCGCACCGCCCGCACGGTCTCGCGGATGGTCAGCGTGTCGACGTCGCGGGCGGCCGGGTCGCTGATGCGGCCGCCGGCCAGGGCGCCGTTCACGAGCAGCACGCCGCCCGGGCGCAGCAGTCGCAGCGCGGCGTCGGCGCAGGCCCCGACCTCGGTCGTGTCGGCGTCGACGAAGACCAGGTCGTAGGCGCCGTCGGCCAGCCGGGGCAGCACGTCGAGCGCGCGGCCGGTGATGATGCGGGTGCGGGACGGGGCGAAGCCCGCCTCGACGAAGATGCGCCGGGCGATGCGCTGGTGCTCGTTCTCGACGTCGATGGTGGTGAGCACGCCGTCGGGTCGCATGCCGCGCAGCAGCCAGACGCCACTGACCCCGGCGCCGGTGCCGATCTCGACGACCGCCTTGGCACTGCCGGCCGCCGCGAGCAGCCGCAGCATGGACCCCGCGGCCGGGGTGACGCTGTCGAGGCCGAGCTCGTGGGCGAGGCTGCGGGCGGTCTGCAGCACGATGTCCTCGCTGGCGTACGCCTCGGCGAACTGCAGGGCCTGGCCCGTCGACGGGCCGAACTGGCGGGCTGGCGGGACGATGACGACCTCCGGGGGCGTAGGCGGACATGCGGGCATTGAGCTACGCACATCGGATAAAGACTATTGGCCTTCGGTCGATCCTTGGGTGGTGGGTGGGGCGGGTCGGATGGGAGCGATGCTCCCGTGGGATGCATCGGGCCGTCGATGCATAAACGGGCCGGGGAGGAGCGGTGTCCGGGATCCGTGTCATCCTGGAGGGGGAGCCCGGCAGGAATCGAGTGGGAGGCACCGACGTGACCGACGGCTGGAACGCGCGTCCCGCTCCGCCGCCCGCCAATGGTCCGCCCGTCCCGCCGGAGTCGCCCTGGTGGTCCGACGCGCTCGCTGACCCCTGGCGCGACCCGTACGCCCCTACCGCCGTGGTGGTGCAGACCCCGCCCACGGCCGGCAGCCCCATGCCCGAGCCGGTCGTCAACCCCGACGCGCCTCGCCGGTCGTACGCTCCGATTCTCTTGATCTGCCTGATAACGGCCCTGCTCGCGGGCGGTCTGGGCGGCACCCTGGGCTATGTCTTCGCGGTCCGCGGCGGGGTCGCCCCGGGCGGCGGAACCCAGCTCGGCGCGACCTCGGAAGATCCGCCCGCCGCCGCCAACCGGGCGCCCGACTCGCTCGCCGGCGTCGCCCAGAAGGTGCTGCCGAGCGTCGTGACCGTCCGCGTGACCGGGGCCATCGGGTCGGGCTTCGTGGTCTCCGAGGACGGCTACGTCATCACCAACGACCACGTCGTCGAGGGCGGCGACGACGCCATGTCGGTGTCCTTCAGTGACGGCTCCACGGCCAGCGCCGAGCTCGTCGGCCGCGACCCCCAGTCCGACGTCGCTGTGATCAAAGTCGCGAAGTCGGGCCTCACCCCGGTCGCCATCGGCAACTCCGACACGATCGCGGTCGGCGACCCGGTTCTCGCCTTCGGCTCCCCGCTGGCGCTGGTCAACACGGTCACCGCGGGCATCGTCAGCGCGGTCGACCGTACGATCGAGGCCGGCGACGCGGGCACCACGCGCTACTACGCGGCGATCCAGACCGACGCCGCGGTCAACCAGGGCAACTCGGGCGGCCCGCTGGTCAACGCGGCCGGCCAGGTCATCGGGGTCAACTCGGTGATCCGCTCGGTGGGCGGCAACGAGACCGAGGCCGGCAACATCGGTCTCGCCTTCGCCATCCCGATCAACCAGGCCCGCCGGGTGGCCGGCGACATCATCGACCACGGCAAGGCCCGCCGCACGGTGATCGGCGCCGAGGTGACCACCGGCGGCAACACCGCGACCGGCGCCCGGCTGCGCTCGGTCGAACCGTCCGGCCCGGCCGCCACCGCGGGCCTCAAAGCCGGTGACGTCATCACCAAGCTCGACGGGCACCTGCTCGAGGAAGGCACCGACCTGATCGCCCTGGTGCGTAAGTACGCGCCCGGCGCCACCGTCTCCGTGGAGTACCGTCGCGGAACGAAGACTCAGACGGCCTCGGTGACGCTGGCCGCCGACTCCAATTGATCGCTGTCCGGACTGCCCTAGGTCACCTCGCGTGCGTAGGCTTGCTCCCGGAACCTGGGAGGCCACATGTTCGAAAATCTGAACTGGTGGGAGATCGGGGCGCTGCTCCTGCTGGCGCTGCTGATCTTCGGTGAGCGGCTGCCCAAGGTCATCAGCGACGGCCTGCGCATGCTGCGCGGCCTGCGGGCGATGGCGCAGAACGCGACCACCGATCTCAACCGTGAGCTCGGCACCGACCTGCAACTCCAGGATTTGCACCCCAAGGCGTTCATCCGCAAGCACCTGCTGACCGAGGAAGACGAAGCGGCGATCCGTAAGCCGCTGCAGGGCCTGCTCGACGACGTGAAGCAAGACCTGAACGGCGTGCGCAGCGACCTGACCGACGTTGCCGCGGCCGCCGACATCAAGAACGGGTCGAGCAGCACCGCGCCCGTCACGTCGCCCGCCGCGAAGCCCGCGCTCGACCTCGACGCGACGTAAAAAGGCCCCGCTCGCTTCTCGCGGCGGGGCCCCTTCGTAGCGTTCTACCGCCGGGCGTTGACCATCAGGCCCAGCGGCTTGCCGACCAGCGACTCACGCCGTACGGCCAGCTTGTCGGCCACGGCGTCGAGCGCCTTGGCCGCCGGTGCGTCGGGCGCGACCAGCACGATCGGCTCGCCGGCGTCGCCCGCCTCACGCACCCGGGTGTCGAGCGGCACCTGACCCAGCAGCGGCACCGAGGCGCCCACCGTCGTGGTCAGCGAGTCGGCGACCTTCTGCCCGCCGCCGGAACCGAAGACCTCCATGCGCGAGCCGTCGGGCAGCTCGAGCCAGGACATGTTCTCGACGACGCCGACGAGGCGCTGGTGGGTCTGCATGGCGATCGCGCCGGCCCGTTCGGCCACCTCGGCCGCGGCGGTCTGCGGCGTGGTGACGACCAGGATCTCGGCGTTGGGCAGCAACTGGGCCAGCGAGATGGCCACGTCGCCGGTGCCCGGGGGCAGGTCGAGCAGCAGCACGTCGAGGTCGCCCCAGTAGACGTCGGCGAGGAACTGCTGAAGAGCGCGGTGCAGCATCGGGCCGCGCCACACGACGGCGGCGTTGCCCGCGGTGAACATGCCGATCGAGATGACCTTCACGCCGTGCGACTGCGGCGGCATGATCATGTCTTCGACCCGGGTCGGCTTGCCCTCGACGCCGAGCATGCGGGGCACCGAGTGGCCGTAGATGTCCGCGTCGACGACGCCGACCGAAAGCCCGCGCTTGGCCAGGGCCGCGGCCAGGTTGACGGTCACGCTGGACTTGCCGACGCCGCCCTTGCCGCTGGCGACCGCGTAGACCCGCGTGCGGGAGCCGGGCTGGGCGAACGGGATGACCGGCTCGGCCGAGGCGCCGCCACCACCGCGCAGCGTGGTCTGCAGAGCCTTGCGTTGCTCCTCGTCCATCACGCCGAAATCGATGGTCACCGAGGTGATGCCGGGGATCTTGGTGAGGGCGGCGGTGATGTCGGAGTCGAGCTTGCCGCGCAGGGGACAACCGGCCACGGTCAGCAGCAGCTCGACCTGGACCGTGCCGTCGCCGACGGTGAAGCCCTTGACCATGCCGAGCTCGGTGATCGGGCGGCGGATCTCGGGGTCGTCAACCGTGGCCAGCGCGGCCTGGATCGCGTCCTCGAGCGTGGAAGCGGGTGCGGACATGGGCCCCATGCTACGTCGAAGCTATCTACGACCTTCGTCTAAGCCCTTGCGATCCTCCTCCCAGTCCAAGCGTGCTCGCTTGTCCCGGCGATGGGCCGCTTCGTCCAGCTCGTCGGCCAGCCGGGCCAGCTCGGAGCGCAGGAAGTCACGCGTCGCCACCTCACCCAGCGCGATCCGCAGCGAGGCGATCTCGCGGGCCAGATATTCGGTGTCGGCCTTCTGCATCGCGGCGCGCCGGCGGTCCTCCTCCATCGCCAGCCGGTCGCGGTCGGCCTGACGGTTCTGGGCCAGCAGGATCAGCGGTGCGGCGTACGAGGCCTGCAACGACAGGATCAGGGTCAGGAACGTGAACGTGTACGGGTCGAAGCGCAGCGCCGACGGGGCGAGGGTGTTCCAGGCGAACCAGGTGAGAATGACCAGCGTCATCCACACGATGAACTGCGCCGTGCCCATGTAGCGCGCGATGTTCTCGGACCAGCGGCCGAACGACTCCGGATCCCACCGGGGCAGACGCACCCGCCCGGGCTCCACCGGCTGGTCGAGGCGATCTCTGCGCGGCTCGGTCACAGCGTGACCTCGTCGATCTCGCTGAGGTCACGGTCGCGCCAGTCGCGGGGCAGCGAGTGGTCGAGCACGTCGTCGACGGTCACCGCCCCCACGAGACGGCGCGTCGAGTCGATCACGGGCATCGCGACCAGGTCGTACGTGGCCATGCGCTTGATGATCTCGGCCAGCGTGGTCTCCGGGCGCAGCGGCTCGAGATCGGCGTCGACGATGCCGCCGACGATCGACGACGGAGGCTCGCGCAGCAGCCGCTGGAAATGCACCATGCCGAGGTATTTCCCGCTCGGCGTGGCCGAGGGCGCGCGAGCCACGAACACCTGCGCGGCGATCACCGGCGACAGCTCCGGCTCGCGGATGCGGGCCAGCGCCTCGGCCACCGTCGTGTCCGGAGTGAGGATCACCGGTTCCGAGGTCATCACGCTGCCCGCCGTGCCCGGGCGGTAGTTCATGAGCTGGCGCACCGGGTCGGCCTCGTCGGGCTCCATCAGGTCGAGCAGCACCGTCTGCTCGGCCTGGGGCAGTTCGGCGAGCAGGTCGGCCGCGTCGTCCGGGTCCATGCGTTCGAGCACGTCGGCGGCCCGTTCGCGGCCCAGATGCACCAGGATCTCGACCTGATCGTGCTCCGGCAGTTCCTCGAGCACGTCGGCCAGCGTGCGGTCGCTGAGAGCGGCGGCGACCTCATTGCGACGGGCGTCCGGCAGGTCCTGCAAAGCGTTCGCCATGTCGGCCGGCTTCATCTGCTCGAGCAGCGCCAGCAGGTTGGAGGTGCCCTGGGTGTCGGTCGGCCCGATCAGGCCGCGCACCCGGTCGAACTCGGCCTGGAAGACGTGGCCGCGGCGGCTCAGCCGCCCGGTCAGCCCGCGCACGGCGACCCGGGTCACCAGCCACTCGTTGCTGCGGTTCAGGTCCATGCCGATGTCGACGACCGTGCTCGGCGTGCCGGGCCCGTCGCCGTCGTCGGGCATGACCGTCACCCGGCGGTCCAGCAGATCTTCGACGACGAGCAACTCGTTCGGCCGCTTCTCGAACCGCCGCAGGTTGAGCACGCCGCTGGCCAGCACCACGGCCTCGGAGTCCATCGACGTCACCCGCCCGATCGGCAGGAAGATGCGCCGCCGTAACGCCATCTCGGCGACCAGCCCGACGACCTGCGGCGGCCGGTTCGTGGTGCGCAGCCGCACGACCGCGTCGCGCACCCGCCCCACCCGGTCGCCGTTGGGGTCGAACACGGGCAGGCCGGCGAGCCTGGCCAGATAAACCCTCGTCCCCATGGTCACCATTCCAGCCTAGGTTAGGTTCGGGACATGTCTGGAGTGGCGTACGAGATCGTGGACGTGTTCACCGACCGCCCGTTCGCGGGAAACCCGCTGGCTGTCGTCTACCACGCCGAGGCACTCGCCACCGACCAACTGCACACGCTCGCGCGCGAGTTCAACCTGTCCGAGACCGTCTTCGTGCTGCCGCCGACCGATCCGTCGGCGACCTATCGGGCCCGCATCTTCACACCCGAGTCGGAGTTGCCCTTCGCGGGCCACCCGAGCGTCGGCGCTGCGGTCACGTCGATGCGGCGCGGCCTGTTTCCCCCCGGAGAGGTGGTGCAGGAGTGCGGCGCGGGCCTGTTGCCGATCACCGTCACCGAGGCGGGGGGCGCGACCCTCACCGGCGGAGAACCGGCCCTCGGCGCGCCACTCGACCCGGCGCCACTGCTCGAGGTCGCCGGCCTGACGGCTGAAGACTACGCCGATCTCGCCCCGCCCCGGTCCGCCGGTTGCGGACTCGACTGGATGTATCTTCCCGTACGCCGTGAGGCCCTTGCGACCGTGCGGATCGACTCGGCCGCGGCGTCCCGGGCCGGCGTCACCGACCTGAGCGTGTTCTCGTGGTCGCCCGAGACGAACGAGGCCCACGCCCGCGTCCTGATCCCGGGCGGCTCGGTGCCGGAAGACCCGGCGACCGGTTCGGCGGCTCTCGGCCTCGGCGTATGGCTGGTCGCCTCGGGCCTGCTGCCGGGCGAGGGCACGTCTGCCTACCGCGTGCACCAGGGCATCGAGATGAAACGCCCGTCCCTGCTCGAGTGCACAGTCACCGCCACCGGCGGCGCGGCCACGTCAGCGACCGTGGCCGGGCACGTGTGCCCCATCGCGCGCGGCGAGATCGCCGTCCCACCGTTCGTCGGCTGATCCAGTTTCAGGTTCTGCGGAGTACGCCATCCCTAGCCCCCTCCCGCCCTGGGGAGTGGAGAGGACAGTACGCCTTGTCAAGGCGGAGAGGGTGGGTTGTCCACAGGCAGGGTCAGCGGCGCTTGACCCGGTGGAGGCGGAACGGGCGGCGGGTCTCGACCCGGGCCGGGGTTTCGCGCGGCTCGGCGGCGCCCGAGTCGGACGGCAGGTCGGGTGCGGCCAGCGGCGTCTCGTCGGTCACCGGGGTCAGGCGCACGACGGCGCAGCCGGTCGACGCCCAGCGGGCCACCACGTCGTCGGCCGTGCCCGAGGCGTTCAGGCGCTTCGCGGCGAGCTGGGGTGCCACCTCGGTCCACTCGTCGCTGCCGGGCGTCAGCCGGGTCACGGTCGCCTCAGTGATCACGATGAGGGCGCCGTTGTCGCCGCGCAGCCTCATCGTGGCCCGGGACGCGGAATCCAGCCCGGGCGCGAACTGCTCGCCCTCGCCGCTCACCACGATCAGACTGCCGTCGAGCGGCATCACCCACAGCGCCAGCGCGGCGCCGTCGCCGATCGAGATCCAGGCCAGGGCGGCCTTCTTGAGCGCCTCTTCGAGCACCGCGGACGTCACCGCGCCATCCTCGCACGCCACTAAGCCGGACGAAGGGTCGCGGCGGACTGGCGGGTGCCGACGATGAGGGAACGGTCGACCAGGCCCACCAGTTCCGTGAGCGAGCGGACCGTACGCCCGGCGAAGTTGGTGTCGGCGTCGAAGACCAGGTGGTTGGTCAGGTCGGGGGCGGCCAGGCGCACCGGGGTCATGCCCACGGCGGCGGCTCCGGTGAGTTCGTGGCTGCCGCCGTCGCCCACGTAGAGACACTCCTGGGGGCGTACACCGAGCTGGTCACACGCCGCCAGATAGATGCGCGGGTCGGGTTTGCAGACGCCGAGGCGTACGGAATAGATCGTCGCGTCGAGCAGCGGAGCGACCGGAAGACCGGGCAGGAAGGCCGGCAGCTCGTGCGTGCAGTCGCTGATCAGGGCCGTCGCCAGCCCGCGGCGGCGGATCGCGGCGAGCGTGGTCACCGCGTCGGCCCGCAGGCGGGTGTCGGCCTTGAGCGCGTCGACCCGGGCCGGGAGGCAGGCGCGCACCTGGTCGCTGCGGGGGCGGCCGCCGGCCTGCTCGATCACCCATCGTAGGGTGGCCTCGGCGGACCCGTAACGGCCCCGGGCGCGGGCCCGGAAGGTGCGGTCCAACACCCCGCGGACCGCCTCGGGATCGACGCCGAGCGATCGGGCGATCTCGGCGTGCTGGGGGCCTCGCTGGACGGATCGGGTCAGGGTGCCGAAGAAGTCGAACACGACCGCACGGTATGCGGGCACGGGGAAACGCCTCCCAGCGCATCGAGGGGGGTAAGTGTGAGAAACCTCGGTGACTGTAACGACACCATCACTTTCCGTTCAATAGGGGTTCGCAAACTGTGGTGTACGAGTCCGCAAGAAGCGACGGCCGGGGATGAATGAGCGTTCATCACGCCTTCCGACCGTCCTCGCACTGATCGTCGCCGTCCTGGCCGTCGCGTCCTCGGCGCCGCTGATCGCGTTCGCGGCCGCTCCGGCCCTGGCCATCGCGTTCTGGCGCAATGCCCTGGCCACCGTCGTGCTGACCCCCATCGCGTACGGGCCCCGGCGCTCGGAGATTCTCGGCGCCTCGCGGCGCGCGGTCCTCTTCGGCGTGTTCGCCGGCGTGGCCCTGGCCGCCCACTTCGGCACCTGGATGCCCAGCGTGCAACTCGGCTCGGTGGCCACGGCGACCGCGCTGGTCGCCACCCAGCCGGTGTGGCAGGGCCTGATCGCGGCCGCTCAGGGCCGTCGCCCGTCGCTGCTCGGCTGGATCGGCATCGGCGTGGCGGTGAGCGGCGCGGCCTGGGCCACGGGAGCCGACATCGGCGTTTCCGCGCAGGCCGTGTGGGCCGACGCGCTGGCCCTCCTCGGCGCGATCTTCGCAGCCTTCTACACGGCCCTGGGCGAGCGGGCACGCGTCGAGCTGAGCACGATCACCTACACCTGGATCTGCTACGGCACCTGCGCCGTCCTGCTGCTCGGGGTCTGCCTCGCGGCCGGGGTCGACCTCGGCGGCTACGACAACCGCACCTGGGCCGCGATCCTGGCGATCGTCGTCGGCGCCCAGCTCCTGGGCCACTCGATGTTCAACTACGCGCTCCAGCGCACGTCGGCCACCACGGTCAGCGTCCTGATCCTGCTGGAGGTGCCCGGCGCCGCCCTGCTGGCCTGGCTGTGGCTCGGGCAGGAACCGCGGGCGGCCGCCCTGCCCGGCCTGGGGCTCCTGATGGTGGGGGTGGCCGTGGTCATCCTCGGCGCCGCCCGCTCGGCCCGTTTCCGGGTCGACCCCGCCCTGGCCGACTAGGTCCTGTTCGCCGCTTTCACTCGTTGTACGCCTGGCGGCATCGGCCGGTCCGGGGTACAGAGGGGGAATGCGATGTACGGTCTTCGATTCCGGGTCGGCTGTCTCCTGGCGTTCGGGGCGATCCTCGTGATCGGCGGCTGCGACGACTCGGCCGACGAGCATCCTTCGGCGTCCCCGGGTCTGACCGGCGGCTGGAGCACGCCCGGCTGCGAGTTCCTGCGCCTGCCCGAGAAGATGGCCGTCGCCGGGGTGGCGATGCCGGTGACGCCGGCCCGGCTCGAGGCGGCCATGGACCGGATCGAGAAGGCCGGCCGCGGCGAGTTCCCGGGCAGCTTCGCCGGGCTCGAGGTCGACCAGGAGAACGCCCGCGCGATCGTCCATCGTGTGCCGTCGGCCGCCTTCGACGAGTTCATCCGCCGCGCCGCCGAGGACACCTGCATTGTCGTGCGCGACGCCGCCCACACCGCCGTCGACCTGGCCTTCTGGCACGACCGTGTGCTCGCCGACCTCGACTATTGGACCCATTCCGGCGTACGCATCGTCTCGATCGGTGCTCGTCACGACGGCGCCGGCGTCGAGATCGGCACCCAGGACCGGCAACGCGCCCGCGCCGAGCTGCCCGCCCGCTACGGTCCCGAGGCGCCGCTCGTCTTTCTTGAGGAGCCGCCCGTACGCCCTCTGACCAACCCGACCGCCACGCCGCGCGTCGAATAACTCCTCCCGACGGGGTCGGCCCTTCGGGGCAAAACCGTGAGTGAAGGAGGGGGAATGGCTTCCCTGGCCGTGCCCGGGTGGATCCGGGCTGAGAAGATGTGCCGGGGATGCGCCACGTGCCCGTGACGCTCTTCATGCCGGCCGGTCCGATCCGGCGCCAAGTCAGCGGTCCACGAATCATCCGGGCCGGAGTTCGCTGTGGAGGTGGAGGTCGACGTGGAGGTTGCGGAGCCGCAGGAAGCGCCGGTCACGTTACGGCTGGACGGTAAGGTCGCCCTGGTCACGGGGGCGGGAAGTCCGGACGGGATCGGTTATGCGACGGCGCGCCGCCTGCGCGATCTCGGCGCTCGGGTGGCGATCGTGTCGACCACCCGGCGCATTCACGAGCGGGCCGCCGAGCTCGGCGTCACCGGCTTCGTCGCCGACCTGACCGACGAGGCCGAGGTGGGCGCGCTCGCCGACGCGATCGTCGACCAGCTCGGCGACGTCGAGGTGCTGGTGAACAACGCGGGCCTGACGAGCCGGGCCAGCCCCGAGGTGCTGCGGCCGGTCGCCCAGCTCACGTACGACGAGTGGAAATCCGAGATCGACCGGAACCTGAGCACCGCGTTCCTGTGCAGCCGCGCCTTCCAGGGCGGCATGGCCGAACGCGGTTGGGGCCGCATCGTGAACCTGTCGGCCACGGCCGGCCCGGTCAATGCCCTGCCGACCGAGGCGGCGTACGCCGCGGCGAAGGCGGGCGTGGTCGGCCTGACCCGGGCGCTCGCGATGGAACTGGTCGCCGACGGGGTGAACGTCAACTGCGTGGCGCCCGGCACGATCTACACCGCCGCGTCCACGGTCACCGAGATCAAGCAGGGCCTGGGTACGCCGATCGGCCGCCCCGGCACGCCCGACGAGGTGGCCGCGGCCATCGCGTTCCTGTGCTCGCCGGCCGCCTCCTACATCACCGGCCAGATGCTGGTCGTCGACGGCGGCAACAGCGTCCGCGAGGCCGAGTTCCGCTGACCCTCGCACGGTCGGCCGGGTGACCGGCCGACCGGCGTGGTCCGTGTTACGGGGCGGTGCCGCCGTTGTTGAAGGCGAAGATCCCGATGGCTGCCACGTACAGCCCGCAGAACAGCACGTAGCCGATGGTGAAGATGTAGCTCAGCCACAGCCCGGCCGTGGCCAGCCCTTCGCCCTGCTCGCCGGTCTGCCGCATCTGCTTGCGCGCGACGTGACCCATGATGATGCCGGCGATCGGGAAGACGAACGCGAACACCAGCGACAGGATCGCCATCGTGTTCGTCGGGGCGACCACCGGCGCGTACGGCGGGCCGTAGCCCGGTTGCCCAGGCTGACCCGGCTGCCCGTACGGCTGACCGTAGGGCTGCCCGGTCGTCGGCTGGGCGCCGTAGGGCTGGCCGTAGGGTTGCCCGCTCGCCGGCTGGGCGCCGTAGGGCTGCCCGCTCGACGGATCGGCCGTGTACGGGTCGTAGGGCTGCCCGTACGGTTGCTGCGGCTGATAGGGATCCGGTGTTCCGCCGGACGGATGCGTCATCAAGTCCTCCTAGTTCCCCGGCACCGTACTAGCCGGAGACCCGGAACGATCACCGATAACCGCATGTGTCCGCAGGTTGCGACGGTATTGCGACACAGCCGGCCGATCTTGCCCCGCGGCGCGGCCTCAGGGCGGACCCGCGAGCCTGTCGCAAGGGCCTGTCACGAGCGTCGTCTCAGGGCAGCAGCGTCAAGCCTCCAGCGGCTCGTTCGACGGCCAGGCACCTGTCCTCGACGTAGTCGATGCCGGCCTCCTCGGCGATGCGCCGCGCCTCGGCCGACACGATGCCGCTCTGCAGCCACACCGCCGGTGCCTTGATCGCGACCGCCTGCCGCACGACCTCGACCGCGTCATGGGCGGGCCGGAACACGTCGACCAGGTCGATCGGCTCGTCGATGTCGGCCAGGGTGGCCACGGTCGGCACCCCGAAGATCTCATCGACGAACGGGTTGACCGGGATGATCCGCCAGCCGTGCCGCAACATCTGGAGTGGAACCGTGTGCGCCGGCTTGAACGGGTCGCGCGACGCGCCGACCACGGCGATGACCTTCGCCTCCGCCAAGATCTGCTGTGCATCCCTCATGCCATCGACTGTAGTCAGGCCATTTCACAAGAGCGTCAACTGGCGATCCTCCTCTTCGGCCGGGGCGGGGGTGATGGCGCGCATCTCGCCGGGACCGGCGCGATGCAGGCCGTGCCGTCGGGCCGCGATGCGCACCCGGGCGGAGACCTCGCGCTGATAGGTCTGCGGGGCATAGGAACCGTTGCCGTAGAGCTCGCGATAGCGCGGCGCCAGGTCGGGATGGGTGCTGGTCAGCCAGGCCGCATACCACTCCCGGGCCCCGGGGCGCAGATGCAAAGGAAGCGGGGTGACGCTGGTGGCCCCGGCCGCCGCGATCGCCGCGACCGTCTCGTCGATCGACTCGTCGGTGTCGGTCAGGCCGGGCAGGATCGGCGCCATCAGGACGCCGATCTCGAAGCCGGCGTCGGTGAGCCGGCGGATCGCGTCGAGCCGGCGGCGGGGACTGGGGGTGCCCGACTCGACAGCGCGCCACACCCGCTCGTCGACGAAGCCGACCGAGAACGACAGCCCGACCCGGGTCACCTCGGCCGCCTGGGTGAGCAGTTCGAGGTCGCGCAGGATCAGCGTGCCCTTGGTGAGGATCGAGAACGGGTTGGCGTGGTCGCGCAGGGCGGCCAGGATCTCGGGCATGAGCCGGTAGCGGCCCTCGGCGCGCTGGTAGACGTCGACGTTGGTGCCCATGGCGATCGGCGCGCCGGACCAGCGGGGCGCGGACAGCTCGCGGCGGATCAGCTCGCCGGCGTTGACCTTGACGACGATCTTGCTGTCGAAGTCGTGACCGGTGTCGAGGTCGAGATAGCTGTGGGTGTGGCGCGCGAAGCAGTTGTGGCTGACCACGCCGTCGGCGATGAAGTCGCCCGTGCCGGTGGAGATGTCGAACAGCGGCAGGGTGAGACCGAGGTCTTCGATGTCGGCCACGGCGAGCTGGCGCCCGGCCCGCACGCCGACCCCGGATGCGTCGAGAGGCGCGTCGTCGACGCCGGTGAGGTGGCGGAAGCGCAGAGTGGCCCACAGGTCGCGGTCGATCTCGACGACGCCCGTGCCCCCGCCGCGCACCCGCACCGGGACGCGGCTGGGCAGGCCGAGGTGGGTCAGCGCCTCGGTCACCCGGGCCAGGAACAGCCGGTCGCCGCTGGTGAAGCTGATCGCCAGCCGGTCGGCCCGGCCGACCGCACCGAAGGCACCGGCGAGAAACCCCCTGTACCACCCCGTGGTGGGCAGTTCGGGCCAGCGCAGGGCCTCGTGCAGGGGGACGTCGTCGAGATAGCCGTCGGCGCGGACCCAGGCGTCGCCCTCGCGGGCCGGCACGGTGTCGCCCTGGCCCGGCTCGCCCCGGCCGGCGTCGCCGCGGAGCAGGCCGCAGAGGAAACCGGTCTGGTAGTCGGGCGATTCCTTCGGCGGCTCGGCGAAGTGGCCGACGCCGAACATGAGGTCGCCGATCGCCAGCGCGGGCTGGTGGGCCTCGGCCGGGCTGACGTGCCGCCAGCCGCGGTCGGTGAGGAAGCGGTGATCGCCGCTGGAGACCAGCCGGGTGCCGTCGGCCAGCGTGACCCGGAAGGCGGCCTTGGTGGTCGACCAGTGGTCGAGCACGGTGGTGGGGACGTAGCGGCGGGTGGAGCCGGCGCCCATCGTGCCCATCACGGCGTCGCCGGGGCGCAGCTCGGCCAGCCGGCGCGTGGAGCCGTCGGCCAGCAGGATCGGCGTGTCGCCGGAGAGGCAGTAGGCGCAGGCGTGGGAGCAGCCGCGATAGGGATTGATCGTCCACTCGAACGGCACCCGGGACCCGCCCGGGACACGGTTGATCAGGCTTTTCGCCTGGATCTCGTAGAACGTCATGCCGGCGAAGCCGGGGGTGTCGAACGTGCGGACAGCGGCGTCGGGCAGCGCCAGCGGCAGGGGTGGTGCCGCGGGCGCCGCCCTGTCCGGGAGCGAGCCGCCGTCGGAGGGAGCCGACAGGTTGGACCATCGCATGGCGAGAATTCGAACACATGTTCGATGCGCTTGTCCAGTCACCCGCTGGTGTGTCGCCGACCGGGCGCGGCGGGCATGGAAAGGCCCGCGAACCGAACCGGTTCGCGGGCCTTGACCAGGTAAAACAGGTGGCGTCAGTGGCTGTGGGCAGCCAGCTGCGTGCGCACCTCGTCCATGTCGAGCTTCTCGACCTGCTCGATCAGGTTTTCCAGGGCCGACTCGGGGAGAGCGCCCGGCTGGGAGAAGACGATGACGCCGTCGCGGACGGCCATGATCGTCGGGATCGAACGGATGTCGAACTTCGCGGCGAGCGCCTGCTCCGCCTCGGTGTCGACCTTGCCGAAGGTGATGCTCTCGTGCTTCTCGGAAGACCGCTCGTAGGTCGGGGCGAAGCGGACGCACGGCCCGCACCAGCTCGCCCAGAAGTCGACCAGGACGATGCCGTCCTTGCTGGTGACCTCGTCGAAGTTCTCAGCGGTCAGCGCAACCGTCGCCATGATGTCTCCGTCCACGGGAAATTGGCTTTCGTGCTCTGAAACCCATAGGTCCCATCAGCAATTCCCGGTCGAGGCGCGGACGACACGTGGTCTGGAGCACCAAATCGGGACGCGGCGTGGGGTTGGGGCAACCCATCGTAACGATAAGTGAGGAGCGTGCTCCCGGTTACGGGTCAAGTTGTAACGCCCGTTTCGTCGCTTGAATCCCGACATGGCGGGAATGGTCACCGCGATCCGTTCGTGACCTCGGAGATCGTTCTTGCCGAGGGTAATAGAAAACCTTGTTAATTGTGATGGCCGTCACATGCGAGATACCTTCACATCGATACGCAGGGTGAGGCAGACTCGCCTTCAACAGAGCGTGGGCGGCGGGTGCCGGGGAGGGCCCCGCCGCTCATTGCGTCTCTCGGCGCCTCGCGGCGGACAGGCTAAGCCTCGCTCCGGACGGGCTGGGTAGCGTAACCGCCCATGATTGCCGCTGAGGACGAGTCCGCCGAGGTCGGTGTCGGGCCGTGGACCGGTGACCCGCCCGGTGATCCGCGTTACGACCCCGAACTGCTGGCCGAAGGTGATCGGCGCAACGTCGTCGACCGCTATCGCTACTGGCGCCGCGAGGCGGTCGTCGCCGATCTCGACACCCGCCGGCACGACTTCCACGTCGCCATCGAGAACTGGCAGCACGACTTCAACATCGGCACCGTGGTGCGCAACGCGAACGCGTTTCTCGCCGCCGAGGTGCACGTCGTCGGCCGGCGGCGGTGGAACAGGCGGGGCGCCATGGTCACCGACCGCTATCAACACGTGCGGCATCACCCCACGATCGAGGAGTTCGTCGCCTGGGCGGCCGAGCTCGACCTGCCGGTGATCGGGATCGACAACCTGCCCGGCTCGCGGCCGATGGAGACCGTCACCCTGCCCAAGCGGTGCGTGCTGCTCTTCGGCCAGGAGGGTCCGGGGCTGTCCGAGCCGGCCCGGGCGGCCTGCGCCGAGCTGTTCTCGATCGCCCAGTACGGCTCGACCCGCTCGATCAACGCCGGGGTCGCCAGCGGCATCGCGATGCACGCCTGGATCCGCGCGCACGCGGGACCCCCGCCCGAGTGAATCTGGCTGATAGGCCCGGGTTCTGCGGATTCGCTTGACGCGGCCTGCCGTGAGCCGCACGGTTAGAGGCGTGGGTGTCACAGTGAGTTGCCCCAGATGCGGTGCACAGGTGCGTAAGCCGGACCTGATGCACACCGACTGGCGCTGCGACAACTGTGGCGAGGTTCCGCCGTTCCACGTCGCCGAGCACATCAACGCCGAGATCGTCGACAGCATGATCCGGCGCGCTGCCTCCGGCGGGCAGACCCCGTTCTGGTGCCCGTGGCCGTTGCCGGCGGGGTGGATGGTCACCGGAATCGGCTGGGCGGGCGACGATCGTACGGGCGTGCGGGCCACGGCGGTCGCGTGCAGCGGGCCGGAACCGCTCGGCGGCGGGCCCGCCGACGTGGTGCTGATCGCCGAGCAGCCCGGCGTCGGGCTGGGCACCAGGTTCGCCGGAATTCCGGGCATCGACCCGGGTCATCTGATCGCCGAGGCGCTCGCCGCGGGCAACGGCCACGCTGGACCGCACGCCAAGATCAAGGCGGCCGGTCACCCGACTCCACTGTGGTGCGTCAAGTCCCCTGAGGATCGAAGCGCGTACGTGAGTGAGGCGAAAGGAATGTGGCTCTATGCGGTAGCGTGGCCCGCAAGCGCGGGCTACTTCCTCGCGGAGCACGTCGTTCTGCACGACCTCTCCGAGGGGCTGCCGTCCGAGCTGGTGTACGGAGCGCCGTCGCCGTACCTGCAGGGCAAGGCCTAGCCAAGTTGCGGGTTGACCTGCGGATACGGAATCGGCTTTTCGGCCACAATGTTCACACCGAGCGACGAAGCTGATACCGTCAGTACTGCCGCGGCGCTGACCGTCACCCGCACCCACAGGAGAAGGCCCGCCATGATCAAGAAGGTTCTGACCTGGCTTGGTATCGCGTTCTTGATCTTTTTCATCGCCTTCAACCCGAACTCGGCGGCGTCGGTCTTCGAGTCACTCGGAGGCACGATCGCCGATATTGCCCGGGGCTTCGGCACGTTCTTCACGAACCTCGTCGCTTAGCATCACCACATGGGTGGTCCAGCTGAGCCGCACGAGCCTCGAGGCGAGGGCGCCGGGCGCCCTCGGGACGACGACGAGAACTTCGGATACAACGATCCGGCGTTCGACGGCGACCCCGAATACCAGCGGCGGCGTCGCGCCTATGCGGACGGTCCTGGTTACTCACCCGACGCCGGCTACAACCCTGACGCCGGCTACTCCGAGGATGCCGGCTATTCACGCTCAACCGCCTATGCGGACGATGCCGGCGACGAATACGAAGCCCCCGTCTTCACCGAGGAAGAGCTCGAGGGCCTGGGCCCCGAGGGCGGCGGCGGTCCTCGGCGGGTCCTCCCCCTGGAGGATGAACCGACCACACTGGTCGCTCGCTATCTCTTCCCGACCGAGCGCTACCGCGGCGAGTGGAAGAGGCACTGGATCCACCTGTCCACACCGCTGGGTGTCGGCGCCGGCGCCACGCTCGCCCTCGGCTACCTGGCCGGCTTCCTCACCCGGCAGAACGTCAACGGTCTGGTGACGGTGGCCGTCCTGCTCTGGCTCGGCGTGATCAGCTGGGTCGCGTGGAAGGTCTTCGACTGGTATTTCGACCGCTTCATCCTGACCAACAAGCGGGTCATGGTCGTCAACGGCATCATCACCCGCCGGGTGGCCATGATGCCCCTGCTGCGGGTCACCGACATGAAGTACGAGCAGTCCGCCCTCGGCCGCCTGCTGAGCTACGGCACGTTCGTGCTCGAGTCGGCCGGTCAAGATCAGGCGCTGCGCGAGGTCAAGCACCTGCCCAACCCCAACGAGCTCTATCTGCGCGTGGTCGAGGAGATGTACGAGCCGCAGGCCGTCGAGGCGCGCCTGGGCAAGGACAGCGACGGCGACGACGCTTGAGCAGGCCGCACCCGTACCCCTGTGATGAAGGGATCGCACAGGGAGGCGGCGGCGGGCGGCGTCGGACCGGTAGCGTTTTGCGGTGACCCGAATCGACCTGCACTGCCACTCCACGGCCAGCGACGGCACGCTCACGCCCGCCGAGCTGGTCCGCGCGGGCGTGGCGGCCGGTCTCGACGTCATGGCGATCACCGACCACGACACCACCGGCGGCTGGCCCGCGGCCGCCGAGGCGCTCCCCGAGGGCCTGCGACTGGTGCGCGGGGCCGAGCTGTCCTGCCGCTGGCACGGGGCGAGCGACTATCCGATCGCGCTGCACATGCTGGCCTATCTCTTCGACCCCGACGAGCCGCGCCTGGCCGCCGACCTCGCCCGCCTGCGCACCGATCGTGAGCAGCGCGCCGAGAAGATCGTGGCCAAGCTCAGCG
The DNA here is from genome assembly GCF_003999975.1 of Actinoplanes solisilvae. GTDB lineage: Bacteria > Actinomycetota > Actinomycetes > Mycobacteriales > Micromonosporaceae > Actinoplanes > Actinoplanes solisilvae. The sequence continues at coordinate 807,977 of NZ_RJAC01000001.1, read as the reverse complement.
CCGACGGGGTGCCGATCACCTGGAACGAGGTGTACGGCTACGCGGCAGGCGGCTCGGTCGGGCGGCCGCACATCGCGCAGGCTCTCATCCGGGCCGGGCTGGTGCGGACGACCAGTGAGGCGTTCGCCTCGCGCTGGCTGGGCGCCCGATACTTCGTACCGAAGGCTGATCTTGACGTTTTCGAGGCGGTGCGCGCCGTACGGGTCGCGGGCGGGGTCACGGTCTTCGCCCATCCCCGGGCGACGTCGCGCGGACGAGTCGTACCCGACCGGCTGATCGTCGAGCTCGCCGAGGCGGGACTCTTCGGGCTCGAGGCCGACCACGAAGATCACTCACCGGCCGAACGGGCCCACGTGCGCGCGCTCGCCGACGAGCTCGGCCTCGTGGTCACCGGGTCGTCCGACTTTCACGGCACGCACAAGACGGTTCAGCTCGGAGACTTCCTCACCGCCCCGGAGTCGTACGAGAAAATCGTCTCGGCCGCGACCGGAGTGCCCGTGCTGGGGTGACGCTGGCCGCACCGAACTGCGCAGAAGCGGCCCGCCACCTACCGTGATCGGGTGAATCTGAAGATGCTCGGCGAGGTCTTCGTGACCCTGCTGGTGATCGTCGACCCGCCGGGCATGGTCCCGGTGTTCCTCGCGCTGACCGGAACGATGGACGCGAAGGCCCGAGCGAAGGCCGGCACCCAGGCTGTGCTGCTCGCGCTCGGTGTGATCGTCGGCTTCGCCGTGGCCGGGCAGACGCTGCTCGACTATCTGCACGTCGAACTGCCCGCGCTGCAGGGTGCGGGCGGTCTGCTGCTCATCCTGGTGGCGTTGCAGCTGCTCACCGGCAAGGCCGACGAGCCGTCCGAACAGGGCGGGACCAGCAACGTCGCGCTGGTGCCGATCGGGACGCCCCTGCTGGCCGGGCCGGGTGCGATCGTCGCAACCATGCTTTTCGTACGCCGGGCCGACGGCACCGGTGAATATGCGGTGATCGGCATCGGGATCGTGCTGGTCATGCTGGCGGTCTGGCTGGTGCTGCGGTTCTCGGGCGTGATCGTCAAGCTGCTGCGTCCGGCGGGCATCGAGGTGCTCACCCGGATCGCCGGTCTGCTGCTCGCGGCCATCGCCGTCCAGTTGATCGCGGACGCTGTCGACGCATTTGTCCAGCTCTACCTCGGGGAGGGCTGACGGGCTTTTTGTCAGACCCGGCTGGCAGGATTGTCCCGTGCCCTCCACCAGACGCTCTTCCCCCAGCGTGGTTCCCGAGCAGCTCGGCTTCGACGGCATGCCCGAGCGGCTCTTCGTGTGCACACCGAGCAAGCTCGGGGCATACGCGGACTGTCCCCGCCGCTACCGGCATTCCTACGTCGACCGCCCGGCGCCGCCCAAGGGTCCGCCCTGGGCCCACAATTCGCTGGGCGCGAGTGTCCACACGGCGCTGAAGAACTGGTACGCGTTGCCGACCGCGAGTCGCGAGCTCGACGCGCTGCCCAAGCTGCTCAAGGCCACCTGGGTGCGCGAGGGCTACCGCGACGTCGATCAGGAAAGGGTCGTCTACCGGGCGGCGCTGCGCTGGCTCGAGACCTACGTGCGCGGCCTCGACCCGGCCGACGAGCCACTGGGCGTCGAACGGGTGGTGGCGACCAAGACGGCGGTGCTGGCCTTCAACGGCCGCGCCGACCGCATCGACTCACGTCAGGGCCCCGACGGCCCCGAGGCGGTGATCGTCGACTACAAGACCGGCCGCTCCGGTCTTGACGCCGACGACGCACGCGGGTCGCAGGCGCTGGCGCTCTACGCGTACGCGGCCTCGCGCGTCTTCCGCCGCCCGAGCTACCGCGTCGAGTTGCACCATCTGCCGACCGGCACGGTGGCCGTCCACGAGCACACCGAGGAATCGCTCGACCGTCAGGTGCGCCGGGCGGAACAGACGGCCCGCGACATCATGGCCGCCGAGCGGGCCGTGGCCGGGGGCGCCGACGCCGACGCCGAGTTCCCGACCAACCCGGGGGCGCTCTGCTCCTGGTGCGACTTCCGCAAGAGCTGCCCCGCCGGGAAAGAAGCGGCGAGCAAAGACCCGTGGGCGTCCGTCGAGCACCTGACCGAGTAGCTCTTGTTCACGCCAGCTCTTGTTCACGCCAGCTCTTGTTCACGCCAGCTTTTGTTCACGCCAGCTTTTGTTCACGCTGGCTCTTGCTCACGCTGGCTCTTGTTCACGCGGGCCAGGGCTGTGCGGCGCATGGGGCTGATGCGATATTCGCTCGGGAGGGTGCGGAAGATCGTGGCCAGCAGCAGGCGCATGCCTCGGGCGGAGAGGCCGGCGGTCACGTCGGTCGTGGGCAGGCCGAGTCCGCCGTAAAGGCGCCGGGCCCAGGGCGGCAGCAGGCCGATCGCGGTGCCGGCGACGCCGAAGTAGGCCCAGCGGGCCGGGCCGAGCGTGAGACCCAGCCGCAGGGCGCGGTTGCTCCACAGGTCGGGCACGGGCGGCACGGTCAGGAAGACGGCGGTCTCGGCACTGTCCTTGGTCAGGCCCAGTCCGGGGCGCATGGCCGCGTAATAGGCGTCCACCTCAGCCGCGCTGGCGGGGACCGTCGCGGGGTCGAGACCGACCAGCTCGGCCGCTCTGAGCTGCTCGGTGTAATAGCGGTCGACCTCGTCGGCGGTCAGCCCGACACCGGCCCGGATCGCCGTGGTCAGGAACGACTCGACCTCGGCGACGTGCACCCAGCGCAGCAGGTCGGGCTCGTCGATGCGGAAGGTCTTGCCGGTGCGCGGGTCGGTCGCGATCATGCGCGCGTGCAAGCGGCGCAGGCGGCCGGCGGCCTGCTCGACCTCCGCCGTGGAGCCGTAGACGATCGTGCCGACATAGTCGGAGGTACGCATCAGGCGGCCCCAGGGGTCGGAGCGATAGCCCGAGTTCTGGTTGACGCCGGCGACCGCGCGTGGATGCAGGGCCTGCAGGTAGAGCGAGCGCAGGCCGCCGAGCAGCAGGATCGGTTCCTGGTGGAGCTTCCAGGTGACGGAATCCGGCCCGAACAACCCGACGTCGACGGTCATGGCTCAACAGTGCCACGCCGTACCCCTGAAGTTGAACCCGTTCAGGTTTGGGATTTTGCTGGTAGGCCGCGCGGAATGGGTCAGAGCGATCGGTTGTCGGCGATTGTCTCGGCCGAGCGGGACTGGCAGGCCGGGCAGAGGCCCCAGAAGGTCACCTCGGCCTCGTCGAGTTCGAAGCCGTGGGAGTTCGCGGGGGACAGGCAGGGCCGTTCGCCGATCACGCAGTCGACGTCGGCGATCTCGCCGCAGCCTCGGCAGACGATGTGGTGGTGGTTGTCGCCCACCCGGGCCTCGTAACGGGCGGGGCTGCCGGCCGGTTCCAAGCGCCGGGCCAGGCCGGCCCGGGACAGCGCGCCGAGAACGTCGTAAACGGCCTGAGTGGAGACCGAGTCGAGGCGGGCGCGGGCGCGACGGGCGATGTCCTCGACCTCGAGGTGGCCGCCCTCGGCGAGGATCTCCAGTACGGCGATGCGTGGCTTGGTCACCCGCAGGCCGTGCTCACGCAGCAGTTTCTCGCCTCTGGACACTCGTCCATGACAACACGATTAGTCAGAAACCCCAACACCCTCAGGCGTCCCCGGGCCGAGCGCGATGATCAGGGACTTCCCGGCGCCGGCGACCGCTGGACGTCCGGCTCGGCCAACCGGTCGGTCTCCACTTCGACAAGATCAGCTGGAGGGGTGAACCCGGAAGGACCGCCGGGCGTAAGCGCATATGGGGGATGTTTGCGTCGTCAGGTACTTCTAAGCTGACGACCCCGGCCAGTTCTAGAGGAGGCTTCGTGTTCGACCAGATCAACGGCTTGCCCGTGCACGTGCTCGTGCTGCATGCGGCGGTCGTTTTCGTGCCGCTGCTCGCAGTCGGGGCGGTGGTCTATGCGCTGATTCCCCGCTGGCGGCCCAAGACGGGATGGGCCCTCGTGCTCCTGGCGATCGCCGCCCCGGCGTCGGCCTTCATCGCGAAGGCCTCGGGAACCGAGCTCTACAACCGCCTGCTCGGTCAGGGCCTGAGCGGTCCGGGCAAGGAGATTCTCGACGACCACATGAGTTTCGGAACGCGGACGGCCTGGTTCTCGCTGGCGCTCGCCGTGGTGAGCCTGGTGATGGTGGCGCTGACGTGGCGTCGCGGCGGCACCCGCCTGCCGTTGGTCGGCGAGCTGGGTGGCGCGGTCGTGCTGATCGTTTTGGCCGCCTTCGCCGGCTACTACGTCTTCCAGACCGGCGACTCGGGCGCGAACGCCGTGTGGGGCACGTATTAGAACGCGGTGGCCCGGCTGAGACCGGACCCGGAAACGCCCTGGGGTGCGAGCCACCCCAGGGCGTTCGTCGTTCGGCGCCGGGTCAGAAGATGGCGCGGGCGCATAGCAGGCAGAGCAGGATCAGGGCGATCGCGCCGGCGACCAGGCCCACGCCGTAGGTGACCGTGCGGGCCGAGCCCTCGGCTTCGTCGAGAGCGTCCATGTTCTGCTGCGGCATGTCGCGCGGCGGCGGCGGGTGGGCGATCGTCGGCGGGCGCCAGTTCGGCGACGGTGGGGCCGTGCGGGGCGGCCCCGGATAGACCGGGCCGGGTGGCGGCGTGGGCCGCTCGGGCTCGGGACCGGGCACGGCGTCGTGCGGATCGGGCCGCTGCCAGTACTCGTCGTCCGGGTCACCGGTGGGGGTGGTCACGTTCACCGACGGTACAGCCGCCTGGGGAAGACTTTCGCAGCGGCGCGGGCCTACGCTCGTAGGCGTGGACATCCTCAACGGGCCCGAGCGCGACTCCGACGCCGAGCGCGAGGTCAACTTCGAGTCGGAGGAGGCACTAGTCCTCCCCGACCAGACCCGCGACGACACCGAGCGCGGCTGGGGCGAACGGTCACATGACAACGACGAGCGCCTGCTGGAGGACCGCCCGCCGCACTGGTGACGCCACCCAACACGCCAGTCGGCACTCGACCCGCCAGGCGCCACCCGGCCCGGCGGGCACCATCCGGTCCAGCGGTCGCCACGTGACAGAGCGGTCGCCACCTGGGCAGAGCAGCCCGCCACTAGGCCGAGTGGTCGCCCGGCGGGGCGGTCGGCTCAGCCGGGGCGGATGCGCACGGCGAAGCTCTGGCCCGTCGTGGCGAGAGCGCGGTCGGCCTCGGCCGGGCCCAGCGCCAGCAGCAGCCCGCCGGCCGTGGGGTCGTCGGCGCCGGTGACCCGCAGGACGAGCGCCGCCTCGGCGACCGAGATCGTGCTGCCGTCCGACTCGTCGAGGCGCAACAGGTCGACCCGGTTGCCGGCCTCGATCAGCGCCAGCGCGGCCGGGTCGGCCAGCCGCACGGGCACGCCGACGCTTCCCGACGGGACGACGGGCCGGCCCCCGGCCGGCGCGGAGACCGACGGCGACGCGCCGGCCTGAACCGTATGGGCCGGTGGTTCGCAGGTGGCCGGGGGTGACCACGACACCAGAGCGGCGGTGCCCAACAGGATCGCGACCGCCACGAGGCGTAGCAGCAGGCCGCGGGCCGGTCGGCGCCAGCGCACGGGATCGAGCCGTCCATCGCCGCCCGACGATCCCCGCGCCTCGGGGAGGGCAGCACCCCCACGGGGTGTGCCGGATCTGCCCATCGTCTCGCCCCTCCCGCTCGCTCCGGCGTCGCGGTCCGGCGGCGCCGAGGCGAACGTTAGGCCGGGCGGGAGATCACTCGCGGTCGCCCTGTGGACAGCCCAGAATTGTGGATAACCACCGGACAGGCCCACGGGCGTGATAGCGGGACGACCGAACACAGCGAACCGCGCCGCGGCCAAGGGTGGCCGGGCGCGGTTCGCGGTTTCGAGATCAGGAAGCGGCGGCGGCCTTCGTGCCGCTGCTGGAGCCCGACGAGGACGACGACGAGGACGACGACGAGGTCGACGACGAGGTCGAAGAGGTCGACGACGACGTGGAGGACGACGAGTCACCCGAGGAAGAGGAAGAGGACGAGGACGACGCGGCGTCCGACTTCTTGGTCGAGTCACCACTGGTGGGCTTCTCGGCGCTGACGTTCCCCGACCGCGAGTCGTTGCGGTAGAAGCCCGTCCCCTTGAAGACGATGCCGACCGAGTTGAAGACCTTGCGGAGCTTGCCGTCGCAGTTCGGGCATTCGGTCAGTGCCGCGTCGGAGAACGACTGCACTGCTTCGAGCTGGTGTCCGCACTCGGTGCAGGCGTACTGATAGGTAGGCACGGCTCCTCCGGATCTTTCGGCTGCTGGCACTCGCCAACTCCGAGTGCCAATGTTGCGCCATCGGAGTTTATTTCGTCCACTCGAACACGTCACTGAGTGGGCTCCGCGGGCCGGTCGGCAAAAACGGTCAGACCGCCACGAGGGGTGATCGCCGCGTGGACCGGCCGGTCGTGCGGCTCGGCCGGCACCCGCTCGACCAGCTCCCCGTCGTGCAGCAGCGCCACCACCAGAGGCCCTCCCGACGACGGCAGCCGCGACAGCGCCCGATCGTACGAGCCGCCCCCGCGACCCATCCGAAGCCCCTGCTGATCCACCGCCAGAGCGGGCACGATGACGAGGTTCGCCGAGGTCACGGCCGAGACGCCGAGGCGCTGGCCGCCCGGTTCGAGCAGGCCACGCGGCCCGGCCACGAGCGGCGGAGCATAGTCCGCCCAGTCCAGATCGCCGTCGGGCAGCAGCACGGGCAGCAGCACGCGAACATGGGCGGAAAGCGACACGACAAGATCAGCCCCACCGGGTTCGCGACCCACCGGGACGTACGCCGCGACGACTGCCGGGCTCTCCCGGCGTACGAGGGAAAGAATTTGATCTTGAGTCGCGACGGCGGCTGAAGCGAGCACAGTGACGGGAAGCGAGCGACGGGAAGTGAGGAGCTGATTGCGGAGCGCGATCTTGCCGGCGCGAGATCTTTCCGCATCCTGGGTTAAATCGGGCACGCAACACCCCCTTTTGAAAAGCGGCAAACGGTGCACACTATGTCAGCATCGCTCCAAAGAGGGCCACTCCCGGGAGGATGCGTGACGCTACGCGGCCGGCTCACCACCGCGTTCCTGGTCGTCGTGCTCGGTCCGGTCCTGCTCGGGTCCATCTTCGTCGCCCTGACGGTCGCCACGGTGAGCCGGGACCGGACCGCCGAGCGACTCGACCATGCCGCCACCACGGTGCGCACCGGAATGGCCGCTGCCTGCCGGCAGCTTCAGGCCGCCGCCGACGCCGTCGCCGTCGTGCCGCCGGAGCAGCGCGCGGCCGTCGCCAGCCAGTTGATCACCCGTGGGCTGGCCACCGACATCAACATCGGTGAAACCGGCCCAAGCCCCCGAGCGGCCCCGCCTCGCCCCTCGGGTGTCACCAACGAGCTCGACGGCTGGCGTGACTGCTCCGCCCCCGCCCCCGCCGCCGGCCCGGTCACCGCCATCGCCGCTCGCGCCGTCTCCGGTGAGATCACCGTGACCGCGGCGCGGACCGTCGACGCCGCCTTCCTCGATCGGCTCGCCTCGGCCGGCCGCGCCGACGTCGCGCTCACCACCGACGAACGGCCCGGCGGCGAACATCGCCGGCTCGACGCCGAAGCGGGCCAGCCGCTCCCGCTCACCCTGTCGGTCCCACCCAACAGACCGACCTTTCTGTACGCCGTACTCCCGGCCGTCGTTCTCGCCGCCGCCCTCGCCGCCGTGCTGGTCGCACGCTGGCTGGCCCGCTCGACCACCCGCCCCCTGGGCGACCTGGCCTGGGCCGCCGACCGCGTCGCCGACGGCGAGCTGGACACCCGCGTGCCGATCCCGCACCCCGACGAGCTGGGCCGGCTCGCCGCGACCTTCAACCGCATGACGCGCGAGTTGCAGGCCTATGTGCAGGCGCTCACCGCCAGCCGTGATCAGCTCCGCGGCCACCTGGCGATCCTCGGCGAGACGCTCTCCAGCACCCATGACCTGCACCGCATACTGCAGGTGATCCTGCGCACGGCGCTGGCCGCGACCGGCGCGCGGGCCGGTCTCGTGCTGCTGATCGACCAGCCCGCCGGGCAGCTCGTGGCCCAGTGCGGTGTGGGGCTCGCCGGCGCCTGGGACGTCCCCGACGGTGACCTGCCCAAACTGCGCCTGCCGATCGGCGAGGGCGTGCTCGGTTCGGTGGCCGCGACCGGGGAGCCGCGCCGGGGCCAGGGCGAGCTCGCGTCGGCCGAACCGCCCTGCCTCACGTATGTGGCCGTGCCGATCTGCGCGCCCGGGGTTCCCGAAGAGCCGGGTGACCCTCCGCCGGTCCCCGAGACCCTGGGGGTGCTGGCCCTCTACGACCGCGTCGGTGGCGACACGTTCGACGACTCCGACCTGCACACCCTGCGTACGTTCGCCGGGCAGGCCGGGGTCGCGGTGCACAACGTGCGGCTGCACGAGGAGGCGCAACGGCTCTCGCTGACCGACCCGCTGACCGGGCTGTGGAACTACCGTTACCTGCGGGAATCGTTGCGCCGCGAGGTGGAGCGGGCCAGCCGCTTCGGGCGCATGCTCACGGTCCTGGTGCTCGACCTCGACCACTTCAAGGACGTCAACGACACGTACGGGCATGCCGCCGGGGACGCGGTGCTGGGGGAGTTCGCCCGGCGCATCCGGATCGGGCTGCGCGAGGTCGACGTCGCCTTCCGCCAGGGCGGCGAGGAATTCGTGGTGCTGCTGCCCGAGACCGACGGGTACGGCGGCGCGATCGTCGCCGAACGTCTCGGCGCGGCCGTGCGGGATCGCCCCATAGCCGTCGACGGTATTCAGATTCCCGTCACCGTGTCGGTCGGAGTGGCGGTCTATCCGGAGCACGGTGAGAATTCACCTCAGGTGCTGGCCGCGGCCGACCGGGCTCTCTACGCCGCCAAGAAGGCCGGCCGGGACACGTACCGATTGGCGGAACCCGCCGATGTGACGGAGTCAGGGGCCCCGGCGAGCGTTCATGAAGGAGACTTTGATCCGACGACCGCTGTGCCGAGCGCGCCACGACCGCCGCAACACCGGCGTGGCCGCTAGTCTCGCGGCATACCACGGGCACGACTGACGAAAGGTGCGGTGACCTTTACATGACCACGAACGCGCAGGCGTCCGGCCGCCGGGCAGTGAAAGCCGTGATTCCCGCGGCCGGTCTGGCGACCCGGTTCCTGCCGGCGACCAAGGCCGTGCCCAAGGAACTGCTGCCCGTGGTCGACCGGCCCGTCCTGCAATACATCGTGGAGGAGGCCGCGGCCGCCGGCATCACCGACGTCCTGCTGGTCACCGGCCGGGGCAAGACCTCGATGGTCGACCACTTCGACCGGCGCCCCGACGTCGAGGCCCGGCTCGAGGAGAAGGGCGACCGCGAACGGCTGGCCGCCGTGCGTCGCACCAGCGAGCTGGCCGACATCTACACCGTCCGCCAGGGCGAGCCGCTGGGCCTGGGTCACGCCGTCGGCACGGCCGCCTCGCACGTCGGCGACCAGCCCTTCGCGGTGCTGCTCGGCGACGAGTTCGTCGAGGAGGACAAGCCGCTGCTCCCGGCGATGATCGAGCTTCAGGAGCGTACGGGTGGGATCGTGCTCGCTCTGGGCGAGGTCGCGCCCGAGGAGACCTCCCGCTACGGCATCGCGTCCGTCGCCCGATCGGATGAAGGCGACGACATCGTCCAGGTGACCGGGCTGGTCGAGAAGCCCTCGCCCGACGAGGCACCGAGCAACCTGGCCGTCCTGGGCCGCTACATCCTGCCCGCCACGATCTTCGAGGCGATCGCCGACACCAAGCCCGGCAGCGGCGGCGAGATCCAGCTCACCGACGCGATGGCGCAACTGCTGGCCGACGGCACCCCGGTGCACGGCATCATCTACCGCGGCCACCGCTACGACACCGGCATGCCGCTGGGCTACCTGCAGACCGTCGTCATGCTGGCGGCCAAGCGCGACGACCTGGGCGAGGAATTCCGGAGCTGGCTGGCCGAGTTCGTCGCCGGCGGTGCGAAGGGATGACAGCCACGGCCGATGCCGAGGCGGCCGCCAACGAGCTGATGCCTCTCGCCGAATACCTGGGCAGCGTGCTGCGCAGGTTGCGGGCGCTGCCTCCGCTCGACCTCGACCTCACCCAGGCGCACGGCAACGTGCTCGCCAACGACGTGCTCGCGCCGCACCCTTTTCCGGCCTTCGACCAGGCCGCGATCGACGGTTACGCGGCCCGCTGGGAAGACCTGTCCGGGGCCGGGCGGGTCGGATCCCACCCGTCCTTCGGGCGGTTCGAGGGCGGGCCGCGGCCGGTGCGGCTCAACGTCGTGGGCGACCTCGGCGCGGCGAGCTGGCGACCCGTGCGGCTCACCCCGGGCACGTGTTTCTCGGTGGCGGCCGGCGCGCCGCTGCCGATCGGCGCCGACGTCGTCGTGCCCGTGCACTGGACCGACCAGGGCATGGCGGCGGTCGAGATCCTGCACGCGCCCAAGCGGGGCTCCGGCGTACGCCGTGCCGGTGACGAGATCGCGGCCGGGCAGGTTCTGGCGCCGGCCGGGGGGTATGTGACGCCCGCGATGGTGGCCACGTTCGCGGCCTCCGGCATCGGGCACGTCGTGGTGCGGCCCAGCCCGCGCGTCGTCGTCGTCGCGACCGGCGACGAACTGGTCGACGTGGGCCGTCCCAGCCAGCCGGGCCAGGTCGTCGACGCCAACTCGCACGCGTTGACGGCCGCCGCGGTCGAGGCGGGCGCACTGGCGTATCGGATCGGCATCTGCGACGACGACCCCGAGGGCCTGCGCGGGCTGCTCGAGGACCAGACCCTGCGCGCCGACCTGATCATCACCACCGGCGGTACGGGGACCGGGCCCGGCGACATGCTGCGCCGCGTGCTCTCCCGGCGCGATCCCGGCCGCGGCGTGGTCGAGTTCACCGACGTCGCGCTCTGCCCCGGCGCCACGCTCGGCTTCGGCACCGTCGGCGGCGAAGAGGTGCCGGTCGTGTGCCTGCCCGGCGAGCCCGGCGCCGCCCTGATCGGCTTCGAGGTGCTGGCCCGCCCGGTCATCCAGCTGCTCGCCGGGGCCGAACCGGTCTTCCGCCCCAGCGTCCGCGCGCACCTGCTCGAGACGGTCTCCTCACCCGGCGGGCTGCGCGAATTCCGCCCCGCCCACGTGGCCGAACGGCGCGGCGGCGGCCATACGGTGCAACCGCTGGCCGGTGGGCCGTACACTCTCTCCGGCCTGGCCGAGGCCAACGGACTGCTGGTCCTCGGCGAGCGGGTCACCACGGCGGCCGCCGGCTCGACCGTGGACGTGCTGCTCCTCGACCGGAGGCGATGATGCTGGGGTCCACACCCGGGTGGCCCGCCACATTGGCGGACGGCTCGGTGATGCTGCGGCCCTACAAGCGCGGCGACGGACGGGCCTGGTCGGCCGTGCGGATCGCCAACCAGCAGTGGCTCGCCCCCTGGGAATCGGCCCCGCCCGGCCCGTGGGCCGAGATGAACTCGACGCGCGCCTTCGGCTACGTCTACCAGGACATGCGGCGGGCCGCGCGACGCGGCGAGAGCATGCCGTTCGCGGTCTGCTTCAAGGGCGAGCTCGTCGGCCACCTCAATCTGGGCAACATCGTGCGGCGAGCCTTCAGTTCGGCGTACGCGGGCTATTGGGTTGATCATCGGGTGGCGGGCCAGGGTGTGATCCCGACCGCGCTGGCGCTCGCCGTCGACCACGCCTTCGGCCCCGGCGGGCTGCACCGCATCGAGGTCAACATCCGCCCCGAGAACCGGCCGTCACGCCGGGTCGTCGAAAAGCTGGGGTTCCGCGAGGAGGCGTACCACCAGCGCTACATGCACATAGACGGCAACTGGCGCGACCACCTCGGATATGCGTTGACCAGCGAGGAGATCGCGGCCGAAGGCGGCCTGCTGGCCCGCTGGCGGCGCGTGCGGGCCTGACCCCGCCGCTGTGCCGTTTGATCCTTACTGCTCGACACGCCCGGCGCGTCGAGCATGTTTCCGCAGCTCGCGCCCGTAGCCTCGGGGAGATTGGGTCTTGCGGTCCGCCTCGAATGTGTGTAGCGCGGGCCGCCCGTAGCTGACGGGAGGGGTGAGGGTGCCGACCTCGGTGCTCCTCGCCGTCCTCGCCGCGGCCGGACTGCTCGCCCTCGCACCGGCGCTCGTACGCCGGTACGACGCCTCCGAGCGGCTCGCCGCGGAGCGGGCGTCGTCAACGGCCAGGGTGCTTCAGCGCCGGCGCCGGCGCCGCACCGTGCCCGGACGCCGGCCGATCAAGCCGGGACGGCTCGTCCAGGTGACGGTGCCCGCCCCCGTGGCTTCCCCGCAACGTCGCCTGCGCCTGGTGACCCCCGGGCGCCGACCGGCGCGACGCGCCCCCTTGAAACGGCACACCCCAGCGGTCGTACGACGCCGCCGCGTCTTCGCGGCCCTGCTGCTGCTCAACATCATCGAGCTGATCGGCGTGGCCGCGGTCGGCCCCGGCTTCTGGATCGGCTTCGCGGTGACCGCCACGCTGCTCGCGATCGACCTGGTGCACCTGCGCAACCGCGCCCTGGCCGACCGCCGCCGTCGCCGCGTCGAGGCCCGCGAGGCGGCGTGGCTGGCCCGCCAGCAGGCCATGGTCCGGCGCGAACAGGCCCGGCGCGCGGCCGACCGGCGCGAGAAACAGCGCCAGCTCGCCGCCCAGCGCGAGGCGGCCCGGCGTACGGCCATGGGTTTGGACGGCTCGCAGTCGCCGGCGCCCTCGGTCTACTACCGCCGGGCGGGCGGCCTGCGCGGCCGGGCCTACGAAGCCGGGGGCCGACACCACACGGCCTGAGGTGGGGGCGGTTCGCGAGCTGGGTGGCTGACCTGTTAGCCTTCTTGCGGTTCCACGGACTGCGGTTCGCGGGCTGGTAAGGGGCTGTGGCGCAGACTGGTAGCGCACCTCGTTCGCATCGAGGGGGTCAGGGGTTCAAATCCCCTCAGCTCCACCCAAATAATTGCAGGTCAAAGGTCTGGTCGCACACAACGGCCGGGCCTTTGATCGCTGTCATTGGCCGCCGTCTCCAACGCCGCCCAACGATGGATCGGCCGTTGGGGCCGTCCGGCTAGGGTGGTTGAGTCGGGTCTGTCTGTCGTTCTGCGGGCGGAGGTGTGCGGCCATAGCCGAGACAGGACTACCCCAGGTCGGCGAAGAGTTCGGCGACTACCGGATCGATGCCGAGATCGGCCGGGGCGGGATGGGCGTGGTGTACCGCGCCTGGCAGTCCCGGATGAACCGGCCGGTTGCCCTCAAGGTGCTTCCGCAAGCCATTGCGCAGGACCCGGCCTACCGAGGCCGGTTCGGCCGTGAGGCCGCCGCACTGGCCAAACTGGACTCACCGCACGTGACCCAGATTTACGATCACGGCGAGATCCATGGAAACCTGTACCTGGTCATGCAACTGGTCCAGGGGCCTGACCTCGGCCGGTTGGTGGCCGGCGGCCCGCTTCTGCCGCGTCGCGCGCTGCGCATCGCCGACCAGGTGGCCGGTGCGCTCGGCGACGGGCACGCGGTCGGCGTCGTGCATCGGGACGTCAAGCCCAGCAACGTGCTGTGCCGCCCGCGTTCTCCGCACGACGAGGACGACTTCGTCTACCTGTGCGACTTCGGGATCGCCCGCAGCACCACTGATCCCGCAGGTCAGGCCACCGAGACCGGCGACGTGGTGGGCACCGTCGCCTATCTGGCGCCGGAACGGCTGGATGGCCGGCCGGCTACCCCGGCATCCGACGTCTACTCGCTCGGATGCATGCTGTGGACGTTGCTGAACGGCACTCCGCCGTTCGTCGGGACCCAGGCTCAGATGATCATGGGGCACGCGATGGGCCCGATCCCATGGGTGGAGGGCTCTGACCCGCGCACGGGCGAGCTCAACCGTCTCCTGGTCGGCCTGCTGGCGAAGGATCCCGTGCAGCGGCTGACCGTCGCCGAGGCCCGTCGGCAGATCCGGCAGATCCTGGCGATGCCCGCGAGGGACGCAATAGTACGGCCCGGGCTGGTCGCGGTGCCCGTCACGGGAACCGGTCCAGGGTCCCTCGGGTCTGACCCGAGCCCGACCGGCGAGACCGTTCCGCTCGAAGGTCACGCGCGGCCGGCCGGTGACTCAGCGGCCGGGGGAGGTCAGCCGGAATCGGTGGCGCCGACGGCTCGCTGGACCGGCGTCCAGCGATGGTCGGCGGGACAACCGGGCGGCCGATCGGTCGGTCGACGCGGCGTTCTCGTCGCTGGAGGCGTGGCTGCGGCCGTGCTGCTCGGCGGTGGGGCGGTGTGGCTGCTCCAGGACGATCGCGGTCCCTCGCCGGCGCAGCGGCTGACGGCCGCTACGCCGGGCGGTGTCACCTGCCAGACCATCGAGCTGGAGGACGCCGACCGCCAGGCCGGTGCTCAGGCCAGTCGTGACTGCGAGCTCACGGACGCTTCTGTCGGGTCGCTGCGGCTGATGGCACTCAGCGGGCCGGAAACGGTGGCCGGCTACCTTCGCCATCTCGGCGGCCCCGACCCCACCGCGCTGCCGAGTGGCATCTGCCCGGACAACGTGCCGGCCCAGGAGCAATGGTCACGTGGCAGTCGCTCGGGCACGCTCTACTGCTTCGTCACGGCCGAAAACCTGCGCTACGTCTGGACCGTCGGCGACAACGTGCTGACCGTGCTCGACGGCGACCCTGACCGCGCCTACCCTGCGGATGTGAACGGCGTCCGGCGCACCTTCGACGCGCTGAGCTATCCCGGCTGACCCGGGGGAGGGCGGAATCAGTCCACCGCCGTCCGATGCCACCAGGCCTTGAGCTGGGCGGGGCTCATGGTCGGGTGTCGATACACGGCAATGGCGAGGGTCGGCTCCTGGGGACCTTGGCCGGCGGGGTCGCGGTAGGACAGTTCTGAGTACAGGACCGACTGGCTCGTCGTGCTCTCCTCGTAGTAGGTGAGCGTCCCGCCTTTGTGATCGGTGGTGACCTCCCAGGCTTCGCTGTGGTGCGAACCGGGCACCGCGTTCGCCGAGGAGGCGATGTCCTTGCGGTAGACGGCATAGGAGTCTGGGTCCTCGACCAAGACGTACCACGCCGTGACCCCCTCCCGGAACGTGCAGGTGACCTGCTCGGCGGCCCGCCGGAACGGCCCGCCCGGATCCGCCCGGCACTGCATCTCCCGCTCGTTCAGGTCGTTCTGCGCCAGATCGGCCAGCACGCCGGAACGGAACTGCGCGGCGTCCAGCTCCGGCCGGGTCAGGCCGCCGAACCGCCGGCCGTCGTAGAAGTCGACCAGTTCGGGCAGCGACAACCGCGCCATGGCGGCGCCGGTTTCACCGGTCTCCTCCGATCTGGTGGAGTTGGTCATGACGGCGCTCTGCGGGCGGGGCAGAACAGAGTCCCAGTAGACGGTGG
Organism: Actinoplanes solisilvae; assembly: GCF_003999975.1. GTDB lineage: Bacteria > Actinomycetota > Actinomycetes > Mycobacteriales > Micromonosporaceae > Actinoplanes > Actinoplanes solisilvae. Next base: position 792,592 of record NZ_RJAC01000001.1, on the reverse strand, counting down.
CTGTCCCGGTGCGGTCCTCGTGCATGGAGAAGGTCGCATCCCGGTCCAGTACCTGGCCGAAGCGCACCCACTCGATCGTGCTGTCCACGGTCCGGGCACGTTCCAGCCGGAGCTGGGCCGCGGAGCCGTACTGGACCAGGTCGAGCGTGCGGTCGGCGAAGTCGCAGCGCACCCGCTCGACCTCGCCGACCTGTGGTGCCAGCGGGACGCAGCGGCGGGCGCCCGTCAGGAGCGCCGCCCCCAGCTCCCGGTATCGCTGCGCCACCTGGGACAACGCGAACCGGTCCACGACCGGGGCAGGCTCCTGCGCGTCGTCCCGGTTGAGCGCGATGACGCCGATTGCCGCCGCCGTGGCGCCGGCCACGCACAGGGCCACCACCGCTGTGCGACCGTTCCGCAGCGCTGCGGCCAGCGGGTTCCCGACCGTCCTGAGATCGGCAGGTCCGGATGGTGCGACCAGCGGTATTGGTGTCACCGGAGGCTCCGGTGTCACCGGAGCGGACACGTCGGTGCCGTCGTCCCACGACAGGCCGGCAGGAGCCGGCGTCAGCGCTGCTGCGGCGGCGGTTGACACGGTGTCCAGAACCGGATCCTGGGTCGGGTCGGCGTCCAGCCCGTGGAAGGCGTCCAGTTTGGTCCGCGCTTCGGCCGATCCGATCGGCCAGGGTTTCGTCGGGTCGGTGCCGGAGCCGAGGACGACGGTGGATGGATCCGGCCCGCCCGGACGCGCGGAGCCGCGGAGGGCAGTGACGAAGGCATCGACGGCCCGTCGAACCGCCACGTCGGAATGCCCCTCGGCGATGACCACCCGGACCGCTGCCTGGGCCACAGCGTCCTCATCCGCGGTGCCTGCGGCGGATCGCAGGCGTGGGACCAGGCCACTGCCGGACACCGCCACGAGAAGGTCCGCCTCGTGGGGCGCCAGCCGGGGGACGCCGGTGGCGCCCAGGGCCGCCCTCAGCGCCACGGGATCGATCAGGGCGGCGCCGCCGTGGGTAGCCGCTACGCGGGTGAGCGCAGCGGGCATCGGGTCATGCGCGTCCACGATCATCGCTCCGGGTTGGCCCAGAAGTTGCGCAACTCGGTCCGGTCGGCGGTCAGCGCGGAGAACGTACCGGAACACAAGATGGACTCCTGGTCGAAGTAGAGGGTGGGCCGGCCCGTATTCACGCTCTGGAACCGCACCCGAAGGCCCTCGGCGCGGGCCCTGGTGCCCATCGGGATGCCGACCTTCGTGCCCGCCCGTTTGTCCACGAACCGCCACGTCAGCTGCCGCACGGTGCCGTCCTCCGCGGAGACCTTGCCGTCGATCAGGCCGTCTCGGGCGTTGGTCATCGCCTCCGGGCCCAGATACTTGTAGAACACGCCTACGATTTCGCGGTCGCTGAAGCTGCACGCCACGGCCTCCTGGACGCCCAGCGGAGTCGCCGCCGCGCGGCACTGCACCCCGTCGGATTTCAGGTAGATCTCGGCCAGCCGCCGCAGCTCGGGCGCTTGGAAGACCTCGAGGGGGTCTGCGGCGAAGCCGGGCCTCGCCGTCCCGGGAGCGACGGGCGTTGCCGACGTGCTCGGCGTCGCGTCTGCGGCCGGTAGGGTCGACAGCGTCGTCGAAGGCCCGGCGGACGCGCTTGGCACGGCCCCGGTGCCGGTGTCACCTGCCCCGACGAGCTGGGTCCCCGCGAGGACGGCGACCGCTGCGATCGCCACGACGGCGCCGGCCCCCACGACCGGACCCACGTGTCTGCGCGAACGACGTCCCATCGACACGCCTCCCCCGGGCGGCGGCAGCGCGGCCTCCTGGTCAGCCATGTGTCGCGGCAGCAGACCGCCCGCGCAGCCCAGTTGTATCACCGCCCACCGGCCCGTTTCCGCGGGCATCCCACCGCCGGCTCCCGTGGCCAGGGCCACAGCTTCGTTGAGGGCCGCCGGGGCCGGCGTCCCGACCTCCAGCGCGCTCCGCAGCCGGCCAGGCGCACCCGATGCGGCCGCCTCCGTCAGAAGACTGATCTGGTCCTCCGGCAACGGGTCCGGCAGCCCACGCAATGCCGCTCCCAGGGCCAAGTGATCGGTGAGGACGGCCGGCCCAAACCGATCCACCACTGTGTCCAGGGCAGCCAATACTGTGGTCATTGCACCCCTCCGTAGAGAATATCGAGGTGTCGAATGGACATTGTCCGATCTCATTCGGACGGTCACCAGTTCAGCTCATGCCACTTAAGCGGCGCTGTAGTGGCTGGCGCGGGCCGGCGTCCTCATGGCTGCGAGGCACCGGACCAGGGGCAGAGGCAGAAGCGGGAGGGCCGGTGAGCCAGCAGGCGGAGCGGGTGCTCGGTCCCGGTGTCGGCCTGCTCGGCCCGGTGGTGCTGACCGTGGACGGCGAGCCCGTCGCCCTGGCCGGGGCCCGGCAGCGCGCGCTGCTGGCGGCCCTGACGGCCGCGGCTGGCGCCGCGGTTCCGGCGGACCGGCTGGCCGAAGCGATGTGGTCCGACACCGGGCAGCCCGCAGCTCGCAGCACCCTGCACGTGCATGTGCACCAGTTGCGGCGAACCCTCGGACCACAGGCCGCTGCCTTGCAGTACGGCCCGGCCGGTTACCGGCTGGTGGCTGCCAGCGACGTGCAGGCCGTCGAGGACGGGCTGCGCCGCGCCCGCGCCGCCGACCAGACCGGTGACGTCGCGGGCGCCGCGGCCGGGTACCGGTCCGCACTCGCCCGATGGCGTGGCGAGTTCTGCGCCGACCTGCCGGACCATGACCACTTCCACGCGGCCCGCACCGTGTACGAGACGATTCGGCTGGACGCGATGGAGGCTGTGCTGGCCGCGGAGCTACGCCTGGGGATGCCGGGACTGGTGCCCGAGCTGGAGGATTTGGTGCTGCGCCATCCTTTGCGCGAGCGGTTCTGGGGGCACCTGATGGTGGCGCTGTACCGGGACGGGCGGCAGGCCGACGCTCTGGCGGCGTTCCGCCGGGCCCGCGAGGTCCTGGCCGCCGAGCTGGGCCTGGACCCGGGGAGCGCCCTGCGCGAGCTGGAGCGGGCGATCCTGGGCCAGGCCGCCACCTCGCAGGTGCTGCGGGTGGTCGCCCCTCAGCCGATCGCGGCAGGCCGCCCTGTGTTGACATGGTTGGACGCTGCCGGTGCGGTCCGCCGCCGGGAGCTGCCAAGGACCGGTGAGCTGCTGATCGGCCGCGCCGAGGCTGCCGACGTGTCGTTGTCCGGGGACGCCGCGGTGTCCCGACGACACGCCGCCGTCCGAGTGGCGGGTGGGGGCGACGTCACCGTCGCCGACCTGGGATCGCGCAACGGCACATTTCTGAATGGCGCCAAGCTGGGTCCGTCGGACGGCACCCAGGTCCGGTCGGGCGACATATTGCGCTGCGGCGACACCGTGCTCGCGTTCACCACCCCGGCGCGGAAGGAAGCGGTGGCGAGTGACGGGCTGCTGCTGCCGACCCGGACCGACGCTGGGACGCCGATGGCCAACGTGGCACGCGGCTCGGCCGCCGACCCACAGACCCCGGCCGCCCTCGGCCGGAACGACCATGAGTGAGCGGACGCCGTCCCGCGCGGTGCCGGCGCTCGAGAGGGGCGTGTCCAGCACGCCGACCGGCCGAGGCGACGACGCCGCCCCAGCCCTTATCGCCGAGGCGAGGGCCGGCCCTGGCCCTGAGGCGGCTGTCTGATCCGCGACAGGGTGCGTGACCAAGGCCGCCCTGGAAGATCCGGGACGGCCTTGGTCGTTCAGTTCGACAGGGTGCTGGTTACCGCGGCGACGAAGGCCTCCGGTTCCTCCACGTGGGGAAAATGGCCGCTGTCGGGGAACTCGGTCAGGTGGGCCGCCGGGATGCCCTCGGCGAGGAGCTTGGCCCAGGTGGGGCCGCAGATGAAGTCGTGGCGTCCGACCAAGATCGCGGTGGGGACGGTGATCTCGGGGAGACGGTCGCGGACGTCGAAGGGGGCGGGGTCGTTGGCGTTGGCGGGATCGGCCCAGATGCGGATGCCGGCGACGAAGGGGGCGAGCTCGGCCCGGTGCTGCCAGAAGTCGGCGAAGTAGACGGGGACGGCCTCCTTCAGGGCGGCGGTCAGCTCGGCGTCGGTGGTCGCAGCGCCCAGGCGCTGGAAGGCGGCGGGGACCTGAGCGGCCTCGGGCACGTCGGGGTGACGCTCGGGGTAGGCAGCCAGCTGGGCCATCGCGGCACCCCAGAAGTCGGCGCCGGTGACCGGGGAGGTGTCGTAAAGCGCCAGGCCGGCTACGCGCTCCGGGTGCGTGAGGGTGTAGCGCTGGGCGACGAAACCGCCGTACGAATGGCCCAGGAGACGGACGGGCGCCGAGCCGAGATGTTCGATGACGACGTGCAGGAAACGGACGTACGTGTCCATGGTGTATTCGGACGCGGGCAGGCGGCCCGAGTCGCCGGTGCCGACAGGTTCGGGGTGCACCATCGTGAAGTGCTGCTCGAGGCCGGGGGAGCGCAGGTACTCCCAGACGATGCCGGGGCCGCCGGACAGGGCCACGCAGACGGGGCCGCTGCCGAAGACGTGGTAGACCTGCCGCACGCCGTCGACGTCGATCTCGTGCGTTCCGGGGGTCAAGGGGTTCATGCCGTACTCCAGTTCGGTGTGGTGATGCTTCCGGAACCAGATGCGGCGGCGGGCAAAAAGTTCGCTCCGCGGCGAAAGAAGTTTTCTAGGGGTGGAACAGCGTCATCGTGCTGACCCGGCCCTCGTGCAGTTTGTGCAGCCAGACCGCCCCCGGCGGGCAGTGGTCCGGGTTGTCGGGCGGGCTGATCAGGTCGGTCTCCCAGATCAGCACACCCGGTCCGGCGACCACGTTGACGAGCCGCTGCCGTACGCCGGCGTCGAGGTCGGAGGCCATGCCGCGAACCGCCGCGTCCACGCCGCCGACGACCCGGTCGGGCAGTCGCAACTCGGCGTCGGCGTGCCACAGGTCACCGACGACCTGGTGGAAGTCTCCCCGCATGGCGGTGGCGAGTGCGTCCTCGGCCTGCCGGCGGCTCGCCGCGGCCAGCGAGGACGCGTCGGCGTGGGCCAGCTCGGCACCGGCCCGCAACCGTTCGGCCAGCACCTTCCGGCCGTGGCTGAGACGGCTGCGCACGGTGCCGACCGGGATCCCGCAGATCGAGGCGATCTGCTCGTACGAGGTGACGCCCGTGAAATGGCGCAGCAGCATCACCAGCCGGTCCGCCTCCGACAGCTCGTCCAGGGCGTGCCACACCCAGTCGCGCAGGGCCGACTGTTCCAGCAGCTCTTCCGGGTCAGGCCCACCGCTGTACGTATCGAGCCACGCCGTGTCGACCGGCACAGGCCGGACCCCGCGCAGCCGCGCCCGGCAGTTGTTGCGCACGATTGTCCGAAGCCAGGCCCCGACCGCCTCCGGGTCGCGCACCTCACCGACCCGGCGCAGCGCGGTCACCATCGCGTCTTGAACGGCGTCCTCCGCGTCGGGCCCGTAGCCGAGAATGCTGAGCGCCACCGCCCGCATGCCCGCCTCGTGCTGGGCGAGCAGGAGTCCGAGCGCTCCCGCGTCCCCCGCCTGCGCCGCCCCGACAAGGCTCGATCCATTCCGCACGAGAAACAAAAGTAGCTCGGGGGCCGATCTATGCCGAAGCGGCGTCCGGTCAGCACCGACGAGATCCTGATCGAGCCCGAGATCCGGCTGCGTGGCTCGACCACCCTGGCCCGCGTCAGACCGGTGTAGCCGCGCCCTTCGGGCAGAGGATCACCAGGCAACTGTCGACGCGCACGTCGTCGAGCACCGGACCGTGGCCCTGAGGGGTCGTGGTGCTCGCGAACTCGAGCCGCATGGAAACGCCCTTGGCCAGCACGAACGCGGTCCGCCGGGTGAAGCCCATGTTGTTGCGGGACCGGCCCGTCGTGTCGAACTTCATCGCCTGCACCGGCTTGTCGTTGACCCGCAGCTCACCGGTCTTGACGGCGGGCGCGCCGACGTAGTTGCCGGCGATCGAGTACGAGATCCGGTAGGTCAGCAGCGGCGTGCTGCGGTAGGTGCGGGAGACCGCCCCGTTGAGGTCGAGGCTCTGCCGTCCCGCCGCCGGCGTCCACACGTCGGTCGTCACCAGGTCGGCGCTGCCCCTGGTGACGGTCCACGCCCCGACTGTCTTCCCGGCGGTGAAGCGTTCGGAGCCGTGCGGGATCGCGGGCTGCTCGAAGCCGTCGGTGAGCACGGGTGCGCTCGCCGCGAGCATTCCCGCGAGGAGGATCTCTGCTATCGCCACGACGATCAGAGTAGGGAGCTAGACGGACAAATCGGGCATTCGGCTCGCGGGTGTGCCGTGCTTGTCAGAAAGCAGCGCCTGTCCGAAACATGAGGATTGCTACTTTCGCGTGGTATCTCTGGAGGCAGCCTCGGAGGTGGCCCATGAAAGCTCCCCTGCCCGACAACGAGATCGACCGGCTCACCGCTCTCTACTCGCTCGACATCCTCGACACCGCGCCCGAGCAGGACTTCGACGACATCGTCGCGCTCGCGTCGAACGTCTGCGGCACGCCCATGTCACTGGTCACCCTCGTCGACACCGACCGGCAGTGGTTCAAGGCCCGGGTCGGGTGCGACGAGGCCGAGACCGACCGCGAGAGTTCCTTCTGCGCGCACGCGATCCTCGGCCGCGACCTGCTCGTCGTGCCCGACGCGACCAAGGACCCGCGCTTCGCCGACAACCCCCAGGTCGACTGCGCCGACGGCATCCGCTTCTACGCCGGAGCGCCGTTGGTGACCACCGAGGGGTACGCCCTGGGGACGCTCTGCGTCGTCGACGACACGCCCCGCCGCCTCGACGTCGAGCAGTTGCAGGCGCTGCGGGCGCTGGCCCGGCAGGTGACGTCGCAGATGGAGCTGCGGCGGCACGCGGTCGCGCTGGCCAGCACCACGGCCCGGCTGCAAGAGCTGGAACGGCGCAAGGACGACCTGACCAGCCTGGTCGGCGGGGACCTGCGAGCGCCGCTGCACCTGATCGAGGCGTACCTGACGAATCTCGGAGACACCGGGCGCCACGACGCCGACATGGCCGACCTGGTCGCGCGGGCCGCCGCCGGGCACATCCGCGGCTTCCTCGACCTGATGCACCACCTCACCTCGATGGCCGAGGCCGGGTTCGGCGGCGAGGGCCTGCACATGCGCCAGATCGACCTCACCCGCATCACCCAGCGGGCGGTCGAAGCCGTACGCCCGATCGCGGCCAGCAAGCACATCTGGATCCTCAACCAGGCCGGCGGCCCCGCGCTGCCGATCATCGCCGACCCGGTACGGCTCGAGCAGGTGCTCACCCACCTGCTGTTCGCGGCGGTCAAATACACGCCGGCGGGCGGGCGGGTGCGGGTCGGCACCGACCTCGAGGCGGGACCGGCCGTTCACCTGGACGACATGGATCTGCCCGACGGAATGCGCCCGGAGCTGTTCCCGCACCTCTACTACGGCGCGATCGCCAACCCGGCGACCGTGCCCGGCCCCGACCACGGCCTCGCCGTGGCCAAGAGGATCCTGGACGCGCACCACGCCACCGTCGCGCTCTCCGACCGGCCCGGCGACGGCACCTCACTGCACGTGGTCTTCCCGTCGGCCGACCTCTCGGCGGCCGCCACCCTCGACGACCTGATCGCGGCCTGAGCCACATCGGCCCGCGCCCCGCTCGGCTGCAGTTCGAGCGGGGCGCGGGCCGACGTTCACCCGGTGTAGACCGGGCCGGAACCGCCACCCGGGGGCGAGCCGGCTGACGGAAGGTCCTCAGGGTCTCTCGTCGCCTGCGACGGGACGACGGGACGAGCGACAGCCCGCCCGGCCGCAGGATGGTCGCCGTTTCGATCTTGGCCCATTGTGGACGGCCAAGTGTCCACGACCGGAGCGAGGTCCTGCATCGGCGGGGGAGGCACAGTGCCGGCCCGCGCGGTCAGCCCGGCCCGGTGCAGCTTGTGCCAGCGCAGCCGGCCGCCGGTCAGCGCGGTCGTCGCCGACTGCATCAGCACCAGGTACATGAGCTGGCGGTAGGCGAACTGCTGCAACGGCAACCGCCACAGCGGCGTGAGCGACTCCTTGTCGAAACGGAACGCCACCGCCGCGGTGAACAGTTGCAGCGCGAGCATGCCGAGCCAGGCGACCAGCGTCTCCTCGAGCTCCCAGAAGACAAGGCCGTAGACGAGCATGATGTCGACCACCGGCGCGAGCATCGGCAGGGCCACACCGAACAGGGCCAGGAACGGCAGCCCGACCCGCCCGAACCGGCCCTTGTCGAGCAGCGCCCCGCGGTGCTTCCACATCGCCTGCATGGTTCCGTAGCTCCACCGGTAACGCTGGCGGTAAAGCTGCTCCAGCGTGGCCGGTGCCTCGGTCCACGCCTTGGCGTCCTCGGCATAGACGACCCGCCACCCCTGCCGCAGCATGGCCATCGTGACGTCGGTGTCCTCGGCCAGCGTCTCGTCGCTGATGCCGCCGACCTGGGCCAGGGCCTCGCGGCGGAAGGCGCCGATCGCGCCGGGAACGGTCGGCATGATCCCGAGCACCTCGTAGAGGCGACGGTCCAGGTTGAACCCGATGACGTACTCGATGTGCTGCCAGGCGGCGACCATCCGCTCCCGGTTGCCGACCTTCACGTTGCCGGCGATCGCGCCGACCGTCGGATCGGCGAACGGCTGCACCAGCTGCCGGATCGAGTCGGGCTCGAAGATCGTGTCGCCGTCGACCGTGACGATCAGATCGTGCCGGGCCAGGGCGACGCCGGTGTTCAGCGCGTTCGACTTGCCGCCGTTGGGCACGCGCACCACCCGTACGTTGGGAAGTCGCATCTGCTCGACCAGGGAGGCGGTCCCGTCGGTGGAGCCGTCGTCGACGACCACCACCTCGATGTCCGGATAGTCGCCGCCGGCCAGCGAGCGCACCGCGGCCTCGATGCCCTCCTTCTCGTTGTAGGCGGGCACGATCACCGAGACCGGCTCGACCACCGGCGGACCCCAGCTCCAGCCCGGCTTCCGGCGCTGCCGGGCATGGCGGGTGGCCAGCAGCAACAAGAGAGCCGTACGACCGATGGTCAGCGCCCCGACCACGAGGAAGAGCCCGGCGATGACCCAGACGAGGCCGTCCGCGACACGTACGGTCCAGATGACCGCGGAACCGCGCCAGACGTCGCTGCCGGCCGCCTCGGGATTCTCGGGCAGCTTCGGGACGGCCTGTTTGCTCTGCTCGATCGTGCGGTTCAGGCCCTCGGTGACGGTCGTGAACTGATAGCCGCGGGCCTTCATCTTCGGGATGAACTCGCGCAGGGCGTCGACGGTCTGCTGCCGGTCGCCGCCCGCGTCGTGGAACAGGATGACGGCCGAGTTGTCGCCGTCCGGGGTGGCGTTCCGGACGATCTGGGAAACGCCGGGACGCTGCCAGTCCTGACTGTCGGTGTCGTTCACGACAACCAGGTAGCCCTGCTTACCGGCGTCCTTGATGAGCTTCCAGTTCGTCTCGTCGATCGCGGCGGCCTTCGACGAATACGGAAAACGGGCGAGGTTGGTGTGCACGCCGGTCGCGCGGGCGATCGCCACCTGGGTCTGGGAGAGCTCCAACGTGCGGCGCCAAGGGGCGAGGCGCTGCATGTTGGGGTGGGTGAAGGTGTGCAGGCCCAGCTCGTTGCCGTCGTCGGTGACGCGCTTGGCCAGCGCGGGATGCCGCGACACCTCCGAGCCGACGACGAAGAACGTCCCGTGCGCTCCCTGCTCCTTCAGCACGTCGAGGATCTTGGGCGTCCAGGCCGGATCGGGGCCGTCGTCGAAGGTCAGCGCGATCGTCTTGGGCGGCATGCGGCTGGTGCTCTCCTGGCCACCGGTGGTGTTCAGCACCGGCCCGCCGTTGAGGATCTCGGCCGGGACACCGGCCTGGTCGCCGACCTCGGTGTCGACGTGGTCGCTCTTGAACTCGGCATTGATGTAGGCCTGCACGATCAGCACGCCGACGAAGACGGCGACCAGCAACAGGCCGAGCATGACCCGGGGGCGGGGGAGCAGGCGGCGGCGCACGGGACCGCGGCCGCGGGTGCGCTGCCGGGTCGGGGGCATGGGGGGTGGGGTGTTGGGGGTGGGGGCCTTGTGGGCCGGGACGTGCGGTGACGGGGTCACGGAAGCACCTCGATGAGCACCAGGTCGGTGGCTTGCAACGTCCGGGTGGCCAAACGGGCGGGCAGAGCCAGCGGCTGTGTGGACGGTGTCGTGTCGTCATCGGAGTCGCCGGATTCCTCATCGGTCGAGCCCGACTCGGGCACACGCGAGCCGCCACCGCTGCCGCCGGTGTTGTTGCCGGCTCCGTCGGAGTTGCTGCCGTCGCCCGATCCGCTGCCGCTTGCGCCGCTGCCACTTTCGCTGCTGCCACCTGCGCCGCTGCTGCCACCTGCGCCGCTGCTGCCACCTGCGCCGCTGCCGTCGCTTGCGCCGCTGCCCGAACCGGAGTCATTGCCGCCGCCCGTTCCGGCCCCAGAGCCGGACGAGCCCGAGCCGGTCGGGCTCGGGCTCGTCGGTTCGTCGGCATCGGATCCGCCTCCGCCGCCGGATCCACCGCTGGATCCGCTGGATCCGCTGGATCCGCTGGATCCGCTGGATCCGCTGGATCCTCCTGATCCGCCGGTTCCTCCGCTGGACCCGCCGGTTCCGCCACCGGCGCCCTCACCCGTTGCGGGCGGGGCGGGAGGAACGGGGTCGGCCGGTCCGGTGACCGGCGGGTCCGGCTCCTCGAGCGGCGGGACCACGACCGGCGGCTCGACCGGCTTGGTGGTGGTCGACTCGGTCTTGGGCGGCGTCTGCGGCTTCTTGGTGGCCGTCGACTTCGACGGGGTCGGCTTCTTGGTCGCCGTCGGCACCCGGGTGGATTCGAGCCGTGGCGTCGGCGGCCGGGCGGTGGTCCGGCGCGGCTGCACGTCGGCGACGTTCAGGGCGCGCGCGGCCTGGGTCGGGGTGGGCGCCGGCGTGGGGCTGGGCCGCACCACCGGCTTCGCTTTCTTGTCGTCGTCGGACTCGAGTCCCGGCAGCGGCAGCACGGCGCTCGATCGGACCGGTCCGCCCGCGAGGCTGACACTGATCAAGCCGCCGTACAGCATGACCAGCACGCCGAAGGCGTACGCGGTCCGCCGCAAGAACCGGCTGCGACGTCCGGTGCTGTCCACGAAGACCGGTGCGGGCATCTCCACCGAGATCACCTCGGTCTCGGGGATATCGGCCGCACCGAATTGCTGGTTTTCTGGCTCCTGCGAAGTCACGCGGCGAGCATAAAAACATAAACGCCGATCTTGGTACGGCTAACTCCCGCGAGTGACGGATGATCGTTATCCGGAAATCAACCGAAATGATGAGGCTAAGCGTTTGACCAGATGAGGGGTCATATGTGCCACGGACAACCGCGCGTCGCTGACCTGCACCGCCGAGGCGCGAGGCCAGAGGTTACGCCGAATTCCGCATTCTTTTCTTGTCGCATTGGCGACAGTGAAAGAGGCAAAATGTGGAAGCTTATTCACGGCCCCATATGTACTTCTTAGCGAGAATATACCATTATGTCCGAGTTGTCGAATCGGCATGATCGAAATTTGAAACTCCCGCAGGCCACCCGTTGTATCCGACATCGGAGGTCGTTAAGCTTCATCTTGCGCGCCCCTATCGCCCGCTTCCCCCGTGGCAGGCGATCGGGGCGCGCTCTTACTTTCTCCCGGCTCTCGAGTCCAGCCCGGTGCCCACCCTCCCGGCGCAAAGAGCCCACTCCAGCAAATCCACCAGTAGTCGCGGCAATCCATGAGCTCGGGCTGTGGATAACGCGAACCCGGTCGCCGCCGAAAGGCATAGGCTCGCCCCAACCCCCGGGTGGGTGGGGTTGGCCGGCGGTGTGTAGGCGAGAGCCCGGCCCTATAGCTGCCGGACAAGTGATGAGCCGTCGCGTCGGTGGCACTACGGCTGCCGAACGAACGACGAGCTGCCGTGTGAGTGGGTCCACGGCTGCCGGACCAGTAGCGAGCCGCCGCGTGGGTGGGTCCATGGCTGCCGGGCAAACGGCGAGCCGCCGCGTGGGTGGGTCCATGGCTGCCGGGCAAACGGCGAGCCGCCGCGTGGACGGGTCCACGGCGGCGGCTCGGAGAGAGGGCGGTCAGATCCAGCGGCTGCCCAGCCACATGCGGTCCTGCCAGGCCTCGTACGGGATGATCTGGCCGACGAAGATCGGGTAGAAGTAGGCGAAGCAGGCGGCCACAAGCACGACGTAGGCGCCCGCCAGCACCGTGCCTATGAGCTGCCGATCTGTTCGGCGCGAGCCGCGGGCCACGCCGCCCGGTGGTGTCATGATCGCGCCGAGGACGTAGACGACGGCGAGGATCAGGAACGGCAGCGCCGGCAGCACGTAGAACGAGAACATCGTGCGGCCGTCCTTGACCGCGTAGTAGAACCACGGCAGCAGCCCGGCCGCCGCCGGCACCAGGATCGCCCACGCCCGCCAGTCGCGCCGGGCCAGGCCGAACCAGATGAGGCCCGCGAGCGCCGGCAGGAACGACCACCACAGCACCGGCGTGCCCAGCAGCAGGATCTCGCGGGCGCAACTCGGCGCGCCGCAGTCGCCGCCGTTGTTCCAGAAGAACGCCACCGGCCGCCCGAGCAGCAGCCACTGCCACGGCCACGACTGGTAGACGTGCCGTTCGGTCAGGCCGCTGTGGAACTTGTACGCCTCGGAGTGGTAGTGCCACAGGTTGAGCAGCGCACCGATCAGCGGCGGCTCGCTGAGCCCGTTCGCCTCGCGGTAGTGCCGGAAGTAGCCGGTGTCGGTGACGAACCATCCGGTCCACGTGGCCAGGTAGATCACGAACGTGAGCGCGAGGCTCAGGATGAGCCAGCCGAGGTCGCCCAGGATGCCCGCGATGATCGGCCCGCGCACCCCGGCCGAGCGCCGCGCCTGCACCCGCCACACGATCACCAGAGCGGCGAAGAACGGCGCGAAGAACAGCGCACTCCATTTCACCCCGCAGGCCAGCCCGAAGGTCACCCCGGCGACGAGCAGCCACCACGGCACGATCCTCGGCACGTCGGCTCTGCGCGACGGGTCGAACCCGTTCTCGAGCGCGCGCAGCCACTGCCTGCGGTAATGATCGCGGTCGAGCACCAGCGCGGCGAACGTCGCGAGGATGAACGTGCCCAGGAAGATGTCGAGCAGCGACGTGCGCGACAGTACGAGCTGGAACCCGTCGAGCGTCATCAGCAGCCCGGCCAGCCCGGCCAGCAGCACCGAGTGGAACAGCCGATAGGTGACCCGGATCAGGATCAGAATCATGATCGTGCCGGCGATCGCGGCCGGGAAGCGCCAGCCCAGCTCGGTGTTGCCGAACAGTTTCTCACCGAGCGCGATCAGCCACTTACCCAGCGGCGGATGCACCACATAGGCCGGGCCGTTGGTCTTCTCGTCCCACTCGACGCCGTGCTGCAGCATGTCCCAGGCGTCGGTCGGGTAGTAGACCTCGTCGAAGACGTGACCCTTCGGGTTGCTGATCCCGTTCAGCCGCAAGATCGCCGCGATCGTCACGATCACGACGGTGACCAGCCACGAGTACGGGTTGAGCCAGTCGTCGAGCGTCGTCAGCCGACGCCGGACGACGTCGGGCACGCCGCGTAGCCCGCCGCCGGGCTCGGCGGTCACGGGCTCCTGGGGGATGCGCTCGGTCTCCGGGGAAGTCGCCGTAGTCACCCAGCGATATTAGGGCGTGGGATCGGGAGGTGACGCCCGCCGTCACCGCGCTCGGACGTGTGATGGACTTTCGTCGTGGCTGCTGCAGAGAACGGTTCGGGTCGTGTCGTGCTGGTCGGCGCCCCGCTGGGCAACGTCGGGGACGCCTCCGCCCGCCTGCGCGAGGTGCTGTCGACCGCCGACGTCGTCGCCGCCGAGGACACCCGCCGTCTGGCCCGGCTGGCCCGCGATCTCGACGTGACGGTCACCGGCCGTGTCGTCTCCTATTTCGAGGGCAACGACGAGAGGCGTACGCCGGAACTGGTCGAGGCGCTGGCCGGGGGCGCCGTCGTGGCGGTGGTGACCGACGGCGGCATGCCGAGCGTCTCCGACCCCGGATATCGCCTGGTACGCGCCGCTCTCGACGCCGGCTTCCCGGTGACCGCCGCGCCGGGCCCGAGCGCCGTGACGACCGCGTTGGCGCTCTCCGGCCTGCCGAGCGACCGTTTCGTCTTCGAGGGCTTCCTTCCGCGTACGGGATCACACCGCCGCTCGCGTCTGCGGGAGCTGGCCACCGAGCCCCGCACGCTGGTCTTCTTCGAGGCTCCGCACCGCATCGCGGGCATGCTCGACGACCTCGCGTCCACGTTCGGCGACGAGCGCCCCGCCGCGGTCTGCCGAGAGCTGACCAAGACGTACGAGGAGATCAGGCGCGACACCGCCGCCGAGCTGGCCGCCTGGGCCCGTCGCGAGGAGCCGCGGGGTGAGATCACGGTCGTGGTGGGCGGCGCGCCCCCGCGCCCGGCCGAGCGCCCGGCCGACGACGACCTGCGGGCCGCGGTCGCCGAGCGGGAGGCGGCCGGCGTGTCACGCCGCGACGCGATCCAGGCCGTCGCCGACGAGTACGGCATCCGTAAACGCGAGGTCTACGCGCTGGTCCACGGTCAGTAGGCCGCGGCGAGGAAGCCGCTCAGCAGCGCCAGCGGCCCGGCCAGGCTGAGCAGTACCGCCGCCCGCCGGGCCCGGGCCGTCTCGAGCTGTCGTGCCTTGGTCACGCCCGCGATGGCATAGCCGCAGAGCAGCACGAGCGCGAAGCCGAGCAGCCAGCGCAGGTGCAGCAGCGGCTCGGTCCCGCCGAGGTAGGCCTGCCGGCTGTCCGGGCTGACCATGCGGGCCGGGGTGATCGAGCCGGGTTGCCGGGCCGGGCCCTCGACGCCGACCAGCCGCACCTGGGTCATCGTGTACCGGCCGTCGGCCGAGATGAACCGGCCCGCGCAGCGCTGGGTGACCCCGTCGCCGGTGCAGATCGTCGTGGTGGCGTACCCGTGGTCGCCGTGCCCCGCGGCGAGCCAGAACGGCTCGGCGCTGACCCAGGCGAAGAACGCCGCGACCAGGCCGAGCGCGACCAGGGAGGCCTGAGCCGACAGCGGCCGGCCGGACTGCTTGCGCGTCGCGCGCCCCTGACCGCGGTGCCGGGCGCGGGTGAGGACAGGGGCGGGCTCCTCGCCGGGCGGCACCTCGATCGTGTCGTCGACCGGGTCGCGCCAGAACGGGGAGTTCTCCAGCCGCTGGAGGCGGGCGTCGGTGGCCGGCATGCCGGTCGGCGGAGGCAGCGGCTCGGTGGGCCGCACCTGCGTGATGGGCTCGGTGGGCCGTACCTGCGCGACGGGCTCGGTGGGGCGGACCTGCGGGACCGGCTCGGGGCGCACCTGGGGCACGACGCTCGGGCGGGCGCGGTGGGCCATCGGGTGGTCGAGCGGCACAGTCGGCCGGTGATGCACGCTGGGCTCGGGCAGCACCATCACGTCCTCGGCCGGTGGCGTGCTTTTCACGGCCGTGGGTGGTGGCGTGCTTTTGCCGGTCGTGGGCGGTGGTTGGTAGCGGAAGGCGTCGGGCTGATCGTGATCGCGCTCGACGGCGGGGCGCAGTTCGTCGGCCGCGTCCTGGACCCCGGCGTCGTGCGCCCGGCCGCCCTCGCCGGTCCGGGGGATCTCGGCCGGTGGCAGCAGCACCGCGGCCGCCTTCTCGCCGCCGGGCCCCCGTGGAGGCCCGCCCGGCTCCGGCGGAGGCCCGCCCGGCTCCGGCGGAGGCCCGCCCGGCTCCGGCGGAGGCCCGCCCGGCCCCCGGGGAGGGACGTCGCGATCGGTCTGGCCGCGCCACCAGGTCGCGCCCGGATCGGCGAACGACCACGGATCGCTCTCGCCGTGCGGCGTTTTCCCTGGTTGTGGCGTGTCTGCGGGCACGGCTCCATTGGACTACGCGGGCGAGCGACGACCGCGTTTTGAATCGGGCGTGTCGTGATAAATGCGTATCTCGCGGAGGGCTGAACGAATCCGTTCGCTCGCCGCCCCCACCCCTCACTACGCTTTACCCCATGAGTCACGTTCTCGCCGCGGTCGCCTGGCCCTACGCCAACGGTCCGCGCCACATCGGTCATGTCTCCGGCTTCGGGGTGCCCTCCGACGTTTTCAGCCGGTACATGCGCATGGCCGGTCATGACGTGCTCATGGTCTCGGGCACCGACGAGCACGGCACCCCGATCCAGGTGCAGGCCGACGCCGAGGGCGTCACGGCCCGCGAGCTCGCCGACCGCTACAACCGGGTGATCGTCGAAGACCTGCACGGCCTCGGCCTGAGCTACGACCTGTTCACCCGCACCACGACGCGCAACCACTACGCCGTGGTGCAAGAGCTGTTCACCGTGCTCGAGCGCAACGGCTACATCGTCAAGCGCACCACCCTGGGCGCGCGGTCGCCGTCGACCGGGCGCACCCTGCCCGACCGCTACATCGAGGGCACCTGCCCGATCTGCGGCTACGACGCGGCCCGCGGCGACCAGTGCGACAACTGTGGCAACCAGCTCGACCCCGAGCAGCTCATCAACCCGCGCTCCAAGATCAACGGTGAGACCCCGGAGTTCGTCGAGACCGAGCACTTCTTCCTCGACCTGCCGGCCTTCGCCGAGGCCATCGGCAACTGGCTCGACCAGCGGGAAAATTGGCGCCCCAACGTGCTCAAGTTCTCGCGCAACCTGCTCGACGACCTGCAGCCCCGGGCGATCACCCGCGACCTCGAGTGGGGCGTGCCGATCCCGCTCGACGGCTGGCGCGACCGTAATGACAAGCGCATCTACGTGTGGTTCGACGCGGTCATCGGCTACCTGTCGGCCTCCATCGAGTGGGCCCGCCGCACGGGCGACCCCGAGGCGTGGCGGCAGTGGTGGTCGGCCGACGCGCAGGGCAAAGACGCGCTGGCCTATTACTTCATGGGCAAGGACAACATCGTCTTCCACTCGGTGATCTGGCCGGCGCTGCTGCTCGGCTACTCCGGCGAGGGCGACAAGGGTGGCGAGCCGGGCGAACTGGGCCGCCTCAACCTGCCCACCGAGGTGGTCTCGAGCGAGTTCCTCACGATGGAGGGCAAGAAGTTCTCCTCGTCGCGGCGCGTCGTCATCTACGTGCGCGACTTCCTGGAGCGCTACGACGCCGACGCGCTGCGCTACTTCATCGCGGTCGCCGGCCCCGAGTCCAACGACACTGACTTCACCTGGGCCGAGTTCGTGCGGCGCAACAACGACGAGCTGGTCGCGGGCTGGGGCAACCTGGTCAACCGGTCGATCTCGCTGGCCGCCAAGAACTTCGGCGCGATCCCCGAGCGGGGCGAGCTCACCGGAGAGGACGAGGCGCTGCTCGCGGCCACCCGCACCGGCTTCGCCACGGTCGGCGAGCTGATCGGCAAGCACCGGCAGAAGGCCGCGATCGGTGAGGCGATGCGCGTCGTCGCCGAGGCGAACAAATACCTGTCCGAGCAGGCCCCGTGGAAGCTGAAGTCCGAGGAGGAGAAGCCCCGCCAGGCCACCATCCTCGCGGTCGCGCTGCAGGCCGTCAGCGACGCCAACACGCTGCTGACGCCGTTCCTGCCGCACTCGGCCCAGAAGGTGTTCGAGCTGCTCGGCGGCGTGGGCGTGCACGCGCCCATGCCCAGCATCGAAGAGGTCGACGACCTCGACGGCGGCCCGTCCTACCCGGTGCTCACCGGCGACTACACCGTCGGCGCCCGCTGGGAGTCGGTCCCGCTGGTGGCCGGCACCCCACTGGCCGCCCCGAAGCCGGTCTTCCGCAAGCTCGAGCCCTCGGTCATCGAGGAAGAGCTCGCCCGTCTGGAGAGCTGAAAAAACCGGCGCCGTTCCTTCGGGAGCGGCGCCGGCTTTCACAACACGTACGGGATGTCGGCTATGTGATGGTCGGTCAGCTCGCCGACCGGGGCCCACGCCTCGTAGACGCCGCGTTCGTAACCGCGCGCGCCCGTGGCCGCGAGAGTGTCGTTGTCGGGGCGCACCAGGCGCAGGCGGGCCCACGTCTCGTCGCGCTGCAGCACCCAGCACGGCACCCCGCGCCACAACGCCTGCTCGGCGCGGCGGCTCAGCGTCGACACCGGATAGCGGGCGGCCCGGGTCAGCGCCCGCACCCGGAACTCCTCCGGCGGGTCCGCGACCGCCTCGTACTCCTTGTCCTTGATGTTGCCGACCAGCCGGGCCGAGCCGGGCGTCGTACACGGGACGTAGTCGCGGTCGGGGCTGACCCCCGGCAGCAGGTCGAGGATGCCGCGCCAGCGTGGCCCGGCCAGTCGCAGCCAGCCGTGTTGTTCCGGCTGGTAGCTGTAGAGCAGGATCTCCTCGCCGCCCGGCACGTACGCGACGATCTGCGCGTTCGCCGGCATCGGCAGGTCGGCGAAGCCCGCCGTGATGAATTCCGGGACCAGGTCCTCGTTGCTCGGCGAGAAGCCGGTGCCGAGGATCATCGCGCCGACCCGGTTGTGCGCCTGGATCATGGTCAGCCCCGGTTGAGCCGGACTGCCCGGGATCTCGTAGTCGAGCGGGTCGACGGCCCGCCAGCGCAGGGCGAAGGCCACGTCGCCGCTGGGCTCCGCGCCGTCGGTGCCGAGCAGCGTCAGATCGGCGGGCTCGTGCAGGTGGGCGATGTCGCAGGAGCGGTAGCAGAACCCGTACGGAAGCCAGCCGGCGAGATGACCAGCCACCTGCGCGGCTGAGAGGACCTTGGTCATGCGCGTGCCCCGGCGTACCGCGGCCGTTTCTCGGATCTGGCGGAGGAGGGGGTCGTCGCGGTGGTCGGCGGACTGGCTCATGCGAAGAACCTGCGCCCAGCCGAGATCGCGCCGCAGCGGGGCGGAGAGCACTGGCTCGAGGGGATCAGCGCCGATAACGCTGCCCTCACCGGTCACAGTCACGGAGCGGAACGTAGGCGACACCGGTAGATATCAGGTGAACAAACGGTGGCCACCAGGTCGAAGTGCAGAATGTCTCACATGCCATCGTCACCATCGCAGTCCCGCCGGGAGCAGGCCCGCCGGCGGGCCGGCGAGTTTCCCGCTCCGCCCGAACCGCTCGCCGTCGACGTCTTCGACAGCCACACCCACCTCGACCTGACCGTTCAGGAGGCCGTTCTCGCCGGTGAGACCGCCGACCCGGTCGAGGCGCTGATCACCGCGGCCGCCAAGGCCGGTGTGGACCGCATCGTCCAGGTCGGCGTGGACGAGCCGTCGTCGCGCTGGGGCGCCGAACTGGCCGCCCGTCACCCGTCCGTGGTGGCCGCGGTCGCGCTGCACCCCAACGAGGCGCCGTTGCTGTCCGATCTGGACGAGTCACTGCGCGTGATCGAAGCCCTGTCCGCGCTGCCCCGGGTGCGCGGCATCGGCGAGACCGGCCTCGACACCTTCCGTACGGGGGAGGAGGGCCGGGCCGCCCAGGAGGTGAGCTTCCGGGCGCACATCGCGATCGCCAAGCGCTACGGCAAAGCGCTGATCATCCACGACCGCGACGCCCACGAGGACGTGCTGCGCGTGCTCGACGAGGAGGGCGCCCCCGACACGGTCGTGATGCACTGCTTCTCGGGTGACGCGGCCTTCGCGGCCGAGTGCGTGCGCCGCGGTTTCAACCTGAGCTTCGCCGGCACCGTCACGTTCGCCAGCGCGGGCCGCCTGCGCGAGGCGGCGGCCCTCACCCCGGCCGACCAGATCATGGTCGAGACCGACGCGCCCTACCTGACCCCCGTCCCGCACCGGGGCCGGCCGAACGCGTCCTACCTGATCCCGCTGACCGTGCGCTCCCTGGCCGAGACCCGCGGCGGCGACGTCGACGACCTGTGCGCCGCGATCTCCGCGAACGGCGAACGCGTGTTCGGTCCCTGGCGGTAGGGCCTAGTAGTCGACCCAGGCCTTGACTCCCAAGGCCTGGCCGAGGCGTTCGACCTGGTCGGCGAACTGGGCCGGGGCGTCGGCCAACGGCTTGCGGGCGACGAACCGCACCGCCCAGCGGGCCCTCGGCGCGACGTTGAGGATGCGGAACTCGATCACGCTGCCGCGCGGGTCCGGCTCGACCTGGTAGACCCCGCGGTACCACCATTCGCCCTGCTGGGCGACGGTGCGCGACGCGGGGTCGACCGAAACCGAGACCCGGCTGCCCTCGTGCACGACCACGAACTCGTTGCCGGTGTCCGTCTCCTCGACCGTGCCGCGGACCGCGATCGGGGAGCGGCCGCCGGGCCGTACATCGAGCAGCAGTTCTGCCACTTCGGCACACGGCGCCTCGACCACGGCGCGCAAGACCAGCAACTGCGTCATGCGCTCGTTTGTACCCCGTCTAGGCTTGGAACCCGTGGCTGACGCTCTACTCGGCCCGGCGGAGATCCGGGAACTGGCGGCACGACTCGGCGTGACCCCGACGAAGAAGCTCGGCCAGAACTTCCTGCACGATCCGAACACGATCCGGCGCATCGTCACCGCGGCCGGCCTGACCGCCGACGACGTGGCCCTCGAGGTCGGTCCCGGCCTGGGCTCGCTGACCCTGGGCCTGGTCGGCGCGGTGCGTCACGTGCACGCGATCGAGATCGACCCCCGGCTGGCCGCGGCCCTGCCCGGGACGGTCACCGCCGCCCACCTGACCGTGCACAACGCCGACGCGATGCACGTGCGCGGCGCCGACTTCGACCCGCCACCGACGATGCTGGTCGCGAACCTGCCCTACAACGTGGCCGTCCCCGTCGTGCTGCACCTGCTGGCCGAACTGCCCACCCTGCGCGGTGGCCTGGTGATGGTGCAGAAAGAGGTCGCCGACCGCCTCGTCGCGGGCCCGGGTTCCAAGGTGTACGGGGTCCCGTCGGTGAAACTGGCCTGGTACGCCCACGCGCGCTCGGCCGGCAAGGTGCCCCCGGCCGTGTTCTGGCCCGTGCCCAATGTGGACTCCGGACTGGTCGCCTTCACCCGCCACGACCCGCCCGCCGGCGCCGACCGCCGCGAGGTCTTCGCCGTCGTCGACGCCGCCTTCGCCCAACGCCGCAAGACCCTGCGCGCCGCCCTGTCAGGCTGGGCCGGCGGCGCCGCACAGGCCGAGAACGTGCTGGTCGCAGCGGGTGTGAGCCCGCAGGCGCGCGGCGAGTCACTGACCGTCGAGCAGTTCGCAGCGATCGCGGCGGCGGCCAAACTGTCGCCCTCCGGCGGTAAGCTCAGCCCGTCCGAAAGGCACCGGCGAAGGGGTGGACTCGTGACCACCGAGGAACCGGAATTCGTCAACAACGAGCTGCAGATCGGGGACGACACTCCGTGACCGAAGCCTGGGGACCGGACGACGACGAGCCGCGCCGGCATCACGGTCCGGTTCGGGTGCGGGTGCCGGCGAAAATCAACCTTCACCTCGGGGTCGGGCCGTTGCGCAGCGACGGGTTTCACGAGCTGAACACCGTCTATCACGCGATCAGCCTGTTCGACGAGCTCACCGCGCGGCCGGGCGACACGCTCACGCTGACGATGGAGGGCGAGGGCACCGGCACGCTCGCCCTCGACGAGACCAACCTGATCATGCGGGCCGCCCGGGCCCTGGCCGCGCGCACCCGGGTCCCGGCCTACGCGCGCCTGCACCTGCGCAAGACGATCCCGCTGGCCGGTGGGCTGGCCGGGGGCAGCGCCGACGCGGCCGCCACGCTGCTCGCCTGCGACCTGTTGTGGGGCACCGGGCTCTCCCGCGAAGAGCTGGCCGAGGTCGGCGCCACGATCGGCTCCGACATCCCGTTCCTGCTGCACGGCGGCACCGCGCTGGGCACCGGCCACGGCGAGGCCATCAGCCCGATCCTGGCCCGCCCGACCACCTGGCACTGGGTGGTCGCCATCGCCGACGGCGGCCTGTCCACCCCCGAGGTCTACGGCAAGCTCGACGAGCTGCGCGCCAGCGCCTGGCCGCCGCAGCCCGTCGGCGACGCCGACTCGCTCATGGCGGCGCTGCGCCAGCGCGACCCCGAGGTGCTCGCCGCAGCGCTCGGCAACGACCTGCAACCGGCTGCCCTCGCCCTGCGCCCCGCCCTGGCCGACGTGCTCAAGGCCGGCAACGAGGCGGGCGCCGTCACCGGGCTGGTCTCCGGCTCCGGGCCCACCTGTGTGTTCCTCGCCACCGACGCGGCCCACGCCGGCCAGGTCGCCGCCGGTCTCAACGCCGCCGGGGTGTGCCGCGAGGCGGTCACCGCCCGAGGCCCGATGCCCGGCGCGCGGGTAACCTAGAACCATCGTGGCGAACATCATCAACCTGGACCGGGTCAGCAAGGGCTATGGGGCCGCCGGTCAACTCCTCACCGACGTCTCCCTCGGGCTCGACGACGACGCCCGCATCGGCATCGTCGGCCTCAACGGCGCCGGCAAGTCCACCCTCCTGCGGCTGCTCGCGAAGAGCGAGGAGCCCGACTCCGGCCGGGTCACCCACCGGCGCGACCTGCGCGTGGCCACCCTGCCCCAGACGCTCGACCTGGCCGGCGAGCTCACCGTTCGCGACGTCGTGCTCGGCACCGCCTGGCTGCCCACGAGCATGGGCGCCGAGCACGAGTGGGCCGGCGACGCCGGTGTGCGCGAGATCCTCGACGGGCTCGGCATGCCCTACCTGGGCCTCGACACCCCGGTCGGCCCGATGTCGGGTGGTGAACGACGCCGCGTCGCGCTCGCGGCGCTGCTCGTGCGCGAGAGCGACCTGCTCATCCTCGACGAGCCCACGAACCACCTCGACGTCGCCGGTGTCGACTGGCTCGCCCGTCACCTGGTCACCCGTCGTGGCGCCCTCATCGTCGTCACCCACGACCGCTGGTTCCTCGACGCGGTCTGCACGGCGACGTGGGAGGTCGCCGACGAACAGGTGCACACCTTCGAGGGCGGCTACGCGGCCTGGACGCTGGCCCGCGTCGAACGCCAGCGCGTCGCCGCCGTCATCGAGGCCCGCCGGCAGAACCTGCTGCGCAAAGAGATCGCCTGGCTGCGCCGCGGCCCGCCGGCTCGCACGTCCAAGCCCCAGTTCCGCATCGACGCGGCCAACGCGCTGATCGCCGACGTCCCACCCGTGCGCGACAAGGTCAGCCTGCAGCGGCTCGCCACGTCCCGCCTCGGCAAACAGGTCTACGACCTCGAAGACGTCACGCTCAACGCCGGCCCCAAGACCATCCTCGACGGGTTGACCTGGCAGGTCGGGCCGGGCGACCGGTTCGCGATCCTGGGCGCCAACGGCGCCGGCAAGACCACGCTGCTGCGCCTGCTCGCGGGTCTCTCCACGCCCGAGGGCGGCCGACTGGTCACCGGCTCCACCGTGCGGGCCGCCTTCCTCTCCCAGGAGCTGAAGGAGCTGCCCGGCGACCTGCGCCTGCTTGAAGCGGTCGAAGAGGTCGCCAAGCGGGTCAAGCTCGGCGACCGGGAACTCTCCGCGGGCCAGCTCGCCGAGGTGTTCGGTTTCACCGACAAGCGCATCTGGACCCCGGTCAGCGACCTGTCCGGCGGCGAGCGGCGCCGGCTGCAAATGCTGCGGCTGCTCGCGACCGAGCCCAACGTGCTGCTGCTCGACGAGCCCACCAACGACCTCGACACCGACACCCTCGCCGCGCTCGAAGACCTGCTCGACTCCTGGCCCGGCACCATGATCGTCGCCAGCCACGACCGCTACCTGGTCGAGCGCGTCACCGACACGGCGTACGGCATGTTCGGCGACGGCCGCCTGGTGCACCTGCCCGGCGGCATCGACGAATACCTGGCCCGCGCCGCGTCGCGCCCCGGCTCCGGCGTCGCGCCGGCTCCCGGCGTACCCAAGGAAACCGCGGCCGGTCTCTCGGCGGGCGACCTTCGGCAGGCCCGCAAAGATCTGACCCGTCTCGAGCGGCAACTCGCCAAGCTCGAGGAGCGCATCGTCAAGATCAATGAGAAGCTGGGCGAGCACGGCAGCGACTACGACAAAATCATGGAGCTGGACGCGCAGCTCAAAGCCGCCCAGCAGGAACGCGCCGAGGTCGAGGAGGCCTGGCTCGAGCTGGCCGAGCAGGTGCCCGGAAACTGATCCGGGGGGTGTGCCTGCGCCGCTCGACCGCGATACGCGAGAATCGGCGGGTACAACACCTGACCTTGGAGACGGACACCATGGCGCACACCCCGGTCAACCACCCGCTGCGGCCTGCCTACCGCGCGCTCAGTTTCCTCGCCGGCGCCTACCTCGTCGTGTTCGGGGTCATCGGGCTGATCCAGACCTCCTACGAGAGCTTCACCGGCCGCAACGGCGTGCACGTGTTCGGCCAGGAGACCAACCTGCTCTGGTCGATCGTCGTCCTCGTCGTCGGCGCCCTCGTGCTCGGCACCACCGCGCTGGGCCGCAACCTCGACACCGAGGCCGACAAATACCTGGGCTGGGCGCTGCTGGTCCTCGGCAGCTACGAGCTGGCCACGAGCCGCACCGACGCCAACTTCTTCGGCTTCAGCATCTCGACGGTCGTCGTCACCTACCTCGTCGGCCTCGTGCTGATCACCTGCAGCCTCTACCTCAAGACCGCGCCCCAGTCGGCCGCCGGCGCGCCGCGCCAGGTGCGCGAGGGCCGCACCGCCTGAGACTCCGCTAACGGGTCTTGCGCGTCAGCAGAGTCGGTTTCGCCTCGAGATGGGACAGGCCGTTCCACGCCAGATTGACCAGGTGGGCGGCCACCATCTCCTTCTTCGGCTTGCGCGCCTCGCGCCACCACTGACCCACCAGCGCCACCATGCCGACCAGCGCCTGTGAATATAGCTCGGCGAACTTCGGGTCGAGACCCCGGCTCTTGAACTCGGCGCCCAGAATGTGTTCCACCTGGTGGGCCACGTCGTTCATGACACTTGAGAACGTGCCCGCCGGGGACAGCACCGGCGACTCGCGCACCAGCACCCGGAAGCCGTGCGGCTCCTCCTCGATGTAGTCGAGCAGGGCCAGCGCCGCCTGTTCCAGCAGCTCCCGCGGATGACCGGCGGTCAGCGCCGCCGCGATGCGGTCGAGCAACGCACGGACCTCACGGTCGACGACGACCGCGTAGAGGCCCTCCTTGCCACCGAAGTGCTCGTAGACCACCGGCTTGGACACCTTGGCCCGGGCCGCGACCTCCTCGACGCTGGTCGCGTCGAAACCGCGCTCGGCGAAAAGCTGACGGCCGATCGCTATCAGTTGCTCCCGGCGCTGCGCGGCCGACATGCGCACCCGAGGGCTCGCCGCCGGCCGCACACGCCGCTGCTTCTCGCCGGGTTCGTCAGGATCGGTCACCCGGACATCCTGCCAGGTTCGCCCCGGCGCCGACTCTCCCGCTACATCCGTCACGCCTTCGGCATCCGTCACACTTCCGGCGTTCGTCACACCTTCGGCGTTTGCTACACCTTCGGCATTCGTCACGCCTTCGTCATCTTCGCGGCGAGGCGCTGCTCATTGGGCCATTTGATGTTCGACGCCCAGCCCGCCTTCTCGAAGAGCCAGATCAGCCGGGCCGAGATGTCGATCTGACCGCGCAGCACACCGTGCCGGGCACAGGTCGGGTCGGCGTGGTGCAGGTTGTGCCAGCTCTCACCGAACGACACGATCGCCAGCGGCCAGAAATTGGACGCCTTGTCGCCGTTGCGCACCTCGAACGGGCGCTCGCCGTAGACGTGGCACACCGAGTTGATCGACCAGGTCACGTGGTGCAGCAGGCCGATGCGCACAATGCCGGCCCAGAAGAACGCGGTCAGCGCGCCCTGCCACGACCAGGTCACCAGCCCGCCGATCAGTGCCGGGCCGAGCGTCGAGAAGAGCACGATCGGGCCGAACGCCTTGTCGATGCGGTCGATATCCTTGTCGGCCATCAGATCCGGGGCGAACCGTGCCCGATTGGACAGCTCGCGGCTGAACATCCAGCCCATGTGGGCGAACCAGAGGCCCTTGGTCAGCGCCCAGAAGCCGTTGCCGTAGCGCCAGGGGGAGTGGGGGTCACCCTCCTGGTCGCTGAACGCGTGGTGGCGCCGGTGGTCGGCCACCCACTGGATGATGTTGCCCTCGATGGCCAGCGAGCCGGCCAGCGCCAGGGTGATGCGCAGCCAGCGCTTGGCCTTGAACGAGCCGTGCGTGAAGTAGCGGTGGAAACCGACCGTGATGCCCAGCCCCGAGAACAGGTAGAAGACGGTGGCGATCGCAACGTCCGTCCAGGAGAGCCAGCCGCCCCAGGCGACCGGGACGGCGGCGAAGACCGCCAGGAACGGCACGATCACGAAGCCGTAGAGGGCGATCAGGATGCCGCGCGGCTGAGGGCCGTCGGTCAGCGGCTTGGGGCCGGCTTTGGGCGCGGCCTCGATGGTGGACGTCATGACACCTCACTGAGCTGCGGGGATGGGTGGGAGCGAGATCATTTACTTACGCCTACGTCACCGTAACTTACGCCACCGTAACCTTCGCGCAGTGCAAGACCAAGCCTTTGCCCGAATTCCTTTTGGCACATCTACAGCCTTACGGATGAGCATAATCGCGTTCTAATGTATGAACATAGTGATGGTGCGGATTTTCGAGGAGTGGAATGTCTGCTTCGGATCGTGAGCGCAACCAGCTCGAGCGGGCTCGCGTCGTCTCGAGAGTTGACCACAACCAACTCCTGATTACGCGGTGCCAGCAGGGCAGAGATGTCTACGTCGACAGGCTTGCCGGGAGCGCTCGTGAACCGGGTGGCCTCGATGAGCGGCTAGGGGCAGCGGCAGATGAAAAGCATTGAGGAGGATCCGAGGCGGGAGGAGGCGCGCCGACTCCGGGTTGATCCGGGGCTGTCGCGATCTCAGTTGATGGCTCACTTCGGCGTGGGCAACGGCACGCTGTCGGGGTGGTTGCGAGGGCTTGATCCCCCGGAATGGACGCGTCGGCCGAACGCGAAGGACGCGCTGCGGGACAGGGCTGTTGAGCTCAGGCGGGAAGGAGCTTCCGTGCCGGCGATCGCGACCCAGCTCAGCGTGTCGAAGTCCACGGCCTACCTGTGGACGAGGCACGTTCCGTTCGTGTTGACGCCCGGCCAGCAGAAGGCGCGGGAACAGGAGCGCGTCGCGCGTATGGAGGAGGTTCGTTGGGAGCCGCATCGCCGAGCTCGTGATGCGGAGCGCCTTGCGACAGGTGAGCGACTCGGCGCATGGGTCGGTGAGCTGACCGATCGAGAGGTGATCCTGATCGGTGCCGTGGCCTACTGGTGCGAGGGTGCTAAGGAGAAGCCTTGGACCAAGTCAACGGAGGTCTGCAGTTCATCAACAGCGATCCTCGGCTGATCTTGCTCTTCCTTCGATACGTGGAGTTATTGGGGGTCTCACGGGACGCGTTGACCTACCGTCTGAGCATCCACGAATCTGCCGACACCGCTGCGGCGACGGAATGGTGGGCGGACGTGGTGGGCGTGCCGGCCGAGCACTTTCGGCGAGCGACGGTCAAGAAGCACAAGCCGTCTACCGTTCGGCGGAACGTCGGAGAGACGTACCGCGGCTGTCTGATCATCTACGTTCCCAGGTCGAGTCGGCTCTACTGGGAGGTCGAGGGAGTCGTGCGTGGGATCGCGGCGAGTGAGGATCTACGGTGTGCCGTTAAGATGTAGCCGGTAGACAGAACCCCTAGGGGAAATGTCCGAAATAGGTCCCGGATCGTCTAATGGTAGGACCGCGGCTTTTGGTGCCGTTTATAGGGGTTCGAATCCTCTTCCGGGAGCAGTCTGTCTGCGGCTGTGGTGTCGCCGCCTCGGTGAGTGTCTATTGCGAACACGGGAGTTCCGCGTGAGTCAGACCCGTCGTACCGTCGTTGTCCTTGCGGCCGGAGAGGGCAAGCGGATGAAGTCCGCCACGCCCAAGGTCCTGCATCCGCTGCTCGGCCGCACGCTGCTCGGGCACGTGCTGACCGCATCGGCGTCGGCCGGAGCCGAGCGGACGATCGTGGTCGTCGGCCACAAGGCCGAGCAGGTCGAGGCGCACCTGGCCGAGGTCGCGCCGGCCGCCACTCCGGTGCTGCAGGCCGAGCAGAACGGCACCGGCCACGCGATGCGCATCGCGCTCGAGGCGGTGCCCGAGGCGACCGGCACCGTGGTGGTGCTCAACGGTGACGTGCCGTTGCTGCGGGCCGAGACGGTGGCGAGCCTGATCGCGGAGCACGAGGCCGGCGCGCGCGGGGCGACCGTGCTCGCGGCCGAGGTCGGCGACCCGGCCGGGCTGGGCCGCATCGTGCGGGACGCGGCCGGCAACCTCGAGAAGATCGTCGAGGAGCGCGACGCGTCGCCCGAGGTGCGGACGATCCGCGAGATCAACGCGGGCATCTACGCCTTCGACGTGGTGTCGCTGCGGGAGGCGCTGTCGAAGCTGTCGACCGACAACGACCAGGGCGAGGAATACCTGACCGACGTGTTCGGGATCCTTGCGTCGGTGGGCCGCCCGGTCGGGGTCTTCGTCGCGCCCGACGCCGACGAGACGCTGGGCTGCAACGACCGGGCCGAGTTGGCGCGGCTGCGGGCGCTGCTGCGCGACCGCACCAACGAGGCGTGGATGCGCTCGGGCGTGTCGATCCTCGACCCGTCGACGACCTGGATCGACGTGACGGTGACGCTCGAGCCCGACGCCGAGATCGACCAGAACTCGCAGCTTCTGGGCGAGACCAGCGTCGCCGCCGGTGCGATCGTCGGGCCTGACTCGACGCTGATCGACACCACGGTCGGCGCGGGCGCGGTGGTGCTGCGGACGCACTCGATCGGGGCTCAGATCGGGGCCGAGGCGACCGTGGGCCCGTTCTCGTTCCTGCGGCCGGGCACGCGGCTGGGACGCAAGGCCAAGGTCGGCGGCTTCGTCGAGACCAAGAACGCCGAGCTGGGCGAGGGCGCCAAGGTGCCTCACCTGTCCTACGTCGGGGACGCCACGATCGGGGCGAAGGCCAACATCGGTGCGGGCACGATCTTCGCGAACTACGACGGTGTGAACAAGAGTCACACCACGGTGGGCGAGGCCGCGTTCGTGGGGTCCGACACCGTGCTCATCGCGCCGGTCGAGATCGAGCCGGGGGCGTACGTCGCCGCGGGCAGCGCGATCGACAAGCGGGTGCCGGCGGGCAGCCTCGGGGTGACGCGCGCGCAGCAGCGCAATGTGGAGAACTGGGTGTTGCGGCGCCGGGCCGGCACGGTTTCGGCCGCGGCGGCCGAGCGGGCGCTGGCCGAGCAGGACTCCGGGGGCGAGATCAGCACGGCCGAGTGACTCTGCGTCGCCGAGCGAACTCACCGTGAGTGCGGTTAGCTGGCAGGTATCCGACAACCGGGTGACCGTCGGACTGCGTGCGGTGGTGGGGTGACCTGCTCTGAGCTGGAGTGATCCGATGAGGGTGAGGCATCCCACGCGACGGCCGCGGAACGTGGCGGGAAAGTGGCCGCGGGGGATACTTCACGGGAATCACATCCCCACCCCCTCGATCCAACGGGAGTAGCGAGCCGATGGGCAGCATCGTCGCGGAGAACCGTAAGTCTCTGATGCTTTTCTCCGGGCGGGGTTTCCCGGAGCTGGCGGAAGAGATCGGCCAGGTGCTCGGCGTGGCGCCGACCCCCGCCGATTCGTACGAGTTCGCCAACGGTGAGATTTTCGTCCGTTTCAAGGACTCCGTTCGCGGCTCCGACGCGTTCGTCGTTCAGTCGGTGACCGAGGGCGTGAACCGCTGGGTCATGGAGACCCTGATCATGATCGACGCGTTGAAGCGCGGGTCGGCCAAGCGGATCACCGTCGTGTTGCCGTTCTATCCCTACGCGCGGCAGGACAAGAAGCACCGCGGTCGCGAGCCGATCTCGGCGCGCCTGGTGGCCGACCTGCTGAAGACCGCGGGCGCCAACCGCATCCTCACGGTCGACCTGCACACCGCCCAGATCCAGGGCTTCTTCGACGGCCCGGTCGACCACCTGTTCGCGATGGACATCCTGGCCGAGCACGTGCAGAGCAAGTACGCGGGCCGCCCCATGACCGTCGTCGCGCCCGACTCGGGCCGGGTACGGGTCGCCGAACGCTGGACCGACCGGCTGGGTGGCTGCCCGCTGGCCTTCATCCACAAGACGCGCGACCCGCTGAAGCCGAACCAGGTCGTCGCCAACCGCGTCGTCGGCGAGGTCGAGGGCCGCGTGTGCCTGATCGTCGACGACATGATCGACACCGGCGGCACGATCACCAAGGCGGCCGACATCCTCTGGGAGGAGGGCGCGGCCGACGTGATCGTCGCCTCGACGCACGCGCTGCTCTCCGACCCGGCGACCGAGCGTCTCAAGAACAGCCGCATCAGCGAGCTGGTCGTCACCAACACGCTGCCCCTGCCCCCCGAGAAGCGCCTCGACAAGATCACCGTCCTGTCGATCGCCCCGCTGCTGGCCCGCGCCATCCGCGAGGTCTTCGACGACGGTTCGGTGACGACCCTGTTCGGCGGTCTGAGCTAGAGCAACCGCGAAACCGCAGAAGTACGGGTCGTCCCACCAGTTCGGGGCGTGCCGGCCGGCTGGCTGCCGTCCCGGCGTCCGTGCCGCCCGCCCGGGCTGTCCTGCAACGAAAGCCCCGAGGCTGGTCTTGGGGTTGAGCTGCTGACGCGATCGAGACCTGCTTGATCGCGACCGAGTCCTGCTTTTGCGGGTTTGTGATTCTCGATGCTTGCCGGGGACGCTGTATGCCGGGTTTGCGGTGGGGTGTTCCGCGGATTTCCGGATGCGGGGGTGCTCCGAGCGGGTGAAGTTCGCGGGAACGGCGGGACCACGCCGGACCCGCTGATTCGTGCGCTCGGGTGGAAGGTAAGATAGTGCGGTTGCCACGGCGAGGGTGCCCCGCGGTCTGCTGAGGTTCGCAACCGATCGGGGGCACCGTGATCGACGCGGTGCTCCGGGCCTGTGCCCAGCGCGCCCCCCTTGCCCGGCAGCGCCGACGACGGCCTCCAGCACCGACGGCGGCCGATTGCCACAGACAGACACTGCCGGAACCGCACGCCGACTAAGTCGCAGCCCGATCCAAGAGTTTCAGGAGCTTCCCCGTGTCCGAGGTAAAGATCAGCGCCGAGCCCCGCACCGAGTTCGGCAAGGGTGGTGCCCGCCGCACGCGCCGGGCCGGTTTGGTGCCCGCCGTGCTTTACGGCCACGGCGAGAAGCCGCAGCACATCGCGCTGCCGGCCCGTGAGTTCGCGGCTGCCATCCGGCACGGTGGACTCAACCAGGTTTTCACGATCGACATCAATGGCGCGTCGGGCACGACGCTGGCGCTGCCGAAGGCGATCCAGCGTGACCCGATCAAGGACACCTACGAGCACGTTGACCTGATCATCGTGAAGCGGGGCGAGAAGGTGCAGGTCGACGTCCCGGTGACGCTGACCGGTGAGGCCGCCCGCAACACGCTCGTCGTCAGCGAGTCGACCACGCTGGCCGTGGTCGCCGAGGCGATGCACCTGCCGAGCGAGCTCCTGGTTTCGATCGAGGGCCTCGAGGCCGGCGCGCAGATCACCGCCGGCGACGTGACGCTGCCGACCGGCACCGAGCTGGCCGTCGAGCCCGAGCTCGTGCTGGCGATCGTCTCGCAGGCGCAGACCGCCGAGCAGCTCGAGGGCGACACCGGCGAGGCCGGCGAAGAGACCGCCGAGACCGCTGAGGCCGCGCCCGCGGAGTAAGACCCGCCAAGTCGGCGAAGAAGCAGTGACCGGGGAAAGTGCCAGGGGGCACTTTCCCCGGTGTTGTATGGGCACGCTTTTACGTGTGGAGGCGCAGTGAGCGACGAGCCGTGGCTGGTGGTCGGTCTCGGTAACCCCGGCAAGCAGTACGCCGGCAACCGGCACAACGTGGGTTTCATGGTCGCCGATCTGCTGGCGTCCCGGGTGGGTGCGAAGTTCGGCCGGTCCAAGCGCGCGCACGCTGAGGTGGCTGAGGGCCGGTTGGGTTTCGGCGGTCCCAAATTGGTGCTGGTCAAGCCGCTGACGTTCATGAACCTGTCGGGTGCGCCCGTGGTCTCGCTGGCCCAGTTCTTCAAAGTGCCGGTGGCGAACGTGATTGCCGTGCACGATGAGCTTGATGTGCCGTTCGGACAGGTGCGAGCCAAGCGTGGTGGTGGTGAGGGTGGCCACAACGGTTTGCGTTCCATGTCGAAGTCGTTGGCGAGCAAGGAATACGCGCGGGTGCGGTTCGGGGTGGGCCGTCCCCCGGGCCGGCAGGATCCGGCCGACTACGTGCTCGCCGACTTCTCCGGTGCGGAGCGTAAGGAGCTGGACTTTCTCGTCGACCGGGCGGCTGACGTGGTCGAGGCGATCGTGCTCGAGGGCGTGGAGTGGGCGCAGAACAAATACCACGGCAGTTGATGCCGGTGGGACGGAACAGATAGATCGTTTGGGCGGTTTTGTCCGTCTCCTGATCCCGTGACGCTCATGACCGTCCGACCGTTGGTCACACGTATGCACCGGTTCGGTGCGCTATGACCGGTGGTTGGGGGAGGTTCGGAGTGCGACAGGACCTGTCCACGCAGGAGGCGGTGCTGTCGCAGCCGACGGTGCTGCTGCCGGCGATCCGGCCGGTGCGCCCGGAGCGCCCGCCGGTCCGTGCGGAGCGCCCGCCGGTTCATCCGCCCGAGGGCTACGGGTGGGCCAATCATCCGCCGGCCAATCACGGTTCGCGGCGATCCTGGATCCCGGCGCCGATCGTCCCGCAAAGTCCGCCACCGGCCGGCGCGGGCGCGACCGTCACGACCCGCCCGAACGCGGGGCGGACCACCGGTCCGGCGCGGCCGGACAACGCGCCGCCGCTGAGCACGCGCGGGCGGCCTGACCCGGCCCGGAACCGGGCGATCGACCGGCACTGGTCCGATCGTCCGAACCGGTCGGCGGCGGTGCGGCCGGCGACCCGCCCGTTCGTCCGCTCGCGTGGACGGCACGCAGCCATGTCGCGCCGGCAGCGCTGGGAGCGCAGCTATGTGCGCTCGCTGGTGCTCTGCGATCTGGCGGCGGGCACGGCGGCCGGGGCGGCGACGTTCGCGTTGCGCTTCGGCGACGACGTGACCAGCTACAACCGGGCGTACATGTTCCTGTCGGCGATGTTGCCGGTGCTGTTGCTGGTCGTGCTCGCGGTCGCGCGGGCCTATGAGCGGCGCTATCTGTTCGTGGGGACGGACGAGTACCAGCGGGTGCTGCGCGGCGGGGTCGGCTTGATCGCGGGTGCGGCCCTGGTGTCGTACGCGCTGGATCTGGATCTGGCCCGGAGCTATGTGCTGGCCGCTCTGCCGACGGCGATCGCCTCGTCGGTGGTGCTGCGGTTCGCGCTGCGCAAACGGCTGCACCTGGCCCGCGGCCGGGGGGAGAGTCTGCGCCGGGTGATCCTGGTCGGGCACGAGCTCTCGGTCATCGGGATGAGCCGGCAGCTTCGGCGCGAGCGCTATCACGGGCTCGAGGTGGTGGGCGTCTGCCTGCCGCCCGAACACGACGGCGAGGGTGTGAGCGAGCTCGTCGTCTATGGGACTTTCGACGATGTGGCGGGGGCGGTCGAACAGGCTGACGCCGACACCGTGGTCGTGCTGAGCTGCCCCGAGCTCGACGGCGCGACGTTGCGGCGGCTGGCCTGGCGGCTGGAGCGCGACGAGGTGGACCTGGTCGTGGCCAGCGCTCTCGTCGATGTCGCGGGCGCCCGTACGACGATCCGGCCGTTCGACGGTCTGCCGATGCTGCACGTCGAGCATCCGCGGCTGCACGGCGGGTCGCGCCTGGTCAAAGAGGTCTTCGACCGGCTCGGGGCCCTCGCCCTATTGATGATCTTCGGTCCGTTGCTGATGGCCGTCGCACTGTGTGTGCGGTGCACCTCACGCGGGCCGGTACTCTTTCGGCAGGTGCGGGTCGGGCGCGACGGCCGTCTGTTCCGCATCTTCAAGTTCAGAAGCATGTATGTGGATGCCGAGGCGCGGCTCGCCGAGCTGAGGCATCTCAACGAGCACGACGGTGTGCTCTTCAAGATCCGTGACGACCCGCGGGTGACCCGGGTCGGGCATTACCTGCGTCGTTTCTCGCTCGACGAGCTGCCGCAGCTGCTCAACGTCTTGCTGGGGCAGATGTCGCTGGTCGGGCCGCGGCCGCCGCTGCCGTCCGAGGTGGCGGTGTACGCCGACGACGTGCGACGCCGGCTCGCCGTCAAGCCGGGTATGACAGGCCTGTGGCAGGTTTCCGGACGTTCGGACCTGCCGTGGGAGGAAGCGGTCCGGCTGGACCTGCGCTATGTGGAGAACTGGACGCTCAGCTTGGATCTGGTGATCCTGTTGCGCACCATGACCGCAGTGGTGCGG
The DNA here is from genome assembly GCF_003999975.1 of Actinoplanes solisilvae. Lineage (GTDB taxonomy): Bacteria > Actinomycetota > Actinomycetes > Mycobacteriales > Micromonosporaceae > Actinoplanes > Actinoplanes solisilvae. The sequence continues at coordinate 758,282 of NZ_RJAC01000001.1, read as the reverse complement.
TCTTCCGGAGCGTACTGATCTTTAGAGGGAGCGGCAGAGGTATGAGCGAGCGGACAGAGACGTCGGCGCGCGTAACTCCCCAACGGGAGAGCACCGACGGCGGCACTCCGCCGGTGAACGACGCGGCCTTCGCCCGCTGGCTGGCCGACCGGGCCGGTCAGGCGCTGCTGCGGGTCCGCGAGGAGATGGGCTTCGCCGACGGCGCTGCCCTCAAGGCGGCCGGCGACAAGGCGGCGCACCACCTGATGCGGGCCGAACTGGCCCGCTGGCGCCCGGCCGACGCGGTCCTGTCCGAGGAGGACGACCACGCCCGTGACGCCTGGCGCGACGGCGAGCCCAGCGTGGTGCGGCCCGAGCGGCTCGGCGCCACCCGGGTGTGGATCATCGACCCGCTCGACGGGACCCGCGAGTTCTCCGAGGAGGGCCGGCCCGACTGGGCGGTGCACGTCGCGCTCTGGACGGCCGACTGCAACAGCCCGTCCTGCCTGGCCGCGGGTGCGGTCGCGATGCCGGCTCAGCACCGCACGATCGCCACCGACCACGCGCCGGCCTATCCGCCGCTGCCGCTGACCGCCGCGACCGGCGGGCCGATCCGCATCGCCGCGAGCCGCACCCGGCCGCCGGCCTTCGTCACCGCGCTGGCCGAGGAGATCGGGGCTGAACTGGTGCCGATGGGCTCGGCCGGCGTCAAGATCGCCGCGGTGATCAACGGCGAGGCCGACGCCTACGTGCATGCCGGCGGCCAGTACGAGTGGGATTCGGCCGCGCCGGTTGCTGTGGCATTGGCCACTGGGCTGCACGCTAGCCGGATTGACGGATCTGAGCTGAAATACAACGAGGCCGATCCTAAGCTGCCCGACCTGGTCGTGTGCCGTAAGGATCTCGCTCCTCGGTTGCTTGCAGCGTTGCAGCGTCACCTTCCCTCAGAATGACGTTTTAAAGAGTGCACATGCCCCCCAACCGGTCTGGAGCCTATTGATGAGCCAGACGAAGCCTTACCGCGTCTCGCATCTGGATGCCCTCGAAGCCGAGAGCATTTTCGTGATGCGCGAGGTGATGGCCGAGTTCGAGCGTCCCGTCCTGCTGTTCTCCGGCGGCAAGGACTCGATCGTCATGCTCCGGCTGGCCGAGAAGGCGTTCGCCCCGGCGCGCATCCCGTTCCCGGTCATGCACGTCGACACCGGCCACAACTTCGCCGAGGTGCTCGAATACCGCGACTCCCGCGTCGCCACCCTGGGGCTGAACCTGGTCGTGGCGAGCGTGCAGGAGGCGATCGACAGCGGCCACGTGCGCGAGCTGCCCGACGGCACCCGCAACCGCATCCAGACCCCGGTGCTGCTGGCCGCGGTCGAGAAATACCGGTTCGACGCCCTGTTCGGCGGTGCCCGGCGCGACGAGGAGAAGGCGCGCGCCAAGGAGCGCATGTTCAGCTTCCGCGACGAGTTCGGCCAGTGGGACCCCAAGAATCAGCGGCCCGAGCTGTGGGCGCTCTACAACGGCCGGCACCACCCGGGCGAGTCGATCCGGGTGTTCCCGCTGTCGAACTGGACCGAGCTCGACGTCTGGCACTACATCGCCAAGGAGCAGATCCCGCTGCCGAGCATCTACTACGCCCACGACCGTGAGGTCGTCGAGCGCGCCGGGATGTTCTACGCGGTGAACGAGTTCATCAAGCTGCGCGACGGCGAGACCTCCGAGGTGCGCCGGGTGCGTTACCGCACGGTCGGCGACGCCTCGCAGACCGCGGCCGTGCTCTCCGAGGCCGACACGGTGGAGAAGGTGATCGACGAGGTCGCCGCGACCCGGATCACCGAGCGCGGCGCGACCCGCGGGGACGACAAGGTCAGCGAGGCCGCCATGGAAGACCGCAAGCGAGAGGGTTACTTCTGATGAGTCAGGCCGTCCTGGAGACCGAGACGGCGCCTCCCGCGCGCATGGACCTGCTGCGGTTCGCCACCGCGGGCAGCGTCGACGACGGCAAGTCGACCCTCATCGGCCGCCTGCTGTACGACACCAAGACGATCTTCGCCGACCAGCTGGAGGCCGTCGAGCTGGCCAGCGCGTCGCGCGGCGATGAATACACCAACCTCGCGCTGCTCACCGACGGGCTGCGGGCCGAGCGTGAGCAGGGCATCACGATCGACGTGGCCTACCGCTACTTCGCCACCCCGCGGCGCAAGTTCATCATCGCCGACACCCCCGGGCACATTCAGTACACCCGGAACATGGTCACCGGCGCCTCGACCGCCGACCTGGCGCTGATCCTGGTCGACGCGCGCAAGGGCCTGGTCGAGCAGTCGCGCCGGCACGCGTTCCTCACGTCGCTGCTGCGGGTGCCCCACCTGGTGCTCTGCATCAACAAGATGGACCTGGTCGACTGGGACAAGGCGGTTTACGACCGGATCGCCGACGAGTTCACCTCGTTCGCGGCCAAGCTCGAGATCACCGACCTGACGATCATTCCGGTGTCGGCGCTGAACGGCGACAACATCGCCTCCCGCTCCGAGAACAGCCCGTGGTACGACGGTCCGTCGCTGCTGCACCACCTCGAGCACGTGCACATCGCCAGCGACCGCAACCTGGTCGACGTGCGGTTCCCGGTGCAATACGTGATCCGCCCGCAGTCGACGACCGTGACCGACTACCGCGGCTACGCCGGCCAGGTCGCGTCGGGCGTGCTCAAGCCCGGTGACGAGGTCATGGTTCTGCCGTCCGGCATGACCAGCACGATCGCCGCGATCGACACGGCCGACGGCCCGGTCGACGAGGCGTTCCCGCCCATGTCGGTCACGGTGCGGCTCAACGACGAGATCGACATCTCGCGCGGCGACCTGATCTGCCGGCCGCACAACGCCCCGGCCGTCGCCCAGGACATCGAGGCCATGGTCTGCTGGATGGACGAGTCGGCCCCGCTGCGGGTCGGCGCGAAATACGCGATCAAGCACACGACCCGTACGGCCCGCACGGTGGTTCGCGGCCTGCAGTACCGGCTGGACGTCAACACCCTGCACCGCGACGAGCAGGCGGACGGGCTCGTGCTCAACGAGATCGGGCGCGTGCGGCTGCGTACGACTCTCCCGCTGCTGGCCGACGAATACCGGCGCAACCGCACGACCGGCGGCTTCATCCTGATCGACGAGGGCACCAACCGTACGGTCGGCGCCGGCATGATCATCGAGGCGCGCTAGGCGGCATCAGCGTGGCCCACACCAGTTTTCCGCCGGTGGTGGGCAGCGAACCCCAGGCCACGGTGAGCGCGGAGACAACGCGCAAGCCGTGGCCGCGGTTGTCGAGCGGCTGACCGCGGCGCACCCGGCCCATCTCGAGCGGACGGGGCGGTTCGGCCACCCCGTCCGCCACGCTCAGGTGAATGCCCGCCCCGCGCAGGCTGACCGAGACGGTCAACTCGGTGCGGGCGTGCTCGACCGCGTTGGTCACCAGTTCGGACATCACGGCCCGGCCCGGGTGCAGCAGCTCGGCGCGCTCCCAGGCGAGGCAGGCGTCGCTGACCAGGTTGCGGGCGAGACTCGGCGCGTCCGGTTCGGGGCCGAGCCGCAGGGTGGCCCGCTCGGTCAGTGGCAGCCGCCCGGCGATGGCCACCCGGGCCTGCCGCACCCGGGCATAGACCGGCAGGAAACCGGCCGCGCCCAGACGCTGCATGCGGTCGGCCAGCGGCAGCTCCGGCGGGATGCAGAGGGCGAGCTGCACCGGCGGGGTCATTCCGGCGGCGTCGCGCCGGGCGGCGGCCCAGCGTGGGGCGCTGCGGGCCGCGGGGTCGTCGAGCTCGGTGAGGTCGGCGATGAGCGCCTCCGGATGCTCGGCCAGGCACCTGCTCAGGCGCTCGGACGACAGCTCCCACAGCGCCCGGTCCCACTGGCCGCGCACGGTCAGCAGCACTACTGAGGCCTCGGCGTCGCTCTCGAGGCGCACCTCGGACTCGCGTACGGGCAGACACGCTGCGCTCACGGACATGCGGCAACGGTAATCGCGAACGCAGATCCAATACCGGACCCTTAGCTCCGCCGGGTGATCGGACTTAAGTACTGCAACGTTGTATAGTCCCTTTCCGTGCCGCCGGGACTCAAGGATGTCGCCGCGCGGGCCGGTGTGTCCATCAAGACGGTCTCCAACGTCGTCAACGGATATGTGCACGTGGCCCCGGCAACCCGCGCCCGCGTGCAGGCCGCCATCGAGGCGCTCGGCTACGTGCCCAACATCGCCGCCCGCCAGCTTCGCAGTGGCCGCTCGGGAGTCATCGCGCTGGCCGTGCCCGAGCTCCAGCTCCCCTACTTCGCCGAGATCGCCGGGCTGATCGTGCAGGCCGCCGAACGTCGCTCATGGACAGTGTTGATCGACCAGACCGACGGGCTGGCCGAACGCGAACGCAACCTCGTCGCGGGTCTGCGGCGGCACGCCATCGACGGGCTGATCTTCAGCCCTCTGGCCCTGGCCGGCGAGGAGTTGGCGCTGCGCGACGGCACGCCGATGGTGCTGCTCGGCGAACGGATCTGGCACGGCCCGGCCGACCACGTGGCGATCGACAACACGGCCGCGGCGGCCGACGCGACCCGCCATCTGACCTCGCTGGGGCGGCGGCGCATCGCGGCGATCGGGGTGCAGGACCGGCCCTCGGCGGTGACCGCGCACCAGCGGCTGGCCGGTTATCGGGCGGCGCTGACCGCGGCCGGGCTTGCGGTCGACCCGGCGCTGGAGATGCCGGCGGAGGGCTTCCACCGGGCGGACGGGGCGGCGGCGATGGCTCGGCTGCTCGACGCGGACGATCCGCCCGACGCGGTGTTCTGCTTCAACGACCTGCTGGCGCTGGGGGCGCTGCGCACGCTGCTGTCGCGAGGGGTGTCGGTGCCGGGTGACGTGGCGGTGATCGGCTTCGACGACATCGAGGACGGGCGCTTCTCCACACCGACACTGAGCACGATCGCCCCGGACGCGCCGCGGATCGCGCAGCTCGCGGTCGACCTGCTCGCGGAACGGCTGGGGGACGGGCCGGCGGCGGCGGGGGCGCCTCGCGAGCTGCGGGTGGAGCATCGGCTGGTGGTGCGGGAGAGCACGGCGGGCACGGCAGGCGCCGCAGGCTGACCAGAGCCGCAGAGTGCACAGGGCCCGCACCCGCGTAAGCCGAAGATGGCCGAGGACGCGACGAGAGAAGCCCGCAGCCTGTGGATAACCAGTCTCGGGGCCGGCAGGCGCGCTAGCGTCGTCCCGTCCCCCTGGGTGGGCGGGGGTATGGGCGGGCGCTCCGCGCAACAACGACAATTCGCAGCGCGGCCACGACGTCCGAATCGGCAACGACAAATTTCGCGAACGTTTCGGGATCGTTGCCAGCCGCTCTTTACAACGATGAATGCAACGTTGTAAAAACATCGGCATGGTAGTGGCACAGCTCACCCTTGATCCAGCGTTCTCGATCGCTCCGGTCGACCGGCGGCTCTTCGGCTCGTTCGTCGAGCACATGGGCCGGTGCGTCTACACCGGCATCTTCGAGCCCGGCCACCCCGCGGCCGACCCCGACGGCCTGCGCACCGACGTGCTCGAGCTCGTCCGCGAACTGGGCGTCACCACGGTCCGCTATCCGGGTGGCAACTTCGTCTCCGGCTATCGCTGGGAGGACGGGGTCGGCCCCCGCGGCGACCGCCCCCGCCGCCTCGACCTGGCCTGGCGCGCCCTGGAGAGCAACCAGTTCGGGCTCAACGAGTTCATGCGGTGGAGCGAGCTGGCCGGCGTCGAGCCGATGATGGCCGTCAACCTCGGCACGCGGGGCATCGAGGCCGCCGCCGAGCTGGTCGAATACTGCAATCTGCCGGACGGCACGGCCGCCGCCGACCTGCGCCGCAAGCACGGCGTCGCGCAGCCGCACGACGTACGCCTGTGGTGTCTCGGCAACGAGATGGACGGGCCCTGGCAGATCGGCAGCCTGACCGCGCAGGAGTATGGACGGCTCGCCGCTCGCGCCGGGCACGCCATGCGCCGGGTCGACCCGAGCATCGAACTGGTCGCCTGTGGCAGCTCCAACTCGGACATGGCGACCTTCGCCGCGTGGGAGGCCACCGTCCTCGAGCACGCGTACGACCAGGTCGACTACATCTCGCTGCACAACTACTACGACCCCGAGAAGCACGACGAGGCCAGCTTCCGGGCGTCCGCCGTCGACCTGGACGGCTTCATCGACAGCGTGATCGCCACCGCCGATCACGTGCGGGCCAAGCTGCGCCGCAAGAAGCGGATCCAACTGTCGCTGGACGAGTGGAACGTCTGGTACCAGTCCCGTTTCACCGAGCCCGAGGATCGGCCGATCGAGGACCTGCCTGCCCTGATCGAGGACGACTACAACGGCACCGACGCGGTGGTCGTCGGCAATCTGCTGATCAGCATGCTGCGCCACGCCGACCGGCTGACCGTCGCCTGCCAGGCCCAGCTCGTCAACGTGATCGCCCCGATCCGCACCCGGGCCGGCGGCGAGGCGTGGCGGCAGACAATTTTCCATCCGTTCGCGCATACCGCGCGCCTTGCGCGAGGAACCGTGCTGCGGCCCGCCATCTCCTCACCGGACATGACCACCGGCCGTTTCGGTGAGGTGCCGGCCGTCGACGCCGTGGCCACTCACGACGAGGAGTCGGGCGCGCTCACCGTTTTCGTGGTCAACCGTGGCACCGAGCCGGTGCCGCTGAACCTTGATCTGCGTGCTTTCCCGCACCACCGACTGCGACAACACCTCACGCTCAGTGCCGGTCGCCCCGAGTTGATCAACCTGCCGCAGAAGAGCGAAATCCTTTTACCTCCCGTCTCCTGGCACGCGTTGTGCCTGACCCCCGAGGAGTCTCGATGAATCTTTCCCGCCGCCATGTGATGGGTCTGGGCGTGGGAGCCGGCAGCGCCGTGCTCCTGAGCGCCTGCGGCGACAGCGGCCCCAACGAAAAGGTGACCGGGGGCGGGCAGAACGCCGCCCCGGCCGCGACGAGCTACGACGGCCCGAACGTCGCGCTCGCCTTCTGGAACGGCTTCACCGGGGGCGACGGCCCGTTCATGAAGAAGCTCGTCGACCAGTTCAACACCGAGCACCCGAACATCAAGGTCTCGATGAACACGTACCAGTGGGCCGACTACTACCAGAAGACGCCGGCCGCGGTGGCCACCGGCAACGGGCCGGACGTCGGCATCATGCACGTCGACCACGTGTCGACCAACGCCGCCCGCGGGGTCATCCTGCCGCTGGAAGACCTGGCCAAGGCACTGAACTTCAAGGCCGAGGACTTCTCCCCGCCGGTGTGGAACGCGGGCGTCTACAACAACACCCGTTACTCGATCCCGCTCGACGTGCACCCGCTCGGCTTCTTCTACAACAAGGGGGTCATGGAGAAGGCCGGGCTCGACCCCGAGAAGCCTCCGACCACGAACGACGAATACCAGGCCGCGCTCGAGACGATGAAGTCGAAGGGGATCCAGGGCGACTGGGTCACCCCGTTCGAGTTCACCGGCAGCATGCAGTTCCAGTCGCTGCTCTGGCAGTTCGGCGGTCAGCTCTTCGACGAGGCCGCCACCAAGGCGACCTTCGGCGAGCAGGCCGGCGTGCAGGCGCTGACCTGGATGACCGACCACGTGAAGAACGGCTACAGCCCCAAGAACGTGGCCCAGGACGCCGACATCGTGGCCTTCCGCAACAGCAAGAACGCCTTCAACTGGAACGGCATCTGGACGATCAACACGCTCAAGGAGGACAAGAACCTTCAATGGGGCGTGGCGCCGTTGCCGCAGATCGGCACGCAGAAGGCGGCCTGGGCCGGCTCGCACCAGTTCGTGCAGTTCAAGCCGAAGGCCAAGGACGACAACAAGCTGGCCGCGGGCAAGGTCTTCATCAACTGGATCAGCCAGCACTCGATCGAGTGGGCCCGCGGCGGTCAGGTGCCGGCCCGCGCCGAGATCCGCGACAGTGCCGAGTTCAAGGCGCTGCCCGAGCAGTCGGCGATCGGCACGCAGATCGACTACCTGCACTTCCTGCCGCCCAAGCCGGGAATCGCCGACGCCATGGCCACCGTGGTCACAGCGATCAACGAGGCGGTCCTGGGACGCAAGGAGCCGGCCAAGGCGCTCGCCGACGGTGCCGCCAAGGCCGACCAGCTCCTGGAGCAGAACGCGAAGAAGTATGGCGGCTGAGACAGCGGCCACCGGCGGCCAGGTACGGCGGACCGGCCCCGCCACGCCGTACCTGTTCCTGCTGCCGTACTTCGTCGTCTTCACCACGTTCGTACTGGTGCCGGCGGTGTACGGCCTGTGGATCAGCCTGCACGACTGGGACTACCTGCTGCCCGGCAAGCCGTTCGTGGGGCTCGACAACTACAAGGCGTTGTTCGACCCCGGCTCGGCGGTCTACAGCTTCTGGTGGGAGAGTTTGTCGGCGACCGGCATCTTCACCGTCCTCAGCGTGCCGCTCCTGCTGGTCATCCCGTTGCTGATCGCGCTGCTGCTCAACCGCCGCTTCAAGGGCCGCACCCTGTTCCGCGCGATCTACTTCGCCCCGTACGTGCTCGGGGTCGCGGTCATCGGCGTGCTCTGGCGGTTCCTGCTCGACCCGAACCTGGGCGTGGTCAACGCGATCATCGGGGGGAGCACACCCTGGACGACCGCGGTGCCCTGGGCGTGGGTCACGCTCGTCGGCGTCACCGTGTGGTGGACGCTGGGCTTCAACGCGGTGATCTACCTGGCCGGCCTCCAGGACATTCCAAGAGAGTTGTACGAGGCCGCGCGCATCGACGGTGGCGGCAAGTGGTCCGAGTTCCGGCACGTGACCCTGCCCGGCCTGCGACCCGTGCTTCTCTTCATCACCGTGAACACGATCCTGGTCTCGGCCAACATGTTCGGCCAGTCCTACCTGATCACGCAGGGTGCGCCCGGCACCGAGACCCGTACGGCGATCATGTACATCGCCCAGGTCGGTCTGGCCGACTACAAGATGGGCAGCGCCGCCGCGATGAGCTACCTGCTGACCGCCTGCCTGTTGGTGATCAGCGTGATCGTGTTCCGCATGTTCCGGGAGAAAGACAAATGAGCCGCGTACGGCCGGTCGCCTGGTACACCATCCTCATCGGGCTGAGCTTCGTCTTCATCGCGCCTCTGATCTGGATGCTGCTCACCGCGTTCAAGACCTCGGGCGAGGCGACCCGGGTGCCACCAACGGTGTTCCCGCAGGAGCCCACCACCGGCGCGTTCGACACGCTGATGGGCAACGATCAGACGCCGGTGCTGCGCTGGTTCCTCAACAGCGTGCTGGCCGCCACCGGTCAGGCCCTGCTGGTGCTGGCGGTCGCGTCGATGGCCGCGTACGCCCTGGCCCGGCTCGAGTTCCGGTTCAAGCGGCTGATCTTCGGCATGATCATCGCGACGTTGTTCATCCCGAGCTTCGTGCTGATCATCCCGAACTTCCTGATCGTCGACCGGCTCGGCATGCTCGACACCCTCTGGGCCCTGGTCCTGCCGGGCGCCGCCGGAGCGTTCGGGGTGTTCTTCCTGCGGCAGTTCTTCCTCAGCCTGCCGCGCGAGCTCGAAGAGGCGGCCGTGCTCGAGGGGGCCAACTCCTGGCAGATCTTCACCAAGGTCGTGCTGCCGTTGTCGAAACCGGCGCTGGCGACCCTTGCGGTGATCAGCTTCCTGACCAACTGGAACGACTTCATCTGGCCGATCTACGTGCTGTTCAGCCCGGAAGTTCTCACGCTGCCGCCCGGCCTCGACATCCTGCAGGGCGCGTACACGATCAACTACCCGGTGATCATGGCCGGTGCGCTGGTCGCCAGCGTTCCGGTGCTGCTGCTGTTCATGGTCGCCCAGCGCTACGTCATCGAGGGAGTCTCCCGCTCCGGCCTGAAAGGATGATCATGCGACGTCTGACGGCCGCGCTCGCCGCGGCGATCACTCTGTTCTCACTCACGGGGGCCGGGGCTGGAAGAAGCACCGGCTTCGCCGACACGTTCGCCGATCCTGTGGTCGTCCGTGGCGACGACGGCTTCTACTACGGGTACGGCACCTCCGACCCTTTGCGCGAGGGCGAACGCACGCCGCACCGCATCCCGATGGCCCGCTCGACCGATCTGGTCCATTGGGCGTACGTCGGTGACGCGTTCGGCGACCTGCCGGCGTACGCGGCCGAAGGCGCCTCGCTGTGGGCCCCGGACGTCCGCAAGATCGGCAATCGGTGGGTCATGTACGTGACCGTCACCGAGACGACGACCGCGCCAGGCGCCTCGGCCATCGGCGTCGCCACCGCGCCCGCCCCGACCGGCCCGTGGACCTTCACCGCGGAACCGGCCGTGAAACCCCGCGCGGCCCCCGGCGGCGGCTGGTGGTGGACCTTCGACCCGGCCCAGCTCACCACGCCCGACGGCCGCAAATACCTCTACTACGGCAGCTACTTCGGCGGCATCTGGGTCAGCGAACTCACCCCCGACGGCCTGCGGATCACCGGCACGCCGGCCCGGGTCGCGATCGACAACAAGTTCGAGGGCGCGTACGTCGTACGCCGAAACGGCTTCTACTACCTGTTCGCGTCCTCGGCCAACTGCTGCGCCGGTCCGACCACCGGATATTCCGTGTCGGTGGGTCGTTCACGCAGTCCGCTCGGCCCGTTCACCGATCGCGACGGTCTGCGCCTGGACGTCTCGCGCGCCGGTGGCACGCCGGTGATCGCACCGAACGGCGACCGCTGGGTCGGCACCGGCCACAACGGACTGATCGCCGACCGGAAGGGGCAGGACTGGCTCGTCTATCACGCGATCGACCGTGACGACCCCTACCTCGACGAGCCGTTCGGCATCAACGAGCGGCCGATGCTGCTCGCCCGCCTCGACTGGAACGACGGCTGGCCGGCGGTGAACCGGGGCCGCGATCCCGTCGCCGGTCGCGCTCTGCCCGCCTACTCGGACGAGTTCACATCGCCGAGTGCACAGTGGAGCTGGGTGCGTCAGGATCCGGCCGCGACGGTGAGTGGGGGAGCACTGCACTGGCGGGTGCAGGGCGCGGATCTCACGGGCACCGGTAACGACGCGGGTGTGCTGCTGCGGCAACCGCCCAAGGGCTCATGGATCGCCGAGACGAAGCTGACGCTGCCGCTCGGTGAGGACACCGTGCGCAACTATCAGCAGGCCGGGCTCATCGCCTACGCGGATGACGACCATTTCGCCCGGCTCAGCGCGGTCGCCATCTGGAACACGCGGCAGGTCGAGTTCGGCAAGGAGATGCCGTACGCGGGAGCACTGTCCTACGGCGGCACGATCGCCGGCACTCCCGGGCTCACCACGACCTGGCTGCGGCTGGCCCACCGCGTCGACCCGGCCAACGGCGAGCACGAATATCGCGCGGGCGTCAGCCGGGACGGGCGGCACTGGACGTGGGGTGGCGTCTGGACCCTGCCCGCCGGCAGCGACCCGCGCGTTGGCCTGATCGCCCATGGCGGCGCCGAACCGGCGGTCACAGCGTCTTTCGACTACCTGAGGTTCTATCGAGCCGGCTAGGACTTCTTGTGCTCGCGGCGCTCGGTGACCTCGTCGATGGCTTCGGTGATCGCCTCGGTGAGGTCGCCCGCGGGCACGGCGATGCTCTCGCCGTAGCCCTCGGCCGGCTCCTTGATCGGTTCTGGCGCCGTGGCGCCACCCGCGAAGCCGAACTGGTTCGGCTCGTCCTGTTCCTGCTCGCGCGAGTTGCCCTGAGAACCCGAGTTTTCCTGCGAAGTCGTCATGTCCCGCCGGTTACCCGGCGGGACACCCGGCTAAAGCTTCCCGGCGCCCGGACCTGCTGTGACGGTCCATGCAGTCGGGGGTGTGAAACCCGCTTTCGCGTACGCCTCCTCGACCGCTGTGGTCACGACATCGGCCTTGTCGGCGTCGATCAGGGCCAGGACGCACCCGCCGAAGCCGCCGCCGGTCATGCGGGCGCCGTAGGCCCCGACCTCGAGCGCGGTCTCGACGGCCAGGTCGACCTGAGCCACCGTGATCTCGAAGTCGTCGCGCATCGAGACGTGCGAGGCGGTCAGCAGCGGGCCGATCTCGCGCACCTGACCCGCGTGCAGCAGCTTGACGGTGGCCAGCACCCGGTCGTCCTCGGTGACGATGTGGCGCACGCGGCGGCGCATCACCTCGTCGTCGAGGCGGGACAGCGCGTCGTCCAGCTCGGCCCCGGTGATGTCACGCAGAGCGGGCACCCCCAGAAGGCGGGCCGCGTCTTCGCACGACTTGCGGCGGGCGCCGTACTCCCCGTCGACGTGCTGGTGGGGGGCGTTGCTGTTGATCACCAGGATGGCCAGGCCCTCGGCGGCCAGGTCGAACGGGATCTGCTCGACCTCGTAGGACCGGCAGTCGAGGAACAGCGCCCGGCCCTCCTGACAACGGATCGACGCCGACTGGTCGAGGATGCCGGTGGGGGCGCCGACGTAGACGTTCTCGGCGCGCTGGGCCACGGCCGGACGCTTCTCGAGCGGCAGGTCGAGGCCGCCCAGGTCGACCAGGGCGGTGAGCACCGAGGACTCGAGCGCGGCCGAGGACGACAGGCCCGAGCCGAGCGGGACCTCGGAGGCGAGCGCGATGCGGGCCCCAGGGACCTGGTAGCCCGCGTCGTGCAGCGCCCAGACGACACCGGCGACGTAGGCCGCCCAGCCGGTCACCTCGCCCGGTTCGGTCAGGCCGAAGCTGACCGCCTCGTCGGCGAACGTCGAGCACACGGTCCACTCGCCGGCCGGGGCCGGGCCGACGGCGGCGATCGTGCGCTGGGGCAGGGCGAACGGGAGCACGAAGCCCTCGTTGTAGTCGGTGTGCTCGCCGATCAGGTTGACCCGGCCCGGCGCAGCCCACAGACCGGTCGGTTCAGTGCCGAACTCCTTACGGAAAACGGCGAGCGCGTCGTCGGTGATCATGCGACGTGCGTGCGGTAGAAGGTCCAGGCGTCGCCGATCATGGCCTGGAGGGTGTTCTTCTCGGGAACCCAGCCGAGCTCGTCACGGGCCTTGGCCGACGACGCGACCAGCGTGGCCGGGTCGCCCTCGCGGCGCGCGGCAATCTCGACCGGCAGCTCGGCCCCGGTGACCTCGCGGGCGACCTCGACGACCTCGCGGTTGGAGAACCCGTTGCCGTTGCCGAGGTTGTAGATGCGGTGCTCGCCGGCGGTGGCGGCGTCGAGCGCGAGCAGGTGGGCGCGGGCCAGGTCTTGCACGTGGATGTAGTCGCGCACGCAGGTGCCGTCGGCGGTGGGGTAGTCGTCGCCGAAGAGCTGCAGCTTCTCGCGCTTGCCCGCCGCGACCTGCAGCGCGATCGGGATCAGGTGGGTCTCGGGGTCGTGCCGCTCGCCGATCTCGTGGCCGTCGTTGATGTAGGCGCCGGCGACGTTGAAGTAGCGCAGCGAGACGGCCGCCAGGTTGTGGGCGAACGTCTCGGAGGTGAGCGCGTGGTCGAACGTGAGCTTGGTCGCCCCGTACGTGTTGGTGGGGGCCTTGACGGCCGACTCGGTGATCGGCAGCTCGAGCGGGTTGCCGTAGACGGCGGCGGTGGAGGAGAAGATGAACCTCGGCACCCCGGCGGCGCGCACCGCGTCGAGCAGGGCGAGCGACTTGACCACGTTGTCGTGCCAGTAGAGCTCGGGCTTGACCATAGACTCGCCCGCGGCGATCAAGCCGGCGAAGTGGAGCACCGCGTCGAAACCGGAGCCGGGGGTGAGCACCCGCGCGGCGTCGGCGATGTCGGCCTCGACGAAGGTGGCGTCGGGCGCGATCGCCTCGCGGAAGCCGGTGACCAGGTTGTCGAGAACGGTGACCTCATGGCCGGCGTCCAGCAGCAGTCTGCTGGTGACGCTGCCGACGTAGCCGGCGCCCCCGGTGACGAGCAGTTTCACGGCGCGGTACCCCTTCGCTGAGTTGCTCCGGCAAGCGTAGGCACCTCACCGGATCACTCAAATAGTTCCACCAAACTCGCTCATAAGTCAACATCTTCAAACATGCCGCCCGGGAGAGCGGGGGGTTCGCGGGTTGCCCGGGGCGGCTGACACAATGGTCGCCATGTCCGATGTCGCCCGCCGCCCACGCGTGCTTTCCGGCATTCAGCCGACCGCCGACTCGTTCCACCTCGGCAACTACCTCGGTGCCGTGCGCAACTGGGTGGCGATGCAGGAGACCCACGACGCCTACTACTGCGTCGTCGACCTGCACGCGATCACGATGGGCCACGACCCCGCGGCGCTGCGTCAGCGCACCCGCGTCTCGGCCGCCCAGCTCCTCGCGGTCGGTCTCGACCCCGAGCGGTGCACGCTGTTCGTGCAGTCCCATGTCCCCGAGCACGCCCAGCTCGGCTGGGTGCTGAGCTGCATCACCGGCTTCGGCGAGGCCGGCCGCATGGTGCAGTTCAAGGACAAGTCGGCCAAGGCCGCCGACACCACCACGGTGGGCCTGTTCACCTACCCGATCCTGCAGGCGGCCGACATCCTGCTCTACCAGGCCGACCAGGTCCCGGTGGGCGAAGACCAGCGGCAGCACCTCGAGCTGACCCGTGACCTCGCGCAGCGCTTCAACACGCGCTTCGGCCGCACGTTCACGGTCCCCTCGCCGTTCATCGTGAAAGACACGGCCAAGATCACCGACCTGCAGGACCCGACCTCCAAGATGTCGAAGTCGGCCTCCTCGCCCAACGGCATCATCGAGCTGCTGGAAGACCCGGCCCGCTCGGCCAAGAAGATCAAGTCGGCGGTCACCGACACCGGGCGCGAGATCCTCTACGACGAGGAGAACAAGCCCGGCGTCAGCAACCTGCTCACGATCTATGCCGCGCTGACCGGCCAGGCCATAGACGAGCTGCTGGAACAGTACGAGGGCCGCGGCTACGGCGACCTGAAGAAAGATCTCGCCGAGGTCGTGGTCGAGTTCGTCCGGCCCATCCAGGAACGCACCAAGGCCTACCTGGAAGACCCCGGCCACCTCGACAAGGTGCTGGCGGTCGGTGCCGAGAAGGCCCGGGCCGTCGCCGCGGTCACGCTCGGCCAGGCGTACCAGAACATCGGTTTCCTCAGCCCGGTCCGCGGCGCCTGACCCTCCCGTGGGCAACGACCTTCAGACGCGGATCGGCATCGCGATCGACATCCCCGAGCCCTGGGGAGAGTTGCTCACGCAGCGCCGGGCCGCCGCCGGTGACCCGCAGGCGGCCTACACCCCGGCGCACGTGACGCTGCTGGGGCCGACCGAGGTGGGCGGCGAGGCGCTGCCGCGCATCGAGCGGCACCTCGAGACGGTGGCCGCGGCCCAGCAGCCCTTCACCATCCACCTGCGCGGCACCGGCACGTTCCGGCCGATCACCGAGGTCGTCTTCGTGACGCTCGCGGTCGGCATCAGCGAGTGTGAGCTGCTGGCCGAGGGGATCGCGAGTTCGGCCGACATCCACCGCGACCTGCGCTTCCCCTACCACCCGCACGTCACGGTGGCCCAGGAGGTGCCGGCCGAGGCGCTCGACGCGGTCTTCGACGACCTGGCCGGCTTCTCGGCCAAGTTCCACGTCGCGTCGTTCACGCTCTTCTCGCACGGCGGTGAGGGACCCTGGCGCCGGCGACGCGACTTCCCACTGGGCGGCGTCTGAGCGGTTGCCGGGGTGACGTCGGTTACGGTCGGCGCGTGAATCCGATCGACCGGGCCTACGACGCCGCTGAGGCCCGTGTCATGTGGCTGCGGCACCGGTCCCGATATTTCGACCATCTGAGCCGAGCCGTCGTGCGCTACATCGACGTGCAGGGTGGCCGGCTGGCCGCCGCGATCGCCTACTACGGCTTCTTCGCGGTCTTCGCGCTCCTGCTGATCGGCTACTCGATCTTCGGCATCCTGCTCGACAACAACGACGAGCTGTTCGACGCCGTCCGCGACTTCCTCGGCCAGAACCTGCCCTTCCTCGATGTGCAGGCCATCCTGGACAGCGGGCGCACCGTCGGCATCGTCGGCCTGCTCGGGCTGACCTTCACCGGCATCGCCTGGGTCGAGTCGATCCGCTCCTCGCAGCGGCTGATCTGGCGGCTCAACGAGCAGCCCGGCTACATCGGCATCCGGCAGGCGCTCGACCTGCTGGTGCTGCTCGGCGTCCTGCTGCTGCTGGCGCTCTCGCAGGCGGCCGTCTACAGCCTCGAACGACTGCTCGACTGGATGGCCGACGGCTTCCTGCAGTCGGCGTCGAGCTGGCTGCTCACCGTCCTGGTCAACATGCTGCTGGCCGCGGCCCTGCTGGCGGCGGTACCGCGGTTGCGTATGACGATCCGCCGCATCACTCCGCCGGTTCTCCAGGTCGGCATCGGCATCACGCTGCTGAACACGGTGGGCAAGTCCTTCGTGGGCCTGGTGCAGCGCAACCCGGCGTACGGCCTGGTCGGCTCGGCGGTCGGCGTCCTGGTCTACCTGTACGTCTTCAACCAGCTTCTGCTGTTCGGAGCGGCGTGGGCGGCCACCAGCCCGCATGGCCGCGTGGTCGACCTCTCAGCAGACGATAAAACTACCCCCGTGGGGCAAAACACCTGGATTCGGCACACCAGCCCGGAATGATGTCCCCGTGGGAACTCTCGTCACGCTGGACCTGCCGGCCGGCTCGCCGGTAGCCGATCTGCCCTGGGTGATCACGATCGGCTCGCTGGGCGACGAGGAGGACTGGGAACCCGTCGTCTGCGGCCCCTACGAGCGGGCCCACGCCCTCGCGCTGGCCCAGGCCGTGGTGGCCGACGAGCAGCTCATGGCCGTGGTCGAGCCGCTGCTGCCCCGCCCCGACGCCGACGCGATCCGCGACGAGATCGACCTGGCCCGCGCGGCCGCCGACGACGACAGCGACGACGGCGAGACCGACGAGGAGTACGAGACCAGACGCGTACGCCCGGGCCGGCCGCCCACCGAGGCTCAGGTGCGCGAGGGCTGGGCCCGCATAGCGGCCCGCCTGACTAGGGCGTGATCAGGGCCCGGATGCCGCGGAGGTAGGCCTCTCGCTCCGGCGTGCCGATCAGGAGGCGCTGCAACGCGTAGCCGGGGATCAGCGAGAAGACGGCGCTGTTGACCTCGTCGACGTCGGCTTCGGGCGGTAGCTCGCCGCTCTCGGCGGCGTTCGCGACCAGCGCCCGCACGCTGGTCCGCAGTGCCGAGTAGCGCGCGTGCGCGATCGCTCCGATCGCCGGATCGGTCGTCGCCTCGGCCCAGATCTGCACCGCGATCGGCAGCGCGCCGTCCGGGCTGAGCTGCGTGTCGATCACCTCCAGGAGCAGGCCCAGCGAGTCGACCAGGGGGAGCCGGCGGGCCGCGATCTCGTCGATCTGCTGGCTGATGCCGCTCACCACCCCCTCGGCGATCGCGGCGATGATCTCGTCCTTGGATTTGAAGTAGCGGTAGACGGCGCCGACCGAGAGCCCGGCCTCCTTGATGAGGTCCTGCATCGACGAGTTGTGCAGTCCCTTGCGCAGGAAGCAGGCGCGGGCCGCGGCGAGGATCTGCTCGCGGCGGGCGGTCAGGTGGTCTTCGGAGACACGTGGCACGCCCCACATTCTAAAACGAACGCTCGTTCTTGACACGATCTCGTGGCGGAAGGCACGCTGGGCACATAAAAGAACGAGCATTCGTTTTAGGAGTCGAAATGCGACGCACGCCTGTCACCCTCGGCGTTCTGATCGCGGTCCTCGTGGTGGCCGCGCAGGCGCTCCTCGTCCCCCTCTTCGCGGCCCCCGCGGCCAACCTCGCCCCCCGCGACCTGCCGATCGCCGTGGCCGGCCCGCCCGCACTGAGCGCCCAGCTCGAGGCCGAGCACCCCGGTGCCTTCGACGTGCACGCCGTGGGTGACGCCGCGGCCGCCGAAGCCGCCATCAAGGACCGCGAGGTCTACGGGGCGATCGTGGTCTCGGCCGGCGGACCCCAGGTGCTCGTCGCCTCGGCCGCGTCACCGGCCGTGGCCACGCTCCTGACCCAGGCCGCGGCCGGGTTCGGCCCGCAGGTCCCGGTGCGCGACGTCGTGCCGTTGGACGCGAACGACGCTCGCGGCGCCGGGTTCGCGGCCGGGTTCCTGCCGCTCGCCATCACCAGCCTGGTCGCCGGCGTTCTCGCCTTCCTGCTGGTGCGCCGGCGTTCGGCCCGGCTGGTCGCGCTGCTCAGCTACGGCGTTCTGGCCGGGTTCACCGCGGCGGCGGTGCAGCAGCAGTGGCTCGGCATCCTCCCCGGCGGCTACTTCGCCGTCGCCGCCGCGCTCGGCCTCTTCGCCCTGGCCATGTCGGCCGCCATTACCGGTCTCGGCGCGCTGATCGACCACCGCGGGCTCGGCCTCGGCGCCCTGCTGTTCTTCCTCGTCGGCAACGCGCTGGCCGGCATCGCGGCGGCGCCCGAGCTGCTGCCGCAGCCGTGGGGCGAGCTCGGTCAGTGGCTGCCGATCGGGGCCGGCGCCTCCCTGCTGCGCTCGGCCGCCTACTTCGACGGCGCCGGGTCCGGCACGGCGATCGCGGTCCTCACGGCGTACGCCCTGGGTGGTCTGGTCTTGACCCTGATCGGGCGGCAGGGTCTGGCCCCGGAGGGCACGCCGGTGAAGGTTGAGCAGGTCACGCGGCCCGACCTCGTCCCGGCGGCGTGAATCAGCCGCTGGGATAGTTGACGCATGGTCATAACGCGACGGTGGGCGGTCTTCCTGACAGCGGTCGGGGTCTGGACGTGGGTCATCTGGCCTCGGTTCGGCCTGGCCATCTGGAAGGACGACCGCTCCTCCGCCGACGGTCAGCCGACCTCGTTCCTGATCGTGCACGCGGTGCTGATTCTCGCCTCGCTGGCGATCGGCACCACGGTCGGCGTTCTGGGTGTGCGGGCGTGGCGTCGCTCACGCAAGATCGGCTATGCGAACTCGGTCACACCGGAAGGTTTCGCGCCTGTTACCACACGAGCCGATGATTTGCCGCACTAGCGGATAGAAGCGACGCGCGACGGGCTCTGTGGTTGCGGCCAGATAACGGTGCGCCAACAGTCCGGCCCAAACTGCCTCGGACGTTCTGGCCTGCGGCTACGCTCCCGCCGTGAAGACTCACCGGCAAATGTCGGTGTGCGTTGGAAGGAGGGCGTCTTGCGCCCAGTACGTGGGAACCGGCTCGTGGCGATTCTCGCGGCAGGTGGGCTGACGCTCGCCGCCGCTGCCTGTGGTGACGCTCCTGACGAGACCCCCGCCGGCGGCAGCTCCAACGCCGCGGCCGCCGCATACAAGGCCTGCATGGTCACCGACACCGGTGGCATCGACGACAAGTCGTTCAACGCGTCGGCGTGGGCCGGTCTGCAGGAGGCCAAGACTCAGGCCTCCAACGTCGACCCGAAGTACGTCGCGTCGACCGCCGAGGCCGACTACGAGCCCAACCTGCGCGGCTTCGTGACCCAGAAGTGCAACTTCATCCTCTCGGTCGGCGGCCTCATGGGCGACGCCACCAAGGCGGTCGCGGCTCAGAACACGAGCCAGCAGTTCGGCATCGTCGACAGCGCGATCCCGGGCGCGACCAACGTCTACCCGATGCAGTTCGCCACCCAGCAGGCCGCGTTCCTCGCCGGCTACCTGGCCGCGGGCTACTCGAAGTCGGGCAAGGTGGCCACCTTCGGCGGCCTCAAGATCCCGCCGGTCACCATCTTCATGGACGGCTTCGCCGACGGCGTCGCGCAGTACAACAAGGCCAAGAGCAAGAACGTCCAGGTGCTCGGCTGGGACAAGGCCAAGCAGAACGGCAGCTTCGCTGAAGACTTCGCCAGCCCGGCCAAGGGCAAGGCGCTCGCCGACACGTTCATCGGCCAGGGCGCCGACGTGATCATGCCGGTCGCCGGTGGCACCGGTCTGGGCGCGGCCGAGGTCGCCAAGAACTCCGGCGGCAAGGTCTCGATCGTCTGGGTCGACCAGGACGGCTGCAAGAGCGCGGCGCAGGACTGCGACGTCTTCCTGACCACCGTCGTCAAGAACATCACCGACGCGGTGGAGAAGGCGGTCGTCGACGGGGCCAAGGGCACGCCGCTGGCCGCGACCCCGGGCTACCTGGGCACGCTGGAGAACAACGGTGTTTCGCTGGCGCCGTACAACACGTTCGACAGCAAGATCTCGCCCGAGCTGAAGGCCGAGGTCGACAAGCTCAAGACGGACATCATCGCCGGCACCATCAAGGTCGAGTCGGCCAGCGCCCCGGCCTGAGCAAACACTAGGTAACATCTCGACCGCCGCACGGTCGCGAGAATCTCTCGTGGCCGGGCGGCGGTTCCAGTTTCTTGTGCGAACCCCCCAAAGAAGCCGAAGTCAGGAGATTCCGCTGAGACTCGAATTGCGCGGCATCACCAAGCGCTTCGGCGACCTGGTGGCCAACGACCGCATCGACATCACCGTCGAGCCCGGCGAGGTGCACGCCCTGCTGGGCGAGAACGGCGCCGGCAAGTCGACCTTGATGAACCAGCTCTACGGCCTGCTGCAGCCCGACGAGGGCGAGATCCTGGTGGACGGGGAGAAGAAAGTCTTCCGCAGCCCCCGGGACGCCATCTCGGCCGGCATCGGCATGGTCCACCAGCACTTCATGCTGGTCCCCGTCTTCACCGTGGCCGAGAACATCGCGCTCGGCGCCGAGGAGGTGCGCGGCGGCCCGCTGGGCTGGCTCGACCGCCGGCGCAACAAGCGCGACGTGCTCGAGACCTCGAAGCGTTACGGCCTGCCGGTCGACCCCGACGCCCTGATCGAGAACCTGCCGGTCGGAGCGCAGCAGCGGGTCGAGATCGTCAAGGCCCTGACCCGCGACGTCGACCTGCTCATCCTCGACGAGCCGACCGCCGTGCTCACCCCGCAGGAGACCGACGAGCTGCTGGCGGTGATGCGATCGCTGGCCGAGACCGGCAAGTCGATCGTCTTCATCACCCACAAGCTGCGCGAGGTCAAGGCGATCGCCGACAAGATCACCGTGATCCGCCGCGGGCGCACGGTCGGCACCGCCTCGCCCGACACCTCCGAGGAAGAGCTGGCCGAGCTCATGGTCGGCCGCGACGTCAGCCTCGAGGTGACCAAGACCCCGTCCGACCCGGGCCGCGAGGTTCTCAAAGTCTCGGGCCTGATCGTCGAGGACGACCGCGGCGTCCGCGCCGTCGACGGCGTCGACCTGGTCGTGCGGTCCGGCGAGGTGCTGGGCATCGCGGGCGTGCAGGGCAACGGGCAGACCGAACTGGTCGAGGCGATCATGGGTCTGCGGCCGTCGCGCGCCGGCACGGTCGAGCTCGAGGAGAAGAACCTCGCCGGCCGCACCACCAAGCAGGTGCTGGGCGCGGGCGTCGGCTACGTCCCCGAGGACCGCAGCCTGGACGGGGTGATCAAGGACTTCACCGTGGCCGAGAACCTGGTCCTCGACCTCTACGACCGCGCGCCGTTCGGCAACCGGGTCAGTCTCAACCCCAAGGCGATCGCCGATTCGGCCCGCGAGCGGGTCGAGCGGTTCGACATCCGTACGTCGTCGCCGCAGTCGACCGTCGGCACCCTGTCGGGCGGCAACCAGCAGAAGGTCGTCGTCGCCCGCGAGATGTCCCGCCCGCTGAAGCTGCTGATCGCGTCACAGCCGACCCGGGGCGTGGACGTCGGCTCGATCGAGTTCATCCACAATCAGATCATTCACGAGCGTGACATCGGCACGGCCGTGCTGGTCGTCTCGAGCGAGCTCGATGAGGTGGTCGGTCTGGCCGACCGCATCGCGGTCATGTACCGCGGACGGATCCTGGCCGTCGTCTCGCCGGACATGCCGCGCGAGGAGATCGGGCTGTTGATGGCGGGCATCACCAGCCCCGCGCAGGAAGCCGAGGAGAGCGAGTGACCACCGAAGCCCCTGCCCCCGAGGCTCCGCAGACTCCGCCGGCAAAGAAGAAGGACGAGAAGGAAGAGAGCCTTTTCAGCCTCTTCCTGCACAACCTCTGGTCGGCCAACACCGTCACCGTGACGATCCTGTCGATCTTCCTCGCGCTGGTCATCGGCGCGGTGCTGATCGTGATCTCCGACTCCGACGTGCTCTCGATGTACTCGTACTTCACCTCACGGCCCAGCGACGCCCTCTCGGCGAGCTGGGACCTGGTCGGCCACGCCTACGCCGACCTGTTCAAGGGCGCGGTCTTCGACCCGGCCGCGGTCCAGGCCCTGTTCAACGGCTCCGGCGACTGGAAGACCGCGCTCAACCCGCTCTCCGAGACGCTGACCTACGCCGCCCCGCTGGTCTTCACCGGTCTGTCGGTGGCGATCGCGTTCCGCGGCGGCCTGTTCAACATCGGCGGTCAGGGTCAGGCGGTCGTCGGCACGATCCTGGCCGGCGTGGCCGGTTTCGCCATCGGGCTGCCGGCCGGGCTCCACCTGATCGTCGCGCTGGCCGCGGGTCTCATCGGCGGTGCCCTCTGGGGCTTCGTGCCCGGCCTGCTCAAGGCCCGCACCGGGGCCCACGAGGTGATCACCACGATCATGCTCAACTACGTGGCCACGCTGTTCCTCGGCTGGCTCATCCTGCAGAAGGGCGTGCAGGACCCGAACCGCACCGACGCGATCAGCAAGACGGTCGACTCGACCGCGCTGCTGCCGGCCCTGCCCGCGCCGCTCCGGGTCCACCTCGGCATCGTGCTCGCGGTGCTGGTGACCGCCGCGGTGGCGTGGATGATCAACCGTTCCTCGTTCGGTTTCGAACTGCGCGCGGTCGGCGTCAACCCACCGGCCGCCAAGACCGCCGGCATGAGCGTCGGCCGCACCTACACGCTGCTCATGGTCGTGGCCGGTGGTCTGGCCGGCCTCGGTGGCGCGGTCCAGGTGCTCGGCACCGCCGACCGGCTGACCGGCCAGGTGGCCGGCAACATCGGCTTCGACGGCCTGCTGGTCGCCCTGCTCGGCCGCAACAAGCCGTGGGGCACGCTGTTCGCCGCGATCCTCTACGGCGGTCTGCGGGCCGGCGGCAACCTGATGCAGGTCGACGTGGGCGTCTCGCTCGAGCTCGTCACCGTCCTGCAGGCCTTGATCGTCATCTTCATCGCGGCGCCCGCCCTGGTGAAGGCAATCTTCCAGCTCCGCGCGGCGCGGAGCGCACGGCTCGGCGCGTCCGTGGCGAAGGGGTGGTGAGCGGCGTGTCGACCGCGACCGTGGAGGAGCTCACCGAGGCGAGCGCCCCGAGCAGATTCTGGAACCGGGAGCGCCGGCTCGGCGCCGCCCTGGTCATCATCGGCGTCATCGCGGCCGCGTTCTTCGGATCGCTCGCCCCGTCCGAGACGGCCCGCTTCACCCTGAGCGAGAACGCCGAGGGCGCTGCTCTCTCGATCAACGGGCAGCTCGGCGCCATCCTGTTCGGCGTCATCACCGTGGCGGCCGGCGCGGCCCTGCTGGCCGGCGTGGCCAAGCGCTGGCAGACGACGCTGCTCGTCCTGGGCATCGTGACCTTCGTCTTCTCGTTCCTGTGCTGGCAGGTGGCCGGCAAGTTCCTGCCGCTGGTCGACACGCTCAGCGGCTCGCTGGAACTCGCCCTGCCGCTGATCCTGGGCGCCCTGGCCGGCGTGCTCGGCGAGCGCTCCGGCGTGGTCAACGTGGCGATCGAGGGCCAGTTCCTGATGGGCGCGTTCGGCGCCGCCCTGGTCGGCACGCTGGCCACCAGCGTGTGGGCCGGCCTGATCAGCGCGGTGGTCGGCGGAGTGATCATCGCCGCGCTGCTGGCCGTGCTGGCCATCCGCTTCCTGGTCGACCAGGTCGTCGTCGGCATCGTGCTCAACCTGCTCGCGCTCGGCGTCACCGGCTTCCTGTACGAGCGGCTCATGCAGCCCGACGCGATCAAGTACAACTCGCCGCCCCGGCTTCCCGAGTGGCGCATCCCCGGCCTGGCCGACATCCCCGTGATCGGACCGGTGCTGTTCGAGACGAACCTGCTGGTCTGGCTCGCCCTGATCCTGGTCTTCGTGATCCACTTCGGGCTCACCCGCACCCGCTGGGGCCTGCGCACCCGCGCGGTCGGCGAGCACCCGACGGCGGCCGACACGGTCGGCATCCGGGTGCGCGGCCTGCGCTACCTGAACGTGCTGATGGGCGGCGTCGTGGCCGGCATCGGTGGCGCGTACTTCACGCTCGTCGCGACCGGGGCGTTCAACAAGAACCTGACGGCCGGTGCCGGCTTCATCGCGCTGGCGGCCCTGATCTTCGGACGGTGGACGCCGTTCGGGGCGCTGGGTGCGGCGCTGTTCTTCGGCTTCGCCCAGAAACTGGCCAACTACCTGGGCGCGGTCGGCAGCCCGGTGCCCAACCAGTTCCTGAACATGCTGCCCTACATCGCGACCATCGTCGCCGTGGCCGGGCTGGTCGGCCGGGTGCGCGCGCCCGCCGCCGACGGAGTTCCGTACGTCAAGAGCTGACGTCCAGGCACGTCAGGCACAATTTGCGGCATGGAGATCGACTGGGCTGGGTTGCGGGCCGCCGCGACCGAAGCCATGCGGCACGCTTACGCGCCCTACTCCGACTTTCCGGTCGGGGCGGCGGCGCTGGTGGACGACGGCCGGGTGGTCGTCGGGTGCAACGTGGAGAACGCGTCCTACGGGGTGGGGCTGTGCGCCGAGTGCGGGCTGGTCAGCCAGCTGCACATCACCGGCGGCGGGCGTCTGGTGGCGTTCTCGTGCGTCGACGCCACCGGCAACCCGCTGATGCCGTGCGGCCGGTGCCGCCAGCTCCTCTGGGAGAACGGCGGGCCGGAGCTGCTGGTCGAGTGGCACACCGGGCCGCTGCGCATGGCCGAGCTGCTGCCGCACGCCTTCGGGCTGGAGGACCTGGAGCGGGTCAACGGGGCCATCTCGACGCCCGAGGTGCCCGCCGAGCTGGCCAAGTGGCGGGGCCGGGGCACCGTGTTCGTGCACCCCGACCTTTCCGGCGGCGAGACCGTCTGGACGGGCTACTGGGAGCGCTCCGGGGGCAGCACGGCCGCGAGCGACGCCGAGAAGGGCGTGCTCGAGGAGGGCCCGAACTTCCCGACCGTGGCGCAGGCCGTGGGCTGGGGCCAGGTGCGCACCTCGCGCATCGTGGTGGTGGACGCCGAGGGTGGACTCGCGTGGGCCGGCGAGGGAGATCCCCCGGACGGCATCCCGTCGAAGTGGAATGCGGAAGGTGGTATCGATGAGTGAGTTCGCCGCGGTTGACGTCATCCGGGCCAAGCGCGACGGGCACGTGCTCAGCGATGCCCAGATCGACTGGGTCGTCGACGCGTACACCCGGGGGGTTGTCGCCGACGAGCAGATGTCCGCCCTGGCCATGGCTATCCTGCTGCGCGGCATGACGCCCGCCGAGATCGCCCGCTGGACCGCCGCGATGATCGCCAGCGGGGAGCGGCTGGACCTGTCCGCGGTCACCCGCCCGACCGCCGACAAGCACTCCACCGGCGGCGTCGGCGACAAGATCACGCTGCCGCTGACCCCGCTGGTCGCGGCGTGCGGCGCGGCCGTCCCGCAGCTGTCCGGCCGCGGCCTCGGCCACACCGGCGGCACGCTCGACAAGCTCGAGTCGATCCCGGGCTGGCGCGCCTCGATCAGCAACGACGAGTTCAAGCGCCAGCTTCAGGACGTCGGCGCGGTCATCTGCGCGGCCGGCGACGGCCTGGCCCCGGCCGACCGCAAGCTCTACGCGCTGCGCGACGTCACCGGCACGGTCGAGGCGATCCCGCTGATCGCCAGCTCGATCATGAGCAAGAAGATCGCCGAGGGCACCGGGGCGCTGGTGCTCGACGTCAAGGTCGGTTCCGGCGCGTTCATGAAAGACCTGGCCACCGCCCGCGAGCTGGCGAGCACGATGGTGCGGCTCGGCAAGGACAGCGGGGTGAACACGGTCGCCCTGCTCACCGACATGAGCACCCCCCTCGGCCTGGCCGTCGGCAACGCCAACGAGGTCACCGAGTCGGTCGAGGTGCTGGCCGGCGGCGGCCCGGCCGACGTGGTCGAGCTGACCCTGGCACTGGCCCGCGAGATGCTGACCGCGGCCGGGATCGACGCCGACCCGGCCGAGGCGCTGGCCTCCGGGGCCGCGATGGACAAGTGGCGCGAAATGATCCGGGCCCAGGGCGGCGATCCGGACGCGCCGCTGCCGGTCGCGCGCGAGACCGAGGTGTTGCGGGCCTCGTCCGACGGGATCGTGAGCTCGGTCGACGCGTACGGGATCGGGATCGCCGCCTGGCGTCTCGGGGCCGGCCGGGCCCGCAAGGAAGACCCGGTCAGCTTCGGTGCCGGCATCCAGCTCAAGGTCAAGCCGGGTTCCTCGGTACGGGCCGGGGATGTGCTGCTCGAGTTGCGGACCGACGACCCCGATCGCATCCCGGTGGCCCGCGCCGAGGCCGCCGCGGCGATTGTCCTCGGCACCGAGCGGCCCACCCTTACCGACCTGGTCCTCGACCGCATAGCCTGACGCACCATGCAGAAGGCCGCACCCGACCCCCGCGCGGTTCGCGAGGCCAGCCTCGACGAACTGGCCCGGCTGGGTCTGCCGCTGCCGCCGCCCGGCTTCCCCCTGGTGTGGGAGCCGGGCGACCAGGTCGAGCTCCGCCCCACGTCCGACCTGGAAGCGCGCGCGGCGGTGCTGCACGTGGTCGTGGCGCGTTGCTTCGGCATGCCGACCGAGGCGGCGATGAGCTGGCTGCTCGGTTCGCACCTGGTCGACCTCGTCACGCCTCCGGAATGGCAGTTCGTGATCGGCGCGAAGGGCGACCACCGCTCCTTCGTGCTGCACCACGACGCCGTCTTCGCGCTGGCCTGGCTGCTCGGGCTCAGTCGCCACCTCGACCCGACCGCCCCGCCCGAGGACAGGATGATGACGCAGATGCCCGACCTGCCGGCGGGGGAGACCTTCGGCCAGTGGCGGTCGCGCTCGCTCATGTCGCCGCGCGACCCGGTCGAGGCGGTCGTGCTGCTCGACCTCTACTACTGCCTCGACTGGGCGTTCCAGGAGGCCGAGGCGAGCGGGCTGCCGTTGCCCGGCGAGATCGACGGCAACGCGATCGGCCAGCGGCGATGGGCCCTGGAGTGGGCCGTCATCTTTCACGGGCCCTACCACGACCAACCGGCCGAATGGGAAGAGGTCGATCTTTCGGTCTAGGCCGGATGATAGGCCGTGACCAGCACCGATGCCGTGACTCGGGCCGGTTCGGCGGGCCGGACGGCGGCAACGTGGCGGGCGCTGGGGGTCATGCCGATCAGGGTGCGCACCTCGTCGGCGGTCAGGTCGAGCTCGCGGCTCAGGGGAGTGGCGTCGCTCGGCTCGAAGTGGTCGCCGAGCGCCTCCCGCACCCGGGACTCCTTCTCGGGGTCCACCTGGATCAGGTCATGGGCGTCGATCAGCTCGCGCAGGTGGTCGGGGCCGGGCGTCACCACCAGCAGCACGCCGTCCGGGCGCAGCACGCGGCGGAACTCGGCACCGTTGCGCGGGGCGAAGACGTCGAGGATCACGCTCGCCGCCCGGTCGGCCAGGGGGAGTGGGCGCCAGAGGTCGGTCAGCACCGCCGCGGCGCGGTCGTGCGCGCGGGCGGCCCGGCGCAGCGCCGGCTTCGATACGTCCAGGCCCAGGCCGACGGCCTGCGGGGCGTGGTCGAGGACCGTGGCCAGATAGTCACCGGTTCCCGTTCCGGCGTCCACGATCAGCCCGTCGGGAGCGCCGGCGCTCGCCGCGAGGGCCGCGGCGATGAACGCGTAGTGCCCGGCGCCCAGGAAGGCGGCCCGGTCGGCGATCATCTCGGCGGTGTCGCCGACGTGCGGCATCCGTCCCGCGGTCAGGTCGGCGTACCCCTGCTTGGCCATGTCGAAGCTGTGCCGGTTGGCGCATCTCAGGGCCCGGCCGGCCCGCTCCAGTGGCTGACGGCACACCGGGCATCGCAGGTACGGCAATGCTCCGTCGATCATTGGTTTCCTGCCTCTAGCATCGGTTGATGGCCGCCATCGCATTCTCCGACATCGTCCCGGCGCCGAAGGCGCTGCTCCACGACCACCTCGACGGGGGGCTGCGCCCCGCCACCATCGTCGACCTCGCCGAGCGGGTGGGTCACCCGTTGCCCACCACCGACCCGGTCGCGCTGGGCGAGTGGTTCGTCGAGGCCGCCGACTCCGGATCGCTGGAACGCTACCTGGAGACGTTCGCCCACACCGTCGCCGTCATGCAGACCCCCGAGGGCCTGCACCGGGTGGCCAAGGAGTGCGCGCTCGACCTGGCCGCCGACGGCGTGGTCTACGCCGAGGTGCGCTACGCGCCCGAACAGCACCTCGAGCGTGGTCTCAGCCTCGACGAGGTCGTCGAGACGGTGAACGCCGGCTTCGCCGAGGGCGCCGCCGAGGCCGCCGCGCTGGGCACCCCGATCCGCATCGGTGTCCTGCTGACCGCCATGCGGCACGCGGCCCGTTCCCAGGAGATCGCCGAACTGTCCGTGCGCTATCGCGACGCGGGTGTGGTCGGGTTCGACATCGCCGGTGCCGAGGCCGGTTTCCCTCCCACCCGCCACCTCGACGCCTTTGAATATCTGCAGCGTGAGAATTTCCACTTCACCATCCACGCCGGCGAGGCCTTCGGGTTGCCGTCGATCTGGCAGGCGATCCAGTGGTGCGGCGCCGACCGCCTCGGTCACGGTGTGCGACTGGTTGATGACATCACGGGTACGCTCGCGGGCGGTGATGTCGTGCTCGGCAGGCTTTCGGCCTATGTGCGGGACAAGCGCATTCCCCTCGAGCTGTGCCCGTCGTCCAATGTGCAGACCGGTGCCGCCGCGTCGATCGCCGAACACCCGATCGGGCTGCTGCACGACATGCGGTTCCGGGTCACCGTCAACACCGACAACCGCCTGATGAGCGGCACGTCCATGTCGCGCGAGATGGCGCTGCTCTCCGAGGCCTTCGGCTGGGGGTGGGCCGAGCTCCAGTGGTTGACGATCAACGCGATGAAGTCGGCTTTCATCCCCTACGACGAGCGCCTGGCGATCATCAACGAGATCATCAAGCCGGGCTACGGAAAGCTGCTCGGCTGACGCCTGTCCTCACTGGGCACAAGATTGTTACAGAGCATCCGCCGGCCGGTGACACTGCCGGTTCGGCGGCGTTCATCGTCCGTTCGGCCATAATGGTCATAACAAAAACTGCGAAATCCGGCATCTCGCCTTGCCGATTGTTCGCGACCGCGCCATCGTCTCTCCTGCCGCGATCCTCTACGATCGGGCGCGATCGTTCGGTGTCTCCCCCGCGCCGTGGCGATTGTCCTGAGTGACTCTGAGAAACGTGCTCCTGCACAACGCGTGATATTGACCGGCGACGTCCCTGCGACATCGCGTCACACAACCGGTCCGTGTCCAGCGGCCCTTTCTCTTTGACACTCGTCGTGATGGAATCTCGGGGGCCCGGCGCGGCAATCGGCCGTGTGTGGTGCCCGGCTCGCCGAGTGCCGGGGCCCGATACAGGAGGACGGTGACGTGAGCAAGCGCCCCAAGACGGCGACCGGCGTCATGTCGCGTCTCCGTCGGCCGGCCGATCGGCTGCGAGATCTGCCGATCTGGTCGAAGCTTGGCTTGATCATGCTGGTTCCCACCCTGGCGACGATCATCGTCGGCGTCAGCGGCCTGGTGGACCACATCGAAGAGGCCAACAACGCGGAGCGCGCCCGCACCCTTTCGGTGCTGTCGGAAGCAGCCGGTGGTCTCGTTGACCACCTACAGAACGAACGCGCCTACGGCGTGATGATCTCGACTCTTCCTAAGAACAGCCCGGAGCTGAAGAAGGCCAAGGATCTCTACAGCGCTGAGCACGCTCAGGTCGACGCGGCCAAGACCCCGTACGCGCAACAGAAGGCCGCACTGGACGACGTGCCCGACAATGTCGCCACGCTGCTCCTGCGCCTCGACCGCAACCTCGAGGATCTGCCCGCCCAGCGCAGCCAGGTCGCGAACGGCAAGGCTCCGGAAGACGCCGACGCGAACTACACCAAGCTGATCGACGACCTGCTCGAGGTGCGTGACGCGGCCGCCCAGCTGGCCAACGACACCCAGCTCAGTGACCACCTGCGTGCCGTGGCCGCGGTGGCCCAGGCCAAGGAATACGTCGCCAGCCAGCGCGACATCGGCCAGCGGATCGTCCAGAAGGGCGAGCTGACCGCGAAGCTGCGCCGCGACTACCTGGTCGCCGACACCGGCTTCCAGATCGCGGGCAACACGCTGTTCTCGACCGGTTCGACTGCCGACACCGACCTCTTCAAGCGCATCAGCGAACTGCCGGCCGGTCGGGCTGCCTCCAACCTGACCGTCCCGCTGGTGGCCCTGCAGGGGTCGAACGTCAATCAGATCCCGTTCAACTCCGCGCAGTGGGAAGCGGCGATGTCGGGCGTCGGCAAGGAATACCGCACCGTCGAGCAGCGCATGGACAAGGACATCGTCGCCGAGGCCACCGACCTGCGTGACAAGGTGAACCGGCGGGTCTTCATCGAGACCAGCGTGCTGCTCGGCATGCTGCTGCTGGCGATCCTCTTCGCCTGGCTCGTCGCCCGGTCGATGGCCCGCTCACTGCGTGAGCTGCGCCAGGGTGCTCTCTCGGTCGCCCAGTTCGGCCTGCCCCACGCGGTCAGCCGGCTGCGCGACCCGCAGCTCTCCACCTCGCTGACCCCGGCTCAGCTCGCCGACCAGATCGCCGAGCCGCTGCCGGTGCGCAGCCGTGACGAGTTCGGTCAGGTTACCGAGGCCTTCAACGCGGTTCACCTCGAGGCGGTGCGCACCGCGGCCGAGCAGGCCGCCCTGCGGGCCTCCGTCGCGACGATGTTCGTCAACCTCGCCCGCCGTTCCCAGATCCTGGTCGACCGGCTCATCGGTCACCTCGACCGGCTCGAGCGCGGCGAGGAAGACCCGGACCGCCTGGCCGAGCTCTTCCAGCTCGACCACCTGGCCACCCGAATGCGCCGTAACGACGAAAACCTCCTGGTTCTCGCCGGCGCCGACTCGACCCGTGTGCAGCGTGAGCCCGCGGCACTGATCGACGTGCTCCGCGCCGCGCAGTCCGAGGTCGAGCACTACACGCGCATCGAGTTCGGCATGATCGACCGGGACATCGAGGTGGCGGCGCACGCCGTCAACGACATGGTCCACCTGGTCGCCGAGCTCTTCGACAACGCGACCGCCTTCTCGCCGCCCAACTCGACGGTCATCGTCGAGGCCCGGCGGCTGGGTGACGGCGCCCTGCTCTCGGTGGAAGACCGGGGCATCGGCATCAGCCGTGAGCAGCTTCACGAGCTCAACGAGCGGCTGGCCAACCCGCCCATGGTGGACGTGGCCGTCTCCCGCATGATGGGCCTGGTCGTGGTCGCCCGGCTGGCCAACCGGCACACCGTCAAGGTCGAGCTCCGCCCGGCCGACACCGACCGGGGCACCGTGGCCGAGGTCGGCCTGCCGCTCTCCGTGCTCACCGGCCAGGGCCAGAACGCGGTCGCCGCCGGCGGCCGCATGCAGGTCGGCGCCGGCTACGACCAGCAGGGCCGCCCGGGCATGCCCGAGCCGATGGCCCTCGAGAGCGGTCGCGGCGGCGGTGGCTACCCGACCGGTCGCCCGTTCGACCCGAACCCCCCGATGAACACGGGCGGCATGCTGGGCACGAACGGCCGCTCGGCGCCGGCGTGGTCCGACCTCACCGGTGCACCGTCCAACGGCTTCGGCTCGAACGGCGGGCTCAACGGCGGCAGCAACGGCAACGGCAGCAACGGCTTCTACGGCCCGCGCAGCAACGAGGTCATCCCGCCGCTGCCGCCCGGCCCCGGCCAGTCGCAGGGCTTCGGTGGTCCGGCCCAGCCGCAGGGCTTCGACGGCCTGCCTCAGCGCCGCAATGTCGACCAGAGCGACGCCAACGGTTTCGGCGCGACCATCCCGCGTCAGCTTCCGGCCAACCCCGAGACCCAGGGACGCACTCCGTTCGTCCCGCCGGTCTCGGCCCCGCCGGTGCCTCCGGTCTCCGCTCCGCCGGTGCCGTCCGCTCCGCCCTACGGCGGTCGTCCGGTCTCGTCGCCGCCCGGAACCGAGCCGCCGACCGGCGCCGTCGCACCGCCGGCCTGGCCGCCGGTCGCTCCCGAGCGCGAGGCTCCGGCCCCGCACGTGCCCGAGAGCCTCGCCGCGGCGCTGGACATGACCGCCGAGCTTCCCCGTTACCGCGCGGACCAGCGCGGCGACCAGGGCCCTCAGGTCGAGCGTCCGGCCAACCCGCAGACCGCTCCGATCCCGTCCTCGTCCCCGCCCTTCGGGGGCGACTCGCAGGGCGAAGCCCAGCGGGCCGCTGCGGCGGCGCGGGCGGCACACGAGGCGGCGGCCGCTCAGGCGGCCGAGGCCCAGGCCACGGCCGCGGCTCAGATCGCCGCCGCGCAGGCGGCGGCCCGCCAGCGGGACAGCGGTCCGGGTCAGTTCGCGGACGAGACGATGGAGCTGCCGATCTTCCGGGAGCTCGAGTCGGCCTGGTTCACGACCGGCCGTCCGGCCGAGGCCAAGACATCGACGAACGGGCTCGACGAGCCGGTCAGCTCGCAGCGGATCCCGACCGGGGAGCCGTCGCGATCGGTCGGCGTGCCGCAGCAGGCCGTCTCGCCCGAGTCACGGGACAGAAACCCGGCTACTGTAGGTGTCGGTGCCGGCAACGGCGCCGCTTCGAACGGCACCGCCGCCCCGGCGTCCAACGTCGCCACGAGCCCGTGGCAGACCGCGGCCGACCAGGGATGGCAGGCTGCTCGGGCGGCGGCGGAAACGCCGGTCGAGTCCACGACCACGGCGGGTCTGCCCAAGCGGACCCCCATGGCACAGCTCGTCCCCGGTGGCGTCGACCGGAGCGAAAACTCCGTTCAGCGCCGTACCCCCGAGGGTGTCCGCGGTCTGCTGTCTGCCTACCACCGTGGTGTGCAGCGCGGTCGTACCCAAGAAATGACCAACCCGGAGGAGACTCCGGGAGGGCAGCAGTCCTCGCAGGCTGGCAAGGAGCATGAGGCATGACATCTACGCAGGATCTCGGTTGGCTCCTGGCCAACTTCGCCGACCGCGTTCCCGGCGTCGCACATGCGATCGCGGTCTCCGCTGACGGCCTGCTCCTGGCGGCCTCACGGGACCTTCCCCGGGACCGCGCCGATCAACTGGCAGCCATCGCCTCCGGCCTGGTCAGCCTCACTCAGGGCGCCGCGCGGTGCTTTGAGGGTGGCGCCGTGCTGCAGACGGTGGTCGAGATGGACAACGGGTTCCTTTTCCTGATGTCCATCTCGGATGGTTCTTCCTTCGCGGTGCTCGCGGCTCGCAGCTGCGACGTCGGACAGGTCGGCTACGAAATGGCCCTCCTGGTCGACCGTGTCGGCGAGGCCCTCACCCCCGCCCCGCGTTCGGCGGCCGGGGTTCTCGGCTGAACGGGCAGTCGGCCGGCGTCATAGGCCGCTGTTCAAAAAGTTGACAACAAGAGACACTTCTAGGGGTTCGAGGAAGGGGTGAGCGGTGACGATGCCCGAACGCGATGAGCCGACCGGCGCGCTGGTCAGGCCGTACGCCGTAACCCGTGGTCGGACCCGGCCGAAGCTTGAGATAGCGCTGGAAGCGCTGGTCGAGACAACCGTTCGCGGCCGATCTGGCATGATGCGCGGCGGGCAGGGTGGAAGCGAGCATCAGTACATCGCGGAGATGTGCGACGGCGGCCGAGTTCAGTCGCTGGCCGAAATCGCCGCACGCATGCAACTGCCGCTCGGTGTGGCACGTGTGATCGTCGCCGACATGGCCTCCGATGGCCTTGTCGCGGTATACGAGCCCACCTCGCTGGACGACGAGACCGACGCGGTAGGCACGGAACTGCTGGAAAGGGTGCTGAGTGGACTTCGCAGGCTCTGACATGTCGCACCGTCCCGCTGCGGGGCGCGTGACGTCGGCGAAGATTGTGATCGCCGGCGGGTTCGGCGTCGGTAAAACGACGCTGGTCGGGTCGGTCTCGGAGATCACCCCACTGACCACTGAGGCCATCATGACCTCGGCTGGTGTGGGGGTCGACGACAACCGGCAGGTCCCGGGGAAGATGACGACCACTGTCGCCATGGACTTCGGCCGAATCAGCATCGATCGCGATCTGATCCTTTATCTGTTCGGCACGCCGGGCCAGACGCGTTTCTGGTTCATGTGGGACGAACTGGTGCGGGGCGCGATCGGTGCGGTCGTGATGGTGGACACTCGGCGTCTCGCCGACTGCTTCGCCGCCATCGACTTCTTCGAACATCGTCGCCTTCCGTACCTGATCGCGATCAACTGCTTCGACGGCATGCAGTATCACAACGCCCAGGACGTTCGGGACGCTCTCGCGATCTCGAGTGACGTCCCCGTGGTGAGCTGCGACGCGCGCAACCGTGAGTCGACGAAAAACGTCCTCATCTCGCTTGTCGAGTATGTGCTGACGATGCGTCGGACACGCGCGGTAGCGCCCGCCTGACCGACGGTCGAAGCCCCGCTCCGCTAGGCCGGAGCGGGGCTTCGTCGTGTCTTCAGCACGGCGGGTAGCTCGCCGAGGTCGTCGATGACCAGCTCCGGCCGGTACTGGTCGGGGTCGCTGCGCAGCATCGCCACGTCGGGGTGGGCGGCATTGGTGACCAGAACCGGCCGCATGCCGGCTCGCCGGGCACCGTCGTGCTCCCGGCTGCCGCCGTCGCCCACGAACCAGCATTCGGTCGCGGTCACGCCGAGCCGGTCGGCCGCGGCGGCGTAGAGGACCGAGTGGGGCTTGCGACGGCCCTCCTGCCAGGAGAAGACGGCGGCGTCGAGCCGAGCGGCGTACGGGGTGGTCGGCCACGCCTCGCACAGCTCGCTGGAGCAGTCGCTGATCAGGCCGAGCCGCCAGCCTTCGGCGCGCAGACGGTCGAGCAGGGCCAGTGCGCCCGGCCGCGGTGGCCGTACGCTCTCGGCCCCTGATCTTTGGGCGGCCACGGCCCGGTCGAGCTGGCCGTCGGTGGGCTCGGACCCGCAACGCCGAGCCATCGCCAGCAGGGTCTGCCGGGTGTCGCCGTGCCGGCCGACGATCCGCTCCGGGAAGCTGTTGCTCATGGCGGCCCAGAAGGCGTCGAGCGGGAGGCCGAGCGCTTCCGCGGTGGCCGTGAAGGACGATTGCCGGTGGAGCTCGGCCGCCGGGTCGGTCAGCGTGCCGAAGAAGTCGAAGACGATCGCGCGCACGTCGACATGATGGCGTATATGGCTTGTGTCCAAAGTGCCCGGGGGGAAGGATCGCTCGTCGTGCGGGCCTTTCTGAGCGTGGACGACGTGACGAGCCTGGTGGCCGAGCAGTTCGGCGCGGACCGGCGGGCGGTGCGACTCGACCGGCTGACCGGCGGGACCAAGAAGGGCGTCTACCGGCTGCGGCTCGACGACGGTGCCTCGGCGATCATTTACGTCTGGGCCGCCGACGAGAACTACTGGCCGGCGTCGGAGACGGTGCCCGATGATCCGTTCACCGACGCCTCCGGGGCGGAGCTGTTCGCGGCCAACCAGACGCTGCTGGCCGCGGCCGGGATTCGCGTGCCCGAGCTGTTCCTGATCGACTGCGGTCGCCGGCACCTGGACGCCGATCTCGTGCTCGCCGAGGACGTGGGCAGCGAGACGCTCGAGACGCGCATGGAACGGGACCACTCGCCGCTCGAGGTGCTGGGGGCTTCGCTCCGGCGGATGCACACGACCCGCGGGCCCGAGTGGGGCCGCCCGGGCACCGGGACCCAGACGCGGCCGCCGCACGACATGATCCTCGACCGGGCACTCAAGCACCTGAGCGACGCTGCCGCGCGCGACGCCCGGCTGGCAGGAGCCCAGTCGAAGATCGAGGACCACCTGCGCACCTTGCACGGTCACGTGCCCGAACGCCG
This sequence comes from Actinoplanes solisilvae, assembly GCF_003999975.1. Taxonomy (GTDB): domain Bacteria; phylum Actinomycetota; class Actinomycetes; order Mycobacteriales; family Micromonosporaceae; genus Actinoplanes; species Actinoplanes solisilvae. The sequence goes on along the minus strand of NZ_RJAC01000001.1, from coordinate 722,418 downwards.
GGAGTTCGTGCTGGTGCACGGCGAGCTCGGCCCCGACCACGTGCTGATGTCGGCGGCCGGGGAGCCCGTGATGATCGACATCGAGGGGCTGACCTACTTCGACGCCGAGTGGGAGCATGCCTTCCTGCAGTTGCGCTTCGGGGAGGCGTACGGGGAACTGGGCCCTGTCAACCTTGACCCGCACCGGCTGGAGTTCTATCGGTTCGCCCAGGTCATCGGGCTGATCGAGGGTCCTTTGCGGATCGCCGGCACCGACTTTCCCGAGCGGCGGTGGATGCTCGACCTGGCCGAGTGGAACATCACGAAGGCCCTGGCAGCGATAGCTTGCTGACCCGGTTGCGCGGGCCCACGATGCTTTCCGCGTAGTAGTCGAGGTCGTCGGTGCCGGCGTCGCCCACCGCGTCCAGATATTCCTCGATCGACTACGAGCACATCCGGAACAACGGGATCCGCCCGGCCGGATGACAGAGTGACTGCATGACGAAGCTCGACGGAAAGCAGATCGCGGCCGAGCGCCTCGACGGGTGGACCTACCTGCCCGGCGGGCTGCAGACCCGGATCGAGACCGAGAATTTCGCGGCCGGACTGGCGCTGGTCAACGCCATCGGCGAGGTCGCCGAGCAGATGGACCACCATCCCGACGTCACCCTGCGCTACACGGCGGTTGACATCCGGCTGATCAGCCACGACGTGGGCGGGGTGACCAAGCGCGACGTGCGCCTGGCCCGGGCCGTCTCGTCGGTGGCCTCGGCTCTGGGGCTGCGCCTGTCGATCGCCGAGGTCAGCTGCCACGAGTGGGGGTTGGACACTCCGGCCGCCGAGACGGTGCGGCCGTTCTGGGCGGCTGTGCTGGCGATGGAGACACGCGAGGGCGCCGACGACGTGACCGACCCGGCCGGCCTGCTGCCGTCGGTGTGGTTCCAGCAGTCCGGCCGCGAGGAGCCGCGCCAGCGCTGGCACCCCGACGTGTGGGTCGACCCGGCCGAGGTGCAGCCGCGCATCGACGCCGCCCTGGCCGCGGGTGGAACGCTGGTCAGCGACGCCGAGGCGCCGGCGTTCTGGGTGCTGGCCGACCCCGAGGGCAACCGGATGTGCCTATGCACCTGGCAGGACCGGGCTTAGCTCCTCCACCAGTCTCCGCATTTCGCGCAAGGCGCGGGGGTCCTGGCGGCGACCGCATGTGTCCACCACTTCGGAGACGCCGGCGAGCAACCTGGTGGCGCTCTCGACGTCGCCGAGCTGGGCCAGGGCCTGCGCCTCGAGCCAGTCGCAATAGGCTTTCGCGGCGCCGCCGGCCCGCAGCTGCTCGACCAGGACCAGGCAGATCTCGTCGAGCCCGGCCGCGAGCACGAGCCGGGCCAGGAAGTCGGTGCCGGGCAGCCACTCCGGTGTGCCCGGGAAGAGCTCCCGCAGCGTCTCGAACGTGTCGGCCGCCTCCTGCCGCCGGCCGGCGCCGACCAGACTGCGCCCGAGGTCGAGCAGGGTGCGCGCGATCAGCGGCCGATCGTCGGGCCGCCCCGCCGCGACCAACTCGTCGAGTGACTTCTGGGCGAGTTCGGCGTTCCGCAGCGCTTTCGCGGCTCGGGCGTCGGGCCCTTCGTAGCCGCGATGCCGCAGCACAATGGCCTCGCGCGGCGCCTTGACGACCTGCGGCGCGCGACCGCCGGCCGCCACGAGCCGCTCATGAACGCGCCCCTGCCACCTGACCGCGGCCGGCCGGAAGAGGTGAGCGGCACTGTTGGTCCAGGCCAGCTCGTCGTGCGCGTTGTCGACGTCCACCTCGACGACGTCGGCGCCGCAGTCCGCCAGCAGGTCGCGCAGCAGCGCCGGGTCGCCGGTGAAGCGCTGGTCGGCGTCGACGCTCAGCACCCAGAGAGCGCTCCAGCCCTTCAGTGCCACGTTGCGGGCCGCGCTGAAGTCGTCGGTCCACCGACCCAGGGTGACGGTCGCTCCGAGCTCAGCGGCGATCTGAGCCGTTCCGTCGGCCGAGCCGGTGTCATGCACCCGCACCTCGTCGACCACCCCGCTCAGCGAGGCCAGGCACCCCGGCAGCTCCCTTGCCTCGTCGCGCACGATCAGACTCGCCACCAGAAACGGAATGCTCACGTCCCCTGATCGGCACAAAAGCCCCGAACCCTTAGATCAACGGCGAAGTACGCCACATGCCTGTGGACAACGCATGGCCCGCCTGTGGACAACGCGTCAGGAATGTCAGCCGTGCCTGCTTCACTCGACCCCTCCCAGTTCCGGGGGTGGGGTCGAGTGGCGGGGGTCCTCCGGGGGTGGGGTCGTTGTCTTGCCGGTGAAGCCGAGGCCGCGGTTGATCCCACGTCGCCGCCGACCGGCCCGAGCCGGTGGTGGCCGAGTCCGTTGCGGCGCTGCGGCTCTGACACGCATTCGGCTCGGTCGGAGCTCGCGACGCTGCGGCTCTGACACGGATTCGGCTCGGTCGGAGCTCGCGGTGGTCGGCGAAACGCGTTCGGCTCGGTCGGAGCTCGCGGTGGTCGGCGAAACGCGTTCGGCCCGGTCAGACCGCGCGGGGCGGTCGGCCGGGCCGAAGGGCGTAGTGGGTCAGCGCGAGCCGTAGCCCGCGTTGTTCTTGTCATTGCGGAACTCGTCGGCGCCCTCGCGGTCGCGGGTGAAGTCCCAGCCGCCGGCGGCCTCGCGGCCCGGGCGGCCACCCATCGCGAAACCGCCGATCTCCTGGCCCCGCCGCCAGCCACGGAAGTAGCCCGTGGTGTGGGCGGCGATGCTCGCCGCGTCGCGCACGATGCGCAGCGGACGCTCGTCACGCAGCGGGGCGCCGGGCACCAGGTTGGCCTGGGGCACGCGCTTGGGCAGGCCGGCCGAGGTCTCGGCGGCCACCTCGGGGGTCGCCGCCTTCTGCGCCGCACGCCAGCCCGTGTCGTTCGGGTTGGTCCAGTCGGGCTTGTCGGAGGCGTCCTCGGTGTGGCCGGTGAACCAGGCCGAGCGGGCCGCGGCGAAGATCAGCAGGTCGCCGTCGCTGCTGTCGGCCGGGATCGGCGGGTTGGTGCTGCGGTCGAGGGCGGTCAGCGTGGAGCCCGGGCTGCCGGTCGGGACCGGGCGGCGGGTGCCGTTGCGGCCCTCGACGAGGCGCAGCGACGGCGGTTCGACCACGGCGGGCAGGTCGGTGACCGTCGCGTCGAGGCTGTTGGCGAGCTGCGACTCGACCAGGCGCAGGGCCGGCGGCTCCTTCGGCATGTCTTGCCAGGGCGGACGCACCCGGCCGTCGGCCGGCGGGGCGCTGGTCGAGGCGGCCGGCGTCGTGACGGCGTCGTCGTTGCCGGAGGTGTTGAGCAGCGGCCAGTTGGCGCGCGAGCCGGGCTCGGCGCTCGGCTCGGCCCCGGGGCGTGGCGAGGGCATGGGCAGCGAGTAGTCGGTTGCGTCGCCCGTGGACGCCGCCGGGCGGGTCTGCGGACGGGGCGGGATGACCGTGCGCTGGCGCTCGGCGCGGACGCTGTTGATCGCCGCGTTGGTGAGCGTGGCCCGGAAGGGCTGGCCGATGTCGGCCGGGGTGGCGCCGCTCGGTGCGCCCGAGGACGGCGACGACGCGGCCGGCGACACCGACGCGGCCGGGAACGAGCCGGTCGACGACTCGGAGGCGGCCGGGAAGGACCCGGTCGACGAACGCGCGGCCGGGAACGCGCCGGTCGAGCGTGCGGCGGGGAAGGATCCTGTCGACGAGCCGGTCGGGCGTGCGGCCGGGAAGGACCCCGTCGTCGACCCGGTTGACGGGCGCGCGGACGGGAAGGCCCCGGTCGAGGAGCGTGCGGCCGGGAACGCGCCGGTTCCCGCGGGGGCGCCGGTCGGTGGGGCCGGCGTGCGGGAGCCGGGCACCGGGCGCGAGCCGGGGGTGATCGGCGTCATGCCCGGCGGGGGCGGCGGGACCGACACGGGCCGGTTGCCCGGTGCCGGGTTGCGGTTCGGGAACAGGGCGGCGGCCGCGGGCGCGGCGGGCGGCTGACTGACCGGCCGGGGCGCCAGGGGCGGCGGCATGATCGGGTCGGGCGCGACCGGCGGCGTGGTCAGCGGGTGCGGGGTGACCGGGCCGCTGCCCGTCGAGGCGGGCTCGGGGCGGCTACGCCGGCCGAACCGGCCGCCCTCTCCCGGCACGGACTGCAGCGGTGCGGCCTCGGCGCGGCGCGTGCGCCGGCCGGTGTCGCCCGGGACGCTGCGGGCCGAGATGGTGCCGATCAGGGACGCGCAGGCGGCGTCACCGGCGCGCACCGACGCGACCGCCTGACGCACCGTCTCGCCGGCCGCGGGGGCCAGCGACTTGTTCACCCCGCCGCGGCGGGGTGACTCGCTGATCGCGACCTGCAGCGCCGTGACGGCGGCGATGATCTCGTCTTCGCTGCCGACACCGGCTCGGGTGAGCTCGACCGCGACCTGCTCGGCGATCTGCTGGGGCTCGCCCTGAGCGGAGAGCCGGCCCGGCTCGGGCAGCGCGTCGAGCACGGCCAGCGCCAGCGGGTGGGCCGGGTCGGGATAGGCGCGCAGCGCGGCCGGGTAGAGCTCGCGGAGCACCTCGCGCAGGGCGATGGAGGCCGCGTGCCGGCCGCTGAGCAGCGCGACGTGCGCGGCCAGGACCGGCTTGTAGCTGATCAGCTCGCGCGGCACCGGCAGGTTGCCGGCCGTCAGGGCGCCGGCCTGCAGCGCCCGGGCCAGGCCGACGGCCCGCCGGGCAGCGGGCGGCGCCTGCATCTCTTCGACGGAGTCGTCGTCGGCGAACCGCTCGGCGAAGTCGTCGACGGTGTCGTCGTCGGCCACGACGAGCGGGCGGCCGGCCGCGGTCAGCAGGGAGGTGACCAGGTGGTCGTCGCTGTCGGCGGCGACCGCGGCGTCGGTGAATCCACTCGTCCGTTCCACGAGCAGGGCGCCGAGCTCGGCGTAGCCGCCGGGATCGTCGCCTATCTCGTGGACACCGAGCAGTCGTCCTGCGTCGTCCACCACGGCGATGGTCAGTTGTGCGGCCGAGGCCGCACGCACCGATTCATCCGCCGACGCCAGACCGCAGTACACGCGCACGAGCGCCACGGCGTCGTCCTCCTCCCCGAGGGCAGCTAGCTGTCGGTTGGCCAAGGAATGATGGTCCCTAATGAGGGGTCAGTCGCGCCAGTCCACAGCCGCGGAGATCTTGCCGATTACTGAGCGCCAACCGAGACTTGCCTGTTGTGCCCCGATTTTCTTCAGTCGACGGCGACCGAAGAATCCACCCATCCCCCCGCTTTCGGCAGAGCGAAGGGACTCGTCCAGATCATCGAGCGGCGAGCCGGGCGACAGAGCCAGGATCACCGGCTTGAGCCGGAGGGCGTGACCGAGGTCGCGAGCCACCTCGCCGGCGGCGATGAGCAGAGGAAGGTCCCATGTGTCGTGACCGCCGCGCAGATTCTCCACCACGAGGTCGAGCTCGTAACGGTCTTCCGCCAGCGGGTCGATGTCGGTCGACTGTACCCGGTCGGCCAGGGCGGCCCAGGTGTCGAGTTGTGCGAGATCGTGCGGTGCACCCGAACGAATGAAGGACACCAGCGACTCAGGAGTCTTGAAGGCGATCAGCTTTCCCTTGTGGCTGAGGAAGGCGGGCACCTCCTCGTCGTCCGCCTGGGCCTCGGCGGTCTCGTCGGCCTCGTCCTCGAAGTCGGCCGGGTCGGGCTCGTCGCCGTCCTTGCGGTCCTTGTCGCCGGCGTCGCCCTCGGCCAGCAGGGCCTGGAACTCGTCGTCGACGATGACTTCCTCGTCGTCGTCGCGGGCGGCGGCGCGCTTGCGGGCCTCGAACGGGTCGTCGTCGTCGGACTCGTCGATCTCGGTCGGCGTCAGCGTCGAGGCCTTGCGGTAGGCCCTCAGGGTGAGCGCCACGCCGCCGGGCAGAGCGATCTCGACCGGCTCGACACCGGCCTCGTCCCAGAGCGCACGCCCGGAGAGCCCGCCATCTTCGGACTGCGCGGCCACGGGCGCGGGCGCCTCGGGCTCGTCGGACTGGCTGGCCACGGTGACCTCCGGGATTGTTCGGTCGGACGGACGGGCGGTGGACGGTGATTCTGCCGACACACCCTAATGGGCGGGCCTGAGGGCAGGCCGACCGTCCCCCGCATTCCGCATCGACCGGTGGGAAACGGTCAGAAACCCTTCGGGTGCCAGACCGTCTTGATCTCGAGTAGTTCGATCATCGGCCCGGTGCCCGGGTCGGTGGTGTAGTCAGCCCCGGGAGCAGGGCGAACCACCCGCTTGAGGGTACCGGCGGCGGCGCGCTCGAGTTCGGTGGCGAGCTCCGCGTCGCCGACTCCGGACAGGTCGATCGCGTTCACGTCGTCGTGCGACGCGAGCCACGGCGCGATCTCGGCGGCCTTGCCCGTGAGGATGTTCACCACACCGCCCGGTACGTCGGAGGTGGCGAGCACTTCACCCAGGGTGATCGCGGCCTGTGGCGTGGAGGCGACGACGACCACCGTGTTGCCGGTGACGATCGCCGGCGCGATCACGCTGACCAGGCCGAGCAGGGAGCCGGGGGCGACCACGCCGACCACCCCGGTGGGCTCGGGCGACGAGATGTTGAAGTAGGGCCCGGCGACCGGGTTGGCGTTGCCCGCGACCTGCGCGATCTTGTCGGACCAGCCCGCGTACCAGACCCAGCGGTCGATCGCGGCGTCCACTTCGGCCGCGCCCACGCCGAGCGCGACGAACTCGGACCGGCGCGCCTCGAGCATCTCGGCGATGCGGTAGAGGACCTGACCGCGGTTGTACGCCGTGGCGCCGGCCCACTTGGGCTGGGCGGCGCGGGCGGCCAGCACCGCGTCGCGGGCGTCCTTACGGGAGGCGAGGGCCACGTTGTCGCCGTCCACCAGATAGGTCCGTCCTGACTCGCTGCGCGGGAACTTCCCGCCCACGTACAGCTTGTAGGTCTTGCGAACGGCGAGGCGCGAACGTTCCGCGACGGCCGCCGCTGCCTTGGGTGACTTAGGCAAGGTACGCCTCCAGGCCGTGCCGGCCGCCCTCGCGGCCGTAACCGGACTCTTTGTAGCCGCCGAACGGCGACGTGGGATCGAACTTGTTGAACGTGTTGGCCCAGACGACGCCGGCGCGCAGCTTGTCGGCCACGGCCAGGATGCGCGAGCCCTTGTCGCTCCAGATGCCGGCCGAGAGGCCGTACGGCGTGTTGTTGGCCTTCTCGACGGCCTCGGCCGGGGTGCGGAAGGTCAGTACCGACAGGACGGGGCCGAAGATCTCTTCGCGGGCGATGCGGTGGGCCTGGGTCACGCCGGTGAAGATCGTCGGGGCGAACCAGAAGCCGCGGTCGGGCAGATCACACGGCGGCGACCAGCGCTCGGCGCCCTCGGCCGCCCCGATTTCCGACAATTCGGTAATGCGGGCGAGCTGGGCGGCGGAGTTGATCGCGCCGATGTCGGTGTTCTTGTCGAGCGGGTCGCCGACGCGCAGCGTGCCCATGCGCCGCTTGAGCGAGGAGAGCACCTCGTCGGCCACCGATTCCTGCACCAGCAGGCGCGAGCCCGCGCAGCAGACGTGGCCCTGGTTGAAGAAGATGCCGTTGACGATGCCCTCGACCGCCTGGTCGATCGGCGCGTCGTCGAAGACGATGTTGGCCGCCTTGCCGCCGAGCTCGAGCGACAACCGCTTGCCGGTGCCCGCCACCGAGCGGGCGATCTGGCGGCCCACCTCGGTCGAGCCGGTGAAGGCGACCTTGTTGACGTCGGGGTGTTCGACCAGGTAGCGGCCGGTGTCGCCGGCGCCGGTGACGATGTTGACCACGCCCGGCGGCAGTTCGGCCTGGCGGCAGATGTCGGCGAAGAAGAGCGCCGACAGCGGGGTCGTCTCGGCCGGCTTGAGCACCACGGTGTTGCCGGTGGCCAGCGCGGGAGCGATCTTCCAGGCCAGCATCAGCAGCGGGAAGTTCCACGGGATGACCTGACCGGCGACGCCGAGCGGGCGCGGGTCGGGGCCGAAACCGGCGTACTTCAGCTTGTCGGCCCAGCCGGCGTAGTAGAAGAAGTGGGCGGCGACCAGAGGCAGGTCGGTGTCGCGCGACTCCTTGATCGGCTTGCCGTTGTCGAGCGACTCGAGCACGGCCAGCTCACGGGAGCGCTCCTGGATGATCCGCGCGATGCGGAACAGGTATTTCGCGCGTTCGGAGCCGGGCAGGGCCGACCAGCTCTTGAAGGCGCGCTTGGCCGCGGCGACAGCGCGGTCGACGTCTTCGGGGGCGGCCAGGGCGACCTCGGCCAGCACTTCTTCGTCGGCCGGGTTGATGGTCTTGAAAGTGTCTTTCGCCTCGCCGAACTCACCATCGATGAACAGCCCGTACGAGGGGGCGAGGTCGACGATCGAGCGAGACTCGGGCGCTGGTGCGTATTCGAACATCACTGGCCGTTCCTCTGCAGTGCGGCGGAGCCGCTTTTGATAGGCACTGCTCAGTCCAGGGTGAAGTAGTCCGGACCGGCGTAGTGGCCGGTGGTGAGCTTGGTGCGCTGCATGAGCAGGTCGTTGAGCAGCGAGGACGCGCCGAAGCGGAACCAGTCGGGGCTCAGCCAGTCGTCGCCGACCGTCTCGTTGATCATCACGAGGTATTTGATGGCGTCCTTGGTCGTGCGGATGCCGCCGGCCGGCTTGACGCCGATCTGCCGGCCGTAGCGCTCGCGGAAGTCGCGGACCGCCTCGAGCATCACCAGCGTGATCGGCAGGGTGGCGTTGACCGAGACCTTGCCGGTGGAGGTCTTGATGAAGTCGGCCCCGGCCAGCATGGCCAGCCAGGAGGCACGGCGCACGTTGTCGTAGGTGCCGAGTTCGCCGGTCTCGAGGATGACCTTGAGGTGGGCCGGGCCGGCCGCCTCTTTCACGGCGACGATCTCGTCGAAGACGTGGCCGTAGTCGCCGGCCAGGAAGGCGCCCCGGCTGATCACCATGTCGATCTCGTCGGCGCCGCCGGCCACCGCGTCGCGGGTGTCGGCCAGCTTGACGTCGAGCGGGGCCTGCCCGGACGGGAAGGCGGTGGCGACGCTGGCCAGGTGGACGCCGCTGCCGGCGAGCACCGCGGCCGCGGTCGGGACCATCGCGGGGTAGACGCAGACCGCGGCGACTGACGGGCAGGTGGGGTCGGCCGGGTCGGGCCGCAGGGCCTTGGCCGAGAGCGCGCGCACCTTGCCCGGGGTGTCGGCGCCCTCGAGCGTGGTGAGGTCGACCATGCGGATGGCCAGGTCGATCGCCTGGGCCTTGCTGGTCGTCTTGATCGATCGGGTGCCGAGCGCCGCCGCCCTGGCCTCGATGCCCACCTTGTCGACACCGGGCAGACCGTGCAAAAACGTCCGGAGATCGGCGGGGGAATCGGGCAGGCCGGACAGCCTCGGGGTCGCTGTCGCAGTCATGAAACCGATTCTACGCAGGCCCGTAACAGTTGATCTTGAACGACCGGTAGGTTGGCGGCGTGGACGTACTCGTTGTAGATCACCCATTGGCCCAGACCCGGCTCACCGCGATGCGGAACGCCGACACCGACTCGGGGGTCTTCCGGGCGTCCCTGCACGAGCTGACCACGATGGTGGTCTATGAGGCGGCCCGCTCGTTCGCCACCGAGACCTACCCGATCAAGACGCCGGTCGCCCCGACCGACGGCATCCGGCTGGCCAACCCGCCGCTGATCGTCCCCGTGCTGCGGGCCGGCCTCGGCATGGCCGACTCGGCGCTCGCGCTGCTGCCCGAGTCGTCGATGGGCTTCGTGGGCCTGGCCCGCGACGAGGCCACGTACGAGCCCCGCGCCTACATGGAATCGCTGCCCGGTGACCTCTCGGGCCAGCCCGTGCTGGTGCTCGACCCGATGCTGGCCACCGGCGGCTCGCTGATCCACTGCTGCCAGTTGCTGGTCGACCGCGGCTGCACCGATGTGATCGTCTGCTGCGTGCTGGCCGCCCCCGAGGGCGTCCGCCGCCTCGAGGAGTCCGGTCTCCCGCTGCGCCTGGTCACCGCCGCGATCGACCAGGGCCTGAACGACAAGATGTACATCGTCCCCGGCCTGGGCGACGCCGGCGACCGCCAGTTCGGCGGCATGCGCCGCTTCTAAGAGGTAAAAGACCAGCTCACGGCCTCGCCATCTTTAAATGGCATGATGCCGTGGAAGACGGTGGGGGCGGCGGCGAAGACCAGCGGCAGGAAGTGGCGGTCGGACTCCCACATGGGGATGCGGCCGGCCAGCAGGTCGGCGATCGGCACCCAGTGCAGGCTGCCCTCGTCGTTGCCGGCCAACGGCGTGCCGGACCAGTGCGGGACGCGGAACAGGAAACCGAACCAGTTCTCGCCGTTGCGGCCGAAACCGGGCCACGAGATCGTGCCGGCCAGTTCGACCAGGTCGCAGTCGATGCCGGCCTCCTCGTGGATCTCGCGGCGCAGGCCGCTCACGGCGTCCTCGTCCGGCTCGAGCTTGCCGCCGAGGCCGTTGTACTTGCCGTAGTGGAGGTCGTCCGGCCTGATGTCGCGGCGCACCATCAGCACCTCATCGCCGCCGGGTGAGAATACGTAACCGAGGGTCGCGATGATCGCCTGCACGGCAGCGACTCTAAGCCAAGCGATGCAACCGGGATATAACCGACCTGGCGATCGGAACTCGTGACTCGGGACACTATCGTTTCGAGCCATGACCTCCATCGCTCTCGCCGAGGAACTGCTCCTCCTCGCGTACGACGACCAGACCGGCAAGGCCACCGGCTCCCGCATCGGGCTCGACCTCGGCATGGCCGCCGGTGTTCTGGTCGACCTCGCGCTGGCGGGGCGGATCGCGTACGTCGACGGTTACCTCAAGGTGATCGACCCCAGCCCCATCGGCGACCCCATCGCCGACGCCGTTCTGGCCAAGGCCGCCGACGACGAGCCGCACACGCCGGCCCAGTGGCTGCAGCGCCTGCGGCACCGCCTGCGCATCCGGGTTCTGGAAGACCTGGTCTCGCGCGGCGTCGTGCAGGACGTCGACGAGACCCAGCTCGGCGTCATCCACGTGCACCGTTACCCGACCACCGACCCGGCCTACGAGGCCGAGATCCGCAAGCGGCTCGCCGACGCGCTGATCAGTGGGGCGATCTGCGACGAGCGAACCGCCGCTCTGGCCACCCTGCTGGTCGCCTGCCGCATGGAACCCGCGCTGCGCCTGCCCGCCGAGGACGCGCAGCGGGCCCACGAGCGCCTCGAGCAGATCGCCTCGGGCGCCGGTTTCATGGCCGGCACCAACCTGGAGGACTCGATCGTCCGTCCCAGCGTGGCGCTGGTGGTCGCCACGCTGGGCAAGGCGATCTCGGCCGCGCTGGGCGCCCCGAAACCCGCCTGACGGGTCTCAGACGCCCAGAGCGGCCGCCACCTCGCCCCGCAGCCCGAGCAGGCCCTCGGTCGCTCGGGTACGGGCGGCGGCCAGGCCACCCTCGCCGACCGGTTCGACCACTTCGAGGTACGCCTTCAGCTTGGGCTCGGTGCCCGACGGCCGGATCACCGCGCGGGCCGACGCCGTGCGGAACGTGAGCACGTTGTTGACCGTGTCGTCGTTGACCGAGGCCGGCTCGCCGAGCAGCGCGACCGGCGGGGCCTGCCGCGCCCGGCTCATCGCCGCCCCGATCTCGGCCAGGTCGTCGACCCGCACCGAGAGCTGGTCGGTGGCGTGCACCCCGAACTCGGCGGCCAGTTCGTCGAGCCGGTCGGCCAGCGTGCGTCCCTCGGTCTTCAGCCCGGCGGCGAGCTCGGATACCAGCAGCGCGGCCGTGATGCCGTCCTTGTCGCGCACGAGCGAGGGTGCCACGCAGTAGCCGAGCGCCTCCTCGTAGCCGTACGCCAGCTCCTCGGCCGCCCGCACGATCCACTTGAACCCGGTCAGCGTCTCGGCGTAGGGCACCCCGCGGGCGGCGCACAGCCGGCCCAGCAGCTGCGACGAGACGATCGTGGTGGCGTACGTCCCGGGCACGCCGCGTCGGATCAGGTGGTCGCCGAGCAGGGCGCCCAGCTCGTCGCCGCGCAGCGCCCGCCAGCCGCCGTCCGGCGTGGGGATCGCGACCGCGCACCGGTCGGCGTCCGGGTCGTTGGCGATGGCCAGGTCGGCGCCGCGCGCGACGGCCAGTTCGAGCAGCAGGTCCATCGCGCCCGGTTCCTCCGGGTTGGGGAACGCGACGGTCGGGAACTCCGGGTCGGGCTCGGCCTGGGCGGCCACCACGGCCGGGGCCGGGAAGCCGGCCGCGGCGAACGCGGCGAGCAGGGTCGAACCCCCGACACCGTGCATAGGTGTGTACGCCACCGCGAGATCGCGCGGGCCGTCCGGCGCGAGCACGCCCGCGGCGCTGCGGGCGTACCCCTCGATGGTCTTGTCGTCGATGACCGTGCCCGGTGAGCCCAGCGCGATGTCGGCGATCGGCCCGACGGCCCGGATGGCGGCCTCGATGCCCGCGTCGGCCGGCGGCACGATCTGGGCGCCGTCACCGGCCGGCCCGCCGAGCTCGCGGCCCAGATAGACCTTGTAGCCGTTGTCCTGGGGCGGGTTGTGGCTGGCGGTGACCATCACGCCGGCGACGGCGTCGAGGGCGCGCACCGCGTAGGCCAGCGCGGGGGTCGGCAGCGTGCCGGGCATGATCAGGGCCTCGCGACCCGCGCCGGTGGCGACCCGGGCGGTCTGCTCGGCGAAGGCGCGCGAGCCGTGCCGGGCGTCGTAGCCGATCACCAGTGGGCCCTCGGCGCCCTGGCCGGCCAGCCAGGTGACCAGGCCGCCGGCCGCGCGGGTGACGACCGCGAGGTTCATGCCGTTCGGCCCGGCGCGCAGCCGGCCCCGCAGCCCGGCGGTTCCGAAGGTCAACGGGCCGGCGAAGCGGTCGCGCAGTTCGGTCGCGGTGCCGGGCAGACCGGCGATCAGCCGGCTCAGCTCGTCGCGCGTGGCCTGGTCGGGATCGTCCGCCAGCCAGGCCTCGGCCACAACTCGTAGTTCGTCGTCAGGCGCCATCAGGGATTGATAGCACGACCGCCATGGGTCAGGAGGCCAGGGCGTACGACTTGATCATTTCGTCGAAGATCGGCTTACTGGCGGCGAACTGCGATTCCTTGGTGGTGAGGTAGAACGAGTACGCCTTGCCGCCCGAGATGATCGCGCCCCAGAGCCCGTGCCGTGCCTCGGCGCCGTCGCCGCAGGTGTACTCGAGCACGGCGCCCTCGCGCTCCGAGATCGTCGTCTTGTTCAGCGCGACCCGGGAGTAGGGATCGGTGCAGCTCGTCGACCTGGTCTTCAGCGTGTTCTCGGCGACGCCCAGGAACGAGGACGGGGTCGCCTTGGACGACGCCTTCTCGACCAGGATGCGGACCTTGCGCTTGGCGTCCTTCGGGTCGGCGTAGTCGACCCAGTCGCCCGACGCCTTGCGGGTCCAGCCCTTGGGCACCTGCACCGAGATGCCCCGGTCGTTGTATTCCTGGGTCGGCACGGCGCCCGGCTGCACGGCGGCGTTGCCCGTCGGGGCGGCGGTGGGGGTCTGCGGCTCGTCGCCGCCGGAGCCGGTCAGTGAGAAGACCAGGACCAGCACGATGACCACGGCCAGCGCGCCGCCACCGGCGATGAGCTGCTTGTTGCGTGGCCAGCCCTTGACCGTCTCGACCGCCCGACCGGTGCCCTCCTTGGTGGCCGCGACCGCGTTGGCCAGCATCGCCTTGCGCTTGGCGGCCGGGCTCGACACGACCGTGCCGGGCATCGGGTGGGCGCCGTTCCACGCGCCGCGTGGCGGGATCACGCTGGTCGTGTCACCGCCGCGGGCCGGCATGTGGGTGGTGGCGAAGTCGGCGTCGGCCTGCCGCCGCCGGGGGCGGGCCGCCTGCTCGCTCTCGAGCTGGGCCAGGTGGTCGGTGAGCGACGCGCCCGGCGCGAGCATGGCCCGTCCGCCGATCTGGCCGCTGGGCTGCGGCGGGATCGGCTGGGTCTCGGCCGGGGCGGCCGGCGGGCGCTGCGCGGGGACGACCGAGTAGGGGTCGGTCATCATGTGCGGCGGGCTCGTACTGGCCAGCGGGCCGGCGAGCTGCTGCCGCAGAAGGGTGCGCGCGGTCAGCACGTCCATGCGCCGCGACGGGTCCTTCTCGAGCAGACCCATCAGCACCGTGGTGAGCGAACCGGCCCGCTGCACGGGGGCCGGCGGGTCTTCGACCACGGCGTGCATGGTCTCGATCGGGTCGCCCTTGTCGAACGGGGGACGGCCCTCGACGGCGGTGTAGAGAGTGACGCCGAGCGAGAACAGGTCGCTGGGCGGGCCGAACTCGCTACCCATGGCCCGCTCGGGCGAGATGAAGTGGGGCGACCCCAGCACCATGCCGGGGGTGGTGAGCTGCACGTCGGTGGGCATGCGGGCGACACCGAAGTCGGTCAGCACACAGCGGCCGTCGCCGCAGATCAGCACGTTGGCCGGTTTGACGTCGCGGTGCAGCACGCCGTGGGCGTGGGCCACCTCGAGCGCACCGAGCAGCGCGATGCCGATCTTGGCGACCACGCGGGGCGGGACCGGCCCGTCCTCGATCACCATGTCGGCCAGGCTGCGCGCGTCGAGCAGCTCCATCACGATCCACGGCCGGCCGTTCTCGTGCACGACGTCGTAGACCTGCACCACGGCGGGGTGCTGGAGCGCGGCGGCGGCGCGGGCCTCGCGCATGGTCCGCTCGTACATCGCGTCGCGGTCGCTGGGCGCGAGGCCGGGCGGGAGGATGACCTCTTTGATGGCCACGTCGCGGCGCAGCAGCGTGTCGGCCGCGCGCCAGACCGTGCCCATGCCACCGTGACCGACCGCGGCGCGCAGGGTGTAGCGCCCGCCGATGAGCGTGCCCGGGGCTGCGCGTCCGCTGGTCGGAGCGTTGTTGCCACCGCTCCACGTCGGAATCTGAGTCACTGAGGATGCCACCGAGGGGGTGTAGGGGCCGTCGACCGAACTTGGCTATCTTGCCCGTTCTCCACCCGGATTTGAAAGTCACAAGTCTCGTGTTCTGGTGAACTCGACGGTAGGTGACAGTGAAATCGCCGAGGGTGGCAGGTTTCGGACGCTCAGTGCGAAAGCCCTCACTCAGCCGGATTGAACGAAGGCTTAGGATCGCCCTGTGAACGCGGAGTCGGGTTTCGAGATCAAACCGGTGTACCGGCAGGAGGACGTCCCGGCGGACGTTCCGATCGGCGAGCCGGGCGAATTCCCGTACACGCGGGGTGTCTATCCGACGATGTACACCAAGCGCCCCTGGACCATGCGGCAATACGCGGGCTTCGGCACCGCGTCCGAGTCCAACGCGCGCTATCACCAGCTGCTGGCGGCCGGCACGATGGGCCTGTCCGTCGCCTTCGACCTGCCCACCCAGATGGGGTACGACTCCGACGAGTCGATCGCCCACGGCGAGGTCGGCAAGGTCGGCGTGGCCATCGACTCGATCGACGACATGCGCCGGCTCTTCGCCGACATCCCGCTCGACAAGGTCTCGACCTCGATGACGATCAACGCGCCCGGCTCGGTGCTGCTGTTGCTCTATCAACTCGTGGCCGAGGAGCAGGGCGTGCCCGGCGCGGCGCTGCAGGGCACGATCCAGAACGACATCCTCAAGGAATACATCGCCCGGGGAACGTACATTTTCCCGCCGAAACCGTCGTTGCGCCTGGTCGCCGACACGTTCGCCTACTGCCGGGCCGAGATCCCGAAGTGGAACACGATCTCGATCTCGGGCTACCACATGGCCGAGGCCGGCGCCTCGCCCGCTCAGGAGATCGCGTTCACCCTGGCCAACGGCATGGAGTACGTGCGCGCCGCCCTCGCCGCGGGCCTGGCCGTCGACGACTTCGCGCCCCGCCTCTCGTTCTTCTTCGTCGCCCGTACGACGCTGCTCGAAGAGATCGCCAAGTTCCGCGCGGCCCGCCGCATGTGGGCGCGGATCATGCGCGACGAGTTCGGCGCCCGCGACCCCAAGTCGCTCATGCTGCGCTTCCACACCCAGACCGCGGGCGTGCAGCTCACCGCCCAGCAGCCCGAGGTCAACCTGGTGCGGGTGGCGATCCAGGCGTTGGGGGCGGTGGCCGGCGGCACCCAGTCACTGCACACCAACGCGTATGACGAGGCGATCGCTCTGCCCACCGAGAAGTCGGCACGCCTGGCCCTGCGCACCCAGCAGGTCCTGGCGTACGAATCGGGCCTGACCGGCACGGTCGATCCGTTCGCGGGGTCGTACGCGATCGAGGCCCTGACCGACGAGGTGGAGCGCGAGGCCGCCGAGCTGATCGAGCGCGTGTTCTCGTACGGCTCGGCCGTCGACGCCATCGAGCAGGGCTTCCAGAAGCAGGAGATCGAGACCTCGGCCTACCGGATCGCCAACGAGATCGACAGCGGCGAGCGCGTCGTGGTGGGCGTCAACCGGTTCGCGGCCGACGAGGAGGAGCGCTACGAGCCGCTGCGCGTCGACCCGGCGATCGAGGCGGCCCAGGTGGCCCGGCTGGCCGCGCTGCGCGCCGAGCGCGACAATCCCGCGGTCGAGGCGGCGCTGGCGGATTTGGCGAAGGCCGCCGGGGGAAGCGATAACGTCCTACCGTTGATGAAAGAGGCGTTGCGGCTTCGTGCCACTGTGGGCGAGGTCTGCCACACCTTGCGCGGTGTTTGGGGCGTCTACCACCCGGTTGAGCGCTTCTGATAGGTGCCCCACCTGGGCACGCCGTGGCACCGTTGTAGATGCGTCACCTCCGTACTCGTAACAGGTTGTAGGGGGTGGGGGGAACCATCAGTTCCCCGTCCTTCGCGGACAGCTCCTATCAGGGCTTTCGTGACCGTACGCAACATTTCGCGTACGGGAATGGCGTTGCACAGCGTTACCTAAAACGGTCTAAGCTGTCGCGCGTCGCGAAACCCGACATAACTTTCCTGAGAGTTGGAAGCCGACGTGACTACTACTCTGACGGAGCCCGAAGGGGCCCATGCGGAGTGGCCCGGGCCGTTGCCCGGTGCCGAGCCCCTGCCCGGCCAGCTCGACCGCTGGCTCGCCTCGCGCGGCGCGGAGCTCGTAGCGATTCGTCGTCACATTCACGCGCACCCCGAGCCCTCGTACCACGAGTTCGAGACGGCAGCCCTGGTCGCCCGCGAGCTGGCCGTGGCCGGCCTGTCGCCGCGCATGCTGCCCGACGGCAACGGTGTGATCTGCGACATAGGCGAGGGTGATCGGGTCATCGCCTTCCGCGCCGACCTCGACGCGCTGCCGCTGCAGGACCTCAAGGACGTGCCCTACCGCTCCACGGTCCCCAACGTCGCGCACGCCTGCGGCCACGACGTGCACACCACCGTCATGCTCGGCCTCGGCCTGGCGTTGCAGCAGCTCGCCGAGCGGGGACAGCTCCCCGGCCGGGTCCGGTTGATCTTCCAGTGCGCCGAGGAGGCCGTTCCCTCCGGCGCGCCCCGCATGATCGCCGCGGGCGCGCTCAAGGACGTCGCCGCGATCTTCGCGCTGCACTGCTACCCGCAGCTCCCGGCCGGGCTGATCGGCGTGCGCTCCGGCCCGTTCACCGCGGCCGCCGACACGGTCGACGTCAAGCTGACCGGCCCTGGCGGGCACACCGCCCGGCCGCACCTGACCGCCGACCTGGTCTACGCGCTCGGCAAGGTCATCGTCGACGTTCCGGCGCTGCTGAGCCGCCGGGTCGATCCGCGCGCCGGCCTGTCGATGGTGTGGGGCGCCGTGCATTCGGGGGAGGCGTTCAACGCGATCCCCGGCGAGGGCGTGGCCCGGGGCACCGTGCGCATCCTGAGCCGTGAGGCCTGGCGCACCGCGCCCGAGCTGATCACCCAGCTCATCAAGGACGTGGTCGCGCCGACCGGCGCCCAGGTCGAGGTCAACTATCACCGTGGCGTCCCGCCGGTGATCAACGACCGGATGGCGGCCGCCGTCGTCGCGGGCGCGGCCGGTGCGGCCCTCGGCGCCGAGCGGGTCGTCGAGGCCGAGATCAGCATGGGCGGGGAGGACTTCGCGTTCTACCTCGACCAGGTGCCGGGCGCGATGATCCGGCTGGGCACCGGCGTGCCGGGCTCGGACGAGAAGCACGACCTGCACCAGGGCGACTTCGATGTGGACGAGAACTGCATCGGCTACGGCGTGCGGGTCATGGTGCACACGGCGCTGGCCGCGCTGGCGACCGGCGCGTTCTGATTCGGGGATCCCGCGTCGTGCGGGATCCCCTCCTCCTCAACTCTGGGCCGGCGGCCCCGAGACGGGCGGCTGCGGCGGGTTCTTCGGCGGCAGCACCGCACCCGGCACGGTGTAGGCCGGTGCCGGCCGGGCCGCGCGACGGGTGCGGTTGTAACGCCGCACGGCATAGACGATGGCCCAGGCCGGCAGGCCGAACGCGAGCAGCCAGGGCAGCAGCGCGCCCAGCACGGTCAGCAGCACCTTGAGCGAGGCGAGCAGCGCGTCCCACCCGGCGCCCAGCCCGGACAGGAAGCCGGGCGGGTCGTCGTCGGCGATCGCGTCGGCCTCGGGGTCGAGCAGGGTCACCGATATCGTCGACAGGGCGGTCAGGTCGGCCAGGTGCCGCTTCTTGGCCTGCAGCGACGCCAGGTCGGCCTCGCGGGTGGCCACCTCGCGCTCGAGCATCACCAGGTCGTTCAGCGACTTCGCCTGGGCCAGCAGCTTGCGTCCGCTGTCGACCCGGGCCTGTTGCACGGTGATGCGGGCGTCCAGGTCGATCGTCTGCTCGGTGACGTCCTCGGTGTTGATCTGGCGCCCCTCCTCGGTGCCGAGCTTGCCGAGCTGGTCGACGACGAGGCCGAACTTCTCGGCCGGGATGCGCAGCTCCATCGTGGCGGTGTCGGCGCCGTTGCCGCTGCTGCGGTTGTCGCCGCTGACGAAGCCGCCCGCCGTCGTCGCGATGCCGGTCACCTTGCCGGCCTCGGCGCTGACGTTCTCGACCCGTACCGAGATCGAGCCCCGATAGATGATCGAGCGCTGTTCCACCCGCAGATCGGGCGCCTGAGCAGCGGTGTCGGTGCCCTTGTCGGCCTCGCCCTGTGCCTGTGCCTGTGCCGGGGCGGGGGCGACCTCGCCGACCTGGGGCGCGTCGGCGGCGCCACCGCTGGAGGTGCCGCTGTCGTCCGAACTTGAGCTGCACCCCGCGAGCAGAACACCCGCTCCCAGCGCCGCAGCCAGCAAATATCTCGTTGCGCGCATGCTTTCTCCCATCCCCGTTCATTTGAGGGCTATTCAGGGCCGACCTCGAGCGGCACCCAGCCGCAGGCCGACCGCGTTGGTCTCCAGCGCCCTGAATAGTCCTCATCGATGTGCTCGTGGGACGTGCGGCATTGCGTTTTCGGTTCCGGCAGACTGCGAGTTGAGCGGTTACGAATCGGCAGCGGAGGGGTCCCGTGCGCATCACGAAGTTCACGCATTCCTGTTTGCGGGTCGAGGGCGCGGGCGTCCTCGTGGTCGACCCGGGCGCGTTCAGCGAGCGCTCGGCCCTCGACGGCGCCGACGCGGTGCTCATCACCCACGAGCACATCGACCACCTCGACCCCGCGGCGCTGACCGAGGCTTTCGGGAAGAACCCGGGTCTGCGCCTTTACGCGCACGCCGACGTGCTGGTGCAGCACCCCGAGTTCGCCCCCACGGCTACCGCGGTCGAGCCGGGCGACGAGTTCGAGGCGGCCGGCTATCGGGTACGCGTCCACGGCGGACAGCACGCGGTGATCCACCCGGACATCCCGCGGATCGCGAACGTCGGCTACCTGATCGCCGACGAGACCACGAATCTCTACCACCCCGGTGACTCGTTCACCGTTCCGGAGGACACGACGGTGGACACCCTGTTCGCGCCGTTGAATGCTCCTTGGATGAAGCTGGCCGAGTCGATCGACTTCGTGCGGGCCGTCCAGCCCGGACGGGCGTACGCCCTGCACGACTTCCTCCTCACCGAGACCGGCGCGAGGATTTCCGACCAACATCTCGAACGACTCTCCGGCACGAAGTACGCGCACGTCGCGCCGGGCACTACCATCGCCTGACGTGCCCAGCGCCACCGAGGAACTGATCCAGCGGCTCTACGAGGCCCCGCCGGAGGGCTTCGTCGCGGCCCGCACCGCCGCGGTCGACCAGGCCCGCAAGGCCGGCGACAAGGCGGCCGCCAAACGCCTGGCCGCCCTCAAGAAGCCCACCGTGGCCGCCTGGGTGGTCAATTTGCTCGCGCTGAAGAGGCCCGAGCTGATCGATGAGCTGGTCGAGCTCTCCAGCTCGCTGCGGGAGGCGCAGCGGGGCCTGGACGGCGCGGCCCTGCGCGAGCTGACCAATCAGCGCCGCCAGGTGGTCGCGGCCCTGGTCACCGCCGCGACCAAGCTGGCCCGCGCCGAGGGCGCGGACGCCAAACTGCCGCTCGGCGAGGTCGAGGCGACGCTGACCGCGGCGCTGGCCGAGCCCGACATCGCCGCCCAGGTGCGCACCGGGCGGCTGATCCGGGCGGCGACCTATGCCGGCTTCGGCGAGGTGCCCCGGCCCCGGCTGCGGCTGGTGACCGACTCGGAGGACGTCGAGGACGTCGAGGACGTCGACGAGGAAGAGGACGACGAGGGCGCCGAGGTTGTCGAGTTCCCGCAACAGTCGGCCCGTGAGAAGGCCGCCGCCGAGCGCCGTCGCCGCGAGTTCGAGCAGCGCCGGCGTGAACTGCGTCGCGAGCTGACCTCCGCGCAGGCGGCCGAGAAGCGGTCCGACGCCCAGCTCGAGCGGGCCGAGCAAGCAGAACGTGATGCTGGTCACGTTGTTGAGGACCTGGACGCCGAACTGGCCGAACTGGAACGTCGGCGTACTGAAGCCCAGGCCGACGTGGCCCGGCGCAAGCAGGCCCGCCGCCTCGCCGAACGGGAGGCCGCAGCGGCCCGCCGTCAGGTCGGCGACGTGCAGGCGGCGCTGGAAGACCTCGAGTCCGACGAGCCGGAATAGTCGCCCGACATTTTCCAGAACCGGTCAGGGGGAGCAGAATCGGGCGGGTGACACCCGAACAGGCTGCCGCCACCGCCAAGACGGGACTCGCGACGATCGTGGGGGCCTTTGCCGAGTCGCCCCAGACGCTGCGCCGTGCCCGTCTGCTGGGCCTGTCCGGCTGGGCCTACCACGTCTCCGCCCGCGCGGGGGCGCTCGGCGACGTGCGCCCCGAGACGGTCGCCGCGTCGATCGGCATGATCGCGCCCGAGGCCGTCATCGACGGTTGGGAGGCGACCGCCAAGACCTCCGCGCCGATGGAGGTGGCCACCTGGCACCTGCACGAGCTCTGCACCTGGGGCGGCGAGCAGCTCGGCGGCTTCCCCCGCCTGGCCCGGCTGCACGAGCTGACCCGCCGGGTCGTCGCCGCGGTCGACTACGCGGGCCTCCCGCTGTTCGCCGCGTGGCGGGCGATGCCGGTGCCCGACCAGGTGCCCGGCGCCCAGGCCGCGGTGCTGCTGCACCTGCTCCACGAACACCGGCTCGGCGTGCAGCTCGTCGCGGTGCGGGCCGCCGGCCTCACCCCGCTCCAAGCGATCATCGCCGGTCCCGAGGGCGAGACGGGCGCGGTCGCCTTCGGCTGGCAGCCGCCCTATCCACCGGCCGGCCCGATCGTCCGGCGGCTGATGTGGGCCGAGTCCGTGGCCGACGCGATGGCCGGTCAGGCGTACGCCGCTCTCGACCTGGGCGAACGCGTCGAGCTGGTCGGCCTGCTCGAATCGCTGCGCCACCGCCTCGCGCAATAAGGGCTCGCCCCGCCCGGCCAGGGCGTGGTCCCATGCGCGGGTGACTGAGCTTCCCGACGGCTGGAGCGTGCGCCGGCCCACCCTCGACGACTCGCCCGCGATCCTCGAACTCGTCCACGCCAGCGACATCGCCGCCGTCGGCCACCCCGACTACAGCCCCGAAGAGGTTCGCGAGGCGCTGACCGAGCCCAACACCGATCTGACGCGCGACTCCTGGGTCGCGCTCGACGACGGCGGAACGATCGTCGGCTGGACCTATCCGAGCAACGCGACCGGCGGCAATCGCGAGTTCATCGAGGTGTACGCCTGGCCGGGGCGGGGCCTGCCCGCGATGCGCCCGCTGCTCGAGCTCATGCTGGCCCGGGTCGCCGAGCGCAAGGGCGAGTTCGGCCACGAGACGTACGAGGTACGGGCCGGCGCGATCCCGACCGAGCAGCCCTACATCGACCTGCTGACCGAGCACGGGTTCGCGTTCCTCAAGCAGCACGCCCGCATGCAGCTCGCGCTCGACGACGTGTCACCCGTGCTGCCCTCGCTCCCCGACGGCGTCACCCTGCGTACGGTCCGGCCGGACGACGAGGACGACATGCGCGCCTTCCACGCCGTCGTCGAGCAGGCGTTCCTCGACTCCGACCACCGCAGTGCCTCTTACGAGGATTGGCGTAAGCAACTGGTGACCCCGGTCTTCGACGAGTGGTTCGTGGCCGAGGTGGGCGGCACGGTGGCCGGGGTGCTCGAGTCGTCGCACGACGGCGAGGACGACAACGACGAGGGCTGGGTCAAGCGGCTCGCGGTGCTGGGGTCGTACCGGAGAAGGGGTTTGGGTGAGGCTCTGCTGCGGCGCGCCTTCGCCGTCTATGCCGCCAAGGGCTACACCAAGGCGGGGCTCGGTGTGGACATGGAGAACCCGACGAAGGCCGCACGGCTCTACCTCGCGGTCGGCATGAAGCCGCTCTACGAGGCCGACATCTATCGGAAGCTCGTCTAAGCGTCGGGCGACGACGTGCGGGTGGGACGGCGGCGCAGCTCCTCGACGTAATCGTCGGGAGCGCCCGCTTTCTCGGCCGCGTTGGCGATCTCGCTCAGGTACCACGCCGTCGGCATGCCACCCTCGTAGCCGGCGAAGACGTAGACCCAGGCGCTGAACTCACCCTCGAGCGTCGATACACGCACAGTGACCTTCTGGTACGCCTCCGCGGTGACGCCCTCGACCTCGTCGAGCTGTGACGCGTCCCACGGATGAACATCGTAGAGGGACACGAAGACGCGATCGCCGGGCGATTCCACGATGGTCGTGACGGCACCCTCCCAGCCCATTTCCCCCTCACCGGCAAAGGTCAGGCGCCAGCCTTCTATCCACCCCACGCCGACCATGGGCGAGTGCGGACAGTAGGCCCGCATGCGGGCAGGGTCGAGGTTTGAGCCATACGCGGCGTAATGACGCACGGCGATGACGATAGCCGGATCCGGCGGTCGTGGAGAATACAAGCAGTGCGTGTCGGCACATCTGCCACGCGGGAAGGTTGGAACGTCGTGAGTCGGATCGTGATCATCGGTGGGGGACCGGGCGGGTATGAGGCGGCGTTGGTGGCCGCACAACTCGACGCGGACGTCACCCTCGTCGAAGCGGACGGGCCGGGTGGGGCCTGCGTCCTGACCGACTGTGTGCCGTCGAAAACGTTCATCGCCAGCTCCGAGGTGATGACCGGCTATCGGCACAACGAGCGCTTCGGCATCCGCTCGGCCGGGCTCGACGGCGTCACGGTCGACGCGGTCGCGGTCAACCAGCGGGTCAAGAAGCTGGCGCTGGCCCAGTCGGCCGACATCCAGGCCAAGCTGGTCAAGGCCGGGGTCGACGTCGTGCACGGCCGGGCGCGCCTGGGCGAGGACACGCTCGGCCACACCCACCAGGTGCTTGTCACCCCCGAGGGCCAGGACACGTACGCCGTTGAGGCGACGACGGTGCTGCTGGCGACCGGCGCCACCCCGCGGGTGCTGGCGACCGCCAAGCCCGACGGCGAGCGCATCCTCGACTGGCGCCAGCTGTACGACCTCACCGAGCTGCCCTCGCATCTGATCGTTATCGGTTCCGGCGTGACCGGCGCCGAATTCGCCAGCGCCTACCTGGCGATGGGCGTGCAGGTGACGCTGGTCTCGTCGCGCGAGCGGGTCATGCCCCACGAGGACGCCGACGCGGCCATGGCGATCGAGCGGGTCTTCCGCGAGCGGGGCATGACGATCCTGAGCCAGTCGCGCGGTAAGTCGGTGGTCAACACCGGTTCGTCCGTCGAGGTCACGCTGGGCGACGGCCGCGTGGTTGAGGGCTCGCACGCCCTGATCGCGGTCGGCGCGGTGCCGAACACGGCGTCGCTGGGCCTGGAGGAGTACGGCGTTCAGGTCGGCGACGGCGGCTATGTCACCGTCGACCGGGTCTCGCGCACCAACGTGCCGGGCATCTATGCCGCGGGCGACTGCACCGGCGTGTTGCCGCTGGCCAGCGTCGCCGCCATGCAGGGTCGCATCGCCATCTGGCACGCGATGGGCGAGGCCGTGTCACCACTGCGGCTGCGCACGGTCTCGGCCAACGTCTTCACCGATCCTGAGCTGGCCACGGTCGGCGTCTCGCAGAACGACGTGGACGCCGGTCGGGTGCCGGCCCGGCAGGTGATGCTGCCGCTGACCGGCAACGCGCGGGCCAAGATGGCCGACCTGCACGACGGCTTCGTGAAGCTCTTCTGCCGGCCGGCGACCGGTCAGATCGTGGGCGGCGTGGTGGTCGCACCGAAGGCGAGCGAGCTGATCCTGCCGATCACGATGGCGATCGAGAACAACCTGACGGTGGACCAACTGGCCCACACGATCACTATCTACCCGTCGCTGTCGGGGTCGATCGCGGAAGCGGCACGTCAACTGATGCAGCACGAGCTGCAATGACATCGGCGGCGCCGGCCGTGATGGCTTCGGCCACGGCGGTCGGCGTCGCGGCGGCCGGCTCCTCGCCCGAGTTCTTGCCACCGAACAGGGCCAGGATCCAGCCGGCGGTGCCGAAGACGATCGCGGCGGTTGCGGCGATGGCGAACAGGCGCCAGGCCGACTGGGTGATCGCGGTGCCGCCGACGTGGCCGACCAGCCCGCCGTAGGAACCCCAGGCGATCGCGGCGGCGCCGTCGTAGAGGACGAAGAGCTTGACCGGGTATTTGCGGCGACCGGCGTAGAAGCCGGCGGCCATGCGCCCACCGGGCACGAAACGGCAGAGCAGCAGGACCAGCGGGCCGGGCTTGCGCAGGCCACGGGTGAAGCGCTCGGCGGTCTGCTTGGCTCGGGAGACCTCTTTGGCCTCGTCGTCGTGCTTGGGGCCGAAGCGCGCTCGTAAGGCGGCCCAGCGGCCGCCGCGGGAACCGCGGTCGGGGCAGGTCTGGCGGCCGAGGGTGTAGGCGATCGCGTCGCCGGTGAACATGCCGAGCGCGCCGATGGCGATGACCAGGGGCAGGTTCAAATTGCCGTAGACAGTGAGCGCGCCAGATGTGATCATGATCGCCTGGATGGGCACCACCGGGACCATGGCATCGATGGCCAGGAACCCGAAGAGAGCAAGGTATGCCCATGCCGGTGTTGCCATCATGGTCAACAAGTCGGTCATCGGTTACGCCACCTCGCGGCTTTTCGGGGCCCACGACATTCTGCGTGAGCACACCTGAGAATGTGCTGTGTTCAGCATGCTCCCTGATCAGACCCGGTCGTTCGTGATGCCCAACACGGTAGGGCCTCTATTCCCGCTGCGCTCGCTATTTTCGGGACGGTCGCGTCTCGTAAGGGCGATCAGTCCCGATTCGTCCCGGGGATTTTCCGGGGCAGCCGAGCGGGCGTACCGTGAAGTTGCCGGAACATCGGGTCCCCCGTTCTCGGTGAGCCGGCCGGTGGGCCGTCCGTAGGTCCCGTACGGGCGGTCCACCCCTCACCTACGCTGTCCCGATGCCTGAGCTGGTCACACCGAAGGTCGACGTCCACGAGTCGTTTCTCGCGGCCATGCGGGAGTACGTGGCAGACGGCCGCGGCACCCTCGACGACTTCAGCAATATCGGGAGCGACCTGCGGGCGTACGGCTCGACGTGGTCCTCGGCCCCGGGCTTCGCGCGCTTCGTCGGGTTTCTGACGGCGCAGCGGCTCGAGGAGACGCCCCGGCCGCCCGGCTTCGTGCCGACGACGGTGCTGTGGTGGCTCGACGGCGCCGACTATCTGGGCCGCCTCAACATCCGCCACCGGCTCGCCCCCGGGATGGCGGGGCAGCGCAACGGACATATCGGGTACGACGTGCGGCCCGGTGCGCGTCGTAAGGGGCACGCCACGGCGATGCTGGCGGCGGCCCGCCCGTTGGCCGCCAAACTCGGCCTGTCAGAGGTGCTGATCACCTGCGACTACGACAACGAGCCGTCGCGTCGCACGATCGAGCGCAACGGCGGCATCCCGAGCACGCCCCTCGGCGAGAAGCTGCGCTTCTGGCTCCCGACCGCCTGACTCGAGCCTGCTGGCCTTGGCGCCTGCTGGCCTATGCGCCTGCTGGCTTTTGTGCCTGCTGGCTTTTGTGCCTGCTGGCTTTTGCGCCCGCCGGCCCTTGCGCCCGCCGGCCCGCCTCAGTCGATGGTGCAGACCACCGAGCCGGCGGTGACCGACTCGCCCACGGCGACCGACAGGCCCGAGACCGTGCCCGCCTTGTGGGCCGTAAGCGGCTGTTCCATCTTCATGGCCTCGACCACCACGATGACGTCACCCTCGGACACCTCGTCGCCGTCACTCACCGCGACCTTGACGACCGTGCCCTGCATGGGCGCGGTCAGCGCCGCGCCGCCCGCCTGAGCTTTCGCGCCCCCGCCGCTGCGACGCCCCGGCTTCTTCGCGCCGCCCGCCGACCGAGCCGGACCCGCGCGCAGCAGCGTCGCCGGCAGCCTGACCTCGAGACGCTTGCCGCCGACCTCGACCACCACGGTCTCGCGCTCTTCCGGCTGGTCCTCCCCGCCCGCGACCGGGGTGAAGGGTTCGACGCCGCCGGCCCACTCCGTCTCGATCCATCGCGTGTGGACCGTGAACGGCTCGCCGGTGAAGGCCGGATCGCGCACCACCGCGCGGTGGAACGGCAGCACCGTCGCGATGCCTGTGATGAACGTCTCGTCGAGCACCCGGCGCGACCGCTCCAGCGCTTCGGCCCGGGTCTTACCGGTGACGATGATCTTGGCTAGCAGGGAGTCGAAGTTGCCCCCGATGACGCTGCCCGCCTCGACCCCGGCGTCGACCCGCACGCCCGGACCGAGCGGCCACGTCAGCGCGTCGACGCGGCCGGGGGCGGGCAGGAAGTTGCGGCCCGGGTCTTCCCCGTTGATGCGGAACTCGATCGAGTGGCCGCGCGGCTCGGGATCGTCGGTCAGTTCCAGCTTTTCGCCCGCGGCGATGCGGAACTGCTCGCGCACCAGGTCGAGCCCCGCTGTCTCTTCGCTCACCGGGTGTTCGACCTGCAGGCGGGTGTTCACCTCGAGGAAAGAGATCGTGCCGTCCTGACCGACCAGGTATTCGACCGTGCCGGCACCGTGATAGCCGGCCTCGCGGCAGATCGCCTTGGCGCTCTGGTGAATCGACTCGCGCTGCTCGGGGGTGAGGAAGGGCGCGGGCGCCTCTTCGACGAGTTTCTGGTGGCGGCGCTGCAGCGAGCAGTCGCGCGTGCCGACGACGATCACGGTGCCGTGGGTGTCGGCCAGCACCTGAGCCTCGACGTGGCGGGGGCGGTCGAGATAACGCTCGACGAAGCACTCGCCCCGCCCGAACGCCGCGACCGCCTCGCGGGTCGCGCTCTCGAACAGGGCCGGGATCTCGTCGAGCGTACGGGCGACCTTGAGACCACGGCCGCCACCGCCGAACGCCGCCTTGATGGCCACGGGCAGCCCGTGCTCCTCGGCGAAGGCCACGATCTCGGCCGCGTCGGCGACCGGCTCGGGCGTGCCCGGCACCAGCGGCGCGCCGGCCCGCTGGGCGATGTGGCGCGCCGTGACCTTGTCGCCCAGGTCGCGGATCGCCTGTGGAGTGGGACCGATCCAGGTCAGGCCCGCGTCGAGCACGGCCTGGGCGAAGTCGGCGTTCTCGGAGAGGAAGCCGTAGCCCGGGTGGACCGCGTCGGCACCGCTGCGGGCCGCGACGTCGAGCAGTTTGTCGATGCGCAGGTAGGTCTCGGCCGCGGTCTCGCCGCCCAGCGCGAAGGCCTCGCCGGCGAGCCGGGCGGGCAACGCGTCACGGTCGCTGTCGGCATAGACGGCGACGCTGGCGAGACCCGCGTCCTGGCAGGCCCGGATGATACGGACAGCGATCTCGCCACGGTTGGCGATCAATACCTTGCGCACGGGCTGAGCCTAGCCTTAACGACCGTTCCTGGCCCCGGCTGCCGCCCGGCCGCTTCTCGGGCGCGGGCGGATTTACGCTGAGACGGTGTCCGCGACCCGCATGATGATCCTCGGCCTGGTGCAGTGGCTGGAGCCGGTGCACGGCTACGACGTACGCCGTGAGCTGCTGAGCTGGAGTGCCGAAAAATGGGCGAACGTGCAACCCGGGTCGATCTACCACGCGCTGCGCAAACTGACCGACGAGGGCCTGCTGCACGAGGTGGCCACCGAACAGGTCGGAGCCCGTCCGGCGCGAACGACGTACGGGATCACTGATAAGGGGAAGGCCGAGTTCCAATCCCTGCTGCGCAACGGCTGGTGGAATCTGACCCAGGCGGCCGATCCGTTCATGGCGGCGTTCTCGTTCCTGCCGGCGTTGCCTCGCGAGGAGGCCGTGGCGGCGCTGCGCAACCGGGCGATCCAGTTGCGGGCCGGCGCGCAGCAGCTCGAGGCGGCGACGACGGCCGACTGGGCCGACAACAAGCCGGCCTATGTCGCGTGGATGTGGGAGCGCAGCATCGCGATGGCCGAGGCCGAGATCGCCTGGTGCGAGCGCACGGCGAAGCGCATCGAGACGATGGGCGACGCGTGGACCTCAATTAATCAAGTTTGACTAGTAAAACTTGAACGTCGTACGCTGCCCGCATGATAGAGACTCGCGGGTTGCGCAAGTCATTCGTGTCACGCCAGGGGCGTGAGAAGAAAACCGTCGAAGCCGTACGCGGCGTCGACCTCGACGTCGCCGAGGGTGAGATCTTCGGCTTCCTCGGCCCGAACGGCGCCGGCAAGACCACCACGCTGCGCATGCTGGCCACGCTGATCGAACCCGACGACGGCAGCGCCACGATCGCCGGCGCCGACCTGCGCGCCGACCCGGGCGAGGTGCGCCGGCGCATCGGCTACGTCGCCCAGGGTGGCAGCACCTGGGACGACTCGACCGCTCGGGAAGAGCTCGTGCTGCAGGCGCGGCTGTACGGGGCCTCCAAGTCGGACGCTCTCGCCCGGGCGGCCCGGGTGCTCGACGGCTTCCAGCTCAGCGACTACGCCGACCGCAAATGCAAGACCTACTCGGGCGGGCAGCGCCGGCGGGTCGACATCGCGCTCGGCATCATTCACGAGCCCAAGGTCGTCTTCCTCGACGAGCCGACGACGGGGCTGGACCCGCAGAGCCGGGCCCACATGTGGGACGAGATCCGACGGCTGCGCGCGGAGGGCATGACCGTCTTCATCACGACCCACTACCTCGACGAAGCCGACGCACTCTGCGACCGCATCTCCATCATGGACAACGGCGAGATCGTCGCGTCCGGCACACCCACCGACCTCAAGCGCGAGATCTCGGGCGACGTCGTACGGGTGGGCCTGCCGATGGAGGCCGTCGCCGCGGCCGCGCAAGCCCTCAACACCTACAAGATCGAGACGTACGACGACAGCGTGCGCCTCTACGTCGAGGACGGCGCCGTGGCGATCCCGCAGATTCTGCGCGCCCTCGACGCCGCCGACGTGCCCCTCGGCACGATCGAGCTGCACCGCCCCAGCCTCGACGACGTGTTCCTCACCAAGACCGGCCGATCGCTGCGGGAGAGCTGAGCCATGAAACTGCTGCGCGACACCTCACTGATCTTCAACCGGCAGATGCAGCTCCTCCTGCGCAACCCGGTGTGGATCCTCGTCGGCGTCTTCCAGCCGGTCATGTACCTGCTGCTGTTCGCCCCGCTGCTCAAGCCCGCCCTGCAGGTGCAATCCAACGCGGCGGCGTACGAAATCTTTGTGCCTGGCCTGTTGGTTCTGCTCGCGATCTTCGGCGGCCTGTTCCAGGGTTTCGGCCTGATCGCCGAACTGCGTGCCGGCGTCATCGAACGCTCCCGGGTGACGCCGGTGAGCCGCCTGGCCCTGCTGCTGGGCCGCTCGCTGCGCGACGTGGTCTCGCTCATCGCCCAGGCCGTGATCATCACGCTGCTGGCGCTGCTGTTCGACCTGCGCGTGTTCATCGGCGACCTACTCCTGGCCTATCTGATGCTGGCCCTGATCTCGCTGATGACCTCGGCGGTCAGCTACGGGGTGGCCCTCGCCGTGAAGAGCGAGGACGCACTGGCCCCGCTGATGAACACGGTGGCGCAGCCCGTTCTGTTGTTGAGCGGCATCCTGCTGCCATTGACGTACGCCCCTGGTTGGCTGCAGGGAATCGCCGACTACAACCCGTTCTCGTGGGCGGTCAACGGCACGCGGGCCCTGTTCCGGGGCGATCTGGGCGCGCCCGACGTGTGGCAGGGCCTGCTCATCATGGCCGTGCTCGCGGTGCTAGCCGTCGCCTGGTCAGCGCGGATGTTCGCCCGCAGCGTCCGCTGACTACTTGTTCCACAACTTGCTGACTACTTGTTCCACAACTTGATGTAGGGAACGCCCATCTCGGCCAGGAGGTTGCGCAACAACGGAAGCGAAAGCCCGATGACGTTGCCGGGGTCGCCTTCGATCCTCTCGACGAAGGCGCCACCCCGCCCGTCCAGCGTGAACGACCCGGCGACGTGCAGCGGCTCGCCGTTGGCCACATAGGCCGCGATCTCGTCATCACTGACATCGGCGAAGTGCACGGTCGTCTCCCCGACAGCCTCGGCCTGCTTGCCACTGACAAGGCTGGTCACGTGATGCCCCGTGTGCAGCACACCCTTGCGGCCGCGCATGCGCATCCACCGCTTGGTCGCCTCGTCGGCGTTGGCCGGCTTGCCCCACACTTCCCCGTCGAACTCCAGCACCGAGTCACACCCCAGCACCACAATCGTCGGGTCCGCGCTCAACTGGGCCGCGATGGTCCGCGCCTTCAGCCGAGCCAGGGCAAGACACAGCGAGTACGCATCTTCGGCCTCAACGGTCGACTCATCAACACCGCTGACCATCACCTCGGCCTCGATCCCAGCCGCACTGAGCAGCGCCCGCCGAGCCGGACTGGCCGAAGCAAGAATCAACCGGTACGCGATGTCCTTGTCCACGCCGAGAAGGCTACAGACCCACCAGCCACAGCAGCCCCCGCAACCCACCCTTTCCGCCCCAAACGAGACCGACCCGCAGCCCGCCACTCACCCACGCCGCCGGCGCCGGGGCCCCGAACTCGCCAGGCGCGTTCTTGACGTTGGGCCTCGAGACCGCCAGGCGCGTTCTTCACGCTGGCCTCAAGCCCCCGTCACCCACGCCGCCGACGCCGAATACCCAGCCCGACAAGAACCCCCACCAAGACAAGGCCGCCGGCAGCCCCACCCAAAACCCAGCCCCGCCCGTTTCCCGCAGGCGTCTGCTCGCCCCGAGCAGTTGCCGAGGGCGACGAGCCCCCAGGTCGAACAGCAGTGGCCCCAGCGGAAGGCGGAGCGCTGTTACTTGCAGGAGGAGCTCCGCCCCCTTCAAGAGGCGGCACCTCAGCCGTAAGAGCCTTGACAATATTCAGCCGCCCAAACCCACACTCATCATCCCGCCCCGGCGGCCCAATATCATCCGCAGTAGCAGTAAGTCGATGAACGACTTCTTTGGCCGAGAGATCAGGGAATCTCGATCGGACGAGAGCGGCAGCTCCAGACACAATGGCGGTAGAATCAGAAGTACCAGTTGCGGTTCCGTAACCTCGGCTTGGCTGGGTTGAAATTATGTCGACTCCGGGTGCGCAAATCTTGACTCGATCACCTTTAACGGAAGTCGATGAATGTTGGCCCGATCTACCCGTGGCACCAACTGCTAAGACGTCGTCGAAAGCGGCAGGATAGTTGACTATTGCCTCGGAAGAAGTGTTGCCTGCGGCGGCTACCACCACGACATCTTCGCTGATGGCGGCGTCGATGGCGTCAGCGAGATCGAAGCTTGGGCCGCCACCCGAAGAAATGTTAATCACCGATGCCTTTTGAGTTGTTGCCCATTGCACTCCGCGAGCCATGATCCGCGGATCTATTTCTCGACCGGTCTTGGTGACGACTACTGGAAGTATCCTCGCGGCGGGGGCGATACCTTGAATTCCAGAACTCGAGCCGTGGCCATGTCCAGCTATAAGGCCAGCCATTCTTGTGCCATGCCCGTTTTGATCAGACTTCCCATTGCGGCCTTCGGAAGATGTCTGGTCGCTGCCGGCGAGGAGGTTTCTCCTAATGTCGGGATGAGGGTGACTACCTGTGTCGAGGACCGCAACGACGACTCTGTTGCCAGTCGTGAGCGGCCTCGTCTGCCCTAGCTTAAGGGCATTCAAGTACCATTGCTGGTCGCGAATTGAGTCGGCGTGAGCGGGATTCGACGGGACGGCAACAACCGCAAGAAGTGCGACCCCGCTTACGAATGCTGCCTTCTTCGCTGGACTCAAGGGAGACCAATCGCCGGGCCTGGATCGATGGGCCGTTCTCGAGTCGGGTGGAGAACAGGATCAACGCCGATCGCAGTTCGCCATGGATTATCCGGGTCCCAGATTATCTCTTCATTCTGGTCCTGGCGGCGTATGCTGCGACCATTCGTCTGTCCATACGGAGTGGCTGATCCAGCCGGTAAGGCCGTGGCGCCGGCTGCGCCCGTCTTTCCCTGTGGCAAACCGCCGGTGCCGATAATTCCGCCGATCGGATTAATTCGACTTGCGGCGGGTCGCCCAGATGCAGGCTGTGCTGTACCGGCGCCCGGAATACCTCCAATAATCCCGCCCGGCGGCATCGCATAAGCACCGGGGGGAGACGATCCCGGGCGAGCGAAATTATCGCGAGGTACACCTTGGTTTCGCCCATGCGGGCCAGAGACGGGTGGGGGGAGCGTTAAGCCCCCACCGTTGGGCGCGAGGCCCCCAACTGGCGGAGGTAGCAAACCTGTGGCCACTGGATTAGCAGTCACAGAGGGCGCCAACGGCGGGATACCGCCGGTCGATGACGTTCCTAGTGCGGGCGTCGCACCACCCAGAACCAAACCAGGTTGTAGGGGTTGCGGAGCGGGCGGAAGCGCCGTACTAGGTGTAGTCGGAAACGTCGCGGTGGTACGCCCAGAGCGTGCCGACGCAGATGCCTCTGTCGCGAAGCTCGGCGTAATTGGAGGGATTGGTGGTGCTGTGAAGCCGTCGCCATCGCCGCTCAACCGTTCGTCATGGCTTTTGTTCGGCCAGTACGGCTTTGGCGTGCGCACGTTGAGCTGAGCTAGGGCCAAGTCGGCGCTGACGCCGCTCAACAGGGTCACGGCTTGTTGGTGCAGTTCTTCCTGGCGGCCCGGAGCTACCGGGGGCTGCTCGCCGCTCGGGGAAGGGCTGGGCTGGGGGCGACCGCTAGCGGGCTGCTGCTGCTGGGCCGTGAAGGCTGCCAAGGACTGCTCGTTGGCCTCGTATTCGCCGGCGATCTCGGCCATCTCCTTCTGGGCCAGGCTGAGGGACAGCGTCGCCGCGGCGAAGGCGTCGTGGTTGGAGAGGGCTGCCTCGTAGGTGTCCGAGAGGTTCGCGATCAGCTCGTCGAGGCGGGCCAGGTAGGCGGCTGAGGCTTCGTTTTTTTCGGGGGGCCACGCCGCGGCCAGGTTGTCTCGGTAGTTCTGGACCTGCCAGCGGTGTTCGATCAGGAGGTCGGCCGATCGTTTCCAGCCGGTCAGGAGTTCGTAGTGGGCTGGGATGTCGGGGTTCTGGATGTAGGTCTGCATGTCTTTGACCGTCATCAAGCTCCACGGCGTGCCGCCCGCGCCACCACCACCGGCTGCTATCAGCATCAGAGGTCTCCCTCAGCAACAGGGGGAGCGGGGATGCCGGCCTTGTCGAAGGCCTTTTTCACGTCGGCGACCTGTGCCTCGGCGAAGGCGTCGGAGCCGCGGTATCGCGAACTGATGTCGGCGGCCGCGCTCGCGAAGCCCTGCGTGCCGTTCGCGTAGTTGTAGACGTTCTGGTGGGTGACGTCCTGGGCCTCGTTGTGAGCCGTCAGGAAGCTCAGCAGCTCGACGAACTCGCCCGGCGGGCTGGGCAGCCGGGTCAGCATCGACTCGCTCACCGTGGACAGGTGAGGGGCGTAGCTGTCTTTCACGTTGGCGGCGAGCCGGGCGGCGAACTCTTCCATCGCGCGGATGTCGGCTTCGATCGCGCCGAAGTCGGTTGTGCCGTAGTCGCGCAGCCAGGCTGGACCGCGATCTTCCTCGGGAATCATCAGCACCACCCCCAGAACCCGGAAGCAAGCTCGGAAGCGAGAGTAGCCGCTTCCCGCCAGCCCTGGAGACCCTGTGGACAGTGACGACGGGTGATCTAGCGGGGGAGGGCCGAGCCCTTCCACGAGCGCGGGCTGATCGACGGGCGTGCGGATCGGGCCCATGACGAAATTTTCTTCGCGGCCGGCTGTGTACCAACCGCGGGGCTGACCGCGGCATCAACCCCGCTGGATGCTGCCACAAGCACCGTGACCAGGGCGGCTGTCTCAAGATCGGTCGGCTTGCCACGCACGACGCTGACCAGCGGATCCGTATTCATCGACCGAGCGTACGACGTTGCGCTGAAGATCCGGTGACACGTATCCCACACTCGGCTGATCGATTCGCTGTCGCTCGACATGACCGGGTATTTTCTCCGTGATGTCTTCCTCTCCCCCGCTTGTTGTCGCTGACCGTTACCGGCTCGTCGCGCCGCTCGGTCAGGGCGGGATGGGTCGTGTCTGGCGGGCGACCGATGTCGTCCTGCACCGCGAGGTCGCGATCAAGGAACTCGTGCCCCCTCCGGGTCTGACCCCGGGCGAGCGGCAAGAGATGCGCGAGCGGTCGCTGCGTGAGGCGCGCGCGATCGCCCGGCTCAACAACGTGAACGTGGTCCGCGTCTTCGACGTGCTGCGCACCGACGCTGACCCGTGGATCGTCATGGAATACGTGCCGTCCCGGTCGCTGCAGGACACGCTGGCCGCCGACGGGCCGTTCAGTGCCGTGCGTACGGCCGAGATCGGCCTGGGCGTGCTCAACGCGCTGCGGGCCGCTCACCGGGCCGGCGTCGTCCACCGCGACGTCAAGCCGGGCAACGTGCTCATCGGCGCCGAGGGTCGTGTCGTCCTCACCGACTTCGGCCTCGCCACTGTCCCGGGTGACCCCAACGTCACGCGTACGGGTCTGGTGCTCGGCTCTCCCGCCTACATCGCGCCCGAGCGTGCTCGTGACGGTTCCGCCGGTCCCGCCGCCGATCTGTGGTCGCTCGGCGCCACGCTCTACGCGGCTGTCGAGGGCGCCTCGCCGTTCGCTCGTCCGTCCGCGATCGCCACGCTGGCCGCGCTCGCGACTGAGAACCCGCCGCCCGCCCGCAACGCCGGGCCGCTCAAGCCGGTGCTCAACGGTCTCCTCCGTAAGGACCCGACGCATCGCATCAACGCCGAGGAGGCCGAGCGTCTTCTGCTGCGCGCGACCGGCCGGCGTTCCAAGCTGAGTTTCCCGATGAGCCCCACCATGCGTCGTCCGGGTGTGGGCCGCGACCGTTCCGCGCTCACCGGCATGACCGGCTCCACCCCGGTTGTCCCCGGCCCGCGTCCGCCGGTCAACCGCGCGGGTGGCCCGACCGGTCACACTCCCGTGTTGCCGGGCCCCAACCGTCCCGCCGGTCCGCCCGCCACCCCGAGCCGTCCGCCGGCTGGCGGCGAGCGGCCGGTCTTCGCGCCTGGCAAGGCCCCCGTGGGCCAGACGCCCGCGACTCCCCAGGCCCAGCCGCCCAAGGCCCAGCCGCCCAAGGCCCAGCCGCCCAAGGCCCAGCCGCCCCGTCTGGACGCCACTCGCGTCGACGGCCCCAAGGTGGACGCCACCCGGGTCGACGGC
The DNA here is from genome assembly GCF_003999975.1 of Actinoplanes solisilvae. Lineage (GTDB taxonomy): Bacteria > Actinomycetota > Actinomycetes > Mycobacteriales > Micromonosporaceae > Actinoplanes > Actinoplanes solisilvae. The sequence continues at coordinate 686,504 of NZ_RJAC01000001.1, read as the reverse complement.
CCTCCGGTCCAGGACGACAAGACCACCTTCCTGCGTACGCCGTCCGCCCCGGCCCGGCCGGACAACCTCTCCCGTACGAGTCGTGGCGCCGAAGGCGGTTTCACGGCGGCTGACGTCGCGGCCAACCGCCGTAAGCAGGCCGCCCCGGAGCATGAGCGCTCGCTGGCCGAGGCGACGTCGGTGATCCCGCACGTGCAGCCCGAGGCGCCCGCCGAGCCGAAGCCGGCCGACCCGACCACCAAGATCGCCCTGCCCGCGAAGCAGCTCCCGGCCCAGCCCGTGCGGCAAGAGGAGGCCGCGCCGGCAAAAGCTGAGCCGTCTCCGACCGCCGAGAAGAGCAGCACCGAAGCCGAGCAGGCCACGAAGGCCGAGGAGAGCCCCGCCGACGACTCGCCGGCCAAGGCCACGGAGGCCGACGCGCCCGAGACCGGCAAGGACGAGAGCGAGGCCTCGTCTGACGAGGGCAAGAGCGAGGCTCCGGCCACGAAGGACAAGGCCGAAAAGGTCGAGACCACCACGGTCGCCGACCCGCCGCCGGCCGACCAGACGACCAAGATCGCGGAGCCGCCGCCCGCTGACCAGACGACCAAGATCGCCGAGCCGCCGCCGCCCGCTGACCAGACCACGAAGATCGCGGAGCCGCCGCCGGCCGACCAGACGACCAAGATCGCCGAGCCGCCGAAGAAGGCCGCGAAGCCGGCGGTCGCCGACGCGACGCAGGTCGTCAAGCCCAAGGGCGGCGTCACCAGGACCAAGTCCGCGCGGACCGTTCCCGCGTCCGCCGAGGACCGTGGAAACAGGACTGACGTGCCCGACGACCCGGCTCCGGCCCCGTCGTTCAGCCGCCCGTCCCGCCCGGCCTGGGCGCCCAGGCCCGTCAGCCAGACCCCCGGCGTCACCGTCTTCGGCACCAGGCTCACCTACGCCCAGGCGGGAATCGCCGGCGGCATCGTGCTGCTCGTTCTCGTGCTGTTGATCGTCCTCATCGGCAACGCCGTGGGCGACGACGAGAACCCCGACGAGCCGGGCGCTGTCGGCCCCACAGCCTCGGCTGGCGCCTCGACGCCGCCTTCCAGCGCGGCGACCAGCCCGTCGCAGCCGGCCACCTCGGCCGCCGCACCCACGCTCAGCCTGCCCAGCACCTGGCGCATCTACACCGACGGCTCCGGCTACAAGATCCCGCTGCCCAAGAGCGCGTTGATCTCGCAGGGCGGCAACGGCACCGAGGTCCGCTGGAACAACCGCTACCTGCTGATCGACCAGACCGACGACCCCAAGCCGGACGCGCTCAAGGACTGGCAGGAGCAGGAGCAGAGCCGGGCCGGGAGCTACCGGAACTACGACCGGGTCAAGATCGTGTCGGTGCCGAACTACTTCAAGCAGGCCGCCGACTGGGAGTTCTACTACACGACCAGCAGCGGCAACCGGCAGCACGCGGTCAAGCGCAACATCATCGTCAACGGCGGACGGGCGTACTCGATCTCCTGGTATGTCTCCCCCGAGGACTGGGACGCCTCGCAGGCCGATCTCAAGCTGCTCTATCAGGGGTTCGAGCCGAAAAAGTAGCCACCGTGAGTTATGACGGGGATGAATGGGTAGTTCATCTCCGTCACTCATGGAGGTGCGACATGAACTGCCGACCGCGTGGCGGCAAGCCCGCTGTGGCGCTGTGGATGCTCGTGGCCGTGATCGACCTCGTGCTTCTCGCCGCGGCCGTCGGCGTCCTCGTCTCGCTGCTGATCGTCGTCGCCGTGTTGACGGTTCTGGCCGGTGGCATGGTCGCGACCCGCCTGCTGACGAAACGCGAGCCGGTCGCGCGACGACGGGTGTAAGAGCAAATCGGCTACAGTTCGGCCCTGTGTCGATCGACGGTGTGACGGACTTCTGGGACAAGCTGCTCGGCGCTCAGCCGGACCCGCCCGGTCTGCTGGTTCTGCTGACCGCTCTGGCCGGTCTCGCGGCGGTGGCGTTCCGCCCGGTCTGGCGGGTCGCCCGTAACGCCGTCACGATCGCCCACGAGGGTGGCCACGCGTTCTTCGCGCTGATCACCGGCCGTCGGCTGCGCGGCATCCGGCTCGAGTTCGACACGTCCGGCCTGACCCTGTCGTCGGGCCGCCCGACCGGTCCCGGCATGATGCTGACCCTGCTCGGCGGCTATATCGCGCCGTCGCTGGTGGGTGTGCTCGGCGCCTGGCTGCTCGGCGGCAATCGCATCACGCTGCTGCTCTGGCTGGCCGTGGTGCTGCTGCTCCTCATGCTGATCAACATCAGGAACCTGTTCGGTGTGGTGTCCCTGGTCGTCACGGGCGCGATCGTCTTCGCCGTGTCGTGGTACGCCTCGGCGCAGGTCCAGGCGGTTTTCGCGTACGCCGGGGTGTGGTTCCTGCTTTTCGGTGGTGTGCGGCCGGTCTTCGAGCTGCAGAGCCTGCGCCGCCGGGGGCGCATGCGCGAGTCGGACGCCGACCAACTCGCGCACATCACCCACGTCCCGGCCCTGTTCTGGGTCGGCTTCTTCCTGGTCGTCAACCTGATCGCCCTGCTGGCCGGCGCGTTCCTCCTCGCCGGACAGTGGCTGCCCGCGAACTAGAGCGGGATGTTGCCGTGCTTCTTGGGCGGCAGGGTCTCGCGCTTGGTCCGCAGCGTGCGCAACGCCCGGGTGACCTGGGCGCGCGTCTCGGACGGGCGGATCACCGCGTCGACGTAGCCGCGCTCGGCCGCGATGTAGGGATTGGCCAGCGTGTCCTCGTACTCTCCGACCAGCTCGGCCCGCCGTGACGCCGGGTCGTCGGCGGCGGCCAGTTCGCCCCGGTAGAGGATGTTGACCGCGCCCTGCGCCCCCATCACCGCGATCTGGGCGGTGGGCCACGCGAAGTTGAGGTCGGCACCGAGGTGCTTGGATCCCATCACGTCGTAGGCCCCGCCGTACGCCTTCCGCGTGATCACGGTGACCTTCGGGACGGTCGCCTCGGCGTACGCGTAGATCAGTTTGGCGCCCCGGCGGATGATGCCGTCCCACTCCTGCGACGTGCCGGGCAGGAAGCCGGGGACGTCGACGAAGGTCACCACCGGGATGTTGAAGGCGTCGCAGGTGCGCACGAAGCGGGCCGCCTTCTCGGAGGCCGCGATGTCGAGCGTGCCGGCCAGGTTGAGGGGCTGGTTCGCGACCACGCCGACCGGACGCCCCTCGACCCGCCCGAAGCCGATCACGATGTTCTGCGCGTACAGCGGCTGGACTTCCAGGAAGTCGTCCACCACCGTCTCGACGACGACCTTGATGTCGTACGGCTGATTGGCGGAATCGGGGATCAGGGTGTCCAGGGCCAGATCGGGTTCGAGGGTCGCCGGCTCCTCGAAGACCACCGGCTCGTCCAGGTTGTTCGACGGCAGGTAGGACAGCAGCGCGCGCACGTAGTCGATCGCGTCGTCCTCGTCGGAGGCCAGGTAGTGGGCGTTGCCGCTGCGCGTGTTGTGGGTGCGGGCGCCGCCCAGCTCCTCCATGCCGACCTCTTCGCCGGTGACCGTCTTGATCACGTCGGGGCCGGTGATGAACATGTGCGAGGTCTGGTCGACCATCACGGTGAAGTCGGTGATCGCGGGGGAGTAGACCGCCCCGCCCGCGCACGGGCCCATGATCAGCGAGATCTGCGGGATGACGCCGCTGGCCCGCACGTTGCGGAAGAAGATGTCGGCGTAGAGGCCGAGCGCGACCACGCCCTCCTGGATGCGGGCGCCGCCGGAGTCGTTGATCCCGATGATCGGGCAGCCGATCTTCATGGCCAGGTCGAGGACCTTGACGATCTTCTCGCCGAAGACCTCGCCGAGCGATCCGCCGAAGACGGTGAAGTCCTGGGAGAAGACGCAGATCTGCCGGCCGTCGACGGTGCCGTATCCGGTTACGACGCCGTCACCGTACGGGCGGTTCTTGTCGAGGCCGAAGGCGGTCGAGCGGTGCCGGGCGAGCCCGTCGAGCTCCACGAACGACCCCTCGTCGAGCAGCATCTCGATGCGTTCGCGGGCCGTCTTCTTGCCGCGGGCGTGCTGCTTCTCGACCGCGCGGGCCGAGCCGGCGTGCACGGCCTCGTCGGTGCGCCGGGCGAGATCGTCGAGCTTGCCGGCGGTGGTGTGGATGTCTGCCCGGACTGCGTCGTCCTGGTGGGTGGTCACGTGGTTCCTCACACTTTCCGCGGGTGGTACTCGTCGGTAAGTGATCGTAGTGCGATAGCAGGCCCCGCGCCGCTACGGGTGCGTTTCGCACTCAATGCCCCATTCGTTACATCTGTCGTGACGAACTGGATGACCGCGGCCGGCATCGCCCTCATCGCCGGTGGGCTCGCCACGCTGATCTGTTTCCGGACCGTGCTCTTCGGCCCCGAGGCACGGCGCGGCCGCCGAGTGGCGCGCACGGGGGCCGGCATCCAGCCCGCATCGCGCCGGGCCGGCGGCGGGCGGCGACGTGCACGGGCACCCGAGCCGATCCCGGCACCCGAGCCGATCCCGATGCCCGAGCCGATCCCGATGCCCGAGCCGATCGTCGCGGACGACACCGCGGGTGGGCCGGCGTCGATCGGGCTGAGCGAGGAAGCGTACGAAAGCCACTTTCTGATCCCGGTCGAGCAGCCGGAGCCGGAACCGGAGCCCGAGACGCCCCGCTACCCCGACCGGATCGACGGCTGGGTACGCCCCGAATACCGGCACGTGCCCGAGCAGCCGCCGTCCGGCGAATACTGGACGCCGATCCCGGTCGACCTGGATCCCGATCCCGAGCCGTCGGCCAAGGGCTACGGCTGGCCCGCCCCCGTCGAGCGCCTCCCCGCCGCCGGCGACTACCAGCCCGTCACGGGATTCGAGGCCGAGCCCGAACCGACCGAGGTGGTCTCGGCGCTGCCCGGGGAACGTCGCGTCAACCTGCCCCGCACGTGGTCGTCGCGCAACGACAAGCCGGTCCGCGAGTGGCGCACCGAGAACGAGCCGCGCCGTCGCACCGAGTTCTTCGACGACGCTCCGCCCCCGGCCCGGCGTCGCCCTCGCCCCCGGCCGCGTCCGTCGGGCGACTCGGGTGACCGCAATACCAGGGTTTATGTCAGTCGTCACGCCGCGGAGCCGCCACCTCGGTAGGGGCATAGGCTCGGCGGATGTCCTCGCCGTTCACCGATCTCGACCGGCCGCCGCTGTCCGAGCGATCGCTCGAACGCGCGCTGGTCACCCCGGGCAGCCTGTGGTCGCGTGTCGAGGTGCGCGCCGAGACCGCCTCGACCAACGCCGACGTCGCCGCCGCGGCCGCCCAGGGCTTGCCGGAAGGGCTGGTGGTCGTCGCCGAGCGGCAGACCGCCGGCCGGGGCCGCCGCGACCGGCAGTGGACCTCGCCGCCCCGCGCCGGCCTCACGCTGAGTGTGCTGCTGCGCCCGGGGCAGGCCGACCGCGAGCGTGACTGGTCTGCCCTGGCGCCCGGCGCGTTCGCCTGGCTGCCGCTGCTGGCCGGGGTGGCGCTGCGCGAGGCCGTCGAGCGCGTGGCCGAGGTCGAGGCCGCTCTGAAGTGGCCCAACGACCTGCTCGTCGGCGGCGGCAAGTGCGCCGGTATCCTGGCCGAGGTCTCCGGGGACGCCGTCGTGATCGGCATCGGGCTCAACGTGACCACCCGGCCCGAGGAACTGCCCGAGACCACCGGCCTGCCCCCGACGTCCCTGCGCATCGCCGGCGCCGAGGTGACCGACCGTGACCCGCTGCTGAAGGCGCTGCTGCGCAACCTCGCGTCCTGGTACGCCGGTTGGCGCGACGTGGGTGGCGACGCGGAGATGTCCGGCCTGCTCGCCGCCTACCGGCGCGGCTGCGCGACGATCGGGCAGCAGGTGCGCGTCATGCTGCCCGACGGTCGCGAGCTGATCGGCGAAGCCACCGAGGTCGACGGGGCCGGCCAATTGATCGTCCGGACGGCTGACGGCGCCCTTCATCGCGTCTCGGCGGGTGACGTGTTGCACGTACGCTGACCGCGTGGCGTTCCCGGACGAAGTTCTGGCCGAGGAGGAGGAGCTCGTCCTCCACCTTCATCCGCATTGGAAGGCGGCCCTCGGTCCCGGTCTGCTGGTGGCCCTCGCGGTGGTCGTCACCGCCGTGGCCTGGGTGATGCTCCCGAGCGATCAGGGCGGCCGCACGGCGTTCCTGGTGGTCGCGGCCATCATGCTCTACCAGGGCATCCGGTACGGCGTGACGCCCTTGGTCATCTGGCGGTGCACCCACTACGTGCTGACCGACGAGCGCGTCCTGCTGCAGGACGGCGTGATCGCCCGGGAGCGACGCGACCTGCCGCTCAACCGGATCAACGATCACGTGGTCAACCAGTCCCCGCTCGACCGTCTCTTCGGCTCGGGAACCCTGAAGATCGACTCGATCGGCGACCAGGCCGCGGTGCTCGTCTCCGTGCCGCGGGCGCAGCATGTGCAGTCGCTGCTCTATGAGCTGATCGATCAGGACCGGGTCCGCCACCCCGAGGACGAAGAGGATGAGCCCGCGGACGAGCCCGAGGTCCCCGTACAGCGGAAGGGCTTTTTCCGGAACAGGCGTTAGCGGGAGGCTTCTTCGGTGCTCAGCTCGGCGAGGCCGGCGACCGCGTCCAGGTCGGTGAGGTCGGCCTCGTGGCCGTCGACCGGAGGCTTCAGGAAGACGAACGTGCGGTAGGCCCAGAACCGGAACACCGTGGCCACGACGATGCCGAACATGGTGACGGCCAGGATGATGTATTCGTGGTTCTGCTCGTTCAGGCCGAAGCCGTACTTGGCGATTGCGATCGAGCCGGACTGGATGACCATGCCCACGAGGTTGAAGCCGAAGAAGAGCGTGTATTCCCGGCGCAGAGCCGTGCGGCTGTGATTGCGATAGGTCCAGTATCTGTTCGCGATGTAGGCCAGCGTGGTCGTGATGACGGTCGCGATGACGCTGGCCTTCACAGCGCCGATCGGCAGCGTGACCCAGGTGATCAAGAGGAAGAGCAACGTGTTCCCGGCGCCGATGACCCCGAAAGCGAGAACTTCGGGGGCTAGACGGCGCAGGCGATCCGTCAGCTCACGTGCTGAGGGCATTGGGCAACCTTACGGGAGAGAGGGCTTCACGCCGTGTCACGAACGGGGGGATGGAGTCGACGTCACATCCGTCGTTCGGGACGCCTGTCGTGATGGCGCGCCCGGAGGGGCCGCAGCCGGGAAAACGAACCGGCGGTACGACCAGAAACGGAACAGCGACCCGGCCGCGGTGCCGACCAGCTGACCCGAGATGTTGTCCGCGAGCTGGGTCTGGAAGGCGGGGTCGAGCTGTCCCAGACCGTAGTGGCTGATCGTCAGGCAGGCGAGGCCGATGCCCAGACCTATGGCGTTGAGCACGAAGAACATCGTGTATTGCCGGGCCATGTTGGCGTGAGCACGGTGACGCCACGTCCAGTAGCGGTTGCCGACGAAGGCGAAGGTCGTCGCGATCACGGTCGAGACGATCTTGGCGATCAGGGTCTCGAAGCCGGCCTGGAGCAGCACGTTGAAGATCACTGTGTCGATCGCGAACGCGATGCCGCCGACGGTGCCGAACTTGCTCAGCTCACGCAGGAGTGCCCGGAGCCTGGTACGCAGCAGCGACTGCCGCGTCGGTGAGATTTCGGGCACGGTTCCGAGAGTACCGGGGGCAGTCACGGACCGCAGTTTTCGTGCACGAGTCTTAACCGCCCGACCCCGCGTGGTGACGCTGCTGATACGGAGGGTGGATCTCGCTGATCTCGGCGATCTCGGCGACCTTTCCGCGGCACTCGGCACACCACCCCAGGTGGACGCGCATCCGGTTGCCGTCGCGCGGGGCGAGCCGGCCGCGCAGGTGGACGCCGAGGCGGTCGCCGGCCCAGCGGCACTCGGGGTGGTCGGCCGTCGCCACGTGCTGTTGCAGGTAGAGGCTGCGCAGTCCTTCCCGGGCGCGGTGGGCGAGCACGGCCACCGCGTTGGGGGTCATGCCGAGCATCCCGGCCACCTCGGCGGGGGTGTTGCCCTCGACGGCGGTCTGCCAGAGCACGTCGCGCCAGCGCTCGGGCAGTTGGCGGAAGGCGGCCGCGGCGTAGTTGCGTTCCAGCCGGTCGAGCGCCGGGTCGGTGTAGGGCTGGCCCTCGTCGTACCGGGTCAGGTCGTCGGTGAACTCGAGCCGCCGGTCGCGCCGGGCCCGGTGGTAACAGACGTGCCGCATGGTGGTGTGCAGGTAGGCGCGGAAGGCGACCAGTGGGCCGCGGCCGGCGCGCAGCGAGGCGAAGACCTTGGCGAACGTCTCGGCCACCAGATCGTCGACGTCGGCCGGGTCACTGGTCAGGCCGTACGCGAGATGGCGAGCCGCCACCCGGTGCCGTTCCCAGAGCGTTCCGTACGCCGCGGTGTCCCCGGCCCGGACGGCGGCCAGGAGATCGGTGTCCGGCGGCTCCTCGATCGTCATTCCTGCCTCCTGCGGCGGGAGTAAGAGGAAAGCCCGATACGAGTAGCTTAGGACGTTACGTCTGGTTTGCGAAAGTCGAGCGGGGGCGGCGCGCCACCCGGGCTCGGGCGATTTTGCGCAGAACTGCGCCCTTTGACGAAGGATCAATCGTGTATGCGCACGGTGACCGAGGATTGTGCGGTTATCCACAGCAACAGCCGATGAACTGAACGTGTTCGCGCCTTAGGCTGAGCGCACTTCCCCAGGACCCAGGCCGGCCGCACACCGGCCCTTGTGGTCATTGGTCAGCGTCGACCCAAGGAGAACGTCTTGACTCAGCCCTCCGACCCCGCCCCCACCGCACACGGCCGGCTGCTCGCCTGGATCGACGAGGTAGCGGCCCTCACCACGCCCGACCGCGTGGTGTGGTGCGACGGCTCGCAGCAGGAGTGGACCGTGCTCACCGACGCGCTGGTCGGCTCGGGCGCCCTGGTCCGCCTCGACGAGCAGAAGAAACCGAACTCCTTCTGGGCGCGCACCGACCCGGGCGACGTGGCCCGCGTCGAGGAGCGCACCTACATCTGCTCGGACGACGAGGCCGACGCCGGCCCCACCAACAACTGGATGGCCCCGGCCGAGATGAAGTCGGTCATGACCGAGCTCTACCGGGGCTGCATGCGCGGCCGCACGATGTACGTCGTCCCGTTCTGCATGGGCCCCCTCGACGCTGGACTTGACCGCAGCGGAAAACCGACAGGAACCAGTGCAAGTCCCATGTTCGGCGTCGAACTGACCGACAGCCCGTACGTGGTGGCCAGCATGCGGATCATGACGCGCATGGGTTCCTCCGTGCTCGAGGCGATGGGCACCGACGCCGACTTCGTGCCCGCCCTGCACTCGGTGGGCGCGCCGCTCGAACCCGGTCAGGCCGACGTCGCCTGGCCCTGCAACGAGACCAAGTACATCTCGCACTTCCCCGAGACCCGCGAGATCTGGTCGTACGGCTCCGGCTACGGCGGCAACTCACTGCTCGGCAAGAAATGCTTCGCCCTGCGGATCGCCAGCGTGGCCGCCCGCGACGAGGGCTGGCTGGCCGAACACATGCTGATCATGAAGCTGACCTCGCCCCACGGCGACGTCCGCTACATCGCCGGCGCGTTCCCCTCGGCCTGCGGCAAGACCAACCTGGCGATGCTCGAGCCGACCCTGCCCGGATGGAAGGTCGAGACCGTCGGCGACGACATCGCCTGGATGCGGTTCGGCGAGGACGGCCGCCTGTGGGCCACCAACCCCGAGTTCGGGCTCTTCGGCGTCGCTCCCGGCACCGACTTCCACACCAACCCCAACGCGATGCGTACGCTCGCCCGCGGCAACTCGGTCTTCACCAACGTCGCCCTGACCGACGACGGCGACATCTGGTGGGAGGGCATGGGCACACCCCCCGCGCACCTGACGTCGTGGCGCGGCGAGGACTGGACCCCCTCGTCCTCGACGCCGTCGAGCCACCCCAACAGCCGATTCTGTACGCCCATCGAGCAGTGCCCGATCCTGGCCGACGAATACCACGACCCCCGTGGCGTGCCGATCGACGCGATCCTGTTCGGCGGGCGCCGCAAGACGACGATCCCGCTGGTCACCGAGGCCCGCGACTGGGTGCACGGGGTCTACCTCGGCGCCACCCTGTCGAGCGAGACCACGGCGGCGGCGGTCGGGCAGGTCGGTGTGGTGCGCCGCGACCCGATGGCGATGCTGCCGTTCATCGGCTACCACGCCGGCGACTACTTCCAGCACTGGATCGACATGGCCAAGGGCGCCTCGGGCGACGCGGCCAAACTGCCGAAGGTCTTCTACGTGAACTGGTTCCGCCGCGACGACGAAGGCGGATTCCTGTGGCCGGGCTTCGGGGAGAACAGCCGGGTCCTGAAGTGGATCGTCGAGCGACTCGACGGCCAGGGCGAGGCGATCGAGACGGCGATCGGGCACGTGCCGACCGTGGGCGCGATCGACCGTACGGGGCTCGAGCTGGACGATGAGGCGATGGAGGCTGTGCTGCGGGTCGACCGCGAGGAGTGGCTGGCCGAGATCCCGCAGGTGACGGAGTGGTTCACGAAGTTCGGGGACAAGCTGCCGGCGGTTTTGTGGGCCGAACTGGACGCGCTGCGCGCCCGTCTCGCCGACGCCTGACGTTCTCCACAGGGTGCCCGTCCGCCGAGGGCGCCCTGTGGACAACCCGCCCCACCCCACTTGACATGCCGTAACGTCTCTCTCCTGTTTCCCCGGGTGGGTGGGGGGTTGGGATGGCGGCGCTCGAGCAAACCGATATAGCGGTTATTGGGGCCGGGCCGGCCGGGGCGGCGGCGGCTCTGGCGGCGTGCCGTGCGGGTGCCCGCGTTCTGCTGCTTGACCGCTCCGATTTCCCGCGCGACAAACCGTGCGGCGACGGCATCGCAGCCGAAGCACTAACCGTCCTTGATGGACTCGGCGCGCACGGCATCACCGACGGCTACCCGGCGATCGAGCGGCTGCGACTGATCGGCCCGAACGGCTCAGAGGTGGCGCGTCCCCTGCCGCGCTCCGCCCACACCGTGCCTCGCCGGGTCTTCGACGACCGGCTCGTTCGTGCCGCCGTCGCCGCCGGTGCCGACCTGCGGCGTCACACCGTGCGAGACGTGCGGGCCGATGACGAAGGCGTCACTGTCGACGGCCGCTTCCGGGCCCGGGTCCTGATCGGCGCCGACGGTGCGTCCTCGGTGGTGCGGCGGGCCCTCGGCCACCCCGTGAACCCGCCCGGTCACCTGGCCGTCGCCATCCGCGGATACGCGAGCACCACCAACACCGCCGAGCAGATCATCGTCACGACGGCGCGGCGCTGGCCCGCGTACGCCTGGGAATTCCCGCTCGGCGACGGCACCGCGAACGTCGGCTACGGCGAGGTCCTGCGCGGCGCGCCGCTCTCCCGGGCCTACCTTGTGAAACGCCTGGAGCAGCTCTTGCCCGGCACCGGCGAACCCATCGGCCTGCGCGGCCACCATCTGCCGCTTTCCACCCGGCGCCCACCGCCCGCGACGGGCCGCGTGCTGCTCGCCGGCGACGCCCTCTCGCTGATCAACCCGTTCACCGGTGAGGGCATCTTTTACGCGGTCCTGTCGGGCGCGCTCGCCGGTGCCGCAGCCGCTGGTCACCGAGATGCTGCCGAAAGTTACCGATGTGCTCTTCGTCACCGTCTCGGGCGGCATCTACGGCATTCCGGATTCGCCGCTCGGCTGACCCGCAACCCGAGGGTGGTTGACGCCGCTGTGGACGCGGCCGCCCGGGATGGGCTGGTCTTCGACCGGATGGTGGAGCTCGGCCTCGGTGAGGGGGTTTTTGACCTTCGCACTATCGGTCGCATCGCCGGCCGGTTAGGTCACCGTCGCCCGGCCACCCCTTGAGGTGCCGTCGGCGAGGGCTAGGGTTTGATGCGATGAGATTGCGTTCTTTGATCTACTCCGTCTACGAACGTCGGCTGGCCGGCAAGCTGGTGGGCAAGCCGGTGCCGCAGCACGTCGGCATCATGTGCGACGGCAACCGCCGGTGGGCGCGTGAGATGGGTTTCGTCGACCCCAACGACGGTCACCGTGTCGGCGCTGCCCGGGTCAAAGAGCTGCTGACCTGGTGTGACCAGGCCGGCATCAAGCACGTCACGCTCTATCTGCTGGCCACCGACAACCTGCGTCGCCCGGCCGCCGAGCTCGACCCGCTGCTGAAGATCATTGAAGATCTCGCGACCGAGCTGGCCGAGGACGGCAACCCGTGGCGCCTGCGTCTGGTCGGCGCGCTCGACGTGCTGCCCGCCTCCACGGCCGCGGCTCTCAAGGCAGGCCAAGAGAAGACCCGCGACCGTACGGTCGGGGTCGAGGTCAACCTGGCGGTGGGCTACGGCGGCCGTCGCGAGATCGCCGACGCGGTGCGGTCCCTGCTGCACGAGCAGGCCGCCGCCGGGCGCACGATCGAGGAGATGGCCGAGATCCTCGACGTCGAACACATCGCCGAGCACCTCTACACCCGTGGCCAGCCCGACCCCGACCTGGTCATCCGCACGAGCGGGGAGCAGCGGCTCTCCGGTTTCCTGCTGTGGCAGTCGGCGCACTCGGAGTTCTATTTCCACGACGCCAACTGGCCCGATTTCCGTCGTATCGACTTCCTGCGGGCGCTGCGCTCGTACGCCAACCGGCAGCGGCGGTTCGGGGCGTAGTCAGAAGCGCGCCAGCCCATTGGTGAGGAACTCGGCCACCGCGTCGGGAGAGTCCAGAGTGAGGTCGGCGGCGCTCGAGACCTCGGCCCCCGTCTCCGGGTTGGCCACGGCCACGGCGACGCCGAAGAACGACGGGTCGACCGCCTCGCGGGCACGCAGGGCGTCGAATGCCTTGATGTCTGACATGTCGTCGCCGAAATACCAGGCGCAGCCGGCGTTGCGGACACCCTCGGTGATGACCATGCCCTTGTCCTGGTCGACGGGGGGCTTGAGTTCGACCACCATGCGGCCCGCCTGGATGCGCAGGCCAAGGCGCTCGGCCTGTTCGTGGCCCCAGCGCTCGACCGTGCCCGCCTCGTGGGGCGCGACGCGGTAGTGCAGGGCCACGGAGAGGCGCTTGTATTCGACCAGGACGTCGGCCGGCAGCTCGGCCCGGGCCTGCTCGGCCAGGTCGGACATGGCGGGCACCCAGGGCAGCGCGGCCGGCTCGGTGACGACCTCGCCGTCGTGCCACACCTCGAGGCCGTAGAGGCCGTAGAGGTCGACACGTTCCAGTGAGGCGAATCTCGAGCGCAGGAAGCTGACCGGGCGGGCCGACACGATGGCGACCCGCTGGACGGCCCCGGCGAGCCGCTCGAGCACGCCGAGGACGGCCGGGGCCGGCTGGGACGCGTCGGGGTCGTCGGTGACCGGCGAGAGCACGCCGTCGAAGTCGAAGAAGAAGGTGGTCGTCGCCGCGTGGGCGGTGGTGAACGCCCACGCGTCGTCGATGCTCAGCGGATGGGTCGGTCGCGGAGTCTGTGCCACGACGTCAGATTACCCAACGAGGGTGTTGTTTCATGCCGGAGAATTTTGGTCGTACGGCGGGCGTCGCCGCTTTTTGCGTACTTCCGTGTTGGGCCGATCACCGCTAGCGTTTGAGTCATGGCACGGGGTCATCCCGAGCCAACCGGTCGGCCCGGACCTGCGACAAGTGCGCCACGGGGCCCCGCAATCAGCCCCGTGAACAGAGACGGGCGCCGGAGGTGCGGACCGCGGGCGTCCCGGGTTGCACGCCCGCCGCTGGAGCAGGCCTGTGACATCTCGCCGTTCTGACGCCGACGTTTCCCTCGACGCGGCCGCCGAAGTCTCCACGACCCGCGCGCGCACGGGACGAAAGTCCCGGGACAGGCACGCTGACGCTGAACCGGCCCCCACGGGCCGTGTTTTCGTTCTGGACACTTCGGTCCTGCTGTCCGACCCGGCGGCGTTCCGCCGGTTCACCGACCACGAGGTGGTGATCCCCCTGGTGGTCATCTCCGAGTTGGAGGGCAAGCGTCACCATCCCGAGCTGGGTTGGTTCGCGAGGCAGTCGCTGCGTTTCCTCGACGATCTGCGGGTCAAGCACGGCCGGCTCGACCAGCCGGTCCTCTGCAACGACGAGGGGGGCACGCTGCGGGTCGAGCTCAACCACGCCGACCAGAGCGTCCTGCCGCAGGGCTTCCGCAACGACGCGAACGACACCCGCATCCTGTCGGTGGCCCTCGGGCTCGCCGCTGAGGGCCGCGACGTCACCCTCGTCAGCAAGGACATGCCGCTGCGCGTCAAGGCCGCCTCGGTGGGCCTCACCGCCGACGAATACCTGCACGGCCAGGCCAGCGATCCGACCTGGACGGGCATGGCCGACCTCAAGCTGGGCGAGGAGCAGGTGAACGCCCTCTACGGCGGCGACGAGCTCGAGCTCGAAGAGGTCGCCCAGCTGCCCTGCCACACCGGCCTGGTGATTCACTCGCCCCGTGGTTCGGCGCTGGGCCGGGTCAACCCCGACAAGACCGTACGGCTCGTACGTGGTGACCGCGAGGCCTTCGGCATCCGGGGCCGCTCGGCCGAGCAGCGGATCGCCCTTGACCTGCTGCTGGACGAGTCGATCGGCATCGTCTCGCTGGGCGGCCGGGCCGGCACCGGCAAGTCGGCGCTCGCCCTGTGCGCGGGTCTCGAGGCCACGATGGAGCGCAACCGCCACAAGAAGGTCATCGTCTTCCGCCCGCTCTACGCCGTCGGCGGCCAGGAACTGGGTTATCTGCCCGGCACCGAGAACGAGAAGATGTCGCCCTGGGCGCAGGCCGTCTTCGACACTCTCGGCGCCGTGGTGCACGCCAATGTGGTCGAAGAGGTGATGGCCCGCGGCATGCTCGAGGTGCTTCCGCTGACCCACATCCGCGGCCGCAGCCTGCACGACGCCTTCGTGATCGTCGACGAGGCGCAGTCACTCGAACGCAATGTGCTGCTGACCGTCCTCTCGCGTATCGGGCAGGGTTCGCGCGTGGTGCTCACCCACGATGTCGCCCAGCGCGACAACCTGCGCGTGGGTCGGCACGACGGTGTCACCGCGGTGATCGAGGCGCTGAAGGGTCACCCGATCTTCGCCCACACCACCCTGACCCGGTCCGAGCGGTCACCGATCGCCGAAGTGGTCACCGATCTACTGGAGGAGATTCCACTCTGAGTAGTCGGGGGAATCCGTGAGGTGATCACGGATTCCCCTTTGGAGTGACGCGATTACCGGGTTCTTTCACCCGGTTTGAGCGAGAAATTGTTGTGAGCAAGTTCACAAGACCGCGTCGACGTTTCACATCCACTTCACGTTGCGACATGGTGTCTGTCGAGCGCCATGCGTGGCCGTCGTGGTCGGAGATCGACTTCGAGGTCACCACGCCGATCGAAGCCGATCGGCGTGCCGGCCCGTTCGGGTCGCGGTGCTCGCGGCATGTTCACCACCAATTCCCCTGGTGGCGTGCGTGCCGCGTCATTGCCCCCGACGAAGGGAAACTTCGTGAATCGGCTCTGGAGCCGGGTCGGAGTACGTGTCACCTCGGTCGGCCTGCTGGTTGCGGGCGCCGCCGGAGGCATCTACCTCACTCAGGACCGGGAAGTCCAGCAGCAGAGCGCCGAAGCGAGCGTCGTCGCGCAGGTCGCCGTCGACGACATGCAGCTGCTGAAGCAACGTCAGGCCGAGCACGCCGCCGCCCGCGCCTTCCAGCGCGAAGCGGAGGGTGACGCCGCCGCGAAGGCTGCCACCGCCGCCAAGGCCGCCGCGGGCAAGGCGCACCAGCTCGAGCAGAAGGTCATCGCGACCAAGAAGGCTCAGGCCGAAGCCGCCGCCAAGGCCGCCGCCGAGAAGAAGAAGGCCGCGGCTGAAGACTCGGGCGCCACGCCGGAGTTCACGGGTGACATCCCCGCCTCGTGCAACGAGTTCAGCGGAAACCGGGCCATCGGCTGCACGCTGATGCTCAAGGAAGGCTTCGCGATCTCCCAGTTCTCCTGCCTGGAGAAGCTGTGGAAGAAGGAAAGCGGCTGGAACCACAAGGCGACCAACCCCAGTTCCGGGGCGTACGGCATCCCGCAGGCCCTTCCGGGCAGCAAGATGAAGTCGTCCGGCTCCGACTGGAAGAGCAACCCGGCGACGCAGATCGACTGGGGTCTCGGCTACATCAAGGGCCGCTACGACACTCCCTGCGGCGCCTGGGGCCACTCGCAGGACGTGGGCTGGTACTAAGTAGACAGGTGTGACGACGGGCCGCGCGGCTAACCGCGCGGCCCGTTTGCTTATGATCAAATGTCTGCATGGTCCGAAATGCCGCATCGCTGGTCCTGGCCGGGATCGTGGCTCTCCTGCTCGCCACGGTCGGTGAGCCCGCGAGTGCCGGGCACAGCGCCGCGGCCCCCGGTGGGGTGGTCGGCGGCCTCGTCGCGCCGCAGGGCAAGTTCCCGTGGGCGGTGCGGCTCTCGATGGGCTGCGGTGGCGCGCTGACCGAGCCCCGGGTGGTGCTGACCGCCGGGCACTGCGTCGACGGCACCGGCAAGAACGAAACCATCCAGGTCACCGCCGGGGTCACCGACCTGAGGTCCAGGGGCGCGCTGATCGCGAGATCCGAGCGGGTCATCCGGGCCGAGGGCTTCATCGACGAGACCAAGGGCGACGACTGGGCCGTCATCCGGCTCGACCGGGCGCTGGGCCTGCCCACGCTGCCGCTCGCCCAGGACGCGATCGGCGTCGGGCGTTACATCGTGATGGGCTGGGGGCAGACCCGCGAGGACGCCATCCAGCAGGAGCACCGCCTGCACTACGCGACCGTGCCCACCGTGCCGGACGTGAAGTGCGCGGTGGCGTACAAGAAAATGGGGGTGCAGCTCGTGGCCGACGAACAGATCTGTGCCGGGGCGCCCGGGATCGACACGTGCCAGGGTGACAGCGGCGGACCGATGATCGGCCGTGGCCGGCACGGCGAATGGGTGCAGGTGGGCATCGTGAGCTGGGGGCTGGGCTGCGCGCGGGACGGTTACCCCGGCGTCTACAGCCAGATCTCCACCTTCAAGCCGGCGATCAAGGTGGCCGTGCGCAAGCTGCGTTAGAACTCGAGCGTGGTCGCGGCCGGGCGCACCCGCTTGCGGCGGAAGATGATCGCGGCCAGCGCGCCGCCGAGCAGGCCCAGCAGGTGGCCCTGCCACGAGATCGGCTGGTCGGTCGGCAGGATGTTGTAGAGCTGGTACCAGTAGAGCAGGCCGATGAAGGCGGCCACGCCCAGGTTCCACCACGAGCGCTCGACCAGGCCTCGGGTGAGCAGCAGGCCGAGATAGCCGAAGACGACGCCGCTGGCCCCCACGACCACGCTGTTGGGGTCGCCGACGAACCAGACGCCCAGGCCGCTCACCAGGATGATCACGAAGGTCGACCAGATGAACCGTTTGGCCCCGCCGGCCAGCGCGAACGTGCCGACCAGGATGAGCGGGACGGCGTTGCCGTAGAGGTGGTCCCACCCGGCGTGCAGGAACGGGCTGAACAGCACGCCGTCGAGGCCGTCGATGCGGCGCGGGATGATGCCGCCGGCCACGTCGAGCTGGCCCGCGCCGACACCCACGTCGATGGCCTCGATCAGGAACAGCACCGGGATGACGGCGCACATGGTCACGAACGCCCGGCCCAGGGCCGCGTAGAACGCCTCGGTGCCGAACTTCGCCTCTGCGTCCGCTTTCGCTTGCGCCCCGTAACTCATCTTTCGATACTTCCAGGCAACAGCAAGGCCCGCCAAGGGACGGGCCCTGCTGTTCAGCGAAGTCTCAGACGAGCGGCTCGCCGTCGCCCAACGGCACCGTGGGCAGGTGGCCGTCGAAGTCGATCGCGGAGTAGAGGGCGAGCTTCTCCAGCCGGTGGTACGAGTCGATCACCCGGATGGTGCCGCTCTTCGACCGCATCACGATCGACTGGGTGTGTGCGCCGCCGGCCCGGTAACGCACGCCCTTGAGCAGGTCGCCCGAGGTCACGCCGGTCGCCACGAAGAAGCAGTTGTCGCCGGTGACCAGGTCGTCGGTGGTGAGCACCCGGTCGAGGTCGTGGCCGGCGGCGAGGGCCTTGTCGCGTTCGGCCTCGTCCTGCGGCCACAGCTTCGCCTGGATCATGCCGCCGAGGCACTTGAGCGCGCAGGCCGCGGTGATGCCCTCGGGGGTGCCGCCGATGCCCATGAGCACGTCCACGTCGGACTCGGAGCGCGCCGCCGAGATGGCGCCCGCGATGTCCCCGTCCGAGATGAATTTGATGTTCGCACCGGCCTGGCGCACCTCTTCGACCAGCTTGGCGTGCCGGGGCCGGTCGAGGATGCAGACGGTGACGTCGGAGATGCTGGACCGCTTGGCCCGCGCGATGCGGCGCAGGTTCTCCTGGGTGCCGGCGTTGATGTCGATGACGTCGGCGCAGTCGGGACCGACGGCGATCTTCTCCATGTAGAAGACGGCGCTCGGGTCGAACATGGCGCCCCGCTCGGCCACGGCCAGCACAGCGACCGCGCCCGGCATGCCCTTGCTCATCAGCGTGGTGCCGTCGATGGGATCCACCGCCACGTCGACCTCGGGGCCGGTGCCGTCGCCGACCCGCTCCCCGTTGAAGAGCATGGGGGCCTCGTCCTTCTCGCCCTCCCCGATGACGACGATGCCGCGCATCTGGATCGAGTTGATCAGCTTGCGCATGGCGTCGACGGCGGCGCCGTCCCCGCCGTTTTTGTCGCCGCGCCCGACCCAGCGTCCGGCGGCCATTGCGGCGGCCTCGGTGACACGAACCAGATCGAGAGCGATGTTGCGGTCGAGATCCTGTGGGACCCGTGCTGGCATGGGCGCCTCCTCGCGACGTTGCGGGGCTGGTTGGTCCACCGATCCTCACACGCGCGGACGCGCGAAGTCTCGCCTCGGCGACATGGTTAACAATGGGTGGGTGGAACCCGCATCGCCCGCCCCCGAAGCCGCCAACCCGCCGGTCCGGCTCAGCCGTGGGCAGGAGCGGTCGCCGAAAGACATGTTCATGTCCCTCGCGGTCCTGTTGATCCCGATCGCGCTGCTGCTGACCTTTTACCGGGTCTTCCTCGACGGGGACAAGCCGATCTCGATCGACCCCGCGCCGACCATCCAGGAGGCGCAGCAGTCGAACATCTTCGGCGTGCTGGTGCCCCAGGGGCTCGGCGACGACTGGCACGCGTCGAGCGCGACCTTCAAGCGGGCCGGGAACGGCGCGACGCTACGCCTCGGCTACGTCGACCCCGACAAGGACCCGATCCAGCTCGTGCAGAGCAGCGTGCCGACCGACACCCTGCTGCCCGCCGAGCTGAGCAAGGACGCCAAGCCGGTCGGCAACTTCCGCTCCGCGACCGGCGTCTGGCGGCTCTACGACGCCCGCCCCGGCGAGCAGGCCCTGGTGCTGGCCGACCAGACCCGCACGGTGATCATCGTCGGCAAGACGGACACCAAGAACCTGCAAGCCCTGGCCGAGGCGCTGCGCTGACTCAGTCCTCCGAGCGGGCCGCCCGGGCGGCGTCGATGCGCTCGCGGGCGCCGTCGAGCCAGCGCTGGCAGACGTCGGCCAGCTTCTCGCCGCGCTCCCAGAGGGCGAGCGACTCCTCGAGGGAACTGCCGCCCTGCTCGAGGCGCTCGACGACGGTGGCCAGCTCGGTGCGGGCCTGCTCGTAGCTCAGTTTTTCGTCGCTCACGGGGTCTCCAGTTCCTTGTCGTCGCGTACCGCCGCCCGCAGCTCGCCCTCGGCGAGCCGCACACGCAGGACGTCGTCGGTCTTGACCTCGTCGGCCGCGCGCACCACGTGGCCGTCGGCGCGCTGCACGATCGCGTAGCCCCGCTGCAGCGTCGCCGCCGGTGACAGCGCGCGCAGCCGGGCGACCGTGTGGCGCAGCTCGTCGTCGGCGCGGCGCAGGCGATGCTCGAGACTGCGCACGGCGCGCTCGCGCAGGGCCGTGACGTCGGCCGCGCGCTGGTCGACCAGCAACTCGGGCCGGGCCAGCGAGGGCCGCGACCGCCACGACTCGATGCGGTGGGTCTCGCGGTCGATCAGGGCGAGCACGCCCCGGTCGAGCCGGCGCCGGGCCACCTCGATGAGCTGCCGTTCCTCGCCCAGGTCGGGCACGATGCGCTTGGCCGCGTCGGTCGGGGTCGAGGCGCGAAGGTCGGCCACGTAGTCGAGCAGGGGCGCGTCGGTCTCGTGGCCGATGGCGCTGACCACCGGGGTGCGGGCGCCGAAGACGGCCCGGCACAGTGCCTCGTCGGAGAAGGGCAGCAGGTCTTCGACGCTGCCGCCACCCCGGGCGATCACGATGACGTCGATGGTGTCGTCGTTGTCGAGCACCTTGAGCGCGTCGATGATCTGGGGAACCGCGGTGGGGCCCTGGACCGCCACGTTGAGCACCCGGAAGTCGACGGCGGGCCAGCGGCGGCGCGTATTCATCAGCACGTCGCGCTCGGCCGCGCTGGCCCGGCCGGTGATCAGCCCGATGCGCTGGGGCAGGAACGGCAGGCGGCGCTTGCGTTCGCGGGCGAACAGGCCCTCGGCGGCCAGCAGCTTCTTCAGCTTTTCGAGCCGGGCGAGCAGCTCACCCAGCCCGACCTGGCGGATCTCGTCGGCGCGCAGGCTGAGCGTGCCGCGGGCGGGATAGAACTCGGGCTTGGCGTGCAGCGTGACCCGGGCGCCCTCGGAGAGCTCGGGCGCGCCGGAATCGAGCACGTCGCGGTGGGCGGTGACGGTGAGGCTGAGGTCGGCCGAGGGGTCGCGCAGGGTCAGGAAGACCACCGCGGAACCCGGCCGCCGGCTGATCTGGGCGACCTGGCCGTCGACCCACACCCAGCCCAGCTTGGCGATCCAGGCGCCGACCTTCTGACTGACGACGCGCACCGGCCACGGCTCGTCGGCGGTGCTCTTCGGCGGTGCCGCGCTCGGCTCTGGCTCACTCACCCGGCCAGACTACGGAAGCCCTCCGACATTCTTCGGATCCGCCACCGGCGAGGTCTCGCCCTCCACGTCCGGGGTGTTGCGGGCCTCCGCGTGGCCGGACGTCCGAGGTGCGGGTTTGTCTCGCGGGGGCTTGACGCGGGCGACCACGACCGTCACGAGCAGCCCGGCGCAGAGCCAGAAGAGCAGGTCGACGACCGTACGGTAGAGGTCGAACCGCCACCCGCCGGGATCACGGGCCAGCATCGTGAACGGGAAGCCGTGGCGCACCGCGTAACCCGACGAGCAGCACTCGACCAGCAGCACCGGAATCGCGCTGACGACCAGCCCGGCGCCCGCGACCGAGGCCCCCGCCAGCCAGGCGAAGCGCGACGGCCGACGCCCGACGCGGTCCGCGCCCAGCAGGACCAGCCCGGTCAGCAGCACGACCACGTGGAACATGACGTAGGCGACACCGTCGAGACCCATCGCGAGGTCGAGCCCGGCCAGCGCGACGAAGGCCCAGCCCAGGATGAGCCGGAGCGTCGTCGCCGCCGATACGAGAAAGCCGGGATCTTCATCGTGCGCTGCCTGGGACACGCGTCCGAGTATCCCGACAAAAGCTGCTTTTTACTGGTGAAACGCCCCGAAAGTGCGGGTAACTCGCCCGGGCGGGGCCACGTACCATTGGCCGCGTGACTGAGCCTCGGAAGCGTGTTTTGCTGGCCAAGCCGCGTGGCTACTGCGCGGGTGTCGACCGCGCGGTCCAGACCGTCGAGGAGGCGCTGAAGCTCTACGGCGCCCCGGTCTATGTGCGCAAGCAGATCGTGCACAACAAACACGTGGTCAGCACGCTCGAGTCGGCCGGCGCGATCTTCGTGGAAGAGAACGAAGAGGTCCCCGAGGGCTCGACCGTCGTCTTCTCGGCCCACGGCGTCGCCCCCGAGGTGCACGAGCAGGCCAAGGCCCGCAACCTCAAGGCCATCGACGCGACCTGCCCGCTGGTCACCAAGGTTCACCACGAGGCCAAGCGCTTCGCCGCCGACGACTACGACATCCTGCTCATCGGGCACGAGGGTCACGAAGAGGTCATCGGCACCGCCGGCGAGGCCCCCGAGCACATCCAGCTCGTCGACGGCCCCGACTCGGTCGACCAGGTCGTCGTGCGCGACCCGGCCAAGGTCGTCTGGCTGTCGCAGACCACGCTCTCGGTCGACGAGACGATGGAGACGGTGGCCCGCCTCAAGACCCGGTTGCCGCTGCTCCAGTCGCCCCCGAGCGACGACATCTGCTACGCCACCCAGAACCGCCAGCACGTGGTCAAAGAGATCGCGCCCGAGTGCGACGTGGTGATCGTCGTCGGCTCGACCAACAGCTCCAACTCCGTACGTCTCGTCGAGGTCGCGCTCGACGCCGGAGCCCGCGCCGGCCACCTGATCGACTACGCCGCCGAGATCCAGGACGAGTGGCTCGAAGGCGCGTCCACGGTCGGCGTCTCCAGCGGCGCTAGCGTGCCCGAAGACCTGGTCATGGAGGTTCTGGGCCACCTCGCTTCGCGCGGGTTCGGCGAGGTCACCGAGTTCACCACGGCTGAGGAACGGCTGACCTTCTCGCTCCCGCAAGAGCTGCGCCGCGACATGAAGAAAGCCGCGGCCGCCCAGGCCTAACGCGGTTCCAGCAGCTCGGGGGCCTGCGGCTGCCGCGGGGCCACCTCGAGCTGCGCCGGGGTGGGAATCTCGTCGTTCGAGACGCCCATCTCGGCGAGCTTGCGCGCGCTCACCAGCACGCGAGATTCCAGAGACCCCACAGCCCGGTTGTACGCCGTGACGGCCCCACCCAGCGCCCCGCCGAGCTTGCCCACGTGGTCGCCGAGCGTGGCCAGCCGGTTGTAGAGCTCACGCGCGAGGCTGTGCACCTCGGCCGCGTTGCGGGCCAGCTCCTCCTGCCGCCACGAGAACGCGACCGTACGCAGCAGCGCGATCAGCGTGGCCGGCGTGGCCAGCACCGTGTTGCGGCGGAACGCGTGCTCCATCAGCGTCGGGTCGTGGCGCAGAGCGGCGTCGAGGAACGGGTCGGCCGGCACGAAGAGCACCACGAAATCGGGGGAGGAGTCGAACGCCGTCCAATACTCCTTGGCCGCCAGCGCGTCGATGTGCGCGCGCAGGTGGCGGGCGTGCTGGTCGAGGAAGCCGTCGCGGGTGCGCTCGTCGCGGGCCTCCAGAGCGCTCAGGTAGGCCTCTAGGGGCGCCTTCGCGTCGACCACCACGGTGCGTCCGCCGTGCAATTTGACGACCAGATCGGGGCGTACGCCCGAAAGGTCGGTTGCCGCCGTGACCTGCTCAGCGAAGTCACAGTGTTCCAGCAGGCCGGCCGCCTCGACGATGCGCTTCAGCTGGTGCTCGCCCCAGCGGCCCCGCACCTGAGGGGTACGCAGGGCCGCGACCAACTGCTTCGTCTCGGTGCGCAGCTCACCCGAGACCGCGCTCATCGTGCGCACCTGCTCGCGCAGTTCGGCGTACGCGTCGACGCGCTCCCGCTCCAGCTCAACGACCCTTTCCTCATAGCGGCGCAGCGTCTCGTGCAGCGGTGCGACCGCACGCGCGACCGCTTCCTGCGACTGCGCGGTGGCCTCGTACGACAGCGCGCGCATCGACTGTTCGAGGCGTTCCTCGCCGTCCGCGCGGACCTGCACGGTCGCCTCCAGGCGCGCGATGTCGGCGGCGGCCCGCAGTCGTGCGGCCAGCCACCCCAGGGCGGCCCCGACGACGAGGCAGACAAGCACTACGAGCAGCGTTGAAACAGTCACATACCGGAGATTGCCAGACCGCCGGTTCGTGACCCGCGCGGGTACCGTTTAAACATGAGCGTGTTGCTGATTATCGGCATCGTCATTGTGGCCCTACTCGTCATCGTTCTCGCCCGTCGCAACGGCGCCGCCTCGCAGCAGACGCGGCTCGAAGACGCGCGAGCCGAGGCGCAGCGGTGGTATGAGCGTCTCGGCGGTCAGCTCATGAACCTGCACGGCGACGACGCGGCGGCCCGGCAGGCGCTCTCCGACGCGGGCGAGCGTTACAACGCGGCCGGCGGCCAGTTGCAGCAGGCCAACACGGTCCGGCAATATGAGCTGGCGCGCGAGTCGGCGCTCGAGGGCCTGCAATACGTGCGAGCCGCCCGGGTCGCGATGGGCATCGACCCCGGCCCCGAGCTGCCCGCGCTGGCGGCCGCCCAGGGCGCCGGCCAGCTGACCAAGGAACGCGAGGTCAGCGTCCAGGGCCACCACTACAAGGCCGGCCCGCAGCCCGGCCCCGACACTCCCTACTACTACCCCGGCGGCCGCGTGCAGGGCCGCCCGGTGCCCTCCGGCTGGTATTCGACGCCCGTCTGGAAGACCGCGCTCGGCGCGGGCGCCGGCGCGCTCGGCGGCCTGCTGATCTTCGACGCGCTGTTCTCCCCCGGCTTCGGCGACATGGGCTACGCCGACGGCTACCAGGACGCGGCTCAAGACTTCGGCGGCGGCGACATGGGCAACGGCGACATGAGCGGCGGAGACACGGGCGGCGGCGACTGGGGCGGCGGCGACTTCGGAGGCGGCGACTTCGGCGGCGACTTCTGACCGGTCATGGCTAGAGCCCGATGACCCTGACCCGTTGCCCGCACAGCTTGAGCATGTCGTCGGTATCGGAAGTCAGCACAGCCACCGGCGCGGGTAGCCGTAGAGCCACCTCGGCGACGATGGCGTCTATTGCGTACTTGTGCCCATGAAGTCGTGCTGCCTTCAGCAGCCCTGCACTGCGGCGGGCACTTTCCTTCGTCACTGGCTCAACCCGAATTCGCGACAGTAACCAGGTCAGCCGGGCCATGTCCACGCCGGAGTGAGAAACCTCGATGATCGTGGCGGCGGTCATGGCTAGATCGGCCCCGTCGCGCTCGGCCTGCTCCAGGAGCCGCATCACCTTGCGATCCCGGTCGATCCACCCCGAGAAGCCCTGCGAGTCGAGCACCAGCGACTCCAGGCTCATGCTGCGCGCCTCGTCTCCTCGGCCGGCCCGTGCAGGAGGTCCCGGGCCTCGGCCATCTCCTCGTCGGTGAACGCCCCGAACTCCTCCTGGTAGCGGTCCAGTTCCTCCCGTAGCAGTCTGCGCCGCTCCGCCCGTTCGGCCAGTTCGGTGAGGTAGCCGGAGACGTTGTCGGTATGCGTCTTCATGCTCTCCAGCAGCTCTGCCGGCAGCGTGATGGTGACCTTCTTCGTCCTCGCCATCCCTCGACCATACCAGGGTGTTACCGCCTGGGCCGACCTGAAGACCGGTTTCCCCGCAAGGGCAGGATCAGACGTTGAAACGGAACTCGACGACGTCGCCGTCCTTCATGATGTAGTCCTTGCCCTCCATGCGGACCTTGCCGGCGGCCTTGGCGGCCGACATGGAGCCCGCGGCCATCAGGTCGTCGTAGCTGACGATCTCGGCCTTGATGAAGCCGCGCTGGAAGTCGCTGTGGATGACGCCGGCCGCCTCGGGGGCGGTGGCGCCGACCGGGATCACCCAGGCCCGTGCCTCTTTCGGGCCGGCCGTCAGGTAGGTCTGCAGGCCCAGCGTGTCGAAGCCGACCCGGATGAGCTGGTTGAGGCCCGGCTCGGTCTGGCCGGTCGACTCCAGCAGTTCCTGCGCCTCGTCGGCGGGCAGGTCGATCAGCTCGGACTCGATCTTCGCGTCCATGAAGACCGCCTCGGCCGGGGCGACGAGGGCGCGCATCTCGTTGAGGAAGGCCTCGTTGCCCAGCTCGTCCTCGTCGACGTTGAAGACGTAGAGGAACGGCTTGGTCGTCAGCAGGTGCAGCTCGCCGAGCAGCTCGACGTCGATGCCCGCGGCCTTGGCGCCGGAGTGCAGCGTGACACCGTCGTTGAGCAGCTTGAACGCGGCTTCGGCGGCGGCCACGGCGGGCGCGCGGTCCTTCTTGAGCTTCGCTTCCTTCTGCAGGCGGGGCAGCGCCTTCTCGACCGTCTGCAGGTCGGCCAGGATTAGCTCGGTGTTGATCGTCTCGATGTCGTCGGCCGGGGAGACCTTGCCGTCGACGTGCAGGACGTTCGGGTCGGAGAACGCGCGCACGACCTGGCAGATCGCCGTGGCGTCGCGGATGTTCGCGAGGAACGCGTTGCCGCGGCCCTGGCCCTTCGACGCCCCACGGACCAGGCCGGCGATGTCGACGAAGCTCACCGGCGCCGGAATGACCTTTTCGCTGTTGAACAGCTCGGCGAGCTTGCCCAGCCGGTCGTCGGGCAGCCCGACCACGCCGACGTTCGGCTCGATCGTCGCGAACGGGTAGTTCGCGGCGAGCACGTCGTTCTTGGTCAGGGCGTTGAACAGGGTGCTCTTGCCGACGTTCGGGAGGCCGACGATTCCGATGGTGAGGCTCACGGATCGTTAGTCTACGCAGCGGCGGGCGGAAGAACTTACGCCGTTCCGCCGTGACGGGCCCGGCGTACGGTCATGTCCGAATTCCGCCAGCCATGGCGGGTCGGGCCGGAGCAGACTCGATGTCATGGAACTGGACTTCGAACGGTGCTATCGGGCCGTGGACAGCCGGGACCAGCGCTTCGACGGCTGGTTCTGCACCGCGGTGACCAGCACCGGAATCTACTGCCGCCCGTCCTGCCCGGCGATGACGCCGAAGCGGGAGAACGTCCGCTTCTATCCGAGCGCGGCCGCCGCCCAGCGCGCCGGCTTCCGCGCCTGCAAGCGCTGCCGGCCCGACGCCGCCCCCGGATCACCGGAGTGGGACGTGCGGGCCGATCTGGTCGGGCGGGCGATGCGGCTGATCGGCGACGGCATCGTCGACCGTGAGGGCGTGCCCGGC
Source organism: Actinoplanes solisilvae (assembly GCF_003999975.1). GTDB lineage: Bacteria > Actinomycetota > Actinomycetes > Mycobacteriales > Micromonosporaceae > Actinoplanes > Actinoplanes solisilvae. The sequence continues at coordinate 659,757 of NZ_RJAC01000001.1, read as the reverse complement.
CTGGCGAGCCGTCTGGGCTACACCGAGCGGCACCTCAACCGCCTGCTCACCGCGGAGCTCGGCGCCGGTCCGCTGGCTCTGGCCCGTGCCCAGCGGGCCCAGACCGCCCGCATCCTCATCGAGACGACCGACCTGGGTCTCTCCGAGATCGCCTTCGCCGCGGGTTTCGGCAGCGTACGGCAGTTCAACGACACGATTCTCGAGGTCTATGCCCAGGCCCCGAGCGGGCTGCGCGAACGGCGTCCGGCCTCTCGGGGCGAGGCGGGCACGATCAACCTGCGGCTGGCCTATCGTTCGCCGCTCCACGCGCCGGCGCTGCTCGACTTCCTCGAGACGCGGGCACTCCCGGGGGTGGAGGAGCGCGCGGGTAACACGTACCGCCGGGGTCTGAACCTGCCGCACGGGAGCGCCACCGCCGCGCTCACGCCGGCCGACCGCTGGGTCTCGGCGACGCTGCGGCTCAGCGACGTGCGCGATCTCGCGCCGGCCGTGGCCCGCTGCCGGCGGCTCTTCGACCTCGACGCCGACCCCGAGGCGGTCGACGCGACGCTGGCCGCCGACCCCGCGCTGAGGGACATGGTGCTGGCCGAGCCGGGCGTGCGGGTGCCGCGCTCGGTGGACGGCTTCGAGATGGCGGTGCGCGCGATCGTCGGGCAGCAGGTCAGCGTCGCCGGTGCTCGCACGACCCTGACTCGCATGATCCGCCCCTTTCGGAACTCGGACGATCTCGTCGGCTTCCCGTCGGCAGCCGAGGTCGCCGACCTGCCGGACAGCGCGTTCGGCATGCCGGCAGCCCGGCGCGAGACGATTCGCCAGCTGGCGAACGCGGTGGCCGACGGCAAGATCGACCTCGACCCGGGCGCCGACCGCGACGAGACGGTAGCCCGGCTTCAGGAGATCCCGGGGATCGGCCTGTGGACAGCGGGCTACGTCGCGATGCGCGCGATCGGCGACCCCGACGTCTTTCTCCCCACCGACCTGGCCGTTCGTCGCGGCGCCGCCGCGCTCGGCCTTCCCAGCAGCCCAAAGGCCCTTTCCTCGTACGCCGAGAGGTGGCGGCCGTGGCGCTCCTACGCCCTCGTTCGTCTGTGGCGCGCGGCCTAGTTGTCCACAGCCCGACAAGATCTTTCCCACGGCCGCCCGCGACGGGCCAGGCTGTGGGCCAACCCCTGGAGGACGTGATGTTGAAATACCGCACCTTCACCACCCCGGCCGGCCCGTTCACGGTCGTCGTGAGCGACTCCGGCGCCGTTCGCGCCTCCGGTTTCACCGCCGAGGTGAGCGAGCTCACCGAGCTCATCCATCCCGCCCTGCTGGCCCCGGCCGAGCCGGCCGACGATGTGGGCCCGGTCACGGATCATCTACGGTCCTATTTCGACGGTGACAAGGCCGCTCTCGGCGCCGTCGTGGTCGAGCAATACAGCGGCGGCGACTACATGCGCCACGCCTGGCAGGTCATGCGTGAGATCAAACCCGGTGCTCCGGTGACCTATTCGGAGTTCGCCCGGCTCTCCGGCCGTCCCGCGGCTGTCCGGGCAGCGGCCGCCGCGTGCGCGCGCAACCCGGTCGCGCTTTTCACCCCGTGCCACCGCGTGCTGCGCCTCGACGGGTCGCTCGGTGGTTACCGCTGGGGCCTGCCGGTGAAGCGGCGGCTGCTCGACTTCGAGGCGGCGCCGTGAGGTTAATAGCAGGTCGATGTCCGCGCCCGGCCGTAGCATTTGCGCCATGACTGATACGGGAACGACCGGGCGCGCCGGTCTCCCCGAGCGGCCGTCGCTCGACGGCCTCGAGGACAAATGGGCGCGCACCTGGCAGGAGGAGGGCACGTACGCGTTCGACCGCTCGAAGGAGCGCTCGGATGTATACGCGATCGACACGCCTCCGCCGACCGTATCGGGCGAGCTGCACATGGGGCACGTCTTCTCCTACACCCACACCGACACGGTCGCGCGGTTCCAGCGCATGCGCGGCAAGACCGTCTTCTACCCGATGGGCTGGGACGACAACGGTCTTCCGACCGAGCGCAGGGTCCAGATCGTCTACGGCGTCCGCTGCGACCCCGCGCTGCCCTACGACCCCGACTGGCAGCCGCCGGCCGAGCCGCCGAAGCAGGCGCTGGCCATCTCCCGGCGCAACTTCGTCGAGCTGTGCGGGCGGCTGACCGTCGAGGACGAGAAGGCGTTCGAGGCACTCTGGCGGCACCTCGGGTTGTCGGTCGACTGGGACATGACCTACACGACGATCGGCCGCCGGTCCCAGGCCGTCTCGCAGCGCGCGTTCCTCGACAACCTCGCTCGCGGCGAGGCCTACACGGCCGAGGCCCCGACCCTGTGGGACATCGGCTTCCGCACCGCGGTCGCGCAGGCCGAGCTGGAAGATCGCGACAAGCCCGGCGCCTACCACCGGCTGCGGTTCCATGGCCCCGACGGTCCGATCGAGGTCGACACGACCCGCCCCGAGCTGCTGCCGGCGTGCGTCGCGCTGGTCTTCCACCCGGGCGACGAGCGCTACGCCGGTCTGACCAGCGTCCGCACCCCTTATTTCGACGTCGAGGTTCCGGTCTATGCCCACCCGATGGCCTCGGCCGACAAGGGCACGGGCATCGCGATGGTCTGCACGTTCGGCGACCTCACCGACGTCACCTGGTGGCGTGACCTGCAGCTCGAGACCCGCGTCGTGCTCGGGCGCGACGGCCGGTTCCTGCCCGACCGCCCGGCCGGGGTCTCCGAGGCGGCCTATCGCGACTTCGCCGGGCTGACCGTCAACGCGGCCCGGCGCGAGATCGTCCGCATCCTCACCGAGACCGGTGACCTGCTGGGCGAGCCGACGCCGATTGTGCATCCGGTCAAGTTCTACGAGCGGGGCGACTCGCCGCTCGAGATCGTTACCAGCCGGCAGTGGTTCTTCCGCAACGGCGGCCGCGAGCCCGAGCTGCGCGAGCAGCTGATCGCCCGCGGGCGGGAGCTCAAGTGGTTCCCCGACCACATGCGCCACCGCTATGAGCACTGGGTCAACGGTCTGACCGGCGACTGGCTGGTCAGTCGGCAGCGCTTCTTCGGCGTGCCCATTCCGGTGTGGTACCGGCTCGACAACGCTGGCGAACCGGACTACGCAAAGCTTCTCATACCGGACGAATCCGCGTTGCCGGTGGACCCGTCCTCGGAGTGTCCGCCGGGCTTCGACGAGTCCCAGCGCGACGTTCCGGGTGGCTTCACCGCCGACCCCGACGTCATGGACACCTGGGCCACGTCGTCGCTGACCCCGCAGGTCGTCGGTGGCTGGCACGGCGACGACGATCTCTACCAGCGCGTCTTCCCGATGGACCTGCGACCGCAAGGCCAAGAGATCATCCGGACCTGGCTGTTCTCGACCGTCCTGCGTTCCCACCTCGAGAGCGACGTGCTGCCGTGGAGCACGGCCGTCCTCTCCGGCTGGATCCTCGATCCCGACCGCAAGAAGATGTCGAAGTCCAAGGGCAACGTCGTCACCCCGATGGACCTGCTGGTGCAGAACGGGTCCGACGCCGTGCGCTACTGGGCGGCCAACGGGCGGCCCGGCGCCGACCTGGCCTTCGACCCGGCCCAGATCAAGGTCGGCCGGCGGCTGGCGACCAAGCTGCTCAACGCGTCGAAGTTCGCGCTCGGGCTGGGCGCGGGCGAGGCGCTGCGGCAGCCGGTCACCGAGCCGCTCGACCGGGCGATGCTGGCCCGGCTCGCGACGGTCGTGACCACGGCGACCGAGGCGTTCGACCGCTACGACCACACCGACGCGCTGCAGGCGACCGAGGCGTTCTTCTGGACGTTCTGCGACGACTACATCGAGCTGGTCAAGGAGCGGGCCTACGCGTCCGGTCCCGCGGCCGACTCGGCCCGGGCGGCGCTGGCGGCCGGGCTGTCGGTGTTGCTGCGGTTGTTCGCGCCGTTCCTGCCCTACGTCACCGAAGAGGTCTGGTCGTGGTGGCGATACGGCTCGGTGCACAAGTCGACCTGGCCGACCGTCTACGAGCTGACCCGGGTCGCCGGCGAGGGCGACGCCGGACTGCTCGACCTGGCCGGCGAGGCGCTGCGGCAGGTGCGGCGGGCCAAATCTGACCGCAAGCTGTCGATGAAGGCCGAGGTGCCGCTGGCCGAGGCGCTCGGTCCGGCCGAGCTGCTGGACCGCCTGGCCCTGGTCGAGAGCGACCTGAAATCGGCCGGGCGCATCGCCAAGCTCGACACGCTGCCCGGCCGCACCCCGGAGTTGGTAATCGCCTGCGCGTTCTGATCCGACCCGCTCAGCACGACCCGGTCCCGCGAAAGCGCGACCCGGGCCCGCGAAAGCGCGACCCGGGCCCGCGAAAGCGCGACCCGGGCCGCGTTCCTCAGCGCCGCGTTCAGACAATCGGGCTCCGGCTCTGGCGAAACTGCCGGAGCCGGGGCCTGCGGCAGGGCAGCATGAAGGCATGCCGATCGCGCCCGAGCAGGTCGAGGCGCCCGCGCGCGACGCCGTGCTGTTCCGGTCGTCGCCGATGCGGTCGTTCCTCGTGATCTTCGTGCTGCTGATGTTCTCGTTCGCGCTGGTGTCGCCGATCGTGGCTCTGCTGAGCGACGGGACGGGGCAGCCGTGGTGGCAGACCGGGTTCCAAGCCGCGGCGATCGGGGCGCTCGCGGCGGGCGCCTACGCCTATTCGACGCGGGCCTCGCTGACCACGTGGGTGCGCATCTCGTCCGGCGGCCTCGAGCTCGCCGCCCAGGACAGCGACCCGGTCCTGCTGGCCTGGACCGACATTCAGCACGTGACCGTGCGCCGCGAGGCCTTCAAGAACGTGCTGGAGGTGACACCGGTCGACTTCGACCGTGTGCACCCGGTGCAGGGCGAGGAGGTCGGCCCTCCGGTCATGGCCGAGACTCCCGAGGGCCCGTCCTTCACCGCCGACCTCAGCGAGGTCTGGCCCGGCCCCCGCCGCCTCCGCCGCGAACTGGCCAGATACCTCCCGTCGGACTGAATCGCGCCGCCCGGCCAGGCCGGTCAGCCGGCCTGGGTCCGGATCACCCGGTCGGTCTCGTCGAGCCAGGCGTGCACGATGCCGTCCATCACGCGGGGCTGGTAGTCGCCGCGGATGAATCTGAGGCGGTTGCGGCCGAGGCCGTCCGCCTCCAGCTCGGCGACGGTCCGGCCGACCACGGTCCGAGCCGTCGACTCCGCCCGGGCCCGCATCCTGCGGCGATCGAGGGCGATGTGCTGCAGGCCCAGATCGCTGAGCCGGTGCACGACAACGCGGTGCGTCTCGGTGAGCCACCCGGATTGCCACATGCCGTGATCGGTGGACCACCAGTCGACCGTGCCGGCCGGGGCGTGCGACGGCTCGGTGTACGGGTTGCCTTCGACCCCGACGCCGGCCCGGGCGGCGTCGCGCCCGTCGCAGAACTCGCACGTCTCGTCGGCGTTGTGCATCTCGCCCGGCCGTTCCTGGAGCAGAAGATGCGGCATGCGGGTCCGCTCCCACTTCCACCATCGCACCACCTCGCCGGCTTCTTCCCGGGACGGGTAGAGCCTCGGCCCGCCGGGTTGCCCCATCGCCGCGTAGAGCTTCGGGCTGTAGACCGGTCTGACCCGGTAGTTCACCAGGTAGTCGGTGTTCATCACGAGCCGGATGAGGCTGCGGCCCCCGGTGCCGCGACGGGTGCCGACCACGTAGCGTTGGTCGCCACCGTCGCCCCAGATGACGGGCAGCACCCAGATTTTGGCGCCCGGAACGAAGTGCCGTGTGCCCGGTCGTTTCCGGCCCGCCCGCTGCCGCACGAAGGCATCCCGGCTCACGGTGGCCGCGACGCCCCACGTCAGCGGCTCACTGGGCGAAGACTTGTCGTTCACCCCGCGATTAGACCAGTGAACACCCGCCACATAGGACGAATTAAGCGGCGTCAGACGAAGACGTACTTGCGGGAGACGAAGTAGTTCGCCGTCGAGAGGACGGCGGTGGTGAGGATCTTGGCGATCAGGTACATCAGTCCGAGCGCGGTCAGGGCCTTGACCAGCAGCACGGTGACCAGCAGGTTCGCGGCGACCAGGGCCAGATATCGGGCGAGCTGGTGGTGCAGCCGGCCGTCGGAGGATGACGACGAGAAGGCCCACTGGCGGTTCAGGACGAAGTTGACGACGAAGCCGGTCAGGAAGGCCAGCGCGGTCGCCGGGGAGAGCCACAGGCCGAACACTCCGTGCAGCACCCACAGCAGGCCCGCGTCCACGACGACGCTGGTGCCTCCGACGATCAGGAACCGGAAGCCGCTGCTGCGAGTCACGCGCAGGGCGGCCCGGCCCAGCTCTACGCCGGTTGTCAACGGCGGACCAGGGCCAGGAGCAGGGCGAGCCCGGAGCGGAGCAGGTAGATCATCGACTTCACCGGGGAGGCGCTGGGGGTGCCGCCCTGGCGGGGGCGCATCGAGACCGGGACCTGTCTGATCACGTAGCCGGATCGCCTCGCCTGCACGATCGTGTCGACCGTGTCGCCCAGGTATTCGACCGGGAAGTTGCGTGAGTAAAAGTTGATCAGCTCGCCGCGGCAGGCCCGGAAGCCCGAGGTCGTGTCGGTCAGCCGCGTACGGGCGATCGCCGACAGCGCCTTCGACAGCAGCTTCATCGCCCACTGCCGCGGGCCCCTGACCTGGTATTCGCCCTCGCCGGCGAACCGGGCGCCGATGACGAGGTCGGCGGTGTTCAGGGCCAGCACCATGTCGCGGATGTACCGAGGGTCGTGCTGCCCGTCGGCGTCCATTTGCACGGCGACCTCGTAGCCGTGCTCGACGGCGTACCGGTAGCCGAGCCTGCGGGCGCCGCCGACCCCGAGGTTGTAGGGCAGCCGGACGACCTTCGCGCCTGCTTCCCGCGCGACCAGGGCGGTCGCGTCGCCGGAGCAGTCGTCGACGACCAGGATGTCCATGCCGGGGATCTCGTGCTGAAGCTCCTTGATGACCGCGGCGATGGACTCGGCCTCGTTCCACGCGGGCAGGATCGTCAGGGTGCGGTCGGCGGTCGCGGTCACGGCGTTTTCGCTCCCTCGCGCAACTCCTGCAGTTCGGCCACATCCGCCCTAAGTAGAGCGATTTCTTCGGACAGGCTGCGGGTTTCCTCCTCGAGGCGGCTGCTCTCCCAGGAGAGATGCGCGGCCACCGCGAGCAGGAAGGCGATGCTCAGGAAGAGGAAGAGGCTCAATCCGGACGCGATACCGAGAAACGAGGACAGCCCGTCGAGCAGCGTCGGAACGAACGACAGCGGAAGCACCGCAAGTGCCACCAGCAGCCACAATGCACCGTACTTCTCGCGCAGTTGCCGTCGTCGCAGCAGTTCGAAGATGCCGACCAGCATGATGAGCCCGGTCGTCGCCGTCACGAAAATAAGCCTCATTGATATCCCCCGCTATCCCCGTCCCTTCAACGAGCGGACCCTACTGTATGATGCGGGCCGCAAGGGGTCGAGCGAGAGCAACCCCCACTCGGTTCCCGTTGTCCTTCGGGTGAGTGACAGTGGACGAAGCAAATACCCACTGTGGTTGTCCGGGTGTGTGCGCAGCGTAACTGAGGGCTACCAGCCCGTTGCTACCGTGTCGCCGATCAGTTAGTGACGTAGCCACCGGCACCTCGGACGGTCGCGTGGCCGGCATCTCCGGCCGTCTGCCGATGCCCAGCGGTCCGCCCATTCAGGCAGGAAGAAAACGATCACCATGGCGACTGAGGTCATGCCGATCCCGCAAGCCCTGGCGGTGGCACCGGAAAAGCGCCACGGCCGCACCCGATGGCTGGTCATCACCGTCTTGGCCGTGGGCTGGCTCGCCGGAGTGGTGTGGCGGCTCTGGCTCGGCCATCAGATCACTCACCCCATCGCGCACGCCGATGAGGACAGTTACCTGAACGCGGCGCGGGCGATCGCCGGCGGTCCGGGCGGCTTCAGTTCGGAGACGCCGCTGCTGCGCCGCATCGGCTACCCACTGCTCGTCTCGCCCGCCTTTTTGTTCGGCCTCGACTTCGTGACGTCGTACAAGATCGTCCAAGTCGTCAACGCCCTGATCAGTGCCCTGACGCTGCCGGTGGCTTATCTGCTGGCCCGCCGGATGTTCGGGCTGAAGACCTGGATCGCGATCGCCGCCGCGTTCGTCTCGGCCTCGATGCCGGCCGGCGTCTTCTGGTCGCTGACCGGCATCACCGACTCGATCATGGCGCCGGTCCTGCTGGGCTGGTTCCTGGCGATCCACTGGTGGCTCACTGATCCGCACCGCAGGATCGCGGCGATCGCCACCGGCGCGTTGACCGGCGCGCTCTACCTGATCCACATCCGCGGCACGATCCTCACCGTCGTCCTCGGCGCGTTGCTGGCCTGGATGCTGTTCCGGCGACGCGCGAGCTGGGGCGTTGTCGGCTGGGCCGCGCTGCCCGTGGCGGTGGCCGTTGTTCTGAACCAGGCCGTGATCTCCCTGGTCGGCGACAAGGTCCACCTGCGCGGCGACATCGTCGGCGGCGGCACCACCGAGATCCTCACCGACGGCCAGCGCCTCACGGTTCTCCTCTCCTCGGCCGGCACCAACATCTGGTACATGTGCGTGGTGACCGGCGGTCTGGCCGGCATCGCCTGGGCGGTCAGCGCCCTCGAGTTGTTCCGGCCGACGCGTGACCGGGCGTTCCGCGGGACCTCGGCCGTGGCGGTCCTCAGCACGCTCGGCGTCACCCTCGCGGCGGCCGTGGTCCTGGCCGGTCTGCTCGACACCCGGGCCGACGCGATCTACTCGCGCTACGTGCAGGTCTTCGTCCCGTTCTGGATCTTGTTCGGCTTCGCCGTGCTGGCCGGCACCAGGCTGCGTACGCGCCTGAAGTACGCGGTCCTGCCCGCGCTGATCCTCCTCGGCGGCGGTGTCGTGATCGCGTACCGGCTCGACTACGTCGCCGAACGTGGGAACAGGCTGGGCTACGGCGCGTTCGGTGGCCCGGACTTCATCACCATCACGGGCGGCTTCAGCTCGATGCGGCCCTATGTCGGTGCCGCGATCGGCCTGACCGGCTTGATCGTCTTCGTGGCCCTCGTGGGCGTACGCCGGCTGATGATCCCGTTGCTCGCGCTGGTGGTGCTGGCGAACGTCGTGACGATGTCGGTGATGCGCGATCGGGTGATTCAGCCGCTCGCCAACCGCTACACCCTGCCGGTGAACCTCGAGAAGATCGGCGTCGGCCCCGGTGACTCGGTCGCCTTCACGCCGAGAATCTCCAACGAGGCCTACTACGTCCTCTACCACGACGTGCACTGGACCGAGTTCACGCTGCTCGACGACGACACGCAGCCGGGCGACTTCGACGTCGTGGTCGGCCGCTACTACCCCGACCAGAAGATCAACTGGGACGGTCAGAGGTACGGCTACGAGCTTCTGCTGGCCAGCGACAAGGGCCGCTTCTCAGTCTGGCGCCGCCGGTAGGGCGACCGCCGGGGGAGTGTCCGGCGACCGTCCGTCTCACAGCGTTCGTTCGTAGCAGAGCGAGAGCGTCGACCCCACGTACGGCCCGTAGAGCGGGATCTCCCGATAACCCTCGCGCTCGTAGAAGCGGATCGCGTCGGGCTGGGCCGTTCCGGTCTCCAGTCTCAGGGTCGTCCAGCCCCGGTTCGCCGCCGCGTCCTCCAGGGCGCGCAGAAGCGCGCTCGCGATGCCGGTGCCACGGCTGGCCGGGGTCACGTACATGCGCTTTATCTCGGCGCTGGCCTTGTCGAGGCGCCGGAGGGCTCCGCAGCCCACGGCGTGTCCCGAGGGGTCGAGCGCCACCAGGAAGAGGTCGATGTCGTCGGCGGACGGCGGCGAGCCGGGCTCGTGGTCGTCGCTGCCGTAGCGCTGGTCGAGCTCGGCCCGCTGGGCGGCGCGCAGGGCGGCGCCCGCGTCGTCGTCCCAGCGGCGCTCCTCGATGGTGATCATCGGCCCTCGGCGTCGCTGGCGATCTTGTTGAGAACGCCGGCGAGCTGGTCGAGGTCGAGGTCGCCGAGGTGGTCGAAGACGTGCCGGCGGACGCTGGCCAGGTGACTGGGCCAGGCCTCGCGCAGGCGGGCGAGGCCCGCGTCGGTCAGTACGGCGTTCCAGCCGCGGGCGTCCTCGTCGCATTTGACGCGCTCGAGGTAGCCGAGGGATTCCAGTTTGGCGGCCAGCCGGGTCATGCCGCTGAGCGACATGTCACAGGCCTGGGCCAGTTCGCTCATCCGCATGCGGTCGTCCGGCGACTCGGAGAGGTGTCGCAGAACGGTGTATTCGCTGAGCGACATGCGACGGTCTTTTTCCAGGTCAGCGTTCATGACCCGGGGAAGAACGACCAGCATGCGGCCGAGCGCGCGGATGACCGCCTCCTCCGGGGCGGTGAGTGCGGTGAGGCCCGGCGGCAGCACGGCCGGGTCAGGTGATGTGGCGGACATGAGGTTGATCGTAGGCCGAACTTGTGGGAATAGTTGTTTGACAAAGCAAGTTAGAGCGCAAGGACACAGCGCACAGGTAGCAAGACAGCTAGGAAGAGAGCCCCCCGATGACCAAGATCGGAATTATCCTCGGCAGCACCCGCCCCGGTCGTAACGGTGAGGCCGTTGCCAAGTGGGTCCTGGACATCGCGTCCAAGCGTTCCGACGCCGAGTACGAGCTGGTCGACCTGCTCGACTACAACCTGCCCCACCTCGACGAGGCCGTGCCGCCGTCGATGGACATGTACAGCAAGCCGCACACCCTCGAGTGGGCGCAGAAGATCGACTCGTTCGACGGCTTCATCATCGTGACCCCGGAGTACAACCACTCCACGTCCGGTGCCCTGAAGAACGCGATCGACTTCCTGTACAAGGAGTGGAACAACAAGGCCGTCGGCTTCGTCGGCTACGGCTCGGTCGGTGGCGCTCGCGCCGTCGAGCACCTGCGTCTGATCTCGGCCGAGCTCCAGCTGGCCGACGTCCGCGCCCAGGTTCTGCTGTCGCTCATGAACGACTTCGAGAACTTCAGCAAGTTCCTGCCGAACGACTACCAGGTGCAGGCCCTGAACACCGTGCTCGACCAGACCGTCGCGTGGAGCAAGGCCCTCGAGCCGCTCCGCAAGGCCGCCTGAGCATCCAGCAGGGCAAGCTGAAACCTGAATAGATCAAAAACGCCACGAGGCCCCGGATGGTTGCGTCCGGGGCCTCGCGCTGCACAATGCTTGGGTGCAAAACCAGACAACTAGTGACTCTTGGCAGCAACTGCTCGAAATGCCACGAAAGTCTTGGTGGGCCCGGCTGCCCTTCACCGTACGGATGGTGGCCGGCACCAGTGCTCTGCTCATCGTGCTCGGCAGTGCCGCGGCCGGGGTCGTCGCGCTGACCAAGGACGGCCCGGACGCGCCCCGCATCGTCACGGCGGTCGGCCAGGCCGCCGCCGAGGAGCCGCCGCCGGCCGGAACAGCAGCCGGGGGCCAGGCCGGAGCGCCCGCACCGAGGCGCGCGGTCGCCCAGCCCGGCTTCGACCCGGGCGCCACCGCACCCCGTACGTCGAATCAGGCCGACAGGACAGCCACGCGCGAGCCCCGCCGCCCGGCGAAAGCGCCGCCGCACGCCGCCGCGCCCGCCCCCGTACGCCAGGTCGTGCCCCGGGACAGTGTGGTGCCGTCCGCGCTGACCACGCGCACCGAGTACGAGAAGCGGGAAGTGCCCTTCCAGACCCGCCTGGTGCGCGACCCGGACCTGCCGCGCGGCACCAAGAAGGTCCAGAGTGCGGGCACGCCCGGCGAGGAGACCCTGCGCTACCTGGTGACGGTCACCGACGGCCAGGAGACCGACCGCAGGCTGATGGACATCACGGTCACCAAGGAACCGCAGGACCGGGTGGTCGCATTCGGCGCCCGCCGGGGAGACCGGGACTGCGGCAAGCGTCTGCGTCTGTGCGTGCCGCTCGGCCGCGACGGCTGCCCGACGGAGCGGCAGCCGGAGAGTGCGGTCGCGCTCGGCGGCTCGGTCACCGTGCTCGACCAGGACATCGAGTTGCTCGACGTGGAAGCCCTGGGCGAACTCCCGCAAATGCATTGCGGCCGCCGGTAGCGGCTGGCCAGACTTCGCGGGTGACTACCTTCAACGCGCTGCTCGACGAGGCCGCAGCCGTCCCCCTCGAAGGCTGGGACTTCTCCTGGTTCGCCGGCCGCGCGACCGAGCAGCGGCCCTCCTGGGGTTACGCCGGCCTGGTCGCCGCACGTCTGGCCCACGCCGAAGCGGCGCTCGACGTGCAGACCGGCGGGGGCGAGGTGTTCGCGTACGCACTCTCGCAAGCCGGCCGCGAACCCGGGCTGGTCGCCGCGGTCGAGTCGTGGCCGCCGAATCTCGCGGTCGCGAGGAAGAATCTGGGCGGAAACGTGGTCGCGGTTGCCGAGACGGCCGGGCTGCCGTTCCGCGACGGCACGTTCGACCTGGTGGTCAGCCGCCATCCGGTGCACACCGGGTGGGCCGAGACGGCGCGGGTGCTGCGGCCCGGCGGGATCTTCCTGTCCCAGCAGATCGGCGCCGGCAGCAACCGTGAGCTGTCCGAGGCGATGATGGGTCCACTTCCGCCGCCCGAGGGCCGCCACCCCGAGCAGATCGCGGCCGAGGCCGAGGCAGCCGGGTTCGAGGTTCTTCGCGTACGGGGGGAGCGCCTGCGCGCCGAGTTCTATGACATCGCCGCGGTGGCGCACTTCCTGCGCAAGGTGGTCTGGACGGTGCCCGGCTTCACAATCGAGAGGTACCGCGACCGGCTGCGAGACGTGCATGAGGAGATCACCGTGAAGGGCAAGTTCGTCTCGTACGCCACCAGGGTGCTGATCGAGGCACGCCGGTGGGGCTGAGCGACGCGCGTCTCGCCGAGATCGCCGCCGAGGTCGCCCGGGTGCCCGGCGTCGTGGCGGTCGCGCTGGGCGGCAGCCGGGCCCGGGGCACGCACACCCCGGAGTCCGACACCGACCTGGGCATCTATTACCGCGCGCCGCTCGACGTGGATCGCCTCGGCGTGGTGGCTCGCGCCTTCGCGGGGGAGTCCGGGCAGCTCACCGAGCCCGGCGGCTGGGGGCCGTGGGTCGACGGGGGCGGGTGGCTCACGGTCGACGGTGGAGCGCTCGACTTCATCTATCGCGACCTTGACCGCGTACGGGCTGTGTGTGACGACGCGGAGCACGGGCGCTACGCCTTTCACATGCAGGCCGGCCACCCGCTCGGGTTCGCGTCCCATGCGTACGCCGGGGAAGTTGCTCTCGGTCTTGTCCTGAGTGACCCGGCCGGCGAGCTGGGCGCGCTCCGCGAACGCCTGCGGACCTATCCGCCCGCACTGGCCCAGGCCCTGGTCGCGGGGCTGTGGGAGGCCGACTTCCTGGTGACGCTCGCGCGCAAGGGAATCGCCCGATCCGACACCGCGTGCGTGGCCGGTTGTCTCTTCCGGTTGGTCGGCGTGTGCGCGCATGCCCTGCACGGAGCGGCCGGGCGCTGGCTGATCAACGAGAAGGGTGCGGTGGCCGCGACCGCCGCCCTGGCCGGTGCCCCGCAACAGTTCGCCGAGCGGGTCGACCAGGCGTTCGCCGCGCTGGAGGGCGACCCGCTGAGGTTGCGCCTGGCCGTCGACATCGCCGCTGATCTGGTGCTGGACACCACCGACGCGTGCACGATGCTGATGCGCTGACCGAGCGGCAGCGGTGGGCCGCGGACCGGATCTCCGCCGCCCACGCGCGTGCTCGGGGGTTAACTCGCGTAGTGCAGGATCACGTTGTGCGCGTGGTGGGTCTTCTCCGTGCCGCGGAACTCGACCTCGTAGATGTGCGTGCCGACCGTGATGGCGATCGTGCCGGTCGAGAAGAACTCGCCGGCCCAGCTCTTGTTGCTGACCACGCTGACGCTGCTGACCTTGGAGTACGGGATGCTGGTGATCGCGACCCGCTTACCGACGAAAGACTTGTCCTGGACGATGACGCGGCGGTTGGTCAGGCCGAGGAAACCGGTGCCGGCGCCGATCGCGTCGTAGACAGCGATGATCTGCTCGCCCTCGAGCAGACCGCTCTCGATCTGCTGGAGCTGACCCTTGCTGTCGAAAATCACTTCGCTCATGGCCGAGAGCGTAGCGATCATGGGCTATGCCGGTGGAGTCACTGGTGGCCCGTCGGGCCGGTCACCGTTCGGTAGAAATCCTCGATCCGCGCAGCGAGAGTCACCTCACCGTCAGTGATGGCATCGCCGTCGCGGTCACCCAGGCAGATCTGAGTGTGACCGTCGGTGCGCCGGATGCTGGGGCGTATGCGAAGTGTGTCCGCCGCCACCTTGATCCGTTCCGTCAATGCGGCATGCTGACTGTCGTCACATGCCAGCTCGCGCTTGAGCTGAACTCCGTCTCGTGTCCAGCCGCTGAGCAATGTCAGCGCGTCGCTGAGGTAATCGGAGCGGCTGACCCGCTGTCTTCTGGCCCGCATCGTCGCACCCCCTTGGCGTCGTTGCCGGCTTGTGGCCAAACTGTCGCCGTGTCGTCATGGTCGGTGCCCCAAGTCTTGCTTCCCGCGACAACCATGTCCACGCCCACATATCCGTGTTTGCGTGACGATCGGGACGCCTCGGGCAACCTGAACGGTAAACTTTTATGGGAAGCTCTCAACTCATGCCGCCGAAACAGCACGTCAAGGCACCAAAGTCACGGAAGGTGACGACAGGGGAGTCACCATTGCCGAAAGTGATCGTGGCTGCGGTAATAATCACTGCTGGCCGGGTCCTGGCCTGTGAGCGCTCCGCGCCCGTCGAGGTCGCCGGTCGCTGGGAGTTCCCGGGCGGCAAGGTGGAGCCCGGCGAGACCGACCAGGAAGCGCTGGCCCGCGAGTGCGCCGAGGAGCTCGGCGTGCGCGTCGAGGTGGGCGACCGGGTCGGCCCCGACGTCTCGCTGGCGCACGGTCGCGCCGTCCTGCGCGTCTTCGCCGTACGCCTGCTGGGTGGCGACGTGCCGCGGGCGCTGGAACACACGTCCATGCGCTGGCTCGCTGTTGACGAGCTGGACAGCGTGCCCTGGCTGCCCGCGGACAAACCGATCGTCGCCGAGCTACCCGCCCTGCTGGCCTGAGCCGTACGTGTCGCGCAGCTCCCGCTTGAGCACCTTGAAGCTGGGTCCGAGCGGGAGGGACTCCACGAAACGCACCTGACGCGGGTATTTGTGCTTGCCGAGCTTCTCGCGCGCCCACTCGATCAGCTCGTCGGCCGTGATGCCGCTCGGGTCGGGCACCACCACGGCGCAGATCTCCTCGCCGTGCACGGGGTCGGGCACGCCGATCACGGCGACCTGCTGCACGGCCGGATGCCGGGCCAGCGCCTCCTCGACCTCGCGCGGATAGACGTTGAACCCGCCCCGGATCACCAGGTCCTTCTTGCGGTCGACGATCGTGATGAAGCCGTCGGCGTCCTTGGTGCCCAGGTCACCGGTGCGGAACCAGCCGTCGACCACGGCCTCCTCGGTCGCCGCGGGGTTGTTGAGATAACCCGCGAAGACGTTGTGGCCGCGGATGACGATCTCGCCGAGGTCGCCGTCGTCCAGCAGTTCGATCCGCTCGTCGATCTCGGCCCGGGCGATCTCGACCTCGACACCCCAGATCGGGTGGCCGACCGTGCCCGCCTTCGTGCCGAAGGCCGGCTGGTTGGTGGTCGCGGTCGGCGAGGTCTCGGACAGGCCGTAGCCCTCGTAGATCGAGGCGTGGAAGGTCTCGTTGAACTTCTCGAGCACGGCGACCGGCAGCGACGCTCCGCCCGAGACGCAGAGCCGCAGGCTGGGGAGACTGTCAGCCTTGGCCGCCGCCTCCAGCAGCCCGATGTACATCGTCGGCACGCCGTGGAAGATCGTCACGTTTTCGCGGACCATGAGCTGGATCGCGGCCTCGCCGGTGAACCGGGCCATCAGCACGATCGTGCCGCCGAGCCGGAACGTGCCGTTCATGCCCACGGTCTGGCCGAACGTGTGGAACAGCGGCAGGCAGCCCATCACCACGTCGTCGTCGTTCAGGTCGTGGATGTCGAAGACGTTGACCATCGTGTTCATCACGAGGTTGAGGTGCGTGAGCAGGGCACCCTTGGGTTTGCCGGTGGTGCCACTGGTGTAGAAGACCACCGCCACGTCCTCGGCCTCGCGGCTCTCGTACGTGCGCAGGGGCTTGCCGGCGGCGGCGGCTTCTTCGAGGCGGGTCACGCCCGGGACGGCGGGGCCAACCGAGGCGACGGGGACGCTCGCCTGCTTGGCCGCGGCGACCGCGTTCTCCAACTGGCTGGAGTGCGCGATCAGCAGTTTCGCACCGCTGTCCTTCAGAACGTAGGCGTTCTCGTCGGGGGTCAGCAGCAGGTGCATCGGCACGATGGTGGCGCCGGCCGCGAGCACCGCGTAGTAGACCCTCGGGAAGTCGGCGAGGTTCGGGATCTGGACGGCGACCACGTCACCGGGGCCGATGCCGAGACCGCGCAGACCTCCGGCGTACGCCAAGGTCTGTTGCCATAGATCTTTGTAGGTGATCCGCTCGGTGGTGAGGCTGTCGATCACGGCGATTTTGTCGGGATGTTTCCGAGCCGACTCGGCCAGGACGGTGGCGAGCGACAACTGGGTCATGCCAGGTGGCCTCCGATCTTCGTGTACCCGCGGAGCAGGTCGCGGGAGATGATCAAACGCTGCATCTCGTCGGTACCCTCATAGATACGCATGAGTCGCACCTGGCGGTACCACCGTTCGATCGGAAGCTCGCGGGTGTAGCCCATGCCGCCGTGGATCTGCATGACCCGGTCGACGACGTTGTTCACCATGCTCGCGCCGTAGAGCTTGGCCATCGAGGACGCGTGCCGGGGGTCTTCACCCTGGTCAACCGTCCAGGCGGCGCGCAGGATGAGCCAGCGGGCCGCCTCGATCTCGACCTCGGAGTCGGCGATCATCCACTGGATGGCCTGGTTTTCGCCGATCTTCCGGCCGAACGTCTCGCGCGTGCCGGCGTACTCGATGGCCATGCCCAAGGCCCGCTCGGCGATGCCCAGGGCGTTGGACGGGATGAGGTAGCGGCCCTTGCCGATCCATTTCATGCCGAGCTCGAAGCCCTGACCGATCTCGCCGAGGATATTGCGGGCGGGAACCCGTACGTCTTCGAAGATCAGGGAGGCGGGGCCGCCCTCGCCCATGGTCTGGATGAACTCGGAGCGCCAGCCCATGTCGCGGTCGACCAGGAAGGCCGTCGTGCCGCCGCCGCGGACGCCCTTCTCCTTGTCGGTGACCGCCACGACGATCACGAAGTCGGCGTCGTTGCCGTTGGTGATGAACGTCTTCTCGCCGTTGAGCACCCAGTCGTCGCCGTCCTGACGGGCGCTGAGCTTGATGTTCGCGGCGTCGGAGCCGGCGCCGGGCTCGGTGATCGCGAAGCAGGAGATGCGGTCGCCCTCGATGGTGGGGACCAGGTATTCCTGTTTCTGCTCGTCGTTGGCGTAGTAGAGGATGTTGTCGGCCTCGCCGCCGAACTTGAACTGTACGAAGGTGCGGCCCACCTCGGTCCAGATCAGCGATTGCAGCACGGCGGGCAGGTTCATGCCGCCGAACTCCTCCGGTGTGGACAGACCCCAGAAGCCGAACTTCTTGGCCTTTTGCTGAAGCTCGCGCAGTTCGCTCAGCTCGAGGCCGGGCTGGTGGCGGCGCTCGCGCAGGAGTGCCTCCTGCTCCAGCGGCATGACCTCGCGGGTGATGAACTGGCGGGCGGTGTCGCGAATCGCGCGTTCCTCGTCGGTGAGCGAGAAGTCCATGCCGTTAAACTAGCGGTGTAAGTTTTATCGCGTCCAGTGCGTCTTTTTCGGGGGTCTTCAATGGCGCGTCCACGGCAGATCCTCCTGACCAGGGAGAAGATCGTCGAGGCGGCATCCGCTCTGGTCGACGCGGAGGGCCTGGACGCCCTGTCGACCCGGCGGCTCGCCACCGAACTGGGCGTGCAGGGGCCCTCGCTCTACAACTACTTCGCCACCAAGGCCGACATCATCGACGCGGTGGCCGACGCGGTGATCGAACAGGTCGACGTCTCGGCCTTCGGCCGCTTCCCGTGGGCCGAGGCCCTTCGCCGGTGGGCCCAGTCCTATCGAGCCGTGCTCAGCGAACACCCGAACGTCGTGCCCGTGCTCGCCCAGGGCCCGGGCCGCCGGCCGGCCTCGCTGGCGATGGCCGAGGCCGTCTACGGCGCTCTGGTCGACGGCGGCTGGAGTTATGCACAGGCCACGCACATCGGCGCACTCATGAGATACCTGGTCACGGGCTCGTCGCTCGGCTCCTTCGCGCTCGGCTTCGACGTCGACCCCTCGCTCTACGAGGTTTATCCACACCTCCGGCACGCCCCCCGTCTGGCCGAGCATCATGAAGCGGTGGACGAGGGCGCCTTCGAACTCGGACTGGACCTGCTGATCACCGGCCTCACGGCCCGACACGAGATGGGGACCCGCTGATGACAACGCTCGACCGCCCGCACCTCTACCTAGGCGGAGAGTGGGTTTCACCCGCCTCCACCGAGACCATCGCGGTGGAGAACCCCGCCACCGAGCAGGTGCTGGCTCACGTGCCGGCGGGAACGGCGGAAGATGTCGACCGGGCGGTGGCCGCGGCTCGGGCCGCGTTCGACGGCTGGGCCGCTCTTTCTTTTTCGTCACGCGCCGAGTTTCTCGGTCGCCTGCATGCCGCCCTGTCGTCCCGAGCGGCCGAGATCGCGCGGACGGTCGGGCTCGAGCTGGGCGCGCCGCTCAAGATCGCCAAGGCGGTGCAGGCCGGGCTCCCGCTCGCGGTTCTCCGGTCCTACGCCGATTCGGCCGCCTCTGAAGATCGCGTGGTCGGCAACTCGCTGATCGTGCACGAGCCGGTGGGTGTGGTCGGGGCGATCACGCCGTGGAACTACCCGCTGCACCAGGTGGTCGCCAAGGTGGCCGCGGCGCTCGCAGCCGGTTGCACGGTCGTGCTCAAGCCGAGCGAGCTGACCCCGCTCGTCGCGTTCCTGCTGGTCGACGCGGCTGAAGAAGCGGGGCTGCCCCCGGGCGTGCTCAACGTGGTGACCGGCACCGGGCCCGTGGTCGGCGCGGCCATCGCGGGCCACCCCGACGTCGACATGGTCTCGTTCACCGGCTCCACGGCGACCGGGCGGGCCATCAGCCACGCCGCCGCCGACCGCGTCGCCAAGGTGGCGCTCGAGCTGGGCGGCAAGTCGGCCAACATTATCCTGGAGGACGCCGACCTCGTTCGCGCGGTCAAGGTGGGCGTCGGCAACGCCTTCCTCAACTCGGGCCAGACGTGCACGGCGTGGACGCGCATGCTCGTGCACCGCAGCCACTACGACGAGGCGGTCTCCCTGGCCGCCAAGACCGCCGGGGGCTACACGCTGGGCGACCCCTTCGACGAGGCGACGCGGCTCGGGCCGCTGGTCTCCCGGGCCCAGCGCGAGCGGGTGCTCGGCTTCATCGACCGGGCCTCGGCCCGCCTGGTCGCGGGCGGGTCCTCGTCGCCGGTTCCCGATCAGGGATATTTCGTCGCGCCGACCGTCTTCGCCGACGTCGACCCCGCGAGCGAGCTGGCCCAGGAAGAGATCTTCGGCCCGGTCCTGTCGATCATCCCGTTCTCGTCCGACGACGAGGCGGTGGCGATCGCGAACAACTCCAAGTACGGTCTGGCCGGCGGCGTCTGGGGCTCCGACGAGCGCGCCCTCGCGGTGGCGCGGCGCCTGCGCACGGGCCAGGTCGACGTCAACGGCGGTGCGTTCAACCCGCTCGCGCCGTTCGGCGGTTACAAGCAGTCGGGCGTGGGACGTGAGCTCGGCGAGTTCGGTCTGGCGGAATTCCAGCAGGTAAAGGCGATTCAGCGATGACTTCTTACTTCAACGGCCTGGTCCTGCGCGAGGCCGGTGCCCGCCCGGCGGTGTCCGAGCTGCGTCTGCCCGAGGTGGGCCCGGGTCAGGTGCGCGTCAAGGTGCGCGCGGCCGGGGTCTGCCACTCCGACCTGTCGATGGTGAACGGCACGATCCGGCCGTCCTATCCGCTGGTGCTCGGCCACGAGGCGGCGGGCGAGGTCGTCGAGGTCGGCGAGCACGTGACCCGCGCCGCGGTCGGCGACCACGTGGTGCTCAACTGGCAGCCGGCCTGCCGCAACTGCTGGTTCTGCGACCAGGGCGAGCCGTGGCTGTGCTCCACGTCGTCGGGCGTGGCCTCGCTCGAGAACGGCGTGACCCTCGACGGCGTGCCGGTGCACGTGGCGCTGGGCCTGGGCGCGTTCGCCGACCAGGTGGTGGCGCCCGAGAACGCGGTGATCCCGGTGCCGACGGCCCTGGCGTTCGAGACCGCGGCGCTGCTGAGCTGCGGCGTGCTGACCGGGGCGGGCGCGGTGCGCAACACGGCCGACGTGCAGGCCGGCGAGTCGGTCGCGGTGATCGGGCTCGGCGGCGTGGGGCTGTCGGTGGTCGCAGCCGCGCGGGCCGCGGGCGCCTCCGACGTGATCGCCGTGGACGTGTCCGAGGCCAAGAAGGGCCTGGCCGAGGCGGCCGGCGCGACCGACTTCGTGGTGTCGTCCGACGCCCTGTCCAAGGACATTCGCGGGCGCACGTCGGGCCGCGGGGCCGACCACGCCTTCGAGTGCGTGGGCCGGGCCGCGACGATCCGGGCCGCGTGGCGGGCCACTCGCCGGGGCGGCAAGGTGACCGTGGTCGGCATGGGGTCGAACGACGATCTGATGTCGCTGTCCGCATTGGACGTGTTCTCGTCGGCGCGCACGCTGCGATCGTCGGTCTACGGCTCGGCCGACTTCGACATCGAGATCCCGCGCCTGGCCGACGACGTGCTCACGGGAAAGCTCTCGCTCGACCACCTGATCACCGACCGCATCGCGCTGCCCGACGTGCCCGACGCCTTCGACCGCATGGCGCGGGGCGAGGGCGCCCGCTCAGTGGTGAGCCTCTGAGATGCGTCCCCGACCCGGCGAGGTGCTGCACTTCAGCGAAGATCCGGCGATCACGCTCTTCGTGCCGCACGTCGCGCCCACGTCGCGCGAGACGGAGGCCTATGTGTGGGCCGTTGACGGCGCGCGAGCACCCGATTACTGGTTTCCCCGCCAGTGCCCGCGGGCGATGGCGTGGGTGACCGACTCCACCTCTGATGTGGACCGTGAGCGCATCGTCGGGGCCGGGTGCGGCGTGCGGGTCCATGCCATCGAGTACAGGTGGTTCGACGCGATGAGAGACACCGAGCTCTACGCCTATCGGCTCCCGGCGGGGGCGTTTCGGCCGATCGCCTCGCCGGGCGCCTCGCCGCACGCGATGGTCGCCACCGAGGCGGTCGAGCCGCTGGGCCCGGCCGAACCGGTCGGCGACCTGCTGACGTGCCATGCCGAGGCCGGCATCCAGTTTCGCCTGCTCGACAACCTGTGGCCCTTCTGGGACGAGCTCACCAGCAGCTCGCTCGGCTTCAGCGGCATCCGCCTGCGCAACGCGAAGCCCCGTCCCTGACCCTCCCGGCTGCGTAACGCGAAGCCCCGTCCCTGGCCGGCCGTGTCAGTGCTTGGGCGGGGTGTCGCTGCTTGGGCGCGGTGTGGCGTTCGCGAGCAGGGACGTGATGGTGAGGACGAGGGCGGCGCGGGCGGCGGGGACCGGGAGGTCCATGTTCTCGCGCCAGGTCGCCCAGGTGGGCCACATGCTGACGGCGGTGAGGGCGTCGAGCAGCTCGTTGTTGCCGGCCACCTCGGCTTCGAAGAGGCCGGCCAGCTCGTCGCGGACGCGTTTGACGTGCATGCGGCGGTAACGGCGCAGCGTCTCGGAGAACGGCTCCTTGATGGCCGCGGCCTTCGCTGTCGGCCCTATCTGTTCGAGCAGGCGTGCCCGCTGGCGGCAGAAGGCGTCGATGCGTTCGGGCAGCGGCAGGTCGGGCGGGATCGGGCGGTGGGCGGCGTCGCGCAGCTCCAGCACCCGTTTGCCGCTCGCCGTGAAGAGCGCTTCCATGTCGGCGAAGTGGCTCCACAGGGCGCGCAGCGACACCCCGGCCGTCTTGGCGATGCGGTCGGCCGTGGGTCGCAGGTCGCCCTCGTTGATGAGCTGCAACTGGGCGTCCACGATCGCGTTGCGCGTGCGTTCGGAGCGGGCGGTGCGGCCGTCCACGCGGGGCTGGGCCGGCGTCACGAGGCCGCGCCCCGGTATCGGTTCAACTCCCGCCGGGCCAGCGAGCGCTTGTGCACCTCGTCGGGTCCGTCGGCGAGCCGAAGCGTACGGGCTGCGGCCCACAGCGCGGCCA
Source organism: Actinoplanes solisilvae (assembly GCF_003999975.1). Lineage (GTDB taxonomy): Bacteria > Actinomycetota > Actinomycetes > Mycobacteriales > Micromonosporaceae > Actinoplanes > Actinoplanes solisilvae. Next base: position 637,503 of record NZ_RJAC01000001.1, on the reverse strand, counting down.
GCGGCGTGTCTTGCCCGACGCCGGCCGCGCCGTGCGTCTGGATGGCCTTGTCGACGATCCACTCGACCGTCGCCGGGACAATGATCTTGATGGCCTGGATCTCGGTGTGGGCGCCCTTGTTGCCCACCGTGTCCATCAGCCACGCGGCCTTGAGCACCAGCAGCCGGGCCTGTTCGATGCGCACCCGCGACTCGGCGATCCAGTCCTGCACGACACCCTGCTCGGCCAGCGGCTTGCCGAACGGTGTGCGGCTCAGCGCCCGCGTGCACATCAGCTCGAGGGCCCGCTCGGCCATCCCGATCAGGCGCATGCAGTGGTGGATGCGGCCCGGCCCGAGGCGCGCCTGCGAGATCGCGAAACCGCCGCCTTCCTCGCCGATCAGGTTCGACACCGGAACCCGTACGCCTTCGAACAGCACCTCGGCGTGACCACCGTGATCGCCGTCGGTGTAGCCGAACACCGTCATGCCCCGTTTGACGGTCACGCCGGGCGTGTCTCGGGGCACCAGCACCATGCTCTGCTGCACGTGGCGGGCCGCGGCGGGATCGGTCTTGCCCATCACGATGAAGATGCGGCAGTTCGGGTTCATCGCGCCGGTGATGTAGAACTTCCGGCCCGTGATCACGTATTCGTCGCCGTCGCGCTCGATGCGGGTGCCGATGTTCGTGGCGTCCGACGAGGCGACCTCGGGCTCGGTCATCGCGAAGGCCGACCGGATCACGCCGTCGAGCAGGGGCTGCAGCCATTGCCGCTGCTGCTCGACGGTGCCGAACTCGGCCAGCACTTCCATGTTGCCGGTGTCGGGCGCGGCGCAGTTGAGCGCGGGCGGCGCGAGGTGCGGGCTGCGACCCATGATCTCGGCCAAGGGTGCGTACTGAAGGTTGGTCAGGCCCGCGCCGTGCTCGCCGGGCAGGAAGAGGTTCCACAGGCCGGCCAGGCGGGCCTGGGCCTGGAGGCGGCCGACGATCGGCGGCGGTTCCCAGCCCTCGTGCGAGAACTCGCCCTCGGCCGGGTAGACGTAGTCGTCCATGAAGGCGAGAAGCCGCTTGCGGTGGTCCTCGGTCACGGCGTCGAAACCGAACTCCATCAGTGTCCCTCCAGCGCCTTATGGCCACGCACGACCAAGGGGCCGACCATGTCGCCGATCGTCTCGAAGCCTTCACCCACGGTCTGGCCCTGAACGTATCGGTAATGCACGCCTTCGAGAATCACCGCCAGTTTGAAGGCGGCGAATCCCACGTACCAATGCAGATCGCTGACGTCACGGCGGCTGCGCTCGGCGTAGCGCGCGCTCAGTTCGCTCAAGGCCGGGTGGCCGGGAACGCGCAGGGGTGTGGCCGGCCGTCCGTCGAGGGGCAGGTCGGCGTAGACCAACATCAGGGCGAGGTCGCTCAGCGGGTCGCCGAGGGTCGACATCTCCCAGTCGAGCACCGCGTTGACCTGGAACTCGTCGCCGATCAGCACGTTGTCGAGGCGGAAGTCGCCGTGCACCACCGTGCCCGGGCCGCCGGCCGGCACGTGGACGGCGAGGCGCGCGTGCAGCTCTTCGATGCCCGCGACCTCGCGGCTGCGGGACGCGTCGAGCTGTTTCTTCCACCGGTTGACCTGACGCTGGTTGAAGCCCTCGGGCCGGCCGAAGTCGCCCAGCCCGATCGCCGCCGGGTCGAGCGCGTGCAGGTCGGCCATGGTGTCCACAAGCGACAGCGTGAGGGCGCGCATGCGGTCAGGGCCCAGCGTGTGGAGCTCGGCGACGTCGCGGTAGATCTTTCCGTCGACGTGCTCCATCAGGTAGAAGGGTGCGCCGATCACGTCGGGGTCGGTGCAGAGCAGCACCGGGCGGGGCGCGGGAAAACCGACCTTGGCCAGCGCTTCGAGCACGCGGTGCTCGCGGGCCATGTCGTGGGCCGTCGGCAGCACGTGGCCGAGCGGCGGCCGGCGCAGCACCCAGCGCTGTTCGCCGTCGGTGACGGCGTAGGTCAGGTTGGAGCGGCCGCCGGCGAACATCGTGCCGGTCAGGTCGCGTGACGAGCCCAGATAGTCCTGGAGCCGTTCGAGATCGAGACCCTTCACCGGGCGCCCTCCTCGAAGGCGCGCTGCAGCTTGTTCATGCCGCCGAGCCAGCGGTCGGTCTCGGTGGCCCGGATGCGATAGAACTCGGCCACTTCGGGGTGCGGCAGGATCAGGAAGTTCTCACCCTCGAGGGCCTCGCCGACCTTGGCCGCGACCACATCGGGTTCGAGGGCGCTCTCGGCCAGCAGCGCCGCGCTCGCGCTGCCCCGCGCGTTGCCACGCGTCAGCATGTCGGTGCGCACGCCCTGCGGGCACAACGCCTGCACGACGATGCCGCGGTGGGCGTACGTGACTCGCAGCCATTCGGCGTACGCCAGTGCGGCGTGCTTGGTGACCGCGTAGGGCGCGCTGCCGAGCAGGGTGAGCAGCCCGGCCGCGCTGACCGTCATGACCAGCCGTTTCGGTTCCTTCTGCTCCAGCCAGCGCGGCAGCAGGGCGCGGGTGACGTAGACGTGGGACATCACGTTGACGTTCCAGTCGCGGGTCCAGACGTCGTCGCCGGTGTCCTGGTCGCCCGCGGTCAGCACCCCGGCGTTGGCGCAGAACAGGTCGATGCCGCCCAGCTCGTCCCACGCCGTGTCGATCAGGCGCTGGGTGTCCGCCTCGTTCGCGGCGTCGCCCGGCACCGGGAGGCCGCCGATGTCGCTGGCCACCGCCTCGGCCGCGGCCGGATCGAGGTCGTTGACGATGACCTCGGCGCCCTCGCTCGCGAACCGGCGGGCCAGAGCCGCGCCGATCCCGCCGCCGGCGCCGGTGACCACTACCCGCTTCACTGCACGTTCCCGGTGAGCGTGACGCCGCCGTCGAGGACGATGGTCTGCCCGGTGATCCAGCCCGCTTCGGCCGACGACAGGAAGGCCACCGTCGAGGCGACGTCTTCGGGGACGCCCAGCCGGGCCAGCGGGTAGGAGGCCGCCACCTGTTCCTCCCGGCCCTCGAAGAGGGCGGACGCGAAGCGGGTCTTGACCACGGCCGGGGCGACCGCGTTGACCCGCACCTTCGGAGCGAGCTCGACCGCGAGCTCTTCGGTGAGGTGGATCAGCGCGGCCTTGGTGACCCCGTAGAAGCCGATGCCGGGCGACGGGCGTACGCCCGAGACCGACGAGATGTTGACGATCGAGCCGCCCTCGGCCAGCCCGCCGCGCAGGGCTTCCTGCACCCAGCCGAGCGTGCCGAGGACGTTCACCTCGAAGATCTTGCGGGCCGCGCCGAGGTCGAGCTCGGCCAGCGGCCCGTAGACCGGGTTGATGCCGATGTTGTTGACGAGGGTCGTGACCGGGCCGAACTGGCCGACCACCGTGTCGACCACCTCGGCCCGGTGGTCGGCGTTGTCACCCTTGCCGGCCACCTTGATCGCTACCTCGGTGCCGCCCAGGTCCTTCACGGCCGAGTCGAGCGCGGCCGCGTCCCGGCCGGTGATGCAGACCTTGTAACCGTCGGCCACGAAGCGTTGCGCGATGGCGAACCCGATTCCCCTGCTGGCTCCCGTCACGATCGCCACTTGGTCCGCCATCGTCGCTCCCTCGGTCGTGTCAAATGTTCTTGGTCCCAAAGCCCACCTTAGGCAGCGGGAATGCCGTTCGCTGGCGGGGCCGCCGGGCTGCTCTCGTAGACCTCGACCGCGGCGTCCTTGTCATCGGTGCGGAACGCCTTGCCGAAGTACTTGGCCTGACCGCCCTCGATCGTCGTCAACTGCTCGCCGCCGTACCCGGAGTGGTCGGTGGCCGAGTAGCGCACCGGGACCAGCCCGGGGCCGGTGAAGCCGCCCTTCTGCACCGCGGCGATGATGCCGTCGCGGGTCAGATCTTTGCCGGCCGACTGCAGAGCCTGGACGAACAGGTACGCGACGGACATGCCGTACACGACGTTGTTGTCCATCTCGGCGTTGTTGTTGTACTGGCTGTTGACCTTGGTGTAGAGCTGGATCCACGGGTTGGCCGAGTCGTTGGCCAGCGGCAGGTAGTTCGCCGCGACGACGCCCTCGAGCAGCCCGGCGGCCGGACCCAGCGTCTTGGCCAGCGTGGTCGGGTCGGAGCCGACGTTGCTCACCACGTACTGCGGCTTGAATCCGATCTTGGCGCCGGTGCCGATCGACAGGGCGGTGAAGCCGGGCACCGTCGCGAGCATGACGACCTCACAGGCGGCCGCCTTGAGCGCGCCCATCTGCGGGCCGACGTTCGGGTTGCTGGTCACGTACGTCTGCTTGGCCGCCACCGGTCCGAGGACCTTCTCGATGCCGGCGAGGCTGTCGCGTCCGAAGTCGTCGTCCTGACCGAGGAAGCAGACCTTCTTCCCGGCGAACTTCTCCTTCACGTGCGTGGCCAGGATCTTGCCCTCGACGGTGTAGTCGGGGTTGAAGCCGAACGTGCCCGGATATTTGTCGGGCTGGTTCCAGCTGCGGCTGCCGCTGGCCACGAAGAGGTCGGGCACCCGGTTGGTCTTGAGGAAGTCGAGCACGCCGCTGTGGGTGGGAGTGCCCAGGCCGTTGAGAATGGCGAAGACCTTGTCCTGGAGCACCAGTTGGCGGACCACCTGCTGGGTGTTCGCCGGGTTGTAACCGTCGTCCATGATCTTATACGTGATCTTGCGGCCGTGAATGCCGCCGTTCGCGTTCACATAGTCGAAGTAGGCCTTGGTGGCCGGAGCGATCTTGGAATAGCCGGCGGCGGCCGGACCGGTGAGCGGCATGTGCGTGCCCACCACGATCTCGGTGTCGGTCACTCCGGGGGTGTCGGCGCTGCTGGTGCCACTGCCGTTGCCCGAGTTGCTGCAGCCGGCCGCGGCCAGCAGCACGGCGGCGACGAGGACGGTCGCGGTGCGTTTCATCATCGGCCTTTCTGCGCGGGGATTCAGAATTGATTCGGTGGTGCCTCTCAGTGCTTTTTGGTACGGAACCGACGGAACGGGATCCGGAGCGAGGCGAGACCGCCGGGTGCGGCCAGCATCACGACGACCAGGACCACGCCGAAGAAGGTGAGGGCGAGGTTGCCCTCCAGACGCTGCGAGCCGGCCGACTCGCCGATCTCGTGCGCGATCGCCGGCAGCGCCACCAGCAGCAACGCGCCGATCAACGCGCCGGTCAGCCGGCCGAGGCCGCCGATGACGATCGCCATCAGCAGGAACAGCGACAGGGTGAGCGGGAAGGCGCCGGGGGAGACGCTCTGGGCGATGACGGCGAACAGGGCACCGGCCAGGCCGGCGCAGGCGGCCGAGACGACAAAGGCCGAGACCTGCGTACGGGCGACGCTGATGCCGGCGAGCCGGGCCGCTGTCTCGTCGTCGCGGACGGCCCGCATGTCACGCCCGAACCGGCCCCGGGTCAGGATCGTCAGCGCGAACACGGTGATCAGGGCGGCGCCCCAGCACAACCAGGCCTGCCACTGCTCGACGGTCATCGACTCGGGCGGCGGGTTCAGGATCACCGACAGGCCCTGGTCGCTGTTGAACGTCTCGTCGAAGGTGCTGGTGATCGACGGGACGACGACCGCGACGGCCAGGGTGAGGCCGGCGAGGTAGGGGCCGCGCAGCCGGGCCGCGGCCAGGCCGATGACGGCACCGACGGCGGTGGTCACGAGGATAGCGACGACGATGCCGACCGCGAGCAGGTTGAATTTGTTCTGCCAGAGCGCGAGCGTGTAGGCGCCGGTCGCCATGAGCGCGCCGTGCCCCAGCGAGAGCTGCCCGTTGAGTCCGGTGAGGACGGTCAGGCCGGCGGTGACGCAGAGATAGGCGCCCACGGTGGCGAGCTGATAGGTGCGGAACGGTGGCAGCGTGTAGGTCAGCGCGACGATGATCGCGGCCCCGACGACCAGGACGATCAGCGGGTTCAGCCGGGCGGCTCTGGTCGGCGCGGCGGTGGCGCTTTTCAGGCGGTCCTTCACGATGGTCACGCCGTCCTCGCTTTCGCCGAGCGGGAGAACAAGCCGTCGGGACGCCCGAGAAGGACGACGACGAGCAGGGCGAGAACGGCCATCGGAGCGACCGTGGCGCCGAGGTAGCCGCTGATGTAGGAGAGGAGCAGGCCGACGATCAGGCCGCCGAGGACCGAGCCGATCGGGCTGTCCAGGCCGCCGACCACGGCCGCGGTGAAGGCCGAGATGAAGACGATGTCCATCGCGGTCGGGTGCAGGCCCAGTTCGGTGGGGATGACGAGCATGCCGGCCAGCGAGCCGACGGCTGCGGCCAGCGCCCAGCCGAGCGTGAGCATGCCGCCGACCGGGACACCGAGCAGCCGCGACACGTCGGGGGCGAACGCCGCGGCTCGCATGCGCAGGCCGGTGGGCGTACGGGTGAAAAGGAGCGTAAGGAGGACGACGACCGCGCCCACCGCGCCGAATACGAACAGGTCGTAGTTGGAGAGCAGGGCGATCCCGCCGACGTCGAAGCCGTCCCGGCTGAACGGGGCGGTGGCCGGGCGGAACTCGTTGCCGTAGACCATGCCCAGCACGCCCTGGATGATCAGCACGAGGCCGAGCGCCACGACGACGCCGTTCAGTGGCGACGAATGGTCGACGAAGCGCATCACCACCCGCTCGACGCCCGCCCCGAGTAGCAGGCCGGCGACCAGCGCGACGATGAAGCCGAGCCAGTAGGAACCGGTGGCGTCGGCGACCGAATAGGCGACGTAGGCCGTGGCGACCGCCATCGCGCCCTGAGCGAAGTTGACGATGCGCGCGGCCCGCCAGATCAGCACCAGGGCCAGCGCGAAGGCCGCGTAGACCGCGCCCCGGCTGAGCCCGTCGAAGGTGAGGAACAGGAATCTGTCCATGTCAGAACCCCAGGTAGGCGTGCCGGAGGTCGGCGTCGTCGACGAGCGTCGCGGCGTCGTGGCGGGTGACGATGCGGCCCAGCGACAACACGATGCCCTGGTCGGCGATCGAGAGGGCGCTGCGCACGTTCTGCTCGACCAGCAGGACGGCCAGGCCGGTGCGGTCGCGCAGGTCACGCAGCAGCGTCATGATCTGGGCGGTGATCTTGGGGGCGAGGCCCAGCGACGGCTCGTCGAGCAACAGCAGCCGCGGCTGGGCGGCCAGGGCGCGGCCGATCGCGAGCATCTGGCGCTCACCACCGGAGAGCTGGTGGCCAAGGTGGCCCTTGCGCTCGGCGAGCCGGGGGAACAGCTCGTAGATCGGCGCGAGGGACGGCTGCGGCTTGCGCCAGAGGCCGCCGAGGCGAAGGTTCTCGTCGACGGTCAGCTCGGTGACGACGCCGCGGCCCTCGGGGACGTGCGCGATGCCGAGATGCACCATCCGCTCGACCTTGATGCCTCGCAGGTCCTGCCCGTCGAAGACGACGCGGCCCTTCTCGGCGGGCAACAGGCCCGAGAGCGTACGCAGGAGGGTGGACTTTCCGGCGCCGTTGGCCCCGAGCACCGCGACGATCTGCCCGGCCTGGACGGTCAGGCTGACGTCATGAAGCACGGGGGCGGCGCCGTAGCCGGCGGTGAGGCCCTCGACCTCGAGCAGCGCGCTCATGCGGCCGTTCCCAGGTAGGCCTCGGTGACCTTGTCATTGGTACGGATCTCGCCCGGGGTGCCGAGCGCGATCGGCTTGCCGAAGTCGAGCACGAGGATCTCGTCGCAGACGGACATGACCAGCTCCATGTGGTGTTCGACCAGCAAGACCGTCGTCTTCGTTTCTTGGATCAGCTCGGCCAGCCAGCGGATCTCATCGGCGTCGAGGCCACCGGCGGGCTCGTCGAGCATGAGGATGCGTGGCTTGGCGGCGAGGGCACGGGCCAGCTCGACGCGTTTGCGCTTCGCGTAGGGCAGCGAGGCCGGCATGGCCCGGGCGTGCTCGGCGACGCCGCAGCGCTCCAGGGCGGCCCAGGCGTCGGCCTCGGGTTTGCGGGAACGGGCGCCGACCAGCACGTTCTCGAGGACGGTCATGCCGCTGAACTGGCCGACGCCCTGCAGCGTGCGGGCGATGCCGCGGCCGGTGAGCTGGTGCGGGCGGGGGCGGAAGGGCCGCCCGTCGAGTGTCATGGCGCCGGACTGCGGAGTGACGAAGCCGCAGATCACATTGAAGAGGGTGGTCTTGCCGGCGCCGTTGGGCCCGATGATGCCGACGATGCGGCCGGGCGCGACGCGTAGGGAGACGTCGTCGAGGGCGAGCAGACCGCCGAAGCGGACGGTTATGTGGTGCAGGGCGAGACCCTGATCGGTTGACTCGGGGGGCGGATCCGCTGACATGGTCACCTCGGCTCGGGGCGGAGTGGCCGGACGAACGGAAGCGCCTTCAGCGGGCGCGGCCGTCCTCTGTGGAGCGTGATGTTCAACTATTTACACTAGGAGTGTAACTTTCTAGCTGAGCACGTCAACCGCCTGTTTCCGAGTTGTTTCCATCGACGTTTATCGCACGTTGGGAGCCGGGTTTGGGTGGATCGGGGTGCTCTTCGCGGAGGGTGCGAAAAGGTGCGCCACCGCAGGGTGAGATCGACAGTCGGAGATCTTTACAGGGAAATATCGACACCTACCGTTCTCGGTGATCGACGGGAACGGGGGCCCTCTTGTTCAGTCGTGCCTTTCGCGTGGTGGACGCCGACCACGACTGCGTCTCGCGCTCGCCGGTGGCGTTGGCGTCGCACTCATCGGATCGATCCTGGCGGTGCCGCCGGCCCTGGCCGATCCGGGCCCGTCCGGGCGTCTCAAAGCCCAGGTCGAAAAGCTGGACAAGGACGGTGGTGAGGTCGCCGGCCGAGGCTGGGCGGCCGCGAAGCGTCCGGAGGTGACACTCGCGGCGCCGGGCTGTGGCTCGACTCGATCGTGCGGACCGGTCACGTCGGTGGCACGGTCATCATGCCGCCGGTCACCTTCGACCCCGTCGCGCTGCCGAACCGGGTGCTGACCAAGCACAACGCCACCAGCAACTGGCAGCGCCTCGCCGCGATCCACACCGAGACCGGCGCGCTCGTCCAGGTGACGTACTCCCTGCAGGACTGCGCGTCGGGCAACCTGCCGGCGTCACCCGAGGCGAACACCCGGCTCTGCTATCCGGTGATCGGTCCCGACCCGAACTCGACCTCGGGCGCTTCGCTGACCGAGTGGTGGCACAAGTACGTCGTCGGACGACGCGGTGGCCGCGCGGGCGCGGGGCTCGGCGACCTCAGGCGACGTTGACCGGGCGGAACTGCACGCTTATTCGGGGCCCGACCGGCCTGGCCGTCTTGAGGATGGCGTGTTCCCAGGTGCGTTGGCAGGAGCCGCCCATGACGATCAGGTCGCCGTGGCCGAGCGGGAAGCGCAGCGTGTCGTGGCCGCCGGCGCGCGGGCGCAGCGAGAGGTTGCGCGGCGAGCCGAGCGAGACGATGGCGACCATGGTGTCGTGGCAGGCCGAGCGGCCGATGGTGTCACCGTGCCAGGCGACGCTGTCGCGGCCGTCGCGATAGAGGCACATGCCGGCGGTGACGAACTCTTCGCCCAACTCGGAGGCGTAGTAGCTGTTCAACGCGGATTTCGCCGCGGTCAGCGTGGGGTGGGGCAGCTCTTCGTCGCCGCCGAACCAGCGCAGGAGTCGCGGCACGTCGACGACGTTGTCGTACATCTGCCGCCGGTCGGCCCGCCAGTCGATGCCCAGCAGGGTCTCGAAGACGGCGTCGGACCCCTGGAGCCAGCCGGGCAGCACGTCGACCCAGGCGCCGGCGGTGAGCCGATGTCGCGTGACGCGCCCGGCAAGCTCGCCGACGCCCTCGGCGTCGCCACTCAGATCGAACATCGACGGCTGATAGGTGCTGGTCATGCCGCCATGTTAGTACGGCTGTTCGAAGATCGTTCCCGTTGTCCACAGGCCTAGAGCGCGACGGGCGTCTCCACCTCCGGCGCCTTGCTCTCGGTTTGCGGCTTCGGGCGCAGCACGGTCACGGCGACGGCCGCCGCCACGATGCCGCCGACCACGCCGATGAGGGAGGTCGACGAGATCGCCGAGACGAACGCGTCCTGGGCGACCCGGGCCAGTCCGGCATCGCCCGTGGCTGTCGCGATCCGCAGGGCGTCGCCGATCGAGTCGCGGGCCTGGGCGGCCACGTCGGCCGGCATCGCCGAGCGATAGGTCGCGGTCAGCACGCTGCCCAGCACGGCCACGCTCAGCGCCGTGCCCACCTGCTGCACCGTGTCGTTGACGGCCGAGCCGACGCCCACGCGCTCCGGAGGCAGTGCGCTCATCAACGTGCCGTAGGCGGCCGGCCCGGCGGTGCCGCTGCCCATGCCGATGACGACCAGGGCGAACGCGAGCTTCGTGTAGCCGTCGCCGGGGGAGAGCGACGCCAGGATCCCGAAACCGGCCGACATGAGCAGCAGTCCGGCCGCCAGGGCCGTACGCGTGCCGAATCTTTTGTCGACGACGACCCCCACGCCGTTGAAAATCATGGCCGTGACCAGCATCGGAATGAAGGCCGTGCCCGCTTTGAGGGGTTCGTAGCCGAGGACGAACTGCAGGTACTGCGTCAGGGCCAGCAGCACCCCACCGGCCGAGAACGACAGGAGCACGATCGAGAGGCTGGCTCCGGCGAAGTTGCGGTCGCGGAAGAGCCCCAGCGGCAGCATCGGCTCGACGACCCGGCGCTCCCACAGGGCGAACGCGCCGAGCCCGATGGCCGCGACCAGGAAGCCGCCGAGTGTGCTGGCCGAGGTCAAGCCGTGCTGCGCGGTCGAGATCACGGCCCAGACCAGGGCGGTCATGCCGATCATCGAGAGCAGAGCACCGAGCAGGTCGGGCTTGGTGGCCGCGCCGCGCGACTCGGGGATGATCACCAGCGCGGCGACGATGCCGAGGATCGCGATCGGCACGTTGAGCAGGAAGATCGAACCCCACCAGAAGTGCTCGAGCAGCAGCCCGCCGAGGCTGGGCCCGCCGAGCGCGCCGAGCATCAGCACCGAGCTCCAGATGGCGATCGCTTTCTTGCGCTCGTCCTCGGCGAAGACGGTCGTGAGGATCGACAGCGTGCCCGGCATGAGGAAGGCCGCGCCGACCCCCATCAGACCGCGTACGGCGATGAGCTGTGCCGGGGTCTGGCAGAGCGTGGCCAGGACCGAGGCGCCGCCGAAGACGATCAGGCCGATGACCAGCCCTCGCCGGCGGCCGTGACGGTCGGACAGGCTTCCCGCGGTGAGCAGCAGACCGGCGAAGACCAGGATGTACGCGTCGATGATCCACTGAATCTGGGCGGTGCTGGCGCCGAGGTCGCGGATGAGCGAGGGGATCGCGATGTTCAGCACCATGTTGTCGACGACGACCACCAGCAGGCTCAGGCAGAGCACGCCGAGGATCAGCCAGCGCCGGGGATTGCGCTCCGTCATGACGACCTCTCTCGAACAGTGTTCTATAGGCTCGCACACCGTACCATTGGGCTCGAACACTGTGCGAGAGCCGATACGATGGGGGAATGCCCGACTCGTTCACCGGCTCCGTGTGGCTGCGGCCGCCCCGCGTTCGTACCGGTCAGCCCAGCCTCAGCCGGGAGCAGATCGTCCGCGCCGCGCTGGAACTGCTCGACGCGGAAGGGCCGGCCGGGCTCAGCATGCGGCGGCTCGGCACCAGGCTTGGCTCCGGTGCGACCTCGCTCTACTGGCACGTGGCCAACAAGGACGAGCTGCTCGAACTGGCGGTCGACGAGGTGCTCGGCGAGGTCTACGTCCCTGAACTGGGCGATACGAGCTGGCGCGTGGCCGCGTCGATCAGCGCGAACGGGATGAGGTCGGCGCTGCTGCGGCACCCCTGGGTGATCGGCCTGCTCGGGCAGCACCCCACGCTGGGGCCGAACGCGATGCGCATGGGCGAGCGGCTCGTGGCGCTCTTCCTGGCGGCCGGGTTCGAGGGCATGGCGTTGTCGCACGCGACGGCCGTGCTGAACGCGCACGCCATCGGCTCGGCCACGTCCGAGGCCGCGGTCACCGCCGCTCTGAAACGCACCGGGAAGACGTACGAGGAGGTCGCCGAGGACATCGAGCCCTACCTCGAGCGGCTCGCGCCCGACAATCCGAACTACGAGAAGTGGCGTACGGAAACGGGCCCGCTGCGCCGGGATCCCGAGAAAGTGCTCGAGGAGACGTACGCCTTCGGTCTGGAGCGGGTTTTGGACGGCCTCGAACTGTGGCTGGAGAAGAATCCGGCCGCCGACCGGTGAGGGCGGCGGCCGGAGCCGAGGTCAGTGGTGACCGTCCGGGTCCTTGCCGGGCTCGGGCTGGTGATAGGTGACGCGGTCGGTCGGCATCGGGAAGCTCACGTCACCGAACGGCGACGGGCCACCCTGGATCGGCAGCGCGACCTCGCTGACGTCCATCTTGCCGTCCTCGCGGACCGGCGGGTTCTCGGCGAGCCGGGCACTGGAGAACGGCGTCGCGTCACCGGCGCCGGTCACGCCGACCGAGACGCTCGGGGCCATCGACTGGCCGTCGATCTGGTCGCGGCGGAAGATCTTGCGGCCGAGCCAGACCAGCGGGTCGTAGCGGCGGTCGACCACGCGCTCCTTCATCGGGATGATCGCGTTATCGGTGATCTTGATGTGCTCGGGGCAGACCTCGGTGCAGCACTTGGTGATGTTGCAGTAGCCCATGCCCTGGTGCGCCTGCGCGTACTCCTTGCGGTCCTCGCGGGCGTCGAGCGGGTGCATGTCGAGCTCGGCCGCGCGGATGAAGTAGCGCGGGCCGGAGAAAGCGGCCTTGTTCTCGTCGTGGTCGCGTACGACGTGGCACGTGTTCTGGCAGAGGAAGCACTCGATGCATTTGCGGAACTCCTGGCTCCGCTCGACGTCGATCTGCTGCATGCGGTATTCGCCCGGGGCCACGCCGGCCGGCGGCGCGAAGGCCGGGGTCTCGCGCGCCTTCTCGTAGTTGAAGGACACGTCGGTGACCAGGTCGCGGATGACCGGGAAGGTGCGCAACGGCGTGATCGTGACCGTCTCGTCCTCCTCGAAGGTCGACATGCGGGTCATACAGCCCAGCCGCGGCTTGCCGTTGATCTCCATCGAGCAGGAGCCGCACTTGCCGGCCTTGCAGTTCCACCGGCAGGCGAGGTCGGGCGTCTGCGTCGCCTGCAGCCGGTGGATGATGTCGAGGACGACCTCACCCTCGTTGACCTCGACGTCGTAGTCCTGGATGTCGCCGCCGGCCTCGTCGCCCCGCCAGACGCGGAAGTGGCGCTTGGTGCCCATTACTTCGCCTCCGTCTTGCTCTGCGCGTTCGCCTCGTCCTGGCCCAGCTCTTCCGCGGTCACGTATTTCGCCAGCTCGGAGCGGTCGAAAAGCTCGAACAGCTCGTCGCGCATCCGCGGCAGCGGCTTGCGTTCGAGATGCACGTCGCCGTCGGTGCCGAGGGCGCAGACCAGGTTGACCTTGCGCCACTCGGGGCTCATCTGCGGGAAGTCCTCCCGGGTGTGACCGCCGCGCGACTCCTCGCGTTCAAGCGCCGCCTTGGCCGTGCACTCCGAGACGATCAGCATGTTGCGCAGGTCGAGAGCGAGGTGCCAGCCGGGGTTGTAACGACGCCCGCCGGTCGCACCGACCTGGGCGACACGCAACTTCAGCTCTTGAATGCGCTTGAGGGCGTCGGTCAGTTCGCCGGCGCGCCGGATGATGCCGACCAGATCACCCATCACGGCCTGAAGGTCTTGTTGCAGCCCGTACGGATTTTCGCCGCTCTGCCGTTCGAGAGGGGCGAGCGCCGTGCGAACCGCGAGCTCCACGTCGGACGTGTCGACCTTCGGCCGCTTGGCGAGCGAGTCGGTGTAGGTCGCGGCGTGCTCGCCGGCCCGTTTGCCGAAGACCAGCAGGTCGGAGAGCGAGTTGCCGCCGAGACGGTTGGAGCCGTGCATGCCGCCGGACACCTCGCCCGCGGCGAACAGGCCCTCGACCGTGCCCATCGCGGCGGTCGTGTCGGGCTCGACCTCGACGCCGCCCATCACGTAGTGGCAGGTGGGGCCGACCTCCATCGGCTCCTTCGTGATGTCGACGTCGGCCAGTTCTTTGAACTGGTGGTACATCGACGGGAGGCGCTTGGTGATCGTCTCGGCCGGCATGCGGGTGGAGACGTCGAGCAGGACACCGCCCGCCTTGGTGCCGCGACCGGCCTTGACCTCGGAGTTGATCGCGCGGGCGACCTCGTCACGCGGCAGCAGCTCGGGTGGGCGGCGGTTGTTGTCGGGGTCGGTGTACCAGCGGTCGGCCTCCTCCTCGGTGTCCGCGTATTGCTTGCGGAACACGTCGGGGACGTAGTCGAACATGAAGCGCTTGCCGTCGCTGTTGCGCAGCACGCCGCCGTCGCCCCGCACCGACTCGGTGACCAGGATGCCCTTGACGCTGGGCGGCCAGACCATGCCGGTCGGGTGGAACTGCAGGAACTCCATGTTGATCAGCGTCGCGCCGGCCCGCAGCGCGAGGGCGTGGCCGTCCCCTGTGTATTCCCAGGAGTTCGAGGTGACCTTGTAGCTGCGGCCGACGCCGCCGGTCGCCAGGATCACGGCCGGCGCCTCGAGCAGGATGAACTCGCCCGACTCGCGGTAATAGCCGAAGGCGCCGGCGACGCGGTTGCCGTCGAGCAGCAGCTCGGTGATCGTGGTCTCGTCGAAGACCCGGATGCGCGCGTCGTAGTTGCCGGTCTCGGCGAAATCCTCCTGCTGCAGCGAGACGATCTTCTGTTGCAGCGTGCGGATCAGTTCGAGGCCGGTGCGGTCGCCCACGTGCGCCAGGCGGGGATACTCGTGCCCACCGAAGTTGCGCTGCGAGATCTTGCCGTCCTTCGTACGGTCGAACAGCGCGCCGTATGTCTCCAGCTCCCAGATGCGTTCGGGTGCCTCTTTGGCGTGCAGCTCGGCCATGCGGAAGTTGTTGAGGAACTTGCCGCCGCGCATCGTGTCGCGGAAGTGGACCATCCAGTTGTCGCGCGAGTTGACGTTGCCCATCGCCGCGGCGGCGCCGCCCTCGGCCATCACCGTGTGGGCCTTGCCGAACAGCGACTTGGAGATGATCGCGGTGCGCTTGCCGGCCAGCCGGGCCTCGATCGCCGCTCGCAGACCGGCACCGCCGGCCCCGATGACGACGACGTCGAAGTAGTGTCGTTCGATTCGTGCAGTGGTCATTTTGTGCGCCGCTCCCTAGCCGACGAACCGCAGATCGGAGAACCAGCCGGCGGACAGCGCCATGACGTAGAAGTCGGTCAGCGCGAGGGTGCCGAGAGTGATCCAAGCCAGTTGCATGTGCCGCACGTTGAGCTTGGACACGAAGGTCCAGATCTTGTAGCGCACGGGGTGCTTCGAGAAGTGCTTGAGGCGGCCACCGGTGATGTGGCGGCAGGAGTGACAGGACACCGTGTACGCCCAGAGCATGATCACGTTGATCAGCAGGATGATGTTGCCGAGCCCGAACCCGAAACCCTCGGGGCTGTGGAAGGCGATGATCGCGTCCCACGTGTTGATCAGCGAGATGATCACGGCGGCGTAGAACGCGTAGCGATGAGCATTTTGGAAGATCAGCGGGAAGCGGGTCTCGCCGGTGTAGGTCTTGTGGCCGTCGGGCACCGCGCAGGCCGGCGGGGACATCCAGAAGGCGCGGTAGTAGGCCTTGCGGTAGTAGTAGCAGGTCAGCCGGAACAGCAGCAGGAACGGCAGGGTGAAGGCGGCCTCGGGGATCAGCCAGAAGCTCGGCAGCGGGGTGCCGAACAGCGAGGAGCCCTCGACGCACCGGTCGGTGATGCACGGCGAGTAGAACGGCGTTAGGTAGTGGTATTGCTCGACGAAATACCACTTGTGCATGAACACGCGGACGGTCGCGTAAGTGACCCATGCCGCGAGGCCGATGAAGGTGATCAGCGGGGGGAACCACCACCGGTCGGTGCGCAGCGTCTTGGCCGTGATCGCCGCGCGTGAACGCTGCGGACCGGAGGGCCCCACGCCC
Source organism: Actinoplanes solisilvae (assembly GCF_003999975.1). Classification (GTDB taxonomy): domain Bacteria; phylum Actinomycetota; class Actinomycetes; order Mycobacteriales; family Micromonosporaceae; genus Actinoplanes; species Actinoplanes solisilvae. The sequence goes on along the minus strand of NZ_RJAC01000001.1, from coordinate 621,552 downwards.
GGCCTCGTTGCCGTCGTCGTCATTCGATCTCCTGACGTGCCTGTCCAAGTGACCCGGCCGGCGAGCGAGAGGGAGCCCGGCAGCCGCCAATGCGTCCGTGATGTGGGGCACACGTTACGCCGAGGGCCGGACAGTTTCTCGCCCAGGGATGGGGTGGGGATCACAAATGTCGACCCTGATCGCATCGATAGGTCCACACGCGCTAATGGATCTTGGCCTGGCTGATCGGAAACGGACGCCTGTGGACAACGAAGTGTGTTGATCCACGGCTGGGGGTAGGGTCCGCGCCGCCGCCTCCCCCTCCCTGATGGGCGGGCCGTGGAGGGCGCGTCGTAAAGGGTGCGTCGTGGAGCGGCCGTCGGGGAGCGTCAGAGGTCGGGGGCGGCGAGGCGGCGCAGCGGGCCGGCGCACGCCGAGGGAGACCATTCGAGCAGGTCGGCGGTCACGGGCTCGCGGTCGTCGGCTCTCGGGACGACGTAGAAGGCCGGGGTGCGGGTCTTCGCCTGGCGGTCGAGGGCGTCGGCGAAGACGCCGCGGGCGTCGAGGAGCTGACGCCAGCCGTCCTGGGCGCGCTGGTCGTTGATCTCGCCCACGTAGAGGCGGACGGCCGCGTTCTCGTCGCGGATCGCGACCGCGCGCGTGGCCGGGTTGGTCGTGGCGCCGGGCGGGTTGAGGCGGTTGAGGCGGCGTTCGAGGTCGAGGCAGCTCTGGTCGCGCAACGCCTGGGACTCCCGGGCCGCCGTGTCGCCCTCGTCGTCGTCCACGATGTCGACCACCCAGAGCGCGCCGGCGCACAGCGCGATCACGACCAGGGCGGAGCCGGCCGAGATGCCGGCCACCCACCACTGCCGACGTCGCCGCTGCCGCTCCTCCGGCGTGCCCGCCGCGGCCGGGGTGGGCCGTGGCCCCCGCCGCTCGGATGTTCCCACCGAGCCGACCAGCCTCCGCCACCCGGCTCCCAGCCCGCCCGCCACGGAACGCACACCGCGCGCCCCGCCGCCTGCTGCTCCGCCGTCCGTGGCCGAGCCACTGTCCGAGCCACTGTCCGAGCCACTGTCCGAGCCGCTGTCCGAGCCGCTGTCCGGGGCACTGTCCGAGCCGCTGTCCGGGGCACTGTCCGCAGCCGGGACGCTGTCCGCCGAGGGGCCGGCGGTCGAACTGCTGCGATCGGGTGTGCCGGCGTCGGCCGCGCGGCTGACCGGCGGAGTGGAGCGGTCGGGCCTCGGGAGACGCACGGTGGCGTCACTGTCCTCGTCGGGGTGGCGCGGCGTCTCGCTCACCGGCTCAGTCAAACATGCCGGTCAATGCGCCGCCTCCCGCGAAGGGGGCGTGCCGAGGAAGCAGCTGCGGCGGTCAGGGCGCTGGCCCCCGACGGCGACGGTGACCGCGCGGCGAGCGACAGTGGACGATCGCGGGCGGTCAGCCGGACGCGTTGCCGGTGACGTTCCAGCTCGCCAGGTGAAGGGCCGGAGCGGCGTAGCGGGTGCCGGACCAGCGATCGGGAAGCAGCACCGTCTCACTGCCGATGCCCAGCACCTGGCCGGCCGCCAGCGCCTGCGGATAGGACTGGGTGAAGCGCATGTTGCTCACCGGCCGGGTCACCTCGCCGTTCTCGACGAGCCAGACGCCGTTACGGGTCAGGCCGGTCAGCACCAGCGTCTTCTGATCGAGTACGCGGGTGTACCACAGGTCGGTGATCAGCAGGCCGCGCTCCATGTGGGCCACGAGCGGGCGGGCCGATTCGGCCGTCGGGTCGCCCGGGCCGGCGGGTGGCAGCACCTGTTCCGTGGCGGCCGAGGTCGCCTCGAGGCGCAGATGGGTCGGGAAGGGACCCCAGGTGCGCGACGAGCCGGAAGCGTGCCCGGTCGACTCGGCCCCGGCCTCGGCGGCCGACGTGCGGTCGTGGGCGACGGCCTTGGTCACGCCCTCGCGCACCAGCACCAGCCAGTCGCGCGGGGTGCCCTCGTCGTCGAACGGCAGACCGGGGGCGTGCTCGGCGCGGCTGCCGAGAGGCTCGTCCACCAGGGACACCGACGGGTCGAACTGGTCGGCGCCGATCTCGGCGAAGGACTGCTTCTGCGCGTACGCCTTGCCGTTGAACCCGAAGATCGCGAGGTTGTCGAGCACATCGGCGACCGCCTCGGGCTCGAGCACCACCTCGTAGCGGCCGGGGGCGAGCTCGATCGGATCTTGACCGGCTCTCGCCTTGGCCGCCGCGCGGGCGCCGAGCCGGGCCCCGTCGAGATCGGCGAGGCGACCGCTCGCGAGACGGGCGACGCCGTCGGCGCCGTTGTCGCGGGCGATGCCGTCCATCGCCGCCTCGGCCGTACGCCCCTCGACCGCCTGACCCGCGCTGTTGGCGAAGGCGGCTGACGTGTACGTCGTGCGGCAGTAACCCGCGGTCTCGAGGCCCCCGGCGGCGCGCACGAAGTCGCGCACCCGCTCGGCCCGCTCACCCGGGGTCGACCGGGCGGTCGCCTCGTCGAAACCGAAGTCGAGCCCGGACCGCGTGCCCGAACCGTGGTGGCCCGCCGACTGGTGCAGCGGGGTCGGCGGGGTGAGGCCGGGCCACGTCACGTCGGGCGGGCTCAGCCGGGCCGCGGCGATCGTGCGCTCGACCAGGCCCTGCAACCCGGCGGCGTCGATGACCGTGGTCGAACCGGACGCCGTGCGCCCGTCGAGGTGCACACGCAGGCCCACGGTCGTGGCGGCGTCGGCCACGTTCTGGTGGATCATCGAGACGGCGAAGCGGGTCAGCGCCTCGGCGTCGTGCCGCACCACGACCTCGGCCTCGGCGGACGGCCCCGCCTGCCGCCGCACCAGCTCGACGACCCGGGCGGCGAGCTCGAGCTCGACCCCGGACCGGACGATGTCGAGACTCATCCCCGCACCCCCACACGTACGTCGGTGAACCGGGCCGGACCGGCTGGATGGCCGGTGTGGCCCACCTGGCCGGGCTGGCCCTTGCCGCAGTTGGGCGTGCCCCACGCGACACTCTCGGAGGAGAGCATGTCCATCGACTGCCAGAACCTGGGGCCGATGCCGGTGTAGGTGGGGTTGCGCACCATGCGGCCGAGCTTGCCGTTCTTGATCTCGTAGCCGATCTCGCAGCCGAACTGGAAGTTGAGGCGGCGGTCGTCGATCGACCAGGAGCGGTTGATGTCCATGAACACGCCGTCGTCGGTGGCCGCGATGATCTCGTCGAGCGAGTGGGGGCCGGGCTCGAGGCCGACGTTGGTCATGCGGACCATCGGCAGTCGCGCCCAGCCGTCGGAGCGGACGCTGCCCGCGTAGTCGAGGCCGGCGACGGCGGCCGAGTCGCGCCCGGCCAGCACACCGACCCAGACGCCGTCGCGCACGGCATCGCGCTTGGCCGCGGGGGTGCCCTCGTCGTCGAAGCCGAAGCTGCCGAGGGCGCCGGGGATGGTCGGGTCGATGGTGATGTTCATCAGCTCGGAGCCGTAGCGCAGCGAGCCCAGCTTGCGCAGGTCGAGCCAGCTCGTGCCGGCGAACGCGGCCTCCCAGCCGAGGATGCGGTCGAGCTCGATCGCGTGGCCGACCGACTCATGGATCTGCAGCGCGAGCTGTTCGCCGCCGAGCACCAGCGTGGTCTCGCCGGTGGGGCAGAGCGGCGCGGAGAGCAGGGCCCGGGCCTCCTCGGCCATGCGGGGCGCGTTGCCGATCAGGTCGAGGCTGTCGACCAGTTCCCAGCCGCTCGTGCCGTACTGCCCGCGGAAGGACGGCCAGGAGCGGCGCTGGATCTCGCCGTCGCCGAAGGCGCTGGCCGTGACGCCGGCCCCGCACTCGCGGACGTGCTGGTCGATGCGGTGGCCCTCGCTGGAGACGAACCACTTGCGCGTGTCCCAGATCTGGTAGACGCCCTCGGCGAGGTCGGCGCCCGCCTCTTTGGCCGCGGCGGTCGCGCCGACGATCAGGTCGCCCTTGGCCGAGAGGGAGACACCGAGCGGGTCGATCTCGCACTCGCTGGCCCAGCTCGCCTCGACGGCGTTGCTCGGCACCAGGTCGACCGGCGGGCCGGGCACGGTGGCGCTGGCCCGGGCGATCTCGGCGGCCCGGCGGCCCGCGGCGCGGGCGGCGGCGTCGGACAGGTCGGGCACGGCGAAGAAGCCCCAGCTCGACCCGACCAGGGCCCGTACGCCCAGGCCGGCGCTCTCGTCGGAGCCGAGCTCTTCCACATCGCCGTCGCGGGCGGTCATCGACTCGGTGCGCCGCAGCATGACGCGGCAGTCGGCATAGCGTGCCCCGGCATCGAGGGCGGCCTGAACCGCGGCCGAAGCCTCGTCGAAGTGGCTCATGAACCCGACCCTAGGCGACGGGTACGACAGAACTCACCCAGGCAGCAAGACTTCCAGGTCGAGGATCGCCGTGACCGGTTCGGTGAGATGCAGGACCAAACTTCCGTCGAAAAGCTCGATCTGTTCGGGCGTCTCGCCGAGAGCGAGGTACTGCTCGCCGGTCATGGCCGCCGCTTCCTCGAACATCAAGCGTGTCACAACGCCTCCGCAGGGGGTGAGAAGCTAGTGACTAGCTTACTAGCGACTAGGCGACGGCGCCGTGTGGGGGCTGGCCCTGCAGGAAGGCCAGCTCGCCGGCCAAGGGGAGGGCTGTGACCGTCGGGAGGCCGGGGACGGTGGCGCCGACCAGCAGGATCGGAGCCGGGTTGGGGGTTTCGGCGGCGGCCTCGCGCAGGCTGTGGTGGGCGTAGACGTCGAGGGAGTCGCGGCGGTCGCCCAGGTAGCGCTCGGCCAGCGGCAACGGCACCTCGTGCCAGTCGACGAGCGGGTCGCGGGCCACCGCGCGGTGGAAGACGTCGGGGCGGCGCAGGACGGCCATCGCCGCCAGCCATCCACCGAGCCCGGAGCCGCGTACGGCGACCGAGCTCAGATCGAGGTCGGGGTGCTTGCCGCGCAGGTCGAGCAGGGCGTCCACCTGGTCGCCCAGGCTGACGTCGACGAGCCGGCGGTGCACCACCTTCTCGAAGCTCGGCGCGACTCCGGGCGTCCCCCGGCCGTCGACGCTCACGACGGCGAAGCCCGCGTCGGCCAGCCACTGTCGTTCCTGCCAGGCGGCCGGGTCGTGCAACACCTGCTGGCTGCCGGGGCCCTCGCCCAGCGTGACCAGGACCGGGATCTTGCGGCCGCCGACGAACCCGGTCGGGTAGAGGACCGCGGCGGGCAGGCGGCGGTCGGTGACCCGTTCCAGGGCCGGCCGCGGGTCGTAGGGCAGCGGCGCGGACAGGTTGCCCAGCGCGGCCAGCCGGGTGCGGCCGCGCCACACCACGTCGTCGACGACCAGGATGTCGCCGCCGGCCTCGGCGTGGTGACGGCCCGGGGTCGACGTGATTTTCGTGGCCTCCGCGCTGCCTCCGCCCAGCGAGGTGCGTACGCGGAAGACCGCCTGGGACGCCGGGTCGCCGTCGGTGCCCTCGACGATCAGGTCGGGGGAGCCGTTCGGGCCGCCGGGGCGCGGGACCGTGCCGACCACGCGACGCACGTAAAGGTTCGGCGGGGTGAGCAGGCTGCCGTCGGCGAACAGGCAGCGCGCGTCGAAGCCGTCGTGGGCCAGCTCGCCGCCGACCAGCACCCGCCCGTCAGGCAGATGGCGCGGCGTGCCGATGACCGGCTCGACCCACCGGGCGTCGGCGAGTTCCGCGTGCACCTGGGTCTCGCCGGTGCGCGGGTCGACCGCCAGCACCAGGCCGTGCTGCTGCATGCGGCGCAACACCGTGATCAGGGGGCCGCCGCCGTCGGCCCAGCGCACGTTGACCACGTGCGGATAGGTCTCGCGGTCCCAGTGCACGTCGACCCAGCCGTAGTCGAGGTCGAGCAGGTGCAGGCTGGTCGTCGTGGCCGTGCGGGTGGCCAGGATCTGGCGGCCGTCGGGCGACCACCACCAGCCGCGGTCGCGGCCCAGGCGCAGTGCCGCCTCGTCGGGCACACCCCAGCCGATCATGCCGCCGTGCTCGCGCCAGGCGTTGCCCGACTCACCCGCGAGCAGCCGGTCGCCGTCCGGCCCGACGACGCGCAGCGAGGGCGAGCCGTCGGCCCGGCTGATGTACGCGATGGAGCCGCCCGACGGGTCCGGCCGGGGATCCTCGACGGGCGCCACGGTCGGCACCTCGGCCACCGTGCCGCGGATCAGGTCGGCCCGGAACAGCCGGCCCTCGCGCGCGAACGCCGCCACGCGGGCGTCGCGATCGGTGGCGTACGCCCGGACCGGGCCCGCTGCGACCAGCGACTCGGTCGACGTGGCGACGTTGAGCGCCCAGAGGGACGAGATCGGGTCCTCGGGGCCGGTCGAGCGCAGGAACGCCATGCGCCGGCCGTCCGCTCCGACCGTCACCGCGTACGGCGCGCCGTAGCGGAAGTGACCTGTGCGCTCGGCGAGCCCGGGGAAGTCCACCCGGACAGCATCGCTGATCAAGCTGGGTTCGCGCGCCCCAAACCGGGCACGGCGTAGGCGGATCGGCCCGATGTTCCCGCGTATTCTTGCGCGCGTGACTGACGCCCTGCCCGCCCGCCGCCTGCTGCTGGTGCACGCCCACCCTGACGACGAGGTCACCGGCACCGGGGCCACGATGGCCCACTACGTCTCCTCCGGCGCCCACGTGACCCTCGTGACCTGCACTCTCGGCGAAGAGGGCGAGATCCACGTGCCCGAGCTCGCGCAGCTCGAGGCGGCCCAGGCCGACCAGCTCGGCGGTTACCGCCTGGTCGAGCTCTCGCGTGCGTGCGCGGCCCTCGGCGTGACCGATCACCGGTTTCTCGGCGGGGCCGGCCGCTACCGCGACTCGGGCATGATGGGCCTGCCGACCAACGAGCACCCGCGCGCCTTCTGGCAGGCCGACCTCGACGAGGCCGCGGCCCTGCTGCTCGAGGTGATCCGCGAGGTCCGCCCCCAGGTCATGATCACGTACGACCCGAACGGGTTCTACGGTCATCCCGATCACATCCAGGCCCACCGGGTGGCGATGCGCGCGGCCGAACTGGCCGGCGACGACGGCCCCAGCAAGATCTACTGGACGGCCATGCCGCTGAGCGTGCTGCGCGACGGCATGGAGGCGTTCCGCGAGCTCTCCGACAACCCGTTCGCCGAGGTCGAGAACGTCGAAGATCTTCCCTTCGGCCACCCCGACGACGAGATCGCCGCGCGCATCGACGGCACCGACTACTACCAGAGCAAGGTCGCGGCGATGCAGGCGCACGCCACCCAGATCCCCGACAACTCCTGGCTCTACGGCATCGCGGGCGACTTCGGCGGCGAGTTCATGGGCGTCGAATACTTCACCATCGCCAAGGGCGAACGCGGCCCGGGCGAGGGTCCCCACGGCTGGGAGAGCGACCTGTTCGGCGGCCTGGGCCTGGAACAACCGGCCGCAGCCGAGGCGGTCACCCGATGAAGACCGAAAGCGACACCCCGATGTCCGACACGCCCACTTCCGCCGAGCAACTGCCCAGCCCCGAGGCGTACGAGGTTCCGCCTCGCGAGACGTGGGCGGGCTGGGAGACGGTGATCCGCGTCGGCGGCCTGGTGATCGCGATCGTGGCCGCGGTCGTCACCGGCTTCCTCGAGCTGATCCTGACCACGCTGCGCGCCGGTGACCTGACGACGATCTGGCGCGGCGACTCGATCGGCTCCGGCGGTGGTCCGCTGCTCTGGGTCTCGGTCGTGCTCGCGGTGGCGCTCAACTGGGCGATCGCCTGGTTCGCGGTCTCCACGACCCACCGCAAGTGGGCGATCGGCCCGCCCTGGGCGCTGTGGACGCTGATCATGCTGTTCGCGGCGGGCGTGCGCACGCGCGAGGGCGACTATCTGCTCGGCGGTTCCGACTGGGTCGCGCTCGTGATGATCCTGGCCGGGAGCCTGTCCTTCGCGGTCTACTCCTATCGGCTGATCCTGAAGCGCAGCCTTCCCTAGGCGCCGGTCCGGGTGAACCGCGAGCCGCCGCCGTGCGTACCACCTGCAGATACGTGGGTGCCGGTCCCACGTCGGCGATGAGGTGAGCCCGTGACGTCCAGGTCCGAGGGATCCGTCGAGCAGCCACGATCGGGTGCGGGGGCGGACGACACCGTCATCCTCAACGAGACGCCGGTCGGCAACGTCGCGGCCTCGCCCGCCCCGGCTCAGCGTCAGCCGCCGCCCGAGGAGCGGATCCCGCCCGTCGAAGCTCCGCGAAAGCGCCGGAAGTGGCTGGTTGCGGCCGGGGTGACCGGCCTGCTCGCGGTCGGCGCGGGCGGCACGGCGGCCTACGTCAGCTCGGGCGACATTCCGCGCGGCACCGAGGTGCTCGGGCTCGACCTGGGCGCGCTGACCAGGGCCGAGGCCGAGAAGGCGTTCGGCGACCACGTGGCCGCCCGCGCTACCCGACCGGCCCGGGTGCTGCTCGACGGCAAAGACGTGACGGTCGAACCCGAAGCGGTGGGGCTGACCTTCGACGTGCCCGCGACGGTCGAGGCCGCCGCGGGGAGCGGGCGCCGGCTCTTCGGCGCCACGATCGTCGAGCCGGTCGTGCGGCTCGACGAGGCCAAGCTCGAGGCGGCGCTGCGCAAGCAGGTGAGCGCCGAGCGGTTCTCGATCCGCAAACCGGGGATCACCTTCAAGGGTGTCACGCCCGTGGCCACGTACCCGGGACCCGGTCTTGATCTTGAGAAGGCGGCCGCCGCCGAGCGGGTCAGGAAGGCGTGGCCGACCGGGTCGGTGGCCGAGGTGCCGCTGAGCACGCGCGCCCCGGCGACGACGAAAGAGCAGGTCGACGCATTGATCGCCGATCTCGCGAAGCCGGCCGTGGCCGCTCCGGTGACCGTGACCGTGGGTGCGAAGTCGTTCCGGCTCACCCCGGCGGCGGTCGCGAAGGGCCTGGTCTTCCGGTCGGACAATGCGGGCAAGCTGACCGCGGCGATCGACGGGGCGAAGCTGCGTAAGGCCGGCGCCGCCGAGTTCGGGAAGGTGGAGACCGCCGCCAAGCCGGCCACCGTGCAGCTGCGTGACGGCAAGCCTCAGGTGGTGAACGGGGCGCCCGGTCGCCTGGTCGATCTCGACAAGCTGGAATCCGAACTGCTCACGGTGCTGGCGGCTCCGGCGCCACGCGCGGTGAGTGCGGTGCTCGCCGAGAAACAGTCGGACACGAGCGCGGCCGACGTCGCCAAGCTGGGCATCAAGGAGAAGGTCTCGACGTTCACCACGTATTTCACCGGTGGTCGCAGCTCGCCGCGCAGCCAGAACATCATCACGATCGCGAAGGACGTGGACGGGGCGATCCTGCGGCCCGGCAAGACGTTCTCGCTGAACGGGCACACCGGCGAGCGCGACTACGCGTCCGGCTACAAGGACGCGCCGGTGATCGTGAACGGGGTGCTCGAGCCGGGTGTCGGCGGCGGTGCTTCCCAGTTCACCACGACGCTGTTCAACGCCGCCTACTACGCGGGTCTCAAGGACGTCGAGCACAAGCCGCACTCGTTCTACTTCTCGCGCTACCCGTCGGTCATCGAGTCGACGATCTTCTATCCCTCGCTCGATCTCAAGTTCAAGAACACCACGCCGTACGGGATCCTGATCGACACCGCCACGACCGGGCGCTCGGTGACCGTGACCATGTGGAGCACCAAGGTCTACGACAGCGTCAAGACCGTGTACGGGCCCCGGCGCAACGCGACCAGCCCGCCGACCCAGCACCGCCCGGCCGGACCCAAGTGCATAGCTAGCAGCGGACTCCCAGGTTTCACCCAGGACGCATGGCGCGTCATCCGCAAAGATGGCCGGGAGATCGAGCGCGAGAAGTTCACCTGGCGCTACGATCCCGAGCCACGATTCGTCTGCGGCGGTGACTGAGCCGCGCAGCACAGGTCCCTGGGAGGGGTCATGAGGCAGCAGCGCTGGTTCCCGATCGCGGCGCTCGCGATCGGTCTGTTCGCCGTGAACGTGGTGGCCCGCTTGGTCACCCGCTTCGGGTTCGACGGTGACGACGACGCCGGCGGCCGCATCACGATCATCATGTTCTCGCTGGTCGGACTGGTCCTCGCGGTCTACACGTTCCTGGTCTCGCAGCGCCGGCGCCCCTCCGAGTGGCTCGCCCCCGACCTGGTCTTCGGGGTGGCCGGCGCGATGCTGCTGACCCTCGTGGCCGGCCCGTTCATCAGCGGCGACCAGCCGTTCTCGGGCGGTTCCGAGGGCTTCTTCTCGCAGATCGCGCTCTACGCGGGCTTCGCGGGTGCGGGCGTGCTGGTCGGCTACTGGATAGCGGTGACGCTGGGCCGCGACTACCGGTCGCGGGCTCTGCGGGCCTACACCGAGACCCGCCAGGCCAAGCCCCGCAAGATCGTACGTCGTTAGCCGAGCGGGGCTTCGCGGGTCAGATAGGTGTGATGAGTGGTGAAGCCCACCCGGCCGTAGAGCGCCACCGCACCCGTGTTGCGCTCCTCGACCTGCAGATAGGCGCGGGCACTGCTCCGCTGGGCACCCCAGAGCACGAGCTCGCGCAACACGTGCCGGGCGACGCCCCGGCGGCGCGCGTGCGGCGCCGTCTGAAGCAGCGCGACACCCAGCCAGCGGCCCGGGCCGGTGACCGCGCCGCGGCCGATCGCGAGCAGGCCGCCGTCCGAGTCGCGTACCTGGGCGAAGACGACCTCGGCCGGGGCCGTGAGGATGCGGGCCGCGGCAGGCGGAAGGGTGCCCTTGTGATCGGCGACCATCGCGAACCAGTCGTCGCCCGGGCTGTCGGCCAGCTCGACCGGCGGCAGGTCGGGGCGGGGCTCCAAGGCGGTCGTCAGGGCGGCGACCGTGGCCGTCTGCACGAGGGTGAGCGGCCGGGCACCCCAGCCGCGGGCGTCCAGGGCGGCGTTCACCGGGGCGGCGAGCGGCATCGGGGCGTTGATCAGCGGGCGCTGGCCGTGCGCCTCGTACCACTGCTCGACGGCGTCGATGGCGGACTCGAGCGGGCGATCGGGGTCGCCGACCGCGAGCGCGGAGTTGGCCCGGCCGGTCCAGTTGTCGGCGGCACGCAGGATCCAGCGGCCGAGCGTGGCCCGTACGGGGGCCGGCCAGGCGTCGTTCGCGGCCAGTTCGAGGGCGGTCACCTCGGCCGCGGGTGGCCGTCGGGCGGCCGGCACGCGCTTGGCCCGGTGCACCTCGCGCAGGGGAACACGTACGGTTCCCTTGTCGGTGGCGATCGTGAGATCGGTCTCGGTGAGAGCCACCAACTCACCGAGGGCATCGGTGTAGAGCGTGCGATCCTGCGAAACGCCTACAATTCGGCGTACCACCACCCGGTGTCCCACATCCTGCCGTCGGAGCACGTGTCACCTCCTCCGGCGGAGATACTAGGCTCTGCAACTGTCGCCGGCGGTCCCCGCGGCGTGGCTTGGGAGGGAAAGACCCGTGACCTACATCATCGCTGAGCCGTGCGTCGATGTGCTCGACAAGGCATGCATCGAGGAATGCCCGGTCGACTGCATCTACGAGGGCAACCGGATGCTCTACATCCACCCCGATGAGTGCGTCGACTGCGGGGCCTGTGAGCCGGTCTGCCCGGTCGAGGCGATCTTCTACGAGGACGACGTCCCCGACCAGTGGAAGGACTACACCACCGCGAACTACGAGTTCTTCGAAGATCTCGGTTCGCCCGGTGGTGCGGCCAAGGTCGGCAAGATCGACAAGGACACCCCGTTCATCGTCGGTCAGCCGCCCAGGGGCGACCACTGAGCGCACTGTCGGCGGCTCTACCTGACTTTCCGTGGGATCTGCTGGAGCCGGCCAAGGCTCGAGCCGCCGCGCACCCTGACGGGATCGTCGACCTCTCGATCGGCACTCCCGTCGATCCCGTGCCGCCGCTGATCCGGCGCGCCCTCGCGGACGCGTCGGACGCTCCCGGCTACCCGCTCACCGCCGGTACGCCGGCGCTGCGGGCGGCCATCGCGGGGTGGCTGGCACGGGCCTGCGGGGCGTCCGGCACGCCGGGCGTGCTGCCGACGATCGGCTCCAAGGAACTGGTCGCCTGGCTGCCCACGCTGCTCGGCGCCGGTCCCGGCGACAAGGTCGTGATCCCGTCGGTCGGGTACCCGACCTACGAGGTCGGCGTCCGCCTGTCCGGCGCCACCGTGATCCGGTCCGACTCGCTGACCGCGGTCGGGCCCGATCCGCGGGTGCGCCTGGTCTGGATCAACTCGCCGTCCAACCCGACCGGCAAGGTGCTCCCGGTCGAGCACCTGCGCAAGGTCGTCTCGTGGGCGCGCGAGCGCGGCGTGGTCGTGGCCAGCGACGAGTGCTACCTGTCGCTGGGCTGGGAGACGGACCCCGTCTCGATCCTCGACGACCGGGTGACCGGCGGCGACTACACCGGCGTGCTGGCCGTCAACTCGCTCTCCAAACGGTCCAACCTGGCCGGCTATCGTGCCGCGTTCGTCGGCGGCGACCCCGCGCTCATCGCCGAACTGCTCGCGGTCCGCAAGCACGCCGGCATGATCGTGCCCGCGCCGGTGCAGGCGGCGATGATCGCCGCGCTGGGCGACGAGGAGCACGTGGCCGCACAACGCGATCTCTACGCCGGGCGGCGCGATCGGCTGCGAGCCGCGCTGACCGGCGCCGGTTTCGAGATCAGCCACTCCGAGGCCGGGCTCTACCTCTGGTCGACGCGCGGCGAGGACTGCTGGAAGACCGTCGACTGGCTGGCCGACCGCGGCATCCTGGCCGCTCCGGGGGCCTTCTACGGCCCGGCGGGTGAGCAGCACGTGCGGATCGCGCTGACCGCCACCGACGAGAGGGTCGGCGCCGCGGTCGCCCGCCTCGCCTGAGCCCGGCGCTGCGGTCGCGCGCCGCACCGCGTCTGAGCCCTGTGCCGCGGTCGCGCACCTCGCCTGAGCCCGGTACCGCGGTCACTGGGCCTCGCCTTCCCTCCCTTTCCTTCGCCTTCCGCCTCCCCTCGCCTTTCCCCTCCCTCTGTGTTGTGAAGCTTGGCGAGCCTTCCGACAATGTGGACACCGGCTCGGTTCGCCGCCGCTGTCCGGCCATCGTTGCTGATCGTGGCCGTCAGGGCCGCCCAGCTCGGACTCTCTCAGGCACGTCGTAGTTCCTGATCAGAGCGGGTTTGCCGGGCGATCGTGGCATTCGCCGCCCCGAATGCTTGCGCTACTCTCGGTGGAACCGGAGATCGGGGGAGCGCCGGTGAACGCCAACATTCAGAAGCGCCTAAGCGGCACCGACCGCACGGGCACGGCCTACGCGGTCGTCGACCCGGTCGGCCGGTTCGTCGACATAGGTCTGTTGCCCGGCTGGTGGTCCGCGCTGGGCCCGGCCCGGGTCGCCGCGGGCCTGCTCGAGGCCCTGGAAACAGCACGCATGCTGGCGGCGACGGCGCCTCTGGTCGAGCGCGGCGAGGGTTTCGACACCGCCCGCGGCCGCATAGCCGAGGCCTACCGGCTGATCGACGAAGGCCGCGCCCAGCCGGCCATTCGCGTGATCATCGGGCCGCGCGGGTTGTTCCGGCTGCACGTGCGGGGCGGCCGCGTCGACAGCGCCGAGGTCGGCCCGCTCACGTCGGCCGACACCGATCGGCTCAGCGCCGACGCCCGCGACGCCCTGACCGAGCTGGCCCGTCCCGGCTGTGGCGCGAGCCTCGCCCCCTCCGGGTAACGTCGGGGCATGGTCGATCACCCCACGGTCGTGGTTCGCGGCGAGGCCTTCCGCGAGGTGCCGCCCGAGCAGGCGGTCGTCTCCGTCACCCTGTCCGCGCGCGACCGCGACCGCGAAACGGTGGTTGCCCGGCTCCTGCAGCGCTCCGAGCAGCTGCACGCCCTGCTGGCCGAGGCGGGCGACGCCGTCGAGCGGCGTGAGACGGGCGGCGTCCGCGTGTTCCCCGAGCTCAAGCGGGGCAGCGAGCGCGTGGTGGCGTACTCGGGAAGTGTCTCGACCTCGATCACCGTGACCGACTTCGAGCCGCTGGGTCAGTTGCTGCTGCGGCTGGCCGGGCTCGAGCACGCGTCCGTCGCCGGGCCGTGGTGGCAACTGCGACCGGGCAGCCGGGCCGGGGCCGATGTGCGCCGCGAGGCCATCGCTGACGCCCTGTCGCGGGCCCGCGAATACGCCGCGGCGGTCGGAGCCCGCGTCGACAAGCTCGTCGAGATCGCCGACGAGGGGGTGGGCGGCGGTGGCGGGCCGATGATGCGCGCGATGGCGTTCGACGCGGCGCAGGAATCCGCGGGCTTCGAGGTCGATCCCCAGCCGCAGACCGTGCAGGCCTCGGTGACGGTCCGCGTGACGATCACCGAGCCGGATCTGTCGACATAATCCGGAAACAAGCCTCGCTAGGTTGCATGATCGGCAAGACTCGGCACCATGCTGAGCAAGGCCTTCCCGGATGCGTAGGGGTCGCCGGGACGTGCTGCTGCGGGTGGCGAACGTCAACCCGGCCAGCGTGAGCACCCACTCCGATCGGGTGCTGTACTCCGCGATCGGCGTCTTCATCCTCCTGTACTTCGTCTATGCCACGCTCGGCGGCGCCGCGTTCATCGACGCCGGTTCGAACTACCAGCATCCGTGGTACCGCTGGCTGGTCGGACCGCTGGTCGCCGCGGGTGTCGTCGCCTACGACCGGGCGGTGGTCGGCCGGGTCGCGATCAACTACGAGCAGCTCGACTCGGCCGACCCGAAACATTTCCTCAAGAAGCCGACGATCGGGCTGTACGCCGGGCGGCTCGGGCTGGCCGTGCTGTTCGCGGTGCTCATCACCGAGCCGCTGATGCTCGCCCGCTACCAGGGTGAGATCGACGCGCGGCTCAACGAGGTGCACAACCAGCAGCTCAGCCGCATCGACTCGGCCGGCGCGATCGGCGCCTACACGGCCCGGCTCGCGCAACTCGACCGGGAGACGACCGCCGACGACGACGCCGTACGCGGGCTGACCGATCGCGCCGCGCAGAAGCGGCAGGACGCGCGCAAGCTCTACCAACAGGCCGTCGACGACTCGGCCGGCAACGGTGTCACAAGGGCGGCCGGCTGCCCGGACGGCGGGTCCTGCGATCGGCTGGTCGAGCGGTCGCGGACGCTGGACGACGAGGCGGTCGCGCTCGACGTACGGGCCGGACGGCTGCTCGACACCCAGCGGCGGGGCCGCGAAGCGCGGTCGGAGGAGCAGGCCGACCTCACGCGGCACATCGGCGAGCAGCGCGAGGCCAACGAGAAGGCGGTCAAGGCGGACGCCGGGTTCGGAGCCCGTACGGCGGCGATGTGGCACCTGGTGAGCAGTGACTTCTGGGGCGTCGGCGTCTTCTATCTCGGGATCATGCTGCTGCTCGTGGCGCTCGACTGTGCGGCCGTGGCCCTCAAGTTCGCCTCACGCGGGAACGCGTACGAGCGGAATGAGGCTCGTATCGCGCGGCGGGCCGAGCATGAGGCGACCCTGATCCATGAGCGGGAGATCCAGGACGCGCGCACCTATGGGGATGCGATGGCTCGGGTGGTGGCCGACGGCATCGAGGCGGCCAGCCACGACGAGCGGGTGGTGCACGACTCTGCGGAACGGGCCAGCGAGGTGCTGCGTACGTCGGTGGACGTGCCGCCCGAGGTGCGCGAGCTCGCCGCCCACAACGGCCGGCACTATCGGCGGCTGCACCCTAGTTCTCGCGTACGCCGGAAACCCGCACCGGGACCGTGAAAGTGGCCCCGTCGCAGCCCGCCCCGGTGCCCGGCCGCATGGACAGCCCGCCGGGCACGTTGAAGGCGCCGATCGTGTTGCGGCCGACGTTCCACTGCACCCGGAAGTTCGGCCGGCTCAGATTCACACCCGTCGGCTTACATCCGACCTTGGCGTGCTCCGGGTCGACGGTGATCGGCCCACCGCCCGCCACCGAAGTGATCTTGATGGGGAAGCCGTTGTCGTTGGTGACGGTCACGATCAGGTCGCCTTTCGCCCCCGGCTGCAACGACTTGTTCAGATCGGACCGGGCCCGCAACGCCAGCTCGACCGGCGGCCCGTCGGTCGAACGGGCCACCTCCGAACCGGTGATCTGCCAGTAGGCCCAGGCCGCGCCCGCGTTGACCACGACCGCGGACGCCGCGGCGATGCCGAGGATCATTCGCGTACGGCGGTCCAGGCGTTTCTTCCGTCCCGCCTGGGGATGCCGGACCTCCCACGTGGGCTCCTCGTGGTCGGCGGGGTCGAGTTCGATGTGCATGTCGGTGATCCTGTTGCCCTCGTGGCCGCGACCGTCTGAGCCGCCGGCCTCGCGCAGCCGGGTGAGGACCTCGCGCCGCATCATGGCCGTGCCTTGGTCGAACAGGGGGCGGGCAGTCCGATCGGTGTACGCATGCGGCGCCTTCCTCCTCAGCGACGGGTGGCGACTCGTGTCTAATAACGGTCGCCGACGACCCCGGGTCATGTGATCGGGATTCCGTCCGCGGTTCTGCGCGCATAAATCGCACAGGTGCGACTGACCGGCCTAATCCCAAAGGGGGAAGCGCGTGCCGGATCGCGGCCACGGCATTGACCAGCGGTTTCACCGAACGCCCCGATTGTCGTGGGGCGACAGTGACCTACCACCACCGCCCGCGGCAACCAAATCCACGACGGCCGTGCTGAGCAGACCATAACCATTCCTGGGTCGCGGCGAGGTCACCATCAACCGAATGTCCGTAGCATTCGCGTTTTGCGCCTAACCCTTCCGAGCCCCCCATGCTGATCGAGCCCGCGGCGTGGGACCCCGCCGCGGGCTCGATCATTTCCCCACCTATTCAGGAATGTCCTCGGCGGCCGGGCCACTGGCGGACGGCGCCGGCTCCTTCTCCCTCACGGGAGGCTCCGCTTCCGCGGGCGAGGACGCGGGCGGGGGTTCGGTGTCGTCTTTGGGTGGTGCGGCCGGTGGAGTGGGCGGAGGCTCGGCGGCGGGTTTACTCGTCGACTCGGCGGTTGGAGCGGGGGGCGGATCCGAAGTGATGGGTGCGGGCTTCTTCGCTTCCGGCGGCTCCGCGGCGAGCGCACCGGCTGGGGCGGCGGGGAAATTGAGGGCCTCGCTCAGGCCGCTTTCGGCGCCGGTCCACTTCGCGAACCGTGGAATGACGGTCCACCGCCACTTCCCGCCCGCCACCTCGGCGTCGGCGAAGGTCACGGACTCGCTGCCGCCGCCCGAGGCCGCGATCTCGCGAACGATTTTCGGCTTGGCCGGGAGGTCCTGGCTGTGGGCGGTGACGGTGTAGCGGTTCATCCGAACGCCGGGCGCGATCTCCAGAGCACTCCAGCTCACGACCGCTGCCTTGGACTGTTTCGCAACGCTCGGCTTCTTGCCGGCCGGCACCTTCGCGGTGCGAATCTTGACGGCGGCCTTTGCGCTGATCACCCACTCGGCATTCGCGGTCAAAGTCCCGACGGCGACGACAGCGGCCACGGTCGTGCCGATCAGTGCGTAGGCGAATCGTTTCCTCATCGGCCGGCCTTCCCGCCGATTCCGGTGAGGGAGATCTGCAACTTGGTGTTCGAGCAATGCGGGGTTGCGTCGCGAGGCATGGTCACCAGGATCGTGCCGGGTAGGGTGCTGCGGCCATAGGGCTTGATCGTGATCGGCAGGAGGCCGCTGTAGCCGGCGACCCGCAGTGTGGAGCGGGTCGCCGGGCAGGCGCGGCGGTTGGTGCCGACAAGGCTGCCGTCCAGGGTGCGCAATGAGAGCGGAAAGCCGAACGGGTTGACCACGGTTATCTTGATCTCCCGGGTTGCCCCGGGATAGAGACCGCTCACCGGCTGCCCGATGACTGTGAATCGCACATTGCCGTGGGAATCACGGCCGCCGTGGGTGAGCATCATGGTCTGCCCGTCGGCGTCGCTCGGTTGGCCACCGGCGACGATGAATGCCGTGGCCAGCGTCGCCGCTACGGTGACGGCAGTTCGCCATGCCTTCACAGTCGCCTCATTCGCGTTGGGAGTGACGGGCTGACAGCGCGGGGGCGGACGTTTGTTGCGCCCACCCCGCCCTTCACATCACGGCGCGATGTCACCCTTGAGCGTCGCCGTGACGGTGAGGCCGCCCTTGGCCGCGCAGACCGGGTCGGCGTCGGTTGACATCTTGAGATCTCCCAGGTCGATCGCGGGATTCGCGCCGCTGTTGAAGACAGTGGTCGTATTCAGCTCCGGAAAGGAGAAGCCCGCCTTCGTCTGGTCGCAGTCGCCGCCACCGGTGACTGCGACTGAGGTGACCTCGAGGATCTTGACCTTGTAGTCGTTCGGGTTGTTCACCGTCACGTTGTGGAGTTCCACAATCTTGCCCGGGTAGAAGTTGTTGGCGGAGCCCGTGCGAACGTCGATCACCGCGGTCAGGTCGCCGATCGTGGAAGTCGCCGCATACGTGGTGCTGGTACCTCGGAACCAGCCCTGGACGTAAGCGAACGCCGCGGTTCCCCCGGTGATGGCGAGAACGGAGCCGACGACGACAGCGGCGGAACGCTTGGTGAGCTTGCGCATGGGGGAGTTCCTCCTGGAACGGTTGGCTAATCGTTGTTGCTCGAATTGGTTGAGGCCGGGGCTCGAAGCCTTCCGGCGCTGCGACAAAGATGGCCGAACTCTCAGGGTTGGGCGATAGTGCTTCCGCCCGCCCTATCCGGAACGTGAAGTCAGTCGATTGCCGACGGTCGGGTTAACCCGGAAGGCTGAGCGTGACGTGAGACATCGAGCGCATCCCACCTGCCTGCGATCAACGGCGTCCGCTGTTCACGGCAGCATGCAGCGAAAACGGCGAGGTATCAGCTCGGCGCCATGTTCTCAAGGAACAAAGTGATCCACTGTGGGCTGTAGCGCGGAAAAGAGTGCCGTGACATGAGGAAAGGCGAGCATCAATCGCGATGCTTGCCGTTGAGCAAGCGCATGTTTCCTCTAATGGGTTAAGCTATTAATCGGGACGCTCACCTGAAAGATGCTTACCGCCGACGGTTCTGTCAGCGCCCGGCGCCGGCAAGCGGGACTAAACGGACTCAACCGGCAGAGGGCGCGGGCACGACCGCGATGGCCTCGATCTCGACGCGGAAGTCGGCGTTCACCAGGCCGGCCACCTGCACCAGGGAGCTCGCCGGCGGGTGTTCCAGGTCGATGAACTCGTCGCGGGCCTGGCGGAAGGCCGGGAGGTCGGCCATGTTCGTCAGGAAGATCGTCAGCTTGACCACGTCGGACATGGTCGCGCCGGCCGCGGCCAGGGCCGACGAGATGTTGCGGAACACCTGGCGGGTCTGTTCGCGTGCGTCGTCCTCGCCGACCAGCCGGCCCTCGGCGTCCAGCGGCACCTGGCCCGACACGACCACCGTTGTGCCAGTGAAGGCGACCGCGTGGCTGTATCCGTTGGTGGGCGGCGAACCGGCCGGCCGAACGTAATGGTGCTGCATGAGATCGAGCCTAAACGCTACGGTCGGGCGCATGGTGCGGGTATTCGGTGAGGTCGCTGCCCTTTACGACGATGTTCGGCCGGGCTATCCCGACCAGGTGCGCCAGGCGATTCTCGACTACGGCGGGCCGCCCGCGAGCATCGTCGAGCTGGGCGCGGGCACCGGCAAGGGCACCGAACTGCTCACCGCCTTCGACTGCCCGATCACCGCTCTCGAACCCGACCCGCGCATGGCCGACGTGCTGCGCGCCAAGTTTCCGCGGGTCGAGGTGCTCGAGGTGGCGTACGAGGAATGGCGCCCGCCGGCGAAGGGCCCGGACCTGATCGCGTGCGCGATGGCCTGGCACTGGATGGATGCCGCGACGCGCAATCGGCGGGCTGTCGACGCGCTCGCCCCGGGCGGTGTTCTCGCGGTCTTCCAGCACAAATACGCGTACGCCGACCCGTCGCAGGCCGAGGCGATCAGCGACGTGCTCAACCGGATCGACCCCTCCGTCGTGGAGAGGCCGGATCATTGGGTACGCGATGACGTGCGCGACGCCGGAGTGTGGGCCGATGTGCGGGAACGCCGCGTGGACACGTACCCGGTCTTCTCGAAGCGCCGCTATCTCGAGCTCATGCAGACGTTCTCGCCGTTCCGCCGGCGCTCGCCCGAAGACCAGCAGCGCGTCCTGGACGGCCTGGGCGCGCTGCTCGACGACTTCGGTGGTGCCGTGACGCTGGAACTGCGTACGACGTCGGTGTTGGCCCGGAAGGGTTGATCAGACGCGGGCCAGCTTGTCGGCGAAGAGGGTCGCGCGGGCGATCTCGCCGACGGCGCGGCCGGTGCGGGCGGCCACGGTGCCGTCCGGTGCCCAGATGCCCGAGCGGCCGGCGGTCTCGGGATAGTCGGGACCGGTCGCGCCCGCGCAGGACGAGATCGCGACCCAGACCCCGTACGTCGTGCTGATCTTGCGGGCCCGCTCGGCCAGCACGACGTCGGCGGCGGGCTCGTCGACCACGCCGGCCACGTAGGCGTCGATCCCCAGCGCCGCCGTGGACGCCGCGTGCTCCTCGATGCCGGTATCGCGGCAGATGCCCAGGCCGAGACGCCAGCCGTCGACCTCGACCACCTCGGGACCGGGACCGGCCGCGAAACGGGACTCGGTGTGGTGCGGGTTCGTCTTGCGGTAGACGACGCGGGCGCCGTCACCGTCGATCAGCAGGGTCGCGATGTGCGGACCGGCGATCGGGGCGCCGGCCAGCGCGACCGTGTCGGTGGCCGCGCAGGCGTCGATCAGCGGGCGCAGCCGCGGGTCGTCGGGCGAGATCAGCGGGGCGTCCAGGTCGTATCCCGTCAGCGAGAGCTCGGGGAAGACGACCAGTCGAGCCGCGGCGGCCCGCACCGCGGCGGCATGCCGCGTCGCGTTGGCGGCGATGTCGAGCGTGTGGACGGGCGGTTGGGCTACGGCGATGACCAACGAGCGCATGGGCCGATCTTTCTTCTCCGGGTGTGGTTACGGACGGACGGCTTCGATCAGGAACCGGTGGGCTTTGACGGTGAAGCCGCCGTGCAGGCGGATGAATGTGTCGAGGCGGGCCAGCGCCTCTTGGTACAGCCGCGGAGAGAAGTCGCGGATCTGCCACGGCAGGTCACGCAACTGGCGAACGACCGCGCCGACGTCGGTGAACGTGACCGGAGGGCGTTCCTCGCGCACGTCGGTCACCTCGAGACCGGCCGCGCACAGTGCCGAGGTCGCGACCTCGGCGTTCCAGGGCGCGCGGTGGGCCGGGGCAGCGCCCAGCGCGCCGTTGAGGCCGGCCAGGTCGTCGCTGCCGACCTGCTGGCTGAGCACGCGACCGCCACGGCGCAGCAGGCGCACGATGTCGGCGGCGGGCAGGCGGCCGTGGCGGCTGAGAACGACGTCGAACTCGTTCTCACCACCGGGCAGCTCGGTCAGCACCGGGACCCCGAACGGCGCGAGGCGATCGCGGGCGACGGGGGTGTTGCGGGCCCAGCTCTCGACGGCGACCGTGTGCGGCGGCAGGGGCGCGAGCTCGGCGAGCAGCTCGCCGCTGCCGGTGTCGAGATCGAGGACCGCGGAGGCGCGGCGCAGCAGGGCGCGGGCCAGTGCGGGGTAGGACCAGGAAGGCTCGGAGCCGACGTCGCGCCCGTCCAGCCAGGCGAATTCCCAGCCGGTGGCGCGCTCGCCGGCGGAGTCCTCGTACTGCTGCCCGATCCGCACCAGACGACCGTAGCCACTGGCGCGGTCCGGGAAGCAGCGGGTGTGACATGGCTCAAAGATGGACCGGTGTGAACCGGACGTGAATTTCGGCCCCGGCGCTCAGCGGCGGACGGGCATGAGGATCGAGAAGCGCGAATTGTCGCCCGGGACGCGGACCGCGAGCGGCTTGATCGGGCCGTCGAGCTCGAGCAGCAACTGGCCGGCCGCGCCCGCGTCGAGCGCCTGGAGCAGGAACTCCCGGTTCACGGAGAGGTGGGCGGTGTCGTCCCACTCGCTCTCGGGAACCAGCCGAACGTTTCCGGCAGGGTCGAAGCCCAAGACCGTGACCTCGTACGGCGTGCCTTCGTGTTCCCGCGTCGCGACCGGAGCGGCTTCGACGCGGGAGCGCAGCGCGGCGGTGTCGACGGTGACGCGTGTGGTGGGCGTGGAGAACGCGTCGAGCAGCCGGCGGTGGTCGGGGTAGTCGATGTCCAGGAGCTCCGACTCGATCGAGGCGGGCTCAACCCGTACGCGATCGGGGGTCAGGTCGAGGATCGCGGCGCCCTCTTTGAGGCGGGGGCGCAACTCGTCGACGAAAGCGAGCGGCAGGACCGAGCGGATCGGCGGGCCCTCGATGTCGGCGGCGGTCGTGGCCACGGCCAGCCGGAAACGGTCGGTGGCGACGAGGGTGAGCACGCCGTCGCGGACGTCGGCCAGGATTGAGCCCAGCATCGGCAGTTCGGGGTCGCGGCCCGCGGCGAAGCGGACGGCGTCGATCGAGGCGGCCAGGTGTGCGGCGGGCAGACTGACGCGGGTCATGAGTTTCTCCTCCAGGTCGAGCAGGGTGTGGATGCGGAGGAGTTCACGCTGGGCGTCGGCCAGCCCGTCTTCGAGCCGGCGGCGGTGGGCGTCGAGCCTGCGCCTCACCGACGCGGGGTCGTTCAGGTCGCGGACGGCCTCGGCGATCTCGGCGACCGGCATGCCGACGCGGCGTAGGCCGGCGATCAGACGGGCGGCGCGCACCTGGTCGTCGCGGTAACGCCGGTAGCCGGTGGCCGGGTCGACCTCGGCCGGGACCAGCACGCCCGCGGTGTCGTAGAACCGGAGCGCGCTGACGCTGAGCCCACTGGCCCGTGCCACCTCACCGATGCCGCGCATGTCTCCTCGCACGTTTGAGACCCTGCCGCCTCGACCAGGTCGAGAGTCAACCGCTCTTTCGATCTTGCTTTAGTAGGTGGTGGCCATCCCGAGCCCCCACCCACCCGGGGAGTGAGGACGACTGTAGGCGGATGTCAACCGGAGCAGCAGGGTTGTCCACAGGTCGCGTGGCGGCCGCCCACAGATCGCCGTTTTCCACAGGGCGAAGCCCGACTCAGCCGAGCAGCAAAGTCGCCGCCACACCGAGCATGACGACCGCGATCATCCCGTCCAGCACCCGCCACGCCGACGGCCGCGCCAGCAGCGGCCCCAGCCGATGCGCGCCCGCCCCGAGCGCCGTGAACCACACCAGACTGGCCGCCGCCGCCCCCGCCCCGAACAGCCAGCGGTGCGGGTGCTGCTGCGCGACCGACCCGAGCAGCAGCACCGTGTCGAGATAGACGTGCGGGTTCAGGTAGGTCAGCGCCAGGCAGGTCAGCACGGTGGCCCCCAGCGTCGCGGGCGCTCGTGACGCCGGGTTCAGCGCGGCCGGCCGCAGCGCCCGTCGAGCGGCCAACCCGGCGTACGCGATGAGGAATGCCGCCCCCACCCACTTGATCACCGTGACCGCCGAGGGCCGTGCTGTCACGACCGCGCCCAGCCCGCCGATGCCGGCCAGGATCAGCAGCAGGTCGGACAGGGCGCAGACCAGCACGACCGCCAGCACGTGTTCCCGGCGCAGACCTTGGCGCAGTACGAAGGCGTTCTGCGCCCCGATCGCGATGATCAGCACGGCGGAGGCGGCGAACCCGGCGAGGGCGGACGTGAGCACGGATAAAACGCTAGGGCGGCCGGGACCCGTACTCAAACTAAAGATTTTGACGTTGCATTAGGATTGCTAATCGTGGACTTCGCTCAGCTGACGGCCTTCCAGGCGGTCATCGAGTCGGGCAGCTTCGAGGCGGCGGCCCGTGAGCTGCACATCACGCCGTCCGCGGTGAGTCAGCGCATCAAGACCTTGGAGCGCTCGGTCGGTCAGGTGCTCGTGCGCCGGGCGAAGCCGTGCGTGGCGACTCCGGCGGGGGAGGCGCTCGTCCGGTTCGCCGGTCAGGTCGCGTTGCTCGAACGGGAGGCTCTGGGCCAGGCCCGTGACCGCACCCGCGTCTCGATCGTCGTCAACGCCGACTCGCTGCACACGTGGTTCCTGCCGGCGCTCGCGGCCGTCCCCGGTCCGCACTACGAGTTGCACACCGACGATGAGCACTACACCGCTGACCTGCTGCGATCCGGTACGGCGATGGCCGCGGTGACCGCCGACGACGTCGCCGTGCAGGGCTGCCGGATCGAACGGCTCGGCGCTATGCGCTATCTGGCGGTGGGCCGGCCCGGAGACAGAACAGCGATCCTCTACAACCGTAAGGACCACCTACAGCATCGCTTTGACCCAAATGTCCAAGATGTTCATTACGTGCCATCCGCGTCGGCCTTCATCGACGCGATCCGGCTCGGTCTTGGGTGGGGCCTCGTGCCCGAGTGGATCGCCCGCGACGACATCGCCGCCGGCCGCTACGAAGACCTGCACCCCGGCCGCCACCTAGACGTGCCACTGCACTGGCAATACTGGCGAATCGGCTCAGAAGTGCTGGAAGAACTGACGGCCGCCGTCAAGGCGGCGGCCGCCCCCTATCTGCGAAGCTAATCGTTGGCGTGCAGCGCCGCGTTCAGCTCGATGCCCGTGCCCGAGCGAGGCTTGGCCTCGAGCGCCCCGCTCACCGAGTTGCGCCAGAAGAGCAGGTTGGGCACCCCGGAGAGCTCACGGGCCTTGACCACCCGGCCGTCCGGCAGCGTGATCTTGGAGCCGGCCGTGATGTAGACGCCCGCCTCGACCACGGAGTCGTCGCCGAGCGAGATGCCGATGCCGGCGTTCGCCCCGAGCAGGCTGCGCTCGCCGATGCGCACCTTGTCCTTGCCGCCGCCCGAGAGCGTGCCCATGATGGACGACCCGGCGCCGATGTCGGAGCTGTCGCCGACCACGACGCCCTGCACGATGCGGCCCTCGACCATCGACGTGCCCAGCGTGCCGGCGTTGAAGTTGGCGAAGCCCTCGTGCATGACCGTGGTGCCCGAGGCCAGGTGGGCGCCGAGCCGCACCCGGTCGGCGTCGGCGATGCGTACGCCGGAGGGCACGACGTAGTCGGTCATGCGCGGGAACTTGTCGACGCCGAAGACGGAGAGGTGGCGGCCCGCGGCGCGCTCGAGGAAGCGCAGCTCGTCGACCCGGTCGGGCGGGCACGGGCCGGCCGACGTCCAGGCGACGTTGGCCAGGGCGCCGAAGATGCCGTCGAGGTTGAGCGAGTTCGGCACGACGAACCGGTGCGAGAGCAGGTGCAGGCGCAGGTACGCGTCGGCGGCGTCCTTGATCGGGTCGGCCAGCGACGAGATCGTCGTGCGCACCTCGACCGTCGACAGGCCGGGCAACGCCCGCGGCCCGGTCACGCCGGACGGCAGGGCCGGCGCGTCGGCCGGGACGTCGCCCAGGCCGAGGAAGCCCTCCGGGTACCAGGTGTCGAGCACCTGACCCTCGGCGGTGACGGTGGCGAGGCCGATGCCCCAGGCGGGCGAGGTCGAGATCGCAGTGTCCACGGCCCGAAGACTACTAAAGAGGGGGAGATTCACGTCCGGCCGGTATCGTGCCCGCTATGGCCAACCCGCTGACCCCGGACGTGCTGGTCGACCCCGTGGAGCTCACCCGTGCTCTGGTCGATGTCGAGTCCGTTTCCCTTAATGAGAAGGCGCTTGCCGACCACGTCGAAGAGGTGCTGCGGCAGACGTCACATCTCAGTGTCGAACGGCTCGGCAACACCGTCATGGCCCGTACGGATCTGGGGCGCGACCAGCGCGTGATCCTCGCCGGCCATCTCGACACGGTGCCGCTGAACAACAACTTCCCGTCCACGGTCGTCGACGATCTGATCTACGGCTGTGGCACGTCCGACATGAAATCGGGCGTCGCACTCGCCCTGCACCTGGCGGCCACGCTGCCCGACCCGCGCTACGACCTCACCTACCTGTTCTACGAGGCCGAAGAGATCGACTCGCGGTTCAACGGTCTGCGTCTGGCGGCCGAGTCGCGCCCCGAGTGGTTGATGGCCGACTTCGCCGTGCTGCTCGAACCGACGTACGGTGTGGTCGAAGCCGGCTGCCAGGGAACGCTGCGGGCGATCGTGCGCACAACGGGCCGGCGGGCCCACACGGCGCGGGCCTGGCGCGGGGTCAACGCGATCCACGCGGCCGGCGAGGTGCTGCGACGGCTGTCGGACTATCGTCCGCGCACGGTCACGATCGACGGCTGCACCTATCGCGAGGGGCTCAACGCCGTACGCATCCAGGGCGGTGTCGCGGGCAACGTGGTGCCGGACGAGGCCGTCGTCGAGGTCAACATGCGCTTCGCCCCCGACCGTACGGAGAAGCAGGCGCTGGAGCACGTGCTCGAGGTCTTCGACGGCTTCGAGGTCGAGCTGACCGACTCGGCACCGGGGGCGCTACCAGGGCTTTCGGCCGCGCCGGCCCGCGAGTTTCTCACCGCGGTCGGGGCCGAACCGGCGGCCAAGCTGGGCTGGACCGACGTGGCCCGGTTCGCGGCGCTCGGCATTCCGGCGCTGAACTACGGCCCGGGTGATCCGCTGCTGGCGCACGCCCCCGACGAGCACGTCGAGATCGGCAAGATCCGCGACGGGGCGGCGACGTTGCACCGCTGGCTGGCCGACTAGTCAAACCGCCGGCCGCACCGCCACCCGGCCGATCGCCTTCTTCGCGGTCGACGGCGGGATCTCGATGGTGGCCTCGGGGTCGGGCGGGATCTCAGGTTGCGGTCGTACCCCGAACGCCATGCGGCGCTCCTCGACCACCAGGCGGATGCGCCGCTGCATGCGGCGCTGCATCTTCATGCGCTCGTATCGGTTCGTCACGGGTGGCTCCTTAAGCCCGCCGACCCGGGACGAAGCCGGGCGCCGAGCGTGCGTTGCCGCGAACTGGATCTAAAAGCTTGGTAACTGAACAGACGCGCTGGAGCTACCGTCCGTTGCTTCAATCTGGCAAAAAGGTCGCCGACCCGCAATGCCCTTACCGAAACCCACCCGGTTGTTCACCGGGTCACTGGCCGTCCGCACTACCGTTTAGGCATGACGGACAGCACCAACGGGCGACACAGCGGAGGGCCGGAGCGTCATCGGGGCGCGGTCACGCTACGCCGCGAGTCGGTTCCAGCGAGTACGGCCGACGAGAAACTCCTCGATTCGCATCACCGGCGCGAGTGGAAGACCAAGGATGCGTGGCGGGCGCTGCGGATCCTCTCGGAGTTCGTCGAGGGCTTCGACACCCTGGCCGACCTTCCGCCCGCGGTGAGCGTTTTCGGCTCGGCCCGCAGCCACCCCGACAGCCCCGAGTGTGAGATGGCCGCGGCCCTGGGCGCCGCGCTGGCCGAGGCCGGCTACGCGGTGATCACCGGTGGCGGCCCGGGGGTGATGGAGGCGGCCAACCGGGGCGCGACCGAGGCCGGCGGCATGTCCGTCGGGCTCGGCATCGAGTTGCCGTTCGAGCAGGGCCTCAACGACTGGGTCGACATCGGCATCGACTTCCGCTACTTCTTCGTCCGCAAGACCATGTTCGTCAAGTACGCCCAGGCGTTCGTGGTGCTGCCCGGCGGCTTCGGCACCCTCGACGAGCTGTTCGAGGCGATCACGCTGGTCCAGACCAAGAAGGTCACCCGATTCCCGGTGATCCTCATGGGTACGGCGTACTGGTCCGGCCTGCTCGACTGGGTCAAGGGCACGTTGCTGGCCGACGGCAAGATCAGCGAGAGCGACCTGGAGCTGATCCAGCTCACCGACGACGTGGACGAGGCCGTGCAGATCATCGTGGACGCCGACGCGGCTCTCGCCGACTCGCACGGAAAGCGGTGACGTGGCCGCCATCTGCGTGTTCTGCGCCTCCTCCAGCACCCTCGAACAGAAGTGGCTCGACCTCGCCACCCGCACCGGCGAGGAACTGGCGGCCCGCGGCCACAGCCTGGTCTCGGGCGGCGGTTGCGTCGGCATGATGGGCGCGGTGGCCGACGGCGCCCGCTCCGGCGGCGCGCACACGCTCGGCGTCATCCCGCAGTCGCTGGTCGATCTCGAGGTGGCCGACCTGGCCTCCGACGAACTGATCGTCACCGACGACATGGGCAGCCGCAAGAACATCATGATCGAGCGGTCCGACGCCTTCATCACACTGCCCGGCGGGCTCGGCACCCTCGACGAGCTCTTCGAGGTGTGGACCACCGCGACCCTCGACCTGCACGACAAGCCGATCGTGCTGCTCGACCCGGACGGCTTCTACGACGGCCTGCTCGGGTGGCTCGACCGGCTGGCCGACACGGCGTTCGTACGCTCCTCGGCCCTCGAACGGGTGATCGTGGCCAAGTCGATCTCCTCGGCGTTGGACGCCATCGAAGACCGGGTAAAGACGAACGGCTGAGGGTGTCACGCCGGGTGGGTGTCACCACACCCACCCGGCGTGACCAGGGGCCCCGGCGGGCCCGCCGAGCGGCACGAGGGCGCGCCAGGCGCGCTCTCACCGGGACACGCCGGTGCGCTCGCTCCGGCTGCCCGACGGCGTCGCGCCCGCCGGAGCACGTCCGTGCTGGATCGGTTGAGCCGACACTGCTCCCGCGTCCGGGCAACGTCAATAGATGTCGATCAGTGACCTGGTGATCACCTGTTGGTCGTCGCGCGGCCGTGGAACACTGCGAACATGCCGCCGCAAAGGGCGACCCTGCTACAGGTCGCACAGCGGGCCGGTGTGTCCCGCAGCACGGCCTCCTTCGTCCTGGCTGGACGCCACCTGGACATGAGGATCTCGGAAGACGCCCGCCAACGGGTGCTCCGGGCGGCCCAGGAGCTGGACTATCGGCCCAACCTCATGGCCCGGAGTCTGCGCACCAAGGTCACACGCACGATCGCGCTGGTCTCCGACACCCTCGCCTCCGATCAATACGCCGGCCGGGCCATCCACGGCAGCCTGGCCGCGGCCGTAGCGCACGGTCACCTGCTCTTCATCGGAGAGAGCGAGGGCGACCCGGTCATCGAGCAGAAGCTGATCGCCGACTTCCTCGACCGCCAGGTCGACGCCTTCGTCTACGCGAGCATGTTCACCCGCTACGTGCGGCTGCCGAAGCTGCTCAAGGGCCACCCGGTGGTGCTGCTCAACTGCCTCACCCGCGGGTCGCGGCCGGCCCACCACCAGATCATCCCCGACGAGGTGGCGGCCGGGTGGAGTGCCGCGGCGACGCTGCTCGAGGCCGGTCACCGCGGCGCGATCTATCTGGTCGGCAACCCCGCCGAGCACGTCTTCGCGGGGCGGGAACGGCTCGCCGGCATCCGCGAGGGGCTGAACGCCTCCGACGCGCGGCTGGCGGGCACGATCGAGTGCGACTGGTGGCCCGACTCGGCGTACGAGGGGGTCAGCCGGGCGCTGGCCGACGGACTCGTCCCGCAGGCCCTGATCTGCCTCAACGACCGCATCGCCCTCGGCGCCTACCAGGCCCTGCGCGAGGCCGGGCTGAGAATTCCGCAGGACGTGTCGGTCATCTCGTTCGACGACACCGACATGGCCGCGTGGCTGCGTCCTCAGCTCACCAGCATCTCGCTGCCCCACTACCAACTCGGCTGGCAGGCGGTGGAGCGGCTGCTTGGTCCGTCGGCCGACCCCTCGGTTCAACGTCTGCCGATGCCTGTACGACGCCGCGCCTCGGTGGCGGCGCCGGGCGCTCGATAACGTCGTACCCTCGTGGTTTCCTTGTTGCCGTGAGCACGCCGGCCTCCTCCCCCGCCGCGGTGCGCCGCCCGGCGTACCGTCTGGTCCGGCGTCCCCCCACGGCCTCGCCCCCGCTTCTCGAAGACCCGATCCAGGCGTACGTGGCCTCGCACACCGACGGTCCTCTCCTGGTGATCGGCGGCCCCGGCACGGGCAAGACGACCGCGCTTGTCGAATCGGTGGCCGCGCGCATCGCCGAGGGCGTCGACCCGGAACGCATCCTGATCCTGACGTTCGGCCGGCGCGGCGCCGCGGCGTTGCGCGACCGCATCGAGGCGCGCATCGCGGGCGACCCGGGCCGCATAGTGCACGAGCCCCTGGTGCGAACCTTCCATGCGTACGCCTTCGGGCTGCTCCGCCGGGCCGCGGCCGAGCGTGGCGAGCCGTCCCCGCGGTTGCTCACCGGCCCCGAACAAGACCTGATCATCCGCGAGCTGCTCGAGATCTCGGGTGACGCCGACGAGCCCGACCCGATCGGCTGGCCGACGGCGTTGCGCCCGGCCCTGCCCACGCGGGCCTTCGCCCAGCAGCTTCGCGACCTCATGCAGCGCGCGGCCGAGCGCGGCGTCGGCCCGGCCGAGCTGGCCCGGCTGGGCGAGCGGCTGGGCCGCGACGACTGGCCGGCCGCCGCCCGCTTCCTGCGCGAATACGTCTCCGTCCTGGCTCTGCGCGACGTGACCACCCGCGGCTCGGCGGCCTACGACCCGGCCGAACTGGTGCGGGCCGCCTCCGGCCTGCTCGCCGACAGCCCCGAGCTGCTCGAGGCCGAGCGCCGCCGGCTGGCCTACGTCTATGTGGACGAGCTGGCCGACACCGACCCGGCCCAGGTCGAGCTGCTGCACCTGGTCGCCGGCGGTGGCAAGCCCCTGGTCGCGTTCGGCGACCCCGACTCGTCGATCTACGGCTTCCGCGGCGCCGACCCCGGCGCGGTCAGCGGCTTCCCGTCGAGGTTCCGCACGGCGTCGGGCGCCCTCGCCGAGACCCTGACCCTGCACACCAATTACCGGGCGCCGTCACCTTTGCTCTCCGCCACCTCCCGGGTGGCCCGGCGCATGCGCGGGCCGATCTCGCACCGCCCCATGCACCCACCGCTACCGTTCATCGGCCCGCCGCGCCCACCCGCCGAAGCCGCTGCCCCGGAGCCCGCGGCGTCGGCCGGGCCGTCCGCCGAGGCGGTCGTTCGCGTCTTCCGGGCCGCGACGGCCGAGGCCGCCTACGTGGCGCACGCGTTGCGCGAGGCCCACCTGCTGCAGGGCATCCCGTGGTCGCGCATGGCGGTGATGCTGCGCAGCACGTCGTTGCAGCTCCCGTCGTTGCAGCGGGCCCTCGCGGCCGCCGGGGTGCCGACCGTCACCCACGCCGAAGACCTACCCCTTCATCTGCAGCCCGCCGTGGCGCCGTTCCTGCTGCTCCTGCGGTGCGCGCTCGACCCCGAGGCGCTGAACGAGGAGACGGCGGTCGCCCTGCTGCACTCGTCGCTGGGCGGGGCCGATCCGCTCGCCGAGCGCCGCCTGCGTCAGGGCCTGCGGGCGCTGGCTCTCGCCGCGGGCGACCGGCGGCCGTCCGGCGAGCTGCTGGTCGACGCGGTCCGCGACCCGGCCGGGCTCGACATGGTCGAGCGTCGCTGGGCGATCCCGGCTCAACAGGTCGCTCGCCTGCTGGCCACCGCCCGCACGGCCGCCACCACGCCCGGCGCCACCGCCGAGCAGGTGCTCTGGACCGTCTGGCGGGCCAGCGGCCTCGCCGACCGGTGGTATGCGATGAGTACCCGCTCCGGCCCCGCGCCCGAGAACGCCGACGCCGGCCGGGCCCGGCAGTGGCGGGCCGAGGCGGCCGACCGCGATCTCGACTCGATGGTGGTGCTTTTCGACGCGGCCGCCCGGTTCGTCGACCGGCTGCCCGGGGCGCGCGTCGAGGTCTTCCTCGACCACGTGCTCGGCCAAGACCTGCCCGCCGACTCGATCGCGCCGAGCGCCGACCGCGGCGAGGCCGTCCGGCTGCTGACCGCCCACGCCGCCAAGGGCCTCGAGTGGGACGTCGTCGTGCTGGCCGGCGTGCAGGAGGGCATCTGGCCCGACCTGCGGCTGCGCGGCAGTCTGCTCGGCTCGGAAAGGCTGGTCGACGTGCTCGCCGGCCGCGACGCGTCGGGGCAGGCCGCGGTGGTCGGTCAGACCTCGGCGTTGCTCGACGAGGAACGGCGGCTGTTCTATGTGGCCACCACGCGCGCCCGCCACAAACTGATCGTCACCGCGATCGCCTCGGCCGGGGTCGGCGGCTCCGAGGGCGAGGAACAGCCGAGCCGCTTCCTCACCGAGCTGGGCATCTCCGACGACGACCCGGGTACGCCACCCCCGCCGATCGACCCGCCCGACCCCGGTCCCGCCCCTGATCTCACCGGCCCGCGCCCGCCCGCCGGCCCGCCCGACGCCTCCGCCGGCCGGCGCCCGCCCGACGCCCCCGCCGCGCCCGATGACGAGGAGTGGCCGGTCGAGGAGCCGTCCGACGACGATGCGGGCGAGACCGAGCCGGTCGATCAGCCGGAAGAGCTGCCCGTCGGCCGCCCGCCGCGGGCGCTCACGCTGTCGGCGCTCGTCGCGGAGTTGCGTACGGTGGTGGTCGCTCCTGACCAGACGCCCGCCCGGCGTCGTGCCGCGGCGGCCGAGCTGGCCCGTCTGGCCGCCGCCGGAGTGCCCGGTGCCCATCCCGACGAGTGGTGGGGCCTGCGCCCGCTCTCCGACGACCGGCCGCTGGTCGACGAGGGCCAGCCCGTCAAGGTCACCCCGTCCTCGATGGAGAGCGCGCTGCGCTGCAGCCTGCGGTGGCTGCTCGAACGTCACGGCGGCGCCGCCCCGGCCGGTCCCGCGCAGGGCGTCGGCAACCTGGTGCACGCGGCCGCGATGCTCGCCGAAGACGCGAACGCCGACCGCGAGAAACTGGTCGAGTACGTCAGCGCCCGGTTCGACGCGATCGAGCTGGCCGCCCGCTGGCTGGCCGGCCCCGAGCAGGAACGCGCCCAGGCGATGGTCGACAAGCTACTGCGCTGGCTGGCCGGCAACCCTCGGCGGCTGCTCGCCATCGAGCACGAGTTCACCGTCCGCCTCGAGGACGAGAAACGGCCGATCCAGCTCACCGGCCGGGTCGACCGGCTCGAGGTCGACGACGAGGGCCGTCTCGTGGTCATCGACCTCAAGACCGGGAAGACCACCACCGTCGCCTCCGCCGAGCTCGAGGAGCACGCGCAGCTCGCCGGCTATCAGACCGCCGTGCAGGCCGGCGCGTTCGCCGACCACGGCGCCGAGAGCGGGGGCGCCGCGCTCGTGCAGCTCGGCCCGGGCCGCGACGCGCGCGAGCAGATGCAGCTCCCGCTGGCCGACGCGACCGACCCGGAATGGGCGTACGAGATGGTTCGCCGCACCGCCGAGACGATGGCCGCCGCCACCTTCTCGGCCGTCGCCAACAGCCGGTGCCGGGTCTGCCCGGTGCGCACGAGTTGCCCGGTCTCGGGCAAGGGACGCCAAGTCGTAGAGCAGGGCCAGTGACTCAACCGAGCCTCTTCGCCGACGAGTCGGCGTCGCCGCGCCGCCGTGCCGATTCCGGGCCCCGCTACACCCCGGAAGAGCTGGCCCGCCTGCTGCGCCTGCCCCGGCCCACGACCGAACAGTCCGAGATCATCTCGGCGCCGGTCGAGCCGCTGCTGGTCGTCGCGGGGGCCGGCTCGGGCAAGACCGAGACGATGGCGTCGCGGGTCGTCTGGCTGGTCGCCAACAGCTATGCCCACCCCGACGAGATCCTCGGCCTCACCTTCACCCGCAAGGCCGCGGGCGAGCTGGCCCACCGCGTACGCACCCGGCTCGGCCAGCTCGTGCGCCGGCTCGGCCGCGACGAGGCCTTCGACGGCGAGGCCACCATCTCCACCTATCACTCGTACGCGGCCCGGGTCGTCACCGAGCACGGCCTGCGCGCCGGGTTCGAACCGTCGGCCCGGCTGCTCACCGAGGCGGCCCGCTGGCAGATCGTCGACTCGCTGGTGCGCTCCTACACGGGCGAGATGACCGGGGTGAACCGCGCGCCCGGCACGGTCACCGACGACGTTCTCGCGCTCTCCGGCGAGCTGGCCGAGCATCTCGTCTCCGCGGACGAGCTGGCCGCGTGGACCGGTCGCTTCTTCGCCGAGGTGCAGGAGCGGCCGGGCAAGGTCTACAAGGACGTCGCCGACATGCTGGCCCGGCAGCGGCTGCGCCTCACCCTGCTGCCCTTGGTGCGCCTCTACGACCAGCGCAAGATCGATCTCGAGGCGATGGACTTCGGCGACCAGATGGCCCGGGCCGCGCTGGTGGCCCGCGACCACCCCGAGGTCGGCGAGATCGAGCGGAGCCGTTTCAAGATTGTTCTGCTGGACGAATACCAGGACACCAGCCACGCCCAGGTGACCATGCTGAACGCGCTCTTCGGCGGTGGGCACCCGGTCACCGCGGTGGGCGACCCCTGCCAGTCGATCTATGGCTGGCGCGGCGCCTCGGCGGGCACGCTCGACCGCTTCCCCGACGAGTTCACGCTGCGCGGCGGTGATCCGGCCCGGGTCGGCAGCCTGACCCGCAGCTGGCGCAACCGCCCCGAGATCCTGCGCGTCGCCAACGCCGTTTCCGCCCCGCTGCGTGCTTTCGGCGCCCGCGTCACCGAGCTCAAGGCCGCTGAGCGGGTGTCCGGTTCGGTCGGCGGGCGTACGGTCTCCTGCGCGCTTCTCCCCACCTTCGCCGACGAGGCCGCCTGGATCGCCGACTCCATGCTCACCGCGTGGCGGATCAGCGCCGGCCTGCCCGAGGCCGCGCCGGGCGAGATCCCGCTCGACCAGCGCCCGACCAGCGCCGTGCTGGTGCGGGTGCGCACCCAGATCTCCGCGATCGAAGAGGCGCTGCGGGCGCGCGGCCTGCCGGTCGAGGTCGTCGGCCTGGGCGGTCTTCTCGACACCCCGGAGGTACGCGACGTCGTCTGCACGATGCGGGTGCTGGCCGACCCGACCGACGGCGCGTCGCTGCTGCGCCTGCTGACCGGCGCCCGCTGGCGCATCGGCCCGCGCGACCTGGTGGCCCTGCACCGCCGGGCCCGCGGACTGGCCGCCGCCCGGGCCGCCGTGGTCGCCGGCGTCGAGCCCGAGGACGTGGTGGCCGACCGTCTCGACGACGCCACCCTGGTCGAGGCGATGGCCGACCTCGGCGCCCCGCAGCAATACTCGGCCGAGGGCTACGTGCGGCTGCACGCCTTCAGCCGCGAGCTCAGCGCCCTGCGGCAGCGCCTCGACCAGCCGCTGCCCGACCTGGTGGCCGACATCGAACGCACGATCGGACTCGACGTCGAGGTTGCCGTGCGCGGCTGGGCGGCCGGGGACGCCGGTCTGGCCCGCGGCCATCTCGACGCGCTCGCCGGCACCGCCGCCCGCTATTCGGCCGAGACCGACGCCGGCACGCTCGCGGGCTTCCTCGCCTTCC
Source organism: Actinoplanes solisilvae (assembly GCF_003999975.1). Taxonomy (GTDB): domain Bacteria; phylum Actinomycetota; class Actinomycetes; order Mycobacteriales; family Micromonosporaceae; genus Actinoplanes; species Actinoplanes solisilvae. The sequence goes on along the minus strand of NZ_RJAC01000001.1, from coordinate 586,503 downwards.
TCACCGCGGCCGAGGAGGAGGAACGCGGTCTCGAACCGGGCCAGGTCGACGTGGTCGAGGGCGCGGTGCAGATTCTCACCGCGCACGCCGCGAAGGGCCTGGAATGGGACGTCGTGTCGGTCGCCGGACTGGCCAAGGGCGTCTGGCCGGGCCTGGCCCGAAACTCCGACCACTACCTTATGGGCGTCGGCGTGCTGCCGTTCCCGCTGCGCGGCGACTCTGACGGGCTGCCCCGGCTCGACCTGTCACCCGCGACCGACCAGAAAGAGGTGCTCAACGCGGTCGCGGCGTTCGGCACGGCCTGGCGCGAGCACGACGTGCGCGAGGAGCGGCGGCTGGCGTACGTGGCCGTCACCCGCCCCCGTCGCCTGCTGCTCGCCTCGGGCTACTGGTGGGGCGACGGGGTCAAGCGCCCGCGCGGCCCGTCGGTCTTCCTGGAGGAGATCCGGGCGATCTGCGACCGCGGCGCCGGCGTGGTCGACGTCTGGACGCCCGACCCCGCGCCGAACGCGACCAACCCGGCCGCCGAACTGGTGCCCTCGGCGCAGTGGCCCTTCGACCCGCTGGGTCTGCGCCGCCCGGCTATGGCCACCGCGGCCGACTTGATCCGCCGCATGATCGCCGCCCCCGACCCGGAAGCGGCCGAGGCCTTCGCCGACCTCGCCGAGGACGATCCGGAGATCGCCGCCCGCGCGGGGCTCGCCGCCGAGCTGGTCGGCATCCCCGAGCCGGCCGATCCGGACGTCGACCGCTGGCGCCGCGAGGCCGACCTGCTGCTCGCCGAACGCGACGAACGCTCGCGCCGGGACGGGCCGATCGAGGTGTCGGTGCCCGGCCACCTGTCCGTCTCGCAGCTCGTCGTGCTGCACCGCGACCCGCAGGCGCTGGCCCGCTCGCTGCGCCGGCCGCTGCCCCAACGGCCCCTGCCGCATGCCCGCCGGGGAACAGCTTTCCACGCGTGGCTCGAACAGCGGTTCGGCGCCGTCCGGCTGATCGACATCGACGAGCTGCCGGGCGCGGCCGACGACGGCGCGGCCGGCGACGAGGAGCTGATCGCCCTGCAGGAGGCGTTCCTGTCGGGCGAGTGGGCCGAGCGCACCCCGATCGAGGTGGAGGTGCCGTTCGCGACCACGATCGCCGGGGTGGTCGTGCGCGGGCGCATGGACGCCGTCTTCGCCGACACGGCCAACCGCTACGACGTGATCGACTGGAAGACCGGACGGCGGCCCGAGGGCGCGGACGCCGACGCGGCAGCGGTGCAACTCGCGGCGTACCGGCTGGCGTGGGCCTCGTTGGCCGGGGTGCCGCTCAACCGGGTGCGGGCGGGCTTCCACTACGTGCGCGACCAGGTCACCGTACGCCCGGTCGACCTGCTCGACGCCGACGAGCTGGCCGCGCTCATCGAACGCCTGCCCGAACGGATGAATTAGGCGGCGGCCGCCAAAAGATGCAAAAGAGCAGCCGCGTACGCCGACTCGACGGTGCCGGCGTCGAAAGCGCGCTCCTCACCGAGCAGGTCGATCACGACCTCGAAGCCGGCCGGTCCTCGCCGCAGCGTGCGGAACGTGCCGCCGAGCAGTTCGCGAAGCTGGTCCTCGCGGGGCAGCCAGACCGTTTCGTCCAGCTCGACGTCGTCGAGGGCCCACTCGGTCGTCCCGTTGAAGCCGATCACGCGTCCCTCGGGCATCGCGTGCACCTGGATGGTCATGTTGCTGAGCACGAAGACCTCGTCATCAAGGTCGCGATCGGGTATCGCGAAACGGTCCCCGAGGGCAGGCTTCCAGGTCAATCCGGCCTCTCTGAGCTGCTGTGCGAGTTGTACGCCGATCACCGTCAGACCCCCTCAGACATGTTAAGCTCTCCGTGTTGTCAGTTTGGTTCCCAAGTACTCAGGAGCGCCTGTGGGGAAGTCTGCCCCAGGCGCTCTTTGTCGTAACCCGGGTTTCTCCCCGGTACGGGCGATCAGTACGGCGACACGAGACTCACGAAGTGTGGGTCTTACTACCTCGTTCCCGTCCATGATGGGCTGGAACGATCGACCGTCGAGGAGACGAGCATGGTTACCGGCGTTGTGAAGTGGTTCAACGCGGACAAGGGCTTCGGGTTCATCACCCCGGACGACGGCGGCGCCGACGTCTTCGCCCACTTCTCCGCTATCCAGACTTCCGGCTACCGCAGCCTGGACGAGAACCAGCGTGTTGAGTTCGAGGTGACCCAGGGCCAGAAGGGCCCGCAGGCCGCGAACATCCGCCCGCTCTGATCATCCTGATCAGCTAGCACGGCAAACAGAGGCGCCGCATCCCTGGGAGGATGCGGCGCCTTCTTTGGTTTCGCGTGTCAGACCGCGGCGGTCTGCGGCAGCGGAGCCGTGCCGCCCAGGTGGGCGGGCAGCCACCAGCGGTCGTCGGGGCCGGAGGGCTTGTCGGGGTAGGCACGCTGGGCGGCGTCGAGCAGGTCGCTCAGCCGCTCTTTGAGGGTCGCGGTGAGCGCGTCGGGCGAGACGCCCTTGGGAATCTCGATCGCCTGGCCGATCTTGATGAGCACCGGCACGTGGCGCTTGGTCAGATCTTTCTCGCGGCCCTTGGTCCAGAGCCGGTGGGGACCCCAGACGGCCATCGGGATCAGCGGGACCTTGGCCGAGCGGGCCAGCCGGACGGCGCCCGACTTGAGCTCTTTGACGGTGAAGGACTCGCTGATCGTCGCCTCGGGGAAGACCCCGACGATCTCGCCGTCCTTCAGCGCCTGGGTGGCCTGGCGGAACGACGCCGCACCGGCGTCACGGTCGACCGGGATGTGGCGCATGCCCCGCATGAGCGGGCCGCTGACCTTGTGGTCGAAGACCGATTTCTTCGCCATGAAGCGCACCAGCCGCTTGGCCGGCAGGGCGCCCAGGCCGCAGAAGATGAAGTCGAGATAGCTGGAGTGATTGCTCGCGAGCACCGCGCCGCCCGACGGCGGGATGTGCTCGGCGCCGTCCACCTGGATCTTGAGGTCGAGCGCCCGGAACATCGTCTTGCACAAGGCGACGACCGGTGGATACACGAGTTCCATGGCAAGACGGTAGCCGAATTCGCTGAACTTCTCCTGGGACGGGTGCAACGTTAGGGGCTGATCGCGCGTCTATTCATTCATCGGCACTTTTTGCCCCGCGTGATCTTGGAGGTACCGGCATGCGCGGACCATCCGCTCGCCGGGAGTTGGGATTCGTGCTCGCGCTCGCCGTCTCCGGTGTCGCGCTCGTGCTCGTGGTCGCCTTCGCGCCCTGGTATTCGGCGGTCGAGGCCCCGCCAGAGGTCGGCCCGTCGCTGTGGCAGCAGATGATCGCCTTCTTCGGCAACGCGGTCGAGGCCACGGGCCGCTGACGCGGTTCGCTGACGCGGTTCGCTGACCCGGTTCGCTGACCCGGTTCGCTGACCCGGTTCGCTGACCCGGTTCGGTGATGCGTTGGGAACCACCGCACCGACGCCTTGACGCGCTCCCCGAGCCGGTGGTGTTCACTGGGATTCATGTCCGAGCCGACACCCGAAAGCCTGACCTGGCGGCAGCCGGGTGACAGGTTCGGCTCCGGACTGGTCACCGCCGCTCCCGGCCGGTCGCCGGCCGCACCACCACCGCCGCCGCCCGAGCCGCCGCCGACGTCGCCGCCCGGCGGCCCCGAGCGGCAGCGCCGCCAGATGCGGATCTTCGGTGGCATCGCCGGTGGCATTCTGGCGATCGGCCTGACCGTCGTGCTTCTGCTGGCCTTCTCGTCGGGCGGTGATCCGTTCGGTTCGAAAGAGGCGGCCCCGACCGACGTGCGTCCCCCGCTGGCCCAGGCCTGCCCCGCGCCCACCGGCTCGCCGAGCGCGGGCCCGACCCAGGCGCCCAGCGACCCGCCGCCCGCGACCGGCGCGCGCACCACCGACGAGGAAGCCGGCATCTCGTACAAGGCCTATGGAACGCCCTGGGAGCCGTGGACCGATTTCTGGCGGGCCGGGACGCTCGAGGTGCCCTACAAGGTCGGCCAGCACTTCGTCACCGAGCAGTACGGCGGTGGCAGCTACCACGCGTCGATCCTGTCGGCCGCGGTGCCGGCGGCCGACAACGACGCGGTGACGCTCAACCTCGAGTGCGTGGGCCGGCAGGTCGCGGCCGACGTGCGCGCGGAGTACTACCCGCAACCGAACACGATGGACCCCATCCGCGACGAGCTGACGACGCTGGGCGGGCGCCCCGCCTGGGTCAGCCAGTTCCGGCTGCACTTCACCGCGCCCGGCCTGACCGCCACCGACGAGCTCTCCGCGGTGGCGGTCATCGACGTCGGCAAGACGACCGCGGCCGTCCTCTACATCTCGATCCCGGGCACCCACAAACAGTGGGACTACGCGGTCGACGACGTGCTGAAGTCGGTGCGCCCTCTTTAGCTCAGCAGACCCCAGCGCTTGCGCAGCGAGTTGTCGGCCTTGTTGAACAGGACGTCGATCAGGATGCCGATGATGAGCACGACGATGATGTAGCAGATCACCAGGCTCGAGTCGCTCAGGTCGCGAGCCTGCTGCATGCGTACGCCGATGGACAGCGCGCCGGGCACGATGACCAGCAGCTCTCCCGCCATGAGGCTGCGCCACGAGAACGCCCAGCCCTGCTTGAGGCCCGAGATGAACGACGGCAGCGACGCGGGCAGGATCAGGTGCCGGTATTTCGCGATGCCGCGCATGCCCATCACCTGGCCGGCCCGCAGCCACGTGCGTGGTACGTAGTCGATGCCGCTGATCAGGCCGTTGGCGACCGACGGCGCGGCGCCGAGCACGACGACGAAGAGGATGGCGCTCTCGCTGAGCTGGAAGAGCAGGATGGCCAGCGGGAACCACATGATCGACGGCATCGTCTGCAGGCCGGTGATCAGCGAGCCGATCGCGGCCCGCAGCGGCGCGAACTGGGAGACCAGCGCGCCGATCACGGTGCCGATCACCACGGCCAGCAGGAATCCGGTGAAGGCACGGGTCATCGTCACCCGGACGCCGCCCCAGAAGTCGCCCGTGGTGATCACGTTGCCCAGGTCGGTGAAGACGGTCGCGGGGGAGGGCAGCACGTAGATCGGCTTCCACTCGGCCCAGACCACGCTCTGCCAGACGAGCAGCACCAGCGCGATCGCCAGCAGTTTGGGCCACGCGCTGCGCCAGACGCGGCGGCCGAGGTTGCCCTTCTCGCGCCGGGGTGCGAGCTCGAGCGCGTCCAGACCGGAGACCTGGGCGTCGTCCCTTTCCAAGGTGGTCTCAGCGGGCATGGCGGGCCACCTCCGAGCGGAGCCGGTCGGTGATCTCGGCGGCCTGTCCGGACACCTCGGGAGAGTCGATGCGCCGGGGCCTCTCGTGGGTGATCGCGTAGTCCTCGATCACCCGGCCCGGGCGGCTGCTGAGCAGGATCACGCGGTCGCCCAGCCGTACGGCCTCATGCACGTTGTGCGTGACGAACAGGACGGTGAGGTGCTGCTCGCGCCAGATGCGTTCGAGTTCGTCGTGCAGGATGTCGCGGGTCATCGCGTCGAGGGCGCCGAACGGCTCGTCCATCAGCAGGATGTCGGCGTCCTGGGCGAGCGCGCGGGCCAGGGCGACGCGCTGGCGCATGCCGCCGGAGAGCTCGTGCGGCCGCTTGTCGGCGAAGCCGGCCAGCCGCACGATGTCGAGCAGTTCCTCGGCGCGCCGACGGCGCTCGGCACGGGACACGCCCTGCAGCTTCAGCGGCAGTTCGACGTTGCCCCGCACCGAGAGCCACGGGAAGAGCGCGGCCTCCTGGAACATCAGCGACACCTTGCGACCGCCGATGTCGAGCGTGCCGCCGGTGATCGCGTCCAGCCCGGCGACCAGCGAGAGCAGGGTGCTCTTGCCGCAGCCGGACGCGCCCAGCAGGCAGACGAACTCGCCTTGGCGGACGGTCAGCGACACCCGGTCGAGTGCCAGCAGATCGCCGTAGCTCTTGGAGACGCCCTCAAGCCGTACGACGGATTCGGTCTTCTGATCCAGGAGGCTCATCGTTCATCCGGCCTTTCAGGCGGCTGCGTCGCTGACCTCGGGCTTGCCCGCGGCCTTGAGCAGCTCGTTGAGCGGGCCGAGGTCGTAGATGCCGTTGAGGTCGACCGGCTTGAGCAGCCCGACCTCCTTGGCGTGCTTGGCGCTGGTGAACAGCGACGCGGCGACCGGGTCGGCGGTGAAGGTGAGGTTCTTGAACGACGCTTCGAGCACGTTGTCCTTGAGCGGCTTGCCGCTGAGCGCCTCGAGCTGGGCGTTGGCCGCCTTCTGGGCGTCCGCCTTGTTCTTCTCGATGTAGTCGAGCGACTCGAGGTGGCCCTGGAGCAGCTTCTTGACCGTGGCCGGGTGCTCCTTGAGGAACTTCTGGGTCACGATCAGGTGGGTGGTGACGAAGAGCTGGTTGGGCCAGAGGGTCTTCTCGTCGACCAGCACCTTGCCCTTGGACTCCAGCAGCAGCCGGCTGTAGTTGGGCTCGGGCACCCAGGCGCCGTCGATCGCGCCCTGGGCGAAGGCCTGCAGTGCCGTCGCGTTGTCCTGCGGGAGCACCGACACGTCGCCGCCACCCTGCTGGTCGGCGTTGAGCCCGTTCTCCTTGAGCCAGGCGCGCAGTGCGACGTCCTGCGTGTTGCCGAGCTGCGGGGTGGCGATCTTCTTGCCCTTGAGGTCGGCGGGGCTGTTGATGCCCTCCTTGACCACCAGGCCGGCGCCGCCCGACGTGCTGCCCGCGATGATCTTCAGTCCGGTGCCCTTGGACTGCGCCCAGCCGTTGATGGCCGGGTTCGGGCCGATGTAGGTGGCGTCGATCGCGCCCGAGAAGAGCGCCTCGATCGCCGCGGGCCCGGCGTTGAACGTCTTGGTGTCGAGCTTGGTGCTGCCCAGCGCGGTCTGGAAGAAGCCCTTGTTCACGCCGATCAGGGCGGGCGCGTGGGTGATGTTGGGGAAGTAGCCGAGGCGCAGGGTCGCGGCGTCCGAGCCGCCACCCGTGGCCGAGGCGGCACCGTTGTCGTCACCGCCGCAGGCGGCCAGAAGCGATGCGGACAGCAGGGCGGTGGCGGCGACGGTGAGCGCACGTATGGTGCGGGAGCCCAGGGCTCCTCCTTCGTTTTTCATGGGGTGGGAACGGCCGAGAGCTCGGCCAGGGTCTTGTGGTCGACGACGCCCTCGATGGCCTCCTCGACGGCGACCCACACGTCGCGCAGCCCGGTGGCGGCGCCGTGATAGATCGCGTTGGTCGTGGGCAGCCCGCGCACCGTGGTCAGGGCGCCCCCGACGGCGCGGACGACGTCGCCGACGGTGATCTCCTCGGCGGGGCGGGCGAGCGCGTAGCCGCCGTCGACCCCGCGATGACTGTGCAGCAGGCCGGCCCGGCGCAGGTCGAGCAGGATGCCCTGCAGGAAGCTGAGCGGTATGTCCTGGGCGGCGGCGAGGGCGGCCGCCTTCACCAGCCGGGGGTGTTCCACCGTCACCGAGAGCATGGCCCTCACGGCGTAGTCGGTGCGCGCCGAGACGTACACGATGCCCCCATCCCGTCATACCCGCTTATGCCTATCTGATGGATAGGAATGATGGTCTGGGTAGGGAATGCCGTCAAGCCTCCGGCCGGGAATCGACATCTCCGGGTGGCCGAACGGTGACATGCAGTCGCGACGCCGATCGAAGAAGGCGCTAATGTCATTTCGTGGCGCGCAGAATCAAGATCCCCGCGACGAAGTACCCGGTGGAGCGTTTCACCCTGGCCAACGGATTGCGGGTGGTGCTCACCCAAGACCGCAGCGCCCCGGTCGTCGGCGTGGCCGTCGTCTACGACGTGGGCATCCGCTCCGAACCCGAGGGCCGCACAGGCTTCGCCCACCTCTTCGAGCACCTGATGTTCCAGGGCTCGGAAAACCTGGAGAAGCTGGCCCACTTCCGGCACGTGCAGGGCGCCGGAGGCACCTTCAACGGCTCCACCCACCTCGACTACACCGACTATTTCGAGGTGCTGCCCTCGGGCGCGCTCGAGCGGGCGCTCTTCCTCGAAGCCGACCGCATGCGTGGGCCCCGGCTCACCGAGGAGAACCTGCTCAACCAGATCGACGTGGTCAAGGAAGAGATCCGCGTCAACGTGCTGAACCGGCCCTACGGCGGGTTCCCCTGGCTGCGGCTGCCCCCGGTGATGTTCTCGACCTTCCCCAACGCCCACGACGGCTACGGCTCCTTCGGCGACCTCGACAGCGCCACCGTCGCCGACGCGCAGGCGTTCTTCGACCGCTACTACGCCTGCGGCAACGCGACCCTGGCCGTGGCGGGCGACTTCGACGTGGCGACCGCGACCGAGATGATCCACCGCCACTTCGGCGACGTGCCGGCCCGCCCGGCCCCGCCGCTGCCCGACTTCAACGAGCCCGACCTGACGAGCGAGAAACGCGACGTCTACACCGACCGGCTCGCCCCGCTGCCCGGCGTGGCCAGCGCGTGGCGGGTGCCCGACCCGATCGGTGACTTCGACAACTACCTGCCCTTCGTGGTGCTGGCCGAGGTGCTGACCGACGGCGACGCGTCCCGTCTGGTCGAGCGCCTGGTGCAGCGCGACCGCACGGTCACCAGCATCGGCGGCTACATCGGTTTCATGGGCGACGAGTTCCAGGTGCGCAACCCCACCGCGATGCTGCTGCAGGCGCACATGCCGCCCGGCGGCGACGCGGAAAAGGTGCTGCGCACGATCGACGAGGAACTCGACCGGCTCGCGACCGACGGGCTCAAGCCCGGCGAGCTCGAACGCACGCAGGCCCGCATCGCGACCCACCTGCTGCGGGACACCGACTCGGTGCTCGGCCGGGCGCTGCCGATGGCCGTGCTCGAGCTCCAGCGCGGCCGTCCCGAGATGCTCAACGAACTGCCGAAGCTGGTCGGCGAGGTCACCGCGCCGCAGATCGTCGCCGCGGCCGCCACCATGCGCCCTTCGCGGCGCGCAACTGTCGAGGTCCTCCCGGGAGCCGCCGCATGAGCAAGACCCTGCCCGACCTGGTTCCGGACGCGAAGCTCAAGCTGCCCAAGGAGGCCGAGCGCACGCTGGCCGGCGGTCTCACGGTGATCGCCATCCGGCGACCGGCCGTGCCGCTGGTCGAGCTGCGGCTGCGGGTGCCGTTCGGCAAGGCCCCGCTGCCTCGCGCGACGCTGCTCTCCCAGGCGCTGTTCACCGGCACCGGCACGATGACCAGCGTCGACATCGCGGCCGAGCTGCAGGCGGTCGGCGGTGGGCTCTCGGCCGGGCTCGACCCCGACCGGCTCCTGATCTCCGGCAACTCGCTCGCCGCCGGCCTCGACCGCATGCTCGAGATCCTGGCCGGCGTGCTCACCGACGCCACCTATCCGAACGACGAGGTGGCGACCGAGCGCGACCGGCTGGTCGACCACATCTCGGTGGCGCTGTCCCAGCCGTCCCACATCGCCCGGGCCGCCCTGCTGAAGCGCATGTTCGGCAAGCACCCCTACGCGGTGCAGACCCCCGAGCCCGAGCAGGTGCGCGGCGTGCGCCCGGCCCAGCTGCGCACGCTGCACGCCGAGCGGGTCCGCCCCGAGGGCGCGGTGCTGGTGCTGGTGGGCGACATCAACCCCGAGAAGGCGATCGACGCCGCGGAAAAGGCGCTCGGCAGCTGGACCGGCCCGGCCAAAGCGGTCGACGTGCCGCCCGTCCCGCCGCTCGAGCCCGGCCCGCTGCTGCTGGTCGACCGGCCCGGTTCGGTGCAGTCCTCGCTGCGCATGGCCCTGCCGGCCGTCGACCGCACCGACCCCGACTACGCCGCCCTCCAGCTCGCCAACCTGGTCTTCGGCGGCTACTTCTCGTCCCGCTGGGTCGAGAACATGCGCGAGGACAAGGGCTACACCTACGGCCCGCACACCGGCATCGAGCATTTCCTGGCCGGTTCGGCGCTGCTGGTCTCGGCCGAGGTCGCGACCGAGGTGACCGGCCCGTCGCTGCTCGAGACCCTCTACGAGCTCGGCCGCATCGCCAGCCTCCCGCCCGGTGAGGAAGAGCTCGAGCAGGCCCGCCGCTACGCGCTCGGCACGCTGCGCCTCGGCATGTCGACCCAGGCGGGCCTGGCCGGTCTGGCGAGCATGTACGCCAGCTTCGGCCTGCGCCTCGACCACCTGCGGCAATACTCCGCCGCGCTGGCGACCGCGACGCGCGAGCAGGTGGCCGAGGTGGCCTCCCGCTTCCTCGCGCCGACCCAGGCGGTCACGGTCGTGCTCGGCGACGCCGAGAAGGTGCAGGCACCCCTGGCCGCGCTCACGACGGTGGAACGAAGCGCCGAGTGAGTGCCCCGGAACAGCCCGACCTGCGGGAGCAGCCCGGCGGGCTCGCCGACGCGCCACCCCTGGCGCGCGGCACGCTCGACCGGGCCGCCCTGCACCGCACCGACGACGAATGGCTGGCCGCGGCCTGGGAACGCGGCCGGGTGCTGCTGGTCGACCTCGACAAGGGCGGCCGGGCGCTGGTGACCGACGGGCCCGAGCTGGTTCTGCTGCCGCCGGCCGAGGCGCCCGAGGGGGAGCGCTGGTTCCTCGGCGTCGACACCGACGAGACCCCGCTGTGGGCGATCGACGCGCCGCTGCCAGAGATCAAAGGCGGTCACGCGGTCACCCTGCGCGACATCGGCCACCTCCTGAGCGACCGTGACGCGGGCATCCTCACCACGGCCGTCGCCCTCGGCAACTGGCACCGCAGTCACCGGTTCTCGCCGCGCACCGGTCTGCCCACCACGACGGTGGAGGCGGGCTGGGCGCGCCGCGACACCGACGGCAACATGATGTGGCCGCGCACCGACCCGGCGATGATCGTGCTGGTGCACGACGGCGTCGCCGGCCCCGAGGGCCGCTGCCTGCTCGGCCACAACGCCGCGTGGGGCCGGGCGGCCGACGGTGGGCTGCGCTTCTCGTGCCTGGCGGGCTACGTCGAGCCCGGTGAGTCGTCCGAGGCCGCGGTCGCCCGCGAGGTCGGCGAAGAGGTCGGCCTCACCCTCACGTCACTGCGCTACGCGGGCAGCCAGTCGTGGCCGTTCCCCGGCTCACTGATGCTCGGCTTCCACGCGACGGCCGACCCGGCCCAGCCGGTCCGCCTCGACCCGGCCGAGATCGACGAGGCGCACTGGTTCAGCCGGGAGGACGTCGCCAAGATGATCGCGGGCGATTTCCACCATTCCGAGAGCGGCGTCGAGATGAGTCTGCCGATGCCCTCTTCCATTGCTTTCTATCTCATTGAGCGCTGGTTGGGCGGTTTAACCCGGTAACGGAATCAAGTCTGTCTAATCAGAGAAGTTTTCTGTTATCGGAGTAACCAAAATCGGTCGCTGCATCGTCTCGGTTAACAAAGACCGAGAGGTGAGAAACGATGACGCAGGTGCAAGCGCCCGCCTGGGCTCCGATGACCGCCGACGAGCGGGCCCGGTTCGACCGTGACGGGTTCCTCGTGGTGCGCGGGGTCCTTACCGAGAGTGAGATCGAGGTCGCGCGCGCCGCGGTCCTCGGCGCCTTCGAGCGGGCCGGTCAACCCGGCGGGCACGGCCTGGGATCGACCGGAGCGCTGCACCAGCTCTCCGCCGTGACGTCCCTGCCCGAGCTGGCGTTCCTGCTCGACCACCCGGTGGCGTTCCGCTACATCTGGTCGCTGCTGGGCTGGAACGTGCACGTCTACCACTCGCACATCGACGTGCACCCGCAGATCCACGAGAAGCAGAAGGAATGGTGGCACTGGCACCAGGACGGTGGCCGCCAGAACCGCGAGATCGAGACCGACCCGCGCCCGGCGCTGTCGGTCAAGCTCGCCTACTGGCTCTCCGACGTGAGCGAGACCGGCCGGGGCAACTTCACCGTGCTGCCGGGCAGCCACAAGACCAACTGGCTGCCCGGCCCGCCGAGCCGCGGCGTTCCGTGGCCGCAGCCCGAGGGCGCCATCCAGATCACCGCGAACCCCGGCGACCTGGTCGTCTTCGACCGCCGCCTGTGGCACGCGCGCTCCGACAACTACTCGCCGATCACGCGGGTGGGCGCCTTCTTCGGCTACACCTACCGTTGGATCGCCGGCCGCGACGACGTCGCCGACCTTCCGAACCGTCCCGAGTGGGCGGGCTTCAACGACGTGCAGAGGCAGCTTCTCGGCGGCGCGGGTGACGGCAGCGGCGACCACGCCTGGGGTCACTACCCCGAGACCACGCCCCTTTACGGCGCGCTTCAGCAGCGCGGTCTGCTCGACTCGAGCATCCCGGCTCTCATCCCGTAACACCGTTCTCCCCGATAACCTTCTGATATGGGGCAAACGGGGACGTTGTACACCGCGGCGGGCCGCCTTCTCCTCGACGCACTCGGGGAGAAGAGCCCGGCGCGGTCCCTGTCACACTGTGCCGGTTCACCCGGCGCGGTCCGGCTGCTGCGCGAGCTGTTCACGGTGGCGGTGCGGCGCGGTTTCGTCGGGCGCGATCCCCGCGACATCACCGCGTACGTCCGCGACCTGCTCGACTATCAGTCCCTGCCGGCCGGTGGCGAGTTCGCCCGCCAGGCCGAAGCCGTGATGCGCTCGGTACTCGGCGAGCCCGAGGTGGCGTACGCGGTCTCGGACCGGCGGCGCTTCGAGTTGATCTGCCTCATGGTCGGGGACCTGGTGCGTCCGCCCGGTGTGCCCACGGGCGAGCTGGTGGCGCTGATGCGTCAGGCGGAGCGACGGGCGGCACGATCGTGACGCACACCGAGGCAGGGCGTTATCTGCGACTCGTGGTGGCCGAGGAGGCGCCCCGCACGGGGGACACGCCGGACTCCGGCGCGCGTCGCGTTTGGGAGATCGCTTTCGGACTGGCCGCGCGAAGGCGCTTCGAAACCGACAGCCCGCTGGCCGAGATCGGGCGAACTGTCACGGCGGCCGTCCGCTCGGCCGCGCTGCCGCTGCTCGAGGCCGAGATGCTGGTGCGCGAGGCTCTGGGCGAGCAGGTACCGGTGGACGGAATCGCGGAGAGCGTGCGTACCGCCGTACATCTGCTGGTATTCGCTCGTCTCGCCGACGAGCTGGCCCTGACCGACGACGAGCTCGACAGCCTGATCGCGCAGGCCGAGGAGCTCGCCGCCGCCGGGATCAGCCCGCGGTCAGAGCCGACAGGTGTTCCTTGACCTGCACGATCGACGGGTTCGTCAAAGCCGAGCCGTCGTCGAACTTGAGGGTGGGCACGGTCTGGTTGCCGCCGTTGACGCTCATCACGAAGTCGGCCGCGGCCGGCTCCTGCTCGATGTCCACCACCTCGTAGGCGATGCCCTCACGGTCGAGCTGCGACTTGAGACGGTGGCAATAGCCGCACCAGGACGTCGAGTACATGGTCAACATCGGTCGCGAACTCCTTCGGCTGGGTCACATGGCACTGCGCCTTCCGGCACAACGCGCGACCCGGGTGCCATGATTCCCTATCGTGCGGACTGATGCGGTGCTGGCCGGTCTCGACCCCGAGCAGCGGACGGCGGTGACCGCCCCCGCCGGGCCGGTCTGCATCCTCGCCGGCGCCGGGACGGGCAAGACCCGGGCGATCACCCACCGGATCGCCTATCGAACGCTGACCGGCGAGGTGAGCCCGCGGCACATCCTCGCGGTCACCTTCACGGCGCGGGCGGCCGCCGAGATGCGGTCCCGGCTCACCGAGCTCGGCGCCTCCGGCGTTCAGGCCCGTACGTTTCACGCGGCCGCGCTGCGCCAGGTGCGCTACTTCGCGCCCCGGCTGCTCGAGGGCCGGTCGATGCCCGAGCTGCTCGAGAGCAAGGCGCGAGTGGTCGGGCTGGCGGCGGCGCGCGCGGGGGTGCGAGCCGACCGCACCGGTGCGCGCGACCTGGCCAGCGAGATCGAGTGGGCGAAGTCGTCGCTCGTCGAGCCGGGGGAGTACGCGGTGGCGGCCAAGAAGGCGTTGCGTGAGCCGCCTTTCGAGCCGGCCAAGGTCGCCGAGGTCTTCGCCGCGTACGAGTCGCTCAAACGCCGGCAGGGTGTGATCGATTTCGAGGACATGCTGCGCGCGGCGGTCTGGGGGATCGAGGAGCACCCGGACGTGGCCGAGCAGATCCGCTCGCAGTACCGCCACTTCGTCGTGGACGAGTATCAGGACGTCAACCCGCTGCAGCAGCGGCTGCTCGAAGCCTGGCTGGGCGGGCGCGACGACCTCACCGTGGTCGGCGACGCCAGCCAGACGATCTATTCGTTCACCGGTGCCACCTCTTCGTACCTCATCGACTTCCCCCGGCAGCGCCGCGAGGCCGTGGTGATCCGGTTGGTCCGCGACTACCGCTCCACCCCGCAGGTGGTCGGGCTGGCCAACGCGGTGATCCGGCAGGCCCGCGGCAACGAGGCACGGCTGCGGCTGGAACTCGTCGGTCAGCGACCGCCCGGCGCCGAGCCCGAACTCAAGATCTTCCCGGACGAGGCGGGCGAGGCGGTCGCGGTGGCCCGGCGCTGTCGCGAGCTGATCGCGTCGGGCATGCCGGCCAGCGAGATCGCCGTGCTCTTCCGGACCAACGCGCAGTCGGAGACGTACGAAAAGGCACTCGCCGAGGCCGAGGTGCCGTACGTGGTGCGGGGCGCCGAACGGTTCTTCGAGCGGCCCGAGGTCCGCCAGGCGATGATCGCGATGCGGGCCGCCGTACGCTCGACCCCCGGTGAGACGCCGTTGGTGCAGGCGGTGGTCGACGCGCTCGCCGCGACGGGCTGGCAACGCGAGCAGCCTCCGCCCGGCGGTGCGGCGCGCGAGCAGTGGGAGGCGCTGGCCGCGCTCGTCGCCCTGGCCGAGGACTTTGCGAAGGTTCTGGTGGTCGAACCGATCGGCGAGGCCGGGGCCGTGCAGCGCGACCTCACCCTGACCGCTTTCAACGAGGAGCTGTCCCGGCGGGCCGAGCAACAGCACGCGCCTACCGTCGCCGGCGTCACCCTGGCCTCGCTGCATTCGGCCAAGGGCCTCGAATGGGACGCGGTCTTCCTGGTCGGGCTGGCCGACGGCACGCTGCCGACCACGTACGCCAAGACGCCCGACCAGCTCGAGGAGGAGCGACGGCTGCTCTACGTCGGGGTCACGCGGGCCCGTCAGTGGCTGTGGCTCTCGTACGGCCAGTCGCGCTCGACGGGCAGCCGGGCGCGCCGCCCCTGCCGTTTCCTGCCGCAGCTCGAACGCACCTCGTCGACCGAACGGGCCGGCGACCGGAGTCGGAAACCCGACCGCCGGCGTCCGCAGGTGTCCTCGTGCCGGGTCTGCGGCGCCACTTTGCTGGCCGGGGCCGACCGCAAACTGGGCCGCTGCCCGACCTGCCCGTCCGACCTCGACGAGGACCTTTTCGAGCGCCTGCAGAAGTGGCGCGCGGCCGCCGCCGCCGAGCTCAAAGTCCCTGCGTACGTGGTATTCACCGACGCGACGCTGGTGGCGCTGGCCGAACGGCGCCCGGCGACGCCGCCGGAACTGCTGGCGATCGCCGGGATCGGGGCTCGCAAGCTGGGTCAGCACGGGGCCGCGGTGTTCGCTCTCGTGGGTGGCGCGAGCCCCGAGGAAGCCCTCTCAAAAAACTTTGAAAACTAGTCCGTTAATTCGTTTGCCTCGCCCGTGGAGGCAGGCATAGCCTCAGAACACGCCTCGCCGAGCAGGGATGTTCGGCGGACTTAAACACTACGAGTGCAAGCAATTGGAGGAGGTGGCAGACATGGAGATCTTCATGATGACGACGACACGACCGTGGATGCCGCTGACCCTTGCCTGCGCTCCGTCCGCCTCGTCGTTCGTCCCCGTGGCGAAACTCGAGCGGGCTCCGATCTCGGCCGTGGCCCCCGTTTCGGTGGCCGTGCTGGCCGCAGAGCGGGCTCCGGTTCAGCGGGTGCACCAGGTCTCCGTCCAGGCCGAGCTGGGCGATCTGGCGCGCACCGGAATCAACAGCACCAACAGCACCAACGGCACCACCCCTGGGTTCAAGGGCAGCAACGTCTCCATTAAGCGCTACACGGATGGTGGCAGCGGTGTCCCGCCTCGAGGAAGGCCGGTCTGACAAACAGACCTCCGGCTCACCTCGAGGCCGCGGAACCCGTAACCGGGATCCGCGGCCTAATTTTTTTGCCGGCTCACCGGCCGGACGCACGACCTGAACGGCGATCCAGAAGATCGATGAGAAGAGAGAGGTGACCGGGCTTTATGAGTCTGGCGCTGGCCCCACTCGACGTGAGCGTCGAGATCGAGGCAAACCTGCCCTGTCGGAAGTTCGACCCGGACCTGTGGTTCTCGGACTCCCCGGCCCAGCTGGAACTGGCCAAGTCGATGTGCGGCGACTGCCCGCTGCGCGTCGAGTGCCTCGCCGGCGCGGTCGAGCGGAACGAGCCCTGGGGTGTCTGGGGTGGCGAGATCTTCGAGCGCGGTGCCGTGGTTCCGCGCAAGCGGCCGCGTGGCCGTCCTCGCAAGGCTGACGTGGCGCGCGACGCCGAGCTGGCCCACGAGGTCGAGGAGCGGCTCGCCGCGAACGGACTCGACTCCCGCAACGCCGTCCGTCTGGCGGCCTGAGATGACCACCCTCCCCCACCCCGACTACCGGAAGCAGACCACTGCCATGTATCCGAGCGGAGAGACCAAGATGAGACTTCTCCAAGAAGCGTTGAGCAGGGCCCGAATGCGTCGGCCTCAGAGTGACACCACACCTGAGGCACACCGTCCCGCTCGCCGCGTTGCCATGGAGGCCCGCCACACCGCCTCCCGCGAACTCGGCGGCCGGCGATTCTGATCCCCGCGACTCGCTGAACACCTGTAGAGAAAGGCGAGAGGCCCGTCCGCACACCGCGGCCGGGCCTCTCGCCTTTGTGGATTCTCAGGCTTCTGGCTGACTTTGTGTCTCAGGCATTGCCAGACTTGTGTCTCAGGCTTTGGCTGACAGGAACACCTCGGCGGCCGCGGTCAGGTAGGCCGGGTCGTCGACGTGGCACAGCTCGCGGGCCGAGTGCATCGAGAGCAGGGCGACGCCCACGTCGAGAGTGGGGATGCCGATGCGGGCGGCCGTGATCGGGCCGATCGTGGAGCCGCACGGGACGGAGTTGTTGGAGACGAACTCCTGGTAGGGGATCTGGGCGGCGGCGCAGGTGCGGGCCCAGAGGGCTGCGCCGGGGCCGTCGGTGGTGTAGCGCTGGTTGGCGTTGATCTTCAGCAGCGGGCCGGCGCCGGGCAGCGGGCGGTTGACCGGGTCGTGCTTCTCGGGACGGTTCGGGTGCACGGCGTGGCCCGCGTCGGACGACAGGCACCACGAGCCGGCGATCGCGCGGGCCAGGTCGGACCGGTCGCCGCCCAGTGCGGACGAGACTCGCTCCAGGACGTCGGCCAGGAACGGACCGGCGGCGCCCGAGCGGGTCTCCGAGCCGACCTCCTCGTGGTCGAAGGCGGCCAGGACCGCGATCGCGTCGGTGGGTTCGGTCGCGAGGAGGGCGGTCACACCGGCGTGCACTGAGGAGAGGTTGTCGAGGCGGGCCGAGGCGAAGAGCTTGCGGTCGGCGCCGAACCGGGCGGGCGCGGCGGAGTCGACGGTGACGATGTCGTAGCCGGCCACGTCGGCCGCGGCCATGTCGGCCAGCCGGGCCAGGTGGGCGACGATGTCGGCGTCCTCGGGCGTGCCCACACCCCAGACCGGCTGGAGCTCGCGCTGCTTGTCGGGGGCGAACGACTCGTTGACCGCGCGGTCGAGGTGGATCGCCAGATGCGGGATTCGCGCGAACGGGCCGGTGCGCACCAATTGGACGGTGCCGTCACGGTGGACGATCCGGCCCGCGAATTCGAGTTCGCGGTCGAACCAGGACGACACGATCGGTCCGCCGTAGACCTCGACGCCGGCCTGCCACCAGCCGAACGTGACCGTCGACGGCTTGGGCTTGAGCTTGAAGCCGGGCGAGTCGGTGTGGCTGCCGAACACGCGGAACGGCGTGCCCCGGCCGGCCGTCGCGGGCAGAGCCAGAGCGATGACCGACCCATCCCGTATGGCCACGAGCCGCGCCCCGGGCTGCACGGCCTCGGACCAGTCGGCCGTCTCGTCGAGCGTCACGTAACCGGCCTCGCTCAGCCGGCGGGCGACCTCGTCGGCGGCGTGATAGGAGCTCGGCGACGCCGAGACGAAGGCGGCCAGGTCGTCGATGTGGGCGGAGGCATCCATGTCGACCATCAGATCATGGCTGGTTGCCGGGGGGTCATCCGACCGGAGCGAAGCCGGGCAGCCATTTCTCGAGGATCGCGCGGTAGGGGGCCTCGGCCTCGAGCTGGCAGAGCACACCGATCGAGCCCAGCGTGACCCGGTGGATCAGCAGGTAGGAGGGGGGCAGGTTGAGCTTGCGGCTGAGCTGGTAGGCCGGGGAGCGGGGGCTGCTCAGCCGGGTCGCCTCGCCGCGCAGCCAGGAGCGGGTGAAGCGGAAGTTGTCGACCGCGACCGGTTCGATCATCGGAAGCAGGAAGTCGAGCACGGCCTGCGCGTCGAGCTCGTCGTCGGGCTTGATGAAGCCCTCGTCACGCAGCCCGTCGGCGACCCCCTGGGCGTCGCCGTCGAGCGCCAGGCGCACCAGCCGGCCGATCGGCTCGGGGTGGCCGCCGGGCAGCCGGGCCACCGCGCCGAAGTCGATCACGCCGAGGCGGCCGTCGGGCAGCATGCGGAAATTACCCGGGTGGGGGTCGGCGTGCAGCAGGCCGGCCCGCGCGGGCGCCGAGAAGTGCAGCGTGGCCATCAGGCGGCCGGCCTCGTCGCGTTCCTCGATCGTGCCGTCGCTGATCACCCTGGACAGCGGGGTGCCCTCGACCCACTCGGTGACCAGCACCCGCGGCGCCGACGCGATCACCCGCGGCACGAAGATCTCGGGGTCTTTGGCGAACGCCTCGGCGAAGGCCGTCTGGGCCTCGGCCTCCATCGCGTAGTCGAGCTCTTCGGTGATGCGGGTGCGCAACTCGGCCAGGAGCGGCTTGATGTCCATGCCGGGCTGGATGATCTTGAACATGCCGGCCAGGCGGGAGAGCTGCTTGAGGTCGGACAGCAGCGCGTCGCCGGCCCCGGGGTATTGGACCTTGACGGCGACCTGCACGGTCTTGGGCCGGGCGTTGCGGCGGGCCGGCGGCAACTTCCACACCGCGCGGTGCACCTGGCCGATGCTGGCCGCGGCGGCCGGGCTGTCGTCGAACTCGGTGAACAGGTCGCGCCAGCCGGGGCCGAGCTGCTCGGCGAGAGCCTTGTGCAGGCTGGCCACCGGCATCGGCGGAGCGGCCTCTTGCAGCTTGGTCAGAGCCTGGCGATAGGGGCCGGCCATCTCTTCGGGCAGGGCGGCCTCGAAGACCGACAGTGCCTGACCGAACTTCATGGCGCCGCCCTTGAGCTGGCCCAGGACGCTGAACAGCTGCTCGGCGGTGCGTTGCTGGATGTCGGCCGAGATCACGTCGGTGGCGATGCCGACGGCGCGCTTGCCGAAGCCCAGCGCCGTGCGTCCCGCGAACCCCAGAGGTAGCGCGGCCAGCTTGGCGGTGCGGGCCGCCGCACGGCGCGGTATGTCGCTCACCAGATCATTGTGACCGAAGTAGCGCCATTCAACCGTCCGCCTCGATGGCTTTTGTACCCACTGCAAAGCAAAAGTCCGCCCCGGATTCTTGAACATCACCGGCTCCGGTGTGGGCGACGGGCGCAGGGGCACCCGGGATGAGGCGGCCAGGTGCGGCGGCGGAACCGGGACGGCGAGGTCAGCTCGGTTGAGGCGCCGAGCGTCTCGGGGGTGCCGCCGTCGAGGAACGCCAGAGTCTCTTCGACGGCGTAGGCCGTGGCTGCCAGCAGGGTCGCGACGGTGCAGGGCTCCGGCCCGGTGCGCGGCGGCGGGCCGGGCCAGTCGGCGTCGCGGTCGCGGCGGTGCCTGTCGAGGCAGGCCAGGCACGGGCTGCCGGTGGCGGGAACCAGCGGGCCGATCACCACGGTGCCCTCGCGGATCGTGACGGCCAGGTGCGGCTGGCGGCGCTGGGCGTGGCCGGCGGCCAGCAGGACGACGGGCATGTCGGGGTCGAGTTGGACGACCAGGGTCGCCGGGGAGCGGCCGCCGGCGGTGTCGATCTTCGGTACGACGCGCTCGAGAGCCTCGGCGACCGCCTTGTTGCGGGGTTTGCCGACGTCGGAGCCGCGCAGCGGACCGGCGGCCAGCTCGCCGCGCTGGACGACGCCCGGCAGCTCGGGATGGATGTGCCCGACGCCCGCCTCGGCCAGCGCGACCGCGATCGGGGCACCCAGCCGGCCCCGCCCGCTGATCGTCACCCGGGCGGCGCGGCGACGGCGCAGCCGGGTGGCGGGGGTGCGGGACGGATCGCCGCGCAGTGCCAGCACGGCGGCCTCGCCGGTGAGCCGGTGGCTCGAGGAGAACGAGGGCAGCAACGACGAGGCGGGCAGCGCCAGGCCGGCTGCGCGCAGTGAGTCGAGAACGGCCTGGGTGTCGTCGGGCGGGATGCCCTGTCGGGCGGCGTCGTGCAGCACTCGATGCTCGGGGCGGGTGCCGTCGAGCAGGTCGAGCACGCCGGCCGTGCGGGGGTCGGGGAAGCGGAGCATGACTGACCGCGCGGGATCGGAGCCGAGCTGAAGCTCGCCGCTCTCGCGCCAGACGCGGGGCAGACCGGGGATGAGGGTCGGGCGATTCACGCGTCACAGGATGTCATCGCGAGGATGCGGAGAGGATCGGTTGTCCACAGGCCCGAAGAACCCGTGACACGCGTTGTCCACAGCCTTCAGTGAGTTATCCACAGGCGTGGAGAGTTGTCCACAACCTCACTCAACGTGCCACGCGCGTACGGGATATGCGGTGCGGGTGGAAAGTACCGGGGAGGGCGACGTGCCCTCCCCGGGTGGGTGAACGGCCGGACCGCGGACCGGTGGAGCTGGCCTAGTGGGGCTGGTCCGCGGGGCCGTTCGTGGGTCAGACCTTGGCCTTGCCCAGAATGCGGTTCACCGTCGTCCCGCAGACCGGGCACTTGCCCTTGGCCATGTTCATGCCGGTCTTCGAGACCTCGACAGTGCCCTGGAAGTCGCGCTTCTCCTTGCACTTCACGCAGTAGCCGTTGTACGTGTTGTCGGCCACGGTTCCTCCTCGTCATGTTGTCGGCCGGGTCGGCCCTGTGCCTGCTCGCGGTGGCAGGCCGCGACCTGTGTTCGGCGCTGGACCGCTCCGGGACCACGTGGATGTGGCCACCCTTCGAAGGCGACCACTACCCAGGTCAGACCTGTTCCATGTCAGCGCGGCGTCGGCGGGTGTCACCGACGTCGTGAGTGTGCCCGTCCGAATCGCCCTTTTTGGGATGTTGTGCCGCAACACGCCGTGCGGAGCCTTCAAACGGGCGGAAAGGGGACGTTGGGCGTGATGTTGACAGGATCTCGTCATGAGTTAGGTTGACGAACGGCCATCGATGTTGCAGCCGTGGAAAATTTTTTCGGTATTACACGGAGAAACGGCACATATCCGGCGCGTGTCATCGGGCGTACTCTTGCGGTGACATGGGTCTCACGGATTAGCGTCTCAACGTGAACCCGAACCTGGGCTGCGCGAGCCGGTAATGGCCCGCACGCGCAAGCCTGTCGTGGAAGTGCGGCGCAGCCAGCGTCGTCGTCGCACAGTGTCCGCCTACCGTGACGGTGAGCGCGTGGTCGTGCTCATCCCCGACCGGTTCTCCCGCGCCGAAGAGACCGAGTGGGTCGAGCGGATGCTGGCGCGCCTGGCCGCGCGCGAGGAACGCATCCAGCGCACCGACGACGAGCTGCTGACCCGCGCCCGCCGGCTGACCGTGCGCTACCTCGCCGATCACGCCGACGAGGTCCGGCCGGCCAGTGTGCGCTGGGTGACCAACCAGAACGGCCGCTGGGGCTCCTGCACCCCCGACGACGGCACGATCCGCATCTCCCACCGCATCCAGGAGATGCCGGACTGGGTGATCGACTACGTGCTGCTCCACGAGTTGTCACATCTGGTCGTACCCAGCCACAGCCCCGACTTCTGGGAGCTGGTCAACCGCTACCCCAAGGCGGAACGCGCCCGCGGCTACCTGGAGGGCATCTCCGCCGCCACGGGTCTCGTGCTGGCCGACGACTGACGCCCCGCCCGCCCGGCTAGGGTTGGCGAGTGGTTCGACGGGTGGTTGCGGCGCTGCTGGTGCCGGTGGTGTGGAGTCCGCCCGGGGTCGACCTGGCGGCCTGGCGGGCGGCGCTCGCCGAAGACGTGGTCGACCTGCTGGCGCGGTTGGCGCAGGCTGAGGGCGCTGTCGCGGCGACACCGGAGGATCGCGAGCTGGCCGAGGAGATCGCCTGGCCCGGCATGCGCGTCTACGAGGTGCCCACCGCGACCTACCTGCCCGTCCTGAAGGCGGCCGCCGCCGATGGGTTCGACCAGGCGGCCGTCATCGCCGCCGACGCCGCCGACGTCCCGGGCATGATCCTGGGCAAGCTGCTGGCGCCGCTCGAGTCGAAGGCTGTGGCCGTTTCGTCCGGCGGGCCCGGCAACGGGCTGTTCGGGCTGGCCACGAGCCTGCCCGCTCCGTCCTGGCTCACCGACCACGATCTTGAGACGGCGACGGCGCAGCTTCTTCGCCGCACCGCGCCCAGCCCGGGCGACGTGTCCTCCACGCCCGAATGGCGTCGTTTGCGGGGGGCGGCCGAGCTGGCCAGCCTCGACCCGGCGCTGGAGGGCTGGGAGAACACGCGAGCGTTGCTCGGCGGATAGACGGCCGGCCCCTCCCGTGCGGGAGGAGCCGGCCTCGGGCTTACTTGTCGCTCTCGTCGCCCTTGTCGTCCTCTTTGCCGAGGTTGTCGAGCTCGCTGATGTCCCAATCGGCGCTGCCCTGGGCGAAGACCTGCGGGTTGGCGAAGTCTTCGTCGGTCGGCAGCAGGTCGGGGTGCCCCCACAGGGCGTCGCGGCCCTGAACGCCGCGCTGCTCGAGGACGGCCGACCACAGCGCGCCCGCCTCGCGCAGGCGGCGGGGGCGCAGCTCGAGACCGACGAGCGCGGCGAACGTCTGCTCGGCCGGACCGCCCGCGGCACGACGGCGGCGGAAGGCCTCGCCGAGCTGGACCACCGACGGCAGCCGATCACCGGCGGCGTTGTCGACGACGTGACCGACCCAGCCCTCGATCAGCGCGAGCGCCGTCTCGAGGCGGGCCAGGCTGGCCTTCTGCTGCGGGGTGTCTTCCGGCGTGAAGATGCCCTCGAGCGCCATCGCCTGCATCGACTCAGGGTCGGTCGGGTCGACGCGGCTCATCGCTTCCTCGATGGCCTCGCGGTTCACGGTGATGCCGTTGGCGTACGTCTCGACGGCGTTGAGCACGTGGGCGCGCAGCCACGGCACGTGGCCGAAGAGGCGCTGGTGGGCGGCCTCGCGGAGCGCCACGTAGAGGCGAACCTGGTCTTCCGGGATCTCGAGACCGTCGCCGTACGCCTTGATGTTGGCCGGGACGAGCGCGGCGGTGCCGGTCGGGCCGAGCGGGAGGCCGATGTCGCCGGCCGAGAGCACCTCGGCCGCGAGCTGGCCCAACGCCTGGCCGAGCTGACCGCCGAAGAGCGCGCCGCCGAGGGTCGCGACCATCGACTGCATGGGGCCGAGCTGGGCCTTCGCCTCGTCGGGGACGAGGTCGCCCATCGCGCCGACCATGCGGCCCGCGATCGGGTCGCACAGCTTCTTCCACACGTCGAGGGTGTTGTAGATCCACTCGTTGCGGTTCCAGGCGGCGGCCGTGCGGATGCCACTGGGCAGGGCCGAGGCGGGATCGAGCCACAGGTCGGCGAGCCGCAGCGACTCTTCCACCTGGTGACGCTCGAACATGTTCACCGCGGGGTCACCGGCGGCCGAGAGCTGGCTGGCGGCGACCTGCCGGGCCAGGTCCCAGTTCACGGGGCCGCTGCCGGGGCCGGCGAACATCTGCTGCAGCTGCGCCATGAACTGCTGCATCTGCTGCGGGTCGGAGGGGTCGGGCGGCTGGGCGCCCGGCAGGGAGAAGCCGAACGGGATATCAGGCACGTAGACAACCGTACGCGCGAAACGGCCGCTCCGGACCGAGGGCGGTGTCAGCTCAGAGAGAACTCAGGCAGGGGCGCTAGTCTCACGCGCATGAGACGTCGTGGTGTCACCGTTATCCTCGGCGCCCTGATCACCGCCCTTCTGGCCGTCGGTGTGATGGCCGCACCCCTGCCCTATGTCGTGTTGAAGCCCGGCCCGACGGTGAACACGCTCGGTTCGGACAACGGCACCGAGGTGATCCAGGTCAAGGACGCGAAGACGACGACGTCGACCGGTCAGCTGCGGCTGACCACCGTGAACGTGCAGTCGCAGGTCGAGTTGGTGTGGGCGATCAGTGGCTGGTTCAACTCGTCCGACGCGGTCGTGCCGCGCGAGCTGATCTATCCGCCCGATCGCACCGAGAAGCAGGTCGAACAGCGCAACGCCGAAGAATGGACCGAGTCGCAGAACAGCGCGGTCACGGTCGCCCTGACCAAACTGGGCTATCCGGTGCTCACCGTCGTCAAGGCGGTGACCGCGGGCGGCGCCGTCTCCGGCGTGCTGCAGAAGGGCGACGTGGTCACCGCCCTCGACGGCACGAAGATCACCGGTCCGGCCAAGCTGACCGAGCTGCTCCGGGCCAAGCCCGCCGGCACCACCTTCACCCTTTCCTATACGCGGGCCGGCAAGCCCGCCACCGCCAAGGTCACGACCAAGGCCGGCGAGGACAAGACGCCGCGCCTGGGCATCGAGATCGAGACCAAGCAGAACGCGCCCTTCAAGGTCGAGATCGATCTCGACAAGATCGGCGGACCGAGCGCGGGTCTGATGTTCACCCTCGGAATCATGGACAAGCTCGAGCCGGAGGACCTCACCGGCGGCAAGATCATTGCGGGTACGGGCACGATCGACAACAACGGCAACGTCGGGCCGATCGGTGGCATCCCGCAGAAGCTCGTCGGCGCCAAGAAGGCCGGCGCCCAACTCTTCCTGGTGCCTCAAGGCAACTGTGCCGAAGCGCTGCGTAACTCCGTCGACGGACTCCCGATGGCCGAGGTGGCCACCGTGGACGACGCGTTGACCGCGCTCAAGACCTTCACCGGGGGTGGCACACCCAAGCCGTGCTCGGCTGAGTGACAGATGTCGTACTGTGAGACACCGGCCCGACTGAAATGTGGAGCCTCCGTTGGTTATGCGTAACAGCCCTCTACCGAGGATGAGCCGGCGCGGTCGCGTCACCGTCGGCGTCCTGGTCGGGGTCTTCCTTCTTTTCACTCTGCTCGGGTGGGGCATCGACGCGTACACCGATTACCTCTGGTTCAACGAGGTCGACTTCACCAACGTCTTCTCCGGTGTACTGCTCACCCGTCTTCTTCTGTTCCTCGTCATCGGCCTCGGCGTCGCCCTGATCGTGGCCGGCAACCTCTATCTCGCCTACCGTCTGCGCCCGCTGCTGCGGCCACACTCGGCCGAACAGGCGACGCTCGAGCGCTACCGCATGATCCTCGCGCCGCGGCTGGGCACCTGGATCGCCGTGCTCACCGTGGTCATCGGCTTCTTCGCCGGGCTGTCGGCCCAGGGCCGGTGGAAAGACTGGATGCTGTTCCGCAACGGCGGCAGCTTCGGAGTCCGTGACCCCGAACACAACGTGGACATCGGCTTCTACATCTTCGACTACCCGATCCTGCGTTACGTGCTGGGCGTCGCCTTCACCGCGGTCGTGCTCTCGGTGCTCGGCGCGCTCGCCGTGCACTACATCTTCGGCGGCGTGCGTCTGCAGGGCGTCGGCGACCGCATGACCACCGCCGCTCGGGCCCACCTGACCTCGCTGGTCGCGCTCTTCGTGCTGCTCAAGGCCGTGGCCTACGTGCTCGACCGCCGCGCCCTGCTGCTCGAGCAGCACGTGTCGCCCGGGCTCTACGGCGCCGGCTATACCGACGTCAACGCGTTGCTGCCGGCCAAGGAGATCCTCGCGTACATCTCGATCGTCGTGGCGATCGCGATCATCGTGTTCTCCAACGCGGGCATGCGCAATCTGGTATGGCCCGGTGTCTCGCTGGCCCTGTTGGCGATCTCGGCCGTGGCGATCGGCGGCATCTACCCGCTGGCCGTGCAGAACTTCTCGGTCAAGCCCAGCCTGAGCGAGAAGGAAGCGCCCTACATCCAGCGCTCCATCGACGCGACAAGAGCGGCCTTCGGGCTCGACGGCACCCAGGTGGCCCCCTACCGGGCGACCAACGTCGTGCCTCCGAGCGGGCTGGCCGCCGACACCAGCGCCCAGAACGCGCGCCTGGTCGACCCGCAGCTCGTCTCGCAGGCCTTCACGCAGTCGCAGCAGTCCCGTGGCTTCTACGACTTCGGCAAGAAGCTCGACGTCGACCGCTACACGATCAACCAGAAGACCGCCGACTACGTGGTCGGCGCGCGGGAGATCAACGACGACAAGCTGACGCCGCAGCAGCGCAACTGGCTCAACCGCCACACCGTCTACACCCACGGGTACGGCCTGGTGGCCGCGCCCGCCAACCAAGTGGTCTGCGGCGGCCTGCCCTACTTCGTGTCGGGCTTCCTCGGTGACGACCGCCCGCCGGGCTGTTCCGCGCCGACCGAAGAGATCAAGGTCGACCAGCCGCGCATCTACTTCGGCGAGCAGTCCACCGAGTACGCGATCGTCGGCCAGGAGAGCGACGACCGCAAGGTCGAGTTCGACCGCCCGCAGGAAGAGAACAACAACGCCGAGGAGCTCTACACCTACAGCGGCGAGGGTGGTGTCCAGATCGGGTCGTTCTTCCGGCGGCTCGTCTTCGCGATCAAGAACACCGAGAGCAACTTCCTGCTCTCCGACGCGGTCAACAAAGACTCGCGACTCATGTACGTCCGTGAGCCGCGCGAGCGGGTGGCCAAGGTCGCGCCGTTCCTGACCATCGACGGCGACCCCTAC
Organism: Actinoplanes solisilvae; assembly: GCF_003999975.1. Lineage (GTDB taxonomy): Bacteria > Actinomycetota > Actinomycetes > Mycobacteriales > Micromonosporaceae > Actinoplanes > Actinoplanes solisilvae. The sequence goes on along the minus strand of NZ_RJAC01000001.1, from coordinate 559,561 downwards.
CCGGCGGTCGTCAACGGCCGCATCACGTGGATCCTCGACGGCTACACCACGTCGGCGACCTACCCGTACGCCCAGAAGATCAACCTGGCCACCGAGACGCAGGACGAGCTCACCGGCCAGGGGCAGTTCGCTCTGGCCCGCGACGACGTCAGCTACATGCGCAACTCGGTGAAGGCGACGGTCGACGCGTACGACGGCACCGTCAAGCTCTACGAGTTCGACGAGAACGACCCGGTGCTCAAGGCTTGGAACAAGGCCTTCGGCGGTGACCTGATCATCCCGAAGTCGGAGACCCCGGCCGCGCTCGCCGCGCACTTCCGCTACCCGCAGGACCTGTTCAAGGTCCAGCGGAACCTGCTCACCCGGTTCCACGTGACCGACCCGCAGGCGTTCTTCTCGGGGCAAGACTTCTGGCAGGTCCCGAACGCGCCGGACGCGCCGTCGAGCAACCAGAAGCAGCCGCCGTTCTATCTCAACGTCCAGCTGCCCGAGCAGGAACAGACCAGATTCCAGCTCACGGCCGGTGTGACGCCGGCCAACCGGGAAAACCTGGCCGCGTTGATCTCCGGGTCATACGTGGACAACAAACCGGTGCTGGAGGTCCTCGAACTACCGGACCAGACGGTCATCCCCGGACCCATCCAGGTCCATCAGAAGATGACCAACAACGCGGGGGTGAGACAGCAGCTCACCCTGCTCTCCAACAACACGCAGTCGCAGGTCCTCTACGGCAACCTGATCTCCCTGCCGGTCGAGGGTGGCGTGCTCTACGTCGAACCGGTCTACGTGAAGACCGGCAACCAGGAGAACGCGGCGCCGCTGCTGCAGAAGGTCCTGATGTCCTACGGCGACGGCGGCACGTACGTGGTGCTGGCCGACAACCTGAAGCAGGGCCTCGAACAGTTGGTCCAGCAGGGCAAGGCCGCCCAGACCGGCACCAACAACCCGGGCAGCAACAGCGGCACCAACAACCCGGGCAACAACAACGCGCCACCACCGGCCCTGACGGGTGAGCTGGCCCAGGCGGCGACGGCGCTGGACACGGCGATCGCCAACGTCAAGGCGGCGCAGCAGTCCGGTGACTTCGCCAAGTACGGCGAGGCGCTCAAGGCCCTGGAAACGGCCATGGACAACTTCCAGAACGCCCAGAACGCGGCGGGGGGAGCCGCGCCCACACCGGGCGCCTCGGCAACACCCTCCGCCCCGGCCAACCCGTCGCCGACACCGAGCGGCTGAGCGAACGGGGTCCGGTGACTCGCGTGTCACCGGACCCCGTTTTGCAGCTAGCAGGCGGTCTGCGCTAGTCTTTACAAGGCGACGCGGGGTGGAGCAGCTCGGTAGCTCGCTGGGCTCATAACCCAGAGGTCGCAGGTTCAAATCCTGTCCCCGCTACAATGTGATGTCTCAGGACATCGGCATAGCTCGAACCTACGTTTTGTAGGTTCGGGCTATTTTGCTTTTGGGGTGGGTCCGGGTGGTCGGCCGGTGGGCTGGTAGTCGCGGCGGGGGTCGATGGTGAGTTCGCGGAGGAGTTCGCCGGTGGCGGCGTTGATGACGCGGACGTTGAGGTCTTGGACGAGTAGCAGGACGTAGGTTCCGGCGTAGGTTCGGCCGATGCCGAGGTGGCGGAGCCGGCCGGCGACGCGCAGGGTGACGGTGCCGGTTTTGCTGATGGTGTCGTGGCGGACCCGGTCGTGGGTGTCGCTGCTGCGGTCGGTGCCGGGGACAGCTTTCGGGCGGGCGTGGTAGGTGGTGGCGGGGGTGGCCCGGTGCGGTAGTGATCGGTGGGGCCGGCGGTGGTTGTACTCGTCGGTGAAGGCGTCGATCAGGGCTTGCAGCTGGGTGATGGTGGCTGGTTGCTGGGGTTGGGCGCGGAGCCATTTTTTCATCGTTTGCTGGAAGCGTTCGACTTTGCCGCAGGTGGTGGGGTGGTTCGGGCGGGAGTTCTTTTGCACGATGCCCAGCCGGCGCAGTTCGGTCTCGAGTGCGGTCCTTCCGCCGCGGCGGCTGGCGTAGCGCACGGTGTAGACCATGCCGTTGTCGGTGAGTGTGGATGCGGGATGTCCGTGCTGGTCAGCGGCCTTCTTGAAGGTGGCGAGCACGATCGGTGCGGTGATTCGTGGGTGGGCGCTGACGTGCAGGGCGTAGCGGGAGTGGTCGTCGAGCCAGGTGATGATCTCGGTGTCCGGGCCTGGCCGGTGGTCGGGTCGGGTGAGCCGGTAGTGGGTGAAGTCGGATTGCCAGGTCTCGTTGGGCTGCTCGGCTTCGAAGCGGAGGTAGGAGCTTTTCGGTCGCTTGGCGGGTTCGGGGGTGACCTGGCCGGCGCGGGTCAGGATCCGGTTGATCGTGGCCCGGGACACGGTGGTGTTGTGGTGGTGGTGCAGGTGCCAGGCGATGGTGTCGGCGCCGGCGTCCAGGCCCGTCTCGCTGAGCTGTTTGCGTAAGGCCAGGACGAGCTCGACCGTCGCGGCGGGGGTGGCGGCGGGGCGGGTCTTCGGGGCGCGGGAACGGGGCTCGAACGCCGCCTCGCCTTCGGCGTGGTAGCGGGTCATGAGCCGGCTGATCCAGCCCTGGGAGACGCCGTAGGTGCGGGCGGTCTCAGCCTGTGACGCGCCGGCCAGGACAGCGGTGATGACGAGTCGACGTGTGGACACGCCGCACCCTGCCGCAGCGACCCAGCACGGCTACGACGCCATGCCGATGTCCTGAGACATACCTATTCCGATGACGCGAGACCCCTATTCCGATGTCCTGAGCCAGGACACTGTCCCCGCTACAAAGTAAGTGCATGTCAAAGGCTCGTCACCCGAATGGGTGGCGAGCCTTTGTGTATTCCGTGGTCGCTTGACGGTCGGCTCGCTCCGAGCGAGCTCCGATCAGGTGCTGCTGGACGCGGCCATGCAGACCAGCAACGGCGAGGACAGCGGCTGGTCGGGTTCAGGCACCCACGCCCGCGCTGTGCGCTGCCTGTTCGGCGACCTGCGCCGCGCTGCGGCCCTGCTGCGCCCTGCGGGGGACGCGAAGCTTGAGCGTCACCGTTTCACTCAGGCTTGACCGTCACCGTTTCGCTCAGCGCGGGGGCGTCACCGTTTCGCTCAGCGCGGGAGCGTCACCGTTTCGCTCAGCGCGGGAGCGCACGACAGCAAACCCCGGCCACCGACCCGAGATCGAGATAGCCGAAGTGGCGGGAGTCCAGGCTCTCCGGGTTGTCGCCCAGCACGACCAGGCGGCCGGGCGGCACCGCCGGCTCGATCCGGCCGGTCGCGGCCCGGAAAGCGGCTGGGAGCGGGTCACCGGGCAGCGCCGCCACCCGCTTGATCAGCCAGCGCGGACGACCGGCCGAGCCGTCGCCGCGGAACATCTCGGGCGGCTCGAACGCCACGCAGTCCGCCACCGCGACCCGGCCGGTCCGCCGGAACAGCAGGCGGTCCCCGTCGGCGAAGGTGGGCGTCATGCTGGTGCCGACCACCCGGACCAGGAACCATCTCACCGAGGGGCCGCCTCGACGTCGTAGCCGCTGGCCTGCAGGCGGAACAGCGCCGCGTAGCGCCCGTCGGCCGCCATCAGTTCCTCGTGGCTGCCCTCCTCGGTGATCCGGCCGTTGTCCAGCACCACAATGCGGTCGGCGCCGCGCAGGGTGGAGAGCCGATGCGAGATCAGCAGGCAGGTACGCCCGTGCCGGTGGTCCCGCAGCGTCGCGTGGATCTCGTGTTCGGCGAGCGGATCCAGTCCCGCGCTCGGCTCGTCGAGGATCAACAGATCGGCTTCGGTACGCATCAACGACCGGGCCAAGGCGATCCGCTGCCACTGGCCGCCGGACGGGTTGACCCCGTGCTCTTCCTCGTCCTCGTCGAAGAACACCCGGCTCAGCATCGTGTCGTAGCCCTGTGGCAGCCCGGTCAGGTAGTCGTCGATGCCGGCCAGCGCGGCGGTCCGGCGTACCTCGGACAGCTCGCCCGCCCGCGGCAGGTCGCCGATCCCGACGCTCTCCCGCGCCGTCAGGTCGAACTCCATGAAATCCTGATAAGTCACGCCGTAGCGGCTTCGGAGCTCGGCCGAGTCGAGATCGCGCAGGTCGGCCCCGTCCCACCGGATGCTGCCCCTGGACGGGTCATAGAACCGGCAGAGCAGCTTGACCAGCGTGCTCTTGCCGGCCCCGTTGAGCCCGACCAGCCCGACCGTCTCGCCGCGGCGGATGGTGAACGAGGCGCCGCGCAGGATCCAGGGGCCGCGCGGGTAGCGGAACCAGACGTCGCGCAGCTCGATTCCGTCCCGCAGCGCCGGCACCCCGGCCCGCCCGGCCGGCAGGTCCTCGGTCCGGCGTTCGACGGTCAGGAAGCTCTCGAACAGCCCGAGCGAGAATCGGACCCGCCCGAACGCGTCGATCACCCCGGACAGGCCGAGTTGCAGACCGGCCACCGCCGCCCCGAGAAAGGCCACATCACCGATCGTGGACTGGCCGAGTAGCACCCGGTGCGCGACCACGAGCGTGCCGGCCGCCGCGATCACCCCGCCGACCAGCGCGAACACCGACTGGTTGAGGGCGGCCCGACGGGTGACGCTCAGTTCGGCGGCGTTGCCCCGGCGCAGCGCCCGCATCATCCGGCCGTGGAAGAACGCCCCCAGGCCATAGAGCCGGATCTCCTTGGCCGCCTGGGCGCTCAGCATGACCAGCTGATACATCGAGCGGCGGCGCATGCTCGACGCGATCGTGGCGGACGATGCGATATAGAGGCGGGCCAGGTAGGACTGGGCCGCGACCGCCCCGACCGCGCTGATCACGATCAGCACCACGAGCGGGGGCCAGAGGGCGAACACGACCCCGACATAGGCGGCCGCGGTGATCATCCCCCGGACGGTGTCGGTGACGAACGAGGCGACCGCGGCCGGCGCCTCGGTGGCTCCGTCCTGGGCCATCCGGAGCTGGTCCTGATAGCCCGGATCCTCGAACTGGTGCACCCCGACCAGCCGGTTGACCCGGTCGAACAGCCGGGCGTGGAGCAGCGCGGTGGTCCTCAGCTTGAGGAAGTGGGCAAGCACGTCGACCAGCTGACTGCCGGCCGCGGCGAGCGCGACGATGCCGGCCCCGGCGACCGCGTAGAACGTCACCCGGTGCGGGTCGGCGGCGTGGCCCCGGGTCAGCTCGTCGAGCAGCAGCTTGCCGAGCCAGGCGGCCGCCGCCGGAGCCACTCCGAGACCCAGCGTGAGCAGCATGAGCGCCACGCTGCCCAGGCGGGACGCCCGGAACTGGACCGCCGCCGCCTCCCGGGCCGCGTGCCGCAGACTCATCGCACGGCGCCGGCGCGGGACGCCGGGAACGTCCGGAGGATCGCGTCGGCCTTGACGTGGGACGCGACCACGACACCTCGCTCGAGCCGCATGAAGGTCGGGAACGCGGTGATCTCCCCGAAGGCGGCCAGCTCCGGGCCGTCGTCGGCGGTCACCACGACCGAGGCGTACGGGCGTAGCCGCTCGACCATCGACGCCGGGTCGTCGCCCTCGCCCGCGGTCACGATCAGCAGCGCCCGCTCGGGCAGTCGGTCGGCCCGCTCGGACAGCCCGTCGGCGAACGCCTCGCAGGCCGGGCAGCCGACCGAGACCACCCCGACGAAGTCCTCGTCGTGGGCCAGGTCGGTGGTGCCGAGCACGATCCCGTCGCTGGTCACGGCCGAGAAGCCGGTGACCGCGGTGCCGGGGCGGGGCAGGTCGTCGGCGTACTGTTCGCGGCCCGAGGACTCCTCGACCGCCCGCAACCGACGGATGACCGCGAAACAGATCAGCAGGTTGAACACGGTCAGCACGGCCAGTGCGACGACCGCGGCGGTGAGGGTCAGCATCTCGGTTCCCCTAACGGAAGACGTACGCGATGTCCTTGACGTGGAGCAGCGCGAGGGTGGCGGTCGCGGCGATCACCGCGGTGAGAGCGGCCGCGGCCAGGGGTGCCGCGACGGGAGCGAGCGCCAGGGCCGGCAACCCGAGCAGGGCCAGCACGGTCAACAGCAGATTGCGTACGACCTGGGACCGCCCCCACTCGTCGGATCCGCCGAAGCACCGGCATGTGGCGTGCCCGCCCCGCCGCTCGACGCTCGCCATCGCGGCGGTGAAGACGACCAGCGTGACCGCGGCCAGGACCAGTCCGGCCGGGACGGTCGTACGCCACACCAGCAGGGCCACGATGGACAGTTCGACCGCGATCGTGGCCACCCCGGCGGCCGGGCGCAGGCGGGCCGGCAGGCGCTCGAACATGCGCAGCGAATCGGTGAACGCCTGGAACGCCGAACGGTCGCGGGCTTTGCCGACCGCGGCGGCCAGGAACGTGACGCCGAGGGTGACCCGGCAGACGATTTCCAGATAACTCATGACGCCTCCCGGGCGTCGGGGCGGCTCGCGCGGGAGCCGCCCCGACGGGTCATTACTGTTGGCAGCCGAACTGGGTCGCGCGGCAGACGCCGTTGCAGTCGTACAGCTTCTGCCGCCCGCCCGAGCAGCCGCAGCCTTTCCCGTAGTTCGCCGTGCAGGCCCCGGCCTCGCGCTCGGCCAGCAGCAGGCCGAGCATCCGGTCGCCGAACTTGTTCATCAGCTTCGACACCCTGTGCACTCCCTTCTCGTCCTCCCGGCCGAGTGCCGGGCGACGAGAAGGACGATGCCGAGCCGCGCTGCGAAGCCACTACGAAGCCGCTATGCGCCGGTCGCACGCGTGTGTAGGCGATGTATGAACCGGGTGGACCAGACTGTGCGGCGCCAGAGAAAACGGGGGTTGTCGATGGTTCCGGTCGAGGCTGTGCAGGTGTTGGTGCTGGGTTCGATCGAGGTGTTCGCGGGTGATCATCAGATCGCCATGTCGCCCCTCGAACGCGCCCTCGTCGCGCTGCTGGCTCTCGCACCCGCTCGCGTCGTGTCAACGGGGGCGATCGTGGACGGGCTGTGGGGCGATCGACCGCCGCGGTGTGCCCGGACCAGGGTGCAGGCCCTGGTCTCGGGCATACGCCGCAAACTCGCCGGGTCGGCCGGGGCGCTGCGCACCAGCGCCCCGGGTTACGTGTTGACCGCCGACGTCGACCAGGCCCGGTTCGACCGGCTGGTCGCGCTCGGCCGGTCCGCGCCCGACGCCGAACAGGCGTGTGTGGCCTATGACCGGGCGATCCGCCTGTGGCGCGGCCCGGCGCTGGACGGCGTCGAGGCGCCGTTCGCCGGCCTGGCCCGGGCGGCGCTGGCCGAGGGCCAGTTGCTGGCCGTCGAGGATCACGCCGACCTGAAGCTGGCCTGTGGCCGCTACCGCCACCTCACCCCGGACCTGGTCGAGTTCGTCGCCCGGCATCCGTTCCGGGAGCGGGCCCGCGGCCAGCTCATGACCGCGCTCTATCACGCCGGCCGCCAGCGCGAGGCGATCGAGGTCTATCGGGCCGGGCGCGACCTGCTGCGCCGGGAGCTCGGCCTCGACCCGTGCCCGCAGATTCAGCAGCTCTATCAGCGAGTGCTGCTGCAGGACCTGTGTTAGGGCTTCTCGAGGGCTCGAACCGAGTCGAGCTCGGCCTGCACCTCGTCGGCCGCCGGATCGTCGTCCTCGCGATAGAGCATTACCGCTTCGGCCAGCACGGCGGCCGCCTCGGCGAACTCCTTGCGGTCGCGATGCACGTCGCCGAGGCCGCGCAGCGCCCACCGTTCATAGACCCGATAGCGCAGCTCGCGGGCCATCGTGAGGGCGATCCGATAGTGTCGCAGGGCCGCCTCGGGGTCGCCCGCGAGCAGGTGCAGGGCGCCCACGTTGACGTGCGTGTTGGCTGCCACGTCATCGTCCCCGGCCGCCTCCGCCTGGGCCAGCACGGCCTGGTTGAGGGCGAGCGCCCGGTCATAGGCGCCGGCCCTGCGCAGGGCATAGGCCAGGTTGAGCCGGGTCACCCGGATCACCACCGCATTGTCGCCGGGCAGCCCGACGAGCACGGCCAACGCATCCTCCAGGGTGGAGACCGCCTCGTCGACCTCGCCGATCTCGCTCTTGAGGCAGCCGATGTTCATCGCCACCACGGCCGCGCCGCGGACGTCGCCCATCTGCTCGCGCACCGCCCGGGCCCGGGCGTACGTGGCTAGCGCCTCCTCCCGGCGGCGCAGGTGGCTATAGGCGATGGCCAGGCTGTTCAGGATGTCGGCCTGCCCGGCCGCCGACCCGTCGGCCTCGGCCGCGACCAGCGCCGACCGCATCACCTCGATCCAGGTCGTGCGCGACGCGCGACGCTCCAGCCAGCCGCGCAGGTTGGTCGCCAGCTGCCAGCAGGCCCGAGGGTGCCGGTCGGTCCAGCGCCCGATCAGCGCGATCAGATTGGACGCCTCGGCGTCGAACCAGTCGAGGGCGGCGTCGGCGTCGGCGAGAACCACCGGCTCGACGACCGGACCGTGCAGCTCGGGCTCGACCGGCGGCATGTGCGGCCGCAGGAACCGCTCCCCGGCCGCGGCCGCGGTGCCGTAGCGGTCGAGCAGCCGCAGCTCGGCGTCCGGGTCGTGCTCGGAGAGCTCCCGGGCATAAAGCGCGAGCAAATCGTGCAACGCATAGCGGTCGGGGCCGGTCTCGGTCAGCAGATGATTGGTCACCAGCTCGGCCAGGGGTTCAGCGGCGTCCGCTCCGGCCAGGGCGGAGGCGGAACCGGCCGCGGGCGCCGGACCGGGGAACTGGCCGAGCAACCGGAACAGCCGGGCCGCCGGGACGGACAGCGCGCGGTAGGAGAGCTGGAACGCGGCCCGCACGGCCACCCCGCCGTCCTCGACCGCCAGCTCGTGCAGCCGCTCGTGCTCGGCGGTCAGCGCGTCGGCCAGCTCGCCCACCCCGATCGAGGATGCGGGCCGCAGGCGGGCGGCCGCGATCCGCAGCGCCAGCGGCAGCTGGTCGCACAGCGCGGTCAGCCGGCCGAGCTCCGGATCGGCCGCGTCCAGCCCGGTCAGGGCGGCCAGCAGGTGGCGCCCGTCGGCCTCGGGGAGCGGCGGGATCGACACCACGGTCGCGTCCGAGTGGACCACCAGGCCGTCCAGCCGGCGCCGGCTGGTCACCACGGTCCGGCTCGTCCCGGCCGCGAGCAACGGGCGTACCTGGTCGGAGTCCTCGGCGTTGTCGAGGATCGCCAGATAGCGGCGGTTCGCGGTGAGCGACCGATAGAGGGCGCCGCGCTCGTCGACGTCGGCCGGGAGCTCGTCGGCCGGGACGCCGATTCCGCGCAGCAGCCGTTCCAGTGCCCGGTGCGGGGTGAGGGCCGGCTGCTGGCCGAACCCGTGCAGATCGACGAAGAGCTGACCGTCCGGCGACTCGGCGGCCCGGTCGGCCGCCCAGTGCACGGCCAGCGCGGTCTTGCCGACTCCGGCCCCACCGACGATCACCGCCACCCGGGGTGTGCTGTCGAGGGTGCGCAGTTCGGCCGTACGCCCGACGAAGTCCCTCGGCCGTGGCGGCAACTGAGCCGGGGCCGGAGGGCGCCAGACGGTCGGGACCGGCGCGGGCGGGTCGCCGACCAGGATCGCCTTCTGCAGGGCGGCCAGCTCCGGTCCCGGGTCGAGGCCCTGTTGCTCGGCCAGCGTCGCCCGGAGCTGCTGGAACTGCTGGAGGGCTTCCTCGCGGCGCCCGTCGCGCCAGAGGGCGCGCATGAGCTGGCCCCGGAAGCCCTCGTGCAGCGGATGCTGGACGACCAGTTCCCGCAGCTCGGGCTGTACGGCGGCATATTCGTCCAGCTTGAGCCGGCACTCCATCGAGGACTCGACCGCGCCGAGCCGCTGATCGTGCAGGCTCAGCCGGCTGGCCGCGACGAACGCCCCCGACGCGTCGGCCAGCGCCTCACCCCGCCACAGGTCGAGGGCCGACCGCAGCGCGTCGGCGGCGTCGGCCCAGCGTTCGGCCCGCATGTCGGTGCGGGCCCGGCTGACCAGCTCCTCGAACCGCACCAGGTCGAGCTCGTCGCCGCCCAGCGAGAGCTGATATCCGCCCGCCCGGCCGACCAGCTCGGCGTTCGACCCGGCGGTACGCAGGTGACCCCGCAGCACGCTGACCGTGGTGTGGACCTGGGAGCGGGCACTGGCCGGCGGCTCCGGCCCCCAGAGCGCGGCCGCGATCCCGTCCGCGGTGACCAGGCGGTCGCTGTTGAGCAGCAGATAGGCCAGCAGGCCGCGGCGTTGCGCGCGGGGCACGCTGATCGGTTCGGCGGCGGTGCGGATCTCGACCGGCCCGAGGATGGCGAATCGCGGCGTCAACTACGGGCCCTTCAGCGGTCGTGGCGTGTGACCGGATGAAAGCTACCTCGCCCTGTCGCGCAGTTTCGAGTGGCTGTGCACGGTCTTCGCGCACGGCCACGCGCCGCTGATCGTCGAGCAGGCCTTCCGGGACCGGTTCGCCGACTCTCATTGGCGGATGGAGGCGAGATTTCGCAGCAGCAGGGCTTCGGACAGGCAGATTCGGGCTAGTTCCGTGAGGTCCAGGCTCTCGTTCGGCGAGTGGGTGCTGGAGTATGGGTCTTCGGCTGCGGTGACCATGATCGTTGCGTGGGGGTAGAGCGCCTGCAGCTCGGCTACCAGGGGGATCGAGCGCCCAGGCCCATGTCTACGGGGTCGGTGCCGTCCCACGCGTCGCGTAGGGCGGCGTGGGCGGCGTCGATCACCGGGCCCGAGGTGGGGAGGCGATTGGGCTGGCCGCTGACCTCCAGGGCGACGGTTGTCTGGGCGCCCCAGGGGACGTGCTTCTCCAGGTGGGCCTGCAAGGCGGTCCAAGCGTCTCCGGCGTCCACTCCTCCTCGCCCTCGACGAACAGGACGACGCCGACCGGCAGCTCGTCGCCGAAGGCGCGCGGGGCGGCGACGTGGGCCACGATGCCGGCCTTGTCGTCGGCGGTGCCGCGTCCGTAGAGGCGGCCGTAGCGCTCCTGCGGCCCGAACGGGTCGCCGGTCCAGAGCGAGCGGTCGCAGGCGGGCTGCACGTCATGGTGGGCGTAGAGCATCACGGTGGCGCCCCGGGTGGGGCCGGCCGGCGGGCGATCACGGCGTTGTGCGTGATCGTCGGGGTCAGGCCGCAGCCGCGAAGCAGGTCGGCCACGGCCTCGGCGGAACGTTCGAGCTCGCCGCGGTCGAAGCCGTCGAAGGCGATGCCCGGAATGCGTATGAGCCGTTCAAGGTCGGCGCGTAGGCCAGGAAGTTCACGGTTGATCGCGGCTCGAAGGTCCTGCACGGAGAGCGTCATGGGCAGTGTTTGCCCGCCGAGCCCTCGCTCGTCACGGCCGCCGGTCGTGATGATCAGAACATGAACCCGCAGGTCAGAGGTGCGTTGAGGCCCGGGCGGACCCCCGGATTGGGCATTGGGGGACCGGGCAGGGTAGGGTTTAACTACCGACGCGGGGTGGAGCAGCTCGGTAGCTCGCTGGGCTCATAACCCAGAGGTCGCAGGTTCAAATCCTGTCCCCGCTACAAAGGGAAACGCGGTCAGTCTTCGACTGGCCGCGTTTTTCGTTTCGGAGACACCGGGGCCCTGTTCGCGTTCTGGAAGAAGCTCGGCCGAGCCCTGCGAACGATCAGAGCCCGGCAGCAGTCGGCGACGGCGAAGAGCCTACGTCTGGATCAGCGGGTGGTATTCGTCCTCGGTGAGGCCGAACGTCCAGGCGACGCCCTCGCGGGCTGTGCGGGTGGTGGGCGGCACTCGGAGCCAGTAGATGCGGCTGGTGCCGTCGGGCTCGGGGGTGGCGTTGACGACCTCGACCATGACGAGGGGCTCGTCGCCGTCGAGGGGGAGGTGCCAGAGGGTGCCGGTCTCGTCGTTGTGGATCGTTTGGGCGCCGGCCTCGCGCAGGTAGCGGTCGTAGCCGAAGTGTTCGAGCATGACGCGGCGCAGTTCGGCGTTGGGTTCGGCGCCGATGCGGGCGGCGGTCAACGTGGGCAGCTCGGCGGCCAGGTCGACCGGGATCGGCATGCCGCGCCAGGCCCACAAGGCGTAGCCGTCGGGAAATTCCATCGCCGGACCCTCGCCGCGGTGCAGGCGGCCCACGTTGTCGCGGGTCAGCAGGCTCGGGCGTTCGGTGAGGACGGCGAAGCGGGTGCCGGCCCACCACCAGCCGCAGTGGCGAGCGGTGGCGGCCAGCCCGGTGAGACCCGCCATCAGGCCGGCGTCGGGGCGCAGGCGGTCGGCGGCCTCGAAAGTGGACAGCCAGGCGCCGTCGTGTTGCCCGTAGATCGCGTCGAGCAGGCGGGAGCGGGCCGACCGGCCCAGGTCGCCGGGGAGATCGGCGCTCAGGTCTTCCCCGAGGCGCAGCCGCAGCCGGGCGGCGACCCGGTCCATCACCAGGGCCCAGGAGCGGCGGCCGGCGGCTGCGCTGAGCTGGGCCCACCCGTCGGGGCCGAGCGCCTGAGCGGCCCGGTCGCGGGCAGCGGCCCACGGCTCGGTGCGCACGAGCCGCCGGACCGAGGGACCCGCGGTGTCGCCCGGAACCCACCCCTGCCGGACCAGGGCCGACTCCACCTCGGCGACCCAAGCGGGACCGGCCGTGGGAAGCGCGGCGGACAGCAGGGCGGCGGCGACTGCGCCGGCGCGGGGGGAGCCGAGCCAGAAGATGCGCTCCGGTGCTGGGAGGCCGGCCTGGCGGTAGGCCTCGCGGACGGCCTCTTCGGCGGCGGGACGGTTGGCGGGAGCGGTTTCGAGGGCCGCGGCCAGCCACTGGTCTTCGACGGCGGCGGCCATCGTCTCCTGGTCGTCGGTGAGTCGCATGGCGGCTGCCTCTCAGTCGGCGACCGGGCGGAAGGAGCCCGGCACGTATTCACGCTGGCGGATCACGCGGTAGTGCCCGGCCGGCAGGGCGATCGGACCGTGCTCCTCGTGGCTGACGCGGCCGTAGGTCGGAGCGTCGATGAACATGCGCTCGGGGTCGTCGACGTCGGCGAGCAACTGGAGGCCGGGGCCGCCGACGACGTGGGCATGACCGGTTGCCTCGCCGCGCGCCAGCACCATGCGCCCGCGCCGGTCGCGTGGCACGGCCGTGCACTGTGGCACGTCGGTGACGAGAACGGGCACCATCAGCACATCTCCCTGCCGATACATCAAGCCTCCCGGGCATCGAGTTCGGCGGTACCGTACCGCTCGCCTACGACAGTTTTGGCGGGCCAGGCCGCCGGGATCCGTTCCAGCAGTCCATCGGTGTAGACGTCGCGCAGCCCCAGCGGCTTGAGGTGCACATAGCCGATGTGGCAGTCGCAGATCGCGTTGCTGCACGGCCGGGGCCGCAATGCCGTCTGCCACGATCCGTCGTACAGGTTGCCGAGTGGTGTGGGTATGAAGTGGCACCGCCGTACGGTCCCGTCGCCCAGCACCGAGATCGCCGTCTCCCCGGCGTGGCACGGCAGCCCCAGCGAGGAATGCGGCCGCACGCTGTCGCCGAAGAGCGGGTCCAGCGCCGTCCACCGCTGCTCGTCCGAAGAGCTGTAGAGGTGGCCCTCGGCCGCGTTGATCCACAGGTAGACCGACGGCGGCAGCGCCTCCCGCAGGGCAACCGCGTCGTCGTAATGCGACGGCAGCCCGACCACGCCGACCGAGTAGCGCGCACCCAGCGCGTCCAGGCGCCGGCAGCGGTCGAGGAACCGGTCGCGCGTGACCTGCCCGGGGTGATAGGTGGCCCACAGCGCCGCGACTGTCGTGTCCGCCTCGGACAGCCAGTCGACCCGGGCGGCCAGGTTGGTCTGGATCGCGACCCGGGCGACGTGCGGCAGGTGCGAGAGCCGCACGATCGTGTCGCGGTACCAGCTGCGCGTCAGCCCTTCGCCCCACGGCGTGAACAGCACCGACAGTCGCCGTTCGCGAAAGCCGGAGACCCAGTCAGCGAAGCGTCGCAGGTCAGCTCGGTCGGCCCGAAGCAACGAAGGTGGATCGACCCGCTTGGCGAAGGGGCAGTAGGGGCAGTCGTAGTTGCAGCTGGCGAGCGGGCCGCGGTAGAGGATGTAAAGGTCATCGGAGGACATAGGCGCCCATCGCCTCATGCACCGGGCCCGACACCAGCCAGGGACCGATCGCATCGGACCACGCCAGCCCCGCAGCGGTCAAAGTCGCGAGATCATCGGAGAGCCAGCCGCGCGAGACCAACGAGGCGAGCTGCGGGAAGTCGTCCGCGTGGGAGCTGCCGAACCGGGCCCGGTAGGCCGAGGCGTCCACACCGGAGCTGCGCAGCAGGGACTTGAGCAGCCACCGCCGCCGCTGCTCGGCCAGGTCGAGGTCGAAGCCGATCTCGGCGTACCGGAAGTCGTCGGACGGCCGGGCCAGGTAGTCGTCGATGACCGCGCGCACCTCGGAGACGCCGACCGCGTAGTCGAAGGAGTAGTGCAGGGACGACGTGTACGACCGGGCGCCGCACCCGAGCCCGACCATTCCGTCGTCCTGGCAGCAGTAGTCGGGGCCGTCGATCACCGGCGTGCCGGCCAGCCGGAACTGGCGCATCGACTGCTGCACGTAGCCCGCGGCCGTCAGCACCGACACGGCCTGGTGATAGAGCTGCTGACGCTGCCGGTCCCAGTCGTCACGCCCGTGCGCGCGTCGTCCCAGACCGGTCAGCGGCCGCACGTAGAGCGGGTATAGGTATAGCTCCTCGGGCCGCCAGCGAAGTGCCTCGTCGAGCGAGTGCTGCCAGGTCTGCGGAGTCTGACCGTCGATGCCGTAGATCAGGTCGATGTTGAGCACGGGGATCCGGGCCGCACGGATCGTCTCGAGCGCGGCCAGCACCTCGGGCAACCGCTGCGGTCGCCCGGCGGCGTGGGCCTCGCGGTCGAGGAAGCTCTGCACGCCCATGCTGACCCGCGTCGTGCCGTGCGCGGCCAGGACTTCGAGCCGGTCGGCGGTCGCCGTGGCCGGGGACGTCTCCACCGACATCGGCAGCCGGGCCGGGCCGAACGCCAGTTGCACGATCTCGAACAGCGAGGTGAGCTCGTCCGCGGTCAGATAGGTCGGGGTGCCGCCACCGATCGCGAGCTGCGCGAACGACGCGTCGCCGGCCAGCGAGTCGCGGACCGCCACGGCCTGCCGCCGCAGCTGGTCGAGGTAGGCGGTCACCTGTTCGGCGGGTGGGTTGGCCCGGGTGAAGAGGTTGCAGAAGCCGCACCGCATCTCACAGAACGGCAGGTGGACGTACCCGAAGAGGTTCTCCTGCCGCTCCGGGGCCCACACCGACGTCAGGGTGCGTCGTGGCGAGAGGCGGCGATAGGCGGTCTTGTGCGGATAGGCATAGAGGTAGCCCTGATAGGGCGAGTCCAGATTCATGAGCGTGGTTCCAAGACGAAGTCGGCGTACGGGACTGTCCAGACCGCTTCGTGGGCGACGCGATGGCCGACGTGGCCGTCCTCGCCGTAGAGCGTTCCGTGGTCGGAGCAGATGATCACTTGGCAGGGCCGGCCACGCCCGGTGACCAGGTCGAAGAGCCGGGGCAGCAAGCTATCCACATAGGTCAGAGCGGCCGACTGGCTCGCCATGCTGTCGACCTCGGCTCCCGCCAGATAATGCTTGTTGGGTTGATGCATCGCCGCCACGTTGATAAAGGTGAAAAGCGGACGAGAACCGGCGACGATGGTTTCGAGCCGGTCGAGCTGGGCGCCGAAACAATCGGGCGCGGTGACACCGAACGACGGCGACCAGTGCGACTCGGCGAACAACCCCGGCAGTACGCATCCCAGCGGCGAGGCCGGGTTGAAAAAGCCCACGCCGCCCAGGCAGACGGTGTGATAGCCCTCCTTCGCCAGCGCGGTCGGCAGGTCAGGGGCGTCGAAGACGTACGTCGAGGGGCCGCTGGACTCACTGCCGCCGAACCGCGCCGCGAACAGCCGCTCGTGCGGCCCGGGCGTCACCGGCGTGGGCAGGAACCCGGCGAAGAAGGCGTGGTGGGCCGCATAGGTGAAGCTCGCCGGAGTGTGCCGTCGCTCCCACCGGCCACCCGGCAACAATCGGGCCAATGAAGGCGTCGGGGTCGACACGGCCACGTCGTAGCGCAGCGTGTCGAGCGTGACGAAGAGCAGGTCGTGACTGCCGATCAGCTCACGCATGCGCCGGCCCACCGGTCGTAGCGGCCGTCGAGGAGCGAGGCGATCTCGACGTCGTACGTGTCGAGGCCGGGCAGCAGGTCACCGAACGCGTTGACCTCGGCCACCGCGTGCTGCCGCCACCCCGAGCGGAACATCAGGTCGACCCCGACGTGCAGGCTGCGCGGAAAACAGCGCGCCACCTCGGCACAGGTTCGCATCGCCGCCTCCCACGACGCCGCCCCGGCCGCCGCTCGTACGGCGGCCACGTCTCCGCGGGCGTTGCCGAGGTGCAGGTTGGTCAGCGGCGTGCGGCTGGTGCGGACCACGACGTGCGACGGCGAACCGGCGATCACGACCACCCGCAGGTCGAGCACGCGGTCGGCCAGCCCCGCCTTGGGGAACCAGCGCTCGACATGCAGACCGTCGGGGGCGAGCCGGTCGACGATGGCGGCGACCGTGGCCTCGTCGTCGTAGCGGCGGACGCGCAGGCTGTTGTAGAGCCGCCCGTAGGGCCCGACCTCGACTGAGGTCACCGCCAGGACGCGCGGCCCGGCGACGGCGAGGGCGATCACCCCCGAGGCCGACGACCCGTGCGCCGGCTTGACGAAGACCCGGCTCCACCCGGCCGCGCTCATGGCCTCGCGCAGCGACGCCCAGCCGTGCACGGCCGGCAACGCGGGCGGCACCGGGATTCCCGCGTCTCGGAGCATCGCGTGGCACAGGCGTTTGTCGTTCATGGTCAGGATGTCGTCGGCCGGGTTGAGCAGACGGCCACCGATGCGGCCGAGGGCAGAGCGCAATCCCCGATAGGCCGCGGCGGTGCCGACGATCTCGCCCGGTGCGCACGGCGCAGCGGCCCCGCGCAGCAGCCGGTCGACCTCGGCGTCCTCGCCCGGCGATTCGATTCGCACGAGACCATCAAGAACGGGGGAGCCGGTGAGCACGGAGTGCCATGAATGGACCCGCGGCGTGGGCAGCCCGGCCCGGACCGCGGCCGCCGCGAAGAGCGTCACCCTGCGGTTGTCCGGGTTGCCCACCACCGCGAGCCGCATCACTCGGCGACCGCGGTGTAGCGGCCCCACTCCCGTTCCTCCTGGCGGTCGGAGACGTCGACGCGCACGCCGGGCAGCTCTTCGACCAACCGCTGGGCCAGCTCTTCGGAGAGGAAGTGGTGGCTCAGGCCGAGGGAGTTCAGGTGGGTGAGCGGCTGCCCGGCCAGCAGGGCCTCGGCGCCGGCGTCGGACAGCACGCCCATCGAGAGGTCGAGATCGGTGAGGCGGGCCACCACCGGCGCGGCGGCGACGGCCGCGGCCAGCTCGTCGGCGATCTCGGCGTTGCGCAGCCCGAGCGAGGTGAGCGCGGGAAACGCCCGGCCGGCCAGGATGGGCGCGAGGTCGTCGGCGCGGGCGTCGCCGCCGTAGTTGTCGACACCGAGCCAGAGCTCGAGGTGCGTGAGGTGGGGCAGCTCGGCGGCGCCGACCGCGCGGACCACCTCGGCGGACAGCCCGCCGGACTGGATGACCAGTTCGCGCAGCCCCTCGTGACGTTTCGGGGTGAGCGCGAGGCCCTGCGCGCCGCGCACCCACAGCCGTTCGAGCGCGGGGAACGCCTCGAGCAGCGGGGTGAGGTCGGCCTGGTTGATCCAGGAGATCTCGCACTGCTCGTAGGTCAGCTCGCCCGCGAACAGGGCACGCAGCCTGGTCAGCCGGGACGCGTTGCGCACCAGCAGGTCGACCGGGAAGGGGAGCTCGTAGGCCGAGCCCCACTCGCCGACGACCAGGGCGACCGGGCCGCCCTCGCCGGTGCGTTTCAGCAGGGCCTCGAACGCCTGCTCGAGCTCTTCGGGCTCGGCGTCGAACTCTTCGACCTCGAGCCGCCAGGCGACGGCGGTCGGGTCGGCCGGGTCATGGTCGTCGTCCCAGGCCACGATGGGCAGGCCCGCGAACTCGCTCAGCTTCGAACTGATCGTCACGGGCGAGACCCTAACAACGCCCTCCGACAAAAATCCGGCGCCGAAGATTGTTACCTTTCCATTAATTAATAAAAGAGGCGGTGGATCTTCGGGCAACCCCAGGTGCACGATCATGCGCACGCAACAAGATCCATCGAGGAGCCTCCATGATCGTGAGGACCCGCCACCTGCTCGCCGCCGGCCTCCTGGCCGCCGGGCTGACCGCGGTCCCGGCCACCCCGGGACTCGCCGCACCCCCGCCGAGCAGCGGCTCCGATCCCTACACAGTCACCCTGATCACCGGGGACGTCGTCACCGTGAACCCGGACATCCCGGGTTGCGGCGGCGTCCGGGTCCGCCCGGCCGGCACGCACGGCGCCATCCTGCGCCGCTGCGATCCCGACGGCCACGTCCATGTCATCCCCTCGTCGGTCGCGAGGCAGATCGGATCGCTTTATGACGAGGACCTCTTCGACGTCACCACGCTGATCGAGAACGGGTACGACGACGCCCGCTCGGCCGACCTGCCGGTGATCGTCCGCCCCGCGGGCAACGCGAAGATCGCCGGTCGCGCCCTGCCGAGCATCGGCGCGGTGGCCGTACGCCTGTCCAAGAAGCAGGACAACACCGCGCGCAAGGGCACGTCCATGGGCGGGGCCTCCAAGATCTGGCTGGACCACCGGGTGCGGGCCACCCCGCTGCGCGGCAACGGCCGCCTCGACACCAACCTCACCCAGATCTCGGCCCCCGACGCCTGGCGCTCCGGATACACCGGCCGGGGCGTACGCGTCGCCGTGCTCGACACCGGCGCCGACTTCACCCACCCCGACCTGGCCGGCCGGGTCACCGAGAAGGCCGACTTCATCACCAAGGGCGGCGACGCGACCGACCACAACGGACACGGAACCCACGTGGCCACCACGGTCGCCGGCTCGGGCGTGGCCTCGTCCGGCGCCCGCCGCGGCGTCGCCCCGGACGCGAAGCTGCTGGTCGGCAAGGTCCTCGACGACCACGGCTCGGGCTCCGACTCGCAGGTCATCGCCGGCATGGAGTGGGCCGCGTCCCGCGCCGACGTGGTCAGCATGAGCCTGGGCGACTCCTCCCAGGGCGAGGACGGCCCGCTCACCCAGGCGGTGAACGAACTGACCGCCTCGACCGGCGCCCTCTTCGTGATCGCGGCCGGCAACGACGGCCCCGGCTTCGGCACGGTCGCCTCGCCCGGTAACGCGGCCTCCGCGCTCACCGTCGGCGCGGTCGACGCCAAGGACCGGATCGCCGACTTCTCGAGCCGCGGTCCGCTGACCGTCGCGCACACGGCCAAGCCCGACGTGACCGCGCCGGGCGTCGACATCGTCGCCGGTCGTGCCGAGGGCACCACGCTGGGCGCCCCGATCGACGCGCACTACGTGAGCCTGTCGGGCACCTCGATGGCCACCCCGCACGTGGCCGGCGAGGTCGCGCTGCTCGCGCAGCGTCACCCCGACTGGACGGCGGCGCAGCTCAAGGCGGCCGTGATCGGCGCGACCGACCCGGTGCCGGGCTCCGACGTCTACACCGCGGGCGCGGGCCGGATCGACGCGGCCCGCGTGCTGGGCGACGTCGTCAGCCGGCAGCCCGTCGTCTCGCTCGGCACGACCGGCACGACGGCGCCGCTGCGCTGGTCGAACAGCGCGACCGTGCTGTGGCTCGACGTGACCGTGCAGGACCGCTCGGGCGCGACGATCCCGACCCGGGCCGCGACGCTCTCGGCGAGCACGATCAAGGCGAGCGCGGGCGCGACGCTCCGCCTCGACCGTGGCGCGCTCCGCGGTCGTACGGGATATTTCGCCGCTGTCGTGACCGCCCGCACCGCCAAGGGTGAGCTGGTCAGCCGTACGCCGGTGACCTTCGAGATCCCCGCCCCGAAGCACGCCCTGACCGTGGCGACCGCGCCGATGCCCGACGCCTACCCCGACGGCGAGACCTTCGTCGCCGCCACGCTGATCAACGAGGACGACCCGGCTATCAGCAGCCGCTCGTCCAGCGGCGCCCCGGGCGACACGCTCACCTTCGCCGACGTGCCGGCCGGGCGTTACTTCGTACAGACCATGTATTTCAGCAACCCGGCCGATTGGGAGAGCCAGCGGGTGACCTCGCTCTACGACGAGGTGCTGGTGAACCGGGACGTCAAGGTCAACGGTGACGCGCGGCGGGCCAAGCCGCTGACCGCCACCGTGGACGGTGTGAACGCGCGGGTCGACGAGCTGTCGATCTCGACGTTCCGCACGGCGGCCTCGGGCCTGGCCTGGGGTCAGCAGCTCTCCGCGCACGGCGTCGACCCCGTTCGCGTCTCGGTCGGCCCGATCAGCAAGCCCCTGACCGGAACCCAGCGCGTCTACACCGCGTACAGCCTGGTCTCGCCGACTGTGCAGCCCAGCCCGTTCCACTACGACCTGATTCGCGCGCATCCGGACGGCTTGCCCGCCGGGGAGACCTATCGGGTCACGCGGGCCGAGCACGCCAAGCTGGCCCGGATCGAGCAGCACTCCGACAAGATGACCTTCCCGTACGAGGTGATCCCCGCGATGCGCCGCTGGGGCTTCACGCCGCAGGGCGAATACGTGTCGCACAGCTACGGCAACGTGCCCGTTCCCGGAACACGCACCGACTACGTCTCGCCGGGCTTCCTGTGGTCGGACGAGGGCCAGTTCAGCCAGCTCGGGCAGGAAGGCGCCCGGGCGTACGCTCCCGGAAGCCGCACCGAGAAGCACTGGGGCCGTCAGCCGTTCCACTCCGACTGGTACGACGACCCGGCCGGCGCGCTCTGGGGCTGTGCCCAGCCGCCCTCGCGCACCGTCGGCAACCTGCACTTCGACCTGACCACGCAGACCGAGTCGCACGACCGGGCCGACTGCCTGGCCGCCGGCTCGATCCTGTTCACCCGGCAGCTCTCGCTCTATCGCAACGGCAAACTGGTCGGTACCCAGCCCGAGTCTCGGGCCGACTTCTCGGTGCCGCGCGAGGCCGCCGACTACCGGCTGCAGTTCGATGTGGACATGAGCCGCATCCAGACGGTCTCGACCAAGACGAGTACGGCTTGGACGTTCCGTTCCGAGGGCAGGCCCGGGGTGGGCAGCACGCGGCTGCCGCTGCTGGCGGTCGACTATGACCTGGCGCTCGACGACGAGAACCACGCGACGGGCGCGGCGGCCACGTTCCAGGTGCGCCAGTCGCGGGAGCTCAAGGCCCAGCGGGTCACGTCGTTCACCGTGCGCACGTCGGTGGACGACGGCCAGACCTGGAAGGTGGTCACGGTGAAGAAGGCCGGCGACGGCTTCCGCGCCGTGCTGCCGGTTCCGCCCGCGGGCGGTTTCCTCTCGCTGCGGGTGACCGCCTCGGGCGACGGCGGCAGCGCCATCGACCAGACGATCATTCACGCGTACGCCGGAGTCTGAACCCGGAAAGGGGGGCGGCTCTTCGTGAGCCGCCCCCCTTCGTCATTTCACTTCACGAGCTGCGGGTAGAGCAGCGTCAGGTCGCCGGCGAGGGCCGCCTTGACGTTGCGGCTCGGCTCGTCGGCCAGGACCTCGAAGGCGTTCGCCTCGATGCCGTCCAGCGCGGCGGCGGCCACGTCGGCCGGGCTCGACTTGGGCGCGTCGACGCCGGCGGCCATGTCGGTGTCGACGTAGCCGACGTGCAGGCCGGTGACCTCGATGTCGCGCGGGCGCAGGTGCAGGCGCAGCGCGTTCGACTGCGACCAGAGCGCGGCCTTGGAGGCGCTGTAGGGGCGTCTGTCGCTCAGCCACGAGAGCGCCGAGTGCACGTTGAGGATGTGGCCGCCACCGTTGCGCTCGATCACCGGCACGAAGGCGCGGGCCACGAGCAGCGGGCCGTAGAAGTTCGTGTCGATGTCGGCCGCCCTCGAGCGCATCGGCCCCGGCTACAACGCCAGCCTGCTGCCCGCCGACGACACCGGCACCCCGCGCGAGCGCATCCTGCACGTCTTCCGCGTCCTGGAAGAGGTGTCCACCGAGCCCGAGTTCCGCGGCTGCCCGTTCATGGCCACGTCGATCGAGGTCAAGGCGGCCGGTCACCCGGCCCGGGGCGTCGCACGCCGCTACAAGGACGGGCTCACCGGGTTCTTCCGGCACGAGGCCGAAGCGGGCGGCGCGGCCGACCCCGAGCGCATCGCGCGTCAGCTCACGATGACCTTCGACGGCGCGAGCGCGTGGGGCGTCATGCACGGCGAAGCGGTCAGCGGCCAGGCGGTGGAGATGGCCGAGGTGTTGCTCGACGCGGCAGGGCTCGGCTCCCCGGTGGAAGCCGAGCCCTCCGATCAGCAGTTGGTGTAGCCCGGCGACTTCTTCGCCCACTTGCAGGTGTCGATCTGCTTGTTCGCCGGCGTCCGCAGGAAAGCGGTGTCGCCACCGTTGTTCCAGACGTAGCCCTTCTGGCCGGCGCGACCCCAGTAACGAGTGCTCGCCGACGACTTGCCCTTGCCGGTACGCACGACGACCTGGGCGCCGGGCTTCAGGGTCAGGCTGGGGAACGTGAACACGATGTTCTGCTTGTCCCGGACCGTCCAGCCCTTGAGGTTGATCGAGCTCTTCGTCCGGTTCTTGAGCCGGAACCACTCGCCGTTCAGGCTGCCGTTGCTGCCCGAGTCGGCACCCGGCGAGTCGTACTGGATGCGGTTGAAGACCACGGAACCGGCCGCCGGGGTGACCGGCTTCGCGGGCGGATTGGCCCCGCCCGGACCGGCGACCCACGTGTGGTGCGCGGTGGAATAGTCGCCCCGCACGCCCTGGGAATCATCCCCACCGACGTACGCCCGGTAGTAGTGCTCGCCGCGCGCCAGCCCGGTGAAGGTCGCGTCGAAGGTCGCCGTCTCGCCGGCCGTGTGAGTGGTGCGCACCGTGGTATAGGTGCCGTTCGCGTTGCGCCGCTGGATCTGCACCGGCAGGCCGGGCTGGGCGGGGGTGGCCCGGCCGGTGGCACGCAGCGTGCCGACGGCCGACGACGTGACCCAGAAGGTGACGTCGACGCGGCTGTGCACGGTGATCCGGTTCGAGACGGCGTCGTCCTGGTGGACCTCGAAGTAGAACCCGGAGTCTAGCCAGCGCCGGATCGTGAACCGGCCCGACGCGTCGGCGGTCGCGGTCACCAGCCCGTTGTCGCGCTCGAAGTCCTTGGCCGGCTGCATGTCGTTCCAGCCGATCGCCGTCTCGTAGAGGTGGACGACCGTGCCGGGGTCGGCGGTTCCGGTCATGGTGAACTGGCTGTAGCCCTTCACCTCGGCCGGGCCGGAAAGGGTGGGAATGGCGGCGGCAGAGGCCGGGGCGGCAATGGCGAGTGTCGCCGTCACCCCGATCACTGCGGCAGCGGTCACGAGCCTGGTGATCATTGCAAAAGTCTAAGGATTTGCGAACTGCCTTGAATGGGCCGGTAGGACAATTACCGACAACCGTCAGGACACCGGCTCGGACTCTTTTCGGCGGTGACTTTCGGGGCTCTTCGGGTGGTTTATGCGGTCGACATTCTCCAACACCGTTTCGGTCAGAGGAATCCGATGACGGTAGGTGATCCCCTCGTCACGCACGACGAAGTCGTCGGCATCCGGGCGACGCCAGGTGAGGATCATCTGACCGTAGCGTTCGGCCTGCCTGACCAGGGCGGGGAAGTTGTCGACGTTGACGACGGGCTTGCCGGGCGGGGTCGACAT
Source organism: Actinoplanes solisilvae (assembly GCF_003999975.1). Classification (GTDB taxonomy): domain Bacteria; phylum Actinomycetota; class Actinomycetes; order Mycobacteriales; family Micromonosporaceae; genus Actinoplanes; species Actinoplanes solisilvae. The sequence goes on along the minus strand of NZ_RJAC01000001.1, from coordinate 535,902 downwards.
CGGCTCCACGTGCACGAGTAGCCGGGGGTGTCGTTGCTCGATGGACTCCCGGGTCCGCAGCGGCGTTTTGCGGCGCACGAGCAAAAAGACGGCCACCGCGCCTGCCGAGGCGAGTAGAAAAACAATAATCGCGTACGACCGGGCGGCTGCCGTGCTTATGAAATTGTGGCCGAAGACGGTGATGTTGCGAGGGTGAACGGCTGTGCCGGGAGTGGCATTCGAGGGCGGATCGAGAGAATTGCCGGCGGTGACGGCGAATTGCACGCTGTTCATCTGTAGCTGAGTGGCCGACGTGAAAGGCGGGAGGCCGTCGGAGCGCACCGTGCTGGTCAGCTTGATGGTCACCGGACTACCCGGCTGCAGGCCGATCGCGCGGGACGCGGCGCTGGGCTCGGTGATGTTGCCGGCCGCGGGCCGCCGGCTCAGCCGTCCCATCGGTGTCGCCTGGTCCCGCCGGCCCTGAACCGGGCACCCCACGCGGGCTGCCGCGAAGGGTTTGAGACAGTGGGGGAAATGCCTGAACGGGAACTTCGTGCCGACTGCGCCAACTGCGCCGCCCTCTGCTGCGTGGCGCCGGCCTTCGCCAAATCGCCCGACTTCGCCATCAACAAGCCGGCCGGGACCGCGTGCCGGAACCTCGGCGACGATTTCCGCTGCACGATTCACGAGCGGCTCGATGCCGGCGGGTTCCACGGCTGTGTCGTCTTCGACTGTTTCGGGGCGGGGCAGCGGCTCACCCAGGAGACGTTCGGCGGCCGGACCTGGCGTACGGCACCCGAGCTGGCCGGACCGATGTTCGCCAGCCTGGCCGTGATGCGCCAGCTCCACGAGCTGATGTGGTACCTCACCGAGGCCCTGAAGCTGGACGAGGCCCGTCGGCTGCACCCGAAGCTGCGCGAGGCGCTCGCTCGCACCGATGAGCTCGCTGCCGGCTCACCGGAGGAGCTGCGCGGCCTCGATCTTGACGCCGTACGCGGGCGGGTCAATCCGCTGCTGCAGAAGGCCAGCGAACTGGCGCGAGCGTCCCTGAAAAGTCGGAGGGATCATCGCGGGGCCGACCTGATCGGCCGCCGGATGCGCGGAGCCGACCTGCGGGGGGCCAGCTTCCGTGGCGCGCTGCTGATCGGCGCCGACCTGCGCGAGGCCGACCTGCGGCGCGCTGATTTCACCGGTGCGGACCTGCGAGGCGCGGATCTTCGGGGCGCCGACCTGACCGGAGTGCTCTTCCTCACCCAATCGCAGCGAAGAGCCGCCGTCATCACCGACCGCGAGAAACATGTCGGCCCTACGATGAGCTGATGCAGGATGTGTCGGGTGTGGTTTGGCTGCTGACTGTTCTCGGCATCATCGGCCTGCTGCTGTATGACTTCTTCTTCCACGTGCGCAAGGCGCACATCCCGTCGATCGGCGAGGCCGCCCGGTGGACGGCGATCTACGTGTCGATCGCGATCCTCTTCGGCGTCGGCGTCTGGATCTTCGGCGGCAACGACTACGGCGCCGAATATTTCGCCGGCTACGTCACCGAGAAGGCGTTGTCGGTCGACAACCTCTTCGTCTTCCTGCTGCTCTTCTCGAGCTTCAAGGTGCCGCGGGCCGACCAGCAGAAGGTGCTGCTCGTCGGCATCGTGGTGTCGCTGATCGCGCGCACCGGGTTCATCTTCCTGGGCTCCGCGCTGATCAACTCGTTCGCCTGGGTGTTCTACCTGTTCGGGCTGATCCTGCTGATCACCGCGGGCAACCTGCTACGCGAGCAGCACGGCGACGAGGAGAAGCCGGACAACGTCATCGTCAAGCTGGCCCGGCGGGTGCTGCGCACCTCCGACCGCTACGACGGGGACAAGCTGTTCACGTACGAGGACGGCCGCCGGGTGCTCACGCCGATGGTGCTGGTGATGGTCGCGATCGGCGGCACCGACATCCTGTTCGCGCTCGACTCGATCCCGGCGATCTTCGGTCTCACCCAGAACGTCTACCTGGTCTTCACCGCGACCGCGTTCTCGCTGCTCGGCCTACGCCAGCTCTACTTCCTGATCGACGGCCTGCTGGACCGACTGGTCTACCTGTCCTACGGTCTGGCTGCGATCCTCGCGCTGATCGGCGTCAAGCTGATCCTGCACGCCATGCACGAGAACAACGTGCCGTTCATCAACAACGGCGACCCGATCCACGTCGTCGAGATCTCCACGGCGCTGTCGCTCACGCTGATCATCGGCATCCTGGTCATCACGGTCATCGCGTCGCTGCTCAGCCCACGCGGACGGGCCCAGACCTACATCGCGGCGGCCCGCCGGCACGCGAACGAATTCCTCGACATCGAGACCGACCCGGCCTACTGCGACGAGATCTTCCACCGCCTCCTGGTCGAGGAGGCGCGCTTGAAGAGCCTGCCCGAGAGGTACCGGGCCCGCATCCGGTCCGAGGCCGAGCTGATGGAGCTGCTGGGCCGCGCCCACCTGCTGCACGACGAGCGAATCGCGAACGGCACCTGCTTCGCCCCCACCGGCATGGCCCCCGCCAAGAGCGCGGAGAGCTGACCAGGGGCCTGGGCCACGGAGAGCGGACCGGGCCGCCCCGTGACGGTCCGGGCCGCTTCCTCAGGCCCGCCGGTGGCTGCCGATCTCGCCGTCCTGACGCGGAGCGCTGCTGCGGCTCCGGGCCGCGTTCCCGGCCAGGCGGGCGGCCGTGCGCCGGACTGATTCGGCGCGGTTACCACCGTGGGACGGCGGTGCGTCGTCTGCCGCGTCGCGCGGTCGCGGCGCCGAGGCCGGCGGCACATCGAGGTAGGACGAGAGGTTGGCCTGGCTCTCCGGCTCGGCGGTCTGGCGGCCGCCTAGGGCGACGGCCCCGTCGGCGACCAGGCTGGCCACCCGGGCGGCGAGGTCGGCGGCGCGCGCGTCGAGGTCGTCGCGGCCGTGGAGCGTGGCGTCGTCGGCCGGGCGGGCCGACCAGCCGTCGCTCGCGGCGGACGAACGTCTCTTGGCGGCGACGGCCGAGAAGTCGACGCCGGGTGAGCGGCCCTCGGCGGCGACGGCCGGGGAGCCGACGCCGGGTGAGCGGCCCTCGGCGGCGACGGCCGAAAAGCCGGCCCCCGGCGAGCGGCCCTCGGCGGCCGCGGGGTGGCTTTCCGCGGCGACCGCCGCCCGCGTCTCGGCGGGGATGACGGCCGTACGGTTCTCGGCCGAGACGACCGCCGGCGAGCCCGCGATCGGGGCATAGCCAGGCCGAGGCTCGATGGCGGGAGCCTGCGCCTGGACCCGGACCGGAGCGGCGTGCGTGGCGTGGTCGTCGATCGAGACCGCGCCGATCAGCGACACCGTCTGGCCTTCGCCACCCTGGTAGTTCGAGAACTCCGGGCCGATCACGAGCCGGGACAGCATGCGGGCCTGCGGCGCCGGAATGCCCAGCCGGCCGGCGTTCTCGACCCGGTAGCGCGCGATCGCCTGGCGCAACGTGTTGGCGAGCCGGTCGGCGTCGCGCACCGTGGCCAGGTCGCCGCCCGCGAGGACCAGCGCCGGGAACGAACCCTGCGGACCGGCGCAGACGAGCTGGATCTGGGTGACCGTGGCCTGCCGTCCCGCATCGCGGCCGCCGGGCTGCACCCGCAGGTGCTGCGGCCAGTGCCAGCGCAGCTCGCCGGTGTCGTGGGCGCCGGGGCCGCGATAGATCACGCGCTCGTCGGTGACGACGATCTCGGTCTCTTCGGGCAGGGTCCACCGCGGCAACGAGGCGGGCTCGTCGAACGCGTATTCCGCGACGGCGCTGCGGCCGCTCCACAGAACGCGTTCGCCGGTGCCGGCGACGAAGCCGAGCAGAGCAACGGGTGACGACGGCGCGGGTAACTCCGCGTCGCTCGGAACGTAGTGCTCGGGCATGCGTGCTTTCCCCCCAGTGCGCGCTGCGCCGCGAACACGCGGCCACCACCGATTACAACTGCGTGTCATGGTGCAAACAAGCCAGCAGTCGCGAATCACACGACTTTTGCTGACGGCTACACGACAGGGCGAAAATACTTGCCCGTTCCGCCCTCGAAGTGTTACGTACGGTTACCAAAGAGCGCTTCAGGAGGCATGGGTGACGACACCGCGACACTGTCAGTGACGGGCGTCGCTCCGCCGGCGAAGCGGTCGAGGTCGGTCTCGACGCGCCCGGGGAACCAGTCGCCGGCGGCGCGGCGGGTGAGCCCGGCGACCGGCGGCGGGGTGCGGCCGGCGACGACCACGAGGTTGCCGAAGCGGCGGCCGCGCAGCACCGACGCGTCGGCGATCAGGCAGGCTTCGGGCAGCGCGGCGCGGATCGTGGCGACCTGGGTCTTGGCGTAGCGCAGCGGCGGCCCGTCGGTGATGTTGACCAGCAGGTGACCGGCCGGGTCGAGCACGCGGGCCAGCTCGTGGGCGAACTCGATCGAGGTCAGGTGGGCCGGGGTGCGGGCGCCGGCGAAGACGTCGAGAACGATCAGGTCGTAGCCCGCGTCGCGCATGCCTTCGACCGCGGCGCGCGCGTCCTCCACCCGTACGCGAATGTTGGCCTTGGCCGGAAGGGGAAGGCGGCTGCGCACGAACTCGACCAGCGGGCCGTCGATCTCGACGACGCGCTGGGCCGAACCGGGCCGGGTGGTCGCGATGTAGCGAGGCAGCGTGAGGGCGCCGCCACCCAGGTGAAGGGCGCGCAGCGGCTCACCGGCCGGAGCGATCAGGTCGATCGCCGCAGCCATCCGCCGGATGTATTCGAACTGCAGGTGGGCAGGGTCGGCGAGATCGACGTGCGACTGCGGGGCGCCGTCGAGCAGAAGGGTGTACGCCGTGTCGCGGTCGGGGTCGGGCCGCAGCTCGGCGACCCCCGAGGCCACCGTCTCGACCTGCCGTTCGGACCTCTTGCGCTGCGCCACGCCCCAAGTATCGCGGGTGCCGCCGAGCGCCTTCGACGGGCTCCGAGCACCGAGTGGGGGAGTTTTGCGGAAAAACGTCACATCCGGTCGGAAAGACCCCCAACACTGTGAGCAGCGCGAATGAGGAGGTTAGCCGTGTCCACGAGCGAAGTGCTGGCGCAGATCATCGGCGAGCAGCCGAGACGTCCCGCGATCCCGCCGGCCGCGGGTGAGATGCCCGCGATCATCGCCGCGGCTCAGGAGGAGGCCGGCCCGCCTCTCAAAATCCGGCGGTTCCCGGCCGAGGACGGTCCGGCGTTCTGGCGCTGGGACTGCGCCAACTGCGGCGAGTACGGCGGTGGGCGGCACCACTCGGACGCCATCAACCGGGCCACCCGGCACTGCTCCGAGCACCCCGAGCACCGGTCCTCGCTGCTTCCGCCGCTGCTGTGCCGCCAGCGCGACGCCTACATGCCCCTGCACCCGATGCTGTACGCGGTCGACGACGACCCGCCGCCCCCGCCGCTCTCGATCTGAGCGGGGGCGGCCGGAACGCCTACTGCTGGGTGTCGCCCTGGCCCGTGCGCTTCTGCGCCTCGTTGACGGCCTTGTCGATCTGCGCGCTGTGCTTGTGGCCGGTGCGCTTGTCGACCTCGTCGCCGACCTTCTCGATGGCCTGGTCGACCTTGTCGTCGTGCTTGTCGAGGAACTGCTTGGCCTTGTCCATGAAGCTCATCGGTGCGCCTCTCGCTCGGCGAGGATCACGGCGATCCGTTGTACGCGTGGATCCTCGGCTATCGCCTCGAGACCGGCGGTCAACGGCATCCGCCAGTTCGGGTACTCGTTCATAGTGCCTGGCAGATTGGGTTGTGCGAGCTCGCCGAGCACGTCGTAGAGCGAAGCGGTGACGAAACGGCACGGCGTACGGGCAAGGAACTCGTGCATCGCGACGATGATCTCGTCGTTCGTGCTCTGATCGGTGATCAGTTTTTCGGCCCGCAGGGCGGCCAGCAACTGGTCGCGGTCGCGCCGGGCGGCCTTGCGTTCCTGCTCGACCGGGCCGGCGAGCTGGCCCAGCTCGGCCCGCACCCGCACCTGTTCGCCGGTGAGGAAGCCGGCCGCGGTCGGCAGGTCGTGCGTCGAGATCGAGGCCAGTGCGTTGCGCGGGTAGTCGGCCGGCGGGACGAAGACCTGGTCGGGGTCGTCCCAGTCGCGGGTGAAGTAGAGGACCGCCGAGCCGAGCATGTTCATCCGCTCCAGCCCCTCGGTCACCTCGGGCAGCACCGTGCCCAGGTCCTCACCGATCACGACGGCGCCGGCCCGCTGCGCCTCGAGCGCGAGGATGCCGAGCATCGCCTCGGGGTCGTAGTGCACGTACGTCCCGCCGTCGGGACCCATGCCCGGCGGCACCCACCACAGCCGCCAGAGCCCGGCCACATGGTCGACGCGCAGGCCGCCCGCGTGGTGGAAGATCCGCCGCAGCATGTCGCGGTAGGCCGCGTACCCGGTCTCGATCAGCCGGTCGGGCCGCCACGCGGCCAGCCCCCAGTCCTGGCCGAGCTGGTTGAAGGCGTCCGGCGGGGCGCCCGCGTGCACCCCGGCGGCCAGCACGTCCTGCAGCAGCCAGCCGTCCGCGCCGTTCGGGTCGATGCCCACCGCCAGGTCGTGCACGATCCCGACCGGCATCCCGTTCGCCCGGGCCGTGTCGTTGGCCGCCTCGAGCTGGGCGTTCACCAGCCGTTGCAGCCACGCGTGGAAGGCCACGCGGTCGCTGTGGAAATCGCGTACCGCGGGGGAGTCGGGCCGGCGCAGCTCGGCCGGCCACTCGGGCCAGTTCGGCCCGTGCCGCTCGGCCAGCGCGCAGAACCGGGCGAAGTCGGTCAGGCCCGGGTCGGCCTCGAGGTCGATCTCGCCGGCCAGCGGCCAGAGCATCTCGAGCGCCGCCCGTTTGGCCTGCCACACCGCGCTGTAGTCGATCAGCCCGTCGGCGGTCGGCGCGGGTTTGAGCGCGTCGACCGCGGCCCGCAGCGGCGGATCGGCCCGGCGATATTCGTCGGTGTCGGCGATGCGCAGGTAGAGGGGGTTCGCGAAGCGGCGACTGGACGGCGAGTACGGCGAGGCCGGCACCGGCAGCGTCGGGGTGATCGCGTGCAGCGGGTTGAGCAGCACCAACCCCGGCGATCCCGGCACGGCCAGGAACTCGCGCAGGTCGCCGAGGTCACCCATGCCCCACGAGCGCTCCGAGTGCAGGGCGTAGAGCTGCAGCATCCAGCCCCAGGTCTGCGGTGCCTCGGGCAGCTCGGCCGGCACCACGACCAGGGTGACCTCTTGATCGCCGGTGCGCAGCCGGTGCCAGCCGAGCGGCAGGTCGTCCGGGTCGCCGGCGGTGCCGTCCTCCAGTTCGATCGTGACCGGGCCGGGCAGCACCAGGGGTTCCCCGGCCCGCATGACCACCGTGCCCGGCACGCGACCCAGCCGATTCCGTTCCCGCACCGCGGCCAACTCGCGCCGGATCGCCGCCGGGGTGGTCGCGTCGACGCCGAGCAGCCCCAGGACGCCGACGACCGACTCGGCGGCGACGTCCTTGCGTTCGCGGTGCCAGTCCTCGTACCAGGTCGCCACTCCGTGTGCCGTCGCCAGTGCCGCCAGATCGGCGTCCATCCGGTCCCCTCTCGTCGATGCGCTGCCCATACCCTGCCCGATATCCGGGTAGTCCCGGAGGTCGGTCTTGCCGGGATGGGTCAGGATGGAACACATGTCTTCAGTGGTGAAGTTCTGGTCGCGCCTGGTCGCGGCCGTGACCGGGGCGACGTTTGCCCTGGTCGTGCCGGTGCACGCGTGGGCCGCGAGCAACGGCGTGGCCGACGTGACGATCGAGGCGGTGAAGTCGCGCCGCCGTGGTGGGTTCGGCATCTTCGGTCTGTTCGGCGCACTCTGCTGTCTCTTCGTGGTAGCCGCGATCGTGCTGGTCATCGTCCTGGTGCGGCGTAACGGGCGGGGCAAGGGCGACGGCAAGGGTCAATACCGGGGGCAGTGACGCCGGGCCCGGCCTAGCGTTGAGGCATGCCGACAGACGTCCGCAAGGTCGCCCTCGGCGGTGGCGTGGCCGTGGCGCTCTGCGCCCCGCTGGCCATCTCGATCGCCGCCGGCGCCGACGACAACGTGCTGATCTCGCGTGGTCGTCCGGCCGCCGCGTCGTCGGTGCACGGGGCCGAGGCGGCGGCCCGGGCGAACGACGCCAGCACGGTCACGCGGTGGACCAGCGCCGCCGGGCCGGGCACCCAGTGGCTACGCCTCGACCTGGGCGCGGTGCAGCGGGTCGAGCGCGTGCGCCTGCAGTGGACGGGCACCTACGCGAAGACCTATCGCGTGCAGACGTCGGTCGACGGCTCGAACTGGACAGACCTGTATGTCACCCGGGCCGGCAACGGCGGCGCCGACGACCTCAAGAAGCTCAGCGGCAACGGCCGCTACCTGCGGGTGCTGGCCACCCAGCGGGCCCGCGTGACCGGTGGCTACGCCCTGGCCGACGTGCGGGCGTACGGGCCGGCCTCAAAGGCGCTGCGAGCGGCCACCCCGGCCGTCGGGTCGCTGGCGTCGGGCCTGGAGAACCGGGGCAAGAAAGAGAGCGCGCTGCAACTCGTCTCCAGCGCCGAGAACTCCACGCTCGGCTGGCGGGGCTCGTTCACCTACATCGAGGACATCGGTGACGGCCGCGGCTACACCGGCGGGATCGTCGGCTTCACCTCGGGCACCTCGGACATGCTGGCCGTCGTCACCGAGTACGCGCGCCGCAAACCCGGCAACGTGCTCGCGAGATACCTGCCCGCCCTTCGTACGGTCGACGGGTCCGACTCGCACGCGGGCCTCGACCCGGGTTACCCGGCGGCCTGGCGTGCGGCCGGCCGCGACCCGGTCTTCCAGCAGGTGCAGGAGGCCGCGCGCGACACGTACTACTTCAACCCGTCGATGCGGATCGCGAAGGACGACGGGCTGCGGGCGCTCGGCCAGTTCGCCTACTTCGACGCCGCGGTGATGCACGGGGTCTCGGGACTACGCGTGATCAGGACCGCCGCCCTGCGCAAGGCCAAGACCCCGGCCCAGGGCGGCGACGAGCTGGCCTATCTGAACGCCTTCCTCGACGCCCGGGTGGCCGAGATGCGTACGGAGGAGGCCCACAACGACGTCAGCCGGGTCGAGACCGCCCAGCGCCTCTTCCTGCGCCGGAGCAATCTCGACCTGACCGCGCCGCTGAACTGGCAGGTCTACGGGGACCCGTACCGGATCAACTAGGACCTGGTCCACTTCTGGTTACTGCCGCCCGAGCAGTCGTAGAGCTGCAGCTGGGCGCCGTTGGCGGTGTTGCGGTCCCGGATGTCGACGCAGCGGTTGGCCGAGATGTTCACCAGGTCGCCGGCGCCCGAAAGGGTGAACCGCTGCACCGGGTTGCCGTTGCAGGTGACGAGCTGGATCGGCGTGCCGTTGCCGAGCGCGCCGCCGGCCGGGTCCATGCACTTGCCCATCGCGCGCAGCGTGCCGTCACCGTTGAAGCTCCATTGCTGGGCTGCGGTGCCGTTGCAGTCGTACATCTGCAGCCGGGCGCCGTCGACCGGGTTGGCCGCGGGGATGTCGATGCACCGGTTGCTGAGGTTGCTGCGCAGCACCGAGCCGCCGGTCGGGGGTGGGGTGCCGCCGTCCCAGGCCGAGACGCGCACCCAGTCGACCAGCATCGTCTGTGGGAAGACCGTGCTGCCGTCCGGGTAGCCGGGCCAGTAACCGCCGACCGCCACGTTCAGGATCATGAAGAACGAGTGGTCGAAGACCCACGGGTTGCCGCGCAGGCTGGCCGGGGTGACGCGGAAGTACTCGGCGCCGTCGAGGAACCAGACGATGAGGTTGGGCGACCATTCGACGGCGTAGTTGTGGAAGTCGTCGGCCAGCGCCCGGCCGATGTTGCGGCTGCCGGTGACCGAGTTGCCGCCGGAGTAGCCCGGGCCGTGGACCGTACCGTAAAGGGTGTTGGGCTCCTTGCCGACGTTCTCCATGATGTCAATCTCGCCGGTGTTGGGCCAGTTGTTGCCGCCCAGCATCCAGAACGCCGGCCAGATGCCCTGACCCCGCGGGATCTTGATGCGGGCCTCGAACCGGCCGTAGGTCTGCGCGAACCGGTCCGCGGTCAGGATGCGGCCCGACGTGTACTGACACGTGCCGTAGTGGCACTGGTAGCCCGCCGGGTTCTCGCGGCGGGCGGTGATCGCCAGGTTGCCCTGGCCGTCGACGCGCACGTTGCTCGTCGAGCTGGTGTAGTACTGCTGCTCGTTGTTGCCCCAGCCGCTGCCGCCGATGTCGAACTTCCACTTCGACCCGTCGATGGCTCCGGCCGCGCCGTTGAACTCGTCCGACCAGACGACCGGGCCGATGGCGGCCTGGGCTGTGGTGGGTGAGGCGGCCACGAGGCCGCTGGTGAGGGTCGCCGCGATCGTGATCGCGGCGAGCAGGATTCTCCGCTTACGCATGGGGATGCCTCCGGGGGAGAGGTTGCGTATCGGAAACAGTCTTTAGAGATTGACCGCGATCAGTCAATGGGCACGCCGCGGCAAGGCCCTTTTTTACACCTTCGTGAACAGATTGGGCAGCGCGGAGGGCTCCCAGCCGGGCAGCGCGGTGTGCGCCTCCTTGACCCGATAGGTCGCGCCCTTGAAAGTCACGAGATCACCAGGGGCGTACGAGGTGCGGACCTTCCACGGTGGGGCGGCGGGTGCGGGCGGCGCCGAAGAGCTCACCGTGGGCATCGGTTGCGGCTTCTCGCCCGCCGTGACCCGCACGAAATCGACCACCATGCGCGCCGGCCGCTGCCCGTCGGTGGCCAGGTTGAGCACCAGCGCGATCGGCAGGCCCGGCTCGTCCGGCGTCAGCTTGAGACTCGGCTGCCCGTCCACCGACCACACCACGGTCTCCGGGGTCCAATCGATGGCGTACGTGTGGAAGTCGTCCCCGGTGGCCGCGTCGCCGTCGAGTTTCTCGACCTTCCCGCGCAGCACACGTCCGTACTTGTCGACCGCGCTGAACGCCCGCCACGGCCCGTTCACGCGCCGCACCTTGACGCGCGCCTCCGCGTGCCCGAACGGCTCGGCGAACGCCTGCCGCGTGCTGATCAGCCGGTCGACGATCAGGTTGCCCTCGCCGTCGAGCCGCGCGTTGTGGTTGTCGCCGTCGAGCAGCCACTTGGACCGGTCGAGGTCGGTGCCGCGCTCGCCTTGGAAGTCGTCGTCGAAGACCGGCCGGTGCTCGGCGGCCGACGCGACATCGCTCTGGCCCGTGAGATAGACGGCTCCTGCCAGACCCACGCACGCGACCGCCAACGCGATGATCGCGCGCGGACGGATGGACCATGTCGAGCGGTGCCGAGCCTTCACAGCAGGCACCTTGAACAACATCGTGCGCCCTGCGCAAGATCAGTCGAAGAGACTTAAGAATTACTTAAAGTAGAGCGACTTGAGATCCGTACGGTGGTCCCCTCGGCGCCCGTGTGCAGCTGGAAGGAATCGGTCAGCTCCTCGGCCAGCCACAGCCCCCAGCCGCCCGGCTGTGTGGCCGCCGGGCGCGTCACCGGCTCGAGCCGCGCCGCCGACAGGCCGCCACCGGAGTCGCTCACCTCGCAGACCACCTCGCCGTCGGCCACCCACAGAACGACCCGCCCGACGCCCCCGCCGTGCCGCACCGCGTTGGTGAGCAACTCGTTCACCGCGACCACGAAGTCGTCGAGACGGTCGCCGATCAGACCGGCCGCCCCGGCACAGGACGCGACCGAGTGCCGCAGCGCGGTGATGGCGCTCCGATCGAAGGTCTCCGAGAGCAGGACGTCGGTGCTGATGCCTCCGACGGTAGGCCACGCCTGATCTTCCCGCAGGGCGGGCCACCCGTGGACGGCGCGATGTGGAAAGGTCGGCACCATGGCCGACGCGCGCACCAGCGGTCTCCAGGCGCCACTGTGGCGAGCGATCGCGGTCTATCGCATCGCCGCCCTGGGCTACGCGACGTTCCTGGTCGTCCGCAACGTCGCCTTCTACGAGCGGCCCGTGCTGGCCTGGCCCGTGCTGGCCGTGATGGCCGCCTGGACAGTGCTCACCACCTATGCGTACGCCGATCCGGTTCGCCGCCGGCCGCCGCTGCTGCTGGCCGATCTGCTGGTCACCATCGCCGCGCTGACCGCCAGCATCTGGGTCGTCGGCCGGGCCGCGCTCGAGGCCGGCCGCCCCACCCTCGCCGTCGCCTGGCACGTCGCGCCGGTGATCTGCTGGGCGGTGGCCGGCGGACGGCGCGGCGGCATCGTGGCCGCGCTGGCGATGGGGGCCACCGACCTGATCGTCCGCGCCCACTACGACCAGGCGGCGTTCACGGGCTCGGTTCTCATGCTGCTGGCCGCCTTCGCGGTGGGTTATCTCGTACGCTTCGCCGAGATCGCCCAGCAGCGGCTCGAGCAGGCGATCAAGCTCGAGGCGGCCACCCGCGAACGGGAACGGCTCGCCCGCGACATCCACGACTCCGTGCTGCAGGTGCTGGCCCTGGTCAAACGCCGGGGCGCCGGGCTCGACGGCGAGGCCGGCGAACTGGCCCGGCTGGCCGGCGAGCAGGAGTCGGCACTGCGCACGCTGGTGGCCGGGCGGCACGAGCCGGTCGGCGACGACCTCGACCTCATGGCTCTGCTTCAGGCGTACGCCTCCCCGGTCGTGACGCTCTCAGGCCCGGCCGGTCCCGTCCGGCTGCCCGCCCGCACCGCCCGCGAGCTGCGCGCCGCCGTGGCCGCCGCGCTGGACAACGTGGAAAAGCACTGCCCGCCCGGCACCAAGGTCTATCTCTTCGTCGAGGACGAGCCCGATCGTGTGGTCGTGACCGTGCGCGACGACGGCTGCGGCATCGCCCCCGACCGGCTGGCCCAGGCCGAGGCGCAGGGCCGGCTCGGCGTCGCCCAGTCGATCCGCGGACGGGTCGCCGACCTCGGCGGCCGGGTCGAGATCGTGTCGGCGCCGGGCGAGGGCGCCGAGGTCGAGATGGTCGTGCCGCGCACCGATATCGTGACGGCATGACCACTGCGATCCGGGTGATGGTGGTCGACGACCACCCGATGTGGCGCGAGGGCGTCAGCCGTGACCTGACCACCGCGGGCTACGACGTGGTGGCGACCACCGGCGAGGGGCGTCAGGCCGTGCGCATCGCGGCCGCCGCCCGTCCCGACGTCGTGGTTCTCGACCTGCAGCTCCCCGACGTCGCGGGCGTCGAAGTGATCACCGGTCTGGCCGCCGAGATTCCGGGCGTACGGATCCTCATGCTCTCGGCCAGCGGCGAGCAGCAAGACGTGCTCGACGCGATGAAGGCCGGCGCGACGGGTTACCTGCTGAAGTCGGCCGGCCTCTCCGAATTTCTCGACGCGGTGAGCCGTACGGCGGCGGGTGACACGGTCTTCACCCCGGGGCTGGCCGGGCTGGTGCTGGGCGAGTTCCGGCGCCTCGCGGTGACCCCGCCGGCCTCGGACGCGCCGGGGGCGGACGCGCCGAAGCTCACCGAACGCGAGACCGAGGTGCTGCGCCTGGTGGCGAAGGGCCTGTCCTACCGGCAGATCGCCGAACGGCTCGTGCTGAGCCATCGCACGGTGCAGAACCACGTCCAGAACACGCTCGGCAAGCTTCAGCTCCACAACCGCGTCGAGCTCACCCGCTATGCGATCGAAAAGGGCCTCTACTCGTAGCGAGGCGCGTTGGTCTCGTGGATCGCCAGCTCTTCAGCGCTGGCGCCGCCGCCCGAGGCGCCCGCGTCGTAGGCCACGCTGTCGGTCTCGTCGTCGAAGCCGTAGCCCTCGTCGGGCGCGACCAGACGGCCGACCGTCTGCGGGTCGTCGTCGTCGAGCTGGCCGTCGTCGTAGAGCGAGATCTGCGACTTCGGGTCGGAGGTCGGGCTGGCGCCCCACACGTCGGCGTCGAAGTTGCGCTGCTCGGAGCTGTCGATCGTCTCGTCGATCGGGTCGTGGCGCACCGGGATCGGGTCTTCGGCGCCGAAGTCGGGCTCCTCCTGGCGCAGGCGGCGGTCGAGCGACTCGCCCTCAAGCGCCTCCTCGGCGGTGTCGCCGAAGCGGTTGGAACCGCCCGGGCCGACCCCGGCCAGAGCCGCCGGATCGGGGCCGTCGGCCCAGCGGGAGCTTTCCACCTGGTCATACGCGGTCGAATCGTCATCCGCGGTGTCGGGCAGACCGGAAGCCTCCGGGTCCGAAACCTCAGCGGGGTAGTCGTTGTCTCGCATTCCCGCAATCTACCCGCGTGCGGGGTCGGTCATGCTTGCCGCGGGAGCGTTGAACGCCACTGTTTCCGCCTCTTGTGCGCCCGCGTCTTGCGCGTCGGCCTCTTGTGCCTCGCCTGACAGCAGGGCCCAGACCACCTTGCCGTCGTCGAGCGGCAGATTGCCCCACCGGCTCGCCACCGAGTCGATCAGTAACATCCCGCGACCCCCGTACGCCGTCGGCGGCACCGGGCTCCCGGTGAAGGTCGGCTGATGCCGCGACTGGTCGCGCACCGCCACGCTGATGCCGCTGCCGTGGGCCGCGACGAGCACGACCATGGGCGTACGGGCGTGCACGACCACGTTGTTCACCAGCTCGGTGACCACGATGCAGGCAGGACCGGCCACCTCGGCCCGCTCCCACCGTGCGCAAGCCTCGGTGATCAGCTCGCGGGACCGCCGGGCGGCGCCCACAGCGGGTTCCAGGGCGAGGCTGAAGCGGTGATCGGGGTCGGGACGGCCCAGCTCGGCGAGCGCCTCGGGGACGCCGGGCCACACCGGCCAACCGGCGTCGGGCCAGGCGGTCGCGCCGCGGGCGTCGCACAGGACGAGATGGGCGGCGGGCCAATCGGTGGTCTCCAGCCGCAGGTCGCGCAGGACGGCGACGTCGCCCGCGGTCGCGAGCGAGAGTTGCCCGACGTCGACGAGCATCGCCTCGGGCTGGTCGGCGAGAACCTCCAGCAGGGCGGCCCGCACCGCGCCGGCGGTGTCGGTGTCGAGCACCCCGGCGAGTTGGACCAACGGGTATTCCGACCCGCGGTCCACCCGGTGCCGCACCTCGCTCGCCATGATCGCTCCATTGTGCATAACGCGTCCCCTTTTCGCATTTCCCGCGCGTCCGAGACGAGGTTCGCCGAGCTGAACGGGATTAAGCGGGACATAACTGCCCGGTGGACATGGTCAGCAAGTACCCGGCGGGGCAGTACTCATGCCGCCGGGTAGGAGCGAATGTGGTCAGCGGGCCGGAGCGATGCGTCGGCGGGCCGGGAGCTTGCGGTCAGCGGGTGGTAGGCGCTGTGCGCAGGGGTGCGGGCTCGGGGCGGCGGGCCGGAGGCGGCGGCGCGGGCTTGGCCGGGTGGTGCTGCGGCTCGGCGTAACGGGTCAGGCCGATCACGGCGGCCAGCGTCACGACGAAGCCCAGCGCGGCCAGCCACTCCTTGCCGGGCTGGATGCGGTCGCCGAGCAGCAGCAGGCCCACGATCGCGGCCGGGACGGCACCCGCCGCGTCCATCGCCGCGACCGCCGCCGTGGTCGAGCCGCGCTGCATCGCCAGCCCCAGCAGCAACTGGCCGACCAGCGAGTGCACGACGAGCAGGTAGAGCAGCGGGTTGGCGAAGAAACCGGCGGCCGACGACTCGTTGGCCAGCGGGCGGGCGGCGATGGCGGCGGCGCTGAACCCGACCCCGGCCAGCGAGCCGAGCACCACCGAGCCGAGGGCGCCGTGGAGTCGTACGGCGAAGAAACCCAGGCCGCCGATCAGCAGCAACGCCACCGTCAAGCCGGCGATCCCGGCCGCACCCAGCGGGCGGGCGTGGGCCGGTTGAGCCGAGTTGACCAGGCCCGCGATGCCGAACATGAGCAGCACCAGCAGCACGATCTCGGCCACCGGCAGCGACCACTTGAGCAGCACCACGCCGAGCAGGGCGGTCACCCCGAGGCCGGCCGCCACGCTGGCCTGCACCAGGAAGAGCGGCAACTCTTCACGGGCGAGGAAGGCGAGCACGAAACCGAGCACCTGGCAGCCGATGCCGAGCAGGTAGGTGCGCTGCCCGGCGAGCCGCACGAGCAGGCCCGGGTCGAAGGTGTGGTGCACGGTCGTGCGCGCCGCAGCCGCTGACTGCAACAGGTTCGCCACCCCGTACGCCAGGATCATGGCGGCGAGGAAGGCCCAGCCCGAGGACACCACCTGACGCACGATAGACCAGCCGCGGCCCGGCATCAGCGCTTCGGGGGACACTCTCAGCGCGGGGTGTCCGGACCGTCACGCAATGCCACTATTTACGACCGGAATGTCCGTTATCGGGCCAGGGCGGTGAGCACCGTTTCGTGCAGCAGACCGTTGGTGGCGATCACCGACGACTTGTCGGCCGGCGGGCGCCCGGCGAGGTCGGTGATGCTGCCGCCGGCCTCCTGGACGATCGGGATCAGGGCGGCCACGTCCCACAGGGAGAGCTCGGGCTCGACCATCGCGTCGAGGGCACCCTCGGCCAGCAGCATGTAGCCGTAGAAATCGCCGTACGCCCGGCTACGCCACGCGCCCAGACTCAGGTCGACGAGTTGCTGCAGGCGCCCGATCTGGTGCCAGCCGTCGAGACTGGCATAACAGACGCTGGCGTCGGCCACCCGCCGCACGGCCGAGACCTCGATGCGGGTGGCGCTGTGCTGATGCTTTCCCGCGTACGCCCCGTGGCCACGCGCACCCCACCAGCGGCGGCCCAGGGCGGGCGCGCTCACCAGCCCGGCCACCGGGGTGTCGCCCTCGAGCAACGCGATCAGCGTGCCCCAGATCGGCACCCCGCGCACGAAGTTCTTGGTGCCGTCGATCGGGTCGATCACCCAGCGCCGGCTGCCCGGCCCGGCGGCCGCCGGGGTGAGCCCGAACTCCTCGCCCAGCACGCCGTCACGCGGCCGCGCCCGAGCCAGCGTCGACCGGATCGCCTGCTCGACGGCGGTGTCAGCGTCGGACACCGGCGTCAGATCGGGCTTGGACTCGACCTTGAGATCGAGCGCCCGGAACCGGCTCATCGAAATCGAGTCGGCGGTGTCCGCGAGCAGATGGGCAAGGGCGAGATCGTCGGCGTAACCGGCCATGCCCGCACGCTAGCCGATCCGTTACCTCTCAGCGTGCTTTGGTGAGCACATAATGGGTAGTCCTGCCTTGCGGCGGGACGGTCCCGGTCTGACCGACTGATGTCGTGCCGGGTTCACGCTTCACAGGCACCTGCCCGCATGCGCGGGTCTTCTGGTCGGCTCCACGTGCTGCCACCGGGCCACTCCCGGCGGTATCGAACTGTGCCGCCAGTGCGGCCAGGTTCAGGGCGGCGTTGCGGTCGCGGTCGATGACCAGCCCGCACGCCGCACACCGGTAGTTACGCTCGGACAGGGCCAGCTTGGTTTTCACTGTGCCACAGGCCGAGCAGGTCTTGGATGACGGATACCAGCGGTCGGCCACCACGAGCCGGCCGCCGTTCCACGAGGTCTTGTAGGCCAGTTGCCGACGGAGTTCGGCGAACCCGGCGTCGGCGATGTGCCGGGCCAGCCTGCGGTTGGTGAGCATGCCGGCGACGTTGAGATCCTCGACCACCACCGTGCCGTAGGTCGTAGCCAACTTGCTGGTGAGCTTGTGGATGGTGTCGCGGCGCAGATGAGTGACCCGGGCATGCGCCCGGCCGAGCCGTGCCGCTGCGCGCTGCCAGCGGCGTGACGGACGCTGTCCGGTCCTGCGGTCGGGTCCGGTCTTGCGGGACAGGGCCCGACCTAGCGCCCGCAGCCGGGTCTGCGCGGTGGCCAGGTGGCGCGGATTCGGCACGAGATCGCCGGTAGATAAGACCGCCAGGTGTTTGATCCCGACGTCCACGCCGATCACAGCATCCGGTCGGGCCGGGGTTCGTTCGGCCCGGTCGACTTCGACGGTGAACGACACGTGCCAGCGCCCGCCGTCGCGGCGCACGGTGGCCGACAGGATCCGGGCTGTGCCGGCTTCCAGGCGGCGGGCGAGTTTGCGGGCTGATTCGTGCAGCTTCAACCGGCCCAGCCGGGGCAGCACCACATGCCTGCGGTCCGGCTCGACTCGGATCGCTCCGGTCGTGAACCGCACACTCGGGGTGGTGCGGCGACGTGACTTGAACCGCGGGAACCCGGCCGCCCGGCCCGCCCGCTTACCGTTGCGGGAGTCGGCCCAGTTCTTCAACCCGCGGGCCAACGCGTCCAGGCCGGTGTTGAACGCCTCCTTGGACACCTCACTCCACCACGGCGCCACCTCGCTCTTGGCGGCGTTCCAGGTCTTGCGCAGCCCCGCCAGGGACCACGACAACGCCGGGGTCAGCAACCCGTCGGGCACGCCATATGAGCGTTCCGCGGCCCGCTGACCCATCACCGCCTTGACCTGCGCCAGCGCCCAGTTATGGGCGACCCGGGCCGCGCCAGCATGCGCGAGCACATTGCGGTGCTGGCGGGGTGTCAGATCGAGGGCGAACAGGTAGGCCTGGATCGTCGTCACGCTTGGGCACCCCCGCAGCGGACCTCGGTGACAAACCGATCCACGCCCTGACGATCATGCAACGCGGCCCTGGACACAGTGCCGACATCGAGGCCCTGCACCCAGATCGCCGATGCAGCACCGCAACACACACCGCCGCTCACGATTCCCCCTTTTTTCGCGGCCTCCATCAGAGCGAAAGCAGTCTCCCGCGCTGTGTGACAACTAGTCAAGAGACATGTTGTCGTCTGCCTACGATTCGGCACGTGGCGCCGCAGCGCAGCGCAGCTGCGTACGTGACACCGGTGACCGCTACCCACTCCTGCCATCGGCACCGCCACTATCGCCAACCAGTGAGCACTGACGACCATCAAGACATCACCAGCTGCCACCCCCACCAAGACCCGCCCCGGTGCCTACCCACCAGAGCCCGGCCGCCTGGCCCGCCCCGCCCACCAGAGCCCGCCCGGCCCGCCCGCCCGGCGCCCGACCCATCCGCCAGAACCCGCCCGCTCGGCCGCCTGACGGACCAAGGCCGCCTCGCACTGGGGCCGCTTCCGGAAATATCCGGTAAATCTGGCTTTGACCCCGGAACGAAGATGACCGTGTCGTCAGCTTGGGGGAAGTTCGTCGTCTGGAGGGGTGTCGCGTTGGTCGGTTTCGCCGGCTCGGGAGGCCAGCAGGCGGCGGTAGGACTCGAGGCGGCGTGGGTCGGCCTTGCCCTCGGCCACCCAGGCGTCGAGGCGGCAGTCGACGTCGTGCGGCGAGTGGCTGCAATTGGGCTGGTCCTCGACCGTGCCCTCGACCAGGTCGGGGAAGCCGTGCAGCAGGCTCTCGGCGCTGACGTGGGCCAGGCCGAAGCTGCGGATGCCGGGGGTGTCGATGATCCAGCCCGGGTCTTTGCGCGATCGCCCCACCGGCGGCAGTCGCAGGGCGACCGCGCTGGTCGAGGTGTGACGGCCCTTGCCGATCGCGCTCACCACCCCGACCGCACGCAGGGCCTCGGGGACGAGACGGTTGACCAGGGTGGACTTGCCCACGCCGGAGTGGCCGACCATGACCGAGATGTTGCCGGCCAGCCGCCGGCGCAGCTCGGAGAGGTCACTGTCGGGGCGGACCAGCACGTGCGGGAGGTCGAGCTCGGCGTAATAGCCGAGCACCGCTTCGGGGCCGGCCAGGTCGGCCTTGGTGAGGCACAGCAGCGGCTCGATGTCGGCGTCGTACGCCGCGACCAGGCAGCGGTCGATGAACCCGGTGCGCGGTTGCGGGTCGGCCAGCGCGCTGACGATCACGAGTTGGTCGGCGTTGGCCACGACTACCCGTTCGAGGCGGCCCTCGGGGGTGGTGTCGTCGTCGTCGGCCGTGCGGCGCAGCACCGACGTGCGCTCACCGATGCGCACGATGCGGGCCAGCGCGCCGGTATCGCCGGACACGTCGCCGACCAGCGCCACCCGGTCGCCGACCACGACCGACTTGCGGCCCAGCTCGCGGGCGCGCATCGCGGTGATGATCGGGCTGTCGGGCGGGGCGTCCTCGCGTACGCAGCCGTAACGGCCACGGTCGACGGTGATCACCAGAGCGTCGATGGCGTCGTCGTGTTTGGGGCGCGTGCGGGTGCGCGGGCGCGACGAACGGCCCGGCCTGATCCGGACGTCGTCCTCGTCGTATTCGCGCTTGCGGCCTGGCAGGTCTAGCTCCTCGCCACGAGTCCCGCCCAGAGTTCGGGGAACTCGGGCAACGTCTTCGACGTACACGCTACGTCGGTGAGGGAGGTGCCCTGCACGGCGAGTCCGATCACGGCGGCGGCGTGGGCCATGCGGTGGTCGGCGTAGGTCTCGAACTCGGCGGGCCGCAGCGGCCCCGGAACGATGCGCAGACCGTCGGGGAACTCGGTGACGCCGGCGCCGGCCTTGCCCAGCTCGGTAGCGAGCGCGGCCAGGCGGTCGGTCTCGTGACCGCGGATGTGGGCGACGCCGCGCAGCTCGGACGGCCCGTCGGCCAGCGCGGCCAGGGCGGCGATCACCGGGGTGAGCTCACTCACCTCGGACAGGTCGGCGGTGATGCCGTGCAGCGAGCCGGTGCCCCGCACGGTGAGCCCGTCGACCGTCTGGGTGACCTCGCCACCGAGCGCGGTGAGCAGCTCGCTGAGCCGGCCCACGGGCTGCCAGCTCTCGGCCGGCCAGCCGGCGAGCGTGACGACGCCGCCGGTGACCATGGCGGCGGCGAAGAACGGCGCGGCACCGGAGAGGTCAGGCTCGATCACCCACGTGCGCCCGCGCAGCTCGCCGGGCTCGACCGCCCAGACGTCGGGCACCGACTCGTCGACCACGGCGCCGGCGGCGCGCAGCATGTGGGTGGTCATGCGCAGGTGGGGCGCGGACGGCACGGGCGGACCCTCGTGACGCAGCACCAGACCCTTGGCGAAGCGCGGGGCGGAGAGCAGCAGCCCCGAGACGAACTGGCTCGAGCCGGACGCGTCGATCACGGCCTCGCCGCCCTCGACCAGGCCGGCCCCGCGCACGGTGAGCGGCAGCCCGCCGGTGGCCGAGGCGTCGATCGACACGCCGAGCGAACGCAGCGCCTCGACGATCGGGCGCAGCGGCCGGTTGCGCGCGTGGGGGTCGCCGTCGAACTCGACGGTGCCCTCGGCGAGCGCGGCGGCCGGCGGCAGGAACCGCATGATCGTGCCCGCGAGGCCGACGTCGACCCGGGCCGGGCCGCGAAGCGGGGCCGGCTCGACCAGCCAGCGATCGTCGTCGCCGGTGTCGAGGCCGATGCCGAGCGCGCGCAGGCCGGAGGCCATCAGCTCGGTGTCGCGGGCCCGCAGCGGCCGCTCGATCACCGAGGACTCGGTGGCCAGCGCGGCCAGCACCAGGGCGCGCGCCGTCATCGACTTGGAGCCCGGCAGACGCACGGTGGCGCTGACCGGACCGGACGCGGACGGAGCGAGCCAGGGGCGGGATTCTGCTGTCACGGAAGCCATTGTGCCGGGGCGGGCTGACAATTTCGTGGAGCATTCCCGCTCGACGGGACGGGTGTACCGTTCGGGAGCATGTGCGGGCGGTATGCGACGACCAGGAGCGACGCGGATCTACAAGATCTGTTCGAGGCCGTGAGCGTGGCCGAGCAGCCCGACGCGAGCTGGAACGTCGCCCCCACCGCCCCGGTGCCCGTGGTGCGCATGTCGCAGACCCATGACGCCCGCGTGCTCGACACCGCCCGCTGGGGCCTGGTGCCGCCGTGGGCCAAAGACCTGCGCGCCGGCGCCCGCATGATCAACGCCCGCTCCGAGACGGTGGCCACCTCGAAGGCGTTCGCCTCGTCCTTCGCCCGCCGCCGCTGCCTGGTGCCGGCCGACGGCTGGTTCGAGTGGATCCGCGAGGGCAAGCAGCGGCGCCCGTTCTACATGACCCCCGCCGACGGCGCCCCGCTGGCCTTCGCCGGCATCTGGACGGCCTGGGGCCCCGAATCGACCCTGACGTGCAGCATCCTGACGACCGCGGCCCTGGGCGACCTGACCCGCGTGCACGACCGCATGCCGTTGATCCTGCCGCGCGACCGCTGGCCCGCCTGGCTGGCCGGCGGCGGCGAGCCCGACGAGCTGCTGCAGCCCCTGTCGCCGGCCGAGCTGGCCGCGATCGAGATCCGCGAGGTCCGCCCCGACGTGGGCAGCGTCCGCAACAACGGCCCCCACCTGCTCGACCCGCCACCGGCCCAGACCCCCGAGCCGGCCTCCCTCTTCTGACGGGCGGCCTCCGCAGCCCGCGTCGAGTTGTGCCCCGCGCCGAGCAGCGCGTGCCGTCCGAGGAGCGCGTGCCGCGGAGCGACACGCGCCACCAGAGCCACCCCGTCGTGGGCCGGCACCCACCACGACGCCCCCGGCTGCTGCACGCATCCGAAAAGTCCACATAGGTCGGATCGGAAACGCTATGGGAAATTTTCCGTGGGCGAATGCGGGATGCCTAGTGGGCTACGCGCCGGTAGCGCCGCACCGACCAGCCGCAAGATTGATAGGGGTCTTTGTGGACAGATGTCCCCATTTCGTATTCGCAACTTTGTTTCAAGATAGATAACACCCTTGTTCTGATCTTCTACCCTGCGATACAAAACTGCGCCGGAGTGGTGCTGGTCCGCACGGTGCGGGCCTTGGACCACACGCAGTTCCGGTCCCACGGGGGAGGTGGGCTGATGACACGGGCTCGTATGCCGCGTCCGCACGAGGTGGCCATCGCGCGTCGCGATCCGCGACTGATCGAGGCCATGCACGAGCGGCAGGGCGACGAAGCTTGGCGGACCCGCGGCGCGTGCCGCACGGTCGATCCGGAGACGTTCTTTCCGGCGCCCAACGAACCGTCCGAAGGGGCGATCTCGCTCTGCGGCACCTGCGCGGTGCAGGGCCCCTGCCTTGCCTGGGCGCTGCAGGTCGGCGATTGTCACGGCGTCTGGGGCGGCACGACGCCGCGCGAGCGCCGCGCCATGCTGGTCGCCTGGCGCGAACGGGTCGGTCCGGACGGCGAGACGATCGACGACGACACCGACGAGGAAGATCGCAGGCTGCTCAGCCTGACACCGGTCAGCCGCTGACCGATTCACACGTTCCCGTCCGGCGCGCGCCACACCGGCCCGCCGGGCGGGAAGTGCTGGTTTCATGAACTCGTGAACGAGAGCGAGATCGAGACGCCGCGCGGCCCGGCCCGGGTGCGCATCACCGAGCCCGAGGGCAAAGCTGTCAGCCGGCTGGTTCTGGGCCACGGTGCCGGCGGCGGGGTCGACGCGCCCGACCTCACGGCCGTGCACGACGCCGCGATCGCCGCCGGGGTCGAGGTGGTTCTCGTCACGCAGCCCTACCGGGTCGCCGGACGACGGGCGCCCGCGCCGGCCGGCCAGCTCGACGAGGCCTGGACCTCGGTGATCAGGCAATTGGACGTACGGAAAGGGCCGTTGATCGTCGGTGGCCGGTCGAGCGGTGCCCGGGTGGCGTGCCGCACCGCGGCCGACCTGAACGCGGCCGGCGTCCTCGCTCTGGCCTTTCCCCTGCACCCGCCGGGCAAGCCCGATCGCAGCCGGGCCGGCGAACTGCCCGCCGGGATCCCCACCCTCGTGCTCAACGGCGACCGGGACGCGTTCGGGGTGCCCGGCCCGGGCGGGAACGTCGAGGTGATCGTGCGGCCGGGCGCGACCCACGATCTGCGCAGGGACGTGAAGGGCACCGCTGAGATCGCGATCGCCTGGATGCGTACGCATGGGTGGGCTCTTTGAAGGAATGACCTTCGCGGTGTCGTGGTTGTAAGCCCCGGGAGCATGTACGTCGGAAGGGGTTTTTCAGGTGCGAGCCGGAACCGAGTGCCTCGAGCGCGACAGCCGGGAGGTCGATCGGGTGCGGAACCTTCTGAGTTCCCCCGAGTGGCCGGTCACGAAGTCCGTCACACCATCGGTGAGTGTCAGCACACCGGCGGTTTTCGAGGCCGTTGAAGGGGCACTACCCGTATCCTCGGCGGGGCGGTCGAGGGGAGATCTCAGGGTGGCCCAAACAGAACGGACCGAGGAGCGCAGAGCGCGCTTCGAGCGGGACGCGTTGCCTTTCGTGGACCAGCTTTACGCTGCTGGCCTGCGGATGACGCGCAACCCCGCCGATGCCGAAGACCTGGTGCAGGAGACGTATCTCAAGGCGTTCTCCGCTTTCCATCAGTTCGAGGAGGGCACCAACCTCAAGGCGTGGCTCTACCGCATCCTCACAAATACCTATATCAACTCTTATCGGCGCAAGCAGCGTCAGCCGGTGCAGGCTCCGACCGAGGAGATCACCGACTGGCAGCTCGCCTCGTCCGAGTCGCACACCTCCGCCGGCCTGCGTTCGGCCGAGACCGAGGCGCTCGACCGGCTGCCCGACAGTGACATCAAGGAAGCTCTGCAGGCCCTGCCGGAAGACTTCCGTCTGGCCGTCTACCTCGCTGATGTCGAGGGTTTCTCGTACAAGGAGATCGCCGACATCATGAACACGCCGATCGGCACCGTCATGTCCCGTCTGCACCGCGGCCGGCGCAACCTGCGCAAGACGCTGGAGCAGTACGCTGCCGACCGGGGAATCACCCGGACCGCTTCGGAACCGCAGGAGGCGTGACGCGACATGAGCGGGCTGAACGGCGAGGATCACGAGACTGACTGCGGCATCGTGCTCAGCGAGGTATATCTCTACCTCGACCTGGAGTGCAGCGAGGACCGCCGCTCGTTGATCCAGAAGCACCTGGACGACTGCGTCGGGTGCCTGCAGGAGTACGGCATCGAGCACGAGGTGAAGGCGCTGGTGTCGCGCAGCTGCGGCGACGAGAAGGCTCCCCGTGAACTGCGGGAGCGGCTGCGCATCAAGCTCGACCAGCTCGAGGTGCAGGTGGAGACGCGGGAGTTCCTCCCGTAAAGACACGCGAACGAAGAAGCCCCGCGGCTCGCCGCGGGGCTTCTTCGTGTTCAGCTGTTGGGGCGCTTGCCGTGGTTCGCGGCGCTCTTCTTACGAGCCTTCTTCTTGCGGGACTTCTTAGCCATAGGTGACTCCCTGTTCGTGCTGCGTTTCCCGCGCCGATGGTAGTCGGCGCGTCGGCGTGCGCCTGACTCGCCCGACGGTGATCCGTGGTTTGATGGCGCTGATTGAACGATCCTTCAGCCCAATGACCGAGGAGGGTTCCGTGGCCGACGAGATCCGGGCCGAGATGGTGGCCAATGTGTGGAAGGTCGTCGCCTCGACCGGCGACACCGTCGCCGAGGGGGACACCCTGGTGATCCTCGAGTCGATGAAGATGGAGATCCCGGTGGTCGCCGAGTCCGAGGGCACGGTGGCCGAGCTCGCGGTGCACGAGGGCGACGTGGTGCAGGAGGGTGACCTGATCGCGATCATCCAGGGGTGATGATCTAGTCGCGCCGCCAGCGCAGCAGCAGCCGGCTGCGGCCGCGCTGGCGGGGCACGGCCGGCGTCCGGGTCATCGCCGTGGCGAGCTGCCGGGTCGACTGGTCGAGGTCGGGCGTGGCCAGGGCCAGCTCGGCGAACGAGCGTGCCCCGGGCCGCGTGGCCATCTCGGTGATCCGGGCGGTGACCACCGCGGCCACGTCGGTACGCGCCGCCGGGTCGACCCAGGCCGCCACGATCAGCGCGAACAACGCCGCCTCGGTCACCCGATCGAGCCCGCCGTCGGCCAGCCCGACGAGCGTTCGGCGCCGTTCCGAGTCGAGCCACGCCTCCTCGGGCCGGTGGTGCAGCAGGCCGAGGCAGGCCCAGATCTCCGGGGCGGCCACGTCGGCCGGCGGGTGGGCCAGCAGCGCCATCAGGTCGGCCGGGGAGAGCAGGATCAGTGGCACGGCCGCGTCGTAGGCCGCGGGCGGGTGCGCCCACGAGAGTGCGGCCACCTGTCGCAGGCGGCGAACTGCCTCCTCGGAGGGTTCGGCCGAGGCCGGTGCGTTGCCGCGGGGCAGTGGCGCGGCCGCGGGGGCACCGCTGAGCCAGGACGTCTCGCGGCAGCAGTCGGCGAGGTCGGTGTGCTCGTGCGACTCGTCGGGGTGGTCGCGGATGTAGTCGGCCAGCCGTACCAGGTGCATCAGGTCGCCGTCGGCGCGGTGCCGCAGCCGGTGCGCGGTGTGCACGGCGCAGTCGTAGTCGGGGTCGCGTTCGAGGGCGCGATCGACCCAGCTCAGGGCGTCGTCGAGGCGGTCGTTGTCAGCCAGGGTGCCGGCGATGTCGGCGTACACGGAGAGGTCGTCGGGGTCGTGGGCGACCGCGCGGCGCAGGGCCGCGAGCGCCTCGGGGAGGCGACCGGCGCTACGGTAGGCGTACCCGAGCCAGATCTCACCGAGCTTGGACGGCCGGACGCGAGCGCCGCGGGAGGCCCAGTCGACGGCCAGTTCGTGCTCGCCGACGCGCCGGGCCAGGGCCGAGCCGGCGCCGAGCAGCATGGCGTGCTCGGGATAGGCCGACAGCGCGTGCCGCACGACGGTCAGGTAGGGACGCAGGGTGGGCGGCGCGGGTTCGGGCACCCGCGTGCAGAGCCGCATGAGCACCTGGGCCAGCAGACCGGGCTCGATGCGTACGCCCAAGGTCGGCTCGGCGACCCAGGGGACGCCGGCCCAGTCGGCGGCGGGCGACTGCCCGCTGGCGGCGATCAGAAGGGGCAGACCGTCCTCGGGGCGGCCGGCCGCGGCGAGCAGGTGGGCCCGCGCGGCCAGCTTGCCGGGCGACGTGTGCGGACCGGCCTTGAACAGGTCGAGGCCGCCGTCGGGCCGGGCCGCGAGGCGGCCCAGGATCTCGTGAACCTCGGGCAGGGTGGGGGCGTGGGACAGCGCGCCCGCGATGTGTTCGGCGGCCTTTTCCGGTTCGTCTGACGCCAGGGCCGATCTCGCCTGTTCGAGGGCGCGGTCGGCGGCGCGGCGTAATTCCACGATGCAAGACAGTAGGGGAAAGAACTCTTGATGTCAGTAGGAGGCCGTCTGCGCATTGCTGCTCGAAACATCGACTCTATAAGCTGTTTCTTGCAAGACCGCGCAGGAATCGCGCGGGAAGTCGCTCATCAGGGGAGGAACCTGTGGCACAGCTAGGCCAGGGGATGGCAGCGGACATCGCGGAACAACCGGGTGGATTCGCTCGATTGCTCGACGGCGAACACACCGGCGCGATCGCGGAAGTGGCCGCCGAGGTGGCCCAGCGACGCCCCCGCAACGTCGTTTTCGTGGGCCGTGGCACCTCCGACCACGCCGCCCTCTACGGCGCCTACCTGACCGAGATCCGGCTGGGCCTGCCGGTCGCCAGCGCCTCACCCAGCGCGATCACGCTCTTCGGCGCGCGGCCCGACTTCACCGGCACCCTCGTGATCGGCGTGAGCCAGAGCGGCGGGTCGCCCGACCTCTCCGGCGTGCTCCAGGTGGCGCGTGAGACCGGCGGGCTGACCCTCGCGGTCACCAACAATCCCGAGTCGCCGCTCGCCCGGGCGGCCGAGCTGTCGATCGACGTGGCGGCCGGTCATGAACGGGCGGTCGCGGCCACCAAGACGTACACGGCCGAACTTCTCGCCCTTCTGCTGCTGATCGAGGGCATCCGGGCCGGCGACGGCGCGCTGCCGGCTGAGGAGCGGGCCGCGCTCGACAAGCTGCCCCAGCTCGCCGAGGAGGCACTGGCGGACCGGACGGCCGACGACCTCGCGCAGCGCTACCGGTTCGCCTCCCGCATGGTCACGACCGGTCGGGGGTACGCCTACCCGACCGCTCGCGAGGCGGCCCTGAAGCTGATGGAGACGTCGTACCTGCCCGCGCTCTCGTTCTCGGGCGCCGACCTGCTGCACGGGCCGCTGGCCATGACCGACCCCGACGTGCCGGTGCTGGCCGTGGTGGGCGACGGCCCGGGCGGCCGCTCGATGCGTGACGTGGTGACCCGGCTCGGCGAGCGGCGGGCCGACGTGGTGACGATCGGCGCGAGCGACGTGCCCGGCGCGGCCGGGCGGCTGCCGGTGCCCGCGGTGACCGACGAGCGCTACAGCGCACTGCTCGACATCCTGCCGCTGCAGAAGCTCGCGCTCGCCCTGGCGCTGGCCCGCGGGGAAGACCCGGACGCGCCTCGCGGGCTCAAGAAGGTCACGGCGACGCTCTAGGAAACACTCGCGTGGCACGCTTGGCGCGTGTCAACGTTGCGTGATCTGGCCGAGGAGCACACCGGCCTCGGACCGGCCGACATCGACCACCTGCACCGGCTGGCCGGTGATTGGCAGTTGCTGTCCGACCTCTCCTTCGCCGACCTGCTGATGTGGGTTCCGGTGAAGGCCGAGGCCGGGCAGCCGCGCGAATACCTCTGCGTCGCCCAGGTGCGGCCCACGACCGCGCCCACGGCCTACCAGGACGACCAGGTCGGCAAGATCGTCGGTGGTCCCGAGGTGGCCCACCTCGACATCGCCTTCGCCCAGGAGCGCATCTGGCGCGAGGGCGACCCGGTCTGGTACGGCGACACCCCCGCGAGGCACGAGGCCATTCCCGTACGCCTCCGCGACCCGAACGACCGCGAGGAAGGGTTCAGCGAGGTCATCGCCGTCATCGGCCGGGACACCAACCTGTCGACCGCGCGCACCCCGAGCCAGCTCGAGCTCAACTATCTGACCACCGCCGACGACCTGGCCCAGATGGTCTCCGACGGCACCTTCCCGCCGCCCCGCCACCCGGGTGAGACCACCTCGGCGCCCCGCGTCGGCGACGGCCTGGTGCGGCTCGACGCGGGCGGCAAGGTCACCTACGCCAGCCCGAACGCGCAGTCGGCCTATCGGCGTCTCGGCTTCAACGCCCACCTGGTCGGCGAGGAGCTCTCGGTGCTCACCAGCCGGCTCGCGGCCGACCCGCTCGAGGGCAACGACGCGGCCGAACGCATCCTCTCGGCGCTGCGCGGCGAGTCGCCGCCCCGCCAGGAGATGGAGGCTCGCGGCGCGACCGTGCTGATCCGGGCGCTGCCGCTGCTGCCGGCCGGGGTGCCGATCGGCGCGCTCGTGCTGGTGCGCGACGTGACCGAGGTGCGCCGCCGCGACCGCGCCCTGATGACCAAGGACGCGACGATCCGCGAGATCCACCACCGGGTCAAGAACAACCTGCAGACCGTGGCCGCGCTGCTGCGCCTGCAGGCCCGCCGCGTCGACGCGCCCGAGGCCCGCCACGCGTTGCAGGAATCGGTGCGCCGGGTCGCGTCGATCGCGCTGGTGCACGAGACGCTGTCGATGTCGAGCGACGAGGCGGTCGAGTTCGACGGCATCGTCGACCGGGTGGCCACCGCGGCGACCGAGGTGGCGGCGACCAGCGTGCCGGTCAAGATGCGCCGCGAGGGCACGTTCGGAGTGCTCCCGGCCGAGATCGCGACGTCCCTGGTGATGGTGCTCAACGAGCTGCTGATCAACGCGGTGGAGCACGGCTTCCCGGTGCCCGAGGACGACGACGCCCCCGAACCCGAACCGGGCGAGAGCGGCGAGGTGGTCGTCTCGGCCCACCGCTTCCGCAAACAGCTGCACGTCACGGTGGCCGACGACGGGCAGGGCCTGCCAGCCGACTTCCGCGCCGACGACAGCCAGCGCCTCGGCCTGCAGATCGTGCGCGCGCTGGCCACCGGCGAGCTGCGTGGCAGCATCGAACTGCGCAACCGTGCGGGCGGTGGAACCGAGGCCGTGCTGGTCGTCCCGCTCGGCAAGCGGTGAGCGCCTTTTACCCGAAAGATGTTGCAGGGTCTTTGCGAAGTGGTTCGCGCCACACTCCCGGAATTTGGACCGCACTGGCCCAGATCGGCTGGGCGTGAGAGGCTAGCCGACATGACCGCTGCAGTTGACCGCCGCTTCGTGGCTCGCCGCCACGTTGACTACGGCCGCGTCCGCAGCGCCATGTGTCCGGCTTCCTGACGCCGTCCGATTATTTTTCGGGCGCCAGACGCGCCGGCTAACTCCTGACACTGAAGTCACGAGCCTCCAAAGAGCCGTGAGCGTTTGATCGCGCCCACTAGCCCGGAGGATCGCCGACATGGCGCCTGGCAGCACCCCCGCAAGCTCGCCCGCCCGCCCCCGCAAGGCGCGTGGCGAGGGCCAGTGGGCGCTCGGACACCGCGAGCCGCTCAACCCCAACGAGCGGATCAAGAAGGACGACAACCCGCTCAACGTCCGCGCCCGCATCGAGAACATCTACGCGCACAATGGCTTCGCCTCGATCGACCCGCAGGACCTGCGCGGCCGGTTCCGCTGGTGGGGGCTCTACACCCAGCGCAAGGCCGGGATCGACGGCGGACGCACGGCCGTGCTCGAGCCGCACGAGCTCGAGGACGAATACTTCATGCTCCGCGTACGCGTCGACGGCGGCGCGCTCAACCTGGCCCAGCTCCGCGTGATCGCGGAGATCTCGCGTGAGTTCGGCCGCGACTCGGCCGACATCACCGACCGGCAGAACATCCAGCTCCACTGGATCCGGGTCGAGGACGTGCCCGAGATCTGGCGCCGGCTCGAGGCCGTCGGCCTGGAGACCACCGAGGCCTGCGGCGACTGCCCGCGCGTCGTGCTCGGCTCGCCGGTCGCCGGCGTGTCGGCCGACGAGGTGCTCGACGGGACGCCCGCGATCGACGAGATCCTCAAGCGCTACATCGGCGACCCGCGCTACTCCAACCTGCCGCGCAAGTTCAAGTCGCAGATCTCCTGGCTGGCCGACGGACCGTACGAGACCAACGACATCTCGTTCGTCGGCGTGGTCCACCCGCAGCACGGCCCCGGCTTCGACCTGTGGATCGGCGGCGGCCTGTCCACCAACCCGCGCCTGGCCGAGCGGCTCGGCGTGTGGGTGCCGATCGAGGAGATCCCGGACGTCTGGGAGGGCGTGATCGGGATCTTCCGCGACTACGGCTACCGGCGTCTGCGTCACCGCGCCCGGCTCAAGTTCCTGCTGGCCGACTGGGGCGTGGCCAAGTTCCGCGAGATCCTCGAGAAGGAATACCTCGGTCGCGCGCTGGTCGACGGGCCCGCGCCCGAGCTGCCGGCCAAGCCGATCGACCACATCGGTGTCCACAAGCAGATCGACGGCCGCAACTACGTCGGGGCGGCGCCGGTGGTCGGGCGGTCGTCCGGCACCCAGCTCGCGCAGCTCGCCGACGTGGCCGAGGCGCACGGCTCCGATCGTGTACGCCTCACCGCGTACCAGAAGCTCTTGGTCCTTGACGTGGCCGACGACCAGGTCGAATCGCTGATCACCGGGATGCGCGGCATCGGGCTCGAGGCCCGGCCCTCGTCGTGGCGGCGGGGCACGATGGCCTGCACCGGCATCGAATACTGCAAGCTCGCGATCGTCGAGACCAAGGCCCGCGGCGAGGAACTGGTGGCCCGGCTCGAGGAGCGGCTCAAGGAGTTCGACGCCGAGATCTCGATCCACATCAACGGTTGCCCCAACGCCTGCGCCCGCACCCAGGTCGCCGACATCGGACTCAAGGGTCAGCTCGTCATGAACGCGCACGGCGAGCAGGTCGAGGGTTTCCAGGTGCACCTCGGCGGCGGTCTCGGCATGGCCCAGGGGCAGACGTCCGGCTTCGGGCGCAAACTGCGTGGCCTCAAGACCACGGCCGAAGAGCTTCCCGCGTACGTCGAGAGGGTCGCTCGCCACTACCTGGCCGGCCGTTCGTCGACCGATGAGACGTTCGCCAACTGGGTGCTGCGCGCCGACGAGGAGCTCCTCAAATGAGCGACGCCCGATCCGCGCCCCTGTACTGCCCCTACTGCGGCGAAGAGGACCTTTACCCCAACGAGGCATCGCACGGCGCGTGGGAGTGCCACTCCTGCGCCCGAGTTTTCACGGTCAAGTTCAACGGGATCTTGAACCGGTTTTCCGCGCAGTCCGGCGAAGCCGGTTTTGGCAGCTCAGCCAAAGGAGTCAACCGATGACCATCGTGGCCGCTACCTCCCTCAACCTCGTCAACCTGGGCGGGTCGCCTCAGGCCTCTCGCTTCGAGTCGCTCGCCGTCGAGGCCGCTCGCGCACTGGAGGGCGCGCCCGCCGAGGTCATCGCCAAGTGGGCGACCGACACCTTCGGCGCGCGGTTCTGCGTCACCAGCTCGATGGCCGACGCCGTGGTCGCGCACCTCTTCTCCCGGGTCTCGCCCGGCGTCGACGTGGTTTTCCTCGACACCGGTCTGCACTTCCCCGAGACGCTCAAGATCCGCGACACCGTGGCCGCCACGATGAACGTGAACGTCCGCTCGATCCGCCCGCGCATGACGGTCGGCCAGCAGGACGGCGAGTACGGGCCGCGGCTGTTCGCCCGCAGCCCCGACGAGTGCTGCTTCATGCGCAAGGTCGAGCCGCTGGAACGCGCACTGTCCGACTACGACGCCTGGGCCACCGGCCTGCGCCGCGACGAGTCGCCGACCCGGGCCAACACGCCGGTGGTCGCGTTCGACGCCAAGAAGGGCAAGGTCAAGGTCAACCCGATCGCGGCCTGGACCCAGGCCGACGTGGACCGCTACATCAGCCGGTGGAACGTGCCGGTCAACGAGCTGTTCAAGAAGGGGTACGGGTCGATCGGCTGCTGGCCGTGCACCCGTCGCACGAAGGCCGGGGAGGACCCGCGGGCGGGTCGCTGGGCGATGTTCGAGAAGACCGAATGCGGCCTGCACGTCTGACCCGCTCGGCGGACCGGCTCGCCGTGGTGCTCGTGGCCCACGGCAGCCGGGACCCGCGCGCCGCCGCGTCGACCGAGGCCCTGGCCCGGGCCGTACGCCGGGCCCGACCGGCCTGGGACGTGCACGCGTCGTTCCTCGATCACGCCGGTCCCCGTCC
Organism: Actinoplanes solisilvae; assembly: GCF_003999975.1. Taxonomy (GTDB): domain Bacteria; phylum Actinomycetota; class Actinomycetes; order Mycobacteriales; family Micromonosporaceae; genus Actinoplanes; species Actinoplanes solisilvae. The sequence continues at coordinate 503,207 of NZ_RJAC01000001.1, read as the reverse complement.
GCTGGACGTGCTGGCGTCGCTGCCGGGCCGCCGCGCGGTCGTGGTGCCGCTGCTTTTGACCGAGGCCTACCACGGCCGCGTCGACATCCCGGCCGTCCTCGCCGAGGCAGCCGCCCTGCCGATCGACGTACGCCTCTCCGACGTCCTGGGCCCGTCGCCCCTGGCCCCGACCCGCGCGGTGCCAGACGCCCTCCTGGACGGCCTCGTACGCCACCTGGACGCCGCCGGCGAGACTCACGTCGGACCGGCTCACGTCGGAGCGGCTCACGTCGGGCCGGATCGCGCCCGCCTGGACGCTGTCGTGCTGGCCGCCGCCGGCACGCGGGACGCCGCCGCCCGGGAAACGATCTCGTGGGCTGCCGATGCCCTCAGCGCCCGCCTGGGCGTCCCGTGCGTCGCGGCCTATGCCTCGGGCGCCCAGCCGGACCCCGGCGTCGCTGTGGGCCTCCTGCGGGCTTCCGGCTCTCGCCGGGTCGGAATGGCGGCCTATTTCCTCGCCCCCGGCTTCCTCTACGACCTCGCCGTGCACACCGCCCGCGAGGCCGGCGCCGTCACGGTCGCCGACCCGTTGGGCGACGCCCCGGAACTCGTGCGCCTGGTTGCCTCGCGCGTGCTGGCCGCCACGGGGCGCGCTCTGCCCGCTGCCGCCTGAAGCCAACTTCGCCCACTCACCGTCAGCCGGCCGGTGTAGCTCTCCTGAGTGTGGCCGAGGCCGGTGTACCAGGATCGGCCCACCCGCCCGGGGTTGCGGCGACCCTACGCCGCTCGGAGCCGGCAGGGTTCGAGTTATCCACAGGCCGGCGCTCGGGTGTCCCGCGCCACATGGCGTATGTCCGCGGTTCTGAGATTTCGGCCTCGGAACGCTCTGAGCCGGGAATGGGTGAGGGCACCCTAAATAGCAACTCACCGTTACCGACCGTTGTGCGGCGGGAGCGCTCCGCCGACTTCGACGCTTCGTGAGGGGAATGTGGACCATTCGTTGCCGCGCGCAATTTCGAGATCATTTCGCGGAATCTCGATGAAACCCACCGTGATCGCAATAGCGCGTTGGGCGAACCCCGAAGCTTCTTCTCAGGATTCGACGCGCTGAGTAATCGACCGGAAACAGCAAGACGCCCCGGTGCCGATCGGCCCGGGGCGTAAATGCTGTAGGGGATTGGTTCAGGCGGTGGGAGCGCCGACCCGGAGGCCGCCACGACGCTTGACTGCGCGCCGCTCGTCTTCGCTCATTCCGCCCCATACGCCGGCATCCTGACCGGACTCGAGTGCCCACGAGAGGCATTCCTCGGTCACGGGACACCGCCGGCACACGGCCTTGGCCTGCTCGACCTGCAGGAGCGCGGGGCCGGACGTCCCGATCGGGAAGAACAGCTCCGGGTCCTCGTCGCGGCAGATCGCATCGTGACGCCAGTCCATGGCGGCAACACTCCTTGTTTCGGATGGGGTAATGAATCGCGTTACTGGTTTACCTATGCGAGCGCGCCGGCGTCGGTGGGTGAGACCCTCCGCTCGCCGTGCGTCAGCAAGCTTTTGTGTTCGCAGTAGCCGTTCGGCGCTTCTGGATTAGGAACGCGCGCAACCAGCAACCGGTTACTTCTTATCGCTTGTGAATGCTTTCACGAACTCTCGCGATGTCAAGGGTAGCGCCGGAAGTTTCTCCAAGCGGGTGAGCTGGCTCACGCCCAGTTTGCCCGGATCTGAGGCTTCCGTCAGAGCCGGTTGACGACCGCTCCCATCAATGTAGTACGGTCCCCGCCCCAGTGCCGACCTTTTGACCGTGTTTCTGTAACGGATCGTGAGGTTTGCTACCCCGTAGTCAGCAGATCACACGTAGTGCTTCGGGAACGGACACGAAGTGCACCTTCTGGCGCTCGCCCAGATAGTCGCCGTCCAACTGGAACGGTTGTGGGCGGGAGGCGACGACGGTGAATTCGTCCTGGTCGTGGAGGTGCAGCACGTTCTTGCCGTGCGGCTGGCTCTTGCGGGTGGCGAGCTGGGCCATCGTGCGTGTCGTACCCGTGACGGCGAGACCACGCAGCGCCATGACGTCGAGCCCGCGGTCGAACGAGGCGCCGGCGTTCGGGTGTATCGGCCGGTCGCCGAGATAGGTCCAGGGCGCGGTGTTCTGAATGATCACAGTGCCCAGCTCGGCCTCGGGCGGCTCACCGGGGCGCTCGATCGACAGTGGTGGGTTCTTGCGGTCTTCCCCGGTGAGCAGGTGGCCGACGATCGAGCGGAAGTAGAGACCGGGCGTCGAGGTGCGGCCGCGGAGGCGGGCCTGCTCGACCCGGCGCACGACGGCGGCGTCGAGGCCCACGCCGGCGGCGAAGGTGAAATAGCGGTCGTCGGCGCGGCCGAGACCGATCACGCGGTGCCGCCCGTCGCGCAGGCCGTCGAGGATCACGCTGACGCCCTCGACCCAGTCGCGCGGCAGACCCAGCGCCCGGGCGAAGACGTTTGTCGATCCGCCGGGGACCACGGCGAGCGCCGGCAGCACCTGGGCCCGGGGGCCGGTCAGCCCGCCGAGCACGGCCTCGGCCGTCATCAGGCCGTTGACCGCCTCGTTGACCGTGCCGTCGCCGCCGAGGGTGACGACCACGTCGACCCCGCTCTCGGCGGCGGCGCGGGCCAGCGTCGCGGCGTGCCCGCGGCGGGTGGTGAACTCCACCGACAGATCGACCGCGCTGCGCAGGGCCCGGACGAGGACGTCACGGCTGCGCTCGCTGGTGGTCGTAGCCTTGGGGTTGACCAGCAGTAACGCTCGCATGGGCGGCACTGTACCCAAGAGCGGCCCAAAAGACTGTCGGTATGGTGCTGGAGTGACCGGTGACAAGTCAGTCGTTGACAACCCCGCGACCCTGATGTGGGCGGTGCGACTGCTCTATCTGCAGTGCGCGGCGCTGGCCGGCCTGACGATCTGGCTGATCGTCCTCGATCTGACGAGCGCCGCGACGAACGTCGGGCAGGCGGTCGCCCTGACCGTCTTCGCGGCCATCGGCGTGGCGGCCGTGTTCTTCGTCGCCCGCGCGCTCGGCCGCCGTGCGCGTGGCGCCCGCGGCCCGGCGATCGTCATCGAGCTGTTCACCATTGCCGCCGGTGGATTGCTCGCGCAGGTCGACCCGGTCTGGCTCGGCGTCCTGCTGATGGTCTACGGCCTGTTCGTCGGCCTGTTGATCGTGCTGCCGCCGAGTACGAGAGCGTTGGGCATCGATTAACCGCCCTCATTCGGCGGGCCAGGGCCTACCCTGGTGAGGTGACCGGATCATCGGTGCGCCCGCCCGCCTACCAGCTACTGGCCGACGAGCTTCGGGCCGACATCACCTCGGGGCGGCTTCAGCCCGGCGAGCGACTGCCGCCGGAGCCAGAGTTGTGCGTCAAGACCGGCGTCAGCCGCAGCACGGTGCGCGAGGCCTTACGCCTGCTGGCCAGCCAGCACCTGATCGTCACGACCCGGGGCGTCACCGGCGGCAGCTTCGTCGCCCACCCCGACGCCGAGAAGCTATCCGAGGGCCTGACCACCGGCTTCACGATGCTGACCAACTCGAACGGCGTCGGCCTGGCTGACCTGCTCGAGCTGCGCCGGGCGCTCGAGGTGCCGGCCGCCGGGCTGGCCGCCGTGCGCCGCGACGAGCATCAGCTCCTCGAGATCCGGGGCGCGCTCTTCGACCCCGAGATCGACGACTTCGACACGAAACTGGCGGCCCACACGGCTTTCCACATGGCGGTGGCCAAGGCGACCATGAACCCGCTCTTCGAGCTGGTGGCCCGCCCGCTCTACCACGCGAAGTTCGGCGAGGACGTCACCGAGAACCTGCCCGCCGGCTACTGGGAGCAGATCGACGCCGATCACCGGCTGCTGCTCGACTGCCTGATGATCCGGGACGCCGACGGGGCCACGCTGGCCGCGGCCCGGCACCTCGACTACCTGGCGACGGCGGTGCGCTGAGCGTCAGGCGCCCGTACGCCGGGTCACGAGGCGGATCGTCGCGCGCTGACCCGTCGCCTCGGCCGCGGCCGACGTGGTGAGCGCGGTCAGCACCTTCCACGCGAAGGAGGACTCGGCCGGCAGCTTGGCGCCGCGCACGGTTGTCACGGTGACCTCGACGGTGAGCGCGTCTTCGGTGACAGCGAACCGGCAGTCGAGCTCGGCGCCGCGGGTGGCGATCGCGAGCAACATCGCGCAGGCCTCGTCGACGGCGATGCGCAGGTCTTCGATCTCGTCGAGCGCGAAGTGCAGCCGGGCGGCGAGACCGGCTGTCGCCGTGCGCAGAACGCCGAGGTAACCACCGTCGGCCGGCACGGTGAGCAACACGACGTCGTCGCCGATGGCCGGATCGGGGTGGGTGTCCGTCAGTTGCGTCACCGTTTTCTCCTCCCAACGAAGGCAGACTAGCCGGTACACCCCAGGGGCGTACCGGCCGTGTCAGTCACGTGTATCAGGCCTGCTTGGTCTCCCAGAAGATCTTGGAGATCTCCTCGATCTTGCCGAGCAACTGGTCGGCCACGGCCGGGTCCAGCGAGCCCTTGACACCTGCGGCGCCGGCGAGCTTGGTGGCCTCATTGAAGAGCTGGTGCAGGTTCGGGTACTTCTCGAAGTGCGGGGGCTTGAAGTAGTCGGTCCACAGCACCCACAGGTGGTGCTTGACCAACTCGGCCCGCTGCTCCTTGATGATGATGCAGCGCGTGCGGAATTCCGGGTCGGTGTTCGCCTGGTACTTCTCGGCGATGGCCTTCACCGACTCGGCCTCGATCCGGGCCTGGGCCGGGTCGTAGACGCCACAGGGCAGGTCGCAATGAGCGCTGACCACGGTCCGAGGCGTGAGGAAACGCGGAAGTCGCATCAGGACTCCTCCATACGGGTTTGCGATGATCCGTGGTTGACACTACCCCCCGGCGATGACCCCTAACGCGACGGAGGACTGATGCCGTGAGATGGCAACTACCGCTGCTCGCGGTGCTGGTGAAAGGTCCCTCCATGGTTCCCGTGCTGCGCGACGGGGATGCGTTGATCGTGCGCCGCGGCGTCCGCGTCCGCGCCGGCGACGTCGTGGTCGCGAGGTTTCGTACGCGGCCTGATCTGCTGGTCGTCAAGCGGGCGGTCCGTCCTGACGGCGGCGGCTGGTGGATCCAGGGCGACAACCCGCTGATCGAGGACGACAGCCGGGCGTACGGGGTGGCCGATGTCATCGGGCGGGTGTTGTTCCGTTACTACCCGCGGATCGGTCGTCTAGGTTAATGTCGGACAACCGCAGCGCACACTCGCGCCCGCGGTCGTTGCCTCACGGGTGATCCCCCCGCATCGCGTTCCGGCCCCGGCGCCGCACTAGCCGCCGTGGTCGACTCGCCGACCTTCGTCCCCGATGCCGGTTGGAGCCTCCGTGTCCTTCTTCAGTTTCGAGCTCGACCCCGCCCTCGCCGCCGATCCCGTCTTCGACCTGCACAAACGCGGCAAGATGGAGATCAGCGCGACCGTGCCGCTGGCCAGCCGCGACCACCTCTCGCTCGCCTACACGCCCGGCGTCGCCCGGGTCTGCGAGGCCATCGCGGCCGACGAGTCGCTCTACTCCGACTACACCTGGACGGCCAACACGGTCGCCGTGGTCACCGACGGCTCGGCGGTGCTCGGGCTGGGCAACATCGGTCCCAAGGCCGCGATGCCGGTCATGGAGGGCAAGGCGATCCTCTTCAAGCAGTTCGGCGGGGTCGACTCCATCCCGATCTGCCTCGACACGCAGGACGTCGAGGGCATCATCGCCGCGGTGAAGGCGATCGCGCCATCGTTCGGCGGCATCAACCTCGAGGACATCAGCGCGCCCCGCTGCTTCGAGATCGAACGCCGGCTCGACGCCGAACTCGACATCCCGGTCTTCCACGACGACCAGCACGGTACGGCGGTGGTCACGCTGGCCGCCCTGCGCAACGCGGCCAAGCTGCTCGGCCGCCGCCTGGGCGACCTGCGCGTGGTGATCAGCGGCGCGGGCGCGGCCGGGGTCGCGATCACCGGCATGCTCATCGCGGCCGGCGTTCAGGGCGCCAACGTCATCGTCTGCGACTCGCGGGGGATCATCCACGCCGAGCGGGGCGACCTCACCCCGACCAAGGTTTCGCTGGCCGCGGCAACCAACCTTTCCGGGCGTACGGGTGGGATCGCCGAAGCCCTGATCGGCGCGGACGTGCTGATCGGCGTCTCCGGCGGGCTGATCGAGGAGAGCGCGGTCGCGGGCATGGCCCCCGGCGGCATCATCTTCGCCATGGCCAACCCGACGCCCGAGGTGGCACCGGCGATCGCCCACAAGTACGCGGCGATCGTCGCCACCGGCCGCAGCGACTTCCCCAACCAGATCAACAACGTGCTCGCCTTCCCCGGCATCTTCCGGGGCGCGCTCGACGTGCGAGCCAGCACGATCACCGAGCGCATGAAGGTCGCCGCGGCCGAGGCGATCGCCGAGGTGGTCTCGGACGACCTGAGCGCCGACGCGATCGTGCCCTCGCCGCTCGACCCGCGGGTGGCGCCGGCGGTTGCGGCCGCGGTCGCCGCCGCAGCCGAGGCCGACGGCGTGGCCCGCCGCCCCGCCGCCGCTCCCGCCGCCCCCGCCGCTTTGCCGCGCTGATCCTTTTCGTGGCCACCGCGCTCACCGGCGCGGTGGCCACTATGGTCAGTGGCTATGCGCGCCGCCTACGCCATAGCCGCCGACCCGACGAACCCCCGCGCCGCTCTCCGCGTGGCTGACCTGCCCGAACCCACTCCGCCCGACGGCTGGACGACGGTCGAGGTGCGGGCCGGCTCGCTCAACCAGCACGATCTCTGGTCGCTGCGCGGCGTGGGCCTGCCCGCCGACCGGCTCCCGATGATCCTCGGCTGCGACGCGGCCGGCATCGATGAGAACGGCAACGAGGTCGTGGTCTACCCGGTTGTCGCCGACAGCGCCGACCCGCGAGGCTATTCGCTGCTCTCCGAGCGCTACCCGGGCACGCTGGCCGAGCGCGTCGCCGTGCCGCCGCAGAATCTGATCCCCAAGCCGGCCGGCCTTTCCTTCCTCGACGCCGCCTGCCTGCCCACCGCGTGGCTCACGGCCTTTCACATGCTGACCACGCGTGGCCGGGTCGACGAGGGCTCCGCGGTGCTCGTGCAGGGCGCCGGTGGCGGGGTGGCCACGGCGGCCGTCGCGCTCGCGGTCGCTCTGGGCAAGAGGGTGTACGCCACCAGCCGCGACCCGGGCAAGCGGGAGCGCATCGCCGAACTGGGCGCGACCGCCGTCGAACCCGGGGCGCGCCTGCCCGAGCGCGTCGACGTGGTGATCGAATCGGTCGGCGCCCCCACCTTCGACCACTCGATGAAATGCAGCGCGCCCGGCGCCCGCATCGTGGTGTGCGGAGCGACCGGCGGGCATCTGGCCACGGTCGACCTGCGCCGCCTGTTCGCCATGCGGCTCGACCTGCTCGGCAGCACGATGGGCACCGGCCCCGAGCTGGCCGCCCTGCTCAACCTGCTGGTCGAGAAGGACGTGCGCCCGGTGATCGACTCGACCTACGGCTTCAGCGCGATCGCCGACGCCTTCGGCCGCCTGGAGTCAGGCGAGATCTTCGGCAAGGTGGCGATCGACTTCCTGCACTGAGACCCGCCTGCTTTCACAGCCGGTCGGTGAAGCCGGCCAGGCCGCCCTTGGCCGCGTCGTCGGCGAGGCGGTCGCGGGCGGCGGCATCGCCGTAGAGGCTCCAGCGCCAGAAGTCGGTGCTGGTCGCGGCGATGACGTCGAGCGACCGCCCGGAGGCGACGTGCCCGCCGTCGGTGACGCTGAGAAACGCCTTGGGCCAGTCGACCGCGTCGAACGCCGCCCGCCCGTCGGCGTAGGGAACGACCTGGTCGCGGCGGCCGTGGACAAAGAGCAGCGGCGTCTCGGGCCCGGTGAACGGTTGCGGCAGGATCTGGCGGCCCGCGAGCACGACCCCGGCCCGTAGCCGCTCGTCCCGGCTGTTGCTGAGCAGCCCGAGAGTGGTCACCCCGCCGGCCGAGTGTCCCGCCGCCGCCACCCGCTGCTCGTCCACCTTCGCACCGAGCTCGCCGAGCACCTCGGTGATCACGTAGCTGGCGTCGGCGGGCTGGTTGAGCACGTCGAGCACGTTGAACTCGGCGGCCGAGGCGGAGGTGTGCGGATAGGCCGGCGCCGCGACGACGAACCCGGCCCGGGCCCACGAGGTGATCAGCTCGCGGTAGTCCGAGGGCTTGCCGCCGAGCCCATGACTAAAAAGGATCATCGGGAAGGGGCCGTCGCCCCGAGGCAGCCAGACCGTGGTGGGCAGCGGCCGGTCGGCCCCGCGCCGCAGCTTGAACGTGCGAGTCTGGACGGAGAAGGCCTGCTTGGGTGCGCTGGTCGCCCCGGCCCGCGGCGGCCCGGCAGTGGCGGAGCCCGTGGCCGGCGGGCCTGCGGCAGGCGGCCCCCCGGGCGATCCGCCGGAAGCGGCGCCCGGCCCGCCCGGGATCTCCGCGGCCGACGGCAGGGCGGTGGCGCGCGGTGCCGGACTCGGATCCGGACCCGACGAGCAAGCGACCAGCGTCGCCGGAACGACCGCGACGGCAAGGGCGAAGGCGACGCTACGGCGATGCACCCATCCCATTGTGCTTCGCCGATCACGCAGCCGTCTCACGCAGCCGTCTCACGCAGCCGTCTCACGCAGCCGTCTCACGCAGCCCGCCGTCGCGCGCCGACTACGTCCGCACCGCGAAGGCAAGAGCGAAGGTGACGCGGTTGCGAGGCCCACGTCGGATCGTGGTGCGCCGGTCACGAACCGCGATCACGATAGGGTGAAATCCTCTGACGATTGCCGTTTGTCCAGGTAAGAGCCGGGTGAGAGCCTGGCCGAGGAAACCGGCGGGTCGTTCCTGCGTGCATCGTTTCGCTATGGTCTTCCGCATGTCTGACAACAGCGTCGACCCGAGCGGCAACACCGAGGCGTTCCGGGCGTTCTCCCAGGACGCGCCTCAGGAGCCCGCCGCCGCGTCCAAGACCCCCCTGATCATCGGCGGCGTCGCCGTCGCCGTGGTCGTGCTCGCCCTCATCATCTGGCTGGTGGCCTGACCCATCGCGCGCCGGCGCGGTACCCGATCCCGCGCCGGTCCCGGGTCCCGCGGGGCGTCGCTCAGCGGGGGAGTGACAGCGCCTCCCGGCTCTGGTCGGCGATCTCCAGTTCCTCGTCGGTCGGAATGACGCAGACCGGTATGCGCGTTCCCGGCGGAGAGATGATCTCTTCGCGGCGCTCGTTGCGGGCGGGGTCGACGGCGATGCCCAGCGGTTCCAGTCCCGACAGCGAGGCGGCCCGCACGGCGGGCGAGTTCTCGCCGACCCCCGCGGTGAACGTGATCGCGTCGACCCGGCCCAGGACAGCCAGGTAGGCGCCCACATATTCCCGGATGCGGCGGCAGTAGACGTCGAAGGCCAGCGTTGCGTCGGCGTCCCCGGCGGCGCGGCGTTCGAGCACTGTGCGCAGGTCGTTCGCCCCGGTGAGGCCGAGCAGCCCGGCGTGGCGGGTCAGCGAATCTTCGATCTCGTCGAGCGGCAGGCCCGCGACCCGGTGCAGGTGGAAGATGACCGTCGGGTCGATGTCGCCGCTGCGGGTGCCCATCACCAGGCCGGGCAGGGGTGACATGCCCATCGAGGTGGCGACGCTGCGACCCCCTTGGACCGCGCACGCGCTCGCGCCGTTGCCCAGGTGCAGCGTGATCACGTTGGTGCCGGCCGGGTCGCGGCCCAGCACCTCGGCCGTGCGGCGCGAGACATAAGCGTGCGAGGTGCCGTGGAACCCGTACCGCCGGATCTGCCACTGCTCGGCCAACGACTTGTCGATCGCCCAGACGACGCCCTCGGGCGGGATCGTGGCGTGGAAGGCCGTGTCGAAGACCGCCACTTGGGGCACCTCGGGCAGCAGTTTGCGGGCGACCTCGATGCCGGTCAGCGCGGCCGGGTTGTGCAGCGGGGCGAGTGGCACGAGCGCCTCGACCCGGGCGACCACCTGATCGTCGATGACCGTGGGGGCGGTGAAGTCGGCGCCGCCGTGCACCACCCGATGACCCACCGCGGCCAGCCCGGCGAGGTCGATCTCGTCCATGATGCCCTGCAGCGCGGCTCGGTGATCGGGGACCTCGCCGCCGCTCTCGCCGATCCGCTCGATCAGGCCCTTGGCCAGCGTCTGGGCCCCGTCGAAGAGCCGGTATTTCACCGACGACGACCCGCTGTTGAGAACCAGCACCCTGCTCATCGCGCGGCCGCCTGGATCGCCGTGATCGCCACCGTGTTGACGATGTCTTTGACAGTCGCCCCGCGGGACAGGTCGTTGACCGGCCGCCGCAGACCCTGCATCACCGGGCCGACGGCGACCGCGCCGGCCGACCGCTGGACGGCCTTGTAGGTGTTGTTGCCCGTATTGAGGTCGGGGAAGATGAAGACCGTCGCCCGGCCGGCCACCGTGCTCTCGGGCAGCTTGGTCGCCGCGACGGCGGGGTCGATCGCCGCGTCATATTGGATCGGCCCCTCGACGGGCAGGTCGGGCTGGCGCTCGTGCACCAGTGCGGTGGCCGCGGCGACCTTTTCGACGTCGGCGCCCGCCCCGGAGCTGCCGGTCGAATAGGACAGCATGGCCACCCGCGTCTCGAGGCCGAAGGCGGCCGCCGTGCCCGCCGAGGAGAGTGCGATGTCGGCGAGCTGGGCCGCGTCGGGGTCGGGGTTGACCGCGCAGTCGCCGTAGACCAGCACCCGGTCGGCCAGCAGCATGAAGAACACGCTGGAGGCGACCGACACCCCCGGCACCGTCTTGATGATCTCGAAGGCGGGCCGGATCGTGGCCGCGGTGGTGTGGTTGGCGCCGGAGACCATGCCGTCGGCCAGGCCCTCGGCCACCATCATCGTGCCGAAGTAGTTGACGTCGCGGACCACGTCGTAGGCCAGGTCGAGGGTCACGCCGCGGTGTTTGCGCACCTCGGCGTAGCGCTCGGCGAACCGGTCGCGCCACTCGCTGGTCTCGGGGTCGACGAGCCGGGCCGCGCCGATCTCGACGCCCAGCTCGCGGGCCCGCCGGGTGATCTCGGCCGGGTCGCCGAGCAGTGTGAGGTCGGCGACGCCGCGGCGCAGCAGGGTCTCGGTGGCCCGCAGGATGCGCTCGTCGGTGCCCTCGGGCAGGACGAGATGGCGCCGGTCGGCGCGGGCCCGGTCGATCAGGTCGTTCTCGAACATCAGCGGCGTGACCCGGCTCGATCGGGCCAGGTCGAGCAGCCGGGCCAGCTCGGCGGTGTCGACATTCTCTTCGAAGGCGCCCAGCGCGGCCTCGACCTTGCGGGGCGTGCCCGCGCTGAGGCTCGCCTGGATGTGGGTGGCCGCGGCGATCGTGTGATAGCTGTCGGTGTCGGCGACCAGCATGGCCAGACCGGTGTTCAGCCGCTCGATGACCCGCACCACGCGCGGGTCGGGCCGGGTGCCCAGGGTCAGCACCAGGCCGGCCAGCGTCACGCTGCCGGCGGCGTGGGCCGCGCTCGCCGCGAGCAGCAGGTCGGCCCGGTCGCCCGGCGTGATCATGAGCGCGCCGTCGGTCAGGTGTTCCAGCACGGTGGGCACGTGGGCGGCGCCGACCACGTAGTCGAGCACGTCGCGGTCGAGGGCGCCCTCGCCGCCCGAGATGACCACGGCGTCGAGCGCGGCCGCCACCTCGGCCACGGTGGGCGCGGCGATCGAGGGGATCTCGGGGATCGCCCACATCGGCACGGGCAGGCCGGCGTCGGGCGGCGGCCCGAAGCCCTCGGCCACCCGGTTGGCGATGACGGCGACGACGGTGGCATCAAGATCGACCAGCGAGTGGTACGCACTGCGGGCCGCGGCGGCCAGCGAGTCGGGGCCACGCCCCTCGCCGCTGATCACCGGGATCACGACGCTGCTGAACTCGGTCGCCAGGCGGGCGTTGAAGCCCAGCTCGCGGGGGATCTTGTCGCGCTCGCCGGTGGCGTTGGCCGTGAAGTCGCTGCCGATCACCACGACCGACCCGGCGAGCCGCTCGACCTCGCGGTAGCGCTCGACGATGCGCGAGATCAGCTCTTCCCACTTGCCGTCGGCGACCAGCGCGCTGGCCTCGGCGGTGGTGAGGCCGTAGGACTCGGCGTAGGGCGCGACGACCGGGTAGCGCTTGGTCAGCAGGGTGAGCAGCGGATCGTCGCCGGGGCCGTCGACCAGCGGCCGGAACACCCCGATGCGCGCGACCTGACGGGACAGCAGCTCGACCAGGCCCAGGGCGACCGTGCCCTTGCCGACGCCGGGGCCGAGACCAGCTACATAAACGCTTCTTGCCACGACGTCCAAGCTACCGGCCGCCGAGTGCCGAAACCGGGCCGAAGGTCCCGACTGTGGATAACCTCAAGCCACGTCACAAAGAGTTCAGTCCTCGTCCTCGTCGTCGCCCCGGGCCAGCCAGGTCGCGAAGCGCTCGATCGGCGTCTCGAACTCGGGGTTCTGGTCGACGAAGCTGCGCAGCTGATCGCCCAGCCACTCCAGGGTCACGGTTTCCTCGCCGCGCCGGTCGACGAGCTCCTCGATGCCACGATCGGTGAAGTACATGCTCGGATAGTAAGAGGGGGCGCCCCGCCGAAGCGGAGCGCCCCCTCTCGAGCGATGAAACCTACGGACGCGGTAGCGCGGCCTCGATCAGCGCGTTCTGCTCGGCCTCGTGCATCTTGGCCGAACCCACCGCGGGCGCCGCGGCGGCCGGGCGGGAGATGCGCCGCAGCCGGACGCCCTCGAGGTGCTCGAGCAGGTTGAGCGCGACGAACGACCAGGCACCCTGGTTGGCCGGCTCCTCCTGCACCCAGACGAAGTCTTCGGCGTTCGGGAACTGGCCGAGGATCGCCTTGAGCTCGTTGACCGGCAGCGGGTAGATCTGCTCCATGCGCACGATCGCCGTGTCGGTGATGCCGCGCTCGGCCCGGGCCTGGAACAGGTCGTAGTAGACCTTGCCCGAGCAGAGCAGCACCCGCTTGACCGACTTGGCGTCGAGCGGCGTGCCGTTGACGCCGGCGTCGCCGATCACCGGCTGGAACGTGCCCTCGGTGAAGTCGGCGACCGACGACACCGCGAGCTTGTGACGCAGCAGCGACTTGGGCGAGAAGACGACCAGCGGCTTGCGCTTGCTCGACAGAGCCTGGCGGCGTAGCAGGTGGAAGTAGTTCGCCGGGGTCGTCGGGTTGGCGACCCGCATGTTGTCCTGGGCGCAGAGCTGCAGGAACCGCTCGGGACGGCCCGAGGAGTGGTCGGGGCCCTGGCCCTCCTGGCCGTGCGGGAGCAGCAGCACCAGCGACGACTGCTGGCCCCACTTCACCTCGCCCGACGAGATGAACTCGTCCACGATCGTCTGGGCGCCGTTGACGAAGTCGCCGAACTGCGCCTCCCACAGGACCAGCGCCTCGGGGTTCTCGACCGAGTAGCCGTACTCGAAGCCCATCGCCGCGTACTCGCTGAGCAGCGAGTCGTGCACGAAGAACCGCGCGTTGCCGGTCGTCAGCGTGGACAACGGCAGGAAGTCGTTGCCGGTCTTGGCGTCGACAATCGAGGCGTGCCGGGAGACGAACGTGCCACGGCGCGAGTCTTGCCCGGCGAGCCGGACCGTGACGCCCTGCGCGAGCAGCGAACCGAACGCGACCAGCTCGCCGAAGCCCCAGTCGATGTGGCCCTCGGCCGACATCTTGGCGCGCCGCTCGAGCAACTGCTGCACGCGCTTGTGCGGGGTGAAGCCCTCGGGCAGGTCGACGTGCGACTGGCCGACCGCGCGCACGGTGGCGGCGTCGACCGCGGTGTCAACCTCGGGCTCGGCCTCCTCGGCGATCACGCGCGGGCGCGGCGGGGTGCCGGCCGCGTCGCGGGTGGCCTTGAAGACCTGCTCGAGCTGCGACTGGTAGTCGCGCAGCTGTTCCTGAGCGCCCTCGACGGTGATGTCGCCGCGGCCGATCAGTTCCTCGGTGTAGAGCTTGCGCACCGACCGCTTGGTGTCGATGATCTCGTACATCCGGGGGTTGGTCATCGACGGGTCGTCGCCCTCGTTGTGGCCCCGGCGGCGGTAGCAGACCAGGTCGATGACGACGTCCTTGTTGAACGCCTGGCGGTACTCGAAGGCGAGCTTCGCGACCCGTACGACGGCCTCGGGGTCGTCGCCGTTCACGTGGAAGATCGGCGCCTGGATCATCCGGGCCACGTCGGACGAATACATCGACGAGCGGCTGTATTCCGGGGCGGTGGTGAAGCCGACCTGGTTGTTGACGACGACGTGGACGCTGCCGCCGGTGCGGTAACCGCGCAGCTGCGAGAGGTTGAGCGTCTCGGCGACCACACCCTGACCGGCGAACGCGGCGTCGCCGTGCACGAGCAGCGGCAGCACCGTGTAGCCGTGGAGGCCGAGGTCGAGCCGGTCCTGCTTGGCCCGGACGATGCCCTCCAGCACGGGGTCGACCGCCTCCAGGTGGGAGGGGTTGGCGACCACGCTGACCGTCGTCGAGTATTCACCGTCGGGCGTGGTGTATTTGCCGCTCTGGCCCAGGTGGTATTTCACGTCCCCGGAGCCGTGCGCCGACTTCGGGTCCATCTGACCCTCGAACTCGTTGAAGATCTTCTCGTACGGCTTGCCGACGATGTTGGCCAGCACGTTGAGCCGGCCGCGGTGGGCCATGCCGATGACCATCTCGTCGAGACCGGCCTCGGCCGACGACTCGAGAACGGCGTCGAGCAGCGGGATCAGCGACTCGCCACCCTCGAGCGAGAACCGCTTCTGCCCCACGAACTTGGTCTGCAGGAACGTCTCGAAGGCCTCGGCGGCGTTCAGCCGGTTGAGGATGTGCTTCTGCTCGTCCGAGTCGGGCTTCGTGTATTTGATCTCGATGCGGTCCTGGATCCAGCGCCGTTCCTCGGGGCCCTGGATGTGCATGTATTCGATGCCGACGCGACGGCAGTAGGTGTCACGCAGGACGCCCAGCACGTCACGCAGCTTCATGCGCTGCTTGCCGCTGAACCCACCGACCGGGAACGTACGGTCGAGGTCCCACAGCGTCAGGCCGTGCTGGAGCACGTCGAGGTCGGGGTGGCGGCGGATCTCGAACTCGAGCGGGTCGGTGTCGGCCATCAGGTGACCGCGCACCCGGTAGGCGTGGATCAGCTCGATGACCCGGGCGGCCTTGTCGATCTGGCCCTCGCTGGTGCGGGCGACGTCGCGCACCCAGCGGACCGGCTCGTACGGAATGCGTAGCGACGTGAAGATCTCGTCGTAGAAGCCGTGCTCGCCGAGCAGGAACTCGTGCATGGCCTTGAGGAACTCGCCGGACTGCGCACCCTGGATGACCCGGTGGTCGTAGGTGCTGGTCAGCGTGGTGACCTTGCTGACGCCGTGCTCGGAGAGGGTCTCGTCGCTCATGCCGGAGTAGGGCGCGGGGTATTCCATCGCGCCGACGCCGATGATCGCGCTCTGGCCGGCCATGAGGCGCGGGATCGAGTGGACCGTGCCGATGCCGCCGGGGTTGGTCAGCGAGATCGTCGTGCCCGAGTAGTCGTCCATCGTCAGCTCGTTGCGGCGGGCGCGACGGACGACGTCCTCGTAGGCCTGCCAGAACTTACGGAAGTCCATCTGCTCGCAGTTCTTGATGGACGGGACCACGAGAGCGCGGGTGCCGTCTTTCTTGGCGAGGTCGATGGCGATGCCGAGGTTGACGTGCTCCGGCTGGACCAGCGCGGGCTTGCCGTCGACCTCGGCGAACGAGTTGTTCATCTCGGGGTGCTGCATGACCGCGCGGATCATCGCCCAGCCGATGAGGTGGGTGAAGCTGACCTTCCCGCCCCGCCCGCGGGCGAGGTGGTTGTTGATCACGATGCGGTTGTCGACCATGAGCTTGGCCGGGACGGCGCGCACCGAGGTCGCGGTCGGCACCTCGAGCGAGGCGTCCATGTTCTGCACGATCTTGGCCGCGACGCCGCGCAGCGTGGTGACCTTGGCGCCCTCGGGTGCCTTCCCGTTCGGCGTGGCGGCGGGCTTGGCGGCCGGCGCGGGCTTGGCGGGAGCCGTCTTGGGCTGGGTGTCGGACTCGGCGGGAGCAGTCGGCTTGGCGGGAACAGTCGGCTTGACCGGCGCGACCGTAGCTGCCGCCGGGGCGTCGGTGCCGGCGCGGGCCGCCGAGGCGGTCGCGTTCGCGGCCTTGGCCTCGTCGGGCGTCACGATCGAACCCGTGGCCATCGCGGGCTTGTAATCGGCGAAGAAGTCGTGCCAGGCCGGGTCGACGCTGGTGGGGTCGGCCAGATAGCGCTGGTACATCTCATCGACGATCCACTCGTTCGGACCGAAATCCGCGAGTGGGTTCTCGTGCGAAGTCTGCTGGGTCGACACTTCCGTGTTCGCCTCTTTCACCAATGTTGTCGGCGTCACATGGACGGGAAGGATTCGGCATCCAGGTTACGCCGTGGGAAAGAACGAACGGGCGGGCGGTTGGGTGCCGGGTCAGCTGATGTCTCTGCGCTTGGTGATCCACGTGCCGAGCAAACCGGTGACCACCGCATAGCCGATCAGCACGATCGCGCCGACCCATTGCGGCGGCGAACCGGGCAGGTCGGTGCCCGAGATCATGAGCTGCGACGCGCTCGTCGGGACCAGCACCTGGAGGTTGTTGATCCACTCGGCGACGAAGTTGGTGAGCAGCGCGAAGATGATGCTGACGACGGCCGTGCCGGCGACATAGGTGATCGCTAGGATCAGGGTCGCCGCGATCTGGCTGCGGATCAGCACCCCGGCGCCGACGCCGAGGATCGCCCAGAGCACGAAGGCCAGTGCGTTCAACCCGATCGCCCGCCACACGGCCGGCTCGCCGAGCTGGGTCGGCAGGTCGAGGTTGCCCAGGATCAGCGGCACCACGATCAGGTTGACGACCGTGGTGAACAGCCAGATCACCGCGGCGATGATGACCGCCGCCCCGAACTTGGCCAGGATCACGGCCTCACGGTGCGGCGTCGTCAGGAACGTGGTGGTCGCCGTGAGGTGGAAGAACTCGCTGGTCACGATGATCGCCGAGAGCAGCAGCACGATCAGGATGCCGAAGTACTGCCCGCTCGTGTAGAGGCTGGTCGCGACGTTGATCGGCTGCAGCGCGGCCTGGATCTGCTGCGCCTGGAGGTCGGTGGTGTCGCCGGTGACCTCCGAGTTCGCGTACTGCGCCCAGTTGGCCAGCACGCTCGCGGCGTACAGGGGAAGCAGGATGATCCCCATGATCCACCAGAGCGAGGTGGTGCGGACCTTGAAGAGCTCGGCGTTGACCAGACTCATCGGATGCCCGCCTTTCCGGCCGTGAGCTGCAGGAAGACCTGTTCGAGATCGCCTTGTTCGGTGGCCAGCTCGTGCAACTCGACGCCGGCGGTGAAGGCGGCGTGCCCGATCGCGGCCGCCTCGGCCCCGTGCACGAGCAGAGAACCGTCGGGCGCCGGAGTCACCGTCGCGCCCAAGGTCGCCAGTGCGGCGGTGAGCTGCTCGGTCTGGGGGCTGCGGACCCGCACCTGGGCATGGCCGCTGCCGTCGCCGAGCACGTCGTGGACCGGGCCCTGCCGGATCAGCTTGCCGGCCGCCACGATCACCACGTCGTCGGCGAGCAGCTGCATCTCGCCCAGCAGATGGCTCGAGACCAGCACCGTACGGCCCTCGGCCGCGAGCGATTTGAGCAGGTCACGCATCCACCGGATGCCCTCGGGGTCCAAACCGTTGGCGGGTTCGTCGAGGATCAGCACCCGCGGGTCGCCGAGCAGCGCGGCGGCGATGCCGAGCCGCTGCTTCATGCCGAGCGAGTAGCCCTTGAACTTGCGGTTCGCGGCCGGGGTCAGGCCGACCGTCGCGAGCACCTCGTCGGCCCGGCTGTCGGGCAGGCCGGCCGCGCGGCAGATCATGCGCAGGTGATTGCGCCCGGTGCGGCCGCGGTTCGCGCTCGAGGCCTCGAGCACCGCGCCGACCTCGCGGACCGGGTCGGGCAGGTCGACGTACTTCCGGCTGCCGAAGGTCGCCGTGCCGGCGGTCGGTGTGACCAGGCCGAGCAGCATGCGCAGGGTGGTGGTCTTGCCGGCGCCGTTGGGGCCGAGGAAACCGGTCACCCGGCCGGACCGCACCCGGAAGGAGAGGTCGTCGACGGCTCGCAGGCGTTTGTACTGCTTTGTGAGATGTTCGACGACGATCTCGTCGGTACCGGGCCTGCTCATCGACGCTGGTCCCCTTCCCGCGGGTGAGTCAGGTCAACTTACTAGCTCGTGGCGATCCACGTGGCCCGAGCGGCGGCGATCTTCGTGCCGTCCGGTGCGTAGATCGTCGAGAGCACCATCGCCTTGCGCCCCGCGAACTCGGTCGCCTCGCCGACGACCACGCAGGTCGACCCCGGCTCGGGCAATGCGTCGGCGCTCACCGCGATGCGTCCCAGCACGTACGTGCGTCCGTGCTGCAACGCCGTCCAGCCACCGGGACAGTCGAGCGCGGCCCAGACCACCGGCAGGTCGATCTCGGCGGGCACGACCCAGGGCGCGGCCGTACGCCCGTCGGGCAGTGGACCGGAGAAGATGCGCAACCCGTCGGGCCGCTCCGGGCCGCAGACGTAACACGTGGGGAAGGGGTGCCGGATGAAGCCGGGGTACGAGTCGGCGGCCACCTCGGCCGTGGCCAGCCCGACCGGTCCGACCGCCGGGATCTCGCCCGCGGCCTCGGTCACCGTCGCCACCAGCGTCTCGCCGTCGAGCACCGAGCCGTCGGCATAGCTCAGGGGCGTCTCGAGCGGCGGCGGCACCCGCAGGGTCACCTCCAGCGCCGGCCCGCCCACCCGGGCTCCGGCCTGAGCTGCGAACATGCCCGCCGACCACCCGCCGTTGCCGGATTCGGGGGGCCCGTTGAAGGTTCTTGGAATCTCCATGCGTGGAAGGCTCGCACAAGGCGTTCATTTTGTGGACATGCTTCGCCACCTGACGCGACATTCCATCGGCAGGTGTCGCGCTTACACACATCACATGGCTGTTCTTCTGACCGCCGCCGCCCCCACCGGGACCAGCGGCTACACGCTTCTGATCGCCGACGACCAGAGCCAGGTGGCCGCCGCCCAGCGGCTGCGCCACGACGTCTTCGCCGCCGAGATGGGCGCCACACTCACCGGCGCCACCGCCGACGGCCGTGACGCCGACGAGTTCGACGACTACTGCGACCACCTGATCGTGCGCGACGACGCGACCGGCGACGTGGTCGGCACCTACCGGATGCTTCCTCCCCGCGCCGCCGACCGGGCCGGCCGCCGCTACGGCGACGGCGAGTTCGACCTGAGCGCGCTGAGCCCCCTGCGTGACCAGCTCGTCGAGACCGGGCGCTCGTGCGTGCACCCGGACCACCGCACCGGCTCGGTGATCAACCTGATGTGGGCCGGCATCGCCCGCTACATGCACCTGAACAACCTGCGCTGGCTCGGCGGCTGCGCCTCGGTGCCGCTCGACGACGGCGGCGCGACCGCGGCCGGCGTCTGGGCCCGCGTGCAGGCCAAGCACCTGTCGCCGCCCACCCTGCGGGTCACTCCGCGGCGCGACTGGCTGGCCGGCACCGACCTGGTCGGAGACCCCAAGACGCAGCCACCCGCGCTGCTCAAGGGCTATCTGCGGCTGGGCAGCTGGGTCTGCGGACGGCCCGCGTTCGACCCGGACTTCAACTGCGCCGACTTCTACGTGCTGTTCTCGATGGACCGGCTCGACCCGCGCTACCGCCGGCACTTCCTGGGGGCCACCCGATGACCGGGCTCTGGCAGCCGGTGTCGGACTGCGGCGACCATTGCCGCGACGGCGCCGACCGCCACGCCGCCCCCGGGATCACCGCCCTGCGCATGGTCACGCTCGGGGTCGTACTCGTCGGGGGTCTGCTTCTGGCTCTTGTGCTGCGGGGCGTCGCCCTGCGTGGTCTGGCCCGCACGATGCTCGCCGTTCTCGGCATCCGGGTCGAGCGCAAGGGCCCGGCGATGCGGCCGGGCAGTCTGCTCGTCGCCAACCACGTCTCCTGGCTGGACATCCTGGTGCTGATGGCGGTCTCGCCGGTGCGGCTGGTGGCCAAGGGCGAGGTCGGCTCGTGGCCGGGCATCGGGTCGCTGGCCGGGCTCTCCGGCACGATCTTCATCGAGCGTTCGCGCCCGAAGACGCTGCCAACGACGGTCGCTGAGGTGGCCGAGGCACTGAGGGCGGGCCGCACGGTCGCCGCGTTCCCCGAGGGCACCACGTTCTGCGGCGTCAACCAGGGCCGCTTCCGGCCGGCGCTGTTCCAGGCGGCTATCGACGCGGGCGCTCCGGTGGTGCCGGCCTCGATCCGCTACGACTCGACGGCGGTCGCCTTCATCGGCGACGACACCCTGCTTGATTCCGTACGCCGAGTGGCCGCGCTACGGTCGCTGACGGTTACCCTCGTGACCGCCCCCGCGCTGCGGCCCGCCTCCGGCGCCGACCGCCGGATGCTGGCCCGCGCGGCCCAGTCGTCGATGGGAGTCTCCGGGTATCGTCTGGCCGCCTGAGCTCGGAGTGTGTGAGCTTACAGAGAACTTTCAGCTTCCATGCAGGCAAGCTGCAGCGGACTGATAAACAATGGGCCGCATGGCCGCCCAGACCCAGCCCAAGCAGAGCGAGGCGAAACTGCTCGTCGTCGAGGACGACGCGAACATCCTCGAGCTGCTCTCCGCCAGTCTTCGCTTCGCCGGCTTCGACGTGAGCACCGCGACGAGCGGCAGCGCGGCGGTCAGCGCGGCGAAAAACACCACCCCTGACCTCGTCGTTCTCGACGTCATGCTGCCCGACCTCGACGGTTTCGAGGTCATCCGGCTCATGCGCGAGGGGGGCCAGCGCACCCCGGTGGTCTTCCTGACCGCCCGCGACGGCACCGACGACAAGATCCGCGGTCTCACCCTGGGCGGCGACGACTACGTCACCAAGCCGTTCAGCCTCGAGGAGCTCACCGCCCGCATCCGGGCGGTGCTGCGCCGCACCACGCAGGGCGACGACGAGCCGTCGCGCCTGGTCTTCGCCGACCTCGAGCTCGACGAGGAGACCCACGAGGTCTACCGGGCCGGTCAGCGGGTCCAGCTCTCGCCGACCGAGTTCAAGCTCCTGCGCTACCTCATGCTCAACGCCAACCGGGTGCTCTCCAAGGCGCAGATCCTCGACCACGTGTGGAAGTACGATTTCCGCGGTGACGACAACATCGTGGAGTCCTACATCTCCTACCTGCGCCGCAAGGTCGACAACGTGCAGCCTCGCCTGATCCATACCCTGCGCGGCGTGGGCTACGTGCTTCGCAAACCCGCGGTCTGAGCCCCGCCGTGACGCTCACCGAGCGGGTCCGCAACTCGATCCCGCCGCAGCCCAGCCTGCGTCAGGTGTCGCTGCGGATCAAGCTGGTGGCAGCGGTCCTGGTGCTGGTCTTCGCCGCGCTCACCGCGATCAGCGCGGCCAGCACCTATGCGTTGCACAACTACCTGCTCGACCGGGTCGACTCCTCCCTCAAGGCCTACGCGCAGACCATCGCCCAGGCCAGGTACAACACCGAGGTCACGGTCCCGGGCGATTTCTACGTGTCGACCTCGTCGATCTGGGGCGTGCGTTCCGACAAGCCGTTCGTGGGCGATGACTCGCTCGGTCCGGAAGACTTCCCGCCCCTGGTCAAGGGCCTCGACGAGGTCAACGCCGTGCTCGGCGAGCCCTACACGGTGCGCTCGCCCAACGGCAACGTGCACTGGCGTGTGGTGATCGTCGTCGACCAGAACACCCAGGTCATCCAGGTCGCCGAGAAGCTGTCGGTGATCGGCCTGGCGGTCAACCAGATGGTCTGGGTCGACCTGCTCGTCGGCATCGGCGTGCTGATCGCGCTCGCCTCCATCGGCGCCGCGATCGTGCGGCAGAGCCTGGTGCCGCTGTTACAGATCGAGCGAACCGCCGCCGCCATCGCGGCCGGCGACCTCACCCAGCGCGTGCCCGACCCCGAACCGCACGGCGGTGAACCCACTACGGAACTGGGCCGGCTGGCGCGTGCCCTCAACGCGATGCTGGCCCAGATCGAGGCCGCGTTCAGCGCGCGGGAACAGTCCGAGGCGGCGGCCCGCGCGGCCGAGGCCTCGGCCGTCGAGGCGGCCGACGCCGCCCAGCTCTCCGAGGCCCGCGCGGTGCGGTCCGAGGGCAAGATGCGGCAGTTCGTGGCCGACGCGTCCCACGAACTGCGCACCCCGCTGACGACCATCCGCGGCTTCGCCGAGCTCTATCGCCAGGGCGCCGTGACCGACCCGGAAGACGTCGCCAAGCTGGTGCGCCGCATCGAGGACGAGGCCGCTCGCATGGGCCTGCTCGTCGAGGACCTGCTGCTGCTGGCCCGGCTCGACCGGGAACGCCCGCTCACTCTCGGCCCGGTCGAGTTGCCCGTGCTCGCTCTCGACGCGGTGCAGGCCGCCGAGGCGATGGCTCCCGAGCGCACCATCGAGCTCGAGGTCCGCGACCACCCCGACCGGCTCGTGGCCTACGGCGACGACGCCCGTCTACGGCAGGTGATCGGCAACCTGATGACCAACGCGCTGGTGCACACCCCGCCCGAGGCCACCGTCTCGCTGCGGCTCTATGCCGAGCCGGGCGACCGGGCGGTGATCGAGGTGTCGGACACCGGGCCGGGCCTCACGCCCCAGCAGAAGGCACACGTCTTCGAGCGGTTCTACCGTGCCGACGAGGCCCGCACCCGGCGCACCGACCGGGCGGCGACCGGCACGGGGCTCGGGCTGGCGATCGTGGCGGCTATCGTCAGGTCGCACCAGGGAACCGTCGAGGTGATCAGCGAACGCGGCGAGGGGGCGACCTTCAAGGTCACTCTGCCCACGTTGAACCCGGACAAAGGGTTCTCAGAAAACATCCAGGGCTAGCACAGGTCTGACCGAGCGCGACGGGGCAAGGTTGTGGGCATGAACGAGAACGAGACCGACCCGCGACCCGCGGACGCCTCCACGGAGAGCAGCAGCCCGGACCGGGGACAGTCTGAGCAGCCGACCGCCGCGCAGCCCGCTGTTCCGCCGCCGGCCGCGCCCGCCGCCCCGCAGTGGGGCCGGCCGGCGCCGGAGGCTCCCCACCCCGCCGCGGCCCAGCCGGGTGTTGTTCCCCCGTCGGGTGTTCCGTCAGCCGCGCCGCAGTCCGCGATCCCCCAGTCGGGCGTCCCCCAGTCCGGCATCCCCCAGTCGGGCGCGCCTCAGTGGCAGCAACCGTCCCCCTGGCAACACGCGGGCTATCAGCAGCCCCAGCACCCGGGTTACGGCCAGCAGGCTCAGCCGGGTTACCCGCAGCAGCCCACCTACCAGCCGGGTTACGCCAGCGCCTGGGCGCCCGGCACACCGCCGGCCCAGCCGCTCGGCGGCACGACCCCGACCCAGCCACTCGGTGGCACGACGCAGACCCAGCCGCTCGCCGGCGCCGAGGGTCAGGCCTGGGGCGAGGGCCAGGCCTGGTCGCCGGGCGCCGGGGGCCAGCCGGGCTGGGCTCCGGGCTCCGACGGGCAGCCCGTGTGGGCTCAGTCCGTCGACCAGCAGCCGCGGGGCAACGGCCGCGGCCGCAAGATCTTCCTGGCCGGCGCGGCCGCCGTGCTGATCGCGCTCGGCGCGGGTGGCGTCGGCGCCGCGACCGCGCTCGCCTTCGACGACGGCGGCCGGTCGCCCTCGGTGCAGACCGGCAACTCGTCGGTCTCCCGTGTGGTCGACCGTTCGTCGCTGGCCCAGATCGCCGCCGCCGTGCAGGACAGCGTCGTGTCGATCACCACGGGCAGCGGTGAGGGCTCCGGCGTGGTGATCTCCGCCGACGGCTACATCGTCACCAACAACCACGTGGTCTCCACCGCGCAGGGCAGCAACGTCACGGTGATCTTCGCCGACGGCAACAAGGCCGACGCCAAGATCGTCGGCACCGACCCGCGCACCGACCTCGCCGTGGTCAAGACGTCGGGCCTGTCGAACCTCAAGGCCGCTACCTTCGGCAGCAGCGCCAAGGTGCAGGTCGGCGACACGGTGCTGGCGATCGGCAGCCCGCTCGGCCTGGAAGGCTCGGTCACCGCCGGCATCATCAGCGCGAAGGACCGCACCATCCAGTCCGGCGGTGAGGACAACCAGCAGAGCCCGTTCGGCGGTCAGCAGCAGCAACAGCAGGGCTCGACCACCTCGATGTCCGGCCTGCTGCAGACCGACGCGCCGATCAACCCGGGCAACTCCGGCGGCGCCCTGGTCAACGTCAACAGCGAGGTCATCGGCATCAACTCGGCGATCGCCACCCAGGGCGGCAGCTCGGGCAACATCGGTCTGGGCTTCGCCATCCCGAGCGACAAGGCCCGCCAGGTGGCCGACGACCTGATGGCCGGTAAGAAGGTCAGCCACCCGGCGCTCGGCGTCGGCGTGGCCGAGGCGGAGAACGGCGGCGCCCTGGTCAGCCAGGTCACGCCCAGCAGCGCCGCGGCCAAGGCCGGCCTCCAGCAGGGCGACGTGATCACCTCGGCCGACGGCAAGAACATCAACGACGCCAACGACCTGATCGCGGCCGTCCAGTCCGGAGCGGTCGGCCAGAAGATGACGATCGAGTTCACCCGCGGCGGCGAGAAGAAGCAGGTCACGGTCACGTTGGCCGAGGCTCAGTAAAACTTTGCCCCTTTCGGTGCGGCGGGTGGTGTGACAAGGGGGTTGTCACACCACCCGCCGTACGTTTGTCCGGGGCTATTTGCCGAAATCGGGAGAAAACGGGGTTCTTCGGCACCGGGGACTCGCCATTGTGCTCACTGACCGCCTAATCTGCCATTCGCCATCGGCGGTTCCCCCAGCAGTGAGAGGCACCAGTTGACGTACGTCGAGACCCGGATGAACGTCTGGGAGGCGCTGGCGGGTCGCGCACCCGGAGAGCCGTCCGGCCCGGCCGACCCCGGGCTGTGGGGAGCGGTCGTCGACCGCCTCAATCCCACCAGTGCCCGCCCCGTGCTGCGCGCCGGAGTGGAATACGTCCAACTCGTCGACGCTCGCGGCGGCCTCTACATCATGCTGCGCTCGCCCAGTGACGGCGACCGTTCCAGCTATCTGCGGCTGACTCTCGACGAGTGGGAGCTCGCACTGCTGATGGACGGCGAGCACACGGTGGCCCGCCTCGTCGCCGAGTTCGCCCGCATCGCCGGCCGCCTCGCCCCCGACCAGGTGCGCCGCGTGGTGGCCGACCTGGCCGGCAACCGCATGCTCGACGAACTGCCGATGGATGCCTTCCGCCCTCTGCAGGAGCTGCGGCGCCGGGCGCTGCCCGAGCGGGTCGGCCACTCGCTGCTGGCCGCCGCCCGCGGTCGTCGCATGCTGATGGTCAACGTGGACGGTCTCGCGACCGCCCTCTACCGCGCCGGTGGCCGGTTGCTGTTCACCAAGGCCGTCGCGGTTCTCACCGTCCTGATCGCCGCGGTCGGCCTCGGTCTTTTCGTGGTCACCTGGTCGCGGGGCAGTCGCTCGCTCTTCCTCACCGGTGACTCCTATCTGGCCGGTGCGATCACGTTAGTGCTACTCAACGCCGTCGTCGTCGGCGTCCGGGAGTATGCGCGGGCGATGGCGGCCAAGCGCGCCGGCCGTGAGGTGCCGGCCGCCGGCTTCCTCGTCTGGTTCGGACTGCCCTCGCTCTTCGTCGACACCAGCGACGTCTGGATGGCCGGCCGCCGGGCCCGCATGCTGGTCTACGGCGTCGGCCCGGTCAGCGCGTTGCTGCTCGGCGGGGTCGCCCAGCTCGCCGGCCTGGCCGTCCCCTCGGGCGCCGACCTGGCCTTCAAACTCGCCTTCCTGTGCTACCTGAGCGCCTTCGTCCACCTCAGCCCGCTGCTGCCCCTCGACGGGCAATATCTGCTGATGAACTGGCTGGAGCTCCCGCAGCTCCGCAACCGGGCGCTGGCCTGGGTGAGCGGACGGTTGCGGGGCCGCCCGCCGCGCTGGGGCAACCTCGACCGCGAGGGGCGTCTCGTCGCCCTCTACGGCTTCCTGGCCCTCTGCTGGCTCGCCGTCGCCGTCAACGTGGCCGTCCGCATCTGGGAGGACCGGCTCTCCGGCCTGGCCACCGGGCTCTGGCACGACGGCCCGCTCGGTGTCCTGCTGCTGTTCGCCGTCACGCTCGGCCTGGCCGCCCCGGTCGTCTATTTCCTGCTCGGCCGGTTCACGCGCTGGTGGACCACCTCCCGGCTGAAGCGCGCCGAGAACGACCGCGAGGCCGACAGTCCGCGCCGTCTGGCCGCACTGCAGGCGTCCGAGCTGGGCGGTCTGCCCGAGCCGGCGCTGCAGGGCCTGGCGTCGCGGGCCCGCTGGGTGCACCCGCCGACCGGCCGCCAGATCGTCGCGGCCGGCGGCGCGCAGGAGGCCGTCTACGTCGTCGTCGAGGGCGCGCTCGAGGCCCGCCGTCCGGGTGACCCGCCCGGAACGATCCGCCACCACGTCGGCCCCGGCGCCGTCGTCGGCCTGGTCAACGCGATCACCGGCCGGGCCACCCAGCTCGACTGGCACACCGCCGGCACCACGCTGCTGTCCATCCCGACCGCCACGGTGGCCACTGTGGTCGGACCGCTGCCCGGTCCGCCACCGCACGACCGCGCCGAGGCCGAGGCGCTGTTCGCCGACACCCCCGCCCTCGCCGGTCTCGCCGTCGACCAGCGGCTCGCCCTGATCGCCTCGTCCCACCCGGTCGACCTCGACCCGGGCGCGCCGGTGATTCTGCCCGGACCGACCCACGCCGTGGTGGTCGAGTCGGGCGTGATCGCGCTGCCCGACGGCGTCGAGCTGCGCCGCGGCACCCTGGTCGGCCCGGTCGGCGACGGCAACCCGGGCATGGTCGCCCAGACCATCACCCCCGTACGCCTCTGGGTCCTGCCCGACGCGTCCGACGTACCGCCGCTGGTCGGGGCCACCCACCGGCCCGGCTCGCCGATGCCGGTCGTCGCCGCGAAGGGCACCCTGCGCCCGGGCGCTCCCGGCGGCGGCACCTATCCGCCGCTCACGCTGCCGCCCGGCCCGCCCACGGGCGACGGCAACCCCGAGGCCGACCGTCGTTTCGAGCGCGGCCTCACCTGGTCGGTCGCCGGTGTGCTGACCGTGGCTCTGGTCCTGACCGGACTGTCGTTCCGAGCCGGCCCGGCCTGGGCTGAGATGCCCGCCGACAAGGTGTTGCTCGTAGTCGAGGCGGGTCCGGTCACCGCGACCCTCGACGGCGTCCCCAGCAATCTGTCCGCCGGTGCGCGGCGCTACATCGATCAGGGCGAGACGGTCACCGTCACGTCCCGGTCGTCGGCCACGCTGACGTTCCCGGGCG
The DNA here is from genome assembly GCF_003999975.1 of Actinoplanes solisilvae. Taxonomy (GTDB): domain Bacteria; phylum Actinomycetota; class Actinomycetes; order Mycobacteriales; family Micromonosporaceae; genus Actinoplanes; species Actinoplanes solisilvae. The sequence goes on along the minus strand of NZ_RJAC01000001.1, from coordinate 475,839 downwards.
GGGCGACCGCGCTGCTCTGCGCGGGCGCCAAGGCCGGCATCGGCAAGCTCAGCACCGGCGGCGGCCGCGATCAGAGTCCGCGGGCGACGATCTCGCTGCAGAGCGGCCGCATGCTCGCCGGCACGGGCAGCACCAGCGGAGCGTACGAGCCTCTTGCTCTGACCATCGAGCGCAGCACCAGCAAGGTCACCAGCACCGGGCCGGCCTGGTATTCGGTCGAGCCCGCCGCGGTCACCGTGTCGCGTGGATCGGTCGCTGTGGACGGCAAGCCCAGCAAGGTCACCGGGGGCGATCTCGCGTGCGGCGACGGTGTGCCGGTCGAGCCGCCCGCGTCGAGCAGTGCCGAGCCGGAGGAGCCGCTGCCGTCCGATCCGGAGCTGAGCGATCCCTCGATCGAGCCGAGCGTTTCGACGTCGCCGAGCGGTACTGTAGTCACGCCGTCACAGACCGTTGACCCGACCGTCGATCCAACTCGCACCACCCGGCCGACGACCGCCCCCGCCACGACCAGGCCGACCACGGCTCCGACGACGCGTCCGCCCATCAAGACGCCCACGAAGCCGACGACGACGCCGCCCACCACCCCGCCGACGACGCCACCCACCACGCCGCCGCCGACGCCTGACCCCACTCCGACGCCGAGTTCCGGCGAACAGTGACGGGAGGCGCCCCGGTGGCGTCACCCCGTCCGGAGGTTCGATGCTCTGCTGGTTCTGTGCCGAGTCGGCGCGGGCGAGCTGCCGCTTCTGCGGCCGCGGCGTCTGCGCCGAACATGCCCGCTTCGGGCCCTACCTGCTGCAGGTGAGCCGGTCCGAGACGCGGCGGCGGGCGGAGGGACTGGTGGTGGACGACGCGGTGCAGTGCGGCACCTGCCGGCCGCGACCACACGCCGTGGCGATGCCGGAACTGGACTGAACCTCATATGGTCGAGTGATGGTTCGACACGACGGCGATGACGACCTGGGCGCCTGGTCCGAGTTCGGCACGGTGACCGCCATGGTCGCCGGGCGTCTCGGCGAGGATCTCGGCAGCGACGTGCAGACCGGCTTCGGCGACCGGCCCGACCTCGACGGCCTGCCCGAGGCCGGCCTGGGCGGGGCCGGCCTGGGCGAGGCCGGCCTGGGTGCCTCGGCGGCCGGGGTGGCGACCGAGCTCGCCGCCGAGCTGGCCCCGCCCAAGGGCTACGACAACGAGGTGGACGCCGACGGCGACGGCACCCACGACGAGGCGACCTATCGGGGCCGCGCCGACGGCGGCGTCGACATCCTGGTCGACGTGAACGAGGACGGCCGCGTCGACTTCGTCGGCACCGACACCGACCTCGACAACCGGGTCGACTACGCCGACTACGACAAGGACCGCGACGGCGTCTTCGAGAAACGCCTGATCGACGACGACGGCGACGGCTTCCTGGACCGAGCGGTTTGGCTGCACGAGGGCAGCTGAACCCCCGTACGCGTCGCTTTTGGGGGTTTTCTGCCGAGAGCGGATTCGCCCTCAGGGGAATCGCTGGGAGCCGCGGGCCTGCCTGGGGAGACTGGGTAGCGTCGAACGGCCGGTCGGGTGACAGGCCCCGAGGCTAATGCGAGAGGGTGTTGTCATGAGTGTTGACGAGTTGACGATGCGCGGCGGTGGCGGATCCTTCGATGACCAGGTGTTCGAGCGGCTGCTCCGGGAGCGGATCATCTTCCTCGGCAGTGAGGTCAACGACGAGGTGACCAACCGCATCTGCGCACAGATGCTGCTGCTGGCCTCGGCCGACAGCGAGAAGGACATCGCGCTCTACATCAACTCGCCCGGCGGCTCGATCAGCGCCGGCATGGCGGTGTACGACACGATGCAGTACATCAAGAACGACGTGGCCACGATCGCGATGGGCATGGCCGCCTCGATGGGCCAGTTCCTGCTCTGCGCCGGTGCCCCCGGCAAGCGGTACGCCCTGCCGCACGCGCGCATCATGATGCACCAGCTCTCCGGCGGCATCGGCGGCTCCGCGGCCGACATCGCCATCCAGGCCGAGAGCATGCTGCACATCAAGAGCGTGATGAACGAGCGGATCGCCTTCCACACCGGCCACACGCCGGAGGAGATCGAGCGCGACTCCGACCGTGACCGCTGGTTCACCGCCGACCAGGCCCTGGAGTACGGGCTGGTCGACCACGTGATCACCAAGGCCAACCAGGTCGGGAACAACCCCTCCCTGGTCTGACCGTCTTCGGGCAACGGGCGTGCGGGGTTTCCCGCGCGCCCGTTGTGTCGTCCGTGACAGTTCTGGGTACAGGAGTTTCATCCCCCGACCTGTCAAGGAGGTGCTGACGTGAGGCTCCCGACGTTCTCTCGCCAGTCCACGAGCGATACGACGGAGACGCCCGACCGCCCGGCTCCGACCGGCACGGGCACCGTCGCGCGACCCCGCGAGGACAACACGACCGAGGTGCGCCCTGGTCCGGTGCAACCGCGCCGTGCTGACACCCTGAACGACCTGCCCCCGGTGCCGAAGGCCGGCCCGCCGCCCGCTCCGGTCCGCCCCACGGGCACCGCGGCGGTCGACCATGACGTTCCCCCCGCCGTCGGCCCCCGGCCTCGCGCCAGCCTGCTCGCCACCCTGGGTCTGATTCTCGGTGTCGCTTCCGTGCTGCTCGTGCTCTCCGGACCGCTGCTGGGCTACGGCATCGCCGTCGCCAGCCTGGCCCTGATCCTGTCGCTGAGCGGTGTGCACGCGACCGGCAAGCGGCACGTCGCGGGCAAGACCGATGCGCTGCTCGGCCTGGTCTTCTCGCTGGGCGCGATCGTGCTCGGCGTGCTCGCGCTGACCGGCTCGCTGCCGTGGCTGGGCACCGACGTGCCGGCCGTGACCAACGTGCGCGACTGGCTCGACGCCCGGATCGTCGACCGATTCTGACGGTTTACTCCCGGCAACTGTCGGGTAGTAGACGTTCGCGCCCGGCACCCGGGCGCACTGATCGGAACCGGGACCTTCGGTCCCGCCCCGGAACCGTCCGGCGGTGCGCCGGCAACATTGCTCGCCGAGGGTGGCCTGGTTCAGGCCACCCTCGCGGCGTGTTCACAACGAATCGCTGCTCAGCCCCCCGATCACGCAATGATCGAAAGCAGCTTGCAGGGTTGAACTAAGGCATTCGACGGCCCCACCCCTCTACCGTTTCAGCCATGACGACCACGGCCTCGCCGCGCCGATACCTCATGTGCCGGCCCACCCACTTCGCGGTGACCTACCGCATCAATCCGTGGATGGACCCCACGGCGCCCTACGACAACGCGCTCGCCGTTCGCCAGTGGGAGACCCTGCGCCAGACCTACCTCGACCTGGGCCACACGGTCGAGCTGATCGAGCCGCTGCCGGGGCTGCCCGACATGGTGTTCTCGGCCAACGGCGCCACGGTCGTCGACGGCCGCGTGCTCGCCGTCCAGTTCCGCGACGCCGAGCGGGCCGACGAGGCCCCGGCCTACGCCGCCTGGTTCCGCGAGAACGGCTTCGAGGTGATCGAGCCGAAGCACACGAACGAGGGCGAAGGTGACATTCTGCTCGTCGGCGACATCCTGCTCGCCGGCACCGGCTTCCGCACCGCGCACGCCTCGCACGCCGAGACCCAGGAGGCCCTGCACCGCCCGGTGATCTCCCTGCAACTCGTCGACCCGTCGCTCTACCACCTCGACACGGCCCTGTGCGTGCTCGACGAGACGAACGTGGCCTACCTGCCCGCCGCCTTCTCGCCCGGCTCCCAGGCCGTCCTGCGCCAGCTCTTCCCGCACGCGGTGATCGCCGATGCGGAGGACGCGGCGGTTCTCGGCCTCAACGCGGTCAGCGACGGTCGTACGGTTGTGCTGCCGGTGCAGGCCACCCACCTCGCCGCCGAACTGCGGGCGGCCGGCTACCAGACCGTCGGGGTCGACGTCTCCGAGCTGCGCAAGGCCGGCGGCGGACCCAAGTGCTGCACGTTGGAGGTGCGCTCGTGACATCAGTGGACATGCGGACGCCCGGCGAACTCGTCGAGGCCGAGCGCTACACCGCGCACAACTACCACCCCCTGCCCGTCGTGATCACCGAGGGCGAGGGCGCCTGGGTCATCGACGTCGACGGCCGCCGCTACCTCGACTTCCTCGCCGGCTACTCGGCACTGAACTTCGGGCACCGCCACCCCGGCCTGATCGCCGCCGCGCACGCCCAGCTCGACCGCATCACGCTGACCAGCCGAGCGTTCGTGCACGACCAGTTCGCCGACTTCTGCCGGTCGCTGGCCGAGCTCTGCGGCAAAGACCTGGTGCTGCCGATGAACACCGGCGCCGAGGCCGTCGAGACCGCGATCAAGGTCTCCCGCAAGTGGGGCTACCAGGTCAAGGGCGTGCCCGACGGCCAGGCCGAGATCATCGTCGCCGCCGACAACTTCCACGGCCGCACGACCACGATCGTCAGCTTCTCGACCGACCCCGACGCGCGCGCCGACTTCGGCCCCTACACACCCGGGTTCAAGATCGTCCCGTACGGGGATGAGGTTGCTCTCCGCGAGGCGATCACCCCGAACACGGTCGCCGTGCTGCTGGAACCGATCCAGGGCGAGGCGGGCGTGCTGGTTCCGCCGGCCGGCTACTTCGCCGCTGTTCGCGCCCTCTGCGACGAGCACAACGTGCTGATGGTCGCCGACGAGATCCAGTCGGGCCTCGGCCGCACCGGGCGCACGTTCGCCATCGAGCACGAGGGCGTCGTCCCCGACATGTACGTCCTGGGCAAAGCCCTCGGCGGCGGCATCGTGCCCGTCTCGGCCGTGGCCGCCAACCGTAACGTGCTCGGCGTCCTGAAGCCCGGCGAGCACGGCTCCACCTTCGGCGGCAACCCGCTGGCCTGCGCGGTCGGCGGCGAGGTCGTGCGCCTGCTTGCCACCGGCGAGTTCCAGCGCCGCTCGGCCGAGCTGGGCGACCGCCTGCACGCCCGCCTGAACGCGCTGATCGGCCACGGCGTCATCGCCGTCCGGGGCCGAGGCCTGTGGGCCGGCGTCGACATCGACCCGGCCCTGCTCACCGGCCGCGAGGCCTGCGAGCGCCTGGCCGAGCGCGGAGTCCTCGCCAAGGACACCCACGGCTCAACGATCCGCCTGGCCCCGCCCCTGGTCGTCACGGCCGACGAGATCGACCACGCGGTCGACCAGCTGGCCGCCGTCCTCCGCGACTGACGGCACGCTCACCGATGTAGGGCTTCCCGCTCTGGGAGGCCCTACATTTCTTTTACGCCGTGGTGTTCGAGAACCTCAGCGATTCGGGTGCTGTGGCGTCGTGCGGCACGACCCTGACATCGTCGCGGGAACTCAACGGACGACCCCGCCAAACCCTCAACTGGCCGGACCCCGTCGAAGCACTCAACGAATACCTCGATGCGACAACCTGTTGAAACCCCCAGCGTGATCGTTCTTGGATTGATCATGAAGGCGGAGGGGCTTGTTTCGCTGAAGTTGAGACCTGTCGTTCGGCTGGGCGTGACCTGCTGACCACAGCACGCGGCCTCGCTGAGCAGAACTCCGCGGCGAACGGGCCACTGGTGTGGTGATGAACCGCGAGCGCTCGGCGAATGTTCGCGGAGCGCCCGCGGCCGGGTGGGTCAGCGTTCGAACTTGCGGAGGGCCATCGTGGGGGCCTCGGCCATGACCGACTCGGGCTGGACCACGCCGCCGGTCGACCACATCTTGGCCCGGCCGACCTGGACGCCGCCGTAGAGCTCGACCACGTCGTCGGGGGACAGGGTGCGGCTCTCCTGACGGTGCAGGGTGACGCGCTCGTCGTCGTTCGTGGACCCGGCGGGGCGGATGCCGCTGCCGTTGGTGCTGACGTCCTGGACGGTCAGGTTGCCGTCGGTGCGCAGGGTGAACTGGACGTGCCCTCGGCTGATCCACTTGCGGGCGTCGTCGGTGAGCCACTGGCCGAGCATGACGCCGCGGCCGCCCTCGGGGGCGCGGCCGACCACGACGGGCTCGTCGGTCGAGACCACGAAGCGGCGGCGGATGACCCCGTCGATGCGGACGGAGAGCACCTCGACCGCCGCGCGGGGGCCGGCGTCGCGCAGCTTGGCGCCGTGGCGGGGGCAGGTCGGCGCGCCGCCGCGCAGGGCCGGGGGCGGCTGGGAGACGGGGCTGGTGAAGGTGCGCATGTCGGCGAACGGGCTGTCGGGGTCGCCGGCCGAGCCGTAGGCGTTGCAGTTGGGCTCGGGGCAGCTCCAGACGCGGGCCAGCAGGCGCTCGCCCAGCGGGGAGCGCTCGGCCGGTGCCGGCGGGTCGCCCCGGCCGACGCGGGCCACGAGCACGGGGCTGCCGTCCTCACCGGTGACCGCGGCCAGGAGACGGCCCGGTTCCTCGACCCACGGGTGCCGGTCGCGGTTGCCGCGGGTGCGGGTGAGCACGGGCAGGCCGAGCAGTTCGGCCACCTCGAAGACACGGTCGTCCATCTGGGGCACGACCTCGACCTTGCCGTCGTCGGCCCAGCGGCGGATGACCATTCGCTCGTTCGAGGTCAGGTCGGTGTCGGAGAGCAGGCCACGCGGCGTCACCACATAGACGGGGACGTTCTCCTCGGCGAGGCGCTTGCTGAGAGCGTCGACGACCTGCCCGAGGCGCACGGAACTGGCCGGACGACCACCGTCGAGGTCGGCATAACGCACGATCTCGGACAGGTCGACCACCGCGCGGGCGAGGGCCGGATCGGTGGTGAGGCGGGCCTCAATGGCGTCGAGGACCTTGCTGACCTCGAATCTCATGGGTCCTCCCGGTGGGGCTGCGGGTGTCAGTGCCACGGCAATAATGCCGGGTCCGCTCCGGAGGCAAGCGTCACACCCCTCCCATACGGTCTCGTTGTCCGTCCTGTCCGTTTGCCCGAGGGGTCCTTCGGGAATTGACGTTCGTCAGAGCCGGGCGTCAATCGGGACGGCCGGACGGGCGAAGGGACGGACATGCGGACACCACGGCTCGCCGGGCTGGGTCTCGCGGCGACGGCGACGGTCGCGTTGGCGCTGGCCGGTTGCGACGGCGGCAGCGGCAGCACGACGAGCGGTGCGAGTGCCCCGGCCTCCGCCTCCGGTTCGGCTGCGGCCAGTGCGGCTGACCCGGCCGCGGTCGAGGCGCTGACCAAGGCGACCTCGCAGCTCGGCACGACCAGTTTCAAGGTCACAGCCACATCCGGTACGGGTTTCAAGCTGAACGGCGCGGTCGACCCGGCCCAGGGCAACGGCACCGCCGACCTCAGCGCGAAGGGGCCGAACGCCGAGGTCACCGTGAAGACGCTGCTCGCCGGGCAGGACCTCTACCTGCAGGTGCCCGGCATCACGAAGGCCGGCACGTGGACCCACGTCGACGTCGCCCGGCTGCCCGAGGGGGCCAACGTCGGCCTGCGGCCCGGGCAGATCGACCCGGTGAACACGTCCAACCTGCTCAATTCCTCGACCGACGTACGTTCCACGGGCGACAACTCGTACGCGGGAACTCTTGATCTGTCGAAGGCGATCGGGCTGGCCGGGGTCTCGCAGGTGACGATCGACGAGACGGGTGCGCAGGCGCAGAAGGTGCCGTTCACGGCGAAGCTCGACGAGCAGGGGCGGCTCTCCGCGCTGACCGTCGACATCCCGGCCACGAACGGGCAGGCCGCGCAGCCGCTCGAGGTCAGCTACACCGATTACGGCGTGCCGGTGAGTGTCACGAAGCCGGCCGCCTCCGAGGTCACCGAGGCCCCGGACAGCCTTTACACCTCACTGGGGAAGTGACGTCGTCGACCTGCGGGCCGTCCAGTCCGTGCTGAGCGGGCGGAACGCAGGTCGATTCTCCTCGATCCAGGCGTCGATGCGCTCCCACCAGTCGTAGAGCCAGGCGACCCGCTCCTCCTCGTCGGCGGGCACCTCCTCGGGCGGGACGCTCCAGAACTTCATCACCAGCCGCTTGTCCATCGGCAGCTCCTGCCAGACGTCGGCGACGGTCATCATGCGGTCGAGGCCGGTGTGGGCCACGAAGATGACGCCCGCGTCCGGGACCGCGTCGATCGCCGCGAACAGCCCGCCCGGCTTCGGCGGCAGGACGTGGCGCAGGTTCTCGGCGCGGGACGCCGCGTCGGCCAGCCCTCGTGCTCGCAGCCGGGCGATCGCGCTCGTGCGGCGACGCGGGGTGAAGTTGCCACCCTCGGGGAAGATCACGAAGGCGTCGTTGTCGTCGAGCCCGCTCGCGGTCTCGCCGATCTGCTGTTCGAGCGTGGTCGTGCCGGTGCGGCCGGGCGAGATGAACCGGTTGGGCAGGCGGTTGAGCAGCACATCGACCGCCGGGTCCCACTGCAGCGTGGCTTTCAGGACAATCCGCGGCTCGCGGTCGAACCAGTTGACCAGGGCGTGGATGAGGATGAACGAGTCACCCGGCCCGGCGTGCCGGCTCACCACGATCTCGGGCCGGCCGGGCATGCCCGTGTCGGGGTCGGTGCCGACCACGTCGACCGTGAGGTGCAGGGCCCACTTGGCGATCCAGAACAGGATCGCCAGGAAACGGCCGGTGACCACGTAGTGGGCGCGCTGGAAGGCGGCGTTGCGGATCTTCCAGCCGAAGCCCGACGCGACCCACAGGACGGCCAGCACGACCAGCGCGGCGGCGTCCCACAGCAGGTAGAGGATCGCCAGCAGCACGAGCCGGGGCACCCGCAGGTGGCCGGGGACCAGCGGCGAGGCCGCGAGCGCCAGGAGCAGCCAGATGGGCAGGGTGCTGAGCAGGGCGACGGCCAGCACGACGACGGCGGGGGCGATGACGAGGCGGCGCACCCAGATCGGCGGGAGCAGCATCAGGCCTCCGGCCCGGGCGGTACGTTCGCGGCCAGGTAGCGGCGGGAGGCGGTGTAGGCGCGGCTGATGCGGCGCCCGACGGCGGCCAGGTCGCGGTAGGCCCACGGGCTGTCGTCGCGGCTGTCGCCACCGCCGGTCGGGAGGACGTGCACCCTTACATCGTCGGGCAGGGCCGCAAGCTCGCGCGCGAACCGATGTCGCCGGGCGATCTCGAACGCCACCTGGGCCACCTCCCACGGGCGGCGCGGAACAGCCAGCGGACGCTCCACCCGGCCGACCTGCAGCACGAAGAGCAACTTGGCGCCGAGCCGCACCGCCTCGCCGATCGGGATCGAGTTGACGATCCCACCGTCCACATAGTGCTCGCCGGAGATCTCCATCGGCGGCAGCAGACCCGGTACGGCCGAGGACGCCAGCACGGCGTCGACCAGCGGGCCGCTGTCGAACCAGTGCTCGGCCGCGCGTTCGATGCTGGCCGCGCAGCAGTGGAACGGCACCTTCAGATCGGCGAACGTCAACTGCGCGCCCAGTTCGCTCTCGAGCAGCCGGCGCAGCGGCAACGGTGAATGCAGATGGGTACGGGCGGCGAATCGTCTGAGCTGCCGGCCGAGCGAGTCGCCGTAGACCGTGGCCGCCTCGGGCGACGTCCAGAGCCGTACGAGCCGATCGGTGACGGCCTCGGTCGGGTCGGACGCGACCAGCGCGCCGTTGACCGCGCCGATCGACGTGCCGACGACGACGTCGGGCCGGAAACCCGCCCGGAACAGGGCGCGCAGCATGCCCACCTCGACGGCGCCGAGCACGCCACCACCACCGAGCACGAACGCCACCGGACTGTTGACCATGACTTCATCGTGGCACGCTCGGCCGCGCGGGGGTTTCGAGCGTGACCACTCAGCAGGGCCGGAGCGCGACCGCCGCGTTGGTTTGAGCGCGACCACTCACGCAGGTCGCCCGGGTGGGTCGAGTGTTCTGGGCGCGCCAGCGCCCTGCTCGGCCCGCCCGGGCCCTCGGCGGGAGCGACGGTCGGTAACCCACCACCCCGCTACGACATCTTGGTCTTATGACAGAGACTTGAGATACGCGCCGTTCTGGTTCTGGAACTCCCAGCCGTAGAATTTGTCCCAGTTGATCGACCAGGTCATCAGGCCCCGGAAGTTCGGGTTGGTGCCACCGCGCAGGGTGTACGAGCCGCAGTTCGTGCCGCGGACCAGGCAACCGACCGCCTGCTGGATCGCCGCCGGCGCGACATAGCCGTTGCCGGCACTCACCGAACTCGGCGCCCCGAACGCGACCTGGTCCTCACGCAGGGCCGGGAAGACGTTGGCGGTGTTGCCCGCGACCGGGAAGCCGGCGAGCAGCATGTCGGTCATCGCGATGTGGAAGTCGGCGCCGCCCATCGAGTGATACTGGTTGTCCAGGCCCATGATCGATCCGGAGTTGTAGTCCTGGACGTGCAGGATCGTGAGATCGTTGCGCAGCGCGTGGATGACCGGAAGGTACGAGCCGGCCCTCGGGTCCTGACCGCCCCACGGTCCCGAGCCGTAATACTGGTAGCCGAGCTGCACGAAGAACGTCTCCGGGGCCATCGTGAGCACGAAGTTCGCGCCGTAACGGGCCTTGAGACCGCGCAACGCCGAGATCAGGTTGACGATGACCGGCGTCGTCGGGTTCTTGAAGTCGGTGTCACCGGTGTTCAGCGACAGCGAGTGACCTTCGAAGTCGACGTCGACGCCGTCCAGCCCGAAGCGGTCGATGATCGCGCTGACCGAGCTGACGAACTTGTCGCGGGCGGCGGTCGTCGTGAGCTGCACCTGGCCGTTCTGGCCGCCGATCGAGAGCAGCACCTTCTTCCCGGCGGTGCGCTTGGCCCGGATCGCGGCGATGAAGTCGGCCTCGCTCTCCACGCCCGGGCACTCGGCGGCCGGGCACAGGGTGAAGCGGATGTCACCCGAGGTCGCGGTGGTCGGTTCGCCGAAGGCCAGGTTGATGATGTCCCAGTTGGCGGGGACGTCGGCCATGCGTACGTAGCCGGAGCCGTTCGCGAAGCTCGAGTGCAGGTAGCCGATGAGGGCGCGCTTGGGGATGCCGGTCGCCGGGGGTGGGCTGGTCGGCGGCGGGGTCGTCGGGGGTGGGGTCGTGGTCGGGGGCGGCGTTGTCGGTGGCGTGGTGCCGCCGCAGACGCCGTTGTCGATCCAGACGTCCCACTGTCCGCTGTGGGTGGAGGGGGACTCGTTCTGGGTCCACCACTTGGCGGTGTAGTTGTGGCCGCTCTGCGAGGCCACGTTGTCTTTCACGTAGGTGGCGGTGGCGCTCCAGGCCGGCGCGCAGGCGGCCGCGGCACTGGCCGTCGAGGCCAGATAGACGGTGCCACCGCCGGCCGCGAGCACCACGGCCATACTCAGGATCATCGATCGACGCATAGCCAAGTATGAATACTGTTAACTTTATTTGTAAATAGTGCGCTGCCTGCGTCGGCCTGCTCGGATGGCATCGATCCGGTTCGCCTGGGTAGCGTTGCGGCCGTGCCAGAGGGACATACGATTCACCGGCTCGCGGCGCGGCACCGGGAGCTGTTCGCCGGGCGGGTGTTGCGGGTCAGCAGTCCGCAGGGGCGATTTGCCGACGGGGCCACGATGGTCGACGGGCGGCGGCTGCACGACGCCGAGGCGTACGGGAAGCACCTGTTGCACCACTACGAGGGTGACCTCAGCGTGCACGTCCACCTCGGGCTCTACGGGAAGGTCGCCGACGGGGAGCCGCCCGTGCCCGAGCCGGTCGGGCAGGTGCGCATGCGGATCGTGAGCGACGCGCACTGGCTTGATCTGCGCGGGCCGACCGCCTGTGCGGTGTTCGATCCGGCGCAGGCCCAGATGCTGCGGGAACGGCTCGGGGCCGACCCGCTGCGGGACGACGCCGACTCCCAGAAGGCGGGGGAGAAGATCCGCAAGAGCGCCAAGCCGATCTTCGCCCTGCTGATGGACCAGTCGATCGTCGCGGGGTGCGGACTGATCTACGCCAACGAGGTTCTCTTCCGGGCCGGGCTCGCGCCGACCATGCCGGGGCGGGCCGTCGGCAGCGAGCTCTGGGACGAGATCTGGACCGACCTGCGCGCGCTCATGAAGGAGGGTGTGGTCCACGGCCGCATCGACACCGTGCACACGCGGCACACGCCCGAGGCCATGCAGCGGGCGCCTCGCGTCGACCGGCACGGCGGCGAGGTCTACGTCTATCGCCGTCCGGGGCAGCCATGCCTGGTCTGCGGCACCTCGGTGGCCAGGGGCCCGCTGGCCGGCCGCAACCTGTACTGGTGTCCTACGTGTCAGCCGGCGCGCTAGGGGGCGTGCTCGGGGTCGGGCCGGATGAAGCCTCGCCGGGAATGCCCAGCTTGAAGTTCGCCGCCAGCCAGGGCAGAAGCTTCTCGTACGCCGCGATGGTCGTGGGCTGGTTGAAGTCGTGCGAGAGCACGATCGAGCCGGGCCGCACCTGCTTGCGTACGTCGACGATCAGCCTTTCGACGTGCTGGGCGTCGGTCTCCTTCTCGGGGTGTTCCCAGTCGCGCGGGTCCACCTCCCAGTAGAGCGAGGTCATTGCGCTGCTCGCCGCGACCCCGACCAGCCGGTCGGTGAAGTTGCCGCCGGGTGCGCGGAAGAACGGGATCGTCGCGTTCGGCTCGGCCGCGAGGATCTCGGCATTCGTACGGTCCAGGTCGGCCTTGATCTTGGCGGGCTTGTCCTTACCGATCGTGAGGCTGTGGTCCCACGTGTGGTTGCAGAGCGTGTGCCCCTGGGCGACGATCTGCCGGACGATGTCGGGGTGCCGCTTCACCTGCGCGCCGACCAGGCAGAACACCGCCTTGACCCGGTATTTGGCGAGCAGTTCGAGAATGCGCGGGGTCTGCACCGGGTCGGGTCCGTCGTCGAACGTGAGGGCGACGACCTCGCTGCCCGTGGTGCGCAGCGACTGTCCCGGTCCGGCGGGGTTCTCCTTCTTGTCCGCGGGGGCCTTGGAGGGCTGAACCGGCGGCGGGGCCTTGGTGGCGGTCGCGGTCGGGGTCGGCTCGACCTTCGCGGGAGCCTCGTCCTTGACCGGGGTCGTCTCGTCGCGATCCGACGACTGCGGTGGCGGTGCCGCCTGCGGAGTCTTCTTGCCGGCCTGTACGCCGACGACCGCCTGCGCGGCCGCGTTGACGGCGTCGATGCCGTCGCGACGTTGCTGGGACGGCATGGCCAGCAGCACGATGCCGATCGCGACCAGCGAGGCGAGCAGAACCTGCTGGCGCTTCTTGCCCATCAGCAGCCACGACTCGATTGGCAGGGTGCCGGGGGCGCGGTGCGAACCGGTGGCGGCGGGCCGGGCGTTGCGGGGGCGGCGCTGGGCCGGCACCCGGGCGGCGTGCCGGGGGCCGTTGGCGGGACGCTGGTGTCGCGCGGAGCGGGTCGGCCTCGATGTCGCGGCGCTGGAAGTGGCCGCGTGCGCGTCCACAAGCGACGTCACCGCCACGCGAGGTCCACTGCGCACGCTGACGTCGGCCAGTGATTCCGGTCGGCGGTGGCGCCCGGTGGAGGAATCGTCGTCGCCCACCGAAGGCGTCGGAATACGGGGCGATTGCGGCGACATGTCACATGCCTACCGTGTTCGCATGATCAAGCGCGAGACCGAATCGGTGGCCGTCGAGCTACGCAGAGCGATAGTCCCTGGTGGCGTTCAGTGATGCGTGAATCACAAATGCGCGTGAACGGCCTCGGTGGCCTTGCGGGCCGCGATCAGAATCGGATCCCACACCGGCGCGAAGGGCGGCGCGTAGCTCAGGTCGAGCGCCGTCATCTCCTCGACGGTCATCCGGTTCCAGATCGCCACGGCGAGCGCGTCGATGCGCTTGGCGGCCTCGGCACGGCCGACGATCTGGGCCCCGAGCAGAGCTCCCGTACGCCGTTCGGCGATCAGCTTGACCGTCATCATCTCGGCCCCGGGGTAGTAGCCGGCGCGGTTGGTCGAGTCGACGCTCGCCGTCACGAACGAGTAACCGGCCGCGCGCGCCTCTTTGGACGTCAGCCCGGTGCGCGACACCTCGAGCTCGCAGACCTTGGTGACCGCGGTGCCGATGACGCCCGGGAACGTGGCGTAGCCGCCGCCGATGTTGATGCCGGCCACCCGGCCCTGCTTGTTCGCGTGAGTGCCCAGTGGCACATAGACGGCCTGCCCGGTGAGCAGGTGACGGGTCTCGACGCAGTCGCCGACGGCCCAGACGCCTTCCGTGCCTTCGGCCCGCATGCGCAAATCAGTGCGTACGCCCCCGGTCGAACCGACCGCGAGACCGGCGTCCCTGGCCAGGGCAGAGTTCGGGCGTACGCCGAGACCGAGAACGACGATGTCGGCGGGGATCGTGCCGTCCGCGGTGACGACCCCGCGCACCCGGCCGCCGGCTGTTTCGAGGCCCTCGACGTGCGCGTCGGTGTGCACCTCGATGCCCAGGCCGCGCATCGACTTCTGCACGAGCGCGCCCATGTCGGGGTCGACGGTCTTGCCCATCGGCTGGGGTGACTTCTCGAGCAGCGTGACCTCGAGCCCGCGGAGCACCATGGCCTCGGCCATCTCGACGCCGACGTAGCCGCCGCCGATCACCACCGCCCGGCGCGGCTTCGGGTCGCTGTCGAGCCAGGTGTGCACGGCCTCGCCGTCGCCGAGGGTCTGCACGCCGAAGACGCCGGCCTCGGGCACCCGTGCCCACTCCGGCATGAAGGGGCTGGCCCCGGTGGCGTACACCAGGTGGTCGAACGGCTCTCTCGTCTCACCGCCGCCGGTCAGGTCGTGCACCAGCACCTCGCGGCGGTCGAGGTCGATGCCGACCACCTCGTGCCGCAGCCGCACGTCGATCCCGTTCTTGCGGTGTTCCTCGGGCGTGCGGGTGATCAGCGCGTCCGGACCGTCGACCGCGCCGCCGATCCAGTACGGAATGCCACAGGCTGAGTACGAGGTGTAGTCGCCCCGCTCGAAGGCGACGATCGACAGGTCGTCGGCGCCCAGGCGCTTGCGGGCCTGCGACGCGGCCGACATGCCCGCGGCGTCCCCGCCGATTACCACGAGTTTCACGGGTCCAGCCTACTTTTCGGGTACGTCGCCCCGGGTCAGACGGGCGAATCGGTCGACCACGTCACTGATCGTGCCGCCCTGGGCCATGATCGAGCGCTGGCGCGCGGCGCCCGTGCCCTCCGAGCGCAGCCGTCCCATCAGGACAGTGGCCGTACGCAGGTCACCGTGCCGTTCGAGCTCGGGCGTCACGTAGTCGAAGAGCTGCCGCATCAGCCGCCACGCCGGGCGCGTCTCACGGGTGGCCATGTCGATGTTCAGGCCCTCGAGACCGTCGTGCGCGGCCCGCCAGTGAGCGGCCATGAGCAGCGGGTGCGGCACGTCGGGGGCGGGCACGCCGTCGAGCACGTCGCGCAGCAGGGTCGCGACCAGCGCGCGGGCCAGCGCGGCGAGCAGCACGGCGTCGTCGGCGGTCGGCATCACGTCGCCCATCCGGATCTCGACCGTCGGGTAGCGGGCGGACAACCGGGCGTACCAGTAGAGCATCCCCTCGTCGAGCATCGCGCCGCTGGCCTCGAGGTCGCCGACCAGGGTCTCGTACTGCTGGAACGAGCGCAGGTAGGGCGTGGGGCCGACGGTGGGCCAACGCTCCCAGAGCATCGAGCGCCAGCTTGCGTACCCGGTGTCGCGGCCGTTGAAAAGCGGCGAATTGGTCGTGGCGGCCTGGAAGATCGGCAGCCAGGGGCGCAGGTGGTTGAGGATCTGCACGCCGGTCTCGTCATCGGGGACGCTGACGTGCACATGGGTGCCGCACATGCCCGGCCCGGGGGAGAGGTCGCCGTAGTGCTCGCGCATGCGGTGGTAGCGCGGGGTGTCGACGAGCCGGATGTTCCCGCCGGCGGCCGGCCCGGTGCCCATGGCCAGCAGTCGCGCCCCGGCTGCCTCGGCGGCGTCGGCGACCCCGGCCCGCAGGTCCCTGAGGGCCTTCGACAACGCCTTCAGCTCGAGCTGGGGAGGGCTCGCGATCTCGATCTGGCCGCGGCTGAACTCGTGCTGCACGGACCCGCGGATCTCGGCCGGCAGGTGGTCGAAGACCTGCTCGACGGCCTCGACGGCGCGCGGCTCGACGGCGTCGACCAGCATGTACTCCTCCTCGACGCCGAGGGTGAGCAGATCGTTGGCCTCGGCCTTCTCGGCCAGTGCGGGAGAGATCGTGGTCGAGTCCGCGGTGTCCATGCGCGGCCAATACCCGACCGGTGCCGCAGGGAAACGATTCGGCTTGACTTTTACTGTTAACAGTCCTAAAGATTGATACACATCAGTGTAATGCGGCGGAAGGACGGCCATGAGACGCTCCAGATCGATCATCTTGGCGACCGTTGCGGCGCTCGTCGCGGGGGGCACGGCCACCTGGATCGGCGCCGGCTCGGCGGCGGCCGCGGCGGCCTGTGCCCCGGCGTGGAGCGCGAGCGCCGTCTACGTCGGCGGCAACAGCGCCTCGCAGAACGGGCACAACTACACGGCGAAGTGGTGGACGCAGAACGAGTCGCCGGCTGCGCACAGCGGGCAGTGGGACGTCTGGGCCGACAACGGCGTCTGCGGCGGCACGACCCCGCCGACCACGCCGCCGCCGACCACACCGCCACCCACGACCCCGCCGCCGACCACACCGCCGCCCTCGAACGGGCAGCTTCCGGCGCACTTCCTCACCGGTTACTGGCAGAACTTCGACAACGGCGCGGCACCGCTCAAGCTGGCCGCGGTCCCGAACAACTACGACCTGATCGCGGTCGCCTTCGCCGACGCCACCTCGACGCCCGGCGCGGTCACGTTCAACCTCGACCCGGGTCTGGCGAGCGCGGTCGGCGGCTACACCGACGCGCAGTTCAAGGCCGACATCGCCACGCTGCACTCCCGCGGCAAGAAGGTCGTCATCTCCGTCGGGGGTGAGAAGGGCACGGTCGCCGTCAACAGCACCGCCGCGGCCACGGCCTTCGCCGACTCCGTACACCGGTTGATCGCCACGTACGGCTTCGACGGTGTCGACATCGACCTCGAGAACGGGCTGAACCCGACCTATATGGCCCAGGCGCTGCGGAGCCTGCGCACCAAGGTCGGCTCGAGCCTGCTCATCACGATGGCGCCGCAGACCATCGACATGCAGACGCCCGGGTCGTCGTACTTCGCGCTCGCGCTGAGCATCAAGGACATCCTCACGGTCGTCTTCACGCAGTACTACAACTCCGGCGCGATGCTCGGGTGCGACAACAATGCCGCGTACGGGCAGGGGTCGGTGAACTTCCTGACCGCGCTGGCCTGCATTCAGACCGAGAACGGGCTGCGCCCCGACCAGGTCGCGCTCGGGCTGCCGGCCAGCAGCCGCGCGGCCGGGGGTGGGTACGTGGCCCCGACCGTGGTCAACAACGCGCTCGACTGCCTGGCCCGCGCGACGAACTGCGGCTCGTTCCGCCCGCCGCGCACCTATCCGGGCATCCGCGGCGCGATGACCTGGTCGATCAACTGGGACGTCACCAACGGCAACGGCTTCGCCAACACCGTCAAGCCGCACCTCGCCACCCTGCCCTGATCTTCGCCGCTCTTCCGGCTCTTCAATGCTCCCCAGGTGTGCGGCCGCTCCGTCCAGCGGCCGCACGCCGCCGTTTGCGCACCTTCTTGGCGACCCAGCTCGCGATGGTGAGGACGATGACGGCCCAGATGGCGTAGTCGAACCACTGGCTGTATTTCTCCAGGTCTTGCCAGCGGGAGCCGAGGGCGTAGCCGCCGCCGACGAAGATCGCGTTCCAGACGCCGCTGCCGATGGTCGTGAAGAGCGTGAACAGACCGAGGTTCATATGGTTGGCGCCGGCCGGGATCGACACCAGGCTGCGGACCACCGGGGCACACCGTCCGAACAGGACGGCCGCGTTGGCATGGCGCTCGAACCAGCGGTCAGCCTGGTTGAGGTCGTCGGCGTCGACCAGTGGGATGCGGTCGAGCCAGCGGCGCAGTCGTTCCTCGCCCAGGCCGTAGCCGAGCCAGTAGAGCAGCAGCGCGCCGACCAGCGAGCCCAGGGTGGCCGCGAGGTAGACCAGCACCAGGTTGACCCGGCCCTCGCCGGCCAGGTAGCCCCCGAGGGAGAGCACGATCTCGCTGGGGATGGGCGGAACGATGTTTTCCAGCGCGACGAGCAGGCCGACGCCCACCTCACCGAGCGACTCGATGACGGACGCGATCCACCCCGTCAGGCCACCCTGCTGACTCAGCCCTGCTTCTGCCATCGCCTCTTCCTACCCGGCCAACCTGAAACCAACCTGAAGCGCATATGCCGACGGTCGGTATATAGTGGCGGCGTGAACGAGCCGACCTTTCTGATCCTCACGGCGCTGGCCGGCGAACCTCGCCACGGCTACGCCGTGATCGAGGACGTTGAGCGGATAACCGGCGGCCGGGTGCGGTTGCGCGCCGGCACGCTCTACGCCGCGCTCGACCGGCTGCGCGGCGAGGGCCTCATCGAGGTCGACCGCGAAGAGATCGTGCAGTCCCGGCTGCGGCGCTACTACCGGCTCACGGGGGCCGGCGAGCAGCGCCTCGGGGCCGAGTCCGCCCGCCTGCGCGAGCAGGCCACCATCGCCGAGCGGCGCCTGCGCGCCCGCCGCACCGATTTCGGGGGAGCAACCGCGTGACCGAGACGCGTTACCGCCGTCTGCTCGCGCTCTACCCGCGCGACTTCCGCCAGGAATACGGCGAAGAGATGCTCGCCGTCCTGATGACCGACCCGCGCCGCGGCCAGGTCGTCGACGTGCTGCGCGGCGCGGGCGCCGCCCATCTGCGAGCGGTTCGTTCCGGCCACGACCGGGCGGCCCGGGTGGTGCAGATCTTCGGCGCGATCCTGCTGTTGGGGGTGGCCCTGCGCCGATCGGGCGGCGGGCTCCTGAACCCGCTCCTGAGCGCCGAGCCCAGGCCGATATACCTCGAAGGGGTCGACGCGATTCGTCTTCTCGGCTGGGGTCTCGTGGTGGTCGCGGCGTTCCGCGGGTGGCGGGCGATCGGCGCGGCTGCCGCCCTGGCCGCGCTGGCCGGCGAGATCGCCTCCCCCGCCCGGTTCTATGTGGACACTCCCGCTTCCGTGCTGCACGTCTATTGGATGATCGTCGCCGGTGGGGTCGTGCTGATCGCGGGTCTGGTCGCGAGGGGCGGGGCCGTCGCCCGCCCGCGCGGTCTCGCCGCGATCGTCCTGGCCGGGGTGTTCCTCGCGCTGCAGAGCCCGATTCTGTTTGTTCACGAGCTGTCGCCGTTGCGGTCCGGGCTGGTCGCTCTGGCCGCCGCGCTGGTGCTGGTCGCGTTGATCCGGCAGAGCTCAGAGATCCGTGGCCGCCTGGTCTGCTGGGCCGCCCCGGTGATCGTGACGCTGCCGCTGGTCCAGTGGGGCTTCGGCGGATTCATCGAACACAACATGCGTCACCCGGAATCGACCCGGCTGATCAACCCGATGCAGTGGACCGTGCTGGTGCTCGTCCCGATCGTGGCTTTCGTTGCGACCTCGTGGCTCGGCAGCCGGCGTTCGAAAGGGCGACCGGTCGCCGCCGACGGTTTCGGGGGCACATATGACGGTGATGTAAGAAGGCATGACTGACCGGTGGTATCGGAAAGCTGTTGTCTACTGCGCCGACATCGACACGTTCGCCGACTCGAACGGGGACGGGTGCGGTGACATCCGCGGGATGATCGGCCGGCTCGACTATCTGGCCCGGCTGGGCGTCACCTGTTTGTGGCTCAACCCGATCCACCCGACGCCCGACCGCGACGACGGCTACGACGTCACCGATTTCTACAACGTCGACCCGCGGTTCGGGAACCTGGGCGACTTCGCCGAGTTGCTGCATCAGGCCGGCAACCTCGGCATCAAAGTCATCATCGACCTGGTCGTCAACCACACCTCCGACCAGCACCCGTGGTTCCAGTCGGCGCGGTCGTCGCCCGACTCGCCCTACCGCGACTGGTACGTCTGGGCCGACCACGCTCCCGACGATCGCAAGCAGGGCATGGTGTTCCCGGGCGAGCAGGACGAGACCTGGACCTACGACCGCACGGCGAAGCTCTGGTATTACCACCGGTTCTACAAGTTCCAGCCCGACCTCAACATCAACAATCCGGAAGTGCGCGAGGAGATCAAGAAGATCTGCGCGTTCTGGCTGCAGCTCGGGGTGGCCGGGTTCCGCATGGACGCCGTGCCGTTCATCGTCGAGCAGACCGAGCCGGGCAACCCCAACTCGCCCAAGGACCTCGAGTTCCTCAGCGAGCTGCGGCAGTGGGTGCAGTGGCGCAAGGGCGACGCCGTGCTCCTGGCCGAAGCCAACGTCGAGCCGGACGAGTTGCTGACCTTCTTCGGCGACGCCGGTGGCTCGAACAACCGCATTCACATGCTCTTCGACTTCTACCTCAACAGCCGGCTGATCCTGGCCCTGGCCCGCGAGGACGCCGAGCCGATCATCGACGGCCTGCGCGACACCCCGAAGCTGCCCGAGGGCGCCCAGTGGGCCACCTTCCTGCGCAACCACGACGAGATCGACCTGTCCCGGCTCACCGCCGAGCAGCGCGCCGAGGTGTTCGCGAAGTTCGGACCGGACGAGAACATGCAGCTCTACGGCCGGGGCATCCGTCGGCGGCTGGCTCCGATGCTCGGCAACGACCGGCGGCACGTCGAGCTGGCCTATGCCCTGCAGTTCTCGCTGCGAGGCACTCCGGTGCTGCGCTACGGCGAAGAGATCGGCATGGGCGACGACCTGTCGCAGGACGGGCGCAACGCCATTCGTACGGCCATGCAGTGGAACCTGACGGCCAACGGCGGGTTCTCGTCGGCCAAGAAGCAAGACCTGGCCCGTCCGACGATCGAGGGCGGTGACTTCGGGTGGGAGACGGTCAACGTGACCCTGCAGCGGCACGATCCGAGCTCGCTGCTGTCGTGGTTCGAGCGCATGATCCGTACGCTCCGGGAGGCGCCCGAGGTCGGCACGGGAACGACCAAACACATCGATGTTCCGGCGCCGACCAGTGTGTTGGTCCACCGGGCCGACGGCGAGACCGGCACGATGGTCTTCGTGCACAACCTGGGTTCCGAGGCGGCCACCCTCGATCTCAGCTCGCTCTATCCCGAGGCTGAGCAACCCAACGACGTCCTGGCCGACCAGGAGTACGCCGAGTTGGGCAAGTGTGACAAGGTCGAGGTCGCCGGGCGCGGATATCGATGGATTCGGCTACGCCGGATGCCGTGACGCGGGTTATTGTGCACTCCCAGTGCATGTTTACGTACGGAGGTCGTAGTGTCGCAGTCCGTCCCCACCCGCGTCGCCATCGTCACCGGAGCCGCCCGCGGCATCGGTGAGGCCACCGCCCGCCAGCTCGCCGCCGACGGCATGGCCGTGGCCGTCGTCGACCTCGACGAGGGCGCCTGCGCCAACACGGTGACCGCCATCCACGACGCGGGTGGCACGGCCCTCGCGGTCGGCGCCGACGTCTCCGACGCGATCCAGGTCGGCGCGGCCGTCGAGCGGGTCACCGCCGAGCTGGGCGCCCCGACCGTGCTGGTCAACAACGCCGGCGTGCTGCGCGACAACCTCCTCTTCAAAATGACCGACGACGACTGGGAGACCGTGATGGCGGTCCACCTGCGCGGCGCGTTCCTCTTCAGCCGCGCGGTGCAGAAGCACATGGTCGACGCCGGTTGGGGCCGCATCGTCAGCCTCTCCAGCACCTCGGCGCTCGGCAACCGCGGTCAGGCCAACTACGCCGCGGCCAAGGCAGGCCTGCAGGGCTTCACCAAGACCCTCGCCATCGAGCTGGGCCGTTTCGGCATCACCGCCAACGCCGTCGCCCCCGGCTTCATCGTCACCGACATGACCGCGGCCACCGCGGCCCGCGTCGGCGTCGATTTCGCCCAGTTCGAGAAGGCCGCGGTGGCCCAGATCCCGGTCGGTCGGGCGGGTCGCCCCGAGGACGTCGCCAACGCCGTATCCTTCCTCGTCAGTGAGGGTGCCGGTTTCGTTTCCGGGCAGGTCATCTACGTCGCCGGAGGCCCGCGCGCATAATACGGCGTTTGCTGAGAGGCGCTACAAAGAGATGATGATGAACCGACGCATGAGCTCCCGCAGCGTGTCGCTCACCAGCACGTTCTTGCTTCTGGCGGCGGGTGGCGCGGCGGCGTGCGACAACGACGACGACTACCAGGACGCGGGCTTCTACTGCGCCAACGAGCAGGGCGTCGTGGTCGACGACGACGAGTGCGACGACGACGACAACCGTTCCTCGGGTCTGGGCTTCATCCCGTTCATCTGGTACTCCTCCCTTTACCGCCCGGGCTACCCGGTCGGCACAGTGCTGCCGGCCGGGGGCAACAAGTTCGCCTACAACGACCGGGCCGCGCGCCAGTCGTTCGGCCTCCCGGCCACCGGCAAGATCAGCAACGGCACCATCAAGACCAGCGTCATCGGCAAGGGCGGCACCGCCCGCGGTTCCAGCAAGAGTTCGGGCGGCTGAGCGTGCGCAGAGTTCCCCACGGTCCGGTCCGCGACGGCTGGAAGCTCACCAACTTCAGCCTCGGCCTCACCTACAACGACACCGAACTGCCCGACGGGTCGATGGTCTCGTACTGGCAGGAGGGGCCGTACTACGACTTCACCGCCGCCGAGATCGAAGAGCTCGAGACGGCCACCACCGCGCTGTACGAGATGTGCATCGAGGCCGGCGACTGGATGGTGAAGCAGTGCCCGCGCCACACCGTGCAGGGCCGCCGCGAGGGCTACTTCGCGTCCATCTGCAACCCCGGCACCTGCTTCCTGGCCAAGATCGGCGTCCCCGAGTTCGCCCACGAGCAGATCATCCGTACGTGGTTCGACGGCGACGCCGAGACGTGGACGCACTACGACAAAGACCCCGACATGCGGCTGCCGATGGAGACGCCCGACTACTCGCCGAGCGTCTACGGCCGTTTCGACCTCTGGTACAACGGCGCCGGCAGCACGCCCAAGCTGCTCGAGTTCAACGCGCAGACGCCCACCTCGCTGGTCGAGAGCGCGGTCATCCAGTGGCACTGGGCCGACCAGACCAACCTCACCCAGCACCCGTGGCGCCAGTGGAACTCGATCCACGACCGCCTCGCCGGCTGGCCCTCGGCCCCCGGCGAGCCCGGCGACCCGGGCGCCTGGCGCCGCAACATCGACAAGCTCCGTGAGGCGCGCACCTGGCTCCCCGAGAAGCCGAAGATCTTCTTCGCCTACGAGACGTCCGAGACCTCCGGCGAGGACCGGATGAACGTGGCCTACATGATGTCCACGGCCGAGGAGGCCGGCTACCCGGTCGAGCTGATCGCGATGAGCCAGATCGGCTGGGACGTCGCCGGCGACCGCGTGGTCTTCGTCCCTGGCCCCGGCAAGGAACACCAGTCCGAGCCGATCGACATCATCTTCATGCTCTATCCGTGGGAGTGGTTCTGGACCGAGGAGGGCGGCAAGGCCTTCTTCCGCAACATGGCCGACCCCACCAAGCACGGCACGGTCTGGATCGAGCCGCCCTACAAGGCCGCCCTGCTGGGCAACAAGGCGATCCTGCCGGTGCTGTGGATGCTCTTCGGCGATCACCCCGAGCGCAGCAAATACCTGCTCCCGGCCTACTTCGCCGAGTCCTCCAAGGCGTCGGAGCTCAAGAGCTACGCCAAGAAGCCGATCTGGGGCCGCGAGGGCGGTTCGGTCACGCTCGTCCGCGACGGCGAGAAGATCACCGAAAACCCTTCCGAGTACGGCGCTGACGGCCGCTACGTCGTACAGGAGCTCTGTGAACTCCCGTCGTTCGAGGGGCTTGAGGGCGTCGTGCACCCGGTGATCGGCTCGTGGCTGGTCGACGGCGAGCCGGCCGGCATGGGCATCCGCGAGGGGCTGGGCGTGAACGGCCTGGTGACGAACAACATGAGCTTCTTCGTGCCGCACACGATCGAGGCCGACTGACACTCAGTTCCGCGGGCGGTGCCGCCAGATCCACCAGAGGCCGATGAACGGCAGCACCAGCGGGACGTAGCCGTAGCCGCTGCCGAAGCGGGACCAGACGGTGTCGTCGGGGAAGTCGCCCGCGTCGGCCACGCTCAGGATGCCGATCGTGAGCACGCCGAGCAGCTCGATGGTGCAGCTGACCAGGGCTATCAGCCGGCCGCGAACGCCGCCGACCGCGAGCCCGACGGTCGCCGAGATGTAGACCAGGCCGGCGAAGGCCGAGAGCAGGTAGGCCAGCGGGGCCTCGCTGAAGTGGGTCGTGATCTGCACGAGGGCACGGGCGCTGGCCGAGAGCGCGAAGACCCCGTACACCAGAATCAGCACGCGACCGAGGCCGCTGCCCAGAGCGGCGTCGCGCGGACGGGCTGAGGCTTCAGGCACCGGTCACCTCCGCGATCTGCTGCAGCCGCAGCACCAGGACGGGGATCACCAGGCAGGCCACCCCGAGGATGAGGCTGCCCCAGCGGGTCGGCTCGAGGCGGGCCAGATAGAGCGCCACCGGTATGAAGGCGAACGTGGTGATCAGATAGCCGACGAACGTCGCCGTGTCGGAGGGGCGCGAGTCGCCGAACAGGCTCACGACCGCGACCACGGTGAAGACCGCGATCAGCACGCTGAAGGCCGCCGCGAGCAGCAGGTCGACGCGGCTGGGGGCGCGGTTGAGGGCGGAACGCAACAGATACCACGCCGCCAGCACCAGGGCAGCGACGATGGTCACCACCGACAGAGGACCGTTCACCCGGCACAGCGTACTGATGGATCTCGGCCTGGTAGCTTGCGGCTGGGCTGATCCGCTCCGCGGCGGAAACCGAAAGTAACTAATTCAGCCAGAGAGGCAGGCAACCCTAAATGCGCTTCGGACTTTTCGGCACGGGACCCTGGGCGCATCTGACGCACGCCCCCGCTCTGGCCGCCCACCCCGACGTCGAGTTCGTCGGAATCTGGGGACGCAATCCCGACAAGGCCGCCGAGCTGGCGAGTCTGCACATCACCCAGGCGTACGCCGACCAGGACGCTCTGATCGCCGATGTCGACGCCGTGGCCTTCGCGTTGCCGCCGGACATTCAGGCCCCGCTCGCCCTGCGCGCCGCCCGGGCCGGCCGTCACCTGCTGCTCGACAAGCCGGTCGCCTTCACCGTCGAGGACGCCACCGCGATCGTCGACGCCGTGACCGAGCGCAACCTCGCCTCGGTGGTCTTCTTCACCCGCCGCCTCATGCCGCAGATCGCCGAGTTCGTCACCGACGCGGCGGCCACCGGCGGCTGGACCGAGGCCCGGGTCGATCACATCGGCTCGATCTTCACCGACGACAACCCGTTCGGCGCGTCGCCGTGGCGCAAGGAGAGCGGCGGCCTCTGGGACGTCGGCCCGCACGCGCTGGCGCTGGTGCTGCCCGTGCTGGGAGCGGTGACCGAGGTGGCCGGGCTGGCCGGGCCGCGCGACATGACCCACCTGTTGCTGCGCCACGCCGGTGGCACGATCAGCAACCTCACCCTCTCGCTCGACGCGCCGCCGGCCGCCGAGCGGGAAGACGCCCTGTTCGCCGGGGAGGCCGGCGTGCGTTCGGTGCCGCAGGCGCCCTGGGCCCCGACCGAGGCGTTCGCCCGCGCGATCGACCAGATCATCGCGGCCGCCGCCGGGGGTCCGTCACCGTCGCTGGACGTGCACTTCGGCGCCGAGGTCACCGCGATTCTGGTCGCCGCCCAGGAAGCGATCACTTCCGGTCGTACGGTGGCTCTGGGCTGACATTGAGAAAGGGCACCCATCCGCTGGTGTGGGGGCGCCGAATCCGCGTTGAATGACGGCAACGGCGAGAGGCGGACCCCTGATGGCGGAGCGCGGCACCAACCGTCGGCCCCTTTCGGCGGTCCCCGATCCGCCGTCGGCCCCCGACGGGAGCGAGCTGCTGCGCGCGGTGGCCCGGGGCGACGAGAAAGCGTTCGGCCGGCTCTACGACCTGGTGGCGCCGCGCGTCTACGGGCTGATCCGGCGGGTGCTTCGCGATCCGGCCCAGGCCGAGGAGGTCACCCAGGAAGCGCTGGTCGAGGTGTGGCGCACGGCGGCCCGCTTCGACCCGGCGCGCGGCTCGGCGACGGCGTGGATCTTCACGATCGCGCACCGGCGGGCGGTCGACCGGGTGCGCTCCGAGCAGGCCGCGACCGAACGCACGATCCGGGTCGGGGTCGCCTCGGTCGACACCCCGTACGACGCCGTCGCCGACGAGGTCTCGGGCCGGCTGGAACGTCAGCAGGTGCGCCGCTGTCTCGATGGGCTCACTGAACTGCAACGGCAGGCGGTGACGTTGGCCTATTACCAGGGCCATTCGTACCCACAGGTGGCCGAACTCCTCGGAACGCCGTTGCCGACGGTGAAGACGAGAATGCGCGACGGGTTGATCCGGTTGCGTGACTGCATGGGAACGGGGGTCTCGGCATGACCACGGAGATCCACGCCCTCGCCGGCGCCTACGTGCTCGACGCGGTGGACGACCTCGAACGCGTCTCGTTCGAGCGGCACCTGCGCGAGTGCGACGCCTGCCGGACCGAGGTCGACGAGCTGCGGGAGACGACCGCGCGCCTCGCGGACGACACCTGGTCGGTGCCGCCGCCGTGGCTCCGCGAGAGCGTGATGGCCGAGATCGGGCGTACGCGTCAGGTCTCTCCGGCTTCACCTCCCTCGTCGCCTTCCGAGGCGGCGCCCGCCCGGCGAAAGAGTTTCCGCTGGCAGCGGCTCACTGCCGCGGCCGCCGTGGTGGTCGCGGCGGTCGGGGCCGGCACGACCGTCTATGCCGTCCAGGACCAGCGCGTACGGGAGGAGCGCGCGGTCGCCCAGCAAGCGCGCGCCGAAGCCGAGCGGGCTCGGGTGATCCTCGGTTCGCCCGACGTGGTGCTGAGCCGGCAGGCCGTCTCGACCGGAGGCCGGGTCACGGTGGCCACCTCGCGCCTGCAGAACGCCGGTGTAGTGCTGCTGGACGCCGGTGCCGCACCGGCCGGCCGGGTCTACCAGTTGTGGGCGATCCGCCCCGGCAGCGCCCCGGCCTCGGCCGGCGTGCTGAACGAGGGTCAGCAGACCGATGTCGTGGTGGTCGAGGGGCTGCCCGGTGCGACCGACGTCGGGTTGACGCTCGAGCCGCCCCGGGGTTCCCGGACGCCGACCATGCCGCTGGTGGCCGACGTCAAACTCGCCTGAGCCTTGTTGCGGCCGGGTCCTCAGGGGACGGTGCGTTCGATGGCGGCGGCGCCGTCGCGCTCCAGCTCCTCGCGGGCGCGCTCGATGTTCGCCGGCGTCGGGTCGCGGCCCTCGGCGACAGCCAGGTCCTCAGGGTCCCACTGCTGGTCGGCGCCCGTGCGCACGTGGGGCTCCTCGCCTGGCTGCAGGAACTCGGGGGTGTCGCGGTCGGTCCCGCCGCCCGTGATGAACGCGTCCACCGCGACGTCGTCCTCGACGGCGTCCGCGACCTCCTGGGTCTCCTCCAACGGCGGCCGGATCTCGTCGGTCATGATGTCCTCCATCGCTTGGCTGTCTCCGTACTACCCCGTCGGCACGCCTCCTGATCCAGGTGTGGCGTGCGTCCCGGCTGAGCGGCCCCCGCCCGCGCTGACCTGGTGCTCGAAAGGGACGATCATGCTGTCCGGCGGTCAAACTGAGCGCTAACTGGACAGGACTTGCGCGTTACGGATGGACGCTTAGTAGCGGGACGAATACATTTTCGCCTTGACGTCCTTTCTCGGGGGTCCGGCGGAGACGCCGGGTTCGCCGCGATTCGGGCGGGGTGAGGGGGAAACATGACCGAGAGTCGGGGAGGGCGGTCGTGACCAGCCTGTCCGATGCCGAGCGGGACGCATGCGACGTGCTGCAGGCCCTGGCGGGCCTGGCTGCCCTGCTGCGCCGTCCCGCCGCCGACGGGCCGGGCCTCGATCCG
This sequence comes from Actinoplanes solisilvae, assembly GCF_003999975.1. GTDB lineage: Bacteria > Actinomycetota > Actinomycetes > Mycobacteriales > Micromonosporaceae > Actinoplanes > Actinoplanes solisilvae. Next base: position 448,040 of record NZ_RJAC01000001.1, on the reverse strand, counting down.
GCCGACGACGCCCATCGCTTGCTGCTGGGGCTGGCCGAGGACGGCAGCGAGGCCGCGGCCCGGGTACTGGCCTATCTGCGCACGCAGCGCGGCGCCGGCGACGGTGACCTGGCCGCGGTCCCGATGCGGCTCGGGCCGTGGCGCGAGTGGGTGCCGCCCCGTGGTCATCTTTTCGGGCTCGCCCCCACCTCCGCGACTCCCGACGAGGTGCGGCAGCCGCGACGTTGTGACCCGGGGGAGTGAATTCGGCTTTTCGCGTGATCAGCGGGTAGTCGCGCTTCGCCGCACTTCCTCACTTGCGTGATCAGCCGGGCTTCAATGCTTGATCGCCTTGACGCACCTGCGTGATCAGCCGGGCGATCGCAGGGTCGCCGAGGGTGACTCTCCGAATCGGTCGCGGTAGGCCGAGGCGAAGCGGCCCAGATGCGCGAAGCCCCATCGGTGTGCCACGGAGGCGACGGTCAGGCGAGCCGGGTCCCCCCGCCGCAGGGCCTCGTGGGCCCGGCCGAGGCGCACCTGCTGCAGATAGTTCATCGGCGCTGTGCCCACGTGGCGGCGGAATCCCTCCTGCAACGAGCGGACGCTCATGTTCGCGACGCGGGCCAGTTCGGTCACCGTGAAGGGCCGCTCGGGCTCGTTCTGAATCGCGTCCACGACCCGGCGGATGGCGCGGGGCGGCCCGGCGCTGACCGGTCCGGTCAACTCGCCGTGATAGCGGTGCGGGAGGCTCAGCAGCAGGCCGGTGAGCACGGTGCTGCGGACCTGCTCGGCCATCAGCGGCTCGTAGAAGAGGCTGTCGCAGAACTCGAGCTCGTCGCAGAGCAACCTGATCAGGCGACTCCAGCTGCACCCCGGACCGGTGGAAAGGTCCACCTCGGGGGGGAGGTCCAGAGGTCCCTCGATCGGGCGACCCAGCAGGCCGGACAGCTCCTCCTCGAGGGCCTTGCGTTCGACCTTGACCGCCAGCTCGGCCGAATTCGCCTCGCGCGACGTGTAGACCGGGCTGCCGGGACCGAAGATGACACCGGTGGCCGGGCCGGCGACGACCTCGCGGCCGGCGTGCCGGGCCCGCAGGAAACCCTGGGTCGGCATGCTCACGTGATAGGCGTCGAGCTCGGCGACCAGCAGCGTCACCGGGCTGGAAAAGCTCAATTGTCCGACCGTTAGGGGTCCGAGTTGGATCACTCCGACGCCAAGCCGGAAGTCACCCGCGTCCTCCGGCGTCCCCACCGCCACCGGGTAGTAGAAACGATTTAGCACAGAGCGTGCTTCCTCGATATCTACCCCGCTGAACGGGACTACTTCTGGCATTTCGGAGAACGCGGGGCCGGACCTCGGGGAGATGTCAACCATGCCGAAGTGGGCTCCATCGCATACGGTGAGTATTCGACCCCGGCACGTGGAACGTCAACGTACCCGCCGAGCACTGACCGTTCCAGCACATTCAGGCCATATGAACTACTCTGGCGTTCCGCGCCTACGTGGCGTAACTTGCAGACCAGCGGATTGTTGAAGGAACGCGGTTGGAGAGCGGCGCCTGGGCGAGGCGTCCGACGCTCACCGAGGTCACGAGAAGGTGTTCAGTGACCAGGCGTGCGTCCTCCGCGCGGCAAGTTGGCGTGAGTCATCCTCGACGCCAGGAAGAGGGCAGCCGTGTATCTGCCGATCACCACGCGCCAGTTGGCTGATGGCACCGTTGAGATCGCGCCCAGTGGTGAGATCGATCTGGACAACGCCCACGTGATGCGGGACGCCGTCAACGACGTGCTGACCAGCTCCACGCCGGGCAAGATCTGCCTCGACCTGCAGCGCGTAATGCTGATCGACAGCATCGGCATCGGCATTCTCGTCGCGTGCTTCCACACCGCGGCGGCCAGCGGCATCAAGCTGGTGGTGAGCCACCCGAGCCCGACGGTCTACCGCCAGCTCTGGGTGTCGGGCCTGGTCGGGCTGCTGGGCTGCGCCGAGCCACCCTCGCCGCGCACGTCGGTGGGCCTGCGCCCGTCCTGACCCGCGCTTTCCTGCGGGGCTGCGTTCTTGTGAGGCTGCGGTCTTGTAAGGCTGCGGTCTTGCGGGGCGACATTCTTTGCGGGGCACGTGCCCTTGAGGGCGTGCTGCTCGCAGTGGGTCGCGCGGGCGCTGCTTGAATCGGGCGCATGACGGTTCTGCGCTCGATCGCCCTGTTCGTGCTGGCCGCCTTCGCCGAGATCGGCGGGGCGTGGCTGGTCTGGCAGGGCGTGCGCGAACATCGGGGCCTGCTCTTCGTGGGCGCCGGGGTGCTCGCGCTGGGCGCCTACGGCTTCGTCGCGACCCTGCAGCCCGACTCGCACTTCGGACGCATCCTCGCCGCTTACGGCGGCGTCTTCGTGGCGGGCTCGCTGGCCTGGGCCGTGATCGTCGACGGCTTCCGCCCCGACCGCTACGACATCGCCGGCGCCCTGCTCTGCCTGGCCGGCGTGGCCGTCATCATGTACGCCCCTCGCAGCGCCTGACGAGCCGTCACTCCCCGCCTACGCCCTCGCCGCGCCGGACGAGCCGCCATTCCCCGCCTGCGCCCCTCTAGCCACCCCACCCACCCGGGGTGTGGGGGCGACCGTACGCCCATCGGGCCGCGGAGCGCTGAAGTTATCCACAGACGAAACCGGGCCGTCCCGATTGGGGACGACCCGGTCCTGTTCCGCCGGGCGAGCCGGCTTCAAGTGCTCAGTGCAGCGGGATTCCGGTTGCCGCGGCTTCCTCTTCCTGGGCCCGGCGCTCCTCGCCGCTCAGCGTCGAGAGCGGCTTCTCCTTGATGAAGAGCACCGCGATCACGGCTGCGAAGGCGATCGGCGCGCCGATGAGGAACAGTTCCGCCGTCGCGTTGCCGTAGATGTCCTTCACGGCGTCGAGCACCTGCGGGGGCAGCGTGCTGATGTCCGGCACGTCCGCCGTCCCGCCGCCGCCCGCCGCGGCCCCGAACTTCTCGGCGAAGCCCGAGGTCACCTTGCTGGCCAGCACGGCGCCCAGGGCGCTCACCCCGATCGCGCCACCCATGCTGCGGAAGAACGTCAGCGTCGACGTCGCCGCGCCCAGTTCCGCCGCGGGAACGTCGTTCTGGGCGGCCAGCACCAGGTTCTGCATGAGCATGCCGACGCCGATGCCCAGCACCGCCATGAAGATCGAGATGGTCAGGATCGCCGTGGTCGCGCCGATCGTGCTCAGCAGGAGCATGCCGACTGTCATGACGGCCGCACCGATGACCAGGTAAATCTTCCACTTGCCGAATTTCGTGATGAGAGCTCCGGCGACGATGGAGGAGACGAGCAGACCGAAAATCATCGGCAGGCTCAGCAGGCCGGCGACCGTCGGGGACTTACCGAGCGCAACCTGGAAGTACTGCGACAGGAACACCGTGCCGCCGAAGAGCGCCACGCCGACCAGCACGCTGGCCACGATCGCCAGGGTGACGGTGCGGTTGCGGAAGATGCGCAGCGGGATGATCGGCTCGTCGGCGCGGGACTCGACCCACACCGCCAGCGCCAGCAGCAGCACGCCACCGGCCACGAAGAGCGCGGTCTCCCACGACGCCCACGCGAAGTGCTGCCCCGCGAGGGTCGACCAGATCAGCAGCGTGCTGACACCGGCGGTGATCAGGAAAGCACCCAGCCAGTCGATCTTCACGCCGGGGCGGCGTACGGAAGGAAGGTGGAGGGTCTTCTGGAGGAGGAAGATCGCGGCGAGCGAGAACGGGACGCCGATGAAGAAGCACCAGCGCCAGCCGAGCCACGACGTGTCGACCATGACGCCGCCGATCAGCGGGCCGGCGATCGTGGCGAGACCGAAGACGGCGCCGAACAGGCCGGAGTAGCGGCCCATCTCGCGCGGCGGGATGATCGCGGCCATCACGATGGTGGCCAGCGCGGTCATGCCGCCCGCGCCGATGCCCTGCACGACGCGGCTGACGATGAGGACGCCGACGTCGGGGGTGAAGCCGGCGATCAGCGAGCCGGCCACGAAGAGCAGCAGCGAGATCTGGATCAGCAGCTTCTTGTTGTAGAGGTCGGCCAGCTTGCCCCAGAGCGGGACGGTGGCCGTCATCGCCAGCAGCTCGGTGGTGACGATCCAGGTGTAGACGGACTGGCTGCCGTGCAGATCGGCGATGATCCGGGGCAGCGCGTTGGAGACGATGGTCGACGCGAGGATCGACACGAACATGCCGAGCATCAGGCCGGAGAGGGCCTGAACGACCTCGCGGCGCGACATCCGGCCGGAATCGCCGTTCGCCGCGACGGCCTGGTCGACCGCTTCCGCCGTGACCGGTACACCGCCGAGGGCGACGGCGTCCTCGGCGACCGTCGCCTCCGCCTGGAGGACCGGTTCCGGTCGGTCGGACGGACTGGTGAGTGTCATTTACTGACTTCCTCGTGAGTAGGTGCTGGTGCGGCGAGGCCGACGGCGAGCACGTCGAAGGCCTCGCGGACGAGGTCGTGGAGGTCGGTGTCGCCCGAGGTGGCCCAGCGCATCATGGCGGTGCGGAAGGCGGCGCCGACGAGCGAGGCGACCAGGTGGGGGAAGAGGCTGTCGGCGGGCAGGCCGGTGCGGGCGGCGACGGCGGCGATCGTCTCCTCCTCGGCGCACTCCCCGCGCGCGACGAGCAGGGGCAGCAGCGACGGATTGTTCTTGATCACCCGCAGCCGGCGGAGCCAGAAGTCGCGCTCGGCCTGGACCTCCCGGATGTCGGCGCTCATCGCCTCAAGAAGAGCCGGGACAAGAGCCACTTCAGCCGGTACGGCCAGCAGGCGCTCGCGCATCGAAGGGCCGGTGGGGAGAGGGCCGCCGAGCACGGCGTCGTCCTTGGTGGCGAAGTAGTTGAAGAACGTACGCGGGGAGACGTCGACCGCCTCGCTGATGGCCTCGACGGTCACGCCGTCGAGACCGCGCTCGTCCACCAGGCGCAGAGCGGCCGCCATGAGCGCCGCACGCGTCTGCTGCTTCTTACGATCCCGGCGATTCGGCGCGGTGGCCGAGATCGTTTTGCTCGCTGTCCCGACCACGCGGAGCACGCTAGACGCGAAGTTGCACAACGTGCAAACTTTTATCGAGTGCAGTGATGCTCGTTACCTCGCGCGAAAAGCGTCACGAGAAGCGCAGGAACTCGCAGCAGCGCTCCCAGACCAGGTCGGTCGCGAAACGATCGTGGCCGGGCAGGCCCTCGTCCATCCAGAGGTGGCCCACGGCCAGGTAACGATAGACCTCGAAGATCGCGTCGGCCGCGGTCATCCCCTCGATCCAGCGCGCGACGTCGGCGGCCGGCACGAACCCCGGGTCGGGGTCGGCGATGTGCAACTGGGCCCGCAGCCCCGGCCGGACCTGCGGCGTCGCGGCCGGCGCGCCGGAGAACAGCAGCAAACCGGCGGTGTTGGGGCGCTCGGGCAGCAGTGCGTCGGCCACGCCCGCGCCCATCGAGAAGCCGGCCAGCACCGTACGAGGTGGCATGTCGCGCAGCGCCGCGCGGGCCCGGCTGACGATCTCGTCCCACCCGACCCGGCCGGCCAGGGCCGCGCCCTCCTCGACCGAGTCGGCGGCGGGATGGCCGTAGAGATCGGGAGTGACGACGGTGTGCCCGGCCGAGCGCAGCCGCTCGGCCGCGATCAGGACGGCCGGTCGCAAGCCGTAGAGGGAGTGGAAGATCGTGACCGACGCCATAGGGGCAATGGTGCCGGACGCGTGGACCCGGCGCGGAAGGACTGCCGCGCAGCTCACAACGCTAGCCTGGCTCGCGCCGTCCGATCTTGAGAAGCAGGCCCTCAGGCGTACGGACGTGGAGTTGCTCGCCGAAGTCGCGGTCGGCGCCGACCTCGCCGACCGGGATGCCGGCCCGGTGGAGCTGGGACTCGAGCTCGGCCAGGGGCATCGCCGCGTCGAACGTGAGCTCGAGCGTGTCTTCGCCGCGGTCGCGGTCGGGCGGGCGGGTCAGCAGGCCGATCTGGACCGTGCCGAGCTGCATGAGCACCCAGTCGCTGTCGCCGTGGATGACCTCGCCGCCGAGCTGCTGGTAGAACGCGATCGACGCGGCCAGGTCGCTCACGTGCAGCATCGGACGGAGCAGCAGCGCCGGATCGTTTCGGGTCGTCGTCATGGCTGCCTCCCTCTCATCGCCGCCCGGTGCTCAACGACTCAGTCGTTGAGCTGGGTGTGCTCTATCTCGCGCAGAGCGGCGGTCAGCAGCCCCTGCGGCGGCTGAGCCCCGAGCAGGTCGGCCAGGAGCAGGGCGGCGTGCAGGGCCAGCTCGGCGGGCTTGGGCGCGGGTGTCGCCTCTTCGTCGAGCACGCCGAGGGCCGCGGCCAGCAGGTAGAGCACGACCTGGGGATCGACGTCGGGGCGCCACGCGGCAGCGGCCCGCACGGATTTCGCGAGCACCTCGCGGACGGCGTCGGCGTCGAGGCCGTCGGGGTGGGCGCGCTCGAGCAGCAGGCGGACGGCCGTGCCGACGATCAGGCCGGTCTGCGCCGGGTCGAGGGCGGCCAGGCCGGCGGTCGCGGCGTCGAGCGCGTCGCTGTCGTGGGCCTGGGCCGCGAGCACCGCCGCCGACGCCGCCGCCGCGATCGGCCGGGCGGGGGCCGGCAGGTGCCGCCAGTCGTGATTCATGGGCAGACGATAGCGACGACCGCCGACAACAACTGAAAATGTCGGTGGGTGCTGGCAGGGTGGAGCCATGTCGAGTCAGCTCTGGCAAGCGATGACCGCGCGGGTCGAGCGCGGTGACTTCCCCGGCCTCGTGGGTGTGGTGGCGCGCGGCGACGACGAGGTGGTGCACGCGGTCGGCGTCACCGCGTTCGGCGGCGACGTGCCGATGCGCCGCGACACCCCGTTCCGCATCACCTCGATGACCAAGCCGGTGCTGGCCGCCGTCACGCTGATGCTCGCCGAGGACGACGTGCTCGACCTCGAGGAGCCGGTGGCCACGTTCCTGCCCGAGCTGGCCGGTCAGCGCGTACTGGCCCGCCCCGACGCCCCGCTCGGCGACACGGTCCCGGCCGTCCGCCCGGTCACGGTGGAAGACCTGTTGACCTTCACCCTCGGCTTCGGCATCGTGCTCGGGCCCGACCACGAGACCGACCCGCCCTATCCGATCGTCCAGGCCTGGCGCGACCTCGACCTGCGCCTGGCCGAGCCCGAGCCACGCACCCGGCTCGGCCCCGACGACTGGATCCAGCGCTTCGGCTCGCTGCCACTGATCCACCAGCCGGGCGAGACCTGGATGTACAACGTCGGCACCCGCGTCCTCGGCGTGCTGCTCGCCCGCGCCACCGACTCGACGCTGGGCGACCTGCTGCACGATCGCGTCTTCGCCCCGCTCGGCATGCGTTCCACCGGCTTCTCGCTGCCCGCCGACCGGGTCGCCGAGATCCCGCTCCACTATCAGACCGACAGCTCGACCGGCATGCTGATCCGGTCCGAGATCGAACCGCGCGAGGTGTGGAGCACGCCGCCGGCTTTCCCGAACGGCTCCGGCGGCCTGCTGTCCACCGCCGACGACTATCTGGCGTTCACCCGCATGCTGCTCAACGGCGGCGTCCACGGCGGCACGAGGCTGCTCTCCGAGAAGTCGGTCGCCGCCATGACCAGCAACCACCTCACCCCCGAGCAGATCGAGAGCGGCGGCTTCTTCCTCAGCGGCTCCGGCTGGGGCTACGGGCTCGGCGTCACGGTCAAGGCCGACGAGGTGGGCGGCCCGGGTCGCTACGGCTGGTCGGGCGGCTTCGGCACCGACTGGTTCACCGACCCGCGCGAGGGCCTGATCTTCATCGTGCTGAGCCAGGTCAGCGACCTGTTGTGGAGCGGTGCGCTCACCGAGTTCGGCAAACTGGCGTACGAAGAGAATTTGTAGGGTGGAGGGCGGCCCCGGCCAACCGCTGGGCGGGGCGGCCTGGGGAGGCTCGATGACCAGTCTCGACGCGGTGACGGCATGGGTCGGCAACTACCGCAAGGCGTGGGAGTCCAACGATCCGCGGCAGATCGCCGGCCTGTTCGCCGAGGACGCGGCCTATTTCACCGAGCCGTTCGCGAAACCGTGGCTCGGCCGCGACGCGATCGTCGAACAGTGGTTGAAGATCAAGGACGACCCGGGGAGTACGACGTTCGAGTGGCACCCGTTGATCGTCACCGAGGACTTGGCGATCATCGAGGCCACGACGACATATCCGAAGGACACCTACAGCAATTTGTGGGTCCTGCGGCTCGACAATTCCGGGCAGGCGCGCCAGTTCACCGAATGGTGGATGAAGCAGCCTCGCAATAAATGATCAACCATGAGGATTGTTCAGGGCGGTGGCTAGCGGCACGGTGCGGGTCTAGGCAGGCCCTGAATAGCCCTCAGTCGCGGCAACCGGCAGGGTCAGCCGTGATCGGGCGCAGTGGACGGTGTGGTCCTGCGGCCAGAGCGTGTGCGCCTCGGCCGGGGCGCCGGGGGTACCCAGATTGCGGGCGAACCGGGGGAACGAGCCGCCCGAGATCTGCAGCCGCAGGCGGTGACCGGCCGCGAGGCGGTGGAAGCACGGGTCGAGGGTGAGCGTCAGGTGCTGCACCTCGCCGACGGGCACGGCGGGGTCGAGCCGCAGCATCCGGTCGGCGAAGTTGCGCGAGCGGCCGTGCGAGTCGACGTCGCAGAGCCGCACGAAGACGTCGGCGTGCGCCGGGTCGACGGCGACGGCCAGGTCGAGCACCGGCGTGCCGATCACGTCGACCGCCGTGGGCAGCGGGTCGGTCGTGAAGACCAGCACGTCGGGCCGGGCCTCCAGCGATCTGTTGTCCTTGACGCCCATCGAGCCGGTGAGCGTGCGGCCGCCGGCGGTCGGCGTCGGGTCGGCGGGGTCGTACCGGAAGGACAGCGTCTCGTCTCCGGCGCTGAGCGGTTGCGCAGCCGCCTGGTCGGCCCGTGGCGACGACGCGGGCTCGGCGGGCGGAGGGGTCGCGGACAGCGTCAGCGAATGATCGGCGTGGAGCTGGAAGACGGCGGGGGCCGAGGGCGGAGGCCAGGCAGCCATCCTGTGCCAGCGGCGTTCGCCGGTGCGGAAGACCCGGACGGGGGAGGTGCGGGCCGGCGGGCCGTCGGCCATGTGCTGGTCGAGCCAGGCGAGACTCTCACGGGCCACGACCGCGGCGCCCTGCAAGCCGATCTGCAGGTGCGTCCACGGGCCCACGGTCAGGCCCACCTCGACACCGCGAGCACGCAAGGCCTCGTACTGCTGAAGGGTCTGATCGAGGAAAAGGTCCTGCCAGCCGCTGATCAGCAAGACCGGAACGTCGACGCGGCTCAGCGCCTCGCCCGCCCGATAGGGCGCCCACCAGGGATCGTCGCCGTCGGGGTGGGAGAGCCATTCGCGATACCAGGGTGCGCGGCCTTGCAGCACCGGGTCGGCCGCGTCCGGCAGCGGCACACCGCCGAGGGCCGGGCGAAGCCGTCGCTGCGCCGACATGCCGCTGGCCGCCCGCCGGAGCAGCCCGCCGTCCTCCTGATGGGCGATCATGTCGCTCCAGCCGAGGAAGTCGCCGACCGTGAACGCGCCGGTGCCGAAGACCGCTTCGCGGAAATCGTGTGGAGCGACATAAACCACCGCTGTCCGCAATTCGGGCGGCGGGTCCTGCAGCATGGTCCACTGTGCCCAACCCAGATAGGACGCGCCCAGCGTGGCCAGCCGTCCGTCGAACCACGGCTGTTCCCGCAGCCAGACGACGGTGTCGTGGCCGTCGGCGGTCTCCTGCGCCATCGGCTCGAAGCGGCCGCCCGACCCGAACGTGCCGCGCACGCTCTGGATCACCACGTGGTAGCCGCGCGCCGCGAACAGCCGCCCGTTCAGCGCCGACGACGGAAAGCCGCGGCCGTACGGCGTACGGATCAGAACTGTGCCCCGGGGGCGGGGTGTGACCGGCGTGAAGTGGTCGCCCAGCAGCACGACCCCGTCACGCATGCGCGTGTGCACCGTCGCGACCGTGTAGTCGTTCACCGCCGGCGCCTGTCGCAGGAGCCGGCCGAGCGCGGCGTCCGCCAGTCGTTGCCGCATCGAGTTGGCCATTCCACTCCTTGATCAATTCAGGGCAGCCGGAAAGTGAATCCCGGAAACGATATGTCGATCACGGTGAAATGCGAAAGCGAACGAAATTCGAGCCTTGTTCGGATGTGCGATTTCGCGGCCGGAAGGGCAGACTGCCACGGGTGAAGGTTCGGCAGGCGCTCGACGGTCGCTACCAATTGCTGGACGAACTCGGCACCGGTGGGATGGCCGTGGTGTGGCGCGCCCGCGACGAGGTGCTGGGTCGCTCGGTCGCGGTCAAAGTGCTGGCCGGCCGCTTCGCCGGTGACCCGCAGTCGCGCGCCCGCATCCGCGACGAGGCCCGCGCGGCCGCCACCCTCTCGCATCCGAACATCGCCCAGGTCTACGACTACGGCGAGGCCGAGGAGGACGGCGTCCCGCTGCCCTATGTCGTGATGGAACTGGTCAACGGCCCGACGCTGCAGCAGCGGGTCGCGGCCGGGCCGCTGCCGCCCCGTACGATCTTCCGCATCTGCGGCGAGGTGGCCGCCGGCCTGGCCGCCGCCCATGAGGACGGGCTGGTCCACCGCGACATCAAGATGGCGAACATCATGGTCACCCCGACGGGCGTCAAGGTCGTCGATTTCGGCATCGCCGCCGCGGCCGGTCCCGCCGACCCCGAGGACAGGCTGGTCGGCACGCCCGCCTATCTGGCGCCCGAGCGTCTCACCGGCGACGCGGTGGTGCCCGCCTCCGACGTCTACGCCCTCGGCGTGCTGCTCTATCGGCTGCTGGCCCACGAGTCGCCGTGGAGTGTCGAGAGCACGACCCAGATGCTCGAGGCCCATGTGTACGTCGACCCGCAGCCACTGCCCGATCTGCCGGGCGTGCCCGGTGCGGTCGCCGACCTGATCGACCGCTGCCTGCTGAAAGATCCCGGCGACCGTCCGTCCGCGAGCGAGGTGTCGGCCACGCTGGGTGACGCCGCCGAGGCCGCGCCCGCGCGGGTTGAGACCGAGCCGCCGCGTTATGGCGCGCGGCCGAACGATCCTCCGCTCGTCGCGGCAGCCGGCCCGACCCGCGTCGGCAACGACTCACCGCGGCTGGGGCCGCAGCACAACTCGGCCTGGCCGACCACGGTGATCGACCGTCCGGGCCCCGCGCCTTCGGTGCACCGGGGCGGCCCGGCCCACGTACGCCGGAAATATCTTTTGGCCGGTGGTCTCGCCGCCGTCGTGGTCGCTGCCCTGGTGGGTTGGCTCGTGGCCGCCGACCCCGGGGCGGAGCACCGGCGCCCGTCGGCCGGCGCGCCCACCACCGCCGGACCGTCCGCCCCCGGCGCCTCCGTCAAGCCCTCAGCCGACGTCGTGGGCCGCACCGGAGCCCTGCCCACCGTCGCGGGCCTCCCCGGCCGCGGGACGACCAACGGTAACGGCGCCGTCCCGTCGACCACACGCTCCGCAGCGCCATTGGTGTCACCGACCGTGAGCCGTCCCGCCGAACCCACCACGACGACCGACCCGCCACCGGCGCAGTCGGCACCGCCGCCGGGCAAACGACTCGAGTCGCCCGGCGGGTCCGTCCTGGCCACCTGTGCACAGGGAAAGGCGTCGCTGGTCGCGCTCGAACCCGCGCAAGGCTTCACGGCCCAGCCGATCGAGCCGGGGCCGGCGTTCACGGCGAGGGTCCTCTTCAACAGCCCCACCGCGAAATACCGGATGGCTGTGACCTGCGTGGGGGACACGCCGACGCCGGTCGTGCTGCCGCTCTGACCGCCGGCGCCGCCGATGCGATCCAGGGCACCCTCCCGGTTATCCACGACAACACCCGGGTAGCACACACCCTGGGCATGAGCCCGACCGGAAGGGGAAGCGACATGGCTGACGAACACCTGCACACCGAGGCGGCCGAGGGCCACCGCGACCGCCGTTTCCACGGCGGCACCCCCGCACACATCGACGACGACGAGCTGGCCCGCCGCACCGCGACAGAACGCGCCGACGCCGGCCTGACCGACTACGACCCAGCCGACGTCCCGGCCGCGACCGACGACCCGGTCCCGTTCGACGCCGAGGCCGACACCGACGAGCAGGACATCGAAAGTGTCACCGCGCGCCAGGAGGCCGAGGGCGAGAACATTCCCCTCAGCAAGGACAATCCGTTCCCACCCACCCGCTACGCCGAATAGCCTTCCCGCCAGGCGGCTTCGGCCGCCTGGCGTTGAGCGGTCCGCCGAGTCAGCCGGTAGGCATGTCGACGACAAGGCCGGCGCCTGAGGCCGCCTCGGCCAGCCGTCTGTCATAGGTCACGAACGAGGTCAGCCGATTCCGACCTCGGAGGCGCAGCCCGGTGGCCAGATGGATGGCGTCCAGACTGCGCACGGTAGGTGGGGCGACCGTCTGGGCGAGGATGCGAATCCTGGAATCGATCTCGACCCGGACGATGAGATCAAGCAACGCATGAAACTGATCGATAACCGCGGGCATGTCAGCGGGCACGGTGGCTCGCACCAACGCGCGGTACGTCTCGATCTCCACGAGACTCGAGCTGACCCACTCGATCGCCGAACGCTCCACCAGGAAGTCCCGCAGGGCAGCGGAGCCGGCTTCCGCATGAACGAGCTTGACCGCAGCCGCCGAGTCCAAATAGATCACTGCGCTTAACCCTCGCGCTCGCGAACGATGTCGTCAGCGAGGTTGGCCCCATCCGGCTCCGACATAGGCCGACGCAGGAACGCGCGCTTCATCTCGGCCAGCCGCTCGCGGCGCAAGGCCGCCTCCAACAGGGCTTGGCGAATCGCCATGAGGTGAGCGCGTCGGCGGACGGGCTCGGTCGGTCGCAACCCGGTTGCACCAGAGCGGGCACCCGCACCGCTACCGGTGAGGCGCAGATTATGCGTTGTACAGAGACCGGCGTTCATCTGGCCAGCGGGCCAACGGGGCGGTCGGGTCTACCGAGAAAGGCAAACCCGGTGCAAGCCGGGGACGCAAAGTCACGGGACCGTCAGGTCAGCCGGACTGCCGAAAGAGAGCAGAAACCCATGAACCTCCTATCGATCAAGCTTCTCGGATCACTGGCCGTGGCCGGCATGGTCGCCGCCGGCGGCACCGCTTTCACCGCGTCCGGCGTAGATCTGGGCGTCGTTAGCAGCTCGCAGGTCGTCGGCGTCGGCTCAGTGGAACAGACCGTTACCGGTGCCACCGTGGAATCCATCGTCTACGGCACCACGGGTGGTTTGGTCGACAACGTCACCGTGACGTTCGTGGACCCGCTCCAGGCCGGTGCCATCGTCACACTCAACGATGATCTCACTGCTCCCGTGTCGCTTGCAGCCCCACTAAACGCCCCGACCAGCAGTGATGATATTTACAGCTTCGGTCTGACAACCCCGACCGCCACCCTGGCATCGATCAGCATCGTGATCTCCAGCTGACGGTTCCTGACGCACATCACTCTGGTGCCGGTTCGCCCTTTCGGGGCGGGCCGGCATCTGGGCTTTGGTAGCGTCGGCCTGGGGTGGGCATGCGCCGCAGACTGTGGCTGGTGGTGACCGTGGTCCTGGTCGGGGCCATGGTCCTCGGCGGCTGGGCCGCACTGACCCACCGGATCTCCTACGTCGTCACCAACGGCGTCAGCATGCAGCCCGTCTACCACGCCGGTGACCTCGTGGTCGTGGCGCGCTCGTCCTCGTACCATCGTGGTCAGATCGTGGCCTACCACGGCGGGGGCGTCACCATCCTGCACCGCATCATCGGCGGTGATGGGGCCGGATTCACCACCAAGGGCGACAACAACCAGTCCACCGATCCCGGGCGCCCGACGGCGGCGGATCTGTTGGGGCGCGCCGTCCTGCACATCCCGGCCGGCGGCATCTGGCTGCGGCGGCTGACCAGCCCGCCGGTGCTCGCCGGCGCTGCGTTCATGTTGGTGCTGGGCTCCGGCACCGCCGTGCGGCGCCGCAGACGACGGAGGCTACGCATGGCCGGCACGAACATCGAGCCGCCCGCGGCGCCAGGCATGACGGCGGTCCTGGCCGCCCTGCGCTCGCCGCGGCTGCGCGTCACCGCGCTCCTTCTTGCCGCCCTCGGCCTGCCCGGTGCCGTGCTCGGCGTTGCGGCGTGGACCCGGCCGCCGTCGCTGTCCATGCCCGCGCCGCAGCCGCCGGCCCGCGCGGTGACCTTCTCCTACGCGACCACGGTCGCACCCACACCGGCCTACGACGGCACCGTCATCACCTCGCCGGAGCCGGTGTTCCGCACGGTGGCCAACGACGTCGCGGTCACCTACGCCTACACCGGGCCACCCGGCCAGATCTCCGTGGAAGCCCGGCTGTCCAACGCCGGCGGCTGGCATTCCACCGTCCCGCTCTCCCCCGAACGATCCTTCTCCGGCACCGCCGACACCGGCACCGTGCACCTGGACCTGGACGCACTCCAGGCGCGGGCCGACACCGGCGCCGCGGCGGCCGGGATGGGCGCGGGCGAGGTGGAGGTGGCCGTTGTGGCGCGCGTTGCCACCGCGACCGGGACGCCGTTCACCCCCACGCTGAAACTCAAGCTCACCCCGGCAGTGCTGACCGTCGCCGACGGCAGCCTCGTCGTGACGGACCCCGCCCCGAAGCCAGCCCGCATCGTCGCCGTGCAGAGCCTTGGCGTCGGCGGCCGCGATCTCGTCCGGGTCTCCACCGCCCGCGCCGTCTCGGCCGCGCTGCTGCTGGGCTCCCTGCTGGCCATCGGCTTCCTGGTCGCCGCCTGGCGCTACCGCCCGGTCGCCGAGGAGGAGGACATCCGGCGGCGCTACCGTCCGTTGCTGGTCGAGGTGACGCCGACAGCGCCCCCGGCCGCCCGTCAGGTCGTGCGGGTCACCGAGTTCCGCACGCTGGTCCGCCTGGCCGAGCGGTACAGCCTGCTCATCACGCACTGGCGCACCGAGGACTCCACCATGTTCTCGGTGCAGGACGAATCGTCCACCTACTGGTACGCCACCGGCTCCGGGGGTGACACCTGGCCGGAGCCGAGCACCACGGTGGCCGCGCCGACGGCTCAACCGGTGGTTGCTCGGGCCGGCAAGGACGCACCCGACCCGTCCCATTGGGAGCTGTCCATGCCCGAGGCCAAGGACGATCTGACCGACCTGGCCAACGGGTCGCTGTTTCAGGAGGAGGTCCGGTTTGCGATCGACACGACCGGCGGCACCCGGCTATGCCTGATGCTCATGGACCTGGACGGGTTCACCGCTGTCAACGACGAGCACGGGTCAGCGATCGGTGACGCGGTGCTGATCGAGGTCGCCGAGCGGCTGCGGCGGGCGGTGCGCCCCCGCGATCTGGTTGCCCGGCTGGAGGCCGACAACTTCGGGATCCTGTTCGAACATGTCGGACGCGCCGCTGTCGACGGCATCGCCAAACGCATTCTGCGCATCGTCAACGAGGCCATGTCGATTGACGGCCGTCCGATCAGCGTGCAGGCGAGCCTGGGTATCGCGCAGTCCGACGCCGACCAGGACGCCGCCACGCTGATCGAGCACGCCGAGGTCGCCCTGGTCGCGGCAAGGGCCACGGCGCTGGCCCACGTGGCGTGGTTCGCCGGCAACACCGAGCCCGAATCCCCGTGAATTGCGTTCCGCGCTGTTTTCGGTGAAGCCGGTTGGTGTTGCTTTGCGGCGATTTAGGGTGTATTCGTGGCAATTATGCCTTGGATCGTGGCCGGCAGCACGGTGCTGCAGGACATCACCTCGAACTGGCGCCCGTACTGCGCGTGCGAGGACCACCAGCCTCGCATTCGCAGACTCTCGCCGGGCTGCGCACCCAGCAACGCCCCGACCACGGTCATCAGGTCCGATCCTCGGACGGTCGCCACCCGGGCCACCGTGTAGCCGGTCTCCTCGTTCACATATGTCAACCGTTCCAGCACCGCTTCCAGGACCTGCGGTGCCGGCCGGGACGAAACACCCGCCGCCACGACGCCTATCCTGCCCCGGCGCCTCGAGCAGGACGTAGGCCGGTAATGCCCATTCCGGAGCAGCAGTGCCAACGTGGCTTCGGCTAGTAAAGCTGAATCAAGGTGCTGGGCTATGGAGATGACCAGCGACGACACCGATTGGGGATCCGGGGCTTTGCCCCAACGGTGTGGGGTCTGGGGCTCGGGCCCCAGGTAAGTTCAGTGTGCCCCCGGCAGGATTCGAACCTGCGCTTTCGCCTCCGGAGGGCGACGCTCTATCCCCTGAGCTACGGGGGCTCAGTGGTTTCAGAGCCTAGCAGGACGCCGACGGCGCTCGCCAACCGGTATCGGTTGGCAAGCGGTCACGCGGGCCGGAGTTCTTTGAGCATGGAGTCGATCAGGCCTAGTTCGCTCTGTTGGCCTCGGACCATCGTTGCGGCGAGCCAGTCGATGTTTTTGTCGTCGGTGCGGTCGAGGGCTTCTTGGGCCATGTGGATGCCGCCCAGGTGGTGGGCCCTCATCAGGGTGAGGAACTGGACGTCGAGGTCGTTGCCGGTGGCTTTGCGCAGGGTGGCCAGTTGTTCGGGGGTGGCCATGCCGGGCATGAGGCCGTTGACGACTGAGCCGGCCGAGTCGGGCATCCAGGCCATTGGGGGCTGGGAGCCGGTGGGGCTCAGGTTCCAGTCGCGTAGCCAGGCCTGCATGTAGCCGATCTGGCCGTGCTGGGTGAGGGCGATGTCGCCTGCCAGGGTGACGATGCGCGGGTTCGCCGAGTTGGCGTGGGCGATCATCGACATTTCGACGGCTTGGGCGTGGTGGGTCGACATGTCGCGCAGGAAGCCGGCTTCGACGGAGTTGTCGCCGGGGTGGGTGAGGCGCGGGATGAGCAGGCCGGCGGCCACGCCGAGGACGAGGCCGAGCACCAGGGCGGCGACGGCGAGCCAGGGCTGGCCGCGCCGGGCCGTGGTGTCACCGGCCGGGGCGGCGACCGGAGCCGCCGCTCCCGGGTCGGTGGAGATGGGCATCAGCTTCCGGTGCCTGTCATGCCGGGGGTCGCGCCGGCCGCCTGGACCGGGCCGGTGGTGGTGTTGCCGCTGGAGCAGGCCGCGTTGGGTTCGAGCGTCGCAACCAGACGGGTGTCCTTGATGAACTGGTCGATGCGGGAGTCGTTCACGTCGTCGGTCTTGAGCTGGTAGCCCCAGACCTGGACGGACACGTTCTTGTCGAGCCCGGCGTAGGGCGACATGAGCATGTATTCCTTGCCCTGGACCTTCTGCTTGAGCACTTCGACCTGGTCGGCGGCGAGGCCCTGCTTGTAGGTGACCCAGACGGCGCCGTGCTCGAGGCTGTGCACCGCGTGCTCGTTGGCGATGGGCTGGTCGTAGACGTCGCCCATGCAGTTCTGCCAGGCGCTGTTGTGGGCGCCGCCGACGGGCGGGCTGGTCACGTATTGCAGCGGGCCCTGCTTGTGGTCCTGGGCCATGATCGCCGCGTTGTTCTGGGCGCGGTAGTTGACCACGCCCTGGATGTCGGCGACCTTGTCTTCCCAGCCGCGGGAGCCCTGGACGGCGTAGACGACGCCGACGCCGATGATGACGGCGGCGACCGCGATGACAGCACCGGCCACCGCGATGGGGCCCCAGTTGCGGCCGCCGGACGCCTTGACCGGAGTGATCGGCTTGCGGCCCTTGCCTCCGCCCTTGCCGGCCGGGCCCTTGCCTGCGGGCTTCTTTCCCGGCGCGCCGGGGCGGGAGCCGCCGGTGGGCGGCTTGCCCTGACCGGTGGTCTTGCCGACCTTGACGGAGGACGGGACCCGTTCGGGACCCGGCGTGCTCATACTCATCGTGCCTCGTCGATTCTCGCTGGAGAGGGAGGGCGGGGCTCGGGTGGCCGCCGAGCGGTGAAGTCTACCCCCGATAGCATGGTTGGGTGACTCCCGCCAAGCTTGCTGCCACCGTTCTCTCAGCCGCTCGTGCCGTGTTCGAGACCCGCGGGCTCGACGTGTCGGCCCTGCCCGAGACGACGACGATGGAGCGCCCCCGCAACCCCGAGCACGGTGACTACGCGTCCACGCTGGCGCTACAGCTCGGTAAGAAGGCGGGCGTGGCACCGCGCGAGCTGGCCGCGGCCCTCGCCGAGGAGCTGAGCCGGCAGCCGGGCATCAAGTCGGTCGAGATCGCCGGTCCGGGCTTCCTGAACATTCGGCTCGACGCGGCCGCGGCGGGCGTGCTGGCGCGTGACATCGTGCAGGCCGGCGAGGCGTACGGGCACACCGAAGAGCTGGCGGGCGAGCGGATCAACCTCGAGTTCGTCTCGGCCAACCCGACGGGCCCGGTGCACATCGGCGGCGTGCGGTGGGCCGCGGTCGGTGACGCGCTGTCCCGCCTGCTGCGGGCGGCCGGCGCCACGGTCGGCACGGAGTACTACTTCAACGACGCCGGGTCCCAGATCGACCGGTTTGCGAAGTCGCTGCTGGCCGGCGCGAAGGGCGAACCCGCCCCCGAGGACGGTTACGGTGGCGCCTACATCGCCGAGATCGCCGCCGCGGTCGTCGCCGCGGCCCCCGACGTGCTGAAGCTCGGCGAGGCCGAGCAGCTCGAGACGTTCCGGCGGGTCGGCGTCGACCTCATGTTCGCCGAGATCAAGCAGTCGCTGACCGAGTTCGGCGTGCACTTCGACACCTACTTCAACGAGAAGGACCTGCACGAGAGCGGCGCGCTCGACCAGGCGCTCGAGCGGCTGCGCGAGCAGGGCCACATCTTCGAGGCCGACGGCGCGACCTGGCTGCGGACGACCGAGTTCGGCGACGACAAAGACCGGGTGCTGCGCAAGTCCGACGGTGACTGGACCTACTTCGCCGCCGACTGCGCTTACTACCTGAACAAGCGCCGGCGCGGCTTCGACCGGATCGTGATCATGTTGGGCGCCGACCACCACGGCTACATCGGCCGTATGAAGGCGATGGCGGCCTGCTTCGGCGACGACCCGAAGGTGAACCTCGAGATTCTGATCGGCCAGCTGGTCAACCTGGTGCGCGACGGCCAGCCCGTGCGGATGAGCAAGCGGGCCGGCACGGTGGTCACCCTCGAGGACATCGTCGAGGCGATCGGGGTCGACGCAACGCGGTACGCGCTTGCCCGGTTTTCCTCGGACTCCCCGATCGACATCGACATCGAGGAATGGACGCGGGCGACCAAGGACAACAAGGTCTACTACGTGCAGTACTGCGCCGCCCGTACGGCGGGGGTGGCCCGGCAGGCCGCCGAGCTCGGCGTGGTCCGGGGCGATCCCGCGAGCTTCCACCCTGAGCTGCTCAGCCATGAGAAGGAGAACGACCTGCTCAAGGCGCTCGGCGAGTTCCCTGACGTGGTTGTCCGGTCGGCCGAGCTGCGCGAGCCGCACCACGTCGCGCGCTATCTGGAGGACCTGGCCGGCGCCTACCACCGGTTCTACGACAACTGCCGGGTGACGCCGCAGGGCGACGAGAAGGTCACCGACACCCATCGCGCCCGGCTGTGGCTCAACGACGCCACTCGTCAGGTGATTGTCAACGGGTTGGGCCTGCTCGGCGTCTCGGCGCCCGAAAGGATGTAGGGATGCGCGCGCATGAGGCCGGGGCACTGCACGGCGACCTCGGACAACGAGGGCCCGCCTGGTTGCGTACGCCCCAGAATGTCAACGCCCTGGTGCCGGAGCTCTGGCCGCGGACCGTGAACCGCGCCGACGCAGGCCACTTGGAGATCGGCGGCGTGAGCGTCGCCGCCCTGGCCGAGGAGTACGGCACCCCCGCCTACCTGCTCGACGAGGACGACCTTCGGTCCCGCTGCCGCGACTTCGCCGACGCGTTCTCCGACGCCGACGTCTTCTATGCGGGCAAGTCGTTCCTCTGCAAGGCGGTCGTGCGGGTGATCGACGAGGAGGGCCTCTTCCTCGACGTCTGCACGGGCGGCGAGCTGGCGGTGGCGCTGGCGGCCGGCTTCCCGGCCGAGCGCATCGGTTTCCACGGCAACAACAAGTCGGTACGTGAACTCGAGCGCGCCCTCGACGCCGGCGTGGGCCGCATCGTGGTCGACTCGTTCGGCGAGATCGACCGCCTCACCGCCCTGGCCGAAGAAAAAGGTCAAAGGCCCCACGTCCTCGTACGGGTCACCGTCGGGGTCGAGGCGCACACGCACGAGTTCATCGCCACCGCGCACGAGGATCAGAAGTTCGGCTTCTCGCTGGCCGGGGGCGCGGCGTTCGCGGCCGCCGTGAAGATCCTCGACGAGGGCGTGCTCGACCTGCGCGGTCTCCACTCGCACATCGGGTCGCAGATCTTCGACACGAGCGGCTTCGAGGTCGCGGCGCGCCGGGTGGTCGAGCTGCAGGCCCAGATCCGCGACGCCCGCGGGGTCGAACTGCCCGACCTCGACCTGGGCGGGGGCTTCGGCATCGCG
The DNA here is from genome assembly GCF_003999975.1 of Actinoplanes solisilvae. GTDB lineage: Bacteria > Actinomycetota > Actinomycetes > Mycobacteriales > Micromonosporaceae > Actinoplanes > Actinoplanes solisilvae. The sequence continues at coordinate 427,652 of NZ_RJAC01000001.1, read as the reverse complement.
TACACGACCCAGGACGACCCCTCGGCCCCCGCCGATCTGGCCAAGCGCATCAACAAGATCGTCGAGAGCGAGTGCGAGCTCAACTCGTTGCGCAAGCCGAAGCTGTCGATCGAGCCGGGCCGCGCGATCGTCGGCCCCGCGGTTTTCACGCTCTACGAGGTCGGCACGGTCAAGGACGTCGACGGCATCCGGACGTACGTGAGTGTCGACGGCGGCATGAGCGACAACATCCGTACGGCGTTGTACGACGCGTCGTACTCGGCGACCGTGGCGAGCCGGGCGAGTGACACCGAGCCGATTCTGGCCCGCGTGGTGGGAAAGCATTGTGAATCCGGGGACATCGTCGTGAAGGATGAATTCCTGCCCGCTGACGTGCAGCCCGGAGATCTTCTCGCCGTGCCCGGCACCGGCGCCTATTGCCGGAGCATGGCCAGCAACTACAACCACGTCCCTCGGCCGCCCGTGGTGGCGGTGCGCGACGGCGCCTCGCGCGTGATCGTGCGGCGGGAGACCGAGGACGACCTGCTCGCATTGGATGTTGGATGAGCTCTGAGCCTAACCGCGGCGGAAAACTGAACAAGAAACCCGATGAGAAAGCGATCCGCCTCGCCCTCCTCGGCTGCGGCACGGTCGGCTCGGAAGTCGTACGCCTGCTGCACCACCAGGCGGAAGACCTGACCGCCCGCATCGGCGCGCCGCTCGAGATCGTCGGGGTCGCCGTGCGCCGGCTCGGCCGCGAGCGGGGCGACCTGCCGATCGACCACAGCCTGTTCACCACCGACGCGCTCGGCCTGGTCAAGCGGGACGACGTCGACGTGGTGATCGAGGTGGTGGGTGGCATCGAGCCGGCCCGCACCTGGCTGGTCGAGGCGCTGCGAGCGGGCAAGAGCGTCGTCACGGCGAACAAGGCGCTGCTGGCCGAGGACGGGGCGGCGCTGCACGACGCGGCCGCCGAGGGCGGGGCCGACCTTTACTACGAGGCGTCCGTGGCCGGCGCGATCCCGCTGCTGCGCCCGCTGCGCGAGTCGCTGCACGGCGACCGCGTCACCCGGGTCACCGGCATCGTCAACGGCACGACCAACTTCATCCTCTCGTCGATGGACGCCACCGGCGCCGGCTTCAGCGAGGCCCTCGAGGAGGCCACCGAGCTGGGGTACGCCGAGGCCGACCCGACGGCCGACGTCGAGGGCTTCGACGCCGCGGCCAAGGCGGCCATCCTCGCCTCGCTGGCCTTCCACAGCCGGGTCACCGCGGCCGACGTCTTCCGCGAGGGCATGACCGGGGTGACCGCGGGCGACATGGCCAGCGCCCAGGAGATGGGCTGCACGATCAAGCTGCTCTGCATCGCCGAGCGCGGCCCTGACTCGTCCGGGCAGGAATCGGTCAGTGTGCGGGTGCATCCGGCGATGATCCCGCGCAGCCACCCCCTCGCGAGCGTCGGCGACGCGTTCAACGCCGTCTTCGTCGAGGCCGAGGCGGCCGGGCAGCTCATGTTCTACGGCCGGGGCGCGGGCGGCACGCCGACCGCGAGCGCCGTGCTGGGCGACATCGTCGCGGCGGCCCGCAACCGGCTCACCGGCACCCGGGCGCCGAGCGAGAGCAACTATGCCCATCTGCCGGTCCGCCCGATCGGCGAGGCCGTGACGCGCTACCACATCAGCCTCGACGTCGCCGAGCGTCCGGGCGTGCTCGCGTCGGTCGCGGGTGTCTTCGCCGACCACGAGGTGTCGATCGCGACCGTACGTCAGTCGGGCCGGGCCGAGGACGCCAAGCTGGTGATCGTCACCCACGGCGCCCCCGACGCGAACCTCGCGGCGACCGTCGAGGAGCTGTCCCGGCTCGACATCGTGCGCTCGATCGCGAGCGTGCTGCGCGTAGAGGGCGGCGCCTGAGCGTCCCGACAGTTGAACAATCCGTCCCAGATTTCGGAGTTCTGCGGCAGTCTGGGGCGGCGACGAGGACAAACGTGAGGAGCGAGGCCATGTACCGGGGACTCATCGAGGCATATCGGGACCGACTTCCGGTCACCGACACGACCCCGGTGGTCACACTGCACGAGGGCAACACGCCCCTGGTGCCGGCCCCGGTGCTCTCCTCCCGCACGGGCGCGGACGTCTACCTCAAGGTCGAGGGGGCCAATCCGACCGGGTCGTTCAAGGACCGCGGCATGACGCTGGCCGTGTCCAAGGCCGTCGAGGAGGGCGCCAAGGCGATCATCTGCGCGTCCACCGGCAATACGAGCGCCTCCGCGGCGGCGTACGCGGCCCGGGCCGGTCTGACCTGCGCGGTGCTGGTGCCGCAAGGCAAGATCGCGCTCGGCAAGCTGGCCCAGGCGCTCGTCCACGGCGCGAAGTTGCTGCAGGTCAGCGGCAACTTCGACGACTGTCTGGCGCTGGCCTCGAAGCTGTCGCAAGACTTCCCGGTCGCCCTCGTCAACTCGGTCAACATCTTCCGCCTGCACGGCCAGAAGACCGCCGCCTTCGAGATCGTGGAAGCGCTGGGCGACGCCCCCGACATCCACTGCCTCCCGGTCGGCAACGCCGGCAACATCTCGGCGTACTGGATGGGCTATCAGGAGGATCACGAGGCGGGCAACAGCACCAAACGGCCCAAGATGTACGGGTTCCAGGCGTCCGGCGCCGCACCGATCGTGAACGGCAAGGTCGTCGAGGAGCCCTCCACGATCGCCACCGCGATCCGCATCGGCAACCCGGCGAGCTGGACCAAGGCGCTCGACGCGCGCGACGCCTCGGGCGGGCTGATCGCCGCCGTCACCGACCGCGAGATTCTCACGGCCTATCGTCTGCTCGCCCGCGAGGTGGGCGTCTTCGTCGAGCTGGGCAGCGCGGCGAGTGTGGCCGGGCTGTTGCAGCAGGCCGCTGAGGGCAAGGTGCCGGCCGGTTCCACCGTCGTCTGCACGGTCACGGGTCACGGCCTGAAAGACCCGGAGTGGGCGATCTCGACCGCGCCGTCGCCGATCACGATCAAGAACGACGTGCTGATCGCCGCGCGGGAGCTAGGCCTCGCCTGAGTCGGCCGCCTTGATCAAGAGCAGCGTCGCCTGAGCGATCAGGTCCAGCTCCTCGGCTGAGAGACGGCTGAGGAGCGTACGCATCTTCGCCTCACCCGCGTTGAAGATGCTCGCGATGAGGTCCTTGCCCGCGCGAGTCAGCGCGATGCGGCGTACGCGCCGGTCGTGCGGGTCCTCCGCGCGGGCCACCAGGTCCTGCACGACGAGCCGGTCGATCATGCCGGTCAGCGCGGCCGCGCCGACGCCGACCATGCCGGCCAGTTCGCTGCCCGACACCGAACCGTGGCGGGCGAGCAGCATGAGGATTCTGAGCTGCGACAACGTCAGGTGCGAGGAGAACAGGGGATCAGTCCGGTCCTCGGCAATCACGTCCTGCAGCCGCTGCTGCGCGCCCATAATGTCCGCGATGAGCTGTTGTTTGTCGGCCACCGCAGACTCCTCTTTCGTGACGCGCTGATGGCCTGTCTGCGTCCCCCTCCGACCACCCCACCCGCCGCCCTGAAGCGGACTGAAGGCGGTCTTACGGACGGACGGTACCAGCGCGCCCCCATCGAAAACCATTTGTTCGCGTCAGGCAAACTATCAGTGCTGGACGAACTTTTACCGGGGGAGCGCCCATGTCCTTCCTGACCCGGCTGAGCCTGGCCAACAGAGGCCTAGTCGCCCTGATCGCCCTAGTCATCACCGCGTTCGGGATCTTCGCCATCCCGTCGCTCAAGCAGCAGTTGTTCCCGTCGATCGAGTTCCCCGCGGCCTTCGTGACCGCGACGCTCCCGGGCGCCGGCCCGGAGATCATCCAGGATCAGATCACGGAACCCCTCGAGGACGCCGCGAAGGGCCTCGACGGCATCGACAGCGTCACCTCGACCACCCGCGAGGGCATCGCGACCGTGACGGTCGCCTTCGTGTTCGGCACCGACATCGACTCCGCGGTCAACCAGCTCACGACCGCGGTCAACCGGGTCCAGCCGCAGTTGCCGGCCGACGTCACCCCGACGATCTTCGCGGGCGGCACCGACGACATCCCGGCGATCGTGCTGGCCGCCTCGGGCGGCGGTGACGAGAGCGCGCTGCTCGACAAGCTCAACGACACGGTCGTACCCGAGCTGAACGCGATCGACGGCGTGCGCGACACCCAGATCACCGGCGCCCGCGCGGCCCAGGTCGTGATCACGCCCAACCTGCCCAAGCTCGCGGCGGCCGGGGTCAGCCCGCAGGCCATCACCACCGTGCTGCAGCAGAACGGCATCTCGGTGCCGGCCGGCGCGGTCAGCGAGGGCAGCCGGTCGCTGACCGTGCAGGTCGGCTCGTCGCTCACCTCGATCGACCAGCTCAAGCAGGTCTACCTCACCGGCGCCCGCGGCCCCGTGCAGCTCGGCTCGGTCGCCACGGTCGAGAGCAAGCTCCCCGCCGCCACGTCGTACACGCGCACCGACGGCGTCGACAGCCTCGGCATCGCCGTCACCGCCCGGCCCGACGGCAACCCGGTCGAGATCTCCCACGAAGTCCGCGACAAGCTGGCCGACCTCGAGAAGTCGTCCGGCGCCAAGCTGACCGTCGTCGTCGACCAGGCGCCGTTCGTCGAACGCTCGATCGAGAGCCTGACCACCGAAGGCCTGCTCGGCCTCGTGATGGCCGTGATCGTCATCCTGGTCTTCCTGCTCTCCGTACGCTCGACGCTGGTCACGGCCGTGTCGATCCCGCTGTCGGTGCTGATCGCCCTGATCGCGCTCTGGACCGGCGACTACACGCTCAACCTGCTCACCCTGGGCGCGCTGACCATCGCGGTCGGACGCGTGGTGGACGACTCGATCGTCGTCCTCGAGAACATCAAACGACATCTCGAGTACGGCGAACCGAAGGTCCACGCGATCATCTCGGCCGTCCGCGAGGTGTCCGGCGCGGTCACCGCGTCCACGCTGACCACGGTGGCCGTCTTCGCCCCGATCGCGCTGGTCGGTGGCTTCGTCGGCCAGATCTTCTCGTCCTTCGCGATCACCGTCACGGTGGCGCTGGTGGCCTCGCTCTTCGTGGCGCTGACCGTGGTGCCCGTGCTGGCGTACTGGTTCCTCAAGCCGCCGCCCGCGGGCGCCGACACCGAGGCGCTGCGCCAGGCCGCCGAGGAGAAGGAGAAGCGCAACCCGCTGCAGCGCGGCTACCTGCCGGTGATCCGCTTCGCCACCCAGCGGCGCTGGACCACGCTGACCATCGGCCTCGTCGTGCTCTTCGGCACCGGTGTGCTGGCCACCCGGCTCGAGACCAACTTCATCGACCAGTCGGGTCAGGACTCGCTCTCCATCACGCAGGAGATGCCGGTCGGTACGAACCTGGCCGCGACGAACGAAGCGGCCAAGCAGATCGAGGGCGTGCTCGGGGCGACCGGCGGCGTGAAGACGTACCAGGTGTCTCTGGGCAGCGGCGGCGACTTCAACCCGTTCGTCGGGGGCGGCGGCGCGAGCACCGCCACCTTCAACGTCGGCCTCTTCGAGGACGCCGACGCCGCGAAGATCACCGAAGAGCTGCGCGACAAGTTCGCCACGATGAACGGCGTCGGCGAAGTCAGCGTCGGCGGTGACACCTCCGGCCTCGGCGGTGGCAACGAACTGTCGGTGCTGGTCAAGGCGGCCGACGGGGAGGCGCTCACCGCCGCGACCGAGCAGGTGCAGAAGACGATGACCGAATCCGGCGACCTCCTCGAGGTCAGCAGCACGCTGGCGGCCAGCGTCCCGCGCCTCGACGTGATCGTGAAGCGCGACGTCGCGGCCCGGTACGGGCTGACCGAAGCCACCATCGCGCAGAGCGTGGCGGGCGCGTTCCGTTCGGCCCCGGCCGGCCGGATGACGGTCGACGGCGCCACCCAGGACGTGGTGATCTCGTTCGGCAGGGCTCCGGCCGACCCGGCGGCGCTGCGCGCACTGCCGCTCACGACCGCCCGCGGGCCCGTGCCGCTGAGCACCATCGCCGAGGTCAAAGAGGTAAACGGCCCCGAGCAGGTCACCCGGGTCGACGGCGACCGCACGGTCACGGTGACCGGCACGGCGAAGAGCTCCGACCTCGGCGCGGCCACCACCGACCTGCAGAAGAAGCTCGACGGGCTGACCCTGCCGGCCGGTGCCACGGCGACCATCGGCGGCGTCAGTGCCGACCAGGCCGAGGCGTTCCAGCAGCTCGGGCTGGCCGTGCTTGCGGCCATCGCGATCGTCTTCATCATCATGGTGGCGACGTTCCGTAGCCTCATCCAGCCGGTGATCCTGCTGGTCTCCATCCCGTTCGCGGCGACCGGCGCGATCGCGCTGCTGCTGGCGACCGGGACACCGCTGGGCGTGCCGGCCCTGATCGGTGTGCTGATGCTGGTGGGCATCGTGGTGACCAACGCGATCGTGCTCATGGACCTCATCAACCACTACCGCGCGGGCGGCATGGGCGTGCAGGAAGCGGTGATCGAGGGCGGCCGGCACCGCCTGCGGCCGATCCTGATGACGGCGATCGCGACCATCTTCGCGCTGATCCCGATGGCGCTCGGGCTCACCGGTGAGGGCGGCTTCATCTCGCAGCCACTGGCCATTGTGGTCATCGGCGGCCTGGTGAGCTCGACGCTGCTGACGCTGGTGCTGGTGCCGACGCTCTACACGATGGTCGAGAACGGCAAGGAGAAGCGGCGCCGCAAGCGTCTCGCCCGTCGCGGTGGCCCCATCGGCGACCCGGCCGGTGCCGCTCCGACTCCCGCCGACTCGCCGTCGTTGCAGCCGGTGCCCGATGACGAGGAGCCGGCCGAGCCGGCGACGGTGCCGGCCGCGGAGCCGCCGCGGACGAGCGGGGCGCTGCGCGGTTACACCGACCAGTTCGAGGTGCTCAAGATGCCGAAGCGACCGGAAACCCAAACCGACTGACGCATCCTCACGCAACGGGCGACCGGCCATTGGCTGGTCGCCCGTTTTGCTGGCCGTTCTTCAGAGCGGCCACCACCTCCAGCGCCCCGGTGCCCCGTGCAAGTTCTTCGGAGCGGCCGTCACCTTTGCTGGCTCCCGCCCCCTGTTCGGTTTTGGAGCGGCCGCCACCTGGAGCCACGAGGCCCGGCCGCTTGGCAAACGCCGTAACCAGGGGCCACCGTGACTGGCCTCACGAAGCGGAACCCTGACGCCCGGCCGCTTGGCGATCCGCCGTAGTTAGACGGCCACCGCGACGTGCCGCGCAAAAGCACCGGGCGGCCAGGCGGCGAGCGCGGGGTGTGGGGCGCACCGGGCGGCGGGCGTGGGGAGTGGGGGCATCGGGCGTGGGGCATCGGGCGTGGGGCATCGGGCGTGGGGCACCGGGGCTGGCGCGCAAGGTGTGGGGCGCCGGGCGTGGGTGCGGGTGCGGGGTGCGGCTATTTCTGAGGCGGGCGGGGAATGGCGGTTGTCCACAGGGCAGTAACGTCCGTGTACGTGGCAACAGCGTTTTTGGTTGTTACTCGTAATCGCGATTTCCGGCGACTGTTCGCTGCTGAGCTGGTGGTTTTCGGTTCCGACTGGTTTGTCATGATCCCGCTGCTCGCGCTGTTGCCCGAGCTCACCGGCAGCGGCGTCTGGGGTGGCCTCGTTCTCGCCGCCGACACCGGCATCAACGCGCTCCTGCTGCCCTACACCGGCACGATCGCCGACCGCTTCGATCGCCGCAAGATCCTCATCATCGCGAACCTGGCCGCGTTCGTCGCCGTGCTGCTGCTGTTCACCGTGCGTTCGGCCGAGACCGCGCCGCTCGCCCTCGTCGCGATCGGCGCCGTCGCGATCGCCAAGGCCTTCTATTCGCCCGCCGCGTCGGCCGCCATGCCCAACGTCGTCGACCCCGCCGATCTGGCCGCCGCCAACACTGTTTCGGGTTCCGCGTGGGGCACGATGACTATCGTCGGCGCCTCGCTGGGCGGCATCGTCGGCGCGGTCTTCGGGCCGTACGCCAGCTTCGGCGTCACCGCCGTGTTGTTGTTGATCGCCGCTGGGCTGACCGCGACGATCCGCCGCCCGATGCAGGCCCCGCGCGACGCCGGCCAGCAGGCGACCCGCACCCGGCATGCCCTGCGTGAGTCGTTCGGCTATCTGCGCGAGAATCCGCGGATCCGGGCGTTGGTGACGGTCAAGATAGCCGCCGGCCTGGGCAACGGCGTGCTCACCGTGTTTCCTCTGATCGCCGCGCTGCATGGTGCCGGTGTGGCGGGTGTCGGTCTGCTCTTCGCCGTCCGTGGCGCCGGGGCTCTGGCCGGGCCTTTCATCCTGGGCCCGGTGCTCCGTCGCCGATCCTGGCTTTTTCCGGGGCTGGCGCTCTCGATGGCCCTTTACGGCATCGGCTATCTCGGCGTGGCCGTGACGCCGTGGTTCCCGCTGGTGCTGGGCCTCGTTTTCGTGGCGCACCTCGCCGGCGGCGCCAACTGGGTGCTGTCCAACTATGCGTTGCAGGGTGAGGTGCCCGACCGGCTGCGGGGACGGGTCTTCTCGACCGACCTGATGCTCGCGACGCTGGCCATCGCGGTCAGCCAGCTCGGGGCGACGGCCGTGGTTGACTTCGTCGACGAGCGGTTCATTCTCGGCGGCTGCGGCCTGGTGACCTTGACCTACGCACTGGTCTGGCGATTCGCGACCCGCCGGCTGTCAGGCCGCGAGCCGTCAACCGTCGACGCTGACTGAGGCGCGGGAGGTGCGGACGGTCGCGAAGGCGGCGATCAGCAGCCCCAGCCCGGCCGTGAAGAGCACCGCGAGGAAGAGCCCGACGAGCCCGCTGACCAGGCCCAGCTCGGCGGCGCTGAAATCGGCACGCACGATTATCAGGGTGAAGGCGGCGTTCCACGCGGCTGAGGCGACCGTCTGCGCGAGCAGGACGACCAGGCCGCCCCGGGCCAGCAGGTCGCTGCGACCGGGCAGCCGGCGCGCGGGGGAGGAGAGAAGGACCAGGCCGGTGATCAGCACGGCGACGACGGGGATCTGAACCACGAAGGCGAGCACGGAGAGAACCTAGCGGTCGGCTACGACACTTCGGTGACGGCCCGGCGGCGTACGGTAAAGATCCACATCTACCATGAGGCGATGGGCCTGACCTTCGCCAGTGATGCGGTGTCCGTGAGCACCCCCGCGACCAGCGCCAATCTCGGTCCCGGCTTTGACGCGCTGGGTCTCGCGCTGACCCTGTACGACGATCTCAGCGCCCGCGTCACCGACGGCGGTTACCGGGTCGAGGTGACGGGCGAGGGCGCCGGGGAGCTGCCCGGGGACGAGTCCCACCTGGTGCTCCGCGCGATGCTGGCCACCTTCGACGAACTGGGCGAACGACCGCCCGGCCTGGCCGTGACCTGCGTCAACCGGATCCCGCAGGCGCGTGGCCTGGGCTCCTCGTCGGCCGCGATCGTCGGCGGCGTGCAGCTGGCCCGGGGGTTGGTAGCCGGTGGGACGCGCCTGATCGACGACGAGGCCGCTCTGCGCATCGCGGCCCGGCTCGAGGGGCATCCCGACAACGTCGCGCCGTGTCTGCTCGGCGGGTTCACCATCGCCTGGAACGAGGGGCCGGGGGCCCGGGCCGTACGCCTGCCGGTCACCGCTGACGTGCGTCCGACAGTCTTCGTGCCGGCCGAGCGGGGTTACACGGCCTCGGCGCGCGCGGCCCTGCCGTCCGGCGTGCCGCACGCCGACGCGTCGTTCAACGCGGGGCGGGCGGCACTTCTCACACATGCCCTGACCAGCGATCCGACTCTGCTTCTGGCGGGCACCGAAGACCGGCTGCACCAGGGCTACCGGGCCGAGGCGATGCCCGGTACGGCGTCGTTGGTAGCCTCGCTGCGCTCGGTCGGCGTGGCGGCGGTGGTCAGCGGGGCGGGGCCTTCGGTGCTGGCGTTGACCCAGGTCCCGGGCGATTTCCACGCGGGAACACAATGGCGCGCCGTGTCGTTGGGCGTGGATGGCGGCGGAGCTCTTGTCAAAGGGAGTATGGTGGAACTCGCCTAGCGGGGCCCTGTTGCCGCAGGTCGCACGAGTTGACTACGCTCAAGACCAGCAGTTGACTTGGTGAAGGCCAAGCACAGCCGCGAAGCAAAGCGATTCTGCGGTTCGGCGCGCACCCCCGAGACTTCAAAGGCCGTCTGGCCGTCTCACCTCACACAAGGCACACGCTGAGCCGCAATCTCCGGTCGCTGCACTCGCCGAGACCTACTTGTCAACGTCTGATGAGCAGGGAAACCGTCGAGCTGCCGTGCTGCACAAATTTCCCGCGCCGCTCGTGCGAGGCGGGTACCGCGACACCCGGGCCACCAGGCTGCAGAAACCGGGAGTCTCGGGCTTTTTCCGACGGAAGGAATCCATTGAGCGACACCACCGACGTGACGTCGGGTGTTTCTGACGTCGCTGACGCCGGCGCCGGCACCACCGCGACCGCCACGAAGCGCCGCCGAGGCGGCACCGGGCTGTCCGCGATGCTGCTGCCCGAGCTGCAGAGCCTCGCCGCGTCCCTCGGCATCTCCGGCACCGCCCGGATGCGCAAGGGCGAACTGATCACCGCGATCTCCGAGCGTCAGAGCGGCGGTGCGCCGGCCGAGAGCACGCCGCGTCCCCGCACCAGCCGGGCCGCCGCGGCCGCCGAGGCCGCTCCGGCTCCCGTCGTCGCCACGGCTCCGGTGGTCGCGACTGCCAAGATCGAGCCCCCCGTTGCCGCTCCCGCGCCGGTCGAGGCGGCCACCGCGCCGGTCGAGGCCGCTCCGGCTCCGGTCGCGCAGCAGGAGGCGGCGCCGGCCGCCGAGGGTGGAAGCCGTCGGGGCCGCAACCGCGACCGTGACCGCGACAACGCCCCGCGCGACAACGCCCCTCGTGAGTCGGCCCCCACGGCCGAGCCCGAGACGGCGGAGCGCACCGAGCGGCCCGACCGCGGCGAGCGCAACCGCGACCGTCAGCGCAACCAGCGTGACGACCGCGGCGACCGTGGCCCCCGTGACGACCGTGGCCCGCGCGACGACCGCGGCCCGCGTGACGACCGTGGACCGCGCGACGACCGGGGCGACCGGCCGCGCATCAACAACGATCAGGGTCGTAACAGCAACAGCAACAGCAACGACCAGGGTCACGACGACGATGACAACGACGGCGAGGGCGGCCGTCGCAGCCGTCGCAGCCGTTTCCGCGACCGCCGGCGTGGCCGGGGCGACCGGGACGACAACCAGAGCGGCGGTCAGCGCGACAGCGGCGGCCGCGAGCCGCACGTCAGCGAGGACGACGTGCTCGTCCCCGTGGCCGGCATCCTCGACGTGCTCGACAACTACGCGTTCGTGCGCACCACCGGTTACCTTTCCGGGCCGAACGACGTCTACGTGTCGATGTCGCAGGTCAAGAAGCACGGCCTGCGCCGCGGCGACGCGGTCACCGGCGCCGTGCGGGCGGCCCCGCGCGAGAGTGGCAGTGGCGACTCGCGTCGCGACAAGTACAACCCGCTCGTCCGGCTCGACACGATCAACGGGATGGAGCCCGAGGAGGCCCGGCGCCGTCCGGAGTTCTACAAGCTCACCCCGCTCTACCCGCAGGAGCGTCTGCGTCTCGAGACCGAGCCGCACATCCTGACCACCCGCGTCATCGACCTGGTCATGCCGATCGGCAAGGGCCAGCGGGCGCTCATCGTCTCGCCGCCGAAGGCCGGTAAGACGATGGTTCTGCAGGCGATCGCCAACGCGATCACCGAGAACAACCCCGAGTGCCACCTGATGGTCGTGCTGGTCGACGAGCGGCCCGAAGAGGTCACCGACATGCAGCGATCGGTCAAGGGCGAGGTCGTCGCGGCCACGTTCGACCGGCCGCCGCAGGACCACACCACGGTCGCCGAGCTGGCGATCGAGCGGGCCAAGCGCCTGGTCGAGCTGGGCCACGACGTGGTCGTTCTGCTCGACTCGGTGACGCGGCTCGGCCGGTCGTACAACCTGGCTGCTCCCGCCTCGGGCCGCATCATGTCGGGTGGTATCGACTCGACCGCGCTCTACCCGCCGAAGCGTTTCCTCGGCGCCGCGCGCAACATCGAGAACGGTGGCTCGCTCACCATTCTCGCGACCGCGCTGGTCGAGACCGGCTCGATGATGGACACGGTGATCTTCGAAGAGTTCAAGGGCACGGGTAACGCCGAGCTCAAGCTCGACCGCAAGATCGCCGACAAGCGGGTCTTCCCGGCCATCGACATCGACCCGTCCGGCACGCGTAAGGAAGAGATCCTGCTCGGCAAGGAAGAGCTGGCGATCATCCACAAGCTGCGTAAGGTGCTGCACTCGCTCGACTCGGGCGCGGCGCTCGACCTGCTGCTCGACCGGCTCAAGCAGACCCGGACGAACGTGGAGTTCCTGATGCAGATCGCGAAGTCCACGCCGGGCGAGTAACCCGACGATCAATAAGGACGCGGCCCCGAGGGGTCGCGTCCTTTTTGTCGCACAAGGTGTGTGCGACACCGGGCGAAGTCGTGCGAATCTTCCCCTCCCATAGGTAAATCGGTGGGAGGCGCCCGATGAACGTGCCCGGCTACCGGGATGAACCGTCAGAACCGTGGGATCGGACCGCGCCCGCCGACCCGGGCGAGGCCGAGGACTTTCTGCGGCGCTGCTACACCGAGAACCAACGGCTCGGGCCGGTCGAGCCGAGACTCGCGATCGTGCGGGCTCAGATCGCGGCCACCGGCACCTATGTGCACACCACCGAAGAGCTGGCGTACGGCGCGAAGCTGGCCTGGCGCAACGCGAGCCGCTGCATCGGCCGCCTCTACTGGCGCAGCCTGGTCGTGCTCGACCGCCGCCGCGCCCGCACCGCGGACGATATCTTCTCGCTGCTGGTGCACCATCTCAGGACCGCCGGCACCGGCTCGATCCGCCCGGTGATCAGCATCTTCGCCGCCGCGCAGCCCGGCCACCCGCACGCTCGCGTGTGGAACGAGCAGCTCATCCGCTATGCGGGCTACCGCGGCGCCGACGGCTGTCCGGTCGGTGATCCGCGGCAGGAACAGTTCACCGCGGCGATGCGCGGTTTCGGGTGGCGCGGCAAGGGCGAGCAGTTCGACGTCCTCCCGCTGGCGATCGAGACCCCCACCGAGGGCGTACGCCTTTACGAGCTGCCCGAGCCGGCTATCCGCGAGGTCTCGCTGACCCACCCCGAGTTCGCCTGGTTCGCCGAGCTGGGCCTGCGGTGGCACGCGGTCCCGGCGATCTCGAACATGCGGCTCACGATCGGTGGCGTGCACTACCCGCTGGCGCCGTTCAACGGCTGGTACCTCGGCACCGAGATCGGCGCGCGCAACCTGGCCGACGGCGACCGCTACGACATGCTGCCGACGGTCGCGGCGCGGATGGGTCTGGACACCAGCCGCGAGTCGACCCTGTGGCGCGACCGGGCGCTGGTCGAGCTCAACCGGGCCGTGCTGCACTCGTTCGAGCGGGCCGGGGTCAAGATGAGCGATCACCACACCGAGTCGCGGCGCTTCGTCAAGCACATCGAGAACGAGGAGAAGGCGGGACGTCGTACGCCCGCTGACTGGACGTGGATCGTGCCGCCGATGTCGGGCGGGATCACGCCGGTGTTCCACCGCTACTACGACGAGATGGACCTGAAACCGGCGTTCTACCTCGACGACGAGGCCGCCCGCGTGGCCCGTGAAGGCACGAGCTGTCCCATGGGGAGATAGTCAGGCGAACTCGTTGAGCGGGAAGTCGTCGCGGCGGCGCCAGCTGTCCGGGGTGCGTACGTGGCCGGCTCGAACCCACTTGAGCACCTGGTTGGTGAACCGGTCGGCCGGAATGCGGCCGGCACTGCGCACCACGAATCCCTCGGAGGTCTCCGGGTCGCGTTGCCCGGCCCACGCGGCACGCGCCTCGGACAGGCTGCCGCCGCGGTAGAGGACCGGAACCACCGGGAGTTCCAGTCGATTGGCCCAGTCGACCGTGTCGTCCCAGCCGAGCAGCGTCCCGGTCTCGTCCCAGATGCCGAAGACGATGAAGACGCCGGGCAGGTCGGCGTAGGCGATGCTGCGCCGGGCCCACATCGACTCGCCGCAGACCCGCCAGTCGTCGGGGATCCGGTACGCCGTCATGGCCCACAGCGCCTTGGCCGGGCGGTCCCAGGGCTGCGTGCCCGAGTCGACCGATCGCCCGTACATCGCGTCGCGCGTGAAGGTCAGGTTGCCGCCGTCGAGCTTCTCGGTCACCACCAGCTCGCCGTCCAGCCAGGACAGATCGTGCTGCACCTTGTCGTCCTGCGTCGCACCGGGCGAGTCGGGCAGGTGGAAGGTCCGCGGGTACTTCACCTCTCAGAAATCCCCCTCCGCGACCTGGAACACGGTCAGGCCCAGCTCGCGCCACATGTGCACCACCTGCTGCCGGTCGTCGAAGACCCCGGCGATGCGCCAGCGGTGACTGATCTCGGTCTCGAAGATCTCGCGTTTGACGTCGGCGTCGCGGCGGCTGTCGCCCTCGGGCCGCATGAACAGACCCTCGTACGGCACGTCGACGTAGAGCTCCAGCCAGGCCTCGGTCTCGTCGCGGGAGACCTCGTCGCGGCCCGAGCAGAAGACGATCGCGTTGCCGGCCGCGTGCATCGCGCGCACCGCCGCGATCACCGCGTGGTTGGGGGCGTCCGAGCCGACACGACCCCAGTCGTACGGGCTGCGGCCGTTCATCAGTGCGACGGTGCCGTCGATGTCGACCAGGAACGCGGGCGGCAGCTCGGCCGGTGGGTCGTAGACCGGGCCGGGGTCGCGGCCGTCGAGGTCGGGAAGCGGCAGCGGCAGGTTGCGGCCGGCCAGGTAGCGGTCCCACATGCGGCGGATGCCGTCGGCGCCCACCCGGTCGGCCGGGTCGCGTTCGGCGTCGCGGCGCAGGCACTCCTCGAGCGGCACGTCGGTGAAGTCGTGCACCTCGAAGCTGGCCTGATATTTCGCGGCGAGAGCGGCCCATCGCCGTACGGTCTCGCCTCTGAGGTTGGTGTCGTCGACGATGACGGCGGCACCCTTGCGCAGCAGGGCCTCGACCATGGTGCGCTGCACGAGGGTGACCTGGTTCTCGGCCTGCTCGCTGTAGAGGCGACGGCCGTGCAGCATGCGGCGAAGGTCGTCACGGTTGACCCGCAGCACTCCGGGCTGGAGCTTGCGGGCGAACGTGGTCTTGCCGGACGCCGGCAGCCCCCGCGTGATCAGCAGTCTCGTCATGTGGTCGTTCCCCCGTGCGGAAGATTACTAGGCGGCCCCAGGTGCCGGGAATGCCTCGTGAAACGGGCATGTTGAACGACTGGTCACGCCGATTTCGCCTGGACGAAGCGGCATGGCAGACTGGTACATCGGCCAGAAGGTTCCGGTTCACGCCCGAGCTCACCGCCCTAGCGGGGTGGCGTGGTGTTGACAGCGACCCGGCGACTGATTCTTTTAGGAGATGTAATGAAGAGCGGTATCCACCCGGAGTACACCTCGACCGAGGTCGTCTGCTCCTGCGGCAGCACCTTCACCACCCGTTCCACCGCCAAGGGCGACGAGATCCGCGTCGAGACCTGCAGCGCCTGCCACCCGTTCTACACCGGCAAGCAGCGCGTCCTCGACACGGCCGGCCGCGTCGCGAAGTTCCAGGCCAAGTACGCCAAGGTCAACGCCGCGAAGAAGAAGTAACTGCTTCAACGGCGCCCGCACCCCGTCCCGGGGGCGGGCGCCGTTCGCGTGTCGGGATGTTTCGAAGCAGGGGAGAGACCCGTGAGCAACGATCGGCTGACCAGCCTTCTCGACGAATACGCCGACCTGGAGAAGCGGATGGAGGACCCGTCCATCCACGCCGACCAGGCCCTGGTGCGCCGGGTCGGCCGGCGCTTCGCCGAGCTGGCCCCGCTCTACGCGGCCAACGCCGAGCTCGAGGCGGCCCGGGCCGACCTGGCCGCGGCCAAGGAGCTCGCGGCCGAAGACCCTGCCTTCGCGAGCGAGGTCGAGGCGGTCGCCGCCATGCTCCCGCCGCTGGAGGAGAAGCTCGGCGAGATGCTGATGCCGCGCGACCCCAACGACGCCAAAGACGTGATCATCGAGATCAAGGCGGGCGAGGGCGGCCAGGAGTCGGCCCTGTTCGCCGGTGATCTGTTGCGCATGTACACCCGCTATGCCGAGCGGCACGGCTGGGTGATCGAGGTGATCGACTCGCAGGAGTCGGACCTCGGCGGCGTCAAGGACATCTCGATCGGCGTGCGCACCAAGGGCGTGCCCGTGGGCGGTCACGGCGTGTGGTCACGCATGAAGTGGGAGGGCGGCGTGCACCGGGTGCAGCGCGTCCCGGTCACCGAGTCGCAGGGCCGCATCCACACCTCGGCCGCCGGCGTGCTGGTGCTGCCCGAGGCCGAGGACGTCGAGGTGCAGATCGAGCCGGGTGACCTGCGCATCGACGTCTTCCGCTCGTCGGGGCCGGGCGGTCAGTCGGTAAACACCACCGACTCCGCCGTACGCATCACCCACCTGCCCACCGGCACGGTGGTGAGCTGCCAGAACGAGAAGAGCCAGCTCCAGAACAAGGAGTCGGCGATGCGCATCCTGCGGTCCCGGCTGCTGGCGATCGCCCAGGAGCAGGCGGACGCGGCGGCCTCCGACTCGCGCAAGGCCCAGGTGCGCACGGTCGACCGCTCCGAGCGCATCCGCACCTACAACTACCCGCAGAACCGGATCACCGACCACCGGATCGGCTACACCGCCTACAACCTCGACCTGGTGATGGGCGGCGACCTGGACGGGGTGCTCGACGCGCTGGCCTCGGCCGACCGCGCGGCCCGCCTGGCCGGGGAGACGGAGATCGGGAGCCGCTGAGGCTCACATGACGGCCAGCACCTCGTACTGGTCGCCTCGGAAGCAGGCCAGGTGACCGGGCAGGGCCGAGCAGGGCGGGTTGCCCATCGGGTCGATCGCGCCGAGCAGCCACTGCCGGCCGGTCGCGAGGTCCCAGCGGACGACGGCGGTGCGGTTCGGCGGCGACTCGGTCGGCCGCAGGACGACGACCGACTCGTCCTGCGGGCCGTTCCAGGCCAGGGTGCCTTCGACCGAGGCGCCCAGGGTGCGGCCGGTGACGGCGTCGACGAGCACGTGGCGGCCGCTCTCGGAGCCCTCGCCGACGACCAGCCGGTCTGCGCTGACCTGCCAGGCGTCGGCCGCGCCGTCGATGCGCCAGCGGCGGGCGCCGGTCGTCGTGTCGTAGGCGACCAGGCCGCTGCCGTCGTTGAGGCACAGCGCCGAGCCGCACGGGAAGGCGTACCCGTTGGTGTCTGAGGCCCGCCACAGCTCGGCCATCGTGTCGGTGCGGTAGACGCTCATCTCGAAGACCTCGGCCCGCGAGCGGTTGACCACCAGGACGTCGCCGGTGCCGCCGAGGTCGTTGAAGTAGCCCTCCTCAGGGCGCGACTCGACCCACGGGATGCGGGCGGTGCTGACCAGCGCCCCCGAGCCGTACGCATAGACCTTGATCTCGCCGTCGTCGGTGGCCGTGACGATCTTGCTGGGCCGCTCGCCGGACGGCAGCACGGTCCAGTTGCCGACGCGGGCCGTGTCCCGGCTCCAGATCGTGCCGTGGTCGCTGAGCCGCACCAGGCGCATCCGCGCGAGATCGGCCTCGGGCGTGTATTCGGTGAGCAGGGCGGTGCCGCCGTCGACGCTGTGCGGTTCGCCTGCCGTGCGCCACACCTCGGCCCCGGTCGCCGCCGAGATCGCGATCGTCTGCTGATGGAACTCGGCGTGGAAGGCCGACCCGTCGTTCGCCGACGGCAGCTTGACCAGGTGGCCCTGGGCCGGGACGAGCAGCAGGCCGGACGACTCGGCCGCCTGCAGATAGCCGACCGTGCCCCCGAAGCGCCGCTGCCAGCGAACCGCGCCGGTGGCCAGCTCGTGGGCGGTGACCGTGGTCAGGCCGTCGGCCGTGCGGTGCACGAACACACCGTCGCGAGAGAGCGTCGTGCCCTGTGCGGTCTCGATGGACATGGTCCAGAGCGACTGGACCGCCCGTTGCCGGGGCACCGCCGAGGCGGCCAGACCGGCCAGGCAGAGCGCGACGACCAGCACGAGCGCGATCCGGCGGGCGAGCCGGCGGTCGAACCCGGGTTGCGACAGGCTGTCTTGCCCCTGCTGCATCTCGCCGAGCTCGATCGTGCTCATGTCGAAACTAGGACCTGTCTTGGATCATTTCGCTGAGCGGCCGGGTGGGCAGCCGGTTCGCCGCGGCCGCGGCGAGGGCCGCACTCAGCGTACGCCCGCGAGCGCCCACCTCGGACCAGCCCGCGGCGAGGCTTATCGGCGTGCCCGGCACCAGGATCTGCCAGTTCTCGGCGTCGGTGGCGGCGGTGATGCGGCGTGACACCTCGGCCGCCTGCGCCGTGCCCGCCCCGGGCAGCACGACCACGAACTCGTCGCCGGCGAAACGGGCCACGAAGTCGCCGCGGCGCATGACCCGGTTGAGCACCCCGGCGATGCGTTGCAGCACCAGGTCGCCGCAGTGCCGGCCGTGCCGGGCGTTGACCTCGGTGAAGCCTATGAGGTCGCAGACGCCGATCGCCGCACGCTCGCCGCGGGCCAGCAGCTGGGCGATGTAGCGCTCGAGCTGGCGGCGGTTGGGCAGGCCGGTCAGCGGGTCGGTGAGCGACTCGTCGCCGTAGCGGCCGGCGTCGCGCTGGGTCTCCTGCGCGTCGAGGCGGGCCGCGACCCCGTCGAGGTAGCCGTCGCGCAGCCGGTCGATGCGCTGAGCGGCCAGGCGGAACGCGTAACGGTCGGCGGCGTGGGCGGCCGCGTGGTCGCCCGCCGCCGCGTGGCAGATGCTGCGCAGCCGGGCCGGCTCGGCCGCGCCCAGGATCTCGGCCGAGACCGGCACCGAGTCGAGCAGGGCCAGGGCCAGCTCGGGTTTGCCCGAGGCCATCGTGAGGCAGACGTTGCCGAGGTGGCGCAGGTCGCGGGTGCGAACGCTGTCGCCGCCGCCGGTGAGCCAGGTGGCCGCGTCGGCCTCGGTCACCTCGCCCAGGGCGGCCCGGCGGGCCAGCGAGTAGCCGTAGGCCGCGCGGCTGCTGGGGCGCATCTGGTCGGCGCCGATCGCCACGTAGCGGGTCAGCTCGGCGTCGATGTCGCGCAGCACCCGCAGGCAGCCGTCGGTGTCGCCCTGGTGGTCGAGCGAGACCGCGTTGCGCAGCCGGATGCCGGGCGCCGCGAAGATCTCGGTGGCCAGCCCGACCGCGGCCCCGACCTGACGGGCCTGCTCGATCGCGGTGAGCGCGTGGCCGTGGAAGCCGAGGTAGGAGTAGGCCATGGCGAGGTCGTGCCAGCCCCAGGCGGTTTCAGAGTCGTTCTCCTGCACGGCGGCGAGCGCGCGCGAGGCCTGCACCAGGTGGGTCACGCCGCGGTCGAGGTTGCGTTCGAGGTGGGCGCCGAGCGCGGCGAAGGCGTGCATCTGGCCGCGCAGGTAGGGATCGGGGATCTCGCGGACCGCGTTCTCGGCGATCGTCATCGCGGTCGCCAGTTCGGCGACGCGGCCCAGGTTGATCAGCGCGCCGAAGCGTTGCACGAGCGCGAACGCCCTGGTGGTCGGGTCGACGGCGACCGACAGCACGCCGTCGAGCAACGGCAGCGCCTCCACCGAGCGGCCGTCCTGCTGGAGCCGTCCGGCGCGGCGCAGCTCCTCGTTGTTCTCCGCGAGCTGGTCCAACCAACTCACCAGGCGCCTCCCACCGGTGCCGTGCGTCCCCTCACCGACCCGGCCGGTCGGTGTCGCACGCGACGTCCGATGATTATGCCGTGGACCCGGACCTTGAAGACAGCTCCCGAACCCCCCTCGGTCCGGCGCTCGCGGCGGCGACCGCCGATCTTTCCGGGTCCGGTGTCGAATCGCCCCGGGTCGATGCCGAACTGCTCGCCGCCCACGTTCTCGGCATCCCACGTGGGCGCCTGTTGCTGGTCGACTCGCTGCGCCCCGACGAGCTGAGTCGTTTCACCGAGCTCGTGGCGCTGCGGGCCCGGCGCATCCCGTTGCAGCATCTGCTCGGAACGGCCGCGTTCCGGCATCTCGAACTTCAGGTCGGCGACGGCGTCTTCGTCCCACGACCTGAGACGGAGCTGCTCGCGGGGTGGGGAATCGAGCACACCGAGCCCGGCGCCACCGTCGTCGATCTGTGCAGCGGCACCGGCGCGATCGCCCTCGCGGTGGCCGACGAGGCCCGCCCCGGCCGGGTCGTCGCGGTCGAGCGGTCCCCGGCGGCGCTCGACTATCTGCGTCGCAACGCCGCGCCCTTCCCGGCCGTCGAGGTGGTCGCGGGCGACGTCACCGACCCGTCGTTGCTCTCCGGCCTGCACGGCGACGTCGACGTGCTGCTGTGCAACCCGCCCTACGTGCCGGACGGGACGCCCGTGCCGCCCGAGGTGGCCGAGCACGACCCGGCCGAGGCCGTCTTCGGCGGGGGCGACGGGCTCGGCGTGATCAGGCCCGTGATCGCGCTCGCCGCGGCCCTGCTGCGACCCGGCGGGGTGGTCGGCCTCGAGCACGACGACGTGCACGGCGAGGCGGTTCCGGCGTTGCTGCGCGCCGACGGACGGTTCACCGAGGTGACCGCCCATGACGACCTCACCGGACGCCCCCGTTACGCGACCGCCCGCCGCACCTGATCGATGTGGCCCATCGCATGGCACACTGCACGGTGTGATGCTCTACGACTGCCGTACGACCGCGGACCGGGATCGCGGCATCGCCGCCGCCATCGAGGCGGTCAAGAGCGGTGAGCTGGTCGTCATGCCGACCGACACGGTCTACGGCGTCGGGGCCGACGCGTTCACCCCGCACGCGATCACCTCGCTGCACCACGCGCGCAGCGTCACCAACCAGGTCCCGCCGCCCGTGCTGGTCGGTTCCCGTCACACGCTCGACGGCCTGGTCTATTCGCTGCCCAAGGCGGCGCGCGAGCTGGCCGACGCGTTCTGGCCCGGCGCACTGACCCTTTACGTCGAGCATTCGCCGAGCCTGCAGTGGGATCTCGGCGACACCGGCGGCAAGGTGGCCGTGCGCATGCCGCTGCACCCGGTGGCGCTCGAGGTGCTGCGTGCGGTCGGGCCGATGGCGGTCACCACGGCCAACAAGGTCGGCCAGCCGGCGCCGGCCACCGCCGAGGCCGCCCGCGACCAGCTCGAGTACGCGGTCCGCATCTACCTCGAGGCCGGCGCGGCCCACGACCCCGCGCCGAGCACGATCATCGACGTGAGCGGTGACGTGCCGATGGTGCTGCGGGCCGGCGCCATCCCGCTCGAGAAGCTGCAGGACGTCGTGCCCGACCTGCTGGCCCCGGAGGCCTGAGGTGGCGACCTTCACCGTCCTGCACGTCTGCATGGGAAACATCTGCCGATCGCCGATGGCCGAGCGCCTGCTCTCCCGGGCGGTCCGCGACCGCGTCGGCGAGCAGGGCGACCAGCTCGTGCGCAGCGCCAGCGCCGGCACCGGCGGCTGGCACGAGGGCGAGGAGATGAACCCGCCCGCGGCCCGCCAGCTCCGTTCCCGTGGCGGCTCCGACGAGGGCTTCGAGGCCCGCAAGCTGCGCGGCGACTTCATCGACGAGGCCGACCTGATCCTCACGGCCACCGCCGACCAGTACGACTACGTGGTCGCGCTCCGTCCCGACGCGGCCGCCCGCACCTTCGTGACCGGGGAGTTCGGCCGGCTGCTGAGCGGCGTCGACCCGGTCGCGCTGCCCGAGCCCAAGCCCGACGACGTGTACGACCGTGGCGTCGCGATCGTCGCGGCCGTCCACCTGCTGCGCGGCAACGACGGCCCGCGGCCGGGCGACGACCTCGACGACCCGTGGGGCCGGGGCGACCAGACGTTCCAGCGCATCGGGGACGAGATCGAGGACACCACCGTCCCGTTCGCCACCCTCCTCCTGCCGTGAGCCGCATCGTCCGGCCCGACGCCGAGGGCCTGCGCCGGGCGGCCGACCTGCTGCGGGCCGAATCGGTCGTCGCCTTCCCCACCGAGACCGTCTACGGCCTGGGCGCGAACGCGTTCTCGGCCAAGGCCGTGGGCGAGATCTACCGGCTCAAGAACCGGCCCACGTGGAACCCGCTGATAGCCCACGTGGCCAACGTCGAGGCGGCCCGCGCGCTCGCCGAGACCTGGCCCGACGTGGCCAACCAGCTCGCCGCCCAGTTCTGGCCCGGGCCGCTCACGCTCGTGCTGCCCCGGGCCCGCCACCTCGACGGCGTGGGCGCGAGCGACGACACCATCGCGATCCGGATCCCCGACCACGAGGTGGCGCTCGGGTTGCTGGAGGCCTCCGGACTGGCGCTCGCCGCACCCAGCGCCAACCGCTCCGAGGGCATCTCGCCGACCACGGCCGAGCACGTGCTGCGCAGCCTGCCCGACGTGCCGCTGGTCCTCGACGGCGGCCCGGCGACGTGGGGCATCGAGTCGACCGTGCTCGACGTGACCGGTGAGACGCCGAGGCTGCTGCGGCCGGGTGCGCTGCCCCTGCGCGAGCTGACCGACGTGATCGGCTGGATCGACCTGCCCGAGGAGGCGCCCGACGACGGCGCCGCCCGCCCCTCGCCCGGAATGAGCCGACGCCACTACGCGCCGCGGGCCACCGTGGTCCTCGCGAAGGACGTGCGCGACGTCGACCGGGCCGGGCTGGCCGGGCCGATCGGCGTGCTGACCTACGAGACCGCCGACGTCGACGGGGCCGAGATCCTCTCGGCCGACCCGCGCGAATACGCGGCCGACCTCTACGCCGCGCTGCACCGCCTCGACGACGCGGGTGTCGCGACGATCCTGGTGCAGGAACCGCCGCGTCACGAGGACTGGCTGGCCGTCCGCGACCGCCTCGGCCGGGCCGCGACTAAGTAGGGGTCGTGGCGCCGCGCGCGATGTTGCGGGCCATGCCGTTGAAGATGAAGCCGTGGAAGGGCAGCACGGCGGCCCAGTAGGCGTGCCCGGCCAGACCCCGGGGCAGGAAGATGGCCCGCTGGCGATAGACGCTGCCGCCGTTGCCGTCCGGTGAGGCGCGCATCTCGAGCCAGGCCCGGCCCGGCACCCGCATCTCGGCGCGCAGCCGCAGCAGCTTGCCCGGCTCGATCTCCTCGACCCGCCACCAGTCGAGCGCCTCACCGACCAGCAGATGCTGGCTGTCGCGCCGGCCCCGGCGCAGCCCGACCCCGCCGACCAGCCGGTCGAGCCAGCCACGCACCGACCAGGCCAGTGGGAACGAGTACCAGCCGTTCTCGCCGCCGACACCTTCGATGACCCGCCACAGCGACTCGACCGGCGCCTTGACCGCGCGGCTGCGCTCGTCGACGTAGATGCTGCCGCCCGACCAGTCCGGGTCGCTCGGCAACGGTTCGGCCGCGGCGTCCCGTCCGGCCGCGTTCGACCAGCGGGTCTCCACGTTCGCGTCGCGGATCTTGCCGAGCGCGACCCGGACGGCCTGCTCGAAGCCGAGCGGCTCACCCGGCGCGTACTCGCGGATGTCGTTCTCGTGCGCGACCGCCTCGTGCACCAGGCTGGCCACCAGGGGCCGGGCGATGGCGTTGGGCACCGGAGTGACCAGACCGACCCAGTGGGCCGACAACCATGGACTCAGCGGCCGCAGCGGCACCACCACGCGCCGGTGCAACCCGGCCACGTGGGCGTAGCCCTGCATCATCTCGGCGTAGGTGAGCACGTCCTTCCCGCCCACGTCGAAGCCGCGGTTGACCTCGGGCGGCATCTTCGCCGCGGCGATCAGGTAGCGCAGCACGTCGCGGACGGCGATCGGCTGGATGCGGTTGCGCACCCAGCGCGGGGTGACCATGACCGGCAGGCGCTCGGTCAGGTACCGCAGCATCTCGAACGACGCGGAGCCCGAGCCGATGATCACCGGCGCGCGCAGGACGGCGGTCGGCACCCCGCCGGCCAGCAGAATCCGGGCGACCTCGGCCCGCGAGCGCAGGTGGGGCGAAGGGCGCTCGCCCGCCGGAGGCTCCGGGCCGCCCAGGTAGACGATGCGGGTCACACCGGCCGCCCGGGCCGCCGCGGCGAAGTTCTTCGCGCCCTGTCGGTCCAGTTCCTCGAAGTCGGGCCGGCCCAGCGAATGGACCAGGAAGTACGCCACGTCGACGCCCTCCAGCGCCGCGGGCAGCGTCTCGGCCCGGTTCAGGTCACCCTCGACCACCTCGGCCCGGCCCGCCCACGGCACGTCTCGCAGCCGGGCCGCGCTGCGCGTCAGGCACCGCACCTCGTAGCCCTCGTCGAGCAGGCGGGGCGCGAGCCGCCCGCCGATGTATCCGGTCGCACCGGTCACCAAGCACCGCATAAAAGCAGACTGTGCCCGTCCTGACCACGTCATAAGCCATATGCTCGAAAACGGCGACGTTGCCTGACCACGTCGTCTGACCGGGGAGGGCACGTGGACACCTTCTGGGGGCCGGACTTCACCGCGCTCGAGCGTGCCGATCCGGAGATCGCTCGTGTCCTGCTCGCCGAGGCCGAGCGCCAGCGGACCGGGCTGCAGCTCATCGCCAGCGAGAACTTCACCTCCACCGCCGTGCTGGCCGCGCTCGGGTCGACCCTGTCGAACAAGTACGCCGAGGGTTATCCGGGGGAGCGCTACTACGGCGGTTGCGCCGAGGTCGACTGTGCCGAGCGGCTCGCCGTCGAGCGGGCCAAGGAGCTCTTCGGCGCCGAGCACGCCAACGTCCAGCCGCATTCGGGGACGGCGGCCAACCTCGCCGCGTACGCCGCTCTGGCCGAACCCGGTGATCCGGTGCTGGCGATGGGCCTCGCGCACGGCGGGCACCTCACGCACGGCAGCCGGGTCAACTTCAGCGGCAAGTGGTTCCACCCCATCGGCTACCGGGTCAGTCCGGCCACCGAACAGATCGACTACGACGAGGTACGCGACCTCGCGCTGGCCCACCGGCCCAAGGTGATCATCTGCGGCGCCACGGCGTACCCGCGCTTGATCGATTTCGCCCGGTTCCGTGAGATCGCCGACGAGGTGGGCGCCTACCTGGTGGTCGACGCGGCCCATTTCATCGGTCTGGTGGCCGGTGGAGCGATCCCGTCGCCGGTCCCGCACGCCGACGTCGTCACCTGTACCACTCACAAGGTGCTGCGCGGCCCGCGCGGCGGCCTGATCCTGTGCCGCGCCGAGCTGGCCCAGCGCATCGACAAGGCCGTCTTCCCGTTCAGCCAGGGCAGTCCGATGATGCACGTCGTCGCGGCCAAGGCGGTGGCGTTGCGCGAGGCCGCCACGACCAGCTTCCAGGCGTACGCCCGGCAGGTCGTCCACAACGCTCAGGCGCTCGCGGCCGGGCTCGCCGACGAGGGCGCCCGCCTGGTCGCCGGCGGCACCGACACGCACCTCGCCGTGGCCGACCTCAGGGCCCTCGGCGTCACCGGTCGCGACGCCGAGGCCCGCTGTGAGCTGGCCCGCGTCACTGTCAACAAGAGCGCGATCCCGTACGATCCTGAGCGACCCGCGGTGACCTCGGGCATCCGGGTGGGCTCGCCGAGCGTGACCACCCAGGGGATGCGAGAGGGCGAGATGCGACAGATCGCCGCTCTCATCGGCGCCGCCGCGCGGAGCGATCCGGGCACGGCGGCGGGGGCGTCCCGCCTGGCCGACGCCGCGGACGAGGTGGCCGGCCTGGTGCGACGGTTCCCGGCGTACGGGCGGCAGGAGGCGATGGCATGAGTTCGGATACCGATTACGACCTGGAGAGGCAGCGCGCGCTCGAGTTCCAGCGGAAGCAGGCCGCGGAGGAGGAGGACGACCGTCCACTCCCCGATCTGCCCCCGCTGCCGGCCGACCCGCGCTGGCGGGTTCAGCACCTGCCGTTCCTCAGTGCCGTGTCGTTCGCCCTGCTCCTCTTTGCCGCGTCGGCCGGTTTCCTCACCGGCGGCCCGTCGTCGGCCGTGGGGGCCGCGGCCGGGGTGCTGATCGTGACGGTCAGCTTCACCATGTCGACTTTGGTCATCGCGTGGGCCGACACGGTGCGGCCCGCTCTGCTGATGCCGCTGGCCCTGCTCACCTATGTGTTCAAGTACAGCGCCCTGGGCGTGGTGCTCGCTTTCGGCGTGTCGACCGACTGGCCCGGAAAGAACGCTCTCGGCTGGGGAATCGTCGCCGCGGTCGTGGTGTGGACCGCCGTCCAGGCGTGGTGGTTCCACCGCCTGAGTCGCCCGAAGTGATCGTTAAGGAGCCGTTTTGCCTCCTCAGCGTTCAGTTCGTGGTTTGTTGACCACGAAACGGTGACGTGAACGCTTGTGTGTTGTCCGGTTATGGCGAAGGGGGAGTACCGTGTCCTTCCAGTTGCGAGACCCCTGACGCCTGGACAACTGCGGTTGTGCGGGGGGTCCCGCTTAGCCTGCCTTTTCCTGCTGATATCGTTCGGGCCGTCATGACCGGTCAAGAACCCCCCAAGAATCCCAGCGGTAACGACGATCCGCCCCCGCCCGACACCGGCATGGGGATGACGGCCGTCGCCTACCTCATAACGGGCATGTTGGTGTGGGGAGGGGTCGGTTTGCTGGTCGACCACTGGGTCGGGACCAAGGGCATCTTCGCCGGAATCGGTGCGGTCGTTGGTATCGGCGGCGGTGTCTACCTCATCGTGCGCCGTCTCGGCGCCTGACAGGAAGGGCTACGGTGGCCGGTCAGTTGTCAGTCCTCGCAGCGGAAGTTCCATTCCCGCCTACGGTCGAGGATTTCTACCTGCCCAGCATCGTGCCGTGGGGCGCGCACAACGACTACTGGTTCACCAAGATCACGCTGCTCATGTGGATCTCGGTGGCCGCGATCATCATCTTCTTCCTGGTCTCGTACCGGAAGCCCAAGCTCGTCCCGACCAAGAAGCAGTGGATCGCCGAGAGCATCTACGGCTTCGTGCGGAACAACATCGCGGTCGACATGCTCGGGAAGCGCGGCATCAACTTCGCGCCCTACCTCACGACGCTGTTCATCTTCATTCTGATCATGAACTTCTGGGCGATCGTGCCACTGGCACAGATCTCGCCGAACTCGCACATCGCTTTCCCCGCGATCCTCGCGGCGATCAGCTACGTGATGTTCATCTACATCGGCATGAAGCACCACGGTGGCTTGAAGTACTTCAAGCACGCGCTCATCCCGCCCGCGCCGTGGTTCATTCTCCCGCTGCTGATCCCGATCGAGTTCTTCTCGACGTTCCTCGTGCGGCCGTTCTCGCTCGCCGTCCGTCTCTTCGCGAACATGTTCGCCGGCCACATGCTGCTGCTGGTGTTCACGCTGGGCGGCTTCGCGCTGATCAACGCCAACGTCTGGTTCGCGCCGTTCTCGGTCGTCTCGTGGGCGATGTCGATCGCGCTGACCTTCCTGGAGTTCCTGGTCATCTGCCTCCAGGCCTACGTCTTCACGGTGCTTTCCGCGAGCTACGTCCAGGGCGCGCTCGCCGACGAGCACTGAGTTTCCACGTATCACCTCGCAACACCCCGTTTGTCGTCCCGCGTGAACGTCACGCGAGATACCAGGAGGATCCTGAAATGCTTCTCTCCGAAGTTGTCGGTAGCACCGCCGCCATCGGCTACGGCCTTGCCGCGATCGGCCCCGGCATCGGTGTCGGCCTCGTCTTCTCGGCCTACATCCAGTCGACCGCCCGTCAGCCGGAGTCGTCCCGCCTGACCCTGCCGTACGTCTGGATCGGCTTCGCGGTTATCGAGGCGCTGGCCCTGCTGGGCATCGCCTTCGGCTTCATCTGGGCCGGCTAGTTCTTACGCGCTGCCTCGTTAGGAGGTGTCCATGATCACCGAAG
This sequence comes from Actinoplanes solisilvae, assembly GCF_003999975.1. GTDB lineage: Bacteria > Actinomycetota > Actinomycetes > Mycobacteriales > Micromonosporaceae > Actinoplanes > Actinoplanes solisilvae. Next base: position 399,859 of record NZ_RJAC01000001.1, on the reverse strand, counting down.
TTCTGACCGTCGCGGCCGAGGCCGGCGAAGGGGAACACAACCCGATCATCCCGCTCTGGCAGGAGATCGTGGTCGGCAGCATCGCGTTCGCGATCCTGTGCTTCGTGCTGATGAAGTTCGTCTTCCCGATGATGGAGAAGACCTTCGCGGCGCGGGTGGACGCGATCGAGGGCGGCATCAAGCGTGCCGAGGCCGCCCAGGCCGAGGCCAACCAGCTCCTCGAGCAGTACAAGGCTCAGCTCGCCGAGGCTCGCACGGAAGCCGCGCGCATCCGTGACGAGGCTCGCGCCGACGCCGAGGGTATCCGTCAGGACATCCTGGCCAAGGCTCGCGAGGAGTCGGACCGCATCATCGGCGCCGGCCAGGAGCAGCTCAACGCGCAGCGCGAAAGCATCGTGCGCGACCTGCGCTCCGAGATCGGCACGCTCGCGGTCGACCTGGCCAGCAAGATCGTCGGCGAGGCTCTCGCCGACGAGGCGCGCCGCCAGGGCACGGTCGAGCGCTTCATCGACGAGCTCGGCGCGGCCGGCTCGGCGGGCGGGCGGCGCTGATGGCGTCGAGCGTCAGCCGGCAGGCCTACGCGGCGGCGGAGGAGAAGTTCGCCTCCGCCACGACCACGGCTACGTCCGCGCAGGTCGCGACGGCCGCCGACGAGCTCCTGTCGGTGGCGGGCCTGCTGCGGACCCAGCCCCGGCTGCGCCGGGCGCTGACCGACCCGGCGCGCTCCGGCGCCGACCGGGCCGGGCTGGTTCGCACGCTGCTGGGCGGCAAGGTCTCCGAGGTCACCGTCGAGACGCTGGCGACCCTCGCGAACGGCCGGTTCTCCCGGCCGGCCGAGATCCTCGACGCCGTCGAGCGCCTCGGCGCCGACGCGCTGCTGGAATCGGCCGACAAGGACGGCAAGCTGGCCGAGATCGAGGACGAGCTGTTCCGCTTCGGGCAGATCGTCTCCGGCAACGCCGAGCTGGCCGTCACGCTGAGCGATCCAGGTGCGCCGATCGAGCGCCGGGCTAAGCTGGTGGAGGGCTTGCTCAAGGGCAAGGCCCAGCCGGCCACTGTTCGGCTCGTCGAGGTGGCGCTCGAGGGGTTCGGCGGCCGCAGTTTCGAGGGCTCGTTGACCCGGCTGGTCGAGCTGACCGCCGCGAAGCGTGACCGTCAGGTCGCGTACGTGACGGTGGCCACGCCGCTCACCGACGCCGACGAACAGGCGCTGGCTGCGAAGTTGTCCGACATCTACGGCCGGCAGGTCTCGTTGAAGGTCGACGTCGATCCCGCGATCATCGGTGGCGTCAGCGTGCAGGTCGGCTCCGACCTCTACGACGGCACTGTCCTGCGCCGGCTCAACGCCGCGAAGCAGGCATTCGCTAAATAGCAATTCTTCCCTCGGCTTGCGGCGACGCCGGCCGAGCAGCCCCCTCGGTGGCGGGAACGTCCCGAGCTAGACAGAGAAGGCAGAGGATGGCCGAGCTGACCATCTCCTCGGACGAGATCCGGGGGGCGCTAGAGCGCTACGTCTCGTCCTACACGCCCGAGGTCTCCCGCGAGGAGGTCGGCATCGTGTCCGACGCGGGCGACGGTATCGCGCACGTCGAGGGCCTGCCCTCGACGATGGCGAGCGAACTGCTCGAATTCGAGGACGGCACGCTGGGCCTCGCCCTGAACCTCGACGTCCGCGACATCGGCGTCGTCGTCCTGGGCGACTTCTCCGGCATCGAGGAGGGCCAGCAGGTCAAGCGGACCGGCCGCGTCCTCTCGGTTCCGGTTGGCGACGCCTTCCTCGGTCGCGTGGTCGACCCGCTGGGCAACCCGATCGACGACCGCGGCGAGATCGTGAGCGAGGGCTTCCGCGAGCTCGAGCTGCAGGCGCCGAACGTGATGAACCGCCAGCCGGTGAAGCAGCCGCTGCAGACGGGCATCAAGGCGATCGACGCCATGACGCCGATCGGCCGCGGCCAGCGCCAGCTGATCATCGGCGACCGCAAGACCGGTAAGACCACGGTCGCGATCGACACGATCATCAACCAGCGCGCGAACTGGGAGTCCGGCGACCCGGAGAAGCAGGTTCGCTGCATCTACGTCGCGATCGGCCAGAAGGCGACCACCATCGCCTCGATCCGCGGCACGCTGGAGGAGCAGGGCGCGCTCGAGTACACGACGATCGTCGCGGCTCCCGCGTCCGACCCGGCCGGCTTCAAGTACCTCGCGCCGTACACCGGCTCGGCCATCGGCCAGCACTGGATGTACAACGGCAAGCACGTCCTGATCGTCTTCGACGACCTGACCAAGCAGGCCGAGGCCTACCGCGCCGTGTCGCTGCTGCTGCGCCGTCCGCCGGGCCGCGAGGCCTACCCGGGCGACGTCTTCTACCTGCACTCCCGCCTGCTCGAGCGCTGCGCCAAGCTCTCGAACGAGCTGGGTGGCGGCTCGATGACCGGTCTGCCGATCATCGAGACGAAGGCCAACGACATCTCGGCCTACATCCCGACCAACGTCATCTCGATCACCGACGGCCAGATCTTCCTGGAGACCGACCTGTTCGCCTCGGGTGTCCGCCCGGCGATCAACGTCGGCACCTCGGTGTCCCGGGTGGGTGGCTCGGCGCAGGTCAAGGCGATGCGCTCGGTCTCCGGCCGTCTGCGTCTCGACCTGGCCCAGTTCCGTGAGCTGGAGGCGTTCTCCGCCTTCGCGTCCGACCTCGACCGGGCGTCCCGCGCCCAGCTCGAGAAGGGCGTACGCCTGGTCGAACTGCTCAAGCAGCCGCAGTACTCGCCGTACTCGGTGGTCGAAGAGGTCATCGTGATCTGGGCCGGCACCACCGGCCAGCTCGACGACATCGCGGTCGGCGACGTGCGCCGCTTCGAGCAGGACTTCCTGCAGTGGATGAAGCGGCACCGCAGCGACACCGTGACGGCGATCTCGACGACCGGTCTGCTGACCGACGCCGACGTCGAGAACCTCCAGAGCGGCGTGAACGAGTTCAAGGAGCTCTTCAAGCGCGGCGAGTCCGGTTCCTCGGTCAACGAGAACCCGGCCGAGCCCCTCGAAGAGGGCCGCCAGACGCGTGAGACGGTGACCCGCGAGGTTCCCCGTCCGGCCGAAGGCCAGTAGTCATGGCCGGTCAGGTACAGGCCCTCCGGCGGCGCATCCGCACCGTCCGGTCGACCAAGAAGATCGCGAAGGCGCAGGAGCTGGTCGCCACCAGCCGCATCGCCAAGGCCCAGGAGCGGGTTGCCGCCTCGAAGCCCTACGCGGAGGCGATCACCCAGGTCCTGACCGCCCTTGCGTCCAACGCGACGATCGACAACCCCCTGCTGGTCCCGCGCGAGCGGGTCCGGCGGGCGGGTGTCCTGCTCATCACGAGCGACCGCGGCCTGGCCGGCGCCTACAACGCCAACGCCATCCGCACCGCCGAGCAGCTGATCGAGCGTCTCAAGGCCGACGGCAAGGAGCCGGTGCTCTACGTCGTCGGCCGCAAGGGCATCGGCTACTACCGGTTCCGCAACCGTCCGATCGAGGCGAGCTGGTCGGGCTTCTCCGAGCGGCCGTCGTTCTCCGACGCCAAGACCATCGGTGACGCCCTGCTGGAAGCCTTCATCGCCGGCGCGGACGACACCGACGCGACCTACGGCCCCGACGGCATCCAGGGCGTCGACGAGCTGCACATCGTCAGCACGCAGTTCAAGTCGCTGATGACGCAGAGCTCCGAGGCGCACTTCCTGGCGCCGATGCAGGTCGAGACGCGCGAGGTCGAGCCCGGGTTGCGTCCCGCGTACGAGTTCGAGCCGGACGCCGACGAGCTGCTCGACGCGCTCCTGCCGAAGTACCTCAACACGCGGATCTACGCGGCGTTGCTGGACTCGGCGGCGAGCGAGTCGGCGTCGCGGCGGCGGGCGATGAAGAGCGCGTCTGACAACGCGGACGACCTGCTCAAGCGGTACACGCGCGAGATGAACTCCGCGCGGCAGGCCGCGATCACCCAGGAAATCAGTGAGATCGTCGGCGGCGTCGAGGCGCTGTCCTCGGCAGGAAGTGATATGTGATGACTGCTGTAGCTGAGCCCACCAAGGCGCAGACCGGTGTCGGCCGAGTCGTCCGGGTCATCGGCCCGGTCGTCGACGCCGAGTTCCCTCGCGACGCCATGCCCGACATCTTCAACGCGCTGCACGTCGACGTGACCCTCTCCGAGGGCACCAAGACGCTGACGCTTGAGGTCGCCCAGCACCTCGGCGACAACATCGTCCGCGCCATCTCGATGCAGCCGACCGACGGTCTGATCCGGGGCGCCGAGGTCACCGACACCGGCTCGCCGATCTCGGTGCCCGTCGGCGACGTGACCAAGGGCCACGTGTTCAACGCCCTCGGCCAGGTGCTCAACGCCGACCCGGCGACCCTGGACATCCAGGAGCGCTGGTCGATCCACCGCAAGCCGCCGGCGTTCGCCGACCTCGAGCCGAAGACCGAGATGCTGGAGACCGGCATCAAGGTGCTCGACCTGCTCGCGCCGTACGTGCGCGGTGGCAAGATCGGCCTGTTCGGTGGCGCGGGCGTGGGCAAGACGGTGCTCATCCAGGAGATGATCATCCGCGTTGCCCGTAACTTCGGTGGTACGTCGGTGTTCGCCGGCGTGGGTGAGCGCACCCGCGAGGGCAACGACCTCATCCTGGAGATGGAGGAGGGTGGCGTTCTCGACAAGACCGCCCTCGTCTTCGGCCAGATGGACGAGCCGCCGGGCACCCGCCTGCGCGTCGCGCTGTCCGCGCTGACGATGGCGGAGTACTTCCGGGACGTCCAGAACCAGGAGGTGCTGCTCTTCATCGACAACATCTTCCGGTTCACCCAGGCCGGTTCCGAGGTCTCGACGCTGCTCGGCCGCATGCCGTCGGCCGTGGGTTACCAGCCCACGCTGGCCGACGAGATGGGCGAGCTGCAGGAGCGGATCACCTCGGTCCGGGGCAAGGCGATCACCTCGCTGCAGGCGATCTACGTGCCCGCCGACGACTACACCGACCCGGCGCCGGCCACCACCTTCGCCCACCTGGACGCGACCACGAACCTCGAGCGGTCGATCTCCGACAAGGGCATCTACCCCGCCGTGGACCCGCTGGCCTCCAGCTCGCGGATCCTGGCGCCCGAGTTCGTCGGCGCCGAGCACTACGCGGTCGCCCGTGAGGTGCAGCGAATCCTGCAGAAGTACAAGGACCTGCAGGACATCATCGCCATCCTCGGTATGGACGAGCTCTCCGAGGAGGACAAGGTCACGGTGCAGCGGGCTCGCCGCATCGAGCGTTTCCTCTCGCAGAACACGTACGCCGCCGAGCAGTTCACCGGCGTCCCCGGCTCGACGGTCCCGCTGAAGGAGACCATCGAGGCGTTCAAGAAGATCAGCGAGGGGGAGTTCGACAACTACCCCGAGCAGGCCTTCTTCATGTGCGGTGGCCTCGAGGACCTCGAGAAGAACGCGCACGAGCTGATGAAGGGCTGATTTCGCCCTCCGGCGACTCAGTGTGAGTGAAGCCGCGCCGACCGTACGGTTGGCGCGGCTTTACCATGTCCCGCGAAAACCTGCGTCCGTTTTGTGACGTTTTACTCCAGCGGGAGTGGGCGGATCTGGCTAATGTTGTCGGACGTCGCACCGGATCGAGGAATGGGGAGCACGTGGCGAAGGCTTCGAGAAGGCGTACGCCGCTGTGGGCCCGTCTCTGTGCGATCTTCGGGTGCGTTCTCATGGTGGTCAGCGGCGGTGCCCTCGTGACCCAACAGGTGCTGGTGGCCCGTTACGCCGGCGCCGTCGAGACCAAGAACCTGTTCGGTGACACCCCGGCCGTGGCCAACCAGGAGAAGAAGTCGGACATCAAGGGTCCGCTCAACATCCTGCTCGTCGGCATCGACCCGCGCAGCGACGAGCAGACCCCGCTCTCCGACTCGATCATCGTGGCCCACATCCCGGCCGACATGAAGCAGGCCTACCTCTTCTCGATCCCGCGCGACCTGATCGTCGACATCCCGCCCTTCGCCAAGACCGGCTTCAAGGGCGGCCGCTCAAAGATCAACGCCGCGATGGGGTACGGCAGTGCGGTCGGCAACGGCAAGCACGACGTGGTGCAGGGCTTCGACCTGCTCGCCAAGACCGTCGGCCAGCTGACCGGCATCCGCAAGTTCGACGCCGGCGCGATCATCAACTTCAACGGCTTCAAGGCGATCGTCGAAGCGATGGGCGGCGTCACCATGACGATCGACCAGAACGTCAAGTCGGAACACCTGCAACCGAACGGCAAGCCCCGCCCGCGCCTGTCCCGCTGCGCCGACAACTCGTGTGCCCACCCCTATTACGGCCCCCAGGCCGAATACAAGAAGGGCACCCAACACCTGCAGGCCTGGCAGGCCCTCGACTACGTGCGCCAGCGCTACGGCCTGCCCAAGGGCGACTACGACCGTCAGCGTCACCAGCAGCAATTCGTCAAGGCGATGGCCAAGCAGGCGCTCAGCAAGGACGTGGTCACCAACCCGGCCAAGCTCGACAAGGTGCTCAAGGCGGCGGGCAAGGCGCTGATCTTCGACGGCGGCGGCCACGACGTGGTCGACTGGGCGTTCTCGATGAAGAACGTCCGTTCCGACGACATGACCCTGATCAAGCTGCCCGGTGACTCGGTCTTCGTCGGCGGCGACTACCGCGGCGAGGGTCTCGCCCCCAGCGCCAAAGACTTCTTCACCGCCGTCCGCCAGGACCAGGTGCAGAACTTCATCTTCCGCAACCCGGAATACATCAACACCAACTCGTGACTGTCTGTGGTGCTGACCACCCGCCACCGCGGCGCGTGGGCAGGCCGTCTAGACTGCACCCAATCGGCTGTGCCGAGTGAACATCCGATGCAAGGCCTGAACAGGGAGACAGCGTGGCCAACCAGCTTGCCGTCAAGGTCGTTGCCGTCGAGGAGCGCGTGTGGTCCGGCGAGGCCGAAATGCTCGTCGCGCGCACCACCGAGGGTGAGATCGGTGTGCTGCCGGGTCACTCCCCGCTTCTCGGTCTGCTCAAGGAGCCGTCGCAGGTGCGGGTCAAGCTCGCCGGCGGCGAGCAGCTCACCTACGACGTGACCGGCGGTTTCCTCTCGATCGACGCCGACGGCGTGACCGTCCTCGCCGAGAGCGCCACCCCGGCCGCTCCCGAGTCTCACTGACTCCGGCGATGCAGATTCTTGAAATCTTCGGAATCTGTATCGTCGCGCTGCTCGCGCTCCTGATCGCGATTTTTGTCCGCCGCCGCCTGCTGATGGGCGGCGGCGGTTCTATTCGGCTGCAGATCCGCGTCACCACGATGGTGCCGGGCCGCGGCTGGTCGACCGCGATCGGCCGCTTCGCGGGCAGCGAGCTGCGCATCCACCGCCTGTTCAGCTTCGCCTTCCGCCCCAAGCGGGTGCTCGACCGCGGCGCGACCGTGGTCAAGGACCAGCGCCGCCCCGAGGGTCCCGAGCGGCTCACCATGCCGGGCCACTGGGTGATCCTGCGCCTGGCCACCACGCTCGACGAGTTCGAGATCGCGATGGCCGAGTCCACCGTGACCGGCTTCCTCTCCTGGCTCGAGGCGGCCCCGCCCGGCCAGCCCGGCAGCGTCGCGCCCCGCCCGGCCATCCGCCCCCGCACGATCGAGCACTGACCGGCCGCCGGGCGCGGCCCCTGTTCGCGCTGTCACGCGCGGCCCCCGTTTGGCGCTGTCACGCGCGGCCCCCGTTTGGCGCTGTCACGCCTTGGCCCGTTCGTGGGCGGCTGCCATCAGGTCATCGTGAGTCCTTCCAGCAGCCGGTCGCGCAGAGCGTTGGCCCGCTGCTTCGGCAGGGCCTGGTGGAGGTCGCGCAGCACGACGCGGATCAGCACGTTCACTTCGTCGTCGCGCATCCGCAGCCGCTCGCGGGAGGCCGCGGGCAGGGCAGCGGCGGGAGTCGTCGACACGATGGACACCTCTTCGACCAGGTGGGCGTCCGGGCCGAGCAGCTCACGCACCCGGTCGCCGAGATCCTCGGCGGTCACGCCGGCCGGTAGCGCCACCGACAGGTCCCGCCGGGCGGCCGGTTGCGCCGACACCGGGCGATAGGGCGTCAGGTCGGTCATCTGCCGTACGACTCGCGGGTCGTCCGAGCGCAGCAGCCGGATGTCGTCGATGCCCTTGCGCAACATCAACAACCGGTCGAGCCCGAGCCCGACGGCCAGCCCGCTGCGTTCCTGCCCGATGCCGGGCCGGTGGGCCGGTCTGCTGCGTTCCGGCCCGGCGTCGAGCCCGGGAACCGGCCCGCCGCGCGCCGGCCCGACTACGTGGGCGGCCGCCAGCCCGCATTCGCCGATCTCCACCCACTCCTCGCCCGACCATGCCTCGAGCTCCAGCCCGTCGGTCGTGTAGGGGTGCGTCGCCGGGCGGGTGCGCCACGGCGTCCCGGGCAGAGCGGCGGTGATGGCTACCGCGACCAGCTCGATCAGGTCGGCCGGCGAGGCCCGTCCACGGGTGATCCGCCACAGGTCGAGCTGGTGCGGGGTGCCGGTGTGCAGACGGTCGATCGAGTCGCGGCGATAGACGATGCCCGGGCAGGCGATCAAGGCCTCCGTGGCGTGCAGCTCCCGCAGGGCTCCCGGGATCAGCGCGGAGGTCTGTGATCGCAGCATTCGGCGATCGACATACCGGGTGTAACGCGCGTCCCGGGCCGCAGCCGCGGCCGAGTAGCCCAGCCGGTCGTAGTTCTCGGCCACGTCGACGATCCGGTCGCCGCGATGCACGACAAGTTCGGCACCGGGCCGGAGTGCGGTGGCCGCGCCGAGCACGGCGTCGACGATGGCTTGAATCGCGTGGTGGCCCTCGGCCGGGTCGGTGAGGTCGCGGGCGGCGAGGTCCCGGGCGGTGCGGTCGCGGACGGCGAGGTCCCGGGCGGCGAGGTCCCGGGCGGTGTGGTCGGGGGTGGCGAGGTCGGTGGACATGGGCTTCTCCTCGAGAACAGCCCCCGGGACGCCGATCGGCCGCCCCGTGGGACGGCCGATGTGTCAGAACGCGCGGGTCAGCCGGCCGCCGGAGGCGACCGGAAAGAGACGGCGAGGCGCGTTGTCATGTCCTGAGGATGACGGCGATCGGCGAACCTGTCACCCGGGTTTCGGTCAGCCGGGCGGGCCGGACTGCAGCTCGACCTCGAAACCCCACGCGTCCTCCAGATAGGCGGCGTACGAGTCGGGCCCGCCCGCGCGGGGGTGGCGCTCCGGAAACAGCAGCGCCCAGCCGTGCGCGGCCGACTCCGCGGTCAGCCGGTCGACCTCGGCCCGGCTGCCGGCGTTGAAGGCCAGGTGGTTCAGCCCGGGTGCGCGCCGGTCGTGCACGTCGCCGGTGAGCGCCGGCGACTGTTCCAGCACCAGGTAGACCGGGCCGCACCGCCACGAACGGCCGCCCAGGAACTCCTGGTAGGGCGTCCAGCCGAGCGAACCCAACAGCCAGCCCCACGGGCCGGTGGCGCCTTCGAGGTCGGGCACCCACAGCTCGACGTGGTGGAGCATCAGCGGGCGCCGCCCGGGACCCACTTCACGTCGTTTCCCGCGTTGGCTGTGCGGGAGAGGATGAAGAGCAGGTCGGAGAGTCGGTTCAGGTATTTCGCGGGCAGGTCGCTCGTACGGTCCGGGTCGGCCTTCAGCAGCGTCCAGGTCGAGCGTTCGGCCCGCCGGGCCACCGTGCGGGCCACGTGCAGCAGGGCCGCGCCGGGGGTGCCACCGGGCAGCACGAAGCTGTCGAGGGCCGGCAGCGGCTCCAGGAAGCCGTCGCACCAGCCCTCCAGGCGTGTCACGTAGTCGTCGGTGACCCGCAGCGGGGGGTACGGCGGGTTCTCGGTCTCGGGGTTGCACAGGTCGGCGCCGACGTCGAACAGGTCGTTCTGGATGGTGGTGAGCACTTCGCGCACCTCGGCGGGCAGGTCGCCGAGGGCCAGCGCCACCCCGATCGCGGCGTTGCACTCGTCGGTGTCGGCGTACGCCACGATGCGCGGATCGGTCTTGTCGGCGACCTCGTTGTTGCCGAGTCGGGTCTGCCCCGCGTCGCCGGTGCGGGTGTAGATGCGAGTGAGGTGAACGGCCATACGGGAGACCCTACGGCGGTGACGCTGGGCGCAGGACCATACGATGGCCCGCGTGGATGTCATCAGGGTGAAGGGCGGCACCTCACTGACCGGTGAGGTCACTGTGGGTGGCGCGAAGAACTCGGCGCTCAAGCTGATGGCGGTGGCGTTGCTCGCCCCGGGCCGCAGCGTCGTCGAGAACGTTCCGCGGATCACCGACATCGCCATCATGGCCGAGGTGCTGCGCCGGCTGGGCTGCGAGGTCGCCCTCGAGGGTGGTCAGGCGACCATCGACGTGCCCGCCGATCCGGGCAGCGAGGCCGATTACGACCTGGTCCGCCGCCTGCGCGCGTCGATCTGCGTGCTCGGCCCGCTCCTCGCCCGTACGGGCTATGTGCGTGTCGCCCTGCCCGGCGGCGACATGATCGGGTCGCGGGGCCTGGACATGCACGTCTCCGGCCTGGCCCGCATGGGCGCTCAGATCTCCGGCGAGCACGGCTTCGTCATCGCGTCCGCGCCCGGCGGCCTGCGCGGCAGCAAGATCTGGCTCGACTTCCCTAGCGTCGGCGCCACCGAGAACCTGCTCATGGCGGCCGTGCTGGCCAAGGGCGTGACCGAGATCGACAACGCGGCCCGCGAGCCCGAGATCGTCGACATCTGCGAGATGCTCACCGGCATGGGCGCCCAGATCGACGGCGCCGGCACGTCCACGCTGACCATCGAGGGCGTCGACGAGCTGCACCCCGTGCGGCACACCACCATCGGCGACCGCATCGTCGGCGGCACCTGGGCGTTCGCCTCGGCGATGACCCGGGGCGACGTGACGGTTCAGGGCGTGCGGCCCGAGTTCCTCGACATCGCGCTCGACAAGCTGGTCGTGGCGGGCGCGACGGTCGAGCCGGGCGACAACCAGTTCCGCGTGCGCATGGCCGACCGCCCCAAAGCCGTCGACATCGTCACCCTCCCGTTCCCGGGCTTCGCGACCGACCTGCTGCCGATGGCGCTGGGGCTGGCCGCGGTGGCCGAGGGTTCGTCGCTGGTCACCGAGAACATCTTCGACGGCCGGTTCATGTTCGTGAACGAGATGGTGCGCCTCGGCGCCGACATCCGCACGGACGGCCACCACGCCGTCGTGAACGGGCGGGAACGGCTCTCGGGGGCGCCGGTGCGGGCGACCGACATCCGGGCCGGTGCCGGGCTGGTCATCGCGGGGCTGTGTGCCGAGGGCGTGACCGAGGTGGGCGAGGTGCACCACATCGACCGCGGCTACCCCGACTTCGTCAACGACCTGGCCAAGCTGGGCGTCGAGGTCGAGCGGGCCGACGTGCCCGAGCCGACGTTCGACTTCTAGACAGGCTAGAGCGCCGGGGAGTCGCCGACCAGCCGTCGGGCCTCGTCGAGCTCCTCGGCGAACACCAGCACGATCGTGCGGCCTTCGCGGTCGTACGTCTGGGTGGTTCTGATGCCGGCCTCGCGCAGCAGGCGGCGGATCTCGTCGGCGGCGTCGTCCTCGGTGGTGACGGCCGCCGGTCGCAGCAGGCCGTAGTCCTCCGGTTCGGGGCCGAAGATCGACAGACCGGCGGCTTCGGATTCGCGGGCCGCGGTCCACTCCAGGCCCATACGGCGGAAGATCGCGCCCAGGAAGCCGACCAGGCCGACGGCGATCAGCGGCCCGACGAGGTACCAGCCGTTGCCTGAGGCCATGCGCACAGTCTGGCACCGCGACCAACCCTTTTCCCCGGAATTGCCCCGATCGTGGTGCCCCCCTGCGCTTAGTGTCCGTTCAGTAACCCCGCTAATGTGAGCCTGTTGTTGACGGGGTCAGGCGAAGGAGAAGCAGAACATGGCGGGTCGACTGGCGGTCATCGGCTCCGGGCTGATGGGATCCGGCATCGCGCAGGTCTCGGCGCAGGCCGGGTGGCAGGTCACCATGCGCGACGTGGACGACGCGGCGACGAGCCGCGGCATGGCGGCGATCCGTGACTCGCTGAGCCGGTTCGCGGCCAAGGGCAAGATCACCGAGGAGGAGGCCGAGGCGACGATCGCGCGGATCACGCCCACCACCGACCTCGACGCGGCGGCCGACGCCGACGTGGTGGTCGAGGCCATCTACGAGAAGGTCGAGGCCAAGCACGAGGTCTTCCGGGCCCTCGACAAGATCTGCAAGGCCGACGCGGTCCTCGGCACCAACACCTCGGCCATCCCGATCACTCAGATCGCCACCGTCACCGCGCGCCCCGAGTCGGTCGTCGGCATCCACTTCTTCTCGCCGGTGCCGATGATGAAGCTGGTCGAGCTCGTGCGCGGCTACCAGACCTCCGACGAGACCCTGGCCAGTGCCCGGGCGTACGCCGAAGAGGTCGGCAAGACGTGCGTCGAGGTCAAGCGCGACGTCGCCGGGTTCGTCTCCAACCGGCTCTTCTCGGCGATCCTGGTCGAGGCGATCCAGCTGGTCGAGTCGGGCGTGGTCAGCGCGGCCGACCTCGACACCGTCATGAAGCTGGGCTTCGGGCACGCGATGGGCCCGCTGGCCACCGTCGACCTGACCGGGCTCGACGTCATGCTCAACGCGGCGAGCAACATCTATCGCGACACCGCCGACGAGAAGTTCTTCCCGCCGGAGCTGCTGCAGCGCATGGTGCAGGCCGGCGACCTCGGGCGGAAGAGCGGCAAGGGCTTCTACTCGTACTGAGCTGCTTTACCATGCCTGATGTGAGCAAAACGGGCATGACGGCGCCGGAGGCTACGCAGTGGGCGCTCGCCGAGGCGAGCAAGGAAGCCCTGGTCGTGGCTCCGGGCTGGTTCCGCACGTGGGCGACGACCGAGGACAAGTGGTCGGCCGTCAACCTGCGGGCGGCGACCCAGGTCATCGTCAACCACAGTCGTGAGGACGGCCGGCACCCCAACAGCTGGACGGTGCGAGCCGTCTACGGCACCCACGCGGTCGAGCTGCGCGTGGGGCCGTACGACTCGAAGGAGGACGCGATCCTGGTCGCGCACGCCGTCCTGTCCGTGGCCTACAACGGGCTCGGCTAGGAGGGCTGCTCCTCGCGGTCACGAGGCGCGACCCTCAGGCGTACGCGGGTGATGGCTCGGCCGGTGACCTCGACGACCTCGGCGGTGTGCCCGTCGACCAGCACGACCTCGCCCGGCTCGGTGGGGATGTGCCCGAGATGGGCCAGCACCAGGCCGGCCACCGTGGTGTAGTCGCCCTCGTCCAGGCGCTCGACGTCGACGCCGATGTCGGGCAGGTCGTGGATCGGGAAGGTGCCGGGCAGCAGCATCGAGCCGTCGGGTTCGCGCACCACCGACTGCACGTCACGGTCGGTCTCGTCGTAGATCTCGCCGACGACCTCCTCGACCAGGTCTTCCATCGTGATGATGCCGTCGATCGCGCCGCGCTCGTCGACGACCAGGGCGAGCTGCTGGCGCTGTACGCGCATCTGGCGCATCGCGTCGGACACCTTGAGCGTCTCGGGCAGGAACAACGGCGCGAACATGTGCTCGCGTACGGGGCCCTCGGCGTCGACGAGGTCGCGCAGGTGCACCACGCCCAGCACGTCGTCCAGCCCCATCGGCCCGGTGACGGGTGCCCGTGAGTGCCCGCCCGCGATCAGCTGTTCCAGGGCGGCGTGCGACGACTCCTCGGCCGAGACGACCAGCACGTCGCGGCGGGGGACCAGGATCTCGCGCAGGATGCGGTCGGCGATCTCGAACGCGCCGCTGATGATGGTGCGCTGCTCGGGCGTGAACTCCTGCTGCTGGGTGACCAGGTCGCGGATCTCCTCGGTGGTCACCTCTTCGCGGCCGGCGTTCGGGTCGTTGCCGGTGATGCGCACGACCACGTCGGTCGACTTGCCGAGCAGCCAGACCACCGGGCGCGACAGCGTCGAGATCATGTCGAGCGGGCGGGCCACCAGCAGCGCCCAGCCCTCGGCGCGCTGGATCGCGATGCGCTTGGGGGCGAGCTCGCCGACGACCAGGGTGAAGAACGTCAGCACGATGGTGACCAGCACGATCGCGACCGTGTTGGCGGCGCCGCCGAGGAAGCTCAGCGGCTCCTGCAGCGGCTTGGCCAGTGACACCGCGGCGGAGGCGGACGCCAGGAAGCCGGCCAGCGTGATGCCGATCTGAATCGTGGCCAGGAAGCGGTTGGGGTCGCGGGCCAGTTTGGCCAGGGTGCGGCCGGTGCGGGACTGCCGCTCGAGCCGCTGGAGCTGACTGTCGCGCAGCGTGATCAGGGCCATCTCGCTGCCCGAGAACGCGGCGTTGAGCAGCACCAGGACGACGACGAGGACGAGCTGCCAGCCATATCCGCCCATGGCGGCGACCAACTCCTTAACTCAGAGGTCCAGCCGGTTTACCCGCCGGAGGTTCCGATCAAGCCTCTCAAAACTCAGCCGTCGCGTTTCGTCGTCCACTTGAACGTCGTCAGGCAGAGGACGAGGGCGAGCACGCACCAGGCGCCGAGCACGAGCGCGACGGTCGGCAGGTTGAACGAGCCGCCCGGCTCCTGCGTGCCGAACGACGCGGGCAGGAAGACCGAGCGCAGGCCCTGGCAGATCCATTTGAGCGGGAACAGGGCGGCCACGTTCTGCATCCACCCCGGCAGGCTGGTGAAGACGAAGAAGACGCCCGAGATGAACTGGAGGATCAGCGCGACCGGAGTGACGACCGCGGGCGCGCTGCGGCCGGTGCGGGCGACCGAGGAAAACGCGATGCCGCAGAGCGTGCAGGCGGTGATGCCGAGCGCCGCCACCCAGAGCAGGGTCAGCCACTTGGTGCCGCTGTCGGGCAGGTCGAGGCCGAAGAACATGGTGGCCACGCCGAGCAGGATGACGGTCTCGAGCACGGCGATGAAGGCGACCATCAGCACCTTGCCCGCGAAATAGACCCACTTGGGCATCGGGGTGCCGAGGAACCGCTTGAGGACGCCACGGTCACGCTCGGTCGGAATCTGAATCGCCAGCGCCTGGAACGCCACGGTCATCAGGCCGGTGCCGATCATGCCGGTCACGAAGTACTGCGTGTAGCCGACGCCCGGAGCGATCTCCTGATCGAAGATCGAACCGAAGACCACGATCATGATGGCCGGGAAGGCGAGCGTGAAGACGACCTGTTCGCGGCTGCGCAGGAACTGCTTGACCTCGAGCCGGCCCTGACTGCGGGCGAGCAGCGTCATGCCGCGTCTCCGATCATGTCGAGGTAGACGTCCTCGAGCGTCGGCCGCGTGACCGTCAGCCCGGGCACCTCGCCGTACCTCTCCGCGAGATCGGCGACGACCTCGGTCGGTGTCGCGGTTCTCGTGCGTTCCAGAGCGCCTTCGGGCGTACGCCATGAGACCGTGGCCTCGGCCGTGTCGCGGTGCCCGAGCCGGGCCGGGGAGTCGACCGCGATCAGCCGTCCCCGAGTGATCACCCCGACGCGGTCGGCCAGCGCCTCGGCCTCTTCGAGATAGTGCGTGGTCAGCAGGATCGTGGTGCCGCCGGCCTGCAGATCGCGGATGAGCTGCCAGAACTCGCGGCGCGCCTCGGGGTCGAAACCGGTGGTCGGCTCGTCGAGGAAGAGCAGCTCGGGCCGCCCGACGATGCCCAGCGCGACGTCGAGGCGGCGCTTCTGGCCGCCGGAGAGCGTGTGGGTGCGCGCGTCCGCCTTCTCTTTGAGCCCGACCCGCTCGACGACGGCGACCGGGTCGTCGGGTCGCGGATAGAAGCGGGCGAAGTGGCGTACGACCTCGCCGACGGTCAGCTCGTCGAACTCGCCGGTGCCCTGCAGCACGATGCCGACCCGGTCGCGCCAGCCGCGGGCCCGCTTGTGGCCGCCGACCGCCACCGCCGGATCGACCCCGAGCACGCTGACCTCGCCCGCGTCACGCTTGCGGTAGCCCTCGAGGATCTCGACGGTCGTCGTCTTGCCCGCGCCGTTGGGCCCGAGCAGCGCGAATACCTCACCCTGACCCACGTCGAGATCGACCCCGTCGACGGCGACCGCCCCCGCGTAGGTCTTGCGCAGGCCACGCACCCGGATCGCCGGCTCCATGCCTCGACCGTAGTGGCAGTGGCCCGAGCGCGTCTTCCCCCGAGCGGCCGCCTGCTTGCCCGCCCGCCTGCTTGCCCGCCCGCCCGGGAGGCGTGGGTCAGATTACGGGCTGTCAAGCATTTGCGGTGGGTTGTCCACAGGCGCGGGCTCAATGGGTGGCGGCGAAGGCCAGAGACATCAGCGTCGCCGAGATCATGCCGCCGAGCAGGGTCAGGCCGATGCCGCCGATGTCCAATCTGGCCTGCAGCCGGCGATGGGCCAGGTAGGCGGCGACCGGCACCCCGGCCGACGGCGCCACGAGGAAGGCCAGCCACCCCGCGCCCCGGATGGCCGCGCCGGCCCACACCCCCGTACCCCCGAAGGTCACCAGGCCCGAGCCCACCAGGCCGGCCAGGGCGGCGACGGCCGCGCCCAGCAGGGGCAGCAACGGCAGCGACCAGCGGGGCAGGGAACGGCGTCCGGCCGGGCGGATCGTGTGGTCGATGCGTTCGGCGGCCCGCGCGAGCAGCGCGCGAGGCGTCTCCCGGCGGGTCGGCGGGGGCGGGTCGGACGGGTCGGACGGCGCCCGGGGCAGGGCGACCCGGGGCAGCGACTCGACTGGCGCCGGCTCGGGCAGTTCACCCAGTGACCGCACCCGCAACCCCCGGGCCCGTCGCAGCTGGTCCCACAGGTGGGCAGCTTCGCGGTCCACGTCGAGCACTTGGGCCGCCGCGGCCCCGGCCCAGCGGTCGGCCGACAGCGCGTCGCCCTCGGCCCGGGCCAGCTCGCCCGCGGCCTGCGCCGCGTTTTCCTGGTAGGCCTGGTCGGCGTTGCCCAGCTCGGCGTCGCGGCGGCGGGTCGCCTCGGCCAGGGCGCTGACCATCAACTGGTAGTCGCGCCCGATCGGCTGACGATCACGTGTGGTCATGCGTGGTCACTGTTCACCTCGTAGGGGACGATGACTTCCGGGGTGCGGTGCACCGAGCGGTCGAAGAACAGCGCCCGCCGCGTTCGCGGATACCAGGCCGGCCCACCCGGTTGCGGATAGAGCGGGGCCAGGTCGGCGCCCTGCACGTCGAGCGCCACCCACGCGCCGATCGGGTCGAGGCGCGCGCCGGGGCCGCCCAGCGAGTCCCGCAGCCGGGCCACCGAGCGCCACCAGCCCAGTACGTGCATGCGCTGCTCGGGGCCGTCGTCGAGCAGGGTCCGCATCATCGGGTCGGTCGCCGCGTCGAGCGCGTAGCCGATCACGTAGTGCGGGACTGAGCCGTCCGACAGCGGGGGCAGCGCCGTGCACCAGTCGGCCGAGGGCAGTTCGGCGATCAGGCGCGCGGCGGCGCGGGCCGCGTCGGTGTCGAGGCAGACGATGCTGAAGTGGGCCGGACCCTGGGCCGCCAGGGACAACGCCGCCGCCGCGAGTACGTCGCAGGCCTCGTCGGTGCGGGTGCCGAGCACCGCGAGGTTGCGGCCGGGCATGCGTCCCAGCCGCAGGCGGGCCGGGCGCGCGGCCACGTCGATCCGTTCGCCCAGCACCGCCCCGGGCGAGGAACCGACGGGGGTCTCGGCGGTCGGCACCGGGCCGGCCGGGCGGCACGTCTCGGGCAGCTTCGGAACGGCGTCGCCGTCGAACAGGCGTGGCTCCTCGCAGCCGTCGGGGCGGTCGCGCCACAGCCGTCGTTGCAGGCTGCGCCAGACCAGACGGTCGCCCGCGTCGGGGAGCCGTACGATCTGGTTGGCTCCTGACGTGCCCGACTGCGTGTTCACCACGGCGTGGTGGCGCGGAATGACGGCGGCGGCCAGGTTGTCGTCGGCCAGAATGCGCCGGGCCTTGGGCAGGGCGATGCGCAGCGTGAACTGTCCGATGAGGCCGGAGCGGCCCCACAGCGCCTCGATCCCGCTCACGTCCTGCGACGCGAGGATCAGGTGGATGCCCTGCGAGCGGCCGCGCCGAGCCAGGTCCTCGAGCAGCGTCACGGCCTCGTCGGCGACCGCGTCCCGGCCCGAGAGCAGCACCTGGAACTCGTCGATGACCGCGACGATGCGCGGCCAGTGCCCGGTCGGGTCCTCCGCCCGCAGTTCGGCGAGTTTGGACGCGTCGACGCGTTTGGCCGCCTGGGCCCGCGTACGAAGTTCCTCGCCCAGGTGGCGCAGCATGGCGAGCCCGAATTCGCGGTCCCCGTTGACGTTGATGCCGGCCAGCCGCACCTGGGGCAGCCAGCCGGGGTCGCGCGGCCCTGGTACGAAGCGCGCGAACGACACGCCCTCCTTGAAGTCGAGCAGGTAGAGCGCCAGTTCCTCGGGTCCGTAGCGGGTGGACAGCGCGGCCAGCCAGGCGTACAGGAGGTTGGTCTTGCCCGACCCGGACGGCCCGCCGATCAGCGCGTGCGGCGGGTCGTCGCCCAGCGGCACGTCGATCAGCGTCCCGTCGGTGCTGTCGCCGATCGGCGCGACGAGCCCGTGCGCCGACGACTCGGCCCAGAACTCGCGCGGCTCGAGGTCGGACAGGCGGGCCGGTGGCGGACCCGCCCGCAGCCGTTCCGCGGTGGCCCGGCAGAACGCGGTCACCCGGTCGGCGGGCGGCGGCGGGTCGAGCCGGATCTCCAGGTCGCCGGTGAGGTCGCAGGTGGCGGTCTGGTCGCTGACCCGCAGGCGCCGCACGCTCGCGTGCTCGGGCAGTTCGAGCCCGCGCACGACCAGGTGCACGCCGCACGAGACGCCGGTGCGCGCGATCCGGTCGAGCTGCGCGCGCTGGGCGCTGGTCAGTTCCTGGGCGCTGGCCGCGTCGGCGAGCAGCACGATCACCCGCCACGGCTCGGCACGCGGACCGGTGGTGGTGGCCGCGGTGAGGTCGGCCAGCGACTGGTGCTCGCCGGCCAGCACGGTCTCGTTTACCCGGCAGATGTGCTCGACCAGTTCGTCGAGCGCGGCGCCGAGCCCGCCCGGGCCGACGAACGAGATGCCGAGCGGCGCGAACGACGCCAGCGTGCCGCCCAGATGCTCGGGGTCGTAGACGGTGAGCTGCATGTCGCCCGGCCGGGTGGTGCCCAGCGCGCGCAGCAGCAGCCCGGTGATCACGGCGTCGGCGTCGTCGGCCGGGCCCGAGAAGACGAGATGAGCGGCGTCGAGGAAGGGCACGAGGGCGGGAACGGCGGCGGTGTCGTCGAGCGTCAGCGTGCCGATGCGCAGCAGGCCGGGGCGGGTGCCGGGCTCGGGCTCGCTGGGCGCCCACATGCGCCAGGGCAGGCCGGCCGCCCCGGTGGCGTTCAGGGCGGCGAGGTGGCGCACGTTGCCAGCGAGCCGCGACGATTCGAACTGGAATCGGCGCTCCACGTCGCGGCGGGCGGCGTCGCGCGCCTCAGCCAGTTGATGAAGACACATCGAGTACGCGTCCCGGACGAGTCGCCGTCTCTCCTGCGCCTCGCCGCGCGCCGTCTCGGCCTCGGCCAGCACGGCACGAGCCGCTCCCCGCGCCTCGGCGAGCTCCTGCCGGACCGCGGCGACCAGCGCGTTGCGGTGGCTACCCACCCGTCCCCCAGAATCGCACGATGGGGGATTTTACCCATTTTCGGCCTTGGTGACCGGTTATGTGTTGCGTGTCGGGGCGACGCCCCGCGCCCGGCTGACGGCCAATTCGTCCCACAGCCGGGCCGCCACCAGCACCGTGGCCTCCTCCTGCCAGCGCCGCAGGGTGCCCGGCGGCACCTGCCTGCGCAACCACTCGAGAGCCCGGCGATCGTCGGGGTCGAGCCCGTCCGAGGAAGGCTTTCGGGCGTACGGGTCCAGGCCGAGTTCGACCCGGAAACGCAGCGCGGTCCAGTGCCGCCACTCGTCGGTCGTCTCGAACGGCCCGGCCGGACGCAGCTCGCCGACCTTCCTCGCCAGCAACGCCCGCAGTTCGACGGCCCGGGCGGCGTGGCTGGTCCCTCGACGGTGGACGCTGGGCAGGTCGGTGAGCGGGCTGCGCATCAGCCGGCCCAGGTCGCCGTAGTTGTCGAGGGCCTGCCGCGCGAACCGCAGGAAGTCGTCCCGCCCGGTGACGAGCAGCCGCCGTCGCAGCCGATGCCGGGGCAGCGCCTCGCTCAGTGACCACAACACCGAACGTTCCTGGCGCAGCCGCTCGTCCCCGCGGAAGGCGAGCAGGTCGAGGCCCCGGCGCACCGGCCCGGCCAGCCCGGTCGCGGTCATCACCACGGCGAGCAGCGCGAACTGCAGGCCGACCAGCACCGGCTCGTCGTCGACCTCGAGCACGGTGACCGCGATGGGCCCGCCCACCAGCACGGTCGCGACCAGGGCGGCGGTCACCGCACGGATCAGATCGGGGCGCAGCCGCTCACCGACGTCGAGCGCCTCGGCGACCGCGATCAGGAAGCCGAGCATCACCAGATCGAGGCCGGCCGCGGCGACCAGCAGCCCGGACAGGCTCAGGTCGAGCGGCAGCAGCAGCCCCGCCAGCGCGGCCGCGTAGAGAGCGGCCGCGACAGCCAGCGCCGCGGTGAGCACGGGCGGGCGTACCTGGTCACGGAACCGCCAGAGCAGCACCAGGCCACCGGCGAGCGGGGCCACCACGACCAGCCGCCCGGCCGGCGGCAGCAGCACCAGCATCACCAGGAACGCGCCCGACAGCACGACCCAGCCACGATCGAGATAGCGCCGCTCGGGCACCGCGGACGGGAGCAGCGAGATCGCCGCACCCGCCCAGAACAGCGCCGGGACGCAGAGCAGCACCTGGGTCGCGGAGTGCTCAGGTGCGACGCTCCACAGTGCGACCCCGAGGGCGTACGCGATCAGCCCGCCGGCCGCCCGCAGAGCCGCCGGGCGCCTGGGGTCGCGGCCCACCAGATAGCAGGCGGCCCACCACGACAGGGCGAAGGCGAGTACGGCGATCGCGGGCACCCGGAGAGTCAACCAAACTGCGACCGCGCTCCGGAACCCGACAGCGCCTTCCGTCGCCGCCGCCGGCGCACCACCCAGATGCCGGCGAGAACCATCAGAACCAGCCCGACCAGCACCAACACCGGCAGCAGGATGGCGAACACGGACATGAGAACGCTGCCGATGTCTTCGGCGGTGCTGGCGATGGGCGCGCCGAATCCGGCCGTAGTGGTGTTCACCACTGGCCGGGACAGTGCTTTCACGCCGTGCACCCCGAGCGCGATCACCACCCCCGCCGCGATCGGCACCCACTGATGCGACCCGAAGAACGACCCCGGGTCGCTGACGGTGACCGTCTCGGACGACGAACCGGCACCGAAGGCAAGCCCGCCCGCGGTCGGCCGCACCACGGTCTGCACCACGTCGTTGACGTGATCGACCACCGGCACCTTGTCGGCGACGACCTCGATCGCCAGCAGGACGGCCAGGATCAGCAGCGTCCAGCCGTTCGACAGCCACGACCAGCCGGTCGGCAGGTCGATCGTGTCGGTGTAGCGGGCCAGCAGGCCCATCGTGAGCAGGGGGATGTAGGCATTGAGCCCGGCGGATGCGGCCAGGCCGGTGCCGGTGAGCGCTTCGAGCACGGCTCCAGGATGACAAACCCCCGCGAACGCCGCTTGGCTCGCCCGGCAACCGTGACGGTACTGTCGTGCGGTGCGCCTGGTCATCGCGAAGTGCTCCGTCGACTATGTCGGACGGTTGTCCGCCCATCTGCCTACCGCCACTCGCCTGGTGATGGTCAAGGCCGACGGGTCGGTCTCCATCCACGCCGACGATCGCGCCTACAAGCCGCTGAACTGGATGAGCCCCCCGTGCAAGCTGCAGGAGGCCCCCGGCGTCTGGAAGGTCGTGAACAAGGCCGGCGAGGAACTGCGGATCACCCTCGAGGAGATCTTCCAGGACACCTCGTACGAGTTGGGGGTCGATCCCGGCCTGGTCAAGGACGGCGTCGAGGCCCACCTGCAAGAGCTGCTGGCGGCCCACCCCGACACGTTCGGTGAGGGCTGGAGCCTGGTGCGCCGCGAGTTCATGACCGCGATCGGCCCGGTCGACCTGCTCTGCAAGGACGCCAACGGTGGCTCGGTGGCGGTCGAGATCAAGCGCCGGGGCGAGATCGACGGCGTCGAGCAGTTGACCCGCTATCTCGAACTGATGAACCGCGACCCGTTGCTCGCTCCGGTCCAGGGCGTCTTCGCGGCCCAAGAGATCAAGCCGCAGGCCCGCGTGCTCGCGACCGACCGCGGCATCCGCTGCGTCGTCGTCGACTACGACAAGCTGCGCGGCATGGAGCGCGACGAACTCACTCTGTTCTGAGGGCGGCTCAACCGGCGGAAAGCTCGGTCCGCTCCAGCGACGTGGTCCCGGCCAGATAGACCCGAGCCCCGGCCACCCCGATCACCCCTTGCAGCAGCACGGTCGTCCACGACAGCGAACCCTGCCCGATGGCGATCCAGGCGGGGACGCCGAGCAGCAACAGGTCGGGGCCCATGACGGCATTGACCAGCGGTCCGGTCGACAAGGTGCCCATCGGCGTGTCCAGCGGCAGCAGCTCGTTGCGGACGAAGCCGACGCGGGCCCGGTGCACCGCGGCGGCGGCGCCGACCGGGCCCAGGGTCAGGCCCAGCGCCCACCAGGGGCCGGAGGGCAGGTCGCCGAGAAGGTCGAGGGCGGTCAGAGCGAGAGCGGCCCACACCCCGGCCAGCACACCGGGCACCCACAGGCGCTGGAAGACGGCCTCGCGCGACGTCATGCCGAGCAGCCGCAGCATGACCGGGTTGCCGGCGTCGGTGCGGGCGTTGCCGGTGGCGGTCAGGCCGGCGAAGAGGCAACCGAGCAGCACGGCCGCGCCCAGCACCCAGCCCGGCGCCGAACCGAGCAGCACCGGAAGGACGGTGGCGAGGGCGAGCCACAGCAGGCGTCGCCTGCGTCGCACGGCCAGCAGAAGGTCCTGGGCGATCAGGATGGGCAGGCGTGAGCTCAGCCGGGTGGAGCGCAGCCGCCGCCGGGCCCAGTACCGGCGCTCGATCATGTCGGTGAGGAACGACGGCTCGACGCCGAACGCCGTGTCGAAGAGCGTGCCGGCCGTGCGCGAGGCGTCCAGGATGCGGTCGCTCGGGGTTCGGGCCAGGCCCCGGACGACCAGCGCGAGCACCACCACGACCACGACGAAGACGCCGGCCACGACCGGCACCAGGGTTCCGGCCGGGGGCCAGTCCGTCACGCCGACCGGCGAATCGAGCGTCGTGGCCGTGACCAGGCCGACGAGGCCCGCCGCGAAGGCCAGCCCGGCGATCGTGTCGACCGCGTCGCCCCAGCGTCCGCCCGCCTGCGCGGCCGCCGCGACCAGCAGCAGGGCCAGGCCGATCAGCGCCCCGCCGACGGTCAGCAGCGCCACCTCGTCGCCGACCCGGGCGCGCGGGGCGACGTGGCCGACGATCGCGACCGCGGCCAGGGCCCCGAGCAGGGCGGCGGTGAAGCCCGCGATGCGCAGCGACGGCAGCAGCAGGCGGCGACGGCTGACCGGGGCCGGGAGCAGCCACGACGCCGCGGGACGGCTCAGGGCGAGCGGGCCGAAGCGGCGCAGGGCCAGGTAGAGCAGGCCGTAGCAGACGGCCACGAGCGAGGCGCCGGCCAGGGCGGAGGCGTTGGGGGCGGACGGCCAGAAGACGGCGGCGAGCTGACGGTGCAGGATGCCGCCGATGATGGCGACCGACAGCAGACCCACGTACAGGCTGCTCAGGGTGGCTCCGCGCTCGCGGTGGGAGGACTGGGTGCGGCTGATCCAGCGGCGGACGGGGGCGAGGGGGACGGCCGTCATGGCGTGCCCGCGCTCAGCGACTCCATCGTGGTGATCGCCGCGCCCGAGGCGACCGCGAACGTCTCGTCGTGGCTGGCGATCAGCAACGAGCCGCCACCCTCGAGGTAGTCGGAGAGCAGGGAGGCCACGTCGGCGCGGCCCTCGCGGTCGAGGCGCTGCTCGGGCTCGTCGAGGATCAGCAGCGAGCTGGGGCGCAGCAGGGCGATGGCCAGGACCAGCCGCTGCTTCTGCCCGGACGACAGGGACGGCGGGATCGCGTCGGTGTGACCGGCCAGGCCGAACCGCTCCAGCGCCTCGTCGATGCCGGCCTCTTCGGGATCCTGACCGTGGGCGCGGCAGACCAGTTCGGCGTGCTCGCGGGCGGTCAGTCCGGGATACCAGGTCGGGGGCTCGACCGTGGTGACCACGGCCCGCCAGAACTCGGGGGTCGCGCCCGGATCGCCGCCGAAGACCCGGATCGTGCCCTGGTCGGGCTGTTGAAGGCCGCTGACGCAGCGCAGCAGCGTCGACTTGCCGATGCCGTTCTCGCCGACCACGCAGACACCCTCGCCGGCCGGGACGGTCAGCTTGACCCCCACCAGCACCGGCGTGGAACCGTAACCGACATGCAGGTCGTCGACCTCGACCGCGGGATGATCCACCACCTGTCGGACGCTAGCAGCCGCGCTCGGGCGGCTACTTCCGGCCGTACAGGATCCGCAAGGCCTTCACAATGTTGGCGACCTGCGCCGGGGTGCGTTCGAAGGTCATCGCCGGCAGAAGCGAAGGCCCACGGCGTACGGTGATCGCCTTGGCCCGGGCGAACTCGCGCAGACCGTCCTCGCCGTGGATGCGGCCGAAACCCGACTCGCCCACGCCCCCGAACGGCAGGTTGCCCATGCCGACGAACGTGAGGGTCGAGTTGACGGCGACCATCCCGGAGCGCAGCCGCCGGGCGATGCGCAGCGAGTTCTTCTTGCCGAAGACCGAGCCACCCAGCCCGTACGGTGTCGCGTTGGCCTTTTGCACGGCCTCGTCAGCGTCGGCGACCTTGGTGATCGTGAGCGTCGGCCCGAAGGTCTCGTCCCGCATCTCGCGCGAGTCGGCCGGCACGTCGACCAGCACGGTGGGGGAGACGTACGGGGGCCGCACGGCCTCGGACCCGCCGAGCACCGCCCGTCCGCCCTGGGCCAGCGCGTCGTCGATGTGATCACGGATGATGTCGAGCTGGCCGGGCATCGTGATCGGGCCGATCTCCTCGCCCGTG
Source organism: Actinoplanes solisilvae (assembly GCF_003999975.1). Classification (GTDB taxonomy): domain Bacteria; phylum Actinomycetota; class Actinomycetes; order Mycobacteriales; family Micromonosporaceae; genus Actinoplanes; species Actinoplanes solisilvae. The sequence goes on along the minus strand of NZ_RJAC01000001.1, from coordinate 374,772 downwards.
CGCAGCCTGCCGGCCTTTTCGACGACCGCCTCGACGAAGGCGTCGTAGACGGGCGCGACGGCGTAAGCCCGCTCGATGCCGATGCAGGTCTGCCCGGCGTTGGTCATCGCGCCCCACACCGCGGCCTCGGCGGCGGCGGCGATATCGGCGTCGGCGTCGACGATCAGCGCGTCCTTGCCGCCCGCCTCGATCACCGCGGGCACCAGATTCTCGGCGCAGGCGGCCAGCACCTTCTTGGCGGTGGCGGTCGACCCGGTGAACGCGATCTTGCCGACCCCCGAGCGGCACAGCGCGGCGCCCGTGTCGCCCAGCCCGTGCACCGCCTGCAGCACCGGCTGCTCGGGAACGACCTCGGCGAACGTGTCGACCAGCCACTGGCCGACGATCGGCGTGTATTCGCTCGGCTTGAGGACCACGGCGTTGCCGGCGGCCAGGGCCCCGCTGATCGGGCCGACCGGCGTGAGAATCGGGTAGTTCCACGGGCCGATCACGCCGACCACACCGAACGGCTGGTATTCGAGGTGACCGGAGTGTTCGGCCACCAGCAGCCGGGTGCGCACGCGGCGCGGGCCGAGCACCCGCTTGGCGTTGCGGGCCGCCCAGTCGAGGTGCTCGACGGCGGCGGTGGCCTCGACGATCGCGTCGGCGGCCGGCTTGCCGGTCTCGAGGCTGGTGACCCGGGCCAGTTCCTCGACGCGGCGCACGATCAGGGACCGCCACCGCAGCAACCGCTCGCGGCGGCCGTCGAAGCCGAGCGACTGCCACCAGACGGCGGCCTCCCGAGCGCGGCGGACGGTCTCGGCAACCGCCTCGGCGTCGGCGACGGGCACGCGGCCGGCCTCGGCGCCGGAAGCCGGATTGGTGGAGATCAGCACGCCGTCCTCGACGGCCGGAAGCCCGGGCACGCTCGTAGCGGTCATGAAGGCGAGCCTAGCCACTTGTTACCGGTGAGTCATCAACTGGTCGTGATCGGCGTTACCCGTACGCTTGTGAATGTGCCACGCCGCAACCAACCCCGCCGCCGCCCGGGCTCGGAGCCGCCCCGGGAACTGACCGACGAGCGCGTCCGCAAGGGCATCGAGGGCGTCCAGCAGTGGCGGGACGGCGAATGGATGGTGCGGTCGATCTTCGGCGGGGCGGCCGCGAAGACGTACCGCTGCCCGGGTTGCCTGCAGGAGATCCGGCCCGGCGTGGCGCACGTCGTGGCCTGGCCGATCGACGGCCGCGGCGACGAGACCGACCGCCGCCACTGGCACACCGGCTGCTGGAAGGCGCGTGACCGACGAGGCCCCGGCGTGGAGCGCTCACGCAACGCCCCGCGCTACGGGTGACCCTCCGACCCCCCACCCGCCACCCCGAAAACGACTGAAGGCATGCCTCGATGAGTTCTTCGATCCGCGCCAACTCGATCCTGCCCGCTCACCGCGAGGACATCGAGTTGCAGACCGCCGACGGCCTCACCCTGGTCGGCGAGCTGTCCAAGCCGCTCGACCGTGAGCCGCTGGCCACGCTGGTCTGTCTGCACCCGCTGCCCACCCACGGCGGCATGATGGACAGCCACGTCTTCCGCAAGGCGGCCTGGCGGCTGCCGGCGCTGGCCGGGGTCGCGGTGCTGCGGTTCAACACCCGGGGTACCTCGAGCGTGCGCGGGACCAGCCAGGGCACGTTCTCGGCCGGGGTCGACGAGCGGTTCGACGTGGCCGCGGCGATCGAGTTCGCCGAGTTCGCCGACCTGCCCAACATCTGGCTGCTCGGCTGGTCGTTCGGCACCGACCTCACGCTCATGCATGGCCTCGATCCGGCCGTGGCGGGGGCGATCCTGCTGTCACCGCCGCTGCGGTTCTCGCAGCCCGCCGACCTGGCCGCCTGGGCCGCGGAAGGCAAGCCGCTCACGGCGCTGATCCCGGAGTTCGACGACTACCTGCGTCCGGCCGAGGCGACCGAGCGGTTCGCCGCCGCGCCGCACGCCGAGATCGTGCCGGTCGCCGGGGCCAAGCACCTGTGGGTCGGCGACGCCGAGAAGGTGCTCGACGAGGTCGTCAGCCGGGTCGCGCCGTCGGTGCCGGTCCCGCTGCCCCGCACGTGGGACGGTCCGATGGAGACCGGCGACATGAACGCGTACGCCGACCGGACCGTGGCCGCCTTCTCCGACGTACCGGTGCCGAAGGCCGACTGAAAAGTCCTCGGCGGGCGGCAACCTGCCTACTGTGGACCGCGTGTACCCGGGTACAAGCATCACGACCACCGGGGGAACCATGCGCCGCCACCTGCTGTTGCTGTCCGCCGCCGTCCTTCTCGGGCTCGCCGCGTGTGATTCCACGCCGGCTCCCACCGCTGCCGCTCCCACCTCCACCGCTCCCACCTCCACTGCTCCGGCAACCGCTGCTCCCGTCCCTACCGCCCCCTCCACCACCGCTCCGGTCCCGACCGTCAAGACTTCGAGAACCGCGTCGGCCAAGGTGACACGCAAGCCGGTGCGCCACCCCGACTGCCCCTCGGCGAAGGCTTTGGAACGGTTGGTCGATCTGCCCGAGGACTGGTATTTCCCGGCGTCGAACGTCCACTGCTGGAAGGACTGGGCCACCGCCTGGCCGGCCGGACCGAACCTCGGCGACGGCGCCTACTTCTTCCACTACCGGCCCAGTGCGGGCTGGAAGTATCACAGCCAGGGCAGCGCCGTCGACTGTGCGAGTCTCGGGATCAAAGAGCCCTCGCCGATCTGCTACGAAGACTGATTTCGCCGGCCAGGCACACATGGGGGCTCGATCGGCACATGCCTGACACCATCGACGATCTTTTCAGCGATTTCGTCCGGGCCCGGACGCCGGCACTGCTGAGGACGGCGTTCCTGCTGACCGGTGATCGGCACCTGGCCGAGGACCTGGTGCAGGACGCGCTGGCCCGCACTCACCGGGGACGGCACCGGCTCGACGATCCCGGGCATTTCGAGGCCTATACCCGGACGGCGATGTACCACCTGCACGTGAGCCGGTGGCGTCGTCGCCGGGTGGTCGAGTCGCTGCCGGGCGAGCTGACCGACGTGGCTCACCCCGACAGCGATCATTCCCGGCGTACGGATCTCAAGCTCGCCCTGCACGAGGCGCTGGCCCAGCTCACCCGCAGGCAGCGCGCCGTGCTGGTTCTGCGCTACTTCGAGGATCGCAGCGAGGCCGAGGCGGCCGACCTGCTGCACTGCTCGGTCGGCACGATCAAGAGCCAGACCAGCAAGGCCCTCGCTCGTCTGCGCGCGCTGGCGCCCGACCTGCTCTCGGCCGTGATGGAGGAAGCCTGATGAGCGACAATCTCGGCCCGCTACGTCGGGCCATGTCCGACCTGGCCGAACACGGCGGGAACACCGATCTCCACGAACGTGTCCTGACCCGATCCCGCAAACTCCAACGGCGCACGACTGTGGCCGCCGGCGCCGCCGCCACGGTCGCGGTGCTCGCCGTCGGGGGCGTCGTCGCCGTCACCAGCGCCGGCGGCGGCCCCTCCACCCCGGTCGCGACCCAGGTGCCGACGCCCGCCGTGACCACGACGACCGCGGCCCCGACGACGACGACGCCGTCGACCACCACCACGCCGACGTCGAAGCCGCCATCATCCAGCCCGACGAGCAAGCGGCCCCGCTATCCCGACTGCCCCACGGCGAAGGCTTTGGAGCGGCTGTACGAGTTGCCGCAGGACTGGCGTTTCGTGAAGGTCCATTGCTGGCGAACCTGGGCGACCGCTCGGGTGGAGGGCCCGAACCTTGGCGACGGCGCCTTTCTCTTCCGCTACAAGGCCAGCACCGGCTGGCGCTATCACAGCCAGGGCAGCGCCTTCAACTGCAACGACCTGGGCATCACCAGCGGCAACCCGACGTTCTGCAGCTACCAGGACTAGGGGCTAGCGGGCTTCCTGGCTCGGCACGACCACCTCGCGCATGATGAGCTGGATGGCCGCCACCATCGGGATGGCCACCAGGGCGCCGACGACCCCGAACAGGGAGACGCCGAGCAGGGCCGCCACCACGGCCGCCACGTCGCTGACCTTGACCGAGCGCCGCATGACGTTCGGGTAGATCAGATAGTTCTCGAGCTGCTGGTAGACGATGAAGAAGGCCGCGCAGACGATGCCGTCGCTCAGCGACGAGGCGAAGCCGACCAGGCTCACGATGATGGCGCCCAGGGTGGCGCCGATCTGGGGGATCAGGTCGGTCACGGCCACGACCACGGCCAGCGCGAACGGGTAGGCCAGGCCGAGGATGACGGCGAGCAGCCAGGTGCTGGCGCCGGCGAGGACGGCGATCGAGATCGCGCCGACCATGTAGGCGCCGACCTTCGTGAGGATCTCGTCGGTCAGCAGGCGTACGCGCACCCGGCGGGAGGCGGGCACCAGGGTGTACGCCCGTTCGCGGATGCGGTCGAACGAGGCCATGAAGTAGATCGTCAGCACCAGGACCGTAAGCAGGTTGAAGATGGTGCCGGCGACCATGCGGCCGACACCGACGACCCCGCCCGCGACGTTGCCGACCGTGCCCGCGTTCAGGGCGCTGGTGACCTTGTTCAGGATGTCGTAGCGGGTGACCAGATCGTTGATGGTCTCGTTGCGCTGAAGACTCTGGATGTAGTCGGGCACGTTGTCGATGAGCTGGGTGGTCTGGCTGATCAGCGGCGGGATCAGCGCGACGATGCCGCCCGCGAGCAGGCAGACCACGGCCAGGGCGACGATCGTGACGGCCAGGCCCCGCGGGATGCCGAGCTTGCGCAGGCGTACGACGGCGGGGTTGAGGCCGATGGCCAGGAAGAGCGCGATGAAGATCAGGACGAGGATTGACGCCGCGTTGCGGACCCCTAGGAAGATCGCGTACGCCACGATGACGCCCAGACCGCCGAGCAGGCCGAGCATGAACGGGTTGCGGCGGTCGATCGGCGGGCCGGGGCGGCCGAAGCGGCCCTCGAGGTGTTCCTCGGCGGCCACGTCGAGCGACTCGTCGTCGTGCTGAGCCGGGTCGTTCACCGGCAGATCGTCGTCTTCCCTGGCCACCGGATCCTCCACACTGGCGGTAGCCGGAGTTGATCGCGCCGGCCGTACATTTCTCGGTGCGAAGCTATCGCCGCGGGGCCGGGGCCGCCAGTCCGGCGGCCCCGAGCGTGGTGGACGGCTCAGTTACTCTGCGTCGGCGCCGACGCGGGAGGACGGCGGAACGGTGACCTTGGCCGAGGCGGTGACCTTGGCCGGGTGCTTCTCGGCGGCGTGGGCGCCGACCTCGTCGGCCGGCTCGTCCTGCTCGTCGGAGCCGCCGGCGGCGGCCATCACGGCGGCCGCGGCCAGTTCGGCGACCCGCTTCGCTTCCTTCTGCACCTGGCGGCGCACGTCGGTCGCGTGGCGCTCGGCTGCCTCGCCCGCCTGCTTGGCCTCGATCAGGCGGGTCTGCTCGGCCTCGAGTTCCTGGCGGACGGCGGCGAGGGTCTTCTGCACCTTGGCCGCCTCGTCGGAGCCGGCACGGGCCCTTTCCTGGGCGGTGGCCAGATCGCGCTGGGCGTCGGCCGCCTTGGCCCGGGCCGCCTCGAGCTCGCGGCCCGCCTCGGCGATGCGTTCCTGCTGGGCGGCGATCTCGTTGCGGACGGCGGTGGCCTGGTCGTCGGAGCGGCGCAGGACCTCCTCCGCGTACTTGTCGGCCTCGCTGCGCAGGTCGGCGCACTGCTTCTCGACACCGGCGCGCATGTGGGCCAGCTCCTGGGCGGCGGTCTGACGTTTTTGGGTGAGCTCACGGTCGAGGCCGGCGCGCTGCTCGTTGTGGTCGCGCTCGGCCGCCGCGCGCTGGGCGTTGAGCTCTTGCTGGGCCTTGTCGCGCAGCGCCTTGATCTCTTGGTCGGCCTGCATGCGCGTGGACTTGGCGTAGCCGTCGGCCTCGACGCGGGTGCGGTGGGCCACCTGGGCGACCTGCTCGGTGTGCTGCTGGGCCTCGGCGCGGGCCCGGGTCAGGGTGTTCTCGGCCTCGGCCCGCATTTGCTCGGCCGACTGGCGGGCGGCGGCCAGGGCCTTGTCGGAGGCGGCGCGCTTGGCGGCGTCGGCCCGCTCCTCCTCGGCGCGGCGCGAGGCCAGGGCGATCTCGAAGTCGCGGACGCCGTTGTGGGCGTGGGCCTCGGCCTCGGCCCGCACCCGCTCGGCCTCGGCCAGGCGGGCGGCGATGTCGTCGGTGGCCGACGCCTTGATCGCCTCGGCCTGCTCCTCGGCCAGGGCCAGGATCTGCTCGACGCGCGGGCCGAGGTGGCGGAAGGACACCTCGGGGTTCAGGCCGTTCTGCTTGCGGGCCTGAACGATCTCCTGCTGCTGCCGCTCGATCTGGGCGTTCATCGCCTGGATCTGGGAGTAGGCCTGCTCGCGTTCCGTGGCCAGCGCGGCGATCTCGTTCTCGGCGCGGGCGACGTAGCGGTCGACCTGCTTCTTCTCGTAGCCCCGCAGAGCGAAGTCGAAGCTGGGCTCGGTGGCCGCGTCTCCGCCGAGACCTAGAATTTCTCCGCCGTGCGACATGCTGTCCATCCTCACATACGCAACGTCCAGCCTCGGGGGGATACACACCCTCCTGGGGGGAGTATGCGCCTGGTTGTGATTTGTCTGACCTGGGTTGCGCAAGCCAGGCTACAAGCCGAAACCAACGGGGCCGTATCGGAGAGACTCCGATACGGCCCGCGTCGATTGTCGGATTTTGATCGGGCGACAACTACGGTCGCGCACCCCGGGGATGCCCGCAACCGGAGAGCGCCTCAGGAGTTGGTCCTGGCTCCCACCGGCTTGCCGTCGCCCTCGGTCTGGGGCTTGGCGGCCTCGGGCTGAACAGCCTCGCCACGCGGGGCGGGAGCGGCCTCGACCGCCTTGGCCACCGCCTCGGCCGCCTTGGCCGGGCCGACGCCGGGCACCAGGCCGGACAGGCCCGAGAGCATCTGGCCGAGCTGGTTGGTGACCGCGTCCTTCTGACGGGTCAGGTCTTCCACCTCGCGCTTGGCGGCCTGGGTGGTGAGCTCGGCCTCGGTGCGGGCCTCGGTGAGCAGGCGCTGGGCCTCGGCCCGGGCCTCGCCGACCGTCTTCTCGGACAGGGCGCGGGCCTTGTCGGTGACCTCGGTGGCGTTGCGCTCGGACTCGATGCGGCGCTGCTCGGCGCGCTGCGAGATCTCCTTGGAACGGTCTTCGGCGGCGCGGGCGCGTTCCTCGGCCTCGGCCACCATCTTCTGGGTGGCGCTGACCTGGGCCGCGTGGCGCTGGGATTCCTCGCGCTCGGCCTTCTCGCGGCGCTCGGCGATCTCGATCTGGAGGGACTGCAGGTCTTTGTCGCGCTTGTCGCGGGCGTCGGTGAGCAGCTTGGTCGCCTCGGCGCGCTTCTCTTCCGCCTCGCGGGAGGCCTTGGCGCGCTGTTGGGTGATCTCGCGCTCGGCGGTGGCGCGCAGGGACGCCACTTCGCGCTCGACCGTCGACTTGAGCTCGGCGACCTCGTGCGCGGTGACCGTACGCAGCTGCTTGGTCTCGCGGTCGGCGTCGGAGCGCAGCGTGTCGGCCTCGCGGCGGGCCTGCACCCGGGCCTCGGCGGCCTCGCGCTCGGCGTGGGTGCGCACCTGGCCGGCCTCGCGCTCGGCGGTCGCCTTCATCGCGGCGGCCTCGGCGCGGGCCTTGTCGGTGATCTCACGAGCCTCGAGGCGGGCGGCGGAGAGGATGCCCTCGGACTCTCGCTTCGCCTCGCTCCGGTGGTCGTTCGCCTGTTCCTCGGCCAGCCGCAGGATCTGCTCGACCCGGGTGCCCAGCCCGGAGAGCGTCGGTCGGTTGTTCTCCTCGAGCAGCTTGTTGCTGTCGGCGAGTTTCTGCTCCACAGCGTTCAGTCGCTGCTCGGCCTGGCGCAGCCGACGCTGCGCGTCGTTCATGCGCTGCTCGGCCTCGCCACGAGCCTGCTCGGACTGATTGAGCGCGGCGACCAGGCGGCCGAGGTGGGCGTCGACCTGCCCACGGTCGTAACCGCGCAGCACAACGGTGAAGTCGTGCTGGGAGTTCGCGGTGTCGAAAAATGCCAAATTCTGATCCTGCTGCTGGGGCATTGGGCCATCCTGGCGAAGACGCACGAGCCACGCAAGACCGGGTCTGCATCAGAAAGAACACGTAGATCAGCTTTGAACAGGCCCGCAGCGACGCGGGCCCGTCGTCCGGCCGGTGGACGTCACCGGGGCGGGGCCCCGGCTCCGACACCGTCGTCACCTGGTGTATCCGTGCTCGGCGGGATGATCGGCTCGGCGGGGCCACGGGCGCGGCCCTTATGTCCCGAGATCCTGCCAGGCCGGGAATGCTTCGTCAGGATGATTCATCCTTAAGGCGTACGAACCGCGGCCGGTTCCACCAGCTCGACCAGAACCCCACCGGCGTCCTTGGGGTGCACGAAGTTGATTCGCGACCCGGCCGTGCCGCGGCGTGGAGTGTCATAGAGCAACCGCAGGCCACGGGCGCGCAGCGCGGCCGAGGCGGCCTCCACATCGGCCACTGTGTAGGCCAGTTGCTGCAGACCGGGCCCGCTGCGGCCGAGGAACTTCGCGATCGCCGAGTCGGGGCTTGCGGGCGCGAGCAACTGGATGCGGGGGCCGTTGCCGTCGCCGACCGCGAGCATGGCCTCCCGTACGCCTTGCTCCTCGTTCGTCTCTTCGTGCACGCACCGCATGCCGAAGGTGTCGGCATAGAAACGGATCGCCGCGTCGAGGTCGGGCACGGCGATGCCGACGTGGTCGACGCGTAGCAGGCCGACCTCGACGGATGTGAGATTCTCGGGGGCGGCGGCGTTAGGTGGAAGCTCATCCATCCTATTAGTCTTGCCTAAACGGCCGTTAAGGCCGGAAGGGGTCCCCCCAAATCGTCCCCTTCTTCCGCCCCGGCAGAACGGAAGCGAAGAGATCGTGACCACCTCGGTGATCGTGAGCGGCGCCCGGACCCCCATGGGCCGCCTGCTCGGCAACCTCAAGAACCTGCCGGCCACGGCCCTCGGCGGCTACGCGATCGAGGCCGCCCTCGAGCGCGGCGGCGTGCGCCCCGACCAGGTGCAATATGTGATCATGGGGCAGGTGCTGCAGGCCGGGGCCGGGCAGATCACCGCGCGGCAGGCCGCGGTCGCCGCCGGCATTCCGATGTCCACACCGGCGGTCACGGTCAACAAGGTGTGCCTGTCCGGCCTCGACGCGATCGCCCTGGCCGACCAGCTCATCCGGGCCGGCGAGTTCGACGTCGTCGTGGCCGGCGGCATGGAGTCGATGACCAACGCGCCCCACCTGCTGATGACCCAGCGTCAGGGCGTCAAGTTCGGCGACGTGCTCGCCCGCGACCACACCGCGTTCGACGGCCTGATCGACCCGTGGGACGGCATCTCGATGGGCGAGGCGACCGAGCGCAGCGGTGCGAAGCTCGGCATCACCCGCGAGGAGCAGGACGCGTTCGCCGCCCTCAGCCACCGGCGCGCGGCCGCCGCCCAGAGCGAGGGCCGTTTCGCCGACGAGATCGTCCCGGTCAAGTCGGGCCAGCGCGGCGCCGACACGGTCATCGACACCGACGAGGGCGTGCGGCCCGGCACGACGGCCGAGTCGCTGGCCAAGCTGCGCCCGGCGTTCGCCCCCGACGGCACGATCACCGCGGCCAGCGCCTCGCCGATCTCCGACGGTGCCGCGGCGGTCGTCGTGATGCGCAAAGAGAAGGCGGAAGAGCTCGGGCTGACCTGGCTGGCCGAGATCACCGCGCACGGCAACGTCGCGGGCCCCGACAACTCGCTGCAGTCGCAGCCGGCCAACGCCATCAAGCACGCGCTCGGCAAGGCCGGCCTGAGCGTGAACGACCTCGAACTGATCGAGATGAACGAGGCGTTCGCCCAGGTGGTCATCCAGTCGATGCGCGAGCTCAAGGTCGACGAGGAGATCGTGAACGTCAACGGCGGGGCGATCGCCCTCGGCCACCCGATCGGCATGTCCGGCGCCCGGCTGGTGCTGACGCTGGCGCTCGAACTGAAGCGCCGGGGTGGCGGTTACGGCGCGGCTTCGCTGTGTGGTGGCGGCGGCCAGGGCGATGCGCTGATCATCAAGGCATGAAGCACGACGTCTCGACCCTGGTAGAGAAGGCTCGAGCGGGGGACGCGCGATCGGTCGCCAGGCTGATCAGCCTGGTGGAGAACGGCGACCCCGCCTTGCCTGAGGTGGCCGCTGCGCTCGCTCCGTACTCGGGCCGGGCTCAGGTCGTGGGGCTGACCGGGTCGCCCGGCGTGGGCAAGTCGACGACCACGAACGAGCTGGTGCGGGCGCTGCGGGCGAACGGCAAGCGGGTCGGGGTGCTCGCGGTCGACCCGTCCAGCCCGTTCACCGGCGGGGCGATCCTCGGCGACCGCATCCGCATGCAGGACCACACCACCGATCCCGGCGTCTACATCCGGTCGATGTCCAGCCGGGGTCAGCTCGGTGGTCTCGCCGCGGCGACCCCCCAGGCCGTACGTGTCCTGGAAGGCGCCGGCTGCGAGGTGATCCTGGTCGAGACCGTCGGGGTGGGCCAGGCCGAGGTCGAGATCGCCTCGCTCGCCGACACCACGCTGGTGCTGCTCGCGCCGGGCATGGGCGACGCGATCCAGGCGGTCAAGGCGGGCGTGCTCGAGGTGGCCGACGTCTTCGTCATCAACAAGGCCGACCGGCCCGGCGCCGACGCGACCTACCGCGACATCCAGGGCATGCTCGGCCTGGGCGAGCGGGCCCCGGGCGACTGGCGGCCCCAGGTCGTGCGGGCGACCGCGATCAAGAGCGAGGGCATCGACGACGTCGTGGCCGCGATCGCGAAGCACCGCGAATGGCTCGAGAGCACCGGCGCGTTGCAGGCCAGCCGCGAGCGCCGGGCCGCCGTCGAGGTCGAGGCGATCGCGCTGGGCACCCTGCGGGCCCGCATCGGCGATCTGCGCCAGGGCACGGCCCTGACCACGCTTGCCGCTGCCGTGGCGAAGGGCGACCTGGACCCGTACGCGGCCGCTGAGGAACTCATCAAGGGTCTTTAACCGAACTGTTGGAGCGTCGTCTCCACGACGTGGGCGTCCCAGGTCAGCGTGCCGTCGGCCAGGTCGGAGGCGACGCCGCGCAGCCATGCGATCTCGGCCGTGAGCAGGGCCGCGCGGTATTCGTCCTCGATGAGGAAGATGCGTGGCAGGCCCGGGGGCGCCTGGTCGCGTACGGCGGTCAGTTTGGCGGTGAGCGCCTTGATGCGGCGTTCGAGCAGGTCGTGGGCCTCGGATGGGGTCAGGACGACCAGGAACGCCAGCGCGGCGGGGAACTCGGGGAACTCGCGGGCCGGCGTGGGCAGCGCGTCGATGAGCCAGCGCCGCATGGTCGCCGCGCCCTTGTCGGTGATTTCGTAGACGGTTCGTTCGGGCCGGCCCGCCTCGCGCGCGGTGCCCGCCTCGCGTGCCAGTCCGTCGCGCACCAGACGGTCGAGAGTCTGGTAGACGCTGTTGCGCGCGGCCACGTTGACCAGCTGGTCCTGGCCGCGCTCCTTGATCATCTGCTGCATCCGGTAGGGGTGCGTCGGCGCCTCCATGAGCAGCGCCAGCAGCAGCATGCCCAGCGTCGAGCGACGCGGTTCTCCGGAGGTGACCACGGATCACAGCCTAAGGGTTGACGATTGTTAGTCATGGTATGCATAGTCATGGAATGACTAAACCGATCGCACTCATCGCCGGCGGCGGCATCGCCGGTACGGTCGCCGCGCTCGCCCTCGACCGGGCCGGCTGGTCGCCACGCGTCTTCGAGGCCCGGCTGCCGGGCGCCGACGAGCAGGGGGCGTGGCTCACCGTGGCCGCCAACGGGCTGAACGCGCTGCGCGTACTCGGGCTCGACCCGGCCTTCGTGCTGGCCGCGGGCTTCGAGACCCCCTCGCTGACGATGTTCAACGGGGGCGGGCGCCGGCTCGCGGTGCTGCCGCTGGGCGGGACGACCACGACGATCAAACGGGCTGATCTGTACGCGGCCCTGCGACGGGCGGCGGTCAAGAGAGGCATTGCCATCGAGTACGGCAAAGGGCTGTGCGACTTCACCGAGGCGCCCGGCGGCGTGACCGTCACGTTTGCCGACGGGTCGACCGCCGCGGGGGAGCTGCTGGTGGGGGCCGACGGGCTGCGGTCGCGTACGCGGGAGGTCCTCGACCCGGGCGGGCCGGCGCCCAGCTACCTCGGGTTGCTGAACGCGGGCGGGTTCACCGACGGGCCCGTCGACGCGGTGGAGGACCGTACGCCTGGAATGGTGCACATGGCTTTCGGGAAGCGGGCGTTCTTCGGGTGGACGAGCGCGCCCGACGGTTCGGTGTGGTGGTTCGCCAATCCGCCGAGCAGGCAGCCCGTACGCCCGGGGGACTTCACGGCCGCATCGTGGCGGGAGCATCTGATCTCGCTCTTCGAGGGGGATGCTTTGCCGGCCGCGGAGATCATCCGGGCCACGGGGGAGGTGCTCGGGCCGTGGAACACCGATGACCTGCCTCGGGTGCCGGTGTGGCGCAGCAGGCGGACGGTGCTGATCGGGGACGCGGCGCACGCGGTCGCACCGTCGTCGGGGCAGGGTGCTTCGATGGCGTTCGAGGACGCGGTCACGCTCGGGCTGTGTCTTGACGGCGCTGATGATCCGGCGCAGGGGCTGGCCGCGTACGAGCAGCGGCGTCGGGGGCGGGTCGAGCGGATCGTGGCTGTCGGGCGGCGTAACGGCAGCGGGAAGACGGCGGGGCCGGTCGGGGCAGCGGTTCGGGACGCGATGTTCCCGCTGGTGATGAGGTTCCTGTATCGCAAGGGCGACCCGCAGGCTTGGATCCTCGAGCATCGCGTGGCTTGAGCGGGTTCGGCTTCTCGTTCACGGCGCCGCTTGAGAACTTTTCGGTTATTTCGCGTTGACGGTTGGTATGTCGGATACCTCCGTTTACCCGGTCGGCAACCCCCTCGCAACGCCCTAAGCTGGTCATATGTCACCGCTAGGAAGGGAGAGGGGTACGCCATGATCAACCCGGTCACGTTCCCCCGGGCGGCCGGCACCACGGCCACCTATCTTCACCCACTGTTGCAGTCAAGCGTGCTGCAATCCTCGACGGTCAAGGCCACCGACTCTGCGCCCGGCGCGGCCGAGGTGCGACCACCAACCATCCCCGCGGTGAGCGCCGTGACCGGGGTGCAGCCGACCGCCGCCTACGCCGACGCGCTGGCTCGCGACGCGGCGACGGCGATGCGGGCGGCCTCGCTGACGGCGAAGACCGCGCGGGGCAATGAGAAGGCGGCGTCCTCCGACCCGGTGGCCGTTCTGGCCCGCCAGACCGTTATCGATCACGCCTCGTCCCAGGTCGGCATGCTCCTGACCCGCGCCGCGGCCGAGCGCCGGGTCGCCGTGACCTCGGGCCTGCCCGCGTCCCGCCTGGCCGCCATCGACACGACGACGTCGCGGCTCTACCACGCCCTGGACGTCCTCGTCTGACGTTTCCTCCTTAGCGATCGTTCAGGGATGGCTCTAGGATGTCGGGCATGGACTCTGCCGACATCGCCGCCGGGCGGGAGCGCTGGCAGCGGCGCTACGACGCCGCGCGCAAGCGGGACGCCGACTTCACAACCCTGTCCGGCGCGACGGTCGATCCGGTCTACGGGCCGCCGGCCGGCGCCGCCTATCCCGGGTTCGACCGCATCGGGTGGCCGGGCGAGTTCCCGTACACCCGTGGTCTCTATCCGACCGGATACCGCGGGCGCACCTGGACGATCCGGCAGTTCGCGGGCTTCGGCAACGCGCGGCAGACCAACGAGCGCTACAAGATGATCCTGGCGGCGGGCGGGGGCGGGCTGAGCGTCGCGTTCGACATGCCGACGCTGATGGGCCGCGACTCCGACGATCCGCAATCTTCCGGCGAGGTCGGGCACTGCGGCGTCGCGATCGACTCGGCCGCCGACATGGACGTGCTCTTCGACGGCATCGACCTCGAGAAGACCACGACCAGCATGACCATCTCCGGTCCGGCCGTCCCGATCTTCGTGATGTACCTGGTGGCGGCTGAGCGGCAGGGCGCCGACCTGAGCCGGCTCGACGGCACGCTGCAGACCGACATCTTCAAGGAATACATCGCGCAGAAGGAATGGCTCTTCCAGCCCGAGCCGCACCTGCGCCTGATCGGCGACCTCATGGAGTACTGCGCCCGCGAGATCCCGAAGTACAAGCCGCTGTCGGTCAGTGGCTACCACATCCGCGAGGCCGGCTCGACCGCCGCGCAGGAGCTGGCGTACACGTTGGCCGACGGTTTCGGCTATGTCGAGCTGGGCCTGAGCCGGGGGCTGGACGTCAACCAGTTCGCGCCCGGCCTGAGCTTCTTCTTCGACGCGCACATCGACTTCTTCGAAGAGATCGCCAAGTTCCGCGCCGCCCGCCGCATCTGGGCCCGCCACCTGCGCGACGACTACGGCGCGACCAGCGAGAAGGCGTTGTGGCTGAAGTTCCACACCCAGACGGCCGGGGTTTCGCTCACGGCTCAGCAGCCGGTCAACAACGTCGTCCGTACGGCCGTCGAGGCGCTGGCCGCCATCCTCGGTGGCACCAATTCGCTGCACACCAACGCGCTCGACGAGACGCTGGCGCTGCCCACCGACGAGTCGGCCGAGATCGCGCTGCGCACCCAGCAGGTGCTGATGGAGGAGACCGGCGTGGTCAACGTGGCCGACCCGCTGGGTGGCTCCTGGTACCTGGAAGAACTCACCGACCGCATCGAGGCCGAGGCGGAAGAGATCTTCGCCCGCATCCGCGAGCTGGGCGAGGACGGCAGCATCACAGCCGGCATCCTGCGCGGCATCGAGGACGGCTGGTTCACCGCGCACATCGCCGAGGCCGCATTTCTGCACCAGCAGGCCCTCGAGAAGGGCGACAAGCGGATCGTCGGGGTCAACGCCCACACCGGCACGGTCGCTAAGGAACTCGAGATCCTGCGGGTGTCCCACGAGGTCGAGACCGAACAGAATCGGGTTCTCGGTGCTCGGCGGGCGGAGCGAGACGCCGTACGCGTGAAGGCCTCTCTCGACCGCATGGTCGAAGCCGCCCGCAGTGGCGCGAACATGATCCCCGCGATGCTCGACGCGGCGCGGGCCGAGGCGACGCTCGGCGAGATCTGCGGGGTGCTCAAGGACGAGTGGGGCATCTATCGGGAGCCTGCCCGGTTCTGATCTTCAAATGGGACGAAGGGGCACATCGCCGACCGGTTTGCGCTGGTCGGCGATGGGAGCTTGCGCATCGGGCCGCCGCCGTCGAGGATCAGCGGAACATGCTCCTGTGACGTCCGATATCAGCTGCCCCGCGGCGCGGCCCAGTGCCTTGTCAGCGTGCGAGACTAGGTAACCATGAGCGACCCACGGACCACTCCGTCGATCTTCACCCGCGGCGCGGTCGATCTCAGCGCGCTGCGCGCCCCGGCCCCGGCCCAGTCCCCGGCGAAAAGCCCCGCGCCCGAGGCCCACGACGGCCCGTCCGGCCCCATCCCCGGTGGACTGCCCGGCGGCGCCGGCCCCGAGACGATCATCGAGGTCACCGAGGCCAACTTCCAGACCACCGTGCTCGAGCGATCGCTGAGCACCCCGGTCATCCTCGACTTCTGGGCCGACTGGTGCGAGCCCTGCAAGCAGCTCTCGCCGATCCTCGAGCGGCTCGCCGCGACGGGTGGCGGCGCCTGGGTGCTCGGCAAGGTCGATGTGGACGCCAACCCGCGCCTCGCGCAGGCGCTGCGCGTGCAAGGCATCCCCATGGTGGTCGCCGTGGTCAACGGCCAGCTCGTCGAGGGCTTCACCGGCGTCCTGCCCGAGTCGCAGGTCAAGCAATACATCGACGCCGTGCTCAAGGCCGGCGGTGTGGCGGTCGAAGAGGCGGCCGACCCGCGGCTCGACGCCGCCGACGACGCGCTGATGATCGGCGACCTCGACGAGGCCGAGGCGGCCTACCGCAAGATCCTGGCCGAGCAGCCGACCGACGCGGCCGCCCAGTCCGGCCTGGCCCAGGTCGAGCTCTACCGTCGCATCGGCGGCGCCGACCCGACGACGGCCGTGGCCAAGGCCGACGCCTCCCCCGACGACATCGACGCCCAGCGGCTCGCCGCCGACGTCGAGGTGCTCAGCGGCCAGGCCGAGCAGGCCTACGCGCGTCTGGTCGCCCTGGTCAAGCGCACCTCGGGCGACGACCGTGACGCTGTCCGCAAGCACCTGCTCTCGCTGTTCAGCGTGGCCGGCCCCGACGACCCCGCGGTGGCCGGCGCCCGGCGGGCCCTGGCCAGCGCCCTCTTCTAGCCAGGGAGCTGCCCCGTGCGCCGCATAGCCGTTCTCGACGCACCGTCCAATCTCGGTCTGCGACCGCCGACCGAGACCTCGGTGCCGGGTTGCGCCAAGGCGCCCGGGGCACTGCGTGACAAGGGCCTGCTCACCAAGCTCGACGCCCGCGACGCCGGCTGCCTGACCCCGCCCCGCTACGACGCGGGCGACTGGCGGCCGGGCGACGGGGTGGCCCACGCCCCACAGATCGCGGCCTATTCGCGGGCGCTGGCCGACCGCATCGGGGCGATCCTCGACGCGGGCGAGTTCCCGGTCGTGCTCGGCGGCGACTGCTCGATCGTGCTGGGCTCGGGGCTGGCCATGCACCGGCTCGGCGAGGCGGTCGGCGGACGCATCGGGTTGGTCTTCGTCGACGGGCACTCCGACTTCCGGCATCCGGGCAACGCCTCGTACGTGGGTGCGGCCGCGGGTGAGGACCTGGCCCTGGTCACCGGCCGCGGGCAGGCCGACCTGGCCGCGATCGAGGGGCGCCGGCCCTACTTCCGCGACATCGACGTGGTCGTGATGGGCATCCGCGCCCAGGACGAATACCGCTTGGACCTGCAGGCGGCGGGCATCGTGACCCGGCCGGTGCCGGCGTTGCGGGCCGAGGGGGCCGCGCGCAGCGCGCAGTGGGCCCGCGACCAGCTCGTCGACTGCGCGGGCTACTGGGTGCACGTCGACGTGGACGTGCTCGACCCCGCGGTGATGCCGGCGGTCGACGCGCCGTCGCCCGGCGGGATCGCGTTTCCCGAGCTCGAGATCCTGCTGGCCGGGCTGGTCGAGTCGCCGCACTGCCTGGGTGTCGAGATCACCGTCTTCGACCCCGACTACGACGCCGACGGTTCCTACGCGGTCGAGATCGTCAACGCGGTCACGGCCGGGCTGGCGGCGGCCCACACGGTGACGCCGCGGCCCGACCTGATCGCCGCCCGCGCCGACCTCAACCGGCCCGAGGCGGCCCGTACGGCGGCGGTTCCGGCTGCGGCCGGCCTCAGCGCCGCCGATTCCGAAGACGCGGGGTTGAAGCGGGCCGGGGCGGACGACGACGACCGCCTGGGGCTGGCGGCCGGTCTGGGCCGGCCGAGTCGTCCGGGTGGGTTGAGGCGCACGGCGTCCGCCGACGCCGAGGACCGCTGGGGTCTGACGGGCGGCCTCAACCGGCCCGAGCGTCCCGTCGGCCTCAACCGGGCGTCGGCCTCTTTCGAGGAGGAGCGCGAACGGGAGAAGCGGCGGGCTGCCGCGGCCGACGAGAGCGTCTCCCTGGCGGCGGCCGGCATGTCCTCCGGTGTTCCCGCGGCCCCGGAGGAGGCGGCCGTTCCCGCCACGACGCTTCTCGGGGTCGAGGACGGCGACGAGCTGCCGGCCGAGGACGAGACGACCGAGAAGAACGCCGTCGAATACGCCGAGGGAGACGCGGACGACGCCGGCGAGGAGCCGACGGATCATTGGACGGATGAGCCCGCAGCGGGTGCGGACGACGACGAAGACGACGACGAGGACGAGGACGAGGACGAACCCGGCCCGATGCCGCCCCGGCCGCTCGGGCAGGCGCCGCTGCTCGACTCCGAACCGCTGCCCGCCACCCGCCCCGGCATGCTGCGCCCCCGTACGGCCGAGGACCGGGACGGTTTCTCGCTCCCGGCCCAGCGCCCCGCCTTCGAACTCGGCTCGGGCACGCCCGCCGACATCGCCTGAGCCGCAGGAGGCTACTTCGCCAGCGCCCCCAGGAAGCGCGAGACCACCGGCACCGCGGCTTCCGAGCCCGCGCCGCCCTTCTGCACCATCACCGCGAACGCCACATCGCCCTGGTAACCGATGAACCACGAGTGCGTGTCCTCGGTGCCCTCCTTGAACTCGGCCGTCCCCGTCTTGCCGAAGACCGCGCCGCCCGGCGCGTTGCGCAACGCCTTGCCCGTGCCGCTCGTGACCACCTCGCGCATCATCTTGCGCAGCGCCGTCACCGCGGGCTGATCGAGCGCCGCACCGTCGGCCGCGGGCGCCGCGGGGGCCGGTTCGACGACGAGTTTCGGCTGCTTGAACTGTCCCCGCGCGATGGACGCCGTCGCGCTCGCCATGGCCAGTGGGCTGACCGCCGTGGCGCCCTGGCCGAACGTCGCCGCCGCGAGCTCGGTCGGCGTGTCGGCCGGGGAGAGCTTGCCGCTGAACGCGTCGGCTCCGAGGTCCCACTTGCCGCCGATGCCGAGCGCCTCGGACGCCGAGCGCAGCCCGTCCGCGCCCAGTTTGGGGGCCAGCCCGACGAACGCGGTGTTGCACGACTGGGCGAAGTCGACGTGGAACGGCACCGAGCCGAGCACCTCGTCGTGCGCGTTCTTGAACGAGCGCCCGGCCACGACCGCGTTCTTGGGGCAGGGCACGGTCGTGTCGGCCGTCGCGACCTTCTTCTGCAGAATTCCGTACGCCGACACGGCCTTGAACGTCGATCCGGGCGGGACCTGCCCGGTCAGCGCGGTGTTGACGGTGCCGCCGTCGGGACCGTTGGCCACGGCCAGCACCGATCCGTCGCTGACCTTCACGGCGACCAGCGAGCTGGGCTGCTTCTCGGCGGCGAGCGCCTGGTCGGCCGCGAGCTGGGTCTTGACGTCCAGGGTGGTCTTCACCGGCTGGCCGGCCACGGGCGCGGCCTTGAACAGTTCGGTGCCCTTCGCGTCCTGCTCCTCGGTGCCGCGGGCGAGCAGCACCGACACCCCGGCCGTGCCGCGCAGCGTGGCGTCGTACTTCTGCTGCAGGCCACCGTGCCCGACCATGTCGCCCTGCGTGAGCGTCTGCGGGTTCTTCTCGAGGTCTTCGGCGGTGGCCTCGTCGACCGTGCCGAGCAGAGCGCGGGCGAACGCGCGGGTGGGTGCGAGCGGACGTTGCTGTTTGATGAAGACCGTGCCGTTCAGCGCACGCAGCCCGGGGCGAATCTTGGTGTAGTCGGGTTCGCGCAGCGTGATCAGGTCGACGAAGGCGCCCGGGTCGGCGTTCTGCACCCGGTCGGCCAGGTTGGACGTGTCGACGGTGACGCCGATCTTCTTGAACTCGGCGGCCAGCCCGGCACGCAGCTTGGCCAGGTCGGTGACCTTCTGCGGTTCCACCCCGATCGAGATCACCGTACGAGGGACGACGATGGGCTTCCCCGCCGCGTCGAGAACACCCGCCCGACTGGCGGCGAGACGGCGTACCTGAAGCTTGTCGCCGCTGGTCAGCTCGCTCTGGACGATCGCGGGCTCCCAGACGATCCGCCACCCGTCGCTGCCGCGCTTGCTGAGCCGCACGGTGCTCTCGTACGACCATTTGACGTCGCCGGGCAGCGTCCAGTCGAGTTTGACCTTGCTGGTCGCGTCGTCGCCGGTGGTCTTCGGGTCACCCGTGGCGGTGACAGTCAGCGGCTGCTTGGCCAAGTCGCCCGAGGCCGCCTTGATGCCCGCGAGCACGTCGGGGGCGGCCACCTTGCCGCCGTCGGCCCCGACGAAGCCGACCTTGCTCAGGTCGCCGCCGCGCCAGCCGGCCAGGAACGCGTCGAGCGTGCCGTCGGGACCGTCCTTGCTGCACCCGGCCAGGGCGCCCGCCACCAGCGCCAGAGTGGCGGCCGTGGCGGTCGCGCGTCGCACATAACGGTACGGACCGCGGTGCATGAGAACCCCTTTCACCGGGTATCGAACGAGCCGTGGGGAACGGTAGTGAACGAATGCACGTTCCGCAGACCCGGTCTCGTCCCTCGGATCGTGCACACCGCGCCTCGCCTAGTCGTGGGGTGGGGGTTCTAGGCTGTCCTCGACACGTTCTAACCCACAGAGTCGTGGGTGAGGGGAGCGCCTGAGCCATGGCTGTCGCCGACGAGGCAGCGACCGATTCCGAAGCCGAACACGACCTCATCGCCGGACCGGGCCTCGCCCTGACCGGGCGACTCGGCGCCAGCGCCGAGGAGGGCGAGCTCGACGAGACGCTCCCGAACGGGGAGCGGCTGATCGCCCAGGCCGTGGAGGTGGCGGGCGACGACCATCGCACGGCCTCCCTGGTCGGGCGCTACTGGCGATTCGCGCCCGACGAAGAGCTGGTGGGCCTCACCCCCCAGGAGATGTACGACGCCGCGATCAGCCATCGCGAGCTGGCCACCACGCGGCTCGCGGGTGAGCTGAAGCTCGCGATCACGCCGCCGACCGGGTCGCAGCTCCACTCGGTGCTCCAGATCGTCACCGACGACATGCCGTTCCTGGTCGACTCGGTGATCGCCCTGCTCTCCGCGCACCAGCAGCAGGTTCACCTGCTCGTCCACCCGCTGATCGTGGTGCGCCGCGAGCCGCTGGGCGCGCTGCAGGAACTGGCCGCCGAGGTCGAGCCCGACGACGCGATCGACGGCGACCTGGTCGAGAGCTGGATCCGCATCGAGATCGACCCGATCCGTGGCGAGGAGGCCCGCGAGCAGCTGCTCAACGAGGTCAGCCGGGTGCTGACCGACGTACGCGACGCGGTGGAGGACTGGCCGCGCATGCGTCAGCGGGCCCTGGTGATCGCCGACGAGTTGTCGGCCGCCCGCGGTTCCGAGCGCAAGCTCCCGGTCCCCGACAAAGACGTCACCGACTCGATCGAGCTGCTCAAGTGGCTGGCCCACGACCACTTCACGTTCCTGGGCTACCGGGAATACCGGCTCGACGGTGACGTGCTCAAGGGCGTGCACGGCACCGGGCTGGGCATCCTGCGCGGCGACAGCCAGCCGCGCAAGCTCTCCACGATGACCGACGAGGCGTTCCAGCGCGCCCTCGAGAAGCGCCTGCTGGTGATCACGAAGGCCAACTCGCGGGCCACCGTGCACCGCTCGGCCTACCTCGACTACATCGGCGTGAAGCTCTTCGACGACACCGGCGAGGTGATCGGCGAGCGTCGCTTCCTGGGCCTGTTCAGCTCCTCGGCCTATCGCACCAGCGTCCGCGAGCTGCCGGTCGTCAAGCGCAAGGTGCGCGAGGTGCTCGACCGCTCGGGCCTGTCGCCGCGCGGCCACTCCGGCAAAGACCTGTTGCAGATCCTCGAGACCTACCCGCGCGACGAGCTCTTCCAGATCAAGACCGATGACCTGTACGAGGCCGTGATCGGTGTGCTGCGCATGGCGGGGCGCCGGCAACTGCGGCTGTTCCTGCGCCGCGACGGTTACGGTCGGTTCATCTCGTGCCTGATCTACCTGCCGCGCGACCGCTTCACCACCGGCAACCGGCTTCGCATGCAAGAGATCCTGCTGCGCGAGCTCAACGGCGTCGGCGTCGACTACACGACCCGGGTGACCGAGCGCATGCTGGCGCGGGTGCACTTCATCGTGCGCACCGACCCGGCCGACCCGCCGGGCCAGGTCGACCCGAACGAGCTGGCCGAGATGCTGGCCGACGCGACCCGCATGTGGGACGACGACTTCTCCCTGGTGCTCGAGCGCAAGCTGGGCGAGGAGGCGGCGCGCGACCTGTTCGCCCGCTACTCGACGGCCTACCCCGAGAGCTACAAGGACGGCCACACGCCGTACGAGGGAATGCAGGACCTCGCGAAGCTCGAGCTGCTCGAGGAGGCGGGGCAGCTCGAGATGCACCTCTACCGCAAGCGGCGCGTCCTGCACGGCGGCACCCGCGAGCCCGACGAGCACGACATCAGGTTCAAGGTCTACCGCTACGGCGAGCCGATGCTGCTCTCGGCCGTGCTGCCGGTGCTGCATTCGCTGGGCGTGCAGGTCGTCGACGAGCGGCCGTACGAGATCCGGCGCAGCGACGGCACGATCTACCTGTACGACTTCGGGCTGACCCCGCCGGAATCGCACCGTGAGCTGGCTGAGGTGCGTCCTCAGGTCGAGAACGCGTTCGCGGCGGCCTGGCGTGGCGAGGCCGAGGTCGACGGGTTCAACGAGCTCGTGCTGCGGGCCGGGCTCACCTGGCGCCAGGTCGTCGTGCTGAGGGCGTACGCGAAATATCAGCGCCAAGCGGGAACGATCTTCTCGCAGCGCTACATCGAGTCGACCTTCATCGCCTACCCCGAGATCGCGCGCCTGCTGGTGCGGCTCTTCGAGACCCGGTTCTCGCCGCGGCTCGAAGCGGGCGAGGCCCAGCGCGGGCAGCTCGCCGCCGAGCTGCTCGAACGCATCACGACGCTGCTCGACGACGTGGACAGTCTCGACCAGGACCGCATCCTGCGCTCCTACCTGACCCTGATCCAGGCCACCCTGCGCACCAGCTTCTTCCAGCGTGGGGCCGACGGGCGCCCCAAGTCCTACGTGGCCTTCAAGATCGACCCGCAGGCCGTGCCCGACCTGCCGCAGCCCCGCCCGAAGTTCGAGATCTTCGTCTATTCGCCGCGCTTCGAGGGCGTACACCTGCGGTTCGGTGCCGTGGCTCGTGGTGGTCTGCGCTGGTCCGACCGGCGCGAGGACTTCCGCACCGAAGTCTTGGGCCTAGTCAAGGCGCAGATGGTCAAGAACGCGGTGATCGTGCCGGTGGGGGCCAAGGGCGGCTTCGTGCTCAAGCAGAAGCCGGGCGACCGCGACGAGGCGGTGGAGTGCTACAAGCGCTTCATCACCGCGATGCTCGACGTCACCGACAACATCCTCAGCGGCAAGATCGTGCCGCCGCGCGACGTGGTGCGCCATGACGGAGATGACCCCTACCTGGTGGTCGCGGCCGACAAGGGCACGGCGACGTTCAGCGACATCGCCAACGAGATCTCGGTGTCCAAGGACTTCTGGATGGGCGACGCGTTCGCCAGCGGCGGCTCGGCCGGCTACGACCACAAGAAGATGGGCATCACCGCCCGTGGCGCCTGGGAATCAGTCAAGAAGCACTTCCGCGACCTGGGTCTCGACACCCAGCGGGAGGCCTTCACCGTGGTCGGCGTGGGCGACATGTCGGGCGACGTGTTCGGCAACGGCATGCTGCTCAGCGAACACATCCAGCTCGTCGCCGCGTTCGACCACCGGCACATCTTCCTCGACCCGAACCCCGTCGCCGCGACCTCGTACGCCGAGCGGCAGCGGCTGTTCGACCTGCCGCGCTCGTCGTGGGCCGACTACGACCGGTCCCTCATCAGCTCGGGCGGCGGGGTCTATCCGCGGACGGCGAAGTCGATCCCGGTCTCGGCCGAGGTGCGCGCCGCGCTCGACCTGGGCGACGCGAAGTCCATCAGCCCGGTCGAGCTGATGCGGGCGATCCTGCTCGCGCCGGTCGACCTGCTGTTCAACGGCGGCATCGGCACCTACGTGAAGGCGGCGACCGAGACCCACGCCGACGTCGGCGACAAGACCAACGACGCGATCCGCATCAACGGGTCCCAGCTCCGCGTACGGGTCGTCGGCGAGGGCGGCAACCTCGGGCTGACCCAGCGCGGGCGCATCGAGTTCGCGCGGGCCGGCGGGCGGGTCTTCACCGACTTCATCGACAATTCGGCCGGGGTCGACTGCTCCGACCACGAGGTCAACATCAAGATCCTGCTGGGCGGCGCGGTCGCCGACGGCGAGATGACCCTGCCCGAGCGCGACGACCTGCTCGCCGCGATGACCGACGAGGTGGCCGCACTCGTCCTGCGTGACAACTACGAGCAGGCCACCGCGCTGGGCAGTGCGCGGGCGCAGGCCCACTCGTTGCTGCCGGTGCACCGCCGCATGCTCAACGAGCTCGAGGCGAGCGGCCAGCTCAACCGCGAGCTTGAGGCGTTGCCGACCGACGCCGAGCTGGCCCAGCGCCACGAGGCGGGTCAGGGGCTCTCGGCGCCGGAGTTCGCGGTCCTGCTGGCGTACGTCAAGATCAGTCTGGAACGCGAGGTGCTGGCCGACGAGATCGTCGACGAGGCCTGGACCAACCAGGTGCTGACCAACTACTTCCCGACCCCGCTGCGCGAGCGCTGCGCGGGTCGCATGGCCGGTCACCGCCTGCGTCGCGAGATCATCACGACGGTGCTGGTCAACGAGGTGGTCAACCGCGGCGGTACGTCGTTCGTCTTCCGCGCGATGGAGGAGAGCGGCGCCTCCGCGGCCGACGTGATCCGGGCCTTCGCGGTCATCCGGGACGCGTACGGTCTCAGCGAGATCTGGGCCGACGCCGAAGCGCTCGACAACCGGGTGCCGACCGAGGCCCAGACCCTGGTGTTCCTCGAGTCGCGGCGGCTGCTCGACCGGGCGGTGCGCTGGCTGGTCAGTACCCGCCGCTCGCCGATCGACGTGGCCGGCGAGATCGCCAAACTGCGCTCCGGCGTCCAGTCGTTGCTGCCCGAGCTGCCGTCGGTGCTGCTCGGCATCGAACGGCGCTCGATGGACGAACACATCGCCACCCTGGTCGACAAGGGCGTGCCGATGGAACTGGCCGAGCGGGTCACGTGGTGCAACTACGGCTTCGGCCTGCTCGACATCCTCGAGACGGGCGCGGCCACGTCACGCCCGGCGGTCGAGGTGGCCCAGGTCTACTTCACCCTGTCGGAGCGCTTCCACATCGACCAGTTGCTGTCCCACATCTCCCGCCTCCCGCGCGGCGACCGGTGGCAGACGCTGGCCCGTATGGCGCTGCGCTACGACCTGTACGCGGCGCTGGCCGCCCTCACCGGCGAGGTGCTGCAGACCACCCCGCCGGACGGCCCGGCCGACGAACGCATCTCGGAGTGGGAACGCGTCAACGCGGCCTCGATCGCCCGGGCCGCCAACGCGATGGGCAACGTCGCCGACACCCCGGCCGAGCTGGCCGCGCTGTCAGTCCTCCTGCGCCAGATCCGCACCCTGGTCAAGACCTCAGCCGCCTGATGACAGAGGCCGTCCCCCGCTCAGCGCGGGGGACGGCCTTTTCGCTGGTGGATCAGGCGATCTGACGGAGGTCGTCGCCGTAGTCGAAAATGACGCGCTCCACGGTTGGGTACCCCCAAGGGGTATAGGGTAGGAGGATGGAACGGGTTATCGAGCTGGAGATCGGTGGGATGACGTGCGCGGCCTGCGCGAATCGCATCGAGAAGAAGCTGAACCGGATGGACGGGGTCGTCGCGACGGTGAACTACGCGACGGAGAAAGCCCGCGCCACCGTGCCGGCCACCTACAGCGCGGCCGATCTGATCGCCGTGGTCGAGAAGACCGGTTACACGGCGGCCGAGCCCACCCCTGAGCCCGTGGTGGCCACCAGCACGAGAGACACGCTGCGCGACCGCCTGCTGATCTCCGCTGTGCTGAGTGTGCCGGTCATCGTGCTCGCGATGGTGCCGGCCTGGCAGTTCGACTACTGGCAGTGGCTCTCGTTGACCTTCGCCGCGCCGGTCGTCGTCTACGGCGGGTGGCCGTTCCACCGGTCCGCCCTCGTCAACCTGCGGCACGGCGCGGCCTCGATGGACACGCTCGTCTCGATGGGCACGCTCGCGGCGTTCCTGTGGTCGCTGTGGGCGCTCTTCCTCGGCGACGCCGGTATGCCCGGGATGAGCCATCCGTTCTCGTTGACCGCCCGCGAAGGCGACTCGATCTATCTCGAGGCGGCCGCCGGCGTCACCACGTTCCTGCTGGCCGGCCGCTATCTGGAGGCCCGCGCCAAGCGCCACGCCGGGGACGCCCTGCGCTCCCTGCTCTCGCTGGGCGCCAAGCACGTCACGATCCTCGAGAACGGCGCCGAACGCGTCATCCCGGCGGCCGACCTCACTCCGGGAGTGCTTTTTCTCGTACGCCCGGGGGAGAAGGTCGCCACCGACGGCGTGGTCGAGGAGGGGTCGTCGGCTCTCGACGTCAGCCTCCTGACCGGCGAGTCGGTTCCCGTCGAGGTGCGGCCGGGCGACCCCGTGACCGGCGCGACGATCAACGCGGGCGGCCGGCTCATCGTGCGGGCCACCCGGGTCGGCGCCGACACCCAGCTCGCCCAGATGGCGCGGCTGGTCGAGGAGGCGCAGAACGGCAAGGCGGCCGTCCAGCGCCTGGCCGACCGCATCTCGGGCGTCTTCGTTCCGGTGGTGATCGCCCTCGCGATCGGGACGCTCGGCTATTGGATCGGCACGGGCGAGGGTACGGCCACCGCCTTCACCGCCGCCGTCGCAGTGCTGATCATCGCGTGTCCGTGCGCGCTGGGGCTGGCTACGCCCACCGCCCTGCTGGTCGGCACGGGCCGCGGCGCCCAGCTCGGCATCCTCATCCGTGGCGTCGAGGCGCTGGAGTCGACCCGCCGCGTCGACACGGTAGTGCTCGACAAGACGGGCACGGTGACCACCGGCCGCATGACCGTGGCCTCGGTCGTGCCGGGCGCTTCGTCGGCCGACGAGCTGCTGCGTCTGGCCGGGGCGGTCGAGGTCGCTTCCGAGCACCCCATCGGACGGGCCATCGCCGAGGCGGCCGGCCGCGATCTTCCGGCGGTCTCGGGTTTCCGGGCCACGGCGGGTGTCGGCGTGCGGGGCACGGTCGAGGGCCGCAAGATCGTGGTGGCCGCGGGCGCCCCGGCCGACGCGGACGACGCGAGCACGTGGGTCTCGGTCACCGCGGACGGGACCGTGCTGGGCTGGATCGCGCTGGCCGACTCGGTGCGGCCGACCAGCGCGGCGGCGGTAACGGCCCTGCGCAGGCTCGGGCTCACGCCGATGCTGGTCACCGGCGACTCGCCGGCCGTCGCGGCGCGGGTCGCGGCCGCGGTGGGCATCGCCGAGGTCGAGGCCGGGGTGCTGCCCGCGGGCAAGGTCGACGTGGTCAAGCAGTTGCAGGCGCGCGGGCGGTCGGTGGCGATGGTCGGCGACGGGGTCAATGACGCGGCCGCGCTGGCCCAGTCCGACCTCGGGCTGGCGATGGGGGCGGGCACCGACGTGGCAATCCAGGCCTCGGACCTGACGCTGGTGCGTGGCGATCTCACGGCCGCGGTCGACGCCGTACGGCTGTCGCGGAGGACGCTCGGGATCATCCGGGGCAATCTGTTCTGGGCCTTCGCGTACAACGTCGCGGGTCTGCCCCTGGCGGCCGCCGGCCTGCTCAACCCGATGATCGCGGGAGCGGCGATGGCGTTCAGCTCGGTCTTCGTGGTGCTGAACAGTCTGCGGCTGCGGGGCTTCCGCAGCGCCTTCTGAGACACAGGCAGCGTGAGCCGGTCGCGGCGGATCGCTCCCGAAATCCATAGTGCCGCGGCCGGCTCACCGTCTGCGTCGCGACGACTCGAACTGGTCCCGAAGGCCGAGTCGGCTCGCGACGTCCCCAGACCCACCTGCGAATATCACGCTACGTGCCGGTAGGTAGACGCTGGAAGATTGCCGTACGCGAAATGGCCGTTCGGGCAACGCGGATCGGGCGACAGATCTGGTTATTCGCCCACGACGGGAGCTAAAACCCCTTAGTCAATCACTCGACGTAGTCGAGTCGAAGCATTACGTACAGTTATCAGTCGTCTCGGCGAACCGACTCGATCAGGGCGAGCGCCTGGCGCAGCGCCGGTCGCAGCACGCGCAGCCGGGAGAGTGACACCAGCCGGTCGATCAGCGGCACCGACCCGTCGATCAGGCGCCGGGTGCGCCGACGGCCGGGCGACTTGTCATAGACCCAGAAGAGGACCACGCCCATCCAGGCCAGCCACAGCAGCTCGGGCAGTTCCTTACGCAGCTCGGGGTCGAGCTTCGCGGTCGAGCCGTCCACCACGTCGCGGAATAACGCGATGGCCGCCTCGCGCGCCGGCGAAGACTCGCGGGAGAACGGGCTCAACGGCGAGGTCGGCTCGGCGGCCGTCTTGAACAGCGTCGCGGCGAACGAGTGGTAGGGCTCGTTCACGTCGATTCCCGCGTGCAGCACCCCGCGCAGCCGGGGCGCCAGCTCGGTCTCGGACGCCAGGATCTGCTCGGCGGCCTCGCGGTGCGCGGCCTGGTTACGGTCGTAGAACCCCTGGATCAGGTGTTCCTTGGAGTCGAAGTAGTAGTAGGCGTTGCCGACCGCGACCCCCGCCTCCTTGGCGATGACCCGCATGGTCGTCTCGGCGTAGCCCCGCTCGCGGAACAGTCGCAGCGCCGTCTCGAGAATGAGCTGCCGGGTCTGCTCACCCCGCGCCCGGCGCGGCTTCTCCGGTTTCGGCTCGACGGGGTCGGCGGCAGCGGTCGTCACACCCGTCACCGTAATACCTCGCCTTCGCCTGACCCGGACGATCGCATCCGTTGCCGGGGGCGAGCCCGGCCGTCCCCTCGTCCGGCCGGGATCCTCCTCCGTCGTGTGGCGCGCTCAGCATACGGCTCCTGCTTGAACGCGTTCAAGTAGTCAGCGGTCGGCGATTCCCAGGGCCTCGGCGGCGGCCCGGGCGTTGGCGCGGCTGGCGCCGAAGGTGGTGAGGAAGGCCTTGGCGGCACGTGGCCGCCACGAGGAGGGCCAGCCCATCTCGACGACGCCGACGGGGTGGGTGGCGGCCAGGGCCTCGATCAGGTCGCGGCTCGCGGAACGGCGGTGGGCGTGGCGGCCGACGACGATGATCGGGCGGGTACCCGCGTAGGCGGTCAGCTCGGCGGCGTCAGCAGAGCCGGGGACGACTTCGACCTGCTCGGCGCCTTCGAGGTGCGGGCCGAGGCCCCACGGCACCGGTCCCTCGGCGATCGAGTGGCCCGACCCGAGCTGCACGACGAGCGGCGACACCAATTCGTCGAGGGAGCCTTCGATGTGGACGGCGCGGCGGGCGGCGGCCAGGCCGAGGCTCTCGTCGTAGGGGCGGAGGCTTCGATGCTGAGCGGTCCACGATGTCATCGCCGCGACGCGGGCCACCGCCTCCTCCAGGCGGGCAGCCGGGACCGACGTCGCGATCTCGGCCGCCACGGCCTCGACCAGGGCGGCGTCGACCTTCGCGCCGATGCAGAGCAGGTCGGCGCCGGCGGTCAGGGCGCGGACGGCGGCCCGCGGGATGCTTCCGGCCGAGGCGGCCGCGCCGGCCATCTCCAGCGCGTCGGTGACGATCACGCCCCGGAAGCCGTACTCGCCGCGCAGCAGATCGTTGAGCACCGCCGAGCTGAACGTGGCGGGGTCGTCGCCGGTCAGGGCGGGCACGCGGATGTGGGCCGACATCACAGCCCGCGCCGAACCAGCCACGGCGGCGAAGGGCGGCAGGTCGCGGTTCCGCAGCAGCTCGGGCGTGACGTCGACGGTCGGCAGGGACAGATGCGAGTCGGCGACCGTCGCGCCGTGGCCGGGGAAGTGCTTGGCGCACGCGGCCACGCCGGTCGACTGCAGGCCGTCGACGGCCGCGCGGGCGTGCCGGGCGACCAGCAGCGGGTCGGCGCCGAACGAGCGGGTACCGATGATCGGGTTGTCGTCGGCCGTGTTGACGTCGACGGTGGGGGCGAGGTCGAGGTTCACGCCGGCCGCGACCAGGTCGGCGCCGATCGCGGCGTACACCTCGTGGGTGAGTTTCTCGTCGTCGACGGCGCCCAGGGCGGCATTCCCGGGGTACGGGCTGCCGGTGCGATGGGCCAGGCGGGTGACGTCGCCGCCCTCCTCGTCGATCGCGATCACGGCGTCCGGCCGGCCCTCGCGCAGGCGAGCGGTGAGGCGGCTGAGCTGCGCCGGGTCGGCCACGTTGGTGCCGAAGAGCGTGTGACCGGCCAGTCCCTCGGTCAGCAGGGCGACCGCCCAGTCCGGTGCGGTCCCGCCGGGAAAGGCCGCCAGCAGGGTGCCGAGCGCGAGCCTTCGGAGTCCGGGGTCGATGGCCATGATGTCCTTCCGGTGACGCAAGTCTGTGCGCGGGCGGTCCGAGCTGCGATGATCGTGCGCCTACCCGTTCGCGGGTCCGCTAATCTAATAGGAAACTATCCTAAATAGTAGGGGAACCAGTCATGGCCTCGACCCGCCTTCCGGGCACTCCCCGGCTGCTGCGCGCGCTCAACGACCGTGCGGCGCTGGAGCTCTTGCTCGACCGCGGCCCGCTCACCCGTGCCCAGCTCGGCGAGATGACCGGTCTGAGCAAGGTCACCGCCTCCCAGTTGGTCGAGCGGCTCGAACAGCGCGGTCTGGTGCGCCGGGTCGGCGAGCAGGCCGGCGGCCGTGGACCGAACGCCCAGCTCTACGCGGTGACCCCCGGCAGCGCCCACGTGATCGGCGTCGACGTCGGACCCGACCGGGTGGTCGCGGCCTGCGCCGACATCACCGGCACCATCATCGGGCGGGTCGAGCAGTCCACCAAGGACAACGACGACCCGGTCGGCGTGGTGCACAACGCCGTGGTCCAGGCCGCGACCGACGCCGGCACCGACATGTCCTCCGTACGCCGTGTCGTGCTCGGCACGCCGGGCCTGGTCGACCCGACGAGCGGCGAGATCTCGTTCGCCTGGGACCTGCCCCGCTGGCACCGCGGCCTGCTCGACGATCTGCGCCGCGACCTGCACACGCCGGTCGTGTTCGGCAACGACGTGAACATGGCCGCCGTGGCCGAGTCGACCACGGGCGCCGCGGCCGGCGTGCGCGACTTCTCGCTGATCTGGATCGGCCGCGGTGTCGGCCTGGCCAGCGTCATCGACGGCCGCCTCCACCAGGGCAGCACCGGTGCGGCCGGCGAGATCGGCTACATGCCGGTGGCCGGGGCCGACGTGCCGCGGCACACGGGCCGCAAGGCGACCAAGGGCGGCGTACGAGGTGCGTTCCAGAGCATCGCCGGTGCCGACGCGGTCAAGGCGATCGGCAAGAAGTACGGCTTCCGCGGCACCGAGGCGGCCGACGTGGTGCGCGACGCCGTCGAGGCGGGCCCGGCCGGTGAACCGGTGCTCGACGAGCTGGCCGCCCGGCTGGCCCTCGGCGTGGCCGCGACCTGCGTGGTCCTCGACCCGCCCCTGGTCGTGCTGGCCGGCGAGGTGTCCCAGGCCGGCGGCCCGGCGCTGGCCGCGCGGGTCGAGCAGGAGGTCGCGGCGATCACCCTGGTCAACCCCCAGGTCGTCATCACCGGCGTGGAATCGGAGCCGGTTCTGCACGGCGCGCTGCACACCGCGCTGGGCGCCGTGCGCGACGAGGTGTTCGGGTCGACCACCGGCTGAACGGCCGGCCGTCCCCGTGATTGGATTAGCGGGTGCTCGAGACTGCTGTGACCCAGCCTGACGACGACACCGTAATCGCCTTCGACCGGGTCAGCGTGATCCGCAATGGAAATTTCCTGGTCCGAGGCCTGTCCTGGCAGGTCGAGCTGGACGAGCGCTGGGTGATCCTGGGGCCGAACGGCGCGGGCAAGACCACGCTGCTCAACCTGGCCTCGGGCCGGCTGCATCCCTCGCGGGGCACGGCGTGGGTGCTGGGCGAGCGCCTCGGCCGCACCGACATCAACGAGCTGCGCACCCGCATCGGCCTGGCCACCGGCCAGTTCGCCGAGCGGGTGCCGCCGACCGAGCGCGTGCTCGACGTCGTGGTCACGGCGGCGTGGTCGGTGGTCGGCCGCTGGCGCGAGGCGTACGACCCGGCCGACGAGGGCCGGGCCCGTCAGTTGCTCGGCCAGCTCGGCATGGGCTCGCTGGTCGACCGCGAGTTCGGCACCCTGAGCGAGGGTGAGCGCAAGCGCACCCTGATCGCCCGGGCGCTGATGACCGACCCCGAGCTGATGCTGCTCGACGAGCCCGGCGCCGGCCTCGACCTGGGCGGCCGCGAAGACCTGATCGCCCGGCTGACCGAACTCGCCCTCGACCCCGACTCGCCGGCGATGGCCCTGGTCACCCACCACGTCGAGGAGATCCCGCCCGGCTTCACCCACGGCATGCTGCTGCGCGAGGGCACGATCGTCGCCTCGGGCCTGCTCGGCGAGGTGATGACGGCCGACAACCTGAGCAAGACGTTCGGGGTGCCGCTGGTCGTCGACCGGTTCGGCGACCGCTACGCGGCCCGGGCGGCCTGACGTCATGGCCCCGCGCATCGTCATCGCCGGCAGCGCGAACATGGACCTGGTCGGGCTGGCCGACCGGCTGCCCCGGCCGGGCGAGACC
The DNA here is from genome assembly GCF_003999975.1 of Actinoplanes solisilvae. Taxonomy (GTDB): domain Bacteria; phylum Actinomycetota; class Actinomycetes; order Mycobacteriales; family Micromonosporaceae; genus Actinoplanes; species Actinoplanes solisilvae. Next base: position 342,560 of record NZ_RJAC01000001.1, on the reverse strand, counting down.
GTGCTGGGCGAGAAGTTCCTGATGATGCCGGGCGGCAAGGGCGCCAACCAGGCGATCGCCGCCGCCCGCGCCGGGGGCAGCACGGTCTTCCTGGGCGCGATCGGCTCGGACGCGTTCGGCGTCAACCTGAACGCGCGGCTCAACGGGGCCGGCGTCGACATGCGACACGTGCGCACCAGCTTCGGCCAGTCCGGTGTGGCCGTCATCATGGTCGACAAGGGCGGTGAGAACTCGATCCTGGTCTCGCCCGGCGCCAACAACTCGTTCGTCGGCCTCACCGCGGGCGAGGAAGCGGCCATCGCCGAGGGCGACGTGCTGCTCTGCCAGCAGGAGATCCCGGTCGAGACGGTGGTGGCGGCGGCCCGGGTGGCGCGCGCCGGCGGCACCCGCATGATCCTCAACGCGGCCCCGGCCCGCGAGCTGCCACCCGAGCTGCTGGTCAACATCGACCTGCTGGTGGTGAACGAGGTCGAGGCGCTGACCGTCACCGGCGGCGACGCGATCGACGTGCCGGCGCTGCTGGCCCTGGTGCCGCGGGTGGTGCTCACGCTGGGCGGCGGTGGCTCGCGCTACGCCGACCGCGACGGGCGCGACGAAACCGTGCCCGCCTTCCACGTCGAGGTCACCGACACGACCGCGGCCGGGGACGCCTTCACGGGCGCGCTCGCCGTGGCCTGGGGCGAGGGCCGCGACCTGGTCGAGGCGGTGCGCTGGGCCAACGCGGCCGGCGCGGCGTGCGTTCGCAAACTCGGGGCTTCCGACGCGCTGCCGACGCGCGACGAGATCGACGAGGTCTATCGGGCCGGTTAGCTCTGGCGGGCCGTGCTGACGAAGCGGCTCACCTCGGCCCGCAGCACCTCGGCGAGCTGCGAGAGGCCGGCTGTGCCCTGAGCGCTGCCGCCGTCGACCGCGGAGGCGATGCCGTTCACCAGGCCGCTCATCTCGCGGATGCTGCCGGTCACCGTCTCGAGCACGGCCACCGCGTCGGCCGCGACCTCCTGCACGGTGTTCACCTGACCCATGATCTCGTCGCTGGACGCGCTGGTCTCGGCGGCCAGGGTCTTCACCTCGCCGGCCACCACGCTGAAGCCGCGCCCGGCGTCACCGGCGCGGGCGGCCTCGATGGTCGCGTTCAGGGCAAGCAGGCGGGTCTGCTTGGCCACCTGGTTGATCAGGTCGACCGCCGTACGGATCTGGTCGGAGGCGGTGCGCAGCGAGGTGACCGTGGACAGGCCGCGCTCGGCCACGGTGACCGCGTCGCGGGCGAAGCCGGCGAGGCTGCCGGTGGATGCGCCCATCTCGGTGGCGGCGGTCGCGACCTGCTCCGAGACGGTCAGCACGGCCGACTCCAACTCGTCGGCAAGGGCGACACGGGCCCGCGCGGCCTCGGCGACCCGCTCGGCCGTGCGGCTCATCGCCACGATCGAGGCGGAGATCTGCTCGGCCGACGACCGGAAGGCGCCCGACAGGCCGCGGGTGAGGATCCGCCGGTGGAACCGGCCCTCGGCGGCGGCGGCCGACGCGGCGCCCGCCTCGCGCACGAAGGCGTCACTGATGTCGAGCAGATTGTTCAGCGCGATGCGAGTCGCCACCGCCTCGGCCGACTCGCCGATCGAGGGCAGGCGCGCCTCGAGATCTCCGGCCGAGGCCCGGCGGCAGACGTCGGTGATCGCGGCCAGCACGTCATCTGACATCTAGCGCGCTCCGCTGGTGAGGGCCCAGATGAACTCGTCGTACGTGCGACCGGCCAGCTCGGACTGCAGTGCCTGCCAGCCCGCCTCGACCGCCGCCGCCTTGGACCCCTGCTGCTGCTCGGCCGAGCGGATGCGCTCGTAGAGCCGGCTCACCTCGGCCACCACCGAGGGCTCCGGGAGCCGCCGGTTCGAGTGGTAGCCGACCAGCTTGCCGTCGGGCCCGAACGACGGTGTGACATGCGCGAAGACCCAGTAGTGGGCGCCGTCCGAGGCCATGTTCACGACGTACGCGAAGATCTCCTCGCGCCGTCCGAGGGTGTCCCAGAGCAGCTTGAACACGGCCTGCGGCATGTCCGGGTGCCGGATGATGTTGTGCGGCTGCCCGATCGCCTCGGCCTCGGTGAGCGCCGAGGTGCGCAGGAAGACCTCATTGGCGTAGGTGAGAACGCCGCGCGGATCGGTCTTGGTGACGATGATCTCGTCGGCGCCGAAGGTGCGCTCGACACCGGTGGGGCGCTGGGTGGTGGTTCGCATGGTGAGTCGATCGTCACCGATGAAGGGCCGGCTCCGCGCCGATTTCTGTAAATTGGTCAGCGGCGCCCGGCCGGCTCCAGGGCGCGTTGCAGGGCGCGGTAGATGCGGCCGAAGCGGGCCGCGTCCGGGGTGCTGAGCAGCAGCAGGTCGCCGCTGGGGGTGCGGGCCCAGATCTCGCGCACCCGGCTGCCGCGGTCGTAGGAGCGGTCGATGCGCTCGAGCAGCACGTCGGCCAGCGGGGCCGCGGCCAGGCCGATCAGGACGCCGCCACCGACCAGGGCGATCGTCGTGGTGGTCGAGGCGTCGATGACCAGGGCGACGGCGATGCCGAAAAGTCCGACGACCACCGGGGTGAGGATCGCGACGGCGACCGCGCCGCGACCGGCGATCGTGCCCCAGGACCGGCGCCCACGGGTGTGCCACACCTGGATGAGGTCGTCCAGGCGCAGATCACGGCCGCTCATCCGGACCCCGGCGGAGGTTATCCACACATCCGGGTCCCGGTAGTACGTAGTCATCGTCACATTTTGTACCCGTCGTAGGCTGACCTGAACCACTACTCAGGAGGCGTTCGTGGGCGAGTTCGTGACGTTGGAGATTACCGACGGCATCGGCACGATCCGATTGGACAGGCCGCCGATGAACGCGCTCAACACCCAGCTTCAGGAAGAGTTGCGGGCGGCGGCGCAGGCCGCGACCGCCGACGAGCAGGTCAAGGCCGTGATCGTCTACGGCGGTGAGAAAGTCTTCGCGGCCGGCGCCGACATCACCGAATTCACCAAGGTCGGCTACCCCGAGATGGCCGTGCGAGCGGGTGCCCTCTCCAGCGCCTTCGACGCCGTGGCCCGCATCCCCAAGCCGGTCGTCGCCGCGGTCACCGGCTATGCCCTCGGCGGCGGCTGCGAACTGGCCCTGACCTGCGACTGGCGGGTGGTGGCGGAGGACGCCAAGCTGGGCCAGCCCGAGATCAAGCTGGGCATCATCCCCGGCGCGGGCGGCACCCAGCGGCTCGCCCGGCTGATCGGCCCGGCCCGCGCCAAAGACCTGATCTTCTCGGGCCGCATGGTCGACGCCGAGGAGGCGCTGCGCATCGGCCTGGCCGACCGGGTCGTGCCGGCCGCCGAGGTCTACGCCACGGCCGAGGCGCTCGTCCGGCCGTACGTGAAGGGGCCATCTCTCGCACTGCGGGCCGCCAAGCTGGCGGTGGACGGCGGGCTGAACACCGACCTCGCCTCGGGACTGGCCCTCGAGTCGCAGCTCTTCGCCGGGCTCTTCGCCACCGAGGACCGCGTCGAGGGGACCAGCGCCTTTGTGGAGAAGCGTAAACCCACATTTACGGGGCGTTAACCCTCGACCGCATCGATCCCTTGCCATAAAGTCCGACGGGTGGAACCGGTTCCGGTCACGCTCAAGGTGCGACGCACCGTGCGCCTGGCCGTGGCGCTGGTGGTCGGTCAGGCGTTGCTGTGCGCGCTGATCGGCTGGCTGACGCTCGGCCAGTCCCGGCCCGAACCGGCCCGCCCGCCGGGCTCCTCGGTGGTCGACGCGATGGGGGCGCCGCCGAGCCCACCCGCGATCCGGCCCACCTCGCGGGCCGTGCCCGCCCCCGCCACCCGGGCCCGCAAGGCCACTTCGACGCCGGCCCCTCGCCGATCGACGAACACCCCGGCCCCTCGCACCGCTGCGACGACGCCCACCCCGGTGCCGATCGAGGGTCCGCCCGAGGATCCGGCGGTCGTGCCACCGGTGCCCCCGCCCGCCGCGTCCCCGCCCGCCACGTCTCCTCCGCCCGCCGACGTGGTGCAGCAGCCTGTGCGTGAAGGTGACGAATGCCGGCCGCTGGGCGCCCGCGGCCGCACCGCGAAGGGCGAGGACGTGCGGTGCGTGCGCGAGTGGCCGCGACAGCTCCGCTGGCGAATCGTGTGATCACGCCTACCCCCTAGAATCAGGGGATGGCCATCGACCAAGGTGAGCCGAGAAAACACGCCCTCGGCGTGGATTTCGGCACCTCGAACACCGTCGCGGTGGCGCGCTGGCCCGACGGTCGTGCGCGTCCGCTGCTGGTCGACGGCTCGCCGCTGCTTCCCTCGGCGGTCTATGCCGAGCTCGACGGCAGTCTCGTGGTGGGCCGCGACGCGGTGCACAGCGCCCGCATCGACCCGGTGCGCTTCGAGCCCAACCCCAAGCGCCGCATCGACGACGGCCTGGTGCTGCTCGGCGAGCAGGAGTTCCCGGTCGTCGACCTGATCAGCGCCGTGCTCGCCCGGGTTGTCGAGGAATGGCAGCGCGCCGTCGGCCCGGTCGCCCACGAGACGACCCTGACCTGCCCCGCGACCTGGGGCGCGACCCGCCGCACGCTGCTCGCCGACGCGGCCGCCCGGGCCGGGCTGGTCAACGCCCGGCTGGTCGCCGAGCCGGTCGCCGCGGCCACCTACTTCGCCGAGGTCCTGGGGCGCGACGTGCCGATCGGCTCGGTCGTGGTGGTGCACGACTTCGGCGCGGGCACGTTCGACGCCAGCGTCGTCGCCCGCACGGCGTCCGGCTTCGAGGTGATGGCGGTCGACGGCCGCGACGACATCGGCGGCCTCGACGTGGACGCCGCGATCGTCGAGCACCTGCGCACGAGCGAGTGGGAGCGGCTGCTCGAGCCGACCACCGCCCAGGAACGACGGGCCCAGCGCCAGCTGTGGGAAGAGGTGCGCATCGCCAAGGAGCGGCTGTCGCGCGCCCAGTCGGCCGACTTCGTGGTTCCCCTTCTCGACACCGAGGTCCACCTGACCCGCGACGAGCTCGAGAAACTGGCCCGGCCGGTGCTCGAACAGACCGTGCGCGTCACCAAGGGCCTGCTCGACTGGGCCGACCTGCCCGACGGCCGGCTGGCCGGGGTGTTCCTGGTCGGCGGGGCGAGCCGCATTCCGCTGGTGGCCACGCTGCTGCACCGCGAGCTGGGCGAGGCGCCGGTGGTGATCGAGCAGCCCGAGCTGGTGGTCGCCGAGGGCAGCATCCTGGCCGGCGCGGCGCTGCTGGCGACCGGGGCGGCCGCGCCGGGGCTCACCTCAGAGCTGCGGCTGGTCTCCACCGGCCGAGCCGAGACAGCGACCGTACGGGTCGTGGCCGCGCCCCCGCACATTCCGGGCACGACCGGTCTGCAGCCGGCGGTCGACCCCTGGCCCAACGCGGATCATCACAATTGGGCCCTCGACCCGCACGCGACCGTGCCGACGCCGAAACCGCAGTTCTCGCGGCCGGTCTCGACCCCGCCGGCCGCCCCGGTCTCGTCCCGGCCGGTCTCGCCACCTCGTCCGCCCTCCGTCACTCCTAGGCCCCCTTCGGTGGCGCCCCGGCCCGCCTCGGTGCCGCGAACCCGGCCGCAGCCCCAGGTCTCCGAGGCCGTACGCCGTGGCAAGCGGCCCAACCGTTTCCTGCGCGCGCTCCAGGTCCTGCTGAGCATCCTCGTGATGATCGTCGTACCGCTCGTGGCGCTGGTGCTCACCTACAGTTACGGCAACGATCTCTCCGTCGAGGAGAACGTGCGGAACCTGATTCGGGAGATCCGCGGTCTCGTCGGTATCTGAGAGCTGTTCATCTTTCCGGTCCTGCCGGGTAGCGTGCCTACACCGGCAAAGGCGCACGGATGGGGGCACACGGTATGGCAGACGTGATCGAGGGACACGGCGGCGAACTGGCACTGGCCGCGGCACGGGCGTTCGGCGTCAACGAGATGTTCACGCTCTCGGGCGGGCACGTGTTCCCGCTCTACGACGCCGCCCACAAGACCGACTTCCCGATCTACGACGTACGCCACGAGCAGACCGCGGTCTTCGCCGCCGAAGCGGTCGCCAAGCTGCAGCGCCGCCCGGGTCTCGCCGTACTGACCGCCGGTCCCGGCGTGACCAACGGCATCTCGGGCCTGACCAGCGCGTTCTTCAACGCCTCGCCGGTGCTCGTGCTCGGCGGCCGGGCCCCCGCCTTCCGCTGGGGCTCGGGCAGCCTGCAGGAGTTCGACCACGTTCCGCTGGTCGCGCCGGTCACCAAATACGCGGCCACGGTCGGCGACACCGACTCGATCCCCGGCGAGGTGCGGGCCGCCCTGACCGCCGCGCTCACCGCGCACCGCGGGCCGGCCTTCCTCGACCTGCCCCTCGAGGTGGTCTTCTCCAGCGGCGAGGCCGCCGACCCGGGCCGGCCCGCCGTCCCGGTGATCGAGCCCGACCCCGACGAGGTGTCCCGCGCCGCCACGCTGCTCGCGTCGGCCTCCCGGCCGGTGATCATCGCGGGTTCCGACGTGTGGGGCGGCGACGCGATCGCCGAGCTCCGGGCAGCCGCCGAGGCGCTCGACGTACCGGTCTTCACCAATGGCATGGGCCGCGGCGCACTGCCGCCGTCTCACCCGCTTGCCTTCGCCAAGGCCCGGCGGCCCGCGCTCAACGAGGCCGACGTGGTCTGCGTGATCGGCACGCCGCTCGACTTCCGGCTCGGTTTCGGCGAGTTCGGTGCCGCCCAGGTCGTGCACATCGTCGACGCCCCGAGCCAGCGGGCCGGGCATGTCGAGACGGCCGTGTCGCCCGCCGGTGACCTGCGGCGCATCCTCGCGGCCATCGCCGGCTACACGGGCGAGCGCGCCTCACACGCCGAGTGGATCTCAGGTCTGCGTACGGCGGAAGACGCGGGTAAGGCTCGCGACGCTGAGGCGATGACGGCCGAGACCGACCTGATCAAGCCCGCGCGCATCTACGGCGAACTGCGGAAGGTGCTGGCGCCCGACGCGGTCACCATCGGGGACGGCGGAGACTTCGTCTCGTACGCGGGCCGGTTCCTCGAGCCCGCCCAGCCCGGCACGTGGCTCGACCCGGGTCCGTACGGGTGCCTCGGCACGGGCATGGGTTACGCGATGGGCGCCCGGGTGACCTATCCCGACCGTCAGATCTGCGTACTGCTCGGCGACGGGGCCGCCGGCTTCTCGCTGATGGACGCCGAGTCGCTGGTCCGGCAGGGGCTCCCGGTCGTCATGGTGGTCGGCAACAACGGCATCTGGGGGCTCGAGAAACACCCCATGCAGGCCATGTACGGCTATGACGTGGCCGCCGACCTGCAGCCCGGCCTGCGCTACGACGACGTCGTCAAGGCACTGGGCGGCGCGGGGGAGACGGTCGAGAAGGCGTCCGAGATCGGTCCGGCCCTCGAACGTGCCTTCAGCGCCGGGGTGCCCTACCTGGTCAACGTGTTGACCGACCCCAGCGACGCCTATCCCCGGTCATCGAACCTCGCCTGATCAGGGCTTGTCGGGCTCCTCGTGGTTGTTTAGTTCCTTTTCCCATTTCGCGAGCATTTCCCGGTCGCGCCGGGACTGCTCGGTGTCGACCGATCGAAGGAAGTCGGCGTCGTCGTCGGGTGCCGCCGGAGCGCGGCGCCGGCGAACGACGGTGCCCTCCTGCGGGATCGGCTTGGGACGGCCCCAGGCGAAATAGGCGAGTGGGCCCAGCAGGGGGATGAAAAGGATCACCAACACCCACACGAATCGTGGCGCGTTGCGGACGCGATCGGCCGACAAGCTGCTGATCAGCGACAGCACGAGCAGCACCAACTGCACGGCAGCGAGGAGAATGAACAACCGGACCATGTGGCAATGATGACGCGCCGTCGCCGATCCGGCGACGATCAGAGCATGACAACCAGGCCGGCGAGCGCGGCGAGAGCGACAGTGATCAGGGCATAAGCGGTGATCGTGCGCCGGCCGGGGTGCGGCGGGCGGCGTTCCAGGCCACGGGCGCGGCGGTAGGCCAGCGCGACCAGCGCCGACCAGCCGATCCCGCCGAGCGCGGCATTGATCCACTGGGCGGCCCCGGCGTCCGGGTCGAAGGCGGGGCGGGCGGCGAGCAGAAAGACGACGGTGGCCGCGAGAACCGTGCGCCGCCAGGCCAGCCGGGTGCGCTCGGCCGCGGCGCCGCGGTCCTCGGTCCACTCCACCGTCATTTCGGTAGCACTACCGCGACGATCAGGAAGAGCGCTCCGACCGCGATGGCGACGGCCAGGACGGCCGGGAACTTCGTGCCGGGCAGTTCCTGGTCCAGCCGCATGGCCCGCTCGGTGCGCGCCCAGTGGTGCACGGCGCGCAGTGCCACCACGGCACCGAGCACGAGCAGGGCGACGGCCAGAATCTCGCGCAGGTGGGCGATCTTCATCGGCCGCAGGAACTGGGCGCAGGCCAGGCCGCCCGCGATCAGGGCCAGCCCGGTGCGGATCCAGGCGAGGAACGTCCGTTCGTTGGCCAGCGAGAACCGGTAGTCGGGGGTCCGGCCGACGACCGGGGTCTTCTCGGGATCGATCCATTGGCGCAGGCTGCCGAACACGTCCCAGATTATTGACCGCCCAGGTGAAGAAGGCTTGTCCACAGGCTGCGGACTTCGTCACTCACGCAGGCCTCGCGCGAACGGCCACAGAGGCACCACGGAGAGTCCGGATCGCGGCGTCCGTGGATGTCCGGCGCGGGCGCGGAGCGCCGTGGTGGAGGATGTGAGGCGGACGGAAGCAACCCACCGCGTAACCGAGCGATTTGGGCGGACATATCGCACACCTCCCTGGTCAGACTGTAGCGATTCGGCGGTCAGTGTGGGTGAGGTGTGTCACTCTCGGTGGCTGACACGGCCAAGCTACTGGCGGGTAACGTGTCGGGAGGCGTCCGGCCGCAACGGTGCGTTGAATACAGGAGGTCGTAGGAGCGCGATGAACATCGTCGTACTGGTCAAGCAGGTGCCCGACTCCGGTGCCGAGCGCACCCTGAGCGCGAGCGACAACACCGTCGAGCGTGCCTCGGCGAACAACGTCATCAACGAGATGGACGAGTACGCCATCGAGGAAGCGCTGAAGATCAAGGAAGCGCACGGCGGCGAGGTCACCATCCTCACGATGGGCCCGGCCGGCGCGACCGAGTCGATCCGCAAGGCGCTGTCGATGGGGCCCGACAAGGCCGTCCACGTGCAGGACGACGCGCTGCACGGCTCCTGTGCCGTCGCCACGTCCAAGGTGCTCGCCGCCGCCCTCGGCACGCTGAACGCCGACCTGATCATCGCCGGCGCCGAGTCGACCGACGGCCGCGTGCAGGTCATGCCCCACATGCTGGCCGAGCGTCTGGGCATCGCCGCGCTCACCGGCGCGCGCAAACTCACGGTCGACGGCTCGACGCTGACCGTCGAGCGGCAGACCGACGAGGGCTACGAGGTCGTCACCGCGTCCACGCCGGCCGTGGTCAGCGTGTGGGACACCATCAACGAGCCGCGTTATCCGTCCTTCAAGGGCATCATGGCGGCCAAGAAGAAGCCCGTGCAGGCACTCGCCCTGTCCGACCTGGGCATCGCGGCCGACGAGGTGGGCACGGCCGGCGCGACCAGCGCCGTCGTCGACTTCTCGCCTCGCCCGCCCCGCAGCGCCGGCACCAAGATCACTGATGAGGGCGACGGCGGCTCCCAGCTCGTCGCGTACCTCGCCACCGAGAAGTTCGTCTGAGGGGATTGAGAGACATGGCTGAAGTATTGGTCGTCGTCGAGGCCTCGCAGGCTGCCGGCGTCAAGAAGGTCACCCTCGAGATGCTGACGATCGCCCGCACGCTGGGCTCGCCCAGCGCGGTCGTGTTCGGCGACGCAGCCGCGTTCACCGACAAGCTCGGCGAGTACGGCGCCGAGAAGGTCTACGTCGCCGCGGGCTCCGACGTCGAGGACTACCTCGTCGCCCCCAAGGCCACCGCGGTCGCCGAGCTCGTGAAGTCGGCCCAGCCCGCCGCCGTGCTGCTCGCCTCCACCCAGGAGGGCAAAGAGATCGCCGGGCGTCTCGCCGTCAAGCTCGACAACGGCCTGCTCACCGACGCGGTCGACGTGGCCGCCGACGGCACCGCCACCCAGGTCGTCTTCGCCGGCTCGGGCATCGTCAAGTCGAAGGTCACCCGTGGCCTGCCGATCGTGACGATCCGCCCGAACTCCACCACCCCGACCCCGCAGCCGGCGACCCCCACGGTCGAGCAGCTGACCGTGACCGTCGCCGACAGCGACAAGCTCACCCGGGTCGTCGAGCGGGTGGCCGAGCAGAAGGGCTCGCGCCCCGAGCTCACCGAGGCCTCGATCGTGGTCTCCGGCGGTCGCGGCGTCGCCAGCGCCGACAACTTCAAGCTGGTCGAAGAGCTGGCCGACCTGCTCGGCGGCGCGGTCGGCGCGTCCCGCGCGGCGGTCGACTCCGGCTTCTACCCCCACCAGTTCCAGGTGGGCCAGACCGGCAAGACCGTCTCCCCGCAGCTCTACATCGCGCTCGGCATCTCGGGCGCGATCCAGCACCGGGCCGGCATGCAGACCTCGAAGACCATCATCGCGGTCAACAAGGACGCCGAGGCGCCGATCTTCGAGCTCGCCGACTACGGCGTGGTCGGTGACCTGAACAAGGTCGTCCCCCAGGCGGCCGACGAGATCCGCAAGCGTAAGTAATTCCGGTCACGCGACGGCCCGGTGCTCAGCGCCGGGCCGTTCCGCGTTCCCGGGCGAGGCATAAGCTGAAGCCCTGATGACCTACTTGGATCACGCTGCGACCACGCCGATGCTCGACGAGGCGCTGGCGGCATACGTTGCGGCGGCCCGCGAGGTCGGTAACCCGTCGTCCCTGCACGCTTCCGGGCGCCATGCCCGCCGGCTCGTCGAGGAGTCGCGCGAGCGCATCGCGGCGGCCCTCGGCGCCCGCCCGTCCGAGGTGATCTTCACCAGCGGCGGCACCGAGAGCGACAACCTCGCGGTCAAGGGCATCTTCTGGGCGCGGCGGGCCGGTTCCCTCAACCGCAGCCGCGTGGTCGCCTCGTCGGTCGAGCACCACGCCGTCATGGACAGCGCCGAGTGGCTCGGCACCCACGAAGGCGCCCAGGTGAGCTGGCTACCTGTCGATTCGCGTGGGCGGGTCGACCCTTCGTCGCTGGCCGAGCTGCTGCAGTCGTACGCGGAAGAAATCGCCGTCGTCAGCGTGCAGTGGGCCAACAACGAGGTCGGCACGGTGCAGCCGGTGGCCGAGCTCGCGCGCCTCGCCGCCGAGGCGGGCATCCCCTTCCACACCGACGCGGTGCAGGCTCTCGGCCAGATCCCGGTCGACTTCTCGGCCAGTGGCGCCGCGGCCATGACGATCACCGGACACAAGGTCGGCGGCCCGGTCGGCGTGGGCGCGCTGCTGCTCGGCCGCGATATCGCCTGCACCCCGCTGCTGCACGGCGGCGGTCAGGAACGCGACGTGCGCTCGGGCACGCTCGACACGGCCGGTGTCGCGGCCTTCGCCACGGCGGTCGAAATCACGGTCAAAGGCCAGGCGGCGTACGCCGAAAGGGTCGGAGCGCTGCGGGACGACCTCGTGGCCCGTGTCCGTGCGCTGGTGCCCGACGCCATTCTCAACGGTGACCCTGAGCACCGGCTCGCGGGCAATGCTCACTTCAGCTTCCCCGGCTGCGAGGGCGACGCGTTGCTGCTGCTCCTCGACGCGCAGGGCATCTCGTGCTCGACCGGGTCGGCCTGCTCGGCCGGCGTCTCGCAGCCCAGCCACGTGCTGATCGCGATGGGCGCCGACGACGACCGCGCCCGCTCGTCGCTGCGCTTCAGCCTCGGCCACACCAGCACCCGGTCCGACGTCGACGCTCTGGTGGCCGCCCTGCCCGGCGCGATCGAGCGGGCCCGGCGGGCGACCGCCTGGAAGACGCCTCGCTGACGGTTGTCCACAGGCCGTCCGAGTGCACACGGCGACCCGGTTAGGCTTGCGGTCATGCGAGTTCTTGCGGCTATGTCGGGCGGCGTCGATTCCGCCGTCGCCGCCGCGCGCGCCCACGACGCCGGCCACGACGTCACCGGGGTGCATCTGGCGCTGGCGCGAAACCCTCAGACCTATCGGACGGGCGCGCGGGGCTGCTGTACGCTGGAAGACTCCCGTGACGCCCGCCGCGCCGCCGACGTGATCGGCATCCCCTTCTACGTGTGGGACATGGCCGAGCAGTTCCACGCCAACGTCGTCGACGACTTCGTCGCCGAATACGCCGCCGGCCGCACCCCCAACCCGTGCCTGCGCTGCAACGAGAAGATCAAGTTCGAGGCGGTGCTCGACCGGGCTGTCGCGCTCGGTTTCGACGCCGTGGTCACCGGCCACCACGCCCGCCTCGGCGACGACGGCCTGCTGCGCCGCAGCGTCGACGACGGCAAAGACCAGTCCTACGTGCTGGCCGTGCTCACCGGCGACCAGCTCTCCCGCGCGGTCTTCCCGCTCGGCGACTCGACGAAGGCTCAGGTCCGCGACGAGGCGGCCCGCCGGGGTCTCTCGGTCGCCGACAAGCCCGACTCCCACGACATCTGCTTCATCGCCGACGGCGACACCAAGGGCTTCCTGCAACGCCAGCTCGGCTCGACGCCGGGCGACATCGTCGACGGGCGCACGGGCGAGCGCCTCGGCACCCACGACGGCGCCTTCGCCTACACGGTGGGCCAGCGCAAGGGTCTCGACCTGCGCGTGCCGGCCGCCGACGGGCGCCCGCGCTACGTGCTGTCGATCACCCCGGTGACCAACACAGTGACCGTCGGGCCGCGCGAAGACCTCGAGGTCGACACCGTGACCGCCTCGCGCGCGATCTGGCACGGGGCCGAGACGCCGGTCGAGTGCGACGTGCAGTTGCGCGCCCACGGCGAGGTCGTGCCGGCCGTGGTGACCGTCGCCGACGGCGAGCTGACCGCCCGGCTGCTCTCGCCCGCGCGGGGTGTCGCGGCGGGGCAGGCGATCGTGGCCTACCAGCGTGACTCCGGCGGCGACATCGTGCTCGGCTCGGCCACCATCACGGCCGGCGTGGCTTCCGAGGCCCTGGTGGCGGCGCGTGCCTGACTTCCCGTGGGCGGCGGGCTCGGCCACCGGCATCGGGTCGCTCCCCGGCACCGACATCGCCGAGGCCCAGCGCGTCGTCTTCGGCGAACTGCCCGACCTGCCCCACCTGGCCGAGCTGCCGGCGCGGGGGCCGGGGGCCGACATCATCGGGCGCAGCGCCGGGTTCCTGGTCGACCTGCCGGTGCAGCTCTACGCCGGTCGCTGGCAGGTGGCCCCCCGCCCCGGGCAAGACGCGCGCCGCACAGCCGACCTGCTCGAACGCGATCTCGACCAGCTCACCGAGCAGGGCGATGCCTACTCCGGCCCCCTGAAGATCCAGTCGGCCGGGCCGTGGACGCTGGCCGCGAGCATCGACCGCCCGATCGGCGGGCGGCTGCTGCGTGACGCCGGAGCGGTGCGCGACCTGACCGCCTCGCTGGCCGAGGGCCTGCGGCGGCACGTCGATGACGTTCGCAAGCGGCTCCCGCGGGCCGAGGTGCTGCTGCAGCTCGACGAGCCGTCGCTGCCGGCGGTGCTGGCCGGCCGGGTCCCGACCGAGAGCGGGCTGGGGTCCTACCGGGTCGTGCCGGGGCCCGACGCGGCGTCGGTGCTGCGCGAGGTGGTCGAGGCCGTGGGGGCGCCGGTGATCGCGCACTGCTGCGCTGCGGGCGTGCCGCTGCCGGTCTTCCGTGATGCGCGGGCCGCTGCCGTGGCGCTCGACCTGTCGCTGCTCAAAGATCTTGACCCGCTGGGGGAGGCGCTCGAGGCGGGGCTCGGTCTCTTCGCCGGAGTCGTGCCCACCGCCCCGTCCGCGGCCTTGACCTCGCCGTCCGGGGGTGTCGACGGCAAGAAGGTCGCCGAGCGGGTCTCGACGCTGTGGAAACGGCTCGGGTTCGCGCCGTCGCGGCTGCCGCAACAGGTGGTGATCACGCCGGCCTGCGGTCTGGCGGGCGCCTCGCCGGCTTACGCGCGGGCCGCGCTGACGGCCTGCCGCGAGGCCGGGCGACGGCTGGCCGAGGTCTGATCAACCTGCGGGTTGTGCCGTCGCGCCGGGCGAAAAATGTCAGGGGTGGCGACTACCGTTCCGCGTAGGGCCTGTTTTGGAATGGTGCCGGGCCGCGGACGAGGCCTCAAGCCAACAGGCCCTAGTTGTCGAGCACGGAGGTCCCGGTGGTCAAGAAGGCTTCGCAAGAGACCGAGCAGCTCGCTCAGCCCACCGCTGAGCAGGTGGCCGCCGCCGGGAAAGATCCGACCCCCGAGGCCAGCGCCCGGCACGCCGAGCTGAGCGACGAGCTGCTCGGCCATCAATACCGCTATTACGTCCTCGACTCGCCCACGATCTCCGACGCCGAGTTCGACAAGCTGCTGCGCGAGCTCGAGGCGATCGAGGCGGAGTTCCCGGCGCTGCGCACGCCCGACTCCCCGACCCAGAACGTCGGCGGTTCGTTCTCCACCCAGTTCACCGCCGTCGAGCACGCCGAGCGCATGCTCTCCATCGACAACGTCTTCGACGACGAGGGGCTCGAGGGCTGGATCGACCGCACGGTGCGCGACGCGGGCGGCCCGGTCGAGTTCATCTGCGAGCTCAAGGTCGACGGCCTCGCGATCAACCTGACCTACGAGAACGGCCGCCTCGTGCGCGGCGCCACCCGCGGCGACGGCCGCACGGGTGAAGACGTGACGCCCAACGTGCGCACGATCAGCGAGATCCCCGAGCGACTGCACGGCGACGACCTGCCCGAGCTGGTCGAGGTGCGCGGCGAGATCTACTTCCCGGTCTCGGCCTTCGCCGACCTCAACGCGTCGCTGGTCGAGCAGGGCAAGGCCCCGTTCGCCAACCCGCGCAACGCGGCCGCCGGCAGCCTGCGCCAGAAAGACCCGCGCATCACCGCGTCGCGCGGGCTGCGCATGGTCGTGCACGGCATCGGGGCCCGCAAGGGCTTCACGCCGACGTCGCAGTCCCACGCCTACGAGGCACTCAAGGCCTGGGGGCTGCCGACCAGTTCGCGGTGGAAGCTGGCCGACGACGCCGCCGCCGTGCGCGACTACATCGCCTACTACGGCGAGCACCGCCACGACGTCGAGCACGAGATCGACGGTGTCGTCGTCAAGGTCGACTCGGTCGCCCTGCAGGGCCGGCTGGGCACCACGTCGCGGGCGCCACGCTGGGCGATCGCCTTCAAATACCCGCCCGAAGAGGTCACCACCAAGCTGCTCGACATCGACGTCAACGTGGGCCGCACGGGCCGGGTCACGCCGTTCGCGGTGCTCGAGCCGGTCAAGGTGGCCGGGTCGACGGTCGCCCTGGCGACGCTGCACAACGCCCGCGAGGTCGAGCGCAAGGGCGTGTGGATCGGCGACACGATCGTGCTGCGCAAGGCGGGCGACGTGATCCCCGAGGTGCTCGGCCCGGTGATCGACCTGCGGCCGGAAGACGCGCACCCGTTCGTGATGCCGACCAACTGCCCGGCCTGCGGCACCAAGCTGGCGCCGGCCAAAGAGAGCGACATCGACATCCGCTGCCCGAACACCCGGTCGTGCCCGGCTCAGCTGCGCGAGCGCGTGTTCCATCTGGCCGGTCGCGGGGCGTTCGACATCGAGGTGCTGGGCTACAAGGCCGGCCAGGCGCTGCTCGACTCCCACGCGATCACCGACGAGGGCGAGCTGTTCTCCCTGACCGAAGACCAGCTGCGCCAGTCGCCGTTCTTCGTCAACCAGGACGGCAGCCTGGGCACCAACGCGGTGAAGCTCCTCGAGAACCTCGAGGGCGCCAAAGACCGGCCGTTGTGGCGTGTGCTGGTCGCGCTGTCCATCCGCCACGTGGGGCCGACGGCGGCGCAGGCGCTGGCGCGCCAGTTCGGCTCGATGGAAGCCATCGAGGCGATCGTGGCCGCCCCGCCCGGCAGCGCCGAAGAGGCCGCCGCCGTGTCGGCCGCCGCCCTCGACAGTTCGGTCGCCGCGACGGCCGCCGACGCGGCGGCCGATGCTGCTGCCGTCGAGGCCGCCGATGCTGCTGCCGTCGAGGCCGCCGATGCTGGTGACGACGTCGATATCTCCGAGGGCAAGGCCGGCAAGAAGCCCAAGGCCGCCCCCGATGTTCTGTCGAGTGTGGAGGGCGTGGGGCCGACGATCGCCGAGAGCCTGCGCGAGTGGTTCGCGGTCGACTGGCATCGCGACATCGTGCGCAAGTGGCGCGAGGCCGGCGTCCGCATGGCCGACGAGCGCGCCGACGAGGGACCCCGCCCGCTCGAAGGGCTCACGCTCGTCGTCACCGGCACACTCTCGACCCACTCGCGGGACGAGGCCACCGAGGCCGTCACCTCGCGCGGCGGCAAGGTGAGCGGCTCGGTCTCCAAGAAGACGGCCTTTGTTGTGGTCGGCGACAACCCGGGCAGCAAATACGACAAGGCCCTGGCGTTGAAGGTCCCGGTTCTGAACGAGGAGGGCTTCGCCGTCCTGCTCGCCGACGGCCCTGACGCGGCCCGAGAGGTCGCCGAGTTCAGCCCGAAGGCCGGCTGACCGCCGCGCGGGTTACTTCGTCGCGGCAGGGAGGGCCGGGCGCAGCGGGCGGTAGCGGGTCAGCCATTCGCTGAGCTCGGGGGCGGGCATCGGGCGGGCGTGGAACCAGCCCTGGGCGGCGTGGCAGCCCGCCTCGGCGAGGATGCGCCAGGTGCGTTCGTCCTCCACGCCCTCGGCCACCGCGCGCAGGCCCAGGGCCTCGGCCAGGTCGATGACAGAGCGCACGATGGCGGCGTCGCCGCGGTCGGCGGACATGCCGAGGACGAAGCTGCGATCGATCTTGACCTCCGCGAGGGGGAGGCGGCGCAGATGCTGCAGCGACGAGTAACCGGTGCCGAAATCGTCCAGCGAGATGGCGATGCCCATGCGGTCCAGGCGGGTGATCGTGCTGAGGACGCGATGCGGGTCGGCCATCAGGGCGCTCTCGGTGATCTCCAGCTGGAGCAGGTCGGGCGGGACCGCGTACTGCTGGAGCAGGCTGTCGACGCGGTCGGCGATGTCGCCCGCGTGCAGGTCGCGCACGCTCACGTTGACCGCGGCGCGCAGCGGGCGGCCCGCGTCGCGCCAGGACGCCACCTGGGCCACCACCTCGTGCAGGACGCGGCTGGTGAGCAGGCGCATCACCGGGGTCGGCTCGGCGACGCGGATGAGTTCGTCGGGACCGACCAGGCCGCGTTCCGGGTGCCGCCAGCGCAGCAGGGCCTCGACGCCGACCACCTCGCCCGTCGCGATGGCGATCTGGGGCTGGTAGAAGAGCGTGATCCCGTCGTCGTCGCTGTCCGAGCGCAGCGCGTGCCGCAGATCGGCCAGCAGGGTCAGGCGGTCGGGGGTGTGGTGCGGGGCGTCGGGGCCGTAGATCGCGACCTGGTCGCCGCGCTGCTTGGCGTCGTACATGGCTGATTCTGCCTCGCGCAGCAGCGTCGTGCCGTCGCCGCCGGGGTCGCGTTGCAGGGCTATGCCGATCGAGGCGGTCACGTCGATGGGGGTGCCGTCCAGGGTGAACGGCCGGTTCAGCGACTCGGTCAGGTGGTCGGCGACGCGGCGGGCGGCGGGCGGGCCGTCGACGCGGGTGGCGAGCACGGCGAACTCGTCGCCGCCGAGCCGCACGACCAGGTCGTGAGCGGGTACCACCTCGGCCAGGCGGTGCGCGACCTCGACCAGCAGGCGGTCGCCCACGCCGTGGCCGAGAGCGTCGTTCACCGTGCGGAAGCGGTCGAGGTCGAGCAGCAGGAGCGCGAGCCGCCGGCCCTTGGCCTGGGAGAGCACGGCCGCGTGCAGGGCGCGCCGGTTGGGCAGGCCGGTCAGGGCGTCCACGCGGGAGGCGCGCTCGAACTCGCCCGACGACCGCACCATGCGGTGGACGGCGTGCAGCGCGAGCAGGACCAGCGGCACGAAGGCCAGTCCGACCTGGGCCGTGGCCAGCACCACCGGACCGAGCAACAGCAGCGCGGCGGTGGCCAGCACCTCGACACCGGCCCGTCGCAGCCGTCGCAGCCGCTGGAGGCGCCGCAGCCGGGGACCCGGGCGGTCGGCCATCGAGCGGGCGACGACGGCGGCCAGCCCGTAGCGGGCGACGATCCAGGCGCCGGCCGCCGCGACCGTGAACAAGGCGTCGTGCCAGTCGGGGCCGGGGCCGATGCGCAGCGACACCAGGTTTGCGACGAGGGTGGCCGCGCCCAGCGCGACCGCGTGCTGCACGGCCAGGTGCAGGGTGCGCTGCGGGGAGTGCCGCATGCGCACGCCGGCGACCGTGACCGCGAGCAGTTGCACGGCCAGGGCGGGGACGTATCCCCAGGCCAGCGCGATGGCGAAGGTGAAACAGATGGACGGCAGGATGACCGAGGTGGCCCGGCGGTTGGCCACGACATAGGGCCGCGCGTCGACGATCACGGCGAGAAGACCCATGAGCCAGTACGCGCTGGGGAGCGCGGCGAACGTGTCGCGCTGGACGGCCCACAGCAGAGCGTTGGCCGCCGCCACCAGCACCGCCGTGACGATCAGGGCGCGCCGCCGACGGGGGCCGTCACCGTCCGGCGGCCGGTGCCCGGAGGACGCCGGGCTCGCCGCGGAAGTGCGGGGACGTGCGGCGTCCATGCGACCTCCACCATGGCTCCGGCCAACCAACCGTTCTCACGATAGATCCACCCGCTCAATTCACCGCAAAACCACATCGCTGTTATCAAATCGGCACATGCCTCCAAACGCGCATTACCCCTAAATTCCGTCTTGCGAGTGAGGCCGCGATCCGCGTTCTTCGGGCGGCACACGGCGGGACGGGATGGTTTGGGGTTGGGCGTTACCACTTACGCAGGCCGCCCGGGTGGGGTGAGCGTTCTGGGCGCGCAGCGCCCTGCTCGGCCCGCCCGGGCCCTCGGCGTGAGCGACGGTCCGCACCCACCACCCCGCTACGACACCTCGAAGTTGATTTTGGGGGTGTGACATGAAGCGTCCCGGCGACAGCCCGTGAAGGACAGCGAAATAGACTCCACCCGTCAGCATTGGATTCGAGAAAGTAGGGGCAGGATGGCCGCCATCTCCCGCGAAGAGGTCGCGCATCTCGCGCGCCTGTCGCGGCTCGCCGTGACCGAGGAGGAACTGGACCGGTTCGCGGGGCAGCTCGACGTGATCCTGCAGTCCGTGGCCCGGATCGGTGAGGTGGCCGCCGACGACATCCCGCCGACCTCTCACTCGGTGCCGCTGACCA
Organism: Actinoplanes solisilvae; assembly: GCF_003999975.1. Taxonomy (GTDB): domain Bacteria; phylum Actinomycetota; class Actinomycetes; order Mycobacteriales; family Micromonosporaceae; genus Actinoplanes; species Actinoplanes solisilvae. The sequence continues at coordinate 323,255 of NZ_RJAC01000001.1, read as the reverse complement.
ATGTTTATCGCGACGACGTTCCCGTGCCCTGCCTGACGCAGGAGGAAGCGCTTTCGGGCGCACCCGACGCGTTCGAGGGCCGGTTCCGGGTGCCGCGGATCCTGGACGAGGAGGACTGACGCCGTGTCTGACCTGACCAAGATGTCGGCGGCGCAGCTCGCCAAGGCGATCGCCGGCAAGGAGGCCTCGGCTGTCGAGGTCACCACCGCCCACCTCGACCGCATCGCTGCCGTCGACGACCAGGTGCACGCCTTCCTGCACGTCGACCGTGAGGGCGCGCTGGCCGCCGCCGCCGCCGTCGACCGCGGTGAGGTGACCGGTCCGCTGGCCGGCGTGCCGATCGCCGTGAAGGACATCGTCGCCACCAAGGGTGTGCCGACGACCGCCGCCTCGAAGATCCTCGAGGGCTGGCGCCCGCCCTACGACGCGACGATCGTCGAGCGGCTGCGCGCGGCCGGTCTGCCGATGCTCGGCAAGACCAACATGGACGAGTTCGCGATGGGCTCGTCCACCGAATACTCGGCCTACGGCGCGACGAAGAACCCGTGGGACCTCGGTCGCATCCCGGGCGGTTCCGGCGGTGGCAGCTCGGCGTCGCTGGCCGCCTACGAGGCGCCGCTCGCCATCGGCACCGACACCGGCGGCTCGATCCGTCAGCCCGGCGCGGTCACCGGCACGGTCGGGGCCAAGCCGACCTACGGTGGCACCTCCCGCTACGGACTCATCGCCTTCTCGTCGTCGCTCGACACCCCCGGGCCCTGCGCCCGTACGGTGGAAGACGCCGCGCTGCTCCACTCGGTGATCGCCGGGCACGACTGGCGCGACTCCACCTCGATCCCGAAGCCGGTTCCCGACGTGGTCGGCGCGGCCCGTCTCGGCGCCACCGGCGACCTGAGCGGCGTCAAGCTCGGCATCGTCAAGGAGTTCGCCGGCGACGGCAGCGAGCCGGGTGTGCTGAGCGCGTTCCACGAGTCGCTCGAGGCGCTGGTCAAGCTGGGCGCCGAGGTCGTCGAGGTGTCCTGCCCCCACTTCCAGTACGCGTTGCCGGCCTACTACCTGATCGCCCCGAGCGAGGCGTCGTCGAACCTGGCCCGCTTCGACGGCGTGCGCTACGGCCTGCGCGTCGGCGACGACGGCAACCGTTCGCTGGAAGAGGTCATGTCGCTGACCCGCGAGGCCGGTTTCGGTCCCGAGGTGAAGCGGCGCATCATCCTGGGGACGTACGCGCTGTCCAGCGGCTACTACGACGCCTACTACGGACAGGCGCAGAAGGTGCGCACGCTGATCACGCGCGACTTCGAGTCGGCGTTCGAGCGGGTCGACGTGCTCGTCTCGCCGACCACGCCGTTCGTGGCGTTCCCGTTCGGCTCGCGCACCTCCGACCCCTACCAGATGTACCTGGCCGACCTCTTCACCATCCCGACCAACCTGTACGGCGGTCCGGCGATCTCGGTGCCCTGCGGGCTCTCCGAGGGCCTGCCGGTCGGCTTCCAGGTGATGGCGCCGACGATGGCCGACGACCGCATGTACCGGGTGGCCGCGGCGCTCGAGTCCGCGGTGGGCACCTTCACGCCGCCGGCCCTCTGACGAGCGAGGCGGGCCGCCCGGCACCGTGAGTGTCGGGCGGCCCGAGCTTCACTTCGGCGTGGACTTCGAGTCGAGCCAGGTGTTGATCAGGTTGGTGAAGTCGCGGCCGGTCTGCTTGTTGACGAAGGTGATGAACGACGCCCGCGTCTGCTGGGTGTTCTTCTGGGTCTGCACCCAGGCGCGGCCGAGGGCGAAGAACTTCGCGTCGCCGAGCGCGTCGTTCAGCTCCTTGAGCATCCCCGCCGGGCAGATATAGACATTGCTCTCGGCGAAGTTGGCCGCCTTGGGCGAACCGGGCGGGCCCAGCTTCTTGCGCAGCTCGGCGTCCCGTTGGCGAAGAAAGTCCTCGAGCTCCTTGTCGCTGTACTTCAGCACCTCCTGCCCGTAGAGGTACTGCACGTAGGTCGCCCAGCCCTCACTGAGCCACAGGTCGGTCCAGGTCGAGGGAGTCACCGTGTCGCCGAACCAGTGGTGGGCGTACTCGTGGAGCAGGTCCTCCTCGTAGGCCTGCTTGTCGAACTTCGTGGTCTTGGCACCCATCGTGATCATCTGTTGGGTCTCCATGCCGGAGGCCGAGTCGACGAGGACGATGCCGCCGCTGGGGAACGGGTAGGGCCCGAACCGCTTCTCCAGGAAGCTCAGGTAGGCCGGCGACTTCTTCAGCGACGGCACGAACTTCTCATCCTTGCCCGGCCGGTACCAGTAGGTCAGCGGGATGCCGCGCGGGCCCTTGGCGCTGACCTTCTTGTATTTGCCGACAGCCAGGGTCTGCAGGTAGCTCGCCATCGGGTCGGTGCTGCGGTAGCGGAACGTGGTGCCGTCCTGCCCGGCCGGGGTGCCGGCAGCGATCGCGGACCAGCCGGCCGGCACGGTCACCGCGATGTCGTAGAGCGCCTTGTCGGAGGGCTGGTCATTGGCTGGATACCACGTGTAGGCGCCCCAAGGCTCCTGCATCGTCCAGAGGCCGCCCTCCTTGGTGATCGTCAGTCCGAGGGGCTCGGTGTCGGATCGGTGCGACGGCATCGGGGTGGTGGCGGGCTTGCCGTGATAGCCGACCACGAGCGTGACCGGCTTGTCCTTGCTGACGGCGGCCGGGACGACCAGCTTCTCCTTGACGACCGTCGCCTTGGCGGCCGCGCCGTCGACCGTGACCTCGTCCAGGGCATACGGCTTGAAGTCGAGCTTGATCTCGGTCGCGTCGGCCGTGGGCCGGATCCGCAGCGTCGCGGTGCCCTTCAGGTTTTTCTGCTGAGGCTGCCAGGTGAGTTGCAGGTCATAGTGCAGCACGTCGAGGGCGGCGGTGCCGTGCTGTGGATACAGCTTGTCGGCGACCGGGGTGGACGTGCCCTTGCTCCACGCCGCGTAGTCGACGGCCGGGGCGGCCTGAGCAGCGCTGGAGGCCGAGGTGGTGGGGGTGGCGGTGCTGGTCTTGCCGTCGTCGCACGCGGTGAGAAGGCTGGCCGCGGTGAGGGCGGCGACGACGAGTGGGAGGCGTTGCATGGCGGGACCGTACACAAATGATCTTCACGTGTGGGGGCAGCCTGTGGGTCAGCGAACTTCCGTCGGTCGGGCCCACTAGTCTGGAAGCTGTTGAAGTCGACAGTCCTGGGAGCCCACCGCATGACGACCACCGCGCTGCCCACCTACGAGGACGCCGTCTCGCGTTACGAGCCGGTCATCGGCCTCGAGACCCACGTCGAGCTGGGCACGGCCACGAAGATGTTCTGTGGCTGCCGCACCGAGTTCGGCGCCGAGCCGAACACCCAGGTCTGCCCGGTCTGCCTGGGCCTGCCCGGCGCGCTGCCGGTGGCCAACCGCGCGGGCATCGAGGCGACCATCCGCATCGGCCTCGCGCTCAACTGCGACATCGCCGCGTGGTGCCGCATGGCGCGGAAGAACTACTTCTACCCCGACATGCCGAAGAACTTTCAGACCTCGCAGTACGACGAGCCTCTCTGTGTCGACGGCTTCGTCGACGTCGAGGTCGAGGGCAAGACCTACCGGGTCGAGATCGAGCGGGTGCACCTCGAGGAAGACACCGGCAAGACCCTGCACGTCGGCGGCGCGACCGGCCGCATCCACGGCGCCACCGAGTCGCTGGTCGACTACAACCGCGCCGGCATCCCGCTTGTCGAGATCGTGACCAAGCCGGTTCCCGGGCTGGGCGCGCTCGCTCCCGAGGTGGCCAAGGCCTACGTCGCCGAACTGCGCGACATCATCCGTTCGCTGGGCGTCTCCGACGTGCGCATGGAGCAGGGCTCGCTGCGCTGCGACGTGAACACCTCGCTGAACAAGCCGGGCGAGGAGTGGGGCACCCGCACCGAGACCAAGAACGTGAACTCGCTGCGGTCGGTCGAGCGTGCGGTCCGTTCCGAGATCATCCGCCAGACCGGCCTGCTCGACGAGGGCATCCGGATCTTCCAGGAGACCCGGCACTTCCAGGAGACGACCGGCGACACCCGGCCCGGCCGCTCGAAGGAGACGGCGACCGACTACCGCTACTTCCCCGAGCCCGACCTGGTGCCGATCGCGCCCGACCCGGCCTGGGTCGCCGAGCTCAAGGCCGCCCTGCCCGAGAAGCCGAGCAGCAAGCGGGCCCGGCTGCGTGAGGACTGGGGCATCAGCGCGATCGACATGGAGTCGGTGGCCAACGCCGGCGCTGTCGAGCTGATCGAGGAGACCATCGCCGCCGGTTCGTCGCCGGCCGGCGCGCGCAAGTGGTGGATGGGCGAGCTGGCCCGCCGCGCCAACGAGGGCAACATCGAGCTGGCCGCCGTGGGCGCCACGCCGGTCCAGGTCGCCGCCCTGCAGAAGCTGGTCGACGAGGGCAAGCTCAACGACAAGCTGGCCCGCCAGGTGCTCGAGGGCGTCGTCGAGGGCGAGGGCGACCCGGCCGAGGTCATGGCCGCCCGAGGCCTCGGAGTCGTCTCCGACACGGGCGCGCTGACCGCCGCGGTCGACGAGGCGATCGCCGCCAACCCCGACATCGCTGCCAAGATCCGTGACGGCAAGGTCGCCGCGGCGGGTGCCCTGGTCGGCGCGGTCATGAAGACCACCCGCGGCCAGGCCGACGCCAAGACGGTTCGCGACCTGATCCTGTCGCGCCTCGGCGCGGCCTGATCCGACCCCCGCCGCTCGCCTCAGTGGGCGGCGGGGACCACCGCGGACTGGGCCGTGGCCGACGCGGCGGGGTAAAGGGCCCAGCGCCGGGCCGTGCGGGCGCGAGCCAGGAAGGCCGGCACGCGGTTCGGGCGCACCGACTGGAACCACAGGGCGCCCGTCTCCGAGTCTTCGAGCAGACCGTAGAACTCGTCACCCTCCGGAGCCGTGAAATCGGCGGCCGGGGGCTCGGCGAAGATCGTCACCACGGCCCCGGGCGCGATGACCGCGCGTACGGCATCGGTCTCGCCGGTCGCGGGCACCAGGAACCAGCGGTGCACCGCCGTGCCGGTGGTCTCCAGCAGGGCCAGGTCGGCGCCGGCAGCCCGAGCCTGCTCGCCGATCCGGGTCCAGAAATAGTCGTCGGCCTCACCCTCGGCCTTGATCTCGGCGCGGGCCAGCGGCGCGAGCGGGGCGGCCGTGGTCGGGGCGGACGCGAGCGAACCCAGGTCGGAGACGCGCAGGGCCACCCCGGACCCGGCGACCGCGAGACGAACCTGCTCGCGGATCTGCCAGACGCCGATCAGCAGCAGCGACAGCCCGACCAGCCGGAAGGTCAGCGCCAGCGCGTCGTAGCCGAGCGCCGTGGCCAGTGAGTCGAGATCGTCCACCTGCCCCGATCCGCTGAGGGCGAGCCGGACCACGAAGGACAGGCCGAGGCACAGGCCCCAGCCGGCGATTCCCCAGTGGGTGACGACCGCGCCGGGCTCGACGTTGACGCGGGTCAGCAGGGTGCGGGTCTGGGCGCGCCACCAGTAGAACGCCCCGATGTAGGCGACCAGCAGCACGATGTTGAGGCAGTCGAGCGTGTACGGGTCCTCGACGACGGCGGCGACCAGCGGTGAAACGGCCCCGGTGGCGCCGCTGAGCGCGTACGACCGCAGCGCCAGGTCGGTGACCAGCAGAACCATCGTCAGCAGGGCGGCCGCGCCGACGGCGGCCAGGACGGCGAGAGTCTTCGTTTCCCACGAGCGGGGCGGGCGAGCGATCGTCATGCAGAGTCCCTCGTCGATCTTGAGTGAGCGACGGGACTCTACGGGTTATCGGCTCGGTTCCGACTGCGGGGTGGCCGAGCCGGACGGGGACGGGGTCTCCTCGGCCTTGGCGCCGACCACGTTGCGCTGCATCTCCACGTTGGACTGACCGGTACCGCCGAGCTGAATGTCGTCGTACGCCTTCAACTGGCGGTTCTCGTCGAAGTAGAGCACCGACAGGCTCAACGGGGTCGGATCGTCCTTTTCCAGGCCGCGCAGACCCGCACCGCCCGTCGAACCCTCGACCATCAGCCGGGTCGCCGGCGGTTGCTGTGCGCCGTTGGCGGGCGGAGCGGAGGGGGCCGACGCCGACGGCTCGGGCGCGGGCGGCGGCGCCAGCAGGCTCACCTCGCGTTTGTGCAGGTGACCGGCGAGCACCAGCGGCACCACCCCGGACAGCGGCGGCGCCATGGCCGGGTCGTGCACCAGAGCGATGTCGACCGGCTTGGCCGAGCCGCGGATCGTGTCGGCGAGCTGGGTGCCCGCGCGCAGCAGCGGCGACTCGGTGGCCGGGTCGGCGTCGGGGGTCTCGCTCTTGTCCGGAGTGAACTCCGGGTCGCCGATGCCGCCGATGGTCAGTCCGTCCACGGTGGTGATCTGGTTGTCGAGCACGATCGCGTTGCGCTGGCGGGCGACCGCGGCCTGGATGGCGGCCGAGTCGTGGTTGCCGCGGACCCAGATGTACGGGACGCCGATCGAGGGGATCGAGGAGGCGTACCCGGTCTCGGCGCTGCTGCCCCAGTCGACCGTGTCGCCCGTGTCGACCACGGCGTCGATCTCGAACGTCTGCACCACCGTGCGGATCAGCCCGTACGCCGAGGGGTTCAGATGCAGGTCGGAGACGTGCAGGATGCGGGTCGTGTTCGCCTCGGGCTCGTAGACCGGCAGGGACGACACCGTGGTGTAGAGCCGGCTCACGTTGCTGACGATCTGCTGCAGCTGCTCGGAGTAGCGGCCGTAGTTGTCGGCGATGCGGCGCGCGTCACCGACCACGGCGGGCGCGTTGACCAGCAGGCCCTCGTAGCGCGGTTCGGCGATCGATTCGGGTCGCAGCGTCGCCGCGGCCAGACCCAGGCTGCCACCGGTCACCACCAGGGCGGTCACGCCGGCGGCGGCAACCCGGCGGATGTTGCGGAAGATCAGCGCGCTGAGCACCAGGGCGCTGATCACCGCGATGCCGAGCGTGCGGATGCCGAGCTTGATCACGCCGTCGCGAACGTCCTCGACCGCGTTCTCGCCGGCCGAGCTGATCGCCGTGGGGTCGCCGATCAGGGCCTCGGTGCGGTTCTGGTCGAGCGCGGCCAGATTGACCTTGAGATGCAGCGGGCCGTCGTGGCTGTCGAGGTGCAGCGAGCCCAGCGGCGGCAGGTCGACCTCGGTGCCGCCGAGGACGGACGGGCTGATCGACATCTCGGCGCGGAACGGTCCCACGGCGACATTGGCGTGCGCGAACAGCATGGTGCCGATCACGACACCGCCCACGCTGATCAGCGTGATCATCGCGGCGACCCGCACCCGTCCCGTCCACGGGTTGCGGCGCAGAACACCGAAGAACCGGCCCAGGGCGTACGCGTACCGGCGCATCGGCCGTGTCGTCTGCTCGGTCATCGCGGGCACACCTGCCCCGCGCCGCCGCCCGTCAAACGCCTCCACCGTGGCATGACTCAGCTACGCCCGGCGCCGCCGTCGGAGAAGACCAGCCGGATGATCCGGTCGTCGTCGGGGCCGGGATCGCCGCCGTCCTCCTGGTTCGAGGTGCTCACCCAGAGCGAGCCGTCGGGCGCGGCGATCATGCCCCGCAACCGTCCGTATTCGCCGGCCAGCACCGACTGCGGCGTGCCCAGCACGGTGCCGTTGCCGGTCACGGTGAGCAGGTAGGCGCGCTGGCCGAGCAGGCACGCCGTGGCGATCGTCTGCTCGAGCGCGGCGACCCCGGCGCAGCCCGACTCGGCCGCCGTCCAGGTGAACAGCGGGTTGGTCAGCTTGGGGTCGGCACCTGCGCCGTCGGCCTTGGGCCAGCCGTAGTTCTTGCCCTTGCCGATCACGTTGAGCTCGCCGGACCTGCGCTGGCCGCTCTCACTGGCGTACATGCGTTTGGTCTTGTCCCACGTGAGGCCCTGCACGTTGCGGTGGCCGGAGCTCCAGACCAGGCTGTCTTTCACCGGGTTGCCGGGCGCGGGCTTGCCGGCCGTGGTCATGCGCAGGATCTTGCCGCCGAGACTCTTCGGGTCGGGCGCCTGCGTGCCGGTCGGTGTGGCGTCGCCGGTGCCCGCGTAGAGCTGGCCGTCAGGGCCGAAGGCGAGCGCGCCGCCGTTGAGGTCGGCCGAGCGCGGGATGCCGGTGACGATCGGCGTGAGCTTGCCACCGAGGGTCAGCTTGCCGACGCGATTGTCCTTGGCGGTCGAGTAGTAGACGAAGACGGTCTTGTCGGTCTGGTATTTCGGGGAGACCGCGATGCCGAGCAGGCCGCCGTCGCCGGACGCGCGCACCTCGGTGAGTCGTTGCGCCTCGGTGACGGTCAGTCCGTTCGCGTCGGACTCGGGGCCGACCTTGAGAATGCGGCCGGTGTCACGCTCGGTGACCAGGGCCGCGCCGTCGGGCAGGAACGCCAGGCCCCACGGGACGTCGAGATCTTTGGCCAGGACGGTGACCGCGACCTCTTGCGCGCCGCCGCTGGGAGCCTCGGCGCCGTCGGAGGGTGCCGCGGCCGAGGGAGCCGGCAGGTTGGGCGGGGCGCCCTGCTGGTCGGGGTCGGGCGGGCCGAAGCTGCAGGCCGAGGTGAGCCCCAGAACCGCGGCGAGCGCCACCACGGCGACCCTGACCCGGCGGGAACGCACGATCACTCGACCTCCTCGAGACTCGACGCACCCCAGGGTAGCGAGGTCAACTGAGAAGCCCAGCCGGACTCACTTCTCGCCGCCGATCTCCTGTCCGCCGGCCGCCAGCACCTTGGACAGGTTGTCGCGGGTCACGCCGGTCAGACGGATCATGTTGCCGTTGTCGAGCAGGGCGGCGATCTGGCCGCTGCGGTCGGGCGCCAGCTCGGTGACCCGCGCCCACGGCACCCGGGTGCTGCCGAACAGGGCACGCACCCGCAGCTCGTCGGCGAAGACGTCGGTGCCGGCGCGCCAGGCCCACACGAAGGCCGCCACCGGGATCAGCAACACCAGGGCGTACGCCCACCCGTAGCTGGCGAACGGGACGGCGCCGACGAACGCGAGCACCGCGGCGACCATGAGGGCGCCGGTCTTGCGGACGCGGAGCAGGGGCTTGACACGCACCGCGCCATCCTCCCACCCGCGGTGTGCGGCATTTCTGTCGGACCCGGCGCGCATAATCTCGCCATGACAGTGCTTCTCGCGATCGGCACGCAGAAGGGCCTCTTCCTGGCCACCAGCGACGATGAACGCCGGACCTGGCACGTCGGCCCGGCTCACTTCCCCGGCACGGCCATCTACACGGTCGGCGTCGACCCGCGCGGTCCCCGCCCCCGCCTCCTGGTCGCCGTCGACAACTCCCATTTCGGCCCGAGCGTCGCCGTCAGCGACGACCTCGGCGAGACCTGGCAGGAGCCCGACACGGCTCCCATCGCCTTTCCCGAAGACGCCGGAGCCGCCATCGAGCGGGTCTGGCAGCTCGTGCCCGGCGGCCCGGCCGAGCCCGGCGTGATCTACGCCGGCTCCCAGCCCTCGGCGCTGTTCCGCTCGGCCGACGGCGGCCGCTCGTTCGAGCTGGTCCGCGGCCTCTGGGACCATCCGCACCGCCCGCAGTGGGGCGCCGGCTTCGGCGGCCAGGCGATCCACACGATCCTGCCCCACCCGAGCGACCCGTCGCGCCTGCTCGTGGCCATGTCGACCGGCGGGGTCTACCGCTCCGGCGACGGCGGCGCGAGCTGGGCCCCGGCCAACTCCGGCATCAAGGCCTACTTCCTGCCCGACCCGTGGCCCGAGTTCGGCCAGTGCGTCCACCGGGTGGCCCGCGACGCCGGCGACCCCGACCGTCTCTACGCCCAGAACCACCACGGCGTCTACCGCTCCACCGACGGCGGCGACAAGTGGGAGTCGATCGCCGCGACGCTGCCGTCCGACTTCGGCTTCCCGATGGTCGCCCACCCCACCAGGCCCGGCACTATCTGGAGCTTCCCGCTCACCGCCGACAGCGAACGCCACCCGACCGAGCTGCGCTGCCGCGTCTACCGCTCGACCGACGCCGGCGACACCTGGGAGCCACAGCACCGCGGCCTGCCCGACGGCCCCTACTACCCGGTCGTGCTGCGTGACGCGATGTGCACCGACGACCACGACCGCGCCGGGGTCTACTTCGGCACCCGGGCCGGCGAGGTGTTCGCCACCAGGGACGAGGGCGAGAGCTGGCAGACGGTGGTCGCCCACCTGCCCGACGTGCTCTCGGTGCGGGCGGTGTCGGTCTGATGCCGGTGCTGCTGGTGCCGGGCGTGCTGCGGTCCGAGGCGGGCGGGGCGTCCCGGCTCGAGATCGGCGCGGCCGGCACGCTCGGCGCCGTGCTGACCGAGGTCGAGCGGCGCTGGCCGCTGCTGGCCCGGCGCATCCGCGACGAGCAGGGCGCGGTCCGGCGCTACGTCAACGTCTATGTGGACGGCGAAGACGCCCGCCGCGCCGACGGGCTCGAGACCCCGGTCAAGCCCGACTCCGAGATCCAGGTCCTGCCCTCGGTCGCCGGGGGCGCGGCTCCATAGCCGACCGTTCGAACGTGCGAAGAAACGATCCCCGGCCGTAACCTGTTCGAGGGACGCTCGTTTGTCCGGTGCAGCGTCCCTCCGACCCCCCTTCGCATTGGAAGTCGACGTGGCAGTGCCGCCCCCCACGCGCACCCACCTCGCCCGGCCGCCGCGCTGCCGGGCGATGTTTCTAGGCGTGCCCGTGACGGCGGCGCTGGTGCTGCTGGCGGGCGGGGCCGACCTGATCCCCGGTCAGATCGCGCTGGCCGTGGGGGTCGGCGGCTGCGGCCTGTGGGCCACCGTCCACCTCGTACGGGCTGCCCTCACGATCCACCACGCCGACCGGTCGTTCGTGGCCTGCCGGGGCGCCGGGTTCGTGGGCATGGGTGCGCTGGCCGCGGTCGTCGCGGTGCTGCTGACCCTGCTGGGGCCACCGTCGGTGGTCGTCTGGGTGACGGCCGTCTTCGCCCTGGCCGCCGGCTGCTACGCGACCGGCGCCCTGCTGCTGCCCGGTTCGGGTAGGGGCTGGATCCTGCATTCCCGGCGGGCCTTCGACGGCCTCGGCCTCGGCGTCAGCCTGGCCTTCGCCGGCTACCTGCTCACCCCGGCCGAGGCCGCCAGCCCAGGTGCCCTGCCGGTCACCCTGATCGGCGCCACCGGGGTCGCGATCGTGCTGGTCGCCGTGTTGCGCGGCTGGCCGGCGCGGTGGCCCGCGGTGCGCTGCGGCGCCGGCGCGATCCTGGTCCTCGGCGGCATCGGCTCGATCACCACCCTGCTCACGATCGACGGCGGCGGCCAGGTGCCGGCGCTGGCCGGCCTGCCGATCGTGGCCGGTCTCGGGCTGACCGCCGAGGGCGGCTCCCGCCGCGACCTGCCCGCCGTCCCGCTCGAGCCGCGCAGCCCCGATCAATACCTGGCGAGCTACCCGCTGCTGGCCGTTCCGGCCGCCGTGGGTGTCGTGGCCGCCGTCTGGCACCTGATCGTGCAGCGCACGTTCGACACCACCAGCATCATCCTCGGCATCGCGATGGTCGCCGTGCTGGCCATGCGCGAGCTGCTCGTCGTGCGTGACATCCGGCGTTACGCGAGCCAGTTGCAGACCGCCGAGGCCCACTTCCGCTCGCTGGTCGCCGGGGCCACCGACCTCACCCTGGTGCTCGACGAGCGGCTGCACATCCGGTGGCAGTCGCCGGCCGCGTCCCGGCTGTTCGGGCTCAACGACGACGAGGTGGTCGGCCGCGCGTTCACCGAGCTGATCCACCCCGACGACGTCGAGGGGGCCCGCGAGGTGATCGACGCGGTCCTCGACGGCGAGCAGACCGACGGCCCGCCCGAGCTGGTCACCGCCCGGCTGCGCGACGGCGCCGACCTGTGGCGCGACACCGAGTCGACGATCACCGACCAGCGCTCGGTGCCCGAGGTGGCCGCGCTGGTGGTGCACGTGCGCGACATCGGCGAGCGCCGCCACCTCGAGAAGACGCTCAAGAAACTGTCCTACACCGACCAGCTCACCGGACTGGCCAACCGGCGGGCGCTGATGCGCGAGCTGCTGGCCCACCGTCGCCGCGCCGGTCAGCAGGGCACGCTGCTCGTGATCGACCTGCACGGCCTGGCCGAGATCAACGACAGCCGTGGCCGCGAGACCGGCGACGCGGTGCTGATCGAGGTGGGCCGCCGCATCCGCGGCCTGCTCGGCGACGAGGACATGCCGGCCCGTCTCGGCGGCGACGAGTTCGCGGTGCTCACCACCGACGGCGCCGTGCTGGCCTATGCGCTGGCCGCCCGCATCGCCACCGTGCTCGCCGAGCCCCACCAAATGCCCGGCGCGATCGTCGAGGTGCACACCAGCATCGGCCTGGCCGAGCTGGCCGGTGGGGTCGACTCCGACGAGGTGCTGCGCCACGCCGACCTGGCCCGTCGCCGCGCCCGCCAGCTCGGCCTCGACCGCGTCGAGTGGTACGACCCCGACGTCGAGATGAAGCTCAACCGCCGCATGGACCTCGAGCGTGAACTGCTCGGCGCGGCCGACCGGGGCGAGCTCGACCTGGTCTTCCAGCCGGTGGTCGGCCTGCGCGACGAGCAGCCGGTCGGCGTCGAGGCGCTGCTGCGCTGGCGGCACCCGCAGCTCGGCACGATCCTGCCGAACGAGCTGCTGCCGATCGCCCGCGCCGTCGGCATCTCGGCCGAGCTCGACGAGTGGGTCCTCGGCGCCGCCTGCAAACACCTGGCCGCGTGGCGTGACGACGGCTTCTGGCTGTCGGTCAACGTGTCACCGCGTGAGCTGCTCACCGCCCGCTTCCCCGACCGCGTCGCGTCGACCCTGAAGCGTTACGGGCTGGCCCCCGAGCGCCTGGTCGTCGAGATCGCCGAGACGTGGATCGCCGAGGACGTGCCGGCCATCGTGGCGTCGCTGGCCGCCCTGCGCAAGCTCGGCGTGCGCGCCGCCCTCGACGACTTCGGCGCCGGTCAGGCCTCGCTGTCGCACCTGCGCCGGCTCCCCGTCGACATGCTCAAGCTGGACGCCTCCCTGGTCAACACGTCGTCCGAGGCGGCCACGGGCCACGGCCCGGCGGTCATCGACGTCGTCGTCAGCCTGGGCCGCCGGCTCGGCCTCGAGATCGTCGCCAAGGGCCTCGAGACGCAGGAGCAGCGCGATCGGGCCGCCAAGGCCGGCTGTCTCTACGGGCAGGGTTTCTCGCTGGGCCGCCCGGCGCCGGCCGAGCGCATCGAGGCCTATTTGGAGAGCCACCGCGCGTAGGACTAGCGGGGCGGGGCCGTGCTTCCGCGGGGGGTCAGGTGGGCCGTGCCGGCCTCGACGTTGCCGACCTGCTTGCCGTCGATCGCGGCCAGCAGTTCGCGGGCGGCGTGGGCGCCGTATTCCGCGATGTCGCGTGACAGTGCTGTCAGCGGCGGATGCACCAGGCTGCACAGTGGAGAGTCGTCCCACGCCACAATGGACAGGTCACCGGGCACGGCGAGGCCCATCTCCTGTGCGACGGCCAGCCCGGCTATGGCCATCACGTCGTTGTCGTAGATGATTGCGGTGGGGCGGTCGGCGCCGATCAGGAGCCGGCGCGTCGCCCGGCCGCCCTCTTCGCCGGTGTAGTCCGACGGCATCGTCACGGCCTCGTTGAGCCCCAGCGAGGTGCAGACGTCTTCGAAAGCCCGGGTGCGCGTGCGTGTGTGCAGCAGGTCGGGCAGGCCGCCGACCCGGGCGATGCGGCGGTGGCCGAGCGCCACCAGGTAACGCACCGTCTCGGTGATCGCGCCGGCGTCGTCGGACCACACCTGGGCGATCTTGCCGGTGTCGCCGGGGCCGCCGATCACCACCGCGGGCAACTGAAGCTGTTGCAGCACGGGGATGCGGACGTCATTCTCGCGCAGGTCGGTGACGATCACGCCGTCGATGCGACGCTCGCCCCACCAGCGGCGATAGACCTCCACCTCCTGCTCGGGGGTGCTCACGACCTGGAGCGTCAGCGCGTAGGAGCGGGCGGCCAGCTCGGCCTCGAAGCCGCTGATCAGGCCCATGAAGAACGGCTCGATGCTGAGGATGCGCGCGGGCCGGCACAGGGTGAGCCCGACGGCGCGCGCGCTGGCGCCCGAGAGAGCGCGGGCCGCGCTGTTCGGGTTGAAACCGATCTCCTGGGCGATGGCGACGATGCGCTGCCTGGTTGCCTCGGAGACGCCGGGCTGGCCGTTGAGCGCGTAGGACACCGCGCCTTTCGACACGCCCGCCCGCCGCGCGATGTCGGCGATCGTGGGCCGCTTCACTCGGTCTCCTCTGTTCCCCGCCGAGGCTTCCCACCGAGCCTACCGGCGGAGTTTACCGGTGACGGGGATCGGTAGAGCGCTCTCACGGATACTCGTGCCGAGATGAGTGAACGGCGGCGGCGTGAGTTGATCGGTTAAGTGTCGGCAGACACACCAATTCTGTAAACAGCCTACGGCCGTTAAGCCCGAATCATCCCGCTTAACGAGTACTGACAACGATGCCAGATCACGGCTGTAACACGGTATTGACAGCCTTCGAATGCCGTCATAGCGTCTCGTCAACTTATCCGGTTCAGTGAATTCTCTCTCCGCCATGGAGGCGTACATGGAACGGCTGGGCAAACGGAGTGTGCGAGCGATCGTGGTCGCGGCGGCGGCGACTCTGGCGATCACGGGCTGCAGCGGGCAGAGCCTCGAGGGCAGTGGCGACAAGACCGACGCGACCGGCGAGCAGATCACGCTCAAGGTCGCGTTCTGGGGCGACATGGGCCTCGACAAGCTCAAGGCCGCGTACGAGAAGGACCACCCGAACGTCAAGATCGTGCTGAACTCGGGCGAGTACAACGCCCAGCACGAAGACCTGCAGAAGAAGCTCGTGGCCGGCAACGGCGCGGCCGACATCTCCGCCGTCGACGAGGGCTTCATCGTCCAGTTCCGCAGCCAGGCCGACAAGTTCGTCAACTACCTGGACAAGGGCGGGGCCGAGTTCGAGCCGAAGTACCTGCCCTGGAAGTGGGCCCAGTCGCTGTCGCCGGACGGCAAGCAGATCGGCCTCGGCACCGACGTCGGCGGCCTGGCCATGTGTTACCGCTCCGACCTGTTCAAGAAGGCCGGCCTGCCCACCGAACGCGACGCCGTCTCCAAGCTGTGGTCGAGCTGGGACGAGTTCATCGAGGTCGGCAAGACGTACACGGCCAAGACCGGCAAGAAGTTCGTCGACTCCGGCACCAACATGTTCAACCCGGTGCTCGCCCAGCAGCCGGTCGGCTTCTACAACGAGCAGGACCAGCTGCAGATGGAGGGCGGCCCCAAGGTCGCCTTCGACGCCGCGATGAAGGCCATCAACGCCGACATCTCCGCCGACCTGGCCAGCTTCCAGCCCAACTGGGACCAGGGCTTCAAGAAGGACCAGTTCGCCGTGCTCGCCTGCCCGGCGTGGATGCTCGGCCACATCCAGGACACCGCGCCCGACCAGAAGGGCAAGTGGGACATCGCCGCGATCCCCGGCGGCGGCGGTAACTGGGGCGGCTCCTGGTGGACCGTGCCGGCGCAGGGCAAGAACACCGACGCGGCCGTCGAATTCGTGAAGTGGATGGTCCAGCCCGCGCAGCAGATCGAGGTCTTCAAGACCGTCGGCAACCTGCCGTCGCAGCCCGCGCTCTACAAGGACCCCGCGGTGCTCGACTACAAGAAGGAGTTCATGAGCAACGCGCCCACCGGGCAGATCTTCGCGGCCACCGCCGAGAACCTGAAGCCGCAGTACCTGGGCAAGAAGAACGGTCCGACCCGGGTCGCGGTCGAGAACGTGATCCGCCGCGTGCAGGAGGGCAGCCTCAAGCCCGAAGCGGCCTGGGCCGAAGCGATCAAGGAAGCCGAGAAGGCGTCCAAGGCCTGATCCCTTTCGATCGAGGGCGGGGTGGCGTGGGCCGCCCCGCCCGGACCTAGGAGTGGCCGTGTCCCTCACTCAGCTCCGCCCGGCGCCGCCGCACGATCCGTCGCCGCCGAAGTCCCCCGGCCGGATCAAGCTCTGGCTCTACCGTTTCGACACCAAGAGCGTCCCGTACGCCCTGATCGCGCCGTTCTTTATCCTGTTCGGCGTCTTCGGGCTCTTCCCCATCGTGTTCAACGGCGTCGTGGCGCTGCGCAACTGGCGGCTGGACGACCCGACGCTGACCGGCTGGGCCGGTTTCGAGAACTTCACCAAGCTCGCGCAGGACGAGGACTTCTGGAACGCGCTCGGCAACACGTTCGGGATCTTCCTGCTCTCGACGATCCCGCAGTTGCTGCTCGCCCTGCTCGTCGCGAGCATCCTCAACCGCAAGCTCCGTGCGATGACGTGGTGGCGTATCGGCGTACTGCTGCCCTATCTGACGCCCGTGGTTGCGTCCACATTGGTCTTCGCCGTCTTCTTCTCGCGTGATTACGGCATGGCGAACTGGTTCCTCGGGCTGGTCGGCTTCGGCCAGGAGACCCCGCTCGACTGGCGGGCGGCCAAGTGGAGCAGCTGGCTCGCGATCGCCACGATGGTCAACTGGAAGTGGATCGGATACAACGCGCTGCTCTATCTGAGCGCGATGCAGACCATTCCCAAAGACGTGTACGAGGCCGCGGCCGTCGACGGCGCCGGCCCGTGGCGACAGCTCTGGCGGATCACCGTACCCATGATCCAGCCCGTCGTGGTGTTCACCGTGATCCTGTCGACGATCGGCGGACTGCAGCTGTTCAACGAGCCGATGATGTTCGACGAGAACCCGCAGTCGGCCAGCGGCGGCTCCGACCACCAGTTCCAGACGATCGCCCAGCTCATCTACAAGGTCGGCTGGAAGGACCTCAACCTCGGGTACGCCGCCGCCATGTCCTGGGCGCTCTTCCTGATCATCCTGATCGTGGCCGGCGTCAACGCCCTGCTGACCAAGCGCATCGGAGGAGACCGGTGAGGACGTACGTGACGCGGGCGCCCCAGGACACCCCCGGCTCGTGGAAGACGTATCTCGGCCTCTCCGCGATCATGCTGTTCTCGGCATTCCCCGTCTACTGGATGTTCGTGATCGCCACGAGCGCCGACGAGGCCGTCACCCGGATGCCGCCGTCGGTCATTCCCGGCAACCAGCTGCTGACCAACCTGAACGAGGTGTTCACGCTCCAGGACGTCTACTTCACGGCGTCCCTGATCAACAGCGTGATCACCGCGACCACGATCACGGTGGCGACGCTGTTCTTCTGCTCGCTGGCCGGGTTCGCCTTCGCCAAGCTGCGGTTCAAGGGCCGCAACGCGCTGATGATCGTGGTGATCCTGACCCTGACCGTGCCCAACCAGCTCGGCGTGGTCGCGCTCTACATCGTGATGGGCAAGCTGCAGTGGAACGGCACCCTGCTCGCGGTGATCGCGCCCGGGCTGGTCAGCGCGTTCGGTGTCTTCTACATGCGGCAGTTCATCGCGCACGCCGTGCCCGACGAACTGGTCGAGTCGGCTCGCATCGACGGCGCTCTGACGATGCGCGTCTACTGGAACATCGTGCTGCCGGCCATCCGTCCCGCCCTGGCGGTGCTCGGCCTGCTCACGTTCGTCATGGCCTGGAACGACTTCCAGTGGCCGTTGATCACTCTGAACGGCACCGACTTCCCGACGTCCATGGTCGCGCTGTCGGACCTGGCCAGCGGCAACTACGTCATCTACCGGCGAGTGCTGGCCGGGGCCTTCGTCGCCACCGTTCCGCTGATCGTTCTGCTCCTGATCGGCGGACGGCAACTCGTACGGGGGATCATGGAAGGCGCAGTCAAGAGCTGATCCCCGTGGGGGCCCGCGCCTGCCGGGTCCCCACGGGCGAGTAAGGAGAAACGTGACCTCGTACCGCCCCCTGCACGAAGGCTGGACCCTTTCGGGAGCCGACGTCGAGAGCCTTCCCGCCACCGTGCCCGGCTGCGTGCACACCGACCTGCTCCGGGCCGGGCGGATCGCGGATCCGTACCTGGACGAGAACGAAAAGCAGCTCGCCTGGATCGGGCGCACCGACTGGGACTACTCGACGACGTTCACGGCCACGCCGCCCGCCGAGGGGGAGCGGATCGACCTGGTCTGCGCCGGGCTCGACACGATCGCGGCGATCGAGCTGAACGGGGTCGCGGTCGGTTCGACGGCCAACCAGCACCGCAGCTACCGGTTCGACGTCGGTTCGCTGCTGGCCTCCGGCGAGAACACCCTTCGCGTACGGTTCACCAGCGCCTACACCTATGCCGAAGCGCAGCAACAGCGGCTCGGTCACCGCCCCAACGCGTACGACGAGCCGTTCAACTTCATCCGCAAGCAGGCCTGCAACTTCGGGTGGGACTGGGGCCCCATCCTCGTCACGGCGGGCATCTGGCAGCCGATCGGGCTGGAGAGCTGGCGGGTGGCGCGGCTGGATTCGGTGCGGCCGCAAGTGACGGTCGACCGCGGCACGGGCCGGGTCGAGCTTCGGGTACGTCTCGACCGGGCCGCGGCCGAGCCGGTGACGATCACCGCCTCGGTGGGTGGGCGGAGCGCGCAGGCGACCGTCGACGGCATCGAGGCGCTGCTGATCCTCACCGTCGACGACCCCGATCTGTGGTGGCCGCGCGGGTTCGGTTCGCAGGCCCGATACGACCTGGACGTGACGCTGACGTCGGCCGGCGGGACCGTGCTCGACACCTGGAACCGCAAGATCGGTTTCCGTACGGTCCGGGCGGACACGACCGACGACGGCTACCGCATGATCGTCAACGACGTGCCAATCTTCGTGCGGGGCGTCAACTGGATCCCGGACGACGTGTTCGCCGACCGGGTCACCCGTTCCCGGCTGGCCGAGCGGTTCCGGCAGGCGGCCGACGCGAACGTCAACTACCTGCGCATCTGGGGCGGCGGCCGGTACGAGTCGTTCGACTTCTACGACCTCGCCGACGAGATGGGCTTCATGGTCGGGCAGGACTTCCTGTTCGCCTGCGCGGCCTATCCCGAGGAGGAACCGTTCCGCTCGGAGATCGAGGCCGAGGCCCGCGAGAACGTGGTGCGTCTCGCGTCGCACCCGAGCCTGGTCGTGTGGACCGGCAACAACGAGAACCTGTGGGGCTATGAGGACTGGGACTGGAAGCCGGTTCTCAACGGGCGCACGTGGGGGTCGGCCTACTACTACGACCTGCTGCCGCGCGTCGTCGCCGAGCTCGACCCGACGCGGCCCTACTGGCCCGGCAGTCCCTATTCGGGGGCGCCCGACCGCTATCCGAACGACCCCGCCTTCGGCACGACCCACGTGTGGGACGTCTGGAACACCGATGACTACACGAAGTACGCCGCCTACCGCCCGCGGTTCGTCGCCGAGTTCGGCTTCCAGGGTCCGCCGACGTTCTCGACGGTGCGACGGTCCATCTCGGACGAGCCACTCGCGCACGACTCGCCCGGCATGGCCCACCACCAGAAGGCCGGCGGCGGAGACGAGAAGCTGCAGCGCGGGCTGGACAACCACCTGCCGCAGCCGCGCGACTTCGACGACTGGCACTTCCTCACCCAGCTCAACCAGGCCCGCGCGGTGGCGTTCGGCATCGAGCATTTCCGCTCGCTGCGCCCGCTCTGCAACGGCACGATCATGTGGCAGCTCAACGACTGCTGGCCGGTCACCTCGTGGGCCGCGGTCGACGGTTACGGCCGCAAGAAGCCGCTCTGGTACGCGATGCGGGACGCCTACGCCGACCGCCTGCTGAGCTTCCAGCCGCGTACGGGCGAGACGCTGACCCCCGGCGGCCCGCGCACCGACATCGAGCCGGGCACGATTGTTCCCGCCGACGGCGTGCCCGCCCTGGTGGCGGCCAACGACAGCCGCACGCCCTGGACCGTCGAAGTCACCGTGACCCGCCGCAACCTCGCGGGTGACGTGCTGGCCTCAGCTGTGCTCGGCGCGAGCGTCGGCCCCGGCGAGAACGCCACCCTGGCGCAGCCCACCGACGTGACCACCCCCGGCGACCCCTCGACGGAGTTCCTCGTCACCGACACCGGCACGACGTGGTTCTTCGTGCCGGACAAGGACGTTGCCTGGCCGCCCGCCGACTTCACCACCGACGTCACACGCGACGGCGACATCACGAGGGTCACGGTTCGCGCGACGTCGATCCTGCGGTCGCTGACCCTCTTCCCCGACCGCCTCGACCCGACCGCCGAAGCCGACCGCGCCGCGGTCACCGTCCTGCCCGGCGACGCGGTCACGTTCACCGTCCACTCCGAACAGCCGCTCGATCCGGCGGCTCTTTCCCGCCGCCCGGTTCTCCGCTGCGTCAACGACATCACGTCGTCACACTGACCGCTGTTCCGCCACCGCCCCGCACGTCCCCTGGGACCGTGCGGGGCGGTGTTCGTTCTCAGCGAGGTGCGCCGAGAACGATGTCGTGGGTCGCGTGGTCGCCGGTCAGCTCGACGCGGGTCGCCACCGGGGCGTGGCCGCTCGCGGCGAGGGTGTAGACGCCGGGCGGCAGGTCGCGCAGTTCGTAGTAGCCCTCGTGATCGGTGACGGCGGCTCCGGCGACGCGGCCGGTGTGGTCCACGGCGACGACCGAGGCCTCGGGTATCGGGTGGGCCGAACCCGCGGCGCGCACGTTGCCGGTGAGCACGCCCCCGACGGTCAGGATCAGGTCGACCGGGCCGGGCTCGTTGGCCGTGACCGTGCGTGAAGTGGGACGGGCGTGCTCGGCGTCGGCGGTCAGCGTGTACTCCGGGCCGTCGAGACCGGAGAGCTGGTAGCGGCCGTCGGGGCCGGCGGTTGTCGTGGCGATCACCTCGCCGCGCGGGTCGGTGAGGGTCAGCGTCGCGCCCCACAGGCCGCGGCCCGCCCGGTCGGTGACACGGCCGGCGATCTGTCCGGCGCCGGCCAGCGAGAGCACCCGCCTTATCTCGCCGGCCGCCACGTTGATCACGGCCACGGCGGGCTGGTGCCGGTCGGCCGCGCAGATGAGCAGGAACGAGCCGCCCGCGTGGAGCACCATCCGATAGCTACCGTCCGCACCGGTCACGGCGCTGGCCAGCTGCCGCCCGGCGAAGTCGGTGATGGTCAGCACCGCGCCGGGCAGCGGCAAGCCGCCCGGCCCGTCGATGCGCCCGCGCACCACGGCGTCGCCGGGGCCGGCGTCGGGCTGGGCAGTGTCCGTCTCGGCGTGGGCGCTCATACATCGAGCAACGACGCCGCGAGCCGGAAGTTGCCGTTACCTGTCAGTGTGCTTGGTGAGCACACGGTTGGTAGTCCTGCCTTGCGGCAGGACGGTCCCGGTCTGACCGACTGGCGTCGTGCCGGGTTTACGCTTCACAGCCACCCGCCCGCCTACGCGGGTCTTCTGGTCGGCTCCACGTACTGCCACCGAGCCACTCCCGGCGGTATCGAACTCAGCCGCTAGCGCGGCGAGGTTGAGGGCGGCGTTGTGGTCGCGGTCGACGACCAGCCCGCACGCCGCACACCGGTAGTTACGCTCGGACAGGGTCAGCTTGGTTTTCACCGCGCCACAGCCCGAGCAGGTCTTGGATGACGGATACCAGCGGTCGGCCACCACGAGCCGGCCACCGTTCCACGAGGTCTTGTAGGCCAACTGGCGGCGGAGTTCGCCGAACCCGGCATCGGCGATGTGCCGGGCCAGCCGCCGGTTGGTGAGCATGCCAGCGACGTTGAGATCTTCGACCACCACCGTGCCGTACGTCGTAGCCAACCAGCTGGTGAGCTTGTGGAGGGTGTCGCGGCGCAGATGAGAGACCCGGGCATGCGCCCGGCCGAGCCGTGCCGCTGCGCGCTGCCAGCGTTTCGATGGACGCGGTCTCGTTCTGCGGTCGGGCCCGGCTTTGCGGGACAGGGCCCGGCCCAGTGCCCGCAGCCGGGTCTGCGCGGTGGCCAGGTGGCGCGGATTCGGCACGAGATCGCCAGTAGATAAGACCGCCAGGTGTTTGATCCCGACGTCCACGCCGATCACAGCATCCGGTCGGGCCGGGGTTCGTTCGGCCCGGTCGACTTCGACGGTGAACGACACGTGCCAGCGCCCGCCGTCGCGGCGCACGGTGGCCGACAGGATCCGGGCTGTGCCGGCTTCCAGGCGGCGGGCGAGTTTGCGGGCTGATTCGTGCAGCTTCAACCGGCCCAGCCGGGGCAGCACCACATGCCTGCGGTCCGGCTCGACTCGGATCGCTCCGGTCGTGAACCGCACACTCGGGGTGGTGCGGCGACGTGACTTGAACCGCGGGAACCCGGCCGCCCGGCCCGCCCGCTTACCCTTGCGGGAGTCGGCCCAGTTCTTCAACCCGCGGGCCAACGCGTCCAGGCCGGTGTTGAACGCCTCCTTCGACACCTCACCCCACCACGGCGCCACATCACGCTTGGCGGCGTTCCACGCCTTGCGTAGCCCTGCGAGCGACCACGACACCGCTGGGGTCAGCGACTCCTCGGCTACCCCGTAGGAGCGTTCCGCGGCCCGCTGACCTATCACTGCCTTGACCTGTGCCAGCGCCCAGTTGTGGGCGACCCGGGCTGCGCCGGCGTGCGCGAGGACATTGCGGTGCTGGCGGAATGTCAGGTCGAGGGCGAACCGGTAGGCCTGGATCGTCTTCACCCCAGACCACCCCTGGTGACCACCGCGGCCACGCGGCGAGCCCCGTCCGCAGCAGCCCGACGCCCGTACAACCAGGCATACGACGAAGTCAGAACCTCCGCAACGTCGCGCACCGAGTCGTCGGCCTCGGCCGGGGCGACGACCAGCAGAGGGCGGCGTTCGTCCTGCCTGCCCTCCATCGAAGCGACAGCAGTGTCGCCAGCCGCACGACTACTAGTCAAGAGACATATTGTTATTCGCCTAGGACTTGGCATGCGACGCCACCGCGCGGCACCGTACGAATTTCTAGCGGCCGCCGTGCCTGCAGCTTCAAACACACCGCCACTACTGCCGGTCAATGAGCACCATCGACGATCGGCAGGTGAGCAGATGACACCCCCTCCTACCGCGCCGCGCTGGCGGCCAGCAGTTCCCGCAAGGCCCGGCTCGAAGCGCCGGACACCTGGTCGGCCACTGCATCGCGAATCAGCGAGCTGCGGTGGCCGACCTCGCCGTTCGGGCCTTCGGCCAGCAGATGCGCGTGCACCAGGCGGTCGATGCAGATGAGCACGTGGGCCAGCGGCCGGTCGGTCAGCTCGGCCAGCTCGCCGGCGGTCAGGTCGCCGAGCACGGCGCAGTGGCGCAGCAGGTCCCAGGACTGCTCGGGCATCCACCGGGTGCGGGCGCGAGCGATCTGCATGGCCACCGACCGCGCGATCTCGTCGGGCCGCTGGGCCACGGCGACCAGGGCCGGGATGCCGCCGGTGCGTTTGGCCAGCGCGGCGTCGCCCAGGTCGTCGGCGCTCAGCGGGGCGAGCCGCAGCACGATCGGCGAACCGAGCGCGGACAGCGGCAGCGCGGCGACCTGCGACGGGTAGTCATAGGCCAGCACGATGCTCAGCGCCGGGCAGTGCTGGGACAGCCACGACAGCTCGGCGACGCTGGCCGGGTCCAGGCTGCAGGCGTCGTCGACGGCGATGATGATGGACTCGTCCACGTCGAGGATGGCCGAGACCGTCTCGAGCTCGGCCCGGCCCAGCGGGCGGTCCGCGGGGGCGGCGTCGACCAACTCGAGCAGCTGCTTACTCGCACCGAGCTGCACCAGCGCGCTGCGCAGCCAGGCCAGGCGGTGCACGGCGATCGACGAACCCGCGCGACCCACGCCGACCCGATCGACCAGGTGGCGGGCGACCTCGTCCAGGTAGGCGGACTTGCCGGACCCTTCCGGCCCGACGATGTGCACGACCCGCGGCGGGTCGGGGTCGACCAGGACCCGCAGTTCGTTCGTCCGTCCGAGGAACCGTTCCAGCGGCGCCGGGCGTACCTTCGGTGTGATTGCCCGGTCGGGTTCCGGGCGCCGGCGGCCGAGGACTTCACGGTGCAGGCGCACCAGGTCGGCCGAGGGGGAGACGCCGAGATCCTCGTCGAGCACTTTGCGGCACCGCTCGAACAGCCGCAGCGCGTCCTCCGGGTGGTCGAGCCGCATCGCCGCGTTCATGGCGGCCTTGTAGGCGGGTTCGAGGAACGGGTCCAGCTCGATGGCCTCGGTGGCCAGGCGCAGGGATCGGGAGGCGTCGCGGTCGAGGGCGGCGGCTGAGAGCTCCAGCCGGGCGGCCACGGCGGCGGCTTGGGCCTCACCGCGGGCGGGGCCGGCCCAGTCGGCGTACGGGTCCTCGGCGAACGGCAGGTCCTGGCCCAGCTCGAGGATCCGCCCGTGCAGCGCGAGCCGCTCGGGGCCGCCGGGCGGCAGCGTCTCCAGCTCACGGATCAGCCGGCGCAGGTCGCACAGGTCGAGTTCGGCGCGGGCGGTGTCGAAGACGTAGCCGCCGCTGCGGGTCACGATGAACCAGCTCGCCGCGGCGCCGTCCGGTTGCAGGCGGCGGCGTACCACCGACACGTAGTGCTCCAGCGCGGCCACGTGGTTGCCGGGCAGTTCGTCGCCCCAGACCGCGTCGGCCAGGGCGTCCTTCGACTGGATCCGGCCGTGGCGGGCGGCGAGCACGGCCAGCACCTGCCGCGCGCGCCGGGGCAGCTCTCCGGCGGGCAGCTCGGCGCCCTCGTCGTCGGTGACAGTCAGTTGGCCCAGCACGCTGACGCGCATGGTGGCTCCTTCGTATTCGTCTTGAAGGGTTATCGGCAGCTTCTGGGGCCGCCTCAGCACTTCCTCAGCCCGACTTCAGAGCCGGTTCCTAACGTCTGCGTCGATCAAGTGAGTGGTGACTGCGGACGGGGTGTTCGATGGAGAACGGGAAAGTCAGCCGGCGCAATCTGATGCGCGGCGCCCTGGCTCTTGGTGGTGGCGGGCTGATCGTGGCCGCGGCCGGCGGCGAAGTGGTGGCCGCCTCCAGCAAACTGGCGGCGAAGAACACGCCCACGCCGTACACGAATATGTTCCGGCGCCCGCCGATCCTGATGCCGATCGAGTCGGGCACGGACGAGAAGGGCCCGTGGGAGCGATACCGCGTCACCGAGAAGTTCGGCCAGGCGAGCATCGTTCCCGGGCTGACCACCACGGTCGCCGGCTACAACGGGATCTTCCCCGGCCCGATCATCAAGGTCGACCAGGGCACCCGCACCGAGCTGCGGGTGGCCAACCAGTTCACCGTGAACCCGATCAACCGCCGGTCGATGGGCACAGTCACGCACCTGCACGGGTCGGCGTCGCTGCCGCAGTACGACGGCTACGCGAACGACTGGACCACGCCGGGCAGATGCAAGACGTACAAGTACCCGAACTGGCAGCAGGCGCGCACCCTCTGGTACCACGACCACATGCACCTGATGACGTCGGAGAACGTCTTCATGGGCCTGGCCGCGCAGTACCACCTGAGCGACCCGTACGAGAAGGCGCAGCTCCCGCAGGGCGAGTTCGACGTGCCGCTGATGGTCAGCGACATGTCGTTCAAGGCCGACGGGCAGGTCGCCTTCGACGACTCGTCGCACGAGGGCTTCATGGGCGACGTCATCCTGGTCAACGGCGTGCCGTGGCCCAAGATGAAGGTCAAGCCGCGGGTCTACCGCTTCCGGGTGCTGGCCTGCGGCATCTCGCGGTCGTTCCGGTTCGCGTTGAGCAACGGCGACCCGCTGCACATCGTGGGCACCGACGGCGGCATGATGCCCAAGCCCGCGGCCGTGAGCTCCTACCGGCACGGTGTGGCCGAGCGCTACGAGGTGCTGATCGACTTCCGGAAGTACAAGGCCGGCACGAAGATCGAGCTGCGCAACCTCAGCAACAAGAACAACGTCGACTTCAAGAACACCGACAAGATCATGCAGTTCGAGGTGGTCGCCGACTCGGGTTCGCCGGACACCTACGTCATGCCCACGGTTCTCGATCTAGGCCCGCAGCCGTACGCCAACCTCGGCGCGATCGACGTGAACAAGCTGACGCCGTCGATGGCCAAGGCCCGCCGCACCGTGCAGGTCGAGCGCAAGCACGGCATGTGGACGGTCAACGGCGAGACGTGGGAGGACGTCGAGAAGACGAACTTCCAACGCGTGCTGGGCAACCCCAAGCCGTACGACGTCGAGATCTGGGACATCGTGAACAAGTCCGGTGGCTGGTTCCACCCGGTGCACATCCACCTCATCGACGGCCGGATCATCTCGCGCGACAACACGCCCGGCAACAAGCCCCACCCGTGGGAGCTCGGCGGCAAGGACGTCTTCTACGCGGGTGAGAACGAGACCGTCTCGGTGATCATGCAGTTCACCCTCGGCCCCGGCAACGACGGCGGGCGCTACATGATCCACTGCCACAACCTCGTGCACGAGGACAACGACATGATGATCCAGTTCGCGGTCGGCGGTATCAACACCAACGACCCGGTCACGTCCGACCGTCCGATCCTGGACGACCTGAGCGCCATGCCGATCCAGTACCGCCCCAGCTACCCCTTGGGTACCTGATGCGGACGGTTACGAGGATCGTCGCCGCCGTCGTGCTGCTCGCCGCCCTCGGGTACGTCGGATTCCGCTTTCTCGCGGCGCCCGAGGCGGTGTCGGCGACGATCGACGCCGGCGAGAGGGGCGACGCGGGTGATGAACAGACCCTGACGACCTTCGACGGCGCGATGGTGCGGGAACGAGCCGCGATCGGGGTGCTGCCCCAGAAGGGCGTGACCGACGACGCCGTGCGGGCGCAGATGCAGGCGGCCGCCAAGAAGGCCAACGTCGGTCCGCTGATCGACGCGAACTTCGCGGTGTTCAGCGCCGAGATGCTGAACTACCTGGTGCCACCGGTGACCATGGTGCTGCCGGAGGGCGTCAAGGTCGAGACAGCCGAGGCGTTCATGCGTGACCATCAGCCCGCCGACGTGGCCTTCTACCTGGTCGAACCGGTGCTCGTGCACGACGTGACCTTCGCGGCCTTCCCGACCGGCGGAATCAGTCCGACCCAGGCGAACAAGGCTCAGGAGACCGAGGGCATCCTCTACGACTCGCTGAACAAGTACGACACCAAGGTGCAGCCGGCCGGGGTGGTGGTGCATTACTTCGGAGCGGTGCTGAGTGACGCCACGATCGCCACGGTGCGCAGTGCGATGGGCCGCGCGGCCAAGGTGCCGGCCGATCGGGTCGCCGTCTCGGCGAGCCTGCCCGACCCAGGCGTAGACCTGTCGAACGGCGTCCCGAGCCTGACCGACGGCCCCCACGGAAAACACAACTAATTCAGACGTACGACCTGAGGACCGTCCACTGATGGGCGGTCCTCTGTCGTATGTCCGTTCTTCAAACGCCGCCGTGCGGTCGCGCTCGGCTCCGAAAACCGCCGTACTGCCGCCTCGGTGCCTCCGCGCTTCAGGACTGCTTCAGCTCACCGACTGGCGTTCAGCCGCGCCTCAGAACAACGACACCGGCACCAAATCCGAAATCAGCAATATATACGAAATTCCGGTTTTCCTAGCTCCCGGGGAGAACGTGCATGAGATTTCGACCAGCAATCGCCCTCGGTTCCCTGCTCGCCTCGCTGATCGTCGCCACGCCGGCCGAGGCGGCGCCGGTCGCGGCAGGCTTCCAGGTCACCGCGGCCGACCTCGCCTACATCCTCAAGCAGATCAAGATCGCTGAGGCGCATGTGGCCAACACGACCAGCCGCACCGGCCCCTGTGGCGCGCTGATCGGCAACGGGCCCGACCAGATGCCCAGCCCGATGATCTCGATGGGCCTGCGCACGGTCGACGGCTCCTGCAACAACCTGACCCCGGGCCAGGAGAACTACGGCGCGGTCGACCAGCTCTTCCCGCGCCTGGCCGGCAAGAGCTTCGGCGCGGGCGAGACCGCCCCGGCGAACATGTTCGGCCCCGGTAGCCCCAGCTTCCCCACCACGTACGCCGACAAGACCGCGAACAACACGGTCGTCGACAGCCGCCCCCGCACGATCAGCAACCTGATCGCCGACCAGACCGCCAACAACCCGGCGGCGGTCGCGGCGGCCGGCACCCCGGTGCGCAGCCAGTCCTCCGGCGCCGACCCGGCCACCGAGGGCGACACCCTGTCCATCCCGAACGTGACCACCGACATCGGGCTCTCCGCCCCGTACAACTCGTGGTTCACGCTCTTCGGGCAGTTCTTCGACCACGGCATCGACCTGACCGTCAAGGGCGGCGGCACGGTCGTGGTGCCGCTGCGCGCCGACGACCCGCTGCTCGCCGGCCCCGACCGCGTGCCGGGCAACGCCGACGACCCCAAGCCGGGCGACGCCAACTACGTCAAGCCGTCGATGCGGTTCATGGCCATGACCCGGGCGGCCAACCAGCCCGGCCCCGACGGCCGGCTCGGCACCGCCGACGACGTTCAGGACGCCAAGAACACCGACACGCCGTTCGTCGACAACTCGCAGACCTACACGTCGCACGCCTCCCACCAGGTCTTCCTGCGTGAGTACACCGCCGGCCCCGACGGCCCGGTCTCGACCGGCGACCTGCTGGGCGGCGCGACCGGCGGCCTGCCCACCTGGGCCGAGGTCAAGACGCAGGCCCGCGACGTGCTCGGCCTGGCGCTCAGCGACGCCGACGTGCTCAACGTGCCGACCGTGCTCGCCGACCCGTACGGCAAGTTCGTCCCCGGCCCGGCTCGCGGCCTCCCGCAGTTCGTGACCGCCACCGGCCTGGTCGAGGGCGACACCGCCAACCCGGTCGCCGTGCCCGCGGACACGCTGCGCTTCGACACCGCGTTCCTCGCCGACATCGCGCACAACGCCGACCCCACGCCGGTCGACCACGACCACAACCCGGCCACCCCTAAGGTCGCGCCGCAGAAGGACGGCGACGACGTCGCCAGCGCCGACTTCGCGAGCCAGGCACCCGGCACCTACGACGACGAGATGCTCGACGCGCACTACATCGCCGGTGACGGACGGGTCAACGAGAACGTCGGGCTCACCGCCGTGCACCAGGTCTTCCACTCCGAGCACAACCGTCTGGTGACCGACATCGAGCGGGTCCTGACCGCCGACGCCGGCCCGGCGCTGGGCGAATGGAAGCTCCCGGGCGGCGCCTGGAACGGCGAGCGGATCTTCCAGGCCGCCAAGTTCGTGAACGAGATGGAGTACCAGCACCTGGTCTTCGAGGAGTTCGCCCGCAAGATCCAGCCGGCGATCAACCCGTTCCAGCCGTTCGCGTTCACCCAGACCGACCTCAACCCGGCCGTGTACGCCGAGTTCGCGCACTCCGTCTACCGCTTCGGCCACTCGATGCTGACCGAGACGATCACCCGCACCCACAACGACGGCACCGACGACTCGCTCTCGCTGCTCGACGGCTTCCTCAATCCGCCCGCCTACACCAACGGCGGCACGATGAGCCCCGAGGAGGCGGCCGGCATCGTCATCAACGGCATGTCGTCGCAGGTCGGCAACGAGCTCGACGAGTTCATGACCGACACGCTGCGCAACAACCTGCTCGGCCTGCCGATGGACCTGGCCTCGCTGAACATCGCCCGCGGCCGCTCCGAGGGTGTGCCCTCGCTGAACAACTTCCGTCGCACGATCTTCGACCGTACGCGGGACTCGCAGTTGAAGCCGTACGCCAGCTGGGTCGACTTCGGCGAGCACCTGAAGCACCCCGAGTCGCTCGTGAACTTCGTGGCCGCGTACGGGAAGCACCCGAGCGTCGTCAGCGCGACCACCACGGCCGCCAAGCGTGAGGCCGCCCGCCGCCTGGTCGACCCGCAGCCGGGCGAGACCGTGCCGGCCGACGCCGCCGCCTTCCTGAACGCGACCGGCTCGTGGACCGCCGCGACCAGCGGCCTCGACGACGTCGACCTGTGGATCGGCGGCCTGGCCGAGGTGACCGACCCGTTCGGTGGCCTGCTCGGCACCACGTTCAACTACGTCTTCGAGAACCAGCTGACCAACCTGCAGAACGGC
Source organism: Actinoplanes solisilvae (assembly GCF_003999975.1). Lineage (GTDB taxonomy): Bacteria > Actinomycetota > Actinomycetes > Mycobacteriales > Micromonosporaceae > Actinoplanes > Actinoplanes solisilvae. The sequence goes on along the minus strand of NZ_RJAC01000001.1, from coordinate 293,353 downwards.
GACCGCCTCTACTACCTGGCCCGCACCCCCGGCATGAACCTGCGCAGCCAGCTCGAGGGCAACTCGTTCGCCGAGCTGATCGGCCGCACCACCTCGGCCCAGAACCTGCGAGCCGACGTGTTCGCCACCTCGGACTGCAAGTTCAGCCTGGCCAAGCTGGCCGGCACCCCCGAGGGCTACGAGCAGTTCGGCAACCAGGTGACCGACGACCCGGCCACCGCCTGCGACGAGAGCAAGCTGCTGATCCGCATGTCGGACGGCACGATCCGCTACCGCGCCCGCAACACCGTCGACCGGCCCGGCATCAACGGCCAGTCCGTCTTCACCGGCACCGGGAACGTCGACCGCGTCGCGGCCGGCAACGACAACGACACCATCTGGGGCGACAAGAGCGACGACGTCCTCGAGGGCGGCGCCGGCAACGACCTCGTCTTCGGCGGCGAGGGCGACGACGTCATCACCGACACCGGCGGCGACGACATGCCGCGCGGCGGGCCGGGCAACGACGCGATCGACGCCGGTCCCGGGCTCGACATCGTGAACGGCGGTCCGGGCAAGGACTTCATCGACGGCGGCGCGAACATCAACGACTCGTTCGCCGGTGAGGGCGACGACTTCGTGAACGCCGGCGACGGCGAGGACATCGCGATGGCCGACTCCGGCGACGACTGGATGGAGGGCGGCAACGGACCCGACCTGCTCCAAGGCGACAGCGGCAACCTGTTCTTCCTCGACGACTCGAACAAGCCCGGCCACGACATCCAGATCGGTCAGGGCGGCGACGACGACTACGACATGGAGGGCGGCGACGACATCGGCGTCCAGGGTCCCGGCATCGAGAAGAACGCCGGCGGCTCGGGCTACGACTGGTCGATCGCGAACGGCGACGGCGACGCGATCGACTCCGACCTCGACCTGCCGCTGCCTCCGCTCGAGATCCTCGCGACCGGTGTGCGTGACCGCTACAACGAGGTCGAGGCACTCTCCGGCGGCCCCAAGAACGACGTGCTCCGCGGCGACGACCGCATCCCGTCGCAGGTCGGCGGCGGCGGTTTCATCGGCTGCGACGCGCTCGACACGGCCGGCGTGGCCCGCATCAAGAACCTCGACCAGGTGGTCACCGACCTGCCGATCCCCGCCTCGACGGTGGGCAACGCGTCGGGCCGCCCGTGCGACCTGACGGGCAACGTCTGGGGCGAGGGCAACATCCTGCTCGGCGGTGGCGGCAACGACCTGCTCGAGGGCCGGCTCGGCGACGACATCCTCGACGGCAACCGCTACCTCGACGTGCGCCTCGAGGTGCGCTCCGAGACCGGCGCCGTCGTACGGACCGCCCGCACCATGAACGAGCTCAAGGCCGACGTCTTCGCCGGCCGGATCAACCCCGGCAACATCTTCGCCGTACGGGAGATCAAGACCTCGGCGGCCGACGATCTGGACACCGCGGTGTTCTCGGCGGCCAGCGTGCAGTACGCGATCACCCCCGTCGACGGCGGCGTGATCGTGGCCGGCCCCGACGGCACCGACACGGTGCGCAACGTCGAGCAACTGCAGTTCACCGACGCGCTCGTTCCGGTCGTGCCGGCCTTCCTCGGAGTCTCCGCCTTCGCCGGCAACGGCCAGGCGACGGTGCTGCTGACCGTGCCCGAGACGGTTCCCGGCGGTGAGATCACCGGGCTGACGCTGGAGCGCACGGCGGCTGGCGTGGTCACCCTGACCGACCTGCCCGCGACCACCCGCGACCTGGTCGTGGACGGTCTGACCAACGGTGTTCCGGTGAGCTTCCGGGTGCGGGTCGAGACGACCAACGGGCCGGGCGAGTTCTCGGCCTCCTCGACGCCGGTGACCCCGGTGGCCCCGGCGCCCGACGACGACCCGCCGGGCGACGAGGACGAGGACGGCGACGACGACGAGACGGGCGACGACGACGAGACCCCGGTCGACCCGACCGACCCCACCAACCCGACCGACCCCACCAACCCGACGAACCCGACGAACCCGACCAACCCCACCGGCCCGAGCCCGGGCACGCCGGCCAACCCGGGCACGCCGGCCAACCCGGGCACGCCGGCCAACCCGGCCGCGCCGGACGCCCCGGTCATCGGCCTGGCGACCGGTGGTGACGAGTCGGCCGTGATCCGCTGGACCGCGCCGGCCGAGAACGGTGGATCGGACATCAACGGCTACGAGATCCAGGCGATCGACCCCGACACCGGGATCGTGCTGGGTGTCGACGCGGCCGGCAGCACGGCGACCGAGATGACGATGACCGGCCTGACCAACGGCGTTCCCTACGGCTTCTGGGTCCGCGCGGTCAACTCGGTCGGCGCCAGCGTCGAGTCGGCGATGTCCAACGTGGTCGTGCCGGCCGCGGTCGTCCCCAACCCGGGCGGCGGCACCACCGACCCCGGCACCACCGACCCCGGCACCACCGACCCCGGCACCACCGACCCCGGCACCACCGACCCCAGCACCACCGACCCGGGCACCACTGATCCCGGCACCGGAACCGGCAACGGCACGACTGACCCGGGCACCGGTACCGGCAACGGGACGACTGACCCGGGCACCGGAACTGGCAACGGGACGACTGACCCGGGCACCGGAACTGGCAACGGGACGACTGACCCGGGCACCGGAACTGGCAACGGCACGACCGACCCGGGCACCGGAACTGGCAACGGCACGACCGACCCCGGCACCGGCACCGGGAACGGGACCACCGACCCGGGAACCGGCAACCCGCCGCCGCCCACCGTGGCCGGCGCTCCCCGGATCGGCGGCGTCAGCACCGGCAACGGCGTCGTGGTGGCCCGCTGGACGGCCCCGGCCAGCAACGGCCACTCGCCGATCCTGCGCTACGAGATCGAGATCCGCACCGGCTCCGGCGCCCTGTACGCCATCCGCACCGCACCCGGCGGGGTCTCGCAGCTCGCCCTGACCGGCCTGGCCAACGGCACCGCGTACCGCATCCGGGTCCGCGCGGTCAACGAGATCGGCCGTGGCGCCTGGTCGTCGGCCTCGTCGGTGGCCATGCCGCGTAAGGTCCCGGCCGCGACCGCCTCACTCACGGTCAAGGCCGGCGCCAAGGGCGGAAAGATCACCGCCTCGGCGTCGTGGAGGCCCGGCAACAACGGTGGCGCCGCGCTCACCGGCTTCCGGGTGACGATCCAGCGCCTGACCGCCAAGGGCGCCGTCACCGGCGCGCCGCGGGTGCTGATCCTGCCGGCATCGGCCCGTTCGACGACCGTGACCGCCCCGGCGGGTGTCAAGGCCGGTACGCGTTACCGCATCACGGTTCAGCAGGTCAACACCGTCGGCACCGGCGCCGGACGTTCCGGCAGCACCACCGTCCGCTGACGAGCGTGAAACAGAACGGCCCGGACCGAGGTCCGGGCCGTTCTTCATGTCGTAGCTGTCACTCGGGGACCTTGCGGTAGGCGCCGTCGCTGGCGCTGGTGGCCATCGAGGCGTAGGCGCGCAGGGCGGCCGACACCGGCCGCTGGCGGTCGACCGGGGTGAACGGCTTGGCCCGGCGTTCCTCCTCGTGGCGGCGCTGGGCCAGTTCCTCGTCGGTGACGTTCAGCGTGATGCTGCGGCCGGGGATGTCGATGGTGATCTCGTCACCCGTCTGGACCAGGGCGATCAGGCCGCCGGCGCCCGCCTCGGGGGAGACGTGGCCGATGGAGAGGCCGCTGGTGCCGCCGGAGAAGCGGCCGTCGGTGATCAGCGCGCACGCCTTGCCGAGGCCGCGGCCCTTGAGGAAGCTCGTCGGGTAGAGCATCTCCTGCATGCCGGGGCCGCCCTTGGGCCCCTCGTAGCGGATGACCACCACGTCGCCCTCGACGACCTCTTTGCCGAGGATGCCGTCGACGGCGGCGTCCTGCGACTCGTAGACCCGCGCGGGACCGGTGAATTTCCACAGCGACTCGTCGACGCCGGCCGTCTTGACCACGCAGCCGTCGGGGGCGAGGTTGCCGAAGAGGATGGCCAGGCCGCCGTCGACCGTGTACGCGTGGTCGACCGAGCGGATGCAGCCGTCCTGGCCGTCGGTGTCGAGGGTCGCCCAGCGGTTCTCGGTGCTGAACGGCTGGGTCGTGCGCACGCCGCCGGGGGCCGCGTGGAAGAGATCGAGCGCCGCGTCGGACGGGCTGCCGCCTCGGATGTCCCACTCGGCCAGCCACGTGTCGAGGTCGGGGGAGTGGATCGAGCGGACGTCGGTCTTGAGCGAGCCGCCGCGGTGGAGCTCGCCGAGCAGGGCGGGGATGCCACCGGCCCGGTGCACGTCCTCCATGTGGTATTTCACGCTGTTCGGCGCGACCTTGGCCAGGCACGGCACCCGGCGCGAGATGGCGTCGATGTCGGCCACGCTGAAGTCGAGTTCGGCCTCGCGGGCGGCGGCCAGCAGGTGCAGCACGGTGTTGGTGGAGCCGCCCATCGCCACGTCGAGGGCCACGGCGTTCTCGAAGGCCGACCGGTTCGCGATGTTACGGGGGAGAACGGACTCGTCGTCCTTCTCGTAGTAGTCCTTGGCGATCTGCACGATCAGCTCGCCGGCCTTCTCGAAGAGCTGCTTGCGAGAGGCGTGGGTCGCCAGTGTCGAGCCGTTGCCGGGCAGGGCCAGGCCGATGGCCTCGGTGAGGCAGTTCATCGAGTTGGCGGTGAACATGCCCGAGCACGAGCCGCAGGTCGGGCAGGCCGAGCGCTCGATGACGCCGAGCTGCTCGTCGGTCACGTTCTCGTTGGCGCTGGCGCTCATCGCGTCGATCAGGTCGAGCTTCTCGTGAACGATGCCCTCGATGGCGACCGTCTTGCCGGCCTCCATCGGGCCGCCGCTGACGAAGACCGTCGGGATGTTGAGCCGCAGGGCGGCGATCAGCATGCCGGGGGTGATCTTGTCGCAGTTCGAGATGCAGACGAGGGCGTCGGCGCAGTGGGCGTTGACCATGTATTCGACCGCGTCGGCGATCAGCTCGCGGCTGGGCAGCGAATAGAGCATGCCGCCGTGGCCCATCGCGATGCCGTCGTCGACGGCGATCGTGTTGAACTCGCGCCCGACGCCGCCGGCTTTCGCGATCGAGTCGGCGACGAGGCCGCCGAGGTCTTTGAGGTGCACGTGACCCGGTACGAACTGGGTGTAGCTGTTGGCGATGGCCACGATGGGCTTGCCGAAGTCGTCGTCGGTCATCCCGGTGGCGCGCCAGAGGGCACGCGCGCCGGCCATGGTCCGACCGTGGGTCGAGGTCCGAGAACGCAGGTCAGGCATCCCCTCATAGTGCCACCGTTCGAGACGGAAACGGCCTCGCCTGTCCACAGGCCGGGATTCCGGGGCTTCTTATTGGCTCGGAGATCCGGCAGAGTGTTCGCGTGCATTCACCGTCCGGCGTGGAGCTGGCGGGGCTCGCGAGCCTGCTGGTCGCGGTCCCGGCCGTTGCCCTGCTGGGCGCGTCCGGCCGCCGTCATACCGGGGCCGCTCGCCGGGCCCATCTGCTGCTGGCCGCCGGGGGTGCGGTCGCGACCGGCGCCGCCCTCGCGGGCGTGCTCACTGTGCTTCTCACCACCGCGGCCCCGCCGCGCACGGGCCTGGGCTCGGCGGTGGCCGCCGGCACGGCGCTCGGCATCCTCACCCTGCTGGTCGGCACAGCCGCGCTGCCGGGCGCGGCCGAAAGCCCGGGGGCGGCCGTGCGGCACCTGCTCGACGGGCTCGTGGTCGCGGCGTCGATCTGGTTCGTCGGCTGGGTGCTGATCACCGCGCCGACCCGCATCCTGGGCGACGCGACCCCGATGGCCTGCCCGTCGGTGCTGGTCCCGGCCGGTCTCACGGTGATCTCGCTGGGCCTGACCATCGTGCTCGCCCTGCACGCGCACCGCCCGCGGCTGACCACCGTACGGGTGGCCGCCGGGGTGACGTTGGTCGCCGGCGCCGCGGTCGCCATCGCCAGCGGCATCTGCCAGGACTGGGACGGCGCCGTGCTGACCGGCGCGCTGCTGCTGCCGGCCGGGCTCTTCGTGATCGCCCGCGCGGTCAAGGTGGCCGACCGCCCGGTCGAGGTCGCCGGCCACGTCACCGAGCGCGGATCGGCGTACGCGGTGGTCTCCATGACGGCGATGGTCGCGGCGCTCGGTTATCACCTCGGGCGCGGCGGCGATTTCGATCTTTACGGCTATCTCGCCGTCAGCGTCGAGGGCTTCGCGCTGGTCGGCCGGCAATACCTCGCGCTCAAAGACGTGAAGCGCTACACGCTCGAGCTGCGTTCACGTGAGGCGCACTTCCGCGAGCTGGCCCACACCGACCCGCTGACCGGCCTGGCCAACCGCCGCGGGCTGCAGCGGGCGCTACGCGACAGCGGCGACTCCCTGGTGCTGGTCGGCATCGACCTCGACGGCTTCAAGACGGTCAACGACATGCGCGGCCACGACGTGGGCGACGCCGTGCTGACCGAGGTGGGCGAGCGGCTGCGCCGCAACCTGCTCGACGGCGACGTGGCCGCCCGGCTCGGCGGCGACGAGTTCGCCATCCTCATGCGCGGCACGGCCGACGAGGCGACGCTCACGGCTCACCGGCTGCTCGCCGTGCTCGGGGAACCGTACGAGGTCGATGGTGGTTCGGTCTTCCTCTCGGCCAGCCTGGGCGTGGCCGACACCGGCGACATGATCCGCGACGCCGACCTGGCCCTGCGCTACGCCAAGCAGCGCGGCAAGAACCGGGTCGAGCGCTATCAGGCCCGCTACGACGAACTGCTGCGCCGGCGGGCCACGCTGGAGAGCGAGCTGCGTCACGCGATCGACCGCGAGCAGCTCCGGCTCGTCTTCCAACCGGTGGTGGCGCTGCCCTCGATGCGGCCGGTCGGCGCCGAGGCGCTGCTGCGCTGGCACCACCCCACGCTCGGGTCGGTGCGGCCCGACGAGTTCATCCCGGTGGCCGAGGAGTCCGGGCTGATCAACCGGATCGGCGCGTGGGTGCTCGAGCAGGCCTGCGTCCAGCTCGCCGACTGGCTGGCCAAGGGTCACGACGTCTGGGTCTCGGTCAACCTCTCGCCCAAGGAGCTGCACGCCGCCGACTATGCGGGGCAGGTCGCCGCGGTCCTCGAGCAGCAGGGCGTGCCCCCGCAGCGGCTCGTGCTCGAGGTGACCGAGCACGCCGTCGCCACCGACATGGAAGAGCTGATCAGCCGCCTCGCCGAGCTGCGCGCCACCGGGGTACGCATCGCGCTCGACGATTTCGGCGCGGGTTACTCCTCGCTCGGCCAGCTCCGCACGCTGCCGGTCGACATCCTGAAGATCGATCACGCGCTGGTGGCCGAGCCCGAGTCTCGTACGGGAACGGCGGCGCCGCTGGTCGACGTGGTGGTGCGGCTCGGGCACCGGCTCGGTCTCGAGGTGCTCGCCGAGGGCATCGGCACTCCGGCGCAGCGAGCGGTCGTCGAGGAGGCGGGCTGTCGTCTCGGGCAGGGCTCGCTGTTCGGCTGGGGTGTCCCGGCCGAACATCTCGAGGCGCAGTTGCAGACGTTGCGGCAGGGCGGCGCCCGGCCGACGCCGGCGCCGCGTTCGGCGCCCCCTGTGGACGCGTCTCCGCGCAGCCAGGTCGTCATGCTCGGGCCCGGAATGCGGCAGCTCAGAGCGTTGCTGCCGAGCGATCCGGGCTTCGGCACCCCAACGGGTGAGTCGTCCGAGTGATCAAAATGTGGGATCAGTTGACTCACCGCGTGAGATGCGGCAAGGTTGGCAGCATGTGCTTCGCGTCCCGAGTACTTATGTGAGCGCACTCGTGCCGCCTCTTCCAGGCGGCGAGAGTGCGCTAGGTCCCGTGCTTCCGGCACGAGGGCCTTTTTTGTTGCTCACATACAGCTGACTCCCATTCGTAGAGGGTAGAAGTGCCATGACGAGACCCACTCCCGAGACTCTCGCTCACCGAGCCAGCCCGGCCACCGTCGCGGCGGCCGCCGGCCAGACCCAGGCCGTAGCCTCCCCGGTTCAGACGTCGGGCGCCGGCGCGCTCGTCCGGTCGCTCGAGGCGCTCGGGGTCGAGGTCGCGTTCGGCATCCCGGGCGGCGCGATCCTCCCGGCCTACGACCCGCTCTACGACTCCAAGGTCCGGCACATCCTGGTGCGCCACGAGCAGGGCGCGGGCCACGCCGCCACCGGCTACGCGCAGGCCACCGGCAAGGTCGGCGTCTGCATCGCGACCAGCGGCCCGGGCGCGACCAACCTGGTCACCCCGATCGCCGACGCCTACATGGACTCGGTCCCGATCGTCGCGATCACCGGCCAGGTGGCGCGGCCCTCGATCGGTACGGACGCCTTCCAGGAGGCCGACATCCAGGGCATCACGCTGCCGATCACGAAGCACAACTTCCTGGTGCAGTCGGCCGAGGAGGTCCCGCGCATCCTGGCCGAGGCGTTCCACCTGGCCGCCACCGGTCGTCCCGGTCCGGTCCTGGTCGACATCCCGAAGGACGTGCTGCAGGCGCAGACCACCTTCACCTGGCCGCCGGCGCTCGACCTGCCCGGTTACCGGCCCACCCTGCACCCGCACGGCAAGCAGATCCGCGAAGCGGCCCGGCTGATCGCCGCGTCCCGCCGCCCGGTCCTCTACGTCGGTGGCGGCGTGCTCAAGGCCGGCGCCACCGACGGGCTGCGCCGCCTGGCCGAGCTGACCGGCATCCCGGTGGTCACCACCCTGATGGCGCTCGGCGCGTTCCCCGATTCGCACCCGCAGCACCTGGGCATGCCCGGCATGCACGGCACCGTCCCGGCGGTCTACGCGCTGCAGAAGGCCGACCTGCTGGTCACCCTGGGCGCCCGCTTCGACGACCGGGTCACCGGCCAGCTCAACTCGTTCGCGCCGGACGCCAAGATCGTGCACGCCGACATCGACCCGGCCGAGATCGGCAAGAACCGGCACGCCGACGTCCCGATCGTCGGTGACGCGCGGCACGTGATCGACGAGCTGATCGCCGCCGTCTCCGCCGCGGCCGAGGGCGCCGGGCAGTACGAGCCGTGGTGGGCGACGCTGAACGACCTGCGCGAGCGCTACCCGCTGGGCTACGACGAGCCGACCGACGGCAGCCTGGCCCCGCAGTACGTGATCGAACGTATCGGCGAGCTGGTCGGCCCCGACGCGATCTACGTGGCCGGCGTCGGCCAGCACCAGATGTGGGCTTCGCAGTTCATCAAGTACGAGAAGCCGGGCACGTGGCTGAACTCGGGCGGCGCCGGAACCATGGGCTACGCGGTCCCGGCCGCGATGGGCGCCAAGGTCGGCAAGCCCGACACCGCGGTGTGGGCGATCGACGGCGACGGCTGCTTCCAGATGACCAATCAGGAGCTGGCCACCTGCGCGCTCGAGGGCATCCCGGTCAAGATCGCCGTCATCAACAACGGCAACCTGGGCATGGTGCGGCAGTGGCAGACCCTGTTCTACGAGGGCCGTTACTCGAACACCGAGCTGGGCACCCACAAGCACCGCATCCCCGACTTCGTGAAGCTGGCCGAGGCGCTGGGCTGCGTCGGCCTGCGCTGCGAGTCGAAGGACGACGTCGACAAGATCATCCAGCAGGCGATGGAGATCAACGACGCGCCCGTGGTCATCGACTTCACGGTCGGCAAGGACGCGATGGTCTGGCCGATGGTCGCGGCCGGCACGAGCAATGACGAGATCATGTTCGCCCGGGACGTGCGCCCGGCCTTCGAAGAGGACGACCTCTGATCATGAATAAGCACACCTTGTCCGTGCTGGTCGAGAACAAGCCGAGCGTGCTCGCGCGGGTCAGCGGCCTCTTCTCCCGGCGCGGCTTCAACATCGACTCCCTTGCGGTGGGCGAGACGGAGAACCCGGACGTCTCCCGCATCACGATCGTGGTCAACGCCGACTCCTCACCCCTGGAGCAGGTGACCAAGCAGCTCAACAAGCTGGTGAACGTCCTGAAGATCGTCGAGCTGGACCCGGGTCAGTCCGTCCAGCGCGAGCTTCTGCTGGTCAAGGTGCGTGCCGATCGTGCGCAGCGCAGCCAGGTGCTCGAGACGGTCGAGCTGTTCCGGGCGAAGGTGATCGACGTCGCACCGGACACCCTCACCATCGAGGCGACGGGCAACCCCGACAAGCTGGATGCGTTGCTGCGCGACCTCGAGCCGTACGGCATCAAGGAGATGGTCCAGTCGGGCCTCGTGGCCATCGGCCGCGGTTCTCGCTCCATCACGACAGGCCCGGCTCTCCGGGCCGCGTAAGCACGACCGGCCCGGCGCTCCGCGCCGCGTAACAAGCAGAAGAGGAAAGCATGACCGCGGAAGTTTTCTACGACGACGACGCCGACCTGTCGATCATCCAGGGCAAGAAGGTCGCCGTGATCGGCTACGGCAGCCAGGGCCACGCCCACTCGCTGTCGCTGCGTGACTCGGGCGTCCAGGTGGTCGTCGGCCTGAAGGAGGGCTCGAAGAGCCGCGCCAAGGCCGAGGAGCAGGGCCTCGAGGTCAAGACGCCGGCCGAGGCGTCCGCCTGGGCCGACGTGATCATGGTGCTGGCGCCGGACACCGCGCAGCGCAAGATCTACACCGAGTCGATCGCCCCGAACCTGACGGCCGGCAAGGCGCTGTTCTTCGGCCACGGCCTGAACATCCGGTTCGAGCTGATCAAGCCGCCGGCCGACGTGACCGTCGCGATGGTCGCCCCGAAGGGCCCGGGCCACCTGGTCCGCCGTCAGTACGTCGACGGCAAGGGCGTGCCGTGTCTGGTCGCCGTCGAGCAGGACCCGACCGGCGAGGGCCTCGCGCTCGCGCTCTCCTACGCGAAGGCGATCGGTGGCACCCGTGCGGGCGTCATCAAGACCACCTTCAAGGAGGAGACCGAGACCGACCTCTTCGGCGAGCAGGCGGTGCTCTGCGGCGGCACGGCGGCGCTGGTGCAGACCGGTTTCGAGGTGCTGACCGAGGCCGGCTACGCGCCCGAGATCGCCTACTTCGAGTGCCTGCACGAGCTCAAGCTGATCGTCGACCTCATGTACGAGGGCGGCATCTCCCGCATGCGCTACAGCGTGTCGGACACGGCCGAGTTCGGTGACTACACCCGCGGTCCGCGCGTGATCGACGGCCGGGTCAAGGAGGAGATGAAGAAGATCCTCTCCGAGATCCAGTCGGGCCAGTTCACCCGCGAGCTGATCGAGGACGACGAGAACGGCGGCCCGCTGCTGGCCAAGTACCGCGAGCAGGGCGCTCAGCACCCGATCGAGGTCACCGGCAAGAAGCTGCGCGACATGATGAGCTGGGTCGACCGTCCGATCACCGAGACGGCCTGATTTTTCCGGCGCCCCGCTTCCGCTGTTCACGGCGTGGAGCGGGGCGCCGCTGTGATTGCGGTCACGTGACTCTGGGCGACCGGGCGCTTACGATCCCATCGATCGATCCCTCGCGATCCCCGGAGGCTGCCGCGTGACGTCCGTCGTTCTGATCGCCGAGGAGCTAGCGCCCTCCGCCATCGACGTTCTTGCCTACGACTACCACGTACGCCACGTCGACGGCACCGATCGGGCGGCCCTGCTGGCCCAGGTCGCCGAGGCCGACGCGCTCATCGTGCGCAGCGCCACGAGGGTCGACGCCGAGGTGCTCGAGGCCGGCACGAGCCTGCGGGTGGTGGCCCGGGCCGGGGTCGGTCTCGACAACGTCGACGTGGCCGCCGCGACCGCGCGGGGCGTCCTGGTGGTCAACGCGCCGACCAGCAACATCGTTTCGGCCGCCGAGCAGGCGATCGCGCTGCTGCTCGCGGTCGCCCGCCACACGGCGACGGCCACCGCCTCGCTCAAGGACGGGCGATGGGAGCGGTCGCGCTTCGTCGGTGTCGAGGTGCAGGGCAAGACCGTCGGGGTGGTCGGGCTCGGCCGCATCGGGGTGCTCTTCGCCCAGCGCATGGCCGCTTTCGGCACGAGACTCATCGCGTACGACCCGTACGTGCAGCCCGCCCGAGCCGCGCAACTGGGCGTACGCCTGGTCGGCCTGGACGAGTTGCTGCGCGAGAGCGATTTCATCTCGGTGCATCTGCCCCGCACGCCCGAGACCACCGGCCTGATCGGCGAGAAGGAGCTGGCTGTGGTCAAGCCGGGCGTACGCATCGTGAACGCGGCCCGCGGCGGTCTGATCGACGAGGCGGCCCTGGCCGTGGCGTTGCGCGAGGGCCGGGTGGCCGGCGCGGGCCTCGACGTCTTCGCCACCGAACCCACCACCGAGTCGCCGCTGTTCGGGCTCGACTCCGTGGTCGTCACACCGCACCTGGGCGCGTCGACGGCCGAGGCGCAGGACAAGGCCGGTCTTTCCGTGGCCCGCAGCGTCAAGCTGGCCCTCGACGGCGAGTTCGTGCCCGACGCCGTGAACGTGCAGGCCGGCGGCGTGGTCGACGAGGACGTACGCCCCCTGCTGGCGCTGGCCGAGAAGCTGGGCAAGGTCTTCACCGCGGTGGCCGGTCAGGTGGCCGCGAGCGTGGCCGTCGAGGTGCGTGGCGAGATCGTCACGCACGACGTGGGCGTGCTGCGGCTGGCGGCCACCAAGGGGCTGTTCACGGCGGTGGTCGACGAGCGGGTGACCTATGTGAACGCTCCTCAGCTCGCCGCCGACCGCGGGGTCGAGGTCGAGCTCGTGATCAGCGACGAACCGGCCGACCACAACCTGGTCACCGTGCGCGGCGCGCTGCCCGACGGCCGGTCGGTGAGCGTCGCCGGCACGCTGACCGTGCACGGCGCCCGCGAGACGGCCAAGCTGACCGGGGTCGACGACTTCGACCTCGACCTCAACGCGGACGGCGTGCTGCTGTTCTTCCGCTACAGCGACCGGCCCGGCGTGGTCGGCACGATCGGCACCCTGCTGGGCGAGGCCGGGCTCAACATCGCCGCCATGCAGGTGGCCCGGCGCGAGGCCGGCGGCGAGGCGCTGATGACGCTGACCGTCGACTCGTCGGTCGACGCCGAACTGCTCTCCACGGTGGCCGGCGAGATCGGTGCCGAGCGCGGCAGCGCCGTCGACCTGCGACTCAACGGCTCCGCACCGGCGGCGGGTAGACCGTCCCGTCCTGCAGGTCCAGCAGGTCGAGGTTGAGCTCGCCGGCCAGCCGCTCGATCGTCTCGAGCACCTGATCGGGGCAGTTCTCGTCGAGCCGCATCTGTATGTGGTCGGCCGCGGCGTGCAGCGGCGCGTGGGCCCACGGCGAGCCGGGCGCCGAGGCACGCGGGCCGCGGTCGGGATAGTCACTGGTCAGGGCGTCATAAAAGGCGACGACGCGCGGATCGGCCGGGCGCTGCGGGTGCTCACCGCGCGCGCACCGCGCGTTGGCGGCCCGCACGGCGTCCGGCAGGTCCGACTTGTCCATCGCCCACACCACGAGGTCGAAACTCACCGGCGCATGGTGCCATCACCGGACGCGGCATGCGGCATCTGTGCCGCCGACACGCGGAACGCCGGATTTCCGGGCCGTGGCGGGCAGACACGCGGTGCGGTGTCTTGCGCGTCATAAGTCCGCATCGCTAGCGTTGTCCGTGCCGCCCGTCGTGGGTGGGCCCGTCTTCGGGTGACGGCGCCCTCTCGCTGACGCGCGCACTCTGGCGGGACCGAGCCACGCGTACTCGTCGCATCAGCCCCCGTTGCCGTTTGCCGCGGCACGGGGGCTGTTCGCGTCCGGACCTCTTTCCCGCTCTTACTCATCGGTAGCCCTCCTTAACGCTCACTTGGTGGGACCGTCGTACCGAAGATCGGGAACTAGGCGCTAGCCTGGGCCGCGAGGGTTCGACTTGAGGAGTAGACGTGAGCGTGGCGCGGATTGCGGTGGTGGCCGGCGACGGCATCGGCCCTGAGGTGACCGAGCAGGCTCGCAAGGTCATTGAGGCCGTTCTCCCCGGCACCGAGTTCGACGACTACGACCTGGGCGCCCGCTTCTACAACCGCACCGGCGAGGTGCTGCCCCAGGCCATCGAGGACGAACTGGCCGCCCACGACGCCATCCTGCTCGGCGCCATCGGCGACCCCAGCGTCCCGCCGGGCGTCCTTGAGCGCGGCCTGCTGCTCAAGCTCCGCTTCGACTTCGACCAGTACGTGAATCTGCGCCCCTCCAAGCTCTGGCCCGGCACGATCAGCCCGCTCGCCGGTCTCAAGCCCGGCGAGATCGACATGGTCGTCGTCCGCGAGGGCACCGAGGGTCTCTACGTCGGCGCCGGCGGCGTCCTGCACCGCGACACCCCCGCCGAGATCGCGACGGAAGAGAGCCTGAACACGCGTTACGGCGTCGAGCGGGTCGTGCGCGACGCGTTCGCCCGCGCCCAGCGCCGCGAGCGCCGCCATCTGACCCTGGTCCACAAGACCAACGTGCTCACCAAGGCCGGCAGCCTGTGGGCGCGCACGTTCGAGGCCGTCGCGGCCGAGTTCCCCGAGGTCACCACGGAATACCAGCATGTCGACGCGGCCAGCATGTTCCTGGTCAGCAACCCGCAGCGCTACGACGTGATCGTGACCGACAACCTCTTCGGTGACATCCTCACCGACATCGCCGCGGCCGTGACCGGCGGCATCGGCATGGCGGCCAGCGGCTCCGTCAACCCGGAGCGCAAGTTCCCGTCGACGTTCGAGCCGGTGCACGGCTCCGCGCCCGACATCGCGGGCCAGGGCATCGCCGACCCGGCGGCCACCATCCTCTCCGCTTCGCTGCTGCTCGAGCACCTGGGCCACCACGACGAGGCCCGTCGAGTATCCGAGGCGGTCGCAGCCGAGGTCGCGTCCCGCACCGTGGGCGCGCCGCTGCGTACCGCCGAAGTCGGCGACCGCGTGGCCGCCGCCCTCTGAGCCTCGCTCAGGCAGCGGTCGCTCCTCTCCCCGCGGTCATTGTTTTAACGACCGTTCGGGGTAGATTCTTGAAGCACTACGGGTGCTTCCGCATGCCTAAATCTTCGCGTCAGAAAGCAGGTCCACTTGTCATGAGCGGTGGTGACAACCTCGAGTTCGAGATCCGTCCGAACCCGGCACCCGTGGGCGACGCCGAGCGCGCAGCCCTGCTCCACAACCCCGGCTTCGGCCGCATCTTCACCGACCACATGGTCACGATCCGTTACGCCGACGGCAAAGGCTGGTATGAGCCTCGCGTCGAGGCGCGGGCCCCGATCCCGATGGATCCGGCGTCCGCGGTGCTCCACTACGCGCAAGAGATCTTCGAGGGCCTGAAGGCCTACACGCTGCCCGACGGCGGCGTGGCGATGTTCCGGCCCGACGCGAACGCGATCCGTTTCGCCCAGTCGGCCCAGCGCATGGCGATGCCGCAGCTCAGCGTCGAGACGTTCATCGAGTCCCTGCACCAGATCATCAAGATCGACCGCAGCTGGCTCCCCACCGGCGAAGACAGCAGCCTCTACCTGCGCCCCTTCGCGTACGCCAGTGAGGTCTTCCTCGGTGTGCGCCCGTCGATGGAATATCTCTACCTGGTCATCGCCTCACCCGTCGGCCCCTATTTCTCGGGCGGCGTGAAGCCGGTCTCCGTGTGGGTGACCCCCGACTACACGCGGGCCGCTCCCGGCGGCACCGGCGCGGCCAAGTGCGGCGGCAACTACGCGGCCGGTCTGTCGGCCCAGGCCGAGGCCATCGAGAACGGCTGCGACCAGGTCGTCTACCTCGACGCGCTCGAGCGTAAGTACATCGACGAGCTGGGCGGCATGAACGTCTTCTTCGTCCTCGATGACGGCACGCTGGTGACCCCACCGCTGACCGGCACGATCCTGCCCGGCATCACCCGCGACTCCATCATCAAGCTCGCGACGCGTGACGGCCGCCGGGTCGAGGAACGCCCGGTGAGCCTGGAAGAGTGGCACAAGGGCTCGGTCTCGGGCCGCATTCGCGAGGCCTTCGCCTGTGGCACCGCCGCGGTGGTCACCCCGATCGGCAAGGTGAAGAGCGCCGACGACGAATTCACCATCGCCGACGGCGGCTCGGGTGAGATCACCATGGCCCTGCACAAGCAGCTCGCCGACATCCAGCGTGGCCGCGCCGAAGACCCGTTCGGCTGGGTCCACCGGGTTCTCTAGTTCTCCAGCAGGTGGCGGCGCATCGAGGCGATCTCGGCCTCGGTGACACCCAGGTCGCGGACGAAGTTCTCGACCGAGCCGTGCAGGCGGCGCAGGTCGGCGAGGAACATGAGCATCGCCTCGGGCGGTGAGTCGAACATGTGCTCGTTGCCCTGCACCGCCTCGGGGTTGTGCTCGAGCAGATAGGCGGTGAGCCGCTGCATGGCCGAGGTGGTCAGTCCGTAATCTTCGGCGATGTCGGAATCGGAGACCCCGAGCAGCGACAACGTCAGCGCGCAGACCGTGCCGGTGCGGTCCTTGCCGGCCATGCAGTGCACGATCACCGGGGCGGTCACCGGGTCGGCGATCAGCCGCAGCGAGTCGCGCAGGCCCTCGTGCCCGTCCTCGGCGAAGTTCAGATAGCGGTCGGCCAGCCAGCGGTCGTGCCGCACGCCTTGGGGGTGCTCGACCTCCTCCCAGTCGACGTGCTTGATGACCAGGTTGTAGTAGTCGACGCCGTAGTGCTCGGCCACCCGGCCGTACCGCTGCACCTCGGAGAGCCGCCGCAGGTCGATCACCGTCTTGACGCCCAGCGCCGCGAACTCGACGGCGTCGTCCTCGCCGAGGCGGCCCAGCGCGTCCGAGCGGAACAGCCGCCGCCACCGAACCGTGCGCCCGTCGAGGCCGCGATAGCCGCCGACGTCGCGGAAGTTGTAGGTCGCCGAGAAGCCGAGATTCCGGGGAAATTGTTCGACAGCCACGATGCCCAACGTAACCCCAACGGTCGATTTCCGCTGTGACCCAGTGAGGGTTATTCAGGGCGGTGGAGACCCGCCGGTCATGTGCGGCATGTGGTGGGTCAAGGTGGGCCATGAATAACCCTCAACCTTGCGCAAAGGGCACCCGGACGGGGGATGCCGTCTCAACCAGTGGTTTTCCTGTCCCAGACAACCGTATGCGTGGCACACTTCGGGACGTGACCCGCAGTGTGCTGATTATTCGCACCTAGCGCGCCGGCTGACTCTTCGCCGACGCGCAGACCTCCCGCATCCGCGGGAGGTCTTTTTGTTGGTCTACGACTTTCTGAAGGGGATCGCGTCATGGAGTACCAGGTCTTCGACACCACGTTGCGCGACGGCGGGCAGCGGGAGGGGATCAGCTACTCGGTCGCCGACAAGCTGGCGGTCGCGAAGCTGCTCGACGAGTTCGGCGTCGGCTTCATCGAGGGCGGCTGGCCCGGCGCGATGCCCAAGGACACCGAGTTCTTCGCCCGCGCCCGCACCGAGCTGCAGCTCAAGAACGCGCTGCTGGTGGCCTTCGGCGCGACCCGCAAGGCCGGTGTCGACGTGGCCGAGGACCCGCAGGTCAAGGCGCTGCTCGACGCCGAGACGCCGGTCGTCTGCGTGGTCGCCAAGAGCGACATCCGGCACGTCGAGCGGGCGCTGCGCACGACCGGGGACGAGAACCTCGCGATGGTCCGCGACACCGTACGGCACCTGGTCGCCAACGGTCGGCGGGCCTTCGTCGACTGCGAACACTTCTTCGACGGCTTCCGCTACGACCCGGCGTACACGGCCTCGGTCGTGAAAACCGCGATCGAGGCCGGCGCCGAGCGGGTCGTCATGTGTGACACCAACGGCGGCATGCTCCCCTCGATGATCACTAAGGCGATCACCGAGGTCGTCGAGCGCACCGGCGTCACCCCCGACCTGCTCGGCATCCACTGCCAGAACGACACCTCGTGCGCGGTGGCCAACACCGTCGCCGCGGTCGAGGCCGGCGTCAAGCACTTCCAGTGCACCGCGAACGGCTACGGCGAGCGGCCCGGCAACGCCGACCTGTTCGCCACGGTCAGCAACATCCAGCTCAAGCTCCAGCGGCAGGTCCTACCGGACGGCTGCCTGGAACAGGCGACGCGGGTCTCGACCGCGCTCGCCGAGATCGCCAATATCGCCCCCGACACCCACCAGGCCTACGTCGGGGCCGCTGCCTTCGCTCACAAGGCGGGGTTGCACGCGAGTGCGATCAAGGTGGATCCGCTGCTCTACAACCACGTCGACCCGTCGGTGGTGGGCAACGACATGCGGATCCTGGTGACCGAGATGGCCGGCCGGGCCAGTATCGAGCTCAAGAGCCGCGAGCTCGGGATCGACCTGGCCGGCCATCCGGACACGCTCACCACCGTCACCCGTCGGGTCAAAGACCTGGAGGCGGGCGGCTGGTCGTTCGAGGCGGCCGACGCGTCGTTCGAACTGCTGGTGCGCGACGAGCTGAGCGACGGCGGTCTCGCCCGCCCGTTCAGCCTGGAGAGTTACCGAGTGCAGGTGGAACACCGCGAGGACGGCTCGGTGGTTTCCGAGGCCACAGTCAAAGTTCGTGTACGGGGTGAGCGCGTGATCGCCACCGCCGAGGGCAACGGCCCGGTCAACGCGCTCGACGAGGCCCTGCGCGCCGCGCTGACCCAGTACTACCCACACCTCAAGAACTTCGAGCTGACCGACTTCAAGGTACGCATCCTCGAAGGCAGCCACGGCACCAACGCGATCACCCGGGTGCTGCTCGAGACCGGCGACGGCGAACGCGACTGGACCACGGTCGGCGTGCACGAGAACATCGTCGAGGCCAGTTGGGTCGCCCTGGTCGACGCTCTTACCTATGGGCTCGACCATGAGAATCGATAGCGGTTCTCCCTTCGAGGAGCAGATCGGGTACGCCCGAGCCGTGGTCGACGGTGACCGCGTCTACGTCTCGGGCACGACGGGCTTCGACTACCTCACGATGGAGATCGCCGAGGGCGTGGTCGAGCAGGCCGAGCAGGCGCTGCGCAACATCGAGGCCGCCCTGTACCTGGCCGGCTCCAGCCTCGCCGACGTCGTGCGGGTCCGCTACCTGCTGCCCGACCGTTCCGACTTCGAGCCGTGCTGGCCGGTGTTACGCCGGGCCTTCGGCGAGGTCCGCCCGGCCGCCACCATGATGGTGTGCGGCCTGGCCGACCCCAGGATGCGCATCGAGATCGAGGTCGACGCTAGGGTCTCGCCTCCGAGCTGATCAGTTCGACGGCCTGGGCGACGGGCATCGCGGGCCATTGCCTGCCGTCACGGTGGCGCAGGGCGACCAGGCCGTCGGGCGCCTCGCGTCGGCCGATCACCCCGACGTACGGGATCTTGCGCTCGGCGGCCGACCTGATGCGGGCGCCCAGCGAACCCTCCCGGACGGCCGACGCCCTCAACCCGGCGCCGACCGCCGCTCGCACAAGCGCGTTCGCGGCCTCGTCCTGCCCGTCGGCCAGCGGCAGGACGGCGAGCTGCGACGGGGCGTACCAGAGCGGGAAAGCACCCTCGTGCACCTCGATCAGGTGCGCGAACAGCCGCTCCATCGACCCGGCGAGGCTTCGGTGCACCATCACCGGGCGCGATCGGCCGCCGGACGCGTCGGCGTATTCGAGCTCGAACGCGGCCGGCTGGTGGCGATCGATCTGAATGGTGGCGATGGACCACTCGCGTCCGGCCGCGTCGGCGACCTGCACGTCGATCTTCGGCCCGTAGAAGGCGGCCTCTCCGCGCGCCTCCACGAAGTCGATGCCACTCAGGGCTTCGCGCAGCAGCCTTTCGGAGGACGCCCAGCTCTCCTCGTCACCGCCGTACTTCTTGCCCTCGCCGCGCAGCGAGAGCTGGAACGACGACACTTTCAGGCCCAGCGCGTGATGGGCCTCGCGCATCAGCCTCAGCGCTTCGGCCACCTCGGCGGCGGCCTGCGACTCGGCGCAGAACACGTGGGCGTCGTTCAGCTGAATTTGACGTACGCGGGAAAGCCCGCCGATCACGCCGGAGCGCTCGGCCCGGAACATCGGCCCGAGTTCGGCGATGCGCAGAGGCAGGTCGCGGTAGGAGTGGGCGCGTGACTTGAAGATCAGCGCGTGGTGCGGGCACAGACTGGGGCGAAGCACGAGCTCGTCGCCGCCCATAGGCATGGCGGGAAACATGTCGTCGGCGAAATTGCGCCAGTGTCCCGACTTCTCGAAGAGCTGGCGTTTGCCGAGCGACGGCGAATAGACGTGCTGATATCCGTTGCGGCGCTCGAGATCATGCAGATACGACTCGACCGCGTGCCGGGCGGCGGCACCGGCGGGCAGCCAGAACGGCAGGCCGGCGCCGATCAGCGGGTCGGAGTCGAAAAGGTCGAGTTCGCGACCGAGTTTGTTGTGCATCTCGTTTCTCCCTGAAGAAAGGGCGAGATGTCCGGGCCGCGGGCATCTCGCCCGGGGCCGTTGTGTGCTTGGGTCAGGTCAGCACGCATCAACGCCGGGACGTTCCGGCGTCGTCGTCTGCTGCCTGCTCATGCGCCGATGCTGACACCTCGGTGGTCGCGGCGCACGCGATTAATCGTCGGCCAGCCGCTGGAACAGCACGTGGTCGCGCCACGCCCCGGCTATGCGCAGGTAGCGCGGCGCCAACCCGTACCGCTGGAAGCCGTTCTTCTCCAGGACCCGTTGCGAGGCCTTGTTGTCGACCAGGGTGCCGGCCTCGACGCGGTGCAGGCCCTCGTCGAAGGCGAGTTTGACGATCTGGTCGACCGCCGTGGTGGCGACGCCCCGGCCGTTCACCGATTGGTCCACCCAGTAGCCCAGACTGCCCGACTGGAACGGCCCCCGGACGATGTTGGTGATCGTGATCCGCCCGGCGAGGCGGCCGTCCACGATGATCGCGTGGGGGAGCGCGGTACCCGCCTCGTGCTGCCGCAGCAGGTCGGCGAGCACCTGCCGCTGCCCGTCCTCGGTGTAATAGCCGGCTGAGCGGTACGGATCGGACGAGCGCATGAACTCGCGATTCTCGCTCAGCGCCGCGGCCATCTCAGCGGCGTCGTCGACGGTCAGCAGCCGCGTGGTCGCCGTCATCGCGCGGCCGGCACGGTGAGAGCGGCGATGATCGCCCGGTGGTCGCTGCGGGGGATTCCGTGCACGCTGACCTCCCGTACGCCGAGGCGCTCGTCCACCAGCACATGATCGATCGTGACGGGCGGGATCTTGTCCCCGTCGTACGGCCCCCAGGTTCCGGTCAGCCCCTTGCCGGTCACGTCGGCCGCGTCCCGGTAGCCGGTCGAGATCACCTGACGCATCGGCGTGTGATCGAGGGTCGAGTTGAAGTCACCCAGCAGCACCCGCGGCGGCCCGCTCCTGTCCGCGCGCGGCTGGGCCAGCACATCTTCGCGCCACTGCCCCATGACCGCCCGCCCCCACGGCGCCAGCGGATGCGCCGACTCGACGAGCACCGGCCCCGCCCCGGGCACGGCGACGGTGGCGTACGCCTGACGGAAGCTCCCGCCGTTCTTCTTCGCACCCACGCCGGTCAGCGGATAACGCGAGTAGACCGCCGACCCGGACGCCCCCGGCTCATCCGCCAGGGACGAATGGGGCAGCAGCTCACCCAGCCCCGCCGCGGCCAGCGCGTCCTTGCCCTCGCTGGTGAACTCCTGCAGGGCCAGCACGGCAACATCGTGCTCCTTCACCAGCCGAACGATCGTCGCCGCGTCAGCCCCGCCGAACAGCAGATTCGACGTCATCACGGTCAGCTTCACGCCGTCGGCCGGCCCCTTGTCGCCGTTCGGGATCGCCCGCGGAAGCACGGCCGCGGCCAGCAGCAACGCGATCACGAGAGCCACCGCGCCGACACTCCACCGGCGGGCGGCCAGCGCGACGATCGCCGGAACCCACGCGGCGGCCGCGACATAGGGCGTGAACGCCACCAACTGCACGCCCAGGCTGCGTTCCCACCCACCGAGGCGAATCACCGCCCAACCCAGGAACGGCAGCACGAACACCCAGAGCAGAACGGTCACAGCGGCCTTCCGTCGTCGTCGAGGCGGAGCGGCGGCACGCCCGGCTTTCGGCGCACTGATGATCGTCATGGCGCGAGGCTAACCACCGGCCGCCAGTCCCCACCGATGCTCCTGCGCCGTCGCCCGCTCTCGCCGCTTCCGACCGCCGACACGCCGTCAGACGCTGCTGAGCTGCTCCTTCCGCTGCCTTTCGCCGGCGAACGGCAACAGCGCGGCCAGCAGGGCGAGCGCGCCGACCCCTTCCAGGAGGCGCACACCGTCGACACCGCGCCCGACCATCGACAGCACGACGGCCAGGACGACCAGTGCCGGGCTCCACGGGCTAACCCGGTGCTGGACGGCGAGGACGGTCAGCAGCGCGAACAGACCGGTGTAGAGCAGGACGGGGGCCAGCACGAACAGCGCGAGCTCCAGGCCGGGGATCTCGAAGGCGTCACGCGTACGGGCGCTCATCTCTGCTTTGTCGGCCGCGCCGAAACTGGCCCACAGATCCACGACCATCTGCCCGATCATCAGAACAGCGCCGGTGAGCGCGGTTCCCGCCGCCCCCGCCGCAATCCGCCGCCCGGCACCCGCTCCGGTGACCTCCCGCCACAGCAACAGCACCACGAGAGCGAACAACCCGAACCCGACGATCCAGACGACGTGGGCCGACTTCCAGCCGATGCCGGGCCCCTTGCTGCCGCCGAGCCGCATGATGATCCAGCCGGCCAGCCAGACCAGAGGTGCAAGTACGAAAACAGCCCGCGCGTACACATGTCGATGCATGCGTCGAGCCTGCCCCGGTGGCCTCCTGAGAAGCCATCAGGAAGTCCCCTTAAGACACTCGCGCGACGAAGGACCCGGCCCTTTCTCTTGGTCGTGTCTCGCATCAGTGGCGCCCGGCGACTCCCTCGGGGACGTGCCCAACTATGTGATGATTACCACTGGCTCAAGTCCTGCGGTGATTTAGCTCTTCGTGTTCGTGGCGTTGCGAGGAATGCCGAAGCACGCCGTGGTTCCTGGGTCGATCGCGCCGCATTTCCGCCGAGATTATTTGATCGCTCTAGGATACTGAGAAAGAGTGATTGGTTGTGGTGTCCAGTGGTGATCTTGCCGAATACGATAAGGACATGCCGCGCGTTCAGGAATATCTTGAGAAATTCGAACGTGCCGTCGCAAATGTGCGTCGAACCCACGGTGGTCGCCCCCCGAGGGGCATGACGATCTGTCGCGCTGGATGGCGGAGGGCTTAACCACGTTTCACACTTCGTAGCGGAGTGGACCAGTCACCCGAACTTTCCTCGGCCGGAGCCGGCGCCCTACTACCAGGACTGCCTGGAGCGGCTGCGGGACCTCGCGGACTGGTTCTTCCACGGCTGGCACGCCTACCGGGAACCGCGCGAATGGCGTGATCCTTGAGATCAGGCCGAAGGCTTGTGGTGAGCCTGGGCGAGAATCTGGCCGTGGTCTTGGTCCAGCGGAACGGCTGGCAGCGTTCGTTGTAGCCGTCAATGACCGCGCGGATCGCGCCGATCAGGTCGGTGAGCTGGTGAAGCCGCCCCGGCGGATGGCTTGTCGGCTGATGATCCAGAAGAAGATCTCGACCACGTTCATCCAGGACGCGCTGTTCGGAGTGTTTGGATCCAAGCCGTCGATTGTTATACCGAGGTGAAGATGGTTCTGCTGCAAGGTGATGAATGGGAAGGGTTGCGCAATCTGTCTTGGGAGGTCCCAGACGCTGACTGATCCCGCCGCCAGTAGTCAGGACGGGGTCGGATTGGTCTGTGGAGGTCAGTTGGTGAAATTCCCTGCCTTCAAGGTAGTAGGAATGGCGGCGGCAATGGGAGCGGCGGAGTTCTACTATTACAATCTCACGTACGATCAGCTTCGTCCCTGGGTGGAGGAGTGATATGGCAATAGCGGCCTGGTGATCGTGGGTGATCGGGTTGATCCAGCTGGGCGAGAGCACGTGAGCTAGTGCCAGGTTGGCGTCTATGCGGGCAGGATGAGCGACGCGATCATGGCTCGGTGGTCGCTTCCGCTTACGGGGTGCACTGCGACATCTCGCACGCCGATGCGCTTGTCCACCAGAACGTGGTCGAGCGTGATGGGTGGGATCGGCTTGCCGGCGTAGGGGCCCCACGTGCCCAGATAGCCCTTGCCCGTCGCGGCGCCCGCGTCTCGGTAGCCGTGGGAGATCACGTCTCGCAGGGCCGCATGGTCGAGAGTGGAGTTGAAGTCGCCGAGGATCAGTTTCGGGATGCCGTCGCGATCGGCTCGGGGCAGCGACGCGAGATCTTCCCGCCACGCGTCCTCGGCGGCCAGGGCGTAGGGCGCCAGCGGGTGCGCCGATTCGACGAAGACCGGGCCCGCACCGGGTGCCTGGATCGTCGCGTACGCCTGGAGGTTGCCCTCTTGCAGCCCGCCGCCGTCGCCACGCCGTGAACCTTGACCGGACATCGGATAACGCGAGTAGAGCCCTGACCCCGTCGTGCCGCCCTCGTCGGCCAACGCGTGATGCGGCAGCAGCGAGTCGAGTCCAGCCGCGCTCAGACCCGCCGCCGCCCGCGGGGTGAATTCCTGCACCGCCAGCACCGCGACGTCATGTTCACGGACGAGCCGCACCACATCCGCCGGCGAGGCCACCCCGATGAACATGTTGACCGTCATGACCGTGATCGGAACGCCGGAAGACGGCCCTCGATCCCAGAACGGCAGCGCGCGAGGCACCACCGCCACGGCCAGCAGCGCAACCGCGAGCCCCGCGATCACCGCGACAAGCCACCGCCGGGCCACCACAGCGAAGATCAACGGCACCAAGGACCACAGAGCCGCGTACGGGGTGAAGGCGATCGCCTGCACGAGCGGCCCCCGCTCCCAGCCCAGCAGCCGGACGACCGCCCACAGCAGGCCCGGCAGGGCCAGGAGCAGGAGAAGCGCAGTGCGCCCCACCCGCCGGCCCGGCCGGACCGTCGACGGCGTCCCGGTGATCGTCATGAGCGCAAAGTTAGCGGGCACTCACGGTCGATCACCTGAAAGCGGCGTGACTCACACCTGGGCGTCGACCACCTCGCCGATGTTCGCGGCGACCAGTTCGTCCCGGATGATCGCCGCGTCACCCTCGACCACCAGGGTCAGGCCGTGCGGTCGCAGGTGAGTCGCCGCGGCGGCGGACACGTCGGCGAGCGTCGTGTTCAGGTATTCGCTGCGCAGCGTCGGGTAGTAGTCGTCGGGCAGGCCGTGAACGACCAGCGTGCTCAGCGCCCCGACGATCGAGCCCGGCGTCTGCATCTCGACCGAGAGCTGCCCGGCCCGCCACGAACGGGCGACCGCCAGCTCGTCCTCGGTCACACCGAACTGCTGCGTACGGTCGATCTCGCCGAGCGTGTCGATGATCGCGGGCACCGTCACGGCGGTCTGCACCCCGGCGGCCACCTCGAAACGACCGAAGCGACGGCTCATCGCGTACGAGCCCCGGATGCCGTACGTGTAGCCCTTGACCTCGCGGATCAGGTGGTTGAGCCGCGACGTGAACGCGCCGCCCAGCACCGTCGCCGAGAGCGTCATGGCCACGTAGTCGGGCGTGGCCCGTTCGGGAGCGCGGTGCCCGAGGCGCAGCGTCGACTGCACCGAACCCGGCCGGTCGACCAGGATGATCCGTCGCTGGTCGCGCACGGGCACGCCCAGCGGTGCCTCGGCCGCGAGCGGCTCCCCGCCCGTACCGGCGAAAGCGGCCTCACCGAGCGCCTTCAGATCGATCGTGTCGAGATCGCCGGCCACCAGCAGCACGCCCGGACGGCGCAGCCACGCCCGGTGGAACGCGATCACGTCGTCGACGGTCACCTCGGCCACCGACGCCGGGTCGCCGTGCATCGGACGGCCGAACCGTTCGCCCGCCCCGAACAGATCGGCGCGCAGGGCAGCGTCGGCGCGCGGACCGGGCTGGGCCCAGTCCATGCGCAACGCGGTCACTTCGTCGTCGCGCACCCGGTTGACGTCGGCCGGGTCGAGCCGCGGCGTGCGTACCGCCTCGGCGGCCAGCCGCACCGCGCCGAGCAACTGCGGAACCGGAGCCGAGACCCCGACCCGGAACGTGTCCCAGTCGAGGCCCGGCGACAGCTCGGCGCCGAGGCTTTCCAGAGCGATGGCGTACGCCGCGGAGTCGCGCTCGGCCGTGCCCTCCTCCAGCGATTTGGCCAGGACGGTCGCCGTGCCCTCGCGTCCGCTGGTCTCGCGGGCCGCGCCGGCGTCGAGCAGCAGCAGAGCACTGGCGAGCGCCTGCCCCGGCAGATGCGCGCCGATCACCGTACCGCCCGAAACGGTCACCCGCTGCAGGTCAGGGAACGTGTATGGCCGGGCGTCACCCGGGTCGGGGCGAGTGGCGATGAGCGTCATGCGGATTCCCCGTTCGACTCGGGCAGATAGGTCAGCGTCACCCGGGACTCGGGCTTCAGGGCGTACGCGGCGGCCTCGGTCACGTCGTCGGCGGTGACCGCGAGCCACTGCGGTAGGCGGTACGCGGCGGCGCTCGGATCGCCGAACTGGGTCGTGTAACGGCTCAACGTGTCGGCCCGGCCGCCCACGGTGGACACCTGCCGCCACCACCCGGTGGTCAGCAGTGCCTTGGCCCGCGACAACTCCTCCTCGGTCACCGGCTCGGTCACCAGGCTGGCCACGACCTCGGACAGGCCCTCCTCCAGCGTCTCGACCGAGACCCCGTCCTTGGCCGTCGCCGTGATGATCAGCGGGGCCGGGGCGTGGGCCAGATCGACGCCGTACGACCCGATGTAGTCGGGCTGCGCGATGCGGGCGCCGTCGGCCAGCCGCTGATAGAGCCGGCTGCCCCGCCCGCTGCCCAGCACCGTGGCGAGCACGGTGATCGCGTCGTACCCGGCCGTGCCGAACTGGTGGGTGCGGTGCGACAGATAGATACGCGGCGCCGGGACGTCCGCGGTGACCGTCTCGCGGACCGGCGTGGTGGCCGGCCCACTCAGGTGGGCGCTGGGCGCCGGCGGGAGCGACGAGATCGGCTCGAGCAGGCCGAAGTACTTCTCGGCGAGCGCGAACACCTCGGTCGGCGACGCGTCCCCGGCGACGGTCAGAACGGCGTTGTTGGGCGCGTAATACTGCTGGTGGAACGCCTTGAACGTGTCGAGGCTGGCCGCGTTCAGGTCTTCCATCGAGCCGATCGTGGCGTGATGGTAAGGGTGGCCGACCGGGTAGAGCAGGGCCAGCAGCCGCAGCCAGGCATCGCCGTAGGGCACGTTGTCGTAGCGCTGGCGACGCTCGTTCTTGACGACCTCGCGCTGGTTGTCGAGCGTCTCCTGGGTGAGCGCCGGCACCAGACCACCCATGCGGTCAGCCTCGAGCCAGAGCGCCAGCTCGAGATGTTCGGCCGGCATCGTCTCGAAATAGTTGGTGCGGTCGGGGTTCGTGGTGGCGTTGAGCGAGCCACCGTTGCCCTGCACGAGGCGCATGTGCTCGGTCTTGGCGACGTGCGCCGACCCTTCGAACATCAGGTGCTCGAACAGATGGGCGAATCCGGTCTGACCCGCGGGTTCGTGCCGCGAGCCGACGTCGTACCAGAGGTTGACGCAGACCACCGGGGCGGTCCTGTCCTCGCTGACCACGACCCGCAGGCCGTTGTCGAGGCGCGTGGTTTGGATGGGCCACGGATAGCCGGTCTCGACGGCCGGCGCGCTTGGTGACGTCACCCGTTCATAGTGCCTTGCCCGCGTGCCATGCTGGGCGACGTGGTGGACGACGTACGGGCCAACAAGCGCCTGATCATGCCCGCGTGGCGGTTATCACGCTCCAGCGTCCCCGCTCTTGCGTGGGGGACCGCATGGCCGACGTACTGATCCGGCCCGGCCTGGCGATCCCCGAGGCCGAGCTGAGCTGGCGCTTCTCCCGTTCCAGCGGGCCGGGTGGGCAGGGTGTGAACACGACCGACTCCCGGGTCGAGCTGTCGTGGAACCTGCTCGCTTCGAATCTGCTGTCGCCCGCACTGAAAGAACGGGCGGTCGAGCGGCTCGGCAACCGGCTGGTCGACGGCGTCTTGACCATCACCGCGTCCGAGCATCGCTCACAACTGCGCAACCGCGAGGCCGCCGAGGCCCGCCTCGCCATGCGGGTCGGCGAGGCCATCGCCCCTCCGCCCCGCCAGCGCCGCGCGACGAAGCCCACCCGAGGCTCGGTCGAACGCCGCATCGGCGAGAAGAAACGCCGAGCACAGATCAAACGCAACCGCCGCGGAGACACGGACTGACCGTCTCGTCAGGCACGCAAAACCCCGCTCCGAAGCCCTCTTTCAGTTCCGCCACACGTTGGCATGGTTCATCGCCCGCCGCCTCCCGCGTTTCATGCGCCGCGACGACCCTGCCATCTACCCCGGCCGCTATGTCACCTGCGTCCACAAACATGCCACCGCCCTGTGTCGACAGCACCGGAACACCAGCGGCAAAGCCATCCCTACGCCCTCGGACTGCCGACCTCTGTCCTGCCGCCGACAACATCGACGCCTGGATCACCGAGATCGCCGAACTCGATCGTCGGTCGTCCAGTCGGACGTCGTCATCGCCGAGGCCGCCGCTTCCGCCAGACGCCCCAGCGTCCTGACGCTCGCCTTCCGCCTTGGCCTCAGCAACACCACCCTGCGCCGGCACTTTCCCGACACCGCCCGGGACATCAGCACGCGGCGGCACCATAGGGCGAACCAGGACGGCGAACCGTCGACCACGAACTACGCGCCGAACTGGAAGCGGCCACCAAGGTCACCCACATCACTACCGCGACGCGACGAACCGCTCACCACGAACGACCCGGAGGACAACCATGACCGCAGACCCCGCCGACACAGACCAGGCCGTCGCCGACTACACAGCCAGCCTGCCCGCCAAGCGCATGGCCGCAGCCGTCCTGTTCTTCGACGACACCGACCGGATCCTGCTCGTCGAACCCGCCTACACCAAAACCTATTGGGAACTGCCCGGCGGCAGCGCCGAAGCCGACGAGTCGCCCCGCGCCGCCGCCGTCCGCGAGATCCAGGAAGAACTCGGGCTGACCGTCGAGCCCGGTCGGCTACTCGCCATCGACTGGGTGCCACCCCGCCCCGGCCGCACCGAAGGCCTCATGATCGTGTTCGACGGTGGCCAGCTGTCACCCGAGCAGGTCGCGGCCATTCAGCTGCCACCCGAAGAACTGCGCAGCTGGGCCTGGTCAACATCACACGAGCAGGAACAACGACTCTCACCGTTGCTCGCACGCCGAGCCGCCGCCAGTTGCCGGGCGCGAGCCGAGGGACCGACCGCCTATCTCGAAAATGGCTACGCGGTGTCCTGAACTCTTGATCGCGCCTTGCGATCGTGGGGTGAGATGGAATGCGCCGTATTCGTGGATGAGGACAGCGCACTTAGCTAGGTCTTCCTCACCTCGTCCGATTCTTACAGGGGAGTGGCAGGCGTGCGGCAACAGCACAAGACCTTCCGGGCGATCGAGGTCGGCGACGGCGGCGACGGTCGGTGGGCCGCCCACGCCCGGGGCCTGTGGCAGTAGATGCAGGGCCTGCTGACCGAGGAGGGCCGGACTCCGGAGGGCGTGGATCGTGTTCGGGCGCTGTTCCGTGCGCACATGCCAGAACTGGTCCCGGTTCTGGACCGCCTGGCCGGTCAACTCGACCGGCCCGAGGCGGAAGTCTTCCTCACCCACGCGGCACTGCGGCCGTTCTCCCCGGCCTGCACCCAGATCGGCCAGAACGGCACTCTGCTGCGCAACTATGACCTACGGCCCGATCAGTGCGAAGGGACCATCGTCTCCTCCTGCTTCCTGCGCCCCGTGATCGGGATGCAGGACATGTTGTGGGGCTTGCTGGACGGGATGAACGACGCCGGTCTCGCGGTCTCGCTCACCTGGGGTGGGCGTTCCGCCTACGGACGCGGCTTCGCCATTCTCATTCTCGTGCGCTACCTGCTGGAGACGTGCGACACCGTCGATGAGGCGGTCGACAGGCTGCGGTCCCTGCCGGTCGCCGTCCCCCAGAACCTCACCCTTGTCGATCCCAAGAAAGCGATGACGGTGTTCGTGGGGCCGGATATGTCGCCGATGGTGGCACCGGACGCCTGCGCCGCCAATCACCAGCACCTTCCGGTGACTGACGAGCAGGAGCGGGCCTTGCGGACGCACGAGCGGCTGCGAGCCATCCGCGCAGCGGGCGCGGACGTGGCGGCAATGCTCAAGCCGCCGCTGTATCGATCCGTCGACGAGCAGGGGTCGAGAACGCTCTACACCGCCCACTACCGGCCCGTCGAGGGCCGTGTGACGTACTACTGGCCCGGTGAGTCCTGGCAACAGTCCTTCGGTGACTTCGCACCCGGAACCCGCACCGTGACCTTGGGCCGGGCCACCTGAGAGGCTTTCCGGACTCCTGCTCACCCCTGCATGAAGATCTTGCAAGAACGTGATTTCACCCGCCGTCGACAGGCCCTCGCATTCAGATCGGTTGAGACTCACGATCGCAGCATGCCAGCGCGCCGTCCAAGTCATCCTCGCACTCGCCGTCATGGTCCACTGAACCGCCGCCGAAACCATCGGGGCAGCGCGCCCCGCTTTACGAACATTCCGACATCGCTGGCAGCCGTTGCTGCGTATCCCCGTATTTCGAACCCACCCAGCACCGTCCTATCGCGCAGGGTCTGACGCAACCGACCGATCGCCTCGGCATCGACAAACCCGTGCAAGCGGGCGTGGTGACCCAACGACTGCAGGGCGTTCGCACGAGTCTGCGGGTTCCGCGACACCATCGCACGCTTGACCCTCGGCAGGACGACGTCCGGATCCTCATGGTTCAGCACCAGTGCGAGCAGAGCGATCCCCGCGTATTGGTCGTCCCGATCAAGCACTTCATCGACAATCTCCGGCCGCTCAACCACATCGACCCAGCTACCAATGGACCAGGGAGGATCTGTCGACATCCCCGGATCTTGGCACTCCCGCGCGTCGAACTGCCACAGGTTTGGCAGCAGCGGTCGAGGTCAGTGGTCAACCTCAAACCCCGGCCACAACGAGCCGACCTACAAGGACTACTGGGAAGTCCCGGGCGGTTCGGTGGAGGCCGACGAGTCGCCGTACGCCACGGTTGTTCGTGAGCTCAAGGAGGAGCTAGGGATAGCGGTGCAGCCCGGTCGGCTGCTCGTGACCGACTGGGTGCCGCCGCGGCCGGGGTCGGACCGAGGGTTTGATGATGGTGTTCGACGGCGGGGTTCTCACTTCGGAGCAGGCGGCGCAGATTCGGGTGCCGGCGGATGAGCTTCGCGGTTGGGCCTGGTGCACCGCACAGGAGGCCGCCGACCGACTGCCGGAGTTGCTGGCCCGCCGGATCACCGCGGCGGTCGGGGCTCGGGCCGAGGGCAGCGTGGCCTATCTGGAGGACGGGTTCTTCGTCGCCTGATGCTTCGGACGCCGCGATGGGAAAGGGCTCGACGGTCAGGACTCCCGATGTGACCATGCGCGGATGGGTGCACTCGTCCGCATCAACCCCGCTCTGCTGGCCGGCGGCACCGGACCGCTGGTGGTGATTCTGCACGGGCTGGCCGGCAGCGCCGCCGAGATGGCGCCGCTGGCATCCGCGCTCGTCGAAGGCGGTTATCGGGTCGTTGTGCCTGATCAGCGCGGCCAGGGCCACAACACCCGCCGGCCCGCCGACGTGTCGCGTGAGGCCTATGTGGCCGATGTGCTCGAGCTCCTCGACGAGCCCGCCTGGCTCGTGGGTCAATCGATGGGCGCGCACACCGCGATGCTGACCGCGGCCGAAACCGGCGTACGGGGTCTCGTGATGATCGAAGGAGGAGTGGGCGGCTCGACCGACGACTATCCCGAGCGGTTGCGCGCCTTTTTCGCCTCCTGGGCGGTTCCCTTCGCCGACGTCGAGGCCGCTCGTTCCTTCCTCGGTGACCGCCCAATCGCCGACGCCTGGATCGCCGATCTGGAAGAGCGTGACGACGGCCTCTGGCCCCGTTTCGACCCCGACGTGTTGAAGGCCGCGATCACCGGGGTCGCCGCCCGAGCCCGCTGGGACGTGTGGCGCGGCCTGACCGTCCCCACGCTGCTGATCCTCGGTGAGCACGGCTCGGTCCCGTCCGCCGAGGTTGCCCGGATGAACGCCGAGCACAGCGTGGTCGTCCCCGGCGCCGGGCATGACGTGCACCTCGACGCGCCGGCCGAGACCGCGCGTCTTGTGCTCGGCTTCCTCGCGGCGCAGAGTCGCTGACATGCGCCGCGTTCTTGTCGTCGGGGGTCCGGGCAGCGGCAAGACGACGTACGCCCGGAAGCTCGCCGCCGACCTCGGTGTGCTCCACCAGGAGCTCGACCGGATCGCCTACGAGCCGCCGCCCGACGCCCCGGATGCTCCGTTCTGGCAGTGGGAACGGGTTGCCGACCATCGGCGACGGGAGCGGGCCGAGTGGCTGGCCGAAACCGACGGCTGGGTGGCCGACGGCCTTTACGCCGGTTGGACAACCCCGCTGCGCGACGCCGCCGATCGGATCGTCTGGCTGGACGTGCCCGCAGCTGTCACCGTCTGGCGGGTGCTGCGCCGGGCGGTCGCCGACCGCAGCGGCGACTGGGACGTGCGTTCGGCGTTGCGGATGGCCCGCGCCGCCCGTTCCTTCCGGGTGCGCCCGCTCGGCACACCCGAGGCGCTGCGCGAGCATGACGGTGCGAACGGCCGGCGCACACTGGAGGAGTTCCTGCGCCCGGCCGCCGCGAAGGTGACGCGGGTCGTCAGCGGCGGTTGAACGGGGCGACGGCCTCGCGGTTGCGGGCCGCGTGTTCGGGGCCGAGCAGTTCTTCGCAGACGCGGATCAGCCGGGCCCGCAGACCGGCCGCTCGGCGGGCGAACTCGCGCTGACGGGCCACGTACTCGGCTTTGCCCTCGGCTGTTTCGATTTTGACCGGGGGGTGGCCGTAGGAGCTGAGGTCGTAGGGGCTGGCCTGCATGTCGAGCAGGCGGATGTCGATGGCCAGCGCGAAGCAGTCGAGGGCCAGCGCGCCCGGAACCGCGGCGCCCAGCTTGGTGGCCCACTTGTGCACGTCCATCGCGGCGTGCAGGCAGCCGGGCTGGTCGAGGTCGACCTGGGTCGCGCGGGTGGGCTGGAGCCGGTTGAGCCCGACCGCCTCGGGGCTGAAGAAGCGGAACGCGTCGAAGTGGGTGCAGCGGATCGGGTGTTGCTCGACGACCCGGTCGGTCTCGGCCTGGCCGAGGCGCAGCGGCAGCTGGTGGCGGTGCTCGGGGTCGCGGTAGACCATCGCCCACTCGTGCAGGCCGAAGCAGCCGGAGAAGACCGGGCGGGACGCGGTGGCCGTGAGCAGACCGTGGATGTAGCGCACGCTCTCGCCGCGGGCGTGCAGGAACGCGTCCTGGTCGAGCGCGACCACGCCGTCGGGGTAGGTCATGTAGAACTTCCAGCTCGACTGCTCGGCCAGCCCGTCGGGCGCGGGCGCGAGACCGGCGCCGACCCCGGGGTGCCAGCGCCGCAGCACGGCGGGCCGGGTGCTGTAGTAGTCGTAGAGGAAATCCTCTATGGCGTGTTTCTCGCCGGTGGCGCGACGGGCGCGGTGCCCCGCGGTCATCTCGTCGGCCCGTTCGGCGTGCGCTCGGGCAAGGGGAATCCAGGTGACCGAGGGCAGCGTCGTGGTGAGCACCCTCACCTGCTTGATCCCCATGGCCTCAGCGTATCCAGCCGAGGCGATCAACACGATCACCGTGAGGTGCGAATGAGGTCCGCGTCGCGTTCCGGACCGGCAAATGCGTCCAATTCGGTCAATCGGCACCGACTACTGAAGGATGACGAACACCTACTTAAGTATGTAGTACACCTACTACATCATCCGATAGCTTGTCGCCTATGGAAGGAATGGCGTTGACGGGGGTGCTCGAAGGCGGCACGGTCGTGCCGACCGACGAGCGAGTCATTGATGTCCGCGACCTGCGGATGCGGTACGGGACGAAGGATGTCCTGACCGGTGTGAGCTTCGCCGCGCGCCGGGGCGAGGTGCTGGCCCTGCTGGGCCCCAACGGCGCGGGCAAGACGACCACGATCGAGATCCTCGAGGGTTTCCGCATGCGGTCCTCGGGCGAGGTGAGCGTGCTCGGGGTCGACCCGGCGTCGGCCGGCGAGGCCTGGCGGGCCCGGGTCGGGGTGGTGCTGCAGTCGTGGCGCGACCACGGCAAGTGGCAGGTCCGTGAGCTGCTCGGTCATCTCGGCGCCTACTACCGGCGCTACGCCGGTCCCGGCCGGGATCGTCCCTGGCCGGTCGACGACCTGCTCGACGTGGTCGGTCTGACCGCCGCGGCCCGTACGAGGGTGACCCGCCTCTCGGGCGGCCAGCGTCGCCGCCTCGACGTGGCGATCGGCATCGTCGGCCGTCCCGACCTGCTCTTTCTCGACGAGCCCACGGTCGGGTTCGACCCCGAGGCCCGGCGCGAGTTCCATGACCTGGTCCACCGGCTGACCGATGTGGACGACACCACGATCCTGCTCACCACCCACGACCTCGACGAGGCCGAGAAACTCGCCGACCGCATCCTCATCCTGGCCAACGGCACGATCATCGCCGACGGCTCGGCCGACGAACTGTCGCGGCGGGTGGCCGGCGAGAGCGAGATCCGCTGGACACGGGAGGGGCAGCGGTTCGTGCACTCCGCCGAGAACCCGACGCCCTTCCTCCGCGAGCTCCTCGTTCAGTACGGCGACGCGGTCACCGATCTCGAGGTGCGGCGCAACAGCCTGGAAGACACCTACATGCGACTGGTCCACGACTTCGAAGGCGGCCGGAAATGATCGAGACGCTGAAGGTCGGCATCGCCCGGGGGCTGATCGAGTTCCGTCACACCCTGACCAACGGCCAAGACCTGTGGGGCTACTTCTTCCCGTCATTCGGGCTGCTCATCACGCTTTTCTTCATGGACGACGCCCGGGTGCCGGGCACGAACTTCTCCCTCGGCGCGAGCACCCTGCCCAGCTCGATCGGCATGCTGGTGGCCTTCGGGGGCCTGATCACCATCGCTCAATATCTGATCGTCGACCGTGAGGACGGCACGCTGCTGCGGGCGAAGGCCACGCCGAACGGCATGAACGGCTACCTGATCGGGAAGGTGGTCGCCGTCGGTGGCATGACGCTCGCCTCGGTGCTGGTCGTGCTCGTGCCGGGCGTGTTCCTGGTCGACGGGCTGCAGGTCGATCTCGGCGGCGTCATGACCCTGATCTGGCTGCTGCCGCTCGCGGTGGTGGCGACCGTGCCGATCGGCGCGGCGATCGGCTCGTTCTTCGACAACCCGCGCAGCTTCGGCCTGGTCATGCTGCCGTTGTTCGGGCTCGTCGCGATCTCCGGCATCTTCTACCCGATCGCCGCGATGCCGGGCTGGCTGCAGGGGATCGCACAGATATTTCCGATCTACTGGCTCGGGCTCGGCATGCGATCGGCGTTCCTGCCCGACGCGTTCGCGGCGGTCGAGCTGGGCGACTCCTGGCGCCATCTCGAGACGCTCGGCGTGCTCGCGGTCTGGGCGGTGGCCGGCCTGGCGCTGGCTCCGGTGCTGCTCCGCCGCATGGCGCGGCGCGAATCCGGCTCGGCGGTGGCGGCGCGGCGTGAGCGGGCGATGAACAGTATGGTCCGCTAGTGAGCAGTGAGGTCACCTTCAACCGCATCGCGATGCTGCGCGCGGAGCGCGGCATCACGCGGCGGCAACTCGCCGACGCCCTGGGCGTGCACTACCAGACGGTGGGCTACCTGGAGCGCGGCGAGTTCAGCCCCAGCCTGCACCTCGCCCTGCGGCTCAGCCGCTATTTCGAGGTCCCGGTCGAAGTGATCTTCTCGCTCGATCCTTTCCCCCGATTGGGAGCGACGGCGGTCGGCGAACGCCCGGCGTAGATTTTCAGGTGAGAGCCGCCTGCCGTACAAAGGGGATTAAGCCGTGCGATTCGCCCGTTTTGTTCATGCCGGAGGGGTTTCCTTCGGCGTCGTCGAGGGTGACGCGTCGGGCCTGACCGTCGCCGAGATCAGCTCGCTGCCGTTCGAAGAGGTCCGGTTCACCGGTCAGCGGTGGGCCCTGGCCGACGTACGCCTGCTCGCCCCGATCTTCTCCAGCAAGGTCATCGGGGTCGGCCGCAACTACGCCGACCACGCCGCCGAATTCGGCAACGAGGTGCCCAAGGAACCGCTGATCTTCATCAAGCCGTCCACCTCGGTGATCGGCCCGAACGACGCGATCCGGCTGCCCCCGCAGTCCCAGCGCGTCGAGGAGGAGGGCGAACTCGCCGTGGTGATCGGGGCCACCGGCGCCCGCCGCCTCGACCGCGCCGGTGCCGAGAAGGCGATCTTCGGCTACACCATCGGCAATGACGTCACCGCCCGCGACCTGCAGCGCAGCGACCCGCAATGGACGCGCGCCAAGGGCTTCGACTCGTTCTGCCCGATCGGCCCGTGGATCGTCACCGGCCTCGACGTCAGCGACATCGAGATCCGTGCCGAGGTCGGCCGCAACCCCGAGGCCCTGGAAACCGTGCAGCTCGGCCGCACGAAAGACATGGTCTTCGACGTGCCGACCCTGGTGTCGTACGTGTCGCACGTCATGACGCTGCTGCCCGGCGACATCATCCTGACCGGCACCCCGGCCGGGGTCAGCCAGATCACCACCGGCGACACCGTCTCGATCAGCATCCAGGGCATCGGCGAGCTACGAAACCCGGTCGTCTCGCTCGACTGACGCCGACCTCTCGATTCCTTCCAAGAGCAGGCCCAGGCCGTACGCAAATGCGTCCTGGGCCTGCTCGTCGGCGCCCCTGTCGAAGGCCCCGGCGTTCCAGATCGCGGTCATCGTCGGGTGCGCCTCGACGTCGAACCAGTCCTCCCACAGCTCGCCACGCTGCTGCCACCACTCGTCAGTGCTCAGACCGGTCGTACGCCGTAGGAGCGCGGCCTCGGCCTCGTGGTGGGCGGCCCCGGTGACCCAGGACGCGATCGCCGTCGCCGGCCGGTTGAGCCGGTCGACGGGCAGGCCCAGGGTCGCGACGGCGGCGAGCATGAACTCCTGCTCGGCGAGCATGCCCGGCCCGACCGGCGGACGCACCCGCGAGACCTCGGCCAGCCAGGGATGGGCCCGGTACATCGCGAACGTGCGGTCGGCGTAGAGCGTCACCCGCTCGCGGAAGTCGCCGTCGCTCTGCAAAGCGCGGGCCCACAGCACCTCGTCGACCATCAGATCGACCAGCTCGGGGCGGGACGGCACGTACGTGTAGAGGCTCATCGTGGCCACCGACAGCTCGGCGGCGACGCGGGCCATCGAGGCGGCCTCCAGGCCTTCGGCGTCGGCCAGGCGGATCGCCGTGGCCACCACCACGTCGACGCTGAGCCGGGGTGGGCGGCCGACCGCCTTGCGGGCCGGGACCGAGCGCCGCCAGAGCAGCGGCAAAATCCGTGGGCTGAATTCCGGCATGATTCCGTATACCCTACGGGAAGTAGTTTCCTTAGGGGGTACGGTAATGAAGATCCTGGTCACCGGGGCGACCGGCAACGTGGGTCGCCTGGTTGTGGACGAGCTCCTGGCTATCGGCACATCCGATGTGCGGGCGCTGACCGTCGACCCGGCGAAGGCTGCTCTGCCGGTCGGCGTCGAAGTGGTGCAAGGCTTCGTCGGGCGGCCCTCGACGTTGGCGCCGGCCCTGAAAGGGGTCGATGTGATGTACCTCGCACCGCACATCCCGACCGCCCACGAAGCCTGCCGCCTCGCCGCAGCGGCAGGAGTGGGCCGCATCGTCGACCTGGCCGGCGCGAAAGGCGACCACTGGCAGGCGATCGAAGACGCGGTCGAAGCCTGCGGAGTGCCGTACACGCACCTTGAACCCGGCGAATTCATGGACAACGCGACCATCTGGGCCGACCAGATCCGGGCCGGTGACGAGGTGCGCGACGGCCACGCCGACTCCGCCAACGCACCCATCGCCCAGGAAGACATCGCGGCCGTGGCGGCACGAGTGATCGTTTCGCGGGGGCACGAGGGCAAGTCATACGAGCTGACCGGCCCCGAAACGCTGACCAGGCGCGAAAGAGTCGAGACGATCGGCCGCGCCCTCGGACGAGAATTGCGCTACATCGAGCTCGCCCCCGACGAGGCCGTCCAGCAGTTGAGTCTCGTCATGGGGGAGTACGCCCAGTGGTACCTCGAAGGCCAAGCGATGCTCGTCGACCACCCCCAGCAAGCCATCACCACCGTCGCTGACCTGCTCGAACGGCCCGCCACGACGTACGAGGAATGGGCCCGCCACCACGCGAACCTCTTCCGATGACCCAACCCGATTTGGTCGGCCCATGGGCGTCGGGTAGAGTTTCTTCTCGGCACGGCAACGCGGCAACGGAAACGAAGCCAAAAGGCCGGGTCAATGGGGTATGGGGTAATTGGCAGCCCGACTGATTCTGGTTCAGTTAGTCTAGGTTCGAGTCCTGGTACCCCAGCGCAACCACTCCCGCAGAGGGGCGGCGCTGGACTTCTGATAGAGTTCGGCCCGTCGCAAACGCGAGAGCGGATGCAAAACAGCAGTACAGCAAGTCCTGGCCCCGTCGTCTAGCGGCCTAGGACGCCGCCCTCTCAAGGCGGTAGCGAGGGTTCGAATCCCTTCGGGGCTACATTCGGGTTGACCCCGTTCGCGGAAAGCGCGAACGGGGTCATTTCGCATTCTCACCTGGGGGCCGAGCCCCCAGACCCCCACGTTGCGTCCGTTGAGGGCTTTGTGGGGGGTTGCGGTTAGAGCACTCGGCCTGCGGCCATCGAAAGGCCGTTGGTTGAGCTTGGCGTTGTCTGCCTTCGCTGACAGGTCTGGTGTGCCCGGCGCCTTGGCGCTAACCCCAGCCGTCCGGGCCCTGGCCTCCGACCCCGGCCGTCCGACCCCGAGCCCTCCGGCCCGAGCCGTCCGACCCGAGCCGTCCGACCCGAGCCGTCCGGCCCGGGCCCTCCGGCTCCAGGTCCAGCTCCCCGGCCCTGGCTTCAGCCGGCGGCCGTGGAGCTGTGTTCCGGCTTCAGCCCTGGGCCTGGCGACGTGCTTGGGCGGCATGCGGGGGTGGGGGAGCAGCGGGGCTGGCTTGACCGGGTGCTCGCGTTCGACCCGAAGCAGGTGCTGTTCGGTCACGACAATGCGGTCTGGACCCCCGGTACTAGCCACGTCAGCCTGCCCTGAGGGAAAGCCGCTTCGATCTGGGCGCGGCCCTCGTGGAAGTGCGACCAGCCCTCGTAGTGGACGGGCACGATCTGGCGGGGTCTGATGCGCCGGCAGAGTTCGGCGGCGTCGCGGCCGGTCATCGTGAAACGGGCGGGGCCGGTCAGGCCGAACTGCACCTTGCCGAGGTGCAGGATCGCCGTGTCCACGTCGAAACGGTCGCCGACCTCCAACAACTCGGGGAAGATGACCGTGTCACCTGAGATCCACACCACGGTCTCCGAGTTGCGGGGGCGCAGCGCGAAGCCGGTCGTCGGGCCGACGATCGGGACGCTCCACGCCGGACCGTGCCGGGACGGGGTCGCGGTGACCTCGATGCCCTGGATCGTCACGGTCCGCCACGGGGCCAGGCCGGTCACGCCGAGACGCTTCCCGGCCTTCACCGTGCTCACCACGATCGGCGCTGACGGCAGCAGGGCCCGGCCGGCGTCGTCCAGGTTGTCGGCGTGCTGGTCGTGGCTGAGCAGGATGCCGTCCAGGCGGCCCAGGTCCTCGACCGCGATGGCCGGGCCGGCCGTCTTGACCGACGACGTTCCCCAGCCGAACGAGTAGCGCCGGCCAGGAGGGTCGAAGGTCGGGTCGACCAGCAGCCTTACGCCCTCGATCTCCAGCAGCGTGGTCGGCCCGCCGATGTGCGTGATCTTCATTTGGCGTTCGTCAGCGCCCAGTCGAGCACCTCGTCGGCGATCTGTTCCCAGCCCTTCTGGGCGGGCAGCAGGTGGGCGTAGCCCTCGTACTCGCGGCGTTCGGTGATGGTGTTCGACTTGTAGTGCTTGGCGTTCGACTCCTGGATGGCGGGCGGCATGATGTGGTCCTCGGACCCCGAGACGAACAGCAGCGGCGCGCGGTTGTCGTTGTGATAGTCGACCCACGTGTCCTGGTGGCCGGGCTGGAAGTTGGCCAGTACCCCGCCCCAGAGAATGCCGCCGCTGGCCGGGATCGCGTAACGCTCGTACAGGAAACGCGACTCCTCGTCGGTGAACGTGTTCGTGAAGGCGTACTTCCATTCGTCGAACGACAGCGGCACCGCCTTGTGCCGGTTGGCGGGGCTCTTGAGCACCGGGAACGTCGACTTGAGCTGCGAGAGCGGCACGACCCGTACGCCTTCGGTGGGCGCCGAGTTGAGCGCTACCGCCGCGGAGCCGTACCCGTGATCGATGAGGATCTGGGTGAACGCGCCGCCGGCCGAGTGCCCGATGATGATCGGCGGTTCGGGCAGGGCGCGGATCGCCGCCTCGTACTTCTCGATGATGGCCGGCACGGTGAGGTTCATGATCGGGGTCGGGTCGGCGTTGAGCGCCTCCACCTCGACCTCGAAGCCGGGATAGCCCGGCGCGATCACCTGATGTCCCTTGGCCTCGTAGTGGGTGATCCAGCTTTCCCAGCTGCGTGGCGTGACCCAGAATCCGTGGACGAGAACGATGGGCTTCATCCCCCGATCGTCGTGGGAGCGCACCCAGCGGCGAATCCCGTGTTGCGCGTAGTCAGTCGTGCAAACTCTCGCGCAACTCCCGTCGCGACCGCACGCCCAGCTTCCGATAGACCTTGCGCAGGTGGTAATCGACGGTGCTGGCACTCAGATAGAGGTGGGCCGCGATCTCGGCGTTGGTTCCCCCGTCCCGGGCCAGGCGGGCCACGGCGGCCTCCTGCGGGGTCAGAGCCGTTTCGTTCTCCCGTACGGGGTTCCGCACGCTCCCGCCCAGCGCGTCCAGTTCCCGCCCGGCCCGGTGGGCGAAGGCGCACGCCCGTTCCGCCTCGAAGATCTCCAGCGCCGCCCCGAGCTGCTCGCGGGCCTCGCGTCGTCGCCGTCGTCGCCGCAGCCATTCGCCGTAGAGGAGCCGGGCCCGCGCCGCGTCGCCGCGGGCCAGCGTGACGTCGAGCCGTTCGATCGCCCGCCGGAAGAGCGAATCGCCCCCGGCCAGCAGCGCGCCCGACCGGTGCAGCAACCCGATCGCCCAGTCGGTGCTGGCCGCACCGGCGGCCCGGGACAGCTCGGCGTGGGCCCTCGTCGCGGTCGCCCGGTCACCGGCCCGCAGCGCGCATTCGACGAGGTCGGGCAGCACCCGGGCATAGCGTCCCTCGGACGACAGCGGCAGCAGGCGGTCGCGCGCGCTCGCGTACCGGCCCGACGCGATGTCGTGGATGGCCAGGCTCTGCGACGTCAGCGACCGCATCGAGCCGAGCCCGAGCGCCTCGAAGGCGGACGGCATGGCCCGCAGCGATTCGTCGCCGTCCGGCCCGATGCGCCAGGCGGTCAGTTCCGGGTGCCGCCACACCGGCTCGCGCTCGGCGGTGATGCCGATCGCCCGGCGCAGGCGGCGGCCGGCGATGTCGTGGCGGTCGGCCTCGGTGAGACGGCCCAGCGAGGTGTCGCTCATCACCGCCATGAAATGCACCAGGTCGAGGGCCTGCAGTGCTCCGGTGCGGTGGGCGGCGGCCTCGGCCCGTTCGAGGATCAGGCGGCGGCTGCGATCGTCCCAGGCCAGGGTGCTGACGTAGACGGCGACCACGACGTGCCGCAGCAGGTCGGCGTCGGGCAGGGTGAGGTCGGTCATCGCGTCGACCGCCCGGCGCAGCACCGGCGCCGCCACCACCGGACCGTTCTCCGTCACCGACGCATAGGCCGCCAGCAGAGCGGCCGCGGGCCCGTCGCCGGCCGTCTTCCGGGCCGCCGCCGCGATCTCGCCCGCCGTGGTGTCCATGATGAGGTCTTCGACCGCGACCTCGTGCTCGATCGCGAAGAGGATGGCCGACTGGGCCCGGGCCGGACAGGCGTCGCCGAAGGCCTCGGCCGCGGTCAGACAGATCGCCGACGCGTGCCGGTTGGCCTGCAGCACCCCGGCGGTCGTCGCCGCGTTGGCCCGAACCAGCAGGGCCGTGCCCCGGTGCCGGTCGTCGAGCATCTCGGGCACGACGTCGTCCAGCATGCTCAGGGCGCGGAGCGGCGCCCCGGCCAGCAGGGCCGCCTCGGCCGCCCCGGTGCGGCGCCGGGCCTTGCGCCCGGGATCGGCGGTCAGCTCGGCGGCCCGGGCCAGAAAGGTGGCTCGCGCCGCGTGCCCGCCGCGTGCCCCGGCCCGATCGGCGCTGCGTTCCAGCTCGGCCGCGGTCGCCTCGTCGGGTCCGGCCGCCGCGGCCGCGAGGTGCCACGCGCGACGGTCCGCGTCCTCGGGTCGGCCGGTCGCCGCGGCCAGGGCGGCGTGCGCCGCGCGGCGCTCGACAGGTGTCGCGTCGCCGTAGACGGCCGAGCGCATCAGCGGATGCCGGAACGTCAGCGGGGGAGCGCCGGTCACGAGCCGGTCCGATTCGGCCGGTGCGGCGTCGAATACCCCCGCGCCGAGCGACGCCGCGGCCGCGACGACCTGTGCTTCGGGATCGCCGTCGCCGGCCGCGGCCACCAGCAACCAGGCACGGGTGGCGGCCGGATAGTCGCGCACCTGGGCCGAGTAGTGCGCCTCGAGCCGCCCCCCGATCGGGACGGGCGATGGCAAGGGGCTCGTGCCGCGAAGTTGCTCGCCGGTCAGCTCTCGCCCGAGATCGGTCAGGGCCAGGGGATTTCCGCCGGTGGCGTGGGCGATCTCGGCGGCCAGGCCCGGGTCGAGCGGGCCGTCGGCGACCTCGGCCAGCAGGGCGGTGGCGGCGTCGGGAGAGAGCCCGGACAGGTCGCGCAGCGGAACCCCGACCGGTGGCGAGGCGGCCGTGGAACGCCAGCCGAAGAGCAGCACGACCCCCTCGGCGTGCAGGCGCCGGGCCACGAAGGCCAGCGACCGCAACGATTCCTGGTCGAGCCACTGGGCGTCGTCGACGACATAGACGCCGGGCACGGCGGCGATCAGGGTCAGGGCGGCCAGACTGACCAGATAGAGGTCGGCCGGGGGTCCTTCGTCGAGCCCGCAGGCGACCTCGAGGGCGGCGCGCTGGCCGGGCGGCAGACGGTCGCGCTCGGGCAACAGCGGCACCAACAGCCGGTGCAGCGCGGCGAAGGGAAACGTCGCCTCGGACTCGACCCCGCCGATGCGGGCGGCGCGGGGAGCTTGCGTCATCGCGTACGTCAGCAGGGCGGTCTTGCCGACGCCGGGTTCGCCGCGCACCACCAGGGCAGAGCTGCGCCCGTGACGCGCGCCGGCCACCATCGCGTCCAGCGCGGCGCACTCCGCATCGCGCCCGAACAGCCGCACCCGCCGACCATATCGATCGGCGGGCGCGTTGAGCAGCGGCTATTCGTGCAAGTGTTAGAGGCCAGAGAGGCGCTGGCCGGCCCGGACGACGGCCATCGCGTGACGCTCGCCGGGGCGGCGGCCGAGACGCTCTATCGGACCGCTTATCGAGATGGCGGCGATCACCCGGCCCGTCCGGTCGCGGATCGGGGCCGAGACACTCGCCACACCGGGCTCGCGCTCGGCGACGCTCTGGGCCCAGCCGCGGCGGCGTACCTCGGCCAGCGTGCGGCCGGTGAACTTGCACCGGGGCAGCAGCGGCATGACCGCCTCGGGCGGCTCCCAGGCGAGCAGGATCTGGGCGGCGGAACCGGCCACCATCGGCAGCACCGAACCGACCGGAACCGTGTCGCGCAGACCGCTGGCCCGCTCGGCCGCGGCCACACAGATACGCTCGTCGGCGCGGCGCAGGTAAAGCTGTGCGCTTTCGCCGGTCGCGTCCCGCAATGCGGAAAGCAGGGGCTCGGCCGCGGTCAGCAGCACGTCGGGCGCGGCGTTGGCCAGCTCGCCCAGACGGGGGCCGGGGCGCCACCGTCCCTGGGTGTCGCGAACCAGCATCCGGTGGATCTCCAAGGCCTGGGCCAGGCGATGTGCAGTAGCCCGGGGCAGCTTCGTACGGTCGACGAGTTCGGCCAGGCTGGCGCCGTCGACACAGGCCGCCAGGATGACGACCGCCTTGTCGAGAACGCCGACACCGCTCATACTGTGTCCCACAAGCCGAAACATACCTCCCAGAATTTAGGATGTCCAGATGGTGGGAGTCACTCCGAGGACCCTGGCCGAAAAGGTCTGGGACGACCACGTCGTGCGTGCCGCCGAGGGTGAGCCTGATCTGCTCTACATCGACCTGCACCTGCTGCACGAGGTGACCAGCCCGCAGGCCTTCGACGGACTGCGCCTGGCCGGCCGCGGCGTACGCCGCACCGATCTCACGCTCGCGACCGAGGACCACAACACGCCGACCGGCTATGCCGACCCGGCGTTCAACACCCGGCGCGGCGAGCTGCTCACGATCGCCGACACCACGTCGCGCACGCAGATCGAGACCTTGCGCAAGAACTGTGCCGAGTTCGGTGTCCAGATCCGCCCGCTGGGCGACGTCAACCAGGGCATCGTCCACGTCATCGGCCCCCAGCTGGGCCTGACCCAGCCGGGCATGACGATCGTCTGTGGTGACTCGCACACCGCGACCCACGGCGCGTTCGGGGCCCTGGCCTTCGGCATCGGCACCAGCGAGGTCGAGCACGTGCTGGCCACCCAGACGCTGCCGCAGTCGAAGCCGAAGACGATGGCGGTCACCGTGGTCGGTGAGCTGCGTCCCGGTGTGAGCGCCAAAGACCTGATCCTCGCGCTCATCACCCAGACCGGCACCGGTGGCGGCAACGGCCACATCGTCGAATACCGCGGCGAGGCCATCCGCAAGCTCTCCATGGAGGGCCGGATGACCATCTG
Source organism: Actinoplanes solisilvae (assembly GCF_003999975.1). Classification (GTDB taxonomy): domain Bacteria; phylum Actinomycetota; class Actinomycetes; order Mycobacteriales; family Micromonosporaceae; genus Actinoplanes; species Actinoplanes solisilvae. The sequence continues at coordinate 248,587 of NZ_RJAC01000001.1, read as the reverse complement.
CAACATGAGCATCGAGTGGGGTGCCAAGGCCGGCATGATCGCGCCGGACGAGACCACGTTCGACTACCTGAAGGGCCGCGAGCACGCGCCCCAGGGTGAGCAGTGGGACGCCGCCGTGGCGTACTGGAAGACGCTCGTGACCGACGAGGGCGCCGAGTACGACACTGAAATCGTCGTCGACGCCGCCGCGATCAGTCCCTTCATCACCTGGGGCACCAACCCGGGCCAGGGTGCGCCGCTCGACAGCGTGGTGCCCGACCCCGAGGAGTTCATCGAGGAGACCGACCGCGGCGCCGCCCGCCGGGCTCTGGAATACATGGACCTCACACCGGGGACCCCGTTCAGGGACGTGCCGGTCGATGTGGTCTTCGTCGGCTCCTGCACCAACGGCCGGCTGGAGGACCTGCGGGCCGCGGCCGACGTGATCCGGGGCCACAAGGTGCACGAGGGCGTCCGCATGATGATCGTCCCGGGCTCCTACAAGGTGCGCGAGGCGGCCGAGGCCGAGGGGCTCGACAAGGTCTTCACCGAGGCGGGCGCCGAGTGGCGGTTCGCGGGCTGTTCCATGTGCCTGGGCATGAACCCCGACACCCTCAGCCCCGGCCAGCGCGCCGCCTCGACCTCCAACCGCAACTTCGAGGGCCGGCAGGGCAAGGGCGGGCGTACGCACCTGGTCTCGCCCCAGGTCGCCGCGGCCACCGCCGTGGTCGGCCGGCTGGCCGCCCCCGCCGATCTGTAGAGCCGGGAGAGACTCCTGATGGACAAGTTCGTGACCCACAGCGGCAAGGTCATGCCGCTGCGCCGTTCTGATGTGGACACCGATCAGATCATTCCGGCCGTCTATCTGAAGCGTGTCACACGCACCGGATTCGAGGACGGTTTGTTCAGCGCCTGGCGCGACGACCCCGGTTTCGTGCTCAACAATCAGGCCCACTCGGGCTCCACGATCCTGGTCGCCGGACCCAATTTCGGCACCGGATCGTCTCGCCAGCACGCCGTCTGGGCACTGCGCGACTGGGGCTTCAAGGTGGTCATCGCGGCCCGCTTCGGCGACATTTTCCGGGGCAACGCGCTCAAGGAAGGTCTGCTGCCGGTGCAGCTCGACCAGAAGGCTGTGGAGGCTCTCTGGGACCTCGCCGAAAGCGAGCCGGAAAAGCGGATCACGGTTGATCTCGAAGGCCGCCGGGTGGTCGCCGACGACGCTTCCTGGTCCTTCCCGATCGACGATTTCAGCCGTTGGCGGCTGATGGAGGGCCTGGACGACATCGGACTGACCCTGCGCCACGCGGACGCCATCACGGCCTTCGAGAAGAGCCGTCCGGCCTTCAAGCCGGTCGTTGCCTGAGGCTCGATTTCCAAGCCGGATCACGCCTTTCGCCCCCATCGGATCCCCGGTGGGGGCGAATTCGTTGCAACACAAGGGTTTTTTTGACACTAATGTTTGTGTCCGCTGGTCAGAGGGCATACGGTGCGCGCAGAATGGCTCGCAATGGGCCAGTGATGCTTGTTCGTGACGCGAAGACCCGCAGTTGAGGTAGGTCGGGATCAGGCATCAGTTCTCACGTTCGGGAGGAAAACCGTGAACAAGGCCGAGCTCATCGAGGCGCTCGCAGCCCGACTGGGGGACCGCAAGACGGCAACTGCCGCTCTGGACGCGGTCATCAGCGAGGTGGAGAACGCAGTCACCAAGGGCGACCGGGTTGCCATCACCGGCTTCGGCGTCTTCGAGAAGCGGGCACGCAACGCGCGGACCGCCCGTAATCCGCGGACAGGCGAGCCGGTGAAAGTGAAGAAAACGTCGGTGCCGGCGTTCAAGCCCGGCACTGCCTTCCGCGAGATGGTCGCGAGCGGAAAGGTCGCCAAGGCCGCCGCCCCGGCGAAGAAGACTGCTGCGACCAAGGCCACAACGGCCAAGGCCACGACCGCCACCAAGGCGACCGCGGCCAAGAAGACGACCGCGACGAAGGCCGCTCCGGCCAAGTCGACCGCGACCAAGGCCACCGCCACCAAGGCGACGGCCGCGAAGAAGACGACCGCGACGAAGGCCGCTCCGGCCAAGTCGACGGCCACCAAGGCCACCGTGTCGAAGGCGACTGCGGCGAAGAAGACGACCGCGACGAAGGCCACCGCGGCCAAGTCGACGGCCACGAAGGCGACGGCCACCAAGGCCACCGCCACCAAGGCGACGGCGGCCAAGAAGACGGCTACCAAGGCCGCCCCGGCCAAGTCGACGGCGGCCAAGGCCACCGCCACCAAGGCCACCGCGACCAAGGCGACGGCGGCCAAGAAGACGGCTGCGACCAAGGCTGCTCCGGCCAAGACCGCCACCAAGACGGCGGCCGCCAAGAAGACGACCGCCCGCAAGACGACCACAGCGGCCACGGCCGCGACCCCGGCGCGCGCCCGGGCCACGAGCACCGCGCGCAAGACCCGCTGACCCTGGCGGAACGCACCAGGCACGACGGAAAGGCGTCCACCCTAACGGTGGACGCCTTTCGTGTGTGCGGGTCGTGAGCGCGGCCTCAGGCCTACCGTCGCGGGCATGGAGCGCAGTGCATCTCCGCGAGGGCTGGTCGGCCGGTCGCTGATCGCCACGCTGGTGTTCGCCGCGGCCGTCGTGCCGGGGTGGACGCTCGGTGAGCTGGCCGAGCGGTGGACCGGCTCGCCCCTGCTCGACTGGCTGGTCACCTGTGGCTGGGCGGCCCTGGCCGTACGCCTGCTGGCGCCCTGGGCGTCCTACCGGCCCCGGGACGCCTGGCTGGGCCTCATCCCGCTCTACAACTGGTATCTCGTCTGTGTGCTCGGCTGGCGGGTCTCGTTGCTGCCGCTGCGCGACTGGGAGCCACGCGAGGACGAGCTGTGGCGGGCCCGCTGGCTCACCGAGGACCTGCAGGGCTATTGGCGGGCCGACGCGCGGCCCGCACCGCGTACGGCCGTCAGAGCGGGGTCGGAGCGAGCAGCCGCTCGCCGCACCAGGTGAGCAGCCAGCTGTCGCCCTTGGCGGTCTTGTAGGGCTCGGCGTCGTCCTCGTCGAGCAGGGTGGCCAGCAGGTGCGGGATTATCTTGCCCTGGCTGCAGATCGCCGGCACCCCGCCGCCGTCGCGCAGGTCGAGCAGGCGCTCGGCCGACAGTTTGGCCTTGGCGGGCGCCTCGTCGGCGTCGGCCGGCTCGGCGAAGGCGCCGTCGACCACGATGGGCGCCCCGCCCAGGGTGGCCGCGAGCGGCTCCAGGGTCTGCTTGCAGCGCAACGGCGTAGCGGCGAAGAGACGTTCCGGCCCGATCGGACCGCAGAGGGCGGCGAACCGCTCGGCCTCCTGCTCGCCCGTCGGGTCGATCGGGCGCAGCGCGTCGTTGCCGGTCCACTTCTTGCGCTCGCCGGCGTGCGCGTGCCGCACCAGCACCACCACCGAGGTGATCGGGGGCAGCGCGGCCGCGTGCTCGAGGACTGATCGCTCGTCGTCGTAGCTGACCCGTTCGGCCGCCTCGGCGAACGACAGCCACTCGACGCGGTCGACCTCGTCGGTGTCGTTCACCGGGCCGCCCTCGCCGGCCGCCTCCATCAGCCAGTAGTCGACGGTCTTGAGCCGGCCGTCGGGCAGCGGGTAGGAGATGGAGGGCAGAGCCAGCCGTACGCGGCCCGGCCAGCCCGTCTCCTCCAGCACCTCGCGGGCGGCGCCCACGATCGGGTGCTCGTCGTGGTGGAGGTGGCCCTTGGGCAGCGTCCAGTCGTCGTAGCGCGGGCGGTGCACGAGACAGACCTTGCCGTCGCGCACGAGCACGCCGCCGGCCGCGCGCACCGGGCCGGTCACTTGGCCGCCTTGCTGGCGACCCGGCGCAGCAGCGCCTCCTGCAGGTGGACGTGCGGGTCGGTGAGGTTGGCCGGGTGGCGGTGCCAGGTGCCGTCGCCGGCGAGGTCGAAGCCCTCGGTGCCGTCGCTCATCGACAGCTCGAGCACGTAGCGCAGCTCCTCGCGGCCGGCGGGCAGGGTGACCCGCACCAGCGCCTCGACGCGGCGGTCGAGGTTGCGGTGCATCAGGTCGGCCGAGCCGATCCAGTATTCGGCGTCGTCGCCGACCCCGAACCGGAACACCCGCGAGTGCTCCAGGAAGCGGCCGACGATCGACCGGACCCGGATGTTGTCCGACAGGCCGGGCACGCCGGGCCGCAGCGCGCACATCCCGCGGATGACGAGGTCGACCTTCACACCGTCGCGCGAGGCGCGGTAGAGGGCGTCGATCGTCTCCTCGTCGACCAGCGAGTTCACCTTGAACTGCACGAGCGCCTCGCCGCCCTCGCGGGCGATGCGGGCCTGCTCCTCGATGCGCTCGATCAGGCCGGACCGCACGCCGTGGGGCGCGACGAGCAGCCGGCGGTAGGACCGCTGGCGGCTGTAGCCGGTGAGGACGTTGAACAGGTCAGTGACGTCGGCGCCGACCTCGGGATCGGCGGTGAGCATGCCGAAGTCCTCGTAGAGCCGGGCGGTCTTGGGGTGGTAGTTGCCGGTGCCGATGTGGCAGTAGCGGCGGATCTGGTTGCCCTCCTGCCGCACCACCAGCGAGGTCTTGCAGTGCGTCTTGAGACCCACCAGGCCGTAGACGACGTGGCAGCCGGCCCGCTCGAGCGTGCGCGCCCAGGCGATGTTGGCGACCTCGTCGAAGCGCGCCTTCACCTCGACCAGCACCACCACCTGCTTGCCGGCGGCGGCCGCGTCGACCAGGGCGTCGACGATCGGGGAGTCGCCCGAGGTGCGGTAGAGCGTCTGCTTGATGGCCAGCACGTTGGGGTCGGCCGCGGCCTGCTCGATGAAGCGTTGCACGCTCGTCGAGAACGAGTGGTAGGGGTGGTGAACGAGGATGTCGCCGTCACGGAGACGGTTGAAGACGCTGCGGGGCACCTCCCCGTCCGCCAGCTGCGGATGGGTCGACGGTACGAAAGGGCGGTCCTTGAGGTCATCTCGGTCGACCTCGCCGAACACCTGCCACAGCGCCGACATATCGAGCAGGCCCGGCACCCGCTGCACATCGGAGTCGACCACGTCGAGCTCGCGGACGAGCAGGTCGAGCACGTGATCGCTGATCGAGGCGGCCACCTCGAGGCGCACCGGTGGACCGAAGCGGCGCTGCGCCAGCTCGCGCTCGAGGGCCTGCAGCAGGTCTTCGTCGCGGTCCTCGTCGACCTCGAGCTCGGCGTTGCGGGTGACCCGGAACAGGTGCCATTCCTGCAGCTGCATGCCCGGGAAGAGCTGGTCGAGGTAGGCCGCGATGAGTTCCTCGACGGGCAGGAAACGTGCGGCCCGGCTGTCGTTCTGCACGGTCACGAACCGGGGCACGTTGTTGGGGACCTTGATGCGGGCGAACAACTCGCTGCCGCTGTCATCCGGCTCCCGCAGCACGACCGCGAGGTTCAAGGAGCGGTTCGAGATGTACGGGAAGGGGTGCGCGGGGTCGACGGCCAGCGGGGTCAGCACGGGGAAGACCTGCTCGCGGAAGTAGGTGCGCAGCCGCTCGCGCTCGGGAGCGTCCAGATCGGCCCAGCGGACGATCTCGATGCCCTCGGCCGACAGCTTGGGGCGAACCTCGTCGGCGAAGCAGCCGGAGTGACGGGTCACCAGGTCGGCCGTGCGCTGCGAGATCATCTCGAGCTGGTTGCGCAGCGAGGACCGGTCGCCACCACGCATGGGCAGGCCCGCGCTCAGCCGTCTCTTCAACCCGGCCACCCGCACCATGTAGAACTCGTCCAGGTTGCTGGCGAAGATGGCCAGGAACTTGGCTCGTTCCAGCAGGGCGGTCTCCGGGTCCTCCGCCAGCGTCAGGACGCGCGCGTTGAAGTCGAGCCAGGACAGCTCGCGGTTGAGGAACCGGTCCTCGGGCAGCTCAGGCTCCAGCGGTTCGGAAAGGTCTGGGGTCTCGATGCTGGCTGTCACCACTTGCTCCGTCGTAGTCGGATCGTCCGGTGCGGCCTGCAGGATCTCGCTCGCGGGCACCGGTTCGGCCTCGGTCCTGCGGGGCACAAAGCGGCCGTTCGGTCCACGCCGACGGGTCTCCGGGGTCCGGGGCGAGATCTGCATCGCACCATCATTGCCGCTTTCCACGGAACGTGAAACGAACAAACATCCAACGTTTCAGTCGACCCCGGGCATTCTCACCTGACGGACGCTGCCGTCGGGCCCGGCGTCGACGTCGACCCGCTGGCCGAGCCGGAGTTTCCGCAGCCCCGAGCCGTCGAAGGCGGGAGCGTCGAAGGCCAGCTCAGTGCCGTCGTCGAGCAGCAGAGTGCCGCTGCGGGAGGATTGGTCGAAGGTCGCGATCGTGCCCTGCATGGCCACGACGCTACCGGTCAGGCGGCCGAGACGCAGGCCACCTTGAGTCCCAGATCACGCAGCAGGGCGCAGGTGTGCGCGCCGGCGCCCAGGCCAAGCACCGTCGCCAGGTCGGCCGGGGTGTCGACATCTTGCCGCAGGCCGGGCCAGTCGCCCTCGAGCGGGCGGGCGCCGGAGGCCGCGTGCGCCGCCGCCGAGCCCAGGCCGAACCGCGGGTCGAGGGGCTCGCCGGGGGCGACGGCGAGCAGCACCGTGCCGCTGCCGGCCGCATCGGCCACGAACGCGCGGCCCGGGCGGGCGGCGGCCAGCGCCGCGTCGAGCTGCTCGGGCCGCAGCGCGGGCAGGTCGCCGGCGAGCACCGCGCGGTAGCGGGCCGGGCCGGCCACCACGTCGGCGCCGTGGCGCATCGCGTCGTTCAGCCCCGCGTCGGGCAGGTCGGGCACCACCCGGGCACCCAGGGCCGTGACCGCCCCCGCGGCCACCGGGTCATCGGTCACGACCAGCAACTCGGCCACCGCCGAGGAGGCCAGCACCGCGGTGACGGTGTCGCGCACCATCGCCAGCGCGAGATCACGGTGATGGGCGGCCGGAACCGCGCCCCGCAGCCGGCTCTTCGCGGCACCCAGCCGCTTGACCGGCATCACCGCCACCCAGTCCCGCTCCATCCGACTGAGCCTAATAGGCCTGTCCCGGCCTCCCCCGTGTGCGGCTGTCATCGTCCGGCGCGACCGGGTTGTAAGGACCCCTACCTGGTACCGCAGGCTTCGAGCAGGCATGATTTCGTCGCAGGTAAGACGATCGGGCGGCGGGGACACGCCGCCCAGCAGGGCAGGAGGAAGCCGTGGCTCAGCGCAGGCTCGGGTTCTGGCGACGCTTCGCGGCGGTGCTGGTGATCCCCGTGCTGAAGGTCTGGACCAGGCGGACCTGGCTCAGCACGGAGAACATTCCGGCTTCCGGTGGTGTGATCATCGTCGCCAACCACGTCTCGCACTTCGATCCGCTCGTCGTGGCCCACTACATCTACGGCCTCGGCCGCTGGCCCCGCTTCCTGGGCAAGGCCAGCCTGTGGAAGGTGCCGGTGCTCGGCGGTTTTCTGCGCAAGGTCCAGCAGATCCCGGTCGAACGCGGCAGTGTCGAGGCGGTGAAGTCCCTCGACGTGCTGATCGAAGCCCTCCAGCAGGGCGGCGTCGTGGTGATCTACCCGGAGGGCACCACCACCAAGCAGCCCGACCTGTGGCCCATGCGCGGCAAGACCGGCGCGGCCCGGCTGGCCCTGGTCACCGGCGCCCCGGTGATCCCGGTGGCCAACTGGGGAGCCGAGCGGATCTTCGACCCGCGCACCGGCAAGCTCAGCCTCCGGCGTACGCCGGTGACGGTCACCTCCGGCAAGCCGGTCGACCTGAGCCGCTGGGCAGGCGCGGCCCCGTCGCGGGCGATCCTCGACCAGATGACCGAGGCGATCATGCGGGACATCAGCGGGCTCGTCGGCGAGCTGCGCGGCGAGCAGCCGCCCGCCGTCCTCTACGACCGCCCGCGCAAGCAGGTCACCAACACCGAGGACGTCAAATGAGCCGCGCCGCGGTGATCGGGTCCGGCGCCTGGGGCACGGCCTTCGCCAAGATGCTGGCCGAAGGCGGCGCCGACGTCACGATGTGGGCCCGGCGCGAGTCGGTGGTCACCTCGATCCGCGACCACCACCTCAACGAGGGCGCGCTGCCCGGTCTCAAGCTGCCCGACCGCATCACCGCCACCGGCGACGTCGCCGAGGCCGTGGCGGGCGCCGAGATCGTGGCGATCGCCGTGCCGTCCCAGACGTTGCGCGGCAACCTCGCCGAGTGGGCCGGCGCGTTCGAGCCCGGCTCGACGGTCGTCTCGCTGATGAAGGGCATCGAGCTCGGCACGACCAAGCGGATGAGCCAGGTCATCGTCGAGACCGCGCACGTCGACGCCGACCGCGTGGTGGTCGTCTCGGGCCCCAACCTGGCCCCCGAGATCGCCGGGGAGCAACCGGCCGCGACGGTGGTGGCCGGCACCGATCACGACCGCTGCCGGGCCGTGCAGCACGCGATCGCGCTGCCCTACATGCGGCCCTACACCAGCGAGGACGTCATCGGTTGCGAGCTGGGCGGCGCGGTCAAGAACGTGATCGCCCTGGCCTACGGCATGGCCGCGGCGATGGGGCTGGGCGACAACACCAAGGCGTCGCTGATCACGCGCGGCCTGGCCGAGACGGCCCGCCTGGGTGTCGCGCTGGGCGCCGACCCGCTCACCTTCGCCGGCCTGGCCGGGCTCGGCGATCTGGTCGCCACGTGCTCCTCGCCACTGTCGCGCAACCGCACGTTCGGCGAACAGCTCGGCCTGGGTAAGACGCTCGAACAGGCGCAGGCCGCGGCCCGGCAGACGGCCGAGGGCGTGAAGAGCTGCCTGGCGATCCGCGATCTGGCCCGCGCCCACGGGGTCGAGATGCCGATCACCGAGCAGGTGGAGCGGGTGTGCCACGAGGGTGTGGACCCGCGCGTGGCGGTGAAGTTGCTGATGGGTCGGGAGATGAAGCCGGAATGAGCGAGAGTTACTCCGACGGGACCCGCGTCGTGCACGCGGGCCTGCCCGAGGCGGAGGCGGGCGATCCGTTCCTGCCCGGTCCGGTCTTCGCCGCGCCCTATCACCTCGACCCGGCCGACGGGCAGGTCGGCGACTACGGCTACGGCCGCCCCGACAACCCGACCCGCCGCCGCCTCGAATCGGCGATCGGCGAGCTCGAGGGCGGCAGCACCCTGACCTTCGCGAGCGGCCAGGCGGCGATCACCGCCCTGCTGTTCTCGGTGCTGCGTACGGGCGACACGGTGATGCTGCCCTCCGACGGCTATTACACGGTCCGCAGCTTCGCCGAGAGCACCCTGCGCGACCTGGGTGTGACGACGGTTCTGGCGCCGACCGCCGGTCCGTACCCCGACTTCACCGGCGTACGTCTCGTGCTGCTCGAGACGCCCGCCAACCCCGGCCTGGACGTCTGCGACATCGCCGAGGTGGCCGCGGCCGCCCACGCGGCCGGCGCGCTGGTCGCGGTGGACAACACGACGGCCACTCCGCTCGGCCAGAACCCGCTGGCTCTCGGCGCCGACCTGGTCGTCGCCTCCGGAACGAAGGCGCTGACCGGCCACAGCGACGTCCTGCTGGGCTACGTCTCGACCAACGACGACGACCTACACGCGAAGATCGAGACCTGGCGCAAGCACACCGGCGCGATCCCCGGAGCCTTCGACGCGTGGCTGGCCCACCGCTCGATCGCCACCCTCGACCTGCGCCTGGCCCGCCAGAGCCAGAACGCGGCCGCCGTGGCCGCCCTGCTGGCCGGCCGCTCCGACGTGACCGGCGTCCGCTGGCCGGGCCTGAACTCCGACCCGTCCTACCCGGTGGCCTCGCGCCAGATGCGCCGCATCCCCGGCGTGGTCTCCTTCGACCTGGGCGACGCCCAGCGCGTGGCCCGCTTCCTCACGGCCGCCTCGCTGGTCTTCGCCGCCACGTCCTTCGGCGGAGTTCACACCACAGCCGACCGCCGCGCCCAGTGGGGCGACGACACGCCCCCCGGCTTCGTCCGCCTCTCCTGCGGCATCGAAGACACCGTGGACCTCCTGGCCGACCTGACAGCCTCCCTCGACGAGGCCTGAACGGACGCGGATCGACCGACGGAGGAGTGTGGGCCGGTCAATCCCAGATCGCTTTCATAGCGTGTTTCATTTCCGGGCCGGCGCGGGCCGAATCCGGTTATGAAACACACGCCTAGAGGCCGAGGAAGCGGCGAAGGCCGTGATCGATTTTCGCGGCGAGTGTGGCAGATATTCGACCGTGCCGATGCCCGAATGCCGCCGGGTCGGCGAACCGGATGCGAGAGAGGTCGATGGTGCCACCACCGGCCAGGTCAGCTGGCAGCGGCAGCAGGATTCCCGGAACGTCGCCGTCGGCCCTGTCGTGGATCAGGACTATTACGGGATAGGTCTGGCTGTAGGCGGTCGCGCTTACCACCAGCACTCGGATGCGCCGGCTGCCGAGGGCGTAGTCGTACACGTCGCCTCGGGCGGGCCCACTGGCTAGCGCTACCACTCGGCGTTGAACTCGGCGTAGGCGGCGGCGTCTTCGCCGGACAACGAGGCGTGCCAGGCGACAGCCGCGGCGACAGCCCGGCGGTCCAGATATTCGCGGATCGCCTCGGCCACGACGGCGGACCGGTTGCCGCCTCCGACCGCCGTGTTGAGTTCGGAGCCGAGGTCGTCTTCAAGGGTGATCGAGATGCTGACCGTCACGTCGCTGACACTATCACCGGTATTGCTGGCGCTATTAGTGCCAGCAATACCGACGCTGCTGTCCATCAGGCAGCCGCCCGTTCGTAGGGCGATCGACGGAGTCTCCATTGATCAACCAGCCGTGCGGCGGATTGCGACGTCGCGCATGATCCGGTGGATGGCCAGGCAACCCGCGAGTGTGGCACCGAGCGAGACCGTCAGGGCCAGGGTGAACGAGTAGCGGCTGAACAGGGCACCGAACTCGTCGAGGTTCAGCAGCCAGCCGGTGAGCAGCAACGGCGCCGCGCCGGGCAGGATCAGCAGAACTCCCAGCCAGGGCCGGAAACGGTAGAAGACCGCCGTGAGCAGCACGCCCGACGTCACGTAGGCGGCCGTGGCCGGCACCAGGTGGGCGAACTCGCCGGCCGCCTCGCCGAACCGGAAGGCTGGGTAGCCGGACGCCCGCAGGTCGAGCAGGCCCAGCGTGATGCTCTCGGCGGCGTGCCCGATCACCACCGCGGCCGGGAAGACGAACGTCATCGCCACCCCGACGAGGGCGAGCCCGCGCAGGAACTCGTGCCGCGTCACGCCGTTGGCCACGAAGACCTTGAAATACATGCTGACCAGCAGCACGCCGGCCACCAGCGGCCAGTATTTCGCGGCCGCCGAGGCGATGAGGAGCCAGAAGCTGAACTTCATCGGCCCGACCGAGCTGATGGCGACGACCGCGATCACCTCGACGGCCAGGATGATCGCGACGAACCAGAGGACGATCGGCCGGAAGATTCGCAACAGGGTCGTGGTGACGGTCATCGCGACGCCTCCAGCGGCTGCGAGGTGAGGTGGACGAAGAGGTCCTGAATGCCGAGCGGGCCGAACGTGAGCCCGGCGCTCTCGCCGCGGGCGATCTCGTCGGGGCCGAACCGGCCGTCGAGCGTGACCGCGCGCGTGGCTCCGAGGGTCTGCTCGCCGAGCACCGGGTGGCCGGCGGCGAAGGCGGCGACGGCCTCGACCGGCCCGGTCACCGTGACACCCCGGCCGCGTAGGGCGTCGGTCTCGTCCTGCAGCAGGATGCGGCCGCGGTCCATGATGATCACGCGCTCGAACAGCTCGGCCACCTCGCCGATCAGGTGGGTGGAGAGCACGATCGTGCGCGGGTGGGCCAGATAGTCGGCGAGAAGCTCGCGATAGAACAGGGTGCGCGCGACGGCGTCCATGCCGAGGTAGCTCTCGTCGAGAATCGTCAGCCGGGTGCGTGAGGCCAGCCCGAGGATCACCCCGAGCATCGAGCGCTGGCCGCGGGAGAGCGCCGACACGCGTTTGCGGGCGTCGAGCTCGAAGACCTCGACGAGCTTGGCCGCATAGGCGGCGTCCCAGGTCGGGCGCAGGCGGGCCGCGATGTCGAGGATGGCGCTCACGCGGTCGGAGTCGTTGAGGTCGAGGGTGTCGCGGATGAAGCTCGTCTGCCGCATGACGCGCGGGTTCTCGAAGGCCGGCTCGCCGTCGACCAGGACGGTGCCGGAGGCGGGGCGCCGGTAGGACGCGAGGGCGCTGAGCAGACTGGTCTTGCCGGAGCCGTTGCGGCCCAGCAGGCCGTAGATCTTGTTGTCGGGCAGGCTGAGATCCACCGAGTCGACCGCGACCGTGGCGCCGTATCGCACGGTCACACCCCGCATCTCGATCATCAACGGCTCCTCAGATAGTGCGTGATCTCGTCGACGCTGATGCCGACCCGTTTCGCCTCGTCGAGCATCGGCTCGACCACCTCGGCGAAGAACCGCTCGCGCCGGGCCGACCGCAGCTTCTCGCGCGCGTCGGGGCTGACGAACATGCCGATGCCTCGCCTCTTGTAGAGCACGCCCTCGTCGACCAGCTGGGCGAAGCCCTTGGCGGCGGTGGCGGGGTTGATCCGGTAGAAGGCCGCGTATTGGTTGGTCGACATGACCTGCTCGTCCTCCTTGAGGGAGCCGCCGAGGATGTCGTTCTTGATCCCGTCGGCGATCTGCAGATAGATCGGGCTCCGGTCGTTGAACACCGCGAGCCTCCCTAGTGCAGTGGTTCATTACTCATGTAACGAACCATAGAGCTGGTGAAGATCGAAGACAAGGCCTTCAGAAAGGCGGAAGTCAGGCCGCGAACGTCTGGGGGAGGGCGCCCGAGTCCCAGAGGTGGTCCAGGTGCTCCAGGAAGCCGACCAGGCTGCGTTCGAGCTCGCGTCGCTCCGCAGCCGGCAGGGAAGCCAGCGGGTCGCTGAAGACCAGCCCGTCAGGGTGCTTCGCGCGGGTGCCGACGAACTTGCGGCACGATGAGCACCAGACATAGCTGACCAGGGTGGGCCGACGGGCGTTCGAGGGCGCGGTGACGTACGCCCGAAGGCTCTTGCGGCCGCACGCGGGGCACTCGCGCTCGCCGGGGGAGGCGAAGAAGCTCTCCCCCTGGGTCATCGCCGCGACCTGATCACCGGAGAAGCTGTCCCAACTCACCGGGGCAACCTATCGCGAAGATCAGGCGGTGTCGGCCAGCCGGGAGGGGTGCGTGGCCGCGAAGTCGTAGAGCCAGTCCTGCGTGATCGGCATCTCGGTGCCGCCGGTCACCCGGCTCAGCGCCTCGCCGGGGGCGATGCCGAGCAGCACCAGCGTCGTGCAGGCCAGCAGCGTCGACCGTCCTATCCCGCCGAAGCACTGGGTCACCACGAACCGTCCCGATCGCACCTGACCGGCCAGCCGGCTCGCCAGCGCCACCACCTGGACGGCCTCGTCGCGCGGCACCCCGCCCTCGGGCACCGGGAACGAGACGAACTCGAGCCCGTACGCCGCGGCCGCCGAAGCTGTGTCGCCGAAGCCCAGCCGATGCTGCTCGGTCGCGGTCAGCGCCGAGACGACGACGTTGACCCCGGCCCGGGCCAGCGCGCCGAGATGTTCGGTCGGCCAGGCGTCGGCGCGCGGGTGCGCGATGGTCGCCAGTTGTCCGGGCCCCGGCCCGGCGATCACGTGCAGTGCTGCTCTCATGACTGTCGTTCCCCTGTCCCGGCAGTGGCTAACGCAGAGTAGGGTTCCCCCCGGCAAGCCCGCTAGCGAGAGGCCCAAAGAAAGTGACGACCCCTCGGAAAACCCGCGTCGCGATCGTCTTCGGAGGTCGCAGCACCGAGCACGCGATCTCGTGCGTGAGCGCCGGAGCCATCCTGCGGGCGCTCGACCCGGATCAGTACGAGGTTCTTCCCGTCGGCATCACCCGCGAGGGCCGCTGGGTCCTCGCCGGCGTCGACCCCTCGACGCTGGAGATCAGCGACCGGAAGCTCCCCGAGATCACCGCGGCCAGCGGCAACGCCGTCGTGCTGGCGGCCGACCCCACGGCGACCGACCTGATCGTGCGTGAGCCCGTCGACGGCGTCTCCTCGCTGGCCGGGGTCGACGTGGTCTTCCCGGTGCTCCACGGGGCGTACGGCGAGGACGGCACCATCCAGGGCCTGCTCGAGATGGCCGGCCTGCCCTACGTGGGCGCCAACGTCTTCGCGTCGGCCGCCGCGATGGACAAGGAATTCACCAAGAAGCTCGCCATCGCCGAGGGCATCCCCGTCGGGCCGTACGCGGTGCTGCGCGCCGGCGCCGAGCTCAGCGAGGCCGACAAGGACCGTCTCGGTCTCCCCGTCTTCGTCAAGCCCGCGCGGGCCGGCTCGTCGCACGGCATCACCAAGGTCACCGACTGGGCCGACCTCGACGACGCCGTCGCCACCGCCCGCCAGATCGACCCCAAGGTGCTGGTCGAGGCCGCGATCGTGGGCCGCGAGATCGAGTGCGGCGTCCTCGAGGGCGAGGCCGGCGGCGCGCCCGAGGCCTCACTGCTGGCCGAGATCCATGTCGGCGACAGCGACTGGTACGACTTCGAGACGAAGTACATCGACGGTGGCCGCTACGACGTGCCGGCCGGCCTGCCCGCCGAGGTGACCCGCCAGGTGCAGGAACTCGCCCGGCGCACCTTCACCGCGCTCGACTGCGCCGGCCTGGCCCGGGTCGACTTCTTCGTCACCGCCGACCACCAGGTCTACCTCAACGAGATCAACACGATGCCGGGCATGACGCCGACCTCGATGTTCCCGCTGATGTGGGCGGCCACCGGCCTCGAATACCCCAAGGTGGTCGACCGCCTGATCCGCACGGCCCTGCGCCGCGGATCAGGCCTGCACTAAGGGCTTCTAGCCCTTGCAGCCGCTCGGTACGCCCGTGGTCGTCGACTTCACGGTCTTGACCACGGGCAGCGAGAACTCGTTGGCCCACTGCCCGGTCTGCTGATAGCTGCCGGGCACGCTCACCTTCACGGCGACCTCGCGGTCCATCGTGGTGAACTCGTCGGTGGCCGGCCCGTCCTTGGCCCACCAGCAGACGCCGTCCATTCTCAGCATGGTGGCGTCGAGCGGCACGCAGCCCGGCTTCCCGCCGTCGACGCGCTCGCACATGACCGGCTGGGTCACACCACACGCGACGGTGATCGGCGGCTCACCCCACGCGGCGTTCTGCTCGGCCCCGGCGCTGACCTTGCGACCCGGCAGGTTTCGCAGGGTGGTCGGGAGCTGCGAGGTGACCGCGAGGCAGACCTGGGTGTCGCGCTCGTCCAATTTCGGAGCGGTCATCTGCACCGGTGTTGCCGGCACGGTGACCGGTGCGGAGGCCGCCGGCGCGGCGTCTTTGTCGGAGTTGTCTGGCACGACCTGCCAAAAGACCACGAGACCCACGATCAAAGCGACCGGGACGGCGATCAGCGTGGCCCACAGCGCCGCACCGCGCGTCGCCGAATCTGCCTTCTTCGCCGGTGGTTTCTCGAGGTCGACCATGTCAGAGGTTTACCACGGAGCAGGTGAGGGTTCGCATGATGCCCGGAACGTACTGGACTTTGCTCACAATGAGGCCGCCGAGGTCGTCGACCGTGTGCGCCTCGGCCAGAACGACCACGTCGTAGGGTCCCGTTACGGCGTCGACCCGCACGACACCAGGAATTTTGCCGATCGCGGCGGCCACGTCATGGGCCTTTCCGACCTCGGTCTGGATCAGGATGTATGCCTGGACCACGCTCCGACTCCATTCCGCGTCCGCCGTAAACCAGAACGTGAAACTACCGTAAGGATCCGCTCGACAGCGGGCCGCATCAGGAACGAAAGGCCACACTAGTGAGCATCGCCGAGGCCGGGGAGTTCGGGCTCATCGCCCGGGTGGTCGCCCGGCTCGAAAAAGGTCCCATGACCCTGCTGGGTCCGGGCGACGACGCCGCGCTCGTCGCCGCGCCCGACGGACGGGTCGTGGCCTCCACCGATGTCCTGGTCGAGGGCCGTCATTTCCGTCGCGACTGGTCGTCCGGCACCGACGTCGGGCACCGCGCGGCCGCCGCCAACCTGGCCGACATAGCGGCCATGGGCGCCACCCCGACCGCGCTGCTGGTGGGTCTTTGCGCACCCACCGATCTCGACGTCGCCTGGGCCGAGGAACTGGCCGACGGGCTCTCGGCCGAGGCCGCCCTGGTCGGCGCGAGCGTGGTGGGTGGCGACACGTCGTCCGGCCCGACCCTGATGGTCGCGGTGACCGCCCTGGGCGACCTCGGCGGGCAGCAGCCGGTGCTGCGCAGCGGCGCCCAGCCCGGCGACGTGATCGCATTGGCCGGGCGGGTCGGGTACGCCGCCGCGGGCTACACCGTGCTGTCGCGCGGCTTCCGCACGCCCAAGGCGCTCGTGGAGGCGTACCGGCGCCCGGTTGTTCCCTATGACGCCGGTCCCGCCGCCGCGCGGGCCGGGGCGACCTCGATGATCGACGTCTCCGACGGCCTGCTGCAGGATCTCGGTCACATCGCGAGGGCCAGCGTGGTCGGCGTCGACGTGCGGACCGAGGCCTTCGAGGTCACCGGTCAGATGCTCGACGCCGCGACGGCCCTGGGCGTCGACCCGCTGCAGTGGATCCTGGGTGGTGGCGACGATCACGCCCTGGCCGCGACGTTCCCGCCCGGCACGCCGATTCCCGCAGGCTGGCGCGAGATCGGCCAGATCCACGAGGGCACCGGTGTGACCGTCGACCGCAAACCGTGGAGCGGAGCGCTGGGATGGGACCACTTCCGCTGATTACGCTGCAGAAGTGCCAGAACTAAAGATCCGCCTGGCGGACTACCAGGAGCCGGCCGTGCGGGCGCTGCTCGTCGACGTGATCGCCGAGCTCTCCGAACGCTACGGCGGCTCCGGCGACGACACCCCGATCGCCGCCGACGACTTCACCCCGCCGAACGGCGCCTTCCTCGTGGCCGACGACGGCGAGCGTCTGGTGGCCTGTGCCGCCTGGCGCCGCCACGGCGACGACGCCGAACTGAAGCGCATGTTCACCGCGAAAGAGAGTCGAGGTCGGGGCCTGGGCCGCAACATGCTCACCGCGATCGAGGAATCGGCCCGCGCCGCCGGCTGCCACCGCCTGATCCTCGAGACCGGCGACCGGCAGCCCGAGGCCATCGCCCTCTACGAGAAGGCCGGCTACCGGCGCATCGAAGACTTCGGCCACTACAAGGGGCAGGAAGGCGTTCTTTCCTACGCCAAGACCCTGTAACTACGCAGCTAGCCCCTCGGCCGTGGGGCCGAGGGGCTAGCTGGAAAGCCTGAGATCAGGCGCGGACGACCTTGCCGGCCTTGATGCACGAGGTGCAGACCTTGAGCTTCTTGGTCGTGCCACCACCGGCGGGGGTGCGCACCGACTGGATGTTCGGGTTCCAACGGCGGTTGGTCCGCCGGTGCGAGTGGGAAACGTTGTGGCCGAAGCCCGGTCCCTTGCCACAGACGTCGCACACGCTAGCCACGGGTAACTCCTAGTCGAAACGAAAAACCGAAGACGCCCAGCGCACATGGAAGGCGCAGGCAACCCGGCAAGGCTACCCGATGCCCGCCCCTAACAGCCAATCGCCCCCGGGAACGCCCTTCAGCTGGGGCTCGGGCGCGCTCGCGAGAAGTTGTCAGCCGTCGTTAGTACGATTTTCGCGTGCTCGAGACGCTGGACGCCGCAGCAGTCCGCCGCTGGTGCGGCGGCGGTCTCCAGGCGCTCCGGGTCCACCAGCGCGAGATCGACGAGCTGAACGTCTATCCCGTCCCCGACGGCGACACCGGCACCAACCTCGTGCTCACCCTCACCTCGGCCCAAGAGGCGCTCGACGTCGCCGAGCCGACGCCCTCGGGCCCGGCCGGCACCCTGCGGCGCATGGCCCGGGGCGCGCTCCTCGGCGCCCGCGGTAACTCGGGCGTGATCGTGTCCCAGATCCTGCGGGGCATGGCCGACAGCCTGGCCGCCTGCGTCGCGGTGCGCGGCGCCGATCTGGCCCGGGCGCTGCGCTCGGCGTCCGAGGCCGCCTACGCCGCCGTGGCCCGCCCGGTCGAGGGCACTGTTCTCACCGTCGTCGCCGCGGCCGCCGATGCCGCCGCCCGCCTGAAATCCGACGACGTCGTCGCCGTGGCCCGCGCCGCCGCCCGGGCCGCCACCGAGGCCCTGGCCCGCACCCCGCAGCAGCTGCCCGCCCTGGCCCGCGCCGGCGTGGTCGACGCGGGTGGCCGCGGCCTGGTCGTCCTGCTCGACGCCCTGGTCGTGGCCCTGACCCCGGGCAGCGGCTCCACCGAGCCCGTCCCCGCGGTTCCCGCCCCCGCGACAGCAGCCCCAGCCGAGGGCGGCTACGGCTATGAGGTGCAATATCTGCTCGACGCCGAGGCGGCCGCGGTCGATCGTCTGCGAGCCGAGCTCGACGCCCTCGGCGATTCGCTCGTCGTGGTCGGCAGCGGCGACGACGGTCTCGCCACCTGGAACGTGCACGTCCACGTCGCCGCGCCCAACATCGGCCCAGCGATCGAGGCCGGTGTCGTGGCCGGTCGCCCTCACCGCGTCACGGTCACCCCGCTCGACGCCCACACCCACGTCTCCACCGAAACGCCCGATCCGGCCTCGACCGATCAGGAAGACAGACGCGGCGCCGTCGTTGTCGCCGCCGGGGAAGGGCTCACCTCCCTGTTCGAGGCCGAGGGGGCGACCGTGGTCGGCCGCAACCCGTCCACCCGCGAGATGATCGAGGCCGTCCGGGCGTCCGGGGCCCGCTGCGTCGTGCTGCTGCCGAACGACGCCAACACCCAGGCCGTCGCCGTGTCGGCGGCCCGCGAGGCCGAGACCGAGGGTTTCCGCGTCAGCGTCGTGCCCACCCGATCCCCGGTGCAGGCGCTCGCGGCTCTCGCCGTACGGGACGGTCGTCGCCTCTTCGCCGACGACGTCATCGCGATGGCCGAGGCGGCCGGCGCCTGCCGCTACGGCGAGGTCTGCACCGCCCAGCGCGACTCCCTCACCGTCGCCGGTCCCTGCCGGGCCGGTGACCTGCTCGGGCTCGTCGACGGCGAGGTCCACGTGATCGGCGCCGACCTGGCCGAGGTCAGCACCCTGCTGCTCGACCGCATGCTCGGCGGCGGCGGCGAACTGGCCACGCTCGTGCTCGGCGCCGACGCCCCGGCCGAGCTCGAAGCGGCGTTGCGCGGGCACGTCGCCCGTGTCTGGCCCTTCGTCGAGCTGCACAGTTATGCGGGCGGTCAGCCCCGTTACCACCTGCTGGTTGGAGTGGAATGAGCGAGACCGTGACCACGACCGACACACCTCTGACCCAGGTGCTCAAACCTGCCGAGGCCAAGTCGCTCGCCACCCACCTCGACCTGCACACCGCGGGCGACCTGATCTACCACTTCCCGCGCCGCTACGACGAGCGCGGCGAACAGGTCGACCTGCACGGCCTGCAGATCGGCGAGCAGGTGACCGTGCTCGCGCAGGTGCAGTCGGTCAGCGTCAAGCCGATGCGCCAGCGCAAGGGCAACATGCTCGAGATCACCATCGGCGACGGCTCCGGCGCGACCCTCACCTGCACCTTCTTCAACCAGGCATGGCGCGAGCGCGACCTCAAACGCGGCCGCTGGGGCCTGTTCGCCGGCAAGGTCACCGACTTCCGCGGCAAGCGCCAGCTCAACAGCCCGGCCTACCAGTTGCTCAAGGCCGACGCCACCCAGGACGAAGCGGCCGAAGAGATCGAGGAGTTCGCCGGCGCGCTCATCCCCGTCTACCCCGCCGCTCAGGCCGTGCCCACGTGGGTGATCGCCCGCTGCGTCCGCACCCTGCTCGAGACGTTCCAGCCGCCCAAAGACCCGCTCCCGGCCACCGTGCGGGCCAACCGCAACCTGGTCGGCATCGGCACCGCCCTGCGCGAGGTCCACCGCCCCAGTTCCAAAGAGGCCCTGTACGCGGCCCGCAAACGCCTCAAGTGGGACGAGGCCTTCGCCGTCCAGCTGACCCTCGTGCAACGCCGTGCCCGCGCGGCCGCCGCTCCCGGCCGGGCCCGCCCGCGCGTCGAGGGCGGCATCCTCGCCAAGTTCGACGCGAGCCTGCCCTACGAGCTGACCGAGGGCCAGGCCGCCGTGGGTGAGGAGATCGCCGCCGACCTGGCCGAGCCCCACCCGATGCACCGCCTGCTGCAGGGCGAGGTCGGCTCGGGCAAGACGCTGGTCTCCGTCCGCGCGATGCTCCAGGTCGTCGACGCCGGGGGCCAGGCCGCCCTGCTCGCGCCGACCGAGGTGCTCGCCGTCCAGCACTACCGTGGCATCAGCGCCCAGCTCGGCGCGCTCGGCCGGGCCGGCGAGATCGACGGCGACCCGGCCGGCACCCAGCTCGCCCTGGTCACCGGTTCGCTCGGCGCGGCCGCCCGCCGGGCCGCTCTGGCCAAGGTCGCCGACGGCACGGCGGGCATCGTCATCGGCACGCACGCCCTGCTCTACGAGGGCGTCGACTTCCACGATCTAGGCCTGGTGGTCGTCGACGAGCAGCACCGCTTCGGCGTCGAGCAGCGTGACGCCCTGCGCGCCAAGGCGGCCACCCCACCCCACGTCCTCGTCATGACGGCCACCCCCATCCCGCGTACGGTCGCCATGACCGTCTACGGCGACCTCGAAACGTCCACGCTCTCCCAGCTCCCGCGCGGCCGTTCGCCGATCGCGTCGCACGTCGTGCCCCCCGAGAAACCCGCCTTCCTCGACCGGGCCTGGCGACGCCTGCGTGAAGAGGTGCAGGCCGGCCACCAGGCGTACGTGGTCTGCCCCCGCATCGGCGACGGCGGCAGCGACGAGGAGGAGGAGCCCCCGGGCGACAACGAACCCGCCCGGCGCCCGCCCCTGGCCGTCACCGAGGTCGCGCCGATCCTGGAAGAGGGCCCGCTGCACGGCCTGCGCATCGCCGTGCTGCACGGCAAGCTGCCGGCCGACGAGAAAGACGCGATCATGCGGAAGTTCGCGGCCGGCGACCTCGACGTGCTCGTGGCGACCACGGTGATCGAGGTCGGCGTCGACGTCCCGAACGCCACCGTGATGGTCATCATGGACGCCGACCGGTTCGGCGTCTCCCAGCTCCACCAGTTGCGCGGCCGGGTCGGCCGAGGCTCCGCGCCCGGCATCTGCCTGCTGGTCACCGAGTCGGTCGAGGGCACCGCGGCCCGCGAACGCCTGGCCGCCGTGGCGTCCACGACGGACGGTTTCAAGCTCAGCGAGATCGACCTGGAACAGCGCCGCGAGGGCGACGTGCTCGGCGCCTCCCAGTCGGGCAGGCACTCGCATCTGCGCCTGCTGTCCCTGCTGCACGATGCCAAGCTGATCACCGAGGCCCGAGCCGAGGCCTCCGAACTGGTCGGCGACGACCCGAGCCTGAAGAAATATCCCGCACTCGCCGCCTCGGTGGCCGCCCTGGTCGACGAGGAACGAGCCGAATACCTGGAGAAGGGATGATCCTGCACATCGTTCCGCGCGCCGCGTGGGAGGCCGCTCAGGCGGCCGGCGTCTACGAGGGCGACACCCTGGCCACCCAGGGCTTCATCCACATGTCCACCGAGCATCAGGTCCACCGCCCGGCGACCGCCCTGTTCCGCGGCCGCGACGACCTGCTGCTCCTGGTGATCGACGAGTCACGCCTGCCGACCCCGCTCGTCTGGGAACAGGGCGTCCCACCCGATCCTGAGGGCCGCCCCTTCCCCCACCTGTACGCCCCGCTGCCGCTCGACGCGGTGGAGAAGGTCGTGGACTATCGCCCGCAGCCCGACGGCTCGTTCGCGCCGCCACAGTTCCAGCCGCCACAGTTCTAGCCGCCACAGTTCCAGCGCACGAAAAAGGCGCGCCGACCGAAGTCGGCGCGCCCTCATCTTGGGCTTGCTATCAGGCGGTGAACTTCACCTTGCGGCGACGCGCCATGAAGAAGAGCACGCCACCCGCGATCAGCAGGAGGGCAGCGCCACCCGCGATGCTGCCGGCGACGGGGCCGGTGACGGGCAGGCCGCCACCCTCACCCGGGGCCGGAGCAGCCTCGGTCGGGCTGGCGGTCGCGGACGGGGACGGGGACGCGGTGCCGTCGCAGTCCTCGGGCTTCTCCTCGTCCCACTTGACGGTGATGGGCTCGTCGCCGCCGGTCGCGGTGACCTCGAGGCCCTTCTCACCCTTGAAGGTCGCGGTGGCCTTCTCGCCCGGCTTGACGGTCAGCGACTGAGCCTCGCCCTTGTTCGGGGTGAACTTGGCCTCGACGGTCTTGGTGCCCTTGGTGTTGTCGATCGTGAAGCTCAGGTCCTCACAGGTGGCCGCGAAGTAGGCGTCCGGCTCGACCTCGGTCGGCGGGGTGCACTCTTCGGGCTTCTCCCACTTGCCCACGAGGAGCGGCGTCTCGCTCTTGCCCTCGGTGACAACGATCTTGCCGGCGTCCTTACCCGGGACGGTGACCGTCTTCGAGTCCTCGCCCTTCTTGACGACGACGGACTCGGTGAAGCCGTTGTCGCCCTTGACGGTGAACTTGGCGTCGGCCGTGGCCTCGGCGCCGTTCGACAGGGTGACGGTCACGCCCTCGCAGTTGGAGGCGAGCTGCGCGGTCGGCTTCGGGGCGTCGGGGGCGCACTTGCCCTCGAAGACGACCTCGCCGGTGATCGGCTTGGTCTCCTTGTGGCCGTTGTTCCAGGCGGCCTTGACAGCCAGCGTGGCCTTGGGCTCAGAGGCCTTGACCTTCTGGATGCCCTTGACGGTTTCCTTGACCGAGTAGGGGAACTGGCCCCGCTCGCTGGTGGCCAGCTTGAACTCGTCCGTGGCCGGCTCGAGCGCGCTCGGTCCGGCGGTGACCTCACGGAGGCCCCAGCTGTTGACGCCCGGCGGGACGACGGTGTTGACCGACCACGTCACGACCCAGTCGCCGCTGGCCGTGTCACAAACCGCGGTGCCCTTCAGTTCGCTGTGGTGCGCGCTGGCCGGGGACGCCAGAAATGCGACACCCCCCAGTCCGAGGATCGCACCGGCTACCACCGCGGTGGTACGCCGAAGCTTCGACTTCAGCAGGTTCACGCCTACTCCTGTGATTGGAGATCAGGGGGGTCAAGCGCAAGGAAGCGGCGGGCTGTCAACCAGGGACGAAATGGCGACTGCCGGCGACGACGCCTCCCCACGTCATCGAGCAAGCTCGAAATGCAGCTTGCAACGAGCAGTGACCATAGCGACTTACGCGAATCTGGGAAATCCCTCAGGGACGCTTAAAACTGCTGTTGCCGAGTCGTGATCTTCGATCGACGGTACGGTACCGTCCCGTTGCTCAGAGTGGCCGTTTCGGCGATAACCTGACCACTCAGCGCGGTCATTCGGGAAGCCGTCAAGTAGCTTCGACAGGTGTTCACTCATGAACTTTTCGAGGGCTGATGACGAGGATCATTGCTGGTACCCACGGCGGCCGGCGGCTGTCGGCCCCGCCCGGCGTGCTGACCAGGCCCACATCGGACAGAGTCCGTGAAGCGTTCTTCAGTGCGCTCGAGTCGATGATCGATCTGTCCGGGGTGCGGTTCGCGGATCTTTACGCGGGTTCGGGGGCGGTCGGGCTCGAGGCGCTTTCGCGCGGCGCCGATTTCACCCTTCTGGTCGAGGCGGATGCGCGCGCCGGCCGGGTGATTCGCGACAACATCGTGGCGCTGCGGGTCGGTAACGCGGCGCGACTGGTGACCGGCAAGGTCGCCCAGGTCGTCGAAGGGCCTCCCGAAGGTGGCGCCTATGACGTCGTTTTCGCCGACCCGCCGTACGCGGTGACCGACGCGGAACTCATTGACGTGCAACAATCGATGATCGATTTTGGCTGGCTGGCCCCCGACGCTGTGGTGATCCTCGAGCGGGCCACTCGGGGCGGCGCGGTGACCTGGGTGGACGGCATCACCGCGGATCGAAGCCGGCGCTACGGGGAGACCACACTTTGGTACGGTCGCCGATCATGAGACGAGCGGTCTGTCCCGGGTCCTTCGATCCGGTCACCAACGGCCACCTCGACATCGTCGGCCGGGCCAGCCGGCTGTTCGACGAGGTGATCATCGGCGTGCTGATCAATCAGTCGAAGACGGGCCTTTTCACGATCGAGGAACGCATCGAGATGTTGGGCGAGGCGACTGCCTCGTACGACAATGTCCGGGTCGCCTCGTTCCACGGTCTGCTCGTCGATTTCTGCCGGTCGCAGGGCGCGGCTGTGGTGATCAAGGGTCTGCGCGCGGTCAGCGACTTCGACTACGAGTTGCAGATGGCGCAGATGAACATCGGGTTGTCCGGGGTCGAGACGCTCTTCATGCCGACGAATCCGCTCTACTCTTTCCTCTCGTCGAGCCTCGTGAAGGACGTCGTCAAGTGGGGTGGCGACGCCTCGGCGTACGTGCCTGATTTCGTCGGGGAGCGGCTGGTCACCCGCCTCAAGCAGAACTGAGGCGGAACGCACCCTGTCGGCGCGCCAAAAGCGGCTCGGGCGGTGACGCAGTAACGTGATCGCACCACGCTGCGTGGGGCAAGATGGCTCTGCCTTCAGTCCTGATAGGGGCGGCGGGCGGGGCGGTTGGATGGGAGTGAGCACTCGTGGATCCGCTCGACCGCATCGACGAGATCATCGACCTCGTTCAGGAAGCGCGCTCCGTGCCCATGTCGCGGACGAACTTCATGTACGACCGGACCGAGATGATCGAGCGCCTGGAGGACGTGCGCGCCGAGCTGCCGTCCGAGCTGCGCAAGGCCGGCGCCGTGCTCGAGGAGCGTGACCGGATCATCGAGGCCGGCCGCCGCGAGGCCGATCGGATCATCAGCGAGGGTGAGACCGAGCATGCCCGTCTCGTCTCGGTGAACGAGATCACGGTCTCGGCCGAGCACGAGGGCGCGCGCATCATCGCCGAGGCCCGCACCGAGGCCCAGCGCCTGCGGGAAGAGGTCGACGACTACGTCGACACCGCCCTGGCCAACTTCGAGCAGTTCCTCACCCGGGCGCTCTCGTCGATAGAGCGTGGCCGCGACAAGATGCACGCGCTGCGCGAGATCGGGACCTTCCAGGGGGAAGACGCGGAGCGCCCTCTACCGTTCTAGTGAGTTCGGGGAACACCACCCGGATTCGACGGTACGGCGGCAGCTCAGGTAACCTTTCCTGTCGGCCTACCCACGGCTGAGGATAAACGATGCCCAAGTCACCACACTCACACCTGGACCCCAGGCAGCCGCTCGTCGTCGACACGACGAAACTTCCACGGCAGCCTGGTGCGACGCGTGCCCTGAAAAGGGTGATCCCGGCACCGGTCGACCTCGGTCTGGAGCTGATCTCGGTCCCCGAGGGGTCGGACGTCGAGCTCGATCTGACGCTCACGTCGGTCTCCGAGGGGGTCTATGTCAGCGGTAGTGTCCGCGCCACGCTCACCGGCGAGTGCGGTCGCTGCCTCAACGAGATCAACGAGTCCTTCGACGTCAAGATCGCGGAGCTGTTCGCCTACGAGGACAGCACCACGGAGGAGACGACCGACGAGGACGAGGTCGGTCGCATGCAGGGTGACCTGCTCGACCTGGAGCCGGCTGTGCGGGACGCGGTGGTTTTGACGCTGCCGACCAACCCGCTCTGCCGTCCGGACTGCCCAGGGCTGTGTCCCGAGTGCGGGGTGCACTTCGACGACCTTCCGGCTGACCACAGCCACGAGGAGATCGATGCCCGCTGGGCCGCTTTGCGCAACCTAGCTGAGCCGTCCAAGGCGGCTCCGCCGCAAGACCAAGATTCTGAGGAGTGAGCCGTCCCAGACGGCTTCGCCGCAGCAGCAAGATTCTGAGGAGTAGGTACCGTGGCCGTCCCCAAGCGCAAGATGTCGCGCAGCAACACCCGGTCCCGCCGGGCGAACTGGAAGGCGACCGCGGTGCAGACCGTGGCGTGCCCCCAGTGCAAGTCGCCGCACCTGCCGCACACCGCGTGCGGGGTCTGCGGCACCTACAACGGCCGCCAGGTCCTCGAGGTCTGAGCGTCTCTTAAGTGACGCGCCCTATTGCCGGGCGGGTCGCTCCTGAGCATCGGCGACCGATCGGTGCCACGGCTTCCGGACAGTTCACTGTCGGGGAGCCGGGCACCGCGCGGATCGCCGTCGACCTCCTCGGCGGGGACCATGCTCCCGCCGTCGTGGTTGACGGCGCTCTGCGCGCCTGCCAGGCCGACCCGGCCCTTCACCTGTTGCTCGTCGGCCCGCTCGAAGCGGCCGATGAGGTTCGTGGTGCCCTCGCACCGGGCGACCGCGCCCGGATCAGCACGCTGCCCATAGCTCCTGGCGATCCGGTCGAGAGCTGGGTCGAGTCCGGGGTACGTTCCGCGGTGCTCGCCGTCGCCCAGGGCGGCGCCGACGCTGTTCTCTCCGCCGGCAATACCGGCGCCACGGTCACCTCGGCCGCCCTCGGCCTGGGCCGTCGCCCGGGCGTACGCCGTCCGCCCCTCGCCGCCGTGCTGCCCACCCTTTCCGGGCGGCTGGTGCTGCTCGACGTGGGCTCCTCGGTCGACCCCGACGAAGAGACGATGGCCATGCACGCCCGGCTCGGGGCCGCGTACGCCTCGGTCGTGCATGGGGTTCCGCGCCCGCGCGTCGGCCTGCTGACCATCGGCATCGAACGCGGCAAGGGCGATCGCCTGCGCCGCGCCCTCCCACCCCTGCTCGCCGGCCTCGACCTGCCCGGCGGCGGGCGCTACGTCGGCCTGGTCGAGGGCAACGATGTGGTCACCGGCGCCATCGCCGACGTCGTCGTGACCGACGGATTCACCGGAAATGTGCTGCTCAAGGGGCTCGAGACGGCGTACGCCGAGATCGGGCCCCCGAACGAGCGGCGGGTTCCCCGCGCGGCGCTGCTCCTCGGGGTCGAAGGGACCGTGGTCGTCTGCCACGGTGCCGCCTCGGGCCCGGATCTCGCCGCCGGGATCGCCTTCGCCGCCCAGCTCCACCGCCGAGCCGCGGTCGCGGCGATGGCCGAGATGATCGAAACACAACGAGGTGCCTCATGAGTGACAAGCGTCGCCGACCGCCGACCCTGCCGCTGGAGGAGGCCTTCGGGGTCCCGCTCGAGCCGGGCCTGCTCGAGCGCGCGCTGACCCACCGCTCGTACGCGTACGAGAACGGTGGGCTGCCGACGAATGAGCGCCTCGAGTTCCTCGGTGACTCGGTGCTCGGCGTCGTGATCACCTCGGCGCTCTTCCACAACCACCCCGACCTGCCCGAGGGCCAGCTCGCGAAGCTGCGCGCCAGCGTGGTCAACATGCACGCGCTGGCCGACGTGGCCCGCGGTCTGGGCCCGGAGGGGCTGGGCCGGCACCTGCTGCTCGGCAAGGGCGAGGAGACGACCGGCGGGCGCGACAAGGCGAGCATTCTGGCCGACACGCTCGAGGCGCTGCTCGGCGCGATCTATCTCGAGCACGGCCTGGACGTCGCGGGCGAGGTCATCCACCGGCTGTTCGACCCGCTGATGGCCGAGTCGGCCGGCCGCGGCGCCGCGCTCGACTGGAAGACCAGCCTGCAGGAGCTCACCGCGGCGCTCGGCCTCGGCGTGCCCGACTACGTGATCGAGGACTCCGGTCCCGACCACGCCAAGACGTTCACCGCCTGGGTGGTGGTGGCCGGCGAGCGTTACGGCGGCTCCGAGGGGCGCAGCAAGAAGCAGGCCGAGCAGCGGGCCGCCGCGGCCGCCTGGCGCATCCTGACCGAGCGCACCAGCGAGCCCGACGGGAGCCTGCTGGACAAGCCCGACGACAAGCCCGACGACGAGCTCGAAGACAGCGAGTGAGCCTGGCGGTGGCGGTCGAGAAACCCCGGTTGTGGGACCTCGCCGGGGGCCGGCGCGGCGTGGGGATCGCCGTCGGGATCTTCGCGCTCACCCGGGTCGCCCAGCTCGTCATCCTGGCCTGGCTGGACAACGCCTCCCAGAACCCGGTCGGGATCCGCGAGCGGCTGCTGGTCTGGGACGCCGGCTGGTTCTACCGGGTCGCCGTCGACGGTTATCCACACGGTTACACGTACGACGCCTCGGGTGCTCTGCAGGGCAACGAGCTGGCCTTCTTCCCGGTCTACCCGCTGCTCATCCGGTTCGTGGCCACGCTCGGCATCGAGGCGCACACGGCGTCGCTCGTGGTGGCCTGGCTCGCCTCGATCGGCGCCGCGGTCGCCCTGCACCTGCTGGGCACCTCGCTGTACGGCAAGCGGGCCGGCTGGGCCCTGGTCGCGATCCTCTGCACCGCGCCGGTCTCGATCGTCTTCTCGATGGGCTACTCGGAGTCGATCTTCGTCGCGCTGGTCGCCGGCATGCTGGTCGCCGCGCACCGGCGGGTCTGGTGGGCGGCCGGCCTGCTCGGGCTGCTCACCGCGCTGAGCCGCCCGACCGGTGCCGCCGCCGCGGTCGCCCTGGCCGTCGCCGCCGTGCTGGCCGTCCGCGAGTCGCGCGAGAAGGCCTGGCAGCCGCTGGGCGCCGCCGCACTCGCCCTGGCCGGCGCGCCGCTGTTCCTGGCCTGGGTCGGCTGGCGGGTCGGTGACCCGGTCGCGTGGTTCCGCATCCAGGCCGCGGGCTGGGGCACGTCGTTCGACTTCGGGGCGAGCACGGTCAAGTTCCTGAACACGACGCTGAGCGGCGGCGACGGCTGGGTCCCGGTCAGTGTCGCGTTCATCCTGCTCGCTGCCCTGGCCGCCGCCGGGGTCGCGCTCGCCCAGCGTCCGTGGCCCCCGATCGCCGTCTACGGGGTGATCGCCATGGTGCTCGTCTACGGCCAGGCCGGGTTCTACCACTCCAAGCCCCGGCTGCTCCTGCCCGTACTGTTGACGCTGCTTCCGGCCGTCGCCGCCGCCGCCCGTGCTCGCCCCCGGGTCGCTGTGGTATCAATCGCGGCCTGGGCGGCGTTCGGTCTCTGGTACGGCGCCTATCTCGTCGCCGTGTGGCCCTACACGCTTTAGGAGTTCGCAGTGCCTGAGCTGCCCGAGGTCGAGACCGTGCGGATGGGGCTGGCCAAATGGGTGGCCGGCCGCACGATCAAGTCGGTCGAGGTGCACCACCCGCGCGCGATCCGCCGGCACATCACCGGCGACGCGCACTTCATCGCCCTGCTGACCGGCCGCACCGTCCTCGACGTGTCCCGCCGCGGCAAATACCTGTGGTTCCCGCTCGACTCCGGTGACGCGATCATCGGTCACCTCGGCATGAGCGGCCAATTGCTCATGCAGCCGGGCGACGCCGAGGACGAGAAGCACCTGCGCATCCGGTTCACGTTCACCGACGGGGGCCCCGAGCTGCGCTTCGTCGACCAGCGCACGTTCGGCGGGCTCTCCGTCTCGGAGGGGGGCGCCGAGCTGCCCGACGAGATCGCGCACATCGCCCGCGACCCGATGGACCAGCTTTTCGACGACGATGCCTTCGTCGCCCGGCTGCGCGGCAAGCACACCGAGATCAAGCGCGCGCTGCTCGATCAGACCCTCATCTCCGGCGTCGGCAACATCTACGCCGACGAGGCTCTGTGGCGGGCCCAGCTTCACGGCGCCCGGCTTACAGATCAACTGACCGGGCCCGCCGTACGCCGTCTGCTCGCCCACGTTCGTGATGTGCTCGGTGAGGCGATCGTCGCGGGCGGCACGAGCTTCGACGAGCTCTACGTCGACGTGAACGGCGAGAGCGGCTACTTCGACCGGTCGCTCAACGCCTATGGCCGCGAGGGTCAGCCGTGCCACCGGTGCGGTACGCCGATGCGCCGCGAGCAGTTCATGAACCGGTCGTCGTTCAGTTGTCCGCGCTGCCAGCCCCGCCCGCGAACGATTCGGCACTGACGAGCGGGCCGGCGTCGGTGGCCAGCCCGAAACCCGCTCCACGCCGGCCCATCAGTCGCCGCGCGGCCGTGAGCAGCTCGGCGGGCACCCGGTGCACGAGGTGGCCGTCGCCCGGCCGTGATCCGTCGCCGTCCCAGCTCTGGTAGGCCGACCACGGCCCCTCGAAGGTGCAGATGCGTACGCCCAGATCGCGGTAGAGCGGGTGGGTCGGCACGCCCGGATTGAGCACCACCCGGTGCAGGCCGCGGCGGGCGGCCAGGCGCACGGTCAGCGCGACCGGGCCCACCCCGCCGGAACCGGCCGGCGCCCGGTCGAGGAAGAGGCCCTCGGCACCGTCGGCCCGCCAGGCGTCGACGTCGGCCAGCACGTCGGCCAGCGAACGGGTGCCCCAGTCGAGGTCGATCTTGCCCAGGGACTGGTGCAGGGACCGCCGTTCGCCCGGCAGCTCACGGACGATCCAGGTGTCGCCGTCGAGAGGCAGTTCCGGCGACGGGTGGGCGTACGGGGGGAACAGGGTTTTCATGATGTTCTCCGCGGGTCGTCATCGGACGTCGGCTGGGCGGTCAGGGCCACGACGAGCAGGCCGGCCAGGTGGGTGGCGGCGAGCACGGCGACGGCGTCGGGCAGGGGGCCGGAGGAGGGCAGGGGAAGGAACGGCAGGGCCACAATGACCAGGGGAGGCGCGGCGGCCAGGGTCGCGGCGATCCCCGTACGGGTTCGGGCCGCGAGCAGATAGGTGATGGCGAAGACGCCACCGAGCAGGGTGCCGCCGGCCAGGCCCAGCACACTGGCCTGAGTGCCGGCCAGCGCGGGAAGGCCCGCGGGCAGACGGTATGCGGCGAGGGCCAGCGCGACGCCCACGGCGAACGGTGGCAGCAGCCCGGCCAGCGTGATCAGCGTGACGCCGCGGACGTGCTTGCGCAGCTCCTCGCCGGTCTCGGCCTCGTCCAGCCCGGCGTCGACCTGGCCGGTGTGCCAACCGATGAGCGCCTCGAGGACCGGCACGGCCAGCAGCAACGGCAGCCAGAACGGGGCGGTCGAGCCGGACGGGCCGGCCTGCCAGACCAGCCCGACGCAGACCGCCTGGGACGCGCCGATGATCAGGTAGCCACCGCCGCGTCGCAGCTCGGCGGGGGTCAGCCGCTGTGCGCTGCGGGCACGGGTTCCGGGTAGGACGGCCGGCTGGAACGCGCGGATCAGGGCGACCACGATGGCGGCGGGGAGCAGGGTGCCGATCGGGACCGCGCCGGCTGTTTCGGTGATCAGGCGGCCCAGGCGGCCGGCGCTGCTCACGCTGCCGCCTAGCAGGTCGGCCAGGGTCAGGGCGGCGAGGAGCCAGCACGGCAGGCTCCATAGGACGACGGCGGCCTCGGCCCGGGTCACCAACGCGGCGGTGACGGTGGCCAGGGTGCCCAGACCGCCGAGGCCGATCACCAGGGCCAGGCCGCGCTGCGAGCCGACCACAGTGGAGGGCGCCACCCAGACCAGCGCGCACCAGAGCCCGGCGACGGCGGCGAAACCGCTGCCCACCAGGCGAGCGGCGGCGGCCGGGCCCTCGCGGCGGGCGACCGCGACGCCGGTGCAGGTCAGAGCCTGGGCGGCCGACCAGCCGAGCAGCAGCGTGACCAGCGGGACGGGCCAGGCGACCTGGGCCAGCGGACCGGCGGCGGCGACCGCGACGCTGAGCGGGCCCAGATAGAGGGCGCAGCGCAGCAGGGCGGCGTTGAGGAAAGCGCGGCGGGCGGGGGCTCGATGGGAACGAGGCGGGGCCTTTGCTGACAATTCGGGCGCAAGCTCGGGCATCCGAGGTTCCTGCTCCGGCACGGGTAGGTCTGTTTCCGGAACCGTCTTCGGTGGACGGATCGTCTCCGGTGGCAGTGAATGCCGAGGCACGGCGGGCGCGCGTCGATGCGTACGCCGGGAAGTTGCTCTTGATCGTGCGGGCGTGATCGTCATGCGGAGTGCCTCTCACTGACCAGCCAGCGCAGGGTGGCCGGAGGTTCGGAGCGTGGGGCCGGCACGGCGAGGGCCAGCTCATACGCGGTCGGCGGGGGTGGCGCCACGAGATCGGTGTAGAGAGCGCCGTAGACGCGGACCACCCGGTCGTTGGTGAAATGGGTCAGCGCGCGACGGCGGGCCGCGTCGCCCAGCACCCGGCGACGGGTCGGCGACCGCAGCAGGCCGACGACGGCGATCGCGAGCTCGGCCGGGTCGCCCGGCTGCACCAGCACGCCCGCGTCGCCCAGCGTCTCGGCGGCCGGTCCCACATCGACCCCGACCACGGCCCGGCCCGACATCATCGCCTCGACCAGCCGATAGGGCGGGTCGGCGGGTCCCGGCACGTGCGCCACGACGTGCCCCGCCGTGTAACGGTCGCGCCGGTCGGCGGGCAGCGGGTGCAGGCGTACGGCCCGGCCCAGCCCCGTACGTTCGATCTGCTCGGCGCAGTGGTCCTCGTGCGTGGCGGTGACCCCGACCAGGTGCAGCACGGTGCCCGGGATCGCCGCGACGACGTGCTGGAACGCAGCGAGCAGCGGGGACAGGCCGCTGTCGGGGCCGCCGCTGCCCGCCCAGACCACGGCGGGGCCGGACTCGAGCTCGGCCGCGACCGGATACTCCGACGGGTCGACCCCGGCCGGCACCTGCACGAGCTTGGCCGCCTGCGCGCCGTGCCGCAGCGCCCAGCTGTGGTGATAGGCGCTGAGCGGCGCGATCAACCCCGCCTCGGCGTACCCGGTGCGGGCGACCGAGCCGCGCAGCCGGCGCAGCACGGTCCGTACGGCCGGTGACAGCCGTTCCTCGTGCGGCTTGTGCCGGGCGACCGGTGCGCGGGCCTCGGTGAGCAGCAGTGGGACGCCCGTGCGCCAGCGGCCGGCCAAGGCGGTGAGCAGCGGGGTCGTGCCGCCGACGCAGTGCACGAGGCCGGCGTCGGGCAGGTGGACGGTGATCGCGCCGAGGGCGTGGCGCAGCAGGGCGGCGGCGGTGCGGGCGTCGCGCACGCTGAGCCGCGGAACATCGTGACCCGTACGCCACGATTCGAGCAGGGCGTCGGCGAGGGGCAGGGCGGGCAGCAGGGACGGGTTGTCGGCGACCCGCCTCAGTCCGCCGGCGAACACCTCGTCGGGATGGTCGCCGATCAGGCCCTGGCAGAGCAGCGTGGCGGCGGCCCTCGCCAGGTCGCCGTCGGTGCCGCGGCGACGTTCGTGACGGGTTCCACCGCGGCTCATGGCGACGGCGCGGGCCGAGCCGACGTTGAGCGGGAGCGGGTAGGCGGGGGCGGGCGGCGGTTCCCGGTCGGTCACGGTGAGCAGCTCGAAGCGGAAGCGGCGCAGGCCCTGGACGAGGGTTCGGCACCATCCGCTCAGGGCGTCCCGCCGGTACGGGTACCCGCCGCCGGTGAGCAGGCAGATGCGCTCGTGCGGCGGGGTCGGATTCACGATGGAGGCAACGAAACACTTCGCCGAACGCGGGGCGGCCTGTCAGCTAGACGACACAATTAAGCGATTTTTATCCTATTTGTCGCCTGCTTTGAGATGAAAAGTCCGTTTGTCTGTGATCCATTGTGCCGGTGGGTGACTCCGTGCGGGACGGGTCATCGGCGGGCTTGCGCCGCGGGCAGTCGGAGCGGTTTGGCCCACCCGCGGGCGACGCGGTCACGAATCAGGTGTGGTCCGCGTCAAGTTACGTGGGCGGTGTGATCGACGAGATTGTGGGAAATCGGGTCGCGCCGGAAGAATGAGGCGAGTCAAGATCGAGGCCTGGCCCGGGATCGGGCATGCCAACTTTGGCGCCTTATTTGATCTTCAAGAGTGGAGGCGTGATCACAATTACCCGGGGTCGCGGGCCTGTTTGGCCTGCTGACGACCCTTCGGGTGGGATGATTCACTGCTCACCGGCGACGGGACGCCTCCGCAGCGCTTGACGGATTCTGGCTTGCGGCGGACTATGGAGGAGTCGCCAGTCGCGCCCACTCATGCCCGGTTCCAGTTGGACGTGAGAAATCTGCACCTTGAGAATCCTTTCCTAGGGTGCATGATTCTGTGCCCAAGCGTGCCCTTGAGCTCAGACCTGCGGTGCATGCTGGGCGCGCGTTGGTCGGCCTCTCCGGCAACGCTTTCCACAAGAAGAAGCAGTGCTTCTCAAGGAGTCACCATGGCGAAGGCCCTCTTTGGCCACGTAGGTGCGGCGCCCGATCGGCGCCTGCTCGACGAGGTCACCCGTCTGCGTTCCAGGGTGCAGGCCCTGGAGTTCGAGGTCACCCGGCTTCGTGCCGAAAATGATCGTCTCGCGGCGGCCGCCGCGGAGGCAGACGATTTCGCGCGGCTGACCGAGCCCGCTCTGACCTGAGCTCCATCGGCTGTCATGGCCTCGTCACCACACGTGCCGGGCGGCCCCTGAATCAGGCTCGAATCCCCTCGCACCAAAGACGCACCCCGAAAACGCGCGCCGCCACGAGAGTGGAGGCGCGCATCTTTTTGTCCCCGGGGAAGCACTGGCGGGTCATTTTGTCCAGTTTCTGCGGGACGCGGAGCGGCGGTAACGTTCGCCGACTCGCGCCGGGGGTAGTCTGCGCCGAAGCAGAAGACGACCGACCCTCGGAGATCCGTGCACCTCAAGAGCCTGACGGTCAAGGGCTTCAAGTCCTTCGCCTCCGCTACGACGCTGCGGCTGGAGCCGGGCATCACCTGTGTGGTGGGCCCCAACGGCTCCGGCAAGTCCAACGTCGTCGATGCCATCGCCTGGGTCCTCGGCGAGCAGGGCGCCAAGGCGCTGCGCGGCGGCAAGATGGAGGACGTCATCTTCGCCGGCACGTCGGGCCGCGCGCCGCTGGGCCGCGCCGAGGTGACGCTCACGATCGACAACAACGACGGCGCGCTGCCGATCGAGTACACCGAGGTGTCGATCACCCGGCGCATGTTCCGCGACGGCGCCAGCGAATACGAGATCAACGGCAACGCCTGCCGGCTGCTCGACATCCAGGAACTGCTGAGCGACTCCGGCATCGGCCGCGAGATGCACATCATCGTGGGCCAGGGTCGGCTCGACGCGATGCTGCACGCGAAGCCGGAAGATCGCCGGGCCTTCATCGAGGAGGCCGCGGGCGTACTGAAGCATCGCAAGCGGAAAGAAAAGGCGATCCGCAAGCTGGACGCGATGCAGTTGAACCTCAACCGGCTCACCGACCTCACGGCCGAGTTGCGCCGCCAGCTCAAGCCGCTCGGCAAGCAGGCCGAGGTGGCCCGCCGCGCGGCCGGCATCCAGTCCGACCTGCGTGACGCCCGGCTGCGGCTGCTCGCCGACGACCTTCACACCCTGCGTACGACCCTCGACCGCGAGATCGCCGACGAGTCGGCCATGCGCGAGCGCCGCGGCCAGGTCGAGGACGAGAACCGGGAAGTGCAGCGCCACCTGGCCGACCTCGAGCTCGCCCACGCCGAGGACGCGCCTCTGCTGCAGGCCGCCCAGGACACCTGGTACAAGCTTTCCGCCCTGCAGGAGCGTTTCCGTTCGACCGAGCAGCTCGCCACCGAGCGCCTGCGTCACCTGGCCGCCACGCCCGACGAGGAGCGTCCGGGTCGCGACCCCGACCAGCTCGTCGCCGAGGCCGATCGGGTGCGCGAGCAGGAGGAGGAGCTGCGCGAGGCCCTCACCGACGACCAGATGCGCCTGGCCGAGGCGATCGAGCACCGCCAGGAGCTGGAGCGCGAGCTGGCCGCGGCTGAGGGCGCGCTGCGCTCGGCGGCCAAGGCGATCGCCGACCGGCGTGAGGGCCTGGCCAAGCTCACCGGCAACGTGAACGCGGCCCGCGCCCGCACCGAGGGCGCCACCGACGAGATCGAGCGTCTGGCCGCCGCGCACACCGACGCGATGATGCGCGCCGAGACAGCGCAGGGCGAGGTCGACGCCGTCGCGGCCGAGTCGTCCGAGGCCGACCGGGACAACGTCGAGCTGGACGAGCGGCACGCCGAGGCGGTCGCCGAGCACGACCGGGCGTCGGCGATCGTCCGGGAGTTCTCCGACGCCGAGCGCGCCGCCGAGAAAGACGCGGCGAGCTGGAAGGCCCGCGAGGAGGCGCTCGCACTCGGACTGAAGCGCAAGGACGGCGCCGGGGCACTGCTGGCCAAGGCGGGCGAGGTTCCGGGTCTGCTGGGCAGCCTGGCCTCGATGCTGACCGTCCAGCCCGGACACGAGGCTGCCCTGGCCGCCGCGCTGGGCTCGCTGGCCGACGCCGTCGCGCTCTCCGGCGTGGACGAGGCCGTCGAGGCCATGCGGACGCTCAAGATCGCCGACGCCGGGCGGGCCGCGCTGGTCGTGGCGTCCCCGGCCGGGCCGGGCATGCAGGGGCCGCTCGACGCCCTGCGGCCCTCGCTGCCCGAGGGGGACGTGTGGGCGCCCGACGTGATCGGCTGCCCCGACAACCTGCGCCCCGCCCTGAACCGGGCGCTGCGTGACGTCGTACTCGTGCCTGACCACGCCGCTGCTGTGGCGCTGGTCGCCGCCAACGCCGAGCTGCGGGCGGTCACGCCCGACGGCGACGTGCTGGGGGCGTACGCGGCCGCCGGCGGCTCGGGCAAGGCGACGAGCTATCTCGAGGTGCAGGCCGCGGTCGACGAGGCGAAGGCCCGCCGCGCCGAGGCCGAGTCGTCGATCGGCGAGCTCAAGGAGCAGCTGGCCGCCGCACGTGCCGAGGTCGCGCAGCACAAGGAGGCCGTGAACGTCGCGGCCGCGGCCAAGCGGGCCGCCGAGGGCGAACGCAACGCCGCCGCGCGCCGGCTCGCCGAGCTGGGCGCGGCCGCCCGCTCCGCCAAGGCCGAGACCGAGCGGCTGGGCGCCGCGCGGCAGAAGGCCGAGTCCGCCCGCGAGGCCGACCTCATGCGGGTCGCCGAGCTCGAGGAGCGGCTGCGGCTGGCCGAGGCGACCCCGATCGACGAGGAACCGTCGACCGACGAACGTGACCGGCTGGCCGCGCTGGTGCCGCAGTCCCGGCAGAACGAGATGGAGGTCCGGCTCGCGGTGCGCACCGCCGAGGAACGGGTCTCCTCGATCGCCGGACGCGCCGACTCGCTGATGCGCCAGGCCAACGCCGAACGGCAGGCCCGCGAGCGCGCCGCCGCCCGGCGGGCCGCACGGGCCCGGGGCGCCGAGATCGCCAAGGCGGTCGCGCTGGGCGCCGGCGCCGCGCTGGCCCGGGTGCAGGTCTCGCTGATCGCGGCCATCGAGGTGCGTGACGAACTGGCCCAGGCCCGCACGCTGCGCGAGGCCGAGCTGCAAGAGGTTCGCGCCGGGGCGAAGCGCCTGGTCAGCGAGCTGGAACGGCTAACCAGCGAGGTCCACCGCGACGAGGTCGCCCGTGCCGAGCAGCGCATGCGTATTGAGCAGCTCGAAGCCAAGGCGGCCGAGGACTTCTCGCTCGACGTCGACACCCTGATCATCGAGTACGGCCCCGAGCAGCCGGTCCCGCCGACGCAGGCCGAGGTGGCCCTGGCCGAGAAGGACGGCAAGCCCGTTCCCGAGCCGGCCCCGTTCCACCGGCCGACCCAGGAGAAGCGGGCCAACAAGGCCGAGCGCGACCTGGCCCTGCTCGGCAAGGTCAACCCGCTCGCGCTGGAGGAGTTCGCGGCCCTCGAGGAGCGCTTCAA
Organism: Actinoplanes solisilvae; assembly: GCF_003999975.1. Classification (GTDB taxonomy): domain Bacteria; phylum Actinomycetota; class Actinomycetes; order Mycobacteriales; family Micromonosporaceae; genus Actinoplanes; species Actinoplanes solisilvae. The sequence goes on along the minus strand of NZ_RJAC01000001.1, from coordinate 211,196 downwards.
GTTCCTCTCCGACCAGCTCGAAGACCTGAAGGCCACGCGCAAGGACCTGCTGACCGTGGTCAAGGATGTGGACGAGCGCATCCTCGAGGTGTTCCAGTCCGCCTTCGACGACACGGCCCGCGAGTTCCAGCAGGTCTTCCAGGTGCTGTTCCCGGGCGGCGAGGGCCGGCTGGTGCTCACCGACCCGGAGGACATGCTGACCACCGGCGTCGAGGTCGAGGCCCGCCCGCCGGGCAAGAAGATCAAGCGGCTGTCGCTGCTCTCCGGCGGCGAGCGCTCGCTGACCGCGGTCGCGATGCTCTGCGCGATCTTTCGTGCCCGCCCGTCGCCCTTCTACATCATGGACGAGGTCGAGGCCGCCCTCGACGACGTCAACCTCGGCCGGTTGATTACGCTCTTCGAACAGCTGCGGGAGAAGAGTCAGCTGCTGATCATCACGCACCAGAAGCGCACGATGGAGGTCGCCGACGCCCTGTACGGCGTCACGATGCGGGCCGGTGTGACCCAGGTGATCAGTCAGCGGTTGAAGCACGAAGAGGAGTAACCCCATGTCGCGCGAGCGCGCCCAGGCCCTTTTGATCGACCTGGACGGTGTGCTGCGCCGCTGGGACCCGGCCCCGATGATCGCCGTCGAGGTCGGCCACGGCCTCAAACCGGCCGCCCTGCTCGAGACGGCCATGTCGTGGGACATCTACCGCCCCGCGATGGCCGGCGAGATCACCGACGCCGAGTGGATGGAGCTCGTCGCGTCCCGCCTGCCGATCGACCCCGACGAGGCGCGCGCCGCAGTCGCCGAATGGCAGTCGTACCGGGGCGAGCCCGACCCCGAGGTGCTGGCGTTCATCCGCGAGGTCCGCGCGGCCGGCCGCAAGGTAGGCCTGGCCACGAACGCCACCGACCGCCTCCGCGGCGACCTCGACACACTGGGCCTGACCGACGAGGTCGACGTGATCATCAGCTCGTGGGAGATCAAGACCCACAAGCCGGCCCCCGAGTTCTTCACCAAGGCCTGCCAGCTCCTCGGCGTCCTCCCGAAGTTCACCCTCTTCATCGACGACGACGACCGCGCCGTCCGCGGAGCCCGCGCCGCCGGCCTCTCCGCCTACCGCTGGACCGGCCCTCAGCACCTCCCCTACCTGCGCAAGGCCCTCGACCTCCCAGAGTGACCCCGCCCATTACACGCGCTTGTGTCGCGAACGCACGTAGTCAGCTACCCACTTCTTACTGCTTCGCCAGGTGCCGTCGTTTTCCTTGACCGCGCGAAGTCGTCCGCGGTGCGCTGCCACTCGGAGAGCGTTCTCACTCAGTTCCCGTGTTGCGAGGGCTGGAAGAGGCAGCAACTTCACCGGCCCCGCCACCGCTGGCATAACGAAGCGGTAGAGGTTGGACGTCACGCTGCGCGCGATCAGCTCGCCGAGCGGTCCTGGGTCGCCCGCGTCGGCCTTTCTGAGTGAGTTGAGGTATCTATCCCGGTCGCGTTTATAGATGATCGCTGGTGGGTAGCCAAGGCGGCCGAGCACGAGATTCAGGACGAGTCGTCCGGTACGACCGTTGCCGTCGATGAAGGGGTGCACACACTCGAACTGGTTGTGGACCAGAGCTACATGCTCAGGCCACGGCGTCGATGACGATGCCTCGCCGATGGCGTTCGCGGCACGGGTCCAGTCGAGCATGAGGGCGTCGATCTCGGTCCAGGGCGGGGGCTTCATCCCGCCTGGGAACGTGGCGATCTCATGTTGACGGAAGCTCCCAGGACCCTCGGAATCGCGAGCATGGGGATGTGGTGCCACCGTCCATACCGGGGTCATGGCGAGATGATGGATGTGCCGTACTTCTTGTATGGACACCAGTTCGTTGTCCTGCCATTGGCCGGGGTGCAGCGCCTGGCCATAGACCCAGCGAGCCGCGTCGCCGTAGCCCTTGACCTCCATGTAGTCGCGGAGGGGCTTTGCGCCCACGGCGCGTCCTTCCTCCAGGAGCTTTTCGACCTCTTGCAGGATCAAGGTGTTCCCCTCGATGGCGGTGCTGTTGTGGGCCTCCTGGTGCCAGATGTCGGCCCAGATGTCCTCCGCCTCCATCGGAGAAGGCAGTCCGCCCAGCCGGGTCCGCAACTCGGTGACTGCCTCGTCGAGGCGTTGGTATATGGCCGCTCGGGTGGGTCGACCACGTCCTGACACAGGTGCACATCCAAAGTTGTTCGGTAGAAGAAAAATAAATGTACCGAACAACTTGAGAGAAAGTTGTTCGGCAGGAGGTAATTAACTCTTACGAACAACCTTGAGTCCGGATCGCGGAGATTATCTATCTTGGGTAGGGAACCTCGGCAACCGAGAAGAGGTTGCCGTCCTTGTCGGTGCCGTCGACTCGGGCGGTGGCGTCTCGGCCCGTGAGGACCAGGGTGCTGATGGCGTTGCCGAAGTAGGGGCCGGCCAGGCGCTTCCATGACCAGGCGGGGCGGTGGACGCCGGCCGAGCGGGCCACACCCCGTACGCCGTGGGCGGCCGCTCGTGACCAGCTGAAACGCATCAGGGGGCGCATGAAGGCCGGCACCTGGTTGTGGACCGGTGAGCAGGTCAGCTGCATGACCGGCGTGGCCACGTCGGTGCCGAAGTCGACCTCGGCCACATATGAGTGGTGGACGTCGCCCGACAGGACGCTGATCGAGGCGGGGGACGCATAGGCCCCGCCCGCGCCGACCCGGTGGCCGGGGGCGCCGTCGCCGCCCTCGCCCAAGCGGCGGAAAAGCTCGCCCAAGGCGTTGAACGAGCGCCCGAACGCTGCCCAGTGTTCCAGGTCGACCGCGCGGCGCAGCTTCTCGGCCGTGGCGGCCACCCAGGGGCGGTTCGACGCGGCTGTCTTCTCGTTCCACGCCTCGAGGTAGTGGATCGCGGGCGGCATCAGCCACGGCAGGGACGAGCCGACGACCAGGTGATCGTACGAGCCGTGGGCCTGGTCGACGAACCAGTTCCACTCGGCGGGGGGCAGCATCTCGCGGCGGTCGGGCGTCAACACGCGGCTGCACCGGTTGTCGAGCATGACGACGCGGGTGCGGCCGATGTCGAGGCTGTAGCTCCACTGGTAGACCTGCTGGGCGTTGTCGACCGTGCGGCCGAACTCGTGCAGCAGGTCGGTGGCGTCGTCGACCTGGGTGACCTTCTGGAAGAGCGGGTCGACGGCCAGTTCGTCGGGGCCCATGTTGCCCAGGTGCTGATAGACCCAGTAGGACGCGAGGCCGCCGGTGATGCGTTCCTCCCACCACGACTGCTGGTTCATGTCGCGGCGCCAGGCCTCGCTGGTGTTCCAGTCGTCGATCAGCTCGTGGTCATCGAAGATCATGACGGTCGGGACGGAGGCGAACAGCCAGCGCACCTCGGGGTCGCGCCACGATTCCAGATAGAGCTTGGTGTATTCGTCGAACGTCACGACCTGGTCGTTCGGCCCGTCGTGACCGGCCGCGCGGCGACGGCGCAGGAACCGGCGCACCTTGGCCGAGGTCTTGTCGGCATAGACCTGGTCGCCGAGCAGCACGATCAGGTCGGGGCGCAACGACGGGTCCTGCGGGTCGGTCATCAGCTTTCGGGCGTACGCATCCAGCGCGTCGGGCGGCAGCCGCCGGGCGGTCGCACTCGGGGTCGCCTCGCGACAGGAGCCGAAGATCAGCCGTACGGGAGTCCCGGCGTCGTCGGCGGGCCGGGTGCGGATCGTCGGCGGGGGATAGGACGACTCGGTGCTCGGCCAGACCTGACGGTCGTCGACCAGGACCCGGTAGGTGCTCGAGGTGCCGAGGCGCAGACCCTCGACGACCACCAGGGCGTAATGATGCCCGTACGCCGTGAAGGTGGGCGCCGAGCCGGAGCCCCCGCCGTCGGCCTCGACCCGCACGTGGGCCGGCTCGGAGGTCTCGACCCACACGGTGGCGCGGTCACCGACCACCCGTCGCAGCAGGGGGCCGATGAGCAGGTGAGCGGTCACCGGGGGAACGCCGGGGTGTGGCGCATGGGAGAGCCTCCACGCTTTGTCGCAGGGGAGACCATCCTCCGTCACATGTGCTGTGAGCCGCCACTCGTCGGCCGACCACACGTCCGGCCGGGACATCTGTCAGGATTTCCGCATGGAATACGTGGTCGCCGCAGTAATCCTGCTCGTCGTCCTGGTCGCCGGAGTGGTCGGCCTGGTGGTGCCGCGCATGCGCCGTCGCCAGCTGCCGCCGATGGGCTCGGGCGGGGGCACGACGACCCTGGAGCGCCCGCCGGCCGCGGAACCCGAGGCCGAGCCCGAGGCTGAACCCGAGGCTGCGGCGCCGCCTCTGATCGTGCCCGACCGCGACCTGCCGCCGCTGGTCGAGACGCCCGTCGACAAGACCGAGGTGCAGGTCGACCGGCCCGAGCCGACGGCCGGCCGCCTGGTGCGGCTGCGGGCCCGCCTGTCGCGTTCGCAGAGCGTCTTCGGCCGCGGCCTGCTCAGCGTGCTCTCCCGCGACCACCTCGACGAGGACGCCTGGGAGGAGATCGAGGACAGCCTGATCGGGGCCGACGTCGGCGTCGAGGCGACCCAGGTCATCGTCGAGCGGCTGCGCGAGCGGGTGCGCGTGCTCGGCACCCGCACCGTCTCCGAGGTGCGCGAACAGCTCACCGAAGAGCTCGTCTCGGCCCTCGAGCCGGGCCTCGACCGCACCCTGAAGACCACCCCGCACGACGGCCGGCCCGCCGTGATGCTGGTGGTCGGCGTGAACGGGGCCGGCAAGACCACGACCTGCGGCAAGATCGGCCGGGTGCTGGTCGCCGACGGGCGTTCGGTGCTCTTCGGCGCGGCCGACACGTTCCGCGCCGCGGCGGCCGACCAGATCGCCACCTGGGGTGAGCGGGTCGGCGCCGAGACCGTGCGCGGCCCCGAGGGCGGCGACCCGGCCAGCGTCGCGTTCGACGCGGTCAAGCGTGGCATCGAGACTCAGGTCGACACCGTGGTGATCGACACCGCCGGGCGGCTGCAGAACAAGGTCGGCCTGATGGACGAGCTGGGCAAGGTCAAGCGGGTCGTGGAGAAGCACGGTCCGGTCGACGAGACGCTGCTGATCCTCGACGCGACAACCGGACAGAACGGTCTGGAACAGGCACGCGTGTTCACCGAAGTGGTGGATGTGACCGGTGTCGTGCTGACCAAGCTCGACGGCACCGCCAAGGGCGGAATCGTCATCGCCGTCCAGCGCAAGCTGGGTATTCCGGTCAAGCTGGTGGGGCTGGGCGAGGGCCCCGACGACCTGGCCCCCTTCGAGCCGGCCGCCTTCGTCGAAGCGCTGCTTGGCAGCCCCGCGTAACCTCGAAGCAACGTACGAGCAAGAAGCCAGGCTGAAGGGAGGGTGTTGATGACGCAGGAGCGGGAGATCCCGCTGCACGGCGGCAACGTCAGCACCGTCTCCAAGGTCGGCGACACCGTGCGGCGCAACGCCGGGCCGTGGACGCCGGCCGTGCACGGCCTGCTCAACCACCTCGAGCGGGTCGGCTTCACCGGCTCGCCGCACGCGCTGGGCATGGACGACAAGGGCCGCGAGGTCCTGTCATATCTCGACGGCGAGTGCGGCGAATACCCGCTGGCCCCTCACTGGGTCACCGAGGAAGCGCTGGTCACCGTGGCCACCATGCTGCGGATGTTCCACGACGCTCAATACGGGTTCGTGCCGCCGCCCGGCGCGGTGTGGCGCTCGTTCGGCCCGCCCCCGCCCGACACCGAGGTGATCTGTCACCACGATGCCGCGCCCCACAACGTGGTCTGGCGGCCCGACGGCACCCTCTCGCTGATCGACTTCGACCTGGCCTCCCCGGGCGCGCGCATCTACGACGTGGCCTATGCCGCCTGGACCTGGGTGCCCCTGTTCAGCGACCGGGACTCGTACACCCTGGGCTGGAAGCGGCCGAACCGCCCGCGCCGGTTGCGGCTGTTCGCCGACGCGTACGGCCTGATCCCGCGCGACCGGCACCGTCTGGTGCGCACGATCCGAAAGAGGATCGTCGATCACGTCGAGGGCATCCGGCGCATGGCCGCGGCCGGCGACCCGGCGTTCGTACGGATTGTTCACAAGGGTCATCTGCGCCGTCCGATGCGCGATCTGCGGCTGCTCGATTACGAGCGTCACACCCTCGAATACGCTCTTCGTTGATCGAGCGTTGACAATCCGGTTGCACCCGGATGACCGATTTTCCGCGGTGATTGTCGCAGTTCACGAGGTTTTGTCGAACCGGCTGTGAGAGTTTCTTCACACGTACGAAACAGTCCGTCACGCGCTGGAAATCGAGCGTAGACCGTGCGTGAAACCTCGGACCGGAAGGGTCTCGTCACGAAACCGGCCGATGGGCAGTGCTGCTCGGGGGTCGTTTGAGAGGACACCTTCATTCCGAGAGGAGGCAGCGTGGAGATCGACACCGGCAATACCGCCTGGTTGCTCCTGTCGTCTGCGCTCGTTTTGCTCATGACCCCGGGTCTGGCGCTGTTCTACGGTGGCCTCAACCGGTCCAAGGGCGTTCTGAACATGATGATGATGAGCTTCTCGAGTATCGGGCTCATCTCCCTGCTGTGGGCGCTCTACGGCTTCTCGCTCGCGTTCAGCGCGAACGGCTCCGAGGGCGTCAACAAGATCATCGGTAACTGGGGCTACGCCGGCACCAGCACCAGCTGGGTCACCGCCATGTGGGGCGAGACCGGCATCCCGACGTACGTGTTCATGGCCTTCCAGATGATGTTCGCCATCATCACGGTCGCCCTGATCAGCGGCGCGATCTCCGACCGCCTCAAGTTCGGCGGCTGGGTCCTCTTCGCCGTCGGCTGGTTCACCATCGTCTACGTCCCGGTCGCCCACTGGGTCTGGGGCGGCGGCTGGATCGGCGCCAACCTCAAGGCGCTCGACTTCGCCGGTGGCACCGCGGTCCACATCAACGCCGGCGCGGCGGCTCTGGCCCTCGTGCTGGTGCTCGGCAAGCGCATCGGCTGGCCGCGCGAGAACATGCGCCCACACAACGTGCCGTTCGTCGCCCTCGGCGCCGGCCTGCTGTGGTTCGGCTGGTTCGGTTTCAACGCCGGTTCGGAGCTGACCGTCGACAGCACCACCGCGGTCGCCTTCGTCAACACCCAGCTCGCCACCGCGGCGGCCGTCGTCGGCTGGTGCGTCGTGGAGTGGCTGCGTGACGGCAAGCCGACCCTGGTCGGCGCGTCCTCCGGCGCCATCGCCGGCCTGGTCGCCATCACCCCCGCCTGTGGCTTCGTCGCCCCGCTGCCCGCGGCGCTGCTCGGCATCATCGCCGGTGTGGTCTGCGCCCTGGCCGTGGGCCTGAAGTACAAGCTGGGCTACGACGACTCGCTCGACGTCGTCGGTGTCCACTTCGTCGGCGGCTGGATCGGCTCGCTGTTCATCGGCTTCTTCGCCACCACCCAGGTCAACGGCGCCATCACCGACGTGCTCGGCGCGTCCGAGGGCCTGTTCTACGGCGGCGGCGCGACCCAGCTCGGGCGTCAGTTCGTCGGTAGCCTCGCGGTCACGGTCTACTCGTTCGTCATCGCCGCTGTCCTCGCCCTGATCCTCAAGGCCGTCAAGCTCGGCCGGGTCAGCGAGGAGGCCGAGGTGGGCGGCATCGACATCGCCGACCACGGCGAGACCGCGTACGACCTCACCCCGTCGGGCGGCTCGGGCAGCAGCTCGGGCAGCGCGTTCGCGATGGCCGGCCTGAACAAGCAGGGCATCGACGCTGACGGCAAGGCTGACGTCAGCCAGAAGGTCGCCGGTTAGATATCCCCATGACTGCACCCATGGAAGGACTGAGCATGAAGCTGGTGACCGCGGTCATCAAGCCGTACCAGCTCGACGCGGTGAAGGAGGCTCTGCACGCCCTCGGCGTGACCGGCCTGACCGTGAGCGAGGTACAGGGGTACGGGCGGCAGAAGGGGCACACCGAGGTGTACCGGGGAGCCGAGTACACGGTGGAGTTCCTGCCCAAGATCAAGGTCGAGGTGGTGACCGACGAGATCGACGTCGAGAAGATCGTCGACGCCGTCGTCACGGCCGCCCGCACCGGCAAGATCGGTGACGGCAAGGTCTGGGTCACGTCGGTCGACGACGTCATCCGGGTCCGCACCGGCGAGCGCGGTCTCGACGCCCTCTGATGGCAACCACGTCCAGTGAGCCGCCGGCCCCGCCCCAGGTGCCGGTCGGCGGTTCGCTGGACAAGCTCCGCGAACACCTCGGCGCCGCCGCCCGCGAGAATCGGGCCGCGGCGCTCGACGCGTGGCTGCGGCAGTTGTTCCCCGCCCACCTGCCCGGCGTCAGCCTGGTCGCGGTGGGCGGGCTGGGCCGGCGCGACTGCGCCCCCTACAGCGATCTCGACCTCGTACTGCTGCACAACGGCGCGGCCGGCATCGACCGGATCGCCGCCTCCCTCTGGTATCCGATCTGGGACGCCCGGCTCGGCCTCGACCACTCCGTGCGCACGCTGCCGGAGGCGCTGTCGGTCGCGCACGACGACGTCAAGGTCTCCCTCGGTCTGCTCGACGCCCGCCACGTGGCCGGCGACGCGACCCTGAGCGGCGAACTCGTCGCGGCGGCCGGTGATCAGTGGCGGCGCACCGCGGTGCGCCTGCTGCCCCAGCTCAAGGAGCTCACGGCCACCCGCTGGGCGAGCCACGGCGAGCTCGCGTTCCTGCTCGAGGGCGATCTCAAGGAGGCCGCGGGCGGGCTGCGTGACGTGACCCTGCTGCGCGCGATCGGGCGCGCGGGGGTGGCCGACACGATGCGCCCGGCTGTTCGTGCGGCGAGCCTGCGGCTGCTCGACACCCGCGACGCGCTGCACCTGGCCGTGGGACGCCGGGTCGACCGGCTCGTGGCCCAGGAACGCAAGGCCGTGGCCGAGCTGCTCGACCTCGACGACGGGGACGCTTTGCTGCGGCGGGTCGCGGGCGATGCCCGTACGGTCGCTCATGCTCTTGACGACGCGTGGCGGGCTGCCGACCGGTTGCGCAGCGGACGCCGGCGCGGGGTGCCCGGTGGCGCGCCGACCCGCCGGCCGGTCGCGCGGGACGTGGTCGAGCAGGACGGCGAACTGGTTCTCGCCCGCACCGCCATCGGCCCGGTGCCCGACCCCAGTCTCTCGCTGCGCGTCGCCGCCGCGGCGGCCACCGTACGCCTGCCGATCGCCCGCGCCACCAGCGAATGGCTGGCCTCGTTCTGCCCGCCGCTGCCCGCGCCCTGGCCACCGGCCGCCCGGGCCGCGCTGATCTCGCTGCTCGGCTCGGGGCCCGGCCTGCTGCCGACCTGGGAGGCGTGCGACCGCTACGGGCTGATCGACGCGTGGCTGCCCGAGTGGGCCCGGCTGCGCAGCCTGCCCCAGCACCACCCGATCCACCGGTTCACGCTCGACCGCCATCTCGTGCAGGCCGCGTACGAGGCCACCGCCTACACCCGCGAGGTCGAACGGCCCGACCTGCTGCTGCTCGGCGCCTTCCTGCACGACGTCGGCAAGGGCCTGCCCGGCGACCACAGCATCGTCGGCGCCCCGATCGCCGCCGCCATCGCCGCCCGGATCGGCCTGCCGCCCGCCGACGTGGCCACGATCGAGAAGATGGTGCGGCTGCACCTGCTGCTGCCCGACGTGGCCACCCGCCGCGATTTGAGCGACCCGGTCACCATCTCGAGCGTGGCCGAGACGGTCGGCGACAGCACCACCCTCGACCTGCTGCACGCGCTGGCCCGGGCCGACTCGCACGCCACCGGCCCGGCCGCCTGGTCGGACTGGAAGGGCCGGCTCATGGCCGAGCTGGTCGGCCGGGTGCACACCGCGCTCGACACCGGCGAGCTGCCGGCGCCGCCCGCGCCCGACCCCGAGCTGTTGCAGGGCGACCTGCCCGCCGTCCACCTCGACGGCGACCGGCTCGCGGTGGCCGCGGCTGACCGCCGGGGGCTTCTCGCCGCCGTCGCCGCCTGCCTGGCCATGCACCGGCTCGACGTCGTCGGGGCGAACGCGAGCACGGTCGACGGCCGGGCCATCGTCGAGTTCTTCACCCAGCCGCGCTACGGCACCCCGTACGACCCGTTCGCCCTCGCCGCCGACCTGCGCCGTGTCGCCGCCGGGGACATCTCGGTGACCCAGCGGGTGCGGGCGCGGGCGATGAGCGCGCGCGGCGGGACGGCGAAACCGCGTGTGGTCTGGCAGCGCGGCGAGGCGACCGGCGCCGCCGTGCTGGAGCTGCGCGCGGCCGACTCGCCGGGCCTGCTCTATCGGGTGGCGACCGCGCTCGACGAGGCCGGCGCCGAGGTGCGCGCGGCCCGCATCTCCACCCTGGGCGGTGACGTGGTCGACGCGTTCTACCTGGTCGGGCCGTGGGCCGACGCGGACGCCCGGATGCTGGTCACCGCCGCGGTGCTCGCCGCCGTCTGAAGATCGTCGTCACTGCGGCCGCCCGGGGCACGTTAGCCGGGGCATGCAGGCCCTGCTCGACGATCACATCACCGCGGCTGGTTCCCGGTTCCGGCTCGCGATGACCGCCACCGCCTCCCGCAACCGCTCGCTCGACGCCCGCGTACTGCTGGCCCGGGCCGCGCTCGGTGAGCACGGCACCCTCGACCGGCTGCTCGAGGCGGCCCGGGCCGGGGACCGCCGGTGGTTGCGCCGGCTGCGTCGCGGGATCGATCCCGGCCTGGTCGCCGCGCTGGCCCACAGCCTCGCGCTGCAGGAGTTGCTGCCGACCGATCGCGACGACGCGCTCGCGCTCTTCGAGCTGACCCGCCGGGTGTGCGGGGCTCGCGCCCTGTCGCCGGCCAATCAGGCGCTGCACGCGCAGCTCGCGCTCGCCTACGAGAGCCCGGAACGGGCCCGCAAGCTGATGCGCCGCTACCTGCGGATCGGGGAGGCGGCCCGCGCCGGACTGCGGGCCGACCTGCTCAATCCGTTCGTGGCGACCCAGCCGTACGGGCCCTGGCTCGAGGCTTTTCAGCGGCTGATGCCGGGCCCGCAGGTGACCGAGGGCGACGGCGTGCCTTTCGACCGGCTGACGGCCGCCGAGGCCGAGCGCGTGGACGGACCGCATCGGGTCTCGGTGGTGGTGACCGCCTTCCGGCCCGATCGAGGGCTGATCACCGCGGTGCGCTCGATCCTGGCCCAGAGCTGGGCGAACACCGAAGTGATCATTGTGGATGACGCCTCGCCGCCGGAGTTCGACGCGATTCTGGCCGAGGCGGTCGCGCTGGGCGACCGGATCCGGCTCGTCAAGCTGCCGGTCAACGCCGGGACCTACGCGGCCCGCAACGCCGGTCTCGACGCGGCCGGCGGCGAGTTCGCGACCTTCCAGGATTCCGATGACTGGTCCCACCCGCTGCGGATCGAGCGGCAGGTGCGGCCGCTGATCGAGGACCGGCGGCTGGTCGCCACGACCTCGGACGGGCTGGCCGTCACCGATCAGCTGATGTGCACCCGGCCGGGGGTGCGCGGCGATCGGTTCAACCCGTCGTCGCTGATGCTGCGCCGCGGGCCGGTGCTGCGGACCGTGGGCTACTTCGATCGGCTGCGCAAGGCGGCCGACTCCGAGTACATCGGACGGATCCAGGCCGCGTTCGGGGCCGGGCGGGTGCTGCACGTCTCCGGGTCGCCGCTCGCGCTGATCCGGTTGTCGGCGGGGTCGCTGTCGCGGGCCGAGATCCGGGCGCACTGGATGCACCCGGCGCGGACCGCCTACATGTCGGCCTATCAGCGGCAGCATCAGCGGATCGCGGGACGGCGGGCGAGCGCCTACCGGCCGGCGGACGGGGCGGACCGGCCCTTCCCGGCGCCCGACCACCTGCTCGGCGTCGCGCGCGGGAGGGCGTACGACGTCGTGATGGTGGCCGACTGGCGGTTCCTGGAGAGTGCGCAGCGGGGTGCGCTGGACGAACTGAAGGCGCTGGCCGGGGCCGGGTTGCGGGTGGCGGTGCTGCATCTCGACTCGTATCGGGCGATCCAGATGCGGCGGGTGCCGTTCGCGGGGCTGGTGCAGGACCTGGTCAACGACGGTGTGATCGACCGGATCGCGATGGAGGACCGGGTCGAGGCGGCGCTGGTGGTGGTGCGTCAAGCGGCGGTTCTTCAATTCACCGGAGGACAGACCAGCGGCGTACGGGCTACGCGCGCGATCGTCGTCGCCGACCGCGCGCCGGTGCGGGCCGACGGCAGCGACCGCCGCTACGAGCCGCCGACGTGCACCGAAGCCGTACGGCGGCTCTTCGGCGCCGACCCGCTGTGGGTCGCGCCGGACGAGGGAGTGCGGTCCTGTCTGCGTACGGCCGGGAACCTGGACCCGGAAGATCTGCCGGTCGCCCTCGCCCCCGCCGGCTGGGTCGCCGACCGCACGGGCGCCTCGGCCGTCGTCGGCACCGACCTCTGCGACGCGGCGAACTGGCCGCCCGACGCGGCCGACATCCTCGCGGTCTGCCGGCGGCTGCCCGAGTCCGACGTGCGGGTGCGGCTGCCCGACCGGCCGGTCGGCGCGTTCGAGGTGGAGGTCGAGGCGTCGTGGCTCGCCTATCAGGCCGCCGACCTCGAACCGCGCCCGTTCCTGCACCAGCTCGACTTCTATCTGCACTTCCCGCCCGTGCAGGCGGCCGAGTGGTCGTCGCGGCCCGCGCTGGAGGCCGCGGCGGCGGGCTGTGTCGTGCTGACACCCCCGCGCTTCCGCCCGTACTACGGCGACGCGGCGGTCTATTGCACCCGCAGCGAGGCCGGGCCGCTGATCGCGCGCTATCGGGCCGATCCCACGCTCTACGCCGCGCAGAGCAACCGGGCCCGCCAGGCGGTCGCCGCCGCCTGCGACCCGGCCCGGTTCGTCGACCGGATCGCCACGTTGTTGCCGGCATTGCTGACGATCGGCGTAACGGACAGGGTCGCGTCGGAGTTGACCTCGGTGTGCGGCGGACCAACGACATCATCAGGGCCAGGCTGATCAGGTTCGCCCGGCGTTTGCGCCGGCTGTCGCGCCGGCAGGTCGCCGGCGTCGTGATGGCGGTGCTGGTGGCCGCGGGGGTCGCGGTCTCCTCGATCGTCGGCGCGCTGCTGCTGATCGCCGTGTCGGCCGGGGTGATCCACCTGTCGCGCCGCATCGGCGGGGTGCAGCGCTCGACCCAGGAGGCCGTACGCGACCTGCGCGGCACGATCGACCAGTTGCAGCGCCGGGTGATCGCCGCGGTGGAGAAGGAACGGCTCGCCGCGGGCGACCGCCACCAGGAGCTCGTCGAGACCGTGACCCGGGCCGAGCGCCTCACCGGCCGCGGCGCCGAGCTGCTGCTGCGCGACCAGGCCCGCGAGATCGAGGCGATGTTCCAGCTCTTCCGCACGGTCGTGCCACGCGCGCCGATGCCGTCCGGCGCCCCGACCGACCTTCTCGGCCTCGTGCACGTCGCGCGCGAACGCCGGCCGGCGCTGACGGTCGCGCTGGGCAGCGGGCCGTCGACGGTGTGGCTCGGCTACGCGATCGAGCGTGGCGGTGGTCGGCTGGTCGCGCTCGACCACGACGCCGACCGCGCCGTCCTGTTCCGGACGCTGCTCGCCGAGCACGGCCTGACCGCGGTCGAGGTACGCCACGTCGGGCTGGCCGAGCTGGCGGTCGACGGACGGACGGTCGACTGGTACGACGTGGACGCCCTCGAAGACCTCAAGGACATAGACCTGCTGCTCGTCGACGGCTCGATCGCGCCCGACGGCCCGGATCCGCTGGCCCCCGCGCTGCACGTGCTCGGCCGTCGGCTGGCCCCCGGAGCGGCCGTGGTGGTCGACGACGAGCCCACGCGGGTCGCGCCCCGGCAGGGCGGCGGGTTCGGGCTCACCGCCCGGCGGCGCCTGCCCGGCCGCTGGACCGTCCTGACCCACCCTCAGGGAGAAATACTGCTACCCCACCGTGGGGGAACGGCGGGGTAGCAGTACGCGGGAGGGGGCCCGCGTGCGGGATCGGCGGGGGCCGTCCCGAGTCTCTGTTCGTCTTGTACCCCCAGTAATCGGTCGCGAGCGGGCCGGGTTGACGATCCGCCCGGGTGCCGATCGGTCACCCTTGGGTAGCCAATCGGGCGACGCGCTCGGCGTAGAGCTCGTGGGCGTGGTGACGGCGCACGAAGTCGGCCCCGCGAGCGCCCTGGTCGCGCAGCGCCCGGCGGTCGGCGTGCAGGCGGCCGACCGTGTCGGGCACCTCGTCGGGCGCGCAGTAGATCGCGGCCTCGCCGAACGCGGACGCGTAGCGGTAGGGCAGCACGGCGACGCAGCCCGCGGCGAGAGCGGTCAGCACGTCCGGTGCCGGGTCGGCCGGCTCGTCGTCGGGCGGCAGGTGCAGGTAGAAGTCGATCTGGCCGAGGAACGAGCGCAGGCTGACGTCGCCGGGACCGTAGACGAGCCAGCTGCGGGGCGGCCCGAACCGGCCGAACGCGCCGTCCGCGGTGCCGCCCGCGTCGAGCAGGCGCACGTCCACCCGGGCCGAGTCGGGCAGCTCGTCGCGCAGGCGGCGCCACTCGATGCGCCCGCCCCGGCATCGGCGGCCGACCACCGGCCGGTCGGCGCGCGGGCCGCGCCGGTCGAGCCGCCACTGGGCCGCGTCGAGGGTGCTGGGCAGGTCGAGCTTCGCCACCGCGACGTCGGCCGCCCGGTCGAGCAGTCGCCGGCCGTCGGCGCCGGCCGGAGCCCACAGCGGCTGGTGGCCGAACAACCGGCGGGCCGCAGCCGCGGCGGCCGGGACGACGGTCGCATCCTCGATGATCACTCGCTGGGCGCGGACGCCGCTGGGCAGGTCGGGCGCGTGTTCGAGCACGCGCGCCGATCGGGCCACCACCAGCCGTGCCCGCACGTCGTCGGTGAGCTCGACCTGGGTCAGCTCGCCGCGGTTGATCAGTTCCTGCACGGCCGGGTCGAGGTCGCGCGGGCCGTCGTGCAGATTGGCCAGCTCGTCCAGGTGCAGCAGGGCGGCTCGCTGACGGCGGGCGGTCAGGGCGCGGAGCCGGCCGATCCCGGCGGTCGCGTAACCGCCCGCCGTCGTCCAGTCGCCGGCGAGCACGACGTCGTACGCCTTGGCCCCGGTCTCTCCCCGCAGGCGACGGGGCGCCGTGAACTTCTTTCTCGCGTGGGCGTGCTCGTGCCGGAACGCGGAGCGGTAGGAGCGGTGCGCGGGGTCGATCCAGCCGGGCGGGTCGTCGACGGCACGCATCAGCGTCAGGGGCGGGCCGTCGAGGTGATGGACGGCCCGCCCCATTGCTTGAGCACGCTCGACGTACTCGATGTCGGCACCCGCGCGGATCGGGTCGAAATGGCCGACCCGGTTCAGGGCGGCCGTCCGCCGGAACAGGAGCGAGGAGAGGTCGCGGTCCACCGCCGGGACGCCCGGGCGGGTCACCACGAGGCGGGGCGTGACGTGCAGGCCGGTTGAGATCGTGGCGAAGAGCGCGTCGTCGGCGAGCAGGGGAGCGACCTGGCGTTCCAGGCGCAGCGGGTGCGACCATCCCCCGGCGTCCGGGAAGGTCACGAAGTCACCGGTCGCGGCGTCCAGCCCGGCGTTGCGGGCCACGTACGGCCCGCCGCGGGTGACCATGCGCACCAGGCGAACCCGAGGGTCGAGGGCGACTGCCGCGCGCAGCAGCGGGTCGAACTCGGCTGACGAGGCGTCGTCGACGATCAGGATCTCGTGGTTGGTCCAGCTCTGCCCCACGAGCGAGCGCACCGAGGTGAGCAGGGCCTGGTCGGGCTGCCAGGTGGTGACGACCGAGGTGACCCGGCGGGGGTGGCCGAGGCGCTGCACGGGTCCGGTGGTGAGCCGGTCGAACGGGACGCCGGGACCGTCGGGGACCTTCAACGAGGGCGCGGGGATCAGCGCGGCGAGATCCCAGCCGAGGCCGTCGCCACCCGCGTACGGGTTGGCCAGGTCGACGGTGAGCGCGGTCCGCACCGGTTCCGGCGCCCCGGCGAGCAGCGCCTCAGCGCGGGCGCGATCACCGGCGGCGTACGCCAATTGGCACAGCAGGCCCTGGTGTTCCGCGGTCATCTCGCCCCGTTGGTGCAGGCCGTCGAGAATGGCCAGCGCGTCGGCCTGGTCGTCGGCCCGCAGGTTCTGCAGCGCGATCACCCGGGCCAGCTCGCCGGCCACCCACGGGTCGGCCGCCTCTCGGGCCAGGGGTTCGCGCGCGGCGACCGACCGGGCTTGCAGGGCCGCGACGGCCAGCGGGTGGTGCGGTGCGGAATCGCGCATGGTCGCCTCTTTCTTCTTGCCACCTCCGGAGATCAACGACCTCCGCCCCTGGAGATCACGACCGCCGTCCCCGGAGATCAACGACCAAAGTGAATTGTCCGTATCGCCCGGTCGGGGGAGATCGTTGACCAAGCCGTGTACGACGTCGCCATCCTGTCCGACCTGCGGTATCCGGGCGGCAACTCGGCGAGCATCGTCGCCGAGGTCCGCGCCCAGGCGGCCGCCGGACTGACCACCGTGCTCATCCACGTGCCGTCGCCGCACCTGCGGCACGCCCGCCCGTTCCAGAGCCGCATCGTGGCCTGCCTGCGCGACGGCCTGGCCGACCTGGCCCACGACGACGGCGCCGAGATCGCCGCGAAGGTGCTGCTGATCCGCCAGCCGCGCATCTTCACCCGGGAGCCGGCCGTGCCGCCGCGGGTTCGAGCCGGGCACACGATCGTCGTGGCCGACGAACCGCCCGAGGACGACGTTCTGATCGAGCGCTACTTCGGCCCCGACGTGGTGTGGGCGCCGACCAGCGGCCGCGTGCGCGAGAACGTGTTGCGAGCGGCCCCGCGCGCGGTGCTGCCCGACACCGACTGGCACGAGATCATCGACGTCGCGGAGTGGCAGGTCGTGCGGCAGACACCCGGGACGGTGCCGGTGATCGGGCGGCACGGGCGGCCCGACCCGGTGAAGTGGCCGCGTGATCCGGTCGAGCTGTTGCAGGCCTACCCCGACTCCGCTGACGTGCGGGTGCGCATCCTCGGCGGCGGTGAGATCGGCGTCCAGCGGCTCGGGCGGCAACCGGCGTCGTGGGAGATCGTCGAATTCGGCGCCGAGACGCCCCGCGAGTTCCTCGGGACCCTCGACTTCTTCGTCTACTTCCACGACCCGGCGTGGACGGACGCCTTCGGGCGCACGATCCTCGAAGCGATGGCGAGCGGCGTGCCGGTGATCGCCGGGCCGCACTTCCGTTCGGTCTTCGCCGAGGCCGCGATCTACACGCACCCGGCCGGCGTCCGTGATCTCGTCCTGCGATGGCACAAGGACCGGCCCGCGTACGAGGCCCAGGTCGCGCGCGCCCGCCACTACGTGACCGAGCAGTTCGGCAGCGCCTCCCACATCGCCCGCCTCGCGTCGCTGGGCGTGCTCATCCGTGGCGTCGCGCCCCCGCAGCGAACCGCCGTACGGTGCGCTCGCCCGGCCCGCCGGGTGCTGCTCGTCGGCGACGACATCGCCCGCTTCCGCGCCCTCGCGCGCCACCTGCCCGCCGATCTCGAGCCGGTCGTCGTCGCCGGTTCGGCCGGGCTCGCCGACGCGCACGCCGCGGGCCTGCTCACCGAACACCTCCCGTCCGCCGCCGACCTGGGCATCTCCGACGACCGCTGGACCGGCTTCGTGCGCGACCGGCTGCGCCACCTCATCGGGCTCTACTCCCCGCGGGCAGTGCTGGTCGGTGGGGTGCCGCACGACGGGATCACGGCTGCGATCGTCGCCGGCCCCGGACCGCGCTGGCTCTGGCTGCGCCCGGCGATGTGGCGTCGCGGCACCGGCGGCGAATGGGCGGCCCGCGGCGCGCACTTCGCCGGGATCCTCGAACCGGGCGAGTTCGCCGCCCCCGGCGACGAGGGCTGGACCACGACCGCGCGGGCCGGGGTGAGCACGGTCGACCCGATCACCGAGCTGCCCACGAAACGTCCCCGCCGCGGCTCGGGCGGGAACACCCTGCTGTGCCGGGGCGTCGAGGCCAGCCTGCCCGGCTTCACCGTGGTCGAGGCCGGGCCGGACGAGCTGGGCGGGGTCACGCTGGCCGTGTCCCGGGCCGACTACGCGAGCTTCCACGAGTTGCTCGGCGCCCGGGTGCCGACCGTCTTCGTGCCCGACCCGGCCGGCGTCGACGACGAGCTGACCAGGGCGCGCTTCGCGGCGGCGGCCGGCGTGGCCGTCTGCGCGACCGACGACGACGAGGCCGCGGCGGCGCTGGAGCGGCTGGCCGACCCGGCCGCCCGGGAGGCGCTCAGCCGTCGCTGCGCCGAGCTGCCGTTCGGCAACGGCGCCGCCGACGCCGCGGCCTGGCTGGCCGGGCACTGCCACCGGCGGACCGAAGTGGAGACCAACGGTGTTCGATGAACCGGACGCGGCCGACCTCGCCCTCGCCCGCTGGGAGGTGGCCACGCTGATCGGGCGGCTGCGCTGCGTCGAGGACGAGCGGGACGCGGCCGTACGGGATCGTGACCGCAACCGGGACCTGCTGCTGGCCCTGCGCCGCAGCCGCCCCTACCGGCTCGGCCGCGCGCTGGCCGGCCTGAAGCGCAGCCGGCCGCCGGCGGTCCCTTCTCCGCGCGCGGTGCCGTCTGTTCCCGCGTGCGTCTACGTGGCGATCGGGCTCTCCCGGCCCGGGGCCCAGGCGCTGATCCGAGCGCTGCGGCAGCGCGTCCTCGTCGACGCCGACCACCGGCCCGTCGTCGTGACCGACCAGCCGGCCCTGCGCGGGCTGCGGGTGCCCGGCGTCGTGCTCGAATACCTGCCCGACCCGGCGACCTGGTCGAGGCACGACCCCGGTACGCGCTGGGAGTCGCTGCTGGCCGACCGGGTCGCCCAGCTCTGCCGCGATCACGGCGCCGACCGTACGGTCGTGATAGACCCACGGGACCCGCCGACGCTCGCCCGCCTGCTCGGCAGCGTCACTGAACTCTCACCGGGTTCGTTCTCCCCGACATGAGCGCCTCCACGATCGAAGCTCCCGTCGCCGCCCCGCGCGTGGGTCTGCGCTTCGTCGTGGAAGGGCCGCCGGTGGGGGCGCTCTGGCGGCGGGCGCTGCTGCGCGCTGTGCTGGTGCCGCTGCCCGTGCTCGCGCCGCTGATCGCCCTCGCCCCGACCCGCGACCACCGGTTCAACCTCTACTGGCACGGCGGGCTGTTCCGCGACGACCCGCTACGGATCGGCTCGCACACGGTTGATTCGCTGCCCGGCTATCTGCGGCTGGGCAACTTCCGCCTGCTCGGGCGCATGCTGGAGAAGGCGCTCGACACGCTGGCCTATGCGCTGAGCGAGGTTCTCGGCCTGCCGGTGAACGTCGGCCTCCGGCTGATCTCGTTCCTCGCGGCGATGCTGCTGTGCGTGACCGCCGTGCTGGCCGCCGAGAGCATCGTGGCCCGCGGCCGCCTCTTCCGGCGCGCGCCGTCCACAATGGCCGCCGTCGCGCCCTTCGCGGTGGCCGCCGGGTTCGTGGCCGCGGGTGGGTCGAGCCCCGTGGTGCTGTTCGGCGGGCTCTACCTCACGTCGGCGGCCCTGGTGCTGGGCGTGACGGCGGGAATGTGCCGCTTCTCGTTCGACGGCCGGTTCCGGCTCTGGTGGGCGCCGTTGTTGCTGCTAGGGGGTGCGGCGCTGGCGGCCTTCAACGAGATCGCCTACCTGGCCCTGCCTCTGGCGACCGTCGCCGTGCTGGCCCGCGGCTGGTTGGTCTGCTCGGCGCGGCCGCTGCGACTGCTGATCGCGGCGCCCACGAGGGCTCTCGGGTTGCTCTGGCTCGGTTTCCTGCCGGTCTTCCTGGCCGTGCGCGTGGTCATCCAGCGCTACTGCGCGGCGGGCGACTGCTATCGAGGCTCCGACGTGCACTTCGGTCCCTCATCGTTAGAGGCCTTCCCCGTACGGGCCATCGCCTGGCTCCCTCCCCTGATGTGGCGCGCGGCGGTGGCCGGGGGAAGCTCGCGCCCGTGGCTCGGCGGGCTGGTGCTGGTCGGCGCGCTGGTCGTGCTCGGCCTGCTGGCCTACTTCGCGATCCGCGACCTGCCGCGCCTGTCGCAGGTGAGCCGCCGCTGCGCCCTCGCCGTGGCGTTGACGGCCGCCACGCTGATTCTGTTGGGGGCCGCGATGAGCGCCCTCAACGCCGACGTGCAGCAGCTGGTCGCCACGGGCCGCTGGGGCCACGGCTGGCGAGACTCGGCCGTGACGACGACGGCGGGCGCTTTGCTGCTGGTCGCCTTGGTCCACTTCATACGTCGCCGCCACCCGCACGTCGCTGGTCCGGGCATCGCCGACCCGCGCATCGCCGACCCGCACGTCGCTGGTCCGGGCATCGCCGACCCGCACGTCGCTGGTCCGGGCATCGCCGCCCGCCCGGAAGCCGCCCGCCCGGAAGCCGCCCGCCCGGAAGCCGCCCGCCCGGAAGCCGCCCGCCCGGAAGCCGCCCGCCCGGAAGCCGCCCGCCCGGAAGCCGCCCGCCCGGAAGCCGCCACCCAGTCGCAGTCCGCCGGTCACCCGTATGTTCCCGGCCAATCGCACGGACCAAGCGCACAACAGCTTTCCGACAGCTCGGCCCCCTACACCTCCCAGCCGACCCACCCACCCGGGGTGGCGGGGAGAGCTTATCCGCCGCGGGGCCGGCGATTTGAGTTATCCACAGGGGCGGTAGCGGTCGCGGTGGTGCTGTTGACTGGAGTGGCGACGGTGTCCGCGGCGGCCAACAAGCGGCTTCGCGACACGACGATGGCGACCCAGGCGGCGCGCCTCGCCGACCGCGTCGCCGTCGAGATGGCCGACTTCGACCCCGGTCCGGCGGGCGCCGTGCGGCGATGCGCGCTGCGGGCCGAGTTTCTCGCGCTGCACGCCGACTCGCCGTTCTCGATCCGGCGCTTCGACGAGTCGCTCGAAACGGCCTCCCGACAGCGGGCGGGGGTGGCTTTCTGCCCCGACGGGCCGGGCGCGGCAAACGGCTCCGGGGGCAGCGGCGGCTCTGGCGTGCGAAGTGCGCCCGAGTCGAGCGGCGGACCCGGCGTCAGCCGCGAGTCCGGGGTGAGCGGGAAGCCGGGGCGGAGCGGCGAGCCAGCCAAGAACGGTCAGCCGGCCGTGGGCGGCGAGCCGGCCAAGAGCGGTCAGCCTGCCGCGGGCGGTCAGCCTGCCGCGGGCGGTCAGCCGGCCGGACGAGGTGAGCTCGATCTGCGCGGTGAGCCGGGATTGCGCGATGGGGCCGCCATGCGAAGCGGAGGCAACTGATGGGCCGCCTGCGCAGACTGACCCGTCGTCAGGCGATTCTTGCCGCCGGGGCCTGTGCGCTCTGTGCGGCGGTTGCGGCCGCCGCGCTCACCGGTAACGTCGGGCTCGCACTCACCCTGCTGGCCGTGTTCTTCACGATTCTCTTCGGCGGGTTGCTGCTCGTCGCCCGCCGGCTGGCCGCGTTGCAACGTACGCAACGCCGCCACCAGGACGACGTCCGCACCGTGCTTGACCAGACCCAGCGCCGCCTGCTCGGTGCTCTCGAAGAGTTGCTGCTGCACTCCGGCGACCGGCATCGCGAGATGTCTGATGCTCTCGCCGCGCAGACCGGCGACGTCGAGGCCCTGATCCAGCTTTACCGCGCCGTCGAGCCGCGCGCTCCGATGCCGTCGACCGGCAGCAAGACAGAGCTGCTCGACGTTCTGCACCTGATCCGCACCCGGAAGCCGAGCCTGGTCGTCGAGCTCGGCGGCGGAGCGTCGACGGTCTGGACGGCGTACGCCCTGGAAGCCTCTGGCGGGAAACTGGTCTCGCTGAACCGTGACGCCGAGCGGACCCGCGAACGGCTGGAGGCGCACGGTCTCACCGAGGTCGTCGACCTGCGTGCCGCCGTGGACGACGTCACCGGCATCGACCTTCTCGTGGTCTACGGCGAACCCGAGCTGGCGTTGACGTTGGTGAAGGGCCGCCTGGCCGCCGGCGCGCTGGTGGTCGTCGGCGAGGCTCACCGCCGGACGCTGGAAACGGCCGAGGGCCTCACCCGTGAAGGTGAGGCCCGATATCGGCGCGTGGTGCGTCAGTTGAGCCGGTCTCAGTAACCGAACTCCTGGGTCTGGTAGGCGGTGCCCTTGGCCGAGTAGACCACGCCGACGCCGATCGTCTTCGCCTTGCAGTTGAGGATGTTGGCGCGGTGACCCGGGCTCTTCATCCAGGCCTTGACGACCTCGACGCCGGTGCCGAAACCGAACGCGATGTTCTCGCCGAGCGGGCGGGCGTAACCGGCCGCCTTGACGCGCTTGTCGAACGTCGAGTTGCCGGCGCCGGTGTGGCTGAACTTGCCGGTCTTGGCCATCCAGGCGCTGTGGCCGACGGCGGCGCGGCCGAGGGCCGGGCTGACGACGAGCTTGCCGCAGCCGTGCAGGGCGCGCTGCTGGTTGGTCAGGGCGACGATGTCGCTGGACATCTTGGCCGGGCTCACGGCGGCGGCCTGTGCGGACGAGGCGAACGCGACCACGACGAGCAGGGTGGCGGGGATCATCGCGATCAGGGCCAGACGCTTGGTGATCGAAGAACGCATCGAGTGCCTTTCGTTTGGTGTCGCGGTGGCTGCTACCGCCGCGTTCAGGGTTCTATTCGGCGCCGGGACAGTGACGATGACCCATGTTCGGGTGCTATGGAGATGCCCTTCGGTTGCCGGACGGTTGGCTAGCCGACCCCGGTTTCGGTGTAGTTGCCGTCACGGTGCGAGGCAGTGATCGTTGACCTTGAAAAGGGCCTGGAGCGCCTTCAAAAGGGGCAGAGGGGGTTCCGCCGTGCCGACGACCGTTCATGACGTGGCGATCCTGTGCGACTTCCGTTTCGCGGGCGCAGAAGCGGGGGCACAAGCGGGCGCCGGAATGGCCGCCGGACTGGCCGCCGAAGCGGGCGCCGGAGTGGCCGCCGAGGTGCGAGCCCAGGCCGAGGCGGCCCTGTCGACCGTGCTGATCCACGTGCCCGACGACGAGCGGCCTCTTCCCTTCGCCCCGCTGATCCGCGACTGCCTACGCGACGGCGCGGCCACGCTGGCCCGAGAAGACAAGCCGGTTTCCGTACGCCTATTGGTTGTGCGCGGCACGCGCCGGCTGACCCGGGGCCTGCCCGAGCTGCGCGCCGATCGCACAGTTGTGGTCGCCGACGAGCCGCCCGTCGAGGCCTTCCGCGACGCGGAGTGGGCGCCGCTCGACACCCGGGTGCGGGCCGCGATGCCGATCGCCTGTCGCCTCACCCCGCACGACTGGCATGAGATCGAGGACGTGTCCGGCCGCTGGCGTGATCTGCCCGCCGAGGACCTGCGCGCGCTCGAACGCCGCCGCGGCCATCAGTCCCACCTCAGGCGTCTCGCGAGCTTCGGCGTACGCCCGAGAATCAGTGCCCCCGCGGGGAAGCCGCGGACGGAGCAGAAGGCCACCCGCCGCGTACTGATGGTCGGCGACGACGACGCGGCGCTCCGCCTGACCGCCATCGCCCGGCGGCTCCCCGGTGACCTGGCCCCGATCCTCGCCACGGAAGGCCAGATCAGCGAGGACGGCTTCCTCACCGAGCACTTCCCGTCCCGAGCGGCGTTCGACTTCCCGTACGAGCGTTGGACCCGCCTCGTTCGTGACCGGCTTGCGCACCTGATCGACCTGCACCGGCCCGAGATCGTGGCGGTCGACGGCGTGCCGCACGAGGGCGTCGTCGAGGCGGTCCGCGAGCACACCGGGGTCGTGTGGGTCTGGATCCGCCGGCCGATGTGGCAGCGCGGCGCGGGCCAGGAGTACATCACCGAGGGCAAGGTCTTCGACCACGTGCTCGAACCGGGCGAGTTCGCCGCCCTGGCCGACGACGGCGCGACCGTGGACGACCGGGCCACCGCCCACCGGGTCGAGCCGATCACGATGCTCGACGCCGGTGACCTGCTCGACGCCGCGGCCGCCCGCGCCGAACTGGGCCTGAACGACGAACTCCCGGCGGCGCTGCTGAGGTTCGACGCCCCGGCGATCGAAGAGCGTCTCAAGGGGCACGGCTTCCAGGTCGTCCGCACGGACCGGCCGGGCCGCTGCCTGCGAGCGTTCGACCTCGTGGTGAGCACCGCGAGCTACGACGCCGCGCACGAGCAGATCCGCTTCGGGATTCCGACCGTCTTCGTGCCCGACCCGACCACGCCGCTCGACGACCAGGTCGGCCGGGCTCGCTACGCCGAAGCGGCCGGGGTCGCGTTGAGCGCGGCCGACGAGGACCTCGACAAGGTGCTGGACGCCGCCGCCCGGACCGAGGTGCGGGCCGCTCTGCGCCGCCGGTGCGAGGAGCTGACGTTCGCGAACGGCGCGAGGGCCGCCGCGACGTGGTTGAGCGGCCGCGTACGGAACGGGGGCTGACATGGTGACCGAACCGCTGGACGCGATGCAGCGCGCTCGCTGGGAGCTCTCCGCGATGGCCGGCCGGCTGCGTTCGCTGGAGGCCAAGCTCGTCGACGAGCGACGGCGCTCCGACGAGCTGCGCAAGGAACGCGACCGTGAGCGGCGCCGCGCGAATCGGCTGCGGGCCGTGCGGGCGGTGTTGCGGCGGTTGCGGCCGGCCCACCACCCGGTCATCCCGGTGCAGACGGCCCCGAGCGGGCGTCCGGTTCACCTGTACGTGGTGATCGGGCTCGAGTTCGAGATGGTTCGCGAGTTCGTGCTGACGCTGCGGCAGCGCCTGCTGGTCGACCCCGACCACCGGCCCGTGGTGATGACCGACTGCTCGAACGTCGCCGAGCTGCGCGACCCGGACGTGCTGCTGGAATACCTGCCCGACCGCGCGACCTGGGAGCGGCACCGCCCCGACCGGTCGTGGGAGGACGTGCTCTCGGAGCGGCTGTCGCGGCTCTATCGCGACCACGGCAGCGTCCGCACGGTCTTCGTCGATCGCGCTCACCCGCCGACGCTGGCCGAGCTGCTGCGGTAACTTTCGGCCGAGCGTGGTCGTTGGGCGAGCGTGACCCCCTCGACCCCATTGATCTCCGTGGTCGCGCCGATCTTCAACGAGGGCGGCGGCGTGGATCGCTTCGTGGCCCGGCTCGGCGAGGTGCTGACCGGGGCGGGTCTCGCCTACGAGCTCGTGCTGGTCGACGACGGCTCGACCGACGACTCGTGGGACCGGGTCAGCCGGCTGGCGCTGCTCGACGCGCGGGTGCGTGGCGTTCAGCTCTCCCGCAACTTCGGCAAGGAGGCGGCCGTGCTGGCCGGGCTCGAGCACGCCGCGGGCGATGCCGTGGTCGTGATCGACTCCGATCTGCAGCATCCGCCGGCCGCGATCCCCGAGATGGTGCGGCGCTGGCGTGAGGGCGCCCACGTGGTCGAGGCGATCAAATGCAGCCGTACGGGTCAGGGCCTGATCGGCCGGGTCGGCGGCCGCCTGTTCAACCGGGCCTTCACCGGCCTCACCCGCGTCGATCTGGTCGACGCGACCGACTTCCGGCTGCTCAGCCGCCCGGCTCTGCAGGCGCTGCTGCGCATGCCCGAGCACTCGTCGTTCTTCCGCGGCACCAGCAGCTGGATCGGTTTCCGTCGCAGCACGGTCGAGGTCGAGATCGATCAGCGCGAGGGCGGCCGCACCCGCTGGACGTTGCGTTCCCTGTTCCGGCTGGCCGTGAACGGCATCACGTCGTTCAGCTCGGCCCCGCTTCACCTGGTCACGCTGGTCGGGCTGGCCTTCGCCGCGTTCGCCGTGCTGCTGGGCGCGCAGACCCTGATCCGCTGGATCGACGGCGGCTCGGTCGAGGGCTTCCCCACGGTCATCCTGCTGTTGCTGGTCATGGGTACCTTCGTGCTGCTCGGCCTGGGCGTGATCGGCGAATACCTGGCCCGCATCCACGAGGAGGTGCGTGGCCGCCCTCGCTACCTGGTGCAGGAGCGGTCGGGCCCGCTCGAGACGGCCGTTCCTGAACAGTGGGTGCGCGCCGACCCTTGATTTGTTCGCGCTTCTTCAGCTATGACGGGGCGATGGCGGCGGAGCTGACGGTCGGCGACACCAATGGCATCCTCCAGCAGCCGTGGGTGCGCCCCGAGCGTACGAGCCACGGCCTGGGCTGGGAGCAGCTCTACGTGTCGACCCAGCGGGAACAGCCGTACCAGGCATCGTTTGCCGGCGCACGCAGCCATCTGGTCATCCTGCATCTCGACGGCCCCGTCACGGTGCGGCGCGGGCATCTCGGCCTGGCCCGCTCGCGCGTCATCCCGGCCGGCGGGCTGTTCGTGCACCCGGCCGGCAAAGATCTCTCCGTCGAGCTGGGCGGACTGCTCGGCACGGTGCACGCGTATCTGACCGACGACATGCTGCGCGAGGCGAACGACGGCGACCCGGTCGAGCTGGCCGAAGAGCTGGGCAGTCTCGACCCGCTGCTGGAGCAACTGTTGCTCACGCTCGACGGCGTCCTGCGCCACTGGGAGCCGTCCGCCCGCACCTATGTGGACCAGCTCGGGCGTACGCTGGCCGCGCAGCTCACTCGGCATCACAGCGTGTGCGCGGCCGCGTCGACCCCCGTTCCGGCGCGCTCCGGTCTGACCGACCGGCAGCTTTCCTCCGTACAGGATCTGATCGAGGCCCGGCTGGCCTATCCGCTGCCCCTGCGGGATCTCGCCGCCGTCACCGGGCTGAGCGTGAGCCAGTTCGCCCGGCAGTTCCGCGTGCGTACCGGCCTCGCCCCGCACCAATTCGTCATCGGGCGCCGGGTCGAGGCCGCCGTCCTGCTGCTGCGCCGCACGTCGATCCCGATCGTCGAGATCGCCCAGCGCTGCGGTTTCTCCCACCAGGAACACCTGACCCGGGTGCTACGCGCCCGGCTCGATACGACCCCGGCGGCGATGCGCGCTTCGTACAGTGCGTTCGTGCAGGATGAGGACGTCCCGACGAGCGGAGACTGAGCGCGTGAAGTCTTTCGAACACACCACGCACGCGTCCCGGGTGATCTTCGGCGCTGGGACGCTGAGCCGCCTGCGTGACGAGGTCGAACGGCTCGGCGGGTCGCGGGTGCTGCTGCTGGGCGGGCGGGCCGACCGCGCCGCCGAGGTCCTGGGGGCGCTGGCCGTCGCGCGCTTCGCCGAGGTCGCGATGCACACCCCGGTCGAGGTCACCGAACGTGTGCTGGAACTCGTCCGCGAACACGGCGTCGACTGCCTCGTGTCGGTCGGCGGCGGGTCGAGCACGAACCTGGGCAAGGCGCTGGTGGCGCGCACCGGCCTGCCTCACCTCGCGGTCCCGACGACGTACGCGGGCTCGGAAATGACCCCGGTGCTGGGTGAGACGGCCGAGGGCGCCAAGACGACGCGGCGCGACCCGGCCCTGCAACCCAGGACCGTTTTGTACGACGTCGAGCTGACTGTCGGGTTGCCGGTCGGCGTTTCGGTCGTCAGCGGTTTCAACGCGATGGCGCACGCGGTCGAGGCGCTCTACTCGCCGCAGGCCGACCCGGCGGTGGACGCGTACGCGGTCGACGCGATCACGCGTTTCGCCCGAGCCCTGCCCCTCATCGCCGAGCGGCCCGACGACCTCGACGCCCGCGCGGACGCCCTCACCGGCGCCTGGCTCGCCGGCATCTGCCTGGGCTCGGTCGAGATGGGCCTGCACCACAAGCTCTGCCACGTGCTCGGCGGCTCGTTCGGCCTGCCGCACGCCGAGACGCACACCGTCGTGCTGCCGCACGTGATGGCCTTCAACGCGGTCGCCGCCCCGGAAGCGATGCGCAAGATCGCCGCGGCGCTCGGTGCGCCCGACGCCCCCGCCGCGGTCTTCGACCTGGCCGCCCGCCTGGGCGCACCGACCTCCCTCGCGGCGCTCGGCGACTTCTCGCTGTCCGAGGCGGCCGCGCTGGCCACCGCGAAGCCCTACCCGAACCCACGCCCGGTCACCGCGGACGACGTTCTTCCCCTGCTCGGCGAGGCCTGGCGCGGCGACCGCCCGGCCGGACGGCCCGACCTGCGCCGGCTCGCCGACCAGGTGGTGGCCACCCTCGGCCCGGCGCCGAACGCGCGGGTCGCCGAGCTGGTCGGTGATCTCGTACGGCGTCTGCACGGCTTCGTGGTCGACAACGACCTGACCGAGGACGAGTGGAAGGCCGGCATCGACTTCCTCACCCGCACCGGGCAGATCACCACACCCGTACGGCAAGAGTTCGTGCTGCTCAGCGACGTGCTCGGCGTCTCCAGCGCGGTCGACGTGCTGACCAATTCGCGCTCGCCCGAGACTACGCCGTCGGCCGTGCTCGGTCCGTTCTACGTCGAGGGCCCGCCCTCGGTCCCCTCCGGCAGCGACCTCGCGGCCGGGCTGCCCGGGGTGCCGCTGCGCGCGGATGTCAGGATCGTCGACCTCGACGGGCAGCCGGTCGCGGACGCGGTGGTCGACGTGTGGCAGTCCAATCAGGACGGCTTCTACGACGTGCAACTTCCCGACCTCGAAGGGCCGGTGCTGCGGGCGCGGCTGCGCAGCGACGACGACGGCCGGCTCTGGTTCCACACGATCCTGCCGTCGGCCTACCCCATTCCCGACGACGGGCCCGTCGGGCAGTTGCTGCGGGCGACCGGGCGGCATCCGTACCGGGCTCCGCATCTGCACTTCATGATCAGCGCGCCGGGGTATCGGCGGCTCATCACGCAGCTCTTCGTGGCGGGCGGGGACTACCTCGACTCCGACGCGGTCTTCGGCGTCAAGGACGAGCTGATCGTCGACTTCCCCGGGGACTCCCACCGCACGCTTGATTTTACCTTCCGTATCGCACCGGACAGGACGACATCGTGACTGACATCGAGACCGACGTTCTGATCGTCGGGAGTGGCCCGGCCGGTGGGGCCGCCGCGTTGCTGCTGAGCACGTACGGAGTACCGAACATCGTCGTCACGAAATACGGGCGGCTCTCCGACACCCCGCGGGCCCACATCACCAATCAGCGGACGATGGAGGTGCTGCGCGACGCGGGCATCGAGGACCAGGTGATCGCCCAGGCCACCCCGCAACACCTGATGGGCGACACCGTCTTCTGCTCGAGCCTGGCCGGCGAGGAGCTGGGGCGGCTGCACACCTGGTACACCCACCCGTCACGGCAGGCCGACCACGACCTCGCATCGCCGTCGAGCATCTGCGACATGCCGCAACACCTGATGGAGCCGGTGCTGGCCTCCAACGCGATCGCGCGGGGGACGTCGTTCCGCTACCAGACCGAATACCTGTCACTCACGCAGGACGCCGCTGGGGTGACGGCGACCGTACGCGACCGGTTGCGCGGCGACACCTATGAGATCCGCGCGAAATACCTGATCGGCGCGGACGGTGGGCGCAGCAAGGTCGCCGCCGACATCGGGTTGCCGCTGGTCGGCCAGATGGGCGTCGCGGGCAGCATCAACATCGTCTTCGAGGCCGACCTGACCGCGTTGACCGCGCACCGGCCGAGCACCCTCTACTGGGTGCTGCAGACCGGCTCCGACGTGGGCGGCATCGGCATGGGCCTGGTCCGCTGCGTACGACCGTGGCACGAGTGGCTGATCGTCTGGGGCTACGACATCGACGGCCCGCCGCCCGACCTGACCGAGGACTACGCCCGCCGCATCGCGCACCACCTCATCGGCGACGACACGGTCCCGGTCACGATCAAGTCGTCCTCGGCGTGGACCGTGAACCACCTCTACGCCGAGAACTACCAGAACGGCCGCGTATTCTGCGCCGGCGACGCCGTGCACCGGCACCCGCCGTCGAACGGGCTCGGCTCCAACACCTCGATCCAGGACGCGTACAACCTGGCCTGGAAACTCAAGCTCGTGCTGGACGGCACGGCCTCCCCGGCGCTGCTCGACACCTATTCGGCCGAGCGGGCGCCGATCGGCCGGCAGATCGTCGACCGGGCCAACCGCAGCATCGGCGAGACCACCCGCATCTTCGACGCGCTGGGCCTGCTCTCCACCGGCGACCCCGACCAGTTGCGCCAGAACATGGCCGCCCGCAAGCTGGCCACGCCCGAGGCCGAGAAGCAACGCCGTGAGCTGCGCGAGGCCATCGAGTTCAAGAACTACGAGTTCAACACGCACGGGGTCGAGCTCAACCAGCGGTACGCCTCGTCGGCGATCGTTCCCGACGGTACGCCGATGCCGGTGAACTCCCGCGACGACGAGCTCTACCACCACGCCACCACGTGGCCGGGCGCCAAACTCCCGCACGCGTGGGTCGGCCGCGCCCGTACCCGGATATCCACGTTGGACCTGGGCGGGCAGGGCCGCTTCACGCTGCTGACCGGTGTCGGGGGCGAGGCCTGGGCCGAGGCGGCCTCCTCACTGGGACTTCCGGTTGTCGCGGTCACCATCGGGCCGGGCGCCGACTACGAAGACCTGTACGGCGACTGGGCGCGGCTGCGCGAGGTTTCCGACGCGGGCTGTGTGGTGACCCGCCCCGACAACTACGTCTGCTTCCGCAGCCCGACGCTCCCGGGCGACCCGATCGGGGCCCTCCGTTCGGCGTTCCAGCGGATACTGGGCTGATGGCCTTCCACGTCGACCTGACCTTCGACACCCGCGACGCCGAGGCGCTGGCGCCCTTCTGGAAACTGGCGCTCGGCTACGAGGACGAACCGCCGCCCGCCCCCTTCACCACGCGCGACGAGTGGGCGGCGTCGTTCGGCGAGGACCCCGACGACTCCGGCGGCGGCGCGTGGCTGCACGACCCGTCCGGCGTCGGCCCGCGCCTGTCCCTGCTCGACGTCCCCGAACCCAAGACCGCCAAGAACCGCCTCCACATGGACATCCGAGTCGGCAGCTGGCCCAACGTCGTCGCCCGCGCCTCCGAGCTGACCGCGGCCGGCGGCACGATCCAGGCAGTCTTCGACAACCACCACATCGTCATGACCGACCCCGAGGGCAACGAGTTCTGCCTCGCGATCTGAACGTCGTGGTGCGGCAGCAGGCGGCCGGACCGCCTGAAGCTCTTCAAAGACGATGAGCCTTAGGCCCGCTCGTAGCCCCCCGGGTGTCAAAGAAGCGTTTCGCCACAACAGCCAAGTGATCGGCGTCATAGGCACGGTGGTTCTGCACCAGGATCACCAGGTCGGCCGAAGCCGCAGCGCCCTCCAGGTCGTCGGTCCGCGCCACTTCGAGCTCACCGACAGTCCACCGTGGTACGTACGGATCGTGGTAGAGCACCGTCGCCCCCAAGCCGCACAAATTCCGGGCCAGCGGCGTGGCCGGCGATTCGCGCTGATCGGCGATGTCGGGCTTGTAGGTGACGCCCAGCAGCAGGATCGTCGAGCCGTGGATCGCCTGCCCGTCGGCGTTCAGCAGATTCTGGGCGCGCCGGGCCACGTAGCCGGGCATCGTCGCGTTGATCTCCTGGGCCAGTTCGACGAAGCGGAACGGGTAGCCGAGCCGGCTGCGTACATTGTGCGAAAGGTAGTTCGGGTCGATCGGGATGCAATGGCCGCCCACGCCCGGCCCCGGGTGGAACGCCTGAAAACCGAACGGCTTCGTCGACGCGGCCCGGATCACGTCCCACAGGTCGATGCCCAGCTCGTGACAGAACCGGGCCATCTCGTTGACCAGCGCGATGTTCACATGCCGATAGGTGTTCTCCAGCAGCTTCGCGGTTTCCGCCTCGCGCGTTCCCCGCGTACGCACCACCGTGTCGACGAATCTTCGGTAGAACGCCGCCGCCCTCTCGGTGCAGGCGGGCGTGTATCCCCCGACCACCTTGGGCGTGTTGCGCGCCCCGAACTCCGCATTGCCGGGGTCGATGCGTTCGGGCGAGAAGGCCAGATGGAAGTCGACGCCCGCGGTCAGCCCCGACAATTTCTCGAGCAACGGCCGCACCACTTCGTCGGTAGTGCCGGGATAGGTGGTCGATTCGAGCACGACGAGCATTCCCGTACGCAGCTGACGGCCGATCGCGGCGGTCGCGGCGGTGACGGCGCGCAGGTCGGGCCCGTCGCCCTCGGCCAGCGGGGTCGGCACGCAGATGACGGCGGCGCGGGCCGTCCCGATCAGGGCTTCGTCGGTGGTGGGCCGGAAGCCGCCCGCGAGCATCTCGGTGATGTCGGCGTCGGTCAGGTCGTCGACGTGCGAGCGGCCCTCGGCGAGGGCGGCCACGACGACGGGGCGGACGTCCAGGCCCAGCACGGACAGTCCCGCCCGTGCGGCCTGCTGGGCGAGCGGCAGGCCGACGTAGCCGAGGCCGAGGATCACGACGTCGGCGGTCACAGGCCGACCTTGGAGAGCGCTGCTGAGGGCGTACGCATGGCCGGGGTCCTGGGTCTTGACAGCTCCCAGCGGGAGGGGAAGGGCAGGTAGGCGGGGAGGAACTCGGCCAGCATCGCGGACTGCTCGGTCATCGCCTCGGCGTCGGAGTCGGTGTCGTTGAGGCAGAAGGTGTCGTAGTCGCGGTGGTGCAGCAGGCGGGCGAGACGGAACGGCGTGATCGGGTCGGCGACATCCGTGTAGAGGTAACGGATCTGGCCCGGAGCGGCCCGGCCGGTCAGGTAGGCGTAGTACTGCTGCAGCGACGAGAGCAGGGCGATGTCCTCGGGGTGCCGGAACTGGTGGCCGGCGGTCTGCTCCACCCGGTCGGCGAAGCGCAGGTCAAGCTCGGCGAGCACGCTGCGCCGGCACGGATGCGGGGTGTGCTTCATCTTCTGGGTCAGCACCCGGCCGAACGCGCCCTGGATGACGTCACGGTTGTTCTTGCCGGCCGCGTCGGCGGGGGTGTCGCCGGGACCACGCGCCGCCGAGCCGACCAGCGCTCCGGAGGGGAAGAAGCGGGTCAGGCCGCCGGGGGTGAAGAACAGCTCGGGCGCCACCGGCCGGCCCAGGAAGACGTCGTCGTTGAGGTAGAGGAAGTGCTCGGCGAGGCCGGGTACGCGATGCAGGCGCGACTCGATGGCCTGCGAGTTGAAGGTGGGCAGCCGGCCGGTGTCGCCGAAGATCACGCGGTGGCTGACCACGGTCAGGTCGCCGCGGGAGGTGTCCAGCCAGGCCGGCGTCTGGCCGTCGGTGACCAGGAAGACGTGGCGGATCCAGGGGGCGAAGGCCTGCAGCGAGCGCAGCGAGTAGCGCAGCTCGTCGCGGGAGGTGTAGCGGGAGGCGTTGGCGGTCTGCTCGTTGGCGGCGGCGACCCAGCCGTTGTCGCGCAGGGCCTGGTTCTTGCGGCGGCGCCAGGCCGGGTCGGAGCTGTCGACCCAGGTGTAGACGGCGTCGATCGGGAACGCGACCCGGTCGGGGCTCACCATGGTGAACACCTCGCGGGTGCGGTAGCGGCGGGTGGCGTTCTGGAAGGGTCCGAACACGGCTTCGGCGACCGTGATCTCGGGTTCGTCGGCCGCGATCACGTCGGCCACCGGGTTGGGGCGAGGGCCTACCAGGGTCGTGTTCCGGGTGCGCCAGAACTCGATCTCGCAGGCGTAGTCGGGGCCGAGCACGAGGCGGCCGGCGGGGTCGGCGACGGGCCAGCTCACCCGCAGCACCCGTCCGTCGTTCAGCGTCTCGATGTGGGCGTCGGCTGTGATCGCGGCGCGGGCCCGGTCGCGGTCGGCCTCGTCGACGGCCACGCCGGTGCAGGTCAGCGCGGTCACGGGGATGCGGAACCACGGGATGCCGGCCGCGGTCAGGGCGTCGACGACGCGGTCGAGGTTGTCCCGGCGTACGCCCGCGGGGTCGGCCTGGACGGAACGCCGGGCCGTGAGTCGCCCGGCCGGCGTGCGGACCCGCAGAGCCGGCGCGTCCGTGATCGGCTTGAGGCGCCGGCGGGGCTCGAGCGGCACCCATTGCCGGGCCGTCCGCAGGCGTCGATCCGGGGGCAGACGGGGGAGGAGGCGGCGCTGCACGTGGTAGAGCAAGCGTCGCCGCACGGGCCAGGGGGCCAGGCTCAGAATCCGCACGCCGTAGTCCTTCCGTTCGGTCACGACCCTCAACTGGCGGCGTGGCAGGAAGTTGCGCGGGGAGCGGCGTGGCGTACCCCTTTCGTATCGAAACGGTGGTATGGGGCATTTCGGACACCCTTAGGGGTGGCATCGGGGTTACGGCCGATGCGGAGTCTTGCCTGTCTGAGTCATGGTGGAGGTCGAAGCATCGACTCGGGGAGGCCGAGATGGGTAAGGCCGTGGCATTTCTGGTGGCACTGCTAGCCGGAGTGATCGTTGTCGGCTGGGTGGTCAGCTCGCTGATCGGGCCCGTGCTGTTTTACCTGATCGTGGGCGCCCTGGCGGTTGGCGGCGGGTATTACCTTTACGCCAAGGCCAAGAAGTCGATCGCCCCCGGCACCCGCACTCAGCGGCGCATCGAGGCCGCCCAGAAGACGTACCGGATGCGCAACCGGTAAGGCGCGACGCGGGCGGCTAGGCTTGCGGTCACCGAAGACACTCGACCAACGGGAAGTCGCACCGTGTTTGACACTTTGAGTGACCGCCTCTCCGGCATCTTCACCAAGCTCCGGGGCAAGGGCAAGCTCACCGACGCCGACATCGACGCCACCGCGCGCGAGATCCGTCTCGCGCTGCTCGAGGCTGACGTCGCGCTGCCCGTGGTCAAGGCCTTCATCTTCAACGTCAAGGAGCGGGCCCGCGGGGCCGAGGTCTCCCAGGCGCTCAACCCGGCCCAGCAGATCATCAAGATCGTCCACGAGGAGCTCATCAACATCCTCGGTGGCGAGGGCCGGCGGCTTCAGTTCGCCAAGCAGCCGCCGACGGTGATCATGCTCGCCGGTCTCCAGGGCTCCGGTAAGACGACCCTGGCCGGCAAGCTGTCGAAGTGGCTCAAGGGCCAGGGTCACCAGCCGCTGCTCGTCGCAGCCGACCTGCAGCGTCCCAACGCGGTCAACCAGCTCCAGGTGCTCGGCCAGCGCGCCGGCATCGACGTCTACGCCCCCGAGCCCGGCAACGGCGTGGGCGACCCGGTGCAGGTCGCGAAAGACTCGATCGACTTCGCGAAGCGCACGGCGAAAGACATCGTCATCGTCGACACCGCCGGCCGCCTCGGCATCGATGCCGAGATGATGCAGCAGGCCCGCGACATCCGCGACGCCGTCGACCCCGACGAGGTCATCTTCGTCATCGACGCCATGGTCGGTCAGGACGCGGTGCAGACCGCCGAAGCGTTCCGCGACGGCGTCGGCATCACCGGCGTGGTCCTGTCGAAACTCGACGGCGACGCCCGCGGTGGTGCGGCCCTCTCCGTCCGGCACGTGACCGGCGAACCCATTCTCTTCGCGTCGACCGGTGAGAAGCTCGAAGACTTCGACCTCTTCCACCCCGACCGCATGGCCAGCCGCATCCTTGGCATGGGCGACGTGCTGACCCTCATCGAGCAGGCCGAGCAGGCCTTCGACGAGGACCAGAAAGAGAAGATGACCGGCAAGCTCCTCGCCGGCGAGAGCTTCACCCTCGAAGACTTCCTCGACCAGCTCATCGCCGTGCGGCGAATGGGCCCGATCGCCAACATCCTCGGCATGATGCCCGGCATGGGCCAGATGAAGGACCAGCTGGCCGAGCTCGACGACAGCCACTTCGACCGGGTCACGGCGATCATCCGCTCGATGACGCCGGCCGAGCGCACCAACCCCAAGATCCTCAACGGCTCCCGCCGCGCCCGCATCGCCAACGGCTCCGGCGTGACCGTCATGGACGTCAACCAGCTGCTCAACCGCTTCGCCGACGCGCAGAAGATGATGAAGCAGATGAGCGGCATGATGGGCCTGCCCGGCGGCCGTCGCAAGGCGACCAAGAGCCCGAAGAACAAGCGCAAGGGCACGAAGGGCGGCAACAACCGCCCGCGTACGGGTGGCGGCGGCGGGCTTCCCGCGGGTTTCCCGGGCGGCATGCCGCAGCTTCCCCCGGGCCTCGACCCCAACGCGCTGGGCGGGGCGGGCGGCGCCGGCGGTTTCAAGCTCCCCAACCTCGACTTCAACAAGCTGATGAAGCCCCCGAAGGACGACGACAAGCCCTGAAAACGCAGCTTGCGGGCTAGGCGCCAGTAAAGTAGCCTCGTGACATCCCCCTGAGGAGGTCACGATGGCTGCTGGCCTGCAACGGTCGAGTGAGCTCGACGATAAGGACGACTGGACGGTCGATGATCTGGCGAGCCTTTCGGAAGACCTCCGCTACGAATTGATCGATGGTCGGCTGATCGTGCTGCACTGGACCGTCTTTCACCAGAACCTGTGCCAGGTTCTGGCGGGGATGCTCTGGCCCGGTTGTCCGCCCAGCCACATGCCGGTCCCGCAAGTCTCGATCGAGGTCGATCCGCGCAACGAGCCTCGACCGGACGTGGTCGTGATGCGAAAGGCCTACGCCTTTCGCGCCTCCGTGCCGGTCGACGGCGCGCTGCTCGTCGTCGACGTCGTGTCGGCGAGCAGTCACTTCCGCGACCTGTACGCGAAGTGGAAGCTCTATGCCGCCCATGATGTCGGCACCTACCTGGTCGTCGATCCGACCTTCGAGGGTGGCGTCATGCTGACCGAGTGCCGGCTCGGCGAGAACGGCCATTACGACGAGGTCATCAGCACAAACAAGACATTCACCACGGACTTTCCCTATCCGATCACGATCGATGTCCCCGCGCTGACGGCCCTCCGCGACGATTTTCGCAGAGCCGAGGGCGACCCGTGACTGCTGTCGAGCGATTGGTTCTTGAACTCGTTTGCGGGAGATTGCGCGCCGCTCACGACGTCGATTGATGTGCGCTGGACGGGGATCCGTCCGCTGATGCTAGGTAGGCTGCGTCCAGGTCGGTGCGAATGCCGGCATGGTCAAAGTTGGCATAGAGCAACTGGTCGGGTGCCTAGTATGGTTGAGCACGATCCCATCGAGGAGGAATCGATGACCGCTGTTCTCCCTCTGGTCGACTCCCGCATGCTCGAGCGGCATGATCTGACCGTCGACGACCTGGCTGACCTTCCCGAGGATCTTCGCTACGAGTTGATCGACGGAAGGCTCGTCTTGACCCCCCATGCCCTTCCCCTCCATCAGGTCATCCAACTTCGAACGGCCTACGCGATCGAGGCCAACTGCCCGGAGGACGACTTTGTCGTCAACGGTGATCAGGCGATCTTGATGAGCTTGCGCAGCGAGCTGAAGCCTGACGTCGTTTTAGTTCGCATGGAAGGGTCTCTCCGGTCTCCGGTCTTGCCGGCTGATGTGCCGTTGGTCGTCGAGATCATTTCGCGGTCGTCCAGAGCTGACGATCGTGACCGCAAGATGAAGGACTATGCGTTGGTTGGTATCCCTCATTACTGGATCATCGACCCGTTGGCCGAGCGTGTGACCTTTACGCAATACCTACTCGGCGCCGATGGTAACTATCACCAGCAGGTGCACACGGATGAGCGGATCACCATCCACTCGCCGTGGGAGATCACGCTGGACCCGCCTTCCTGGACGCGCAAGCGTGCTCGCATGAACGAGGTTGGCCGCCGCGATAGGTGAAAGGGCGATCGGGTAGGACTGTCCTCATGGCTCTGCATGTGCGTGGGACGGTGCTTCCCGACGGTGATGTCAAAGATCTCTGGCTGGTCGGGGATCGGGTCACGTTCGAGCCGGTCAAAGACGCTGTGACCATCAGCGACGGCGGGTTTGTGCTGCCGGGGCTGGTCGATGCGCACTGTCACCCGGGGATCGCGGCCGGGGCCAAGCCGATCACCAGCCTTGATCAGGCGCGCGAGCTGGCCCTCGTCGACCGGGACGCCGGCGTGCTGGCGATCCGCGACGCCGGGTCGCCGTTTCCCTATCCGGAGCTGGACGACGAGCCCGGGATTCCCCGGCTGGCCCGCGCGGGTAGGCACGTCGCGGCCCCCCGGCGCTACCTGCGTGACATCGGCGTCGAGGTCGACGGGGTCGACGAGGTGCGGGCCGCCGTCCACGAGCAGGCCAAGGCCGGCAATGGCTGGGTGAAGCTGGTCGGTGACTGGCTCGACCGCGGCGTCGGTGACCTGGCGCCCTCGTGGAGCCCCGAGACGATGGCCGCGGCGGTCGAGGCTGCCCACTCCGCCGGGGTCCGCGCGGCCGTCCACACGTTCTCCGAGGAGGGCGTCGCGGTCATGGTGCGGGCCGGGATCGACTCGGTCGAGCACGGCACGGGCCTCTCCCTCGACCTGATCGACGAGATGGCCCGGCGGGGCACCGCGTTCGTCCCCACGATGATCAACATCCGGACCTTCCCGGGCATCGCCGAGCGGGCCCGGGGCAAATTCGCCGGGTACGCCGACCACATGGTCTCGCTGGCCGAGCGGTTCCCGTCGGTGGTGCGGGCCGCGTGGGAGGCCGGCGTGCCGATCTATGTGGGCACCGACGCGGGCGGCGGCATCCAGCACGGCCTGGCCGCCGAGGAGATGCTGATCCTGCACGAGGCCGGCCTGCCCGCCGAGGACATCCTGGCTGCCGCCTCGTGGCGGGCGCGCGACTGGCTCGGCTTCCCGGGCCTGGTCGAGGGTGGCCTGGCCGACCTGGTCGTCTACGAGGCCGACCCGCGCGCGGACCTGAGGGTGGTCCGCGCGCCGAGCCGCATCGTGCTGAAGGGCCGGGTCATCCGCTGACGCGCCGCGGCGGCCCCGGCCGTCCTCAGCCGGGCAGGTTGTAGATGTTCAGGCTGGTCGTGGTCGGGCAGGCCAGCCGGTCGACGGTGTGGGCGCAGGCCTCGACCCGCTGGGGCACGTTGCCGAGCCGGGTGACCCTCTGGTCCTGGATGCCCACCGTCGAGACTTCGCCGGCCCCCGTGCCCGGCATGACCAGCAGGCGCCGGTCGTCGAGCCAGTCGACGTAGGTGGCGGGATTCTGGAACAGGACTTTGCCGTCGTTGTCGAGCAGCACCGTGGTGTCGCCGCCGCCGACGATCATCGTGTCGCCGCCGGAGGAGACCGACGACGAGTCGGCCGGCACCTCCGTCGTCCAGGCCTTGGCGCCGTTCCTGACGTCGTAGGCCGAGACCGCGGCCCCGCCCGTCCGCTGGTCGACCACGCAGACCCGGCCCGGCCCGCAGACGTCCAGGATGCCGAAGGTGTTCCCGGCCTTCTTGCTCACCAGGACGCGGGAGTCGCCCGAGCTCAGATCGGTGGCGACCACACGGTAGCCGGCCGGGGCGCCGTCGTCGGCCGGCCCGCCGTCGAAGAGCCAGTTGTCGTACGTGATGAGGGCCGACAACTGGGTGGGCGGCTGCGCCGGAGTGATCGTCCGCAGCACGTTGCCGTTCCGGACGTCGCGCACCTGCACCTTGCCCGAGCGGGTGACCGACAGGACGCGGTCGTCGGTGAAGGCCTCGCGGGACCTTTCGGTTCCGGCCGTGCGCACCCCGATCAGGTGCATCGGGGCGTCGCCACCCGGGTCGACCGACCAGAGCTTGCCGCCGGTCCTCCAGTCGTACGCCGCGATCTTGCCGGTCTCAGCCTCGCGGTGCAGAAGAGCGTTCTCGTAGGGGACGAGGTTGTCGGAGTCGCCCATGGGGAAAGTCCAGGCGTCCTTGCTGCGGGCGGCCGGGTCGAGGACGTGCACGTTGTTGTCGATGACGACCAGCAGGCCCTGCTCGACCGCCACCAGGCCGGCGAACTCGCCCTGCGCGGCCGGCCCGCCGAGCCCGTCGACCTTCCACAGCACCTGAGCCGTGTGCGGGTCGACGGCGACCACGTCGATCTTGTTACCGGCCGGTGCGGCGGCGAAGACGCGGTCGCCCGAGGCCACCACGAACGCCGAGGTCACCGTGTTGCCGAACTCGATCGGCGAGCCGACCATGGGCAGCGCGGACGGCGACGCCGCGGGGTTGACCGGGTTCGGGTCGGTGTGCCGCAGCGGGCGGGCCAGCACGGCCGCCCCGGCGAGGACGACGCAGCAGGCGGCCGCCGCGGCGATCAGGCTGTTCCGGTTGCGCCGGCGGCCACGGCGGCGGGCCTCGGCGGCCGGGGCGAGCGGGATGGCGTCGGCCTGCCGGGCCACGGAGCCGTAGAAATCGTCGAGGTCAGCGGGCATCGTCGGCTCCGTTCGAGACGAAAGAGGGGGCTTCGCCGTCGAGGGCGGCGGCGAGCCCGGCCCGGCCGCGGGCCAGCCACGACTTGACCGTGCCCGAGGACGAACCGGTCTCGTGGGCGATCTCGGCGACCGAGCGGTCGAGCAGGTAGTGCAGGGCCAGCGCCCGGCGGTGGACCATCGGCAGCGTCCGCATAGCGCGGATCAGCAGCACCGAGTCCTCCGACGGCGGGGCGGCGGGTGGCGGCGGCGGTTCGGCGGCGGCCCGGGCCCGGCGTACGCCCAACCGCCGCCACCGGTCGGCCGAGAGCCGGTTGACCACCAGCCGCAGCCAGGCTTCCCGGTCGTCGTAGTCGGCCAGCCGCCGCCGGCGCTGCCACGCGCGCGCGTACGCCTCCTGCACGAGGTCCTGAGCGTCGCCCGGGTCGCCCGTGAGGCCGTACGCATATCTGGCCAATCGCCGGGACGTGTCCCGGTAGAACGCGTCGAATTCCGCTTCGTCGGTCATCCCCACCGCCCTTCCACCTAGGACACGGGATGCCCACCCGCCAGGTTGCGTCCCGGACGCGACTAGGATGTCGCCTCATGGCTCGTGTGCTCACTCCCCGCGCGGAGGACTTCCCCCGCTGGTACCAGGATTTGGTCGCCAAGGCCCAGCTGGCCGACAACGGCCCTGTTCGCGGCACGATGGTGATCCGGCCGACCGGGTACGCCATCTGGGAGCGCATGCAGGCCGACATGGATGCGCGGATCAAGGAAGCCGGCGTGCAGAACGCCTACTTCCCGCTGTTCATCCCCGAGAGCTACCTGCGTCGCGAGGCCGACCACGTCGACGGCTTCTCGCCCGAGCTGGCCGTCGTCACCCACGCGGGTGGCAAGGAACTGGCCGAGCCGCTGGTCGTACGCCCGACCAGTGAGACCGTGATCGGCGAGTTCATGGCGAAGTGGGTGGATTCGTACAGGGATCTACCTCTGCTCCTGAACCAGTGGGCCAACGTCGTGCGCTGGGAGCTGCGCCCGCGCACGTTCCTGCGCACCACCGAGTTCCTCTGGCAGGAGGGACACGACGCGCACGCCACCGAGGCCGACGCCCGCGCCTTCGCCCGCAACATCCACCACAACGTCTACCAGGCGTTCATGGAGGAGATCCTGGCCGTCCCGGTCGTGCCGGGCCGCAAGACGAAGGCCGAGCGCTTCGCCGGCGCCACCAACACCATGACCGTCGAGGCCATGATGGGTGACACCAAGGCGCTGCAGATGGGCACCTCGCACGAGCTCGGGCAGAACTTCGCCAAGGCGTTCGACATCACCTTCACGTCGGCCGCCGGAACGGTCGAGCACGCCTGGACCACCTCGTGGGGCACGTCCACCCGCATGATGGGCGGGCTGATCATGGTGCACGGCGACGACAACGGCCTGCGCCTCCCGCCGCGCCTGGCGCCGATCCAGGTGCAGATCATGGTGGTCAAGGCGGGCGAGGGTGTCGTCGAGGCGGCGGCCAAGCTGCGCGACGAGCTCAAGACCGCCGGCGTACGGGTGAAGCTCGACGACCGGGCCGACATCCCGTTCGGCCGCCGCGCGGTCGACGCCGAACTGCAGGGCATCCCGATCCGCATCGAGGTCGGCCCCCGTGACCTGGCCAACGGCAGCGTCACGATCGCCCGCCGCATCGACGGTTCCAAGACCCCCACCCCGCTCGCCGACGTGCTCGGCGCGGTCACCAGCGCCCTCAAGGCCGACCAGCAGCGCATGTACGACGACGCGCTGGCGTTCCGCGAGGCGAACACGGTCGACGTCAAGACGCTGGGCGAGGCGATCGAGGCGGCGCAGACCGGATGGGCCCGGGTGCCGTGGTCGGCGGTCGGCGAGGCCGGCGAGAAGGAGGCCAACGGCAAGGCCGTCACGGTCCGCTGCCTGACCCGCGGCGACGGCTCGATGCCCGACTCCGACGAGGAAGCCGACCTGATCGCCTACCTGGCCCGTTCCTACTGATGCCGTTCGAGCCCGGCCGGCTCGTCCTGCACCGGGACACCCACCGCGGCCGGATCGCGTTCGTGCACCCCACCCGGGTGGTCTCCGACGATGACCGTGGGCTGCTGCTCTGGCTGGCCCGCGGTTCGGTGACCGCGACCGAGCGCACTGTCGACGGGCGCACGCCCCGCGACATGACGTTCGCCGAGTGGGGCGCGTCGACGATCGTGCCCCGGCCGACGAGCTGGCTGGGCCCCGGCGTGCTGCGGTTCTTCCCGCCCGGCGCCAACCACTCGGTCTGGTTCTTCCGCCACGACGACGGCTCGTTCAAGAACTACTACGTCAACCTCGAGGAGTCGGCCGTCCGCTGGGACGACGGCGACGTGGCCGGCATCGACGTCATCGATCAAGACCTCGACATCGTCGCCTTCCCCGACCTCACCTGGGAGTGGAAGGACGAGGACGAGTTCGCCGAGCGTCTCGCCCTGCCCGAGTTCTACTGGGTCCACGACGAGGCCGCCGTCTGGGCCGAGGGCTTCCGCGTGATCAAGCTGATCGAGGCCGGCGAGTTCCCCTTCGACGGCACCTGGACCGATTTCCAGCCCGACCCGTCGTGGACGGCGCCGACCGAGCTTCCGCCCGGCTGGGACCGCCCGGTCGTCACCCGCACCTGACAGCCGGCCCTACCCGACCGGCGCCGCGCCTGTTCCGGCGGACCTCATCCGGTCTCGCTTGCGCGTCCAGGCCGGGAGATCCAGCGTGATCTCCCAGGGCTCGTGGACGGTGGCACGGCGGTCGGTGTGCAGCACTTCGGCGTAGAAACCCTCGACGTGGAGCGAGAACTGGGTGAAGGTGACCCGGTCGGCCAGCGGGTCGATCAGCCAGTAGAACGGGATGCCCGCCTCCGCGTAGCGATCGAGCTTGTACTTGCGGTCGATGCTCTGCGACGACTTCGAGATGACCTCGACGACGAGCAGAACGTCAGCCGCGGGAACCGGCGACGTGTCGGGCGCGGCCTCGGACAGGATCACCGCATCGGGCACCAGCTCGACCCGCGGGGCGATGAGAATCGCCTGCTCGATGTTGAGGACGAACTCCTCGGGGCAGCGCTGATCGATGGCGAAGCCGACATTCTTGCTGATCATTTGATGCGAGGGCCGGGCGTGGGGGGTCAAGACGAGCCTTCCGTCGATCAACTCGTAGCGAAGATCCTCGGGAAGGCCGGTCAGGTCGTCGACGGTCAAGTCGTGCCGCTCGAGCAGGTGAGGGTCGACGTGAGGGAGAACAGCGGTCATCGAATCCTCCTCGATGGGATCGCGCTCAACCATACTAGGCACCCGACCAGTTGCTCAATGTCTACGTCGATCGGGTCGGCCACCGTGCCGACCTGGTCGCAGCTTACGACCTGTCCTTGATCTTGGTTGAGGCATTTCGCGGGCCGATTGGGAGTCACCCGCCGTCATCTGGCAGAATGGTTCCTTGG
Source organism: Actinoplanes solisilvae (assembly GCF_003999975.1). Taxonomy (GTDB): domain Bacteria; phylum Actinomycetota; class Actinomycetes; order Mycobacteriales; family Micromonosporaceae; genus Actinoplanes; species Actinoplanes solisilvae. Next base: position 167,853 of record NZ_RJAC01000001.1, on the reverse strand, counting down.
TGTACGGCTCGCTTGAGGCGCCCTCTAACCCCTCTGCGTTGCCAGTCCATGAGCTAGCGACCTTCCATGTCCCCACGTGGGGTGTCGCCGGGTCAATTACGCAGTCATTCAGGAGCGAAGAGAACCGTGGCCGTTAAGATCCGGCTCCTGCGGATGGGCAAGATCCGCAACCCGCAGTACCGCATCGTCGTCGCCGACTCGCGCACCAAGCGCGACGGCCGCGCCATCGAGTACGTCGGCATCTACCAGCCGAAGGAACACCCCTCGATCATCCAGGTGAAGTCCGAGCGCGTGCAGTACTGGCTCTCGGTCGGCGCGCAGCCGAGCGAGGCCGTGCAGCGTCTCCTGGAGAAGACCGGCGACTGGCAGCAGTTCAAGGGCCTGCCGGCCCCGCCGCCGCTGCTCGTCGCGGAGCCCAAGGTCAGCCGCACCGAGGTGTACGAGGCCGAGGCCAAGTCCGCCGCCGGTGTCGCCGACGCTCCGGCCAAGACCGCCAAGAAGGCCCCGGCCAAGACCGCCGAGCCCAAGGCTGAGGCCAAGGCTGAGTCGAAGCCGGCCGAGGCCGCCGAGCCGAACCGTGAGGCTGTCGCCGAGACCGCAGAGGACCCGGCCGGTGCCGGCGCCGACGCGAGCTGACGGGGCGCTCCGGCCGGCGCTGGAGCACCTCGTCAAGGGCATCGTCGAGAACCCGGACGACGTCCGGGTCCGGCTGGTCGACTCGCGCCGCGGCAAGCGGCTCGAGGTTCGCGTGCACCCGGAGGACCTGGGAACGGTCATCGGGCGCGGCGGACGCACGGCCAAGGCCCTGCGGCAGGTCATCGGGTCGATCGGTGGGCGCGGCATCCGCGTAGACATCGTCGACGCGTACTGATGCTCCTAACAGTCGGCCAGATCGGTAAACCGCACGGCATCCGGGGCGAGGTCTCGGTGGTCGTGCGGACCGACGAACCGGAAGAACGTTTCGTCCCCGGGTCGGTGTTCGTGACGGAGGTCCCCCGGGACCGCCGCGTGAGCACCGGCCCGTCGGCCGTCGCCGGTACCGCCCGCTACGAGGTGCCCAAGCAGCTCGTGCTCGAGTCGATCCGCTGGCACCAGGGCCGGGGCATCGCGGTCTTCGAGAACATCTACGACCGCAACGTCGCCGAGGAGCTGCGCGGCGTCTTCCTGCAGGTGGACAGCTCCGAGCTGACCCCGCCGGACGACCCGGACGAGTTCCACGACCACCAGCTGGTCGGCCTGCGTGTCGAGTCGGCCGACGGCACCGTGCACGGCACCGTGCAGCGCATCGACCACGCCCCGTCGTCCGACCTGATCGTGTTGAAGAAGGCGGCCGGGGGCACGGCGCTGATCCCCTTCGTGAGCGCGATGGTCCCGACGGTCGACGTCGCCGGCGGCAAGATCGTGGTGGATCTGCCCGAGGGTCTGCTGGACCTGTAGATGCGCGTCGACATCATCTCGATCTTCCCGGACTACTTCGCCCCGCTCGACCTGTCGCTGATCGGCAAGGCGCGGGGGACCGGCGTTCTCGACCTGGCCGTGCACGACCTTCGCACCTGGACCAGCGACGTGCATCGCACGGTCGACGACACCCCGTACGGCGGTGGGCCCGGCATGGTCATGCGGCCCGAGCCCTGGGGGCAGGCACTCGACGCGGTCGGGCCGGGGACGCTGATCGTGCCGTCGCCTGTCGGCAAGCCGTTCACGCAGGCCGACGCGCAGGCGCTGGCCTCGCTCGACCATCTGATCTTCGCGTGCGGTCGCTACGAGGGCATCGATCAGCGGGTGATCGACGACGCGGCCTCCCGCATGCCGGTGCTCGAGGTGTCGCTCGGCGACTACGTGCTCTTCGGGGGCGAGGTCGCGGTCATCGTGATCATGGAGGCGGTGACGCGGTTGCTGCCGGGGGTGCTCGGCAACGCCGACTCGCTGACCGAGGAATCGCACGCGGCGGGGCTGCTGGAAGCGCCCGTTTACACGAAACCGGCGTCGTGGCGGGACCGGCCCGTCCCGGACGTGCTGCGCTCCGGCGATCACGGGCGGATCGCCCGCTGGCGGCGGGAGCAGAGCCTGTTGCGTACGGCCTCGCGCCGGCCCGACATGATGGCCGCCTATCCGGCCGAGCATCTGAATAAAACGGACAGGAAGGCCCTCGACGAGGGCGGATTTCAGATCACGCCTCCCCCTGTGGCAAAGTAGGGAGGTTGCCGACTTCACCCGCGCCGCGGGCGAAGTCGAGGATCCCTCGAGTTGCCGGGGGATCAGAATCACCCGCGCACCGAACACCCGGTGCGCCTTGAGAACGAGGATGCAGCGATGAACACGCTGGACGCTCTCGACGCCCAGTCGCAGCGCACCGACATTCCCGACTTCCGCGCCGGTGACACCGTCAAGGTGTACGCCCGCGTCGTCGAAGGTAACCGCTCCCGCGTCCAGATCTTCCAGGGCGTTGTGATCGGCCGCCAGGGCGCCGGTCTCCGCGAGACCTTCAAGGTTCGGAAGATCAGCTTCGGCGTCGGTGTCGAGCGGACCTACCCGATCAACAGCCCGGCGATCGACCGCATCGAGGTGGTGACCCGCGGTGATGTCCGCCGCGCCAAGCTCTACTACCTGCGTGAGCTCCGTGGCAAGAAGGCCAAGATCAAGGAGCTTCGCGAGAAGCAGACCGTCTGATCTCTCATCGATCCCTCAGCATGCCGGCACTACCCTTTGCCGTGTGCTGGAGGGGATCAGGGTGAACCCTTTCAGCACTACCGCCCGTAAATCCCCGCGAGGGGAAATATTCGGGCGGTAGTGCTGTATCCGGGGTGGTTCGGCCGGGCGGTGGCGGGAGATGCGAGAAGTGGAACCGATGGAGGGCTACGGCCCGGCCTCTCGGCGACGACGTGGGTTGGTCCGGCGCAAGGAGATGCCGCTCTGGCAGGAGCTCCCGCTGCTGCTGGTGGTCGCCTTCTGTCTCGCCGTGCTGATCCGCACGTTCCTGGTGCAGGCGTTCTACATCCCCAGTGGGTCGATGGAGAACACGCTGCTCGTCAAGGACAGGGTGCTGGTCAACAAGGTCATCTACGACATGCGCGATCCGGTGCGCGGCGAGGTCGTGGTGTTCCGGGGCGACGAGAACTGGACGCCCGAGGTGACCGAGGCGGTCAGCAACTCGTTCGCGGCCAAGCTGGGGCGCACGATCGGTGACCTCGTCGGGGTCAGTCGGCCGGGGGAGCGCGACTTCATCAAACGGGTGATCGGCCTGCCCGGCGACAAGGTCGCCTGTTGCGACGCCAAGGGGCGCATCACCGTCAACGGCGTGGGCATCGACGAGCCGTACATCGCCGAGGGTTTCAACTCCGACCTCAGCCAGCCACCCAATCCGAACCAGTGCACGAGCCGGCGCTTCACGGAAGTGGTTGTTCCGCAGGGTGAGATGTTCGTCATGGGCGACCATCGCGAGGTCTCGCAGGACGCGCGTTGTCAGGGCCCGGTGCCGATCAGTAACGTTATCGGACGGGCATTCGTCATCGTCTGGCCGAGCAACCGTTTTACCAGCCTCTCCGTGCCCGACGTCTGGAAGACGTACGCCGCCGAACACCCGACGGCCGCCGCCGAGAGCCTGATTCCCGTGCGCAAGGAGGATCCGGTGACCGGAACCGCAGCTCTCCCCTTTCTGCTAAGTGCGGCGTTATCCGCGCGTTCCGGACTGAAGTTCGGGACACGGCGACGTAGGCTCCCCTCGTGATTGACGAGCAGACCGAGAAGCGCCGCGGCTCATTCTGGCGCGAGCTTCCGATCCTCCTGGGTGTGGCGGTCCTGGTCGCCGTGCTGGTGCGAGCTTTCGTGCTGCAGACCTTCTACATTCCGTCCCCGTCGATGGAGCACACGCTCAACGTGCTCGACCGGGTGCTCGTCAACAAGCTGGTCTACGACTTCCGCGACCCCAAGCGCGGCGAGATCATCGTCTTCGAGGCGCCGACCGAGTGGCAGTCCGGCGCCGAGGGCGAAGACTTCATCAAGCGCATCATCGGCGTCCCGGGCGACCACATCTCGTACGATCCGACGGTCAAGAAACTGTCGATCAACGGTGTGCTGCTCAACGAGCCCTACATCTACCGCAACGCCGACGGTGTGCAGGACGACCCGGCCGACGCGAAGTTCGACATCGTCGTGCCGCCGAACCGGCTGTGGGTGATGGGCGACCACCGCTCCGCCTCGGGCGACTCCCTCGAGCACTACCAGGACAGCGAAGAGAACATCCAGGAGGCGACGATCCCCGAGGACTCCGTCGTCGGCCGGGCGTTCACCGTGTTCTGGCCGGTCAACCGGGCCACCTGGCTCACCGTGCCCGACGGCTTCGACTCGATTCCCGACCCGAAGTAACACCCGGTCGAAAGATCAACGATTAGCGCAATAGGCTTGGTCACGTGACCGTTGTCGAGCGCCGTGCCGCGCGCGTGTTGCTGGTCGACCCGGCCGGGCGCGCCCTGCTGCTCTACGGCGGCGATCCGGCCCGGCCCGACACGTTCTGGTGGTTCACCCCCGGCGGCGGGCTGGACGCCGGCGAGACGCCTGCCGAGGCCGCCGCCCGCGAGCTCTTCGAAGAGGTCGGCCTGCGGGTTTCGCCGTCCGAGCTCGGCGAGCCGGTCTGGAACCACGTCACGTCCTTCACCTTCGACCACACCGACTACAGCCAGGCGCAAGATTTCTTCGTCTTGCGCGTGCCCGGCTGGCAGGTCGACTTCTCCGGCATGGACGCCGAGGAACAGGCGACCATCACCGATCACCGCTGGTGGTCGGCCGACGAGATCGAGGCCAGCTCCGAGGCGATCTACCCGGTCGAGCTCCCCGCCCTGTTGCGGCGGCTGCCCTGATGCTCGCCCCACCCCGCACAGTCATTCACCGCGAGGGCGGTCTCTACGCGATGGAGCGTGCCCTGCAGCGCCGAGGCTTCCGTACGGTGGCCGGCGCCGACGAGGCCGGTCGGGGCGCCTGCGCCGGGCCGCTCGTGGCCGCCGCGGCGGTGCTGCCCGAGGGCAAGCGCGGCGAGATCGACGAGCTGGCCGATTCCAAGCTCCTGACCCCGGCCGCCCGCGAGCGCGTCTACGAACAGGTCGTGGCCCGCGCGCTGGCCTGGTCGGTCGTGATCGTCCCGGCGACCGAGGTCGACGCGCGCGGCCTGCACGTCTGCAACCTGGCGGCCATGCGCCGGGCGCTGGCCTCGCTGACCACCCCGCCTGAGTACGTGTTGACCGACGGTTTCCCGGTCGACGGGCTCGGCGTGCCCGGCCTCGCCGTCTGGAAGGGCGACCGGGTCGCCGCCTGCGTGGCCGCGGCCAGCGTGCTCGCCAAGGTCACCCGAGACCGCATCATGGTCGAGCTCGACGGGCAGTTCCCCGACTACGGATTCGCCGTGCACAAGGGCTACATCACCGACGAGCACAGCGCCGCGTTGAAGGAGCACGGGCCCTGCGCCGAGCACAGGTTCTCGTACGTGAACGTCGCCGCCGTCTCCGGGCGCGGGAACCGGCCGCCACGGGCGCGCCGACCAGCGGCGCGCGACTTGTCGCGGGCGGCCCAGCCAGTACTGTTTGATGCATCCGTTGCCGATCCGGCGGTGCTGGTCGCGGCCGCTGAGAGTACCGTCGGCGTGGCGTCGGGCGACCAGCCTCAGCCGTCGCCGTCGGTGGGGGAAGATGAGGCCATGGAGGGCGAAAAGCGATGAGCGCAGAGGATCTCGAGAAGTACGAGACCGAGATGGAGCTGCAGCTCTACCGGGAGTACCGCGACATCGTCCGCCAGTTTTCCTACGTGGTGGAGACGGAACGGCGGTTCTACCTGGCGAACCAGGTCGACCTGCACGTGCGCAACTCCGACGGCGAGGTGTATTTCGAGGTCGAGATGCACGACGCCTGGGTCTGGGACATGTACAGGCCGGCGCGCTTCGTGAAGAACGTACGGGTGATGACCTTCAAGGACGTCAACGTCGAGGAACTGGAGAAGCCTGACATCTCCCTGCCCGACGAGCCCGGCTTCGGCAGCTGACCCTCCGGGGTTATCCACAGGGCCGTTTTCGGGGGTCCTGATGCGGCAGGTTGGTCGGCATGCTTCGACTGCTGATCCTCCTCGCTGTCGCCGCCTTCGGGTGGCCGGTCACGCCGCCCTCGGTCGTGCGACCCTTCGATCCACCGCCTCAGCCGTGGCTCGCGGGGCATCGAGGGGTCGACCTCGCGGCGCCACCGTCGTCGGTGGTGCGCGCGGCGGGGCCGGGCGTGGTGGTCTTCGTGGGGCGGGTCGCCGGGCGAGGGGTGGTCAGCGTCGCCCATGCCGGCGGGCTGCGCACCACCTATGAGCCGGTGACCGCCTCGGTCTCGCGGGGTTCGGTCGTGGCCCGGGGTGATCCGCTCGGGCTGCTCGAGCCGGGGCATCCGGGCTGCGCGGCCTCGGCCTGCCTGCACTGGGGGCTGCGCCGGGGCTCGACCTATCTCGATCCGCTCACGTTGCTCGGCCTGGGGCGGGCTCGGCTTCTGCCCCTCTAGGGGCTGGTTCAGCCCCGTCGATAGCTGTGCAGCAGGGCGGGCAGGCGTTCGGCGAAGCGGTCGTATTCGTCGGGGCGGTTGTAGACCTGCGCGCTCAGGCGCAGCAGGCCGCGGCCGCCCCAGGCGTTCACGGCGGTCTCCACAGCGAGCTTGTCGGCGATGAGCTGGCGCAGCGCCTGGGCTTCGGGCGTCGTCGTGGCCAGGCCGGCCGGCAGCGGCACGACGCGCATCGCCAGCTCGGGGTCGGCCGGCTGGGGCAGCTCGCCCCGCGGCACGTTCAGGGCGTCACCCAGCACCCGCTGGCCATAGGCGGCGAGCGCGGCGTTGTGGGCGCGCACGTCGGCCCAGCCCAGGGTGCGCAGCGTGAAGATGCCGGTCGGCGCGGCGAGCCAGGGCGTGTAGTCGAGCGTGCCCTGATATTCGACCGAGTGGGGATAGCCCTGCTCCTGCTCCCACGAGACCACCAGCGGCTCGATCTTGCGGCGCCACTCGGGAGCGACCGAGAGCAGCGCCGTGCCGCGCGGAGCGAAGGCCCACTTGTGCAGGTTGCCGACCCAGAAATCGGCCCGGATCGAGGCCACGTCGACGGGCAGCATGCCGGGCACGTGCGCCGCGTCGACCAGAACCGGGATCTCGTGCTCGTGGGCGGCCGCGACGATCTCTCGTACGGGGAAGGTCATCGCGGTCGCCGAGGCGATCTGGTCGATGACGAGCAGCTTGGTGCGCCCCGGACGCAGCGCCGCGCGCACCCGGCTGACCAGCTCGGCGTCCGTGGCGGGCATCGGCAGCGCGACGGTCCGCACGGTCGCACCGGCCCGGCGGCAACGGCGGCGGGCGGCGAGCGCCACCGAGCCGTAGCTGTGATCGCTGAGCAGCACCTCGTCGGCCGGTTCCAGCTTCACCGACTGCAGCACCAGCGAGGCGGCCGTCGTCGTGTTCGCCACCAGGGCGCTGCCCTCGGGATCGGCACCGAGGAACGCGGCGACGTGACGTCGGGTATGGATGATGCGGTCGCTCAGCCCCTGGGCGAAGAAGCGCAGCGGGTTCGACTCGATCTCGTCGCGCAGACGCTGCTGGGCGCGCTGCACCCCGATCGGCACCGCACCGAACGATCCATGGTTCAGATAGGACACGCCGGGATCGAGCGAGAAGAGGAGGCGGGCGCCGGGGAGGGCCGCGGGCGGTTGTTCGGCGCTCACATTCCGATCGTACGGGGTCACGCGCGTGGATGCGCTTGTTTGAAGGCCGCCCGCAGGCGCTCGGTGGACACGTGGGTGTAGATCTGCGTGCTCGACAGCGAGGCGTGTCCGAGCAGGTCCTGCACCGCGCGCAGGTCGGCGCCGCCGTCGAGCAAGTGGGTGGCGGCCGAGTGGCGCAGGTCGTGCGGGCTGGTGTGGGGCAGCCCGGCGGCGCGGGCGGCGGCCTCGACGACGCGGCGTACGACGGTCTGCTGCAGGCGGCCGCCCTTGACGCCGAGGAAGAGGGCGTCGCCGCTGCTTCCGTTAGCGAGCTGCGGCCGACCGTGACGCAGCCAGTCGTCGAGGGCCCGCTGAGCGGGAAGGCCGTAGGGGACCGCGCGTTCCTTGGCCCCCTTGCCGAAGACGCGGACGACGCGGCGGGACTCGTCGAGATCGGCGCGGTCGAGGCCGCAGAGCTCGCTGACCCGCACGCCGGTGGCGTAAAGGAGTTCGAGGACGGCCCGGTCGCGCTTGCCCTCGATCTCCTCCTGCGGGTGGTGGCCCTCGATCAAGCCGGCGGCCTGATCGGCGCGGAGCACGGTGGGCAGGGTTCGATGCGCCTTCGGGCTGGACAGTTGCGCGCCCGGGTCCGACACCGTGCGACCAGTGCGCATCGCCCACGCGGTGAAGGCCCGGGCGGCCGCGGCCCGTCGAGCCTGCGACGTGCGGGCAGCGCCCTGCCGCATCCGCGCGGCCAGCCAGCCCCGCAGCAGCACGATGTCGATCTCGGCGAGATCGGTGATGCCGGCGTCGGCGGCGAAGTCGAGCAGCGAGACGACGTCGCCGAGGTAGGCCCGCACGGTCTGCGCCGAACGGTTGTCGACCCGGGCGAGGTGGTGACCGAAGTCGTCCACGGCCTGGCGCAGCTGCGGCGGCAGTCGTTCGTGAAGTTCCCGCGTCCCCATCGTGTCGACGGTCTTCGCTTCGAGCATGATCGTCAAGCGGCCACGCGCGTCTTGCGGAACCTTCCTAGAATGCCGCTCACCATGGCACCGATCCGAGGCTTGCTGGCCCTGGCCCTGCTGGGCGTGCTGACCGCCTGCACCCAGACCGACGCCCCCACCCCGACGCCGTCCACCGCATCGCCCTCGGCCAAGTCCGGGTTCGGCGGTCCGGCCCCGGCGCCCGGGCCGGCGAGGAAGGTCGACGAGGCGACGTTCCGTACGCCGTCGCAGAACATCGCGTGCGCACTGACCAAGTCGGCCGTGCGATGCGACATCGGCCGCAAGACCTGGGAGCCGCCCGCGAAGCCGGCCGACTGCGAGCTCGACTGGGGCAACGGCCTCGCGATCAACGGGGGCGAGGCGGCCGTCGTCTGCGCGGGCGACACCGTGCTGGGCGCGGCGGATTCAACCCTGGAGTACGGCGAGGCCCTGCGCTCGGGAACCGTCCGCTGCGACAGCGAGAACAACGGCATGACGTGCAAGGACGAGAAGACCGGCCACGGCTTCACCCTCGCGTCGTCGCGCTACACCCTCTTCTGAGCCCTCATCTGAACTCTTTTCCGACCCGCCGGCTACGTCGACCGGTCCGGCTTTCGTCCGCTTTTACTGCAGGCGAATCGCGGGTGTTCGCACCGCCGGTTTCTGTCGTACCCGCGCCCTAAGGTCGACGACATGGCCAGCTGGCACGAGATCGAGAAGGACGCACCCGCCTTCGCCGAGCGGGTGAAGGCGCTGTTCGAGGCGGGCACCAACAAGACGATCGCCACCCTCCGGCGCGACGGCTCCCCGCGCATCAGCGCGAACGAGGCCGCCTTCCAGGAGGGTGAGTTGACCTTCGGCATGATGGCCGGCTCGGTGAAGCTGCGCGACGTCCGCCGCGACCCGAGAATCGCCATGCACGCCCCGACTCTCGAGCCGCCCACCGACAACCCCGAGTCCGGCCCCGGCGACGCGAAGCTGTCCGGCATCGCCGTAGAGATAGCGCCCCCACCCGACTGGCCCCACGGCGACTCCGGCCTCTTCCGGATCGACATTCACGAGGTGACACTGACCTATGTGGGCATCCCCGTCGACCACCTGGTCATCGAATCCTGGCACACCGGCCGGGGCCACACCCGCCGCACCCGCGAATAGCCGCCCGTCCGGCGACCGGTTGTCACGGCGCCCGGGTCGGAACCGGGTGCTGCGGTGGCCGGGTTCGGCACGTCTGTTGCGGTGGATGATCAGACTCGGCTCCGGCGGTCGCCGGAGTGGACCCAGCGGCATTTACGGGCGGGTGAGCTGGACGCGGCCTCGCTACGGGCGGGTGAGCTGGACGCGGCCTCGCTACGGGCGGGTGAGCTGGACGCGGTCGGCCGGGTGGACGGTCTCGGTGCCGTCAGCGGCGGTTACCACGAGTACGGGGACGCCCTCGCCGAGGCGATACTTGCGGCGCTCGGCGTCGGTGGGCATTCGGGCGCTGGCACGGTCGCCGCGGGCCAGCGGGATGAGCTCGGTCGGCTCGGGCACGCGGACGAAGGTGCCCCGAGGCCGGTCAACGGTCACGAGCCCTTCGGTGCGCAGCTGCCCGATCGCCTGCCGCACGGTCGTGCGGCTGATCCCATATTCCTGCGCGAGCCGCAGCTCGCTGGGCAGCGGCTCGCCTGGCCCGAGCTGCCCCGACTCGATCTGGTTGCGCAGCAGGTCGGCCAGTTGACGGAAGACCGCCCGGTCCGCCGAAGGATCGATCATGCGGTCCAGTCTACGTGACCACGATGCTCCGTCATATTGTACGTACGAAGCCATGTAGGTATGATAAGACTCGCCGCACTGAGAAGGCTAAGACTTGATCGGGCGGCTGGACGGGCGGCGGCCGAAGCCGCACAACGAGAGTGCGAAAGCACCCGCGGGAGGGCCCAGAGCCGTCGCCCGTTCTTCCGCTCCACCCGACCACGGTCGCCAGTGGAGCACCGCCGCCGGGTGGCCAGTTCGCCCCCGGCAGCCAGTTCTCCCGGCCGAGAAGCCGACCCGGGTAACTAACTCCCGAGCCCGGCCCTCGAAGCGCCAGCTCGTGGCAATCAGGCACACAACGCATCGTCAGGCGGCTGCCGCCGTAGGCGGATCCTTTGCCAGCCTGTCGAAGTCGTAGATCGAGGTGGCGTCGGCATTGGCGCCGGACTTCCGTGTCCAGGCGAGGAAGCGTTCGAAGAGATCGGCCGGCGCCAGATGGCCGATGGAGACCAGATCGTTGAGCGCGTCGTACATCTGAGCGGTCAGATAGATGCACAGCACCGAAGGAAAGCGCTGGAATTCGCGGAGAAGTTTGGCCCGCGCGACCGTGCAGGGCCAGGGATCTCCGCAGATCAGGCAGTCCCAGCTCGGCCGCGCGTTGAGGTGGTCAGGCGGCCTGAGTGTCTCCGGCTTGCCGGGTCGGTCGGCTCGGCCGGGTCGGCCGGCTCGGGCACGCTGGCGACGGCGTTTCGGTGGTCCGCCGGCTTCGGGTGGATCTTGGGGCTGTTCGGTCTCGGTCATGGTGGCTCCCCCAGGAGATGCCCGCAGGCCCGGGCGGTTGAACTGCCGGTCCGGCAGGGAAACGGATCCCTGCCGGCTGTGCACGCCTCGATGTGTCGCCGGACCCGTGAGGTCCGACCCGCGTCGGCCTTCGGCGAACCGATTCAGGCCGACGTCCGCGTTTGTCTCCAGGGTCGGGATGCCTCTCGTCCGGCACCGGACAGCCCCGACCGTGGTTCTTTCGCGACAGAGCCGCCTTCGGGATTCGACGCTGTCGCTCGCCGACGGCTGCGACGGCGCCGCCAGCCGCCGCCGCAGCCCGCTGTGGGCTAGCCAGAGCCCGGCCGGCGTGTGCGTCGCCAGGGCCAGCCTGGTCCGCGGTTCCCAGGGCTTGCCGGTCGGCGGGTCCGCCGCCATGAGGTTGCGTTCGAACCAGATGCCCGCTGATCACGAGACCGCTGCCGATCCCGGCCACCCGGGTTTGAGGGCCTGAGGCGTTGTCGGCGCTTGGGTCGCAGCCGCCTCAGCCTTGTGTTCGGCTCTCGAATGTCGAACCGGCTCGGCCGCCGTCGGTGGCGGTGGGATGACGGCGGCCGCCCCCGATCGTGCGGACGGACCTGGTGAAGTGCGGCCCTGGCGAGGGCGTCACCGGAATGTCGTGCCGAAGTTGGGGGCTGCTGCCCGGCGGTCTCTGGGGTCTCCGCACGGGAGAGTGGGAACCGCCGGGCAGACAGCGTGGCAGGAAGGTGGGATCGCTCCCTGCTTTGCCCGGTCTCATGAGGATGTCGTCGTAGCTGTACCTCCTTTCCGTCTCGATGGCAGGCGAGGGCGGGGAAAGGTCTGCCGTGGCCCCGGAGGGGAGCCGAGGAAGAGCCCGGGGAGGGAACGGGAGCGGTGTCGCGGGGACGAGCACGTCGACGCAGGGGGTCGCGAGGCCACAACTGCAGCGGCGCCAGAACGACCGCCACAGGCGTCTATGGGCCGGTCCGACCGGAACCAGCGGGGTAGTCTGGCGCCACCTAGTCATGAGCGTAGTATAGATGACTCGCGACTACCTGTCTCCTATCAACTTGATGATTGACTAATAGTCTCACGCCTACGGTCGATCATGTGGCAGCGAAACCGATCCGGCTCATGGGGGCACACGAGATCCGCATCCGTCTGGGTGGGGTCAGCCGGCAACGTGCGTACCAGATCACCAGCCGCGCCGACTTTCCCAAGCCGGTTGCCGACCTTGCTCAAGGCAAGGTGTGGGCGGCCGACGACGTCGAGGCGTGGATGAAGGTGCACCGCCGGGACCTGGACGACTCCGAGGACTGACGGACCGGGCGCCCACGAGAGTGGGCGCCCGGACATTGGGGCGGCTGGAGAGACGCCCTCCATCGTGCTGCGCGAAATCACGGTCATGGCCGCACCAGGGCCACACCGGACTCGCGACGCTCGATGAGACCGGCGAGTTCCAGCAGGGACAGCCGTCTCAGCACCGTGCGCAATTCCAGGCCCGACTTGGCGGCCAGCTCCTCGGAGGTGACCGTCCCGCGGCGGGGCACCGTCTCGAGCACGATCGCCGACTCCTCGTCGAGATCGTCGCGCCGGTGCGCCGGGCCGCGCGGGGGATCGGTCAGGTAGTCGCCGATCCGCCCCACGGCCTCGAGCACGTGCGGGAGCCCGGTCACCAGCGTCGTGTCGGGCCGTTCCCGCAGCAGCTCGTGGCAGCCCACCGACATGGCCGACGTGACCGGGCCGGGCACGATCATCGCGGGCCGGCGCAGCGCCAGCACCCGTCCCATCGTCTGGGTCGCGCCGCTGCGGGCCGCCGCCTCGACCAGCACCGTGCCGGCCGTGGCGGCCGCGATGACCCGGTTGCGGATCAGGAAGCGGTGTCTGAGCGGCTCGGTTCCCGGCGGCCATTCGCTGATCAGCAGACCCGATTCGACGATCTGCTCGAACATCGCGGCGTTCCCGGCCGGGTAGGGGCGGTCGACCCCGCAGGCCAGGATCGCCACCGTGCGCCCGCCGGCCGCCATCGCCGCCCGGTGCGCCGCCGCGTCGATGCCGAACGCGCCGCCCGAGACCACCGTCCAGTCGTGCTCGGCCAAACCGAAAGCGATCTCGTTCGTGACGTGGATGCCGTAGGCGGAGGCCGCCCGGGCCCCCACGACCGCTACCGACCTCTCCAGCGCCTCGCCCAGCGGCCACGAACCCCGCACCCAGAAGCACAGCGGTGGCCGCACATCCTGGTTGATCCGGCCCGGGGCGCCGAGCGTCAGCGTCGCCAGCGAGGCCACCCGCGTCGGCCACTCGTCGTCGGCGGGCACCACGATGCGCGCCCCGAGCCGTTCCGCGCGTTTCAGCGTCAGTTCGGCCACCCGCCGGGGATCGAGATCGGCCGCCTTGGCCAGCACGGCCGTGCGCAGCCTTGGGTCGGCCACGTCGCCCTCGAGGAGCCGGTGCAGTGTCGTGAGCGCCCCGTCCTGCTCGACGAGCGACCACACCGCACGGTTGCCGGGCTCGACCAGCCAGGTGAGTGCGACCCGGGCTGCGCGGTCGTCGTCGTCAGCGGGCATGACTTTCCCCCATTCGCAGCTGGATGGCCTCGCTCACCTCGGCCCGGCCGGGGCGGTCACGGCCGTCCAGGTCGGCGATCGTCCACGCGAGCCGCAGCACGCGGTCGAAGCCGCGCGCCGACAGCAGCCCTTTGTCGAGCGACTGGCGCAGGAGCGCGGTGTCGGTCGTGGGCAGCCGCCACGGCGCGCGGCGAAGGACGGGGCCGGGCACGTCGGCGTTGACCCGCCAGCCCTCCGTTTTCCAGCGCCGGGCCGCGGCCACCCTCGCCGTGGCCACGCGCGTGGCGACCTCGGCCGACGAGGTGGCCGGGCCGGCGGGGGTGGTGAGCTGGGCGGCGGTCAGGGGCGCGAGGGTGAGCCGGATGTCGATGCGGTCGAGCAACGGGCCGGACAACCGGGCCAGATAGCGCCGGCGCACCGGCCCGGGGCAGGTGCAGTGCTGGTCGCCGGCGGGGCTCGCACACGGACAGGGGTTGGCCGCCAGCACGAGCTGGACCCGGGCGGGATATTCGGTCGTGCCCCGGGCCCGGGCCAGTACGACCCGTCCGGTCTCGAGCGGCTGCCGCAGCGCCTGCAGCGTCGCGGTCGCGATCTCGGCGGCCTCGTCGAGGAACAGCACCCCTCGGTGGGCGAGGGAGAGGGCGCCGGGCCGGGCCAGCCCGCTGCCCCCGCCGACGAGAGCCGCCGCCGAGGCCGTGTGGTGCGGAGCCTGGAACGGCGGGCGGCGGACCAGGCTGCCGTCGGGTGGGAGCACCCCGGCGATCGACTGGAGGGCCGTCACCTCTAGGGCCGCCGCGTCGTCGAGTTCGGGCAGGATCGTGGGCAGGCGCTCGGCCAGCATGGTCTTGCCGGCGCCGGGCGCGCCGAAGAGGGCCATGTGGTGCCCGCCCGCGGCGGCGACCTCGAGGCCGTAGCGGCCCAGTTCCTGCCCGGCCACGTCGGCGAGGTCGGGCCCGGCGGGTCGGGGCAGTTCCTCGGGCGGCGGGGGTTCGAGCAGGGGCTCGGCGCGGCGGACGAAGCCGACCAGCCGGCGCAGGCTGTCGACGGCCCGCACGGTCACGCCGGGCACGACGGTGGCCTCCCGCGCGTTGCCGAGGGGCACGATCACCTCGCGCAGCCCGGCCGCGGCCGCCGCGGCGACCATCGGAAGCACCCCGCGCACCGGACGCACCGCGCCGTCCAGGCCGAGTTCGCCCAGCACGACCACGCCGTCGAGCGCGGCCCCGGGAAGTTCGCCCGCGCCGGCGAGCGTCGCCGCGGCGATAGCGAGGTCGAAGGCGCTTCCGTGCTTGGGCAGCGCGGCCGGCAGCAGGTTGACCGTGATGCGGCGGTTGGGCCAGGTCTGGCCGGAGTTGACCACGGCGGCCCGCACCCGGTCACGGGCCTCGTGCAGGGCGGTGTCGGGCAGGCCGGTCAGCACGACGGCGGGCAGCCCGGGGGAGAGGTCGGCCTCGACCTCGATGACGTGCCCGGTCATGCCGAGCAGGCCGACGCAGAGAACTCGTGCGTAGCTCATCGGGTCAGAACGCCGATCGGATGTGGGTGACCTGACCCGCGCCCCGCGACGGCATGAGCACCTCGACCACGTCGAAGCGGATCTCGCGGGGGCGTACCTCGGTCTCGGCCAGCCATCGGAGTGCGAGTTGCCGCAGTTTGCGCACCTTCTGATGGGTGACCGCGGCCGCCGGCGGACCGAACAACCCGCTCCGCCGGGTCTTCACCTCGCAGAAGACGATGTCGTCGCCGTCGCGCAGCACGAGGTCGACCTCGCCGTCGGCGCAACGCCAGTTCCGGTCGAGGACCACGAGTCCTTGCTGCTGCAGGTGCTGGGCCGCGACGTGTTCGCCGTACGCCCCCACCGCTCGCCTTTGCGTCGTCATGGCGCCCAAACTGGCCCGGCCGAGCCCGCCGCGCATCCGGCCGGGTTCCTGATCTGTGGACGCAGTGCGATTGTGGAAATCCGAAGGGTCACCGTTCAGGTGTGTTAGAGACCCGCCGGTGGCGCCCGAGCCCGTGGTCACTTAAGTTGCGACATCGTGGAAGGACGCCGCTACGCCGCCGATGACTCCGAGCCCAGCTGGTACTCCGAGCCGGGCCGTTACTCCCGATCGACCGAGCCCGAAGGCGCCAACCCCTACGACTCGGGCATCCACGAGCGTCCGAGCGGCGCGTTCCGCCTCCCCGAGCAGAGGCCGTCATATCCGGAGGCGTCGACCGGAAGCCACGCCCGCTCGGTGGCCGAGCCGGAGGTGCGTGTTCCCGTCCGCGGCCCGGAGTACCCGACGATCCGGCCCACCGGCGACGTCGTGGCAGCCGAGCCCGCCCGCCCGGCGCCGGTCGCCGAGCCCACCGCACTGGTCCCGCCGGTCTCCGCTCAGCCCAAGGAACGGGTCTATCAGACGCGTCGTCCGATAAGTTCCATCGTGGTGGCCGTCGTCATGGTCGTCCTGATGATCCCCGTTGTCCGGTTGCTGGTCGACGCGACGTTCACCGGTGACCCCACCGCCCGCGCGATCGTGCCCGCGGTTCTGCTCACACTCGGCTTCGCGCTCTGCGGAATCGGGCTGTTCGCGGTGGCCCGGGGTGGCCCGATCGCCCGCGAGGCCTGGCTGCGCCCGCCGGTGGCGTACCTCCCGGCGGGTTTGATTCTGCTCCTCGCGGCGGGGCTGGCGGTGGCCTGAAACCCGCGAGGAGGAGCCGGGCGAAGCTTGGCGTATGCTGGTTGACGGCGACCGCCTCGTGCGGTCGACCTCGCGTGCCCTCTGTCAGGTCTCTTTTTTGATGACCTGCGGCGACGGCCCTCCCTGGTCTCGATCATCTCGGGTCCGACTGTGGCCGCCGACCGGGCACCAGGACGCTCGCCGCCGGCGAGCGTGACAACCAGGGACAACAGGGAGTAACCCACCATGGCCGTCGTGACCATGCGCCAGCTGCTGGAGAGCGGTGTCCACTTCGGGCACCAGACCCGGCGCTGGAACCCGAAGATGAAGCGCTTCATCTTCACCGAGCGTAACGGCATCTACATCATCGACCTGCGCCAGACGCTCGACTACATCGAGAAGGCGTACGCGTACGTGCGGGACACCGTCGCCGAGGGTGGCCACATCCTCTTCGTCGGCACCAAGAAGCAGGCGCAGGAGGCCATCGCCGAGCAGGCGACGCGGGTCGGCCAGCCGTACGTGAACCACCGCTGGCTGGGCGGCATGCTCACCAACTTCCAGACCGTTTACAAGCGGCTGCAGCGCATGAAGGAGCTCGAGGCTCTGGGTGACCTGAGCGGCACCGCCGCCGGGTACACCAAGAAGGAGACCCTCCAGCTCTTCCGCGAGAAGACCAAGCTCACGAAGACCCTCGGTGGTCTGCGGGACATGACCAAGACGCCGTCGGCGATCTGGGTCGTGGACACCAAGAAGGAGCACATCGCGGTTGACGAGGCCCGCAAGCTGGGCATCCCGGTCATCGCGGTGCTGGACACCAACTGTGACCCGGACGAGGTCGACTTCCCGATCCCGGGCAACGACGACGCGATCCGCTCCGCCGAGCTGCTGACCAAGGTCATCGCGGCCGCCGTCGCCGACGGTCTGATCGCCCGCTCCGGCCGTGGCCGTGGTGGCGCCGACGAGAAGCCCGAGCCGGGCACCGTCGCCGCCGGCGAGCCGCTGCCCGAGTGGGAGCGCGACCTCTACGAGGGCGCCGAGAAGAAGGCCGCCGACGCGCCCGCCGCTGAGGCTCCGGCTGCCGAGGCCCCCGCCGCCGAGGCCCCCGCCGCCGAGGCCCCCGCGGCCGAGGCTGCCGAGCCCGTGCCGGCCGCCGCGGCCCCCGCCGCCGAGTAAGTCAGCCAATCCCGAACTGACATCGAGAGAGAGTCATGGCTAACTACACCGCCGCGGATGTCAAGAAGCTCCGCGACCTGACCGGTGCCGGCATGATGGACTGCAAGAAGGCGCTGGACGAGGCGGACGGCGACTTCGAGAAGGCCGTTGAGTTCCTGCGCATCAAGGGCGCCAAGGACGTCGGCAAGCGTGCCGGCCGCACGGCGGCCAACGGCATCGTGAGCCACTCCGGCAACGCGCTGCTCGAGCTCAACTGCGAGACCGACTTCGTCGCCAAGACCCCCGACTTCGTCGAGCTGGGTCAGAAGCTGGTCGAGCTCGGTGTGCAGACGAAGGCCACCGACGCCGCCGCGCTGCTCGAGGCCAGCCTCGACGGCAAGTCGGTCGCCGACACGATCCAGGAGTACTCGGCCAAGATCGGCGAGAAGATCGTCCTGAACCGTTTCGTGATCGTCGACGGCACCGTCGCGGTCTACCTGCACCGCAAGGCGCAGGACCTGCCGCCGCAGGTCGGTGTCCTCGTGCAGTTCGAGGGCAAGACCGACGAGGCCGGCGAGGACGACGCCCGGAGCATCGGCATGCAGATCGCCGCCATGCGCCCGCGCTACCTCACCCGTGACGAGGTTCCGACCGACGTCGTCGACTCGGAGCGTCGCATCGCCGAGGAGACGGCCAAGGAGGAGGGCAAGCCCGAGAAGGCTCTGCCCAAGATCGTGGAGGGCCGGGTGAACTCCTTCTTCAAGGACTTCGTCCTGCTCGAGCAGTCTTCGGTCCTCGACAACAAGAAGACCGTGAAGCAGATCGCGGACGAGGCCGGCGTGAACATCACCCGGTTCGTCCGGTTCGAGGTCGGCCAGGAGTAAGCGGGCCGCCGTTGGAGGCAAGGGAGGCCGGGTACGCGATTCTGCGTCCGGCCTCCTTCTCCCATAAGGTCTCTGCTGAGCATTGAAGGGAAGGCGGGTCTCATGACGATGGTGACCGAGCAGGCAGTTCCGGTTGACGATCCGACCCCGCCGTCCGCACGGCCCCGGCGGGTCGTGCTGAAGCTTTCCGGCGAGGTGTTCGGCGGCGGTGCCGTCGGCGTCGACCCCGACATCGTGCAGGGCATCGCCCGGCAGATCGCCACGGTCATCCGCCGCGGCATTCAGGTCGCGATCGTGGTGGGCGGTGGCAACTTCTTCCGCGGCGCCGAGCTGCAGAAGCGCGGCATGGACCGCAACCGGGCCGACTACATGGGCATGCTCGGCACGGTCATGAACGGCCTGGCCCTCCAGGACTTCCTGGAGAAGGAGGGCATCGAGACCCGCGTGCAGACGGCCATCACCATGGCCCAGGTCGCCGAGCCCTACATTCCGCTGCGCGCCATCCGGCACCTCGAGAAGGGCCGCGCGGTCATCTTCGGGGCCGGCGCCGGCATGCCGTACTTCTCCACCGACACGGTCACCGCCCAGCGCGCGCTCGAGATCCACGCGGACGTCGTGCTGATGAGCAAGAACGGGGTCGACGGCGTCTACACCGCCGACCCGCGCATCGACCCCGCCGCGCGCAAGCTCGACTCTCTCACCTTCCAGGATGTGATCCAGAAGGGGCTGCGAGTGGCCGACCAGGCTGCGTTCAGCCTCTGCGAGGAGAACAACCTCCCGATGCTGGTCTTCGGCGCCGAGGGTGACGACACCATCATTCGTGCCGTCAGCGGCGAGAAAATCGGCACTCTGATCACGGCTTGAGCCCCCAGAGCCTGATTCCGTCCCCGCACCACCGAAGAAAGCAAGGAGGCGAGAAGAGCCGGTGATCGACGAGACACTCTTCGAGGCCGAAGAGAAGATGGAGAGCGCGGTCGAGCACGCCAAGGAGGAGTTCGCCGCGATCCGCACGGGGCGGGCCACTCCGGCGATGTTCTCCAAGATCATGGTGGATTACTACGGCGCGCCCACGCCGGTGACGCAGATGGCCTCGGTCGGCGTCCCGGAGCCGCGCATGGTGATCGTGAAGCCCTACGACGCGTCGCAACTCGGCCCGATCGAGCGAGCGATCCGCGACTCCGACCTGGGCGTCAACCCGAACAACGAGGGCACCCAGCTGCGCATCCACCTGCCGCAGATGACCGAGGAACGCCGTCGCGAAATGATCAAGGTCGCGCGTGGCAAGGCGGAGGAGGGCCGGGTGGCCATCCGTAACGTCCGCCGCAAGGCCAAGGAGCAGATCGACCGGCTGGTCAAGGACGGCGAGACGGGCGAGGATGATGGCCGCCGCGCCGAGAAAGAGCTCGACGACGTGACCCACCGTTACGTCTCCGTCGTGGACGAGCTCGTCAAGCACAAGGAAGCCGAGCTGCTCGAAGTCTGATGTCCTACCTCGATCCGCGTGCCGGGCAGAACTCCGGCGACGACACGAGCGTGCCGGCGCCGTACGCCTATGGCCGGCCCGGCGACGGGAACCAGCCGGCCTGGCACGCGGGCGAGGACGTTCCGACGGGACAACTCCCCATCACCGAACAGCCGAGGAAGGGCAAGCGGCGGGCGAAAGGCCCCGGGCGGGCCGGACGCAACCTGCCCGCCGCCATCGGCGTCGGTGTGGGGCTGGTCCTGATCGTTCTGGTCTCCCTGGTCGTCTGGCCGGAGGCGTTCCTCGGCGTCATCGCCGTGGCCTCGGCGGTCGGCGTCTACGAGATGGTCCGCGCCCTGCGCGCGGCCGGCGCCGACGCTCCGCTGATCCCGTTGGTCGCGGGCTCCCTGCTGATGACCGGGCTGGCCTGGCACGGTGGCCCCGACGCGCTGCTGCTCGGTTTGCTGGTGACGATCGCCGCATCGGTGATCTGGCGCATAGCCGACGGCGCCGCCGCGTTCCGCCGTGACCTCATGGCCAGCGTTCTGATCTCGATCTACGTTCCGTTCCTGCTCGGCTTCGGTGTGCTGCTCCAGCAGCCCGACGCCGGGGAGGACGGTCGCTGGCGGGTCCTCTGCACGCTGCTCGCCGTCGTGCTTTCCGACACAGGCGGGTACGCCGTCGGCGTCTTCTTCGGCAAGCACAAGATGGCGCCGTCGATCAGCCCCGGCAAGACCTGGGAAGGCTTCGCCGGCTCGGTCGTCTCGGCCGCGATCGGCAGTTCGCTGCTGCTCTACTTCCTGCTGGACGTGCCCTTCTACTGGGGCCTGGTGTTCGGCGCGATCCTGTCGATGGTGGCGGTCGCCGGCGACCTGGCCGAGTCGATGCTCAAGCGCGACCTCGGCATCAAGGACATGAGCCACCTGCTGCCCGGTCACGGCGGTCTGATGGACCGGCTCGACTCGATCCTGTTCGCCGTACCCACGGCATACCTCCTTTTTGCCCTGATCGGTGCGAACACGTGAACGGCGCGCACTCGAACGGGCGTGGGAGACTGGTTCTGCCATGACGATTCTTCCGGTCATCCCGACCAGCCCCGACCAGCCCGACGCGGTCGCCATCCGGCGCCGTCCGTCGATGCCCCCTCGCCATCTGGCCGACCTCGACCTCGCCGCCCGCAAGGCCGCGGTGACCGCGCTCGGCGAGCCCGCGTTCCGTGCGAAGCAGCTCTCGACCCACTACTTCGGCCGGCTCGTGCGCGACATCGACGAGATGACCGACCTGCCCGCGGCCACCCGCGCCCGGCTCACCGGCGACCTGCTGCCCACGCTGCTGACCCCGGTCCGCGAGCTGGCCTGCGACGACGGTGCCACCCGCAAGGCGCTGTGGAAGCTGCACGACGGCGCGCTGGTCGAAAGTGTCCTGATGGGCTACCCCGACCGGGTGACGGCCTGCGTGTCCAGCCAGGCCGGCTGCGGCATGGCCTGCCCGTTCTGCGCCACCGGTCAGCAGGGCCTGACGCGTAACCTCTCCGTCGCCGAGATCGTCGACCAGGTGGTCTATCTGGCCGGGGTCGCCGCGTCCGGCGCGGTCACCGGTTCACCGCCGCGGCTGTCCCGGGTCGTCTTCATGGGCATGGGCGAGCCGCTGGCCAACTACCCCCGCGTGATCGAGGCTGTGCGCCGCCTCACCACCCCGGCGCCCGAGGGCCTGGGTCTTTCGCAACGGCACATAACCGTCTCGACCGTGGGTCTCGTGCCCGCCATGCGCCGGTTGACCGCCGAAGACCTCAATGTGACCCTTGCGTTGTCCCTGCACGCCCCCGATGATGATCTGCGCGATGAGCTTGTGCCCGTCAACCAGCGTTGGAAGGTGGCCGAGGTGCTCGATGCCGCGTTCGATTACGCGGCCCGGACCGGACGCCGGATCTCGATCGAATACGCCCTGATCAGGGACGTCAACGATCAGCCCTGGCGCGCCGACCTGCTCGGCAAGCTTCTGCGCAACAAGCTGGCGCATGTGAATCTCATCCCGCTGAACCCGACCCCGGGCAGCAAGTGGGATGCGAGCCCGAAACCGGTCGAGCGCGAGTTCGTCCGCCGGTTGCGTGAAACCGGTGTGTCGACGACGGTCCGCGACACCCGGGGCCGGGAGATCGACGGCGCGTGCGGCCAGCTGGCCGCGGGCGAGCTCACGGAGGCGAGCGCTGGGGGCGCCGCCGCCGACGCGGAGGTGGCACAGTGACTGGGCGCAGGTCCCAGCGAGCGGAGTGGGAGACGTTGTGACGAGTCAGGGGCAGCGTTTCCGGCGGCGCGCGCTGCGCCGCGGTTACAAGGTCGACGAGGTCGACTCCTTCCTCGACCGGGTCGAGGCCACCCTGGCCGGTGAGCAGGCGGGCCCGCCCGTCGGCGCACAGGAAGTGCACGACGTCGTCTTCCGCGTGCGCTTCGGCGGCTACGACGAGTGGCAGGTCGACCTTCACCTCGACCGCGTCGAGCGACAGCTCGCCGAACTGGAGGACAGGGGCGGCCGTGGCGCGCCCCCGCCCGACCCGATGCGTGACTCGCTGCGTGGCGGTCTCTCCACCG
This sequence comes from Actinoplanes solisilvae, assembly GCF_003999975.1. Classification (GTDB taxonomy): domain Bacteria; phylum Actinomycetota; class Actinomycetes; order Mycobacteriales; family Micromonosporaceae; genus Actinoplanes; species Actinoplanes solisilvae. The sequence goes on along the minus strand of NZ_RJAC01000001.1, from coordinate 145,347 downwards.
GCAGCATCAGCGGTGGCGGCCCGAAGCAGGGCCTGGGCGCGGCCATGGGTGGCGGTGGCATGGGCGGCGGTCAGGGCATGGGCGGCCGCATGGCTCCGCCCACCGAGCGCCTGCAGGCCCCGCCGATCCGCGACGACCGGTTCCCGCAGCAGCAGCCGCAGCCGCAACGCGGTCAGATGCCGCCCGACCCGTACGGGCGTTATGACGAGCCCACCGGCTACGGCCAGCCGCCGGTTCCGCAATTGCCGCAGCGGCCGGCTCCGCCGCCCCCGCCGGCCTACGACCGCGACCCGCGCGGCTACGACCAGGGCGGTTACGACAACACGGGTGGCTTCGACAACACGGGCGGCTTCGACAACACGGGCGGCTTCGAGCAGCCGCCGGGTGGGTTCGACGGCTTCGAGGCCGGCCGGCACGGCAAGAACGACATGACGGCCGAAATCCGCATGCCGCGCGAGCAGCAGGACCCGCGTGGCGGCTACGGCGGCCCGCCCATGGGTGGCCCGCCGATGGGCAACGCCCCGATGAGCGGCCCTCCCGGCGGCTACGGCGGCCAGCAGCCTCAGCTTCCCCCGCCGATGGGTGAGCCGGGCGGCGAGCTCTACCGGGTCGACCAGCTGCGGCGCACGTTCCAGCCGCGGCGCTTCGGCAGCGGTTACGACCCCGACCAGGTCGATCGCCTCTTCGAGGGCATCCTGCAGGCGATGACGGGCCGCGGCCCGATGCCGGTGCCCGAGAACGACCTCGACATGTTGCAGTTCGGCCTGGTGCCGGGCGGCTACTTCGAGGCCGAGGTCGACGCCGCGCTGCGCGAGGTCAAAGACATCCTGCTCCGCGGACCGCGCTGACGATGGACACGGAAAAGGCCCGCGGCGACGCGGGCCTTTTCCGTAAGACGAACCGAGTTACTGGTCGTTCGGCTTGAGCCCGTTGCGCCGCAGCACGGCGTCGATGACCAGGGCGCCGACGATGGCCAGCGCGAAGAGAATGAGGTAGATGTTCTCGGTGTTGCCCTCGTGGTTGCCCCAGAAGAACATCAGCATGACGACGGCCGCGATGATGGCCGCCTTTCGGGCCCGCTTCCGGTCACCAGGCTTGAGCTGGTCGGGAGCGTAGACCGGGTCCTGGTCGGCAGCCACGTCTAGATCCTTCCTCGAAGGTCGATCACATCCGGTTCCAGTCTCGCACGACGCCTCCGCGCGCGGCGCACCAACCCGGACCCGGTACCTTCGATGCGGTCGGGTTCTTGGATCGAGGGAGTAGAACGGTGCGGATCACAGGCACTGGGCACGCGAGCATGCGGATCGACACCGCCGCCGGCAGCATTCTGTGCGACCCATGGGTCAATCCCGCCTATTTCGCCTCATGGTTTCCGTTCCCCGACAATTCCCTGCTCGACTGGGAGACGCTGGGCGACGTCGACTACCTCTACGTGTCGCACCTGCACCGCGACCACTTCGACGCCGAGCACCTCAAGCGCTTCATCAACAAGAAGGCGACGGTTCTCCTCCCGGAGTACCCGACCAGCCAACTCGAGGACGAGCTGCGCGATCTCGGCTTCACCAGTTTCTTCAAGACCAGGTCGGACGAGGTGCACGAGCTCGACGGCGGCCTGAAGGTCATGATCCAGGCGCTGATCAGCCCGACCGACGGCCCCATCGGCGACTCGTCGCTCTGGGTCGAGCACGACGGCATTCGCGTGCTCAACCAGAACGACGCCCGCCCCACCGACCTCACCCGCTTCAACGAGCTGGGCCACGTGCACGCCCACATGCTGCAGTTCTCCGGCGCCATCTGGTACCCGATGGTCTACGAGCTGCCCGACGCCGCCAAGACCGCGTTCGGCAAGCAGAAGCGTGACCGCCAGTTCGACCGCACCTGGCGCTACATCGACGACCTCAAGGCCGACCACGTCTTCCCGATCGCCGGCCCGCCGTGCTTCCTCGACGACAGCCTCTGGCAGTTCAACGACATCTTCGGCGACGAGGGCAACATCTTCCCCGACCAGTCGGTCTTCATGGAGGAGTACGCGAAGGTCGGCGGCACCAACGGCATCGTCCTGCTCCCGGGCAGCGTGACGGAGCTCACCGAGAAGTCCGCCGACACGACCCACCCGACCGACGTCGACGAGTTCTTCGCCAACAAGCAGGCCCACCTCGAAGAGATGCGCGTGCGCAAGGCCCCGGTCATCGAGGCCGAGAAGGCGTCGTGGCGCCACCCCGAGATCGACGTGCTCGGCGAGCTCAAGAAGCGCATCGAGCCCCTGCTCGAAGAGTCGATCTACATGGCGCAGGGCGTCGGCGGCCCGGTCCGCTTCGACCTCACCGACAGCTTCGGCCCCGACGGCGAGGTCCTCGAGTCCATCGTGGTCGATTTTCCGGGCAAGCAGGTGCGCGCCTACGACAACGAGAAGGTGCGCTACCGCTTCAAGACCGGCCGTGCCTTGATCGAGCACCTCATCCACATCGATGAGGGCGACTGGGTTAACTCGCTGTTCCTGAGTTGCCGCTTCTCCGCCGCCCGCATCGGTCAGTACAACGAATTCGTCTACGCGTTCTTCAAGTGTCTCTCCGAGGAGCGCCTGCAGTACGCCGAGGGCTGGTACGACGAGCACGAGAAGGCCGTCGAGGCCGAAGACACGGTCCTGGGCGACTGGACCGTCCAGCGTCGCTGCCCCCACCTCAAGGCCGACCTGAGCCGCTTCGGCATCGTCGACGGCAACGTCCTGACCTGCCAGCTGCACGGCTGGAAGTTCGACCTCCCCAGTGGACGGTGCCTCACCAGCGTGGGCCACAAGATTCGCGCCGAGAAGACTCCTTCCGAGTAAGCCGAAGCAAGAGTCAAAGGCAGATGTCGTAGCGGGGTGGTGGGTTACCGACCGTCGCTCCCGCCGAGGGCCCGGGCGGGCCGAGCAGGGCGCTGGCGCGCCCAGAACGCTCACCCCATCCGGGCGACCTGCGTGAGTGGTTGCGCCCGAATCGCCGCCCACCGTGCGCTGCGGACAAACATTGGGCGCCGGGACGGCTGCGCAGTGGCGCGCAAGGCGCGTTGCGGCCTTGAGCGGCACTCAGGTCGCGAGGAGCGCCGAGAGCGGTCGTCAATGCGGTTGTCGGGCGGTCACGACGCGTACGTCAGCGGTTGAAGTCTTGAGGTTTTCAGCGGCCGGCTCAGCGCAGGTCTTTGAGGATGCGGTTGGCGGCGTTGTGGCCGGCGGCGCCGATGACGCTGCCGGCCGGGTGGGCGCCCGCTGAGCCCGCGTAGAGGCCGTCGAGGCCCGTGTAATAGGGCATGCGCTCGTTGAAGGCGACCGTGTTGTCGACGTGGTGGATGTGGCCGCCGGTGATGCCGAAGTGCTGCTCGATGCCGGGTGGGGTCAGCGGCATCATGTCGACGATCAGGTCGCGGGTGCCGGGCGCGTAGCGTTCGCAGATGTCCAGCAGGCGGTCGACGTAGGCGGGCAGTTCCCGCTCCCACGTGGAGCCCGCGGGGCTGAACGGGACCGACTGCACGAACAGCGCCGACGAGTGGTGGCCTTCAGCGTCCTGCAGAGTGGGGTCGACCGTGGTGTGCAGGTACCACTCGATGGTGGGCTCGTCGGGCAGACGGCCGGCCTGCACGTCGGCCCACATGGCGCGCAGCGCGGCCATCGGCGAGTCGGAGTTGCCGCCGGCCAGGCCCGCCGAGCCGGGGAGCAGGTGGATCGTCGAGCCGAACGGGGAAGCCGTGCCGGGCGGAAGACAACTGAAGTCGGGCAGGCCGCGCAGGGCCAGGTTGAGCTTCAAGGTGGTGCCGGTGCGCTTGACGGCGGCCATGCGGGTCGTCAGCTCGGCGGGGAGCGAGCCGTCGGGCACCAGGTCGATGAGGCGGTAGGGGTCGCAGGAGCCGAGGACGACGCGGGCGCGGATCTCGCGGCCGTCGGCCAGCACGACGCCACCGGCCGCGCCACCGTCGACCGTGACGGCCGAAACGGGAGTGCCGGTGAAGATCTGGGCGCCGGCGGCTCGGGCCGCGTCGGCGAAGACGCGGGTGACGCTGCCCATGCCGCCCTCGGCGATCATCCAGGTGCCGTCGGAGCCGGGAAGGCGGCACATGTTGTGCACGAGGAAATTGTGACCGGTGCCGGGGTCGTCGGGGCCCGCGTTGAGGCCGGAGAGGCCGTCGGTCACCGCGTACATGCTGACCAGCAGCTCGCTCTTGAAGCCGAAGCGGGCCAGATAGTCGGCGACGGAGCCGCGCACCAGGTCGACGAAGGTGCTCTGGAGCTGGGGGCGGATGTAGCGGTCGGCGGTCTGCTCGACGCTGCCGGGCTCTTCCAGCCAGGCGGGGGCCAGGTCGGCCCGCAGCGCGGCGATCTCGACGGCGAGCTGCTCGTCGGCGGCGACGTCGCGCGGCGAGAAGAAGCGCTCGAGCTGCGCGCGGGTGGCGGCGTGGTCGCGACCGAACAGCAGGTAGGGCGAGCCGGCCGGGCCGGGGGTCGGCAGGAAGTAGTGCGGGTCGCGGCGCAGCACGGGGATGTCGACGTCGAGGGTGCGCAGCAGCTCGGGCGGCATGAGACCGAGCAGGTAGGAACCGGTCGAATGACCGAGGCCGGGCGCCTTGGCGAACGGGTGCTCGGTGCGGGCGGCGCCGCCGATCACCTCGGAGGCCTCGAGGACGACGACGCTGAGGCCGGCGCGGGCGAGCAGGATCGCGGAGACGAGGCCGTTGTGGCCGGCGCCGATGATCACTACGTCGGACCGGGTGGGGATTCCGGTGGCGGAATGAGTGGTCATGACGACCGAGGGTAGCGCGCCTCGGTGAGAAGGTTCCTCGACTGTTCGGACGTGAAAAAATCAGCTCATGTTTCACGTCGGGTCTGGAAGGCGCTCGCGCTGCGGGTCGCGGCGTATCCGGCCAGCACGATGATGTGGAACAGATAGAGCCAGAGGCCGATCGCGACCATGCCGCCGATCTCGTCGAAGCCGCCGAACGGCGCGCCCAGGTTGATCGGGAGCGAGCAGAACAGCACGAAGCCGTGCAGGAAACCGGACAGGTTGGCCGCCGTGAACGACCCGACGAGGATCGTCGACAGCCAGCGAGGCCGGCCCGGCGCCACGTAACGGTAGACCCAGATGACGACCGGGGTGAGCACGATCCACGCGGCCAGGAACGAGAGCACCACGCCGAGGACGGAGTACCAGCCGCCGCGGATCCACAGGCCGCTCGTCGACGGCAGCGCCAGGAACATGGCCAGCAGCAGCGCGGGGGCGGCGGCCAGCAGCGGCAGCCAGAGAATGCGGCCACGCCAGCCGACCAGCGACTCGCCGCCGGGCGCGCGCAGCGAGACGAAGGCGCGTCGCAGACCCTCGCCGTAGAGCGTGGCCGGGAGCAGGCTGGCCAGCGCGAAGAGCGGGGTCAGCTGCAAGCCGGCCTCGATGAGCGCGGCCAAGGCCTGCGGCGCGCCGACGGCGTCGGGCAGCGCCGCGATCGTGTGGCCGGTCAGACGCCGTACGCGGTCGGCCCCGACGATCCATCCGGTGATCCAGACAGCGAGCAGCGCGATCGGCACCACGGCGATCCCGGCGTAGAAGGTGACCGCGGCGGCGTGCAAGGCCAGATCGCGCCCGCGCAGCGGCTGAAAGGGTGCCGCCAGCGCCGTGCGCGCCCGTTCCACCGTCATGACCACACCAATCGCATACCCAGTTATCCACAACCCGATTCGGGCAATGGGCTCGCGTCCGGAAAGATGTGCGGCATGCGCGATCTCGTACTGCTCGGCTCGACCGGGTCCATCGGCACGCAGGCGATCGACATCGTGCGCCGCAACCCCGACCGCTTCCGCGTGGTCGCGATCGGCGCGGGTGGTGGCAACGTCGAGCTGCTCGCCTCGCAGGCGCTCGAGCTGGCGGTCGAGGTGGTCGGCGTGGCCCGCGCCTCGGTCGTGCAAGACCTGCAGCTCGCCTTCTACGCCGAGGCGCAGCGCCGAGGCTGGGCCACCGGCGACTTCAAACTGCCCAAGATCGTGGCCGGCCCCGACGCGATGACCGAGCTCGCCCGGCACCCGTGCGACGTCGTGCTCAACGGCGTGGTCGGCAGCCTCGGGCTCGCACCGACCCTGGCCGCGCTCGAGGAGGGCCGGGTTCTCGCCCTGGCCAACAAGGAATCCCTGGTGGCCGGCGGGCCGTTGGTGCGCCGCATAGCCAAGCAGGGCCAGATCGTGCCGGTCGACTCCGAGCACTCCGCGCTCGCCCAGTGCCTGCGCGGCGGCACGGCGGCCGAGGTGCGCCGGCTGATCCTGACGGCCAGTGGGGGAGCGTTCCGCGACCGCCGGCGCGACGAGCTGACGAATGTCACCCCGGAAGAGGCGCTCAAGCACCCGACGTGGGACATGGGTCCGGTCGTGACCATCAATTCGGCCACGATGGTGAACAAGGCGCTCGAGGTGATCGAGGCGCACGAGTTGTTCGCTGTGCCCTATGACGACATCGAGGTGATGGTGCACCCCCAGTCGGTGCTGCACTCGATGGTGGAATTCGCCGACGGCTCGACCCTCGCCCAGGCGAGCCCGCCCGACATGCGCCTGCCGATCGCGCTCGCGCTGGCCTGGCCCGAGCGGGTGCCGGGCGCGGCCGCGGGGGTCGACTGGCGCGAGGCCCACAACTGGGAGCTGCGCCCCCTCGACGAAGACGCCTTCCCCGCCGTGCGGCTGGCCAAGCAGGCCGGACGCGAGGGCCGGTGCCGTCCGGCCATCTACAACGCCGCGAACGAGGAGTGTGTGGCCGCGTTCGTGGCCGGTCGGCTACCGTTTCTGGGCATCGTCGACACGTTGGAGCGAGTGCTCGCGGCGGCTCCGGACTTTACCGAACCGGGTACCGTCGAGGAGGTGCTCGCCGCCGAGTCCTGGGCGCGCGCCCAGGCACAGCAGGTGATCGCAACCGCGGCAAGAGGAGCTTGATGTCGTACTGGCTGGGATTCGCCGCGTTCGCGCTGGCCATCCTGATTTCGGTGAGCCTGCACGAGCTCGGCCACATGATCACGGCCAAGCGTTTCGGCATGAAGGTCACCCGCTATTTCGTCGGCTTCGGCCCGACCGTCTTCTCGTTCCGCCGCGGCGAGACCGAATACGGTCTGAAGGCCATTCCGCTCGGCGGCTTCTGCAAGATCGTCGGCATGACGCCGCAGGACGACGACGTCGCCCCCGAGGACCAGCCGCGTGCCATGTGGCGGTTCCCGGTGTGGAAGCGCACGGTCGTCATGTCGGCCGGGTCGATCACCCACTTCATGCTGGCCGCCGCGGCCGCCTGGATCACCGCGTTCACGATCGGCCTGCCCAACACCGACTATCCGCAGAACAACGCCGAGACGGCCACGCAGGCGCCGGTCATCCAGATCAGCGAGTGCACGTGGGTGAACCTTCCGACCGAGACGCAGGACTGCGTTCCCGGTCAGAACGGCGCGGTCGCCGGTCCGGCCTTCGCGGCCGGCCTGCGCGACGGCGACCTGATCACCAAGGTGGGCGACACCCCGATCACGACCTACGGGCAGCTCACCGAGGTCATCCGCAGCCTGAAGCCGGGCGAGACCCCGTTCCAGTACCAGCGGGACGGCGTGGCCGCCACGGCCGAGGTCAAGCTCATCGCCGCGCAGCGTGCGTCGCTGACCGACGAGGACGGCCCGACCACCACGGTCGCCGTGGCCGGCCTCGGCTGGGACCCGCACAGCATCCCGAGCCAGATCAAGTACAACGCCGCCTCGGCGGTCCCGGCGACCGCCGACTTCGGGTGGTTCCTGTTCAAGAACACATTCGAGGCGCTCAAGCGCATCCCCGACAAGATCCCGGCCCTGTGGCACTCGATCACCGGCAGCGAGCGCGACCCCGACACCCCGATCAGCGTGATCGGTGCGAGCCGGCTCGGCGGCGAGGCGATCCAGCACGGTGTGCCCGAGTTGTTCCTCAACGTGTTCATCTCGCTGAACGTGTTCATCGGCATCTTCAACCTGCTGCCGCTGCTGCCACTTGACGGCGGTCACATCGCTATCGCCTGGTACGAGCGAGTGCGATCATGGCTTTATGCGCGCCGCGGCAAGCCCGACCCGGGCCGCGTCGATTACTACAAACTGATGCCTGTCACCTACGCAGTCATCCTGATCGGTGGTGTGTTCACACTGCTGACCGCCACCGCCGACATCGTCAACCCGATCACGATCTTCAACAGGTGAGGCGAAAAGTGACCGCTGTCAGTCTCGGTATGCCGGCCGTGCCCCCGCCGCCGCTGGCGCCTCGCCGGCAGTCCCGGCAGATCATGGTGGGGAGTGTGCCGGTCGGTGGCGGAGCGCCGGTCAGCGTCCAGTCGATGACCACGACGCTCACCGCCGACGTCAACGCCACGCTGCAGCAGATCGCCGAGCTGACCGCGTCCGGCTGCCAGATCGTGCGGGTCGCCGTCCCCTCGCAGGACGACGTCGAGGCCCTTCCCGCGATCGCCAAGAAGTCGCAGATCCCGGTGATCGCCGACATTCACTTCCAGCCGAAGTACGTGTTCGCGGCGATCGACGCGGGCTGCGCGGCGGTCCGGGTCAACCCGGGCAACATCCGCCAGTTCGACGACAAGGTCAAAGAGATCGCCAAGGCGGCCTCGGGCGCGGGCGTGCCGATCCGCATCGGCGTCAACGCGGGCTCGCTCGACAAGCGGCTGCTGCAGAAGCACGGCAAGGCCACCGCCGAGGCGCTGGTCGAGTCGGCGCTGTGGGAGTGCTCGCTGTTCGAGGAGCACGGCTTCCGCGACATCAAGATCTCGGTGAAGCACAACGACCCGGTCGTCATGATCCGGGCCTATCGGCAGCTCGCCGAGCAGTGCGACTACCCGCTGCACCTCGGCGTGACCGAGGCCGGGCCCGCCTTCCAGGGCACGATCAAGAGCTCGGTCGCGTTCGGCGCGCTGCTCGCCGAGGGCATCGGCGACACGATCCGGGTGTCGCTGTCGGCCCCGCCGGTCGAGGAGATCAAGGTCGGTAACCAGATCCTCGAGTCGCTGGGCCTGCGCGAGCGTGGCCTCGAGATCGTCTCCTGCCCGAGCTGCGGCCGGGCCCAGGTCGACGTCTACACGCTGGCCGAGCAGGTGACGGCGGCGCTCGAGGGCTTCCCGGTGCCGCTGCGCGTGGCCGTCATGGGCTGCGTCGTGAACGGCCCGGGCGAGGCGCGCGAGGCCGACCTGGGTGTCGCGTCCGGTAACGGCAAGGGCCAGATCTTCGTCAAGGGCCAGGTCATCAAGACGGTCCCCGAGTCGATCATCGTCGAGACGCTGGTCGAAGAGGCCCTGCGCCTGGCCGACGAGATGGGCGCCGAGCTCCCCGACGAGCTGCGCGAGCTGCTTCCCGGCCCGCAGGTCACGGTCCACTGACCTGCCACGTCACGCTGAAACCCCGTCCTGTGTGGCGGGGTTTCGTCGTTCAGAACAGGACCGTGGCGAAGCTGCCAGCCGAGACGAAGCCGCACCGAGCGTAAACACGGCGTGCTGGCGCGTTGTAGTCGTTCACGTAGAGGCTCACCGTGGGTGACACACGTCGCAATGCATCGCGTACCACGGCGGCCATCGCCGGGGCAGCCAGCCCGCGGCCGCGGAACTCCGGGTCGACCCAGACGCCCTGCACCTGGGTGGTGCGGCGGGTGACGATGGCCAGCTCGGCCTTGAAGATCACCCGGTCGCCGACGAACCGCGCGTAGGCCCGCTTGCCCTTGACCAGCTCGGCGATGCGCCGGCGGTAGCCGCGGCCACCGTCGTCGAGCAGAGGCGAGACGCCGACCTCTTCGGTGTACATCGCGACGGCGGCCGGGAAGAGCGCGTCGACCTCGCTTGGCCGCACCAGTCGCACGTCGGGGTCGGCGGCGATCAGCGGGTCGCGCTCGGCGACCAGGAGTGGCTGGTGGGGCCGCACGTCACGGGCCCGCCCCCACTGCCCGCCGAGCCTGTCCCACAGGTCGAGCACGGCGTCGGAGCGGCCGATGATCGAGGAGCAGATGCGGGGCTCGGAGCCGAGCAGCTCGGCGAACGCCGCCGTGGCCGCCGGCGTGGAGCAGACCGGCACGAGATGGGCGCCCGACCAGATCAGGGACTCGACGCGCCGGCCCGGCCCGTAACCGAAGATGCGGCCGTCGGAGCGCCACCAGCTCAGGCCGTGCGACGCCACCCGCTCGGCGATCTGGGCGCCGGCATAGGGGTCACGGTCGAGGATCTTCTCGACCTGCGCGCGCTCGGACTCACCGAGCTGGCGAATCGGCACCGTCAGCACAGCTATCACATTGCCAGATGCGGGACGGTCCACACCCGTCGCAACCCCCTCAGCGCGAAGAATCACTTGCCCTTGAGCTATTGCCGATATATCGTCTACGTATCGACAACAGATCGGAGATAGTCATGAGGAACATCCATCACGGCCCGCACGGCTTCCGTGCCCGGGGCTTCACCTTCCCGCCGGGCTTCCCCTTCGGCGACTTCGGCGGCGCTGCCGGTGCCGGTGGCCCGGGCGGCACATGGGGCCCAGGCGGTCGCGGAGGGCGCCGGGGCGGCCGCGGCTCGCGGCCCAACGTCCGCCACGCCGTTCTGGCGCTGCTTCTCGAGCGGCCTATGCACGGCTACGAGATGATTCAGGAGCTCGACGCCCGCACCAACGGCATCTGGCGTCCCAGCCCCGGCTCGGTCTACCCGACACTGCAGCTGCTCGAGGACGAGGGCCTCATCGAGGCCGAGGCGGCCGGCGGCCGTAAGAGCTACCGCCTGACCGCCGACGGGCGTCCCGAGGCTGAGACGGCCGCGCAGAACCCGCCGTGGTCCCACATCGGCGACGACACGATGTCCCAGGTGCAAGACTTCCGCGACGCGGCGGTGGGCATCATGGGCGCGCTCAAGCAGGTGGGCTTCAACGGCACTCCCGAGCAGCGCCAGCGGGCCCTGGAGATCCTGAACGAGACGAAGCGCAAGCTCTACGCGATCCTCGCCGACGGCGAGTGAGCGACCGCGAAAAAGACGCACCCCAACCGATCGGTTGGGGTGCGCCTTTTTCGTGTGTCAGCGAGGATTGGCGAAAGCCAGCGGGATCGAGGCGGGCTGACCGGGCCAGGTTCCGAACAGGACCGCGCCGGGGGCCGAGACGGCGTGGTTCAGCAGGCGCGGGACCGTGAGGGTGAGCTTGTCGGTCTCGATCAGGGTCGGGTCGCCCGGGGTGGTGCCGTGGACGGCGGTGACCGCACGGGCCTCGGCGAAGTCGGCCGAGATGTTGCTCGTCATGATCGACATGCTCGGCGGGCGCGGCTCAAGGTGGCCGTCGTTGTCGATGAACTCCTGGGCCTGGCCGCTGCCGGTGAGCACGGCCTGGGCGAGGGCCTCGGCATAGACGAGATCGCCGGTGGCGTCGTAGACCCAGCGGGTGCCCAGGGCCGAGTGCTCCAGCGTGCCGATGAGCCAGTCGTCGCCGCCCTCGAGCGGTGCGCCGCGATAGGTCAGCGGGACCTGGTAGGTCGCGCCGTCGCCCACGGTCACCAGGATCGTCTCGATGCCGACCGCGCCCTCGGGGTCGTCGAATCGATAGGACGCCACGCGTTCGACGGTGGCGCCGGGGGCACCTCGATACCACGAGCGGCCGGGGAGCCACGTCGCCAGCAGCTCAACCTTTGTGGGGGTCAACGTCGCCCGGTGGATCAATGCCATGTGCGGCATCGTAGGCCGCCTGAATGTTTCCGGGGGAGCGGCTGATCAGTCAGGTCGCCCGGGTCCTCGGCCGCCGCCGCTCGCACTCGGTACCGAACCGGGTGAGCCGGGCTTTCGGTGCGAGTGCGAAACGGGGCGAGCCGGACGCGGCAATGGGAGAAATCGGGCGGGCGGCGGTCATCGGCCCAAGGCGGACAGCAGTTCCAGGATCGCGGGTACGTCACCCGAGTCCAATGTGTGCGTCGGAAGCAGAGCCATGGCCGGCACGGTGATGCCCGCGGCCACGTACGCCTCGACCTTGGCGCGGCAGTCGGCGGGGGAGCCGTGCACGATCAGGTCGTCGACGACCTCGTCGGGGATCGCGGCCAGCGCGCCCTTGCGGTCGCCGGACGACCACGCCCGCCACATCGGGGTCAGCACCTCGCCCCGGCCGAGCCAGCGATGGAAGTCGGCGTAGGCGGGCACGGTCAGGTAGGCCGCGATCATGCGACGGCCGATGCGCCGGGCATGGTCGGCGTCGTCGGTCGGGCAGACGAAAATGCGAGCGACCACGTCGAAGTCCGGTTTGTCGGTCTTGACCTCGGCGAGGGCCGTCGGCACGTCGGCCGCGGCGAGCCAGTTGAGGATCACCCCGTCGGCCTCGGCGGCGGCCAGGCGCAGCATGCCGGGGCGCAGGGCGGCCAGCAGCACCTGCGGGGGCACCGCGGGCGGGCGTTCGAGGCGGAAGCGCCGTACGGAGAAAGTCTCGAAAGCGCCGTCGACCAGCTCGCCGGCCAGGGCCGCGCGCAGGAACCGCAGCATGTCGCGGCTGCGCTGGTAGGGCTCGGTGAACTCGACCGCGTTCCAGTCGCCGACCACCACGGGTGACGAGGCGCCGATGCCGAGCTGGAACCGGCCGGGAGCGGCGTCGGCCAGGGCGGCCGCGGTCATCGCCAGCAGGCCGGGACCGCGGGTGAAGACCGGGGCGATCGCGGTGCCGAGCCGCAGGCGCCGGGACCAGGCGGCGGCGAGCGTCAGCGGGGTGAAGGCGTCGGAGCCGGCGACCTCGGAGGTCCACAGGTCGGTGAAGCCGGCGTCGGCCAGGGCCGCGTACACATCGGCGTGATCGGAGAGCGGGATTCCGCCCAGCGGAACGGTCATGCCCCAGCGCATCGACATGAACAGATCCTGCCCCGTGATCGGCAGTGACGTCCACCACCACCGGCTTGGTGTGGCGAGATCGAAGGAGTAAGTTTTTGTACTGACCAGTCAGTTCAAGTTCTCGGGGGAGTCATGACGGTGCTAATCGCACGCGGGGCCGGTGTCCGCCGCCGCCGTGGCCGCGACTCCTGGCTCTTCCGCGATCTCGACGTCGAGGTCGAGGCCGGCGATCTCGTCGCCGTGGTCGGCCCGCCCGGCAGCGGCCGCACCACGGCGCTTCTCGCGCTGGCCCGCAAGTTCCGGCTCGCGGCGGGCACTGTCGAGCTCGACGGCCGGGCGTCGCTGGGTTATGTGCCCGACGTGTCAGCCCCAGAATCTGTCTTCACCGTCACCGAACACGTCCGCGAGCGCCTCGCCATGCAGGGCCGCCCACGCTCCGAGGCGGCCGGCGTCGACCTGCACGACCTCGACCCGAACAAGCAGGGTCAAGACCTCACTCCGTACGAGAAACAGGTCCTCGGCCTGACGCTGGCCGAGCTCGCGTTCCCGGCCGTGATCGCCCTCGACGGCTACGACGACGGGCTCGACACCAGCGAGCGCGTGGCCCTGTGGCGGCTCATCACCGAGCTGACCGCTCGCGGCACCGCCGTGCTGATCACCGCCCGCGAGATTGACCCGGCCCACGTCACCACCGTGATCCGCCTCGCCGGCGAGGCCAGTGCGGCCAGCGAGGCTCAGCGATGAGATACCTGTCGGCCCTTTCGCTGGCCGGGTTCGAGCTGCGGCGGTTTCTGCGCGGCAATCTCACCCGGGCCGCGATCGCCGCGGTCGCCGTGATCCCGCTGCTCTACGGCGCGCTCTACCTCTACGCCTTCTGGGACCCCTACGGCCGGCTCAACCACATTCCCGCCGCCCTGGTCGTCGAAGATCGCGCCACCACCGCGAGCGACGGCACCAGACTGCACGCGGGTCAAGACCTCGCCGACGAGCTGATCGAACGAGAGGTCTTCGACTGGCACGTGACCGACGAGGCCGGCGCCGAGAAGGGGCTGACCGACGGCCGCTACCAGCTCCTGCTGCGCATCCCGGCCGACTTCTCGGCCGATCTCGTGACCGGCCCCGACGCCGGTGTCACCCCGCAGGCGGCCCGGCTCACCGCCGTCAGCGACGACGCCACCAACTACCTGACCGGCGTCTTCGCCCGCACCGCCTTCGCCGAGGTGCGGGCGGCCGCCGCGTCGAGCGCGAGCGCCGGCTACTTCGACAAGATGCTGATCGGCTTCACCGACCTCAAGCAGCAGACCGAACAGGCCGCCGACGGTGCCGGCCGACTGCGCGACGGCGCGGGCCGAGCCGAGTCGGGCGCCGGACGGCTCGCCGGCGGCCTCGACGACGCCGAGACCGGATCCGCCCGCCTGGGCCGCGGACTGAGCGAGGCCGGTCGCGGGGCGGGTGACCTGGCCGACGGCCTGACCCAGCTCGACGCGGGCGCTCGCCAGCTCGCCACCGGCACCCAGCAGGCGGCCGACGGTGGACGCCGCCTCGCGAAGGCCGTCGACGCGGCCGCCGACAAGGCCGAGCCGCTGCTGCGCGACAACGCCCGCACCATCGCGAACGCCGCCACCCTGGTGAGCCGGGGCGCCGACACGCTGGCCGCCAACATCGGCGCCATCGACACCGCCGCCGAGCAGGCCGTGCGCAACGCCCGCCAGCTCCAGTCCTATCTGAACGGCCTGCCCGCCGGCACCGAGGGCCTGGCCGAGGCGAAGGCGCTCGCCGCCCGGCTCGTCACCGCGGCCGAGCAGGTGCGCGACACCGTGCGCGCGGCCGACCTCGACGACCTGCGCGCCGAGCTGCGCCGGGTCGCGGCCACGGCCCGGCAGGTCGCCGCCGACGCGCCGCACCTCGCCGACGACGTGCAGGCCGCCCGCGCCCGGGTCGACCAGCTCTCGTCCGGGCTGGACCGGCTGGCCACCGGCGCGGCGCAACTGCGCAGCGGCACGGCCGACGCCAAGCAGGGCGCCCTCGACCTGCGGGGTGGCCTCTTCCGCCTGTCGTCCGGCGCACGGGAGCTCACCGGCGGCCTCGGCACGCTGGCCGGGGGCGGTCACCAGCTCGTCAACGGGCTGGGCGACCTGCAGGGCGGCGCCGAGCAACTCGCCTCGGGGCTGACCGACGGCGCCGGCAAGATCCCCGGGTATGGCGACGATCCCAGTCACCGCGCCGACGTGCTTGCCGACCCCGTGTCGCTCGATCGCAGCGTGCGAAACCCGGCCGCCACCTACGGCGTCGGCTTCGCGCCCTACTTCCTGGCCCTCGCTCTCTGGGTCGGGGCGATGATCACGTTCTTCGTGCTGCGCCCGCTCAACCGCCGCTACCTGGTGTCGGAGGCGCCCAGCACCCGGGTGGCCCTGGCCGGGCTGCTGCCGGCCGTCGCGATCGGGCTGGTCCAGGCCACGCTGCTCTACCTCGTCGTACACTTCGCGCTGGGGCTGGGCCCGGTGCATCCCGTGACCACCTACGGTCTGCTCCTGCTGACCGCGGCCACCTTCGCCGCGATCATGCAGATGCTCGGTGCGGCGCTCGGGCCCCCGGGACGAGTCCTCGCCCTGGCGCTGCTGATGCTGCAGCTCACGTCGTCGGGCGGCACCTATCCGGTGCAGACCTCGCCCGGGTTCTTCCAGGCGATCCACCCGCTGCTACCGATGACCTACGTGGTGCAGGCCGCGCGGCACGCGATCGACGGCGGACCGTGGGGCACCGTCGTGCAGGGGGCGGCGCTCCTGGTGGCGTACGGTGTGGGGGCTTTTGTCATAACTGTTGCGGCGGCCCACCGGAGCCGTCGCCTGACCCCGGGGGATCTGCACCCCGAGCTGGTGCTGTGAGGAGCGTGATGGACGGGCGAACCCGGCGGCGGAACGACACTCGGCAGCGCCTGTTCGAGGCGGCCGTCGAGCTCATCGGCGAGCAGGGCTACTCGGCCACGACGGTCGACGTGATCGCGTTGCGGGCCGGGGTTGCCAAGGGCACGGTCTACTACAACTTCAAGTCCAAGACCGACCTGTTCGAAGAGTTGCTGCGCCACGGCATCGGGCTGCTCACCGACGAGTTCCGCGAGGCCGTTGAAGGGCTGCCGCCGCGCGAGGCCGTGGCCGCGCTGGTCCACAGCCAGCTCGACTACATCCGCCGCTATCGCGCCTTCGCCCAGCTCCTGCTCTCGGAGATGTGGCGCACCAACCGCGAGTGGCAGCAGACCCTGGTGTTGTTGCGCGAGCAGGCGATCGGCGTGATCGCCGAGACCGTCCAGGCCGGCGTCGAATCCGGTGATCTTCCGGCCGACCTGGACGTGCGCGTGGCTTCCTCGGCCCTGTTCGGCGTCGGCCTGGTGGTGGCCGTCGACTGGCTGGTCTTCATGCCCGAGCGCCCGATCGAAGACGTCGAGGCGTCACTGCTGGCGATCGTGCGCCGGGTCGGCGAGGCCACCCCGCAGTCGTAGCGCGCCGGCGCCGCCGGGTTGACGGAGGCTATCCGGCGGTCGTAGTGCGCGAGCGCCAGGCCGTCGCCCACGAGGTCTTGCCGTTGGTGCGCAGCAGCGAACCCTCGTAGACCCGGGCGCCCGCGGCCAGCAGCCCGACGGCGGTGACCGCCATGATCAGCAAGGCGACGAACGGTTCCCAGGCCGCGGCGTTGCCCTGGAAGATCCGCGTCGGCATCGCGATCGGCGCCGAGAACGGGACGTAGGACAGGATCGTCATCGCCAGCGGGTTCTCGGCCAGGAAAATGACCGCGAAGAACGGCAGCATGACGGCCATCTGCACCGGCTGGGAGACGCCGTTGAGATCCTCGGGCCGCGACGCCAGCGCCCCCACGCCCGCCCACAGCGCGGCCAGCATCAGGAAGCCGATCAGGAAGAACGCGACGAACCAGCCGATTGTGGGTTCCAGCAGGCTCAGCACCCCACTGTCGAGCCCGGCCAGCCGCGCGCCGACCAGGGTGACAATGGCGATCAACGCCACCTGCGTGAAGGCCAGCAGGCCCAGCGCGGCGACCTTGCCGGCCAGCAACGCCCGGGTCGGCACGCTGGCGACCAGGATCTCGACGATGCGGGTCTGCTTCTCCTCGGTGACGCTCTGCGAGATCTGCAGTCCGAACAGGAACGACGTCATGAAGAAGACGAACGCCAGCGCGAACGGCACGATGTAGGCCAGGAACGGGTCGACGGTGCCCGGGTCGAGAAGGCGTACGGGCGGAGCCGTGCTCAACGCGGAGACGACCTCGCCGGGCCGGTCGTCCAGGGCGATGACCTCGGGGCCGGCCAGCACCGCGGCGTCGACGTCGCCGTCACGCACGAGCTTCTCGGCTGCGGCGTCGTCGGCCACCACCCGTACGTCGAAATCGCCCTGTTGCAGGATCGCGGCGGTGGCCCGGTCGGCGACCGCGACCGACGACGGGCCGCCCGCGAAGATGGCCGGCAGAACCGTGACGCCGATCGCGAAGAGCAGGAAGAACGCGGTGCTGAAGAGGAACGTCTTGTCGCGCAGCCGCACCTTGATCTCGCGGGCGGCCACCACTTTGGCGGCGGCGTAGGTGCTCATCGGACGACCTCTCGGAAGATCTCGGACAGGGACGGGACGACCGGGCCGAACGACCGCACCGGGCCTCGCTCGAGCGCGGCGTGCAGGACTTTCTGGTCGTCGAACCCGGCTTCCAGGTCGAACACGGCGTGCGGGCCGTCGAGGTCGAGCAGGGTGACCCCGGGATGGTCGCGCAACCAGCCGGCGTCGGCGTCGACCCGTAGCTGATAGCGCGGCACGGCATGCTGGGCGCTCAGCGACGCCCGGTCCCCGGCGGCCCGGATCTCCCCGTCCGCAATGATCACGAGGTCGTCGCACAGACGCTCGACCAGTTCGAGCTGGTGGCTGGAGAAGAGCACCGGCACCCCCGCCGCGGTGCGGTCGCGCAGCACGTCGACCATCACCTCGACGGCGAGCGGGTCGAGACCCGAGAACGGCTCGTCGAGCACCAGCACCTCGGGTTCGTGCACCAGCGCGGCGGCGACCTGGGCGCGCTGCTGGTTGCCGAGCGAGAGCTTCTCGAGTTTCTCGCCGGCTCGCTCACCGAGCCCGAGCCGTTCGAGCAGCCTGGTCGTGCGGCGCTCGGCGTCGGCGCTGCTCAGGCCGTGCAGCCGGCCCAGATAGACGACCTGGTCGTGCACGGTCATGGTCGGGTAGAGGCCACGTTCCTCGGGCATGTAGCCGAAGCGTTGCCGGATCGCGCGGGTCAGCGGCCGGCCGTCGAGCGTCACCTCGCCGGTGTCGGCGGCCAGCACCCCGAGGATGATCCGCATCGTGGTGGTCTTGCCGGCGCCGTTCGCGCCGACGAACCCGGTCAGCCGGCCGCCGGTGACGGGGAACGAGATGTTTCGCAGAACGGCCCGGTCGCCGAAGCTGCGGCTGACGGAATCGACGTTCAGCACGGTGGTCATATTGATGAGGCTAGGCATTCCGGCCCGGGAATGCGTCCGGCTCAAGCATGATCCACCCGGTCCTCCGCGAGGAGGATGTCACCCGCCGGGGCGCACGACCCCGAGCTCGTACGCCAGCACGACCGCCTGCGTCCGGTCGCGTGCCCCGAGCTTGGTCAGCACGCGGCTCACATGGGTCTTGACCGTGGTCTCGCCCAGGTGCAGGGCGGCCGCGATCTCGGCGTTGGTGGCGCCGCCGGCCAGCGCGACCAGCACTTCGTGCTCGCGCGGGGTGAGCTCGCCCAGCCGGGCGGCGGGCGGGCCGGAGCGGGCGGTGCCGGGCCGGGCGAAGGCCGCGATGACGCGCCGGGTGATCTCGGGGGCCAGCAGCGCGTCGCCGCGCGCGACGACCCGTACGGCCTCGACCAGCGACTCCGGCGAGCTGTTCTTGAGCAGGAATCCGCTGGCCCCGGCCTCGAGCGCCGCGAACAGGTAGTCGTCCCGGTCGAACGTGGTCAGGATCAGCACTGACGGACCGCCCCCGGCGGCGACGATCCGGCGGGTCGCCTCGAGCCCGTTCATCCGGGGCATCTCGACGTCCATCAGCACCACGTCGGGGGAGTGCCGCGCGGTCGCCTCGACGGCCTGCGCGCCGTCCTCGGCCTCCCCGACGACCTCGATGTCGTCCTCCAGCCCGAGGATCACGCGGAAGCCGGTGCGGACCAGCCGGTGGTCGTCCGCGAGGAGGACCCGGATCACGGGGCGACCTTCTCGCGGGGCGCCGCCGATCCGAGGGGCAACCTCGCTCGTACGCGGAAACCGCCGGCCGACCGGTTGCCGGTCTCGATCGTCCCGCCGAGCAGGGCGACCCGTTCCCGCATGCCGACCAGCCCCATGCCGTCGTCGGCCGCGCGGCTCGTGGACGCTCCGTGGCCGTCGTCGGCCACGTCGATCTCCAGTTCGTGGTTGAGATAGCGCAGTCGCACGTCGACAGTGGACGCCCCGGCGTGCTTCAGCGCGTTGGTCACGGCCTCCTGTACGACCCGGTACGCCGTCTGGGACGTTGACGCGGGCAGCGGAACGGCCGTACCGAAGACAGCGAACTCGCTGGTCAGCCCGGCCTCGTGGACCCGATCGAGCAGCTCGTCCAGCCGCTCGATGCCCGGGTTGGGCGCGGCGGCCGGCTCGTCGGCGGTGCGCAGCGCCCCGAGCATGCGCTGGAGCTCGTCGACCGCCGTCCGGGCGCTCTCCTCGACCGACGTGAGCGAGTCGCGGGCCGTTCCGCCGTCGCGGTCCATCGCGCGCCGGGCCGCCGCGGCCTGGATGCCCATGACCGAGACGTGGTGGGCGACGACGTCGTGCAGTTCGCGGGCGATCCGCAGGCGCTCGGTGACCACGGCCCGTTCCTCGGACGCGGCCCGGGCCTGGCGGAGCTGTTCGGCCTGCTCGACCAGAACAGCCTCGCGCCGGGCCGACAGCCACGCGGTCTCGCCGAAGAAGTAGGAGAAACCGAAGATCACGACGTTCATCAGAACCTGGCTGATCAGCGCGGACAGCAGCGGGGGCAGTTCACCGGTGCCGTCCGCGAACGCGTCCGGGGGGATCGTGTCGACGGCGATCAGCCACGCGATGGCGAGCCAGCCGAACATGATGCCGATGATCACCACGCGCAGCCATCGTGCCCGCACCCGGTCGGGACCCCAAGCGCCGGCCGTGTAGATCGCGGCGAAGATGGCGCCCGAGGAGAACTGGACCTCCTGCGTCTCACGGATCTGACCCGCGATGAACACGACGGCGATGACGATCAGGACGAGCTCGGGATGGCTGCGACGCCAGATCAGCGGGACGGTGATCGCGAACGCGAAGGCCAGGTGCTCGGCCGCGCTGCGCTCGACACCCCAGACGAACAGGCCGACACTGCGGCTGAGCATCACGTAGAACAGGGCGGCCGCGACCACGACGAGGCCGGTGATCAGGTCGATGCGGCGCTGGCGAGGGGTCGGCCCGGGGCGTTGCCAGTCGTCGAGGCTGCGCATGCCCCTCAGGCTGTCACAGACGCGCCCGGTGTCAGGGGGCCCGGTAGTACTGGGTCTTCGCGATGTCCGGGCGGGTCTGGGTGGGAATGTCGGCGTCGTCGTCGGGGGTGAGGGTGCCGCCCAGCTCGGCGATGCGCCGGTGGGCCGCGGCGAGCCTGTCCTCGAGGGTGACGATGCGGCAGGCCGCGGTGAGCAGGATGCCCTCGTCGAGGAGCTGGCGCACGCGCAGGGCGAGCTGGAGCTGATGCCGGGAGTAGCGGCGGTGGCCGCCGTGCGAGCGCTCGGGCTTGATCAGGCCCGCGGCGCCGAGGCTGCGGAGGAAGGCGGGGGTCACGCCGATCATCTCGGCGGCGCGGCCCATCGTGTACGCCGGGAAGTCGGCGTCGTCGAAGGTCGTGCTCATCGTGCCCTTCCGGGGGGATTGCGGGGTTATGTCCGGGGTGGCCGGAACACAATCCAAGGCCCCGGCGGGTAACCGGGGCCTTGGCTTTTCAATTCTGGTGCCGGCCGTCGCCGGCGCGTTCGGTAGTCCGCCTGCGTGCCGCTAGCAGACCACCTGAGTGATGGGCATCGGCTGCGATCACCTCTTGTCGGGTCGGGGACGTCGTGATTGCGCGTTGCTGCGGTATCTCGTCCTCCTTAGCCAACTCAGGGTCTGTGCCAGTTGCATGTCGGCTGTGCGTGGCCGACACCAGAAACTGTATGCCGATCAGGACGGGATTTCTAGTACCGACGCTGTAGATTTTTAGGACATTTCGTCTCATCGATGGGGGTTGTCACTGGTGACAGGGGTGTCTATGGGGCGGCGGCGCGGAGCGGGCGCAAGGCGCGGCGATGCCGCGTGAGAGAGAGGTGACCGCGCCCCGCGCCGCCGCGGGTCGGGGCGCCTGAGGCGGCCCCGGGTGTTCGCGAAGCCTGCCGAGGGCTCGCGCGCTATGAGAGCGTCAGTGTGGCTTTCCGATGCTCTGTCATGGCTCTGAGTGTGCGGTCCGGGACGGTTCGCGGCAACGGAATTAACGCTGGTCATTGACGCGCGTAACACAGCGGCGAGATCATCCAGGCACGCGGTGACCCCGGTCACAGCATCCCCTCGGTAAGGGAGCTGCACATGAGTGTCAACCCCGCACCCAGTACCGACGAAGAACGCCTGGCCCAACTCGGCTACCAGCAGGAACTGCATCGCCGACTGTCCGGCTTCTCGAACTTCGCGGTCTCCTTCTCGATCATCTCCATCCTGGCCGGCGCGATCACGTCCTACGGCATCGCGATGACCGCCGGCGGCCCGATCGCCATCACCCTGGGCTGGCTCTTCGTCGGCATCATGGTGACCTTCGTGGCCCTCGCGATGGCCGAGGTCTGCTCGGCCTATCCCACGGCCGGAGCGCTCTATTGGTGGGCGGCCGCGCTGGCCAAGCGCAACAAGGCCGCCTGGGCCTGGTTCGTCGGCTGGTTCAACTTCCTCGGCGAGGTCGCCGTCACCGCCGCCATCGACTTCGGCGCGGCGATCACCACGTCGGCGTTCCTCAGCCTGACCTTCGACATGGAGGTCACCAAGGGCCGTACGTTCCTGATCTTCCTCGCGATCATCATCGTGCACGGCCTGCTCAACACGTTCGGCGTCAACCTCGTACGGCTGCTCTCGGACGTCAGCGCCTGGTGGCACCTGGTCGGTGTGGCCGTGATCGTGGTGATTTTGGCCGTGGTGCCGGACAACCACAAGCCGATCTCCGAGGTCTTCTTCGAGGTGCAGAACGCCACCGGCTTCACTTTCGCCGGGGCGGGCGTCTACGCGGTTCTCATCGGTCTGCTGATGGCGCAATACACCTACACCGGGTACGACGCCTCGGCTCACGTGGCCGAGGAGACGCACGACGCCGCCCGGGCCGCCCCGCGCGGCATCGTCATGTCGGTGGTGGTCTCCGTGGTCGCCGGCTTCGTGCTGCTCTTCGCGATCACCTGGTCCATCCAGGACTACGAGGCCGAGCGTACGACCGCCCTGGGCCTGCCGCCCGCACAGATCTTCATCGACGCGGCCGGTCACAACCTGGGCACGTTCCTGCTGTTCATCTGCATGGTCGCGCAGTGGTTCTGCGGCATGGCCTCGGTGACCGCGAACTCGCGGATGTCGTACGCCTTCGCCCGCGACGGCGCGCTGCCCTTCTCGCGGCTGTGGAAACAGGTGAACCCGCGTACGGGAACCCCGACGAACTCGATCTGGCTCTGTGTGGCGCTGTCCAGCCTGCTGGTGCTGCCGTCGCTGTGGAACAACACGGCCTACCTGGCGGCCACCTCGGTCGCCGTGATCGGCCTCTACATCGCGTACGTCATGCCGGTCTTCCTGCGGCGTATGAACCCCGGCTTCGAGCGGGGGCCGTGGCACCTCGGCAAATGGAGCGCGCCGGTGGGCTGGATCGCGATCGTCTGGGTCGGGATCATCTGCGTGCTCTTCATCCTGCCGACGGCGAGCCCGATCACGGCGACGAACTTCAACTACACGATCCTCGCCGTGGCGGCCGTGCTGGCCTTCGCCACGATCTGGTGGTTCGCGAGCGCCCGGAGGTGGTTCACCGGGCCGCGGCAGAACGTGATCGACAAGGCCGCCCACGGGGAACAGACGATGCCGACTGAATGAGGGTTGTTCAGGGCCGACCTCAAGTTGCAGTTAGCTGCGGCTAGGCAACTTGGTCTCCACCGCCCTGAACAACCCTCATCAATCAACCCCGGGGCCGGGCGTTTCTTGGCGCCCGGCCCCATTTCGAAAGGGCCCGGATGGATCTCGAAGAACTGGACGTCGCCGTCGACAACGGCAGCATCGACACCGTGCTGCTGGCGCTGACCGACATGCAGGGCAGGTTGCAGGGCAAGCGTCTGCACGGCCGCTACTTCGTGGACGAGGTGGTCAGCGGGGGCAGCGAGGGCTGCAACTATCTGCTCGCGGTGGACGTCGACATGAACACCGTGGACGGCTACGAGATGTCCTCCTGGGCCAGCGGCTACGGCGATTTCGTGATGAAGCCCGACTTCACGACGTTGCGCCGGGTGCCGTGGCAGGAGGGTACGGCGCTGGTGCTGGCCGACCTCGAGACGACCGACGGAGTGCCCGTCTACGCGTCGCCGCGACAGATCCTGCAGAAGCAGCTCGACCGGCTCGCCTCGCACGGGCTCACGGCGTACGCGGGGACCGAACTTGAATTCGTGCTGTATCGCGACAGTTACGAGCAAGCGTTCGACAAGGCGTATCGCGATCTGACGCCGGCCAATCAGTACAACGTGGATTACTCGATGCTCGGGACGGCCCGGGTGGAGCCGTTTCTGCGCCGCATCCGCAACGAGATGTACGGCGCGGGGCTGCTGCCGGAGAGCGCCAAGGGTGAATGCAACTACGGGCAGCACGAGATCGCGTTCCGTTATGCCGACGCGCTGACCTGCGCGGACAACCACGTGATCTACAAGAACGGGGCCAAGGAGATCGCGGCGCAGGAGGGCATGGCGCTGACCTTCATGGCCAAGCCGAACGCGCGCGAGGGGAACTCGTGCCACATTCACTTCTCGCTGCGCGGTTCCGACGGCAAGTCGGCGATGCTGGGCGACGGGCCGGCCCATCTGAGCGTCACGGGGCAGCAAGTGCTGGCCGGGCTGCTGGCCACGATGCGCGAATTCAGCCTGCTCTTCGCGCCCAACATCAACTCGTACAAGCGGTATCAGCCGGGGTCGTTCGCGCCGACCGCTCTGCGCTGGGGAGTGGACAACCGGACCTGTGCGCTGCGCATCGCCGGGCACGGGCAGGGAATGCGGGTGGAGAACCGGGTGCCGGGCGGGGACGTGAATCCCTATCTGGCCATCGCGGCGTTGGTGGCCGGGGCGCTGCACGGCATCGAGAACGAATTGTCGCTGGAGAACGAATTCACCGGCAACGCGTACGAGGACTCGGACGCGGATCGGGTGCCGACAACGCTGCGGGAGGCGCAGCAACTGTGGCTGGGCAGCTCAGTCGGGCAGGCGGCTTTCGGGGCGGACGTGGTCGGCCACTACGCCAACATGGCGCAGGTGGAGCTGGCCGCTTTCGACGCCGCCGTCACCGACTGGGAGCTGCGCCGCGGCTTCGAACGCATGTGACCCGTCGTCCGCCGATCTTGCCAGCGCGGGCCTCGGCCCGCTGATCTTGCCCCGGTACGCCTCCGCCTCCCCCTCCCGCCCAGGGACGTGGGCTGAACCTACCCCCCGGGGCGGGAGGCGAGCCGGGTTGTCCACAGAAGCGCGTTGTCCACAGGAGCGGAGTCGCGCCATCCATCCGTGTGTAAGGATCCAGCCGTGACCACAACTGACGTCATCAATCCGGCCACCGGGGCGGTGTTCACCAGCGTTCCGTCGCTCGATCTGGCCGCCACCGACGCCGCGATCGAGCGGGCGCAGCAGGCCTTCCCCGCGTGGCGGGCGATCGCCCCCGGCGACCGGGCCCGGCTCCTGCGCCGGTTCGCCGCCGTGGTCGACCAGCACCTCGACGAGCTCGCCGAGCTCGAGGTGCGCAACGCCGGCCACACCATCGGCAACGCCCGGTGGGAGGCGGGCAACGTCCGCGACGTCCTCGACTACTACGCGGGCGCCCCCGAGCGGCTCAGCGGCCGCCAGATCCCGGTCGCCGGCGGCCTCGACGTGACGTTCCACGAGCCGCTCGGCGTCGTCGGCATCATCGTGCCGTGGAACTTCCCGATGCCGATCGCCGGCTGGGGTTTCGCTCCCGCGCTGGCGGCCGGCAACACGGTCGTGCTCAAGCCGGCCGAGTTCACCCCGCTGACCGCGATCCGGCTCGGTGAGCTGGCCCTCGAGGCCGGGCTGCCCGAGCACGTGTTCCAGATCGTCCCCGGCAAGGGCTCGGTCGTCGGGCAGCGGTTCGTCACCCACCCGGCCGTGCGCAAGGTCTGCTTCACCGGCTCGACCGAGGTCGGCAAGTCGATCATGGCGGGCGCGGCCGACCAGGTGAAGCGCGTGACCCTCGAGCTGGGCGGCAAGAGCGCCAACATCGTCTTCGCCGACGCCGACCTCGAGAAGGCGGCCTCCTCGGCTCCGGCGAGCGTCTTCGACAACGCCGGGCAGGACTGCTGCGCCCGTTCGCGCCTGCTGGTGCAGGAGTCGGTCTACGACAAGTTCCTGTCGATGCTCGAACCCGCGGTGAAGGCGTTCCAGGTGTCCGACCCGTCGCTGCCGACCGCCGAGATGGGGCCGCTGATCTCCGCGGGTCACCGGGCGACCGTCGCGTCATATGTCGAGGGGTCCGATGTCGCCTTCGCCGGTCAGGCCCCGAGCGGCGACGGCTGGTGGTTCCCGCCGACGGTGCTGCTCGCCCACTCGACCGGCGACCGGCACTGGCGTGAGGAGGTCTTCGGGCCCGTCCTGTCGGTGCTGCCGTTCAAGGACGAGGAAGATGCTGTCCGGCTGGCCAACGACACCGAGTACGGGCTGTCCGGCTCACTGTGGACCCGTGACCTCGGCCGGGCCCTGCGAGTGTCGCGGGCGGTCGAGACCGGCGCGCTCAGCGTCAACAGCCACTCGTCGGTGCGTTACTGGACCCCGTTCGGCGGCATGAAGCAGTCGGGGCTGGGCCGCGAGCTCGGCCCTGACGCGCTGCTCAGCTTCACCGACGTCAAGAACGTTTTCCTGGCCATGGGAGATTGATTAAGTGGATCGTTTGCAGGATCGCGTCGCTGTCATCACCGGCGCGGGCAGCGGAATCGGGCTGGCGACAGCCCGCCGGTTCGCGGCCGAGGGAGCCAAGGTCGTCGCGGTCGACATCTCGGAGGAGGCCGGCCTGGCCGTCGCCGACGAGACGGGCGGAGAGTTCGTCGCCTGCGACGTGAGCGACGAGGAGCAGGTGCGGGCCCTGTTCGACGGTGTCGCCGAGCGGTACGGCCGGGTCGACATCGCCTTCAACAACGCCGGCATCTCGCCGCCGGACGACGACTCGATCCTGGTCACCGGCCTCGACGCGTGGGAGCGGGTGCTCAAGGTCAACACGACCTCGGTGTTCTTCTGCTGCAAGTACGCGATCCCGCACATGCAGCGGCAGGGCAAGGGCTCGATCATCAACACCGCGTCGTTCGTGGCGTTGCTGGGCGCGGCGACCTCGCAGATCGCCTACACCGCGAGCAAGGGCGGTGTGCTGGCGATGACCCGCGAGCTCGGGGTGCAGTTCGCCCGCGAGGGAATCCGGATCAACGCGCTGTGCCCCGGGCCGGTCGCTACGCCGTTGCTGATGGATCTTTTCGCCAAAGACCCCGAGCGGGCCGCGCGGCGCCTCGTCCATGTGCCGATGGGCCGGTTCGCCGAGCCCGCGGAGATCGCGGCCGCGGTCGCCTTCCTGGCCAGCGACGACGCCTCGTTCATGACCGCCTCGCAGTTCGTCGTTGACGGCGGCATCACAGGAGCTTATGTGACGCCTTTGTGACGTACGTTCGCCACGTGAACGTTTAGGTTCCTGTTACGCCGGGCAGCCCCTATGAACACCTTCCTCGGAGGGTGCAGGGGTCGAATCCCCGCCGGCGCAGGTCGATCCCTGTGTAGGTGGGACAGACGGGCCCAGGGCGCCGCGCTGTCACCCTCGTGACGGCGCGGCGCACCTAATCGGGTGGTTGAACCGAAACAAGATCTGGTTACGGTAAGGCGATGCGACGTCCGATCATCGGCATCACAACCTATGTGGATCAGGCCACCTGGGGCGTCTGGCGCGACCTTCCCACCACCTTCGTGCCGCACGACTACACCGAGGCCGTCACCCAGGCGGGTGGTCGCCCGGTGCTGATCCCGCCGCACGAGGACACCGACATCCTGACCGTGCTCGACGGATTGGTGCTGGCCGGCGGCCCTGACGTCAGCCCCGAGCTCTACGGCGCCGACCCCGAACCGCTGACCGTGACGCGACCCGGCCGCGACCGGGCGGAAATGCTGCTCGTCCGCCGGGCGTTGGACCTCGACGTCCCCGTTCTCGGCGTCTGCCGCGGCATGCAGCTCATGGTCGTCGCCTCCGGTGGCTCCCTGCACCAGCACCTGCCCGACGTGCTGGGCCACGAGAAGCACCGCCCCGCGCCCGCCGTCTACGGCGAGCACGACGCGTCGTTCGTCCCCGGTAGTCGCATCGCGGCCCTGATGGGTGACGATCTCGCCATCCGGTGCTTCCACCACCAGGGTGTCGCCGATGCCGGAAAACTCACAGTCACCGGACGCGCCGAGGACGGTCTCGCCGAGGCGGTCGAGGATGCCAGCCGTCGGTTCGCCCTGGGTGTGCAGTGGCACCCCGAGGTCATCCGCGACGAGCGGCTCTTCGGAGCGCTGGTCGCGGCGGCACGATAGAGGAAGAACCAAAGAGGAGGAAAGCACCGAATGCGCAGGCCCCTGATCGGCATGACCGCGTACGCCCAGCAGGTGCAGTACGGCAGCAACGACCTCGTGGCGGGCATGCTCCCCATGACGTATGTGCGAGCCGTGCACGCTGTGGGTGGCCGGGCCGTGCTGATCACCCCGGACGACCCTGGCACCGACGTGATCGACTCGCTCGACGGGATCGTCTTCAGCGGTGGCGGTGACATCGACCCGGCGTACTGGGGGGCCGAGCGGCACCCGGCGACCGAGGTCGACAAGGAGCGCGACGAGTCCGAGATCATGCTGATGCGGGCCGCGCTCGAGGCCGACCTGCCGCTGCTGGGCGTCTGCCGCGGCCTGCAGGTGATGGCCGTCGTCGGCGGCGGCACGCTGCACCAGCACCTGCCCGACATCATCGGTCACGACCGGCACCGGGCTGCCTCGGGCACCGACCCGCTGGCCGCCGACGCCTCCGCCTACGGGCGGCACGACGTGATCACCGAGCCGGGTTCGATCGCGCACCGGCTGATCGGCGCGCACTCCACCGTGAATTCGTTCCACCACCAGGCGGTCGACGACCCGGGCTCGTTCACGGCGACCGGCTGGTGCCCCGACGACCGGGTCATCGAGATCATCGAAGACCCGGCTCATGCGTACGCCGTGGGGGTGCAGTGGCACCCGGAGCGCACCGCTGATCTGCGCTTCTTCGCCGCGCTGGTCGAGGCGGCGGCCAAGCGCTCGGGGCTCAAGCCGCAGGCGTTCGCGGCTTAGTCGCTCGGCGAGCCCCGCGCCCTATCCGGTGTTACCGTGCTCAACCGTACGGTGGTCGAGTTGGGGAGGGCCGATGAGCGCGAGCGCCCTTCCGAGCCGGCTCCGCGCGGCGTTCGAGCGGGGCGGCGAGATGGGCCGCCGCATGATCGAGTTCGACTGGTCGGCCAGCCCGCTGGGTCCGCCCGCCGGCTGGCCGCCCGAGCTCTGCACCGCGGTGACGACCATGCTCGCCTCCCGCGCCCAGATCATTATTTTCTGGGGCCCGCAGTACTGCTCGTTTTACAACGACGCCTACATCCCAGCGATGGGCGGCAAGCACCCGCACTTCCTGGGCCGGCCGGGCAGCGAGCTGTGGGCCGAGGCCTGGTCGGTCCTCAAGATCCTGTTTGACGGGGTGCGGTCCGACGGCGAGGCGTTCTGGGCGACCGACCACCCGTTCATGCTCGAACGGCACGGTTTCCTCGAGGAGACCTACTTCGACATCTCGTACGACCCGATCCGCACCGAGGCGGGCACGGTCGACGGCATTTTTTGCATCGTCTCGGACACGACCGGCCGGGTTCTCGGCGAGCGCCGGGTGCGCACGCTCAGCGCGCTCGGATCCCGGCTGGCCGACTCGCCCGATCAGGCCGCGCTGGCGGCCGAGGTGTCCGCCGTCTTCGCCGAGAACGCGGCCGACGTGCCGTACGCCCGCCTGGTTCTCGACGAGGCCGACGACGGGAGCACACCCGAGGCGGTGCACCCGCTGGTACGGCAGGTGATCCGGATGGGGCAGGCCGCGTCGGCGAGCTTCCCCACGATCATCGCCGAGGCGCCGGGGGTGGCCGATCAGGCGGTCGTGCTGCCGGTCACCGTGGGAACCGCGCGGGTCGGCGCGCTCGTGGTGGGCCTGAGCCGCTATCTGGCGCCCGGCGGAGGCTATCGCGACTTCCTTGAGCTGGCGGCCGCGCAGATCTCGCGGGCCGTGGGCAACCTGAGAGCGTACGAGCAGGAGCGTGCCCGCGCCGTCGAGCTGGCCGCCCTGGACCGGGCCAAGACCAACTTCTTCTCGAACGTCAGCCACGAGTTCCGTACGCCGCTGACGTTGATTCTGGGTCCGCTCGAAGACCTGCTGGACGACCCGGAGCTGCCCGACGGCGAACGGGAGCGGCTGCTGCCGATGCGGCGTAACGGCCTGCGCCTGCTCAAGCTGGTCAACACGGTTCTCGACTTCTCGCGGCTCGAGTCGGGCCGGCTTCGCGCCGCCTACCAGCCCACCGATTTGGCCGACTACACGGCCCGGCTGGCCAGCACGTTCCGGTCGGCCGCCGAGCGGGCCGGGCTCGAGCTGCTGGTCGACTCGTCGCCGCTGCCCGCGCCCGTGCTCGTCGACCGCGAGATGTGGGAGAAGATCGTTCTCAACCTGCTCTCGAACGCGGTGAAGTACACCCCGAACGGGCGCATCAAGGTACGGGTGCGGCCCACCGACCGGGGCGCCGAGCTGACCGTGCGCGACACCGGGGTCGGCATCCCGGCCGACCAGCTCCCGCTGCTGTTCGACCGCTTCCACCGGGTCACCGGGGTCTGGTCGCGCAGCCACGAGGGCACCGGCATCGGCCTGGCTCTGGTGCGTGAGCTGGCCGAACTGCACGGAGGGTCGGCCGGCGTCGAGAGCGAGCCCGGCCAGGGCAGCGTCTTCACGGTCACGATCCCGTTCGGCACGGCTCACCTGCCGGCTGACCGGATCACCGCCAGTGGGGGCAATGTCGTCGGTGAGATCGACGCCCGGCCGTACGTCGAGGAGGCCGAGCACTGGTGGACCGGCGACGAGACGCCGCTGCCCGTGCCGGAGCCGACGGGGGCGGACCGCCCGCGCGGCCGGATCCTGGTCGTCGACGACAACGCTGACCTGCGCGACCACCTCAGGCGGCTGCTGCGGCCGCTGTGGGACGTCACCACGGCGGTGGACGGCCGGGCGGCGCTCGAGCTGGCCGGGCGACAGGAGTTCGACCTGGTGCTGACCGACGTGATGATGCCCCGGCTGGACGGCTTCGGGCTGATCGCCGCGCTGCGCGCCGACGAGCGCACCCGCGAGATCCCGATCGTCGTGCTGTCGGCCCGCGCCGGTGAGGAGGCGTCCAGCGAGGGGCTCGCCGCGGGCGCCGACGACTACCTGGTCAAACCGTTCTCGGCCCGCGACCTGACCGCGCGGGTGCGCGCCAACCTCGACCTCGGTCAGGCCCGCCGCCAGATCATCAGCCGGCTGCGCGGGCTGGTCGACACGGCCGCCGCGGTGAACACCGTGCGCACCACCTCCGAGGTGCTCGACGTCGCCGCCCAGCACGTGCGCGACATGGCCGCGGCCGGCCGGGTGGTGATCACCGTGCCCGGCGCCCGGGCCGAGGTCGACGGGGGTGCCGACCCGCGGATCCGGCCCGACGTGGTGCTGCCGCTGCCCGACACGTCCGGCGCGACCGTCGGCGAGCTTCGGGTCTGGTCGTCGCCGCAGAGCACCCTCGAACCGGCGCTGCTGGCCCAGCTCGCCCGGCTCATCGGCCTGCGGCTCGAGAACGCCCGCCTCTACGAGGCCGAGCACCGCATCGCGACCACGTTGCAGCACAGCCTGCTGCCGCGGTCGCTGCCCCGGGTGCCGGGGGCCATCGTGGCCAGCCGCTACCTGCCGGGCAGCAGCGAGGCCGAGGTCGGCGGCGACTGGTACGACGTCATCGCCGCCCCCGACGACCAGCTCTTCCTGGTCATCGGGGACGTGGTCGGCAAGGGCGTACAGGCGGCGGCCGGCATGGGCCAGCTCCGCAACGCGCTGCGGGCGTACATCCTGGAGGGCTTCGACTGCGGCGAGGCGCTGACCCGGCTCAACCGGCTGGTCGACAACCTGGGTCAGCGGCAGTTCGCGACGGTCGTGTGCGTGCGCTTCGACCCGCGGCGGCGCCGGGTGCACTTCTCGTCGGCCGGTCACCCGCCGCCGGTGCTGGTGGCGCCGGGCGAGGTCGGCTCGTTCCTTTACACCTCCGCGCTCGGGCCGCCGATCGGCGCGCTCGGCGACGTCGGCTATCCGACGCTCGAGGCCGACCTGCCCGCGAACTCGCGGCTGCTGCTCTACACCGACGGCCTGGTCGAGGACCGGGAGGCCGGCATCGACGCCGGGCTGGCCGAGCTGACCGTCGACGCCGCGCAGCCGGCCGAGCACGTGGAGGACCTGCTCGACACCCTGCTGGCCAAGGCGGCCAAGCGCTCGCGGCGCGACGACATCGCCCTGCTGGCCCTGGAGGCGACCGAGCCGCTGCAGTTCGTGCTGCGGTTGCCGGCCGAGCCGACCGGGCTCAGCGTGCTGCGACGCCGGCTCGAGGAGTTCCTGAGCGGCCACGAGGTGCCCGAGGCCGACATCTTCGACGTGATCGTGGCCGTCTCGGAGGCGGCGGCGAACGCCATCGAGCATCCGGTCGAGCCGGCCGAGGAGACGGTGACCGTCGAGGCGGCGCTGGCCGACGACGCGGTCGTGGTCACGGTGCGCGACACCGGCACCTGGCGTCCCAGCACCTCCGGCGGGTTCCGGGGTCGCGGGCTGGCGTTGATCGGCGCGCTCACCGACCTGGCCGTGGAGCGTTCCGAATCGGGGACCGCGGTGACGTTGAGGCGTCCGCTCAGTCGCTGAGCCAGGGCTGCGTCGACAGGCCCGATATCTCGAGCACGCGGCGCACCTGGGACGAGGGGAGCACGGTCAGATGGGCGCCGTAGTGCTCGGCCAGCTGGAGCAGCGCGTGGATCGCGGCCGAGTCGAAGAAGGTGACCGCTCGCAGGTCGAGGGTGGCTGATCGGGCGATGTCCTTGGTGCCGGCCTGGACCATGGCGTCGGCCGTGGACATGTCGACCTCGCCGGTGACCGTCACGACGACACGGTCCTGATCCACGGCCACCGTGGCCGTGAAGTTCTGGTCCGCCCGCTCTTGATCCACGCTGACACGATTTCATAGGGGCCGGAGGGCGGCAAGAACCGCCGACGCGGCTCACGCCTGCGTCCGCCGCCACAGTCCCGGCCCGTACGCGCGGTTATAGGCTTGCCCCATGACCGTGCGCGCGCCACTGGTGCCGGGAAAGCAGACGCCCTGGCGGGCTGTCCCGGCGCAGATCGTCCGTCCTGAGTATGTCGGCAAGAAGCGCCCGAAAGAGTGGCGCGGATCGCACGTGCAGACCGCCGAGACCATCGAGAAGATGCGGATCGCCGGTCGGCTGGCAGCACAGGCCACCCAGCTCGCCGGCGAGAACTGCAAGCCGGGTGTCACCACCGACGAGATCGACCGGGTGGTGCACGAGTTCCTCTGCGACCACGGGGCCTACCCGTCGACGCTGGGCTACAAGGGCTTCCCCAAGTCGTGCTGCACGTCGCTCAACGAGGTCATCTGCCACGGCATCCCCGACTCGACCGTGCTCGAGGACGGCGACATCATCAACGTCGACGTCACGGCCTACCTCAACGGCGTGCACGGCGACACCGACGCGACCTTCCTGGTCGGCGAGGTCGACGAGGAGGGGCGACTGCTCGTCGAACGCACCCACGAGGCGATGATGCGCGGCATCAAGGCCGTCGCGCCGGGCCGGTCGATCAACGTCGTCGGGCGGGTCATCGAGTCGTACGCGCGCCGTTTCGGCTACGGCGTGGTGCGTGACTTCACCGGGCACGGCATCGGCGAGACGTTCCACTCGGGGCTCTATATCCCGCACTACGACAACCCGCGCCTCGACACGGTGATGGAGACGGGCATGACCTTCACCATCGAGCCGATGATCACCCTCGGCACCTACGAGTACGACATCTGGGGCGACGGCTGGACCGTGGTCACCAAAGACCGTAGGTGGACCGCCCAGTTCGAGCACACGCTCGTGGTCACCGACGACGGCTATGAGATCCTGACCCTGCCGTGACCGAGGTCCGCGAGCACCATCACGCCGACGTCTCCGGCGGGTGGTTGCGGGCCGCGACCTTCGGCGCGATGGACGGCCTGGTCACCAACATCGCGCTGATCGCCGGGGTGGGCGGCGGCGGGGTCGACCGGCACACCCTGATGCTCACCGGCGTGGCCGGGCTGGTCGCCGGGGCGATTTCGATGGGCCTGGGTGAATACACGAGCGTGCGCACCCAGAACGAGCAGATCGGCGCCGAGCTGGCCAAGGAGCTGCGCGAGCTGACCGTCAACCCCGAGGGTGAGGCCGAGGAGCAGGTACGCCGCTGGGTCGATCGCGGGCTGCCCGAAGACCTGGCCCGGCAGGTCTCCGACGTGCTCAAACGACACCCCGAACAGGCCCTGCGCATCCACGCGCAGGAGGAGCTGGGCGTGGTGCCCGACGAACTGCCCAGCCCGTGGACGGCGGCCGGCTCGTCGTTCGTGTGCTTCGCGCTCGGCGCGCTGTTCCCGCTGATCACGATCCTGCTCGGCTTCGACAGCCTGGCCCTCGCGCTGGGCGTGGGCGGGCTCGGCCTGTTCATCGCCGGGGCCGTGGTGGGCCGGTTCACCGCGCGTCCCTGGTGGCTGGGCGGTCTGCGTCAGCTCGTCCTCGGGGCGCTGGCGGCCGCGGCGACGTACGGCATCGGTGTTCTCATCGGCGTGGGCCTGAGTGGTTGATCATCCGGCGCGGCCCGGGAAGGGCAGCGTTGCCGGGCTCACCTCGGCCAGACGGCGCCAGCGCGTAGCCCGTACGGCCGCCTCGGTCATCGCGGCCAGAGCCGTCCCGCGGTCGTTGCCGGTGGTCACCGGAAGCACCGGGCGCCACGCCTGGGCCACGCCGTCCTCGATCTGGATCGCCAGCTTGAGGGCGCTTTCCCGGTCGGTCACCGCGAAGGGCAGCTCGTAGCCGGCGGGGGAGGCGGCCGCGCTGGCCTTGAGCGTGTCGAGGCGCCCGACGAGATAGTCGCGACGGCCGCGGTGGGCCTGCTCGGCCGCCCGCGCCTCGGCGATGTCGCCCTTGCCCGACAGGTGAACACCGATGATCCCGTACGCGTAGATGGCCGCTTCCTCGGCGGCCAGAGCGGCTCCCGTCTGCGGGTTCATCGCAGTGCCTCCGCGTGGGTGGCCCGGCTCGCGGCGATCGAGCCGACCAGGGCCGCGCGCTCGGCCGGCGCCGCCTTGCACGCCGCGACCGCCGTCTTCTGCGCCGCCTGCTCGGCCGCGCGCAACGTCGCGACTGTCTCCGCACCGGCTGCGGCACTCGCTGAGACAGCTCCGGCACTTGCTGCGGACGATCCGCTGGTTGAGGGCAGCGTCGCGCCGATCAGCCGGGCCAGCTCGGCGGCGTGCGCGCGGTGGTCGTCGGCCAGGGGAGTGAGCCGGGTGGCCAGACCGGGCTCGGTCACCACCGCCCGGTCGTAGGCCGCGGCCAGTGCCAAAGCCTCGTCGAGCAGGGGCTGCAGCGCGTCGGGCGCCTCGGGCAGCTCGGGATCGTCGTCGAAGAACCCGCAGCCCGCGAGGCTGGCGACGCTCAACCCGGCCGCGCCCGCGAGCACCCTTCGGCGGCTGTGTCCGGTCACACTCATCAGCACCGCGCCAGTCAACACCATGGGGTCCGCGCCATGACCTGCGGATGGCGCGGATTCGGTGCGGCGCCGAACCGGCTCCGGACGGGGCGCGTTACGCTCTGTCTCAGCCGCGGGGCTAACCGGCCCGGCGGCATATAGTCGTTTGTCTGAATATCGACGAAAGGGCGAGTCCCGATGACGCAGCGTGGTCGTGCTGGCGCTCGGCCCGGTCAGGGCCCCGGAGCGCGCCGACGTCGCGAGGACGCCGAACCGCGTGTCCCCGCCGCCCCGCGCGTCGACCTGACCGCCGCCCGTGCCCGGGTGCGCGCGGTGATCGAGCCCGTCGTCACGGCGGCGGGCTACGACCTCGAGGACGTGAGCATCACCCGGGCCGGCCGCCGGCACGTCGTGCGGGTGATGGTCGACACCGACGGTGGCATCAGCCTCGACGACGTGGCGATCGTCTCCCGCGAGATCTCGACCGCGCTCGACGAGGCCGAGGAGTCCGGCGGCGAGGTGCTCGCCGGCGAATACCAGCTCGAGGTCGGGTCGCCCGGCGTCGACCGTCCGCTGACCCTGCCCCGCCACTGGCGGCGCAACCGCGGCCGGCTGGTCGCGGTCAACGGGCTCACCGGTCGCGTCGTCGAGGCCGGTGACGAGGGCATCACGCTCGACGTCGACGGCGTTCCCCACGCGCTGCGCTTCGACGAGCTCGGCCCCGGCAAGGTGCAGATCGAGTTCAAGAAGCTGGACGAAGCCGATTTCGGCGACGAAGACGACGATGACGACGAGGACGAAGGGGAGGGCGAGGAATGAACATCGACCTCGCGGCGCTGCGCGCCCTGGAGCGCGAGCGGGAGATCCCGTTCGACACGATTCTGGCGGCCATCGAGACGGCCCTGCTGACGGCCTACCGGCACACCGAGGGCGCGCAGTCGCACGCCCGGGTCGAGATCGACCGCAAGACCGGCGTCGCGTCGGTGCTGGCGCAGGAACTCGACCCCGACGGCACGGTGGTGCGCGAGTGGGACGACACCCCGCACGACTTCGGCCGCATCGCCGCCATGACCGCCAAGCAGGTCATCCTGCAGCGGCTGCGCGAGGCCACCGACGAGCAGCACTTCGGTGAGTACGCGGGCCGCGACGGCGATCTCGTCACCGGCATCGTGCAGGCCGACGCCGCGCGGGCCGAGAAGGGCATCGTCCTGGTCGACCTCGGCAAGATCGAGGCCGTCCTGCCGCAGTCCGAGCAGGTGCCCGGCGAGGCGCCCTACCAGCACGGCTCCCGCCTGCGGGCGATCGTGGTGCACGTGGCCAAGGGCTTCCGCGGCCCCCAGGTCACCCTCTCGCGGTCGCACCCGGCGCTGGTCAAGAAGCTGTTCGCCCTCGAGGTGCCCGAGATCGCCGACGGCACCGTCGAGATCGCGGCGATCGCCCGTGAGGCAGGTCACCGCACCAAGATCGCCGTGCACTCGACCGTGCAGGGCGTCAACGCCAAGGGCGCCTGCATCGGCCCGATGGGCCAGCGCGTGCGGGCCGTGATGAGCGAGCTGCACGGCGAGAAGATCGACATCATCGACTGGTCGGAAGACCCGGCTCAGTTCGTCGGAAACGCGCTCTCACCGGCCAAGGCGCTGCGGGTCGAGGTGGTCGACGCGGCCACCCGCACGGCCCGCGTGACCGTGCCCGACTTCCAGCTCTCGCTGGCGATCGGCCGCGAGGGGCAGAACGCCCGCCTCGCCGCCCGCCTCACCGGCTGGCGCATCGACATCCGGCCCGACAACGAGCCGGCCGACCGTTCGGCACCCTCGGATCGTGATGCGGCCGAGGCTGGAAGCTGACCGGCTGAGCGCTCCGGACGCGAGCGGGGTAGACTTTCGGGTGGTCGGCCCGACGCGCATGTGTGTTGGCTGTCGCAAGCGTGCGCTGGCTTCCGTATTGATTCGGTTCGTCGCGGCAGGTTCCGGGGATGATCTCCGGCTCCAGCCCGATCCGGGCCGCCGACTGCCGGGTCGGGGAGCACATCTGCATCCTGATCCGGCTTGCTTCGCGCTGGCGGAGCGGCGCCGCGCCTTCGGGCGTGCGCTGCGACTCACCGGTGTCGCTGACACCGAGCCGCTGGCCGAGCATCTCCGCGAGGTCGCTAAGCCGAGCGGACAGACCGATGACGTGACCATCGAGGCCACGTCACGACCTAGCAGGGTAGGACGACCTAGATGAGCACACGATGAAGTCCCTGAAATGACCAGGCTTCTAGTGCACGAGTGAGGTCGCTGCGGGTACTGCTCGCACGACCTCGAAGTGAGGAGTGCAGTGCCAGGCAAGGCCCGCGTACACGAGCTCGCAAAGGAGCTCGGGGTCGACAGCAAGACCGTTCTCGCCAAGCTCAAAGAGATGGGCGAGTTCGTCAAATCCGCATCCAGCACGGTCGAGGCCCCGGTGGCCCGGCGGCTGCGTGGTGCCCTCGAGGCAGGTTCCGCTCCGGCGGCCCCCGCCGCGTCGGCTCCTAGCGCACCCGCGCCCGCCGCCGCCCGCCCGGCTCCGTCCAACGCGCGGCCGCAGCCGCCGCGCCGTCCCGCCGCCCCGGCCGCGGGTGCGCCCTCCAGCGCCCCCACGTCCCCGGCAGCGCCGGCGCCCGGCCCGTTCGTGCGTCCCAAGCCGCCGGTCGTCCCCGGCCGTCCGGGCCCCGTGCCCGGTCCGGTCGCCAAACCGGCGAGCGCCCACGACATCGAGGTCGCCGCGGCCGAGGCTCGCGCCTCGGCGCTCAAGGCTGAGCAGGAGGCCGCGGTCAAGGCCGCACAGGCCGCCCGCACCCGCGACGCTGAGCGTCGCGCTCAGCAGCCGCCGGCCGACGGTGGCACCCGTCCGCGCACCCCGGGCCCCGGCTCGGTCCCGCCGCGTCCGGGTTCCCCGGCCGCCCGGCCCGCCACTCCCGGCGCGCCCGGTGGTCCGCGTCCCGGCCCGGCCGGTGGCGCTCCGCGTCCGCCGGCGCGTGGACCCGGTAACAACCCGTTCGGTGTGTCCGGTGGTGGGGCCGCTCGGCCCTCGCCCGCCGCGATGCCCCGGCCCAACCAGCCCGGCATGCCGCCGCGGCCGAGCCCGGCGTCGATGCCGCCGCGGCCCAGCCCCGCGTCCATGCCGGCGCAGCGCCCGGCCGGTCCCGGTCGTGGCGGTCCCGGCGGTGGCGCCGGTCGTCCCGGTGGTCCCGGCGGCGGTCGTGGCGGCCCCGGCGGCGGCGCCGGTGGCGGTTTCCGTCCCGGTGGCGGTGGCGGCGCTGGTGGCGGTGGCTACCGCGGCGGTGCCGGCGGCGGTGGCGGTGCCGGTGGCGGCGGCTACCGAGGTGGTCCCGGCGGTGGCGGCGGCGGTGCCGGTGGCGGTTTCCGTCCCGGTGGCGGTGCCCCGGCCGGTGGTGCCCCGGGTCGTCCCGGTGGTGGCGGTCGTGGTCGTGGCGGCGGTGCCGCGGGTGCCTTCGGGCGTCCGGGTGGCCGGCCGACCCGTGGCCGCAAGTCGAAGAAGCAGCGGCGTCAGGAGTTCGACAACCTGTCGGCGCCGCAGATGAGCTCCGGCGCTCCGCGGGGTCAGGGTCAAGAGATCCGGCTCTCCCGTGGCGCGTCGCTCTCCGACTTCGCCGACAAGATCAACGCGAACCCCGGCTCGCTGGTCCAGGAGATGTTCAACCTGGGCGAGATGGTGACGGCGACGCAGTCGTGCTCCGACGACACGTTGCTGCTGCTCGGCGAGCACCTGGGCTTCACGGTGAGCATCGTCAGCCCCGAGGACGAGGACCGTGAGCTGCTCGCGCAGTTCAACATCGACCTCGACGCCGCGGTGGACGAGTCCCGTCTGGTCACCCGTCCTCCGGTCGTGACCGTCATGGGTCACGTCGACCACGGTAAGACGAAGCTGCTCGACGCGATCCGCAAGACCAACGTGGTGGCCGGCGAGGCGGGTGGCATCACCCAGCACATCGGCGCCTACCAGGTGCACTACGAGCACAACGGCGAGGACCGGGCGATCACCTTCCTCGACACCCCGGGTCACGAGGCGTTCACCGCCATGCGTGCCCGTGGTGCCCAGGTGACCGACATCGTCATCCTGGTCGTGGCGGCCGACGACGGCGTCATGCCGCAGACGGTCGAGGCGTTGAACCACGCCAAGGCGGCCGAGGTGCCGATCGTGGTCGCGGTCAACAAGGTCGACAAGCCCGACGCCAACCCGGACAAGGTGCGTCAGCAGCTGACCGACTACGGCCTGCTCGCTGAGGAGTACGGCGGCGACACGATGTTCGTCAACGTCGCGGCCAAGCCCGGCATCGGCATCGACGAGCTGCTCGAGGCGGTCCTCCTGACCGCCGACGCGTCGCTGGAGCTCACCGCTCCGATCGACGGGCCGGCTCAGGGTGCGGTCGTCGAGTCGCACCTCGACAAGGGCCGTGGCGCGGTCTCCACCGTGCTGGTGCAGAAGGGCACGCTGCGTGCCGGCGACTCGATCGTGGCGGGTGGCGCGCACGGCCGCGTCCGCGCCATGCTCGACGAGAACGGCAACGCGGTGTCCGAGGCCTTCCCGGCCCGTCCGGTCCTGGTGCTCGGTCTGACCTCGGTGCCCGGCGCGGGTGACACGTTCCTCGCCGGCGAGGACGACCGCACCGTTCGGCAGATCGCCGAGCAGCGGCAGGCTCGCCGTCGTGCGGCCAGCTTCGCCAACTCGCGCAGCAAGGCCACGCTCGAGACGCTCATGGAGCAGCTCAAGGAGGGCGAGAAGACCTCGCTCACCCTGGTCATCAAGGGCGACTCGTCCGGTTCGGTCGAGGCACTCGAGGACGCGCTGTTCAAGCTCGAGATTCCGGACGAGATCCAGCTCAAGGTCATCCACCGCGGCGTCGGTGCGATCACCGAGAGCGACGTGAACCTGGCGAGCGCCTCCTCCGAGGCGACCGCCACGATCATCGGCTTCAACGTCCGGGCCTCGAACAAGGTCAAGGAGATGGCCGACCGGGCGAACGTGGAGATCCGCTACTACAGCGTGATCTACCAGGCCATCGAGGAGATCGAGGCCGCGCTCAAGGGTCTGCTCAAGCCGGAGTACGAAGAGGTCGAGCAGGGTACGGCGGAGATCCGCGAGGTCTTCCGCTCGTCCAAGATCGGTCTCATCGCCGGCTGCATGGTCCGCACCGGTCTGCTGCGCCGCAACGCCAAGGCCCGCATCCTGCGGGACGGCGTCGTGGTGGCCGAGAACGTCACGATCAGCTCGCTGCGCCGCTTCAAGGACGACGCCACCGAGGTCCGCGAGGGCTTCGAGTGCGGTGTCACGATGAGCGGTTTCGGCACCCCGCAGGTCGGCGACGTGATCGAGACCTTCGAGATGCGTGAGAAGCCGCGCGCCTGATGACGCGGTAGGAACGGCCCCGGTGCTTCCGAGCATCGGGGCCGTTTCGCTTTCCGGACCGCTCTCCCTGCAAAATGGCACCCATGTCCCGGTACGCCCTGCTGCTCGCCCCGTCCGCCAATCGTGTCTACGCCGACCAGGCCGCCCGTCTCGCCCAGTCCGAGCTGGCCGCCTTCCTCGGCTACCTCTCGGCCGCCCCCGACAGCGAGGTCGTCTCGCTCGGCGGTGTCGAATACCTCGCCTTCGACGGTGACCTGAGCGAGCGGGACATCGCCTATGTGTCGAACCTGTCCTCGGCGTACGCCCTCTTCGAGCGGGTCGACGACGAGTTGCTCCGCCCGCTCACGCTCAGGCCGCTGGCCCGCTACGACAGCGACCTGATCACGATCCCGAAGTACGCCGGCAAGACCAACGAGCAGTTCACCAAGCTCGTGCTCAACCTCGCGCTGCTCGCCTCGGCGTCGGCCGGCCGCATGCTCGACGGGCACCTCACCGTGCTCGACCCGCTGTGTGGCCGGGGCACGACCCTGAACCAGGCGCTGATGTACGGCTACGACGGCGTCGGCATCGAGCTCGACGGCAAGGACGTCGAGGCGTACAAGCTGTTCCTGCAGACCTGGCTCAAGCGCAAGCGCCTCAAACACACCGCCGAGCTCGTTCCCGTACGCCGCCAGGGCAAGCGGGCCGCGCGTCGCCTGGAGGTCA
The DNA here is from genome assembly GCF_003999975.1 of Actinoplanes solisilvae. GTDB lineage: Bacteria > Actinomycetota > Actinomycetes > Mycobacteriales > Micromonosporaceae > Actinoplanes > Actinoplanes solisilvae. The sequence continues at coordinate 104,301 of NZ_RJAC01000001.1, read as the reverse complement.
CGATGGCGGCCAGCAAGGACGACCACAAGGCCGGCGCGGTGCAGAAGATCGTCGTGCTGCAGGCCGACACCACCCAGCTCGAAGGGCTGCTGAAGGGCGGGGTCGCCGACGTGCTGGTGGCCGACCTGCCGTACGGGGTCGCGCACGGCTCCTACGACGACGAGGGCGGCATCTCACGGCGACCGCTCGACCTGCTGGAGCGGGCGGTGCCGCAGTGGCTGCCGCTGCTGCGGGCCGGCGGGGCGCTCGGGCTGTCGTGGAACACCAAGGTCGCGCGGCGCGAGCTGGCCGAGGACATCCTGATCGCCAACGGCCTCGAACTGGTGCCGCAGGGTCCGCTCGACCACCGGGTCGACCAGGGCATCGAGCGGGACGTGTTGATCGCGCGGAAAACCAACTGAGAGTTGTCACACCCCCGCTGTAATCTTCCGGCTGATGTATACCGAGACCGCAGTGTTCGACCTGCTGCTGCCCGGCGACTCGCGCTCGCTGAAGCAGAAGCGTTCCTACGTCCGTCCCATCCTCGCGATGCTGAAGAAGTTCGAGGTCAGCGCGGCTGAGGTGGGCTTTCACGACCTGCACGGGCGGGCCCAGATCGGGGTCGCGGTGGTCGCCGCCGAGCCCGAGCAGGCCCGCGCCGTCGTCACCACGTGTGAGAACCAGGTGGCCGGCCGGCCCGAGGTCGAGCTGCTGTCGGTGAAACGCCGGCTCTACGGTGACGACGACTGACGGCGACGTTCGGCTTCAACAGCACGTGGGTAGGCTTCAGCAGTTGGGCGCGGGCGGTTTTTCGAACCCGCGGGATCACAGTCGGAGGTGGGCGATATGTCGGACCCGGCCAAGACGCGTCGGCATGCGGAACGCGTCAAGGAACTGGTGGCATCGCTGGTACGTGAGATCAAGGATCCCCGGCTCGGCATGGTGACGATCACCGACGCGCGGATCACCGGTGACCTGCGCGAGGCGACGGTCTACTACACGGTGCTCGGCGACACGACCGAGCAGGCCGGCACCAAGGCCGCGCTCGAGAGCGCCAAGGGCATGCTGCGCACCCGCGTCGGGCACGCGCTGGGCCTGCGGCACTCGCCGAGCCTGGCGTTCGTGCAGGACAACGTGCTCGACCACGCCAAGGAGATCGACGACCTCCTCACCGAGGCGCGCCAGCGTGATCAAGAGGTGCAGCGTCTCGCCGCGGGCAAGCAGTACGCGGGCGACGCCGACCCCTACAAGAGCGAGGAAGACGAAGAGCCGGTCGGCGCCCGCGAGGACCAGGGGTGACATCGGCTTCCGTGGTGCGGCCCGGCATCGACCCGGGCCGCACCCCTGTCACCGGCTCCGCGGCTGCTGTCGACGAGGCCGCCTGGGCGTCGGCCGTGGCGGCGGTCCGCGGTGTCCCGCTCGACGCCGAGGTCCAGCTGATCTGCCACGTCAACCCCGACGGGGACGCGCTCGGCAGCATGCTCGGGTTCGCCCTCGGGCTGCGCCGGCTCGGCTTCACCCGGCTGCGGGCCACCTTCCCGGGCGAGTTCGACGTGCCCGAGCCCTACCGCGCGCTCCCCGGCTCCGACCTGCTCGTGCCCGAGCAAGAGGCGTACAGGTCGGCGCCCTTGATCTTGATCTTCGACGTGGCCGCGGAATCGCGCCTGGGCGCTCTGGCGAGCCTGCTCGGCGGCGTCTCCCGCGTGGTCGTGCTCGACCACCACGCCTCGAACACCGACTTCGGCGACGTCAACCTGGTCGACCCCGGTGCCGCGGCGACCTCGGTGGTGGCCGACGAACTGCTGACCCGGCTCGGCGTGCCGCTCGACGCCGAGATCGCCGAATGCCTCTACGTGGCTCTCACGACCGACACGGGCTCGTTCAAGTTCGTGCGCACGCCCGCGGTGCACACCCTGGCGGCCCGGCTGATCGCCACCGGCATCAGCGCCGCCGACATCGCCCGCCGCACGTTCGACACGCGTCCCTTCGGCGCGATGAAGCTGACCGGCGAGGTGCTGGGCCGCGCCGTGCTCGACCGATCGGCGGCCGGCGGCCACGGCCTGGCCTGGACCTACGCCACCACGGCCGACCTCGAACGGCACAACCAGCGGCCCTACGTGCTCGACGCCCTGATCGACCCGATCCGCGGCGTGGCCGAGGCTGACGTGGCGGTCGTCATCAAAGAGCTGACCCCGGGCGAGTGGGCGGTGTCCCTGCGGTCGAAGGGCGCCGTCGACGTCAGCGCGGTCGCCGTGGCCCTGGGCGGGGGCGGGCATCGGCTCGCGGCCGGGTTCACCGCCCACGGCGAGCCCGAAGACGTGATCATGCGGATCCGTCCCCTCCTGGACGCTCACCTGGCCTGAGGCCTCTCTCCTCAGGGCGCGCGACTCTGTCGCGCGCCCTTTTGCTGTGCCCGCCCGTGCCGGCTGTGCGCTTCCGCGCCGGCTGTGCGCTTCCGTGCGGGCTGTGCGCTTCCGTGCACGCTGTGCGCTTCCGTGCACGCTGTGCGCTTTAGTGCGTCGGCTGCGCCATGACTTTCGCCACGCTGGCCCCACCGGCCGCTGTCGGGTCTCGGCCGGGTGTCCCGGTTGGTGGGAAGCGCGCTCCACAGCGCGGAACTGAACGATAGTTTGGTACCTGAACGGTGATTTGGTTTTGCGCGGCCGTGACCACCGCCCTCCGCGAGACCTCGAGCCACCCGGGTCCACCCATCCGGGTCGCGTCACTCGTCGCCAGGTGCCCGGCGATCCCGGGCCGGCCCACGTGACGTCCGCTCGACCGATCCCAGAGGCGTGTGTCGCCGCACCACGCCCGCACCCACCGTGGAAGGACCACGATCATGGCTGCCAAGCCCAAGCCCAAGCCCACCGACGAAGCCCGCGAGCAGGCGCGCCGCGCCCTGCAGACCTCGATGGACACGCGTCAGTAGGGTCACAGTAAGCCCTCATCCGTATTGCACTCCTTACGACTGGGCGGGCATCATGACTTACCATGAGCCCGCCTGCCCAGTCGCACGCCGTCCGTGACCCGGCCGCGGCATCACGCCCCGCCTCGGCCAGGCGGATCGCGCAGCTGGCCCTGCCCGCGCTCGTGGTGCTCGCCGCCGAGCCGCTCTACGTGCTCGTCGACACCGCGGTCGTCGGCCATCTCGGCTCCGTGCAGCTCGCCGCCGTCGCCGTCAGCGGAACGGTCATGTCGGTGGCCGCGTGGCTCGGCACGCTCATGGCCTACGGCACGACCGGACGGGCCGCCCGGCGCTTCGGCGCGGGCGATCGCGCCGCCGCTGTCGCCGAGGGGGTCCAGGCCTCCTGGCTCGCGCTGGCGGTGGGCGTACTCCTGGCTGTTCTTGCTCAACCGCTCGCCGGGCCGCTGGCGCACGCCCTCGCGGGCGACCCCGCCACGGCCGAGGCCGCCGCCCACTGGTTGCGAGTCGCGGCCCTCGGCGCTCCCGGCCTGCTGCTCGCCGCGGCCGGCAACGGCTGGATGCGCGGCGTGCAGGACACCCGGCGTCCCCTGTTCTATGTACTCGGCGCCAACGTGCTCTCGGCGATCCTGTGCCCGGTGCTCGTCTACCCGGTCGGCTGGGGTCTGGTCGGCTCGGCCATCGCCAACGTCGTCGCGCAGACCGTTTCGGGTGGCTTCTTCCTCTACGCGCTGGTCCGCGAGACCCGGCAGCTTCGGCCCAGCCCGCAGATCATCGTCCAGCAGCTTCGCCTCGGCCGTGACCTGCTGATCCGGGGCGCGGCGTTCCAGGCCTGCTTCCTCTCCGCCACCGCCGTCGCGAGCCGGTTCGGGGTCGAGTCGGTCGGCGCTCACCAGATCGCGCTCCAGCTCTGGTTCTTCAGCGCGCTCGCCCTCGACGCTGTCGCGATCGCCGCCCAGTCGCTGGTCGGAGCGGCTCTCGGCGCGGGTAGCGAAGCCGACGCCCGTACGGTCGCCAAGAAAGTGACGGTCGCGGGGGGCCTGGCCGGTGTCGTGTTCGCCGTGCTCGCGGCGGCCGGCAGCGGCGTCATCCCCGGTTGGTTCACGCCCGACGCCGGGGTGCACGACCAGGCCTCGCTCATCTGGCCCTGGTTCATCGGGCTGATGCCGTTCGCCGGGGTCGTCTACGCACTCGACGGCGTGCTGATCGGGGCCGGCGACGTGCGCTTCCTGCGCAACATCACGCTGGCTGCGGCCCTGCTCGGCTTCCTGCCCGCCATCTGGATCGCCTACTTCTTCGATCTCGGGCTGGGCGGCATCTGGGCCGGGCTCGCCCTGCTGATCCTGATCCGTTTCGCCACCACGGTGTGGCGCTGGCGATCCGATCGCTGGGTGGTCGTCGGCGTCACGCGCTGAACTCCTAAGGTGATGCGGTGAGCGCGGACGGACTGATCGTGGTGGACAAACCGGCGGGGATGACCTCGCACGACGTGGTGGCCCGCATCCGGCGGCTGGCCAAGACCCGCCGCGTCGGTCACGGCGGCACGCTCGACCCGATGGCGACCGGCGTGCTGATCATCGGCGTCAACCGGGCGACGCGCCTGCTGACATACGTGATCGGCTCCGAGAAGAGCTACGCGGCGACGATCCGGCTCGGTCAGTCGACGATCACCGACGACGCCGAGGGCGAGGTGACCGCGACCGTGAGCGTCGACGGCGTCACCGACGAGGCCATCCGGGCCGGGCTCGACGTTCAGCGTGGCGAGATCGACCAGGTGCCGAGCGCCGTCAGCGCCATCAAGATCAACGGTGAGCGGGCCTACAAGCGCGTCCGCGAGGGCGAGACGGTCGAGATCCCCGCCCGCCGCGTCACGATCTCGCGCCTCGACGTGCTCGACATCCGCCGCACCGCCGACGGTCTCGACATCGACATCGACGTCACCTGCTCGTCAGGAACGTACATCCGCGCGATCGCCCGCGACCTCGGCACGCGACTCGGCGTCGGCGGCCACCTGACGGCCCTGCGGCGCACCGCGGTCGGCGGACTGACCCTGGCCGAGGCCCGCACTCTCGAACAGCTCGAGGAGATCGCCCCCGACGTGGTGAGCCTCCCCATGGCCGAGGCCGCCCGGCAGGCCTTCCCCCAGCGCGAGGCCACCCCCGACGAGGCCCGCACACTCAGTCACGGCGGTCCGCTCACCCCCGTCGGCATCGAGGGCCCGTACGCCGTCTTCGCCCCGACCGGCGAACTGCTGGCCATCGTCTCGGAACGCGAGGGCCGCGCCCGCGCCGAGATCGTGCTGGCCCCCGCCTGAGAACTTCTGACGTACGCGTACTGACCAGTACTCGGCAAGCAGTCTCGCTGATCACTGGTCACCCTCCGTGCACCCGTTCCGGGCTGTCCTGCAACTCACCCCGGGCCGTGCGCCGCACGCCCCGCCGGCTTCCCGCCCACCCAGGCGAGCGCGGGGCGTGGCGGCGAGCGTACGCCGGGCGCGGGCGGGTTTCCGGAGTTGTCCACAGGCTGTGGTGATGTGCGTTTCGGTCCGGTGGGCGCGGTAAAGGCGCGACCGGGGCCGCCGATACGCTGAGGCCGAGAGCTGGGGCGCCGAGAGGCGTGCAGCCAGGGGCGTACAGCGCCGGGAGGCGAGAAATGCAGCGGTGGCGGGGATTCGAATCGGTGCCGGGCGGTTGGGGCCGGTCGGTCGTCACGATCGGGGTCTTCGACGGGGTGCACCGCGGGCACCAGGCGATCATCGGGCACGCCGTGAAGCGCGCCCGTGACCTGGGGCTCCAGTCGGTCGTCGTCACGTTCGACCCGCACCCGGCCGAGGTCGTGCGGCCCGGGTCGCATCCGGCGGTGCTGACCGAGCCGGTGCGCAAGGCCGAGCTGATCGAGAAGCTGGGGGTCGACGCGCTCTGCGTGGTGCCCTTCACGCCGGCGTTCTCGCAGCTCAGCCCCGAGGCGTTCGTGCACGACGTGCTGGTCGAGGCGTTGCACGCGGCCGTGGTCGTGGTGGGCGACAACTTCCGCTTCGGGCACCGGGCCGCAGGCGACGTCGCGCTGCTCGAGCGCCTGGGGGTCTCGTTCGGCTTCACCGTGGAGGACGCACCGCTGGTCTCCGAGGACGGGCTGGTCTTCTCCTCGACGTACATCCGCAGTTGTGTCGACGCCGGGGACGTGCGTGCCGCCGCCGCCGCTCTGGGCCGGCCGCATCGCCTCAACGGCGTGGTCGTCCGCGGCGACCAACGGGGGCGTGAGCTGGGGTTCCCGACCGCCAACCTGATGGTGCACCGTTATGCCGCGGTGCCGGCCGACGGTGTCTATGCCGCGTGGATGATCCGGGGCGGCGAGCACGCCGCGCGCCTGCCCGCGAGCGTGTCGATCGGCACGAACCCCACGTTCTCGGGCCGGGAACGCCGGGTCGAGGCCTATGTGCTCGACTTCACCGGCGACCTCTACGGCGAGCGGGTCAGCCTCGACTTCGTGGGTCACCTGCGTGAGCAGCGCACCTATGACGCGATCGAGCCGCTGGTCGCGCAGATCCGCGAGGACGTCGAACAGACCCGCGCGCTGCTTCGTTGACGCCCTGATAGGGTTGTGACGACGTTGGGCTATCCAACGACCGGTCCCGCCTGCCTGCCCGACGCCGCGGGCCGCGGGGAAACCGCTTTCACCGGCAACACAGAATCACGGAGATTATGGCGCTCGACCAAGAGGTCAAGAACAAGATCATCGACGAGTACAAGGCGAAGGACGGCGACACCGGTTCGCCCGAGGTTCAGGTCGCGATGCTCACCAAGCGGATCGCCGATCTGACCGAGCACCTCAAGACCCACAAGCATGACCACCACAGCCGTCGTGGTCTGCTGCTGCTGGTCGGCCGTCGCCGCCGCTTGCTCAACTACGTGCAGAAGAAGGACATCGCGCGCTACCGGACGCTGATCGAGCGTCTCGGCCTGCGCCGCTGACTTGACGAGGGAGCGGCCGCGAGGTCGCTCCCTCACTTGTTCCACCCACGGACCCGCGCGGTAAGCAGGCAAGCCACCGGTCCTCGGTAGTGGTTCCCAGGACGGTCGTCCTGGGCACTTCGATCGAAGACCGGCAGCCTCAAACCAAACCGCGCTGCAGACCGCCGGGTCCTCGACGAAGGAGTACCGCACCACCATGACAGAGCAGAACACCGCTCTCGGCACCGAATCTCGCACCGCCGTCATCGACAACGGTTCGTTCGGCACCCGCGAGATCACCTTCTCCACCGGCCGCCTCGCCAAGCAGGCCGCCGGCTCGGTCATCGTCCAGCTGGGCGACACCGTCGTTCTCTCCGCGACCACGGCGAGCAAGCAGCCGAAGGAGCACTTCGACTTCTTCCCGCTGACCGTCGACGTCGAGGAGCGCATGTACGCCGCGGGTCGCATCCCCGGCTCGTTCTTCCGCCGTGAGGGCCGCCCCAGCGAGGACGCGATCCTCACCTGCCGCCTGATCGACCGGCCGCTGCGCCCGTCGTTCACCAAGGGCCTGCGCAACGAGGTCCAGGTCGTCGAGACCGTCCTCGCGCTCGACCCGGCCCACCCGTACGACGTGGTCGCCATGAACGGCGCCTCGCTGTCGACCAAGCTGTCCGGCCTGCCGTTCAGCGGCCCGATCGGCTCGACCCGCGTCGCGCACATCGACGGCCAGTGGGTCGCCTTCCCCACCCTCGACGAGCTCGAGCGGGCCACCTTCGACATGGTGGTCGCCGGTCGCGTCGTGGGTGACGGCGACGTCGCGATCATGATGGTCGAGGCCGAGGCCACGCCCAACGCGATCAAGCTGATCGCCGGTGGCGCCACCGCCCCGACCGAGGAGGTCGTGGCGAGCGGACTCGAGGCCGCCAAGCCCGCCATCCGCGAGCTGTGCCGCGCGCAGAGCGAGCTGGCCGAGGTCGCCTCGAAGCCGGCCGTCGAGTTCCCGGTCTTCCTCGAGTACCAGGAAGACGTCTTCGCCGCCGTTTCCGAGGCCGTTCGCGAGGAGACCGCCGAGGCCCTCAAGATCGCGGCCAAGCAGGAGCGCGAAGAGGCTCTCGACCTGGTCAAGGCCAAGGCACACGAGCTGCTCGACGAGCGTTTCGAGGGTCGCGAGAAGGAGATCAGCGCCGCGTTCCGGTCGCTGACCAAGTCCGAGGTGCGTCAGCGCGTCCTGCGCGAGCAGGTCCGCATCGACGGCCGCGGCCCGCGCGACATCCGCCCGCTGACCGCGCAGGTCGGGGTGCTGCCCCGGGTGCACGGCTCGGCGCTGTTCGAGCGGGGCGAGACCCAGATCCTGGGCGTCACCACGCTGAACATGCTGCGCATGGAGCAGTCGCTCGACACGCTGGCGCCCGAGAAGTCCAAGCGCTACATGCACAACTACAACTTCCCGCCGTACTCGACCGGTGAGACCGGCCGGGTGGGTTCGCCGAAGCGCCGCGAGATCGGCCACGGCGCGCTGGCCGAGCGGGCCCTGGTGCCCGTGCTGCCGTCGCGCGAGGAGTTCCCGTACGCGATCCGGCAGGTCTCGGAGGCGCTGGGCTCGAACGGCTCGACGTCGATGGGCTCGGTCTGCGCCTCGACGCTGTCGCTGCTGAGCGCCGGTGTGCCGCTGAAGGCGCCGGTCGCCGGCATCGCGATGGGCCTGATCTCGGACGAGGTCGACGGCAAGACGCAGTACGTCGCCCTGACCGACATCCTGGGCGCCGAGGACGCGTTCGGTGACATGGACTTCAAGGTCGCCGGCACCAGCGAGTTCGTCACCGCCCTGCAGCTCGACACCAAGCTCGACGGCATCCCGTCCGACGTGCTGGCCGGTGCCCTGCAGCAGGCGCACGACGCCCGCACCACGATCCTCGAGGTCATGGAAGCGGCGATCAACGCTCCGGCCGAGATGTCGGAGTACGCCCCGCGGGTCACCTCGGTCAAGATCCCGGTCGACAAGATCGGCATGGTCATCGGCCCGAAGGGTCAGACGATCAACGCGATCCAGGACGAGACCGGCGCCGACATCTCCATCGAGGACGACGGCACGATCTACGTCGGCGCGACCAACGGCCCGTCGGCCGAGGCCGCGGTCGAGCGGATCAACGCGATCGCCAACCCGACGCTGCCCAAGGTCGGCGACAAGTTCCTCGGCACCGTGGTGAAGACGGCCGCGTTCGGCGCCTTCATCTCGCTGCTGCCCGGCCGCGACGGCCTGCTGCACATCTCCAAGGTGGGCGACGGCAAGCGGGTCGACAAGGTCGAGGACTTCCTCAACGTCGGCGACAAGGTCGAGGTGTCCATCGCGGACATCGACGCCCGCGGCAAGATCTACCTCGACAAGGTCCGCCCCGAGGGCGAGGAGGCCCCGGCCGCCCCGGCCGATGCCGAGGGTGGACGTCCGCCGCGTGAGCCGCGCGAGCGTGGCGAGGGTGGCGGCGAGCCCCGCCGTCGTCGCCAGCGTTCCAGTGGCGACCGCCCCAGCGGCGAGCGCCGCGAGTAACAAGCAGTGACAACGAGTTCGTCGCGCGGGCCGGCTGCAAAGCCGGCCCGCGCTGTTACCCCCCGTCCAACCACCCCACCACCGCCCTTAAAACGGATGAAAACCACTTCTCTCTCCGACGGTGCGAAGCGTACGGTTCTCCCGAGCGGCCTGCGCATCGTCACCGAGTCGATCCCGACGACCCGCAGCGCCGCCCTCGGCGTCTGGGTCGGCATCGGCTCGCGCGACGAGTCGCCGGGCATGTCCGGCGCCTCGCACTTCCTCGAGCACCTGCTCTTCAAGGGCACCCACAAACGCACCGCGCTGCAGATCTCCTCGGAGATCGAGGCCGTGGGCGGCGAGACCAACGCCTTCACCACGAAGGAATACACCTGCTACTACGCGCGGGTGCTCGACGCCGACCTGCCGCTCGCGGTCGACGTGCTCTGTGACGCGGTGGCCGACTCGATCATCGAGCCGGCCGACGTCGAGGTCGAGCGTGGCGTGATCCTCGAAGAGATCGCCATGCACGAGGACGAGCCCGGCGACGAGGTGCACGACGTCTTCACCGAGGCGATCTTCGGCAACCACCCGCTGGGCCGGCTGATCTCGGGGACCGAGGAATCGATCACCCCGATGACCCGCAGCCAGATCCACGGGTTCTACCGGCGTCGCTACAAGGCGCCCAACATCGTCATCGCCGCCGCGGGCAACCTCGACCACGCCACGGTCGTCCGGCTCGTCCGCAAAGCCCTTTCCGGTACGGTCCTCGACTCCGAACCGGCCGCACCGGCCGCTCCCCGTCCGGCTTTGAAGCGCGTACCCACGCAGAAGCCGCACACGGTGGTGCGCAACCGGGACACCGAGCAGGGCCACCTGGTTCTCGGCGGGATCGGCATCGGCCGCCTCGACGAGCGCCGTTTCGCCCTGGGCGTGCTCAACAACGTGCTCGGCGGGGGCATGTCGAGCCGGCTTTTCCAGGAGATCCGCGAGAAGCGGGGACTGGCCTACTCGGTCTACTCGTACGCCAGCCAGTACGCGGACGCCGGCCTGTTCGGCGTCTACGCGGGCAGCGCGCCCGGCAAGGCGGACGAGGTCCTCGACCTCATCCGCTCCGAGCTCGAGCGGGTTGCGGCCAAGGGCGTCAGCGCCGAAGAGATCGCCCGTGGCAAGGGCATGGCCAAGGGCGCGTACGTGCTGGGCCTTGAGGACACCGGCTCGCGGATGAGCCGCCTGGCCAAGTCCGAGCTGCTCTATGGCGATCTCATGTCGGTCGACGAGTTGCTGCGCCGGGTCGACGAGGTCACCCCCGACGAGGTCAACGAGGTCGCGGCCGAGATGTTCGCGCAGCCGATGTCACTGGCCGTGGTCGGACCCTTCGACGAGTCGGCGTTCGGGACGCACAGCTAACCTTGGACCCCGTGACGACGCTGGAGACCCCGCCGCCCCCCACCACCATCACACCCGATCAGCGGAAACGCCGGATCGTGGGCATGGTGGTGTGGGCGGCGGCCTTCGCGGTCTTCGTGGGGCTGGTCGGCGTGCCCACCAGCGATCCGCTCACCGCCTTCGGCTGGCTCTGGCTGGCCACGATCGCCTGGCGCAACTACCTGCCGTGGCGCGAGCACCTGCTCTTCCTGCGCGACTGGCTCCCGGTCGTACTGCTGCTGGTTCTCTACAACGTGTCCCGCGGCGCGGCCGACAAGCTCTTCGCACCCCACGTCCACTTCATGATCGACGCGGATGTCGACATGTTCGGCTGGCTCACCGACGGCAAGATCCCCACCGTCTGGCTTCAGGAGCACCTGTACGACGCCAAGCACGTCCCCTGGTGGGAGGTGGTGACGACCGTCGTCTACATCTCGCACTTCCTCACCGTGCCGACCGTCGCCGTGGTGCTCTGGATGCGCAGCCGCAAGCTGTCCTACCGGTTCATCCGCCGCTGGATCACGCTGAGCGTGGCCGGCCTGATCACCTACTTCCTCTACCCCGCGGCGCCGCCCTGGTGGGCCTCGAAGTTCGGCTACCTGCCCGATCACGTCGAACGGTTCTCGTCGCGCGGCCTCGACGTGCTCGGGCTGCACGGCGCCGGCAACACCCTGAACGCGCTGCAGGCCGACCAGTCGAATCCGGTCGCGGCCATGCCGTCCCTGCACACCGCGTACGCCATGATGGCCGTGGCCTTCTTCCTGCCGATGGTGGCCAAGAAGTGGTGGCCGCTGCTGCTGGCCTACCCCCTCGCGATGACGTTCACGCTCGTCTACACGGGCGAGCACTACGTCATCGACGTACTCGTGGGGTGGGCCTATGTCGGGGCCGTCTTCCTGGCCGTGGGCTGGGCGGAGCGCTGGTGGGAACGCCGCAAGGGTGCGATAAATTACTCGGGTGACTCAGCAGCCTGATTCGATCCGCGTCGGCGTTCTCGGAGCCCGGGGCCGCATGGGCCTCGAGGTGTGCAAGGCGGTCGACGCCGCCGGTGACCTCGAACTGGTCGCCATGATCGATCAGGGGGACGAGCTCTTCAAGTTCTCCGACGCGGGCGCCCAGGTCTTCGTCGACTTCACCACCCCCGACGTGGTGATGGAAAACCTCGAGTGGGCGATCGGCCAGGGCATCAACATGGTCGTCGGCACCACCGGCTTCACGTCGGAGCGGCTCGACCGGGTTCGTTCGTGGGTCGCCGCCAAACCGGGCGTCGGCGTGCTGATCGCGCCCAACTTCGGGCTCGGCGCGGTGCTGATGATGCAGTTCGCGACCCGCGCCGCGAAATACTTCGAGTCGGTCGAGGTCATCGAGCAGCACCACCCGCGCAAGCTCGACGCCCCCAGCGGCACGGCCACCCACACGGCCAAGCTGATCGCGCAGGCCCGGGCCGACGCCGGTCTCGGCCCGATGCCCGACGCGACCAAGGAAGAGGTCGACGGCGCCCGCGGTGCCGACATCGACGGCGTACGGGTCCACTCGATCCGCGCCTCAGGCCTGGTGGCCCACCAGGAGGTGCTGTTCGGCTCGCTCGGCGAGACCCTGACGATCCGTCACGACTCCCTCGACCGCGTCTCCTTCATGCCGGGCGTCCTGCTCGGCGTCCGCAAGATCTTCCAGCGCCCGGGCCTGACGGTCGGCCTGGACAGCTTCTTGGACTGAGCTGAGCTTGCTGGTCGTCGCTCCGCTCCTCTGGGATTTCGCCCCTTGAGGCCGATGACTTGGGAGCGGTTTTGGCGACGCCGCAAAGAGCACGGCGCCACCAAAACCGCTCCCAAGTCATCGACGGGCGAAATCCGACTCTGGTCGCGGTCAAACCATGGACAGGCCCTCCGGTAATGCCACCAGTCGTCCGTTCGTGAAGTCGACCGCGTGGCCGGCGATTCGGAGTCCGATGACCTCGGGGGCGTCCGGCAGGGGCCGCAGGCGGACGACGCCGTTGGGAACGTCGGGGTCGAGGCCGAGCCACGATTGGAGCACCAGCACCGAGGCGGCGGCCGACCACGCCTGCGGGTGGCAGGAGGCGGGGTAGGGCATCGGGCGGGTGATGTCGGCTCGGGCGTCGCCGGCGTAGAGCTCGGGGAGACGGAAGCCGAAGGCCTCACCGGCGCTCAGCAGGCCGTCGATCAGGCGGGCGGCCTCGACCGGGAAGCCGGCCTTGGCCAAGCCGGCGGCGACGATTGCCGTGTCGTGGGCCCAGACCGAGCCGCAGTGGTACGACAGGGGCGCGAAGCCGGCGTCGGCGGCCGACATCGTGCGCAGGCCGAAGGCGCCGGACATGTCGTCGGAGCCGAGCGCGGCGGCGACCCGGGCCTCCTCCTCGGCGTTCAGCAGGCCGGTGCCCAGCAGGTGGCCGATGTTGCTGGTCAGCGCGTCGACCGGGCGCTTGTCGCGGTCGAGGGCCATCGCCGGGTAGCCGTCGACCCAGAAGGCGCCGCGGAACCGGGCCGCGAGGGCATCGGCGTACGCCCGCCAGAGGGAACCGTCGGGACGGCCGAACGCGTCGAGCAGGGCGGCGCCGTCGAGAGCGGCCCGGTAGGCGTACGCCTGCACCTCGGCCAGGGCGATCGGTGCGTCGGCCAGGCGTCCGTCGTGGAAGCGGATCGCGTCGTGCGAGTCCTTCCAGCCCTGGTTGGCCAGGCCTCGGCCGGTCGGGTCGAGGTATTCGAGGAATCCGTCGCCGTCCGGGTCGGCGTGGTCGGCGAGCCAGCCCAGCGCGGCCTCGAGCGCGGGCATCAGGTCGGCGATCTCGGCCGGGTCGTGGCCCCAGCGCCAGGCGTCGTGCAGCAGGCTGACCCAGAGCAGGGTGGCGTCGATCGTGCCGTAGTAGACCGCGGGCAGCCGTCCCTCGACCGTCACGTCGGCCCGGCGCAGCTCGTGCATGATCTTGCCGGGGGCCTCGCCGGTCTCAAGGTCGATCTTCGAGCCCTGGCGGCGGGCCAGCGCGCGCAGGGTGCCGAGGGCAAGGTCCGTGCCGAGCGGCAGCATCATGCGGGCGGCCCAGAGGCTGTCGCGGCCGAAGAGCGTGAGATACCAGGGCACGCCGGCGCCGAGGAAAGTGTCGCCGCCGTCGATCGCGGTGGTCAGGCGCAGCGAGGCGAGGTCGTCGAGGGACTGGTCGAGCAGGCGGGTCAGCCGCTTGTCGGAACCCTGGACGGCCGGCCGCGCGAACTCACCGCGCAGCCCCGGCAGCATGACGGCGCCCGTGTCCTCCACGGTCAACGACCAGCGCAACACGACCCGGCTGTGCGGAGCGATCGTCACCGACCGTTCGAGATCGCCCTCGATCCGCACGTTGACGTCACTCCGGGGCCCGCCGTGGTCACCCTTACCGCCTCGGGCACCGCCGTCTCCGCCCGCCGTTCGAACCGTGCCCGCCGCTCCAACGGTGCCCGCCGTTCGAACCGTGCCTGCCGCTCCAACCGTGTCTGCGGCTACAACCGTGCTGCCCCCCGTGACCTGCCCGATATTTCCAGACTTAACGGCTTCGATCGGCGCCAAGTCGCTCGCGGTTGAGATCGTTACGGTCGTGGTGATCGGGGCGTCGGCCGTCGAGACGATCGTGATCTCCTCGTCGACCGCGCCCGGGCGAACCCGGCGTACTCGATCGATGCGAACGGTGGGGTCAGGGCCCGGGTTGCCGAGCCAGCGGGCCAGGCTCACGAAGCGCGTGACGCCGGGACCGCCCTGGGCGTGGCCGATCGGTTCGGCCTCGCGGCCGTCGAGGAGCAGCACGGCCAGCGACAAAACGCGGCAGTCGGCGTGGAAGACGCCCTGCACCCCCTCGGCCCTGATCTGACCGTCGGGCCCGGAGAGCGCCGACGTGGGCGCGGCGAGGGTGGGCACCAGATCGTGCAGAAGAGGCTGAAGGGGCACGCGAAACTCCCGGGTTGACAGCGGGCCGGGGCGCAGGCAAAGTGCGAAACAACCCCGTAACTTGATCGATCCAATCCTGCCCTATCAGAATTTGATCGTTCAAGACCTAGGAAGGGTTCGATGTGGTGGAAAAGGTGACGATCGCGACGGTGGCCCGCCGCGCCGGCGTCTCCCGGCAGACCGTGTCCAATGTGATCAACACGCCGGACGTGGTGCGCGAGGAGACGCGGGAGCGGGTGCGCGAGGCCATCACGGCGCTCGGCTACCGGGTCAACCAGGCTGCCCGTCAGATGCGTACGGGCCGGTCGCGGTTGATCGCCGTGCGCATCGAGCCCGCCCGCGACGGCATCAACGGCTCGGTGCTCGACCGTTTCCTGCACGGCCTCACCGACGCCGCGGGGCTCGCCGGCTATCGGGTGATGCTCTACACCGCGGCCGACGACGCCGACGAGATCGCCACCTACGACGAACTGCTCTCGGCGTACGACCTGGACGCGTTCGTGCTGACCAGCACCCACCACGGCGACCCTCGTACGTCCTGGCTGGCCGCTCGTGACGTGCCCTTCGTGACTTTCGGCCGGCCGTGGGGCGCGCCCGAGACCCACTCCTGGGTCGACGTCGACAACGCGGCGGGGACGGCCGCCGCCACCGAACACCTGCTCGCGCTCGGCCACCGCCGCGTCGGGTTCCTCGGCTGGCCTTCGGGTTCCGGAGTCGGCGACGCCCGCCGCGAAGGATGGCACCGCGCGCTCGGATCGTGGGGGCCCTCGGCCGAGGCGACCGACGGCGTCGACTCCGGGGCGTCCGCCGCCCGCGCGATGCTCCAGCGCGAAGAGGCGCCGACCGCGATCGTCTGTGCCAGCGACTCCCTCGCCCTCGGCGCACTGCAGGCCGCCCGCGAACTGGGGCGCGACGTCGCGATCGTCGGCTTCGACGACACCGCGGTCGCCCAGGCCATCGGCCTCACCAGCGTCAGTCAACCCCTCGCGGAGGCGGCCACCCGCTGCGTCGACCTCCTCGCCGAACTCCTCGACGGCCGCGCGCCGTCCACCCCGACCACGGTTCTGCTTCCCCCATCCCTGGTCGTCCGCAAGACGGCCTGACATCCCCTCTGGAGACCCCCATGAACGGACTTCGCGGCGCGGCGCTGGCCGCCGTGCTCGCCGGGTCGCTCGTCGCGGCGAGCGCGTGCGGCAGCGGCTTCGACGACAACGGCTCGACCACCACCCAGCAGAGCGCCGGCCCGGCCGACCTCAAGATCCTGATCGCCTCGTCGGGCCCGGCCGAGACCAAGGCGGTGCAGGACGCGGCCGCACAATGGGCGACGACCAGCGGCAGCAAGGCGACCGTCACCCCGGCGCAGGACATCGTGCAGCAACTCGGTCAGGCGCTGGCCGGGAGCACCCCGCCGGACGTGTTCTACGTCGACGCGGCCCGGTTCGCCGATTATGCGAGTGTGGGCGCCCTGGAGCCGTACGCCCAGAGCATGCCGGGGGTGGAAGCGTTCCTGCCGAATCTGAAGCAGAGCTTCACCTATCAGGACAAGCTGTACTGCGTACCGAAGGACACCTCGACCCTCGCCCTGCAGATCAACACGGATCTGTGGCAGAAGGCCGGACTGACCGACGCCGACATCCCCACGAGCTGGGAGCAGCTGCGCTCGGCGGCCCAGAAGATCAAGGCCAAGGGCATCACGCCGCTCGCGATCGGCGACACCCGCGACCGCGTCGGCGCCTTCCTCGTGCAGGCCGGCGGCTACTGGGTCAGCCCCGACGGCAAGCAGGCCACGGCCGACAGCCCGCAGAACGTCGAAGCCCTCACCTATGTGCAGGGGCTGCTCAAGGACGGTCTGGCCAAGTATCCGAAGGCGATGGACGCGGGCTGGGCCGGTGAGGCGTTCGGCAAGGGCAAGGCCGCGATGGCGATCGAGGGCAACTGGATCAAGGGTGCGCTCGAGGCCGACTTCCCGAACATCAAGTACACCGTGAAAGAGCTGCCGGCCGGTCCCAAGGGCAAGGGCACGCTGAGCTTCACGCAGTGCTGGGGGATCGCCGCCAAGAGCCAGTTCAAGCAGCAGGCGGTCGCCTTCGTGCAGTCCATGACCAGCGCCGACCAGCAGCTCGCGTTCAGCAAGGCGTTCGGCGTGATGCCGTCGCGGCAGGACGCTCAGGCGACCTACCAGCAGCAGAACCCGGACGACGCGGCCTTCGTCGCCGGCGCGCAATATGCCCAGGGTCCGGTCAACGCGCCCAAGATGGACAGTGTGCTGGCCGACCTTGACACGGGCCTGCAGGGTCTGCAGACCGCCGACCCCAAGGCGGTCCTGCAGCGCTTCGACAAGAACGCCAAGTCGGCGCTGGGCGGCTGACCATGCCCCGTGGCATCCGGGGCCGTGGCATCCGGGGTAACGAGCGGGCCGCCGGTTGGCTCTTCGTTGCCCCGGCCGTGATGATCCTCGGCCTCTTCATGCTGCTGCCGATCCTGATGGCGCTCTTCGTCAGCTTCACCCGCTGGAACGGGCAGGGCAGCCCGTTCACCGGGAGTGTGCCGTTCGCCGGGGTCGACAACTACACGAGGTTGTTCACCGACGACGGGCTGACCCGCCATGACTTCATGACCAGCATCCGGAACAACGCGTACTACGTGTTCATGGTCGTGCCGATCCAGACCGTGCTCGCGCTCGGGCTCGCACTGGTCGTGAACAAACGCAGAGGCTTCTTCCGTACGGCGTTCTACTTCCCGTCCGTGACGAGCTCGGTTGCGATCAGTGTCGTCTTCCTGTTCCTGTTCGCCAACGGCGGCGCGATCAACGCGATCCTGGCCGTCTTCGGCGTTCGCGGTCCACAGTGGTTCTCGGATCCGCGCGGGCTCGTTCACCTGATCGTCGGCGACCCGCCCGCGTTCCTGGTCGAGCACAGCGTGTTCGGTCTGACCTGGTGGGACTGGCTGTCGGGCCCGAGCGTGGCGATGTGCGCGATCATCACGCTCGTCGTCTGGACCACCTCGGGCACGTTCATGGTGATGTTCCTGGCCGCGTTGCAGAACGTCCCGGTGCAGCTCGAGGAGGCCGGCCGCATCGACGGCGCGACCCGGTGGCAGTTACTGCGGCACGTGATCCTGCCCCAGTTGCGGCCAACGACGTTCCTGGTCGTGACGCTGGGGCTGATCGGCACGTGGCAGGTCTTCGACCAGATCTACGTGATGAGTCAGGGCAACCCGGCCAAGACCACGCTGACCCCCGCGTTCCTGTCCTACCGCACCGCGTTCCGCGACTTCGACTACGGCGCGGGCGCGGCGATCTCGTTCGTGCTGTTCCTCATCATCGTGCTGCTCACCCTGCTGCAGCGCCGGCTCACCCGGGAGCGTGACTAGATGATCCGTACGCTGGCCTCCCGGTTCCTCGGCTACGCGATCCTGATCTTCTTCGCGCTGGTGTTCCTCTACCCCTTCGTCATCCAGATCGCGAACTCGTTCAAGACCGAGGCGAACGCGGCCGCCAACCCACTCTCGCCGATCCCGTCACCGTTCACGGACGACTCGCTGACCCGCATCTTCGAGGGCACCGGCTTCCCGACCTGGCTCGGGAACTCCGTACTGGTCACCGTCGTCGTGACCGTCGGGCGGGTGCTGTTCGGATCAATGGCCGGGTACGCCCTGTCGCGTCTTCAGTTCCGCGGCCGCAAGGCGCTGTTCGCCGGCCTGATCGCGGCGATGGCCGTCCCCCCGGTCGTCCTGCTGATCCCGAAGTTCCTGGTGCTCAACCAGCTCGGCCTCTACAACAGCTACGCCGGCCTGATCGTCCCGCTGCTGGCCGACGCGACCGGCGTGTTCGTCATGAAGCAGTTCTTCGACTCGGTGCCGGTCAGTGTCGAGGAGGCCGCGCGCATCGACGGGGCCGGAGTCCTCCGTACGTTCTGGTCGGTCGTGCTGCCGATGGCCAAGCCGGCCCTGATCACGCTGACCATCCTCATGTTCACCGGATCGTGGAACGAGTTCCCGCACACCCTCGTCGCCGTTCAGGACCCGTCGTTGTTCACGCTGCCCCGCGGCCTGGCCGACCTGGTCAGCGGCTCGCTCGGGTCCGGCACGCAATACCCGCTGAAACTCGGCGCGGCCCTGCTCGCCACCATCCCCGTTGCGATCATCTTCGTCGTCTTCCAGCGCTACTTCGTCCGTGACGCGTCCGCGGGAGCTGACAAGGGCTAGTAGGTTGTGTCGCTGTGAACCAGCTATCCGCGCGCGGACGCCAGGTCAGGGTGCTCGCCACCGTGATCGTGGGCGCCTTGCTGCTCGCCGGCACCCTGTGGGGAACCGACGACGACTTCCCGTTCGGGCCGTTCCGCATGTACTCGACGGCGCCCGACCCGAACGGCGACGCGCGCGACACCCGGGTGGAAGGCGTCGACACGGCCGGGCGCACGGTGGCGATCACCGAGGGCAACAGCGGCATCCGCCGGGCCGAGATCGAGGGCCAACAGCAGGCGTACGTCGAAGACCCCGCTCGCCTGGGCCGGGTCGCCGCCGCGTACGCCGAACACACGCCGGGCGCGCCACCGTTGCGCTCGGTGCGGATCGTCGTGCGCTGGCACAACATCGAGAACGCCCGCCCGACCGGCCAGTCGTACGACGAGATCGTCGCGGAATGGACCCGCTCATGAAGTGGCTCTTCGCCCCGGTCCCGCTGGGCCGTCTCGCCGCCTTCCGTACGGTGGTCTACGTCTTCGTCGTCCTCGACCTGGTGATCTTCACGCCGTGGGTGCGCTCGCACGCCAACACCCCCGGAGATCTCTACGAGCCGCTGCTGATCGGGCGCGTGCTGCATCTGCCGACTCCGAACCACCTGCTGGTGTGGGCGGTGTTCTGGGCCCTGATCGTTCTTTCCGCGGCAGCCGCCTTCGGCCGGGCACCCCGCATCCTCGGCTGGGCCGTCTTCGCGCTGTACTTCGAGTGGATGGTCATCGCGATGAGCTACGGCAAGGTCGACCACGACCGGGTCGGCCTGCTCGTGGCCCTGGCCGTCCTGCCCACGATCGGCCGCGCCCGCTTCGGCGACAAGACCCTCTCGGACTCGGCCGGCTGGGCGCTGCGGGTCACCCAGATCGCCGTCGTCTGCACCTACTTCCTGGCCGCGTGGGCGAAACTGCGCTTCGGCGGCCTCGACTGGGTGCAGAGCGCCGTGCTGGCCCAGGCCATCATCCGGCGGGGCACCTGGCTGGCCGACGAGATCGCCGTGATCCCCGGCCTGCTGATCGTCGCCCAGGTCGGCATCATGCTCTTCGAGATGTTCAGCCCCCTGATCTTCGCCGTGCCGCAGAGGTGGCGCTGGGTCGGCATCGTTTTCTTCTACTCGTTCCACCTGGTGACGTTCTCGATGATCACGATCTCGTTCGCCCCGCACCTGGTCGCGATGACAAGCTTCCTGCCCCTGGAACGAGTGCGCCCGATCGAGTGGGCGCGCCGCCGGCTGGCGGGCTCCCGAAAGGACGCGGTGCCCCAGCCGGAGCCGACCACCTGAGCCCTCGTGGGCGTCGTGTTCGCCTGTGGATAACTCGACCGGCTCTTCACCCGGTCGGCGTATGTTCGGCGAGTCCGGGGCGGTACTCACCGCTCGTTAGGGGCCGAACGACTGGATCCGACGATTAACCGGCTTGCGGCAGGAGCGTGCGATGGATGATGGTGTTGTAGCTTCAGTTCAAGTTCAAGAAGAGGGACCATGCCGCTTCCCGCGCCCGATCGGACACCTCTCGTGGCTCCGCCGTTGCTGGTGACTCTGTGCCAGGTGCGGTATGAGACACGCCAGGATCTTGACTCAGCATCCGCAGCCAAGACGTTGCTCAAGCACTTGAAACCGCTCGGCCTGGACGCTATGACCCAGGTCCGGCAACACCACGTCGTGCTGATCGCAGCTCCGGCCACGGAGCCCCTTAAGCAGGAGGCGCCCCCGCAGCCGGCCGGCTGGCAGTTTACGAGTGACACGGGCACCACGACGGTCAACGTCCTGACCGATCAAATGACGTTGGAAACAAGGGTCTACCCGGGCTGGGAGGCTTTCTTGTCGCTATGGGGGCACTGCGTGCGCGCGTTGGCCGAAGCCGCGAACCCGGCGCTTTCTACCCGTTTCGGACTGCGCTACGTCAACCGGATCAAGTCCAGGCAGGCACGTGAAGCCCGGGACTTCGGACGGGCCGACCTCGTAGACCCTGCTTTCTCCGGACCGATCGAGAACTCGCCCCTTTCCTCATACGTCACGGCGACGGAGGGCCGTGCGACTCTCAGGTTCGAGGATGGAACTGAATCCTTGGTGCAGCACGGCGTCGTCTCAGAAGGAACAGCGCCCGCTTTCGTCCTGGACATCGACTGTTTTCAGTCGGGGGCGAGAGAGTTCGACCAGGAGTCCTTACTGGCCGCCGCGAGTGTGCTGAACGAACGCGCCCTGCAAATTTTTCAAACCGTAGTTCGGCCAGCGCTGCAAGAGGAGATGAAGCAGGGGGGAGAAGTGCCGTGACCGTCGAAGACCTGATCACATCGGCACCTTACGAACTGCAGGGTGTGGACCTCCTAGGAGATCGACGTCGACATCTCATCGGCGTCCGGGCGCAGACGGCCTCCCCTCTCAACGGGTTCGTCGACAATGCGAACCGCATGATCAACGCCGACGATGCCACCGCGCCGCGGCGGCCGTCTCGATCCGGTGTGGTCGAGGTGTTCGTAGCTGAGGCTGATGATGCTGCGACGCTGGACGTGCAAGAGGTCGAACACAACCCCGAGCCCGGGGCGTCGGCCGCGGCCGTCCTCCTGAAGGCGACAACGCAGCTGTCTACGTGGCTCAATCTGAATCAGAAACAGATAGCCGCATTGGTGGGCATCAGTCCCAGCACCGTGATGGCCTGGCGACGGGCACCCGCCACACATCCCCGGCATTCCAACGTTCCGCGCCTGCTTCGCCTCTGGGCCGCCGTGTCCAGCGCCCGAGAGGAGCTCGGCGAGATCGCGACCCTTCAACTGATCTACGGGTCCCGGGAGCACCTGACCCGTAACGCGGCCACGTTGAACGCGGACGAGCTGACGGAGAAGCTGCTTGCCGCCGCGGAGGCCGCCAGCCTGGAGGCATTCGAGGACACCAGCGATTACGACCCGGACGGTGCTGTGCGGCCGTCCACCGGGCAGTTGGCCGACGACGAGGAAATGCTGAGCCGGAGCCTCGCTGAGAACCTCATGGATTCAGGTGAGTCGGCGACCGAGTGAACCGCATGAGACCGCCCGACTGGCACGAGCACCCGGACGACATCCCGACCATCGCCAACAACGTCGCGCTGCTGGACGCCAAGATTTCCGGTGCCAAGGGGGCGCGAGAACCTTTCTCGCTGGAGCTCGTCAGGTCCTGGCACGCTGAGATCCACCGCGATTGCCGACATGTTCCTTCGCCAGCCTATGTCGGCAACTTCCGGGGATCTGAACATCCGCATCTGGCGACCTGCAACGTTGTGTTCGGGCCTTTCCTCGGCACTCCACCGGATCGAGTCGGTGAAGCGTTGAGAGGCTTCTCATTGAGCCTGACCCAGCGATTGGCTCGTCTGGACGCATCGATGCCGACGTCGGCCGACGCGACGCCATCCCGCCTGAACCCGGCCTTGGAGTGCACGGCACAGCACTACGCCCTCTGGCTCAGGATCCATCCGTTCGTGGATGGCAACGGACGTACCGCACGCGTTCTCGCGAACTGGATTCTCACTCGCTATTGGCAGCCGCTCATCTTTCCGGGGCGCCCGCCCGTGGATCGCGCAAACCTGATCGCTGCGTCCGCCGCCGCGGTGGACCCGAGCACCGACGACTCGAGCGCCCTCACCCGCTTCATGCGTCGGCGGTTGGTGGAAGCGCGCCGCGCTGCTGGATCTTAGAGTCAGCGTGACGAACGGCCCGACCGCCGCACGTCTCAGGAGTTCTTGCCGTAGAGGAGGTCGCGCTGGGCCTGGGGGAGCGAGCAGGCCGCCGTGCCACCCGGAAGCAGGTGGCGGTGGTCGGCGATCCAGCGGTAGGCCGGCCACGCCGCCAGCCGCACCGGGCCCAGTTGCAGGGCGCCGCCCGCGAGGTGCCAGAAGCGGCCGGCGTCGCGGAGCAGCAGGGCGATCGCGTCGGGGCCGGAGGCGCGGGAGGTGCCGACCCACTGCACCGCTTCCTCGCATTCGTCGACCGTGAGGCCGAGCGCGTCGAGGTCGGCGAACTGCCACGGAATCACCCGGGCGTGGGTCGGGATGCGCTTCTCGATGAACTCGGCGCACGACGTGCAGAACGAGCAGTCGCCGTCGTAGACGAAGGTCGGCGTGGTCACGGGTCTATTCTCCGCCGACCGCGACGTGGAGCCGCAGCTGGGGGACGAGCATGTCGTCGACGTCGAGTGCCCGGCCCGCCCCGTCCGGTTCCCAGCCCGCCGACGTGAGGAACTTCTGCGTTGCCTTGTCCTGCTCGTAGGCCCAGGCGACCGCGTATTCGAAGCCGTCGTCGCGCCAGTGGGTGACCGCGGCCGACAGTAGGCGGCTGCCGTGCCCGCGCCGGCCCCAGCGGGGCTCGACCAGCAGGTCGGTGACCGCCGCGACGGTTGCGGGCAGGGCCGGTTCCTCAGGGGCCAGCGCCTGTTCGTCGGCCGGGCCGAACGCGGCGAAGCCGACCGTGCTCGACGCTGCCTCGCTTTGTTCGACCGCGACCAGTACGCGGTGACGCGGACTCGGCGGCGATGTGATCGCCTCGGTCCAGCCGCGGGCCAGGTAGGCCTCGTCGAGGTTGGCCAGCACGTGCGGCGGGAACATGCGGCGGTACGCCGTGCGCCACGTGGCGAGCTGGATGCGGGCGATCTCCGCGGCGTCGTCGGGACGCGCGGGACGGACGAAGCCGAGAGCCATGCGCGCGAGCCTACAGATCGGTCGCGCAGCGCAACTCGGGCACTTCGACCGTCGCTTCGGATTTTGTCGTACCCCTGCTCTAGCGTTTCGGGCGATGGACAGTCTCTCGATCGCGCAGGCGCGCCGCGTCACCCTGGCGGCGCAGGGCTTCACCGACCCCAAACCCGGCGGGGCGACCGACCTGCGCCACCTCCGGCGGGTGCTGCGCCGTGTCCACCTGATCCAGATGGATTCGGTGAACGTGCTCCAGCGCGCCCACTTCATGCCGCTCTACAGCCGTCTCGGCCCCTATCCGGTCGGCCTGCTCGAGCGGGCGGCTTACCGCAAGCCGCGTGACCTGTTCGAGTTCTGGGGTCACGAGGCGTCGCTGATCACCACCGATCTGCAGCCGCTGTTCCGCTGGCGCATGGCCCGCGCCGCCGAGATGGCCTGGGGCGGCATGCGCCGGGTCGCCGAGGAACAGCCTGAGCTGGTTGCCCGCGTGCTGGCCGTGGTTCGCGACCGCGGGCCGATCACCGCCGCCGAGGTCGAGCACGACGAGCCGAAACGCACCGACCACTGGGGGTGGAACTGGTCGTCGGTCAAGCAGGCGCTCGAGTGGCTGTTCTACACCGGTCAGGTGACCGCGTCCGAGCGCACCACGTCGTTCGCCCGGCGCTACGACCTGCCCGAGCGTGTGCTGCCCGAGGCCGTGCTGCGCACCCCGACCCCCGCCCCCGAAGACGCGTTCCGTGCTCTGGTCGAGCTGTCCGCGCGGGCCCTGGGTGTGGCCGCCGAGCCCGAACTGCGCGACTACTTCCGTCTCCCGGTCGACGGCTTCAAGCGCGCGGTCGCCGAGCTGGTCGACGACCAGGTGCTGCGTCCCGTGCGGGTGCCCGGGTGGAAGCAGCCGACCTACCTCCATCACGAGGCCAAGGTGCCCCGCCGGGTTCACGCGGCCACGCTGGTCAGCCCGTTCGACCCGCTCATCTGGGAGCGTGGGCGCACCGAGCGGCTGTTCGGCATGAACTACCGCATCGAGATCTATGTGCCCGCTGCTCAGCGGCTTTACGGCTATTACGTCCTGCCGTTCCTGTTCGGCGACCGGCTGGCCGCCCGCGTCGATCTCAAGGCCGACCGTAAGACCGGCCGGCTGCTGGTCCCGGCGGCCTGGCTCGAGCCGCACGCCGACCCTGACGAGACCGCTGCGGCCCTGGCCGGCGAGCTGCACCGGCTGGCCGGTTGGCTCGGGCTTTCCGAGGTGGCGCCGCCCGAGCGTGGTGACCTCGCCGGGCCGCTGAAGATGATCTTGGAGAAAGGCGTGGAGTAGAAGGTGGGCCGAGAAGCGGGAGTCGGGATCTTTGGTGGTCTTGATGAAGAGCGAGGCCGGTGTACCGTGACGGCCATGACCGCCGCGCCCTCCCGCCCCTGGCTGGACGATGAGCCGGTGCAGGGCCCGCCGGTGCCCCCCGAGTGGCTGGCCTACTACACGACGCAGCAATATCAGCCCCGCCCCGACCGGGTCACCCGGTTCGTCCAGCGCGTCTGGACGAGGTCGCCGATCTGGGTCGCCCCGCTCGCGCTGCTGGTCTGCATGGGCGGCGCGGTCGGCTACACGCTGGCCACCCATCCGGCCGAGGCCGGTGCCGGCGACGCCCCCACCTGCCTGCTGAAATACACCACGGGCTTCGTCTGCCCGGGCTGCGGCGGCACCCGTGCCGCGTGGTATCTGCTGCACGGCGACCTCCCCGCCGCCGCCCGTCACCACGCGATCTTCACCTTCGCCGTGCCGTTCCTTCTTTATCTGTACGTGGCCTGGGCCGCGAAGCGTCTCTTCAAGTGGAACCTGCCCCAGCTCAGCGTCAGCCCGGCCGTCTTGATCACTTTTGTCGCTGTGTGGGCGGTCTGGAGTGTCGTGCGCAACCTGCCCTGGGCCCCGTTCACCGCGCTCTACGTCTGAGCGGGCCGTCCGATAGGTTGTGGGGTATGACGCACGACCCGCGACCCTTCGGACGGCTGTTGACCGCCATGGTCACCCCGTTCACCCCGGACGGCTCTCTCGACGTCGACGGCGCGGCGAAACTGGCCACCTACCTGGTCGACGAGCAGCGTAACGACGCGCTCGTCGTCAGCGGCACCACCGGCGAGTCGCCGACCACCACCGACGCCGAGAAAGAGGTTCTGCTCCGCGCCGTGGTCGACGCCGTCGGTGACCGGGCCAGGGTGGTCGCGGGGGTGGGCACCAACAACACCGCCCACACGATCGAGCTGGCCCACAGCGCGGAAAAGGCCGGAGCCCACGGCCTGCTGGTCGTGACGCCCTATTACAACAAGCCGCCGCAGGAGGGTGTGGCCAGGCATTTCCTCACCGTCGCCGACGCCGTCGGCCTGCCGGTGATGGTCTACGACATCCCGCACCGCGCCGGCACGGCGATCGCCACCGAGACGATGCTGCGCATCGCCGAGCACGATCGCATCGTCGCGGTGAAGGACGCGAAGGGTGACTTCACCGCCAGCTCCGAGGTGCTCAGCCGCACCGGCCTGGCCTACTACTCCGGCGACGACGCGGCGACCCTGCCGTTGCTGTCGATCGGCGGGGTGGGCCTGGTCGGCACCTCCACCCACTTCACCGGTGTGCTGGCCAAAGACATGATCGAGGCGTTCGAGCGCGGCGACACCGCGACCGCGCTGGCCCTGCACCGCCGGGCGTTGCCGCTGTTCACCGGCATCTTCCGGGTCCCGGGGACCATGCTGGTCAAGGCGGGCCTGAACGCCCAGGGCCGCCCGGCG
This sequence comes from Actinoplanes solisilvae, assembly GCF_003999975.1. Taxonomy (GTDB): domain Bacteria; phylum Actinomycetota; class Actinomycetes; order Mycobacteriales; family Micromonosporaceae; genus Actinoplanes; species Actinoplanes solisilvae. The sequence continues at coordinate 77,901 of NZ_RJAC01000001.1, read as the reverse complement.
GGCCCGGTCCGCTCACCGCTGGTCGACGCGACCGGCGCCGAGCTCGACCAGTTGCGCCAGGACGCCGCCGCGGCCGGCATCGGCCTGTAGACGAAAGACAGTAAAACGCATATGAGTCAAGCTCACGCGGAGCTGGATCCGCCGCCGCCGCTGCCGGAGGGCGCCCTGCGCGTCATCCCGATGGGCGGACTCGGCGCGATCGGCCGCAACATGACGGTCCTCGAGTTCGACGGGAAGCTGCTGGTCATCGACTGCGGCGTGCTCTTCCCCGACGTCGAACAACCGGGCGTCGACCTGATCCTGCCCGACTTCTCCTCGATCCTCGACCGCCTCGACGACATCCAGGCGATCGTGCTGACGCACGGCCACGAAGACCACATCGGTGCCGTGCCCTACCTGCTGGCCAACAAGGCCGACATCCCGCTGGTCGGCTCGGAGTTCACGCTCGCTCTGGTCGAGGCCAAGCTGGCCGAGCGCCGCCTGGACCCGTACACGTTGACGGTTCGTGAGGGGCAGACCGAGCAGCTCGGGCCGTTCGGCTGCGAGTTCTTCGCGGTCAACCACTCGATTCCCGACGCGCTGGCCGTGGCCGTGCGCACCCCGGCCGGCCTGATCCTGCACACCGGCGACTTCAAGATGGACCAGGTGCCGCTCGACGGCCGCATCACCGACCTGGCCGGGTTCGCCCGGCTCGGTGCCGAGGGCGTCGACCTGCTGCTCAGCGACTCGACCAACGCCGAGGTGCCGGGCTTCGTGACGCCCGAGCGCGACATCGGCCCGGTGCTCAGCTCGATCTTCGGCAAGGCGCGCGGCCGCATCATCGTGGCCAGCTTCGCCTCCCACGTGCACCGCGTGCAGCAGGTCATGGACGCCGCCTGGGAGTACGAGCGCAAGGTCGCCCTGATCGGCCGCTCGATGGTGCGCAACATGGGCATCGCCCGTGACCTGGGCCTGCTCAACATCCCCGACGGCCTGCTGGTCAGCCTCGACGAGGCGACCAAGATGCCGGGCGACGAGATCGTCTTCATGTCGACCGGGTCGCAGGGCGAGCCGATGAGCGCGCTCGGCCGCATGGCCAACGGCGACCACCGGCACATCACGATCGAGTCGGGCGACACGGTCGTGCTGGCCAGTTCGCTGGTCCCGGGCAACGAGACCTCGGTCTACCGGGTGATCAACCGGCTGTCCCGGGCCGGCGCCACGGTGGTGCACAAAGAGACGGCCAAGGTGCACGTCTCCGGCCACGCGCCCGCCGGTGAGCTGCTCTATCTGCTCAACGTGGTGCGCCCCAGCAACCTCATGCCGGTGCACGGCGAATGGCGTCACCTGCGCGCGCACGCCCAGCTCGGCATCGAGTCGGGGGTCGCCCCCGACCGGGTCGTGCTCTGTGAGGACGGCGACGTCGTCGACCTGGTCGAGGGTCACGCGCGGCACGTCGGCCGGGTGCAGAACCGCTACGTCTACGTCGACGGCCTCGCGGTCGGCGACGTCAGCGAGTCGCTGCTCACCGAGCGGCGCATACTCGGCGACGGCGGTTTCATCTCGGCCACCGTGGTGATCGACTCGGTGACCGGCAAGGTGGTCGGCGAGCCGATCATCTCGGCCAAGGGCTTCTCGGAAGACCCCGACGCGTTCAACCCGGTGATCTCGTTGCTCACCGCGGCCCTGCACCGCTCGGCCGAGGACGGCATCACCGACACCCACCAGTTGGGCCAGGTCGTACGCCGTACGGTGGGCCGCTGGGTCAACGACGCCTATCGCCGGCGGCCGATGATCGTGCCAACCGTCGTAGAAGTCTGAGCCCTTTTTCAACCTTTTACCGCTGCTGCCCGTAACCCCTGTCACGACGGTGCCGCCCCCACGGCACCCGTGGCGAGGGGAGTACCTCAGATGCAGCGCAGACGGATCGCCGTGGCGGCGGCGGTCGTGGTCGCGGCCGGGGCAGCGGTGGCTTTCACCCTGCCCTCCATGGCCGGGACCACGCCGTCGAGCAAGACCGCCGCACCCCGGTCGGGTGACGGTTCGGCGCAGATCCTTGCGGCGATGCAACGCGACCTGGGCCTCGACGGCGATCAGGCCACGGCCCGGCTGAAGCGGTCGAAGTGGGCCAGCGGGGTCAGCGCCAAGCTGTCGGCGCAGACCGGCTCCGACTTCGGTGGCGCCTGGCTCGCCACCGACGGGACCACGCTCAAGATCGCGGTGACCGACCGCTCGGCTGAGAAGGCGGTTCGCGCCGCCGGGGCCGAGCCGGTGCTGGTCGAGCGCAGCGAGCAGACCCTGGTGACGGCCAAGGAGAAGCTTGATTCCGTACGCTCCGAGGCCGCGGGCCTGACCGGGTGGTATGTCGACGTCGCCACCAACAAGCTCGTCGTGGTCGCCAAGCCCGGCAAGGCGGCCGCCGCGAAGAAGCTGGCCCGCACGGCCGGCGTCCCGGGGGCCGCGGTCAAGGTCGTCACCAGCGACGCCTCGCCGAAGCCGCTGTTCGACGTGCGCGGCGCCGACCCCTACTTCATCCAGGTTCCCGGCGGCACGGCCCGCTGCTCGATCGGCTTCTCGGTCGAGGGCGGCTTCGTGACGGCGGGCCACTGCGGCGCGGTCGGTGACGAGACGCTCGGCTTCAACCAGCAGGCCCAGGGCGTCGTACGGGCGTCGACCTTCCCCGGTGACGCCGACATGGGCTTCGTCGAGGTCAACGGCGACTGGACCCCGCGCCCGGTCGTCAACGACTTCAACGACAACGAGCTGCCCGTGGCGGGCGCGACCGAGGCTCCGGTGGGTGCGGCGGTCTGCCGCTCGGGCTCCACAACCGGCACCCGCTGCGGCACGATCCTCGCCAAGAACCAGACGGTGGTCTACCCCGAGGGTGCGGTCACCGGCCTCACCCGTACGAACGTCTGTGCCGAAGGCGGCGACTCGGGCGGCCCGTGGCTCAGCGGCGACCAGGCGCAGGGCCTCACCTCGGGCGGCTCCGGCGACTGCACGGTCGGCGGCGAGACGTTCTTCCAGCCGGTCAACGAGATCCTCGCGGCCGAGAACCTGACCCTGGTGACCACCGGTGAGGCCGCCCCGCCGCCGCCCGTCGAGGAGGGCGCCGAAGCCGCTGCCTGCGCCGACCAGGCCGTGCAGCGCAACGCCGAGATCGCCCGCGCCCGCACCGCTCACGCCCAGCCCGACGGCGGCGCCTTCCGGTCGAACGCGGGCCGGCAGACCGCCTGCCTGAGCGCCCCCGACGGAGCCGACTTCGACCTGCTCCTGCAGCGGCGCGGCGCCAACGGATTCCGTACGGTCGCCCGGGCGACCGGCGAGGGCGACAAGGAGCTGACGTTCAACGGCCGCTCCGGCATCTACCGGTACGTCGTCGTGGCTACCTCCGGCAGCGGCGCGTACACCCTGGGGTTCACCACCCCGTGATGCGCGCCACCACCGACCCTGCCTAGGTGGTGACAGCGCACCATGATGCCGGGGAGCCGAGAAGGCTTCCCGGCATCAGTGCGTCACGAGGACTGACGCAGCTCGGCGACCTCGTTGGCCAGCTGGACGCTGGTGGCGATCGCGGCGATCAGCACCTGGTCGAGCTGCTCGGGGGTCACCCCCTTCTCCCAGTCGGCGATCACCTCGCCGACCACCAGCACCGTCCCGTCGTCGTTGACGTGCACGTACGCCTTGGGGAAGAGCTGGTCGTGGTTCCAGGAGTTGCAGAACTCGTAGAGCCGGGGCACGTCGTCCATGCCGAACACATGCTGGATCATCGCGCGCACCTGGAGCACCTCCTGCTGCTCCCCGATGCGGAAGAAATAGACCAGGTTGCCCTGGAAATTCCCCCCGATGTCGCCGTCGGCGTCCTCGAAGTACTTGAACTCGCGCCCGTCGAGCGCTTCCTTGATCATTTCCTTGGTGAAGGCCTGCACCTGACGATCCTAAGTCGGTGTGGCTCCCGGATTCATGAGCGTCAGGACGTTACGGTGTGACCATGGCGGGCCGCACCTCTCCGGCGAGCCGGGGCCGCGCCGCGTCGAGTTCGCGCGGCGCCGCGACGAACCGTGCCCGCCAACCGGCCCGTCAGCCCGCTCGCCAACCGGCCAAGCAGCCCGCCCGCAAGAGGCCGGCCGCCCGCACCCGTTCGGCGGCTCGCGCCCGGCCCAGCCTGGGCGCCGCCGTCGCCACCGGTGTCGGCCGTGGCCTGGGCGCGATGTGGATGGGCCTGGCCCACAGCGTCGGCTGGGCCGCCCGCGGCGTCGGCCGTCAGGCCGCCACGGCCAAAGAGATCGATCCCGAGCACCGTCGCGACGGCGCCGGCCTGCTGCTGCTGGGCCTGTCCATCCTGGTCGGGGTCGCGGTCTGGGCCGGCAGCGCGGGCCCGGTCGGCAAGTGGCTGGCCGACTCGACCCACCTGTTCCTCGGCGGTCTCGCCGTGCTGCTCCCGCTGCTGCTGCTCTACGGCGCGGTGCGGCTCATGCGTAAACCCGCCGACCCCGAGCACCGCGGCCGCACCCTGGTCGGCTGGACGGCCCTGGTCATCTCGACCGCCGCCCTGCTGCACATCTCGTACGACCCGGTCGACGACCTCGCCATGACCAAGGCCGGCGGCCTGCTCGGGTACGCCTTCGGGGCCCTGCTCGAACGGGCGGTCACCGCCTGGGTCGCGGTGCCGCTGCTCGTACTGCTCTTCGTCTTCGGCCTGCTGGTGATCACCGCCACTCCGATCAACAAGATCCCCGAGCGGGTGCTGCTGCTGGCCGACGTGCTCATGGGCCGCTCCACCGAACGCGCCCCGCTGCCCACCCCCGAGCTGCCCGACGACGAAGACGGCGACGAGGAACCGTCCACCAAGAAACGCCGGCCGGCCCGTCGCCGGCAGGGCTCACTGGCCGACATCGGACTGGCCGACGAAGAACCGCCCGCAGTCGAGGACGACTTCGTGATGCACGACACGGTCGCCGTGCCCAAGGTGCCGGCCACCCGCAAGAAACCCGCGCCACCCGAACACTCCGAACCGCTGCCCACCCGGGCCGAACAGCTCGAAATCAGCTCCGTGCCCGGCGACTACCGCCTGCCGCCGCCCTCGCTGCTCGGCCAAGGCACGCCGCCCAAGGCCCGCAGCCGGGCCAACGACGAGATCATGGCGGCCCTCAGCGGCGTGTTCGACCAGTTCAACGTCGACGCCGAAGTCACCGGCTTCACCCGCGGACCGACCGTCACCCGCTACGAGGTCGAGATCGGACCGGGCACCAAGGTCGAGCGCATCACACAGCTCTCCCGCAACATCGCGTACGCGGTGAAGTCGCCCGACGTGCGCATCCTCAGCCCGATTCCCGGCAAGAGCGCCGTCGGCGTCGAGATCCCGAACACCGACCCCGAGAACGTCTCACTCGGCGACGTGCTGCGCTCGCGGGCGTCGACCGCCGACCACCACCCGATGCTGGTCGCGCTGGGCAAAGACATCGAGGGCGGCTTCGTCGTGGCCAACCTGGCCAAGATGCCGCACATCCTGATCGCGGGCGCGACCGGCGCCGGCAAGAGCTCGTGCCTCAACTCGCTGCTGGTGTCGTTGCTCACCCGCGCCACCCCCGACGAGGTACGGCTCCTGCTGGTCGACCCCAAACGGGTCGAGATGACCGCGTACGAGGGCATCCCCCACCTCGTCTCGCCGATTATCACGAACCCCAAGAAAGCGGCCGACGCCCTCGAATGGGTCGTGCGCGAAATGGACATGCGCTACGACGACCTGGCGGCCAACGGCGTACGGCACATCGACGACTTCAACCGCAAGGTGCGCAGCGGCGAAATCACCGCGCCGCCCGGCAGCGAACGTGTCATGAAGCCGTACCCCTATCTGCTGGTCATCATCGACGAGCTGGCCGACCTGATGATGGTCGCGCCCCGTGACGTTGAAGATTCGGTCGTACGCATCACCCAGCTGGCGCGGGCCGCGGGCATCCACCTGGTGCTGGCCACACAGCGGCCGTCGGTTGATGTGGTCACCGGTCTGATCAAGGCGAACGTGCCGTCCCGTCTCGCGTTCGCAACCTCGTCACTGGCGGACAGCCGGGTCATCCTCGACCAGCCCGGAGCCGAAAAGCTGCTGGGACGCGGCGACGGGCTGTTCCTGCCGATGGGGGCCTCGAAACCGGTGCGTATTCAAGGCGCCTGGGTCGAGGAGTCCGAGATCGCGGCGGTCGTCAAATTCTGCAAGGACCAGCGCGAACCCGAATTCCGTGCGGACGTGACCGAGGCGCCGGCCAGCAAGAAGAAGCAGATCGATGAAGAGGTCGGCGACGATCTTGAGCTGTTGATTCAGGCCATCGAACTGGTGGTGACCAGCCAGTTCGGGTCTACATCGATGCTTCAGCGGAAGCTGCGGGTCGGGTTCGCCAAAGCCGGCCGTCTGATGGATCTCATGGAGACCCGGGGGATTGTGGGGCCGTCGGAGGGGTCGAAGGCCCGCGACGTGCTGGTCAAGCCGGACGAGCTGGAAGAGTCGCTGGCGTCGCTCAAGCTGGATTGAGTCGGTGGGTGGGCTTAGGGTTCTCGCCTGGCTGTTGTGGTGGGCTTAGGGCTTTCGCCTGGCTGTTGTGGTGGGCTTAGGGCTTTCGCCTGGCTGTGGGTGGGCTTGGGGGTCTCGCCTGGCTGTGGCTGGGCCTGGTGGTTCTCGCCTGGCTGTGGCTGGGCCTGGTGGGCAACGCTGCTGAGCTTGCTGGTCGTCGCTCCGCTCCTCCGGGATTTCGCCCCTTGAGGCCGATGAGTTGGGAGCGGTTTTGGCGGCGCCGTGCTCTTTGCGGCGTCGCCAAAACCGCTCCCAACTCATCGACGGGCGAAATCCGACTTTGGTCGCGGTTCAGCCAGGTTGGTGTTAGCGCCGGGAGTTGGGTGAAGGGCCGTGAGCGCCGCTGAATCTGACTTTGGTCGCGCTTCAACCAAGTCTGCGTACTGCTTGACGACGACGGTGGGGGACGGTGGCAGCGCGGCTGGGGTGTTGGGGATTGTGGTTTGTGCTTTTTGGTTGGCTAAGGCTTCGCGTAGTAGGTGGTAGGCGGCCGCGGCCAGGGCTATGAGCATCAGGGTGGCGGGGATGGTCATGGGGAGTCTTGGGGGGTTCGGGCGGGCCAGGTAAGGCTGGTAGGCGAGCAGGGAGGACGCCTGGACCAGTAAGGGGACGAACCACAGGCGGGGGACGAAGACGGCTAATACGAGCGTCATTACGTCGGCCAGGAAGAAGTAGCGCTCGTGCATGCCTGGTAGGAGGAACGGGACCATGATCGAGAAGAGGGCGGCGACGGTGACCACGCGCTCCTGGGTCAGGTCAACGGCGCGGGCTATCAGGACGTAGATCACGCCTAGCACCATCGCGGCGGTGATCAGGTAGCCGAGAGTTCTCAGGGTGTCGTCGCGGGGGCTGCTGGGCAGCAGGGCGAAGACGTTGGGGGCTCGCAGGCTCAGCGCGGGCACGTGGATGCCCTGGCGGTCCATGCTGTAGATCGTGAGCAGCTCGATCGGGTTGCGGCCGGCTATGACGGCGGGCACGTCCAGCAGCAGGAACGCGGCGGGGGCGGCGAGGAGCGTACGCCAGGGAATCTTGCCGGCCAGGACCAGCAGCAGCAGGAGCGGGAAGAGGAACACGCCCTGTGGCTTGATCGCCAGCGAGACGCCGAACAGGGCCACACCCACCCAGGGTTTGCCGCGCAGCAGGTAGTAGACGCCGCCCAGGGCTGGGGCCGCCCACATCGCGTCCATCTGGCCCCAGAACGAGGCGTTGATCACCACGGTCGGCAGCAGCACCATGACCAGCGCGGCGGCGGCCGGGATGCGGCTGCCGGGCCAGCGCAGGCCGGCGAGGCGATACGTGAAGAACGCCAGCAGCACGTCGAAGATGACGAAGATCGCCTTGATCTTGAGGATGAGCGGGCCGGGCAGATAGATCGTGAAGGCGAGCAGGTAGAGGAACGGCGCGTTGTAGTTGCCGATCTCGGAACCGATCCCGCGCCACCCGCCGGCCTCGCGGAGCTGGCGATGCCAGTGGAAGAAGATGCTCATGTCGCCGGTCTTCTCACGCCATCCGGCCCATCGGATGAGGATGGCGATCACGACCAAACCCGCGATGAGCAGGGCTTCGGCGTGCGGCGGGGGCTTTCGGGAAGTCTGCATGGCGCCCAGGGATACGGGCGGCGACCCCCGATCGGATCAGTGCGCGGGTGAGTGAGAGGTGGAACCCCGCTAACCTTGTCGAGTGTCGGTAACTCCTGCCTCCCGCCGTGTCGCCCTGCTCACCCTCGGATGTGCCCGTAACGAGGTCGACTCGGAAGAGCTGGCCGCCCGCCTCGACGCGGGTGGGTGGGAGGTGAGCACCGATGCCTCCGGCGCCGACGTCGTGCTGGTCAACACCTGCGGCTTCGTCGAAAAGGCGAAGCAGGACTCGATCGAGACCCTCCTCGCCGCGGCGGACACCGGGGCCAAGGTCGTCGCCGCCGGCTGCATGGCCGAGCGGTACGGGCGCGAGCTCGCCGACAGCCTCCCCGAGGCGCAGGCGGTGCTCGGCTTCGACGACTACGCCGACATCGCGTCCCGGCTCGACGGCGTCCTGGCCGGCGAGCGCTTCGACGCCCACACCCCGCGTGACCGCCGCGAGCTGCTGCCGATCACCCCCGTGCAGCGCCAGTCGGCCAAGGTCGTCATCCCCGGCCACGCCACCGTCGACGAGCACACCCCGGCCCACCTGCGCACGGTGCTGCGCCGCCGGCTCGACAACGGCCCGGTCGCGAGCCTCAAGCTGGCCAGTGGCTGCGACCGCAAGTGCGCGTTCTGTGCCATCCCCGCCTTCCGCGGGGCCTTCGTCTCACGCGACCCGCAAGAGCTGCTGGCCGAGGCCGAGTGGCTGGCCAAGTCCGGCGTCCGCGAGCTCGTGCTGGTCAGCGAGAACAGCACGTCGTACGGGAAAGACCTGGGCGACCCGCGTCTGCTCGAGAAGCTGCTGCCCCAGCTCGCCGCGGTCGACGGCATCGTGCGGGTGCGCGCCAGCTACCTGCAGCCCGCCGAGACCCGTCCGGGCCTGGTCGAGACGATCGCGAACACCCCCGGCGTCGCGCCCTACTTCGACCTGTCCTTCCAGCACTCGAGCGAGCCGGTGCTGCGCCGCATGCGCCGGTTCGGCTCCACCGACAAGTTCCTCGACCTGCTCGCCTCGGCCCGCGCGCTGGCCCCCGCGGCCGGCGCGCGCAGCAACTTCATCGTCGGCTTCCCCGGCGAGACCCGGGGCGACGTCGACGAGCTGGTGCGCTTCCTCTCCGAGGCCCGGCTCGACGCGATCGGTGTCTTCGACTACAGCGACGAGGACGGCACCGAAGCGGCCGGCCTCGACAAGAAGGTCAAGGAAGACACGATCAAGCGCCGGTACGACCGGATCGTCACTCTCGCCGACGAGCTCTGCAACCAGCGGGCCGAGGAAAGGCTGGGCTCGATCGTCGAGGTGCTGGTCGACACGGTCGACAGCGGCGAGATCGAGGGCCGCGCCGAGCACCAGGCGCCCGAGGTCGACGGCTCGACCACGCTCGTCGCCGGCACGGAAGGCGTCGACCTGGCCGCGCTGCGCCCGGGTGACTTCGTGCGGGCCCGGGTCACCGCGACCGAGGGAGTCGACCTGGTGGCCGTGCCGGTCGAGATGATCTCAGCGGCGCCGGTGTCCCCGCGGTGACCGACGAGCCGGTCCCGGTGGCCGCGCCCCGGACGGTTTCGCCCTACAACATGGCGAACGTCCTGACCGTGGTGCGGATCGTGCTGGTCCCGGTCTTCCTGGGCCTCGTGGTCTCGTCGGAACTGGTCGGCACCAGCTCGCGCATCGCGATCTGCCTGGTGTTCTGTGTGGCCTCGGCGACCGACTTCGTGGACGGCTGGATCGCCCGGCGCTGGTCGCTGGTCACCTCGTTCGGCAAGGTGGCCGACCCGATCGCCGACAAGGCCCTGACCGGTACGGCGCTGGTGCTGCTCTCGGTCTACGACCGGCTGCCCTGGTGGGTGACCTCGCTCATCCTGTTCCGCGAGTGGGGCATCACCGCCCTGCGGTTCTGGGTGATCCGGTACGGCATCATCCCGGCGAGCCGCGGCGGCAAGCTGAAGACCGTCCTGCAGATCGCCGCCATCGCCTGGTACCTGTGGCCGGTCCCCGAGCCGTTCGACATCGTCGGCCCGTGGCTGATGGGCGCGGCGACGGTCGTGACCGTGGTGACCGGTGTGGACTATGTGGTCGAGGCTCTGAAGCTACGCCGGGACGCGCGACGTGACCGGCGCCTAGACTCGCCTGGTGGGTAACGACCTGGTCGCCGTGGCGTCCGTGCGCCGGCTGAAGGAACGCGGTGAGACGCTCGCCACCGCCGAGTCGCTGACCGGTGGGCTGCTGGCCGCCACGCTGGTCGAGATCTCGGGAGTCAGCGCGGTCTACCGTGGCGGTCTTGTGGTCTACGCCACCGATCTGAAACACGCGCTGGCCGGTGTGCCCGAGTCGTTGCTGGCCGAGCGCGGCCCGGTCGACCCCGACGTCGCCACCGCGCTGGCCCAGGGCGCGCGGGTGCGCTGCGGCGCCGATTGGGGTGTGGCCACGACCGGCGTGGCCGGGCCCGAACCGCAGGACGGCAAGCCGGTGGGGCTGGTCTATGTGGCCGTCGCCGGCCCGCCCGGCGCCGAGGTGCGCGAGTTACGTCTCGAGGGCGACCGCGAAGCCATCCGTACCGAAAGTGTGACGAGGGCGCTACTGCTGCTCGCGGAATGTCTACGCGAACCAGCCGCTTCGGTCTGAGCTGGGAATGTCTCAGGAGTCTCGCTGGTTGCACGACTAGCCCCGCTGTCGGGCCGGTCCCGGAATTCGGCGGGGCGGTATGTCGGCATGGCCGGCAGCGGGTACGGTTGCGGGAAGCCTCCGGCGTGTGCCGGTGGCCCCGCCGCAGGAGGAGGTGCCATGGTCCTGCTACGCCGGGTTATCGGCGACGCACTGAGGGCGCGCCGGCAGGGGCAGCACCGCACGCTGCGCGAGGTGTCCACCGCCGCGAATGTCAGCCTGGGTTACCTGTCCGAGATCGAGCGCGGCCAGAAAGAAGCGTCCAGCGAGCTGTTAGCCGCGATCTGTGACGCGCTCGGCGCGCGGCTCTCCGAGCTGCTCAGCGAGGTCAGCAGCACGCTGTCGCTCGCCGAGGGCATGGAGGGTGTGTTAGTCCCGGTCGAGGCCGACTCGAGCAAGTCGCCGGCGACCAAGTCGACGAGCGACGTCGCCGTCTCGGTCCGCCGCGATTCGCCGCTGAAGGCGACGCTGCACGCCACCCGCAAGCCCCAGCGCGACGTCGTCTACGCCGCCTGAGAGTTCCGTCATATCGGCCGGGCCCGCTCCACGGAGCGGGCCCGGCCTTGTCGTCTGCGCGAGCCCGGCCTAGTCGTCTGTGGGGTTGCTGTGACTCCTAGGGGACGCTTCCCTGGGATCGACCCCGAGCAGGGAATGCGCGTAGCCTTCAACCGTGGGGGTGACCCTGAGATCCCCCCGAGGTCACGTGACGTCGGTGGCGTCGAGCTGACACGATGGCATGACCACATCAGGTGAACACGCCATCGCGACAGCTCCTCGATCTGCGTCGGTGGCGGACCGGACTGAGCGACACTGAGGGGATACCGCGAGATGGCGAACCCGTTCGTCAAGGGCTGGCGCTACTTTATGGCGCTGTTCGGCGCGAAGATCGATGAGTACGCCGACCCGAAGGTCCAGATCCAGCAGGCCATCGAGGACGCGCAGCGACAGCACCAGGCCCTCGTTCAGCAGGCCGCGGCCGTCATCGGCAACCAGCGGCAGCTCGAGATGAAGTTGTCCCGCCAGATGGGCGAGGTCGAGAAGCTGCAGGGCATGGCGCGTCAGGCGTTGGTCCTGGCCGACCGTGCCCGGGCCGGCGGCGACGAGTCCGAGGCCCAGAAATACGAGTCGACCGCGCAGACGCTCGCCACCCAGCTGGTCTCGGGCGAGCAGTCGATGGAAGACCTGAAGACGCTGCACGACCAGGCGCTCTCGGCCGCGGGTCAGGCCCGCAAGGCCGTCGAGAACAACGCGATGGTCCTGCAGCAGCGCATCGGCGAGCGGTCGCGCCTGCTCAGCCAGCTCGAGCAGGCCAAGATGCAAGAGACCGTGGCCAAGTCGCTCGAGTCGATGTCGTCGCTCGCCGCGCCCGGCAACACGCCGTCGCTCGACGAGGTCCGTGACAAGATCGAGCGCCGCTACGCCGACGCGATGGGCCGGGCCGAGCTCGCGTCCAACTCCGTCGAGGGCCGCATGCTCGAGGTGCAGAAATCCAGCCTCGACATGGCCGGCAACTCCCGGCTCGAGCAGATCCGCGCCAGCATGGCGGGCGAGAAGCTCGGTGCCGCGTCCGACAAGCCCGCGGTCGAGCAGGCGGCGTCCGCGCCGGCGTCCGACCCGGCCAGCGTCGCCCGGCTCGACGAGATCCGGGCCACCATGAACCAGAAGCGCGGCGACACGACGGCGGCCGGCTGAGCATCGCGGCCCGCAACCTCAGGGGAGGACGACGGTGGACGAGCGGACCAGATACTTCCGGCGACTCAAGCGCCTGCGCGGTTCGGCACGGCGGTGGAGCGTGCTCGGGGGCGGACTGACCGCAGCCACCGCCGTCCTCACCCCCTATGCGGGCATCGGCTGGGCCGACGCCATCTGGGCCGGCACGGCCGGCGCCTCGATCGCGCTGGCCTGGTGGCGCTTCAGTGACCACCGTGAGCTGGCTGCCACACCCGCCCCGCCACCACCGCCGCCGGCCCTGGCCGGGGGCAAGCTGGCCGCGGCGATCGAGCGCTTCCCGGCCGGCCGCACGATGATGCACGAGGTGCGCCGGCAGAAGAACCGCTACGCCCTGCGCGGCTCCCAGATCACCGAGGCGTGGGACAGGCTCGACCAAGCATCGTCGACCTTCGCCGCCCTCTCGGCCCGGCTCACCGGCCCCGGCGAAGAGGTCGTGCTCGAGGCCGCGGTCGCCCAGGAATGGCTGCGCGACCTCGGCCAGCGGGTCGCCAGCGTCGAACGGGCCCTGCCGCTCAGCCCGCCCGAGCAGCGCGCGGCCCTCGTCGAGTCCCACTCGTCGCTGGCCGCCCAGTTCACCGAGGGCGTCGACGCGTACGAACGACTGGTCGCGGCAGCCGCCAGCTTCGTCGCCGAAGACGGTCACCCCGTCGCCGACGGGCGGCACCCGGCCTTCGCCAGCCTGGTCGACGCCACCGACCGCCTGCGCGGCATCGCCGAGGGCCTGTCCGAGCTCAAACGTCCGTCGAGCTTCCAGCCGGGCGCGGCTGACACCGCGGGCACCAATAGGTGATCCGTTCGCCCTGGTCGGCTTTCTGAATCGCGGTGCCGCAGCGGCGACACGGTTGCGCGCGCCGACCGTACACATAGCTCGTCTCGCCGCGCCGCAGTGAGCCCGTCGTGGTCTGGGTCCAGCGGCCGCGGTTCGACGCCACCAGCTTCTGGGCGAGCGCGACCGTACCGGGCAGGTCGGTGACCTCGGACACGGGCGTCCACGGCCACAGCCCCCGCAGGAAGAGCGTCTCGGCCTTGTAGAGGTTGCCCACGCCGGCCAGGTTGCGTTGGTCGAGCAGCGCATCGGCGATGCTCAGCGCCGGGTTCTCGCCGATGCGCCGAGCGGCCTCGGCGGCGTCCCAGTCGGCGCCCAGCAGGTCGGGGCCGAGATGACCGAGATGCCGTTCCTCCTCGGCCGTCGGATGGAGCGCCACCTCGTGCAGGTGATAGCCGACGGCCACCGAGCGTTCGGTGCGCAGCACGACGCGGATCAGATGGGCCGGGCGGCCCGTCCAGCGTTCCTTCGGGGCGTACGCCCGCCAGGCGCCCTCCATGCGCAGGTGCGAGTGCAGGGTGAGTGGCTTGTGCCCGTCGCGGGTCAGGCGCAGCAGCAGATGCTTGCCGCGGCTGGCCGACTCGGCGACCGTCCAACCGCTCAGGTCGGTGGTGGCGAGCTGGGGCACGCGGAAGTCCGACGCGGTCAGCACGTCGCCGGTGAGCGCGCGCTCCAGCACGCGCGCGGTGTTCCAGACAGTGTCCCCCTCGGGCATGCCTCAATCGTGCCCCGGTCGAGGGCCCAGCAATCCGGGCAGGTCGGATTCGTCCAGATTGGCGGTGGCGCGCTCGGCGGCGGCGAGGTCGACGCCGGCCAGCACGATCGCCAGGCCCGCTGCCCGCGGAGGGTCGATGGCGTCGAGTTCGAGGCCCCGGCGGGCGGCCGCCCGGTGGACCGCCGCCAGAAGGGCCGCGCCGTCGTCCGGGCGGCCGTCGAGGGCGAGGGCGTAGGCGCCGGTGTGCAGGCAAGCCAGCACGTTGCCGACGTCGTCCTCGTCGGCGAAGATGGCCAGCGACTCCCGCAGCACGGCCAGCGCCTCCGTCGGCTTTCCGCCCGCCCCTCCGGGCTCGCCAAGCAGCTTTCCGCCCGGCCGTCCGGGCTCGCCGGGCAGCTTTCCGTCGGGCCGTCCGGGCTCGCCCATCAACAGGGCTCGGGAGAGCAGGAGGCCGCTCATCGCCGTGGTCCAGGCCTGGCGTACGGCCCGAGCCCGTTCCTGCGCCCCGGCCAGCACGCGCCGCCCCTCGGCGACCCGGCCCGCCCCCGCCAGCGCCGTCCCCAGCGACATCTGCGCCGACGCGCCGACATACTCCTCGCCGACCTCCTCGGCCAGCGCCGTCGCTCGGCGGGCCCACTCGACGCCCCGGCCGAATTCTTCGCGGGCCGACCAGTAGAGCGACAGGTAGTAGGCCACGTGCGCCCGCAGGATCCGCCCTTCGGTGTCGGGCTGCTCGCCGAGAACGGCCAGGCCGGTCTCGAGGTCGCCGACCGCGCCCGGGTCCCCGGCCAGGTAGCGCAGCAGCGCGGCGCTGACCCAGCCGCGCGCCCGGTCGGTGGGTGGCGCGTCCGGAGCCGCGGCCAGCGCCGCCCGCAGCAGCGGCAGCCCGTCGGCGACCATCCCGCCCCGGAACCAGAACCACTCCAGCTGGCCGGCGGTGCGCAGCGCGGCCTCGGGCCGTACGGACAGGTCGTGGGTGATGCCGGCGCGCAGGTTGGGCAGTTCCCGGTTGAGCACCCGGATCGCGTGGGCCGAGCGCTCGCCGCGCAGCAGAGGCACGTGCTGCTCGACGAGTTGCCGCACCCAGAGCGCCTGCCGGGCCTGGCTGCCGGCCGGGTCGGGGTCGTGCTTGCGGCAGTAGGCGCGGACGATCTCCAGCAGGCGGTAGCGGGCCGGGGTCACGCTCGTGTCGGCGACCACCACCGACCGGGTCACCAGCGCCGACAGGCCCTCCAGGTCGTCCTCGACCGCCGACAGCGGGAAGCCGCCCTCGAACGGCCACAGCCGCAGCAGCATCGCGCGGTCGTGCTCGCCGAGCAGGTCGACGCTCCAGGCCACGGCGGCTTCCAACGTCTCGTGCGGGGCGAGCGCGCCGCGCGGCACCGGGCCGAGCGCGGGGAACCGGTCGCGCAACATGTCCCGAAGCTCCGCGAGCCCGAGTACGCGGGCCCGCGCGGCCGCCAGTTCCAGGGCGAGCGGGATGCCGTCGAGCGCCGCCGCGAGATCCTCGAGCGTCGCGGACTCGGCCGGACCGGGTCGCCAGCCGGGCCGTACGGCCGTGATGCGGTCGGTGAGCAGGGCCACGGCGTCGGCTGCGGGCAGCGGCGCCACGGGCAGCAGCCGTTCACCGTCGACCCCGAGCGGCTCGCGACTGGTGGCCAGCACGCGCAGGGCGGGGCAGCGGGCCAGCAGATCGACGACCAGGTCGGCCACTGCGGCCACCACATGCTCGCAGTTGTCGAGCAGGAGCAGGCCCGGGGTGTCGCCCAGAGCCGTGGCGATGGTCTCGGCGGTCGCGCCCCGCATCTGCATGGCCGCGGCGACGGCGGCGGGAACGAGAGCGGGCTCGGTCACGTCGGCGAGCCGGACGAACCACGGGTTCCGGGCAGCGGCGTGCTCGACCGCGAGGCGCGTCTTGCCGGCCCCGCCCGGCCCGACCAGGGTGATCAGGCGGGCGCTGTCCGACAGTGCGGCGAGTTCCCCCTCGCGGCCGAAGAAACGCGACAGCGGGCGTACGGCGGTGGCCGGACGCGATCGCAGCAGGAGCCCCGGGTCCTGGGCCAGCAGGCGCCCCTGGAGATCCTGCAGCGCCGGGCCCGGGTCGATGCCGAGGTCGTCGGCGAGGCGGGCGCGTACCCGGCGCAGGGCGGCCAGCGCCTCGGCCTGACGGCCAGAGCGGTACAGCGCGAGAATCAGCAGCTCCCAGCGCCGCTCCCGGTAGGGCTCGGCACCCACGGCCGCCTCCAGCTCGCCGACCACGCCGGGCGCGTCACCGGCGGCGAGGCGGGCGGCCAGACGCTCCTCGACCGCGACGGTCCGCAGCTCTTCCAGCGGCGTACGGGCGTACGTCTCGGGCAGGTCTGCGAAAGCCTCACCGCGCCAGCGGGCCAGGGCCGCGTCGAAGGCCCGCAACGCCTCGCCGGGCCGCTCCTGATCCAGCAGAGCGCGACCTCGTCGTACGTCTTCGGTGAAGCGCTTCGCGTCGGTGTCGTCGACCGTCAGCCGGTAGCCGTCGCCGGCCCGGCTCAGTGCGCCCCGGCCGAACGATCGCCGCAGCCGGGACGCGTACGCCTGCAGGGAAGCGGCGGGATTGGCGGGCGCGGACGCACCCCAGACCGCCTCGGTCAGCGCCTCCTCGGACGTGGGGCGGCCCTCGGCGGCGAGCAGCACGGTCACCATCCGCCGCGGCAACGGACCGCCCAGCTCCAGCCGGACGCCGTCGGCCTCGACCTCGGTCGGCCCGAGCACGTGGGCGATCAGCACTCGCCGAGCATAGGAGTGCAAAGGCATTGCAGGCAGTCTGCAAGGTGACCTCGCCATCGTGAGGACATGACGACGACGAGTACGACCGAGCGCACCGACACCTGGGACATGATCGTGGTCCACCGGGTGTTCCGGCGCGAATTCCGCATTCTGCCCGCCCTGGTCCGGGCGGTGAAACCCGGAGACACCGTACGGGCCGGCGTGCTCGGCGAGCACCTGGCGAACGTGGCCGGCGGCCTGCACCATCATCACACCGGCGAGGACGAGATGGTCTGGCCCCTGATGCTGGAACGCGCGGCCATGCACGCCGACCTGATCAACCGCATGGAGGCGCAGCACGAGCGGCTGCACGAGCCGCTCGCGCGCATCGACGAGATCCTGCCGCGCTGGCGGGCCCGCGCACTCGCCACCGACCGTGACGAGCTCGCCGACGTGATCGCCCAGGCGTCGGTCGCCCTCGACGAGCATCTGGCCGACGAGGAGCGCGAGATCCTCCCGCTGATCGAGCGATACTTGACCCCGGACGAGTGGCGCGCGGTCGGCGAGCGGGGCCGCAAGACCATCCCCTCCGGCCGGATGGCGCTGGTCTTCCTCGGCTCGATCCTCGAAGAGGCCACGCCGTCCGAGACGAAACGCTTCCTGGCCGAACTGCCGCTGCCCGCGCGCCTGCTCTGGCGCCTGATCGGAGAGCGGACGTACGCGGCCGCGCGCGACCGCGTCCGCGTCGGTTAGCGCACGGAGACCCGTACGAGGTCGCCCGGGGTCACGGAGAGGACGACCACGGCCCGGCCGTTGTTCACGGCGATCGCGACGTGGCCGGCCGAATCTTCGAAGACGAGCAGGTCACCCTTGTCGACGTCGGCGAACGTGGCGCCGCGGCGGGCGCTGACCGTGCCGTTGACGACCAGGTCACTGCCGAGACCGCGCAGCATCTCGCCGTTCGCGGCCAGCTGCACGTTGCCGAACCGGTCGACGGTCAGCACCTCCGCCTCGAGCCAGCCGTCACCGATGGTGACGATCGGGTCGGGCAGGCGCACCAGCGTGTCAACGTCGACGGCGGGCCCGGCGTCACCGAGCGGGGCGCCGGCCGCGAGCCGGGCGGCCACCGGGGTGAAGACGTCCCGCCCGTGGAAGGTGCCCGAGACGTCGCCCTGGAACCAGTCCTTATTGGTCAGCTCGTGGGCCGACTCGATTCCCCCGAGCGCCTCGGCGGCCCAGATCAGCAGGCCGTTGTCCGGCCCCACGAGCACGCCGTTGGGGGTGCCGAGGGCGATGCCGCGCCGCGCCGTGCCGACACCCGGGTCGACCACGGCGACGTGCACGCTCGGCGGCAGGTGGGGTGCGGTCTGGGCGAGCACGGCGGCGCCGCGCGCCACGTCGGCCGGCGGCACATGATGGGTGACGTCGATGACACGAACACGGGGAGCGATGCGCGCGATAGACCCGTGACACGCCGCGACGAACCCGTCGAACGTTCCGTAGTCGGTGGTGAAACTGATCCATTCATACCCGGCCATGCGGAGCACGTTACTGCCTCGCTACACATCGTGTGTGACAGGCTCCACGAGGCGCGCCGGGCGGAATCTGGCAGGGTTGAATCATGCGTCTCGTGATCTTCACCGAGCCCCAGCAAGGGGCAAGCCACGACGACCTGCGCAGGCTCGCGCAGGCCGCCGAGGCCAGCGGCTTCGATGGTTTCTTCCGGTCCGACCACTTCCTCACCATGGGCGGCGACGGACTTCCCGGCCCGAGCGATGCGTGGCTGACCCTGGCCGCCCTCGCCGTGCAGACGTCGCGCATCCGGCTGGGCACGCTGGTCACCTCGGCCACCTTCCGGCTGCCCGGCCCGCTGGCCATCGCGGTCGCCCAGGCCGACCAGATCAGCGGCGGCCGCATCGAGCTGGGGCTGGGCGGCGGCTGGTTCGAGGCCGAGCACAAGGCGTACGGCATCCCGTTCCCCTCGCTCGGCGAACGCTTCGACCGGCTCGAGGAGCAGCTCGAGATCATCACCGGTCTGTGGGCGACGCCGGTCGGCCAGAAGTACGACTTCGACGGCAAGCACTACCAGATCAGCGACTCGCCGGCCCTGCCCAAGCCGGCCCAGCCGCGCCCGCCGGTGATCGTCGGCGGTCACGGCAAGAAGCGGACCCCGGCGCTGGCCGCCCGCTTCGCCGACGAGTTCAACGTCCCGTTCGCCAAGCTCGAAGACGTCGCGCCGACGTTCGAGCGGGTGCGCGCCGCGAGCGAGGCGATCGGCCGCAAGGAGCTTCCGGTCTTCTCGGCGGCGTCCGTCCTGTGTGTCGGCCGCGACGACGCCGAGGTGCGCCGCCGCGCGGCCGCGATCGGCCGCGAGGTCGACGAGATGCGCGAGAACGGCGGCATCGTCGGCACCCCCGACCAGGTGGTCGAGACCATCAAGTCGTACGGCAAGGTCGGCGCGACGCGTCTGTTCCTGCAGGTTCTCGACCTGAGCGACCTCGACCACGTCGAACTGGTCGCCTCCGCGGTGGCGCCGCAGCTCTGACCCTCAGCACCCGGGTGGCGCACGTCAGCGGCACCCGGGTCATCCGCGCAGTCGCAACCCCCTCGGCGTCGCCCGGAAGCCGGCCTGGGTCAGCGCGTCTCGCAGCGGGGACGCGTGCACCGACTCGCCGTCTGCGCGCTCGACCGACATCGGGCCCAGGGCGCCGGACCGCACCGAGGCCGCGAGGGCTTGGCCCGCCGCGATCAGGGCCTCGGGATCGTCCACGAAGGACAGCAGCGTACGGCCGCCGCGCTCGACGTAGAGGATGAGGTCGCCCGAGACCAGGATGACCAGCGCGCCCGCCTTGCGGCCCGCGCGGTGGCCGGCCTTCACGGTCGGTTCGCCGTCGCCGCTGTCGACGATGCGGTCGGGCCACGGCAGCGCGGCGCCGTAGGGGTTCGCCGGGTCGGTGGCCGCCAGCACGACCGCCGTAGAACCTGTGCGTTTGGCGAGTTCGGCCGGCTCGGCCAGCGCCCGCAACCGATCGACCGCGCCGGGCACCGCGAACTGCGCCGCTCCGAGCCCCTCCACGAAGTAGCCGCGGCGGGCCGCACCGCGCTCCTCCAGGGCCCCGAGCACGGGATAGACCCCGGCGAAACCGCCGACCGGTCCCTCGGCCATGACCGCGCCGCGCGTGACCACCCCGTGCCGTTCGAGCAGCAGGTCGGCGAGGGCGGCGGCGCGCCGGGTGGGGTCGAGGTCGCGTTCGGGCAGGCGCGACCAGCGACCGGCCATGCTGGGCGGTCCGCCGCGCGCGGGCATGGTCGCCCGGCCGGGGCGCCGATAGCGGGTGCGGGCCGGGGCGGCCTTGGCCCGGTGGGCGCCGCTGCCGCCGAGCAGTGCGCGCAAAGGCGCCAGGGTGTCGTTGGTCAACTGCCCGGCCCAGACCAGGTCCCACACGACGGCGGCCAGCGCGGTGTCGTCGGTCGACCCGACGCGGTCGGAGAGCGACCGGAAGAACAGGGCCTGACCGTCGCCGAGCGCGTCAAGCACCGACTGGTGCAACGGCGTCGCCGCGAACTCGTCGTCGGCCGGTGGCAGCAGCAGGGGAGCACTGTCGGCGTAGGCCAGGGTGATCCACCCGTCGTTCGTGCCGATCGACCCCGAACCGGCCCACAGCACCTCGCCGCCGCCACTGAGCTCGTCGAGCATCGGCGGTTGATAGTCGGCCACCCGGGCCGGCAGCACCAGCCTCTCCCAGGCCGAGGCGGGCACGGCGATGCCCTGGAGCTGCTCGATCGAGGCGGCCAGCGCGTCGATGCCCCGGGCGTTGCCGCCGATCTGGTGCCAGCGCGGCAGGAACGCGGCCAGCACCCGCGGCGGCACCGGCTCGATCTCGCGGCGCAGCGCGGCCAGCGACCGGCGCCGCAGCATGCGCAGCACCTCGGCGTCGCACCACTCGTTGCCGGCGCCGCCGGGGGAGAACTCGCCCGACGCGACCCGCCCGGTCGCCGACAGGCGTTTGAGGGCCTGTTCGACGACGAAGACGCCGAGACCGAACCGCGCCGCGCAGGTCGCCGCCGCGAACGGGCCATGAGTGCGCGCATAGCGGGCGACCAGGTCACCGAGCGGGTCGGAGACCGGTTCGAGATAGGCCTCGGGGATGCCGACCGGCAGGGCCACACCGAGCGCGTCCCGATAGCGGCCGGCGTCGTCGATGCCGATCCAGCGTTCCTCGCCGGCCACCCGGATGCGGATCGCGCGACGCGTCGATTCCAGCGTGGACACCCACGATTCCTCGACCCCGCGGGCGGCCAGCTCCAGAGGGGCGAGGTCGCCGAGCAGGCGCAGCAACTCGGCCGCGTCCTCCGCGTCGCGCGGCTGCCGCTGGGTGGAGAGCCACTGGAGCTGGGCCTCGGTCTCGGCCACGACCGTGGGGTCGAGCAGTTCGCGCAGGTCGACCCGGCCCAGCAGTTCGCCGAGCAGCGTCGCGTCGAGCGCCAGGGCGGCGGCCCGCCGCTCGGCCAGGGGAGCGTCGCCCTCGTAGAGGAACGCGCCCACATAGCCGAACAGCAGGGACCGGGCGAACGGCGACGGCCGCGGCGTCTCGACCTCGACCAGGCGCACCTTTCGGCCGGCGATCTCGCGCATCAGGCCGGTGAGACCGGGCAGGTCGAACACGTCTTGCAGGCACTCGCGGGCCGCCTCGAGCGTGACCGGGAAGTCGGCGAATTCACGGGCCACGTCGAGGAGCTGGGCCGAGCGCTGCCGTTGCTGCCAGAGCGGCTGGCGGCGGCGCGGGTCGCGGCGGGGCAGCAGCAGCGAACGGGCCGCGCACTCGCGGAAGCGCGACGCGAACAGCGCCGAGGTGCCGACCGACTCCTCGACGAGCTGGGCGATCTCTTCGGGGTCGAAGGCGACCAGGTCGGCGCCGGGCGGTTCCTCGGCCGTGTCGGGCAGGCGCACGACGATGCCGTCGTCGGAGGGCATGACCTGGCCGTCGACGCCGTAGCGCTCGGACAGCCGCCGGGCGATCGCGAGTGCCCACGGCGCGTTGACCCGGGCGCCCAGCACGCAGTGCACGGTCATGCGCCAGTCGCCGAGCTCGTCGCGGAAACGCTCGACCAGCACCGTACGGTCGTCGGGGAGGTTGCGGGTCGCCTCGCGCTGCTCACGCAGGTAGGCCATCAGGTTGCCGGCGGCCCACTCGTCGAGACCCGATTCCCGCAGCGTGGCGGTCGCCTTGTCGTCGTCGGCGCGGGTCAGCGCGCGCAGCTGGGCGCCGATCGCCCGGCCCAGCTCGATCGGGCGGCCGGGGGAGTCGCCCTTCCAGAACGGCATGCGCGCGGGGGCGCCGGGCGCGGGGGTGACGAGCACCCGGTCGGGGGTGATGTCCTCGATGCGCCAGGACGTCGACCCGAGCAGGAACACGTCGCCCACGCGGGACTCGTACACCATCTCTTCGTCGAGCTCGCCGACGCGTGAACCTCGGTCGGAGCCGGCCAGGAAGACGCCGAACATGCCCCGGTCGGGGATGGTGCCGCCGCTGGTGACGGCGAGCCGCTGCGCGCCGGGACGGCCGGTCAGCTCGTCGGTGCCGCGGTCCCAGACGAGGCGGGGGCGCAGCTCGGCGAAGGCGGTGGACGGGTAGCGGCCGGATAGCATGTCGAGGACCGCGTGCAGTGCCGACTCGGGCAGCTCGGCGAAGGGTGCGGCCCGCCGTACGAGGGCCGAAAGCTCGTCGACCGGCCAGGCGTCGAGCGCCACCATCGCCACGATCTGCTGGGCCAGCACGTCGAGCGGGTTGCGCGGGTAGCGGAGTTCCTCGATCGCGCCGGCGCCCATGCGGTCGGCGACGACGGCGCAGGAGACCAGGTCGCCCCGGTGTTTGGGGAAGACGACCCCGCGCGAGACCGCGCCCACCTGGTGCCCGGCGCGACCGATGCGCTGCAGCCCGGCCGCGACCGACGGCGGCGCCTCGATCTGCACCACCAGGTCGACGGCGCCCATGTCGATGCCGAGCTCGAGGCTCGAGGTGGCGACGACGGCGGGCAGGAGGCCGGATTTCAGCGCCTCCTCGATCTGTTTGCGCTCCTCGCGCGACACGCTGCCGTGGTGGGCCCGGGCGACGACCGGCGGCGCCCCGCCGGCCTGCCCCGCCTGGGCCATGACCTCGGCCGGCGGCCGCGACGGCTGGACCAGCTCGACGCCGGCCCGCTCGGCGGCCAGCTCGTTGATGCGGGCGCAGAGCCGCTCGGCCCCGCGGCGCGAGTTGGTGAAGACGATCGTCGACCGGTGGCCCTCGATGAGGTCGAGCACCCTTTCCTCGACGGCCGGCCAGATGGACGGGGTGTGACGCCCGGCGCCGGGGTCGTCGGGGTCGACGTCGGGCACCTCGTCGAGGCGGGTCATGTCTTCGACCGGCACCTCGACGGTGACCTCGATGGTCTTGGCCGCCGGGGGCTGGACGATCTCGACGTCGTGCGCGCCGCCGAGGAAACGGGCGGTCTCGTCGATCGGGCGGACGGTGGCCGACAGGCCGATGCGCTGAGCGGGCCGCCCCAGCAGCGCGTCGAGCCGTTCGAGCGAGAGCGCGAGATGGGCGCCTCGTTTGGTGGCCGCGACGGCGTGCACCTCGTCGATGATCACCGTCTCGACGCCGCGCAGCGACTCGCGCGCGGCCGAGGTGAGGAGAAGGAACAGCGACTCGGGAGTGGTGATCAGGATGTCGGGTGGGGTGCGGGCGAACAGGCGGCGCTCGTCGGCCGGGGTGTCACCCGTTCGCATGGCCACGGTGATGTCGGGCGGGGTGAGCCCGAGCCGGCCGGCGGCCTGGCGGATGCCGGTGAGCGGGGCGCGCAGGTTGCGCTCGACGTCGACCGCGAGCGCCTTGAGCGGGCTCACGTAGAGCACGCGGCAGCGCAGCTTCGGATCTTTGGGCGCGGGCTCGCGCGCGAGCTGGTCGAGCGACCAGAGGAACGCGGCCAGCGTCTTGCCGGAGCCGGTCGGCGCGACGACCAGGGCGTTGCGCCCGGCGCCGACCGCCCGCCAGGCACCGGCCTGCGCGGCGGTCGGCGCCGCGAACGCCGCGGTGAACCACTCGCGCGTGGCCGGCCCGAACTGCTCCAAGACTTCTCCCACACCCTCATGTTCCCTCGGGGGTATGACAAAAACGGAACCCGGCGTAGTGGTCATCCGGGCACGGATGGGACGGCCGGGAAGCGGAACACCCTGACGTCCCGGACGATGGTGCTCGGACGTGACATGCGGATATATATGGACGCCACTACAAGAGCATGAGTGTCATCTATGAAGGAGGCACCGTGTCCCTCCCCGTACGAATGCTCCGGCGTCTCACGGCGGGCGCCGCCGCGCTCGCCCTCGCGACCCTCGGCGCGACGCCCGCCCACGCGGCGGCGGGGGACGGCTATGTGCGGCTCGCCCACCTCTCGCCGGACACGCCCGCGGTCGACGTCTATCTCAAGGCCGACCCGGGCGGTGGCGAGCCCCAGGTCTTCCGCGCGGTCGCCTACGGTGACATGTCCCGTTATCTGCGGCTGCCGGCCGGCACCTACCAGGTCGCGATGCGCAAGGCGGGCGCGCCCGCGACCGAACAGCCGGTGATCACCACCGAGGTCGGCGTCGAGAACAAGGGCGCCTACACGGTGGCCGGCGTCGGCCGCTTCGCCGACCTGGGCCTGCGCGTCCTCGAGGACGACCTGCGCCTTCCCGACCCCGGCAAGTCCAAGGTCCGCATCATCCAGGCCTCGGTGAAGGCGCCCGTGCTCGACGTCGCGGGCAAGAACGGCACCGAGATCGCCGACGGGGTCGCGTTCGCCACCACGACGGCCTATCGCGAGGTCAAGCCGGGCAAGTGGAGCGTACGGGTGGAGCCCACCGGCGGCGGCCGCATGAGCGAGTTGCCGTGCACACTGGGCGCGGGCAGCGTCTATTCGCTCGTGGTCCTCGACGACGAGGCGGGCGGCCTGAAGCCCGAGCTGCACGTCGACGCCGAACGGCAGGGGACGGTCCCGCTGGGCGGCGTGGCGACCGGAGCCGGCGGCACCAGCCCGGATTCCCCACTGCCCGGTGCGTTGCTGGCCGCGGTGGCGGCGGCTGCCGTGGCCGGCGGTCTGGTCCTCGTCCTGCGCCGCCGCGCCCGCGCCGTTTGAGGAGCCTCCGGTGACCGCCGAGGATCCCACCGACAACGCCCTGGTCGTCCGCGTCCCGAACGCCCAGCCGTCCCCTTATTTCGATCCTCCGGGCCCGAGATCGGGGAGTCCGTCCCGCGACGGGGTTGCCCGCGGCGTCGCCAAGATCATCAGGCCGCGTACGGTCCGGGCGCGCGCCGCCGTGCCGGGCGCGCTGTCGATTCCGCGCCGCAAACCCAGCCGCTCGCTCCGCCTCGGCCAGCCGGCGACGCCGTTCCCCCGGCGCGTCTTCCCCAAGCCGAGCCCTGCGCCCGCACCAACCCCGCCCAGCCCGGCCGCGACGATCTGCGCGCCCAGCCTGCGTCCCCCGATCGCGCCTGAGCCCGTACGCGGGAAGGCTCTTGATCGAAAACGTCGGTCGGCTCTGCCCGTTGCCGCTGCCGTCGTGGCCGCGGTCGTGGCCGGCGCCGGATATCTCGCGCTGGCCGACCGCCCACCCGGCGGTCCGGGCCCACCGGCAGCCGTCGGGGAAACCACCACCACCAGCACCGGCGTCGCCGAACGGCCCGTCGGCGACCCCTTCGGCAGCGTGGTCGCCGCCCCAGCCGGCCCGCCGACCAGGCTGCGCATCGGCGCGATCAAGGTTGACACTCCGCTGGAGACGCTGCGGATCGGTTCGGACGGCGCCCTGCAACCGCCGAAGGCCTTCGAAAAAGCCGGCTGGTACGCCGACGGCACCGCGCCCGGCGACACCGGCCCGGCTGTCCTCGCGGGGCACGTCGACTCCCGTTCCGGCCCCGCCGTCTTCTACCGCCTGCGAAACCTCGGCGCGGGGGACCGGGTCGACGTCGTGCGCGGCGGAGTGAGCCTTCAATTCAAGGTCACGGCAATCCGGTGGTACCCGAAGGCCGAATTCCCGACGGAGGAGGTGTACGGGCCGACCCCGGACCGTCAGCTCAGGCTCATCACCTGCGGCGGTGTGTTCGACCGGTCGCTGCGGTCCTACCGGGACAACCTCGTGGTCTACGCGGTGGCCGGGTGATCGCCGTTCCGTTGCCGGGCAGGCCGTGATTATGGTGGGAATCGAGTCGACGGGTGGGGGCGGGATGGCGGTCGCACGCATGCTCGTCGCTGGTCGGTATCGTCTGGGCGAGCCGGTCGGCTCCGGTGGCATGGGCCGGGTCTGGCTGGCCCGCGACGAGATGCTCGACCGCGACGTCGCGGTCAAGGAGTTCGTGCCGCCCGACTGGATGACCGACGAGGAACGCGCCCGGCTGCGTGACCGCACCCTGCGCGAGGCTCGCAGCGCCGGCCGCCTGAACCATCCGCACGTCGTGCGCATCTACGACGTCGTGCACGCCGACGGTCTGCCGTGGATCGTCATGGAATACGTACCTTCCCGCTCGCTGCACCAGGTCATCCAGCAGGACGGGCCGTTCTCGCCGGCCACCGCCGCCCGCATCGGCGTCGCCCTGCTCGACGCCCTGCGCGCCGCGCACACGGCCGGCGTGCTGCACCGCGACGTAAAGCCGCACAACGTCCTGATCGGTCACGACGGCCGCGTCGTGCTGACCGATTTCGGCCTGGCCACTTTTGTGGATGACGGCGCCGTCACCGGTCCCGGGCTGGTCGTCGGATCCCCGCAGTTCGTGTCGCCCGAACGCGCCCGCGACGGCACCTCGACGCCCGAGTCCGACCTGTGGTCGCTGGGCGCGACGCTCTACGCCGCCGTCGAGGGCCGCTCGCCCTACGCCCGCGAGAACGCCATGGCCACGCTGATGGCACTGGCCACCGAGGAGCCCGATCCGCCGTCGCGGGCCGGAATGCTGGGCCCGGTGCTGACCGGACTGCTGCGGCGCCACCCGGCCGAGAGGCTCACCGCGTTCGAGGTCGAGCGCCGCCTGCGCATGATCGTGGCGGCCACGCCGGCGCCGCCCCGGGTGCCCTCGCCGCGCCGCGTCCGCGCGGTGGTCGGGGCCGAGATCGATCAGTCGGCCGCGGTCCGGTCGATGACGCCCAGCGATCACGCTCTGTCGATGCCGTTCGAGGAGGAGGCGCCACGGCAGGCCCGCCACCGCGCGCGGCCGGCCTTGGTCGCGGCTGGTCTCGCGGTGGTCGCCGCGGTTGGCGTCGGCGGCATCCTCGCCGGTTACCTGGTGCGCGACTCGTCGGCCGCCCCGCTTCCCCCGGTGAGCGCGGCGGCCTCGCCGTCCGCCGTCGCCGCGGGCTTCTCCGCGCTGGCCTGCGAACGTTCCGAGCCGAGCGGGCTGCCGACGGCTCCGCAGCGGGGCGCCCAGCGCGGGGTGACCGGCTGGTCGCTGCTCCCGGGCTGGTCCTACTTCTCCGACGGCTCCGGTTTCCGCATGCCGGTCCCCGACGGCTGGACCTACCAGCGGATCGGCACGTCGCTCTGCTTCCGCGACCCGGCCTCGGCCACCGTGCTGAGCCTGGACACGGGGCGCGACCCGGCCGGCGACCCGGTCGCGGCGTGCCGCAAGGAGGAGGCACGGCTGCTGGGGGCGGGGGCCCTGCCCGGGTACGAGCTGGTGACCCTCGAGAGGAAGCCGTTGCTCAACAAGGCCGCCGACTGGGAGTACACGTACGACCGGGCCGGCGTCCGGATGCACGCGCAGACCCGGTGGTTCGTCAAGGACGGCCGGGGCTTCGCGATCACCTGGGCCACCCGCGACTTCGACTGGACCAGCGACCTGGCAAAGATCAACATGGTCCTGACCACGTTCTATGCGCGGCCGACACCCGGCTGACTCACAGCATCTTTACAGCCGGGCCTGCTAGCGTTCTGCGTCATGATCGGCAGTAGTCAGCCGGGCTCGGCCCGGCTCCCCGTCAGATCCTTCCGGCCGTGTTAATCGTTTACGGCCTTCTCCTGGTGCTCGTGGTGACAGCGGTCACCGGATATTTCGTCGCGCAGGAATTCGGTTACGTCGCCGCCGATCGCGGCCGCCTGCGCCGCGACGCCGAGCAGGGCGACGAAGCCGCCGCCCGAGCCCTCAAAATCACCGAACGCCTGTCCTTCGTCCTCTCCGGCGCCCAACTCGGCATCACCGTGACGGCGCTTCTCGTCGGTTACGTCGCCGAGCCGTTCATCGGTGAGGGCCTGTCCGCGCTGCTCGGCGGGGCCGGCGTGCCCACCGCGGTCAGCATGCCGGCCTCGGTCGTCGTCGCACTGCTCATCGCCACCGTCGTCCAGATGGTGCTCGGCGAGCTCGCCCCGAAGAACCTGGCCATCGCCCGCGCCGAGACTCTGGCCAAAGTGCTCAGCCGCTCCACGCTGATGTACCTGACCGTTTTCGGCCCGATCATCCGCCTCTTCGACCGCACGGCCGCCGGCCTGCTGCGGCGCCTCGGCATCGAGCCGATCGAGGAACTGCCCGAGGGCGCTACCTCGGAAGACCTCGAGCAGATCATCCGCGAGTCGCGGGCCAACGGCGGGCTCGACGCCGAGCTCTCCACGCTGCTCGACCGCGGCCTCGACTTCCGTGGCCGCACCTCGGCCGAGGCCATGATCCCCCGCGTCGACGTGCACACCGTGCCCGCCACCGCGACCGCGGCCGACGTCGTGGCCCTTCTCGACACCCACCGATCAAGATTTCCCGTACGAGGTGAGGAACTCGACGAGATCGTCGGCGTCGTCAGCATCGCGGACATCCTCACGATCGCGCCCGCCGACCGCGCCACGGTGCCGGTCTCGTCCGTCATGTCAGCGCCGGTCCTGGTGCCGTCCTCGCTGAGGCTGCCGGCTGTGCTCGAGCGCCTGCGTTCGGCCCACCGCCAGCTCGCCTGCGTCGTCGACGAATTCGGCGGCTTCGCCGGCATCATCACGCTGGAAGACATCGCCGAAGAACTGGTCGGCCAGATCCGCGACGAGGACGACGAGGCCGAACCCGCCCCGGTGCGTCAGGCCGACGGCTCGTGGCTCGTTCCGGCCCGCTGGCGCATCGACGAGATCACCGACGCGACCGGCGTCGACCTGCCCGAGAGCGACGACTACGAGACGGTGTCCGGCCTGGTGCTGTCCCGGCTCGGGCGCATCGCCAAGGCCGGCGACTCGGTCACTCTCGACAACGGATCCCTTTCCGTACGGGTCGAGAGCGTCGACCGGCACGTTCCCCTCACGGTTCGGATCTCACGATGAACGCGCTCTGGGTCACATTGCTGCTGATCGGCAACGCCTTCTTCGTCGCGGCCGAGTTCGCCCTGGTCGCCAGCAAGCGTCACCGTCTGGAACAGGCCGCCGCCTCGGGCAGCCGGGCCGCCAAGGCCGCGCTCGACGGCACCCGGGAACTGTCGGTCATGCTGGCCGGCGCTCAGCTCGGCATCACGCTGTGCTCGCTGGGCCTGGGCGCACTCGCCGAGCCGTCGCTCGAGCACCTGTTCGGCCCGGCCCTGCACGCCCTGGGCCTGCCCGACGTCGCCAGTCACATCATCGCGTTCCTGCTCGCCCTGATCATCGTCACGTTCCTGCACCTGGTGATCGGCGAGATGATGCCGAAGTCGTGGGCGATCACCCACCCCGAGCGCTCGGCCATCCTGCTGGCGCTGCCGTTCCGCTTCTACGCCCGGCTCGTCGGCCCCGCCCTGCGGGTGCTGAACTGGCTGGCCAACTTGGCGCTGCGGCCCTTCGGCGTGCACCCGCAAGACCAGCTGGCGCAGGCGCACGGCCCGGCCGAGATGCGCATCCTGCTCGACCGGTCGCGGGCCGAGGGCCTGATCGAGGCCGAACAGAGCGAATTGCTGACCAGCGTGCTGGCCCTGGCGTCCCTTCCCGTACGCGACGTCATGCTGCCGACCGCCCAGCTCGTCTCGGTCCCGTCGTCGGCCGCGGTCGCCGACATCGAACTGGCCTCGCTGACCAGCGGCCGCTCCCGCCTGGCCGTCACCGACGGGTCGGGCGAGGTGATCGGCATCGTGCACGTCCGCGAGGCCGTCCGGGCGACCGCGACGGGCCAGGCCGCGACGGCGGGCGAGCTGATGGAGCCGGCCTTCCTGGTCGACTCGGCGCTGAACGTCGTCGAGGCCGTCGAAGCCCTGCGAGCCGGCCGCACGCAGCTGGCCGTCGTCACCGAGCCGGCCGCCTCCGAGTCGGCACCCCCCGCCGGCTCCCTGAACGGCGTCGTCGGCCCGTCCCTCGCCGGCTCCCCGAACGGCGTTCCGGGCACGCCCGGTGCCGTCGTTCAGGTCGGGTTCGTGGCCCTGGAAGACCTGTTGGAGCAGGTCATCGGGCGCTTCGACGACGAGACCGACGACCTGCCGGTCTCGTCGAGCGCCTGACCGCTCGTGCGGGTGCTCATGTCGCCCTCGGCAGGGCGTACCCCTGAAGTCCGTTTTTGATCTTCACCAATCTGTTCAAGGAGGAACTCGGTGGTTTTCAAGAAAATGATGCGCGCCTTCGGTGTCGGCGGACCGACCGTCGACACCGTGCTGGCCAACCCGAACACGCGGCCCGGTCTGGCCCTGGAGGGGCAGGTGCGGATCGCCGGCGGTGACCACGACGTCACCATCGAGGGGATCGTGCTGGGCCTGGTCACCCGGGTCGAGTCCGAGCACGGAGAGAATCTGATCGAGTTTCACCGGCTGCCGGTGTCGGGCGCGTTCCAGTTGAAGGCGGGAGAGAACCGGGACCTGCCGTTCTCGTTCCCGATGCCGTGGGAAACGCCGATCACCGACGTCTACGGGCAGCGGCTGCGCGGCATGACGATGGGGCTGCGCACCGAGCTGGCGGTGGCCAAGGCCGTCGACAAGGGCGACCTCGACCACGTGGCGGTGCACCCGCTGCCGGCCCAGGAGCGGATCCTCGACGCGTTCGCCCGTCTCGGGTTCCGCTTCAAGAACGCCGACCTCGAGCACGGCGCGATCTACGGCGTACGCATGACGCTGCCGTTCTACCAGGAGATCGAGTTCTACCCGCCGCCGCAGTACGCGGGCGGCATCAACGAGGTCGAGGTGACGTTCATCGCCGACCCGCAGGGCGTCGAGGTGGTCCTGGAGTTCGACAAGCGCGGCGGCTTCCTCGCTCCCGGGCACGACTCCTACGGCCGCTTCCGCGTCTCTCACGCCGAGGTCGACTCGACCGACTGGACCAAGGTCGTCGAGCAGTGGGTCACCGAGGCCACGGGCCGCTACCAGGGCCTGCGCTCCGCCGGCGGTTTCGGCGGCGGCCACGGCGCTCCCGGTTACGGCGCGCCCGGCTACGGAGCCCCCGGCTACGGCGGTCACGGCGGCGGCCACCACGGCCACTACCGTCGCGGCCACGGCGGCGGCATCGGCATGGGCGGCGTAGCGGCCGGCGTCGCCGGTGGCGTCGTCGGCGGCATGATCCTCGGCGAGGCGATGGAAGAGGTCTTCGAAGACGACGGCGGCGACTTCGGCGAGGAGTGACCCTGCCCGGCCGCGCGATTTCTCAGCCGGACCGCGCGTCCCACCAGCGGGCGGCTCTGCCACGGCAGGGCCGCCCGCTGGTGCATCCGCTCCCGACGCGCCATGCGCCAACGCGAAGTCGCACCGGCCCGCCGGCCCGCCGGCCCTCAGCCGACGCTGGCGGTGGCCAATTTGATGCTGAAATCGACGAACAACGCGCCCCCCCGGCCGCCGCGCCCGCGGCGAGGCGGCGGCACGTTCCTGGCCGGCCAGGAACGTGCCGCTGAAGATCAGCGCGGACAGGTAGATCGCGCTGAGTCGGTGATGCCGAGCACGGGGCCCCCAATCAGCCCGTCGTGAGGGCGACGCTGTCACCCGCCGCGAGCCGTTCCCGCAAGCGATCGCCGGCCGCGGGCCACTCGTCGACGGTCATCCCGAACACCACGGTGTCACGCCACGAGCCGTCGGGCCTCTTCCGGTGGCGCCGCAGCACGCCCTCGCGCACCGCGCCGAGCCGGGCGATCGCCTGCTGGGAGCGCTCGTTGCGAACGTCGGTGTACCAGAACACGCGCTCGGCCCCGAGCACGTCGAAGGCGTGCTCGAGCATCAGCAGCTTGGCCTCGGTGTTGACCCCCGAGCGCCACCAGGGGCGGCCGACCATGGTGTGGCCGATCGCCAGCGCTTTCTGCTTCGGGTCGATGTCGTGATAGCTGGTCGTGCCGATCACACGGCCGGAGACCGGGTCGACCTGGGCGAACGCGATCTGGTTGCCGGCCCAGCGGGCGCGCAGCAGACCGGCGACGTAGTCGCGCATCGCCTCGACCGTGGCCGGACGGCGGGTCATCAGGTGTTCCCAGACCTCGTCGTCGCCGAGTGCCTCGAGCAGACCGGCGGCGTGCCCGAGCGTGAGCGGTTCTAGCCGCACGTGCCGGCCGCTCAGCGCCACCGGGTTGGCCCACGGCAGCTCGCCGCCGGGCAGGTAGGCGGGCTCAGCAACGGAGGCGGCGCTCTCGGCCGGCCCGAACACGCGCCGGACGGGCAGCACGCCGGCCCAGTGCGGCAGGGTGAGGTCGGCTTCCTCGTCGATCACGCCGCCGGCGCGGGCCCGCGCGGACACCTCTTCGAGGGGGAGCGCCAGCACGCTGGTCTCGGCCAGCTCGCGCTTGTTGGGCGGGCGGCTGTCGGCGGACCGGCCGGCGCCGACCTTGTCGACCAGCGCGTCCATCGCGGCGCGCTTCTCTTCGGGGTCGGTGACCAGCCGGGCGGAGCCGTGCACCACCACCGAGCGGTAGTTGGCGCTGTGGTGCACGTGGGAGCGGGCATAGACGATGCCGTCGAGCAGGGTGACCCCGACCGCGACCGGCACCTCGCCACCGCGCGCCGACAGGCCCATGCGACCGCCGGAGGAGCCGTGGAGATAGAGGGTCTCGCCGACGCGGACGTGCAGGGTGGGCAGCACGCGGGGTTCATCGTCGACGACCAGGGCGACAGTGCAGTCGAACGCCTCGTCGAGAATGGCGTGCGCCAGGTCGCGGTCGTAGCTCATGCGCTCGCGGTAGCGGGTGGCTGTCGTGCGGCTGGTCCGCGGATAGGTCTCGGACATCGGCCCTCCCTGCCGTCTTCGTACAACCTAAGGCTTGCGTTCGTCTCTGTACTAGTACAGTATTTCTTGTGTGTCAGCACAGTATCAGGTCGAGGGTGACAGCGCCGCTTCGATTTCCGCCAGCATCGAAGAGGGCGTCCGCAAGGGCGATTGGGTCTTCGGCGCGGCCCTTCCCTCCGTCCGCGTCCTCGCCGAGTCGCTGCGCGTCAGCCCGGCCACGGTCTCGAAGGCCTATCAAGAGCTGCGCCAGCGCGGCGTCATCGAGACCGAGGGCCGCCGCGGCACCCGCATCCGTTCGCGCCCGCCCGTCGCCGGCCCCCGCTCCGCGCTGCTCCTCCCCGTTCCCGACGGGGTGCGCGATCTCTCCTCCGGCGAGCCCGACGTGCGGCTTCTGCCCCCGCTGGGCCCTGCTCTGCGGGCGGTCGCCGAGACCAACGGCCCACCCCAGGGCTACGCGTCATCGGCCGCTATGCCCGAGCTGATCGAGGCGGCCCGGCCGCGCCTGGTCGCCGACGGCATCCCGGCCGCCGACGCCGAGATCACCGTCACCTCCGGCACGCTCGACGCCGTCGAGCGCCTCCTCACGGCTCACCTGCGGGCCGGTGACGCGGTCGCCGTCGAAGATCCGGGCTGGGCCAACCTGATCGATCTGCTGGCCGCCCTGGGCCTGCGCCCGCTCCCGGTCCCCGTCGACCGGCAGGGCCCCGACCCGGCCGCGATGGCCGCCGCCCTGCAGTCCGGTGCCCGCGCGGCCGTCATCACGGTGCGGGCGCAGAATCCGACCGGCGCCGCCGTCAGCGAGGCTCGCGCCGAAGCCTTGCGGGCCGTCTTCGCGAGCCATCCCGGCGTCCTGGTGATCGAGGACGATCACGCCGCCGAGCTGGCCGAGGAACCGCCCCACTGCGTCGGCCCGGTCACCGGATCGTGGGCGCTGACCCGCTCGGCCTCCAAGCCCTTCGGCCCCGATCTGCGCATAGCCGTGCTGGCCGGCGACGAGGCCACGATCGCCCGCGTGGTGGGCCGCATGCGCGTCGGCTCCGGCTGGGTCTCCACGGTCCTCCAGCGCCTGCTCCTGCACCTGTGGCGAGACGACGAGGTGACCGCCGCCGTGTCCGAGGCCGCCGCGGCTTACGGTCGCCGCCGCCGGGCCCTCTGCGACGCCTTGCAGGCCCGGGGTCTGGCCGCCGCGGGCGACACGGGCATCAACGTCTGGGTGCCCGTCAGCGACGAGACCCGAGCGGTCGGCCTGCTACGCGAGGCCGGCTACGCCGTGGCCCCGGGTTCCCTGTTCCGGGTGTCGGCACCCCCGGGCGTACGTATCTCGGTCGGTCCTCTCGACGAAGAGGAGATCCCCGCCCTGGCCGACGCGGTGGCTGCCGCCGTCCGTCCGCCGGCTCTGTATGCCCCCACCCGTTAGTCCGCGCCGAGTGGAGGGACTCGATAGGGTGCCGCCGATGCTTTCCCGCGACCTTTTGGGGTAGAACCTTCTCCATGCCTAGGACCGACGCGCCGGTCGGCGCACAGCAGTGGGTGCCGTCCGAGCCGAAGAGCATCGACGAGCTCA
Organism: Actinoplanes solisilvae; assembly: GCF_003999975.1. Lineage (GTDB taxonomy): Bacteria > Actinomycetota > Actinomycetes > Mycobacteriales > Micromonosporaceae > Actinoplanes > Actinoplanes solisilvae. Next base: position 43,384 of record NZ_RJAC01000001.1, on the reverse strand, counting down.
AAGCGGCCGCGGCCGGCTGCGAGGGCTGCGAGCTCTACGCCGACGCGACACAGACGGTCTTCGGTCGCGGCGCCGCGAACGCCCGCCTGGTGCTGGTCGGCGAGCAGCCCGGCGACGTCGAAGACCAGAAGGGCCTGCCGTTCGTCGGTCCGGCCGGGCGCCTGCTGCGCGAGGCGGTCGACGACGCCGGCCTCGACGCGACCGACGTCTACATCACCAACGCCGTGAAGCACTTCAGATTCGAGCTGCGTGGCAAGCGGCGCATCCACCAGAATCCCGGCCCGGCCCACATCACCGCCTGCCGTCCCTGGCTGGTGGCCGAGTTCTCGCTGCTCAAGCCCGAGCTGGTCGTCATCTTGGGTGCGACCGCGGGCCGGGCGCTGATCGGCCCGTCGTTCCGTGTCACCCAGCAGCGCGGCAAACTGATGCCCTGGCCCGCCTCGGCCCAGCACCCGGGTGACTTCCCGGTCGCCGAGATCCAGGCGCTGGCCACCATCCACCCGTCCGCGGTCCTGCGCGCCGACGATCGCGAGACGGCGTACCGCGGCCTGGTCGACGACCTCAGGATCGCGGCCGGCGCCCTGACGTGAGCAGCACCTCGAGTCCGTCGAGAATGCGTTCCAGTCCGAACCGGAACGAGCGCTCGGAGTCTCGTACGGCGTTGTATTCCTCGCCGGCCGTGGTGCCGACCCGGCCCGAGATCGGGTAGGCCGCGGGCGGCATCAGGCGTTCCAGCACGGGCGCGTTGACCTCCCACCATTCGAGGTCGGTGATGCCGGACTGCTCGGCCGTGCGCAGGGCGGCGACGTCGGCCCGCGCCGACGCGCCGGTGAAGTCGCCGATCAGCGTGATCGTCTGATCCATCTCGAGATCGGTGAAGCCGGCGCCTTCGATCGCCGCCAGCTGCCATTCCCACCGGTCGGAGCCGTTCGGCCCGATCCACGGCCGGCTCTGCTCGACCTGCAGCAGCCACGGATGCCGATGGAACTCGTCCCACATCTGCCGGGCCACCACGGTCAGCCGCTCACGCCAGTCACCGGCGTGCGGTGTCAGCTCGGGCTCGCCCATCACCTCGTCGACCATCAGGCCGATCAGCTCGTCGCGGCTCGGGACGTAGGTGTAGATCGACATCAGCTTCAGCCCGAGCCGGTCGGCCACCTTGCGCATCGAGAACGCCGGCAGGCCCTCCTCGTCGGCCACCGCGATGCCGGCCCGGATCACCTCGTCGACGCTGAACCGCTGCTTCGGCCCTCGTGACCCCTGCGGCGTCCCCAGCACGCGCCGCCACATCAGGCTCAGCGTTCTGTCGACGTCCCGATTTTCCATGTGCCGAGATTACCCCGTGGGGTGTACGGTGTACCGCGCACCAAATACCGTAAGGCATACGGAGTTAGGAGCAGCGAGTGAATCTCGAGGCAGAGGGTCTACGCAAGAAGTACGGGGACGTGCGGGCGCTCGACGGCTTCGACCTGGCCGTGCCGCCCGGCGTGATCCACGGTCTGCTCGGTCCGAACGGGGCCGGCAAGACCACGGCGGTCCGCGCGCTGGCCACCCTGATCGACGTCGACGGCGGCGTAGCGAAAGTCGCCGGATTCGACGTACGGACCCAGGCCGCGCAGGTGCGCCGGCGGATCGGGCTGATCGGCCAGAACGCCGCGGTCGACGAGATCCTCGGCGGCCGGCAGAACCTGGTGATGTTCGGCCGGCTCTACGGTCTCGGCAAGTCGGACGCGCGCACCCGCGCCGATCACCTGCTCGCCATGTTCGGCCTGGCCGAGGCGGCCGAGCGGGCGGTGTCGACCTACAGCGGCGGCATGCGGCGGCGGCTCGACATCGCGGCCGGCTTCATCCTCACCCCGGCGGTGCTCTTCCTCGACGAGCCGACCACCGGGCTCGATCCGCGAGGGCGTAACGAGGTCTGGGGCGCCGTCCGCGAGGTCGCCGACAGCGGCACCACCGTGCTGCTGACCACGCAATATCTCGACGAGGCGGACAACCTGGCCGCCCGCATCTCGGTGATGAACCACGGCCGGGTCGTCGCCGACGACACCCCGGACGCGCTCAAGCGGCAGATCGGCGGCGGCCGGGTCACCGTGACGATCGCCGGGGAAGCGCCGCTGCAGACCGAGCAGATCTCCGCCGCCGTCGGCATCCCGGCCGTGGCCGACGCCGTGGCGCGCAGCCTCACCTTCGAGATCGGCGCCGAGGTCGCCGCGATCGCCCGAATCGTCCGCGCCCTGGACGAGTCGGGCCTCACCCCCGAGGATCTGGTGCTGCGGCGGCCCACTCTCGACGAGGTCTTTCTCACCCTGACCGACAACTCGCGGGAGGCCGTCCGATGATCGCGCTCCGAGCCGGCTGGATCCTCACCCAGCGAAATCTGGCCCATTGGGTACGTCAACCGTGGGCACCCATCTTCGGGCTCATGTTCTCGATCATGCTGTTGCTCGTGTTCGGCTTCCTCTTCGGCGGCGCGATCACGGTGCCCGGCGGCGGCGACTACCTGGCCTTCCTGCTGCCCGGCATGCTGGCGCTGAGCATGATGTTCGGCGTCGAGAGCACGGCCACGGCGATGACGAACGACGCCCGCAAGGGCATCACCGACCGGTTCCGCTCGTTGCCGATCGGCAGTTCCTCGGTCGCCCTCGGCCGGGTCGGCGCCGACCTCGCCAACTCGGCCGTCGAACTGCTGGTCCTCATCGCCGGCGGCCTGCTGATCGGGTGGCGGATCACCTCGGACCCGGGGTCGGCCGCCCTGGCCGTACTGCTGCTGTTGTTCTTCCGGTTCGCCATGCTCTGGATCGGCATCTTCGTCGGCCTGGCCTTCCGCGGCGAGGGTGCCGCGATGGCCGTGCAGGTGCTGGTCTGGCCGATCGGCTTCCTGTCGACGGCCATCGTCTCCGTCGAGACGATGCCGGGCTGGCTGGGCGCGATCGCCGCCTGGAACCCGCTGTCGGCCACGGCCACCGCGGCGCGCGAGCTCTTCGGCAACCCGACCGGCATCACCGAGGGACCGCTGGCCGACTCGGCGGTGTGGCTGGCGGTCGGCTGGCCGGTGGTGCTCACGGCGGTGTTCCTGCCGCTCTCGGCGCGGGCCTACCGCCGATTGCGGGCTGGGTAGGCTCAGGGGGTGCGGTTGACGGATTTCTGGACACGGCTGGAAGAGGCCTTCGGCGCCCCCTACGCGCGCAGCATCGCGGCCGACCATTCCTTCACCGAGCTAGGCGACCGCACCATCAATCAAGCGATAGCTGACGGTATCGATACGGCCACCATCTGGCGGGCGGTGGTGGCCGCGTACCCCGATCGAGTGCCCTCCCGCCTGCGATAAGGCGACTTTCGTACACCCGTTCTGGCGTGTCACTCGATCGTCGTACACGTGTTCGGCTATTGTCCACAGCGGCCTGCTTATCCACAGGCCGGGGCAGGGCGGCGAATTTTTGTCATACCCACCGCCTACCTTGATGCCCGTGGTGAACAGAAGCGCATCGGCGAAGACGCCCGCGAAATCGAGTACAGGGGTGGCGGACATGGTGGCAGGACCTGACCGGGACAAGGCGCTCGATCTGGCGTTGGCACAGATCGACAAGCAGTTCGGCAAGGGCTCGGTGATGCGGCTGGGCGAGCGACCGGTCGTGGAGACCGCGATCATCAAGACCGGCTCCATCGCTCTCGACGTGGCGCTCGGCGTCGGCGGCCTGCCGCGCGGCCGCGTCATCGAGATCTACGGCCCCGAGTCCAGCGGTAAGACGACGGTCGCCCTGCACGCGGTGGCCAACGCCCAGCGCAACGGCGGCATCGCGGCGTTCATCGACGCCGAGCACGCCCTCGACCCGGAATACGCGAAGGCCCTCGGCGTCGACACCGACGCGCTCCTGGTCTCCCAGCCCGACACGGGTGAGCAGGCGCTCGAGATCGCCGACATGCTGATCCGCTCCGGCGCGCTCGACATCATCGTCATCGACTCGGTGGCCGCGCTCGTGCCGCGCGCCGAGATCGAGGGTGAGATGGGCGACAGTCACGTCGGTCTTCAGGCCCGCCTGATGAGCCAGGCGCTCCGCAAGATCACCGGCATTCTGAGCAACTCGGGCACGACCGCGATCTTCATCAACCAGCTTCGCGAGAAGATCGGCGTCATGTTCGGCTCGCCCGAGACCACGACCGGTGGCCGCGCGCTGAAGTTCTACTCCTCGGTCCGGCTCGACGTGCGCCGCATCGAGAGCCTGAAGGACGGCACCGACGTGGTCGGCAACCGCACCCGCGTCAAGGTCGTCAAGAACAAGGTGGCCGCGCCGTTCAAGCAGGCCGAGTTCGACATCATGTACGGCAAGGGCATCTCGCGCGAGGGCTCGCTGATCGACGTCGGCGTCGAGCAGAACATCATCCGCAAGTCCGGCGCCTGGTACACGTACGACGGTGACCAGCTCGGCCAGGGCAAGGAGAAGGCGCGCGAGTTCCTGAAGGAGAACCCCGACGTCGCGGCCGAGATCGAGAAGAAGATCCTCGAGAAGCTGGGCGTCGGCCAGACGACCGGCGACGCTGCCGGCGGCCCCGAACTCCCGCCGGTTGACTTCTGATCATGCCTGGCCGCCGGGGCGCACGTTCCGGGCGCGGGTGGGACGCGATCCCACCCCGCCCTGCCCGTGCCCACGATGACCACCCCTCCGGCGAGCTCCCCGCCGGCGACGATCCGGAACGCGGCAACGTTCCTACCCGTCGCCGGCGGGCTTCCGGGGGGTTCGGCGCCGACGGGCGCGAGCGAGGCGCCGGCGGACGCGAACCGGGTGCCGACGGGCGTGAGCCCGCCAAGCCGGCGCAGAGCGAGGGCGAACGGGCGCGCGAGATCTGCCTGCGGCAGCTTGCCGTGCGCCCGCGCACCCGGGCCGAGCTGGCCAAGGTGCTCGCCCGCAAAGAGATCTCCGACGAGGTGATCGCCGAGGTCCTCGACCGCTACGACGAGGTCGGCATCATCGACGACGCCGCGTTCGCGCGGGCGTGGGTGTCCAGCCGTCACCACGGCCGGGGCCTGGCCCGCCGGGCGCTCGCCAACGAACTGCGCCAGCGCGGCGTCGACGCCGAGGTGGCCACCGAGGCCCTCGAATCGGTCGACGACGACGATGAGGCGGCGACGGCCCGCGCCCTGGTCGACCGCAAGCTGCGCACCGCCACCGGCGCGCCCGACGCCGTCTTCCGCCGCCTGGTCGCCATGCTGGCCCGCAAGGGCTACCCGGCGGGCGTGGCCTTCCGCGCGGTCAAAGACGCCCTGGCCGCCCGCGACGCCGAAGCAGCCGAGTTCGCCGACCAGATAGACCCCGACGCCCTGGCCTCAGACGCCGACCCCACCTCCTGACCTCGCCCTCCGACTCCTGCCCTTGCTCTCCACCTGCCTGCCTTCACCTCTTTCGTCTTTGGTCTGCCGTCCACCCGCCCCCGCCCGCCTCGTGCCTGCCGCATGCGCGGGCGATCGATGGTGCTCTACATGAGACATCGGCGTTCGCCACTGGTTGGTAGGATGCGACCTTGTGACCGAGCACTCGCAGAGCGGCATGCGGGGTAACGGTCCCTTCGAGGAGGGTGCCGACCCGGCCGCGCCCTCCGGCGCGCAACAGCCGGCCAAACCAGGCGCCTCCGATGCTTCGCCGCACGACGAGCAGGCTGCGGCTTGGGTGACTGAAGACGGTCCTGAGCCGACTGGCGGCCCAAACCCGGCGAGCGGCAGCCAGCCCAACCCGAGCGCCGACCCGCGGCCCGCGAGCGACGGCCCCTACCACCCGAGCGCCGACCCGCGGCCCGCGAGCGACGGCCCCTACCACCCGAGCGCCGACCCGCGGCCCGCGAGCGACGGCCCCTACCACCCGAGCGCCGACCCGCGGCCCGCGAGCGATGGCCTCTACCACCCCGACGCCGACCCGGGCCCCGTGAACGACCGTTCCTATCCGGCTGCGTCGTCCTACCCCGCGAGTGACGCGACGCCGAGCTACGGCCCGTTTCACAACAGCGCTGATCAACCGGAAGGCTGGGCGGACACGCCGTACGGCCTCGCGGCTCCTCCTGGGCGCCGGATCGAGCCCTCCCCGCCACCCCGACGCAGCCGCCTCGGTCTCGGGCTCGTCGCCGGGCTGGTTGCAGGTCTGCTGGTCTTCGGCACCGGCGGGTTCTTCGCGGGGCGCTTCACGGCCCCTGAGGCCCGGTCCAGCGGCGCCACCCAGCCGGGTCAGCCGGGTGTCTTCGAGCGGAATCAGGCCGCGATCAACCGGCCCGACTTTGCCGGTTCGCGGCTCACCGCGATCGCCGAGGGCTGGCTGCCGTACCTGTCGACCTGTTCGCGCAGTGGTTCCCCGGGCGGCCCGAGGCTCGGCGACGGTGAGAAGGTCCGGGTCCGCTGCACGCTCGACGGCATGAGCGCGATCTTCGTCGAGTACAGCTCCACCGCCGAACGCGACAAGGCACGCGCCAAGGTCCTGGCGCAGGCGGACGACGCCCGAACCCTTACGAAAGGTGTCGCCGCGCCCACCGAACGGGATTCACCCTCCGGGCGCACCAACGGCAACTACCTAGAGTACGCATACCGTCTCACGGAGAGTGGTGCGACCAGAACGATCAGTGCGCTGTGGTGGGATGACGCACAGAGCCCCGTTGCGGGCTACCTGCTGGCGTACTGGGCGGAAGGTCTGGGCGAGAAGTGGGAGCCGATCCGCGATCTCTGGTCCCGGTACGCCTGAATTGCCCGCCACTATCGTGAGCTGGGCGTAAGCAAGTCTGTGCCCTAAGTCCCATCCGCTGCCGAATCATGGAACCTTGACCGAAGTGGCACTTGCGACCTAGCCTCGCGTTACACAAGGTTTGTTCGACCATCGCATGCAACACGCACAACATAGATCGCATCACATTACGGCATCACTTGGCCGCCGCCGCGAAAGCCAGCGCAAGTAAGCGACAGCAAGCGACAGCGAGCTGACGCAACACGAACATCGCGAAAAGCGACCCACGGCAGCGAAGAGTGACGCCGCCCCGGCACCCGACCGCAGTGCCGAGGCCCCGGATATAGAGCGCGGTCGGCCCCGCACACCCCCGAGGTGTCGCGGACCGATGACGCCTGCGGTCGCCGTGCCTTGGTCGGGCATCCCGCAACGGGTCCACGCGCGTGAGACGCGCGTGCGGCGAAGGGAGACGCGGCGAGATGACCGCCCTGGACTGGGTGCTGGTGGTGGCGATCGTCGTCCTCGGCGTCCTCGTGGTCGCCGGCATGCTGCTCGGCGCCCGCGCGCTGCGCCAGCTGCACAAGGTTCGCGCGGACGCCCAGGGACAGGGCCAGGCGGTCGACGACGCGCTGGCCAAGGTCGACGACGCCAACGCCAAGGCCGCTTCCGTACGGGCCGAGACCGCCGCCGCCAAGGCCGAGGCCACCGCCGCGCGCGCCGAGGCCCGCCGGGTTCTCGAGGCCGCGCACAGCGAGGCCGACACGATCCTCGAGCACGCCCACCGTCAGGCTGAGGCCGACGCCGAGCAGGTGCGCATGGTCGCCCGTCGTCAGGGCGAGCGCGAGATCTCGCTGCTCAACACGACCGCGAAGGAACAGGCGGCCGAGGTCGAGCGCCGGGCCGCCCGCATCGACGAGCGCGAGCGGCTGCACGCCGAGGAGGTCGAGCGGCTGGTCGAGCGCGAGCGCCGCCTCGCGACGATGGACTCCGACCTCGCCGGCCGCGAGTCCGCCCTGGCCGAGCGGGAGTTGACGCTGGCCGGAGCCGAGGAGTCGAAGCGCCGCGAGCTCGAGCGGATCGCCGGCCTGACCGCCGACTCGGCCCGCTCCGAGCTGGTCGAGAGCATCGAGGCGCAGGCCAAGCGCGAGGCCGCGATTTTGGTGCGCGACATCGAGAGCGACGCGAAGAGCACCGCGGACACCCGGGCTCGACACATCGTCGTCGACGCCATTCAGCGGATCGCCAGCGAGCAGACCGCCGAGAGCGTGGTCAGCGTGTTGCACCTGCCCAGCGACGAGATGAAGGGCCGGATCATCGGCCGTGAGGGCCGCAACATCCGGGCCTTCGAGTCGGTCACCGGGGTCAACCTGATCATCGACGACACCCCGGAAGCCGTACTGCTCTCCTGCTTCGATCCGGTGCGGCGCGAGGTCGGCCGGCTCACCCTCGAGAAGCTGGTGCTGGACGGCCGCATCCACCCGCACCGCATCGAGGAGGTCTTCGAGACCGCCAAGAACGAGGTCGACCAGCTCTGCGACCGAGCCGCCGAGGAGGCGCTGGTCGACGTCGGCATCACCAACCTGCACCCCGAGCTGATCAAGCTGCTGGGCCGCCTGCGCTACCGCACCAGCTATGGCCAGAACGTGCTCAAGCACCTGGTCGAGACCGCGCACATCGCCGGCATCATGGCCGCCGAGCTGGGCCTGGACGTCCCGTCGATGAAGCGGGCGGCGTTCCTGCACGACATCGGCAAGGCGCTCACCCACGAGGTCGAGGGCAGCCACGCGCTGATCGGCGCCGACCTCGCCCGCAAGTACGGCGAGTCGGAAGACGTCGTGCACGCGATCGAGGCGCACCACAACGAGGTGCAGCCGCAGACGATCGAGGCGGTGCTGACCCAGGCGGCGGACGCCTGCTCGGGTGGCCGGCCGGGAGCACGGCGCGAGAGCCTGGAGGCGTACGTGAAGCGCCTCGAGCGTATCGAGGAGATCGCCGCGAGCAAGGTCGGCGTCGAGAAGGTTTTCGCGATGCAGGCCGGGCGCGAGATCAGGGTGATGGTGCGCCCGGACGACATCGACGACATCGGCGCCGCGGTGCTGGCCCGCGACGTCGCCAAGCAGATCGAGGAGGAGCTGACCTATCCGGGTCAGATCCGGGTCACGGTCGTCCGCGAGTCACGCGTCACCGAGCTCGCTCGTTAGTCCGAGCTGCTCGCGCAGGATGTCGGCGTGGCCGCAGTGCTGCGCCAGTTCCCGCAGCATGTGCAGGTAGACCCAGCGCAGCGGGATCGGCCCGCGCCGGTTGCCGGGCAACTTGTCGTCCAGGTCGAGGTCGGCCACCGCGAGCCGCGAGGCCTCGGTTGCTTCCACATACGACGCGCGCACCGACGCGATGGTGTCCGAATCGTCCAAGACAAAGGATTCGTCCGCATCGGCGGGAATGCCGATCGATGCGCGAGAACGCCCGGTCACGGCCTCGTCGAACCACACCTTCTCGACGAAGGTCGCGTGCTTCACGAGACCGAGCAGGGTCGTGCGTGACGGCACCAGCGACCGGCGAACCTGTTCCTCGGTGAGGTCGTCGAGGCAGTCGTGCAGGGCCCGGCGATGCTCGTCGAGGAAGACCTCGAACTGGGCTCGTAACGGCAGGTTGATGGCGTCGTCCGCGGAGATCACCGAGGAAGCCTCTCAAGCACGATGGCCCCGGAGCAAGCTGCCGGGGCCATCGTGAAGGAACAGCAACGAGTCAGACGGGATTGACCTCGTCGGCGCCGGCCGCCGCGGCCTGCACCGCCGGAGCCGTGGGGCCCCGACCGGTCACTCCGGCCGTCTTGCGGCCGCGGGCCAGGCGGCGCTGGATGTACTGCGCCAGCTTCGAGAGCGAGTAGTTCACCGCGATGAACAGGACGGCGATGATCGTGTAGGTCTGGATCGGGTTGCCCAAGGCACCGATGATCTGCTTGCCGATGTTCAGCAGTTCCTCGTAGCTGATGATGAAGCCGAGCGAGGTGTCCTTGAGGACGACGACCAACTGGCTGATCAGGGCGGGCAGCATGATCCGGAACGCCTGCGGCAGCAGGATCGTCACCGTCGTCTGCAGCGGGGACAGGCCGATCGCGACCGCCGCCTCGCGCTGGCCCGGGGGCAGACCCTCCATACCCGAGCGCAGGATCTCGGCTATCACCACGCCGTTGTAGATCGTCAGGCCGATCACCAGGTACCACAACGTGTCGAAGGTGATGCCGAACTCGGGGAAGCCCCGGGCGACGAAGAAGATCGTGATGACGACCGGAAGACCACGGAAGATTTCGACGCAGGCCCGGGTGAGCGCGGTCAGGGCCAGGCTGAGACCGCGCAGCAGGATCGACACCGGAGCGGCCAGGCCGGTGAAGCGGCGCCGGTTGAGCTCCTTGAGCTGCAGCCGCAGAACGGCGACCAGGGTGCCGATCACCAGCGAGGCGACGATGGCGAGCACGGCCGCGATCAGAGTGTTCTTCGCGCCGATGCCGATGCGCTTCCAGACCTGGGAGAAGTTCTCGTTGCCCGGATCGATCAGCGGGCCCCAGAGCTCCAGCGAGAACTGGCCTTTCTCGTCGAGCGGCTTGTAGACGAGGAAGTAGAGGCCGGCCAGCACCACCAGCGCGGCGACGGCGCTGAAGATCTGGGTGTACCGGCGCTGACGTGGGCCGGGAACGTCGTAGAGGACGGCCTGCTGGCTCATCGGGCCGCCACCGCCTGCCGGCGCTCGATCCGGTCGAGGAGGGCGCCGAGCGGCACGGTCATAATCAGGTATCCGATCGAGATGCCGATGGCGACGGGGATGAAGGCGTAGCCCTCGGCGCCGGTGAGCTGGTCGGCCGTCGAGGAGAGGTCACCGACGACGCCGAAGAAGCCGATCAGCGCGGAGTTCTTGATCATCGCGATGATCACCGAGCCCAGCGGCACGATCGAGGCCTTCCAGGACTGCGGCAGCACCACGTATCGCAGGTTCTGTCCGAAGGTGAGACCGAGTGACCGGGCGGCCTCGGCCTGGCCGGGGGAGACCGCGTTGACGCCCGAGCGCAGCGCCTCGCAGACGAAGGCCGCGGTGTAGAGGATCAGGGCGATCAGGGCGAAGCGAAAGTATGGAAGGTCCGTGCCGAGCCGGGTGAAGATCGCGTCGATCACGGGGATGCGCAGGAAGTTGGCGTTCGATCCGAGAGCGGGCAACCCGAACGCGGCGAAGAACATGACCACGGTCAGCGGCATGTTGCGGAACACGGTGACGTAGGCCGTGCCGAGTGCCCGCAGCGGCGGCACCGGCGAGATGCGCAACACCGCCACGACGGCGCCCAGGATCAGGGCGCCGATCGCAGCGAGTATGCAGATCTGAAAGGTGAGCCAGAAGCCGCCCGCGAAGACGTCGAACTTATCGATGAGTACATTCACGGGTTCGGCTTCTCCCCAGTCCTTCGAATCAGGTATTCAGGTGGATCAGTAGCGGTTGACGGCGGGAGCGGTGCCGAGCTCGGCACCGAACTTGCCGGCGGTGTCGTCCCACGCCTTCTTCCAGGAGCCGTCCTGGAAGGCCTTGTCCAGCGTGTCGTTGATGAAGCCACGGAACGCGGTGTCGTCCTTCTTGACGCCGATGCCGTAGGGCTCCTTGGTGAAGTTGTCACCGGCGAGCTTGAACGACGTCTCGTCCTTGGCGATGTAGCCGAGGAGGATGACGTTGTCGGTCGTCACGGCGTTGACCTGGCCGCCCTTGAGCGCGTCACGGCACTTGTCGTAGGTGTCGAAGAGCACCACCTGGCTGGCGACGTCCTTGACGTGCTTCTTGATCTCCTCAGCCGGGGTCGAGCCGGTGACGGAGCAGACCTTCTTCGTGCCGTCCTTGAACGAGTCGGGGCCGGTGATCGAGGTGTCGTCCTTCTTCACCATGATGTTCTGGCCGGCCTCGTAGTACGGACCGGCGAACGCGATCCGCTCCTTGCGCTTGTCGTTGATCGTGTAGGTCGCCACGACGAAGTCGACGTTGTCGTTGATGATCACGTCTTCGCGGACCTTCGAGGGCGATTCGACAAACTCGATCTTGTCCTCGGGGATGCCGAGCTCCTTGACGATGATCTTCGCGATCTCGACGTCGAAGCCCTCAGGCTTGCCCGACAGGCCCTTGAGACCGAAGCCGGGCTGGTCGAACTTGGTGCCGACCTTGACGACCTGAGCCTTGTTGAGCCGCTCCATCGTGCTGCCCGCGGCGAAGGACTTGCCGCCGCTCACCGCGGCGTCGTCGCTGCCCGCGTCGTCGCCACCGCAAGCGGCCAGGCCGAACGCCAGAGCCGAGGCTGTTGCCAGTGCGGCTACCCGTGTCAAACGCATGATTTCTCCTTTATCGATCGGGACGCCGTAAACAGTCTGCGAGCCCGAGGGCGGTTCAGTGCGTGAGGATCTTGGAGAGGAAGTCCTTCGCCCGCTCGCTCCGCGGGTTGGTGAAGAACTCCTCCGGGGGCGCCTGCTCGACGAGCTGGCCGTCGGCCATGAAGACCACCCGGTTGGCCGCGTGCCGCGCGAAGCCCATCTCGTGGGTGACGACGACCATCGTCATGCCGTCGCGGGCCAGCGAGGTCATCACCTCGAGCACCTCGCCGACCATCTCGGGGTCGAGAGCGCTGGTGGGCTCGTCGAAGAGCATCGCCTTGGGCTGCATCGCCAGGGCCCGCGCGATCGCCACGCGCTGCTGCTGACCGCCCGAGAGCTGTGCCGGATATTTGTCGGCCTGGTTGGCGATGCCGACCCGGTCGAGCAGGGACATGGCCCGCTCGCGCACGATCGCGGACTTCTCTTTGCGCACCTTGACCGGGCCGAGCATGACGTTCTGAAGGATCGTCTTGTGCGCGAACAGGTTGAAGGACTGGAAGACCATGCCGACCTCGCTGCGCAGCTTCGCCAGCGGGCGGCCCTCGGCGGGAAGCGGACGACCGTCGAACGTGATGGTTCCGGTGTTGATCGGCTCGAGCCGGTTGATCGCACGACAGAGCGTGGACTTCCCCGATCCGGAGGGTCCGATCACGACCACCACCTCGCCCTTGGCGACGGAGAGATTCACGTCGTCGAGAACGTGGAGGGGGCCGAACCACTTGTTCACTTCGTCGAGGACGATGAGAGCCTCGTCGGACACTGCTGGACCACCGTCCTGTCTACGGATCACCCGGATGGGCACACTCTATGTGTGCCCTTGTATCGGTTCACACCGAGAATGGTCACGGAGCGGTAACACAGAGAGTGCGGAACGAGGGCATTGTCCACCATGTTCGGTATGGCTGACAGCGATCCGACAGGCGGCCTTTGGAACTGGGCGGCCCAGTCGTCCCTTTCCGGCGATCGGGTTCACGGCGCGCTCGCCGGGGCCCTGGAGCGCACGGTTGTGCCGCTCGGGCCCGATCCGGTCGACGGAGCGGTGCTCTGCGACGTCTACCGGGTCGGCGGTGACTTCCCGACGCTCATCGATGTCTACCTGGCGCCCGAGAACATCGCCGAGTCCACCGCGGCGAGCGCCGTCGCCGTCCGTTTAGAGATCGAAATCATGCTTCCGGACGACACGCTCGACCCCACCCGCTACGTCCTGGCCGCCCCGGACGGCAGTCTGCGACCGGTGCACGTCGACGAGGTCGAGACCGACGACGGCCCGGAACGCCGGCGGGCGCGCCCCTGCACCGCCGCCGGCACGGCCTGCGGCGGGTCCCGTTACAAGCCGGTCGACGACCCGGGCAGGCCTGCTGCCGCCTGAGGGAGGCAGTACCCTGGTCAATTGCCATGACTACCGAAACGCAGGGCACCGCGCGCACCTACGACGTGCGCACCTACGGCTGCCAGATGAACGTGCACGACAGCGAGCGCATCTCCGGTCTGATGGAAGATGCGGGCTACGTGCGCGCCGCCGATCCGGAGGCCGCCGACGTCGTGGTCTTCAACACCTGCGCGGTTCGGGAGAACGCCGACAACCGCCTCTACGGCAACCTCGGCCACCTGCGCCCGACCAAGGTCAAGAACCCGGACATGCAGATCGCCGTGGGTGGCTGCCTGGCCCAGAAGGACCGCGGCGACATCGTCAAGAAGGCCCCCTGGGTCGACGTCGTCTTCGGCACGCACAACATCGGCTCGCTGCCGGCCCTGCTCGAACGCGCCCGGCACAACGCCGCGGCCGAGGTCGAGATCCTCGAGTCGCTGGAAGTGTTCCCCTCGACGCTGCCCACCAAGCGCGAGTCGACGTACGCGGGCTGGGTCTCGATCTCGGTCGGCTGCAACAACACGTGCACCTTCTGCATCGTGCCGTCGCTGCGCGGCAAGGAGAAGGACCGTCGTCCGGGCGAGATCCTGGCCGAGGTCGAAGCGCTCACGAAAGAGGGCGTCCTCGAGGTCACCCTGCTCGGGCAGAACGTGAACTCGTACGGCGTCGAGTTCGGCGACCGGCTCGCCTTCGGCAAACTGCTGCGGGCCACCGGCGAGATCGAGGGCCTCGAGCGGGTGCGTTTCACCAGCCCGCACCCGAAAGACTTCACCGACGACGTGATCGCCGCGATGGCCGAGACGCCGAACGTCTGCCACTCGCTGCACATGCCGCTGCAGTCCGGCTCCGACCGCGTGCTCAAGGCCATGCGCCGCAGCTACCGCCAGGAGAAATACCTCGGCATCATCGACAAGGTGCGGGCCGCGATGCCCGACGCCGCGATCACCACCGACATCATCGTCGGCTTCCCCGGTGAGACCGAGGAAGACTTCGAGCAGACCCTCGAGGTCGTGCGCCGGGCCCGCTTCTCCAGCGCCTTCACGTTCCAATACTCGAAGCGCCCCGGCACGCCCGCCGCGGTCATGGAGGAGCAACTGCCCAAGGCTGTCGTGCAGGAGCGGTACGAGCGTCTGATCGCCCTGCTCGAAGAGATCACCTGGGCCGAGAACAAGAAGCTCGTCGGCGAGAAGGTCGAGGTGCTCGTCGCGGTCGGTGAAGGCCGCAAGGACGAGCGTACGGGCCGGATGAGCGGCCGGGCCCGCGACGGCCGGCTCGTGCACTTCGCAACCGGCGACCTCGCCCCGCGCCCCGGTGACATCGTCGAGACCATCGTGACCTACGCGGCCCCGCACCACCTGAACGCCGACGGTGCCCCGCTCAGCTTCCGGCGTACGAGGGCCGGCGACGCGTTCGAGGCCGGCCGCACGCCGAAGCTCAAGGGCGTGTCGCTGGGCCTGCCGACGATCGGTGTGCCGGCGCAGCTCCCGGCGGCCGAGGGCTGCTCGCTCTGATCCGTTCCACCAGGGCGCGCGTCGCGGGCGGGTCGGGAGGCTCACCCGCGACCGCGACGCTTATCCGACGGGCCCGGCCCGGCAACGGCACCACGCGAACGTTCGCGTTGCGATGCCCGGCCAGGGCGAGCGCGGGCAGCGTGGTCACCCCGAGGCCGCTCGCGACCAGCTGCTGAGCGGCCACGTAGTCGTCGGTGGTGAACCGGATGTCCGGTGTGAACCCTTCCGCGGCGCACGCCCGCAGCAGCTCCGCCCGGCAGCGCTCACACCCGCCGATCCATCGCCGCTCCGCGTGGTCGGCGAGCCGGTCACCGGCCCAGTCCAGCGGGGTGACCAGGCACGTCTCGTCCTCGAAGAGCTCCTCGGCACGCAGCCCGGCCAGGTCGGGCCCGCCGTCATGGGCGAAGAGCACGGCCACGTCCACCTCGCCGCGGCGCAACAGGTCGACGGCCTCGGGCGGCTCGGCCTCACGGAAACTGAGCTCGACTCCCGGATGGTTGAATCCCGCGGCCGCGACCGGCACGAAAGTTCCCAGCGCCGAGGGAAAGGCCGCCAGCCGAACGCGTCCCGCCCGCAGTCCGGTGTGCGCCGCCAGCTCCTGTTCGGCCGCGTCGAGCCGCCCCAGGATCTCTTCCGCGCGATCGGCGAGCACCCGCCCCGCCTCGGTGAGCCGGATGCCGCGCCCGACCCGCTGCACCAGCCGGCTGCCGGTCTCGGCCTCGAGCCGCGCGAGATGGTGACTGACCGACGGCTGGGCGTAGTGCAGCGCCCTCGCCGCGGCGGTGACCGACCCGTGCCGGGCCACCGCGACCAGCACCCGCAGACGAGCGACGTCGAGCATGCGGCCAATCTATCGACCGCGTCTATGAATTCGGCCGCGATCCGGCATTGGACCGATGGACCGGTTCACCCCGACCATCAAGAGCATGCATTTCTCGTACGCCTCCATCAGCGCCGCCGCCACGACGGTCGCCCGCCACCTGCCGCCCACCACCATGTGGTCCTACCCGGTGCTCAACGCCGCCGTCGGTGCGGACGTGTACGTCAAACACGAGAACACCCAGCCGGTCGGCGCGTTCAAGGCTCGCGGCGCCCTGAACCTGATGTCGTCCTTGCGAGCGGGCACGGTCACCTATTCGACCGGCAACCACGCGCAGTCGATGGCATGGGCCAGCCGGCTGTTCGGCCTGCCGTGCACGGTCGTCATGCCCTCCGACGCGAACCCGTCGAAGGTCGCCGCCGTACGCGCCTGGGGTGCTTCGGTGATCCTGACCGGCACCGTCCTGGCCGACGCAGAGGCGCACGCCGTCGAACTGGCTTCGCAGACCGGGCAGCGCCTCGTGAGCCCCGGTGACACGCCGGAACTCGTGGCCGGCGTCGGCACGCTGTTCGTGGAGATCCTCACGGCCCGCCCGGACCTGTCGGCGATCCTCGTCCCGGTCGGCAGCGGCACCGGTCTGGCCGCCGCCACGGTCGTCGCCCGCGAGCTGGCCCCCGGCTGCGAAGTGATCGGCGTCCAGTCGACCTCGTCACCGGCCGCACACGATTCGTGGCGCGCCGGTTCCCTCTGCACGCGCCCCAACCGCACCCGCGTCGAGGGCCTGGCCACCGGCCGCGGCTACGACCTGCCCCAGCAGATCATGAAGGGCGGCGTCAGCGACTTCCTGCTGGTCTCCGACGAACGCATCGCCGAGGCCCAGCGCCTGCTCGCCACGTCGGCCCACACACTCGCCGAGGGCGCCGGGGCTGCTGGGCTGGCCGCGATCCTGGAGTTCCCCGAGCGCTTCGCCGGCCGTACGGTCGCGGTGGTCTGCTCCGGCGGCAACGCCTCCCCGCGCGAACTGGCCGTCCTCGCGCCCGACAGCTAGCGGAGGTTACGCATCAGGTCTCGCAGGATGGTGCTCGACACCTCGCTGCGCTCCTGGACCTGCACCTCGCTGACCACCGGGTCCGGGAGCATGGCACAGCCGGTGCGCCTGTCAGTGGCGGGGCGGCGAAGAGGACGATGCTGCGGCAGGGTGGGAGCGTGACGGACGAAGCGATCAGCCTGCACCCTTACGACCCCGCGTGGCCGGCGCGGTTCGAGAGCGAGGCCGCGGTTCTGGCCGAGGTTCTCGGGCCGTACGTCACCGGCGGCATCCATCACGTCGGCAGCACGGCGATTCCCGGGCTGAGCGCGAAGCCGATCGTCGACATCATGATCGGTGTCACCGACCTCGACTCGTCGCGGGCGTGCATCGAGCCGCTCGCCGGCCTCGACTACTGCTACGCCCCCTATCGCGAAGACGTCATGCACTGGTTCTGCAAGCCGAACCCGGCCCGCCGCACCCACCACCTGCACCTGGTCCCGACCGGCTCGGCGCGGTTCGTCGATGTGCTGGCGTTCCGCGACTACCTGCGGGCCTATCCGGAGGCGGCCGAGCGCTACGAAGCCCTGAAGCAACGGCTGGCCGCCGAACACGCCCACGACCGCAACGCCTACACCGACGGCAAGACCGACCTGGTCGCCACCCTGACCGCCGAGGCCCGCCGCTGGGTCACCGCCGGAACCTGAATGCGAGCCCTCACCGCTCCCGGACGGACGTCAGCCGCGAACGCCGAACTCGATATGCGGAAGTTGTGAATCAGCGGGTCGTGGACCAGCCCGTCAGCTCGGCCACGCGGTCGGTGATCAGGCCGGCCACGCCCGCGGCGGCCAGTTCGGGCCAGACGGTCAGGTCGTTCGCGGTCCAGGGCATCAGGTCGACGCCGCGAGAGGTCAGCTCGGCCACGGTCGCCGGGTCGCCCAGCACATCGGCGATCGACGGGTTGCAGAAGGCGACCTCCAGCTCCTCGACCAGCGGCACTGTTTCGGCGTCGAAGCGCAGGCGCAGCAGGGCGCGTCTCACGGAAGGGGCGACCTCGCGCGCCAGGCGTACGACCTCGGGGTCGAAGCTCTGCACGATGGTGCGGTCAAGCAGGCCGTACGAGCCGACCATCTCCATGATGGTCTTGACCTGGGGCAGCGTGGCCGGGCGCTTGATCTCAAGCAGCAGGTCGGGCCCGGGCGCGGCCAGCAGCGACAGGGTCGCGTCCAAGGTCGGCACACGCACACCGGCGTAGGCGGGCGAGAACCACGAACCCGCGTCGAGAGCGGCGATCGCCGAATACGAAAGGTCCCAGACGTAGCCCGAACCGGAGGTGGTGCGGTCGACCGTGCGGTCGTGGATCACCACGGGGACGTCGTCGAGCGTGGTGCGGACGTCGAGCTCGACCAGGGTGGCCCCGCCCCGGACGGCGGCGGCGAAGGCGGGCAGCGTGTTCTCGGGGGCGACCGCGGAGTAGCCCCGGTGTGCGACACGGTGCATCAGAAGAGGTCCACCTCGCCCGTCGCGATCAGCACCGCCGGACCGGCCAGCCACCAGCGGTCGTCGGCGTCGTGGGTGACGGTGAGCCGGCCGCCGGGCACGTCGACCGCGACAACGCCCATGGCCAGGCCGGCGTCGCGCAGCGCGGTCGCCCCGACCGCCAGCGCGCCCGAACCGCACGACAGCGTCTCGCCCGCGCCGCGCTCGTAGACGCGCATCGCGACGTGAAGATCAGCGTCGTCGAGCGGCTCGGCGCCCACGACGAACTCGACGTTCACGCCGGCCGGGAACAGACCACGGTCGAAGGCGGGCGACACGTGCAGGTCGAGCGACGACAGCGCCAGGCCGTCGTGCAGCGAGCAGACCAGGTGGGGGTTGCCGCAGTCGACGGCCACGCCCGGGAACGTCAGCGGGCCGGTGGAAGCGGTCGAGGCCCCGTACACCCGAGGGCTTCTCATGTTGACCCGGATCTGATCGCCCTCAAAAACCGCGTGCACCACGCCGGCCCGCGTCGCCACGGCGAAACCGGACGAGGGAGCCAGATCGTGCGTCACCAGGTAGCGAGCGAAGACGCGCACGCCGTTGCCGCACATCTCGGCGATCGAACCGTCGCCGTTGCGGTAGTCCATGAACCACTCGGCCTCGCCGGCCATCCCCGCGGCGGCCGGATCTTTCGCACCGCGCACGACGCGCAGCACACCGTCGGCGCCGAGCCCGAACCGTCGATGGCACAGGGCCGCGACCTGGGCGGCGGTCAGATCGAGGACGCCGTCAGCATCCTCGATGATCACGAAGTCGTTGCCGGTGCCGTGGCCCTTGGTGAAATGCACGCGTCCATCATCCCGTAAGGGCCAGCGCGTCTGCCAACAGCGTCGGGGAGGCGCCGTCGAGCCAGGTCACCGACGGGTCACGCCGGAACCAGGAGCGCTGACGACGGACGAAGCGGCGAGTCCCCCGTACGGTGTCGGCCTTGGCCTCTTCGGTCGAAAGGTCGCCGTCGATCTCGGCGAGCGCCTGCTGATAGCCGAGCGCGCGACTCGCCGTACGCCCCTCTCGCAAACCCTGGGGAATGAGAGCGCGCACCTCGTCGAGCAGGCCCGCCGCCCACATCAGGGAAACCCGCGTCTCGATTCGTTCATCAAGATCAGAACGATCGACGCCGATCTGCACCGACGGGTAACGGGGCGTCGGCGCGGGGAGGGCCGCGGTGAACGGCAGGCCGGTCAGCTCGATGACTTCCAGCGCCCGCACGATCCGCCGCCCGTTCGACGGCAGGATCGCCGCCGCCGCCGAGGGGTCGCGGGACCGCAGCCTCTCGTGCAACGCGCCGGATCCCACCGCCGCCAGCTCCTCCTCGAGCCGTGCTCGGATGCCGGGATCGGTGCCGGGGAACTCGAACTCCTCCAGAACCGCCCGCACATAGAGCCCCGACCCGCCGACCAGCAGCGGAACCCGCCCCCGGGCCGCGATGTCGTCGATCGCCGCCCGGGCCAGCCCCTGATATTCGGCGACCGCGGCCGGAAATCCGACATCCCAGATGTCGAGCAGGTGGTGCGGAACGCCCTCGCGCTCGGGCAGGGTGAGTTTCGCCGTGCCGATGTCCATGCCCCGGTAAAGCTGCATCGAGTCGGCGTTGACGACCTCGCCGCCCAGCTCATGGGCGAGGGCGAGGCTCAGAGCCGACTTGCCCGCCGCCGTCGGCCCGACGACAGTGATCACGCGCGGAGCTGTCGAGAACGGCACGGAGCAACGGTAGGACAAGGTTTGGCCACGGTCATCGGCGGGCGCTTCCCCGTAACCGGGTTGGACCTGTGACAATGCGCGAGAAAGAATGCCGTAGAAAAGCTTGGCGTTCGACTGTGCTGTGGCGGTTGTCACCGATCAGGCGTGATCGGTGACGCCGGGAAGACGAGGATGGGTCATGAACGACTGGACGGCCTTCGGGCGCGTGGATGCCGACGGCACCGTGTACGTGAAGACCGCGGAGGGCGACCGCGTGGTCGGCTCCTGGCAGGCAGGCACGCCCGAGGAGGGACTGGCCCACTTCGCGCGGCGCTTCGCCGACCTGGTGACCGAGGTCGACCTCGTCGAGGCCCGCCTCAAGTCCGGAGCGGCCGACGCGTCGCATTCGCTGAGCAGCGTGAAGCGCCTGCGCCAGCAGCTCGACGAGGCGCACGTGGTGGGCGACATCGACGGGCTCTCCGCCCGGCTCGACCGTCTCGCCGGGCTCGCCGACGAGAAGGCCGGCGAAGCTCGCGCGGCCCGCGAGGTGGCCCGCACCGAGGCGCTCGCCCGCAAGACCGCGCTGGTCGAAGAGGCGGAGAAGATCGCCGCCGACTCGACCGGCTGGAAGTCGGCCGGCGACCGCCTCAAAGAGATCCTCGACGAGTGGAAGACCATCCGCGGCGTCGACAAGAAGACCGACGGCGAGCTGTGGAAGCGCTTCGCGACCGCCCGTGACGGCTTCACCCGCCGCCGCGGCGCCCACTTCGCCACCCTCGACGGCCAGCGCAAGCAGGCCCAGACCGCCAAGGAAGAGCTGGTCAAAGAGGCCGAGAGCCTCTCCGAGTCGAGCGAGTGGTCGGCGACGGCCAACCGGCTCAAAGAGCTCATGGCCGAGTGGAAGGCCGCTCCCCGCGCCGCGAAAGAGGCCGAGCAGCGCCTCTGGGAACGCTTCCGGGCTGCGCAGGACGCCTTCTTCACCCGCCGCAGCGAGGTCTTCTCCGCCCGCGACGCCGAATACAAGGGCAACCTCGACCGCAAGCAGGCGATCCTGACCGAGGTCGAGGCGCTCGACGTCGACGCCGACCCGCGCGGCGCCCAGAACAAGCTCCGTGACGCCCAGGCCGCGTGGCACGAGGCCGGCCGCGTTCCGCGCGAGTCGTCCGCGTCGCTCGACCGTCGCTGGCGGGCCGCCGAGGAGCGCATCCGCGTCGCGATGGACTCGGCCTGGCGCAAGACCACCCCCCAGGACAACCCGCTCCTCCAGCAGATGCGCGAGCAGGTCGCCGAGGCCGAGCAGCGTCTCGAGCGCGCCAAGACGGCCGGCGACCAGCGCCGCATCAAGGAAGCCGAGCAGGCGCTGAACTCGAAGAAGCAGTTCCTCGCTCTCGCCGAGCAGGCCAACTGAAAACATGAGGTACGGGGGTCCGGCGCCTCTTCGCTAACCCGAAGGGCTCTCGACCCCCGCCCCCTGCTTCCGCCCGGCCCGGCCCCGTGGGGGTCCGGGCCGTAGTGCCCTTTTCGCGTTATTGCATGGCCAGGCGACGGGACAACAGAATCGCCGGATTCACTCGTCCGGGCGTATATCGAGTACGACAGACGCTGCTACGGTGAGCCGATGTCCAGCAAATGGCCACGGATGACGCAGCCGACGCGATCGGTGCTGGACGTGCTTTCCGATGCCAGCGAAGACGAACCGGTCTTCGGGCTGGGCATCTGCGAGGAAGCCGACCTCGGCCCAGGCACGGTCTACCCCATTCTCGAGCGACTGGCCGAGCTGGGCTGGGTCGATTCGCGGTGGGAGACGGAGCAACCGTCCGGTCGGCCGCGAAGGCGCTATTACTGGCTGACCGGCGTCGGCCGCGTCGAGTCGGCTGCGGCACTCGCCGCCCGTGCTGCCCGGCGGAGCCGCTGGACGACTTCCGGTCCGATTCCCGGAATGTCCCGATGAGCGAGGTCGCACGGAGACGCGGCAGTGCGTCGCTCGCGTACCTGGCCGGTCTATGCCTCGGCCTGGGCCTTGGCGTCCTGACTTGGAGATACATCGGCCGTCAATGGTTCCCCTGGACGCTCGTAGCGGTGGACGTGGTTTGGATCGCGGCCTCGCGGCTATTGGGCCGGTCTCGCCCGCAGGCAAGGCTCGTGCGTTCCGCACGCTGGGGGACGGTCGCGGGCGGGGTCGTCTACTCAACCTTGACGATCTCGGTGACTGACGATGTGTGGCGCGTCGTCTCCATAGTCGGAGCCGGGCTCAGCATCTGGCAATCGTTCTGGGGCGCGCGATCGGTCGATCGCTCGACGAGGTCTCGATGGTGGACGTCCGGTTTGTTCCGTCGCTTGCCACTGATCATTGCTGAGCTGGCGGCTTCGTTGGCCGGGCCTCGGCGGGCGAGTGATGCCGAAGCGTGGCGAGCCCACCTGCTCGGCGACCCTGACCGTGGTGTCGCGCTGACCCGACGACAACAATGGAGCACCGCCGTCGGGTTTCTGTTCGCGGCAGGCCGGATGCGCTGGAACGATCTGTGTCGGCAGATGTGCCGTCCGGCCGATTGGATCGTCGCGTCGGAGGTGCGGATCGCGAAGTTCGTCGTCACGGCCGGTGTCGTGGCCGGAGTGTCGCTGCACCAGCACGGCGGGTGGGCGCGCGTCTGGGACGACTTCGAGCAGTTGGGCGTGCTGGTCGGCGTCCTGTCCGGCGCTTGTTACGGGTGGCGTCGGCTGCGAGGAATCGACCGAAGCCCTGGGTGAACTCCAAAAAACGGCGGGTGCCGGAGGCGCCCGCCGTTTTCGTTTCGCTTCAGCCGGTCGTCGCGACGGCCCGGAGTACTGATCAGGCCGCCGCGAAACCGGGAACTTTCCCCATGCCGCACTTAAAAGGTCTCTTCGGGCGCTTCGTCCAGTTCCGCCTCGGACAGCGCGGCCGAGTTGTGGGACGACGCGACCGGGCCGCGGACCGCGGCGCGGATCGCCGCGGCGACGGCCGGGGTGACCTTGGGGTCGAAGACGCTCGGGACGATAACGGTGGGGTTCAGCTTGTCCTCGCCCACGACGTCGGCGATCGCGCGGGCCGCGGCCAGCGCCATCTCCTCGGTGAACTCGGTGGCGCTCACGTCGAGCATGCCGCGGAAGACGCCGGGGAAGGCCAGCACGTTGTTGATCTGGTTGGGCTGGTCGGAGCGGCCCGTGGCGACGACCGCGGCGTGCTGGCGGGCGGCGCGCGGGTCGACCTCGGGGTCGGGGTTGGCCAGCGCGAAGACGATCGACTTGTCGGCCATCTTGGCGATGTCGTCGCCGGTCAGCAGGTTGGGGGCGCTCACGCCGATGAAGACGTCGGCGCCCACGATCGCGCCGGGCAGGTCACCGGAGTAGTTGCTCTTGTTCGTGTGCTCGGCCAGCCACTGCCAGGTTTCCGACATGTCGGCCATGCCGCGGTGCAGAGCGCCCTTCCGGTCGTACGCGATGATGTCGCCCACGCCCTGGCGGAGCAGAAGCTTCATGATCGCCGTGCCGGCCGCGCCCGCGCCCGAGACCACGACTCGTACGTCCTGCATGCGCTTGCCGACCACGCGCAGCGCGTTGGTCAGCGCGGCGAGCACGCAGATCGCCGTGCCGTGCTGGTCGTCGTGGAAGACCGGGATGTCGAGCTGTTCGCGCAGCCGCGCCTCGATCTCGAAGCAGCGAGGAGCGGCGATGTCCTCGAGGTTGATGCCGCCGTAGGCCGGGGCGATGGCCTTGACGATCGCGACGATCTCGTCGGTGTCCTGCGTGTCGAGCACGACCGGCCACGCGTCGACGCCGCCGAACCGCTTGAACAGGGCGGCCTTGCCCTCCATGACCGGCATCGCGGCGGCCGGGCCGATGTTGCCCAGGCCGAGCACGGCCGAGCCGTCGCTGACCACGGCGACCGTGTTGCGCTTGATCGTCAGCCGGCGGGCGTCGGCCGGGTTCTCGGCGATGGCCATGCAGACGCGGGCCACCCCCGGGGTGTACGCCCGGGAGAGCTCGTCACGCGTGCGGAGCGCGACCTTCGGCGTCACCTCGATCTTGCCGCCCAGGTGCAGCAGGAAGGTGCGGTCGCTGACCTTGCGGACGTCGACGCCGTCCTGCTCCTCCAGGGTCTTGACGACCTGGTCGGCGTGGTTCGAGTCGGCGGTGTCGCAGGTGAGGTCCACCAGCACGCGGGTGGGGTCGGAGTCGACCACGTCGAGTGCCGTCACGATGGCGCCGGCCTCGCCGACACAGGTGGTGAGCCGGCCGATGGACGAGGCGTCCGCGGTAACGGCGATCCGGATCGTGATCGAGAATCCTGCGCTGGGCAGGCGGGTGGTCACCACGGTGTTCCCTCCGACATTGGTGGGTGCGTCCCCGCTATCTTGCCTCCGAGGAATATCGCGTTCCATCCGGGTCGTTGTGCTACGCACCATCACTTTCTCTTCAGAACGCCAGGCCGCGATATGTGGATGCGCCCGACCAGGGAAACGTGCCACGATCGAGGCCTAGGAGGTCACCTTTTGCGAAACACTTACCAGGCACCCGTACTTGAACTTGATGAGCAGGACGTCACGTCCGGCGAGCTCGAGCTCGAGGAGCGTCACTCGCTGCGGCGGGTCGCCGGTCTCTCCACCGAGCTCACCGACGTCACCGAGGTCGAGTACCGCCAGCTTCGTCTCGAGCGGGTCGTCCTGGTCGGCGTCTGGACCGAGGGCAGCGTCGCCGACGCCGACAACTCCCTGACCGAGCTGGCCGCGCTCGCCGAGACCGCCGGCTCCCAGGTGCTCGAGGGTCTCATCCAGCGCCGTTCCCGGCCCGACACCGCCACCTTCATCGGGCGGGGCAAGGTCGACGAGCTGCGCGACGCGGTCATCGCCACCGGCGCCGACACGGTCATCTGCGACGGCGAGCTCTCGCCCTCCCAGCTCCGCAACCTGGAGCAGCAGGTCAAGGTCAAGGTCGTCGACCGTACGGCCCTGATCCTCGACATCTTCGCCCAGCACGCGAAGAGCAAAGAGGGTAAGGCGCAGGTCGAGCTGGCCCAGCTGCAATACCTTCTGCCGCGACTGCGTGGCTGGGGTGACTCGCTGTCCCGTCAGGGCGGCGGCGCCGGCGGTGGTTCCGGCGGCGGTGGCGTGGGCACGCGCGGTCCCGGTGAGACCAAGCTCGAGACCGATCGACGCCGCATCAACCAGCGCATCGCCAAGCTCCGCCGTGAGATCAAGGCCATGCGGACCGTACGCCAGACCAAGCGCTCCCGTCGCGCCAGCAGCGGGACGCCGGCCGTGGCGATCGCCGGCTACACCAACGCCGGCAAGTCGAGTCTGCTCAACCGTCTGACCCAGGCGGGCGTGCTCGTCGAGGACGCGCTGTTCGCCACCCTCGACCCGACCACCCGCCGTACGGCCGCCGAGGACGGGCGCGTCTACACGCTGTCCGACACGGTCGGTTTCGTACGCCACCTGCCGCACCAGATCGTGGAGGCGTTCCGCTCCACGCTCGAGGAGGTGGCGTTCGCCGATCTCGTCGTGCACGTCGTCGACGGCGCGCACCCCGACCCCGAGGGTCAGGTCAGCGCCGTGCGTGAGGTGCTGGCCGAGGTCAACGCCGACCGCATCCCCGAGCTGCTGGTCATCAACAAGACCGACGCGGCCGACGAGGAGACGATCCTGCGGCTGAAGCGCACCTGGCCGGAAGCGGTCTTCGTGTCCGCCCGGTCCGGTCAGGGCATCGCCGAACTGCACCAGGCGATCGCCGACAAGCTGCCGAAACCGGCGGTCGATCTGCGCGTCCTGCTGCCGTACGACCGGGGTGACCTGGTCGCCCGCATCCATCGATCGGGGCAGGTGCTCCAGACCCGCCACGTGGACGACGGAACCGAGCTGCGGGTCCTCGTCGACGAGCGCCTCGCGAGCGATCTGGAGTCGTTCCGGCACTGAGCGTGGGTTGACTGACGCGTAACACCAGCACGGGACGCCGCATGCGACACTGATCGGATGCGGCGTTTCGTGCTCCCGGCGATCGTGGCCTCCGGGCTGGTGATGATCGGCCCCTCCACTGCGTTTGCCGAGGACCCGGCTCCGACCGTCAGCGTCCCGTCGGTGGCGGGCAAGAAGATGTGCAAGATCACGAACGACAAGATCGACGAAGCCTCCGGGCTGGTCGCGACCAAGTCGGGCTATGTCGTGATCAACGACAGCACCGAGATCAAAAGCCACAAGCGCATCTTCTTCCTCAACACCAAGTGCGAGGTCACCAAAGAGGTCCAATACAGCGGCGACGGCCCCAAGGACCCGGAGGACGTCGTCCTCTCACCCGACGGTGCGAAGCTGTGGATCGCCGACATCGGCGACAATAAGTACGACACCGATGAGCGCCGGTCGACCGTCGGCCTCTGGTCGA
This sequence comes from Actinoplanes solisilvae, assembly GCF_003999975.1. Taxonomy (GTDB): domain Bacteria; phylum Actinomycetota; class Actinomycetes; order Mycobacteriales; family Micromonosporaceae; genus Actinoplanes; species Actinoplanes solisilvae. The sequence goes on along the minus strand of NZ_RJAC01000001.1, from coordinate 16,945 downwards.
TAGCGGCCACCGGAGCGGGCAAGCCCGTGCTCCACCGGCTCAGCTATCCCGAGGGCGACCCGCACGACGCCGAGGCGTTGCTGCTCAACGGCGACGGCACCCCGCTCGTCGTCACCCGTGAGATCGGCAAGCCGGCGTACGTCTACCAGCCGACCGCGCCCCTCAAGGCGAACAACGAGTCCGGCGTCCCGATGAAGCGCGTCGCCGAGCTCACACTCTCGGCGACCGAGACCGACAGCGGCCCGTTCGCGCGCATCGGCAACCGCACGATCAGTGGCGGGGCGGTCGCTCCCGGCGGCGGCAAGGTCGTGCTCCGCACCTACACCGACGCCCTCGAGTGGGATGTGTCCGGTGGCGACGTGGTCGGCGCACTCAAGAACAAGCCGCGCACCACCGGCCTGCCCAACGAGCCGGGCGGCGAGGCGATCACCTACAGCCCTGACGGCAAGTTCTTCTACACCGTCTCCGACCTCAACGGCGCCAAGGACCAGGACAACTGGATCCTTCGCTACACGCCGGCCACCAAGGTCGCCACCGTCAGCAAGGACGGCGGCGAGGAGGCGGGGGACAAGTGGTACGCCAACCTCGAACTCAGTGACATCCAGTTCGCGGTGGGTGGCGTCGGCCTGATCGGTCTCATCCTGGTCGGCGCGGGCGTGTTCGGCATCGTGCGCTACCGCAAGCGCAACCCGGCCTCCATCCTCGACTCGGACGAGGGCAGCTTCAAGAACCCGCTCGAGGGCGACCCCGAGACCGAGCTGATCGGCGTCGGTGGGCCGGCGCCGGTCTACGGCTCCGGGGCGCGGTCGGGGCCGGCGGGCAACGGGCCGGTCTACGGCAGTGGCGGGCCGGCCTCGCGCGGCGGCAACTACGGCGGTGGCACGGGCCGGAACCCTCGCGCTCCGCAGGGCCCGCCCGCTCGTGGCCCCCAGGGTCAGCCGGCCGGTGGTCCGCAGGGCCAGCCGCCGCGCGGACCGCAGGGACAGCCCGGCGGGCCGAAGGGACAGCCCGGCGGGCCGAAGGGGCAGCCCGGTCGTGGGCCGCAGGGGCAGCCCGCCGGGCCTCAGGGGCCGCCCGCGCGTGGCCCGCAGGGTCAACCGGCCGGTCAGCCCGCTCGTGGCCCGCAGGGTCAGCCTGGTCGTGCTCCCCAGGGGCAGCCGCCGCGGGGGCCGCAGGGCCAGCCCGTGCGTGGTCCTCAGGGCCAGCCGCCTCGTGGTCCTCAAGGCCAGCCGGCCCGTGGCCCGCAGGGTCAGCCGCCTCGCGGACCGCAGGGGCAGCCGCCGCGCGGACCGCAGGGTCAGCCTTCGCGTGGTCCTCAGGGCCAGCCCGCCCGCGGCCCCCAGGGCCAGCCTGGGCGTGGTCCCCAGGGGCAGCCGCCTCGCGGGCCTCAAGGGCAGCCCCCGCGCGGTCCGCAGGGGCAGCCGCCTCGTGGTGGCCAGCCACCGCGTGGTGGTGGCGGTGGCGTCTACGGCGGCGGGCCGGGCCAGCCGCCCTCGGGGCGCAACAACGCCTACAACGACTTCCGCCGGAGCCCCGACGACCGTTTCGGCACCCCGGGTTACGGCCCGCGGTAACTCTTCTGCTCGCTCGATCCGGGCCCGACGGCGATGCCGGCTCGGGCCCGGTTTCGGTCGTCCACTCAGACGCGGCGCAGGACGGCCACCACGCGGCCCATGATGGTCGCGTCGTCGCCGGGGATCGGGTCGAAGGCCGGGTTGGCCGGCATCAGCCACACGTGGCCCTCGCGCTGGCGGTACCTCTTCACGGTCGCCTCGCCGTCGATCATCGCGGCCACGATGTCGCCCGCGTTGGCCGTCGGCTGCTGGCGCACCACGACCCAGTCGCCGTTGCAGATGGCCGCGTCGATCATTGAGTCGCCCTTGACCTCGAGCATGAAGACGTCGCCCTCGCCGACCAGTTCGCGCGGCAGCGGGAAGAACTCTTCGACGGCCTGCTCGGCCAGGATCGGACCACCGGCGGCGATGCGGCCGAGGAGCGGCACGTAGGCCGGCTGGGGCCGCGCCGAGCGCATCGTCTCGTCGTCGACCAGCTCGTTGGGGGAGCGCACATCGACGGCGCGCGGCCGGTTGGGGTCGCGGCGCAGGAAGCCCTTGGTCTCGAGCGCCTTCAACTGGTAGGCCACGCTCGAGGGGGAGACCAGGCCGACGGCCTCGCCGATCTCGCGGACGCTCGGTGGGTAGCCGTAGCGCTCGACCCAGCTGCGGATGAACTCGAGGATGCGGCGCTGCCGGGCGGTGAGGTCGGCGGTGACCGGCTCGGGGAACTGGCTGACCACCGGGGTGACCGATCGCAGTTGCGGCGCGTCGGCGGCACGAGCACGGCTCGGCGTCCGGCGGCGCAGGGCGGCCTGGTTGTCTGGCTTGGTCTGTTGTTGCCGGCTGCTCGTCCGGTCGTCGGTCGACACGTCCGCCCTCCCTGTCGGCCAGTGCCTCGTCGGCACGTGGTGCTCGCTTCGCGGAGCCGGAGCGCGACGCCGTGGGGATGGCGTGTGCCCGGCTGACCCCTTTGAGGGAGAACCGTAATCGTGGGGTACGACATATTCAAACATCTGTACGACATTCTTGCGGCGTGTCGCCCGGAAGTGCTCGACTTCCGTACGCCTGTTCTGATAAACCGTCGTACGGGCGTTCGATCGAACGCCTGTCCGAAGATCGTCTTCCGGTGGGGAGAACGCCATGGTGGCGAACGGGGTAAGGCAGGCTCAGCCTCCGTTGCGATTGACTCGGCGAGGGCGTGCCGTCGTGCTCGGTCTCCTCGTCCTGCTGGCCTCTCTGGCGAGTGCCGTGTTGTTCACCACCGCGTCCCGGGCCGAGGAGCCGCCGACCGGTCCGCCGCCTACGATCGTCGTCCGGCCGGGTGACACGCTCTGGGACATCGCCGCACGCACGCTGCCCAGGGGCGATGGTCAGGGGGCGGTCGACGAGCTGCGTCGTCTCAACGGCCTGTCGAGCTCCGTCGTGCACCCGGGCGATGTTTTGATCTTGCCGCGGGCGGCATGATCGCAGCGGTCCGTGAACGCCCGGTCAACCGCTCGTGTTGAGTCGCAAAATACGGCGCGTCGCCGGGCTTCCTGGCTTGCGAACGCGTCCGCCGAGGCATAGCGTCTACCCCAACATCTAGTAGTTACAAGGGTGTAAGTCATCCACAGGTTGGGGTTGACCTCCCCGGTTATCCACAGGCCGCGAACGGCGCGAGCTGGCGAGTCTTGCCAGCGGGTCGCCGTGTTTTCGTGTGCCCGAAAGATGCCGGGGGAGCCTTCCCGGAGGGGGTTCCCGGTGCGCTGTCCGTACTGTCGTCACGCCGACTCGCGCGTGGTCGACTCTCGTGAGGCCGACGACGGTCAGCTGATCCGGCGCCGTCGCTCGTGCCCCGAGTGCGGCAAGCGGTTCACCACGGTCGAGGAGGCCGTGCTCGCCGTCGTGAAGCGCAGCGGGGTCACCGAGCCGTTCAGCCGCACCAAGATCATGAGCGGCGTCCGCAAGGCCTGTCAGGGCCGCCCGGTCGACGAGGACTCGATCGCGCTGCTCGCGCAGAAGGTCGAGGAGACCGTCCGGGCCAAGGGCGCCGCCGAGGTGCCGAGCCACGAGGTGGGGTTGGCGATCCTCACCCCGTTGCGGGAGCTCGACCAGGTGGCTTACCTCCGGTTCGCCAGCGTCTACAAATCCTTCGACTCGCTCGACGAGTTCGAGAAGGAGATCAGCGCGCTGCGCGAGGCGGCGATCGCACGCGAGACCGCGGCACGGCATCCCGTGGCGCCCCGGTCCGGCGGTCGCGCACCACGGGTCTGAGGGAACACGGCTGAGACAGATGGCAAAGAAGCGACGAGTGGCAGAAGCACTTTCGAGGGGGAGCAGTATGGCCGGGGACGGCATCACAGCAGGTCGGCAGCGCAGCCGTGCGAACGGCAGCAGCGCGGCCACCGGGGGGCTGCGGGTCGAGCGGGTCTGGACGACCGAGGGCGTCCACCCGTACGACGAGGTTGAATGGGAACGCCGCGACGTCGTCATGACGAACTGGCGCGACGGCTCGATCAACTTCGAGCAGCGGGGCGTGGAATACCCGACCGCGTGGAGCGTCAACGCGGCGAACATCGTCACCACGAAATACTTCCGCGGCGCGGTCGGCACGCCCGAGCGGGAGTGGTCGCTCAAGCAGCTCATCGACCGGGTGGTCTCGACCTACCGCAAGGCGGGCGAGGACCACGGTTACTTCGCCACCAAGGCCGACGCCGAGGTGTTCGACCACGAGCTGACCTGGATGCTGCTGCACCAGGTGTTCAGCTTCAACTCGCCGGTCTGGTTCAACGTCGGCACCAAGTCGCCGCAGCAGGTCAGCGCCTGCTTCATTCTCTCGGTCGACGACTCGATGGACTCCATCCTCGACTGGTACAAGGAGGAGGGGCTCATCTTCAAGGGTGGCTCCGGCTCCGGCGTCAACCTGTCGCGCATCCGCTCGTCCAAGGAACTGCTGTCGTCCGGGGGGACCGCCAGCGGACCGGTGAGCTTCATGCGCGGCGCCGACGCGAGCGCCGGAACGATCAAGTCCGGTGGCGCCACCCGCCGGGCCGCCAAGATGGTCATCCTCGACGTCGACCACCCCGACATCGAAGAGTTCGTGTCGACCAAGGCGCGCGAGGAAGACAAGATCCGCGCGCTGCGGGACGCCGGCTTCGACATGGACCTCGGCGGCTCCGACATCGTGAGCGTGCAGTACCAGAACGCCAACAACTCGGTCCGCGTCAGCGACGAGTTCATGCGGGCGTACGAGGAGGGCACCGAGTTCGGGCTGCGCGGCCGGCTCGACGGCGAGGTCATCGAGACCATCGACGCCAAGAAGCTGTTCCGTGGCATCGCCCAGGCCGCGTGGGAGTGCGCCGACCCGGGCCTGCAGTACGACGACACGATCAACGACTGGCACACAAACCCCGAGACGGGCCGGATCACCGCGTCCAACCCCTGCTCGGAGTACATGTCGCTGGACGACTCGTCCTGCAACCTGGCCTCGCTCAACCTGATGAAGTTCCTCAAGGCCGACGGTGGCTTCGAGGTCGAGAAGTTCGTCAAGAGCGTCGAGTTCATCATCACCGCGATGGAGATCTCGATCGCGTTCGCCGACTTCCCGACCGAGAAGATCGGCGTCACCACCCGGGCCTACCGTCAGCTCGGCATCGGCTACGCCAACATCGGCGCGCTGCTGATGGCCTCCGGCCTGCCGTACGACTCCGACGGTGGCCGCTCGGTCGCTGCCGCCATCACGTCGCTGATGACCGGTACGGCCTACCGCCGCTCGGCCGAGATCGCCGGCGTCGTGGGGGCGTACGAGGGCTATGCCCGCAACGCCGACGCCCACAAGCGGGTCATGCGCAAGCACGCCGCGGCCAACGACGAGATTCGTCCCACTGGCACCGTCGCCACCGAGATCGCTCGCGAGGCGAGCAAGCAGTGGCAGCAGAACACCAAGATCGGTGAGAAGAACGGCTGGCGCAACGCGCAGGCGTCGGTGCTCGCCCCGACCGGCACCATCGGCCTGATGATGGACTGCGACACCACCGGCATCGAGCCCGACCTGGCCCTGGTCAAGTTCAAGAAGCTCGTCGGCGGCGGCTCGATGCAGATCGTCAACCAGACGGTTCCGCGCGCCCTGCGCAGCCTCGGCTACCCCGAGGAGCAGGTCGAAGCGATCGTCGAGCACATCTCCGAGCACGGCAACGTCGTCGACGCGCCGGGCCTCAAGCCCGAGCACTACGCGGTCTTCGACTGCGCGATGGGCGAGCGCGTCATCGCCCCGCTCGGCCACGTGCGCATGATGGCCGCGGTGCAGCCGTTCATCTCGGGCGCCATCTCCAAGACGGTCAACATGCCCGAGTCGGCGACCGTCGAAGAGATCGAGGAGATCCACTACCAGGGCTGGAAGCTCGGCCTGAAGGCGCTCGCGATCTACCGCGACAACTGCAAGGTCGGCCAGCCGCTCTCGGTCGCCAAGAAGCCGTCGGCCGCGGTCGAGGCCGCGCCGGCCGCCACGACCGAGGTCGAGAAGGTCGTCGAGAAGGTCATCGAATACCGCCCCGTCCGCAAGCGCCTGCCTAAGAAGCGCCCGTCCGAGACGGTGTCGTTCTCGGTCGGCGGCGCCGAGGGCTACCTCACCGCGTCGTCCTACCCCGACGACGGCCTCGGCGAGGTCTTCCTCAAGATGTCGAAGCAGGGTTCGACGCTCGCCGGTGTCATGGACGCCTTCTCGGTGGCGATCTCGATAGGGCTCCAGTACGGCGTCCCGCTCGAGACGTACGTCAGCAAGTTCACCAACATGCGCTTCGAGCCGGCCGGCATGACCGACGACCCGGACGTGCGCATGGCGTCCTCGGTGATGGACTACATCTTCCGTCGCCTGGCGCTCGACTTCCTGCCGTACGACACCCGGGCCGACCTGGGCATCTTCACGGCCAAGGAGCGTGCCGCGCAGGTGCAGGCCGAGGCCGCCGCCGAGGCTGCCGCGGTCGACCTGGCCGGCATGGCCGCCTCCGCCCCGGTCGCGACCCCGGCCGAGGCCGCCCCGGTCGAGGCCGCCGTGGTCAAGCCCGCGCCGGTCGAGGTCGAGAAGGCCGCCCCCGTGACGGCCGGCTCGTCCACCGAGCTGCTCGAGATCGTGATGGGTCAGTCCGCCGACGCGCCGCTCTGCTTCACCTGCGGCACCAAGATGCGCCGCGCCGGAAGCTGCTACGTCTGCGAGGGCTGCGGCTCCACCTCGGGCTGCAGCTGATCTTCTAGGAAACAGCGGTGGAGGGGTTCGGCTTCGTGGCCGGACCCCTCGCCCGGTTGACGACGAGATTGGACTTTCCGAGAGTGGGCCGGTCGGTGATGCCGACGACGCCCAGGAATTCACCGGCTGGTGATGCGGCCGGAGAAGCTGCTCGGCCCGCAGAACGTAACCCCGCGCGGTCAAACGGTCAGCCGGATCGCCGACACGATCCGTTACCGGCTTGTCACGCGCGAGATCCCTCCCTCGCCGCCGTGAAAGACCTCGGACACCCGGGTAAGTTCGACCGGTGACCGGGACGGAGCTCGATCGGCAGCGCCTCGACCGGGCAAAGGTCGCGGTCGGGTTCACGTTCGCCACCAACGGATTGGCCGTCGCCGGCTGGCTCGCTCGCGCCCCGGCGGTCCGCGACGGTCTCGAACTGTCGGCCGCCGGGTTCGGGTTGCTCCTGCTCTGCCTCTCGGCCGCCGCGATCGCCGCGATCCCGCTGGCCGGCCCCCTGGTGCAGCGCGTCGGCCCGGCCCGCGCGGTGCTGATCGGCAGCACGTCGATGGTTCTCGGCCTCACCGGCCTGGCCACCGGCGTTCTCGTCGGCTCGGTCGCGCTGGCCGGTCTCGGTCTGGTGCTGGCCGGCGTGGGCAACAGCACGTGGGACGTCGCCATGAACGTCGAGGGCGCCGACGTCGAGCGCCGCCTCGGCCGCACGATCATGCCCCGCTTCCACGCCGGCTTCAGCATCGGCACCGTGCTCGGCGCGGCCATCAGTGCCGTGGCCGCGGCCACCGGGCTGCCGATCTGGTTGCAGCTCTATCTGACCGCCGCCCTGGCCGCGGCGGTCAGCGCCCCGACCGTGCGCAACTTCCTGCCATATCAGCCCCGGCCGGCCGGTCAGAAGCCGGCGATGAGCGTCGGCCAGGCCTGGCGCGAACCCCGCACCATCCTGATCGGCCTGGTCATGCTCGGTTTTGGCTTCACCGAGGGCACCGCCAACGACTGGCTGGCCATCGGCCTGGTCGACGGCTACCACGCCGGCGAGACCGTCGGCGCGATCGCCTTCGGCAGCTTCGTCACCGCGATGACCTTGGGCCGGCTCTTCGGCGGCTACGCCATCGAACGCTGGGGCCGCGTGGTCACCCTGCGCGTCACCGCGGTCTCGGCCGCTGTGGGCCTGCTACTGGTCGTCACCGAGATCGCCGTCCCGGTCGCCATCGCCGGCGCCCTGCTCTGGGGCGTCGGCGCCTCTCTGGGTTTCCCGGTCGGCATGAGCGCCGCCGCCGACGACCCCGTCCGAGCCGCGATCCGCGTCTCTGTGGCCGGCTCGATCGGCTACGGCGCCTTCCTGGCCGGGCCACCCCTCATCGGCCTGCTGGCCGAGCACGTGGGCGTGCTGCGCGCCATGCTCTGCGTCTTCGCTGCCCTGGCTATCGGCCTCGTCGGCTCCGGGGCGACCAGGCCCCTCCCGTCGAGCCGCGATTGAACGACCGCCGCTACGACTGCAGGAAATCGGTGATCAGGCCGGCCAGCACGGCGGGCTGCTCGATCACCATGGCCTGCGACGCGTCGGCGAGCTGGATGTAGCGAGGGTGACCCGCGGCGCGCACCTGCTCGAGCTGGAAGCGCCGGTGGGCCTCGTAGAGCTCGGCGAAGGGTTCCTGCTCGGGCCGGTTGCGGGTGGCCAGCACGACCAGCTCCGGGCACGAGGTCCCGGCGTACACCGGGCCAAGGTCAAGTTCGTTCATGAGCGTACGGAGTTGGCCTGTGACCGCGGCCGACGGACGGATCGACGTCTCGCCGTTCTCGTGCGCGAGGTTGCGCCGGAAGCCCTCGATCCACACCTTCTCGTTGGCGCCCATGTCGCGGGCCGCCGCCTGCTGACGCTCGACGAGGTCGGGCAACTGGTCGGCCTCGATGACCCGGCCCGCCTGGGACTCGACCTGGTCGAAGATCGTCCGCAGCCGGGCGAGCTCGGCCGCCGCCTTCTCGGGGTCGAGGCCCGGAAGCTGCGAGACCTGGGTCGGCGGCGGGTTGCCGTCGAGGCTGACGACGCCCGGCGCCTCCGGATGCCGCTGGCCCCACAGGGCCGCCAGCATCCCGCCGAGCGAGTGGCCCACCACGGCGGGTCGCTGGATCTCCATCTGGACGCAGACCGCCGCCAGGTCACCCAGCGCGGTGTCCCACGTCCAGGTGCCCTCGCCCGACCGTCCGTGCCCCCGCAGGTCCACTGTGATCACGCGGTGGTTCGGCCGCAGGGCCCGGGCCAGCGTCGTCATCGTCGCCAGGTTGCCCCCGACGCCGTGCAGTAACAGCAGCGGAGGCTGGTCGCCGCCGAAGTCGCGCACCGCGAGCGGCACATCGCCAGCATCGATCAGCCGGTCATTGATCATCTTTATCTCCTAGCGCTTCCGAATAAGTAGATAGCATGGAGCCGGTGGACGAGCGCGCGCCGAGGGAGTTGACCGAGCCCCATCCGTCCCGCCTCCCGCTCGACCATCCCCGCCGCGCCCAGATACTCGCCGCCCACGATGCCGCTTTCGAGGCGGGTGAGGCGGGCTATCTCGACCCCGATACGGGCCTCTTCGTGCTGACCGCCGGCTTCCTCGCGCGCCGCGGCACCTGCTGTGGTCGCGGGTGTCGTCACTGTCCGTACACCAATGGTGCCTGACGCGGACTTTCGCTCGTAGTGCCGGGGAAGTACGGTGTGCCCCGGATCTCTCGGGAGGATCACTCGTGCTTTCGCGTTCCCTCGTGCTCGGCGCCGTCCTGCTCCTCGCGCTGACCGCCTGCGACAAGCAGGACGAGGATCCGGCCGCCGCCAACGTGCCGCCCCTCGCCGTCGAGCAGCAATCCGCCGCCTCGGCCGGTGGCGCCTGCATCCTCTGGGACTACGGCTTCATCAAAGACACGATCGGCGTCACCTTCGACGTGGCCGCCTCCGACCAGGTCGACGACGTGTCGACCTGTGTCGTGCAGACCTCGGCCGGCGACTATCCCGACCTGATGCTCTCGGTCGTGGAGAGCACCAAGGCGAGCCCCGAGCAGTTCCTCGACGACCTCAAGCCCTCGAAAGCGACCACGGTCAAGGGCCTCGGCCGGGCTGCCTATCGGCTGAACGGCGCGGCGACGGCGGGGCACGGCCCCAGCATCGAGGTCGGCTGGCTCAGCGAGGCGAAGCAGCTTCAGACGTTGCGCTTCACCTTCGACAAGAAGGCGTCAGCCGCCGCCGTGTCCGCGATGAACCCGAAGCTCATCGCGCTCGCCAAGGCGATGAACACGACAGACGGCTGACAAACGTACCTAGTGCGCGGCGACGAACACCCGCGACGCGACCTCGCGCGGCAGGCGGATCTTGTCGCCCAGGCGGTCGATGGTCACACCATCGCGCTCCTGAGCCACGGTCACCGTCGTGCCCGGGTCGATGCCCGCCTCGTGCAACTGACGCAGCACGTCGGCGTTGGTCTGCACGCTCTCGCAGATGCGCTGGACGACGACGCTGCCGCTCAGGCCCGGGAACGCCAGGTTGCGCTCGCCGCTGTCGGCCTGCTCGGCGCCCTCGGAGAGGCCGAGCGCCTCGAGACCCGGGATCGGGTTTCCGTACGGCGAGCGGGTCGGCTTGTTGAGCAGCTCGTAGACCTTCTTCTCGACCGAGTCGCTCATCACGTGCTCCCAGCGGCAGGCCTCTTCGTGCGCCTCCTCGTAGGGCATGCCGATGACGTTCACGAGCAGCAGCTCGGCCAGGCGGTGCTTGCGCATGACGGAGACGGCGGTGTTGCGCCCCTCCGCGGTCAGCACCAGGTGGCGATCGTTCTCAACCGTCAGCAGGCCGTCGCGCTCCATGCGCGCGACCGTCTGGCTGACCGTGGGACCGCTCTGGTGAAGCCGCTCGGCGATGCGCGCCCGAAGCGGCGGCACACCCTCTTCCTCGAGCTCGAGGATGGTGCGCAAATACATCTCGGTGGTGTCGACGAGGTCATGCTTGTGCAGCGACGTCTTCATGCTCCGACCTCCCGGCGGTCTCGGTGAACCGCCAGCGTCTGCGGGCTGACGACGAGTTCATTCACGGTGCGGCCCTCCCAGCAGCGATAATACCTCGTTACCGGGGGTTGACAGGCGCCCCGTGCAGGTGCAAGAGAGCCTACCTGACAGTCTGCTCCGGCGGCGTGCGTGAAACCTGTCGGAGGCGCGTGAAAGAGTGACCGTCATGGCGGATCCGACGACCACGGTGGTGTGGGATCGAGCGCTGCTCGACTACGACATGGGCGACCACCCGCTCAACCCGGTGCGCGTCGAGCTGACCATGGCGCTCGCCCGCGCATTGGGCGTTCTCGATCGTCCGGGCGTGCGCATGGTCACGCCCGAGCCCGCCACCGAGGCCGACCTGACCCGCGTCCATCGCGCCGACTACCTCGAGGCCGTCCGGCACGCCCCGATTGATCCGTTCTTCCGCGGCTGGGGCCTCAACACGCCCGACAATCCCGTTTTCGACAACATGCACGAAGCGTCCGCGCGCATCTGCGGCGCCACCATCGCCGCCGCCGAGGCCGTCTGGCACGGCGTGACCAAACGGGCCGTCAACATCGCCGGTGGCCTGCACCACGCCATGTCCGCCCGGGCCGCCGGCTTCTGCGTCTACAACGATCCCGCCGTGGCCATCGCCCGCCTTCTCGACCAGGGCGCCCAGCGGGTGGCCTATGTGGACGTCGACGTTCACCACGGCGACGGCGTGCAGGCCGCGTTCTACGACGACCCCCGCGTGCTGACGGTCAGCCTGCACGAGACGCCGCTCACCCTGTTCCCCGGCACCGGGTTCGCCGACGAGACCGGTGGTCCCGGGGCCGAGGGCACCTCGGTCAACGTCCCGCTGCCCCCGGGCACGGGCGACGCGGGCTGGCTGCGCGCCTTCCACGCGATCGTCCCCTCCGTTCTGCGCGCCTTCGCCCCCGAGATCATCTTCAGCCAGTGCGGCGCCGACTCCCACCGCCTCGACCCCCTCGCCGACCTGCGTCTGTCCGTCGACGGCCAGCGCGCCGCCCACCTGGCCATGCGCGACCTGGCCGACGAACTGTGCGACGGCCGCTGGGTCGCGACCGGCGGCGGGGGCTACGCCCTGGTCGAGGTCGTGCCCCGCACGTGGACCCACCTGCTCGCCACGGCCACCGGCGACCCGCTCGACCCGCGCACCCCCATCCCGGAAGCCTGGCGTTCGCTGGCCGCCGAGCGGTGCCCGCACTCCGACGTTCCCAAGACGATGACCGACGGCGTCGAACCGCCGGTCGAGCGCTGGCAGCCGGGCACCACCCCCGACGCGGTCGACCGCGCCATCCTGGCCAGCCGCACGGCGGTCTTCCCTTTGCACGGTCTCGACCCGCAAGATCCCCGCGACTGATCGCCGAGAGGAGGAGAGCGAAATGGACATCAGCGCCGACGTCCTGCTCTCCGACGGCCATGCCGTCCATCTTCGACAGATCCAGCCCACCGACGCGCCCGCCATCGTCGAGTTCCACTCCCGCATGAGCGACCGCACGCGCTACCTGCGCTATTTCTCCCCCTACCCGCGCATCCCCGAGCGCGACCTCGAACGGTTCGTCAACGTCGACCATCGCGACCGCGAGGCGTTCGTCATCGTCAGCGGCCCGCGCATCATGGCCGTCGGCCGATACGAGCGCCTCGGCCCCGGCTCGCTCGAGGCCGAGGTCGCCTTCGTGGTCGAGGACGCCCATCAGGGCCGAGGCATCGGCTCGGTGCTGCTCGAGCACCTGGCCGAGGCCGCCCGCGCCCACGGCATCACCCGCTTCGTCGCCGAGGTCCTCCCCGAGAACGGCGGCATGCTGCGCGTCTTCAGCGACTTCGGCTATCAGGTCGAGCGCAAATACGCCGACGGTGTGGTCCACCTGAGTTTCCCGATCGCCCCTACCGAGAAGTCGCGTGAGGTGCAGGAATCCCGCGAGCACCTCACCGAGTCCCGCTCGATCGGGCGTCTGCTGGCTCCGCGCGCGGTCGCGGTCTACGGCGCCAGTGCCAGCGGTCAGGGCATCGGTGCGGCCATGCTCGGCCACCTGCGTGACGGCGGCTTCACCGGCGCGCTCGTCCCGGTGCATCCCAGCGCCGAGCGGGTGGCCGGTCTGCGTGCCTGCCGGTCGGCCACCGAGTCGGGCGAAGACATCGATCTGGCCCTCATCGCCTTGCCGCCCGAGGGGGTCGGTGCCGCGCTGTCCGATGCCGCCGCCAGCGGCGCGAGCGGTCTGGTGGTCATCTCCGCGGGCTTCGCCGAGACCGGCCCCGACGGCGCCGCCGCGCAACGGGCGCTGACCGAGGGTGCGCACGCGGCGGGGTTGCGCGTCGTGGGGCCCAACAGCATGGGGGTGGCCAACACCGACCCCACCGTACGGCTCAACGCCACGCTCGCCCCCCGTCTGCCGGCCGCCGGGCGGGTCGGATTCTTCAGCCAGAGCGGTGCGCTCGGTGTCGCGCTGCTGGCCGAGGCCGACCGTCGCGGGCTGGGCCTGTCGACCTTCGTCTCGGCCGGCAACCGGGCCGACGTCTCCGGCAACGACCTGCTGCAGTATTGGCGCGACGACCCCGGCACCGACGTCGTCCTGCTCTATCTCGAGACGTTCGGCAACCCGCGTAAGTTCGCCCGCCTGGCCCGCCGCATGAGTCGGGTGAAACCGGTGGTCGCGGTGGCCAGCGCCACCCGTCCGCCGGGTCTCGCCGGCGACCTGCCCGGCCCCGACGCCCACGCCGTCACCGCCCTGTTCGCGCGGTCCGGAGTGATCCGGGTCGACACCGTGCAGGAGCTCTTCGACGTCGGCCTGCTCCTGGCCCACCAGCCGCTGCCGGCCGGCCGGCGCGTCGCCGTCGTCGGCAACTCCTCCGCGTTGTCCGAGCTGGCCGTGGCTGCCTGCCGCGCGAGCGGCCTGACCGTGGCCCAGGGCTACCCCGTCGGCATCAGCCCCCAGGCCGGCGCCCACGACTTCGCCGACGCCCTGGCCGACGCCGCCGTCGACGATCGTGCCGACGCCCTCGTTGTGGTCTTCGCGCCGCCGCTGCCGGGCCAGCTCGCCGACGACGATGCCGACTTCGCCGCGGCCCTGGCCAGTGTCGCCCTGGCCGGTGAGAAGCCGACCGTAGCGACATTCCTGCTCGGTAGCCTGCCGCCGCGCGTCCCGGCCTACCCCTCGGTCGAAGAGGCGGTGCGCGCCCTGGCCCGGGTCGCCACCTATGCCGACTGGCTGCGCCGGCCGCCCGGGGTGCTCCCAGAGCTGGCGAGAATAGATCCCGCCGCGACCACCATCGACGGTCCGCCCGCCGACCTGCTGGCCGCCTACGGCATCGACATCGTCCCGTCCACACTGGTCGCCCAGGCCGACGAGGCCGTCGCCGCCGCGAAATCGCTCGGCTATCCGGTCGCGCTCAAGGCGGCCGGCGGTGCGCTGCGGCACCGCATCGACCTCGGCGCGGTCCGCCTCGCCCTGGCCGACGAGGACGACGTCCGCGCCGCCTACGCGGAGTTGCGAACGGCCTTCGGCCCCGACGTCCTGGTGCAGACGATGGTCCCGGCCGGGGTCGCCTGCCGCGTCGAAGTGACGGAAGATCCGGCGTTCGGCCCGATCGTCGGGTTCGGCCTCGGCGGCGTGGCCAGCGAGCTGCTCGGCGACCTGGCCTGGCGGGCCGCGCCGCTGACCGATCGGGCCGCCGAGGCCCTGGTCGTCGAGCCCAGGGCGGCCCCGCTGCTGCACGGCTACCGCGGTTCGGCCCCGGTCGACCGCGAGTCGCTCATCGACCTGCTGCTGCGCGTGGGCCGCCTGGCCGACGACCACCCTCGCCTGCGCGGCCTCTCGCTCAACCCGGTGCTGGCCCGCCCCGACGGCTATTCGGTGCTGCACGCCTCCACCGAGATCGGCGACCCCGCCCGCCGCCCCGACACGGGCCCACGTCGCCTCCGCAGCCCGTAGTGCTCGGGCCGCGTGAACGCGCGCGAAAACGCGACCGCCCGGCCGGGCCGAAGCCCGCCGGGCAGAAAACGTAGGAAAGAAGATCAGCCCGCGTACGCCTCGAGACGCGACGAGCGCTCGGGGTCGCGCAGCTTGAGCATCGTGACCTTCTCGATCTGGCGGATGCGCTCGCGGCTCAGGCCGAACTCGCGGCCCACCTCGTCGAGTGTGCGCTGCCGCCCGTCGTCGAGGCCGAAACGCAGCCGGATCACGGCCGACTCGCGCTCGCTCAGCGTGGCCAGCACGATCTCGACCTCGCTGCGCAGCTCGCCCGAGCCGGCGGTCGCGCCCGGGTGGTTCTGGTCGACCGACGCCACGAAGTCGCCCAGGGCGCTCTCCCCGTCCTCACCGACCGCCTGGTCGAGGCTGACGGGCTCACGGTCGTACGAGATGAGCTCGATGACCTGGAACTCGGGAACGTCCATGGCCTTGGCGATCTCGGCGATGCTGGGCTCGCGGCCGAGCGTCGCGGCCAGGTCGCGCCGGCTGCGGACCATGCGGTTGACCTGCTCGACCATGTGCACCGGGATGCGGATGGTGCGGGCCTGGTCGGCCATCGCGCGGGTGATCGCCTGGCGGATCCACCAGGTGGCGTACGTGGAGAACTTGTAGCCCTTGGTGTAGTCGAACTTCTCGACCGCGCGGATCAGGCCCAGGTTGCCCTCTTGGATGAGGTCGAGGAAGGCCATGCCGCGGCCGGTGTAGCGCTTCGCGATGCTGACGACGAGGCGGAGGTTGGCCTCGAGCAGGTGGTTCTTGGCGCTCTTACCCTCCGCGACGATGATGTGCAGGAGGGGAGCGAGGTCCTCGCCGGCCCCCGGGAGCTTCTCCTCCGCGTACAGCCCGGCCTCGATGCGCTTGGAGAGCTCGACCTCCTCGACCGCGGTCAGCAGCCGGGTGCGGCCGATGCCGTTGAGGTAGGCGCGAACCAGATCGGCGGAGACACCCCGCTCGTCCGTGGCGTCCAGGTCGGTCAGGAGCTCGACACCGTCGGTCACGCTGTTGTCCATGGACTCCGACGCCTTCATCTGCAGGACCACCTTTCAGTCCCCTCCCCGCTGATAACCGTCTGTCGTGCGTTCCGGCGCGCCTTGCGTGCCGGTGATCGATAGCTTGGCCTGGGACGCGTTAAACCGAGGTGAGGCAAGCGTCCAGGTGGCATGAATCAGGGAGAACCCTGACGTCGCCAAGCCGACAAGTGTCCGGATTGCCGGTACTCGCCGCGTGTAGCGCGCCGATACTGTTCGGCAAACGCCCTTGAGGAGGAGATGGTTCAGTGGTCTTCAAAAAGATGCTGCAGGCACTCGGTGTCGGCGGCCCGTCGGTCGAAACTGTGCTGGCCAACCCCAGTTGCCGCCCCGGCGGCTACCTCGAGGGCCAGGTCCACGTGGTGGGAGGCGAGCACGCGGTCGACGTCGAATATCTGGCCGTCGGGCTGGTCACCCGGGTCGAGGTGGAGAGCGGCGACAGCGAATACAACACCGACCAGGAGTTCCACCGTCAGCGCCTGACCGGTTCGTTCCGGCTCGACCCAGGCGCGAAATACGACGTACCTTTCCGATTCGACGTGCCGTGGGAAACCCCGATCACCGAGGTCTACGGGCAGCACCTGCACGGCATGACGATGGGCCTGGCCACCGAGCTCGAGGTCGCGCGGGCGGTCGACAAGTCCGATCTGGACGCGGTCGCCGTGCACCCGCTGCCGGCCCAGGAGCGACTGCTCGACGCGTTGCTGCGGCTCGGTTTCCGCTTCAGCCGGGCCGATGTCGAGCGTGGCCGGGTCTACGGCGCCGAGCAGCACCTGCCGTTCTATCAGGAGATCGAGTTCTACCCGCCGTCGGCCTACGCGAGCGGCATCAACCAGCTCGAGCTCACGTTCATCCCGACGCCGCAGAAGCTCCAGGTGATCCTCGAGATCGACAAGCGCGGCGGCCTGTTCACCGAGGGGCGCGACGCGTTCGGCCGTTTCGACGTCGACTACGCCACCGTCGACCACACCGACTGGGGCGGTCAGCTCGACAACTGGCTGCGGCAGTCGGCCCAGCGCCGGGGCCTGTTCTTCTAGTCCTGGACTTCGCACATGCTTTGGAGTGAATGCCCGTCACTCTGATCATGATCGATGTGTTGGTCTGGGTATGGGTGTGACAGGTGCTCCACGTCGTAGTGCTGTGCGTCCTCGT